>CP181432.1:0-3892500 GCA_051717205.1 Sorangium sp. So ce1128
ATGACGATTCCGAAACACGAGCCGCGCGCAGTCTTCGATCGGGCGATCGAGCATACGCGGGCGCTTTCTCCCGCAACTTTTGATCAGTGGTTTGGGGGAGTTCAGTTCGATGACCTGACCGACGGCGTGCTCACGCTGCGAGTCCAGAACGAGTTCGTCCTCGAGTGGGTCAGGGACAATTTCCTGCCCGCGCTGACGGACAAGATCCGCGAGCTCACGGGCTGGTCGGTGCAGGTGGCGTGGACGGTGGATCAGCACCTTGACTCGCCGATCGCGCGGCGCGTAGAGCTCACCCCGGTGCGCCCGCGGGCGCTCGTGGTGCGCCCGACGAGCGTGGCGCCGGCGCCTGCGTCCCGCCCTGAGCCGCCCCTGCGGCGCGTCTCGCCGCTGCCGGACGACCTCAACCCGAAGCACACCTTCGCGAGCTTCGTCGTGGGTCCCTCGAACCAGCTGGCGCACGCGGCAGCGATCGCGGCTGCGGGCGGCGGGGGCCGCCGGTACAACCCCCTCTTCATCTGCGGCGGAACGGGGCTCGGCAAGACCCACCTCATGCACGCGATCGCGCATCGCGTCTTCGAGGGCAGGCCGGACGCGCGGATCATCTACGTCTCGGCGGAGAAGTTCACGAACGACTTCATCACGGCCATCCAGCACCACCGGATGGATGACTTCCGCACGAGGTACAGGTCGAGCTGCGACGTGCTGCTCGTCGACGACATCCAGTTCCTGGCCGGGCGCGAGCAGACGCAGGAGGAGTTCTTCCACACCTTCAACGCGCTCCACACGCTCGACCGGCAGATCGTGGTGACGAGCGACAAGTACCCCCAGAACCTCGAGCGCATGGAAGAGCGCCTCGTCTCGCGGTTCTCGTGGGGGCTCGTCGCCGATATCCAGGTGCCGGAGCTGGAGACGCGCGTCGCGATCGTGCGGAACAAGGCGGCGCTCGAGGGCATCGCGCTCACCGACGACGTGGCGCTCTACCTCGCGCAGATGGTCCGCTCGAACGTCCGCGAGCTCGAGGGGACGCTGATCCGGCTGGCGGCCAAGAGCTCGCTCACCGGCCGCCCCGTGGATCTCCCGTTCGCGCGCGCCGAGATCACGGCCACGTCGCCGCCGCGGGCGCAGATGATGAGCGTCGAGGACATCCAGCGCGCGGTGTGCCACCACTTCCACCTGCGCTCGATCGACCTCACCTCGAAGGACCGCCACAAGAGCGTGGCCTTCGCGCGCCACGTGGCGATGTACCTCTGCAAGCAGCGGCTGAAGTGCAGCTTCCCGGAGATCGGGCGCGCCTTCGGCAACCGCGATCACACGACCGTGATGAGCGCGGTCCGCAAGATCGAGGCGCAGCGGGACTCCGATCCGCAGGTCCGCGCCCATCTCGAAGCGCTCGAGAAGAAGCTCGCCGACGAGTAAGGAGCAAGGCCGGCCCGCGCGCTCGGCGCCGGACGGCCGCTCCGCCGCGGGGCGCGCCCACGGGGCCGCTGGCTCCGCCGAGGGTCGGCGCGCCCGCCGCGCCGATGCCAGGCGTCGGCCGCGCGCTGGCCGTATTTCGCGCGGACGGCGCGAAGGTCGGAGATCGGAAAGCGCGGCGCGCGCGTCGGGCGGACGGCGCGAAGGTCAGAGATCGGACAGCGCGGCGCGCGCGTCGTCGACGATGAGCTTGTTGCCGTACGCGGAGGCGAGCTCGAGCACCTCCGCGAGCTCGCGCCGCGCCTCCCTGGCCAGGCCCTGATGCTTCAGGAGCGCGCCGAGCAGGTACCGGCTCTCCAGGGCGTCGGTCCGGTAGGAGCGCGCGTCGGCATAGCGCGCGAGCTCGCGCAGCAGATCGCCGGCGCCGGCGGCGCCGTTCAGGCCGTCGACGTAGGCGAGGTGCGCGCGGTTGATCGAGACGAGGCGCTCGTGACCGCTCTCCTCGGCGAGCTCCTTCGACTCGGTGAGCGACGCGTAGGCGCGCGGCAGATCGCCGAGCCGCCGGCTCGCGTCGCCGAGGTTGTGCAGCGCGGCGGCGGTCTCGAAGCGCAGGCCCGCGGACCGGGCGAGGTCGACGGCGCGGGCCGAGGTCTTCACCGCCGCCTCGAAGTCGCGGAGGAAGACGTGCACGAGGACGCGCTGCTTCTCGCGCTCGCTCGCCGCAGCGAGATCGCCCGGATCCCCGAGCCCCTCCGCCCGATCGAGCGCGCGCAGCGCCGCCTGGATGTCGCCCGTCGCCGCGCGCGTCTGCGAGATCGCGAGCAGCAGCCTGGCGTCGTCGATCTCGCCCATCGCCTCGAGCTGCTCGACGGCGCGGACCGCGCGGGCGAAATCGCCCGTCCTCACGCCGATCTCCGTCTCGCACGCGAGCGCCTTCCGGCGGAGATCCTCCCGGTCGCCGGTGAGGGCGTACGCCTCCTCCAGGCGCGCGTAGGCGTCCGCGAAGAGGTCCACCGCGCCGAGGGCGCGGGCCACGTCGACGCGCGCCGAGAGCTTCTGCTCCGGGGTGCCGGCCTCGTCGATGCGCCTGAGCGCGCGGGCCACGACGTCGCCCAGATCGGGCGCGGAGCGCACGCGCACCACGACGTCCGCGAGCGCACCGAGCCACGCGGAGAGCTCCGCCGGCGAGCGCTGGGCGTGGTCGCCGAGATCGAGCGCCTGGAAGATGAGCCGGAGCGCCGGATCGAGCTGGCTTGCGCGGATCTTGTGGAGCGCCGCCCGCGCGTAGAACGTGGCGGCGCGGTCGCGGTCGCCGGCCTGGTAGAAGTGCTGCCCGATGCGCTCGGCGTGCTCGGCGCTTTCCTCGCCGACGACCGAGACGTAGGCCGCCGCGGCCGTGGCGTGCAGCTCCCGGCGGAGCTCCGGCGGGATCGCGTCGAGGACGATCTCCCCGTGCATCGGCGACGCGAAGCTCGCCTGCGCGGGGCCCTTGAGCCGCAGGAGGTCGCGGGTCGCGAGCCCGGAGATCGCCCGGTTCACGACCGAGAGCTTCTGCTGGAGGAGCGCCGCGAGGACCTCGGTCGGCACCGGATCGCCGAGGATCGCCGCGGCCTGGAGCACGGCGCGATCGCTCGGGTCGAGCCGCCGCACCCGCGTGGCGATGAGGGTGCGCAGCGAGCGCGGCACGGCCGACGCGCCGTCGAGCCGGGCCTTCACGACGCCGCTGGCGACGCTGAGCGCGCCGGAGTCGCTCAGCTCCTTGATGAGCTCCTCGAGGAAGAGCGGGTGGCCCCCGGCGCGCTCGCGGCAGAAGGCGAGCACCTCGGGCGGCAGGAACGTCGCGCCGATGCGCGCGGACATGAGGCGCGCGCTGTCGCTGTCGGACAGCTCCCCGACCTTGAGCCGGTAGAACTGGGGGTGCGCCTCGAGCAGCGGCGGCGGGTCGGTGCGCGTCGCCAGGATCAGCACGGCGCGGAGCCCGCCGGCGCGGCCGGCCGTGGCGAGGAGGGTCTCGGCGGTGAGCTGGTCCATCGCCTGCGCGTCGTCCCAGGCGAAGCAGTGGAGCCGGTCCTCGCAGAGGCTCTGCACCATGCGCGGGAAGGCCGTGCGCAGGATCGCGCTCGTCCCCTGCGGCGCGCGCTGGTCGACGAGCGCCGCGCCGAGCTGACCGAGCACGGCCGCGGACTCCTCCTCGCGCAGGCCGAGCGCCCGCAGCCGCGGCAGCACCGCGCGGATGCGCTCCTCGTCGTCGCCCTCCTGGATGCCGCAGAGCACCTGCAGCATCGCGGTGAGGCCGCTCCACGGGACGTCGGCGCCGTTGTGCGGGCAGGACGCGACGTAGACCCCGACGTTGTAGTCGCCCTTCAAGAGCCGCCGCTCCATCTCGGCGAGCAGCCGCGTCTTGCCGATGCCGCGCTCGCCCTGGATGACGGCGATCTGCGCGCGCTTCCTCGTGGCGGCGGCCAGGATGTCGCCGAGCTGCTTCAGCTCGTCGCGGCGGCCGACGAAGCGGCCGTAGGCGCCGTCCGGGGGGTGCGCGGAGGTGACCGCGCGCCCCCCCTCGGGCGCCGTCCGGCCCGCGCCGGGTAGCTCCTCGGTCGTGAACGCGTTGCGGAGGACGCGCCCGGTGAGGTGTGACACGGCGACCTGGGACTCGGTCGCGCGGGCGAGCGCCTGGGCGGAGGCGATGAGCGAGGCGAGCCGCTCGTCGCGGATCGGGGCGCCGGCGCCGTCGACCAGGATGCGGGCGAGGTGGATGCCCGCGGAGACCGACGCGCCGCCGCCGCGCGAGCGCAGGATCACGAGGGCGGCGCGCACGGCGGCCTCGGTGTCGCGGCCGTCGGCGTCGCCGAGCCCGAAGATGGCGACGAGCTGGGACGCCTCCTGGTCGAGCAGGAGCGCGCCGTAGCGCGCCAGCACCTCGCGGGCCCGCGCGATGCTCTTCGCCGCGTCCTCCTCGGATCCCGTGAAGATGAGCACGAGCGCCGTGACCTCGCGCCGCTCGCCGAGCCCGCGCGCGGCCGGGCTGCTGTCGGCCTTCTCGAGCAGCTGGAGGAGCCCCGAGGCCGTCGTGCGCGTGCGCGTGCTCGTCGTGTGCGGCACCTCCACGGGCGTGCGCTCGTTGGCCCCGAGCGGCTCCTCCTCGAGCACGGCGCTCGCCTCGAGCACGGCGCCCGCCTTCTCCTCGTGGAACGGCTCCAGGAACTCGGCGAGATCGTTCGCCCCGAACCGCTCGCCCGTCGCGTAGAAGAAGCCGAGGAGCGCCTCGTGCAGCCGCCCGGCGTCGGGGAACCGATCCTCGGCGTTCCTCGCGAGCATCGTGCTCACGATGTCGACGAGCGGACTGGGCACGTCAGGGCGCACGAGCGCGAGCGGCGGGTACTCGCTCGCCTGCAGCCGCCGCATGACCTCGAAGGCGGTGGGCGCCGCGAAGGGGTTCGAGCCGGCGAGCATCTCGTAGAGCACCGTCCCGAGCGAGAAGAGGTCGCTCCTGCCGTCGATCGCGCCGGCGCGCGACTGCTCAGGGCTCATGTAGGCGAGCTTCCCGCGGATCCTCCCCGCGCGCTTCTCGCCGACCTCCTCCTCGGTCATCGACTGCGTCGCCTTCGCGATGCCGAAGTCGGTGACCTTCACCTCTCCCTCCCAGGAGAGCAGGATGTTCTGGGGCGAGATGTCGCGGTGGACGATGCCGAGGGGGCGTGACTGCTCGTCGCGCCGCCGGTGGGCGTGGTCGAGCGCCTTCGCGATCTCGGCCGTCATGAACACGGCCATACCGAGGGGGATCGGCCGCTTCGCGCGGCGGCAGCGGGCGAGCAGCGTCGCCAGGTCGAGCCCGGGGACGTACTCCATCGCGATGAAGTAGCTGGTCGGATCGCCGTTCGGGTGGTCGACGCGGCCGAGGTCGAACACCTGCACGATGTTCGCGTGCGAGAGGCGCACGGCGAGCTTGGCCTCGTGCACGAACATGTCCACGAAGCGCCCCTGCTCGGCGAGCCTGGGGAGGATGCGCTTGATGACGAGGACCTTCTCGAACCCCTCGACGCCGAAGCTCTTGGCCTTGAAGACCTCGGCCATGCCGCCTTCGCCGAGGCGCTCGAGCAAGCGGTAGCGTCCGAAGGTCTCGTTCAGCATCGTCTCGTCGAAGCCCCGCGCAGCCTCGCGTCTAGAGCGCGCGCGGCGCTCCGGAGGGGGCGGCCAGCGGCCTTCGCGCGAGCCGGCGCGCGCTCCCCGGCCGCGTCGCCAGGCCGCGCGTCACGTCTCAACGGCCTTGCTCGCGCCGGCGTCATCGTCCCCTCCATACATCGACTCCGCGATCCGGAACGCCGCCCCCTCCAGGCGCGCGTACGCGGCCCGGAGCGCGTCGATGTCGCCGCCGCCGTCGAGCAGCTTCCGCAGCGCGGCGCACTCGGCGTGGACCTCGCCGAGGAGCTCGGCGTCGAGCAGATCGCCGTAGCCCTCGAGGGCCTGCTCGGTCGTGTAGACGAGGGTCTCCGCCTGGTTGCGGAGCTCGGCGAGATCGCGGCGGAGCGCGTCGGTCTCCTTGAACCGCTCGCCCTCCGAGACGAGCCTGTCGACCTCGTCGGGGGTGAGGCCGCTTGTCGGGGTGACCCGGACCTCCTGCACCCGTCCCGTCCCGAGGTCCCGCGCCTCGACGCGGACGATCCCGTTCTCGTCGATGCGGAAGGTCACCTGGATCTTGGGCAGCCCGCGCGGCGCGGGCGGGATGCCGGTGAGCTCGAAGCGCGCGAGGCTCCTGCAGTCGGCGGCCATCTCGCGCTCGCCCTGGAGCACGTGCACGGGGACGAAGCTCTGGTTGTCGACGCTCGTCGTGAAGATCTCGCTCCGCTCGGTCGGGATCGTGGTGTTCCGCGGGATGAGCTTGAAACTCACGCCGCCGCCGGTCTCGACGCCGAGCGACAGCGGCGTCACGTCGAGGAGCAGCACCTCGTCGACGTGCCCCGAGAGCGCGGCGCCCTGCAGCGCCGCCCCGACCGCGACGACCTCGTCCGGGTTCACCCCCTTGTTCGGCTCGCGGCCGAAGAACTCGCGCACCGCCGCCTGCACGGCGGGCATGCGCGTCATGCCCCCGACGAGGACCACCGTGTTGACGGCGGAGACGGGGAGCTTCGCGTCCGCGAGCGTCGCGCGGCAGACGTCGACGGTCCGCCGGATGAGGCTCTCGCAGAGCATCTCGAGCTCGTTGCGCCGCATCGTGCGCTCGAGGTGGAGCGGCCCGCCGCCCGGGCCGACGGCGATGAACGGGATGTTGATCTCGGTCTCGAGCGACGACGAGAGCTCGTGCTTCGCCTTCTCCGCCGCCTCCTTGAGCCGCTGGAGCGCCATGCGATCCCGGCGCAGATCGATGCGGTTCTTGCCCTCGAACTCGTCGGCGAGCAGATCGATGAGCCGCTGGTCGAAGTCCTCCCCGCCGAGGTGGGTGTCGCCGCCGGTTGCCTTGACGCTGAAGACCCCGTTCGCGATCTCGAGGATCGAGATGTCGAACGTCCCTCCGCCGAGATCGTAGACCGCGATCGTCTCGGCCTTGACCTTGTCGAGGCCGTAGGCGAGCGCCGCGGCGGTCGGCTCGTTGATGATCCGGCGCACCTCGAGCCCGGCGATCCGCCCGGCGTCCTTCGTGGCCTGTCGCTGCGCGTCGTCGAAGTAGGCCGGGACGGTGACCACCGCCTCCGTCACCGGCTCGCCGAGGAACCGCTCGGCGACCTGCTTCATCTGGCCGAGGATCATCGCGGAGATCTCGGGGGGCGAGTAGCTGCGCCCCTTGACCTCGACCCACGCGTCGCTGTTCGGCGCCTCGACGATCTTGTAGGGGGCGAGCGAGATCTGCTTGCTGACCTCGGGCGCGCTGAATTTGCGGCCCATCAGGCGCTTCACCGCAGAGATGGTGTTCTGCGGGTTCGTGACCGCCTGGCGCCGCGCGACCTGTCCGACCAGGCGCTCGCCGCTCGCGGGGAAGCCGACCACCGAGGGGGTCGTGCGCGCGCCCTCGGCGTTCGGGATGACCCGCACATCGTTCGCCGAGGCGACCCCCGCCGCCTCGACGACAGCCACGCACGAGTTCGTCGTCCCGAGATCGATGCCGATCACCTTCCCCATATGCCGCGAAAGATACTACAGGCCTCGCTGCTCGCTGGGTGGGGAGACGACCTTGGCGTCCGCGATATTTGGGGAGATCGTGCGGTGAAGTGGCGGGGCACAGCAGATCCTGGAGAGGACCACCGCCATGATGCGCACGAGGCAGGAGGTGTGCGCCGGGGGAGCCGGCGCGCGCCGCGCCGAGGCTCAGTTCGCTGCGGGCGTCGACGACTCGCCGGGCGAGCCCTTCGAGACGACGACCATCGCCGCGCGGATCAGGTAGTCGCCCAGCATGTACCCCGGCTGGACCTCCGCGATCACGACGCCGGCCGGGTGCTCGGTCGACTCGAGCTGCTGGATGGCCTCGTGCACGCTGGGATCGAAGGGTTTTCCGACCGCGGCGATGCGCTTGATGCCCATGCGCTCGAGCGTATCGACGAACTGCTTCGCCACGATCCGCACGCCCTCGGCGACCGACTTCGCGTCGGGCGCGCTCTCGGCGTGGCTGGCGGCGCGCTCGAGGTTGTCGAACACCGGGAGCAGATCCTTCAGGATCGCCTCGCGGCCGCGGCGCTGCGCCTCTTCGACCTCGCGCCGGGAGCGCTTACGGAAATTGTCGAAATCGGCGGCGGTGCGCAGCAGCTGCTCGCGCACCCGAGCGGCCTCGGCCTGCGCCTCGCCGATCTTGTCTTCGGGGGTGGCGGCTCGCTGCTCCGCGGGCTCTGCGCGCTCCGCCTGCGCCTCCGCCGGCTCCCCGGTGTTCTGGTTCGACCCATTTTGTTCCGAATCGCTCATAGGACGGCGGCACTATAACCAGCCGCGATCCGGTGGCAATCGCCAGGCCCAGCGCCGGCCCGGCGGCGAGCGCCGGCGCGCTCGGACCGGTGGCGAGCCGGCGCGCCCTGACGGCGTCGAGCCGGCGCGCCCTGACGGCGGCGAGCGCCGGCGCGCCCGGACGCCGGCGCCTTACGGGAGCGGCCGCGGACAACCCCGCCGCGGGCGCTCCGGACGCGCGTTTTGCCCGGGTCTCCACGATCCTGGGCCGGCCGTGCATCGACCGTTTGCTCCGACCCCCTGCCCGGCGTTAGATCGGGCCCCATGAGCATCGCCACCAGCCCCGCCGGCGAACCCCCTCCGGCGAACTCCTCGACGCCCTCCAGCTCGCCGCTCCTCGCGGCGCAGAAGCACCTCCTCGGCAACTACCGCCAGCCCCCGTTCGTCCTCGACCGCGGCAAGGGGTGCGAGCTCTTCGACACAGAGGGGCGCCGGTACCTCGATATGTACGCCGGGGTGGCGGTGGCGTCGCTCGGCCATGCTCACCCGCGGCTCGTGGCGACGATCGCCGAGCAGGCGGGCCGCCTCATGCACACTTCCAACTACTTCTTCAACGCCGAGAACCTCCGCCTCGCCGAGGAGCTCTGCGAGAAGACCGGCTTCGACCGCGCCTTCTTCTGCAACTCGGGCGCGGAGGCGAACGAGGCGATGCTCAAGCTCGCGCGCCGCCACTTCTTCAACCGCGGCGAGACCGAGCGCTACCGGATCATCGCGTTCGAGAACGCGTTCCACGGCCGCACCCTCGGCGCGGTCGCCCTGACCGGGACGCCGAAGTACCGCGAGGGCTTCGGCCCCTCGCTCGAGGGCGTCACCCACGTGCCCTATGGAGACGCGGCCGCGGTGCGCGCCGCCATGGGCCCGGACGTCGCGGGGATCCTGGTGGAGCCGGTGCAGGGGGAGGGCGGTGTCCTGCCGGCCCCGCCCGGGTTCCTCGCGGAGCTGCGGCGCATCGCGGATGAGCACGGCGCGCTGCTGCTCCTCGACGAGGTGCAGACCGGCATCGGGCGCACGGGGCACTGGCTCGGCGCGATGTACGACGGCGTCCAGGGCGACGCGGCGGCGCTCGCGAAGGGGCTCGGCGGCGGGTTCCCGATCGGCGCGCTGGTGCTGCGGGAGCGGCTCAACAGCGCGCTGCCCCCGGGCTCGCACGGCTCGACGTACGGCGGCAACGCGCTCGCCTCGGCCACGGCGCGCACGGTGCTCGCGGTGATCGAGGAAGAGAAGCTCTGCGAGGCCGCCCTGAAGCGCGGCGAGCAGCTCGGCCGCGGCCTCGCCGCGATCGCAGCGCGGCTGCCGAACGTGTGCGCCGGCGAGCGCGGGCGCGGCCTGCTCCGCGGGCTCGTCCTCGCGCCGGGCGTCGACACGCGCGCCGCGCTCAGCCGCGCGCGCGACCGGGGCGTGCTGCTCACGGTCGCGGGCAGCAACGTGCTCCGGTTCACGCCGCCCCTGATCGTGAGCGAGGCCCAGATCGACGAGGCCCTGGCCGAGGTCGAGGCCGCGCTCGCCGAGATGCCGGCTGCAGGTTGAGGTGGTCGCCTCGCGCGCAGCCGGGCCCGCCGTCGCACCCCTCCCGTGCTCGGGCTGCAGCAAGCTGATCGATCCGCTCCGCGCGGGGCACGTCGCGATCTTCGACCAGCGCTTCCACTACTTCTGCAACGCCCGGTGCCGCCACGCCTTCCTCGGCGAGGCGCCGCCTGCGCCGGGCGACGTCCGGCCCGCCGGCCTCGCGGGATCGGGCGCGCCCTTCGTCGGCGCGCCCGCCCGGGGGCTCTCGCCGGGCGCGCCGCCCGCGGCCGGGCCCTACGCCACCGCGCCGCGCGCCGAGCCCGCGCGGGCGGGCGCCGACGAGGGCGCCCCGCGCTTCGCCGATCTCGACGCGCCGATCGTCGACGCGTTCCCGCCCGTGCCGCTCGACGAACGGCTCCCGGATCTGCCGGTCCTCGACGACGACCGCGCGCTGCTCGAGCCGATCGGGAACACCATCCTGAGCGAGGAGCCGCAGCGCTACGAGGCGGCCGAGGCGCGGGACATCGGCGCGCTCCTGCTCGTGCTCGCGATCATCGCGGGGACGCTCGCCGTCGCGCTCACCCTCGCGGGGGACGCGAAGCTCGTCATCGGCGCGCGCATCGTGCTCGCCACGGTGAGCGCGGGGATGCTCCTCGGCCGCGCCGCCACTACCGCGCGCGACGCCACCGATCCGCACCCGGCGCCGATGCTCGCCCCCGCCCTGGGAGGGCTCGTGGCCGCCGTCTGGGCCCTGTTCGGCCAGGATCGCGCTCTCGCGGCCGAGGCGGCGTCGCTCGCGGGCGTGATCGCCACCGCCAGCGCCATCAGCGCCTGGCTCATCGAGAGCGCGCGCCATCGCGTGTTCGCGGAGCGGGCCTGGATCGCGTCCGTGCTCTCCACGCCGGCGCGCCGGCCGCCGGGAGCGTGGGCGCAGGGCCCCGCGCCCGCCGACCGCGTCCTTCCTCGCGGCGACGACGGCTCCGCCGAGGGCGCCGGGGACGAGCTCTACGAGCTGCGGCCGGGCGAGAGCGTCCAGGTCGACGCAGGGGAGGTCGTCCCGGTCGATCTCGTGGTCACGGGGGGCGACGTCGAGGTGCTCCCCTGGATCGGCGCCACCACGCCGGCCCGCCGCCGCGACGGCGACCCGGTCGTCGCAGGGGCCACCGTGGTCCGGGGCCGCCTCGTCGGCGCCTGCACCTTCTCCGGCGGCGATCGCGCGGTCGCGCGCGTGCTGCTCGACGCCCGCCGGCGCGCGGACGCGCTCGCGCCCATCGCGCAGGCCTCCCGCGCCCTGACCGAGCGCTGGGCCATCGGCGCCGCGGCGATCGGCGCGCTCTCCGCCTTCGTCGCCGGGCGCGCGCCGGTCGAGGTCGCGATGACAGCGGCGTCCGTGCTCGCCGCGCTGTCCACGGCGATCACGGCCTCGATCGCCTCGGTCCACGTCGCGCGGGGCATCCTGCTCGGGCTGCGCCGGGGCATCGTCTACAAGAGCGCCGACGCATGGGATCGCGCTGGTCGGGTCTCGGTCGCCGTGTTCTGCGCCCGCGGCACGCTGCTGCTCGGCGAGCCCGAGCTCGCGGAGCTGGAGGCGACCGGCCAGAAGCTCACGCCGAGCGACGTGCTCGCGCTCGCGGCCGGGGCGGAGCGCACCGAGGAGCACCCCGTCGCGACGGCGATCGTCCGCGCCGCCCGCGTCCGCGGCTTGCGGCCCGACGGCGTGCGCAACCCGAACTTCCACCCCGGCCTCGGCGTGACGGCCGTCACCTCGTCCGGCGAGGAGCTCTGCGTCGGCAACCGCGCGCTCATGCTCGAGCAGCGGATCTCGATCGCCGCGGCCGAGAGCCGCGTCGCCGAGCTCGAGGCGCTGGGCCGCACGGTGGTGCTCGTCGCGGTGGGCGCCCGTCTGGTCGGGCTCATCGGCCTGCAGGACGGGCTCCGTCCCGGGGCGCGGGCCGCCATCCAGCACCTGCTCGACGCCCAGATCGAGCCCGTGCTGATGTCGGGCGACGCGCGCGAGACGTGCGAGGCCATCGGCCGGTCGCTCGACATCGATCACATCCGCCCCGAGATCCTTCCCGCAGATCGCGGCGCCGAGGTGCGCCGCCTGATCGACGCGGGCACGAGCGTCGCCGTCCTCGGCCATGGGGGCGTCGACGACGCCGCGCTCGGCGCCGCGGACGTCTCGGTGGCCCTCGGCGCCGCCGGCTCCGCGCCTGCCGACTTCTCGGTGGTGCTCGCCTCGGACGACGTCCGCGACGCCGCGCTCTCCCTCGCGCTGGCGCACCGCACGCGCCTCGAGGCGCGCGTCGGGCTCGCGCTGAGCGTCGCCCCGGCGCTCGTCGGCGCCGCGGTCATCTCCGCGTTCGTGCTCCCGCCGGCCTACGCCCCCATCGCCGCGCTGCTCGGCGGCGTCATGGCCGTCGTCCACGCCCGCGCGCTCGACGCGAAGAGCTGAGCGCCGCGCCACCCAAGTCCACGCCGCGCGCGTCCGGCGTCGAGCACCTCGCCCTCCGCTGGAGGCGGCTACGAGACGTCGGAGACCGCGTCTTCCTTGGCGTCGCCGTCGCGGCACTCCAGGCAGACGCCGTACATCTCGTGCTTGTGCCAGGTCACCTCGAAGCCGTACTTCGCGGCGATCTCGTCCTGGAGCGCCTCGATCCGCGGCTCCTCGAACTCGATGATCTTCCCGCAGCTAACGCAGATCAGGTGGTCGTGGTGCGTGCTGGCGTCGTCGGCCAGCTCGTAGCGGCTGAGGCCATCTCCGAACCGGCGCTCGGAGGCCACGCCGCACTCCGCGAGCAGCTTGAGCGTCCGGTACACCGTCGCGTACCCGATGCCCCGGTCGCGCGCGCGCACCTCCGCGAGCAGGTCCTCGATCGTCATGTGCGGGGCGCCCGAGAAGAACGTGTCGACGATCAGCCGGCGCTGCGCCGTCGATCTCAGCCCCTTCTTGGCCATGTACGCCTGAAGGCGGGCGCGCAGCCGGTCGAGGGCAACTTTGTCGACGTGGGTCACGCTGTCCCCCTCTCTCGCGATGACGGCCATGATGAGTTTATCCCGTTCGCGGCGAACCGCGTCAAGGCCGGCGACCACGCTCGCTCGGCGCGACCTGCCCGTCTCTGCGTTCACGCGGTCACCCTCGCGCCGGCATCACTCGCCGACCTGCGCCATGTAGCTCACCTGCGCGGCCGACCCTCCGAGGGGGCTGAGCAGCGTGACGGGAGGCGAGACGAGCCCGGCCGCGGCGGTGTTGTCGATGACGACGTAGTAGAGGCCCGGGCGCAGCGCATAGCGGCGCGTCTCGATGATCCCGGGCTGGAGAGGGCCGCCGGCCTGCACCGGGCCGGGTGGGGGGCCGAGCGGCTTGCCGGTCTGGTAGGCCTCGCGCCATGCGTCGCCCGTCAGCTTGTCGACGATCATGATGTCCACGGGCGCGCCCTGCACGCTCAGCTTCAGGTAGAGCGCCTGGTCCGCGTCGGCGACCTCGAACGGCCCGAGGTAGTCCCGCTGGTGCGCTTGCACCTCGATGACCTCGTTCGCGAACGTATACCGCTCGTCGTCCTCCGCCTCGAACGGGTGGTGCGGCCGCTGGGGCGGCATGAGGATCCCGAGGGTGAAGTCCTTCCCGGTCTCCTCGTTGTAAAGCACGGTGAACCCGCGGGTCATCTCGCCGGCGACGATCTGGTTGCCGAGCAGGTTGGCGAGCCCCCCGAACGGCGGCACGTTCGCCATCACGTCGATGACGGGGTTCTCGACGTAGCCGAGCTGGAAGCTCGGGCCCTGCACGATCCGGTTCAGCCGCCCCCACACGTAGACGTCATCGCCCGCGATCTGGAAGTCGGGCCGGTACTCGACCGACGTCGTGAGCGAGAAGCCCACCCGCTTCGCCGGCTGCATGTAGCCGTACCCCGTGCCGGCGATGTGCACGGTGACCGTCTGGGCCGCGTCGTTGACATCGTACGAGCACTGCATCGGGAAGAACCGCCCGATGGACGACGATCTGTCCTGCAGGCGCAGCGAGACCCCGCTCTTCAGCATCTCGGGGCAGATCTTGCTGGCGCCGAAGTTCGAGAACAGAAACCAGCGGAGGCCTGGGCTCGCGTTCACGGGACCGCTGATGCAGGGGCAGCCGACGAACGTGAACGACAGCACGATGGCGGCGAGCGCCAGCGCGGCGGACGCGGCAGAGGCGCGGGGGGGCGGGGGTCTTCGTGCGGGCACGCGGGCTAACATAGCGGGTCGACCTCGGAGCGAGAGCGGGTTTGCGCCCGGGAGGCCTGCCCTCCCCGGATCAGCGCACGAGCTGCCATTGGACGTCGGGGGTCACCTCGAGATGCAGGTGATTTCTGTGCGCGCGGTCGTAATTGGGCGTGAGGATCGACGTGAAGATGTGCTGATCCGCGGCCTCGCACACGATGGAGCGCAGCTCTCGCGCTGCCGCGTCCGCCGGAGGGCTGCTCGCTACCCTGCGCGGCGCGCCGCGGCTCGCGGGCTTCCCGGCGCCCTCGCCGCACACCGGCGCGCCGCGCTTGCCGACGAAGTCGCGCTCGACGTCGAGCCACTCCTCGGCGAACCCGTCGCCGACGCGCTTCTTCACGAACCTGTAGATGTCGATGGCGAGCCCGCCGGGGTGCCTCGTCGCGAGCTTGCCCTCGGGCCACATCGGCGAAGGGGGCCGCCACGCCGAGAACATCAGCACCTCGCCGATGTCGTGCACGCGCAGGATCCGGCTGAAGTCCGAGAGCGCGAGCGCGAGGCGGCAATCGAAGACGTCGTTCGGGTTGTCGGCGCGCCGGTGGGCCGGCTCCGCCGTCCGGTAGAGGACCCCGCCGACCCCTTGCATCAGCCGCACCGGCGCGAGCACGCCCGGCGCGCGCCGCACCGGCTCGAACGCGATCTTTTGCCGCACGAGCGCCTCCCGGCACCGCTCCGCGCTCAGGGCCGCGTAGCGCGCCGACGGGTGCCTGGCCCAGTCCTGATGGAACTTCACCTTCGGCTTGCCCTGCGCGCTCGGCGCGGTCGCGAGCGGGCCGAGCGCGAGGGCGAGCGCGCAGGCGGTGGCGGCGTGGCGTGCGGGCGGCATCGTTGCGGGGCGGGCGTCGCCGTGCGCCGGGTCCCCGGCTCACCCGGGGAATCCGGGGGAATCCGGGGGAATCCGAGGAAAGCTGCGGGGATCACGGCAGCGAGAGGACCGCGGAACCGCGGCCTCCGGCGCGGCGGACGCGCCCATCCTAGCGCGCCATTTGACCGGGCCGCGCGATCGCCTCAAAATAGGCGGCATGCGCATCCGTGGGCCCGGCGCCCGCTCGCGCTTCTTGACGTATGGGAGCGAAGGCCCGGTCCGCATGGCTTCCCGGTCCGGGCAGTCCCTGGGCCAGGTAGCCACCGCGGCGCGCTCACGCGCCGCACGCAGCTGACATGGGAGATCTTTCCAATCGCGCTCGAAAGATCCTTTTCGCCGCGGTCACCGAGTTCATCGCGACGGGCGACCCCGTAGGCAGCAGGACGCTCGCGCGGAAGTACGGCCTCGATCTCTCGGCTGCCTCGATCCGCAACGTGCTCGCTGACCTCGAGGAGGCCGGCTACCTCCACCAGCCGCACACCTCCGCGGGGCGGATCCCGACCGATCGCGCGCTCCGGCTGTTCATCGACGCGCTCGTCGAGCTCCGGTCGCTCTCCCCCGAGCAGCAGGCGGAGCTCAGCGCCCGGTTCACCGAGATCTACACGGTGGCGAGCGACCCGCTCCGCGAGACGGGGCGTTACCTCTCGGAGCTGTCGGGCGCCGCGGCGGTCGTCGCGGCGCCGCGGGCGGAGATCCGCGCGCTCGCCCAGCTGCGCTTCATCCCGACGAAGCCGGGGCAGCTGCTCGCCGTGCTCGTCTTCGCCGACGGTTCGGTCGAGAACCGCTTCATCTCGATCGACGAGTCGATCAACGAGGGGGAGCTCACCCGGATCCACAACCTGCTCGCCGACGTGATCGAGGGGCGCACGCTGGGCGAGATCCGGGACCTCTTTGCCCGCCGCCTCGCGGACGAGCGCCTGCAGATCGACGCGCTGAGGCGCCGCGCCTTCGAGCTCGGCAGCAAGGCGACGGCCGACGTGACGCGGCGGAGCGAGGTCGTCATCGAGGGGCAGAACCGCCTGATCGACCTGCCGGAGTACGCCGACGTCGACCGGCTCAGGAAGCTGATGAAGGCGCTCGAGGAGCGCGAGGAGCTCGTCGATCTGCTCGACCGCACCCTCGCCGCCGGCGCGGGCGAGGTCACCGTCTTCGTCGGCAGCGAGGCGGGCGATCTGGGCGGAGGCCAGCTCAGCCTGGTCGCCGCGCCGTACATGGAGAACGGGCGCGTCGCCGGGACCGTGGGCGTGCTCGGCCCGACGCGGATGGATTACGCGAAGGTGATGCCGCTCGTCGACGCCACCGCCGCGGCGATGAGCGAGGCCCGCGGCAAGGTCAAGTAGCGCCCTTCCGCCGCGCCTCGCGGAGCCGCTCGAGCACCTCGTCGAAGTCGGGGGGCGGCGGCGCCTGGAACCGCATCGGCCGGTCGTCGGCGGGGTGGTTGAAGCCGAGCTCGGCCGCGTGGAGCATCAGCCGCGGGGCCGGGATCTTCGCCCCGCGGTAGTCGCGCACGTAGACCGTCTCGCCGACGAGCGGGTGCCCGGACTCCGCGAGGTGGATGCGGATCTGGTGCGTGCGGCCGGTCTCGAGGCGGCAGGCGACCAGCGTCACGCCTGTGGCCCCGGGCTCGCCCTGCGGCCCTCGAAGCGTCTCGACCGGCTCGACGTGCGTCACCGCGAGCTGCCCCTCGCGCCGCCCCTCCCTCGCCGAGCCGCGCAGCCCGTCGCCCCGGTCCTCGACGAGGTAGCTGCGGTGGGTGCCGCGCGGGACCGCGCCGTGCGCGAGCGCGAGGTACTGCCGGTGCATCGAGCGCACGCGGAGCTGCTGCGCGAGGTGCTTCTTCGCGGCGAGCGTCCGCGCGAACACGAGCAGCCCGCTCGTCCCCTTGTCGAGGCGCTGCACGACGCCGAGCGGCGCCCGCCCGCGCAGGCGGTCGCGCCGGGCCAGCACCTCCCGCACCAGCGCGTCGAGCGTCGCGGCCTGCTCCGCCGGGTCCTCGTCGCCGTACGGGATGGTGCTCACCCCCGCCGGCTTGTTCACCACGACGACGCTCGCGTCCGCGTAGACCACGAGCTCGCCCTCGAGCTTGCGCCGCCGCACGGTCTCGGGCCGCGGTGCGCGCAGGCGGATCTCGACCCGCTCGCCGCTGAGCACCCGGCGCCGGGCGCTCGTCGCCACCGCGCTCCCGACCAGCACCTTGCCGGTCTCGATCAGCCGGCGCGCGTCGGACCACGAGACCGAGGCGAGCGCCCGGATCGCGCCATCGAGCGGCCGCCGATCCAGCTCTGCCGGAACTATCCAGTGGCCATCCTGCGGAGGTCGTACCGGAGCGATCGGGTCGACGCCGGTCGGTTCAGCGTCGTCCTGGGGCGGGGGAGCGGCGGGGCGGAGCGGGCGCATGAGAGCTCACGGGGCGCCTTGCTCGGCCCGACCAGCGTCGGGCCGGGCTCTACCGGCGCGAAAAACGCGCATCCGCGGGGCTCGCGGGGGCGAATTACACCGCGAATGTTGACACATCGCGCGACCGGAGCCGAAGATATCCAGAGCCGTCATCGCTTTCTCGCCATCTGAGAGGAGACCCGTTCGTGGCCAGCACCCTTCTCGCCGTAGACGACAGCGTGACCATGCGCAAAGTGCTCGAAATCACCTTTGCGGGTCAGGATTTCCGCGTCGTGACGGCGAGCAGCGCCGACGCTGCGCTGCAGAAGCTCAAGAGCGATAAACCCGACCTGGTGATCGCCGACGTCACGCTCGAGCCGAAGAACGGCTACGAGCTGTGCAAGGCGATCAAGCAGGCATCACCGGCGACGCCCGTCCTGATCCTGTCGTCCAAGCAGAACCCGTTCGACCCTGCGAAGGGCTCGAGCGCGCAAGCGGACGACCACATGGACAAGCCGTTCGACACGCAGCAGATGATCGACAAGGTCAAGAAGCTGCTGGCGTCGCGCGGCGAGGCGAGACCGGCCGCGGCTGCGGCCCCTGCTGCGGCGACGCCCGCGCCCGCGCGTGCTCCCGCCGCCGCGGCGCAGCCTGCTGCGGCAGCGCAGCCTGCGGCAGCGGCCGCGGCGCAGCCCGCCGCTGCAGCGGCGACGAGCCCGCTCCAGCGCGCGAAGACGCTCATCTACACGCCCAACGCGCCGGCTACCAGCGCTGCGCCGGCCCAGGCCTCGGTCAAGACGGCGCCGAGCGGCGCGTCGTCGGGTCTGCCGCAGACGACGATGGCCTTCTCGCCGACGCCGGTGTCCGGCGTGCCGAAGACGGCGACGGGGTCTGCGGCGGTCGCCGCCGCCTCCGCGCAGGTCAACGGCCAGATGGCGAGCAAGCTCGAGGGCCTCGGCCTCACGAGCGAGCAGGTGGAGGCGGTGATGGCGCTGTCCCGCGACGTCGTGGAGCGCGTCGTCTGGGAGGTCGTGCCGGTCCTCGCCGAGACGCTCATCAAGGAAGAGCTCGCGCGCTTGACGAAGTAGTCACGGCCACGCACCACGGCCGCCGCGCGGCCGCGGGCGTCGTCGACGGGCCCCTTGCCGGCGATCCTGGCGAGACGCGCGAACGGGGCGTCGCTCGCGACGCCGCCGCTCACGGGGCGGGCTCGCGCCAGCCGCGCAGGAAGGCTTGCCCGGGGCTCGGCTTCGCTCGCACAGCGCGCGGCAGGTTCGTCGCTGCGTGAGAGCATGCGACCGCTGCTTTGCCCGGCGACGTAGAGTTGCTACGCCAGGGCCCCGCCACGTTCCGCGTCCGGCGCAGCCATGAACGACACGCACGATAAGAGCAGCGGCGCGCCCGCGGACGCCCGCGACGAGGCGGCTGTGGGCGGTGAGGCGGCCGCCGGTGACGAGGCGGCTGCCGGTGACGAGGCGGCTGCCGGTGACGAGGCGGCTGCCGGTGACGAGGCGGCCGCTGGTGACGAGGCGGCTGCCGGTGACGAGGCGGCCGCTGGTGACGTGACGGCTGCGGGTGACATGGCGAGCTCCGGCGCCGCCGAGCCACGCGCCCCTTCTCCGGAGGACGAGGCGACAGAGAGCGACGGCGCACCCCACGCGGACGAGGCCGAGGCCGAGCCCGAGCCCGACGGCGATGAGCCGCGCCTCGTTCCGCAGGGCAACCCGCTCCGCTGGCGCGGCGCTGCCGTGCTCGCCGCAGGCTCCCTCGTCGCGTTCGTCGTGATGGCGCTCGCGCCTCAATTTCGCTGGGGCGTCCCGCTTGGCGCGCTCGGGGTCGCCGCCGCGACGCTCGGACTGCTCTATCTGCTCGGCACGTTCGACGACCCGCCCGAGCGCGTCGCCGCGCGCGTCGGCATCCGCGACCTGCTCGGTCCGCTCGCGCTGCTTGGCGGCGGGCTCGTCGCGTTCTTCGTCCTCATCACGCTCAGCGTGGCGGGCTACTTCTCGCCGATCTCCGCGTCACGCGACGGCGCGCCCGCGCTGCTCTCGCTGGCGATCCCTGCCGTCGCGATCCCGGCCGCGTTCCTCACGGCGGTGGCCGGCGCGTTCCGGGTCGGCGAGCGCCTCGGCCCCGGCCGCGTCGACGAGGCGGGCGCCCCGCGCCCCCTGCTCCGGCGGCATGGCTTCTGGCTCGTCGCCCTCGTCACGCTGCTCTACCTGCCCATGCTCGGGAGCCACTCGCTCACCGATCCGTGGGAGACGCACTACGGCGAGGTCGCGCGCGAGATCCTGGCGAGGAACGACTGGATCTCCCTCTGGTGGGCGCAGGACGGCTGGTTCTGGTCGAAGCCGGTGCTCGATTTCTGGATGCAGGCGCTCGCCATGGCGGCCTTCGGCGTCCGCTACCGGTCGGGGGAGATGCTCTCGGCGGTCGCCGAGGGGCGCACGCCGTGGCCCGAGTGGGCGGTCAGGCTGCCCATCTTCGCGCTGACGCTCATCGCTGTTTACCTTCTCTACAAGGCCATCTCGCAGATCTTCAGCCGCCGCGCGGGGCTGCTCGCGGGGGTCGTCCTCGCCACGATGCCGCAGTGGTTTCTGGTCTCGCACCAGACCATGACGGACATGCCGTTCGTCGCGACGATGGCCGCCGCGATGGCGCTCCTCCTGCTCGGCATCCACACCGATGAGGCGCGAGAGGCGCGCGTCTACGAGGTCGACCTCGGCGCGCTCAAGGTGGGCCTCTCCGTCTATCACCTCGTGCTCGGGGCGATCATCGCCTGCGCCCTGCCGCAGATCCTCTACCTGCTCTCGCGCCACGTCGAGATCCACCCGGCGCCCTTCAGCATGCGCCTGCACGGCGACGTCTTCAGCTCGGGCTCTCCGGGCAACTGCGGGCTGCCCGGCAACGAGGCCTGCCGGTCGGTGCTGCCCGTGCTCCCCGGGCTGCAGCCCGTGCTCCAGGCGCTCATCTGGGCGCAGACGCTCGGCATCGTCCTCTACGCCAGCTGGGGCGAGCGGCGCGTCCAGCGGCTCCTCTTCCTCGCGGCGTGGTTCTTCGCCGCCCTGTCCACCATGGCCAAGGGGCCGGCAGGCTTCGGTCTCCCGGTGCTCTGCGCGCTCGGCTACGTCGTCGTCTCCCGCCGGTACCGCGACCTGCTCAAGATGGAGATCCCGGTCGGGCTGCTCGTCCTCGCATGCGTCGCGCTGCCCTGGTTCGTCGCGATGTACGCGCGGCACGGCCAGCCCTTCACGGACAGGCTCCTGTTCCACGACATGTTCAAGCGCGCCTTCACCCACGTCCACGACACCAACGAGGGCGACGACGTGAGCTTCCGCTACTACGTGTGGCAGCTCGGCTACGCGATGTTCCCGTGGACGGGGCTCGTGCCCGCCTCGCTCGTGTGGTGGCTCCGGCGCCGCGAGGGGGGAACCCCGGGGGAGGGGGGAGCGTCAGGGGAGGCCGGCTCGGCCGACGTCCGCCAGAGCGACGCCTCGGTGTTCCTGGCGATGTGGTTCATCTTCGGCTTCGCGCTCTTCTCGCTGATGCTGACGAAGTTCCACCACTACATCCTGCCGGCCGTCCCGCCGGCGGCGGTCCTCACAGGGATCCTGCTCGACGACATGCTGCGCCTCGGGGGCGGCGCGCGAGGGCTCGCGCGCGGCGGGAGCGGCGCCTCCTCGCCGACGCTGCCCGCGCGCTCGAGCGCGGTGGTCCTCTACGAGCGCGCGATGCTCGGCGCGATCGCGATCGGCGCTGCGGTCCTGGTCTTCTTCGTCGGGCGCGACCTCGCGATGGCCCGCGAGGGGCAGCCGAGCCAGGCCAGGCTGCTGCACCTGTTCACGTACAACTACAAGCGTCCCTGGCCGCAGTCGCTCGACTTCTCCGCGACGCTCTGGGCGTTCACCGCCGCCGCGGCCGTCCTGTGCGCCCTGCTGATGGTCGCGCGCTGGCGCCGTCTCGTCCTCTACGCGCTCCTCTCGCTCGCCGTCGTGTTCACGGCGTGGGGGCTCGACGTGTACTTCGTGCGGACCTCGCCGCACTGGGGACAGCGCGAGACCTTGCTCGCCTACATGCGCGCGAGCCAGCAAACCCCGGGGCCGCTCGTCGCCTACCAGCTGAACTGGAAGGGCGAGAACTTCTATGCCGGCAACAAGCTGGCGGCCTTCGTGTCGAGCGGAAAGAAGTTCCAGGACTACATCAATGAGCAGAAGAAGAAGGGCGTGAAGACCTTCTACTTCGTCACCGAGCACGGGCGCACCAGCTCGCTCTCGAACGAGCTCGGCAATCCTCGCTTCTTCGAGAAGCTCACTCCCATCGAGCTCAACAACAAGTTTCTCGTCGTTCGCGCAACATTCGAGTGATGAAAAGCGCCTAGAGGAGCTCAGCTCACCATGGCTGTCCGGCTGTGGCGCTGTACGCCTGCTCCGTTCCGAGGAGCGTTGTTGTAGGTGCTCGTCTGTGGTGCTGCGTCAGGAAATCTCTTGCAGGTCTGTCGTCGTGGACGCGCAGGAGCGCAAGGAGGCCCCGGTACAGATGTTCTAAGTACTTGAATTAACTACAGGAAGGCGCAGGCACGTCTCCTGCTCTTCAGGAGCCCGAGCGTCGCGGCGGAGACCTTCCCCCCCCCAGGTCCGCTGCGGCGCTCTTTATCTTTTGCGCCGTGGCGCTGGCCGCACATCGCGCGACCAGCACCTCACTCACCGGCGCTTGCAGGGGCAGCTTGCTGCGCAGCGAAATACCTATCCAGCGCGTCGAGGAGACCTGCTGTCGTGCTCACCTCGGCGGTCACGCCGATCCGGAGCCCCCGTTTCTCGGCGGTCGCGGTCGTGATCGGTCCGATGCTCGCCAGGAGCACACGGTCGAGCCGCGCTGCGGCGCCGTCGCCGAGGAGGTCGCAGAGGCTGTCGACCGTGCTGCTCGAGGTGAGCAGCACGACGTCGATCGCTCCCGCCGAGAGCGCCCGGAGCAGCTCTTCACGGCGCTCGGTGGACGCCGGGCGGGTCTCGTAGACGGGCACGACGTCGACCTCGCAGCCCGCGGCGCGGAGGCGCTCGGGGACCACCTCGCGGGCGACGAGCGCGCGCGGGAGGAGGACGCGGACCGGTGGACGCGCCGCAAGGCGCTCCGCGAGCGCGGGGTCGGCGAGGAGCGCCTGTGCGAGCTCCTCGCCGCGGAACTCTCCTGGAACGATGTCGGCGCGGACGCCGCGCGCGGCGAGCGCGGCGGCCGTCCCGACCCCGATCGCGGCAAGCCGCGCCGAGCCGAAGGCGCGCGCATCCAGGCCGAGCCGCTCCATCTCCCGGAAGAAGCAGGCCACCCCGTTCTCGCTCGTGAAGACGACCGCGTCGTAGCCGGAGAGGCCGCGGACAGCCTCGGTGACGCGCGCGGGGTCTGGCGGCGGGTGGATCTCGATGGTCGCGAGCTCCACCGCCTCGCCGCCGCGGAGGCGGATGAGCCTCGACGTCGAGCGCGCCTGGTGACGCGGCCGGGTCACCAGCACCCGCTTGCCGAACAGCGGCTTCCGGTCGAACCAGCGCAGCGCCTCGCGCAGGCGGGTGACGGCGCCGACGACGATGACCGCGGGGCTCTGGAGCCCCTCTTCCCTCGCGCGCCGGGGCAGCTCGTCGAGCCGGCTCGTGACCACGCGCTGGTCGGCCCGCGTGCCCCACTGGATCGCCGCCGCCGGCGTGGCGGGGTCGCGGCGCCCCGGCCCCGTCAGCCCCGCGACCACCGCGTCGAGGGCCTGCATGCCCATCAGGACGCAGATGGTCCCGCGGACCGAGGCGAGCTCGCTCCAGTCGAACCCCTTGCCCGCGCGGGTGACGCCGCTGACGATCATCACGCTCGAGGCGATGTTCCGGTGGGTCAGCGAGATGCCGGCGTAGGCGGTCGCGCCGAGCGGCGAGCAGACGCCCGGCACCACCTCGAACGGCACCCCGGCCCGCGCGAGCGCCTCGGCCTCCTCCGAGCCGCGCCCGAAGAGGAACGGGTCGCCGCCCTTCAGCCGAACGACGCTGCGGCCCGCGAGCCCGAGCGCGACGAGCTCCGCGTCGATCTCCGCCTGCTTCGCGTCCTTCACGACGCGGTCGCCGCCGCGCTTGCCGACCGAGCGCACCTCGGCGCCCTCCCGCACGCCGTCCAGCAGCGCGGGGTGCACGAGCTCGTCGTGCAGCACGACATCCGCCGTGGCCAGGAGCTCTGCGCCGCGCTGCGTGAAGAGCCCCGGGTCGCCCGGGCCGGCGCCGACGAGGTACACGACGCCTGGCCTGGCCGCCGCCGCGGGCCGCGCAGCCACCGCGGCCCGGTCCTCGTCGGAGGGATCGTGACGCCCGGGAGGCGCCGTCAAACTCCCGTCGTTTTCTCGTTCACTCATGGCAGACGTTGATTGTCATAACGATTCTGTAGTGATGTTGACTCGGTGCGTTAAGGGTATAGAATCGCACCCGTTCGACTCAACGTCCGGCGGTTTCTGGAGTCCATTCGATGAGATCTGTGAAACTGTTCGAGGAGCTGCGGAGCCCAGAGCGCGGCTTTACGGACCGATGGTACGTCAGCAACGGGGAGCAATCGGTCGGGCCGGTCAATCTCGACCAGCTCGCGCGGGGCATCGAATGCGGAATGGTCCCGCTCGATAGCTTCGTCCGCAATGAGGCGTGGACCGTCTGGTGCCCGCTGTCTGACATCGCAATGGTCACGGTCGCCGCCTCGGCGACGCCCATGGAGCAGCCGGACGACGAGTTTGCGGGGGACGACGACGACACGGTCCCGCTATCGTCTGAACAGAGGACCTCACCGCGTCCGACGCCGGCGGCGCGCTCGGCCGTGCGCCCTGGAGCGGCGCATCGGTGACCGATGTCCGCGCGCACGGCCGGCGCCAGGCGCGCGCGTCCCGCGCGGCAGGGCGAGCGCGACCGGACGAGAGGAAGTGAAGGGCCTGTCTCATGCGGTCGGTCGGGCGAACACTAGCCGATCGGTCGGTCGGGCGAACACTAGCCGATTCGCCCGGCGTCGGCGATCGGCGGAACGCGCGCGTCGCGACCGGAGCGGTCCCGGCAGGCGGAGGGCTGCTATGCTCTGCCGCCGTGTTCCCCACGAAGAGACCGCGCCGGCTCCGCCGCTCGCCCGCCCTCCGCGCCCTGGTGCGGGAGACGTCCCTCAACCCGGGGGATTTCATCCTCCCCCTCTTCTTCAACGAGGTGCTCGACGCGCCTCGCCCGGTAGGGACGATGCCGGGCGTCTCGCAGCTGCCCGTGAGCGCCGCGGCCGCACAGGCGCGGCTCTGCAAGGAGCTCGGCATCGGCGGGACGATCCTGTTCGGGCTCCCGCGCACCAAGGACGCGTCCGGCACGAGCGCCTACGACGCGGACGGCCCCGTCCCGCGCGCCGTGAAGGCGATGAAGGAGGCGGTGCCGGAGCTCCTCGTGATGACCGACGTGTGCGTCGATGAGTATACCGACCACGGCCACTGCGGCCTGCTCCGGCAGGACGCGTCCGGCGCGGTGGACGTCGACAACGACGCGACGCTGGAGGTGCTCGCGCGGGCGGCGGTGGTCCACGCCAAGGCGGGGGCGGACGTGGTCGCGCCGAGCGACATGATGGACGGCCGCGTCGCCGCGATCCGGCGCGCGCTCGACGCCGAGTCGCTCACGGGGACGGCGATCCTCTCCTACGCCGTGAAGTATGCGTCCGGCTTCTACGGTCCGTTCCGTGAGGCGGCCGACTGCGCGCCCAAGTTCGGCGACAGGGCGGGCTACCAGATGGACCCCGGGAACGCCCGCGAGGGCCTGCGCGAGGCGGCGCTCGATGAGGAGGAGGGGGCCGACATGCTCATGGTCAAGCCCG
The DNA here is from genome assembly GCA_051717205.1 of Sorangium sp. So ce1128. GTDB lineage: Bacteria > Myxococcota_A > Polyangia > Polyangiales > Polyangiaceae > Sorangium. Next base: position 25,190 of record CP181432.1, read on the forward strand.
CGCTCGCGTACCTCGACGTCATCGCTCGCGTGCGCAAGGCGACGACGCTCCCGCTCGGCGCCTACAACGTCAGCGGCGAGTACGCGATGATCAAGGCGGCCGCGGAGCGCGGGATGATCGACGAGAAGCGGGCGGTGCTCGAGCTGCTCACGTCGATCCGGCGCGCCGGGGCGGACTTCATCCTGACCTACCACGCGCTCGACGCCGCGCGCTGGCTCGGCTGAGCCATGCGGAGCCGGGGCGCGGGCGCTGCGCAGTGCTCGAGGTGGGCCGCCGCGTGTGCGGTGGGGGCGTCGGCCGCGCTCGCGGCAGGGTGTGGTCCGGAGCGGTGCGACCGTTCCGAGAGCACGAACCCGCCGGTCGAGTTCACCGAGGCCATGCCTGAGGGCGGCGTCTACGAGACCTCGGCGCCGGACGGCAATCTCCTCTACTTTCCGGGCGGCATGCGGTACGCGCTCAGGCACCACCTCGGCGCGCGGCCGCGTTGGTGGCAGGTGGACCTGTCCTTCGAGCCCGACGGCACGAAGAGCGGCGGGACGCTGGCGCACGCCGCCGGCAACCAGGCCGAGGTGATCTGCGTCGACGACCAGCACCTGGTCCTCATGAACGGCAGCTGCTCCGAGTACTGGCTGCGGGTGGTCGCCGGAGGCGCGGACGGCGCGAACGGCGACAGCGAAACGGGAACCGCCGGCGGTGCGAACGAGGCCGACGGCGGTGAGGCGGGGGCCGCCGGTGCGGGCGGGGGCGCTGCCGGTACACGGTGCTACGGCGACGATCCCGGCTGACGAAGCGAGCTGCCGGGCACGGGTGCTCGCGGCGCTCGTCAAACCGGGGCTGCTAACCGCGCGCGTCGTGCGGCCACGCCTAGAACACCGATCACGTTGAAACCTGGAGAATTTTCACAGGGAGGCGGGGAGGCGGGGAGGAAGAAAAAAAATGAATTTCTCCCTCTTGCCGTCTCTCGCTCCCCGCCTCCCCGCCTCCCTGTGAAATTCCTGCTTTTTCTCGTGGTTTCAACCCGTTTGTCGCTCTAGGCGTGCGCCGTCGCCTGCCGGGCGAACTGAAGCCGGTACAGCTTGCTGTACACGCCGCCGGCGGCGAGCAGATCCTCGTGCGTGCCCTGCTCGACGACGCTGCCCTTGTGGAAGACGACGATGCGGTCGACGGCGCGGATCGTGGAGAGGCGGTGCGCGATGATCATCGCGGTGCGGCCCTCCATGGCGCCCTCGAGCGCGCGCTGGAGGCGCGCCTCGGTGTCGCTGTCGACGTTCGCCGTGGCCTCGTCCAGGATGAGGATCGGCGGGTCGCGATAGAGGGCGCGGGCGAAGGCGATCAGCTGGCGCTCGCCAGCGCTGAAGTTGCTGCCGCGCTCGAGCACCGGCCCGTCGAGGCCGCCTTCTCGGCGCTCGAACAGATCGAGGGCGCCGATGCGGTTCAGCGCGTTCACCACCTTCGCGCGATCCGGGATCGCGTCGCCGGCCGCGATGTTGGTGAGCACCGTGCCGGGGAACAGGAACACGTCCTGAGGGACGACGGCGAACTTGCGGCGCAGCTCGTCGCGAGGGTACGCGCTGACGTCGCGGCCGAAGACCCGCACGGCGCCCTCCTCGACGTCGTAGAGGCGGAGCAGCAGCGACGCGACGGTGCTCTTGCCGGCGCCAGTCGCGCCGACCAGAGCGATCTTCTCGCCGCTCCTCGCCGCGATCGAGACGTGCCGCAGCACGGGCACGCCCGGCTTGTAGCTGAACACGACGCCGTCGAGCTCGAACGCGACGCGCTCGTCCGCGACCCTCGCCGCGTCGCCGCCGCCTGGCGCCGCCGCCGTCGCCGTCGCGTCCTCGTCCTTGTTGTCGAGCAGCTCGAAGATGCGCTCCGCGCCGGACATCGCCGACTGCAGCAGCGTGTACCGAGCCGAGAGGTCGCGGATCGGGACGAAGAACATGTCGATGTACGCGACGAAAGCGAACAAGGTCCCGAACGAGACCTGCTGCTTCAGGCTCTTCACGCCGGCATACCAGAGCACCGCGGCGATACAGACGCTCGAGACCATCTCGATGGCGGCGTCGAGCGTCGCGTCGAGCACGATGGAGCGATTGTTGGCGCTGCGGTAGGCCGCGTTGATCTCGTCGAACTCCTCGGCCGAGCGCTCCTCCCTGGCGTAGGCCTGCACGACCGCCATCCCGGAGACCTGCTCGTTGAGGTACGCGTTCATCCTGGCCGTCTTCGACCGCACCTCCCGGAAGGCGTCGCGGATGCGCCGCCGCGTCCAGTTGACGCCGAGTGCGACGGGGGGCACCGCTGCGAAGGCGAGCAGCGACATGCGCCAGTCGAGCGACAGCATCACGACGATGATGACGGCGAGCCGGAGCAGATCGCCGAACGCGTTGAGCGCGCCGGAAGCGAACATCTCGCCGATCGCGTCCACGTCGTTCGTCACGCGCGTGACGAGCCGGCCGACCGGCGTGCGATCGAAGAACCCGAGGCGGCGGGTGTGCAAGAAGCCGAAGACGCGCACGCGCAGGTCGGCCATCGCGCGCGCGCCGGCGAGCTGCATCAGGTAGAGCTGCGGGAACGCGAGCGACTGCTCCAGGAGCATGACGCCCGTGAGCAGGATGCCGGCGCGCGTGAGGTGATCGAGCCCGCCGGGCCTGTCGAAGGCGTCGAGCGCGTCGCGCATGATGAGCGGACGCAGCAGCGCCAGCGAGGCCGTCACGATGAGCAGCCCCAGCGAGAGCGCGAGGTGTTTGCCCTGGGGGCGCACGAACGGCCACAGCCGCAGCAGCATGCGCGCGTCGTACGCCTCGCCGAGCTGCGTCTCCTCGTGAAAGCGGCTCAGCACGTCCTCGGTGCGGCTCGCCCTCTTCGCCCCCCGGGTCGTGTTCGCCGCCTGCGCCGGACGCCGTGGGCTCGCGCCCAGCTCTCCCGCGGCCGCGCCGCCGCTCGTTTTCGCCCGCATCGTCGCGCCCTCTCCAGGTCCCGGTTGCGTCACGAGAGCCCCACCGGCTGCGAGGGCGGCGCCTCGAAGGTCGCGAGGTCTTCCTCGAGCTGCTGCTCCTCGGCGAACGACGCGTACAGCCCGCCCGCGCGCACGAGCTCGTCGTGCGTGCCGCGCTCGAGGACCTTACCCTGCTCGAGCACGACGACCGCGTCACACCGCCGCGCGGCCGCCACCCGGTGCGTGATCAGGATGACGGTCCGCCGCGCGGCCTGCCGCTCGATCGCGGCGAGGATGGCCTGCTCGGTCTTCGCGTCGACGGCGGAGAGCGGATCGTCGAGGACGAGGACGGTCGGCTCGCGCACGAGCGCGCGCGCGAGCGCGACGCGCTGGCGTTGGCCGCCGGAGAGCTGGACGCCCCGCTCCCCGACCACCGTGTCGAAGCTATCCGGCAGCGAGAGCACCTCGTCCAGCACCTCGGCCTCGGCCGCAGCCGCGCGGACCGCCTCGAACGAGGCGGGCGAATCGGGATCGTCGAGCGAGTAGCCGATGTTGCGGGCCACGGTGGTCGAGAAGAGGAAGGCGTCCTGCTGCGCGTAGCCGATGCTGGCGCGCACCGTCTCCAGGGGCAGATCGCAGATGTCGACGCCGTCCAGGAACACCGAGCCGCGCGGCGTGGGCATGAGCCGGGCGAGCAGCGTGGCGATGGTGCTCTTGCCAGAGCCCGTGCGACCCACGATGGCGAGCGACTTGCCCGCCTCGATCTCGAAGCTCACCCCGTCGACCACCTTCCTGGCGCCGTGGGAGAACGTCAGATCCTTGACAGCGATGGCGCCGCGGACGACGTCGGGGGCGGGCATCGGCCCGCTCACGACCTCGGGGATGGCTTCGAAGATGGCCTTGAGCCGCTCGTAACCGGCGCGACCGCGCTGGACGATCGCGGCGACGAAGCCGAGGGCGAGCACCGGCCAGGTGAGGCGAAGCAGCGCCAGCCAGAACGAGACGAAGTCGCCCCTCGTCATCTCTCCGTCCAGCACGAGCTGCCCGCCGTACCAGAAGACGATGAGCACGCCGACCGAGCTGATGGCGCCCATGAGCGGCCCCATGGACCCGCGCAGCTTGGCCAGGGCGAGGCTCTTCTCGAGATAGCCCTGGTTCGTGTTGGCGAACGCGGCCATCTCGGACGCCTCGAGCGCGAACGAGCGGACGACCCTGACGCCCGCGAGGCTCGCGAGGACGCGATCGCTCATGGCGCCGATCGCCTCCTGGTTGTCTCGGGTGCGGATGAAGAGCTTGGTCGAGAACGACCGGGTGACGAGCATCAGCGCGGGCATCGTCACGAGCGCCGCCAGCGTGAGCTTCTTCGAGATGTGGAGCATCACGTACAGCGCGCTCGCGAAGGCGAAGAGCGAGCCCACGACGTTCAGCAGGCCGAAGCCGAGGAGCAACCGCACCTGCGTGAGGTCGTTCGTCGCCCGGCTCATGATCTCGCCGGTCGGCATCTTGCGGAAGAAGGCCGGCCCGAGCTTGTGCAGGCGCGCGAGCAGCACCGCCCGGAGCTCGTACTCGACGTTTCGACCCGCCGTGAAGATGGTGACCCGCGAGAACACGCGCATGATGGCGGCGCCCACGCTCACCCCGAGCATGATGAGCGCCGCCCGCGACGCCTCCGTCGACTGGAGGTTCACGGCCGCGTCGACGGCGTCCTTGACCAGGAAATCCCGCTTGGCCATGAGGAACTGCTGCGTCGCGAGCAGCGCCGCGCCGGCCAGGTAAAGCGGGAGCTTGTGGCGGAACTGGGCGCCGAGACCGACGGGATAGGTTGAAGGATGGCGTTTGATCATTGCGAGGAGAGCCGCGCGGGCGACGCTCAGCGCGCCTTGCGCGGCGTCGGGGCGAGCGGCTTGCGGTGCGACGTCGACAGGGCGGGGCGCTCTCTTCCATCGACGACGAGCTCGAGGTCGTCGATCTCGAGCCTCGTCGAGAGCAGGCCGAGCAGGACGCGTGCACCTCCGCGACCGTCGAGCTCGCTCACCACGCCGATCTTGTCGCCGAACGGCCCTCGTCGCACGCGGACCCGGCTGCCCTTCTCGATCACACCGGCCTTGGCGGGCTCCGGCGTCACCCTCGCCGCAGCGTCCGGCTCGCCGGTCGGAGCGCGCTGCGCGCGCGGCGCGTGCTCGGCCAACGGCCTCTGGGGCGCCTCGGCCCGCGGCTGCTGCTCCGCGTCCGCGTGCTGCGTCCGTCGGACGGGAGCGCCGCCCTCTCCGCTGTGCTTCGGCGAGGGGCGCGGCTCTCCGCGACCGGCGCCGGCGCTGCTCGTCGACTTGAACAGCGTCGCGAGCGTCGGCCGGCGGGCGGGGAGGGCGGCCTCCACGCGCTCGTCGCCGCGCGCCCGGGCCTGCTCCATCGAGCGCTCGCGCGCCCGGGCCTGCTCGGAGCGCCACCGCTCGTTCTCGGCCTCGAGCTCGGCGTGGGCGCGCGCCCGCTCCTGCTCGATGCCCTCGAGCTTGCGATCGAGCGCGATGCGATCGTTCTCGCGCGACCACGCGACCAGCCGGTAGATGGGGGCGAGCGCGACGATCGCGTCCTCGAGCTGCTCGTCGAGGATGTCGGCGTGCTCGACCGCAGTGTCCCGCGGGACCGCCCAGCCGATCCAGAGCGGCACCTGCCCGTCCGCGGCGCGGCGGAGCATCTCCGCGATCGCGTCGGGCGTCGCCGCGCTGCAGTCCACGCGCTCGCCCCCGCCGGCGCCGAACGAGAACTGCTCCGGGAGCGCGTGGAGCGCGCTCGTGAGCTCGGCGGCGAGCGGTGAGGCCGGCTCGCCCGTCGCCTCCTCGGACGCCGAGACGCGGGCCCGGAGGTTGTCGACATCGACCTTCGCGTCCGGGTGGACCGCGAAGCACACCTGCACCTCGCCCTCCGAGATGCGCAGCGCGAGGAACGCGTGCCGCGTGTAGGGGCTCGGGTCGTCGATCGCTTCGGAGATCGAGCGGCCGCGATCGAGCAGGCGATCGAGCTCGTCGCGCGCGGCCTGATCGCGCCAGAAGAAGACCCACTGGCAGTCGGCCCGGTGCTTGTTGCGGATCGAGGGGTGCTCGTCCGAGCCGTGGACGTCGACGGAGATGCCGAGCTCGCCCAGCCGGGCGACGACGCCGCGCGCCCAGGCGAGCGCGCGCTGCTTCACCTCGAGGCGTGGGCGCGAGTAGGCCTTCGAGGTCGCCTTTTCGGCGGCGTACGCGTCGAAGTCACGAGCGGTGAGGTGCAGGGAGGGATGGCTCATTGCTTCGACTGGTTGCGAGGCGCGGCGTGGGCGGATGCTGCCCGTTGTTCGTCACGTGAGGAGCTGTGCTCTTCGGTGAAAGGCGCGCGGATGGTATCGTGAGGAGCTTCGAAATCAAAGCCTCCACGCCGCGCGATCGATCCCGGCGGAGCGTGGAGGCGGCACGCTTGACCGCCCTGACAAGCATGTCACCGTAGGCACTCCCGTGCCCCATCAAGAGGGCGATCCCACCAGTATCATCTAGATCCCCGCGTAAAACGCGCTTCTCCGGCGCAGCGGGGGCAGCTCCCGGGCGCTCCAGTCACCCGAGTCACCCGAGTCACCCGAGCACCCGAGCCCGTGAGCCTGCGAGGCCCGTCGGCCTGACGAAAGAGGAATCATGGAACAGCATCGAGACGAGCACATTGTCTGCGCGAGCTGCGGCACGTCGTTCCTATTCTCGGCTGCAGAAGCCGCCGTCTACGCCGAACGGAAGCTCGCGGCCCCGCCGAAGCGGTGCCGGACCTGCCGCCGCGCACGAAAGGACAATCGAGGGGAGCACGAGAGCGCGTCGACGTCTCGCGCGGCACAGCACCAGCGCCCGGCAGCGGCCCGGAGCACCGGGGGGTACCGCGGCGCTGCTCGCGTCGGCGGGCAACCTCGGAAGCCTCGCTACACGGGCGACGTGAACGAGTACCGGAGCCCGATGCAGGACGCGTACTCGGGGATGACGCCCGCCTGGACGGTGCCGAGCCACTACCAGCAGCGCCCGCGCGGCGGTGCGCCCGTCCGCGACGACGGCAACTACCGCGCGCCCTCGTTCGGCGGCGAGCGCCGCGCGGCAGCGCCCGCCCGCGCCGCGGCGCAGCAGCCCCGCGCGCCGCGCACCCGTCCGACGTTCTCGATCACCTGCAAGTCGTGCGGCTCCGAGGGCGAGGTTCCGTTCAAGCCGGTCGAGGGCCGCGACGTGTTCTGCCAGGCGTGCTACCGCGCGCGCAAGCCTTCCTGAAGATCCCCCGAGACGAGCTCAGCTACGCGCGCGTGCCAGCGCCGCGGGCGTCCCGCTGAGCAGCGGCGGCAGGAACCCAGCAGCGGTTCTGGCGGGCGGCACTCGTTTCGCGCGTCAGAAATCCCGCCAGGAATTCCTGACGCGTGAAACTAGGGCGGCCGCGAAGCGGACGCCGGGGTTCGGGGCGGAGCCCCGAGGAAACAAAGCTAGCGCCGCCCGCGCGAAGCCGCCGCGAAGCGGCGCGGAAGTCCAGCCATCCATGGCCGGACTTCTGACGGGCGGGACTAGAGGCTGATCTCGCAGGCGAGCTCGGAGGTGAAGCCGAGCTCGCCCAGCGTGATCGTGACCTTCACGCCACCGCCGGACGCGCGTCGCGCCGTCTCCTCGACCATCCCCACGACCCACAGCCGGAGCGGGAGCGAGGCGGGATCGAAGTCGCCGATGTGGAGCGTGACCCGCCCGGTCGGGCCGGTCGCAACGCGCCACGAGCCGAACGTGAAGAGCCGCGACCAGATCGAGGTCCCGCGGCGCATGAGCGAAGCGATGTCGGTCAGCGGGCGGGCGAACAGCGTGCGCACGAGGCTGTGCAGCTCGCCGCCGACGCCGAGCCTGCCGATGTCGCGCCAGCGCTCGAGGTCGCGCAGGACCAGCGACGTCGCGAGCTCCATGTAAGCGTCGAGCGCCTCGAGATCGTACCCGACGAGCGCGTTGATCGAGTCGTGCCGGAAGTCGTCCGCGTAGCGGAGCGGCATCTGCGCGACGACCTCGTCACGCGCGCTCCTCCCGTACTCATCCACGATGGTGCGATCGACGCTCCGCAGGACGGGGCCACGCACCTGGTACTGCCCCGCGAAGCGCGCCGGCAGCGGCCGGACCGGCGTGACGTTGGGCCGCCGCGTATCGCGCTGCCGGTTGATCAGGTTGCCGAAGTCGGCGCTGCGCACGGTCGGCTCGGCGCGGAGGCCGAGGTCGGCGCTGCGCACCGTGGGCAGCGACTCGCCGCGCTGCGAGAGCAGCGTGGGCTCGGAGCCCCGGTTCCGCAGCGCGTTCGAGAGCGTCACGCCGGGGGCGGGCTTCGCTGGCTCCGACGACGGTCGCATGACCGGCGGCGCCTCGGTGACGCGCCCGCCCGACACGAGCGGCGGCGAGATGCGCATCGGCGGCGCCGTGTTCATGTCGAACGACGTGCCCACGCGCGATCGATCGCGTGAGGACGAGAGGCGATCGCGCTCGTTCTCCGTGGCGTTACCCAGGCTCAGGGCCATTCGCCGCTGCACGTTGATCAGCCTGCCGAGCGCCGCCGTCCGTCGAGGGGGGTCCGGCGCGACGCGCTCCAGCTCGCGGACGACGTCGCCGGCCGTCTGGAAGCGCTTCGCGGGATCCTTCTGCAAGAGCCGCTGCACGATCGCCTCGAGCCGCGGGTCGATGGTCACGCCCGCGGAGGCGAGCGTGGGCACCTCCGCGTGCACGACGCGGAACGCGGTCGCCACGGCGGTCGGCGCGCGGAACGGCCGCGTGCCCGTGAGCACCTCGTAGAGGAGGACGCCCACCGAGAAGAGATCGCTCCGCCCGTCGAGCGGCGACTCCCCGGTGGCCTGCTCCGGCGACAGGTAGTCCGGCGTGCCGAACACGACGCCCGTGCGCGTCCGCGGCGACGGGCCGTCGGAGTCGAGCACCTTGGCGATGCCGAAGTCGAGCAGCCGGACGACCGCCGAGCCGCGGCTCGGATCGAACGCGATGAAGATGTTCTCGGGCTTGAGATCGCGGTGGATGATCCCCGCCCGGTGCGCGGCGTCGAGCGCCTCCAGCACCGGGATCGCGACCCCCACGGCGGCCTCCATGTCGAGGCGGCCGAAGCGCGCGAGCGCCATGCCGAGCGACTCGCCGTCGAGGTGCTCCATCACGATGTACGGACCGAGCTCGCCGACGCCGGCGTCGATCACATCGACGATGTTGGGGTGGCGGATCCGGTTGACCGCCTGCGCTTCCTGGAAGAACCGGTGGGAGAGCTCCGAGTTGTCGGCCAGCTCAGGGTGAAGGAATTTGATCGCAACGGCGCGACCTGCGAGCACGTGCTCCGCCCGGAACACGTCGCCCATGCCGCCCCCGCCGATGCGCTCCGCGAGGCGGTACTTGTTGTCGACGAGGAGGCCGGGGGTCGGGGGTCGAAACGCCATCTGCTGCCGCTGGCGGGCGAGGGACCAACGTCATGGTCCCCGAGAACACGCGCCCCTGTAAAGGGTTGGGAGGCACGCGCCTCCCGAAAGCTCGATCCTATTCCTTCGGTGCGTGTCGCGGCTAGGGTACGTGCTCCATGTGTGGGGCGGATTGCAGCGCGAGGGACATCGCGCGAGCGGCGATCACGGCTCGGGTGCATTCTTCCGCAGTTCGGCGACCCGGTGTGCAATTTCCGCGAACCCTCGGCCCATGGGAAGGGAGGCCACGAACCGCGGCGGCACCGAGAGCTTGCCAAGGTGGGCGTGCACGTTGGCGACCCCGAAGGTCAACGCAAATGCGGCAAAAGCGACGCCGTCGTTGCCGCTGTCGCCCACGAAGGCGTAACGGTACCGCGCCCGGGTCGGATCCTCTCCGAACCGGGTCGAGAGCAGGCGCACGACGCCCGTGGCCTTGTCGGAGGGGTCGCGGGTGAGGTGGAGGTGGACGCTCGAAAGCAGCGTCCTTATACCCCGCTCGCGCAGCTCGGCGCGCATCCTCTGCACATCCTCCGGCGGCACATGCCGGTGCTCTCCGATGTCGATGGTAACGTCGGTCACCCTCTGGTCGTTGTCGTCAGCGAGCGCTGCCGCAGGAAAACGACGCACCATGTCATCGGCGAGCTCGATGAGCTCGGCCCGACGAGCCTGCCGTGCGCCGCGGTCCAGGCCGTCGAGCGTGGCGATGCGCCCGGCGCTCGGGGCCACCTCGCCTCGAGGGCCAGCAAATGGCTGGGCCTGTTCGCGGACCAAGGCGACGGCCCCGTTCTCGGCGATGGTCGCGTCGATCGGCCACTGCCGCTGGATCACCTCGCCCCATCCGGCGGGCCTGCCGGTGCAGGCGATCAGCGCGAGCCCGGTCTCTCGCAGACGGAAGAGCGCGCCGTAGGCGGCCTCGGTGAGGGCGCCATGGTCCAGCACGGTGTCGTCGAGGTCGAAGATCACCCCGTCGAGGGCGCTCGCCGCGTCGGCGGTCAGCAGGGAGAGAGGTTTCATCGGGAGATCGTCAGAGCGCGTCGACGCGCGCGATGAGGCTCTTCAGGTAGAGCCCCTCGGGGAACGCGGAGGGGACGGGGTGGTCCCCTCCCTGGAAGTGCCGGTCGAACACCGCGGCCTGCATGCGCGCGTCGCGCGCGCCGAGCGCGAGCACGCGGGTCAGGTCGTCGAGGCTCACGGCGCTGGAGCAGGAGCAGAGCACGAGAATGCCTCCGGGGCGTGTGGCGCGGCATGCCCCGGCCGCGAGGCGCCGGTACGCCGTGAGCGCGGCGTCCTTGGACGCGCGCGTGCCCGCGAGCTTCGGCGGGTCGCAGATGACCAGGTCGAAGCCGCCCTGCCGCGACGCGTTTTGCAGCGCCTTGCGGGCGTCGTCGCGCGTGAAGGTGATCCGGTCGAGCAGCCCGTTGTCCCGCGCGCACTCCGCCCCGACCTCGAGCGCCGTCGCGCTCTCGTCGATCGCGAGGACCTCGCTCGCGCCGCCGCGGGCGGCCGCCATCGCGAACGTGCCGACGAAGCAGAACGCGTCGAGCACGCGCCGGTTGTGGGCGAGCTGCTCGACGCGGGTTCGCAGCGTCCGCTGGTCCAGATAGAAGCCGGTCTTGTGGCCGAGCGCGAGCGGGATCGCGTAGCGCAGCCCTCGCTCGACGAACCGGAGCTGATCGACGCCGACGTCGCCGCGCACCACGCCGGCGTCGGCGGTGAACCCCTCGAGCTTCGCGAGCGATTCCGGGGTCCTGTCCACGATCGCGCGCGGCGAGAGCGCCGCCTGGAGGGCGTCGAAGATCACACCCTCGCGGCGCTTGACCCCGATCGTTCCGAGCTGCACGACCACCACGTCGCCGAACAGATCGACGATCAGCCCCGGCAGGCCGTCCCCCTCCGCGTGGACCAGCCGGAAGGCGTCGGTCTCGTGGCCAGGCGACCGCCCCGGCAGGCCGAGCTCGCGGCGGTGCGCGATGGCGCGCTCGATCCGGTGCCGGAAGAGTGCCGCATCGATCGGCCGGTCCTCGCGCGTGTACATGCGCACCGGGATGGCCGAGCGCGGGGTGTAAAGCCCGCGGCCGAGCACGCTGCCGTAGGGGTCGGTGACCACGACCTCGTCGCCGGCCACGGCGCCGCCCTCGATGCGCGCGATCGCCTGAGCGAACACCCAGGGATGCCCCGACCACACGGGCCGAACATGACCCTGCTTCAACGTAACCGTAGGCATGGTGGAATCCGATTGCTCTCGATGTTGGCAGGGCTGCCGACGGAGGCGACCGCGCCGTGACGTTTGACGCTGGAGCTAGTACCCTGCGGGACGGCGCGCGTGTGAACCTTCCGCCACAGCGCGCCGTGGCGGCCGATGCACGCCGGAGTGCTTCGTGGCCATGGTGACGACAATCCTGCGAGATGGTCGATGGCATCCCGGTTGCTAACTTCCCTGCACCGAAGAGGAGTCGCCCGATGCGCCGTTGCTTGACCCATGCCCTTGTTGCGGTGGCGATGACCGCGCCGATGAGCGCGCTCGCGCAGGAGAACACCAACTGTCCTCCCGGCGCGTGGTTCTGCGAGGAAGTCGAGCCGCCCCGCGATCCCGCCGCGGAGCCGCCGCCCGCCGCTTCCGGTGAGGCCCCGCCCGCCGAGGCGCTGCCCCCGCCGCCGCCCGCCCCGCCCCCGCCGCCCGGCAGGCGGGCAACCCGTCCGGCCCCGCCGCCGGTCGTCGTCTACCAGACCTCGCCGTCGGGCCAGCCGCCGCAAGTCATCGTTGTGACGCCTGGGTCCGCTCCTCCGCCGCGCGTTGTCGTGCGTCGCGTGGCCCCGCCCGCTCCGCCCCCGCCGCCGAAGCGGCGTTGGCGGCGGCAGTGGGGCGTCAACTTCCGCGTGGAGGGCCTCATGATGGGGCGCGAGCACGGCGGGGCCGAGGAAGCTGGCATGGGCGGCGTCGGGATCAGCCTACGTTACCGGCCCGTCCCCGCGTTCGCGCTCGATCTCGGCGCCGACTTCCTGGCGGGCACCGACTACAACGGCTACCAGCGGAGCGAGGTGCCGATCTCGCTGAGCGGGATGCTGTTCGTCAACCCGCGCAGCCGCACGCAGTTCTACTTCACGGGCGGCCTGAACATCGCGCACGCCGACGTCGAGCGGCCCTGGAACGAGGTGGCGGCCAGCGGTGACGATTTCGTTCCGAACACGGAGTACGACTACTTCGGCGTGCACGGCGGCATCGGCCTCGAGTTCCGGCTCTCCCGCCGCCTCGCCCTGAACATCGATGCGCTCGGCTTCGTGCGCAGCCGCACGGACGGTGGGGCCGTTCCGGAGTTCAGGGATCCCGACACCGGCCGCACGACCGATACGTCGGGCGGGGGGCTCTTCCGTGGCGGACTCAGCGTCTACTGGTGAGCGGCTCGTCATAGCCTCCGGTCCGCCATGACCGGGCGGGCCTCGCGTCGGTTTCTTTCTCCTCCAGGCCGCCATCGCGGTCCGGGCTGCCTTCACGCGGTATAACGCCGCTTCGTGCCCAAGGCCTCGACCCTGCGCGCGCTTCGCAGCCGCGCCCCGCTGCTCCTCTCCGTCGCCGGCGGTGCGACGTTCGCCCTCACGGCGCCGCCCACGGATCTCTATCCTGCCGTCATCGCTGGCCTCGCCCTGCTGGCAGCCGCCGTCCACGACGCGCCGACGTTCTGGCGCGCCTTCGGGCGCGGCGCCGCCTGGGGAACGGCGGCGGGCATCGTGGGCCTGCGCTTCGTGCCGGAGGTCATCCAGCGCTTCACGCCGCTTGGCTCGGCTGCCTCGTACCTCGCGCTGGTCCTGCTCGCGGCCGCTCAGTCGCTGGTCTGGGCGGTCTGCGGCGGCATCACGAGCGCGCTCCTCCGGCGCCTGCGCGCTCCGCTCGAGCTCGCGTTCGCGGCCGGTGTGCTCGTCGCCGTGGCGATCCCGACCGTCTTCGGCTGGACGCCGGCCGGCCTCGTGAGCCCCTGGCCAGCGCTCGTTCAGCTCGCTGACCTCATCGGCGAGCGGGGCGTCTCCGCGCTGTTCGCCGTGGGGGCGGCCCTGCTCACCCGCGCGGGGCTCGCGGCTTTCGGGAAGGCGCCGGGTGGGCGTCCGCTCGCGCGTGGGCCTGCGCAGGAGCCGCGGTCCGCGCGTCCTCATCTGTCCCGCGCGATCCTCTATCCGGCGCTCGCGAGCGCGGCGCTGTTCGGGCTGCTCGCGATCCACGGCGCGCTGCGGATGGCCGCGGTCGAGCGCGCGAGCGCCGGCCTGCCCACGGCGCGGGTCGCGCTCGTCAACCAGGCGGTCGGGCCTCACGAGCGCTGGCAGGCGAAGAACCATCCGCGGATCCTGCGAACGCTGCACGAGCTCACCCGGGAGGCCGAGGCCGGCGGCGCCGAGCTTACCCTCTGGCCCGAGGCGGCGTATCCCTACCCCCTCGCGCACAGCGCCCGGCAGGCGCCGCGCGGCGGTCGAGCGATCCTGGGGCCCGGCGTCCGCGGTCCGGTGCTCGCCGGGCTCATCACCCAGGCCCCGCCGGTGAAGGCCGCCGATGGTGTCGAGGAGCGGAACAGCTACAACTCCGCGACCCTCGTGCTCCCCGACGGGAGCATGCAGCCGACGCAGGACAAGCTGCAGCTGCTCTGGTTCGGTGAGATGGTCCCGGGCGGCGCCTACCTGCCCTGGCTGCGGCGCACCTTCCAGAAGAGCGGCGGGCTCATCCCAGGTGTCGAGCCGCGCGCGCTCACGCTTGCCCGAGAGCAGGGGCCCGCGCTCCGGATCGGGGTGCTCAACTGCTACGAGGATACGCTCACGGGGGTGGGGCGGCGGATCACGAGCGCGCTCACCCCGAACCTCCTCGTCAACATCACGAACGACGCGTGGTTCACCGGGAGCGCCGAGCCCGAGCTGCACGCGCGGCTCGCGGCCATGCGTGCAGTCGAGCTGCGTCGCGATCTCGTGCGCGCCGTCAATCTGGGCGTCGCGTCATGGATCGACGCCCGCGGCGTGGTACGCACGCGCAGCGAGAGCGCTGCGCCGGAGATCACCTTCGCGACCCCGGCGGTCAGGGACATGCCGCTGACGCTCTACACCCGCCTGGGCGACGTCCCGCTCGCGTCGCTGCTCGCCCTCGCGATCCTCGCGTGCGCGCTCAGGGCACGTCGCTCCCCGGCGAAGGTGTCGCCCGGAGCCCGGGGAGTCTCCTCGGAGGCGCGCCAGCCCGTGAATGCGCCGGAGCTCGCGTCGCCGGATGCGGCCACGCCAGCTGCCGCCGACGTGCCGCTCAGCCGTCCTTGAGCGCCTTGACGGGCGCCGCGCGGAGCTTGCGGCTCGCCGGCTTGCCCTTGATGGTCATCGGCTGCTTCGTGAATGGATTGATGCCCTCCCGGTCCTGCGTGGCCGGGGTCTCCTTCGCCTTGATCTTCACGAGGCCCGGAACCGTGACCTCGCCCGGCCCGTCCGGACCAAGCTCCTTCTTTACCAGCTCGCTGAGCGCATCGAGCACGCTGGCCACGGACTTCTTGTCGAGGTTGGTGGCCTCAGCAAGACCGACGATCATCTGCGCCTTGGTCAGCTTGTTCGAACCGGGCATGTCTCCTCCAAGTCGAAAGGGGGCGTCCGTTTAACAAGCGAGGTTTCCCATCGCAAGCGATAAGTCATTGCACCCGCGTCTTATTCGGGCGCGCGACGCCGCTGCGAACCCGGATTCCAGTAGCACTGCTGCCCCGGGATGCGGCGGCGACCTCGAGCTCCCGGGTCAAGGCCGTCATCTCCCGTTCCTCCGCGTCGGTCTTGTGGTCGTAACCGAGCAAGTGGAGCAGGCCGTGCCCGAGGAGCATCGTGATCTCGTCGAGCAGTGGACGATCGCGCTCAGCGGCCTGCCGCGCGGCCGTGTCGATCGAGACGATCACGTCCCCGAGCATGCCGTGCCACACCGACGGATCCACGGGACCCCGCCGGCCGCGCCGGCGCGAGCTGGCGCCGTTCTGGTCGAGCATGGGGAAGGCGAGCACGTCGGTCGGTTTGTCCTTGCGCCGGTACGTGCGGTTCAGCTCGTGGATGGACTGGTCGTTCACCAGGGCCACGGAGAGCTCCACGCCCTGCAGCGCCAGGTGGGCGAGCATCTTGCCCGCTCGCCGGCGGACGACCGCCGTCGACACCCCCTTGAACGGCCCGCCCTGGGTCGTGATGGACACGACCGCGGGGGCCGCCGGGCTGCCCCCGCGTCGCTTCGCCCCCGAGCTCTCCTTGCGCTTCTCGGTCACAGGACTCGCTATACCAGCTCCGGGATCTTCTTCGCATCCGCCAGGAACTGCGCGAGCCCCACGTCCGTCAGCGGGTGCTTGGTCAGCTGCTTGATGACCTTGAGCGGCAGCGTCGCGGCGTGCGAGCCGATCATGGCGGCCTGAACGAAGTGGACGGGGTGCCGCACGCTCGCGGTGAGCACCTGCGTCGGGAAGCCGTAGTTCCTGTAGATGGTCACGACCTGCAAGACGAGGTCCATCCCGTCTCCCGCCGCGTCATCGACCCGCCCGACGAACGGCGAGATGTACGCGGCCCCGGCCTTGGCCGCGAGGAGCGCCTGGGCAGCCGAGAAGCAGAGCGTGACGTTCGTCTTGATGCCCTCGGCGGCGAAGATCCGTACCGCCTTGAGCCCGTCATCGATGAGCGGGACCTTGACCACCACATTCCGGTGAATCTTCGCGAGCTCGCGGCCCTCGCGGAGGATCGCGTCCTTCTCGACCGCCACGACCTCGGCCGAGATGGGCCCGTCGACGACCTCGCAGATCTCCGCGATCACCTGCCGCGTCGGCCTGCCGCCCTTGGCGAGGAGCGACGGGTTCGTGGTCACGCCGTCGATGACCCCCATCGACTGCGCTTCCTTGATTTCCGCGATGTCCCCTGAGTCGATGAAGATCTTCATGGCCTGCCTCCCCGGGCCGATGAACCGGCCCTCCGACGGTGTTCATGCGGGGGTCAGGCGCAGGAGCAAGGGCCTGGCGACGGCCCTTGCTATCACCTCGTGGCCTGCCGGGCGAGCAAGCAGAGGGGACGCCGGCTCAGGCCGTCGCCTCGTCCTCGACGCCGTGGCACTTGTTGAAGGGCTTCCCGCTGCCGCAGGGGCACTCCTGCTCCTGCGTGACTGCGGGCGCCTGCGGCAGCGCCGGCGCGGGGTTCGCGCCGATCGGGAGGGACTCGTCGTGCTGCGCGACCGCGTCGAGCAGCGCGGCTGCGTGCCGCTGCCGGTCGGCCGCCTCGATCTGCGCCTCTTCCTGCTCGGCGCGCCTGACGTTCACGCTGAAGAGCTTCGTGACCACGTTCGAGGAGACGCGGGCCACCATGTTGACGAACATGTTGTAACCCTCCTTTTTGTACTCCTGCTTCGGGTCCTTCTGCCCGTAGCCGCGCAGGCCGATGCCGTCGCGGAGGTGGTCCATGTCCGTCAGGTGGTCGACCCAGGCCTTGTCGAGCTCCTCCAGGTAGAGGTGGCGGAAGATGCGCAGCGACAGCTCGATCCCGATCTCCTCCTCGCGCTTCTCATAGGCCTTCTCGGCGCGCTCGTAGAGCTCCCGCGCCAGCGTCTCCTGGTCGCCGATGTGCGAGATCTCGTCCGGCAGCTCGACCCCGAAGTGCTCGCGGAAGCCCTGGAAGATGCCGCCCCAGTCCCAGTCCTCGGGCGGCTTGCGGGGCGGGCACGACTCCTCGACCATCGCGCCGATGATCCGGTCCATCAGATCGAGCAGCCGCTCCCGCTGCTCCGTGAGCGCCTGGGGGACGAGCTCGGCGCACTCGTCGTAGATCTCGAGGACCTTGTCGGGGCGCGACTCGAGCTCGACCTTCACGCCCCAGCGCGTGTAGATCTCGCGCTGCAGGTTCTCGAGCTCGACGAACCGCTCCGTCTTCTCGAAGTCCTTCCGCTCGATCTCGCGGCGGTTGCCGTCCGCGTCGAGCGGCATCACCGGATCGTTCGCGAACATCCCGAGCAGGTAGCCGACGTCCGGCCGGACCAGCTCCGTGATGGAAGCGAGCGGCTTGATCGCGCGCTTCTCGCCCGTCGGCTTGCCCTCCTCGTCGAGGATCTCGGGGTAGTAGCGGCCGACGAGCAGCGACTGGCGCATGTCGTAGATCGTCTTGCGCTGCGCGCTCATCACGTCGTCGTACTCGAGCAGGTTCTTGCGGATGTCGAAGTTGCGCTCCTCGACCTTCTTCTGCGCGTTCTCGACGCTCTTCGTCACCCACGGGTGCTCGATGGGCTCGTCGTCGGGCATGCCCATCCGCTCCATCAGGTTCTTCACCCGATCGCCGGCGAAGATGCGCATGAGGTCGTCCTCGAGGGACAGGTAGAACTTCGACGTCCCGGGGTCGCCCTGGCGGCCGGCGCGGCCGCGCAGCTGGTTGTCGATGCGGCGCGACTCGTGCCGCTCGGTGCCCAGGATGTACAGCCCGCCGAGCTCGCGGATCTCGTTGCCCTCGGCGGTGCACTCCTTCTTGATCTCCTCGACCAGGGCCTCGAACGCCTCCGGCTCCGCCTCGGGCTGGCGGTTCTGCTCCTTGAACTTGAGCTTCGCGAGCATCTCCGGGTTGCCGCCCAGGATGATGTCCGTGCCGCGACCCGCCATGTTGGTCGACACCGTGATGGCCCCTTTGCGGCCCGCCTGCGCGACCACGTAGGCCTCGTTCTCGTGGTGCTTCGCGTTCAGCACGTTGTGCTTCACGCCCCGCTTCGTCAGGATCCGGCTGATCGCGGAGCTCTTCTCGACGCTCGTCGTGCCCACCAGGATCGGCTGGCCGAGCTCGTGCTTCTCGAGGATCTCGTTGATGACCGCGGTGAACTTCTCCTTCTCGGTCTTGTAGACGAGATCCTCGTAGTCGACGCGGACCACCGGCCTGTTCGTGGGGATGATGACGACGTCGAGCTTGTACGTGCTGTGGAACTCCGCCGCTTCCGTGTCCGCGGTGCCGGTCATCCCGGAGAGCTTCTTGTAGAGCCGGAAGAGGTTCTGGAAGGTGATCGTCGCCATCGTCCGGCTCTCCTCCTGGATCCGGACGTTCTCCTTCGCCTCGACGGCCTGGTGCAGGCCGTCCGACCACCGGCGGCCCGCGAGGACGCGGCCGGTGAACTCGTCGATGATGAGCACCTTGCCGTCCCGTACCATGTAGTTGACGTCGCGCTTGTAGAGCGTGTGCGCGCGCAGGCACTGGTTCAGGATGTGCAGCGTCTCGAGGTTCACCGGATCATAGAGGTTCGTGCCCTTGAGCACCTTCAGCGCCGAGAGCAGCCGCTCCGCCGTCTCGACCCCTTCGTCGGTCAGCGTCACCGAGTGACCTTTCTCGTCGACGGCATAATGCTCCTCGTTCCGGAGCTGGGGGATGGCCTCGTTGATCGTGCGGTACTTGTCGCTCGAGCGCTCCCCCTGGCCGCTGATGATGAGCGGAGTCCGCGCCTCGTCGATGAGAATGGAGTCGACCTCGTCGACGATCGCGTAATGGAGCGGGCGCTGCGCGTACTCGAGCGCCGAGAACTTCATGTTGTCGCGCAGGTAATCGAAGCCGAACTCGTTGTTCTGACCGTACGTGATGTCGCAGCGGTACGCGTGGCGCTTCTCCGCGTCGCCCTGCTGGTTGACGACCACGCCCGTCGACAGGCCGAGAAAGCCGTAGAGCTTGCCCATCCATTCGGCGTCGCGCCGCGCCAGGTAATCGTTCACCGTGACCACGTGGACGCCCTTGCCCTCGAGGGCGTTCAGATAGCAGGGGAGCGTCGCGACCAGGGTCTTGCCCTCGCCGGTGCGCATCTCGGCGATGCTGCCGTTGTGGAGCACCATGCCGCCGATGAGCTGCACGTCGTAATGGCGCATCTTGAGCGCGCGTCTCGACGCCTCGCGGCAGACGGCGAAGGCCGGGACCAGGATGTCGTCGAGCGTCGCGCCGTTGGAGAGCTTCTCCTTGAACTCCGCGGTCTTCGCCCGAAGCTCGGCGTCCGAGAGCTTCTGCAGTTCCGGCTCCATCCTGCCGATCGCCTCGACCCGGGGTCGCATGCGGCGGATGGCACGCTCGTGCGAGGTGCCGAAAATCTTCTTCATCGCCCAGGTGAACATCTTTACGTGCCTTGGCTCCGCGGCGGTCAGGTGGGAGGAAAGGGTTCGGCCGAGGAACGCGAACGTAGTCGCGCCGCGGGCGCCGCGCAATTCCGGGACCGCGCGCGCCGTCGACAACGCCGCCCGGGCGATCCGTCGGAGGCCGCCGGAGGCTCCGCAGCCCGGACGCCGCCGGGCGTGCGACGCGCCCGGCGCGCGGGCGCACGTCCGCGCCCTCACGCCCAGATCGTCCCACGCCCGGCCCGCACCGCCCGGGGAAGCCGCCCCTTGTATCGCCCCTGGAGGAAGAGCGACGGCGCGTCGCGCCGCAAGGCGGTCGAGTTCATGCCGTGGTGCACGAGGGGGGACTCGAACCCCCAAGCCTCGCGGCGCCGGAACCTAAACCCGGTGCGTATACCAATTCCGCCACTCGTGCGCGCGGACGCTTGTGGCACCCCACGCCAGCCTCATCAAGCGGGAAAATGAGTTTGCCGCGGTGCGCCGATCGCGTCAGGGGGGGGTGTGCGAGCGGCCCGGACGTGAGGTACGCGCCTGGGCGGTGAACCTGGAGCTCCCGGCGGATCGGCGGACTGCGCCGCTGTGGAAGGGCCGCAAACCTGGGCTGGCCCGTGCGCACGAACCGCGCACCGGCGATGAAGGGCGCGGTGGGCGAGCCGACAGCGTGGGGGTTCGGTCGTCGCCGGGGCGGAGGGGCGCCGCGCAGAGAGCGCGAAATGGGCACAGCGACGGTTGAGGGGGCCGCCGGGCAGCCTCGCCGGCGGCGTCGCTCGAAGGGCCGCGTTGGCGCCGAGAACAGGGGGCGCCGAGGGCCGGGCGACGGCGACACCACGCCGTCGGCACGTGCGTTGCGATGAGGGGGCACCGTCCGCGGACGCGGATGCTGCCGCTGAACGACGAGGAGCGCGCTCGTGGCCGTCCTCGTCGATGCGGAGCAATTCGACTGCAAGCCGCAGGGATACCCGATGACGTACCAACCGAACGTTCTCCTCCTCGATCAGGACCACGTCCTCCGGAGGGCCACGGCGCTCCTCCTCTGCAACCGCGGCGCCCTCGTCACCCCGGCCGCGACGCTCGAGGAAGCGATCTCGCTCTCGCGCGAGCGCGTCTACGACGTCGCGCTCATCGATCTCGCCCCGGGGACGAGAGGCGCCCGCGAGATCCTGGGCCGCCTGCGACGCGAGGGCACCATGCCCCGGCGGGTCGTCTTCTGCGCCGACGAGCCGCTCTCGTGCGACGGCGCGGACGACACGAGCGAGGTCCTGCTCAAGCCGTATGCCTTCGGCCGGCTGCTCAGCACGATCTTCGTCGAGCTCAGCCCCCAGCCCTCCACCAAGTCCGGGGTCTTCCCTCGACTCAGGCTGGTCCGCGACGCCCCCAGCGAGCCGGAGCGGAGCGGACCGGGCGAGCGAGGCGCCCGCGCGATGGGCGAGGCCGCCCTCGATGCCGCGGCCCGTCCGACCGCGCCGCGCGGCGACGAGGTCGTGGACGCGCGGAGCGTCACCGTCGGCGCGCGCGGCGGCGCCGTGGTCCGGCTCCAGCGCAGGACGCGCAGCGGCCCCTCGGGGCGGACGGTCAGGCCGACGCGGCGCGCGCCGCGAGGTGCGCGCCATCCCGGATGACGATCCGTCGTCGGTCGAACGAGATCAGGCCGGCGCGCTTCAGCTTGCCCAGCAGCAAGGTGACCGTCTCGCGCGTCGAGCCGATGAGCAGCGCTATATCGGCGTGAGTGAAGGGCGCCGACACCAGCTGGCCAGCAGCGTGCGGCTGCCCCCACCGCCGGGCAGCGGTGACGAGGAACTCGAGCAAGCGCGCCTCGACCGTGCAGAGCAGCAGCGAGCCGAGGCGCGCCTCGGTCTCGAGCTGGCGCGCCACGAGCGCCGCTGCGAGCGCGGCGCGGAGCACCGCGTCGGCAGCGACGAGCCGCTCCAGCCCGGCGAGCGGCACGAGGAGCGCGTCCCCGTCGTCGAGCACGGTTGCGCTCTCGGCGGCGACCGTCGCGCCCGCGAGCGCGCTCTCGCCGACGAGGTCGCCGGGCCCGCGATGCCCGAGCGGGAAGACCCGCCCGTCGGACGTGCGCTCTACCTTCACGCGGCCCGCCCCGAGCAGGATCAGGTGCCGCGGCGGCGCGCCCTGCTGGACGATGCGCTGCCTGCGCGCGAGCCGCTCGAACCTGCCGAGCTCGAGCAGCGCCTGCCGGCTCGGCGACGCCAGCAGGGCGAGGGGTGAGCACGACAGGATCCTCTCCTTCTCGGCCTCGTGCGAGGCTTCGCCGAGCGCTCCCTCGGTCCCCAGCGTAGGTCCGCCCACCTTCGGCCGTTCCATCGCGCCTTCGCCCAACCTTTCGGGATTTCAAGCCTCCCGATCGGCCGCCGATGGTGCAACGATCCCCTGATGGGGGCCAATCCAAACGGGGTGCAGACGTGGCTCCCAGACAGGACGAAAAAATCCTGTGGTGGCCGATGTCTGACAGCGCGTTCAGCGGTGCAGGACGCGGGCCCTGCACTATTTTTTGGTGCAGACGTGAAAGCAAGACCCGGGCCGCTGCCCCGTTCGATGCTACGTTGGGGGTGAGGCCACCAATGAAACACTCGATGGCACGAACCTCGCGCAATGCCCCGGCCCCCCTTCGGCGGGTGGCGCAGGCGGCGAACTGAGAGAAGGAGCTCCTCATGGGCATGGAGATGAAGCTCCAGTTCAAGCTGTCCCAGCAGCTTGTGATGACCCCGCAGCTGGTGCAGGCCATCCGGCTGCTGCAGCTGTCGCGGCTCGAGCTGGTCGACGAGATCAGGAAGGAGCTGGACGGCAACCCGGTCCTCGCGGACGACATGACCGACCCGAAGGCGCGGGACGGGGAGAAGGGGGATCAGCGGGGGAGGAACGCTGACCTGCCGACGGAGCAGCGGCTCGAGAACGGCGAACGGTTCGACCGCGACACCGACATCGCGGCGCGCGAGACGGAGAAGCGGGTCAAGGAGGTGGACTGGGAGCAATTCCTGGAAAACCGTCAGCTCCAGCAGGCAATGCCGGCGCACCGGGGTGGCTTCGAGGAGCTGCCGCCGATCGACCAGAACCTGACGAAGCCGTCGAACCTGCGCGATCACCTGCTCTGGCAGCTCCAGATGAGCGATTTCGTCGAGAACGAGCGGCAGTTCGCGCTGCTCATCATCGGCAACCTCGACGAGAAGGGATACCTCGACCTCAAGGGGGGCGAACGTCCGGACGGCACCAAGGGGCCCGACCTCAGCCTGGCGGACCTGGCGCGGGAGGCGGAGCTGCACCCCGAGGACGCCGAGGAGGTGCTGGCGATGATCCAGCGCTTCGACCCGGTCGGGGTCGCGGCGCGCGACCTGTCGGAGTGCCTGCGGGTCCAGGCGGAGGTGCTCGGCTTCGACGACATCGAGATGGCGATCATCAAGGACCACCTCCATAACGTGGAGCGGCGCAACTTCCCCGCGATCGCGAAGGCGCTGAAGATCCCGCTGGAGGACGTCTACGACGCGGTCCAGGAGATCCAGAAGCTGGAGAGCGTGCCGGCGCGCAACTTCGCCGAGGTCGACGAGAAGACCATCGCCATCACCCCCGACGTGTACGTCATCAAGGACGGCACTCAGTTTGTCGTCACCGACAACGACAAGGGGCTCCAGCGGCTCTACATCAACGAGAACCTCGCCCAGCGGATGCTCAAGGACCCGAAGGCGAAGGAGTTCATCAGCGAGAAGCTCCGGAGCGCGCAGTGGCTGATCCGGGCCATCGAGCAGCGGCGGCGCACGATCATCAAGGTGACCGAGTGCATCGTCGAGAAGCAGCGCGAGTTCCTGGAGCGCGGCGTGGGCTACCTGAAGCCCATGATCCTGAGGGACGTCGCCGAGTCGGTCGGCATGCACGAGTCGACCATCTCCCGCGTGACGTCGAACAAGTACGTGCACACGCCCCAGGGGCTCTTCGAGCTCAAGTACTTCTTCAACTCATCCATCCACAGGGTGGCTGACGAGGACATCGCCTCCGAGAGCGTCAAGCAGGCGATCAAGAAGATCATCCTGGCCGAGGACAAGTCGAATCCGTACAGCGACCAGGCGATCGTCAAGATCCTCGAGGAGACGGACGGCATCAAGATCGCCCGCCGCACCGTGGCCAAGTACCGCGAGATGCTCGGCATCCTGAGCTCGTCGAAGCGCAAGAAGATGTTCTGATCCGCGCCGGGCCGCCCGCCCGCCCCCCCCCCCAGCCATGCCAGCCGATCCGATCACGGCCGCACAGCTCTTCGAGCGCTTCTTCGCGCCGCACTACCCGCCTGACGCGCTCGCCGACCTGGCGAGCGCGCGCTCGACGGACGCGAACCCGGCCGGGAACCCCTCGATCCTCGCCCAGATCGAGCACGCGTCGGAGGTGTTCGCCCGGCTCGCGCCCGGGGCGCTCGGCGTGCCCGACCTCGGTCTCGATTTCTCCGACGCCTCGGTCCACCGTCTCGGCGCGGCGCTGACGCGCGAGCGGCGCGACGCCTGGCTCGCGCCGGCAGTGGACGCCCGCGGCGCGCGGGGCGCGGAAAGCGCGCCCTCCACGAGCGGGGCAGGGGAGCCGCCCATGCTGGTCACCCTCGTGACGCACGGGGCGCTCTACGTCGGGGCGTGCGTCGTGAAGAGCCACGGGGGGAAGTGGCAGGTCCGGAGGCCGCTGTGGGAGTCGCTGGTCCGGCTCGAGTCGCGGGCGGGGACGGGCGATCTCGCGATCTTCCAGTGGTGGCTCAAGGCGCTCAGCGACGAGGAGATCGGCCGCGGGAGGCTCGCGGATCGCTACCGCACCCACGTGGAGGTGCCGACCTTCGACGCCGATCAGCTGCCGATCATCGCCCCGGGCGACCGGCGGATTCCGAGGCTCGCGAAGGTGCGTTACGACACGCTGTACAAGCACCTCCGCGCGCACCTGCCGGAGCTGAGGTCCGTCGGCGAGGATTTCCCGTCTCCGGAGCGCTTCGAGGAGATGGGCTTCAAGGGCATGGAGTTCGCGCTGCTCGGCGGCGGGCGGATGCTCCTCATGCACGGGGCGACCGCCGAAGGGGTGCACCTGTTCTGGCTCGACGCGAGCGGGTTCGTGAAATCCGTGTACTACCCGGCCGACAGCTTCCCCGCTCACGTCGTCCAGGTCGAGGGCGAGAAGATCCGGGTGATCGTGCCCGTCCGCGGCGAGACCCAGGCGCACGAGATGCTCTGGTGGGGGGCGTAGCCAGGCGCTGCGCGGCGCGCTCCGGGCCGGCCCTCGCGCACGGCGCGCGCCGGGGGTAGGCTCGCCCCCGTGCTGTCAGCCGACGTCCGCTTCGAGGGGTTTACCGCGACCGACTGGATCCGCGTGCTGTCGTTGTTCCGGCCCCGGCGCGCGGGCGTCGACGAGCGCGAGGCCGACCGGCCGCGCGGCGGCGTCGTCGCGGTCCACGCGGGCGGCAAGCTCAAGAAGCTGATGCACACGGACGCCGGCCGGCTCCGGATCGACGACGCGCAGCGCGCCGCCCCGCGCTCGGCGGAAGAGCTCGCCACGCGCCACCACGCGAGCTGGGCCGCCGTGATCGAGGCAGGCGCCCTCGAGGCGATCGTGGAGCGGTTCGGGGCGCGCGTGCGGCGCGGCGACGATCTCATCGCTCAGTCGCTCCTGCTGCTGCAGCTCGCGCGGGAAGAGCTCCTCGCCGGCAAGATCGACCTCTGGCCGGCGCGGCTGCGCGGCGTGCCCATGCCCTCGCCGGTGGTCGTGCGGGGCACGCTGGAGTCGCTCGCCGGGGTCGGCAAGACGATGGTGATCGGCCTGTTCGAGGGCGGGGAGCTCTGGACGAGCGTCGCGCTCCGCCGCGACGCGCGGGGGATCAACCTGATCCTCGGGCCGGACGAGGTGCGGAAGGACATGGGGCTGCTCGCCGGCGACTGGCGGCGCGACTACCGGCACCTCTCGCGCGCCATCGAGGAGCGGGCAGGGGAGCTGTCGCTCGGCTGCTTCGCGGAGGCGGAGACCATCCGGAAGCTCGAGGTCGACCCGAGCCCGGGCGCCTGGGCCCGGGCGGTGGCGGTGCGGGACGTGATCCTCGCGCCGGTGCCCGCGGCCCTCGCCATCCCGCTCGGGATCGACGCGGGGCGCGCGGCGCTCGGCGCGCTCCGCGCGATCGCGGAGCGGATCGACCCGATGGGGATCGTGGGGCCCGCGGTGCGCGCGGTGCTCGAGCGCGCCGGCACCGACAGCGAGATGGCCGCGATGCTGCCGTTCCACCCGCTGGAGCTCCTCCGCAAGCTGATCAGCCGGGAGCGCTGACCCGGGGCGGTCGCGCGCTGCGGCGCCTCGGAGGCGCGCTGCGGCGCCTCGCCGAGGCGCGCGCGGGCGCCGCGGCGGTCAGGGGTGCGCGGTGCTCGAGTCGCCGCCCTGGACCGCGGGCGCGAGCTGGAAGCGGCGCTCCTCGCAGGCGTACGCGGTCGGGGTCAGCTCGATGACGGTGTGCAGCGGGATGGGCAGCGTCGGGCACGACGGGGCCGGGCGATCCACGAGATAGGCGTAGAGGGCGCGCAGCACCGCCTGGTGGCCGATCACGAGCACGGGCGAGCGCTGGCGCTCGAGCTGGATGATCAGCGGGTCGAGGCGCTGGATGACGTCCTCGTACGACTCGCCCCGCGGGTAGCGGTAGCGGAACTTGTCGGCCGCGCGCGCGTGGAAGACCTCGGGCATCTGCTGGCGGATCTCCTCGTAGGTCATGCCCTCGCAGACGCCCGCGTCGATCTCGTCGAGGGCGCGCCAGGCGACGTGGTTCTGCGTCATCGGGCGCGCGGTCTGGATGGTGCGGCGCAGGGTGCTCGTCCAGACGTTGACGTGCTCGTCGCCGGCCCGCTCGCGGATGAAGACGGAGAGGTTCTTCGCGTACTCGTCGCCGCGCGCGCTGAGGTCCGAGTCGCCGCCGAGCAAGCCCTTCTCGTTGAACACGCTCTCGCCGTGGCGGGTGAGCCAGATCGGGTGCGGCGTGAGGTGCATGTTCATCAAGAGCGGGACGAGGCGCGCCGGCAGGTAGCCGTGGATGCGGTTCAGCACCACCTGGCGGCCCACGTCGATGATCTTGATGTAGCTCTTCTCGGGCTCGCCGAGCGGCTCGTACGCGCGCGCGTAGTGCGAGATGCGCGCGCGGAAATCGCGCAGCGCCGCCTCCGGATCGACGCCCTGGTAGTCCGGAGAGCGGAGCTTCGTCTCGCGGACGTTGGTCTCGATGATCGACTCGTCGTTGCAGATCGACTCGATGAAGACGACCGGGAAGCCGTGCGCCTGGCAGCGCTCGGTGACGAGGTTCCGGCGGGTGCGGGTGCTGTTCGTGGCGTCGTAGATCGCCACCTCGCCGCCGGAGCTGAGCCAGCCGATGAGGTCGTCGAGCGCCGTCATCGCCATGCCGAGCAGCGCCTGGCGGCCCTGGGAGTTGTCCGGGTCGAAGAACTGGTGCGGCTGCGCGGTGCCGAGGTGCGCGCGGCGGTAGTTGCCGACGTTGAAGAGCCGCGTGGGGTGGCCGAGCCACGAGAGGTACCGCGCGATCTTGCGGGCGATGGATGTCTTCCCCCGGGCGGGCAGGCCCACCATGGCGAGGACGATCGGCGACGAGTCGCGCGCGAGCGAGACCATGAGGGCGTTCTAGCTGATGAAGGCGCGGCCGGCGACGATCGCGGACAGCAGCCGGCCGCTCCGCTGTCCGTCGCGCCGGTAGGAAAAGAAGCGCGCGGGGTCGCACGCTGTGCACCCGCTGACGTCGTCGACCGCGGCCGCGTCGAGCCCTACCTCGGCGAGCTGGGCCCTGAGGATGCTCCGGACGTCGACGTGCGGGCGCGCGCCGGAGGCGACCCGGACGACCGCGGAGCCGCCGGCGCTGGAGCAGGCGGCGAGATCGGCGGCGACGTCCTCGCCGACCTCGAAGCAGCACGCCTCGATGTGCGGGCCGATCGCGGCGACGAGCTCCGCGCCGGGGCCGGCGAGCGACCTGAGTGCGCGGGCTGCCTCGACGACGACCCGGAGGACGGTCCCGCGCCAGCCGCTGTGGACCGCGGCGACGGCGCCGCTCCGGCGATCGGCGAGGAGGACCGGAGCGCAGTCGGCGCTGCGCACGCCGCAGGCGACCCCGGCCACGCGCGAGAGGGTGACGTCGCCCACCTCGCGGACGACGTCGTCGCGATCCTCGTCGCCGGTGAGGACCCGCGCCGCGACGCCGTGGACCTGGCTGAGGTAGTAGAGCCGCGCGGCCGGGACGCCGAGGCGCCGCGCGGCGCGCTCCAGGTTCTCACGGACGGCGGCGGGGTCGTCGCCGAGCGCGAGCGCAAAGCTCAGGGTGTCCCACGGGGGGGCGCTGACGCCGCCGCGCCGGGTGAAGAAGGCGTGCGAGAAGCCGGCGGCGGCGAGGAGCGGGCTCTCGAGCGCCTCGGCCGACCCGGGGTCGTCCAGTTTTGCGGTCATTTGGCCTGTCACGACGGGATCGAATGCGTCCGGTGCTTCGGTCATAGACGATACGGGTAGGTTGCGTGGTATTTTCCCGCTCCACGCATGGCCGCCGGTCCGGACCCGAACATCGGTCGAGATCTGCTCGGGGGGCAGTTCCAGATTCTTCAGAAGATCGGCTCCGGCGGCATGGGGTCGGTCTACAAGGCCACACAACCGGCGATGAACCGGATGGTGGCGGTGAAGATCCTCCACCCCAAGCTCGCGAACCGAAAAGACCTCGTCTCACGCTTCCGCCGCGAGGCGCGGGCGATGAGCCACCTCACGCACCCGAACACCGTGAAGGTGCTGCTCTACGGCGAGCTCGAGGACGGCTCGCTGTACATCGTGATGGAGTACCTGGAGGGCAAGAACCTGAACCAGGTGGTCCGGAAGGAAGGGCCGCTGCCCGTCGAGCGCGCGATCCCGATCCTCATCCAGGTCTGCGGCGCGCTCCAGGAGGCACACATCCAGGGGATCGTGCACCGCGATCTCAAGCCCGAGAACATCTTCCTGTCGACCAACGGCGGGCTGAAGGACTACCCCAAGGTGCTCGACTTCGGGCTCGCGAAGGTGACGGAGCGCGAGCTCAGGCCGGGGTCGGTGATGCTCACGCAGGAGGGCATGGTGTTCGGGACGCCGGAGTTCATGTCGCCCGAGCAAGCGCAGGGCAAGGTGCTCGACGCGCGCAGCGACATCTACTCGCTCGCGACCATCCTCTACGAGGTGCTCACCGGCAAGCTGCCGTTCGAGGCGCGCACGCCGATGGAGTACATCCAGCACCACGTGACCAAGTCGCCGATCCCGCTCGACGAGCGCGTCCCGGGGAAGCACTTCCCGCAGGGGCTCGGGGCCGTGCTCGCCAAGGCGCTCGAGAAGCGGCCCGAGGACCGGTTCGAGTCGGCCGCGGAGTTCGCAGACGCGCTCAAGCCGTTCGCGGGCGGCGCGGGCAAGGGCTACACGGCGATGATGCCGAAGAAGGCGAACGCGGTGCTCGAGCAGGCGTCGAAGCAGCACGCCGCCGCGCTCCAGGCGAGCAAGGGGCCCGTGTCCGCTTTCAAGTCGCCGGCCAAGACGGTGAAGATGGTCCAGCAGCCGCCGGCGGCGGCCATCAGGCCGGGGCCCGCGCCGGCGCCCCCGGTCAAGGCGCCGGCCAGGGCCGAAGCGAAGCCGCTGCTCCTCGTCGGCATCGCGGCGGGGTGCCTGATCGCCGGCATCCTGATCACCATCGTGGCCATGCGGCTGTTCCAGGGCTGATCCTCCGCGACAGCGGCCAGGATCGAGGCGAGCCCGCGCGGGCGTGCTAGCGTCGGCGCGCCGGCGCGCCGGGCGCTCTGGATGCGCATCGCGTGCGCCAGCGTTCACGGGGACGGCGTCATGGCCTCGGAGCAATCAGGGAACCCTGGGGGAAACGAGAACGATCCGGCCGGGAAGGCCGACTCGCCGCGGCGCGCGTCGGAGCCGCCGCGGCGCGCGTCGGAGCCGCCGCGGCGCGCGTCGGAGCCGCCGGCGCGGAGGTCCGGCCCGCCCGGGCAAGGGAGCGAGCCGCCGCAGCGGATCAGCGCGGCGGCGAGGCCGACGAGCGCGCCGCGCCTCGAGAGCGCGCCGCGCCTCGAGAGCGCGCCGCGCCCGCCGGACGGCACGCCCGCGCAGGACAGGAACGCGCGGATCGCGACCTGGGCGAAGCGCATCGGGATCGCGCTCGCGGCGCTGCTCGCCCTCGCCGCCGCCGCGGTCGTGCTCGTCATCCGGCACTACGAGGCGGATCTCCCCTCGACCCGCGAGCTCAAGGACTACCGGCCCCCGCAGGTGACGCGCATCCTCGCGCGCGACGGGACGCGCCTCGGCGAGCTCTTCACCGAGCGACGCACCGTCGTGCGCATCGGCGAGATCCCGAACCAGGTGAAGCTCGCCGCGCTCGCCGCCGAGGACGCGGGCTTCTACGAGCACGCGGGGCTGAACTACCTCGGTATGCTCCGCGCGCTCGCGGTGAACCTCCGCTCGACCCAGACCAGGCAAGGCGCGAGCACGATCACCCAGCAGGTCGTGAAGAACGTCCTGCTCACGCCGGACCGGACCTACCACCGCAAGGCGCGCGAGATCATCCTGGCCCGCAGGATCGAACAGGAGCTCACCAAGGACGAGATCCTGGAGCTCTACCTCAACAAGATCTACTTCGGCCACGGCCGCTACGGCGTCGAGGAGGCGAGCCGCTACTACTTCGGGAAGAGCGTGCGCGACGTGACGCTCGCCGAGGCCGCGCTGCTCGTCGCCGTCGTGAAGGGGCCGTCGGTGTACTCGCCCCGCGTGAACCTCGAGCGCGCCGTGGGGCGGCGGGACTTCGTGCTCGATCAGATGCAGCGCAAGGGCTTCGCGGACGAGATCCTGGTCGAGCAAGCCAAGCGGGAGCCGGTGGTGCTCGCCATCGAGACCGAATCGCTCGCGGAGCTCGCGCCCGAGGTGGTCTCGGAGGCGCAGCGCGTGCTGCGCGAGGTAGCGGGGCCCGCCGCGCAGCAGGGCGGCTACACGATCACGACCACGATCGACCCGGCGATGCAGGCGGCGGCACGCGCGGCCGTCCGCAAGAACCTCGACGCGTACGCGAAGCGGCACAAGCTGTTCGGGCCGCTCGCGCGCGCCAAGAAAGAGCCGCCGCCGTTCGAGGGGACGCCCGCGGGGCACAAGGTCTTCCGGGGGGTCGTCACGGGCGCCGACGACGCCCGCGGGACGCTGTCGGTGCGGGTAGGCACGCTGGAAGGCACGGTCTCGCTCCGCGGCGCGCAGCGGTACAACCCGAACGGGCTCGCGCCGAGCAAGTTCGCCGACGTCGACAAGGTGGTGCGCGTCAGCCTGATCGGCCCCGCGCCGGAGCCGGTCGCCGCGGTGGCCGCGCCGGGGCAGGAAGAGGAAGAGGACGCCGCCGCCGGCGAGGCGAAGCGCGCCGCACCCGCGGCCACCCCGGCGAAGCCCGCGGCGCCGGTGCCGCTGCGGCTCGAGCTCGGACCCGAGGGGGCGCTCGTCGCGATCGACGTGCGGACGCGCGAGATCGTCGCCCTCGTCGGCAGCTACGAGGCGGTGCGCGGCGGGCTCGACCGCGCGTCGTACGCGCGACGGCAGCCCGGGTCGACGTTCAAGGCGTTCGTCTACGGCTACGGGATCCACGCGCGCACGCTGACGCCGGCGACGATCCTGGAGACGAACCCGCTGGCCATCTCCGGGTACAACCCGCAGAACCACGACGAGAGCGAGGGGCAGTCGCCCGCGCGGCTGCGCGAGGCGCTCGCGCACAGCGTGAACGTGGCCGCGGTGTCGGCGCTGTCGCGCGTCGGCGCCTCGAACGTGGCCGCCTTCGCAGGCGCGCTCGGCATCCAGTCGAAGCTCGGCGCGGACCTGTCGCTCGCGCTCGGCGCCTACGAGGTCACGCCGCGCGAGATGGCGGCCGCGTACGCGAGCATCGCCGCGGGCGGGGTCTACGAGCAGCCGGTCCTGATCACGAAGATCGTCGGGCCCGGCGGGGCGGAGATCCCGCTGCCGACGCGCCCGCCGGCGCACCGCGTGATGGAGGAGGCGGAGGCGTACGTGCTCACGAGCCTGCTGACGTCGGTCGTGCAGAGCGGGACCGCCAAGCAGGCGCGCTCGCTGGGGCGGCCGATCGCAGGCAAGACGGGAACGACGAACCAGTCGAAGGACACCTGGTTCGTGGGCTTCTCGACCGACATCGCCTGCGCGGTGTGGACCGGCTACGACGACGCGGCGCCGCTCGGCAAGGGCGAGGCGGGCGCCACGTCGGCGCTGCCGGCGTTCGTGGATTTCATGAAGCAGGCGCACGCGAAGCGCCCCGCGGCCGACTTCCCGGTGCCGAGCGGCGTGGTGCGCGTGAAGATCGATCCCGCGACGGGCCTCCTCGCGCGCGAGGGGCAGGAAGACGCGATCGAGGAGGTGTTCGTCGCGGGCACGGAGCCGGCTGACGAAGCGCCGGTCCCCGAACCGGACGCGGGCGCGGAGGCCGCGGACGGCGGCGCTCCGGAAGCGCTGCAGGGCGCCGTGCCGGCGCCAGGCGAGGGGCCGCAGCCGGCAGCGCCGGGGAAGGCGCCGGGGCCGGCAGATGCAGATCACGCGCCGGAGCCGGGGCCGCTGCCGGTCTTCGAGGCGGCGCCGCCGCCGTTCTGAGCGGCGCGCGAGACCGGGCGGGCCGCGGGCGCGCCGAGGAATCAGCGGGAGACCCTCCGGCGTGAGGGGGTGGCCCTGCCGGACGAGGCTGACCCCCCGGACGAGAAAAGAGCGACCGCCGAATTTTTCCTGTCCGGAATGCGGGGCGTTCGCCGTCTCGCCCTCGGAGGCAGCCGGGCCGGGGGCTCGCCAGCCTCCGAGAGGAGATGAGCCGTGAAGCTTTACATCGTCCCGGGATCGCCCAACTGCCGCAAGGTGCAGGCCGTCGTCCACGAGCTGTCGGTGCCCGTCGAGACGGTCCTCGTCGACTTCGCCGCGGGCGCGCACAAGAGCCCGGACTACCTCGCGATCAACCCGAATGGCCTCGTCCCGAGCCTCGTGGACGGGGACTTGCGCCTCTGGGAGTCCAACGCGATCATGCAGTATCTTGCGGACGCCAGCGGTCCGACATCGCTGTTTCCCCGCGACCTGATGCGGCGCATCGACGTGGTCCGCTGGCAATGCTGGGAGCTCGCGCACTTCGGGCGAGCCCTCGGCGCGGTGCTCTTCGAGCGGCTGTTCAAGCCGCTCATGGGGCAGCAGCCCGACGAGGCGCTCGCCCAGCTCGCCTTGGAGCAGTTCCAGCCGTGCGCGGCGCTTCTGGACGCGCACCTGAGGGGGCGCGCGTTCGTGGCCGGAGACACGGTGACGCTGGCCGATTACTCGCTCGGGTGCCAGCTACCGATGGCCGCCCTCGGCCGCGTCGATCTCGCGCCGTACCCGGAGCTCCGCGCGTGGCTCGCCCGGCTCGACGAGCGGGAAGCATGGCGCGCGACCGCGACGCCGGCGGCGATGGCGCTGGCGCTGGCGCAGGCGACGGCGGCGCATCACCCGGGGCCTGGAGGGGCGTGATGGCCACAGCGGGCGGAGCCGAGCTCTTCTCGCGGTTGACCGAGCGGTGGGCCGGCGAGCCGGGCGTCGCGCGCAGCACGATGATGGGTTTCCCGTGTCTCCGGGTGAAAGGCCGGTTCTTCGCGTCGACCGACCGCGACGGGCGCCACCTCGTCGTCAAGCTCCCGGCGGCGCGCGTCGCCGCGGCGATCGCCGCCGGTGAGGGGTCGGTGTTCGCGCCGAACGGGCGGGTCTTCCGTGAGTGGCTGGCGGTGCCGGTCGAACTCGCCGGGCGATGGGAATCGTACCTTCGGGCGTCGTACGCGTTCGCGCGAGGAGATATCGCATGATCTATGCCCTGTTGATCCACAGCGCGCGTCCAGAGGGCGAGCCGCTCCCCGCGGCGGACGAGCGCGCGATCCTGAGCCGCCACCGCGCGCTCCAGGAAGAGGCGATCGCGCGCGCCGAGCTGCTCGCCGTCGCGAGGCTCGACGGGCGAGACAAGGCCCGTACGGTGCGTGTCCAGGGAGACGGAGCGGCCGCGGTGGTGATCGACGGACCCTACATGGAGACCAAGGAGTGGCTCGTCGGCTTTTACCTGATCGAGTGCGCCGACGAGGCCATCGCCGCGGCCAGGGCGCGGCAGATCTGCCCGCCTGACGGATCCGTGGAGATCCGGCCTGTCACCTGGCAGCGCACGCCGTAGTCATGGACGGGCTCGACCCGCTGCTCCGCTGCGCGTACGCGCCCGCGCTCGCGCGGCTGCTGCGCCACACGCGAGACCTGCCCGCGGCGGAGGACGCGGTGCAGGAGGCCATCGCCAGGGCCCTCGCGACGTGGCCAGAGCGGGGCGTCCCCGACGCGCCGGAGGCGTGGCTCGTGCGCGTCGCGATGAACGTCCACCGAGATGGGCTGCGGCGGCAGCGCGGGGAGCAGCGGCGCGAGGCCGCGCTCGTTGCGCTCGCGGCGCGATGCCCCTGGTCAGAGGCGCTGCTCTCGGCGCCGGACGCTGCGCGGTGGCCGGACGACGTCCTGCGCCTCGTCGTCACCTGCTGCGATCCCGTGCTCGGCCTCGAGGAGCGGGCAGCGCTCGCCCTGTCGACGGTCGCGGCGCTCTCCACGGACGAGATCGCGCGCGCGTTCCTCGTCAACGCGCAGACCATGGAGCGCCGGTTGAGCCGGGCGCGCGAGAGGCTCCGGGAGCGGCGCAAGCGCTACGAGGTGCCGCGGGTGGAGGAAGCGCCGGAGCGGCTCGACGCGGTGCTCGCGGTGATCCACCTCGTCTTCAACGAGGGATACTGGTCCCGCAGCGACGAGGCGCCGATACGCCACGGCCTCACGCGGCTGTCGATGCACCTGGCCCGCGCGCTCGACGCAACGCTGCCCGGGGTGCCGGAGGTGCAGGGCCTGCTGTCGCTCCTGCTCCTGCACGCGGCGCGCATGCCGGCCCGCACGGACGAGCAAGGGCGGCCCCGGAGCCTCGAGCATCAGGACCGCTCGAGGTGGGACAGCGCCACGATCGACGAGGCCTGCGCGCTGCTGCGAGAGGCGCTCGAGCGGGGGCGCCCCGGCCCGTACCAGATCGAGGCCGCGATCGCGGCGGTCCACTGCTCTGCCCCTCGCGCCGAGGACACCGACTGGCTCCAGATCGCGATCCTCTACGAGTCGCTCGAGCAGCACCGCGCGGGCCCGATCGTGCGCGTGAACCGCGCGTTGGCGGTCGCCCGGGCGCTGGGCGCGGCGGAAGGGCTGAGGCTGCTCGCGACGGCCATCGATCACCCGGCCCTGGCGCGTTATCCCTATGCCCACCTCGTCCAGGGCATCCTGCTCGAAGAGACCGGGAAGGTGGATCAGGCGATGGCGGCCCTCGAGCGAGCCCGCGATTGCGCCACGAACGCCGCCGAGCGCGCGCAGATCGAGCAGCGCATCGGCGCGCTCCGGCCGCGGGCCCGGTGAGCGGCCGCGCGGCCGCTGAAGCGACGCTCGCTGCCCCGGCGGCGCGCGCGGACGTCGAGCGGCGCGGGTACCGGGCCCGAAGGGGCGGGCGCGCCTCACCTGCGAGGAGCGGCGGTCCCGGGGAACGGGCCCGTCACGGCCAGTGTGAGGCCGTCTTCCTGCATGTTCACGAAGAGCGCCCTGCCGTCCGGCGAGAAGCACACGCCGGAGAGCTCGCTCGGGCTCCGCGCGTTGCGCGCGAAGTCGAAGATCTGCCCGTCCACGGTCAGGCCCCGGAGGAAGTTACCCCGGTAGCCATCCTCCGCCATGAAGAGCTCGCCCCAGGGGGCGATGGTGATGTTGTCGGGCATGTCCAGCTCGTCCGTGCTCGTCGAATGCGCGACGACCTCGAGCGTGCCGCCGTCGCCCGCGGGGACCAGCTGGAAGATCTGACCGGCGCCCGCCGGGCCGCCGATCGTCGCGCACAGGTACACGATGCCCTGCGAGAGGCAGATGCCCTCCCCGCGCCGGATGACGGCGGCCCCCTTGGCCCGGGCCTGCATCCGGACCGTGTCGTCCCGAGGATCGGGGTCGTCGATGTCCACCCACGCGATCTCGCGCGGCTCCCCGAGCGCCCAGCTCGACGTGTCGGCGTTGCGCGCCCCGACGACGCTGAGCGCCTGGAGCCGGCCCTGGAACGGAGCGGCGGGGTCCGCGGGCTTGAAGCGGTAGAAGCAGCTGTCCACGCGATCCTCGGTCATGTAGGCGATGCTGGTCGCGGGATCGACGACCGCCGCCTCGTGCAAGAAGCGGCCGTAGCCGGTCAGGCGCTGCGGCGGCGCCACCCTGGAGGCGGTCGCAGGGCACACGAAGACGTGGCCGTGGCCAGCGTCGACGTTCTCCTCGCAGCTCAGCCAGCCCCACGGGCTCAGGCCGCCAGCGCAGTTCCGGTTCGTGCCGGCGAGCACGAGGTTGCTCGAGCGGCGCTCGAACGTCGTCGCGTCGAGCACGAGCCGCGTGACGCCGCCCATGCTCGCCGCGTCGTACGCCTCCGCCGGCGCCTCCTGGCCGGCCTTGTAAGGGCCGATCGCCCTGTCCCCAGGCGAGTTCTCGTGGTTCCTGAGCAGGACGACCGTGCTGTCGGGCCCCGGAAAGCACCCCATGCCGTCCGGCCGGCCGGGCACCCGGTAACCGTCATCCATGTCGTCGCCGGCGCGCTGGAGGATCCGGTACGTGAAGCCCGCGGGCAGGTCGAGGACACCCGCTGGATCGGGCACGAGGGGCCCGAACCTGCCGACCGACTGTGGCTTCCGCGAGAAGACCAGCGAGAACGGCAAGGTCAGGGTCGCGGCTGCAGCCCCGCCGAAGCGCAAGAACGACCGCCTCGGGACGCGTCGTTGCATGAGGGATATGTACGTCCGAGAGCGGTCAGGTGAAAGCCGCGGCCGTGCGCGTCACGAGGTCGCCGCCGGGCTGGTGCAGAAGAGGAACGCAGGCGCGCTCGCGTCGATGTCCCGGGTCACGAGAGCGCCTCTCGGAGGCTCACGCCGCCCTCCGCGGCCTCACCCCGTCTGGCCTCCGTCAGGAACGGTAGGGACGAGGACCTTCGAGGACGCGCGGCCGATGAGCCGACGCAGGACCTGCTTCGCGCCGATCGCCCCGCCCGCGCCCACCGCGAAGACGAGGGGCGCCGCGGCGCCGCCCGTCACCGCGACGAGGCCCGCCGCGAGCAGCACGCCGGCGCCGGTCGCCACCGCGCCCGTCGACGCCTCCTGGGCGACGTGCGCGAGCGCTTCCTTCTTCGTCATCTGGCCTCGCTGGTAGGCCGTGACCCCCTCGTACGCGCCGAAGGCGCCGTCGACGACGAACCCGATCCCCGCCGCCTTGCCCGCGCCCTTCAGGACCTCGCGGCCCGCGGTCTTCATCGCCTCACGGGCCAGCGCCTTGGCGGCGACAGCCGAGGCGCCGTCGGTGAGCGCCGCCTGGCCGGCCTGCCGCGCCGCCTCGTGGAGGACGAGCGCGCCGGCCTGCTTTCCGCCCTGATCCACGATGACCTTCGCCGTCGCCTGCGCGCCCATCGAGAGCCCCGGCGCGAGCGCGTCAACGACCGCCGTGGTGTTCTCGACCATCGCGCGCCGCAGGCCCTCCCGCGCGCCCTCGTCGAGGAGCCCCTTGCCCGCCGTCGAGAACAGCGCCTCTGCCGCCCCACGCACGGCGACCGCGCTGCTCCCTGCAATCGAACCGAGGATCTTGTTCCGTCGTGAGCTCATCTCGACCTCTGCCGTCTTCGCGCGCCCTTGCCTTGAAAAGGGGTAGCGCCCCGGGGCGGAAAGACAAGCTCAGCGCCGCGCGCCCTGACGCGCCGCGCGCCGGCGAATGCTGGAGAGATCCGTCTCCGTGCGCCGGGACAGAAAAACAATGAGCTCGTCCGATCCGGGCAGAGGCCGCGCGCCGGCGGAGCGCGCCGCCGAGCCGCGCGCTCGACCTCGATCCGCAGCGCCGGCTCAGGCGCTCGCCGCGGGCGCCGGCGTGAAGACGACGCGCACGCAGCCGTCCTGCTTCTTCTTGAAGAGCTGGTATCCGCGCGGCCCGTCCTCGAGGCGCATCGTGTGGGTCACGAGGAACGAGGGATCGATCTCGCCGCGCTCGATGTGCTCGAGCAGGCGCGGCATGTAGCGCTGCCCGTGCTGTTGACCCATCCGGAAGACCAGGCCCTTGTTCATGGCCGCGCCCATCGGGAACTTGTCGACGAGCCCGCCATAGACGCCGACGATCGACACCGTGCCGCCCTTGCGGCAGGCCAGGATCGCCTCGCGCAGCGCAAACGGGCGGTCCGTCTCGAGCCGCATCGCCTGCTTGGCGCGGTCGTACGCGTACTCGAGCCCGCTCCCGTGCGCCTCCATCCCGACCGCGTCGATGCACGCGTCGGGGCCGCGGCCCCCCGTCATCTCGCGGAGCGCCTCGTGCACGTCGACCTCGTCGTGATGGAGCACCTCCGCGCGGCCGCGCTCCCTGGCGAGCCGGAGACGCTCGGGGACGCGGTCGATCGCGATGACCCGCTCCGCGCCGAGCAGGTAGGCGCTGAGGATCGCCATCAGGCCCACGCCGCCCGCGCCCCAGACAGCGATCACGTCCCCGGGGCGGATCCCGCACATGTCCGCGGCCATGTAGCCCGTCGGCAAGGCGTCAGACGCGAACACCGCGCGCTCGTCCGGCACCCCCTCGGGGACCTTGAAGGCGCCCTGGTCGGCGAACGGGACGCGGACGTACTCGGCGTGGCTGCCGGCGATGCCGCCGAAGGCGTGGCTGTAGCCGAAGATCGCGGCGGTCGTGTCGCCGTAGACCTCGTCGAGCACGGCGTGGCCCGGGTTCGAGTTGTCGCAGAGCGACCAGAGCTCGTGCTCGCAGTAAAAGCAGCGCCCGCAGCCGACGATCGAGCAGACGACTACGCGATCGCCCGGCTTCAGCTTGGTCACGTCAGGGCCGACGTCGACGACCTCGCCGAGGAACTCGTGCCCCAGGATGTCCCCCTTCTTCATCGTGGGCACGTGCCCGTCGATCAGGTGCAGATCGGAGCCGCACACGGACGACATCCGCACGCGGACGATGGCGTCGTGCGGCGCGAGGATCCGCGGATCCGGCACCGTCTCGACGCGGAGATCGTTCACCCCGTTCCAGCAGAGCGCGCGCATGGGCCTCACCCTCCGAGCACGGCCGACCTGCGGCCGCTGGGCTGTCCCTCGATCGTCGGGATCTCGCCCGCCTCCATGAGCTGCTTGAAGTGGCGGAGGTCGTCCCTGAGCTGCTGATCCGGCTCCTCGCCGAGGACCTTCGCGACCGCCCGGCCGAGCGCGCCCGCCGGCGCCTCGTAGTCGATCGTCACGTGGACCTCGGTGCCGCGGCCGCCCGGCGCCGGGATGAACCGGACCGACCCCGCGTTGGCGACGTCCGCCGGCTCGCGGGAGCGCCACGCGATGAGCTCGTTCTCCCTGTCGTCGATGATCTCGGCCTGCCAGGACACCGACCCGCCGCCCGGGGCCCTCGCCGTCCATCGAGAGCGCCTGCCGTCGATGACCTCGACCCGCGAGAGGTGCTCCATGAAACGCGGCAAGTTCTCGAAATTACGCCAGAATTGGTAGAGCTCGTCCGCGGGCTTCGCGATCGTCACCGTGCGCACGACGCGCGTGGGCGCGGGGGCGAGCGCGCCGAACAGCCGGCCGGCGCGCTGGCCGGCGCGGAGCAGCGGCGCGCGCGGCGCGGCGCGATCCCCGGGCGAGCGCGCGGGCCGGGGGCGGCCCGAGATGCCGTGCTGGATCAGCGCGCCGCCCGCGAGCGCGAGCAGCAGGCCGGGCACGCTGCGGCGAGCGAGCCCGTACGCCACGAGGGCGCTGCCGCCGAGCGTGGAGGCCCATCGCTCTGCCTTGCCTGCGGTCTCGCGAGCCTGCGTTCGCTCGGCCAGCGGCGGCGCCTCGGAGAGCGGCGGCGCCTGGGAGATCGATTCGATCGTCGTCATGACTGCACTCCTCCGGACACTGGGGCCGGCCGTCTGCGAAAGCCGAGGAGCTCCTCCGCCGCCAGGGCGCGCCGCCCCGCAACGCCGCGCGGGAGCGCGATCTCGTCAGGGCGCGGCGCGGAGGAGGGCGGGAGCCCTGTGCACGCGCAGACGTCAGCTCGTGTTCGCAGCAGGGCGAGGCAAGGCCCGCGCCTGCCTTGCGCCAGCGATCGCCCTGCGCCGCGACAGGCGCTGCGGTCGTGCCGCGATCGCCCGGCGCCGCGACAGGCGCTGCGGTCGTGCCGCGATCGCCCGGCGCGGCCCGAGGCGCTGCCCGCGCGCGCCGGACGTCAGAACGTCACGCGCAGCCGCGAGCCGAGGCCGCCCGGCCACGGCGCCACCGAGAGCGCCGCCTGCGGCTTGCCGGGCGACGACGACGCGGGCTCGGAGGGGCTCAGCAGGAGCAGCGTGATGCCGGCGCCGAGGCCGGCCACCCCGACGCCGGCGAAGACGCCGGCGAGCGTCGAGGCGGTCTTGCCTGTGTCGTAGTCCCCCTGGAGCGAGGGCGGGCACACATAGCCGCCGCCGGCGGCAGGGGAGCACCCGTCCTCGACCGCGGAGACAGCGCCGGCGCGCACGGCCAGCGCCACGACGGTCGCGATCGCGCCCGCGCCGCCAACGCCGAGCGCGATATAGCTGCCCACGCGGACGCCGCTGGTGGAAGGCGGCGGGGCGCTCGGGGCGGCGGGCGCGCCGCGCGCCGGGGGCGGTGCGGGCACGGTGAGCGTCACGGTCCGACGGGCGCCAGGCGTGAGCTCGATGCGCTCGGTGATCGGCGCGGCGCCGCCGTAGAACAGCTCGACCGTGTGCGCGCCGAGATCGCGCTCGAGCTCGACGCCGAGGAGCCTCGGATCGATGGGCTTGCCGTCCAGCGCCACCTGGATCCGCGGCCTGCCCTCGGCGCCCTGCACCTGGAGCGTCAACGTCCCGACCTTGTTGCCGAGCGCCCGGTAGCGGAGCTCGGCGTCCTCGCTCCACCCCGCGTACTTCGCCTCGTTGGACTGGAGCGCGGCGCGCCGGAGATCCCACCAGTCGCGCCGCGCCGAGGCAAAGAGGCCCAGCGCCTCCTCGCACTCGGCGATGTTCCGCAGCGCGCCGAGCCCCTCGGGGTAGATCTCCAGCGCGCTCCGGAAGGCGATGATCGCCTGCTCGCATTGCCCGGCGCTCCGCAGCTCGCGGCCCCGGGCGAACAGCGTCTTCGCGTCCTCCTCGGCCCCGGCGGCGAGCGCCGGCGGCGCCGCCGCCGCGAGCAGGGCGGCGCTGCAGAGCGTGAGGAGCTGTCGCTCAAAGGATCTCACTCTTATCGATCTCCTTGCGGCGCCGGGGCACGGCGGGCTGGGGCGGCGAGGCGGGCGCGGCGGTCGCGCGGGGGGCTGCCCTGTCGCTTCCAGGACGGGGCTCTGTCGAGCGCGGCGGCGGGGGCGCGGCCGATGGAACGGGAAGTGCGGATGCGTCCGCCGGCGCCGGCGGAGTCTGCTCCGCCGCTTCGGGCTGCGGCGGGGGCGGCGAGCGCCGCGCGACGTCTTGAACGTCCTGGACCGCGCCGCGCACGCCGGGGGACAGGAGCCGCGCCGACTGCTCCGGGCGCGGCCGATCGAGCAGGCGCGACGCGAGCACGGCGGCCCCGGCGAGCGTGCTCAGGCAGGCCAGCGCCACGGCGGCCATCGCCGCTGGCCGCCGCGCCAGCGAGGGCGCCGAGGGCGGCTCGAGCGGCTCGGGCGGCTCGGGCGGCGGCGCCGTCAGCGCGGCGTGGTAGGCCTGGACCATCTCGCGGATCGAGGCGAAACGCTGCGCCGGGTCCTTCGCGAGCGCGCGCGCGAACCAGCCGTCGAGCCCCCGGGGAAGCGACCGCCGGATCTGCGTGGGAGGCTCGAAATCGCGGGTGCTGACCGCCACGATGAGCTCGGCGATGGTGTTGCCCTGAAAAGGCGCCCAGTCCGTCAGCACCTCGTAGGCGAGCACGCCGAGCGCCCAGACGTCGGCCCGCGCGTCGACCGAGAGCGGCGAGGCGAGCTGCTCCGGGCTCATGTAGTTCGGTGAGCCCAGCATGACGTCGGCGTCCGTCTCGCGCGGCCGATCGAGGCCGAGATTGCCGTGCAGCGCCTTGGCGATGCCGAAGTCCGCGACCTTCACCGTGAGCGCCGCGCCGGGCTCGTCGAGGAGCATCACGTTCGATGGCTTCAGATCGCGGTGAACGATGCCCATGTCGTGCGCGACGGTGAGCGCGTCCGCGATCTGATCGAGCATGTCCGCGAAGCGCCGCGGATCGATCGGCCCCTTCTCGTTCACCTCGGCGAACAGCGTTCGACCCCGGATGTACTCCATCACCAGATAGGGGACGTCGTCGTGAACGCCCGCGTCATGAACGGCGACGATGTGCCGGGTGCGCGCGCCCAGGCGGGCCGAGATCTGCGCCTCGAAGCGGAACCGCTCCAGGACGGTCCGGCACCGCTCCGGGTCGCCGGTCAGCGCGACGCTGAGGAACTTGATGGCGAGCTCGGTCTTGAGCGTGACGTGGACGGCGAGCCAGACCTCCGCCATGCCGCCGCGCCCGAGCGGCCGGACCAGCCGGTACTTGCCGTCGACGACCTCGTCAGCGGCGTGCTGCCAGATGTCCGACTCGTCCGCGCTGGGCGCCGGCCTGTCCATCGCCCTCGGGCTGACCCTGAGGGTCGTCGGCATGCGGGACGAGGCGGCGCTCACACCCCGAA
Organism: Sorangium sp. So ce1128; assembly: GCA_051717205.1. Lineage (GTDB taxonomy): Bacteria > Myxococcota_A > Polyangia > Polyangiales > Polyangiaceae > Sorangium. The sequence continues at coordinate 67,386 of CP181432.1, forward strand.
GGATAGTGGATGCCGCGCGCGGGACTGGCACTATTCGACCGCGCCCGCCATCTGGGCAGGCGGGGTGGGGGCCGCGGTCAACCTCGCGTCGGAGCGCGCGCCGGGCGCCTCACTCCGCGGCGTCGGCCAGGAGCTCCGCCGGGAGGGCGTCGGGCTGCGGGGCCGCCCTGCCCACGCCGCGATCGAGCGCGTCGCCGAGGAGCGCGCCCACGCCAGGGACCACATTGTCGATCGCCTCGTCGGCCTCTCGCGGGTTCAGCCACCAGAAGGGGTTGAGCAGCCGGGGGAGATCGCGGAAGGTGCGGGCTGGACGGCTGACCTCGACCGTGAAGGCGAGGGTCCCCAGGTTGGCGTCCAGCCAGTCGTCCATGTCGCCGACTGTCGGGTACCAGTGCGCCGCCTGCCGCACCTCGTACCGGTCGCGCGGCAGCGCGCGGCAGAAGCTGTCGCCGAGGGCCTCGTACAGCGGCGCGCGCGGGTTGGGAGCGTCGGTGTGCGCCCAGGGATAGAGCAGGAGGTTGCCGCAGCTGTGAAACCCGAGCGCGAGCGCGGGCCTCGTCTCCAGCGCTACATCGCGCAGGGCGCGCGACTCCGGCTCCGAGAACGCGTGAGGACCCGTGTAATGCGGCGACCACCGCATCCGGGAGCCCGCGAACGGGTGCAGCGGCCGCGAGGAGGAGAGCGGCGCGAAGTTCCGGTTCAGATCCACGCCGCGCGCATTGCACCGCTGCGACGCCGGCCGCTCGCCGCGGAGGCGCTCCAGGTTCTCGGCGAACGCGTCGGGGTTGACCACCGGCACCACCACGAGCCGCGCCCGCGCCGCGGCCCCCGCGCGCCCGCTCGCCAGGATCGACCGGACCGCGTCGAGCAGCGCGAGCCCGCCGATCACCTCGACCCCGTGCATGAGCGACGTCAGCAGGAAAGTCGGGCCCAGCGGATTGCCGAAGTCGATCCGCCGCAATGGCTTCCCATTGGCGGACGTCCCGACTGTCATCTCCCGTCCGCCATAGGCGCGCGCGAGGCGAGCCCAGGCGTCATCCAGCTGCGAGAGGTCGGCGTAGCGGCCAGAGAGAGCGGGCGTGCGTGTCATTCCAGTGTCTCTCATGTGACACCGGAATGGCGATGCGCGCCAGCGGATTGAGCCGCCGCACGACGCGGCGGCGCAGTTTCGTTGTCGTTCTGGTGACGTTCGCCGCCTTCGCCCTCGTCCTCCTCGCCGCCTTCGTCCTCCTCGTCGTCCGCTTCGTCGTTGCGTGATTCAGGTCAGGCGAGCGCTCCTTTGGCCCTTCCTCACCGCGGCGAGGGCGAGGCCCTCGAACAGGAGGTGCGCGCCCAGATGAAGGGTGATGTCGGCATGATCGAGCGCGGGGCACACCTCGACGAGATCCATGCCCACCAGGTTGATGCCCGCGAGGCCGCGGAGGAGCTGGATCGCTTCGCGCGAGGTGAGCCCGCCGGGCACGGGCGTGCCGGTGCCCGGGGCATAGGCCGGGTCGATCCCGTCGATGTCGAACGACACGTAGACGGGCGCCTCGCCGACGGCGGCCTTGATGGCAGCCGCGATCGCCGGGGCGCCGTCGCGGTCGATCCGATCCATGCTGTACAGGGTCGCCCCGGCGTGCGCCGCGAAGGCGCCCTCCTCCGGGTGGCCCCACGTCGCGCGGATGCCGACCTGGTGGAGCTCGCCCCGCCCGATCAGCCCCTCGTCGATCGCATTGCGGAACGGCGTGCCGTGGTGGAACGGCTCGCCCCACACCTCCGAGGTGCTCGTGTCGAGGTGGGCGTCCACGTGCACGACCGCGACCGGGCCATGGCGGCGCGAGAGCGCGCGGAGCACGGGGAGGGCGATGGAGTGGTCGCCGCCGACGACGAACGGGACCGCGTCGGCCGCGAGCACCTCGTCGACAAAGGCCTGGACCTGCTCGCGCACGGAGTCGGCGTGGAAGGGGGGAAAAGGCACATTGCCGCCGTCGATCACGTCGAGCGCGCGGAACACGTCGATGCCATGGCCGGGGTGATACGATTGCACGAGCGCGCTCACGCGGCGCAGCTCGTAGGGGGCGAAGCGCGTGCCGGGGCGGTAGGTGGTGCTCCCGTCCCACGGGACGCCGAGGAGCACGGCGTCGGCGCCGGTATAGGCCGAGGCGCCGGACTCGTTGAAGCCCGCGGTCGGGAGGCGAAAGAAGGGAGTCTGCCCGTGCCGCAGGTACGCGGCGGCTCGCTGCTGAGACATGAGATCTCCTAAAGGCTCAAGAGGTCCAGGATCACCGCGCGGGCTCGCTCGGCGAGCTCGACCGCGCCGCCGTGCTCGCCGAGCGGCGGGCCGAACGTGACGCAGGCGCTCGCCTCGCGGCGGCTGGAGAAGCGGAGGTAATGAGGAAGGAAGGTGTCGTCGCCCGCCCAGCAGAGCTCCGGCGCATCGTAGGTGATGGCCGCAGGCACGATGGGGACGCCCGCGATCCGGGCGACGCCGAAGATGCCTTTGCGGAAGGGGAGGACCTCCTGCCCGCGCGTGGTGGAGCCCTCCGGGAAGTTCAGCACCGGGACGCCGTGGCGCAGGGCGCGGAGCGCGCAGCGGAGCACGCGCGCCCCGCTCTCCGGGCGCAGCCGGTCGACGAGCAGCACGCCGAGATCGCGCGCGCGCTCGCCGATGATCGGCCAGTTGCCGATCTCCTGCTTCGCGATGGCGGTGCAGGGGGTGAGGGAGGCGAGGAGGATCGGATCAAGGTAGCTGACGTGGTTCGCCACGATCACGAACGGCGGCGCGGGGAGGGCGCCGGTGACGCGGAGGCGCAGGGCATGCAGCGCGCAGAGCTCCCTGGCGATCCCGTGCAGGAGGCGAGCTCTCTCCCGGTCGCGCAGGGCGGGCAGATCGGGCAGCAAGCTGGTCCGGACCGCGGTGTCGAGCGCGAGGCCCATCACGCCGGAGACCCGGCTGGCGATGGAGAACGCCTCGGTCCACGGCCGGTCGACCGGCGGCGCCAGGCGGCGGCCGTGGTCCAGCGGAGCGGTGGTGGTCATGGTCTGTCCGCCTCAGGCCACCGCGGCGATCCCGCCGCTCTCCGCCGAGCGCGGCTCCTTCGCCTCGGCCGAGCGATCGACGAGCCCCACCCGCTCGAAGCGGGCCCGGAGGGCGAGGAACGCGTCGCGATCGATGCGCGAGATGATGCGCGGGTGCCCGGTGCCATAGAAGTCGGGGCGCACCTCGATCTCCCTCGCGCCGAGCATGGCGTGGAGCGCCCGCGCGGCGTGGTTGTCCTCCTCGACGGTGAACCAGCACGACTCCGCCCACCCGAGGATCGAGCCGACGAACGCCCGAAGGAGCGTGTGCGTCGCGCGGGAGCCCTGGTATTCGGGCAAAACGGCGAGGGTCGTGCAATAGACCTCCTTGCCGCGCGCGAAGGAGAGCAGGTAGCCCGCCGGCTTGCCCGCGGCCTCGACCAGGAAGCAAGAGTCCTTGAAGAAATCGCAGCAGAGACGGATGTAATACCGCCCGAGCTCGCCCTCTCCCGCGCTTCCGAAGAGCGCTGCCTCGAGTTCCATCAGCGTCGAAAAGTCATCGCTCCGGAGCGTGCGCGCCACATAACGGCTCATCGTTGCGCCTCCTTATCTCTCATCAAATCGTTGGTCGGGGCGCAGCATGCCGGGCATCCGTGGAGAACACGTCACAGGACCCCCGAGGTTGGGAGACACCCCGGGGACGGCGGCGCGTCAGGATGGCTGGCGTATCGCGTACGGAAGGTGCCAGAGCGGCGATCTCATCGTGGCCTGAGGCGCTCCACCGCCACGGCCGGAATCGCGAGCGCGATGCGGGCGGCCGCGCGGACGGCGTCGACGAGCGCGGCGAGCCCGGTGGTGGCGCGCCATCCGCCGGTCACGGAGGTCCAGTGCTTCATGGGGACGAAGATATTACCGTCGGTGTGCGGCGCCGCCCGGTCGAGGAAGGTCGTCCTCGTCACGTACGCGGCGATCACCGGCTCCGTGAGGCCCGGCAGGAGGGCGAGCGCCGCGGCGGTGATGCGGCCCGCGGCGCCGACGTACACCTCGCGCCTCGGCCGCTCGGCGAGCGAGACAATCGCCTTCACGACCTGCTCGGGGCGGGCCACCGGCGGGATCGGCTGGACGGCCCGGCCGGTGTAATTGCCGGCGTGCTGGTAGATCGGGGTGTCGACGGCGGTGGGCAGGAGCGTGCAGACGTGGATGTCCGGGGTGCTCAGGAGCTCCTGCCGCAGGCAGGAAGCGAGGCCCATGGCCCCGAACTTGGAGATCACGTAGGCGCTCATCGTGGGCGCGCCGAACTTGCCCAGGGCGGAGATGTTGTTGATGAGCACACCGGCGCCCTGCCTGCGGAAATAGGGCAGCACGGCCCGCGCGCCGTGCACGTAGCCGAGCAGGTTCGTCTCGATGACCTGGCGGTACGTCTCGTAGGGCGCCTCGTCCGCGCGGGCGTAGAGGAACACCGCGGCGTTGTTCACCCAGACGTCGATCCGGCCGAACGCCTCGCACGCGATGCGGGCGAGGTCCCTGACGGCGCACTCCTCCCGCACGTCGGTGGGCACGGCGAGCGCCCGTGCGCCGACGCTGGCGCACTCCGCGGCGACCTCCTCGAGGGCCGCCGCGTTCCTCGCGGCGATGACCACCCTCGCGCCGCGCCGCGCGAACTCGATCGCCGCCGCCCTGCCGATCCCCGAGGACGCCCCGGTGATAACGACCACCGAATCGCGAACGCACTTCCGCATGACTGAACACCTCCCGCGCGGTCTGCCTTCGCTCGGGAGATGAGCAATGCGCGGGCCATCCTAGGCCGGGCAGACGGTTTGCGATCGCTGAACGGTGGACGGTGAGAGATCAGAGAATTTGAACCACAGAGGCACAGAGGCACAGAGGCACAGAGGGGAGAGAATGGATGAAGATCGAGAAACCTGGACCACGGCGGCACGGAGGGACGAAGATGTATTTCTCTCCTCTGTGCCCTCTGTGCCTCTGTGGTTCAAATTCTCTGCTTCGAGCCGCCTCGAGGTTCAGGGCGCCGCGTCAGGCGTAGAAGTGCTTGCCGGTCCTCGCCGCCTCGACGAGCGCCGGGGCGGGCGTCCAGCGCTTGCCGAAGCGGCGCTCGTAGACCTCGATGCGGCGGAGCACCTCCGCGGCGCCGAGGCTGTCGACGTAGCGGAACGGGCCGCCGCGGAACGGCGGAAAGCCGAGGCCGAAGATCGCGCCGATGTCGCCGTCGCGCGGGCTCCTCAGGATGCCCTCGCCGAGGCAATGCAGCGCCTCGTTCACGAACTGGAGCGAGCACCGCATCTGGATCTCCTCGACGGGCACCGGCGGCCTGTCCTTCGCCTTCGGCACCGGCAGGCCGAGCACGGCATAGACGCTCTCGTCGGCGTGCTTCCCCTTGCCCTTCTTCTTCGCCGCCGCGCCGTACAGGTACATCCCGCGCTCGTTCTTGCGGCCCTTGCGGTCGTCGGAGACCAGCTTGGCCATCGTGGGGGGCGGAGCGAGCCGGTCGCCGAACGCCTCGAGCATGATCGGGCCTACGTGCGCGGCCACGTCGATGCCCACCTCGTCGAGCAGCGCCAGCGGGCCGACCGGCCAGCCCCACGCGACGAGCGCCCGGTCGACCTGCTCGATGGCCACCCCCTCGGCCAGGAGCCAGCTCGCCTCGTTCATGTACGGCCCGAGGATGCGGCTCGTGTAGAAGCCGACGCCGTCGTTCACGACGATGACCGTCTTGCCCTGCCGCTTGCCGACCGCCACGGCCGTGGCCACCACCTCGGGAGACGTCCGCTCCGTCCGGATGACCTCGAGCAGCGGCATCTTGTGCACCGGGCTGAAGTAGTGCATCCCGACCACGTTCTCCGGCCGCCTCGACGCGGCCGCGATCCGGGCGATCGGGATCGACGACGTGTTCGACGCGAAGATGACGCCGTCCCTGCCGCTCGCCTCGACCTCGCGCAGGACCGCGTGCTTCACCGCGAGATCCTCGAACACCGCCTCGATCACGAGATCGGCGCCCTTCAGGCCCGAGGTGTCGGTCGTCGCCGTGAGCAGCGCGAGCTTCTGGTCGCGCTCGAGCGGCGTGAGCTGCTTCTTCTTCACCCGGTCGCCGAGGATGTCGGTCACGTACTTGAGCCCACGGCCGAGCGACGCGTCGTCGCGGTCCTTGAGGCGCACCGCGATGCCGGCGTTCAGGCTGACGTAGGCGATGCCAGCGCCCATCAGGCCGGCGCCGAGCATCGCGATCTTCTCGACCTTCCTCGGCTGCACCGCGGGGTCGTCCACGCCGGTATCCTTCTTCATCGCGGTCGTCGCGAAGAAGATCTCCATCAGCCTGTGCGCCGTGCTCGAGACGACGAGCTCGCCGAAGGCCCGGGCCTCGACGTCCCGCGACGCCTCGAAGCCCCGGTCCGCGTAGGTCCGCAGCACCTCGATGATCCGCTCGGGCGCCGGGTAGTGCCCGCCGGTCTTTTCACGCGTCTTCTTCTGCGCCTGCTGGAAAAGTACAGCGCGACCGACCGGGTTCTGCTCGAGGGCCGCGCTGGTGAACGTGCGCGCGAGGGCGGCGGCGTCGAGCTTCGGCGCCCTCTTCGCGGCGCGGGCCGGCCGGAACGGCGGGCCGGCGGCGGCGAGCTTCAGCGCGAGCGCCGCGGCCGTCTCCTGCAGGATGGGCGCGGGGACCACTTCATCGGCGACGCCGAGCTGCCGCGCCTTGGAAGGGCGCATGTTCTTGCCGGTGAGGCCGTGGTCGAGCGCCGCCTGCAGGCCGGCGCGCTCCGCCAGCCGCTGCAGCCCGTTGATCCCGGGGAGCAGGCCGAGCTGCACCTCGGGCAGGCCGAGCACCGTCTTCCTGTCGTCGCTCAGCACGCGCGCGTGGCAGGCGAGCGCCACCTCGAAGCCGCCGCCGAGCGCGGCGCCGTGGACCGCGGCGACGACCGGCTTGGGCGAGCGCACGATCCGCAGGACCGCCTCGTGACCGGCCCGGCAGATCGCCTCGGCCTGGGCCGCCGTGGTGACGCTCTTCAGCATGTCGATGTCGGCGCCAGCGATCCATGTGTCGGGCTTGCCGGACACGAGGATGGCCGCCTTGATGAGCGGGTCGCTGGCGATCCGGGCCATGATCCGCTCGAGATCGCCGGCGAACGTGGGCTTCAACGTGTTGACCGCCTCGCCGGGGACATCGTAGGTCACGACGGCCACGCCGTCGGGGCGCACCTCGAGGGAGATGGGGCCCCGCTCCGCGAAGGCCTGCGTCGCCTGGTCGAACGTCGTCGTCATGCTGCCTCCAGGACCACGGCGGCGCCGAGCCCGCCCGCTGCGCACACGGTGAGGAGCGCGTGCTTACCGCCGCGCTTCTTGAGCTCGCGGAGCGTGGAGAGCACCATGCGCCCCCCCGTGGCCGCGAAGGGATGGCCGAGCGCGATCGAGCCGCCGTTCACGTTGAGCTTCTCCGGGTCGATCTCGCCGACGGCCTCGGAGCGGCCGAGCTTCTCCGCGGCGAACGCCGGCGACGCGAGCGCCTTCAGGTTGGACGCGACCTGGGCGGCGAACGCCTCGTGCATGTCGACGAGGTCCATGTCGGCGAGGGAGAGGCCGGCGCGGTCGAGCGCGCGCGGGGCGGCGAGCACCGGGGCCATCAGGAGCTGCCAGCCGGGGTCGACCGCGGCGTAGGACCACGACTTCACGTACCCGAGCGGCTGGTAGCCGAGCGCCCTGGCCTTGCCCTCGCGCATCAGCAGCAGCGCGCTCGCCCCGTCGGTGAGCGGCGACGCGTTGCCCGCGGTGATGGTGCCGTGGCGGCGATCGAAGGCCGGCGACAGCTTCGCGTAGCCCTCGAGGGTCGAGTCGTCGCGGACCACGTTGTCGCGCTCGACCGGCTTGTCGTACGGCGGGGGGATCACGTGCATGACCTCGGCCGCGTACGTGCCGTCGCGCCAGGCGCGCGCGGCGTTCGTGTGCGAGCGGTGGGCGATCGCGTCCTGCTCGGCGCGCGAGATCCCGTTCTGCTTCGCCATCTTCTCGGCCGCCTCGCCCATCTGCTCGCCCGTCGTCGGCTCGCGCGAGAAGCCGGGGATCGGCGGAACGATGTCCTTCAGCGAGAGGCGGGAGAGGATCTCCAGCCGGGCGCCGAGCGTCCTCGCCTTCTGGAGCTCGGTCAGCGCGCCGGCGAGCTTCCGGGAGACGCCGAGCGGGACGTCGCTCATGCTGTCGGCGCCGCCGACGAGGGCGACGTCGTGCTGGCCGGCGAGCATCGCCTCGGCGGCGCTCGTCATGGCCTGGAGCGACGTCGCGCAGGCGCGCGAGACGCTGTAGGCGTCGATGTCCTTGGGCAAACCCGTGCGCAGCACGACCTCGCGCGCGATGTTGAGCCAGTCGAGCGTCGGCACCACCTGGCCGTAGACGACCAGCGTGACGTCGCGCGGGCTCACCTCGCTCCGCTGGATGAGCTCCTTGACCACCGTGGCGGCGAGATCGACGGTGCGCAGCGCCTTCAGCGCCGTCCCCGCCTTCGTGAACGGCGTGCGCAGCCCGGCGACGACCGCCACCCGGTCCTTGCCGCTCTTCCCATTCTTGCCTGAAGCCATGTCGACTCCTCTGCTGCCGGAGAGCCCTCCGCGGGCCCACCCCGCGCGCCCCGCGCAGCCCCCGGATCCCGGCTGGCCAGAGCACGCCGGTTGGGTGAAATCCCTTAGGTGGGCTAACGCGACGTGTCAACCTCGGTCGGGGGAGGCGAGGTGGAGAGCGCGCTTCTGGAGGGGAGACGGAGGAATATCGGCTGGACGAACGTCATCGCTAATTTGGCCTACATTGGCCCTCCTCGATAGCGTGATGGGCCATGCGGAAACTAATTCAATTCAGTGCGTTGCTCTGTAGCGCTTCGGCGCTGGCGGGGTGTGCGACGTTTGCCAGCGACTCGGCGCCGGCGGCGCCGGGTTATGTGTATGTGGCCGGGCACAAGAACAACCAGCCTGCGATGTGGATGTGCCCTGATCAGCCGGGCAAGGCGGAGTGCACCGAGGTCGAGGTGACGGAGGCGAGCGAATGAAGCGTTCTTTGATTTTCGGGTTGCTGCTCGCGAGCCTTGGCGCGATCGGCTGTCAGGGGAGCTACACGAGCATCCGGCAGATCGACGGGACGCGGTACCACGTCACGCGCACGAAGCAGGGCTTCTTCAGCGCGTACGGCACCGTGTTCGACTGCCAGGCCAAGGGCGACGCGATGACGTGCACCGAGATCAGCGATCTGTGAGCTCCGCGCGGGGGCGCCCCGCGCCCCGCTCGTAGAGCGCCGATCCGCTCGAAGAAGACGCCCGCCAGGACGTCAGGAGACGCCAATGGAGGAGTCTCATCTCTGGCGTCTTGGCGGTCGGCTTGTCCTCTCGCTCCGGCGCCGCTCGGCGGCAGGCGGCCGCCGCGCCCGCTCACGCCTCGCGCAGGAAGGCCTCGAGCAGCCGCGCCGATACGTCGAGGAGGTCGCGCTCCGTCACGAGGCCGACGAGCCGCTCGCCGGCCACGACGGGGAGGCAGCCGACGCGCTGCTCGCGCATGATCCGCATCGCCTCCAGGGTCGGCGTCTCGGGCGTGATCGTCACCGGATCGGGCCGCATGATCGACGCGACCGTGGGCGGCGCGGAGCCGTTCGCCGCCGCGGCGCCGCGGGCGACGAGCCGGAGCAGCGCGCGGTGCGAGACGACGCCGACGAGCCGGCCCTGGTCGTCCTCGACCGGCACGTGGCGCACGTGCCGCCAGTCCATGACGCTCGCGGCGAAGTCGACGATGTCCGTGGGCCGCACCGTGAAGAGATCGGTCGACATGAACTGGCCCACGGTCCGGTAGCTGTCGCGCAGGAGATCCCGATCTACCTCGAGCGCGGCGGGCTCCCAGGTGTGCACCGGGCGCCCTGACCCGCCGCCCCGGGCCTCCTCCTGCTGGCGCGCGAGCATCGCGGCGCAGAGCGCGCGGTGCTGCACCTCCGAGGTGCCCTGCCCGGCCATGGTCGCGAGCGAGCCGAGCGCCCACTGCGCGCCTGTCTGGCCGCTGCGCACGCGCTCCTCGACGACGCCGAGGTAGCGGTCGACGTCCGCGGCGTCGATGCCCGCCGCCGACAGGCCCGCCCGGGCGGCCGGGAGGAGGCGCGAGAGGATGAGCTCCGGGGCGGGGAGGCTCTGGCCGCCGAACCACGTGAGCTGCGCCTTGAGGCCGTGGCGCGCCGCCGCGAAGAAGTTCGCCTTGGCGTCCTCGAACGGCATCTCGAGATCGACGCGCGGGTGCTCGGCGGCGAGCCCCGACATGAGGCCGAAGAAGAAGGCGGCGTTCGCGACCTCGTCGAGGACCGTGGGCCCCGCGGGCAGCGCGCGGCTCTCGATGCGCAGGTGCGCGACCCCGTCCACGACCCCGTAGCAGGGGCGGTTCCAGCGGTAGACGGTGCCGTTGTGGACGCGCAGGGCCTTGAGGTCCGGTACCTCGCCGCGCGCGAGCACGGCGGCCGGGGGTTCGCCGGTCTCGGCGGTCATGATCACGCGGAACCGCGCGATGTCCTCGCGGAAGAGCTCGAGCGCGCCGCCCTGGACCCAGCCGTCGCCGAAGTGCACGCGGGGCCGGTGCTGCCGGCTCTCGCGGTCGCTCGGGCGCGTGTCGATCGAGGTCTCGAAGAGGGCGATCCGCGTCTCTTGCCAGAGCCTCTGCCCGAGGAGCAGCGGCGAGTTGACCGCGGCGGCGAGCACGGGCGCGGTCACCGCCTGCGCCAGGTTGTAGAGCGGCGCGAACTCGCGCGCCCCGACCTGGAGGTGGATCTGGAAGCTCGTGTTGCACGACTCGAGCAGGATGTTGTCGTGGGTCATCTCCAGCTCGTCGAGCCCGTGGATCGACACGCGGAAGTCGCCCTGGCGCAGCTGCAAGAGCGTGCGGTTGAGCTCGTGGTAGCGGGGCGAGGGGGTGAGGTTCTCCAGGCGGAGATCGCCGGCGCGCAGGGTCGGGAGGATGCCCGCGAGCAGCACCTCGGCGCCGACGGCGCGCGCGGCCTCGGCCGCCCGCCCGACGACGTCGGAGAGCTCGGCCTCGAGGCGCCGCAGGCAATCGCCGCCGAACGGCAGCGGGGAGAGGTTCGCCTCCAGGTTGAAGCGCGCGAGCTCGGTCGTGAGCCGGCCGTCGGCCGCCCGCTCGAGCACCTCCAGGGCGAGCGGCGCGGGCCGGAGCGCGCGGTCCACCAGGAACATCTCCTGCTCCGCGCCGATCCGGCGCACGCCCGACTCGATGCGGTCTTCCTGGAGGAGGCGCTCGAGCGCGTCCACGTCGTCGAGCAACGCCCGCATGAAGGCCTGAAGCTGCTCTTCGTTCGCCTGCTCGGAGACGTGCTGCTCGCCCATGCCGGCCCACCGCCTTTCGCCCGCGTCATTCGCGGTCCGCCGCAGCCTACGACGGGACGCGGCCCGGCGCGGGTTCAGAACCGGTGGCCGACCGCGAGCCGCAGCGTGGCGACCTTGTCCTCGGCGAGGCCGAACCCGAGCGGCGGGTCGAGCGCGACGAGCAGCCCCGCCCGGCCGTAGAAGCCGGACTTTTCCGGCGTGTAGCTGACGAACGGTTCGAGCGCGAGCTGCGCCATGTCCTCGCGCGTGAGCGTCAGCGCCGCCTGCAGCCGGAGCCCGCCGCCGAGGGCGCCCTTGCTGCGCATCTCGAGCTCGCTGCCCTGCTCGAGCACGAGCTCGACGCTGCCCCCGCTGGTCGGGAGCGCGAGCATCACCGCGGTGTCCGCGCGGTACACGAGCCGCGTTGCGACCTCGGCCTCCACGCCGCCGCGGACCTTCAGGGGGAAGTGCTCGGGGATGAGCCGGTGGAGGTCGTAGTAGGCGCGCGCCGGGGCCGTCGCCTGGAGCGCGGCGCGCGCGTCCGCGTTGGGGTCGGTGAGGACGGGGATCGAGAGCGCGCCGCCGCCGAAGACGGCGAGCTTGCGCGACAGGGCGCGCGCGTAGTGAGCGCCGATCGTGGGGTTGCCGAAGAGGAGGGCGCCGGCGCTGCTGCTCTCGTCGACGCCGAGCCGGTCGGCCCGGAACGTCGCGGAGACGTCGCCGTAGGCGAGCGGCAGCTCCGCGTCGAGGAGGAGCCGGTCGCGCCACTGGAGCTGGCCGACGAGGGCGAAGGTCAGGCCGAACGTGCTCACCTCGGCGTCGACGTCGTCCATCGACCAGTCGGCCGACTTGCTCAGGACGTCGAGCTGGAGCTCCGCGCGAGAGCCCTGGGACTTGACCCAGCTGCTCTTCTTCTCGGCCGGGGCGGCGAGCGGCGCCGCGAGCCAGAGCGAGAGCAGGATGGCGGAGGAGAGCAGCGGCTTGGCGTTCACTCAGGCCCAGCTGCGATGACTAACATGGCTCGGCCCGTCTGTGGTCGTCGAAGGCGCCCTCAGGGCGCGCGGCCCGGCTTGTCGATTGCGCGTTGCGATGCGGAGGAGATGTCGCGACGCGCTGCCCGCGGTACGCGCCCTGATGACGCACGATGTGGTGTGAGAGGAGGCGCTCTACGGCCTGCGCGAGGCAGGTCGGGTCGAGTCGGACGTGGGCGCCCCCTGCTCGGCGGAGCCGGCGGGGGCCGACGCCGGCGCCTCGTCCTCCTCGCTGTCGTCGTCCTCCTCCTCGCTGTCGTCGTCGTCCTCGTCGTCAGCGTCGTCGTCCTCGTCGCCCTCGCTGTCGCCCTCGAACAGCAGAGAAGGAGCGCCGTCGCTGCCGTGCTCCGCGAAGATGGCGTCGGCGGCGATCACGAGCTCCTCCAGGCGCTCCGCGTCGACGGGGCCGTACACAGCGAGCGCCATGACGCGGTCCTGCACGAAGAGCCACCCGTCGGGGAAGTCGCGCAGCGCATCGCGGACGCGCGTCGAGAGCCACCGGCCGATGGCCTTCGCCTCCGGCCCCTCGACAAGGAAGTGCTCCATGAACTCCGGGTCCTTCTTGAACTGGACGCCGGTGTTCGGGGCGCGCCTGCCGTCGACGATGGGCAGCGGGCACACGGTGAGCCGGGGCGCGGCCTTGGCGAGCTTGGCCAGGACCACCTGGTACTCGCTGCCGTTCTTCGCGTCAGGCCCGACGACGGCGACGTAGGCGAGCTTCGGGACGAGCTCGTAACGGGCGACGACCGCGCCGCCGCCCGTCTCCAGCAGCATCCGCTCGAGGCTGCTCGGCGCCGAGCGGACGGGGCGCGGCCCGACGATCTCGGCGGTGGTCTTCCGGCTGTCGCGGTACCCGCCGGGCCGGCGCGCGGCCGCCTTCGGGGTCATCAGCGCGCGCCACCGCACGAGCTCGCCGTCGCGCCGCGCCTCGTGCCGCGTGCGCAAGCCGGTCAGGAACCAGACGACGAGCAACGCGACGGGACCTACGTACCAGAGCCAGGGCATGGGGCGGCGATGCTAGCAAAACTCGCCGCGGCGGTGGGGCGCCGCGTGCGCGCGGGCGCGGCGAGCGCGCAGGCCCAGCGCCTGCGGGCGGCACGGCGGTGAAGCGCGCTGCCGATGCGGGCCGCTCCGGGATCCGGGATTGTGGGACAGCACGCGCGCAGGTGGATGGGGCGGCTCGCCTGCTCCCGTCGTCCGGTACATGCTCTCGAGCTGCTCTTGGAACGCCTCGTCGAACAGCTCGTGCCGGTGCAGCCTGAGAAAGCCGAACAGTGTCCTTACGCGTGTCAACCGCTTCATCAGCGACTGCTCCTGCCGCGACAGCTCCACCGGCGGCGACCATCGTTCCATCCATGCACCTCCTGGCGCGGACGAGATCATGGCCATGCGAACCTGTCGATCCTTCCATCGGAGCGCTCAGAATTTCTGAAAAATCAACCTGATCGATGCTCTAGCTTCGCCCTCGATCGCATCTCGCAGCTTTCGGACGGGCGCATCGCGTACCGGCTCAAGTACCCGACGCGGGGCGCCACCCACCGGATCATGACGCCGGTGGAATTCATTGCTCGACTTGCCGCATTGATTCCTCCACCTCGGTATCCATTGGTGCGGTATAGCGGTGTGCTCGCACCGCACTCCAAATTCTGCGCGATCATCGAGCGCGCCACGATCACGAAGATCCTCGAGCACCTCGGCATGCCGGTGGATCCTCCGCCGGTCAAGCGAGGGCGAGATCCTACCTGCAGCGAGGCCCCGCCGATCGGGGCCGACATGTAGACGACGACCCGGCATGCCGCGCGTCAGGCGGAACGCTCTCGAGCAGGCCCGGGTGGCGAGATCCGCCCGAGGAGCCGTCGATGCAGGACACGGTGCGCTGCGGGGTCGTGGCGCCGGTACGGCGCTGGCGACGAGACGCACGTCGAGCTGGGCGGGTTCTACTGGCACCTCGTCGACATCATCTGGCTGTTCCTCTGGCCGATGCTCTACCTCATGCACCGCTGAACTCCTGCTCTACCTGAGTACCTGTTGCACCATGGCCGTCAAGCACATCACCTCGCGCACGTACGTGATCGTCTGGCTCGTCCTCATGGCGCTCACGCTCGTCTCGTACCTCGCGTCGCTCGCGCACCTCGGCGGGGCCGACATCGTCGTCGCGCTGCTCATCGCCGCGGTGAAGACGGTGCTCGTGCTGCTGTTCTTCATGCACCTCATCGAGCAGCGCTTCGCGAACGGGCTCGGCATGCTGATCGCCATGCTGTTCATCGTTCTGCTGATATCGCTCATGGTCGGCGACGTCATGACGCGGCACACGTTCCCGCGCGCGCCGGTGCCGGCTGCGCCGCTGCCGGGCGCGGGGGAAGGAGGGCTGTGAGCCGGGGGGGCGGGGACGCGGTCCTCGGCGCGCCGTCGACGTGCTTTCATCGCCGGTTCCGCTCTCGATGGAGCAACTCCCGGCCTCGGCGCGCCGAGGCGCCGCGCGGACGGCGGTGAGCTCGACGCCCCTCGCCCGCGTCCACGCGGCGCCCGCGGCGCTCCTCCGTATCGTCGAGCGAGGCGTCGGGCAGCGCTCGCGACAAGCGCGACAGCGTCGCCCGGCGCCGCTGCCCGACTACCAGGTCCCCGTCGTCGGCGCCTCTCCGGTGTTCCAGAGATTGATGCTGAGCGCGCCGGCGTCGTTGCTGATCGCCCTCCAGGCCCACGGATCGAAGCCCGACGGCGGATCGAAGCCGTAGGGCTCGATCACATTGCGCCACCCGTCGTTGCCGTCGGCGTCGATGGTGAGCGTCTCGGTGCGATCGGTCGACGTGTTGTTCATGCGGATGACGGCGAAGTGCAGGTGCGACCCCGTCGAGCAGCCGACCCACCCGACCTCGCCGATCTTCTGCCCCTTGGTCACCGGAGCTCCGTCCGCGACCGAGAGCACGTTGAGATGGAAGTAGCCGGACGTGAACTTCTCGGTGTACGTCGACGGGAAGCGCGTCACCTGATGGTCGATGTAGACCTCGCCCTGTGTCGGCGAACTGGAGCCAGTGCAACCGGTATTGAACCATCGCGACTTGCGCACGACGCCGTCAGCCACGGCATAGACCGGTGTGCCAGCCGGCACGAGCCAGTCGTGGCCGTTGTGGTTGTTCACGAACCCGGTGCTCTTGTCGCGGCCCTTCCAGTCCACCACCGTGGCGGTCGACGATCCCGTCTGGCCGAAGTCGCTCACGTTGAGGTTGTTGTACGGCGGCTGGGCGAAGTCGAACCCGGTCGCGTGGGTGACGCTCGCGGTCGAGCTGAAGGGGCTGTCGAAGATGCGCATGACCTTCGGCGCCACCGTGAAGACGCAGTTCGAGTCCGCGGCCGACGCGTTGTAGGCATTCAGGAGCGGAGCGTCGCCGGTGCTGACCCAGATCGAGAGGCCGCCGTCGCAGCGGGCGACGACGTTGTTGACTCCGGAAATGGAGTAGACGCCGGCGCGGCGGATCGTGCCGCCGGTACCGTGCTCCCCGATGAGATGGGAGCACGGCTGGCCCGCTTCGTCCGCCTCCCAGGTGAACGCCCAGAAGCCGCTTGGCCAGGTCATGCTGCAGTAGTGGCCCATGCCGGATACGGTGATGGGCTGCGCGGCCTCGGCGACGGTCTCATTCTCCGCCTCCGCGTCGTCGAAGTAGTCCGGCACCGCTGCCTCTTCAGACTCATCGACGGATGCGCAGCCCGCGAGCGACCCGAGGAACGCCGCGCCGATGGCCATGGCCATGAAATCGAACCGTTGGTGCATCAAAAATATATCCCTTCTTCGCTCCACACAGCGTCACGTCATGGAGCGGCGCCATGGCCCCGTTTCGCGAAGCCATGGCGAATCTCCTTCGCGGCCGGATGACCGTCATGTCCTACGCCGGACAGCGGCGGTCATCCGTCTCGCCTCAGCCCGCCAGCTCACAGAGCAAAGGGCGTTCCAGGCGCAGCGCTCCGATCTCTTTCCCGCGGCAGGGCGCCCGCGCAAGGCTCCTCGCCGCCCGCGGACGCGGCAACCCAGCCAGTACAGCGTCATCGACGCGCGCCGAGGGACCAGCGCTCTGGAGGCATGCCGGAAGAGCGCGCCGTGACATGTCACGGCGCGAGACCGTGACATGTCACGCTGCGACCGTGACATAGGCGGCGCCGCGCGTTCCCGCTTTCTTCCTACGGCGCGCGGCGCCGGCGTTCGAACCGAAGATCCGACGCGTGAGCGCCCCGCCCAACCTGATGACGTCCTACCCGCGCCTCCTGAAGGACACATCGGCTATCCAGTGCGCTGCCAGCAACGGAGCCACGACCCCCTGCACGCATGTGCCTTCTTCGGAATACGATGGCCCTCGGGAGGCTGCGTCTTGACCATCAAGAACGTCGTGTTCCAGGGCGGTGGCGTGAAGGGGATGGCGTACGTGGGGGCCATCCAGGAGCTCGAAAAGAGGAACGTGCTTGCGGGCGTGACCAGCGTCGCGGGCACGTCGGCCGGCGCGATCACGGCGGCGCTACGCGCGCTACCGCCGCGCCTTCGACGAGGCGCTGAGGTCGGACGAGGCGCTGGTGCGCCACCTCGAGCTGGTCGTGGCGGGCGCGTGGTTCCTCTTCACCGCCGATGGGCCGGCCACGCCGGAGGAGACGGCGCTCCTCGCCTGGCTCGTGCGCCGCGGCGGTCGACAAGCGCGCCTCGCTGCGCGAGCGCAGGCTCCTCGCCCACGCCGCGAGCGCGCTCGGCGTCGAGCACGACGAAGCGCGCGTCGACAGGATGATCCAGGAGCTCGAGGAGATCGGTGTCCTGCGCCAGGAGCGGTCGCCGGCGGGCGTCGTGTCCAGATGAGCGCGCCGCCGGCGCTGTGCGCGACGGCGCGATCGTCAAGCAGCGATGACCGTCGAACGCCGCTCCGGCGCGCTACCAGGTGCCGGTCGAGGGCGCCTGTCCGCTGTTCCAGAGCGCGACGCTCAGCGCACCCTGCGGGTAGCCCCGCCAGGACCACGGATCGAAGCCCGAAGGCGCGCCCCAGCCGTAGGGCTCGATGGCCTGATCGGCGCCGTCGCTGTGGACCGGCGGGCTGGACCATGTGACGGTCTCGGAGAGCTGGTCCGCCGTGTTCGTGACCCGGATGACGCCGAAGTGCAGATGTGGCGTTGTCGAGGAGCCCGTGTTGCCGGACTGGCCGATCTGCTGCCCCTTCGTCACGGTGTCGCCGACCACGACGGAGTAGGACTGAAGGTGCGCGTAGTACGTGATGAACTGCTCCACGTAGCTGGAGCCCGCGGTGCCGCGGACCGTGTGCAGGATGGCGACCTCCTTCTGGAAGGGGCTGTCGCTGCCCACGTAACCTGAATTCCAGTCACGCGCCATGACCACGGTGCCATCCGCGACCGCCTTGATGGCGGTCCCTTTCGCCATCAACCAGTCGTGGCCATCGTGACCGTTGATGAACCCGCCGCTGCTCTTGTCCCGACCCTTCCAGTCGACGATCGTGGCAGCGGTCGACCCCGTCTGCCCGAAATCCGTGACGTTGAGCGTGTTGTACGGCGCCTTGGCGAAGTCGAAGCCGGTGGCGTGGGTGTAGGTCGCCGAGAGCGAGAAGGGCGCGTCGAAGATCGGTATCGACACCGGCGACACGGTGAAGATGCACTCCGACTGGCCGTCCGCGGCATCGTACGCTGCCGTCAAGGGGCCGTTGCCCGAGCCCTCGTACATGCCCACCCAGTTGTAGCTGGGAGGGTTGCACCGGTAAACGACGCGGTTCACGCCGCTGGCCGAGTAGAGGCCTTTTCGCTGGACGGTGCCGCCTGTGCTGGTGATCGAGGCGCAGGGATCGCCTCCGGCCGTGTTCGAGGTGAACGCCCAGCCGCCGAGGCCGGGCCATGTCCCGCTGCAGTAGTGACCTAGCCCGGAAACCGTGATGGCTTGTGAGGTCGACTCGACGAGCTCCTCTTCCGTCTCGAGGGCGTCATCGGGTGTGACGGCGCACCCCAGGGGGGCGGACAGGACCGCGAGGGCTACGCTGCAGAGGCCCAAAGAATAACGATTCATGGATATTCCTTTCATGCTCTCGAAGCTCTAAATCTCTCGGATCAGTGTTTCCTTACCCACCAGCGGGCAGCGACCGCCGACTGCTTGGACTGGGGGATTCCCAGACGTCGGACCCCCGCTCCCGCAGCGGGCGAACACCGAGTTGACGCAACCTGATTGCAATGGATGGCAAAGCGATGCGGCACAGGGCTGCCGCGCCGACCTCGGCCCGCCGCGAGGCGTCCGGGCGCACGCAACAGTACGTGCAATCCGCGGGCCAGGTCCTGCAAGGGCGCTTCAGGTCCGTTTACGCCGCAAAGCCGGTCGCGGTGGTGATCGCCCGGCGTGACATGTCACGGATCTCGGTGTGACATGTCACGGATCCCGGCGTGACATGTCACGGATCCCGGGCATGACATGGCGATGGTTCCGGCGTCGCTCTCGACCCCTCCGGGACGGCGGCGGCCGTGCAGCGCTCACGCGCTCCGGCTCATTCCGCAGCGCGTGCCTCGAGCCGGCCGAGGCTGGATCGATTGGATGAAGCGCTGAGCCGACCCTGATCTCGGTCTTGCACTGGGGGCGGCTGCTCGACGGGGAGTTGTTCGCAACCTCGCGCTACGTCGAGTGGGCCGTGCTCATGACCCCCCGAGCGCGTCGCTCGGCTTCACCTCGTCGAGATCGCGCGTCTCGCCGCGCACGTAGAGCCGGCGATACCCCGACTTCATCAGCGTCTCGCGCACGTCGAGGAACTGCTCGGTCCCTGCGACCGGCATGCGGTAGGTGACGGTCGGTCATCGGCGGCTCGGGTGGACGCGCGAAGCAACAGCGGCGCGGCGGCGAGGGGGTTTGCCGCTCCCTCGACGCCGGCTCCGGCGCCGGGGAGGGCCAGCAGTGGGTGGCCCTACCGAAGTTGACGGCAAAAGGCGCCAGCAACAGCGCCACAAGGGACAGTAAA
Source organism: Sorangium sp. So ce1128 (assembly GCA_051717205.1). Classification (GTDB taxonomy): domain Bacteria; phylum Myxococcota_A; class Polyangia; order Polyangiales; family Polyangiaceae; genus Sorangium. The sequence continues at coordinate 86,732 of CP181432.1, forward strand.
TCTGTCGGGAGGAACAGAGAAATCATCTGGAGGGACAGCAGCTTTTCCGGGAGGCACAGAAAAACTGCCGGGAGGGACAGTGATCCTGTCGGGAGGGACAGAAAGCTGCCGGGAGGGACAGTTTTTCTACGCCGAGGAACAGAGCTGCGGCGACAGGGCGCGGTATCCCCTCCGCGACTGGCCCGGCGCTTCCCCTGAGCGCCGCTCCCGCGCTGCCCTTCGCGCAACGTACTCGGCCGTCCCTTCGACGCAATCGACGTCGATGACCCCCCACGCTCGCGGGGACCCATCTTCAGCCCGACCGACCTGTAAAGGTTCAGGTCTACATCGTAGGTCGGACGAGCTGCGGTGAAATCGCCGGCCTGAAGACCACCGCCGTCGCGACCTGATGCGTGCCGCTCACTTGCAGAGCTGCGCCTTCGCCGCCGCCGGATCCCCCGGGAACCGCAGCTTCGTCAGCCGGACCGCGCTCTTCACGTTCTTCACGAAGCGCCCCGCCGTGAGCGGCGCCGTGACCGCCTCGACCAGCTCCCCGAGCTCCCCGCACCGCAGCGCCGCCCGCGCCGCCTCGACCTTCGCGGCGGGCGCCCTCCGCAGCACCACGCCGGGCTCGCCCTCCTTCGCGAAGCGCGCGATCACCCACGCGTCGTCCAACCACTTCTCGTGCCCCGGCCGCCCGCGCTGCGGAAGCGCCACGCGCGCGGCCAGCGGATCGCCGAGCCCCAGCCGATCCACGAGGTGCACGCGCAGCCCCGCCGCGTACCCGAGGATCCCCACGTGCCCGCGCGCCGTCACGAGATCCGACGCCACGCCGGGCGCGAGCTCGAGCTCCATCGTCTTGTTCTTGTCCTTGCCCGGTTTGGGCACGACGACGACGCGCTTCTTCTCCGCGAGCCTGCGCAGCCCCGCCCCGTCCGCCGCCCAGCCATACCGCTCGTAATCGTTGACGGTCACGGGGTTCGAGAGGCCGAGTCGGGTCGTATAATAATATCGCTCGTCGGCGATCCCGTCCGGCCCGATACCGTCCTTCTTCGGCCCGCCGATGTAAGGCACGCGCAGCGCGATCATGCAGAGGAGCGCCCAGGGCACGACGGCGACCGCTCGCAGGATCGGCCGCCGCGCGCGCGTCCCGGCGACCATCGCGCTCGGCATCAGCATCGCGAACCACGCGGGCAGGAGCATCCGGCCGTGCATGAAATCGCCGCCGACGCGGGTCACGTAGGCCGCCTGGATCAGCCCGCAGACGACGGGCACGAGCGCGAGCGCGAGGAGCCGCCTCCTCCGGCGCAGGCGCGGCGCGAGCGCGGTGATCGCGCCGGCCAGGACCACCGCGAGGAAGGGGAGCCAGAGGTGATAGGGGCGAACGAAATCCTTCAGATAGAGGAAGCCCTGATCCCAGCGCGAGAGCGAGGCCTCTTTGGCGATCGCCGTATTCGGCACGATCGCGGCGAAATACCCCATTCGGAAGATTTGATATCCCACCGGCAGCACGGCCACGGCGGCGAGGACGCGCGCGTAGGCGAGGAGCTTCCGTGATCGCGGGCGGAGCGCGGCGAGCAGGATCAGGAGGAAGCCCGCGCTGTGGATCGCGAGATCCGGCCGGATGAGCGGCCCGAGGCCGACCACGAACGGCAGCCAGCGCCGCCCCGCGCGGGGGAAGCGCGTCGCGCCCCAGAAGCAGAGCCCGAGCCAGCCCATGCCGAGCCCGGTCTCGAGGCCCGAGGTCGCGAAGCTCCAGACCGGGGGCAGCGCCACGATCGCGAGCGCGCCGAGCGGCAGTGGGGAGCCCACGCGGCCCTGCGCGCGCGCGAGCCGGAGCGCGCCGCGCTGCGCGAGGAAGACGCCCGTCACCGCGCTCGCGAGGCCGAGGAGCACGGCCATCCACGCGAGCGGGACGTCCTCGCCCAGGAAGGGGCGGAGCGGCGCGGCGAGGATCGCGAGGATCGCGACCCAGAGCGGGTTCGTATAGGCCTCGACGCGCTCGCCGAGGTTGAAGACCGGGCCGTGGCCGGCGAGGACGTGCCGAACGATCCGAAAATCGATGAACGCGTCCTCGGTCACCCAGCGAAAGAGGAAGCCGAGCAGCGCGAGCAGCGTGGGGACGAGGCCGATCGCCGCGGCGCGGAGCACCCGCGCGCGCCGTCCGGTCGCGGGGCCCACCCACGCTTCGAGGCGGCGGACCCACGCGCGCGGACGGTCGACGAAGCGAGGCGCGAGCGCGTCCTTCAAAGCGCGGGGAGGAAACCGTAGAACACTCGCCCGTGTCAAGCCCCGCGGGGACGGCGCCGGGCGAGCCGTCTATCGCGCATCAAACGCCCGCTCGCCCCGTCGCAGGGCCCGCGCCCCGTGCACTGACCGTGGGCTCGGCATGCGCGAGCGACCTCGCTGAGAGCGCCGGCGGAGCGCACGGCGACGCGGGCGCGGGCGATGCGGGCGCAGGCGCGGGCGCGGCGGGCAGAGGCGCGTGCCCCGCGCACGGCTCAGACTTCGCGGCGCGGGCCGGAGGTTTGGGTGTCACGAGAGAGCGCCACGACGAGCGAGGCGCGAACACGCCATGGTATCTCACAAGCGGGACCTTCGGCGGAGGAATCAAAGCCGCGAGCCGGGCCATGAACTCCATTGGACTCATGACGCGGTGAGTGCGTCCCCGCCGAGGTGTCTTCAGCAAGTACGCAATGCATCCATCGGGCAGGAGCTCGATTCGATCGAGTGCGAAGGCCGGGCGGGAGGCGACAGTGCCGCGGGATGAAGGCGGATGAGGACGCCGTTCTTGTAGAAGACCAGGATGTACGCGCCTTGGGAGCCAGGCTGGAATGATCGGAAGGCCACACGAAACCGGCGACCATAGAGCGGGTGGCCAGGCTCTTGCACGATCACGTCCTCCGCGGGGCCGGGTGAGTGCTCGAGAGGGGCATTAAGGTGTTCAATCCTTCACCACCATCGATCACGGATGGCTGGTCAAGTTCATCGAGCACCGCATTGGGGACCGGAGAATTCTGCGCCTCATTCAGAAGTGGTTGAGCGCAGGGGTGATGGAAGAAGGTCGCTGGACTGAAAGCGAGCAGGGATCCCCCCAAGGGGCGACGGTGTCGCCCCTGCTGGCGAATGTCTACTTGCACTACGTCTTCGACCTGTGGATCCAGCAATGGAGGAAGCGACATGCGCGCGGCGACGTGATCGTCGTACGCTACACCGACGATCTCCTGGTTGGATTCCAACACAAGCCGGATGCCATGAAGTTCCTTGATGCGCTACGCGACTGATTGCGACGCTTCGCGCTGGAGCTTCATCCCGACAAGACGCGCCTGATCGCGTCCGGCAAGTTTGCGAATGCGAGACGGGAGGAGCGGCAGATGAAGGGGACCGCAGAGACCTTCTCGTTTCGGGGGGCGGCACGAGCTCGACGGGGCGAAGGGCCGTCCCTACCGCGACCGAAACGATTCGCGAAACAAGGTCTTGTCATGACCCATGAGACTATCACTCCACGCGCCCGGTTGGACGCTGCCGGGAGCCTCCCGGAAGAACTGAAGTTCAAACCGGAGGCTTCCCGCAGCCGTCGGGGGGAATAATTCGGTTGGTGCTCTGCGGACCTGCGCTGCCGGATCGCCGAGCAGCACGCAGGCCGACAGATCCGCGCGTGGATCTCCGTCGCCTCAGGCGAGCGTGGCGGTTCGCCGCTCGACTCCTCGAACCGCCCCTCGATCGAGCCCTCGCCGTCAGTCGCCCCAGGTGCCGTCGTCCGGGATCGTGATGCCGGACATCCAGAGCTTCGGGCTCATGGCCCCGTTCGTGGTCGCCCAGCCGCGCGGGTCGATGTTGGCCGGTGCCTGCCAGCCGTAGGGGTCGACGGCGTAGCGATGGAACTCGTGCGAGCCGCCGCCGCAGCCGGTGCAGCTGTCGGCGTTGATCGTGAACCAGCGATCCTTGACGCTGGGGGTGCCCACGTTCGTCTCGCGGATCACGGTCATGTGCAAGTGCGGTGCGCTGGTCCAGCCGCCATTGCCCACGTCGGCCACCTGGTCGCCCGCCAACAGGTTGGTGCCCACGGCCGGCGCGTTGGTGCGCTTCACGTGGAAGTAGCCGACGACGAAGCTCTCGTTGTAGGTGGCCGGCGAGGTGACGATCTTGTGGCGGACGTACACCTCGCCCTGCAGGTGGCCGTCCCACCCGGAGTTTCGGTAATCGATGTAGTTGCCGGCCGCGATGGCGGTCTGGCAGGCCGGGGCGGGGTCGCTGAAGCTGCTGCACACCGACGGCGGCCCGGCCGCGAAATCGCGGTTGATGCAGTCACTGGTCGCGCGGCTGCTCCTCCACGCCGCCACCGCCGTGGCGCACACGACCGCGGAGGTCTGGTAGTCGCGGTTAAAGATCACCTTACCTCTGGCGACGGCGAAGAGGTCGGTGCCCTCGGAAGCTAACCAGTCGTAGCCGTCGTGATTGTTGCCGTACCCGGTCTTCGCGTGGCCCTTGTAGTTGACCTGAGTCGCTGCGCTGTTGAGGTTGACCCCGGTGGCTCCGAAATCGCCGGTGTCGAGGGTGCTGGCGTCATCCCGGGCGAAGTCGACACCGTTGCTGGTGCCCGTGAAGGTGCCCGGGGTGTGCCCGAAGATCGGCAGCGCGAGGGGCGACACCGTCATCACGCAGTTCGGCTCCTCGCTGTCGACCGAGGCGTCGAAGGCGGCCGTCAGAGGCCCAGCGCCGTTGCCGCGGTAATACACCGGCCCCCACGCCTCAGATGCTCGGCGGCTTCTTCGTGCATGGCCCGGACGAGGGCGACGGGAGCTGCTGGGGTGCCGGCGGCGGCCTCAACGGCGGCTCGCTCAAGATCGTGAAGATCAACGGCCACCACGTGGTCTTCCGACTGGAGGGTACGCAGGGCGCGTTCTTCGGCTTCGACGCCGACGGCGACTACGAGGCCGACCTCTGCCCGGGCGGCGCGTAGCGATCCCCGAGCGGCACTAGAACAGTTTGCGTGCAGCGGTCAGCCACTTTGCCAGCGGGGCGGCCCACGGCCAGATCCCTGAGAGGAGGATCGCCCCATCGTCGCTCCCGGAAGCGACGAGCCGGCCATCGGCGCTCGTGACCCGGCCATGCTTCGCCGGCGCGCTCGGGGCGTCCACCAGCGCCTCGAGGTCTGCCGCGTCGACCGTCGCTCCCGCGCGCAGCGCTGCACACACCTTCGCCCGGCTGGCGGCGTCGGGCAGCGCGCGTGGCGCCCTGGGCCTTTGCGCCTCGAGCACGGTCCGTCCTCGCGCGGCATCCCAGATCCGCAGGCGGGCATCGTCGCCGAGGAGGACCAGGCGATCCGAGAGCGCGAGCACGCGGAGACCGTCCTCGTCGGAGACGAAGGGGTGGAGCGGCGATCCGCTCGGGAGCTCCCAGATACACACGGCGGTACCGATCTCGTGATCCACCTCGAACTCCCTCTCTGTGCGTTATGTCAACTGCCGGTCGTTGGCGGAAAATTCTTGACAGGTCGGAATGGCTTTGCGCGGGCTTCTTATGGAACGTAGTGTCGTGGACCAGACCTCGCTGAAACCGCACGACGATCTCCACATCGGCGACTTCCACCGACGCATCGCCGCCGGCCCGGGCGCGGTGTTCACGGATGTGCGCTCCGGGGTCGTCCGCCTGGATCCGGTGAGCGGCAGAGCCACGCACGAGGTCGCGCTCGGCGAGCTCGTCTTTGTGCTCCGGCAGATGGGCGACGAGGTCATCGCCGTGGGCCAATCGGGCCGCACGTGGCTGCTCGACCCGGAGGACCTGACCATCCGCGCGATCCTCGCCCCGCCCGATGGGGTGAGGTCGCCGCACGGTGTCTGGCGCTACGGAGAGGCGCCGCTCCTCACCGAGTTCGACGACTCTGGCGCAGCTGGGAAGGACGACGGCCGCCTGCTCATCCTGCGATCTTCGCCTCGCTGACGCGAAGCCTACCCTAGACTAGCAGCTCTCCTCCCGCGCGGATGTCCTCCGCGGCGCGCGATCCATGCCGCATCTGCCGCATCCCACCGGAGCGCCGCCGTGAACCAACGAGCCTGGGCGGATCGACGGCGCTCTGCGCTGTTGCCGCCGCTCGCGGCCGGATGTGGTAAGGCGCGACGCCATGACACAACCAAGCGAAGTCGAGGGCGGCGCAGACCCTGCCGGGGAGCCATCGGCGCCGGCCAGCCTCCCGGGCCCCGCCGAGGTTCCCCTCCGCGCCCGGGTGCTCCGCTGGGCAGGGCGGCACTCGTTGCTGCTGGCGGTGACCGCGCTCGCACTGGCGGTGCGCCTCGTCTGGAATCTCTGGGTCCACCCCCCGGGCGAGTACGTCTTCTCCGACATGGGGGGCTACGTCGCGCGCGCAAATCGCCTCGTCGAGCATCCTCTCTCGCGGCACGCGGACGAGGCGTTCTTCCCGTACGGCGCGCATTACCTGCTCGCGGCCGTCAAGGCGGTCTTCGGCAAGGACAACGAGACGGCGACCGCCGTGTTCCAGGCGGTCATGGGGGCGTTCACGATCTGCTTCATGACGGCTACCTCGCGCCGGCTGAGCGGTCGCGGCTGGGTGCCGCGCGTCGTGGGGTTGATCGGCGTGCTCTATTATCCGCTCATTTCCATGGGCGGCTATTACCTCAGCGAGGCACCGTACGCCTTCTTCGTCGCCGCCTCGGCCTTCTATACGATCCGGCTCGCGGACGAGGGCCGGCGGGGTGATGCCTGGCTGCTCGGGCTGAGCATGGGCCTCGGCGCCGCGGTCCGGCCGCAGATCTTGATGGCCGTGCCGTTCCTCGCGGCGTTCTGGCTGCTCCGCCGCCGCTCGCTCCGCCGGATCCGCCTCCCCCTGCTCGCGCGTGCGGCCATCCCGATCGCGCTCGTCCTGGCTTTCTCGGCTGCGCGCGCCCGGTACCACACCGGGCGCTTCAGCCTGGTCGCCCAGAACGGCGCCGTGAACCGCGTGTTCGGGCGCTGCCACGCCGTGAAGGTCATGAAGGTCGGGGCGAACCACAACTGGTTCGGGCCGCCGTCGATCGGCGATCTGCAACGGCACGAGCAGCGACACCCGGACTCGCTCGTCAAGCTGGATCCGGCGATGGGCCTGGAGCTCTCCATCCGGGGCGCGATGTGGGACGAGGACAAGCTGCACAAGCTCGCCGATCGCTGCATCCAGAAGACCGGCTGGCTCAAGCAGGCGAGGTATGCGGTCACGCACGTCCTGATGCTCTGGTGGTACAATGTCACGTGGCCCGATATGGGGCAGCCCCCGTTCCGCCCCATCATGCGGGCATGGAACGGCGTGACCATGGTGACGCTGCCGCTGCCGCTCGCCGTAGCGACGGCGCTCGGCTTCCGCCGCCGCTTCGTCCGTCATGGACTGCTCGTCATGTTCATCGTCAGCCTGTTCGTGGTCGCGATGCTCTACTTCGGCGACACGCGTTTCCGTGTGCCCTACGATACGATCCTCATCGTGCTCGCCGTGGACGTCTGCGGCTGCCTGGGCCGCCGCCTCCTCAACGCGAGGCCAGGGCGCCCGTGATCGCGCGGCGTGCCGCCGCAGCGCCCTCTGGCTCGCATGGCCGAGGCTCGGCCCTCTTGCTGGTCGACGCGGCCCGCCGGCGGTATCTTCGGGTCATGCGCGCAGCCGTTGTCGCTCTCGCCGCCTCGTCAACGCTCTCCCTCGCGCCGTCCGCCCTGGGGGCGCAGGGCGTGCCATGCGCGTTCTATGGCATCGATCCGGGGGCGCCCGTCAATGCAGGAGCGGTGACCCTCGACGCCGAGCGCGCGGAGCAGCTCGCGCGGGCGGGCGCCGGCGCCGTGCGCGTCGAGTTCCAGCTCGACGGCGACGACGGGTGGGACGAGGACAGGCTCGCGGAGTACGACGCCGTCATCGACGCCCTGCGCGCCGAGGGCCTCGAGCCGCTCGGGCTCCTCTCTCACCGCACGGTCGAAGGAGGACAGTCCCTCTGGAATGACGATCCGGATGGAGACGGCAACAACCGCTATGTGGAGGAGTTCGCCGACACGGCACAGACGCTCATGACGAGGTTCGCCGGGCGCGTCGTCCGCTGGGAGATCTGGAGTCAGCCGAACTGCGTCGAGAACCCCGATTACGCGGACGATCCCGAGAACGCCGGCTGCACCTACGTCCTGCCGCGCGTGCTGGCGCAGATCCTCGCGCAGATCCGCGCCCGCAACGAGGCGCTCTTCAACGTGGACAAGCTCTCGCTGATCACGGGCGGCCTGCTCGCCTCGGACGACGCCGCCGTGCCGCTCTCCGGGGTCGATTATCTGCGCGAGCTCTACGCCGAGCCCGTGTGGGACGAGCTCGAGGATCGCTACGGCGAGCGGTACCCGTGGTCCTACCTCGGCCATCAGCTATTCGTGAATCAGTTCAGCGAGGTCGACCCGGTGGCGCTCACCGGTTATCTGGACGAGGTGCGCGACGTGGCCGAGGAGGCGGACGACGAGAGCGCGCTCGTCGTGACCGGGATGGCGTGGGCGACGCAGTTGGTCGGCGAGGAGGTACAGGCGGCGAACCTGACCACGTCGTTCGAGCTGCTCTCGGACAGACAGGACGTCGCCGGCGTGGTCTGGGCCAGCTTCCAGGACGCGACGAGCGACGAACCGTCCTACGGGCTCATCGATGACACCGGCGTTGAGAAGCTCGCGCTCGACGCGCTGAGCGACTCGGCCGCGGGCTGCGAGCCCGACGAGGACGAAGGGACGGGGAGCGGCAGCGGTCCCAGCGGCGGGTCGAGCGGCGGCTCGGTCAGCGATCCGCCGCTCGTCGGCGGCGTCCAGGGAGGACGGCCGATCGATGGGAAGCGGCGGGAGAGCTCCTGCAGCCTCGCTGCCGGCGCGCTTCGCGGTGGCGGCGCGCTGTGCCATGTGGGCTGGCTCGCGTTGTTTGGAGTTAGCGCGCTCGCATTCAGGCGATCTCGGCGGATGCGCTCTGCTCTCTGACGGGCGACGCGTCATCTGAACGAAACAGCGGCGAGCGCCGGCATCGCCTACAGTAGCTTCATGCCTCACAGGTCGATGCGCGCTGCGCGGTTGATGACCGTGCTCCTCGGTCTCTTGCTCTTCAGTGGCAGTGGCTGCGGAGACAGCGGCAGTGATGGGCCCTCCGGCGTTTGCGGCGACGGCACGGTCGACGAGGGCGAGGTGTGCGACGACGGCAACACAGCGGACGGCGACGGCTGTTCGCCGACGTGCCAGCGCGAGGAGCAGCCCGGGCCGCGCTGCGGCGACGGCGCGCTCGACGCGGGCGAGGCGTGCGACGACAGCAATACGGAGGACGGTGACGGCTGCTCGGCGGAGTGCGAGCTCGAGGTGCCCCCGCGCTGCGGCGACGGCGCCGTCGATCCGGGCGAGCAGTGCGACGACGGGAACGTGGCGGACGGCGACGGGTGCGAGGTCGACTGCACGAAGACGCCGGCCGAGGAGACCGTCTGCGAGGAGCTGGCGCCGCTCCCGAGGGGGACGTGCGAGGTAGTGGCCGGCGCGGGCGCCACGCTGATCCGCGGCGACGTGCTCACCCCGGGCGCTGTGTACCGCGGCGGGCGGGTGCTCGTGGACGAGCGAGGGGCCATCGCGTGCGTGGGCTGCGACTGCGAGGCGGCGGGCGCGACGGAGATCACCTGTCCGACCGGCGTCGTCTCCCCGGCGCTGATCAACGCGCACGACCACATCACGTTCACGCAGAACAGCCCGTATACCCCGACCGAGGAGCGCTATGAGCACCGGCACGACTGGCGCACCGGCAACAACGATCACACGGAGATCGACACCCCCGGCTCGGCCAGCCAGGCGCAGGTCCGCTGGGGCGAGCTCCGCTTCCTGATGGGCGGCGCGACCTCGATCGTCGGCGCGGGGAGCGCGACCGGGCTCCTCCGGAACCTGGACAGGGCCGACCAGGAAGGCCTGGGTCAGACCCCCGTCGCCTTCGACACCTTCCCGCTCGACGACTCGAGCGGCCGCGAGCTCGTGAGCGGCTGCGGCTACTCGGGTGACATGGTGACGCGGGAGGATATCGAGGGCGAGGACGCCTATTGCCCGCACGTCGCCGAGGGGATCGAGGCGTCGGCGCGCAACGAGTTCGTCTGCCTGCAGACCGAGCCGAACGACGTGCTGCAGCCGCAGAGCGCGTACATCCACGGGATCGGCCTGACCGCGCCCGACTACGCGGCGATGGCGGCGAAGGGCACCGGGCTCATCTGGTCTCCCCGCTCCAACATCACCCTTTACGGCGACACCGCCGTGGTCACCGCCGCCGCCCGGCTCGGGGTGCAGATCGCGCTCGGCACCGACTGGATCGCGACCGGCTCGATGAACCTCCTGCGCGAGCTCCAGTGCGCGGCGTCGCTCAACGAGACGTATTACGACGGCTTCTTCACCGATGAGGAGCTGTGGATGATGGTGACCGGGAACGCCGCCGCGGTCACGGCCACGGACGACGTGATCGGGGCGCTCGCCACGGGGAAGATCGCGGACATCGCGATCTTCAACGGCGCGCAGCGCGCCCCGCACCGCGCGGTCGTCGCCGCCGAGCCGCAGGACGTCGTGCTGGTGATGCGCGGCGGGAAGGTCCTCTACGGCGACGCGGCCGTGGTGTCCGCGGTCCGGGGCGCGGAGGTGTGCGACGAGCTCGATGTGTGCGGCGTCGCCAAGCAGGTCTGTCTCGAGGACGAGATCGGGGTGCGCCTGGAGGCGCTCGAGCGCGAGGCGGGGGAGATCTACCCGGCCTTCTTCTGCGGCGATCCCGAGCGCGAGCCGCTCTGCACGCCGTCGCGCGCGGCGACCGCGCCCGTGAACGCCTCGGTGAACGGCTCGACCGTCTACACCGGGGAGCCGACGGACGCCGACCTCGACGGCGACGGCATCGCCAACGGCGCGGACGACTGTCCTAGCGTCTTCAACCCCATCCGGCCGCTCGACAACGGGGCTCAGGCCGACTTCGACGGCGACGGCGACGGCGACGCCTGCGACGCGTGCCCGCTCGACGCGGGCAGCACCCTCTGCTCGGCGCCGGACCCGAACGACAGCGACAACGACGGCGTGCCGAACGGCGCGGACAACTGCCCGAGCCTCCAGAACCGCGATCAGGCCGACATGGACCGCGACGGCAAGGGCGACCCGTGCGACCTCTGCCCGGCGCAGGCGAACCCGGGGACCCTGGGCTGCACGGTGACCATCTACGACATCAAGGACGGCACGGTCGCGGAGGGCGCGACGGTGGCCCTGGAGAACGTGCTCGTGACGGGGAAGTTCGCGAGCGGCTTCTTCGTGCAGGTGAAGCCCGGGGACCCGGGGTACGAGGGGCCCGCGTACTCCGGCGTCTACGTCTTCAGCCCGGAGAACACCGTGGTCGTCGGCGATCGCGTGCGGATCACGAGCGCGGTGGTCGCGGATTTCTTCGGCCAGATCCAGCTCAGCGCCGCGGTCGTCGAGGTGATTGCTTCGCTCCGCGAGGCGGCGCCCCCGCCGGAGCGCGTCGCGCCGGCCGACATCGCCACCGGCGGGCCGCGCGCCGCCGAGCTCGAGGGCGTCCTCGTCGAGGTGGAGGACGTCAAGGTGATCGGGCTCGACGCCATGTTCAACGAGTTCATCGTCACGGGCGATCTGCGCGTGAACGATCTGCTGTACCTGGCCGCTCCTTTCCCGGTCATGGGCGACAATTTCGCGGCGATCCGCGGCATCCTCGACCACCGGAACGACAACTCGAAGATCGAGCCGCGCGGCCCGGAGGACCTCGTGGCGGGCCCTCCGCGGCTCGCGGCGTTCGGGCCGTCTGTGTCGTTCGCCTACGTGGGGCAGACGGCCGCGCTGACCGTCCCGGTGCCGCTGCAGGTGACGCTCTCCGGCCCGGCGCCGGCCGACACGTTCGTGGCCGTGACCTCCGGGGATCCCGCCGCGGTCGCGGTGGTGGGCGGCGGCGCGACAGTGGCCGCTGGCGCGACGAGCGCCGTCGTGCTGCTCGACGCCCTCACCGTGGCGGAGGCGGTGCCCCTCACCGCGACGCTCGAGGACGTGAGCCTCACCGCGGCGGTGCGCGTCCTCGACCCGGCCGAGGAGCCGGCGCTCGCCTCGCTCGAGCCGGCCGAGGCCGCGGTGGCGCCGGGCGGCACGGTCTCGTTCACCGTGACGCTCGACATCCCCGCGCCCCCGGACGGCGCCGTCGTGGCCCTCGCGCTCGATCCGTCGGGCGCTGGCACCCTGCCCGCGTCGGTGACGATCCCGGGCCGGCAGCTGAGCGCCACGTTCGACTACGTGGACGGCGGCTCGGCGGCCGGCGCCACGGTGACCGCGACGCTCGGAGCGAGCTCGCTCACCGCGACCGTGGAGGCCGTGACGGCGACCGGGGGGCTCGTGATCAACGAGGTCGACTACGACCAGGCGGGCATGGATGGGGCCGAGTTCATCGAGATCTACAACGGCACCGGCGCGCCCGTGGACCTCGCGGGGTATGCGCTCGTGCTGGTCAACGGCAGCGCGACTCCCCCCGCTGCCTACGGCAGCGCGCTGGATCTGAGCTCGGCCGGGACCCTCGCCACGGGCCAGTACCTCGTGGTCGGCAGCACGGCGGTCGCGGTGCCGGAGGGCGCGCTGAAGATCGACTTCGAGGGCACGCAGACCGACCGGGTGCAGAACGGGGCTCCCGACGGGATCGCGCTGATGAACACCGCGACAGGGGCGTTGATCGACGCGCTTTCCTACGAGGGGGCCATCACCGCCGTCACGATCGAGGGCGCCAGCGTGAGCCTCGTCGAGGGCGAGGCGTTGCCCGCTTCCGTGGCGGACAGCAACCTGGCCACGACGCCCGGATCGCTCTGCCGCCTGCCTGACGGGACGGACACGAACCAGGCCGCCGCCGACTGGGCGTTCTCCGCGACGATGACGCCCGGCGCCGCGAACGTGCCGTGAGCCGCGGCCGAGGCGCGGACCATGACGCCCGGCGCGGCGAACATGCCGTGAGCCGCGGCCGAGCCGCGCCGCTGCGCTCCTCCGCGCAGCGCCTCGGCGGCGCGCCGTTCCACCGGTTCCGCCGCGCAGCCGCCGCCGCGCGGCGCCTGCTGGCGCCCGAATCCCGTCAGCTGCGTCCAGAGAGGCCCGCCGCGCGGCCCCCGCCGGCGCCCGGGTCCTGTCCGGCCCTGCCGCGCGGCCCCCGCCGGCGCCCGGGTCCTGTCAGCTGTGCCTGGAGGAGAGAATGAGCCGTGAGCTGCAGCTCACAGGCAGCCGCAGAGCGGGTCGCCCTGCTTGCACACGCACTTCCCGCTCTTCTTCGACGCCGCCGCGCGGGCGCCCCGCGCGGCCTTGGCCGGCGCCGCCCGGCCGCGCTTGACCGCGGCCGCCTTCGAGGGGGCCTTCGCCGTCTTCGCGTCGGCTTGCTCCTCCTCCTCCTCGTCCTCGGCCGCAGCCGCCTTCGCCTCCTCCTCCGCCTTGTACGCGGCGAACGCCTTCTGCGCCTTCTCGGCGTCGCTCCTGGCGGCATCGAGCGCGGTGCTCAGCTCGGAGATCTTCCTGTTGCGCTCTTCCAGCTCGAGGTTGAGCTGCGCGATCCGGTCCTGCTCGGCGATGCGCGCGGCCACCGCCTCGGCCTGGGCCGCCTCGGCCGCCTTCACCTTGCCGTCAAAGGTGCTGACCGTGAACGCAGCCGCGGCCGCCAGGATCAGCCCCATCCCGACCACGAGCCGATTCCGCCGCTTCTGCCGCACGCCCTGGGCGAGCGCCTCGAGCTCGCGATCCAGGTCCCCCGCGGCCGACATGGGCGGCACGCTCGCCGCCACCGGCGCGATGCTGGGAGGAACCTGGACCGCCGCGTGCACGCCCGTCATCGTCCCCTGAACGTGCGTGACAGGTTGATAGGAGAGCGCCCCCCGGCTCTCTTGATTGTTGATCATCGCGCAAGACCTCCTCCGCCGTGAGCGACTCCGTGCCAGGCAAGTGTGGTGCCAGGTGTGAGAACCTCCTCATCGCATGGCGCGCACCTTGTGGAGAGCGAGATTGACGAGCGAAGCGGGAGTGCTGTGGCGCTTCAAGGGCGAGCCACGACCGATCCGGGTGGATCGATCGCTCTGGTACACGGAGCGCTCACCGGACCACGGTGTGTTCCCCTGGTCCACTGGACGTCCTGCTCAGTGCGCGGGCTCTCCGGATACAGCTCGTGTGGCAGCGAAGGAAAATTCGCCACCGCTCAGCGATGGGATCCGCGTCCCTCTCCGGAGCTTGCGCTGCGCGAGCAGGTCGATCGCATCACACCAGAGCCTCCTCACCGGAGGGCAGCATAAGCACCTTCGGGATCCACCTGATGGTGTTTTTCTCGCAACACCCTCTATCCAGCCTTGACCGCACGTGCTTTGCGGCGGCTGGCTGATCTCGTGGGCCGAGGAGGACGCCGCTCGGGACCCCTCGAGAGCGGCGAAGCGCGCTCGCCGCGAGGTGGACGTCAGGGCTGCAGCTTGGCGACGAACGCGTCGTGGCCCAGCTGGCTCGTCATGAGATCTCCCCCGAGATCGATGCTGCCGCTGAACCTGCCCGTGAACACGATGGTCCCCAGCGCATCCACGTCGACGGCCGCGGCGCGCTGGTCCATCTCTCTGCCGAACGGCCTTGCCCAGGACGTCTCCCCGGTCGGCCCGAGCTTCGCCAGGAAAGCGTCGTAGCCGCTGCGGGAAGCGAGGGGAGGGTCGATGACATTGATGGAGCCCTCGAACTCTCCGACCAAGAGGAAGTTGCCAGCCTTGTCGGCCGCTACCCCCAGCACCCTCTGATTTGCCCCATCCCCATAGCTGTGGTTCCAGAGATGCTTGCCGCCGGGATCGAAGGCCGCGACGACCGCGTCGGCCCCTCCGACGTAGGCCGAGGGCAATCCATCGAAGTTGATCACTCCCCTGGTGCTCCCCGCGACGACGATGTTTCCCTCGTGGTCCGCCGCGACGCCCGCGAACTCCTGGTCCATGGAACCGCCGAGGATCTTGGCCCACGACGGCTCCCCCGTCGTCGCGTCGAGCTTCGCCACGAAGGCGTCCTGGTCTGTCGCGGAGAGAACGAACCTCCCGAAGTTCACGGTGCCCGTGCTGCGGCCGACCACGACCACGTCGTTGTCGGGCGTGACCGCGACGTCCAGCGCCGCCTGAGGGCTCGAGTTGCCGAAGTGGCTGTTCCAGAGGATGCCCCCCGCGTCGTCGAGCTTCACGACGAAGATGTCGCCCCCGCCGGCGCCCATCATCGTCGTCATCCTCGCCATCGAGTCCACCAAGGTGGCCGTGGTGCCGAACTCGCCCGCGACGACGATGTTGTTCTCCGAATCCACCGCGAGCCCGTGGACGAGCTCCGCGTTCGAACCGCTGATGCTGTCGACCCAGAGCACGTTGCCCTGCGGGTCGAGCTTCGCCACGAACACGTCCGTGCTTCCCCGGCTGTGGAACGACATCCCGCCGATATTGGCGTCGCCATCGAACGTCCCGGCCATGATCACGTTGTCGTCCGCGTCGCGCGTCACGACAGTGCAGCGATCCGTGCCCGGTCCACCGAACGCCCTTGGCCAGTTCTCGTACGTGTCTCCGTTGGGCTTGAGCTTGGTGATGAAGCCGTCGGTCGAGCCCTGGCTCAGGGTGGAACCCAGCGTTCCGGTGAAGCTCCCCGCGACCAGGATGTTCCCCTCGCCGTCGAAGGCGACGCCGAGACCTTCCTTGTCGCCGTTCTCGCCGTTCTCTCCGATCCTGATGCTCCACTCGTGCGTTCCGGTGCACGAGGGCTCCTCGTCGCAGTTCTCGTCGTCCGCCGTCGCGCAGCGCTCGGCCTTGGGGAGCACGTCGTCATCGCACACGCCGTCCTGTAGACAGCCGCTCTTGCACGCGCCGACGTCCCGGGTCTCGGGGGGGCCGTCATAACATGGCTCACACTCCCCCCCGCCGCCGCCGCCGGTGGAGGAGGTCGATGTCGCGTCGTGGGCGCCGCCCATGCCGCCCAGGCCGCCCAGGCCGCCCAGGCCGCCGCCGCCCTGCGCGTCGCCGCCGCCGGCGTTCGCCGAGATCACGCCCTTGTCGAAGCATCCGCCCAGCGCGCCGGCCACGCCGAGCGCGCAGCAAACGATGACGAAGCCGTTGCGTTCCATCAGAAGACCCCCGCGATCCCCGCGCCCGACGGCGATATCCACAGACGAGCCGTCGCGCCCCTGGGCTTCGGCGCGGACGGCATCGTGAGGAGCAGCGCGACGCCGCCCGCGGCGAGCGCTCCACCCACGATGAACGCCGGCGCAGGCACGAGGCGCACCGTGTTGTACGAGTCCAGCTTGTCGCGCGTGTCCGGCGTGTCCGGGCACACGACCCTCTCGGTGCACCCGAGGCCGATCAGGTCGCTGCGCAGCGCGCTGGCGACACCGAACGTGATGCCCCCGACGACGAGCGCTGCGGCGCCTGTGCCGACCGCGGTCCATCCAAGCACGCGCTGCGGGGTGCCCGGCGCGGGGCCGGCGGGCGCCGGGGGTGGGACGGGCGCGCGGACGATGCCGGGAAACTCGAGCGCGACCGCCGCTTCCTGGCGCTCGGACACGGTGACCTCCTGCCGGACGACACGGCCCGCCCACGTGCCCTCGACGACGTGCTTGCCAGGATCGACAGGCCGGCTGACGCCCACGAGCGCGGGCGGCACCGGCTTGCCGTCGATGGTGATCTGCACCTCGCGCTCGGGGGCGCGGCGGACCCCGACAGCGAGCTTGGGGATCCGCGGCTTGAGATCGTTGTACGCCTTCCCGGCGTCGGCGACCGCCGCCTTGAAGACGTCGCTGGCCGAGGCGTCGAGCGGCATGCGGCTCACCTGCAGGTAGCGCTCGGAGGCCTCGATGAGACGCCCGAGCTGCTCGAGGCAGCGCGCCGCGTACAGGCCGATGGTGGGCGCGTGGATCAGCTCGTCAGCGCGTCCCAGCTTGTCGAGCGCCGCCGCGTACTCGCCCTTGTCGAAGTGCGCCAGGCCCTCCTCCGCGAGCGCTCGGGCAGCGTTCACGGTGGCGGGGTCGACGTCGGCTGCCCGCGCCGGCGCCGCGAGCATGAGCGCGAGCGCGATGGTTGCGGTCCCGAGGGCCCTCGTTCGAGCGTTCATTCGCCTTCTCAGAAGCCGAGGCGCCGGTCCGTGGAGCCCGCCGTGCCGGAGGGCGCAGGCGCGCCTCCAGGCGTGGGCTGGGGCTTGTTCCGCAGCGCAGAGGAGCCAGCCTTGCCCGAGCGCGCGGGCGGAGGCGCCGTGCTGGACAGCGCGCGCGCTGTCCAGGTGGCGGCGGGGGCGCCTCGGCGAGCCCGCGCGGGGCTCTCCTCGCTCGCAGGCGTCGTGGCCGCCGCGCGGCTCGAGTCCGGCGAGGGCGCGATGTTCGGCTCGGGCGTCCCCCTCTCAGGTGCTGTGGCCTCCACAGGGCCGTTCGCCGGAGCGGCGGGCGGCGTGTCGAGCGCCACCGGCGGCGGCTCCACGTGGGGCTGCTGCGCGGGCGGGGTCGGGCCGCCGTCAGGCTTGCTCCCGCTCGTGAGGAGCCATGCGCCGAGGAGGGACGCAGCCAGGCCAAGCACGACGACGGTCACCGGAACGGCGCGGCGAGGTTTCCAGTCGTCGATCTCCGTCTCATCGAGGCTTGGCCGCGGGGCCGTGTTCTCGCTCGGCGGGGTCGAGACCGGCGGGGCGGAGGCCGGAGAGGCCGAGACCGGAGACGCTGACACAGGAGATGCGGACAGCGGAGGAGCCGAGACCGGAGGCGCCGAGGCCGGCGGGATCGAGCTCGGCGCGCCGGACACGCGCGAGGCCCTGCCGGTCTCCACCGCCTCCCCCGCCGGCAGGAGCGCGGCGCGCAGCGCATCGACCATCGCCGTCGCCGAGGGGAAACGCTCGTTCGGATCGCGGCTGCACGCCTGGAGGAACCATTCGTCGAACGCCGGCGGCACGGGCACGGGCGCGACCTGCGACGGAACGGGCAGCGGCTCGCTGCAGATCTCGAGGATCATCGCGCCGGGCGCCTCGGCGGTGATCGCCGCGCGGCCGCAGACGCACTCGAAGGCGATGACCCCGAGCGCCCACAGGTCCGACCGGTAATCGACGGCCGCGCCCTGCGCCTGCTCAGGGCTCATGTAGGGCAGCGTCCCGATCAGCACGCCGGCCTGCGTGCCCATGCCCTCGGCGCCGGAGAGACGCGTCTTCGCGACCCCGAAATCGAGCACCTTGGCCACCTCGCGGTCGTCGTCGCGGGCGAGGAAGATGTTGTCGGGCTTGAGGTCGCGGTGGACGATGCCGGCGTCGTGGGCCTTGCGGACGGCGCGCGCGACGTCGGCGAAGATGCGCACCGTATCGGCCGCGGAGAGCGGGCCGGTGCGCTCGAGCCGGTGCGCGAGATCCTCGCCCTCGAGGAGCTCCATCGCGATGAACGGGACGTCGTCGTCGACGCCGTGATCGAGGATCTGCACCACGTTCGGGCTGCGGAGCGCCGCCGCCGCCTGCGCCTCCTGATAGAAGCGCGCGCGGACCGCCTCGTCCTTCGCGTACAGAGGGCCGAGCCGCTTGATCGCGACAGGCGAGCCGAGCGTGAGATCATCCGCGCGCCAGACGGTTCCCATGCTGCCCGAGCGGAGAGGGCGGATCAGCCGATACCGGCCGACCAGCACCTGCCCTTCCAGCCCGAACGCGTTCGTCGTCATTGTCGCAGGACCTGTGGTGCGCGCGTGGCCTACCCTACGCTGGTGATTGTTCAGTGCTGGTCAACAAGAACAACAGATAGACTGAAAGTCTACTGGGCATGGCGCGAGGCGTCAATCTGCGCACGCGCCTCGTGCTCGCAGGACGCTGCTAGAGCACCGAACAGGTTGAAACGCCGTACGGGAGAGAGTTTGAACCACAGAGGCACAGAGGGAACAACAACAAAAACTCTGTGCAACCGTGGTGCATTTCCTGGTTTTCGAGCCGAACGGTACTCTAGATCAACACGAAGTCCTCGGCCACGGAGACCTCCTCGGCCATGATGCTCGTGGTCTCGTCGTCGCGCTGGACGGCGAGCTTGTAGAGTTGCGCCAGCACGGCCGGGTGATCCTCGACCAGACCCATGAACTCGGTGTCCGGCAGGTACAGCGCCACCGTGGGGTGGACGGCGATCACGTCGGCGTTCGCCGCGCGGCGCAGGACCATCGCGATCTCGCCGGCGACGTCGCCGGGGCCGAGCGTCGAGAGCACGAGCGGCTCGCCGCGGGAGTCCTCCGCGGCGTCGCGGCGGACCACGGCGACCTCGCCGGAGGCGATGAGGAACAGGCCGGGGGGCCGCTCATCCTGGACGAGCAGCCGCTCGTTCTTCTCGAACGTCCGCGTGTGAAACCGCTTCACGAGCGCGGGCCTGTCGGTCTCGGGGACGACGCGGAGCACGTCGCTCATGCGGACGAGGTTCTGCACCATGCGATCCCGGCAGTAGGCGGCGAGCTCCGCGCCCACCTCGGGCTCGCGCTGCGCGATGTCGTCGATCGCGTCGCGCTGCACCTCGAGCACGATGGATGGCCGCGTGGCGACGACGCTCCCGGTGCGCGGCGCCCGCGAGAGGAGCGCCATCTCGCCGAACATCGTGCCGTTCGTGAGCCGCGCGAGGACGATCTCCTCGCTCCCGCGCCGGCGCCGCGCCTCGAGCTCCCCGCGCGCCACGAAGTAGGCCTCGCTGCGCGCCGCGCCCTGCTCGATCACGGTCGTCCCCGCCGCCACCCAGATCGGCGTGAACGCCGCGCAGAGCGCGCGGAGCGCGTCGCGCCGGACGGCCGAGAAGACCGGCTGGGGCGCGATGCCGGGGTGGTCGGCCTGGGCGGCCAGCCGGCGCGTGGCGTCGTGGATGATCTCGGTCGCCTTGTTGAGCAGGAGCGCCCCGGTGAGCACGGAGGCGAGCGGCTGGAACGCGTCCGCGGTTGGCAGGGGCGGCGGCGGGGGCGCGCCCTCGCCGAGCCGCGGCGAGTCCTTGCAGAACGCCTCGGCGATCAGGTCGAGCCCGGGCCCGGGATCGCCGCCGAAGCGCTCGCTCTCGCGCGCGGCCGCCACGGCGAGCGGCAGGTTCTCGAGGTCGACCGCGCGGACGATGGCGGTGGAGCACGCCTCGCGCGCGGCCTCGTGACGGTTCAGCTCGCCGAGGAGGCGCCCGCAGAGGCAGAGCGCCGACGGCATGGTCGGGTCGTGCCGGACCAGCGCCGCGGCCCAGCGGAGCGCAGCGTCGCGCTCTCCCGCGAGCGCAAGCGAGAGCGCTCGGTCGATAGGCGACTCCGCCTGTTGCGTCGAGCCCGGGAGGACCGGGGGGAGGGCCATGTGAGCGTGTATATCAGGGTTCGTTACGCGGCGGCAAAGAAGGCCGATCCGGTCGCGAGGCGGCGGCGAGGCGCGTCGGCTGCCGGGCGCGCCGGGTCGTCGCGGGCCCGCCCTGAACCGTCGCGCGGCCAGGACCTCGGGCCGCCTGCTGTCCCGGGGGAGTGCGACCGGCCGGCGCTGCGCGCAACGTCACGAGGGCCGCGGCGCTGCGCGCAGGCCAGCAGGGCCAGGGCCGCGGCGCTGCGGGCAGGCCAGCAGGGCCGCGGCGCTGCGCTCAGCCGAGGTGCTGCTTCAGGAACTCGATGCTCCGTTCCCACGCGATTCTGGCCGCGTCGGGGTTGTGGACCTCGGGGCGCGTGTCGTTCACGAACGCGTGGTCGGCGTCGTAGACGTGGAGCTCCATGGACTGGCCGCGCGCGGCGAGCTCCTTTCGGATCGCCTCGGCGGCGGCCGGCGTCGCCCACGCGTCGCGCGCGGCGAAATGGGCGAGGATCGGCGCCTTGACACGCGAGTAATCGGGGGCAGGGCTCGGGATGCCGTAGAAGGGCACCACGGCCGCGAGCTCCGGGATGGTCGCCGCGGCGGCGAAGCTGAGCGCGCCGCCCATGCAGAACCCCATGACGCCGACCTTGCCGTTCGACCGCTCGTGCGCCGACAGGAAGCGCACCGCGCCGGCGATCTCGTCGAGGGCGCGCGGCTTGTCGAGCTCGGTCATGAGCCGGTTGGCCTCGGTCGGGTCCTTGGTGATCTTGCCGTGGTAGAGGTCGGGCGCGAGGGCGATGAACCCGGCGGCGCCGAGCCGGTCGAGCAGCGAGCGGATGTGATCGTTCAGGCCCCACCACTCCTGGATCAGGACGACGGCGGGCGACTTGCCGCCCTGCTTCGGCCAGACGACCTCGCCGGTCGCCGGGGACCCATTCTTCGCGGCGAATGAAACCTTCTCGGACATGCGACTCTCCCTCTCAAGACGGGACCGGCGTGCGCCGTCCCTGTGAGCAAATGGGGACCGGCGTGCGCCGTCCCTGTGAACGAACGGGGATCGGCTCCGCCGTCCCTGTGAACGAACGGGGATCGGCTCCGCCGTCCCCTGTGAACGAACGGGGATCGGCTCCGCCGTCCCCTGTGAACGAACGGGGATCGGCTCCGCCGTCCCCTGTGAACGAACGGGGATCGGCTCCGCCGTCCCCTCTGGCGCGGCGCAGGATAACCGCCCAGCGCGCGTCGCGCACCGCGAACTGCCAGGCGCGCTACGCGCCGGCGCGCCGGCGAGCTAAATTGACCGCGTGGATCCGCTGGCGGAGCGATGGAGGCGAGCCGTCTCTTCCCTGAAAGAGCTCCGGCTGCGGGTCGCGTACCTGCGGAGCGAGCTGCTGCGCGACGACCTCCTCTCCGTCGCCCGCGCGCTCGACGACCTCTGTCGCGACGCCGAGCAGGCCAGTCCGGTCGCGCGCGACGTGCTCGGCGCCGCCGTGCCGGTCCTCGCGGATCCGGCGCTCTCCGAGCGCGTCGAGCAGCTCCGCGAGCTCGCCGCCTCGGGCGCCCTGCTGTCGCTCTCGCGGCTCCTGCGCCGCAAGCCGCGGCGGCACGAGGCGCAGCCGACGTCGCCGCCGCCCGACGAGCGCCACCTCGCCACGTCGAGCGCCGGCCGCGCGCTGACGCTCGGCGAGCGGCGCGCGCTCGCCCGGCGGCCCACGCGCGCCGCCTTCGACGCCCTGCTCCGGGACCCGCACCCGCTCGTCATCCGCAACCTGCTCGCGAATCCGCGCCTCACCGAGGACGACGTCGTCCGCCTCGCCGCGCGGCGTCCGGCGAACCCGGAGGCCATGACCGAGATCGCGCGGCACCCGGAGTGGCCCCAGCGCGCGCGCGTGCGCATGGCGATCGTGCAGAACCCGGGCGCGCCGCCGGAGATAGCGGTGCCCATGGTGCGCCTCCTGCTGCGGCCCGAGCTTCTGCAGCTCGTGGCGGCGCCGGACGTGCCCGCCGTCGTCCGCGCCGCGGCGCGGGAGCTGCTCGAGCGCCGCCCGCCGGTCCCGCACAAGCCGGGCGGCGCGCTCGAGCAGTGAGCGCCCCCGCGGCGCGGCGTCCGCGAGCAGCCCCGTCGCCGCTCACCCCCGCGGCGGGCCGCGGCGCCGCGCGCGCCGCGCGGAGACCCCGGCGAGCGCGACAGCCGCGAGCGCGGGCAGCGCGCCGCGCGCAGGCCCGGCCTCATGCGCGCAGGACGCCGTCGAGGGGTCGCCCGCAGGCCTCGCGCGCGCCGGGGGGCGCACGGGCGAGCAGGGCGCGCTGAGGTCCGGCGCCGTCCAGGGCTGGTGGAACGCCTTCACGCGCTCCACGGGGTCGTCCACGTTGCTGAGCTCCTCGGTCGGCTCGTCACCGACCGCGATCCAGAGCCGCACGCGGTGCCCCTCCGGGCTCCACGCGACAAGGGAATAGCTCCCGCTCTCGGGTATCTCGATCCGCCGAGCGAGCAGGAGCCAGGAGCGGCTGTCGGTGGCGGGCTCGCGGATCGTCGCCAGCGCGCGCACGGTGCTGGTCGAGAAGAGCTGCGCTCCGACGCCCGCGGGCGCCTCGAAGGGCAGCCTCGCCGGCCGCGGCAGGCCGGGGCCGAGCAGCGCGAGGGAGGGGCGCTCGCGGCGGAGCGCGGCGAGCGCGGGCATGCCGAGCTGCACGTGCAGCGTCTCCCCCTTCGCGGCCTCGAGCTTGAGCCACACCGGGCGGCTCGGACACCCGAGCTCGGAGTACACGATACGAGAAAGAACGATATCGGAGAACTCGAGCGCATCCTCGGCGGTCGCGTGATCGCCGTAATCGAAGAAGGTCTGGCGCGCGCGCGCCGGGGACGCGGACGCGAGGAAGGCCGCCAGCGTCGCCGCGAATGCGGTGAGTCGCGCGGGTCGCGCGAGCAGCGTCGAGCGGCGGGTTCTAGTGCTCATGTCTCCCCGACGATCTCTGGGGCAAGAGCGCGCGTTGTCGACGCCGGCCGCCTCGCGCCTGAGCCGGTAAATTGCCAGTTGCCGGGAACAAGGGAACAGGACGAGGCGCGGCGCCGACTGCGCTCTCTGGAGCGCCCGCGCCGCCAGCGATGGTCACGGAGCGCCGGCCGGTGACATGGGCGTCGCGTGGCGCGGCGCTGGGGGCGCCGCGGAGCTCACGCGACCTCGGCCCAGCACCGCGCCAGGCGGCGCACGCCCTCGTCGAGGTCCTCGTCGCGCGACACGGACGAGAAGCACAGCCGCAGGGCGAAGGGGCTGACGGCGCCGTTCGCCCGGAACAGCGACCCCGGGTCGAAGGCGACGCCGTGCTCGATCGCGACGGCCAGGAAGAACGCCTCGTTGGGCTCGGCGTCGGGCTCGGCCCAGATCGCGAAGCCGCCGACCGGCGGCTCGAACCGCCAGCCGGGCAGGTACCGCCGGAGCGCTTGCTCCATGCGAGCGGCGCGGCGGGCGTAGAACTCCCGCAGGCGCACCAGCCGCTGATCGAAGTCCTCGTTGCGGAGGTAGTCCTCGAGGATCGCCTGCGGCAGACTGCCGGCTTGCAGGTCGTCGGCTTGCTTCAGCTTGAGGACGTCGGCCCGGAGCGCCCGCGGCGGCACCAGCCAGCCGACGCGCAGCCCGGGGCACAGCGTCTTCGAGAAGGTCCCCACGTGGAACACGCGATCGGGCGCCTCGGCCAGGAGCGGCCGCGGCGCGGCGCCGTCGAAGCAGAGATCGGCGTAGGCGTCGTCCTCGATGATGGGCCGGAGGGTCGAGAGGACCCTCGCCCGCTCGTAGGCTGACAGCTTGCGTCCGCGCGGATTCGAGAGCGCGGGCATGAGGTAATACGCACCCACGTTGTTTCTGTCGTCAACGGCGGTCATGCCGAGCGCCTGGAACAGCTCGAGCGCGCCGGGGTAGCTCTCGGGCTCGACGCCGATCCGGGCGCCCGCCCCGCGGATCATCTGCGCCGCGAGGGACACGGCCTGCTGCGCGCCGCTCGTCACGATGATGTCGTCGCGAACCACGCTGGCGCCGCGCCGGCGCAGCTGCCCGGCGATCCAGGAGCGCAGGTCCTCGCCCCCCTCGGGCCAGCCGTACTGGAGCGCGGGGCAGCTCGGGCTCTGGAGCGCGCGGACGAACGAGGCCGCTAGCTTTGTGCGCGGGAACTCCCCCGGCGCGGGTAGCCCCCCCGCGAAGCTGATGAGCCCAGGCGTGTCCGCGGCCCGCCGCTTCAGCATCTCGAACCCGCCGAGGCCGAGCCGCTGCCCGCTCCGTGGCGCGATGCTGGACGTCGAGGCCTGCGATGACCGGGTGTGGGAGGACGGGAGAGGATTTGTTGCGAGCGCGGTGGCGTTCATAGATTCAGGGTCCGAGTGGAGCCCATTCAAGGATGGTGCCGTCTACGCTGTCCGTCTCCAGACGGAGCGGAAGGCAGTGCAGGCCGCGGCAGGACGGATCTCCCTGGAAAATTGGTTACATCGCCACGAACTCGGACCGGCGGTGGCGTGTGCAGGGTGTGGCGTGAGTGCGCGCCGTGTCAGCCTGCCACGGGGCATCGCCCGGCGCGGGGGCGCTCAACGCCGCGTGACACGCCCTGGGAATGCGAACGTCATGGTCGGGCGGGCCGTGGATTTGCCTGGAGATCCATGTCCGGAGCTCGCTGTGCTTCGATGTCTGGCGACCGGGAAGCGAGATGTGGGCCATGCGGCCGAACCCGACGACGAGCGTCCAGTGCGCCGTAGGATAGGCGCGGACGGCCGGCGTCTGGAGACGGGGGAGGACCGTCAGACCGGGTGAGGAGAGCCTCGGGGGCGTGCCGCGGCGCTAGCGCCGGAGGCGGAGCTCGGCGGCGCGCGCGGCCGCCCGCAGTGCAGCACGGCGCTGCGGTGCAGCCGGGGGTGAGCTACGGCTCTGTGCCCCAGGCGAGCACGCCGTCGCGGTAGACGGTCACCTGCTCCCACGGCGTCAACGTGGTCAGCGTGGCGTCGAAGGAGTAGTCGTTGGTCTGCATCATGGGTTCGTAGGTCGCGCTGTGGACGCGGATCTGCGCCTCTCCCGACGTGGCGCCCGGGGCAAGGTTGCCGGCGGCCGAGGTGAAGCCGAGCTCGAGGTAGCGGTCGGCCTCGGTGGCGGACGCCTCGCCGAACGTCCGCGTGACGTTGTCGCACCCGCCGGAGACCGCCGCGAAATCACATGCGCCCACGAACATCGATGTGGCGCCGTCATCGGTGAACCAGTAGCGGATCGTCACGTCGCTGAGCGCGATAGTCTCGTCTCCGGTGTTCCTGACCCGGACACTGAACGACAGACCCTGGACGCTGGCGGCGCGCTCCCGGGCGGCATATTGCAGCTCGAGCTCCCCCGTGGGGCCGCCGCCGGTGGTGACGGTGGTGGTGCTCGTGGCACTTCCGCCGCCGCCAGTCGCGGTGCTCGATGTGGAGCTCACCGAGGTGCTCGTCGTGGAGCTCACTGACGTGCTCGATGTGGAGCTCACTGACGTGCTCGACGTGGAGCTCACTGACGTGCTCGACGTGGAGCTCGTCACGTCAGCACCGCCCTCGCCGCCCGCGCCGCCGACGCCGCTCGCGCCGCCGATGCCTGCCGAGCTGCTCACCGTGGTGCCCGTGGGGGCACCGCCAGCGCCGGACGAGCTGCTCGCCGAGACGCTGATCGAGCTGCTCGTCGTGGACACCGCAGAGCTCGTGGTGTTCGAGCTGGAGGAGGTCGCACCGCCCGAGCTGGAACTGGCGCTGCTCCCGCCGCCGCCACCCGTGTTCTCGCCCAGACTGTAGCCCTCGGCACACGCCGTGAGCACCAGGAGGGAGACGGCAGAGAGCGCCGTGGTTCCCTTCGACCAGGCGCTCGACACGCGGATCCGACCCCGGCATCTACCGGACTGCAGCGGTGAGCCTGACCGTGTCGATACCTTCATCCGAGAACCTCGCAGACCAGCTGCTCCGGACGTGGTAGGGCTGAGCAGAGACGCACACCTTGGCATCGGTCGCATCTTGAATACCCCTTGGCGCGCCCGACCAAGGTCGAACGGAACGAAGTTGAGTTCAGAAGTCTATACAGATCCGCTTGGCGCCAGCAAGTGGTTCTCTGTAGTAACTTTCTGCTGGTGCCGAAACACTGAGCCACGTTGACGCTGACTGCGACATTAACGACGCTGGCTCCGCCGCCCGCTGGCTCCGCCCGCCGGGAAGCCTCACGCGTCTTCCAGCGGAGGGAGCGCGTGGAGCCAGTTGAGCTCGGAATCTTCCATGAACGGCGCCAGCCACTGCGCAGGTCCCGCCCACGCGCGGAACGAGAGCACCGCGTCGCAGAGCGCGTCGCCCGTGCGCTTGCCCGGCGACTGGATGAGCTCGTCGGCGAGGCGCAGGAGATCTGTTGGCTTGTCGGGCGCGTCCGCCACGAGGGCCCTCACCCACCTGTGGTATGGATACAGAATGCGGCTGTGAGCCAGGATCAGCCGGTATCCAAAGAGCACCACGCGGCCAAGGTCAGGAGATATCAATTGTTGTGCTGCGTCGTGCTGCTCCGCCGAGCCGATGTACCAGCGCATCGCCTCGAGCTGGTCGACGAATCCCATCATCTTGTGGGCGCGCTCCTCCTTCCCCGGCCCTTCTCCTGCGATCCTCCGACGATGTATCGCGACGGAGCACGGGGCCGCGCTCAGGCGGCCGACAAGGCGCGATAGGGTCCGGAGGTGGTGCGTTTGATAGTTCGCGCGCGACGGGCGCAACCAGCGGCAACCAACGCCCGGGCCGCCGTGCCGGCCGCGCCGCCTCTCCCCCGGGGTAGCCAGCTATGGACGGCAAGCTCCAGCGAGGGTATAGGCCCGCCCACCGCCAGTTCACGTCCAGGGGAAAAGTTCATGAAGACCAAAGCGATCAGCGGTCGACTGGGAGCGTGGGCCCTGGCTGCCCTCGTCTTGACCTCGTGCTCTCAGAAGCAAGGGGGGTCGGCCGCGGGCGACAAGGGAGAAGCCGCGGGCGACAAGGGAGCAGGCGCCGGAGACAAGGGAGCATCCGCCGGCGACAGGGCCGGAAAGCCGGCCAAGATCGCCCTCCTCCTCCCGGAGTCGAAGACGGCGCGCTACGAGTCCAAGGACCGCCCCTTCTTCGAGGCCAAGGTGAAGTCCCTCTGTCCGGACTGCCAGATCCTCGCGAGCAACGCGAACCAGGACGCGTCGCAGCAGCAGGCCCAGGCCGAGGCGGCGCTGACCAACGGCGCGAGCGTGCTCGTCCTCGACGCTGTCGACAGCGCCTCTGCGGCCGTCATCGCGAACAAGGCCAAAGCACAGAAGGTGCCTGTCATCGCCTACGACCGGCTCGTGCCGGGGACCGACGACATCGATTACTACGTCTCGTTCGACAACGAGTCCGTGGGCAGGCTCCAGGGCGAGTCGCTGCTCCAGGCGCTCGGCAACAAGGCGACCGCGCGGGTGGTGATGATCAACGGCGCGGCGACCGACAACAACGGGATGCTCTTCAAGAAGGGGGCGCACAGCGCGCTCGACGGCAAGGTCCAGGTGGTCAAGGAGTACGACACCCCGGACTGGAGCCCCGACAAGGCGCAGGACGAGATGACCCAGGCGCTCACCGCGCTGAACAACCAGGTCGACGGCGTGTACGCGGCCAACGACGGGACCGCCGGCGGGGCGATCGCGGCGATGAAGGCCGCCGGCATCAAGTCCCTGCCGCCCGTGACCGGCCAGGACGCCGAGCTCGCCGCCGTGCAGCGGATCCTCCTCGGCGAGCAGTACATGACCGTCTACAAGGCCATCAAGCCGCAGGCGGAGGCCGCGGCGGTGATCGCGTATCACCTCGCCACGGGCAAGCCCGTGCCCACCGACCTCACCGGCGGCAAGACGGTGAACAACGGGAAGAAGGATGTCCCCTCGGTGCTCCTGGTCCCCCTCTCGGTCACCAAGGAGAACCTGAAAGACACGGTCATCGCAGACGCCTTCTGGTCCAAGGAGCAGATCTGCACGGCCCAGTACGCCGAGGCCTGCAAGGCGGCGGGCATCCTCTAGGTCCGGAGCTCCCCGGGGCGCTCATGAGCACTGCGCAGCGAACTCCGATCCTCGAATTGCGCGGCATCAAGAAGCGGTTCGGCGCGGTGCAGGCGCTCTCCGGGGTCGATCTCGAGGTCTTCCCGGGCGAGGTCGTCGCCCTCGTGGGAGACAACGGGCCGGCAAGTCGACCCTGATCAAGACCATCGCGGGCATCTTCCCGCCCGACAGCGGGGAGATGCGGTTCGCCGGGCAGCCCGTCGCGCCGCGGGGGCCCAAGGACGCGTCGAGGCTCGGGATCGCGACCGTGTATCAAGATCTCGCGCTGTGCGACAACCTCGATGTCGTCGCGAACCTGTTCCTCGGCAGGGAGGAGGTCGACCCCCTCTCGCGCGCCATGAACGAGGAGCACATGGAGCGACGCGCCCTCGAGGTGCTGAGGACGCTCAACGTGAACATCCCCGTCGTCCGCACGCCGATCGCCGCGCTCTCGGGCGGACAGCGGCAGTCCGTGGCCGTGGCCCGCGCCGTCATGGGGGAGGCGAAGCTCGTCATGCTGGACGAGCCCACCGCGGCGCTCGGCGTCGCCCAGACCAGGCAGGTCCTCGAGCTCATCACGCGCCTCAAGCAGCAAGGGCTGGGCGTCCTCGTCATCAGCCACAACCTCGCCGACGTCTTCCAGGTCTCCGACCGCATCGTCGTGCTCCGGCTCGGGCAGCTCGCCGGCACGTTCGACACGAGCGCGGCCTCGCGCGAGCAGGTCGTCGGCAGGATCACCGGCGCAGACGTCGAGGACTCAAGGAGGGCAGGATGACGGGTGCTTCGGGACAGACCGGCGAGAGCGCGGCCTCCCACGCGCCGGGGGCAGGCCTCACGGCCCTCGCGCGGCGCCTGCGCCAGGGGGACGCGAGCTCGCTGCCGGTGCTCCTCGGGCTCCTCGTCATCTGGGGCATCTTCGCCTCCCAGAACGAGAACTTCCTCTCGGCGCGCAACCTCACGAACCTGGTCCTCCAGATCGCGGCGATGGGGACCATCTCCGTGGGCATCGTGCTGGTCCTGCTGCTCGGCGAGATCGACCTCTCGGTCGGCGCGGTGAGCGGGATGAGCGCCGCGGTGATGGCCATCCTGAACGTGCAGCACGAGGTGAGCCCGGCGCTGTCGCTGCTCGCCGGGGTGGCGGCGGTCTTCACGCTGTGCGGGGCGCTGGCCGCCTCGGGGGGTATCCTGGCCACCTCGCGCCTGCTCGCGGTGAATCAGTCGTCCGGCGGCGGCGACGTGCTCCTCAACGCGATCGCGGCCGCCGTGATCGGGGGGACGAGCCTGTTCGGGGGCCGGGGCACCGTCTGGTCGGCGCTGACCGGCGCGCTGCTGATCGGATCGATCTCGAACGGGATGGATCTGCTGGCGCTCCCGTCGTCGGTGAAGTTCATGGTGACCGGCGCCGCGCTCCTCGCGGCCGTGACCATCGACGCGAGCGCGAGGTCCGGACGGCAGCCGGCCGGCCGGACCTGAAGCAGACGGCAGGGGGCGCGGGCGTCAGGCGGCGCGCGCGGGTTGCGAGGCCTCGAGGCGGGTCTTCTCGGCGAGCAGGAGCTCGGTGAACGCCGCGATGAACATGCGCCGGGCGAGCGAGCCGAGCAGACGGCCGACGAGCGGGACCGGGACCTCGAAGCGCGACGTCCAGTCGACCTCCGTGCCGTCGCCGCGCGAGGTGAAGCGGAGACGCGAGCCGTGGTGGCGGAGCGGCTGCGTGCTCTCGAGGATGCGGTACTCGAAGGACGACGGGCGCTCGAAGGCCGTGATCTCCTCGACGTAGCGGATCCGCTTTCCGACGCGAACCTCGCGCAGGGCGCCGAGGCCATTGCGCTCGGTGAGGCCTGGCCGGATGACCCTGGTGCGGGTGCCGTCGCCGGAGCGCAGGAAGCTCTCGTGGTCGGCCACGGCGTCGAAGACGCGCTCGACCGAGGCGTGGATGTAGACGTTCACGTGGACCTCTTCCATGGGGGGACCATTGCACGGATCTTGCCGACCGGGACGCGCTGCCGTGGGGGGGCGGATGTGGGGGGATGTAATGTGGACTGGGTCGGGCTGAGCTCAACCTGGGGGGCCGAGCTCAACCTGGGTGAGCCGGACCGACCTCTGAGCCGGAGCGGAGCGACCTCAACCTGTGCCGACCTCAACCCGGGTGAGGTCGTCCACTGCCACCGACCTCAACCTGGGTGAGCGGGACCGGGGTGAGCGGGACCGCGCCCAACCTGCGCCACGACCTCCGCCCCAACCTGGGCGCGGTCGCTCGCTCGGGTGCGGTCGCTCCTTGCCAGCTCAGCCAGCTACCCTTATGGTGAGTGAGTAATCACTCACCATAAGGAGGCGGGCATGACAGAATCGGTGGATGCGCTCGTCGTCGGCGGAGGGCCGACAGGGCTGACGATGGCCGGGGAGCTCGCCCGGCGAGGGCTCACGGTGCGGATCGTCGACAAGGCAACGGAGCCGCCGCCGGACCACTCGCGCGCGCTCGCGGTGCAGACGCGGACCATGGAGATCTTCAGCAGCATGGGGATCGCCGACACAGCCATGGAGCACGCCGTGCGCGTCGGCGGGATCAACCTCCTGCTCGCGCATGGACGGCGCGCGCGGCTGCCCATCTTCAACTTTCCGGAGCTGTCCACGCCCAATCCGGGGATATTCGTCATCCAGCAGCTCGACACCGAGCGCGTCCTGGCCTCGCGGCTCCCCGCGCTCGGCGTGACGCTCGAGCGCGACGTCGAGCTCGCCTCCTACGCGCAGGACAGCGCCGGCGTCACGTGCACCCTCCGCCGCGCGGACGGGGGCGTCGACGAGGTGCGCGCGAAGTGGCTCCTCGGCTGCGACGGCGCGCACAGCCCCGTCCGCAAGGGCGCGGACATCGCCTTCGAGGGCGACACCTACGACGATCACTGCATGCTCGGCGACCTCATCCTGGACTGGCCGCTGCCCGACGGCGATATCTATATCAGCCCCTCCCGCCACGGCGTCGCAGCAGCCTTTCCGGTGCCCGGCAGCCACCGATTCCGGGTCATCCTCATCCTGCCCGAAGCCGCACCCGCGCATGGCGCGGCGCCCTCGCTCGAGGAATTCCAGAGCAAGATGCGCGAGACGATCCCGGTGCCCTTCAAGGTAGAGAGGGCGATCGTCCTCTCGCGCTACCGGCTGCACCACCGCGTGGCAACACAGCTGCGCAAAGGGCGGGTGTTCGTCGCCGGAGACGCGGCGCACATCCACAGTCCAGCCGGCGGGCAGGGCATGAACACCGGAATCCAGGACGCCTACAACCTCGCGTGGAAGCTCGCGGCCGTCGAGCAGGGCCGGATGCCGGCGTGGCTGCTGGACACCTACGAAGCGGAGCGGCTGCCCGTCGCCCGCCGGCTGGTCGATTTCACGGATCGCCTGTTCGGGCTCATGGCCGCGCACGGCCCTGTGGCCCGCACGCTGCGCGTCGTCGCGCCGCGCCTCCTGGCCCGCACCTTCGGCATCTCCGTCGTGCAGCGCCGTGTCCTGGGGTTCGTCTCGCAGCTCAAGATCCGCTACAGGAAGAGCCCGCTTTCCGTGCAGATCGGGACCGCACCGGAGCGCGGGCCCCGCGCCGGCGACCGCGCGCCGGACGCCGCGCTGCGCAGCAGGGGAGGCGAGCACACGCACCTCTTCGAGCGGATGCGCGGCGCCGAGTTCACGCTGCTGCTCTTCGCCGGCCGGCAGGCGGACGGCGCGGCGCGCGAGCGCGTCCGACAGCTCGCAGCGCAGCTCGGCGGGCCAGACCTCAGGGTCCTGATCGTCGGCGCCCCCGAGGCCGGAGGGGACGCAGACCCCGACGGGCACGCGCATGCGGCGTACGGCGTCGAGACCACAGCCGCCGTGCTCGTCCGGCCGGACGGCTACATCAGCGTGCGCAGCGATCCCCTCGACGAGGGCGAGCTCGGGCGGGCGCTCGACCGGCTCTTCACGCCCAGGGCCAAGAGCGCCTAGCGCCCGGCGCACCCGGCGCCAGCGCGGCGCGATGCAGAGGCGCCCGGAGCTCGCGCGGCGCGACGAGAGCGACGAGAGCGACGAGAAACAGCGAGCGCTGCGCGCGGTCCGCCGCGTCGAGGCGCCAGAAATCCGGCAGGACCCCTGGCGCGCGGTACTAGACGTGAGCAGAGAGGACGCCGATGAGCCGACGCCCGCGCTCGAACGACACATTGACCGAGGCGCAGAAGAAGATCGTCGAGGCCGCGGTGGCCGCCTTCGCGGAGCAGGGCTTCCACGGGACCGCGACCAGGGACATCGCGCGGCGCGCAGGGGTCGCGGAGGCGACGATCTTCAAGTACTTCCCCAGCAAGAGGGACCTCCTCCTCGGCGTGCTCGGCCCCGCCATCGAGCAGCTCGTGGGGCCCGCGCTGGCGCGCTCCATGGACCCGCTCTTCAGCGTGGAGTACCCGAGCTTCGAGGCGTTCTTGCGGGCGCTCCTCGCCGAGCGCATCGCCTTCGTGCGCGCGCACCCGCGGCTCGTGCGCATCCTCGCGCAGGAGCTGCCGTTCGACGCGGAGCTGCGCGACGGCGTCTTCAGCAGGGTGTTCGCGCCGTTCCTCGCGAAGGGGATCGCCATGATCGAGCACTTCCAGCGCGAGGGGCAGATCGTGGGGTGGCCGCCGATGCTCGTCCTCCGCTGCGTCGCCTCGACGTTCGCGGGGTACATCCTCCACCGCGTCTTCGTCGCTCCGGACGCCGCATGGGACGACGAGGTCGAGAACGAGCGGGTCATCGCCTTCGTGATCCGCGGCCTCTCGCCCGGCCAGAAGCCCGCGTGACGAGCGCCAGCCAGGCGCGGGAGAGCGCGCCGGCAGGGCGAGGGCGGCCGGCGGATCAGCTCGTCGTCAGCAGCGAGCGGA
This sequence comes from Sorangium sp. So ce1128, assembly GCA_051717205.1. Lineage (GTDB taxonomy): Bacteria > Myxococcota_A > Polyangia > Polyangiales > Polyangiaceae > Sorangium. The sequence continues at coordinate 119,911 of CP181432.1, forward strand.
GCTTCGACGGTGACACCTGGTAGTCCTTCCCGCAGTAGTCGCAGCGGATGTCGAGGACCTTGCCGTCCTCGACCATCTCCTCGATGTCGCTCCTCGGCAGGCTCGCGAGCGTGGCCATGACCCGGAGCTCGCTGCAGCGGCAGCTGAAGCTGAGCGGCGAGTCGTCGAGCCGCGAGAACGGCATGCCGTGGAGCAGCTCCTCGAGCAGCACGTCCGCCGACGCGCCCTCGTGCGCGAGCACGTCGTCGAGGCGCTCGAAGTCCTTCAGCCGCTCGGTCATCACCATGAGCGGACCGCGCTCGACCTCCGGGAGCAGCTGCACCAGGTACCCGCCGGAGGCGCCGACGCCGTCGGCGCCGATCAGCGTCGCCACCGCGATCATCGAGACGACCTGCTCCGACTCCTGCATGTACGTCATCAGGCCGCCGGAGATGCCGCCCTCGGCCGGGACCTCGACGACCCCCTGGTGGAGCATGCCGCTCGGCAGCGTGCGCATGACCTGCAGCAGCGAGCCCTCGCCGACCTCCACGGTGCTCCCCTCGGCGGCGCCCTTGCCGAGGTTGACGAGGCCGCGGCTCGTGCCGTCGGGGTGCGAGTCGGCGACCAGGGTCCCGTGGCCGGTCGCGCCCTTGACGATCGCCTGCACCCGCAGGTTCGGCGCCATCGCCTCGCGCACGAGGATGGCGCCGGTGATCAGCTCTCCCAGGCGCTGCGCGGTCGCGCCGGTGGCTGATTGCACCGCGATGGCCCCTCGCACGGTTTCGGTGGTCAGCGCCGTGATGACTCGAAAGGCGCCATCGATCGTGATGGCGCGAACGACGGAATCAGAAGGTCGGAGCAAGATGCACTCTCCCGTGAAAAAATATCGTTAAGCCACGGACGGCAGATGGCAACCCGCGGCGCGTCGGACCCGGGACCGGTGGGGACGAGCCGGACCCGTCGGCCAGAGCCGGCGCGGGCGCAACCTGGGTGCGGGCGGGCGGCGCAACCTGGGCGGGCGGCGCAACCTGGGCGGGCGGCGCAACCTGGGCGGGCGGCGCAACCTGGGTGCGGGCGGGCGGTGCAACCTGGGTGCGGGGGCGGGCGGCGCAACCTGGGCGGGCGGCGCAACCTGGGTGCGGGCGGGCGGTGCAACCTGGGTGCGGGGGGTTGGCGGCGCAACCTGGGTGCCGGGGGTTGGCGGCGCAACCTGGGATGGCCGGGCGGGCGGGGCAGGCGCGGCAGGCGCAACCAGGTTGAGGTCGAGCGCAACCAGGTTGAGGTCGAGCGCCCCGGGTAGGCCCCGGGTAGGCTGCGCGGCGGCAGGCGCAACCAGGTTGAGGCTGAGCGCACAACCAGGTTGAGGCCCGAGCGCGAGCCAGGAGGGGCTGGGCGGCGCAACCCGGGTGAGACCGGGCGAGAGCGCCGGATGCCAAAATCGAAGTATTTACGCTGACTTGACATGCCGGCGCCCCCGCCCGCTCCGCGTCGGGGGCGCCAGCCGGCAGGAGCGCTCAGCTCCGCCTGCGCCGCCGGTGCAGCGCGGCGGCGCAGGCGCCGGCCGCCAGCAGGGCCCACGGCGCCGAGCGGCTGCCATCACCGTCCGCGCCCGCCGTGCAGGCGCAGCCGCCACCCTGCACCACGACGCCCTCGCCGGGCGGCGCCGTGACGCACGGGCCGATGGAGCCGTCCGGATTGCGGCAACCCGCGACGCACTCCTTCGTCGCCTCGTCGCACACCATCCCGGCGCCGCAATCGCTGTCCTGCTCGCAAACCGCGGGCTGGTCGTCCGCAGGGTCGTTCGGATCGCGCTCGCCCTCGTCCACGACGCCGTCGTGGTCCGCGTCCTCCTCGCCGTCGATCGCGCCGCCGCCGTCCGTGTCGGCCGCCGTCGGATCGGTCGTCGTGGCCCCCTCGTCGCCGTCGGGCACGCAGGTCGCCGCGTCGGCGTCGGTGTCCTCGTGCGAGCAGCCCTTGCCCAGCTCGGTCCCGTCGAAGAGCCCATCGCCGTCGCTGTCGGCGTCGAGCGCGTTGATCTTCCCGTCGTCGTCCGTGTCGGCGCCAGGCTCGACCTCCTCGCCGTCGATCACCCCGTCGTCGTCGCTGTCGGCGTCGTCCGGATCGGTCCCGAGCCCCGTCTCCTCGCTGTTCGAGAGGCCGTCGCCGTCGCGATCGCCGCGATCGTCCCCGGAGTTGTTCGGATCGGTCTCGGAGCTGCCCTCGTCGACCGTGCCGTTGTGGTTCTGGTCCTCGCCGCCGTCGCTGACCCCGCCGCGATCCGTGTCGGGGTCCACCACGCTCGTCGTCGAGGTCCCGCCGTCGGCGTCCGGCGTGCAGCTCCCCGCGTCGGCCGCGGTGTCCGCCTCCGCGCAGTCCTTCCCCGCCTCGGTGCCGTCGAAGAGCCCGTCCCCGTCGCTGTCCGCGTCCACGATGTCCAGCAGCCCATCGCCGTCGCCGTCGTCGCTCGGGTTCGGCTCCTCGCCGTCGACCAGGCCGTCGTCGTCGCTGTCGCGATCTCCCGGATCCGACTCGAGGAACACCTCGAGGTCGTCGCTCAGCCCGTCGCCGTCGCCGTCGGCGTTCTGGCTGTCGTCGTCGCCGTGGCCGGCGCTCGGATCGGTCTCGCCCGCCTCGATCGCGCCGTTCAGGTTGGTGTCCTCGGAGCCGTCGGTCGCGCCGCCACGGTCGCTGTCGCGGCTCACCGCCGACGTCGTCACCGAGCTGTCGGCGTCCGCCCTGCAGTGCCCAGCCGCCGCGTCGGTGCCCGGGCCGTCGCAGCCGAGGCCGATCTCCGTGCCGTCGTGGAGAGCGTCGTCGTCGCTGTCCACGTCGCGCGCGTTGACGAGCCCGTCGCCGTCCGTGTCGTCCGCCGGGTTCGGCTCCTGCCCGTCCTGCACGCCGTCGTCGTCCGAGTCCGCGTCGCCCGGATCCGTGCCCAGCGTCTCCTCGAGATCGTCGCTCAGCCCATCGTCGTCCCCGTCGTCGTTCCCGCCGTCGTCCTCGCCGTGCCCGCGCGTCGGGTTGGCCTCGCCGTTGTCCGCGACGCCGTTCAGGTTCGCGTCCTCCGAGCCGTCGGTCGCGCCGCCGTTGTCCGTGTCCGCGTCGAGCGGCGACGTCTTCGTGGCGCCGGCGTCCGCGTCCGCGGTGCAGTGCCGCGCCGGCGCGCCGGTGCCGGGGCCGTCGCAGTCGAGGCCGAGCTCGGTGCCGTCGTAGAGGCCGTCGTCGTCGCTGTCGACGTCGAGCGGGTTGATGAGGCCGTCGCCGTCCGTGTCGTTCGCCGGGTTCGGCTCGAGCCCGTCGCGCACGCCGTCGCCGTCGGTGTCGGCGTCGTTCGGGTCCGTGCCGAGCGCGGCCTCGAAGCCGTCGCTCAGCCCGTCGTCGTCGCTGTCGGTGTTCAGCCGGTCGTCGTCGCCGTGGCCGGCCCGGGGATCGGTCTCGCCCGCGTCGGTCGCGCCGTCGAGATCCGTGTCCTCCGAGCCGTCGGTCACGCCGCCGTGGTCGGTGTCGGCCTCGAGCGGCGAAGTCCTGGTGGCGCCAGCGTCGCCGTCAGGGGTGCAGCTGCCCGCCGCCTCGTCGGTGCCCGGACCGGTGCAGCCGAGGCCGAGCTCGGTGCCGTCGAAGAGGCCGTCGTTGTCGCTGTCGACGTCGAGCGCGTTGATGAGCCCGTCGCCGTCGTTGTCGTCCGTCGGGTTCGGTTCGGCCCCGTCGCGCACGCCGTCGTTGTCGGTGTCGGCGTCGTTCGGGTCCGTGCCGAGGTGCCCCTCGAGGGCGTCGCCGAGCCCGTCGCCGTCCGTGTCGGCGCTCTGGTCGTCGTCGGCGCCGTTCCCGGTCGTCGGATCCGTCTCGCCGTCGTCGCGCACGCCGTTCAGGTTCGCGTCCTCGGAGCCGTCGAGCGCGCCGCCGTTGTCCGTGTCCGCGTCGAGCGGATCGGTCGTCGTCGTCCCGCCGTCGCCGTCGGGCACGCAGTGCCCCGCCAGGGTGTCCGTGCCCGGGCCGTTGCAGTCCGCGAGGCCGATCTCCGTCGCGTCAAAGAGGCCGTCGTTGTCGCTGTCGACGTCCCGAGCGTTGACGAGGCCGTCGCCGTCGGTGTCGCGATCCCAGAGCTCCTCGGCACCGTCGCCGATGCCGTCGTCGTCGGTGTCGGCGTCGTTCGGGTCCGTGCCGGCGCCGCTCTCGTCGCCATCGCTCAGCCCGTCGCTGTCGCTGTCGACGAGGATCTCCGTGGGCTGCGCGCCCGGCTCGGTGCCGTTGCCGTCGGTCGGGTAGTCCTGGGCGGCGCCGCCCTGCGGGCTCTCGCCGGTGACGACCGCCTGGTTCACGATCTCGCCGTCGGTGTCCGGGTCGATGGTGACGCGGAACCGCACCGTCGTGGTCTCGCCGACGCCGAGCGACCCGCCGCTGGCCGCGTTCGCGTCGTTGCCGAGCCGGACGCGGATCGTCCTGGAGCCGGCGATGTACTCGCCCTCGTCGTCGCCGGCCGCGTCGGTCACGCCGCCCGCGTTCGGGCCGGTGGCGATCTCGAGCGAGCCCGCCACGTAGGTGACCCCGGCGGGCAGCGGATCGTTCAGCACGACCTCCGCGGCGTTGTCATCGCCCGTGTTGGCGACGATGATCGTGTATTCGAGCGTGTCGCCCGGCGTGACGCCGCCGCCGTCGAGGTCCAGGACCGACTTGCTCGACGTGGAGAGATCCGGCAGGAGCGTCGGCACCGAGGTGACGATGCCGCCGAGCAGGTAGCTGTCCGACCCCGAGACCACCGCCCCGATCTGCGCCTCCGTGTCGCCGGCCATGAGCAGACCGGACGGGACCTGGACCACGTCGATGTCGATGCCGCTCATGCTCAGCGGCCCCCCGGTGAGCCTCGGCAGATCGCCCGCCGAGGACGACGGCGCGCCGAGGAACGAGCGGGAGCTGTTGAAGAAGTTGCTCGCCGGGTTCTGCGCGTCGAACAGCGCGGTCCCGTTCCACTCGAGCGCATCGCCCGCCGAGCTGTCCCCGTCGAAGCCGATGACACCGAGCTTCGCCTGGCCCGCGCTCGAGGGGACGACGAACCCCGAGATCGTCCAGTCCACCGTCTCCCCGTCGATCACCGGATCGAGCCCGTCAAAGATCGCGAGGTTCCGCGCGGGCGCGGTCGTGAGCTCGTAGAGCACGACCATCCACCAGCCGGCGAACGTGAACGCCTGGTTCACGCCGTTGAGCGGGGCCGGGTTATTGATGCCGCTCAGGCGATAGGCGCCCGCGCCGCGCGCCTGCACGAGCGAGGTGACGTCGGCGACCACCTGGGAGTGCGTGAGCCCCGAGAGCGCCTCGCCCGAGAGGGTGCCCGACACCTCGGAGGTGAACGTGGTGCCGGGCCGATCCAGCGTCACGGAGAGGTCGGCCGAGCCCGAGGAGCGGCTCGCCGCCCAGTAGAGGTACGCGTGGGTCACCCGCGCGCCCGTGGGGAGGGCGAGGACCGCGGTGCTGCGGGCCGCCGAGGGAGCTATCGTGTTGTTCGCCTCAGCCTGCCCGGCGAGGGGGCTGTCGGCCCGCCAGTAGATGTCGGGCGCCGCGTCGGCGAGCGTCGCGCTCGCGCCGCACGCGCCGACGGTGCCCACCGTCGGCGGCGGCGTCGACGGGGCGCAGTCGTGCGCGAGCGTGTTGCCGATGAGGACGAAATCGCCGCGCTGCGCCACCTGGATCCGGTTGACCGGATCCGCGCTCGCGGTCCCAGAGAGCGCCCCGAGCAGCGCGGCGCTGGTGAGCCCCGTGTATGCCAATCGCTTTGCCATCGAAGCCTCCAGCCCTATGGCTGCTTCTTTGCCTTCTCGATGATGTTGAACTGGACGCGCCGGTTCTTCTGGCGCCCCGCCTCGGTCTTGTTCTCCGCGATCGGGACGTCAGGGCCGTAGCCCTTCGCCTGCATGCGCTCGGGCGCGATGCCGCGCTCGACGAGCGCCCGCAGCACCGACTCCGCGCGGGCCTGGCTCAGCTTCGTGTTGAACTGGCGCGTGCCGCGGTCGTCGGTGTGGCCCTGGACCTCGATCTTGGTGATCTCCGGGTGGTCCTTGAGCACGCCGGCGACCTCGTCGAGCAGCTCGTTGCTCACTGGCCGGATCGTCGCCTTGCCGGTATCGAACTGCACCTGCTGGAGGATGACGATCTCGGTCTCGGTCACCCGGACCGCGACCGGGCACCCGTTCTGCTTCGGGTCCTCGTCGGCCTTGCCCTTCTCGTTCGGGCAGGCGTCCTTGTCGTCGCGGATGCCGTCGCCGTCGGTGTCGCCCGGGCAGCCGTTCGTGGCCGGGTCGGTCGTGGCGATGCCGGGGATCTCCGGGCAGGCGTCCGAGGGGTCGGGGATCTTGTCGCTGTCGCGGTCGGGCGGCGGCGGGCAGCCGTTCTTCTTCGGGTCGTCGCTCGTCGGGCCGGCCATGTCGGGGCACGCGTCGACGTCGTCGAGGACGCCGTCCTTGTCGCGGTCCCCAGGCGGCGGGCAGCCGTTCTTCTTCGGGTCGTCGCTCGTCGGGCCGGCCACGTCGGGGCACGCGTCGACGTCGTCGAGGACGCCGTCCTTGTCGCGGTCCCTGGGCGGCGGGCAGCCGTTCTTCGCGCGGTCCGCGCTGCCGACACCCGCGACGTCCGGGCAAGCGTCGACCGTGTCGAGGATGCCGTCGCCGTCCCGGTCCTTCACCGGCGGCTTCACCTCGGGCGAGTAGGCGATCAGGGCGACCGCGCGGAACGCCGGCGTGCCGACGCCGGCGGTGAGGCCGGGGCCCACGCCGAGCCCGGCCTCGAAGTCGTCGGCGAAGCGGTAGCGCCCGCCGAGCAGGGCCTCCAGGTTGGTGGTGCGCTGCTGGAGGTCGGAGACGGTGATGGCGCCGGTGATCTCCGGCCCGATCTGCAGCCGCCGCTCGTCGTCGAGGAGCAGCCCGACGCCGGCGCCCCAGTGCACCATCATCCCTTGCTCGACGTTGGCGAACTGCCTGGTCGACCGGAACTCCGGCCCTGCGGAGAGCGACCACACCGCGCGATCCAGGTGGCCGCCGAGGACGAGCTCGGGCCCGCCGCGCACGCTGCCGTCGCCGGAGTACGCCTCGGGGTCGCCGGTCGGCAGCCACACGTGGCCGGCGAGGGCGATCTGGAACGGATCGAAGTAGTCGCCGTAGAGCGTGGCGCGCGCGCCGAGCCGGAGATCCCCGAGCGCGCTGCTGGCCGGCTGCGGGAGCACGGCGCCGGAGGCGGCCCCGCCGTCGCCGGACTGGAGCGCGAGCGGCAGGTCGACGTTCACCGTGAGGTGCTTCCAGAGCGAGAGCGAGGCGTTCAGGTGGAGCAGGAGCTGGCTGCCGACGACCTTGCCGTCGCCGATATCCTCGTTCCCCGACTCCCGCCGCAACACCAGCGGATCCTGGGCATAATCGCCGAGGATCATGATGTGCGGCGATGTGTCGCCTGCGGTGTACGCGGATTGGACTCCGAACATCCTGTCGCCGGCGGGGGCAGGTTGAAACCTGTCGAGCGCGAAGCCCTCGGGCCTCGCGGGTTCCTGCGCCTCGGCGCGAGTCGCTGCGCCGAGCAGGCACAGCGCCGCCGCGAGCGCGGCCGTCGGATGGGTACCCTGTGTACGAGCCGGCATGGAACGAGGTCGCCTCCTAGCGAAGGAACAGCAAGCTGCGGAAGTATCGACCGAAACGGGCGCGACGTTCAACGTTTCGCGAGGTTTTCAGGCGCCTGCCGGGCGATCGGGTCGGCCGGAGGGAGGGCAATGCGCGCCGGTTGGCGCAGGTGCGCGCCCGTTCCGGAGGGGCTCGGCGCACCGTGTGGCGCGGGTGTGCGGGCGCGCGCCAGGTCGGATCGGCTCCTGCGCGAGATCACGTACGGCCACGTGCGGCCACGCGCGGCGCGGTTTGCGCCGGTGTACGGCCGCGCTGCCGCTTGCGCCGGTGCAGGGTCACGGGCGCGGCTTGCGCCGGCGTACGGATTTCCCTCATGGAGGTCAGGCTCGCTGGCGCTGTGAGGCTGCGGTGTGTCATCTCGCACGCCAGGGTTGCTACCGGGCAGCAGCAGCGGTAGAGCGGCCACCTAACCCCGCGGCACGCGTTGCTCGCGGCACTCGTTAGGAGGCACCAATGGCCCGCGAACCCAAGAACTTCGACCACCTCCTCGGCGGCAACGCCAAGGGCTTGAGTGACCTGCAGCTCAAGGCGCATTTCACGCTGTACCAGGGCTACGTGAAGAAGCTCAACGAGATCTGGGAGCAGCTCGGCAAGGCTGACCGCAGCGCGCCGAACTACTCGTACAACGCGTACAGCGAGCTCAAGCGTCGCGAGCCTGTCGCCTTCAACGGCACGGTGCTGCACGAGCTGTACTTCGAGAACATCGGCAACGGCTCGACGCAGCCGAGCGCCCACTCGAAGCAGATCATCGAGGCGTCGTTCGGCAGCTTCGATAACTGGCTCGCCGACGCGAAGGCAGCCCTCCTGAGCGCCCATGGCTGGACGGTGCTCGTGTACGACTATCAGGAGAAGAAGCTCTTCAATAACCTCATCCGGACCGAGCACGACGTCGGTCTGTTCGCGAACACGCATATCATGGTCGCCATCGATGCCTGGGAGCACGCTTACTTCGCGGACTACCAGACCAAGAAGGCGGACTACGTGGCGAACGTGCTCTCCGGCCTGAACTGGGACGTGATCAACGCGCGCCTCCAGCAGATCGGGCCGCACTCTTCGGTGTAGTCTCACGGCGGGGGCACGCGCCGTAGTCCAACGGCGGGGGCACGCGCCGTAGTCCAACGGCGGGGGCACGCGCCGTAGTCCAACGGCGGGGGCACGCGCCGTAGTCCAACGGCGGGGGCACGCGCCCCCGCCGCCCCACCGAGCCAAGCTCGGTGGGGCCCCACCACGTTGGTTACACGGCGGGGGCACGCGCCCCCGCCGCCCCACCGAGCCAAGCTCGGTGGGGCCCCACCACGTTGGTTACACGGCGGGGGCACGCGCCCCCGCCGCCCCACCGAGCCAAGCTCGGTGGGGCCCCACCACGTTGGTTACACGGCGGGGGCACGCGCCCCCGCCGCCCCACCGAGCCAAGCTCGGTGGGGCCCCACCACCCCGCGATCCACCTGCGCCTCCCAAGGCGTGACGCCGCTTCGGGCCTGACATCCGTCGCAACGTGATACGAGCGCCCTCCGTGGCGTGATGCGGGCAGATGTGCGCCTCCGTGGCGTGATGCTAGGCAGATGCGAGCCTCCGTGGCGTGATGGCGGCCTCGAAACCTGGCGCTCGTCGCGATGTGCCCTTTCCGCCTCCGTCCTGTAGACTGCTGGCGACAATGAGCAAGGCCGCGTCGAGCTCCCCCGACGTTGGGGAAGAGAGCCTCATCCATGTCCGCCGGATCCACCGGCGCGACCTCAACCGCGTCTGGGAATTCCTGAAGAAGGTGTTCCGTGACGTGAACCGCGAGACGGTCGAATACCAGCGGCCACGATCGAAGAAGCGGTTCCTGGAGGTCTACGAGGAAGAAGGCGTCGAGCAGCTCCTGTTCGAGGTCCGCCAGGGAGATGGACAGGAGATCGTCGGTTACGCCGAGTGCGCGTTCGAGATCACCGGGACCGACAACTGGATGAACGAGCGGTACTTCACGAAGCACGACATGCGCCCGCTCTTCGTCGAGGAGCTCGCCGTGCACCCCGATTACCAGGGACGCGGCGTCGGCGCCTTCATGCTCGAGCAGCTCGAGCACCTCGCCCGCATCCACGGCTGTACCCACCTGGTGCTGGAGGTCGCCGAGAACAACATCGGCGCCCTCAAGTTCTACCGGAAGCGCAGCTTCTACCGGCTCGACGCCGCGATCTTCATGGCGAAGAAGGTCGCCGTCGATTCGGAGCTCCTGCCGCCCCGAGCCCTCAAGAAGCCGCGCCCCCAGGAGGAGCCGGGCGCGTCCGCGAAGGCGAAGCGCTCGTCGCGGCGGCCAGCGAAGGCGCGCGTCGCCGAGAAGCGGTCGAGCACCCCGCCGCCGCCGGAATCACCCCTGCCGGACGGAGCGGCCGACGAGGCGCGCGTCTCCCTCGCCGACGTGGACACCGGCGATGACGGCGAGCCGTCCTGAGCCCGAGCGCAGGCGAGCCGTCCTGAGCCCGAGCGCAGGCGAGCCGTCCTGAGCCCGAGCGCAGGCGAGCCGTCCTGAGCCCGAGCGCAGGCGAATCGCGCCGCGCGCAACGCGACCCGACGACCGGGCCGCGCCGGGCGAGGACGCCGCGCCGTCAGAGCTCGGCCGTGCCGTGCTGGCGCAGGGTCGCCGGCAAGGACAGCGCGTGATCGATGCAGGCCCGGATGTCGTCGAAGCTCGATAGCCCGTACCAGAACACCGTCCAGTTCTCGTTGCGGTAGCTGCCCTCGGCCTGCTGGAAATACCAGGGATTGATCTCGTTGCCGTTCCGCGCGCGCCAGAACAGCTGCGGGTTCTCGCTCTTCATCCGCGTCCAGAGCGAGCCGCCGATGCCGACGCCCTGCGCCTCCGTGGTCACCGCGAACTTGTCGAGGTACGGGGTCGAGGGCGCCTTGCCGTGCGCGTCGAGCGTCAAGATCGCCGTCGCGCGGTACGAGTCGGACAGGTAGATACGGTAGAACGGCTTCTTGTCGAAGTAGTGCTCGTCGAGCTTCCGCTGGAAGCACGCCTCGAGCAGGTCGCGCAGCCGGCCGCGGTCGATGCCGTCGAGCGTGTCGTGCCGAAGGATCCGCTCGCCGCGGCGGACCAGCGTGCCTGACCCCGTATGCGTGAAGAGCTCCTTCGCCAGGTGATCGGGCGCCGTGATCGAGACCGACGAGGTCGCCGGCAGCCCGTCGAGCAGGAGCTTGATCTCCTGCAGCTTGAGCCGCATGCCGCCGGTCAACCAGGGCTGCGCGACGAGGCCCGCGTAGTCTTCCTCGAGGTTGATGGCCGAGATGATGCGCCCGTGCTCGTCGAGCAGCCCGCCCGTGCTCGTGAGGAAGATCATCTTGAACGGCTGCGTCGCGAGCGCGAGCTCGCGCGCGGCAACGTCCGCGTTGATGTTGACGATCTGCCCGCCCGACGTCTCGCCGAGGCAGGCGAGGATCGGCAGGTGCCCCGCGCGCAGGCTCGACCTCACCGCGTCGACGTGGACGCGCTCCACCCTGCCGACCAGCCCGAGGCGCTCCTCGTCCATCAGCGACGCCTCGAAGACGCCCGCCGTGATCGGCCGCGTGCGCGTCCCCATCTCCTCGAGCGCCTCGACGAGCCGCAGGTTCTCGCGGAGGAAGACGCGACGGGCGACCTCCAGGACGCGCGGCGTCGTGACGCGCAGCCCGTTCACGCGCTCCGTCGGGATGCGCGCCTCGGCGAGCGCTCGGTCGAGCTGCGGCCCGGCGCCGTGGATGACGATGGGGTACAGGCCAACCTGGTTGAGGAACACGAGCGAGGTCGCGAGCGCCTCGAGGTCCTCGTCGAGGATGGCGCCGCCCACCTTGATGACGGCGAACTTCTGCTGATCGACGGCCGCGTACTGCTTCAGGTACTGCTCGACCTCCTTGCGGCTGCCGAGGTTCCTGAGCAAGCGGACGATGACATCTTGCGTCGAGCCCATCGCGATCACCACCCGTTGGCCAGCACGTCCATCACTGCCTTCTGGACGTGCAGCCGATTCTCGGCCTCATCGATGACCATGGAAGCGGGCGAGTCGATCACCGCGTCCGTGACCTTGACGTTGCGCCGGACCGGCAGGCAATGGGAGAAGAGCCCGCCCCCGGTGAGCGCCATCTTCTGCTCATCGACGATGAAGTGCTTGTGCTTGTCGCGGATGGGCTTCTCCTGCTCCCAGCGCCCGAAGTAGGGAATCGCGCCCCAGCTCTTCGCGTACACGACGTGGGCGCCGCGGTACGCGGACTCGATGTCGTAGGTGATCGAGAGCTTCCGCCCGTTGTCGGCGGCGCTCTTCCTGGCGGCGTCGAGGTAGCGCTCGTCGAGGTGGTACTCCTCGCTGGGGCAGAGCAGGGTGATGTCCATGCCGAGCTTGGAGGCGATGAGAACGGCCGAGTTGGCGACCGCGGTGTTGAGCGGGCGCGGGTGGTACGTCCAGGTGAGGACGAACTTCTTGCCGTCGAGGCGGCCGAGGCGCTCCTTCATGGTGAGCGCGAGCGCGAGCTCCTGGCAGGGGTGGGTGATCGTCTCGAGGTTGATGACCGGCACGGTCGCGTGGCGGGCGAACGCCTGGAGCACCTTGTCCTGGCGATCCTCCTCCCAGCGCTGGAACTTGGGGAACGCGCGCACGCCGATGAGGTCGGCGTAGCGCGAGAGCACGCGAGCGGCCTCCTGGACGTGCTCCTCCGGCTCACCGTCCATCACGGCGCCCTCCTCGAACTCGATGGGCCAGGCGCCCCGGCCTGGCTCCAGCACGACAGCGTGGCCGCCGAGCTGCCGGATGCCGACGTCGAAGGAGGTGCGCGTCCGCAACGAGGGGTTGAAGAAGACGAGCGCGATGGTGCGATCCTTGAGCCGCGGCTCGATCGGGTGCCGCTTGAAGCGCTGCGCGCGCTCGAGGAGGCCCTCGATCTCGGCGCGGGTATAGTCCATCGTGGTCAGAAAGTGCCGCATCGAATGCCTCCTCGTTCGGACAAGCGCGGAGCGAGCGCACGCATTGGAGCAAGCCTGGCGGCGATGTCAATCAACGACGCACGCGGGCGCGAGCGCGCGCGCTCGCGCCCGCGTGCGGTCGGGCCGAGTCGAGCGCACGGTCCGCGCGCGGCGGCCGCGCTGGCTGGGCGGAGCGTGGGCGAGCGCTCCGGGGCCGGCCGCTCCCGGCGCGTGGCCGCCATGTACGTGCAGGGTGGGGAAGAACAGGTGCTCTGGATACCGGGTCTCGAGCGAGACGCCGAAGAGGGGCGGCAGCTGCTTCCGGGGGGCGATCTGGCGGACCGCGAACACGTGATCGGCATCGCGCCGATCGAGGATCGCGCGGAGCCCAGGGGAGATGCTCATCGCCGTCTCCTTGAGCGTCGAGTCCTGCTGACCTCGTTCCTACCTCACCCGCCGGAGGTCAACGGCCCGCACCCCCAGCCCGAGGGCGCTCCTCGCCAGGCAGGGGAGCTCAGGATTGCACGTGCCGATTTCAGGAACGAAAGGCGTACGCAGCTCCCGTAGGGAAAAACGCGCAAGATTTGAGGAGGTACCCCCTGGCCCGCATCCTGCTAAGTATGTACAGCGGAGCGCCCGTGACGGTTTCCCCCCCCCACCGTCGAATGGGCGCTCTTTTTTTGTGCTCATGCGACGGCGTGACGTGAAGAGCATGGGGGCACTCCGATGACGCTGGTCGTGATCCTCACGGTGCGGTGCGAAGCGCTCGACGCGTTTCGTGCTTACGAGAGGAAGGCTGCAGCCGTGATGGCCCGGTATGGGGGCGCGATCGAGCGAACCGTGGTGACCGCGCCCGACAGCGCTGGGATCAGCTTGAAGGAGATTCACATCGTCACCTTCCCGGACGAACAAGCCTTCTCGGCGTATCGCCAAGATGGCGAGCTCGGGGCCGTGGCGCACCTGCGGGACACGTCGGTCGTTCAGACCGAGATCCTGCGCGGGGAAGAGGGGCCGGACTACCACACCGCGCCCGGCTGACGATCGCCGCGAGTCGGCCGAGCGCCGCTCTACTCGTGCTCGGTGGGCTCGGCGATGCACGCGGTGGCGATGCGCCGGAACCCGACCCGCTCGTAGACGCGCGCTACATCGTCATTCTGCGCGGACAGGAACACCGTGTGAGCCCCGGCGTCCAGGGCGTGGCGGGCCAGGGCCGCGGTGACCGCGGCGGCGAGGCCTTGCCGCCGGGCCGCCGGCAGCGTGCCCACGCCGACGATCTCGGCGACGCCCTCCGCGTGCTGGTAGCTGCCGGCGCAGAGCGGACCGGCGAGCGCGCCGTGGCGGCCGCGGGCGGCTGCGTGCACCACCGTCCCCTCGATCAGCGACGCATGCCACGCGGCCGTGTGTCCCGCCGGGAGCGCGGCCGCGGTGGCGTCCCGCTCGGCCGGACCCGCGGGGCCCGCCGCGGTGCTGAGCGCGCCGAAGGCGACGTGCGCGACGGCCTGCACGGCGGCGAGATCCGGGTCCTGCGGCGTGATGATCGAGAGGGAGATGTCCGCGGGCAAAGCCACCTGGACGGGCTCGCCGGAGAGCACGAGGAGCGGGCAGCGCCGGACGGGCAGGCCGGTCGCCTCGGCGGCGGCGTCGAGCCCGGGGGTGATCTCGAGTACCCACTCGAACGCCTCCGGGACCGAGAGCTCCCGCTGGCGGGCGCGCACCGCGGCCACGTCCTCGGCCGAAACGGGGCCGGGGTGACCAAAGGTCGGGCGGGCGTAGTACGGCCAGCCGTCCCCGCGGCGAACGAAGAGGGTCAACGGCCCGTGGTCCTCGGCGTCAGCGCGCTGGCGAGGGACGGCATCGTAGAACCGCTCGATGACGTCGAGCGCCGAGGAGAACAGGCGCGGCTCTTCCATGATACCCGAGGTCGACGCGATGCTGGTAGTGGAAATCCTCGAGGTTGTCGAGGGGAGACATCGCGCCTCGCGGAGCTTCCGTCGCGGTCGCGGAGCCTCCGTCGAGGTCGGAGGCGCGCCCTCGATACGTCAGTCGCGAGCGCCGTCAGGGCCTGCGCTGGCCGCGTGGCAGTCGCCCGGACAGTTGCAGTCGTTCTCGCCCGCGCCGCAGCTGCCGTCGCCGCACTTGGCGCAGCGGTGGGCGTCGGGCGCTGTGGACACGCACTGGCCATCGATGCGCTCCATCGCTGGAATGCGCGTGAGGTCCGGGCAGCAGGTGGTGAATGATTTGCTGGACGCCATCGCTCCCTCCCCCGAGCAGTGAGAGGCGAGCTCCGCGCACGAGCCATCGGCTTGCTGGACGTAGCCAGGCAGGCAATCGCACTGCGGTCGGCGAGGGCGCAGCACCGGCACCGTGCCGGCTGGGCCGCGCGGACCGAGCTGGGGCTCGGTTGCGGCCGGGGAGGGCGCCGGCGCGGCGCCGGTCGGGCTTTCCGCCGGAGGGGGAGGGGGACGGGCGGGGGGCTTGCCGTCGGGCGTCTGGGAGGCGATGGGAATCCAGTCGATGACCTGCCCGTCCGGCGTGACCGTGGTGGCCACGATGTTGCCGCGAGGAGGCCGCGGGGTACCACCCGGAGCGCAGGGGTTGTCGGACTCCGGGCGAGGGGGACCCACGGGGTCGGGCTCGCTCGCGGCGCAGCTCATCGCGAGGAGCAGGAGGGGGCAGAGGAGCAGGGCAGGCGCGTTCATGGGCATGGAACACGGGAGGGCGCGGGATCTTACGGCGCTGCACCGTCGATGAGCTGCGCTGGGCCGGCGATTCGCGAGGACGCACTGTCGCACGGGGGAGCGCGCCGCGTCAGCGTCGCGCGCCCCGGCGATGGCGGGCTCGTCGAGCACCTCATGGTGAGCTCTGCTCGTGGAAGTCGTGGAACGGGGCCTCGCACGCCGTCATCGGCGGCCGACGGTTCGGCAAGAGCAGTGCGCGCGCCTCGCCGCCCTCACCGTGCCCCGGTGAGCGCGTTCTATCTCCCGCAGCGCGGAGGAGATAGCCTGCGCGCATGCCTTTTCCTCCCCGTGCGCATCGGCCGGCAACGACCGCGCGGACACGCGCAGTCCCGCCGTCGACGAGCCCGGAGCGACCTCCTCACCCGGCGACCGTGGCCCAGAAGAAGCCGGCGACCGGGCCTGCCCCGGAGCGACCTCCTCACCCGGCGACCGTGGCCCAGAAGAAGCCGGCGACCGGGCCTGCCCCGGAGCGACCTCCTCACCCGGCGACCGTGGCCCAGAAGAAGCCGGCGACCGGCGTGCCCGCCCGGCCGCCGCACCCGACGGCGGCGCATCTCGGGCAAGCGCACGACGCGGTCCAGCGCGCCACCGACGCCCTGCCGGGGTTCCTCGGAGTCCTCTCGACGCACCAGTCGTACGCGAAGTTCGCCGACACGCTCATCCGACAGGCGCACGAGCACGGCAATCCGAGCGACGTCATCGCCTATCTCTCCTATGGTACAAAAGATGATCCCCAATGGTTCGAGCTGACCGCGGACGGGGGCGCGAACACCTTCGCCAAGATCGACAACAGCGCTGAGCAGGAGGTCTCCAAGGACGACGGCGAGGGACCGTTGCTGTCAGCCGCGCTGCGCCGGATCGTGCGCGACCATCCCGGCAATGCCCGCCTGGTGCTCTGTGGACCTTACGGCCCCTGCCACGGCTGCAAGGAACGGATTGGCGCGTTCGTCGAGCAGTGGCGGGCCGCCTCGACGAAGGCTCAGCAGCTCTACGTCTATTATCTGTATGCGATCGTGGAGCCCAAGACGCGCGGGATCCAGCGCGTGAAGACCGTTTACGGCGACAACAACGATCCCAGGGGAAAGGTCATCGGGTTCAAGGAGGAGAACTACCTTTATCTCCACACCTGGGGGCGGTTCACGGGGAAACGCTAGCGCTCAGGCCCGCGGGCGTGGGGCCAGGCGCGGCGCGCTCGTCGAGATCCGGAGAGACCTCGAGATCGCAGATCTGATGCTGCGACGGCGCCTCCCACACCAGCGTGGGCCCGCACTCCATCCCGGGGCGCCCGGAGTGCATCTCGCGGGTCTGCACCAGCGCCGTGCCGTCGCCCAGCACGAAGATCAGCGATTCTGTCTCATCGATGTACGGGCCAGGGGCGAGCAGCGCGCTCTCACCTGTCGCCGCTCTCGTCCCGCTCCGGCTCCTCATCCAGGAGCGGCGCCACCTCGGCCCACAGCGCATCCAGATCGAGCTCGAGCCCGTCCAGCCCCGGTACGCGCACCTTTCCTTCCGAGGCGGGCAGCCGCTGCACGTAAGACCCATCAGGGCCGAGCTCGCACAGCTCGAAGAGCTGCGCGTCGGGATCCACGAGCCAGTACCAGCGCACCCCGAAGCGGGCGTACTCGATGGCCTTCTCCATCCGGTCGCGCCGCACATCGCGCGGTCGCCGCGAGAGCACCTCGACCACCACGGTCGGGGGGATCCGGGAGAGCGCGTCGCGGCCGCGAAGGGGCGCGCCCGGGGCGTACATGCACACGTCGGCCTTGCGCCCGCGTCGCGCGGACACGCCGAGCTTGTACTCCGAGCCAAACACCCAGCCGCCCCGCGGTCGAGCCCATCCGCGGAGCACCTCGATCAGCCAGCTGACCACCGCTTCGTGCAGCGTCGTCGGCACCTCTTCCTCCACGAGACGACCATCCAGGAGCTCACCCGGCTGGTCCTCATCCATGTCGGCCCACTGCTCCAGCGTCATCGGCTCAGGTCGGAGGATCTCCGCTGTCGCTCTCGAACCCATGCCACCCATGGTACCACCCGACGGGCTCCCCGCGACGCACCACCCGCGGGCTTCCCGCTACGCCCTGCGGCGCCCCTCACACCCGGAGCACCACCCCTCTCGCCCTCTCGCCCGTCGCCTCCGCGATCGCCTGCACGTAGAGCCGCACCTGCGCCTCCTGCGCCGCGTGCGCGGTGCCGGCATCCGAGCCGGTCTTGAAATCGACCACGGTCCAGATCCCCACGTCGCCCACGCTCTCCCGGAACGAGAGGTCGACCACGCCCTCGGCGATCGTCCCGTCCTCGAGCCGCAAGAGCAGCGGCGTCTCCCGCTCGCACGCGCCGCGCGCCGCGCTCTCGGCCGCGCGCCGGAGCAGCGGGTGCTCGAGCGCCGCCATGGCCGCCGCGACCGCCGCGTCGACCTCCTCGGCCGGCGCCCCGAGCAGCCGCGCCTGCGCCGTGGCCACGACCCGCACCGCGTCCTCGCCCGCCCGCAGATCCACCTCGGCCAGCACCGCGTGCACCAGCGTCCCGAACCGCTTGCCGTAGGGCCGCCCCTCGCGCGCGACCGCCGTCTGCTCGAACGAGATCACCGGCAACGCGTCTGCCCGCTTCCCCCGCTCCGCCGCCCCGCCGCTCCGCTGCGCGGCCGCCTTTGCCGCTCCGGAACCCCTCGCTGCTTCCGCGGCCGCCGCTTCCGCTGCGGCGGCGGCCGCCGCCTCGTGGCTGATCTCCGTCGCCGTCTTCACGCGGACGGCCGCCACCGAGCCGTCCCGGATCGCGCGCTGCCGCGCCTCCTGCCACACCTCGTGCCCGCGCTGTCCGAGCTCTCCCGCCGCCGCTCCGGCGCCCGGCGCCATCCCGGCGCCCGCCGCCATCCCGGCGCTCGCCGCCATCCCGGCGCCCGCCGCCATCCCGGCGCCCGCCGCCATCCCGGCGCCCGCCGTCCCGGCGCCGCTCGCGTCCGCCTGCAGGATCCGCTGTTGCCGGAGCCCCGCCTCCGGCTCGCGATCCAGGTCGAGCGTGCTCGGATCCCACCACACCACCCGGTGCGATCCCGCCATCGGCGCGTGCTCCCCGGGCGCCACCGCGTCCCGCTCGTCGGCCTCGCAGCGCGCCGGGCGCTCCAGCACCGTGTCGGTCCCGAACGGAGGGCAACCGGGCGCCTGCCGCGCGCTCCGCCGCTCGCGCGGCGGCGGGTAGAGCACCGGGTGCAGCACGTCGAGCCAGCCGTCGCTCGAGCCGTCGCCAGGGCGCGCGTCGCCCACCGCGGGCACCACGAGCAGCTCCCGCGCCCGCGTCGCCGCCACGTAGGCGAGCCGCACCGCCTCCTCGCGATCGCGGCGCAGCACCTCGTCGCGGCGCTCGACCAGCTCCGCGGGCACGCAGCCCGCGATCGGCTCCGCCCACAGGCCGAGCGCCGGATCCACGTGCCGCGACGGGTTCTGATGCACCGCCGGCGACGCGGGATCCGCCAGGATCACCACCGGGAACTCGAGCCCCTTGGCCCGGTGTACCGTCATGATCCGCACCCCCTCCGTCCCCTCCTCGACGACCGGCGCCTCGGCCACCTCGCCCCGCTCGGCGTCCGCCTCGAGCCGCTCCACGAACGCCCGGAACGACGTCGCCCCGCCCGCCTCGAACCGCCGCCCGAGATCCATCACCCGCAGCACGTTCGCGAGCGCCTGCTCCCCCGTCGGCCAGATCGCGATGCCCGCGTGCGCCCGCGTCTCCTCGAGCAGCCCGCCGATCGTGTCCGCGATCGGCCGCCGGTTGCGCTCGCGGTGCAGCCGCCCGAGCACCGCGAGCGCGTCCGCGACCTCCCGCAGCGGCCGCGCCCCGCCCTCCACCGCGAGATCGAGCGCCCCCTCGTCCGGCTGGAACAGCGGGTGCAACCGCTGGAACCGGTCGCGGTACAGGAGGAGCACGTCGTCCGTCAGCGCGAAAAGCGGCCCGCGCAGCGTCGCATACACGCTGAGCTCGTCGTCCGGCCACTCGATCGCGAGCAGCGCGCTCCGCACCGCCATCACCTCCTCGCGATCGTGGAACGACCGCCCGCCCACGAGCACGTGCGGGATCCGCCGCGCCTCGAGCGCCCGCACGTACGCGCGCGTCGCGTCCTCGCCGAACGTCTGGAACCGCTTGAACAGGAGGCAGATGTGCCGCGCCTCGAGCGGCACCCGCTGGCTCGGGCGCTCGCGCTCGGTCACGGTCCAGCGCCGCTCGCCCGGGGCCGCGCCCCGGCCCGCGTGGATGAGGTGGTGGACGAAGGCGCCCACCGCGTCCGGGATCGACTGCCGCACCCGGAAATCCGAGATCTTCCCGTAGTCTCCGTAAGGCCGCGGCACCGGGAGCGCGATCACCGTCGGCTGCTCCACCGGGTCCTCCCGGAACCGCTCCAGCGCGACGTACCGCGCCTGGCTCGCCACGCGCTCGCCCTCGCCTCCGCCCTCGCTCGCGCCCCCCTGCATGAGCGGCGCGAACGCCGCGTTGACGGCCTCCTGGATCGACGGGGCGCTGCGGAAGCTCGTCGACAGGTACAGCACGCTCGCGCCGCACGCGACGAGCCGCGCCTTCGTCGCCTCGTAGAGCGCTACCTCGGCGCGGCGGAAGCGGTAGATCGACTGCTTCGGGTCGCCGACAACGAAGAGCTTGCCGGGCACCGGGCGCGCCCGCGTCCAGTCGGTCTCGGCCGGGTCGTCCGCCGCGAGCAGGAGCAGGATCTCCGCCTGCAGAGGGTCGGTGTCCTGGAACTCGTCCACGAAGAGGTGCGAGAAGCGGAGGTTCAGCTCCTCGCGGACGCTGCGGCTCGAGCGGAGGAGGTTCCTGGCGCAGAGGAGCAGGTCGAGGAAGTCGAGCTTGCCGGCGCGCGCCTTGAGCGCGTCGTACGCCTCGATCGGCGGCCGGAGCTCGCGCGAGAGGCACGCCGCGAGGTCGGCGCTCGCGGCCGTGAGCACGGCGTCGAGCTCGGCCTTCACCCGGTCGCGCTGCGCGAGCACCTCGGCGCGCGAGAGATCCGCGCCGAACGCCTTGCCTGCGCCCTTCCAGCGCCACTCCTTCCAGCGCGCGAGCTCGCCGAGCTCGGCCTCGAGCCCGTCGTGATCGCGCCCGCCCGTCACCTCCTCGCGGCGGCGGAGCTCCGCGAGGTACCGGTCCAGGTTGCGGAGGCTCTGCGCGAGGTAGTCGCCCTCCCGGTCCGCCTCGGCGCCGAGATCCGCGAGCGCCGCGAGGCGATCGAGCAGCTCGTCGATGGCGCGCTCGCGATCGAACGGATCGCGGCGCCAGGGGCGCGTGAAATCGCGGTGCTCGGCCAGCTTGAACGCCGCGCCCCGGAGCAGGTCGCGCGGACCGTGCGCGCCGTCGCGCGGGCGGCGGCGCAGGATGCGGCGCACGCCCTCGGGCGGGTCGTTCAGGGTGCGCTGGAACCAGGCGTCGAAGGCCTGGTCGAAGAGCGCCTCGGCCTGGTCCGCGGCCGCGACCTGGAAGAGCGGATCGACGCGCGCCTCGACCGGCCACTCCCGCAGGAGATCGGCGCAGAACGAGTGGATCGTCCCGATGCGCGCCGCCTCCAGGTGCGCGAGCGCCTCGTCGAGCCGCGCGCGCTCCGCCGGGCCGGACCTCGCGTCGCCGCGCGCCCGCTCGATCTCGGCCCGGAGGCGCAGCTTCATCTCGCCCGCCGCCTTCTCCGTGAAGGTCACCGCGACGATGCGATCGAGCGTCCCGCCGCCCTCCTCGGGCGCCCTCCGCAGCACGGCGACGATCCGCGACACGAGCGCGGTCGTCTTGCCGGTGCCCGCGGCGGCCTCGACGACGAGCGTCGTCCGGAGGTCCTCGCGGATGCGGCGGCGAGCGGGCTCGTCCGCGAGATCCCGCGCGCCGCGCGCCGCGCCGGCGCTCACGGGAGCCTCCGCGCGGGAGGAAGGCGATGCCCGGGATCGAGGCGCAGGGAGGCGCCGGCCGGGCTCGGGGAGGGGAGGAGGGCGTACCGCACGACGTCGCGTGTCGAGGCTGTCAGGGGATAAGGTGGCCCAGATCGGCCTCGAAGGAAACGCCGCACTGCGGCGTCGCCTCTCCCCGGCGTCGCGCCAGGCCGCGCTGCGGCGTCGCCTCCCCCGGCGTCGCGCCAGGCCGCTCGACGTCGCCTCCCCCGGCGTCGCGCCAGGCCGCTCGACGTCGCCTCCCCCGGCGTCGCGCCAGGCCGCTGCGACGTCGCCTCCCCCGGCGTCGCGCCAGGCCGCGCTGCGACGTCGCCCCTTCGTCGCCGCGCGCCGCGCCGGGCCGCTCTGCGCCCGGCGGAGCGCGCCCCCGCGCGGAGCGACCTCATGTGGCCCGTAAAGCGCGGATGTTCTTGTGCTAGCAGCAGAGGACCTGATCCATGCGCGTCGAGTCGATGAGCCCTGGAGCGCGGTGGTGGTACGCGCTCAAGCCCGCCAGCTGGCCCAAGGTGCTCGTTCCCGCCCTGTGCGGGCAGGCCGTGGGCGCCGCCGCCGCGGGCCGCGTCGGCGCGGGCGCGCTCGCCTTCGGCGCGCTGTGGATGATCGCCGACGTCGCCTTCGTCGTGCTGCTCAACGACTGGGGCGACCGCGAGGTCGACGCCCTCAAGCGGCGCATGTTCCCGGACGGCTGCTCGCCGAAGACCATCCCGGACGGCATCCTCCCGGCCCACGTCCTCCTCCTCGCCGGCCTCGGGGCAGGCGCCGCCGCGCTGCTCGTCGCCTGGGGAGCCGCCGTTGCGCTCGAGCGCCCGCTCCTGCTCCCCCTGGGCGCGCTCGGCCTGCTCGTCTTCGGCGCTTACACGCTGCCGCCGCTCCGGCTCAACTACCGCGGCGGCGGCGAGCTCCTCGAGATGGCCGGCGTCGGCGGCGTCCTCCCCGTGCTGCACGCGTACGCGCAGTGCGGCGCGTGGGCGCCGGCGTGGCTCGCGGCGTTCCTGCCGGGCCTGCTCCTGCTCGCGCTGTCGAGCGCCCTGGCCAGCGGGCTGTCCGACGAGCAGAGCGACCGCGCCGGCGGCAAGCGCACCGTGGCCACGCTGCTCGGCAACGCGGCCACGCGCCGGGCCACCGAGGCCCTGCTCGGCCTCGGCGCGCTCCTCTGGCCGGCGGCGTCGCTCCTCGCCGACGGCGCCCCGCCGCTCTGGTCGGTCGCGCCCGCGACGGCCGTCGCGCTCCACTTCAGGGCGCGGCTCGTCCGGAAGAGCCCCGAGGCGGTGACGAACGCCTTCGCCGCGCAGGGGGCCTACAAGCGCGAGCTCCACCGCGCGATCTGGTGGGGGACGGCCGCCCTCTCGGCGGGCGTGCTCGCCGCGGGGCTCCGCGCCGGCGGGGGGCCGGGGTGACCGGGAGCCCGGCCATCCCCGACGAAGCGCGCGACGAGCTCGCGCGCCTCACGCCGCTCCTGGGCGCGCGGGCCTCGGTCGCCCCGGGCCGGCCGAGCGCGCCCACGCCCGTGGCGCTGGTCGAGCAGATCCTCGACGGCAGCGAGGACGCCGAGCGCGCGCGCGCCTTCGCCCGCGCGCTCGGCGAGGTGATCTGCGCGGTCGCCGACAACTTCCCCGACAACATCTTCTGGGACCTCGACTACCTGGCCTGCTGCCTGTGGCGGGCCGGGAGCGCGCCCGCGACCGGCGAGTTCGCCCGGCGCGTCGTGTCGCTCTGTCTCGGCTTCGGCAACAAGTCGAGGCTGCGCTTCCGCTACGCGCACGACTTCCTCTACGGCTACGACTGGGCCCGCTGGGTGATGCGCAAGCCGGACGAGCGCGCGGGCGTCGGGCCGTTCGACCTCGCTTTCTTCGACTACCTCGACGGCCGGCAGAAGGCGCTCATCGAGCTCGTGGCGAGCAACGACCGCAAGTACTCGCAGCTGAACGGCCGGGAGTTCCGCAACCCCTTCTCGTTCATCCGCGAGCCGCGCGAGGAGTCGCAGCTCCACCACCTGCTCGCCCAGGTCGATCTCATCCCGCTCAAGGCCTGGCGCCTCGACGGCGAGCGCCGCTGGGACCTCCCCTTCACGGAGCTGCGCGCCAAGCTGGCCGACCGCCTCGGCCTGGCGCGGAGCGACGGGCGATGAGCGGCGGGCCGGGATCGCTCGGAGCCTGGCTCAGGGCGTCGCGGCTGGCCTCGCAGCCGAGCATCGCGCTCCCGCTGCTGCTCGGGCAGCTGCTCGGCGCGCGCGCGGCCGGCCGACCGCTCGACTTCGGGACGCTCGCGGCGGTCCACCTCTTCGGCCTCCTCGATCAGCTCTTCATCGTCTACGCCAACGACGTCGCCGACCAGGAGACCGACCGCCAGAACCGCACCGCCACCCCGTTCTCGGGCGGCTCGCGCGTGCTGGTCGAGGGGCGCCTCTCGCCGCGCGCGCTCGGGGCCGCGGCCGTCGCCTGCGCCGCGGGGCTCGTGGCCGTCTCGGCGGCGCTCGCCGCGGCGCTGCCGACGGCCTCGGCGCCGCTCCTCGTGCCGCTCGCGATCGCGGCGCTCCTGCTGCTCTGGGCCTACAGCTACCCGCCGCTCCGCCTCTCGTACCGCGGCGGCGGGGAGCTGCTCCAGATGGTCGGCGTCGGCGCGGTCCTGCCGCTCTACGGCTACATCGCGCAGGGGGGCGCGATCGAGCGCTTCCCCTTCACGCTGCTCGCGTTCCTGCTGCCGAGCCACCTCGGCTGCGCGGTCGCCACCGCGCTCCCTGACGAGCCGTCGGACCGCGAGAGCGACAAGCGGACGCTGCCCGTGCGCGTGGGCGGAGAGCGGGCCGCGCGGTGCGTGGTCGTCCTGAACGGGCTCTCGCTCCTGCTCGCGCCTGTCGGCCTCGGCGCCGTGGGCCTGCGCCCGGGCGCGGGCCTGCTCGTGGCGGCGGCGGCGGCGCTGGTCGTGCTGCTGGCCCGCCCCGCGCCGCCGGGCTCGCGCCTGCTGCTGGTCCGGGTGGCGGCCGCGGCCACGGCGACGCTGACGCTGGTCGGCTCGACCGCGATCGCCCTCGCTGCGCGCTGAGGAGGGGGCGCGATGAAGCACGAGTTCCTGCTGCTCGCGTTGCTCTTCCTCGTGCCGGGAGGCTTCACCTGGATCGTGCGCCCGGATCTACGCCCCCTGATGAAGCGGATGGCGCTCGCCTCGATGCCGTTCGCGGCGACCGAGCGGCTGTTCTATCCGGAGTACTGGACGCCGAAGTTCCTGTTCGACCTGGCCGACCGGATCGGGTTCGGCGTCGAGGACGTGCTGTTCCTCGCCGGGCTCAGCGCCTTCTCCTCCACCGCTTATGCCGTGGTGTTCCGCCGCACGCCGGTGCCCTGCTCTCCGCCGGCGGACCGACCGTGGTTGAGGGGGGACCGGCCGGCGGACCGACCGCGGTTGAGGGGGGACCGGCCGGCGGACCGACCGCGGTTGAGGGGGGACCGGCCGGCGGACCGACCGTGGTTGAGGTCGGCCCGACCGTGGTTGAGGGCGGCGGCGGCGATCGCGAGCGTGCTCGCGGCGGCCGGAGTGCTGCTCGCGGCCGGGGTGCCCGTCCTCTACGCCGCGGTGGCGGCGATGATGGCCGTCGCCGCGGCGCTCCTCGCCGCGCGCGGCGACCTGCTCGTGCCGACCGTGCTCGGCGCGCTCCTGTCGGCCGCCGTCTACCTCGGCCTCTGCGTGGTCTTCGCGGCGCTCGTGCCCGGCGTTTTCGCGCGCACCTGGCGGCCCAGCGTGCTGCTCCCGGGGAGGGCGCTCCTCGGCGTCCCGCTCGACGAGATCCTGTACGGCCTCGGCGCGGGCTTCGCGGCCACCGTGTTCCCGGCGTGGGCGTTCGAGTTCAGGTACGCGAAGGCGGCGCGCGCCTCCGCCGCGCGGCGCGCGGGCTGACGCCGGGGGCGCGATCTCCGCCCGGCCGGCGGCTCACTCCGCGATCGTCTCGCAGGGGATGTCGAGCGACGTGTTCAGCCGGAACACCGAGGAGCGACCGTCTCGCTCGGCGTAGAAGACCTTGAGCTTGTGGTCCGACCCGGGCTTCATGCGGAGCCTGTCGGCCTCGTCCGCCAGGCGGACGGTCGCCCCGTTCACCCCGTCGTGCACGGAGTGGCTGGCCACGATGGTGTCATCGATCGATATCCAGACATCGTCGCTCGAGTCGAACGAGAAGAAGCCCCCCACCTCGTAGGTGAACGGCAGCTCGAACTCCGCGGTGAAGCCGTAGTTGTGCGCCTCGCCCTCGTTGCCAAAGCCGATGTTGTCGACGACGTAGAAGTCCCTGCCGCCCAGGTGCCCGCCGGTGCTCCACAGGTCGAGGTAGATCTCCTGTTCGTACGTGATGTTGACGCCCGGCCTGTCCTGGAACCACTGGTCGAAGCTATTGCCGCCGTCGTCGATGCCGTCCGAGGGCGAGCTCGCGACGACCGGCTTCCCGTTCTGGAGCTGGCTCTGGAGCTCGATGTCCTTCCCGTTGGTCGTCTGCGAGGGCCCGAAGTCCTCGTGCTTCTCGGGAAAGTCGCGCACGATCATGGGAAAGCTCGCCGTGCAGAGGATCGCGGTGGAGCTTCCGGGAGCTCCGCCGCCGTCGCTGCTGCTGCCGCCGCCGCCTTCGACGTTCTCGCTGCTGCCGCCCACGCCAGCCGGACCTCCGCCGGCGTTCGTCGCGTTGTCGATGGTCTCTTTTTCGGAGGGAGCGGTCGTCGTGGAGGACGAGGAGTCGTCGGTTGTGCGGGCGATGTTGGCGGTCTGGAGCGGGCACCCCGCGAGGGGGAGCGCCGCGCACGCGAGGAGCAGCAGGGCCAGGGGCCTCCTGGAGGCCCGACAGAGGGACGCTTCGGGGTGGGCCAGGTTCATCGGACCGCCTCCTGTTCCCTGGATGCGAATGGGGCCGGCCACCCTTCGGGAAATCGTACACGCCGCTTCGTTTCAGGAGGAGTCGGCGGCGCGAGGGGCGCCGTGATGCCGTTGGGGACCGCTGGCACGCGAAGAGCGCCAGGGGATTGGCATCTGCCCCTGGCGCTCCTCGCTCCTCTCTTCTTCGCTTCAATCGGAGCGGTGGCGCTCCAGGGCGCGAGCGGCGCGCTCGCGTGGTCGACCCCTCCCGCGGCCGGGAGGGGTCGACCGCCCCCGCCGCGTCACGGCAGCATCAGGACGCACTCGGTCCGGCAGACCGGGCCGGCGGCGCCGCCGCCGACCGGCTCCTCGCAGATCGTCCGGACGATGGCGCCGGGGGGGCAGGTGGGCCCTTCCACGCACTCGATCCAGCACTCACCCGGGTCACTCGGGTACGAATCGGTGCCGCCCATGCCGGTGCCGGTGCTGCCGCTCCAGCCGGAGCAGACCTTCTGCTCGATCATGCCCGCCGGGCAGTAGGGCTCCACCGGGATGCAGTCGGTCCAGCAACCGCCGCCGGGGTACGGGCTGCCGCCCATGCCGCCGGTGCCGGAGCTGCTGCTCGTGCCGGGAATCGGGTCCGCGCAGACGGTCTGCGGGATGGTGTCCGGCGGGCAGTAGGGCTCATCGGGCACGCAGTCGATGTAGCAGCCGCCCCACCCGCCGCTGCTGCCGCTGCCGGTGCCGGTGCCGTAGCCGGTGCTGCTGCTGCTCGTGCCGGGCGTGCCGCCGTAGCAGACCTCCTGCGGCCTGGAGCCCGGCGGGCAATAGGGCTCCACGGGCACGCAATCGGTCCAGCAGTATTCCTCGCCAGGGTACGGGGCGTAGCCGCCGTAACCGGTGCCGGTGCTGCCCGAGCTGCCGACCGGGGCAGCGCTCCCGCTGCAGACGGTCTGCGGGATGGTGTCCGGCGGGCAGTAGGGCTGGTCGGGCACGCAATCGGTCCAGCAGCCGCCCCCGCCCGTGTCGCCGCCGGTGCCGCCGATGCCGCCGGCGCCCGGGTCGGAGCCGCCGACGCCGACGCTGGTGCTGATGACCGAGGAGCCGCCCTCGCAGGTGGTCTGCGGCCGCGTGCCCGGCGGGCAGTAGGGCTCCTCGGGGACGCAATCGGTCCAGCAGTTGCCGGCCGGCCGGCCCGGCGGGGCCATGCCGTCGGAGTCGCTGTCCGAGCCATCCCATGCGCCGGCGCCGCTGGTCGAGGCCCAGCCGCCTGCGCCGCCGGTGCCGCCGGATCCACCGACGCCGACGCTGCTGCTGACGGCGATGGGGCCGCCGCCGTCGCAGGTGGTCTGCGGCCTCGTGCCCGGCGGACAGTAGGGCTCCTGGGGCACGCACTCGGTCCAGCACTCCCCGGGGGGAGCCGGCATCGGAGCCGGCATCGCGCCGTCGAAGCCGCCGCCGCCGCTGGCGCTCGCGCTGCCCCAGCCGCCGCCGGCGGTGGTGGTGGACGTGGAGGAGCCGCTGCACACGGTCTGCTCGATGGTGCCCGGCGGGCAGAACGGCGGCGGCACGCACTCGGTCCAGCAGCCCGGGTCGACCGGCGGCGTGCCGGCGCCCCCGGCCATGCCGCCGACGCCCGTGGTGGTGGTGGCGGTGGTGACGCCGCCGCAGACGGTCCGATCCAGCCAGCCAGGCGGACAGTCGCTGTCGGGCACACACTGCTCCTCGCACATCTCGCCGATCTCACACGGCGAACAGACCCTATCCCAGTGGAAGCCAGGCCCGCAGTCGGGAGGATCGGTCGAAGTCGGCGGCTCGTCGGAGCCCCCACAGCCCTGCCCCTTGGCACCGGTGAGCACCACGAGCGCGGAGAGCGCGATGAGCCCGTGGAGAGATGAGCGCGCGGTCGATGAACGCGAGACAAGAGAGGAGAAGAGCGCGAATCGCATGGGAATACTCCGTCCTGCGTGCCTGTGGCAGACACGCGATCAAGAAACGATGGCTCTGCGCCGCAGCATGCGGAGCGCGGCCGCTCCGCGGCTGCTCGGCGCCGACTCGGAGAGCTCGTCCGGAGATAAAGCACTGGACATGCCACCCTCGTCCGCCTGCTCGCCAGCGCCCTCCCGCGCGCTCGCTGCGCCCGTTTGCGCGTGTTTCGGCGGGGTTCCCGGCGGTGCACGGCTTCCGCCGCCGGCCACCGCGGAGCGCGAACAGGGCCACCATGTGACGGCGATCGTCGATTACGTGCCATGTTGGGCCAGCTGCGCCATGGAGCCATGCTGGCCCAGAACTGGCTGGAACCGCAGCGGAAATTTGTCGCGGCGCGGCGCGGGCTGCACAGCCGGACGCCGTGGCCCGGTGGCGTGTGAGGTGAGATGGCGGTGAGGAGATAGGAAGAGCGCGGCGACCAGCTCGGGGGCGCAGCAGTCTCCCCGGCGTCGCGGTCGGGCGCGGGGTTGCCGCGCGGCGGCGGGGTTGCCGCGCGGCGGCGCCGGTCCGGGAGCGGACTACTGCGCGGCGGCGCGTTGCTGCACGTAGGGCAGCCGCGCGGCGACCTTCTGGACCTCGTCGGCCCCCTCGAGCAGCTGGGCGATCGGGTCCCACGTGCCCTTGAGCAGCGACTCGCGCGCGCCCGGCTTGATGGTGAAGGGCACCGTGAGGTCGCCGGCCCGGACGACCTGCTCCTGCAGGTCGACCGTGACGACCGTCGACGGGTCGGCGTTGACGCGGGCCGCGAGCGCGGCGCGGCCCTCGCGGCTCACCGAGACGCAGGGGATGCCGAGCGTCGTCGAGTTGCCGAAGAAGATCTCGGCGAAGCTCTCGGCGATCACGGCCTTGAAGCCGGCCTTGGCGATCGACTGCGGCGCGTGCTCGCGCGACGAGCCGCAGCCGAAGTTGCGGTCCGCGATCAGGATCGTGGCGCCCGCGAAGCGCGGGTCATTCAGCGGGTGCTCCCGCTTCGCGCCGCGCTCGTCGAAGCGTACGTCCTTGAAGAGGTGCTCGCCGATGCCATCGAAGGTGACGCACTTGAGGTAGCGCGCCGGGATGATGCGGTCCGTGTCGATGTCGTCCCCCGGAACGTGAACGGCGCGACCGGTGACGGATTGAATCAAGTCGAGTGCCATTGGGATCTCCCTCGGGTGCGAGCGTCGTCAGATTCCGAACACGTCACGAGCGTCGGCGATCTCGCCGCGCACGGCGGCGGCGGCCACCATCACCGGGCTCATGAGCACGGTGCGGCCGGTGGGGCTCCCCTGCCTGCCCTTGAAGTTGCGGTTGGAGGACGACGCGCACAGCTCGTCGCCGATCAGCTTGTCCGGGTTCATCGCCAGGCACATCGAGCAGCCCGGCTCGCGCCACTCGAAGCCGGCCTCGCGGAAGACCCGATCCAGCCCCTCGGCCTCGGCCGCGCGCGCCACCTCCATCGACCCGGGCACCGCCAGCGCACGCACGTTCGGCGCGACCTTGTGCCCCTTGATGCGCCGAGCGACCTCGCGGAAATCCGAGAGCCGGCCGTTCGTGCAGCTGCCGATGAACGCGACGTTGATCTTCGTCCCCTCGATCGGCTTGCCGCCCTCGAGGCGCATGTACTCGAGCGCCTCGCGGATGAGCGCCCGCTCGGACTCGTTCGCCACGTCCTCCGCCGCCGGGACCTTCTCCTTCACCGAGATCGCCTGGCCGGGCGTGATGCCCCAGGTGACCGTCGGCGCGATCTCGCTCGCGTCGATCCGGACCACGTCGTCGTAGCGCGCGTCCGCGTCCGACGCGATCGAGCGCCAGTACTCGAGCGCCCTGTCCCACGCCTCGCCCTGCGGGGCGTACGGGCGGCCCTTGATGTAATCGAACGTCGTCTGATCCGGGTTCACATAGCCGACCCGGGCGCCGCCCTCGATCGACATGTTGCACAGGGTCATCCGCTCCTCCATCGAGAACGCCTCGATGGTCGAGCCGCCGTACTCGTACGCGTAGCCCGTGCCGCCGGACACGCCGAGCCGGCGGATGATCTCGAGGATGATGTCCTTGGCGTAGACGCCCGGGCCGAGCTTGCCGTCCACCTGGATGCGCCGGACCTTGAGCCGCTGGAGGCTCAAGGTCTGCGTGGCGAGGACGTCGCGCACCTGCGTCGTCCCGATCCCGAACGCGATCGCGCCGAACGCGCCGTGCGTCGAGGTGTGCGAGTCGCCGCACGCGATCGTCATGCCGGGCTGGGTGAGGCCGAGCTCGGGGCCGATGATGTGCACGATGCCCTGCCGCCCGGACTCGAGATCGAAGAACGTGACGCCCTGCTCGGTACACGCCTTCTTGAGGGCGTCGACCATCCCCTCGGCGAGCGAGTCCTTGAACGGCCGCTTGCGGTTGTCGGTGGGGACGATGTGGTCGAGCGTCGCGAACGTCCGCTCGGGCATGCGCACGCGCAGGTTCAGGTCGCGGAGCATCCCGAACGCCTGGGGGCTCGTCACCTCGTGGATCAGATGAAGGCCGATGAAGAGCTGGTCCTCGCCGTTCGGCAACGTGCGGACTTTGTGGAGGTCCCAAACCTTGTCATAGAGACTCTTACCCATGATGGCCTCTCGGGGCGCGGCTGAACGCGGCTGAAGATGACGGCGTGCGAAGCGGACCGGCCCGAACGCCGGAGCCGGGGCGCACTGGCGGCCCCCCTCGGGAGACAGCCGGAGCTCGACGGGTCCGGCGTCGGGCAGGTGGCAGGACTATGTGGGAGCCGGAGAATTAAGTCGAATGAAACTTTTTTCACGATGAGTTAAGTTTCGCTACATGGATGCGTCGCTCCTGCCCGCGCTCGAGGATGTCCTGATGGTGGCCCGGTCGGGCTCGGTCGCCGAGGCGGCGCGGCGGCTGCACAAGACGCCGTCGGCGATCAGCCAGCAGGTGCGCCGGGTGGAGGAGCACTTCGGGGTGGCGCTGTTCGAGCGCGACGGGCGCGGGGTGCGGCTGAGCTCGGCGGGCGAGGCGGCGCTCGGCGCGATAACGCGGCTGTTCGACCAGGCGGAAGGGGTGTTCGAGCTGCTCTCGGAGCTCGCGGGGGAGCCGTCGACGACGCTGCGCGTGGCGGCGAGCGACTACCTCGGCAAGGGGCTGCTCGTGCCGGTGATCCGCCAGATGCTCGAGAAGCGCGCGCCGGTGCGGTTCGCGATCACCACGGCGAACTCGGTGGACGCGGCGCGGTGGGTGGAGCGCGGGGAGGTAGACCTGGGCCTCGCGTCGGCGTCGTCGGCGGGGGGCGACCTCGTGCGACAGCCGCTGTTCGTCCAGCCGTTCCTCTGGGTGGGCCCGCGGCAGAAGGGCAAGGCGCCGGCGCTGCGCGAGCGGCTCCGGCACGAGCCGCTGCTCCGGCTGGCGCCCGGCAGCGTGGGGCGGCGGATGCTCGACGCGTACCTGGATCGCGAGCGGATCCGGCCGATCTCGACGATCGACGTGTCGAGCGTGTCGCTCCTCGTGTCGTACGTCTCCGGCGGGCTGGGCATCGGGCTCGCGCCGGCGCTCGCGCTCACCGAGGTGGCGCGCTCGCGCCTCGACGTGGAGATCGCCGAGGTGGAGCCGCTGCCTGTCGAGCTGATGACGCGCGAGAACTTCCGGCGCAATCCCATCATCGAGCGCTTCATCGACCGGCTGGCCGCCGAGGGGCGCCGCGCCGAGCAGCGGACGCGGGCGCTCGTCGGTGAGTAGCGCGGGTAGCGCCTCGCGGGAGAGCGCTCATCCACGCCGGCGCGCCGCCGTCGCCGCTTGTCAGGGGGGCGGGCGCGCGACACGATGTCACGCGCGTGCAGATGCTAGACCCTGGATTGACAGATTTTTGCGGTCGCGGACGATCGAGCGAAGGACCGGCGGGCGTCACGGCATTCACGGAGGAGGAGGCGCTCTCGATGCGCACCACGCCGCCGCCGGCGCCCTCTTGCCAGCGCTCTCCGCTGATGCTCGTTGTGTTGCTGTCGGCCACTCTGGTGCTCCCTCTCGCCGGGTGTGCGGCCAGCCCCGAGAACATCGCCAGGCGGAGCGAGCTTTCCTCTTCTTCCGACGGCGGGACGGGCGCGGGCGCCGGCTCTTCCGACACGGGCACGGGCGGCGGTTTCGCCGGGGTCGGCGGCGGTTTCCCGGGGGTCGGCGGCAGCTCCTCCGCGGGGGGCGGCGGCGGGGAAGACCCGTGCAGGCCGCGGCTCGAGGGGATCGTGCGCGACTTCAAGGCGTACGACAGCGCCGGCGGACATCCGGACTTCGAGCGCTGGGGCGGCGACATCGTGCAGGGCATCGTCGAGTATGAGCTCGGCGCGGACGACAAGCCTGTTTACGCCTTTCCCGGCCCTCCGGAGGAGTCCCACACCGAGGGGCGCGAGGCGTTCGACCAGTGGTTCCGGGACGTCCCGGAGGTCAACCGGTCGATCCGATACACCATCCCCCTCGATGTGAGCGATCAGCAGCTTCGCATCTTCTTCGACAACGCCTTCTTCCCCATCGACGACGACGACCGGAGCTGGGGCAATCAGGGGAGAGATCACAACTACAGCTTCACGTTCGAGCTCCACATGACGTTCAAGTACAGACGCGGGGACGTCTTCATCTTCGGCGGCGACGACGACATCTGGGTGTTCATCGACAGGAAGCTGGCGATCGACATGGGCGGGGTCCATTCCCCCGCCACGTGGACCCTCGATCTCGACACGCTGGCCGGGGAGATCGACCTCGAGGCCGGGGCGGAGTACCCGATCGACATCTTCTTCGCGGAGCGCCGCAGCGGCGGATCAGAGCTCATGTTCACGACGCTCGCGTACACGAACTGCGAGCCGATCATCCGGTAGCGCACGAGCGCGGTATAGCCCTGATCGCCGCGGGCTAGCTGGACCAGCCGAGGCTCGCGGCCGGCGCCCTGAGGAAGAGCGCCCTTCTCCGCAGGGGACACCGGGGGGCGAAATGCAAGAACGACGGCGTTGGCCGGCGTTCTGCCGTGTTTGACACCGCTCCCCGCGCGTCCAACAGATCGCTTCATGAGAGCTCTCTTTGCACTGATCGTGTTGCTCGTCCCGGGTCACCTGCTCGCCGAGGAGCCAGCCGCGAGCGCCGGCGTGGTCCTCCGCTGCGCTGGCCCGGATGCCGGCGAGATGGCTGGCCAGCTCGACCCCTCGTTCGGAGGGGCGGGGACCGGGATCGCGCGGGTGCGCTTCGGCGCCGACGACGACGGTGGCTTCTTCGATCTCGACGCGGCCGGGGACGAGATCATCGCGGGCGGGTGGGGTCAGGGCGGCCTCGGCGGGGTGAGGTTCCGCGTCGCCCGCCTGACCGCATCCGGCTCGGTCGATCCCGGCTTCGGCGGCGGCGGCATGGTGATGACCTCCTGGGCCGCCTCGACCGGCGACTACGTCTATCTGGCGGCCGTCGGCCGCCGGCGCGCCGGCGGGATCGTGGCCATCGGCTGGCGCGATCGGTTCGGAGGCGCCTCGGCGGACGTGGCGCTGGCGCGGTACGCGGAGGACGGCTCGCTCGACGAAAGCTTCGGCGACGGCGGCAAGCGCCTGCTCGACCTCGGTGGGGACGAGGTGATCCGTAGCGGGCTTGTCGCGCACGACAACCGGATCGTGGCCGTGGGCCAGCGCGACGGGCGCCTGCTGATCGCGCGCGCCACCGCGGACGGCGCCCTCGACACCTCGTTCGCCAGCCCGCGCGGCTACCGGACCGTATCGCTGGGCCCCTCGTCGGTCGCCGAGGCCGTCGCGATCGACCGGCGCGGCCGGCTCGTCGTGGCTGGCTCCGCCGAGCGGGAGGGCCAGCACGATATGTTTGTGGTCCGGCTCCAGCCGAGCGGCGCGCTCGACGGCTCCTTCGGCCGCCTGGGCGTGATCGTGGCCGGAGATCCCGGGATCGATGAGCGCGCGGTTGCTGTCGCGCTGTCGCCCGACGGCGGCGTCGTGGTGGCCGGCCACGCGGGCCCGGAGGGGGCGCGCGACTTCCAGGTCCGCCGCTTCCGCGCGGACGGCTCGCCCGACCCGGCGTTCGGCGAAGCAGGCGTGGCCGCGTGGCCGACCACCGGCGGCGACGATCAGGCCGAGGACATGGTGCTGCTGCCGGGCGGCGCCGTCCTCGTGGCGGGCAACGGCGGCGAGGGCGGCGCGGCCATGCCGCTGCTCGCGCGGTACGCGTGCGACGGCGCGCTCGACGCGGGGTTCGGCGACGGCGGCGTGCTGCCGGTCGACCTCGGCGAGTTCGGGGTGCTGCACACGGTGCGGGTGGTCTCCGACGATCAGGTCCTCCTCGGCGGCGGCGACGTGGGCATGTCCCCGGGGCCCGGGACTTACGGCGTGGTGGCGCGGATGTGGATGTGATCACGAGTCGCAGCCGCAGGCGCGAGCGGAATACCCAGCGCCGGGGTGAGCGGCTCGACATCCGTTGCCGCACCGGCCGAGGTGAACCCTGAAGGGCCGGAGGGGCCGATGTTCGAGCCCAGCTGCCCTCGCTCCTCCGGCTCGTTCTGGACCGATCATTCTGGAACGATCGGTCCAGAATGATCCGGAAGAGCGGGTCAGGTGGTCCAGCAGGGGCCTCGCGCCCGAGACGAACAGGGGCTCCGAGGACCGGGCAGCTTTTGCACGAGGAAACGCCCGATGAGGTCGAGCGCGGCACCGGCGGCCTCGAGCTTCTCGACGTTCGAAGGGCCGTCAACGCCGGACGAGCTGAATCGACACGAGTGCATCCTCTTCATTGATCAAGGCGCCCCCCGGGCGTGGCGGTTCAAGGAGCCCGCGGGCGCCGTCGTGCATCAAGCCAAAGGCCTCGCCGACGTCGACAGCCCTCAGCGCCGCGCGAACTTGAGGTGGGTCACCTTCGGCGCGGCGACCACGCGCACGAGCTCGAGGCCGCGCAGATCGTCGCCGACGCCGTCGAACAGCCGCTCACCGCTGCCGAGGAGCGTCGGTACGAGGTGGATCTCCATCTCGTCCACGAGCCCGGCAGCGAGGTACTGCTGGGCGACGTTCGCGCCGCCGGCGAGCGACACATCCTTGCCGCCGGCCGCTCGCTGGGCCTGCTCGAGCGCCGACTCGATGCCGTCGGTGACGAACGTGAACGTCGTCGCACCTTCGAGCACGAGGGGTTCACGCGCGTGGCGCGTGAGCACGAACACAGGGTGACGGAACGGCGGCTCGACTCCCCACCAGCCATTCCATGGATTCTTGGCGTCCCAGGGGCCGGGGTGCCCGCCGAACATGTTGCGCCCCATCACCGTGGCCCCGATGTTGGCGAGCGACTCCTCGACGACCGGCGTGCTCTCGTTGACCTCCCCGCCCTCGATGCCCATGGGCGCGCGGAACACCGCGAGCTGGAAAGCCCACTCGTGGAGGCGCGCGCCGCCGATTCCGAGCGGGTGCTCGACGCTCTGGCTGGGGCCCGCGACGAAGCCGTCGAGCGACATCGAGATCTTGAAGCGCAGCCTGGACATGACCTCTCTCCTCTGAACTGATGGTGCTCCGCGGCTCCGCCGGGAGCGGCGAAAGCTCACGAACCTTGAATGATCCGCTCTGGCGCGGTGCTCGGACGAGCGGGAGTTGAACCGCAAGGCGGCAGGGATTCCAGGGAAATGAACCCCCCGGCTCCCAGGATCCCTCGGCGCCCCCGCGGGGGCCGCCTCGCCGTCACTCCAGCTCCAGCTCGACGAGCCGGATCTCCCCCTCGAGGAAGCCCGTCTCCCGGAAGTACGTCATGTACTCGAACCGCCCTCCTTCCCGCGCGAGCTCCGCGTGCCCGAGGCCGGCATACGGCCACGCCTCCGGGTTCGGCGGCGCCTCGGCGGTGAACACCACCACGCTGTCCGACCACGGGCCCTCCGGCGCGGGCGCCGTCCGCAGCGAGATGTGCGATGACACCGGCTCGCTGTACAGCGCAATGTACCTCCCGGCGCGCTCGTTCCAGTGCACCGACATCATCGGCGCTCCCGCCATGACCGGCTCGGCCTCGTCGTGGCCGTCCACCCAGCCGCCATCCGAGTGGAACCGCCACGCCCCGCGCTCGGTCGCCTCCGCGACCGGCGCGCGCGCGACGAGGCAGGGGCACGTGAGCCCCGCGCACGCGCACGCGTAGGCATAGAGCATCCCCTCGCGGACGAGCGCCGCCGCCGTGAGCGCGGGCTCGTCCGCGCCGAAGAGCAGCGTCGGATCCGCGGCGCCCGGGCGCACCGCGGGCCGCGCGAGCGGCGCGTCGAGGCGCTCCCAGACCGCGACGGACGAGCCGAGCAGCTCGAAGTTGAACGCGCCGGGCCGCGCCATCAGCTTGCTGTAGAGGACGAGCGCGCGGCCGGTCGCTTCGTCGACGACGATGGGCCCCGGCCACAGCGCATAGCGCGCGCCGCAGTCCTCCTTGCACTCCTGCTCCGCCCGGGGGCCGAAGTGCGCGAGGTTGAACGCGAGCTCCTCCTCGGTGAACGGCAGGAGCTCCCCAGGCGCGCCGGCCGCGTCGAGCGGCTCGGTGAGCGGCGAGAGCCCGTCGGAGGCGTCGAGATCGAAGGTCGCGCAGAAGGTGCTCGACCTCCAGAGCGAGCCGTCTTCTCCCGGCGTCTCCAGGGTCGTGTCGCCGAACACCCACACCGATCGGTCGCCCCACCGCGCGCTGTACCCGCCGTCCCGGCCCCGGATCACGGGCTCGAACGCGAGCGGGCCCAGATCGCGCGCCGCGCGCACCGCGGCCTCGGGCGCGTCCGCGCCGCCGCACGCGGCGCACAGGAGAGCGACCCCGGCGGCACCGATCGTCCTTCGATAGCGCATGCGCGCGAGGGTATCATGGAGGTGCAAAGCCGCTGCACGCGGTTCCTGCTCGAGCCGCGGCGTCGCGCGAGCCCGTCCGAGGGCCGGACGGGCAAGGCAAGGGCGAGCGACGCTTCGCCGCCGTCAGATCTGCCGGCACGCCGCGGCGCAGCGGCGGCACTCGTCAGCGCACGTCTTCATCTGGGCGTCGCCGGTGAGCTTGTCGCAGCTCGCCGCGCACAGGTCGCAGAGGGCCGCGCACACGCTCGTGATCTGGGCGCGCTGCGGCGAGCTGCGCAGGAGGAGCCTGGAGGCCGCCTCGCAGATGTCGGCGCAGTCCTGGAGCAATCGCATGTGCGTGGCGTCGGCGTGCGCGCCGCCCATCTCGAGGCAGTACTGGCTGGCATGGGTGCAGATCGAGCCGCAATCCTGCGTGAACCGGGCCACCTCGCGGAACGATCTGTCCCCCGGAAACTTGCTCATGAGAATCCCCCTTGATCAACCGGGCCGCTCCTCGCCGCGGGGCATCTCGCGACAAAGAGGCAACCCTGGTATCCAGAGGTTGAATGGATTGAGCGGCCTTCGCACGTCGGGCCATCCCGCATATCGGCCTCGGCAGAGCGACCGACGCGCCGAGATCTCGTGTCCTGAACGCGCCGCGCGAGCGCCTGGGCGGCCGGACGCGCGCGTGAGCACCCGGTCGGAACGGCCGCTCCCGCCCTGGTCGCTCGCTCGGAGCGGTGCCTCGATCTGCCCGTGCCCGTCGGGGCGCGGTCCGCCTCTTGCCTCACCGCTTCTTCGATCGACGGAAACGACGCGACAAGAAAGCTCCACGAGCCCGCCGGACCGCACGTGAGCGTGCTTGTGCCGGCGTGAGCCCGTCAGCCGGGATCTCCGAAGAAGGTGGGGAAGTAAAGGAAACACCATTGAAAGGGGGAGAGCGATGAATGGAGCTGTGCAGTTCGTCCGGCGGGCGTTGCTGCCCGCGGCGTGCCTCGGCGTCGTCCTGACGCAGGCTGGTGATGTGCGCGCCGAGCCCGTGAAGCCCGTCTGGGCCAGCAACACGTTCCAGAGCGGTGAGCACTGCGATCCGCAGACCAAGCTCCTCGGCGGCGACTATTTGAACCGCGGGTATGGGGTCTACTCCGCGAACCGCAAATACCACCTGCTCATGCAGGACGACGGCAACCTCGTGCTGTACCGGGCGCCGTCGCAGCTGCTGTGGGCCACAGGCACCGGGGGGCAGGCCATCAAGCACGCGATCATGCAGGCGGACGGCAACCTCGCGCTCTACGATTACGCGGGCAACGTGAAGTGGTCGTCGAACACGCAAGGACACCGGGGGGCGTTCCTGGTGGTCCAGTGCGACGGCAACCTGGTCATCTACGCGCCGACGTAGCGCCGGGCTCCTGGCGGGGGCGAGCCGGCCGCCGCCCCCGGCTGGACGAGGTGCCAGTTTCGCGCGTCAGAAGTCCGGCCAGGAATGGCCGAAGAGAGATTTTAACGCAAAGGCGTAAAGTCGCGAAGGCGCAAAAAGAACAAAGTTCATGCATTTTGCGTCTTTGCGCTCGTGGCGCCTTTGCGTTGAACTCTCTTCGCTCTCTCTTCGCTCTCTAGGCAGATCCCTGTCAGGATTTCTGACGCGCGGGACTAGCACCCGGGAGCCCGGCAGATACCCATCTTGATGCGCGCGATCTCCTGGAGCTCCTCGGCGATCTCCAGCGTGCGCAGCGCGGCGGCGCGCGCGAGCGCCTGGGCCTCCTCGGTGGTCGCGAGGCGCGCGAGGATGCGCCGGCCCATCTCGTGGTGATGCCCCTCGTCGGGCTGGATCACGTCGCGGTAGAGGCGGGCTGTCTCGGCGTCGCCCTGCGCCTCGCAGTAGTCGATGAAGGCCTGGTTGTGCACCTTCGCGAGCGCCTCCCGCGTGAACTGGCCCGCTGCGACGCGCTCGACCGTGGAGCCGAGCCCCTTCAGGTACCCGAACATCGGCGTGGGAGGCCCGAACCTGGCCGGTATGGCCGCCGGATCGACGCCGAGCGCGCGGAGGCGCTCGGCGATGAGCCGGTAGTGCCGCGCCTCGTCGCCGCACTGGCGGGCGAGGGCGAGCTTCACCTCGACGTCGGTCTCGGTGGTCAGCCAGAGCGCAGCCTCCTCCGTCGCCTCGAGCTCCTTCTTGAGCGCGGTCGCGAGCAGCTCCGGGATGCCGATGCCGCTCCGGGGCTCCGCCGCGCCGGCCGCGATCCCGATGCGGGCGAGGCGCTCGCCGACCTTCTGGTCGAGCTCGTCGAGGAATTCATCTGCGTTCATGGTGAGACATGATGGGTACGCCCCGGGCGCCGGGTCAATAGGTGGTCCCTCCCGGGGGCGAGGAGGGTGTACTCTCCTGGAATGGCCTGGCGCTTCCTGCCCTCGTGGCTCGATCTCGAGTCGATCTCGATCTCGTTCGACCTGCCCGCGCGCACCGTCCTGAAGCGCGCCGGGGTGGCCTCCCTCGCGACGTCGAGCGCCACGGCGCTCCGCCTGACGCTCGCGCCGGCGCTCCTGCGCGTCGCCTTCGAGCCGTACCTCGTCATCGACCTGCCGCCGCCGCTCGGCGACATGGGGCTGCAGCAGGTCGAGTACGACTTCCGCTCAGGGGCGATGAGCCCCAACGTCTTCTACACGGGAGGGGTCGTCCGGGTCGGGAAGGACTCGGCCGAGGACGAGGCCCGCGCCTTCATGCGCGGACTCGTCACCTCGACGCCCATGGCCATGCCCCCGTACGACCCGACCTCCGATCCCGATCTCGTGCTGACGGTGCGTCAGGTGCTCTCGAATCTCGAGTCCGGCGGCGGCGGCACGGCCACCCGCGGCGCGCGCCTCTCGGCGCG
This sequence comes from Sorangium sp. So ce1128, assembly GCA_051717205.1. Lineage (GTDB taxonomy): Bacteria > Myxococcota_A > Polyangia > Polyangiales > Polyangiaceae > Sorangium. The sequence continues at coordinate 159,564 of CP181432.1, forward strand.
GCTGACGCTGCGCGAGGAGCTCGCGGGCGCGGTGGGCCGGGACGGGTTCTGCATCCCGGCCGGCGCGACCATCGCCGCCAGCGTCGACGTCGAGGGCACCCGCGAGGAGATCGAGACGGCGCCGCGCGTGCAGCGCATCGAGGTCGACTGCTCGTCCGCGGTGCTGCGCAAGAACGGCGCCGACCAGGCCGAGCTCCGCCGCTTCGTGGTGAAGCGCGGCGGGGACATCGCCGTCGAGCAGGTGGAGCCGCTCGGCGCGGCCGGCCAGACGGCGGGCGTCGAGTCGCTCGTGCGTCTGTTCGGCGCCCTGGCCGCGGGCGGCGGCGTCGCGCTCGACCCGAAGCACCTCGGGCCTGGCGCCGTCGAGGGGCTGGTCATGGAGGAGATCGCGCGCGCGCTGCGCCCCGTGCTCGTCGACTGGGTGCAGCAGAACGCCCATGTGGTCGCGGGGATGGACCTGCGGAAGGTGCTCGGGATCGAGGGGGGGCAGGGCATGGCTTGAGCGAGGAGCGGGAGCGGCGGGCGGGGAACGCGGCCTGACCCCCGGCCGCCGCGCGCTGCGCGCCGCGGATCGTCAGAGGGGGCAGTGCGCGCCGCAGACCTGCACGCCCGCGCCGCAGTCCCTCACGTCGTCGCCGCACCGCTCCAGCGCGCACGCTGCGCCGGCCGGGCAGTGAACCGTACAGCCGCCCGAGCCAGGAGGATCGCGCGGCGCCGCGATGGAATGGTTTCTGCCAAGTCCGCCAGGGCCGATGCTCGCGCCGCGCCCGCCGCGCTCCTCCGGGACATCGCGCCTGCAGGAAGGGGCGTTCCGGTTTTCGCCTTTACAGCGCTCTCGCTTGTTCTAGGTGCTGCGCCGACTGAGCGAGGCGGCCGCCGACGCGCGACGGTCCAGCACGGAGGGCGCGTCATGCCAGAGCCTTCGCGGCCGACAGGGTGATATAAGCTCCGGAATGCGCGTCTCCGCCATCCACATCTATCCCGTCAAAGGCTGCCGGGGCCTCGCGCTCGACGCGGCGGCCGTCGACGAGCTCGGCCTCGCCGGCGACCGGCGGTTCATGATCGTCGATCCCGACGGCAAGCCGCTCACGCAGCGCCTGCTGCCGCGCATGGCGCTCATCGAGGCGCAGCTCTCGCCGGGCGCGCTCACGCTGCGCGCCGAGGGCCGCCCGCCGATCTCCGTGCCGCGCGCGGCAGAGGGCGCGCGCCTGCTCAAGGTCGAGGTCTGGCGCAGCACCGGCCTCCAGGCCGAGGACTGCGGCGACGAGGCCGCCGCGTGGCTGAGCGACTTCCTGGAGCACCCGGCGCGGCTCGTCCGCGCGGGCGAGGCGTTCCACCGGCCCGTCCTCAAGTCCTCGGTGGCGCGCCCGGAAGATGTCGTGTCGTTCGCCGACGAGTTCCCGCTGCTCGTGCTCTCCGAGGCCTCGCTCGCCGATCTGAACGCTCGCCTCGAGGGCAAGGGCGCGGCGCCGGTGCCGATGGATAGGTTCCGGCCCAACCTCGTCGTGAGCGGCTGCGCCGCCTTCGACGAGGACCGGTGGGGCCGCTTCCGCGCCGGAGATCTCGTGCTCCGCGCCGGCGGCCCGTGCGCCCGCTGCGTCGTCACCACGACCGATCAGCTCACCGCGGAGCGCAGCCGGGAGCCGCTCCGCATGCTCGCCGCGTACCGGCGCGATCCGCAGAAGCCCGGCGACCTCAACTTCGGTCAGAACTACATTCACGAGACGAAATCGGGCACGGTGCGCGTGGGGGACGAGGTGACGCTCGCGTGACGGCTCGCGTGACCGCGCGCGGGTGGGGGGGAGGACGCCTGTGGTGCGTGCCTGCCTGCGTGCCGGCGCCGTGGCGGCTCGGGTGAGGGTGGCGGCGGGCCGCCGGAGCGCGCCGGCGCGACATGGATCGAGGCGCATCCGTGATACAGGTGGCGCATGAGAAAGCATGCGCTTCGTTCCTGGATCGTCTCGCTCGCGGTCGTGACCCTGCTCTCCCTGGCGTCGCTCGGCAGCGCCCACGCAGGAGAGGCGGAGAAGAAGCTCGCCCGTGAGCTCACGCACCTCGTCATGCCCAAGGAGGTCTACAATGCGCTCATCGAGCAGCTGATGACCAACATGGGGGCATCGATGCAGCAGGCGGGCGCGAAGATCTCCGCGAGCGACGCCGGGAAGCTGAAGGCGGTCGTGGCCGAGGTGCTGCCCTACGACGAGCTCGTCCAGTGGAACGTCGAGATCTACGCGGGGAAGTTCACGGCCGATGAGCTGAAGGAGCTCATCAAGTTCTACGGCACGCCGGTCGGCAAGAAGGCCGCGAAGCTCCTCCCCGAGATCAGCGGGGAGGTGGGGAAGAAGGTCGGCGCGGTCATCGTCCAGCGGATGCCCGCGGCGATGCGGAAGGCCGGGATCCAGTAGCGCGCGCGTCGCGCTCCGCGCTCCGCTTGCCGCCCGTCGCCCGCTGCCGGCGCTACCGCCTGTAGACCAGGAAGCCGGCGATGGCGTCGAGCAGCGCCCGCGGCTCGTCAGCGCGCACCGAGTGGCTGCTGCGCTCGAAGATCCGTAGATCCGCGCCCGGGATGAGGCGCGCGATCTCCTCCGAGAGATCGGGCGGGCAGATCCAGTCGTGCCGGCCGGCGATGACGAGGGTGGGCACCTTGATCTCGGGGAGGCGCGGCGTGAAGTCGAATGTCCGCATGAACGTCTGCAGACCGACGTTCCACGCATCTACGTTGTAGATGGTGCGCGCGCTGGGCTCGGCCGCCTTCTGCGGATCGAAGGTGGTCGAGTAGAGCGGCCCCATGATGTCGAGGAACTCGGCGAACTGCTCGTTGCTCGCGAGCTTGCCGGCCCAGAGGCGCTCGCAGGCCTCCTTCTGCCGCTCCGTGCCGCGCTCCGCCACGATCTGCTTCGCCCGATCGACGAGGCGATGGCTGGCCGCCGTGGCCACCAGGATGAGATGAGAGATGTGCTGCTGGTACCGGAGCGCATAGGCCATCGCCACCATGCCGCCATACGAGGTGCCCATGACCACGATGCGATCGAGGCCGAGGTGCTGGCGCAGCGCCTCCATGTCCTCGACGTTGTTCTCGAGGGTATACGTGTCCTTCGGGCCGCGCGCCGAGCGGCCCTGTCCGCGATGATCGAAATAGACGAGCTGCGCGCGGTCGGCGAGCGGGGTCAATCCACCCTTGTGCGAGGAGTGGTCCGCGCCGGGGCCGCCGTGCACGACGAACATCACCGGCTTCTCGCGCATCTCGGGGCCGTCGGGGACGAGGCCCATGCCCTCGATGTCGAAGTAGATCTCGGTGTCTCTGATCCTCGCGCGCATCGCCCGAGGGTACCCGATCGGCGGCGCACGGGAGGCGCGGGGAGGGCGGGATGCGCGCGGGAGGGCGGAGCAGCGCGCGGTGCGCGCGGAGGAGCAGTGGAAGCGCAGCTTGTTGCAGGGGCAGCAGCGGCCGCCGAGCGGCCGACGAGGCGCGACCGGGGCTGGCCGCCGTCAGGCGACGCCGTGCTGGGCCAGCCAGTCGAGCTGGCGCTGCCAGGCGTCGGCGGCGGCCTCGGGCCGGTAGCTCGGCCGGTAGTCGGCGTAGAAGGCGAAGGCGACCTGGACGGCGCGCGACCCGACCCAGGTTGGGGCGACCGACCCAGGTTGGGACGACCGACCCAGGTTGGGGCGACCGACCCAGGTTGGGGCGACCGACCCAGGTTGGGGCGACCGACCCAGGTTGGGGCGACCGACCCAGGTTGAGGCGACCGACCCAGGTTGAGGCGACCGACCCAGGTTGAGGCGACCGACCCAGGTTGGGGCGACCCGACCCAGGTTGAGGCGACCGACCCAGGTTGAGGCGACCGACGACCGAAGCCGGCCGCCCCCCATCGCGCCCCCTCGCCATGTCCCCGGCAGCAGGCCCCACGGCCGTGCTGCCCCGCGGCCGTGCTGCCCCGCGGCCGTGCTGCCCCGCCGCAGCGGTTCCGCAGCTACCCCGCCGCGCGCGCGCCCTCGGCGGCGATCGCCTGCGGCCGCGGCTGTGCGGCGCTCCCGGTGCGCTCGGCGAAGAAGTCCCGCGTGCGCCGCCACGAGAGCTGCGCCGCCTCGGCGTGGTACGCCGGCCGCGTCTCGTTGAAGAACCCGTGGCGCCCGTGCGGACCCTCGAACGACGTCCTCTCGACGCCTGCGCTCGCCGCGGTCACGCCTGCACCTCCGCCGCGGGCGCCGTGTCCTTGCGGGCGGCCTTCAGCTTGCTCGGGGGCCGCCTGCCGAACGGCTCGCCGGCCACGATCTCGGAGCGGACGCCGTCGACCCCGACCGGGATGTCCCCGGTCAGCGTCACGCGATAGAGAACGCGCTCGACGTCGAGGTGCCCGAGGTCCTGCGGCCCGAGGTGCGCCGTCGCCCGGTTGTCCCAGAAGGCGACGCTACCCGGCTCCCACCGGAACCGTACGGTGTACGCCGGTCGGCTGATCTGCTCGAAGAGCAGGTCGAGGATCGCGCTGCTCTCGCGCGGCGAAAGCCCCACGATGTGGCTCGTGAAGCCGGGGCTGACGAACAGCGCGCGCTCGCCGGTCTCGGGGTGGACGCGCACCACGGGGTGGACCGAGATCAGCGGGTTCTCGCGCACCTTGCGCAGGTACGGGCTGTCCTGGTCCTGCGGGGCGAAGCGCAGCCCGAAGCGGTGCTCGGCCCGCAGCCCGTCGACGAGCGCGCGCACCGGCGCGGAAAGCCCCTCGTACGCCGCGACGAGGTTGGTCCAGGTGGTGTCGCCGCCGTAGGGCGGCAGGATGTGCGCCCGCAGGATCGACGCCGCCGGCGGGTTCACGGCCGCGGTGACGTCGGTGTGCCAGCGGTTCTCGTAGCTGAACCGCCTGCCGTAGCGCCGATCGTAGCGGCGGCTGTCGATGGCGAGGATCTCCGGGTGCTCGTCGAACGGCTCGTCCTCGTGCGGGTGCGCGTACGTCACCTCGCCGAAGCGCGCGGCGAAGGCGATCTGCTCGGCGTGGCCGAGCGGCTGGTTCCGGAAGAAGACGACCTTCCACTTCAGCAGCGCCGCGCGGATGGCCGCCACGGACTCGTCGGGCAGCGGCTTCGAGATGTCGGCGCCGTGAATCTCGGCGCCGATGTGCCCCGCGAGCGGCTTCACCTGGATGGCTTGATCGGATGGTCTCTGGCTCATGGCTGTCCTCCGCGTCGTCCCCCCGTCACGGTCGTGTCGGTCGGGTATGCGGATGCCGTGCCAGGGAGGGACCGGCGGCGCGCGCGTGAAGACAGGAGCGGGGCGCGACCCGCGGAAGCGCCCTTTCCCGGGCGACCTGGGTAGCCGGGCAGCGCGCGATGGTGTCCTGTCTATATCCCCTGCTTCGCATCGGAGATCGTCGGGGCGATCTCCGCGACGTGCAGGACGGTGGCGCCATCCGCGCGGAGGCGCTCCAGAATGGGTACGGCGATGTTCTCGTCGGCCAGGATCAAGAGGCTGCCCGGAGCGTCCGGAGCCGCTCGAGGCGCACGGCATCGACGGCAAAGGAGACGGCCGCCGAGAGGTCTTCCCGGGTCAGCTGGGGATGTGCCGCCAGCAGGTCATCGAAGGTCATGCCGCCCGCCAGCTCCTCCAGGATATGCTCCACGGTGATTCGGGTCCCACGGATGACAGGCTTGCCCAGCATCACCTCGGGGTCGCTCGTGATCCGATCCATCTCGTGCATGCCGTCCTTCACCGACCGAGCCTAGCACCGGTGGACGAGCCGAGGGAGGAGACGCCGGGGCCGAGGCGGCGATGGTGCCGCACCTGCGGTGAGGGTCGCCCCCGATCGCCCGCTGCGCGAGGCGGACGCCGCTCGCTGTGCCATACTGCGCGGCCATGGTGGCCCCGGCCCATCGCATCCACTACACGTACGCCGAGTACCTGGCCCTCGAGGCGTCCAGCAACGTCAAGCACGAGTACCTCGACGGCCAGATCTACGCGATGGCGGGGGGCACGCCCGAGCACGCCGCGCTCGCGGCGGCGGTCATCGGCCTCCTTTTCCCCGAGCTCCGCAGAGGCCGCTGTCGGGCCTACGACGCCGATCTCCGCGTGCGCGTGCCCTCGACTGGCCTCGCCACCTACCCCGACGTCACGCTCGTGTGCGGACCGCTCCAGCGCGACTCCGAGGACGGGCAAGCCGTGACGAACCCCACGCTCATCGTCGAGGTGCTGAGCCGCAGCACCGAGGAATACGACAGAGGCGACAAGTTCGATCATTACAAGAACCTCGACTCCTTGCGCCAGGTTGTCCTCGTATCGCACCGGGAGCGCTGCGTGGAGGTCTGGACTCGCGGTGTCGACGGCGGCTTCACGTCTGCCATCGTGCCCGAGGGCGAGGTCGCGCACCTCGTGTCGATCGGCGCCCAGCTCGATGTGCGCGAGCTCTACGAGGCGGCGGCCGAGCCGGGGGCGTGAGGATAGAGCAGCGGGGTTCGAGCACCGCGTCAGCTCACCGCGGCCGACCGCGCCGCACGTGGCCGACAGCACCCGCCCTTGCCGTGGCCTCCGTCCTGCGAGCCTGGACGCCACGCGAGAACGGACCAACGCATCTGGTGCCGTCGCGGCGTCATGCTCCTATCGCCGGCACCGGCGCTGAAAGCTCGCGCCCCGGCGGTCGGGCGGGCCGGGTTCGGAGCAAACGAACCCGGCCCGCCGATCGCAAGGCCGGTGATTACCTGAACAGCAGCGCGTTTCTCATGATCTCTGCGCCGCTACCGAACCAGAAGTCGCTCCTCATCGCCCTGGACGGCGGGAACATGTTGAGGTCCGCGCGGGCGCGGCCGTTCTTCACGCCGCGTACGATCAGCGGCGCGCCGCTGCCCCATGTCGCGACGACGATGCCGCCGTTGATCGGGCCGCCGAAGCTCCGGAAAGCGCTGGTGGCGGCGAGCGACGTCACGTCCGCGAGCAGCGCGCTCCCGGGCTCGTTGATGCCGAGAGGGCCCGTCTCCTCGGGCTGCTCCTGCCCGATGGGATCCACGAGCTGATAGCCCTCGGACGCCCAGCGCCCGCCGAGAGGGATGCTGGCATTGGCGAAGGTCGCGACAACGACCCTGCCGCCGCCGTCGTAGTACGTGGCCAGGTTGTCTCCGAGGGTGCTGGTGTCCAGCGGCGCAGAATCCGAGTAGACGAGGACCGCATCGTAGGCTTGAAGATCGGTCAGCGTCGGCGTCGCCTCCTGGATGTTGAAGACGTAAGGGCGACCCCGCCGCGCTCGCCCAGGATGACAGGACACCTGTACGCGATTGTCCTGCGATTGGCTCCTGTTGCGCAGAAAAGCGACGATGCGCAGACCATGACGTGGAGGCGTCTGCTGCGAAGCGTGGATAACTCCTCGACACGACGTCAGTTTCCCGGGAGCGTGACCGACCGCGTGACGGGTTATGTCTTCAGCCACCGTAGCCACCGTATACAGCGCGGCTGTATGCCAGAACGCAGCTGTGAACCGCTTGACTTCCAGAGCGCATCTGATTTTCTGACCGGTTCCGCCGTTCGCCAGCGCTGCTGTCGGCGCATCGCGCGCCGCATCGCCCCGGGGCCATCCGGCACGGCAGCGGGGATCGACACCGTGGCTGGTTTCGCGACGATCGCGTCATGGCCGCTCGCTGCGGTGCAGGAACGACCAGGCCGGGCGGCTGTCGAGGATCACCTTCGACGATGGCGAGCGTGCCCGCGGTCTCCAACGACCTCGTCGCGTTCCAGCGGCCCGGTGAGCGAGCGCTCTTGAAGTGCTTTACCCCGCAGGCCGAGGCACGGACGTGCGAGCTCCTCGCTGGCTAGGTCGTTTGCTGGCGCGGTTTCCAGCTTCCTGGACGACGCTCGTCGGGCCAGCGGGGCGCGGTATCGACAGCAACCCGAAGCCGATCGGACGGCAGGGGGCGACAGTCACTCGGGTGTGGAGCTTCAGCGCCGCACCGATCGCGGCTCGAACGACACCGGCTTCTTCGGGCGTCGAGGGGGCCTGCCTGGTGCGCAGCGCTCGCGCCCGCTCTTTTTTGACACAGAATCGAGACAGTAATGTCGAGCGGGCGCCTCACGAGCCGGGGGCGCGCAGGCGGTTTCTCGTCGCGCCGTGAGGGTCTGCGCTCCGCAGCTCGCGTTGCCGCGCGAGCTCGCGCTGGAGCGCGCCGGCGAGGCTGCGGCTCTCGGCGAGGCGCTTTGCCCAGACCCGCTTCAGCCGCATCCACAGGGTACGGCGAATGCCGATCAAATCGAGCGCAGCGGCGAGGTGGCCGCGCTCCGCCGCCACGGTGAGCCGCGCGTAATCGGCGAGCTCGAAGGGCCCGCGGTGCGCCTCCCATTCCTTGACATATGCGGCGTCGTACGCGTCGCGGAGCGCGTGCCCGCCGCGCCTGTCCTCTTCATCCATGGCGACGCTCCAGCGCCGCTCTATCTCGGCGAAGCGCGCCTCGGAGAGCCCGTGCGCGCCCAGCACATCGGCCCGGGGCGCGCGCCGCTCCAGGAGCTGCGCCGCGACGGTCGCATAGCGCTCGACGCCGAGGTCCACCGGCTCCGGCGGGTCGGGCGGCGCCTTGGCCTGAGGGGCGCTGAGGGGCGATGGAGAGGGCGCGGGCGGCGCGCTCGGCGTGAGCATCGCGAGCGGCGCGCCCGGCGCCGGCGGGACGCTCGACGTGGGCGGCGCGCTCGGCGGGGGCATCGCGAGCGGCGCGCCCGGCGCCGGCGGGACGCTCGACGTGGGCGGCGCGCTCGGCGGCGGCATCGCGGGCGGCGCGCTCGGTGGAAGCGGCGTGGGCGGCGCGCTCAGCGCCGGCGGGACGCTCGACGTGGGCAGCGCGCTCGGCGCGCTCGGCGGAAGCGGCGCGCTCTCGGCGGACGCGCTCTCGGTCGACCACGGCGCGCCAGGAATGGGAGCAGGCCTTGCCAGGCGCCAATCCGCGGCGGGCCTCGGGGTCGCAGGAAACGGCAGCGCCGCGCACGCGGAAGCGCGGGCGTCGTCGTCCGGGGACAGCGCGAGCGTCGAGAGCGGCGCCGCCGCGCAGGGCGGCGTTGCCGTGCAGATGGGCGCCGCCGCGTCGCGCGCCATCACCGCGTGGAGCGCCGCCGCCGCGGAGGTCGCCGCCGCCGCGGAGGTCGCCGCCGCCGCGGAGGTCGCCGCCGCCGCGGAGGGCGGCAGCCTCGCGCTCGCTGCATGCGGGGCCGAGGAGCGCTCGAACGGCAGCGCGTGCCTCACGCCCGCCGCCGCGTCGTCGTCCGGTCCAAGCGCCACCGTCGCCGCATGAGGAGCTCGCGCGACCTCGAACGGGGTCACCGGACGCACCTTGGTCGCCGGCGCCTCGTCCGGGTCCAGGAACATCGTCTCCGCGGGGCGCGGCCTGCTCGCTGGCTCCTCGGCCATGACGATGGTGCCGGCCGGCCCGCGCTGCGAGACAGGCGGCGCCGTCGCCTCCGCCCGCCTCGCGCTGGGCGGAGGCTCCCACGCGATGGGCGCGCCGGCGACCTCGACGCCCGCGACGATGCGCACCGCCGAGAGCGCGCCCGCGTGGGGGAGCGGCAAGCTCCGCCTCCAGACCACGGTGCACCGCTCCTCGTCGCCGTCGATGTGCAGCGTGTCGGCGACGAGATCGAGGCGCAGCCCCTCCGCCACCCCGAAGCCGTCGAGCCCGTGGAGCCGCGCCGCGCCGCGCGCGCTGGGCAGCCGCATCACGACGCGCGGCAACCCGGGGTGGAGGCCCTCGAGGATGATCCACTCGTCGCCGCGCAGGTGATCGATCTGCTGGCCCTCCGGCGCCGCCTGGAAATAGCCCCAGTCGAACCCCTCGGGGATCTCGGCGATCGGCGCCTCCAGCACCTTCCGCGGCGTCGAGCCGAGCCGCCGCCTGCGCGCCGGCAGCGCGCGCGCGACCGGGCCGAAGCACGCCGGGCGGCTCGGGTCCCTCGGATCGACGACGTTCGCCGCGGCCGGGTCCGGGCCCCGCCCGAACGGGTTCTCCTGCCCGCCCGCCCCGCTCGTGGCGCGGTCGCAGGTCATGGGCATCCGCTCGAAGCCGTCGGGATCGCGGACGAGGAGCTGCCGGTCGAGGAGGAGGCGGCTGCCGTCGGCGACCGCGAGCCGCACGGGCATCGATTGCACCCTCGTCCCGCGCGGCGCATGCGCGTGCCCCGTGAACGTGACGTCGGCGCGGCCGAGGTAGGGGGCGAGGTCGCTCGAGAAGCGGATTCCCCGGATCGGGTTATTGCCGTGGTGCACCTCCGCGCGGATGATCGGCTGCGGCTCGGCGAGCGGCATCTCCGCGTCCGGGGCGAAGGCGAAGGTCGCCTTGACGATTGCGGTGAGGTGGAGCTGTCCCTGGGCCGTGCGCCACGCAATGGCGGTCGCGGTCGTTCCGGGGAGCGCTATCACGGCGTCGCTGGGGAGGGCGGGCTCGAGCATGCCAGTGCACTTGTTATCATGAGGAGGGCCCCCGGCTTCGTGACGCCTCCGCGACAACGACGTCAGGATCCGATCGCCCGGACGGGCCATCGGCGGCGCGACGGCGCGGCATCCTCGTCGCATTTTCCTCAACGCGGGAACCGGCCGGGCCCGGCAGACGTACGCGCGCCCACACCGGGCATGGACCTGGATTTTTCCAGCGCGTTCTGGCGGCGAAACGGCCCGGAAGCATCGAGTCGCCATGGCGGGCTCCAGCGGGCGACATCGATGCACGGTGTGCATGCGAACCATGCTGCATATGAATTGGATGCACACCGTCCGGTGAACTAGAGCATTGTTCAGTCGAGGAGAATATGCATTGCCAAGAGACCAGGGACGCCAGGGACGCGAGGAGCGCGAAGACCGCCAAGAAGAGCAGCTTTCTGGGCTCTCTCGGCTTGCTTGGCGCCCTGGCGCTCCTGTTCGAGCCGGCTCGCCCCGCCAGCGGTGGCCGACCGCCGCTCGGGAGCGGTGAGCACACGAGAATGAGATGAACCGCCAAGGGCGGCCAAGGACGCCAGGACGAGAGAGTGAAAGAGAGCTGTGCCTCTGTGGTCAGCTCAGGTGCGTCGCGGGGGGCGCTACGAGCGCGAGCGGCTCCGCCGCGCGAGTGCGAGGAGGCCCGCGAGCGCCGCGGCGAGCGCGGCGGCGCCGCTCGGAGAGCCCGCCGGGACAGAGGCGCTGCACCCCGCCGCGGCCGGCGCGAGGTCGCCGCCCGTGTCCGCGTCGCCATCGCCGAGCAGCTCGGAGCCGTCGGACGACACCGGCAGCGCGTCGGGCTCGTGCAGATCGCGGACCGACACCGGCGCGTCGAGCAGCTCATCGCCGGTGAACGAGGTGGACAGCACCTCGCGCGCGCCGCCGTCCTCCGGCGCGAACGCCGCGGTCGCCGCCAGGCGCGCGGGGGAGCCGCCCGCGCTCGCGACCTGAAACAGCGTGTTGCCGATCGTCACGTACCAGCTCCCGTCAAGCCAGCGCCCGTGCCCTAGGTCCGTGCTGATGCGCTCGGGCGCTCCCCCCGGCCGGCCGATGTAGCGCTTGCCGTCGTTCAGGAAGAGGACGTCGCCGGTGTCGCTGAGGCCGTCATGGCCGACCCGGAGCTTCGCCTGGTCGAACTGGCTCGGCTTCGTGAAGTTGCTGATCTGGTGCTGCTCGCCGTCAGCCGTCCGCAGCCATACCTGGTTGACGGCGCCGTCGGTCTTCAGGAAGCCCGCGTGGCCCGCGTGCAGCAGCAGCCCGGCCGAGCTGCTGGTGATCGAGTCGCCCAGGAACACCTCTTCTCCATCCGCCGTGTACAGGTAACTCGAGCTCCTGCGCCCGTCCCACCACCGGCCGGCGACGCTCGTCCCGTCGGCGATCGGCCGCTGCAGGTTGCCCTCGTGATCCCCGAGCAGCGACCCCCCGGGCCCCACGATCGAGCCGCTCTCGTAGGTCCCGAAATAGATCTCGCCGGAAGCCGTGATGTCGGCCTGGAACGGCGATCGGCTGCCCGGGCTGGACCAGAGGAGCGTGGTGGTCCCCGTGGACAGCGAGTGCGCGAAGGCCCGGTCGTCGCTTGTCGTGGTGAACACCGCCGTGTCGCCGTTCACCGCGTCGAGGCGCGCCGCGCGCGCGACGGTGTTCCGGCTGCCATTCACCCAGGACAGGATGTAGCCGTTCGTCGCCTGGTACACGGCCCCGGTGGGCGTGAGCGCTCCATAGACAGCGCTGAGCGGGGCATCTTCTTGCGGTATGGTCCCGAGCCACGTCACGGCCTGTGTGGTGCGCTCGACGATCGCGATACGCCCGCGGTGATCCAGGACGAGGAGCCGCGTCGCGTCGAAATCGAGGATGGCGCCGGGAGCGCGCTGGACGACGGTGAGCTGCGGGCTCCGGTCGACGTGGATCGGGCCGATCGTCCTCGAGACCCTCGGTCCCACGCCGTCCCAGGCCTCGATCGTGAGCGTGTACGTCCTGCCCGACGGGATCTGGTAGTAATCGCCGTATCGCGACCGCGCCTCCTTGACGTAGAGCCGCCCCGTCACAGACGATGGCTCGGACGACGACGCCTCGTTGACGAGCGAGACGCCCCCGTCGGCGCTGGTGAAGAATGCCGCGAGCCGCTGGCACTCGTACGGCGGCGTCGGGATGCACTTCGCGTCGAAGCGCCAGCCCGCCGTGAGGGTGTCGTTCGGTAGCACGTTCCATCCGAGGGTCGGCGGCGCCGAGTACCGGTGCAGGGTGCGCTGCGCGCTCGCCCAGTCGCCGAACGTGCTGTACGCGTCGACCGTCACGACGTGAGGGCCGTAGGGAAGCTCGCCCCCGAGCTCGCCGAGATCGAACGACCCCTCGAAGTAGCCGTCCTCCGCCGGAGTGAGCTCGATGATGAGCCCTTCGAACTCCGCTTCCACATAGTAGAGGTCATCGGGCGACGACGACGCCGCGACACGCACCGGGATCGTATCGCTCTCGATGAATTTGTTGCTCGGCTCGACGATCTCGACCGTGACGGCGGCGTCAGCGGCCTGGGCCGAGAAGGACAGGACAACAGCAATCGCGGTGCCAACGTATCGGCGGTAAGCTTGCATGAACCCTCCGTATTTCAGGAGGCTTCGGTGCGCCCGCGGTCTCCATCATTCATCCATTTCGCGTCGGCCGAGCGCGCGGAGCCGGTCTTGTTCTACTCACGCGCTCGCCATCCGTCCGAGGGCCGTTCGTTCCCGAGGGGGCTTCGCTACGCCTGGCATGCCCGTTGCTGATCGCGGGTCTCGGCTCCCCCCATCCTGGTGGCACACTTCGACCCCGGGGGGGAGCGGGAGGCATGACATGATGCGAACGACGAGGACCTGGTTCGGGCGCGGGACGAGACTGACTCTGCCGCTTCTTGCGCTGCTCTGCGCTTGTTCGTGTGGACCCGGCGGCCCCGATCCCGGTGCCATCGCCGATGTGCCAAGCGAGCTAGACCCTGGCACGGAAGTCACGGTCTCCGCACCGGCCGGTGTCGAACCCCTGATCCAGAAGCTCGACGAGGCACGGCTGGCGACCGCGGACGAGCTGCGAGCGAGCCACGCCGTCGAGTTCGAACCGAACCTCGGGTACGACCCGCTCACCGCGGCGAATCTCGACCCGATTCTGACCGCATTCTTCGCGGCTCCCGACGCTCAGAAAGAGCACCTGTCGCAAAAGGGCTTCACCATCGCCGCAGGCAACCGGTTCCCGTCTTTTGCCGCCGGCTATTCCTCAATTTACATGGCGGATCTGCCGGTGTTCGTCAGCAGCGACATGGTGCTGGAAGCGATCTACCGCTCGCACGACAAGATCCTCCAGCAGCTGGAGAAGAAGGCGCTGCGACCTCGACTCGCGCACTTGCTGGCTGCGATTCGCAGCTCGCTGATCGAGACGGCCGACACGCTCGAGCCGGAGGTGGCGTCCGATCTGAACTTCTACCTCGGCGTGGCTGTGTCGCTCTTGAATGGCGGCAAGGTCGACTCCCGCGAGCCTTCAGGGGTGCAGAGCTTCGTCGGCGCCGCCATGCAGGCCGCGGGAATACAGGAACGCGTGCTGTTCGGCGTGAAGCGGAGCATCGACTTCTCCCAGTTCAAGCCGCGTGGGCACTACGCCGGCGATCCGGAGCTGGAGAGCTACTTCCGCAGCATGATCTGGCTCGGCCGCATCGACTTTCGCCTGATCGAGACGCAAGATGACGGCAGCCAGCTCTTGCGGCGCAGGCAGGTCGAGAGCGCCATCGCGCTGCGCCGGCTCCTCGACTCCAGCGCGCTTGCGGAATACCTGGCGATCGACGCGACCATCAGCGCGTTCGTGGGCGAGCACGACTACATGACGCTGCAGGAAGTGGACGAGCTGCTCACCGCGTTGAACGCCCCCAACGGGATTGGCGCCGTCGACGACGCGACCCTCGCCGGCGCGATCGTCAAAGGTCAATTCGGCCAGCAGCGGATCGCCAGCCACGTGATGAGGCGGCAGGCCGGCGGCGCGAGCACCTTCCCCTTGAACCTGAGCTTCGCGCTTTTCGGTCAGCGCTACACGGTCGACAGCCACGTCTTCTCGAACCTGGTCTACGACCGCCTGCCCACCCGCGTCGTGCCCGACCCGCTCGACGTGGCCTTCGCCGCGCTGGGCAACGACCAGGCGCTCGGCCTGCTCGGCGACGAGCTCGACGTCGAGGCCGGCTATCCCGGTGAGCTCTCCGCGCTGCGCGTGCTGGTCGACGAACACCCGGAGCAGTACTGGGAGGGCAGCCTGTACACCAGCTGGCTCGGCGCGCTCCGCACGCTGTCGCCCGGAGCAGGCACCCCGGCGGCGGACCTGCCCGCGGTGGCCCGCAGCGACGCCTGGGGCCGCCGGCTGCTCAATACCCAGCTCAGCTCGTGGGCACAGCTCCGCCACAACAACGTGCTCTACGTGAAGCAGTCGTACACGTCGAACGCGTCGTGCGAGTATCCCGACGCCTACGTCGATCCCTACCCCGAGTTCTTCGACGCCGTGGTCCGCTTCGCCGAGCGCGCGCAAGAGCTCACCGCCACGGTCGACCTCGAGCCGAGCTTCCGCAGCGAGGTCCAGGACTACTTTGCGCGCGTCGCGCGCATCAATCTCACGTTGGCCGAGATGGCTCGCGCCCAGCGCAGCGGCCAGCCGCACAGCAAGGAGCACCTGGCGTTCATCAACCAGGCCGTCACGACCAACGTGAATTGCGACGGTACCGTGCTCGGCCACACGGGCTGGTACAGCGAGCTCCACTTCGACCCACTGCAGGCCGTGGAGATGGATCCCACCATCACCGACGTGCACACCGACATCGGTGGCGACTTGCCGGTTTCTCGCCCGCCCAGCGTGCTTCACGTGGGCACCGGCTTGCCGCGCCTGATGGTGATGACCGTCGACTCCTGCCAGGGTCCCCGCGCGTACGCAGGCGTCGTCTCCGCCTACCACGAAGTCCTCGAAGAGGGCCTTGTGCGCCTCACCGACGAGGAATGGAAGACCCAGGTCTACGACGATCTGCCGGTTGTGCCCTGGCTCGCTCCGTTGCTGAGCGAGTGAGCGCGGGGACCCCGCTCGACTCCGCCCAGCGCGTGACGATGCGAATCTTACCAGCGCGGCCGCGAAGCGGACGCCGGGGTGCGGAGCGGGGCGGAGCCCCGAGGAAACAGAGCCAGGGCCGCCCGCGCGGAGCCGCCGCGAAGCGGCGCAGAAGTCCGGACATCCCTGGCTGGGACTTCTGGCGGGCGGCGGCTACGCCGCCAGCGCCTCGGTCAGCTTCCAGAGCCGCTCCTGCGCGGCCTCGTCGAGCGCCGCCGTCGCCGCCGGCACGATGCGGCTCTTCTCGAAGTACTCCCCCGTCACCCCGGCGAGCTCCGGCGCCGTGGCGACGTGGAGCGAGCACGCGGCGCCCTGCTCGGGCGTGAGCAGGAACAGCTTGAAGAGCTTCACGGCGATCTTCGGGAAATCGCGCGTGAGCTCCGTGGCGACGACGCCCGGGTGGACCGCGTTGACCGTGACGCCGGTGCCCTCGAGCCGCCGCGCCAGCGCCTTCGTGAAGAGCACGTTCGCGAGCTTCGACTGGTTGTACGCCGCGCCCGAGCTGTACTTCCGCCGCTCGAACTGCAGATCGTCCCAGCGCATCTGGCCCCGGTAGTGCAGCTTCGACGACAGGACCACGATCCGCGACGGCGCGCTCTGCTTCAGCAGCGGGAGGAGCTCCTGCGTGAGCAGCCACGTCCCCACGTGGTTCACCCCGAACGTCGCCTCGATCCCGTCTTTGGTCGCGCCGCGCGAGTTCTGCCACACCCCGGCGTTGTTCACCAGGACGTCGAGGCGATCGTGCGTCGCGCGGAGCTTCTCCGCGAAGGCGCGGACGCTCGCCTTGCTCGCGAGATCCAGCGCCATCACCTCCACGTCCTTGCTGCCGGTGGTGCGCGCTATGTCGTCGCGCGCTGCCTCGCCCTTGCCCATGTCGCGGCACGCCAGCACCACCTTCGCGCCGCGCTGCGCGAGCCCGCGCGCCGTCTCCTTGCCGATGCCCGTGTTGCCGCCCGTGACGACGCACACCTTCCCGTTCATGCGCTCTCTCTCGCTCTCTCGCAGGTGATGGTCGCGAGCGGCCTGTATCGCCCCTCTCCGGTGAGAGAGACAAGACACCTCCGCGCCCCCGCGGCGCCATTCGAACAGCGATGTCCGGAAAGCGCAAGCCGCCAGGGGACGCCTGGCTCAGCGGCCCGGCGCGCGCCCCACCTCGGCGGGGCCGGCGGCGCTCGCGACAGCGCTCCGCATGAACTGCATCGCGAGCTCCGCGGCGTCGCGCTCGTGAAACAGGACGAAATGGCCGTCCTCCCCGCGCGTGGCGGGCACCTGCACGAACGCCGCGGTGGCCTGTCCAGCGGCGATGTTGCCGCGCACAGGCCCCTCCGGCGGCGCGGCGCGCAGGAAGGGGAGCACCCCGGCCGCCGCGCGGACCGGGCGGAGCGGCGTCGCCTCGAGCGCGGTGGCCAGCGCGACAGCTGTCTCGGGCGGCGTGTACGTGTCGGCGAGGCCGCCGAAATGGAGCACGTTCTGGGGCCTCCGGCCGGGCAGGGGCTCGCGGTAGAGGCGCGCGTAGCTCTGCGGATCCACGGGATCGACGAGGCTCTGGACGAGCGTCATGAACGGGTGGAACTCGGTGAGCTCGCCCTTCCGGAGCGACAGCGCGGCCTCGATGAGCGGCATGAACGGGAGATCGCCGCGGCGGAGGATGCCGAGGCGCGCGTCACCGCCGCACCCGGAGAGGATCACGCCGCGGAAGAGCGGGTCGAGCGCCGCCTGCACCGCCGCCGACTGGCTCCCCTGCGAGTGGCCGGCGAGCAGGACGCGGTCCCCGTCGAAGCGGGGCGCGGCGCGGCCGGGCACCGCGCCGAGGAGCCGGCCGCTGCCTCCCGGCCGCGTCGCTTTCGAGAAGTCGGTGCCGGCGATCAGCCGCGCGAGCAGGCTCGCGTCGATGCCGGCCTGGCGCAGGTTGTCGCGCGTCGCCGCGGGGTTCACGGGGTTGTAGAAGGCGAGCGCCGCCCCGAGCTGCTGGCCGCGGAACCGGCCCACGGGGATGCCCGCGATGGTGAAGACCGCGCCGCCCCGGCTGCCGGGGCGCGCGCCGAGCGCGTCGGCGCCGCCGTGCAGCGGCTGGTCGGTGGAGACGGCGGCGATCCCCTGGCGGGCGGCCCAGCCCGCGAAGTTGCCCTCGCCGAGGAAATCCGTCGCGTCGCCGCCGGTGCCGTGCGCCACGACGAGCAGCGGAAAGCCGCCGGGCGGCGGGCGCACCCTCGGCACGGTCAGCACGTAGCGGGCGCGTAGCAGGCCGCCACACGCGTCCGTGCGGTAGCTCGACCCGGGCGGGAGCTCGACGACGCGCGGCGCGCCCCCCTCGCCCGGCGCGAGGGTGCCGCCCCCGGAGAGGAACGGGGCGTCGGCGATGCGCGACTGGAAGTTCGGCGTGCAGTAGGTCCCGGCGATCGTGAAATAGGACCGCTTTCCTGAGGACGGCCGCGGATCGGGCTGCCACGCGGCGCTCACGAGGCGCGGGGCGAGCGGCGGCGGGAGGCGCGTCGCGGCGTCGAAGAGGCGCTCGGAGACGGCGTGCGGCGTGCCCGTGCGGAAGAGCGCCACCGCGGCTATGTCGCCCCGCGCCACGCCGCGCGAGGCGAGGTAATCCAGGGGCCCGGCGTGCAGCGCGCGGGCGCGCTCCTCGCCCGGGTCGGGGAGGGGGCTTGTCCATTTCACCCTCTCGAGATCGCGCGTGGTGCCGAGCAATCGCCCTTCCGGGTCGCCTAGATCGCGCCGGACGACGGCGAGATGGAGCGTGTCTGGCCGGAGCACGACCCCGGGCACCGGCTTCGCGACGAGCGTGCCCGCGGGGATGAAGCGGAGCGGCGCTGCCACGTGACGGAGCTCGAGCGGGATGAGCGCGCCGCGCTCGGGGCTCTGCGGGTCGACGTCGACGAGGAACACGGGCGAGCCGAGCGACATCGTGTCCGCCGGCCGGGTCGGGAGCCGGCGCGCGTCCGGCGCGGACGAGAAGTGAAAGTAGATGGACGGCGCGACAGAGAAGCCCGCGCGGTCGGCCTCGGCCGTCGCGATGTACGTGGAGATCAGCGGCTTGCCGGCGCCCGGGAAGGTGCTCCAGGCGATGGCGCCGTCGTCTCGACGCCAGAGCTCGCTCGGCCAGGGGAGGGTGTAGAAGGCGGGCGGGCCGCGGCGGGGCAGCCGGAAGTCGACGCGCGAGGCGCCCGGGAGCGCGTCCTCCGGCGTGTACGGCGCGGGGTGGCCGAGCGGTGAGACGCGGGGCGCGCCGGCCGCGGCGCCGCCGCCGGCCGGGGACGGGGAGCAGGCGAGGAGCGATGACGCGAGCGCGATCGCAGGGAGGAGCGGGTGCGCCGGGCCGGGGCGGGAGCGTACGGTGCACGCTCCGCACTGACCGTGGTCGCAGCCCTTCTGGGCGCCGGTCAGCCGCAGCTGCTCGCGCAGCACATCCAAGAGAGACGAGCGCGAGTCGATGTCGAGCTCGGCCCTCGCGCCGTTGACGAGGAATCGGATGGTCGTGTCCGCATGGCTCACCGGACTGTCGGGGCTCTTGCAGGTGATCCCGGGCAACGACAGCCTGCTGACCGCCGCGGTCGCCGCTGCGATCGAGCCCGCCGTGAATTGACGCCGGGTGAGCAAGGAGGCCGCCGTCGGCTCGGCGCCGATGTCCGGCGCGCCGGCGGTCTCCTGTTGCGATTGCGCTCCAGGAACAGGTGATGACCGATCTATCTTGTCGTGCATGATGATTTCCTCGCAGCAGGTCTCGGTGCCGCAGTACATCCTCGACATGCCCGCACAGCCGAGAGCGAGCGAAAACACGGACGAGCCGGTGCGCCGAGCTGGAGGCGACCCGCCTTGTCGTCACCATGCACCCGTGCATCCCACCATACCAACGAATAGGATATGTGAGTCACATGAACGCCGGTTATGGGAGAGACCTCGACCTCAACCTCCTGCGCGTGTTCGCGGTGGTGGTGGACACGGGCAGCGTCACCGCGGCGGCGAGCCGGCTGTACCTGACCCAGCCCGCGGTCAGCGCGGCGTTGCGCAGGCTGACCACCACCGTCGGCGCTCCGCTGTTCGTGCGGCGCGGGCGCGGCCTCGTCCTCACCAGCCGGGGCGAGCGGCTGCACGCGACGCTGGTGCCCCATCTCCAGGCGATCGTCGACGCGACGCTCAGCGATCCGCACTGGAACCCGGCGACCAGCGAGCGCACGTTGCGCCTCGGCCTGTCCGATACCGCCGAGTTCTGGCTGCTGCCCCAGCTGCTCCGCGTCCTCGCGCGCGAGGCGCCGCGGATGCGCCTGATCTCCATCCCGGTGCAGTTCCGCACGATCGCAGCGGCGCTCGCGGGCTGCCTCGAAGCTGCCATCACCGTGGCCGACGAGCTACCCGCGACCGTGCGCCGCCAGCCGCTGTTCTGTAGCGGCTTCGTGTGCCTTTTCGATCCGCGCCACACGCGCCTGCGCCGCGCGCTGACAGCGGAGGACTACTTCGCGCTCGATCACGTGATCGTCAGCTACAATGGCGACCTGCGCGGCATCGTCGAGGACGTGGTGCAGCGCCAGCGCAAGATCCGCTGCTCGGTCTCGACGTTCGCGAACCTCGGCGCGTTGCTCGACGGCAGCGCCCTCGTCGCCACCGTCCCAACCCTGGTCGCCGCGCAGATCCGCGAGACCCGGCGGCATCTCGCCACGCGTCCGCTGCCGTTCACCATCAAGGGCACGCCGACGGAGCTCCTGTGGCCCTCGAGCACCGACGACGACGACGCGTGCCGGTTCATCCGCGGCAAGATCCTCGAGCTTGCACGTTCCTTGTTGCCGAGGTCGCAGCGCGCCTAGACTCCGGCGATCGCGCCTACGGCAGCTCCGCCAGGGCGCCCTTCCTGTACGCTGTGTCGTTCCCGAAGTGGGCGTCTTCATGGCCGAAGGCGCGCAGGATCGACGTGTAGACGTTGTGCAGCGAGACGTCGGTCTCGTACTCGGACTGGGTGGGGTCCGCGCTCGCGCGCTTGTTGTAGTTCACGTGCCGGCCGCCCGGCCACCTGCCGCCTGCCTTGCCGGCGAGCAGGACGGGGATGTCGCGCGGCGAGTGCCCGCCCCCGCACCCGAACTCGCTCGTGAAGAGCACGATGCTGTTGTCGAGCATCGTGCCGTCGCCCTCGGGGGTGCTCCTCAGCCCGTCGAGCAGGCGGGCGAAGATCTCCATCCGCCAGTTGCGGTTCGCGAGGATCGTCGCGCGCCAGTCCTCCAGCTTGTCGGGCTCCGCGCCGCTCGGCCCTACATCGAGACCAGCGTGGCCGAGGCTGTGGCCAAGATCGGTGCTGTAGGGCTGAGGCAACCAGCTCGTCAGGACGTCGGCGATCTGGAAGGTGGCCACGTGCGTGAGGCCACAACGGAGCGCGTGCAGGAGGATGTCGACCAGCAGGGGAGCGGCTTCCTCGATCCCTCGCCCCGTGTAAGAACCCCATCCCTCGTATACGGGCGCTCCGCCGACGTCCGGCCTCGTGCAGGCCGCCAGGTTGGCGACGCCTTCGAGCTTCTTCTCCAGGCTCCGGATGTGCTCGGCGTGCGCGTCGAGCAGGTGCCTGTCGGCCGCGCTCACGCGCCCCTTCAAGGCCGCGAGGTGCTCGCTCACGCCGTCCAGCACGCTCTTGCGCTGGGCGCGGATCCGGAGCTGCTCGGGCGTCGGACCGGCAGAAGACTCCGCGACGTCCTTGAAGAGCCGGTCGAAGGCGCTCGTCGGGTCCTTCTCGGTGGATACCTGCTCTCCCGCGGCGCTGTACAGCGGCTCTCCGTAGTTGTGTCCGTCGACCATGAGGTCGATGGACGAGAAAGGCGTCGGGCTCTGGCTCGCGAGCCGCTGGGCGATCACCTGATCGATCGACGGGCCGAGCGCCCTGGCGTCGTCACCCCCCGAGCTCGTATCGGCGCAGGTGAGCACGGTCGCGTTGGAGCAGCCGTGGTGTCCGCCATAGTCTCCCTGGACCATGCCGGCGGCGTCGTCGACGCCGCGGAGCAGGGTGAGGTCGCCCTTGTACGCCTCGAGCGGGGCCATCTCCTCGCCCAGGACCTCGAGCGCCTGTCCCTCGTCGCCGGGAGCCCAGAGGTCGAGCATGCTCCAGGCGCCCTGCTTCCAGGGATCCCCCTTCGCGCCGGACGAGTGGCGGGACGTGATCGTGCCGCCGTGGCTGAAGAACACGATGAACCGCCGGGCCCTGCCGTCGGCCGCCCAGACGTCCCCGTGGGTCGCCTCGAGGAACGGCAGCGCGACGCACAGGCCGGTGGCGGTTCTAAGAAAATTCCTTCGGCTGAAAGCGGCGCGTTTCATGGGCTCACTCCCCGGCTCGGCGCAGGTGCAAGAAGGCGTTGCTCGTCGTGAGGGCGAGGAGGAGGTCGCGCATGCTGCCGCCGCTCTCGGGCGCCGGCGTGGCCGCCTCGACGGACGCGAGATCCTGGTCGATCGGCACGCGCCGGAGCGCCGTCTCGAAGAGGCGCTTCGTGAGGCAACCGCGCGCCGCGGCGCTCGCCGCGAGGGCCGCCGACATGGCGACGCCGCCGTCGACCTCCACGCCCTCCCGGTCCGGACCGACAGCGGGGAGGCTGCCGCGCGCGTCGATCTCGAGCGCGTACGGGCCTGTCGCGTCCTCGCCCTGCTCCTGCGCCTGCCAGCGCCCGAGCGCGTCGTAGTGCTCGAAAGCGAAGCCGATGGGGTTGATGGCCGCGTGGCAGCCCGCGCAGTTGCCGCTCGACGTCTTGGCCTGCACGTCCTCTCGGATCGTCCTGCGCACCAGCGCGCCGTTCTCCTCGACGGCCCCGCCCTTGACCGGCACGTCGCTCGCATTGGGAGGCGGCGGGCCGAGGGGGCGACAGAGCACCTGCTCCAGGATGTACGCGCCGCGGCGGATCGGCGATTTGACCTCGATGCTGCCAAACACGCTCAGGAAGGCCGCCCGCGTGAAGATCCCCGCGCGCTGGTCGCCGGGGAGCGAGACCCACGAGAACGTGCTCTCATCCGCGGGGCCCTCCACCCCGTAGAGCGCGGCGAGGGGCCCGTTCACGTACGCGTCCGTCGTCGTGAGCAACGTCTCGAAGCGGCCGTCCCCCTCGAAGAGCACGCGCTCGGCGAGGGCCTCGATCTCCGTGCGCATGGCGGCGCGCAGCGCGGGTGAATCCTCGGGGTAGATGTCGGGGCTCTTCGGCGCGCTCTCGAGCGAGGCGTGCTTGTTCGTCCCGTCGAGCTCGAGCCAGTCGGCGAAGAAGCGCCGCGCCGTGGCCCGGGCGCGGTCGTCCGCGAGGAGCCGCTCCGCCTGCGCGCGCACGCCCTCCGCCGAGTCGAGCGCGCCGGACTCCGCGGCGTCGAGCAGCGCGTCGTCCGGCGTCGTGTTCCACAGGAAATACGACAGGCGCGCCGCGCGCTCCCAGCCCGTCAGCGGGCGCACCCCGGAGGCGAGCGCCTCGCTCCCGTCCCCTTCGCGGCCGAGCTCGACGAAGTAGTAGACGCTGGGCGACTGGATCATGGTCCTGAGCACGACAAGGAGGGCGTCCTCGAACGACTGCTCCCGCCGCGCCTCGGTGTACTGCCTCTTGAGCATCGCGACCTCGGCCTCGTCGAGCGTGTGCCGGAAGGCGCGACGCCCGAACGTCCGCACGAAGCTGTCCACGCACACCTCGTCATCAGCACCGCGCGTGTCGCACGCGAACACCGATGTACCCCACGACGCGCGTCGCGCGACGATCGCGTCCGCCGCGGCGTTGAGCTTGTCCACGGCGAGGAGCGAGGCGACCTCGCCAGCGTCCGGGTCCAGGTCGAGCTCGAGCCCCGGATCGCCGAACAGATCGCGCATCGAGCTCGTGAACTGCTCCGGTGTCATCCGGCGCATTCCCGCCGGCGCTACGTCGACCACCTCGCTCTCGCTCGACGGACTGCCCCGGCCGCCGCCGACGTCGCCGACGCAGCCCGGGGTCAGGCCGGACGCCGCGAGGGCGATCGCGCCGAGCAGCGCGGCCCGCCGCCGCCTCGACGTCGCGCAGCCATCGAGATCTTCGAGCGATTTCACGCCGTTCGGCCTCTTCCACTCCATGGCTTCCGTCCTCGCGCCGTCAGGCGGGCGTCGTCCTCGGTCCATTCTCCCGGAAGTTATTGAGTCACACTGTGTGACACGCCCGTTGGACCTACGAGGTGCGATGTCGAGCGATCGCCGAGCAGAGGATCGTCTCATGATCGGATACTAGCCAATCATGGGCGCGATACCAGCTCGTGGGAGGCATGGGACGTATGCATTCCGTGCATGTCGAGACCGTCATCGTCTCGAAGTGCGCGATCTGCGGCGGCCCGGCGCGCTCTCCCCGGGCGATCGTGTGGTCAGCGCGGTCGCGGGGAGGGGCGGGCGCGGCGAGCCGCGGCTCGACGGGCCGCGGGCTCAGGCCGTGCTCACCCGGGCACGGCGACGATCTCGCCGGTCGAGTACAGCGCGGAGGTGTCCCAGGCGAGCCCGGGCGCGAGCGGCAGGTCGATGTCCACCGACGCGAACGCCCCTGTGAGGGCGCCGCCCCAGCCGAGCAGGGTGACTGTGTCTCCGGCCTGGAAGGGAAGGGCGCCGTCCGCCGCGCGGACCTCCAGCGCCCCTCCTTCCAGGACCACGTCCCCGTCGACGTAGAGGAGCGGCGCGGCGCTCGGCCCCGCGACGGTGAAGCTCGTGCTGGCGAGCCACCGCTGCGCGTAGCTCCCGGCGATGCTGGTCGAGGCGTGGGCCTCTCCCACGACAAGTGTTCCATACAGACCGTTGTTGAGGTTCCCCACGAAGCTGCCTGTCTCGAGTCGCCCTTCGAGAAAGTAGAAGCCGGCGTCCTCCACGAGCTCGATCGCGCCCGCGGTGAGGTTGCCGTCCTTGATGTACACCCCCCACGACGGCCTGCCGGGGCCGCCGGGCAGCGGCGCGACCCGGAGGAGGCCGCCGATGGTGACGGAGCCTCCAAAGTCGACATGCAACACCGGGTCTGCCCATACCGTGGACGCGGACGAGAGGACCGTGACGTCACCGTGGTTGATCCACGACGCGTGGACGTCAT
Organism: Sorangium sp. So ce1128; assembly: GCA_051717205.1. Lineage (GTDB taxonomy): Bacteria > Myxococcota_A > Polyangia > Polyangiales > Polyangiaceae > Sorangium. Next base: position 184,117 of record CP181432.1, read on the forward strand.
CCAGGTAGATGTAGCCCGCGCCGACCTGCGAGCGGAGCACTGTCTCACCGGTCACCAGCGTCCCGTGAGCTCCGAGGACGACCCCGCCGAATCCAGCGATGCTCCCCACCTCCAGGAGCCCCTCGTTCGTCCAGGTGCCGCCCCAGCCGCTCACGGTGACGACGCTGTTCTCGGCGGGGTTGCCGGTCACCGCCGCGTTCACCGTGCTGAGCTCGCCCCGGTAGATGGATACTCGCGCGGCCCTGCCCGCCGTTCCGACGTAGAAGCCCCCCGTGCTCACCCACCTCGACCCGGAGCCCGTGATGCTCGCCTGGATCGGACCGTACGGGGTCTTGGAGCCGGTGTACCCGAACCACACGTCGTGCGAGAAGAAGCTCTCGGCGAGCGAGGGCCCTTCGATGAGCTCCAGGACGAGGACGTGAACGCCCCGGTGCGCGATCACCTCGGGCGAGAGGGGGCGAACGACGTTGGCCGCCGGGCGCGCGGCGTGGACGCGGACGAGCAGAGCGATCTCCCGCGCTTCGACCCGGCGCAGCGCGCAATCGCCCCCCGTGCGCTCGGGGCGGAGTACCTTGAGCGCGACGCGGCGCGGTGGGGCGGTCTGGATGTCCAGGGCGGCAAACACCCAGGCGAACGTGCCTTCGCCGACCAGGTGCTCGACCGCATAGCGGCCGGCCAGCACCTCGCCTGGCCCGATCGGGCAGGAGGCGGCTTCGATGGCGGGAGAGATCGGGGCGGTGTGCGTCGTTTCCACGGTGTGCGCGAGGACGCTCCACCGTGTGAGGTATCACGGCGCAACCTCGTGGTCTAACCGCGGGTGGCCGGCGCGAGCGGACCCGACGGCCACCGCGCCGGCAATCATGTCCGGACAGGGCCGTCCGCGTGACCCGCGCCGACAGGAGGACGGCCTCTCGCGCCGCGGGGGAAGTGTCATGGATGCGCCTGGAGACAGCAGCGAGCTGTCGCAATTTTGCATTCCGCAGGCAGAGGTTCTGGGCTAACATCGCCGTCCGTCAAGGGGGGAGCGATGTCGCCGCTGACGCTTACATTTGCCTCCGGGGAGACATCGCTCTCGGTGCGCCGCTTCTCGGTGCACGAGGCCCTATCCACGCTGTTCGAGATCTCGGTCGTCGCGCGGTCGCCGAACCACGATCTCGACTTCGAGGCCATCGTCGGCAAGGGCGCAGGTCTGCACATCGCGAACGGAATCGCATTCGCGGCCAGCGGAGAAATGCGCGCATGGACCGGCGTGTGCAGCTACTTCGAGCAGATGCAAGCCGAGCCCACGGGCCTGTCGACCTACTCGCTCCGCATCGTCCCCTCCCTCTGGCTCCTCACCCACCGCCGCGATCACCGCGTGTTCCAGCGGGCCACGATCCCGGACATCGTCGACTCCATCCTCGACGAGTGGAGCCTCCCGAGGACGTGGGCGATCGACCGCGGCAGTTATCCCAAGCTCAATTACAAGGTCCAGTACGGCGAGAGCGACTACCATTTCCTCACCCGCCTTCTCGAGGAGGCCGGCATCGCATACACCTTCCCCGACGACCCCGCGAAGGGCTCGATCCTCACGCTGGGCGACAAGCTGCACCTCGCCGCGCCGCGGGTGCCGCCGCTGCTCCCGTATGTCGACAACCCCAACGAGACCCCTGACAAGGAGCTCGTCACCAAGGTCCGCCTCTCGCACGACGTGCGGCCGGGCGCCTACCGCATCCGCGATCACGACCTGCGGAGCCCGCTCTTCGAGCTCGCCGGGGACGCGGCAAAGGCGCCGGCGCCGGAAGATAGGTACGAGCAGCACGTCTACGAGCCCGGTGCGTTCCTCATCGAGTCTCCCAGGGGCGGCGACACGCCTGTCGCCGACGACAAGATGGTCGCCCGCCACGACCAGAAGTACGGCGCGGAGCGCGCCCAGCGCGCCCTCGAGGGCGAGCGCGTGCACAAGCGCGGCATCACCTTCGAGACCAACGCCGCCGATCTCGCCCCCGGCGTGATCTTCTCGATCGATCACCACCCGCACGCCGAGCTCGCCCCCGCGGCGAAGCTCCTCGCGACCGAGCGCACCATCGAGGGCGCGCTGGGCGAGGCGTGGAGCACCTCCGGACGGGCCGTCTTCGCGGATGTGCCGTATCGCCCGATGCTCCGCACGAGGAAGCCCGAGGTCGATGGCGTGCAGAGCGCCATCGTCGTCGGCCCCGCAGGGCAGGAGATCCACACCGACGAGCTCGGCCGCGTGCGCGTGCAGTTCCCCTGGGACCGCAAAGGGAAGAAGGACGACAACAGCTCTTGCTGGATCCGCGTGAGCCATGGCTGGGCGGGCGCCGGCTTCGGCGTCATCGCGACCCCGCGCGTCGGGCAGGAGGTGCTGGTCGGCTTCCTCGCGGGCGATCCGGATCAACCGATCATCGTCGGGCGCGTCTACAACAACACGAACCCGGTGCCCTACAAGCTCCCTGACCACAAGACGCGCAGCACGTGGAAGAGCGATTCGTCCATCGGTTCGGGCGGCTTCAACGAGATCATGATGGAAGATCTCAAGGGATCCGAGCTCGTCTACATGCAAGCGCAGAAGAACCTGCGCAAGCTCGTGAAGAACGACGAGACGATCACCATCGGCAATAACCGGAAGAAGCTCGTCAAGGGCGACGAGACCGAGACCACCGCCGCGAACCGCACCGAGGCGACGGGAGGAAACCGCACGGAGATCACCGACGGCGATCGCACCACGGTGATCGGCGGCACGCTGTCGACGCTGGCGAAGTCCGACCAGATCGAGCTCACCCTCGGCGATCGGCTCCGCCGCGTGGTCCGGGACGAGCACGTCTGGGTGACCCAGACGCGGCGCGAGCGTGTCGAGGGCGACGATCACCTGCGCGTGAAGGGCAGCCGCAACGAGCAGGTCGACGGCACCCAGTCGCTCTCGGTCGGCGGCGATCAGCAGATAAAGGCGGGCGGCAGTCACCTCGTCGAGGCAGGCCAGGAGATCCACCTCAAGGCCGCCACCGCGCTCGTGATCGAGGCGCCGGATCTGACCCTCCGAGGCGACGGCGGCTTCATCCGCATCGATGCGGGCGGCGTGACCATCCAGGGCACGCTGGTGAAGATCAACAGCGGCGGCTCCGCCGGCTCGGCCGCGGACGCCAGGCCGGGGAGCGCGGAGGACCCGCGAGAGGCGAAGATCGACGAGCCGAAGAAGCCAGACATCGACGACGTGAGCGTGACGGGCCTCGCCCAGTGAGCCCTAGCTCGAGGAGATCCCCATGCCTGCCGCGGCGCGCGTGAGCGACATGCATACCTGCCCCAAGGTCGAGCCGGGGCCGGTTCCCCACGTGGGTGGGCCGGTGTTGCCGGCCGGCGAGCCCACGGTGCTGATCGGGTTCATGCCCGCGGCGCGGGTCGGCGACAAGCTGGTGTGCGTGGGGCCGCCCGACGCGATCCAGCAGGGCGAGCCGTCGGTGCAGATCGGCAACAAGGACGCGGCGCGGATCGGCGACCCGACGGAGCACGGTGGGGCCATCGTCAGCGGCTGCCCGACGGTGAGGATCGGATCGTCGGCGCAGGCGCGGGCCCTCCAGACCGACAAGCCCTTCTGCGCCGAGTGCGCGCGCGCGGCCCGGGGCGGGTGAGCCGTGCGGCGCGTGATCCTCGAGATCCGCTTCGGCCCCCGGGCGTGCCAGAAGGCGGTAGTCGAGCCGGGCCAGAAGATCCGTGTGGGCCGGAGCGAGCGCGCGGATCTCTCGGTGCCGAACGACGAGCGCATGTCGCTCCAGCACCTCGCGCTCTCGTGGGACGGCGCGATCTGCCGCTTCGAAGATCTCGGGAGCCACGCGGGGACCTCGCTGAACGGTGAGCCCCGGGCCGGGGGCGAGATCGCGAACGGCGGCTGGATCCAGGCGGGGAGCACGGTGCTCTCCGTCTACTTCGAGGCGGCGACCCCGCCGCGCGGCAAGCCGCGCGAGCCCACGAGCCAGCAGCGGGTCGCGCTCGCGGCGCTCCGCGACGAGGGCGAGGGCCTGTTCGCGGTGCTCGACGCCTCTCGCGACAAGCGCCTGCTCGAGCTGCTCCACGAGTCGGTGGAGCCGTATCGGTCGCTCTACGATGGGGTGCAGGGCGACGCGCTCGCGGAGGTGGCGCCTTACCTCGTGCGGTTCGCCGCTGGCTCCGGGCTCCTGGATCGCCTGGTGAACGAGGGTTGGGGCAAGCGATGGGGCGTGTTCTTGAAGCACAGGAGACCGTTCGACGAGGTGCGGAGACACCTCAGGCGCTTCTTGATGGTCGAGGATGAGGAGACCGGAGAGCGGATGTACTTCCGGTTCTACGATCCCGCGACGCTGCGGTCCTTCTTGCCGACGTGCTCGCGAAGGCAGGAGGCGCAGCTCTTCGGGGAGGTCGACCGGTTCCTCATGGAAGACGAGGAAGGCCGGGTGGTGCGGTTCTTCCCAGGCGAGGCGCGATAGAGGGCCATGTTCAAGGTGCGCAGTCAGCAAAAAGCGTTCCTCTCGCAGGAGGCCACGCGCGATTTCGAGGATCGGATGGTGACGCACCTCGGTAAATTCTTCCCGGCGTATTGCGACGTGCTCGGCGAGGCGGCGGTGCGGCGGACCATCCGCTACGGAATCTTGCAGGCCGGGAAGTATGGTATCGTCGCGGAGCGGGGGGTGTGCATCTTCATCGACGCGATGTTCGCGTTCGGGCGCAACTTCGACAGCGATCCTGAGGTGGCCTGGGCCAGGGGGATCTTGACCGACAGGAAGATCAAGGACCCCCGCGCCCGCGCGGACAAGCTCTTCGACGCGGCGTTCGAGCACCTCGGGGAGGCGCGCGGGCTCCGGCGCGAGGAGGTGGAGGCATGAAGCGTCGCCTGAGCCCGACGCGAGCGTACGTCTTGCCGGCCGTGCTGCGCGCGCTCGCGGTGCTCGCGTTCGGCGCGTTCCTCACGGGGTGCCCCGGCGAGGCGAGGAGGGAGACGCGCAGGGACGTCGACACGAACTTCGGCAGCCATCCGGTCGGGTGCACGACGCAGCCGTGCCCGGCAGCGACGCCGCTCGTGCGCTTCGTCGACGACGGCGGCAACCCGGCGACGACCTCCGCGACGGTGAAGAACACGCTCGAGATCTCGAACCGGGTCACCACGCAGGCGCTCCCGACCGGGTTCACGGATGCGTCCGACGATCGCGACAATTTCAAGATCGAGGTGCTGGACGCAGCGGCGACGGGCAACACGATCCCCGCGGGCAGCGTGGAGGTCGAGGCGCTCAAGCGCGACCACAGCGCGTTCTCGCCGAGGCGCAAGATCAACGTGGAGCTCCAGCGCGTGGGGACGAGCCAGCTCTTCCGATCCAGGTACCTGCGGCTCGTGGTCGACAAAGTCGATCAGGCCGCCAACCCGGCGCAGACGGTGCTCACCGACTGGGATCGGAGCGACGAGAACGTCGAGATCCTGGGGCAGATCGTGAAGGTGACGTACACCGCCGCGTCGGGGCCCGTGACGGCGGAGACGACGGTGGGGAGCGCGACGCGGTCGTTCATCCGGCTTGCGGTGCACGTGCTGCGCACCTCGCCGGGGGCCGCGGGCGTGGTCACGACGGCGCAAGCGACCACCCGCGTGAAGAAGTGGTTCCGGCGGGTCTACGCGCAGATCAGCATGGCGCCGCAGCTCCTCCAGGTCCGCGAGGTCGACCCGATCGAGAACCTCATCGCCATCTCCAACGATCACGGGAGGAGCGCGACCGGCGGCGCGACGAGCCGTATTTCGTTCACGATCCGATCGCGGCGAACAGGCGCCGCGGATCTCACGCAGGCCATCGGGCCTTATGCCTTGGTCGCCGGGCACACCCCGATGCAGACAGCCGACGCCATCGCAACGCTGATCCGGGCGGCGCCCACGTTCAACGCCCGGACGGTGCAGAACCCGCCCACTCTCGAGCCCGCCATCAGGCAAGGATCAGCCGACATCATCATCACCGATCCCGCTGGAGGCAGCGTGTCGATCGAGGGGCTCTCGGCGACCGACGCGACACAGACCGTGACCGTGGGGGTGGTCAACGTCGCGACCTTCGAAGGCTACCTCGCCGTGCCTGTCGGCTCGTCCCCGGAAACCGTCGCGCCGCAAAACTGGGTGGCGGGCTCCATCATGCAACGCACCTTGCTCCAGGCGTACGACACCGGCAGCGATCGCGTCGACGTCCTGGTGATCGGCACCTTTACCACGCCTCACGGTGGCCAGGCGATGATGCCAGGGACAATGTATGCAGCCGGAAAGCAGGCCATTTCATCTGTCACACGCTCGGCGTTTATTAAGTCCAGCATGATGAACGGCACCAACCATGACCCGTTCGCGTGTGGGCATGAGTGCGGCCATGTTCTCCTGGACGCCACCCACGCTACCGACGCGACCCAGCTCATGATGGGTGCCTACCTGGGCAACAACGTCGTGGGCGGTCCAAAGCGCTTCAGCGAGAGCGCCGCCGCTTTCGACACACCGGCGTCGAGCTTCGTGCAAGAGACGCGCATCCGGGCTCAGGGCGCCGCCGCGCTCACGCCCTTCGTGTGACCATGCGTGCGCGGAAGCTATCCTTTGCGTTGATCGCGCTGTGGTGCCTCAGCTGCGACGTCCACGGCACGAGCGTTCTTCCAGATCGAGGTGTGACCATGGTGCAACCGACATCGCCCCCGCTGAGTGGCGGGTTCAAGCCCGAGCCCATCGCGCGCGCGGAGCTCCATCACTTCGTGCACGATTTCGATCCGCGCACCGACAGCCTGCCGAAGCGGATCGACCCCTTGCTCGTCGAGCGGTTCTTGCGTGAAGAACTCGCGGCAGGGGGCCGGCCCCCGCCCGATCACGCGGCGCAAATGGCAGCGCTGGCCAACTTCTACGACGTCCGCGGGATCGTGCCCGACATCCTCAAGCTCCTCGATCGCGGCGAGCGGACCGACGACGAACTCGTGGCCTCGACCGTGCTCACCGGCGTGGTGGGGATCCTCGGCGAAGGTGCAGCGTGGGACGCCGGGCGCGGGTATTATCACTACCTCCTCTCGCTACCCTTTGCCGAGCGCCGCATGAACGATCTCCTCAGCGCGTATGCATGTTATGCGCCCAAGGAGACGCCCGGTATCACCAAGGGGCGCATGGATGAGCTCATCACATCATTCTCGGCCCGCGAGCAGATGGATCCGGCGGCAGGTCCGGCGCGGCGAGCGATGGAGAATCTGCGCAACGTGACGATGCCCCGGATCGAAGCCGGCATTGCGCTTGAAACCGAGATCCTGGCCGCCGCCGATCTTGCGGCGCGCCTCGATCGGATCGTCGGTATCTATCTCGGTCTCGACGAGCGGTACAACGAGATTATCGGCCCTTGGGCCGTTCGGCAGCTCATCCGGGCTGGTCGTACTGGGCAAGGAGCCGAGATTGTCGCTGCGATTCGCCGCACACTGCCGAGCCTCGTCGGCAAGCCCGCCGCCGAGGTGTGGAAGGCGCGGGCGCTGCACGCGATCGACTTCTTCGGCGGCGCGCTGACGCCCGAGGAGGCTAGAGACGTACGGCCAGAGTACAAGCGTTACGATCTCCTGAGCAACGATTAGGGGGAGGCCGACGTGACGGAAATGGCGCTCAGCTTCGAGTCCGGTGAGTCCTCGCTGTCCGTCCGTCGCTTCACGGTCACGGAGGGGATCTCGACCCTCTGGACCGCCTCGGTGCTGGCGCGATCCGACGATCCGAGCATCGATCTCGAGTCCATCGCCGGCAAGGCCGCCTCGCTCCGCATCGCGAGCGGTCTCGGGCATTCGGCGCTCGGGGGAGAACGGCTCTTCGCCGGGATGTGCGTGCAGATCGCGCAGATCGCAGCCGAGCCGACGGGGCTCTCGACCTACCAGCTCGATCTGAGGCCGCTGCTCTGGAAGCTCACGCAGCGCCGCAATCACCGCATCTTCCAGCGCGCCTCCATCCCCGAGATCGCAGAGGCGCTCCTCGCCGAGTGGGCCATCCCGCGCGACATCAAGGTCGACCGCGCGAAGTACCCGAGGCTCGAGCTCCGCGTCCAGTACGGCGAGAGCGACTACGACTTCCTGTGCCGGATGCTGGAGGAGGCCGGGATCGCGTTCGCGTTCACCGACGGCGGCGGACAGGCGAAGCTGCTCGTCTCGGACACGCTCCAGGCGGGCGCTCCGCGCGGCGGGGCGCCGATCCCGTACCTCCACAACCCGATGGAACCCCCCGACAGCGAGTTCGTGGTGGAGGTGCGCGTCGCCGAGGAGGTGAGGCCAGGAGCCTACGGGATCCACGATCACGACTTCCGGAACCCGGCGCTCGCGCTCCATGGCGAGGCGCCCAGGGCCCCCTCGCCGGAGGATCGTTACGAGCAGACGCACTATGTGCCTGGAGCCTTCTTGATCGAGAAGCCCGGCAAGGGCGGCGAGACGCCGCACGCCGATGATCGCGGCACCTACCGCCGCGATCCGCAGGCGGGCGCAGACCGCGCGGCGCGCTCGCTGGAAGCCGCGCGCACCGGGCGGCGCGCGGTCGCGTTCCGCACCAACGCGATCGACCTCCGCCCCGGCGAGGTGTTCTCGATCGGATCGCCCCCGCGCGCGGATCTCTCCACGCTGCTGCTCGTGACGAGGCAAACGATCGAGGGCACCGTGGACGACCACGCGTGGAGCGCGGTCGCGCACGGCGTCTTTGCCGATACGCCGTATCGCCCGCCGCGCTCGACGCCCAGGCCCCGCGCGAAGGGCGTGCAGAGCGCCATCGTGGTGGGTCCGGCGGGACAGGAGATCCACACCGACGAGTTCGGCCGCGTGCGCGTGCAGTTCCCGTGGGATCGCGTCGGTCGACGCGACGACGGGAGCTCGTCCTGGATCCGCGTGAGCGACGGCTGGGCCGGGCCGGGGTATGGCATGTTGACGATCCCGAGGATCGGACAGGAGGTGCTCGTCGCGTTCCTCGGCGGCGATCCCGATCAGCCCGTCGTGGTCGGGCGCGTCTTCAACGTCACGAACCCGGCGCCGTACAAGCTGCCCGAGCACAAGACCCGGACAGCGTGGAAGAGCGACTCGTCCCCGCTCAGCGAAGGGATCAACGAGATCTCGTTCGAAGATCGGAAGGGCGACGAGCTGGTCTATATCCAGGCACAGAAGAAGCTGCGGCGCCTCGTCAAGAACGACGAGACCAGCACCGTGGCCGGTGATCGCGAGAAGGTCGTCGACCTCAGCGAGGAGGAGACGACCGCGGGCGACCGCGTGGAGGTCACCGAGGGCGCGCGCAAGCAGACCGTCTCCCAGAACCGGGTCAGCTCCGCGACGGGCACGCTGAGCAGGCTCGTCAAGAAGGACGAGATCACGCAGATCGACGCCGACGGCGTGACCAAGGTCGACAAGGACCTCCACTCCATCGTTTGCGGGGACCGGAGAGAGCTCGTCGAGATGGATGAGCACGTGCACGTGAAGAAGAGCCGCAGCGAGTCGGTGGGCGCGCGCTCGCTCCTCGTCGGCGGCACCGATCACGAGAAGATGGGGGGCACGTTCGCGCTCGAGGCGGGCGATGAGATCCGCTACGCAGCCGTCGCCGGGCTCGTGGGCGAAGCGTCGGCGGTCACGCTCAAGGCCGGCGGCAACTTCGTCCGGATCGATTCTTCGGGCGTGACCCTCCTCGGCACGTTGGTGGACATCAACAACGGCGGGTCTCCCGGATCAGCGAAGGCGTCGCAGCCGGCAGCGCCCGTCCTGCCGCGCAAGGCGATGGTGCAGACGACCTACACGATCGAGGCGAGCTGGCTCGACGTGACCGCCTATTGCGGCGACGCCGCGAGGGTCCAGGCGCTGGTCACGCCTGCGCCGCAGGACGGCCCCGCCACGGTGGAGGTGCTCCTCGCCTCGACCGGCGCGACGATCGCGACCCTCAACACGGCCGTCACGGCAGGCCGCATCGGCGCCGCGTGGGTGACCAAGGCGCCGACCGCCAGCTGGCGCACCGACGTGATCCAGTTTCGCGTCACCGTGCCCAGCATCAACGCGACGGGGACATCGCGCAACACGTTCACGTTCCGGCAAAGGCCCGTGACGGGGTGGACCCTGCTCAACGTCGCCCACCCGTCCAACGGCAGGTTCTTGCCCTCGCACGAGAAGCACGACGCGGCCCTCGAGGCGGACCGCGTGCATTATTCACTCAAGCTGCGCCTCTTTGGCGCGCCGTTCGGCCCGGTCAAGCAGGCGGCGGCCAAGGCGCTGATCGAGAGGGTCTGGAACGACGGCTTCTCCAACAAGAAGTTCCACCGCGTGAGCTGTGGGCGCGGGCGCGCCTGCAGCTGCGCGTTCGACTGCTGCAAGGCCACGTGGCGGCTCGACGTGAACTTCGTTCCGAGGGGCGAGCACCTGGCGATCGAGGTCATCGCCACCGTCCCGCCCGCGCGTCCGCACCAGAGCGAGATGAACGGTGACGGCGGCGAGTGGGGCGACCCCCCGCTCAGCCCCACGACGACGTATCCGCATGAGACCGGCCACGTGCTCGGCCAGGCGGACGAGTACTCCGTCGGCGCGACCGATCCGACCGGCGTCCAGCCCGCGCAGGCCCCACCCGGGGAGCTCAACCTGATGTCGACACCGGGCAACCAGACGTTGCTCAACCGGCATTACCGCTGGGCGCTCGCGTTCCTGAACCGCAACACTGCCGGAGACGTGTATGAGATCATCCCTCCGTGATACTCCTCGGTTCCCATGGCGCGGGGCGGCGGCGATGGCCATCGCGGTCGCCGCGTGCAACCCTGGTCCCGACGCGGGCGCGAACGGGGCGCGCAATGGCGGGGCCGACACCGTCACCCACCCGAGGACCCGAGCGGAGGGCCACAGGATGAGCTTCAGCAAGATCGAATACCTCGTCGCGGAGCGACCGGAGACGCCGGATACGCTGACGATCGACGGCGCAGGGCATGCGCGGTTCGAGTCGTTCACCAACTGGGGCGCTCTCGAAAGGCCCGAGATAGGTGTCTACGCGACGACGTTGTCCGCGGGCGATCTGGACGCCGTGAGCGCGCTCGCGGATCCGTCGTTCAAGGACACGCCCGATCATGGCGGGCAGGTGCGCCCGGGGGATCTGTTCCGTCGTGTGCGCGTGACGAGCGAGGCGGGGACGGTCGAGAAGCTCATCGGGACGAAGCTCCCCGTCCACGCCGACCTGCGCATCATCACGGGCATCCTCGACAGGATCGTGAAGGGCGTCCTCGAGCACCCGCTGCGCACGCTGCGGGTCGAGCTCTCGCAGGCGGCCGTGGATCCGCGCGGGGAGCTCACGGCCGTGCTCGGGGCGGAGAACCGCGGCACCGAGCCGACCGACCTCCGGAGCCCGCTCGATCTTCTGTCCGGTGAGAACGGCTGGATCACGGTCGAGGTCTGGCCTGACAAGCCCCCTTCGGAGATCGCCTCGGAGGACGTGACGAGGGCGAGCATCGCGAAGGTCGAGCTGGTGAGCCCGCCCGATCCGGCGTTCACGAGCCGGCAGACCCTGACGCTGGCGCCCAGGGGCACGATGTCGTTCCGCGTGCGGGCCAAGCTGGAGGGCGCCAAGGCGGGTCCGTCGCTCGTCCGGCTCTTGTACGCCAGCTTCGCGCCGCCGGCGGCCGGCCGCGCGCCCATCGTAGGAGAGGTGGTGTCGAAGCCAGCGAGGTTGGACGTGCGCGGCGGAGCGTCGCGCTGACCGAGCGGCGCTGGGCTTTCACCTGAGCGGGCGCTCCGCGCCTCGCGGTACGAGGCGCGGAGCGCGAGGCCCCTGAGCGCCATGGGGTGCGGCTCGAAGGGGTCTGCCGACAGGCACGTCTCGGCGATGAGGCGCACCGGGAAGCGTCGATACAACGGGAGCTTCGTCGCGACGCCTTCGGGCAGATAAACGAGCGTGGATCTCTTGTCGGGTGACGACAGCCCGGCGACCTGCTCCGGACAGAGCAGCGCACGGACGTGAGCTGCCCCATCGACCGTGCGCGTCTGGTAGCGCCGTTGCTCCAGCAGGGCGCGCTCGGTCTGCGCATCGAGGAAGCCTGCCGGAACGGCGCGCTTCGTCTGTCCGAATGCGCTCCGTATCCGGCCGCTGATGGCCTCGATCACGGCGGGCGAGGGCAAAAGCCCTGGAATAGCCAGGAACGCCGTCGCGTCATCGAGCGCGTCCTTCAGGGCCTGGTCGCCGCCGGTGAAAGGGGTCGCTGTGGTGATGATCGCCTTCAGCGTCTCCAGCTCGTCGAATCCGAACCGAAGCTCGCCCGCGACCAGCAGAAGCTGCGGCGCGAACTTGCCGTCCTCGCGAACGCCGCCGTGGAGCGCTGACGCTGCTCCGTCGACATCGAGCGCCGACCCCCGCGCCAGCACCAGGAAGATGCGGCGGCTATCTTCCGGCGGTGCCGTATGGTTCGGCAGCGCCGGATCGTCCGCCCCATCCATGGAGGCGCCCTCGCCCTCCGTCTCGGCGTCGTCGATGATCTGCCTCCATGAACGCTTCTTCAGGATGCGCGCTGCGCTCCTGGGATCGAACCAGAGGAGCTCCAACATGTCGGCCATGCTCCACAGGGTAGCCCTTGCTCCGGCGGGATGGTGAGGGAGTTGAGGGGCCTCACCCGATGAGCTCGTGTTCCAGCGCGCCGCTGTCGTGGCAACGGTCTCCTGGGAGGTTCAGCGCCGCGGCGCCGGCGTGGTGACGATCGCGAGCGCGATGGCGCGCATCGCCGCCGCGTGGGGCTCGTTCTGGTCCACCGCCGGGTGCACCTGGGCAAGCATCCGCACGCGCGCCTGCTCGACCGCGGGCAGCTTCGCGGAGAGATCCTCGTTGAGGTAGATCGGGATACGGTCGGCCGAAGCCTCGAAGAACCCGCGCATGTGCGGCGCGCCGAAGACGCTGCACCGCTGGTAGCAGCGGTTGCCAAGCAGCGCGCGCTTCACCTGCGCCTCCAGATAGCCCTCCGACACGAGGCCGCGCTTCTCGAGCGTCTGCCCGATCCGCTTGCGGAGGCCCTCTGCGACGGCTGGCGCGCCGGGCAGCCCCGGCGTGCACAGGAACTGCAATGCGAGCTGGAGCACGCCCTTCGCCTCGAGATCGACGCCGGCGTGGGGGGCCGCCGCGGACACGGTGGCCTTGAGCGCCTCGAGCTCATCGAAAGGCAGAGAGATGCGCCCATCGACGAGCACGACGGGCTGCATCAGCCTGCCGTCATCGCGCGTGGCTGCTGTCAGGGCTGGCGCGATGTCTTCGGCGAAGACCGCGCTGCCTCGCGCGAGGATCTCGAATATCTCGCGCCGATCTTCGAGCTCGGCCGCGTTCTCGAACGTCTCTGGCTCGTCCAGATCGTCATCGATCGGCTGCTCCTCCAGCGCGTCGAGGACGCGTGCAAAATCAGGGTCGCTCCGGATGCGCCGCAGGCTCGCGGGCTCGAACCCGACGAGGTGCATCACGCCATGGGCCGGCGAGGTGGCCGGGGCCGGGGTGACCGTCGCCGGTGCGCGCGCTTTGGTCCAGGGTTCGGCCATTGGTCCCGGCGCGAGCGCTGGCGGTCCTGGCACGAGCGCTGGCGGCGCGGGCACGGCGATCGGCGCGGGCGGGTCCAGCGCGGCGGGGGCGCCCCGTGCCCAGGGACTTTCGTTTCGTGTCGCCGCGTAGGACGGAGCATCCGGCGCGATGACTGCGTGGGGCTCTGGTACACCCGGCGCGACAGGGACGTCCCACGGGAGCGCGTTGTCGACAGGTGTCACGCGCAGGAGCGCGGTCGCGACGACCTCGCCGTCGTCCTCCTCCTCGGCGGGCGAATTGCCGTCCTGCGCCGGCGGGGAGGGGACGGCCTGGGCAGCGGTGCGAGGTACGAACGGAAGGCCGCCGCTCCGGGCTGACTCACGGAGGGGATTCCCGGCAGGTGCAGGCTTGAACGGAAGAACCGGCTCGTCGGAGTCGATGGACGCGGCCTCCCCGATGAGCGTCTGACTGGCGCCATCGTGCGCGCCGAGGGGTGGGGGCGGCGTTCCAGCCCTGGTCGCACGCAGGCGATCCACATCATCCCAGGTGAGCGAGTGTCCCGGGAGCTCTGTGGCCACGAGCACGGTCACGGCTGGGGTCTGGGCGAGCGGTATCTGGCATCGCCAGGTGACCGCGCAGAGCTCCCGCGAGGTTTCGATCCATAACGTATCCGCGCGCATGGCCACGATTCGCCGTCCGCCGCTCAGACCCTCGACGAAGGCTCGCGGCCTCAGCCCGGGCAGACGCGTGACGAGCTCGGGGTGGCTGGGGTGGAGGTTCTCTAGCACGATGCGCTCGTCATCGCGAAGGCGCTGGAGGCGTTGATCCTCGGGCGCGACATTGAAGTATGCGGGATGGAGATCGGCGGGCACGATCTGCGCGTGCCAGTCGTCGGAAGGCGGGGCGGCGTGGAGCGGGCCGAGGAGCGCACGGCGCGATGGCCACGTGCATGCAATGGGTCCGAGCCCGATAGAAGGGATGGTCTCCCACGGCGACGTCGCCTGGAAGCCGGGCGGTTGCAGGTTCGGGAGCGTGGTGCGCCCGTGCGCGTCGCGCGCGCCGGGACGCACGCCGACAGGGTTCGGTGTGTTGGGACCGCCCGCGGCGCGCTCGTACACGAGCGGCATGCGAGAGAAGGGCGCGCCTTCCCGCAGGACACCACCACGATCAAACACACGATCGCCGCAGACCTCGACGCGCTTGTCCACGTCGCCGACGGCGAGGCGTGCGATGAGCGATCGGACCGGGTGTCCGCCGGGCGCGAACGCGTGTCCGACGAGCACCACGTCGGTGTGAGGCTTCATCGGCACGCGATCGCTCGGAGCGTAGAGACCGAGGCTCGATGGGTCCTGGTAGCTTCGCTCGCCTTGGGCCGGCGGCTCCTGTCCAGCGCCCAGCACCATCTCTCCGGGACGTAAAACGAACGTCGCACGGCACGCAATGGTCAGCACCTGCGCATTGGGTGGTCGTCGCCAGGTCAGCCATGTGATTGGCAGGCTTGACAGGGAGAGCACCGAGACGCTGCCGCTTTTCATGGCCCCGTTGAGCTACATACTACAATCCGCTGCCGTCGTCGAAGTGCCCCGAAGGGCACCTCCCCGCCGCGCCCCTGCAGCGTTCTCCGTGCCCCCGGCCGGCGATTCACGCGACGCAGCGGAGCTGAGCCGGCCCGCCCCCGCCCGCTATGCCGCCGCGGCGGCCGGCGACGCAGCGCCGGCCAGCGCGCCGGCGATTATGTCCGGATAGAGCGTCCGCGTGACCCGCGCCGACAGGAGGATGGCCTCCCGCGCCGCGGGGCAGGGGATCGTCGCGAGCAGCCCCGCGAGCTCGCGCACGTGCCCCTGGTCGGCGTCGGCGTGGCCCTGAAGGAACCGCACCGCGCCGGCGATGCCAGGGATACGGGCGCGGGCCACGAGGCGCGCCGCGATGTCCGCGGCGCGGTGGACCGAGAGCGCCTCCAGCACGTACGCCGTGCCCAGGAAGGCCTCGGGCGCGCCCGCCTCGGCGGTGTACCGGCTCCAGGCGATATAGGCCTGTGTCGCCGGCGCGGGCTCCGCGCGCACCACCGCCTCCGGGTCGCGCCCGAGGGCGGCGAGATCGTCGAGGGCCCATTGCTCGTGCCCGGACTCCTCCTCGGCCTTGCGGAGCAGGAGGGCCGCGAGGATGCCGCGTCCGTCCGCCGTCCGGGTCTCGCCCGGGTCCCTGTTGCACCTGGCCCCGAGCCGCGCGCCGGCCTGGGCGCACAGCGGGCGCGTCCAGCGCACGTAATGATAGATCTGCTCGAGGAAGGCCGCGTATTCGGCGGCCGTCGCGGTGCCGTCATACAGCCGGCGTGCCGCAGGATCCGCGTCGAGGCGGGCGAGCAGGGCCGCGACCTCCTGATCGAGGGTGGTGATCCAGTCCAGTGTGTCCGTTGTCATGGTGTCTCTCCAGTCAAGAGGGGTGGATCGTCAGGCGGCCTTGCGGGTCACGGGCGCGGTCCTCACGGGTCGCGGCGCCATCGCCTGCTCCTCCACGGAGGCGAACAGGGGAATGGCGAACCGGCGGAAGCGGCTGTCGTACCGCGCCGGGCCGACAAAGCGCGCGGCCATCCGGCGGGTGAACACCCGGAGCGGCCTTGGCAGCTGCAACCCGCCGAGCGCGCCGGCGCGGGCGCGCGCGCGCTCTTCCTCGCCATAGAAGGGGAAGCCCGGCGAGGTCGGCGGGTGATCGCCGCCGAGCGGGGAGACCTGGACCCGGGGGCTCACGAGCCCGATCGCGGCGGCCACCTGGAAGACGATCGCGGCGTCCTCCGCGTGGTCGGTCTCCGCGTTCACCGCGGCGATCCAGTGCGTGACGCCGCGGCGGCGGCTCTCGTCGATCAGGGCCGCGTGGAGCGCATCCAGGGCGCCGCTGCTCCGGTGCCGCTCGAGGACGCAGAAGCGGGTGACCTCCGCGAGCGAGAGCCCCGGGACGTGGAGGACACCGAGATCGAACCTGGATTCGAGGTCCACGCCGAGGCAGCCGCGGCGCGCGAAAGCCACCTCGGGGTTGGGCAGGAGCAGCCGGGTTGTCGCGATGGGCTGCCCTTCCGCGTAGGCGACGACATGGAGCGTTGTATCGAGGGTGTCGTACGGATCGATCTCGCGCGGCGCAGCAGGCGCGGTGGCGAGGAGATTCAGCTCCTGACCAAAGACCTCCCAGCGGACGCGGAGCGCGTCGTCGAGATCCTTGCGTGTATGCACGATACGGCATTGAATCGAGGTCATCTTCGACTCCTCCGGCCTGGTGCTCAGGCCTGCTGAGGGGGGCTCCGGGCTCGCGGCGCCATCACCGGCACACGCCGACGGGAATTCGCAGCGTGTGCAACATGTGAATTGCAACGGGCGTGCCGTGGGGTTCTGTGGTGAACTGGGCGTATTCCTGGATGCGGGCGCCGAGGCGTGGCGTCAGCTGGAAACAGGGGAGGAGCGCGCCAGGGCCGCCCGTGGCTCCGGCTGGATACAGCCCTCGGCGAGGATGTCGCGCCGCAGCGGACCTTCGTCGCCCGGCGCTGGCGCTGCGCCCTACCTCACGTGTCGCGTCGTGGCGGCGCGGGGGCGGAGGGAGCTCGGAGGCGCTCTGGCGACGCGATCACGTCGATTCTGTGAACATCGGCCCACTTCATTCCAGCGCTCCGGGCGACACAGTAGCCCGGGCGTCCAGCGGCGCACCCGGCGAGCTCACCGCCCGCGCCGCCGCGCCGCCGCGCCGCCGCGATCAGCCCGCGGCTGCGGTCACGATCCACACGGCGCTCCCCATGCGCACGCCCCCGGGACCGTCGTGGGGGGCGATGGCCTCGCGCAGGTCGGCGCGCACGCGATCCATGAGCTCCGGCGTGGCCTTCGCCTCGCGCAGCGCCGCGCTCGCGGGGCCCATTTGCAGGAGGAACTCCACGGTCTCGTCGAGCGGACGCCCGCCCGCCACCGAGAGCTCCCGGTCGACCGGCTCGTGGTGGATCTGGACGAAGCCCGCGCGCGACAGGATGTCCCGCACGCGGGCGGCGTCGGCGAACGCGAACGGGCCGGGCGCGTGCGGATCGGGCTGCGGCATGGCGACGTGCCTGGCCGCCGTCATGGCCGGCACGAGCAGCCACGGGTTCTCCTGGAGCGGCCGCCAGCAGACGAAGGCGAGGCGCGCCCCGCGCCGCAGCGCCCTCCGGAGGTTCGCGAAGGCCGCCTCTGGGTCGGTGAAGAACATGACGCCGAAGCGCGAGTAGAGGACGTCGAACGGCCCGGGCAGCGCCGTGGTCTGCGCGTCCGCGTTCTCGAAGGTCACGTTCGCGGCGCCCGCGGCCTGCGCTGTCGCGCGCGCCTTCTCCAGCATGGGCGCGGAGATGTCGACGCCGACGACCGCGCCGCCCGGGCCGGCGCGCCGGCCTAGCTCGAGCGAGGTCTCGCCGAGGCCACAGCCGACGTCGAGGACGCGCTCCCCTGCGGCGATCCCGGCGCGATCCATCGCGAGGAGGCCGAGCGGCCGGATCTGCGCCGAGATGACGTCGTCGAGGCCCACCCACTTCGGCCCGGCGACCTCGTTCCAGTAACGGATCTGATCGGCATTCGGTCCAGCAACCTCGATCATCGCTCGAGCTCCTTTCGACAAGCGCACGGTGAGTCTTCCGGCGGCCCCCGAGAGGTATCTCTCCTCGGCGTCCGGCTCCATCCCGTCCGTTGTGTCTGGAGGAGGTGCTCCGCGCGGTCGTCGAGGAGCGGGGCGAGGCGCTCCCGGAGACGGCGCTGGCGATGGTGCAGGCCCCGCCGCGGGAGGCTGCCGCCCAGCGCCCGGGTCGTCCTGCGCGCCGCGAGCTGCGCGCCGCGGGTCTGACGGTGCGATGCCAGAGCCGTAGGTCCCCTATGTACGGAGTCCTCCGAACGTGACAGGAGGCGCAAGCCGTCAATCGATTCGTGCACCCCGGCGCGGTCGAAATACACGATATCGACACGACCGCGGACGGCTGCCCGTTCCTCGTCATGGAGCTGCTCGATGGTGAGTCGCTCGCCACGTACGCCAGGCGCCTGGGCAGGATGGATATGGCCGAGCTCCTGTCCATGGTCGATGGGCTGCTGGACGTGCTGACAGCGGCCCATGCGCACGGCATCATCCACCGCGACATCAAGCCAGACAACCTGTTCCGCCTGCGCGACGGGCGCCTGAAAGTGCTCGACTTCGGCGTTGCCCGTGTCAGGCAGGCTGCGACCGACTTCGTCCGTACGCGCACTGGAACAACGCTCGGCACGGTCGCATACATGCCACCGGAGCAAGTCAGAGGCGACGAGGTCGACGCGCGTGCCGACGTGTTCGCGGTCGGAGCGACGATGTTTCGTCTGATCGCAAAGAGGCGCATCAACGAGGCGGGCTCTGACACCCCCAGCTCGCCGAGCCGCGGATCCGAGGAAGGGCGTAGCATGTCGCAGCGGACCAGAGGCCCTCACCTACCTGCGGCTCTCGGATCTCAAGCTCGCGATCGTCATCAACTTTGGCGAGGTAAGAGTGAGGCAGGGTATCCATCGCGTGGTCAACGGATTGCAGGAATGACTTCCCCCATCCTCCTTGCCTTTTTGCGCCTTGGCGCCTTGGCGTTAAATTCCGGCTTCCCGCTGCAAATGGACATGCTTCGCTACCGCTTCAGCGACCAAGGTGCTGGAGTAGACGGCCCAACCAGCGGCTGCACTCGACGCTGCGCCCAGCCGCGTAGCGGGGCTGGACGGCTGGGCACTCTCCGACTGATTCGCAAGTCGTTGTGCCCTCGCTCGAATCATGCGCCCACAAATTCTACAGAGGAGCCGAAAATCTTAATGATCTTCCTAACTGCCCGTCTTCATGTGAAGCCTCTCTGGGCAAATGACAGCACCACCGCGCACGGAGGCGTGCGCAGGAGGGGAACGTGTTGCGCGGCGCACAACCAGGCGTGCGCAGGAGGGCAGCTGTGGCGCGCAGGAGGGCACCGAGGCGGCGCAGCCGGGGCGGCGGCGATGCGCAGGCGTCGAGCTGAGGTTGCGCAGGACACAAATTTGGGCGCGCAGGAGGGCACCGGAGCGGCGCAGGAGCGACGCGATTGTAGCATAGGACACCGAACGTGGCGCGCAGGAGGGTCGCGAACGCCGCGTAGTCGGGCGCCGGGGCTGCGCAGCAGGCGCGGCGGGGCCGCGCAGGAGAGCGCCGGGG
Organism: Sorangium sp. So ce1128; assembly: GCA_051717205.1. Classification (GTDB taxonomy): domain Bacteria; phylum Myxococcota_A; class Polyangia; order Polyangiales; family Polyangiaceae; genus Sorangium. The sequence goes on from CP181432.1 coordinate 203,780, forward strand.
CGTCTCGCCGCCCGTCATCGCGATCAGAACCGGGCCGTGGCCCCGATGTTGAACATATCGAGCCGTGACTGGTAGAGCCCCTGATTGCCGGTGCAGGCGCCCTGGCCATATCGTGCCTGCGCGCATTGCTCCGGCTTCGCGGTACCACCGAGCGTGACCGTCGCGAGCTCGCCGTCCACGGCGTTGATGTCGCTCATGAAATAATGGGCATAGGCCGCGTGGATGCTGAGCCAGGGGGTCGGGCGCAGCGTCGCGCCGGCGTGTATCCCCAGCGTGTCGTGCCCCAGGGCGTCGAGGTTCGCGCCTCGGGTCGACTGCGCCCCCGTCTCGAAGGAGGCTCCGGCGCGGAGCGCGAGGAAATCTGGCGTAACGTTGTAGTCGCCCCCGAGCCGGACGCCGAAGACGTCCTTCCAGTAGCGGGGAAAGCACGCATCGGTGGTGATGCCGGCGCCGGCGGGCAGCGCGTTCGGGCAGGTGCTGCGCGCATAGTTGTAATCGGCATCTGGCTTCGAGTTGATCACATGGAAGTATTGGTTGGCGCTGCCGGCCTCATAGATGAGATCAACCTCCACGTCGAATACGTCGTCGCGCATCGGGTCGTACGCTTTCCCAGGCTCGCTGTCCGTCTGCAGCACGGCGCCCGGGCGGGACCGGGCGTAGCGGGCGCCGATGCGCGCCTGCACGGGGGGTAGCCCGAACTCGACCTCCGAATTGTCCGGGTGGGCGCCGAAGGCGACCTTGGTGGCAGGGTCGGTCGCATACGGATTGAGCATCAGCGCCGCGGTCCCCCGGAGCCGCGGGGACTGGCTCAGGTGCACGTGCGCGCCGAAGGACCAGCTCGGCAGAGGGATGATCTGCACGCCGAGGTTGCCTGCGAAGAAGACGCCATGCACCTTGAGGTCCACGACGGAATCGGCGGACGGCGACTGGCCGGCGGTGGCGTTGGCGAAGTTCACCGCCTGGATCCGCGCGAATGACGGCTGGAACGCGCCGCCGACCCGGAGCCAGCGCAGCGGCGCCCAGGCTACCGCGATGGTCGGGTAAAGGATCAACCCGTGGGAGTAGACGAGCATGTATCGTTGCGGCGCCGGGGCGGACACGGCCTCCCCCGCCTCGCCGGAGCCGGGCACGCTGGCGGCGACCATCGTCGGGAACCGCTTTGTCGGGACGGCGTTGGGTGGGTAGACGCCAAGCCCGACCGCGAATTTTTCGCCGAGGCGGTATGTGGCGAGCAGCTGGGGGAGGGCGCCGATCTCAGGCTCGTTGCAGATGCGCGGGTAGGCCGCGCCGGCCGTGTGATACGCGCCCGGCCCGTCGGAGAATACCGTGCCGCTGACGCCGACCTGTGTGCCGTTCCAGGGCCCGTCGTACCGTCCCGAGCGCGTGAAGCACTGCGAGACGAGCGAGAAGCTCGATCCGAGCGTCACCTGAAAACCAGGCAATGCCACGATGCCAGCGACGTTGGTCGCCAGTGCGGAAGGGTCGCTCGCGCGCGCCACGAAGGCGCCCGCGCGCCCCAGAGCGACCGATCCGATCTCCGGCACCTCGAAACCTCCAGCGTCACTGCTCGCCGGCGTGCCCAGTACCAGCGAGCCCGCGGCCACCGCCGCTCCCGTTATCCCTCGCATTCGGCCCTCACCGTGGGCGCGGAGGGTACGCACACCGGGCGAACGGTAGCAAGCACTCCCTGCACGTCGCACCAACGAAGCCATGGGCCGTGGCCGAGATGCAAAATCCATGACGTAAAACTTCGCCGGTAGGCACGGCGCCGGTCTCGCCGGAGACTCGGTGTTCTTCAGCGACAGAAAAAATACACGAACCGCCGGCTTGCCTGATTCACTCGAGCGCGCGACGATGCAAAAGGGATGCGCGGCTGCACGTTGAAGCTCGTACCCCCAGTGTCGTATATGGCAGAAGGGGCCAGGAGGTTGCGGCTTATGCCCGTTTGGAAGCGACTTGTCTTTATCTCGCGCGCCGCGGTTTGGAGCTCGGCCGGCGCCCTCCTCGTGCTCTCCAAGGCGGGCTGCGCGTCCGATTTCGAGGACGAGGTCGCTGGTGGAGCGCGCCCGATGCCCGCTTGCCCCTACGAGGGCGAGACCCAGCTCCTGAATCTTGAGGCGTTCCCCGAGTGTCCTGTCACCGCGTGCCCCGGCATTCCCACGGGCAACCGCGCGGCGCATTGCCTTCCGGGTGCAGCGATGTACGCCCTTGGCGTCGACCCGGGTCTGTTCGACCAGCTCGGTGTCTGCGAGGACGGGGGCCGCTGCATCCCTGACCTGTTCGCCAGTTATATGCTCACCAAGCTCCCGAAGACGTGCCGCTCGCTGCGCGGACCCGATGGCGAACAGGTGGAGGGGCGCTGTATGTCGAAATGCTTGACGCAGGTCCACGACATGCAGGACATGCTGCCAAAGACGTCGAACGGCGAATGCGACGACGCGACGGAGCTCTGTGCGCCCTGCTTCGACCCGCGCGATGGCTCGCCGCTGCCGACGTGCACGCTCGGCCACCTGCCCGAAGGGGGAACGTGCGACCAGCCGAACGAGCCGCCGGTGCAATGGGACAAGTGCTGCAATGGCGGCGGCACCTGCCTGCCGGAGGAGGTCATCCCGCCAGAGAAGGCAACAGCGCTCGGACAGCAAGAGTGCCCCGCGACCTACAAATGCACGCCCCAGATCGCTGTCGATGACCCCGACTGGAGCCCGCGGGAGTGCCGGACGGACGGTGGGCCGCTCGGGATCACGTTCTCGAAGGAGGGGCGCTGCGTCCCCCTCTGCGCGATCGACACGACGGGCATCGCGGGGGCCCTCAAGAGCCTCGCCCTGAATCGCGGCGTGGACGAGGGCGGCTTCACGAAGTGCGCGGAGGACGAGAGGTGCGCTCCCTGCCAGAACCTGGGGAGCGACACGGGCGCCTGCTACTGAGAGCGACGCAGGCCCGAGGCGACGCGGAGCGAGCTCTGTCGTTGCAGCATGCGCGGGCGCCGCGCGGCGGGCTTGAGATCCCTGTGAACCACGCCTTGCTGGGGGAGAAGGAAGTCCAGACGTTTCGGAGACGTCAAGCCCCACCTGCGGGACCTGCCCCGGGTTGACAGAACATTCTTCTATGCGATCCGGCCCTCCTGAAAAAAAACGACGCTATATGAATAATTTATCCACGCATCGAAGGGGCCTCCTTCACTCCACAGCCTGCGGGGAGGCTGGGCGGATCGCATGAGGTTTCATATTTCTGCTGTGGAGTGAAGGCGGCCCCTTCGATGCGTGGATCAGTTGTTGAACTAGCGTCGCTTTCCAGGAGGCTGGGCGGATCGCGTAAGGTTTTCACATTTCAACCAGCGCGTGCAGCGTGGCTGTACGATGGAACGGCCACTACGAGGGGCTTGACTTTCGGATCGCGTTTTGATTTACTAAACCAACCAGCCTCCTTTTGGCATTTCATCCTAGCAGGAGCGTGCCATGCCAGTGGCGAAGCTTATCGGTGTTCTATCTCCATTCATGCGCCGTTCGCTTCGCCTTGCGGCGCCGCTTGCGGTCGTTGTGGCCAGCGGGTGCACGGGCGTCGTGGGTGGTAGCCCACTGGACTCGACGGATCCGGCGACGGATTCGGCGGCCGAGTGCGGCGCCACCCCTGCGCTGGCCAAGCCGCGCATCTGGCGGTTGACCAAGAGCCAGCTCGCCAACACCTTGCGCGACGAGTTCGGCATCGAGCCCGCGGCGCTTTCGAACTTGCCGAGCGAGGCCCGGCTCGACGGCTTCGCCAACCAGGCCTCACAGCTGCGAATCGCGCCGCTCCTCGCGGAGGTGTATTTCGCGCTCGGCGAAGAGCTCGGGGCGCACGCGCTGCAGAACCCCGACAAGTTCGGCATCGCGTGCGACGCCGCCACCTTGGCGCCTGGCAGTTGCCTGGAGGGTTTCATCGCCACAACGGGGCGAAAGCTCTGGCGCCGCCCGCTCTCGGAGACGGAGATCGCCGACTTCAGCGCGCTCTTCGCCAAGACGGCCGCGCAGGGCGCAGGTCCTGCCGGAGGCGTCACGAGCGTCGTGCAGGCGCTGTTCATGTCGCCGAGCAGCCTGCACCGCACCGAGCTCGGCACGGTGAAGGATACCGGAGCGGTGACATCGCTGACGGATCACGAGATCGCTTCGGCGCTCTCGTACATGCTCTGGGATAGCGCGCCGGATGCCGAGCTCACCGCGCTCGCAGATCAAGGGAAGCTGCGCGACCGTACAGTGCTCTTGGCCCAGGCCAAGCGCCTGTTCGAGGCGCGCGACAAGGCGTCGCCGGCCATGAACCACTTCTTCGAGCAGTGGCTGGAGCTCGAGAATCTCCCGAACGCGGTGAAAGACGCCGGCCTCTTTCCGATGGCGACGCCCGAGCTCAACGCCGATTTGAAAGAAGAGCTGCGCCTGTTCACGGACAGCGTGCTGTTCGACGCGGGGGCGGATCGTCGCTTCGACTCGCTGTTCACGAGCACGTACGCGTTCGTGAACGAGCGCACCGCCCCGCTCTACGGTTTGAGCGGGGTGACCGGCGACGCCATGGTGCGTCGCGAGCTCAATCCGGCGGAACGCCGAGGCATCTTGACGTCGCTGCCGTTTCTCTGGGGCCACGCGCACGCCCAAGATACGGCCCTCGTTGGGCGTGGCGCCTACGTCCGCGCAGAGATCCTGTGCCACCGCGTGCCGCTGCCACCCGGCGGTGTTCCGAATCCTGGCAAGTTTGCCGAGCCGAACGCCACGGGTCGGCAAAGACTCGGCATTCATGCGAGTCCGGGCTGCGCCGCCTGTCACAAGCTGTTCGATGGCATCGGGTTCGCGCTCGAAAGCTACGATCCCATCGGTCGCTTCAGAACGACGGAGCATGGGCAGGAGATCGATGCAAGCGGCAGTCTGCCGCTGCCGAGCGAGGGGAATAAGGAACCCGGAATCGTGTTTTCCAACTTCGTGGAGCTGGTGGACGAGCTGGCGCAAAAGCCGGATGTCTACGGCTGCTTCGCCCAGCAGTTCGCCGCCTACGCTTCAGGTTATGACTTGCCGGAGCTCGACGCCTGTGAGAAGGAGCGCGTCGTGGACGAGTTTGCGCGCTCACAGAACGCGATCGATCAGCTGGTGCTGAGCGTGATCGCATCGCCAAGCTTCATCGACCGGAAGAACTAGGAGCTCGCCATGCGCAACGTAAAGTTTTCCCGGCGTACGATGCTCCGTGGCCTCGGCTGCGGAACGGTCTTCTGTTCCGGGCTGTTCGACAACGTCTACGCCCAGACCCTTCCGCGAATCACGCGCGTCGCCATGTTCGGCTACGCGAATGGCTCTCAGTATCAATCGGAGCCGACCGGAGGCGAAAGGAACTTCGTCCTCAAGCCGCACATGGCGCCGCTCGAAGCGGTGCGCGACGATCTCCTGGTGTTCAAGAACCTGACGCTCGTACGCGACCCCGGTAACGCGCACCGTTCGGCGTCGTTTTCGGTGTTCGGCCTCGGCGCGCCGACCAGCATCGATCAGGAGTTCGCCAGGTTCCTCAAGGGCACGACCCCGCTGGCATCGCTGGAGGTCGCGGTCGGACAGACGTCGGGCGACGGCGGCGTCATCCCCGGACTGTCTCAGGTCGATGGCAGGTTCATCCCCAGCGTGAAGAACCCGCTGGCTGCGTATCAGCGCATCGCCGACCGCATCAGCGGCGGTGCTCCCGCGCCGGGCAACGGCACGCCCATGAACACGCCGAGCGCCGCCGAGCAGGCACTGCTCCGCCGTCAGAGCGTGCTCGACTTCATCAAGGACGACGTCCAGTCCTTTCGCGGGCGGCTCGGGCCGGAGGAAGCCACCAAGATGGACTTCTACCTCGAGTCGCTGCGCACGCTCGAACGCGATGTCAGCGGCAGCATCCCCGAGATGCCTTCGAACTCGTGCTCGAAGCTCGCGTCGCCGATGCTCAGCAAGGACACCATGATGAACGACATGCCGGAGCACAGCCGGCTGTATCTCGACATCATGGCGATGGCTTTCGCCTGCAACGTCACTCGCGTGGCATCCATGATGTGGGGCGGCGGCGAAAACAACGAAGCCATCAAGTTCGGTGACATCGATATCTCAGCCTGGCACTCCATCTCACACGGCAATCCGGACGGCGCTGAGGGACAACAGATCATTCGGCTCCAGGCCTATTTCGCGGGAGAGTTCCGCTATTTCGTCGAAAAGCTGAAGAGCCTTTCCGACGGCGAGTTCTCGGTGCTCGACAACACCGCAGCGGTCCTTTGCACCCAGAACGGCAGCAGTCAGTTGGGCTCCGCCCAGAACTTCGCCGAGACCGACCACCCGCCCCAACACGCACCTTTCGTGGTCGCCGGCAGCTGTGGAGGTGCTTGGACGACCGGGCGCCTGATCGACGCTGGCGGGCGCAATCACAACGACGTTTATGTCAGCATCGCCCGGGCGATCGGCATGGATGTGATGTCGGTCGGCCGCGCTGCGTGGTGTCGAGGTCCGCTCATTACATAGCAGGCGGCCGATCACAGCGTGGCAACGGTCGAGAGCCTGGAAACCGAGCTCTCGGCTCAAGCGGGCCGGCTTCACCCAGCTCTCTCCAGCATTTCGCTCGGCCAAGGGCGTGCCATGCCAGTCGCAACGTTCCTCGGTGCCGTACCTCCATCGGGCCGGATCTCCAGCCCGAGGCGGCCGAAGCCGTCGTGCCTCCACTTGTCACGAGCCCGTTCGGATCCACCCGCTGGACGAGCACGCCGAGCCCGTCGTCGAATCGCACGCGCGTGGTGTGGTCGGCCGGGTTGACATGCGTCTCGGGGAAGATCCCCTCGGCGTCATACGTCCTGCGGCCGCGATCTGGCTCTCCGTCGCGTCGCCGAACCCGCGGCTCCACACGACGCCCTTGTTCGAGACGCGCGCGATGAAGAAGTTCTCGGACTCCCCCGCGTCGGGCAACGCCGGGCAGCCGTCCCGGAAGTCGATGCCCCCGCGGTACGAGCCGGCGATCACGATGTCGCCGCCGGGGAGCAGCGCGGCCCCGTGCTGCGCCACCTGCTGATCGCCATCGAGGTTCAGCGTCAGCACGTCTTGCAGAGCGCCGTCGCTCGACACGTAGCGCGCGATTCGCACTCCTCGGAAGTGCATGGCCCCGACACCGGCCCAACCGTCAAGCTTGGGGCCTGGAGCTGAGGCATCCCCTCAAATTCTTCGAAAAATTCACAGGGAGGCGGGGAGACGGGGAGGGAAATCTTCAGAATACTCCCTGTCTCCCCGCCTCCCTGTTCAATTTCCCCGCTGAAAGGGGCTGCAAAATGAGGGGATTCCTCAGGGCCTGGAGAGCTGCTGCCAGCCGACGTGTTGTCTCGGGCCGCCATGGTCGCCGAGCTTGCTCACCCGCAACCATCGGTGCGCGAGCATCGACCAACTCGTCAACGAGGTGGATGATTGCCTGGAGGCCCTCTCCCCGTACCCGGGGTCGCCCGCGAGCCTGCGGCCTGTGCTCAGCTCGCCCGTTGCCGATTCGGGATCGGCTATTAGTACGCCTATCTACATAGAACGCCACGCTCACCTCCTTTGCTTGCGCGTGGCGACGCGCGGCGCCAGAGTCAACACTGTTCGCGCGGAGCGCGGAGCGACCGCGCAAGGCGAGCCGTGTAGCTGCCCATGGAGCGATTCGTCCGCAGTCTTCGGAAATTCGTCACCCCGGAGGTGATCTTTGGCATCGACGCCCGTCTGCTCGCCGGCCGGTACTGCAAGAACCTCGGCGCGAAGCACGTGCTCCTGGTCACGGATCCCGGCGTGCTCGCCGCCGGATGGGCGACCGACGTCGCCGAGTCGCTGGAGAAGGCGGGCGTCGCGTACTCCGTGTTCTCGGACGTCCGCCCGAACCCGACGATCGAGGAGGTGATGGCTGGGACCGAGTTTTACCAGACCCGCGGCTGCGACATCATCGTGGCGGTCGGCGGTGGCAGCCCGACCGACTGCGCCAAGGGCATTGGTATCGTCAGCTCCAACCATCAGCATATCCTCGAGTTCGTCGGCGCCGATCGGGTCTCCACCCCGATGCCGCCGCTCGTCGCGATCCCCACCACGGCGGGCGCCGCCTCCGATGTCTCTCAGTTTGCCATCATCACCGACCCGGCGGCGCGCACGAAGGTCGCCATTATCAGCAAGGCGGTCGTACCGGACGTTTCGCTGGTCGATCCCCGGACGCTCCTGACGATGGATCCCCACCTCACGGCGTGCACCGGCGTCGACGCTCTCAGTCACGCGCTCGAGGCGTTCGTGTCGCGCGGCAGCTCGCCGCTGACCGATATTCACGCGCTCGATGCCGCGCACCTCGTGATGACGACCCTCCCGGCGTCTTTTCGCGATCCGAGCGATCTCGAGGCACGTACGCGGATGATGCTCGCGAGCCTGGAGGCGGGCCTCGCCTTCTCGAATGCCAGCCTCGGCGTCCTCCACGCCATGTCTCACAGCCTCGGCGGCTGGCTTGACCTCCCGCACGGCGCGTGCAACTCGATCGTGGTCAGGCACGTGGTGGCCTTCAACTTCTCGGCTGCGGAGGAGCGCTACGTCCGTATTGCCGAGGCCATGGGCCTCGAGCTCGAAGGCCTGAGCTCCACCGAGAAGTGCGCCCGCCTCCGCGCCGCCATCGAGGGGCTCTGCAGCGAGGTCGGCATCACCGGGACGCTCGGCCAGTCTGGCGTGCGGCACAGCGACATTCCCGAGCTGGCGCGCCACGCGATGAATGACGCTTGCATCTTCACCAATCCTCGACCTGTGGACCAGAAGCAAGTGGAGGAGATATATGAAAGAGCCCTATGATCTCCCGCCCGTCGAGCTCGACGAGCACCTCGCGAGAGTTCTGGGCCTCGGTGAGGGCTCGGTTCGCAAAAACTACTACCCCGAGCTCCGCGCCCGCATCGCGGAGCTGGAGCGCTTCCGCGCCGCCCTCGACGAGAGCGGCGACGCGATCCTCCTCGCCGACCTGCCTGATGGCCGGCTCCGTGATGCGAACAAGACCGCCTGCCAGATGCTGGGTCTGTCCTCCAGCGAGCTCCTCGGGCGATCGCTCGGCGAGCTCGTGCCCGCGCTAGGCGACAGCCTCGCGCGCACCGGAGGGCGCGCCGACAGGCTCGGCGAGACCGTTGAGGTGACCGTGCGCATTGCCCACGGGGGCGAGGTCCCCATCTGGGCAAACATGACCCCGGTGCGCGTTGCGGACGGGCACTACGCTGCCGTCGTCATGCACGACCTCACCGAGAAGAAGCGGGCCGATGCCGAGCGCGAGCTGCTGCTCGAGAGCGAGCGCGCCGCGCGGGCGGACGCCGAGCGCGCGAGCCGTCTCAAGGACGAGTTCGTCTCCACGATCTCGCACGAGCTGCGCACGCCGCTTAACGCGATCCACGGCTGGACCGCCATCCTGCGCCGTCGTGGCATCAGCGCCGAGCAGCTCGCCAAGGGACTCGAAGTCATCGCGCGCAACACCGGCCTCTTGGCGCAGCTCGTCGACGACCTGTTGGATGTAAGTCGCATCGCCGCAGGGAAGCTCAGCCTCGAATTCACGCCGCTCGATCTCGCCCCGGTCGTCGATGCAGCGGTCAATGACCTGCGCGCCTCCGCCGACGCCAAGGGCGTGACGCTGCGCACATCCCTCACGCCGTACGGCGCGCCCGTGGTGGGCAACACGGGGCGGCTCCAGCAGGTCGTCTCGAACCTCGTCTCCAATGCGATCAAGTTCACGCCTAAGGGCGGGTGCGTTGACGTGACACTCACCCGCGAGGGGGCTCGCGTCGTGCTCGACGTCCGCGACACCGGGCAGGGTATTGTGCCCGAGTTCCTGCCGCATATTTTCGATCGCTTTCGGCAGGCCGACGCGTCCGTAGCGCGCCACCACGGCGGTCTCGGCCTAGGCCTGGCGATCGTGAAGCATGTGGTCGAGCGGCACGGCGGAAAGATCCGCGCCGAGAGCACCGGACCCGGCGCTGGGGCGCGCTTCATTGTCGAGCTATCCGCGGACTTGGCGCGGCGGCGCGCGCATGACGCGGCGAGCAGCACGCGCTGGGAGCCAATGGACCTTACCGGCACGCGCGTGCTGGTCGTGGAGGACGACGTCGACTCGCGCGATCTTGTGCAGCGCGTCCTCGCGGAACACGGCGCGGATGTGCACGTGACGGCGTCTGGGTCCGAGTCGCTGGAGTGGCTTGTGGATCATCCCATCGACGTGTTGGTGAGCGACATCAGCATGCCCGGCATGGATGGCTACGAGCTGATGCGGCAGGTCCGCGGCGGCCGTGCGCCGCTCGCGGCGGCCGCACCGGCCATCGCGATGACGGCGTTCGCGCGGTCCGAGGACCGTGAGTCGGCCCTGGGCGCCGGCTTCCAAGAGCACCTCGCCAAGCCGATCGATCCCGCCGCGCTCGTATCCGTGGTGGCGAGGCTCGCGAAACGAGAACCGTTGGTGAGCCCTTGAGCGCGCCGGTGGATCCGGCCACCGATCGGAGGACGACATGATCACGCTCTATGGCTTCGGAAGTATCTTCCCCGAGGGGGTCGGCGAGACGAAAGACCTCCGGGCGCAGTGGGCGCTCGAGGAGACCGACCTGATGGAGCCCTTCCCGAGGCTCAAGGCCTACTACGAGCGCTGTCAGGCCCGCCCGGCGTGGCAGCGCACCCATGGCCTCTACGCCGAGCGACTCGGCGTGAGCGTCGACGACATCCGCTAGAGCGTAAGTTCTCGTCACGACGGGGCAGCGCAGGCAGCGCGAGGAGTTAAGAACAACGCGCACCAGCCGCCGCAATTCCTGGACAGGGCGGCCACCAGTCGGTCTAACGATCTGCCGGTCTGCCGCGGCGCGCAGCGCCGTCGAAAGCAGCGGCTTGTTGGGCTGCTGCCGCGGACGCCCCCGGGCTTTATCACAGGGCGGCCCTACGAAGCAAGTCCTCCAACCTCCGCCAGGGCTGAGTGTCGTCGGCGAGATCGCAGATCTTCTGGATGTTATCTTCCCGGATTCTTATCGAGTCGCGGGAGGTCCCTGCGCGCAACGCCCATCTCATCCAGAACGCCCTTGTGCTTCCCTACGAGCACTCCGAAGAGGATCAGATCCTCTGACCGGTTGTTGTGTGCCCTTTCCAACGAACGGAATCCATAGAAGTGGGATATGAGCATCGCTCAATGGCTAAAGTGGTAGGAAACGGAGATTCCCAGGACGACGAAGGAGACGAACCAGCCAGCAATGGCCCAGGCTCGTTGCTTCTGCAGAAACTGATCGGTGCTCTCCCACTTGTTGGCGCGCCAGGCCAACTCGTTCCCCTTGGCACCTAACCAAAAGGGAACGCCAAGGCCCAAAAGCGGAACAAAAACCAGGAACGCCTGATAGACGTTGTGGTTAACACCCCAGATCCAAGTCAGCCAAAATGCGCCCCAGTTCCAGCCTCGAATGTAACCTGGGATTACCGATGCATCGCCCCGACCTGAAACTTCGCGCGCAGATTGCTCCTGCACGGCGCCTGACGCAAACACGAAACCGCAGTCGCACTTCGGCGAGGATGCGGGGTTCAACAATCCGCAACGTTTGCATTTCGTGGCCATCGATTCGCACTCCTCTGGTAACGCTGCCTAAACTGACATTTCTAGTGGACTGTTCGACAAGTCTCTCGACATGGTCCGCGGTGACCAGCCGCCCCTGTGCACGGGCAGCGAGCCGCGATCGCATGACTCTGCTTTACTACTATGTTGAAAACATATCGAACGGTCCACTAGCCTGGATTTTCACCGAGATAGTTCGCCTAACGGCGCAGCATGAGTCCGTCCCTCCGGCGCGGTAACCGGCAGACGCGGTTTCACGCGGAACGGCGTGAGCCAGGCAAGCGGTGGCATCAAGGGCGCCATGAGGGAAAAGGGTGCGCTATGGGCGAATTTCTCGTCCGTCAGCTTCTCCCCCTCGATGGACGTAGTTGATGCGTTGACAGCGCAGATCAGCCTTGAAATCCAGCAAAAATCGGCTTCATTCCCTCTCGATGCTGCTCTCCTCACCTTGACGAGATCCCTTATGTGTGGGTCACGTTTTTCGCGATGAGCGCACCCACTCCACTAACTGACCCCGCCCGCTTCTTCCTGGCGCCTACCCAGGCGCGGCACCGCCAGTACGAGGCGCTGCGCGCCTACTTTGTGGAGCATCGCTCGAGTGCCGAGGTCGCGCAGACCTTCGGCTACACGCCCGGCTCGTTCCGCGTGCTCTGCCATCAGTTCCGCCACGATCCTGACCGTGCCTTCTTCACCTCGCCGATGCGCGGCCCGCACGAGCAGCCGAAGAAGTCCCGTGCCCGGCGCCTGATCATCGCGATGCGCAAGCGCAACCTGTCGATCTACGACATCGCCGAGGAGCTCCGGAGCCAGCACATCGAGCTCAGCCCCACGGCCGTCACCGAGGTGTTGCGCGAGGAAGGCTTCTCCAGGCTGCCGCGTCGCAAGGAGGACGAGCGCCCCGCCAGGACGCGCCCCGACCGCGCCAGCCGTGCCGATGTCCGCAATTTTCAGCTCGTCCCTGCGACGTTCGAGAGCCATGTCGGCGGCTTGTTCGTGCTCCTGCCGCTGCTCGTCAAGCTTGGCTTTGAGCGGCTCGCCGACGAAGCTGCCCTGCCTGGCTCGAAGGCGATCCCGGCGACCCACGCGCTGCTCGCGGCCCTCGCGTTGAAGCTGACGTCCATCGAGCGTAAGAGCCACGTGATGGACCTGGTCTTCGACCAAGGCCTGTCACTCTTCGCGGGGCTCAACGTCATTCCGAAGACGACCTTCCTCGCGCAGTACTCCGATCGGCTGGGACGCTCGAACTCCGTCCGACTGCTGCGCGGCTGGCTCGATCACCTGCGCGCTCATCTCGCGCTCGCGGGCGCGTCGTTCAACCTCGACTTTCACGCCGTTCCCTTCTTCGGGCAGGACGAGTTCGTCGAGCGCCACTACCTTTCCAAGCGCAGCCGCCGCGACAAGGCCGTGCTCACCTTCATCGCCCAGGACGCCGACACCGACGTGCTCTGCTACGCCAACGCCGACCTGCGCAAGGGAGAGGAGAGCGATGAGGTCCTGCGCTTCGTCGACTTCTGGAAGAAGACGCACGGCAAGGTGCCCCCGCACCTCGTGTTCGACTCGAAGCTCACCACCTACAAGAACCTGAGCCGCCTGGATGCCCAGGGGATCACCTTCGTCACGCTGCGCCGCCGCACGGATGTCCTTAAGCGCCACGTGCTGAACGCACCGGCCGCAGCCTGGCGCCGAGTGGAGCTCGATGTACCGCACCGCAAGTTTCGCAACCCGAAGGTCCTCGACGAAACGATCCGGCTGGGCAAGGACTATCCAGCGCCGATCCGGCAGATCTGCGCGCGCGATCTCGGTCACGACGAGCCCACGGTCCTGCTGACCAACGACACCCGCTCGACGCCGCGCACGATCCTCGAGCGCTACGCTCGGCGCATGCTGATCGAGAACAACCTCGAGGACCAGGTCCACTTCTTCCACGTCGATGCGCTGTCGTCCGCGGTGGCCATGAAGGTCGACTTCGACGTGACCTTGACCGTCATCGCCACCGGCCTCTACCGGCTGCTCGGCAAGCACCTGCACGGCTTCGAGCACGCCAAGGCGCGGCAGATCTTCCGCCGCTTCCTCGACACGACGGCGAGGGTCGAGGTCAGCCCGCAGCGCGTTCACGTGCGCCTTCCTCGTCGGGCTCACAACCCCATGCTGCTCGAGTCCGGCTTGCTCGCGACGCCCGTCGCTGTCCCCTGGTGGGGAGGAGCTTCGCTCGAGGTCGCGTTCCCCTGACCGGTGTCAGTGGCCTTTATGTTAACCGATCTTCTGCTGTGAAAATCCAGGCTAGTAGTGGCGCCGCCGCAAGCAAACTGCTGTATACTTCGATTATCGGAAGGCCGAAGAGCGCTGACATTCACACCACCGCCGCGAGATTCTTCGGTACCAAGGGCTGCGGTTGCCCAACTATCAGTCGATTGGTCAACCGAAGCCGCCGGACCAGGTCTATCTAGCCCATTGCCTTTTGTGACCTCCCCCACAGAAAGTCTCACGGATCCGCTCTGCGCCGCAAGGCCCAAATGCTGTCCTGCGCCATAGGGTAGATCCGTCTAACTCCGGCGGCAGTCGCCGCCTTCCCGGGGGGTCGGGGGCGCCTGGAGGGGCGCGGCGGACGCACAGCCGGAGGTGTCGCGCCGCGTCGTGCCTGGGTGACACGGCGCGGCTGCCTCATCGGGACGTTGCCGGACACCTACCGGTCCGCTCACAATCTCGGACCGAAGGGGCCGTCGAGGGGGCTGCGGACAGCCAGGCCACCGCGGTTCAGCACGTGGGTGGTGATCATCGTCGTGCTCACGTCGCGGTGGCCGAGGAGCTCCTGGATGGTGCGGATGTCGTAGCCGGCTTCCAGCAGGTGCGTGGCGAAGGAGTGACGCAGGGTGTGGCAGCTCGCGCGCCTCGATAGACCGGCGGCGAGGGCGGCCTCTCGCACCGCGCGCTGGAGCACCGTCTCGTGCAGATGATGCCGCCGGAGCTGACCTGTCTCCCTGTCGCGATAGGGCCGCGTCGCGGGGAAGACCCATTGCCAGGGCCATTCCCGGCCGGCGTTCGGATGCTTGCGGTCCAGGGCGTCGGGGAGGGTCACCCAGCCGGCGCCGGCCGCGACATCGGCGGCGTGCTGGGCGCGCACGGCGATCCAGGAGAGCGCTCACCTCGGCCTGCGTGAGCACCGCGGGGAGACGTGCGGGGCGCTTCGCTCGGGTGAAATCGACGTGCTGCGCGAGGGGGAGCGCGAGGATGTGGGTATAGAGGAAGAGGATGGCGGCGAGGGCTTGGTTCTGGGTCGAGGCGCTGACGTGCTGGTCGGTCGCCAGGTGCGTGAGGAACGCCTCGACGTGGTGCTGATCGCGGTGGTTGACGAGCTCGGTGAGATCGAGCTCCTCCACCTGGATCACGCGGGCGTTGCCGAGCTGCTGCCTCCGTCGCCTCCGGAGATCCTCGGGGGCTCCGTCTCCCTTGGCTTTGACGGCGAGAACTATCTCGTCACCTGGGGAGCCTCGTCCGACGGCCGCGCTCTTCGCGGAGCCCGGGTGAGCCCGTCGGGGGAATGGCTCGACTCCACGGGCTTCCGCATCTCGCGCGAGGGCGCGCTGGCAGCGTTGAGGGCCCCTGCGGCCATCGCGCGGCGCGGCGCCGGCAGCCTGGTCGTCTGGGAGGAGGAGAACGCCGACGGGCATGGCCTCTATGCGGCCGAGATCGGCCTCGACGGGACGGTGCACCCGCCCGGCGGCGCCTTGCTCGCCTCGATCGCCGAGGCGGCCGTGGCGGAGCCGTCCGTGGCCTCGGACGGCGGGCGCGCGGTCGCGGTGTGGCAGGACGCAGGCGAGGCCGAGCGCGATGTGCTCGGCGCCGAGATCCCGGCCGGCGGCACGGAGCCGGAGGTGTTCACGGTCTCCGCCGAGCCAGCCGTGGAGGAGTGGCCGCGCGTGAGCACCTGTGGTCGAGCGAGCGCCTTCGTGACCTACATCCAACGCGGGCCCACGGGCGCCGGCGACGTGCGCGGGCGCCTGCTCGGCGGGGGCTGAGCGACCGGCGCCGCGCGCCCTGCGCCGCGAGCCTGCGCCGGGTCGGGACGCGCTCCCCTGGCCGGGCACGACGACGCGAGGGCGGAGAGCTTCGGCCGGCGGCGAATGCCGGTGAACATCGGGGCGTAGTGACGCCTCCTCAGCGGGCGTCCGCGGGCGCCTCCAACTTCAACGAGCCGGCGACCTGCCTCGTGGCGGCGTTGACGCGATTGAAGCAGTTGGTCAGCGCGATGTGCAGGACCAGCGCCGCGAGCGCCGGCTCGTCGTAATGCCTCGCGGCCTCCTCCCAGACGTCGTCGGGCACCGGATCCGCGCGATCGCTGAGCCTCGTCGCGGCCTCGGCGAGCGCCAGCGCGGCGCGCTCCGCGTCGGTGAAATAGGGCGCCTCGCGCCAGGCCGCCACGGCGAACAGGCGCTCGTCGGTCTCGCCCGCCTTCTTGAGCTCGCGCGCGCCGAAGTCGACGCAGACGCTGCACCCGTTGATCTGGCTCGCCCGCAGGTGGACGAGCTCGAGCGTCCGCGCCGGCACGCCGCTCTTCTTCACCGCGCCGATCAGGGCGTAGATGGGCTGCATGACGCCGGGGATGAGCATCGCGGGGTTCTTCATCCGTGCTTTCAGCATGGTCGTGATCCTCTCGAGGGGTTCGGGTGTGCTCGCCAACCGTGACGGGGCGCTGAACGTCCGTTCGCGTCGTCACATCGGCTAGGATTCGTTCGTCACAGCCATGACGAAGCGCGGCGAGGGAGTGTGACCGATGGATGAAAATCGTTGGCTGGCGGAGCGGTTCGAGGCCCACAGGGCCCACCTGCGGGCGGTGGCGTACCGGATGCTCGGCTCCCTGGGCGAGGCGGAGGACGCCGTGCAGGAGTCCTGGCTCCACCTGAGCCGCGCCGACACGAGCGGCGTCGAGAACCTGGGCGGGTGGCTGACGACGGTCGTGGCGCGGGTGTGCCTCGACATGCTGCGCTCGCGCAAGGCGCGGCGCGAGGAGCCGATGGCCGCGCCCGACCCCGCCGCGGACCGCGAGGCCGGGACCGACCCCGAGCGCGAGGCGGTGCTGGCCGACTCCGTCGGCCTCGCGCTGCTCGTGGTGCTCGACACGCTGACCCCCGCCGAGCGGCTCGCGTTCGTGCTGCACGACCTGTTCGCGGTACCCTTCGAGGAGATCGCCTCCATCGTGGGCCGCTCCCCGGTCGCGGCGAGGCAGCTCGCGAGCCGCGCCCGCCGCCGCGTGCAGGGAGCGCCCCCGTCTCCGGACGCCGACGTCGGCCGCCAGCGCGAGGTCGTCGACGCCTTCCTCGCGGCCATGCGCGGCGGCGACTTCGACGCGCTCGTGGCGGTCCTCGATCCGGACGTCGTGATCCGCTCCGACGCCACGGCCGCGCCCCCGGCCGGGAGCGAGGTCCGCGGCGCGCGCGCCTGGGCCAAGCAGGCGATCTCCGGCGCGCGTGGCGCCAAGTTTGCCCGCCCTGCCCTCGTGGACGGCACGGTGGGCGTCGTCGTGGCCCCGCACGGGCGGCTCTTCCGGGTGCTCCGCTTCACGCTCGCGCAGGGGAAAATCGCCCGGATCGACGTCATGGGCGACCCCGAGCAGCTCCGCGATCTCGACCTGTCGGTCCTCGACGACGGACCGCACCCGGAAACCTAGAGCGGCAAACGGGTTGAAACCGCCTGAAAAGAGCAGGAATTCGAACCGCCAAGACACCAAGGACGCCAGGAACAGGACATCATCTTGGCGTCCTTGGTGTCCTGGCGGTTCACCTCTCGCTTGATCGACGTGATCGGTGCTCTCAGACAAGCCCTGTATGAAGCGCTCTTCGCTTCGTTCTCCTCTCCGCCGCTCGTGATGGGATCTCGCGGCGACGAGCGCGACATCGTGTCGCAGGGCCGTGGCGGCCGGTGGCGCTAGCCTGTTTCGCCATGATCCAGCGAGAGCACGGCGCGTCTGCGAATGACGCGGCCCGTTCCCTTCACGGCGCGCGCGAGGTGACCTCGCCCCTGCGTGTCCGTTCGATGCGAAGCTCGCGCGGGCGCCGCGCGGCGGCGCTGGCCGCCGCCGTCGCGGGCGTGGCGCTCAGCGGCAGGGCCGAGCCTGCGACGCCCAGCGAGGCCGCAGCCGAGCTCGTCGACTCGACCCCGGCGCCCGGCGAGAGGGCGCTCGCAGCGCGTCTGCTCGCGCCTTGTTGCTGGGATCAGACGCTCGATGTCCACGAATCGGAGGTGGCGCGCGATCTTCGTCGCGAGATCCGCGCGCGTCTCCGTCGGGGAGAGGTTGCCGACGTCATCGAGCAGGACCTTGTCGCGCGTTATGGCGATCGCCTCCGTGCGGCGCCTTCGTCCGGCGTCCTCGGCAAGGTCGCCCTGGGCTTGATGCTCGGCATCGTGGTGACCTTCTTCGGGGTGTTCGCGCTGCTGCGCTCGTGGAGGCGCAGCGACGCGCAGCCAGCTCCGTCCAGCGTCGCCGTGCCGGCGGCAGCTCGCGACGAGTACGATGAGCGCCTCGACGACGAGCTCCGGGAGCGTGACGCGTGACCCGTCCTCCTTTCGCGCCAGGGCGCGGTTGTCGCTCCGCTCGTCCGGACCCCCAACATCTCGCTTGAGCCGCATCTCGCACCGCAATACGTAATGGCTCATGTTGGTGCCTCGGGCTTCGGCCCGGGGCTCAACAGGGCACCCGGTGTGGGCTGCCGCGCTGCCCGCGAGGCACCGGCAACGGTCCGGAGGGGCTGCCGCGCTGCCCTCCAGGCACCGCAAACGGTCTGGATGGGCTAGCTGAGCTTACCCTCCGGGACCGGAACCGCTCTTGGCAGGGCAGCCGACCTGCCCAGGCGCAAGATCACGACGTCAGGCGGCCTGTCGTCAGGATCATGCCAGGCGCGTTGACGCATCGAGCCATGTCGTTATGCCTGGCCGGAACGTCCGGCGCGCGCCGGGCGCTCACCCCACATCCATCGCGGGGGATAGAGGGCGTCTGATTCCTGTCCTCCACCGCTCCGCGATGAAAACAAGCGAGAGGTCATCCCCTCATGGCAAAGTCTTCTTCGGTCAAGAAAAAGCCGGCTCCCAGGAAGCCCTCGGCCCCGCCCCAGGCGGCGGCGGCTTTCGACAAGGTCCTCGCCGAGATCGAGGCGCTGAGCCCGGACCGGCTCATCCCCGTGAACCTCGACGTTCCCCGCGTGGTCTCCCAGGTGCTCGGCGTGTCGCCTGGCCTCGTCGCGCTGCGCCCCGCCATCGCGGAGCACCTGCCCACGTTCGACGTCGCGCGGCTCGACCGGCTCGATACCTACGCGCTCGCCGCCTGGTACGCGCACCTCCTGTCGCTCTCCAGCGGAGATGTCGAGAGCGCGCTGAAGCCGCTCCTCGCCGAGGCGGCTCCGCTGCGCGAGAACCTGCTCGGCGACGCCGAGGCGCTCGCTCGCCGCGGCTTGCTCGACGCGGAGACGGTCGCGGACATCCGCGCGGGGCAGGGATACATCGACACGGCCAACGACCTCGTGGCGCTCTCGGCGCTCTTCAGCGCAAGCTGGTCCGAGATCGCCGGCAGGACGGTGGCAACCGAAGAAGAGGTGAAGCGCGCCGGGGAGATCGGGCCGCAGCTGCTCGCCGCCCTCGGCCCCAGGCGCCGCGCCGTCCGGCACGGCGGCCCCGCTGGCCCCCGGCGCTGCGCCCAGCGGCGCGCCCGCCGTCGGCTAGCCCCTCCTCGCCCGGTTCCTGCGGCGGTTCACCAAGACCACTCGAATCGTCTTTTTCTGGACGTGAGGCAGATCTCGGCCTTGAGCTGTCCGAGGGACAGCGCCGGCGTCATCGACTACCAGTATCCATGGCAAGCCGATGACTCAACGAATCTGCCTGAGCAGCGCTTCTCGCTCCGCGGCGAGCTGACCCTGCGGGAACTCTCGCGCATGGTCCTCGAGCAGCCGGCGCGCCTCGAGGTCGGCGACGGCCGTATGCGCCTTGATGGCCGTCCGGGCCTGGTTGATCAGGCTCCGCTCACGCTCGTTGACGGCTGGTCGAGCGGCGCTCCCCGTCGACGCGGCCCGAGGAGCCGCGGTCACCGAGGAGGCGGGCGCGCGGCTCACGGCCGGCCGGGCGCGCGCGCTGCCTTGCGCCATGGGCAGCGAGCTCGCCTGCGCTGTCGGCGCGGCAGGTGTCGCAGCGCTGTGCGCGCCGTCCTGCGCGGGGATCAATGCGGCGTCCTGCGCTGCGGGCGCGGTCGTGGGGATGGGGACCGCCGCCGCCTGCACCCACGCTTCCGGGCTGGGCAAGGACGGCACCGCGGAGACCAGCGCGCCGGTCATCGCGACGAGCACCCCCTGCGCGAGGATCCTCACGTCCAGGCGGCGCAGCCAGGCTGTCCGTGATTCACGGCGGCCGAACCCGAAAGCGAGCGGTACGCAGGCGTCCTCTTCCCACCCTCGTGAACGCTGCTGCGCCTTCCACCGTCGCTTCTGTGCCTCCAGCTCCTGGCGCGCCCGCCGGTGTCGGGTCTTCACCGTATCCACGCTGAGCCCGAGCTCGGCGGCGATCTCGACGAGCGGCGTCTCCTCGAGCTCGTGCCTGATCAGGAGGTCTCGGTACTTGGGGTCGACCTGGGCGATCAGGTGCCGCGTCAGTGCTGCCCGCTCGCGCAGGCGAAGCAGTTCCTCCGGTGTGGAGCACTCTCCTCGGAGCTCGCGCTCGTCGAACGGCGTCAGGACCTCGCCCCGGCGGCGCGCGCCGAGTGCGCTTGGCTCGAGGCAGCCATTGCCATGCTCACACAGCAAGGTGCCCGCACACGCGCGGGCGCCGGCCGGCGTGCACGGCGGACGTGAAGGAGGCGCTCAGTCTTGAGCGGCCTGGCGGCAGCCGCAGTCTGCCGTTCCAGGAGAGCGGCCGTTCATGGTTGCCTCTTCTTCATGGTTGGCTCTTGGTGAGGGCGAGCGCGCCCTTCAGCACCTTGCCGAGCTCGGCGACGGGGCCGCGCCCCCAGTAGTGGAAGAACAGGATGCGCGGCTCCTCGCCGACCATGTGATGGTGGATCGCCACGATGTGGATCTTGCCCGCGCGGAGCGCCTTGAGGACCGGCTGGAGCTCGTCCTCGGTGACCGCGAAGTCGCCATCCACGACGGCGTTGTCGTCCGTGCCTGCGAACGCGGCCCACGTGTTCACGCCCATCGCCTTGCCGATCTTGCAGCCGCAATCGGCGACGGCGGCAGGCCGGCCGATCACGGCCTTGACCATCCCGTCCTTGGCCGTGCCCTTCACGCCGAGCGCCGCCTCCACCTTGGCCGGATCGATGGCGCTCTTCGCAGGAATGGCCGGCCCCTCGAAGCGCTCGCGCGGCTTTGGCGTGGCCTTCCGGATAGCCCGCGTCGCGTCGAGGGTCGCGCGTACGCCCTTGCCGAGCACGTCCAGCTTGCCCTCACCGCCGATGTGCATGAAGTAGACCTTCGGCCGGTCGTAGAAGAAGTGGTTGTGAAGGGCGGTGACCTCGAGCCCGGCGTCGAGGGCGGCGCTCATGGCCTCGCTCACCTCGTCCTCGAACAGGACGAGATCGCCCATCACCATCGCCTCGACGCCCGGCTTCTCGCCGGGGGTGAACCCGGCCCACGAGGTGAGCCCCATGAACGGCGGCATGGCCCAGCCATCCACCTCGACCTTGACGTCGTTCCGGGGAAACGAGACCTTCACGACGCCTTCGGCGACCTCCGCCTTGCCCCCCGTGGACGCCTCGACGGCCGCGGGATCCAGCGCGACCGGGGTGGCCGGCGCTTGCTGCGCAGCCGGCGCGGCCGCGGGCGGAGCCGTGGGGCGCAGCGCCGCCGGCGGCTCCGCCGAGGGCGCCGGGGGTGCGTTGCTACAGCCGAGCGCCGTCAGCGCGGCGAGACCGATCGAACCAACGATGTTCCTCATCGCTTCTTCTCCTCATCTTTCTGCAACCGGCGTCTTGTCAGAGCGGCACAACGGTGAGGTCGTCAAAGTACATGACCGAGTCCGCCTTGGTCCAGACGCCGATTTCTCCCGGAGCGGTGAATGTCTGGTCCGTCGCATCGATCACCTGACTGCCGTCCCAGAAGACCTGGATCCGATCCTCGCGGGCTTCTGCCCGCAGCTCATGCCAGTTTCCGTCCAGGGGGGTCGCGAGGTCTCCTTTTGCGAGCTGGCGCGGCAAGAGATTGTGCTTGGCCGCTCGGGCTGGTCCAGATCCCTCGAAGATGCGCTGAGGCGCTCATCGCTGGCGGCGACGGCGGCTGTTCGGCGGGGAGCCGCTGCGCTTACCGAAGGCGGTTCTGTAGACGCTCAGGGCGCAGGGATTCCAGAAGTACGGCTCCAGCAGCGTCCAGATCAATGGGGTCCGTTGGTGCGCGACTGACTGAAGTCGATGGAGCGCATGCGAGGAGGGATTCGAGCGCTGCTTGGCCGGCCGCGCTGCCGCGGACCTCAGTCGTGGTCGTGGCGGTGGTGGAGGTCGGGCACGTGCGGGTGGGCGTGGGAGAGCGGCTCGTGCCGGTGCGGATGGGCGTGCGGCTCGCCGAGCGCCCCTTCGTGCGCGTGCTGATGGTGCTCGTCGTGGGTGTGGACGTGATCGTGCTCGAGCGCCGCGTGGGTGTGCGCGTGCGCGTGCTGCTCGCTCCGGAGGAGCGCGACGCCGGCCACCATGAGGCCCGCCGCCGCGAGATCCGTCGCGCCGGGCCGGTCACCGAGGAGAGGGACCGAGAGGATCGCGCCGATGAAGGGGGCCGTCGCGAAGTACGCGGCCTCGCGGGCCGCGCCGAGGATCCGGAGCGCCTTCATGTCGAGGACGAGGCTCACGCCGTAGCTGAGGCTGCCCAGCAGGAGCGCGGGCGCCACGAGCGACGGCTCGGGGAGCGGCTGTCCTCCGAGCAGCGCGAGCGCTGCAGCGCAGGCGCCGGCCCCCAGCGTCTTGATCTGGACGACGGCGAGCGGGTCGCGGAGCGTGAGGCGCTGGCTCAGGTTGTTGTCGATGGCCCAGCTCAGGCAGGCGCCCGCGATGGCCGCGACGCCCGCCGCCGAGGCGTGCAGCTCTCCCGGCCGGACGCCGAGGAGCGCGGCGCCCGCGACGATGAGGGCCGCCGCGCCCGCCGCCCGCCGCCCGAGGTGCTCGCGGAACACGAGGACCGCGAGCGTCATGGTGAGCGGCGCTTCCAGGTTGAGGAGCAGCGACCCGGCGAGGCCGGACACGCGCGCGAGACCGAAGAGCATCAGCACCGGTCCGACGAGACCGCCGAACAGGATGACACCCGCGAGAAGCGCGACGTCCGTCTTCCGGAGCGCGGCCTCCCGAGGCGTGGGGTCCCTCGCTGCAAGAAGCCTGATGAGGGTCAGGCCGACGCCCGCGCCGAGGTAGAGGAGCGCGGCCAGCATGAGCGGCCCGACATGCGGCAGGAAGAGCTTGGAGACGGGAGCGCTGGCGCCGAAGAGCGCAGCGGCCGCGAGCCCGTAAGCGCCGCCCCGCCCGTGGGCGGTCCGGTCAGGAGTTGCCATGCCCTAGCTTGCTACATCTCATCGCGGCCTTCATCGAGACCTGTCGAGCACACCGCGGCAGCGCGTCGGGCGCGCGAGGGGTCGCTCGTATCTGCCTCAGGCGATGCGTCCCCGTGCGGCCACGCATCGTGCTCGGGCGCCGTCGACGAGCTCTCCAATACGTGCGCCATCTCCCGAGATGGCGATGTCGCGGCACGCCGCGCGCCATGTCCCGAGAGGCGATGTCGCCGCAAGCGGCCCGCCATCCCTCGAGAGGCGATGTCGCCCCGCCCGGGGCGCGCAGATCAGCTGAGCGCGATCATCGCCGCCGTCGCCGCGTAATCGACGCGCGGCGCGCGGTATGGGTACGTCGGCGGGAAGCGCTCGAGCGCCGCGCGCAGGCGCCGGATCGTCGCGCTGTCGAGCGGATCGAAGCGCAGGCCCACCGCGCGGCCCGGATCGCCCTCGCGCCGGCCATGCAGCGTGCGCGCGATGGTCGCCGTCGCATCGATCCACACGTCCGTGTCCGGGATCCGGAACGAGACGATCACCGGCTCGCCCGTGAGCGGGCGGGCGCTCGTCAGCACGAGCATCCCCTCGATGGACAGGTCGATCGCGCGGGTCCCGAGCAGCCGGAAGTCCCTCTCGCGCACAGCCTGGCACTCCACGATCGCGGCGCGGCGCGTGGCGCGACGCTCGCTGGCGATCAGCATATCCATGGTGGTTCTCCTCGGCGCGGTACGCTACGGAGGACCACTACAGGTGGGCAAGAAACCTACAGGGAGAGCTCCACTCGACGGCACCACCGCCCGTCTGCTCCGCATGCTCGACCGCCACGGCGCCGCAGCCCTCGACGCCGCGCTCGCCGAGGCGCTCGGCCACGGCTCGCCCACCGCCGCTTCCGTGGCGGCGTGCGGGCCGGAAGGGTGCGGATGAGCTGGCGCCCGGGCCCCGCGGGATCCGGCGAAGGACCGGCTCCTCATACCGCAAATGTCCTCGGCCTCACATCGCTCTACGCACGAGCCGGTTCGCGATGAAGACGATGGAGATGAAAAACAAGCCGCCATGGGCCTGGTTGAGCTCCATTCCAAGGACGACGGGCATTCGCGCGTATCCGCCGTGGCTCGGATCGTGAAAGGCGGTTCCAGGGAACAGGATGCTCGGAACGAGGCAAATCCAGTAGAGTACGGAGAAAATCGATCCTACGTCGGCCCTGAGCCTGTCATCTCGCCCTGGCCTCCATAGAAACCAGACGGCCAGCACCGCCGCTACCGCTCCCAAGACGATCGTTTGCGCATTGTGGAACTTCGCGTGGGGCGGCCAGTTCGGATTATGGATGTGCGTGGAATTCCAATCGGCGAGAACCGGCGCTGCACCGGTGAACACCGCGACAGCGGATAGGATGAGCTTCCCGACGATGATCGATGATTTCCGGGTCATGACGCCTCCAGGTCACTCGGGCGACCCTCGGCGACCAGCCCGACGGGAGAATCGCCTGGCGTAGTCCTCCGGTGTCACCCGGAGGACCCGCTGAAAGGCCCGTCGCATCCGCTCCTCCGAGCCGAAGCCGGAGGCGTGCGCGATCTCGTTCATGGTCGCGCTCCCCATCTCCAGGTGGGCGCGCGCTTGCTCGAGCCGGCAGGTCTCCACGAACTTTGCCGGCGTGGCCCCCACCTCCGCGGCGAAGACGCGAGCGAAGGTCCGCGGGCTCATACCCGCCCTCGCCGCGAGCGCCTCGACGCGCAGGTCCGCGGAGAGATGGTTGGCGATCCAGTCCACCACGTCCCCGAGTCGGCCGGTGAGGCCGGTCTGCGCGGAGAGGGGCTGACTGAATTGCGACTGCCCGCCGGGGCGCTTCAGGAACATCACCAGGAGCCGGGCGGCGGCGAGCGCGACCTCGTGGCCCAGGTCCTCTTCCACGAGCGCGAGCGCGAGGTCCATGCCAGCGGTAGCGCCGGCCGAGGTACAGATGCCGCCGGAACGGACGAAGATGGCGTCCGGCTCGACCTCCACGGCGGGGAACTCCTGGGCGAGCCGGCTGGCCGCGCGCCAGTGCGTGGTGGCGCGGTGCCCGTCGAGGAGCCCTGCCGCGGCGAGGAGCAGCGCGCCCGCGCAGACCGAGCCGATGCGCCGGACCCTGGGCTTCATGGCGGAGAGCCAGCCGAGGAGCCGCGCGTCGCGCATGGCTGCGTCCATGTCGAAGCCGCCCGCGACCAGCACCGTATCGATGCCCGAGGTCGCGTCCGCGATCGATCGATCGGCGACCAGCTTCGGTCCTTGCCCGCTGCCGACCACGCCTCCATCCACCGAGAGGAGCTCCACGCGATAGGCCGGCGGACGTCCGGGGACGCGCTCCGCCTGGACGAGCGTCGCGGCGTTGAACACCTCGAGCGGCCCGACGATGTCGATCGCCGCCGCGCCCTCGAACCCGACCATGGCAATCAGCCGCGTGCCGGACCGAGCGCCGACCTCCCGGCGGGGTGACCGAACGAGGGCCGTCCTTCCGCGCGGCGACATCGTGCCCGATCTCCGCTGCTCAGGCGGCCTGTCGTCGGGCGACGAACCGCTGGACGGCATTGCGCGCCATCTCGATCATGGGCTCGGACTTCGCGAGGGCCCTCGCGGTGAGCTCCGGACCGGCCAGCTCCGGGCTGCCGGTGCGGTAGGGCGGGTGCGGATCATACTCCATCTGGAACTCGGACTCCCTGGCGTCCTCCTCGCCGTACAGATCGTGGATCAAGCGCAAGGCGATCTCGATGCTCCCGACGAGCGGCCCGGCCGTGAGGCGGTTCCGGTCCTCCACCACGCGTCCTCCCCGGACCGGCGTGGCGCCGAAGTGCTCCAGAAGATCGACGACGTGGAAGTTCGACGTGGCACGATAGCCCCGGAGCAGCCCGGCGGCCCCCAGCACGAGCGAGCCGGCGCACACGCTGGTCACCCACCTGGCGCGGCTGCCACGATCGGCGATGAACGCGATCGACTCGTCGTCCTCCAGGATCTCCGGGGGGACCGCGCCGATGTTGAGGACGTCGAGATCCCGCGGGCACTCGCTGAACGTGGAGGTGGCCCGCGTCGGGAACGTCGGGAAGCCCGTGATCGGATCCTTGTTCTTCCAGACGAGGTGCACCTCGGCGTTCGGCATGACACCGAGCGCGGTGTGCAGACCGATGATATCGGCCGGGAAATAGCCTGGGCACACGAAGATGCCGATCTGGAGCTTGCGGGTAGCGCTCGGATCGGCGGCGATCTCGCGCTTGCCCTCATCCTGCTGGTTCATGGGGGGTCCTCTCGATCGTTGTGGAATGGGCCGCCCTCCGACGCGGAGGAGCGCTGCCCTGCGGCGCCATCCAGGGCGCCTGACCCGGGCAGGATGGCTCCCCCGGAGGTTGTCCGAAAGGACAACCAAGCAGCATTTTCTGCCATCGCGCGGAGACCGGCAACCCGACCCCGCGGCGGCGTCGACGAACGATCGCCGGGGGGAAGCGGGGGAGGTGGGGTGTCGGGGATATCGACGTCATCGAGGGCGCCCACGGCCGCCGGTGGAGGCGTCGCCCCGCCAGCTCAGGCGGGGGACGCGCGGCCGTGGGCCCTCGTTCTTCGGCAGCTCGCTCGGCTAGCTGCCCGCCCGGCGCCGCCGGCGCAGGACGAGGCCAGCGAGGGTGGCGAGCAGGGGCAGGAGCGCAGCGGCGCCCCGGCCGCTGTTCGCGGGCAGCGGCCGCGCCGCGCAGAGGCCGTTGCCCTCGGCAAAGATGCCGCTCGGGTCGTTCTCCTCGGGCTCCTCGGGCTCGCAGGTGCCCGGCGTGCTGTTGGTGGAGCTGCACTCCTCGCCCGACGGGCAGCCGTTGCCCTCCGCGCCGCGGCAGCCGTCGACGCAGGCCTCCTCGACGCAGATCTGGCCGCTCTGGGCGTCGCCGCAGTCGCTGTCCTGCCGGCACGCCGGCGGGGAGGGCTGGTCGTCGTCGCCGTCGTTCGGATCGGTCTCGCCCTCGTCGATGGCGCCGTTGTGGTTCGCGTCCTCGTCGCCGTCGCTCACGCCGCCGTCGTCCGAGTCCGGATCGAGCGGGTTCGTGGTCGTCTGGGGGTCTGCATCCGGGATGCAGGTCCCCGCTGCCTGGTCGGTCGCCGCGTCGTTGCAGTCCCGCCCGAGCTCGGTGCCGTCGAAGAGCCCGTCGTCGTCGCTGTCGGGGTCGAGCGCGTTGATGAGGCCGTCGCCGTCGTGGTCGTCGCTGAAGTTCGGCTCCTGGCCGTCGAGCACGCCGTCGTCATCGCTGTCGCCGTCGTTCGGATCGGTGCCGATATTGTCCTCGACCGCGTCGCTCAGCCCGTCGCCGTCGGTGTCCGTCGGCGGGACGTCGTCGTCGCCGTTGTTCGGATCGGTCTCGCCCGCGTCGATCGCGCCGTCGAGGTTGATGTCCTCGTCGCCGTCGTTGACGCTGCCGCCGTCGGTGTCCGCGTCGAGCGGGTTGGTCTTCGTCGCCCCCTCGTCCGCGTCGGCGCGGCAGTGGCCCGCCTCGGCGTTGGTGGCCTCGTTGTCGCAGTCCAGGCCGAGCTCGGTCCCGTCGAAGAGCCCGTCGTTGTCGCTGTCGACGTCGCGCGCGTTGATGAGCCCATCGCCGTCGGTGTCCTCGCCGGGGCTCGGCTCCTGCCCGTCGAGCGCGCCGTCGTCGTCGGTGTCGGCGTCGTCGGGATCGCTCCCGATCATCTCCTCCGCCGCGTCGCTCAGCCCGTCGCCGTCGCGATCGTCGGGCGTCACGTCGTCGGCGGGATCCCTGGGATCGGT
This sequence comes from Sorangium sp. So ce1128, assembly GCA_051717205.1. Classification (GTDB taxonomy): domain Bacteria; phylum Myxococcota_A; class Polyangia; order Polyangiales; family Polyangiaceae; genus Sorangium. Next base: position 231,609 of record CP181432.1, read on the forward strand.
CTCGCCTTCATCGATGGCGCCGTTGTGGTTCGCGTCCTCCACACCGTCGCTGACGCCGCCGTCGTCCGTGTCCGGATCGAGCGGGTAGGTGAGCGTCTCGGGGTCGGCGTCCGGGATGCAGGTGCCGGCCCCCGCGTCGGTGGCCGGGTTGTCGCAGGGCAGGCCGAGCTCGGTGCCGTCGAACAGCCCGTCGTCGTCGCTGTCGGGGTCGAGCGCGTTGATGAGGCCGTCGCCGTCGTGGTCGTCGCTGAAGTTCGGCTCCTGCCCGTCGACGACGCCGTCGTCGTCGCTGTCGGCGTCGTCCGGGTCGGTGCCGATCAGCACCTCGTGCTCGTCGACAAGCCCGTCGCCGTCGGTGTCGTCGATCGGCAGGTCGTCGTCGCCGTTGTTCGGATCTGTCTCGCCCGCGTCGACCGCGCCGTCGAGGTTGATGTCCTCCTGGCCGTCGCGCACGCCGCCGTCGTCGGTGTCCACGTCCACCGGCGAGGTCTTCGTCGCCCCGCCGTCCGCGTCGGCGCGGCAGTGGCCCGCCTCGGTGTTGGTGGCCTCGTTCTCGCAGTCCAGGCCGAGCTCGGTGCCGTCGAAGAGCCCGTCGTTGTCGCTGTCGACGTCGCGCACGTTGATGAGCCCGTCGCCGTCGGTGTCGTCGGCGGGGTTCGGCTCCTGCCCGTCGAGCGCGCCGTCGTCGTCGGTGTCCGCGTCGTTCGGATCGCTCCCGATCGTCTCCTCGAGGTCGTCGCTCAGCCCGTCGCCGTCGGTGTCCGTCGGCGGGACGTCGTCGTCGCCGTTGTTCGGATCGGTCTCGCCCTCGTCGACGACGCCGTCGAGATCGAAGTCCTCCTGCCCGTCGGGCACGCCGCCGTCGTCGGTGTCCGCGTCGAGCGGGTTGGTCTTCGTCGCCCCGGCGTCCCCGTCGACCCGGCAGTGGCCCGCGCCGACGTCGGTCGCCGGGTCATCGCAGACCGAGCCGACCTCGGTGCCGTCGTAGAGCCCGTCGTTGTCGCTGTCGGGGTCGAGCGCATTGATGAGGCCGTCGTCGTCGGAGTCCTCGTCGAAGCTCGGCTCCTCGCCGTCGGTCACGCCGTCGTCGTCGCTGTCCGCGTCGTTCGGGTCGGTGCCGGCATCGATCTCGGTGGGATCGTCGATCCCGTCGTCGTCCGAGTCGCAGCCGTTGCCGAGGACGCCGTCGCAGTCGTTGTCGATCTCGTCGCCGCAGACCTCCGCGCCCGTGGGCACGCAGACGCAGGTGTTGTCGTCCGGATCGCACGTCGGGGTCAGCGGCCCGCACTGCGCGTCGGTGAGGCACTCGACGCACACGTTGGGGGTCGCCGCGGTGTTGCAGTGCGGCGTCGGCGCGGCGCACTGCGCGTCGGTCTCGCACTCGTCGATGACGACCTCGGTCGGCGGCGTGCCGCCCGCCGGGCCGTTGCCGTCGGTCGGCGTGTCCTCGGCCGGCGCGCCCTGCTGCCCGGCCGCGTTGACGACCGCCTGGTTGGCGATGAGGCCGGACGCGCCGGCGTCGACCGTCACCTGGAAGGTCACGGTCGTCGACCCGCCGGAGGCGATCGTGCCCCCGGTGAGCCCGTTCGCGCCCGTGCCGAGCCGCACGGTGAGCGTGCGGTTGAGCGCGTTGTACTCGCCCTGGTCGTCGACGGGGAGGTCCGTCTTGGGCCCCATGTTCGCCCCCGCCGTGATCGACAGCGAGCCCGGCACGTAGGTCACGCCCTCGGGCAGCGGATCGGTGAGCACGGTGTTGATCGACGCGTCGTTGCCTGTGTTGGTGACCTCGATCGTGTACCGGATCACGTCGCCCGGGAGCAGCAGCCCGCCGTTCACGTCGACGGCCGACTTCGTGGAGGACGTGAAGTCCGGCTTGAAGGTCGAGATCGACGTGATGAAGCCGGCGAGGAAGTACAGGTCGTTGTTGCTCGACGCCCGGATGGGCGCCGAGGTCTGCCCTGCGGTCACCTTCGACGTGATGTCGAAGACGTCGATGTCCATGCCGGCCATGGTCCCGGCGGTCCCGGCGAGCTGCGGCAGATCCCCGACGTTCGACACCGGCGCGTTGAAGTACGACCGCGTGCCGTTGAAGAAGTTGTCGGCCGGGTTCAGGTCGTTGCCGAGCGCGGGCGGCCCGTTGAAGAAGAACTGATCTCCCTCATGGGCCAGGTCCCCCTCGAACGCGACGAGGCCAATCTTCGCGTCGTAGCCCGCGCGGGGTACCACGAACCCCGACAGCGTGGCCTCCTGGGTCGAGCCGCTGGCCACCGTGTCGAGCCCGTCGAAGAGCGCGAGGTTGCGCGGCGGCTCGGAGCCGAGCTCGTAGAACACGACCAGCCACCACCCGGCGAAGTGGTTGTCGAAGTTGTTGTTCGTGAACGTCGCGCTGTTGACGCCGCTCACCCGGTACGCGCCGGACCCGCGCGCCTGCACGACGGCGGTGATGTCCGCGACCGACTGGTAGTAGACGCGCCCCGAGCTGGTCGTCGTGAAGCTATCGATGGCGGTCACGGCCTCGGAGAAGCTGCTCGCGCCGGGCCGCTCCAGGGTGACCGCCTCGTCCGCGGTCCCGGTGGCCCCGAGGTGCGCACCCCAGTAGAGGTACGCGTGGGTGACCGTCGCGCCGGTCGGCACCTGGAGCACCGCCGAGCTACGCGCCTGCGCGACGGTGATGCTGGTGCTCGCCTCGGCCTCGCCCTCCGCGGGCGAGTCGGCGCGCCAGAAGGTGTCGGGCGCGCTGTCGCCGGTGTTGCTCCCGCAGGGGCCGATGTCGCCCAGCACGGGCGCCGCTATGTCGTCCCTGCCGCACTCGTGGCCGAGCGTGTTCCCGATGAGGAGGAAGTCGCCCCGCTGATCGACCTGCACGCGCAGCGCGGGCTCGGCGTGCGCGGTGCCGCCCTGCCCGCCCACCCAGGCGAGCCCGACAAGACCACCTATGTACCAACTTCTCTTCACGGCGCCTCCTGCTGCTGCTTCGGCTTCTTCTCGAGGATCTTGAACTGCACGCGGCGGTTCTTCTGGCGTCCCTCGTCGGTGTCGTTGTCCGCGATCGGGACGTCGGGCCCGTAGCCCTTCGACGTGAGCCGCTCGGCCTCGATGCCGCGCTTGACCAGCGCCTTCGTGACCGACTCGGACCTCGCCTGGCTGAGCTTGATATTGTACGCGCGTCCGCCGCGCGGATCGGTGTGCCCTTGCACCTCGATCTTGGTGATCTCCGGGTGCTCCTTCAGCACACCGGCCACCTCATCGAGGAGCTCGTCGCTCTCCTTCTTGATCGTCGCCTTGCCGGTGTCGAACTGCACCTGCTGGAGGATCACGATCTCCTGCTCGGTCACGCGCACCGCGACGGGGCAGCCGTTCTTCGCCGGATCCTCGTTGGGCTTGCCCTTCTCGTCGGGGCAGGCGTCCTTGTCGTCGCGCACCGTGTCGCCGTCGCGATCGCCGGGGCAGCCGTTCGTCGCCGGATCCGAGGTGCGGAGACCGGGGATGTCGGGGCAGGCGTCCTCCGCGTCGATCACGCCGTCGCCGTCCTTGTCAGGCGGCGGCGGGCAGCCGTGCTTCTTCGGGTCCTCGTTCGCCGGGCCGGCCTCGTCCGGGCAGGCGTCGACGTCGTCGAGGATGGTGTCCTTGTCGCGGTCCCCGGGCGGCGGGCAGCCGTGCTTCTTCGGGTCGTCGTTCGCGACGCCGGGCGTGTCCGGGCACGCGTCGACGCGGTCGAGGATGCCGTCCTCGTCGCGATCGGAGGGCGGGCAGCCGTTCTTCTTCGGGTCGGCGTCGCCCACGCCGGGCACGTCCGGGCAGGCGTCCTGCTCGTTGGGGATGCCGTCCTTGTCGCGGTCCGGGTCGACGCGCCGGACCTCGGGCGAGTACGCGAGCATCGCGACAGCGCGGAAGTCCGGGGTGCCGATGCCCGAGGTGAAGCCGGGGCCGGCGGCGACGCCGAGCTCGAAGTCGCGGAGCGCGGGCACGAAGCGGTAGCGCACGCCGAGCAGCGCCTCGACGTTCGTGTTGCGCGCCTCGGGCTCCTCCAGCACCGTCGACACGGTCACCTCGGGCCCGATCTGGAGCTGCTCCTCGGGCAGCAGCAGCAGGCCGACGCCCGCGCCGCCGTTGAACATCAGCCCCTGCCGCACCTGCGCGAACGTCTGCGCGGGGCGCAGGTCGACGCCGGCCGCGAGCGACCAGGTGAGGTTCGGGACCCGGCCGCCGGCGATGATCTGGGGCAGGCCGCGCACCGTGCCCTCGCCGACGTACGAGCCGGGATCGCCGTTGGCGGTCGGCAGCCACAGGTAGCCGCCGATGGCGAGCTGGAACGGGTCGAAGTAGTCGCCCAGCAGCCGCAGCCGCAGCCCGAGCCGGAGGTCGCCGATCTCCGCGCCGCTCGGCGAGGGGAACGAGAGGCCCTCCGCCGCCGGGCTCCCGCCCTGCTGCAGCACCGCGAGCGGCACGTCGACGTTGACGTGGAGCCGGTCCCACATCGTGAACGAGCCGTTCAGGTGCAGGAACAGCTGGTGCTCCACGATGGAGTCGATGGGCTCATCCTGCCCCTCGCGCGTGAGCACGAGCGGGTTGTGCGCGTAGTCGCCGAGCAGCATCAGGTGCAGGGTCGGGCTGCCGTCCTGCCTGGGCGAGGCCGCGTAGGGCGACGGCACGCTGAACATTCGATCGCCGGCGGGCGCTGGGTTGAAGCGGTCCAGGGCGAGGCCGCGCTCCGCGTCCGCCTCCTGGGCAGACGCTGGCGCGGCCCACGCCGCCGCGGCTAGCGCGGCGGCGCCGCATATCCAACGGGGGGGGAAATGGGCTCTCATTCGCAGAATCACCTTTGAGTGCATTGGGCGAGCGGCCGTCCACTGCTCCGGCGCGCAGGCGTGTTGGGGGAAACGCCGGTTCCTCGGGCGGAGGAACGGCAAGCTGCCGCGAATCCCAGGCCGTCTTATAGGCGTCGCTCGACGTCGTCGGTGGACTTTTCGATCGATGGCCGACCGAAAACCGGAAGTGGATCGGCCTCAACAGTGCGACTGCCCCTGCAACCCGGGCTTCGCAGCCCTGCCCGTGCAGTTATGCAAGCGGTGTGCACGCCTCATCTGCGCGCCGGCGCCAGCGCCTACCGGCGACTGCGCTCTTCGTGGCAGCCCCGCGGCGGGTCGATAGAGGTCTACAGACATCAGCGCTGCGGCCCAGGTGCATCAGGAGGCGCCCACCCGCGACGTGGGCGCCGCTCAGCCGCGCTTCTCTCGCGCTCGCGGCCGCGCCTGTGCTACGGCGTTTCTGTGCAGCCGCACCCATTCCGCCAGCCGGCGGAGCGCCCGACGGCGCCTCCCGAGGATCAGCGCCTCGGCAAGCTCCGCTCTTTCCACGGGCAGCGCCGGCATGCCGCGCTGTTCCACGTGGCGCGGGGCGCGCTGCTCCTGATGTTCACGAGCATCATCGGCGCCGTCATCGCTGGATGGCAGGGCTTCTCGCTGTCGCTGCCGTTCGGGATCGCGGGCTTCGCCGTGCTAGCGGCCGCCGCGCTGCGCCATCGGGGGCTGCGGATCGAGCTGTACGAGCACGGCCTCATCGTGGCTCGCCGGGAGGGGCGCGAGGCCGTCGTTTTCGACGACGTCGACGAGGTGTGGTTCGAACTCGACCGGAATTTGACGCCGTTCGGCCGCTTCGTGTTCCTCCGCGCCTTCCGCCTCGTGGAGCACTCCGGTCAGCGGCGCACCGTGCCTGTCGAGGTGGCGGATGGCCAGGAGGTGGCCCGCTGGGTACTCCAGTGCTGCTCCCGTCCCCTGATCGATGAAGCGCGGCGCGCGGTCACCGCCGGCGAGGTCCTGACCTTCGGTCCAGTGCGCCTCGACGGGAAGGGTATCGCGATCCGCGATACCCGCGTCGCCTGGAGCGAGCTCTCTCTCGTGCGCTTGCAATCGGGCCGAGTCGCGTTCTTCCGGGGGCAAACTGTGTTCCCCTGGCGGACGGTGGACCTCGACAGCGTCCCGCACCCGACGGTGTTCGCGAAGCTGGTGGCCGAGCGCGCCCCGCGCGTCGAGCGCGACGAGGTCTGGGCGGCGTGGACGGGGTGAGGCGCGCGCCGGCTCCGCCAACCGCGCTCCGGCGCTGAGCGGCGGTCACGGCGGATGGTGAAGGCGGGGTATCATGGAGAAGAGAACACCGATCTTCCCCACTTCCCATCTTCATGTGGGCTCTCTGAGGCATCCCCTCAAATTCTTCGGAAAATTCACAGGGAGGCGGGGAGAAGGGGAGGGAAATCTACAAAATACTCCCTGTCTCCCCGCCTCCCTGTTCAATTTTCCCGCTGAAAAGGGCTGCAAAATGAGGGGATTCCTCAGGTGGGCTCTCTCTGGGCCCCTGTCGGCAGCGGGCCCGGACGCTCACGTCCGCAGGAGCCGGCTGCGCAGCGCGGTCGGGGAGTAGCCGAGCATGCGGCGGCAGGTCCGCGAGAAGTGCGCGAGGTCGGCGAACCCCGCGGCGTGCGCGGCGCCCGTCGCGTCGATGCGCTCGAGGGTCGAGAGCGCGGCGAGCGCGGTGAGGAGCCGGCGCCAGAGCCGGAAGGTGCGGATCGGCAGCCCCACATCGCGGACGAACAGCGCCCGCAGGTGCGCCGGGGACATCCGCCTCGGCTCGGCGAGGCGCGGGTCGACGGCCGGATCGCGCAAGGCCTCGAGGAAGCGGGCGACGCGCCGGTCCGGCTCGCGGCGCGGCGCCTCGCGCGCGAACCAGGCCGCGGCCTCGCGCGCGAGGCCATCGAGCACGTCGGCGCGGGCGAGGGACGCGCGGTGCGCGACGAGGGCCTCGCCGAGGCGCGCCCCGAGGCGGCCTTCGAGCGGGAACGCCCCGCCGCGGAGGCGCGCGTAGGCGGCCACGTGCGGCACCACCTCCGGGTCGTACAGGATCCCGAGGGACGGCCCCGGGCACGCGACCGTGTGCGCGACGTCGGGCGGCACCACGAGGACCCGCGCGCGCACGCGCGCGCCGCCCGGCTCGGCCACGGTCACGTCGCTGTCGAGCCCGATGGCGATCAGCGCGCCGTGCTGCGCGTGGAGCGTCGACGCCGTCGACGTGGAGGCGCGCGACGCGAAAGCGTCGGTGATCACGCCTCACCTGTCCGCGGTTCGTTCAAGCGCGCCACCCGCTGTCTGCATACCCTAGCACCATCTCCCGGCGCCGGGCGGCGGCAGCTCCCGGCGATTCCAGACCACGGAGGTCCTGAGCGATGAACCCTTTCCCGGACGAGATGCGGCGCGACCCCTATCCCCTGTACGACCAGATGCGGAGCGGCTCTCCCGTGCTCCACGTCGCGCCGCTCGATCTCTGGATGATCTTCGACTACGAGGGCGTGAAGCGGGCGCAGACCGATCACGAGGCGTTCAGCTCCGTCGTGACGCCCCCGACCGGCAAGGCGCCCGACTGGATCGTCTTCTCTGACCCGCCGCGCCACACGAAGCTCCGCGCCATCGTCCTGCGGGCCTTCACCCCGCGGTCCGTCGCGGCCCTCGAGCCCCGCGTCCGCGAGCTGTCGCGCGAGCTCCTGGACGAGCGGATCGAGCGCGGGGAGATGGACCTCGCGGCGGACTACGCGGGCCCGCTGCCCACGATGGTGATCGCGGAGATGATCGGGATCCCGCTCGAGGACCGGGCGCGGCTCCTGCGCTGGAGCGAGGTGATCGTGAACCTCAGCCACGCGGTCTCGGGAGCCGAGGAGGCGGCCCGGGCCATGAGCGAGCACGCCGCGGCCAAGGAGGAGATGAGAGGCTACCTCGCGGACCTCCTGGGGGCGCGCCGGCGGGCGCCCAAGGACGACCTCTTGACCCGGCTCGTCGAGGCGGAGGTGGACGGCGAGCGGCTGACCGAGGGAGAGATCCTGGACCTCTTCCAGCTCCTGCTCGCGGCGGGCACCGAGACGACAACGAACCTGATCGACAATGCGATCCTTTGCTTCATCGAGAGCCCGGGGGAGCTCTCGCGCCTCCGGGGGGCGCCCGAGCTCCTGCCGTCGGCGATCGAGGAGGTGCTGCGCTATCGCTCGCCGGTCCAGATGGTGTACCGCGAGGCGCGGCGCGACGTCGCGCTGCACGGCCAGGTGATCCCGGCCGGGAAGCTGGTGCTGCCCGTGATCGGCTCCGCCAACCGGGATCCTCAGCAATTTCGCGAGCCTGGCCGCTTCGACATAGCGCGCGATCCCAACCCGCACGTCGCGTTCGGGCACGGCATCCACTTCTGCATCGGGGCGTCGCTGGCGCGCCTGGAGGCGAGGATCGCGCTGTCGGATTTGCTATGGCGGCTGAGGGGCATCGAGCTCGCGAGCAAGGAGCCGTGGGAGCCGCGCAAGGCGCTCAACGTGCACGGCCCCGCGCGACTGCCGATCTGCTTCGAGCCGGGCAGGCGGCTGCCCGCGGCGGGGTGATGCCGGCCGCGGGGTGACGCCGGCCGCGGGCTGACGCCGCGGGGGCGCCCGTCAGGGGCGGCGGGGCTTCATGGCTGCTGCGGCTTCTTCTTCCACTTCTTCTTGGGGCGCGGCGGCAGCTTCATTTTCTTCGGGTCCTTGGGCGCCCACGGCACGCGCGTGTCGACCGGCAGGATGTCCTCGTGCGGCAGGGCGCGTTCGCCCTCGCGTTTCACCGCGAACGACGCCGAGACCACGTTGACCCTGTGCGCCCCGAGGTCGGAGAGATCGCCCTTGGCGCGGAGCCCGATGGGGATGCAGAAGAGCCGCTTTCGCTCCTCGTCATCCATGTTGGCCGCCGGCGGCGCCCCGCCGCGGCCAGCGCCGCCCAGCTGGCCGAGCTGATTCGGGTCCTCCATCGCCTGCTGGAGCTGCTCGAGCACCTCCTCTGCGCACACGAGCTCCGCCTTGGGCTTCTTCTTGCTGCCGGAGGGATACTGCACCTTGGACTCGACCTTGACCGTCACGGTCACCGGCGCCCTGTCCGGCCCCATCTGGAGCGCGGTCCCGGCGAGGGCGCCCTTGGCCGCGCCCACGATGCGCTCCCAGGTGGGGCCGTCGCCGGCGGTCGCGCTCACCAGGCGGACGCCCAGGACCTGGCCGTCGGCGCCGAGCTTGACCTCGAAGGTAGCGCGGGCGTCGAGGGGCGCGGCCGAGGAGCGCACGGTGTCCGCCAGGGTGCTCGCCACCACGCCCGCGGCCGGGACGCTGATGCCCACGCTCCTGTCCTTGCCGCGGATCGTGTCGTTCAGGACCTTGCCCGCGATGGCGGGGTCGACGGGGCGGGGGAGGGGCGCGGCCGTCGGGGCGGCCTGCGGCGCCTCGGGGCCGGGGAGCGCGCCGGGCACGGTCCAGAGGGGCGTCCCGAGCCCGGGCGCGAGCGCGACACCCCCGCCCGCCGCGGGGGGCGGCCCGCCGTATTCGTCGGCGGGCGGGGCGGTTGGCGCGGGGCCTGGCGCCTGGGCGGCGGGGGCGGGGGCTCGGCGGCGGGGGCGGGGGGCTCGGCGGCGGGGGCCTCCGGCGGCGCATCCCTCGGGTCGGCGGCGGGCTCTGCGGGTGCGGCTGGCGCGGGCCTGGCGCGGTCGGCGGAGGCGACCTTGGCGGCGGCGGCGCCCGGCGGGGGCGCCTGCGTCTTGTCGGCCGGAGCGGTCTTGCCGACCTCGCTGGTCTGGTCGGGCTCGCTCGCGGCCGGCGCGCCTCCGGCCGGGGGCGCCGGGGCTGCGGTGCGGGGAGCCGGCTCCTCGAGCTCGAGGTCGATGCCGTCCACGAGCGCGGACGGCTCGGCGGGCGGCTCGGGAGGGCGCTCGCGCACCGGTGCGGCGAGGAGCGCGAGGTGCGCCGCGACCGCCATGGCCAGGGCCACGGCATCGCGCCCTCGCAGCGGGATGCTCACCGCCTCCTCAAGCCAAGGCGACTACGCATTGAACATTTCTAGCACGCTCACCCCGGGCGCGCGCGCCGCCCCACCCAGGCTGAGGCCCGCCCACGCCGCGAAGAGCACGATTGCCGCGCGCCGCCGTCCTGACCCGGTTGAGGCCTTCGCCACCCGCCATCCGCCACCCGACCCAGGTTGCGCCGCCCGACCCAGGTTGCGCGCCGCCCGACCCAGGTTGTGCGCCGCCCGACCCAGGTTGCGCCCCGCCCGACCCAGGTTGCGCGCCGCCCGACCCAGGTTGCGCCCCGCCCGACCCAGGTTGCGCGCCGCCCGACCCAGGTTGCGCGCCGCCCGACCCAGGTTGGGGGCCCGCCGACCCGACCCGGGTTGGGGCTCGCCGCGCGCCGCCCGACCCAGGTTGCGCCCCGCCCGACCCAGGTTGGGGGCCCGCCGACCCGACCCGGGTTGGGGCTCGCCGACCCGACCCGGGTTGGCGCCCCGCCCGACCCGACCCGGGTTGGGGCTCGCCGACCCGACCCAGGTTGGGGCTCGCCGGGGCTCGCCGGCATGAAGCCGCCGGCCCGGCCGCGCTCCACGTGCTCGGCCGACGCGACGGCCAGGAAGGCGCGGCTCACGCGGCCCCCGGCGCGAAGACGCGCAGGCGGTGGCCGTCGCGATCGAGGGCGACGAACGTGAAGCCGAAGTCGAGCTGCGCCGGCGCCTGCGCGATCGCGAGGCCACGCTCGGCCCACGCCGCATGCGTGGCCCTCACCGCGGCCGCGTCGGCGACGGCGAACGCGATCTCGCCGCCGCCGGGCGCCGTCGCCGCGAGCGTCACTGTGTGGCGCGACCACAGCCCCAGCATGACGCCCGACTCGAGCGCGAACATCGCGAAGGTCGGCGACGCCTCGACCGGGGGCCGCCCGAGGAGGCCCGCGTAGAACGCGGCGCTCGCCGCGGGATCGTCGACGTAGAGCAGCACGAAATTGGGATCGGACATGACGTTCTCCGAGCGCCCGGGGGAGAGGTGGCCCGGGACGACGGAGAGCATGCGACCGGCCAGTGACAGTTTCTGTCAGCAGGCGTCGTCCGCAGGCGTCGAGCGGGCCGAGGCGCTCAGCCGGGGAGCTGGGCCGGGATGGCCTCGCGCGCCCTCCACTCCGCCAGGAGCGCGGCGCGCGGCCGGCCGAAGCGATCGGCGGATGTCGTCCAGCGCGCGATCCGGTCGGCCCGAAACGAGCGAAAATCAGTGCGATCCTCGCACCACGCCACCACCACGCGCGCCCGCTCGAAGAACCCGATGGCGATGGGCCACACGACGCGCTCGCTCGCCGCGCCGCGGCGGTCCGCGTACGCGATCCGCGCCTTGCGCTGCTCGCGGATGCAGCGCCGCACCTCGGCGAGGTCGATCTGCTCCGGCTCGCGTCGCAGCGACGGGCCGGCCAGGAGCGCCGTCTCGTCGACCAAGGTCTTCAGATCGCGCGGCAGCACGGCCCGGAGCTTCGCGACGACCTCGGCGGCGGCGCGCCCGAGGGCCTCGTCGCCGTGCTCCGCGGTGAGGCGCAGGCCGAGGACGATGGCCTCGAGCTCCTCGTCCGTGAACATGAGCGGCGGCAAGAGGAAGCCCGGCCGGAGCTGGTACCCTGCGCCCGCCGCGCCCTCGATGCTGGCGCCCTGCTCGCGGAGGGCGTCGATATCGCGGTAGACGGAGCGGACGGAGACGCCGAGCTCGTCCGCGAGGGACGCCGCGCTCACCGGCCGGCGGTGGCGGCGGAGGAGCTGCACCAGGCGGAGCAGGCGGTTGGCGCGGGACACGAGGGGATGCTGACATGAAATGGCAGCAGCACAAAGATTGCAAAGGTCTCCCCGCCTGCGGGCCAGGTCGATCACTGACGGAGCGCCGGAGGCCCAGGCACGGCGGATGATACGGCGGTATCTGCTGTGGAGATCCTGCGCACGGAGAGGGGCGGTTCGCGGCGCCTCGGGACGCGCCAGGAGCAGGCGGCGCTGGTGTGCATCCTGGCGTGCCTCGCCGCGCTCCTCCTCGCCTCGGTCCTCCTGGCCGAGCATCCCCCGGGCGTCGCCGTCGTGTCCCTCGAGTTCGACGTTGCGCTGGGCTTCGCCGTGAGCGACTTCGCGTACCCCTGGGGCGCCCACGACAGCGTCAGCGCCGAGCTGGTGCGCTCCTGCGGTTATGACAGCGCCAGGGGATCGGGCTGGCCCGGCCTCCTCGCGTGCACCTTCTGCGCACGGGCGGAGTCCATCCCTCCGCGCAACCCCGCTGCCACCCGCACGCCCAGCTCCCTCCGCCGCAGCGACCGACTCCCCAGGATTCAGGCTCTCGTCCGCCGCGCGCAGCAGGAAGCCGGATGGATGCAGCTCACCATCCACCATATCTGCGATGCCTGCGGCAAGTACAGCATCTCCAGAGAGGACTTCTCCACGCTCCTGGACTTTCTCGCTGAAGAGCGCGACGCGGGCCGCGTCGTCGTCCTGACGGTGCGGCAGGTGATCCACGGCGCGACGCCTCCGCCCCGCAGGCTGGCTGTGGACTGAACGCTGCCCCTTCGGGCGTCGCTTCTCCGGGAGGGTCCGGATCGCGCAAGGGATCCTCGGTCGTCTCGGGGGGTGGAGGCGGAGGGCGCGAAGGCGACCCGCAGCCCCCATTGATGCCCTGGCGGTATCAATCGGCGCGCCTCGAGTATTGGTGCGCGCGCTCCGGACGGTCCATACGGCGGTGATGTCGCTCGAGGTTCGAACCACCGGCTCGCTCGGCGGGGATGCCGGAGGGGCGCCTCCTCCGGCGACACGCCTTCGGCGCCGAGGCGCGAGGACTTGCTGCGAACGAGAGGCCAGCGAGAGCGGCCCCATGCCAGCGGAAGGAGATGACCATGAAAGCTGCCGTTCTGAAGTCGTTTGGTTCCCCCCTCGCCATCGAGGCCTTGCCAGACCCGATCCTGGGCACGGGGGAGGTCATCGTCGATGTCGTCGCTGCCCCTGTGGTCTCCTATGCGAACGAGGCCTTCAGCGGCGCGCGGGGCTTCTTGCTCGATCTGCCGCTGGCGCCGGGAGCCGGCGCGATCGGCCGTGTGCGCGCCGTCGGACCGGACGCGACACGCCTCGCCGCCGGCGACTGGGTCTGCTGCGACCCTACCGTGCGGTCGCGCGACGACGCGGTGTCTCCCGACATCCTGCTGCAAGGGTGGACCGCGGCGGGCGAGGGGGGCCTGCGCCTGCAAGCGCATTTTCGCAATGGATCTTTCGCCGAACGGATCATGGTTCCGACCGAGAACGCTGTCCGGATCGGCGCGATAGAGACGGCGGACGCTGCGCGGTGGTGCGCGCTGACCACGATGCTCGTGCCGTATGGCGGGCTCCTCGCGGCGAACTTGCAGGCAGGAGAGACGGTGCTGATCAGCGGCGCCACCGGGAGCTTCGGCAGCGCCGGCGTCGCGGTCGCCCTGGCGATGGGGGCGGGCTGCGTCATTGCGCCGGGCCGGAACGAAAAGGCGCTGGAGGATCTGGCCCGTCGTTTTGGTCACCGCGTTCGAACCGTGAAGCTCCTCGGCAGCGAGGACGACGACCGGACGCGGATGCTGAGAGCGGCGCCGGGCCCGATCGACAGCGTGCTGGACCTGCTGCCGCCCTCGGCCCCCGCGGCCGCGGCGCGAGCCGCCGCGATGACGGTGCGACCGCACGGGACGGTCGTGCTGATGGGAGGCGTCGCGGCAGGACTGGAGCTGCCTTATCGGTACCTCATGCGCAGCTGCATCACGCTTCGCGGCCAGTGGATGTTTCCACGGGAGGCCGTCGCCCGCCTGGTGCGGCTCATCCGGTCTGGTCTCCTGACCCTGGACCATTTCGATGTCACGGAGTTCGGCCTGGATCGCGCGAACGAAGCCGTCGCGCACGCCGCCGCGAGCGCCGGTCCCTTCAAGATGACCGTGATCCGGCCGTGACCAGGAGCTGGCTCACGCGAGCTCCGCGGCGTTCCCTCCGAGGCTCGACGCGACCTCCACGGCGAGCCGCACGAAATGCGCGACATCCCTCGAGCGACATGTGTCCGCCCACGCGACGTACAGCGTGCTCGCCGAGATCCCCGCCATCCTCACGTACTTCACGTCGTGACGCGCATAGAGCGTGGCGCTGGAGGCGGGGACGAACGCGATACCCTGGCCCAGCGCTACCGCCTCGAGGAGCTGGCTCGCGTCGTGGACGACCGGGCCGCGCGTCGCGTCATCGTTCCTGTCGACGGCGGCGCGGTACGCGGCGAGCTCCGGGCTGGCCGCGGGCCATACAGGTACGGCATCCCGCGCCAGATCCTCGCGGTGCAGCACGCGCCTCCCCGCGAGCGGGTGAGCCGCGGCGAGCGCGACGCAGCGGGGTTCCGTGAACAAGGGCTCGGCGTCTATGCCTGGCGTGGTGATGGGCCCTCGCAAGAACGCCACATCGGCGCGGCCGTCGGCGAGCATGGCGGTTTGCTCTCCCCAGCCGCTGACGAGCACCTCGACGCGTACCTGCGATCCCGAGCGCTCGTAGTGCTCGACGAGCCGGCGCAGGAGTCGCCCGCCGTTCCCTGGCTTGAGCGCGACCGCCAGGTGCGCGCGAGGGAGCCCCGCGCGCGCCGTGCGGCGAGCCGCGGCCGCCACCGCGTCGAGGACGTGGCGTGCTTGCTCGAGCAGGACGACCCCTGCTGGGGTGAGCGACACCTGGCGCGTCGTCCGGTGCAAGAGGCGCGTCCGCAGCTTGGCTTCCAGCTGCGCGATCGACCGCGAGAGCGGCGGCTGGGCCATCCCCAGGCGCGCGGCGGCGCGACGGAAGCTCCGTTCCTCGGCCACCGCGATGAAGCGCCGAAGCTCGGTGGGCTCGAGATCGACGTCCGCGGGCACCAGGGCATCGTATCTCAGCCGCGTCCTGCTGCAACGGTGGAGGGGCTCTCGGCGTGGGCGGCCCGCCACGCGTCCCGCAGCTGCCGGAGCATGCTCGGGTACACGATGAAGCGGCGGAACGGCTCGATCAGCGCCATGTACGCGGACGTCCACCGCGATACAGGCTTCACGTAGACAGCCCAGTAGAGGCGCTGCCCCTCGGCTGTCGGCCTGATCGCCATGCAGGAGAACGCGTGGACGGTCGCGTTGCGGATCTCGCTCACGGCCTCGCCAGCCACGTCGGCGTCGAGGACCGGCACGCCCGTGATGTCGATCAGCACCGTCTCGGCGCGGTGGTGCTCGATGCCCTGGAGGAGCATCTCCAGGAGCCGCGCGCCGCGGGGAGAATCGATGGTCCCAACGAGGGGCACAACGAGGATGCCCTCGTGGACCGGGATGACCGGCGTGGAAAGCTCCTGGATGACGTCGAGGAGCTCCCGCTGCGTCGCGAACCACGCGAGCTCTTTCTGCATCGCCTCCTCGGCGCGCTTCTTCTCCGTGATGTCCTCGAGCATGGCCAGGAGATAATGAATGACGCCGTGCGAGTCGGTGAGGGGCACCTTCACCATAGGAAGCCACCGCTCCCCGGACGGCCCGGCGACGCGCGCCTCGGGCACGTCCACGATCTCGCCCTTCTCGATCACGTCCCGGTCCATGCGATCGAGCCGGTCGGCCTCCTCCATCCGATGCGGGAAGAGGTCGAAGACGCTCTTGCCGAGAGCTTCGCTCCGGGGGACGCCGAGGACCTGCTGGTAGCGGCGGTTCATCCGGACGAGGCGGAACTCCGTCACCTCCTTGATGAAAACCGAGACCGGCACGTGGTCGATGATCGTGTCGAGGAAGCTCTCGATGGGCACGCCCCCTGGCTTGCTGCGCGGCGCGGTCGGGTTGCGCACGCAGACGAGCGCGCCGCGCGCGCCATCGACGCCAAGCGGCGTGACCGAGATCTCGCCGGACGGCGCGCCAGGCGCGTCACCCCCGAGCACGATCTCTACTGATCGCGCTTGCCTTCCAATACTGCGCGAATGCCCGCGAGCACCTCCTGCGCCTCGCCGGCGAGCCCCTCGGGCGACGCGGGCAGGACGGCCGGCGTGCGCGCAAGGGACACCGGCCGGGCGGGGAACGGGTGCCAGCGGAGCGCCGCCGGGTTTTGCTGTCGGTGATGCAGGCACGACCGTACGCCACGACGGCCAGCGCTGGCGGCCCATGGACTCGCCCGCATCGTGGACGTTGTACGCTGTGTGGGGGAGAGGGCTGAACAACGTCTTTGCTGTCGGTGAGGTAGGCACGGTCGTGCACTACAACTCGAATCCACCAGCTCATGGACTCCCTCACTCCTCCGGCGCTGCCGCAGGAGCGAGGGTTCAGGTGAGTCCGGCGGGGGCCCCACGCCGCGCGGCGAACAGCGGTCCCTCGGGCCGGGTGGCTCGGCAAGACCTCTCGAGGACCAGGGAGGAGCTCAGGCGACGCGGTACCTAGCGCCGGCGCCGTCGCGATGCCAGCGCGCCGAGCGCGCCGAGGAGCGCGAACCCTCCGAGATCGGCCGATCGACCGCTCGTCGAGCAGGAGCAACCGCTATCGCCGCCGGACTCCCCATCGCCGCTCTTGGGCGTATCATCGGTCTCCGGGCCGGCGCCGCCCGCGCCGCCCGCGCCGCTGCTCGAGGCGACGGACGAGCTCGCCGTCGCGCTCACGGTCGATCCGCTGCCAGCTGCAGTGGACGAGGTCGACGTGCTGCTCGCGCTCGCGCCGCCGCTGCCGCCGGCGCCGCCAGCGCCGCCGGCTCCGCTGCCGCCGTCGCCGCCGCACTCGGCGGAGCACTCCGTCGAGCAGGCGTCGCAGACGCATTCGATGAGGCGGCCATAGATGCTCGCGCCCTCCGCATGCTCGCTCATGCAGCGCTCCACGCAAGCGTCGTCCGGGCACTCGCCGATACAGCCTGCGAATCCCCGGCACGCGAACGACGCACCGCAGGCGTCATACGGCGGCCTGCAGGTGTCCGACAGCGAATTGTTGGAGCAGCTGTCGCAGCCGCCGCCGCCGCCGCTCGCGGCGCTCGTGGCGCTCGCGACAGTGGTCCCGCCGATGGGATACAGGGCGCACACGCCCTCGACGTCGTCTTCCTCGAGGGTGCGCGTCGACGAGCCCGCAACGTAGTACGCGGTCATCGTCGCGCCCCCCGCGGTGGAGTGGCCGAGGCCCAGGAAATGCCCCTCTTCGTGCGTGGCGATCGACTGTGTGTCGACACAACGGTCGTTGCCGGTGTCGTTCCAGCAGAACCCGACGTTGTTGAAGACCATGTCGGCGTCCACGATGGCGTTGTTGAAACTCCAGGCCGGCATCGTGACGCCGATGACCGAGTTGACGTCGCCGAGCGCGCCCGGCCAGGAGTCGCTGATCCAGTGGAACACGTTCTTTCCGTCGTTGTAGTTGTAACGATCGGTGGTGTCGCCGAGGAGGTTGACCCGCCACTCCGTACACCCGGCGTTCGCCCATGCCGCGAACCCGGACTCGATACGGGAGACGCCGATGTCGGCGATCGGGCCCGGGATCGTCGAGCGATTGATGTAGTAGCCGACGGGCAGCTCGTCCCAGTGGGGGACGCTGGCATCGAGCGGCGTCCACGCGGCGGCCTCGCCAGCGGCGGCGAGGAACGAGGCGGCGGCGAGGGAGACGGCGAGAGCGACGCGACGCCTCATCTCACTTCCCTCCCGCGATACGGACCACGTCCGTCATGAGGCTCTCGATGGGCTCGATCTCGTCGGCGGGCACATGGACGGGCACGAGCGCGCCCCCGTTCCGCCGGACGAGCTGCAGCCCCTCGAGGCTGCGCCGCGCCATGCCCTTCGCGTCCACGTGATAGACCGACAGCGCGAGCGCCGTGAGGTGCCATCGCCCCTTGTCCCCCGGCCGCAGGAAGACGAGGGCGTCCTCGCCCGGCGAGAGCTTGGCGTCGCCGAGCACCCGCTGCGTCTTGCCGTTGTACGTCCCGCCGATCTGCTCGAGCAGGAGCACCTTCGCGCCCCCGCTCTCCGCCTCGCCTCCCTTGAGCGGCTGGGTGAGCGTGAGCTCGGTGCGGGTCACGATCGATCTGCCGTCATCGGACTCCGTCGTGTAGGACCGGCCGACGATCACGCGCGCGATCGTCGCCGACCGGAGCACGAGCTCCTCACGCGAGAGCAGGACGGCCGTTGTCGCGTCGGCGGTCGCGCCGATGCAGAGCACAGCGACGGAAAACAACAGGGAGAGCACTGCGTTCACGCTTCGCTTCATATCGGTTACTCCTTAAGGACCATCTTTTCTATCCCGAAGCGCGCGCGGCGACCATACAGGAAGCAGCGCTGACCTCGTGTTCGCGATGCTGTGATGCAGCATATCTATCGTGGCGGTGGAACATCACACCAGGAAGCAGCGCTGACCTCGTGTTCGCGATGCTGTGATGCAGCATATCTATCGTGGCGGTGGAACATCACGCCGTGGCGCGAAGTGACGCCATCATCTGCGGAAGGTGGAGGGCTCGCACACCACCGGCGGGACGCCGAAGGTGCAGGGATTGCCGACGAAGCGGGCCCGCACGCGCGGCGCGTCGTGGTAGGTGTCCCCCTCGTCCTCGCCGCCGCCCGGCTCCACGAAGCGCTCACGGCTGAAGGCGGCCAGCATGCGCCCTCGCCCGCAGGAGGCGAGCGCAGGCGAGCGCGCGGCGTCGGGCGTCGCCGGGTCGCCATCCTCGCCGGCCAGGTCGAAGCTCGCCGCGGGCACGACGGCGCCGTCGTCTGCTTCAGGCGTGGGCGCGCTCGTTCCTCCCTGCCGGCGAGCTCTGCCGCGCTCGGATCAGCGCCGAGCGCCACCAGGAGCTCAGGCCGCTGGCCCTCCAGGGACAGGTGTTCGCCCTGCCGAGACGAGATGCCGGGCTCAGCCGCCCGGCGTGCGCCACCATCATCTTGTCCAGCGCGGCGCGCTGCGCGGGAGCGTTCCCTGAGCTCGAGGCTGTGCGGCTACAGCGGCAGTGCCGTTCGGGTGTGACGGTAGAGGGCGCCAGCGCCGACGACAAAGGACGAGCGCCCGGCGCCCCACACCCCGGAGAGCGTGGTGTCTGTCGTGGAATTGAGCCTGAGCCATGAGATCCCGTCGTAGCGCAGCAGCGTGCCGAACTCACCTACAGCAAAGACATCATGAAGCCCGCTCCCCCACACGCCAGTCAAGCTCGCCAGCGTGGTCGAGTTCATGGTCTGCCAGTCCTGGCCATTGTAATGCAGGATCGTTCCGCCATGACCAACGGCAAAGACGTCCTGCGGCCCGCTTCCCCATACGCCAAACAACCCTCCGAACGGGGGCGAGCTCATGGCCTGCCACTCATGACCGTCGTAGTGCAGGATCGTGCCTGCGCCTACGGCAAAGACGTTCTGCGGCCCGCTCCCCCACACGCCGAACAACCATTCGGATGTGGTCGAGTCCATCGCCTGCCACTCATGGCCGTCGTAGTGCAGGATCGTGCCGCTCTCACCCACGGCAAAGACGTTCTGCTGCCCGCTCCCCCACACGCCGAACAAACCTCCGGATGTGGTCGAGTCCATCGCCTGCCACTCATGGCCGTCGTAGTGCAGGATCGTGCCGCGCTGACCTACAGCAAAGACGTCCTGCTGCCCGCTCCCCCACACGCCAATCAACCATTCGGATGTGGTCGAGTCCATCGCCCGCCACTCGTGGCCGTCGTGGTGCACGATCGTGCCACCCACGGCAAAGACATCCTGCGGCCCGGTCCCCCACACGCCAGACCACGAATC
Organism: Sorangium sp. So ce1128; assembly: GCA_051717205.1. GTDB lineage: Bacteria > Myxococcota_A > Polyangia > Polyangiales > Polyangiaceae > Sorangium. The sequence goes on from CP181432.1 coordinate 251,142, forward strand.
CGTCGATGCGGGCGAGATCATGGCCTGCCAGACCTGGCCCTCGTAGTGTCGAATCCTGCCGCTCTCACCCACAGCAAAGACGTCCTGCGGCCCGCTCCCCCACACGCCAGACAACGAGGCTACCGATGTGGGCAAGGTCATGGCCTGCCATGCCTGGCCGTCGTAGTGCAAGATCGTGCCGCTGTTCCCCACAGCAAAGACGTCCTGCGGCCCGCTGCCCCACACGCCGAACAAACCTCCGAATGTGGTCGAGTCCATCGCCTGCCATGCCTGGCCGTCGTAGTGCAAGATCGTGCCGCTCCCCCCCACAGCAAAGACATCCTGCACAGCAAAGACATCCTGCGGCCCGCTGCCCCACACGCCAGACAACCCTTCGGATGTGGGCGCGGTCATGGCCTGCCAGACCTGGCCGTCGTAGTGCAGGATCGTGCCGCTCTCCCCCACGGCAAAGACATCCTGCTGCCCGCTGCCCCACACGCCAGACAACCCTTCGGATGTGGTCGAGTCCATCGCCTGCCACCCGTGGCCGTCGTGGTGCAGGATCGTGCCGCGCTGCCCCACGGCAAAGACATCCTGCTGCCCGCTGCCCCACACGCCAGACAACCCTTCGGATGTGGTCGAGTCCATCGCCTGCCACGCCTGGCCATCGTAGCGCAGGATCGTGCCGCTCTCCCCCACGGCAAAGACATCCTGCGGTCCGCTCCCCCACACGCCAGACAGCCTTACCGATGTGGGCGAGGTCATGACCTGCCAGTCCTGACCGTTGTAATGCAGAATCGTGCCGTGATCGCCCACGACAAAGACATCCTGGGACCCGCTTCGCCAGACGCCCATCAACGCTTGCGATGTGATGGGCTCCTCTTCGCGCCAGTTCCAGCTTCCGCACGGAGTGGCAGACAGCTCATCGCAGGACTTGCCGCACCCCGGGCGTCCGAAATCGTAGCGCAGGGCGACGCAGGACGTCGTGACTGGCACATCGGGGTCGCAGACCTCGTCCCCTGTCACCTCTCCGTCGCCGCAATGTACGCAATCGCTACCACAGCCGTCGCCCCCGTACCGGTTGCCGTCGTCGCAATCTTCGCCGGCCTCCACAGCACCGTTGCCGCAGGTGTTGAGCCAGGCGGGCGCGACGCACACAGGGTCACCGTTCTCGTCCTCGCCGCACTCGTAGCCGATCGCGCAGAACCCCCCGCCGCAGCTGCGCCCAGGCTGGAGGCATGCACCCGTTATCGCGCTCACCACCATCACGAACACCACCGCCGCTGCACGACGGATCGCTCCTCCGCCGCGCCGTCGGCCAACGACCGTCGGGCTCGTATCCATGTCCCGCCTTCGCATTCTACCCTCGCTCTTCCAACGCCCAGCGTCCGTGCAACTCGCCCAGGCTGAAGGCCGCATGCGACGCACACGATGACGAGCGCTGCGGCCAGGCTCACCCGGGCGGCGCCCGCCGGAGGCGGCTGATGAGCACGAAGAACAGCGGAGCGAAGAAGATGCTGAAGAGCGTCGCCGTGATCATGCCGCCGAACACCCCCGTGCCGATCGCGTGCTGCGTGGCCGAGCCGGCGCTCCTCGCGAAGACGAGGGGCACGACGCCCAGGATGAACGCGAGCGACGTCATCAAGATCGGCCGGAAGCGCAGGCGCGCCGCCTCGATCGCCGCGTCGCGAGCGCTCTTGCCCTGCTCGCGGAGGCTCTTCGCGAACTCGATGATCAAGATCGCGTTCTTCGCCGAGAGCCCCATGATCGTGATCAGGCCGACCTTGAAGAACACGTCGTTCGGCAGCCCGCGCACCGTCATCGCCAGCACCGCGCCCACCACGCCGAGCGGCACGACAAGGATCACCGCGAGCGGGATGGACCAGCTCTCGTAGAGGGCCGCGAGCACCAGGAACACCACCACCAGCGACAGCGCGAGCAGCACCGGCGCCTCGGCGCCCGACAGCCGCTCCTGGTACGACTGGCCTGTCCACTCCACCCCGAAGCCGGGCGGGAGCTGCGCCGAGAGCCGCTCGATCTCGGCCATCGCCTCGCCGGTGCTGCGCCCCGGCGCCGGCTGCCCGCTGATCCCGGCGGCAGGGTAGCCGTTGAAGCGCGCGAGCTGGAGCGGGCCGCGCTCCCACTGCGCCGTGGCGAACGCGGCGAGCGGCACCATCTGCCCCGCGCCGTTGGGCACGAAGAGCGAGAGCAGATCCTCCACCTGCATCCGGCTCGCGGCCTCGGCCTGGACGATGACCTGCTGGAGCCGGCCCTGGTTCGGGAAGTCGTTCACGTAGGACGAGCCCAGCGTCGTCGACAGCACGGCGGCGACGCTCTCGAACCGCACGCCGAGCGCGTTCGCCTTCTGGCGGTCGATCCGGAGGCGGATCTGCGCGGCGTCGCTCTGCGCGTCGGCGCGCACCTGCTCGAAGAGCGGGTTGCCCGACGTGAGCTCGATGAGCCGCTGCTGCGCGGCCACGAGCGCGGCGTTGCCGCGGCCGCCGCGGTCCTGCAGCTTCAGGCTGAAGCCCGAGGTCACGCTGAGCTCCATGATCGGCGGCGGCACGAGGCTGAAGATCGCCCCGTCGCGCACGGCGCCGAGCTTCTCGTTCGCCAGCGCCGCCTCGCCCTGCGCCGTCGCGCCGGCGGGGCGCTCGTCCCAGTCCTTCATCATCATGAAGATGAGCGCCACGTTCTGCCCCGACCCCGAGAACCCGAAGCCCGGGTAGGCGGAGACGAAGCGAACGCCGGGGCGGCCCTCGAAGTGCTCCTCGATCGCCTTCACGGCCTTGAGCGTGCGGTGGATGGTGGCCTCGGGCGGGAGCTGGACGTCGACCATGACCACGCCCTGATCCTCCTCGGGCAAGAAAGACGTCGGCAGCCGCACGTAAAGCAGGCCGAGCGTCGCCGTGATGAGCACGAAAGCGAGGAGCATCCGGAAACGCCTGTCGAGCGAGCCCGCGACCCACACCTTGTACCCGCCCGTGAGCCGCTCGAAGCCCGCGTTGAACCACCCGAACACCCCGCGGCGCTTGCCGTGGCCGGCCGGGATCGGCTTGAGGAGCTTCACGCAGAGCGCCGGCGTCAGCGTCAGCGCCAGGAAGGCCGAGAAGAGGATCGAGACCGCCATCGAGAGCGAGAACTGCCGGTAAATCGCGCCCGTGGAGCCCGACGCGAACGCCATCGGGAGGAACACCGCCGAGAGGACGAGCGTGATGCCGACGACAGCGCCGGAGATCTCGCTCATGGCCTTGATCGTCGCGTCGCGCGGCGACAGGCCCTCCTCGGCCATGAGCCGCTCCACGTTCTCGACGACAACGATCGCGTCGTCGACGATGATGCCGATCGCGAGCACCATCCCGAACAGGCTCAGCATGTTGATCGAGGAGCCGGCGAAGAGCATCACCGCGCAGGTGCCGAGCAGCGCGATCGGCACGACGATCGCCGGGATGAGCGTGTAGCGGATGTTCTGCAGGAACAGGAACATCACCACGAACACGAGCACCATCGCCTCGGCCAGCGTCTCGATCACCTTGTGGACCGACACCCGGACGAACGGCGCCGTGTCGAACGGGACGCTGTAGGTCACGTTGGGCGGCAGGCCGCGCGAGAGCTCCTCCATGCGGGCGCGCACGAGGTCGGAGGTCTTCATCGCGTTGGCGCCGTTCGCGAGCTGGATGCCGATGGCCGCGTCCGGCTTGCCGTTGCTCCGCGACGTCGACGCCATGTTCTGCGCGGCGATCTCGATCCTGGCGACGTCGCGGAGCAGCACGCGGGACCCGTCTGGCCGCGCGCGCAGGACGATCTCCCCGAACTCCTCGGGCGTCGTGAGCTGGCCCTCGGCGATGAGCGTCGCGCTGATCTGCTGCGTCGGCGGGCTCGGCACGTCCCCCACGCGGCCCGAGGCGAACTGGATGTTCTGCGCGGCGATCGCGCTGGACACGTCGGCGGGCGAGAGCGAGAGGGCCGCGAGCTTCGCCGGGTCGATCCAGATCCGCATCGCGCGCTCGCTGGCCCAGAGCTGCACGCGGCCGACGCCGGGGACGCGCTTGATCTCGTCGATGACGCTGCGGGCGAGGAGGTCGCCGAGCGCGGTAGGGTCCACGCTGCCGTCGCGCGATGAAAGGCTGACGATCATCAGGAAGCTCGACGTCGAGGCCTCGACGAAGAGCCCGTACTGCCGGACGGCCGGCGGCAGGCGCGGCTCGACCGCCTTGAGGCGGTTCTGCACGTCGACCTGCGCCAGGTCGGGGTCGGTGCCGGGCTGGAAGGTCGCGGTGATCTGGGCGCCCCCGGAGGCGTCGCTCGACGACTGGAAGTAGAGCAGCCGCTTGACGCTGCTCAGCTCGCGCTCGATCAGGCTGACGACGCTCTGGTCGAGCGTCTGCGGGGTCGCGCCGGGGTAGCTCGCGTAGATCGAGACGGTGGGCGGCGCCACCGAGGGGTACTGCGCGACGGGCAGGCGCGGGAGCGCCATCGCGCCGATGATCGCGATGAACATCGCGATGACGATCGCGAAGATGGGCCTGTCGATGAAGAAGCGCGGCATGCTCGCCTCGGATCGGGTCAGGGCGCGGCCGAGGCCGCGGCCCCGGGGGTCGTCCAGGAGACGGCGCGGACCTCCGCGCCGGGCGCGATCTTCTGCTGGCCTTCGACGACGACCCGGTCGCCGGGCGCGAGGCCCTCGGTGACGATGTAGCGGTCGCGGTCGATGCCGCCCGTCTGGATCGGCCGCACGGCCGCCTTGCCGTCCGCCTGGACGACGACGACCGTCGCCTTGCCGCCTGTGTCGCGCCCTACCGCTTGCTGCGGCACCATGAGCGCCGCCGGATCGACGCGCCGCGCGAGCTTCACGCGCGCGAACATGCCGGGCAGGAGCAGGCGGTCGGGGTTGGGGAAGGCGGCGCGGAGCGTTACCTCGCCGGTGCCTGGATCCACGCTTATGTCGGAGAAGAGGAGCGCGCCCTGCTCGGGGTACTCGGTCCCGTCGTCGAGCACGAGCGTCACCGGCGCCTCACCGGAGCCGCCCTCCTTTCCGGAGCCGCCCGTGGCCGCGCGCCGCAGGCGCGTGAGCTGCGAGACGGGCTGCTTGATGTCGACGTAGACGGTGTCGATCTGCTGGATCACGGCGAGCGGTGTGGCCTCGCTCTGGCCGACGAGCGCGCCTTCGGTGACGAGCTCGCCGCCGATCCGGCCGCTTATCGGCGCGGTCACGGTGGCGTAGCCGAGGTTGAGGAGCGCCTGCGCCTGCGCCGCGCGCGCCTGCGCGAGATCGGCGCGCGCCACGGCCTGCGCCGCGATGGCGTTGTCGTACTGCTCGCGCGTCATGAGCCCCTCCTCGACGAGCGCGCTGGCGCGCCTGGCCTGGGCCTCCGCCTGGGCGAGGCTCGCCTGCCCCTTCGCGATCGCGGCGCGGGCGCTCTCGGCGGCGGCCTTGAACGGCCCCGGGTCGATCTGGAAGAGCGTCTGGCCTTGCTTGACCTCGCTGCCTTGCTGGAAGGTGCGCTTGAGCACGACGCCGGGCACGCGCGCGCGCACCTGCGCCATGCGGAAGGGCTCCACGCGGCCGGGGAGCTCATCGCGGATCGTGACGGGCTCGGGCTTGACCTCGATGACGGAGACCTCGGTCGGAGGCGGCGGCGGCGGTGCATCCGGCGTCGATCGGCAGGCGCCGAGGAGCAGGAGGACGGCTGCGAGGCCCCCGCCGAGCTTGGGTTGTTGAGGCATGAGTCGCTTCGGTCTGGGGCTGAGCGGAAGCCGCTCGCGCGGTCATCTGGCTGCCGGCGGCTGCCCTACTGCCACACAAGCGCGCCTTCAATCCCATAGCAGGGTTCAACGCCGCGGCACGCGGGACGTGGCGCGCGTGAAGAGGGAAGTCCAGCGGGTGGAAATCCCGTCCGGCAAAAATGGACCACCTGCGGGAAGTGCGTCTTGCGCGGCGTCGGGTGACCGGCGACGTGAAGCGTAGACAGCGTGTGTGCGGGCCGTGGGATCGAGACGCGAGGGGGGACGAGCGCCGGCTCGAGGGGACGACGGCGGGTGAGGTGCCGGCGGGCGCCGCTCAGCCCGCCATGGTGAAGAAGTTGAGCTTGTTGCCGTCCAGGTCGCGGAAGTATCCCCCGTAGAACCCCTGTCCGCGCGGCCCCGGCGCGCCCTCGTCCTTGGCGCCCAGCTCCAGGGCCTTCTTGTGGAGCGCGTCCACCTTGGCCGGGCTATCGACGACGAGCGCGACCATCACGCCGTTGCCGACCGTGGGCGGCTGGCCATCGAAGGGCAGCACGACCCCGAGCGCGGGCCTGTTCGGGCTCACCGTCCAGAGGATCATCCGCTCGAAATCCATGAGCCGCGTCGCGCCGATCTCGCCCAGCAAGGCGTCGTAAAAGCGGGCGGCGCGCGCCAGATCGCTCGTGCCGAGGGTGACATATCCAATCATCTGTCTCTCCGTTCGGGTGAATGGTCAAGGAGGGCGCGGCTGCCGTGAACCGTGAGCCATCGCGTCTCTGTGCTCGTCGCGGAGACGAGCGGGCTCGGGAGAGCACGGGCGCGCGTGCGACCACGCGGCTACCGGCCACCGCGCGGAGGATAGGAGGTGACGGCGGCGACTGTCCACCGCCGAGGGCATCGACGGCGCGGGCCCTGCAACTCAATCGGCCTGATGATCCCTGGCCGGCGCCGCGCTCGCGGGCGGCGCGACGCGCGGGGGCAGGGTCTTGCGCCACCGCGCGCGGAGGGCGCTCGGCTTCTCGCCGTAGCGCTCCTTCAGGAACGCGGCGGTGACCACGCGGTCCGTGCGGAAGGAGCGGAAGTCCTCGCGGAGCTCGCACCACGCCACGAGGAAGCGCGTCGCCTCGAGATACCCCACGATGACGGGCCACACGACGCGCTCGCTCTCGCGCCCCGCCTCGTCGCGGTAGCGCAGCGCGATCTTCGTGCCGGCGCGGATCGCCGCGCGCACCTCGGCCATGTCGAGCGCGTCGGGGGCCTGGGGCACCATGGGCGGCGTGACCGTCGCCGGCTCGAGCACTGCGTGGCGCAGCCGCTCGGGGACCGTGGCGGCGATCTTCGCGATGAGGTCCTGCGCCGCCTTCCGCAGGGCGACGTCCCCGCGCTGGGCGACCCACTGCGCGCCGAGGACCGCTACCTCGATCTCGTCGGGCGTGAGCATCAGCGGCGGCATGTCGAAGCCGCGCTCGAGCACATAGCCGGTGCCGGCCTCGCCGCGGATGGGGACGCGCTGGGCCAGGAGGTCGGCGATGTCGCGGTACACCGTGCGCGTCGAGGTCTCGAGCTCCTCGGCGAGCGCCGCCGCGGTGATCGGCGCCCGCTGGCGCCGCAGGATCTGAAGGATCTGGAACAGGCGATCGGCGCGTCGCACGGGGATGCTGACACCATGCTGTCAGCAGGGCGGGGCTACATCAAGCGCGGTCCACGACGGACCCGGACCCACGGAGAACGCGCATGATCACCCTCCACTGCCTCGGCCCGATGTTCGGTTTGCCGGAAGCCAGCCCCTATGTGACGAAGACCGAGGTCCAGCTCAAGCTGCTGGGCCTGCCCTACCGGAAGGAGCGCGGTCGGCTCGACCAGTCCCCGAAGGGGCAGGTCCCCTTCATCGACGAAGACGGCGCGCGTATCGCCGACTCGCACTTCATCCGCGAGCACCTCGAGAAGAAGCACGGCAAGGATCTCGACGCGGGCCTCGACGCGCGCCAGCGCGCCGAGGCGTGGGCCATCGAGCGCATGCTCGAGAACCATTTCGCCGCGACCACGGGCCACGCGCGCTGGCTCATTCCGGAGAACTTCGCGAAGGGCCCGGCGCACTTCGTCGACGGCGCGCCGGAGGAGCTGCGCCCGAAGCTGCGCGAGGAGCTCCTCGCGCGCGTCCGCGACAACTTCCGCGCGATCGGCATCGCGCGGCACTCGGACGAGGAGGTCGTCGAGCTCGGCGCGCGCTCGCTGGCCGCGCTCTCCGTGCTGCTCGGGGACAGGCCGTACCTCTTCGGCGCGCGCCCCGCGGGCGTCGACGCGACGGCGTTCGCGATGCTGGCCGGCCTCCTCACGCCTTTCTTCGACTCGCCGCTGCGGCGCAGGGCCGAGGGCTTCGCGAACCTCGTCGCGTACACAGCGCGGATGATGCGGGAGTTCTACCCGGAGCACCCGTGGGAGACGCCCCCGCCGGCGCGGCCAGGGGCTTGATCGCAGGGGCGCCCCGCGACCGCGGCGTCCCGCGCTCGAGCCAGGCTGAGACCCTGCCTCCTGTGCGGAAACGCCCCGGCGCGAGAGCCAGATAGCGCGACACTGTGCCAGGCTGTGCCGGGCCTCTTGTCGCCGAGACATTGAATCCCGCGGCGCTGTCGAGCGCCGCCGCGCTCCGACGCGAGATCCCCACGGCGAGATCCCCACGAGCCGGTGCCGCCGATCGAGAGCGTCGCTGTGGTCGCAGGCGCCGCTTGCGGTCACCGCGGCCCCCGGCTCGGCCGGACGGCGCGGCAGTGCGTGGTTCGCCGTCGGCGCCGCTCGTTCTCGACCGCGAGGGCCGTGTGCTGCGCCGTCGCGGTGCCTCGTGGTATCTTGCGGCTCATGGCACGAGCCATCCAGGGCCCGCCGCCCGGCTTCGACGATCTCACCGTGCACGAGCAGATCGAGTACGTCCAGGCGCTCTGGGAGCGGATCGCGGCGAGGGAGGACGAGGTGCCGGTACCCGAGTGGCACAAGGCCGAGCTCGATCGCCGGATCGCCGAGTACGAGGCCGCACCGGATGCTGGCCGGTCCTGGGAACAGGTCGAGGCCGACCTCCGTGCGCGCCTCGCAACGCGTCGTTGGGCGGAGAGGAAGATGGAGAGGGAGAGATTCACAGGGAGGCGGGGAGGCGAGAGCCGGGATCAGTCGTTCGAACCAGCAGTCTCAGCGCCGGCTGTTTCGGGTTGCGTCGATGCGGGGCGGCTGGTGGTGCCAACTCTGTGTTCATACCCCTATGTCGACGCGGGACCAGACCCAGTTGCGCAGAATTGACGTCCCCGGCACCCGCCCTACAAAACGAGCGACCTGGAGGCAGCCGGCCCCGAGCGAGCTCGAACGATGGTCCCCATCTCTCGCCTCCCACCCTTGTCTGTACTCTCTCTCGCCTCCCCGCCTCCCCGCCTCCCTGTGTACTCTCTCTTTCTCTGTCTCCCGCCCAACAAGCCGCTTCTGCCGGCGGTGCTGCGCGCCGCGGCAGACCGGCAGGACGTCAGGCCGCGTATACATCCGTCCCACGCTCGTGTGCGTGTTGACGACGGCTGGGTACTCGGCGCGAGTTCGGCTCCAGCCCGTGGCGAGAGGTTTGAACAACCACTTGACGCGCCGAGCGGACCGCGGGGAGCATTGAGGCCGATATTTCCGCGTACTTAGACCTGAACCACTTCATCACACTTGCGAAGCTGCGGCAGGCAGGGACAGTTCCATGACGACCTGGATCAGTGCAGTCTGCGAAACGAACGGCATCAACATCCACTACCTCCGAACTGGAGGCGCCAAGTATCCCGTCGTTCTGCTCCATGGATTGATGGGGAGCGGCGCCTGCTGGACTCCCTTGGCGCGGGCGCTCGAAGGTGAATTCGACGTCGTCATGCCCGACGCCAGAGGGCACGGCGGTTCGAGCGCGCCGCACCACGGATACCGGTACGACGATCACGCGAGCGACGTCGTGGGCCTCATCCGCGGCCTGGAGCTCTCTCGTCCGGTTCTGCTTGGCCACTCGATGGGCGGCATGACCGCCGCGGTGGTAGCGAGTCGAGGGGCGGGGGTCATCCGCGGCCTCATCCTGGTCGACCCGACGTTCTTGAGCCCCGAGCGCCAACGCGAGGTGCGCGACAGCGACGTCGCCGATCAACACCGCCAGGCCCTCGGCTTACAGAAGTCTGACCTCGTTGCGCAGGCCCGAGCCCGACACCCGAGTCGCTCGCCCGAGATCGTCGAGCTGCAAGCCGAGGCGAGACTGAAGACCCGCATGGGCGCGTTCGACGTCCTCACGCCGCCCAACCCCGAGTATCGCGACGTGGTGAGCGCGATTGACGTCCCGAGCCTGCTCGTCATCGGTGACAGCAGCCCCGTCGTCACGCTCGAGATGGCAACGGAACTGCGGAGTCTCAACCCACGCGTACGAATCGAACAGGTACAGGACGCCGGCCACGGCCTTCCATTTCAACAACCCGAGCGCCTGGGAGAGGTGGTCCTGTCGTTCTTGCGTCAGCTGGCTTAGCTGCTGCGGTCACTCCGACTCGCCCTCGGCGAGCGCGACGGGCTGGTCGTTCTCGGTCAGCACGCCGCGCCCCTGCCACACCATCAGCACCGCATAGAGCGCCGCGAGCACGCGAAAGCCGCTGAGCAGGCCGAAGCGCTGCCCGAGCGAGCCGCCCGCCACCGCGCCGATCAGGCTCCCGGCCGGTCCCGAGAGCGAGAACAGACCGCCCACCCGGCCGCGGCCGAGCTCGGCGGTGAGCGCCGCGAAGCGATTGACGCTCGTGAGGTGCTGCACGCCCAGCCCGAGCCCGAGCAAGACCGCCCCGATCCACAGCGACGCGACGCCGAGGGGGAAAGCGAGCAGGAGCTCGGTCGCGAGCAGCAGCGAAAAGGCGATCGCGTAGCGGGCAGCGTCGCGCAGCGGCGACAGGGCGCCCCCGGCGAGGAGCAAGGTCAGCACGAACACGGCGCCCTGGATGGTCACCAGGCTCGCGGCTTGTGGCACCGAGAGGTGAAACTCGCGAATCCCGATCAACACCACGAACACGGCGAAGTAGGACATCGCCATCTGACCACACAGCTCGATGAGCATGCTCTGGCGCAGCTCGCGGCGAGACAGGATGATTCCGACCTGTCCGCGCAGGCGCTCGACGAGCGGCGTGGCCGAGCGTCCGCGGCCGGGGGGAGCCCCGGAGAGCACGCGATCGCCGACGAAGACCGTCGCCAGCAGCCCGAGTCCGGTCACCACGAACACGCCGGTGTAGCCGAGCAGGCTCAGGAGCTGCGCGCCGAGCATCGGGCCCACGAAGAACATGCCGAGCGAGTGGGACGCGCGCTGCCAGCCTGCCTTGCGCGGGCCGATGCGAGGAAGCAGGTGAAGAAACTCGGTCTGGGTCGCGACCATGCGAAACGGGTTGAGCAGCCCGAAGAGGAGCACGCCCGCGATGAGCTGCCAGGGCCGATCCATCTGGGTGAAGCCGAGCAGGTACAGCGCCGCGCCCGCGAGGCCGCCGAAGCGGAACAGCGGCCGGCTGCCGTGGCGGTCGATCAAGCCTCCGACCGGCATCGAGAGCAGCAGCATGCCGGTGAACTGCAGGCCGCCGACCAGGCCGATCTGCCAGGGGGAGGCGTGGAGCGAGGCGGCATACAGCGGCAGGACCACCTTGGCCACGCCGTTGCTCGTGCCCGCGAGCAGGCCGAGCACCATGAAGCCGAGAAGATAACGCTGGGGGAGAGGCGGCGAAGATGTCATCACGCGAACCGAGGCGAGCGGCCGGTCGATCGGCGCGTTCGTCCGCTGTGCCGAATCGGGTGGTGCTGCCGCGCGGGCGCCCTGCAAATCACGCTCCCGAGCCGGAGCAGGCCCATGGCGACCGCCTCGTCGCCCGCCGCCTGCTGCGCCAGCAGCACACGCGCAGCAAGCGCCCGCTGCTGGCGCAGCAAGGGGGCATGCGGTAGTGCGGATCCACGTCTTCCCAGCGGACGTACGCCTGTACGGTGCTCGCGCTCGCCCAGGTGATGCGCGCGTCCGGCGTGAGCTGGGACTAGTCGTCCTGGGGGCAGCCTCCTGCGCGGGCCAAGGGCGGCCCGTCGTGGTACAGCCCGTCTCCGACGTGAACGGCGCGAGCGATCGCCCGTCTGCGTCAGACGACGCACCTGGACCGCCGGCATCCGCGCTCGATCGCGGGCGGCTCGGCTCGAAGGAGTGACGAATGAAGATCGGAATCATCGGCGCCGGCTTGATCGGCGGGTCGCTGGCGAAGCTGTTGGGGAAGGTCGGTCACCAGATCGTGATCGCGAACTCGCGCGGGCCGGAAACGCTCCGCGAGCTCGCCGCCGAGACCGGGGCCACCCCCGTCACGGCCGCGGAGGCCGCGCGCGCCGGCGAGATCGTGGTCGTCACGATCCCCCAGCGCGCGGTCGTGGACCTGCCGAAGGATCTCTTCGCCGGCGTGCCCGCCGACGTGGTCGTGATCGACACCAACAACTACTACCCGGTCCGCGACGGCAGCATCCCGGCCATCGAGGCGGGGCAGGTCGAGAGCGCGTGGGTCGCCGAGCAGATCGGGCGGCCGGTGGTCAAGGCGTTCAACAACATCTACTTCGAGAGCCTGCTCGCGAAGGGCAAGCCGAAGGGCACGCCGGGGCGCGTCGCCCTCCCGATCGCGGGGGATCCGCCGGAAGCGCGGGCGAAGGTCATGCGCCTCGTCGACGAGCTCGGCTTCGATCCGGTCGACGCGGGCGGCCTCGAGGACTCGTGGCGCCAGCAGCCGGGGACCCCCGCCTACATCCACGACCTCGACGCGCCTCGGCTGAAGGAGGCGCTCGCCGTGGCCGAGCGGAGCCGCGTCCCCGAGTACCGCAAGGCCTCGGACGACTGGCTGCGATCGCTCATCGCGTCGCAGAGCCCGAGCTGAGCCTCCGGGGAGAATTGAATTTCAACCCGGAGGGTGTCGAGAGGTAGTGGTCGCGTTTGCCTGAAACGCGACCACCCCGATCCAACTGCGACCACTTCGCGCCAAGCGCTTCGCCCCCATCCGCTGGCACTGCACACGTCAAGCCGCGGGCGCATAGGTGATCACCTCACCCTGGCCGACGGCTATGGCACTCACCCGCGGCGTGTGTTCTTTCGACTTCTTCATGGCGCGGTACTGCACCTCGTCCGCCCGTTCGAGGAACGCCTTGGCATCCTCAACTGGGTTCGTGGTGGACACGCTCCCACACGACGCAGGAGCGTCTCCGTAACCGTTGCTCCGAGCCGCAGCACCTCTTTGCCGAGCTGCCGAACGAGCCCGTCGAGGAGCTTGCCAGCTCGCTCGTCGGTGGTCCTTGGCAGGGTGACGACGACCTCGTCGCCGCCGTTGCGATACACCTCGCCGTGCTGCCCGAGCGTTGACGTCACGGCCTGGAAGAACGCCCGGATCGCCTCGTCGCCCGCCGCGTGCCCGTATGTATCGTTGATCGCCTTCAGCCCGTTCATGTCGAGGAAGGCGACCGACAGTGGTGCCTCGTTGCCCGCGGACAGGAGTTCGATGGCGAGGTCGGTCTCAAGGTGACGCTTTGCCCAGAGCAGGCCCGTATCGTCTCGGTCACGACCTGTTCTTAGCTGCTGTTCGAGTTCGGACAGCCGCACGCGACCCTTGTGGCTGATGCTCAGATTGACGTGGCACCCTGTGAGAAACTGGCCAAGGAGACGTATGATGTGATTTCGCTTCGCGCTCTCTGTGAACGACAGGCTTTGGAACGCCATGTGCGTCGCGTGATCGAGCCCATCGTTCAGGTAGCCGTTTTCGAAAAGATGTTCGCGCAGCTTCCGCGGGTCAGGGCGTCGCGAAGCACCTCTTGATCCACCTCGAAGTCCGGGCCGAGCAGCTCCGCGAACGCGCGCACATGACGGGGCATCATCGCGACGACCAGATCGATATCGTTCGTCGCGCGCGGCTCACCCTGGAGGGAGCTCGCGAGGCTGCCGCCGATAAAGTACTCGCAGCCAAGGCTCTCGAGCGCGGCGGCCACGCGCAACGCCACGTCGAGCGCGGAGACGACATCCGTCGAGCTGCTCATGACGTCACGTGGCGTCGACCGGCACGTGACCGAACAGCCGGCGCGCGCAGCCGTGCCCGTACAGCCTCACCGCAAGGCGGACGCGAAGCTCCTGGTCGTCCGCCCCTGGGTGGCGAGCACGGATGCTCGCGAGGGCGAGCTCACGGACCGCCTGGCTCAGCCGCATCGCAGCCTCGAGCCGCTTTTCCGGAGGCATGCGCCGGAGCAGCTCGTGGTAGCGTGCGTCCGCTTGCGGCGAGGTGTCGACCATCGACATACAACACAAGCCTAGCAGAAACCGCTCGCACGGGAAGGGCTCGCCGCCGGTCCCTCGCGAAGCGGGGTGTCGTTCCGGCGGGGGGCCCTCTCTCGCCCCACGCTCGCTCCCGGCCGACGTCCGAGCTCCTTGCCAGATCCAGCGGAGCCGACCTCCCATCCTCCTGCTGTGCAGGAGCGCACGCGTCGCTCGCAGTCGGCCCCTGGCTCATCGACGCGGCGATCAAGGGGGCGGAGGCGGACGGGGTGTACGCCGAGGGGGGCGCGCCGCTGCGAGCGCACGCATCCCTGGTCGAGGCGTGCCTCGCGCGGGCATGGCCCGGCAATGTGCGGGAGCTCTGCGCGGAGATCCAGACCGCGGCGCAGGAAGCGCGAAGCGCGGGGAGCTCGTGGGTGCAGGCGCGGCACCTGGCGCCGGGGGCGGGGCAGCCGTTCGCGACCGCGCCAGAGGGCGCTTTCGCGACCGCGCCGGCGCTTGAGCCCCCGCGCGCGGCTGCGACTGCATCCGAACCCGCAGCCGCAGCCGCAGCCGCACGCATTCCTGCCCCCGCGCAGGCCTCGCAGAAGTGGGCAGGCAAAGCCTCGACGGCGCGACGCCCGGCGCAGCTCCCGGCCGACGAGATCATCGAACAGGCGCTGCGTCGCGAGGAGGGGAACGTGACGCGCGCAGCGCGGGCGCTCGGGGTGCACAGGAACCAGCTCCGCCGGTGGCTCGCGCGCAATGAGGCGGACGGTGATCCGCGCGCGAACGATTAAGGGCTTGGCCTCCGGGCGGCTCCGGTCGTGGATGCGCGGCTCCGGTCGCCGATTGTCCCGGTCCCGGTCGTCGATATAACCTGGGTCCGATGTCGGGGATGGCGGCGCCACGTCCGCCATGGCGCCGCCACCCCCTGGACGCCTGTGGATCACAGCTCTGCCCGCCTATTCCGAGATCGTATGGTAGGCACGGCTTGTGCCGACGGGAGCCGCATGTCCGCTCCGCGGAGACTCATTGCCGGCGCCACTTACCTGGTGACGAGGCGCTGCACCCAGCGGCAGATGATGCTGCGGCCCTCCGTGGAGACGAACCAGGTGTTCCTCTACTGCCTCGCAGTGGCCGCCGAACGCACCGGGATCGAGCTCCACGCCTTCGTTGTCATGTCCAACCACTGGCACGCCGTGCTGACCGATCCAGAGGCCCGCCTGCCGCAGTTCCTGCAGCTCCTCCATCGCCTCGTCGCGAGCTGCATGAATGCCTCTCTTGGTCGCACGGAGAACTTCTGGTCGGCGGAGCACGCGAGCGTGGTGGCGCTCGAGAGCGCCGAGGACGTGCTTGACAAGATTGCGTACGTCATCACCAACCCCACCGCCGCGGGCCTCGTGCGGTCCCCCGAAGAGTGGCCGGGCGTGATCACCACGAGGCTCGGCGAGCACCACGTAGCGACGATGCCCGAGGTCTACTTTTGCGGGCACGGCGACAGGCTGCCCGAGCGGGCGCGCATCGACTGTACCATGCCGCCGGTCCTCCGCGATCTCGATGCGGAGACCATCGAGCGGCGCCTTCGTGTGCTCGTCGCGCGCAACGTTCGGCAGGCGCGATCGAAGGTGCGCGACAGCGGTCGCACGTTCCTCGGCGCCGACGGGGCGCGGACGATGTCACCTTGGCGGACGGCGGTGACGGCGGAGCCGCTCCGCCGTCGCCGGCCAACTCTCGCGGCGAGGGATCGCCACGACCGCGAGGCAGCCATCGAGAGGCTCCGCGCCTTTCGGAGCATGTACCGGAGCGCGCTGAGCCGCTGGAAGAGCGGAGATCGGTCCGCCCGGTTTCCCGAGGGCACGTACTGGATGCGTGTGTTCCACGGAGCCTGCTGCGACCCCACGTCGTAGAGACGGTCACGAGGCGGAGCGCTGAGGAGCCGGCCGCGGAGCGCGATCGGAGTGCGGTGCACTGCCTACGGAACGGTCAACGGCGACGAGGGCCGGCGACGCGGTTATCGGAGGGCCGCCGTCGGCCCCAGCTTGGCGCAGCCGAGCCGCCAAAGACGTATCAGAGCTCGATATCTCTCGGATCTCTCGGGTGCGCGACCACCGGTGCGGGCTCCCTCACCTCCCGACGCCCCGAGCAAACAGCCGGGGAGGTAGTAACCTGGGTTCGATTCAGCCCCGCCGGCAACGGCGGAAGTTTCCGTGGTGATTGCTGGAGATGTGCGCGGGGGTCGGTTATGAGCGGCCCGGGACGCGGTCGTCGCCCACGCGGCGCGCTGCCCACGCGGCGCGCTACGCCCTCGCGGTCGAAGAGCTCGAGCATGATGATGGTCTGCTTGCAGCCGAGGCCGCTGGTCCTCGACGACTTCCTGCTCGCGCCCATGACCGATGTCGAGAGACGCGATTTGCTCGAGGTCCTCGAGGACAGATACGACATGTCGTCAACCGTGATCACCTCGCAGATCCCGACGAAAAGTTGGCATCAAGCCATCGGAGAGGCGAGTATCGCCGACGCAATCTGTGACCGCATCGTCCACAACGCGCACGTGGTGACGCTCCGCGGCGGGTCGATGCGGAAGAAGGCGGTGGCTCCCGAGGTGACCGAGACGAAGACCTGACCGCGCTCGTCGCTACGCTCCGGTCCACGTCACGCCGGACTGGGCCGTCACCGTGGAATGAGACATCCGATGGCGCACGTCGCGTGACGCACGTCGCGCCGTCGCTGCGTTCCGGCGTGATCCGAGCGGCCGTTCCGGCGCGACCCAGGCGCTCGCTCCAGCTGCGCTCGGGCAGCTGCGCCGCCGCCCGATCACTCGTGGACAGCGACGCAGTCCCGTCCGCGCCGCCGCCGGCACGCCTCGCCGACCGCGCCGCCGCGCCGCGGATCGCCCGCCCCGTACCGCTTTCCATTCCGGAGATCGATGAGCACGGCGTTCACGGCGCCGATTTCACCCTCGGTGAGGGGGTGACCGAGGGCCGCGAGCCCGTCGAGGGAGGTCTGCTCGAATCCGGGCTCGACAGTGACCTCTCCCGACGGAGACGTGATGGAGATCCGCGGGGCCTCGACGGCCTGCTGGAGGGTCATCCCGTGATCCAGGAGGTTCATGGTCACCTGAAGGACGGAGTTGATGATCGTGGCGCCGCCGGGAGAGCCGAGCGCCGCGAAGGGCTCACCCCGCTTGAAGAGGAGGGTCGGCGCGATGCTGCTCCTCGGTCGCTTGAACGGCGCGACGTTGTTCGTGCCCGGAGCAGGGGCGGGCTGGCGATTGAAGTCGGTGAGCTCGTTGTTGAGCAGGAAGCCGTATCCAGGAACGGTGATGCCCGTTCCCCAGAGCTGCTCGATCGTCACGGTGCACGAGACCACGTTCCCCCAGGCGTCGACCACGCTGAAGTGGGTCGTTGATCCCTCTTCCTGGTCGTCCGACGCGAGCGGCGATGCGGGGATGGGGCCGTCGAACGGAAGAGGATCACCCGCCGCCGGCGTGGCCATCCGGGTCGTCTCCGAGATCATCGCGCTCCGCGTGGCCACGTAGGGATCGGCGAGGAGGCCCGCCGCCGGGACGGGCACGAAGTCGTCGTCTCCCATCCATACCGCCCGATCCGCGAACGCGAGGCGCATGCCCTCGATCATCACGTGCAGCATCCTTGTCTCGCCGAAGCCGAACCCGCGGCTCTCGTCGCCGGCGGGGAACCGCTCGAGCATCTTCAAGATCTGGATCATCGTGAGCCCGCCCGAGGACGGCGAGGGCATGGAGGCGACGGTGAAGCCTCGGTAATCGTCGATGACGGGCGACCGGAGCACGACGTCGTAGAGCGCGAGGTCGTCGAGGGTCATCCGGCCTTCCCCGCCGCCGTACCGCGCGCGGCGCTGGGCATCGACGATGGCCTCGGCGATTTCGCCCTCATAGAAGACGGAGGGCCCCTGCTGCGCGATCAGCTCGAACGTTCGGGCGAGATCAGGCTGGACGAGGATGTCCCCGGCCTCGAGCGGCGTGCCGTCAGGGCGCCTGAAAATCGCGCTCGTCTCCGGCTGGAGCGCTGTCCGCGAGCTCCCGGCGTTCTCGGCGACGAAGGCGCTCACGGGGACCCCGATCTCCGCGAGCTGGATGGCCGGATCGAGGGTCTCTGCGAGGGTGAATGTCCCCCATGTCTCCAGGGCCGTGGCGAGCCCGAGGACCGCGCCGGGCACCCCCACGGAGACACCGCTGGTCGCGACCTCGCTGAATGGCCTTCCAGCGAGCATGTCCGCCTCGGACGCCGCGGGCGCCTTCTCTCGGAAGTCGAGCGCGCGGGTCTCGCCGCTCTGCGCGAGGTGCACCACCATGAAGCCGCCACCGCCGATCCCCGACGCGAGCGGCTCCACGACGTTCATCGCGAAAGCCATCGCGACCGCGGCGTCGATCGCATTGCCGCCCTGCTCGAGGATGTTCGCGCCGACCTCGGCAGCAAGCGGATCGTTCACGGCGACCACGCCGTTCCGGCGTGATTTCTCGCTGCACGACGCTGGACTCCCGCCGCGGCGCGTCGCGGAGGCCGCCGTCGTCCCGTCGGCTGGATGGTTCTTTGAGGCGGGCGAAGGCCCGGCCCCCAGCGTCGGGGAGGTCGCGAGCACCACGGCCGCGCCCACAATGAGCAGGCTGAGCAAGTCCTTTGACATCGGATGCTTCCTTTCGGTCGCCGACGAACGCGAGGGGCCGCACCGCGATGCCGTCCACGCGGATAGCCCCTCGGTCGATAGCCTGTCTTCCTATGCTTCAGCGCAGGCAAGATTCCAGGGGTTTTGCTGGTTGCGGCCTGCCCGTAGTTCGACCCCGCGGTAACGTCAGCGGGTCGGGCCCGGTCGGCAGGTCAACCCGGGTCGGGTCGGCCGGGTCCGGACGGATCACGGCAGGCCGAACGCAAAGAGCGTATGCCCCGGCGGCTCCCGTCGTCCCTGTCGAGCGTCCAGAAGATTCCGTTCTTCTGCCCGGCGCCGACCAGCGCGCGGCGCTGTGCCCCCGCGCCGGCCGTGAACAGCGCGGCGCCCGTGCCAAAGTCGTAATCCGGCCCCATCGGGGAAGGACACCAGTCGTAGCCATAGAAGCACGCCCCCGTCAGTCGTGGAAGGTCGCCACCAGCGCCCCGTTGATCATCAGATCTACCCGGCGGTCTTCGCGGTTCTTGACCTGATCCGGCTGCAGCTTGGCTATCGCCATCCATTCGCCGAAGCCCACCGCGCTGATGCGGCTAGGCGGTACCTTCAGCGCGCCGCCGAGGATGTCCTCGAGCGCCGTCTTCACGTTCTTCGCGCGCAGCTCGGACAGGGCGTGATTGCGCTCGATCGTATCGCGCCGATCGGCGTGGCCGATGATGAAGATTTGACTCTCCGGGTTCGCCAGGGCCGCGAGCTGATCCGCGCACGTGACCCTCAAGAGCTGGCGCGCGGCCGGTGTCAACAGCGAGCTCGAGGACGCCGTCCGGCGCATGATGCGCTACCTGCGACGGCGCGGGCTCTTCGATCTCGAGCATGGCATCGACAAGGACGACGAGCCCGAGGCCGCGCTGTGCGCCTCCGCCGTGTCTGGACGAGAGCCGCCCGCCGGACCGCAATGGCTCCGCGGGCTGTCGCCACTGTCACCGAGCGCGCTCGCCTACGACAAGCCGCTGTGCGCCTCGCTGGATGGCTTCACCTTGCACGCGGCGACACGCGCCGGTGCGCACCATGCCGCGGCGAGGGAGGCGCTTTTGCGCTACGTCGTGAGACCCCCGATCGCGCAGGAGCGCGTCGAGCTGCAACAGGACGGCTTGGTGCGGCTGTCGCGGAGGCGCGCCTTTGCCGACGGGACCGTCGCGGCCTCTATGGATCCGCTCTCGCTCTTGTGCCGGCTCGCGACCAGCGTCCCGCCCCCGCGCTTCCACACCGTGAAGTACGCGGGGGTGCTCGCATCTGCGAGCCGCCCACGTTGGCGCGCCAGCGCATCGGACCGCGCCCTGCGAAGCCGCAACAGCCCGCGAAGGCGGACGACGAGCCCGCTCCCGAACGCAAGCGGGGCGGCTGCGCTCCGCCGTCGCCTGGCGAGGGTGGCACCGTGCTCGCGCGCCGAAAGGCGCTTCGCCCCGCTGCGCGGGCGCCTGCGGCGGCCTGGATCCGCGCTGCGCGCGGTGCCTGCACGCGAGCGTGGGCGACGGTGGAGGGGCGCTCCGCTGGGGGCTCGAGCTCGGGGCAGGAGGGAGGGCAGCACGAGGTCGGCTGCCGTAAGGAGCTGTCGGCCGCGCAATCTCAGGTGATGGCAGGATGGCGCTCTCCCTCCGTTGAAGGGAACCTTGGGTTAGGCACAGAAGGACCCAGAAAGGAGAGCGCCGATGAAAAGATACATCGGATTGGACGTGCATGCCACGAGCACGACGTTCGCCGTGCTCAGCGAGAGCGGCAAGCGGCTGGGGACGCACGTCGTGGAGACCAACGGACAAGCTCTTGTGGAACGGCTCAAGACGATCGCTGGCGACAAGTACGTGGTGCTGGAGGAGGGCACCCAGAGTGCTTGGCTCCACGAGATCCTCTCGCCTCATGCGAAGGATGTGGTGGTGACAGCGATTGGCGAGAGCCGGGGCCAGAAGGACGACGCACGAGACGCGTACAAGCTCGCAGACGACCTGCGCACGGGGGCTATCAAGCAGCGCGTCTTCAAGGACGTGGGCCAGTACAAGAGGCTGCGCGAGCTCAGTCGGACGCACACGATGATCGTTCGGGACGTGGTGCGTATCCAGAACCGACTCAAGAGCCTGTACCGCTCGCGCGGGATCGCCGTGAGCCGCCGGAGCGTCTACTCCGAGAGCGGCCGGCAGGAGGCCTTGAGGCGGCTGCCCGAGGCCGTGCGCGGCGCAGCCAGCATGCTGTATGCGCAGTACGACGCGGTAGAACCGATCCGCAGACAGGCCGAGAAGGCGCTCGTCGCAGAATCTCACCGGCACCCCATCAGCCGCGTGCTGGAGACCTGCCCTGGCCTCGGACCGATTCGGAGCGCGCAGATCATCCCTGTCGTCGTGTCCCCCATGCGGTTCCGGACCCGGCGGCAGCTCTGGTCGTCCTCTGGCCTGGGGGTCGTCATGCGCTCGTCGTCGGACTGGGTGCCGCGCGAGGATGGCGGCTGGAAGCGGGCCGAGGTGAAGCAGACGC
Source organism: Sorangium sp. So ce1128 (assembly GCA_051717205.1). Taxonomy (GTDB): domain Bacteria; phylum Myxococcota_A; class Polyangia; order Polyangiales; family Polyangiaceae; genus Sorangium. The sequence goes on from CP181432.1 coordinate 272,281, forward strand.
GAGGGCTCAACGACAACCACAACCATGTGCTCAAGAACGTCTTCAAGGGCGCAGCGACCACGGTGATCACCCTGCTCAAGGACGAGCCCTTGCACAAGGACTATCAGCGACAGCTCGCTGCGGGGACGAAGCCCAACCTGGCGAAGCTCACCGTAGCGCGCAAGGTCGCTGCCATCGCTCTGTCCATGTGGACGAGCAAGGGTGAGTACGACCCGACGAAGCGTCGCAAGCCAAGCTGATAGCCTGCCTCATGTGCGGACACGCCCCGGCCGAAGATCGGCTTCACGTTGGCGCAGTACTCGGAGACAGGCATGATTCGCGGGTGAGCATCCATTGGACTTCTGGCACCGGAGCATGTCTCTGGATGTCCCAGGATAAGGCTATGCCCCCTCGGAGTTCCGAATGGAAGCGATGGCCGAAAGAGGTCCTGATAGAAGGATGGTTCCCGCTTTTTGCGCGAGAACACGAGCGCTTCGACGTCGCCGGGGATGTCAACAAGAAGCCGCCGCTCTGAGGGGCGACCGTCCTCCGCGCTGGCCAGCGGCTCCGAGGCCAGCGGCAGACGCGTGGGTGACCGGGAGGCGGGCAAGCCGTGCTGCCTCTGCCCTCTGCACCCGGGCAAGCCACGCCGCACATGCCGACTGGGGGCGGACGCCTCCGTGGAAGACGAGCACGGTCGGCGATCGGGAGGGATCTGTCTTGACACTACGTTCCATAGAAGGAAGTCCAAACATTTCGGAGACGTCAAGCCCCACCTTTGGGACCTGCCCTGGGTTGACAGAACATTCTTCTATGCGATCCGGCCCTCCTGAAAAAACGACGCTATATCAAGAATTTATCTATGCATCGAAGGGGCCGGCTTCACTCCACAGCCTGCGGGATTTCCATCGGGGGCGGGTTCCCCGCCTCGGTGCTCGGATCGTTCTTGTGCATGATCATGAAACGCATGGTTGACTCCTAACCGTGAGGTGAGAGGAGGACCGGCACCTGCCGGTTCCTTCACGAACGCGACGATCGACTCGCGGGCCGATCGACGAGGTCGCGCTTCTTTTTGTAAGAGCTGGAAATTGCTCCAGAAGTATCACGCAGATGCCCCACAAGCGAGGCCATGTTCAAGGTGGGCGCCGCAGTACCATCGGCGCGTGGGCGTCGATCTCGAGTCCTCGTTGGCCGCGCGCTGGACACTTTCACGCCAGCGCGTCCGAGATCTTGCGCGAGGGCCGCACGGTAGAGCGTCCGCCGCTCGTCGGCGTCGGGTCCCTCCACCTCGGCGCGGCTACGAGGAGCACGCCGTGGCCACTCGAATCGGATCCCTCCTGCCGTCTACAGAACTCGTGCGCTTTCGGCCGAGCGATGTTGCTCGATAGCGCGAGCTTGTAGCAACCGTGTCGTCTCGCGATATCCATGGCGAACGTCATCGTGGCGCGGCCGACTCCTGCCCGCGCGTGCTTTCACCGATGCCGATCCGTTCGTCCCGGCGCCCCTCGGCCTGAGAAGAATCCGCTCATCGCCCGGTCGATCGAGCCCGACCAGGACGACCGCCGACGGGGGCACGGCCCCTGCTGGCTCGATCCAGCGAGAGGTGCCTGGCAGCATGAAGGAAAAGCGAAGGCCGGTTGTGTAAGGATCTCCGGTTCGTATGGCGGTCTGAACCTGGGCGACGAGGCGATTCTGCAGACCATCGTCGCACCCAGCCTTGTCCTGGTGTGCCCTTGAATGGGTGAAGGAAGTCCGATGCACGCTGTAGACGATTCGAGCGCTCAACCCGATGAGACCTTGGACGCTTTCGCTTCCCGCGTCCACGCGAATCAGCAGCAGCTGGCGGCAGAGCTGAAGCCATATTACGATTTCATCGTGTGCGGGTCGGGGTCGTCCGGGTCAGTGGTGGCGCGCCGGCTGGCCGAGAGCCCAGAGGTGAGTGTCCTCTTGCTGGAGGCGGGCGGCCATGACGAAGCGACGGCCGTCACGGACGCCGCGTGCTGGCCTGCCAACCTCGGCAGCGAACGAGATTGGGGGTTCCGGACGCGTCCCAGCCCACATCTCAACGGCCGCTCCCTCGCCTGGTCGATGGGTAAGGTGCTGGGGGGCGGCTCGAGCATCAACTTGATGATCTGGTCGCGCGGCCACCAGAACGACTGGGACCACTTCGCCGCGGAGACAGGCGATCCTGCCTGGAGCTACGACTCAGTTCTGGAAATTTACCGGCGCATCGAGGACTGGCAGGGTGAGCCGGACCCGGCACGCCGCGGGACGGGCGGGCTCGTATTCGTCCAGCCCGTGCCGGATCCCAATCCGATCGCGCCGGCGATGCTGGAGGCCGCGCGCTCCGTCGGCATCCCGACGTTCGCTGACCAGAACGGCGCGATGATGGAGGGAGAAGGCGGCTGCGCGCTGGCCAATGTGCGGATACGCGACGGCAAGCGGCTCTCCATCTTTCGGACCTATGTCTACCCCTACCTGGACCGGCCGAACCTGACCGTCTTGACGGGGGCTCTGGTCACGCGCGTGCTCTTCGAGGGCAAGCGAGCCGTGGCTGTGGAGGTCGTGTTCGAGGGAAAGGCTCGCAGCATCGGGGCAGGGCGTGAGGTCGTGCTATCGCTCGGCGCCATCAACACGCCCAAGGTGTTGATGCAGTCGGGCGTAGGGGATGAGGAGGAGCTTCGTCGCTTCGGCATCGACGTTGTGCAGCACCTTCCTGGCGTGGGACGCAACCTACAGGATCACGCGCTGCTCGCCAGTTGCGTCTGGGAATACAAGCAACCGCTGCCGCCGCGCAACAACGGCGCGGAGGCCACCTTCTTCTGGAAGAGCGACCCAAGCGTCGACACACCGGACCTGCAGCCCTTCCAGGTCGAGTTTCCCTACGTCAGCCCGGAGACAGCTCGCCTCAACCCACCAGCCTCCTCCTGGTCGATTGCCCCCGGCGTCGTGCGTCCCCGCAGCCAAGGGCGTCTGCGGCTCACGGGAGCGAGCCCGTCCGATCCCGTCGACATCGACGCCAACATCCTGGGCGACCCCGCCGACATGAAGGCGATGCTCATCTGCGTGCAGCTGTGCCGGGAGATCGGCAATTCGGCAGCGCTCCGTCCCTTCACCAAGCGCGAGATCATGCCGGGGGACCTGCGCGGGTCCGCGCTGGAGCACTTCGTACGCGACGGCATCGTCACATACTGGCACCAGACTTGCTCGGCGAAAATGGGACGGGATCCCGTGTCGGTGGTCGATGGCCAGCTGAGGGTCTACGGGATCGAGAACCTGCGCGTCGCTGACGGCTCGGTCATGCCGCGCGTCACGACGGGCAACACCATGGCGCCTTGCGTGATCATCGGCGAGCGGGCCGCCGAGATGATTCGCCGGAGACACGGATTGTGAGTGGCTCCATTGCACAGCCTCTGACGTCGAATGCCCATTCTTCCGCGCAGCCGCCGGTTGTCGGGCGCCCCGGGTCGGTCGGCGCTGCGCGACCGAGCGCGTTTTGCCCAAACGCGCAGCGCGGGCCGTGCCGTGGGCTCTCGGAGGTGACACGCTGCGGGCTGACACGGGCAGGCGCAGCGGCGCCTTCGGCAAGGTCGCCGGCGCCGTCGTGAAGGACAAGGCCAAGATGCAGTCGGTCAGCTCGACGGGGCCACTCCCCACCTCGATCGGCCTCGCCAAGACCCACAAGCCCCGGTGCTGGCGCTCCAGCACGAGCGCGGGCTCCACCCGCCCGCCGAACGCCTTGGGGGTGTGCCGCGGGCGCGTAGCGCACGTCGGCACCAGCGCCTGGTTGGGCTGTACGTTCTTGGGCCGTATAGAGATCAAGGCAGAGCCGGCGGTCGCCGGCGACGCGTGCTCCAAACAGACAGGACGACGACGAGTGCCTTCTGCGGGTGATACCGATGGTAGGCATAAAACTGTGTTTTCTCGAGCAGCAGTCGGCGAACTCCTTGGGTTCGGGCTGGCTGGTACTCCGGACCTAGCTCGGGAGCCACGCGGAGGAGGCGAATGGCTTGCGCGAGCTCTGACGCAAACAGGACCCATAGTGCCGGCCTGTTCTCCCGGCACCATGTCCGATTCGATCGAGCTCGCGGAACGTCCGTCGTGCAAAACGAACCGCGGTCACGACGCTCGAGCGCGGAGGCGCACAAGCACCTCGTCGGCATCGACCGTATCTCCCGCGTCGTCTTGCGCGATGCCCTCGGCAAGCGCCGCGTGAAGGGCTTTGCGCTCCTCGTCATCGAGCTCGGGAGAAGGAAGTCCAAACGTTTCGGAGACGTCAAGCCCCACCTTTGGGACCTGCCCTGGGTTGACAGAACATTCTTCTATGCGATCCGGCCCTCCTGGAAAAACGACGCTATATCAAGAATTTATCTATGCATCGAAGGGGCCGCCTTCACTCCACAGCCTGCGGGAGCTCGTCCAAAACGGCCCGGCTTCGCCCCCGGGGGCGATCCAGAGCCCTCAGCCGCGCGGCGTGCCGACGCACGTCGTCCTCACAGCGCGGCCTGCGCTTTCCGGGTCGACTCGCGGCTCAGGCACGATGCCTCACTCTGCGCACGTGGGCCCGTCGGACCAGGTCATCCCGTCGGTAGGATCGCGCGCTCGGCATTCCGGAGCTTCTAGCGGCAGTCCAAGTCGCGTGAGGATCTCCCTCGCTACCGCTGGCTCGGTTACAGCACCTGAAAGACGCATCTCCCCGCCACAGCCAGTACAGAAGAGCATGTCGATCTGATAGGTCCGCCGCAAGAGCTGTGCCCACGGGACCCGTGGCGACATCGCCAGAAGCAGCCCTCCCAGCAGACGATCCAGGTGTCGAGCCGAGATGCCCTGTGTCACGCTGAAGACCCGGGCGGGCGAAAGGATCGCGGTCGTGCTGCCATTCCGCGCCCGTCCTCCCTCGAGTCCAAAGACAGGTAGATCCCCAGGTGGCGGGACCACTGTCACGCTTAATGCTTTCATTTCGTTCCCCTGCTTCGTGGTGCGCCGCGGCCTTTGCACCGACGTTCCGCCCGCTGACCGAGCCTCGCTCGTCTGCGGTCCTCGCTCCTTCGCCTTCTGCCCCGCTCCACCCTGCTCCAGGGCCGGCGTCCTGCCCGCCTTCTCCGCGAAGGCCTCTCCCGTACCCAGATCGCTGGTACACCGAGTCCGCTCTGGCCTGGGCACCACGGCACTCCGGCGCTTCGCATGGGGCGCAAACACTCCATGATACCGGACAAGTGGGTACCTCGGCGGGGGAATAAGTGTGGAAAGCCGCGCAAGCAGCTCTACAGGCGTCATGATCCGGTGCGTCGACCCCCGGGTCGGGTACTTCATCCGGTAGGCCACCTCGCCGCTCCTCAGCACGCCGTCGTGCCTGGGCCGGCGCATGTGTGCCACGGCGGCGAACCTGATCGAGGACGTGCTGCCCGGGGTCGCGCTGAGGCAATGGGTGCTGACGTTTCCGTTCCCGTGGCGGCGCAGGCTAGCCCAGGATGGCGCGCTCTTCGTTGCGCTGACGCGCCTCTTCGTCGAGAGCGTGGAGCGGTTCTACCAAGAGCGCGCGGTGCGCCGCGGCGCGCTCAGCGCGGCCAAGAGCGGCGCGGTGACCGTCGTGCAACGCACGTCCGGCGACCTGCGGCTCAATCCACACCTGCACGTTGTCTTTCTCGACGGGGCTTACCACGAAGACGGCGCAGAGCTCGTGTGGAACGAGCTCGGTCACCTGCAGACGCGCGAGGTCGGTCAGGTGCTCGAGGACGCCGTCCGGCGCATGATGCGCTACCTGCGACGGCGCGGGCTCTTCGATCTCGAGCATGGCATCGACAAGGACGACGAGCCCGAGGCCGCGCTGTGCGCCTCCGCCGTATCACAGGTGATGTTGATGTAGCCGTCAAGCCCGTTCCGCGCGCCGCCGATGAAGCGGAGCGGCCATAGATGCTCTGCCTCCGAGCAGACCTCCCGCGAGAGGATCTCCGGCACCTCGGTCACGCAAAACCCGCTCGCGCATTCCGGGCAACCGAGCGACTGCTGACAACGCTCGAGATCGTCGCCGCTGAGCTGGGCGATCTCGCACCGGCGAAGCCTCGTGCCATTGCGCTCCACGAAGGCCGGCTCGCCTTCCGGGTCAAACCAGCCACGGGACGCGTCGCACCCCTCGTGATCGGGCTGGTCGATCGTGATCTGGCACCCTGCCTGGCCGTCCTCCGCCACCGCGATCGGCTTGCTCATGCAGACGGAACCGCAATCGGCCCAGCCGGGGTGCAGGAGGAGACCCCAGATCTGCTCGTCTTCGCAGGTTGACTCGACGACCTGCGCCGACACCCTGTCGGCCCACGCCTCGAGGCGCGTGGAGCCCAGCGCGGAGACCAGGCAAGCGTTCTCCGACGCGCCGAACGGCCCGGCCACGGCCCTCGTCGTCATGGTCTCCAGGGAGGCCTCGCCGGGGGTGAGCTCGGAGACGTCGGTCTCGTCCTCGTCGTCTCGTGTACCGGCGATGAGGATCTGCACGAGGGCGTCTGTCGGCAACGACGCGACGAGCGCGCTCTCCGCTTCACCGACGGGGGGCCGCGAGAAGGTGACCAGATCCAGGGCGCGCTTCGCCGCGCGAAGCGGGCGGTATGCCTCGCCCGGCGCGGCGAGCCGCTGACCGAGCGCGGTCGTCACGCTCTCGGTCAGGGCGTCCGCCTCCGCGGGCGTCGCGGTGTGGCTGATCCAGGCGAGCGAGGGCTCATCGAGGGGCGTGAGGAGCGACTCGCCATCCGGCGCGCTCGGCCGCACGACGACCACGCGGAGGTTCATCGAGTGCCACTCGGCCGGGTCCGCGCTGCCGCACGACCCCCACTCGTGTTCGAGATGCCCATCGAGCCCGGCGCGCAGGCTCCTCGCGGCCTTCTCCCGCAGGGCCGCCGCTTCGGCCGTGTCCGCGTCGTCAACCACCAGCAGAATAATACCATCGCTGCGGCGCGAGAGCGTCCAATCCACGCTCAGCTGCTCCGTGGATCCGGGCTCCGGCGCCGCCAAAGGATCCTGGCTGCCGCACGCCGCAGCCGTGAACGCCATCCATGCGAGACATAAGGGCATCGCTTGTCGCATCGTGGAAGCTGATCATGGCAACATCTGCGCCATTGCACCTGCCCCGTCTTCTCCGCCGATATCCCGGTCTCGGCGCAACGTCTCGCCAACGAAGCGGCGCTCGCCGCCAACTCGGTTGCTTCACGCTCGCGCGACCTGGAGCATCGAGCGCTTGTGTGCGCATCTGGGATGGGAGGTGAGCTCCTTCCGGAGAGGCCGCTCAGGTCGTGCGCCCGATGCGCTCCATCGAGGTGCTCGGGGACGGCGTGACCGGCTGGGTGAGATCGCCCGCGCGCGTGGTTGCGTGCCAAGGCGCCCCGGAGGCCTCCGGCAAAGTGCTTCGGCAAGCAGCAAGCCTGTGCCGGGGAGGCAAGCGCGAGGGCGTGCGCGGCGATCAACCTCTCGCCGCGATGACGCCTGACGACGCCATGGCGGAACTGCGGGAGGATGGCCCGCGCAAAGCCATTCCGACCTGTCAAGAATTTTCCGCCAACGACCGGCAGTTGACATAACGTACAAAAGTACGGATCCACTGATTCGCCTACAAAAACCAACAGATCCAACGAGTTCACTCGGCTGTGTAATGTTATCTACACCACGCTGGCGTTCGCTCGTTGGCTGTCGTTCACGCACCGCAGCGTATCGCACATGGCGGGCGGGGAGGCTGGAGTGTGCACGACGGTCGCGTTCGGTTGGCGTCTGGATTGCAGCCCGCTGCACGCAGGCGAGCCCGCGGGCCGCCATGGAAGACGAGGCGACCATGAGCAGCGAACCCAGACGCGATCCACGGACCGATCCTCTTCTCACGCCAGAGAACTCGGCGCTCATCCTGATCGACTACCAGCCGCCGCAGGTGAACACGATCGCGTCGATGGATCGCTCCACGCTGATCAACAACGTCGTGACGTTGGTCAAGCTCGGCAAGCTCTATCGCCTGCCGATCATCGTGAGCACAGTCAACGTCCGCACCGGCGTCAACCCGGACACGATCCCGCAACTGCGCGATGTGCTGGGGAGCGTGTGCTCCATCGATCGCACTCAGATCAACGCCTGGGAGGACTCCGATTTCGCCTCCGCAGTGAAGGCTACCGGCCGCAACAAGTTGATCATGGCCGCGCTGTGGACCGAGGCGTGCCTCACCTTCCCCACGCTCGATGCGATGCGTGAGGGATACGAGGTGTTCCCCGTGGTCGACGCAGTGGGCGGGACGTCGGTCGCGGCGCACGAGATGGCGTTGCGGCGCATCGTCCCGGCCGGGGCCCAGCTGTCGAGCGTGATCCAGGTGATGTGCGAGCTTCAGCGCGACTGGGCTCGCAGGGCGACCGTGCCCGGAATGATCCAGATCGCCAAGGAACACGGCGGCACCTTCGGCATCCAGCTCGTACTCGAAAAGGAGCACCCGGGGCCGGGCGGGCCTTGATGCCGTAGCCCGCTGCAGTCCGAGCCGAGGACGCTGTCATTCGATTTCGTCGACAGCGCCTTGGCTCACTTCTTCCGGAAGCCGAGGAACATCAGCACCGCGCCGCCCGCGCCGAAGAGCGCGGAGATGGGGTCGAAGATGGTCATGCGGCGCATCGCCGCCTGCTGGACGATGGCCACGCCGAGGTTGCGCGCGTAGCGGGGCAGATCCGCGAAGTGATCCTCGACGGTGAGATACTGATAGAGGTTGTAGAGGAAGAGCGCGCCCACGGCGAGCGCGATGAACAGCATCACGCCGCCGCCGGCGACCAATCCCATGTTGCGCTGGCCGCCCTGCGGGCCCGCGCCGGCCATCGGATATCCGGCCTGGGGCGCGCCCGGCGGCGCCATCCCCGGCGGCCCATAGGGCGCCTGCTGGCCGGGCGGCGGGCCGCCGGCATACCCCTGCTGGGGATGACCCTGCTGAGGATGACCCTGCTGGGGATAACCCTGCTGGGGATGACCCTGCTGGGGATGACCCTGCTGGGGATAACCCTGGAGGATAGCCCGCGCAAAGCCATTCCGACCTGTCAAGAATCTTCCGCCAACGAATAGGTGTTTGCGGGACTGCGCCTGAGCAGCAGCGGCGGCGAGGTCCCGGTGCAGTCCCGCAAACGTCGGGTTGGACCGGGCCGGTTCGCGGCCGGGCGGGGCGGTCGCGAGGCCTATGGAGATCCTGCCCGAGAAGGCAGCAGAAGGCGGGCTCGGCGGGGCTCGCACGCGGGGTGCATCCCGCCGCCACGACGCTGGGCGCAGACGTGCCGAGACAGAGCGCGGCGCCGACGGAGGCCCAGGTGCAGGCACGCCACCGACGTGGACGGCGCAGAAGGCGGATCGATGCCTGACCGCCGCGCAACGGAGGTGGTGTTGTTGCTCCTGCCCAGGCCAGCGATGCTCATGAAGTGTCCGGAGGAGCAGCGGAAGAGGCGACGACGCACGACGGCAGCGAGCGGCGAGCCATCGCAGCCTGACCGCAGCGAGGACAGATGGACAGGTCGACCCCCGTGAGCGCGGCTGTTACTGAGCACCGTTACTGATGCCGATGGTGCGCTTGTCGATCCAGCTCTTTGATGGCGGGGCGGCCGGCCCACCGCAGCGCGCCATCGCCGAGGCGGATCATGCTCGATGCGGCGTTGTCCGGGGGCGGCCAGCTGTCAGGGCGTTCCCCGGCCATGCATTGCGCCGTGCCCGACAAAATTCTCAGCGTAGCTCCTGCTGAAACGACAGCGGCGGCGAGTGGTGATGTATTCCGTTCACCCATCGAAAATTGCCAGCACGACTCCTCACCCGTCCGCGTAACCAACGGGGTAGGTCAGCAGCTGGAGCGGAGCATCGGCGCGGCGCCGGCCACAAAATAGGCGACGGGAGGAGCTCGTTTGGCCGCGTGCCCCCTCCCGTCGTGCTCCGAATCGCTTGAAAGAGCGGAGCCCCCAACAGGTCGTCCATCTGGACCTCGATGTCAAAGGCTGGATCGCCTCACCACCCACCGTAGACCGCGCGCGGCCAGCCCGCTGCCCGCGTTGCGGCGCCGCGGCTTGCCCGCTGGGGGGCAGGTTGGGGCTGTGGGGTCACGGGACGCGATCCCGGCAGGTGCGCGGGCCGCTGGCTGCCGGCGAGCGTGGCGGGCTCGTCACGATCGAGGCGCGCCGCTATCGATGCCGTCGCTGCGACGCCACGATCACGGTCGTGCCGCGGGGTGTCGCACCGCGACGGCACTTCGCCGCGACGGCGATAGGTCTGGCTCTGCTGCTCGTCGGCACCGCCGGTGCAGCGCTCATCGAGGTGCGGCGGCGGGTCAGCCCCTGGTCTGCCAGCTTCGATGCCGACAGCTGGGCGACCGTGCGGCGCTGGTTGCTCGCCATCGACCAGAAGCGACTCTTTGCGTCGGTCCGCCCCAGTCCCCTCGCTGCGTCACTGCGGCAGCGGGCAGAGCGGGCCGCGATGACGCTCCTCGCGATGGCGCCTTGTGCGGCCGAGGTCCCCGAGGCCGCCGTCATGGCCGGCGCCGCGCGGGCTGCGTGATGGCGAGCGGCGTGCTGGCCGGGCTCATGTCGGGCCCCACCCGGTTGGATCCTCGGTCGGCGGAGCGCCTTGCGCTTGGATGGCTGTGCGGCCGGTGCGGTGTCACCGGCGCGGAAAGGACACGACGTGCAAGACCCCCTCAAGCCGAAGGACCACGCCGAAGCGGTGGCGCTCTACCGCAGTGAGATCATCGGCTCGCTCATGCACCGCGAGCTCGACCGCGGAGAGCTCGCCGAAGCGCTCGCCGACCTGAGTAAACAGCGGTTTCGCCCTCCGCGCGCCCATTCTCCGCGCTCCTACTCGGTCCCCACGCTCGAGCGCTGGTACTACGCGTACAAGACCGAAGGTCTCGAAGGCCTGCGTCCCAGGCCCCGCAAGGACAAGGGGCGGGCGCGAGAGCTCACCCCCGAGCAACGGCAGATGCTGCTCAACATTCGAGAAGAGCACCCGAGTGCCTCGGTCTCGCTCATCCTCGACACCCTGATCGCGGCGGGCCGCATCGACAAGGGCGCCATCTCCGCCACCACGGTGCGACGCCTGTACGCCGAACACCACCTCGATCGCGTCGCGCTGCGCGATCGTACGGGCGGCAAGGTGCGGCTGCGCTGGCAGGCCGAGCACCCCGGCGCTCTTTGGCACGGCGACGTGTGTCACGCGTCACCGATCTTCGTTGACGGCAGCCCGGCGCCGGTGCGGATCCACGCGCTGCTCGACGACGCCTCCCGGTACATCCTCGCGATCGAGGCGATGAGCGCCGAGCGGGAGGTCGACATGCTGGCGCTCTTCATCCGGGCGCTGCGCAAGCACGGCGCTCCCGACGCCCTCTACCTGGACAACGGTGCAACCTACCGTGGTGATGCCTTGCGCCTCTTCTGCTCGCGGCTCGGGATCACCCTGCTCCACTCGCGCCCCTACGATCCGCAGGCGCGCGGCAAGATGGAGAGATTCTGGAGGACGCTACGGGAGAACGTGCTCGACCACCTGGGCTCGATCACATCGCTGGAGGACATCGCCTCTCGCATCCAGGCCTTCGTCGACGTCCACTACCACGCGTCCCCGCACGCCGGTCTGATGGGGCGCGCGCCGGGGCTCGTGTACGCGCCCGGACAGCGTGAGATCGACGCCCTCTCCGAGGCCCGCTTGCGCGAAGCGCTCACGCTCCGGCAGCGTCGGCGCGTGCGCCGCGATACGACCGTCTCCGTCCGCGGGCAGCTCTTCGAGCTGGATCACGGCTACCTCGCCGGCCGCACCGTGACGGTTGCCTATTGCCTGCTCGACGAGCCTCTGGCCCCGGTCGTCGAGGTCGAGGGGCAGCGGATCCCGCTTCGTCTCGTCGATCCGGTGCACAACGCCCACGTGAAGCGGCCGCCGCGCCATGTCACGAGGACCGGCGCGTCGCCCAGGGGAAAGCCGGTCGCCTTCGACCCGGGCGGCGCGCTACGCGACAAGGCTGCGCGCGATCAAGTTGCGGCGGACGACGCGGACGCCGTCGACGGAGAGGAGGACCTCGATGCGATCTTCTGATGTTATCTACTACGGGCTTAGCAAAGCCGCCTTCTCCAAAGAGCAAGAAGATGCCGAGCTGTGGTTGCCCACCTCGAAGCAGGTGCTCGTCGACGACCTCGAAGCGGCGCTCCACGAGCGTGCCAGCGTGCTTCTCGTGGGGGAGCCCGGGGTCGGGAAGACGTGTGTGCTACGAGCCTTGCGACATCGGCTGCCTGAGGCCGGATTTCGCCTGACCTACTGCCACAATGCGACGCTCGGGCGCCGCGACTTCTACCGCTACCTCTGCCACGCGCTCGGGCTGCAGCCGACCTCGAGCGCGGCGAACCTGTTCCTCGCGGTCGAGCGGCATGTCCACGAGCTGCGTAGAGATCAGGTGCATCCGGTGTTTCTGCTCGACGAGGCCCATCTGCTGCACCCGGACATGATGGCGCATCTGCATATCCTCTTGAACCACGAGTGGGACAGCCGAGCTCTCTTGTCGATCGTCCTTGTTGGCCTTCCGGAGCTCGAGGGCCGAATGGCGTTGCGCTCCCACCGCTCGCTGCTCACGCGCATCCATCACCGCTTCGTGATCGAGCCGGCGACGGTGGAGGACACGACGGAGTACGGGGCGAGCGGCAGGATCATCGTGAGATCGGAAGAGCGGTTCAGCAGGAATGCCGAGACCACCGCGCTGCATGAGCTTGCGTCGGGCTCGCTGCGCGAGATCGACCGCCTCGCCTCGGCGGCGATGCGGGAATCGGCGCGCCGGAAGCGGAAGCTGGTCGACCGCGACGTGGTTGTCCGCGTCGCGGACACGCTCACGCTCTCCTCGGCGCTCGGCTGAACGGCGGCTCGCGGCCCGCGAGGAGCGTCGGCCTCGCGGGCCGCATCGCGCCAGGCCCACGATGGCCATCCCCTCGCCACAGCGGCGGTGGCCCGCACGATGCCCATCGCGCCGCGTGGCGCCGGGGCAGCGCCTACGATGGCCATCACCCGATAGCGCCCTGCCGAGCGGCCGCCAGATGGCCATCAGCCAGGCGGCGCGCGGTGCCATCAGCCAGCCGGCTCGGTAACAGTCGAGGCGAGCGAGGCCGGCGTCGAGACCCCCTACCGGCGCAGGTCGACAGGACAGGCCATGACCATCCGCCCGTCGGCCGCCTTCCGCGCGCGCTTCCGGGACGTGCCGAGAGCGCAGCTCGCGGCGGCCGGCCAAGAGGTCCTCTCTTTGCCTGACGCCGAGTTGTTCGAGGAAGTGCTGCCGCCTCCCGCCAGCGCGCCCCGCCCCCGCTGACGGGGCGGTCCCGGGTGGTGGGGGGAGCTTGCGGTGCTCGACCGATCACCCCCATGGCCGCCGCTGCACCCGGGCTTGTGGACGCGCCGGTTTCCACGGACGCGGTTCGCTGGGCGAGCTCCAATCCAGCTATTCAGCAAACCGGAGCGTAACCACCCGGCCAACGCCATCGTGACCGTCGGCGCGGTGCCGCTTACCTGTTGCCATCGCGACGAAGGAGGAAGCGATGCGAACAGGTAACCGGCGCCGCGCCGACGGTCACGATGGCGTTGGTCGGGCGCTTACTCCGTGACGGCGAGCTCAAGGGCCTCCGCGAGGCGCTGCTGCGGCTGGTCGATCAGGCTGGGATCCCGCTCACGCAGGACGACCGCGCCCGGATCCGCGCGTGCGATGACACCGCGACCCTCGACCGGTGGCTCGGCAGTGTCCTGGGCGCGAAGACTGCTGCCGACGTGCTCTCCTGAAGCAGCCCGAACAAGCGCCTCGATTCCGTGAGGGAGTAACGTACGCGTACCCCCTCACGGCGCGATCCCTGGCCGTGAGCGGCGGAGCGTCTTCCGTGGCGTCAGAGCGACTCGAGGTACGCCACGAGATCGTCGAGCTGCGCCGGGGCGAGCGCGGAGACGTCGCCGTGGCGGTCGCCGCCGCAGGCCGCGTCGAACCGGTCGCGGAGCGTCTTCGCGCAGCCGTCGTGCATGAACGGCGATCGCGCGGAGAGGCCGATCAGCGAGGGCACCTGGAATGCCTCGCCGAACCCGACATCCTCGTTGAGGTTGTTCGTGAGCATCGGCCCTGCGTGGCACTTCGCGCAGCCTACCTGCGGGTCATGGAACAGGGTCTCTCCTCGCCGGACGGCGGCCAGGTCGTCGGGGGGCGAGGCGGGGAACGCCGGCACGCTGTCGAGGAAGCGCTCGAGGAGCTCGACATTCCGAGCTCCGGGCCATGAGCCGCCCATGCGCGAGACGAAGACCTCCTGCATGAGGTGGGTGAGGTCGCTCTGGTCGCCGCTCCAGTGGAAGGGAGCTGTCTTGAGCACGCCGCCCGCGACCGTCTGGGTGCGCCGGAGGCCGAGCTTGTCGAAGCGCCACGTGTGACCGTCCTCGTGCGCTTCCGGATGGCAGGAGGCGCACGCGATGCGGCCGGACTTGCTCGGCGGCTCGTGGAACAGCGCGTGTCCCGGGTCCATCACGCTGTCGCCGGGGAGGTCGATGCCCACGCGATCGTGCGTGTCGATGTCGATCACCTCGATCCTCGCCGGCTCGCGGAACTGGATGACCGCACGTCCCCGCGCCGTGAAGGCGACGGCGATCGGCTGGCTCGAGTGCAGCCACCACTTGTAGACACCGCACGTGCCCGAGGCGGCCTCGCTCGTGATGGTGTCGAGGTCGATGAACTCGGTCGTGTAGTTGCCGGCGCCCAAGGCCGCGGCGCGCTTTCCGTCCGGCGCGACCGCGATGTCGACCGGGAGCGCGATCTTCCAGAGGGCCGGCGTCGGGAGCTCGGCTCCGTCCCCTGGAGCGGCCGAGGCCGGGGGCAGGACGCTGACGGCGCTGTGCAGGATGCCGCCATCGCAGCCGGCAGCCCCGTAGTAGCCCGTGGGGGCGAGCACGACGGGCGAGGTCAACGCGCGCTGGTGGACCATCGCCGCGCCGCCGCCGGGGAGGGCGACCATGCGCCAGGCGACCGAGGGGCGGTAGTCGGAGTCGACGGCGGCGTTCATGGCGAACGACGGGAGCGACCGCCGCGAGAGCACCTCTCCGTCCGGGCCGACGACGAGGGTCTCCGCGGATTTGAACCGGCTGACAAGCAGGCGATCGCCCTCGACGATCACGTCGCGCAGGTCGGCGTCGAGCCGCAGCTTCCGGAGCGCGGCGCCGCCCTGGGCCGGGAGCGTCACGAGCTCGCCGCCGGCGCAGGCCACATGGATCGCGTCGAGCGACGCGTCGTAGGCGAGGCCGCGCGGCGCGGGGCAGACGGCGCGCCGGTCGAGCACCTTCGCCGCCCCGACATCGATCGTCGCGAGCTCGCCTGCGCGGCGCAGGGCGACGTGGACGCGGCCGGCCCCGTCTTCGACGACGCGCCCGGGCTCGTCGCCGCGCGCGAGGGGGATCGCGCGGGGCTCGCCGCCGTCGGTGTCGACCACCCAGACGCTGTCGCGATCGGGGTCGGCCGCCACGGCGGTGTGCCCGTCGCGGGCGATCAGCAGCGTGCCGCCGCTGATGGGCGGCGGGGGCTTGTCGAGCGCGGGGCCCGACGGCAACCGATTCGCGGAGTCGTCGGGGTGAGAGGAGCAGGCCGCGACGCCGGCGGCGATCGCGCTCAGGGCCGCGAGGGCCAGGTGGCTTGTCGTGCGGGAGAGGTTCCGATGCATGAGGCCTCCGGAGGTGGCGGGCTGCTCGGCGAGCGCGAGCAACAGCAAACCCAGAACGCTGTCGGGGAGTCGACGGCGCGCGGCCGAGCAAGAGCAAGGCGCGTGCGCGGGTGCGGGGGCGCGGGGGCGCGCGGCGCACCCGGGAGGCGCGGTGTTCGGGGGTGCGGGGAGCGATGGGCGGCGGCAGGGGGGTGTGGTCGCCTGGCATCAGTGTTCTGGCATCAGTGTTACGGACAGCCACGCGGGGGCAGCGCGGAGCGGGAGGGAGCTCCGGCGCGAGGGCGTGCCCTCCCGGCGGCTCGCGGCGCTCCTGCGCGGCGGCGCCATCGGGGCACGACGGGGCGCTCTCCACGGCGCAGGGCGCGGGGGCCGGGCTGCAAGGGAGGATCGAGGCTGGCGAACACGGATCTCTGATGGGACAGCCCGCCGGCCGGGTGGGAACGCGCGTGTTGCGCGGGCTGCCCTCTGCGATAAGACGCAACGACGTGCACGCACGCTTTCTTTCGAGGCTCGCCGCCGCGGCGGTCGTACAGCTGCTTCGGCTTGTAACCCTCGCGCCGCGCGAGCTTCTCGGCGCTCAGCCCGGTCCGCTCCCATCGCTCCACCCGCTCGCCCCACTCCGCCCTCGTCGATATCGCTTCCTCCTTCGTCGCGATGCGAACAGGTAACCGGCGCCTCGGCGACGGTCACGATGGCGTTGGTCGGGCGCTCACTCCACAGCGACGCCGTCCTCGCCCGAGATCATCTTGCCCTGGTCGTCCCAGCTGATGCCGCCCTTGCCCGGCGGCCCCAGCGTGAAGGTGACGCCCTCGACCGTGAGCCGGTCCTCGTCGAGGTAGGCGATGCGGATCGAGTCGCCGCCGCGCCCCGGGCCGCCATAACCGCCCTCGCCGCCGTCGCCCCCGGGGCCCCCGTTGCAGGAATAGGCCGAGCGGTCCTCCAGCACGCCGCCCGGTGCGCCCCGGCCGCCTCGTCCGCCTCGCTGGGGCTCGCCGCCGTCGCCGGCCTGGCCCGGCGTGCCCCTGCCGCCGTCGCCGGACCAGTCCGCTTCCCATCCGGCCTCGCTGATGCGCCCGATGCCCTGGCCGGGTGCGCCGACGGTGCCTCGCGCGCCGTAGATGCCGTAGTCGCCGTCCGTGCAGCCCACGTCGGCCACGTCCCCGCGTCCTCGCCGCAAGACCTGCTGGCCATCTCGCCGTGCCCCTCCCGCGCCCGTTGCCTTGCTCGCAATCCGGCGCCTTCCCACGCGGCGCCATGGCGTGACGGACCCACTACGCCCTGGCGGCATGGCACTCGCGGTCGGGCTGTAGCGCATCGGCAATGGACACCCGCTGCAGCATGCGGAGGTCAGCGCGTTCATCGCGACCTTGGGCAGCGGGCGCCGTGGCGGTCGGTGTCGCGGGCGACGATGTCCAAGACCGCATGGAAATCGCGCTCATGAACGCACGCGTGCAGATCTCGAGTATACCTCCCCCATGAGCAACCTGTCCGCGATCGGCTTCGCTGTTTCCTCCGAGGACGACTTCCAGCGTACGGTCGGCGCCGCGCTCGAGCGTGCCGCTCTGCCGCCGGACCTCGGCGCGTCCGCGGCGCACTACCTCTGGTTCCGCGACGCGAGCGGCGCCGCGCTCGCTGCCCGGCTTGACGCCCGAAAGGGGATCGAATGCATCACCCCCTTCTTCGCCGCGCCCGACGGCGGCACGCGTTGGCGAGTGCACACGAGCGCGCCGCACCTCGATCGCGAGTGCCTGCATTGTAGCGGCGCGGACTGCGACGTGCTCGACCCTTCGTCCGGCGTGATGTACACGCGGACCGCGCTGCAATTCCTGTTCTTCGAGCCCTATCAGGCCTGGCTCGCGGACGAGCGGACGTTCGAGGTCGTGATCGTCGGCTTCGCCTCGTCCCTTTCACTCTGCACCACGCCCGACGACTTTGAGCGCGCGCAGGCGGCGCTCTTCGGCGATGCCGAGCCTGGCGTCCCGCGCGAGCCCGGCAAGCCCATGCGCCTCGCGGCCCAGGCATTCATGCCGCACGGCATGTTCGGCGCCGAGGGCCAGCTCGGCGCGCGCGCCCGCGCCCTGCTCACGGGGAACGTCGAGTCGGTCACCCTTGCACGCAACGAGATCGCTGGGAGCAGCTTCGTACACACGCGCGTCCGTACCCTCGGCGGTCCCATCGACATCGTCGCGCCGGCGGACGCCGTGGAGGTCCCGGAGCGCGCGACTCTCGTGGTCGCCGACTGCTGGCTGGTCGGGCGACCCGTCGAGGCGCCGCCCCCGAAGACCGGTTTCTTCCGCCGCATCTTCGGCCGGGCCTGAGACCGGGGTGCTCCCGAAGCGTTGCGCTACGGTGCGCTCGTGCCTCTTGGCTTCGGCACCGCGCCCCGGCTACGGCGGACTGCAAGCGAAGCCCGCCCTGGGCCGCCACTGGGCGTCCAGCCAGGACGTGCGGCCCAACAAGGGCTTGCTGACCGACGCGTGGGTGCGCGGAGCGCACCCACACGCGGCAGAAGCCCAGAGCGTTGCGCGCGCGGAGCGGCGCGGGACGCCGGGGGCGACCCCCTCGACGTCGCCAGGCATCGGGGACACTTCGCCTGCCGCACAGGGATCGAGCATGCGGTAGACGGTGCTCTGCGCGGCGTTGTTGCTCCTCGCCGCCGTTTCTTCGGTCCATTGCGGCGGCACGGTCGGTCGTCCACCACAGCCCGCGGAGCGTGCAGTTCTCCTGCATCGCGGACGGCGCCGCCGCGGCCGCGGGCGCGAGCCTCGGGAAGCTCAACCTCAGCCTCGTCGAGGTGAGCGAGGCCGGCGTCGAGACCACCTCCCGGCGCAGGTCGACCGGACAGGCCATGACCCTCCGCCCGTCGACCGCCTTCCGCGCGCGCTTCCGGGGCGTGCCGAGAGCGCAGTTCGCGGCGGCCGGCCAAGAGGTCTTCTCCTTGGGCCCGGGCAAATCCTCGCCGTCATGGCCCCCCATCCATGGGCGGGGCGAAACCTGCCTCGGAGGATCTCGACCTCGGTGTTTGCGCGGCCCGGAGAAGCATCGGCATGCCGGTACCATCGCCTGTTCTGGCCTGCGAGCAGACCAGCCTGGCGCGGGTGCGGCGGGCCATCGAGCTGGAGGCCGCATCGCCGTGCGTGGCTGACCCGAGCCATGCTACAGTTCCCCTATGTCCACCGAGGAACTTCTCGCGCAGGTGCTGCTGTTGCCCCGCCACGAGCGGGCCCGGCTGGCAGAAGAAGTGCTCTCCAGCCTTGAGGAGCCCGACGCCGAGGATGTCGCAGCAGCGTGGACGGGTGAGCTGACGCGCCGAGCGCGCGAGGTCGCGGAGGGTAAGGTCCAGACGGTCGACTGGGGCACGGCGCGGGCGGAGATCCTGAAGGAGCTCGAGGACCGGCGTGCGGGCCGAGCTTCATCCTGAAGCGCGCTGAGCTTCGTGCGGCGGCCATCTGGTACGACGAGAGGCGCCCCGGGCTGGGCGACGAGTGCATCGCCGAGGTCTCGTCGATGCTCGATAAGATTGGAGAGGCCCCGACATCTTTTCAGATCTGGCCAGGGACTTCTCCTGCACCACGGAGCATTCGCAGAGCGATCGTCGACCGTTTTCCGTACGTCGTTGCGTTCGAGGTGCACCCCGAGCACACGCTCGTGCTCGCCATCGCGCATGCAAAGCGACGCCCGCTGTACTGGCTCACTCGTGCCTTGTGAATGGCCCGCCCAATACGGCAATGCACCCGACGCCGCTTCGCGCTGCGGGTGATTGTCAAGGCGCTGTGCGGGCGCGGGCGAGCTCCAATCCAGCTATTCAGCAAACCGGAGCGTCTCCACGGCGACGCCTTCCTCGCCCGAGATCATCTTGCCCTGGTCGTCCCAGCTCATGCCGCCTTTGCCCGGCGGCCCCAGCGTGAAGGTGACGCCCTCGACCGTGAGCCGGTCCTCGTCGAGGTAGGCGATGCTGCTCGAGTCGCCGCCGCGCCCCGGGCCGCCATAACCGCCCTCGGCGCCGTCGCCCCCTGGGGCCCCCGTTGCAGGAATAGGCCGAGCGGTCCTCCAGCACGCCGCCCGGTGCGCCCCGGCCGCCTCGTCCGCCTCGCTGGGGCTCGCCGCCGTCGCCGCCCTGGCCGCCGTCGGACGTCTCGATCTCGCTGTCGCGCACGGTCACTCTGGCGTGCAGCGCGACGATGCCGATGCTCGGGTAGCCGTTCTCGCCCCCCTTGTCGGTGATTCTCGCGTCCCGCGTCCGATCGGTGAAGACCGCGGCCACGTGATCGCCGGCGTTCACCGTTCACCGCGGGCGAGGGCGGCGCCTGAACGCAATCTCATGATGCGCTGTCCTCGCGGCGACGCAGACCGCCTGATCGCTCGTCGCTTGGGGTGGCCGAACGAGCGTTGCCTGGTCTGCCGCGGGCCTGTACTATCCTGTCGCGGTGCTCGTACGCACGCCCGAGCACGAAGCCGCTTCGGCTGCCCGCCATCGGCGGACCTTGTTGCGAGAGCGCCGGGGTGGCATGCTCTCCGAGCCGATGGCCGACGGAGGATCTCATGGAAAAGCGAACCCTCGAACAGCTTGAGGCGGCTCTGGATGCCGTCAGCAGGGACCTGGCGCCGCGCGTAGAAGAGCTCGCGCAGAAGAGTACCGAGGGCACCCTCACTGTCGAGGAGCATAGGGAATACGAAGAGGTCGTCCGCTTGAACGACAGGCTCAGCCTTCTCAAGCTCGAGGCCGAGGAGTTCTGGACGATGCGCGCGGCGTCGTGAAGCTCTCGAGCGAGGTGCGGGAGACGGTCCATCTGCGCGCCCACGGAGCGTGTGAGTATTGCCGGCTTCCTCAGGAAGCGTCAATTCTGCCCCATCAAGTCGACCACATCATCGGCAGGCAACACCGTGGCTCGGACGATGTCGCCAACCTGTGTCTCTGCTGCGTCCGCTGCAACTTGAAGAAGGGGCCCAACATCGCATCAATTGATCCCGAGAACGGTGCTGTCGTGGCGCTGTATCATCCCAGGCAGCACTCCTGGCAAGAGCACTTCCTCGGTCGCGCGCGATGGCACCATCGAAGGACTGACGGCCGAGGGACGCGCCACAGTCCAGCTCCTGGACATGAATGACGAGGACAGAGTTCGCCTACGCGCGCTGCTATTGCGCAGAAACCGGTATCCATGAATCGGGAAATCGGGAAGGCGTGCCGAACAAGCCGCTGGTACCGACGCCGCTTCGCGGCGCGGCACACCGGCAGATCGTTGGGCAGACTTTCATGCAACGCGGGAGCAGCCTTCCGCGCCGCTCGCGATGGAGGAGGGGGTGAAGCGAACCGTGGGGTTCCTCCGGGCCGACAAGCTTGTCCCGCGTGACCGTTTCGGTTCCGCGGGGTCTCGTCGCCCACGGCCGTGGAAGCTGCTGTCCTGCGGCGCCGATGCTCCTCGACGTGCTCGAGCAGGGGAACGGCGGGGGCGCGAGCTTCCAGCTCGGTGGAGAGAGGCTCGCGGGAGGGGGAGCGACGGCGGAGTAACCCACGCGCAAACCGTTAGGCGGATGGCCCATCCGGCAGCGCCACCACGCGCCCCGCGTCGGAAGATTCGACGTGCAAGCGCGAAACCGCTAGCGTGGAGCTCGGCTGAACAGGACAGCGGAGGGGTGGCCGATGCGACTTGGGGATGATATCGAGCGAGACGACCGTGGTCGCGACGACATCGGCCCGGATCCGCGAGGAGATGGCGCTCCTCGGCATCGGCGCGTCGGCGCGCGCGCCTCGGTGCTCATCCTCGGCACTTTCACGTTGGGCGCCTGCGGGTCCGAGGTCCGCATCCTGGATCCCGGCGGCGGCTCCACGTCGAGCGCCCAGGCCGGCTCGGGCGGCGGGGCGACCTCCGCTGGCGCGGGCGGCGGATCGACGTCGGCTGGCGCGGGCGGCGGATCGACGTCGGCTGGCGCGGGCGGCGGATCGACATCGGCTGGCGCGGGCGGCGGATCGACCTCCACGGACGCGAGCAGCGGAAGCGGCGGGGCGGGAGGTGCGGTCAGCGCCGGCGGCGGCGGCGGCGGTCCGGGCAACATCAGCGACGTGTTCGATCCTGCGGAGGTCTACCTGCTGGGGACGGTCCAGCCGGGCTCCAGCGGTCGCGACGCCATGGCCCACTGGAGCGACCCGAACACGGCCGCCATCGGGTTCATTGGCGCCTACGATGAGTTCAGCGTGCGCCTCCAAGACGGCGGCAAGCTGCTCTACGTGCTCACAGGATCGGTTCGCGAGTTCGTGTGCGACGCATGTCCCTACGTGGGCACGTACCTCAACGGCTCGGACGCGAACGACCTCGTCCTGCCGACGGCACCATGCGTCCCCAACGATTGGATCGAGGACATCAAGGTGGGGCCCGGGGGATCGTGGGTGCACAGCTGCTCCGGCGACTGGAACAAGCACTGGTACGACTCGAACGGCGTCATGGTGTACGGCGACGAGCAGGACATGCTCGTCCACCTCGGCTACTCGAACCTCGCGCTCACTCAGAACCGTGTCGTCGATCTCGCCAACGCGAGCTCGGTGCCGATCGTCGGCCTGCCGAACGCTCCGCTGCTCGCCGTGCGCGCGCTCGCGCCGGACTCGTTCCGCGTCGCGCTCGCCACGGGCCAGGGTAGCGGGGCAGTCGAGCTTTGGCAGATCGACGCGACCGGGACGGCGACGCTCATCGGCTCGTATCCACCGGTGCCCGCGGGGTACACGGTGCAGCCCTTCTTTCCCCACCGGCATCACGCGCTGGAGGCGACGGGCGCGCTGCTGCAGTTCGGAGAGGGGCCGATGGTGTTTCAGGACGTGATCGTACGACGCGAGATCGGAGGCTCGAGTGTGGTGGTATACGACGAGGCGAATGGTCCGCTCGTACAGATCCACATCTCGGGTCTCGTGACGGGGCCGTGACGATCCGCCGAGCGCCCCAGCGTTGTGTTATCTTTCCTCATCATCCTTGGACTGCTCGCTGCGGCCCAACTCACGCTTGCACGCCGACGAGCAACTCCGCGGCGCCTGCGGCGCCCCTCCGTTGCTCGCGGGTGAAGCGAGCGTTAGGCCTCGCGCAGGCCCACACACTTCAGGAGAACTCATGTTTGACCACGTCAAATTCGGAGTCAGCGACTATGCAGCGAGCAAAGCGTTCTTCCTCAAGGCGCTCGAACCGCTCGGCGTAGCTGTTGTCTCGGAGGGGCCGCCGACGTACGGTGTCGAGCTTAGCCCAAAGGGTAAGGCTTCATTGTGCCTGTTCCAGACCGAGGAGAAGCCGGCGCAGCTTCACTTGGCGTTCACGGCCGAGAATCGCCAGCAAGTCGAAGCTTTCTATCGCGCGGCTCTGGAGGCGGGTGGCAAAGACAATGGTGCGCCTGGTCTGCGCCCGCGCTACCACGCGAACTACTATGCAGCTTTCGTCATTGGTCCGGACGGGCACAACATCGAAGTGGTTTGCCACGAACCCGAGGCCTGACCCTTCCATCGAGCGGACGGGCCAAAAGCTACGCTTTGTCCCGCCGCTCATGTCAAACGTCAGGCGACGCCATCCACCCGAGCACCACCATGAGAAATCGCTTCGCAAGCTGCAGTTGCGGCAAGTTGTCGGCCGAAGTCGAAGGCGAGCCGATTCGCGTGTCCGTCTGTCACTGCCTGGCCTGCCAACGAAGAACCGGAAGTGTCTTTGGCGCTCAAGCCAGGTTCAGTCGCGAGAACGTGAAGATAAAGGGTCACGGGAAGGACTTCGTTCGAATCGGAGACGAAGGAACGAAGAGCACCTTCACGTTCTGTCCTGAATGTGGCGCCACCGTCTATTACGCAATGGCCGGGCACGAGGACATGATCGCCATACCGGTGGGAGCCTTTGCGGACCCGGCCTTCCCCAGTCCAACGTTCTCGGTCTATGAAGAGCGAATGCATGGCTGGGTGGTCATGCCGCAAGACATCGAGCACATGCGCTAGGCACTGTTATGAAGGCACAGGAACTCAACAGCCGCGAAGCCCAAGAGCTTGGTCAAGCAGCAGCGTCGCCTGTCCCCTCGGTCGAGGCGAGGCCCAACGGCAAGACACCCTGGCCGCCTCCAGGTTGTGCGTATCATCCTTCCGGCGGCCAGGGTACCTTGCCGTCAGTCCCGCCTCACCTCGAACGTTAGCCCGCTTCAGGAGCACATAATGCGACCCCTTCGGTATTCCATCAACGTCACATTGGACGGGTGCTGCGATCATCTTGCGATTGTCCCGGACGAAGACTTGCATCGTCACGCGGTCGAGAACATCGAGCAGGCCGATGCCCTCCTCTTTGGCCGTGTGACTTACGAAATGATGGAGGCAGCGTGGCGGCCGCAGTCGCGGCCGGGAGCGAGGCCTGATTGGATGGAACCCTTCGCCCGGACGATCGACGCGGCAAAGAAGTACGTTGTGTCGAGCACCCTGGATCGGGTCGATTGAAACGCGGAGCTTGTGCGCGGGGATCTGGGGAAGGCCGTTCAGCAGCTCAAGCGGGAGTCGGGCAAGGGACTGTTCGTGGGGAGGCGTGAAGCTCCCGCAGGCGTTGGCAGAGCTGGGATTGATCGATGAGTACGAGTTCGTCGTGCAGCCCAGGCTAGCGGGCCATGGGCCGACGTTGTTCGCGGGGCTATCGAAGTATGTCGACTTGAAGCTCGTGAGCCGGCTGGAGTTCGGCTCGGGGGCGGTGGCGATGCGGTATGAGCCGAGAAGGTAGCCATGGGGACTGAAGTTTACGCGCCCGCAGGTCGCCTTCTACTATACCGATTGACCCGAGCCCCCGGGTCCGGCGCCGCACGGGGGCTCCCGCGGGCCACGACACAGCTACGGCCTTGCGTCGATCATGTCGAGGAAGTCGTTGTAGGCGTCGATCTTGTCCGCCGGGACCACGTCGAGGCCAAGGTTGAACCGGCTGTCGTCGAACATCCGCGGCGCGAGGACTTTCCTGGTCGCCTGGAGGCCGATGTTCTTGATGCCGTAGAGGATGTAGGGCACGAGATAGCCCTGGTAGTACTGCCGCTGGATGTGCGTGGCTTTGATGCGCCCCTGGCGCATGTAGTCGACCGTCCTCGGATGGAAGTCGAAGGCGACGACGGGGAGGTCCGGCTTGCCCGCGGCCTCCGCGGCCATCGCGCACCGAAACGCGATGTCGAACAGGCCGAGCAACCCCACGACGGGCGGGTCCGCGGCCTCGATCTGCTCCTTCATCCCCTCGACGTCCTCGGCCTCGCCCCCGTCGGTCCAGGTGGACTGACGCACCACGGTCTTGTAACCGGCTGCCTCGAGCACCTCCTGGGCACCCCGCGTTCGATCCGTTCCGTCGAGCCACGTCGGGTTGGCGTTGCCGTGGATCACCACGGTCCCCGGCGCCGGGGGCAGCATCGCGAGCAGGGTCTCCCCTGCCGTCGCTCCGGCAGACCTGCTGAGGGTCCCGACGTGGATCGCCCGCTTCGAGGTCGCAAGATCGTTGTCGAACGTCACCACGTGGACCCCCTTCGCGACGGCGACATCGATGGCGGGTGCGTTGGCGGCGCCGAACGGCGTGATGCCAAGCGCTTCGGCGCCATCCGTCAACACCTGTTCAATTTGCCGATTCTGGCGCTCCATATCTTTCTGCTGATCGCCCGTCGGCTCGAGGGACCCGAGCACGTTGCCCGTGACGTCGAGCTCACCCATGGCTCGCGTCGCACCCTGGGCCATCGGCGCAAAGAAGCCGGCGACGGTCTTCAGCAGCACCGCCACCTGCATCGGCTCGCTCGACCTCTTGTTGAGCTCGGCGACGAGGGCGTCGATCGTCGCCTCGAGCTCCACCGGAGTGAATTCGTTCTCGGCAGGCGGTCTTCGTATGATGGGTGAGGCGCTCCCGCCCCCGTCCGAGGGGTCGACCGATGCGCATGCCGCCGTCATCAGCGCAAGCCCGAGGGCCGCCAGCCAACGTCGTCCAATCCTCGTCATCAGACCTCCTCTTCCGTGGTTCGTCCGACCCCGCGCGCTACCCCCGCGCAAGAACCGGGCTTGTGGCGAGATCATCCTCCGAAGGCGCGGCATGTGACGGACACGGGGGCGAGATCCACGAAGGTGTCGCACGATGTCGAGAGCAGGGACACAAGTCCCACGAGCAGCCCGTTCTGCTCGCTGCGCATGAGCGTTTACGACGAGCGGACCACACGCCGGTTCAATCTGTCAAGAGGACAAGAGACAGATATGAGGACCACAACAGCCGCTGACGCGAGTGTTGGAATACAGATCACAGCCCGGGGTATCTCTGGAGATATCGGATGTTTCGCGGGCACCATCAAACTTCGGGAACCATGGTAGGGCCTGCGCACCTTCTGCTCCCACACGGCCCTCCCCACACGCACGGACACATTGCCCCTCACATGATCACGCCCGAGGCCGCCCGGATCGACGCGGCTGGCCGTCGAGCGAGTCT
Organism: Sorangium sp. So ce1128; assembly: GCA_051717205.1. Classification (GTDB taxonomy): domain Bacteria; phylum Myxococcota_A; class Polyangia; order Polyangiales; family Polyangiaceae; genus Sorangium. The sequence goes on from CP181432.1 coordinate 298,370, forward strand.
GCCCGGCGCCTGAGCTCCAGGCTCGTTGTACCGCTCTATCATCCCGGATGGATGAACGCCGGGGCCGCCGCGGCCACCGCGTCGTCGGGCGGGGCGGAGAGCCAACGGCCCAGAATGTGGTCTACCCCGGCTGCCCGCCCAGCTGCTTCACCGCCTTCGATCCCGCCTCGATCCCGCGCCGCAGGCACTCCGCCTCGCCCGCGCCCCCGAGCTCCGCGGTGATGAACCCGGCCGCGAACGCATCGCCGGCCCCGGTCGTGTCCACCACCTCCACCTGCGGCGCCGGCTCGTCGAGGCGCACGCCCTGCCGTCCGCCCACCGCCGCGCCCCGTGCACCGCGCTTGATGATCACCCGCTCGAAACAGGCCCCCAGCGCGACCATCTGCTCGGCGAGGTCACCGGTGCCCGAGAGGGCCTCCGCCTCGTCGGCGTTGGCGAGCAGCGTCGACATCCCTCTCGTCCACTCGAGGAAGGTCCCGACCCCGACCTCCCTCAGGAAGCCCACCGACGCGGCGTCGACGGCGACCGGGATGCCGCGGCTCCGCGCCTCTCCGGCGAGCGACAGCACTGCCCGCCGAGGCCCTTCGGCAAAGAGCGAATAAGCCGAGACGAGCACCAGCCGCGTCTCGTCGAGGAGCCACACCGGCATGTCCGAAGGCTCGAGCGCAAGGTTCGCCCCCCGGTCGGTGAGGAAGCTCCGCTCCCCGTCGACGTCGAGGAGGATGACCAGCACGCCCGACGGCTTCTGCGGGTCGGCCACGAGGATCGGGTCGACATGGAAGCCCTTGAAATGGGCTTCGAGGTGCGGCTTGTCTCTGGCCCCCACCCGGGCGACGAGCGACACCTTCGTTCCCATCGAACCAAGCCACACCGCCTGGTTCGCCCCCGAACCTCCCGGCCGACTCTGGATCTCGGCGCGCCGGTCCGAGCCGCGCACCAGCGGCCCCTCGGGACGGACGATCACGTCCGTCATCACGTCGCCCACCACGAGCACGCGGTAGGCCTCGCTCATGCCTTGGCCTTCGGCTTCGCCTTGCGCTTGGCCCCGAGCTTGCTCATCGCCACCGCGATCTCCGCCGCCACCGCCGCATTGTTCTCGACCAGAGCGATATTGGCGATGAGGCTCCTGCCCTCGGTGAGCTCGACGATGCGCTTCAAGAGGAACGGCGTCAGGTCCTTGCGGCTCACGCCCTCTGCCTCGGCGCCCTTGATCGCCTCCTCGATCCACGCCTCCATCGCCCTGGCGTCCACAGCATGGCTTTCGGGGATCGGGTTGGCCACCAGGACCCCGCCCATGCCGAGCTCGAACTGCAGCGCGATCACCCTGGCCGCTTCCCTGGCGCTCTCGATCCTGTGGTCCACCTTCTGCCCGCTCTGCCGCGCCCAGAAGGCCGGGAAATCGTCGGTCTTGTAGCCCAGGACCGGCACGCCATTGGTTTCGAGCGTCTCCAGCGTCTTCGGAATGTCGAGGATCGACTTGGCCCCCGCGCAGACCACCGCCACCTGCGTCTGACTGAGCTCCTCGAGGTCGGCGGAGATGTCGAAGGTCGTCTCCGCCCCCCGATGCACGCCGCCGATGCCGCCCGTGGCGAACACCCGGATACCGGCCCAGGCCGCCGCCATCATCGTGGTCGCCACGGTCGTTCCGGCCATCGCGCCCGAGACCAGAAGCGCCGCCACGTCGCGCCGCGAGGCCTTCGCCGCCTTGCCGCCCTCCCTGGCCAGCCGCTCGAGATCTTCCGCCTTCACGCCCACCTTGAGCGTGCCGTCCATGATGGCGATCGTCGCCGGCACGGCCCCGTTCCGGCGGATCACCGCCCCCACGCGCTGCGCCATCTCGAGGTTCTGCGGATAAGGCATGCCGTGCGTGACGATGGTCGATTCCAGCGCCACCACCGGCCGGTCGTGGGCGAGCGCTTTCCTTACCTCGGGCGAGATGGAGAGATGGTCCTTGATCGACACGCTGGAATCCTTCGGCTGCGAGGGGTTGGCGCCCAAGGAAGTCCAGACGCTCCGGAGACTCAAGCCCCAATTGCGGGACCCGCCCTGGGTTGACAGAGGATTGTTCTGTTCGATCCGGCCGCGAGGGCGAGCGCGCCCGGCGCGTCGCCCCCGCTGGCGGGGCGGGCCGGGGTCAGACCGCCGGCGGCTCGGTCTGGCGTTGCCACGCGCGGTGCATGGCGATCGCCTTGATGAACGCCGGGGCCGCCGCGGCCACCGCGTCGTCGGGCAGGACGAGCAGTCCCGGGTCGGCGCCCGCGCCGGCCGCGGCGGCCTTCACGCCCGCGGCCGCGGCGAGCTGCGCGGCCGACGCCGGCACGAGCAGGGGCTTGCAGTGGCGGTACTGGAGCTGGACGAACTCGACCGCGAGCCCGTCGCGCGCCAGCGCCGCCGCGCCCGGGCCGGGCGGCAGCACCGCCGCGTCGAAGAGGACGCTCGGGGCGGTCTCGAACGTGACCTCGACCGGCAGCTCGTCGCCCTCGGCGGTGCGCACGACGCCGAGGCGCTCGCCGACGTACCGGGGCACCGCGCCCGCCAGCAGCAGCGCGTCGTAGAGGGCGCTCGACGCCGCGCCGCTCACGCCGTCGGCGAGGAGGATCGCGACGCGGCGGCCGAGGATGCTGCCGTCGCCCGGGCGGGCGAACAGCGACAGGGCCGGCGACACAGCGACCTCGGGGTCCTTGACGGGCGGCGCCACCACCGAGAGCGGCTCGGGGAGCTGCATGCCGAGGTCGGCCGCGACGCGCGCGGCCAGCGCCTCGTCGACGTTCCGCAGCATCGCGACCATGCGCTCGCGGATGGCCTGCGTCTGCACGCGCGTCAGCTCGAAGCGGAAGGCGCGCGCTATGTGCTCGCGCTCGATGGGCGTCTGGCTCGCCCAGAAGAGGCGCGCCTGCGTGTAGTGGTCGGCGAACTTCTCGGGCTTGCCGCGTAGCTTGCTCGGCTCTGTCGCGGCCTGCTGCGCCAGCAGCCGCTCGGCGACCGAGGTGAAGCCGCGCGCGCCGGCCTGGAAGGGGCAGCCGCCGGCGAGCGAGTTGGGCTCGTAGTTCACGCGGCCACGGTTGATCGTCTGGCGGTGGAACCCGTCGCGCTGGTTGTTGTGCACCTGGGCGACCGGCGCGTTGATCGGGATCTCGTGGAAGTTCGGCCCGCCGAGGCGCGTGAGCTGCGTGTCGAGGTACGAGAAGTTGCGCCCCTGCAGCAGGGGGTCGTTCGTGAAATCGATGCCGGGGACGATGTGCTGCGTGCAGAAGGCGACCTGCTCGGTCTCCGCGAAGAAGTTGTCGGGGTTGCGGTTCAGGACGAGCCGGCCGACGGTGCGCAGGGGCGCGAGCTCCTCCGGCACGATCTTGGTCGCGTCGAGCACATCGAAGCTCCACCGCTCGGCCTCGGCCTCGGTGAACGTCTGGATCTGCAAGAGGTACTCGGGAAACGCGCCGCCCTCGATGGCCTCCCAGAGGTCGCGGCGGTGGAAGTCGGGGTCGGCGCCCGAGAGCTTCACCGCCTCGTCCCAGTCGAGCGAGTGCGTGCCGAGCACGGGCGTCCAGTGGAACTTCACGAGCGTCGCCGCGCCGGCCTCGTTGACGAGCCGGAAGGTGTGCACGCCGAAGCCCTGCATCGTGCGATAGCTGCGCGGGATCGCCCTGTCGCTCATCTGCCACATGACCATGTGCATCGACTCGGGCATGAGCGAGATGAAGTCCCAGAAGGTGTCGTGCGCGCTCGAGGCCTGCGGCATCTGGTGGTGCGGCTCGGGCTTGACGGCGTGCACCACGTCGGGGAACTTCATCGGGTCCTGGATGAAGAAGACGGGGATGTTGTTGCCGACAAGGTCCCAGTTGCCCTCGTCGGTGTAGAACTTCACGGCGAAGCCGCGCACGTCGCGCACCGTGTCGGCGCTGCCGCGCTCGCCCGCCACGGTCGAGAAGCGCACGAAGACCGGCGTCCGCTTGCCGACCTTCGCGAAGGGCGCGGCCTTGGTGAGCGAGGTGATGTCCTCCGTACACTCGAAGTAGCCGTGCGCGCCCGAGCCGCGCGCGTGCACCACGCGCTCGGGGATGCGCTCGTGGTCGAAGTGCGTGATCTTCTCGCGCAGGATGAAGTCCTCGAGCAGCGTCGGGCCGCGCAGCCCCGCGCGCAGCGAGTTCTGGTTGTCGCCGACGGGCACGCCCTGGTTCGTCGTCAGCGTCCGGCCGAGCGAGTCGGCCCGGTGCTTCTGCAGCGGTCCCTGGTTCAGGTTCACGCCCGGCGCCGCCTTGGCGCCGTTCTTCTCGGACTCGTTGCTCTCCGTGATCGTGCTCGCGGTAGCGTCGAGGTTCTCCGGCTTCGCCGTGGCACCTTGCGGCGGCTGTGGCATTTTGCCGCGCAGCGCGTACTCGGCTGCTTTGTTCACGTTCTCGGGGATCGCGGCGACGAGCGCCTCGGTGGCGTCGACCTTCGCGTCGAGGCGGTCGGCGGCCGCGAGGTTGCGCACGCCGGGGTCTTCGCTGCTCGTCCCGCTGCCGAGCGCGGTCGCCGCGCGTTCAATGATGCTGCGCTTCGGCCTCGCCGCTCGCGGCTTCGCGGACGGGCCGCCCATGGATTGCTTCGCGCTGCCCGCGCCCTTTTCGGTCGGCGCTGGGTCTTTGGACGATGTCTTCGCGGGGTCTTTTCGATCGGTCATGCGATGGCCTCCGGTGGGGAGTCGGGGCTTCAGCAAAGAGCGCACCAACACTCGAGCTTCAGGCGCGCCCGGGCGACTTCAGACGCGCCCGGGTGACCGGCGCGCGGCCGGGCCCGTTGCGGCGCCTCGGTCGGCTCGCCGCGGCCTCGTGGGGTGTCCCCGCGCCGCCCCGAGCCATCGCTCGCTACGGGGCGTTGACGAACGGGTCGATGAAAACGGGTCGATGAAGTCGAGGTAGAGCTCGACCCGCGTATCCCAGCCGTCCGTGCAGATGTTCGTGTCGGTCGAGGTGCCGAACGACGTCGCGCCGATGATGGTGGGGACGCCGTTCACATCCATCAGCGCGGGACCGCCCGAATCACCGGCGCGTGGTCGTAGTGGGCCTCTTTGACGTTCACCCACTCCCCTGTATCCCAGACCGTGGTGCCGAAGAAGGCTTTGCCGACCGGCCCGCTGGTCCTGTGCGGAAAGTTCATGCAGTGGAGCCTCGAGGGTCGGCCGGATCCTGCGTCGCCGCTCGACTGTCACCTGATGGATGCCAGAAGCCCCGGGCGTCCTTCACGCGACGGCACGGCCGCGGCGTTTTTCTTGCCGCGCGCGATCAGGGAGGCGTGATGGGTTCGTGGTCGAGCGCGCGGCGAGCTCGACGATACGCCCGAGCCTGCTCACCCAGGCGAACCGCCTTCCGCATGCGGTCGCCTGTAGGACCAAGGTCCCATTGCGGGCACGGGGCCGGCGGTTGTACCATTCGACATCGTTGGCCGGGGATCCGCCCCAGGCGAACATCTCCTGCACAGCAGCCCATCTACGAAAGGATACGCCATGCCCTACTTCGCTTTCATGCAGCGGCCAGACCAGGAGTTCATCTTCGAGCTCACTGACCCCGCACAGATCGCTCATGCGCGCCGGATCCTCTCTGGCGAAGAGCAAATGGAGGTGCATGTCCACGGGAGGATCATCAAGAGAACGGCGCAATACAACCCGAAGTGGTCGTTTCATCTCGATCCTGCGACGATCAGGTTCTTCGCGATGGCGATAGAGGTGTGCGATGCCAACATGCAGTACGTCGAGGACCACCTCGACGAAGCATGCGGCGCGTTCCTTCCTGGCTGCCACTGGTGTCCATGGGACTCCAAGCTGGTTCGAGAAGTACAGGTTGGTTAGACCTATCGCAGCAGGAAGCGTCCGAAACGTCGATCTCCCCTCACGCCGAGGTAGCGCTGCTGCGCCTCGGCGTCGGCCATCATCTCTGCCGAGGTCGTCTCCAGCGCGATCCGCCCGTTGACCATGACCGCGAGGCGCCGCGAGAGCGCCGCCGCCACGGCGAGCCGCTGCTCCACGATCAGCATCCCGATGCCGCCCTGCGACAGCGACCTCAGCGCCTCCACGAGCTGGTCCACCACGAGCGGCGCGAGCCCCTCGGAGATCTCGTCCAGGATGAGGAAGCGCGGCCCGAGCATCAGCGCCCAGGCGATGGCCAGCGACTGCTGCTCTCCGCCGGAGAGCGCGCCGGCGAGGACGCGCCGCCGGTCGAGCAGCCCCGGAAACAGCGCGTGAACGCGCTCGCGCGTCCAGCCCGCGGCCGGCCTGCCGCGGCGCTCGGCCATCATCTGGAGGTGCTCCTCCACCGTGAGCGAGGGGAAGATCCGCCGCCCCTGGGGCACTGTATCCGCTCGCGCCGTAGATGGCGATCTGCGCCAGGGAGAACATCCCCGCGTACCTCGACAGGAAGATCACGCTGAGCGCGACAGTCCCGAGGAAGAGCGACTGCGCGCCGATCTGCACGACGAAGAAGTCGGAGAGGAACAGCGGGCACGCCGCGAGCAGCGCGAGCGCCCCGAGCGCGGCGAGGCCGCTCGGGCCGTCGGGTCTTGCCGGATCGGGGATGTGCGGCGTCAGAGCACCGGGGTGCCTGGCGCGGCGTCACCGACCGTGACGGTGCGGACGCGCCCTTCGACCTCGGCGGTCAGCAGCATGCCCTCGGACACGAGGCCTTTGCCGAAGTCGCGCGGGAGCAGGTTGCAGATGACGACGACCCGCTGGCCGACCAGCTCTTCCGGGGCGTAGCTCGCCGCGATCCCCGAGATGATGCGCCGGGGCGCGCCGTCGCCTGTGTCGACGCGCAGGTCGAGCAGCCGGTCCTTCTTCTTCACGCGCTCGGCGCTGGTGACGATGCCGATCCGGAGGTCCAGCCGGGCGAAGTCGTCGAACGCCACGGGGGCCTTGCCCTGGCGCGCCGTCGGGGCGGGCGCGCCGGCTTCCGCCTCGGGAGCGGGCTTTGCCGCGGGGGTGGGAGCGGGCTTTGCCGCGGGGGCGGCGGGAGCGGGCTTTGCCGCGGAGGCGGCGGGAGCGGGCTTTGCCGCCGGGGCCGCCGTGGTCTCGGGGGCGGGCTTCGCGCCCGCTTCTGGCGGCGGGGCGGCGTCCGGCTGCGGCGGGGCGAACCGGGCGAGCAGCTCGGCCTCTTTGGCCTTCTCGAGGCGCGGGAAGATGGGCGCGCCCCTGCGGAGCTTCGCCCCGGGCTTCCGGACTGGCGGGTTGAACGGCCACTGATCGTGCCCGACCTCGGGCGCGATCGGCGGCAGCCCGAGCTGATCGCGCATCCTGTCCGCCACGACCGGCAGCACGGGGGCGATCATCACGCTGAGCGCCTCGAGCTGCTCGATCAGGGTCGCGACGATGGTCGCGAGGCGCCTCGGGTCCGTCTTCTTGGCCACCCACGGAGCGGCCTTGTCGACGTAGAGGTTCGCCGCGGCGATCGCCGTCCAGATAGCGTCGAGCGCGCGCGTCGGGTGGTGCGCGTCGAACGCCGCGGCCGCGGCCGCCGAGGCCTGCCGCTGCGCGCTGGCGAGCTCCTCCTCGAGCGGGCCCGGCGCCACCTTCTCGGGGACCTCCTCGGCGAACGGCAGCACCCGGTTCAGCAGGTTGCCGAGCGCATTGCCGAGCTCCGAGGCGTACCGCGCCAGGAGGTCCTGGACGCTGAAATCGCCGTCGTGACCGAAGGAGATCGCGCGCATGAGGCAATAGCGCACGACGTCGACGCCGATGGGCGGCGCGCCCGCCGCGGCGCCTTGGCCGCCGGGGAGCGCCCCCGCCACCGCCTCGGAGATGGCTTCCGCCACCTCGACGGGGCTGATGGTGTTGCGGAGCGTCTTCGACATCTTCTGGCCGCTGTAGGTGAGGAACCCGTGCGCGAAGACCTGCCGCGGCAGCTCCGCCTCGCCGTGGCCGGCCGAGAGCAGGAACGCGGGCCAGTAGACGGCGTGGAAGCGCAGGATGTCCTTGCCCATGAGGTGCACGTCCGCGGGCCAGAAGCGGGTGTTGTCCTCGGGCTCCCGGAGGGCGGTCATGTAGTTGGCGAGCGCGTCGAACCAGACGTACATGACGTGCTTCGGGTCGCCGGGGACGGGGATCCCCCACTGGAACGTGGTGCGGGAGACGGAGAGATCCTGCAGCCCCTCGCGCACGAAGCTCGTCACCTCGTTCAGGCGGCTCGCGGGCTGCACGAAGCTCGGGTTGCGCCGGTAGTAGTCGAGCAGCGCGTCTCCGTACCTGGACAGGCGGAAGAAGTAGCTCTCTTCCTTGACGCTCTCGGCGGGCCTGTTGTGCAGCGGGCATATATTGCCGGGCTGCTGGAGGTCCTTCTCGGTATAATAGGCCTCGCACCCGACGCAGTAGAGCCCCTCGTAGTGGCCGAGGTAGATGTCCCCGCGCTCCTGGATGCGGCGCCAGAGCTCCTGCACGCCCTTCTTGTGGCGGGGCTCGCTCGTGCGGATGAAGTCGTCCGGAGCGCAGCCGAGCTTCGGCCACGTGGCGCGGAAGGCGGCGGCGATCTCGTCGGCGTGAGGTCCCGGCGCGATGCCGCGCGCCTCGGCGGCGCGCTGGATCTTGAGGCCGTGCTCGTCCGTGCCGGTGAGCATGCGGCTCTCGTGGCCGCGCAGCCGATGGTAGCGGCAGAGCACGTCCGCGGCGATCGTCGTGTAGGCGGTGCCGAGGTGCGGGACATCGTTGATATAGTAGATGGGCGTCGTGACGTAGAAGCGGCTCGCCATGGGAACGACCTCATAGCACGGGGCGCTCGCGTGCGGGGCGCGGCAGCGGGGCGCGGCCGCGGAGCGGCGCAGCGGCGCAGCAGCGATCTCTGGCGCGAACGACCGGGGCGCGCGATTGCGCGAGGGACGGCGAGCTCGGCGGCGTTCGCGCGGCGACCGGCGACACAGGTTCGCGACCCGACCCAGGTTGAGGTCGCGGCCGACCCGACCCAGGTTGAGGTCGCGGCGTCAGCTCAAATGCCCATGTGCAGGAGGTAGCGCTGGCGGCCGCCGCGCTCGACCCGCCGACAGAGCGACGCCAGGCCGCGCAGTCGCGTGATGACGTCATCTCGGCGATAACTGAGTTTCAGATAACGACCAGTCCCGGGGCTCCCGGCAGCTTCGCACCACCCGCCCGTCAGGCGGAGCATCGGCGGCGAGCTGGAGAAGAGTCGCTCCCAGGATTCGAAGATCCGTCGCGCGATCGGCGCGCCAGCGTCCGTGATGATCAGCCGGCGCGCCTGCGGGCGCGGATCGACGAGGCGTGATGGCTCAACCTGGGTCGGGTGGTCGGGGGCCGGTGGTTGGGTCGCAACCCGGATCGGAAACGCGATCGGTCAAGCCGCTCGTGGGGCGCGCCCGGCGGCCCGTCCGCGAAGACGCTACGGCAGCCCCCGCAAGAACACCCGGATGCGCTCCGAGACAACGCTCCCTGCTTCGAGGAGCATCGCGTGGCCTGTGCGGGGGACGAGCATCCACTCGGCGCCGGGGATCTGCCGGCGGAGCAGCTCGAGGTCAGCCCGCAGGGCCATCACGTCGCGTTCGGGCGCGATCACCAGGACCGGCACCCGCACGCCGGGGAGAACATCCGACGCGCGCGCCTCCATCAAGGAGCGCATACACTCCCAGTAGGCGCGCATATCCATGGTCCCGACGGCGCGGAAGAAGTGCTCGAGCTCCTCCCGTGGCGCTTCGGGCGCCAGGGCGCCGGCGGCCCGGCACAAGGGAAAGAGGGCGCTGGACGCGGTGATGCGGCGCACGACCGGTGCCATGCGAGGGGCGACGGACGCCGCTGTGCGCAGCCCATGACGGAGGGCCGCGCGCGCTCCGGGGAGGCGCAGGGCGAGGCTCGATGCATAGGGGTGATCGGCGCCGCCGGCGATGAGCACCATCGCGCGCACGAGGTCGGGACGGCGGCGGTAGAGCTCGAGCAGCACCGTGACCCCCATGGAGAAGGCGACGTGCACCGGCGCGCCGGCGAACGCGCCGTGGCCACGGACCGCCTCCGTCACCCGGAGGAGGTCGTCCGCGTGGGTCTGAATGGCATAGTCCCCCGATCGCGCCGTCTCGCTCTGCCCGTGGCCCCTGTAGCTCCAGTGGACAAGGCGGGTCGTCGTCGCGAGCGCGCTGACGAGGTGCTGCCAGAAATTCTCCGTCGTGCTGAGGCCGTTCGTGAGGATGACAGGCGCGCGATCAAGCAGCCGCTCTTCATCGCCTGCACCGCGGTGGGTGTGCCACGCGATGCGCGTCCCGTCGCCGGCAGCGACATATCGAAGAGTCGCACCTTGCATGATCGTGACGAAGGATAACACACGGGTTCGTTCGGCAAGCGCTCGGCCAGCGCTCGGCCAGCGCTCAAGCGGGAGGAGACCCGACCCAGGTTGCCGCGATCCGTCCCAGACAGAGGCTTGCTCTTATTCCGATCCTTGCGGCGACGAGCCGCGCGGGGGCGTCGTCTCCGACAGGGGAGGTCTGTTCCGCAAGCACGCGTCTACCCGAGGCGCGAGATCCGCGTTCAGCCCGACCACCTCGGGCGCGCCGTCCAGATCAAGGAACAGCCGATCTTCCACGACCCCACCATCCGGACCGAAGCTCATCCAGATGAACATGGTCCGGCCTTTGACGTTCCTGAACGGAACGCCCGCGCCGCGCCCGCCGCGCCAGTGCGGCGAGTCATGGCTGTTGTTGCGGTTGTCGCCCATCACCCAGACCTCGCCCGGCGCGACCTTGAAGGGGCCTCGGCCTACACCGCAGATCCCGCTGTGACAGGAGAGGCCCGCGCTGCACTCGTCCGATGTCGAGCAGGTCTGCTCGTCCGGGTCCGTGTCGAACAGGGTCAAATAAGCCTTGTCGTCGAGGTACTCCACGTAGAGCTCGGCCGTCCGGCCCTCGTGGCGAAACTTGCCGACATGGCAGTGAGGGGCGAGCCACCCATTGATCATCACCCGGCCGTTGACCGCCTCCAGCGTGTCCCCCGGGAGGGCGACCGCGCGCTTGACGAAATCCTGGCGCTCGTTCTCGGGAAACCTGAACACGATGGCGTCGCCCCGCCGCGGCGGCAGGTTCGAGAAAAGGCGCTCGCCCGTGAAGGGGATGAACGGGCCATACACCCACTTGTTGACGAACATGTGATCGCCGACCATGAGGGTCGGCGCCATCGATCCGCCGGGAACCTTGAACGCCTCGATGAAGCCCGCGCGCAAGCCGAGCGCGAGGAGGACCGGTGCCGCCGCTCCGACGAAGACGGCCAGCGCCGCGCGCAGGGTCGAGAGGCGATGCACGCGCGTGAGCGCGAATGTCAGGATGACGAGCCGCCACACGGCACCCACGATGGGGCCGACGATCGGGACCACGCCGAAGAGCGCCGGGGCCGAGCTGTAGCAAACGCAGGCGAGCGTCTCGGCAAACCCGGCGTTCCTGCCGCGGACGACGACGAGCCAGGCGTGGGTGAGCGCCGCGACGACATAGATGGAAGCGAGCGCCATGACCGGAGCGGCGATCAGGGCTGCAAGCGCGGTGCTCAGCGAGCCGCCTCCCGCGAGCGCGCCGAGCGACCAGGCCGCCGTGGTCACGACGAGCGCGAACGGGACCGGCCTCCAGCGGCTCCGCTTCGAGGCCGCCCGCGAAAACAGCGCCCCCGGCCGGAACGTCGCGTCGCTCCACGTGGACAGGAAGCCGCCACCGTGCGTTTTGCCTCTGGTCATCACGACACCGCAACCCTGCCCAAGTTGGCCGACCCGGGTTTGCGGCATTCCGTGCTCCGCGACCCGACCCACGTTTACGGCATTCTAGGATCAGGTCGGCCATGAGCGCCATGGCGCTGGGCGGTCATGTCTGTCCTCTGCTCACGTCGAGCGACTGGTCCTCGGGAGTCGCCGGCGCAGCCGCAGGGTGGCGAGCGCGCCGAGGGCGAGCAGCCAGGCCGGCGTCTCCCGGTTGTCCGGCGTCATGCGGCAGCCGCCGCCCCCTCCTGCGGTCGGGAGAGCGCCGCCGCCGCTGCTTTGCGTGCCAGTCGCGCTGGCGCTGGTGCTCGTGGTGTCCTCGTTGCCGGCGCTGGTCGTGGTGGTCGTGGTGGACGTGACATCACCGCCATGGCCGGTGTCACCGCCGTGACCGCCTGCGGCCGTGCCACCTGCACCGCCGGCACCGCCTTCGCCGCTGGGCGTCCCGCCGCCGCCGGCATCGCCGCCGCCACCGGTGGTATCGCCGCCGCCACCGGTGGTATCGCCGCCTGCCCCGCCTTCGCCGCCGGCGTCTCCGCCCGCGCCGCCGCCGGCGTCTCCGCCCGCGCCGCCCCCGGCGCCGCCGCCGGCGTCTCCGCCCGCGCCGCCCCCGGCGCCGCCGCCGGCGTCTCCGCCCGCGCCGCCCCGGCGCCGCCGCCGGCGTCTCCGCCCGCGCCGCCCCCGGCGCCGCCGCCGGCGTCTCCGCCCGCGCCGCCCCCGGCGCCGCCGCCGGCGTCTCCGCCCGCGCCGCCCCCGGCGCCGCTGGCGTCTCCACCCGTGCCGCCGCCCCCACCTTCACCCGGCACGCACGCGCCGCTCTGGCACGCTCCCGGTGACGCGGGTTGCGCCGGAACATAGAGCCACGCGTGATTGAGCGTCTGATATCCAGCGCCGTTCCCCCTCGGATAAATCGGCGCACGGGCGCTGCCGCCGACGATAAGGACACGGCCGTCGCTCAGCCGCACGGTCCCGTGGCCGGCGATCATCACGTCCAGCCCCGGCGCGAGCGCCCAGGTGCCGGTCGCCGGATCGTAGATCTCGGCAAACAGGGCACCGTCGGCGGAGCCCGACGCGTTGCCCGTCACAAGGACCCTGCCGTCGGAGAGGAGCGCCGCTCTAGGCGATCGTCCCATGATCATCTCCCCCGTCGAGGTCCACGTGTCGCTCACAGGATCGTAGATTTCGGCCGCATTGGCGGGCCCTTCTCTGACTCCGCCGACAACGAGCACCCGGCCGTCCAGGAGCAGGATCGCCGTGTGGGCCGCGCGACCCCAGCGCATCGAGGCGACGGGCGTCCACGTGTCGGTCGCCGGGCTGTACACCTCCGCGCTCGCCGGATTTATCGACTCACCGTACCCACCTGTGACGAGGACCCGGCCGTCCGACAGCAACGTTGCCGTGTAGGCCTCTCGCGGAGCGCTCATGGGCGCTGCCTCGGTCCACGCGTCAGCGACCGGATCGTAGATCTCGACCCGGTCTCCGCCCCCTTCGAAGGTCCGGTCTCCGCCGGCGACGAGCACCCGGCCGTCCGCGAGGCGCGTGGCGGTCTGCGTCCTGCGCCGCACGAGCAGGGGCGCAGCCGGCGACCACACTCCGGTCGTCGGGTCGAACCGCCACGCCTGCGAGGTGGTCCTCAGGCTGCCTTCACCGATCACCAGGACCGTCCCGTCCGCAAGCAACGTGGGGGTCTTCGCAGCACGCAGGTCGCCGGCGAACAGCTTGAAGGGCTCCCACGCGCCCGTGCCCGGATCGTAGCGGGACCAGAATCGTCCTTGCTCGGTCCCATGGACGGCCCGGCCGACGCCGATCACGAGGACCGTCCCGTCCTGGAGCAACGTGGGCGCAGCGCTGTAAAGGAACGCATCGAGGTGCCCGGCCTCCTGCCACCCCTCCTCCGTGCCCGGGAAGCCGCACGGCGTGCCGTCAGGCTTCGCAGGCCCGGGCAGCGCGCACCCCGCGGCGGGGTCGCACGCCGGCGCCTCGTGACAGTCGTCGGCGGGCAGGCAGACCGTGAGGCTCGCCCCCACGCAGGCGCCTCCCACGCAGGCGCTCGCCGCAGAGCACACGTCGCCGTCGCTGCACGGCGTCCCGTCCGGCGCCGCCGCGCCGCCGACGCACGCGCCCGCCTCGCACACGCCCCCCGCGACGCACGCGTCCGCGTCGTCGCAGGCGACGCCCGTGAGCGGCGTACAGACACCGTCCTGCGACGCTCCGGCGGCGACCGCGCAGGCGTCACACGGCCCGGCGCAGGCCGCGTCGCAGCAGACCGAATCCGCGCAGAAGCCGCTCCCGCAGTCGCTGTCCGTCGCGCAAACCGCGCCGCGCTGCGAGCGCTCATGGAAGAGCACGGCAGACGCCGTCGCGGTCGTGGCATCGACGTACCCGCCGGCGATCAGCACGCTGCCGTCCCCGAGCCGCGTCGAGGAATGGTACGCGCGCGCCATGGTGACCGGTGGCTCCAGGTCGAGGGGCGACCAGGCGCGGGTCGCCTCGTCGAAGAGCGCCTTCGTCGCGAAGAAGGGGACGAGGTTGGCGCTCGATCCCTCCGCCCTGCAGGGCTCCACGCCTCCGGTCAGCAGCACCTTGCCGCTCGGGAGCAGCGAGGTGCGCACCCCCCGGATCCCCAGGGTGCTCCAGCCGCACGGCGTGGAGGCCGGCGCGTACGGTCCGGAGGTCGGCTCCCAGCGGTCGTCGCGCGGGAGGTAGACCTGCGCGAAGGCGTGGACCTCCGGATCCGGACCGGTCAGGGTGCCTCCCACGACCAGGACATCGCCGCCCGGGAGCGCCGTCGCGTGAGGATACCGGTACTCGCTCGTATCCATCACGGCCCCGTGCTCCCAGGTCCAGAGCTGACTCTGCAGGTCATAGAGGTTGCAGCCGCTCCCGACCGCCATCAGCCGGCCGTCGTGGAGCAGCGTCGCGCTCACGGGCATGGGCACGATCCCGCCCGCGGTGAACGCGATCCTCTCCACGCTGGTGCAGTACGGGAGCTCCGTCCAGCCGCCCGACTCCGGGTCGTAGATGGCGCTGTTGAACTGATCGCTGTCCCGGGCGTTGTTCAGGACCGAGCCGACGAGCACCGGCCTGCCGTCGACGAGCATCATCGAGGGCGCGGGGTGGGGCATGGGCAGCGGCGCCGCGGCCGTCCAGGTGTTGCTCGCCGGGTCGTAGATCTCCACCGAAGAGAGCGCTGCGCCGGCTGGCATCTCGCTCCTCGACCTGCCGCCCGCCACGACGACACGGCCGCTCGGCAGGAGGACGGCTGCGTGTCCGCTCCGAGGCTGGGCGAGCGGCGCCGCGGGCGACCACGTCCTGGTCGCCGGGTCGTAGATCTCGGCCTCCCGGAGGCTCATCGCCGCGAGGTTCGTGTACGGCGGCGCGTCCACCACCGGAAACCCACCCGCGACGAGCACCCGGCCGTCCTGCAGCACCGTGGCCGTGTGCTCGCCCCGCGGCGTGATCATCGGCGGCACGCTTTCCCACGACGGCGAGCTGGCCGCCCAGGCCGTGCCCGCGCGCAGCATGACGAGCCCGCAGACGACGGCGCTCCCGAGCCTCCATATCGATCGCATGGTTCTTGCTATCCTCCCGCCGCCTTCTGTTGCGCGCGGTCGGGGGGACATTCATCCGGGGTGAAAATCGATCACGGCACGGAGGCGACGGGCGGGAACAACGCGTCTCCGGCGCCCCGGCGCGAGATGAATCACCCCGCGGGCGTGCCCCGCTTCGCGAGGTGCGCATGACGGCGCCAGTACAGCTCCTGCCACCTCGTGTACTCCGTCGGATGATCGCGGAGCCGCGCCTTCCAGGCTGCATCGACCGCTGACCGCATCTCGCTGGAGCCCAGCCCGTATCGCTGGAAGATCGCCTCGGCCGCTTCAGGGAACAAGGCCAGCTCGGCGCAGAGCGCGGCGTACCGGGCGAGCGGCAGGATCATCTCCAGCCGCTCGGGGAGGGTGGCTGGACCGTGATTGCCAGTCTTGCTCGACGGCGAGGGAGGCGGCGACGCCCTGGAGCTCTCGGATGCCGCTCCGGTCACGGCAGCTTGCCCGCGCGCGGTTTGCCTCAGCAGCTCACGGGGGATCTCGAGACGCAGCGACGTCTCTCCGAGCTCGGACGGAGGTCGCGGAGCGGGTCTGGATGCCGGGACGTCACGGCACGGGCAGGTCTCCGCGAGCACAGGGGAGGGGGGCTTCACCGCCGCCGATGCGCTGGACTGCGGAAATGACAGCGCCGCCTCCCGTGAGGCGTCAGCGACCTGTCGCGCACGGGCGAGGAGCATCTCCAGCCGGCGCGCGTGGTGCGCCTCGAGCCGCGCGAAGTCCTTCGCCAGCGCCGCATCGCGCGCGAGCGCCTCCCGCCACGGGCGATCCAGCGCGGCGAGCGCCTCTTCATCGGAGAGACCGTGTCGTCGCAGCACCCGCGCGCGCTGCTCGGGCAGCGCTGCGAGCTCGGCGCACACCGCGGCGTACTCGGCCAGGCCCAGAGCGGGCTCCCGAGGCGGGCTCGCCGCGGTCGGCTCGCGTGCGGGCGCCTCCGCCGGCCCTCGCGCAGCGGCGACCCTCGACGGCCTCAGCACCCGAGGGCCCACCCGGAGCGGCCCCAGCTTCCCGGGCTCCACGCGCACCTCGAGGAGGAGCTCACCGACGCTCGCGTCCTCCTCGGCGCGCCGCGCCCAGCGGCGGCGGAGCCGGGCGACGTCGTTCGTGCCGAGATCCCTCTCCTCGAGCAGCTCGAACGGCGCTGGATGCGCGCCGAAGGCGGCAAGGAAGCTCGCCCAGGCGGTCGCGTCCTCCGCGAGCGGCTCGACCGAGCGCTCGAGCCAGTCCTCCGCGCGCGCCAGCTCCTGCTGGTAGGTGGCGAGCAGCGCCGGCTCCGCGACAAGCCGCTGCTTCCAGGCGAGATCCGCGCGCGCGAAGGCGCGCGGCCTCAGCCCCTCGACCGCGAGCACGTCCGCGAGCGGGAACCCCTCTGCCAGCGCCGCCCTGACGGCGGCATACTGCGCCAGCGAGAGCCCTTCGCTCGCCTCCTGCGCCTCCGCTGCGGGCTTCGTGGCTGCCGCCATCCCCTCGCCCTAGTCGCCCACCAGCACGGTCCCCGAGGCGATCACGCTCCCGTTCGGCGCGTCGGCCGGGTCGCTGCACGTCAGCGCCGGATCGCCGAGGTGCGCGGCGGGCCTGTTGTTGATGAGCACCGTCTTGCTGCCCGCCTGGACACGGGCCTGGTTGGACGGGGGGCGCTGGAAGGTGCCCCCCGCGGGCACGTGGGCCGGCGCGTTCGTCGCGGTGCTCCCCTGGACCGCCGCCGGCTTGCCCTCGACGAGCACGTCCGCGCTCAGGTCGCCGGACAGGGCCCCGCTGAACGGCATCGGCGTCGGCGTGGGCACAGTCCCGCCGGGCGAGGGGACCATCACCACGTGCGTGTCGATGCCGATGATCTTGTCGCCTCGCTTCGCAGCGGGTTTGCCTGGCCTGGGAGATCGCATGTTCCTCCGTGCTCTCCTGTCGGGCGATGTGGCGCCGGTCGAGCGCGCGGGCGTCAGCCGCGTCCCTTGTCGCCCGGCGCTGGCGGCGCGTCGACCCGGAGCGATGGATCGAGGGGCATGCCGGTCTGTGGGTCGAACCGCTGGAGCCGCTTCCCTTCCGGCGCGCTCTGCCCTGCTGCCTGCCCCTGGCCGGCCTGGAACGGCATGGCGGGACGCGGAACGAACTCTGCGATGTCCGCCGTGCCTTGAGGGATGCTCGCGCGCCCCGGCGCGCCCGGCGGCATGGGCGCCGCTTCGACGCGGGGCGGTGCCGGCGGGCTCGCCGGCGCCGAGGCCGCCTCGGCGCGGGGCGGTGCCGGCGCCCAGCTCCCGTCGCCGGTGGGCCGGGAGCGCGCGTCGGCGGCCCAGGGCGAGATCGCCTCGCGCTCCAGCGGCGAGCGCGGCAGGACGTAGGCCGGTCCTTGCTGCGGCGCGGCCGGCATCGGTGAGAGCTGGGCCGGCGCTGTGTCCTCGGTCGCGGCCCGCTGCGGCGGCCCGAGCGACGCGAGCGACGGCCGCTTCGCCTCGAGGCTGCGCCGGGTCCTCGCGAAGACCGAGCTGAAGCGAAGCGCCTGGATGCCCTGGTTGCGCTTCGCCGAGAGGGCGAGCTCCGCCGTGTGCTCGGCGTCGGCCCGCGCCCAGTCCGCCGGCGCGACGCCGAGGCGCGCGAGCACCTCGAAGAGATCCTCGCCGCGGAAATAGCCAACGTGGGCCAGGACCTCGGCATACCGCTCAAGCCGCATGACGCTCTCGTCCTTTCCGCTCACGGCGCCCTCCTTGTCATGGCTCGTCGGCGTCGGCCGAGTCCGGCGGGACGGGCCTGTTCCGGAAACGGAGCTCGTTGCATGCTGCCACCATGAGTCGGCACCCCGCCGTCCATATCTCCACGGCCTTCTCGACGTCCTTCTGCGTTCCTCGGCCGTTCTCGTACAGGTCCGCCAGTTCCATGCAGCCCGTCAACCCACCGGGGTCTCGCTTGCCCATGCGGCAGCTCATCTTTACGAGCTCGAAGATCTTCTTGTCGATCTCGGGGCCCTGGCCCTCCTTCTGGAGGCGGGAGATGACGCGCGAGCACCCGTCATAGACGCCGTGCTGACAGGCTGCCAGGTTGAAGAAGCGCGCCTTTTCGAGGTCTCTGGGCACGCCCTTGGCGGACTCGAACAGGTATGCGAGGGCAGCGCACTCCTTGAAATCTCGACCGCCGACACACGCATGGTAGGTGAGCTCCGCGCGGGTGGTCTCCCGCCCTCGCGGCTCGTCGCCGTACTGGCCGACACAGGCGACGGCGAACGTGCACTCCTCCGCTCGGCCGGCGCGGCACTCGGCCTGGGAGAACTCGCACGACTTGAGGTAAATCTCTTTTTCAAGGCTGCGTTGCTCGTCTGGCGTTTTGTTATTCCAGTGATGGTTGACCACGGGCTCGCACGCGCGCGCCTCGCCCGCGAGGCACATCTCGAGGAGCTTCGCGCTCATGACCTCCATACCGGGCCTGTCGTCATCCTGCTGGGCTATTTCCAGCAGCCCCAAGCAGGCCACGACGTTGGACGCCGCGCAGGCGTCCTCCGCGGTCTTCTGTGCCGTCTTGCCGACGGTGTCCTTGTAAACGCTCAGCTCGTCCGGTCGGCGGAGCACATCCAGGGCAAGCGCCAGGCAACCTCGCTGCTCACCGCGTGCGCAGACCAGCTCGTGTTGCCTGGCCTCCGCGACAGCCGCGCTCGTTCCAGCGGGCCACTCATGCCAGTGGTGGTACTCCACGGCCAAGTCCATGCACGCCGTCGTGTTCTTGCCGAGACACGCCTTTTTGTAGAGAGCCTCCGCGCGCGACGCGTCCTCTACCACGCCGAATCCGTGGAGGAACAGCCAGCCGGCGGCGCGGCAAGATTCCATGTCTCCCTGCTCGCAGCGCGCCAAGGCCGGGGCGGGGTCTTCCGCTTTTGGCAACGAGAACAGACCCATGCCCGGAGCCTCCTCTGGCCCGGTCGGCGCGGCGCTCGCCAGAGCCGGCGGCCTCACAACGGCGTGCCTCCCCTCAGCCTTCTTTGGTGGCGCGCTCGCTGCGCCGCAGCCGGCGAGTAGGACCGAGATGGCTGCCGTGATCAGGCTCGAGCCGTCACGAAACCGCTTGAGCATCGTCATCTCCCTTGAGTGAGGCGGCTCCGTCCAGGAACATCGAGGGCGTGAGCGCCTCGATCCGCTTCTTGACCTCTGCGCTGTCAAGGCTCGGGTGGACATGGATGTCATTCCATGCGGTCTCCTTGAGCTTCTTCTCGATGGGCGCGGGCCAGGCAGCGCTTGGTTCTGCTTTGCCCGAGCCACCCGTCATGTACTTCCATCGACACTGGAACTGTGACTTCCCCGCGTAGTCCGGGTGCTGCTGACCGCTGTTCGTGATCACCACGGCAGGCATGTAGTGCTTGTGCAGTGTCAGGACTGCAGGCTTACCGAATTCCTCCTTGCCGGGGGCGACCTCGGACATGAACATGCTCAGCGTCATCTCGCGCCCGCCGTGCGCCCACATCGAGCGGGCGAGCGCTCCGCGCGGAATGAAGAAGATCACCCACGGCTGCAGGTTGGTGAAGCCGGGTGTGTTCCGGATCCCCCAGAGCATCTGTGCGATCGTGTAGTTCTGCTCTGGCGAGCTGCCGTACATGCGCGCGAGCCGGCTCACATAGAGCACGTCGTCGGGTGTCAGCGCCGCCTTGCTGGGCCGCCGCGTCAGGACAAGGCGAAACAGGCCGATCGGGCGCGCCTTCTTGATGAACGCGGCCATCTCGCCGAGGTCCTCGGGAGGAGGCGGCGTGACGCCCATGCCGCAGAAGCCGAGCATCTGCCCGGGGCCTACCTTGTTCTGCGCGCTGCCGTCGACGATGCCGGCTTGCATGTACTCGACGAGCGCTCCCCGCCCTGGGCGTTCCCGCTTGAGCTTCGCCCAGAAGTTGGATCCGTTGCCGGTGTCCATGAGCTGCACGAGCGGCTTGTCCTTGTGCACCCGGAGGACGTAGTGGATGTGCGAGCCGTCGAGCTGCTTCTTGAGAGCGATGACGATCTCCTTCGTTGTGGTATCGAGCGCCAGCGCTTTCTGCTGCTCCCAGACCGAGAGCTCCTTGCTTAGCTTTGCCTGCATCTCCGCGCGCTTCTGCTCCGCCGGCGCCGTACGCTTCTCTTTTTCAAGGATCCGGATCTCTTCGAGGAGCCTGGGGTCCTCCTTCGGCTTCGCGAGGTCCAGATCTTGTTGGTAATCGGGGGCGACTCTGCCTTTCTGCGAGTAGGGGCTCTCGACCTCCTGCTCTCCTGGCGTCTTGCGCGTCGCGAAGTGTTTCATCAGGATCTTTTCTCGGATGCATTCGTCCTCGTACCTGCTCAGATATAGCGTCACGTTCTGGGCTCCGGCGTCTGGATCGAACACGAAGATGGTCCCTGGCGCGAGCGGCGGCGAGAGCTGGCTGGCGCGCTCGACCTTGAGCAGGTCCTCGTAGGTGACGGGCGGAGGCGATCCACCGTCCGCTTGCCCCGCGCTAGCGTTGTCCCCATCTCTGGCTCTCGGCTGGAGCGTGTACCAGCGCCCGCCCTGCGGAGGCGGCTCATCGCCGGACGCTGCCGGCTTTCCCGAGAAGATGGCGAAGCCCCCGGTCCCGAACTGAGCCGCGTAGCCGACGCTGTCCAGGTGCTCGATGCGAAAACCTCGCGTCAGCGCCCCGTAGGTCGCGAGGTGCTGGCAGGCGACGACGATGGGCACGGCGGGATCGGTGTTCTCCTGCTCTTTCCAGCGGGGTCCCACGGGGTCCGTGAGCAGCTTGCCGTCCTTCATCGGGCCCACGACCGGCGGCTTGTCCTCGGGCCGGGCCGAGCCATCCGGCGTGCTGCTCGAGGCCTCGTTCGGAGGCGGAGGCTCTCCCAGGACATTCAGATCATCCTGAATGGGATCCGGGGTACGCCAGGAAGCGACATTGTAGCACCCATAGATGTACTTCTGATTCTTGGTGGGCCGCGCCAGCTTGCTCCGGTACCGCCGCTGGATCCGGCTGAAGATGTACGACTCCCAGTTCTCCGACGCCGGAAAGGGAGACGCTTTCTTCCTCGTCCCCATGTCGTAGCAGCTGCCGGGGCCGCCGTACGTGGCTCCGAAGAGGACCTCCGTGACCGCCTGTGCCCACTGCTCCTCCTTGGCGTCCGAGCACCAGTTCATGAGCGGCCCGGCCTGCGTGAGCCACACCTGGTCCATCGGAAACACGCGGATCCGCTGGTCGATCCACGCGAGCACATCGCCGATCGTCTCGGGCTGGTAGATCGCGCCCTCCGGCACCTCATGGCGCTCCGGTCGTACCCCGTCGTCGCCGAACTCGGTGCCATCCGGCGCTCCCGCGGCCATGTCGTTGATCGCGACCGTCAGCCGGGGAGGCTCGTCCCCGTAGGGGTATGCCTCGGAGAGCTTCGTCAGGAAATCGCCAGCCGGCGCCTGCGCCGGCCCACCACCGCCCTGGTTCCCGTCCGCCATCTCGATGCTCCTCAGCTGCCGTGTACGCGCGCGAGCTCGCTCGCCGTCTGCGCGTCGAGCTCCCCTGACTCCCCGAGCTCGTGGTCCTTCTGGAACCACGCGAGCGCCGCCCGGAACCCCTTGTCCGCCGGGGGGTTCTCCTTGATCGCCCCCTCGTAGTAGCCGAGGTTCTTCAGCCGCCGCAGCGCCCCTTGCACCGTGGTCGCCTCGGGCAGCGCCGCGACGCGCACGGTCCACTTCTTCTTCGGGCCCGTCGGGTACTTCCCCGGCCACATCGTGATCTCGACGAGCTGCGCCGTCTCCGGGATCTCCACCGCGATCGCCCCGTCCACGTCGGTCTCGCCGTCGAACCGCCGGCCCTCGGCGACGAGCTGGTAGCGCTTGCCGCCGTACGGCTCGAGCTCCTCGTCCGTGAGCTGCACCTTGAACGGCTTCATCTTCTCCTCATCGTCCTGCCCGTCCTGCGGCGACTCATCGCGCGAGCAGTTCAGCTTCACCAGCCTGCCCCAGAGCTGGGCGTCGTCGTCGAGCTCGAGCGCCGCGTCGCTGGAGAGGATCCGGACCCTCCTCGCGGCGATCTCCGCCTCTTCGCCGAGCGACAGCGTGGGTCCCTTGCCCGCCAGCGACAGCGCCTGCGTGCCGGCGATCTCCACCTTGCCGGCCATGATCCGGATCCCCTCCGGGTCGATCTGGAGGGAGCTCTCGCCCGCGGAGAGGGTGAGGCTCCCCTGCGTCACGAGGCGCAGCGACCTCGAGCCGCCGATCACCAGCGAGCCCGAGACGTTGATCTGCGCCGCGCCCGCGTCGTCGCCCGTGCCGACGTCGACGCTGTACTCGCCCGTGACGCGGAGGATGGACGGCCCCTCGACGGTGAGCACCGAGCCGCCGAGGAGGCTTGTCCTGTCGATCCCGTCGACGCGCAGCGCGCGGCTCCCGACGACGTGCTCCTCGCTCTCGCCGAAGACGCGGACGCTCCTCCGGCCCTCGACCTCGAGGTCGTCATCGCGGCGGACCTTCGTGAGCCGATCGCCCGTGTCGAGCGCGTCGCGGCCGGCCACCGTCACAGAGCGGTCGCTGCCGACGCCGACCCGCTGATCGGTGCCGACGCGGACGTCGAGCTCGCGCTCGGCGCGCAGGTGGACGAGCTCGCTGCCCTTCCGATCCTCGAAGCTGAGCTCGTTGTGGCCGCCGCCGTCCGGGCTGCTCCGCGTCTTCACGCCGCTCCGGGTCCGCGCGTCCGGGAGCTGGAATGGCGCGCGGTTCACCGCGTTGGCGACGCAGCCGGTCACGAGCGGCCGATCGACGTCGCCGCCGAGGAACGAGACGACCACCTCCATGCCGACGCGCGGAATGAACTGGGTGCCGAAGCCGCGCCCCGCCCAGAGCTCGGCGTGGCGGATCCAGCACGAGCTCCGGTCGTCGCGCTGCCCCTCGCGATCCCAGTGGAACTGGACCTTGATGCGCCCGAAGGCGTCGGTGTGCACCTCCTCGCCCGGCGGGCCCACCACGGTCGCTGACGTCGTGCGCCTCCAGGAAGAAGCTGTGGCCCGGCACGAGCCGGCGACACGCGGTCTCGCCGCGGGCGACCACGGCCTTCCGGCGCAGCTGGTCCAGCCGGATGGCGGCGTCCTCCCGCGCGACCTCCGCCTCCTCGTAGTCGCCATGGTGCTCGTAGTGCTCGTACCGGCCGTCCTCGGCGCCGCCGGCGAGCTGCGCCGCCCTCGCCGACGAGGAGGGGTGGAACAGCGGGCGCTCGAAATCGTAGTCGCGCACGACGGCCGCCGTCGGCCGGACGGAGCGCTGCGCGACGAACCGCTGGATGTGGCCCTCGCCGGGCGTGAGGGCGCCGATCCCTGCCGGCGCGCTCCTGTGGGCGAGCCGCGGGGCACCGGGGATCGGCGGGTAGATGCTCGCGTCGTCGCCGATCACCATCCGCTCGGCGTCGTCGGCGGGGTCGTGCTCGAAGTAGTAGAAGAGACCTTCCTCGGCGAGGAGGCGCGTCACGAACTCGCGGTCGGTCTCGCGGTACTGCACGCAATAGGCGCGCTTCGGAGAGGCGCGGACCCGCGCGAAGCGGCGGGGGATGCGCCATTCCTCCAGGACGAGGTCCACGATGGCATCGACCGTCCTGTCCTGGAAGATTCGGCTCGTGCGGCGCTTGCCGAGCAGCGAGAGGCGCGAGGCGAGGCGGAGCCGGTAGGCGCTCCGGCCGTCGTCGAGGGCGGCGCTCCACGCCACGTGGGTGCAGACGCCATGAACGACGCGGAGCGGGGCGTCCTCGCCCTGGAGCGCGAGGCGCATCGGCTGGTCGAGGACCTGCGACTCGAAGGCTGCCGGATCGGCGAACGGCACGGCAACGTCGATGTCAACGCGGTAGCCGCGTGAGATGGACTCGCGACCGCGGAAGGCGAGCACGGTGAGGTCCCGCGCGGCGAAAGAGCCAGCGCGAAGCTCGAAGGTGGAGGGTTGATGTGCCCCATTCGACATGGAGGAACCGTTCTATCACGAGCGAGAGCATGCCCTTCCATGCTCAGCAGCTTTCTCGCGCACGCCGGGCTTGACGGCAGCTTGACTCTCGAGAGCTCCAGCGTGAGGCCGGGCGTGGTGGCCAGGCAGAGCGAGGCGGCGGGCCCAGCAAGCGCGACGATGTCGATGGAGGGGAGGCCCGCGTGGGCGAAGCAACCGCGCTACGACGAACGAGGGAGCGTGACACCGAACGTGGTGCCTTCCTCCAGCGTGCTCGTGACATGGATGGAGCCTCCGTGAGCGTCGACGATCGCCTTGGCGATGAAGAGCCCCAGCCCGAGCCCTTTTGATCGTCGCAGGTCCTCGTGCTGCTGATCGCCCCGACGGAATGGATCGAAGATCACGGGCAACAGCTCGGGCGGGATCGGGATCCCTCGATTGCTCACTTCGAGCACGACGGCCTGATCCTGCCCGCGCAGCTTCACCTGCACCGGTTCCTCCGGCGGGCTGTGGTCGACGGCGTTGCCGATCAGGTTCGACATGAGCTGCTCCATCCGGCCCGGATCCCACGTGCCGTGTCCGTCGCCTTGGGCCTGGTAGCGGATGGTGTGCTCTGGGCGGGAGAGCTCGAGCTCCACGACCACTTGCCGGCAGATCGAGCGGAGGTCGACGGGCTTCGGTTCGATCGGGAGGCCGCCGTTGCAGCGGACGCGCGTCAGGTCGAGCATGTCCTCGACCAACCGCACCGCCCTGTCGTTGCTCGAGGCGATTCGCTGGACGAGCCGCGCCACGGCGGCGGTGACGTCCTCGCGCTTGAGCAGGGCGGCGGTGGCGAACCGGACGGCGGAGAGCGGGGTGAGCAGGTCATGCCCGAGGACCGCGATGAACAGCTCGCGGAGCACGACGTCACGACGGAGCTCAGCGGAGGTCGTCCGCTCCACCTCGACGGCTGCGGTGACCATCACCTCGTCGAGCGCCGAGTGCACGAGCTGGGCCTCCCCGTCGTCAAGGCTCACCCTCTCCCGCGCGAACATGTCGATGATCACGGAGCGAAGAGCGCCGAGCTCGCGCAGCTCCTCCGCGAGGGAGTAGCGCTGGGCAAGGCGATGAGAGACGTGCACCTTGGCTGCCTCCGAGCTGCCGATCTCCTGGCCGCACGCTCCGCCCGGCGTGCCTGGTTGCGCGCTCTGCGCGAGTGAGTCGATGAGGTCGTCGAGGAGCTTCGGGGTGTAGTCTATCAAGTCCTCTTCGTTGAGCGCGCGCGCCTGGGGGATCTTCGGATCGTTCCGGATGCATGATGTCCACTGACGCATGAGCTCAACCTTTCGCTCACGGAGCAGCGACATGACGCGCGGCAATGGCTGGCTCATATGGCCTCCTTTTGCTCTATTCCGTTTTGACGCAGATGCGCCAGATGCGCTATCTCGTGCGGCGGAGCGCGGATCGCCATCGCTGTAAAACCGATAAGCGCCCAGGGAGAAGCACGAACGAAGCGTGCAGGCGTACGCTTGCACGGCGGTTGAAGCGACGGGAGAAGAGCGGGCAGACGGCCGGTGTCCTGCAGGGCGCCCCACGCGCGATCTCGCTGAAGTAGGGGTTGCCCGCCTCGCGCCGCAGCCCGGCCCCGCCTCCGCTCCCGGCCCCCTCCATCGCGCTCCCCCTCGCGACCGCAGCAGGAAACCAACGATGCGCTCAATGGCTTCCGGATCGTGTGCCCCCGGAGGGAGGGACGCCTCGCCGCGAGCGAGCCTTTCGACCCGAGCTCGCCGGACTTCATGGAGCCGCTCGCGGTCGTGAACCGCTTCGATCTCGCGCCGCAAGACGGCTCGCACTGCGGCGAGTACCGGATCGTCTACGGCAAGAAGTCGGCCGGCCAGGCCGACCGCAACCTGATCATCCTCGAGGCCCAGCTCCCTACGCGCTCCAGCTGGAGCCGCCGGTGAATTTCCCCTGGAATTTCGAGCTACGCGACCGGATCGAGGCCGAGCTCGTTCGCCTCGGGCGGAGCGCCATCTTCTCGCCCTTGGACGTGGCCGCGCGCGCCACGACCCAGTCGTGCGCCGGGTGCCATCAGCTGAGCGACGGCGCCTCGCTCGGCAACGGTGTGACGTGGCCCAGGAAGGAGCCCGAGAAGCCTGTGGCGGAGCAGGAGTTCCGGTTCGTCCATGTCAGGGAGGACGGGGAGCTCTCGCAGGCGCTCACCCATTCGTTCCTCCCGCACCGCGACGGCATCCTCAAGGCTTTCCTCGCGGCGCACGCGGACCAGAACACGTGCTCCCCAGCAGCCCTGCGCCAGGGCAATGCTGTGCCGTATGTGGAGCTTGCGCGCAGGTTTCCTTACAGAAGCGCGCGGATTGAACAAACTGTGCCGGCAATGCCGCAACTGCTGGTCCTCGAACAAGGGAGCCGGTGTGGAGCCACGTTTCCAACCGGAGGAGCCGGTAGTAGGCTTCGAGGCTCCGTGCAGGAGCAGACATGACCGCGAGAGAAGTTGCGGACGGTGAGGTGCGAGGGCGGCCCCCGAGTGGGGCCGACGCAGTGGGGAATGCGGTGAGGGGCACACTCGGTCCCAAGGGGCGCGTGGCCGTCGTCGAGAGGAGCTCCGGTCCTCCAGTCGTCAGCCGGGTCGGCGCGGTCATCGCCGGAGCGATCACCGAGGAACTCGAGGCGGCCGGACGCCACGACAACGGCGCGCGCGTCGTCTGCGAGGCCGCCACGCGGACCCGGCAGGATGCCGGCGATGGTACCACCACCGCGGCGATCCTCGCCCAGACGATCTTTCGCGAGCGAGCGAGGCTCGTGGCCGAGGGGAACGATGCGCCGGACATCGACGCGGGTCTCCAAGAGGGGGCCCGTGCCGTCTTCGCCAGCATGGAGAGCACCGCCCGGCGAGTGACAGCAGCCGACGCACGCGAGATTGCGGCCGTCATCCGCACCAGTGTAGGCGGGGATCCAAGCATGGCTGCGGCGCTCGCTGAGGCGGTGGCGCACATCGGCGGCATCGAGCCCATCCTGATTGAACAGGTCGAGCGCGCCGGAGCGACCGTCGAGCTGGTCCCTGGGATGCGATTCGATAGCGGCTGGCTCTCGACGGCGATGGCAACAGATCGCGCGGCGATGACGTCCACATTGACGGACTGTCACGTCCTTTTGGCCGATAAGCAGCTCTCCACGCGGCAGGACCTGCTGCCGTTCATCGAGCCGCTGGATGACACCCAGCGAGAGCCTCTCTTGGTCATCGCCAGGGACATACAAGGCGAGGCGCTTGCTACCCTTGTCACGCAGCACCTCCGGGGCGCGCTCCGCTGTGCCGCTGTCAGGATCGGACGTTATCCCGCTGAACGCAGGCGGCTGTTCCAGGACATCGCCCTCCTCACCGGCGGTCGCGTGATCGACGACTTCACCACCGCGACGCGCTCCGATCTCGGGCGGGTTGCCAAGGTGTTTATCAACAAGACGTCCACCGTGCTCGCTGGGACGGCGGTCGACCGGGCCACGATGGAAGCTCAGGCAGCGCTCCACGTTGCCGCCGAACCGACGATGGGCGCCCCGGAGCAGGACGGGCCGAGCGAGCGCCTGAGGCAACTCGCTCGCGCCGTCGCGGTGATTCACATCGGGCCCAGAAGCGGCGCCGGAGCGCCGGAGCAGCGGAGCATCGCGGAGCACGCGCTGCGGGTGGTCCAGGCCGCCCTCGCGTCGGGCCTCGTCCCTGGCGGCGGAGTGGCGCTGCTCCGCAGCAGGGCAGCGCTCGACCGGCTCGACGCGACGGGCAGCCAGGCTCATGGAGTGGAGATCGTCCGCCGCGCACTCGCGGAGCCGCTCCGACAGATCGCGGAAAACGCGGGCGAGGACGGTGCGCGCATCATCCGCGAGGTGGAGGGCGGGAGCGGCGCCTTCGGCTACGATGCGATGACGGGTCGACTCGTCGATCTGCACACCACGGGCATTGTCGATCCTGTCAGCGTCGTGCGTTCCGCACTGGAGAATGCGTGCCGGGCCTTATGCGTCGAAACTGCTGATATGCAGTTTGCAGCGTCGATTGATTCTTTTGACATGCCGCTGAGGCAAGGGTCATATGGTGCGTTCGGTCCCCGGGCGAGGACCGACGGCCTCGTCGGGGGACCGAACCGGGCGATGTCCGTCAAGCTTGAAAAGAAGCCGAGCAAGCGGCTCGGTGGAGTCGATGCGCAGGTCAAAAAGGGGCGTTCCCGTGATGCTGTGAGATCCTCGCTCGACCTCAACGTTGATCGGAGTGCTCCGCCCCTGGAACGACCGGCGTCCGCTCCCCTGCCCGCCAGGGATCCGACCGCGGGTCACCAAGCTGACGGGAGCGCGCCGCTCCTCGAGTCGCTGAGCTCTGCGGCCCTGCTGCTGGAAGATGAAGGTACCAGCATCACGCGACAGCCCGCGATCCAGCCGGAAAGCGCAATATGCCCCGGGGCGTCGGTTGTGCTGACCATCGATCTGCTTCGTGAGCAGGACCAAGAGACCTCGACCGATGGTATCCACATCAAGGGGCTTCCCCAGGACTGGACAGCGCTCCCTGTTCGAGTCCGCGTCGACGCCTCCCACGTCACGTTCGACTCGGGGTGCAATCAGGGCATCATCGTGGTTCGCCGGAATCACGTCTCCAAGCCGTGCACGGTGATGGGCGTCGTCGCGAGCGGCGCTCGCGAAATCGAGGTCATAGCGACATTCTTCCACAACGGTCGCTACGTGGGAGAGGCGCGGAGGATCCTCGCCGTCCAGGCCGACACCTGCGGCGAGGAGCCGGGCGCCTCGCCTGTCGCGCGCCGCGACGGCTCCACCTGCGGCGCGGTCGTCATCGACCCATGGGTGCCGAGCCCGAACATGACGGTGCGGATCTTGCACCGAAAGCACGATCCGCCGGGTCATCTCGGCTGGTATATCGAGGTGCCTAACCCAGAGCAGGTCGAGGGGCTGCCCGCCGATCGCTTCGGCGAAATGCAGATTGATGGCGACCCGGAGCGCTGGGCATTGAAGCTGTTTGAGCGCTTCGCCAACGATGCGAACGGCGCCCACTTGGCGCGCCTCGAAGGCATGGGAGAGGCGCTATTCAAGACGTCTCCTGCTTGTTTCCACGATGCCTATCGCGCGCTCTACGCCCATCATGGAGGACGGTTTTCGATCCAGTTCGTGTGCGATGAACCCTTCATTCCCTGGGAGTTCATGCGGCCGCTCCGTGAGGACGGTACCGCGCTCCCGCTGCTCTTGATGAACCACCCGGTCGCGCGGTGGATCCCGGGTAGGCCGCGGCGGAGCACTATCGGCCGCGGAGAAGTAGTCACCATCGTTCCGACATACGAGCACCGCAAGCTGCGGGAACTTCCGGCTGCAGCGCTCGACCAGGCCAGCACGTTCGCGCGCCGGCTCATCGCCCGCCGTGTCCCCGCGCGCAAAGATGACGTGCTCGAGCTGCTAGAAAACCAGGAGGGCGCGCAGATCGCGCTGCTCTACTTCGCAGGCCATGGTGAGGTCGACGACGATCTCAACGACGCGTTCCTTCACCTTGACGATGACGATCTGGAACCGTACGAGGTACGCCGATCCGAGACGATGCTCGGCCGCCAGTCCGGAACATTCGTCTTTCTCAACGCGTGCCGAGTGGGTCGCCAGGGGCGCACGCTCGGCTCTCCGGGCAGCTGGCCCGGGGCGTTCATCGACAGGGATTTCGGCGGGTATCTCGCTCCGATCTCCCGCGTCTGGGAGCGTGACGCCGCGCGCTTCGCCGAGGAGTTCATCGACCGGTGCTTCCGCCAGAAGATGACGATCGGGGAGGCGCTGTACGAGCTTCGCAAGAATCTTTCTTCGCCGACAGCGCTCGCCTACGTGTACTATGGCGATGTCATGACCCGGTTCAATGGAATCACCCAGGAGGTGGCTCGGTGAGCGACGCATTCGTGAAGTTGTTGAATCGCCTCGGCTATCAACCGGTGTTCCTGCCTCGGACGGGGAGCGCGCCGCCGGAGCTCTACAATTTCGCGAACGGTCGCCTTGTCCGGCGTGGACCGCTCGCCGCGTACCTGCCTTCGTCGGTGCAGTTCGAGGAGGAGCGGGGTCGCGCAGCCGACGTCGAGCACGAGCATACCACCGGCAAGGATCACGCGGCTGCCACGAGCTTCCTGAAGAATGCCCTCCGGTGCGTCGGGATCGACGGGGCCCCCAAGCTAGATCTCTCCTTCACCGGGAAGTCCAGGCTCGTCTTCGCCTTCCATGACGTGACCTACCGTTCCGTGTCGCCCGCCCAGCTCGACAGGACCGTGAGCGCGCTCTCGCTGGGGGCCGTGCCGGAGGAGCTCGTGAGCGGCGGAGAGCTGCACATCGCGTACGAGTATCTCTATGCACGCAAGCTTCTCATGAGCCGCATGGATCAAAAGAGCTACTCTCACGACGTGTCGATCGGGATCGAACAGTATCTGGATCTTGGTGACAAGGGGACGGTCGAGGTGCAGAGCGCGACCACGTTGTCCTTTCGCAGCGCTTCCGGCGCCCTGGCCGCGTTTGCGTTCAAGGCTGGGCAGCTCCGGAGGAGCCTGGACGGCCGCCGCTGGAGCTTCTACCCCGAAGAGAACATGATGGCCGCCGGTGCGGCAAGCCGCCCCTTCATCGCCGCACGCGGAGCGGTTCTCACAGTCGACGACACAGGCTGAACACAGCTATGCGATGTGTGTGACGTAGGAAATGCGAAGATGGTGGTATCAGTTAACACAGGGCCGACGAGCATCGGCCTTTTCATCGCCTGCAGTGTGACCGACGCCTGGCTGCTGCTCGATTCCTGTGGTTGAGTTACCCGGACGGCGATCGGTGCAATCACGCGGCCTCTCTTTGTCGCGGGCAGGTCGGCCCGAGGCCCATGGTGTCGCGGCGGAGAGCCTCCGCGCGGTGCCAGGCGTCGAGCGAGCACAGCGCCGTCCATCGCTCCGGCTCGCAGCTCGATAACATATCAGGTCAGACGCAGGGCACACGAAGAGCAGAAAAGACGGCTCTCGCGGTGTCTCCGTGGTGCAGGCGCCGGCGATCGCACCCGGGTCCGATCCTCTGTCGTCCGAAGCCGGGTCGATCATCTGTCCTGTGCTTGCACCGGCCGGCTTGTCCTCGGAAGTCGGCGCAGCCGCAGGGGGGCGAGCGCCGCGAGGGCGAGCAGCCAGGCTGGCGTCCCCTGGTTGCCTGGAGTCATGCGGCAGCCGCCGCCCCCGCCTGCGGTCGGGAGATCGCCGCCGCCGCTGCTCTGCGTGCCGGTCGCGCTGGCGCTGGTGCTCGTGGTGTCCTCGCTGCCGGCGCTGGTCGTGGTCGACATGGCATCACCGCCATTGCCAGCGTCACCGCCGTGACCGCCTGTCACCGTACCGCCAGCCCCGCCTCCGCCGCTGGCGTCGCCGCCGTGGCCGCCCGTGGCAGCGCCGCCAGCGCCGCCTCCGCCGCCGTCGCCTCCCGTGCCTCCGCCGCCGTCGCCCCCCGTGCCTCCGCCCCCGCCTTCTCCATCGCCCGGCACGCAGGCGCCCGCCTGGCACGTGTCCCCGCTCGTGCAGGCGTCGCCGTCATCGCAGGATGGCCCAGTGAGCGGCGCGCACGCGCCGTCCGCCGCCCCGCCGGCCGCGACCGAGCACGCCTCGCACGCCCCGTCACAGGCCGTGTTGCAGCAGACGCCGTCGACGCAGAACCCGCTGCTGCAATCCAGCGCCGAGCTGCAAGCGGCGCCCCGCGGGTCGCCCGTGGTGAGCAGCTCGGCGCCGGTGGTCGCGACCCGATCGGGCCAGAAGCTGCTGTCGTTTTGCGCGACGCCGGCGTAGCCGCCCGCGAGGAGGACCTTGCCGTCGGGCAGCAGCGTCGCGGTGTGCTCGGAGCGCCCGGAGATCATCGACGGTCCCGCCGTCCACCCGCCGCCCGCCGGGTCGTAGAGCGCAGTGCCCGAGAAGATGGCGATCGAAGGCGAGTCCCACCTGTCCGCGCAGGAATCGATGGTGGACCAGGGACAGGGCGAGTGGGTGGACTGCTCCCCTCCGGAGAGCAGGACCCGGCCGTTCGCGAGCGCCACCGCGCGCTGCCCGGAGATGCCGGAGCTCGAGATCTCCTCGCCTTGCCAGGACGGAGCGCCCAGCCCGGGCGCTGCCGTCCAGGAGCTCGTCGCCGGGTCGTAGACCTCGGCCTGCATCGCTTCGATGTCGCCCCACCAGGGCGCGCCGGTTCCGCCGATCACGAGGACCTGGCCGCCGGGGAGGAGCGTGGCCGCGTTGTCGGCGCGGCTTTCCTCCATCGGCTCGGTGAGCGACCAGGTGTCGCTCGCCGGGTCGTAGAGCTCGGCGAGGTTGCTTTCGCCGCCGGCGACGAGGATCTTGCCGTCCAGGAGCCGCACCGCGGCGTGGCCGCGACGCGGGTACAGCAGGGAGGCTGCGGGGCTAAAGGCGCCGGCCGCGGGGTCGTAGATCTCGCAGGTGGCGAGCTCCTGCCACCGCCCGAGCACGCTGAAGCCCCCGGCGACGAGTACCCGGCCGTCGGCGAGCAGCGTGGCGGTATGATCCCCGCGCGGGAGCCCCATCGGCGCGACGGCCGTCCAGGTGTTCAGCGCGGGATCGTAGATCTCCGCGGCGGCGAGCACGCTGTCCTCGTTCATCCTCCTGTTTCCGCCGAGGACGAGCACCCGGCCGTCGGCGAGCAGCGTGGCGGTGTGGCCGCTGCGCGCCGAGCCCATCGACGCCGCGGGCGTCCACTGGCGCGTTCGAGGGTCGTAGATCTCTGCGCTCGAGTGAGCGTCGACGCCGTACCGCGTGTCGTCCCGCCCGCCGGCGACGAGGACCCGGCCGTCCAGGAGCCGCGTCGCCGTGTGGTTCGCGCGCGCGACGCTCATGGCTCCCGTCGGCAATGGAAGCTGCGCCTCCTGCGTGCCCTCGGGCTCGTCGCTCCCCGGAGCTGCGCCCGCGCAGTCGGCGACGAGCGCGAGGCCTATCAAGAAGAGGATGAGGAGCGCGGCGCGCTCCACGCAAACGAGATCATGTCCGTAGCGCCTCACTGGCAGCGCCTGGGCCCGCTGTGAATCGCAGTCCATGCTCAGCCCCCGAATCTGGGATAGACCCGTGCATCCGCCAGGCAGCCACGCTGCCCGGCCCTCCCGCGGCGCCCGCGCCGCGCATGTCCCCGCCTCTGGTGCGACCCCCGCGCAGCGCATTCACGACAGCGGACCGAGCGCCCCCTTGCGCCGGGCAGGCAGGGTGGGCGTAGCCTTGACATCGTGCCTCCTCGCCGGCTCCGCCTCGCCCTCGTCCTCGCCGCGCTCGCCGGCGCCGGCTTCGCCGGGTGCTCGCGGTGGCCTTCCGGGCGCCCCTCCGCGCCGCGCCCGGACGTCGCGGGGGCAGGGGACGCCGACCTGCAGCGGCCCTCAGGCTCGTCCCGCCCGCTCCCCGCCTCCAGCGCGCCCGCGGGCGCGCCGGGGCCCGGCGCGGCGCCTGAGGAGCCCGCGCCGCCGGGGCGGCCCCTCCTGCGGATCACCGACCGCGCGGTGCTCGCGGAGCTCGAGGCCGCGGGCCTCGACTTCGGCTCGGTGCTCACGGGTGCGCCGGGCGCGCCCGCCTCGCTCGCCGCGCTGTCCCGTACCCCCGAGCTCGCCTCGGTGGCCCGCGTGCTCGCGGACGACCTGCGGCAGGTGCAGCGCGCCGATCCGAGGAGCGGGACCAGCATCGCCCGCCATGCCCACCGGCTCTTCGACGAGCGATGGCTCTCCGCGGAGAGCGCCCGCTTCGAGCTCGTCGGCGTGGTGAACCGGATGGATCGGAGCCCGTTTCACGCCGCCGGCTGCGGCGAGACCCGCCTCGTGTACCGGCTCGCCTACGCCGCGAAGGCCCCGGCCGTCGCGCGCTCGCGCCTCCCGATGACCGCGGCGTTCGAGCTCCTCGCGCCCGCCGGCGACGCCCTCTCGTGCCGCCGCCTCGCGCAGGCCTGGTCGCGCGCCGGGGCGCTCTCCGGGCCGGCTCTCGCCCGCTTCCTCGCCTCGAGCGAGGGCCCGCTCGCCCGCCCCGCCACGGATCGCGCGAGCCTCTCGCGGCTCGTGGTGAACCTGCAGAGCGTGCGCTGGCCGTCCACCGTCCGCCCGGACCTCGGCGGGCACGCCGAGTACGTGCTCCGCGCCTTCCGCTGGGACGACCGCGCCGGGCGCTACGCGCCCCTCGCCCTCGAGAACACCCCCGACGTCGCCCGGCTCTCGCGCGATCCGAGGCAACGCGAGCGGCTCCGCGCCTGGCTGTCCACCCCCGAGAACCTCGCGCGCATCGATCGCGGGACCGCGCTCCTGCCCGGCGAGTTCCTCGCCACGAAGGCGCTGTCCGTGACGCCGCACGGGCTCGCGCGCCGGGCGAATCGGCCGTTTCGCGTCCTGTTCGAGCCCCGCGACTTCGGCGGCGTCGACTTCGGGGGCCTCTCGCGCGTCCGCTCGCCGGAGGGGCTGCTCCGGAGGCTCGACCAGATGACCTGCCCCGGCTGCCATCAGAGCGGGTCCGTGGCCGGCTTCCACCTGCTCGGGGAGGAGGACCCCGCCCGCGCTCACGACGCGCTCCACACCGCGGAGTCCGCGCACCTCGCGGGCGATCTCCCGCGCCGGCAGGCGGTGGTCGAGGCCATCGGTCGAGGCGCCGCGCCGGCTCTCGAGGTGCCGTTCCCCGAGCGAGGCGACGGCGCGCGCGGCGGCCGGGGCGCGCGCTGCGGGCTCGGCGACCGGAGCTTCGCGGGCTGGACCTGCGCGGAAGGGCTGGTGTGCTCCGCCCACGATGCGCCGCGGGAGGACCGGGCGACCGTCGGTGTCTGCCTGCCCGCGCAGCCCGAGATCGGCGACCCTTGCCAGGTAGGCGCCGTCGTCCCCCACGCCGACCCGCACCGCGATCGCGCCGCGGCCGTGCAGGCCGGGGCGTGCCCGCCCGCCGCGGTGTGCAACACCAGCCCTGTCGGGTTCCCCGGCGGCATGTGCACCGGGAGCTGCGGCGCGCTCTCCGAGGAGGGGGTCTGCGGCGCCATCGCCGTGCTCGACCCGTTCAACCGCTGCCTCGCCCGCGGGACGCTGTTCACCGAGTGCCTGAGCCGCCACGCGGCGCCCGCGGGCCTGCGCCGCTGCTCGAGCGAGGAGCCCTGTCGCGAGGACTACGTGTGCGCCAGGACGAGCTCGGGCGAGGGAGCCTGCATCCCGCCGTACTTCCTTTTCCAGCTCCGGGTCGACGGCCACGCGGTGCCATGACCGGCCCGGGGCGCGGCCCGACCTGGGCGGGAGCGCACCCGAGATGGAGAGATCGGCGCCTCCGGCGTGCAGGCCGTTCTGGCCTGGTGCCCGACGCGCCGCGCTCGGCACGAGCTCGCGGCGATCCGCGCGTCAGGGCGAGGCGCCCTCCTGACAGCGGCCCTCGGTGCACTCGAGCGGGCCCTGCGCGGCGCATTCGTACTGGCAATAGCGCCCCCAGCGCTCGAAGTCCTCGATGAGCTCGCGCGCTTCCTCTTCCACATACGCTTTCTTGGCGCTGTTCACGGCCACCCAACACCCGAGCGGGCACCCGGTCGACGCGTAGACGCATTGAGAGACGTCGTTGCATGCGTTCGACTCGGCGACGATCGCGTCGAACTCCTCCTGAACCTCTTCCTCGCTCTTGGCACAGCTCGCGCCGACGAGGCCGATGATCAAGAGCACCATCCCTTTCGCGCGCATCGACATGCTTCACCTCCGGCAATAGACCGCGAGTCCCGCGCCTTCAGGGAGCGTTCGCCGCGGCGCTCTGCTCGGGTATATATCACCCTTCTCGGCCCGAGCCTCGCCAGCACGAAAGCGGCCGGGGAGGTCCGTGCCCCTCGTGTCGCGAGCTGGTCATGCCCTCGATCCAGGGCGCCTCTCCTCGGCGCGATCGAGCAGCACCCGCGGGATGCGCTGCGCCTGTGTGTCATGATGTGACAAGGTCTGCCACGAGATTCAACCCTCCTCATCCGTCCGGGCACCGCCATCTGCGCGCCACATGCGCTGGGATCGTGCTGGCATCGCGCGTGCATTACACCCGGGGACCCAAGACGAACCAACACAGAGGCGCTGAGGGGCACGGAGGGGAGAGATGGCAAATCTCTGTGGCCTCTGTGCCTTGCATGCACCGCGCGCGTGCTCTCCTGTCCATCCCCTCAAATTCTTCGGAAAATTCACAGGGAGGCGGGGAGGCGGGGAGGGAAATCTTCAAAATACTCCCTGCCTCCCGCCTCCCTGTTCAATTTCTCCGCTGAAAATGGCTGCAAATGAGGGGATTCCTCAGGTCCATCCCATCTCATGGAACCAGGGACGAGCCTCGAGATCGACGCGCCCGTCGACGTGCGGGCGGCCATGCGCTGCGCAGACCAGCAACATCGCATTCATGACGAATGCTCGGGTGAGGTGACAATGGGCGTCACGAGCCCATCAACTTCACGCTCTCGACTCGGGGCGACGATACCGACGCCGAGTCGAGCTCGACGCCCACCGCTCCTTCATTCAGCCCGACGGGGACGCGCGCTAGCCGGCCGCTCCGGGGCGCGCCACGAAGCCTGTCTTGTCGCCCGCGCGGAAGCCGCACGCCTCGTAGAAGCGGTGCACCTCGGGCCGCTGCGAGCCCGTCAGCAGCATGGCCTTGTAACAGCCCGCCTCCCAGGCCTCCGCCAGCGCATGGCGCACGACGCGCGCCCCGAACCCCCTCCGCCGGTGCTCGCGGTGGGTCACCACGTTCTCGACCAGCGCATACGGCCGGCCCCCGCGCGTGAGGTTCGGAACGACGACGAGCGTGCAGCTGGCCACGAGGGCCGCCCCGCGCTCGAGCACGAAGAGGCGAAGCCCGGGCTGCTCGAGCACGCGCGCCCAGAGCGCCGACAGCTCGGGCTCGGCAGGGAACGACGCGTCCTCGGGGTGGAGGTCGCGATAGAGCTCCAGGACCCCCTCGAGGTCCCCGACCCGCGCCGCGCGCACGATCCCGTCCGCCATCACGGAGCCCGCCTCGTCACCGCCTCCCGGTCGCATCCGCCGCCCGATACCACCGGGCCCCGGACGACAGAAGTGCTGCCGGTGCGCTACGGAACAAAGTCCTTGCTCGCGTCCGTCCGTTATAGTAGACATTCATCCTATAAAACGGATAGGACGGAGAGAGCCCGCTGCCTCTCCTGTCTCGGCCTCGTCAGCGCCCGGGCCGCGCGCGTCGTCGGAAGCTCGTTGTCACCGTCTCCGCTTCCAGGACGAGACGCCGCCGCCTGAGCTCACGGGCCGAGTCTCACGGGTGCTCGGCCGCGAACGCCGCGGCCGGGCGGACGCCAAGGTCCACGCAACGACGGAGTTGAACGCATGACCATCGATTCTCACGACAGCGATGGCCGGCGCGCCGCTTCCTCACCTGACGCCCCGGGGCCCGCGAGCTCCGAGGCCGCCGCGAGGCGACCGGGGGCCGAGAGGGCGACAGGCCGACGCGCCTTCATCGGCGTCGCGGGCTCGCTCGCCGTCGGAGGCGTCCTCGCCGCGGATCCCGGCGTCGCCAGCGCGGCGCGCGGCCGGGGGGGCGCCGACGATCTGCTCAGCGGCCTCGAGTCGCTGCGCCGCGACCCGCACGCCTCGCCGCTCGATCACGAGCTCCGCCTGCGGGCCCTGCGCGTCCGCGTCGAGGCCGCGGTCGACAACTTCGAGGAGCCGATCGCGCCGCACCCGAGCAACGGCGACGAGGAGCGCTATCCGAACAAGATCGGGACCGACACCCGCGGCCTGCCGCACGACGACCGGGGCGAGGTCGATCTCGAGGCGTACCGCGTCGCGTCGAGGGCCCACGCGTCGCGCGAGTGGGACGATTTCGAGGACATCCCGCTCGGCGGGACGCGCAAGCTGGTCAATCCGATCGGCACGCTCGCCGTCAGCCTGATCGGCACCACCCCGGCCCAGATCGGCGTGCCCCCGGCCCCCGCGCTGGCGAGCGCCCAGAAGGCCGCCGAGGCGGTCGAGGTCTACTGGAAGGCGCTGCTGCGCGACGTGCCCTTCGAGAGCTACGCGGACAGCAGCGATGTGGCGGACGCGATCGACGAGATCGACCGGCTCTCTGGCTACACGGGCCCCCGCGCCGGTGGCCGCGTGACGCTCGAGACGGTGTTCCGCGGCAGCGTCACCTACGCCGATCCCCGGGACCGCTCGGGCAGGACGGCCCGGCACGTGATCCCTCCCGGCGTGCTCGACGGGCCTTATATCTCGCAGTTCCTCCTGCGAGACATCCCTTATGGCCCGCAGCTGATCGGGGGCGCGATCCGCACCGCGCTGCCCGGCAACGACTTCCAGACGGACTACGACGAGTGGCTCGCGGTGCAGAACGGGATCGCGCCCGCGCGGACCATCGCGTACGACCCGGTCCGCCGCTACATCTCGACAGGGCGCGATCTGGCGGAGTTCGTGCACAGCGGCGGGGCGCTCTTCTGGGGCGCGGCGCTGCTCCTCGGCGCGGCGCGCAGCGCGAGCTCGGCCGTCCCGGGGGGCATCGGGGCCCCGCTGAGCCCCACGAACCCCTACCTCACCTCGGAGACGCAGGCCTCCGCGGCGGCGACCTTCGCGCTCGCCCACCTGCAAAGCCTGCTCCCCTTCGGCACGTCGCGCGCGGTCCGCGCCGCGTACTGGCAGAAGTGGTTCGTGCACCGCAGCATCCGCCCCGAGGCCTACGGCGGGCTGGTCCACCACCGCCTCGCGAACGACGCGCGCGATTACCCGCTGCACCGCGAACTCCTTGAATCGCAGGCGGTCGAGCTGACGTACGACGCGTTCGGCAGCTACCTGCTGCCGCAGGCCTTCCCGGAGGGCGCGCCGCTCCACGGATCCTACCCGGGCGGCGCCGCCTCCATCGCGGGCGTCAATGCGACGCTCCTGAAGGCGTTCTTCGACGAGGATCACGTGATCGGGGACCCGTTCGTCCCCGATCCGGCCGATCCGACCCGGCTCATCCCCTACAGCGGACCGCCGCTGACCGTGGGCGGCGAGCTGAACAAGCTGGCGACCAACTACGCCTTTGGCCGCAACTGGGCGGGCATCCACTGGCGCACCGACGCCGCGGCGTCGCTGGCGCTCGGCGAGCAGGTGGCCATCAGCCTGCTCCGGGACGAGCGCCGCACCTTCCGCGAGCCGTTCGAGGGCTTCACGTTCACCAGGTTCGACGGCACGCGGATCACCGTGTGAGTCGATGACTCGACACCTCCCCGGGGGTTCGACCCCGGGGAGGCTCACGGGCAGCTCGGGTTGTCCCGGCTGAACGATCCCAGCTTGAGGTACTCCTCCTCGGGCACGCCCAGCGTCTGGTTCACCTCGGGGATGACCTTGAGCAGGCGCGTGAAGAGCGTCCCGTCGTCCTCTTCTCGACGACGCTCAGAGGCCTCCGCGCCGCCACGACGCGCGCCGGCACAGACCACGCCGCGCCCCCCTTCGGGCATCCTCGGTCCGCCGCGCCGGCCGCGCCGGCCGCGCCGCCCGCCTCCGCCACGCCTCGCCGCAGCGCGCTGCGCGCTGCGCGCTGCCGAGGTCGCGAGCCGCTGCGAGCCGCTGCGAGCCGCTGCGCCGGCGTGACGCCGCGCGAACCGGAGAGCCGTGCGCGGCCTGCGAGCGCGGCGTCACGCCGGCGCAGCGCGACGGGCACGCGCGCGCCGCTACCTGCCGCCCGGGCCGGCGCCGCAGCCTCGACGGGTTGCGCGTGAGCCACTCCGTGCGATAAGATGGGGAGTGGACCCCTGGTCCGTCCCCGGCTGCCCGGGAGCCGGGCTGCGCCGGGGGTCGTGCGGGGGCTGCTGGCCAGGAGCGCTGTTCTGGCAGTCGTGTCTGGATCCGCTCGTCGTCATGGCTTGCTTATGTCGGACCCGAAAGAGCCAAAGCGCACTCCGCCGAACCTGCGAGAGTCCCAGAAAGAGCAGCTCTTACGGTACATCGTATCGACATTCCCATACAGCATCTGGTGGAAGGACCGCAACTGCGTCTATATCGGGACAAACGAGCTGAACGCCCGCGGAGCAGGGCTGAGCTGCCCGGATGACATCATCGGCCTCACCGACCATGATCTGCCCTGGACCACGGAGGAGGCAGAGCATCACATCCGCGTCGACAAGGCCGTCATGACTTCGGGCGAGCCGATGCTGAACATCGAGGAGACGCAGCGCTGTCCGCCGGGGTCGGCGGGCGCCGCGCCCCCGGGCGCCGAGGCGGACAGGCCGCTCTTGCTCCTCGTCGACGACAACCCGGACATGCGGCAGTTCATGCGAGCGCTGCTCTCCCCGAGCTATCGTCTCCTGGAGGCGGCGGACGGCCTGGAGGCGCAGCGGCTGATCGAGCGGTCGCCTCCGCACGTCGTCGTCTCCGACGTGATGATGCCGGTGATGTCCGGCATCGAGCTCACCGCGTGGCTGAAGGCTCACCCCGTGCTGCGCCACGTCCCGATCATCCTGGTCACGGCCCGCGCGGACGACGAGGCGGTCGCGTCGGGGCTCGACGGCGGGGCCGACGAGTACCTGGTGAAGCCGTTCTCCCCGAGGGAGCTCCTCGCGCGGGTGCGGTCGATGGTGCGGCTCTACGAGTCGTACCGGAAGCTCGGCGCAGAGCAGGCGGAGATCGCGCGCCACTCTGGCATGGCGCAGGTCGCGATGGACATCCTCCACAGCGTGGGCAACACGCTGAACAGCGCCGGGATCTCGGCCAATCTGGTGCAGGATCGCCTCGCGCACTCGCGCCTCCCGCGCTTGACGAGGGCGTTCGCCGAGCTCCTGGGGGGCGCGCCGGACCCCGTCGAGCGGGCCGACGCGTCGCGCGACGAGAGCTTGCGCCGTTACATCGAGCTGGCGCTCGTCGCCGTCGAGCAGGAGCAGCAGGAGACGGCGGCGGACGTCGCGCGCCTGCGCGAGCTCCTCGACATCATCCGCGACGCGATCCGCGCGCAGGAGAGGTACGCTTACAGGAACGCGTACCGCACGGAGCGGCTCTCGTTGAACGAGGTCGTCCAGGAGTCGCTGCGCGTGCACGGCTCGGCCCTCGTGCACGCGCGCGTCGCCGTCCGGATCGATCTGCGGCCTGTCGGTGACATCGTGGCCAATCGCCATGATGTCCTGACCATCCTCTACAACCTCCTCGACAACGCGCGGGCGGCCGTGGGCGTGGGGGGCGCGCGCGAGCCCTGGATGGCGATCGAGACATGGCAAGATGGGGCCGACGTGTGCTGTGCCGTGGAGGACAGCGGGCCAGGGATCCCCGAGGGCTCGCGGGTGCAGGTGTTCCAGTACGGGTTCACGACCAAGGAGGGCGCGAGCGGCATCGGGCTGCACTTCTCCGCGAACCGGATGAAGAACTTCGGTGGATCCATCCGCGTCGAGGACGGGCGTGAGCGCGGGGCCCGGCTCGTCCTCGCCTTCCCGGCAGCGCCGGATGCGGCGGCGCCGGATGCGGCGGCGCGCACCCCCTGAGCGCGCCGCCACGCCGCAGCGCGCCCCTGAGCGCGCCGCCACGCCGCAGCGCGCCCCTGAGCGCGCCGCCACGCCGCAGCGCGCCCCTGAGCGCGCCGCGACGGGCCCCGCCGCCCCTCAGCGCGCCCGCGCGGCGTGATCCGCGATAACGCTCGCCACGCAGCAGGTCAGCTTCTTCCCCATGCCGAGGTGCAGGAACTCGTTCGGCCCGTGCGCGTTCGATTGCGGGCCGAGCACGCCGGTGATCAGGAACTGCGCCTGCGGGAACTTCTCCCCGAGCATCGCCATGAAGGGGATCGTCCCGCCCTCGCCGATCCCCATCGCCGGCCGGCCGAAGAACGCCTTCGACGCCTTGCTCACCGCCTCCTGGAGCCAGGGCGCCGTCGCCGGGGCGTCCCACCCGGGCGATGGCTCGCTCACGTGAAAGCGCACCTGGGCGCCGTAGGGCGGGTCCTTCTCCAGCGCCTCCTTCAGCGCCGCCGCCGCGGCCTTCGGGTCGATGCGCGGCGGGATGCGCATCGACAGCTTCGCCTTCGTTGTCGGGCGCAGCACGTTGCCCGCGCTGGCCAGGGGCGGGAGGCCCTCGGCGCCGGTCACCGAGAGCGCGGGCCGCCAGGTGCGGTTCAGGAGCAGCTCGGCGATGTCGCCGGTCACCGGGCGGGCGCCCTGCACCCACGGCAGCTCGCTCACGACCGTCGTCCCCAGCACCTCGGCCGCGGCGCGCGCCTGCGAGACGCGCTCCTGCGGGATGTCGACGTGCAGCGCGTCCACGAGGACGCGCCCGGTCCGCTCGTCCTCGATGCGCGACAGGAGCTGCCGCAGGATCCGGAAGGTCGAGGGCACGACGCCGCTGCCCACGCCCGAGTGCACGCCCTCGCGCAGGATGCTCACCTCGAGCGTGCCCTGGAGCAGCCCGCGGAGCGACGTCGTGGTCCAGAGCTGGTCGTAGTTGCCGCAGCCCGAGTCGAGGCACACGACAAGGCTCGGCTTGCCGATGCGGCCCTCGAGCGCGTCGATGTACGCCGGCAGGTCGGGGCTGCCGCTCTCCTCGCAGCCCTCGATGAGCACCACGCAGCGCGCGTGCGGGACGCCCTGCTCGTGCAGGAGGCGCAGGGCGGCGAGCGAGGCGAAGCCGGAGTAGCCGTCGTCGGCGCCGCCGCGGCCGTAGAGCCTGTCGCCCTCCCGCACCGGCTCCCAGGGGCCGAGCCCCTGGCGCCAGCCCACCATCTCGGGCTGCTTGTCGAGGTGGCCGTAGAGCAGCACGGTGTCGTCGGTCTTGCCGGGCACCTCCATCAGGATCACCGGCGTGCGGTTCTCGATGCGCACCACCTCGACCTTGAGCCCGGGGATCGGCTGCGCCCTGCACCAGGCCTCGATGAGCGACGTCGCCTTGTCCATGTGGCCGTTCTCGCGCCAGGCAGGGTCGAAGGCGGGCGACTTGTTGGGGATGCGGATGTAGTCGTGCAGCGCGGGGACGATCTCCTGCTCCCAGCAGCGCTCGCAGGACGCGACGGTTTCGCTTTCGTTGAGCTTCGTCAGCATGAACCTCTCCAGGGGCTTGAGGACGGCGGTGAGTTCCGGGAGCCGACTCTACAGCGCCGGCCGCGTGGGCGTACCCCCGACAGGGGAGGTTTGACACCTATCGGACGGCAGGGCGCGGGGGGCGGCAGGCGGGGGCGGCAGGCGGGGGCGGCGCGGCGCGGCCGGGCAGGGGCGGGAGCGTAGCGGGGAGGGCAGGCGGACGCGTCGCGCGGCCGGGCAGGGCGCCCGCGGCGCGGGAAGGCGAGCGGGCGCGGCGCGGCGCGGCGCGGCGCGGCGCGGCGCGGTGGAGGCATGCGGGCGGGGCCCGCATCGCCCGGGGATCATGGCGCCTAGATCCAGATTTCTTGTGTATCATGAAATTCCCGAGCGTTCGGTCCGCTCTGCAGCAACACCGGACGCTCGCAGCATGGCTCTCCTTCCAGGGGATAGCCGGCGCCCTCGGGCCCGGCCAACATCTGCCGCGCGATATCCCTCGGATCTTCGCGCACCGTGACGCGCACGATCTCGCCGGAAGCAGCGAAATCAAAGCACTCCGTCCCGGTGTAGGAGATGGGAATTCCCTTGTGCCGGACGTCGGTCCGCCAATCAACCTCGGCGCGCCCGCGCGCCGCCTCGACGCGGACGCATAGCACCGTCACCGAGACCTCGCGCTCGAAGACCTTCATGAACCCGCGAAAGAACGTCCGCAGCCCGTGATGCCCACGAAAGGGACGGCTGCCGGCCGGCGCCTCGATCATGCCATTGCCCGAAAAAAGGCCTACCCAGCGGTCCAGATCCATCTCGCGCATGGCCTCGAAATAGGCTTCGATGACCGAGCGAATACGCGCTTCCTCCAGCGCCTCGGGCAGGCGAGGCGCCGCGCGCGGCGCACGCTCCAGATCGCTTATCAGGTTTCCCGCGTGCCTTCCGTGCGCGAAGCTCGTGAGGACGCCATGTTTGTAACGGGCCTCGTCCATCTCCGGGTAGAGTGGCTTCACGAAATGGTTGATGAGCGCCTGCACCT
Source organism: Sorangium sp. So ce1128 (assembly GCA_051717205.1). GTDB lineage: Bacteria > Myxococcota_A > Polyangia > Polyangiales > Polyangiaceae > Sorangium. The sequence goes on from CP181432.1 coordinate 342,547, forward strand.
CGACCCCGAGCGAGCCCATGCTCTCCATGCCAAGCACGCGGACGGCCAGCTTGTAGTGGCTGAAGAGAAAGCCCGCCCACCGCGCCTCGAGCGTCGCGAGCGCCTCGAGAAAGGCGTGCTCGGCCGGGAATTCATTAGGTCGTCGGAAAATCAATAGATAAGAGGCGCCCTGGGACTCAAGATCCGCGGCGAGCGACGCCGGCAACCTCCGGCTCGCCGCCAGCGCAGCGGCGACCTGCGTCGACTGCGCTCCGCTCGCGTCGCGCAGGCGGACGCGCAGAGGGTGATAATCCGATAGGACCATCGTCTCGAGGATCGTGATCGCTTCGGATACATGGCTCACGATGGCTGCTGCTTGCGTGATCGACTGAGCTGCTCCATGGAAATCGAGGCGCTGCGCGCGCTCGTCGGCCGAAGCGAGCGAGCGCAGGATGAGGAACATCCAGCATTCGACAGACTGATGGGTGGAGGCGAACAAGCGATCTTCCGCATTGAAACCGCGCCTGTAAAAGAGCTCGGCGACGGCCTCCGGCGTCGCCCATGTATCATAAGGTAGCGCCTGAGCCCCGGGGCGAAAGCTCGCGCCCCTGATGCCGCGCGAAGAGCAAAGTCGGTTTATCTCAGGCTCCAGGCCGAGCAGGAACGGACATGACTCCAGCGTCGCGGCGTAGCCATCGGTGAACTGCCTCAGGAGCCGTGCAGGCGCGGCGGGCGCCAGCGCGCTTCCATCGAGCGCTCGTAGAGCGCGGAGATTGGATGCGCGAGACTCTCTCTCGGCCACAAGATCCACAGGCGGCGGGGTCGGAGCGAGCAGATCGCCCAGCATTCGAAGTTGCCCCGCAGCGGCGCTCCAGAGCCGGGTAATCCTCTCTTCTCTCCGCGCAGCCGGCCGGAGGTCCTGGGCGGAATCGGCTATCAACAGGAAATACAGCTCGAGCGACACGAGCGCCGCCCTGAGCGTCGCCTCATTGTCCCAGCCCGTGACCACGCGCCACAGCGGCGCGAGATCATCCAGTGAAACATAAAGCTCATAAGGTCGACTATTCATTGATTTACCACGTAAGATATGGTCAATCCTTGTGCCTTGCACATGAGAGTCGATGGTCAGGGCAAGATCTGGCGCCGCGCACGCGCTCGACAACGTGGCTACGGCCGATCTGCGCCTCACCGGCGAGGACATCTCCGCTCGCTGCGCCCGGCCGGCGTCCTCTCTCTAGCTCGCGGCGGCGCAGGAGATCTCAGGGAGCGCGAAGGAGAGTCTCCCAGAGCTCTCGGCGGCCGCGCGCCGGTAACGCAGGGCGGTCCATGACCAGTCCAGGTTGCCACGCATCCAGTAGCGGAGGCCGTCGAGGTAACGGTTCAGCTCCGCGTCCACCTCGCGGCCGAAGGTATCCAGCGCCGCCGCCTGCTCGACGAACGCACGGACGGTCCCGTTGTGTACGCGCACGGCTTCGCGCACCGCCTCATCGTTGCTCAGCCGGTGCTCATTCTGCAGGACAATCACCAGGTTGTGCACGTCCCCTTGGCTCGACTCTTTGTTCACCGAGAAGATGTCATTGCTCCAGCAGATGACACAGTTGGCCAGCAGCGCGAGCCGCTGCACGCTCGGATGCTGGCGCACATCGGCCGGGAGCTTGATACCGTCAGTGATCTGGGTCAGCTCGAAACAGGTGAACACGGCTCCGGTGTGCGCTCGCATCGCCTGATAGTCAGACGCGCTCGGGATGACGCCGAGCAGCCGGTTCTTGGCCTCCCAGCGGTTCGCTGAGAAGTACTCCTCGACCGCGTGCGCGAAGCGGGCCAGCCACGCCGAAGATTCACGCTCGGCCATCCGCGTCCTCAGATCGTGCAGCGAGCGCACGAATGGATGATCGTTCGCAGAAGGCGGCGCGCCTCGGAGGACGGCGAGCAGCCGCTCGTGCACGCGCATCAGCCGCTCAGGATCGCCGCCGACGCCGGTCTCGTCGCACTCATCATCCATGAGAAACAGCCAGCTGAGCCAGTCGGCCGCGATCTGGAGGCGTTCCCTCTCGGCCTTGGGGTAGGTGCGAGCGGCCAGCAGCGCGTACTCGATGGGACGCGCCGGATCCAGCGAGCCGTTCCGCTTTATCAAATTGAACCTGTTCGCCCACTGCCGCGACCCGCGTTCGATCGCAGCTGCGTGGGGGCTGATCTCGGAACTGAACGGATACCAGAGCTCCTGATCATTGCATTGATACATATGCGTACCGCACTCCTGAGTGACTCAGCGCCGGAACCAAGAGGCATATCGATGGGGCACACAAACGAGGAGCCCCAGCAGGCCGTGGCGGCGCTGACGACCATGAACGCTTGGCGGACGTGGGCCTGGCGGTCGTGGCGGGCAGCGGCGCAGACCGCTCAGCTTCCCCAACCGTCGACCATGTACCAAGCAACGAACCGACTACAGCGTTCCATGTAGCATGGCTCCAACAGCGCAGACAAACGAAAATCCGCCCATGAGGCCAGCGTCACTACACCGTAACTGAGCGGCCATCGCCAAGATTTGTTTGCACTGGTGAGCTCGGCGCTCTCCTCTAGAGAGCGTAGAGAGCGCCCACCTTCCTCGAGCTCTGCTCCGTGTCGGTTGCCCGAAGCACGGAGTTAACGCAGCGGTAACGGACGCCACGAGATCGACTTCTCCCACGGCCGACATCTGCCGGGCGGGCTATTCAATGGATCCGGTCATGCTGAGCAGGGAGGCCTCATCGAGAACAGAGGCACACCAGCCTCCATCGCCTCCTCTCCCGCACACCCTCGCGCGGGCTGTCACAGCGAACCTTGCGCGAGCTCTCTGTTCAAGGTTTGTCGTTGGCCCTGACGGAGTCGAATTGACCGGCGCATGTCCGCGACTCTCATGGATCTGCCCATCCAGAGCCGCGTGAGCTGAGCGCTGCCGCCCCGCCGGGCCTGGCCGACGCCAGAGCGATCCGCAAGCGGTCTGGCACGTGATCATGGCTGCATTGTTACGGTGCAACGACATCAGCTCCGCTCATCAAACACCGGTGGTGATGCTTTCTGGACCGGTGCTACCATGAACTCGTGCGGTCGTGACGGCGCTCGACGCACCATGCTGAGCCATGGACCGCCGACGGCGCGGAGCGGATGACGTCGACATCGTCGATGGGAGCAGAGCCCGCCCCGTGGATCTCGACATTCCGCGGGTGGAACGGCGGTCTTCCACTTCACTTGAAATGTTACCAACAGGAGTCCGTGCATGTCGAACCGTTACAATCTCCTCGCGTCCGAGGTGCGGAACGATCCATACCCCGTTTACGCGGAGATGCGCCGCAGCGCGCCCGTGTGTCAGGTCGACCCTGGCGGTCTGTGGGCCGTCAGCCGCTACGACGATGTCGCTGCCGTCCTGAGCGAGAGCGCGGTGTTCTCGTCTGCGGGCTTGCGCGAGGCGACGAGACCGTCATGGCTCGGGCACAACCCCGTGGCCGACTCGCTCTTGCTCCAGGACCCGCCGGCGCACACCAAGCTCCGCGCCCTGGTGAGCAAGGCATTCTCGAGCCGCGTCGTCCCCCGAGTCGAGCCGCTGGTCCGCGCCGCCGCCCGCCGCTTCGCCGAGAGCATCGTCTCCGGCCAGCCCATCGAGGTGCAAGAGCATTTCAGCAGCGAGATCCCGGGGGTCGTCATCGCCGAGCTGCTCGGCCTGGACCCGGATCTGCGCAAGCTCTTCTTCTCGTGGACGGACGCCCTCTTCGACATTCACCCCGCCACGCCGCCGGAGCACTATGCGCGTATCCGCGCCGTCATCGCCGATATCGAGACCAACCTGAAGGAGGTGCTCGCCGACCGGCGGCGCGCCCGGCGTGACGACCTTGTGAGCGACCTGCTCGACGCCGAAGTCGACGGCCAGCCGCTCAGCGAGGCGGAGCTCATCAGCTTCCTAGCCCTCATCCTCCAGGCCGGGCGCGACACGACCGCGAGCCTGCTCGCCTCCTCGCTCCGCTGCCTCGCCGAACGCCCGGAGCTGCTCTACCGACTGCGCGCCGAGCCGACCGCGATCCCCTCCCTCGTCGAGGAGGTGCTGCGCTTCGATCCGCCGCTGCAAGGGTTGATACGCCTGACCGTCGCCGACACCGAGCTCTCCGGCGTGCCGCTGCCGCGGGGCTCCGTCGTCCTCGCCTTGATCGGCTCCGCCAACCGTGACGAGCGCCGCATCAAGGACCCGGACGTCGTCGAGCTGGATCGTAAGCGGAACGCCGGCCTGAGCTTCGGCCACGGCGCCCACTTCTGCGTCGGCGCCGCGCTAGCGCTGGCGGAGGGGCGCCTCGCCCTCGAGGAGCTGCTCCCGCGCATCCAGGGGCTCCGCGTGCACGAGCGGGGCATCGCGTGGTACCCGTCGCCGTTCATGCGCAATCCGACCTTCCTGTGGATGGAGTTCGACCGCCCATCCTGATCGAGCTGCTCGAACCGCCCTCACGCAGCGCTGCCTCGGCACCAGCATCGAGCGCGCTCTGCTCTCTTACCTCGATAGGCCGCTCCTGCGTCGGCGCCTCTTCTCGAAGGACACCTCCGGGTACTCCGCCGAGGGGCCGTCGAGCAGCGGCGACACCTCGCCGCGCACGTGCATCTCGACGAAGGCGCGCGTGTACGCGTTCGTGATCTCGACCGCGCGGGCGGGAGCGAGCGTGCCGAGCAGCTCGGGGAGGGCGCCCGCGCCGAGGAGGTGCTCGAGGACGACCGGCAGGTCCGAGAACGAGAGGTGCGCGGCGCCCTCGACCCGCGCCAGATAGCCCTGGCCCTTCAGCGCGCCGTAGGTCTCGTCGATCCTCGCGTCGTCGACGTGGTTCTCCGCGAGCATGATCAGGAACGGCTGCGCGAGGCTCCGGCCTCCGGCGCCGCTCTCCGGCCCGACGAGGCTGCCGTCTAAATCGAGCCCGGCGTCGAAGCGGTCGTCGACGGCGCACGCCTCGGCCGCCATCGCGCCGCCGTAGGAGTGGCCGAGGACGCCGACCCGATCGAGGTCGAGGCGCCCGGTGAGCAGGCCCTCCGGGTCGCTCTGCGCGGCGGCCGTGAGCTCATCGAGCACGAAGCGCGCGTCGTCGACCCAGACCGCGACGTGCTCGTCCATCACCTCGAAGAAGGCCTCGAGCTCCTCCGGCGTCGCGTCCATCGCCGGCGGCGTCCCGATGACCGAGCCGAAGGGCACCGCGCGGCCGTCGGGGAACACCGCCAGCTCGGTGTCGTAGGTGTGGCTGATGGCGGCGACCACGAAGCCATGGCTCGCCAGGTCCTCGAGCAGGCTCGTGTAGTCGGCGCGGAGCATCCCGAACCCGTGCGAGAAGAGGAGCACCGGGTAGGGCGCGCCCTCGTCGGCGACCGGGACGCCGGCGCGCGCGTGCGTGACGAAGCTCGTTTCGAAGCCATCGTCGACCGGGAGGCCGAAGCCCGTGCGGCGGCTGTCGCCCTCCTCCGGCGTGAGGTACGGCGCGAGCTCGCCGGCGCCGCAGGGATCGGCCGGATACCAGAGCTGCACGAGGAGCTCCCGGCGGTCTTCGGGGTCCTCGGTCGCCTCCTCGCCACGGGCGCTGTCGGTCAGCGCGCGGACCTGCGTGCCGACCGGGTGCGGGCCGGTCGGGCGGGGGAGCTCGAAGAGGCCGTCGCCGGGCGGAGCGTCGCCCCACGCGGTGCAGACCGGATCGCCGCCGTTCGGCGGCACGGTGTCGTCGTCGCCGCAGCCGGCGAGGAGCGCGCAGGCGGAGAGGGATGCGAGCAGCAGGCAGGAGGCCTGTTGAGAAACGCTGTGATGGATCATGCGCGATCGTGCTCACGGCCTGATCGAGACCGGCGTGGCGAGCACGATCGCAGCGGGGTGGGCCATCACCGGATGCGGTCGAGCCGGAGGGCCCAGGCCCATGCGGTTGTGCCTTCCGCTGCTGTCCATGAACCCGGCGCAGGGCTCCCTCGAACGCCAACGCACTGGGCGAGGCAGAGGCTCGTCAACAACGCGGCCATCTCGCATACGGGATGGCGGCCGGGCGTGACCATCGAGGAGTACGCCAAGTCGACCCTCGTGAGCAACGTGTCCCTCGATGAACTGCGCGCGGTCTTCGAGACCAACGTGTCCGGCGTCGTCGCTGTTTTCCAGGCGATGCTGCCGCTCCTGCGCGAGGCGCCGGCAGCCCGCATCGTCAGCGTGTCGAGCGGTGCTGGCTCGCTGACGATGAACGCGGACCCGACCTTCCCCTGGCGCTCGACCTTCGGCCCCGTCTACCCTGCGTCCAAGACGGCTCTTAACGCCATGACGCTCGCCATGGCGATCGAGCTGGAGTCGACCGGGATCAAGGTCAACGCCGCCTCCCCGGGCTTCACCAAGACGAACCTCAACAACGATGCGGGCACGGAGACTGTCGAGGAGGGCGCCCGCGAGGCGGTGCGCCTTGCGCTGCTCGGCCCGGACGGCCCGACGGGTACGTTCTCGCACGCAAAACTCGGACGGCTCCCGTGGTGACGGAGTCTCTTGGGCGCGCGCATCCAGGTTACGGGTCGCACGAAGGCGGCGCTCGACTCGGCACGTGATTCGCTGGCGTTGAAACCTCCACCTTGCCGATTCACGCCTTGTGCTCGGCCTCGAGCGGGTCGATGCCGAGCTCGGTCAAGAGCGCCGTGAAGCGCGAGGCGCCCTTCCACGACCAGAATGCGGCGCCCGAGGATAGCCCGCGCAAAGCCATTCCGACCTGTCAAGAATTTTCCGCCAACGACCGGCAGGTGACATAACGTACAAAGTACGGATCCACTGATCCGCCTACAAAAACCAACAGATCCAACGAGTTCACTCGGCTGTGTAATATTGTCTACACCACGCTGAGGTGGACGAGCCCTTCCCCTCGGGCGGGCCGTGGCGATCACCCATGACATCCTCGAATCGTCTTGGTTCCTGCTCCCTCCAGGGAAGTTTGTCGCCGCGGCATTGAGTCGGCGCCCCGATTTCAATTTGACAAAAACGCCCGGTCGCGTTTGACTGCGCGGCACGCGAGATTGCTTATATGAATAGGCTCGGAAGGGGCGCGCTCGGGCTCGGGTGTTTGGCGGCGCTGACATTCGGTTGTTCGGATCCGGGAGACAGGGATCTGGATCCGAGTGAGAGAGAGGACGCTCCGGTGCAGCGCAGCGCGTCGCCGGAGATCCCCGGCTTCGAACGTGTGACTGATTGGTCGCTCTCTGGTGACGGGGCGCTCTCGTCCGCCGCCCTTTCGACCCACGGGGCTCAGGCGATCGAGGTCTCCGTGGCAGGAATGGTGCGGCTGGAGAGCCTGCCTTTCCGGGTAGATGACTCGCCGGCACGCGTCGGCGTGGACGTGCGCACGCCGGATGAAAACTACTCGTGGGCAGGTGACCTGGAGGTGTCCCTTGACTGCGCGTCGCGGAGCATCCTTCACGAGCCCGTCGGGAGAGTCGAGCTCGCTCCGATCTCCACGGGGAGATTCGAGACGATCTCACTGCCGCTCACCCCGTCCCTGCGCGAGCGGCTCGCAGGCGGCTGCGAGGACCTGGTGGTTCGCTTCGCGGTGGGCATCTCGAGCAGCGTCGAGGCCATCTCGTTCGATCGTCTGGAGCTCGGATACCACGTGGAGGCTGTCGCCTCGCCGCTCTGCGGCGTGTCGCCTCTCCCGCCGGACGCTGAAGATGAGCTGCCCGACGGGTACCTCCGCCGTCACGCCTGGCGAAGCGGCGCTTCCGTTCAGTTCGAGCTCGCCCGCCTCCAGGAGGCCCTCGCCGGTGAACCTGAGATCTTCGGGATCACCGCCGACGACGTCCGGCAGCACTTCATCGCGGTGGTCGACGCCGGCACGGACGAGGCGCTCACGTCGGTGGCAGAGAGACTGCAGCGGCTCGAGCCCACCGTGCCTCTGGTGGTGCAGCCGAGCTGCAGGAGCGGCGGCGAACTCAGGCGAGCGCTCGAGGTAATCCAGAGCGGAAGCTTCCATCCGCGCGCTCGGGACGTGGAGCTGCTTTACATGCTGGACGTCGCGGAAGGGCGCTATGTGGTCTTCGTCGATCCTGCCGATGTCGACTTGGCAGAGGCGCTGCAGAGCGCGCTGGGTGCCCTCGTGACGATTGAATCCAGGCCCTTCGGCGAGCATGCGCGGTTCAACGACGGCGAGCCGCACTATGGGGCGGCCGCCATCGTGACGGACACAGGGATCTGCACCGCGGGGTTCGTCGTGAACTGGGGGCTCATTCGTGGCGCGGTCACGGCGGGGCACTGCGTCGACGCGGTGGGAGAATTCGCCTATTCCGGCCCGGAGTTCTGGGGTGAAGCCAGCCACTTCCCCGCGAACACGACGGCGTGGGACATGGTGTTCATCGGTCCCTCGTTCCCGCCGGAGACATACTCCGCGCGCATTCACACAGACCCTTGCTGCCCGGTCACCAGACCGGTGACGGCCAAGGTGGCCCCCGCGAACGCGCAGATCGTGTGCATCAGCGGCAGGAATTATCTGGCCAAGTGCAGCGTCGAGGTCTTCAATATGCAATCCACCTGGGTCATCGACGGGAATGCCCGCTCGAACGTGTGGTTCGGACGCCGGACGGGCGTCAACATCGCGGCTCCCAGTGACTCCGGCGCGCCGATCTACATCCCCGTCGGCGCCGGAAATGCCGCGATCGTCGGGATGCACATCGCCGGGTTCGTGGCGGCTCCCTTCGACCAGACCTGGTTTCACTCGGTCAGCAACATTGAATCTCAGCTAGGAGTCACGGTTGCGTTTTGACTGGAGCCTCGCCGCGGCCCGACCGCTCGCCGCTTCCCTTCTCCTCGTGGCCGGGTGCAACGCTCGTACACCGGGGAGCGGCGGCGATGCAGCGACCACGGGGGAGAAACCACAGGGAGCCCCGCCCTCGACGTCGTCCGCGAGGCCGGAGGCCGCCCCGGCGGCAAGTCGATCGAGCGATGTCCCTCCCGTCGCTGATCGAGCGGCCTTCAGCCCGGTCACCCTCGAGACGATCCAGCGCGCGCAGCACAAGATCACCGAGGGCCACGCGGTCGGCGTGAACCTGCAGCCGTACTGCGAGCCGGAGGTTCAGGCCCCCGGCGGCACGAGCCCGGTCGGCGAGATGGCATGGCCAGAGCTCCGCGTGACCGACTACCAGCCGCTGCACGATCTGCTCTCGAAGCACCCGTCGTTCATCGGGGTGGTGCCCGAGCGGAAGCGGCGGTCGATCGTCGTCGTCTTCGATCCGGACTTTCAGGACTGGGCATCGATTCAGGCCCAGATTCCGGTCTCAAGGCGCGTCCCGGTCGAGCTGCGTCCCGGCTGTCACACGCGGCAGCAGAGGGAGCTCGCGCAGCAAGCGCTCGAGGCGCTCAGGAAAGAGCCGGCGGTCGCCTCGGCGTTGCACGCATGGGCGCCCGATGCCTCGATCGCCGGCTTCCGTGTCTTCGTGCTGCCGGGAGACACGGCCACGGCGGCGCTCGTCGCCGAGCGGCTCGGCTCGATCGCGAACGTCTGGTTCAGCAGGCCCTTCGGGAACCACTGAGCTCCCGCTGCTCGAGCGGGCGCGGACCGCGCGGATGAAACGGCGGAATTCACGGCTCGCTCGCCCTGGCGTCGCGATCCGTGGGGATTTCTGACGCGCAGAACCAGCGCTCGGCTCAGCCGTCGAGGAACCGGACGAGCAGGCGCAGGCCGGCGTCCTGGCTCTTCTCGGGGTGGAACTGCGTCGCGGTCACGTTGTCCCGCTCGAGCGCCGCGGTGATCCGGTGCGGGCCGTGCTGCGTCGTGGCCGCGACGAGCGTCGGGTCGTCCGGGACGGCGTGGTAGCTGTGGACGAAGTAGACGAACGGGTCCTCGCCCGCGAACGCGCGCAGCGGGCCGCTGCGGGAGCGGGACCGCGCTCTTTACGAGGGCCTCGGGTGCCGCTCGTGTCATGAAGAAGTCCGGGTGGGGCCGCGCTTGCGGCTCGGCTATGCGCTCCTGTCCGCGGAGTTCTTCAAGGCGAAACTGCGGGAACCGCGGCGCGCGCTCTGGCCAGGCGAGCGTGAACCGTCGATGCCTGCGTTTCCATCACTCTCTGACGGTGACGTCGACGCGCTCTATGCGTATGTCTCCAGGACGCGAGACGAGCCGGCGCCTCTGCCCTCGCAGGTTGCCGTGCCAGCATCGGCCGTGATGCTCGACAGCTCCTTGTACGACGCGGTCGCGCGCAGCATCTTGCAGGGAAGCTGCCGCCATTGCCACAGCGCGGAGCCTGGGACGCGCGCCGAGATGCGTGCGATCTTCCCGGGGCCTGTCCCCACCTTTACCATCGATCGTGAGGGCAGCGCGCTCCGGTTCGGGAGTACGGCCTCCTCCCTCCTGAGTCCCGGGTCGGATTGCAGCGAACCTCCGCTCATGCAGAGGTTGCGCGCCCGTCAAGAGGAGTGGGCCGGAAAGCCGGCTCCGGTGCGTGGCATGCCGCTCACGCTCGCACCGCTCGATCCGGACACCATCCGCTTGGTCGACGTGTGGACGAGGCGCGGATGTCCGTCTCCGCAAGGGGACCTCTGTCGGAAATGCAACAGCGCCATGACTGGCCGATAGGAGCTCATGCGAGGTACTCGCTCAGCATCACGTTCATCTTGACTACGTCTCCGCACCCACTTCCCTGTTGCCCTACTATCACCCCAGCGAGCCGATTTCTCCGGTCACGCTCCTCTCCGCCTCCTCCGGACGTTCCGCTTCACCCAGGCGACGATCTGCTTCGCCTCCTTCGGCGTGAAGCCCCACTTTGCGCGGCGCCCCTGGGAGAGCTTCCGGCCAGGAGGCAGCTCCCTGCCGAGCCGTCTCCGGATGGTCTGCATGGAGCAAGCTGCCCTCCGCGCGATCTCTTCGAGGCCGACGAGTTCCGGCTTCGGGCCGAGGCGGGTCTTCTCCCGCAGCGTCTTTCGGAGGACGTCGACCTGCTCGGGGGTGAACACCCGCATTTTCCGGCTGCCCTGACGAGGAGCGGGTTCGAAGAGCGTGCCCTCGAGCCGCCGGAGCGTCGTCTTCCCGATGCCGAGCATCCGGGCCACGGCGGTCGAGGTCAGCAGCCCCGCCTCCTTTAACTGGCGGGTCTCCATGGTCACGGCCATCGGGTGATGTGCGCGGAGGTAGCGGGGGATGCCTCGCGAGTGGTGCGAGGGGAGGATGCGGATCGGCTTGCCGCACCCGCACGCACAGGTGTGCCCCTTCGCGTTCTCGGCTGCGATCCACGCGGCGACCGAGCCCTTCTTCCGAGCCAGCCGTACGCGCTGCCGGAACCGGACCCGTGGGTCCAAGGGACCAGGCTTGGGTCAGGCCGGAGGGCCCAGGCCCATGCGGTTGTGCCTGCCGCTGCTGCCCATGAGCCCGGCGCAGGGCTCCCTCGAACGCCAACGCACTGGGCTAGGCAGAGGCTCGTCAACAACGCGGCCATCTCGCATACGGGATGGCGGCCGGGCGTGACCATCGAGGAGTACGCCAAGTCGACCCTCGTGAGCAACGTGTCCCTCGATGAACTGCGCGCGGTCTTCGAGACCAACGTGTTCGGCGTCGTCGCTGTTTTCCAGGCGATGCTGCCGCTCCTGCGCGAGGCGCCGGCAGCCCGCATCGTCAGCGTGTCGAGCGGTGCTGGCTCGCTGACGATGAACGCGGACCCGACCTTCCCCTGGCGCTCGACCTTCGGCCCCGTCTACCCTGCGTCCAAGACGGCTCTTAACGCCATGACGCTCGCCATGGCGATCGAGCTGGAGTCGACCGGGATCAAGGTCAACGCCGCCTCCCCGGGCTTCACCAAGACGAACCTCAACAACGATGCGGGCACGGAGACTGTCGAGGAGGGCGCCCGCGAGGCGGTGCGCCTTGCGCTGCTCGGCCCGGACGGCCCGACGGGTACGTTCTCGCACGCAAAACTCGGACGGCTCCCGTGGTGACGGAGTCTCTTGGGCGCGCGCATCCAGGTTACGGGTCGCACGAAGGCGGCGCTCGACTCGGCACGTGATTCGCTGGCGTTGAAAACCTCCACCTTGCCGATCCACGCCTTGTGCTCGGCCTCGAGCGGGTCGATGCCGAGGTCGGTCAAGAGCGCCGTGAAGCGCGAGACGCCCTTCCACGACCAGAATGCGGCGCCCGAGGATAGCCCGCGCAAAGCCATTCCGACCTGTCAAGAATTTTCCGCCAACGACCGGCAGGTGACATAACGTACAAAGTACGGATCCACTGATCCGCCTACAAAAACCAACAGATCCAACGAGTTCACTCGGCTGTGTAATGTTGTCTACACCACGCTGGGCGGGATGCCCGCCAATGAAGTGCTCCTCAACCCATTCCGTGTGAGCACTCGCCATGGAACATAACCTCCTTCGGACCGTTATCCGGTTACACCGTGTGTAACCGATATGGTACAGATATCCGGTGTCCACGTCAGACGGGATATTACCGCTCTGAAGGGCAAGGAGAGCGACATGCGAGGCTACGACTACAAGACGCGCCACGAGACCATGAGCGTAAATGGGTTGGACGTCTTCTATCGACATGCCGGCGACCGAAAGAATCCCGGCCTACTGATGCTGCACGGATTTCCGACTTCGTCGCACATGTACCGCAAGCTCATCGAGCCGCTAGCGGAAACGGCCTACGTCGTTGCGCCTGATCTGCCGGGCTTCGGCTTTTCCTCTGCTCCGTCGCTCGACCAGTTCGACTACACGTTCGAAAACCTCGCCGACACAATCGAGGCATTCGTCGCGGCGCTGGATCTCGATCGCTTCTTCCTCTTCGTCAACGATTTCGGCACGCCCGTCGGCTACTACCTCGCGACGAAACGACCCGATCGCATACGTGGCCTGATCATCCAGAACGGAAATGCTCATGACGAGGGACTGGGAGCGCAGTGGGATGCGTCGAAGGCTTTCCTGGCCAACCCGACCGAGGCGAATCGAGCCAAACTGCCGGAGTGGCTGAATTTCCAGGGCACCCGCTACCAATACATCGGCGATCTTCCCGAGCGCCTGCGGCGTTTCTATCCGCCGGAGTGCTGGCATTTGGACTGGGAGCGCATGTCGAGGCCCGGAAACACGGATATTCAGTTCGAAATCTTCAAGGATTATCGCTCCCACATCGCTCGCTTCCCGGCGATCCAGGCTTATCACCGCGAACACCAGCCACCCTGCCTGCTGCTCTGGGGCAGGCACGACCGCTTCTTCGATCTGGAAGAGATCATGGCGTACAGCCGCGATCTCGACGCAATCGAGATTCACGTCTTCGAAAGCGGGCACCTCCTGCTGGAAACGCATCATCGCGAATGCGTGGATCTCGTTGCTCGATTCATGCGCGATGTGGAAGCTGGAGTATTTCGGGAGCGCGCTCAATGACCCGTCAACGACTTCGCCTCTCCGGCGGTACGGAATTATCCTTCATCACGGCAGGTGAGGCGTCCAAGCCCGCCGTGCTGCTCCTGCATGGCTTTCCGAGCTCCGCGCGAGAGTTTCGGGACGTCATATCGGAGCTGTCGCAAGCCGCCTATGTGATCGCGCCCGACTTCCCGGGCTATGGCGAGTCCGACGTTCTGCCGTCGCCTTCGTTTGCTGCGTTCAGCGATGCGATTTCCGAGCTGCTGGATCACCTCGCGATAGAGCGCCGCTTTATCTACTTGCATGACTCGGGCGCGGCTGTCGGCCTCCTGATCGCGATGCACGCACCTGAGCTGGTTTCGGGCCTCATCATTCAGAACGCAAACGCGCATCGAACCGGCTTCGGCCCCGTATGGGATGCCACATTAAAGTTCTGGTCAGAGCCGACAAAAGAGAACGAAGCGGCCGCAACCGTCGATCTGACCTTCGAGTTTACGCGCGAGCAATATAGCGGCGGCCTGCCGGAGGAAGTCGCTGCCACGATCAGAGGCGAACCTTGGGTCGAGGACTGGAGGGTGATGAATCTTCCCGGCCGCATGGAGACCCAACACGCGCTCATCGCCGATTACAAAAACCACGCCGCGCGTTTCGATGCGATCGCCAGCTATCTAAAAAAATGGCAGCCGCCTGCGCTCATGCTATGGGGCCGTCACGACCCATACTTCGATATCGCCGAAACGCTGTCATGGATGCAGGATCTGCCGCGCATGGAAGCGCATGTTTTCGACGGCGGACACTTCCTGCTCGAGACGCACTCGGCCGCGGCCGTGTCGCTGATGCTCGAGTTCATCAGGCGCACGCAACGTGACGGACACGACTCTGGAAAGATTCGGCAGTGAACCAGGCCACCGGTCGGGCAAGACCCGGAGAGTCGGTGCAACGCAGAGTTCACTCGGCTGTGTAATATTGTCTACACCACGCTGGCGCGACGGTGAGGCGCCGCCGAAATCGATCCGGTCGCATGCGGCCCCTGATTGCGGATCCGGAGGCCGATCGCGTGTTCGAGAGGATCTCCGGTCGCGAGGAGCACGGGCCGCTGCTCCGCCGGCGGACGCAGGAGCAGCACGGCGACGCGCGGCGCGACGCCCGTCAGGGTGCGTCGGAGAGCCGCGCGACGAACCCGCGCGGCTCCGCGTCGGCCCGGCTGCCGAGCCGCTCGTCGAGCCCGAGATCGAGGGTTCCGGTCAGCTTCCCCGAGACGTAGAGGGGACCGCCGAGCGCCCCGCCCGCCGCGACGACGCGCAGGTCCACGGTGCCGTCCCCTTCGAGCGTCGACGCCGAGACGACGTTGCCCGCGTCGTCGAGCCTGATCAGAAACCCTGCCTGCTTCCCCGGCGGGACCGCGAGCTTCCCGGCGGCCCCCAGGTCGATCTCGCCGGTGAACCGCCCCGTGACGTAGATCGAGCCAGCGTCGTCCACCGCCACGCCGGTCGTCGTCTGGATCGCCGCCGCGTCGCCGAACCCTCGGCTCCACACCGCCCCGTCCTCGGAGACGCGCGCGACGAAGACGTTGTCGTTGCGTCCGGCCTCGGGCATTCCGGGGCAGGGATTGTCGAAATCGAGGGCCCCGGCGTAGCTGCCGGCGATCACGACGTCGCCGTCCGGGAGCGCTGCAGCGCCGTGCGGCGCGACGCGGTGATCGCCGTCGAGGCGCAGCGTCATGACCTCCTGCGGAGCGCCGTCGCGCGACGCGTAACGCGCGACGAAGATCCCGCGGCCTTCCGTGGCGTCGGGCGTGTCCGCGCCGAACGCGACGGCGCCGCGCGTCGTGTCGTAGTCGCCCACCACCGTTACCGATCCCGCCCCCGCCGTTGCGCCGGCGACGAGCGCCCTGACGGTCACGCCCGCTCGCGCCCCGAGGCTGCGGCTCCACTTGCACGCGCCCTGCGCCGGATCGAGGGCGACGACCAGCACGGACTGCTTCTCCACGGAGCGCTCGAGGACGCACGGGCCGTAGCTCTTGCCCTTGTCCATCAACTCGACCGCGAAGACGACCGCGTCCGAGGTCACCGCGAGGCCGCGGGCGGCGGTGCCGCTATTGGAGTCGATGCTCCACGCCCAGGCGCACTGGCCCGCCGCATCGAGCGCTGCCACGAAGCTGGGCCGGGTGGTCCTGGCTTCCCCGTTCGGTCCGACACGACACCGCCGCGCACTGGCGAGGTCGACGCTCTGCGTCGACTCTCCGGCGACGACCGTGACGCCTGTCCTGATGGCCAGATGCGTACCCAAGACGCCCGGCGCCGACAGGCCATAGTCGCTCTGGCGCACCCCGGTGGAGCTCCACCGCGCCACGGTGAACGAGGCCGTCTCGTTGACGACGGCCGTCACCGCATTGTCCAGCGCCGCGACGGCCCCCACGTCCGCGCCGATCGTCTCGCCCCAGAGGCCCGACGGCGCCGCGATGGCTCCCGGCCTCGAGTCGTTGCAGGCGAGCTCCCCCCCTCCGCTGCCGGCGCCGCCGCCCCCCTCTCCGCTGCCGGCGCCGCCGCCCCCTCCTCCGCCCGCGCTGACCGCGCTGACCGCGGAGGAGCCGCCTGCGGACGAGGAGGACGCGCCGTCATCGAGCTCGCTTGGCTCTGCCTCACCGACCTCGAGGCCGATGAGGGCGTTGCAGCCCCCCGCGCCGGCGGCGAACACCCCGGCAAAGACCACAGCTCGGACCATCGTGAAAGAGCGATTCATTGCGTCGACCTCTATTGCACGGCGCCGTCGTGGCCGCCATGAGGCGAGCGCAGCTCAATGGCCGGTCCTCTCGAAGACGCAGTATGCCTGAGCCTGGTCCGGCAGAGCATCATGCGGTCCCGAGCGGGTCCTCGCTGCTGCTCACGACGTCTTCTAGAAACATGCTGTTGCATGCGGCGAAACAAATCCGCTCTTGTGGTAGAGCGCAGGGATCCCCTTACGCCTCCACCGCCGAGGCCGTACGGGGTACGGGACCGAGCGAGGCGCCGGCGCTTCCAGCTGTGCTCGCCGCGATCGCGGATCAGCGCGCGCCCGAGAGCCTCGCGATGAACCCGTGCGATTCCGGATCGCCGTCGCTGCCGAGCGGCTTGTCGAGCCCGGGGAGGCTGAGGGTCCCCGTCACGGCGCCTGCGATGTAGAGAGGCGCGTCGGATCCCCCTTTCGTCGCGACGGCCCGCACGGCGACGGAGCCGTCTCCCTCGAAGCGGGCCGCCGAGACGAGGTTGCCTCGGGCATCCAGCCTCATCAGGAATCCCGCGCGCTTCCATGAGGTCGTGAGCATCCCGGCGCTCCCCAGCGCGATCGCGCCCGTGAACTCGCCCGTGATGTAGATCGAGCCATCGTCGTCCACCGCCACGCCGGCGGCGACCTGGCTCTCCGTCGCGTCGCCGAACCCGCGGCTCCACACGACGCCGTCGCTCGACACGCGCGCGATGAAGAAGTTCTCCGTCTCCCCCGCGTCGGGCAACGCCGGGCAGCGGTCCCCGAAGTCGATGATCCCGCGGTACGTGCCGGCGATGACGACGTCGCCGCCCGGGAGCAGCGCGGCCCCGTGCTGCGCCACCTGCTGATCTCCATCGAGGTTCAGCGTCGTCACGTCCTGCAGGGCGCCGTCGGTCGACACGTAGCGTGCAATGAAGACATCGCGGTGCTCCGACGCGAAGGGGGTGTCCCCGCCGAACGAGACGGCTCCGCTGAGCGAATCGTAGTCGCCCACGACGGTCATGAGCCTCGACCCTGGGAGGATAGCCCACGCAAAGCCATTCCGACCTGTCAAGAATTTTCCGCCAACGACCGGCAGTTGACATAACGTACAGAGTACGGATCCACTGATCCGCCTACAAAAACCAACAGATCCAACGAGTTCACTCGGCTGTGTAATATTGTCTACACCACGCTGGCTCCCCCTGCACGTCGTCGTCCTCTGCCCCGCGGCCGCCGTGGTCGCGGCGCGCGAGGCCGGCCGGGCCAAGCGCGGATACAGCGACCCGTCTGCAGTCCTCGACTTCGACCGTGTGTTGCGCGCGGAGACTCCGCGGCTCGGCCTCTGGCTCGACACGTCCACCCTCACGGTCGAGGAGAGCGTGGACGAGAGCCTCGCGCACCTGACCGAGGCGCGCGTGAGCGGCGCGGGAACACCGTAGCGGCGGCGCCGCGGTCGCCCCGCGCTCTCGACGTGACCGCTTGAGGACCAGGCGTGACATGTCACGGAGCGAGCATGACATGTCACGGAGCGAGCATGACATGTCACGCCCGGCGGCAAGCTCCTCGACCGGCGCCGTCGCGTGAACGGGCCTGAACGCCCTCTTGCAGGTCCTGGCCCGAGGATTGCTGTTCGGTCACCCGGGCGCCTCGCCGCCACCGGCGAGGCACCGCGGAGAGCCCTGGCGGGAAGCGCCGGAGCGCTCAGCAGAACGCCGCAGCGCGGAAATGCAGTCTCGATCGGTGTGCGGCGCCTGCTCTTGAAGCGTTTGCTTTCTTGAAACCCGAACAAGGAGCCATCGAGGACCTATGTTGACCTATGTGCCTGGAAGACGCCTGACTTCGCGAGCGCGCGAGCGGGGCGGCCAGCGGCTTGGAGCCCTGGTCGCGCTGAAGGTCATCACATTGTCTCTTCTCGGTTGTCTCGGCGAGTTGCCGCGACAGCCCGACGTGGACGGCAGCGAGCTCGACGAGGCCGCGCAGGGCCTCCGCGCCGACGACACGCGGATCCATGCGGCGTCCGAGGAGCCCATCGTGAGCACGGGCGACTCGCACGCCTGCGCCCTGAAGCCGAACGGCGCGGTCGACTGCTGGGGGAGCAACACCCACGGCCAAGCCACGGACCCCGGGATGGACGACACCTATATCCAGGTCAGCGCGGGCGCATGGCACACGTGCGGGGTGAGGACGAACGGCACGGTCCACTGCTGGGGTTACAACGCCGATGAGCAGGCCACGGATCCGCCTGTAACCTGGCCCGAGCACCCCTGGGAGCCGCTGTCTCCCGAGTATACCTACACGCAGGTCAGCGCTGGCCGCTTTCATACCTGCGGCGTGAGGACGGACGGCTCGGTCCACTGCTGGGGGAGCAACGCCGACGACAGGGCCACGCCCCCGACGACCGGCCGCTACGTGCAGGTCAGCGCGGGCGGATGGCACACGTGCGGGGTAACGGTGTCCGGCACGGTCCACTGCTGGGGGAGCAACTCCCAGGGCCAGGCGGCGGATCCCCCGGTCAGCGACACGTACACCCAGGTCAGCGCGGGCAGCGAGCACACCTGTGGTGTGAGAACGGACGGCACGATCCACTGCTGGGGGCGCAACGTAGAGCTCCAGGCGGCAGATCCCCCGCAGAGCGAGACCTATATCCAGGTCAGCGCGGGCAAAGTCCACACCTGCGGAACGAGGAGGGACGGCTCGGTGAACTGCTGGGGGAGCAACGACCACGGCGGCGGGACGGATCCGACGGGGAGCTTCTCCCAGATCAGCACGAACAGCGAAATCACCTGCGGTCTGAAACTGAGCGGCGCAGTGGACTGCTGGGGAGACAATGAGGCTGACCCTGCCGTCGCCTCGATCTTCGGGCGCCGCACGGTCACGGTGGGCCTCCACCATTCCTGCGCGCTGACCCCTTCCGGCGCGGTGATCTGCTGGGGGAGCGACAACTTTCTCCAGTCCACGGAGCCGTCCGGTCATTACAGGCAGCTCAGCGCAGGCAACAGCCACACGTGCGGGCTTCGGTACGACGGTACGGTGAACTGCTGGGGCAACAACAGCCACGGCCAGAGCTCGGATCCCACGGGCACCTACAACCAGATCAGCGCAGGCAGCATTCACACCTGCGGTGTCAAGACGGACGGCACGGTCCACTGCTGGGGCGACAACGGCTCGGGCAAGGCGGACGATCCCCCGACCAGCGACACCTACACCGAGGTCAGCGCGGGTGATTTTCACACGTGCGGCGTGAGGACCGACGGCAGGGTGCACTGCTGGGGGCGCAACGACGAAGGCCAGGCCACCGACCCTACGTTCCTGGTCCGCTACACCCAGGTCAGCGCGGGCTACATGCACACCTGCGGGCTGACGACCGACGGCAGGGCGCACTGCTGGGGGAGCGAGACAGAGGCCAAGTCTGACAGCCCCGACGGCCCCTTCACTCACGTCACCGCGGGTCAGAACCACAGCTGCGGGCTGAGGACCGATGGCAGGGTCGAGTGCTGGGGGAGCAACAACCTTGGCCAGACCTCGGCTCCCGAGGGCACCTTCGTCCAGATCGACACGAGAAGGAATCACACCTGCGGCGTGACGGAGAACGGCCTCGTGGCCTGCTGGGGCGACAAGGACGCGGAGAAAACCGCGCCGCCGTCGGAGACGTTCTCTCAGATCAGCGCGGGCACCGAGCATGGTTGCGGCGTGAATACGAGCGGCTTGGCGAGGTGCTGGGGGGACCGCTCGGAGGGCCGGGCCCCGGAGCCTACCGGCAGCTTCACTCAGGCCAGCGCGGGCCTGGACCACACCTGCTGGCTGAGGTCGACCGGAGCGGTGGATTGCTTCGGGGACAACGCCTACGGGCAGGTTACCAAGCCCGCCGGCAATTACGTTCAGATCGATTCGGGGTCCTTTCACAACTGCGGTGTGAAGACGGACGGCACAGTGAACTGCTGGGGGGACAACACCGCCGATAAAGCCACGGATCCGGGGAGCTCCCTCCACTTCCTCCAGGTCAGCACGGGCGGCGCACACAACTGCGGCGTGAAGACGGACCACAAGGTGCACTGCTGGGGATACAATGGAGATGGCCAGTCCACGAACCCCATGGGTGACTTCGTCCAGGTCAGCGCGGGCGGCCTTCACAGCTGCGGTGTGAGGGCGGGCGGTACGGTCGACTGCTGGGGGCTCAACGACCAGGGCCAGGCGACGGATCCCCCGTCCTCCGACACCTACACCCAGGTCGCCGCGGGCCACCTTCACACCTGCGGCGTGCGGACGAACGGCACGGTGCACTGCTGGGGATACAATGAGGACGGGCAGACCGAGGAGCCCGAAGGCACCTTCGTCAGCCTGAGCGCCGGTTACCATCACACCTGCGGGATGAAGACCGACGGCCGGGTGCACTGCTGGGGGAAGTCCAGCAACGGCCGACTCTGGCTCCCGCTCGCGTTCTGAGCACGAGCTGCTGCGTCTGCGACGCGCCGGGCGGTGCGCCGCTCTCGCTCGCGGCGTTCTCGCCTTTCTTCACGCCAAGCAAACCCGGTCGAGGATCTATGTTGATGCATGTGCCCACAAGGCCGATTTTTCCGAACTTGCGCGAGGGCGGCGGCCGGAGCCTCGGCTCCTGGCTCGCGCTGACGATGGTGACGATGTCCTTGCTCGGGTGTCCCGGCGAGGCGCCGAGGGATCCGGGCGCGGAGGGGCGCGAGCTCGCCACCGTCTCGCAAGGCGTCCGCGACGACGACACGCCGACGAACTCCCTCTCCGACGACGCCATCGTGAGCGCGGGCGGCGGGCACGCCTGCGCGCTGAGCCCGGACGGCACGGTGGATTGCTGGGGGAGCAACAGTAACGGCCAGTCGGCGGATCCCGAGGGCACGTTCATCCAGATCAGCGCAGGCACGGATCACACCTGCGGACTGAGGACGGATGGGGCTGAAGCCGGACGGCACTGTTGACTGCTGGGGGAACAACGAGCACGGCGAGGCCGCGGATCCTGCAGGCACCTTCATCCAGATCAACGCAGGCGTCGAGCACACCTGCGGGGTGAGGACGAGAGGATAGCCCGCGCAAAGCCATTCCGACCTGTCAAGAAGAGGATAGCCCGCGCGCTGGGCGTCGAGGTGGGCACCGCCATCGACGCGGTGTTCGCGCGGGCGCTCGCGGTGGCGCTCGCGGTGGCGCCGGGCGACCGCTACGCGACCATGGGCCAGTTCTGGGGTGGTCCTGCCCCGCTTTCGCGGACAGTTTCACTATGCCGCGCTTCAGGCGACAGCGGCGCGAACGGGTGCTCGCCCGTGACCATCTGGTACAGCATCACGCCGACGGCCCAGAGATCCGCGCGTCCGTCCACGGGCTCGGCGGCCCACTGCTCAGGCGCCATGTAGGCTTGCGTTCCGAGCAGGGCATCGGTCGGCGTCAGCTCCGTTGCCATCGCCGAGGCGTCTTGCGCCGCTCGCCGCCGGAACTCCGCCTCGGAGGCCCGCGGGTCGACCTGTATGGCCTCCACGGCCGCGTCGCCGAGGAGCTGGCGACCCCGAAGTCGAGCACCTTCACCGTGCCGCTGTCGACCAGCTTGATGTTGGGTGAGCCCGAGCAGCGATGCGCGCTGGGTTGCCGGGGTGGGTGGAGGCGGGATAGGGACGGCTCCGAGGGAGGGGGCGTCGCGGCGCACCGTGCCGCCGTCGCGCGCCCCCTCGCCGGGGCGGCGTGGAGGCTCGAGCCTCGGTGAATGGGGGTTTCAGCCACCATGCGGGGCCTCGCCGGCGCCGCGGGCACCGCCCCATTGCCGCAAAATCGCGGGGTTTCCCGGGCGCGCGCCGCTGGGGTGCGACTGGCATGTTCCATGGACAGGGGAGCTCTGCCGGCGCACGAAGCCGGCGCCAAGACACCTCGCATCCCGCAAGAGGAAACGCCCATGACCGCTCCTTCTCATCGCGCGCTCCACATCGCCCTTCTCCTCGCCGTCGCATCCCCGCTCGCTTCCTGTGTGGCACCGGTCGCCGAGGAGCCGACCGGGAGGACGGTCGCGGCGCTCCTGCCCCCAGACGGAGATCTCTGTAACGATCCCGAATTTCCGTGTCCAGAGCCCGAGCACGGCTGGACCGGGAATCCATACTCGCGGATTACAGGGAGGTTGTTCTGTCGTGCCCCAGACGCAGGAGGGGACACGTGCGCCAGCGGCTGGTGCCAGAGCCCCCTGGCAGGCGTCGCCATTCGGTACAACGGCCACCAGACTGTGACGGACTCGACGGGCGCCTTCAGCCTCACGCTGGGCGCGACGATCCCGTGGCTCGACCCGATCAACGTCGACATCATCTACAAGGGAACGGCGACGAGCTCGGGCTTCAGCACCGGACTTCGCATCACCGACGAGGGCAACGGGACACGGACGGACCGGCTTCCGGTCTACGAAGGAGGCACCAGCAGCGGGGGCACCTATGCGATGGGTGACGTGACGGTCTCCGGGAACTACGACTGCGAGCTCTTTCGCATCGCGATGCCCATCCTTCGGGACTACCACGATCGCGTCCACGCGCGTCCGCTTGCCGGCGAACTCACGATCTTCCGCGCGAGCGACGACGCGCCGCTGCAGCTCGGGCCGCTGGCGCACTACGACGACATCCTCCTCCCGGCCAACTTCGTGGACAAGGCGCGTCGCCGCGTCGAGGCACGAACCAACACGCTGTATCACGAGTTCGGCCATACGATCCGCCACCGCGCCGACGGCACCGAAGGGCACTGGGAGGCAGACACCATCGCGTATATGTACGCGCAGCACCACAGCAGTACGGAGATCAATCGCTCCGAGTACGCCTTCAACGAAGGCTGGGGCCAGTACTGGCGGATCGAGATGCGCAACAACGGGCCGTACGACACCAACCCGGTGTGCCCCGGAGCCATATTGCCGCCGGGGGTCCAGTGCTTCGAGAATGCCGTCAGCGATCCCGGGAACCTCGACTGGGTCGAGAACCTGATCGCGAACCGCCTGTTCGAGCTGTCGCAGGAGATCTCCTCGAGCAGGGCACCGGACGTCATGGTACAGATCCTCCAGCGGAATCCCTACCGCATCCACTCGCTCTACGAGTTCGAAGAGGCCTACTGCCTAATCGTGCCGCTGCCCAATTCGTTCTGCACGCCCGGGCGCCGGCCGACGCGCGAGCCGTCGGAGTGTCCTGTGGGCTACAGCGAGCAGAGTGCTCAGGAGCAGTGTTGGGCTCCGACGCCCCACCATTCGGACGACGAGGGCCAGGTCCCGACCTACACGCGGCAGCTGTCGGTGAGCACGGACACGATCACGACCTTCGGGGCCGTCACGCAGGGTGAGTGGGACTACCAGCTTCCCATCGCCGTTCGCCCGGGGACCACGTTGGCGGTCAGCCTCGCCGGCATCACCGGCATCGCGTCCGGCGACCCGGACCTGTATGTTCGGTTTGGAGGGCCGCCGAGCACCGCCACGTTCGACTGCGCCTCGCGCGGGACCACGGCGACGGAAAGCTGCGTGCGGGTGGTGCCCGCCGATCAGCACTTGGCGTACATCGGTGTTCGCGGCGTCGGCGCGTCCAACAACCACTATACCCTCAAGGTGTCGAACGTCACACAGACGGGCGCCGCGTATTCCTACTCCGCGTCGGGACCGGGGCCCTACAACCTGATGACCGTCGACGCCGGAGAGTCGCGGCGGTACCTGCCGCTGCGGGTCAACCCCGGCGACCACTTCCGCGTGTCCACCGTCGGCAACACCGAGCAGCTCTTCACGCGGTTTGATTCGCCTCCGGGAACAATCATCGGCACCTACGACTGCTTCTCCACCTCGGAGTGTGAAGGCGTCGTTCCCGCTGACGCGCACTGGCTCCACCTCCTCGTTCGAGGCACCGCCGACGGGACCAACTACGCCCTGCACGCGGAGTTCTGACAGCCATCCGCCCCCGCGCCGTTCGTGAACGACGCGCGCGCGGGGCAGATCGGTATGAGAGGGTGTCCGGATGGCTATTGCCTGCGATTACGCCACGATCCGCTCGTCGAGAAGGCGATTCTTTCGAAGCCATCGGATCATCCGATCTCGGGTACGCGAGACCACTCGCTCGAGCATCTGCATCGTCGGACAACCGCTGGGCCGGCTTCAAGACGCTTCGCGCGCGCTGGGGCGAGCACATCGCCACGACCCTGATGCGGCCAGTGCTCATCATCGACGAGGCGCAGGAGATGCTCACGTCGGTCTTCGCCGAGCTGCGCATGCTCACCAGCAAGGAATTCGACTCCCGCTCTCTGCTCTGCGTCGTGCTCGCCGGCGACGCTCGTCTGCCCGAGAGGCTTCGCGCCAGGCATGTGTGTAACCTGTTGCAATTGCAGGTGCTTCCCCGCGAATGGAGGCACGACGTCGCATAAAATAGGTATCGGCATAGGGGCGCCGGGTTTCCCCGGCGGCCCCTGCCACACCACCGGACAGGCGGGTCCGCATCCGGCGGTTCGAAGAGTTGAGGTCACGCGGCAAGTCGGGGAAGACCCAGCTTGTCGAAGAACGAGGGCGGCAGCGCGATGTTGATGAGGCGCATCCCCGAGTTATGCCACCAGCGGGAAGCATTCCCCGCGACGCGGCGTGCGTCACGGGGCGAGAGCCCTCGTGCTCGCAGTTCTCGGAAGATGTTCACGCCTCGCATCCACTGCTTGAGTTGCAGTGCACGGAGGCGGTGGCGGATCCA
Organism: Sorangium sp. So ce1128; assembly: GCA_051717205.1. Lineage (GTDB taxonomy): Bacteria > Myxococcota_A > Polyangia > Polyangiales > Polyangiaceae > Sorangium. The sequence continues at coordinate 367,285 of CP181432.1, forward strand.
TGCGTCCAGTTCCCGAAAGACCGTCGGGAACTCGACGAGCCGGAAGTAGGCCTTCCAGCCCGGCAAGTACGCCCGCAGGTCCTGGCAGATCTGGGCCAGGCTTCGACCACGCATGCGGCTCGTCATGTGCCGCACGCGGCCCTTCATCACGTCCAAGGCCTTGCGCGCGATCGTGCAGCGCACCTCGTTCTTCGGCGACAACCAGAAGGTGTATCCGAGGAATTTTCGGTCCTGCACGGGTGCAACCGCACTCTTCGACTCGTTGACCCTCAGGTGGAGCTTCGCGTACAGACACCTCAACGCCTGCATGACCCGCTCGCCCGCACGCCGCGACCGCACGTACACGTTGCAATCACCGGTACGAGGTGCGGCCCGACGCCCGTCGCTTCGAGAGCTGGGAGAGCTACGTCGCCGGCCGGCTCGGGCTCGGCGCGGCCGTCGACTACGCGCTCCGGCTGGGGCTGCCCGCGATCCGCGATCGCGTCGTCGCGCTGGCCGAGCGCCTCCGCGCGCGGCTCGACGAGCTGCCCGGGGTCGCCGTGCGCGACCTCGGCGAGCAGCGGTGCGGCATCGTGACCTTCACGAAGGCGGGCGAGGACGCCGCGGCGGTCAAGGCGCGGCTCCGCGCCCAGGCGATCCATGTCAGCGTATCGACCGCGGCCGGCACCCTGCTCGATTTCGAGGCACGCGGGATTCCCGATCTGGTGCGCGCCTCGGTCCATTACTACAACGACGAGGCCGAGATCGACCGCCTCGTCGCCGCGCTCGCCGCGGCCTGAGGAGCGAGGACCGGCGCTGCGTCTGATTCCTGCTCACCGTTCTCGGCGAGCGTGGACCCGGCTAGCCTCGGGGCGATGCGAATCTACCTGGATAGGATCGATAAAGCACTTTTCGTGGTCGCGATTGGCTTGCTCGCCGCGTGCGGCTCTGTCGATGTGGAAGACGGGTCTGGCGGCTCGGGCGGCGCTGGTGGCGGCGGCGGCCCGCGCGACGTCGGCTCGGGCGGCGCAGGTGCCTCTGGTGGCGCGGGCGGTGCTGGCGAGGCTCCGACCGGCGAGCAGGCTTGCCTGGACTTCTGCCATCAGCTCGAGGTGAACGACTGCGGGTTTCCGCACGAAGACTGCGCCGCCTTCTGCAGCGAGCGATTCGAGATCGCCGGCGAGCCGTGCGAAGACGCGCTGGGGGCGCTCTACGCGTGCGCCCTGCCGTTCGCGCCCTCGTGCCAGGACGGAGCGCCCGACGCGTGCGACGAGGAGGCGGATGCGGTGGCCGCGTGCACAGAGCTCCACGGGTGCGGCGGGGAGCTGTGCGACGGCGGAGGCGGCGCGGAAGGTGAGACTTGCGGGTGCGAGTCGACGTGCCAGGGCAAGCGGTACGAGACGCAATGCGATACGCCCGCCGGCGGCGATACGACCTGCGTGTGCCTCGTGGACGGCGTCGAGGTCGGGACGTGTGAAGGAGAGAGCGCCACCGCGTGCGGCGTGAAAGAGAGCTGTTGCCAGACGGAGTATTTCAATATCCCCTGATCAGGCCGACGAAGGCGACGAGCTTATCGATCTGAACTTGCCGCCTTCAGGCGCTCTCCTCCCGAGATCACCGGGCGCTGCTCACAGGGCTGTCTCGACCCGCAGGGGTGCCGGCAGGACCTCGTTCAGCCGCGCGAGATCGCGCAGCACCTCGAGGCGGCGCGGCTCGCGGCCCTCGTGCGACGGGAACGGGACCGCGGTGAACGCAGCGATCGCGGCCTCGGCCACGCGCGCCGCGCCCTCCGGGCCGAGGAGGCCGAGCTCGAGCGCCTCGAGCGCCGCGCCGATGTACGTGTCGAACAGGCGCACCCCGCCGACCGCGAGCTCGAGCCGCGCGTGCTCGGGCGTCGCGACGACGTCGTGGATGAAGACCGCCTCGACCGCGTCCGGCGCGAGCTCGAGCATGCGCTGGCCAAAGTGGATGTCGCCTTGGCCGCTGTCCCCGACGAAGACGAAGCCGTACTCGGGATAGAGCCGCCGGTATTCGAGGAAGTTCTCGAGGAGAATAGGCATGTTGGGAACGTGGCGTCCGCAACCTCGTCCCCGCAGATCCTCGCAGGTGCCGACCGCACCGGTCCCACCGGTGACGTCGGCGCATCTCCGCCGTCGCCTGCGGGTGGTGGCACCGTGCTCGCTCGTGTCCAGGCGCTTCGCCCCGCTGCGCGGGCGCCTGCGGCGGCCCGGACACGAGCTGCGCGCGGTGCCTCACGTGAAACGTGGGCGACGGCGGAGGGGCGCTCCGCTGGGGGCTCGAGCTCGGGGCAGGTGGACCAGGCTGGCGGTGAGGGCGAGGTCGAGCCGAGCGAGCTCATGACAGCGAGCCTGCGGAAGGGCTGGCGCCCTGCTTTCGTCGAGGCAAGCCTTGGATTGCAGAGCAAAGCAGCTGCGCAAGGGGGCGCCAATGCAGAGATACATCGGTCTGGATGTGCATGCCGCAAGCACGACGTTTGCGGTGGTCGGGGAGAGCGGCAAGCGGCTGGGGTCCCACGTGGTCGAGACGAACGGCCAAGCGTTGGTGGAGCAACTCAAGGCGATCACCGGCAAGAGGCACGTGGTGCTCGAGGAGGGGACGCAGAGCGGGTGGCTCTACGAGATCCTCTCGCCTCACGCGGAGGAGATCGTGGTGGCGATGGTCTCGGAGAGCCGAGGCCAGAAGAGCGACGAGAGCGACGCGTTCCACCTGGCCGAGCAGCTGCGCACGGGAGCGCTCAAGCAGCGCGTGTTCAAGGAGGTGGGCGAGTACAAGAGGCTGGGCGAGCTGGGCCGCACCCACGCGATGATCGTGCAGGACGTGGTGCGGGTGCAGAACCGGATCAAAGCGTTGCTTCGGTCGCGCGGCGTGGCCGTAGAGGGCAAGAGCGTGTACTCGGACAAGGGCCGCGAGGAGTTTTTGGAGCAGCTGCCCGACGCGAGCCGCGGGGCGGCGACGATGCTCTACGCGCAGTACGATGCGGTGGAAGCCATCCGGCGGCGAGCGGAGAAGGATCTCGTCGCCGAAGCGCACCGACACGCGATGAGCCGGGTGCTGGAGTCGTGCCCAGGGCTGGGTCCGATCCGGGTGGCGCAGCTGATGCCGATCGTGGTGTCGCCGGCGCGGTTCCGGACCAAGCGGCAGTTCTGGTCGTATTGCGGCCTGGGGATCGTGATGCGCTCGACCTCGGACTGGGCCCGGAAGCCGGACGGCGGCTGGGTGCGGGCCGAGGTCCAGAAGACGCGCGGACTGAACCTGAATCACAATCACACGCTGAAGCACGTCTTCAAGGGTGCGGCGACGACGGTGATCACGCAGCTCGCCACCGAGCCGTTGCATCAGGACTACCAGCGGCTGATCACAGCGGGCACGAAGCCGAACCTGGCGAAGCTGACGCTCGCCCGCAAGATCGCCGCGATCGCTCTTTCGATGTGGAAGAGCAAGGAGAAGTACGACCCGACGAAGCATCGCAAGCAAGGCTAAAGACTCGTCTCACGTGTGGAGGTATCAATCCCCAAGAGAGGTGTGATCGCCGGCGCAGCAGCTGGAGACGAGCAAGGTTCGAGGGTGAGTATCCATTGCGCGGATGGCCCGTGGGCAGTCGCCCCGATGTCCCAAGGATAGGCTATGCCCCCTCGGAGTACCGAAAGAAGCCATGGTCAGAAGAGGCCCAGATAGAAGGATGGTTCCCGCTTTCTGCGCGAGAACAACAGGGCTTCGATCTCGTCGAGGATGCCAGCGAAAACAGCCCGCAAAGGGAGCGACCGTCATCCTCCGTATTGGCCAGCGGTTCCGATGCCAATCGCGGACGCGTGGTCGACCGGGAAGCGCTCAAGGCTCGCCGCGCTTGCCAGCTGAACGCGGGCAAGCCACGCCGTGCCAGCCAGCCGAACCCGGACAAGCCACGCCGCACGTGCCGACTGGGAGCGGACGCCTCCGTTGAAGAGGACGGTCGGCGATCGGAGGGGATCTGTCTTGACACTACGTTCCATAGAAGCCCGCGCAAAGCCATTCCGACCTGTCAAGAATTTTTCGCCAACGACCGGCAGTTGACATAACGTACACAAAGTACGATCCACTGATCCGCCTACAAAAACCAACAGATCCAACGAGTTCACTCGGCTGTGGACTGTTGTCTACACCACGCTGGCGCGTCTGCCCCGGCTGGCACCGCAACGTGCTCTCGCTGCAGGCCCTGCTGCCCGCGCGCCAGCCCCCGCCGCGCGTGCGGCTCTTCCTCTCGCACGCCACCGAGCTCATCGGCGAGTTGGGCTTCCGCGTCGTCGCCAAGTAGGCCCGCTCTTGAACCGCACGCGCCCGGCCGAGGCGGGCTCGCCCCGCGCCCGCGGGCCCTGCGACGATCGCGGTAGGGACGGCCCTTCGCTCAAGGGTTCGGGCCGCCCCCCGCACCGATTCGAGCGGGCGCTGCGAACGCACGCGGCTCGTGCCGAGGGCTCGACGTCAACCCCACTCCGCCCGCGACGCTACGCTACACATCAGCGGCGCTTGGAGACGCACGTCAGGGCGGGCCACCCGGCGCCGTGCGTTGGCCTGCTCGGACCTTCGGGCCAGTGGAGCCGGAGACATCGAGGTGCTCGACGTGGGCCTCGCTCCGGGGGGGGCGCGCCGAGCTCATCTCCACCACGATGGCTCGGCGGCGATGAGGGTTACAGCAAGCTGCCTGGCACCGAGGCGCTATCGCTGTTGTTGGCCGGGTTCGGGTCGCCCGCCGCAGAGCTGACCGTGGCCGACAGCGTGCTCACCAGCGGCAGCGGGACGACCAAGAACTTGAGCGCGGGCGCATTCGCCCCAGCGGCGAGCGCCGAGCGGTTACAGTTCAGATCGCCGGAGGTGACGCTACAAGACCAGCCCGAGCCCCCGTAGCTCGACAGCACGACGCCCGTCGGCAAGTCGACATGAAGCTGGACGTTGGTCGCGTTGCCAGACCCCAGGTTTTTTACGGCTACAGAATAGGTGAGAAGGAGCGATGACGAGACGTTCACACTGAGATCAGCGCAGGCGGCGTCGTTCGGGCACGCGTCGACGTTGCCGCAGATCCCGTCGCCGTCGGCGTCGTTGGCCGCGTCGTCCGGGCAGGCGTCGCACGCGTCGCCGATGCCGTCGCCGTCGGCGTCCTGCTGCCCAGAGTTCGGGGTATCGACGCAGTTGTCGAGCGAATCGAAGACCCCGTCGGCGTCGCTATCTAGGATCGTCTCGGTGGCGAGCAGGGCGTAGTCGAACGCCATGTAGGGCTCGTTGGGCGCGTTGATGGTGATGACCACCTGCCCGTCTGTCATCGCCGCCCAGGGAACGACGGCGGAGGCCTGCCGGACCAGGCCGTCCCCCGAGCCGCCCTGGAGTGTGAGGGGCGTGGTCGCCCCATCGACGGAGATGGAGGCCGGCGTGACATCGTAATCGCCGAACACGAAGTTGATGAAGTGGTCTAGGCCGTAGTCGCTCGCCCCCGGAGCCGGCACCGGGAAGGAGAATGTGAACGTCGCGCCGTCGGCCGCGCCGGGGCCTTCGACCGAGCAGTCCGTCCATTGCGCGCCATTCGCCGCGGACGCCTCAGCCATGGAGCGGGTATCGAAGGTGTCGCCCGAGTTGAACGCCACGAGGCCGTCGTGATTCAGGTCCGGCAGGAACTCGCCCAGCTCGAGGAGCCCGTCCCCGTCCGTGTCCGCGGGCTGGGCGCTGGCGCTGAGGAGCCCGGCGGTCGGCGCGAAGCCGAACCCGTCGACGTCGCCGATCAGCCGCGTCACAGCGCCGGCTGGAGAGACGATGAGCAGCGGTACAGCAGTGGTGAGCAAGAGTGCGGTTTTGAACAATTTCATGGCTTGTCTCCTGATGTGGCCGAAAATGGCGCACAATGATTGGTAACGCCCCTCGCCCGCAGACTGTTTGTTAAATTTTCGAACATACTCGCGAATGAGACCGCGCGATCATGAGGCCGATCGCCAGCGCGGGCGCGAGAGCCCCCGCGCTGGCTATGTTGAAAAACTCGTCGCACAGGCCACTCGGGTGGCGGCGGTCCGAAAGGACAGCGCTTGTAATAAGCAAGAATCGGGCCTTTGACGCCGCGCTGATCGAGGAGAGGGATCATATCCTGGCGGCCGCCGCGAGGATCGAGGATCCTGCCCTGCGCGCGGGCTTCCTCGCGTTTCCTCCGTGGAATACCCGCATCCTGGCGAAGGCGGCCGAGCGGCTCCCCCCCCGGCCGCGCGAGCCCCGGCTCGTGCCTCCTCGTAGGGAGCGAGCCGGGGCATCGTGTCTCCTCGACGCCGAGGATTGACGGACTCACGCGCTCATCCGCGCCGAAGGACGATGGACCTCTGCGCGTTGTCCCACGTCAGCGCGACCGAGCCGTCTTCGTAGGTGATGCCGCTGGCAGCGTTCAGTCCATCGAAGAAGCGTTGCTCCTGAGCCATCAGCTCCGGGGGCCCGCCTCTCTTGGTCGCCCCGAAGCCGGAGACCTTGATCTCCGACGGCGGCGCGCTCTTGTTGGTCTCGTACGACGCGTGGTAGTCGTTGACGCCGCCGCAGCCGGAGAGCTTGCCGCCCTCGAACTTGGCCGTGAGCTGGGATCCTGCGATCACCTGAATGATCGATTTCTGGACAGTGAAATGCACGACGACGTGGGAGCCGTCGAGGGTGACCGTGGTGCTGCTGGTGATAGGCATTGTAGGGTTCTCCTTCAGATCGAGCGCCATGGCGCGATGACGGCGTCCACGCGGAGCCGCCGCGGCACGTCATGAACTCTCTCCTGGAGTGATTGCAACAGTTGGACCAACCCGCGAGGCCAACGATCTAGCCCGTACTTTGCGAACGATGTTCTGGGTTCGGACCGCCTCGAAACACGCAGAGAGGATAGGGCGAGCCAGCCCTCCCTGCCCTCCTCGAGAGCCCCGACGGCCCCGACGATCGGTGGCGCGCCCGCGTCGCGGCTTCGTCGCACCAGCCCGGGTTTGCGTCAGGTTCGGAAAGGAGCGCGTCAGCTTCTGACGCAAGGCCGTGCTCGCCTGGGGTCCTTCGGGGGCCTCCGCCGGGGTCCGCCCTTCTGAAGCCTCGGGTTTTGCTGGATCGGCGCCGTCTCCTCGCGCTGCCGCCACGCTGGCACGGGCGTTGCTAATCCAACTTCCGCAGATGGATGAGTCGACTCGAATCATTTCGGGGATTCATCGCTCAACAGAAAGGATCTTGGATATGACTACCAAACTGGGCTACGTCACGGAGAGCGAAGGCGCCAATGTGGATTCGTGGAAGGTCTCGACGAAGCGCGGGACGCAATCGGGAGTGGGTGTGTCGGTGTCTGGCGCAGGTGCCTACGCGAAACTGAAAGGCACCATGACCTTCAAACTCCAGCACCTGGATTCGTCCAAGACCTACGACAGGATGAAGACAGCGTACAGCATCGGCGGCGGCGTCGCCGCATTCTTCAGCTGGATCGGGATCAAAGCCAACGCGAGCATGCACAAGGAAGAGATCCACGAGGTCTTCAAAGAGGTTTCCAATTCGCAGAGTGTAGACGGCAAGGCGAAGTTCGACCTCTACGTCTCCGGTTTGTACCCGAATGTCGAGGCGAGCGCGTCGGCGTACGTGCTCGTCCTTGAGATCCAGGACAGCTCCGGGAACACGTACCACGCGGTGTCGTCCGGCGATCCGTCGAGCGACACGGGGGCGCAGGATCAGGGCGGAAACAAGCTGCCCAAAAAGGACAACGAGAGCACGATCGAGATATGATTCGATAAAGCGCCTGTGCGAAGCTCGTGATCGACCCGGCGTGGCCGGCGTCGGTTCACAGGAGCCACGTTCAGTTCGTCGCCATCATGATTATGCGGCCTTGACCGACCTGCTACGCCGCTCGATCTTCAAAGTTGAGGAAGGCGGCGTAGCGGCGGAGGTCGAAGAGACACCTGTCGCCGCAAAATCGATGTTCCGCATGCGCGTCGTCCACCAGGGCGCCGCTCAGGCCGGCGCTGGCCGCCGCCCCCGTGGCGCGGGGGATGCTCCAGGCACAAGCGGGGCGTGGAACACAGCCCAACAGAACAACGAAGGAGAGAAGAGATGTCCAACACGAGCACCGAGAAGGAAAGCACCCTCACCCCGGGTCAGCGCATTCACCAGCAGAATTTCAAGGGACAGGTGAACATCAAGAACCAGTCGAGCGGGGAGGCCAGCTTCCGTCTCAACGCCTCGGAACTCAAGGTGGAGGGCTCGTTTCAAGGGGCCGCGGGGCAAACGTACACGATCGAGAAGCTGTCACCGACGGTCGAGGTCGTGAACACATCCAAGGCGGGGGTGATCTCCGTCGAGTTCGTCCCCGGATGAGCTGAGCCGGATTCCCGGAGCGCAGCACCGACGACAGATCGCCGCAGATCCCTCACCCCCTGGCCCCCTCTCCCGGCTGAGCATTGGTCACACCTCAGAGCGGAGCTCGAACACGCAAATCTGCCGGAGATCGCCGCAGATCCTTCACCCCCTGGCCCCCTCTCCCGAAGGGAGAGGGGGAACCTGCCGCCGGGCAAACTCCCCTCTCCCTCCGGGAGAGGGGCCGGGGGCGGGGCCGGGGGTGAGGGACTTCGGGCACGGCCGCTCGAAAACGTGACGAATGCTCAGCCCGTGGCACGGGGGATGCTCCAGGCTCAAGCGGGGCATGGAACACAGCCCAACAGAATAACAAAGGAGAAAAAAAAGATGCCCGTCACAAGCACCCAGAAGGAAAGCACCCTCACCCCGGGTCAGCGCATTCACGAGCAGAATTTCAAGGGACACGTGAACATCAAGAACCAGTCGAGCGGGGAGGCCAGCTTCCGTATCAACGCCTCGGGACTCGACGTGGGGGGCGAGTTTCACGGGAACGGGAACGCGTCGCAAACGTGCATTATCCCACAGTTGTCACCGACGGTTGAAGTCGTGAACACATCAAAGGAGGCGACGATCTCCGTCGAGTTCGTCCCCCGATGAGCTGAGCCGCGTCAGCGTTGGAGTCGCGCGGCCAGGCCGTGGCTCCGACACGCTGCCGATGCGCCGCGGCGCTGTTTCTTCGCCGCCGAGCGCTGCGCGCCTCGTCGCCCGACGTCGGCGCTCGGGCGCGGATGATCTGCGCTCTTCATGATCAGCCGATCGATCAACCGACCGGCCGCTCCTTCTTCCCCGACAATCCAGGTTGAACATGCAGGCGCGCCTGGCGCGCCTCGCAGGCTAGGACCCGCTCAAGCTCTATCGCGACGGCTGACGCCTGAGGTGAGAGCGCGGCCACGCGAAAGCTTCACGTGCGCCGGCACGGGTATGCGCCGGCACGGGTTTGCGTCCGGTTCGGACAGCCGCGCGTCTACCTTCGACGCGCGGCGATGCCCGCCCGACGCTCTTCGGGGGGCTCCGCCGAACTCTACACCTCCAAAGCCCCGGCTTTGCTGATGAGCGGCTGTCCTTTCGCTCCGCCGCCGCCCTGGCATGGGTGCTGCTTATGGAGGAGGACAGCGCACGGCGCGATGTGATTCACGACGGTGGCGAGGAATCCTGGCTGCTTTTGATCCCGCCTTCCGCAGCCGATCCGACCCGTGAGTCGCGTGAGCGGCCCCATCGCTGTCCCACAACCCTGATCACCAAGGAACCGAAAATCATGCCCATCACCTCCCTCATCGCCAATCCCAACGAACACGGCTGGAAGGGCGAGCAAAAGCTGCTCTCGTTCGGCCACTACAGCCTCGTCCTCCTCTGGGAGGTCGACTTGCTGCTCATCCACGGGGAGCTGCAGCTCCGCTCCACGGCCCTCGGGGAGCAATTGAAGCAGCCGCCCCCCATGAAAGGCGAGGCGATGCTCAAGCTCTCGGGGAGCTGGGACGGGGTGGGCAGCGCCGAGGTGACCGTCACGTTCAAGTCCGAGGATCGCACGCTCACCATTGACGGCAAGGTCACCTACAGCGGCAACGGCCCGATGGTCACGACGAGCGTGCACGAGGTCATCAAGCTCTAGCACCGCTGCGTCAGTCGAAGGTCAAAGCGGCTGGCCCGGCGAGCCGCCCTTGCTGACCCGCCCGTCCGCCAGGGGTTGAAACCCCTGGCGGGCGTGCAGCACAGCGCAGGATGCAGGCGTGCAGAACGGCGTATGACGCAGTGATGGTAGGCTCCCCTGCTCCGCGTGCCATCCTCCCGGGTCTGCTGGGCGAGCCCGATCTCGCCCCTCTCATCGCCGAGTACGAGCAACTCCTCGATCGCGTCGCGCGCGACGGTGATGAACGATCCGGGTGACGCGGGCCTCGGACGACGAGCGTGGGACGAAGTCAGCGGGGAGGCTCGTGGTCGACGTGTACCCCGTTCTGCACCTGCATCGGCGGAGGCGCGGTGCCCCCGAGCGCCGAGCGGTTCGTGGGGATGAAGTTGCTGCGGATCTTCTCCATCGCGTTGGGGGTGAAGGGCGGCAGGAAGAGGGCGCGCGTCTGCTGGCGGGAGCGGAACATGTTGGTGGCGAAGTTCATCCGCTCAGGGAAGTTGCTCCAGTCGCGGGCGCCGGTCCCCTTGAGCGTCTTGCCGTAGGCGAAATTGAACTGGTTGACGCACTGCCTGGCTTCCTCCTCCACGAGGTCGAGGAGGTGCGGAGGGTAGGCCTCGCCGCTGGGCAGGTACGGGACGTCTTCGCCCAGGTTGAGCCTCTCGTTGGGGAGGTGGAGCACCATCATGGATCGCGTCGCCGCGGCCTTCCAGATCAACGAGGCGATCGATGTCCCGATCGGGAGCAGGATGCGCCGCAGGGTGACGTTCGCGATCCAGCGCCCGGTCGAGGGGTTGTACCCCCTCCCGAACCTCTTCGCGATGTCGTTCGCGACCTCCTCGACAGGCATCCCGAGGGCCAGCTTGATCACGGTCTGGAGCCGCGTCTGCTCCTGGTCGCCGACGAAACAGTTCGCAAGGAACATGAGGGCGCTCCGACGGGCGGGGTCGCGCTCGCGGCTCGCCTTGCGGTAGGTGTGGAGCGCCAGCTTGAGCGACCTCTGGCCGCCCAGGTGCGCCGGCCGGTCCGACCGGTCCAGCTCGTGGATGAAGTCGTTGAACGTCGCGTCGGCAGCGTCCTCCTCGAGCAGGTCGATGAACTGCACGAACGCGGGGGCGATCTCCCTGAACACCTCCGTATTGCCGATGCTGATATTCGCGCTCAAGGTGTCGAAGAGCAGCGTCACGAGGTGCTCCACGCTCCCCACCTCGTGGTCATAGAGCTTCTCGACGGTGCTCATGTACGCGACGAGGTCGAGCGCGTCCCACCACTTGAGGAGCTCTCGCGCCTTGAACTTACCGAACTCCTTCTTGAGCTGGTCGTACAGCTCCTGCCGCTCTGGCGGCAGATCTCGCTTCACGATCCGGAGCCCCTGCGCGACCCAGCCCAGGGGACCTTCCACCGCGTCTCCGCGGATGAACCCGCCCGCCTGGCGCGAGGCCCAGACCGCGAAGGAACACCAGCTCACGTCCTCGTAGCCGAGGATCGCGGCCAGCGCGTGCGACAGATCGTGATAGGCGACCGTGACCCGGAGGTTTCGCAACAGCTGATCTTCGAGGGCGAGGATCTCGTCGGCCTCCTCGATCGTGAGCTTGTGCGGCGTCGAAGGGTCGATCGGCGGTGCGTTTTCCTGTGTGATCGGGGTGCTCTGCATGGTGTCCTCCAGGGCTGGGAACCAATCCGTCAGGCAGGGACGCCGCGCTCGATCGCGGCCGGCATGCGGTGCGTCGCATGGTCCCCGATCCAGCCCATCACCTGGTAAAGGATCGGCGAGCCGAGGCGGGAGACGCCGTTCAGCTCGCGCCGCGCGGCGTAGTCGATCCGCGTGCCCCCGGGCACGGGGGCGAACGTGATCCAGTCCTCGTGGCGCGTCAGCCATGTCTCGCCCCGAAAGCAGACCCGGTTCGGCGGCGCTAGCTCGACGATCGTGTAGGGCTGCTCGAGCCTCAGGGGCCCGCGCTTGGTCACGAGGAGGAACGACGTATGGAGCCCGATGGGGCCATCTCCGACCATCGACGCCTCACTCACGAGCGGATCCCACGCGCCGGCGTTCCGGAAGTCGCTGACGAACGCGAACACCCCCTCGATCTTCCGAGGGACGAACATGCTGGTCGTATAGTCGGCCACGTCAATGCTCCTCGTGCGTATCCAGCCGCGGCGCGGGGGCTCCCGCGTCGAGCGCTTCGATCGCCTCCTCCGCGCGGCGGACGAAGCGGTGCGCCCCCTGCAGCCTCGCGATGGAAAGGGCGCGCTGGAGCTCCGCCAGCGCTTCGCCCTGCGCTCCGGCGCCGCCCCGGGCGAGCACGATCCGCCCGCGCAGCCGGCGCAGCTCCGCCTCGTAGAAGCGCTCGTCACTCTCCTCTGTGTAGTCCAATCCCCGGTCGACGACGGCGAGCGCCTCCTCGAACCGGCCCCGCCGGAGCTCGACCTCCGCCAGTGCTCCCCAGAAGTAGCTCTGCGCGGCGCGCGAGCCGAGCGTGAGCATGCTGGCGATACCCTGATCGAGCTGCTCCGCCGCTTCGTCGAGCCGGCCGAGCCCGGAGAGCGCCCAGCCAAGGTTACCCTGCCCCTGCCCCACCCAGTGGGGCATGCCCTGCTCGCGGCCCAGCCGGATGCACGCCTCGGCGGCGGCGACGCCGCTCTCGTGGTCGCCGACCAGGCAGAAGTACGTCGCGAGCACGCACTGCACGAAGCTGCACGTTCCCGGGTGCTGGCTCCGCGCCGCGCAGATGTCGAGCGCCCGCCGAGCGGCCGCGCGCGCGGCGCCGTCGTCGCACTCATGCGCGCATGTCCATGTCAGGAGCGACGCGCACATCGCGCCGAAGTCCATTCCGAAAAGGAGGATGAACTTGCCGTGCTCCTCGTGCGCGTAGACGCGAAGCCCCTCCTCGTGCTGGGTACGCGCGTCCGCGATCCGCCCGCGCAACAGGTACGTGGCCCCGAGCGTCGTGCAGGCCGCGAGCAACGCGCTCGAATCGCCCGTCCGCCGGGCAAGATCGTGGAGGCGTTCGGCCGTCTCCTGCGCCTTGGGGAAGGTACCGCTGACGTGATAGAATTGCCAGATGACGTAGAGCGCGGGGAAGAGCAGGTCCGCTGCGCCGTCACCCACCTTGCCGCAGAGCTCCCAGAGCGCCTCCGTGTGCGCCCTCACGTCCGGCGACGCGAACCCGATCGCGAGCGTCAGCGGCGCGCTGAGCGTGAGCAGGATCGAGAGCTCCGCGCGCAGGCGCTCCGCGGAGTCGGGGAGCTGCTTCAAGAGGCCGAGCGCGCGGCGGAGGTGGTTCATCGACTCGACGAGGGCAAAGGCGTCGAGCGCCATCCGGCCTGCCCGGTGCCATGGCTCGACTGCCTCCTTGATCTGGCCTGCCTCGGTCAGGTGCAGGGCGAGCACCTCCGGCCGCGCCTCCACCATCGCCGGGAACCGCTCCTCCAGCACCCCCGCGATCCGCGCGTGAACCCTGCGCCGCGCCTCTCCTGGCAAGGACTCGTACGCCGCGTCCCGCACCAGCGCGTGCTTGAATACGCCCCCGGGATCTCTCATCCGCCGTTTGCGAAACACAAGCCCCGCGCCCATCAGCCGATCCAGGTCCTCCTGCACCCCGGCCGCTCCGAGGGGGCTCACCGCTTCCATCACCTCCACGCTGAACTCCCGCCCGAGCGCCGCCGCGAGCTGCGCCGTCTCCTTGGCCCGCCCGAGCCGGTCGAGGCGCGCCGTCAGGAGCGCGCGCAGGGTGCTCGGGATCTGCACGTCCGCGAGCGCGCCCGCGAGCTCGTACCTGTCCGCACGCTCGATCAACGCCCCCGAGTCGACCATCATCCGGGTCAGCTCCTCCACGAAGAGCGGCACCCCGTCGGTGCGGCTCGCCACCTGCTCCAGCACGAGAGGCGGCAGCGCCTTGCCGCCGACGATCTCGGCGACCATGGCGTCGATCTGTGCCCGCTCCAGGCGGTTCAGGTGCAACTGGAGCATGCCCGTCGTGGGGAACGCGGGCGAGAACTCCGGGCGAGCGGTGAGGAGGAGGCACATGGGGGACGAGGGGGCTTCGCGCACGAGCTGACCGAGCAGCTCGAGCGTCGTGGGATCGGCCCAGTGCAAATCCTCGACCAGGAAGAGGACCGGCCGCTCCTCCGCCATCGCGAAGAGCAGCGCGAGGATGGCGTTCAGCGTCAGCTCTTTTTGCTTCTGGGGCGAGACGTCGAGCGGGGCGTAGGGCTCCCCGAGGGGCAAGGAGAAGAGCGGCAAGAAGAGCGGCATCGCCTCGGCGGGGGTGAGCCCGTGCCGCGCGAGCTGCTCCGCGAGGAGTGCGACCTTGCCTGCGGCGTCGGGGCCCCGATCCACGGAGAGGGGCGTCGAACGCTCCCGGTCGAGCCCGAGCGCGCGCCCGAGGAGATCGACGATGGGGTAGAGCGCGCTGTCGCGCGTGTCCGGAGAGCAGCGGCCCTCGACGAAGGTGTGGGGCTCGTTCGCCAGCCGCTCCCGCAGCTCGCGCAGCAAACGGCTCTTGCCGATGCCGGGCTCGCCGGTGACGAACGCCGACTGCCCCCCACCCGCACGCGCCCGGCGCCACCGGTCTAACAGGAGATCGATCTCCTGAGCCCGGCCGACGAACGGCGGCTGCACGCCCTCGGGGGTGGGCGCCCTGTTCCGCTCGCCGCTGGTGAGGCGGAAGACCTTGACCGCGCCGCCCCCGCCTTCGATGGAGGGCCTGTTTTCGGGTTCGAGCTCAAAGGCGCCGCGCAGCAGCCGGTGCGTATCGGTCGTGACCAGGACGCCCCCCGGCGGCGAGAGCCGCGCCAGCCGGGAAGCGAGGCGAGGCGTCCTCCCCGCGGTGAGGGCCACATCGCGGGCGTCGCGCAGGTCCTTTGCGACGACGAGGCCGGCATGGACGCCGATCTTCACCTCGATGCGGACGCCCCGCGCGCCGAGGCGCTCGTTCTCGGCGTCGATCGCGGAGGCGATGGCCAGCGCTGCCCGCGCCGCGCGCGGCGCGTCGTCCTCCTCGGCGCGGGGGTAGCCGAAGTAGACGAGCAGCTCGTCGCCCAGCGTCGCGGCCGTGTGCCCGCGGTGGCGGCGCGCGATCTCGGCGGAGAGGGCGAGCCCCGCGCAGAGGATCTCGTCCTGCGCCTCGGGGGCGAGCGATGCGGGCGCGATGGGCTCCACGCTCAGGTTGCAGCAGACCGCTGTCACCTGCCGCCGTTCGCCCTCGAGCGATGCGCCGGTCCGCACGATGGTCTCGGCCGAGACCATGGACGGCGTCGGGCCCCGGCGCCCCACCCCCGGCGACAGGTCGCGCAGATCGCAGGCCTCGAGCGCTTCGAGCAGGCCGCGGGCGGTGACGTCGCGCGCGGCCGGATCCTTGCGGGTCGCGGCGCGGAGGAGCTCGCCGAGAGGTCCGCCCTCGAGCTCCGGGGGGATGGGCACGGGCTCGGGGCCGAGCTGCTGATAGACGATCTCCGCCCCGGAGCCCCCGCTGTACACCGGCTTTCCGGTCAGGCACTCGATGAGCACCAGCCCCCACGAGAACACGTCCGCGCGCGGCGTCGGCCCACTCCCGCGCCACTGCTCGGGGGCGGCGTACCCCGGCGTGCCCAGCGTCTCGCTCGTCGCGGTCAGGCGCGTGACGTCTGGCCCATCCCCGTCGAGGAGCGCGCCGATCCCGAAGTCGAGCACCACCGCGTTCCGCCGGGCGCCGGTGGGTATGACCACGATGTTGCGCGGCTTGAGATCGCGGTGGACAACGCCCTCTGCGTGGGCGCAGGCGAGCGCGTCGAGGACCTGGAGCATCAGGTACCGCGCCTCCTTGGGCGCGAGCGCGCCCTCTTTGGCGAGCAGATCGGCGAGGTTGTCACCGGGCGCCAAGGCGAAGACCGTGTAGAGGAGCCCTCCCTCGGTCCGCCCCGAGTCGACGAGCTGGACGATGTTGGGGTGGTGGAGCTGCGCGCAGAGCTGCATCTCCCGGAGGAAGCGCGCGATCCGCTTCTCCCTCCGCGCCTCCTCGCCGAGCGCGGGGAGGTGCATGATCTTGAGGGCCACGGCCTGCCCCGTGGCGAGCTGGCGGGCTTTGTGGACAGAGCCAAACCCCCCCTCGCCGAGCTTGGCGAGGATCTCGTAGCGCCCCTCGAAGGTGACGCCGGGCGCGGGCACGGGATCGAGGCGGTGCACGAGCATGGCGCGGTGGGACCCTTCAAGTGCAAGAATCGGGAGATCTGTCTTAGAGCGCAGACTCTCGCAACATACACGCCAGGGACCGATCTGTGTCAAGCGCCCCCCCGTGCTTGTCACGCGGGCGACGCCATGCTGATAAGGGCTCCGGGTAGGTCAGCCCCAACCCGTCGGGGATCCGTGTGCGGTTCGTCTCGTCCGCCCCGTGTAGCTCGTCAAAAAGTACGCGACCGGCGTTCAAGGGTACGCAGCCGGCGCGAGCTGCCTGCGGAGGATGGCGCGATCGTCCTCCAGGTCGTCGAGGAGCATCGTGAACCGCTTGTCGAGCAAGGCTTGGAGCGCCGGCGCGAGGGCCTTGCCCTTCAGCGGTCATCGATGGACGAAGGAGCGACCGCGAGGGCACGGATGGATCGGCCCTTCCCCCGGCCCGCCGATTCTGGTCTTCTACCACTGTGCCCCACAACATGCTCCCCTCGCTGGTCCCCCGCCTCGTCGCGGCGACCTATTTCGAGGACGCCGCCACGGCCGTGCTGGAGGCCCTGTTCGCCTGCGCCGAGGCTGCGCTCGCTGCCGGCCCCTACGCCTCCCGCGGTCGGCTCCTCCGCGGGGTGGTCCACCTGCGCCCGGCGGGCACCTATCAGTGCGTCTTCGGCGTCGAGCGCGCGAGCGGCGCGCGCGTCGAGGGTCTTGGCTACCTCACGTCCGGAAACGTCTGGAGCTTCGTCGAGGAGCACCGTTGCTCGGTCTCGATCGACGTCCAGCGCGCCTCGCTCCGATCCTGGCTACCGGAGGGGACGATCGAGCGGCACGACGTCCCCGAGGAGTCCGGTCTGCCGGGCGACGCCACCCGGGAGCGCATGCTGGGCCGCGACGCCACCCACGTCCATGTCGTCCCGCTGCGCACTCCCGGCGGCGGCGTCGACGGCATGATCACGCTCGAGGCGAGCAGCAAGGTGGCGACCGGGGCGGGCTTCGTCTGGGAGGACTGTTACGAGGATCTGGAGACCCTGGCCAGCGTCGCCGGGGCCTTCATCGCTGCGCGCGCGCTTCCTCGCCGCCCGATCGAGGCGGCGAGCCCGGACGAGTTCCTGCCCGTCGTCGGCCCGACCACCGCGCACCTGGTCGAGCTGCTCCGCGCGTTCGCGCCGCGGGACGACACGATCCTGATCAGCGGCCCCACCGGCGCCGGCAAGTCCCGGCTCGCGCGCTATTGCCACGAGCACTCGCGTCGCCGTGGCCAGCGCTTCGAGGTCCTGGACATCCTCGGCGTGCCCGAGGACCTGCAAATGGCCGAGATCTTCGGCTGGAAGCGGGGCGCGTTCACGGGTGCGGTCAAGGACAACCCGGGCGCGATCGCCCGCGCCGCGAGCGGCACCCTCTTCCTCGACGAGATTGACAAGCTCTCGCTCAAGGCGCAGGCGGGGCTGTTGCGCTTCATCGAGGAGCGCTCCTACCGGATGCTCGGCGACGACGCGGCGCAGGAGCGCCGGGCGGATGTGCGCCTGCTCGTCGGCACCAACGCCGACCTGCGCGCCGCCGCGCGCGCCGGCCGCTTCCGCGAGGATCTCTATTACCGCATCAACGTGCTTCCGGTGCGGCTGCCTCCGCTCGTCGAGCGGCTCGACGAGCTCTCGCGCTGGGCCGACTATATGCTGGACCGGCGCCACCGGGAGGGCAGCGGCCCGGGCGCGGCGCGCTTCGAGCCCGAGGCCGTGAAGCTCCTCTTGTCCGTGCCGTGGCCGGGGAACCTGCGGCAGCTCGACAACATCGTCCGCCGCGCCTACGCCCTCCTGCTCGCCGGACAGGGCAGCTCGGGCGGCGACCTGGTGGTCCAGCGGCGCCACGTGGCGCGGGCGCTCACCTTCGACAGCGACGCCGAAGCGAGCGCGCTCGCCGGGCTGCTCTGGCGCGCGGCGCGGGGCTTCGTGCAGGAGGCCGCGCGCCGCGAGGGCAGCGGCCCCCCGCTCTCGCTCGATCTGGCCGACGCGTTCCGGGGCATGGTGCTCGGCGCGGCGATGCAGGAGCGGGGCCGCGAAGAGGCCTTCGTGCTGTTCGGGCAGAAGCCGCTGCTCAAGAACAGGAACCACTACCGGGTGGTGCGGCGGGAGCTCGCGCGGGTGCGCGAGCTCCTGAGCACGATCGGGGAGAGCGATCCGGATTTCGAGGCGCTGCTCGAGGCCGAGGGGAAGGCGGGAGAGGGCAAGTGAGAGGCAGGGGCTCGCGTCCGACCATGGGGCGCGCCAGCGCGGGCTGCGCCTCGACCAGCGTCTTCGTCGGAGCGTGCGCTCGCGCCTCGACGTCGATCGCAGGAGCTCGCGTCCGTTTGGGACCGCGGCGCGTCCCATACTGACGCACGGCAGTGCCCCCCGAGGACCTTTCGGGGCTCATCCGAGATCGAACTCTCAGAGACCCGTGGCTTATCAGCGGCTGGTCGTCCATTCGCGCCGCCGCCCCCTTGCCACGGATACTTCCGTTGCGCTCAGCGACGGAGGACGGGCCCACCCCGCCCATCGAAGTCTGGTCGCCGGGCTGCTCCGACGAGAGGAGCCGTTCCCATGACGAAGCCCGCGACGCCGCCTACAAAAACCAACAGATCCAACGAGTTCACTCGGCTGTGTAATATTGCCTACACCACGCTGGCTCGGCGAACTCCTCCCAGGTCAGGGTGCCGTCCGCGCTGTCGTCCAAGGTGTTGAACGCCCTCGCGAGGGCGCTTCCGAGCGAACCCTGGGCGGCGGCGAGCAGCTCTTCGCGGAGGACGATACCGTCGCCGTCGATGTCCAGGCTGTTGAAGAGACGGCGAAAGGGCGCGTGCTTGTTGCTCGGTGGGCTCCTCCTTGGATCCTCGGTGCGGGCGTGCAGGGCACCACAGGCGCGGCGGCGCCGCGGGATCGGCGTCCGCTCAGGCAAGCGCGGGCGCGAAGCGCTGTAACCGTGACAGTAGCCGTGTTGCAGCCGTTGCATGGCTCAACCCGCGCCCTTGACCGTGGCTCGGCCCAAGGCGCCGCCGCGCGGCGTGCGGAGTCTCTGCCCGGGGTCCGTGGGCGCGCGTCGCGGCGCCGGGATATCGACCGGCACGTTTCCTGCTCACGCATCTTCGACGTGGACCGGCAGCGTTCGTGAGGCCGCAGCGATCGGATGCCGCGGCTGTCACGCTGCCCGCGCTCAATACGCTTTCAGCGTCATAGGAGTCGTTTCTTATGAGATTGGAACCAATTGTCGGTGAGCACCTTTCCCCCTGGCAACAGATTGACTGGAACCGGCTCGACCTCGAAGAGCTCGTCTCTATCCAGCGGAAAGTGCGCACGGCCATCGAGGTAAAGCGCAAGCACGAGGGCAAGCTCCGGCATGCAAACAGCGGAGCGCGCACGCTCCCGGAGCCTCTCTATCCGGGCAAGGAGGGCTACAGGACGATGATCCAACACGTCGCGCCTGCTCGCCTGCGAGGCGCCGTCGACACACTCGATCGCTGCGTCCTCGGGGTCAGCCTGGGCGGGAGCAACGCGGCTACATTTCATGGGGCCAAGCTCGAAGCGATCGTCCGATGGATCGCCGCGCGCGCGAACCACTGCTGCGTGCTCGTGGGCGACAGTCTGGGTCGTATCAGCCTGGAGGTGCGGGAGGGAATGGCCCCGGACGTGGCCGAGCGCGAGGCGCGCGCCCTCGGCAGGTGCTATGTCGCGGAGACCGAGGCAATCTTCCGGCGTTACACCACGGACCAGGTCACGTTCGAGTTCCGTTATGGGACGGAGTTCGCCGATCACCCTAGCTTCCAGCCGTATCTCGACAACGTGCGAGCGGTCTACGATGAGAACGCCGCCTTTCGCGAGACCGTCCATGCCTTCGCGGGTGAGTACCTGGCCCGGACGGCGCGGAGCATCGGGCAGGGCGAGGCCGGCCCGAGCGAGCGCTGGAAGACGATCGCGCGAGAGTATCTGATCGAGGAGGTCGCTCTTCTGGCATGCTTCGCCGCCGACGGCTGGTCTTCGCTGGTCTATCCGGGATCCATCGACTCCATTGTAGAGGTCGCGGAGGGCCGATTTTCGGCTCTTCCGGCGCCGCTCCAGGCGTTCCAATTCATCTCGCTCTGGATCGATTCGAAGAGCGGTTCCCGATAGTGCTGGTCGGGACCGCCGACTCATCGCCGAAGCTGACCAACGAGCGGTGGCCGCCGCCCGGGAGCGCCGCGAGATCGAGAGTCCGTGAGCTGCCCTTAGCCGCTGCGGTAATCGTTCGGATCGATGCCGGACCGCTGCATCCAGCGGTGGATCTGCATCCGCGCCTTGCCGATGTCGCGGGCGACATGGCTCACCTTGCCGCGGTGCTTCTCGAGCAGGGCGACGAGGTGGCGCGCCAGCGCTTCCATGTCGCCGCGCTCATCGACGCAGCCCGGCGGGGGCGGCGCCTGCGCCTCGCGGGCCAGCTCCGGGAGCTGCTCCGCCTGGATGACGCCGCTGTTGGCCAGCGCCGCAGCGACGGAGAGGATCTGCTGCAGCTCCCGGATGTTGAGGGGCCAGCGGTACGCGAGGAGCTTCCGGCCGGCGGCGGGGCTCAACCGGAGATCGGTCGCGGCGGGCACCTCCGAGCGCCGCAAGAGTTCGCCGACGAGCAGGCCGAGGTCCTCGATCCGGCTGCGCAGCGGCGCGAGCATGTGGCGGTAGCCGGGCAGCCGCGCGAACAGGTCTCCGCGAAACTCGCCGCGCAGGACCATCTGTTCGATCGGCCTGTGCGTCGCGGCGATGACGCGCAGGTCGACCTTGACCGGGCGCGTGCCCCCCACCGGGACGACCTCGCGCTCCGGCAGCACCCGGAGGAGGGCGGCCTGCGCCGGCAGCGGTAGATCGCCGATCTCGTCGAGGAACAGCGTGCCGCGATCGGCGCTGCGGATGGTGCCGGGCTCGTCGCGGGCAGCGCCCGTGAACGATCCCTTGACATGGCCGAAGGACGATAGCCCACGCAAAGCCATTCCGACCTGTCAAGAATTTTCCGCCAACGACCGGCAGTTGACATAACGTACAAAAGTACGGATCCACTGATCCGCCTACAAAAAACCAACAGATCCAACGAGTTCACTCGGCTGTGTAATATTGTCTACACCACGCTGGCTCCGAGAGCTAGAGTCTTCGCGCGACAAGCGCTGCTACCGCGGCAGGCGGTGCGGGCGGTCGAAAGTACTACTATTTGGAGTTCTATGGATACCGATATTCGCGCGTTGACTGCTATAGCGAAGACCTATTTCGACGCTGCCTACGAAATGGATGCTGAAAAGTTCGCCTCCATATTTCATCACTCCTGCGCCGTGACAAAAGTTGGCGAGGACGGCAACGTGAGCGTGACACCGATTGAGATGTGGCTGGCAGGGGTCCGGAGCATGAAAGCCCCGAAGCTACAGGGCTTGGAGCGCCACGATGAGATCTTGTCGATAGACGTTGAGAGAGACCTCGCGCTCTTGAAGGTGAAATTGCAGATCCCGCCACGCTATTTTACGGACATGTTGTCGTGTCTAAAGGTTGATGGAACCTGGAAGATTGTTCAGAAAGTGATGACTGTGGAAACGCGTTGACGAGTCCCGCAAATCCTTCACCTTCACAACGGCAAACAGTTGGCCACATAGCTGCAATGCTGCCGCGATGAAAGGTCCTTTTACATCGTGTACTCCAATGGTGGAAGCGGAGTGATCTCGGTAGCAGATCCAGACTTCAAGCAGACAGTGAGCTTGGCGACCACGGGCTCATATCGGATTCCTGCGGGCGATGAGGACTACTTCACTCGAACTCTCATCGGAGGCGCAGGGACAGCCCAACTCCCCTCTGCGCGACAATTCCACGGAAGGCCGATGGCTTCCACAATGTTCCAGGTAGGTTAGCGAACCGATGGCGCAGCCCCCGCATCGAGCGCCAAGCCGCCTCCCCGTCGCGCGCCGGCTCACGCCGCCGGAATGTCCTGCTTCGGCCGAATACGGACGTTACCGCGCTATCTGACCCGCATCCGCACGGGCACCGCAGGAACAAGGCAAATCGCTTCTTCGCGACCATTCCACTCAAGCTCGCCCGCATCCATTGACACCCGCATCTTGCGGCTCCCTTGGCGAGGGGCGGGCTCGAAGAGCTTGCCCTCGAGCCGCCGGAGCGTCGTCTTCCCGATGCCGAGCATGCGGGCCACGGCGGTCGAGGTCAGGAGCCCGGTCTCCTTTAACTGGCGGGTCTCCATGGTCATGGCCATGGGGTAGTGTGCGCGCAGGTGGCGGGGATGCCCCGCGAGTGGTGCGAGGGGAGGATGCGGATCAGCTTGCCGCACCCGCACGCACAGGTGCGCCCCTTCGCGGTCTCGGCCAGGATCCACGCGGCCACCGAGCCGGTCTTCCGTGCCAACCGTACGCGCTGCCGGAACCGGACCCGTGGGTCCAAGGAACCAGGCTTGGGTCGAGCCGGAGGGCCCAGGCCCATGCGGTTGTGCCTTCCGCTGCTGCCCATGAGCCCGGCGCAGAGCTCCCTCGAACGCCAATGCACTGGGCGAGGCAGAGAAAACCGTTGCAATGGCGATGAAGGTCGTCGTGCCCGAGCTACCGGACAGGCAAAGGAAAATCCGACGTGATCAGCTTCGGTCGGGTCATCCGGCCGCCCGCGCGTTTGAAGAACGCGCTCGGTGTGAGCCCGACGAGCTGACGGAAGTCGGCGATGAGGTGGGCTTGGTCATAATAGCCCGCGTCTGCGGCGATGCGTGCCCAGTCGCACGAGGTCGCTGCCATTCGCACCGCGCGTTGCAGGCGGACGGTCCGCGCGAACTCCTTCGGGCCGATACCGACGTTCTCGGTGAAAGCGCGGCGAAGATGCCGCGCCGTGACGCCGAGCCGGTCGGCAACACTCTCCACCCGGACCTCGCCCCCTTCGAGCAAGCGAACCGCACGACGAGCGAGCTGCCCCGATGCCGTCTCGAATGGTTGGCCGGCACGAAGGGCGAGCGCCCGGGCGACGCGGTCCATCACGTCCGCGCGGCTCCTCGCGGCGAGTAGCTCACCGCAGAGCTCGCGCCCCGCGCGGCCCCACACGTCCTCCAGCGGAACGATCCGGTCCGTGAGCTCGCTCGCTGCCACGCCGAGCAGCGGAACCGACCAGCCTGGCTTGAACCGAAGAATGACCGTCCGCGCGAGGCCGGTCTTGCTCTTGATTATCGCGCGTGTTCGGGGGCCCGCGACCCACACGTCCCCCTTGCGCCCGCCCTCGAGCGCTCGAAAAAAGAGGGTCGTTCTGCCGTCGGGAAGCCACTCGAGGTCGAACGCCTGACCGGGGGGTGGCGCGACCGCACGGACGTCCTCGACGAGGCGCGAGAGCGCGGGGGTTGGGAGATCCATCGCTGCGGCCACGTTCGTTACTCTTACGCCTCTCGTGCGGCGGTTCAAGCCGACGCGGGTGCCCGCATCGATCGGCTACCGCTCGCTGTCGAGAGCCTTCATGTGCTGGGCGGGGTAGCGCGTGCCGCCGATCGCGTCCGCCGGCACGATGCTCTCGAGCGCCGCGACGTCGCTCGCCGACAGCGGCTTGTCGAGGGCCACGAGGGCATCGTCGAGCTGGGCTCGCGTGCGGGCCCCGACGATCGGCACCAGCGTGGGCTGCTTCGCCAGCACCCACGCGAGCGCGACCTGAGCCGGCGTCATCCCTCGCTCGCCGGCGAAGGCGTGGAGCTTCTCGACGACGCTCGCGTTCTTTGCCCCTTGCTCGCCTGCGAAGCGCGGCATGTACTGTCGGAAGTCCCCCTTTCCCGAAGGCTTGCTGCCGGTGAGCAGCCCCCGCGAAAAGACCCCGTAGAGCGTCGCGCTCATCCCGAGCTCTGCGAGGGCAGGGAAGATGGACGCCTCGGGCCCGCGCGTCGCGATCGCGTACTCGATCTGAAGGTCCACGATCGGGTGCACTTTGCTCGCACGCCGGATCGTCTCGACCCCCACCTCGGACAGCCCGATATGCCGGACGAAGCCGGCCTTGATGAGGTCGGCGATGGCCCCGACGGTGTCCTCGATAGGCACCTGCGGGTCGAGACGCGCGGGGCGGTACACATCGATGACCTCCACGCCCAGCCGTTGCAGGCTGTACGCAGCGAAGTTCTTCACGGCCGCCGGGCGGGTGTCGATGCCCAGCATGGCGCCGTCCGGGCCGCGCATCGCGCCGAACTTCACCGAGAGCTGGACCCTGCCGCGCACCCCCTCGATCGCGCGCCGGATGAGGAGCTCGTTGTGCCCGTTGCCGTAGAAGTCTCCGGTGTCGATCAGGGTGATCCCTCGCTCGATGGCGTGGCGGATCGTCGCCACGCTCTCGGCGTCTTCGGCCGGGCCGTAGGCGCCGGACATCGCCATGCAGCCGAGGCCGACGGGAAAGACGCCGGGCCCGGTCTTGCCCAGCGGAGTGGATCGGAGGGGGGAGCGGCTCATCGTGGTGTCGAGGTGGGTCATAGGGTGTTCATGCGACGCGCCCGCGGCCTCCGATTGGAAAAACCGGACATTTCGAGACGCCCGCGCGCTCCAGCTCGACGTGACGGATCGGGCTTCGATCGCCGCTGCGGCGAAGCGCATCCGCGAGGAGCTTGGCCGCCTCGACGTGCTCGTCAACAACGCGGCCATCTCGCATACGGGATGGCGGCCGGGCGTGACCCTCGAGGAGTACGCCAGGTCGACCCTCGCGAGCAACGTGTCCCTCGATGAACTGCGCGCGGTGTTCGAGACCAACGTGTTCGGCGTCGTCGCCGTTACCCAGGCGATGCTGCCGCTCCTGCGCGAGGCGCCGGCAGCCCGCATCGTCAACGTGTCGAGCGGTGCTGGCTCGCTGACGATGAACGCGGAGCCGACCTTCCCCTGGCGCTCGACCTTCGGCCCCGTCTACCCTGCGTCCAAGACGGCTCCTAACGCTATGACGCTCGCCATGGCGATCGAGCTGGAGTCGACCGGGATCAAGGTCAACGCCGCCTCCCCGGGCTTCACCAAGACGAACCTCAACAACGATGCGGGCACGGAGACTGTCGAGGAGGGCGCCCGCGAGGCGGTGCGCCTTGCGCTGCTCGGCCCGGACGGCCCGACGGGTACGTTCTCGCATGCAAAACTCGGACGGCTCCCGTGGTGACGGAGTCTCTTGGGCGCGCGCATCCAGGTTACGGGTCGCATGAAGGCGGCGCTCGACTCGGCACGTGATTCGCTGGCGTTGAAAACCTCCACCTTGCCGATCTACGCCTTGTGCTCGGCCTCGAGCGGGTCGATGCCGAGGTCGGTCAAGAGCGCCGTGAAGCGCGAGACGCCCTTCCACGACCAGAATGCGGCGCCCGAGGATAGCCCGCGCAAAGCCATTCCGACCTGTCAAGAATTTTCCGCCAACGAATAGGCGTTTGCGGAACTGCGCCTGAGCAGCAGCGGCGGCGAGGTCCCGGCGCAGTCCCGCAAACGTCGGGTTGAACGAAGCCGGACGGGGCGCTGCAGAACGGCACGGGAGGGCAGCGAGGCCCGGTCCAGTACCGGCATGCGCCTTGCTCTTAAATACGGGGAAATTGCTGAAGCAGCGGGATCTGCGGGCAGACCTCAAGCGGGGCACCCGGGCGGGTACCAAAAGATCCGCGGCAGTATTCCCGTCGTGGTTTGCGGAAGCCGTCGACACCCGAGGACCTGCCACGTGGCTCGTCCAATGCCCCCTCCCCGCCGGCATGGGAAGAGGGTCGGCTGGGCATCGCCGCCTACGCGCGGCCAGCTACGGCAGCCTACCCGGTCTGCGCGGGCGAAGGAAGCTGCCGCCGAAGGCGGCTTCGTTCAACGACCGGCCGTTGACATAACGTACAAAAGTACGATCCACTGATCCGCCTACAAAAACCAACAGATCCAACGAGTTCACTCGGCTGTGGACTATTGTCTACACCACGCTGGTGTTCACCGAACAATCCCGTGGGGCCCGCTCGCGGCGCGGAGCGCGGGCGAAGCCACGCACGCCGTCGTGGTGAGCCGGGAGGAAGCAGGGGCCACCGGCGAGGCCGCCATGAACGCGCGGCGGCGCGATCTTCAGCAGATGGCCGCGGGTCCCGGTCGCCGTCGACAGGTTGAGCCGCCGCTCGCCTGAGGGCGCGGGGCAGGAGCGACTGGCGCTGTCAGCCGACCGGCGGGAACGGCGGCTGCCCGGCCTCGATCAGCTTTCGGTTCAGCAGGTCGTGCAGCTTGGACCAGAGCAGCTTCATCGGCTCGGTGAGCTGGTGCGGCTGGTACAGCAGGTTGGTCATCTGCGCGCTGTCCGTTTCCAGATCGTACAGCTCGTACTGGTACTGGCCCGGCAGGTTCGGCGAGAAATACACGCCGTAGGTGAAGTGGCCGTGACGGATCGCGCGGATATGGCAGAGGTACTGCAGGTCGCTGATCATGGCCGACTGGTCGTCGTAGCAGAACAGCAGCGTGTCCTGCACCTTGCGGCCGGGGTGGAGGATGGTCGGTGCCAGGCTCTTGCCCTTCATCAGGGGGTACACGCCGGCGCCGCCCGCCAGGTCCAGCAGGGTGGGCAGAAAGTCCACGTGGGCGTACATCGCCTGGGTCCGCTGCGGCTCCGCGAACAGCTTCGGATTCGAGATGACCAGCGGGATGTGGATGGTCTCCTCGTAAACGTTGTAGACCTTCTCCCGCATGCCGTGGGACAGCCCCATCTCGCCGTGGTCCGAGGTGCGGATGATCAGCGCGTTCTCGGTGAAGCCGCAGCTGTCGACCGCGTCCAGGAATTCGTTGACCCGCGCGTCCGCGTACCGCGTCATGAAGGCATAGAACTTGATGTAGTTATAGATGTTGTTGGCCAGGTCCGGCTGGATGGCGAAGCGGGGATCCCCCGGCAGCGGGGGGGCACCGTCGGTCAGCGTCTCCTGGCCGATGAGCGGCTGCCCCGCGTTCAGGATGTCGCGGATATGGGTCTGGATCGTGGGCTTGGTCAGCAGGCTGTCCACCGCGTTGGACGGCAGCTCGATCTTCAGATCGGCAAAGTCCTCCGCGCGGTAGCCGAAGCTCTGCCAGCCCCAGGGAAAGAAGTTGATATCGTGCGGGTTCACGAACGACATGAACATCAGGAGCGGCCGCTGGGCGGCGGCGTCATTCCTCTTCCGGCCGGCGGCCCGCGCCTCCAGGAACTCGATGGCGCCCTCGCCGAAGCCGTGGGCTTCCACCCCTTCGCCGTACTTGCGCAGGTAGCGCTTGTCGTTGGCTGCATTGACGTGGCCCGGCTTGCCGGAGCCGGCGGTGGCCCAGGACTCGTAGGTGGACAAGCCGGTCACCGTGCCGGCGTCCGGCGGATTCCAGTCGGAGAAGCCGTACTGCTCCTGCATGTTTTTGACGTCGAGGGGCGACCATTGCATGACGTCGGCCGGCGAGGACAGGTGCCATTTGCCTTTCCAGACCACGTCGTAGCCCTGCGCCTGCATCAGCGCCGCGAGCTTCGGGATGCGCGGGTCGGCATAGGACATCGTGCTGGGCGTCATCGCCAGCCCGGTGAGGTTGCTGTAGTTGCTGGTCAGCATCACGCCGCGCGAGGGCGTGCACATGCAGGCCGAAGTGTAGGCCCGCTCGAAGCTCAGGCCGTGCCGCTTGAGCCGCAGCCAGCTCGTGAGCGTGTTCTCGAAACCACCCCAGTGGATCGGGTAGCGCTCCTGGTCGGTGAGAATGACGATGATGTCGGGCTTTTCGGGCAACCCCTTCTCTCGGTACCGGGCCTGCAGCTCGGCAGGTGCGTTGAGGTCGATGGTCACAGACTGGATGGTCATGGATGCTCCTCTTGCTATGGCCGAGGGATCGCGGCGTGGTCATGGCGAGCTGGTGGGTTCCACACCAGGCGTGCCGGCATGATATCCCGGGCGCGCCCTCGACGAAATGGGCATTGCAGGGCACGTACCGAGAGGCCGCGGGCTGGGCAGATGTGTGATTTCGCGTATCTAGGCGCCGGGCCCTGGGCCATGGGGGGCTCCAGGGCAGGCTATCGGCCTGCCGCTGGCCGGTCGCCGGCCGGCCGCTCGCTCGGCGTCCCGGCTGGGCCGTCGGCTGGCGCGAGGGCTGCACATGCCGTCGGACCCGAGGCCGGCGCGGTGCCCCACGCAGCTCCCGGTCCCGTATTTCTCGGACTCGCCCTCGTCTGCGGCGGCGCGCGCTCGGCGGGGCTCAGGCGACGGCGTGCTCCAGGAAAACGTCGAAGGCGCGGGGGGTGTGGCCGAGCAGGCGCACGAGGGGGAGGCGGGGGCGGGCGGCGAGGTGCAGGAGGCCGCGGGTCAGCCAGGCGTATTTTCGGAAGATGCGGCGGAAGGCGAGCTCGTAGGGCCAGAGGGCCTCGCAGGTGGCGCCGCGGGCGAGGGCGTCGGGGAGGATGGCGCCGAGGGCCTGGGCGCAGCGGAACGCCAGCGAGAGGCCCTCGCCGGTGAGGGGGTCGATGTAGCCGGCGGCGTCGCCGACGAGCGCGATCCGGTCGGCGACGCGGGCGCGGGCGGCGCGGGCGAAGGGGCCGGCTCCGCGCAGGCGCGAGGCATGGGAGGCGCCGGCGAGGCGGGCGGCGAGGGCGGGGAAGCGCGCGAGCAGGGGCTCGAAGCCGCCGCCGGGCGGACGCGCGCCGGCCCAGAGGAGCGCGACGGAGGATAGGCATGTTGGGAACGTGGCGTCCGCAACCTCGTCCCCGCAGATCCTCGCAGGTGCCGACCGCACCGGTCCCACCGGTGACGTCGGCGCATCTCCGCCGTCGCCTGCGGGCGGTGGCACCGTGCTCGCTCGTGTCCAGGCGCTTCGCCCCGCTGCGCGGGCGCCTGCGGCGGCCCGGACACGAGCTGCGCGCGGTGGCTCACGTGAAACGTGGGCGACGGCGGAGGGGCGCTCCGCTGGGGGCTCGAGCTCGGGGCAGGTGGACCAGGCTGGCGGTGAGGGCGAGGTCGAGCCGAGCGAGCTCATGACAGCGAGCCTGCGGAAGGGCTGGCGCCCTGCTTTCGTCGAGGCAAGCCTTGGATTGCAGAGCAAAGCAGCTGCGCAAGGGGGCGCCAATGCAGAGATACATCGGTCTGGATGTGCATGCCGCAAGCACGACGTTTGCGGTGGTCGGGGAGAGCGGCAAGCGGCTGGGGTCCCACGTGGTCGAGACGAACGGCCAAGCGTTGGTGGAGCAACTCAAGGCGATCACCGGCAAGAGGCACGTGGTGCTCGAGGAGGGGACGCAGAGCGGGTGGCTCTACGAGATCCTCTCGCCCCACGCGGAGGAGAGCAGCGCGTGTTCAAGGAGGTGGGCGAGTACAACAGGCTGGGCGAGCTGGGCCGCACCCACGCGATGATCGTGCAGGACGTGGTGCGGGTGCAGAACCGGATCAAAGCGTTGCTTCGGTCGCGCGGCGTGGCCGTAGAGGGCAAGAGCGTGTACTCGGACAAGGGCCGCGAGGAGTTTTTGGAGCAGCTGCCCGACGCGAGCCGCGGGGCGGCGACGATGTTGTACGCGCAGTACGATGCGGTTGGAAGCCATCCGGCGGCGAGCGGAGAAGGATCTCGTCGCCGAAGCGCACCGACACGCGATGAGGCGGGTGCTGGAGTCGTGCCCAGGGCTGGGTCCGATCCGGGTGGCGCAGCTGATGCCGATCGTGGTGTCGCCGGCGCGGTTCCGGACCAAGCGGCAGTTCTGGTCGTATTGCGGCCTGGGGATCGTGATGCGCTCGACCTCGGACTGGGCCCGGAAGCCGGACGGCGGCTGGGTGCGGGCCGAGGTCCAGAAGACGCGCGGACTGAACCTGAATCACAATCACACGCTGAAGCACGTCTTCAAGGGTGCGGCGACGACGGTGATCACGCAGCTCGCCACCGAGCCGTTGCATCAGGACTACCAGCGGCTGATCACAGCGGGCACGAAGCCGAACCTGGCGAAGCTGACGCTCGCCCGCAAGATCGCCGCGATCGCTCTTTCGATGTGGAAGAGCAAGGAGAAGTACGACCCGACGAAGCATCGCAAGCAAGGCTAAAGACTCGTCTCACGTGTGAAGGTATCAATTCCCAAGAGAGGTGTGATCGCCGGCGCAGCAGTTGGAGACGAGCAAGGTTCGAGGGTGAGTATCCATTGCGCGAATGGCACGTGGGCAGTCGCCCCGATGTCCCAAGGATAGGGGATCTGTCTTGACACTACGTTCCATAGAAGCCCGCGCAAAGCCATTCCGACCTGTCAAGAATTTTCCGCCAACGACCGACAGTTGACATAACGTACAAAGTACGGATCCACTGATCCGCCTACAAAAACCAACAGATCCAACGAGTTCACTCGGCTGTGCAATATTGTCTGCATCACGCTGGCGCACTGAACCGGGTCGCCTTGCGCGACGACGCACCTGCGCTCGCCTGCGCGGCATCGCGATGGCGCAGCTCGGCGATTTTCGCCCGGGGACCTCCATCTTGCTGGCGCTGCTCAGCAAGATCGTCGCCGGCTACATCGTCCGCAATCCGGACAAGCTCGCGGGAGCGGTCTGGCCGTCCTTGCGGACGCGAGGCCGCCGCACCTCGACCCGCCTGCCGCCCAGCGCCTGGCTACCGGTCGTCGTCCCGCTTCGGCTGGGGCGATCTCCCAGGTCGCGGGCATGCCGCGGTCCGCATAGGTCCTCGACCTCTCCCAACAGCATGCTCTGCAGGGCCAGCAGGCCAAGGCGGGTCACAATGCCGTACAATTCCTCGTGGAGCAGCTCAGACAGCGGAACCGTGAGCTGACGGCTCTGCGGCGGGGTGAGCGGGGCTTCGTTCTTCGGGCTCTCCCTTACACTCTTCGTCACGGCGGTCCTTGTCGCTTGAAGGCTCCGAGAAACCCCTCGGGTGCTGAGGCCGCCACCTAAAATTTCAACAGCGCTCGGGACATCGCCACGCGGGGGTGCGGTGCTCGTTCAGCATGGAGCGGGCCGCCGGGGCCGATGCGCTCGACGTGTGACGGCGGGGCCGGGGGTTGCGCCTCTTCGGGTCAAGGCGCGGACAGGTGCTCGGCGAGCACGTCGAACACCACGCGGATCCGGCGGGCGGTCCGCAACTCGCGGTGGGTGACCAGCCAGATCGGAAACCGCACGGGGGCTAGCGCTTCGAGCACCCGCACCATCCCTGGCGTCAGGCGAGCGACGTCGTCCATCATCGCGCCGATGCCGAGGCCCTGGCGCACCAGCTCCCAGGCGGTCACCGAGTTCTCCGAGTACAGCGGGAAGTTGGCGGTCGTCAGAGGGAGGCCGTGGGCGCGGAGGTACTCGAGGAAGCGGCCGGACCGGTCGGCGCCGATGAAGTCGTGCGCCACAGCCTCGTCGGCGGTGCGGGGGTGGCCGTGCGCCGCCACCCAGGCCTCGGAGGCATAGAAGCTGGCAGTGGCCTCGCGGAGCAGCCGCGCGATCAGATCGGGCTGGTCGGGGCTCACGTGGCGAACCGCGATGTCGGACTCGCGGCGGCGAAGATCGCTGAGGGCGTTCGACGAGACGACCTCGACGACGATGCGGGGCGCGACCTGACGAATGCGATGGATGGCGCGCGGCAGGATGTAGGCCGCCACGGCGTCGCTCGCCGAGATCGAGACCACGCCCTCAACCGCCTGCGAGCGCCCGGTGGCGACCAGCGCCAGCTCCTCGGCCGCGCTGCCCATGGTGCGTGCGTGCTCGAGCAAGTCCAGGCCCGTGGAGGTGAGCAGCATGGCCTTGCCGACGCGCTCGAACAGGGTCACCCCCAGCCGCCGCTCGATGGCGGCCACCTGGCGGCTCAGGGTTGGCTGCGTCAGGCCCAGCTTGCGCGCGGCGGCCGAGAGCGACCCCGTCTCGGCCGTCTCGAGGAAGGCGCGCAGCTGGTTCCAGTCGAGGTGATCCATACGCAGATGCATGAGTGGGCTTCAAAATATCGCACTTTCCCTCGCGTCCTGCATGAGTAGGATACCAACACCCCTCCGAAAGGCGCCTCCACCATGACCTCAGGGACTCTCCACACCCGTGCTCCTGCCTCCCCCAGGGCCGTGGCGGCCGACCGCCCGACGGCGGCCAAGACCCGCTTCTGGGACAAGATCGCCCGCAAGTACGCCGCCGATCCCATCGCGGACATGGCGGGCTACGAGACGACGCTCGCCCGCACGCGGGCGCTGCTCGCCCCTGCGCACCGGGTGCTCGAGATCGGCTGCGGCACGGGCACCACCGCCCTGCGCCTGGGGCCCTGCTACGGGCACCTCGTGGCCACCGACGTGTCCCCGGAGATGATCGCCATCGCCCGCGAGAAGCTCGCCGCCGCGCCGCAGCCCAACGTCGAGTTCCAGGTCGCCGACGCCGATGCCCCCGTGTTCGGTCAAGCCTGCTACGACGTGGTGCTGGCGTTCAACGTCCTGCACCTGGTCTCGGACCTCGACGCGGCCCTGACCTCGGCCCTGAGCGCCCTCGCGCCCGGCGGGCTCTTCATCTCCAAGACGCCCTGCATTGCCGACATGAACCCGCTCGTCCCCAAGGTGCTCTTGCCGGTGATGCGCCTGCTCGGCAAGGCGCCCCCCGTGCTGTACTTTCGGGCGCCCGACCTGCAAGCCGCCCTGACGCGACACGGCCTGGAGATCCTCGCGGTCGAGCGCCACGGCACCAAGGGCAAGGACACCCGACCGTTCATCGTGGCGCGCAAGCGCGGCCCTGCGGACGGTTGAGCGACCGGCGGAGCTCCTCGCGGCCGCCCACCAGCAGAGGGAGCTGTGCGGGCGGGGTCCCTGGGCGGCGCATCCGCGTCCGTCAGCATCGCCACGCGCCGCTCCCCCTGCGCGTCGAAGCGGCAGTTCGCGCGCTCTTGCGCGACGGCCTGGCCTCGGAGCCGTTGCATGTCGTCGAGCCGGACCTCGCGCCAGAACAGCCGCGCTTGCTCGTCGAGGCGCGCCGTCCGGAGCGCCAGCTCGGCGGTCTCGACAGCCCGACACAGGTGCTGGGGCTCGCCGCTGAGGAGGTAGGCGGAGTCGAAGTTCGTGTGCGCCTCGTCGACGCCTCGAGCGGGTGGGGCGATGCGCGGTCGTGCTGCCTCGCCCGATTGGCGCCCTCTGGGAGCGTCACGCGTTCCCGCGCCGCGCGCCGGGCGCCGCGTCCCCGCGCCCCACCGCGTACGCGATGCCGCTCTGCAGGGTCCCCCGGACGACGATCCCGCTGAGATCGACGTCCATCCCGACCAGCATCTGCGCCACGTCCGGTCGGATGCCGGTCAAGACCGCCTGCGCGCCGAGCAGCCGCAGACCGTTCGCGGTCTTGATGAGCGAGGACGCGACCTCGTTGTCGACCCGTCGCATCCCCGTCACGTCGAGGATCACCACCTGCGCGCCCCGCTGCTGCGCCCCCGCCAGCACCGTCTCCAGCACCTGCGCCGCGCGGAGCGCCTCCATCGTCCCGACGAGCGGCATGGCCATTACGCGGTCGGTGATCGGGATGAGCGGCGTCGACATCTCGGCGAGCTGCGCCCGCTGCATCCGGATGACCTCCTCCTGGAGCGCCGTCCGCGCCGCCTCGGCGCGCTCGTGCTCCGAGAGCTCGTGGCGGAGCCGCTCGTTCAGCGCATGGAGCTCCTCGGAGCGCGTCTGCAGGTGCTCGTTCGCCTCCCGGAGCGCCTCGGTGCGATCGGCGACCTGCTGCTCGAGCCGGTCGTTCGCCTCCCGGAGCAGCGCGCTCGCTTCCTGCATGCTCGTATAGAACATCGCGTTCTGCACCGCGATCGCCGCGTGCGACGAGATCAGCTGGAGGAGCTCGATCCGGGTCGCGGTGAACACGTTGCGCGCGAGCTCGTTCTCCAGGTAGAACACGCCGGTGACGTCGCACCGGTGCAGGAGCGGCAAGCACAGGATCGCCCGCGGGCGGCGCGCGACAACGTACGGATCGGCCGAGAGGATGGCCCGCGCAAAGCCATTCCGACCTGTCAAGAATTTTCCGCCAACGACCGGCAGTTGACATAACGTACAAAGTACGGATCCACTGATCCGCCTACAAAAACCAACAGATCCAACGAGTTCACTCGGCTGTGTAATATTGTCTATACCACGCTGGCTCCGAGAGCTAGAGTCTTCGCGCGACAAGCGCTGCTACCGCGGCAGGCGGTGCGGGCGGTCGAAAGTACTACTATTTGGAGTTCTATGGATACCGATATTCGCGCGTTGACTGCTATAGCGAAGACCTATTTCGACGCTGCCTACGAAATGGATGCTGAAAAGTTCGCCTCCATATTTCATCACTCCTGCGCCGTGACAAAAGTTGGCGAGGACGGCAACGTGAGCGTGACACCGATTGAGATGTGGCTGGCAGGGGTCCGGAGCATGAAAGCCCCGAAGCTACAGGGCTTGGAGCGCCACGATGAGATCTTGTCGATAGACGTTGAGAGAGACCTCGCGCTCTTGAAGGTGAAATTGCAGATCCCGCCACGCTATTTTACGGACATGTTGTCGTGTCTAAAGGTTGATGGAACCTGGAAGATTGTTCAGAAAGTGATGACTGTGGAAACGCGTTGACGAGTCCCGCAAATCCTTCACCTTCACAACGGCAAACAGTTGGCCACATAGCTGCAATGCTGCCGCGATGAAAGGTCCTTTTACATTGTGTACTCCAATGGTGGAAGCGGAGTGATCTCGGCAGCAGATCCAGACTTCAAGCAGACAGTGAGCTTGGCGACCACGGGCTCATATCGGATTCCTGCGGGCGATGAGGACTACTTCACTCGAACTCTCATCGGAAGCGCAGGGACAGCCCAACTCCCCTCTGCGCGACAATTCCACGGAAGGCCGATGGCTTCCACAATGTTCCAGGTAGCCAGGTCTCGAGTCTCCGGAGCGAGCGAGTTCGCCGACGAGACGGCCGCCCGAAGACGCACCTCCGCCTCGCGCGCCCGGAAGCGCATCCGGTGCGGGTCGCAAACTCCGCGGCGTCCAAGCCGCTCCGCTCCCACCGCCTCACTCGCTCCGTCCACTTCGCTCGTGTCGCCATCGCAACCTCCTGGCTATGTCGCGATGGAATCAGGTAGCCGGCCACCCCCCGGCCGTCACGATAGCCCTGACAGGGCGATACCATTTGAGCAGCTCTTTGTGGGGCGTCGCCGCGTCCGGCTCGCTCGGGTTCTTGCCCCAGCTTGGCGCCGCCTCCGCCTGAAGTGCCTCCTCGCCCAGGCCACGATCTGCTTCGCCTCCTCCGGGGTGAACCCCCATCCAGCGCGATTGGTCCTGCCCCGATGCCGTCTCGAATGGTTGGCCGGCACGAAGGGCGAGCGCCCGGGCGACGCGGTCCATCACGTCCGCGCGGCTCCTCGCGGCGAGTAGCTCACCGCAGAGCTCGCGCCCCGCGCGGCCCCACACGTCCTCCAGCGGAACGATCCGGTCCGTGAGCTCGCTCGCTGCCACGCCGAGCAGCAAAAGGCTCGCTGGGAGCTGGTGCAGCGCGCAGGGGACGCCGTCGGGCGACACCACTTCGAGCTGGTCGCGTCCTTTTGCGAGGTCTTGATGTCGCCTGACGGAGCCAAGAACCTCCTGGAGGACGAGCCGCTGCCACGAGGTTCGCGCTCCCTTCTGGCCGATGGGGACAGGTACACCGGAGGGTTCGCTCGTACCCTCGAAGGGTATCTGTTCTGTGCTGTTGGCAAATGGGAGCGAGCGCTGTCGAAGATGCGGGAGGCGGAGCAATTCCAGGCAGACATCCTTGGAATTCCGCCAGTGACGGACATCGCGCTCTTTCTCGCGCTCGCAGCAGCGAAGTGCTGGCCCGACGCCGCCACGAACGAGGAACAGGCGCGGCTGCGGCAGCACATCGAGCACAGCCTCACGCGATTGCGCTACTTCACCGGAGGCTGCGAAGCCAATTTCCTCCACAAGCTGCGCCTCGGCGAGGCGGAATACGCCCGCGTCCTGGGCAAGCCCGATGAGGCAGCGGCCAAGTACGACGAGGCCATCGAGCTGGCACGCGAGCACCGCTTCCTGCACATCGAGGCCCTGGCAGCCCAGCTCTCCGCCGAGTTTCGACTGGAGACGGGCAAGAGCCACGTCGGGGCGATGTACCTGCGCGAGGCTCGCGATGCCTACGCGCGCTGGGGCGCTTACGCTGTGGTCGCCCATCTGGGCGCGAGGTATCCCGCTGTGCTCAACGTGTCCATGCACAAGGTGTCCATGCACAAGTCGGCCTCCGAGCGTACGACCGTGACGGCGACCACCACGACCACGGGCGGGTCCACGGGCGCGCATTTCGACGTGAAAACCGCGGTGCGCGCGGCGCAGGCGCTCGCGGGCGAGCTCGACCCGGGGCGCGTGGTGGGCCGGCTGATGGAGCTCACGCTGGAGAACGCGGGGGCGCAGCGCGGCGCCCTGGTGCTCAGCGAAGGGGAAGCGCTCTCGGTCGTTGCTCGGCTATGGGTGGAGGGGACCCGCATCGAGGCGGGGCTGTCGGAGCCTCTCGGGCAGAGCCACGACGTGCTGGTGGCGGTGGTGAAATATGCGGCCCGCACGGGCGAGCCGGTGGTGACAGGCGACGCGAGATCCGATGCGCGCTTCGCCGGCGACCCGTACCTGGCATTGCACGCGGTGCTCTCGCTACTGGCGCTGCCCTTGACGCATCGCGGGCACGTGGTGGGCGTGCTGTACCTGGAGCACCGCGACGTGCCGTCGGCGTTCCCTCCCGCGCGCGTGGAGCTCTTGTCGGTGCTCGCCTCGCAGGCAGCGATCGCCGTCGAGAACGCCGTGCTGTACCGGGACCAGGAGGTCAAGATCCAGGAGCGCACGGCTCAGCTGCGGATCGCCAAGGAGGCGGCCGACCGCGCCAATCGAGCGAAGAGCGATTTCCTCTCGAGCATGAGCCATGAGCTGCGCTGCGGCAGATGCCCGAGCTCGACGGGGTGGTGATCCTGGCCTCGTCGGCGAACGTCACCGCCGCCGAACAGCCGAAGGGGGCCCACGCCGGCTGGGACGACTTCTTGCCCAAGCCGGTGCAGGCCAGCCCGCTCTTCGAGAAGATCGCGCGTTTCCTGGGCGTGGAATGGACGCATGAACCGGGGAAAGCCGCGGCCCCCATGGCGGTGAAGCGGGATAGCGCGCTGGTGCCGCCCTCGGCCGAACAGCTATCGCTGCTATCGTGGCTGGTGGCATCGGGCCATATCCGGAACGTGCTGGCGGAGGCGGAGCGGATGCAGCAAAACGAGCCGCGACTCGGCCCCTGGCTCGAGCAGTTCCAGACGCTGGCGCGGACCTACCAGATGCGGAAGCTGCAGGAGTTCGTCGAGGAGCATGCCGCGGTAGGCCAGGCGGTGGCCGACGAGAGCACCTGACGAGCAACCGACGAGGAGGTGGATCGAATTATGGACGCCTGGGCGTGGACCCCGCACCAGATCAACTTGCCTTCACGGCTCCCCCTGCGGCCGCGGCCGATTGGATTGCTGTCGCTCTGTCACGCAAGTGATCAGCGTCCATGGGAAATTTCGGGCCGGCTGGCCCAGGGGTTCGAGTGGAAGGTGATGCCGGGTCTCGGTGCGCGGCGCGCCTGGGGCGGTCAGCGATCATGAGCAGAGCCTCCGCGCCCGGTGCTCGTGAGGGCACGATCCTCATCGTGGATGACATGCCCACCAACCTGGCTGTGTTGGTCGATCATCTGGAATCCGCAGGTCATCGGGCGCTCGCCGCTCAGGACGCGGAAGCGGCCTTGAAGCGGGCTAGCCTCATGAAACCCGACCTGATCCTGCTGGACGTGGTGATGCCTGGGATCGACGGCTTCGAGACTTGCCGGCGCCTGAAAGCGGCTGAGAGCACCCGAGACATCCCGGTGATATTCATGACCTGCCTCGAAGAAGTGGCGGACAAGCTCGTGGGGTTCGAGGCGGGGGGCGTCGATTACATCACAAAACCATTCGAGATTGAAGAGGTGCTCGCGCGGATCAAGACGCACCTGAGCTTGCGCGAGGAGCAAAAGGAGCTCGAAGCGAAGAACGCGCAGCTGCAGCGTGCCCATCAGGAGCTGGAACAACGGGTGCGCGAGCGCACGGCCGAGCTGGCGAGCTCGAACACCGCTCTCAAAGCGGAGAACGCCGAGCGCCGGCGCGCGGAATATGCTTTGCGGGAGAGCCAGCATCTGCTTCAGGCCATCGTCGACAATTCCACGGCGGTCATCTACGTCAAGGACCTCGAAGGCCGCTATTTGATGGTCAACCGCCGCTACGAAGAGTTATTTCATGTGACCACGCGGTCGATTGTCGGCAAGACCGACTATGACTTGTTCCCCGTGGAGCGTGCCGACGCATTTCGCGCTATCGACCAGCAGGTGGCGGTGGCCGGGGGGCCGCTGGAGACGGAAGAGATCATGCCCCAGGACGATGGGCTCCACACATACATCTCGATCAAGTGCCCGCTCCTCGACGAGTCGGGCCGGTCATATGCGTTTTGCGGGATTTCCACGGACATCAGCGAGCGAAAGCGGACGGAGGCGGAGCGGGAGATGCTCCTCTCTCGCGAACAGGCGGCGCGGGCGGAGCTCGAGCGTACCGGGCGGCTGAAGGATGAGTTCCTGGCGCTGCTGAGCCACGAGCTGCGGACGCCGCTCACCGCGATCCTCGGCTGGTCGCAGTTACTCCGCATGATGCGCGGCCCATCGAACGAGATCCTGAGCCGGGCGCTCGGGACGATCGAGCGGAACGCGCGGGCGCAATCCAAGCTCATCGACGACCTCCTGGCCAAGCCGGTGAAGCCGCCGGATCTGGTGGCGTACGTGGCGACCCTGGCCGGGCGAGACCATGGTGGGGGCGAGATGAGCCCTGATGGCCGCGTCCGGTCAGTGTAGCAACGACGCTGCCGCCGCAGGCTGTGGAGTGAAGGAGGCCCCCCTCCGTGCCAACGTGAGTGAGACATCGTCGCCCCCTGACCTGGGATTTTTCGTCCGCGGATCACTTCAGCTCGTAGGCGTCGACCTTGTCCTCCATGACGTGGGGCACGAGGACGCGCCCGTGGTCGCGAGGTCGGCCACGTAGAGCACGCCCTTCACGATCGCCGAGCCCGTCGGCGCGTCGAGCTTGACCTTGTCCTCGCCGCCCTCGATCCACTTCAGGTTCGTCACCTGACCGTCGGGCGAGAGGGCAGAGATGAAGCCGTTCGGGCAAGAGCTCGCAGGGGCCGGTCGCGCCGCCCCCGGCGCCGCTCTCCCGAGGCGCCTGCGAATCGTCCGCATGAAGCACGCTGCCAGAGGCGCCACCTCTTCCTCTCACGTGAAGGCGGCAAGATCTCGGGGGGCTTTGGGCAGGCACGCACGGGGCGCGATCGGATGCCTGGTCCTGCGATGCGCGCCCCTCGTGCGGCGCCGTCGCCAGGTGGCGACTGCGATGCACGGAATTCATGGGCTTCATGCTGCATAAGAATTGGACGTGCGCTGTCCAGTGAACCAAAGACCCTCCCTGAACACCTGGAGCGAGTTGCTTGGAGACTGGATCCATCAGTATTCATCAGCTGTCGATTTCGTGCTCACGCTCGGCTCAGCCATTGATGTACCCGCTCGACCTCCCCACGTGATCCCCGCGCTGCATCCCCCCGGGCGCGAGCCCGCCGCGGGGGGCTGGCGGCGATCCCCACGGGGCTCGACCCATGCCGAGCCGCGGCGCGTCCGGCCGTCCGGGCGCCCGCGAGCGACGCGCTGTCAGCCACGGTGAGGGCTCGCTCGCCGCGTGGGGCTTCGGAGCGCTCGACAGGACCCTGATGGGTCCTGGAGCGATGAGGCGCCCCGCGAGCGCAACCGCGTCGCCTCTCTGGCGCGGCGGCGCTCCCGGCGAGGCGCACCGGGGAGATCCTGATCGGCGCACGGCCCGCGGGGGGAGGCCCCGCAGCCCGTACTCGGATGTCCTTGTTTCTTTCAACTTGGGAGCTCACATGAAGCTATTCAGATTGCTAGCATGTACTGGCCTTGCATTCGTGGGAGCCGCCTCCGCGTGCTCGACGACCGCCGTCGAGGACGAGGCCGCCGGCCAGGCTCGCTCCGAGGTCATCTACGACGATGACGACCGGGAGGAGCCCTTCACCTACTCGGATCCCGTCTGGGCCCAGCGCGCGGTGGACTTCACCGTGGCGCTGATCGCCACCTCGGCGATCGACGACTCGGACCCGAGCAACATCCAGATCGCCGGGGGGACGTGGATCGATCGCGACGGCGTGTGCCCCGACGAGCGCTTCGCCACGCAGCCGGCGCTCGCCGACTGCAGCGGCACGCTGATCGCCCCTGACCTCGTCCTGACGGCCGGGCATTGCGTCGGCAGCTGCGCCGACAACCGCTACGTCTTCGATTACATGATGACGCCGTCCGGCCAGCTCGGCCAGATCACGAGCGACGACGTCTACAGCTGCGCGGACGTCGTGACCTGGTACCGCGACGTCAACGGCGCGGACTACTCGGTCGTGCGCCTCGACAGGCCGGTCGTGGGCCGCACGCCCGCCACGGTGCGCGTCGCGAGCACGCCGCTGCCCCCCGAGACTCCGCTCGTGGTGCACGGCTTCCCCCGCGGGCTGCCGCTCAAGCTGGCCGATGGGGCCGAGATCCTCAGCAATGACCAGGACAACGACTTCTTCGTCGCCGACCTGGACACGTTCGTGGGCAACTCCGGCTCGGGCGTGTTCGACCTCAACACGAAGGAGCTCGTGGGCATCCTCGTGCGCGGCGAGGACGACTTCGCGCCGGGCGGCGACTGCCGTCGCCCCCTCGTGTGCGAAGAAGAGGACAATTGCCGCGGCGAGGACGTGACCTACGCCTTCCGGGCCCTTCAGGGCATGTGCAAGTACCTCCCGTCCGACATGTGCTCCTGCGGGGACAGCGCCTGCGGCCCGCTCGAGAGCCCGGCCTCTTGCCCGAGCGACTGCTCCTGCGGCGACGGCATCTGCAGCAGCGGCGAGAGCGTCGCGTCGTGCCCGGCGGACTGCCGGTTCGAGGTGCTGTACGACGAGCACACGACGCAATCGAACTGGGTGACCCCGGGCATCCAGGTGCGCAACAACGGGCCCAACACCGAGATCCTCTCGGGCATGGTCGTGCGGTACTACTTCACCAAGGAGCCGCCCGGTACGCTCGCGGCAGAGTGCTGGGGCTGCTCGACCACGTTCCAGGTGAGGTTCGCCGATGTGCCCGGCGGCGGGTGCGCGAACGCGACCCACTACATGGACGTCACGTTCCCGTTCCTCCTCGTGTCGCCCTCGGCCACCACCGACCAGTTCCGCCTCGCGTTCCACGCCTCGAGCTGGCTCGATTTCACCGAGTCGAACGACTACTCCTACGGTGGGCTCAACTGGAACTGGGCGCCCAACCCGAAGATCACCATGTACCAGAACGGGCTCAGGGTCTTCGGCGACGAGCCCTGCCCCGGCCTCTTCATCCCGCCGCCCAACTGAGCCCGGGGCGCCCGCGCCTCAGATGAACCGCGCCGTGATGCTCCGCTCGCAGCGCTTCAGCTCCTGCGGCGGCCCCTCGAACAGCACCTCACCGCCGGCGCTGCCCCCCTCCGGGCCGAGGTCGATGATCCAGTCGGCCTGGCGGATCACGTCGAGGTGATGCTCGATCAGGAGGACCGTGTTCCTGGCGTCCACCAGCCGGTCGATGATGCCCATCAAGAGCCCTATGTCGGAGAGGTGTAGCCCGGTGGTGGGCTCGTCCATCACGTAGACGCTGCCCTGCTTGTGGAGCTCGGTGGCGAGCTTCAGGCGCTGCCCCTCTCCGCCCGACATCGTGCTGAGCGGCTGGCCCAGCTTCAGGTAGCTCAGCCCCACGTCGTTCATCGCCTGCAGCACGGCCTTGACCTTCTTCTCGCTGAAGAAGGCCAGGGCCTCCTCCGCGGTCATGTCCAGCACGTCGCTGATTGTCTTGCCGCGCAGGCTGTACGCCAGCACCTCGGACTTGAAGCGCTTGCCCTCGCAGATCTCGCACGTCGAGACGATGCCCTCCATGAACGCCAGATCGGTGTACACGACCCCCAGGCCGTTGCAGTTGGGGCAGCTGCCTTCGGAGTTGAAGCTGAAGAGCGAGGCGCTTACCTTGTTGGCCTTGGCGAACGCCTGCCGGATGTCGTCCATGATCCCTGTATAGGTCGCAGGCGCCGAGCGGCTGTTGGCCGTCACGCGCGACTGGTCGATCACGATCGCGTCCGGGTGCTGCTCCAGGAAGACATCGTTGATCAGCGTGCTCTTGCCGGAGCCGGCGACGCCCGTCACGACCGTCAGCACGCCCGTGGGGATGTTCACGGTGACGTTCTTCAGGTTGTGCAAGGTGGCGTTCTTGATGCTCAGGTGCCCCGTCGGCTTCCGCACCTTCTGCTTGACCGGCAGGTGCTGCTTCAGGAATTTTCCAGTGAGGGTGTCGGCACTCCGGAGGGCCTCGAAGCTCCCCTCGAAGACCACCTCACCGCCGTGCACGCCGGCCTTCGGGCCGATGTCCACCACGTGATCCGCGATGGCGATGACATCCGGGTCGTGCTCGACCACCAGCACTGTGTTGCCCTTGTCGCGCAGCTTCCGGAGCAGGCCGTTCAGGCGGGCGACGTCGCGCGCGTGCAGCCCAACGCTGGGCTCGTCGAGGATGTAGAGCATCTCGGTCAGGCTGTTGCCGAGGTGCCGGATCATCTTCACGCGCTGCGACTCGCCGCCGGACAGGGTGGCTGTCTCCCGGCCGAGGCTCAGGTACCCGAGGCCGATGTCCACGAGGTGCTGCAAGCGCTCGATGAGCCGGGAAGCCAGCCTCACGGCGACCGGATCGGTGAGGCCTTGCAGGAACTTGATCAGCTCCGTCGCCTCCAGGTCGGAGAGCTCGGCGATGTTCCGGCCGTTGATCCTGCAGCTCAGCGCGGCCTGGTTGAGCCTCGCGCCATGACACGCCGGGCACGTCTGCGAGGTGGTGAACTGCTCGAAGACCGCCCGGTTGCGATCGGACATCGCCGCGGCGTCCTTCTTGATGTACACGCGGGTGAAGCGCTCGACGAGGCCCTCGTACTTCGAGCCGAACTCGCCGAAAGAGACCTTCACGTCCGCGCCGTACAGGAGGGCGCGGAGCTCCTCGTCGGTGTAGTCCTTGATCGGCTTGTCGCTGTCGAAGAGGCCCGAGAGCGGGTACATCTTCCACATCCACTTGCCGACCTTGAAGTCCGGGTGCAGGATCGCCCCGCCGTTCAGGGACTTGCTGCGATCGAGGAGCCTGTCCAGGTCGAGCTGAACGGTCTTGCCGATGCCCTCGCACTCCGGGCACATGCCCTGCGGGGTGTTGAACGAGAAGGCGTAGGCCGGCCCCGCCTGGGGTTGCCCGACCCGCGAGAAGAGGAGCCGCAGCAGGGCAGCGATGTCCGTGTAGGTGCCCGCCGTCGAGCGCGAGCCGCCCCCGACCCGCTTCTGATCGATGATGATCGGCGCGTTCAGGTGCTCGATGCGGTCGACGTCGGGCTGACCGTAATGCGGCAGGAAGCCCTGCACGAACGCGGTGAAGGTCTCGTTCAGCTGGCGCTGCGCCTCGGCAGCGATGGTGTCGAAGACCAGCGAGGACTTCCCGGAGCCGGACACGCCGGTGAACACCGTGATCTGCTGCTTGGGGATGTCCAGCGAGACGTCCTTGAGGTTGTTCTCGCGCGCGCCGCGGACCTTGATGAACTGGCGATCCATCACGATTGCCTCCTTCGGTGCTCGCAGGCAGGCATCGTGCCACTGCTCTGCTCGAGCATCGGCCTCCAGAAAGCAAAATGGCTCGATGATGTCAAGGGGGAACCGCCGCCGGTGCAGTTGACGCCCCGCGCCGACTCGATGTAATGGGCCTCATGCATCGAGCCTTTGCAACCGCTGCTCTATCGCTTCTGGTCCTCGCGTGCGCCCCCGCGTCGCCGCCGCCCGCCGCGCCGGCGACGCCCTCGGCGGCGCTG
Organism: Sorangium sp. So ce1128; assembly: GCA_051717205.1. Taxonomy (GTDB): domain Bacteria; phylum Myxococcota_A; class Polyangia; order Polyangiales; family Polyangiaceae; genus Sorangium. The sequence goes on from CP181432.1 coordinate 411,280, forward strand.
GCGGCGGCGCCCGACGCGCGCGAGCAGCAGGCGCTGGGAGAACAGCTCGCCGGCGCCTTCTGCGACGCCTGGAACCGGCACGACATGGATGCGTTCGCTGCCCTGCAGGCCGAGGACGCCGATTTCGTGAACATCTTCGGGATGTGGTGGCACGGGCGGGCGGAGATCCGGAAGAACCATGTCGGCATTCACGAGACCGTCTTCCGGCAGAGCCGCCTCACCAGCGTGCGTGTCGAGACGCGCTTCGTCACGCCGGAGATCGCGGTGGTCCGCTGGGCGTGGGAGCTGACGGGCGTCCTCACCCCCGACGGCCAGCCGGTGCCCGACATGCAGGGCATCCTGGTGCACGTGGCGCGGCGCGAGGGGAACCGGCTCCAGATCGTGACGACGCAGAACACGCAGGCCACCGCCGACGCCTTCCGCGCGGTGCGCAGCATGGATGCGCCGGCGAGACCAGCGCAGTAGTCGCTTGCAGGTGCGCTCGCCGCCCGTCCTCAGAACCGATAGAGGACGTTGCCCTCGTCGCCCGTGACGTAGATTGCGCCCGACGGGCCCACGGCGACGCTGCTCATTGCAAAGGTCGGCACCGTCCCGGTGACCGCGTCGAGGCCCACCTCGAGGTGTCTCGCCACGATCGATGTGTCGCCCGTTGACGGATCGACGCGCAGGAGGCGGCGCCTTCCGCTCTCCACGACGAGCAGGGTGCCGTCCAGATCGACCGCCATCCCCTCCGGCCGGTCCAGGCCGGCGACCACCTCGAGCGGCGGAGAGAGCGTCGCGCCGCCGGACACCACCTGAAGGACCGCGCCCGTGGCCCAGTCGGCGGCCCAGAGGTCGCCGCCCGACACGGCGAGGCCCGAGGGCACGGTCATCGGCGCGAGCGTCACGCGCCCGCCGCTGGTCTGGCGGACGACGCGCGCATCGCCTGGCCCCGCGCCGAGCTCGGACACGACGAGATCTCCCTGGAACCGGACCGCGTTGAGCGGCGAGACGAAGTCGCTGTAGCTCTCGAGGACCACGTCCGCCGCCGGATCGTAGACCTGGACCACGCTGGCGAACCACGAGCTGAGGACCAGCGACGAGCCGTCGGCCGACACCGTGGCGGGCCCGTGCAGATCGGTGACGCCCAGGAACGACGGCACGACGTCGAGCACATCGCCCGTGTCTCCGTCGAAGCTCCGCAGCGAGGCCGTGTCGGCGACATAGACCGACTCGACCCCGCCTTGGCTCAGCACGGCCACGCCGCCAGGCAGGATGAGGCCGCCCGGGAGGAGCGTGCGCTCCCGCCCATTCGGCGCGATCCGGACGACGAAGCCTTCCGCGGCGCTCGTCACATAGAGGTTGTCCTGCGCGTCGAAGGCGAGGTTATCGAGGCCGACAGGGAGCTCCGCGATCACCTCCCGGTCGCCTGTCGCGACGTCGATCCGCACCACCTCGCCGTTCTGATCGACCGCGTGGAGCCGCCCGCAGCCGTCGAACTTGACCGCCGCGGGGATGAAGAAGCCGTCCGCGACCGTCTGGATGTCGCACTCCGCCTCCGGATCGGCAGCGCCGGTGCAGGAGTCCACATCGATGCTGACCACCCTGCCTTGCGTCCAGATCGGCCCGTACAACCTGCCGTCGGGGCCCCAGTCCATGCCGTTCAGGAAGCCGAGGTTGCTCGCGATGAGGCGCGGCGGGTCGGACAGCTCCGGATCGAGCTCGTACAGCGCGTCACCGAAGAAGTCGAGGGCCACGAAGAGCCGCCCCGTATCGGAGAAGGTGATGGGGTTGACCCCTGGCGCGACGTGCTGCTGCGTGATGTTGCCCGACGGCGAGCGCCGCACGACGTTCCCGGGGATGAGCGAGGTGTAGTAGAGCGAGCCATCCGGACCGAAGGTGAGGTCATCCGGGCCATCGCGCCCGTCCGGCGCGTCGATCCGGCGCACGATGGCTCCGCTCTTGCGGTTCACGACGGCGATCTCATTTCCGAGAAAGCTCGCGACGTACAGCCGGCCATCCGGCCCCACATTGACGCCGTTGGCGCCGTGCAGAAGCGCCCCCTCGACGAGGACGGACCGCTTCGCGTGAGCCGGCCACGAGATCCCGAGAAGCGCTGTGCCAGCGAGCACGAATGCAAAGGACCTATGCATAGCTCTCCTTCCTCCGCCGCGCGTGGCGCGCACGCCTCCAGCGCCACGATGACGTCAGGCGCGATACAGGCGCGACAGCGCAAATCTCCGCGCGGACTTCCGGGTCACGCGGGATTGATTCGCACGATAACACGGCCTGTGGGGGCGTCCAAGGATAAAGCCCATTCGATGGATCGCGCCGCCCGCGCCACCGAGGCTCATCGGCTCATCGGCTCATCGGCTCTCCGGCTCTCCGGCCCTCCGGCCCTCCGGCCCTCCTTGCGAGCGAGGCCGCCGTTTCCGTGCTCGTCTCTTCACAGCATCCTTCTCTCGCGCCCTCGGCGCGCGCACGCCGGGGGCCGAGGGAGGCGTGCCGCCCATCGTGCCGTGGGGGAGAGGAGCGACGACAGATGACATCGCGCTCCGCGCCGCGCTCATGAGGGTCCGCAGCGTCCACCGGGACGCTCGAGCGTGGCCCCCCGCCGCCGCAGGGCGCGGGCGGCCGCGACGGCGCCGGCCGGCGTGCCGTGCGCGCAAGGAAGCGTTAGTCCGCCGCATGGAGCCATGCCTTGTGGGGCGCGGTACCACGCGCTAAGGGATCCAGAAGATGAACCCGAATGCCTCGGATGATCCCGCCCGGTCGGGCGGTCAGGAGCTGAGCGTCCGGGAAGACCACGCCGCGGGGCGCCTCCTCTGCGCCGTGCAGGAGCTATGGCGCGCGCGCGATCTCCAGAGCATTCTGCAAATCGCAGCCCGAGCCGCCCGGGAGCTCACCGGCGCCGAGGGCGCGTCCTTCGTCCTCCGCGAGGGTGAGCTCTGTCATTATGCCCAGGAAGACGCGATTTCCTCGCTCTGGCAGGGCAGGCGATTCCCGATGTCGAGCTGCGTCAGCGGGTGGGTGATGCAGAATCGAACGCCGGCGGTCGTCGACGATATCGCGCTCGACCCCCGGATCCCCCTCGACGTCTACCGGCCGACGTTTGTGCGGAGCATGGCGATGGTGCCAGTCCACGCGCGCGCTCCCCTCGGGGCGATCGGGAGCTACTGGGGCTCCACGCGCGTGATCACGGCGAACGAGCTGACGCTGCTCCAGGCGCTCGCCGACGCCACGGCGCTGGCGATGGAGAACATCGCGCTTCGCGAATGTGTGGAGGAGGCCCAGGCGCGGATGAGCGAGCTCGATGCGGCGATCTGCGATCTCGCGGAGCAGCATCGGGCCCTCGCGGACAGCCAGCGGCAGAACGAAGCGCTGAACGAGCTCCTCGCGCACGACCTCCGGAGCCCCGCCGCGGGCATCCTGCTGACCGCCAGGGCCCGGCTGCGCGACAAGGACGTCCCGGAGAGCGACCGGCGCCGCTGGAGGAGGGTGCTCTGCTCGGCCGAGCTCATCCAGCGCACGGCGATGAACCTGCTCGACACCTCGAGCCGCCAGCTGGGGACGCTCGTCCCGCGGTTCGACGAGCTCGACCTCGTGGCGTTGCTCCAGGAAGTGGCCGAGATCCTGGAGCCGTTCGCCGCCGCGCGCGGGCAGCGCATCGAGCTCCGCCCCGGCGCGCCGTGCAGCTGCCGCGTCCGGGCCGACGGCGATCTCCTGCGCCGGGTGCTGCAGAACCTCGTCGACAACGCCCTTCGCCACAGCCCGGCGCGCGGCGCCGTGCACGTCGAGGCGTGGCGGCCCGACGCGCGCTGGGTGGAGGTGGTCGTGCGAGACGAGGGCCCCGGAATCCCTGTCCATCTGCGCGACCACATCTTCGACAGGTACGCCCGGCTCGACGAGGGGCGCGCCGCCCATTCCGCCGGCCGAGGCCTCGGGCTGACGTTCTGCAAGCTGGCCGTCGAGGCGCACGGCGGCACGATCCAGGTGAGGGACAACGAGGGCGGGGGGAGCTGCTTCTCCGTCCTTCTCCCGGTGTGAAGGGGGCGACCTCGGGTCAGCTCTCCCGATGTCCGAGCTGCCGGACGACCCGCACCAGGTCCTCCGGGTCGACCGGCTTCGCGAGGTGCTCGTCGTACCCCGCCTCCAGGGCGAGCCGCTGGCTCGTGCCGCTCGTGTACGCCGTCAGGGCGAGCGCGGGCGTCGCCCCCCCGCCGTCCCGCCCCTTCGCCCGCACGCTCCGGATGAACGCGTAGCCGTCCTCGTCGGCCATGCCTATGTCGCTCACGATGACGTGCGGCCTCGCCGCGGCGAGCGCGCCGTACCCCTCGCGCGCGGAGCTCGCGACGCGCACCTCCGCCCCTCGCTCGGAGAGCACGGCGCTGATGAGCTCGCGCGCGTCCGGCTCGTCGTCGACGACGAGCACGCGGAGGCCGTCGAGCCGCGCTCTCGTCGCCTCTCTGGGGGCCGCCGCGCGGCGTCTGTCGGGGTCCTGCTCGGGAGGGGGCGCCACCGCCCGCACGGGCAGCGTGACGAAGAAGCTCGCCCCCTGGTCCAGCCCGGCGCTCTGGGCCGAGACGGTGCCGCCGTGGAGCTCCACGATGTGGCGGACGATCGACAGCCCGAGCCCCAGCCCGCCGAACCTGCGGGTGATCGAGCTGTCGGCCTGCCAGAACCGCTCGAACACGTGGGAGATCATCGCGGGCTCGATCCCGCGCCCGTCGTCGTGCACGGCGAGGTGGATGCTTGCCCCGGCCTGCTCGACGTTCACGCGGACGTGTCCCCCCCTGTCGGTGAACTTCACCGCGTTGGACAGGAGGTTCCACACCACCTGCTGGAGCCGCGCCGGGTCCCCCACGAGCAAGAGGGGGCGCTCGGCGCCCCGCACGGAGAGGTCGATGCCCTTCGCGTCCGCGGCGGGACGGACGACCTCGAGCGCGTCGGCCACGATGGCCGCGAAGTTCGTCGGCCTTGTCTCGATGTGCATCTTGCCGGTGACGATGCGCGAGACGTCGAGCACGTCCTCCACGATCCTGGCCTGCGCCTGCGCGTTCCGCCGGATCGTCTCGAAGGCCTTCAAGATCTCGGGGTCGGTGACGCTGTCGCACAGGACCGAAGACCACCCGAGGATCGCGTTGAGCGGCGTCCGGAGCTCGTGCGAGACCGTCGCGAGGAACTCGTCCTTCATGCGGTTCGCCTCCTGCTCTTGCGTGAGGCGGATGCGCTCTTCCTCGGCCCGGCGACGCTCGGTGAGGTCCCTCGTGACCTTCGCGAAGCCGACGAGCGCCCCTCCGGGGCCGCGGAGCGCGGTGATGACGACGTAGGCCCAGAACAGCGTGCCGTCCTTGCGGATGCGCCACCCCTCGTCGGTGATCCGGCCGTCGCGCGCGGCGACAGCGAGCTCCCAGTCGCACTTGCCGGCGCGGACGTCGTGCTCCGGGTAGAAGCGCGAGAAGTGCTGGCCGAGGATCTCCTCGGCGCTGTAGCCCTTGAGCTCCTGCGCCCCGCGGTTCCAGGTCGTGACGACGCCCTGCGGATCGAGCATGAAGATCGCGTAGTCCTTCACGCTGTCCACGAGCAGCCGGAAGCGCTCCTCGCTCCGCCGGAGCGCCTCCTCTGCCTGCCGGGGCTCCGTGAGATCCCGCGTGATCTTCGCGAAGCCGAGCAGCGTCCCGTCGCGGTCCCGCAGCGCCGTGATGACGACGTTGGCCCAGAACAGCGTGCCGTCCTTGCGGACGCGCCACCCCTCGTCCGCTGTCCGCCCGAGCCTGATCGCCTCCTCGAGCAGGCGGTCGCACTTCCCCGCGGCCACGTCCTCCGGCGGATAGAACGTCGAGAAGTGGCGGCCGACGATCTCCCTGGCCTCGTACCCCTTGATCCGCTCCGCGCCCACGTTCCAGGTGGCCACATGGCCTCCGGCGTCGAGGATGAAGATGGCGTAGTCCTGGATGGTCTCGACGAGCAGCCGGAAGCGCTCCTCGTTCACCCGAAGCGATTCCTTCATCCCGGGATCGGCCAGCGCGCTCCGCTGCAACGACACAGTCATTGAACAGAGAATGCTCTATCCTTGGTCCGGCGGCTACCCTCGGGAGACCCGTCGGCGAGCCGATGCAGCGCGCTTGCCATGTGGAAGCGGCGCTCACGCACGCCACGCCTCGAGACGTCGCGGCGCGCTCTGAGGGTGGCAGCGCCCGCTGTCGGTCCGCTCTGCGCAGAATGATGGGCTCGGACCGAAAGAGGGTGACGCCGAGTTCCATCGGGGGCGCTTCGTGCTCGAGGAAAGAGGCCGGAAACCCGGAAGCCGACCGGGCCAGCCTGCACTTGGACGGACAGGAGCACGAGGTGAGCACGCGGCGTTCGACCTGCTGCCGGGCTCGCCCTGTGGGCGCGCGCCGCGTCCGTCATGGCGACGCGCGGAGGTGCGCCTCGAGACGCAGCGAGGATGGAGGGGTGATGGATCGATGAGAGACGAGATCGCGAGTGCCAGTGTCCGCTGCTCCGATGCCGGCGCCGCAGATCTGGCCGGCGCAGCGGCCCCCGGTGCGGCGGAGCCGGCCGGGGCGGCGGCCGCCGGTGCTGCGGACCCCGCCGCCGCCGGCGCCGCTCGCGCGCCCCGCGCCGTCCGGGCCCGTCGTCGCCTGCCGGCGGGGCCTCCCCGCAGCGGCCGCTCCGCGCGGCGCGCATGGCGCAAGGTGGCCCAGGCTCAAGCCGTGATGGCCCCCCGAGCGTCAGCTCGCCGCCGCGAGCGCCGGGTCCTCCTCAGGCCCCATCTGCCTGGCCCAGCACTCCAGCACTCGGCTGGGCTCGCCTGGCGCGATCGAGCGGGCGCCATCGGCGCCGATGAGCAGGTCGACGGTGGTGCTGCTGCCGTCGCGAAAATGCACCTCGTGCTGCCCGTCCCCGAGCGGGACGGCCTTCTCGAATGCCTTGCCGTACTGGACGGTGCCGGGCTCGAGCGAATCGAGCAGCAGCTGACGCAGGTCGCCGCGATCGATCTCCGGATTGTACATATCGTCCGGCGCTGCAGGCCTGTCGAAGAGGATATGGCCGGCCTTGTCGACGAGGCGTATGGACTGGCCCTCGGGCCGGGCGAGCGCGAAGAACTTCTCCAGCAGGCCGGCCGCGGCCAGGGCCACCTGGCCGGTGGGAGCTTGCATGTCGAGCGTGCCGCCCTGCGCGCGTGCGTCGGTGGACGTGTCGCGCTCGTACACGGCGACGGCGGTCCCGTGGCGTTGCAGCACGCGCGCGGCGGTGAGGCCGCCCGGACCGCTTCCGATGATGGCAATGCGACGATTCGTTGTTGCGGTTGTCATGAGGGGGTCCCTTCCAATGGATGCTGGGTGATGAGGAATCCGGACAGGCGATGCACGCGAATGGCGTTCGTGGCGAACGGTGTTCGTTCATGGCCAGCCGATGGCTGCCTGTCCGGGCGACGGGCTCGCGCCCGGCGCCTGGCGCCCGGTCCGAGAGGCGCAGCGGCCTGGCGGTTACGGTTCAGCGGCCACGGGCAGGCCTTCTCGGCTTGCTCAGCCTGGCAGCCGCGCCGTGGTCGTCGGTGGTGATGGAGTCGCGGGGAGTCTGCAAGATGCCTTTCAGGAGCACCTGGAGAGCCCAACCCTGAGATCGCCCGGAATGGCCCAGCCCCGCCGCGCGCGCGCAGCCACGCCGAGGCGCCGGCGTCACGCGGCGCACGCAGCGGCGCCGCCCGCCGCGGCGCGCCAACGTCACGCGGCGCCGCCCGCCGCGGCCCGCCAACGTCACGCGGCGCCGCCCGCCGCGTGACGCCGGCGCAGATGCCTGCTGAGATGGAGGGACATGCCCCCGTGGAACGACGACGACGCCGCCTCCACCGAGCTCGTGCCCGGGCCGGTGCGCCCGACCGCGGCGGCCGCCGAGAGCTTCGCCCTCTCCGTCATGGCGGGCCCGGACGAGGGCCACCGGTTCACCGTGGCGCCAGGGCTGCCCTCGCGCGTGCTCGCGGGCACCAGCCCCGCCTGCGACATCGCCCTCACCGACCGGCTCGTGTCGCGCCGCCACGCCGCCTTCGAGCTCGCCGGCGCGCGCCTGCGCGTCACCGATCTCGGCTCGACCAACGGCACCTTCGTGCAGGGGATCCGCGTCGGCGACGCGTACCTCCAGGGCAGCGAGCTCGTCAGGATGGGCGAGACAGTGCTCCGCGTCGAGGCGCTCGGCGTCACGCAGGCGGTCGAGCTGTCGCGCGCCGTGCGCTTCGGCAAGCTCGTCGGGGCCAGCGAGGAGATGCGGCGGCTCTACCCGCTGTGCGAGCGCCTCGCGAGCTCGAGCGTGCCCGTCGTCATCGAGGGCGAGACGGGCACCGGCAAGGAGGTGCTCGCGGAGGCGATCCACGAGCAGGGGGCGCGGGCCGCCGGGCCTTTCGTCGTCTTCGACTGCACCGCGGTGCCGCCGACGCTCGTGGAGTCGGCGCTCTTCGGGCACGAGCGCGGCGCCTTCACCGGCGCGAGCGAGGCGCGCCGCGGCGTCTTCGAGGAGGCGCACGGCGGCACGCTGCTGCTCGACGAGATCGGCGATCTAGATCTCGGCCTGCAGGCCAAGCTCCTCCGCGCCATCCAGCGATCGGAGGTGCAGCGCGTCGGCTCCAACAGGTGGATCCGCGTCGACATCCGGGTGCTCGCGGCGACCCGGCGCGACCTCGAGCGCGAGATCCAGGCGGGCCGGTTCCGGGACGATCTGTTCTTCCGGCTCGCGGTGGCGCGCATCGAGCTGCCGCCGCTGCGCAAGCGGCGGGGCGACGTCACCGTGCTCGCGCACCACTTCTGGCGGCAGCTCGCGGGCCGCGGCGCGCCCTTCCCCCAGGGGTTCAGCGAGCGGCTGGAGGACTACGACTGGCCGGGCAACGTGCGCGAGCTCTACAACGCCGTGGCGCGCCGCGTGGCCCTCGGCGAGGCCGCGCCGATCGAGACGACGAGGGCCGGGCTGACCTCCGCGGCCGCGCCGATCTCGACGCCCGTGCCCGCGTCGGCGCCGCTGCCCGCCGCGATGCCGGGGCCCGCGTCGGCGCCGCAGCCGACGGCGACGCCAGCGCCCGCGTCGATGCCGCAGCCGACGGCGGGGCTCGCCTCGACGCCGCAGCCCGGGCCCGCGTCGCCGGCCGCGCTGCCGCCCACGCCCGTGCCCCCGTCGTCTGCCGGGCCCGCGGGGGCCCGCGGAGGCGCCGAGCCTGCGACATCCGACGACATCATCGAGGAGATCCTCGCGCTCGACCTGCCTCTCGCGCGCGCGAGAGAGCGGATCGTCGAGCACTTCGAGCGGCGCTACGTGCAGCGCGTCCTCGCGCAGCACGGGGGCAACGTCCGGAGCGCGGCGGCCGCGTCGGGCATCGCGCGGCGGTACTTCCAGATCCTGCGCGCCCGGCGATCGCCCTGACATGCCGCCGTGGCCCGCGCCCCGGCCATGGTATCTTCGCACCCGATGTTGCAGGCCCGGAGCCAGGGCGGCGCGTTGGCTGTCGTCCGCTACCTGCTCTTCGACGAGATCGGGGCTGGCGGCATGGCGACGGTGCACCTCGGGCGCCAGCTCGGCTCGGCCGGGTTCCGGCGGACTGTCGCGATCAAGCGGCTCTACCCGCAGTTCGTCCGCGACCCCGAGCTCGTCGCCATGCTCCTCGACGAGGCGCGGGTGGCGGCCCGCATCCGGCACCCGAACGTCGTCTCGACGGTCGACGTCGTGTCGAGCGGCGGCGAGGTGCTGCTCGTCATGGAGTACGTGCACGGCGAGTCGCTGGCGCGCCTGCTCCGCGCGGCCACGCGCGAGGGCGGCGCGCCCCCGCCGCGCATCGCCTGCGCGGTGCTCGCCGGCGCGCTGCACGGCCTGCACGCGGCGCACGAGGCCACCGCCGAGGACGGCGCCCCGCTCCACCTCGTGCACCGCGACGTGTCGCCGCACAACGTGCTCGTCGGCGAGGACGGGGTGGCGCGCGTGCTCGACTTCGGCGTGGCCAAGTCCGCAGGACGCGCGCAGATCACGCGCGACGGGCAGCTGAAGGGGAAGATCGCCTACATGTCGCCCGAGCAGATCGCGGGCGAGCCGCTCGACCGGCGCGCGGACGTGTACGCGGCTGGCGTGGTGCTGTGGGAGACGTTGACGGGCGAGCGCCTCTTCGAGGGGCGGGGCGAGGCGCTCTCCATCCTGCGGCTGCTGCAGGCGGGCGTGGATCCGCCGAGCGCCCGCCGGCCCGGGGTGCCGCCGGAGCTCGAGGCGATCACGCTGCGCGCGCTGGCGCGCGAGCCCGAGGACCGGTACCCGACCGCGCGCGCCATGGCGCTCGCGCTGGAGGCGACGGGCATGGCCGCGTCGACCTCGGAGGTGGGCGCCTGGGTGGCCTTGCTCGCGGGCGAGTCGCTGGGCCAGCGCGCGGCGCTGATCGCCGCGATCGAGCCGGGGGCGGCGATCGAGCCGGGGGCGGCGATCGAGCCGGGGGCGGCGATCCCGGGGGCGGCGATCGCGGGCGCCGCGCTGGGTCTCGGGACGGGGCCGGCGGGGGGGCCTGCCGCGAGCCCGCGGCAGGCGGCGAGCCGGCAGCTCTGGGCGGCGGTCGCGGCGACGGGCGCGCTGCTGGCGATCGCGGCCGCTGCGGTCGGCCTCGCCCGCGCCGAGGCGCCGGCCCTGGCGCGCGCGAGGGCCGGCGTGGCCGCCGCGGCGCGCGCGCGGCCCCTGGCGCGGTCGGGTGCGCTCGCGCCTGCCGCGTCAGGCGCTGCCAGCGCCGTGGCGGCCACGCTCGCCGCGCCCGCCGCGCCGGGCGCATCGACGACGGCCGCCGCGCCGGCCACGGCCGCCGCCGGCTCCGGCGCGCGCCGGCAGCCGCGCCGCGAGCCCGCGCGCGGCGGGTGCAATCCGCCGTTCGTCATCGATGGACAGGGCCACAAGCGCTACAAGCGCGAATGCTTCTGACGGAGGCCGGATGAACCAGCGCATCCCTCGCCGCTCCCTCTTCGCCGTCCTCGCCGCCTCGGCCCTCGCGTACCTCCAGCCCGCCCCCGCGCACGCCGGCGACGCCGAGGCGTGCTTCACGGCCTCCGAGGAGGGCCAGCGCCTGCGCGACGAGGGCCGGCTGCGCGAGGCGCGCGCGCGCTTCATCTCCTGCGGCAGCGCCGCCTGCCCCGCGCTCGTCCGGTCGGACTGCGCGGGCTGGCTCTCCGACGTCACGGCGCGCGTGCCGACGCTGATCCTGAGCGCAGCGGACGAGCAGGGGCAGGACGTGGCCGACGTGCAGGTGACCGTCGACGGCGCGCCCCTCACCGCGCGGCTGGACGGCAAGGCCGTCGAGGTCGACCCGGGCGAGCACGTGCTCCGCTTCGAGCGCGCGGGCAGCGCGCCCGTCGCGCTGCAGCTCGTGGTGCGCGAGGGGGAGAAGCTGCGCCGCGTCTCGACGCGCCTGGTCCGGTCCGCCGCGCCGGGAGGAAGCGCGGGCGCGCCGGGAGGAGGCGCGGGCGCGCCGGGAGGAGGCGCGGGCGCGCCGCGCGAGGAGCGGGCCTCGCGCAGCGTGAGCGCGCTCCTCCTGCCCATCGCGCTCGGCGGCGTCGCCGCCGCCGGGGGCGTTGCCTACGCAGCGCTCGGCCTGAGCGCGCGCGCCGACGCCGACCGCCTGCGGACGACCTGCGCGCCGCGCTGCGCCGAGGCCGATGTGGACGCGGTGCGGGCCAAGATCGTCGGCGCCAACATAGCGTTCGGCGTCGGTGTGGCGGCGCTCGGCGGCGCCGTGGCCGCGCTCCTCCTGGGCCGCGCCGACCCCGCCGCGCCAGCCGCCGCCGCCGTGCACGTCGTCCCCTTGCCCGGGGGCGCCGCCGCTGCGCTCGGCGCGAGGTTCTGAGGTTCGATTCACGTCGCGGACTTACTGCCGTGTGCCCCAGAGTTCGTCTCTGTGTCCTCGTGATAAGAGCAGTTCGAACAACGAGGTACAGAGGACACCGTGTTCATTGTTTCCTCCTCTGTGCTTCTGTGTTATCTCCTCTCATGCGACCAGGGACGACCCTGGGTGACGAGTTTGCGGCGGTAAACCGTCGAGATCCGTTGCTCTGGATCGCAGCGGCGCCTGCGATTGACCAGGTCGGACGAGTGGGGATAGCCCCGTTCTCCAGGTATCAAGGGCCGGAACGCCGGCGAGCCGCGGAGGCGGGTGAACAGCGAGGACGGAGCACCGCATCCCGGCGGATCTCCGGAGCGCTGTTGCGCCCCGCTCGGCGGAGCCGTGCCTGCGCCCAGAATGGAGATGGCCGTGAGATCCATGAACAGAGTTCCCATTGCAGCGAGCCTCGCGGCGATCGTCGCGTCGATCGCCGGCTGTGGCGCGACGAGCGGTGATACAGGCGCCGGCGAGCAGGTCGCAACCGTCCAGCAAGGCCTGTCGACCGACGGCCAGGTCTGCCTGACCATCGACCAGGCGGCGAACGTCGCGGACGCCACGCTCTGGCAGGCCGCCCCGAGGTGGAATGATGGGCAGAGCGCTCATCTGCACACGGGGGCCTCGAGCTCGGGAGGCCCAAGTCGCGCCCTCCTCCGTCATGATCTCTCCGCGGTCCCTGCGAGCGCCACGGTGGTGTCTGCGAGCCTGTCCGTGTACCAGCTTTACAAAACGACCGCTTCCACGATCAATGTGCACCGCGTCACGGCGCCCTGGAGCGAGGAGTGGGTCACCTGGAGCAGCTTCGGCAGCAGCTTCGATCCGGCCGTGACCGCCAGCTTCTCCGCCCCGGGCGGCGGCAGCCTGGGTTTCCGCACGGTCGACGTCGGCGCTCTCGCGCAGGCCTGGCTCGACGGGGAGCTCGCCAACCACGGCGTCCTCCTCGACGACCCCTCGCGGACGAAGACCGACTACCGCAGCAGCGAGAGCCCGAATGCAGCGCAGCGGCCGCGCCTGGAGCTCTGCTACGTGACGTGCGACGACGGCGTGCAGAACGGCGAGGAGACGGGTATCGACTGCGGCGGATCGCGGTGCTCCCCCTGCCCCTCGGGCCCCGGGTGCGAGCCGGCGGGCACGCCGCTCTCCTTCTCGATCGAGCCGCTCGACCTCTTCGTGGACGGCACCATGCTGGCGACGGACGGCGTGAACGTGTTCGCGGCCGCGGCGTCGAGCAGTCGAATCTACACCATCGACCCGGAGAGCTTCAGCGTCACGTCCTTCGTTTCCGGTCCGCTCCTCGGCAACAACGCGCTGTCGGTCGACCCGGCCACCGGCGACTTCTTCTTCAGCCACGCCCCGTGCGGCGAGGTCTGCCCCCGCTACCGGTTGAGCGAAAGCGGCGCCGTGGAGCTCGGTCCTTTCGAGCTGCACAAGGAAGTCTTCACCCACGCATGGGATCCGGCGGCCGGCGAGCTGCACCTCGCGCGCTTCGGCGCCGGCGGAGGTGACGTCCTGGTCACCGACCGCGATTTCAACGTCCTGGGCTCGTACGGCGCCGAGGAGCTGACGCTCCCCGTCTCCATCGCGATCGACAGCGCGTCGGACCGGATCGTCATCGGCGATATAGCGCCGGCGCGCATCTATCTCTTCGACCGCGCGACGCGCGCGCTGCTGTCGGTGATCGACGGCGCCAGCGCGGGCGCTCCCTTCAGCATACCGCACGGCCTCGCCGTCTCCGGGGCCGGCGTCATCTGGGTGGTGGACCGCGAGAACGATCGCGTCCTCGGATTCCAGAGCGACGGCAGCCTGGTCCAGGAGCTGACCGGGTTCGATGATCCCGTCTCGGCGGTCTACCACGACGCGACCGGCTGCCTGTTCGTTGCCGAGTGGAACCACGCGACGTGGGGGGGGCCGTCCAGCCGGCTGCACCGGTTCTGCGGCTGCCCGTGAGCGCGGGCCAGCTCGCCCACGGCCATCAGAGCGGCGGCTCGGGCGCCTCGACAGTCGGGGATGGCGGCCGAGGTGGCATAGGACCGGAGCAGGCGAGAACCAGCGCCATCGTATACTGATCGCATGCTCAATGTGGGCAGCGGCTCGATGGGCAGGGTTCTTCACTCCAGCACGATGCTCACGCTCTTCGTGCCCTCGTATCCGTCGCCGCGCACGGTCACCGTGAGCTCCAGCTTCTGACCTTCGAGGGTCTCGCGGTCCCATGCGAAAGGGTGGTAGAACGCGCCGTCCGAGACCAGGAAAGAACCGGCCTTGATGAACTGGACGTTGAACTGCGCGGAGGCGAGCCCGTCGGGATCGTCGGCGAGCGGGCCCTCGAACTCGTTCGCGAGGCGCACCACATGGCACGTCTCCTCCGCGTCGCCGGGCAGCGCCTCCACCTGGACCCAGGGCGTGATCATCATCGAGCCCTGATTGCCGAGGATCAGTTGCACGCTGGTGCCGTCGGCGTAGGGCATGAACGTCCCGGACGACGCATCGCCGATGTCGACGGCGCGGGTCTCGGTGAAGTCCTCGCCGAACTGCGTGGGACAATCGCTGGCTTCCGCGGGGATCGACGGCTCACCGTCGATAGGGCCACACCCGGAGAGGGACGCGAGGAAAGAGAAGGCGGACAGCAGCAGGCAGGATCGCATCGCGCGCGCAGAGCTCCGAAAAAAGCCGGGACGAGCCGGGCAGGAGAGACGCCGGCTCGCAGAGGCGCGAGGGCGAGGGGGTGCTGTAGCACGCCGGGTCCCGAGCAACCTCGGCGAGCAAAGCGCGTCCGGCGAGCAAAGCGCGTCCGGCGAGCAAAGCGCGTCCGGCGAGCAAAGCGCGTCCGGCGAGCAACGCGCGTCCGGCGAGCAACGCGCGTCCGGCGAGCAACGCGTGTCCGCCGGCACGCTACACCGGTTCTCCGAGCAGCCTTCGTGCAGCATCGCTCGCTGCCTCAGCGACAGGCGTGCCAGGGCAGCAGGGTCGCAGGCAGGGGCCGGCCGCGACGCGCGGGCGCGCCGCTCCGACGCCTGCGGCGAGTGGCACGCGCGCTGCTATAGACGCGCTGCGATGCTGAACTCATCGCGGCGAAACGCCGGCGGCCCCGCGGATGCTCTGACGTTCGTGTCACGGTCACAACGACCGGCCCCCTCGCGATTCGCGGTCCTCCGCCACCCCCTCTTCCTTGGCGCCCTGGCGCTCCTGGTCGTCAACGACCACCTCCTGAAAGGCGCCGGGCTCTTGCCAGGCGCCCTCACTGGCAAGCTCAGCGACCTCGCCGGCCTCGTGGTCGCCCCCGTCCTCGCAGCGGCGCTCGTGAACGCGCGCACGTCGCGCGGGCGAGCGCTGGCGTTCGCGGCGGTGGTCGCGCCGTTCGCGGCGATCAAGCTCTCGGCCGCTGCCGCGCAGCTCCTCGTGGGGCTCGTGGGCCTCGCGGGGATCAAGTGGCGTATCTGGCAAGATCCGACGGACCTGGCCGCGCTCGTGGTCCTCGTCCCGGCATGGCGCCTCTCGGCGCGCGCTGCTTCCAGCCGGGAGCTCTCGGCCCGGAGCGCCGATGAAGGCTCGCGCACAGCCTGGGTGCTCGAGCGCACGATCCTGGGGGCGTCCGCCGTCGTCTGCGTCGCGACCGGCACCCCACCACCCGAGGGCTATCTCACGGACGCCTATCTCGTCAATGTCACGCCCGGGATCGTGGACGTTCGCGTGCGCTGGGTGGACGCGTCGCTCGATTGCTCTGCCGTCACCTCCGGCGATCCGACACGCATGTTCGGGCCGAGCGCGTTCAACCTCGGGACCACGTATCGGCTGGACCCGCAGGACACGCTCCCGCTCAACCGGACCGTGGCCCGCCGCGCCGCACGCAGCTTCGAGGAGACGGAGCCGGCCTCGGAAGAGCCTTGCGAGGTGGTGCTGCTCGAGACGGATGGAATGCGGCCTGTGATGGTATGGTGGTCCAACCTGCAATTCGTCAGGATCCCGCAGAATGTGAACGGCAACAGAAATTTCTGGGACGACACGGAGACGGTGGCGGGGCGCGTCGCGCTGGAGCCGCACACGGTGGTGGTGCCCGGACAGGTGAAGAAGGGCGCGCTGCAGACGAACGTCGGGCCCTCGGTGTGCGCTGGCGCGCCGCAATCGTCCTTCCAGTGGGCCGCCCCCTCGCCGAACCTGGTGGCGTTCGGCGAGATCGAGAACATCGATGCTCTGTCGGATGGCTGCATCGAATTGACCATGAGCTATCCGCCGATCGGCCGCGGCGGTGGCTCGGGCGGCGCAGGCGGCATGGGCACAGGCGGCATGGGCACAGGCGGCGCGGGTGCTGGCGGAGCCGACGTCGGTGGCGCAGGCGGCGCGGGTGCCGGCGGCACCGGCGGCGAAGGTGGAATGGGAACCGGCGGCGAAGGTGGAATGGGCACCGGCGGCGAGGGCGGCGGCGAGCCGGACCCGAGCTTCCCCTCTCAGACTCACTATCTGTGCATTCCGATCGAAGACTTCCCGTTCTCGGCGGGCGAAAAGGTGCAATGGTTCGAGAGGAACGACAGCCTCGGCGACCGCCTCGAGGTCTCGGCCATCGGCTCGGAGAAGCGGCTCGAGGTCTATCGCAACCTCTTCGATCTCCAGCTCGTGGGCCTCACTGCCTCGGTCGAGGCGACCGGGTGCGAGGGCGACCGGCTGGGCTGCGGCGCCTACGTCACCGACGCGGTGGTGGCGGTGCAGAACGGCGGCGCGAAGACCCTGCTGGGCCCTGGAGACGTCCTCGAAGGGCCGAATTTCCGCTTGCGGGTGGGCCGCGCCGAGCGCGTGCTCGCCGGACGTGACGAGTGCGACGCGGGCTACCAGACGCCCAACGCGTCCGCGGACCTGTTGATTGCTTACGAATGAGGAGAAGTCACATGTTATCGAAGATGAAGCTGGTCTCACTCGGTCTCTGCGCCGCCGCCGTCGGTTGCTCCGACCAGAGCAGCGGCGGCGAGGGCAGCGACGTCCCCACAGGCTCGGTCAACGTGGCCCAGGGCGGGGCGCAGGACATCTCCCAGTTCCGCGCGCTCGTGAAGGCGGGGAAGGTGCCCACGCTCGACACGCTGGATCCGGTCGGGTTCTTCGCCGAGCACGCGATCGACCTGCCCGACGCCGACTGCGGCAAGGACGTCTGCATTCACCCGTTCCTCGCGGTGGCGCCGCGCTTCAACGGGGGTAACTGGACAATGGCCTTCGTCGCGATGAACACCGGGGTCGATCCTTCGAAGCTGGAGAGGCCGCCGGTTCACCTGGCGATCGCCGTCGAGAGCAGCAGCTTCGCCGACATCGACGAGAACGCGCTGGACGTGGGAATGGGAGGGCTGTTCGCCAGGCTCCGTCCCGAGGACCGCGTCAGCGTCATCCGCTATGGCGAGAAGGCCGAGCGCCGCGCCTTCCTCGCAGCGCCGGAGTCGGCGGAGCTCACGAGCCTCATCGTCGACGAGAGCCTCGGCGACGGCGCCGGCGAGCTCGTCGGCCTCTACGAGGGGATCGCCGCCGCCGAGAAGGCGTTCGAGGAGGGCGACGCGGCGGGCTTCGAGGGCGCGCACCGCGTGCTCCTGCTCACGAGCGGGCACGCGACCAGCGGTATCACGGACCCCGACCACATCCTCGGTCTGGGCGAGGCGCTGGTGGAGAACGGCACGGCGTTCGGCGTGATCGGCGTGGGCGAGAGCTTCCTGGTGAAGATCCCGTCGGCGCTGGGGTCGATGGGCGCGGGCACGTACGCATACGCGCTGAGCTCGGGCGACCTCCGCGGTCTGCTCTCGGAGGAGGGGAAGACCACGCTCTTTCCGCTGGCAACGGACTTCAGCCTGGAGGTGACCCCGTCCGCCGGCTACAAGGTGGGGCGCATCTACGGGACGAAGCGGGCGACCGCCAACTCCACGGGGGCGAACCTGGAGATGCCGGCGCTGTTCATCGGCCAGCGCGACGGCGCGACCGACGTGGGCGGCAGCCGCCGCGGCGGCGGTGGTGGTCTGTTCGTGGAGCTCCTGGCCGACTCGTCCCTCGGCGACGACATAGGGCCGGACAAGGCGGCCTTCCAGGTGACGGCGGACTGGACCTCGGCGAAGGACGGAGCCGCGCAGAACGTCGACACCACGCTGCTCAACTCGCTGCCTCCCGGGCAGAACCCCGACTCGATGTGGTGGAACATCTCCGACGGCGGCTCGGGCAAGCCGTACATGATGCTGAACATGTACCTGGCGCTGCGCGGCGCGCTCGACTTCTACCAGGCGGGCGACTGCCAGCGCTCGCTCGGGGTCATCGAGATGATGAAGCCGTCGGTCGGGGCGTGGCTCGGGAAGTACTCGGACACCGACATCCAGGACGACAACAACCTGATGTTGATGTTGCGACGGAACATCGAGAATGCCTGTCGTGAATCGCAGTCGTCCACGGAGCCCACGCCCCCCGGCGACTTCGACGGCGGCTGCGGTTGGTTGTGACCGCCACCTTCACTCTCTGAACGTCACTCGGCGGCGGTGGGGGTCGCGCTCTCCTGGTCCCGCGAGGGGGCACGCGCCCCCTCGCCCCACGCGCGCACCCGCACGATCGCGCGATCGAGCGATCGGCCTGGTAGGGATGGCGGCGGCGGGTGCGCTGGGCTCGGTGGCGGATACGCGGCTCGAAGCGCTGGAAGGCCGAGTCGTCGCCGTGCAAGTCGAGACGCCGCCGCGCTCCTGTCGGAGCGCAGGCTCACGCTGTACGGGGATCCCGCGGAGCCTTCCGGCGCGGTGATCGCGCAGCGGGAGCTCGAACCGATGCTCCCGATGGGCCTCTTGGGAGTGGGAGTCGGTCTCTTGGGACTCTTCTTCGTGATCGGTCAAGTGCGCCGCCGCAGCGCTCACGGGCCGTAACCTACGCGAGCCCGGGCGTCATCGACGAAGCCGGCAACGCCACCGAGTCCACCTCGAGCGCCTCGAAGGTCGTCGAGTCGGCGCAGCTGATATTGCGGGTCGAGCTGCTCGCCCTCAGGGGTCGCGCGTCAGTCGGACGTTGTAGAGGGGGCCCCCGAACGCCACGCTGCCATTCGCCTCCTGCCCGTCGACGGCAACATCGAAGCTGATCCCATTTCTCCGATCGACGGTGCACCCGGACGCATCACAATTGCAAACCTGGAGTCGACACAGCGCGATGTATCCGCAGTCGGTGGGCTGGTCGCCCAGGATGCAGCTCCCGTCGGGCCCGGACATCATCGCCTCGTTGGGCATGCACATGTAGTTGTCCCCTCCGGGCGTCATGGGATACGACGTCTGAAGCTCGCACCAGCTCGTCCAGAGCTCCCGGGGATCGACGGTGAAGAGCAGCCGCCGGTCGGTGAGCTGCGCATCGAGGATGGTGAAATCGAACCCCTCGTGGGGCAGGTAAGGATTGTATTTGAACTCCGGCTCGGCGTTCGGCCCGGTGCTCGGGCCATAGCCCACGTCCGGATCCACGGGCGGGGGGACCGGGGCCCCACCGCCGAAGCGCACCTTCCCCTGGATCGACGTGCCCTCCACGGTGTCGATGTCGATCTGGATCACGTCCGTTCCCGAGGGGAAGTTGTAGTTCTCGACGTATCCCTCCCAGCGCGCGAGGAGCAGCGCGGCCGCGCTGGATCCCTCGTCGTCGGGGCCGGGTTCATCGCTGCCGATGGGCCGGTCCTGCGACTGACAGCCGGTGCTCCCGAGCGAGGCAGCTGTGAAGAGCAACGCGAGCGCGACGCGAGTCGAACGATTCATGGTTCCTCCTGTCTCTTGCGGTCCATCGGTACATGGCCGGCGCGAGGAACATCCGTCTCTGTCAGTCGAGATTTTCTCGGAGCGCGCACGAGGCGCGGACGCGGTCGACGTGCACCGAGCCCGGCGCGTCTCCGAGGAGCCGCTCGGCCTCCGCGCGCGCCTCCCGTGCCCGCCCGGCGGCGCAGAGGGCGAGCACGCGCGCGGCCATGCGCTCCTCGCGGAGCTGGCCCTCTGGAAACCGGACGCCGAGGTCGTCGAGGCGGGCGAGCGCGGCCGACGGATCGCCGTCCCGCATGGCGTCCTGCGCCTCGCGCAGCAAGGCCATCTCCGCGGCGAGCGTGCTCGGCCTCGCCGGCTGTCCACCGCGCGGGCGCGCCGGCGCGAGCGCGCCGCCGCCTGTCGCGGGCGCTCGCGCGACATCCTCCGCGTCTGGGTCCCGCGGCCGCGGCAGTCCCGGGGCGACCGCGCGGGGGGCGCGCGAGCGCGGGGGCGCCGCCTCCGGCGCCGGCGCGGCCTCCGGAGCCGCCGCGGGCGGCGTCAGCGCGGGCGGAGCCGTCGCTGTCGCGCTGGCCGGCGGCGACGCGCTGGCCGGCGGAGGGGCGTCGACGGTCGCCCTGCCGGTGAAGAAGCCGCCGGCGAAGGCGACGGCGCCGATCAGCGCGCCCGCCGCGATCACCTTGCCCGAGAGGACGCCGCCGGCCGCCTTGCCCGCGAGGACGCCGCCGCTTTCCCCGCTGCCCGCGAGCGGCGGGGCGGGCGAGGTGGGCGCCTCCCCGGACGGCGCTGGCGGCGCGGCGGCCACCAGCTTCGCCGCGAGCGACGCGCGGAGCCGCGCCTTGTCGGACGGCGCGAGCCCGTCCGCTCGGGCCGCTCTCAGGAGCGTGCGCGCCCTCTCGCCCGGATCGCTCATGGCCATCCACCCCCGCTCCTCGCCAGCGCCAGCTCGAACTCGCGGCGCGCGGCGCGCAGCCGCGAGTAGACCGTGTTCAGCTTCACGTCGAGCGCCGCGGCGATCTCCGGCGCGCTCAGCTCCTCGATCTCCGCCATCACGAGCACCGCGCGCTTGTCGTCGTCGAGCTCCGAAAGGAGCGCGTCGACGAGCTTCAGCGCCTCGATCTGCTCGAGCCGCTCCGCCGGCCCCGGCGCGCGGTCCGCCACGGACCCCGGCAGCTCCTCGAGCCCTCCCTTGCGCCGGACGAGGCGCCGGTGATCGCGCGCCACCCGGCAGAGGATCGCGAACAGCCACGCCTTCACGCTCGACCGCGGCTCGAACTCGCCGAGCCGCCGGTGAACCACGACGAAGACGTCCTGGAAGGCGTCGTCCAGGCTCGCCTCGCGGACGCCGAGCCGGCGCAGGTTTCGCCAGACGAAGTCGGCGTATTCGTCGTAGATCGCGTCGAAGTCGAGGAGGACGGGCGCCTCGTGGACGCCGACGCACGGATCGAACACGGACCCCGCGAAGGGGAGCGCCGACGCGGGGGACGTCCTCGTCACGCGCAGTACATGGCCGGCGCCGTCCGGATCCGTCACGGAAATCGCACCTCGAGCCCCAGCGAGGCGCGGAACGTGGCGGCGGCGCTCCGGTGGACCGCGCCGATGCCGACGAGCACGAACCGATCGCGCGTCACCGGGAACGGAACGTCGATCGCGAGCGGGACGCGGATCCGGTCCGAGAGGGCGAAGGTCGCGAGCGCTCCGGGATATGGCGCGACCCAGAGCGCCCGGTTCGAGCCGGGCGACGCCGCGCCGAAGCTGGCCGCGCTCATGACGCCGACCTCGATACCGGCGCAGGGTCCGAGCTCGAACGCGCGATCACGCATTGCGTAACAAAGGCGCAGTCCGCCGGTGGTCAGATGGACGTCGCCGCCCATGGTCGTTGGCTCGACGAACGCTCGCTGCGCGCCGAAGTAGGTGCCGGACAGCTCGGCGCGGAAGGCTCCGATCAGCACGCCCGCGGAGATGCCGGCGCCCGGGGCGACCGCCGGGAGCGAGGAGGTGTCGAGGACGCCGGAGGCCCTGAGCGTGCCGCGCAGCTCGAGGGGGCTCGACGGGCGCGCCGCGAGCTGCGCCGGGGCCGCGGGGGCGCTGGCACCTGGCGTGGGCGAGGCCGGGGGCGGCGCCTCGGCGGCGGTGGGCTCGTCCGGAGCAGCGTCCACCTCCGGCGCCGCGCCGGCGCCCGGATCCGCGCCGGAGATGGCGCCTGCCCCCGCGCCGGCGTCCGGCTCCGCCTCCGGGATGCCGCGGCTGGCTGCGTCGGGATCGATGGCGAGCGCGATGATCAGCGCCGCCGCGTCGGCGAGCTCGGCGCAGGTCTCGCCGTGGAGCTCGCGCGACCGAGTCGTCTCGCCGAACGTCGTCGTGAGGCGGAGGTCCCACGACCCGCGCTCGTTCCGGGACACCACCGCGCGCGCCTTCAGCGGCGGCTCGCCGTTCTCCGCGGACGGCCGCCCGAGGCGCTGCTCGATCTCGGCCAGCACGCGCCCTCGATCCGCGCATTCGCCGGGCGCGATCCAGTCGAGCTCGACGCCGCTCGCGCTCGCCGCGGTGGCGGCGCGGGCATCGCCCGCCACCGCGGCGAGCGCGGCGAGCGCGAGCGCGAGCGCGAGCGCGCCGGGCGCGGAGAAGACGAGGGAATCGGCGGCAGCGAGGATGTCCCGCCGGCGGGAGTCGAGCGGGCCCATCATGCCCTGAGGATCGCAAGAGACGGTAGCGCCGGGCTCGTTCGCGATCGGCAGGAGGTTCCGCGCCCAGCTCGGGAGGTTGACATGGTTCGACGTCCGGGGAGAAGCCAATCCAAACGTTTCGGAAGCGTCAAGCCCAAGTTGCAGTGCCTGCCCCGGGTTGACAGAACATTCTTCTATGCGACCCGGCCCTCCTGCAAAGGCGACGCTATATCAATAGCTTGTACATGCATCGAAGGGGCCGCCTTCACTCCACAGCCTGCGGGGCGCGCCGGCCGAGGCGCCGAATGTGCCATCCGCTCCGGCTCGACTCTTTCTCAACCACGCACCGGGCATTTTCGAGAGACTCCCTCCCGATGCGCCGTCGGCGGCCTCGGCGGCGAGGCCTTCCCGGGCACCCGCTGCGGTGAGCGCGCGGTCGCGATTCTGGTACACGCATGCAGCAGGGGCCCATCAACGCCTTCGGCCTCGGCTGCACGATGGTCTCGCTCGCGTACTGACCCGCCCCCGGGAGGCGAAGCTGCGGCTCGCGCCGGGCTGGCGTCACCTCGCAGCAGGCCGGGTCGCCTTCGGCTGCCTTGGCCGTTCCGGCACGATGGTTTCACCGCGCGCCAGCATCGCCACGAGGTCAGCGACCTTCTTTGCGCGGCCGGCGGGCGTCTTCATGTTGTTCGTGCGGAACGCCAGCGCGAAAAGGTTCTGACGCCCCAGCGTCTGGAACGTCGCGCGTGCGCGTGGGTTCGCCTCGATCGCGGCGCGAAGGTCGTCGGGGATGGTGTCCTCGGTTGCGCTGCGGATCGGCGCGTACGCCGCGTCCCAGCGACCATCGGCCCTGGCCGCGTCCACCTGCCGCTGCCCGTGGGGCGTCATCCGCCCGGCGGCGGTCAAGCGGGCTATGTGGTCGCGGTTGACCTGGCTCCATACGCTCCTCGCTTTGCGCGGCGTGAACCGCTGCAAGAACGAGGCTTCGTCGAGGGATTTTCGAATTCCGTCGATCCACCCCCAGCAGAGCGCCACGTCGAGCGCCTGCGCGTGGGTCACCGTCGGCACGCCGGAGTCCTTCTTGTAGATCCTCAGCCACAGCTCCGTCTCCTGCGCGTGGTTCGCGGCCAGCCACGCCTCGAACGCGGCCTC
The DNA here is from genome assembly GCA_051717205.1 of Sorangium sp. So ce1128. GTDB lineage: Bacteria > Myxococcota_A > Polyangia > Polyangiales > Polyangiaceae > Sorangium. The sequence goes on from CP181432.1 coordinate 434,688, forward strand.
GGTACGGAAGCTCTTGATCTTCTTCTTGTCGGGGATGATCGGCGCCATGCGGTCTGCCTCGCAGCGCGTCCATCCTACGGAGAACTCGCCCGGACGCCAGGCCGCCGGACCCGGGCGCGCGGTGACGGGCCAGGGTCGCGGCGGGGCGCGGCGGCGCGGCCCGTTGAGCTCGCGCTCGAGCCGGCGCTGCACGGCGGAGGCGCGATCAGCGCTCGCGCTTGACGCGCATGCCCCCGCCGAAGCTGACCGTCCACACCTCGTCGAGATCGTACGGGTTCCAGAACACCCGCACCGGCTGCTGGAACGGGTACCCTCGTCGCGGAAGAACGTCGGCGCGTCGTCGTTGAGGTTTCTCGTGATCCAGAGCCCGTCCCGCTCGGTCGTCATGTACATGCGGTCCGGGTTGCGCGGGTCGATCGCGCACGACTCGACGCGGACCTTGTCGCTGATGCGCTGCCAGGTCAGGCCGTGATCCCGGGTGCGGTACAGCCCGCCGAAGAAGCGATCGTCGTGGCTGAACACCGTCACGTACCACGTGCTCTCGGTGCGGTCGTTCGGATCGATGACGACGTCTTTCGTCCAGTAGTGCATCTCCGGCGAGGAGCGGTCCTCCCACGCCGACGCGCCGGGCGGCAGGAGGAACACGCCCGATCGATCGGTGAACGTCCGGGTGTTGCTCGGCTGGTGGCCGGAGTAGGTAGCGACGATGCTCCCGTCCTTCAGTACGCCTGCTGGAAGGTCCTGCCCCCGTCGTCGCTGACGTGGACGAAGCCGAGATCGGTGATGGCCACCCGGCGAGAGTCCGTGGGCGACACCGAGAGGCCGAGCGCGTACTCGCCAGTGTCAAAAATGACGTTCTCGGGGCCTCTGTAGCTCACGGCGTAGAGGACGTCCGGGTCGGCTGTGAACCGGAATTGCGAGAGGACGCCGCCCTGGATGTTGCGGAAGAGGGCCGCGGCGCGGAATCGAGCTCCGGCCCGTCCCGGGCACCGAGGCGATCAAGATGCCGTACCGCTCCGCACCGCGGGGGCGGCCGAAGCACTCATGAGGATGTCACCGAGGCAGCGGAAAGCTGTCCCGATATCCACCCCGGCGGGCGGCTCGGGCCTGGCCGGCGCTCGCGCTTCAGCGCTTGAGGAAGGCCAGGAGCTCGGCGTTGAACTCTCCCGCGCGGGTATGGGCGAGGCCGTGATCGGCTCCCTGAACGACCTTCAGCGTCGCGTTCGGCACGAGCTTCGCCGCCTTCAGCGCGGAGGCCTGGATCGGCACGATCTGGTCGTCGTCGCCGTGAATGATGAGCGTCGGCACGTCGATCTTCTTCAGGTCCTCTGTGTAGTCGACCTCCGAGAACTCGTGGATGCAGTCGAGCTGGCCCTTGATGCCGCCCATCATCCCCTGCAGCCAGAAGGACTCGCGCAGCCCCTCGGAGATCTGCGCTCCCTGCCGGTTGAAGCCGTAAAAGGGCATCGTCAGATCCTTGAAGAACTGCGAGCGATTCTCGAAGGTCCCCTTGCGGATGCCGTCGAACACCTCGATCGGCGTGCCCTCGGGGTTCTTGGCGGTCTTCAGCATCAGCGGCGGGACGGCGCCGAGCAGGACGACCCTGGCGACGCGGCTCGTGCCGTGGCGGCCGACATAGTGGGCGACCTCGCCGCCGCCCGTGGAGTGGCCGACGAGCACGAGATCGCGAAGATCGAGCGCCTCGATCAGCTCCGCCAGGTCGTCGGCGTACTGGTCCATGTTGTTGCCGTCCCAGGTCTGGTCCGAACGACCATGGCTGCGCCGATCATGGGCGACGACGCGGTAGCCCCGCTGGCCGAAATAGGCCATCTGGACGTCCCACGCGTCGGCGCTGAGCGGCCAGCCATGGGAGAAGAGGATCGGCTGGCCTTTGCCCCAGTCCTTGTAGAAGATCTTCGTGCCGTCCCTGGTGGTGATCGTTGCCATGGTCAAGGATTACTCGCTGCGACCGAGGAAGTCCATCAGCCAGGCCATGGCCGGCCGCATGGTGCCGTCCGGGTGCAGGAGGCCCGTGTTGTCCCGCCACGTGGAGCCGACGACGTAACCCCAGAGGGTGATGCCCATGACGGCGCTGTGATTGTAGAACATCGTGAACTGCTCCTCCATCACCCTGCGCTGCTCTTCGTCGTCCGCGAGGCCTATGTCGTACTCGGTGATGTACACGGGCAGGCCGGTCTCGGCGAGCCTGTCGATGTAGCCCTCGACGGTGCTCGTGTCCATCTTGTACGCTTCGTGGGCCTCCGCGCCGAGCGCGTCGATGGGGGCGCCTGCGTCCAGCAGCGTCTTCACCAGCTCGACGAAGCGGTTGTGCTCGCTCTCGTACTCGATGTTGTTGTAGTCGTTGAGGATCAACGTCGCGTCCGGGCAGAACTCGCGCGCCCACGTGAAGGAGTTGACGATCCAGTCATGGCCGCTCTCGCCGTCGCCCCCGATGGCGTTCTTGAAGGTAGGCGTGGTGTGGGGCGGCGGCTCGTTCACGACGATGATGTTCCTCGTGTCGGGGTACCGCGCGCAGAACGCCTGCATCCAGTCCCTCAGGGCCTGCCGCTGCTCCTCCGCGGGCAGACTCACGAGCCAGAAAGGCTGCGGGGTACCCCACACGAAGGCGTACTGCGTGAAGGCGATGTCGTTGTCCTGCGCGTACTCGTAGACCGCGTCGAGCCGGCTCCAGTCTCGAACGCCGCGGGACCGCTCGATGGAGCTCCACCGGCCCTCGATCTCGGGCGTGATCTGGTCCCAGTACTGGCTGAAGCCGTCGCGCACGGCGCCATTCGTCGTGATGTTGCCGACGAACTTGCCGGTGCCCGCGCTGCTTGAGCCGCCCGACCCGTCGCTGGAGCCGCCAGCCCCGGAGCTGCTCGTCCCGGGGCCTCCGGAACCGCCGTGGCCCGAGCCGCTGCCGCCCGAGCCGCCGTCGCCGCCCGTACCAGCGCCGCCAGCGCCCGTGCTGCCCGCGCCAGCTCCGCCAGCACCCGTCATGCCGGCGCTGCCGCCATGGCCACCCGCTCCCGTCGAGCCGCTCGCGCTCGACGTGCCGCCCGGGCCAGCCTCTGCCCCGTCCGCCTTGTCAGAGCAGCCGGAGAGGGCCGCGATTCCGAGCGCGATCCAGATCGTGCCGCGCAACCATCGAGAAGAAAGGTTCTTGTTCATGCCGTACACCCGCAAGCTGGAGGATCGTAGCCGATGGCCCTGGAGCGGTAAATCCGATGGGCAGCAGGAGGGCCGGAGGGCACGCGCCCAGCGAACCGCACGCCAGACAGCTCGGCCTCTGTGATTCCCGCTGGCCCCCGGGATCGATCACGATCCGTGCCGTCGAGCGCGCCGTGAGCGGTCGCGAGAGCTGGCGGAACGTGAGGTGCGACGGCGCGCGTCGCGCCCCCTCGCGGCGCTGCCGGCGGGGGCGGCGCGCCACGTCGCGCGTTGGCCAGGAAGACCGGCGAGGTCGCCCGCTCTCGGGCCGCACGTCACGTGCGGATTGGCGTGCTTGCTCAGGGAGGAGGCGGGGTGCAGGTGAAGCACCCGCCGCACTCGTGGTACGGCGTCTTGGTGCCCCACGCGATCCGATTGTTACAGCAGTCGCGGCCGTACTGGCCGACGACCGTCGTGTGGCTCTCGTCGCTGAAGTAGGTGCAGTTTGCCCCGGGCGCCGCCTCGCTCGAGGGGGTCAACAGGGCAGTCGTTCCCACCATCGCCGCACCTGCCGTCAGGGCAGCGAAGAAGAACCGCAAACGGGTAGCAGGGCCAAGTCGACGCATGAACACTCCCTTGCCATGGACCTTGCCATGGACTTTGCCATAAACTTTGCGATGGAGACCTGCTCCGGCCCCCGGATCCATGCGAGATACTCTAGACCGATTGTGCGGCTCGGGCAAGCGCTCCGACCGGAGTGCCCTATGCGGAGATCGGCAGATGGTTTCGCGGGGCGGCGCGAGAGCCTCGGATGAGCGCGGCGGAGGGTGAAGCAGCGCGCGAGCTTTGGCGTGACGGCGAACGTCGTGCGCTGCGCGAGAGTCATCGGCTGCGGCGTCGGGGCAAAAGTCCGCGCGGCCGCACCGGGTGGACGCGCGAGCTCTGCCAGGTCGTCCATCGGGATCACGGACGCCGCGCGCGTGGGGTTCATGGGGCCAGGCTACCACGCGCACGCCTCGCTCGCTCTGCTGGAGCGCGGCGGCGCGATCGGTGATATTTTTGCTGGCAGCGCATAGTTCTACTGCGGGAAGTCGGGCTGGGAGGCGAACCGCCATGACGCCAAGGGCGCCAAAAACCAGGGAAATAGGAGGGGAAAATGCGGGGACGGCCCTTCCCCTCTCCTCTTGGCGGCCTTGGTGCCTTGGCGGTTTTTCTGCTGATCCGGGGCGACTTCCCGCAGTAGTGATAGACCGATCGGAGCGTGATGATGATCGAGCAGCGGATCTACCGGCAAGATGAGCTTCCCGAGTCCTTGATGTGGCAGGCCGTGTCGTTCATGCGAGTCCAGTGGCCGTCGATATTCAAGGGTTCGCTCCGCCTGCTCAAGCACACCTATCCGCCGGACATGGGCACCGTACACTTCACCATCAGCGAGGAAGGCGTGCTGCTCAGCTATGCGTCCGTGATGCGCATCGACCTGTCGCACGCCGGCGAACGTTACACGGTCCACGGCTTCGGCAACGCCTTCACGTTCCCGCCTTACCGGGGAGAGGGCCTCGGGCGGCAGGTGGTGGAGATGGCGACCGCCTTCCTCCGGGACAGCGACGCCGACGTCGCCGGGCTGTTCTGCGCACCGGGCCTCGAGCGCTTCTACGCCGCGAGCGGCTGGGAGGCGCTGCCCGGCGCGATCACCCGCGTCGGTACGCCGGAGCGCTTCACGGTCTACAGCGAGCTCAGGATGATGCTCTTCCTCTCCGAGAAGGGGCGCCAGGCCCGGACGGCGTTCGCGGGGGAGCCGCTCTATGTGCCGTGGCCGTGGTGAGGGCTCCGGGCGAGCGCAGGCTTCCCGGTGCCTCGCGAGGCGACGATCGCAGGGGGCCCACGCGTCCGTCGTTCAAGAAGTTCATCCACACTCGATCTCGGAGTGCATCATGGCAGCGCGCGGGCTGCTGCTGCCTTCCGGACGACGTCGCAGGGCCGCGATGTGGTAGCCTTCGCGCGAGAACCGCGCACAACGCGATGAGTCGCCACGATGAACGCGAACCCTGAACAACGACCTGAGGACGCGGTATCGTCCAGGCGGCGGTTCGCGCCGTCGGGGTTCTTCGCGCTCCGCACGCCGCTCCTGCCGTTTGACGAATGGCTGGAGCTCGGCGCCGATCTCCACGCCGCGGGCGCGATGGGCCGCCCTCAGGCGCTCGCCGAAGCCATCGAACGCGATCGCGCGACGCTCCGGCAGCGCCTGCTTGATCTCGTCCTGCGCCCCGAAGTTCGCGAGGCTATCTTCGTCGCTTCGCCTTCCCTCGACGAGAGCATCGAAGAGTGGCTCCGTGACGGCAAGGATCCAAGAAACAAGATCCAGGGAGCGGTGTTGCGCTACTTCGCGCGCATGACCGGGCGCGCGACCCCTTTCGGTCTCTTCTCCGGATGCTCGATCGGAAGCCTCGGAGACCGCACCCGCATCTCGCTCGCCCCGCGCGCGGCGTACGAGAGCCACACGCGCCTCGACATGGATTATCTGTTCTCGCTGACGGAAGAGATCGGAAAGAACCCGGCGCTCCAGCAGTCCATCCTCTATCATGCCAATGCCAGCCTCTTCCGCGTGGGGGGGCGCTGGCGGTACGTGCAGGCCCACGTCCAGGCCAACAGGCGCAACTATCACCTTGTTGCCGCGGATGCCACCGACTACCTCGATGCGACGATCGCGCGCGCGCAGAACGGGGAAAAGATAGACGCGCTCGTGCGCGCGCTCGTGGAAGGAGATCCTGAAGGCGAGATCACCCACGCCGACGCGGCTGAATTCGTTGGCGAGCTCATCTCGAGCCAGATCTTGACCTCGCGATTGACGCCCCCGGTGACGGGGCAAGAGCCCATTCATCATCTCATCGCGGAGCTCGAGGCGCTGCCGGCGGGTGAAGGGGTGGCGAAGGTGCTCGTGGACGTGCGCGAGGAGATCGCGGCCATCGATCGTGCCCCCCTCGTATCTCCACCGGCCGTGTACCGCAGCATCGCGCGCCGTCTCGAAGCGCTCCCTGCGAGGGTGGAGCTCTCCCGGCTCTTTCAGGTCGACCTGGTGAAGCCCGCCGACGCCACGCTGGGCCCGCGCATCGTCGACGCGTTCGTGCGTGGTGTCGAGCTGCTTCACAGGATGTCGCGGCCGCCTCGCGCAGGCACCCTGAGCCGCTTTCGCGAGGCGTTTGCCAGCCGCTACGAAGGGCGTGAGGTGCCGCTCGTCGAAGCGCTGGACGAGGAGCTCGGCATCGGCTTCGAACGGGCGTCCCAGGGTGCTGAGAACGCGCCGCTGCTCGACGGGATCGCGCTCCTACCACCGTCCAGTGAAGAGATGAGCCCGTGGGGCCCGCGCGAGGGGGCTTCTCGTCCGAAAGCTCCAGGAGGCGGCGGCAGCGGGCGCGATGGCGATCGACCTCTCGCCCGAGGACATCGACGAGCTGAGCAACAAGGATCCCCTTCCGCTTCCCGATGCCTTTTGCGCGATGGGCACCGTGCTCTCCGCATCGCCGGAGGACCTCGAGCGGGGGGCCTTTCGCCTCTCGTTCACCATGATGGTTGGCCCTTCGGGGGCGCGCCTGCTCGGGCGTTTTTGCCACGCCGATCGCCGCCTTCAAGCGCTCGTCGAGGCGCATCTCCGCGCCGAAGAGGCCTGCCGGCCCGATGCGATCTTCGCAGAGATCACCCACCTCCCCGAGGGACGCGTGGGCAATATAGCGTGCCGCCCTGTCCTGCGCGAACATGAGATTGTCTTCCTGGGACGCTCCGGTGCGCCTGACGAACGGCAAATTCCGGTCACCGAGCTCATGGTGTCCGTCACGGGCGATCGCATCCTCCTTCGCTCGAAGCGCCTCGGCCGCGAGGTGATTCCGCGCATGACCAATGCGCACAACTTCGCGGTGCGGAGCCTCGGCATGTACCGCTTCCTTTGCTCGCTCCAGGGCCAGGGAAGCACCGGCGGCCTCGGATGGAGCTGGGGCGCGCTGGATTCGGCGCCGTTCCTGCCGCGTGTCACCTCGGGCAAGCTCATTCTCTCCCGCGCCCTGTGGAACCTCACCGAGAAGGAGATCCATGCCCTCGGTGCGGCGCATCATGGTGCAGCGCTCGAGGCGGTCAGCCAGCTTCGCTCGGCGAGGAAGCTGCCGCGCTGGGTTGCGCTGCAGGAGGGTGACCATGAGCTCCCGCTCGACCTCGAGAACGTGCTCAGCGTCGAGGCGTTCGTCCACCTGGTGAAGCAACGGACGCGCGCGACGCTGGTCGAGATGTTTCCGGACGAGCTCTGCGCAGAGGGGCCGGAGGGGCGCTTCGTTCACGAGATCGTGCTCCCGTTCGTGCGGACGCCCCGCGAAGCACCGAAGGCAACATCGCGGCCCATCCGCTCGGTCGCCCCTTCGCAGTGCGCGTTCCCGCCCGGATCAGCGTGGCTCTACGCGAAGCTCTACACGGGGACGGTCACGGCAGATCGCATCCTCTTCGATACGATCTCGCCGATCGTCGCGCGCGCGATGCGAGCCGGGGGAGCACGTCGGTGGTTTTTCATCCGCTACGGCGATCCCGAGTGGCATCTACGGCTCCGTTTTCACGGCGATCCGGCCAGGCTTCACTCCGACGTGCTCCCGGCGCTCCACGCGGGGGTAGCTCCGCTGCTCGAAGGCGGCCTTGTGTGGAAGCTCCAGCTCGATACGTACGAGCGCGAAACGGAGCGCTACGGCGGCCATGAAGGCATGGAGCTATCCGAGCAGGTCTTTCACGCGGACAGCGATGCCGTGCTCGAGCTGGTGGGCTTTCTCGCGCGGACCGAGGGGGCGGACGACGCCCGGTGGCGTCTCGCGCTGTGCGGCATGGACATGCTCCTCGACGATTTCAAGCTCGACCTGGGGACCAAGCTCGCCGTCGCCGAGCGCGCGCGGCGCGCCTTTGCCTCGGAGTTTCGCGCGAACGTTGCCTTGACGAGGACGCTCGGCGACAAGCACCGCAAGGAATCGAAGGCGCTCGGGATGCTCCTCGAGCGCGCGACCGGCGACGACGACGATGCGGTGCGTCCGCTCTCTCCGGGCATCGAGATCCTCAGGCGCCGTTCAGAGAGGCTCGCCCCTGTCAGCGAGGCGCTGCGCGCGGCCGAGCAAGCACCGCGCCTGTGGCTCCCCGTCACCGACGTTGTGCCGAGCTACCTCCACATGTTTGCCAACCGCCTCTTGCACGCCGAGGCGCGCGCGCAAGAGCTCGTGCTCTACGACTTCCTCGCTCGACTCTATGGATCGCGGCTCGCCCGCGCACGGAGACAACCATGACGACAGCCACCTCCTGGCAGCCGCTCGTCACCGGCGCGCTGGCGGAGCGGCTCCGCACGTCGGTCGATGAGGTCCTCGTGGCCGTCAAGGCACAACAAGCCACCCCGGAGGATCCGTGGAGCGCGCTGCTCTACGACTACGCCGATCGTGCGGATCGTTCAAGCAAGCATGCGGAGACGGTCCAGGAGATCTTCGAGCGAGCGGTCGCGTCCCTCGCAGAGGGCGCGCATCCTCCTGCGCTCCATGGCGGGTTCACCGGCGTGGCGTGGCTCGCGACCCACCTCATGGACATGGGCGCGGGCGACGAGGATCCGAACGAGGACATCGACGCGGCGCTGCAGGCGCTCCTCGCCCGGTCGCCGTGGCCCTTCGACTACGATCTCGCCGGCGGGCTCGTCGGCATCGGGGTCTATTTCCTCGAGCGCCTCAGGGTGCCGAGCAGACGCGCCGCCGCCCGCGGGTGCCTGGAGCTGATCGTCGAGCGGCTCGCGGAGCTCGCGCTGCCGTCGAGCGCCGGGGTGGCGTGGTTCACGCCAGCCACGCACCTGCCCTCATGGCAACGCGCGCTCGCGCCGAAGGGCTACTACAACTTCGGCGTCGCCCACGGCATCCCCGGGATCCTCGCGCTCCTGGCGCAGGTGTGCGAAGCGAACGTCGGCGGCGCCCGCGCGCGGGAGCTCCTGGGGCGAGGTGTCGATTGGCTGCTCGCACAGCCTCCCGCCCAGGGGGGCTTCCGATTTCCGAGCTGGCGCCTCGACGACAAGGCCCCCGGCGCTTCCGAGCCTTCCCGCTTCGGCTGGTGCTACGGCGACCTCGGGCTCTCGGCGGCGCTTCTTCGCTCGGCCCGGTGCGTGGGAGAGCCTCGTTGGGAACGTGAGGCCATCGCGATAGCACGCAGGGGAGCGGCTCTGCGCGGCGATGGCGCGGTCGTGCGCGATGCGGGGCTGTGCCACGGGGCTGCAGGAATTGCGCACCTCTTCAACCGCATGGCCCAGGCAACGCGGGACGCGGTCCTGGAGGATGCGGCGCGCTACTGGTTCGAGCGCACCCTCGAGATGCGTCACCCGGGCGCGGGAATCGCCGGCTACCGAGCCTGGCGCACGGACGCTGTATCACACTGGGAGGACGTGCCTGGTTTTCTCGAGGGGGCGGCGGGGATCGGTCTCGCGATGCTCGGAGCGACGAGCGATGTAGAGCCGAACTGGGACAGGCTCCTGCTCGTCTCGATCCCGCCTCGGGGATGAACGAGAGGCGCGGGCGGCGTCGGTCAGGGGCAGTCCCTGTAGCACGAAGTAAAGATCGAACAGACGGGGCTGCTCGGGAATGCGGCGGGCTGCTCTTGCTGCGGAGCGGGCGCGCCGTCGGGAGCGCTGCGCTCCTGCGTCGTCAGAATGCGAACGGTCTGGAGACTGAGGGTCAGCTTCTTGGTCGGCTTCATCGTGGGTACCTTTCATTCCTGCGATGTCGAGGAGACATATGTAAAAAAGCAATGGGGCCGTGCGTTTCTGGCGCCTTGCGGCTTGAACGTGATCGTATCCCGCAACGGGATGCAATGGATGAAAATCGCCGCGGGCAACAAATTCCACCAGAGCCCACCGAGCGCCTCGCCACGATGCCCCGTTCCTCTATCTAAATCGGTTGAAGATCTCCATACTTGCGCTTGTTATGCCGTCGCTCGCCAGGCGCGGGGCCTGGACACCCTCAGCCGTTTGGGACGAAACGTTGGCGCGTCTGCCGGCCATGGGGCTGAGCCCGCCCGCCCGCACGGCCGCGACCGGCGCGGGCTCACTTGCCCAGCGCGGCGTAGGTCATCTGGCGGAAGGTGTCCGAGATGAGCAGCGGATGCGCCGGGTGGAGCTGGGTCATCAGGATTCCGACAAGCTTCTTCTGGGGATCGACCCAGAAGGTTGTGTTGTAAAAGCCGCTCCAGGAGAACGTCCCCACAGAGCCGAGCTCGCTGCCCTTGTGCGCCTCGGTGACCACGCCGAAGCCCAGGCCGAACCCGCCGCCGATCTCCTTCCAGGGGAGGGGCATGTCGGCCGTGTGGTTCCGGGTCATGAGATCGACAGTCTCCTTCTTCAGGATGCGTATCCCGTCGAGCTCGCCGCCGTTCAGGAGCATCTGCGCGAAGCGCCCGTAGTCCTTGATGGTGGAGACGAGCCCGGCGCCGCCGGAGAAGTACTGGCCGTTCCGATCGAGCGGGTAGCTAGCCGAGTAGATCGCGCCGTTCTTGTCGACCGGGCCCGCGGGCAGGCGCTCGATCGTCCCGTCCTGCGCCGGCTGGTAGACCGCCGCGAGGCGTGGCTCGTCCTTGGCCCGCAGGTGAAAGTGGGTATCGTTCATCTGGAGGGGCTTGAAGATGCGCTCGTAGAAGAACTGCTCCAGCGTCCTGCCCGAGGCCACCTCGATGACGCGCCCGAGGACGTCCGCGCTCAGGCCGTAGGACCACGCAGCGCCTGGCTGGTGCATGAGCGGCAACGACGCGAGCTTCTTCGCCTGGTCGGCGATCGTCCCCCGGGTCTCCGTCAGGCCATCGGAGATGCCCGCGTCCCTGTAGAGCTTCCTGAAATAGGTATTCTCCAGGAAGCCATACGTGAGGCCCGACCTGTGCGTGAGCAGATCGTGGATGGTGATCTCGCGCCGGGCCTTCTCCCGCTTGTAAGCGCCCTGCTTCGCCGGGTCGGGCGTGGCCACGTCGACCTTCTTGAACTCCGGCACGAACCTGGAGAGCGGGTCCGAGAGGGCGATCTTCCCCTCCTCGACGAGCATCATCACCGCCACGCTGGTGATGGGCTTGGTCATGGAGCAGATCCGGAAGATGGTCTCCTCGCTCATCGGCCTGGCAGCCTCCACGTCCTGCATGCCCAGCGCGTCGAGGTACAGGACCTTGCCTTCCTGGGAGACCATCGCCACGGCGCCGGCGATCTTCTTCTCCGTCACGAGGCGCAGGAGGTAGCCGCGGACCTCCTGGAATGGGTCCTTCTCGGGCTCCGGCCGGGGCGCCTCTGCGCGGGGCGCCGGCGCAGGCGGCGCCGGCGGAGGCGTCGGCGCGCTCGGGGTCTCGTGGGTGCCGCCGCAGGCGGCGCTCCTCCAGAGCAGGAAGAGGGGGAGGAGGATCCGGCGGGCTCTGTTCGTCATGGCGGCGAGGTTAGCCGATCTCCGGGACGACCTGGGCGGCCTCCTCACGCTCGCTCCGGCAGAGGTGAGCGCCACCGGCGGACGATTCGGCCCCAGGGGATGGCCAGCCCGCGACGGCGACGGCAATCGCTCCGGCTCCGCTTCCGAGGAGCCAGGCGTCGCTCGCGTGCCATCGCCGGCCCGAGCTGACCGAGGCGTTCGCGGCGGCGCGCGGGCGGCTCCTCCCGGGGGGAGCGCGCGGTATTCTGGAGGGGCGAGCCTCCACATGGAGGCTGCGACCTCCAGGCCACGCCCCCCGACCGGCGCCCGGAGCATTCCAGCAGACGTCCGGGCATGTTCGATGGCGGCGCTCGCTCAGCGAGCGATCTCCTTGAATTGCAGGGCATGCGGTCCAGGCCGCGGCCCCCCGGCGCCGCCCCGCCCAGCCGACCCGCCGTGCTCGCAGGGCGCGGCCCGAGGGTTGCACGCTGTTGCGACCCGGGCAGGCGCGGTCGGTCGATCGGTTGTCATCGACGACATCTAGGGGTGGGAAGAGCGCCTGCCAGCATCACTTCTCACTCGCGCGAAGCCAGCGCGCGGGCCAGCCGGCGCGGAGGCGCTGCGGTCGCGCGTGCCGTCGAGGGGGCGACGATCGCCCTCGTACAAACCGAATCCGAGGTGAAGCATGTCGTCGGTCTCGATCCGAAATTCGATGATACTCGTCTGCATTGCCCTGTCCGCGGGCTGCGCCGCGCCCGCCGAGAAGGACGCGCCCGAGGACACGGCGGTCGATTCACAAGCCATCGAATGCACCAGGGAGTGCATCCTCGCGATGGCGAACAGGCAGCTTTCGCTGATGGGGGAGTTCGGAAATGACGCCGAATTCGAGCGGGCGCTCCGGGAGCTCGTGGCGATCGGTCCGGCGGTCGTCCCCGTGGTGGTGGACGTCTACAAGGAGTGGTCGGTGTCGGCTCCGCCGGATCCCACCGAATCGGCGAGGCCTGGCGAGATGCGCTGGCGGGCCGCTCACCTCCTGGGCCTCCTCGGCTTCCGCGAGGCCATCGATCCGCTGAACGCGATAGCCACGATCCCGCTCCCCGACCCCCTCAAGGATGAGCACCTCTTCGCGGACGAGTACCGCGTCTGCCTGCGCGCGATCGCCGGGCTCGAGCGGCTCCACGCCGCGGCCGAGCTTCGCGCCATCCACGCCGCCGGCGGCCTCCTGCGCAACCCGGCGGCAGCGAGCCTCTACGCGCTCGGGATCGACGTCGGGGGCATCCGGCTGATCGACGCGCGGAGGGCGCTCGCGGAGGACGTCGCTGATACCAAGGATTACAACCCGAACGCCGGCCGAGAGGCGCAGCCGGAGAAGCCAGGGTCCCGGGAGTTCAGGGTGACGCCTCGGACCGACACGCCGGCTATCACGCGATGAGGAGATTGACCATGAAGATCACGACCAGCGCCGTTCTTGCGTCTTGCTTGCTCCTCGGCCTCGCCTCGGAGGCCCGCGCGGACACCTGCGATACGGTCAGGGGGACCGACCCCGGGGTGATGCAGAGCTTCTGGTGCACGCAGCCGTGGATCGACTTCTTCTGGGATGCGTACGACTTCGACAAAGGGGACTGGGACGACGGCTTCGGCTGGGAGGCCGCGTGCGACCGGAGGAGGCCGCTGGCGCGCACGTTCCAGGCGATCCAGCTCGTCAACTACGCGTCGCCGAACGAGCCGCACCAGACGAACGATTTCGGCGGCAACATCCTGCGCTGGGGCGGCAACTACACCATTCGTGAGTTCGATGAGCTGAACGGGCGATGCGGGGACGGGACGGCGCGAGCGTCCACGACCTGGGGAGTATTCGTCGACAACTACACGAACCTGTATATCCCGTTCTTCTACAACGAGAACGTCGTGGAGCGCGCCGGGACCCTGCTACACGAGGCGCGCCACGCGGACTGGTGCGGCCACAGCGGCAACGATGGCAGCAACAAGTGCCCTGCGAATAGCGAGTCGTGCGACGAGAGGTACACGGATGGGTGCTCGGGGGTCGGGTCGCCCAGCGGGAAAGGCGCGAACGGCTACCAGGTCCTCTGGCTGTGGTGGTACGCCTACGAGGCCGACGCGCAGCACAGCTCGTCGACGATGAAGGCCTTCGCGAGGGACGAAGCGAACCGGATCTTGAACACGATGTTCGACGTCGACCCCTGCTTCAACATCACGAGCAATGGCAGCAAGATCATCACTTGCTAGGCGGGCGGCGTTCGCCAGCCTCCTGTGGGGCTCGCTGTGCGCCACGGGGTGCGCTGGTCACCCCGGCTCCGATATCCCGCCGGCGCCCTGGGCGCAGCTCGAGGCGAACCGCGGGGCGGGCGAGGAGACCGTCCTCTGGATCGAGCTGAGCGGCACGTACGAGGGGCACAAGGGGCAGACGCCGCTCCGCGGCCAGCTCAGCGCCGAGCAGCTCTCGAGCCTTCGTGAGCTGTTCCGGGACGAGCGGATCGCGATCTACCGGAGCGACGCGCTGCCCACCGACGGGAGCGTCGACCTCGCGGGCACCGCCGAGCGGCCCATCTTCCGCGTCGTGGTTCGCGAGGAGAGCGGCCAGATCCGGCCAGGATCGGAGAAGCTCCAGGCGTACTTCGCCGAGGGGGCGCAGCACGCCGAGACGAGCGAGATGCTGCTGGCGGTCAAGGACATCATCGCCGGGGCGACGCAGGCCCCTTAGCGATCCGGACCGAGCCGCCCGGCGCACGACCCTGGAGGCCCCGGAGCACCCGCAGGCCCCCCGCTGGCTTCATCGAGCTCGGTGGGGGAGCCTGAGCCTGCCACGCCGCCTCGCGGCTCAGGCACGGCGGTTCACGCCGCGCGCGCAGCCCCGCCGAACCAGGCCAGATCGGCGCTTTGCATTCCTGGAAATCGGCTTACCGCCGATACCCGTTGTCGACAAGCGCGCCGGAACCCATCCTTGCACGCATGAAGGCTTTTGATTTCAAGGGCAAGACGGTGTTGGTCACGGGCGCCTCGATGGGCATCGGCGAGGCGTTCGCCCGCGAGCTGTCGCGCGTGACCTCGACGTTCAGCCGTCATCCCAGCTCTCCTGATCGCGAACGACGCGCGCCTGTCCCCCCATCACATCGGCCGGCCGCCGCTCGCGCGGATGATCTCCCCGGTGACAGCGGTGTTCGCCGCCGAGCACAGGAAGACGATGGTCGGCGCCACCTCCTCGGGCCGCAATAGCCGCCCCACGGGATACGCCTTCCCGCGCTGCGCCATCACCTCCGGCGATATCACCGCGCTCATCTTGTCGGTCACGGTCAAGCCCGGGACCACCACGTTGGTCAAGATCCCGTGCGGCCCGAGCTCGCGCGCGAGCACCGCGGTGAGCCCGTGGAGCGCCGACTTGGCGGCGGCGTAGGGACCAGCGCCCACAACGCCGTCGAGCGCCACGCCCGAGGAGATGTTGACGATCCGGCCCCAGCCGCGGGCGCGCATGGAGGGCACCGCGGCCTGGATGGCGGCGAAGGCGCCGTCGATGTTGTCGTGGAGGGTGCCCTGCCACTCGCCGAGCGGGATATCCTCGAAGCGCGGCGCCTCCCAGGGCAGCCGCTCGCTCCAGCGGACCGCGTTGTTGACGAGGACATCGAGCTGCCCGAAGCGGGCCAGTGCGGCCGCGACAGCCGCCTTGATCGACTCGAGCGACCCGAGGTCGAGCTCCAGCGCGAGCGCCTCGCCGCCTTGCCGCTCGATCTCCCGGACGACCTCCGCGGCCTTCTCACGCTCGCTCCGGTAGGTGAGCGCCACGCGGGCCCCCTCGGCCGCGAGCTGCAACGCCACCTCCCTGCCGATCCCCTGCGAGCCGCCGGTCACCAGCGCGGCTCTCTTCTCCAGTCCCAGCTTCATGCGACACCTCGCTTTCGAGTGGAGGGTAGCCGAAGTGGAAGGAGCTTCCAGGAACAAATTGGAAGAATCTTCCATTTTGACTGGCTGGTCAGCTGCGCGCGGCTGGGGTAGGGGAGGGGCCATGGCCGTGGCTCGACAGAACGGCGTGGCGCGCCGTGAGGCGCTGCTCGACGCGGCGCTCCGCTGCTTCGAGCAGCGGGGCCTTCTGCGCACAGGCATCGAGGACGTCCGCAAGGAGGCGGGGGCGAGCCCTTCGAGCGTGTACCACCTGTTCGAGGACTTCCCGGCGCTGGTGGCGGCGCTGCTGGAGCGGACCTTCGAGCGGCTTTTGGGGTACGTGACAGCGCGCGTGCTCGCCGCCAGGACGGCGCGCACGGCGGTGCGGGCGCTGGTGGAGGCGTACTTGACCTGGGTGTTCGAGCACGAGGCCGAGGCGCGCTTCATGTACCAGGCGCTCGCGCTGGAGCTGGACGGGCACCACCGCGCCGCGCTGCGGGACGTGAAGGCGCGGCTCAAGGCGGAGGTGACGGCGCACCTGACGGAGCTCGGCGTCTTCTCCGGGGCGCGCTCGTCCGAGGTGATGCTCGACGTCGTGCTGCTCGGCCCGGCGCACCAGGCCTGCCGCCTGTATCTCTCCGCGCCCGGCGCCGTGGACCCCGCGTGGATGAAGGCGACCCTGCCCGACCTCGCGTGCGGCGCGCTGGCCACGGTCGAGCCGGCGCCCCGGGCGGCGCGCAAAGGCAGGGGCGCGGACGCCGAGGAGCCGGTTCAGCAAGCCGGCGGGCGAAGGAAGATCAAGCCGAGTCGCGGATGACGTGGTCAGCGGCCATGATCGGACGTCATGGGTGCCCCGCTCCTCGCGAGGCAATCCTTGCCTTCTCTCGCGCTGGCATGCGAGTTGCCGAGCTCGGTCGGCATGAGAGCACCGGGCGTGGTGGCGATGGGTTGTTGGTTGCTGGCTGGTCGCGAGCGCCGCCTGCGATCAGGCGATGCGCGTTGAGCGGCGCCTCGCGCCCGCGGGGCGGAGGCTTCCTGTCGTCAGCTCCTGAAGGACTCCCGCCAACGACGAGTACGTGGACAGCTCACCGAGCTCCACGCCCACGAGGCTCATGGCGATCTCGGGGCGCACGCCGACCAGGATGACGCGCGCGCCGAGCAGGGCGACAGCGCGGCTTGTCTGGCCCAGCGCGTGGGCGACCTGGGCGTCCACGGCCGGCACGCCGGTGATGTCGAGCAGCACGAAGCGCGCCGCATGCCGGCCCACCCCCTCGGTCACGGCCGTGAGCACCTGGAGGGCGCGGCCCCTGTCGATCGCGCCGACCAGCGGCACGAGCAGCACGCCGGGAAGGAGCGGGATGAGCGGACAGCCGAGCTCGCGCACGGTGTCGGAGAGCGCGCGCTCGATGGCGTAGGCGTCCTGCAGCTCCGCGTGCTTCGCCGAGAGCGACTGGACGAGCTCGTTGCGCTCGAGGGCCGCGGCGAGCAGCGACGCCCAGACCCCTACCGTGCCCTCGTCGCCGGTCAGCTCGCGGAGGGTCGGCCCGACGAGCGCCAGGATACCCCACTCGCGCCGGGCGGTGCGGATCGGCAGGAGGAGCATCATGTCCGCACCGCTCGCGGCCGAGGGCGGCAGCAGATCCGCAGGCGGAAACGCCTCCAGCGGATAGCGGCTGCCGATCGGGGGCGTCGCGGTGCCATCGCGGCTGTAGGCGCCGGCGACGACGAGCGTCGTCGCGTCCTCCTGGAGCGCAAAGCAGCCCCAGAGCGCGGTGGTCTTCGCGAGCCAGGAGAGCGAGAGGGACTCCTGCTGGGTGCCGCTGAGCAGCGCGAGGCCCACCTCGTAATTGGACCTCACGAGCCTCCCGAGCTGCGCCACCGAGTCCGCCTCGACGTTGAGCCGGGCCCGAGCGATCGCGAGGCGCGCGCTGTCCAGGAATGCTTCGACCCGCTGCGCGGACGCCGCATCGCCACCCAGCCGCTCGTGGGACCGGCGGAGCAGGCGGACGAGCGCCATCAAGGTGCCCATATCGGGCGCGATGCCGACGGCCTGCTGGTAAGCGCGCTCCAGCTCCTTCGCCGGAGGGAGCGCGGCGCCCTCGATCGCCGCGGAGTACCCGTCGAGCACCACGGCGACCCCTGGCCATACAGCGGCTGGCGACGTGCTGGGCGCGAGGCGCCGGGGCGCGAGGAGCAGCTCGACCATGCGCCGGTCCAGGTCGCCGCCGGCGTCCTCCCCGGGCGCCGCGTCCTGGTCGAGGGCGCTCCGGATCACGTCGCACCCGCACGACGTCCTCTGGATCAAGGTGTTCTGCGTGAGCACGAGCTGGGGCGGGGCGGTCTCGCCGGCGAGGATCGAGAGGACGAGATCGCACGCGGCGCTCCCCATCATCTCGAACCGCTGGCGCACGGTGGTCAGCGGCGGGTCGGCTGCTTGCGCCTCCGGCATATCGTCGAATCCGACGATCGCCAGGTCCTCGGGGATACGGACGCCCGCCGCCTTCAACAAGGGCATCATCCCGATCACATTCTTGTCCGTCCCGAAGACCGCCGCCGTGCACGCATGCCGCTGCGCGAGGAGCTGCGGAGCGGCGTTCTGGCCTCCGGTATACCAGCTGTCGTCGCTCCGGATGACCAGCTCGGGATCGAAAGGTATCCCCGCCTCGGCGAGCGTGTCCCTGTAGCCTTCGAAGCGCTCGCGCACATCGGACTCATGAAAGCAGCCGACGAACGCGATGCGCCGGTGCCCGTGCTCGATCAGATGGCGCACCGCGCTCCGGATTCCGCTGTGATTGTCGGGAATCACGGACGGGCAGTTGCCCTCGTGGACATGGGTGCCGACGACGACGAGCGGGACCCGCTCGCGAGCGAGTCGCTCGATGCCTTGCACCGCGATCACGAGGATCCACCCATCCACCTGTTCCCTGGCGAGCGAGGGGGCCTGGAGCGAGGCGGGGGTGCCGCGCATCACGAGCGTCCGACAACCGTGCTGTTGCGCCGTGTCGTGGATGCCCTTCAGGACCGGGTTCCAGAACGAGCCATCAAAATAGGGGGTGATGACGCCCACGGTACATGCACGGGGCGTTCCATGGGTACCTGCTCCGCGGAGGGATGGCGCCGCGAGGCGGCTCGCATCGCGCGTCGGGCTGCCGGCATTTTCTTCCGTGGCCTGTTGTCCGCCCGCGCCATCATCCTGTAACGAGCCGCTCGCCTTCCCGCCCCATTGCTTCGGCGACTCGACGTCACTGTCCCGGCTACCGCGAACCATCACCCGGCTCTCCCTGCTCCCCCGTCCCTCGGCTGCGCTACCTTGTCCACTTGTACCACGCTGCAGCCACACAAAGAACCAGCGTGCCCCCTGCGGGCAGGTCACGGGGACGACGGCGCTTCGTGCGGCGCTCACGCAGCGAGGCGGCTCTGCGCCGACTCCGGCCCGACCTTCAGTCCGCTCCGTTGAGCTGCTTGAACATCTCGTCTGCTTCGGCCCGCGACGCCTGGCTGGATCTCGCCGAGAACTGGTAGGTGACCTCGAGGCGGCCTTCGCCGAGCTGCTGCATGACGGAGTCGGCGTACTCGCCCGTCGGTACGCCGAAGTCGTGCGCCCCGCCCAGGTTGGAGCGGACGGCCGGCGGGATGATCTCGACGACGGTCACCGGCGTCTTGCGGAGCTGATGCCGCAAGGACAGCGTGAACGAATGCAGCGCTGCCTTCGTCGCCGAGTACACGGGCGCCGCCGTCAGCGGAACGAAAGCGAGGCCCGAGCTGACGTTGATGAGCACGGGCCGCGCCTGCTTGAGCAGGTGGGGCAAGAGCAGCGACGCCATGTGGATCGGCCCTTCGAGGTTGATGGCGATCTCCTGGCGCGTGTCGTCCCACGGCTCGCTGCGCAGGAGGTCAACCTTCCGCTGGATCCCGGCGTTGTTGATGACGACGTTGAGGTCGGGGAACCGCTGCGTGAGCTCGGCCACGAGCTGGGCGCGGTCCGCCGCGCTGCCGCTGTCGCTCACCTGCGTGATGACGGCCGGGAAGCGACGCCGGACGTCCTCGAGGAGGCCCTCGCGCCGGCCGGTGATGATCACGCGGTTGCCGGCGGCGAGGAAGCGCTCCGTCAGCGCCAGCCCGATGCCCGAAGATCCTCCTGTGATCAGGACCGTGTTCCCAGAGAGCTGCATGATCTCGACTCCTCTGCGCCTGCGCGCGCCTCGTCTTGCTCTTCCCTGCTCGCGACCCGCAACCTCGAACCGATGGGAGGGATGCTCCTCACGCCGTGAGAGGCGCGGTCACGGGAGATGCCTATCAGGGGCCGCCGGGAAAGTCCACGCCCCACCGGTGGAGAGCGCGGGACCATGGCCGCGGGGGACGCGTGAGACGACATCATGCGATGGCCTATCTCAAAAGAGTTCATGCAGACTCGATTTTTCAAACTGCTGGGCATAGCGACGCAATTCCACGCATGATCCTTCCTTGCGAGCGTGAACCGAGCGTGGTATGTGCGCTTACATGTCACGCTGACCGGCGTCTCGAGGCCAAGATACAGAAAGGACTACTTATGCGCATCAGAGCGATGAGAGAGATCGCAGCGGTCATGGTTGCTTCACTGTCCGGACTCATGTTCATGGCATGCGCCGCCCCGAGCGGTGAAGAGGAGCCCGAAGATGTCGCCGAGGTGGAGGAGCCGATCTCCGCATCGTCCGATTTCTACTGCGGCTACCCGACGGAGTGGACCCTCACGAACACGTCCAGCGCCGCGCTGAACTTCAGCTGCACCTGTCCCTCGCCCGCCGGCCTCCCGTCTCCGATCACCATGCCGACAACGGCGGTCGCCAGCGGGGGGAGCGAGGTCTATGCGTGGACCGCTTATCACAATGACAGCATCGGCCTCAACGCGTGCAACTGGAATTGCACCGCCAAGCGGACCAACGGCACCGTGTACGCGCAAAAATCCTTCTTCTCGAACTGGGGAGAGTGCTTGACGCTCACCGCCAAGCCCGGAGGAGTGCTCTCGGTCCAGTTCTGATCACTCCGCCTGCTCGATCACCCTGTGCGCGCGGCTCGCCGGTCGACACCCTCCGGTGCGACGGCCGCGAGCCATGCGCTGGCCCGACGGACGCCGCGTACGGCTCCCGCGCCTCGTGGATGAGCAGCGTACCTTGCCGCTGACCTGCCGTGTCAAACATCCCTCGGGAGGAAGGGCCGACCGTCCATGGGTGTCCCAGCAGGTGCGGTCATCTGGTGAGGACGAGCGTGATGTGCGCTCGAGAACGTCGTCTGGGAGGACATCGGCGTCCGGTGCGCGAGAGCGCGGTGACCGCCGCTCACGCGACCGGACTGCGGGCGGAGAGGATTTTACCTCCGGGCGCACTCCCGTGTCCGAGCGTCCGAGAGCTGATGGAGGTCGCACATGGAGATGGTGTTCTGGAGGAGTGGGTGGTGGCGCGTCGTGGTGGCGGCGGCGGCGCTCGCGGGCTGCGGGGGAGGGGACGCGCCGGCGCCCGGCGAGACCCCGAGAGAGACGGGCGAGCCCACGTATTACCGGGATGTCTATCCCATCGTCCGGCAGACGTGCGTGGGCTGCCACGCCGCGGGCGGCATCGCGCCCTTCTCGCTGGAGGAGCCGGCGACGGTCGCGTCCGTGGCAGACCGGATCCGCGACGTGACCCGGAGCGGGTCGATGCCCCCCTGGCCGCCGACCGGGCTCTCGCCCGCGCTCCGCGACGCGCGCACGCTCACGCCCGAGCAGCTCGACACCCTCGAGCGCTGGGCCGACGCCGGCGCGCCGCTCGGCGACCCGGCGGACCAGCCCGACGGCATCGACCCCGCGGCGTTCCCGCTCGAGGACCCCGATCTCGTCATCGACACGGGCGCGGACTACAGGCCCGATCCGGACCGGTCCGACGATTACCGCTGCTTCGTGGTGGACCTCGGCCTCGCCGAGCCGCGCAAGCTGATCGGCTTCCGGGTGCTGCCGGGCAACGCCAGGATCGTCCACCACGTGGTGACGAGCCTTTACCGGGACACCGTCCTGCCGGCGCTGCAGGCGCTCGACGCGGAGACCGAGGAGCCCGGGTGGCCTTGCTTCGGGGGCGCGGTCCCGGAGGGGCTGGACGCGCTCCCGGTGGGCAGCCTCGGGAGCTGGACGCCCGGCAACGTGGGACGGCTGATGTACCCCGGAACGGCGGTGGACGTCCCGGCGAGGACCGTGGCCGTGATGAGCATGCACTACAACACGGCGAACGGCTTCGAGCCGGACCGGACCGCGATGGAGCTCTACTTCGCCCGGCCCGAGGAGGAGGCCTCGCTCGTGAAGCTCCGTGGCCTCCTCCTCCGCACCCGGGACATCGATATCCCCGCCAACAGCGCGAGCACGACGGTCTCGGTCGAGATGAAGGTGCCCGCCGCGCTCGGCCGTGAGGTCTACGCCGTCGGCGCCGCGGCGCACGGGCACTACCTCCTGCGGAATCACCGCCTCACCCTCAACAAGGGGCTGCCGGGCGAGACCGTGCTCCTCGACCTGGACTGGGACTTCCACTGGCAGGGAGAGTACCTCTACCAGACCCCCATCCCGATCGGCCCCGAGGACACGATCACGATGGATTGCACGTACGATAACTCGCCCGAGCACCGGATGCGCGTCGGGCTGCCGGCGATCAGCGAGGATGTCGGCTGGGGCGAGAAGACCACCGACGAGATGTGCATGAGCACGCCCCGCATCGTGACCGAGCTGCCCGCGCCCAGGTGACTGGCGCGCTCAGCCGCAGTGCCCGCTCCGCCCGGCGCCGTCACCCGCTGGCAGCCGAGGGCGGCGGAGGCGCGGGCCACTCGAACCGAGCTTCGTGCTCCCCGCCGGACGCGCTGGACCCAAGGCCCCAGCGCGACGAACTGCAAGCTCCCTGACATCTGGCATTGAGTTTGTAAATTGTACGAGATGGCATGCGAGTCCTGCCGAGCTCGACAGCCGGACGTACCCGGCTTCGCGGAAACCGCGACGGACCCCGCTTCCATTTGCCGTTCTGTCGCGCGTCTCCCGCTCGTCCTCGTTCTCGTCCTCGGCGTCGTCGTCGTGCTCGTGGCCGCCTCCGCGCTCGCGGGCTGGGCGCTCGACGTCGATGTCCTGCGCGTCTGGATGACGGGTTCTCCACCGACGATGCCCATGACCGCCGTGATGCTCCTCCTCCAGGGGTTCGCGGTGCTCGCCGCGAGCGTGGATCAGCGGCACGAGGGCGCTGGGTGGGCGTACGCGTCCTTCGCGCTCGCAGCCGCGTCGCTCGGCCTGATCCTCGTCATCCTCGGCGAATACGCGACAGGGATCGTCCTCGTCGACGACCTGCTCTTCCGGGACGAGGTCCGTCGCCTCGCGAACGACCCGCTCGCCGGCAGGACGTCGCCGCACACGGCCGTGGCGGCAAGCTTGACGGCGGTCGCCTTGCTCACGGCTTCCCGGCGATCGCCGCGCGCGCGCGCGTGGACGCAGCCCCTCGCGACCGCCGGGGGATTGTTCGCTCTCGTGGCGCTCGTGGGGCACCTCTATGGCGTCCACGTGCTCTTCGGCATGACGCGCTTGATCGGCATGGGCGTTCCCACCGCCGTCTCGGTGCTGCTCGTCGCCCTGGCCGCGATCGCCCTCACGCCCGAGCGGGGCGTCATGGCGGCGCTCCTGCGCGGCGAATCGAGCGGCGTGCTCCTTCGCCGGCTCCTCGTGGCCACGTTCTTGCCGCTCGGACTGGCCGTGGTCCTGCGCGTCGGGATCCATGCGGGGCTTTACAGCCTCGCGTTTTCCTTCTCCGTCTTCGTGCTCCTCACGCTCGTCGCGTCCAACGTGATCGCCTTCCTGGCCGCGGGGGTCGTGGCGCGCATCGAGGAAGAGCGCGCGGAACGCGCCGTCCTTTCGGCCGCGCGGGCGCAGGTGACCGCCGAGCGCGACCGGGCCCGGACGCTCGTCGAGGCGCTGCGGCAGCACCAGGCGCAGCTCCAGGCGATCCTCGACCACGCGCCCGCGGCCATTTACATCAAGGACGCGGAGGGCCGCCTGCTCCTCGTCAATCGGCGCGCCGAAGCGGCGTACGGCAAGCCCCGGGAAGCGCTGATCGGCGCCTCCGATCGCGAGCTCTTGCCGCGCGAGACGGTCGCCGTCCTCCACGCCCACGACGCTATCGTGCGCGAGCGGGGCGTCCCGCTGGAAGCCGAAGAGGACATCGTCCTGCCCGACGGCTGCCACACGTTCCTCTCCTTCAAATTCCCGCTCCCCGGGCCCGACGGGAGCCCCCTCCTGGCGGGGATCTCCACGGACATCACCGAAAAGAGGCGCTTCGAGAAGCGCCGGGAGTTCTTGCTCGCCCTTCAAGCCGAGCTCTTGCGTCACCAAGATCCGGAGGCGCTCGCGGAGCTCGCGGTCTCGCGCCTCGGCGAGCGGCTCGGCGCGGAAGGCGCGGGGCTCGTGCTGGTGGATCATGCCGCCCGCGAGGTCGTGCACCTCCCCGGCTACGAGCACGGCAGGCCACCTCAGGGGATCTGGCGTTTTCCCCTCGACGTCTGGGGCCGGACGCTCGACGAGGTGCGGGAGGGGCACGTCATCGTCGTCGACGACACGCGCACCGATCCGCGCACGTGCGCCGATTATGAGCGATTCCATTCGAAGTACGGCGTCGCGGCCGCGCTCATGGCGCCGCTCTTCCGCAACGGCTCCTGGGTCGCTTATCTTTATGCGTGCACGGGCACGCCGCATCGATGGTCGGAGGACGAGGTGGCGCTCCTTCGGGAGGTCGCGGACATCACCTGGCCGCTCTACGAGAATGCGCGCCTTGTTGTCCTCCTGCGCGACGCGGTGCGGGTCCGCGACGATTTCCTCTCGATCGCCTCCCACGAGCTCAAGACGCCCCTCACGCCGCTGCTCCTGCGGATCGAGGCGCTCGAGCGCGCTACCGCGCGGCAGCCGGATTCGGCTTACGTCGACACGGTCAAGAGCGCCCTCGACGTGGCCAAACGGCAATTCAAGCGCCTGACCGATCTCACGACGGACCTCCTCGACGCGACGCGGATCCAGGCGGGGAAGCTCAGCATCGAGCGGGAGGAGGTGGATCTCGTCGAGGTCGTGCGCGACGTGTGCCAGCGCTTCGGGCCCGACGCCGCGCGCGTGCGCTCGCCCCTTGTCATCGACGCCCCTCCCTCGGCGGTGGGCAACTGGGACAGGCTCCGCGTCGAGCAGATCGTGGACAACCTGCTCTCGAATGCGCTGAAATACGGCCCTGGAAAGCCCATCCACATCGAGGTTTGCGTGCGCGAAGGGTCCGCGATCCTCACCGTGAAGGACCAGGGCATCGGCATCCGGGCCGACGACCAGGAGCGCATCTTCGGGCGCTTCGAGCGGGCGGTATCGGTGCGCAGCTATGGCGGCCTCGGGCTCGGCCTCCACATCGTCCGTGCCGTCGTGGAGGCGTTTGGCGGGACGATCACCGTCCGCAGCGTGCCGGGCGAGGGCGCGGCTTTCACGGTGACGTTGCCGCTCGGGCCGGCGGATATGCCCGAGGCTTGACACATCGGGCGCGCCCGGGTGCGAGCTGCCGCGGCGAGCGGAGCCCATGGGCACGCCCCGGATCGTGACCGAGCTGCCCGCGCCCTTTTGACCAGCGCGCTCAGCCGCAGTGCCCGCTGCGCCCGGCGCCGTCGCCCGGCAGGCAGCCGAGGCCGGCGGAGGCGCAGTCGAACGCGGCGCGCTGGCCGGCCACGCACAGCGAGAGGACGGTGCCCTCGCACGCGTCGACGCCCTCGTCCGACGGCGCGCACGCGTCCGACGGGCGCGCGCAGCGGGCACCGCCGCCCTCGGCGACGCACGCGCCCCCGAGCGCCCCGCAGTCGATCTCCGAGGCGACCGCGCCCGTGCAGATCCGCGCCCGGGCGCCGTCGGGAGAGCACGCCACGCCCCCCGGGTCGTCGCAGGGCAGGATCGCGCCGTTCGCGCCGCAGATCGCGCTCACGCCCTGCGCGCCCTCGGCGCAGCTCAGGCCGAGGGTCGTGCAGTCCATGGCGACGCGGAGGCGGCTGTTCTGCTCGCAGAGGATGAGCGTGTTCCCGTTGCAGCGGGCCGGGCCGCTCGTGGCCGGCAGGCAGGCGGCGAGGGCGCAGCGCGCGTGGCCGCCGGCGCCGACCCGGCACACGCTGCCCGGGCTGAAGCGCGGGGACGCGCAGCGCTCGAGGTAATGGTCGGCGCAGCGACGGGCCTCCCCGTCCGCGCAGGCGTCGTCCGCCGCGGGCGCGCACCGGGGGTCGGCGGGCAGGACCGGCTCGAGGAAGGCGCACGCGAGCGCCGCCTCGCAGCTCGTCGCGGCGGCGACGCAGGCGAGCAGGGACCGCTGCACCTCGAAGCCGACGCGGTCCTCCGGGATCGGCCCGGCGAGCCAGGAGACGCAGCGCGAGAAGCTCGCCTCGTCCGCGGGCACGCCGATGGACGTCGCGACGCTCAGGGCGAGGGTCTCGCAGCGGAAGACCAGGCTGCACGCGCGCACCGCGTCGGCGAGCTCGAGGTAGGCCTCGCCGTGCGTGCCCGCGTCGTCGCCCGGCGCGGGCGCGGCGGTGAGGCCGTCGAAGACCGTGCACCCGGCGGCGATCGACGCCGCGGGGGCGGCGCCGAGGAGCGCGGCGGCGACGGTGAGGCGGGCGAGGCGGGCGCGGCGCTGTGCGTTCATCGGTAGGGGTTGGCGTGGAGCTCGGGGCGGCGCTGTGGACGCGAGGTGGGCGCGGGTCGGAGGCGGGCCTCGCGCGGGCCGTCCTGCTCGAAGCGGGCGATCGCGGCGCCGCCGCCCTCCAGCGCGACCTCCACGAGGAGCGTGCCGGACCAGGGCGCTACCTCGACCCGCGCGGCGCGCCCCTGCCGGTCGACGCGCAGCAGGCCAGGGGCACGCACGTCGGCGATCGGCGCCTCGGCCGCGAGGCGCAGCTCGACCGCCGCGGGCGACGGCGACGCGGCCCCCGGCGGCGCAGGGGCGTCGGCCTTCGCGGCGGGGGCGTCGGCCCTCGCGATGGGGGCGTCGGCCCTCGCGATGGACGGGGCCTCGACGGACGGCGTGGCCTCGACGGACGGCATGGCCTCGACGGACGGCGTGGCCTCGTCGCCGCGGGCGGCGAGCGCGAGGGCGCCCGCGATCGCCGCCGGGGCGAGCACCCCGAGCGCCACCAGCGCGGCGCGGCGTCGCGGCGCCATGGTTGCCTGCGCCGCCGTCACCGCCGTCGCCTGCGCCGCCGTCACCGCCGTCGCCTGCGCCGCCGTCACCGCCGTCGCCTGCGCCGCCGTCACCGCCGTCGCCTGCGCCGCCGTCACCGCCGTCGCCTGCCCCGCTGTGGGGGCGGCATGCGCGTTCGCCGCCTCCGCCTGCTCCAGCCAGGCCCGCACCGCCTCGCGCCGCGCCGCGAGCGCCGCGCCGCCGTGGCGCTCGACCAGGGCGGCCACCTCCCGGGCCGGCGCGGGCGGCAGCGCTCGCTCGAGGGCCTCCAGAAAGTCCGCCGCCGTGGGGAACCGCTCGTCCCGATCCCGGGCGAGGGCGCGCAGCACGACGCCATCGAGCTCGGGCGGCACGCCCGGCGCGCGCGCGGAGGGCGCCTCGATGTCGTCGGCGAGGATGCCGAGCAGCACGCTCGCCTCGTCCTGCCCATCGAAGAGCGTGGCGCCGGTGAGCGCCTCGTGCAGCACCGCCCCCGCCGCGAAGAGGTCCGCGCGCCGGTCCACGTCCCGCGCGCCGCGGAGCTGCTCCGGGGCCATGTACGAGAACGTCCCCTTGAGCACGCCGCTCCGGGTGACCGCGGCGCGGCGCGCGGCCTTCGCGATGCCGAAGTCGATGAGCAGGCTGCGGCCGTCCGCGCCCACGAGCACGTTGCGCGGGCTGACGTCGCGGTGGACGACGTCGAGCGG
This sequence comes from Sorangium sp. So ce1128, assembly GCA_051717205.1. GTDB lineage: Bacteria > Myxococcota_A > Polyangia > Polyangiales > Polyangiaceae > Sorangium. The sequence continues at coordinate 462,048 of CP181432.1, forward strand.
CCGGCCCTGGAGATCGCGCGCCTCGTGGGCCGCGTGAAGCCCGGAGAGCACGTCGGCGAGGACGCGCGAGGCGACGGCGGGCGGCAGGCGCTCGCCCGCGCCCGCGGCGCCCTCGATCAGCGCGGCGAGCGGCACCGCCTCGACGTACGGCATCACCAGCAAGAGCTCCCCGCCCGCCTCGAGCACGTCCTCGACCGAGACGACGTGCGGGTGGCGGATGAGCGCGGCGAGCCGGGCCTCGTCGCGGAGCATGTCGACCACCTCGGGCTGGGCGAGGAGGTGCCGGTGGACCCGCTTGAGCACGACCAGGCGCTCCAGGCCGGCCACGCCGGCGCGCCGCGCGAGGTAGGCGGTCGCCATGCCGCCCGAGGCGATCTCCAGGATGACGTCATGGCCCCCCACGACGGGACCCTCACGGGGCGCTGCGCGCTCCGCGCCGGGCCCCTGCGGGCCGCGGGCCGGCAGCCCCTCGCGCGCCTCCACCTAGAACACCCCTCCCAGGGTGATCCGCGCGGGTCCGAGGGAGAGGGCCAGGGCAGGCCGCGCCGGCGAAGGAGGGGCGGGGGGCGTCCCCCAGTCGACCAGCCAGATCGCGGCGGCGCCGGTGAGCACGCCGAGGCCGATCGAGGCGCCGAGGAGCACGTTGGTGCGCCGCTGCTTGCTGCGCCCCGCGACGAGGTTCTCCTCGGTAGGCGCGGCGTCGAACGCGTCCCGCGCCGCGAGCGTGTCGAGCCCCGACGCGACGGTGAGGCCCGCGCCGAGCGCGGTGGCCGCCGCGCCCACGATCACAGCTGCCGGTATCAGGCGGCTGCTCGCGGGGGGCACGGCGGCGCTGGGCGCGGCGGCGGCCGGCGTTGCCCTCGGCGCGGCCGGCGCCGCCGCCTGCGGCCGGGGCGCCCGCGGCTCCTGGAGCGCGGTCGCCGGCTCCCGGGGCGTCGCCGCGACGAGGGCGACGCTGCGGACCTCGCCCGCGCCGATCACCTCGGTGCGCCGGAGGACCTGAGCGTCGACCTCGCCGGCGACGACGTGGCTGCCCGGGTTGACGTAGACGCTGGCCCCCTCCACCGGCACATCGTCCACCCGCACGTCGCGCGCGTCGGGCGCGTACACGTCGATCCTCCCGAGGCGCGGCGCGATCTGGCCGAGCGCCGCGCCGGCCGCGTCGCGGTCCGGGGCGTCGGGCGGCGCCTCGCGGAGGTAGCGCGCGTAGAGGTTGGCCGCGCGGACCGCTTCTCCCGCGCGGTGCCAGGACCGGGCGGCGTTCCACAGGGGTGACACATGGGGCGCCGCGCGGTACGCGGCCTCGAAGGCCGCGGCCGCGAGCGCGAAATCGCCGGCCCGGAACGCCCGCTCTCCCTCCTCGAAGGCCCTCGCCGCCGCCCGCGCGTCGCCCGGTCGGGGCGGCGCCTCGACCGGCGCGGACTCCTCGGCCCGGGCCGGGGACGCCGCGGCCCCCAGGCAGGCGAGCGCGAGGAGCACCCCGCTCGCGCCCCGGCGTCCGGCGCGTCTGGCGCGACCGGCGCGCCCGCTGGCGCGGCGCGAGGAGACGCAGACGGCTCGCGGCATCGCGCCGAGACTACCACGCGCGGCCGCCCGACCGACCAGCGCGCCGATTCCATTTTCCCCTCGGGCCTCCTCGGGTGTCCGAGCAGGTGAACGGTGCGCGCGACGGCCCAGCGGCAGCGGGATCCACCCCGCTGGGCGCCGCGACATCGCTCGCTCGACACATCACCGCTTGCTCGAGGAGATCCTCAATGCCCCGGTCCATCGTTCTCGCTGCCATCGCCCTGCTGTCCTTCCCGGCCTGTCTCGCCCGCGACGCTCAGGACCGCGACGACGACGCCGCCATCGCCGAGGAGGCGAGCGACTCGCTCGACACGGGCGAGGTCGAGGCGGCGCTGCTCATCGCCTCGACCGACGCCGCCGGCGCGGCGACGCGCCCCGAGGAGGCCGCCGAGGCCGCGGCGGGCGCGGCGGGCGCGCGTTTCCACCCCGCCGGATGCGCCGCGGCCGAGGTGCAGGGGACCACCGTCACCTACACGCTGAACGACTGCACGGGGCCGTTCGGGATCGCGCGCATCGATGGCACGGTCCAGGTGAGCTACAGCGTCGCGGCGGACGGCCTGCACGCGACGCTCGAGGGCGACGGCGTGAGCGCCCGCGGGGCCACGCTCGAGCTGGCGGCCGAGGCGGTCTACGCGGTCAGCGGGAGCACGAAGACGCTCAGCATCACGACCTCGGGGGCCGCGGTCGGGCCGCGCGGCCGTTCGATCGAGCGCGAGGGCAGCTACACCGCGCGCTGGGATCCGGAGGGGTCGTGCTTCTCGCTCGACGGGACCTGGTCCACCCGCGCGGGCTCCCGCACGTGGAGCACGGAGGTGAGCGGCTTCGAGCGCTGCGCCGCGCAGTGCCCGGCCGCGGGGGGCACGGTCGAGCACGCCGGCGGGCTCTCGGGCGTGACGATCACGATCGCGTTCGACGGCAGCGACAGCGCGGCGTGGAGCAGCTCCCGCGGCCGGAGCGGCACCCTCGAGCTTTCGTGCGGTGGCTAGCGCAGGTGCGCGCGCGACGCGGCCCGGGGGACCTCGGTTATCCTCGGCGGCCGGAGGACACGCGATGAGCCCTGGCCCTGACACCCCTGCCGGCGACGAGGGCGCCCCGGCCGACGAGGACGCGCCGCTCCTCGACCGCTTCCTCGCCGGCGACCGGGCTGCGTTCGACGAGCTCGTGCTGCGGCACCGCGACTCGCTGCGGAGGCTGGTGCGGCGCTACGTGCGGAGCGAGGAGGACGCCGAGGACGTGACCCAGCGCGCGCTGCTGCGGGCGCTGGAGAAGCTCGGGACGTTCCGGCGGGAGTCGACGTTCCGTACGTGGATCCATCGCATCGCCGTGCACCTTGCGCTGAACCACCTCCGGGGCCAGAGGAGCGCCGCGCCCGGGGTGGAGCTCGACGAGCTCCCCGCGTTCACGAACGCGCTGGAGACGAACCGCCTCGTCGCCGCCGAGGTCTGGGCCAGGGTGGCGCGCCGCCTCACGGAGCTGCCCCCCAAGCAGCGGCTCGCCGTCGAGCTCAGGTTGTTCCACGAGCTGTCCTTCCAGGAGATCGCGGCGCTCTCCGACTGCAGCGAGGACAGCGCCAAGGCCAACTTCCACCACGGGATCAAGCGGCTGCGGGGGCTGATCCCGGATCCCGGCGGCTGAGGGCGAGCTGGAGCGTCTGGCGCCGGCGCGCTGGAGAGGGTCTACTGAGTCGCGCCGATCGAGTCGAGGAAGTCGTGATAGGCGTCCACCTTGTCCGCCGGGACCACGTCGAGGCCAGTGTCGACTCGGTTGTTGTCGGCCATCTGCGGAGCGAGGATCTCTCTGGTTGCGTCGCTGCGGCGGGCGCCGCGCCGCCTCCGCGAGGTGGCCGCTCAGCCTGGGATGGAGCCCGCTCTGCGCTTCCTGGCCCGCAGCGCGTGATCGATGCCGCCGCGCAGCGTGGCCTCTGTCACCAGGCCCTGCCACTCCACGCCGAGGTCGATGAGCGTCCGCGCGATGGCCGGCTGAATGCCCGTGAGCACGACTCTCGCCCCGAGCAGCCTCACCGCGCGAGCGGCTTGCAAGAGCACCCCCGCCACGTGGGCGTCGACCGATCTCACCCCCGTGATGTCGATGATGGCGATGGTCGCCTGGTGCGCGCCGACCCCGGAGAGCAACGCCTCGATGATCCGGCTCGCCCGCTCGGGATCGAGCGTGCCGATGAGCGGCATGACGATCACCCCCTCGGCGATCGGCAAGAGCGGCGTCGCGAGCTCCCGGATGGTCGCCTGTTGCGCCTCGATGACCGCCAGCTGCGCCTCCTGGCGTTCGGCCTCCGCCCGCTTGATGGCCGTTATATCGATGGCCGCACCCCCGACCGTGCCCTCCGGGATGCCGGGACCCCGGACGGGAAACTTGACGGAGTGGAACAGCTTCATCCCTTCTGTAGCGTGAGGGACGCTCTCCTCGAACACCGTCGCAACACCGGTGTTCCTCACCGCGTCGTCCGCGGCCTTCACCTTCGCCACGACGTCCTCCGGCAACATGTCGTGGTCTCGCTTGCCAGCGATGCTCCCTGGTTCCATCCCCATCAACCGCTCGAGCTGAGCGTTGGCCACGACATACCTGCTATCGGGATCCTTGGCGAACATCATGGCAGGCATGTGCTCAAGGAACGCCTGGAGCAGCGCCTCGTTCTTCTGCAGCTCCACCTCACGGCGTCTTTGCTCGGTGATATCCTCCGCCGAGACGAGGATCTGATGCACCGCCCCGTCGTCGCCGCGCGTGAGGACCACGCAGCGCACGGCAAAGACGCGCTCGACGCCTCCGGTGCACCGTGCGCGCAGCGCGCGTTCGAGGGGCTCGCCGTCCTGTGAGGCCGCGAGCTGCTCGACGTGAGCCGCTGACGCGTCGAGATCCTCGGGTGGGATGCGAGAGATGAGGGTCTCCCAGGCGCGCTCCGGGGTCTCCTGGTCGTCGATCCCGAGCGCGCGGACGAAGGCGCGATTGCGGGCGACGATCCGCCTGTCCCTGACATCGAGGACACCAAGGATGGTCGGCGCCAGGTAAAATATCCGCTCGGCCAGCGCGCCCTCCGGCCCCGTTGCCCGCGCGGCCATCGAGCCGTCCGAGGTAGGCGTATCCTTCATGTGCCGTGCTCTCCTCGTCCACATATAGCCGATTTTCCGCTCTTTTGTCGTACGAGGATCCGGTGCCGCGCGGCGGATCGAGCGGGCGAAGGATCCCGTCGTTCGACCAGCCGGCGCCCAGGACGTTGTTCTTTGACGCGAAGGGGTTGGCCTGCGTGGCCGCGAGCGGCGTCCAGGCGCCGCCGACAAACCACTTCCGCGGCGCACGGAAATGCTCACCGGGATCAGGTCAACCGCCGGTACCCCTCCGTCATCTGCTCCGGACCGACCGGAGCGAGGCCGCGCCCGCGTCGGCTGCATTGCCCTGCTGGGCGGCGTGCCTCGTCAAGGGTCGATGAGGAGCCGCCTGGCGACTGTCTCGTCAACGGCATAGGGCCTCTCGCGAGGCAGCAACTTCGCCGCGCTGTCCGCGTGGCCGGCCTGCATCTGCTGGTACATCTTCCGGACCAGGGGAGTTCGATCCTCGATGGCGACGACCCAGGTCTCTGCGTACTCGCGAATGAGATCGCGGCCGATGCCGACCTGGATGCTATAGCAAGGTAGCGGACCACCTCGGAGGTTGCGCTCGGTATCCCATTGAATGTGCGCCTTGGCTCCAGCGAACGCTTTGCTCCACTCGTCCGGCGAGCGAAACACCGTCGCCTCCGGTGAGGTGAGGACGGCGAGGGAGAGCGCCCGCTCCCAACCTGTTCGCCGGATGCGGACGGCGAGGATCCGCTCCTGCCCGGCCTTTCGCCCCCAGTTGCTGCGGTGCATGAGCCAGAGGAAAGACGGCTTGATCCAGGTCATCCGACCGAATGAAAACGGAGCGACAAAGCGCTGGGCAGCGAGCGCGGGCTCGGCGATCGCCGGCGCATAGGCCTGGTACATGACGATGGTCTCCGCGTCGTAGTCCGCTCGGATCTCGTGAAGCTTCGGCATGCGGTCCACTCTTCGCGATCGCTGTGGTCTGACGGGAGACTACCCTGCTGGGTCGTGAATCGCCACGGACCTCCGCGGGCGCACGGCTCTCGGAGCATGAGCCCGAGGCGCCGAGCGTCCTGCGCGCGGCGAGCAGGTCCAGGAGCAGGTAGCCGCGGTCCTGCGCCGCCGTCGCGCACACCGGCTTGTGCGCCGCGGCGAGCGATAGCGCGCCCGGCGCGTCGCTGGCGCACACCATCGCACCCGCGATCTGTGCGCCGGCGAGGTCGACGACCCGCCCCGCGATGCTCGCGCGCTATCCGGTCTGCGCTGCCCCGCGGCGCGCGCGCGGCGCGGCCTGCGCGAGGAGCCCAGCTATCGAGTTTGCCGAGGTGCAGCGCGGGCGGGGGCTCGTCGCGGCGGGCTCCATGCGACCGAACACGACCGTCGTGGCCAGCAGCGGCGACCAGGCAGGCGGCATCATCGCCAGGGAGCCGGTCGCGAGCTCATCCGCCGGCACCACCTCCGGAACGGTCCCACCCTTCAGGCCTCCATGGAGAGCAAGTTCTCCACGCGGCGAATCGGAATGGCACAGGTTTGCGACGTGCTAGGACCAGTTCTCCTGTACAAAGACCTTGCTGGCGGATCCTGCCGGTGTGTTGTGGGGGTGCTCACCGTGGGTGCGCTGATGGCCGGGTGGCCGATGGCAGCGACAAGAGATGCAGGCGCGCACGCGGCAGATACCATTCTGCAAAGTTCTGGTGTAGGTAGACGTCCGGCGCCATGGCACGGTGCCAGAGCGTGAAGAAGGCGTTCCGCAGGAGCGGCGGCGTTCGCCGTTTCGTTCGAGTCGGAGCAGCGTAACCGTTATTGTCAGGAGCGATCTAAAATGAAGAGTCTCAGCTTCGCAGCGATTCTGGTCACGATGTGCGCGGTGGCGGCCTGTTCGGATGACGGCGGCTCGGAGGGTGACGGCGGAGCGGGCGGTGGGGGCGGCGCGACCGGCACCACCACCACCTCCACGAGCTCGGCCGCCACGATGGGCACGGGCGGCAGCGGCGAGGGCGGCAGCGGCGGCAGCGGCGGCAGCGGCGGCAGCAGCGAGGGCGGCGGCGGCGAGGGCGGCGGCGCCGACTGCGCCACGCAGTGCTTCGAGGACAATCAGGAGGGAGCCCTCGAGTTCCTCCAGCTGATGCTCGACGCCTGCGGCTGTGCGGAGGGCGCCACGTGTGTCAGCGCCTGCGACACGACGGATGCTGAGACCGACGTCTGCAACGACGATGGAACCGGCAACCTCCTGGCGGTCCAGGGGAACGAGGCGTGCGTGGACTGCGTCGACGGGCTCCCGGAAGACGACGCTTGCAACGCGACGGTCGAGGAGGGATGCACCGCGAGCGAGGGGTGCACCGCGTTCGCCACGTGCGTGGCCGCCTGCCCGTGAGACCGTAAAGGCGGTCTCGCCCCCGGCTGCGCCGCTCCCGCGCAGCCTCGATTCATCGACATCCCTGAACGACAGCGCGCGAGGCCGGGCCGGCGACGGCCCCGCGACCGCGCTCTACTACCGCATCGAGAGCCTCGTCGTGGGAATCGTCGGAACGACGCTTGTCGTTCTGCTGCCCGGGGACACGGCGTGGCCGCTGGCGGCCTATTGCACGCTCATGGCCGTCGTCGTGCTGGGCTTCGTCAGGCGGGTGGAGAGGTCCCCGGCGGCCGCCGTCTCGCCGGATCCGGCGCTTCATGGCGAGACGTGAGGTGCATCGGCTTCGCCCCGCCGGAGCGCCTCGGCGGTAGCCTTTTTTGAGGAAGAGCCCCTTGCGAGCGCGGAGGGTCGTGCCGCGTGTCAGCTGAGAAATCCCCTCATTTGCAGTCATTTCAGCGGAGAAATTGAACAGGGAGGCGGGGAAACAGGGAGTATTTTGAAGATTTTCCTCCCCGTCTCCCCGCCTCCCTGTGAATTTTCCGAAGAATTTGAGGGGATACCTCAGGCGTGCCAGAGATCCCGCCGGGGATCTGCCTGGCGGCGAGGAGGAGAGTTTCACCGCAACATTGCACCTCGTCAACGCGGCGAGGAAGGTGCGGGGCCGGGCGCGGCTCCGACGCTTCCTCGCAGCGCGCGGGGAGCGCAGCCGAACCATCGCTGGCACGCGTGGCTGAACGCTGTCGCGTCCGCGAAGCCGAGCTGAAGCGCGACCTCGGTCACGCTGACCGTCGCCCTCCGGAGCAAGCTGCCGGCGCGCTCGCGGCGCACCTCGTCGACGAGGCTCCGGAAGCTCGTCCCCTCGGCTTCGAGGTGCCGGCGCAAGGTCCGCTCCGTCGTGCCGAGGGCGCTGGCCACGCGCGGGAGCGACGGGACACCGCCGTCGGCGCTCGACAGCTCGCGGACGATCGCGTGCCGGACGGCTTCCTCGCGCGACCGCGGCGCGAGCTGCTCCGAGAGCGCTTCTGCAGATCTGCACAGGTACTCCCAGAGCGTCCGGTTCGCAGAGGGAGGCACCGCGTCGAGGATCTCGCGACGGAAGGAGAGCCCGTCGTGCGGAGCGTCGAAGGTCACGGGGCAATCGAAGAACGCGCCGTGCCCGCCCCGGCGAGGTGGCGCGGGATGGCGGAAGCTCACTTCCACGGGCGTGAGATCCGCGCCGGCGATCCGCCGCAGGCACCCGAGGCCCTGCGCGACGGCTGTCTCGTTGGACAACCGGTGTCCGAGGGTGAGAGGCCGCACGCGGTACCACCGGACGTGGACGCGTCTCGCGGTCTCCGTCACCTCCCAGCGACCCGAGTCGGTGAGCAGCGCGCCGTGGCGAGCGACGGTGTCGAACGCATCGCGCACCGACGGCGCGGTCATCATCGCGAAGCCGAGCACGTGCAGGTCCTCGATGGCCGCCGCTCGCGCTACCCGGAGCGGCAACGAAGGGTCGTCGAGCGTCCGCCCCAGATACGTCCACAGGTCGACCAGGTGATCGAATTCGATGCGTCGCCCCGGGTCCTCGGCGAGCGCCTGCGGCAGGCGCGTCGCGCGGCGCATGGCGTCCAGCCGCACGCCGTCCCGCAGCGCCTGGTCGACGACACGCTGGACCACCTTCGCAACGACGGTCGGTCGGGGGCGTACCATGCTCTCGTCGTCAACGTTAGCACGCAGCATGCCAGAGTTAGCACGCAGCATGCCAGAGACAGGAGCTCCGCGTGGAAGGCGCGCCGTGCGGCGGGAGGGTTCGCGGGCGCGTCAGGCATGGCGCTGCGATCAGGGCGTGTGCTGTTCGTGCGGGCTCAGGGGCTCGTGAAGCCCAGGATCCCGTGCCCCGCCACGACGTGGACGGTGTTCGGGGGCTCTGGCGCGGGGTTCGTGGCGCTCGCCACGCCCTCACGCATGAACGCGGTCCGGATGCGCGTGATGGGTGACGCCCGATGCGCGTCGTGGAGCAGCTTCATCGCCTCCGCCGGGACCGTGATCGAGCCGTCTCCTCCCAGCGCGATGCACTGGATCTCGACCTGCTTGTCGGCGGGAGGCGGCATCGCGAAAAGCGGCGCTCCCTCGACGCTGCCGTCGGTGGTGGTGATACGCACGAGCGTGCCCTGCGCCGCCCCGCAACTCCCGCCTTCCCCGCCGCAGCTCAGGGTCATCGACGTTCCGTCGAGCGGCACCGCGCCGAGGAGGGACCGCGACGCGTCGTCGAGCTGGAACTCACCTCCTGCCGCGATGGGTCCCAGATCGGGGAACTCGAAGGCCATCACGCCGCCGGGCTCGATGCCCACGACGACCTCATCGCCCCTCGCGATGGGATCGTTCGGGTTACCCGGGACGGGCCCGGCGCCGGCGACCACGACGTGGTCGGCCACGAACGCTTCCTCGGCCGCGCGCGGGTTGGCCACGACCGCGGCCTCGCTCGACTCGACGGCCACGATGGGGAACGCCCCGTTGTTCTCGCCCATCGCTGCGCCGTCCACGCGCAGGTAGCGACCCACGTCGGCCGCGGAGAACATCGCGCCGCCGATCACGTACGCTGCGGTGCCCATCGGCCCGGGGGTCACGCTCGTCGGGCCGGTTCCGCTGTGCACGGGACAGACGTAGCCCTTGCCCTGGAAGCGGCAATCGAGCGAACCGCCCGCCAGCCCGGAAATCGTGACGACGCCCTGATCGGTGAGCGGCGGCGGCGGGTCGTCCTGCACGTCGTGGACCCATCCCTTGCACCCGGCGAGCTGGCCGGGCATCTCCTCGTACCTGGGAGGCTTCGCGGCGGTGAACAGGACCTGCACCGTGAGGCCGTGACCCGCCTGCGGCGCACCGAGGATGGAGACATCCTGGATGGAGATGATGCCGTCATGGGTCGGGGCGAGGCTGCCGCCTGCGCCGCCATCTCCCCCCGAGCCGCCATCTCCCCCCGAGCCTCCGTCGCCGCCCGAGCCTCCGTCGCCGCTCGAAGCGCTGCTGCCGCCCGAGCCTCCGCTGCCGCTCGAGCCTCCGCTGGCCGGCGTGCCGCTGCTCCCGTCGTCGCGGTCGTCGGTCGGGTCTGCGCAGCACCCCGCGAAGGCGAGGGCCGTGGCGATGGCCACGGCGGTCCGACGGCGTTTCGGGCTCTGCGCGAGTCGCGTTCGATCGATCATGAGTGACCTCCAAGCATCGTGACGAAGCGCGTCGACCGCTACCGGGTGGACGCATGCAAGGAGGTACATCTGCCGCCGCGGATCGGCCTGGTCGCGCCGGCCACGAACCTGGTCGAAGCGGCCGCCCCGCGCCCGGGCGGAGCGCCCGGGTGTGGTCGTAGAGGATCCTGGCGAGGTCACCGCGAAGGATCTCGAGCTCCTTTGTAAACGCACCGGTGTCCGCGTTCCCCGCGGGGAGCTCGGCCTTGGTCACGTCGTGCTCGTCGACGAAGCGGAGCCCCTGCTCAGGTGAGCGGCAGGGCGCCCCCGGTGTTCAGGACGTCCTCGCCGAAGCTCGTCATGTCTTCGAAGCCCATGTAGTGGAAGCAGCTCACGAGCATGTCGGCGAAGGAGCGTTTGCTGTTGAAGTCGATCAGCCTTCCGCGCCGGAAGTAGTCGTGAGCCTTGCCCGCGAAGACGACCAGGGCGTCCTCGATGCTGTGGGTGTCGCCCTGCCCGAGCTCGTTCCAGTGCACGACGAGCGTATGATCCCAGAGCGTGCCGTCGCCGTCGCTCGTGTTCTTCAAGATCTCGTAGAGCTTGGTGTTCTGCTGCCAGAGGTGCTTGTTGATCTTGCGGATGTCGGCGAACGCGGCCGCGTCGCTGTTGTGCGAGATGTCGTGGTGCCCCTCGCTGAGGCCCAGGTTCGAGTAGACGCGGCCGCTGGTGTTGCCGCTCCAGTTGAAGTTCACCACCCGCGTCAGATCGCAGGCGAACGCGAGGGCGCTGATCTTGAAGAACAGCTCGCCCATGATCACGTGGTTGTCGCCGTCGTAGGGGTCGAGCCTCTCGCCGAGCGGGGTCTGCACGCACGTGGCCGAGCCGTTGCCGGTCTGGAGCGCGCGCTCGACGTCGCGGATCGACTCGAGGTGCTGCTGGATCTTGGCGCGGTCCTCGGCGCCGAGCCTGGTGAGGAGGGAGCTGCCCTCCTCGCGCACCAGATCGAGCGCCGACTGCCTCTTCGCCAGGCGCCTCAACACCTCTCGCTGCGCCGCCTCGTCGTCGGGCGTGAAGGCGAAGATGCGGGCGTAGGCCGCGTAAGGGTCGGTCTCCGGCGGGATCGGGTTCTGCTGGCCCGCGGGCCCCGCGTGGGCGTGCGTGTTCCAGATGTCGTTCCATTTGTCCCCGACGCGGAACACGAGGTGCCGGTGCGCGACGCTCTCGTCGGCTTCCAGCACTCGACCGCCGATCACGTGGTCGGCGCTCGGCCCCTCCACGTAACCGATGGTGTTCTCGGCGCCGCCGATCGGGAACGACCCGGTGCCGGACTTCCACGGCGCGAGCGAGCTGCCGCCCTGCTGATGGTTATCGGCACGCGCGTCCTCCGGCAGATCGTAGAAACGCTTGTGCAGCTTGTTGAGGAAGACGAGATCCTCGCGGTAGGGCTCGAGCGGGGCGAGGAACTCGCCGAGCTGAAAGCTCGTCTCACCGGCGGCGCTGAAGCGCTTCGCCGTCTCGTCGCCGTTCGCCTGGAAAACGAACATGATGCGGCGCGGGGAGGGCGGCGTCTGGGCTCGCGCGCGGCTCGGCCGCATGGCATCGAGGAACGGGAGCGCGAGCGCAACTCCGGATGCGCCACGCAGGAAAGTACGGCGGCTCAGCGGTTTCATGGTTTCTCCGGGTTGATCACGGGGCGGTAGCGGAAGGCGTCGGTCTGCGTGAGCGCGACAACGAGCTCGGACAGGCTGTAGCCGCTCTCCTTGAACGCGACCGAGAGCGCCGCCATCGAGCAGCGATCGGCGTCGGTCCTGTCGCGGCCGTAGAAGAAGCGGAAGTTTTGCAGCACATAGCAGGCGCGCGCTTCCTCGCTCTGCGCGAGGCGCTGGCCCAGCTCGGCGGCGTTCGCCACGGGCCCGTCGACGTCGCGCGTGTGCGAGATGCTGCTGGAGGTGTCGACCGGCTTGCCTTCCTCGTCGGTGGTGCGGAAGCGGCCCACGGCGTCGAACGACTCGAACACCACGCCGATGGGATCCATCAGCTGGTGGCACCCAGCGCAGCTCGGCTCGATCCGGTGGCGCTCGAGGCGCTCGCGCTGCGAGAGCCCATCTCCCAGGCCCTCGAGGTCGAGCTGCACGTCGTTGGGGGGAGCGGGCACGAGCCCGCACAGGAGGTCGGTGCGCACCTTGAGGCCGCGCCGGACGATCGAGGTGCGCGTCGCCTTGTCGCGCGTGATCAGCATGCCCTGGGTCAGCACGCCCGAGCGGCCGGGCATGTCGGCCCTGACGAAGTCGTCGCCGCTCACCCCGCTCACGCCGTAGTGCCGCGCGAGCGCGCCGTTCACGAAGCTGTAGTCGGCGGTGAGGAGCTCGCCGAACGAGCCGCTCGGGTTCGCGAACAGGCTCTTCACGAACGTGTGCGTCTCCTCTTGCAGCAGGGCGGGCAGGCCGGACACCACGTCCGGATACACCGCCGGATCGCGGGTCATGCTGTTCAAGAGGTCGATGTCGAGCCACTGGTCGAAGTACTCGAACAGGCGATCGGCCCTGGGATCGGCCAGCATGCGCCGCACCTGGGCTTCGATCTGCTCCGGCGTTCCGAGCTCGTCCGCGGCCGCCGCGCGCGTGAGCTCCTCGTCCGGCTGCGACTGCCAGAGCAGGTACGAGAGCCGCGAGGCCATCTCGTACGGCGTGGGCTCGGTGACGTCACCCGTGCCCTCCTGGCCGAGCTCGACGCGGTAGAGCACGTTCGGCGACTGCAGCATGCTGAAGACGACCCACTCGATGCCGTCCTCGAAGGTGTGCCCGTCCGAGCCTGCGGTGAAGCGCTCCTCGTAGCTCTGGACCTCGGCTTCGGTGAGCGGTCGCCGGTACGCCCTGGCGCCGAAGGTGCGGATGAAGTCGCGCGCGCACTCGAGCTCACCGAGCGCGGCCGGATCGCAGGAGACCAGGCCCGGAGCGTGGGCCGCGACGGCGGCGATCTGCTCCGCGGCGTCGAGGTACTTCTGCGCGACGAGCGGGCCGACGGTCAAGAAGCTCGCGTTGTTGTGGAAGCCGAGCGACTCGGGCTCGTTCGGGAACGTGGCGACCGCCGTGTTGATGGCGGAGGCCACGCCCGCGACGCCGGAGAAGAGATCCTTCAGCGTGTTTTCGTACTCGTAGTTGCTGAGGCGGCGGAGCGGCGCCGAGCCGGGCTGCGGCGTCTGGCAGAAGGGCGAGGCCAGCACGTCTTCCGGGGCCTCAGCGCTCTCAGGCTCGTCCCCGCCGCCGCTCCCGGGGCCCGTGCCGGGCCCCGCGGCCTCACCGGGCCCGCCGATCTGGCCGTTGCAAGCCGCGACGAGCGCGAGCAAGAGCGGCGCAGCGCACCTGAGTTTTGAGCCGGGAAGGTCGAAGGGCCAGCGATGCGTGTGTTGCTCGGGGTTCACCGTCTCCTCCACGCCGCGCCCGACGAGAGGCACGAGCTAGTGCGAGCGCCGACCACATGGGTCGGCACTGACATGGGTTCACGACGCTGCGACTCGACAGCGCCGAGACGAGAAACGTATCAGAACCTGTCCCGTCCGGCACACGTCACGGCTCGATCGCGAACACTTTTGTGCTCCAACGACGCACTCGTTCATCCAATTTATCTACCATCGCTGCGCTTTTTGAATCTCGACGGCAACCGCGCGCGGCGCCGGACACGATCGCAATAGTAATGCGTTTTTACTGATATCCATTCACACCTCGCGGCGCGCAGGCCGTGGCCTGCATGCAGAAGCTCGGGTTCCGGTTGTGAGAAGGGATCTCGCGGGGGCACAGAGGAGACAGAGTTTTCCAGGGGCGGTCGACAGGACGAGACGGACGTTTCGACGATGCGCGCGACCTCCGGCTCCAGGGCGGAGCCGCGGTAGCTGGACCAACCGGTGGCACCTTCCTGGTCACGGCTCCTCCCCGCCCTCGTTCGCGAGCTGCCTGGCACCTTCCTTCCAGGTGGCGCCCTCCGCGCTCGCCTCCCAGCTGATGGTGTTGGTCCCTCCGCGGCTGAGGGTCCCGTTCTCCGCCATTGCACGGACGTGAGCCGGGAACTTGCGAGAGCGAACATGTCTTCTTCGGTCTCCCAGGCGCTGAGCGTGCGGAGCGCCAGGCAGGAGGTGGATTGGCTCAGCGCGAAGGCCACCAGACCCTTGCTCGTGGACAGCGATGGGAGCAAGGCATCGACGAGCTCCTGGGCTTTCGGTTCCATCCCGGGTTTGAGGGGCAGGTAGGTGGACGTGAGCACGTAGGTGCCGGGCTTCAGCTCACCCGTCGCCGCATCGACGCCGGGCCTGCGAGGGGCGACGCCTGCTGGTCCGGCTCGATCTCGCCCTGGGAGCATGCCGCAAACTGAGAAGCAGGCCCCTCACCACCTCCCGAGCCGCTCATGGTCCCCGCGCTCGGCGGGGGCGAGCCCGGGGCCTCATCCGTCCGCGCAGCCGGCTCCCCCCAGGCCGACGAGCATTCCCAGACCCAGAATGACCCACCGCGGTGAGCTTGTCGTCATCATATGGAAATCTCTCTCTCTATTGCTTGAGGTATTGCGATGGGGTGTCAGGCGGGCCGCACGACGGCGAAATACAGGCCGTCGAAAGAGCGGTTGAGCCGCCTGGAAACGAACCGATCCGCGTAGGCCCTGGCGACCACCTGGACGTTCAGGGCGCGCGAACGTGCGCCCTGGGATGAGGCAAGGGTGACCACCCAGCTGAGCGTCCCTTCCGGCCGCTCGATCTGGAGATACGTGTATGAGCCGGCGTTTGCCGGCGCCGCCTGAGCGGGCCCGGGCAAGTCGCTGGACCGCAACTCCACCGCAGAGATCCACGGCGATCATCGAGGCCGCCCCGGTCTCACGAGCGCGGCGGAGTGCATGGAGCGCGGCGGGGTGCACGCCCGCCGCGCGGTTCAACCCGGGTGCTGTTCCAGGCGGTGCAGGTGGTGCTCCTCGCCGTTCAAGGTGAGCACCGCCATGAACCCGGCGCGCGCGAGCTCCTTCTCGAACCTGAACTCGTGCGTTCCCGGGGTGACGGAGGTGTCGACGATGCGCGCGACCTCCGGCTCCAGGATGGAGCCGGGGTAGCTGTAGATGTCGAGGCGCAGCGTGCAGGCGCGCTCGATGGTCGCGCGCGCGACGGCCGCGTCATCGCCCTCCGTCACCGAGAAGGCGCTCCCGAACTCTCCCTCGACGGAAGATCGCCTGAGCGCCCGGGCGATCTGCTGGCCGGCGATCGGGGCGTACACGTCCAGCACCATCACGTCCTTGTTCTGCTCCTTGAAGCGCGCGTGGAGGCGCGCCCGGGTGGCGGCGTCCACGCCGCCGCCGAGGGTGATGAGGTCGAAGTCGCCGGCGTGGAACTCCGTGTCAGGCGACGCGCTCACCGTGCCGACCGCCGCGTATCCCTGCTCTTTCAGCGCTGCCACGCCCCGCTCGAGGACATCGGGCCTCTTGCCGATGACCAGGATTCTCTTCGCTTTCGATGCCATGCTGTCTCCTCCCTCGCGCGCTGCCGCCGCGCCCTACTGGAATGCTTTCACGTGGCGCTCCAGCCACTCGTCGAACGTCCGCGCCCTGCGCCCGAGGAGCTGCTCGACCGTGGACGAGGGCTCCTCTCCCTTCCCGGCCCTGACCAGCGCGAACGCCTCGAGCACGGCGCTGACGAACACCTCGGGGAGCCCCGCCTTCGCCATCTGCTCGCGGGCGGCGTCCTCGCTCACGTCGACGTACCTGAGCGGTCTCCCGATCGCCGCGCTGATCTTCGCCACCTGCTCCGCCGCGCTCAGCGCCTCCGGCCCGGTGAGCGCGTACTCCTTGCCTTCGTGCCCTGGCGAGGTCAGCGCCTCCACCGCGACCGCCGCGATGTCGCGCTCGTCGATGGGCCTTGTCCTTGTGTCGCCCAGGGGCTGGAACACCGCGCCCTGCGCCTTGATGGATCCGGCCCACTGGAGCGTGTTCGAGGCGAACCCTCCCGGCCGGATCATCGTCCAGGCGGCGCCCGACGCCTTGACCCTCGCCTCGGCCTCGCGGTGCCAGCGGCCGATCTGGATATCGGGCGCGCTGACGACGCTCGACGACGAGAGCAGCACGATGTGCTTCACGCCCGCCCGCTTCGCCGCGCCGGCCGCGTTGCTGGCGAGCTCCGGCAGGTCGCCGCCCGCGCAGACAAGGAACACGCTGTCCGCGCCCGAGAACGCCGCGTCGAGCGTCTCGGGCTTCGAGAGGTCGCCCTTCACGACGGCGACCTTGCCGCCGAGCTCTCCGAGCCTCGCCGGGTCGCGCACGAGCGCGCGGACCGGGTGACCCGCCTCGATGAGCTGCTCGAGCACCGCACCGCCAACGTTCCCTGTCGCTCCGGTCACGAGGATCATCTGCCGCTCCCTTTCCTGGCCCGTGGTTCACCGCCCCCGCCTCGCCGGCGGGGGGCGCCCGGAGAGCAACATAGCAGCGCCTCCCGCGTGTTGGACGTGACGCCAATAGGTTGGAAAGATTCTGCTTGTTTGTTGCACGTGCGGAGTGGTCGGGCAGAGCGCCAGGCTCAAGGGCGCGCGCGTGGTCGGCATCGCCGGCGGCACCGGCAAGCGCCGCCACGCGGTCGAGGAGCTCGGCTTCGACGTCTGCCCCAAGGCGCACGACGTGCTCGCCTTCCTCGAGGCCCGCGGGCTGGAGGTCCCTGCCGAGGTCCGGGAGCGCGTCCTCGCGAGCACCGACCTCGCCGAGCTGGACCGCTGGATCCGCCGCGCTGCCGCCGTCAGCGACGCCAGGGAGCTGCTCGCGACGACCGGCTCCTGAGGCACTGGCGCAGGCAGCCCGCACACGGTGCGCTTCTTCATGCCCGCGTTCGGTGACGCCGTGCTGCCCGAGAGCCCGGCCGATGCGCTGAGGGCGGGTCGATTCCATCGCGTGCCGGTGCTCTCGGGCGCCACGCAGGACGAGGGCTGGCTGTTCGTCGCGCTGTTCCACGAGCTCGCGGGCGCGCCGGTGATGCCGCAGCGTCGCGGTGAGCTGCTGGTCGAGGCGTTCGGCGAGGCGGCCGAGCAGGTCGAGGCGCGCTACTCGATCGAGGCGTACGAGTCGCCGGCCCTCGCGTGGGCGACCGTGATCACCGATCGCGTCTGGTGGCGCGCCACGCAGGAGCAGAACCGATGGCTGCCAGCGCACCACGATGAGGCAAGAACACTACCATGCTCGCGTCATCCAGACCACGAAGCCGAGCATCCAGGATACTTCGAGTGCTCTGGCTGCAAACCAGAGCAGCACACGAAGTTGAAGCCACCCTCGCGTCGAGGTCACGCCGAGCAGGAGCAGGACGTTGATCGGAGACCAGAGCACGTTGATTCCTGCGATGATTGCGGCGATACTCCCGAGTACCACTCGGTGATTTCCAGATCGATATACGTCGAGCGCAGCGTCGAGGTACCGTGGTGCATCCGCCAGGGGACTGACACCACCCAGCAGGTACGAGCGCGCGCCGGACGATGATGCGATGACGGCATTGCCGGGTCCAAGAAGGAGTGCGGCGGCTGCGAAGGAGATGCCTGCGGCAAGCAGGGTGAGGCCGATTGATGCACCGAGCGGCACGTTCTCAAAAGATCGAGTTGTCGTGTCTTGCGCGCCTGAAGAGGGGGGTGATCCAGCTCCAGCGAACGGTTTCAGTTCGCGTGCTGATGGATTGATCCAGGCACCGATCGGGATGGAACGAAATGAGAATGCCCCGACCCTGAGAATGGCTGGACCATATCCGATGGCGTACTCTGTCACCTGGAGCCTCAGCGCCATCATCCAGAGCGCTGCGAGGACAAGGAATACCAGGTCAATCAGGAGCGACACCAACAAGAACAATCCGCCTATTTCCAGCCGTTCGACCACGCTATCTCCGGATCATCGAAGTTGAGTGCATCGCCTTGCGATCGTCGGGTCGGGCGGGCCAGAGCGGCGGCGGCGGATGCTGCAGTCGAGCTCGGTGAGGGGGCCGAAGTCTTCATCGGTGAGCAGGGGCAGGCCGCGGCCCTGGGAGCGCGAGGAGCAGGTCCGCCGCGTCAGTCCAGCGGGGCGGGCAGCCGGGCGGCGCGAGCTTCGCGAGCGTGCGGCGGTCGCGAGCGCGGCCAATGGGCGAGCGCTCGGCCAGCGCGGAGAGGGCCTCGGAGAAGCCAGGGACAGCGCTCATCGCCAGATACCCCTCTGGAACGGATCACCCACCATGCTCCAGGTACCCACGTTCTGGATGCCTCCCGGGCGGTTCGGTCGTGTGAGGCGGTTGCTCGGGTTGTTGTGGTAGGTCGGATCGAGTGTCGCCGGGCGGGGGCAGGTGTCAACCCCGTCGGGTCCGACCGGCTCCTCTCCGCGGCTGGATCAGCGCCGGACTTCGCGTCGCGGAGCTGTCGGTGGGGTGCGGGCGCTCGGGTAGGTTCAGGGCGTCGTGCGGGTACAGCCCGTGTCGCTGGACGCGGCGAACGCGGCGGCTATCCCGACCCGGGTCGCCCCAACCCGGGTCGGGTCGCTGCTCGCTCGGGTCGCGCTACGCGACGGCGGCCGGCTCGGCCGCAGCCGGCTCGGCGGGCTGCCGTTTGCGGGCGCCGCCCTGGCGGAAGGTGCCGAGGAAGTCGAGCAGCAGCTTCCAGCGGGCCGGCAGATCGCGGTCGTCCTCCTTCAGCGCGTTGATCCGCCGGGCGATCTTCTCGAGCATCTTCATCTATCTTCACGGAGGCGCGCGACGGAGGCGCGCGTCGAGTCCTCCGACCTCGCCGAGATCGTGCCCTCGGACCGCCGGGCGGACGTCATTGTCGTGCTGCTGGTAGGCGAGCAGCAGCGGCCCGCGATGGCCATCGTGGTCGAGGTCCAGCTCGGCGTGGACCCGGACAAGCCGTACGTCTGGCCGGTCTATGTCAGCCAGACGAGGGCCCGGCACCGCTGCCCGACGTGGCTGCTGGCCGTGACGGTCGACGCGGAGATCGCGCGGTGGTGCGCGCGGCCGATCGAGATGGGCCATCCAGGCTTGACGCTGACGCCCCTGGTGCTGGGGCCCGCGGGCGTCCCGGTCGTCACCGACGCCGAGCAGGCGAAGGCGGCGCCCGAGGTGGTCGTGCTCTCGGCCATGGCGCACGGGCGGAGCGAGGCGGGGGAAGGCGATCGGCGTGGCGTTTCTGGGGGCGGCCGCCGGGCTCGATGAGGAGCGCCGCGCCGTGTACGGGGACCTGGTGCTATCCTCGCTGAACAGCGCGGCGAGGCGGACGTTGGAGGCGATGATGAAGAGCGGATACGAGTTTCAGAGCGAGTTCGCGCGCAGCTACGTGGCCAAGGGCGTGGAGAAGGGCGTGGAGAAGGGCCGGCAGGAGGGCCGGCAGCAGGGGATCCTCGAAGGTAAGGCGCAGGCAGTGCTCGCCGTACTCGAGGCCCGCGGGCTGGAGGTCCCTTCCGAGGTCCGGGAGCGCGTCCTCGCGAGCACCGACCTCGCCGAGCTGGACCGCTGGATCCGCCGCGCTGCCGCGGTCAGTGACGCCCGGGAGCTGCTCGCAACGGCCGGCTCCTGAGCGCGCACCGCCTCGGCGCGGCAGGAACGCGCGCAAGCGAGCTCGATCCTGGAAGTCGTGGAGCCCACGGCCGGACCGTGTGTGATGGGCACGCGGCCATCGGCCTGCTTTCGTGACGCGATGCAGCCAGCCGGACAGGTCGCGGTTGAGCGCGTCCCTGCACGGACCTGCACGGATGGAGCCCGTGCCGGCAGCCCGGGTACAGCAGAAGCTCCTTCGACCCACGAGCGCGCGCGTGGAGGTCGAGCGAGCATCTGGGGAGCGTGTTGGTCTGCGCGAGGTCGACGGTGACGTCGATGTCCGCGGTCCTGCGGGTCCTGCCGTAGGCCATGGCGGCCTGCGCGCCGAAGACGTACCCGCGAAGGCGGCGCCTCCGCAGCGCCGCGGCGAGGTCAGCGAGCAGGGCGACGGCCGCGGGGCGCGACGCGGTCGAGGGCCTCGCGCACGCGGAGGTGCGTGGCGAGGTCTTCGCGGCGTTCTTCTTCGCTCGGCCAGCCGGGCTTCTGCGCGAGGACTTGCTGGCGGAGCTCATCGGCGATCCGGATCCCGGCGAGGGCGCCGGTCCCTGACCCGCGCGCGGCCGCGGCGGCCGACCTCGCGCGCTGGTTTATCAGCGTGACATGCCGCTGGCATTGTAATTCCGTGCGCAATGGAGGTCGCTGCGCGTCTCTGCCGAGAACGACAGCTTCAGCGTCGTGATCGTGCGGAGGAGGAACCACATGACCGCCGGCTCTCGGATCGCGAGCGGCTGCATGGCGGACTCGATGAGGGTGAGCGTGCGGACCGCGGACGGTCGGCGCGCCGCGGCGGCCAGAGCGCGACGCAGCCGCCGAAGCAGGCGATACGGTTGCAGCGCACCATCTTTTGCGGCAAGAGGACGCCGAGCGATTTTTCCTCCGACAAAACGAAGACACACGAGAACATGCAAATTCCGAGCAACCTCACGTCGCTGGTCGACGAAGGGCTCATCGACGAGGTTGTGCGGCCGCTGATGAGCGGAAAGGAAGCGGTGGTCTTCCTCGTCCGGTCGGGCGGCGAGCTGCGCGTCGCGAAGGTCTACAAAGAAGCGCAGAACCGCAGCTTCAAGAACCGCGCGGCGTACACCGAGGGCCGCAAGGTGCGCAACAGCCGCGACCAGCGCGCGATGGACAAACGCTCGCGCCACGGCCGGGCTCAGGACGAAGCCGCCTGGCGCTCGACCGAGGTCGACATGATCTACCGCCTGCGCGACGCGGGCGTCCGCGTGCCGACGCCGTACCACGCGATCGACGGCGTGCTCGTGATGGAGTTGGTCGCCGACGCCGACGGCAGCCCCGCGCCTCGCCTCGCCGAGACGAGCCTCGACCGAGATCAGGCCACGTGGGTCTACCATCGCCTGATCGGCGAGGTCGTGCGGATGTTGTGCGCCGGCGTTGTGCACGGCGATCTGTCGGACTTCAACGTGCTCATGAGCGCCGACGGGCCGGTGATCATCGACTTCCCCCAGTCGGTGGACGCCGCGAAGAACCAGAACGCCAAGAAGCTCCTGCTCCGTGACGTCGACAACCTCCATCGCTTCCTCACGCGCTTCGTGCCCGAGCAACGGCGAGCCGCCTATGGCGAGGAGATGTGGGAGCTCTACGCCAACAGCGCGCTCACCCCTGAGACCCGATTGACCGGCCGCCATCGGGTCTCCGAGCGAAGGGTGGATACCCGCGCCGTGCTCGACCTCATCGGCGACGCGAACTACGACGAGCGCAAGCGCCGCGAGCGTCAGGGCATCAGCATGCGGGGCGCGCCGAAGACCGCCCAATCGCCCGCGCCCGCCC
This sequence comes from Sorangium sp. So ce1128, assembly GCA_051717205.1. Classification (GTDB taxonomy): domain Bacteria; phylum Myxococcota_A; class Polyangia; order Polyangiales; family Polyangiaceae; genus Sorangium. The sequence goes on from CP181432.1 coordinate 483,537, forward strand.
CCGAGGCGCCCACGACCGAGGGGCGAACGACCGATCCGCGGGACCGACCGCGGCAGGCGGAGAGGCCGGCTGCGCATGCCGGGAATGGGGGCGGGCGAAGGCCGCAGCAACACGGACCAGGGCAAAGGCCGCAAAACGCCGGGCCTGACCAGAGGCAGCAGTACGCGGGCAACGCGCCTGCCCAAAGGCCACCGCAGCACCCATCAAGACAACCGCCGGTGCAGTACGAGGCGACGCAGCGACCACAGCAGCATGGGCCAGACCATCGGCCGGCCCAGCATGCGACGGCGCAACGGCCCGCGCAGCAAAAGGCCGCGCAAAGGCCGCAGCACCACGAGGCGCCGCACAGGCCGCAGCACCACGAGGCGCCGCACAGGCCGCAGCACCACGAGGCGTCGCACAGGCCGCAGCACCACGAGGCGTCGCACAGGCCGCAGCACCACGAGGCGTCGCACAGGCCGCAGCACCACGAGGCGCCGCACAGGCCGCAGCACCACGAGGCGTCGCACAGGCCGCAGCACCACGAGGCGTCGCAAAGGCCGCAGCACCACGAGGCGTCGCAAAGGCCTCAACAGCACCAGGCGATGCAAGGGCCGCCGCAGCAAGGGGAGCCGCAGGCGGCGTTGCGGCCACGCCGCCGTGTCGTCATCTCGGTGAGCACCAGCGATTGGCGTTCGGGCACGCGCCGGAACCCCTGATAGGCCCCGCGTGGGGTCGCCCGCGGCGGGTCCGCGCGTCACCGCGTCTCAGGTGGATTCGGCCTGCCGCAGGGATGCTCGCGGCCACCTCGATCCCGTGCGCCCTGGCGCGACCTACTCTCTCCCGGTCGTGCCGTCTCTCATTTTCTCCAGCAGCAGGACCGTACCGCGCACGACGATCACCAGGAAGAGCACCAGAGGGAACGGCACGCAGAGCCCTATCCCGAACAAGATCACGAAGCTCACCTTGAGCAGCCCGCCTGCGAGCACGAGCAGCAGACCGACCGCCGCGAGCCGGAAGAACAGCCTGAGCCACCATCCAGCAGAAAATAGACCATCTCCCGGCATAAAGACTCCTTGCGTTCGAGGGGGAGACCTCTCCGACATACTCGGCCTGTCGAGCCTACCCGGGTTGCCACCTGCCCCGGGTTGATCCATCGATGGTTGACCCATCTCCCTCGGGATCGTCCACCGGCAAGCACGCTTTCGTCCGCTCCAGCAGGGCGCTCGGTCAGCGCGAGCTGGCCAGGCCCCAGGCTCCGCGGCTAGGCCCGGGGAGCTCGCGATGGCAACGTTTGCCCCCACGGCTGGCAATCTTTGCCATGAGGGCAACGCTTGCCATGCGCATGCCGGCCCAGGGCGCGAGAGCGGCCGCGGGCCACCGCACAGCGCGGCGCGCTCGGTGCGGCGCCGGGTCTGACCCTGCGCATCGTGACCAGGCTACCACGACGGCAGCGCCGCCGGGACGCGGACCCGTGTCTTGGGGCCGCGGCGCTCCTGTGCGTCGTGCGTCATCCAGCAGGCGGCGACGCGCAGGGCCTCTGCGACAGCCGCGATTCTCGCTCGACCGGGTAACGACGGCGGAGACCGTGATCCCCCAGCTCCTGGAGGCGGGACGGCACGAGCTCGCCGCGGCGTGCGCTGACCGTCCTGAGGCGTGGATCCGGGTCTTCAACCCGCTCGACCCAGGCGCCTACGGGGACGTGCCCTGCGCCTCGATGCTCTGCGGCGAGGCAGAGGCGAGCACCGAACCGGCACCCGATGCTGACATCGAGCCGATCGGCGCGGCTCAGCAGCCATGGAGTCCGATCGGGTTGGGGTGCGGCATCTTCATGCTCGGGGCGACGAGGGTCGCGACCTCCGTGCTCTGCCCCAGGGCGAGGGACCCGCGGGACGCGCAACGCTGCGCAGACGACTCGGGCGCCGCCCTCGGCACCCTGGGAGTCTTCTGCGGCTTCATCTGAGCCATGGGCAAGGTCCTGAGAACCGTCGGCATCGTGGCATCCGGCGTGGCACTCGTCGCCGCGGCGGTGTTCGACGCGCCTGTCCCTCGTGGGACGCTCTCGCCCGTGGGCTGGCTCCACATCGGCCTGCCGCTCTATCTGTACGTGTTCTCGCAGTGCTGGCTCGAGGAGGGTCGGGCCCGCGAGCGGCGTGCTCGCGGGGGGCCGGACCCGGACTAGCCGCCCGGCCCGCACGACGACGCGGCGAGATCGGCGGCCTGCCAGCCGGCGGACGACCAGCGCCCCAGGGGCCGCCAGGAAGCCGCGCAGCAGGATCATCCCGGCCCGCTGCGCGGCATCGAGGCGTAGCTTCACCCGGTCGTCAGGGTCGCCCGTCACCCGCGCGGCGACGCTCGCCTCCTCCCGGGCGGCTCCCGAACGCAGGCGGCCGCGGTCGTCGACCTGCAGTCGCTTAGAGCGTAACGCTACGGGCTCGTCTGAAGTTAGGTGATGCTCAGATTTGAGCGATCAACTCGAAAGTCAGAGCTCACTGGTAGTGGCGGCGTCATCTGAAGAGCCGCACCGGTGGCGGGCCATGAAGGGCAGCCGACAAACACAACGTGACATGAACCCCCGGTCGGCGAGTGCGCGAGCGCGCAGCACTTCGAGCCGTACTGAACGCGATGGCCTTGTCCTTGGACTCCCACGCGCCGGGTACTGGCGTCCTACGGCCCGCATCAAGAAGTATCTGCAAGCAGCATCGGTCGGGGATGTCTAGAGCAGCCTCTATCTGCACGAGCACCGATTGCAGTGCGCGACCGTGAAAGGGCCCGAGCACAAGCATCGCGTCGACCGTGTTATCTGGATTCACATGGCTTGACGGCTCGGCAACACTCGACCGATTGAAGTGTGTTATGAACCCACCAGGAAGATCGGTGCTCGCATCGCTGACGGGTGCCGCCGCAGCAACGCGCGCTAGGGCGCGCTGAATCTGTTGCTCTAGCTCACGGATGTTCATACATCCGAGCATAGCATGCTACAAGGCGAACGTCGGCTACGACATCTCCGACCCTCACTGCGGACATAGGACCTGAGTGAGGCGGTCGAGCGTTGTGAATCGACACCTCTTTTCGTGGTAGTGCCCGGCAGGAACCGGTCGCCGCGTGACCACGATGCCCTGCACAGACCAGCCGTCGCGCTCCTTTGCGCCGAGTGCGCGTACCACGTTCGCCGGAGCGCGCTGGACATCTTCGACCTTCTTCGTCAGCTTGTCGAGCCACGCATCAGGGCCGAAGAACCGCTTTATGGAACGAGCGATGTCGGCCACTGAAAAGACTTCCTCCGGATCCTTAACCTCGAGAACCCAGATATTGCCGCGTGCGTCGTCGACGGCAATGCAATCGATCTCGCCATGTAGAGAGGGGAGACCCAGAACGTGAGGCTTCTTGACCCGTTTTCGGGTCTTCAGCCCATGGCGTTCGACCAGCGCGGCCACGTCGTCCTCAAGCGCGTCGTTGCGCGCCTGCCGAAAGCGCTCGAGTGCAGTAACCACGTTTGTGTTCGTGGACGCCCGCGGCCACGGCAGCCGACCGTCGCCCAAGTAGCGAACGTAGATCGAGAGCGCCTTTTCAGAAAACCAAGGAAGCACGATAACATCGCCCCCGGAGCACTCAATGAGTGGTCGCGTGATGAGACGAGCCGGCCGCTTCGCGAATTCCCACGGCTCGATGTCCTGCCCGCGCAAGTCGGCCCCACGAAGCACGAGATACTCGATTGCCAAGCGGGCTTCTTCCGCCGGCGCGTCGACAAGTGGTGTCGCGAACGCGACGACTCGGGCGAGCGGTACGCGCGCCACCGGTAGTGATCCAGTCATCGGCCATGTGGTGAGCGCCCGGAGCGCCGCGCCGAGCGAGAACGCTCCGAAGCCATACGCTGTCCGCATCGCCTGGTCGATATCGGAGTACCCGGCACTCCTAATGGTGGGCGCCTTGGGTGCGGCCTCGGTCGCTGTATTCCGGGCCGCGAGCATCGCTTCGTACCCTTCGCGGTGGAAGGAACCCCAGTCAATTGACGATTCGCCGCCGTCCGCAGCCACGACCTCATATATGTCTGAGATGCGGGTTTCTGCGGGTATGACGCCATAGTGTGCGGCTTCCCCGCGGTAGCCCGATTCGAGACACATCTGCGACACGGACACGAGGTCGCGAAGCTCGAGGCGGTCCGGGGAAGACCGTCCGGTCGGTGGCGTTGCGAGCACGAGTTCGAGAAGCAACTCGAGGCGTCGTTCCGCGGCACTATCCTCGCGGTCCAATTTTACGGCCACGTCCACGGGATCGTACTCGATCCTCACGTTCCGCATATTCGAGTGCAGAGTCTTTCGGCGGAACGCTCGCCAGTATGCCGCGCACTCGAGTTCGCAAGCCAGCGTAAGCATGAGCCGATCGCGTTCAAACCGCTTGATTCGCTCATGGATGCCCAGCTTCAAAAACGGGTAGATGACGTCGCTTTCGAGTCGTACTGCGTCAGCGCCCCGGAAGACGCCATGCTGAACGCCCTTGGACCGGATGGATTCCGCGAGAGACCGCTGCATCGAAGAAAGGAAGCTCGCGTGCGGTGTTTGAGGCTTCGGAAGGTCGACCAAGCGCTGATGGGTCGTCTCAAGCTCCATGGAAAAGGCCGGCGGTGCGCCGATGACAGCGCGCTGGAGATCCTCGAGCGGGGCGTTCGGATGCGACGACGATGTCGCGGCAGTGATACCCTGGAGGAGCGCGTTCCGAAGCAGACGTTCAACGGTGCCAGGGTGGGCTGCCTCAACGTCCCATAGTTGCTGCGACCACCCGATGGTGAAGCGATGCGGCTGGCAGGCGGCTAGAAAGCGGAGTGGCGGCTCATCCGAGGTGGCCTCAACGTGCTCGAATATGATTGTCCAGCGCGCGACGCCCAACATTGCGGCGAGTTGAGTCTCAGTCCGTTCGATGGTCCAGAGAAGTGCCTCGCCCACATTGTCGAGAATCTCGCGATAGGCGGACGACACCCGTTGGTCAAAGAGCCGAACTGCCGTGAGTCGTTGGCCTCGACTGAACAGCCATGCCTCGCCGAGCTCACGGTGAACGACTCGCGCGCGATTGCTTGTGATGCCGACAACGATCCAATCTCGGAGCTCGGGAAGACCAAGATCGAACAACGCGTCCTCGAGATCTTGGCGTTCTGCGGACGTTGTCCACTCGATGTCCCCCTCGTGAGCTCCGAGTGTCATCCCAATGAACGGAACACCCGCACGATGGAAGGCCTTGCCGTTCTGCCGCTAGACTTCCCAAGTGTTGATGGTTTCGAAGGTTAGGATCGAATGAACACCCGGCGGATCGGCCGCCTCACGCGCGAAAAGGAAGAGGTCGTCTGGGTCATCGTGCGATGCGGCAATCCACTCAAGGTCATCGAGCGACATGCGTGCGATATGGGCCGGGCCCCTCATCATGCCCAGATGCCCCGCACCCGAGAGGACGAGTACTCGAGCTACTTCAGCGTCCCGAGGGATGCCGCGCGGCACCCCGGAGCCGGAGACGTACCCCTGGCCGGGGCGTATTGCCTCGAGGTTACGAGCAGCTTGCTCAGCGAGGTGATGAAGCCCTTCGATCTCGATGGAACCGACCATCTCCACCGCGAGCCAGTGCCGCGGGGCGACGGGGATGAGGACAGAGAATCTGGAATCGTCTGCAGGGAGCACTGCGGGGGGAGGCGTGTCGCCAATGCACGTAGCAACGGCTTTTGCGGTTGCGACGGCTGATGCCGTGTGGAACTTGTGCCCACAGGCAGCTGAGTGCTTGGCGGCGCGTCGGGCCAGGGCCTCCGCTCCGCCGAATAACGACTCCATTTGAAAGGACGGAGGCAACGGCCACAGGACGTCGGGGTGCAAGCGGACGGCGATAGCGTTCCCGAGAACGGTATTGCCGTCGAACCGGAAGTGGACGTCATCGCGGTCGCCTGTCCCCCAGCGTAATGCGCGGTCGGCGCGGTCAGCATGTGTGCATTCGGCGACAATCTCTTGGATAGGCCGTAGCCGCTGAACGGCCGCTACTTCAGCCGAGGATACACTAGCCTGGATTTTCACAGCAGAAGATCGGTTAACATAAAGGCCACTGACACCGGTCAGGGGAACGCGACCTCGAGCGAAGCTCCTCCCCACCAGGGGACAGCGACGGGCGTCGCGAGCAAGCCGGACTCGAGTAGCATGGGGTTGTGAGCCCGACGAGGAAGGCGCACGTGAACGCGCTGCGGGCTGACCTCGACCCTCGCCGTCGTGTCGAGGAAGCGGCGGAAGATCTGCCGCGCCTTGGCGTGCTCGAAGCCGTGCAGGTGCTTGCCGAGCAGCCGGTAGAGGCCGGTGGCGATGACGGTCAAGGTCACGTCGAAGTCGACCTTCATGGCCACCGCGGACGACAGCGCATCGACGTGGAAGAAGTGGACCTGGTCCTCGAGGTTGTTCTCGATCAGCATGCGCCGAGCGTAGCGTTCGAGGATCGTGCGCGGCGTCGAGCGGGTGTCGTTGGTCAGCAGGACCGTGGGCTCGTCGTGACCGAGATCGCGCGCGCAGATCTGCCGGATCGGCGCTGGATAGTCCTTGCCCAGCCGGATCGTTTCGTCGAGGACCTTCGGGTTGCGAAACTTGCGGTGCGGTACATCGAGCTCCACTCGGCGCCAGGCTGCGGCCGGTGCGTTCAGCACGTGGCGCTTAAGGACATCCGTGCGGCGGCGCAGCGTGACGAAGGTGATCCCCTGGGCATCCAGGCGGCTCAGGTTCTTGTGGGTGGTGAGCTTCGAGTCGAACACGAGGTGCGGGGGCACCTTGCCGTGCGTCTTCTTCCAGAAGTCGACGAAGCGCAGGACCTCATCGCTCTCCTCTCCCTTGCGCAGGTCGGCGTTGGCGTAGCAGAGCACGTCGGTGTCGGCGTCCTGGGCGATGAAGGTGAGCACGGCCTTGTCGCGGCGGCTGCGCTTGGAAAGGTAGTGGCGCTCGACGAACTCGTCCTGCCCGAAGAAGGGAACGGCGTGAAAGTCGAGGTTGAACGACGCGCCCGCGAGCGCGAGATGAGCGCGCAGGTGATCGAGCCAGCCGCGCAGCAGTCGGACGGAGCTCGAGCGTCCCAGCCGATCGGAGTACTGCGCGAGGAAGGTCGTCTTCGGAATGACGTTGAGCCCCGCGAAGAGTGACAGGCCTTGGTCGAAGACCAGGTCCATCACGTGGCTCTTGCGCTCGATGGAAGTCAGCTTCAACGCGAGGGCCGCGAGCAGCGCGTGGGTCGCCGGGATCGCCTTCGATCCAGGCAGGGCAGCTTCGTCGGCGAGCCGCTCAAAGCCAAGCTTGACGAGCAGCGGCAGGAGCACGAACAAGCCGCCGACATGGCTCTCGAACGTCGCAGGGACGAGCTGAAAGTTGCGGACATCGGCACGGCTGGCGCGGTCGGGGCGCGTCCTGGCGGGGCGCTCGTCCTCCTTGCGACGCGGCAGCCTGGAGAAGCCTTCCTCGCGCAACACCTCGGTGACGGCCGTGGGGCTGAGCTCGATGTGCTGGCTCCGGAGCTCCTCGGCGATGTCGTAGATCGACAGGTTGCGCTTGCGCATCGCGATGATCAGGCGCCGGGCACGGGACTTCTTCGGCTGCTCGTGCGGGCCGCGCATCGGCGAGGTGAAGAAGGCACGGTCAGGATCGTGGCGGAATTGATGGCAGAGCACGCGGAACGAGCCGGGCGTGTAGCCGAAGGTCTGCGCGACCTCGGCACTCGAGCGATGCTCCACAAAGTAGGCGCGCAGCGCCTCATACTGACGGTGCCGCGCCTGGGTGGGCGCCAGGAAGAAGCGGGCGGGGTCAGTTAGTGGAGTGGGTGCGCTCATCGCGAAAAACGTGACCCACACATAAGGGATCTCGTCAAGGTAAGGAGAGCAGCGCCGAGAGGGAATGAAGCCGATTTTTGCTGGATTTCAAGGCTGTTCTGCGCTGTCAACGCATCAACTACGTCCCCCGAGGGGGAGAAGCTGACGGACGAGAAATTCGCCCATAGCGCACCCTTTTCCCTCATGGCGCCCTTGATGCCGCCGCTTGCCTGGCTCACGCCGTTCCGCGTGAAACCGCGTCTGCCGGTTACCGCGCCGGAGGGACGGCCTCATGCTGCGCCGTTAGGCGAACTATCTCGGTGAAAATCCAGGCTAGAGGACCGATCAGGTTGATTTTGTGATAATGCCGGGCGTTTCGATGGAAGGCTCGACCGTCTCGCCCGGGCCATGATCTCGTCCGCGTCCGGAGGTTCACGGATGGAACGATGGTCGCCGCCGGTGGAGCTGTCGCGACAGGAGCAGGCGCTGATGAAGCGGCTGACACGCGTGCGAGCACTGTTCGGTTTTCTCAGGCTGCACCGGCACGAGCTGTTCGATGAGACGTTCCAGGAGCAGCTGGAGGGCATGTACCGGACGACGGGAGCAGGTGAGCCGCCGCATCCGCCGGCGCTGATGTGCATGGTCACGCTGCTCCAAGGCTACGTCGGCGCATCGGATGCCGAGGCGGTGGAGCTGTCCGTCGTCGACCTGCGCTGGCAGATGGTGCTCGGCTGCCTGGGTGCGGCCACGCCCCCGTTCTCGCAGGGCGCGCTGCAGGCGTTCCGAGAGCGGATGGTCGCGCACGAGATGGACCGGGTGCTGCTGGAGCGGACCGTGGCGCTGGTTCGGTCCGGCGCGATGACGGAGGGCGAGAGGCGTGCGGTATCGAAAGCGCTGCGGGTGGCCATCGACAGCCGCCCTTTAGCGGGAGCCGGGCGGGTTGAGGACACGATCAACCTGCTCGGCCATGCTGCACGCAGCATCGTCCGCGTCGTGTCGAAGATCATGGACCGTCCGCCCGAGGAAATCTGCCGCAAGGCGGGCATCCCGCTGCTTCTGGCGCCCAGCATCAAAGCCGGGCTCGACCTCGACTGGAGCGACCCGAAACAGAAGGCGGCGGCAATTCAGATCCTGGAGCGGCAGGTCTCGTCGTTGCAGCAGTGGGTCGACCGCCATCTGGACGACGTCGTCGAGCAGCCGCTGCGCACCTATCTGGATGCGCTCATTCAGGTTCGAGACCAGGACCTCGAAACCGCCGAGGACGGGACCGTTCGCATCTGGCAAGGCGTTGCGCCTGATCGCCGCGTCTCGATTGAGGACGCCGAGATGCGCCATGGCCGCAAGAGCCGCTCGAAGCGGTTCGACGGCTACAAGGAACATATCGCGCGCGACCTTGACCTTCCCGTCATCGTCGCCTGCGCAGTCACACCAGCGAATCGGCCCGAAGAAGAGGGGGCCGCGCCGATCGCCAAGGACATCCAGCATCAGGGGCTACGCCTCGTTGAGCTGCACATCGATCGCGCCTACGTGAACAGTCCCGTTGTGGACGACGTGATCCGCGATGACGGCCAGGTGTTCTCGAAGCCGTGGGGGCAGAGAGCTCGCAGACCTGACATGTTCAGCAAGCGCGACTTCAAGATCGACCTGCGCGCCAAGACAATCACGTGTCCCGCGGGACAAATCGAAGTGTTCGAGCCGGGCGACACGGTCGAATTTGATCCCGAGGAGTGTGGTGCGTGCCCCCTCCGAGCCAAATGCACCCAAGCCGCGTCGGGACGAGGGCGGACCGTATCCATCGCCGAGGACGAAGCTTTGCAGAGCAAGTTCCGGAAGCTGCAGCAGACCGGGCCAGGACGCGCCGTGCTCCGGCAGCGGATCCCTGTGGAGCATGCCCTCGCCCACATCGCAGCGCGCAAAGGACACAGCGCGCGCTACATCGGCGCCAGGAGAAACCTGTTCGACCTCCGGCGCGCAGCAGCGATCCAGAATCTCGAGTCTGCCCAGCGGCTGATGCGGGAGGCGGCGTAACCTATTGAAATGAGACAGTTTTCAATGTGATTGGTGCTCTAGGTGGTGCGTCGAGGGTTTCGGGGACACCAGCCGTCCAATGTGGGCTCAGTATTTCAATCGCGTGATCGACGTATCGGAGGACGAGCTCCATCAAGTCGGCGATCCCAAAGCCTTCCAGACTAACAAGTGTGGCGTCAACTGCGTCCGCGACGCGCATTGTTCTCGCAATCCCTGCCACCGGCCGCTCCAGGCCGGCGGGGTGGAGGCGGTACTGTCGACCGCGGTGACGAACGCGAACGAGGGTCGTCGGATCGAGGGAAATGTAGTCCTGGAGGCTCTGGAGCTGGGGCTCGCGTTGGCACGTAGTGTCCAGCAGGTCGGCTAGCGCGCTGGCGGGAATGACCTCGCGCCCGGCGGGGCGGAGGTGGAGCACCCATGCAAGCGTCCGAGCGATAGACGCTGCACGATGCGTGGCACGAGGCGCGCACGCGGCGGCTGTGAGGAGGGCAAGGAGCGATGCTTCGCTCCAGGATCCGAACATCCTCGCGTTCTCGGCCGCGCGCGCCGCGGTACGCCGTTTTTGTGATGTTTTGCTCACGGTATCGCCCTGCGCTCCGGCCCCGCGGCCCTGTAGTTACCGGCCGACTTTACCGCAACCGGACAAGGGCTGCGACCTCGAACTGCCTGGCCATTACGCCGTCGCGTCGTCGAGCCGTCTTCTACGCAAGAGAGATCGGTCCGCTCGACGTGTGGGCCGGATGGCCGGGCGGTTACGGACGAGCTGCTGCCCGACGCCTGGGCGAGATCGCCGCTTGTCGCTTCGACCGCCGGCGACGCCGACGCGACCTGAACAACGCGGACCTCAGTCTGCGACGCTGGCCGAGACCGCCTCGCCGGGCCGCCTTCCCGTACCACCGGTGCCCGCGCCGGGCCGCGGGTCGACGCCGCCCCGCACCCAGCATCGTCGACCCTGGCGAGAGCCGCAAGGGGTCGCCCCCATGGCAATGGCTGGGCGCTTACACCACGACGGCAGCGCCGCCGGGACGCGGACCCGTGTCTCGGGCCGCGGCGCTCCTGTGCGTCATCCGGGAGGCGGCGCGGCGCAGGGCCTCTGCGACAGCCGTGATAGCATCGTCTCCGACCCGGGTCGCCCCAACCCGGGTTGGGTTGCTCCCTCGCCGCGCTGCGCGCTGACGCGGCTCCACGCGTCGAGGACCCACGCGTAATACCAGGTGACCCCGCTGCCCGGGACCTCGAACGGGACGTACGCGTCTTCGCGCTCGTCGATCGGGAAGTGCTGCTTGCCCAGGCGTCCGAGTCGCCGGCCCTCGCGTGGGCGGCCGTGATCACCATCGCGTCTGGTGGCGCGCCAGGCAGGAGCAGAACCGATCGCTGGCAGCGCACACGCCGGTGTTCGCCTTCGAGTTCGCCGACCCCAATGCCCCTGCGGCCGTCGCCGCGCCGCCGGGCTTTCCCCTCGGAGCGCATCACGCCTCGGACGTTGTGTACCTGCTGGATTTCGTCGGGGAGGCGTCCGGGGTCGCGCCCGAGCAGCACCGGCTGTCGCAGCAGATGCGCGCGACCTGGTCCCAGTTCGCGCGCACGGGGGATCCGAACCGCCCCGATCTGCCGCCTTGGCCGCAGTTCCGTGGGGGTAACGCGCCGCGCGTGCAATCGCTTGCGCCGGGGGACGGCGGCATCCGCGGCGTCGATGTCGAGGTCGCGCACCAGCTCGACATCTGGTCGACGCTGTGAGGCGCGCACGCCGAGCACGGCAAACGGCGCGGAACCCGGCGCATGGTTGATACGCGACATCGAGGACACTCAGGACTCAGGTGCGGCAGCATTGGTCATCCCTGCCGGTCAGCCCAACGAGGCAGGCGCTCTCCTGCGAAGCCCTCCTCCACCACGTCGCATGGTAGTATAGGGCACGGTGCTTCGTCGAGGTAATGGCAGGCGAGGGCGGGCTTCGTCCTGTGCAGCGCTTTGCGCGCCTGTCTCCTCAAACCCACGTCAACTTATAATTTGCATCGCCGGCAATGATTTTCATGATGATAACGATGCCCTCGCGGAGCTTGAGGAGCTCGGACGAGAATTTTAACCATAGGGGATCATCGGCATCGCACTTGAGATTGGTGAGATCGGTAGATGAGCCGATCTCGCGCAGGAAAGTATCTATGACTTTCTGAATCCTTTGTACTGCAGTAAAGGCCGGCGCGTCAGGAGAGAGCTTCGCGCGAAGCTGGACTATGCGTTCCCGGATCAGCGAGAGCGACTCGAGAACGCGCGGCGGAAACTCGTGGTCCATCCCTTCGTAGAGCACGCGTCTGTTCTCGAGAAAGGACAGAAATTCTTGACACTCAGCGTCATGCCGCTTCTCTTTCCCCAGCGCAAGTAGAGCGGCCTCAAGGTCCTTTCCAACGATACGCCGCAAAACCTCTGCCTGTCGTTTCTTCCACTCGTGCAGGGTGGTTTCCGGGTAGGAATTCGGGTCGTCGTCGATCAATTGATGACAAGTGAGACACAGCCATATTCCATTACTGGCCGCGCTCAAACGGTCGGCCTTGCTGTCCTTCGTGGCGCGTGGCCCCTTGCTTCCCGCAGGAAGTATGTGCGCGGCTTCAGCCACCGCACGCGGTTTTCCCTCGTTGGTGCTGTAGCCGGTAAACAGTAAGCATCCCGGATTGGCGCATACATACATCGCGGCTTTCCCGATTTGAGAAATGGTGGCAGGCTTGAATTCGACGCGAGAAGTTCCCATGTGACAATCTCGGTTGGTCGGGCTAACGTCGTGCATACCCGCGGCGGTGGCTACACCCCCGCCGTCGGTGTGTAACACATGGATGGTTGGGCGGGGTTTCTGCTCAATCCTTGCGAAGGACGGACCATGCTCTGCTCGCTACTCATGCACAGGCTTAAACGCTGCACGTGCAGTGCTTACGAGAACAACTCCGTCGCTATACTCGCCCCATACTGCATCCGGCATTCCCCAGTAAAACACATGCACGGTAAATCCTTGCTTGTTTATGTAAGTTCGATCGAGGCCGAACTTCGTAAACAGGACAACGTAGTCCGTCGGTGAAACAATTTGCTCCGGAAACCAATAAACACGACTGTTCTTGTTCGAAAAGGTTCCGTTCCCGTTATCGGTGGCGTCGACTATGAGGTAGTGCATCAGGTTGCATGCCTTCATCACTCTGAGGACTACTCGCTCCGATGAAAGGTCGCCTGCCCCAGGGACAGAAACGATGCGCAGGTTAGTGATTTCGTTGAAGGGCATTATTGGTCACCCTTTTGGGCGTGTCGGCGCCAACGACTCAGGCCGGATAGCATCGCCGCAACGATGAGTAAAAGTCCGATTGTGAGGAAGGGCCATGATACTTGGGGAGAAATTCCGGCCCCGAAGAGCGCCCCGCCGATGGTGAAGAAGACGACCTCGAGCCAAATCGTTCGATTCGCCTCCTTCAAGCCCTCTTCCGCCAAGGCGCAACGCTTGTCCAACTGATGATGCTGCTCCCGCAGGCCAGAAAGACTCTGTTGTAAGGCCAAGTTGGACTCGTCGCGCTCCGCTGTCTGCTCTCTCCAGAAGTCGCGCTCATCGAGAAGTGCCTGCGCCAGTACCGGATCTCTCAGCTTATCAATTGGTATTGACTTCGGGGCTGGTTGAAACCGAACTACCTCTCTGACGCGTCTCTGGAGCACAGTCTCAGTCGTCTCCCGATGGAGTTCGACCGCAACGGGCTCTCCCTCGGAAGGCAATGCAGCATCGGCGTCAGGCTGCCGGATTAGGTCGTCTTGTTTTTTAGTCATGAATGATCCGTGGAGCGAGCGAGGGGATTGATGCCATGTCCTTCGTCAGGAGCAGAGATGGCCAGGTATCGGAAGTGGTTGCGCGCATTCCTCCGTCCAGCGTCGCGCTCAATCGTGGCGCATGACCCATTCCAAATTCCCCATGTAGGCCGCGAACCGTTGCGACTCATATTCGTATTTCTGCAGATAGATCGCGTCCCTCCACGGCCTATCTACGCCTCTCCGGAGATAAGCCGCTGCTGCGTAATCACGTATTCTCGTTGCTAGCCCACGACGCTTCGGACGTCTCGCGGCGCGAGATTCGCCTTCGGCGAGTCGAGTGGAGATTTCCGCGCTGCCGACCGCCTGGTGGAGCTGGGCGCCCCGGGGCACGCGCTGCAGATCCTCGACGAGCATCCTCTCGGCGCGATCGTCGTGCAGGCCGATCTCCGCGTCGGCGGCGTAGGCGGCGGCAAGCAGCGCGGGCAGGTCCTCGAGGCGGCGGGCGACGGCGCGATCCCGGACGGTGAACCAGCGGTCGTCCGACCAGCACGCGTCGTGCGGCGCCGAGGCGGCGCCGTTCTCCGTGGCGCGGAGCTTGGTCGCGAGCTTCCTAGCCTCGTCGCCAGCGCGCCCCTGGATCGAGAAGCCAACCACGGCGGGCGTGGGGGAGAGTTCGGCGGCGAGGCTTCCAGGAACGCGCGTAGATCGGTCCCGAGCCGTCTCTCGTACCTCCCGAGGTACACAGCGCCCTGCCGCTGGGTCAGGAGCACGCGCCGGCCCAAGGCGTGCCTTGTGATCACCAGATCGGGCGGGCCAGTGCGGTGGCGGCGGATGCTGCAGTCGAACTAGGCGAGGGCGCCGAAGTCGTCGTCGGTGAGCAGGGGCAGGCCGCGGTCCTGGGAGCGCGAGGAGCAGGTCCGCCGCGTCGGTCCAGCGGGGCGGGCAGCCGGGCGGCGCGAGCTTCGCGAGCGTGCGGCGGTCGCAAGCGCGGCAGGTGGACGACCGCTCGGCCAGCGCGGCGAGGCTCTCGGAGAAGCTAGGGACAGCGCTCATCAACAGGTAACCCTCTGGAACTGATCACCTACCACGCTCCAGGTATCCCCACCGCGCTCCTCGAACAGGCCTACCGCCGCCACGAGCTCCCCGCGGTCGACCCTGACCGCCTCTCCGCGTTCACCGCCCCCTCTCCAGAGGCCCGCCTCGTCGCCCGCGGCCTCCTCCGCGCCTTCCACCGTCTCCGTCCCGAGCTTCGCGAGATCCTGTCGCTCGCCGCCACCGGCCTCTCCTCGCTCGAGATCGCCGCCTCCCTCTCGCTCCCGCGCCCCACGGTCGCCACCCGCCTCCGCCTCGCGCGCCGCCTCTTCTCCCGCGCCCTCACCCGCTTTCGGAGGTGGCCACGATGAGCCGCGCCCCCGTCGACGCCCCCGCCGAGACGGCGGCCGAGCTGCCGACCGCGACCGAGGCCGCCCTCCTCGAGATGGTGCTCGGCCTGCCCGGCGTCGGCCCGCGCATCCTCGGCACCGCCGCTCTCCCCTCGCTCGGTCGCCTCTCGCCCGCGGCCCTCGCCGAGCGCACCCAGATCGCCCTCTTCGACGCCACCCGGCTCGCCGCCGCCTTCGAGCTCGGCCGCCGCTACCATGCCGCCCGCGCGCGCCGAGGAGCGCTCCTCACCGACGCCGCCCGCGTCGCGCATTACTTCGGCCCGAGGCTCGCTTCCCTCGTCCACGAGGAGCTCTGGATCGCGGCGCTCGACAGCCACGGCCGCGTCCGCGAGACACGCCTGCTCGCCCGCGGCGTCGACGACGGCCTCTACGTCGGCCGCGCGACCGTCCTGCGCACCGCGCTGGACATGGCCGCCCAGAGCTTCGTCCTCGCCCATAACCACCCCAGCGGCGACCCCACGCCGACCCGCGAGGACGAAGCGATGACCCTGGAGCTGCGCCACCTCTCCGCGGAGCTGCACGTCCCGCTCACCGCCCACGTCATCGTCACGCCCAGCGGCCGCTACGCCGCCGTCCACGAGTAGGCCCCCGGGGCGCGCAACGCCCCACCGCAGGGCGCCGCGCCCCTCCACCCCTGCGCATCCAGCAGCCAGCCTCCAGCGCATCGCCTCGGCCGGCAGCTCCGCCAGCCTCCGGCAGCGGCACAGCGACACGAGGCGCCGGAGCACGTGGAGCCAAAGGCCGTGGCTTGGTTACCCCAACCTCGGCCGGGTCGCTGTCGGGGTCGCTCCGATCACGTCATCGTCACGCCCGCTGGACCCTTCTCCTCCGCGTTCCGGCGCTGACACCCGTCCGGTCCTGCTGCCGTGCCCGCACAACGCCAGTCAACGTTGGCCATCGCCGTCGTCGCGGCATCTTCCCGTCGTCGCGGCATCTCCTCACCGGTGAGGAAGCGCGCCAGAGCAGCCTCCGCGCCACGCGGTAC
Organism: Sorangium sp. So ce1128; assembly: GCA_051717205.1. Taxonomy (GTDB): domain Bacteria; phylum Myxococcota_A; class Polyangia; order Polyangiales; family Polyangiaceae; genus Sorangium. The sequence goes on from CP181432.1 coordinate 499,555, forward strand.
AATCCCTCGTGAACCTCCCCGAGCTGGAAATCGAAGCCCTGAAGCTGCCTGTCGCGAAGCGCGCACGTCTCGCAGAGACGCTTCCGGAAAGCTTGGATGAGCTCTCCGAGGAGGAGCACAGGCGCCTCTGGACCGAGGAAGCGACACGCCGGGATGCAGAGCTCGACGCGGATCCCTCCAGGGGGCGACCGGCCGAGGACGTCTTTCGTGACGCCCGCGCGCAGCTCCGGTGACGCTGCCGGTCATCGTTCACGCTGCTCTCGGCGGCCTGGCCGGCCTGTTGCTGCTCGGCTCGCAGGTGTCCTCGGCGCTCTTGTTCGTCGTGGTTCAGGGGGCCATGGAGTCCTCCTGACGCGCTCAAGGTCGATGATGGCCTCGCCAGCATGGAATGGTGGGTCGGCCATCATTCCATCCTGGAACGTCCATCGTCGAAGCCTGCGGGGGCAACCCCGGACCAAGGCCCGGCCAACCTCCAGCACGGGCTCCGCAACATCGCGGAGGTCGCGACGGTGCTGGAGGGGATCCAGCCTTCAGAAACTTGCTGAGCGCTCGCGAGGGCTCTTCAGCGCCAGACGAAGCGGTAGCGCTCGGGCCCACCGTAGATGCACAGCTCGCGCTCCGTCTCGTCCCACGTGTCGCCCCGGAGCCGCGCGCGCACCACGACGGGCTCGTCCGGCGCAGGCGGTGACGGATCTCCCTTCACACCGAACACCTCGACGGCGGCGTCGGGAGCAACCTGGAGCGCCGCCTGGAGGGCGAGCACCAGGTCGCCCGCGCTGCGCGCAGCGATCGTCGTCCGTGGCTCGCTGTCGTAGGGGTCCGCCGCGACGTCGAGCACCGAGATGCCGTCGCGGTACCACATCGAGGCATGCTGGTCCGTGCCCTCCGGCACCGGCACGGCGCCCAGCGCAGCCGCAACCACCAGGCCGACACGCGCCTGCGACACCGCCCCGGCCGGGAGCCCCGCCACGCGTTCGCCCTCGTCATCGCGGCCGCCCGGCCGGCAAGGAGGCCTCCAGCTCGTCCACGCGTCCATCCCGGCTCGATGTCGATCGCGACCGTCACCCTCGCTCTCCCCGAAGCGCTTTACCAGCGGCTGAAGGCGACCACGCTCGCGACCCGACAGCCGCTCGAGGCCGTGATGCTGCGCGCGCTGAGCCTCGGCCCCCCGCCTGGGACGACGTGCCCCGGAGTTCCAGGCCGAGCTCGTCGACGCGGGGATGCTCACGATCCGCGTCGCTCGCACGTTCCCCCACGGCTGCGCGGCGGATGCGCACCGCGCCCTGCGAGAGGCGGCAGGGCGGGAGGAAAGATCGTCCTGGATCTCTCCTGAGCGCCGCTGGCTATTTCAGTCGGTTCCGCCAGTAGCCAGGCCTTCGACTCGTGTGGCCAAACGCCAGCACGAGGACATGCTCGTCGCGGATGACGAAGTAGGCCAGGTACGGGAACCGTGTGAACAGGAACCGGCGGACGATCTTGCTGCCCGGAACGAGAGGCCATGTGGTCGGGCTCGCCGCGATTGCATTCAGTACGCGATCGGTCTCGGCCAGCAGATCGTCACCGAGGCCCTCTCGCTCCTGCTCGTACCAGTCCGCGGTGGCGGTAAGCTCGGCATCTGCCTCGTCGAGAACGACGACCCTCATTTGCGGTTCGCGCGGAGACGCCTGGCGAGCCGCTCCCGAACATCGTCCCAGGGCGTCACCTTCGCCGCGCCGCGGTCCACGTCCTGCAGACGTCGCTCCACCTCGGCGAGCCAGGCAGCCTCAACGTCCTCGTCCGCGGGTCCGTCGAGGCTCGCGATCAGGCGCTTCGCTACGTCTGCTCGCTCCTCCGGCGGAAGTTGCAGGGCCTCGGCCAGCACGGCGTTCCTGGACGACATCCCGGGATTGTAGCAGGATTTGAGCCCATGGCGGAGCGTGGTGAGTCCGGAGTTCCCCGCGGGGACCGGCCGAGGCACTACGGGCCGGTGCGAGCGAACTTGAACTCCGCGCGCGACCCCCCCCACCGATCTGGAACTCCCGGATCGGCGAGGTTTGCCCCGACGCGGGGTCCTCGAGGGTGAGCCCCAGCGCGCTCGTCTCCTCGATCGCGTCGTGCCAGCGCTCCGACGCCGTCACGTGCCGGCGTCCTCGCTCTGCGAGCTGCACCCGCTCGCCGAGGTCGCGGACGCGGTCCGACACCCCCTACGCCGGCTACCCCAACCCGCACCCATGCCGCCCGCGCGCGCCGAGGAGCGCTGCTGACGGACGCCGCGGAGCTCGACGCAGATCCATCCAGGGGGCGACCGGCCGAGGACGCCTTGCGTGACGCCCGCGCGCGGCTCCCGTGACCCTTCCGGTCATCTTTCACGACCTGGCCGAGGTCGAGCTGAACGAGGCCGCCGCCTGCTACGCTCCGGCACGTCCTGGCCTTGGCGACGCCTCTCTCGCCGAGGTTCCAGGTGCAGTCGATGCCCCGGCTGCGTCACCGCTCGCAGGGAGCGCCGTGGAGAACGACGTGCGCTGGTCGCTCGTGCGGCGATTTTCCTACAGCGTGTTGTCCCGCGTACGCGACGAATACATTCCTGTTCTCGATAGGGGGATCCATGCCGAGAATGTGTTACACGCTCCCTCTGGCCGGACACGCGCTCCGCGACGTCGAGGGGGATGGCCGCTTCTGCCTCAAGTTTGACGACAGCGCAGAGAGCTGCCTGTTCCTCGAAGGCCCCTTCTACCTCTCTGCTGCAGGAGAGATCGATGAGTTCGTGCCACCGCATGCCGAATGGGTTCGAGACGTCCTGTTGTCTTTGATCGGCGTGCGAATCGATTCCGCGCGCTACGGCAGCAACAGCAACCTCCGAATCAAATTCGCAGATGAACGCGAGCTCTTCGTGCCCGATGGCCAGTTCGAGAACTGGCACTACTCAAGCAACACGGGCACCGCGCTGTACGGAGGGATTGGTCGTGTCCGTTGAATGCACGAACATCCCGCTCACGGCCCACGCCATCGCCACGCCCAGCGGGCGCCACGCCGTCGTCCACGAGCAGGCGCCCCCTCTGGCCTACATGATGAGTCTTTGCCGAGAACTTCCATATCGATGAGGCCGCCATCCGGGAGGATGAAAGATTCCAGGGACATGCGTGCCCGCGTGGCTCTTATGTTAAATCATGTTAATAACAGTCGAAGGCCGGGATGCGTGAATTCCTCCGGTGCTAGATCCCTCCGCAGTACCTGCCCATGGGTGGGCAGGAGGAGGAAACCACATGCACTTGCTCCAGCACGTTCACAAGCTCCGTCGTTTCACTCCGTCCCGCTCCCTGGGCCTGCGTGCCCTGGTGGGCGTCGGCCTCCTCGCGGGGGCGGGCCTGCTGCTCCCCGAGGTGGCCTCGGCGCAGGAGGACCCCATTCCCTGCCCGTTCGACAACGTCCTCTGCCTCTTCGAGGAGGAGGGCTACGGCGGGGAAATCTTCAACGTCCGGGCGCTGGACCCGCAGGTGGGCACGTGCGTCAACCTTCCGGAGCACGGCTGGGAGGGAAGGGCACACTCTGCCTACAACACCAACGGCGTCAACGCCGCGATCTTCCAGAACGAGGACTGCACCGGCTACCCGTACCCCGTCTACGGGGAGAGCGGCCTCAGCCCGCTGCCGTTCGTTCCCAAGAGCGTCTACGTCTTCTGACGCGATGATCGGGCGAAAGGCGATGGGCATCGCGGCCATCGCCTGACGCGCCCGGGGGGGCCCTGGCGCTGTCGCGCCGATGCGCGAAGGCTCAGCAAGCGCTATACCAGGAGCAGGCGCGCTGCCAGGCGCAGGCGCCGGCGCCCGGGCCGCCGGGTGGCACCGCAATTGCTCCTGTGAACCCCATGGAGATCAACGTGCCGGTCCTCGAACACTCGTCCCCCAGAGCCACCGCGCATGCGCCGCAGCGCAGCAAGCTCGCCGTGCTGGCCGCGCTCGTCGCGCTCGCGCTCCTCGGCGCGACCGGGTGCGCGGCGGAAGTCCACACCAGGGCCGCCGCGCCGGCGACCGTCACGTACCAGGAGGTCGCGGTGTACGAGGAGCCAGTCGTTCACGTCGCAGCGGCGCCGGTCTACATCGAGACCTACCCGCGCGTGTACTACCGCGGGACCTACGTCTACTACGTGGACGGCCGCTGGTACTATCCATCGCGCCACGGCTGGGTCTACTACCGCGACGAGCCGCGCGCGCTGGTCCACTACCGCGTCGACTTCGACCAGCGTCGAGCCCATCACCACCACCATCACCACGTGCGCCGCGACCACGTGCAGCGCGACCACGTGCACCGCGACCACGTGCGCCGCGCGCCCGCGGCCCGGTCGGCGACCCCGGCTCGGCCTGCGATCAACGTCAGGGCAGGGGCGACGGTGAAGGCGGGCGCGACGGTCAGGGCGGGGGCGGCGGCGAGGCCGGCGACCCCGGCCAGGCCGACGAAGAAGCATCGTGTGGAGCGTCGGCGGCACCACGTCGAGGAGAGGCGCCACGAGCGCTGACCGCTGCCGCGCGCCCGGCGCGAACGTCGCGTCCGCGCCGACGACGAGGGCGCGCAGTACGCAGTGCGCGCCGCCGACCTCGAGGTGCAGGACGCCCGCGTCCGCGTAGAGCCGCTGGTGCTCGCGGTGCGCGTGGGGCCGCCGGCACGACCGCGTGGCGCGCTGGCACCTCCGCCCGCGTGTTCGCGGAGCGCGCCCGATGAGCCGAGCGCGGCAACCACCCGAGTCTACGCGGCGGCCCGCTCGATGAGGTCAGCGGCGACGGCCGGGCCATCCACCGCCACGGTGCCGGCGATCGAGGCCGCGCGAGCAGCGACCCCGTGATCGAGGGCGCCCCTCAACGCGGCCAGGAGGGACTCCGCGGTCAGCGCTCCACGAGCCACGGACGTCCCGATCCCGAGCGCCCGGACGCGCGAGGCCCAGTAGGGCTGATCGGAGAACATCGGGACGATCACCTGCGGGACGCCCGCGCGCGCCGCGGTAGTGGTCGTACCCGCCCCGCCGTGGTGCACCACGGCGGCGACCCTCGGGAACAGCGCCTGGTGGTTGACGTCGCCGATCGCGATGCAGTCGCGGGCGTCGTCGACCAGACCGAGCTCGGCCCACCCCTGCGACAGGACGACGCGGCGCCCGGCAGCCCGCGCGGCCTCGATGACGGCGCGGCCGGTCTGCTGGTCCGCAGGCATGCTGCCGAAGCCGACGTAGACGGGCGGCTCGCCGGCGCCGAGGAACGCTTCCAGCTCGGGTCCGAGCGGCGCCGGGTCGGGAAGGAGCCAGGCGCCCGTCTGCGCAACCTGCAGGCCGGGCGTCGCCGGCGCCGGCCCAAGGACCGAGTCCGCCGCGAGCCACGGAGACTCGCCGAGGACGTGGCGGAGGACATCGCGCAGCGGACCCAGGCCCAGTCGCTCCCGATGGTCGTTGAGCCGTTCGAGCAGGCGCTCGTTCCAGCTCCGCGACTCGTCCTGCCAGCGCCGGAGGTTGGATTCCGGGTCGCCCCCGGGCTCCCCGCCGGGCGCGTGATCCGGTGACGGCAGGGCCACCGGCGCGTACACGGCGACCACGGACGGGATGCCCAGCCGTTCCGCGATGGACCGTGCGGCGTACTGGTGCGCTCCGCCGGCCACGATCACGTCGCACCCCTCGGCGGCCGACGCTGTCGCGTCGAACTGGTCTCTCGCGAGGTGCGCGACCAGCGCGCGGATCTGCTCCGGCGTCGGCGCGGAGGCCTGCGCAGCGGCGGCCCCGCTGGGTTGACGCATCGCGATTCCGATCGGGGTCGCCGTGAAGCCCAGGCCGCCCACCCAGTCGATGAAGTTCGGCGGAACGCACAACCTCACGTCGTGTCCCCGACGCCGCACCTCGGCGGCCAGGGACACTACAGGTTGCACGTCACCGCGCGTCCCCACTCCCGTCAGCAGTACTCGCATCGTCTCTCCCTTCCACCACGCGCGTCGCGTGGATGACGGAGGCGACGATGGCACCGCCGATGCGTTTTTTCATCGTATCAACGCCCAAGTTCCGATATACACGCTGGAACGGGAGGCGGGGCGAGGGCGCCCATACCACGCATCATCCGTTCAGCCCGAGACGGCCGAACGGTGCGCCGGTGTCCGCACCGTGGACCCGGCATTGTGAGCCAGGCGCACCATCTCGGGCGGCGCGGGAACACCGGCGCACCGGCATCGGCTGCGGATGTCACCGGTGAACTTCACTGGATTCCCGCGGGTCGCCGAGATCATCGACACGCTGGACAGAGCGCGCTTGCCCTGCGTCGGTCGAAGGCGGAGCAGCGGTCTCCTCGACCACCGGCATCAGAGGCAAATCGACCACGAACACCGCGCCCCGACCCTCACCGGCGCTTTCGGCGCGAACCTCTCCGCCGTGCATTCTCACCAGATCCTGCACGATTGAAAGCCCCAGGCCAAGTCCGCTGCGCCGGCGCGTGGTCAAGCTATTTGCCTGGCGAAATTTGTCGAACACATGAGGGAGAAAATCTGCGCTTATTCCCTCGCCGGTATCGCTGATGCGGAGTTGCATCATTGCTCCCATCTCCTCTAGCGACACAGCCACACGCCCGCCGGCGGGCGTGAATTTGACGGCGTTGCTCAGTAGATTGCTCACGATCTGCTCCAGGCGACCGCGATCGCCCCAGACCCTGCCGGTCGTCGAGCGGAGCGACAGCGAAATGCAGACGCCCTTCGCTTCCGAGGCTGGAGTTACAGAGTCGATGACCGCCTGGATGACCTCGGCCATGCTGACCGACTGCGGCTTCAGGGCCACCTTGCCGCAGAGGATGGCGGAGCCGTCGAGCAGAGTCTCGACGAGCTCCAGCTCGGCCATGCTGCTGCGCTCGATGATCTTGAGGCCGCGCTGCACCATGGCTGCGTCCAGCTTGTCCGTGCGGAGGCGGAGAAGAATATGCGCCCAGCCGAGGATAGCGGTCAATGGCGTCCGCAGCTCATGGCTGAGCGTGCAGAGGAACTCGTCCTTCATTCGGTCGGCGGTCTCGGCCTTGGAACGCGCCGCCTGCTCGCTGGCCAACAGCCTCTCCCGCTCTTCCTCCGCCCGCTTGCGTTCGGTGATGTCCGTGGAGACAGCGCACACAGCATAGGGCTTGCCTTCCGCTTCGAACAGGGGGCACTTGACCGAGATGTAGGTGTGCATCCCGTCGTCCTGCGGCACCACCTCCTCGATCTCCAGGGGCTTCTGGGCCTCCAGCACCCGCCTGTCGAAAGCGCGGAATATCTCGGCCTGCTCTGGGGGGAAGAAATCGTGGTCGGTCCTGCCGACGATCGACTCCACGGTCGCGTGGAACAGCTGCTTGAAACGGCGGTTGCTCAGCAGGTATCGGCCCTGCAGGTCCTTGACGTAGACCATGGCCGTCGAATTGTCGATGATGGCCCGCAGCAGGGCTTGGCTTTCGCGCAATGTCTCCTCGGCCCGCTTACGCTCGCCGATCTCTTGTTTCAGCAGATCATTGGCCGTGGCAAGATCGGCCGTGCGCTCCTCCACTCTCCGCTCCAGCTTATCGTGGGCGCATCGCAGCGCGGCATCCAGTCGCTCGCGCTCCTCGATTTCCCGCCGCAGCTGCACGTTCTGCACCTCGAGCTCCGCGCGCATCGCATACAAAGCCAGGTGTGTCTTGATTCGCGCAAAAACCTCATTGATCTCCAAAGGCTTGACAACGTAATCGACGCCTCCGGCTTCAAACCCGGCCACCTTGTGGGCTGTCTCTTCCAGAGCGGTCATGAAGACCACCGGAATGCGTTTGGTGCTTTCAGACGCTTTCAGACGTCGGCACGTCTCAAAGCCGTCCATTCCCGGCATCAATACATCGAGCAGGATCAAATCGGGAGAAAGGAGCTCGGCCCGCTTCAGCGCATCTTCACCATCTTGAGCGACTGCCACATGAAAGCCTCGCTCTTCGAGTTGAGCGATGGTCACGGCCACGCTTGCTGGCAGATCGTCGACTATCAGGATGGTATGCGACGGCGCACCAGGCTCTGAGGTTCTGGTCATCGGAGACGATGACAAAGTAGCGCCAGCGTGAACCGGTTGCAGCGACCTTTTCATACAGCCACCTGCCAGGGGTTTGATGCCGTATCGAGCTGCGCATGGAGCAGACCGCAGAGCCGCTTGATCTCGAAGCTTCGCGCCACCGCCCGTATCGGCCCGATCCACGCGCCGAGCCGCGGGTCTGCCTCTTCGAGCCGATTGAGCTCGGTCAGTACCGAGGACACGAGCCCTCTGTCTGCCAGCTCGATAAGCCGCGAGAGCTCCTCTGCCGGTGGGGGGGTGAGCATGCCGATCTCCGCATCGGTCATCGTGGGAGCGGTCACGGCCGCACCCGGCCCTGCTTGGCGCTTCCACTCGAGCTGGAGCGTGGCTCGGAGCAGCTCTAGCAGCGCGCCGGCCTGCACCGGCTTGGGCAGAAAGTCGTCGCATCCGGCGCTGAGGCTCGTTTGCCGCTCGGCCTCCGAGATGCTGGCGGACGAGGCGATGATAGCGACTCGGGCGAGCTCGGGCCTTTGCCGCAAGCGCCGTGTCGCCTCGTACCCGTCCATGCCCGGCATGGACAGGTCCATCAGGATGACATCCGGCGTTCGCTCGATGGCCAGTGCGAGCGCCCGCTCGCCGCTGTCGGCCTCCAGCAGCTCGAAGCCAAGCGGCTGGAGCAGCTCGCGCAATAGCGCGCGATTATCGGCGTTGTCGTCCACCACGAGGATCGTGCGGCGCTTGCCCTCGTACCCGATGATCGCCTCCCACGAGAGCCCCGCGCTCCCCTTGGCCGCGGTCGTCTCGAGCAGGCGGAGCGTCACGGTGAAGACCGTGCCTTGGCGGAGCTGGCTGTGCACCTCGATGCGGCCGCCCATTCGCTCGACGAGCTGCTTCGTGATCGCCAGCCCGAGCCCCGTGCCCTCGGCGCGCCGCTTCTGATCGCCGACCTGCTCGAAGGCCTCAAAGATGCGCGACAGGTGCTCGGGGGCGATCCCGGGGCCGGTGTCCTTGATCTGGAAACACACCGTGCGCCCTTGGTCCTCCGGCGGCTCCAGGACCTCGACGCGCAACGTCACCCCGCCCTGCTCGGTGAACTTGATGGCATTGCCCAGCAGGTTGAGCAGCACCTGCATCAGCCGCTTTTCGTCAACGCACACCCCCAGCCGCTCGGGGCCTGCGTGCTCGCAGGCGAAGGTGAGGCCCTTCTCCGCGGCGCGCACCCGGCAGAGATTGACCACGGTCCGGAGGAGCGTGGGCAGGTCGGCCGCGGTCGGGTGCAGGTCCAGCTTGCCGGCCTCGATCTTGGCCAGATCGAGCACGTCGTTGATGAGGCTGAGCAGGTGCGTGCCGGCGGCGTGGATGATGCGGGCCGCGTCGGCGGCTTGGGCGGGCAGGTCGGGCAGCCGGCCGAGCAGCTGCGCATAGCCGAGAACGCCGTTGAGCGGCGTACGCAGCTCGTGGCTCATGCTCGACAGGAACTCGCTCTTGGCGCGGTTGGCGGCGTCGGCCGCCTCCTTGGCGGCGTCGGCCGCCTCCTTGGCGGCTGCAAGCTCGGCGGTCCGCTGCGCCACTTCGCGCGCCAGCCGCTCGCTGTAGGCGGACAGCTCCGTATAAAACGTGGCGTTCTCCACCGCCGTCGCCGCCAGCGCCCCGAGGAGCGTCACCAGCTCGACGCGTGCTTGGGGGAACGCGTCCTGCACGTGCGGGTGCTCCAGGTACATCACGCCGGAGAGGCGGCCCTGGTGCGCCAGCGGCACGGCCAGCACCGAGCTGGGCCGGCGGGCGAGCAGGTACGGGTCCTCGTCGAAGCGGCTGTCGGCCGCCGCCTGCCCGAGCAGCACCGGCTCCGTGCCGCGCGCGACGTACTGCACCAGCGTCGCCGGCAGCCGCGTCGAGCCGGCGACGGGCTCGTTGAGCGCCAGCTCGACCTGCTGGGGATTGACGGTGAGCAGGGCGGCGATGACGAGCTCGCCGCCCTGCATGAGGGCGAGCACGGCGCGCTCGGCGCCGGAGTACTCGGCGAGCAGGCGGAGCATGCGGCCGACGAGCGAGCCGAGGTTTCTGTCGCCGGAGAGCGCCTGGGCGGCGCGCAGCGCGGAGGCGATGTCCAGGGACGCGTTGAGCGTGCGGTCGGTGATGGTCGTGCTCGTCGGCAGGGACGCCCCGTCCGGCGGCTCGTCCGCCGCAAGCGCCGGGCGGCCCGAGGCCGCGATGCTGTCCGGGTAGCGCTGGGCGAGCCGCGCGGCGGCCGCGTGCGCGCCCCAGCGGAGGTAGGCGTCGTGTGCGGCCGTGAGAGAGGCGCGAGCCAGGGCGCGGTGCCCGCGTTCGAGGCGGTGCTCGCCGGAAAGGCGCAGGCCGAGCGCCTCCGCATGGATCAGGCCGTGGTCGCGGGCCTGCTCGATGGCCTGGTCGTACAGCCGCCCAGCCTCCTCGTGCGCTCCCCGAGCGCGGGCGAGGCCCGCCTCCATGAGCAGGCGCATGGCCTCGACGGTCTCGGGGCAACTCTCGGCCCAGAGGGAGAGGCGCGCGCCGTGGAACGCCAGCCGGTCCAAAAGCAGCGCGCGCCGCTCGGCGGCGGCGGTGGGGAGGGCATGCGCGCTGGCGATGCAGAGCGTGAACATGAAGGCGAGGAGCGGGGGACCGCCCCACATTTTCTGCCAGTCCGGCTCGATGGCGAGAACCGCCTCGACCGCCTGCGCATCGGCGCCGAGGTGGAGCCCGGTAAAGCCCGCCATGGTGCCGGCCATGAACATCTGCGGTTTCACGCCGGACCCGCATCGCGCGATCTCCTCGAGCGTCTGCTCGACGGCGTGCGCGGCCGGGGCCTGCGAGAGCGCGGCGACCGAACGGGCGTCGATGTCCCGAAACGCCATGGCCATCAGGTCGCGGAAGGCCATGCGGTCGAGGTCGCGCGCGACGCGAGCGAGGTCGACTCCGGCGATCAGCTGGAAGAGCACCCCACAGAGCTCGCTGAAGGCCTCGAAGATCGGGTTGCGCTCCTCGGCGGCGATGCGCGTCGCGCGCGCGAACAGCTCTCTCATCGTCGAAGGCGGCGTCCAGTACATGGAGGCCAGTGTGCCGAAGTGGAGCGCGACAGCGCGCGAGACATCGTACTGATCGATGAGCGCCACCATGGCCTCGTTCAGCCGGCGCGCCAAAGGCAGCTTCCCGAAAACGTACGCCAGGAGCAAGGCCGTGCTCCCGAACCCCGCGAACGAGACGTGCGTCAGCCCGTACCGCAGCGTCTCCAGCACGATCATCGACCGGCAGCACCCGCTCAGCGAAGGCATCCCGAAGGCGGCGCTGGTCCCCAGCACGTCCAGGATCCTGCACCGCAGCGCGTGGGCGCGGTCAGCGCTCATCGGCAGGGCCTTCCAGCCCTCGACGGTCATGCGCGTGACGGCGGGCTCGATCTCGGCGACGAGCGCGCCGAGCAGCGCCTGATGCTCCTCCGGGGTCCTCGGCAGCGGCCGCCCGAGCCACGCCATCGCCGAAAGGCCAAGCTCGATGCCCTGCGCAAAGCGGCCGGCGGTATGAAGACAGCCAATGAAGATGCTGGCCACGCGCGCGCGCTCGATCGGGTCCCGCGCCCGCTCCAGGCAGCGCAGAAAGAGCCGCTCCGCTTCGTCGACCTGCGCCGCGAACCAGAGCGCCTCGGCCAGGACCAGGTGCACCTCGAACGTCGTCTCCGGGGCCTCGGCCCACCCCTCCTCGCCGAGCAGCGATGCGGCCGTCCCGAGGAACGCCGCGGCCTGCGCGTCGGCCGCGCTGGCCTTGGCCCGCTGCCCTGCGCGCAGGTTCTGCTCCGAAAGGTCGCGCTTTTCCTCCGCATCCATCAGCAGCTCGGCGGCCCGGTTGCGGTGGTAGAGCGTCGCGAACAGCTCCCCATCGGCGCACGCAAGGCCATACCGGGATCGCAGCGCGCGGCCGATCGACAGGTGCACCGAGAGCCGCTCCTCTGCCGTGAGCGCCTCGTAGGCGGCCTGCTGGACCCGGTCGTGCACGAAGGCGTAGGCCTCGTGCCCCCGCTCGGCCTCGTGCATCAAAAACCCTTCGCGCGCCGCCCCGGCCAGCAGGGCGCTGACCGTCTCCGCCTCCTGCCCTAAAAGGTGCGCGAGCAGCCCCGCGTCGAACCGGTCGCCGACGCAGGCCGCTGTCTGCAGCGCCCGCTGCAGCTCGGGCGACAGCCGCTCTAGCCTGCGGGTCAAGAGCGCGACGACGTTGTCCGTGATCCCCGCCCGCTCGACCGCCTCTCGCTGCCAGCCCCACCGCCCCCTCTCCGCATCGCGCACAAGCAGCTTCCGCTCGTGCAACAGCTGCAGAAACTGCCCGACGAAGAACGGGCTGCCGTCGGTCTTGTCCTTGATCAGCTGCGACAGCTCCTCCACCTCGGCCTCGGGCCGATCGAGCATGTCCGCCACCATCGCCGCGACCGCCTCCGCGCCGAGCGGCGCAAGCGCGATCCGGGAGGGCACGGCGCCCGGGGCCGCGGAGGCCGAAAGCAGCGCGTTCAGCGGGTGCTCGGGGCCCACCGCCTCGTCCCGATAGGCGCCCACCACCAAGAGGTGCTGGTCCGCAGGCTCCTTCAGCAGCTCGCCCAGGAGCGAAAGCGACGCCGCATCCGCCCACTGGAGGTCATCGATGAACAGCAAAAGCGGGTGCTCGGCCGTGGCCAGCGTCCGCACGAAGCGCAGCACCGTGGACTGGAAGCGGAGCTTGGCCTCCATCGGCCCGAGCTCCACCAGCGGCTTCGGCTGGCCCAGGATGTGCACCAGCTCGGGCATGAGCTCGACCAGGATCTGCCCATTCGGCCCGGCGGCCTCCTGAAAGGCCTGCTTCCAGCACTCGAGCACCTCGGCCGGGTCGGCCAGCCGCCGCCGCACCACCGACCGCAGCGCCAGCGCCAGCGCCGCATACGGCGTGCTGCGCTGCAGCTGGTCGAACTTGCCGCTGGCGAAGATCCCCCGCCGCGCGCGCACCTCTGCCTGCAGCGTCTGCACGAGCGCCGACTTGCCCACGCCCGACGGCCCCGCCACCAGCGAAAGCACCGTCGCGCCGCCGCACGCCTGCTCGAACAGCGCCGCGAGCGCGGCGCTCTCGCGCTCCCGGCCGAACAGGCGCGAGGGCGCTCGGACCCGCTCGTCCCAATCGCGCTTCGCCAGCGGAAACGGCGCCACCGTGCCCGTCTCGACCCACGCCCGCGCCGCCCGCTCCAGATCCCAGGCCGCGCCGCTCGCCGTCTGGTAGCGGTCCTCGGGGCTCTTGGCCATCAGCTTGAGCACGATCGCGCTCACGGCCTCGGGGATGTTTCGCTCGGGCGCGCGCTCGTGCGGAGGCACGGGCGCCCGGGCGATGTGCGCGTGGATCAGCTCCAGCGTGTCGGTCGCGTCGAAGGGCAGCGCGCCGGTCAGCACCTGGTAGAGCGTGGCGCCCAGCGCATACAGGTCCGCCCGGGCGTCCGGTGCTCGGTTCATTCGCCCCGTCTGCTCGGGCGCCATGTAGGCCAATGTCCCGGAGACCGCCTCCAGCGACGTCTGCGCAGCGAGCTGGGGCGTCCAAAAGGTCGCGAGCCCGAAGTCGATCAAGCACGTGCGCGTCCGCTCGGCGTCGACCAGCACGTTGTGCGGCTTGACATCGCGGTGCAGGAGGCCGCGCCGGTGCACCTCGCCCAGGCTGCGCGCAAGCGCGGCGCCGAGGCGCAGCGCGACCCCCACCGGCAGCGGGCCCTGGTCGAGCACGCGCGCCAGCGAGGTGTCGCCCCAGGGCTCCGGCACCAGAAGCGGCTTCCCGACCGCGCGCGGGATCGGCGGCTCGCCGTAGGGGACTTCCAGGATCACTGGCGCACCGCTCTTGTCTTGGCCTCGGCCGCTCGCGCGATGCACAGGTCCGTCCCCCCCCGCGCGCAGGACCCCCCAATAACGCACCCCATAGTGGATTCTCGACGACGCGACGGCGTTTGTCACGCCTCATCGTGAATGAGCTCGATCGCGTGCGCTGGTTTTCCACGTCGATCCTCTCGCTTTTTCAATCCATGGGGAAAGTTGGCTCCTTCGCAGGATCTGTGGGCGCATGAGCCGAGCAAGGGCAGAACGACTTGCGGGCATCCGCGGGGCGCCCTGCCGCATCGCATGGCTGGGCGATGCGTTGCGGGCGTCCGTGGGATGCGTCGCCTGCTCGCAGACCGTGGTCGCAGAAGCGGTGCATGGGCGTGTCTACTCGCAGCGGGAGATCGGAGAAGTTAACGCCAAGGCGCCAAGGCGCAAAAAAGCAAGAGAGAGAGGAAGGTCATTCTTGCAATCCATTGACGACGCGATGGATGCTCTGCCTCACCTTCACTTCGCCGAAGCTGATGACAATCGTGAGCTTGAGATCGGACAGCCGCAGGCAGGTGAGAGCCTGCGCCTCGAACACTCTGTTGTAGGCGGCCGCCGCCTTGCACTCGACGATGACTCGATCGCCCACGAGCAAGTCGAGGCGAAGGTCCGACGCAAGACGCTTGCCCTTGTACACGAGCGGTACGGCCTTCTGGCGTACCACGGTGAGCCCTCGCGACTCGAGCTCGAAGGCAAGCGCCTCTTCGTAGACTGTCTCGAGCAGCCTTGGGCTGGTTCTTGAAAGACGCTTTCCGCAGCGACCAGGCAGCCGCTCATGATCCGGGCACGAACGGGATCGTGCAGTTTGGCGGCGAGAATTTCGTCGAGACCCCCACCGCAGACACGCACCTGTTCGGCCCGCTCTGAGCGCTGGCGCCCTCGCCCCGCCCGAGCGAGCCCCCGCCGTGGGGGCTCACAACGCTGGGGGAAGCCACCCTCCCGCCAGGGCGCGTCGCCATGGCGGGAGGGATCTCGGCACGCTCAGTACTGAAGATCCAGGATGTATTGGACGGAGTCTCCCAGCTTGAGCCTGTCGTTCTGGTCGGGGTAGGCGTCATCCGGCTGACCGTGGTCGTGGAAGACGACAACGTACGACTCCCCCTCGGGAAGGGGATAGGTCGTGGCCCGATCCGCGCAACGCACCGGCACGGAGGCGGCCCACCTGGGCGTCATGTCGGGCTCGCTCTCGACGGGAGGGCCGTTGGGATCGACGTAGGGCCCCACGCAGAGCACGGGCTGCAGGGTGTTCCCGCCACCCGGCGCCGTCCTGACGGAGACCGCCCTTGCCCCGGTGGTCGCCTTGCTGATGCGATAGACGTCCTTCTCGCCGCGCCCGAGGAAGCCCGTGACGCCGCTCTGCGTCAGCCAGAAGTCCGGTCCGGATTCGTACTGGGCCTGCAGGGACAGGACGTCGTCCGCGCCTATATCGTCCGTGGGGCCCAGCGGATCCCAGGTGACGGTGTTGGTCGTCGTGCCGAGAGGCTTGTATCCCGAGAGCACGAACGTCGCCTTGCCGTACTGCGCCTGCGGCGCGATCCCCTCCGAGTAGCGCCCCCAGAGATACTGATACGGGGTGCTGCCGGAGGCATCCGGATTGGTCGCATCGAACACGTACCAGGGACTTGTGTCGCTGTCCGGGCTCGAGCTGCTGTTCTGCTGCTTGCCGCCGTGATGGGGCACGCCCGGGGTGTACGCCTCCGTGAAGAAATGGTTCCCCCAGCCGCCGAGGGCGCCCTCGCTGGAGACGACCCGGGACAGGACACCCGCGCTGCGGGCGATGGCCGCCAGGACCGGAGCGTAGTCGTAGCACTGGACGCCGTTCAACCCGTCGTCCCAGCTGCGCTGCGAGCCCGGCTTCCCGTACTGGAGCGATTCAGCGGGATCCAGGCTATCGCCCAGGAAGATGGACGACACATCGCCCAGGTTGGTCGGCTGGCTGTACCGGTACCGCTGTGTGACGAGGCGATACAGCCGGCGCATGGTCTCGAGCTCGCTCGTGGTCCCCTGCGCTGCCGCCACGGCGTGATCCAGGAACGAGAACTTCGACTCGTCCGTCGTCCGGCGGAACGCCGCGGTGAGCTTCGGGTACACGGCGTACGGCGGCGACCACTCGTAGAGCACCGTGAAGTGGTCGCGGATGTTGTCCTGATCGCTGCCGTACCCGCCGTTCAGATTGACGCCGTCCTCGTCCTCGTCGTAGCCATACGTCTCGAGCTCTGCCTTGGAGATGGCGCCGCTGGCGACGAGCGGGTAGGGGTTGTGGATCACGTAAAACACGACGTCCTGGCCGATCCGGGCACCCCCGGGGGCGAAGGCGCGCACGAAGTAGCGTCCGATGGGCGCGTCGCTCGGCACGGTGATCCGCCAGTGCTCGCGGCTCCGGCTCGAGAACGCGCCGCTCGTGAAGATGCCTCCCGTGTAGTCGCCCTCGGCGGGCAGAGACTTCGCCCAGGAGACCTCGGCGCCCGTGGCGTCCGAGATGATCCGCAGCGTCGCGTTCTGCGTGGCGCCGTTCAGGCTCGAGTCCTCGACGGCCACCGAGAGCGTCGTGCCGCGGCGGACGGGCGGAGGACGGACGCCGTTCGCGACCGTGGCGCCCTGCGCGAAGGCCACGCCCTCGCTCCAGGCGTCATAGTCGCCCGTGCGCATCGCGCCCTGGTAGAGGAACTGGACCCGGTCCCAGCTCGTCTTCGTGCCCGCCGGCGCGAAGCTCTTCTCGCTGACGCCGAACCAGAACTTGGCAGGATTGTAGCCGCTGGCGGCCAGCGAGAACTCGAGCGTGTGCTCCGCTGCGTTCAGCTGCCCCAGCGGGAAGTTGTAGCGGCCCTGATCGAACCCGCGGCGGTAGAGCAGGTTGCCGTTCAGCTTCACGTTGTCGGCATAGGCGAACTGGCTGGGATCGGTGTTCCGGTAGGCGCCTCCCTTGAGGAACACAGGGGACGCCGAGCTGTCCACGGCGACCTTGGCGCGGACCTGCACGGCGGCGCTCGGGGGGTCGACCCAGACGATCTTCAGGGAGTTCCCCGAGACGTCCGTGGCCTTGAAGCTCTGGGTGCGGCCCGCGTTCGGGGCGACGTAGCTGAACTCGAAGCGGTACCAGCCCTGGCGTGAGCTGGAGAGCTCGTACACTTGCTGGCCGCTGCTGTTCGACAGCGTTTGCTGGGTCTGGTCCGGCTCTCCCGGGCGCGAGGTGACCTTGACGGACTCGAACCTGTGGCTCGTGTCCACCTGTCCCGTCGCTGTCTTGGCGGCGAGCTCGAACCGGATCCTCTCTCCGTTCGCGTCGGGTTGATAGACGTGAACGACCTGCGAGAAGGTCCCCGAGCTGGAGAGCGTCTCCTCGACGGATTTCATGTAGACCCTGCCAGGGACCTCGAGGGCTCGGATGGGCGCCAGGGTCTTCTGGAGAGCTTCGTCCGGGATAGTGGGGATGCTTGTGAGCTCCTGAGCGGAGGTCTCGACCGGGGTCTCGAGCGCGAGCTCGTCGTCGGAGCATCCGACGATCGGGCCGATTGCGCCTAGGAGCAAGAGGGCCAGCGCGTCGCCGTGGCGGGCGGCGCGCCGGGCGCGACGAGACGTGACGTGCGTCGACGAGATGCTGTTGTCCAACATACTGCCTTTCTCGGAGATGCTGGGCCCAGCGCGCGCGCAGGGCGGGCGTACGGCGTGAGATGCCCATCGCGGCGAGCCAGCTCGCCCGCGGGCACGCGGCGCCAGCGTAGATTCGACGGACATGTGGATCATTGTAAATACATTTTCCAAATCGAATACTGCATGTCCGTCATGCATCCTGTGCATCTCGTCACCGTGGCGTCGCGAGGGCGTGAGCGCCGCGGCGCTGGCGTGCGGTCCTCCGCGCTTTCGCGCGCTCGGAGGCATGGGAGGCCCGCCCGCGCCGTCCTCCGGTGGGGAGCCAGAGGAATCCCCTCATTTGCAGCCATTTTCAGCGGAGAAATTGAACAGGGAGGCGGGAGACGGGGAGTATTTGAAGATTTTCCTCCCCGTCTCCCCGCCTCCCTGTGAATTTTCCGAAGAATTTGAGGGGATGCCTCAGGTGGGGAGCCCTTGCGCTCCTGCCTCGGTCTCCTGGGCACGGCGGGGCAGGCGTCGGATACGCTACCTCATCACGATGCGCGGGGGCGGCACGAAGGGGGCGCGCAGCGCACCCACCCGCTGCAGAAGCCCAGGTCGTCAGGCCTATGAGTACGTGGACTGTAGGGTCCCAGCGGTGAGTGCAGCTGCGGTCACCTGCCGCGGCCTCCCCGCGGCGGGGCGGCCGCCCCCACGCTCACTCGTAGTCGCTGCGCAGCGCCTCGTAAAACGCGTCGCTCATGAGGTAGTCTGCCCACCACGGCTCGACCGGCGTCGCGCCCCGGCGCTGCTGGAAGAGCACGAGATCGTCCAGCTCGCCGTCGTACCAGCCCCACAGGAAGCGTGCCCGCAGCACGTCCACGTTTCGCCTGCGGAGCTCGGCCACCGCTTCCTCGAGCGACTCGTCGTCGAACTCGTCGACAAGCGCCTCCGCCTCGTCGATGATCTCGCCGAGGTAGGCCAGCCCCTTCTTGGTGATCTCGAACCGCGCCTTGCGGCGGTTGACCTCGACGAGGTCCGCGTTCACGAGCTCCTGCAGGACATCCTGCAGCGGGCTCAGCTCGGACGGCAGCACGAGGGGCATCTCCATGCCTCCGTCGGCAGGCTTCAGGTCCATCTTCTTCAGCACGTAGATGCCGGCATAGACCAGCTTCTGCTCGCGCGACACGATCGGCTGTTTGCGTCCGTCGAACATCGTCTCACTCCGCGGTGCGCCAGGCCTCCGCCTCGAGGCGGATGTGCCGGCGACCGTCTGCGTCGGTGTCGAGCCACGCGTCGACGTCGCCGTCGGCGTAGTACACGGGGGTGCGCCCCGCCGCCTCCGGCCGCCGGATGCGCGCGGCGTGGGGGTTGCACATGGCGAGCACGATGGCGCGCTCGCCGGAGAACACGGCAGGCAGCCAGCGCTCGAGGAACGCCGACAGGAGCACGGTCACCGAGTAGTCCTTGGCGACCTCCTCGACGAAGAACTCGAGCTCCACGTCGTCGGGCAGCACCTCCGGCTCCTCCGCGGAGTGCACCGCCACGACGAGCGCGTCGGTCACCTGGACAGGCTCCCGGTCCGCGCGGCCATCCAGCCAGAGGTCGGCCACCCGGCACCAGCCGAACTGCGTGGACTCCACGTCCGGCTCGTCGCGGTGCTGCTCGAGGTTCAGCAGCTCCAGCGCGGGAAGGCAGCGGAACGGGAGCTCGGAGATGCTTCGCAGGGGCTGCATCGCGGCGGGCGCAGGGCGGCGGCGGCGGGCGGCCGGCGGCTACGCGACGAGGCGCTCGGGCCTGCGGCCGCGTTCGCTGCGGCGGACGCCGAAGCGCGAGCCGGCGCCGGACTTGCCGCTTCCGAAGCGGCTGCCGCCGGCGTTGTTGTAGCGCCGCCCGGTCTGCGACGACTTGCTGTTGTCGACGCCGGACGGGTTCGAGGCGCGGTACGCCTCGCGGTGAGAGCGCAGATCGGACGCGCGGTTGGGCGGCGTGGTGTACGGCTGCGTGTACACCGGGACGTAATTCGGGCGCAGCGCCGACGACACCATGGCGCCGAGGAGCATGCCCGACGCCAGGCCCATCACCGGCGAGTGGTAGTACCCGAAGGCGCCGTACCCGGACGTCTGGATCTGCGCGGCGCCTTCGCCCGAGACGTCACGGCGGATCGTGAACACCTTCTCGGGGTCCTGCACGCCGCCATCGCCGTTCTTGTCGAAGAAGCCGGTGACGACCTGCGTCTTGGCGTCCAGGTCCTGCACGGCCACGCTGATGACCTCGCTCCCCTGGTAGATCTCGTTGACGCGCCGCTCGAAGTCCTCGGGCCCCTCGGCCGTCTTGTAGGCTTCGTTGACCTTGTCGAAGTCGAGCTCGACGGTGGTGTTCTCGGTGGTCGCCCACCGTTCCCTGGACGGCCCGCCGTTGTTGTCGCAGCCGGCGGTCGCGACGGCGAGGGCTGTCAAGAGCACGACGGGCAGGGTGGTCTTCGTCATCATCTGGAAGTACTTGTCTGGGGCCGTGGGGGGGTTCTGTCAAGCAGGCGCTGGGCCCGGCGCCGGGCGCCCGTGGGCCCTGGGAGGGGGCGCGTACGCACGAGCGCGGGGGGCGCCGCGCAGGCGCCTGGAGGGGCGCGACGCGTCAGCGCACGCGCGCGCCGGCCGGAGCGGCCCCCGGGGGAGCGATCGCGGCCGTTGCGGGCTGGCGTAGCTCAGAGCGGCAAGTCGTCGTGGTCGGGCGGTCGGGCGATGGCCCGGCGCACGGCAGCGGCACGCCCCTCTTGCTCCCCGCGAGGAGGTGCGCGCGGCGCTCGCTCACGTCAAGGGTCCGCTCCGTCGCAATCCTGACAGATCATCCATGCAGCGAAGGGGACGCGTTCACTCCGCAGCTCACTTCGCATCCGAGCCGAAGCCGAGTGGAAGTACGCGGCTGCCGGCGGGGACGAGCATCGCATGTCCCCGTGGGGTTCGACGGAGCCGGGTGGCGGCAATCAATATGCGATCTGCGACTGCTACTATCCGGACCAGGCGCGCGGCAACTGCACGGGCGTTGCGAACGTGCCGAAGATCGGGAGCACGCCGCTCGGCGTCGGTCGCTGGGGCCAGTGGGATCTCTCGGGCAGCGTGTGGGAATGGAACCTATCCGGCTGAACGACACGCCGGTCACAGCCAGAACCCGATCCCGGTCGTGCCCGAGATGCCCACCGACGGGGCGACGTTCTCACCGCTGTCCTTCCGCCGGAACCAGTAGGTCTGGACCGCTCCGTCCACGAACAGATAGCCGTTCCGGTGGACCTCGGTCCGCGCGGTCAACCCCGCGTCTACGTGGGCCGCCGCGCTGGTCCGGGAGGGCGCGTTGCGGCGCGTGTCGAAGCGCTGCCAGAGCACCCCGCCGCCGACGGCGACGAACGGCTCCAGCGTGATCCACCGCGTGTCCAGCGCCTTTCCGAGGCGGACTTCCAGGCCGAGCTCGTCTATCGACGCGTCCAGGTTCTCGTTGGAGAAGGCGGAGCGGCAGTAGCCGAGGCGAAGCGCGACGCGGATGCTCGGAACGTCGATCGCGTAGCCCGCCGAGCCTCCCCAGCAGGCGCTGTCGGCGTTGGCGAGCGCGGTGTGGATCCAGAGCCCCGCCTCCGCGCCATGGACCGATCCGAGGCCGCCGGTCCCCTTGCGCACCAGCCGCGCATACGCGATCCGCGCGAGGTCGTCGTCCAGCACCAGGCGCACCTTCCCGGCCTGGACCTCGACGACGCCCTCGAGGAGGTGCTCGCGCCCGCGCGCGCGGATGAAGTAGCGGCCCTCGCGCACGCTCACCACGCGGCGCTGGTCGCGAGGGCCGACCTCGGCGATGACCGGCCCTTCCGCGTCTCCTTTCAGGATGAGATAGCCGCTCCCGGCGGGAAAGGAGAGGCGGCCCCGGCGACGATCGCCCGCGTCGACGTTGGTCAGGATGACCTCTCCATGTCCCGAGAGGTCGTATCGGAACGTCGGGTGCTGCACGCCGGCGAGCGTGCGGCTGGAGGCCCGCAGCGTGTGGTCGTAGGCGTACCGGTACGCCTCGGTCAGGCTCACCCTGGCGTCGCCGTTCTCATCGGCCGCGCCCAGCGCGCCCGAGACCAGGTAGTGCGTGAAGAAGGAGCCCTTCAGGAGCTCGGACTCCTGCGCATCCTCGTTCGCGGAGCTGGACGTGAGCACGACGGCGCCCTCCGAGACAAGCCGCTCGTCCAGCTCGACGGCGAAAGCCGACGCCCTTTGCCCGCCCTTCACGCGCGTCAGCGCGCCCGAGCGGCAGGAGTCCAGGATCAGGAGACGGACCGCGGCGGCGCTGCCGGCCACGAGCTGCTCGAGCTCCCGGATCGAGAACCTGGTGCCGCCCAGGTGCAGGTCCTGCGCGTCGGCGTGGCCCGAGTAGTACACGACAAGGACCGCGCGGGAGGCATCCGGCAGCGCGCGGATCCGCTGGTTCAGCGCCACGATGGCCTGACGGACCGCGACAGCGTCCTCACCCTGCATGAGCACGACGTTCTCGTGCTTGAACCCTCCCAGGTCGAGGAGCAGGTCGCGCACCTTCTCGGCGTCGGCCTCGGCGTAGCGGAGGTTCGCCTCGTCGGCCTCACCGCGGTTGTGCCCCACCAGCACCGCGAGGCGCGCGACCTCGGCTGCGGAGGAGCGCGCGACGAGGAGCGCGCACAGGAAGACGAGGAAGGAGGCCAGTCTACTCATCGGCTGTCTTCTCCACCACGAGCTTGTCGACCGCGCACCCCCGCACCACGCGCAGGTCCCCGTCGCGACGCAGCTGCTCGACGATCCCCGCCACCGGGCGCGGCTCGCGGCAGAGCACGGCGTAGATCGCCTCGGTGCCGAGGACGTCGTCCAGCACGATGCTGTCCGGCAGGGGCTCGTCCTCACCCGGCGCGACAGGCGCCGCGAAGGCCGCGTCCGGATGATAGACTGACACGTTGCCGCCTCCGTCACGGCTGACCACGGCCAGATGACCCGGCGCGCGGCTGGTGTAGGTGAAGCGGACGGCGTCTCCGGGATGAAGGACGTCGCCGCTACGCCCGCGGTCCACCGCATCACCGCGCTTTACGTAGAAGCCGAGTCGGATGCTTCCCTTGATCTGGGTCTCATCCGGCGGCGCTCCAGGCTCGCCGAGGGGACCGAGCAGCAGGACGAGCGCCGCCGCGGCGCCGAGCGCGACCGCCGGAAAGGCCCAGGGACGCCAGAGAGCCCAGCGGCTGGGCCGACGCTCGCGTGCCGCCCGCCGCGGGAAGGGGGGACGGGCCAGGCGGAAGCGCGCGCGCTCCCGCTCGAGCTCGTCGAACCTGCCCTGGCAGCGCGGGCACCCGGCGAGGTGCTCCTTGCCGGACCGGCTCGCGTCGGCGTCGAGCTCCTCGGCGAGCAAGCGATCCAGGACGAGATCCGACAGGCATCCATCTCGTCGCGTGCGCTCCATGATCATGCCCCCAGCTCTCTCTGCACCTGCGCCACGAGCTTGCCGACCATCCTCCGCGAGCATCCCAGCATGTCGGCGATCTCCTCGTGGGTCATCTCGTCGATGTAGTAGTGGACGGCGACCCGAGCGAGCTTCTCCGGCAACCGCATCAGGAGCTCCTGCGCCTCTACCGACGCCTCGGCCACAGGGCCGCTCTGGCGGTCCGCCTGGGCCGCCCCGTGCTCGAGGAGCTTGTTCGCGCGCCGCCGGTGGTCGCGCAGCTTGTTCAGGCACAGGTTCGTCGTCACACGGTACAGAAACGTCGTGATCGAGCTGTGGCCGGCGAACTGATCCGGGTGGTCGATGAGCGAGACGAAGATCTCCTGCAGCGCTTCGCGGGCTTCCTCCTCGTCGCCCAGGATGCGTCGCGCCCGCCGGAGCACGACGTGACCGTGCTCCGCATACACCCGCTCCAGCTCGAGATCGCCGGCCACAGCCATGGTCGTCGCTACTTCAGGTCCGGGAACCTGAGCGTGTCGGTATCCGCGACGCGAACCTCGATCAGGGTGTCGAGATCGTCGGGCGTGGGGATGAGGCAGCGGGGCCGATCGGCGCAAGCCGGGTCGTCGTCGTCGAGCTCCTCGAGCACGTGGAACCCCGCCGGGAGCGGGCCGCCCACGATCGACTCGCTCCAGGAGCCGGGTGGGATGTCGCTCTCGACGTAGGCGAGGACGTGACGCTCCGCGACTCCCATGACCGGAGGCATCGCGCTCTCCCCGTTGAGCACGTCATCCGTCAGCTCGAAGTCCGCCGGAATCGCGAGCAGGAGCGCGAGGCCGAACCGCGTCTCGTCAGGCCCGGCCGGGGTGAAGTCGTTCAGGGCTTCGTCCGGAGGGACCGTGTAGATGTCCATGGTGAACGTCGCGGGGAACTCGCCCGTGACCGCGGCGGACTCGCCGAACGCCTGGTCGGGGGAGCCGGTGGACCTGATCCAGAGGGCGACGGCCTTCATGCCCCTCGCCGGGGTCGGGACGTCGGCCGACACGCGCCCCTGCACCTGCACGAGGGGCTCACCCTCGTAGCCGGGATCCACCTGCGAGTCGCAGGCGGCGGCCGCCAGGCCGATCATCAGCAAGCTGGGGAAGAAGGAACCGATACGGTGGCTCATGACACTCTCCTGTTTCGTCCTGCCGCAGGGATCTGACCGACGCCCTGCACTCCCTTGGGAACCCGGGCGGCCGTCTTGGGAACCAGGCGCCCGAAAAAAAACGTGGAGCCTGGGCCTCGATCACGGACGACGGTGCGTAATGAAGATCACACATTGGCCTGAGGGCAGAACGGCCGGAGGGCCACGACGTGACACCGCACTGGACATGCCATGGACACCTTTGTTTCTCCACCTGGATCTGGCACCGTGCGGCCGTCTCTCCCTCGCCGCGTTGTCTGCCCCGGCGTGGCTCGCAGGAGATCCCGAATGCGCCCGATCCTATCCACGTTGCTCCACTCGGCCTCTGTCGGCGCCAGCCGGCTCGCCAGGTTGCGCTTCGAGGTGCAGGCCCGCCGGGCGGGCGCGGTGAACGAACGCCTGCTCCAGCGCATCCTCGAGCGTCACCAGCGCACCGAGTTCGGACGACGGCACCGTTTCAGCGCGATCCGGAGCGCGAGCGACTTCCAGCGGGCGGTGCCCCTCGCGACCTATGACGACTTCCGCGCCGATATCGAGCGCATGGCCCGCGGGGAGCGGAACGTGCTCACCGCGGATCCGGTCACCGCGTTCGCGCTGACCTCGGGCACGACGGGCACCCAGAAGCTCGTCCCGTTCACCGCGTTCACGGAGCGCAGGATCTTGCAAGACCTCCTCGTCAGTCGCGGCGCCCTGTTCGCGGCGCTCCCCGCCGCCCGCGAGGCGAGGCCCGCGGTGGCGTTGATGAGCGCGCTCCTGACGGGCCGGACCGAGGGCGGGTTTCCGACCGCCTCGGTCTCCACGATCATGATGCGCTCCCTGCTCCAGCGTCGCTCCGGACCGTGGACCTCCCCGCCGGAGGCCTTCCTCGTCCCGACGCAGGCCGACGCGTTCTACGTGCACCTCTTGTTCGCGCTGGCGGAGCCCGCGCTCGGCGCGATAGCCGCGCCATTCGCCTCCGGCCTCCTCGATTTTTTCCAGATCCTCGGGGCGCGCGGGCCCGCGCTGGTGGAGGACCTCGGCCGCGGCTCGCTGCGCGGCGACATCGCGATCCCGCCCGAGGTCGAGCAGCCGATCCGCGCCAGGCTGCGGCCTCACCCCGAGCGGGCGAGGGCGGTGGCGAGGGAGCTCGAGCGCGGTATGGACGGCATCGCGCCGCGGCTCTGGCCAGGCCTCTCCCACCTCTCGGGCATCACGGGCGGCAGCTTCCGGCTCTACGCCGAGAAGCTCGCGCGTTACCTCGGCGGGGTCCCCATCCACTCGCCCATCTATGTGTCCTCGGAGGCGATGATCGGCGTCAACCCGGGCGCGGGCGAGCCCGTCTATGCCCTCCTGCCGAGCTCCGCCTTCTACGAGTTCATCCCTGCCGGCGAGCTCGACGCCGAGCGCCCGTCGGTCCGGCGCATCGACGAGCTCTCCGAGGGGGAGCGGTACGAGCTCGTCGTCACGACCCACGGCGGGCTGTACCGCTACCGGATGGGCGACGTGATCGAGGTCGCGCGCCACCACCGCCGCGCGCCGGTGGTTGCGTTCATCTACCGGCGAGGGAGCCTGCTCAACATCGCCGGCGAGAAGACGTCCGAGCATGCGATCCATCACGCCCTCGACCAGGCGCTGTCGAAGGAGGCCCTCGCGCTCGTGGACTTCTCGACAATGGAAGATGCCGAGTCCGCGCCCAAGCGCTACGTCATCTTCGTCGAGCTCACCGAGGACAGCCGGCCTGCGTCCGTCGAACGGCTCACCGCGCGGCTCGACGAAGCGCTCTGCGAGGCCAACCCCTATTACGCCACCCTCCGGGGGCGCTTCGGTCCGCTCTCGCTCCACCTCGTGCAGCCGGGGACGTTTCGTGAGCTCCGCGCGCTCATGATCCGCCGCGGCGCCTCGCCCAGCCAGGTGAAGGTGCCGCGCGTGGTGACCGAGGGGCCGCTCGCAGAGCTCCTGATGGCGCGCCGCGACGTCGCGGCGGAGCCCGCGGGCGGGCCCGGTTCACCGGCCCCCCCGCCGGTCGAATCCAAGTTACCGTGATCGCCATGAACCTCGCCGGAATCGCCCATATCCAGCTCTCCGTGACCGACTTCCCGCGCAGCCGCGCGTTCTATCGCGCGCTGTGCGAGCACTTCGAGATGCAGTGCCAGTACGACGATCCGGGCAGCGAGGACGAACGGCCCTCGCTCTATTACATCGGCGGCAAGACCGGCCTGTTGATCCGCCCCGTGAACCCGGAGCACGCCGGCACCCGCTTTCATCAGTACAAGCCCGGCCTGCACCACCTGTGCTTCCGCGCCCGCAGCCGCGAGGACATCGACGCATTCCACGGGTTCTTCGAGAGCACGCTCGCCGCGCTCGGCGGCAAGCTCGTGCACGCGCCGCGGGACGGCGGGTGGGCGGCCGGCTACTACTCGATCCTTTTCGAGGATCCGGACGGCATCCGACTCGAGATCAACCACGTGCCCGGCAAGGGCAACCTGTCCGAGGGCGTCCAGCTCCCGTTGCCCGCGCGCGTCCCGGGGGGCGCGCCGGAGCAAGAGTGACAAGGCCCGCTGCCTCGCCACGGGCTGCCGTCGGGGCCCGAGGCGTGCGTCCACCACGCGGCGCCCATCCTGCAGCGGCGCGGCCGCTTGCGGACGGAGTACGAGGGGAGGACGCTCCGCGAGGACCGCGGCCAAGGGGCGTCCCTGGCCTCGGAGCAGCCCGTGATGGTAGGCCTGGACCATGCACGAGCCGAGCGTGACCCAGGTGGCCGCCGAGCTGCGCGCGCTCGGCGTGAGGCCGGGCGGCGTCCTCCTCGTCCACACGTCGTTCAGGGCAGTGCGTCCGATCGAGGGCGGCCCGCTCGGGCTGATCCGCGCGCTGCGCGCGGCGGTCGGGGACGACGGCACGCTCGTGATGCCGGCGATGACCGACGGACAGAGCGTGTTCGATCCACGGTCCACGCCGACCTGCGGCATGGGGATCACCGCCGAGACGTTCTGGCGTCAGCCCGGCGTGCTGCGCAGCGGCCATCCGGGCGGCTCCTTCGCCGCCGCCGGCCGCCACGCCGAGCGCATCTGCGCGCCGCAGCCGCTCTCTCCGCCGCACGGGCCGGACAGCCCGCCGGGCCGCGTACACGAGCTCGGAGGCCAGGTGCTGCTGCTCGGCGTCACGCACGCCGAGAGCACGACGCTCCACGTCGCGGAGGCCATCGCGCGCGTCCCCTACTCGGTCGCGCACCCGTGCTTGATCGAGGTCGACGGCGCGGCCCGGACCGAGATGATCCACGAGACGGATCACTGCTGCCGGCGCTTCGGGCTCGCCGATGGCTGGCTGCGCGAGCGGGGGCTACAGCGGGAAGGGAGGGTGGGCAACGCCCACGCTCGCCTGTGCGCTTCACGCGATCTCGTGGCGGTGGCGGTCGAGCACCTCGCGGTGAGCCCGCTGGTGTTCCTCTGCCCGCGCCACGAGGGTTGCGAGGAGTGCGACGTGGCGCGCGCCAGCGTGCCGGCGGGAGGAGCCGGTGGACGGAGGTCGGGGATCCGTGAATGAAGGGCAGAGCGCGCGCCGCTGCCGCCCTTCCTGTCGTCGGCAGCGGTACGCATCGGCTACGTCAGTCGTCGGAGGCCCACCGCAGCAAGCGCCCCGCCAACCGCAACGGGGATGAGCAGCTTCCATGAAAATTCGGCGCGCGTCTTTTGCGTGACGTTGATGTAAAACACGATGCCGGCGAGCAACGCGATGACGCCGCCGATGATCAGGCAGAGGTAGGCAAAAAGCCGCTGCCAGACGGAGAGCGTCGGCCTGGGCGCGGTGGCCGCCGGCGTGAGCTGGGGTAGCGCCAGGCGCCGCAAGGCGACGAACGCCGCCGGAGCTCCGACCCACAGGAGACCAAACCCTTCCAGGAGCGGTATATGAGAGAGCGCGCCAGCCACTGCGACTCCGAGGAGCGCCGCAGGCACATCCCAGAAGTGCAGCGTCGGGTTCCTCGCGCTTTCGTTTGCCATGCTCACCTCCCTGCCAGATGCCATTCCGTGGCGGAGGACGGCTTGGGACAGAACACTTCAGACGCCTTCACGCCAGATATCCCTGATGTGGTCCTCATGTCGTGATTGCTTCGCCCGCCCAACGCACCAGTTGAGCTGGGCAGCTCACGAGAGTCGAGGCGAAGCCGAAGCATACGCTACCGCCCACGTCAGCTGCAACGCCATGTCAGGATTCCGCCGCGCCGAGGGCCAGCCGCCACGGATGCCCGGGACGACACACGTCGAGCGCCGAGGCGAGCCACGTTCGGGCGGGCACCGAGAGTTGCGGGAGGCCGGCAGCGGCACGAGACGCTGGAGCATGTGGAGCACCCGACCGTGGCCTGGCCACCCCGACCCTGGCTACCCCGACCTCGGTCGGGTCGCGAAAGGCGTCCCGCGCCGGACGACGGGGATGGGACGCGCGAAGACAGCCAGGCATGTGCGTTGACATCCCTCGACTTAACCGATAAAGCGGAACGGCGATGTCGAGCACGGCGCAGGGGACATCGTGCGGTCGTCCCTCGTTCTTTGTATGCCGGGCCACGGCGCCGCGTGCTGTCACGGAAAGGGAGCGTCGCGGGGACCCGAGGTCGCCCGCGCGGAGAGGCTTGTCATGAAGACTGGACTGATGCCGCGTCGCATCTTCTTCCTGTCGGCGCTGGTGCTGTCCGCCAGCGCCACCGCGGGCTGCTCTTCCAAGGAAGGAACCGAGGCGGCTCGTGGCGCTCCGGAGGGGTCGGCGGCGTCCGCGCCGAAGCCTGCGGCGAAGGGCCCCGCGATGGTCACGATCTCGAGGGAACAGCAGGCATCGTGGGTGCGGAACTTCAACCCCCTGCTCGCCGAGGGGAGCGTGCGATTCCCGACGCTCGCCGGCATCTACGAGCCGATGCTCGTCTTCAACACGATGAAGGGCGAGTACACGCCGTGGCTCGCGACGAAGTACGCGTGGAGCGACGGGAACAAGAAGCTCACCTTCACGACCCGCCCCGGCGTCAAGTGGTCGGATGGACAGGCGTTCTCGGCGAAGGACGTGGTGTTCACGTTCGAGCTCCTGAAGAAGCACCCGGCGCTCGACCTCTCGGGCGTGTGGAAGTTCGTCGAGTCCGTGAAGGCGGCGGACGACACGACCGTCGAGTTCGCGCTGAAGCGCGCCTACGTCCCGGGGCTCAGCTATATAGGCCACCAGCCGATCGTGCCGGAGCACAAGTGGAAGGAAGTCGCCGACCCGGTCACGTTCTCGAACGAGAACCCCGTGGCGACAGGGCCGTTCACCGAGGTGAAGGTCTTCCAGAACCAGGTGTACGAGCTCGGGAAGAACCCGAACTACTGGCAGACGGGGAAGCCGGCGGTCGACGGGCTCCGGTTCCCGGCGTACCCGGGCAACGACCAGGTCAGCCTGGCGATCATCAACGGCGAGGTCGACTGGGCTGGCGCCTTCGTCCCCGAGATCGAGAAGGTCTACGTCGCCAAGGATCCGGCGAACCATCATTACTGGTTCCCGCTCGTCGGCGGCATGGCCACGCTGTACCCGAACAGCACGAAGAAGCCGTTCGACGACGCGCGCGTGCGCAAGGCGATCAGCATGGGCATCGATCGGGAGCAGATCGTGAAGATCGCGGCCAACAACTACACCCAGCCGGCGGACGCGACAGGGCTCGACGACTCCTACGAGCGCTGGCGCAACCCGAAGGCCGTGGCCGCGGGCGACTGGGTGAAGCTCGACGTGGCGAAGGCGAAGCAGCTCCTCGACGAGGCCGGGTACACCGCGGGGCCCGACGGGATCCGGGTGAAGGACGGCAAGCCGATGCGCTTCGAGATCAACGTCGTCACCGGCTGGTCCGACTGGGTCCGCGCGGTCCAGATCATCACGCAGAACCTGAAGCAGCTCGGCATCGACGCCTCGCTCAAGACGTACGACTTCAGCGCGTTCTTCGAGGCGCTCCAGAAGGGCATGTTCGACATGTC
The DNA here is from genome assembly GCA_051717205.1 of Sorangium sp. So ce1128. Classification (GTDB taxonomy): domain Bacteria; phylum Myxococcota_A; class Polyangia; order Polyangiales; family Polyangiaceae; genus Sorangium. Next base: position 529,558 of record CP181432.1, read on the forward strand.
GATGGGGTGGACGACCGTCGAGCCCACGCCCTACAACTACTATCGCGAGCTCATGTCCGCGGAGCTCGTGAAGCCCGTCGGCGAGGCGAGCGCGCGCAACTGGCACCGCTACGGCGACAAGGAGGCCGACAAGCTGCTCCAGCAGTTCGAGTCGGCGACGGAGTTCGCCGAGCAGAAGCGCATCCTCGACGAGCTGCAGATGCTCTACGCGCAGAACGCGCCGGTGCTACCGCTCTTCAAGAACCCGTCCTGGGGCGAGTACAACACGAAGCGCTTCACCGGCTTCCCCACCAGGGAGAACCCGTACGCCAAGCTGTCGCCGAACAACCCGCCGGAGTACCTGCTCGTCCTGACCGAGCTCAGGCCGAAGTGACTCGAGTGGAGTCTGGCGGTAAAGTTGCCGTGGCTCTGATGGCGGGTACCCCCTTCAAAGCCCTGGACTCTGAACCGTTTAAGTGCTTTTCTAGGGGCGCTTCCCTCGCACCTCGGATCACGTCGTAGGGTAGCTCGCGCGTGGATGCGCGACCGGGTGCGCGGTTTCTTGGTTTCTTGGTTTCTTGGTTTCTTGGTTTCTTGGTTTCTTGGTTTCTTGGTTTCTTGTCGACCCGCGGACGGAGTGGGTTCTCTCCTCGCCGTGCGTCCCTCTCAGGCCTGGCCCTGTCGAGGGTGATCTGCGCGCCGGCCGCGACGCGGCGCGCGAGGGCTCCTGTCCACCTGCAGAAGGAGCAGGAGTCGCCGTGAGGCCACGCACGACCGAGGCTGTACGTCCGCAGGTGCAATCAGGAGAGGGGCAAAGGAGATCACGATGCGCGTTCTTCATGGGTCGGTAGCTGGTTGGGCCGGTGCAGCCCTCATGGCGTTGGGCCTCTCCGTGGGCTGCGGAGACGACTCGGACGACCAGCAGGGCTCGGGGCAGGAGACGACCGGAGCGGGCGGGGACGCGTCGGGCACCGGCGGGGGGGCCAGCAGCGCCACGTCCGGCGCCGGGGGCGACACCTCGGGCACGGGCGCGACGACGGGCACGGGCGCGACGACGGGCACGGGCGCGACGACGGGCACGGGCGCGACGACGGGCACGGGCGCGACGACGGGCACGGGCGCCGGGGGCGGGGACGTCGAGGAGTCGACGGGGTTCTCTGTGCGCGGCCGCTTCCTCCACGACCGCTGCGGCGAGAAGGTGCTGCTCCGGGGCGTCAACGAGATGGTCGTGTGGCTGTCGTCGGGGCCCGACGGCCTGCCGGAGTTCGAGGAGATCGCGAAGACCGGCGCCAACACGGTGCGGATCGTCTGGCTCGCCACGGAGTCCGCGGCGGGGCTCGATCAGGCCATCACGAACGCGCTCTCGCAGAAGCTCATCCCGATCGTCGAGCTGCACGACGCCACGGGGAAATGGGAGCTCCTGCCGACCCTGGTCGACTACTGGACGCGCGCGGACGTCGTCGCCGTGATCAAGAAGCACGAGCAGAACCTGCTCGTCAACATCGGCAACGAGGTAGGGGACCAGGTGGACAACGCGGCGTGGGAGGCGGGCTACAAGCAGGCCATCACCCGGATGCGCGAGGCCGGCATCACGGTGCCGCTCATCATCGACGCCTCCAAGTGGGGGCAGAACATCGACCAGCTCCAGGCCGTCGGCCCCGCGCTCGTCGCGCACGACCCCAACATCCTGCTCAGCGTCCACATGTGGTGGACGGACGGGAGCGGGGCCACGATCACGAGAGAGCTGCAGGAGTCCGTGGCGCTGAACCTGCCGTTGATGGTCGGCGAGTTCGCGCAGCACGCCGTGTACGAGTGCGGCCAGCACCCGTTCGATTACAAGACCCTCCTCGCCAAGAGCGTCGAGCTCGAGGTGGGGTGGCTCGCCTGGTCGTGGGGCGCTGTCGAGAACGGCGACTGCAAGGACGACGGGCCGTTCGACATGACGACCGACGGGACCTTCGCGGGGCTCACCGGCTGGGGCCGCGAGGTCGCGGTGACGGACCCGAACAGCATCCAGAAGACCTCGGTGCGCCCGCACTCCATCGAGACGGGCTCCTGCAGGTAACGCGACGCCGGCGGGGGCAAACGCCGGCGGCAATGCGGACCGCGATCTTCCCCGCCGTGCGTCCCGAGGCGATCGCACGGTGGGCCTGCACCGGGGCTCGAGCAACGCTGACGCCGCGCGCCACGCGATGTCCTCCTCGAGCCACGACAGCGCTACTGATCCGCGCCGATCGAGTCGAGGAAGTCGTTGAAGGCGTCGACCTCCTCCGCCGGGACCACGTCGACGCCAAGGTCGAACCGGCTCTCTTCGACCAGCTGCGGCGCGAGGACTTCCTGTACCTGATCGTGGACGTCCAAGGGCGCAAGATGGTCGGCTGGTCGGTCGAGGCCGAGGAGACGACCGCCACCGCGGTCGCTGCGGCGCGCTCCTCGGCGTCCGCCGTGCCCTCTACCAGCGGGCCCGCCGCAGGACGCCCTGATCCCGCTGCGCTGATCGCGCAAGCGCTCGCTCATTGAGCGCGGCGCTGCGCAACACCCCCGCTCGACCCCATCGCCCCGGAGAACGCCCGCCGGCGCCGCGGCACGCGGCGGTTCGCGTTATGGGCCGACGCAAGGCGCCGCGGACACCGCCCCGAGCGAGCCCCGGAGCGAGCTGGAACGGGGCGTGCAATCACCTCGCGCAACGACCTCGCGCAACGACCTCGCGCAACGACCTCGCGCAACGACCTCGCGCAACGACCTCGCGCAACGACCTCGCGCAACGACCTCGCGCAACGACCTCGCGCAACGACCTCGCGCAACGACCTCGCGCAACGACCTCGCGCAACGACCTCGCGCAACGACCTGAGCTCGTCCGCGCTCGGCGCTCCTGACGCTCCCTGCCCGCCGCTCCCTCCCGGAGGCGGGCAGCGCGCGCCGGACGCGCCGAGCGGGGATCTCGGCGTGAACGACGCACGGAAGATGCGTCGTTCACGCCGAGATCCACCGACAGACATGCACAGGCCCGCGATCGCGGGTCGAGACCACCGAGACCACCCCCCGTTCTCTCTGGCCCGACCGCCGGAAGAGGTGAATCGACATGAGCCCTCGTATCGACCGTGTTCCCCAGATCCCCACGTTTTCCTTCCGCCGCCCGCCGGCGCGCCGATTGACGTCCCTCGCAGCGCTCCTCGTCGCGGCCGGCGTTTCGTGCGCCCCGCCCCACGAAACGGGCGATCTCGGCGCCGAGGCGGGCGACGCCGCCGCCTCGCGGGCGACCGACGCCGAAAGCCTCGGCGGTACGGGCCAGGCGCGGTCGGCCCTCGTGACGACCGCGGCGGTCCTCGCCGCGGCGGAGCTCGATCGGGTCGCGTACGCTGCCGCGGCCGCGAAGGTCAACGATCCCAGGCTCGACCTCCTGGCCGACGCCGCGAGCCGGCTCGCGGCGCGCCACCCGGGGCTTTCGGCGGCGGAGTACCAGAGCGCCATCGCCGCGATGTGGACGATCCTCGAGGCGAGCCAGCCGAACGCGCTGCACGACCTGAGCGGCCAGGAGATGCGCTTCATCAGCCGGACGATCGCCCGCATGGTGCCCCGGCTCGGCAGCGGCGCGCCCGCGGACGCGCTGCGCGATACAGCGCGGAGCTACATGTCCGCCCTGCGCAGCGATCTCGACGAGGTCCGCAAGGTGTCGCCCCTGGACTCGCTCCACGACCAGCACGGGGCGGCCCAGCAGTTCCGCGAGGGGTGCTGGGAGCGCCTCCACGCCGCGGCGCGGGCGAGCGGCGCCCTCTCCGCCGCCGTCGACGGCAGCGTCCTCCAGCAGCGCCTCGCCGTGCGGACCAGCGACCCGGCGAGGCACATCCTCGGCGTCCACCCGGTCGAGCCGCTGCGGAGCTTCGTGCTCGCCAACGTCCAGGCGGACGGCAGCCTCGCCGCCAGCCAGAGCGCGGTGGAGACCCTGATCGAGGCCGCCGGCAGCGCGGCGCTCGCGCAGACCCGGGCCTACGCGGACAACCTCTTCGCCGTCGACGCCGCCGAGCAGCAGTACCTGAGCTCCAGGCCGGCGGTGGGTACGGCCAGCGCCGCCGCGTCCGCCCTCGCCTCAGACGACCCAGCTGCCGCAGGCGATGCAGAGACCAAGCTGAAGAAGGCCATCGAGGACGCCACCAAGAAGCAGAAGCAGCTCGCCGACAAGCTCGACAGCGTGAAGTCGGGCGCCACCGGCGCCCTGGGGCTCGCCGCGAAGCTGGCGTCGATCTCCAACGACCCCGACTTCGCAAACGACATAGAGCTCCTGAGCAAGACGACCTCCATCCTCCTCGATACCTTCTCGAAGCAATCGAAGGGCGCGATCGAGACGGCATCGAAGCTCGTCGGCCTCCTGAACCTGGGCGAGACCGGCTTCAAGGTCATCGGCGCCGCCGTGCTCACCGGCGACCTGATCGGGGCTGTCTTCCAGATCGCCTCGCTGTTCAACAGGGAAGACAAGCCGTCGATCAACCAGAAGATCCTCCAGAACCTGCGCGACATCCGCGAGCTCGTCGTCGACGTCCGCACCGAGATGCACGCGCGCTTCGATCGCCTCGATCGGAAGCTCAACGGCATCTACGACGCGGTGATGGATCAGTTCGAGCACATCAACTTCGAGCTCGGCGAGCTCGAGGTGGACCTCGAGGAGGTGCAGCTCGCCCTGTTCACCGTGCAGGCCGACCTCAACCGGCTGGATCGCAACATCTACGCGTTCCTCGACGCGGCGGAGCGGCAGCCGCTCGTGGAGGGCATCGCCGGCTTCCTCAACTACCAGCAGCGTACAGGGCTCGAGATGTCGTACAGCCCGACCTTCCTCGACGGCGAGAACCGCTTCTACACCTGGAGCTACTTCACCTCGAAGGACGCCATCCAGGCGGGCCCGGCCAGCCGGAGCTTCGACGACGCGCAGATCCCGACCGAGCTCGGCAACTACCCGCTCGCGACCAACATCAATTACCTGAGCGAGCTCTCCGCCGTCCGATTCGGCCTCTCGCGGCTTTCCTCGGAGCGGCTGGCGAACCCGCTCACCTGGATGACGGCGGCGGAGAGCTATGCGCAGCTCGGCGAGGAGTGGCCCGAGCACGCGGGCCGGATCGACCCGGACCGGCTGGATCGCGTCATCGACGCGGGGGAGGACCTGGCGGCGGGCCTCGACCGGATCGCCTCACCCGCGCTGATGCGGAGGCTGTCGGACCACTACCGCGGCAAGATGACCGCGCTGCGCGGCGCCATCTCGCAGCTCGAGGAGACGTTCGAGGCCGCCCCGGGTCGCAAGCTCCACGGCATCGACCTGTGGAGCGGCGCCGACCAGGTCCCGACAGCGCATGACCTCACGGGGAAGAAGCACCTCCCGTCGTGCCGGGACATCAAATTCAAGGACGACCGGGAGTCGTTCGAGCTCGATCTCGCCCCCTTCGCCGCCGATTACGCGCCGCTCGCGCCGTTCCTGATCGCGGACAACCTGGGCGGGCTCTCCGAGCTGAAGCCGTGCATCCACGCCAGCTGGACATGGGAGAAGTCGGGGGAGGTCCCCTGGGGCCGGCTCTGGACCTTCCGGCTCGATTTCGCGGTCCGGGTGAACTACGGCGCGACGGCGGTCCACGAGATCTGGTTCACGACGAACACGCGGCAGACGCGGCTCATCCACAGCTACGATCCGCCGTTCGATCCCGACGCCTTCTGGTCGCCCGAGTACTGGATGACCGAGGCGGTCTGGAACCAGCGCGCGCTTTCCTCGCGCCGCCTCCTGGCCACCTCGACCCTCCTGAACCAGGCGCGCACCGGGGTGGAGCGGAAGCTGGACGATCTGCAGCGCGCGTTCTACGGCCAGGTGGCGACCAGGCTCGCGCAGCTCGGCGATCCGATCCAGGTCGCCGGCAGCCAGCTCACCGGCTCGAAGGCGCTCTGGGAATCGTACGTGGCCCTCGGCTTCCCGCTCTCGCTCGAGCAGAACGACGCCCTGCGCTCGCTCCTCTACGGCGGCGAGTCGCTGCTCACCGGCGCCGGCGGCGACCCCGGCTTCATGAACAGCGTCCGCAACATCTACCTCTACATGAGCCAGTCCGACGATCTCCCGGCGGACAACATCCTGCCGGCGGTCGTGTCGTTCTCGAGGGAGCGCTCCGATCGGCTGCTCACCACGGTGAACGACATCAACGCGGAGATCCGCGCGGCCGAGGAGCGCGAGGGCAGCACGCTCGTCCAGGGGACCCTCACGCGCCTGTACCTGCTCAAGGCGCAGACGCCGGGCGGCTGATGGACGCCGCGTGAAGCCGGGGCGCCCCGGGTCGGACACCGGGGCGCCGCGCGCCGATCGGCGCTCCCGCTGCACGCGATGGCCCCGCCGCTTCAGGCGCCCTGGAAGCCGCCCGCGCGGTACGTCATCACCAGCGTGTCGCGATGGCCAGGCTCGCCGGCGGGCTGGATCGGCGTCGTCTCGTGGATCACGCGCTCGTCGTCCAGCAGCAGCAGGCTCCACGGCTCCGTGAGCGTGAATCGCTGGCCCGCGGGCCCGTCCGCCTGGAAAACACGCGTCTCACCACCCTTGATGCCCTCACGCCCGACGAGGAACACCGCCACGAGATCCACGCCGTCGCGGTGCGCGCCTTCCGGCGTGGGGCGGCCAATGCCCCCTTGCGTATCGATGCGGAACTGGTGCGCCTCGACGAACCAGGGCCGCTCGCCCTTGAGGCCGGAAGCGACCAGCCCGAGCGCCCGCAGCAGGCATGCCCAGGCGGGCTGGCTCACCACCTCCGGCTGGATCGGCTCGAACCACCGCTGCATGCCGCCGTGCAGCGCGTTGTATTCGACGGGCTGCCAGTGCGCGCGGTGCGGCGCCTGGCGCGCCGCGCCGCCTTCGACCACGAAGCACGAATGACGCCGGCTGCGATAGCGCCCGCCGTCCTTGAGGTAGCGGTCCTGCGGCAGGTCGTCCCAGGAGGGCCGCAGCGCATGCAGCTCGCGCAGGGCGCAGCCCGTGAGCTCGGCGACGCCCTGCGGGCTGAGCACCGCATAGCCCTGCTGGCGCAGCTGCACGGGCACCTGCGCGGGATAGGTGAAGGCGGGCGTGAGCTCCATCGCCTGCAAGCTTAATCCGCAACCGGCGGCCTTGCCCGCGATCTGCGCGCGAGTCGCCGCGTCAGTCGATGACCTTCACGCCCTTCCAGAACGCGACGCGGTCGCGCACCATCGCGGCTTCAGGCTTGGGGTCCGGGTAGTACCAGACCGCCTCGGGGTTGAGCTCACCGTCCACGAGCAGCGAGTAGTAGCTGGCCGTGCCCTTCCACGAGCAGACGGTGTGGTGGTTGCTGACGGTCACGTAGTCGCGCTTCAGCGAGCTCGCGGGGAAGTAGTGGTTGCCTTCCACCAGCACGGTGTCGTCGCTCTCGGCGATGACCTTGTCCTTCCAGACGGCTTTCATCGATTCCTCCGTTCGGGGGCGTGCAGCCAGCGCACGATGAACGTCTTCGCCGCATCGGTCCACACGGGCCTCGCCCGGAGGCTGGCGCGCTGCGCGAGGCGCCGCAACCCCTCGACGGTGAACCTGGTTGAATTCGCTGTGTGCAGGCGCTCGCCCTCGCCGACCTCGAAGGTGCGGCCGGCGGCCGCGCGCGACCGGACGAACCAGCCTGCGGGTCAGCTGTCGATCGCGTCGATCGCGTCGAGGTGCGGAGCGAGCACCTCGGCGAGCCAGCTCATCACCGCGCGCACGCGGCGCGGCACGCTCCTGCCGTGCGTGTGGAGGAGCGAGACAGGCATGGGCGCGCAGGTGAGGGCGGGCAGGACCTCGACGAGCGCGCCCGCGGTGATGCTGGCGAGTATCCCTGTCCGCGGCGCCTGGATGATGCCGAGGCCCGCCAGGCACGCCGCGCGGTAGGCGTCGGCGTTGTTCACCGTCACCACGCTGCGCATCGGCCGCTCGCGGTAGCCGCCCTCGTGGGGGTACTCGAACGACGGCGCGTCGGCGCCGAGCGTCAACGAGTAGTGCACGACGAGGTGCCGATCGAGATCCTCGAGCCGGCGAGGCGTGCCGTGCTCGCGCAGGTAGGAAGGGCTCGCGCAGTTGATCATCCGCAGGGCGCCGAGCCTGCGCCCGACGAGCCCCGGGTCGCCCGGGGCGCCGATGCGCAGGACGCAGTCGAAGCCCTCGCGGAGCGGCTCGACGCGCCGATCTGTCGTGCTGAGGAGCACCTCGAGCGCGGGGTGGCGCGCGAGCAGCTCGGGCAGGCGCGGGATGATGACGTCGCGCGCGAAGTTCACCGGCAGATCGAGCCGCACGCGCCCGCGCAGGGCCCTCGCCGCCTGGAACATCGCGCCTATATCGTCGGCCTCGAGCGCGAGGCGCCGCGCCCGCGGGAGGAGCTCCTCCCCGTCCGGCGTGAGGCGCACGACGCGCGTCGAGCGCTGGAGGAGCCGGGTGCCGAGCTCCGTCTCGAGGGCCTTCAGCCGCAGCGAGACGCGCGCCTTGGGCATGCCAAGGTGCTCGCCAGCCCGCGTGAAGCTCCCGAGCTCCGCCACCTTCACGAAGATCTTCAGCGACTCCAGGTCGACGCTCATTGTTTCGATTGTCGAAACAGTGTGTCGGAATCCTGGGCCTTTCTCAACCGGGATCGGAGGGCTATTCACTGTGGCAGACAGCGGCGAGCGGCCGCGTCGCCATCGAAAGGACCCGACCATGAGCACATCGAAGCGCAGCACCGTCGCCCTCGTCACCGGCGGAAACCGCGGGCTGGGCAAGAGCATGGCGCTCCACCTCGCGGAGCGCGGCGTGGGCGTCGTCATCACCTACCGCGGCAACGCGGCCGAGGCGGCGGACGTGGTGAAGGAGATCGAGGCCAAGGGGGGCAAGGCAGCGGCGCTCGCGCTCGACGTCGCGAGCACGCGCGGCTTCGACGCGTTCGTCGAGGCGGTGAGGGCGGAGCTCGCCGGCCGGTTCGGGCGCGATCGCCTCGATTACCTGGTGAACAACGCCGGCATCGGCGTCCACGCGAGCTTCGCCGAGACGACGGAGGAGCAGTTCGACGCGCTCGTGAACGTCCACCTGAAGGGGACGTTCTTCCTCACGCAGAAGCTCCTGCCGCTGATCGCGGATGGAGGGCGGATCCTCAACGTCTCGTCGGGGCTCGCGCGGCTCACCTTGCCCGGGTACGCCGCGTATGCCGCGATGAAGGGCGGCGTGGAGGTGCTCACCCGCTACCTGGCGAAGGAGCTCGGGCCGCGGAAGATCTCGGTCAACGTGCTCGCGCCGGGCGCTATAGAGACCGACTTCGGGGGCGGCGCCGTGCGCGACAACGCCGAGCTGAACAAGATGATCGCCGCCCAGACCGCCCTCGGCCGGGTGGGCCTGCCGGACGACATAGGCGGCGTTGTCGCGATGCTGCTCTCGCCCGAGAGCCACTGGATCACCGGCCAGCGGATCGAGGCGTCAGGCGGCCAGATGCTCTGAGGCGCTCGCCATTGCCGCATCACCGCGGCGCGCGCACCACCCGGCCGCCATCGGCCTCGTCGACCGCGTAGACGCAGGCGCCCTGCACCGCCACGGCCGCGGGGCGCGTCAGGCCCTCGGCGAGCACCTCGGGGTAGCCCGGGCAGCCCGCGGTAGGGCAGCGCATCACCGTGCCCCCGCCGCGGTTCACCCAGTAGGCGTCCGCGCCGTCGATCAGGATCGCCGCGGGCTCACGCAGCGGCCGCGCCGGCTCGGTCTGCGGCGCGAGCGCCTCCCCGGCGCACCCTTCCACGAGGTCGCAGCGGGAGACGCCGCCCGCCGCCCCGCCCGGGTCGGCCCAGGTCCAGAGCACCTCGGCGCCGCCGAGCGCGATCCGGTCCGGAAAATCGAGCAGCACCGCGATCTGCGCGGCCGCGACGGGCGGCGAGGCCTCCTTGTCGAGGCGGAACACCCGGCCGAAGTCGGCGCCCGTGCCCTGCTGGACCCAGACGACGTCGCCCGCGCCGCCCGGGGTGACCGCCACCCCGCGCGGGTGCGACTGGCTCGATGCGAGCAGCTCCGGCGCCGCCCCGCAGCCCTCCGCGACGGGGCAGCGCAGCAGCTCTCCGGCGGTGCCGCTCTGCTCGTCGCGCGTCCAGTACACGTCGCGCCCGTCCGTCGCCAGGCCGCGCACCGCCTCGGCCTCGCCCGGACCGAAGGCGATGAGCGAGGTAGCGCCCGCCGCGCAGCCGTCGACAGGGCAATGCCAGAGCCCGTCGCCGGCGACCCACACGACGAGCCCCCCGGCGGTCGCGAGCAGGCCCGGCCCCGGCGTGAACGACACGAGGTCTTCCACCGTATCCGTCGCGGGGTCGAGGCGGCGGACGCGATCGCCCTCGCGGCTCGTCCACACAACGTGAGGCCCGACCGCGGCGATGGCCGCAGGCGCGCCGGCCGCATCGCCCGCGGCGACGACGCACGGGCGATCGCACTCCGCCGGCGCGCAGCGCCCCGGGGCCCCGGCGTCGGGGCCGTCCGGGGCCCCCGTGCCGGCCCCCGTGGTGCCGGCCCCCGGGCCCGCCCCCCCGCCGGTCAGGCCGTCGAGGTCGATGTAACAGCCGGGCAGCAGCGCGAGGAGGGCCAGCGCGACCCCCCTCCGCCGCGCGATTCTCGACCAGCCGCTCACCGCTGCACCCCTCATGGCGTGCTCTCGAAGAGAAGCAATCGCCTGGCGGGCGTCAACCCCGGCCGCCTTGAAACCAACGGGCTCGCTGCGCGATCTTCGCCCAGCTCGAGCGCGCCGCGGCCACCTCGGAGACGATCCTCCTCCTCGGCGAGTCCGGTACGGGCAAGGAGGTGCTCGCCAGGGCGATCCACGCCGCGAGCCCGAGGAGGGACGGGCCGCTCGTGATCTTCGATTGCAGCGCCGTCGCCCCGAGCCTCGTCGAGGCCGAGCTCTTCGGCCACACCCGCGGGGCGTTCACGGGCGCCGTGGCCCCGCACGCGGGCCTGCTCGAGCAGGCGGACGGCGGGACGCTGTTCATCGACGAGCTCGGGGAGCTGCCCCAGACGCCTTCCGGCACCTCGTCGCCGCCCGTGTGGAAGGTCGTGAGCGGCGCGCCGGCCTCGGCGTACCTCCGGGAGCATCGGTCACGTGCAACTGCACAATGGTCAAGTCGGCGAGCCGCAGGACGTAGTGCACGCGAGCCATGGCCCCCGTCGCGCCCGGACGCGTGATCGTCGTACCATCGGCGATGACGACTTCGTAGCCGGCCCAGCGCCAGGACTCGAATCCAGGGTCAACCGCTCCGTCGGGAAAGCATCGCTCCCTGCGGCGGCAGCAGCTGCTTTTCACCCGAGTGGCGGAGCGCGTACGCGATGCCACTCTGGAGGCTCCCTTTGGTCACGATGGATCGTAGCTCGACGCCGAGCTGGACGAGCGTCCGCGCTACCTCGGGGCGAATGCCCGTGAGCACGGCCTGCGCGCCGATGAGCTTCAGCGCGCCCGCCGCGCTCACCAGCATTGCGGCGACGCTCGTATCGACCACCTTCACGCCGGTGATGTCGATGATCACCGCGGCTGCCTGGCGGCTTGACGCCCCTTCGACCACGGTCTCGAGCATCTGGCACGCCCGCGCCTGGTCGACGGTCCCGATGAGGGGCATCACCATGATGCCGTCGGTGATCGGGATGAGCGGGGTCGACATCTCCGATAGCCGCTCCCTCTGCGTCCGGATGATCTCCTCCTGGAGCCTCTCCCGCTCCGCCTCGGCTCGCTCACGCTCGCCGAGCTCGAAGCGGAGCCGCTCGTTGGCCTCGCGGAGCTCCTTGGTGCGGTCGGCGATGCGCTCCTCCAGCGCCTCGTTCGCGCGTCGGAGCTCGCCCGCCGTGGCCTCTGCGCGAGCGACGAGCCGCGCATTCTCGAGGGCGATCGCGGCCTGCGACGACAGGAGGGCGCACAGATCGATCCGGGCCGGGGTGAAGACGTCGGTCGCCGCGTTGTTCTCCAGGTAGAGGACGCCCGTGAGCTTCTGCTGGTGCATCAGGGCCAAGCAAAGGAGCGATTTCGTTTGCCGCTCGGCGATATAGGGATCCCCCGCGAAGCGGCCCTTCCTGGACGCGTCACCGAGGACCACGGGCTCGCCGGTCCTCTCGACGTAATGCACGACGGACAGGGGGATTTCGGCGCACGTCTCCACCAGCGCCGGAGGGCCGATCGTGACCTTGTCGGGGTCCAGCGTGATCGTGGCGTCGAGCGTGAGCTTTCCATCGCGCAAGCGGAGGAGGGCGCCACGCTGCGCGCCCGCGTGCTCGATCGCGAGCCGCATCAATCGGTCGAGGATCTTCTCCAGGACGATCTCGCCGGCGATCGTCTGCGCGGCGCGGTGAACCGTGGCCATATCCAATATCGCGCTCCCCTTGCCCGTCGTCGTCGCGCGAACCGAGACGCCCATGGCCGGGGCATCCACCGTCTGCACGTCGAGCTGGGGGTATTTCCCGGCGAGGTCAGCCGCCTTCGCCGTCGCGCCCCATCGCAGGTAGCCTTGGTATGCGTCCCGCAGGTGAATGAGCGCGATTTTCCGCCTCCCCTTGGCCAGGTGAAACTTCGCGGCGAGCTCGTTGGCCAGCGCCTCGTGGTGCAAAAACTCGTTCTTCCCGGCGGCGTCTATCGCCGCCCCGTACAGGTTCATCGCCGAGAGCTCGTCGCCTTCGATTCGCGCCCGCTCTGCCTCGACGAGCAGCTTCTTGTGCAGGAAATTCTCCGGGCAGCTGTCCGCCAATTCCGCGAGCTTATGCTGGCCTTTCGCGAGCAGCTCGATGGGCTCCTCCTGCTCGGCGGCCGTCCTCGTCGAACGGAGCCCGCAACAGGCTAGGCAGAGAAAGAAGATCCGGTCCGTCTCGGCATGCGCGGTGCTTCGGTTCACGCTCTTCGAATCCCCGAGGCGCGCCATAGCGAGGGCGGTCTCGTGGTCCTCGTAGAGCGTCGCGAGCTCCAATTTGACCGTGTAATACCAATCCGCGGCGAGCACCATCATGGGGTGGGAGAGCGCCCCGGCGAAGGCCTCTTCGTCGAAGGTCTCGTCGCTCAACGAAGAGCGGCTCCGGGTGCGCCCCCTGAGGTTCGCGATCATCTGCTTGCTGATCCGGAGGACGGTCTCAGCGACGGGGTTCTTGACCCGCTGCGTCAGCGCGAGGGCCCGATCGGCCTCTTCCGCCACGGCGCCGAGCTCGTCGCCGAGGCCCAGCCGGCAATCGACGGCGCGCCAGGCGTTCATGCAGAGGATCCAGTGGTCGCCCGACTCGAGGCCCGCATGGTGCGCCTGCGCGAAGTAATCGAGCGACGACCGGAGGGGCCTGCAAAAGGAGCTCACGGTCCCGACGAGGAAGCTCACGGGGCACCGCTGCTCGACGGCACCGAACCTCTCGCAGAGGTCCATGGCGAGCGTGCCGAACGCATACGCCTCTTCATACTGGTTCAGCCAGCCGCAAAGGGTCATCGCATAGGCCGCGAACGTCGAGGGAGAGAACTCCGACAGGCCATATTGCAGGGCGATGTTCACTTCCCTCATGGTCCCGAAGGCGGTGAGAAAAGCGTCGACGAAGTAAGCGGCGGGGCCGACAGTCCGGAGGAGCGCGGTCGCCGTCTTCTTGTCGGGATCGGTTATCATGGGGGCCTGCCGCAGATCCTCGAGCCGCCGCCCGACCAGATTCGCGCGCACCGCCTCGACCTCCGCGGTCGCCGCCGCGATGCGCGCCTCGGTGGTCTCGGGGTAATCGATCCCGAAGCGCGAGAGCGCCGTCCGCGCGATATCGATGGCCCTGTCAAACTGGCTCCTCGCGCAGCAAACGGCGATGTGGAGCTTGTGGACGCGCGCCTGGTCGAAGTGCGACCTCGCGTGGCCCAGCAGGATATCGATCGAGGACTCGACCGCGTCGAACGCCCCGATCATGAATTCGCACTCGGCCCGCTCCAGGTGGAGCGCGAACGTGAGCTCGTAGTTCTCCTTCCAGTCCGCCTCGCCGAGCAGGGACAGGCCCGCTCGGCAATAGTCGGCGGCCGTCTGGAAGGCAGCCGATTCCTTGGCCCTCCGGCCTGCGGCGAGGTTCAGGCGCGCGAGCCGCACGCGTTCGCCCGGATCGTCGATCAGCGCGACGCCGAGGTTCAGGTGGTTCGTGATATCGAACAGGGCCTTGCCTTGCGGCTCGGCGCCGCTCTTGGCCAAGAGGATGCGCCCGATCCTGAGATGCAAAGCGTTCCTCTCACCCTCCTCGACGGCCGAATAAGCCGCCTGCTGCACGCGGTCGTGCAGGAACCTGTACGAGACATGAAACGACCGCGACAGCGGGGCCTCCGCGTCGTCATCCACGCGGGCATCGAGGAAGCGGTACTCGGGGTGCAGGGGCAGGACGAGGCCCTCGCGCAGCGCCTCCCAGAGATCCGCCGTGACGTCTCCGGGCGCTCTTTCGCAGATCATCGCGAGCGAGCTCAAATCGAACTCATGCCCGATGCACGCGGCCAGCTTCAATACGCGGCGGGTGTTCTCCGGCAGCTGCAGGATCTTGCCCGCCATGAACTCGACCACGTTGTCGGTGACCATTCGAGCCTCGATGCGCTGGATATCCCAGATCCAGCTGCCCGAGGGGGCGTCGAAGGCGAGCAGCTTCTCCTGCTCGAGCGCCCTCAAGAATTGATTCAAAAAGAATGGATTGCCGTGCGTCTTGCTCCACGCGAGCTCCGCGAGCTTCGTGATAGCCCCCGCGTCCGAGCCCAGGGCATCCGCGACAAACTGCGTGGCGTCGGGCAAGGAGAGCGGTTGGAGCGTGACTTGCGACACCGTGACCCCGGCCGCCCGCAGCCGCTCCATCGCGAGCATGAGCGGATGGGCCTTGTCGACCTCGTTATCGCGATACGCCCCGAGGACGAGCAGGTAGCCGCGATCCGGATCCGACAGGAGCTGCTCGATGAGGTTCAAGGAGGCCGGGTCGATCCACTGAAGATCATCCAGGAAGAGCGCGAGCGGACACCCTCGGGCGGCGACCGTGCGGAGGAAGCTCTGGAAGACCCGGGCGAAGCGGTTCTGCGATTCGATGAGCCCGAGCGACGGGACGCTGGGCTGCGGCCCGATCAAGAGCTCGAGCTCGGGGACGAGATCGACGAGGAGCCGCCCGTTCGAGCCGAGGGCGAGCTGCACACGGCGCTTCCAGCTCTCGAGCGCCTCGGCGGGCTCCGCGAGGAGCTCCTGGACGAGCTCACGGAACGCGCGCGCGACCGGCGCATAGGGCGTGATGCGGTCGAGCTGGTCGAATTTCCCCTGGATGAAATGGCCACCGTCGCGGGCGATGAATTGGTGGATGTCCTGGATCAGCACCGACTTCCCGACGCCCGCGTAGCCGGAGACCAGGAAGACCTCGGCCGCGCCGCTTGAGGCGCGCTGCCATGCGCTCCCGAGCGCCTTCGTCTCCTCCTCGCGCCCATAGAGCTTCTGCGGGAGGCGGAGCTTGCCGGATCGGTCGCGCCGGCCGAGCGGGAATGGATCGACGCGGCCCGTCGCCGAGAGCTGCGCCAGGCACTCGTTCAAATCCGCCGCGAGCCCGCTCGCCGTCTCATAACGATCCTCGGCTGCCTTGGCGAGGAGCTTCATCACGATATCGGAGACGATCTGCGGGATCTCGGGCGAGACCTCGCGGGGGGGCGTCGGCCTCCGCGCGATATGGCTGTGGACGAGCTCCGCCGGATCCGTGGACTGGAAGGGCAGAACGCCGGTGAGCATCTCGTAGAGGGTGACGCCGAGCGAATAGAGGTCCGTGCGGTCGTCGAGGGCGCGGTTCATGCGACCCGTCTGCTCCGGCGACATATAAGCCAGCGTCCCCTCCAGCGTATCGAGACGCTCGGCGGGGCCCTGGGTCTCCCGGGCGAGGCGGGTGGCAATTCCGAAGCCGATCAATTGCGCCGCCCACGTATCCGTATGAACCAGGATGTTGTGCGGCTTGATGTCCTTGTGGATGATGTCGTGTTGATGGATAGACGCGAGCGCGTCTGCCACGGACGCGGCGATTTTGAGCGTGGACCTGAGGTCGAGACTTCGTGTCTTCAGGACGATATCGAGGGGGGAGCCGCCGAAATCTTCCAGGAGGAGCGCGAGGCGACTGCCGTCCTTCTCGATGCCGTACGTCTTCACGACGCCTGCCAGGGAGAGATCTTGAAGGATGGCATACTCATGCCTGAGCTTGGCGAGCACCCTCCGGTCGGGACCATCACTCCTCGAGAGCTTGATCGCCACCGGTACACGATCGGCGGTCCGGTAGCCGCGGTAGAGCACGGCATCGCCATGCTGCTGGATTTCCGAGGTGATCGTGAATCGAGTTGAATGAGCCATGTCGCTCCCGCGCACTCGGATTGTCCCTCCCCAACCAAGGACGGGGGCACCATCAAAACGCAAAGCCGGTACGTCCTGTCAAGGTCTATTCCCTACCGCCGCGTGCGATCGCTGCCTGCACGTTCGTTGTTACTGTTAGATATGTCACATGCTCGACGCCAAATGTAGTGACATGGCGCACTTCCGCAGGCTGTGGAGTGAACGCGGCCCCTTCGATGCACGGATGAGAGCGCCGAACAAAACCTCCCGTCGCCAGGCAGCCGTGGCTGGGCGCATCGCGTCGTTGCTCCTCGTCGCCCTAACTCATTCAGTAGGGCTCCTCGTCGCGCCCGTGGCGATTCGCCCTTGACATCCTCGAATGGTTTTACTTCTCCTCCCCCTCGATCGTCGCGGGCCGGCGTTACGCATCCTGGCGGATCGGGCGCGCCGCCCACGGATCTGTCGTCGATGACCACCCCGAGGATCTCCAGGTCCGCGAGCCGTAACTGCAGGTGCGCCCGAGCATCCGTGGTCTCCGCACCAGGGCCGCAGAAGGTCGAGCCGTCGACCGCCACGACCTCGTAGCCTGCCCACCGCTCTGCCGTTGCCTCATCTCCCTGTGCCAGTCGACCGACCAGCGCACGGAGGTAGGGGCGCTCAACCTCATCTTCTTGTGCAGCGTCACATGACTGACGCTGAGTCCGCCGCTCTCGGCTACCACGGCCACGGTTTACCGCAGCCGCGCTGCGAGTAGACAGCGTCTCAAGGAGCTGCTCGAAGAGCGCCAGGGCAAGCCGCCGGTGGACGACTTCGGCTCCTTCGAACGCGAGCTGCGCGGGAGCAGCCGTCGAAGAGCAGCCTCGATCGGCTGCCGAAGCAAATCAGCCGTGAGCGGTCCTACGGGGCCGCGTCCGGATCGAGGACCGACGTGCGGCTGCCGCGGCCGCGCGTGTCGAACGTCCGCAGCTTGACCACGCCGCTCACCGCCACCGGCCCGCTGTAGACCGCCGAGGTGGCGTCAGGCTCCGTGCCGTCGGTCGTGTAGCGGATCTGGAGCCCCGGGAAGGCGACGTTCGCGACGAGCTGGCCATCCTCGACGCGCGCGCCCGGCAGCGGAAGCCGGTAGTCCACGCCGCCGCCCAGGTGGTCGAGCCGCGGCAGCTCGCGCTGCCCCAGGCTGTTGGCGAAGCGATTCCACGCCTCGGCGAGCAGGCCCGCGCGCGTCGCCGCTTCCTCCTCCGCCGCCCACGCCGGGTCCGGCGCCCAGGCCCGCTCCGCGAGGCTGACAAGCTTCGGGAAGATCAGGTACTCCATCGCCCGCTGTCCCTTGGCGTTCTCGCCCCAGAGCTGCCCCTGGATGCCGAGGATGTTCGCCCGGCCAGCTTCGGTCAGCCGCACGTGGTCCCGGAACATCTCTGCCTGATCGATCGGATTGCCCATGCGATCGGCGTGCGCGCTTTTATAGATATCGAGCGGCACGAACTCGTAGGGCTTTCGCGTGTCCACGAACCCGGCCCAGTAATAGCCGGGCTCCGAGGGATCCTTGTCGTAGGCGAGATCGAAATACAGGTTGGTTGCGTTGGAGAGGACCACCGGATAGCCCGCGTTGGCGAGCTTGTAGCCGTTGTCCTCGTCTCCCCAGCCCCAGACGTTGTTCCAGACGTACGGCCTGAAATTGCTGCTCAGGAACGCGGGGTTGGCCTCCTTGTCGACGCCGCTGCCCGCCTGCACCTTCCTCAGGGCGATCTCCTCCCAGCCCCCTGTAACGAGGCCGTGAGACGACACGATCTCGTTGATCTTGCTCAGGAAATAGCCGGTCAGGTCGGCCGCGGAACTGAGCCCGTCGCCCGCCTCCTTGTCGAGGAGGGCCTGGCACGAGGGGGACTGCTCCCAGACGCCCTCCGGCACCTCGTCGCCGCCCGTGTGAAGGGTGGTGAGCGTCGCGCCAGCCTCGGCGTACATCGCCACTATATCGTCCACGACCGCCTTCAGGAACCTGTAGGTGGACTCCCGGCAGGGGTTGAGCACGTTGTCGTGCCACATCTGCACGGACATGTACCGGGAAGCGTCCTCCGGATCGCTGAGCAGGAACTCCTCGGCCTTCTCGAGGTCGCCCTCGGCAGCGAGCCGCGCGTGGCGCGCCTCCATCGCCTTGACCGCGGCCCGGGCGTGGCCCGGCATGTCGATCTCGGGGATCACCTCGATGTGGCGCGCCTTCGCGTGACGAAGGATCTCCACGAGCTCGGCGCGGGTGTAATGGCCGCTGCCGCTCGAAGCCGGGGAGTCCGCGTCAGGACCGGAGCCGAACGAGGGGACGAGGTGGTCCCTGTCGTCGAGGGTATGGCCGCGCCGGGCGCCCACCTCGGTGAGCTCGGGCAGGCCGCTCACCTCGACGCGGAACCCCTCGTCGTCGGTGAGGTGGAAATGGAACTTGTTCAGCTTGTAGAAGGCCATGAGGTCGAGCAGCTTCAGCACGGCCTCCTTGCGCTGGAAGTTGCGCGCGACGTCGAGGTGCATGCCGCGGTACGCGAAGCGCGGGGCGTCCTCCACCGTCACCGCGCCTATCGCGAGCTCCGGCCGGGCGCTCCGGTACGCCTCCACGGGCGCGAGGGCGCGCAGGCTCTGGATGCCGTAGAACACCCCGGCCGCGTCGCTGCCGACGATCTCGACGCCATCTCCGGTGACCGTGAGCCGATAGGCCTCGTCGCCCGCCCGCCGCGGCCGGCCGCCTACGTCGAGCGCGCCTGTCGCCAGCGAGATCGCCGCCGTCCCCGGGGGCGGCGCGCCCTCGCGGACCTCCGGCGCGCCGCCGAGGAGGGCCTTCAGCGCCTCCGCCAGAAAGGCCGCTTCGTCCTGGAGCCCCGCAGCGTGGTAGATGGGCACCGCAGCCGACAACACAAGCTCTCCGGCGCCCGCCTGGAGGAGCACCGGGGAGGGCACGATCCTGTCCACCTCGCCGGCAGCGAGCAGGCGGACAGCCTGGTTCTCGTCATAGCGAGACGCAGCCGTCGGCACGGGCGTTATATCGCCGGGGAACCTGTCGGTCTGCTTCTCCTCCACGAACGGCTTGACGCTCTCGGCGCCGACCGGCTCCGGCGCAGAGGCCACGCCCGCGCCGTCCGTGAACACGAAGTAATAGCCCGCGGGCGCGTCCGTCTCCTTGATCGCCCAGTACGCCGCGTCGAAGGGGATGACAACGCTTTGCCCCGGCTGCAACGGCTCGAATGCGTCGGTCGGCTCCATCTTGAAGAAGTCGCCGTTGATCTGGGTGACCGTCACCCCCGCCGGCAGGCTCTCGGGCACGATCGTGCGGACGAAGTTGAAGTAGAGCGTCCAGCCGCTGCTCCCGAGCGCGACAGTTCCATGGTTGGTGATCGTCAGCGCCGAGCCGAAGCTCACCGCGGGGTTCTTTGTGTTGTCCAGCACCTCCCAGCTCACGGCGAGATCAGCGCCTGACGGGCGCTGCAGCGCCGAGCCGCCGCCGGTGCCGCCACCGCCTGTGTCGCCGCCGCCGGTGCCGCCTCCTCCTCCGTCGCTGCCGCCGTCACCGCCCGTGCTGGTGCTCATCGTGGTGCTCCCGGTGGACGAGGAAGTCTCGTCGTCGGCGCACCCTGCCACAAACAGGGCCGCGACGAGCAGCCCCCATCGGATAACAGCCTTTCGCATGGCGCACTCCTACAGTGTTTTCGTGACCTTCTTGAGCCGCCTCGGCGCGTCGGGGTCGAGACCCCGGGCCTCGGCCAGGGCAGCGGCTGCCAGATAGAACGCCTGGACCTGACAGAGCGGGTCGAGCAGCTCGTGAGGGGACTCGGGCACCACGAGATCCACCCCCGGCAGCCCGGCGGCGCCCACCAGGATCACCTTCGCTCCCTGGCTCCGGAACTCCTCCGCCACGCGGACGAGGCCGGCCTGGGCCGGGCCGCGCGGGGCGAAGATCAGGAGAGGGAACCGCTCGTCGATCAGGGCCATCGGCCCGTGCTGCACCTCGGCGACAGTGAACGCCTCCGCGTGGATGCCGCACGTCTCCTTGAACTTGAGGGCCGCCTCCAGCGCGATCGAGAAGCCCGGGCCTCGCCCGAGCACGAGCAGGCGCTCCTCGCCGCAGAGCGCGCCCACGAGCGGGCTCACGTCGGCCTCGCTCGCGGCGGCCAGGGTGTCCGGCAGCGCGGTCAGCGCGTCGAGCAGGGCGGCGTCCTCGCGCCAGCACCCGACCACCCTGGCCATGGCGCTCAGGCTGGCGATGAAGCTCTTCGTGGCCGCGACGCTCCGCTCGGGGCCGGCGCGCAGCGGGAGCGTCGACGCCGCCACCTGGGCGAGCGGTGAGCCGAGCTGGTTCACCATGGCCGCCGTCACCGCGCCCGCGGCGCCGCAGGCCTCCAGCGTGTTCACCACGTCCGGGCTCTGCCCCGACTGCGACACGGCGACCGCCAGGCCGCCCGGGAGCCGCAGCGGCGCGCGGTAGAGGGTCACCACCGACGGAGGCAGGCTCGCGACAGGAAAGCCGAGCTGCGTCATCACGAGGTAGGCGAGGTAGCCCGCGGCGTGATCCGAGCTGCCGCGCGCGATCGTGACAACGGACGGCGGCGGCGCCGCGCGCAGGCGGGCGCCGAACTCGCGGTAGGCGGGCTCGTCCTGGGTGAGCTGCTGCGCCACGACCTCCGCGGCGGAGCGGGCCTCCTCGGCCATGCGCGAGCTCGATCGGTCACTCAAGGGGCTCTCCTTCCACGAGGACCTGCTGCAGGGCGAGATCCTCGTCCAGGACCAGCAGGTCGGCGAAGCAGCCCGGCGCGACGCGCCCGCGCTCCGCGAGGCCCAGGTGCTCGGCCGGGAACAGGCTGCAGCGGCGCGACGCCTCCGCCACGGAGAGCCCGAGGCCGACGAGGTTCTTGAACGCCTGGTGCATGGTCAGGCAGCTGCCCGCGAGGGTGCCGTCGGGGAGCCGCACGCTGTTCTGGCACTTCGTTACCGCGTGCGCGCCGAGCTGGTACGGCCCGTCCGGCATCCCCGAGGCCGCGGTGCCGTCGGTCACGGCGTAGAGCCGCGGGATGCAGCGCAGGGCGGCCCGGATGGCGCCCGGGTGCACGTGGACGAGATCCGGGATCAGCTCGGCGAAGTCGCCGTGGGCCAGGGCCGCGCCCACCGCGCCGGGCTCGCGGTGGTGCAGCCCGTTCATCGCGTTGAAGAGGTGGGTGAAGCCCCTCGCCCCCGCCGCGAGCGCCGCCGCGACCTCCTCGTAGCTGGCCAGCGTGTGCCCGATCTGGACCCGCACCCCCAGGCCGGACAGGTCGCGGATGAGCTCCAGGTGGCCGGCGAGCTCCGGCGCGAGCGTGAGCACGCGGATCGGGGCCACGGCGTCGAGCGCGAGCGCGGCGTCGAGGTCCCCGGTCGCCACGCACGGCGGCTGCGCGCCCAGCCGGCCCGGGTTGAGGAACGGGCCCTCGAGGTGGACGCCGAGGATGCGCGCCTCGCCGCGGCTGCGCGCGTCCATGGCGGCCCGGATCGCGCGCAGCGCGGAGGTGATCTCCGCCGTGGGCGCCGTCATCGTGGTGGCGAGCAGGCTGGTGGTCCCGGTCGCCGCGTGCGCGCGGGCCATCACCCGGGGCGCGTCGCCGCCCTCCATGACGTCCCGGCCGCCGCCGCCATGCACGTGCAGATCGATGAAGCCGGGCAGGATCCGCGGCCCGGCGGCGGGCCCGGGGGCCGGCGCACCCTCGATCTCCTGGACCCGCGCGCGGCAGCGCAGGCGCCCGCGGAGCCAGCCGTCCGGCGTGAGGATGTTGCCTTCCAGATCCACGGCCTCACCCCTTGAGCTTCTGCTCGAGCGCGGCGGCGTACCGCGGCGCCTCGGGGCCGACGAGCAGGTGAACCACGCGGTCCGGCAGGAGCATCACGCCCTTCACGCTCGCGGCCTGGAGCGCCGCCTCGTCGACAGGGGCGGCGTCGGCGAGCTCGACGCGCACGCGCCCGCTCGAGAACCCCTCCACGGACCGGATGTTGGCGGCGCCGCCGAGCGCGGCGAGCCAGCGCTCAACCCTCGCCGAGAGCGCGGCGGAAGCGCTCCCACGCGAGGCGCCTGCCTCCTTGCGCTCGGCCGGCGCGGCCGGCGGCGCGGCCGGCGCCTCGACCTTGATCTCCTTCATCTCCTTCGCGATCGACTCGGCCATCGGCCCGAGGATCACCTGCAGGCTGTCCGTCCCCGGGCGCACCACGCCTTGGGCGCCGAGCGCCTTCAGATCCGCGTCCTTCACGCGGTCGCGGTCGACCATGACCAGGCGCAGGCGGGTGATGCACGCGTCGATCTCGCGGATGTTCTCGTGGCCTCCCAGCGCCCGCAGGAGCTGCCCGGCGAGCCCGCCGGCGTCGGCGACGGCCTCGTCGCGCGGCGCGCCCTCGGCCGTCGCCGTGGCGGGCTCGCGGCCCGGCGTGGCCAGGTTGAAGCGCTCGATGCAGACGACGAAGAGCCCGTAATAGACGACCGCGTAGGCGAGACCGATCGGCACGATCATCCAGCCCCTGGTCGAGAGCCCGTAGTTCAGCGCGTAATCGATGAACCCGGCCGAGAAGCTGAAGCCGTGCTTGACGCCGAGCACGTCGAGCAGCGCCAGCGAGACGCCGGTCAGCACGGCGTGGACCGCGTAGAGCGCCGGCGCGAGGAACATGAACGCGAACTCGATGGGCTCGGTGATGCCCGTCAGGAAGGCGGTCAGCGCGGCCGAGAACATCACGCCGCCGATGGCCTTGCGGTTCTCCGGGCGCGCGGTGCGGTAGATCGCGAGGCCCGCCGCCGGCAGGCCGAACATCATCACCGGGTAGAAGCCGGCCATGAACACGCCCGCCGAGGGGTCGCCGGCGAAGTAGCGGTTCAGATCGCCGGTCACCGCCCCCTTGGCGCCCTGGAACGAGCCGACCACGAACCACGCGATGTTGTTCAGGATGTGGTGCAGCCCGGTCGGGATGAGCAGGCGGTTCAGCAGGCCGAAGCTGAAGGCGCCGATCGGCCCGGAGGCGACGATCCAGCCGCCCAGCGCGTCGATGCCGGCCTGGATGGGCGGCCAGACGAAGCCGAGGACGAGCGCGAGGGCGAGGCTCACGCCGCCGGTGACGATGGGCACGAAGCGGCTGCCGCCGAAGAAGCCGAGGAAGGCGGGCAGCCTGGTGTCCCGGAAGCGGTTGTACATCGCCCCCGCGAGGATGCCGGCGAGGATGCCGGCGAGGACGCCCATCTTGATCTTCTCGTCGATGCTCTTCACCCCGTTCGTGATCACCAGGTAGGCGATCATCCCGGAGAGCCCGGCCACGCCGTTCATCTCGCGCGCGAGGCCGACCGCGATGCCCACCGCGAAGATGAGCGCCAGGTTGTCGAAGATGGCGCCGCCGGCCTGGGCGATGAACGCGATGTTGAACACGTCGGGCTGCCCCAGCCGGAGCAGCAGGCCCGCGACAGGCAGCACCGCGATGGGCAACATAAGCGCCTTCCCGACCCGCTGCAGCTCGTTGAATCCCCTCATGTGAAGCTCCTTTCCAGTGGGCGGGGCGGCGCTCGCGTCGCTCTCGCGGCAGCCCCCGGGTCTACGTGTCGCGCGTGTCGCGCGTGTCGTCGCCGATGCGTCAGCCGGGCCGCGCGCCCGGCGAGAGCAGCGCCCGCACCTCGGCCGCGGTCCCCAGCTCGAGCGCGGCCCTGGCGAGCTCGCGGCACTTCTCGGCGTCGAGCTCGCGGATCCTGGCCTTCACCTCCGGCACCGCCTGGACGCTGACGCTGAGCTCGGTCACGCCGAGGCCGATCAGCACGGCCACGGCGTCGGGATCGCTCGCCACCGCGCCGCAGATCCCTACATGCCGCTCGTGCTTGCGCGCGGCCTGCACGGTCGCGGCGATGAGCCGGAGCACCGCCGGGTGCAGCGCGTCCTGCCGGCCGGCGAGCCGTGGGTGGGTGCGGTCCATGGCCAGCGTGTACTGGGTGAGATCGTTCGTGCCGATCGAGAAGAAATCGACCTCCGCCGCGAACCGATCGGCCTGGATCGCGACCGACGGCACCTCGACCATCACCCCGAGCTCCACCGGGGGCGAGCCGGCGCGCTGGCGCTCTTCTTCGAGCACCTGCTTCGCCTCCCGCACCTCCTCGATGCCGGCGACCATGGGCAAGAGGACGCGGTGCCCGCCGGCGACGCGGGCCGACAGGATCGCGCGGAGCTGGCTGCGCAGGATCGTCGGGTGGAGCGCGCCGATGCGCAGGCCGCGGATGCCGAGGAGCGGGTTGTCCTCGGCGGGCAGGGGCATGTAGGAGAGCGGCTTGTCGCCGCCTACGTCGAGCGTGCGGATGACGAGGGGGCGCTCGCCCAGGGCGTCGGCGATCTCCTGGTACGCGGCGGTCTGCTCGGCCTCGGTCGGCGCGGCGGCGCGATCGAAGAACATCAGCTCGGTGCGCAGCAGGCCCACGCCCTCGGCCCCGAGCCGGACGGCCTTGCGGGCGTCGTCGGCGCTCGCGATGTTGGCCAGCACCGCGACGCGGACGCCGTCGCGGGTCACCGCGCGCTCCGCCGCCGCCGCCTCGTGCCGCTCGCGCAGCGCCTGGCGCGCCCCGAGCCGGGCGCGGTAGGCGTCGAGCTCGGCCTCGGTCGGGCGGAGCAGCAGCACGGCCTCTTCGGCGTTGAGCGCGTCGAGCACGGCCGTCCCTCCCGCCTCGACGGCGAG
The DNA here is from genome assembly GCA_051717205.1 of Sorangium sp. So ce1128. GTDB lineage: Bacteria > Myxococcota_A > Polyangia > Polyangiales > Polyangiaceae > Sorangium. The sequence goes on from CP181432.1 coordinate 554,524, forward strand.
CAGCGCCGCCGAGGCGTCGACGAGGTACGGCACGCCGAGCGAGCGCGCCAGGATCGCCGCGTGCGAGGTGGTGCCGCCGAGCACGCTGACAAGGCCGGCGGCCCCCTGGTCCGCGAGCCGCACGACCTCGGAGGGCGTCAGGGTCTCCGCGACGACGATGCTGCCGGCCGGCACGGCCTGCGCGTCCTCGCCGCCGACGAGGTGCCGCAGCGCGCGGCCGCCCACGTCCCGCAGGTCGTTGGCGCGCGCGGCGAGCAGGGGGTTCGACTGGCGAGCGAGCTCCCTGTACGACGACATCACCGCCTCGCGCCACGCGAAAGGGGCCGACTTGCCCTCCACGATGGCGACCTCGGTGCGGGTGATCACCTCCGGATCGTCGAGCATCGAGAGGTGCGCGCTGAAGATCTGGGCCTGCTCGACGCGCTTTCCCGACGCGGCGACGAGCTGCTTCAGCTCGAGCCGGGTGTGCGTCAGCGCCCGGTGCAGGCGCGCGAGCTCCACCTCCGTGTCGATCCCGTGCTCCTCCACCGGGGCGGCGAGCGGATCGATCTTGCAGACAGGGCCGATGGCGAGGCCTGGCGCCGCGCTCACGCCGTGGAGGCGCCGCGCGTCGTCGGCCGCGCGCGGCGCGGGGGCAGGGGAGGCAGGGGAGGGCGCGGCGGGCCCGGGCGCGGGCGGGGTGGCGGAAAGGTCCTCGCCGAGCCCGCTCCGGACGAGCTCGACGAGGCGCGCCACAGCGCGCGCCGCCTCGCTGCCGCTCGCGACGAGGCGCAGCTCGGCGCCCGGGCCCGCGCCCAGGTTCAGCAGCCCGACGACGCTCTTCGCGTTGGCGTTGCGGCCGGCGAGCTCCACGCTGATGTCGGCCGCGAACGACCTGGCCTCGCTGGCGAGCACCGCGGCCGGCCGCGCGTGCAGCCCGTGCGGGTTGGGCACCTTCACGAGCGCGGAAGTGACCCCGACCGTGGCCCGCGGCGGCCTGGGCGCGCCGGCCTCCGCCGCGCTCGACCCCTGCGCTGAGTCCTCCCCGGCCTTCCGCCTGGGGCTCACGGTCAGGAGGCGGCTCACGCCGGCCGTGGCCGCGCCGCTCGCGCGCTCGACGATGGCGCTCGTCTCGCCGCTCAGGAGGATGACCTGCGTGAGCAGGCTGGGCGCCTTGCGGAGGAGGCGATCGGCGTCGAACTCGATGAGCGCCTGGCCCGCGGAGACCCTGTCTCCCTGCTTCACCCGCGCCGTGAAGCCCTCGCCCTTCAGACCGACCGTGTCGATCCCCACGTGGATCAGGATCTCGACGCCGCCCGCGGCGCTCAGGGTGATCGCGTGCCGCGCCGCGTGGAGCTGGGTCACCATCGCGTCGCAGGGGGCGAGCAACGTCTGGGTGGTCGGATCGATCGAGATGCCATCGCCGACGACCTTGTCGGCGAAGACAGGGTCGGGGACGGATTCGATCGGCACGATGGGACCGGACAGCGGTGCGAGGAGCGTCAGCGTGTCGCCGGAGTGCATTTCGACGGCGATCCTACTCCGATGTGCCCCGGCGGGTTCCTGGCTGAGGTGCTCGATGTGTCCGTCCACGGATCGAGACAAGAGCAAGCGTCGTGCCCTGGTTCTCGATCGCGTGCTGCTGGAGGAATGAGCGAAGAAGCGCGCTGGGCCGGGCCACCTCGAGGCGATCGCCCGGATCGCGGGGGTGATCCGGGAGCTCTCCTGCGATCGGGGGGATCGCCGGGGTGATCTCTCCGATCGCCCCCCGCGCTCGCCGGGAGCCGCGGGCGCGATCGCGGCGCATCTCCCTCTTGTTGGAGCTCAAACCGGGCTCTGACGCGGCTGTCTGACACCGGCCCTCCAGGTCGTCGCCGCGACCGGTACGCCGGTTGCTCATCCGTCCTGCAACGACCGGAGACCGGGACACCGGCACACCGAAGGAGATCAGCCATGAAGCTTTCCTCACTCACGACCCTGCCGATCTTTGCTGTCATGGCCCTGGCCGCCTGCGGCGGACTCGATGGCGGAGATGGCCTCGGCCCCGAGGGAGCCGAGATCGATGCGACGGAGCAAGCCGCCGTCGCCGCCTGGGCGCCGTACACCGCGTATGCGGTCAACTCCCAGGTGACCTACGGCGGCGTCACCTATAGCTGCATCCAGGCGCACACCTCGCTTCCGGGGTGGGAGCCGCCGATCGTCCCGGCGCTCTGGAAGGTGGTCAGTGGTGGCACGAGCACCAGCACGACGAGCACGACGAGTGCTGGCGCGGGCGGCAGCGGCGGCTCGGGCGGCAGCGGCGGCTCGGGCGGCAGCGGCGGCTCGGGCGGCAGCGGCGGCTCGGGCGGCAGCGGCGGCTCGGGCGGCAGCGGCGGCTCGGGCGGCGGCAAGAAGGTGATCGGCTACTTCGCGGAGTGGGGCGTCTACGGCCGCAACTACCACGTCAAGAACATCGACACGAGCGGGTCGGCCGCCAAGCTCACGCACATCAACTACGCCTTCGGCAACGTGACGGGCAACCGATGCCAGCTCGGCGACACCTACGCCGATTACGACAAGGCCTACAGCGCCGCCGACAGCGTCGATGGCGTCGCCGACACGTGGGACGCCGGCGCGCTCCGCGGCAGCTTCAACCAGCTCCGCAAGCTGAAGCGCAAGCACCCGCACCTCAAGGTGCTTATCTCGCTCGGCGGCTGGACGTGGTCGGCCGGCTTCTCCGAGGCCGCGCTGCCTGCCAACCGCGCCTCGTTCGTGTCTTCCTGTGTGGATCTCTTCATCAAGGATCCTCGCTGGGCCGGCGTTTTCGACGGCATCGACATCGACTGGGAGTACCCGGCCGCCTGCGGCAGCACCTGCAACCAGCGCCCCGAGGACACCCAGAACTTCACGGCGCTGCTCGCCGAGTTCCGCCGCCAGCTCAACGCGGCGCGCTCCGGGCTGCTGCTCACCATCGCGGCGCCCGCTGGCCTCGACAAGATCGAGAAGATCCAGGTCGGCGAGATCCACCGGCACCTCGATTTCATCAACCTGATGACGTACGACATGCACGGCGCCTGGGAGGCCACGACGAACTTCCACTCTCCGCTCTACAACTCCGCCTCGAACCCCGCGAAGGCGCTGAGGTACAGCACCGACGAGGCGGTCACGGCCTGGCTGAACGGCGGGACGCCGGCGAGCAAGCTCGTCGTCGGGGTGCCCTTCTACGGTCGCGGCTGGACCGGCGTCGCCAACGTGAACCACGGGGTGTGGCAGTCGGCCGCCGGCGCCGCGCCGGGCGCGTACGAGGCGGGCATCGAGGACTACAAGGTCCTGAAGGCCAAGGGCCACCCCGGCTACACCCACCCGGACACGAAGGCGTTCTACACCTTCAACGGGACGGAGTTCTGGAGCTACGACAACCCGGCCTCGCTCGGGGTCAAGATGAGCTACATCAAGTCGAAGGGGCTCGGCGGCGCGATGTTCTGGGAGCTGAGCGGCGACACGGCGAACGGCGAGCTCGTCACCGCCGTGAAGAACGGCCTGCGGTGACGTCCCACGCGGTGCCGAGCGGTCGCGCGGCGCCCCGGACGGGCCGGCGCGCCGCCCGGGCGCCGCCGGAGGGGGCTTTACCGCGCGCACCTCCTGTGGTGCAGTGCCGCGGTGACTGCACAACGCAAACCCAGCGCGCCGGAGGGCGATCTCGCCACGTTCGAGCGCGAGCGCTTCACGCACGGCGGGGCCGCCCACGATGTCTATCGTAAAGGGAAGGGCCCCGCGGTCCTCGTGATCACCGAGATGCCGGGCATCTCTCCCCAGGTGCTCGGGTTCGCCGACCGGGTGGTGGCGCTCGGCTGCACGGCCGTGTTGCCCAGCCTGTTCGGGACCGCCGGCCGCGATCCTTTACGTCCCAGGGTGTCGGGCATCCTCTACGTTGTCTCGTCGATGGCCAGGGCCTGCATCAGCAAGGAGTTCACCGTGCTCGCGACAGGGCGCTCCTCGCCGGTGGTCGACTGGCTGAGGGCCCTCGCCGCCTCGGAGCACCAGCGCTGCGGCGGGCCGGGCGTCGGCGTCGTGGGGATGTGCTTCACCGGCGGGTTCGCGCTCGCGATGGCGGCGGACGCCCGGGTGCTGGCGCCCGTCCTGTCGCAGCCGTCGCTCCCGTTCCCGCTCACGGAGAGCCGGCGGCGGGCCGTCGACTCCGACCCTGCGACCCTCGACGCGGTGGCGCAGCGCTGCGACAGGGAGGGCCTCCGGGTGCTGGGGCTCCGCTTCAAGGGCGATCCCTTGGTGCCCGAGGAGCGGTTCCAGCTCCTCCGCGAGCGCCTCGGCGAGGGGTTCGTCGCCGTGGAGCTGGAGCAGGCTGACGGGCACCCCAGGGAGCCGCTCAAGAAGCATCACTCGGTGCTGACGGGCGGGCTGATCGATGCGCCGGGCGAGCCGACGCGCGCCGCGCTCGACAGGGTCCTCCAGCTCTTCCGCGACAAGCTGCTGGCCGCGTAGCGTCGCCCTCGCGGGCACCTCCGGCGACGTCGTATTCGCTGGACGAGCGCCTGATGAACAAGGGCTCGGTACCGATGCTCCAGACCCCCGCATGACGGAGTCGGAGTCCGGATGGCGTTGATCCATCAGGATCCCGACCAGCCGCTCTTCCGGGTCGACCCGGAACGAGGTTCCATGGATGCCGGCAAAGCCGTAGAGCCCCTGAGGCATCCTCTCAAATTCTTCGGAAAATTCACAGGGAGGCGGGGAGACGGGGAGGAAAATCTTCAAAATACTCCCTGTCTCCCCGCCTCCCTGTTCAATTTCCCCGCTGAAAAGGGCTGCAAAATGTGGGGATTCCTCAGGTAGAGCCCCGGAGAGCCGATATAGGGGCGCTTTTTCAGGAGGGGGCGAGCACGAGATCGTGCTGGACGGTCTTTGCTTCTTTCCGGCGAACACGTCGTTCGCATCACGATCCTGTTCCTGTCAAGCGCGCAGCACCATCTGGATCTCGCTGACTCCACGGTCTGGTCCGGTGACGACACAGGGGACATCGCATGATTTCATCGTGGCTCGCGGTCGACATGAATGGACGTGCGCTGTTACCGTCCCGGCGGCTCATTCATCAGAGAGCGGCGTGGGGTGCGTCAGCCGCCATGGCCGTCGGGAGGTGCTTCGTGACGTTGTCTTCAAGTCGAGCTTTGTTGTTGTTGGCAGGGTGCGCCTCGGCGTGCAGCGCCGCCGGACCGCAGGGGGTTGGGGACGGTCCGGCCGAGCGTCCCGCGGAGAGCGCGCTGCGGCCGAGCGGCGCGGCGCCGCTCGAGCTGGATCGGATCGTGAGCAGGGCGCGGGCGAGCTTTCAATCCACGCCGAAAGGGCTCTCCGCCGAGGGCGTCGGCCATCGGATCGACGTCGAGGGCGGCTCCGCGCGGATCCGCGCGAAGCCCTCGGCGACGGCCGCGCGCAGGGAGCGAGAGAGGCAGCTCCAGGCGCTCCTCGAGGCGCGCTCTGCCGCCGAGTTCCAGGCGCGCCGCCGCGCTCTCCGCCGGCCTCTCCTCGAGGGCGCGTCCGGCGAGCTCCAGCCAGGCGGTGCGCTCACGCTGACGACGCGGTCGATCGCCCGCGCCGGCTACGAGTGCATGAACGGCGAGGGCCGCGTGCGCATCGCCGCGGACGGCGGCGCCGAGCGCGCGTTCGAGACCTGCAGCGAGCTATGGAAGAACCATGAGGCGAACGCCGAGCAGGCGTTCCGGTTCCCCGAGCGGCCCGGGGGGCGCGGCGATCTCGTCGTGCGCGTGAGCGCCCGGCTCGGCGCCGCGGACGCCGCGCCCTCGGTCTCGAGCGACGCGCGCGGTCTCGTCCTCGGCGCGGCGCCCGAGCAGCGGTTCGTGTACGGTCACGGCTCGTGGATCGACGCGTCGGGCCGCCGCGTACCGGTGCCCGCCCGCTGGGCGGACGGCCACATCGAGCTGCGCGTGCCTGCCTCGGTCGTCGAGGAGAGCGGCTATCCGGCGCTGCTCGACCCGGAGGTGGGCCCCGAGATCGGGACGGAGCCGCCCGTGCCCGTCCAGCAAGACGTCGGGTTCGATCCGGAGATCGCGACCGACGGGGCGAGCTATGTCGTTGCATTCGAGGATCTGTCGCGCATCCGCGCGGTCCGCGTCGACGCGAGCGGGAGCGTGCTCGACTTCGACTGGCTGGATCTGGGCGAGGAGGTGGCGGGGCAATACCTGCCCAGCGTGGCGTACGGCGGCGGCCGTTACTTCTTCACCTGGTGCCAGTACGGCGACGACGACCGGGTCACCATCCACGGCCGCATGATGCGACCGGACGGCACGCTCGAGGGCTCGGCGAGCTTCGAGGTCTCATCGTCCGGCGAGGGCCTGTACCCCTCGGTCGAGTGGAACGGGGAGCGCTTCGTGACCGCCTGGCTCAGCCTCACCGGCGACGGCGTCGAGGACGTCCACGCGACCCTCGTCGACCCGAGCGGCAGCGTCGTTCCTGGCGCCGAGCGCGCCGTCTCCACGAGCGGCCAGGCGGCGCGCCCGGTGGTCGCCGCCGGGCCGGACGTCTCCGTCGTGGCCTGGGACGACGCGAGCGGCACCGAGCGCGCCATCCGCGCCGCGCGGGTGGCGGGCGACGGGACGGTGCTCGACGCCGGCGGCGTCCAGCTCTCGGAGGGCGCGGACAACGCGCGGCTGGCCGCGCTCGCGTCCGGCGGGGCGAGCTTTCTGGCGACGTGGGTCCGGGACGATCCGACGAGCAAGATCCGGGGCGCAGTGCTGAGCGCGGACGGCACGGTCGTCGCGAGGGACTTCCCCATCTCCCGCTCGAGCCCCGGCACCGCGGCCCCCGCCGCGGCGTTCGACGGCAGCAGCTATCTCGTGGCCTGGGCCGATGAGCGGGATGGTCGCTCGATGTACGGGGCCCGCGTCTCGGCCGAGGGCGTCGTGCAGGGGACCGACGACGTCCGGCTCGCGGACGGGTCGCCTCGGTCCGTCTGGGATTCCGATCGGAACTCGCTCGCGTGGAACGGTTCGCACTTCCTGCTCGCGTTCCACGGCCAGGGCATCGAGGGCAGCCTGATCGGCCCGGATCTCGCGCTGGCGGCGGGCCAGCTCGGGCTCAGCCCCCTGCCGAACAAGCAAGGGACCCCGCGCGTGGTCTGGACCGGCGAGAGCTACCTCGTGGCCTGGACCGACGAGCCGGACCCGGACCGGGAGCGGATGACCGCGCGCGCGGTGCGGGTGAGCGCTGCTGGCGAGGTGCTTGACCCGGCCGGGATCGAGCTCGCGAGCAGCGCCTTCGTGATCAACCTGGCATCGAACGGCGAGGGCGAGTCGGTGCTCACCTGGAGCGCGCTCGGCGGCGGCGGGGATCACCTGCGGCGGGTATCGAGCGACGGCGCGCTCGGGGACAGCGTCGCTGTCTCGTCGCTCCGCCTTTCCTCATCGCCGTCGGTGGTCGGCAACGGCGACGGTTATCTGGTGGCCTTCGTGGAGATGACCGTGGATGCACCCTCCGTGTACACCGCGTCGGGCCGCGTGCTTGACGCTTCGGGGAGCGCTGGCCCGGTGTTCCCCATTGCGTCCTCGGTCGAGGCGGGGTCGTACGCGGCGGCGCTCCGCGCCGGGCAGGACTACCTGGTGGCCTATCGGAAGGCGGGCGTGCATCTCGTCCCCGTGAGTCGCACGGGAGATGTCGGGGAGAGCTTGCTCCTGTCGAGCTCACCGGCCCTCGTCTCCGGGGCGACGGACGGCACGGACACGCTCGTGGTCTGGACGGAGTCCGCCGATACCTGGCCGGAGCCCGGCGATGGGCCGGTGCGCGGTCGCATCTACGCTGCCGGCGGCTGGCGGGGCGAAGCGTTCGTGATCTCGCCGACGAGCGCGGGCTATGCGGCGACCGTGGCCTGGGACGGCACGAACTACCAGGTGGTGTGGGAAGAGGCGGGGACCCACAAGCTGCGACTCCGCGCCGTGGCGCCCGACGGGGCGCTGGGCACGGAGGCGCTGCTCGTGGATGATAATTGCAACGCGCCGATGCTGGCCCGCGGCGAGGACGGCCGGTTCCTCCTGAGCTATTACAAGCACGACTCGGCAGCGATGCGCACGCGGCGCGTCGTCTCGCGGCTGCTCAGCCTGGAGCCCTCGTCCGGGACCGGCGCGGGCGGTGGCGGAGGCGCGGAGCCGGGAGCTGGCGGCAGCGGAGGCGCGGAGCCGGGAGCTGGCGGCAGCGGAGGCGCGGAGCCGGGCGCGGGCGGCAGCGGAGGCGCGGAGCCGGGTGCAGGCGGCAGCGGAGGCGCGCAGACGGGTGCAGGCGGCAGCGGAGGCGCGGAGCCGGGCGCGGGCGGCGGAGCGGGGATCGGCGCGGGCGGCGGCTCCTTCAACGTCTCTGCCAGCAGCGGTGGCCATGACGGTACCGGCGGCACCAGCGACGACACGCAATGCAGCTTCCGCGACGGTGCCAACCGGTCCGGGCATCTCGGGGTCACCATCCCCCTGTTCGGCCTCGCTCTCGTCGCGCGACGCCGCGTATGTCGACGAAATCAGTGAATTTTAGATGGCGATACGTCGCGATTGTCGCGCTCGGTGCCCTCGGATTGGCTGGCTATCTGGCCGTCCACATCAAGGTGGCGGGACATAAAAAGGCAGGCATCTCCAGGTCGGTGGTCGTCACCAGCCTGCCCTCGGTCGCATGCGTCCTGACGGCGCTGCAGGCGACGCGCGGCGTCACTACCGCCCGACACTATTCAGTGCCATCCGATGTCGGGTGGAGCCTTCCGGAGGGATGTGTCGACCATCCGGCGTACGACGTCATCGTGTATGAGTGCGGGGACTCTGGTGGCGCAGTGTACCTGCAACCTGGAGCCGGGTCACGATCGCCTCGGATCACGCTCGATTCGACCCTGTACGCTCCGGGAGATCCAGGCGCAGAGTACCCACCGGCCCGGTTGGACCGCATTCGTCTGACTCTGAGCTCGGTATACTCGGAATTGTCCTCTCGCTGCGGTCCGCTACCCGACGCGAGCCTGGTGGTCGAAACGACATATCAACATGAGGCTGATTGAGCTCGGGATGCCCGCGGGGATGAGGAGAGCCGGCGCGTTGCGGCTGCTCGGCCCGGGTTCGCGGTGTCGTCGCCACGAAGGGGCCACCGTCGGCGAGGACCGGGCGCGTGGTGGCGGGCGAGAGGAGCGCGCGGGTTGCACCGCGGTGAGCAAGAACCGCCGCCGACGCAGGGTGTGAGCGTGAGCGCAGATCAGAGGCCAGCTGGATCGACGTCGCATCGCGACGTTGGCACAGACGGACGCTGATCCGGAGCGGTGTGCCAGGATCTGATCCTCGTGTCATGAGGGGGCGCCGCCCGCGCGTCCAAGCCCTGCGGGCCCAGAGGGATGCGCTCCTCGACGACCTCACCGGACCCGCACGGCTGACGGGCCGAGAGCATCGACGCCGGGACCCTCGCGAATTTTTCTCTGTGGACGGTACGACTCTTGCAATGGACTTGTCACGGAAAGGTCACGTGCATGTCCCATCAGCTACCGTCTTCTCCCTCTGTTCGGCCCTGGTCGTCCCGCACGCGAGCGATCTCCCTGCTCGCCCTCCTCGCCATCCCGTCTGCCGTCTCCCTGGCGGGCTGCGCCGATGAGCCGGACAACTACTACAACTACTATTACACGATCGGGCAGGGCGGGGCCGGGGGAGCCGGGGGAGCCGGTGGGGCCGGTGGGGCCGGCGGCGCGCCCGTGGACGAGTACCCGGGAGCGCCCGTCGCGGACACCGAGGTGACCGAGCATGCGCTCGACGTCTTCGGCGCCGTCGGTAACCGCTACTGGTTCGCCGTCTCGGAAGAGCAGCTCGAATTCATGAACGAAGCGACAGGCGGCGTCGGGATCCCCATACGAGATGTGGGCTTCGGAGATATCTACTCACCGACCGGGGAAGACGCGACCTTCGTGGATCATCTGTGGGTGACGACGGCGGGCGACGAAGGCAAGACGGCCGACTACGGCAAGGTCCAGGTGGGCGTCGCCGGACAGTCGACGATGCGGCCCTGGACGAAGCGTACCATCCCCAACCTCAACGTCGACGTGGACGAGTTCGTCGAGCAGCAACGGCTCGGCGGCTTCGAGCACGTGCGCTTCAACAACGGCCAGGTCGGCAGCATCTTCCGCGAGCGCCTCACGGTCGAGCTCTACGCGCGCCTTGATTATCCGGCCCCCCTGGCCAACTACGCCTGGGTATCGAGCAATGTCTGGGGTGCGGAGGTGTCCATCCCCTATATCGTGGTCGAGCGCTACAAGAAGTCGTTCTGCTCGCGCGTCGAGAGCAAGCTCGGCGGCGGATGCGCCAACATGTGGGAGTTCGTCGGAGACTTCGCCGGCAACATGCCGGGGGGCGGCATCCCGCTCCCGATCGACGTGTTGCCGGTCGGCGGCAGCGTCTTCGACGATCCAGGGAACTGCCAGCTCAAGAAGTGTGACAACACCCGCGCGAAGGAGCTCGAGGAGGCGATCGTCGAGACGCCGGCGGGCGAGGGCTTCAAGGCCGCGCTCGCGAGCTGGATCGACTGGCCGGCCTTCCATCGGTTCCAGTGCCTCTCGTGGGTGCTCGCCACCGGAGACGACGCGCTTCACAACAGCAACAACGTCGTGCTGGTCGAGCGGGCCGATGGTCTGTTCCAGTACTTGCCGTACTCGATCGACATCAGCCTGGGGCAGGACTGGTATCCGGTGGTCCCGCTGGCCGGCACGAACTCGCTGGCGCGCGGGTGCCAGAGCGACCCGGCCTGCTGGGCCGACACGATCGCGACGTGCGAGGACGTGATCGAGGACTTCGCGGCGCTGGACCCGAACGCGGTGCTGAAGGGGATCTACGATGAGCTGTCGGAGCAGGGCATGCTCCGCGCGGGCGACGAGGCCAGATACGAGGTCCTGGACGCGTGGATCACCGAGCAGCTCAAGGTCCTGCCGGTGGAGCTGGAGGCGAACCGTGATCAGCCGCAGCTCTGCGCTCCTCCCCAGATCGATTGCGGTGGCTACTGCGGGTATCCCCAGGACTGCTGGCTGGGCGCGGGAGCGGGCGCAGTCGGTGCGGGCGGCGCAGACCCGGGCGCCGGCGGCTCGGGCGGATTCGGTGAGGGCGGCGGAGACGCGGGCGCTGGCGGCGCGGGCGGCTCCGGCGAGGGCGGCGGAGACGCGGGCGCTGGCGGCGCGGGCGGCTCCGGCGCGGGCGGTGAATCAGGGATCTGATAGAGGGAATGACACCTTCAGGTCGTGTGCTCGGCGGCGCCGCGAGCGTTGACACACGACCTCATGGCGTCTTCCGCTGAGCCGCCCTGTCTGTGACGGGCTGGCCTCGTGGAGAGCCATCAGGCGAGACGCGCGCGTGGCGAGCTGGGCCACGACGCGCGCTTCGCCTTGGCATGCGCCGGAGCTGCCATGCGAGCAGCGTCGTCGCGGTGCTCCACCTGAGCGACGGCAGCCGATGCACGCTTGGGTCCTCGAGCCCGGCACACGCGTTTCGTGCTAGAGAGGTATCGAGGAAGGTCCGAGCATGCCGAGCCGAGCCGTCATCCAGGAAAAGCTCTTCCATTTCCACAGATCGGTTCACCTTGTCGGTTCGGGCGTCTGCTCTCTGCTGGTCCTCGTGGCCTGCGGGCAGCAGGAGCGCCAGTTCAACGCCGGCGGCGGCTCCGACGCCACCGGAAGCGGCGGCGGCGGCTCCGACGCCACCGGAAGCGGCGGCGGCGGCTCCGACGCCACCGGAAGCGGCGGCGGCGGCTCCGACGCCGGCAGCACGGGGGGCGGGGTGCCGTGCGAGACCCAAGACCCCGATTGCGAGTGCGCCGGCGGCAGGGTGGTGGCCCGCGATGTCGACAACGACGGGGAAGGCACGCGGCTCTGCGAGGCCGCTGCCGGGCGCGACTGCGACGACGGAGACGGCGCCTTCGTCGTGAACGAGTGCGGCGGCTGCAACAAGTCGCTGGGGGGCAAGGTCGGCGATCCGTGCGGCTCCTGCGGCGTGTTCCACTGCCTCGGCGACTCCGCGCTCCGGTGCGCCGCGCCGGATCCGCCGCCTCGCCAGTGCGCGGGCAACACGCTGCAGGTGTGCGCTGATGGGCAGTGGACGACCGAGAGCATGTGCGATGGCGCTCTCCCCGCCTGCTTCAACGGAGCCTGTACGCAGTGCCGTCCCGGCACGTTCAAGTGCGGCTCCGTGCAGGGGACGCCGGTCGTCATCAAGTGCCTGGAGACCGGCTCCTGGGAGTCGAGCTGGACCTCGTGCAGCTCCAACCAGACCTGCAACGCGGCGTCGGGCACCTGCGTCGGGATGTTTCACCCGCGGGACATCGACTTCGACGTGCCGCTTGATGTGCCGCTCGACGTGCCGCAGCTCCTCCGTGATGTGCCAGGCACACCGGCAGCGCCGGGGCTCCCGACGCGCGACGTGCTCGACCTCGCCGTGGGCATCTCCTTCGCGTGACCGGCCGCTCATGCTGTTGATCGGCAGCCGGGCCATCGCATATCACTTCCCGGAGTTCCGGAAGCCCCGAGATTGGGACCTGATCGGGGACGACGAGGACATAGCGCGGCTCGATCGAACGCTGCCGAGGAGCGAGCGGCACGCGCAGCGGCGCGACAAGGTGCATTATCGGCTCGATGGCGTGTCGGTCGAGGTCGCCAATGCATCGGTCATTCCCTACTGGGCCATGGTGTCCGCCGCCTTCGCGAACGCGCCCACGATCGAGGCGCCGGTCCTGGGCCCGCTGCGGATCCCTCCCCCCGGGTTCCTCCTCCTGACCAAGCAGTGCGGCCTGATCTACCGCGTGGTCCACTGGCACAAGAACCTCGAAGATCTGTACTTCCTGCGCGATCGGATTCCCTCCATCCCGGAGCATGTGGCGGCGCTGCTCCCTCACACGCTGGGCGATTCGCGGCGGATGTTCGCGGAGGGGCACCGGCGCGGCGCCCGCGACGCGGAGCCATGCCACCCCGCGGCGCCGGGCCCTCGCGATCCACGCCTCCACCGGGAGCTGCACGATCGTCTCCGGCTCGGAGATATCGCAGCTTCCCTCGAGCCCCGCGCGTGGGATGGGTTCCCGGAGCGGCCCGCGCCGTCGCGCCGCGAGCGGATGATCGATCTGTTCGCCGAGGAAGGGATGGTGATCGCCGCCGAGCGGCGCCTCCTCTCGCCAGCGATTGAGGGGGATCTCCACCCCGAGGCCGAGCTGACGCGCTGGGCCCTGCGCGCGCTCATCACGAGCTCGATGCCCGAGAACCTCCGCTACTTCGGCGTGAACTACTACCGGGAGATCGCCGCGCGCATTCCGCGCGGCTGGATGTCCGCGATCAAGGACCTGGAACACCTGCGTCCCGCCTGCGCGACCAAAGGCGCCAGCGGCAGCCTCTGCGACGCTGACAAGGCCCCACGCTGACCCGGTCCCCCGGCGCGAAGGAGCCGCCCCGCGCGCCGGCTACGGGCTACGCCTGCGTCCCTCCGCCATCTCTCTTGCGGATCGCGCTGCCGAGCCCGGCCACGTAGTCCGGCTTGCCGAGAGCGACGCCGTTGTGGCGAAGGATGGCGTACGCCGTGACCAGGTGAAAGTAGAACTGCGGGATTGCCCAGTCCTTCAGGTAGGCGAGCCCCTTGAGCTCCAGCACCAGCTCGTCGACCAGCGGGACGGAGATCTCCCGGTCCTCCGCGCCCTCGAACGCGGCCGCGGGCGCCGCCTCGAGGTGCGCGATCGTCCGCTTGATCCGCTCCCTCAGCGCCTCGAGCGTCTCCTCGCCGGCGTCGAGGCGCGGCGCCTCCTTGCCCATCAGGCGCGCCGCGCATTCCGCGGCGAGGTGGCAGACGAACTGCACCTGCCTGGAGAGCGGGAACATGTCCGGCGCGAGGCGCGCGTCGAGGAGCACGGCAGGGTCAAAGCCCTTCGCGCGCGCGTGCGCCTCCCCCTTGTCCAGGATGCCGAGCAGGTTGCGCAGCATCATCACGAACGAATCGACCGCCATCGCGTGAATCGGAGCCTTCATGAGACCCTCCAGGAGTGAGGGGCGTCTTCGCTCCTGCGCGGAGCCGCCCCGAGCGGCGACGACTACCTCAGAACCGCGCCCGCCGCGAGCCTGCCGCGCGAGGAAACGCGCGCGGAACCTCGCGGCCAGCGCCTAGCGCGGCACCAGCACCGAGACGCTGTGGGCCGGCATTGCATACGTGAACGCGTTCGTGGCGCTCGGCGTGACCGGATCCGCAGGCACGAGATCGGCCTTGGCGGACGTGAGCTGCCAGACGTCGACGGCCGTGTAGCTCCCGTGGGCGGCGAGGGTCACCGCGGCCGTGAGCGGGGCCGTGGTCTTGTTGATGGCGACGAGGACCATGCGGCTCGGATCGGCCTCGTCGACGCTCGCGTACACCGTCGCCTTCGCGACGTCGCTCGTCTCGGCGTGGATGGATGTGTCGCCGAAGCGCGCGCCCTGCCCGTCGTAGCTCGTGAAGGCGCGCACGCCAGCCCGGAGCATCGCGACCTCGGCGCCGGGGTCCCATATCGTCGCGAGGAACACGCCCTCGCGGCCGAAGACGCCGAGGGCGTCCGCCTGGGCGATCGCGCCGGAGATGTGGTCGCCGCCCCCGTAATTGTACTCGGTGAAGCCGAGGGCGGTGCCCGGGTAATGGGCGTCGATCAGGCCCTTTAGCCAGGGGATGAGCGTGATCGGGCCCTGCAGGACATCGTTCGCGATCCAGCTGTCCTCGACGAAGGTGGGATCCCAGAGCGAGCGCGGCGCCTGGACGCGGGCCTCGACTGACTCGGGGGAAGAATCATAGCCGATGATGCGCTCGCCGTTCGCTTGGATCTCCGTGTACCAGTGCAGGTCGAGCACGTCGACAAGGCGGTGACCGGCGCTCTCCTCGGCGGCCTGCATGGCGTCGAGGTAGTACTCCAGGAAGTTGCCCTCCGCGTCGGGCGCGCCCTGCAGGCTCACGTAGCCTGAATAGCCGTACGAGACAAAGCCGGTGACGAGCGCGTTCGGCGCGACGTCCTTGATCGCGGACGCGAACTCGATGTTCTTGTCGACGAGCTCGGCGTAGGTCACCGGGTCCGGGTGGATGCGCTCGTGGGTGTGGTTCCAGAGGTCGGGCTCGTTGTCGAGCGAGAAAAGGACCTTCGCGACGTCGCCCTCGAAGGCGTCGGGGAAGGCCTGCTTCATCCAGGCGACGAACTCGTCCTGGTACACGGCATAATCGTCGAGGTCGGGCGACGCGGAGAAGGGGGCGCCCTTGCGCGCGATCGTGGGGTGGAAGCGGGTCTCGAGGTAATTCGTGGTCTGGTTGACGTCGCCGCCGCCGTCCTTGTCGGCCGCGACATACCCGCAGATAGGGACGGTCGCCAGAAAGGCGGCGCCGTGCGTCAGCGCGGCCTCGGCGTGCACGCGCACCGCCTCCCCGGGGACATCGCCGTTCGGGCTGTCGCCGACGAGTTGGGCATCGTTCTGGTGCATGTAGTCCGAGCCGGCATTGGAGGCGTTGTTCTCCCAGTTGTACGCGGTCAAGCGGTTGCCGCCCATGCGCACCACCGTCGTGCCGCGCTGCTCGCCGTCCAGGTCGTCGGCCCAGTTGGCGCCATAGATGAGCGGGCTGATGGGGCGCACGTCCCGATCGGCGCGCACCGTGAAGGTGACGTCGCCCGGCCCAGGATCGCCGGGCTCGACGATGTTCTCGGGAGGACGGCCGCCGCTGCCGCCGCTGCCGGTGCCGCTGCCGGCGGTGCCGGTGCCGCTGCCGGCGGTGCCGGCGGTGCCGGTGCCGCCGCCAGAAGCGCCGGCGCCGCTGCCAGAAGCGCCGGCGCCGCCGTCGCCCGACGAGGTGGAGCCAGCGTCGTCGCCGCAGGCGAGGAAGGCGGCAGACGCGAGGAGGACGAACGTGGCGTGGAGGAAGGGAGCGTGTCGAGAAAGCATGGGAGGGGAGGCTACTCCATCAGTCGCTGGGCCGTCGCCCGCTTCGCGCGAGCTCGGGTGTGGTACGATGTGCCATCCTGGGCGCGCTCTCCCGGCGATCGTCCGGGCGCTCCCGGGGTCGTGGTGTGGCAGCATACGCTCGAGCGCACGAGCTCACGGGGACGGCCGCTCGCCGTGTCCCTGGCGCGCTCGGTCTCCCGCGGGGGAGCAGACGGCCTATCGCGCGGCGGCGCTCAGTGGGCCGGCGCGCCGGCGCGCCGGCGGCACCGGAGCGGCCGGGCCCTGCGCCTCGGACAGCAGGCAGTTCCGGTAAAACAGCCGGCAGAAGAAGAGCTTGACCACGCTGTCCTTGAGCGGGTTGTTGTCGTGAGCAACGGACCTCGCGAAATAGGCGCCGTTGGTCAGCGCGACGCTCGGGTGGCGCGCCAGGAAAGCGGCGGTCTTCGTGGCGATGATGCGCATGGCCTCGCGGTGGAACTCGCTGTTCAGCTGCTCGAGCAGCTCGGGGGTGAACTCCCTGGTGCTGATCGTGTGACGCTGGAACGAGTCGGCGTGCGCTATGACGTTGTCGAGCACCCACTGATCTCCCGACTCGACGCCCACCACCAGGTACGTGCAGCCGGTGGCCTTCATCTTCTGCATCATCTCGAGATCGAGGGTGTTGGCGAAGACGCCGTTCGGCGTGTCCCAGGTGAAGCGGAGCTGGCGCTCGAGCACGCCATCCATCAGGCGATGGAAGCGATCCCGATCGAGCGTGAGGTTGTCGTCCTCGAAGTGGATGTGCTTCACGCCCAGGCGGTTGACGAGGGTCTCGATATGGTCGAGCGTGTGCTCCACCGAGTAGCGCCGGTATCTGCGCCCCGCGTGGATGTGGATGGAGCAGAAGCTGCACCGATACGGACAGCCGCGCGAGGTGACCAGCGACACCGAGCGCGAGCTCTCTGTCGCCTGCGGGGAGCTCGGCGGTTCGCCCTTGACAGCGCCGTGTCGTTTCCAGTCCCCTGTCCCACGAGGCAATTCAATGGGCGAATCGACGACAACCAGGTTCATCAAGGCGCCGCGATCGAGGGTCTACTCCGCGCTCGTGGACGGCCAGGCGCTCTCCACGTGGCTTTGCCCTGAGGGCGCGACCTCCAGGTTGCACGAGTGCGTCCCCGAGGTCGGCGGGCATTTCCGCATGGAGATCACCCACGCGCCCGGACCTGACGGCACCCGTCTATTCGACCTTGTCTTCGTGGAGATGCGGCCTGATGAGGCCGTCGTGTGGAGAGGCTCGTTCGTGAGCGACGATCCCGTGATGAGGAGCGAGATGCAGCTCACCTTCACGCTCGAGGATGAAGCGGATGGCACACGGATCACGCTCCGTCACGAGGGCATACCGGAGAGCATATCGATCGAGGACAACGAGCGTGGCTCTGCGTCGTCGCTGAGCAACCTGGCCCGCCTCGTCGAGCGAGGCGACGGCGCCTGAGGACACCTCGGCCGCGGTTGCTCGGCCTTGGTCTCAGGCCGCCGGCAGCCCCGGCCGGCGCGCCGCCGCGGCGCTGTCGGGCGGCGGCGCCTGCGTCTCGCTGTCAGGGGGCGCGACGACTCAAGGGATCGCCGCGGACGTGAACGGTATCGGGAAGAGCTGCCCGGACCTCCACGTCTCCGCGTGATCCGCGTAGTGGCACGTGCGCGGATCCCCGCTGTTGCCGGTGCTCATCACCCCGAGCGAGCCGTCGAGCGGGGATAGGTTCCAGATCAGCCGCGTCGCGCTGAGCGAGTCCTGATCGAGCGCGGCGCGCACCCCGCCAGCGGCCTCGAAGTCACCCGGCGGCAGCCCCAGGATCCCCACCTTGGCGAACCACCCGCCGATGTTCACCGTCTCCACGTCGCCTGTCGCGGGGAAGGTGCCTATATCGAAGCGCGCGTCCTCGCCCGCGAGCGGGTGGTTGTACCGCAGCTCGTGGATCCCACCCCAGGTCCAGGTGCTCACGTCCGAGCCGAGGGCGGCGCGGAGCATCGCGTCCGCCTCGCCGAGGGCGGCGCGGACGGCCTGGTCCCGCGCGGCCCCCGGGTCGACCCCCGCGACGATACCGAAGTACGGGGCGCGTGGGTTCGCGAGCACGTCGATGAGGCCGTTGAGCTGGTTCGTGAGGAACACGTTGGGCGCGAAGCGCGCGTACTCGTCGGGCCCGATCACGTCCCTCACCGTGTTGCGCAGCAGGATCAGGGTGAGCATCTCGTACACGGCAGCGCCCTGGCTGCTCGCCGCCGCGTTCCCGTCCCACTGCTGCAGGGCCGCCATCGCCGCGGCGGCGCTCGGGTCATCCGCCGGCAGCCCGGCGCGCCCGAGCGCGGCCAGGTAGCTGTCGCGCAGCGGCAGCCCGATGGTGGTCTGCGTGTCGAGCTGGAGCGACGCCATGTCCTCGGGCGTGATCGGCCCCGTCGCCGCGGTGAGGCGGGTCGCGATCCGCTGCGCGCGCCACGGCATGTCCCAGTAGTTGGCGAGGTGGACCGGCCGCCCCTGCGGCGCGTAGTTCCGCGGGACGATCCGGTGGTTCGCCGTCATCAGGATGTGCGAAGGCGGATCGTAGACCGAGGGCAGCTCGGCGCTGGTCGCGTATCCGGTCCACTCGTGTCCTCCCGAGCCCGGCACCGGATAGAGCGCGTTCAGCGGGCTCTGGCGCTGCGGCGCGAGCCCCGAGTTCTGATAGCCGATGTGGCCGTGCTCGCCCGCGTAGTCCGCGAAGATGAAGTTCCAGCCGATGCTCTGCTTGAGCGCGGCCGTCCTGAACTGCGTCCAGTTCAGCGCCGCCGGCATCTCGAAGTAGCCGTCGACCTTCCACTCCGGCTGACCCGCGGTCGACTTGAGCGCGAGGGTGCCGAACGACTCCAGGCCATCCAGGCCGTCGTTGAGGATCGGCCCGTGGGGCGTCGAGCGGAACGTCCGCTGCACGTCCGCCTGCCCCTTCACGCGGATGGTCTCCACGCGCCGGGTGACCGGCTTCCACTGGCCGTTGACGAGCACCTCCTGGCCTCCGCCGCTCGCGCCGCGCAGCGTCTCCACGTACAGGTCGACGCTGTCGAAGAGCGAGTAGGTAGGCACCCAGGCGATGCGCTCGGTATGGCCGCTGATGAACCCGGGGAAGCCGGGCACCATCCAGCCTGCCACGTCGTATAGCCCGGTCACCTTGAGCTGCGCCATGTAGACGGCGGAGGGGGTCGAGTGGGAGAAGTGCGGGTCGGTCGCCAGGAGCGGCTTGCCGGTGGAGGTGAGGTGGCCATCGACCGCCCACGCGTTGCTCGCGCGCCCGCTCGCGGGCGCCATGCGCAGGGCCTGCTCTGTGATCCGGCGCGCGCCATCGAGGCAAGTCGGCGGCGGCGGGTTCACGACGGTCGCCGACGGCGTGGTCGGGCCGGGCGGCACGAGGAACTGCGAGATCGGGTTCAGTTGGCCCTGCGCGTCGAACATCGACACGTCGTCCGGAGCCTCCTTGATCAGCGTCGTTGCTACCTCGGTCCCGGCGATGGACGCCACCGCCGCGCGCTCGAGCTTGGTGAACCACGTCAGGGTGTCGAAGGTGACGCCCACGTAGATGTAGGCGAGGACGCTGTCCTCGGGCGTCCAGGGGGCCGGCTGATAGCCGAGGATCTGGAACTCGAGCGGCAGACCGCTCGTCGACGCCTTCGCGTCGGAGATGTACTGGTTCACGCCAGCGGCGCAGCCCTGCAGGATGCGCTTCGTCCGCGAGGCCGCCGCCGCGTAGCGCGCCGCCGCGAACGCCGGCAAGTTTTGCGCGCGGGCGAGGAGATCCTGACCGAGGATGCTGTCGCCCTCGCCGGGCCCGTAGATCTCCGCGAGGCGTCCCTGAGCGCTGCGGCGCACCACGTCCATCTGGAAGAGCCGGTCGCGCGCCATCGCGTAGCAAAGGCCGCCGTACCCGGCCGTCTCGTCCGGTGCGGTGACGTGCGACATCCCCCGATCGTCGACTCGGAGGGTCACCCCGTACCCGCCGAGCTCCAGGGCGATTTGCCCTTCGGCCGTCGGCTCATCCAACTTCCCACCATCCTGGACGACGCTGCACGCAGCAGCCGACAACAGGAATGCCACGCAGGTCATTCGCCTCATCGTGCGGATCTCCTCCTGAAAACTCGCGAAGGCTGCGCCTCGCGAACCAAGCGCGTCGCGTTTACCCTGCGCCGCCAAGCCCCCTCCAGCACTCATGTGCGGATAGGAGCTGACATTGCAGTCATGCCGCCCGGATGTGCGGGCGGCTGTTAAGAGTCGTGACTTAGCACGGCGGTCTCATGCGCGCCACGCGCCACGCCCAGGACGAGCCAGGTTCTTCGAGGAAGTCGACCCCACCGCGCGTGGAGCTCGCGTACGGCACTTCCCGTACTCGGCGTGTCGGGCGTGTCCTGCAAGGACGTCGCCACCGCCGAAAGGTCCCATGCGCGGCGTCGTTCGCGTGAAGGCAGCGCCATCAGCCCATGAGGTCACGCCAGAAGAGACCTTTGCCCACACGGCCTTCCGGGACGCCTGATTGACCCGGCGCCGCGAGGCATCGTGAGAGTTCAGCGCCGCGAGCGCGATGGATATCGATCCTCGTCGACGTGTCTCACGTCGGGAGAAGAAGCCAGCTGACGCGCACCGGTGACGCCTCGCGGGCGTCCGTGGACCGCCGTCATGGGGTCGACACACAGGAGAGCCGGCGCGAGCCGACGTCATCATTGAACCAGCTCGATGGTGCCTGGCCGGCGGTCTTGACACGAACCGGGGGCGTGGTCGATGATTGCGATCTCATCGACGGGAGGAGGAGAGCTTGGAGTACAAGATCGATTGCCACAGCATGGAGGACGCGCGAAACCTTGCGGTGAGCAAGCTCGAGGAGCTCACCGGGGGGAACCTCGGTCCTTATGTGAAGATCGTGGTCGCGAAGAACATGGGCGGCGATTCGCCTCTCGCCGGGTCCGAGGTGGGCGTCGAGTGGGGAAAGCGCGGTCGCATCCGGCTCGATTTCGATCCGGTCAAGGGCCCGCATTACAACGTCGAGACGCGGTACGAGAACTGGGCCTTCTGCTTCCCGTACAATGACCACGGGGGCACTGGCAATGCGTGGGCGACCCTCTCGGACGAGGAGCGGCAGGCCGTGAAGGAGTGGATGCAGCGCATCGGGCAACGGCGCGGCACGCGCTGACGTTCCAGGGTGATGTACGAGGCGCACGCGCCGCACTGGGGGTCTGAAGGCTGCGGGTCCTCATCGGTACGCCGCGGCCCCGCGCGGTCTGACAAGAAATCGACGCAGCGACGACCCAGGAGCGCCGCCGCGCGGCGCCCTCGCGCCGGCCGCCGCTCAACCCTGCTTGCGAGGCGCCTTGAGCGAGAGCTTGAGCAGCACGTCGTCGCCGATCAGGTCGTCCTGCTTGCCCGGATAGACGATCCCGAAATCCTTCCGGTTGATCACGAACTCCGCGTTACCCGACACGACATGGGCGCCCTCGGTGATGGTCGCGGGGAAGGAGATGGTCTTCTTCACCCCGTGCAGGTCGAGCTCGCCGGTGATGGTGTGTGTCGCGCCGTTCTCGCCGCCGGCCTTGATCTGGGTCGAGGTGAAGGTCGCCTTCGGGTACTTGGCGACATCGAAGAAATCGGCCGACTTGAGGTGTCCGTCGAGCTTCTCCGCGTCGGTCTTCACCGACGAGGTGTCGGCCTCGATGCTGAGTTTGCCGCCATCCGCCTTGCCGCCGGCGAGCGCGATCGAGCCCGAGATCTTCTGGAACTTGCCCTCGTGCTTGCCCGTGACCTTGGAGCCGACGAAGCCGACGGTGGAAGCGGCCGCGTCGATCGGGAGCGTCTCGGCCGGGCCGGAGGGCGCGGCTGCCTGGGTCTGCGCCGGCGCGGCGGACGAGATGGTCGCCCTGGGCTTGTCCTTGGTCGGGTCCTCGCAGCCCGCGAGCGAGAGCAGGAGAGCGGCGGGGAGCACGATGCGAGCGATGCGGGAGGTGAACATGAGAGACATTCTCCTTGTCGGTCAGCCAAACTGTACAGAACGTTTCGTGAACGAGCCGTAGGTGAGCCCCGTGATCGGGAATCCCACCGGCTCGCTCACGTCGATCGACGCGCCCATGGCGGCGACGACCGGCACGAAATGCTCGTGGGTCGGGAGTGCCATCCTCACCCCCGGCGCGCGCGCGCGGTAATCGAGCAGCGCGTCCACGTCCCGGCGCGCCAGGACCTCGGCGCACCAGGCGTCGAACTCGGTGGCCCAGGGCTGCGCGACCGCGGCGGTGCGCCAGTCGGCTGCGCGGAGGTTATGGGTCAGGAAGCCGCTGCCCACGATGAGGACTCCCTCGTCGCGCAGCGGCGCGAGCGCCCGCCCCATGGCGAGGAGCGGGGCCGGCGCCAGCGTCGGCAGCGAGACCTGGAGCACCGGGATGTCCGCGCCCGGGTACATGCAGATCAGCGGCACGTACGCGCCGTGGTCGAGGCCCCGGCGCGGATCCTCCGCGACTGGCCCGAGCGGGCCGAGCAGCTCGCGGACGCGCCGCGCGAGCGCCGGAGCGCCGGGCGCGGGGTAGGTCACGCGGTAGTACTGCTCGGGGAAGTTGTAGAAATCGTAGACGAGCGGCGCGGTCTCGGTGGCGCCGAGCGTGACCGGCGCGTCCACCCAGTGGGCCGAGAGCATCAGGATCGCCCTGGGGCGCGGCACCGCCTGCGCCCAGGCGCCCAGCTCGGCCATCCACGCGCGATCGTCGAGCAGGAAGGGCGAGCCGTGCGCGAGGAAGAGCGCCGGCATGCGGCCCACGCGCGCCTGGTTCTGCGTCTCGGACATGGGACCTCCCTCGGTCGAAGTCGAAGGCCGGCATGCGCCCGCGATGGGCACGACCCCGCCCACGGCGAGCAGGAGCCTCAGAGCAGCCCGGCGATCCATGGGCCCACCCTAGAGCGTTTCCGGGAATGGTACAATCCACGCCCGATGAAACATCAGGTTGCGAGAAAGGAAACCATCGACGCGGAGCTCGTCGATCTGCGGGCCTTTTGCCTGGTCGTTGATCTCGGATCGATCACGGCGGCCGCGAAGACGCTGGGCGAGACGAAGGGCAGCGTCAGTCGCCGCATCACCCGTCTCGAGCATGCGCTCGGCGTGGAGCTGCTCCGCCGCAGCCCGCGGCGGGTGCAGGCGACCGAGGACGGCCTCGCGTACCGGATGCGGGTGGGCCGCGCCCTCGAGCTGCTGGAGGACGCGAACGTGGCGGTGCAGCAGGCGCGCGCGCGGCCGAGCGGTCACCTGCGCGTGACGGCGCCGTTCGATCTCGGCCTGAGCATCCTGGCGCCGCTCTCGGCCGGCTTCGCGGAGCGCTTCCCCGAGATCTCGCTGGAGATGGTCCTCACGGAGGCCCTGCTCGACTTCGACGCCCACCAGATCGACGTGGCCCTGCGCGCGACCGCGAGCCTGCCGGACTCGTCGCTCATCGCCCACCGGCTCCAGCTCATCGAGGTCGGGCTGTTCGCGGCGCCGGCCTACCTCCGCAAGCACGGGCCCGTGCGCCGGCCCGCGGACCTCGAGGCGCACCGGCTGCTCCTGGCCCAGACCACGCGCGGGCACGCGACGATCGCGCTCCAGTCACGCGACGGCCGCGATCGCGCGGAGATCCGGGTGCGCGCGGCCATCTCGGCCTCAGATTTCTCCTTCTGCCGCGAGGTCGCCCTGGCCGGGGCCGGGATCGCGCTCGTCCCCGAGGTCAACGTGCGGAGCGACCTCGACGCGAAGAGGCTCGTCCCCGTGCTCAAGGACCACGCGATCGACGGCGGTGCACCCCTCTACCTCGTGCACCCGGGGACGCGCTTTCTGCCTCCGAAGATCCGCGCCTTCCGCGACTACCTGCTCGACGCGTTCGACGTCCGGGGGCGGCGCGAGGCTTCCGCCTGAGGGGGGGCACCGACAGCTCGTTCCAGAACGCATTCTAGACAGCTCGTTCCAGAACGCATTCTAGACAGCTCGTTCCAGAACGCATTCTAGACAGCTCGTTCCAGAACTGACCACGAGGTTACCCGAGCACGCCGAGCGTGACGCGCATGACGTCCTCAAGTGCCTGCCGATCCCGGGTTGTCCTCGCGGTGACACGAAGCCCGGAGATCGCGCTCGCGAAGAATCGCCCCAGCGCGACAGGATCATGATGCGCTCCGATCTCACCGTGGTCCTGGGCTTCGCGCAGTCGCTTTGTCCAGGCTGCTTCCAGGCTCCGCGCGTTGTCACTGACGAGCCGTGCGATCGTTTCGTCAGAAGAGGACGGCCCGACGATGGCGTTCACCATCGCGCACCCACGCGAGCGTTCGCCCTCCAGATCTTGCTGGATGACGCTCTCGAAGACCCGCCTGACCACGCTCCGGATGGGCTCATCGCTCCCCAGAAGCTGGAGAAAGCTCTGGTTTTGCTGGTCACGCCAGAGCTCCAGCGCGGCGATGTAGATCGCCTGCTTGTCACCGAACGTGTCGTACAGGCTCTGCCGCGAGATGCCAAGATGACCGACGAGATCGCTCATCGAGGTCGCTTCGTAGCCCCGCTCCAGGAAGAGGTCCATCGACCGCTCCAGCGCGCTCTCCACGTCGAACTCCTTGGGCCGTGCCACGAGGCGACGTTAGCGATTCTGGAACGGGTTGTCCAAAACGACCCGCGACAGCGCGACGCTCCTGGGGCGCTGACCCCCGAGCACGCGCGATTCTGGAACGGGTTGTCCAGAACGACCCGCGACAGCGCGACGCTCCTGGGGCGCTGACCCCCCGAGCACGCCCGGGCCAGCGCCGGGGGATGCAGGTCGTGCTCGCGCCGGAGCAGCAGACCACCACCAGCTGCTGCTGGGGAAGCAACGAGACCGCAGAGCCCCGTCCATGACCGGTCGGCGGGCGCCGCGCGACGGCGGGCGCGGGAGAGCGGGAGGTCGCCGCCGAACAACGAGCGTCGCGACGGCATGGGAGTTGCTGCTTGACGGCCGGGCGGCGCTTGGGCGCCCGAGGGACGGCCCCGCTTCCAGCCGCGCACCGAGGTCCATCTGCGCACGTTCATCGACAGGAAACGCTTTCTTCTGGTGCTCGCGGCGCTCATCGCCCTGCCTGGGTGCAAGCGCGAGGGCGACGCGAGCGCCGCTGCTCGGCTCGCCCCGGACGCTCCGATTCCGGCCGAGTTCTCGCGCGAGACGCGGCTCAGCATCGGTGATCCGACCGTGCAGAAGCAACTCCAGCTCTCCGGCGATATCGACCGGCTGCCGTTCGTCGTGGACTGGCAGAACATCAGCGGCGGACCGCAGACCGTCGAGGCGTTCCGCGCGGGCGTCCTCGACGCGGGCTCGGTCGGCGACACGCCGCCCATCCATGCGACCTTCACCGGGCTCGACGTGAAGATCATCGCGGTGCACGTGCGGGAGCGGCCGGTCTACGAGCTGGCCACGGCGCCGGGCGTGCGCCTGTCGTCCACGCGCGATCTCCGCGGCAAGAAGATCGCCTATTCGCCGGGGCAGGCGCAGGGCGCCGTCGTCCAGCGCGTGCTGAGATCGGCAGGGCTGTCGCAGCAGGACGTCACGCTCGTCCAGCTGAGCAGCAGCGAGTTCAAGGAGGCGCTCACCAGCCGCCAGGTCGACGTCGCGCCGCTGTCCGGCACCATCCTGCAGCGCTACCTCAACGAGTACCGCGCCGAGGGCGCCGCGTCGATCGCGCACGGGGTCCGCGATAACCTCAGCTTCCTCTACGTGCGTACGGCCGCGCTGGAGAGCGCCGACAAGGCGGCGGCGCTGCGCGAGTACGTCAAATGGCGCACCAGGGCCCAGCTGTGGGCTCACGCGCATCCGGACGCGTGGATCGAGGCGTATTACGTCAAGGACCAAGGCCTCACGGCCAGGGAAGGGCGCTTCCTCATCGAGGCCGCCGGCAAGCCGCAGTACCCGGGCGACTGGACCGAGGCGATCGCGCTCACCCAGGAGACCGTCGACCTGCTCGCCGAGGCCTCCGGCCAGAAGCGCTTCGAGGCCAGGACGATCTTCGACCTTCGATTCCAGACGATCGGATCGGAGGCGGCCGGCGCCGCCCAGGGCGCCGCACCGACGGACCGGCCAGCGACGGCCGACAGGAGCACGCCATGACGACCGCACTGCCCACGAGGGCCGCCTCGCCGCGCCTCTCCAGCCTCCCGGATCTCACCGCGGCAGCCGATCTCCACGCGCTCCACGCGCTCCACGCGCCGCCCGCGCGAGGCGCGGCCGCGCGCGGCCTGCCCGGCCGCCGCCAGCGGCGCCGCCTGGGCCCGGGCCGGCGCCTCCCGTACGGCCTGGCGATCGGCCCGGCGCTGCTGATCGCCGGCTGGGCTGTCGCGTCGGCGACCGGCGTGCTCGACGCGCGCGTGCTCTCCGCCCCGTGGACCGTGGTGGCCACGGCCCACGACCTGATCGCCGACGGGCGGCTCCTGTCCAACCTGCTCACGTCCGCGCAACGGGCCTTCCTCGGGCTCGCCCTCGGGGTCGGCCTGGGCACGGTCCTGGCGCTGCTCTCCGGCCTCACCCGCGTCGGCGAGGCGCTCGTGGACGGCCCGGTGCAGATCAAGCGCGCCATCCCGACGCTCGCCCTCATCCCGCTGCTGATCCTGTGGTTCGGCATCGGCGAGCAGATGAAGGTGCTCACCATCGCCCTCGGCGTCGTCATTCCGATCTACGTCCACACCCACGCCGCGCTGCGCACCATCGACGCGCGCTACGTGGAGCTGGCCGAGACGGTCCGCCTCTCCAGGTGGCAGTTCGTCCGGAAGGTGGCCTTGCCGGGGGCGCTGCCGGGCTTCCTCATGGGCCTCCGGCTCGCGGTCACCGGCGCGTGGCTGGCGCTCGTCGTGGTCGAGCAGATCAACGCCACGAGCGGCATCGGACACATGATGTCGCTGGCCCGCTCATACGGCCAGACGGAGATCATCCTCCTCGGCCTCGTCGTGTACGGGCTGTTCGGGCTGGCCTCCGACTCGGCCGTCCGGCTCGTCGAGCGAAGGACCCTGTCATGGCGTCGCATCCTGGCCGGCTGAGCGCGCCGCCGCCCACGGTGCGGATCCGCAGCCTGGTCCGCCGCTTCGGCGCCCGCACGATCCTCGACGGCATCGACCTCGACATCCAGGCGGGCGAGTTCGTCGCGCTGCTCGGCCGCAGCGGATCGGGCAAGAGCACGCTGCTGCGGGCCATCGCGGAGCTGGATCACGACGTGACCGGCTCGGGCGAGCTGCACGTGCCCG
Organism: Sorangium sp. So ce1128; assembly: GCA_051717205.1. Lineage (GTDB taxonomy): Bacteria > Myxococcota_A > Polyangia > Polyangiales > Polyangiaceae > Sorangium. The sequence continues at coordinate 581,662 of CP181432.1, forward strand.
AGAACAGAGCGGTCGTGTTCCAGGACACGCGGCTCCTGCCCTGGGCGCGGGTGCTCGACAACGTGATCCTGGGGCTCGACGAGCCCTCGGCGCGGGCGCGCGGCCTGGCCGCGCTCGCCGAGGTCGGGCTCGCCGGGCGGGAGCGCGCGTGGCCGGTCGAGCTGTCCGGCGGCGAGCAGCAGCGGGTCGCGCTGGCGCGGTCGCTGGTGCGCGAGCCGGAGCTCGTGCTGGCCGACGAGCCGTTCGGCGCGCTCGACGCGCTGACCCGCATGCGCATGCACGACCTCCTGCGCGAGCTGTGCGCGCGGCACCGCCCCGCCGTGCTGCTGGTCACCCACGACGTCGACGAGGCGATCTCGCTCGCCGACCGGGTGCTCGTGCTCGTCGAGGGCCGCATCGCCGAGGAGCAGCGGATCGAGCTGCCGGCCCCGCGCCCGCTCCGCCACCCCCGGTTCCTCGGACACCGCGAGTCGCTGCTGGCCGCGCTGGGCGTCGCGCCGGCCGCCGCGGCCGCTGAAGACATCGACTCGAACCCTGAACTCGAAGGAAGTGCCCCGTGACCCACAGGCCTGGACAACTGCATCTCAACGCGTTTCTCATGAGCGTCGGCCACCACGAAGCCTCGTGGCGCTTGCCCGAGAGCGATCCGTTCGCGAACACGAACGTCGAGCACTTCAAGAACCTGGCGCGCATCGCGGAGCGGGGCAGGCTCGACTCGCTCTTCCTCGCCGACAGCCCGGTGCTCTGGAACAACGTCGGCCGCCGGCCGGCCGGGACGCTGGAGCCGACGGTGCTGCTCGCCGCGCTGGCGGGGGTGACCGAGCACATCGGGCTCATCGCCACGGCCTCGACCACGTACAACGAGCCGTTCAACCTGGCCCGGCGGTTCGCGTCGCTCGATCACATCAGCGGGGGCCGGGCCGGCTGGAACATCGTGACGACCGCCGGCGTGGACGCGGCGCGGAACTTCAACCTCGACGAGCTGCCGGCGCACGGCGACCGGTACGCCCGTGCGGCCGAGTTCATCGATGTGTCGCTGAAGCTGTGGGACAGCTGGGAGGACGACGCGCCGCTCGGCGACAAGGAGAACGGCGTCTGGGGCGACGATCGCAAGATCCACCCGCCGCGGCACGTGGGCCGGTACTTCAAGGTGGAGGGCGCGCTCAACGTGCCGCGCCCTCCACAGGGATATCCGCTGCTGGTGCAGGCCGGCTCGTCGGAGGACGGCAAGGAGCTGGCGGCGCGCTACGCCGAGGCGGTGTTCACCGCGCAGCAGACGCTGGCGGACGCGCAGCAGTTCTACGCCGACCTCAAGGCGCGCGTGCGCGCGCTGGGGCGCGATCCGGAGGGGATCAAGATCCTGCCGGGCATCGTGCCGGTCATCGGCGCGACCGAGGCCGAGGCGCACGCGCTCGACGCCGAGCTCGATCGGCTCATCAAGCCGGAGTATGCGAAGCGGCAGCTCGCGCAGACGCTGCGCGTGAGGCCGGAGGACCTCGACCTCGACGCCGAGCTGCCGAAGGACCTGCCCAGCGAGGACCAGATCGAGGGGGCGAAGAGCCGTTACACGCTGATCGTGACGCTGGCCCGGCGGGAGCGGCTGACGGTGCGCCAGCTCATCGGCCGGCTCGGCGGCGGCCGCGGCCACCGGACGTTCGCCGGCACGCCCGAGCAGGTGGCGGACGCGATCCAGCACTGGTGGGAGCAGGGCGCCGCCGATGGCTTCAACGTGATGCCGCCGGTGCTGCCGTCAGGGCTCGAGGCGTTCGTCGACCACGTGGTGCCGATCCTGCAGAAGCGCGGTCTGTTCCGAACGGAGTACGAGGGGAGGACGCTCCGCGACCGCTACGGCCTGCCGAGGCCGGCGAACCTCAACCCCGGTCGGGATCTGGTCGAGGCGGCAGAGTGAGAGCCGTTACGGATGCGGTGGCGGCGGACCTCAACCTCGGTCGGTCGAACCTCAACCTCGGTCGGTCGAGTCTCAACCCCGGTCGATTACACAACCACGGTCAGGATCCGATAAAGGCGTAACGTGAGCAAAGCTACATCCACCCAGCGACGCCTGCACCTCAACGCGTTCCTGATGACCATCGGCCACCACGAGTCGGCCTGGCGGTTCCCCGAGAGCAGCCTCACCGGCACGTGGGACGTCGCGCATTACCGGCACCTGGCCCGCGTGGCCGAGCGGGGTACGTTCGACTCGATCTTCTTCGGCGACGGCCCGGCGCTGCAGGGCGACATCCGGTACCGGCCGGTCGGCAGGCTCGACCCCACCGCGCTCCTGCCGGCGCTGGCGGCCGTCACCGAGCGGATCGGGCTCGTGGCGACGATCGAGGAGTGGTTCACGCGCGGCGCCGCGGACGGCTTCAACGTGATGCCGCCGCTGCTCCCCTCCGGCCTGGAGGCGTTCGTCGATCATGTGGTGCCTGTCCTGCGCCGGCGCGGCCTGTTCCGCACCGAGTACGAGGGCGTCACGCTGCGCGACCACTACGGGCTCCCTCGCCCGACGAACCGGTTCACCGCGCGGCGCTGGGCTCCCGGGGCCGACCTCGCGCGGCAGAGCGCATAGAGCGTATAGAGCGCGCGCGTCCGGGTGGAGCCATCGCTCGCCCGGAGAGCCGTCCATGAGGGCGGGAAGATGATGGGGGCGTCTTCCTGCCTTCCCGCCTTCGTGTTCAAAGGACAGCACCAGCATGTATGGCGCACGTCGTGTTCGTCCGACGTCCGTCGGCGCACCGTCCCGTGTTTTTCCGCTCGTCGCCGTTCGAGCCGGGCGCCTGTTCATGTAGCTTTCGCGGGACATGCGAACTCCTCTCCTGACGTGGATCGCCTTCTCGCTGGTCGCCCTGTCGAGCGCGGCTTGCGGCGACGACGCTGACGGCGGATCGCTCCCCCGGGACACAGGCGGCGCGGCCGCCGGCGGCACGGGGGGCGGCGATGGCACCGGCGGCGGCACCGCAAGCGGCGGCGGCCCGACCGGCGGCGGCGGCCCCGGCGGCACCGGCAGCACCGGCGGCGACGCGACCGGCGGCGGCCCCGGCGGCCCCGGCGGCACCGGCGGCGACGCGACCGGCGGCGCCGGCCCCAGCGGCACCGGCGGCACCGGCGCGGCCGACTCGCGCGAGCTCCTCGATCAGCTCGAGGCCATCGAGGGCCTCTCGGTCGAGGAGCAGGAGTCCGATCTCCCTGGCTATCGCTACTTCGTCATGGAGCTCGACCAGCCTGCGGATCACGACCACCCCGACGGCGTGCACTTCCAGCAGCGCGTGGTGCTCCACCACCGCGACCCCGCCGCGCCCGTCGTGCTCGTTACCGAGGGATACCAGCTCTCCCTCGAGCTCCAGTCGCTCGAGGAGCCGGCCGAGCTGCTCGCCGCCAACCAGATCCGGGTCGAGCACCGCTTCTTCACCCCCTCCCGCCCGGAGCCCGCGGACTGGTCGCTGCTCACCGTCGAGCAGGCCGCTGCGGACATTCACCGCGTCATCGCGGCGATCCGGCCGCTCTACGACGGCAGATGGATCTCCACCGGCGCGAGCAAGGGCGGGATGACCTCGGTCTACCATCGCCGCTTCTATCCCGCCGACGTGGACGGCACCGTGGCTTACGTGGCCCCGCACAGCGCTGGTACCTCCGATCCGCGCTACGTCGACTTCCTGGCCGAGCGCGGCGATCCCGCGTGCCGGCAAGCCCTCCAGGGCTTCCAGCGCGAGGTGTTGCTGCGGCGCCCGGCCATGCTGGGCTACATGGAGGCCGAGGCCGCGGAGCTCGGCGTCACCTATGACCATCTGGGCATCGACCGGGCCCTGGAGGTCGCCGTGGTCGAGTCCGTGTTTTCCCTCTGGCAATACAAGGACTCGAGCCTCTGCGAGCGCGTCCCGAGCGCGTCGTCGGACGACGACGAGGTCTGGGCCTTCCTCGACGAGGCGAACGCCCCCCACCTCTGGTCCGACCCCTACTTCCTCCTCTTCGAACCGTACTACTGGCAAGCTGCGGCAGAGCTCGGCTATCCGGGCTTCGCGGAGGCACACCTCGCCGATCTGCTCCTCTACCCCGGCGCCAACGTGCCCACCACGTTCATCGAGCCCGGGCCTGGCAAGAGCCCTGTCTTCGATCCCGGGGCGATGCAGGACATCTCCGGCTGGCTCGCCACCGAGGGCGAGCGGCTCCTGTTCATCTACGGCGAGAACGACCCGTACACCACGGCTGCCTTCGAGATCGGGGGTGCCCGGGACACCCACCGCTTCATCGCGCCGGGGGGGACCCACGGCGCCGTCATCCTCGCGCTCGCGCCGGCCGATCAGGCGCTGGCCCTCGGCGCGCTCGAGGCCTGGACGGGCGTCGCCCCGACCCGTCCCTCCCGGGAGACGCTGCGGCCCCTGCTCCGGGGCCGGCGCTGGATGACGCGCGACTGGTATCGCGCGTCAGAGATCCCGCCAGGGATTCCTGACGCGCGATACCAGAGCGGCCGCGAAGCGGACGCCGGGGTGCGGCGGGGGGCGCAGCCCCGAGGAAACAGCGCTCTGCGGGCTCTCTGACGCGCGACACAAGGCACGAGCCCGTCCCCAGATCGGCGTTGCTCGCCCTTTCCGTTTCGTGGTGAGCTGAGGGGCATGGTCGCTTCGAAGCTTGTCGCGGTCCTCTCCCCCTGTGCCCTCGCGCTCGCGGCCTCCCTCGCGGCGGGCTGCGCCCCGTCCGAGGCGGCGGACCAGCAGGCCGCGGACTGCTCGCCGGCGGGGCAGAACGAGCACCTCTTCAAGCTGATGAAGGACGTCTATCTCTGGTACGACCTCGTGCCCGAGCTCGACTACCGGGCGTATCCCTCGCCCGAGGCGCTGCTCGAGGATCTCGTGGACAAACCGCGCGATCGCTGGAGCTACATCTCGAGCAAGAGCGATTACGACGCTTATTTCCGGGAGGGGCAGACCCTCGGGCTCGGCTTCCGGTGGGGCTACGACCAGGAGGGCAGCCTCCGGCTCGCGCTGGTCCACCCCGCCTCGCCCGCGGGGGCGGCGGGCCTCCGGCGGGGCGACAGGGTGCTGGCCATCAACGACATCGACGTCGAGCAGGTCGAGCGCGACGACCTCTGGACAGAGGTGTCGGGCCCCGACGAGGAAGGCGTCGAGATGTCGCTGAAGGTCGAGCGCGCGGGCGAGGAGGCCTTCACGATCGCTGTCCAGAAGGCGTGGTATGCCGTCACCACGGTGCTCAACCAGCGCGTCGTGCAGGCCGGTTCAGCGAAGGTCGGTTACCTGATGCTCACCACCTTCATCGAGCCTTCCGCCGAGGAGCTCGATCGCGCCTTCGCGGCGTTCAGGGAGAGCCAGGTGAGCGAGCTGGTCCTCGACCTGCGCTACAACGGAGGTGGGCGCCTCGCCGTCGAGAGGCACCTGGCGAGCCTGATCCACCAGCCCGGGACGAGCGACGCCCTGCTCGACATCACCGCGCACAACGACAGGCACGGCGACTGGGACAAGCGCGCCTCGTTCGAGGCGCTCGACCAGCCGGCGCTCCCGCTGTCCCGGCTGGTCGTCATCACCGCCAGCGGCACGGCCTCCGCCAGCGAGACGCTGATCAACAGCCTGCGTCCCTACATGGACGTCAAGCTCGTCGGCTCGACCACGCATGGAAAGCCCGTCGGCATGCACGGCTGGGACTACTGCGACAAGATCATCAACCCGATCTCGTTCCGGGTGCTCAACGCGAAGGAAGAGGGGGATTACTACGAGGGCTTCACCCCGGACTGCGCCGCCGACGACACGCTCAACGCGGAGCTGGGCGACGCGGACGAGACGTGCCTCGCCGAGGCCCTGCACCTGCTGGAGCACGGGGAGTGCTCCAGCCCCGCGCAGGCGAGCGAGGCCGGCGAGCGACGCCGGGCGCCGCCGCGGGAGATCCCCTGGGAAGGACTCCGCCGCGAGGTCGGCGCCCTCTGAGGCGCGCTCCGGTCGGCGCCCTCCGAGGCGCGCTCCGGTCAGCGCCGGCGCGCCGCGAACCGGACGGAGAGCCCCTCGGGTCTCATCGTGAAGCCCATCAGCTCGTGCACCGGCTGTCTCGGATCGACCAGCGCCACGTCGAACTCTCGCGCGACCATGGCGCCCACCATCGCGCTCTCGACCATCGAGAGCGCGCGCCCGGGACAGACCCGCGGGCCGCTGCCGAAGGCGAGCGCGGCGCGCGGGTCGTGCTTGCCCGCGGTCGCCGGCCCCTGGCCGAGCCACCGCTCGGGCGCGAAGGTGGTCGGGTCGTGGAAGCTCTCCGCCTTCAGGCCGACCTGGCGCCCCAGGAGGACCAGCCGCGTCCCCGCCGGGACCCGCACCGGCCCGAGCTCCGTGTCCACGCCCGCCTCGGCAAACAGCACCGGCGCGGCCGACCTCAGGCGGAGCGTCTCCTGGGTCACGGCCCCGATGTACCGCAGCCCCTGGGCTTGCTCCGGGCTCGCGGGCAGGTCCGCGTCGCCTATCTCGGCGTCGGCCTCGGCGCGCATCCGCGCCTGCACGTCGGGCCGCTGGGCCATGAAGTGGAGCGTCCAGGCCATCGTGTCGGCCGTCGTGTCCTCGCCGGCGAGCATCAGCGTCAGCACGTTGCTGTGCACCTCCAGGTCCGACAGCCGCGCCGCGGGGTGCTCCGCGTCGCGCGCGGCGAGCATCGCCTCGAGCAGCGTGCGCGGCGCCGCGGCCCGCGCCGGATCCCGGTCGAGCTCCGCGCGCGTCGCCCGGATGAGCTCCAGCATCCGCTCGCTCACCTCCGCGAGCGCCCGATCGAGCGACCGGTCAGCAGGGAGCTTCACGTACCGCCAGTAAGGAAACGGCGCGAGGACGCGGCGGTGGATCATGGTGAAGATCTCGTCCAGCTGGTGGACCAGCGCGTCGGCGCCGCGATCCACCAGGTTCAGATCCCGCCCGAACGCCACGGCGCTCGTGACGTCGACCGTGTAACGGGTCAGGTCGCGCCGCGCGTCGACCGGCTCCCCGCGCGCGGCCGACGCGCGCCAGCGGTCCCGCAGCCGGCGGGTGATCGTCGCGATCGCGCCGTGGCAGGCGCGCAGCTGCCCCTGGCTGAACGCGCTCATGATGAGCCGCCGCTGCCGGGCCCACGACTCCCCCTCGGCGGCGAAGATGCCGTGGATGCCCATCTCGACGAAGACGTCCCTCATCGGGCTCCAGCGCCGGAACACCGCGGGTCGCTCGCGGAGGACGCGCTGGACGAGCTCGGCGTTGCTGACGACAAGGAACGGCCTGGGGCCCATCCAGAACCTATAGAGATCTCCGTACTCGCGGCTCCACCGCTCCAGCGTGAGGTGGAGCGTGGTCGGCCGGACCTCGAGGAGGTTGCCGACGAGCGGCAGCTTCGGCGGTCCAGGCAGCGTGGAAAGTTCGCGCGCGCTCCTCGCCGGAGCGACCTCGATTCTTTGGACGTCCATCGTTCTCCTTCTCCTTAAGTGCAGCGGCGCAGAGGCTCGCCCCGCCGTGGGGCCAAAGAAAGGGTCTCATCTCCTCGCACCGCAGCGGAAAGCTCGCCCGGCGGTGGATCCATGGGATCGTACTGCCACCGCGGCCCGCCTGTCGCGCGTCACGATCGCGCCTGTCGCGCGTCACGATCGCGCCTGTCGCGCGTCACGATCGCGCCTGTCGCGCGTCACGATCGCGCCTGTCGCGCCTGGCGCGCGTCACGATCGAGCCCGGATGGCCGCCCGCCCCCGGCGCCGCCCGGCAGGCCGCAGGCGCGGCTCCGGCGCGCGTGAAAGAGCGCAGCGACGGCTTGACACGCTGAGCGGCTTGACGGACATTCCTCCGCCATAGCGGACGTTTGGCCGCGGCCAGGAGGGACTGTCATGAGCCTGCAACTCGGAAGCATCGCGCCCGATTTCGAGCAAGAGTCCACGCACGGGACCATCCGGTTCCACGAGTGGGCGGGGAATTCGTGGGTGATCCTTTTCTCGCACCCGAAGGACTTCACCCCGGTCTGCACGACCGAGCTCGGCGCGGTAGCGAACCTCAAAACGGAGTTCGACAAGCGCGGCGTCAAGCCCATCGCCCTCAGCGTCGACGACGTCGAGTCGCACAAGCGCTGGACCGTCGACATCGAGGAGACGCAGCGCACGAAGCTGAACTACCCGATCCTCGCCGACGTGGACCGGAAGGTCTCGAACCTTTACGGGATGATCCACCCGCAGGCGAACGACACGCTCACGGTCCGCTCGGTGTTCATCATCGACCCGAACAAGAAGATCCGCGCGACGATCACGTACCCGGCGAGCACCGGGCGCAACTTCGATGAGCTCCTGCGCATCATCGACTCGCTCCAGCTCACGGACAGCCACTCCGTGGCGACGCCCGCCAACTGGAAGGACGGCGATGACGTCGTCATCGTCCCCTCGCTCCAGGATCCCGAGGTCCTCGCGCAGAAGTTCCCGAAGGGCTACAACGCCGTCCGCCCGTACCTGCGCCTCACCCGGCAGCCGAACCGCTGAGCCGACGCGGCGCCGCCCGCCCCCTTTCGCACGCGCAGCACGCATGACCCGGCAGCTCGCCCTGCTCGCGCTCTCGCTGTCGGCCTGCGCCCGCGCGCCGGCGCGCGGCACGTGCGACACCTCAGAGACGCGCGAGGCGCCAGAGACCCGGGCTTTCGCCCCGCAGCCGCCCGCGCGGGCCGCCGGCCCGCGCGGGCGGCTCGTGCACCACGAGACCTTCGACGCCCCCTTCCAGGAGCCCGCGGCGTGGACCGAGGACGCCTATGGCGACGGGAGCCCCTACCACGTCGATGCCTTCGACGAGGACGGCGCGTTCTTCTCCGCGCAAGGCGGCGAGGTGTTCCGCGAGGGGCTGCGGCGGTTCCGCTCTTTCCGCAAGTCCTTCACGCACGGGGAGGGGGGCTGGCTCACGGTCGAGCTGTACGGCCGCGACAGCGACCGCGACGGCGTCCCCGAGACGGGCGGCCGGTTCGAGGCGGCGGGCGGCAAGGCGAGGCTCGTCTCCACGCGCCATTACGACGGCGCGATCCTCCGCTCGACCGCGCCCCTGCCGGCGCGGTACCGCGTGGAGGTGACTGTCTCGAGCATCGCCTTCGGCGGCCCGAGACAGGGCAGCTGGGCGCACGGGGGCAAGGTCAACGGCTATGAAGGGGACGAGGTGGCCGACCCGTGGCGGTTCAGCGACAGGAGCACGACGCCGCGGTCCGCGGTCTTCGATAACGGTGTTTACTTTCTCTGCATCACCGATTACGCGCGGCCGGCGCCTCACAACAACGTCTTCATCCATCATCACCGCAAGGTGGTGATGGACACCGACAACAACTTCGGCGACACAGGCCCGTGGTCATCGGTCTGGAACCCGATCTCTGGCCGGGCCGAGCAGGATGGCTCACGGTACCTGAGCATGCTCTGGCTCAGCGGCGAGGCGTTCGGGACTCCCTGGAACGGCAACCAGTTCACGTCGTACACGCCCGGCGGGTGGAGAGAAGGCCCCGTCTTCACGGACAAGTACCTCGACGGGGAAGCGTATGTGTTCACCGTCGAGCGCGACGGCGCGGGCTACGCGATGTCCGCGTCGGGCAGGTTCCACCACGGCGGCCGCGCGACGTACGCGGCGCGGAGGGGCTTCCGCGAGCCGCCGGTGACGTGGCACTACAACCAGCGCCCCGAGGAGTACGCGCCGCCGGGCCACAACGAGACGGCGCGCTTCGGCGAGACCTTCGAGACCTGGCCGGCGGGGTCGGCCTATCCGGATCACTTCTTCTTCGGCGATCCGCACATCAACTACTACGAGGGCACCGCCGAGTTCGACGACGTGAAGCTTTACCTGCCCGACGACGGATGACGCGCGTCCCCGGCGGGCGCTCACGGCCGGGCGCGGCTCAGTGGAGCCCCGCCCTGCGGGACCGGGGCGCTCGCGCGCGGATCGAGGGCGCCAGCTCCTCGCGGTGCAGGTCGAGCCGGCACACGTCGATCGGCTCGTCCAGGAACGGGAGATCCAAAGAGTTCACCGGCCGCTACAGGTCGAGCGCCACGGTCAGCCGCGCGGCGGGGCCTCTCCAGGCGAACGAACCACCTCGAGGGCGAGGCCTGCGGAGACGGCGTTGCCCACGGACACCCGGGCCTCCGGGACGATCGCGACGCCCCAGAGCGGGCCCCCGAAGACGACGCTGTCGCCTTGCCTGAACGGGCGATCGGGCCAGAGGCAGCGGATCTCGGCGCGACCGCCGCGCGCGGCAGCAGCTCCTCGAGCTGCTCCCGGACGCGCTCGGGCGTGCCGGAGAGCGAGGGCGGGGCCCCCCGCAGGGCGGGCGGCCCTTCGCAGAGCGCGGGCGTGACCAGCTGGACGACCGACGTCAGCTCGCCGTACCTGGCCCGGCGCGCCTCGTACCTGTCGAGGTCCTCGTGCTCGACGCACACGCTGACCAGGGGATCCTCCGGAAACTCCTTCCGGCTCGGCACCGTCTCGTGGCGGAGGCACTTCCGCTCCGGCGCGCCGCGGGCGAACGTCAGCTCGTCCAGGGCGACGAGCAGCAGCTCGGCCTTCGAGCGCTCGAGCAGCGCGCAGAGGTCGCGCCGGGGATCGCGCTGCGCCGAGTTGTCGGCGATGACCTCCTCGGAATAGGCGAAGCGCGGCCCGCGGAAAGCTCCCTGGATCACCGAGGTGACCGCCCGCGAGCTCGTGATCGCGTGGACCCGCAGCTCGCCGTCCGAGAGCCCGCCGGAGATGTCGGCGGCCGTGGGGTTCGGCACGTAGGGCGTGAGCCGCGTGTAGAAGACGCAGCCGGCCGGCGCGAGGGCCACGGCGGCCGCAGCGCCGGCGCGGAGGAGGCGGCCCGCGACACCGGAAGGAAGCATCGAGGCCTCTCTACGGCCCGGGTCCTCCTGCGACAACCGGTTCGCCGGGCGTGGGACGCGGGGCTGGTCTCCGCCCGGTCCACCGCGGCGGCGTGTCAGGACACCGTCTCCTCCTGAAGCGAGAAGCGGTGCTGGTCCCACGGCAGCTCGATGCGCTCGCCGGCGGGCGTCTCCACGGTGACCGGCGCCGCGCCGAGCGCGGCGATGACGTGCATCTCGTCCGCGCCGGTGTTCGCGATCTGGTGCGGGACGCCCGCGGGCAAGATGAGCGCCGATCCAGGGCCGAACGACAGGACGGTTCCGTCGATCTCGCACGTCCCCGATCCTCGCAGGACGACGACGACCTCCTCGCAGGCGTGCCGGTGCCTGGGCGTCTGCGCCCCCGGCGCGATGGTCTGCATCCAGACCTCGACGGTCCGGAGGCCGTCGCGAGGTCCGGCGAGGGTCTGGTGCGCGAGCCCGGGCAAGCTGAGCTTCTCGATCGAGGCGATGTTCAGGACAGGCATGGCTTTGATCCTCCACGGCAGGCGTCGGGCGCGGTCCTGCGTCTCGCGACAGCCCGCCGTGCCCGCAGTGATACGGCGGCCCCTCTCCGCCGTTTCGCGGCCCCCGTAAACACCCGTCGGGTAGTGATCTCATCTGCCCAGAGAGAGCTCACATGGAGGCGGGAAGAGGAGAAGAGCGTTGAGTTTTCCTTCCCGCCCTCCCGCGATGCTCGATGTGCTCGGCGAGACCACCCGCTGAACCGAGAGGCCCCAGGCGACGACGAGGCCCCAGGCGACCGGGCCTGTCCGTGGCCGCCCGGATCACGGATCATTCTGGAACGATCAGTCTAGAATGATCGTTCCAGAACGATCGCTTCATGCGATGCCCCGGGCCGTCGCCGGCCGTCCTGCCGTCGCGGCGCCGCTCGCGCGCCGGCTCAGCCGGACGCCTTCGCGAAGACGTCGCGCACGAGCGCGACAACGTCGCCGGGCCGCGAAAGGAACGGGGAGTGGCCCGCGTCCAGGCGCCGGACCTCCCGTGCGCGCTGCGACATCGCCTCCTGCGCGAACACCGGGATGGCGTTGTCGCGCTCGCAGATCACGTACGTCGAGGGCAGCTCCTGCCACGCTGCGGTGGTCAGCGGCCGCGTGAAGGACGCCCTGGCCTGGGGCACCAGGGCCGCCTCGGCGGCGGCCGCCACCTCGTCGATGCAGTCGTTGTAAAAAATGTCGCGCGGATGGGCGGGCGTCACCGTCCTGCCGTCGGCGGAGGTGATCCACCACGGCGGGTCCTGGCCGCCGATCGCCGAGAGCAGCGACTCCCCCGGGCCGAGCATGAACGCGCACAGGTAGACGAGGAAACCCGCGAGCCCGCGGCGCGATCCGGGCGCGCCCTGGACGGCGGCCTCGTTCCGGGGTAAACCACATATCGGAACGTAATTCCGAATAATGGAACGCTCTGGAACGGTCGACAAGGCGGTGCGCGCCCTCGAGGCGCTGCGGGAGGGCGGTGGCAGCGCGTCGCTGGCGGAGCTCGCGGAGCGCGTGCGCATGCCCAAGGCGACCCTGCACCGGCTGCTCGCGTCGCTCGCGGCGCACGCGCTGGTCGAGCAGGACGGCGAGGGGCGCTACCGGCTCGGCGTCGGGCTCATCCGCCTCGGGCTCGGGGCGCAGGGGCTCGACGCCATAGCGCGCGTGGCGCGGCCGGAGCTGGAGCGGGCGGCGCGCGCCTTCGGCGAGACGTTCTTCCTCGTCGCCGCGCGCGCCGGGCGGCTGGTCGTGCTCGACAAGGCGGAGGGCACGGGGCTCCTGCGCGCGGCGCCCACGGTCGGGGCCGAGGTGCCGGTCGACGTCACGGCGAGCGGCCGGCTCTACCTCGCGCACGCGCCGGAGCTCGTGGGCGCCCCGGACGCGGCCCCCGCGACGCAGCGGGCCGCGCAGCGCGCCGCGAAGCGCGGCTACGACGTCAACGAAGGGGAGTGGATCGACGGGCTGACCGTCATCGCGGCCCCTGTGCTCGCGCGCGGCGGCCTGCACGGCTGCATCGCCTGCGCCGCGGCCGCCCAGAGCGTGCGCGGCGAGCGTCTCGACGCCGCGGTGCGCCACACGCGCGATGTAGCGGAGCGCGTCGCGCGCGCTCTTCAGGGAGAAAGCAGGAGGTGAACTGTATGAAGACCTGGATCGATGGGCGAATCGTCGACGTGGCGGACGCGACGGTGAACGTGACCGACCACGGGCTGCTCTACGGCGACGGCGTCTTCGAGGGCATCCGCGTCGCGGCGGGGCGGCTCTTCCGCGTCGACCGCCACCTCGCGCGGCTCGAGGTAGGCGCGAAGGCGGTCGGCATCGCGCTGCCGCGCTCGCTCGGCGAGCTCCGCGGGATCGTCGAGGAGACCGCGCGCGCTAACGGCGAGCGCGAGGCCTACGTCCGCCTCGTGGTGACGCGCGGCGTCGGCCCGCTCGGCGTCGACCCCACGACGTGCGAGCGGCCCGGGCTGTTCTGCATCGTGGGGGCCATCCGCCTGTTCAGCGACGAGCAGCGGCGGCGCGGCCTCGAGCTCATCACGTCGAGCCACCGCCGGCCCAACGCGGACGCGCTCGACATGCGGATCAAGAGCCTGAACTACCTGGGCTCGGCGCTCGCGAAGCTCGAGGCCAGGCAGCGCGGCGCCGACGACGCGCTGCTGCTGAACGCGCGGGGCCACGTGGCCGAGGCGAGCGTGGCGAACGTGTTCGCGCTGCGCGGCGACGTGCTCTCGACGCCGCCGGTCACCGACGGGTGCCTCGAGGGCATCAACCGCGCGGCCGTGATGGACATCGCGCGCAGCATCGGGCTCACGGTCGTGGAGCGCTCGCTCGGGCGGCTCGACTTCTTCGCCGCCGACGAGGCGTTCCTGACCGGCACCGGCGCCGGCGTGATCGCGATGCGGAGCCTCGACGGCCGCACGATCGGCGGGGGCGAGTGCGGCCCCGTCACGAGCCGCCTGACCGCGCTGCACCGGCGGCTCGCCGAGAGCGAGGGCGTCGAGATCATCGCGCCGCCCGGCGGTCATCAGGCGAAGGCAGGGAGTCGAGAGGACAGCGCGGCGAGGCGGCGAGGGGAAAAGATCTTAACCGATTAAGACGCCGGCCCTTCCTCCGGCGGCCGCCGCCCGGGGAGGCGGCCGCCGGAGGGCACGTCAGGTCTCGCGGGCGATCTCCACGAAGATCCCCCGCAGCCAGGCGTGCGCCGGGTCCTTCGCCTGCCGCTCGTGCCACACCTGATCCAGCGAGAACCCGCCGAGCTCCACGGGCGGCCTCATGACGCGCAGCGCCTCCATCCCGGCGAAGACGCGCGCGATGCGCGCCGGCACGGTCAGCACGAGGTCGGTCTGTGCGATGATGTGCGCCGCCACGAGGAAGTGCGGGATCTGCAGCGCCACGCGGCGCGAGAGCCCCTGTTGGGCCAGGACCTCGTCCACCCGGCCGCCGCCCTCGCCGCGCGGGCTGATGAGCGCGTGCGGCAGGCTCGTGTACATCTTGAGCGTGAGCTTGCTCCGCACGACGGGGTGATTCCGCCGCACGACGCACAAGTAGTGCTCCTCGAGCAGCCTTTGCCGGTAAAACCCCGAGGGCACGGCGGGGAGCAGGCCGATCGCCAGGTCGATCTTGCCGGTCTCCATCGAGCTCCACATCTCGTTGTCGTACGGCCGCGCGATGAGGTCCACGAGCGGCGCGTCGGCGAAGAGCTTGTGCACGAGGCGCGGCAGCAGGATGAGCTCCACGTAATCGACCGTGGCGACGGCGAACGAGCGGCGCGACGTCGCGGGCTCGAAGCGCGGGCTGCGCGCGACCGTCGCCTCGATCTGGGCGAGGGCCTCGCGGATGGGGCCGATGAGCTCCTGCGCGCGCGGCGTCGGGATCATCCCCCGCGGCGTGCGCACCAGGATGGGATCGTCGATCAACGTGCGCAGGCGCCCGAGCGCGTGGCTCATCGCCGACTGGCTCAGCCCGACGCGCGCCGCCGCGCGCGTGACGCTCCCCTCCGCGAGGAGGGCGTCGAAGACGACGAGCAGGTTCAGGTCGATCGAAGCAAGATGCACGGGATGCATGGGGCCCATGCTACTAATGAGTTGGTAGCGCGCCATCGGTGGCCCTAGAGCTTCTTCACTGAGCCGGTACGGACGGCCCCGCCTGGGGAAGGCGGAGGATGCCGCCGGTCATCGCGCAGATGCCTCGCTTCGATCGTCAGAGCACGCCCGCGGAGACTTGCTTCCGGCCCCTGCTAGCGCCAATCTTGGCGGCGATCGCCCCCGGTCGCCGCGGCCGCAACCAGGTTGCGGATCGAGTTGCAGATCGAGCGGTCGGTGCATGTCGTCCCGTGGTCGCCCTTGTAGAGAACCATGAAGCAGTCAGAATTGTGCTGCCCGTCCCGGTGTTGGTTGCCGTACATGGTCTGGTCCGCTAAGTAGTCCGCCGCCTGAGATCGCCCGACGGCGAGCCCCCGCGCGGCTCGCGTCGCGGCAAATCAGCCACGGCGCCCGGGGCGCGTCGCGCGCGAGCGGACATGAGCCTTCGGTGAGCCTCGACGGCCGCCTGGATGGCCTGGAGTGGCCATCACGCCTCCGGCTGACCCCGGCGATCCCGGATCGAGCTGCGTTGACTCGTGACGGGCCGGTTTCCACCGCGTTTCCCCGGCGTTGCGCGCCGAGCCCATCAACAGCGCGTTTCGGCAACTGTACGGAACCAAGGTAACAGGAAGTGAGAGCGCCATGCCAAGTCCGAAATTGAGTTCCTTGATCCTCGCTCCGATCGCCGCCGTTGCCTTCCTCGCCTCGTGCGCGCCTTCGGCGCCCGAGGGCCAGCGCCACGGCGCCGCGTCGAGCGCGCTCACCGCTCAGGCTCGGCTCACCGCGTGCGAACAGGACCCCCGGGTGGTCGCCGGGCTCGTCACAAGGGAAATTTGCGCAGGCGCTGATATCTTCTTTCGCGAGACGTTCGAGGGCAACGGCCGCTCCTGCGGAACCTGCCATCCTGTCGAAAACAACTTCACGATTGACATCCCGTTCATCGACACGCTCATCGACAGTAACCCTCTCGACCCGCTGTTCATCTTCGAGCAGGACCCCGATCTGGAGGAGCTCGAGACGTTCGAGCTGAAGACGCTCGGCCTGATCCGCGTGAACATCGATGGTTATGACGACCTCGACAACAAGTACGTGATGCGCGGGGTCCAGCACACGCTGTCGATGGCGACGACCATCGCGCCGGACCCGGCGAACGGGACGGAGGGCGTGCCGGTCCATCGCACGGGCTGGTCGGGCGACGGCGCGCCGGGCTCCGGCTCGCTGCGCGAGTTCCTCACCGGCGCGATCACGCAGCACTTCCCGACCGATCTCGGCCGCGAGCCCGGGGTCGCGTTCCGGCTCCCGACGGAGCAGGAGCTCGATCTCACGTTGGCCTACCAGATGAGCCTCGGCCGGACGAACGAGCTCGATCTGACGCAGGTCAGCCTCGCCGATCCCGAGGCGGACGAGGGGCGGCTGGCGTTCCTCGATCCGGCGCGCGGCCGCTGCAACGTGTGCCACTCCAACGCGGGCGCGAACCACCTGGACTCGGGGCTGAACCGCAACCTCGACACGGGGACCCGGAAGGTCCCGGCGTGCGGCAACAACGGGGCGTTCGACGGCGGGTTCGGCGGCAAGGACCTGGCCGAGCCGGACTTCGACGTCCTCGGCCTCGGGTTCAAGCACGGGTTCGGCGACGGCACGTTCAACGTCCCGCCCATCATCGAGGCCGTGGACACGCCGCCGTTCTTCCACACGAACGCCTTCGGGCCCGACATCGAGGGCGCGGTGGCGTACTACATCTCGACTGCCTTCAAGGAGTCGCCGGCCGGCCGGGAGCTGGAGGCGCGGTTCGGCAGCCCGATCGCGTTCCCCAACTCCGACATCGACAAGATGGGGCGCTTCCTCCGCGTCCTGAGCGCCGCGTTCAACGTCGACCTGGCCAGGCAGCGCCTGGACGCCGCCCTGGTGCTGGTCAACCGGTTCCGCGACAGGAGGACCGACGTCCAGCGGCGCCTGATGAAGCTGGCTACGGTCGAGATCGACGACGCCCTGGGGGTCCTCGCCGCCGGCGGCACGCCGCTGCACCCCGTCTCCACGGATCGCCTCCAGCTGGCGAAGGCCGAGATCGCGGCGGGCCTCGAGGCGACGCGCTGGTCGCAGCGCCAGGGCCGGCTCGCGGCGGCGATCTCGCGGGTCAAGGTCGCGCGCGACCAGTTCGGCTCCAACATCACCTACCGGCTCGGCAAGGGCAACCTCATGTACTAGTGTGGGACTTCCCGCTTCACGCCGCGGCGTCCCCGCGCGCGCGGGCGATCGTGTGGATGAGCTCGCGGGCGTCGAACGGCTTGCGCAGGCACGTGTATCCGCCTTTGCTCATGATCGCGTTGACCATCTCGGGGACGGAGTGACCGGTCATGGCGATCACCGTGACCGGCTTCTTCAACCCCATGATCTGCTCGCACGTCGCGATGCCGTCTTGAACGGGCATCACGAGGTCGAGCACGCACACGTCGACCCCTCGCTCCACGATGTGCTGGACCGCAGTCCGCCCGTCGTGAACCGCGTGCGCTGATACCCCCGCGGTCCGGAGCGTCGCGACGATCGACTCCGCGACCATCGGGATGTCGTCCACCACGAGGACGGCCGGCGAGTCGACCGCCCGGGCGACGATGCGCGCCAGGTGGTCCATCGAGAACGGTTTGTGGATCACCGTGTAAACCCCCTCGGAGATCGCCTCCTCGAGGAGCTTCTCGAGCGCGAAGGCCGTCATGAGCACGACAGCCAGATCCGGCTGGAGCCGCTTGAGCTCACGGAACATCTCGACGCCGTTGAGCCCCGGCATGCGGACATCGCTGACGACCACCGTGAACCTCTGCTGCGCGGCGAGCTCGAGCGCGTGAGCTCCGTCCCTCGCCTCGACCACCTCGTAGCCCTCGAGCTCGAGGTTGGCGGCGAGCGTCAAGCGCATGCCCTCCTCGTCATCGACCACGAGCACCCGCTTCGTCTCCTGCACCGCCTGTGCTTCGAACATGGATGTATCCCCTGTCACGCGCCGTGATGTCCCGGGGGCGCTGAAGAGCGCGCCTTCACGACATGCGATTGGCGCGCCGGCACCTGGATGACGAAGGTCGTGCCGCTGCCAAGCTCGCTCGTCACGTCGAGCGTACCGCCGTGCCGGCGGACGATCCCCGCGCTGATCGCCAGACCCAGGCCGGTCCCCTTCAGCTTGGTGCTGAACAGCGGCTCGAAGAGCCGCGCACGCGTCTCGTCGGAGATGCCTGACCCGTTGTCCGCGACCGAGAGGGCCAGCCTGTCGTCAGTCCATTTCGCGGCCACCCGCACGTGCCCCTCGCGCCCGGCCGGGACCGCCTCGGCCGCGTTCTGGATCAGGTTCACGAGCAGCTGCCGGAACTGGTCCTTGTCGAGCTCCACGGCAGGCAGCGCGTCCGGAACCTCGTTCTGGATACGCACGTGCGGCGGGGCGTCGACGACGGAGATGGCGTCCTCCACGAGGGATTTCACCGCACACTCCGAGAACAACGGGCGCCGCTCGCGCGCGAAGTCGAGGAGGTTCCCGATGATCTTGGTGCAGGCCGCGAGCTCCTTGTCGACGATCGAGAGAAACTGCGCGACGCGGGGCTCGGCGCCGAGCGCCGTCCCGGAGAGGCGCTTCTTCAGATAATGGTTTGCGTTCCGGACAGCGCCGATCGGGTTCCTGAGGTCGTGTCCGACGCTCGCCGCGAGCTGCCCGACGGCGGCGAGCTTCTCCATGCGCAGCTTGGATTCCTGGGCGGAGTAGAGGCTCGCCGCCATGTCGTTGAATGCCATGCTCATGCGTCCGAACTCGTGTCCATCGAGCGCGGGGAGGCGAAGATCGAGATCGCCCTGCGCGATCTGCCGCGAGCCTTCGACCAGCGTGCTGAAGCCGCGATCGATCGAGCGGAGGAGCCTGCCGAGCAGCACGACGAGGATGAAGAGCGCGCTGCCGGTCGCCACCCCCCCGAGCGCGGCCACCCGCGAGCGGAGGCGGCGCGCGTCGTCCAGGACCCTGGCGACGTCGCGCTCCGCGTCGTGGACGGCCGCGCTGATGTGCGGAAGAAACCGCTCTTCGTACTCGTGCTGGGAGAGCTCCTCGAGCATCGCTTGTCGCTCGCTCGCCCGCTCGTGCGCGATACGGTTCATCTCCGCCACGCCCGCGACGAGCCGACCTAAGCTCTCGCGCATGAGGCCGATGTGCTCCAGCTCCTCCGTCGATTCCTCCGGGCTCTCGCGGAACTCTGGGTCGGCGTTCAGCTTCCGCTTGAGCGCCTCGATGGCTGCCAGATCATGGGTCACGCGCTCGGCGGCCTTCGCCACCTCCGGGCCGAGGCTGCCGCCCAGCGCGACCTTCACGGCCTCGTTCATGTACTGGCTCGTGTCGCTGGCCAGGGCGACATGCAGCGTCAGGTCCTCGTAAGACATCTCGGACCGCTTCTGAAAGACCAGCATCTCATCGATGGTGAAGTAGAGGGCACCCCCGGCGATGAGGACGGCCGCCAGCGCGACGGCGAAGATCGAGGCCAGCCTTGCTCGGATGCTCATGGGGAGCGCCTCCCGCTTTCGTGCTCCGGGACGTCGTCGTCCGCGAGCTGGATCTCCTTCGTGACGAGGAGCAAGAGCCCGAGATCGGGCGCCTCGTCCCCGAGGCCCAGGCTGAGCGCCGCGCCGAGCTCCAGGCCGCGCGCCGGGTGCCAGCGCACCCCGGGCGCGAAGAGCAGCGACGCGGCGTCGTCGAGCTCGGCGGCGAGCTCCACGGTCGGCGCGAGGTCGCCGACAGGCAAGACAGCCGCCAGCGCGACGCCCGGGCCGACCTCCGCGGTGTCGCTCCGCGCGACCGGCAGCGTCACCTCCGCCGACGCGGAGAGGCACAGGTGAACGGAGCCGAACGTCTTGTGAAGGCTCACAAACGGCTCCAGCGCGTAGCTGGTCGCGCCGAGCTCGCGTGAGCCGGCGGGGAACCCGGCCTCGATGCCCGCGGAGAACGTCAGCCCGAGCGCCCGGTCATCGAGGAAGCTGTACAGCGCCTCCGCTTGCATGACGCCGAGCCCGGCGGCGACGCCCCTGTCGTGGCGCACGAGCTCCAGCGGGAGCTCGCCGCCGATCTGGAGGCGATCGGTGATGCCGAGCTCCAGCTGCAGCGGGATGCTGAACTGGACCAGGCGCCCGTGGCGTCGCCATGCAGGCGAGCTCGCGATCTGCAGCTCGAGCGCCTCCTGCGGAAACGCGAGCTCGCCGAGAAACAGCTCTTCGATCACGGGCTGCTCCGGCCCTCTCGTTTCCTCGACCCGCCGCGGCGCCGGCGACGCGGGCGCGGCCGCGGTCGACGCGGCCAGGAGGACGCCCAGCGACGGGGACGCGGGCGCGCGCCGCGCCGCGGCCCAGGGCGCCGGCGTCCGCGACGGCCTCGAGCGCCCGGCGAGGCGTTCGCCCGCGATCATCGCGCCGGCTCCAGCCCGACGTCGCCGGGGCCCGGCGAGGCGGCGAGCGGCAGCTCGATGACCGCCGAGGTGCCCTGCTCCCGCGGCTCGACGACGAGCCTCCCACTGTAACGTCGGGCGACCCGCTTCGCGATGTTCAGCCCAAGGCCGAAGTGACCTGGCTTCGTGGTGTAGAAGGGACACATGATCGCCTCGCGGTCCACGTCGCGGGGGGCGACCCCCGTGTCCGTGATCTCGATGACATAACGTGAGCCGATCGAGGCACCCCGGAGCACCGCGACGCCGCCGCCTGGCATCGACTCCGCTGCATTCTCTATCAGGCACCGCACGGCGACGGAGAGCTCGATCGGGTCCACGTCGACGTCCCCGTCATGCGCCGTCAGCTCGACGCGAGCCCCGGTGGCGCCGATACGCGCGCACGCCGCCGCGCGCCGCGCGCACTCGGCGGCGCTCACCCGCACCGTCCGCCGATCGAAGAGCCGCTCGGCGTCGACGTACTCATCCAGCTGCGCGCTCGCCTGGACCACCTCGTCGTCGATGATCGCGAAGAACTCCTCGATCTTCGGATCCTTCTTGCAAGCGGCCTCTCGCGCGACCTTCCGCCGGATATAGAACGACGCATTGCGGACGATGGCGAAGCGATTGCGCAGATCGTGACGCAGCACGGACAAGATCTCGTCCGCCACCGCGGCCTGCTCTGCAGCGCCCAAGGGATCTCGGCTGATCATGCTCTTCCTCGACCCTCCGCTCTCGCCAGCTGCGCTGCTCGCCAGCTCATCTGCGTTGCCGCTCCGAGGCGAAGAGCGCGGGGCGCTCGGCTCTCGTCGACTCCGGCCCATGCTGGAGGCCTGACGCCGGTGCCGCCGTCGAGCAGGCGACGAGCCTCGAAGAGGGGACCGACTGCGAGGACTCGGGTGAGGCGCAGGTGTCGGCGGCCTCGCAGGACACCGTCTCGCCCCCGCAGGTCGGCGCCGTGGGGCTCGTCGTCCCGAGAGAGCCCGCCATCGAGTGGACCGAGCGCTTCATGTCGGCGAGGCGGGCCAGCTGGAGCACGAGCCCGATGAGCCGAGCAGGATCGAACGGCTTCAGGAGCACATAGTTGTGGCTTCCGTTCCTGGAACGTAGGTACTGATCGGCCCCGGTGATCAGAAGGCCGCTCGTATACAGCGGCATGCTCGATACCCTCCGGAGCAGCTCGTCGCCCTTCATGCCAGGCATCATGAAGTCGGAGCACACGAGGTGGAACTGCTCCACCTCGAGCAACCTCAAGGCCTGCTCTGCCGATGTGCAGGTCACGACATGGACCTCCGTGGACAGGACCGCGCAGATGCTGCGCAGCGCTCGCTCGTCGTCGTCGACGACGAGGACTCGATGCCTTCGACGCAGCATGGAGATCTCGGCGCCGCCCTGACCCTGTGAGAGTGTGCGATGAGCTCTTGCGGACACTGACATCGCTGCTGCCTCCTGCGGCCACCGCGTGCTCGAGTCTCGTGCCGCTGCGTCGCGGCGCACGAGCGCGCTTGGGTGGTTCCTGATGTGTTTTGGCGGCGTCCCCCCTCGGTCCGCGCCGGCTATCGACGAGATCTACATGACCATGTTTACGTGAGTCAACGGCGTAACCGGCGTTTCAATGCTCCAGAGCGAAGCGTTGGAGATCCGTTCGGCTTGCTCAATTGACATTCTCACGTGGACGGCGTTGTTCGTCGAGAACAAACGGCATCCCTCTCCTGCAAGTCCAGCCGCAAGAACTGCGCGGCTCGAGCCGATGTCGCGCGCCGCCGGGCACCACGTCTCTCCCGCCTCGGTGCCCGAGCCGTGTGTCCAGCCGCTGGCAAACGCCGCGCGAACCGGTAGCTTACGGGCCCCGGGCGCCCTGGCCGCCAGGCGAATCGCTCCAGAATGTTGTTTGGATCACGTTGCGACTCCGGCTCACGGTCTCAGCTTCGAACACGGCGCTCGCTCCTCCTGCGGCTCCTCGAGCTGACCTGGTCCTACCGGGGGCGGGTCTTCCGTGTCCTCGGCTACCAGATCGTCCTGCTCTCGCTCGGGCTCGCGGGGCTCGGCCTGACCGGGCTCGCGATCGACATCCTCCGCCACCGGCTCGACCTGTCGGTCCCCGCGCCCGCGCTGCCGCTCGGCCTCGGCCGGCTGGTCGACGTCGAGCGGGCGCCCATGCTCGCGGTCCTCTCGATCGGCGTCGCCATCCTCGCCATGGCGGCCGCCCGCGCGGTGCTCAACTACGGCTACGCGCTCTCGGTGGGCCACCTCGTCCACATGGAGATCGTCCCGGATCTCCGGGCGCGGGTGTACGACAAGCTCCAGCGGCTGAGCTTCCGGTTCTTCGACGCCAACAAGAGCGGCTCGCTCATCAACCGCGTCACCAGCGACGTGCAGCTCGTGCGCTCTTTCGTTGACGGCGTGCTGCTGCAGAGCGTCATCATGGTCCTGTCCCTCGGCGTGTACGTCGCGTACATGCTGCGCACGCACGTCCTGCTGACGCTCGCGTGCCTCGCCCCGACGCCGCTGCTCTGGATCACGAGCACGCTGTTCGCGCGGTGGGTGCGGCCCGCCTACCTGCGCAACCGGGAGCTCGTCGACCGCATGGTGCTGAGCTTCACGGAGGGGCTGCAGGGGATCCAGGTCATCAAGGGGCTCGGGCGGGAGCGCGAGGCCCACCGCCGCTTCGACGAGCGCAACCGCGAGGTCCGCGAGCAGCAGCAGGACACGTTCCGGAAGGTCAGCGTGCTCAGCCCGACCATCGACCTGCTCGGCCAGACCAACCTCGTCATCCTCCTCGGCATGGGCGGGCTGCTCGTCGCGCGCGACCGGCTGACGCTCGGTCAGCTCGTTGTGTTCGCCGGCATCCTGCAGCAGTTCTCCGGGCAGGTCGCGAGCATGGCGACGATCGTCAACACGGCGCAGCAGAGCTTCATCGGGGCGCGGCGGGTCTTCGAGGTGCTCGACACGCCCGTCGAGATCACGAGCCCCGAGGCGCCCGCGCGCCCTGCGCAGGTGGAGGGGCGCCTCGTGTTCGAGCGCGTCACGTTCGGGTACGACGCGGCGAGGCCCGTCCTCCACGACATCCACCTCGACATAGCGCCCGGGCAGTTCGTCGCCGTGGTCGGGCCGACCGGCGCGGGCAAGAGCACCCTGCTCAGCCTGATCCCGCGCTTCTACGACCCGACCTCCGGGCGCGTCCTCCTCGACGGCACCGACCTCCGGCGCCACGACCTCGACCTCCTCCGCCGGCGCATGGGGGTCGTCTTCCAGGACAACTTCCTCTTCAGCAACACGGTGGCGGCCAACATAGCGTTCGGCGCGCCGCACGCGACGCGGGAGCAGATCGAGCGCGCCGCGGTCATCGCCTGCGCCCACGAGTTCATCCGGGACCTGCCCGAGGGCTACGACACAGAGCTCGGCGAGTCGGCGGTCAACCTCTCCGGCGGCCAGCGGCAGCGGCTCGCCATCGCGCGCGCCGTGCTGCTCGACCCGCCGCTGCTCCTGCTCGACGACCCCACCGCCGCTGTCGACGCGAGCACAGAGCGCGAGATCCTCGACGCCATCCTCAGCGCCACCCGGGGGCGAACGACGATCATGGCCACGCACCGGCCCCACCTGCTCCGCCGGGCGCACCAGGTGATCGTGCTCGACCGGGGCCGCGTGGCCGAGCGGGGGACCCACGAGGAGCTCCTCGGGCGGCGCGGCCACTACGCGAGCGCGCTCGCGCTGCACGACGCCCACGTGGGCGCGGCGCGCGCGGACGCCGCCCCGGCGAGCCGCGCGGGCGCGCGCGCCGCGGGGCCGACCCCGGCGGGGGACCCGGCGTGAGCCGCGCGCGCGCGTCCACGACGCCCGACGCGTCGCGCCGCCCCGGGGAGGCCTCGGGGCAAGCGCGCCCCGCCGCCGCGCCGCCGGCCATCGACGTGCGGCTCGGCCTCGCCCGCGCCTCGCTCGACGACGAGCGCGACAACGAGCACCGGAGGCTCGACCTCGGGCTCGCGCGGCGCCTGCTCGGCTTCACCCGGCCCTACGCCAGGAAGCGCAACCTGCTCTTCTTGCTGGTCGTCGTGCGCTCGATCCAGCTCCCGCTCCTGGCCTGGGGGGTCGGCGCGATCATCAGCGGCCCGGTGGCCCGCCGCGACGTGCGCGCCACGCTGCTCTCCGTCCTCGGCTTCGCGCTGTTCGCCCTGGTCACCGAGATCGTCTTCCACTTCCGCGCGCGCCTCGCCCTCGAGCTCGGGGAGGCGGTCGTGTTCGACCTGCGCGACAGGCTGGAGCGGCACCTGCTCGGCATGCCGATGAGCTTCTTCGTGAAGACGAAGGTGGGGCGGCTCATCGGCCGGATGACCTCCGATATCGACGCGATCCGCGTCGCCGTGCAGGACGTCGTGTTCGTGAGCACCGTGCAGCTCGGCACGATGGCTGTCGCCATGGGGCTCATGGCCTACTCGCATTTCCCTCTCTTCCTCGTGGTCGTCGCGATGGTCCCCGTCTTCTGGGGGCTGATCGTCTATTTCCACCGGCGCCTCGGCGCCGCGCACCAGCGCGCGCAGGAGAGCTTCAGCCGCGTCACGGCCACGCTCGCCGAGTCGGTCACCGGGGTCCGGGTGACGCAGGGGTTCGTGCGGCAGGACATCAACGGAGGGCTCTTCCGCGCGCTGATCTTCGACCACTCCCGCTACAACATGGATGCGGTGCGCCACTCGGCGGTCTTCCTGCCGCTCCTCGAGTTCAACGGGCAGCTCTTCCTGGCCGTCCTCGTCGTCGTCGGCGGGTATCAGGCCCTGAGCGGCGCGATCGAGCTGCGCGTGCTCGTGGAGTTCTTCTTCCTGGCGAACCTCCTCTTCAACCCGATTCCGGTCCTCGGCAATCAGTACAACCAGGCCCTCACGGCCATGGCGGGCGCCGAGCGGCTCTTTCGCGTGCTCGACAGGGAGCCTGACTGGCCCGATGAGCGCGGCTTTCCGGCGCTGCCCCCCGTGCGCGGCCGGGTCGTCTTCCAGGGGGTGCACTTCGCCTACGAGCCGGGCAAACCGGTGCTCCACGGGATCGAGCTGGTCGCCGAGCCAGGCGAGATGATCGCCCTCGTCGGGCACACGGGCAGCGGCAAGACGTCCATCTTGAATCTGCTCGCGAAGCTCTACCGGCCGACGGCGGGGGTCATCACCATCGACGGGCACGATCTCGCGAAGACCTCTTCCGCGTCGCTGCGCGCGCAGCTCGGGCTGGTGCTGCAGAGCAACTTCCTCTTCAGCGGGACGGTGCTCGACAACGTGCGCCTGGGCAACCCCGCCGCGACGGACGCGGAGATCCGCGACGCGGCCCGGAGCCTGGATGTGCTCGACGTGCTCGACGTGCTCCCGGACGGCCTGAGCACCGAGGTGGGCGAGCGGGGGACGGGGTTGTCCCTCGGCCAGCGGCAGATCGTGTGTTTCCTGCGCGCGATGGTCGCCCACCCGCGGATCGTGCTGCTCGATGAGGCGACGAGCTCGGTGGACGCGCTCACCGAGGCGCGGCTGCAGGCCGCGCTCGGGCGGCTCTTGCGAGGGCGCACGAGCTTCGTTGTGGCGCATCGGCTGAGCACGATCCGGCACGCGGATCGCGTGGTTGTGCTCGACCGCGGGCGGGTCGTCGAGCAGGGGACGCACGCCGAGCTGCTCGCGCGAGGGGGGGCGTTCGCGGCGCTCCATCGCGAGCTGGCCGGGGCCGGGGAGACCTTCTCGGGGGGAGCGACCGGCCCGGAAGGCCCGGCCCCCGGCGAGTGAGCTCGCGGCGCGGGGCGGGGACGGGCAGAACTCGCGTGGGACGTCCTGCGCCCGACGTGCTGCGCACGCCGGACACAGGACGTCAATTGCGCTCAAACATCAGCCCGTCCCCGCCCCGCGCCGCGAGCTCACTCGCCGGGGGCCTACGGTGGTTGGGGGGTCGCTGGTGGTTGGGGGGCGTTGGATGAGGGCGGTGTGCGCGGGGGGCTCGGGTCAGGCGCTCAGGCGACCTCGAGGCGGACCGGGACGTTGTTGCGGGTGGCGTTCGAATAAGGGCAAACCTGGTGCGCCTTCTCGACCAGCTGCTCTGCCTGCGCCCGCTCCAGACCCGGCAAAGCGATCCGCAGGCCGACATCGATGCCGAATCCGCCCTCGGACCGGGGGCCAATGCCAACGGTCGCCGTCACGGTGGCGTCGGCCGGGATCCGAGCCTTCTCCTGCCCAGCCACGAACTTCAAGGCCCCCAGGAAGCACGCCGCATAACCCGCCGCAAACAGCTGCTCCGGGTTGTTCCCATCACCGCCCGCGCCGCCAAGCTCCTTCGGCGTCGAGAGCTTGACGTCAAGAGCACCGTCCGCAGTGGTGGCGCGGCCGTCGCGGCCGCCATGAGCAGTGGCTTGGGTCGTGTACTTCACGTCAACAGGCATCGAAACGCTCCTTTCGTGGCGGAAGACCCCGCCGGGCAGGGCCCGACCGGGCAGCCGCTCGGATACGCTCCCATAACCCCCAATCCCACCGTGCGCAACGAGGTACGAGCAGCCGCCGGACATCCACCGCTGGCCCTCGAGAAGAGTGCGCTGCGCGCGGAGGACGCCGGCACGCGGCGCTGACCGCGCGCGGCGCTGCCGGCGAGCAGCCGCGAGCCGCAGCGCGCCAGCTCAGGCGCCCGTCCAGGTGTAGTCCAGCGCGGAGAGGTCGGGCGGCCCGATCGGGATCTCGCCGGTGAACCCGACCGTGACGAGCTCAAGACGGTTGCCGAACGGATCGTTGAAGTAAAGCGACGCCTGGCCCGGCGGTCCGAGCTGCGTCGGGCCGTACGTCGGCACGCCCGCGTCGTTCAGGCGCTTCTTCCAGGCGAGCAGCCTCCCCGGCGCGACCCAGAGCGCGCAGTGCGGATGAGACGCCGCGCGGGGCGGCTGCCCGATCGACGACTCGAAGAGGTCAAGTCGCGGACCCCCGGCGAACACGACCGACAGGTGAACGCCCCGCGCGATCTCGTCGGCCGGGCGCCCCATGCGCGTCAGGAACGGGACGTCGACACGCATCATCAGGCGCGCGCCGAGCAGCCCGACATAGAACCGCTCGGCCACCCGCAGATCCGAGCACGGCACGGTGAGGTGATCGACCGCGCGCAGCTTGCCGCCCCACGGCGGAAGCAGGCGGTACGCGAGGTGCGACCAGGCGAAGAACAGGCGCATTCCCACGCCGATCGCCTTGCGCTGGACCCGCGCGGAGAGCGGCGCGGCGGTGACTTCCGGGGACATCATGCGTTCCTCCATGCAACGAGTGTCAATCAATCAGTTGATTGAACGTACGCGACGGCGGGCGAGCGGTCAAGGCGGCGCGCCGCGGGCGCTTGCTGGGGGCGGAGGAAACCTGTAGCTTTGCGCGGGCTTGGCGAAGATCAGACGCGCCGCCGCGGCCGGCAAGGCCTCGTCCACGGAGCTCGGTGCAGCGCGGCGGCGCGATCTGCTCGAGGCGGCGTACACGCTGATCGCCGAGAAGGGCCTCGAGGGGCTGCGGACGCGCGACATAGCGGCGCGCGCGGGCGTGAACATCTCGACGCTGCACTACTACTTCGGGACGAAGGACGCGCTCCTCGCCGCCATCGTCGCGCACGTGACGGACAAGTTGGGCGAGGCCCAGCGCCGGCCCGCTGGCCCGAGCCCCGCTGGCCAGGCGGACGCGCTCGCGCCCGTGAGAGCGCACCTCGAGAGCGCATGGCGCAGCTTCCAGGACAATCCGCACCTGGCGACCGTCCTGCAAGAGCTCTCCCTGCGCGCGCAGCGCGACCCGGCGGTGCGGGCCGCATTCCGCGCCGCCCACAAGGAGTGGAACCTCGCTGTCGAGAACCTCGTGCGGCAAGGCGCTCGCGCCGGACAGCTGCGCTCCGACCTGGATCCGCGCGCCGCTGCCGTCGTGATCACGTCCTTCATCATGGGCACGACGATCCAGCTCGGGGTCGACGCCGGAGCGTTCGACTTCCACCACGTCGCGGGCGAGCTCGATCGGTGGCTCGCGCCCGCGTCCTCCTCCCCCGCACCAGGCAAACGGGCGCGCAACAGCACGTGAACTACACGTGAACTACCTGACAGCCGTCGAGCGACGCAAAGGCGCTCTCCCCCATCTCACGCCAGCTCGGCGCCCGCCGATGAGGCCATGGTGCTCAAGCCGCTCGAGGTGGGGAGCTGGGCGTGTGAAGCCTCGAAGGTTTGCTGAGCGACCGCGGTGAGGAGGGGAGGCCGACTCCGGCGAGGTTCATCTCCCGGGGCGCCGGCTCACGGCGCGCCCCCCGCGCCACAGCGCGAGAGCGCATACTTCAGGGCGCTCTGGAGCAGACCGAAGGTCATGAACGCGCCCTCGGCCCCGCCGAGCTCCGTCATCGTCCGCGCGATCGCGGGCGAGATCCCCGACACGAGGCAGCTGCTGCCGATGAGGTTCGCCGCGCGCACGAGGGAGAGGAGGTGGGCGACGGTGGCGGCGTCGACCGCGCTGACGCCGGTCAGGTCGAGGACGGCGAAGCGCGCGCCCGTCCGCACGACCTCGGCGAGCAGCCGCTCCATGAGGTGCGCCGCCCGCGCGGTATCCACCGTCCCGATGATCGGCAGCACGAGGATCCCCTCCCACGCCTGGATGATGGGCGTGGACATGGCCAGCATCGTCTCCCGCTGCTGCCGCATCACCGCCTCGGCGCGCTGGCGCTCGGCGTTCTCCTCCGCGAGCAGCCGGTTCTTCTGCTCGAGCTCCTCGGCGTAGACCTCCCGGCGCTGGAGCGCCTCCCTGAGCTCGGCCTCCAGCCGCTTGGAGGGCGTGATGTCCCTGACCGCGATCGCGACCCCGTCGACGAGAGGGATGATCTGGTTCTGGAGCCACCGCCCCTCGTACCCTGGACTCTGGCTCTCCCGCTCCTCGAGGATCCGCTCGCCGGTCCGGTAGGCGCGCGCGTACGTCTCCAGCCGCCCGAGGGAGCGCGCGGCGGGCACGACCTCGGTGAACCGCCGGCCGATGATCTCCTCGCGAGGCCTCGCCAGCCCGTCGATGGCGTTCTGGTTGGCCTCGGCGAACACGAAATCCTCGATCTCCCCGGCCTCGTCGAACGCGCACCGGAGCACGAAGAAGGCGTCCAGGCTGCCCTCGATCGCCGCCCGGAACCGGGACTCGGCCGCGACCAGCGACGCCTCGGCGCGCTTGCGATCCGTGATGTCGCGCGCGACGAAATAGACGAGCTCCGCCTCCCGATGAAGCGCGGAGTTCCACTCGATCCATCGATACGAGCCGTCGCGGCAGCGGTAGCGGTTCGTGAACGTCACGCTCCCACTCCCGGAGAACGACCGCGCCGACTCGGCCAGCGTGCGCTCTCGATCGTCAGGATGCACCAGGTCGATGAAGGGGATCGCCAGGATCTCCTCGCGCGAGAACCCGAGCGTCCGCTCCCACGCCTGGCCGATCCGCTTGAAATACCCGTCAAGACCGGCCGTGCCCACGAGATCAACGGACAGCTCGAAGAACCGCCCGAGCTCATCTGTCTGCCACGCTTGGTTCATGGTAAATTCCACCGGTACCAGACTCCGCGCTGAAATTCGAGCGCCAGAGTCGACCCCGCAGCCCGGTGGAGCGAACGCACGTCGCGATCGTGTGCTGGTATACTATCTGCCGCACCCTGTGGCGCATTCTGGCGTCATCAGCTCGGGGGGAGTCGGCGGAGCGGGGGAGCGGGCTCGCCTGAACCATCCAGCTCGGAGCCCGGATCCAGACAGGCGCGCTGCAGATCAGCGCTGCTCACAAGAACCACCGAGCCGCGCAGGATTCATCGAAGGATAGACGGGCTCGCCACCATGCGACATGGCGACGCAGGACAACCTGTCGCATGGTCGAGCGGCGTCGAGGAGCTCCCGATGCGACACCGCGACGCAGGACAACATGTCGCATGGTCGAGCGGCGTTGCAGTGAGTAGACAGGGCTCATGAGACGACGACAGATACTGGATCTCGCCGCCGCGAGCGCCGCGCTCGCCGCCCTGCAGACGGTCGGCGGGTGCGCGCAGGAGGACGGCGAGCCCGGGCAACCCTCCGCAACACCAGAAGGAGAGAGCTCCGCGATGCAGCACATTGCCATGCTTGTTTACCCTGGCTTCACCGCGCTCGACCTCATCGGTCCCCAGACCGCCTTCAGCTTCCTCGACGACGTGCAGATACACCTCGTCTGGAAGACGCTCGACCCGGTCACGACGGACTCGGGCATCACCCTCCTCCCCACGGCGAGCTTCGAGACATGCCCCGAAGAGCTCGCGATCCTCTTCGCACCAGGCGGTGTGGCGGGCACGATCGCCGTGATGAAGGACGGCGAGGTCCTCGATTTCCTCGCGGCGAGGGCGGAGCAGGCGAGCTACGTGACGAGCGTCTGCACAGGGTCGCTCGTGCTCGGCGCGGCAGGGCTGCTCCGCGGTTACCGCGCGACAACGCACTGGGGCATGCGCGAGGTGCTGCCGCTGCTGGAGGCCGAGCGCGTAGACGCGCGGTATGTCGAGGACAGGAACCGCATCACCGGGGGCGGCGTGACGTCAGGCATCGACTTCGGGCTCCGGATCGCCGCCAAGATGCGGGGCGACGCGGCTGCGCAGAGGGCGCAGCTCGTCATGGAATACGACCCCGACCCGCCGTTCCAGGCGGGATCGCCGGAGTCCGCGCCGGCGGCGGTGGTCGAGCGGACGCGCGGCGAGATCGCGCCGGCGGTCGCCGAGGCCAAACTGGCAGCCCAGCAGGCCCAGGCGCGCTGGTGATCGCGCGCCGGGGGGGCGACGCGCCGGGTGGTGCGATCATTTGCCCAGAGAGGTTCCACATGAAGGCGGGAAGGCGGGAAGATCATTCAGGTTTTCTTCTCGCCTTCCCGCCTTCATGTTCAAATGACTGCACCACCACGCGCCGGACGCTGTCGGTCAGCTGGTCCGGAAGGCGCGGTAAAGCTCGTCGCGCCACGCGATCAGGTCGGCGTAGCGCTCGCCCAGCTCGGGATCGGAGAAGCACCGCCGGCTGGCGGCGCCGAGCTTCAGCTCGGCGGGCGGCGCCACGCTCACGAGCACCTGGCTCATCGTTATATCGGCGAACGTGAAGCTATCCAGGAGCGTCTTCGGCCCCGTTCCGGCCAGCGTCTTTCGCGCGAGCGTCGCGCGGAGCTCCTCCAGCGCGGCGATCAGCGCCTGCCGGTGCGTCTCGCCGTCCGCCGTGTGGCCGTCGTACTTGCGGAGGGTGCGGCGGACACCCAGCGCCCCGAGCCGGGAGGCGAGGGGGCCGAGCGCGCGGCGGATCGGCCCGGGCGCCATCTCGGAGAGCGCCGCGTCGTCGGCCAGCATGCGAGACAGCGCGCGGGCGCGCCCGGCCGTGAGGCCGCGCTCCGACAGATCGATGAACCGCGCGATCTCGGCCTCGTGCTTGGCCGGGAACAGCGTCGGACCGGCGCCGCGCCCGTCCGCCCAGCGCGCGATGTCGGTCGAGCCGTCGAGCACGCGCCCCTCGTCGGTGGTCAGCACCGGCACGCTCACGCGGCCCGTGAGCCGGCGGAGCTTCGCCCGGAGCGCCGGCTCGCCGATCAGCGGCTGGTAGTGCCGGAAGGTGTACGGGACGCGCCGGACGTCGAGCGCCCAGCGCGCCTTCTCGGTCCACGGTGAGAATACGAGACCCAGCAGCTCGTTCATGGTGGCGACAGCCTACCACACGTGGCGGCGCGTCCTCGACCCCGGCGCTCAACGCCTCCATGCGATCCTCCTCGGTGACCGCCTCGATCCGGAAGAGCCGGTGGACCTCCGCGCTGATGACGTCATGATCGCTCATCCGCACCACGCCCCAGTGCACGACCAGGCGGAGCTGGGCGGGATCCTCGACCGTGCGACGGAGCACGGGGACCGCCTCGAGGGCGCGGGTCATCGTGGGATAGACGGCGAGGTACCCATCGCCGGTGCCCTTCACGAGGCGGGGGTTCGTCTAGAGCGACAAACGGGTTGAAACCGCCCGCGCAAAGCGGAGGTTCGAACCGCCAAGACGCCAAGGCGCCATGATCTGGTTCTCTTCTTGGCGTCCTTGGCGCGCTTGGCGGTTCATTCCTCGGTGGATCAACGTGATCGGTATCCTAGCCGCGGAGGGCGCTGCGGAGCCGGTGGAGGTGGTCGATGAGGGAGAACAGCACCACAGCGCCGCCTCGATCGTCGCGACCGCGCGACCGCAGGCTTGGCCGCGCTCCAGCGCACGGCGGGCGAAGCGTCCGGGCGGTGGCTGCGCGGGGGCAGGGCGAGCCCGAGGCGGGCGACCTCGATGCTGGGACCTCCGACCACGTCGACCAAGGGCGAGCAGGGGACCCGACAGGGCCTGGACCTCCCAGAAGCCGATAAGGAGTACGATCCGGACGAACCGACCGGCAGCGGGCCGGGTCCGGCGTCGCCTGCGGGCGCGCCCGGTTGAGCTTATCCCCCTCCGTGCTCATCGGCTGGATCTCGCAATAACAGGACCGCAGGTGGGGCTGTGTGCGAACTATCGCCAACAATTCACTCACCCGCAGCGGACTGCCGCGCGCCCTGAGCCATCATCTCCTCAACCTGAGCCGTCATCTCCTCAGTGGGGGCCGAGGCCACGTTGGCTGCGCGACCCCGCTGCTCGCACGGTCCGCGCACGGTGGCGCCGAGCTCGCCTCACGGCCGAGGCGCAGCATGATTTCCACATCGCTGCCCGGAGACGAGTATTTCGGAGACGTTTCCAGACCAATGTTGACCCTCCGCCTTGCTGCGGTCGTTCGGACCTTGCAGTTGCAGAGGCGATATTTCCACATCGCTGCTCGGAGACGAGTATTTCGGAGACGTTTCCAGACCAATGTTGACCCTCCGCCTTGCTGCGGTCGTTCGGACCTTGCAGTTGCAGAGGCGATATGAGAGCGTGCATGCATCTGCTCGTCGCTGCGGCGGCTGTTCATGAGCAAGTGCTCACCGCCTCCGGCGCGAATACGATGCGGGCGGACTTGCGGCTGCTCGATGCCTGACATCGGGTGGACATCTGCCGGTTCTGCTGCCTGCCTTCCTGGGACCACCTCGTCGGAGCCGCGAGCCGTCAACGACGTAGCCGAGATGTGAACGTATGGACCACGATACAATCGCCATACTCCGGGACCCGATGACGCACGCGAAGCTCCGGCTGGCCTCGGGGCCCGAGGGCGAGAGGCTCATCGACGTGGACTCGGGCGCGAGCTACGCCATCCGCGAGGGCATCCCCGTCTTCGTGAGTCGAGCCGAGCTGACCGACGCGAACCAGAGGTTCACGAAGTTCTACGACCTCTTCGCGCCGGTCTACGACGCGATGATCAGCGGCTACCTGTGGGTACGGCGGCTCGGGAACGACGAGTCGTTCCGGAGGGAGTACCTGAAGGACCTCGGCGTGAAGGACCACGACCGGATCCTCGAGATCTCCATCGGCACAGGACGCAACAGCCGCTACCTGCCGAAGACGTGCGAGTTCTTCGGCGTCGACATCTCGTGGGGGATGATCAAGCGCTGTAAGGCCGCCATGCAAAATCAGGGCCTCCGGCACCGGCTCTTCCTCGCCAACGGCGAGTACCTGCCGTTCGAGGACGACGTCTTCGACGCTGTGTTTCATGTCGGGGGTATCAAATTCTTCAACGACAAGGCCCGCGCGATCCGTGAGATGATCCGCGTCGCCAAGCCTGGGGCGAAGATCATGATCGTCGACCCCACCGAGATGACCATGCGCGACGTCGAGGGCACGCCGATCGCGAAGAGCTTCTTCAAGGGCATCAAAGATCTGACTACGGCGCCGGTGGACCTCGTCCCTAAAGAGATGCGGGACATCGAGCTGCGGGACATCCTCCAGGGCAGGTTCTACTGCCTGCAGTTCAGGAAGCCGGAGCATGCTGGCGCTGCGGCGGACCCGACGCATGCCATGAGGTGAAATGATGAAGAGCATCGTATGGTTTCTAGCCTTCGCGCTGGCGCTCTTTGCGGGCTCCGGCGCGCCTTTCGCGGCGAACGCCGACAAGAGCCCGGCGGCCATCCTCGACCATGTCGACGACATCTACCGGGGCTCGTCGAGCCACGCGAAGATGACGCTCCATGTCGTGACGGCTCACGCCACACGCGACCTGGACATCGAGGCGTGGAGCAAGGGGAAGGATCGCTTCCTCATCCGAATCATCGGTCCCGAGAAGGAGCGAGGAACGGGCACGCTGAAGCTCGGGAGCAACGTCTGGAACTACTTCCCCAAGATCGACCGGTTGACAAAGATCTCGGCGTCGATGATGGGCGGATCTTGGATGGGGAGCCACGTCACGAACGGCGATCTCGTGAAGCAGAGCAGGATGTCGGCGGACTACGACCACAAGAAGACCTTCGAGGGCGCGCGCGACGGCACCAACGTCATCGAGCTCTCGCTCACGCCGAAGCCCAACGCCGCGGTGGTGTGGGGGAAGATCGTCGTGACGGTCCGGGCCGAGGACATGATGCCGCGGAGCCTTCTCTATTACGATGAGGACGGGAAGCTCTCGCAGACGACGACCTTTTCCGATTACAAGACGATGGGCGGCCGCCTGATCCCGAGCGTGATGCGCGTCGTCCCCGCGAGCAAGCCGAAGGAGCTCACCGAGATCCGCTATCACTCGCTCGAGTTCAATCTCCCGCTGGACGACGACTTCTTCTCGCAGCGCAACCTCCAGAAGTAACGTCCAGCATGAACACGTTCCAGATCGCCTTTCGTAATCTCCGAAGGAACCGGACAAGGACGTCGATCAGCATCGCGACGATCGGGATCGCGACGGCGGTGTTGATCCTCTCCAACGCCCTGACCCTCGGCATGGTGGAGGACGCGAGCAGGAACATCATCGACCTCGGCGTGGGCGAGGCGCAGGTCCACGCCCCGGGGTACCTCGTCGAGCAGTCGATCCACGACAGCTTGACCGACCCTGACGCCGTCCTCGCGCGGGCGCGGGAGCGCGGCGTCGCCGCGGCCCCGAGGGCGCTCGCAGGCGGGCTCCTGGCGGCCGGCGACAAGTCGGCGGGGCTGCGCTTCTGGGGGGTCGATCCGGCCGCGGAGCGCGAGCTCGGAAAGCTGCCGCGACACCTGCGATCGGGGCAGTTTCTCCCGGACACGCCCGACCGGCGCATCGTCCTGGGCGGTGGGCTCGCCCGCGCGCTCGCCGTCGGCGTGGGCGCGGAGGTCGCCATGGTCGTCCAGGGGCTCGACGGGTCCGTCAGCACGGAGCTGCTCCGCGTGAGTGGCGTGCTCGACAACGTCGGAGAGGCGATCGACCGAGGGACCGCCATCATCGATCGGCGCGATTTCGAGCAGATCTTCTCGGCGCCCGGAAAGGTGCACGAGATCGCGCTGTCGAGCCACGGCAAGATGTCCGTCGACGATCTGGTCGCGGCGATGAGCGGCACGTCGCCCGGCGCCGAGGTGAAGAGCTGGCGCGCGCTCAAGCCAGCCGTAGCCAGCGTGATCGACATCTGGCAGGGCTCGACGCTCATCGTCGCCGTCATCTTCTTTCTCGCCGCGGGCCTCGGTGTGCTCAACACGATGCTCATGGCGTCCTACGAGCGCATCCCCGAGTTCGGGACCATCAAGGCGCTCGGCGCGACCCCGGGCCGGATCGTCCGTGACGTCGCCACAGAGGCCCTCGTGCTCGCTGCGTTGAGCACCGCGCTGGGCGCGGCGCTCGGAGCCGGGCTCTCGTGGATCGCCGAGACGCGCGGGCTCGATCTGTCGATGCTGGGCACTCGCTTCTCCTTCTCGGGGGTCAACCTCCAGTCGGTCTGGCGTGCCAAGCTGACGCCGGGTGGCGTCTACGGACCTGTTGCGGTGATGCTGGCTGTCGCCGTCGCCGCGGCGCTCTACCCCGCGATCAAGGCGGCCCGGCTCGACCCGGTCAAGGCGCTCGTGCACGTGTGAGCGGCCCGGCCGCTGGAGGAGATCGTCTCGCATGATTGTCTTCAAACTCGCGTGGCGCAGCCTGTTCAGGAACGGCCGCAGGACGCTCGTGACGCTCTCATCCATCGCGCTCGGGCTCGCGTTCGCGCTCTTCTTCGTCAGCATGGTGGCGGGGATCCACAAGAAGACGATCGGCGATGCCACCCGGATGCTCGCCGGGCACCTGACGATCGAGCACCCGGACTACCGTGAGTCCTTGTCGGCGTCCCTGTTCGTGCCGTCGGTCTCCGCCGTCGTGCGCGCCGCCGCGCTGCCGGAGGTCGAACGAACAAAGGTGCTTGTCCTTGGTCAGGCGATGCTGTCGAGCGCTGCTGGGGCGGTCGGCGCCGCGTTCCTCGGCGTAGATCCGGAGTCCGAGCGGGCCACGTCCCCGCTCGCCCGGTCGATCAAGGCGGGGCGCTACATCGAGGCGACGGACGAGCGGGGCGTCGTGGTTGGCGCGCAGCTCGCCGAGCGGCTGAAAGTCGATCCAGGAAAGAAGCTTGTGCTCACGACGATGAGCGCGCAGGGCGAGATGACCGAGGAGCTCCTGCGCGTGACGGGCGTCTTCGAACTCGGCTCCGAGGAGCTCGACGGCTCCCTCGTGCAGCTGCCGCTCGACGTCGCTCGGAGGATCGTCGGCCTCACGGGCGACCAGGCGACGCAGGTCGGGCTCGTGCTAAAGGACCCCGACTCCCAGGAGCGCGTCCGCGCGCTCGTGAAGGGCGCGATCGAGGCGCAGGGCGGCGCCGTGCGGCCCTGGCAGGAGGTGCTCCCCGAGCTCTCTGCGTGGCAGTCGCTCAGCGGGGCCGTGAACCGGGTCCTCGTCGGGATCATCTTGTTCCTCGTCACGTTCACGATCCTCAACACCGTTCTCATGAGCGTCCTCGAGCGGAGCCGCGAGTTCGCGATGCTCCTCGCGCTGGGGACCCCGACGCGCCTCCTCCGCATGCAGGTGCTGGCCGAGGCCGCGCTCCTGTCGATCGCCGGGTGCTTTGTAGGCGCCGCGATCGGGGGCGCGCTGAGCTACCTCACGCAGGTCCGGGGCATCGAGCTCGGTGGCATGATCGACCAGGCGCCCACGGTCGGCGGCTTCGCCTTCGACACGCGCCTGCGCACCGAGCTCACCTTCGCGCAGGTCAAGTGGCTCAGCGCCGCGCTCGTCACCATGACGATGCTGATCAACATCTATCCAGTGCTGCGATCGACGCGGATCGACATCGCCAGCACCCTCCGGTCCAGGTGAGGAAGGTCGAGTCCAGTGCAAGAGATCGTGAAGCTCGAGGGCGTGACGAAGGAGTACGAGCTTGGCCTCATCAAGGTCCCCGCGCTGCGGGGCGTCGATCTTACCATCCACGCCGGCGAGCTCTCGGCGATCGTCGGGCCCTCTGGCTCGGGAAAGAGCACCCTGCTCAACCTGGTGAGCGGGCTCGACCGGGCGACGAGCGGCAAGGTCTTCGTGGCCGGAACGGACACCTCGCTGCTGTCCTCGTCGGCGCTCTCCCGGCTGCGGCTCGAGAGGATCGGCTTCGTCTTTCAGGCCTACAACCTGCTCCCTGTCCTCACCGCCTACGAGAACGTCGAGTACGTCCTCATGCTCCAGGGCCGGCCTGTCGCGGAGCGGCGCGCGCGGGCAATGCAGATGCTCGACGTGGTCGGGCTCGGGGGCATGGCCAAGCGATTCCCGAGAGAGCTGTCGGGCGGACAGCAGCAGCGGGTCGCGATCGCGCGCGCCATCGCCGCAGAGCCGGCGCTGGTGCTGGCCGATGAGCCGACCGCGAATCTCGACTCGAAGACGGCGGCCGCGCTCATCTCCCTCATGGTGCAGCTCAACGAGGAAAAGGGGATCACGTTCATCCTGTCGACGCACGATCCTGCGGTGATGAAGCGCGTGAAGCGGACGATCAGGCTTCACGATGGCGCCATCGTGGAGAGTCCTCCCGATGAGGCCGAATGACCCACACGCCGGGACGCCAGCCCGCCGCTGGCGCGGCGCTCGCGCGATGACGCGCGGCGCGCGGAGGTGCCTCGCGGGGGCGTGCGCGCTCGTCGCGGCGGCCCACGGGTCGGCGGCGCGCGCGGTGAGCTGGGAGAAGGACGGCTATACGCTCGATCTGGCGGGCAACATTCGCACGCTGCCGGCGGTCCTGCAGCCGACGAGCGGCCCCGAGGGGCCCGAGGGCGCGTCGATCAGCCAGCTCCGGCTCACGCTCAAGGCCACCGCGAAAGACTGGCTCTCCATGGAGGCGCACGCGGTGCAGGTGATCGGCTTCGCCACCCAGCCCCAACCGTTCTCCGAGCTCCACACGCTGGGCCCGCAGCGGTACCGCGCGCTGAAGCTGAGCGGCGCGTGGTCCAGCACCGATCGCTTTGTCGCGATCGCGGGGATCGATCGGCTCTCGGTGAAGGCTTCAGCCCCGTGGTTCGACGTGACCGTCGGCAGGCAGCCCATCAACTTCTCCAAGGCTTACTTCTGGAGCCCCCTCGACGTCTTCTTGCCGTTCAGTCCCCGCGTGATCGATCGAGAGTACAAGCCCGGCGTGGACGCGGTGCGGGTCGACGTCCCCCTCGGTGAGGTCTCCGGCCTGAATGCCGTCGCCGCAGCGGGGCCCGAGCTGCGGATCGATCCGGCGACGGGCGAGGTCGCGTCGCAGGAGGGGGCGTTCGCCGCGAGCGCGGACACCTCGGCGTTCCTCGTCCGTGCGTTCACGAACGTCGCCTCCTGGGACGTGTCGGTCCAGGGGGGCTCTGTCTACGGCGGTTATTACATCGGCGGCGGCGTCGCCGGCGAGCTCTTCGAGGCCGTCGCGGTCCGGGCGGAGGCGACGTACAAGCGCTCGCGCCGCTCCAACGCCCTCGTTGTGCCGAGCGAGGAGGGCGGCGTCGTCACCATCGACGTCGTCCGCAACCAGGCAAGCTTCGTGGCCGGGGTCGAGCGACGCTTCGAGAGCAGCTTTTACATAAGCGGGGAATACTATTACAATGGGACCGCCGGCGATGCGCTTGCCAAGGGCGCGGTCCGCTCGGTGCTGGGCGAGACGACCAACCTCTCCTCACACCTCGTGGGCGCCGTCGCGAGCTACGAGCTGCTGCCCACGCTGGTCGCGCGGCTCTCCGGGATCCTGGCCCTGCCGCGGCCGTCGTCGCTGATCACGCCAGGGCTCACCTGGTCGCCCGCGCAGAACATCGACGTCGACGCGGGCGCGCTCGTCGCGATCGGCGCGCGCCCGAGATCGCGCGGGGCGGCGCGGGTGCTCGAGAGCGAGTTCGGTTCGTATCCTCACGTCTACTACATGCAGATGAAGGCCTATTTCTGATGGAGGAGCAACCGGCGTCGCGCCCGACTGCTGCCGGAGCAGCAGCCACGACGACCCGTCGATCCACGAAATTTTGACCGCTGGGACCTCTCGGCGTGCGCGAGGAGCGCGGCGGGGCGATCCAGCCAGAGAGAGGGAGCTATGGAAACGAACCCCACTGCAGATACAGAAGTCGTTGTTATCGGTGCAGGGATTGTGGGCGTCCACAGCGCGATCCAGTTCGCGAAGCGCGGCCTCAAGGTCGTGCTCATCGACAACATCGTCGGTCAGAAGAAGAGCTTCAAGGTCGGCGAGTCGCTGCTCGTGTTCAGCAACATGTTTCTCCGGACCATCTCGGAGCTCGACGAGTTCAACCAGAAGTGCTTCCCGAAGCACGGCGTCTGGTTCACCTACGGGATGGAGGGGACGACGTCCTTCGAAGCGAAGGCGGAGTGGGCCCTGGAGAGCACGTTGCCCCAGGGGATGCGCGACGGATTCATGAACAAAACGCTGCTCCGCGCCATGGCCGACGACGTGCAGATCGTGCGGCCAGAGGCCGAGGAGCTCATGCAGCAGACCGCGCGATCTCACCCCAACATCACATTCCTCGACACGGCCAGGGTGACCAGCGTCGTCATCGCGGAGGACGGTGGCCCGCACGAGGTGACCTGGGAGTGCAAGGCGACGCAGCGCACTGGGATCGTCCGCACGACGTGGCTGATCGACTGCTCCGGGCGCAATCGACTGCTCGCCAAGAAGCTGAAGCACGCCGCGGAGGACGTGGAGCTGAACGACGGCTTCAAGACCACCGCCGTGTGGGGGCAGTTCTCGGGCATCAAGGACGAGATGTTCGGCGAGAACTGGGTGAATCAGACGAGCGACGGATCGCGCTCGAAGCGCGACCTCAACACGCTGCACCTGTGGGGAGACGGGTACTGGATCTGGGTCATCCGCCTGTCGGAGGGGCGGATCAGCGTCGGGGCGACTTACGATCAGCGCCGCCCGCCGGCCGGCGCGGGCTACCGGGAGAAGTTCTGGGACATCATCCGTAGGTACCCGATCTTTGACGGCATGCTCTCCGACGACAACATGCTGGAGTTCCACGTCTTCAAGAACTGTCAGCACATCACGGACACGTTCGTCAGCGAGAAGCGCTACGGGATGATCGGCGACGCCGCGTCGGTCATCGACGCGTACTACAGCCAAGGCGTCTCGCTGGCGCTCGTTACCTCCTGGCACATCACCAACATCCTGGAGCGCGATCTCCGCGAGCGCCGCCTCGACAAGGAGTACATCGCCCGGGTGAACCGGCACACGCGGCAGGACTGGCACATCATGAGGAACATGGTCATCGAGAAGTACACGTCGGCCATGGCTGACGGGCGCTTCTTCGTGATGACGCACCTGCTCGACATGATCATCTTCGTCGGCGCCGCGTTCCCGCGCTACCTCCTGGTCCGCTGGCTCGTGGAGACTCAAGGGAGCACCGCTCGCGAGACGCCCGTCATGCGGGAGATGCGGAGGTACCTGGAGGAGAACCTCTACTACTCGAAGATCGGGTCGATCGCGCCGGAGGAGGTGCAGAAGGTGCAGCGAAGGCTCCAGACGAGCCTGTCAGAGCGCGCGCGCTGGCGGGTCGAGAACGGCGTGAAGGTCACGCGGCTCAAGGCCATCGTGCACACGCCGAGCGGTCTCCTCAAGTTCTGGAAGCTGCCTCTGTCCGGCCAGAAGGAGTTCGAGGACATCTCGCCCAAGCCCGTGAAAGAGATCCCCAAGTGGCTCGCGATGACGGGCGAGGAGACCAACCCGCGGATGCTGAAGATCGCCCGCCCGCTCATGGCGTCGACGTTCTTCCTCATGTACGGCTACGACGGCGTGTCGACGGCCGTGACCAAGCTGCAGCAGCGTCTCGGGTGGTTGCCCAGGGCCCC
Source organism: Sorangium sp. So ce1128 (assembly GCA_051717205.1). Lineage (GTDB taxonomy): Bacteria > Myxococcota_A > Polyangia > Polyangiales > Polyangiaceae > Sorangium. The sequence goes on from CP181432.1 coordinate 623,167, forward strand.
GGCGACGGCGGGGACGACGTCGGCAGGACGGCGCGACATCGCGCCGGAGCTCGCGATCAACGGCGCGGCGCCCGCCAGGAATGTCCTCCAGGAGGGGCCGGCCTGACCTCCTCGAGCGCCGAGCTGCTCGCTCGGCTCAGCAAGGCGCCGATCCTGCCGCGCGGGTACGACGATCGGCGATAGCACGAAATCGGCGCGTCGCCGTGCGCAGACGCCCGGGAGGCTCGGGGCGTTGCCCCGAGCCTCCGCTCTTTTGGCAGTCGTGGCGCAGAGTGACAACGCGCGCGGGCTGCGACAACTGGCTCAGTTTCGACTCTGTTTCGCATGTGTTTGCACACGTGCTCTCGCATGCTCAGCTCCCATCGTAATGCGCTCCATCGCCAGCTCTCGCGTGCGGCCAGGATGCCGCCGGCCGCATTCTGGCCGGCCAGCGCGCAGCCAGTCATTGCGATTATCTGACGTCCATAAACTGTGAGATCCAGTTGACGTTCGACCTGACGAATGCTCTATTAGTTGGAGGTCCATTCGTCTCGGGTACACTGTGGGTGTGCTGAGGATGGACTCTCGGTGAACAGGAGTCCCACGATGGCCTGTCGAGTGGATCTGCCCTCGATTCCGGAGGGTGGATGAACGCGCCTCTTGGTTTTTCGCTCTCCGGATCGGCGGGTACGGACACTCGCCCCGTCGTGTTCATGTTCTCGGGGCAGGGGTCTCAGTACTACCAGATGGGGAGGGACCTCTTCGAGAAAGACAATCATTTCCGGGGGTTGATGCACGAGCTCGATGACCGCGTGCGCCGGATGCGGGGCCACTCGGTCCTCGAGCACATCTACGGGGAGGGGCAAAAGGCCGGAGAGCATTGCGGCCATCTGGAATTCAGCCACCCGGCGATCTTCATGATCGAGCTCGCGCTCGCGCGCGTGCTGATGGACGCGGGGGTAACGCCGACTCACCTGCTCGGCGCCAGCATGGGCGAATTCGCGTCGTGCGCGATAGCCGGAGCGCTCCCCGTCGACGATGTCCTCGAGGCGATCTTCAAGCAGATCGACGCCGTCCGGGAGCATTGCCCCGAAGGCGGGATGCTGGCCATCCTCCACGACCCGGATCTCTATGAGGCGAGCCCGATCCTGCGCGAGAGCAGCGAACTCGCGGGGATCAACTTCTCGACCCACTTCGTCGTGTCGGGGAAGCGAGAGGCGCTCCACGAGATCAAGCACTGGCTCCACGCGAAGGGGGTGCTGTTCCAGGAGCTGCCTGCCCGGTACGCCTTCCATTCGTCGATGATGGATTCCGCTGCGCCGGGCTTCCGCGCGTACCTGCGCACGAAGACGCTCCAGCGGCCGTCGATCCCGCTCGTATCGTGCCTGCATGGCCAGGTCGTCACGGAGCTCAGCGACGACTACCTCTGGGAGATGGTCCGGCGGCCGATCCGCCTGCGGTCCGCGGTGGCCGCGGCCGAAGAGCTCGGCCCAGAGGTTGTTTACGTGGACGTCGGTCCGGCCGGGACCATGGCCAACTTCGTCAAGTACAACCTGAGCAAGGGGGCGGCGAGCCGGATCTTTCCGCTCGTGACGTCCTTTGCTCGTGACGCCGAGAATCTGGACAAGCTCAAAGAGTACTGCGCTCGACGCACCGAGTCGGCATACACGACGAGGCACAGCATGAAGGAGACATCCAACAAGGCGGTCGTGTTTCCTGGGCAGGGCTCGCAGAAGACCGGGATGGGGGCCGACCTCTTTGATGACTTCCCGGAGCTCGTTGCGAAGGCCGACTCGATCCTCGGCTACTCCATCCGCGAGCTCTGCCTCACGAACTACGGGGGCCGCCTCGGGCAAACGGAGTACACGCAGCCTGCGCTCTACGTCGTGAACGCGATGGCGTACCTCAAATGGCTTGATCGGACCGGAGGGGCGCCCGACTTCTGCGCCGGGCACAGCCTCGGCGAGTACAACGCGCTCGCCGCCGCGGGGATCTTCGATTTCGAGACCGGGCTCCGCCTCGTGAAGAAACGGGGCGAGCTCATGGCGCGGTCGCAGGGAGGGGCGATGGCGGCCGTGATCGGGCTCGGGGAGGTCGATATTCGCCGGGAGCTCTTGCAGAGCGGCCTCCACACGATCGATGTCGCCAACTTCAACAGTCCCGATCAAATCGTCATCTCGGGCCCGAAGGATGCGCTGGAGAGGGCGCGCGAGCCGCTCGAGAAGAGGGGCGCGCGGTCGTTCATCCTGCTGCCGGTGAGCAACGCGTTCCACTCGCGGTACATGGAGCCTGCCGCAGAAGAGTTCGCGGCGTATCTCCGTATGTTCCGCTTCAACCGGCCGGAGATCCCCGTCGTGTCGAACGCGGGGGTGGGCCTGTACACGGCCGAGAGCGCAGTGGAGCTCCTCTCGAAGCAGCTCACATCGCCGGTGCGCTGGACCGAGGGGGTCCAGTTCCTGCTCGAACGCGGCGTGGTCGAGTTCATCGAGTGCGGTCCCGGCCAGGTGCTGACGCGGTTGATCCAGAAGATCCGCGCCGTGCGGCCTGCGGCGTCGTCCGGTGCGAACGGTGTATCTGCGGGCGCATCCGCGGCAGCCATGGCAGCGGCGCCGCGCCCGCCGTCGGCGCCGCCCGCGCCGAGCGCGACGCCGCCCGCGCTGAGCGCGACGCCGCCCGCGCTGAGCGCGACGCCGCCCGCGCCGCGCGCCAGGAAGATGGAGGCGGCGTGGCTCGGCGACGCGGCCTTCCGGCGCGACTACGGCGTCAGATACGCCTATGCCGTGGGCGGGCTGCCGCGGGGGATCTCGTCCGTCGACCTCGTCGCGAAGCTGAGCCGCGCCGGCCTGCTCGGGTACATCGGCGCGGCGGGGCTCGATGTCTCCCGCGTGGACGACCTGGTCGGGCGCGCGCAGCGCGAGCTCGCGGGGCGGCCCTACGGCGTCAGCATCAGCAGCAGCCCGAGCGCGCTGGCCGCGGAGGAGAAGATCGTCGACGTCTTGCTCCGGTACGGCGTGCGGAACGTGGAGGCCGTGGGCTATTTCCAGGTGAGCCCTGCGCTGGTGCGCTACCGCCTCAAGGGCCTCGCGCTAGGGGCCGATGGCCTCCCCGTCCCGCGGAACCGGCTGCTCGTCCGCGTGCTGCGCCCGGAGCTTGCTGAGGCCTTCGCCAGCCCGCCGCCCGATGATGTCGTCCAACGCCTGCTCGCCGACGGGGCGATCGGTCGCGAGGAGGCGGAGCTCGCGCGCCGCGTGGCTATCGCCGACGACCTCTGCCTCGAGCCGGAGCCGGGCTCGGGGGTCGAGGTGCACGCGTTGCTCCCCGTCGTCCTTCGCATCCGCGACGACATCGCGGCGAGGCTCGGAGGCACGCGCCGCGTCCGCGTCGGGGTGACCGGCGTGGGGCACCCGTCGGCGATCGCGGCCGCGTTCTTCGCCGGCGCGGACTTCGTGCTGAGCGGCGCGCTCAACCAGTGCACAGCCGAGGCCGGGACGAGCGAGGCGGTCAAGCGAATGCTCGAGCGGGTGGGCGTGCAGGACAGCGAGAGCGTGCCCTCGGGCGACCTGCTCGAGACCGGCGCGCGGGTGCAGGTGCTGAAGAAGGGGCTCTTCTTCCCGGCGCGGGCCGCGAAGCTGCACCAGATCTACTGTCTCCACGAGTCGCTCGATGAGGTGAGTGAGAAGACCAAGAAGCAGATCCAGGAGCGTTTCTTCCGCCGGAGCTTCGGGGAGGTCTACAGCGAGGTCAGGACCACGGTCGGTGCGCGCAGCCCCGACGAGATCGAGCGCGCCGAGCGGAGCCCGAAGCATAAGATGGCGCTGCTCATCCGGTGGTATTTCGATCAGGGTCACCGCCTCGCGATGGGCGGCGACGAGGACCGGCGCGTCGATTTCCAGGTGCTCTGCGATCCGGCGCTCGGCGCCTTCAACGACTGGGTGAGGGGGTCTTCGCTGGAGTCGTGGAGATACCGCCACGCGGACGATATCGCAGAGCGGCTGATGACCGGGGCCGCGGAGCTCCTCGACGAGCACGTCCGCCGCTTCGGTGGGAGCAGCGAGCCGCGCTCGTGAGCGGAGCGAGCGCGCTCGCGAGGTGGCAGTACGTGACGGTACCGGACGGTAAGTTCGGTGGAAAGGCGTGGCGATGGACTCGCCGGGGATAGCCATCATCGGTATCGCGGGACGGTTTCCGGACGCCGACGATTGCGACCAGTTCTTCGAGAACCTGCTCCAGGGGAGGAGCTCCATCGAGGAGGTTCCGAGCGAGCGCTGGAGCCTTGACGAGCACTACTCGCCTGACATCGCGGAGCCGAACAAGAGCACGTGCAAGTGGGTCGGCCTGCTCGATGGTGTCGATCGCTTCGACAACGTCTTCTTCCAGATCTCGCCGCGAGAGGCGATGAGCATGGACCCGCAGCAGCGATTGCTGCTGGAAGAGGCCTGGCGGTGCGTCGAGGACTCCGGCGTGCCGCTCGCGACGCTCCGCTCGAGGCGGACGGCCGTCTATGCCTCGACGATGAACCAGGACTACCAGCTCAAGCTGGCGTCCCCGGGCGTCGTGGTCGACAGCTACGCGGCGCAGGGCAACTACGGCTGCATCCTCGCCAACCGCATCTCGTACACGTTCGGGCTGCGCGGGGCGAGCATGCTCATCGACGCGGCCTGCGCCTCGTCGGTCGTCGCCATCCACCAGGCGAAGCGTGCGCTGGAGCACGGGGACGCCGACTATGTCCTCGTCGGCGCGGTGAACCTCCACCTCCATCCATTCAAGTATGTCTCCTTCTCGAAATCACGCTTCTTCAGCCCAAACGGGCGATGCAGGACGTTTGACAAGGACGCGAACGGCTATGTCCCTGGCGAGGGGGTCGGCGTTCTGCTCCTCCAGCGCCTCCCGGATGCCATCCGGGCGAAGAACCATATCCACGCGGTCATCAAGGGCACCGCGGTCAATCACGTCGGCAGCTCGCCGTCGCTGACGGCGCCGTCGGTCGAGGCGCAGCGCGAGGTCCTGCTCGAGGCCTGCCGCGAGGCCGGGTTCGCCGGCGATACGGTGACCTACGTCGAGGCGCACGGCACCGGCACCTCGCTCGGCGATCCCATCGAGCTCGAGGCGCTGAATCAGGCGTTCAAGGGCACCACCGCCGAGCGCCGCTACTGCCGCATCGGTTCGGTGAAGACCAACATCGGTCACCTCGACGCCGCCGCGGGCATCGCCGGCGTGATCAAGGTGGTCAAGATGATGAGCCACCGGCAGATCCCGCCGAGCCTGAACCTGAGCGAGTCGAACCCGATGATCGATTTCGATGATTCGCCGTTCATGGTCGCCACGGAGGTCGAGCCCTGGCGGAGCAAGGCGCCGGGCCTGCCGCTCCGGGCCGGGGTGAGCTCCTTCGGCTTCGGCGGGGTGAGCTCGCACGTGCTGCTGGAGTCGCACGCGGCGCCGCCCGCGCCCGAGCCGCAGGACGGCCGGGCGGGATGGCCGTTCGCGCTCTCGGCGAGGTCGCCCGGCGCGCTCGAGCGGCTCGTCGCGTCGTGGCGGCGGCTGATCGGCTCCGGGGCGTTCGCTGAGCTGCGGCTCGAGGACGTGTGCGCGACCCTGATGACCGGGCGCGAGGCGCTCCCGATCCGCGCCGGCGGCTGGGTGACCAGCGCCGCGGACGTCGAGGCGCTGGTCGAGGGGTGGACGCGGTCGCCGGCGACGCGCCCTCCGGCGCGCTGGGCGCTCCGGTTCGGGGGCCCGCCGCGCGGCGCCGGCCCCGGGCTCCGCGCGGCTGTCCGCCGCCACGGCGGCCTCAAGCGGCAGGTCGCGCGCGCGGCCGCGGCGATCGCGGCGGTGGACGCCGGTGACGGCGATGGCGCCGAGCGGCTCCTGGACACCGCTTGGCCCGAGGGCGATCGCGCGGTGTGTTGGCTGGCCGCCGGTCATGCGTACGCGTCCTACCTGCTCGAGCTCGGCTTCTCCCCCGAGGTCGTCTCCGCCGGCCGGGAAGGGCTCTGGCTCGGTCTGACCGTGAGCGGCATGGCGCGCCTCGAGGACGCGGTCGCGGTGCTGCGCGGGCGCAAGCCTGCGTCGGAGATCGCGCTGACCCGGCCCAGGATCCCGTTCTTCGACCCCGCCGCGGGCCAGACGCTGATGCCCGTCCGGTTTGACGCGGCCTACCTGCGTTACCTGGTGGCGGAGCTACCCGGCGCGAGCGAGGAGGTCTCAACGCATGTCCGCAAGGCCCGGACGCTGAGCCGCTCGCAGCCCACGTACCGCGGCTTCCTGAGCGATTGGAGTCGCGCGCTCGGCGAGCGCGCGCAGCCGATCGAGCGGCTGCTGGATGACGATCTCCTGCTCACGGACGCGTCGGAGCGCGCCGCACGGCAGCGGGCTCTGCTGCTCGTGATCGTCACGAGCGCCTACGGCAGGCTGAGCCGGAAATGGGGGCTCACCCGCTCGACCGCCGGGCTCGGGCCCGGGATGGCGGAGATGGTCGAGCTCGTCATCGATGGCGTCATGCCATCCGAGTCGGCGGTGGCGCTGCTCGCGGAGGAGACGCCGAACCTCCCTGCCATTGCGGCAGAGCTCGCGCGCCGCCAGCACCATCTCTCGCCGGACGGCGTCTATCCAGAGCTCGCGCGTCGCCGCGCGTCGGTGCCGGAGATCGAGGACACGGCGAGGTGGCTGCGCGACGCTTTCGCGGTGGGCGGGGACCAAGCCGCCGCCGTGAAGGGGAGGGCGCAGCTCGTGCTGGGGGCCTCTGTCGGGGCGACGCCGGGGCAGGACATGGCGGACGTCGTGGTGGACCTCGACCAGCCCGTCGAGCACGCGGCGCTCCGCCTGTGGCTCGGCGGCGCGGACATCGCCTGGGGCGAATTGCTCCCGGAAGGCACGTTCGACAGGGTGCCGCTGCCCGTCTGCGCGTTCGAGCGTAGCTCTTTCTGGATCCCCGCCGAGCCGAGCCGCGCGCTGCCGGCCGAGCCCTCGAGCGCGAGAGAGCCGGTCGCCGTCTCCTGCTCCAGCGTCTGGGAGGAGCATCCGCTCGTCGCGATCTCGCCGGACAGACACCGCATCGAGCCGCTGCTCTTGCTCGCCAGCGGGGAGGAGGCCCGGGCCGCGGCGCTGCGGCACAGCGCGGCGGCCGGGGCCGGCATCGTCCTCGTGAAGCCGGGCGAGGGCTACCGGGAGATCGACCGCCTCACCTTCGAGATCGATCCGGGGGATCCGAACCACTACGTCCGCCTCATCCAGGAGCTCGCGAACCGCGGCGACCTGCCCGGCGACATCGTGCACTGGTGGTCGGAGTCGGCGTTCCCGACCCGGAGCGAGGCGCTCCGGGGCCAGCTCGAGCGCGGGTTCTTCGCGCTGTTCCACCTCGGGCGCGCGGTGCTCGCGCATGCGCGCACCGCGCAGACCAGGCTCTTTCATGTGGCGGTCGGAGGCGCCGAGGGGCTGCCGCAGCACGCGGCGGTCGGCGCGTTCGCGAGGGCGCTCGAGGCCGAGACGGACCGGCTGGTCTGCACGACGCTGGGGCTCCAGGGCGCCGACGGGGGCACGTCCGCGGCCACGGCGGCGCAGTGGGACAGCGTGCTCCGGGAGCTGTGCACCCGTGAGCCAACGGGCGCTGAGATCCGCTGGGAGGGCGGCCGGCGCTATGTGCGGAGGCTGCGCGAGCTCGCGCTCGAGGGCGCGCCCCCGGTGGCCGCGCCGATCGCGCCGCGACCTGGAGGCGTGTACTTGATCACGGGGGGCGCGGGCGAGCTCGGCCATGCGGTCGCGATGCACATTGCGCGGCGCTGCCCGGTGAACTTCGTGCTCGTCGGGCGCGCCGAGCTCGACGCGGGCAAACGGGCGCGGCTCGACGCGCTGAGAGCGCTCGGCGCCGATGTCCTCTACGTGCGCGCGGACGTGGCGCGCCGCGACGACGTCGATGGGGTCATCGCCTCGGCGAAGGCGCGCTTCGGGGGCATCGACGGCGTGGTCCACGCGGCCGGCGTCTTCCGGCCCGCCTACTTCGCCCGCAAGGAGGTCGCGGACGTCGAGGCGATCGTGGCCCCCAAGGTGCATGGGACCATTCACCTCGACGAGGCGCTGGCCTCCGAGCGGCTCGACTTCTTCGTGCTCTTCTCCTCCATCACAGCCATCGCCGCGTTCGAGGGGGTCACCGATTACGCTTATGCCAACGCCTTCCTGGATCACTTCGCTGCGCGGCGCGAAGCGCTGCGCGCCGCCGGACTCCGCGCTGGCCGGACGCTCTCCATCAACTGGCCGCTCTGGCGCGACGGCGGAATGCACCTCTCGGACAAGGACCTCCAAGTTTACGAGAAGCAGACGGGGCTCGAGCTGCTGTCGCTCGCCGAGGGGATGAAGCTCTGGGATGCCGTGACATCCCGGGTGGACACGGCCCACTGCCTCGCCGCGCGGGGAGACCGGGACAAGGCGAGCGCGTTCCTCGGGCTGGGCCGCGTCGTCGAGGGGGCGGCCGCGCGCGCTCCGGCGCCGGCGGCCACGCCCGAGGTCCTCGACGCGGAGGAGCTGCACCGCAGGACCGAGCAGCTCCTCAGGAGCATCCTGGCCGCAGAGCTCCAGCTCCAGCCCGAGGACATCGATCCCCAGACGAGCTTCGCCGTATACGGCGTCGACTCCGTCCTCGTGCACCACTTCAACGACCGGGTGGCGAAGGTCCTCGGGTCGACGTCGAAGACCGTGCTCTTCGAGACCCGCAACGTCGCCGAGCTCACCGCGTACTTCGTGAAGACCCACGCGGCCGCGCTGGCGGCGAAGTTCCTCGCAGAGGACGCGCAGCAGCGCGACCGGCCTGCAGCGGCCGCGGCGAGCGCGACCGGGGCGAGCGCGGTCGGAGGCCAGCCGTCCAGACCCGCCCAGCGCGCCAGAGACCTCGCCGAGATGGGCGGCGCGGCCGACGAGGACATCGCGATCATCGGGGTCGCGGGCCGATATCCCGAGGCGGACGACCTGGAACAGCTCTGGGAAAACCTGCGCTCGGGCCGGGATTGCATCTCCGAGGTGCCCGGCGATCGATGGGACTACAGGAAGTACCACGACCCGGATCCCGACCAGGCGAGCAAAGGCAAGATTTACGGCAAGTGGGGCGGCTTCCTCCGGGACGTGGACAAGTTCGACCCGCTGTTCTTCGGCATCTCGCCGCGGGAGGCCGATGTGCTGGACCCGCAGGAGCGCGTCTTCCTGGAGATCGCGTGGTCGACCCTCGAGGACGCCGGCTACACCGGCGAGCAACTGCGCGACGTCGTGGCGCGGCGCCGGGGCGGCGACGTCGGCATCTTCGTCGGGGTGACGACGAACACGTACCTGCTGCTGGGCCCTGGCGAGCGGCGCGCGGGCAACCACGCCATCCCGACGTCGATGCCGTGGTCGATCGCCAACCGCGTCTCGTACGTCCTCGATCTGCACGGTCCGAGCATGCCGGTGGACACGGCGTGCGCGTCGTCGCTGACCGCGCTCCACCTCGCGTGCGAGAGCCTGCGCCGCCGCGAGTGCGCGATGGCGGTGGCCGGCGGGGTGAACCTGACGCTCCACCCCTCCAAGTATCTCTGGATGTGCCAGCAGAGAATGCTGTCGCCGAACGGCCGGTGCCGGACGTTCGGGGACAAGGCAGACGGGTTCGTGCCGGGCGAGGGCGCCGGCGCCGTGCTGCTCAAGCGGCTGAGCGACGCCCTCGCCGACGGCGACCCGATCTGCGCCATCGTGAAGGGCACCGCCAGCAACCACGGCGGCAGGACGAACGGCTATACCGTCCCCAGCCCAAACGCTCAGGCAAAGCTCATCCTCGAGGCGCTCGAGCGCGCCGGCGTTGACCCGGCGACGATCGGGTACGTCGAGGCGCACGGCACCGGCACGGCGCTGGGCGACCCGATCGAGGTCGCCGGGCTGACGAAGGCGTTCCGCGAGCACACGGATCGCTCGGGGTTCTGCGCGCTCGGGTCCATCAAGACGAACATCGGGCACCTCGAGTCGGCCGCGGGGATCGCGGGGCTCACGAAGGTCCTGCTGCAGATGCGGCACGGCTCACTCGTGCCCTCACTGCACGCCGAGCAGCTCAACCCGAGCATCGACTTCTCGGAGACGCCGTTCCGCGTTCAGCGCGAGCTGTCGCCGTGGCGGCGGCTCACCCTTCACGGGGGCGAGCAGCCGCGCCGGGCGTGCGTCAGCTCCTTCGGCGCGGGCGGCTCGAACGCGCACGTGATCGTCGAGGAGTTCTCTCCCCCGCCGGAGATCGGATCGGCCCCCGAGGGGCGGCACCTCGTCGTGCTCTCGGCGAAGAGCGAGGAGCGATTACGCATGTACGCGCAGCGGCTGCTGTCGTTCCTGAAGAAGCGGATCGCCGCGTCCGAGGCGGGCCCGGGGACCAGGTACAGCCTCGGGAACATCGCCCACACGCTGCAGGTCGGCCGCCGAGCGCTGGAGGAGCGCCTCGCCGTCCTCGCGACGAGCGTCACCGAGCTCGTCGAGACGCTCGAGGCGTTCGTGCGCTCGCCGGGCGTGCCGGAGCGCGCGGCGCGCGGCGCGGCGAGCAGGACGCGCGGCCACCTCGCCGGGCTGCGCGAGCGCGCCGCCGCCGTCGAGCAGCAGGTCCGTGAGGGCCGCATCGAGGAGCTCATGACGGCCTGGGTGCAGGGCGCCGAGGTGGACTGGCAGCGCCTGCCGCAGCGCCGCGGCCACAGGAGGGTCTCGCTGCCGACCTACCCCTTCCTGCGGGACCGGGCGTGGATCCACGACAGGCAGGTGCTCTGCGAGGAGCCCGAGGTCGCGCCCGCGCCGCGGGCGGCGCTCCACCCGCTCGTCGACGAGAACCGCTCGACGCTGAGCGAGATCCGCTTCTCGAAGCGCCTCTCCAGCCGGGAGTTCTTCCTGCGCGACCACCTCGTCGGCGACGATCTCATCCTGCCGGGCGTGGCCATCGTGGAGATGGCGCGGGCCGCGGGCGAGCTCGCGGGCCAGCGCCCGGTGCGCTGCGTCCGCAACGTCGTCTTCACGAGCCCGATCAAGGTCGCCGACGAGCCGGAGGAGGTCCACGTCCGCCTCCAGCCGGGCCGCGACGAGGCGGTCGATTTCGAGGTCTACAGCCTGCGGTCGGGGCAGCGGCTCGCGCACGCGCAGGGCAAGCTCATCTACGCCGCGGCGGACGCGCCGGCGCCGATCGAGCGGATCGACCTCGACGCCGTCCGCGGCCGCTGCGACGCGAGGCGGCTCGGGGCCAGGGAGGCCTATGCGCTCCTGGACCGCATCGGCCTGCACCTCGGCCCGAGCTTCCAGTCGAACCTCGAGATCCACGCGGGCGAGCGGGAGGCGATCTCTCGGCTCGAGCTGCCCGCCCACCTCCAGGGCGAATTCGAGCGCTACCTGCTGCACCCCGCGATGGCGGACGGCGCCCAGCAGGTGACCGCCATCGCGGGGCTCGGGGGCGCGCAGGAGGTCATCCACATCCCGTTCAGCGTCGGCGAGTTCGAGCTCCTCGGCCGGCCTCCGTCGTCGTGCTACGCCTATATCCGGCTTCTCGACGACGACGGCGCGCAGCGATCGCCGGTCCGGAGGTACGACGTCTCCCTCGTCGACGACACGGGGCGCGTCTTCGTGAAGATAAAGCGCTTCTTGTCGAGGCCGCTCCAGCCGTCGACCCGGAGCGCGGAGCCGGTCGCGAGCGAGGCGAGCCCGGGGCCGCAGGCGCTCCGCCAGCCGGCGCCGCCAGCGGTGGCCGCGAGCGCGGCCGACGGGGCGCCGCAGACGCTCTATTTCCGGGGCGCGTGGGAGCGGGCGAGCCTCGGGTCGAGCGGCGCGCGCTCCCCGCGCGACGGCGCCATCGTGCTGCTCGACGCCGGGGCGAGCGTCCGCGACGCGCTCCGCGCTCAGCTGCGCGAGCAGGGGGTCCGGGCGCGGGTCCTCCTCGTGACACCGGATCGCCGCTTCGGGCGCGCCGGCGACGACGCATTCTCCCTCCGCCTGGACGCCCCGGAGGACTACCGCGCGCTCGTCTCGGCGCTGATGGAGGACGGGCCGCCACCGAGCGCGATCGTCCACCTCGTCTGCGCCAGTGGCGGCGAGCTCGCGACGCCCGAGGAGCGCCTCGCCCGGGGCTTCCACTCGGTGCTGCACCTCTCGCGCGCGATCTTGCAGCATGGCCTCGCGGATCGGCTGCGCATGCTCTTCGTCCACCGCGCCGGTCCGGAGGGGAGCGCTCCGGAGCTCGCCGCCGTGAGCGGCTTCGCCCGATCGCTCCGCGCGGAGAGCTCGAAGGTGACCCTCGGGACCCTCGAGCTCAGCGGGGCCACGGAGCCGGCTGCGGACAAGGTGGCGCGCGACGTGCTGTCCGAGCTGTCGGCGAGCGACCCGGAGCCGGCGGAGGCCCGCCGTGCGGCCGGGGAGCGGTGGATCTTCCGCCTGCGGGAGATCGACCCCTCGCTCGAGGGGAATGGCCGTGGCGCCTCGCTGAGGGAGCGCGGCGTCTACCTGGTGACGGGCGGGCTCGGCGGCCTGGGGCTCATCCTGGCCGAGCACCTCGCCCGGACGGCGCGCGCGCGCGCCGTGCTCGTGGGGCGCTCACCGCTCGATGCGGGCAGGCAGGCGCGTCTCGCAGAGCTTCAGGCGCTCGGCGCGGAGATCGTTTACGAGCAGGCGGACATCACGCGGCGCGCGGAGCTCGACGCGGCCGTCGCCTCGGCGAAGCGCCGGTTCGGGCGCCTGAACGGCGTCATCCACGCGGCGGGCGTCCTCCGGGACGCGCTGCTCCGGAACAAGACGCCGGAGGACGTCGCGGCGGTCCTCGCCCCGAAGACGCTCGGGACCACGCTCCTCGACGAGGCGACGCGCACCGAGCCGCTCGACTTCTTCGCGCTCTTCTCGTCGACGACGGCGCTCCTCGGGAACCTCGGTCAGTGCGACTATGCGTACGCCAACCGGTTCCTGGATGTGTTCGCCGAGCTCCGCGAGCGCCAGCGCGCGCGGGGGGAGCGCTCCGGCAAGACGATCTCGATCAACTGGCCGCTCTGGCGCGATGGGGGAATGCGCGTCGACGCCCAGGTCGAGCAGCGGCTCCTCGGCGCGCGGGGCATGCGGGCCATGTCCACGGCGTCGGGGCTGCGCGCGTTCGACCTGGCGCTCGGCTCCGCCGGGAGCCACCTGCTGGTCATCTCGGGCGACGCCGACCGCATCCGCGCGTCGCTCGTGCCGGGCGACGGGGCGCACCTCGAGGCGCCGCGCGACGAGCTCCACGCGAGCCCGCCCGCGGCGCCGCGCGCGGAGGCCGGCGGAGACCGCGAGGGCGAGGACCGCGGGGCCGAAGGCGCGCTCGTTCCGCTCCTCCAGAAGGATCTGGTCCGGATCTTCGCGGGAATGCTGAAGATCCCGGAGGGCCGCATCGACGTGGACCGCAACATCACCGACTACGGCGTCGAGTCCGTTGGGCTGATGGAGCTGTCGAACCTGGTGAACGGGAAGTACGGAGTTGATGTCACGCCCGCGTCGTTCTTCGAGTACCCGACGCTCGGCGCCTTCGCGCGGCACCTCCTGGAGGACCACCGCGACGCGGTGCTGCGCCGCCATGGCGCCGCGTTGCCGGACCGCGCGGCCGCGGCGGGGCCCGGGCCCGAGCGCGCCGCCGCCGCCGCAGCGTCCGCGCCGGCGCGTGTCGACGTCGCGCCGCGGGCCGCTGCGGCGGGCGAGCTGCCGGCGGCGAGCGGCGCCGCGTCACCGGTCGAGCCCGCCCGCGGCACGGCCATGGTCGCCGGCGGTGCGAGCGGTGCGACGGGCGCGCTGGAGCCCATCGCGATCATCGGCATGAGCGGCATCATGCCGCTGTCCGAGGACCTCGACGCCTTCTGGAAGCACCTCGCGGCGGGTGATGATCTCATCTCCGAGATCCCGGCCGACCGATGGGACTGGAGGGCCTGGTACGGCGATCCCGCGAAGGAGCCCAACAAGACCAACATCAAATGGGGCGGCTTCGTCAGGGACGCCGACAAGTTCGACGCCAGGTTCTTCGGCGTCTCGCGTCGAGAGGCCGAGTTCATGGACCCCCAGCAGCGGGTCTTCCTCGAGATCGTCTGGAAGACGATCGAGGACGCCGGCTACCGCGCCTCGGAGCTCGCCAGGCGCCGGGTGGGCGTCTTCGCGGGCGTGTCGCTCCTCGACTACGCCGAGCTCTTGCGGGACAGCGGCGTCGACATCGAGGCCTACACGACGACCGGGATGTTCCACTCCATCCTGGCGAACCGCGTCTCGTTCCTGATGAACTTCCATGGCCCGAGCGTCCCTGTCGACACGGCGTGCTCGAGCTCCCTGGTCGCCATCCGGCAGGCGAGTGAGGCGATCTGGTCCGGCAGCTGCGACGTCGCGATCGCGGGCGGGATCAACCTCCTCCTGCACCCGATGGTCTACGTGTCCTTCAGCAAGGCGTCGATGCTCAGCCTCGACGGCCGGTGCAAGACGTTCGACGCTCGGGCGAACGGGTACGTCCGCTCGGAGGGGGGCGGCGCACTGCTGCTCAAGCCGCTCGCAAAGGCCCTGAGCGACGGCGACAACATCCACGCGATCATCCGCGGGAGCGCCGTCAACCATGGCGGGCGTGTGAACACGATGACGGCGCCCAACCCGAACGCCCAGGCCGAGCTGATCCTCAGCGCGCTCGGAGAGGCGGGGCTCGACCCGTCGACGATCTCGTACGTAGAGGCGCACGGCACGGGCACGAGCCTCGGTGATCCAATCGAGGTGAACGGGCTCAAGAAGGCGTTCAAGGAGGGGTTCCGGCAGAGCGGCAAGCCAATCCCCAAAGAGCCATATTGCGGTATCGGCTCTGTGAAATCCAACATCGGACACCTGGAACCCGCGGCGGCGATCTCCGGGATCTTCAAGGTCATCCTCGCGATGAAGCACGGGATGATCCCGGGGAACATCAACTTCGAGACGCAGAACCCCTTCATCCAGCTCGACAACACGCCCTTCTATCTCGTCACCAGATCGAGGCCCTGGGAGCGGCTGCGCGACGACGCAGGGCGGGAGATCCCGCGGAGGGCCGGCGTCAGCTCGTTCGGCTTCGGCGGCGTCAATGGCCACCTCGTGCTCGAGGAGCTCATCGATCCGAGGCCACGCGTCGAGGAGACGGGGCCGTGGCTGGTGCCGCTGTCGGCGAAGAACGAGGAGCGGCTCAGGGCATACGCGGCGCTGCTGGCCGATCACCTCGACCCGGCGCCGGGCGACCCGCCGGAGGCGGCGCCCGCTCCGGCCGCGGCGTCCGACGAGGACCTCCTGCCGCTCGTCACGCAGGATCTCCTGGCGATCATGTCGCAGATCGGCGAGCTCGGCGGGGCCGACGTGTCCCCGGACCAGGCGTTCACCGACCTCGGCTTCGACGTCGTGCGCCTGACGGAGCTCGCGAAGCGGGTGAACGCTGCTTACGGTGTCTCGCTCGATCTCTCGGCGCTCGTCGATCACCCGAGCGCCGAGTCCCTCGCCCGTCGGCTCTGGCAGGCGGACGCGCCGCGGCTGATCGAGCGCCATCGGGGCGGCAAGCGCTCTCGATCGGCGGCGCTGGCCGGCGAGCGAGCGCGCCTGCCGGACGTCGCCTATACCCTTCAGGTCGGGCGCGAGGCGATGGACGAGCGGCTCGCCGTCGTCGCGAGCAGCGCGCAGGAGCTCGTCGACAAGCTGCGGGCGTTCGGCGAGGGCAGGACGGAGATCGACGATCTCCACCGCGGCAACGCGGCGAGATCCGGAGGTCAGCTCGATGTCCTGCTCGACGGCGGCGAGGGGGAAGAGTTCCTCCGGACGCTCGTCCGCAACCGCCGCCTCGCCAAGCTCGCCCGCCTGTGGGTGTCGGGCGTCGAGGTCGACTGGAGGCTCGTCCATCCGGGCCCCACGCCGCGGCGGATCCCGCTGCCGACCTACCCGTTCGCGCGCGACCGGTTCTGGGTCCCGAAATCCGGGTCGCGCTACGAGGCGCTCCAGCGCGCCACGCACCCGTTCCTCGACGGCATCGACGTCGGCAGCAGCGCGGGGCAGGGGGTGTTCTTCCGGAAGACGCTGCGCGCGAGCGACGCCATCGTCGGGGATCACAAGGTCAGCGGTAAGCTCGTCTTCCCAGGCGTCGGTCAGATCGCCATGGTCGCGGCCGCGGTCTCGCAGTCGAGCCAGGCGGACGGCGTGGAGATCTCGCGGGTGGTGTGGCTGCGCCCCCTCCTCGTCGACGGCGAGACGCGGGACGCGCGCGTGCGGCTCACCGAGGAGGACGGCGTGCTCCGGTTCGAGGTCCAGACCGTGGCCGATGACGAAGGCGGCGCGGTCGTGGTGCATTCGACGGGCGCGCTGCGGCCGCTCGGCGCGCCAGGGGACGCGCGCGACGAGGGGCCGCGCGCGCTCGTGGACGCAATCCGGCAGCGATGCCGGCGGGCCGTGGGCCACGCGGAGCTCTACGACGCGTTCGCCAGGACGGGCGTGGCCCTCGGCGGCTACTTCCGCACGCTCCAGCAGGCCTGGCTGGGCGACGCCGAGGCCGTCGCCGAGGTGCGCGTCCCGCCCGAGCACGCCGCCGAAGGGGCACGCCAGGTCATCCCGCCGGGCATCCTCGACGCCGCGCTGCAGCTCATGGGGGCACTGACGATCGTGGGGGCCGGCCGCGGCGCCGCGCCGCTCCTGCCGTTCGCCGTCGAGCGGATCGAGCTCCTCCGCCCCTTCAGGGAGGGCGGGCACGTCCATGTCGAGTCGACGGGCGAGCTCCGGTTCAGCGCCACGATCGTGGACGGCCAGGGGCGGGTCTGCGCGCGTCTACACGACGTCACGATGCGGGAAGGGCGCACGCAGGCGCCGCCGCTCTATTTCCTCCCCGGCTGGAGGTACGCGCCGATCGCGGGCGGCGAGCGCGCCGGCCGCGCGGCCAGGGCCGACCGCCGCCGCGTCGTCATCGTGCATCCCGGCGAGGACGCCGGGCTCGCGTCGGCGCTGGCGGCGGCGCACGGCGCCGACGAGGTCTTCCTCGTGCGGCTCGGCGCGGAGGACCGCCAGCTTTCGGCGCACGCCTGGGAGGTCCGCGTCACGGATCCCTTGGCGCTGGCGGCGTGCGTCGAGCGGCTCCCGGCGCCGGACCGGCTCTATTTCCTCGGCGTGGAGCCGCGCGAGGCTCCCCTCGAGGACCTCGACGCGATCGAGGCGGCCGAGGAGCGCGGGGTCCTGTCGCTGTTCCGCCTGGTGAAGGCGCTGCGCCGCCGCGGGTGGGCCGCCGCGCCGCTCGCGCTCACGGTCGTCACGAGCGACGTGGCAGATCTCCGCGCCGGGGACGTCGTGAGGCCGCTCGCGGCAGGGGTGCACGGGCTCACGCGATCGATCGCGAAGGAGCACCCTGGCTGGTCGGTGGGCTGCGTCGACGTGAGCAGCGATGAGATCGGGCGACCGGACGTCGTCGCCGCGATCGTCGACGAGCCCGGAGACGCCGGGGGGGCCGAGGTCGCCGTGCGCGAGGGGAAGCGCCACGCACGGGTGCTCCGCCCCGTGGTCATGCCGCCCGACGGGCAGGTGCCGCTCAGGGCGCGCGGGGTCTACCTGATCGTCGGCGGGGCCGGCGGGATCGGGCTCGAGATCGCCCTGCACCTCGCGACGGCGGTCGACGCGCGCCTCGTGCTGGTGGGGCGCAGCGCGCTCGGCCCCGAGCAGCGCGACAGGATCGCGCGGATCGAGCGGGCCGGCGGCGAGGTGCTCTACGTGCAGGCCGACGTGGCCGACGCGGCCGGCATACGCGGCGCCGTGCAGGCCGCGAGGCAGCGGTTCGGCGCCATCCACGGGGCGATCCACTCGGCGCTCGTGCTCCGCGATCGGCTCCTCGAGAACATGGACGAAGCCACGTTCCGCGCGGCGCTCGCGCCCAAGGTCCGCGGCAGCGCGGCCCTCTTTCAGGCGCTCGGGAGCGAGCCGCTCGATTTCGCGCTGTTCTTCTCCTCCGTCCAGTCGTTCAGCGGCAACGCCGGGCAGAGCAACTACGCGGCGGCCGGCACCTTCGAGGACGCGTTCGCGAGGCACCTCGGGCGGGCGCGCCCCTACCCGGTGAAGATCATCCACTGGGGCTACTGGGGGACCGTGGGGGTCGTCGCGACCGAGGAGCACCGGCGGCGGATGGCGAGCCAGGGGGTCCAGTCGCTCGCTCCTGAGGACGGGGTCGCCGCGGTGCGCGCCGTGCTGCGCGGTCGCCTGAGTCAGGTGGCCGTTGTCCGCGCGTCCGACGAGGCGCTCTCGGCGCTCGGGATCGACCTGCGCGAGGAGGTGGTCGCGTACGCCGAGGCGCCGTCGCTGCTCGATCGCGCCGCGCCGGCGGCGCGCGCGGTCGATCTGCCGTCCGAGGTCTTCGAGCGGTCGCTGGACGCCTTCGATGCGGTCGAGCGCTTCGGCGAGCGCCTGCTGCTCGCCGCCTTCGGCGGGATGGGAGTGCCCCTGCGCGCCGGCGAGCGCCACGACCGGGACGAGCTCGCGCGGAGGCTGCAGATCGCGCCGCGGCACGCGCGCCTCTACGGCGAGCTCTTGGAGATCCTCGCGACCGCGGGGCTGGTCCGGCTGGACGGGGCGACGGTCGTCGGGGCGCCCTTGCTCGACGCGCGGGGAGCGCAGGGCGACGCGGCGGCGCTCGCGGCGGAGCGGCAGCGCATCGCCACGCACTTCCCGGAGAAGGCGGGGCACGTCGACCTCCTCTGGACCTGCCTCGAACGGTACCCGGACGTCCTGCAGGGGCGCGTCGCCGCGACGGACGTCGTGTTCCCCGGCTCCTCCATGGAGAAGGTCGGGCGCATCTACAACGGGAACACGACGTCGGACTACTACAACGGCCTTGTGGCCTCGGCGGTGCGCGCGCACCTCGAGGCCGCAGCCGCGGCCCTGCCTCCCGGCCGGAAGACGAGGATCCTCGAGATCGGCGCCGGAACCGGCGGCACCACGGCCCTCGTGCTCGACGCGATCTGCAGCCACGCGGGCCGCTTCGAGTACGTGTACACGGACGTCTCCGCGGGCTTCGTCAAGCACGGGCAGCGGCAGTTCGGGTCGAGCAACCCCGGCATGGAGTTCAGCGTCCTCGACATCGAAGGCGACGTCGAGAAGCAGGGATATCCGCCCGGGAGCGTGGACATCGTCATCGCGACCAACGTGCTGCACGCCACCCGCCGGATCGCCGACACGCTCGCCCGGGCGAAGACGCTCCTGCGGACGAACGGGTGGATGATCCTGAACGAGGTGACCGTCGTGCAGCGCTTCACGACGCTCACCTTCGGGCTGCTCGACGGCTGGTGGCTGTTCGAGGACGGGGACGTGCGGCTGCCCGGGTCCCCGCTGCTTGACGCCGCCGGCTGGCGCCGGCTCCTCGCAGAGGAGGGGCTCGAACGGAGCGTCACGCTCGGCCAGATCGGGCGGGACGGACGTGGGCTGGGCCAGAGCGTGCTCCTCGCGGAGAGCGACGGGCTGGTCCGGCGGCCGCGGCCTTCCGCAGGGGCGGCCGCCGCGTCGAGCGTCCGCGCTGCCGGGCGCGACGCGGCCATCCCGGCCGAGACCATGACGCCCCGGGCGCCGGCCGCCCGGCCGCCCGTGGGCCCGGCGCAGCTGGCGCCGGCGCGGAAGAACGGCGCGCCGCGCCCCGCGGCCGCGATCGACGTGCGCGAGCGCGTGGAAGAGCTGGTGCTCGAGGTCCTCGCCGAGGAGCTCGAGGTGGACCGGAGCGAGCTCGACTCGAGCACGCCGTACACGAACCTGGGCGTGGACTCGATCCTCTCGGTCGCCATCGCCGCGCGCCTGAACCGGAGGCTGTCCATCGATCTGCGGAGCACCGAGCTCTTCAACTACGCGACGGCGCGGAAGCTCGCGGCCCACATCGTCGCGTCCAGCGGGGCGACCCTCCAGCTCGAGCCTGTGCGGCACGAGCCCGCCGACGAGCCGCCCGAGCCGCCGCGGTACGAGGCCGCCGCCGCTTCGCCCCCTCCGGCACCGCACGGGGCCCGCAACGGGGGTCGCAACGGCGCCGCCGAGAACGCGGTCCAGTTCTTCGCCGAGCCCCCGCCTTCGCGCGTGGAGCAGGCCCGCCCGACGCGGCGCGTAGAGCCCGTCGAAGCCGCCGTGGCGGTGTCCGGCCGCGAGGCGCCGGAGCGCCTGAGCGCCCGCACCCCGGAGGGCCGGCCGCGCACGGCGGCAATCATCGGTATCT
The DNA here is from genome assembly GCA_051717205.1 of Sorangium sp. So ce1128. Taxonomy (GTDB): domain Bacteria; phylum Myxococcota_A; class Polyangia; order Polyangiales; family Polyangiaceae; genus Sorangium. The sequence continues at coordinate 643,322 of CP181432.1, forward strand.
CGGGGAGGTTCCCCGGAGCGCGCGACGTGCACGAGCTCTGGCACAACATCTCGCGCGGCGTCGCCTCGGTCGAGGAGGCGAAGCGCTGGGACATCGCCGGCTTCTACGACCCGAGCCCGCGCGCTCAAGGAAAGAGCTACAGCAAGTGGGGCGGGTTCCTCTCCGAGATCGATCGCTTCGACTCGCTCTTCTTCAACATCTCACCGAAGGAGGCGGAGCTCATGGATCCTCGCCAGCGCCTCTTCCTGGAAGAGAGCTGGAAGGCGATCGAGGACGCCGGCTATTCGGAGGGGGGCCTCGAAGAGAAGCGGTGCGCCGTCTTCGTGGGCTGCTCGTCGGGCGATTACCGGAGCTTCCTCGACAAGAGCGGAAACACGCCGAGCCCCTACAGCTTCATGGGGACATCGAGCTCGATCCTGTCGGCCAGGATCTCGTACCTGCTCAACCTCAAGGGCCCGAGCGTCCCGATCGACACCGCCTGCTCGTCGTCGCTCGTGGCGCTCCACCTCGCGTGCGAGGGCATCTGCAATGGCACGTACGACATGGCGCTCGTCGGCGGGGCCGAGGTGCTCACCACGCCCGATTTCCACGTGATGGCGAGCGGCGGGAGCATGCTGTCGCCCGACGGCAAGTGCAAGACGTTCGACCAGAAGGCGGACGGGTTCGTGCCAGGGGAGGCGGTCGCTGTTCTGGTGCTGAAGGAGCTCGAGGCCGCCGTGCGCGACGGCGATCACGTCTACGGCGTCATCCGCGGCTCGGGGATCAACCAGGACGGCAAGACCAACGGGATCACGGCGCCGAGCGCCCCGTCGCAGGCGGCGCTCGAGCGCGACGTCTATGATCGCTTCGGGATCGATCCGTCGACCATCACCTATGTCGAGGCGCACGGCACGGGGACAAAGCTCGGGGATCCGATCGAGATCCAGGCGCTCACGGAGGCTTTCCGCCCGTACACGGACAGGCGCCAGTACTGCGCGATCGGCTCGGTGAAGACCAACGTCGGTCACACGCTGACCGCGGCCGGCGTGGTGGGCGTCATCAAGGTGCTGCTCTGCATGCAGCACGAGCAGCTCGTCCCCTCGCTGAACCTGGACCAAGAGAACGAGCTCATCGGCTTCCGTGACAGCCCATTCTACGTCAACACCGAGCTCAAGCCCTGGAGCCCCGGGCCTTCGGTGCCGAGGCGGGCCGCGGTGAGCTCCTTCGGCTTCAGCGGGACGAACGCCCACGTCGTGGTCGAGGAGCACGCGGCGCCGTCCGGCGCGCGCGCCGCCGACCGCAAGCCCTGGTACCTGATCCCGCTCTCCGCCAAGACGCAGGACGCCCTGCAGCGCAAGCTCCAGGACCTCGCCGCGTGGCTCGACCGGACCGATCCCGCGCCGCGCCTCCGCGACGTCGCCTTCACGCTGCAAGCCGGCCGCACCCACTTCCCGGTGAGGACCGCGATCGTCGCGCGCGACGCGGAGGATCTCCTGCGCGCGACGCGGAGCCTGCTCCAGGCCGGCGCCGCGGCGCCGCCGGCGCAGCCCTCCGCCGGGAGGTCGCGCGCCGCGCAGGAGCAGGGCAGGCGCCTGCTCGCGGAGCTCGCGGAGCCCGGCCTCGAGGCGTCGCAGCGCCGCGCGCGCCTCGAGCAGCTCGCCGAGCTCTATGCCCAGGGGCAAGACCTGGAGTGGAGCGCGCTCCACGAAGGGGAGGACCACCGCCGGCTGCCCGCGCCGACGTACCCGTTCGCTGGCGAGCGCTACTGGTTCGCGTCCGCCGACGGGGGAGCGCGGCCGCGCGTGCCGGCGCGCCGGGCGAGGCTTCACCCGCTCATCGACGAGAACACGTCGACCTTCGAAGAGCAGCGCTTCACGACCGAGCTCTCCGCGGGCGATCCGCACGTGCGCGATCACGTGGTGGAGGGGCGCCCGGTGCTCCCCGGGGTGATCGCCCTCGAGGTGGCGCGCGCGGCGGGCGAGTTGTCGGCGGGCCGGCGCGTGGAGGCGCTCCGCGACGTCGTCTGGTCGAGCGTCGTTGCACTCGCGGGCGCCCCGCGGGCGCTCCAGGTGTCGCTCTACCCGAGCGCCGAGCAGGCCGAGTTCGAGGTGTGGACCGCGGACGAGGACGGGCGGCGCTCGAAGCACGCGGGCGGGGTGGTGGTCTTCTCTGGCGCAGGCCGCGCCGCGACGCCGCCAGGCGCGATCGACGCCGCGCGCATCGAGCGGCGCTGCGGCGCGCCGATCGAGGGGACCGCGTGCTACGCGTCCCTCCGCGCGCGCGGTCTCGACTACGGGCCCACGTTCCGCGTGATCGAGGCGCTCCACCGCGGGGAAGGAGAGGTCCTCGCACGCCTGCGGCTGCCCGACGCGGGCGACGGCAGCGACGGCGGCTACGTGCTGCATCCGAGCCCGCTCGACGGCGCGCTCCAGGCGGCCTCGTGGCTCCTCGGGCCAGAGACCCCGGCGGACGTGCGGGTGCTGCCCTTCCTCGTGGAGGAGCTGCGCATCTTCGACCCGCTCTCCCGGGCTCGCTACGCCCATGTCACGCCGGGACGCTCGGGCGGCGGCGTCAGCACGTTCGACGTGCTCGTCGCCGACGACGCGGGGCGCCCGCTCGTCGCCGTCCGAGGATACGCCGCTCGGACGCAGCCGAGGCCCGGCGGCGCGCCCGGTCCTCGCGCGGCGCGGACCGAGGCGATCGCGGATCCGGCGCTGGTCCAGATCTTCCGCCAGGTGCAGGAGAGCGCGATCCCGATGACGGATGCGGTCCGGCTCCTCGACGAGCTCGCGAAGCCCGCATGAGCGCGGGGACGGAGATCTCGGAGCGCCGCCCGGCCCGCCGCTTCCCGGACGGGCTCGGCGAAACAAGGCGATGGATCCTTCGATGGCGATGGGCGGAGAGCACGACCCGGTGCGGACTATGACGACAGAGCGAATCCCGGACATCCATGCCGTCCTCGAGCTGGTGAAGGCGGGGCGGCTATCGGCGGAGGAGGCGGCACGCCTGGTCGTGGCGCAGCGCGGCGACGCTGCGAGTGCGGGCGCCGCGCCCGTCGGCGGAGCCGCCGAGGAGCCGCTGCTCTACTGCACGGCCGCGTGGGAGCCGGCGGAGCGCGCGCGTGGAGCGCACGCCGCGCGGCTCTCTCCGCTCCTCGTCTTCGACGCGTCCGGCGGGCTGCGCGAGGCGCTCGCGCAGGGCGACGCGGTGGCAGGGCTCCCCGTGCTCGTCACGCCGGGGGACAGCTTCGCGGTGCTCGATGCACGCACGTACCGGATCGACCTCCGCCGCTACGAGGACTACGAGCGGCTGCTCGGGGCGCTGGACGCGGCCGGGATCGCGCTCGCGGGCATCGTTCACGCGCTGTCCCGCAGCCTGTTCGCGGTCGACCTCGCGTCGGTCGACGCCGCGCTGGCGGAGGGCGTGATCTCGCTGATCCACCTGGCGAAGGCGCTCACCGCGCGCCGCCCCGCTGCGCAGGTCCCGCTCCTCTATCTCCACGCGACGGGCGTGTCCGCCCCGCACCCGACCTACGACGCGGTCGGCGCCCTCCTCCGGGCCCTGCGCATCGAGGACCCCCGGCTCGCGTTCCGCGCCGTCGGCGTCGCGAGCGACGGCGCGGGCGGAGCGCCGCCGTCGGCCTGGGCCGACGCCGCGCGGCAGGAGCTCGCGCTCGCGGCGGCGGACGACATCGAGGTCCGCTACGAGGGCGGGCGGAGGCACGTCCGGCGCCTGCGGGAGCTCGCCGGGGACGCGTCGGCGGCGGCGCTCCCCTTGCGGCAGCGCGGGGTCTACCTGCTCACCGGCGGGCTCGGCGGGCTCGGCCGGATCTTCGCCGAGCACCTCGCCCGAGGGTGGCGCGCGCGGCTCGTGCTGGCGGGGCGCGCTGCGCTCGGCGACGAGCAGCGTCGGTGGATTCAGCGCCTGGAGGCGTGGGGGGCCGAGGTCCTCCACGTCCACGCGGACGTCGCCGATCGCGCGTCGGCACACCGGCTCGCGCGCGAGGCGCGCGCCCGCTTCGGCGCGATCGACGGCGTGATCCACGGGGCGGGCGTCCTCCGCGACGCCCTCGTCGTGCGCAAGACGCAGGCGATGATCGACGACGTGCTCGCCCCGAAGGTGCGGGGAACGCTGCTCCTCGACGAGGCGCTCGCCGGCGAGGCGCTCGACCTGTTCGTGCTGCTCTCGTCGATGGTGGCCGTGACCGGCAACGCGGGGCAGACGGACTACGCGTTCGCCTGCGGCTTCCAGGACAGCTTCGCGGCGTACCGGGAGCACCTCTGCGCGCGGGGCGAGCGCCGCGGCAGGACCCTGTCGTTCGGCTCTCCGCTGTGGCGCGACGGCGGGATGGCGGTGGACGAAGCGACGATCACCTGGGCGCGCCGCGCGCTCGGGCTCGTGCCGCTCGAGACGAGCGCCGGTCTCTCCGCGTTCGAGGCCGCGCTGCGCGGGTCGCGGCCGCACATCGTCGTGCTCGCGGGCGACCGCGAGGCGATACGCCGCGCGATGCACGTCGGCGCGCCGGCAGGCGCCGCGCGCGACGAGCGCGACGAGCGCTCCGGCGGCGAGGTCCGCCCGGCGGCGACGGGCGCGCCCCGGGCGACTCAGGGCGAGCTGCGGGCCCGCGCGGAGGGCTACCTGAGGTCGGTGCTCGCGGACGAGCTGAAGCTGCCGGCCGCGACCCTCGACCCGAGCGCCCCGTTCGAGACCTACGGCATCGACTCGATGATGATCGTCGGCCTGACGCGCAAGCTCGAGGATCGCTTCGGGACGCTGTCGAAGACGCTCTTCTTCGAGCACCGCACTGTCGGCGAGCTCGCGGCGTACTTCGCCGACAACCACGTGGACGAGCTCTCCGCCGAGGGCGCGCCGGCGCCCGCCGCGGGCCACCCCGCAGCCCAGCCCGGGCCTTCGTCGCCGGGCGCGGCGGCTCCGGGCGGGCGCGCGCGCTTCCTGCGCTCGAGCGGAGCGAGCGGCTCGCCGGCGCCCCGTCGCGCGCCGCAGCCCGACGCCCTTGAGGGCGCCCGCGACGGCGACGTCGCGATCATCGGGCTCGCCGGGCGCTACCCCATGGCCCGCGATCTCGCTCAGTTCTGGGACAACCTGAGATCGGCGCGCGACTGCATCACCGAGGTCCCACCCGAGCGCTGGGACCACGCCGCCCTGTTCGATCCCGACAGGGAGAAGAGCGGCAAGACGTACGCGAAGTGGGGCGGCTTCCTCGACGACGTCGATCGCTTCGACCCGCTGTTCTTCAACATCTCGCCGCGGGAGGCCGAGCTCACCGACCCGCAGGAGCGCCTGTTCCTGGAGGCGTCGTTCCAGGCCGTCGAGGACGCCGGCTACACGCGGGCGAGGCTCTCGAAGGGCAAGGTCGGCGTCTTCGTTGGCGTGATGTACGCGCACTACCCGCTGCTCGGCGCCGACGAGGCGGCGCGGGGCAACGTGATCGCGCCCGGCTCGTTCTTCGCCGGGATCGCCAACCGGGTCTCGTACTTCTTCGATCTGCGGGGCCCAAGCGTCGCGCTCGATACGCTCTGCTCGTCCTCGCTCACGGCCATCCACCTCGCCTGCCAGAGCCTCCGCGCGGGCGATATCGACATGGCGATCGCGGGCGGCGTGAACGTGACCATCCACCCGGCAAAGTACTTCATCCTGAGCCAGGGCAAGTTCGCGTCGAGCGACGGGCGCTGCCGGAGCTTCGGGGAGGGCGGCGACGGCTACGTCCCCGGCGAGGGCGTGGGCGCGATCCTGCTCAAGCCGCTCGGCCGGGCGCTCGCCGACGGCGACATCATCCACGCCGTCATCAAGGCGACGGCGATCAACCACGGTGGCAAGACGAGCGGGCTCACCGTGCCGAGCCCGAACGCGCAGGCCGAGGTGATCGCCGAGGCGCTGCGCAAGGCCGGCGTCGACCCGCGCGCGGTGAGCTACCTGGAGGCGCACGGCACGGGCACGGCACTCGGCGACCCCATCGAGATCACCGGCCTGAAGCTGGCGTTCGGCGTGGGGCCCGGGCGCGCGCCGCGGCGGGAGATCTGTGCGGTCGGCTCGGTGAAGTCGAACATCGGGCACCTCGAGTCCGCGGCCGGCATCGCGGGCGTCACGAAGGTCCTGGCGCAGATGAAGCACGGAGAGCTCGCTCCGTCGCTTCACGCCGAGCGGCTGAACCCGAACATCGATTTCGACCGGCTGCCGTTCCGCGTGCAGCGAACGCTCGCCGCCTGGAACCCCACGATGATCCTGGACGACGGCCGCGAGGTCTCCTGCCCGCGCATCGCCGGGGTGAGCTCCTTCGGCGCGGGGGGAGCCAACGCGCACATCATCCTCGAGGAGCACCGCGCGGCGCCTGTCGAGGGCGCCCGCCAGGCCGGCCCGGCGCTCGTGGTGCTGTCCTCGCGCGGGCACGAGCGGCTCGTCGCCTACGCGAGGGCGCTCCTCGAGCACCTCGAGCGCATCGCGCCGGAGGCGCGCGACGGGGCTCTCACCGACCTCGCGTACACCCTTCAGGTGGGCAGGGAGCCCATGGAGGACCGGCTCGCGCTCGTGGTCTCCTCGATCGACGAGCTCTCGGCGAAGCTCCGCGCCTACGTGGATCGAGGCGCGCTCGCCGAGGGCATGGCGCGGGGCACGGTCACCGGCGCGTCCCGTCCGGCGTGGCTGGAGGGAGAAGCGGGCGACGCCTTCCTGTCGGTCGTCGTCGCCCGGCGGGACCTCACGAAGCTGGCCGAGATCTGGGTTGCCGGGACGGAGGTCGACTGGGAGCGCCTCGCCGGCGAGCCGAAGCCGCGGCGCGTCTCGCTCCCCCCGAGGCCTCTGCTGAAGGAACGCTGCTGGCTGCCGGCCTCCCGCGGCCCGCACCTCGGCGCGGCCGCCGCGCCCGCGGGCAGGTTGCATCCGCTGATCGAGGCCAACACCTCCGGCCTGGATGAGCTCAGGTTCTCCACGCGCCTCGTGCCTGGCGAGCCGATCCTCGCCGATCACGTCGTCCAGGGACATCGCCTGCTGCCCGGCGTGGCGATCCTGGAGATGGCGCGCGCCGCGGGAGTGCTCGCCGGCGCGGGCGAGATCCGGCGCATCCGCGGCGCCGTATGGTCCAGCCCGATCGCCGTCGCGGAGGGCGGCCCCGCCGTGGAGGTCTCGGTCGGGCTGTTCCCCGGGGACGAGGGCGTCGCCTATGAGGCGTGGACGGCGGGCGAGGACGGCTCGCGGCGAGTGCACGCGCAGGGGATGCTGTCGCGCGCGCAGCCGACCGCGCCCTCGGGCGAGATCGATCTCGCCGCGGTGCGGGCGCGGTGCCCGACCGTGTGGAGCGGGGAGGATTGCTACCGGTGGCTGCGCGAGCGCGGCCTCGTTTACGGACCGAGCTTCCAGTCAATCCGCGAGCTCGCGTTCGGTCGCGACGAGGCGCTCGCGCACATCGCGCTCCCAGGCGGCCGCGAGGGCGAGCTCGCACAGCTCGCCCTGCACCCGACCCTGCTCGACGGCGCACTGCAGGCGCTGATCGGCCCGCTTCATGCGGACGAGGCCAGCCTCTATGTCCCGTTCTCGCTGGCCGAGCTCGAGCAGCTCGCCCCGCTCTCGGCCGAGGTCTTCGCGCGCGTCCAGCGCGTGGGAGGGCCCGGGGACGGCGCCTCCCTGCAGAAGTTCGACGTGGAGCTGTTCTCCACGGAAGGCCGGCCGCTCGTCCGGATCAGGGAGTTCGCGGTCCGACCCCTCGGCGCGGCCGGTCGCGCGGCGGAGCCGCGATCGGGCTGCTTCCTCCACCAGCCGGTGTGGGAGGAGCAGGACGAGCCGCCGCGCGGCGACCTGGCGCGCGCGCCGGTCCCGGAGGTGGTGCTCGTCCTCGACGTGGACGGGGCGCTGCGCGACGCGCTGAAGCAGCGCTTTGCGGCGGCGGGCGCGCGGGCGCGCGTGCTGCTGGTCACGCCGGCGCCCGGGGCCTCGGGCCCTCTGGAGGACGCCTTCGTTGTACGTCCGGACGTGCTGGACGACTACCGCGGGCTCCTCTCGGCCCTCGCGCGGGACGGGCTCGTCCCGGGCTGGATCGTGCATGCCCTCTCGCGCGGAGTGGCCGCCGACGATGTCGAGGGCCAGCTCGCGCGCGGCTTCCGCTCGGTCCTCCACCTGACGCAGGCGCTCGCGCCCGCCGCTCCGCGCGAGGTGCGGCTCCTGTTTGTCCACCCCGAGGACGAGGCCGGCCTGCGCCCCGCCTGCGCCGCGGTCGGCGCGCTCGCCAAGACCCTCCGCCTCGAGGACCCCCGGCTCCGCTACGGGACGATCGCGGTGCGCTCGCTGCCGCCGGCCGGGCTCCCCAGCGAGGCCGACGTCGACAGGCTCGTCGCCGAGCTCACCGGCGGCGCCGCCGGCGCGGAGGTGCGTCTCCACGGCGACCGGCGGCTCGCGCGGCGCTTCCGGGAGCTTGCGCCCGAGCCCCGCGCGGCGGCGCCGCTCACCCCGCGCGGCGTCCATGTCATCACCGGCGGCGCGGGCGGGCTCGGGCTGATCTTCGCCGAGCACCTCGCGCGGTCGTCGCAGGCCAGGCTCGTGCTGTCCGGCCGCTCGGAGCTCACCGCCGGGCAGCGCGCGCGGCTCCGGGAGCTCGAGCAGCTCGGCGCGGAGGTCCTCTACGTCCGGGCCGACGTCGCGCGGCGCGGGGAGGCGGCGGCGCTGATCGCGGAGGCCCGAACCCGGTTCGGCGCGATCGACGGGGTCATCCATGCGGCCGGCGTGACGCGCGACGCCCTCGCCAGCAAGAAGACGCCGGACGACGTGTCGGCGGTGCTCGCGCCGAAGGTCCAGGGCGTCCTCGCGCTCGACGAGGCGACGCAGGACGATGCGCTCGGGCTCTTCGTCGTGTTCTCGTCGATGGCGGCCGTGCTCGGCAACGTCGGGCAGTGCGACTACGCGTTCGCGAACAGCTTCCTCGATCATTTCGCCGAGCGGCGGGAGCAGCTCCGGCGCGAAGGGAAGCGCTCCGGCAGGACGATCTCGTTCAACTGGCCCCTCTGGCAGGACGGGGGCATGCAGGTCTCGCCCGAGGTCCGCGCGTGGATGCGAGAGGTCCTCGGCTGGGCGCCGCTCCAGACGCTCGACGGGCTGCGCGCCTTCGACGCGGGGCTCCTCTCGGAGCGCAGCCAGCTCCTCGTCATCGCCGGGGATCGCGCGCGGATCGCGGCGTCCCTCGCGCCGGAGCGGGTCGAGCCGGCGCGAGCGGCCCACGCCGCCGAGCGCGACCCTGCGCCGCCCGCGGACGACGACCTGCGCGCGCGGCTCCTGACTCACCTCCGGGGCGTGCTCGCGACGGAGGTGAGGCTCCCGGTCGAGAAGGTCGCCGCGCACGAGCCCTTCGAGCGGTTCGGCATCGACTCCGTCATGATCATGAACATGACCCGGCAGCTCGAGCGGCTCTTCGGTGAGCTGCCGAAGACGCTGTTCTTCGAGCGCCGGAGCCTCGCGGAGCTCGCCGCCTACCTGCTCGACAGGCACCGCGCCCGCGTCGCGGACAAGCTCGCCGCGCCCGCGCCCGCGCTCTCCGCGATCGCGAGCGGGTCCCCGGCGCCGGCCGCCCCCGAGCTCGTGAGCTGGGCGCGGGGCGGCTCGAGGCGCGGCGCCACGTCCGCCGACGCTGGCGGTGCGCGGCGCGGCGAGGACATCGCCATCATCGGGGTCGCCGGGCGCTACCCGATGGCCGAGGATCTCGAGGAGCTCTGGGATGCGCTGCGGTCGGGCAAGGACTGCATCACCGAGATCCCCGAAGGCCGCTGGGACCCCCGCGAGGTCTACGGCGCCGACCGGTACCAGCCCGACAAGGGCTACAGCAGATGGGGTGGGTTCCTCGCCGACGTCGACAAGTTCGACCCGCTATTTTTCGCGATCTCGCCCCGCGAGGCCAAGCTCATGGATCCTCAGGAGCGGCTGTTCCTGGAGACGGCCTGGCACGCGATCGAGGACGCCGGGTACGCGCGAGAGCAGCTGAGGACCAGCCGGGCCGGCGTGTTCGTCGGCGTCATGTACGCCCCGTACCAGCTCTGGAGCGTCGATCCGCGCTACAGGGGCACGGGGTTCACGCCGAGCTCGCTGCACGCGTCGATCGCGAACCGCGTCGCCTACGTCCTCGACTTCCGTGGCCCGAGCCTCGCGGTGGACACGATGTGCTCGTCCTCCCTCACCGCGCTGCACCTCGCGTGCGCCAGCATCCGCCGCGCCGAGTGCGAGGTCGCGATCGCGGGCGGCGTGAACCTGTCGCTCCACCCGAACAAGTACCTGGCGCTCGGCCAGGGGAAGTTCACGTCGAGCGACGGCCGCTGCCGCAGCTTCGGCGACGGCGGCGACGGGTACGTGCCCGGGGAGGGCGTGGGCGCCGTGTTGCTCAAGCCGCTCGGCCGGGCGCTCGCGGACGGGGACCACATCCACGCCGTCATCAAGGGCTCCGCGGTGAACCACGGCGGCAGGACGAACGGCTACACCGTCCCGAACCCGGCGGCCCAGGGCGACGTGGTCGCGCGAGCGCTCGCGGACGCGGGCGTGGATCCTTCGGAGATCGACTACATCGAGGCGCACGGGACGGGCACGTCGCTGGGCGACCCCATCGAGATCGCCGGGCTGGTCAGGGCCTTCGAGCCCGCCTTGGGCGAGGCTCGCGGCGCGCGCCGGCGTGTCCCCATCGGCTCCGTGAAGTCGAACATCGGGCACCTCGAGTCCGCCGCCGGCATCGTCGCCGTCACCAAGGTGCTCCTCCAGCTGAAGCACGGTGAGCTCGCCCCGTCGCTGCACGCCGAGCGGCTGAACCCGAACATCGACTTCAGCCAGTCGGGCTTCCATGTGCAGACGTCGCTCGAGCCGTGGCCGCGCCGGATCGCGGGCGAGGGGGACCGGGAGCGCGTCGCGCCGCGGGTGGCCGGCGTCAGCTCATTCGGCGCGGGCGGCGCCAACGCCCACGTGGTGATCGAGGAGCACATCGCGGCGCCCTGGCCGGCCGGCAGCGAGGCCTCGGGGCAGGAGCTCGTGGTGCTGTCGGCGCGGAGCGCCGAGCGGCTCGACGCGTACGCCCGCAAGCTGGCGCGCTCCCTCGCGCGGCGCGGCGGCTCGCCGGCGACGCCTACGCGGGTCGAGGCGGACGCTCTCGAGCGCCGCGTCCTCGAGCTCGCCGCGGGGGTCCTCGGCGTGGGCTCCGAGGAGCTCGATCCCGAGGAGGCGCTCAACGAGCTCGGGTTCGATCCGCTCTCGCTCGGCACCTTCACCGAGCGCGTGCAGCAGCGCTTCGGGGTCGAGGCCGGCGAGATCCTCCTCGGCGGTCACTCGAGCGTGCGCAGCCTGTCCGAGCGGATCGCCTCGGCGGTCGTCGCCGGTGATTCTCCGGCGGTTCGCGCGGCGCGCGCGGCGCGCGCGGCCGAAGGCGGCGGCGTCCGGCTCCCGGACGTCGCCTTTACCCTGCAGGTCGGCCGCGAGCCCATGGAAGAGCGCCTCGCCGTGATCGCGTCCACCCTCGACGAGCTTCGCGACAAGCTGGAGCAGTACGCCGGCGGCGGGCCCGTCGAGGGCCTCGTCCGCGGGAACGCTCGCGCCGGCCGGGCGAGCACCGGTCTGTCGCTCGACGGCGCGGACACCGCCGCGCTGGCCCGCGCGGCCGTTGAGCGGCGCGATCTCCCGAGGCTCGCGGAGCTCTGGGCGGCCGGCGCGGACGTCGCGTGGGCGGAGCTGCACCGGCGGCCCGACGGCTCACCCGCGGCGCGGCGTCGCGTGCCGCTGCCGACCTACCCGTTCGCGCGCGAGCCGCACTGGCTGCCCGAGGCTGCCCCGGCCGGAGCGACCCCGGTCATCGGGGAGAGGCTCCATCCGCTGCTCCGGCGCGTCGATGCGGGCCGGAGCCTCGAGCAGGAGCGCGGGGTCGTGTTCCAGGCGGTGCTGCGCGCCGATGACGCGCTCCTCCGCGATCACCGGGTGAACGGCAAGACGATCCTCCCCGGGGTCGGCTACCTCGAGATGGCGCGCGCGGCCGCGGCCGCGCTCGGCGATGGCGGGCCGCTCGAGCCGGCAGGGGTGACCTGGCTGCGCCCGCTGGTCGTGGAGGGCGGCGAGAAGGAGGTCGCCGTCGTCGTCCGCCGCCAGGAGTCCGAGCTGCGCTTCGAGATCCAGACCCGCGAGGGCGGCGGGGTCGAGGCGTGCACCCACTGCAACGGCGCGCTGCGCCGGCGCGACCCGAGCGGAGCGGCCGCGCCGCGCGTCGCGATCGAGGCGATCCGGGCGCGGTGCCCGGAGCCGCTGGCCGGGCCGGCGCTGTACGCGGCGTTCGACCGCATCGGGATCGAGTACGGGCCGTACTACCAGCGCCTCGACCACGTCTGGACCGGTGATGGGGTCGCCATCGGCCGGCTGGCGCTGCCGGCTGAGCTCGCGCGCGAGCTCGACGCCTACGTCATCCACCCGACGCTGATGGACGCGGCGCTCCAGGTCATCGGAGCGCTCGGCGTCGGTGAGCGCGCGCCGGCGCGGACGATGCTGCCATTCTCCGTGGAAGCGGTGGAGATCTTCGGGCGCCTCCCCCGGCAGGGCTACGCGGTCGTCGAGCGGCTCGCCGCCGATCGCTACGACGTGTCGGTCGTGGATGATCAGGGGCAGCTGTGCATCCGGCTCGCCGAGCTGACGCTGCGCCCGGCCAAGGAGCCGAGCCTCGCGGCCGATCTCTGTTACCTGCCGGTGTGGTCGCCGGTCGCTCGACCGGGCGGTGGCCCGCAGCGCGCGCCCGCGGAGGAGGGCGCCGGCACGGTGTTGATCGTCGGCGCGCCCGGCGGGTGCGGCCTCGAGGCGGCGCTCGTCCGCGCGCACGCGGGCGCGGACGTCGTCCAGGTCACGCTGGGGACCACGACCCGGCCGCTGGCGAGCGGCGGGTGGGAGATCGACACGTCCGATGCGGACGGGCTCGATCGGTGGCTTGCGCAGGTCGCGCCGATCGAGGGGCTGCGCGGCGTCGACTACCTGGCCGGGATCGAGGCGGGGCCGGCGCGCATCGGCGATCTCGCGGCGCTCGACGCGAGCCAGACGCTCGGCGTCATCTCTCTGTTCCGGATCGTGAAGTCGCTCCTCCGGCTCGGGCTCGGGCGGCGGGCGCTCGCACTGCGGGTCGTCACGAACGAGGCGCACGTGGTGCTCCCGGGCGAGCCCGGGCGGCCTCACGCCGCGAGCCTGTTCGGGCTGTCGCGGTCGCTCGCGAAGGAATGCCAGGCGTGGGCGGTGACCTGCGTCGACGTGAGCCTCCCGCGCGATCCGGGCGAGGGGATCGAGGCGCTCGCGCGCGATATCGTCGCCGAGCCGGCGGACGCGCGCGGCCGCGAGGTGGCCCTCCGCGACGGGCGGCGTTACGAGCGATCGCTGCGCCCGCTCGACCTGCCCCCGGCCGAGCGCGTCCCGCTGCGCCAGCGCGGCGTTTACATGATCCTCGGGGGCGCGGGCGGCATCGGCCTCGAGCTCGCGCGGCACCTCGCCGAGAAGGTGGAGGCCCGGCTGGTGCTGGTGGGCAGGAGCGAGCCGGGCGAAGCGCAGCGGGAAAGGATGCGCGCGATCGAGGCGCTCGGCGGCCGCGTGCTCCACGTCCGCGCCGACGCCACGGACCTCGACAGCATGCGCGCGGCGGTCCGGGAGGCCAGGGCGCGCTTTCAGCGGATCGACGGGGTCGTCCACTCCGCGATCGTGCTCAAGGACCGGATGATCGAGCACATGGACGAGGCGACCTTCCGCGCGGCGCTCGCGCCGAAGGTGCGGGGGAGCGTCGTCCTGTACCGCGCCCTCGCCGGCGAGGACCTGGACTTCCTGCTGTTCTTCTCGTCGGCGCAGTCGTTCTCGGGCAACCCGGGGCAGAGCAACTACGCGGCGGCGTCCACGTTCGAGGACGCGTTCGCGCGGCACCTCGGCGGCGTTTCGCCCTACCCGGTGAAGGTCGTGAACTGGGGCTTCTGGGGCGAGGTCGGCGTGGTGGCCAGCGAGGTGTACCGGAAGCGCCTCGCGGCCCAGGGGATCGGGTCGATCCGCGTCGACGAAGGCATGGACGTCGTCGAGCGCGTCCTCGCGAGCGGCGTCGCTCAGGTCGTCCCCGTGCGGGCCGGCGAGCGCCAGCTCGCGGCGCTCGGGGTGGAGCACGGACGTCGAGCGGCGATCAACCCTACGCGCGGCCCGTCGGTCGTCGGCAGGGCGGTCGAGCGCGTGGGCCAGCTCAGGGCCGACGCGCGCGCCCTCCGCGGCGCGCGGCGCGCGTTCGAGGAGCTGGCGCACGTCGCGCGCCTGCTCCTGCTCGACGCGTTCCAGCGGATGGGGGCGCTCCGCCCGGGCGCGCCGGCCCTCGATCGCGAGGCGCTCCGCCGCTCGATTCAGGTCGATCCGAAGTACGCCCGGCTGTTCGACGCGCTCCTCGGCGTGCTCCGCGGCGCGGGCTTCATCGACGTGCGCGGGGACCTCATCGTCGGATCTGCGCGGCTCACCGGCGCCGCGCCCGAGCTCGCGGCGCTGCCCCGCCGCCGGCAGGAGCTGTCCGACGCCTTTCCCGAGATCCGCCCGCACCTGCGCCTCCTGTCGACCTGCCTGGAGAGCTATCCGGCCATCCTGCGGGGGAGCGTCGCCGCCACCGACGTGATGTTCCCGCGATCGTCCCTGGAGCTCGTGGAAGGGGTCTACAAGGGCAATCCGGTCGCCGATTGGTGCAACCGCCTCGTGGCGGAGGGCGTCCGGACGTACGTCGACGAGCTGATCGCACGCGCTGCGCCGGAGGGCGTCGTGAAGATCCTCGAGGTGGGCGCGGGGACCGGCGGCACGACGGAGACCGTCCTCCCGGCGCTGGGTCACCGGGACGCGATCAGCTACTGGTACACCGACCTGTCCGTGGGGTTCACGCAGTTCGGGAAGAAGCGTCACGGCGCCGCTCATCCCTTCGTCAGATTCGAGAGCCTGAACATCGAGGACGAGGTCCGGTCCCAGGGATACACGCCTGGCGACTTCGACGTGGTCATCGCGGCGAACGTGCTCCACGCCACGCGGAGCCTGCGGAACACGCTGCGGAACGTGAAGTCGCTGCTCAAGGCGAACGGCGTCCTGGTCCTGAACGAGGTGACGGAGGTCCACGAGCTGACGACGCTCACGTTCGGCCTGCTCGACGGGTGGTGGCTCTACGATGACCCGGAGCTCCGCATCGAGGGATCGCCGCTGCTCGATCCTTCCCTGTGGGATCGGGTCCTCGCCGAGGAAGGATTCGTGTCGCGCCATCGCCTCGGGAGCGCGGCGGCGGACGTCGGTTCTCTGGGCCAGCACGTCATCATGGCGGAGAGCGACGGCATCGCCGAGGAGCGCGCGCCGCGTCCGCCTGTCGCCGTCGCCGCGCCGGCCGCCGCCGCCGCCGCTGCGCCTGTCGCCGTCGCCGCGCCGGCCGCCGCCGCCGCCGCTGCGCCTGTCGCCGTCGCCGCGCCGGCCGCCGCCGCGCCTCCTCGGAACAACGCGCCGCTACCGCCGCTCGCCGAGGAGCATCTCCTCGCCCGGATCGAGCGCCACGTCGTCGATGCCGTCGCGAGCGCCCTGACCATGGGCGCCGATGCCGTCGACGTGGATCGTCAGTTTGCCGAGTACGGGATCGACTCGATCCTGGGCGTCGACCTCATCAGCGCGATCAACAAGAGGTTCGGGATCACGCTCCGGACCACGGCGCTATTCGACCACAGCACCGCGCGGGAGCTGTCGCGCTTCATCGAGCGCCAGCACGGGGCGCACGTCGCGGCGGCGCTCGCGGGAGCGGCCCGCCCCGCGAGCGCCGTTGCGACGGACGCGCCGGCCCTGCCAACCCTGCCGGCGCAGCCTGTCCTGTCCGCGCTGCCGTTGCAGCCGGCGGCGGAGGCGCCCGCGCCGGCGGTCCCCTCGGGCGGCGCGCCAGAGCGGCCGGAGGTGGACCGCGGGATGCTGCCGCGGCTCGCAATCCCGCGCTCGCCCGGAGAGGACTCCGCGGCGGATGCGCGTCACCTGGCGGTCCGCATCACGCGGCCTGGCGGTATCGACGACCTCTGCGTCGAGCCCTTCGCGCCTCCGGACCCGGGCGAGGGCGAGGTGCAGGTGCTCGTGAGAGCGTTCTCACTGAACTTCGGCGACCTGCTCTGCGTCAAGGGGCTCTACCCGACGATGCCGGACTACCCGTTCACACCGGGCTTCGAGGTCTCGGGCGTCGTGTCCAAGGTCGGTCGAGGCGTTCGCCGCGTGCGGGTCGGCGACGAGGTCATCGGGCTCGTCGGTATGGCCATGGGCGGCCACGCCACCGCGGCGAACCTCGCGGAGGGGGCCGTCGCGCGCAAGCCGCTGAACGTCACGCACGAGGAGGCCTGCTCGTTCCCGATCGTCTTCCTCACGATGCACAGGGCCTTCGAGCTCGCCCGGGTGACGCGCGGCGAGCGGGTCCTCATTCACACGGCGGCCGGCGGCACAGGCCTCATCGCCGTACAGCTCGCCCGCGAGATCGGGGCAGAGATCTACGCAACGGCGGGATCGCGGGAGAAGCTCGACGCCCTCGCCGCGATGGGGGTGCCCCACCTCGTCAACTACCTCGAGGACGATTTCGGCGAGCGCGTCCGGGATCTCTCCCGCGGGCGCGGCGTCGATGTCGTGTTCAACACGCTGTCGCACGACGCCATCCAGAAGAACATCGACCTGCTGGCGCCGGGCGGGCGTTACGTGGAGATCGCGATGACCGGTCTCAAGTCGGCGCGCAGCGTGAGCCTCGCCCGCCTCGTCGACAACCAGACGTTCTACAGCCTCGATCTCCGGAAGCTCCTCATGGCGGACCCGTCGCTCGGCGCGAAGTACCTCGACCACGCCGTCCAGGTGCTGGCCGAAGGTCGCGTCCGGCCCACGATCGGCCGGACGTTCCGGTTCTCCGAGATCCGGGACGCCTACCGCTACCTGGAGGATCGCCAGAACATCGGGAAGGTCGTCGTCACGACGCCGGCGCCGCCGCGCGCGGCGAAGGCGCCGCGCGGCGCGCCGGCGCCCGCCGTAGGGCCCGCGGAGTCGACCGAGATCGCCATCGTCGGCATGGCCGGCCGCTTCCCCGGTGGCCGCGATCTGGACGAGTTCTGGCGGACGATCGTGGAGGGGAGGAGCGCGATCACGGAGGTCCCGAAGGATCGCTGGGACATCGACGCTCACTACGATCCCGACCCGCACCGGCTCGACAAGACCCATTGCCGGTGGGGCGGGTTCCTCACGGACATCGACAAGTTCGACCCGCTCTTCTTCAACCTCTCCGGCAAGGAGGCACAGCTCTCCGATCCGCAGCAGCGCCTGTTTCTGGAGGTCGGCTGGAGCGCGCTGGAGGACGCGGGCTACGGCCCGGGGGCGCTGTGGGGCAGCCGCACCGGCGTGTTCGTCGGCGTGGGGCAGAGCGACTACGTGGACGCGATGGTCCAGGCCGGCGTCGGCCTGGAGGCGCAGTCGTTCTGGGGCAACGAGCCGTCGGTCGTCCCCGCGCGCCTCTCGTACTTCCTGAACCTGAAGGGACCCGCGGTCGCGGTCAACACCGCCTGCTCCTCGTCGCTCGTCGCGCTCCACCTCGCTTGCCGGAGCCTCCTCGAAGGCGAGACGGAGGTCGCCGTGGCAGGGGGCGTGTTCGTCCGGACGACGCCGCACTTCCACCTCATCAACAGCAACGCAGGGATGCTGTCGCCCGACGGAAGGTGCATGACGTTCGACAACCGCGCCAACGGCTATGTCCCGGGCGAGGGCGTCGGGGCGCTCGTGCTGAAGCGGCTGGATCTCGCGCTGCGCGACGGCGACAACATCCACGCCGTGATCAAGTGCTCCGGCGTCAACCAGGACGGCCGGACCAACGGCCTCACGGCGCCGAGCACGGTGTCGCAGACGGAGCTCGAGCGCTCCGTGTACGAGCGCGCGGACATTGATCCCGCGAGCATCACGCTCATCGAGGCGCATGGCACGGGCACCAAGCTCGGCGACCCGATCGAGATCGAGGCGCTGACAAACGCGTTCCGGAGCAGCACCGACAAGCGGACCTACTGCGCCATCGGCTCCGTGAAGACGAACATTGGCCACTGCGTGGCGGCCGCCGGCGTGGCCGCCGTCATCAAGGTCGTCCTCTCGCTGAAGAACCGCCAGATCCCGCCGTCCGCCAACTTCCGCGAGCCGAACGAGCACATCGATTTCGCGTCGAGCCCGTTCTTCGTCCCGACGAGCGCGCGCCCGTGGGAGCTCCCCGAGGGGGGGCCGAGGCGCGCGGGCGTCAGCTCGTTCGGGTTCAGCGGCACGAACGCGCACCTCATCGTGGAGGAGGCGCCGGAGCCCGCGCGCGACGTGCGCCCGCGGCCCGCGTACCTGTTCGCCCTCTCCGCCAGGACCGAGGCGGCGCTCGCGCGCAAGGTGGCGGATCTGCGCGCGTGGCTCGAGGCGCGCGGGGACGGCCATCCTCTGGGCGACGTCGCGCTCACCCTCCACGCGGGCAGGAAGCACTTCACGCTGCGCGTGGGCGTCATTGCCCGGACGCACGAGGAGCTCCTCGCGGGGCTGCGGGCGCTCGAGGCGGACAGCGCCTCCGGGCGGATGCTCGCGGCGCATGCTGGCGCCCCGGCGCCGCTGGACCCGGCCGACAAGCTCACCGGCGAGCGGCTCCTCGCGGATCTCTCGAGCGACGGCGCGCCTGCGGCGCAGTACGAGGAGGGGCTGCGCGCGCTGCTCGGGCTGTACGTCCGCGGGCACGACCTCGACTGGGGCGCGCTCTACCAGGGCGGCGGGTTTCGCCGCGTGTCGCTCCCGACCTACCCCTTCGCGCGGAGCCGCTGCTGGTTCCCCGAGGGGGCCGCCGAGGCGGCCGCCCGGCGCGCGCCCGGGCACCCGCTCCTCGAGGGGATCGACACGCGCGCGAGCCTGCGGGGCAGCGGGCTCGTGGTGAAGGCGCGGCTGACCCGCGCGCTCCCGATCGCCGGGCACCACCAGGTCCAGGGCAACGCGGTCGTGCCGGGCGTGGGGCACCTCGAGATGGCCGTCTCCGCGCTGGCCGGCGCGGGCGACGCGACCGCGCACGATCTCGCGGACGTCATCTGGCTGAACCCGCTCGTGGTCGGGGAGGAGCCGCTCCACGCGCGGATCGTCCTCCACGAGGAGAAGCAGAGCCTGCTCTACCGCATCGAGAGCGACGACGCCGGGCGCGTCGTGATCCACTCGAAAGGGACGCTCCGCCCGCGGGGCGGCGGCGCGGCCGGTGCCGAGGAGTCGCTCCCGATCGACGCCATCAAGCGCCGGTGCGCGTCGACGTCGGCGACGGAGGACAGGCCTTATGAGCGGCTCGGCGCGATCGGCATCGCCTACGGCTCGTTCTTCCAGGGCCTGCGCCGCCTCTGGCGAGGCGACGGAGAGGCGCTCGGGCTGCTCGAGCTGCCGGCGGAGCACGCGCGCGACTTCCGCGAGTACCTCCTGCACCCGACCATCATGGACGGCGCGCTCCAGGCCGTGATCGGGATCACCCCCGTGCGTGAAGGAGGGCAGCCCTTCCTGCCCTTCTCCGTCGAACGCGTCGAGGTCCTGCGGCCCCTGGAGCGGCGGGGCTACGCCCACGTGCGGGCCGGCCGTCAGGCGTTCCAGTTCAACGTGACGATCACGGACGAGGCGGGTCGGGTCTGCGTCAAGATCCACGAGATCGCGTTCCGCGAGCTGAAGGACCCTCTCGCGAGGTTCTTCTACGTCCCCACATGGAAGGCCGCGGAGCCTGCGCCCCGGATCCAGGCCGGCTCCGCGCGGCCGCCGCAGAGGACGCTCATCGTGCGCCCGTCGGAGCGCCTCGGGCTCGTCGATGCGCTGCGCGCAGCGCACCGCGGCGACGCGGTGGTGGACGTGGAGCTCGGCCGCGAGACGAGGCGACGCGGCGAGCACGCCTGGGAGGTCGACGTCAGCTCGCCGGACGGGCTGTCGCGGGCGATCGAGGCGGCGGGGCGCGTCGACCTCGTGTACTTCCTCGGCGGCGTCGAGCTGGCCGAGCACGACCCCGGCGACGTCGGCGCGCTGAGGGCGCTCGAGGAGCGCTCGGTCATCTCGCTGTTCCGCGCCGTCAAGGCGCTCGACCGCGCGGGCCACGCCGGTCGCCCCCTCGCGCTCAAGGTGATCACGAGCGACGCCTGCGAGGTGCATCCGGGGGCGACGCGCAACCCCTGTGCGGCGAGCCTCTTCGGGCTCGTCCGCTCGCTGGCGAAGGAGCAGCCGCGCTGGCAGGTGAGCTGCATCGACATCGCCTCGGCCGAGGACCGCGCGCCGGACGATCTCGCGCTGGCGATCGTGTCGGAGCCGGCCCACCCCGGTGGGGAGGAGATCGCGCTCCGCGCCGGGCGCCGCCACGTCCGGGCGTTCCGCCCCGTTCAGGTCCCTCCGGCTGCCCGGTCGCCGTTCCGCGCCGGCGGGACCTACCTCGTGCTCGGCGGGGCCGGCGGCCTCGGCCTGGAGCTCGGGAGCTACCTCGCGGAGCGAGCGCAGGCCAGGGTCGCGCTCGTCGGGCGCAGCCCGTGGAGCGACGAGCTCCGCCGCAGGTGTGCCCGAATCGAGGAGAAGGGCGGAGAGGCGCTCTACCTGCAGGCGGACGCGTCGGATCCAGCGAGCCTCGAGGCGGCGGTCCGCGCGGTCAAGGAGCGGTTCGGCGCCATCCATGGCGCGGTCCACTCGGCGCTCGTGCTGAGGGACAAGACCCTCGAGGGAATGGACGAGGCCACGCTCCGCGAGGCGCTCGCCCCCAAGGTCGCGGCGAGCGCCTCCCTTTATCGCGCCCTGCGCGGCGAGCCGCTCGACTTCGTGCTGTTCTTCTCGTCGTCGCAGTCGTTCCTCGGCAACGCCGGCCAGAGCAACTACGCGGCTGGCTGCACCTTCAAGGACGCGTTCGCGCACCGCTGGCGGAGCCAGGTGTCGTATCCGGTGAAGGTCCTGAACTGGGGCTACTGGGGTGACGTGGGCGTCGTGTCCGGCCAGGAGCACCAGCGTCGCCTCGCGGCGCGCGGCCTCTTCTCGATCCGCCCTGCGGAGGGCATGGAGGCCGTGCAGCGGATCCTCGCCAGCGAGGTCGACCAGGTCATGCCGGTCAAGGCGAGCGATCGGCTCCTCGCGTCGCTCGGCGTCGAGCTGCCGGGCGGGCCCGCCGCGGCGCCGCTCGCGGCGGCGGCCACGGCGGGCGTCGCGCCTCCGGCGGGCGAGGAGCGACCGGCGCTCGACGCCGTCACGACGGGCCGCCTGCTGTCGGCGTTCGACGCGCTCGACACCTTCGCCGCAGAGCTCCTGCTCTCCGCGTTCCGGCGGATGGGCGCGCTGCTCGGGAGAGGGGAGGCGCACGACGTCGGGGCGCTGAAGCGACGCCTCGGGCTCGTGCCGGCCCACGATCGCCTGTTTGCGGCCATGCTGCGCGTGCTCGCGGATGCCGGGTTCATCGAGGCGGAGGGGCAACGCCTCGGGGGCACGCCGGCGCTCGACGACCCCGGCGTCGCGCGGGAGCTCCGGCGGGCCGAGGAGAAGAAGGCCGAGCTCGCCGCAGCGTGGCCCGAGATCCAGGCGCACCTGGAGCTCCTGTGGGCGTGCGCGGCGCGCTACGAGGCGATCCTGCGCGGCGAGGCGCTGGCGACCGACGTGCTGTTCCCGCGCTCGTCGATGGGGCTCGTGGAGAACATCTACAAGGGCAATCGCCTGACGGACCACTTCAACCAGGTCGTCGCCTGGAGCGTGCGCGCCGGCCTCCGGGAGCGCCTCCAGGCGCTGCGGGGGGCCGAGGTGGCGGCGATCGTCGAGGTCGGCGCCGGCACCGGCGGGACGACCGGCGCCGTGCTCGACGGGCTGGGCGCCTGGGCGAAGGACGTCCGTTACGTGTACACGGACGTCTCCGCCGGCTTCACCCAGCACGGGCGAAGGCGCTTCGGCGCGGCGCACCCGGGGCTGGAGTTCCGGGTGCTCGATATCGAGAAGGCGCCCGACGGTCAGGGCTTCACGCCGGGCGAGTTCGACATCGCCATCGCCACCAACGTGCTCCATGCGACGAAGAACGTCGGCCGCACGCTGTCGAACGTCGCTCGCCTGCTCCGGCCGGGGGGCTTGCTCATCCTGAACGAGGTCACCGCGGTGCAGCGCTTCACGACGCTGACCTTCGGGCTGCTCGACGGGTGGTGGCTCTTCGACGACGAGGGGGCGCGCCTCCCGGGCTCGCCGCTGCTCGACGCCCCGGCATGGACGGCGCGCCTCCGCGAGGCGGGCTTCGGGGCCGTGACGTCCATCGGCCTTGACGACGCGACCGGCAGGCGCGTCGGGCAGCACGTGCTGGTCGCGACCCGGGGGACAGCTGCTCCGCAGCCAGAGGCGGCCGGCGCCGCCGGCGCGCCGCGGGGCGTAACGCTGGCGAATGCCCCCGCCCCGGCCCCGGCCGCCGCCCCCGCGGACGGCGATGCGCTCCGCGCCTACGTCGAGCAGACCATCGCCGAGCACGTCGCGGGGGTGCTCCAGCTCGACCGGGTGTCGCTGGATCCCCACACGCCGTACAGCGACTTCGGCGTCGACTCGCTGCTCGCGGCAGACATCGCGGCGAAGCTCGCCGAGGTGCCGGGCTTCGACATCAAGACGACCGACCTCTTCAACCACGCCTCGATCCACAAGCTCGCGTCCCACGTCATCGCCGAGTTTGGCGACGCCGTACGGGCCAGCCTGGGAACGGCCACGGAGGCCGCGCCGACCCGCGCGTACCCTGCGGGGCTGAACGGGGCCGGGCACGTGACGTCGGCGGTCGAGAACGGGTATGCGCTGGAGCCCGCGGGGGCCTCGGTCCTGCCGCCCGCGGTGGCCGAGGCCGAGGGACTCCACGCCGAGGAAAGCGGCATCGACGCCGGCGGCCACGGCGCCGCGGTCGACCCGAACTCGCCGGGCGACGAGGTGGCCATCATCGGGATGTCGGGGCGGTTCCCCGGCGCGGATGGCGTCGAGGCGTTCTGGTGCAACCTCGCGGAGGGGAAGGACGCCGTGCGCGAGATCTCGCGGTGGGACCCGGCCCGGTTCTACGACCCCGATCCGGGCGCTCCCGAGAAGAGCTACAGCAAGTGGGGAGGGCTGCTCGAAGACATCTACCGGTTCGATCCGCTCTTCTTCCATCTCTCCCCGCGCGAGGCGGAGCTGATGGACCCGCAGCACCGGCTGTTCCTCGAGGAGACGTGGAAGGCCATCGAGGACGCCGGCTACGCGGACCGGGATTTCGACGGCAAGGCGTGCAGCGTCTTCGTCGGCGTCGGATCCGGCGACTACGGCCTCAAGCTCAAGCAGGACCGGGTGCCGCTCGAGGCCTACTCGTTCACCGGCAACTCGAGCGCCATCCTCACCGCGCGGATCTCCTACCTCTTGAACCTGAAGGGCCCGGCCGTGCCGGTCGACACCGCGTGCTCGTCGTCGCTCGTGGCGCTCCACCTCGCGTGCGAGAGCATCCGCGGCGGCGCGACCGAGATGGCGATCGTCGGCGGCGTCGCGGTCATGAGCACGCCCGAGTTCTACGTGCTCGCGAGCCGGGGCGGGATGCTCTCGCCCGACGGGAGGTGCAAGGCGTTCGACGCCCGGGCCGACGGCTTCGTGCCAGGAGAGGCCGTGGGCGTCGTGATCCTGAAGAGCCTCAAGGCCGCGCTACGGGACGGAGATCACATCCGCGGGGTCATCGCCGGCTCCGGGATCAACCAGGACGGCAAGACGAACGGGATCACCTCGCCGAGCGGCCCGTCGCAGACCGCGCTCGAGTGCGAGGTCTACGACCGGTTCGGCATCGACCCCGGCCTCATCAGCTACGTCGAGGCCCACGGCACGGGCACGAAGCTCGGCGACCCGATCGAGGTCGACGCGCTGACCACCGCGTTCCGGCGCTACACGCGCGCGCGGCAGCTCTGCGCGATCGGATCGGTCAAGACGAACATCGGCCACGCCCTCACGGCGTCGGGCATCGTGGGGCTGATCAAGGTCCTGCTCTGCATCGAGCGCGGGCAGCTCGTGCCGTCGCTCCACGTGGAGCGGACGAACGGCCTGATCGACTTCGACAAGAGTCCTTTCTTTGTGAGCTCGGGCCTGCGCGCGTGGACGACGGCGCCCGGCGTCCCGCGGCTCGCGGCGATCAGCTCGTTCGGCTTCAGCGGCACCAACGCGCACGTCGTCGTCCGCGAGGCGCCCGACCCCGCGTCGCGGCGCGCGGCGGACGCTGCCCGGCGCTCGTACCTCGTGCCGCTGTCGGCGAAGACCGAGGCGGCGCTCCTGCGCCGCGCCGAGGACCTGCTCGCGTGGCTCGAGCGACGGGATGCGAGGCTGCCCTTCGGCGACGTCGCCTACAGCCTGTGCGTCGGCCGCAGCCACTTCCCCCTGCGGATCGCGCTGGTCGCGCGGGACGCGGAGGAGCTCGCGGCCCTCTTGCGAGAGCGCCTCCGCGCGGGCTCGCCGTCGTTCCATGACGCAGGGGCGCGACGAGACCGGGGCAACGGCGCCGAGTCGGCGCAGCGGAAGCGCGCGCGCCAGCTCGCGGCGGAGCTCAGCGCGGGCGGCCTCGACGAGGGCCAGCGGCGAGCGCGGGTGGAGGAGCTCGCGGCCGCCTTCCTCGCGGACGTCGCCGTGGACTGGGCGAGCCTGTTCGCGGGCGAGGATCGCCGCCGCGTCCCGCTGCCGACCTACGCGTTCTCCGGCGAGATCTACCGGACGCCGGAGCCGGCCGCGCCCAGCGAGCCCCGCCGCGCGGGCGAGCGCTCGCCCATCCATCCGCTCGTCGACGACAACCTCTCCACGCTGCGGAGCGCGCGCTTCCGGAAGCGCTTCTCGGCGGGCGACGCCGTGCTCTCGGACCACGTCGTCCTCGGGCGGGGGACGCTCCCCGGCGCGGCGTACCTGGAGATGGCCCGGGTCGCCGCGTCTATCGCCGGCGAGCGGGAGGTCCAGGCCCTCCGGAACGTCGGGTGGATGCGTCCGCTCCAGCGCGACGAGGAGGCCGCCCCGCTGGACGTGCTGATCGAGCTGCGGCCCCGCGGCGCGGGGGTCGAGTTCGACGTGACGAGCGGCGCCGGCCTCCACGCGCAGGGGTCGATCGTCTACCAGGACGGACAGGGCGGCGAGCCCCTCGGCTCGCTCGACGTCGACGCTCTCGGCGCCCGCTGCCCGCGCGTGCTCGATCGGGACGCGTGCTACCGGACGTTCTCGCAGGCCGGTCTGCGCTACGGGCCGAGCTTCCGCGGGCTGCTGTCGCTGCGCTGCAGCGCGACCGAAGCGCTCGCGCAGATCGAGCTGCCGGCCGCGGCGGAGGGCGACGGCCTCTCCCCGTTCGTGCTGCACCCGTCGCTGCTGGACGCAGCACTCCAGACGGTGATCGCGTTCGGCGCGGAGGCGGACGGCGAAGCGCTGAAGCTCCCGGTCGCCTTCGGCGAGCTCGCCTTTGCCGGGCCGCTGCCGCGGCGGTGCATCGTGCACACGGCGGTCGGACGGCGCGCCAGCGGCGCCAGCGGCCTCGACACGTTCCACGTCAGGATCGCCGACGAGGCCGGCAAGGTGCTCGCCAGCATCAAGGACTTCGCGGTCAGGGCGGTCGAGCGCCCGCGCGGGACCCGGGCCCACGAGCCGAGGCCCGCGGGCGAGGCGAACGACGCGGCGCTGCTCGAGGTCCTGACCCAGCTCGAGCGCGGCGCCTTACGTGCGGACGAGGCGGAGCGGCTGCTCGATGCAGCGGTGGAGTTCCAGCGATGATGAGCGAGCAGCCGACGAGAGCGGAGATCCTCAAGCAGGT
The DNA here is from genome assembly GCA_051717205.1 of Sorangium sp. So ce1128. GTDB lineage: Bacteria > Myxococcota_A > Polyangia > Polyangiales > Polyangiaceae > Sorangium. The sequence goes on from CP181432.1 coordinate 669,081, forward strand.
CGAGTCGGGCCGCCTCCGGGCTGGGGACGCGGTACGCCTCCTCAAGCAGCTCGGAGCGGCCGGCGCAACCCCGGAGCCTGCCCAGCGCGCCGCCGCGCTGAGCTACTTCCAGACCGAGTGGGCGCGCTCCGCGGGGGCGCGCGGCGACGGCCGCCTCCCGCCGGGCGACGCGCTGCTCTTCGACGCCGGGGACGGCATCTTCGAGCGGCTGCGGGCGCGCTGGACCGGCGGAGGGCGGGTCGTGCTCGTCAAGCCGGGCGACGGCTACCGGGAGGTCGCGCCCGACACCTACGCGATTCGCCCCGCCCGCTCCGAGGATCACGCGCGCTTGCTCGAGGAGCTCGGGCGCCGGGGTGCCGCCCCGCGGATCGCGCTGCACGTCGCGCCTCGCGGCATGCTCGCGCCCTCGGAGGCGATCGCCGACATCCACCTCGAGCGCGGCGTGCTCGCCCTGTTCCTCTCCGTGAAGTCGCTGCTCGAGCGGAGGGAGCGCGGCGCGCTCCACGTGCTTTACGTATCTCCGATCGAGGGCGGCGAGCCGCAGCCACAGCACGCCGGCGTCGCCGGGTTCGCGAGGAGCCTGCTCAAGGAGGACCCGCGCGTCCATTGCCGCACGGTCGCCCTCGAGGGCGCACCGGACCCCGCCGCGTACGTCGACGCGATGCTGCTCGAGCTGGCGATGGAGGATGGCGCCGTGGAGGTCCGGCACGCGGGCGGCGAGCGCTTCACCCGGAGGGTAGCGCCGCTCGCTCCAGCGGGCGCCCTGCCGGAGCGCGCCCGCATCCGCGAGGGGGGCGGCTACCTCATCACGGGCGGGGCGGGCGGGCTGGGAGCGCGGCTCGCCGCGGCGCTCGCGAGCGAGTCGCGCGTCCGCCTTGTCCTCGCGGGGCGCTCCGACATGGACGCGCGCAAGCAGGAGCTCGTCCAGAGCCTGTCAGCCGGGGGATCCGAGGTCCATTACGTGAGCGCGGACCTGTCCCGCCGCGAGGACGCCGAGCGGCTCGTCCGCGAGGCGCGGCGGTGGTGCGGCGCGATCCACGGGGTCGTCCACGCCGCGGGGATCCTCGCGGACGCGCTGCTCATCAACAAGACGCTCGAGGCCGTGCGGTCGGTCCTGCTGCCGAAGGTGCGCGGGAGCGTCTGGCTCGACGAGCTCACGAAGGGGGACGATCTCGATTTCTTCGTGCTGTTCTCGTCGGTCGCCGGGGTCGTGGGGAGCGCGGGCCAGTGCGACTACGGCTACGCGAACGCCTTCCTGGACGATCTCGCCCGGTGGCGCGAGGGGCAGCGGGCGCTGGGGCGACGCTCGGGCCGGACCGTGTCGATCGACTGGCCGCTCTGGCTGGAGGGCGGGATGACCGTCGACGCAGCCTACAAGGCCAGCCTGGAGGAGGCGGGGCTCGCGCTACTCGACACGGGCGCCGGGATCGAGGCGTTCCACGCGGCGCTCCGCCTCCCGTCGCCGCAGGTCGTGGTGCTCTACGGCGACCCGGCCCGCGCGGCGGCCCTCCTCACCGCCGGCGGCGGCGCGCCCGCAGGCGGCGGCGCGCCCGCAGGCGGCGCGGAGCCCGCGTCCTCTCCGCTCGAGGGAGGAGCGGACCTGCGAGAGGCGGCGGAGGCGTACCTCAGGAGCCTCCTCTCGAGTCACGCCAAGGTGCCGCCCGCGAGGCTCCGCCCGTCGGAGCCGTTCGAGAGCTTCGGCATCGACTCCCTGATGGCCATGACGCTCGTCCGCGCGCTCGAACAGCTGTTTGGCGAGCTGCCGAAGACGCTGTTCTTCGAGTGCCGCACCCTGTCCGAGCTCGCCGAGTACTTCGTCGACAACCACCGGGAGGCGCTCCGCGCGCAGCTCGGCGCCGCGGCGCCCGCCCGCCCCGCGGTGTCCGCGCGCCCCGCCGACGAGCGGCGGATCGCGCCCGTGGAGCGCCCGCGCGAGCAGGGGGCGCGCGCCGGCGTCGCGCCCGGCGGCGCGCTCATCGAGGACATCGCGATCATCGGCCTCGCCGGCCGCTACCCGATGGCGGACGACCTGCAGACGTTCTGGGAGAACATCAAGGCTGGCAAGGACTGCATTGTGGAGGTCCCGAAGGACCGGTGGGACCACGACAGGTTCTACGAGCCGGACAGGACCAGCCCAGGGAAGAGCTACTCGAAGTGGGGCGGGTTCCTGCGCGACGTCGACAGGTTCGACCCGCTCTTCTTCAACATCTCCCCCGCCGAGGCCGAGCTCATCGACCCGCAGGAGCGCCTGTTCCTCGAGGCGGCCTGGCACGCCGTCGAGGACGCGGCCTATACGCGCGAGCGGCTGTCCGGGCGCAAGGTCGGCGTGTACGTCGGCGTCATGTACGGCCAGTACCAGCTCTACAGCACGGAAAGTGCCTCGGCGGTCGTCTACGGCTCGTCGTACGCCTCGATCGCGAACCGCGTCTCGTACTTCTTCAACTTCACCGGGCCGAGCATCGCCCTCGACACGATGTGCTCCTCCTCGCTCACCGCGATCCACCTCGCGTGTCAGAGCATCTTCCTCGGAGAGTGCGAGCTGGCGATCGCCGGCGGCGTGAACGTCACGATCCACCCGTACAAGTACCAGATGCTCAGCCAGGGGCGCTTCGCCGCGACCGACGGCCGTTGCCGCAGCTTCGGCGAAGGGGGCGACGGCTATGTCCCCGGCGAGGGGGTGGGCGCCGTGCTGCTCAAGCCGCTGCGCCTCGCCGTCCGCGACCGGGATCGCGTCCATGGCGTGATCAAGAGCAGCGCCGTCAACCACGGCGGCAAGACCAACGGCTTCACGGTCCCGAACCCCAGGGCGCAGGCGGAGCTCGTGGCGGACGCGCTCAGGAAGGTCGGGCTCGACGCGAGGAAGATCTCGTACATCGAGGCCCATGGCACGGGCACCGCGCTCGGAGATCCGATCGAGATCGCCGGGCTGTCCAAGGCCTTCCAGGAGGCATCTGGCCGCGAGGCGCGCGGCGAGCGCGGCGTCTGCCCGATCGGCTCGGTCAAATCGAACATCGGGCACCTGGAGGCGGCCGCTGGGATCGCCGCGGTGACGAAGGTCCTCCTGCAGTTCAAGCACCAGCAGATCGCCCCCTCGATCCACTCGAGGCGGCTCAACCCGAACATCAAGTTCGAGGAGACGCCGTTCTATGTCCCGCAGGAGCTCGCCCCGTGGGCGCCGCTGCCCGCCGGCGAGCCAGGGGCAGAGCGGCCGAGCAAGCGGCAGGCGGGCGTGAGCGGCTTCGGCGCAGGCGGCGCGAACGCGCACCTGATCCTCGAGGAGCACCTCGACGAGCGCGCCGCGCCGGGAGCTCCCGCGGACGCCCCGTACCTCGTCGTGCTCTCCGGCAAGACGGAGGACCGGCTGATGGCCTATGCGCAGCAGCTGCTGCGCTTCCTCGGCGGCGACGCGGGGGCGGCGGCGCTGGCGGCGCCGCCGCCGGGAGCACGCGCGCTCGACGGCGTGCGGCGGGAGTTGCAGGAGCTCGTGGCCGCCGCGATCGGCGTTCCGGTCGCCGAGGTGTCCGTCGACGAGGATCTGCGCGCCTACGCGCTCGACTGGCTGGCCGCGACCGAGCTCTCGCGCCGCGCGTCGAGCCACTTCGGCCTCCCGCTGGAGCCGAGCCTCTTCGTGGATTCCCCGACGCTCGCCGCGCTCGCGGAGGGCATCTCCGCGCGGCTCGCGCGCCCGGCACCGCGCGCCGAGGCGCAGGGCGCGGACACCGATCTCGCGGATCTCGCCTACACGCTCCAGGTGGGGCGGGAGCCGATGCGCGAGCGGCTCGCGATCGTCGCGTCCACGCGCGAGGAGCTCGCCCGGAAGCTCAGGCAGCACCTCGACGGGGACGACGCGGTGGAAGGGCTGTTCCGGGGGGCGTTAAAGCCGGGTCATGCGAGCCCCGAGCGGCTCGTGGAGGGGAGGACGGGGCGGGAGTTCGTGCAGATGCTCCTCCGGGAGCGCGAGCTCGAAAAACTCGCGCAGCTCTGGGCCTGGGGTGCCGACATCGACTGGGAGCAGCTGCACGCCGGGCACGGCGGGGGCTGCCGGCTCCGCCGCGTCGCCGCGCCGACCTACCCGTTCGCGCGGGAGCGTTACTGGGTGCGCGACGCCGCGAACGCCGAGCGGCCGCGCGCCCGGCTGCACCCGATGGTGGACCGCAACACGTCGGTGCTCGAGGAGGGGCGGTTCGTGGTCGGGCTCGCGGGCGACGAGCCGTACCTGCGGCGGTGGGGCGAGGGCAAGGAGCTCCCGCCCCTCGCGCTGCTCGAGGCGGTGCGCGCGGCGGGGCGGCTCGCGGGCGAGCGCGAGGTGCGGGCCTTCGCGCGCGTCGTGTGGGGCGCGCCGGTGGTGATCGCCGGGTCCCCGCGCGAGCTCCTGATCCGCCTGTTGCCCGCGGACGGCGCCGTCGAGTTCGAGGTGGGATCGAGGCCCCAAGGGCAGCTCACCATCCACGTCCAGGGGATCTTGCACTTCGGGCCCCCGGCCCACGTCGAGGCGGACGGCGGGCCTCCGACCGACGTCGGGCCTCCGACCCACGTTGCGGCGGACCGCGGGAGCGCATCCCCGACCCGCGTCGAGGAGGGGAGCGCGCCGGACCTCGGGCGGATCGATCTCCAGGTCATCCGGGCGCGCTGCCAGCGCGCTCCCGGGGCCGCTGCTGACCTGCTCGTCGGCGAGGGCGAGGCGCTGGCGGACGTCGAGCTATCCGCGGATCCGCCGGGGCTCCCGGCCGGCGTCGTCCTCGAGCCGCGGCTGCTCGACGGCATCCTGCGGGCGGCCGGCGCGCTGCTGGAGGCGCCCGGGGGCGCTCCGCTCGCGACGCCGGTGCGGCTCGAGCGCGCCGCGCTCGCCGCGACGCTGGCGGTGGAGGGTCGCGCGCACGTCCACGCGCGCCGCGAGGTCTCGCCGGCCGCGGGGCTCGCAGCCCCGTTCGCGGTCGACGTCGCCGATACGTCGGGCGCCGTGTTCGTCCAGCTCCGGGGCATGCTCCTCGAGGTCGCCGGGCAGCACGCGCCGCCCGCTCCGGTGGAGCTCCCCCGCGCCGCCCCGGATCGCGCGGCCCGCTCGCTGCCCGCGCGGCTCGTGGACGACGTCCGGCGGATGGCCGCGGCCGTCGTTCGGCTCGATCCGGATCGCCTGGCGCTGGACGATCGGTTCGCCGACGTCGGCTTCGACTCGACGTCGTTCGTGGGCCTGTCCGAGCGGCTCGGCCGAACCTACGGCTTCGAGGTCTCGCCGGCGATCTTCTTCGACCGCGCGTCCGTGCGCGAGCTGAGCGAGCACCTGGTCGCCGAGCACGAGGGGTCGCTCCGCGCCCACTACGCGGAGCCGGCGGCCGCTCCGCCGCCGGGCCTGCCCCAGGAGGCCCCGGACCGCCGCGGCGGCGCGCTCCCGTCGCTCGTGCCGCTCTCGGCGAGGCAGCGTGGCGCGCGGCGCGCGCAGGCGTCGCCGGAGGCGAGCCGAGGGGGGCAGCGCATCGCGATCATCGGGATGAGCGGCCGCTTCCCGGGGTCTCGAGATCTCGACCACTTCTGGGAGAACCTGCGGGACGAGCGCAATCTCATCACCGAGGTCCCGCCCGATCGCTGGCGCTGGCAGGACTACGAGGCCAAGGGGACCGATGGCGTCTTCCGGGCCCGCGCGAGGTGGGGGGGCTTCATCGGCGACGTCGACAAGTTCGATGCGGCCTTCTTCAACATCTCGGCCCGCGAGGCGGAGATGATGGACCCGCAGCAGCGACTGCTCCTGGAGACGGTGTGGAAGACGATCGAGGACGCCGGCTACCGGCCTTCCAACCTGTCCGGGCGGCGCGTCGGGCTGTTCGTCGGCGCTCAGTTCAGCGACTACCGGCAGCTCCTCGCCGGCCAGGGTGAGCTCAACGCCCAGATGGGGCTCGGCAACGAGCACTCCATCCTGGTCAATCGGATCTCGTACCTCCTGAACCTGCGCGGCCCGAGCGAGCCGTACAACACGGCGTGCTCCAGCGCGCTCGTGGCCCTGCATCGGGCCGTTAGCTCGCTCCGGAGCGGCGAGAGCGAGCTCGCGATCGCCGGGGGCGTCACGCTGATGCTGTCGCCCTACACGACCCTCAGCGGCGATGCGCTCGGCATCCTGTCGCCGGACGGCAAGTGCAAGACGCTCGACGCGAGCGCCGATGGCTACGTGCGTGGGGAAGGCGTGGGGACCGTGCTCCTCAAGCCGCTCGAGAAGGCGATCGAGGATGGCGATCACATCTACGCCGTGATCCGGGGGACCGCGCTGAACCACGGCGGCAGGGCGTCATCGCTCACCGCGCCGAGCTCGGAGGCCCAGGCCGCGCTGCTCGTCGACGCCTTCGAGGTGGCGGACGTCGAGCCCGGGACGCTCTCCTACCTGGAGCTGCACGGCACCGGGACCAAGCTGGGCGATCCGATCGAGGTCGAGGGCATCAAGATGGCCTTCAAGGAGCTCGCGAAGCGGCGCGGCGCGCCCGTCCGCCGCGAGGGCTACTGCGGGCTCGGCTCGGTCAAGACCAACATCGGCCACCTGGAGCCGGCCGCGGGGATCGCCGGGCTGATGAAGGTCGTCCTCTCGATGGTGCACCGGATGCTGCCGGGGATGCTGCACCTCAAGGAGCTCAATCCCTACGTCGACCTCGCCCGGACTCCCTTCCACGTGGTCGATCGCACCACGCCGTGGCACGCGCTCGAGGACGACGTCGGGCGGCCCGCTCCTCGCCGCGCCGGCGTGAGCTCCTTTGGCTTCGGCGGGGTCAACGCGCACGTGGTCCTCGAGGAGCCCCCGGCGCCGCTCCCCGAGGAGCTGCAGGACGGCGCCGCGCACCTCGTGGTCCTGTCGGCCAAGACCCAGGATCGGCTCCGGGCGTCCGCCGCCGAGCTTTCGGCGTTCCTCGATCGCGCGCTCTCGTCGGGGCGAGCGCCCGCGCTCGGCGACGTCGCGTTCACGCTGCAGGTCGGCCGTGAGGAGATGAACGAGCGGCTCGCGTTCGTGGCCGGCACCCTCGAGGAGGCCCGCGACGCGCTGTCTGCCTTCCGTGACGAGCGGTCGGCGCGGGTGGAGCTCCACGTCGGCTCGATGAAGGCCAGGAGGTCCGCGCCCGGCGCCGCCGGTGCGCCGGACGGCGCCGCGCACGCCGGCGGAGATCTCACCGAGCTGGCGCGGCGCTGGGCGGCCGGCGAGAGCGTCTCGTGGACCGAGCTGCACCGCGGTCGCCGCCGCCGCCGGCTGAGCTTGCCAACGTACCCCCTCGAGCGGAAGCGCCACTGGGCGGTGAGCGGCATCGCGCCGCTCACCCGGCCCGAAGCCGGAGAGCCGCCGAGAGCGATGGGCGGCGGGCAGCCACGAGCCCCCGCGGCGCGGGTGGACGGCGATGGCGGGCAGGACGACGCGCTCCTCGCCGAGCTCAGGGGGATCATCGCGGCTGAGCTGAAGTCCGACCCGCAGGCGCTCGATCTCGACACCGACTTCGTCGAGTACGGAATCGACTCGATCCTCGCTTCGGTGATCATCCAGCGGCTCCAGGAGCGGTTCGGCGAGCTGATCCCGATGATGGTGATGATCGAGCAGCCCACGCTGCGGCGGCTCGCCGCGTTCATCCGCGGTGCGGGGGGCCACGTCGAGCCGGCGCCGGTCGCGCGCGCCCCGCAGCGGAGCCAGCCGAAGCTCCCGCCCGAGATCATCCCGCTCAACAACCGAGGCAGCCGGCAGCCTTCTTTCTGGGTGCACGGCGGCCCAGGCTACGCCGCGATCTACAACAACCTCACGAGATCGCTCGGCCAGGACTATCCTTTCTACGCGTTCCAGGCGCGCGGGGTCGACAACAAACAGATCCCGCACGATTTCGAGGAGATGATAGACCATTACATCCGTTGCATGCGCATGGTGCAGCCCGAGGGGCCCTACGCGATCGGCGGCTACTCGTACGGTGGTCTCGTCGCCTACGAGATGGCGCAGCGGCTCCACGGCGAGGGGGCAGGCGTCTCCCACCTCGTCATCTTCGACACGATGCCTGCCACGCAGGAGGCCAACGACATCTTCTTCTCGAGCTTCGGCGGAGACGACGACTTCCTCACCATCATGATGGCCAACGAGTTTGCCGGGGCCCGGAAGCTCGGCAAGGCGGTCGTCACGAAGAAGGACCTCGACGGCGTCCCGGTGAAGCTGCAGGTCGCGCACGCCGCGAAGCTCGCGAAGGAGCGCGGCAAGAACGCGATGTCCGCCGACGAGATCTACAATTACATCCGGGGGTGCATCAAGCTGGGCGACTACACCGAGGTCGTGTACCTCAGGCACAAGCAAGAGCCCTACGACGGCTCTGACGTGCTCTACCTCAAGGCCAGGGAGTTCCTGGCCGACAGCACGTGGACCGGCGTCCCCGCCTACGACATCTTCCGCGACTACGACTACCCTGGAGCGTGGAGGCGCCTCGTCCGGCGGCGATGCGAGGTCGTCACGATCCCGAGCGACCACTTCAACTTGCTGGAAGAGCCGGCGCTCTCGATCTCGGCGAGCAGCGTCCGAGCGTTCCTGGACTCATGACGAGGGGCGGCATCTCTCGATGGGCGGCTCGGTCTACCGGACATCGCGTCGCGGATCTTTGCGAGAGGCAGGCATGATTCAAGTCGAAGGGCTTGTGTACACGTACCCGAGGGCCGAGCGTCCAGCCGTGAAGGGGATCACTTTCACGGTCGCGCCGGGCGAGATCTTCGGCTTCCTCGGTCCGAGCGGCGCGGGCAAGAGCACGACGCTGAACGTGCTCATCCGCCTCCTGTCGGGGTTCGACGGGCAGGTCTCGGTGCTCGGCAAGCGCCTTAAGGACTGGCGAGAGGACTACTATGAGCACATCGGCGTCGGCTTCGAGCTGCCGAACCACTACAGCAAGCTGACGGCCCTCGAGAACCTGCGCTTCTTCGCCTCGTTCTACAGCAGGAAGGTGCAGGATCCGCTCGAGCTGCTCTCGCTCGTCGACCTCCGGGAGCACGCGGGCAAGCGGGTCGAGCAGTTCTCGAAGGGCATGAAGATGCGCCTCAATTTCGTGCGGGCTCTGCTGCACGACCCGGAGATCGTCTTCCTTGACGAGCCGACGTCCGGGCTCGATCCGGTGAACGCGCGGCGCATGAAGGACATCATCCTCGGGCTCAAGAAGAAGGGAAAGACGGTCATTGTCACGACCCACAACATGCATGACGCCGACGAGCTCTGCGATCGCGTGGCGTTCATCGTCGGCGGCGAGATCCGGCTCATCGGGGCGCCGAGCGTCCTCAAGAGGCAGTCGGGCGCCCGCGTCCTGCGCGTGGAGTATGGTGATCGCGAGATCTTCACGAAGGACTTCCCCCTGGACGGCCTCGGCGCGGACGCCGAGTTTTTGGAGCTCATCAGGAGCCAGCCGATCAAGTCCATGCATTCGCAGGAGGCGACGCTGGAGAAGATCTTCATCGAGACCACGGGCGCGGAGCTCGGCTGAGCGGCGCCCGCCACGGCGGGGAGCGGTGCGATGAGGAAGCTCATGTCGATGATCCTGTGGGATTTCAAGCTCTTGGCGAGGTACAACGTCGTCGTTGTCGCGGCCGCGGTCACGGCCCTGTACGTGCTCGCTTTCGAGATGGTGCCGAGCGTCAGGACGAAGGAGATCGTCCTTTTGCTCATCTATTCGGACCCGAGCATGCTCGGATTCATGTTCATCGGCGCCTTCGTGCTCTTCGAGAAGGCGGAGAACGTGCTCCGGGCGATCTCGGTGACCCCGCTCCGGACATGGCAGTACATTGGATCCAAGGCGATCGCGATCACCCTGATCGCGCTGCCCTGCTCCCTCGTCATGGCGTTTGCGGCCAGCGGGTGGGTCATCGCGTTCGACGCGCTCTACCTGACGCTCGCCGTGGTGCTCTCCTCCATGCTCTTCGTGATGATGGGGTTCATCGGCGCCGTGCGCGTGAAGACGCTCAATCAATATCTGGTCGTCGTGCCGCTGTTTCTGGCCCCCATGCTGCTGCCGCTCCTGAGCCTGTTCCATGTCACCGACACGCCCTGGCTCTATCTCATCCCCTCCCAGGGGTCGCTGATCCTCTTCGACGCCGCGTTCGGGGGCGCGCCGTCCGCGATCGAGATCTCGTATGCGGTGGTCTATCTCGCGCTGAGCTGCGGGGTCGCGTTTTTCTTCGCCATCAAGGCGTTCCGGAGCCGCGTCCTCAGCGGCTAGCGAGCGATGAGCATGAACAAGATCGCTGTGCTGGTCGCGAACGACGTCAAGAACGTATTCCGGGACAAGGCGCTCTTCGGGATGCTGGTCGCCCCCGTCGTACTCGTCCTCCTCCTCCGCTTCGGCCTCCCGGCGCTCGGGGCCAGGTTCCCCCCCGTCGCGGGGTACTATCGGGTGATCACGGCCTTCGCCTGCACGTTGATGGCGTCCTTCCCGGCGTTCATGGCCTCGTTCATCATGCTCGACGAGAAGGACGAAGGGCTGATGCGGGTCATGCGGGTGATGCCGGTCTCCTCGTTCCTGTTCGTCGCCTATCGCGTCGCGCTGGTCGCGGTGCTCGCGGTCTTCAGCGCGGCGGCGGCCGTCCTCGTCCCCGGGCTCATCGAGCTGAACCTCGCGGTGGGCCTCGTCGTCCCGCTGCTGTTCGGGCTGAGCGCGCCGATGACGACGCTGCTCGTGGTCAGCTTCGCGAAGAACAAGATCGAAGGCGTGACGGTGCTGAAGGTGCTGAACCTGGCGCTGATGATCCCGCTCGCCGGGTTCTTCACGGACTCCCCGCTGCGGTACCTGCTCGGGGTGATCCCCATCTACTGGGTCGATCTCGCGCTGAACGAAGGGGCGTTCACGGCGCCGTTCGCCGTCTACTGCGTCGTGGCGCTGGTCGCGCAGCTGGCCGTCCTGGCGACCTCCTACCGGCTGTTCGTCCGGCGGATGTTCTGACCGGGCGAGGCCTGTGCTCGGGGAGCAACGCGCTCGCAGACACGACGGGCGGGCCGCCTCCGCGCTGCGCGGCCGGTCAGCTCGTCCGGAAGGCGCGGTAAAGCTCGTCGCGCCACGCGATCAGGTCGGCGGCGGGGGCGCGACCCGGGTGGCGACCTCACGGGCCGCCGCCGGCCTCCACCCAGATCGGCTCGGGCTCGTCAAACCCCTTGAGCCGGAAGGCGCCCGCCCGCCGGAAGCCCGCGCGCGCGGCCTCGGGGAGCGCGGCGATCGCCGACCGCGAGAGCGTCACGCGGCCGGGGTGCGGCAGGGCGACCCCGGAGCTCGGCTCCTCCGTGCGATCCTCCTCGGTGACCGCCTCGATGCGGAAGAGCCGGTGGACCTCCGTGCCGATGACGTCATGATCGCTCATCCGCACCCGGCCCCAGTGGACGACGAGGCGGAGCTGGGCCGGGTCGTCGACCGTGCGACGGAGCACGCGGGCCGCCTCGAGGGCGCGGGTCACCGTGGGATAGACCGCGAGGTACCCATCGCCGGTCCCCTTTAGGAAGCGGAGGTTCGTCGACCCGCGGAGGGCGCCGCGGAGCCGCTGGAGGTGGTCGACGAAGCGGGTGTCGCCGATGTCACGGATCATGTGGGTCGACCGGACGATGTCGATGAGGAGCATCGCCACCTGCACCCGGTCGGTCGGCTCGGGCTCCTCCTTCTGCCCGGCCGGGAAGAGCTCGAGGAGCGCCAGGTGGAGCTCGTCCCAGTGGATCCGCTCGAGGTGGGCGCTGAGGCGGGCGAAGGTGGGCGAGGCGGCGATTGTCCGCCGCGCAGCGTCGACACCCTCGCCGTCGGCGACGTCGGCCGCGAGGCGGTCGAGCAGCGAGAACACCGCCTCGCCGATCTCCTCGCTGGCGTCCGGGCGCCGGAAGAGCTCGCGCTGGACGTCGACCACGAGGTCCCAGTGGCGAGGCCAGGGCTCTCCGTGGCCGATGACGACGTGGCGGATCGCGTGAAAGCGGCCGCCGCCCGGGAGCGGCTCGATCAGCGCACGGAGAGAGGGGTGGAGGAGGTAATAGCGTGAGCGCGGCAGCTCGTGGCGCGAGCCGACGACCGCGTCGTGCGGCTGGCGGAAGCGCTGGACCTGGCGCTCGCCCGACGGATCGGCGCCGAGCACCCCGAGCAGGCCGCACTCGAAGAGCTCGCGGAACGGGTGATAGACATCGTCGGCGTCCCGGCCGTGAGCGTCGAAGTACGCGCGATCGACCCCGTGGAAGCTGCACCAGGCCTCGACCACCTCGCCGTGGGTGAGGACGTCGCAGGGGAGCAGGCCGAGGAACTGAACCCGCTTGTCGCGGTGACAGAGCACCTCGAGGAAGACCCGCATCTCGTCGAAGATGTTGGCGACCAGGAGGCCGGCGCTCGTGTCCTGCACGATCCGCGGGAACGTCCGCTCGTCGAGGGCCGCGCGGTTGCGCGAGATCTCCGAGGCGAGGATCACAAGGTCGCGCGGTCGGCCGAGCGTGTGGCGGTAGAGGAAGTCGAAGGTCCGCTCGCCGCGGGCCGAGCGCCCCGTGCTCACCATGTCGAGGTGGATGAACTCGCGGAGCGGTAACCTCTCGTAATAGTAGGTGAGCTTCTCGAGCAGCTCGAAGAGCTCGTGCTTGGCATAGCGGAGCGTCGAGGTCGCGCCGTACAGGTTGGTCTTGATGTCGGACTCGTAGGCAGAGAACGCCTCCTCGCGGATCGTGGCGAAGATCTTGACGTGCCGGTTGGCGTTCATGAGATCCCACGCGGCCTCGATCATCCCCCCTTGCATGTGGATCCAGGCGGCGCGCGGCAGCCGCCGGAGCGCCTGATCGAGCTTGTCGACGAAGATGTAGATACCGCTGTGGAGCGAGCGGAGCCGCCGCTCGAGCGGGCCCTCCATCGCGTCGATGACCTGGTTTATCTGGCGAACGGTCAGCGACAGGAGCTCCTTTACCACCACCGTCGGCTCGACCGGCCGGCCCTCGAGGAGCCCGCGCAGATTCCGGGGGAGCGGCGCCAGATCCTCGGGATCGCCGGCGTCGGCGAGGGCGGGCTGGTAGGAGACGATCGACAGGCGGAAGCTGAAGCTCCAGAGCCGCTTGCACTCGTGGAGACCCGACATGAGGTCGATCCGGGTCTGGTCGACGCTGGGCAGGTCGCCCATGAGATCGAGGTACGGCCGCCCTTCCGGGATGAACTGCACCGCCGACTGGCGGCGCTCGCGGCCGGTCGCCAGGTAGATCTCGCTGAGGACCGAGCGCTTGTAGGTGAGCAGGAGGGTCTTGCCGAGCCCCTTGCTCCCCGAGACAAAGTGCTTGTTGCCGCTGTCGAGGAACTCGCGGACCACGGCGTTCTTGAAGGTCAGGTCCTTGAGGGCGCCGATGTCGATCTGGTTGGCGTCCGAGGCCCAGCTCTGGGCGTGCGCGGGGTCGCGCAGGCCGTCGGGGCGCCGCTGCGCGGCCGCCTCTGGCGGGCGCCCGGCGAGGGCCCGGAGCCCGTCGAGGAGCTCGCGGGCGGAGGCGAAGCGGCGGTCGCGGTCGCGGTGCGTCGCCCGGGCGAACCAGCCGTCGAAGCCGCCCGGAACGTCGGCCAGCCGCGACGGCGGGACCGGCACGCCGTAGCAGATCTCGTGGACCAGCTCGAAGAGCGAGTCGCCGCGGAAGGGCCGACGCCCGGTCATGCACTCGTAGGCGATCACGCCTATCGACCACAGGTCCGCGCGGTGATCGACCATCCGGGCATCGGCGATCTGCTCCGGGCTCATGTAGCTCACCGTGCCCAGGGTCGCCCCGGCGTCGGTCTGCGGCGCTCCCTGGCGGTCGAGCCCGAGATCCTCGAGCTTGACGATCCCGAAGTCGAGGACCTTGCAGAGCCGGCCATCGTCGTCGTCGACGAGGAAGATGTTGGCCGGCTTGAGGTCGCGGTGGACGATGCCCATGCGGTGGGCCTTGCCGATCGCGCTGCAGACATCGGCGAGGATCGCCGCCGTCTCCTCGTAGGAGAGGGGCCCGCGGGCGACCCGCTCGGCCAGGTCCTCGCCGCGCAGGAGCTCCATGGCGATGAAGGGCACCTGCGTGGCGGCGTCGACGTTGAAGTCGAGGACCTGGACCACGTTGGTGCCCCGGAGCTTCGCCGCGGTCTGCGCCTCGCGAAGGAAGCGGGCGCGCGCCTTCTCGGTCCCGACGATCGCCGGATCCATCAGCTTGAGCGCCACCGGCTCGCCGAGGCGAAGGTCAGTTGCCCGGAAGACCCGGCCCATGCCCCCCTTCTTCAGGAACTCGTCGAGTCGCCAGCGCTGGCCGACGATATCCCCCGGGCCAAGGCGGCCCCGGGCCCCGGGCGGGCCGCTCCCGCCAGGGGAGGACACCGTGGGATCGTCCGGCCGATGGACACCCTCATCCGACATGTTGTTCAGCCTACCAGCCTCCGTGGCGACGCGAACATCGATGATCGTGCTGTGCCGGCGCCCGAGCGCCGAGCGCTCGCCGGGAGCGTCCGCGCCTACCAGCCGAGCCAGATGCGCAGCGGGAGGAACACCGCCATCCCGGTCACGATAGTGCCCAGGATGCCTCGGCGCGAGAAGTAGTAGGCGCTGGCCGCGACGCTCGCGGGCAGCCGCGCGTCTTGCCAGGTCGCGATCAGATGTCCCCGCGTCATCAGCACTTCGGGCACGATCACCGCGGCCAGCGCCGCCAGAGGCGCGTAGCGCAGCCCGCGCCTGAGCCAGCCGGGCATCGGCATCTCCTGGTCGGGAAACAGGAAGAAGCTGCGGGTGATCACCGTGATCAGCGCCAGCCCGACGATGGCGACGACGGTCTCCCAGGTGCTCATCTTCGAGCCTCTCCGGCGCGCTCGCGCGCGCGCCGCTGCACCGCTTCGGTCGCTTCGACGCCCAGGCCGACCGCGACCGCGGCGGCGATAGCGACCAGGATGTTGAGCTTCAGCGGGAGCGCGTACGCCGCCATCGCGGCGGAGGCGGCGGTGCCGGCCGCCAGCCAGGTGGCCCTGTCCTGCAGCAGCGAGCAGGTGATGCCCAGCAGCGCGAGCACGCCGGCGAAGCCGAGGCCCCACTCGACCGGGATCACGTTGGCCAGCGCGATGCCGCCCAGCGACGCGCCGTGCCACGAGGACCAGTTCGTCGCGACGCCACCCCAGAAGTAGGGCTCATGTGCGGGCGACGGGGTGGGGTCGGGGAAGCGCTTCATGAAGATCACGTAGTTCAGGTCACCGCTGAAGTAGCCGAGCAGGCATCGCCGCCAGCGCGGAAGGCGCGCGAAGTAGGGCCGCCACATCGCGCTGAAGATGACGAAGCGCAGGTTCACGCAGGTCGCCGTGGCCCAGACGACCCAGATCGGCGCGCCGGACGTGATCAGCGGCATGGTGGCGAGCTGCGCGCTGCCGGAGAAGACCAGCAGCGACATCAGCGCCGCGAGCGGCGCCGTGAGCCCGCTCTTGACCATCGCGACGCCGGTCACGAGGCCCCAGGCGGCGACGCCGAACGACACGTGCAGCATGTCGCGCGCGCCTCGGCGGAACTCGGGGTGGAGCGCGGTGGCGCGGGCGAAGGCAGCGAAGGACATGCGGCGCTCGGAGGGCTAGGAACTGTCCAAGGGCGAACCGAAAGTCAAGGCTGCCCGTCCCGGGCGCTCGGCCCTGCCCTGGAAGAGGGATCGCCTCGCTCTGCCCTGGCGCGCCGCTCGCCCGGATCGAGGCGCAGGTCGCGTGCCCCTGAGGAATCCCCTCATTTTGCAGCCCTTTTCAGCGGGGAAATTGAACAGGGAGGCGGGGAGACAGGGAGTATTTTGAAGATTTCCCTCCCCGTCTCCCCGCCTCCCTGTGAATTTCCTAAGAATTTGAGGGGATGCCTCAACGCGTGCCCCTCTCTTGGCGTCCTTGGCGTTCTTGGCGTCACGGCGGCGTTCTCCTTCTCGTCCGATCGCCGCTCCGAGAAACAGGGCAGACCGCGCATCGATGTCGCGGACTGTCTCAGCGTGGCAGAAGGCCGCGCTCGCATCCGGAAACAGCTGATAAGGAAACACGCGCCTGTGTGAGCGCTGCCTCCCAGGTCGGCCCTCAGGGAGGGCCGCCGCTCACCGGGCGTGGCGCCCGCGACCGGCATGCCCCGTGCAACCGCCCCGTGCAACCGCGTGGACGCGTGGCACGAGAGGGGCGCATGCGAATCCATCATCTCAACTGCATCTCGACCTGTCCGATCGGCGGCGCGCTGATGGATGGGCAGACGCTGGGGCTCCGCGGACGGCTGACGTGCCACTGCCTGCTCCTCGAGACGGACAGCGGCCTGGTGCTCGTGGACACCGGGCTCGGGCTGCTGGACGTCGCCATGGCCAGGAAGCGGCTGAGCCGGTTCTTCCTCTTCCTCGTGCGGCCGGAGTTCCGCGCCGAGATGACGGCGTACCGGCAGATCCAGCGCCTCGGCTTTCGACCCGAGGACGTCCGCCACATCGTGCTCACCCACCTCGATTTCGACCACGCCGGAGGCCTCGACGACTTCCCCGCGGCCGAGGTCCACCTGCTCGCCGACGAGCGCGACGCCGCGGTCGCCCGGCGCACGCTCCTCGATCGCATGCGCTACCGGCCCGCCCAGTGGTCGACGCAGGCGAGCTGGATCGCCTATCCGTCAGGGGGCGAGCGCTGGTTCGGCTTCGAGGGCGCGCGCGCGGTAGGCGGCCTGAAGGACGAGGTGCTCCTCGTCCCGCTCATCGGTCACACCCTGGGCCACGCCGGCGTGGCGGTCCGGAGCGACGGCGGCTGGCTGCTCCTCGCCGGCGACGCCTACTTCTATCATCGCGAGATGGACCTCGTGCGGCCGCGCTGCACGCCGGGCCTGCGCTTCTACCAGGTCATGATGGAGAAGGACCGCGGCGCGCGGCTCGAGAACCAGCGCCGGCTCCGCGCGCTGCGCCAGGAGCACGGCCACGAGGTGACCCTCGTGTGCTCCCACGACGTGGTGGAGTTCGAGCGCATCACCGGGCGAAGCCACGCCGTCCCCGCGGGCGGCGCGGGCGGTCAAGGAGTCGATGCGCCTGAGCCGCAGTGGGGCCACACGCCCTCGCCTGCCGCCGGGGCGCGCTGACAGCCTGTCTCGGACTCCCGTCCTTACCGCGGCCCGGCGATCACGGCTCCCGGCGCGCGGTGACGCGAGCCCGGCCTCACCCCGCGAGCGGCAGCGTGAAATAGAACGTCGTGTGACCGTCGCCTGAGCTCTCGACCCAGATGCTGCCGCCGTGCGCCTCGATCAGGCCCTTCGCGATGTACAGGCCGAGGCCGAGGCCGAGGACGCGCTCCTCCCGCGCCTTGCCCCGGAAGAACCGCTCGAACAGGAACGGCAGATCCTCCGGCGGGATGCCCCGGCCCCGGTTCCAGATGGAGATCTCCACCGCGTCCACCCGCCGCTCCAGCCTCGTCGTGATCGGCGTCCCCGGATCCCCGTATTTGGCGGCGTTCGAGAGCAGATTGCTGAGCACCTGCTCCACGCGGCCGGCGTCCGCGAGCACGGTCGGGATCTCGCCCCTGATCTCGACATCGACCGCGTGCCCCTCGGTGTCGCTCGCCATCCGCTCCACGACGGCCCGCACGAGCGCCGGCAGGTCGACGGGCGCGCGCTCGATCGCGAGCCGCCGCGACTCGATGTGGGAGATGTCCGTGAGATCGGAGACCATCCGCCCGAGCCGCCTGGCGCTCGCCAGGATGTGGCCTGCGCGCGCCTTCACCGCGTCGGCGACGTGGGGCCTCCGCTCGAGCTGCGCCGCGTAGCCGACGATCGTCGTCACGGGCTGCTTCAGATCGTGCGCCACCACCGAGGTCCACTCCTCCTTGAGCCGCTCGAGCTCCTTCAGGCGCGTGATGTCCTCGAACGCGAGGACGGCGCCGAGCAGCTTCCCGCTGGCGTCGACGATGGGCCCGGCGCTCATGAGCACGGCCATGACGCTGCCGTCGGCGCGCCGCAGCGAGAGCTCGCGCGCGGTCGTTACCTCGCCGCGCAGCGCGCGCATCGCGGGGCAATCCTCCGCGGCGAGCGGCTGCCCGTCCGGGAGGCACGGGTACGACGCGCCCGCCGCGCCGTCCGACGGGACCGTCCGGGCGAGCTCCAGGGCGCGGTGGTTCCAGGTGATCTGCTGGCCGTCCGGGTCGAGCAGGATGATGCCGACCGGCGTGCGCTCGATGACCGTGTTGAGCCAGGTCCGCTCGGCCGCGAGCTGCTGGAGGAGCCGCTCGCGCTCCTCGTCGGCGAGCTTCTCGAGGGTTACATCGCGCGAGACGCCGATCCCGGTGAGCGGCTTTCCGCTCGCGTCGCGCTGGATCGTGATATGGGTCGCGATCCAGCGGACCCGGCCGCTCCGATCGATGATCCGGAAGGTGAGCCGCCCGCCGGCGGCCGCCATGCGCTCGACGAACTCATGATAACGCCCGGTGTCCTCCGGGTGGATCAGCGAGAACAAGAGCCGGGGGTTCTCGTACCAGGCCTCGGGCGGATAGCCGGTGTGCTCGAGCACGGCGGGGTTGATGTACTCGTAGCCTTCCTCGGGGCCGAGCCGCATGCGGAAGATGACGTCGCTCGCGTGCTCCGCGATCACCCGCAGCCGCTCCTCGCTCAGCCGCAAGGCGTTCTCCGCCTGCCGCTGCTCGGTCACGTCGAGGACGGTGCCGATCATCCGGAGCGGGGCTCCCTCCTCGTCGCGGAGCACGCTCGCCTCCGTGTGAAGGAGGCGCTCCTCGCCGTCCGGGCGGATGATCCGGAAATCGACGCAGTACGGCTCGGCCGCGTGGAGCGCGAGGTCGATGGCGCGCATCAGGCGGTCGCGGTCCTCTGGATGGACGCGGGCGAGGAACGTCTCGTACGTGAGCGCGCCGGCGTCGCGGGACAGCCCCAGCATCCGGTAGCACTCGTCGGACCAGACCAGCTCGTCCCTCTGGATGCGCCAGTCCCAGTTGGCCAGCCTGGCGATCTTCTGCGCCCTGGCGAGGCTTTCCTCGCTCAGCCGGAGCGCCTCCTCCGTGCGCCGGGCCTCCGCGATCGTCGCGCTGAGCTGCTCGCGCGAGCGCTCGAGCGCCAGCGTCTCCCGCTCGAGCTCCGCGATCCGGGCGCGCAGCGCCCGCGACCCGGCGGCGGCGAGCGCCATCCCGAACAGGCCCGACAGGGCGCTGGCGATGTCGACCGCCTCGGCCTGCGGCAGGGCCGGCTGGGCCGCGGCGCAGAGCAGCACCCCGCGCAGATCGCCGCCGGAGGCGAGCGGGATCGCGAGCGCGAGGGAGCAGCCGCGATGAAGACGGAGCTGGCCGACGTCGACGAGCGCCGCGGCGCCCTCGCCCTCGGGCGCGACCTGCACGAGCCCCGCGCGAAGGGCCGCGGCGGCGAGGCTGTCGGCGTCGAGCGGCAGGCGATCGAGCGCGCTCGTCGCGCCCCCGAGGTCGCCCTCGGAGGCGGCGAGGCCGAGCGCGCGCGCCTCCTCCAGGACCTCGTAGAGACACGCGATCTCGGCCCCGAGGAGGCGAGACGCCGCCGCCACGATCGCCCCGCGCAGCGCGCCCCCTTCCTCGCCGGCGCGCGCGAGGGCCAGCGACGCGTCGGCGACGGCGTGGGCCAGCGCGTCGCCCGCCGCCTCTGCAGCGCCGCCCCGTCCGCCCCTGGACGGTCGACCCCGTCCGGCTCCACGCCGTCTGTCGTCGCTGTTCACGCCGCCCCTCGCGCTTTCTGGCTGAGCCCTGTTGAGCGCGCGGTGAGACTAACACGGGCGTTCACCGCGCACCTCGGTTCGCACAGCGGTCCGCCGCCGTGACCGGCGCCGTCCGCTCGCGGCTCGCTGCGTGGTGCCCAGTCGCGTCAGGCCGGACCCGTCACGGCGAGCCCTCGCGCCGGGGAGGCGCTCTCCCAGGGCCGAGCGCATTGTGATCTGAATAACATCAGGGCGAGCTTCATGCGACCGGTCCGAGCCAGCTTCCGGTTGTGCTCGCGTTGCTCCATGTCTTGGTGCAGGGCCGCGGCCAGGGTGCCGTGAATGCGGCGGCCTGCCGTCGCATCCAAGCCGACAACCCATCGGAGGACTCATGCGCGATTCTCGTACGCTTCTCAGCATTGCGGTCGCATCGCTCCTGTCGCTCTCGGCCGCGGCCGCCCAGGCCGACGTGACGATCGACGAAGTCCAGGTGTCGGACGGCGCCAGCGCACCCCGGGGCGATCTGATCGTGGCTGGGGACACGCTCGTCGTGCGCGTTCATGCATCCTCGGACGAGGGCATCTACCGGGTCTACGCGGAGCTCGAGGGGGTGACGATCCGGCTTTCGTCGATCGGCGGCGATCAGTTCGAGGGGAGGTTCGATATAAGCGACCTCGCCTACGGCCCCCACCTATTAACGATCAGCGCTTACGACCGGTGGGGTGACGGGTCGACGGTGGAGAGGACGGTGGAGAGATCCAGCGACGCGGTGACGCCGTTCCTGTGGCTATCGAGCCCGCGGCCTCACAGCGTCGTGGCGGGGAGCGTGCCGCTCGACGCGAGGTGCCTCGCGACGCCGACCGAGGAGTGCCAGAGCGTCTGCGTCGAAGTGCGGGGTCGAACGCACACGGCGAGCGCCTGCAATGAGCGCACGGAGAGCTCTCCGCCGGGGACGTTGAAGCTCCTGGCGCGCCCCTTCTCGGCGTTCGAGCCGGGGGAAGAGCTCACCGTCACGATCACGGGCAACGCCGGCCCCGGCACCAGCGTCACCACGACCTTCGGGCCCATCTACGTCGAGCAGAGCCCGAAGCTCACCGCCGTCCAGCGCGCCCCGGGCGCCATCCTCGACTTCGACGCCGCGCGGGTCCTGTTCCTCGATCGGTATTACCAGCTCGGCGTCCTCGACCGCGCCACGCAAGAGGTGAGCTGGATCGCGACGCTCCCGCCGGATCCGCCCGGGAGCGATCCGACCTATGGCGCGCTCACGCCGTCGGGCGCGGTGGTCCAGTCGGCGACCGGCCGCATCTACACGGCGGTCGGCGACGCGTGGACCAGGATCTCGCGCGGGCGGCTGGACGCCGTGAACGGCGACCTGCTTGTGTGGACCTCGCACGACGAGGGCAGGGCGTACCTGCACACGATCTCGACGGGGCTGAACCGGAGCATCTGGTACTCGGCGGACACCGCATCGCCGTTCCAGTCCGACATCACCGCCGCCGGGGACGTGTACTATGGCACCTACGAGGAGCCGTGGATCCGCCGCCTGCTCGCGGGCCGCCTCGGGGATCACCTGGGCAACCTGCAGCGGCCGATCTCCGACGGGACGAACGTCGTCGGCCGGTGGTGGAACGGGCGCACGAGCTCGAGCTACCTGTACACGGCGGACGGCGAAGAGGTGTCTCTCGGTGACTCCATCTCGGGCAACTCCGCGGGGCTGCTCCTGCACGCCGGGCACGCCGGGTTCCTGAGGAGCGACGGGGTTGCCAACCAGGTGTGGCTGCGGACGGCGGACGGCGAGCAGCACCAGCTCAGCGACTTCGACTCATCGAGCCTGTTCGACCAGCAGAAGCTCCGGGTCGGCCACGACGGCATCAGCGACGCCGGCGATGAGGTGGTGTTCCTCAACGAGGGCAAGCGTTACATCGGCCGCCCCGGCGCCGCGCCCGAGGAGGTCAGCAGCGATCTCGGGCACGCGCGCTGGCTGGACGGGAGCTTGTATGTGACCATCGGCAACACGCTGTTCCAGGTCGCGGCCGACGATGCCGAGATCATCGAGGTGCCGGGCGAGGGGCTGCGCGTGTCCGCCAAGAGCCCGGAGCGGTTCCAGCAGGTCGCTGTCTCGCCGCTCGTGGGCGAGGCGCTGGAGCGCCCGGCGCGGCTGAATCGCCTGGAGCCCGACGCCTTGCCGGATCTGTCGGGCGTCGACGGGTCGACCGACCTCGCCGGCGACGCGTCCGGCGACGGCGCGTCGGCCGCGGCGGGGTGCAGCGCCGGCGGCTCGGCGGGCCCGGGCGGCGGCGTCGCTGCGTTCGCCGCGATCGCGGGCCTCGCCCTCGCGCGGCGCCGCCGGCGAGCCTAGGGCCTCGCCCTAGCGCGCCGGTGCCTCGGGACCGGCGGGGATGCCGAGCCCCTCGGCGACCCGCCGGCCATAGTCCTGATCGCACCGCGCGAGGTGACCGACCATCCGCTCCTGGACGCCCCGGTAGCACTGCGACAGCGCCTCCACCAGGTTCTTCACGAGCTCGTCGCGCTCCCACGGCTCGAACGCGCGGTAGCGCTCGCCGGCCTGACCGTAATCGTTCGTGCGCGCGAGGGGCCGCCGCTGCACGCGCCCGCTGACGGCGGGCTCGTGCGGCCTCCCGGCGGGCCTGGCGACGCGCGGGGCGTTGCGGGTGCTCGGCTCGTAATTCACGTGCGGATCGGCGCCTTCCTCGACCGAATCGACGCGGCAGGACATCTGTCCGTCGCGCTGGTTCGTCGCGACCTTCACCCGCGGCTGGTTGATCGGCAGCTGGAGGTAATTCGGTCCGACGCGGTAGCGCTGCGTGTCCGAGTACGAGAACGTCCTGCCCTGGAGAAGCTTGTCGTCGGAGAAGTCCATCCCGTCGACGAGGACGCCCGTCCCGAAGGCGACCTGCTCGACCTCGGCGAAGTAGTTCGTCGGATTGCGGTCGAGCACCATGCGCCCGATCGGGCGGAGCGGGAACTTCTCGGGCGGCCAGATCTTCGTCGCGTCGAGCGGATCGAAGTCGAGCTCCGGGTGCTCTCCGTCCTCCATGATCTGCACGCAGACCTCCCACTCCGGCGCGTCGCCGCGCGCGATCGCGTCGAAGAGGTCCTGCGTCGCGTGGTTGAAGTTCTTCGCCTGGATGGCCGACGCCTGATCGCCCGTGAGGTTGACCTCTCCTTGCCTGGGCAGGAAGTGGTATTTCACGAGCACCGCCTCGCCCTCCTGGTTGACCCACTTGTAGGCGTGCACGCCGGACCCGCGCATCTGTCGGTAGTTCGCCGGGATGCCCCACGGGCTGAAGAGCCATGTGATCATGTGCATCGCCGACGGGGTCAGCGAGATGAAGTCGAAGATGCGGCGCGGGTCCTGCCGGTTCGTCACCGGGTCCGGCTTGAACGCGTGGACGACGTCGGGGAACTTGATCGCGTCGCGGATGAAGAAGACCTGGAGGTTGTTGCCGACGAGGTCCCAGTTGCCGTCTTCCGTGTAGAACTCGATCGCGAACCCGCGCGGGTAGCGCAGGGTCTCCGGCGAGTGGCCGCCGTGGATCACGCTCGAGAACCGGACGAACACCGGCGTGCGGTCTCCCTTCTTCTGGAACAGCCTCGCGCGGGTGTACCTGGCGATCGGCTCGTCGCCTACCGCGCCGTACGCCTCGAAGAAGCCGTGGGCGCCGGCGCCGCGCGCGTGCACGACGCGCTCGGGGATGCGCTCGCGGTCGAAGTGGGAGATCTTCTCGACGAAGTGGTAGTTCTCGAGGACGGTGGGGCCGCGATCTCCGATGGTGCGGTTGTTCTCGTTGTCCGTCACCGGGTGTCCCTGCCGCGTGGTCACGGTGTGCGTGCTCTCGTGACCTGGGTCCTTCCTGTTCGTGCTCATCGCTCCGGTTCCCTCTCGTTTTGTGTGGTGTCCGAGCTCAACTGCCGTGTTCGCGTCCGGGCTCAGCTGCCGTGTTCCGGACTGACTGCATCGCCGTCCCGAAGGGCAATGTGCCGCCGGGGCCTCATCGCTCCCAATACATCGTTCCTGCTGAATTGATAGCCTGGGACTATCAGAGCTGCTGCGCGGCTCTGCCGCGCGATCGAGGCGCGCTGGTGGCAGGCCTGCCGGGACGGCGTGGCGATCAGCTCTGCAGCGCGGTCGCGGCGCGCTGGTAGGCTTGCTGGAGGGTCGCGGCGACGTGCTGGAGGGCGCTCTCCATGGGGGAGCCGCGGCGCCAGGCGAGCGCGAGGGTGCGGGAGGGCGCGCGCGGGGCGAAGCGGCGCAGCGCGAGGGCGCCGCTGCGGTTCTCGATGGGGACGGCGAGCGCGGGCAGGAGGGTCACGCTGTCGCCCGCGGCGACCATCTGGACGAGGGTGGAGAGGCTCGTGGCGCGGACGCCCACCTCGTCGGCGCCGACGCGCTGGCAGAGCGCGAGGGCCTGATCGCGGAAGCAGTGGCCGTCGTCGAGCAGGAGGACCTTCGCCGAGGCGAGCTCTTCCATCCTGGCGAGGCGCTTCGGCTTGCCGAGCGGGTGGCCGGCGGGCGCCGCGAGGACGAAGGGGTCCTGCCCGAGGGGGGCGAGCTCTACCTCGCCGAGGTCGGACTCGGAAGCGACGATGGCGGCGTCGATCTCCGCTGTCGCGAGCAGGTCGCGCAGCACGCGCGTCTTGTCCTCGACCCACACGATGGTGAGCTCCGGGTAGGCGGCGCGGAGCGCCGGGGCGATCTCGGGCAGGAGGTAGGGCGCCACGGTCGGGATCACGCCGATGCGCATCGTGCCGGCGAAGGGGTCGCGGGCGCGGACGGCGGCGTCGACGAGGTCGTCGGCCTCGGCGACGAGCCGCCGCATGCGCTCGAGCAGGGGCGCGCCCGCCGAGGTGACGAGGACGCGGCGGCGGTCGCGCTCGAAGAGGGTCACGCCGAGGGCCTCCTCGAGCTGGGCGATCTGGGCCGAGAGCGACGGCTGCGCGACGCGGCAGGCGGCCGCAGCGCGCCGGAAGCTGCGGTGCTCGGCGACGGCGAGCGCGTACTGGAGCTGGCGGAGCGTGAGGGGATGCGGTGACCAGCGCACGGGGGCGCATGGTAGTATTTAGGGTCCGGTAGCGCTGCGGAGGCGGAGGGGAGCGCCTTCGAGGCGGTGGCGGCCGCGTGCAAGGAGCGGGGCAGGGGAGGGAGGTAGCGAGGCGCGCGGCGACGCGAAGGCGCGCGGTGGCGGCAGCCAGGCTTACTGGCGGGTGAGGCGCGTCTCGATCGCGCGGTGTTCCTGGCCGGCGGGGGAGATGTTGTAGGCGTCCACGACGAGGTCGCCGGCGCTCGGCTGGCGGAGCACGGTCCGCCAGTTCCACGACTCACCGCTTTCGCTGTAGCTGCCGAGCACCGAGACGGCGCCGTCGGGGGCCGTCTCGCCGGTGGACAGCATCACGGAGGTGCCCGTGTGGAAGCTGTCGATCCAGGCAATCTCGAACCTGTTCGCGTCCTAGTGGAAGCCGACGATCATCTGGCCGGCGTGTGGTTTTCGCTGGATGGAGCTCCGGTAATCGATCCGGATCCACCGCCCGCCGAGCAGCGCTTCGATGATCGCCTCGGTCGTCGACTCCTCGGCGGCGGCGGCGGGGTCGAACCAGGTCTTCGTGGGCCCGGACCAGCGGCCGACCATGTTCTGGAGCGTCTCGTGCTGCGGTCGCCGCTGGAACGGAGCGGTGGGGGCGCTGGTGGCGTCGGCGCGTTCGGTCATGAACGGCCGCTAACATGGGCGGAGGAGGGGGCCAAGGTACGGCGGCCGTTGCGTCGCGCGGGGTACTGGCGACGAGCGCTGTCGTCAATTGCTTCAGGCATATCGCAGACGACGTCAGGCATGGTTGAGGCCGGCAAGTAGTTCCGCTTCGGTCATGCCGCATATGTCAACGCCGAGATCAACTACCTTCGCGAGGAACGCGACGCGGGGCACGCGTATAAGGCGAGCACCGGCCTCAGCGGAGAGGCGCTCTAGTTCGCAGAGATTGACCGCTGCTGTCGTGCTGATCTCGCGCGCGACCTCAGTAGGCGGCACGTGCATGGAGAGCATGGCGTTATCGACCAGTGCGAAGGACGACGTCGCGTCGGATGTCCGCATGTGTGGTTTAGCGCGTTGGGGGTAGCTCTTCTCAAGCTCCAGGTCTCGCGCGCGACCTCAGTAGGCGGCACGTGCATGGAGAGCATGGCGTTATCGATCAGTGCGAAGGACGACGTCGCGCAGTGCGAAGGACGACGTCGCGTCGGATGTCCGCGCGTGTGGTTTAGCGCGTTGGGGGTAGCTCTTCTCAAGCTCCAGGAGCCGAGAGGAGACCGAGGCGGGTAACGTTACTCATGCCGTCTCAGGAGGCCTCCGCGTCCTCACTCAGAGGCACTTCGTCCTCGACATCGATGGCGCTGGGCGCCGGACGGTCCGCCTTGGGTGGCATCACCCCCTTTTCTTTCATGAAGCGCCGTTCTAGATCCATGAGGGTCTTGATCCGCTCCTCCACGAACGCGCGATGATCCCCATCGTCCAGCGCCTTCCACGCCTCCTCCGAGACGTGGTGCGAGCGGAGTACCTCGCTTCGTATCGCAGGATCAAGGGCCAGCAACCAGGTCTTGGCCTGACCTCGTTTTCCAGGCGTCACGTCAAAGACACGGTTCGCCGGGCTGGACATGAGCGGCGCCTTCCCCCGATTCAGCACCCGGACGCAGACCCGAGCGAGCGCTTGGGGACCACGCTGGAGCACGTCTGCAGCCATCTTGTCCGGCTCGATGGGCGCGCCGTCGGGCCCCAGCACGCGCTCGCGCAGCATCACACACAGCAGCGCACGCACTCGTGCGCTGCGGTGATCGTGGCGCTCGGGGAAAGGGTGCGCCGGCGCGTCGAGGTCGATTCCCTCTACACTAGTGGGAGCGTCTTGGTTCGGGATCACCTCGCGCAGGTTCTTGAGCTGAAGAAGAATGCGGCTCGGGTTCAACCCGCCGAAGCCCTCTGTGAACCCGCTGACCCAGAGCCACCGGCGCAGGAGTGCCTTCTGTTCTTCCGTAGCTGCACCATCGCGACGGCCGAAGAAGGCTGCGAGCCCAACGATCTGCATGCTGTACGGCAGCAAGCGCTTATTTCGAATGCCCTCGGCATGCAAGAACTCCACCGCCCGGAGCAGCCCTTTTCGCGCTTCTTTGATGGCAGCAGGGAGCCTCGTACTGGCGTCTTTTCGGGTCTCTTCGGCGAGCTGATCCCACTCCGTTCTAAACGGGTCCAGCTCAGCGGCGAGAAGCACGGAACGCAGCACAACGACGCGCTCCATTTCCCCGAAGCCGGTTCGTACGATTTCGGTGAGAATGGAATCGATCTGCTTGGCGAGCCGGAAGGTCTCCTGCTCATCGTCAGCTCTGTAGGTCAGTGCCGAAAACATCTCGTCGGGTCCCATTGACTGCCCGCTGCGGTTGAGTCGCGTAAAGCTCTCCACGGCAAGGCGCAGCGAGTCCGTCGCGAAGATGACGAGCGGGACCCGGTACGCAGCGAGGGCCGCCGAGACCGATTCGATAAGCTCTATCCATCTGGAGCGGGTGGCGGTGTCGGGTTCGTCACCCGTCGCACCCATGATGGTCTGGGCCGCACTATATAGACCCTTGGTGCCCATCAGCTCTGAAACCCTCACTGCCGAGAGTGGCGGTGAATCGGCGAAGTAAGTAAAAACATCAGCTGCGGCATCATAATGGACGACCCATCGGGCCGGGTCGCGGTCATCTGCGGAGCTTCGCTCCAACTCGTCGAGCAGCAAGACGCCGGCGAGCGTTGTCAGGCGTTGTTGTCCGTCTAGCACCAGAAGCTTTCCCCCCGCAGAATTCGGAAGATGAAGCGGGCCCAGGCGGTCTGACATCGGAAGCGGCTTCGTGGACTCCCAGAAGAGCAAGGTGCCGATGGGATATTGTTTTCGGATCGAGTCGAAGAGGTTGAGCATCCGTTGGCGATCCCAGGTGAAGTCCCGCTGAAAATTCGGAACCCGCACCCGCCCCTGGCGAATCCATTTGAGTAGATCGCGCAGGTGAAGCACCTGAGGGGTGATTTCCGGAGCCTCTTCTCGGCGTTCCACTTGGCGCATGGCTACAGTTCATCCTCAATGTTACGCACCAGGTTCAGGAGGTCCCCCTGATGGTCGCGGGCCGTGAGATCAATCGACGTGAGCGCGTTCGAGTGGACTCTCAGCGCCAAAATTGCCATGGTATCACCTCTCCCCTTTAGGTGAGCCCGCAGAAGCACATCCTCGTCGGCCGTCGAGACCCCCTTAAAGAGTGCCACGGCGTCCGGGTTGTTCTTGTCCCATGGACTCGTGTTAGGACGAGCCATGTTTATATGATCTCGCTGCTCGCGCGATAGTCTTAGAAGCGCCTCAACCATGGGCTTCGCAACTGCTCTATCCGGCTCATTCACCCACGCGCGCCATACCCCATCCGGTATGTAGTTCTCTGCGGTGCGCTTATTGAGCGGTGGGCACGGGATGCCCTTGTCATGGCAGTATGTGCGAATCTCTTGAGCGTGTGGCTTCACTTCCCCCGGCCATTCCCCGTCGCTGTCGGTAACCGCCACCAGTCGGGGCGGACGCCCGCGCGACGCGGCCTCTTCAATGCATCTAGCGATGAGCTTTTTCAGTTCACCATGCCCACCTCGACTCTCCATCTGAAAGGCCGGCGGATCAATCCGCGAAGGCGCACCAAAGCACAACTCGATGGTCGCCGGCTTGGCGAGTGTCTTCAAGGCGGCCTCGACGAGGGCTCCGTCTGAAATATCGTTTTCGAGAAGCACGAGCAGGGGCGCGTGCGCCATGCTCCTGGCCTGTGCGGCGCTGGCCGCGTCATTTACCTCAAACCGCCGCAGGTGCGGACCTCGCGAGCGGGGTGAACGATGGAGGGATGCTTCCGCGATCTTCTCCAGCAGCTTCCGGCGGTCTGGGCGGCTTGATTGGTACCACGCACTCGCCTCCAACTCGTCCACGTCGATAAGCTCAGCCTCATGCACGTCGTCCTCGATGCGAACGAGGATCGCGTCTAGCGCGTCGAGGACTCTCTCCTCGCCGTTCATGGCTGCGAGCTGAACCGCAAAAAGCATCAGCCGCCCCCGCGTGCACGCTGGGCCCGGCGAATTGCCTTAACCTCGACGAAGGCCTCTGAAAATACGCCTTCAGGCCACCATCCGACCTCGCCGTCGGGTCCCAGTGGAATCGATCGAAGCTGGCTCCCATCGATCGTGTCCTCCACATATACTATCGTCACCTGAGCGGGAGATAGTCCCTCTGCGATGCGCCGGCGGACGCGCAGCACCAGCGACTCCGAATGGGTCTCCACCACGAGGTTTCCTCGTCCGCTGGCAACCGCCGAAAGTAACAGATCGCCGATCGGTGCGTGCGCCGCGTCATGCAGGTGCAGTTCGGGTTGCTCCATGATGTCGAGAAAGGGCGCGACGATGCGGCCGAGGCTGCGCCAGCAACAAAGCACCGCGATCGGTAGTACCTGCTGGATACCCTGCCCCGCGTCCGCGAGATTGGATTCGCGTGCGCTGCGCCGCGTCATGAGTACGAACGTATCAAGGCTCTGTCGCACGTCCACGCGCCATCCCTCAAGGTGCTTCATCATCCAGTCCCCTACGGCGGCGCGCAGCTCGACGTCGGCGAGCAGGAGCTGCGCGATGGCGTCGCTGCTATTGGGGAGACGCTGCTCCGTTGCGTTCCGGTCGACCGTGTACGTTTCCCGTACGGAATCCCGTACGGGTCCGAGGTGGCAGCTCGCCTCTAGAAGACGACGGGCTCCTCCTCGCCAGGAACTCGCTTCCGGCACGTCCGGCAGCAGACCCCGAGGAGATGTCTCCTCGGCAGCGAATGCTTTGCCGCCGAAGATGCGTTTCTGGACGACCGGCGGGCGATCATCGGCGCCGTCGCTTGGCTGGATGAGCTGCACCGTGAGCGTGGTCTCCGCACCATCCTCCGCGCTGAGCTCAACCTCGAGATCGAGTGGATTGAAGAAGGCACCGCCGTGCTGCACGTCCCGGAAGCTGCCGCCGTATTTGTGGCCGCTGCGGGCCATCGGGAAGGGATCCTCTCCGTCATGGCTGAGAGCAAGAAGCACATGGTGGAGCAGCCGTGCCGCCGTGCTCTTCCCGCTGTTGTTCTTACCGAGGAGGATCGTAAGGGGGGCGAGCTGGAGGCGCTGCAACGGTCGCTCGGGAGCAGCAGGGCTTCGCGCCGCGAACGAGCGGTAACCGGCAAAGGAGAGCGAGCGTAGCCGCATGGAGGACCTCCCGGCTTCTTCTAGTGCGCCGCCGCGTCGGCGGGAAGATACAAAGGCTGGTTCGACCAGGGCGACCACCGGCGCCGTCGGGGAGCACTGCTTCGTCTCGCGCTCATCCGCTGGCCTCCCCCGGCGTGCGCTTCCCGTTACGGGCGATGGCCCCGATGGCGGCCTCTAGCGGGCGTCTACCGGCTCGGGGTCGGGGACTACTCTCTCCCGCCGCACGTGCCGGCGATCCAGCACGTCGAGCACCGTCAGCGCTCCCACGGCCTGCTGAAACCGCTCTTGGGCGCTTGCCTTGAGGGCGGAGCCCGAAGCTGAGCACGGCGGCCCAGAGCCGCGAGACGTGCCACGGACGCACGTCGGGCGAGCGGTGGAGCACGCCGGTCTCGTGGCCGATGTCGGACAGGTTTTCTCGGCACGCGGAGTACGCGCGGCGCCCGGGCCGTGGATCTCAGCCTCAAAACTCGCGCTTCGCTCGCTCGGAGCGTTTCGCCGAGGGAGCGGTGCTCCGCCTGCGAGAAGCGCGGGATCATTTCCTCCATGCGGTAGTCCTCCGGGATGGCCGATGCTCGTCGGCGCGTGGCAGTCGGTCAGGCGCGGGCGGGTATCTCCTGGGGTGCGTTGCGGCAGTCCGGCGGCGGCCCTTTCCGCCAGGGTTTCACCCGCTCCTCCCGGACTCGGGACGGTGATCGGCGGCGGCGAGCCCGCCCGAGGAATTGCTCCACGATGACACGGGCCGCCTTTGCAGCGTGCTGGGCGGTCGCTGGGGAGCCGTGGTCGCGCCCGCGTGCGACGCCTTCGAGGCTCGTGGACGGAGACGCCCATGAACTCAGCGAGGCAGGACCGTGCGCCGCATCCGGTGCGCAGGCTGCGCAGCGCGACCCGGAGGCGCTTGCGCTGCTGGGCGGTCACGTAGGCATGAGGCGGCACCGCAGCGCTCGGGCGCACGTTCACCTTGCCCACCTTTGGGTAGGATGAGGTAGTTGCACTGTCGGACCTTGGGGAACGAGGGTCGGCCACGCAACCCG
The DNA here is from genome assembly GCA_051717205.1 of Sorangium sp. So ce1128. GTDB lineage: Bacteria > Myxococcota_A > Polyangia > Polyangiales > Polyangiaceae > Sorangium. The sequence continues at coordinate 699,991 of CP181432.1, forward strand.
GTCGGTTGGTGCTGACGCGGGCTGCACTACCTCGGCCGAGCCTGACCGCTCACACGAGACCTGGAGTCGAAGTAGGACAAAGACTGGTCAAATTCGGACCGGCCCCGCCCCGGGCCGCCTGGTGGGCCGGCGAAGGGCGCTCGCCCAGGATCGGTCGACGGCTCCCGACCTCTCGCCGCGCCCGGGTCGGCCTCGACGTCGCGTCGCCCCGCCCGTTGACGCCCGCGGCCATCTCTCCATGTTCCACGCGAACGCGGGTTGCCCGCGCACGGAGGAACCATGTTCAAGAAAGCGCCGAACGAGAGCAGGAAGATCCGCTACGCCGTCGTCGGGGCGGGCAACATCGCGCAGGTCGCCGTGCTGCCGGCGTTCGAGAACGCCGCCGAGAACTCGGAGCTCGTGGCGCTCGTCTCGGGCGACCCCGACAAGCTCGCCGCGCTCGGCGAGCGCTACGGCGTCGCGGAGCGGGGCGGGTACGACGAGCTGGAGGACGTCCTGAAGCGCTCGCGGGCCGACGCGGTGTACATCGCCCTGCCGAACACGATGCACCGCGAGTACACCGAGCGCGCCGCGGCCGCGGGCGTCCACGTGCTCTGCGAGAAGCCCATGGCCATGACCGAGGAGGACTGCGAGGCGATGATCCGCGCCACGAAGGACCGCGGCGTGAAGCTGATGATCGCCTACCGCCTGCACTTCGAGGAGGCGAACCTGAAGGCGATCGAGATCGCCCGCTCGGGCAAGCTCGGCCAGGTGCGCGCCTTCACCTCCCTGTTCACGCAGGTCGTGCGCCCCGACGACATCCGCACCCGGAGCGACGAGGGCGGCGGCGCGCTGTTCGACCTGGGTGTTTACTGCGTCAACGCCGCCCGCTACCTGTTCCGCGAGGAGCCGAGCGAGGCGCTCGCCCTCAGCCTGCGGCTCGACGAGAAGCGCGCGAAGGACGTCGACGAGACCACCTCGGCCATCCTGCGCTTCCCGAGCGGCGCTGTCGCCCAGTTCACGGTGAGCCAGGGGCTCTCGAGCGTGTCGTCGTTCCGCATCGCGGGAACGGAGGGCGACCTCCGCGTGGAGCCGGCCTTCGACTACACGGCCGATATAAAGCACTACCTCACGGTGGGCGGCAAGACCGAGGAGAAGACCTACAAGAAGCGCGACCAGTTCGCCCCGGAGCTCGTCTATTTCTCGCGGTGTATCCTCGAGGAAAAGGAGCCCGAGCCGTCGGGCCTCGAGGGGTTCGCGGACGTGCGGGTGATGCTCGCGATCCAGAACTCGGCCGCGAGCGGGAGGGCCGAGGCGATTCCCCCCTTCGAGCGGGATCAGCGGCCCGGGATGGGCCAGAACATCAAGAAGCCTCCGGTCGAGCCGCCGGAGCCGGTGAAGGCCCCGTCGCCGTCAGAGCAGTGACGCGGGGCCGGGCGCCACGCGAGGCGTGCAAGGCCCGCTCGTCCGTGCGACGGTAGGCGCCCGCGACGAAGATCTCGATGCTGAGGCCCCCGCGCACGACAGGCTATCTCCTCGCCCTCCTCGCAGCCGCGCCGGTCCAGGCCGACGCGGGCGAGGACCCACCGGCTTCCCCGGCGACGGCCGCGGCTCCCGTCGCGCCGAGCGCGGCGCCCCCGGCGAGCGCGCCGAGCGCGGCGCCGGCGAGGCAGAAGACCTCCACCGGGCGGCGCGCCCTGGCCGCGGCCGGCGCCGTGGTTCCCGGGGCGCTCGTGCACGGCACCGGGCACTTCCTCCTCGGCGAGGGGCGCACGGGCATGTCCCTGCTGGCGCTGGGCGGCGCCGGGTTGGGGCTCGTCGTCGGCGGCCTCGGGGGCGCGGCTGTGTCCGGGGCCTCGCGGCGCGTCATCGCCCCGATCGTGCTCGCCACCGTGACGGGCGCGGGCCTGTTCGGGATCTCCCTCCTCGCGGACATCTATGGCGTGCTCGCCCCCGAGGGCGGCACCGGCAGCCCTCCTCTCGCGCTGCCCTGGGTCGAGACGCAGCTCGGCCTGGCCTATGTCCACGACCCCACGTTCGCCTACAGCGCCTTTCTCGTGCCCGGCATGGATCTGCGCCTGCGCTCCTTCCGGCTCTCCGGCTCCGGCTGGTTTGCGCTGGACGACGACAACGCGCGCCTGCGCGCCGAGGGGGCCTATCGCTTCGTCGGCCCCGGCACGCCGGACGGCCCGCGCGCGGCGGACGGCTCGTTCCTCGAGATCGAGGGCGCGCTCACGCATCACCGCTACACCTCCGACGACTTCTCGATCACCACCGGCGAGGTCACCCTCCAGGGCCGGCTCGATCTCGCCCACATCGGCCGCACGCTGCGGGGCTCGTTCGCGGAGATGGGCTGGGGTGTCGCTGTCGAGGCCTATCGCTACGGCCGCCGCCCGTTCGAGGGGAACGAGCTCTTGAACCCGCACTTCGCGTTCGGCATGTACCTCGGGCACGACGGGTATCCGCGCGGCGAGGCCAAGGTGGTTTACGAGCACCGGCACGACGGTTATGCCGCCGGCGCGAAGATCACCGGCCTCGGCAGCGGCGTCCCGGGCCACCTCGGCCTCCAGGGCCGGGTCTATGCCTCGCCCCGCTGGGGCGTGCTCGCCGACGTGCAGGCGGGCTCTGCGTACGTCGGGCGCCTGTCGCTGCTCCTGCGCCCCGGAGGCTCGCCATGATCGTGAAGAACGCTCTCCTCGTGCTCCTCGCCCTCACCGCGCCGCTCGCCCTCTCCTGCCTCGACGTGGCCGAGGGCCGGGCGCGCCGCGATCTGGAGGTGGGGAAGGCCTCGGCGGGCCAGGCGCGCGTCGTCGTGGACGAGGGGCTCGCGGCGGTCCGCCGCCTCGCGCCGGGCGAGCTCTCGCTCTGGGCGAGCGCGCCCGTGCTCTCGGTGCGCCTCATCGACGCTGCGGGCGGGCCGTGGACGGTCACGATCGAGAACGTGCTCGCCGACGCCGAGCTCTCGGCCCGCGTCGGGGACGAGCGCGTGCCCGTGGAGCTCGTCGAGGCGCCCTTTCCGACCCAGCGCACCTACCGTCTCTCCCTGCCGCCCGGCGCCGAGGTCACGCTCTCGCTGCGCCCGCCGGACGCGGCGAGGCTCGCGCCATGGCGCTTTGCAATCTTCGCCGATGTCCAGGAGAAGATCGACCTCGTGCAGGACATCTACGCGAAGATGAACGAGGCGGAGGGCATCCGCTTCGCGCTCATCAGCGGCGATCTCACCTTGCGGGGCTCGCCCGAGCAGCTCGAGCGGTTCCAGCGCGAGATGAAGACCCTCGCGTTCCCCTGCTACGCGACGCTCGGCAACCACGAGCTCGGTACGCGCGACGACCTCTATCACGAGTGGTTTGGCCGCGGGAACTTCCGCTTCGTGTTCCGGGGCGTGCAGTTCACGATGCTCGACTCGGCGAGCGCGACGATAGATCCGCTCGCTTACGAGTGGCTCTCCGGCTGGCTCGCCGAGGGGCAGGCGCTCTTGCACGTGGTCACGATGCACCTCCCGCCCCTCGACCCGGTGGGCACCCGCAACGGCGCGTTCGCGAGCCGTGCCGAGGCGAACAAGCTGCTCACGATGCTCGCGGACGGGCGCGTGGACCTCACGTTTTACGGTCACATCCACTCGTTCTATGCCTTCGAGAACGCGGGGATCCCCGCGTACATCTCGGGGGGCGGCGGCGCGATCCCCGAGCGGCTCGACGGCATCGGGCGCCATTTCGTCACCGTCGACGTGGAGCCGCCCGGCAAGATAGCGCAGGTCGCTGTCGTTCGCGTGGACTGAGCCGCGGGAGGAGAGCGCCGCCGGACGAGCGCGCCGGGCACCGGTGCGGCGCGACGAGGGCGCGCAGGAGCTGCGCGGCGGTGGGGCGCGCGGCGGCGGGATCAGAGCAGATCTCGGGGGGGAGCGCCCATCACCTCTCGCACCTCGATCGCCATGTTGAGCGGCGCGCCGCCAGGGCCGGGCGCGGCGGACGCTTCGGCGGCGATCTCGCAGGCGCGCGCGGGGCTGTCGACGTCCACGATCCAGTACCCGGCGAGGAACTCCTTGGTCTCCGGGAATACGCCGTCGGTGACCGGCTTGCCGTCGTTGCCGGCGCGCACGAGCCTGGCCTGGTCGGGCCCGCTCAGGGCCTCGACGGCCAAAAGCTCGCCCGACTTGCGGAGCTCCTCGTTGAAGGCCCTCATGAAGGCGAGGTGCACCTGGAAGTCCTTCTGCGGCCAGCTCGCAATCTGGTACGGCCCCCCGTGCGGAACATGCATCATCAGGATGTATTTCATGGCGGTCCTTCATCATCGGTGGTCGCGCCCTGGATCGGGGGCGCGTTCACAGGGAGGTCGGAGCCGGGGGCGGGATCTCGACATCGCTGGCGACGATGAGCGAAGAATTTCGCGAAGTCATGTTGGGGGTGGTGTGGATGAAGGCAGGGCGCGCCCGACGTGCCGACGAGGAGGGGAGCGCGGGCGGCCTAGGGGCGCCGGTGGGTGTGGGCGCCGTGGCCCTCCTGCAGGTGCCGCGCAAGGAGGCTGTCGCCGAAGTCGTCCTGCAGATCGCGGAACACCGTGTGGATGTGATCGCCGCCGCGGTTATCGTATTCGATGAGGTGGGTGGGGCCGTGGATCCGGTAGTAGTGCGGCTGCTTCGGCGCGGCGCTGCCGGCCCAGGCGAAGTGCAGGCGCTCGACGCCGGCGCGAGCGATGCGGTCGAGGTGCCCGTCGGCGATGTCATCCGGAAAGTTGCGGGCATAGACCTCCAGGAGGCGAACCAGCGCGGCGCGCTGGGCCGGGGTCATCTCGGCGGCGGGGAGGCCGTCGAAGCTCGGCAGCGCGGCGCGACGAGAGGCCTCGGTGACTATATCGAGCGGCGCGGCGGGAGCGATGACGGCGCGCTGACGCTGCGCGGGGGTGAGCGAGGCCAGGAAGGCGCGGCCGAGGTCCTCCTCGGCCGCGAGCACGCGCAGGCCCTTCCGGGGACCCGAGGGCACCTCGGCGGGGTTGGCGCCCAGGAACGCCGGGGTGGTGGCCACCGCATGTCCCGCCGAGGTGAAGTTCAGCGAGATGTGGTGGCCCTCGAAGCGAAGACCCCAGGGCGCCTGGTGCCCGGGCTGGCCGAAGAGGGCGAGGTGATAGCGGCCCGGGTCGCGGAAACCCGGGTTGCCCTCGATGCCGCCGAGGATGCCCTCGAGCAGCAGGATTCCCTCCAGCTTGCGAGAGCCCGCCGGGCTCAGGCCGGTCCGGAGCAGGGCATGCGCTGCGCTGAGCTCGCTGCCATCCATGTCCCCGAGCGCGAGGCCGGCGCGGCGGCGCGGGATATAATGCCAGTCCTCGCGCTCGCTGCTCTGGAACGCGAGCTGTGCCCGGTCGCGCGGCGCTTGATCGAGACCGTCCAGGAAGGCGCGCGCAGAGGCCGCGAGCGCCTCCGCCGTGGCGCGTCCCGCGGGAGCGCCCGGGGGAGGCGCCGGCGGCGCAGGTGGTGAGGGCGGGGCCGAGTGGTCGGCGGTCCGCTCGGCCGGCGCGGGCTGGCTGTCCGGGGCGGCCGCGGGCTCGCCGGGTAGGCCTTCCTGGGGTCGCATGCTGTTACAGGAGGTCGCCATCATGAAGAGGAGGGCGGTAGCAATCAGCGGGCCCGGTCTGGACGAGGTTGTGCAGGGGTGCGGAGGGAGCGCGGGCGCTTCGGTTCGTGGACACATCACCGCTACCATGAGCGACCCGACCCAGGTTGGCGACCAGAGCGGCGACCCGACCCAGGTTGGAGCGACCCGACCCAGGTTGGAGCGACCCGACCCAGGTTGCCACCCGATCCAATTCCAGGTTGGCGCGGCACCAACCCACGTTGCGGGAGCACGACACTAACCCACGTTGCGGGAGCAACGTTGCGGGAGCAGCAAAGCAGGGCAGTGGCCCAGGTGGCGGACCGCCAGGCGGCCGCCACCCCCGGAGTGCGACAAGTACTTGAAATGATTGACCGCGATCCCTGGCACACCGTTTGTTGATGTACGCCGGCCATGAGCCAGCCCCGCGAGATCCTTGCCGGCGCCACGTACCTGATCACCCGCCGCGTCCTTCGCCGGCATCTGCTCTTCCGACCGGACGCGGCGATCACCCAGCTGCTGGTCTACGCCCTCGCGGTCTCGACACGTCGCTACGGCGTCGAGGTCCATGCGCTCTGTGCGATGTCATCGCATCTGCACCTCGTCGTGACCGACGTGAAGGGCGTGCTCCCGCGCTTCTTGCAGTTCTTCCATCGCATCGTCGCGCTTGGCACGAAAGTGCTCCGCAAGTGGGAAGGTCCAGTGTGGGATCACGAGGCGACGAGCGTGGTGCGGCTGACGACACGCGCGGCGGTGGTGGAGAAGATCGCCTACGTCGTTGCGAACCCGGTGGCCGCTGGCCTGGTCCGGCACGCTCGTGAGTGGCCGGGCGCGAAGGTGGATGTGAGCGAGCTCGGCCGCGGCGAGCTGCGCACAGCACGCCCTGCGGCATATCTCGACCCAGAGAACCCACAGTGGCCGGACGAAGCAACGCTCCCGCTGGCGCTGCCGCCCGCCATCGACGAGGCGAGCGCGGATCGCTTTCGCGGTGAGGTTGCGGCCGAGCTGGAGCGACAGGAAGCGCTGGCTCACGCCGAGATAGGACGGCAAGGGCTTGGCTTCTTGGGCGCCCAGCGCGCCAGCAACATCTCCCCTTACGAGCGAGCAACGAGCTTGGAGGCGCTGCGCGGTCGCAATCCAACATTTGCGGTCGGGCGCGATCAACCCGGCGCGCGGCGCAGCGCTGCTACCGCTGTGCGGGCGTTTCGCGCATTGTACCGCTCAGCACTCGAACGCTGGCGTGCCGGTGTACGCAGCGCTTTGTTTCCGGCGGGGACGTGGTGGATGCGCACATTTCATGGAGCCAGCGTGACCGAGGTCGTGCTCACGGTGTAGTCACTGTATGAGCGCGGAATGACGAGCGGATAACGGGGGGCGACTGCTTCGGTGCGCCGTCGTGAGGCACGTCCGTCCAAAGAGCGAAGTAGATTTCTCTCGCCGAGCCAGCTGACTCAACCTGGGTCGGGTCGCCCGCTCCTCCCCCACCCTGGGTCGGGTAGCAGATGGCTCGACCTGAGGCGGGTCATCCGGAGCGGGTGATCGTCCGGTTGGGCGCAGATAGCCCAACCTGGGTCGGGTTGTTCCATTGCCGGGTCGCCCAACCCGGGTCGGGTCGGGTCGCCCAACCCGGGTCGGGTCGCCAACCCGGGTGGGGGCAGATAGCTCAACCCGGGTCGGGTCGCCCGATAGCTCAACCCGGGTCGGCTCGCCCAACCCGGGTCGGGTCGCCAACCCGGGTCGGGGCAGATAGCTCAACCCGGGTCGGGTCGCCCAACCCGGGTCGGGTCGCCCCGCGCTAAAGTACCGCAATGCGGTGGAGCAAATGGATCTCTCTCTCGATGTGCGCTGCCTCGAGCACAGCGCTGGGTTGCAACGCGATCTGGGGGATCCCCGAGGACAAACCCCTCGGAGAACCCGCGCCGAACGGCGCCGGGGGAGCCGGCGGTACCGGTCTCGCCGGCGGCTCTGGCGGGAACGGCGCGGCCGGGGGTGCCCCCTCGGCGTGCCCCGTCGAGCCGTTCTCCGGGCGCGCGCCGGACGCCTGCCAGGCCGCCGACAGCGACCACGATTACCTCTCCGATGCCGAAAATTGCTGCGTCCCCGGCAGGAGCTGCCTCGGCGGCGAATGCGAGGACGGCCAGTGCAAGCCGGTCGTCCTCGCCACGCCCCCCGAAGGCCACGAGGCGATCGGCATCGCCGTGGAGGGGAACGGCGACGACGCGCGCGTCCTCTGGGGCAGCGGCGTCGGCAACACGGTCTTCGCGACCGACAAGGCGGGTGGCTCGACCGAGCCGCTGGCCGTCCTGAGCTCCCTCGCGACCATGCTCGCGCGCGCCGGGAGCTCGCTCTTCGTCTCCGACTGGAACTCGTCGGACGTGCTCCGGGTACCCCTCGAAGGGAACATTACTGTCCCGACGATCGCGAGCGCCGAGGGGTACGCCCGCCAATGGCAGCCCGTCGCCGGCCAGGGCTGGGTCTACTGGGTCACCGAGGTGCCTCAGCAGCAGGACCAGGGGCCCGACTCACCTGCGGCCCCGCACCGCATCTGGGCAGCGCGGGCCGATGAGATCGACCAGACAGGCCTGCCGGTCCTCGACAGCGACGCCTACGTGGGAGGCCTCGCGCTCGACGCCACCCACCTCTACTGGACCGAGCTGAAGCTCGACGGCACGGAGATCTCGGTGCGGCGGATGCCGCTCGGCGAGCCCAGCGAACCTGAGACCGTCGTGGCGACGCAGGTCGAGGACGAGTGGCCCGGGGACATCACGGTTGGCGATCGCGTCTACTGGAACGCCGGCGCCGACATCTATGCCGTCAACAAGGACGGTTCCGGCCCAGGGCTGCTCGCGGCGGCGGATTACCCCGTCTGGATCCTCGCGGACTCCACCTTCGTCTACTGGTACAGCGACGGTGTGGATCAGCTCCGGCGGGTGCGCATCTCGGGCGGCGCGCCAGAGACGCTCGCCGACAGCCCGCAGGCCTGGGCTCTCGCGCAGGACTGCAGCGCCATCTACTGGACAACCGGCATCGACGAGTCGCCAAGCGCGGTGCTCAAGCTGGCCAAGTGAGCCCCGGAGCTCGGCTCGTCGCCCGGCGTGTGCGAGCGCCGGCGCAAGCGCTAGCATCGGGGCCATGACCTCTCCCGAGACGATCGCCGCGCAGGCGCGCCACTTCACCGACGACGCGACCGGCGCGGTCGTGCCGCCCCTGCACGCGAGCACCACGTACGCTCGCGACGAGGGCTACCGCCTGCCTGCGGCGCACGAGTACACGCGCGACGACAACCCGACGTACCGCGCGCCCGAGCAGCTGCTCACCGACCTCGAGCGCGGCGCCGACGCGCGCCTGTTCGCGTCGGGCATGGCCGCCGCGACCACCGCAGTGCAGGCGCTCGTGCGCCCCGGCGCGCGCCTCGTCGCCTCGCGCGCGATGTACCACGGCCTCCGCCTCTGGATGACCGAGTGGTGCGAGACGTGGCATGTCGACCTCGAGCTCGTCGACGCGACGGACCTCGACGCCCTCCGCGCCGCGGTCCAGCGCGGCCCGACCTCCCTTGTCTGGATCGAGACGCCCGCGAACCCCACCTGGGATGTCGTCGACATCGCGGCGGCGGCGGACATCGCGCACGCGCGCGGCGCGCAGCTCGCCGTCGACTCGACCGTCGCCACGCCCGTGCACACCCAGCCGCTCACCCTCGGCGCCGACCTGGTGATGCACGCGGCGACCAAGGCGCTGAACGGCCATAGCGACGTGCTCGCCGGCGCGCTCGTGACCGCGCGCGACGACGAGGCGTGGCGGCGCATCCGCCACCTCCGCCACGCGCAGGGCGCGGTCCCTGGCCCGTTCGAGGCGTGGCTCCTGCTGCGCGGCATGCGGACGCTCTTCGTGCGCGTCGGCAGGGCGAGCTCCACCGCCATCGAGCTCGCCCGCCGCCTCGTGGGACACGCTGGCGTCGAGCGGGTGCTGTATCCAGGGCTCGAGTCGCATCCCGGCCACCTCGTGGCGGCGCGGCAGATGAAGAACGGATTCGGGTCGATGCTCTCCGTCCTCGTGCAGGGCGGCGCCGAGGACGCGCTCCGCGTCGCCGGCCGCCTGAAGGTCTTCCTCCGCGCGACCTCCCTCGGCGGCGTCGAGAGCCTGGCCGAGCATCGGGCGACCGTCGAGGGGCCGAAGACGCTGGCGCCGCCGAACCTGCTCAGGCTGTCCATCGGTCTCGAGTCGCTCGACGACCTCTGGTCCGATCTCGACGAGGCGCTCCGGGCGGGCTGACGGCCGGCTCGGCCAGTATCGCGCGTCAGAAATCCCGCCAGAAAAACCGGTCGATGACGAGCGATCGCCGGAAACAGCAGCAATCTTGATAGTTTTCGCCTGTTTCGCTGCCGAGGGTGGCTCCGGTGTGGCCCAACGGGGCGCCCTGCGCCGCCGCATCGCCCGCGGTGAAGGGTTCGTGGCATCACCGGTCCCACCGTACGGCCACGCTGCACGCGCTGGTTGACATAGAGAACCTTACATGACCGACTCAGTCGGCAGGATCGTACCGGCACAGGACGGACCCGCGCGGCCGAGGCGCGGGCCAAGGGCAGCTTGGCCACGGCGGGATCCAGCCCCGTAGAATCAACTGTTCGCTGGCCACCAAACGTCCCGGCGCCCCGCTGCACGGCGCCGTTGCGCTCCACGAGCCCGCTCGGTACCCTCGGGGGAAAAATGACGTCCACCGCGCCGCAGGGCTGCTGCGAGAGGAGCCATGTCCACCGTTCGGCTCCCCCTCTGACCAGAGCCCTGCCTCCGCCGCCGCTCCCTCCGGCCCGATGAACAAACGGCGCGGCGCCCCGTCCCCCCTCCAAGGCATGTTGCACACAGCGGCGCACACCGACATGCGAACCGACATGCGAATCAAGCACCACGCCAGGGCCGAACGCCGTGGCTTCGCAGACCGATGAAAGGAGTTCTGACGACATGAAGACGTTCTTGGCTCTTTTTGCCGCCTTGGGTTGCTCCCTCGCCACTTCGCTCGTGCTCGCGGATCCTCTCCCTGTGACCGGCCAGTGGCGGACGATTGATGAGCAGGGGGTCGAGCAGTCGGTGGTAGAGATTTACGAGAAGGGCGGGAAGATCTTCGGCAAGATCGTGAGCCTGAAGCAGCCGCTCGACGAGAAGGGGAAGCCGAAGATCTGCACCGCCTGTGAGGGTGCCGACAAGAACAAGCCCCTTGTGGGGCTCGTCATCATCAAGAACATGGCCCGCGATGACGACGAGTACGATGACGGTACGATCCTGGATCCGAACAACGGCGAGACCTATAGCTGCAAGCTCGAGGCGATCGAGGGCGGGAAGAAGCTAAAGGTGCGCGGCTTCTTGGGCATCTCCCTCCTCGGCAGGACCCAGACCTGGCTGAAGAAGTAAAATCTTCTCATACACCAGTCGTGGTGCACCTTGGATGAGAGTGGGGTCATTTGAACCGCCAAGAGCGCCAAGAAAGATACAGAAATCTTGGCGTCATATGGCGACTTGACGGTTCTATTGTTCCGGGTGCTGCGCACCGGGGCGATGCGCGACGAGTTCATGCTATCGGAGGACGGGGCGGAGCAGACGCCGATCAACAAGACATTCGCCGAGGTGCTCCTCGCGGGCGACGAGGTCGTGCGGTCGCACCTCGTCGAGCACGTCGCGCCGCCGCGCCCCCCCGGCACGGCGCCCGAGTCGATCTTCGACGTTGTGCCGCGCCTGCGAGAGCTCACCGCGCGGCTCGACGCGCGTCCGCGCGACGGGAGAGCACCGCTCGTCACGAGGCGCTTTGCAGCAGGTACGGGCTCCTGGCGCTCCGCCCGCGGGGCGCTCGAAAACTAGAACGGCGTTCAGGCCGGTGGCATACATGCGCGCATGTCGACAGCGAGCCGTCTTCTTTGCAGTGCTTTCTTGGTCTTCGCGAGCACGCTCCCCGTGGCGTGCGGGCATGACGCGGGACCACCGCCGTCCGCCCCTGCCTCGGCGCCGGACGAGCGCGCGCGCATGGTCGCGGACTATCCTCCGGCCCTCGGCGGCAGGCCATGAAGATATTTAACTTCATCTCACCCCGTGCTATTTCTGAACCAGTGCATTCACTCGATCATGGAATGAGGTCAGCTTCATGAAAGTATACGTTTTCAAATCGTTGCCGCCGATTCTTTGGGGTTACACGCGCGACCTTCGTGCGATGTGGGCGCTGGAAGAGTGTGGAATCGCCTACGAGGCCGTCGGGCTCGATTGCGGGCCGAACGGTCTTCAGGATGAAGTCGAGTTCGGAATGGTATCGCCATTCAAACAAGTTCCGGCGATCGATGATGACGGGTATATTTTGACGGAGTCGGGTGCGATTCTGCTTTATCTTGCGGAGAAGTCCGGAAAATTGATTCCTTCTGATCTGAAGGAGCGCGCGCAGGTCTATCGCTGGATGATCACGTCATTGAACAACATCGAGCCTTTTTCGCTGCCGATTCTATTTGCCGATATTCAAGGCGACTCAAATCCCCATTTGCAGGCCTTGCGCCCTTGGCATGTCGGGATACTGGATCGCTTCTTGCCGACGATCGACCAAATGCTGCAGGCTCAACCGTTCATCACGGGGGCTGACTTCACGGTTGCCGACATTATTCTCACGGGCGTGCTGCGCGAACTTCGTAAGACGGAGATCCTCGCCAAGTATCCGAACGTCGAAAACTACCGCCGTCGCTGCGAAGAGCGGCCCGCGTTCGTGAAAGTCCTAAACGCCCACGAAGACCGCCTCGGCATTCCCCGCGGAAGCGCGCGATAAGCGACCCGCCGACGCCAAAGCTCTCCGCGCGCTGCTCGGCGCTCCGAGGACGCCACGAGCGGCCAGCCCGGCACGGGCACACCGAATGACTGCCCGGTAGAGAGCCCCGCGGGCGTGTTTCTCTCGTACGCCCAGGAGGATGCCGAGCTGCGCGCAGAGCGCGAGGACCACCTCGCCGGCCTCCAGGAGGAAAGAAGAAGGAGGAGCCGAGCCGCAACGCGCCCGACCCTTCGCCTGTCGACACCGCCCCGCCGACTGCCGCGGTGCCGCTGCCCAGCGCGACCGCCGCGGCATCCGCGGGCGCGGTGACGATGCCGCCATCAGGCAATGGCGGTCGTGATGGCGCAGGCCGGGGATGCGACGGATCGCGGCGGTTCGCCCCCGCGGAAGAGTCCCGCCAGGGTTGCTGCGACGACGGGGCGGGGGTGGATGAAACCGAGCGCTCCTCGGCTCGCCCAGGAGCCATGAGGTCTGCACGAGCTGCCGGCGCGCTCCTGTGAACGACGGCCGGCCCCTCTCCTCACCTGGGCCAGCACCGCTCCTCGGTCAAGCGCTCGCGCAGCTCCGGCGAGAGCTTCCCGGTGAGGCGCTTCAGCCCCTGCGACGGCACGTCCAATCGATACACCCCGGCCTGTGCTCCATCGATGACGAGCTCGGCCGGCGGCCTCGAATCCACGTCCAGAAAACATGCGGCACCCTCGGAGTTCGTCGGCGAGTCCGGTCCATTGATATCGGAGTGCCCGAGCTTCATCAGCGTCGAGAGCTTCAGGCCTCGTTCGTTCACGGCGAGCAGCCAGGTGTCCGAGGTGGCTGCCGCTCTGCCCCCGGCGCGTTTCGCCCAGCGACGCCCGACGCCCAGCACGGCTCCCGGCGCGCCCGTCTCCAGCCGCACCAGCGCCACCTCCTCCTCGTCATCGATGCTGTCGCCCAGCGCGATGGAGTGACGCGCCACGTTCTCGGGATCGACGAGCGCCCGTGATCTCGCCGTGGATCACGCCCGTCGGCGAGATCGACAGGCGAGCGAAGATCGGCTGTGTCCCCATGAAGCCGGCATACGCCCGTCGCTTGTCTCGGTCAGCGTCGGTTGCTGCTGGCGCGGCCGCAGCGTCAGCGGGCGACGGGGCTGGCGCAGCCCGCCACCTCGGTCTTGATGCCGCGGGTGCGCATCGCTTCCTCCAACGCTGGAGTCAGGCGCCCGGGGCGCGCACGAACTGCTCGTAGACCACGAGCGTGACCGGCTTGTCGTTGGCCACCTTCACGAGGATGCTCTTGACGCGCTGCCACTCGAGGCCGGTCTTGCCGGCGCCCACGCGCGGTACGCCGATCCGCGCGATCCCCGCCCCGGCGGCGTGCGTGACCATCGCGGCGAGCGAGCGCTCGAGCGCGGCGAGCGAGGGCCTCTTCGTCGCGTTCTCCTGGATCGCGAGGCTGTACACCGTGTCGCCGCCCTCGCTCCAGACGAAGGCCTCCCCGAGCTGGAGCTTCCGCTCGGCGCTCCGCTGCTCGAACGCCGGGAGCAGGCCCGGCCAGCGCTTCTTGAACGCCACGGAGATCCCCGTGTCCATCTTGCCCACGCAGCTCACGCCGTGCGCGTACGCGTGAAGATCCGGGGTGTTGAGGAGATCGCCCTTGGTGAAGATCGTCGGCACGCGGGGCACCCTAGCACTGCCGCGGTCAGCTTCGTGAGATGTCGACGGGCCCGCGAATGCGAGGCGAGGAGCCGCCTATGCCCCCGCCACCTCGAGCGCGCCGTTCCGGCCCACCCGGTACGTCCGCACCGGCGCCCCCCGTACGAGCCGGTCGTGCTCGCTCCAGCGCGCGGCCTCCTCCTCGGCGCGGTGCCGGGCGGGCGGTCGCCACCACCGCGCGCGGGCGATCTCAGCAGAGCCTGCGGGCGGGCGGAACTAGGGCGTGACGTCGAGCATCGACCCGGTGTTCAGGAGGGTCACGGAGATCTCCGCGCCGAGGCCCGCCCCACCCGCGAACGCTGGCGCATCCACGCGCACCGCGCAGGTCCCGTCCGCGACGACCTCCGCGGAGCGCGTCAGCAGGTCTCCCGAGGGAACCTCGATGCTCTCGCAAAAGCGCCCGTCGACGGCGCAGGTCTCCGGCGTCAAGGAGGTCACCTCGAAGTCCTCGGTCCTCGCCTCGCTGCACAGCGGGTCGCCGGCGGACTCGAGCCTCGAGATCACCGCGACCACCCGGTTCCCTGTGCGCCCGAACCCGTCCTGCGTGTCGCCATCCATGAGGGTCATCCCGCCCCCCCCATAGCCCGGGATCGCGAACACCACATCCATGGCGTCGATGCGGGCGGCGGGGATCACCGCGACTTCATGCGAGCCGCCGCCGTCGGCCGCCGTGATCACGACGCTCCCCTCTCCGGTCGCGACGATATCGGACGGCGCGCCCCCCTCGCGCATCCGGAGCCCCACGCCGGCGCCCACCACGGTGACCTCCGCGTGCTCGACGTTCTGTGGATAGAACGGCTCGCCCGTCGCGTCGAGCGCCACCGTGGTGATCGGGAGAGGGCGGCTCGACTGGATGACGGTGCGCGCCCCGCACTCCGCGGGCGCCTCGATCCGCCAGCGCGGCCGCGCGGCCCGGATGCTCATCGCGAAGGTGACGGGGAGCTCGCGGGTGTCGTCGTACGCGTCGCACCCGTCGAGTCCTCCGACCGGCACCGCGATGGCCCCCGAGACCTCGAACGTCGACGTTCCCTCCTCGCTCACGGTGACCGATAACGCCCTGGGCCCCGTCTGCAGCACGGTGGCCGCACCCTGGATCGCGCTGATCTCGTCAATCGTGATCGCGCCTCCGATCGGGTCGCAGCAGCAGCGCGGGTCGACGACGGCATCCAGCGTCATGGTCACGGTGCTCGGATAGCCGGGGCCGAGCGCCAGCGTGGCCCCACCCTCCGCGACCACACGCGTCCGCGTCGAACGATCGATGCTCGCGATGTGATGACCGCCCGGCACCATCGAGCGCGTGCGGGCCGGGAGCGAGAGCATCGCTACCTCGCTGGTGTCCGGCTCGACGGGACCGGGACAGAGCGGATTGGGGTTGCCGCCCGCATCGACGCGCGGCTCCTCGACGCCGGCATCCGGAGCAGACGGCGCCGGTTGACACGAGAGGCCAGCGCTGACGAGCACGATGGACCGGAGCAAACCTGTCTGCATCCCAGCAGGACTACCCCACCGGGACAGGCGGTGGCAAGGGCCCGGCCGGAATGCGGCTGCGCGCCACTCGCCATTGCGACTCATTGTGACTCATCGCAACTCATTGCGAACCATCGGGAATCATCGAGAGCGTCGCGCCAGCGGCGAGGCGCTCGTACGTGAGCTGGTGACGGCGCTCCGGATCCTCAGCCTGTATGTCTCGGCCAGATCTGCGCGACAGGCCGTCCTCGTGACGGAGAAGAGGAAAAGCGCGCGCCCCGCTCGCCGGCGAGAATGCGCAGGTCCTCCAGCCGTCTGTCGACCGAGCTCCGGTCACCTGGTGCCGCCGAGGCGATCGGCGAGCGTGGAGAGCCGCGCGGCGACGCCGCCCGCGAAGCCGCGGGCGCTCGCGAGCGCAGGCCAGGCCGCGCGCTCGATGACGCGGCCCGCGATCGACGGCCGGAACAGCGCCGTGGCAGGGTCGATGAGGTGCACGACGCGCATGAACGTGCGGCTCGCCTCGGCGTCATCCTCGGCGAGCTGCATCACGCGATCCAGATAGGCGTGCAGCGCGCGCTGCATCGCGCCCGGACGCCTCCCCGCGGTCTCGGGCCAGCGGAAGTCCTCGCCGATCGCGAACTGCCAGGGCATCTCTGTGAGGAGGGCCAGCCGCCGCTGGAAGCGCCGGGAGAGCCCGTCGAGGCCTCGCGCGCGCTGCTCTCGCAGGCACGTATCGAGCTCCTGCGCGCCGAGCGCCGCGACGCTCATGCCCTGGCCGTAGATGGGATTGAAGGCCGCCACCGCGTCGCCGAGCGCCACGAGCCCGTCCGGGAGGCTCGCCATCTCCTCGAAATAGCGGCGTCGGTTCTCCGTCCTCGCGAATCCATGGATCGTCGAGATGGGCTCGGCGTCCTGGATCAACCCGTGGATCTCCGGGACCCGGAGGGAGCGAGCCCACGCGACGAACTCCGCGTCTGCGGTGGGCGCCCGGGAGCCGGCGATGCCTCCGAGCGTCACGAGCCATCTCCCGCCCTCGTGCCGCACGGCGACGCCGCCCCGGCGGTGGTGCGGGGGCGTCGGCATGTCGAACGCCAGATCCCAATCGCGCGCGTCCGCCGAGCGGGTCAGGTACCAGCGCGACGCGTACGAGAGGTGCGCGTCGACGACCTCCTCCCGGGGGGCGCGATGGCCGAGCTCCTCGAGCCAGGCCACGAGCGGCGCGTCGCGGCCGCACGCGGCCACGACGAGGTCGGCGTGCAGCGCCTCATCGCCCCCCTCGCTCGGCCGTAGCCGTACGCCCGTGACCCGTCGGCTGTCGCCGAGCAGCCCTCTCACGACGGCGCCCTCCCGGAGGGTTACCCGCGCGTCGCGGGCCAGGTGGTCGCGGAGCAGGCGCTCGCGCAATGGCCGGCTCGCGAAGCGGATCTCGAAGCCGAGGCGGCGGCGCGGCACCCGGCACGCGGGGAAGTGAAAGATCGAGCGCAGGCCACAGTCGCCGCCGGGCGCGCCCGCCGCCGCGAGCTCCTCATCCATGCCCGGAAAGAGCCGCTCGACCACCTGGCTGCCCCCGGCGAGCAGGAGATGAACATGGCGAGCCTGCGGGGTGCCCCTGCGCGCGCCGCCCTCGGGCGACGGGCGATCGCGCTCGAGCAAGGTGACATGCTCGACGTGATCCGCGAGGACCCGAGCCGCGACGAGCCCGGCGATCCCGGCGCCGATGATAACGGCGTGACGGCCTGCGTGTCCGAAGGCATCGACCATGGCGAGATCCTGCTCCAGTCCGGGTGCCCGCCGGCTCATCGGAGGTTGACCCACGATCTCATGGAGCCTCCCTGCGCCGTGCAACAGGGGGCGGGGAGGCGGCCGTCGTCCATGATTTCGTCATCGTTCTCGATCCTTAGAGGACATGCGCATGTCCGTGTCATGAGAAGCCCGGCCGGGTCGAAGAGCCAGGCTGGACGTGGGTGAGGCGGGCAGCTGCGCGCGCTCGTCATCGGCCGGCCGAGCCGCTCGGCCGAGCTGCCGAGTCTGATCGAGTCTCCGGGGCAAGGGCGCGGGCCTCCTCGACGTGGCGCAGGCAGGCTTCCCGGTTCGCGCGGGCCATGGGCTCGGGCGCGCGAAGGAGCTCTCTCCTCCGCTCGACGGGCATGCAGTAGGTGGTCGCGGCCCACAGCTTCGGATCATCGAGACCGCGGAGCGGATCGAGAACGGTCCATACTCGCACGAGCTTGTCGTCGGACCCGGCGACGATGCGCTTGCCATCGGGGCTGTAGGCCACGCCGTTGGCCGGGGAATCGAAGACGCGAAAGACCAGCGGCTCGCCTGTCCCGTCGGCACGCCACACGCGCACGGTCTTGTCCTGGGACCCGGTGACGACGCGCTCGCCGTCAGGGCTGAACGCCGCCGCCAGCACCCAGTGCTCGTGGCCACGAAGGACCACGGGCTCGCCCGTCCCATCGGCATTCCAGACCCGCGCGGTCTTGTCATACGAGGCTGTGACGATACGTTTCCCATCGGGGCTGAACGACGCCGAACGGACCCGACTCTCGTGGCCACGAAGGACAATGGCTTCGCCGGTGCCGTCGGCGTTCCACACGCGCGCCGTCCTGTCCCAGGATACGGTGACGATGCGCTTGCCGTCGGGGCTGAACGACGCCGAGTAGACCCGTTGCTCGTGACCCCGAAGGACAAGGGACGTGCCTGTGCCGTCGGCGTTCCACACGCGCGCGGTCTTGTCATACGACGCGGTGACGATGCGCTTGCCGTCGGGGCTGAACGCCGCCGAGTAGACCTCATTCTGGTGCCCGCGCAGGATGATGGGCGCGCCTGTGCCGTCGGCGTTCCACACGCGCGCTGTCTTGTCGGATGACGCGGTGACGATGCGCTTGCCGTCGGGGCTGAATGCCGCCGAGTAGACCTCATTCTGGTGCCCGCGCAGGATGATGGGCGCGCCTGTGCCGTCGGCGTTCCACACGCGCGCTGTCTTGTCGGATGACGCGGTGACGATGCGCTTGCCGTCGGGGCTGAATGCCGCCCCCGTCACCG
This sequence comes from Sorangium sp. So ce1128, assembly GCA_051717205.1. Taxonomy (GTDB): domain Bacteria; phylum Myxococcota_A; class Polyangia; order Polyangiales; family Polyangiaceae; genus Sorangium. The sequence continues at coordinate 718,545 of CP181432.1, forward strand.
CCTTCCCGTGGCCGTGGCGGACCATGGGCGTGCCGGTGCCATCGGCGTTCCACACGCGCGCCGTCATGTCCCAGGACCCGGTGACGATGCGCTTGCTGTCGGGGCCAAATGCCGCCGAAGAGATTCCCTCCTCGTGACCCCGGAGGACCATGGGCATGCTCGTGCCGTCAGCGCTCCACACGCGGGCGGTCTTGTCCCAGGACCCCGTGACGATGCGCTTGCCGTCAGGGCTGAACGCCGCCGAATAGAGGACCTCGTCGTGCCCGTGGAGGACCGCGGGCGTGCCGGTGCCGTCGGCGTTCCACACGCGCGCCGTCTTGTCCCAGGACGCGGTGACGATGCGCTTGCCGTCGGGGCTGAATGCCGCCGAATTGACTCGATCTTCATGACCGCGCAGGACCGCGCGAACGCCGGTGCCGTCGGCGTTCCACACGCGCGCCGTCTTGTCCCAGGACGCGGTGACGACGCGCTTGCCATCGGGGCTGAACGCCGCCGAGGAGACTCCATTCTGGTGACCGCGCAGGACGGTGGGCACGCCGGTACCATCGGCGTTCCACACGCGCGCGGTCCTGTCCCAGGACGCGGTGACGATGCGCTTGCCGTCGGGGCTGAACGCAGCCGAAGCGACGCGCTCCAGATGACCGCGCAGGACGACGGGCGTGCCGGTGCCGTCGGCGTTCCACACCCGCGCTGTCCCGTCATAGGACGCGGTGACGATGCGCTCGCCGTCGGGGCTGAATGCCGCCGAAGAGAGGCGATCCTGATGACCACGCAGGACCAGTAGCTCGCCGGCCATAGCGGGGCTCCACACCCGTGCGGTTCCATCTGCGCAGGCGGTGACGACGCGTCCGCCGTCGGAGCTGTAATGCACGTTCATGACCCAATCTGGGTGATTGAGCACCACGCGAGCGATCCCGCCGTACAGCGCCCCGTGCGCGAGCTCGGCCCACCCTCGCGGCACATTGGGCGGCTCGATCTCGCGCAATATCGCGAGCACGCTCGTGGGATCGGCTTGCAGCTCTCGGACCGCGACCATCCGGATCGCGTTGCGCGCCTCCCTGGCTTCGACCTGCGTGCGAGCCGCCTCCTGATCGGCGCGCAGGGCCTGCTGACTGGCGCGCGTCGCCTGCTGGCTGGCGCGGATCGCCAGACCCGTCACGACGAGCGCGAGCGCGCCCAGCGTGGCGGCCGCGCCGCCGGCGAGCCGCCGGCGCAGGCGCCGCGCGCGCTCGACGTGGCCCACGACGGCCAGCAGGTAGCGCTCCTCGCGCCTGCCGAGCTGATCGCGCCCCCCGGCGCCTCGCTCGGCGCGATGGCGCTCGTACCACGCCCTCGCGTCCTCCGCCGTGCGATCGCGCCAGAGCAGCCCCTCGGCCCGGCCGCTCGCCTCCCATTGCTGGGCCGCGGCGCGCAGCCGGGCCAGGAACTGCGCGTCTTGCTCGCTCTCGGCGAGCCACTGCCCGAGCTTCGGCCACCCGTCGATCAACGACTCGTGGACCAGCTCCACCGCCGTGTGTTCGCGCTCTCCTCCGGCCTCGTCTCCGCTCGCCTCGATGAGCAGGAGCCGCGCGCCGGCCAGGTGCTGGATCACCTGCTCGACCCCATCGTCGGCGCCGGCGCCGCCGTCGTGCGCCGCCTCGCGGAGCTCGTCCAGGCTCACCACCGCGCGCGTGCGCTCGGGCGTGACAAGGCGCAGGAGCACCGTCCGGGCCAGCCGCTGCTGGCGCGGTGACAGCGCCGAGAGCACCGCGTCCGCGTGGGCGGACAGCGCGCCGGCGACGCCGCCGAGCTGCTCATAGCTGGCCCGCGTGAGCAGCCGGCGCTTGCGATCTCGCGTCTCCCACAGCTTCGCGGCCGTGAATTGCAAGAGCGGGAGCGGGCTCCGCGTGCCCTCCAGCGTGCAGAGCATGTGCTCGACCATCTCGGCGGTCTCGAAGCGATACCCGGCCGCCGTGAGCGGCCGCGTCAGCGCCTCGCGCAGGTCATCGCGCCCCATGGGCGGCAGGAACCAGAGCCCGTGGGTCACGTCGGTCATGAAATTGCGGTCCTCGGCCACGCGCTCGAGGAAGTCCGAGCGGACGGCGAGCACGACGCGCAAGGGCGAAGACGCGTCGTCGGCCGCGCCCTCCAGGCAGGCGACGAACGCCGCCAGCTCCTCGGAGGAGGCGCCGAGCGTATAGAGCTCCTCGAGCTGGTCGACGAAGAGCACCATGCGGCGCCTCGTCCCCTCATGGCGGCAGCGCGCGCGCAGCCTGGCGCCCAGCACACCTGGCTGAGCGCGCAAGGTGGCGACCAGCGCTTCATGATCCGGCAGCTCGGGAGCGCCCGCCATTGCCTCGCTCCCCGCCGCCGCCCCGGACGCGGACTCCGCCTCCGCGACCTGCACGAGCACATCGGCGAGCGCGGACAGCGGCCGGCGGCCCGGCCGCAGCACGAACGCCTCCCACCGGTCCCCGGACCCCTTCAGGGCGGGGATCACGCCCGCGCGCACGAACGACGACTTGCCCGCCCCGGAGGGCCCGGTGATGACGAGGAGCTGCTGGCTCCGCCCCCGCGCCTTCAGGGCGGCGATGTCCCGATCGCGGCCGAAGAAGCGCGCGGCGTCCGCCTCCTGGAACGCGGAAAGGCCGGCGAACGGGCTCTCGTCCTCGCCCAGCCGGAGCGCCCTTCGGCTGGGCACGAGCGCGTCGAGCTCGTCGAGGAGCTCCATGGCGGAGCCGATGCGCTCTTCCTTGCGCTTCTTCAGGCAGCGGTCGGTGATGGCGCCGAGCGCGCCCACCTCCGGGTGTCGCTCGCTCAGGCTGGGCATCGGGACGTCGACATCCGCGATCTCCGGGAGGCGCGCGGACGAGAACGGGTAGAGCGGATGCTTGCCCGTGAGCAGCTCGTAAAGCATGACGCCCACCGCCCAGAGGTCGGTGCGTCCATCGATGTCCCTGCCCAGCAGCTGCTCGGGCGCCATGTAGCCCGGCGTGCCGGCGATCGCGCTCTTCTGGTGCCGGCCGGCGTCTCCGGCGCGCGCCCTCCGCGCGATCGCGACCGCGGGGATCACGCCCGCGTCGATCCGCTTGGCGAGGCCGAAATCGAGCACCTTGAGGCCTCCGGCGTCATCCAGGCGGATGTTCTCCGGCTTGAGATCGCGGTGCACGATCCCGAGCTCGTGCGCGCAGACCAGCGCGCGGACGACAGGGATCATGAAGTCGAGCGTGGTGCTGGCCGCCCTCGGGCCAGGCGGCGTGCGCGCGGGCGGCGACCCGGCCGCGCTGGGGTGCTCGCGCTGCACCAGCCATTCGCGCAGCGAGCGCCCCTTGATGTACTCGAGCACGAGGTAGGGATATCCATGGATCTCGTCGACCTCGTGGATGACCACGATGTTCTCGTGCTGGCAGCGCGCCGTGGCCCGCGCCTCGTCGAGGAAGCGCTCGATTCCCTGCCCTGTGTATCTGAGGAGGAGCTTGATAGCGACAAGGCGGCCGAGCTTCGTGTCGCGGGCCAGGTAAACGACCCCCATGCCGCCCTGGCCCAGCTTGCGGATGATCTCGTAATGCTTGAGGACGTCGCCGGCCTTCAGGCGCATCCGGTCCGCGATGGGCTCCGCCGGCGCCCCCGCGTCGCCGGCCCGGAGGGGCGCGGCGGCGCGCGCTTGCCCGCTGGATAATGTCGAGCTGGCCGGGGCCTCGTCGAGCGTGCGCGCGGGCTCCTCGCCGGAGGTCCCGGGCGCGTCCAGGCCATCCGGGTGGATCGCCGCGTGCTGTCCCGAGGCGGTCGGGGCGCAGCCGGCGGCCTCCTCTCGTCTCGCCGCGGCGCCGCTCGGCGCGCCGTCCAGGATCAGGTCCTCCCGGCGGAGCCCGGCCATCTCGCAGGCGTCGAGCTCGGACAGCAGGCCATCGGCCGTGACGGCCCGCGCGGCGACGTCCTCGATCGTCGCGCGTCGCAGGAGGGCTCCGAGCGGGTGATCGAGGAGCGCGCGGGGGAGCCGGCCGGGCTCACGGCGCTCCGGCGGGAGAGCGTCCCCGTCCGGAGACAGGCCGCAGCCCAGCCGCCTGCCCGTGAGACACTCGAGGAACACGAGCCCCCACGCGTACAGATCCGAGCGGGCGATCGGCGGAAACCCTCGGCGCTGCTCGGGCGCCGCGTAGCCCTGCGAGCCGACGAGCTCGGTGCCCGAGGCGCGGCCTCCTTCCTCTTCGCTGCGTGCACCGGCGGCGACCGCGCCGAAGCCGAAGCCGAACAGCAGCGCGCACCGCTCTGCCCCCGAGGGCACGACCATCACGTGGGCCGGCCTGACGTCCCCGTGGACCATGCCCTGCCGGTGCGCGCAGGCCAGCGCGTCGAGGACCTGCCTCATCAGGTGCCGCGCTTCCTGCGTCTCGAGCGCGCCGCGGGCTGACAGAAGATCGGCCAGGCTCTGCCCGGGCGCGCGCTCGAAGACCGCATAGAGCTGCCCCTCGTCCGTCTGCCCCGCGTCGATGAGCCGGACGATGTTGGGATGGTGGAGCCGCGCGCAGCGGCGCATCTCCAGCAGAAAGCGCGCGCGACGGCGGCGCGCGACCTGGTCGGAGGCCCCCTCCGGGAGGAGGCGAATGACCTCGAGGACGACCGGCTGCCCGCCCGTGATCTGCCGCCCGTGGTAGATCGCGGCGTGGGGGGTCTCCCAGGTCGAGGAGAGGATCTCGTAGCGGCCCTGGAACAACGTCCTTGGAGCGAGGGTCACCTGGTTCATCATGGCCCCTCCGGCAGCGGCCGCCGCGCGGCAGCTCCGGGCGAAACGCCCTCATCCGGGTCGATGTTGCCGGCGCAGCGAGCCCGGCGGTCGAGCTTGTGTCGCGCCCGCGGAGAGAGCTCGATGAGGTGGCCGGCCCGATGCTCGGCAGCCAGCCTCGTTGCTATGTCGCTTCTTCATTCGGGCAGCGAACCTCGCTGCCCATGCTTCTTCTCTTGTATAGAGTCGTCTCCGCCCCTCGTCCGGCACAAGCGTGTACCCAGCGCACCTCAGGGCGCCCGCGCCGCCACCCGCCCTGCCAGACGACCATGGCATCAGGCCAGCTGGCGAGGGGAGCTTCCGCGGACGGCGCCTTGGACCGGAGGGTGCCTGGGACAGAACGCGCGCGGCGCGGCGCAGCGGTCGCTCGGGCTGGCCTTGTGGCGTGAGCCGCCGCAGGACTAGGCTGCTCGGCGTGTCCTGCCCTGTCCCGCTTCGCCCTCGCCTCGTGCGTCGCCCGCCTCGCCTCGCCGCCGCGCGCGCGGCGGCGTGGCTCTTCCTCGCCGCCGGCCTGACCCTTGGCGCGCAGGGCCGCGCCGACGCCCCGAGGCTCGAGCGAGGCGGGCGCCCGTCCGGCGCGGATGGCGCGGCGAAGGTCGATCCGGCGACGCTGGTCCGCGTGGGAGACCGCTTTCGCGACCGGGGCGACTGGCTGCTGGCCAGGGAGGCGTATGGCGCCGCCTATGCGGTCGGCAGGGAGCCCAGGATCCTGTGCGAGTGGGGGATGGCCGAGCTCGCCCTGTCCGCGCATGACGACGCGGCCACCTACCTCGACAGGTGCCTGAAGGACCCGCGCGCCGGCACGATCGAGCAACGCCGCCGTTATCTGGCCGGCCTCGAGCAGGCGCGCCGCGAGGTGGGTCAGGTCAACATCGAGGTGAGCCACCCCGGCACCGAGCTCTTCCTCGACGACACGAGCGTCGGCAAGGACCAGCCGACGGCGTTCTATCTCTACGTCAACCCGGGCGCGCACACGCTCAAGGCCTCGCTCCCTGGCTTCCTCGATGCTGTGCGGCCCGTCCAGGTCGAGCGCGGAGGGGTCACCCGGGCCGATCTCCGCCTTGAGCCCACGCCGACTGCGGCGCCGCCGCGGGCGCGCTCGGCGCCGGCGGCGCCGGCCATCGCGGCGAGGAGGGCGGACCCGGCCAGCGCGCCGCCCGGTCCCTTCGACGGGGGGCCGGGAGCGGCGCGGATCTGCGGTATCGGCATGACCACGCTCGGCCTCGCCGCCGGCGCCGTGTCCTCGATCATCGCCTCGACCCACGGCGCCGAGGCGGCGCGCCGCGCGGGCGCGCTGCGGCAGCGCACCAGCCCGACCATCTGCGCGTCGCCGCCGTCCGAGCACGCCGCCGAGTGCGCGGTGATCGACGACCTCTACGACACGCATGACATCGCCAGGAACGTCGCCACCGGCTTCTTCATCGGGGCCGGCGCGGTAGCGGCCGCGACGCTCGCCTCCTTCGTGCACTATGGCCTCGAGCACCGCGCTCGCCCCGTGCGCGTGGCGCCGGTCGTCGGCGTCCAGGGGGCCGGCGTGCTGGTCCAGGGGGTGTGGTGATGCTGCGCCTCATGCAGCGCCGTTCGCGTGCGCGTTCGGAGAGCCGTTCGCGCGCGCGTTCCGCGCGTCCCGGCGGGCGGATGCTCCTCGCGCGGTCCGGCGGCTTCCTGCTCGCGCTCGCCGCCGCCACGGGACCGGCGGGGTGCGTGGAGACCCCGTGCGGGCCTCGCCTGAGCTGCGACCTGCCGGCGACGGTGATCATCACGGACGAGCGGCCGTGTGTCATCGATCCCCGGGCAGGCTCCGTGGACGATCGCTGCGGCATCTTCGTGAGCGCGAGCCTGGGCGACGACGCGGCCCCTGGCACGCGCGACGCGCCGGTGAGGACGCTGGCCGAGGCCATGGAGCGCGCGGCCGGCGGGCTCGGGCGCGTTTACGCCTGCGCCGAGACGTTCGGCGAGGCCGCGCGCGTGCCGGCGGGCGTCGCGATCTGGGGCGGGCTCGACTGCCATGCTGGATGGGCCTATGTCGGCGATCAGGTAAGGACCTTGATCACGCCCGGGCCGGACGAGGTGCCGCTCACCTTCCTGCCGGGCGAGGGCAGGTCGCTCGTCGCCGACGTGACGGCGCGCGCGGCGGACGCCGCGCGGCCGAGCGGCTCCTCGGTGGCGGCGATCGCGCAGGCCGGCGCCACGGTGGAGATCCTCCGCGCCGAGCTCGTGGCGGGCGACGGGGCGAGGGGAGGCGATGGCGCGCCGGGGCATCCGATGAACCGGCCGGCGAGCGCGGGGGTCCCGGGCGAGCCCGGGGAGACCGCGTGCACGGGCGAGGTGGTCCCTGGCGGAGCGCAGGTGCAGACCGCGTGCGAGGGGCTTGTCTCGATCGGCGGGCAGGGCGGCCAGGGGACGGCGAGCGCCGGGGGCTCGGGGCTGAGCGGGGAGCTGTCCCCGGTGCCCAACCCGGACGGGTTCGGGGCCGGCGGGTGGGGGGCGTCCGTCGCGCGGGGCTGCATGAACGGGAACGTCGGCGCGAACGGCGAGGACGGCGCGCACGGGGCGGGCGCGCGCAGCGGAGGGCGTCTCTCGCCGGAGGGCTATGCCGGGGTGGACGGCGAGGACGGCGGGCAGGGGCGCCCGGGGCAGGGGGGCGGCGGGGGCGGCGGCACCCTGGCGGGCCTGATGTTCTGCGGGCCGGGCGGCAAGGACGGCGGCGCGAGCGGGGGCTCGGGCGGCTCGGGCGGCTGCGGTGGACGGGGCGGCCAGGGCGGCGGCCACGGGGGGGCGAGCATCGGGCTGATCAGCGTGAACGCCGAGGTGAGCGTGCGCGCCTCGGCGATCAGGACGGGGCAGGGCGGGGACGGCGGGATCGGCGGCTTCTTCCAGATCGGCGGGGCGCCCGGGCCGGCCGGGGCTGGAGGGCGAGGTGCCGGGGGCTCGCCGTGGGGGTGCGCGGGCGGCGACGGCGGCAAGGGGGGGAACGGAGGGCATGGCGGTGGTGGGCTCGGGGGGCCGTCGATCGGGGTGGCGTACCTGTTCGGAGCGCCGCCGAAGCTCGAGGGCGTGAGCTACGCGGTGGGGAGGGCCGGCGCGGGAGGGCAGGGGGCGAACCCGGACGTGCTGGGATCCGCGGGAGATGACGGGGAGGAAGGGGAGTCGCTGGGGTTCCCGCCGTGAGGGCGCAGGGCGACGCGAGAGGGGAGGCGGGACGGGGGGTCGCGGCCTGACGGGGCGGCCTCGCGAGGGGATCGGGTAGGTCGGAACCGAACCGGGCGGCCTCGGAGGGGGAGGCGGGGAGGTCGCGATGTGGCGGAGCGGCCTCGCGAGGGGGGGCGGGTAGGTCGGAACCGAAACGGGCGGCCTCGGAGGGGGAGGCGGGGAGGTCGCGACATGGCGGAGCGGCCTCGCGAGGGGGGGGCGGGTCGGTCTGAAACCGAACCGGGCGGCCTCGGAGGGGGCACGGGGAGGTCGCGATGTGGCGGAGCGGCCACGCGAGGGGGGCGGTCAGGTCGAAACCTCAAGGGGCGGCCTCGGAGGGGGGGCGAGGAGGTCACCACGTGGCAGTGTGGCCTGGCGAGGGGGGCGGATCCGAGACCCGAATGGCGAGCCACTGAAGGGCGGAGACAGCTCACCGCTGCTCCCGGGCCGCCGCGCGGGTCTTCTCCACACGGCGCAGGCAGGCTTCCCGGTCGGCTCGGGCCATAGCTTCGGGCACGCGAAGGAGCTCTATCCTCCGCTCGATGGGCATGCAGTAGGTGGTCGCCAGCCACAGCTTCGGGTCGTTGACGCCGCGGAACGGATCGAGGTCGATCCACACCCGCGCGATCTTGTCGTCGGATGCGGTGACTATGCGCTTGCCATCGGGGCTGAATGCCGCGTCGTTCACCGCGGCATCGGAGACACGAAGGACCGCGGTCTCGCCCGTGCCATCGGCGTTCCACACCCGCGCCGTCATGTCCTGTGACGCGGTGACGATGCGCTTCCCGTCAGGGCTGAACCTCGCCGCCAGGACCCAATGCTCGTGACCACGAAGGACCACGGGCTCGCCCGTGCCATCGGTGTTCCACACCCGCGCGGTCTTGTCCAATGACGCGGTCACAATGCGCTTACCGTCGGGGCTGAACGCTGCCGAACGGAGCCGACCCTCGTGACCGCGTAGGACCACGGGCTCGCCGGTGCCGTCGGCGTTCCACACGCGCGCTGTCTTGTCGTACGACGCGGTGACGATGCGCTTGCCGTCGGGGCTGAACGTCGCCGAGGAGACCTGATCCTCGTGACCGCGCAGGACCATGGGCTCGCCGGTGCCGTCGGCGTTCCACACCCGCGCGGTCTTGTCCAAAGATGCGGTGACGATGCGCGCGCCGTCGGGGCTGAACGCTGCTTTCAATACCCGATCCTCGTGACCGCGAAGGGTCAGGGGTTTACCCGAGCCATCGGCGTTCCACACCCGCGCGGTCTTGTCCCATGATGCGGTGACGATGCGCGCGCTGTCGGGGCTGAACGCCGCGTCCAAGACGGCATCCTCGTGACCGCGAAGGGTCAGGGGTTTACCCGAGCCATCGGCGTTCCACAACCGCGCAGTCTTGTCCAAAGATGCAGTGACGATGCGCTTGCCGTTGGGACTGAACGCAGCCGCGTAGACCCCATCCCCGTGACCGCGAAGGATCAGGGGCTGGCCCGAGCCATCGGCGTTCCACACCCGCGCGGTCTTGTCCGAAGACGCGGAAACAATGCGCTTGCCGTCGGGGCTGAACATAGCTGAATTGATCCTTTCGTCGTGACCACGAAGAGCCAGGGGTTCTTCCGCGCCGTGCACACTCCATTCCCGCGCGGTCATGTCGTAGGACGCGGTGACGATGCGCTCACCGTCGGGGCTGAACACCGCCGATTCGACCCCATCCTCATGACCTCGAAGGACCACGGGCTCTCCTGAGCCATTGGAGCTCCATACCCGCGCCGTCCTGTCCTGTGACGCGGTGACAATGCGCTTGCTGTCCGGGCTGAACGCCGCGCCCAGGACCCGATCCTCGTGACCTCGAAGGACCAGGAGCTCACCCGTGCCATTGGCGTTCCACACCCGTGCGGTTTTGTCCAAAGACGCTGTGACGATACGCTTGCCGTCGGGGCTGAACGCCGCCAAAGTGACCCCCGCCTCGTGACCTCGAAGGACCAGAGGCTCACCCGCGCCATTGGCGTTCCACACCCGTGCGGTTTTGTCCAAAGACGCTGTGACAATGTGCTTGCCGTCGGGGCTGAACGCCGCCGAAGTGACCACTGCTTCGTGACCGCGAAGGACCAAAGGCTCGCCCGACCCATCGGCGTTCCACACCCGCGCGGTCTTGTCATACGATGCAGTGGCGATGCGCTCGCCGTCGGGGCTGAACGCCGCCGAAGTGACTCTCGCCTCGTGACGGCGAAGGACTATGGGCTCTCCTAGGCCATCGGCGTTCCACACCCGCGTAGTCTTGTCATACGATGCAGTGGCGATGCGCTTGCCGTCGGGGCTGAACGCCGCCGAAGTAACCACCGCTTCGTGTCCCCGAAGGAGCATGGGCTCGCCGATGCCATCGGCGTTCCACACCCGCACGGCATTGTCCTGTGACGCGGTGACAATGCGCAGGCCGTCAGGGCTATAGCCCGCATACTTGACCCAATGCGGGTGGTGGAGCACCGCGCGAGCGATCCAGCTGTGCAGCGTCCGCCGCGCGAGAATAGACCAGCCTCGCGGCACGTCGGGCGGCTCGACTTCGCGCAGTATGGCGAGCACGGTCGTGGGATCGGTTTGCAGCTCGCGCGCCGCGGCCATGCGAGTGGCGTTGCGCGCCTGCAGTGCTTCCGCTCGCGCACGACCCGCCTCCTGGTCGGCGCGCGTTGCTTGCTGCTCGGCCCGCGTGGCTTGCCGGTCGGCGCGAATCGCCAGGTACGACACCATGATCGCTACCGCGCCCAGCGTGACAGTCACGCCTGTGGTGAGCCGCCGGCGCAAGCGGCGCGCGCGCTCGGCGTGGTTCACGACGGCCAGAAGATAACGCTCTTCGCGCTTGCTGAGCCCGACGCGCCCATCCGCTCCGTGGGCAGCGCGGCGGCGCTCGTGCCACGCCCTGGCGTCCTGCGCCGCGCGATCGCGCCAGAGCAGCCCGTCGGCCTGACCGCTCGTCTCCCACTGCTGAGCGGCGGAGCGCAGCCGCGCCAGGAACTGCGCATCTTGCTCGCTCTCGGCGAGCCACTGCCCGAGCTTCGGCCACCTCTCGATCAAGGACTCGTGGACCAGCTCCACCGTCGCGCGATCGCGCGTGCCGCCTGTCTCCTCCCCAGTTTCGATGAGCAGGAGCCGCGCGCCGGCCAGGTGCTGGACCACCTGCACGACCGCGTTGCCGGCGTCGCCTCCACCGCCCCGGGCCAGCTCGCGGAGCTCATCCAGGCCCACCACCGCGCGCGTGCGTTCGGGCGTGACCAGGCGCAAGAGCACCGCCCGGGCCAGCCGCTGCTCGCCCAATGACAGCGCCGAAAGCACCGCGTCGGCGTGGGCGGACAGGGCGCCGGCAACGCCGCCGAGCTGGTCATAACTTTCCCGCGTCAAGACCCGGCGCGCGCGATCCCTCGCCTCCCAGAGCTGAGCGGCCGTGAACTGCAGGATCGGCAAGGGGCTCCGCGTGCTCTCGAGCGTGCCCAGCATGTGCTCGACCATCTCCGCCGTCTCGAAGCGATGACCGGCCGCCTCGATCGGCCTCATCAAGGCTTCGCGCAGGCCGTCGCGCCCCATCGGCGGGAGGAACCAGAGCCCGCGGGTCACGTCGTTCATGAAATGATGATCCTCGGCCATTCGATCGAGGAAGTCCGAGCGGACGGCGAGCAGCACGCGCAGGGGCGACGAGGCGTCGTCTGCCGCAGCTTCCAGGCAGGCAACGAACGCCGCCCGCTCCTCGGGGGTGGCGCCGAGCGTGTAGAGCTCTTCGAACTGATCGACGAAGACCAGGATACGGTGGCCGGGTCCCGCACGGCGACAGCGCGCGCGCAGCCGAACACCCAGATAGCCCGGCTGAGAGCGCATCGTGGCGAGCAGCTCGTCGTGCTCGTGGAGCTCGGGCGAGCCCGTCGCTGCGCTGCTCGTGGGCTCCGCCCCGGCGACCTGCACGAGCACGTCGATGAGCGCGGACAGCGGACGGCGCCCCGGGCGCAGAACAAAGGTTTCCCAGCGGCCCCCGGATCCCTTCAAGGCCGGGATCACCCCCGCGCGCACAAACGATGATTTGCCTGCCCCGGAGGGCCCGGCGACGGCCAGGAGCGGCTGGTTGCGCAGCCGCGCCGTCGTGGCGGCGATCTCACGATCGCGGCCGAAGAAGCGCGCCGCGTCCGCCTCCTGGAAGGCGGACAGGCCGGCAAATGGGCTCTCCTCCTCGCCGAGATCGAGCGCCTTTCGACCGGGCACGAGCGCCTCGAGCTCGGCCAGGAGCTCCCTGGCCGAGCCGACGCGCTCGGCCTTGCTCTTCTTCAAGCAACGGTCGACCAGGGCGCCGAGCGCCCCCACATCGGGGCGCTGCTCGCTGAGGCGGGGCATCGGAACATCGACGCTCGCGATGGCCGGGAGCCGCGCGAGCGAGAACGGCTCCAGCGGGTGCTTCCCCGTGAGCAGCTCGTACAGCATGATGCCCACGGCCCACAGGTCAGCGCGATGATCGACGTCCTCGCCCAGCAGCTGCTCGGGGGACATGTACCGTGGCGTGCCGACAGCCGCGCTTCTCCGGCGCTGGCCAGCGTCTCCGGCGAGCGCCGCTCGGGCGCCCGTGATCATCGAGACCACCCTGGCGTCGATCTGCTTGGCGATACCGAAATCGACCACCTTGATGCATCCGGCGTCATCCAGAAGGATGTTCTCCGGCTTGAGATCGCGGTGCACGATCCCGTGCTCGTGCGCGCACACAAGCGCTCGAACTACCGGAATCATGAGCTCGATCGCGACGTTCGGCGCCCTCAGGCCGGGCGGCGTGTGGGCGCCGGGCGACCCGGAGGCGCCGGGGGGCTCGCGCTGGGTCATCCACTCGCGCAGCGTGCGCCCCTTGATGTACTCGAGCACGAAGTATGGGTATTTACGAATCTCATCGACCTCGTAGATGACCACGATGTTTTCGTGCCTGCAGCGCGCCGTGGCCTGCGCCTCGGCCAGGAAGCGCTCGATCCTGTGCCCGCTGTATCTGAGCAGGAGCTTGAGCGCGACAAGGCGGCCGAGCTTCGTGTCGCGGGCCAGGTAAACGACCGACATGCCGCCCTGGCCCAGCTTGCGGATGATCTCGTAATGCCTGATGCGGTCGCCGGCCTCCAGAGGCATGACGCCTCTTGCGGGCCCAGCGGACGGTGGCGCGGCCGCCTCCTCCTGGGAGGGCTCAGCGTTGCCTGCTCGCTCCGCTGGCATCCGCGCCGCTCCCGGTCCCAGTGGAAGCGCGGCGCCGCCCGCTCGCTCCTCTGTCCTTCTCGCTGCTCCGATCGCCAGCTCGTCCAGCTTCACCAGGTCTTCCCGGCGGAGCCCGCCCACATCGCAGGCGTCGAGCTCGCGCAGCAGGCCGTCGGCCGTGACGTCCCGCGCCGCGACGTCCGCGACCGTTGCCCGTCGCAAGATGGCGCCGAGCGGGTGCTCGAGGAGCACTCCAGGCATCCTCACTGGCTCAGGGCCACCTCGCTGGAGAACCTCTCCTTCCGGCGGCCCGCCGTGGCCCGCACGCCTGCCCGTGAGGCACTCGAGAAACACGAGACCCCAGGCGTACAGGTCCGAGCGCGCCGTCGGCGGGAACCCCCGGCGCTGCTCGGGCGCCAGGTAAGCGTGCGAGCCCAGGAGATCGCGGCCGGACAAGGGCGCTTCCTCCTGGCCCGCTCGCGCGACGGCGGCGACCGCGCTGAAGCCAAAGCCGAGCACCAGGGCGCTCCGCTGTGCTGCCGAGGGTACGACCATCACGTGGGCCGGCCTGAGATCCCCGTGGACGACGCCCTGCCTGTGCGCGCAGGCCAGCGCGTCGAGGACCTGCCTCATGAGGTGCCGCGCCTCCTCTGGCTCGAGCGCGCCCTGGGCCGACAGCAGCTCGGCCAGGCTCTGCCCGGGCACGCGCTCGAAGACCGCATAGAGCTGCCCCTCGTCCGTCTGCCCTGCGTCGAAGGGCCGGACAATGCCGGGGTGGTGAAGCCGCGCGCAGCGGCGCATTTCCCGCAGCAATCGCGCGCTGCGACGGTGCGCCAGATGCGCGGGGCCGTCGTCCGGGGAGAGGCGCATGATCTTGAGGACGACCGGCTGCCCGCTCGCGATCTGTCGCCCCTCGTAAACGACGGCGAGCCTGCTCTCCCGGAGCAAGGAGAGGATCTCGTAGCGGCCCTGGAACACCGTCCGTGGAGCGAGGGTCTCCTGGTTCATCGCAGCCTCTCCGGTCGGAGCCTCCTCGCGGGGTAGCCTCGGGCGAGAGGTCTCGCGCCGCCAGATGGCCGCGGCGATCTCGGCTGCTCAGCTCGCCCTGCACCTCCGCCGGGAGGGCTCGATGAGGTGGCCGGCCCGACCTTCGGGCGGCCAACTTCAACCTCGGTCGGGTCGACCTCAACGTCGATGTCCTCGGGCACGTGGGCGACACTCACCAGCTCCCGAAGAACGACGCGAACCAGCTCGCGCTGTTCGGGTACCTCTTCGAGACGACGCGAACCAGCTCGCGCTGTTCGGGTACCTCTTCGAGCGGTGGCTCATCCTTGCCTACAGCAACGGGGGAATCCCTCTCTTGCGTTCATGGCCGAGCAGCTCCCGGCCTTCGACCCTGACGCGCCTGCCCCTCCAGAGCGGGTCGCCGAGTTCGAGCAGCGCCTCGACGAAGCCCTCGCCGCCTGCGAGGCCCACCTCCGTGAGACCGGCGAGGGCCCGTACTCGACGCTGAGCTAATTCCCGCGTCGTCCAGGCTCGTCCCTGGTTCCGCATCGACCGATAATAGGCCCTCCGCGGGCGGGGCAGCTCGGCACGCTATTCTCGTTAGCCATGGAAAAACTCTCTATCTTCTCTGGTTTGTCGAGGTTTGGTGCGCGGACGCTTTCGATGATCGTCTGTTCGCACCTTTACTGAAACGATCGCTTGTCGCGACTGCCTTCGCGCTCGCTCGTCAGTTAGACAATGTTTGCATTCTCAGGATTTTCGCTGACACTGCGTGGAGTTCGTAATGTTTATAGCGCCACGGTCGGACTGGTGCGACTCCGGAGGGAGTTGGGCATTTGCACCAATTTTAGGCGCTTCTAAGACTACACGTTGTTGGACGGTGGTGACTGGGACGCCCGACTGGTATGCGAATTGCAGCCGACGTCGACATGCGAAAGCTCGGGTGTGTCATCCTGTTCGTATGCTTGGTGGGCGCGGCGTGCTCTGGAGCGGATGAGGCGCCGGTCGACGGGAGTGGCGTCGCGGAACCGGCGACAACGCCGCAATTGAGCGGCGAGTGCGCGACCCCGCTCGACGCCTTCTTTTCACGGGACCGTTACACCACGCCCGCCACCGATGGGTGCTACACGCTCACCGCCACCAGCGTCGCCGACCCCCATGGCGGCACCGCGAGCTCGCCCACCGGCCGCAACCCGCGCCTCCTCTGGACCCCACAGCGCCAGTGGGTGTGGAACAAGATGCGCGCCGAGAACCACCCCTTCTGGCAGCTCATCCAGTCGAACGCCGACCGCTCCGGCACCTCGAACGCGCGCTACGCCGACGTGGGCAACTGGGCGGCGTTCGCCTACCAGATCACCGGCGACGCGGCCTACGCTCAGAAGGCGATGGCCCAGGCGCGCTCAGACTGGGGCACGACTGACGGCAACCACCGCCGCGAGTTCTTCGAAGAGTACGTGCAGGTGCTCGACTGGATCTATCCTGGCATCAGCGTGCGGGACCGCGCCGACTTCGTCGCCCGGGTGAATCAATGGGGCGCCGAGGCGGCGGCGAGCCATGACAGCCCCTATGGCCCGAACGACTCGGATCAGAGCACCGCCGACTACTTCGGCCTCTGCTGGCTCAAGCTCGCCACCGGCGACTTCAACCTGGAGGCGAATAGGCTCTTTGCGAACGCCCATGTGGGCGGCCTCGACGCCACCGCGGTCGACCGGAGCACGATGCGCAACACCATCGAGTACTACGTGGTGCACCAGGCAGAGGGCGGCACCTGGATCGAGGGGTCGCAGTACAATTTGGGCACGCTCAATCTGCTCCTCATGGGCGCGGAGGGCGTGCGCACCGCCACCGGCGTGGACCACTTCCCGTCGATCACCGCTTACGTGAAGACGACGGCGCTGAACTTCATCAACGAGATCACCCCGGACTACGCCTCGATGTTTGAGTGGGGCGACGTGGAGCAGCCGCGTCAGCTCGGCCCCGTAATGCGGCGGATCCACCTCGCCGGGATGCTGGCCGGTCTCACCCAGGACGACCCGAGCGTGGGCCCCTACGTCCACCGGATGGCGAAGGAGACTTGGGCGAGGTTCACGGACGACGAGCCCACCACCCGCGCGCTCATCTTCTACAACCCGTACGCGCCCGCCGCCGACTGGCGCGGCGTGCTCTCGCCCGGCTATTGGTCGCCGGGCCAGGGAATCCTTTTCCTCCACGAGGGCTGGGGCGCGCAGGACAGCCTCTTCGCTGTGCATCTCCCGCGCAAGCAGCTTGAGACCGACCACGAGGTCCGCTACTTCGGCGACTTCCGCCTCTACCGCCGCGGCGAGTGGGCGCTCGACCGGCCCCAGGGCTACGGCGGCCCCACGAGCGAGGGTGAAGGTGTGAACGCGATGCTCATCGCCGGTCTCTCCTCAATGTGGGAGACGAAGGGCGCAGTGGCGCAGGAGTTCGGCGCGGGCAGGCGCTACGCCTACGTCGCGGGAACCACCGCTGGCCAGTACTTGAGCCCGCAGAAGGGCAGCTATAACCTGCCCGAGCCCTTCCTCCACGAGTGGACCCGGAGCTTCTTCTTCCTTCCGGCGTCGGACGAGCGATCGGACACGCTCGTGGTCTACGACCGGATCGACGCGGAGGACCCGCGGCAGAAGGCGAACTTCTCGGGCTACGCCGGGGAGCAGGACCGGATCGTGAGCGCGCCGGCGCGCAAGCAGTGGATCATCCACTCGCCTGTGCGGCCCGCGCTGGCCGCGGACGGGTTCTCCTGGAGCACACCGAAGGGGCAGGCGGTGAAGGTGAGCGTGCTGTTGCCGGCATCGCCGCGGAATGTGGCGGAGCGGCCTCGCGAGGGGGGGCGGGTCGGTTTGAAACCGAGCCGGGCGGCCTCGGAGGGGGCGCGGAGAGGTCGCGATGTGGCGGAGCGGCCTCGCGAGGCGGACGGATCGATCCGAGACACTGTCCCGACCCGTACCGCGTCGTCCAGGTTCGTCCCTGGATGTGTATTGACAGGCGGCAGGCCCTCCTCCGGCCGGGCAGCTCGGTACTCGCGGCTTCACCTGTCCTTCGGCTCACCGCTGCTTCCGGGCAGCCGCGCGGGCCTCTTCGACGCGGCGCAGGCAGGCTTCCCGGTCGGTCCAGGCCATGGCTTCGGGCACACGAAAGAGCTCTATCCTCCGCTCGATGGGCATGCAGTAGGTGGTCGCGGTCCACAGCCTCGGATCCTCGATGCCGCGGAGCGGATCGAGGTCGGTCCACACCCGCGCTATCTTGTCATCGGACGCCGTGACGATGCGCTTGCCATCGGGGCTGAAGGCCGCGTCATTGACCGCAGCATCGGAGCCACGAAGGAACATGGGCTCGCCCGTACCATCGGCGTTCCACACCCGTGTCGTCTTGTCCTGTGACGCGGTGACGATGCGCTTGCCGTCGGGGCTGAACCTCGCCGCCAGGACCCAGTGCTCGTGACCACGAAGGACCACGAGCTCGCCCGTGCCATCGGCGTTCCACACCCGCGCGGTCCTGTCCCAAGAGGCGGTGACGATGCGCTTGCCATCGGGGCTGAACGCCGCTGAACGGAGCCGACCCTCGTGGCCGCGCAGGACCACGGGCTCGCCCGTGCCGTCGGCGCTCCACACGCGGGCGGTCCTGTCCCAGGACGCGGTGACGATGCGCTCGCCGTCGGGGCTGAACGCCGCGGAGTAGACCTGATCCTCGTGCCCGCGGAGGACCACGGGCTCGCCCGTGCCGTCGGCGTTCCACACGCGGGCGGTCCTGTCCCAGGACGCGGTGACGATGCGCTCGCCGTCGGGGCTGAACGCCGCCGAATAGAGCATATCTTCGTGACCGCGCAGGACCATGGGCTCGCCGGTGCCGTCGGCGTTCCATACGCGCGCGGTCCTGTCCTGCGACGCGGTGACGATGCGCTTGCCGTCAGGGCTAAACGCCGCCGAATAGACCTCACCCTGGTGACCGCGCAAGATCCTGGGCTCGCCCGTGCCGTCGGCGTTCCACACGCGGGCGGTCTTGTCCCAGGACGCGGTGACGATGCGCTTGCCGTCGGGGCTGAACGCCGCCGAAGGGACTCCGTCCTCGTGACCACGGAGGGTCATGGGATCGTTCGTTTCCTCGACGCTCCATACCCGCGCGGTCTTGTCGTAGGACGTGGTGACGATGCGCTCGCCGTCGGGGCTGAACGCCGCCGAGCAGACCCCATTCTCATGGCCGCGAAGGATCATGGGCTCGCCGGTGCCGTCGGTGCTCCACACGCGGGCGGTCCTGTCCCAGGACGCGGTGACGATGCGCTTGCCGTCGGGGCTGAACGCCGCCGAATAGAGCACATCATCGTGACCGCGCAGGACCATGGGCTCGCCGGTGCCGTCGGCGCTCCATACGCGCGCGGTCCTGTCCCAGGCCGCGGTGACAATGCGCTTGCCGTCGAGGCTGAACGCTACCGAGTAAACCTGACCCTGGTGACCGCGAAGGACCACGGGCTCGCCGGTGCCGTCGGCGCTCCATACGCGCGCGGTCCTGTCCCAGGACGCGGTGACAATGCGCTTGCCGTCGGGGCTGAACGCGGCTGAAGCGACCCGATCCTGGTGACCGCGAAGCATCAAGATCTCGCCCGTGCCGTCGGCGCTCCATACCCGCGCGGTCCTGTCCCAGGATGTGGTGACGATGCGCTTGCCGTCGGGGCTGAACGCGGCCGAAGTGACCCGATCCTGGTGACCGCGAAGGATCAAGATCTCGCCCGTGCCGTCGGCGTTCCATACCCGCGCCGTCTTGTCGTAGGACGTGGTGACGATGCGCTTGCCGTCGGGGCTGAACGCCGCCGAAGAGACATAATCCTCGTGACCACGAAGGACCACGGGCTCGCCGGTGCCGTCGGCGTTCCACACGCGCGCGGTGCCGTCCGCGCAGGCGGTGACAATGTGCTCGCCGTCGGGGCTATAGCCCGCATGCATGGCCCAATCCGGATGGCTGAGCACCGCGCGAGCGACCCGGCTGTATAGTGCCCAGCGCGCGAGAACGGCCCACCCTCGCGGCACGTTGGGCGGCTCGATCTCGCGCAGGATCGCCAGCACCGTCGTGGGCTCGGTGTGCAGCTCACGCGCTGTGGCCATGCGGGTCGCATTGCGCGCTTCTCTGGCTTCGGCCTGCGCATGAGCCGCCTCCTGGTCGGCGCGCGCGGCTTCCTGGCTGGCGTCGATAGCCAGGTTGAACACCCCAGAAGCAATCATGCCGAGCGTGGCGATCACGCCCATGACGAGCCGCCGGCGCAGGCGCTGCGCGCGCTCGGAGAGGTCCACGACGGCCAGCAGATAGCGCTCCTCGCGCTTGCTGAGCCCGGCGCGCCAGCCGGCTCCCTGCGCGACGCGGCGGCGCTCGTACCAGGCCCTGGCGTCCTCTGCCGCGCGCTCGTGCCAGAGCAGGCCCTCGGCCTCACCGCTCGCCTCCCACTGCTGGGCCGCGGCGCGCAGCCGGGCCAGGAGCTGCGCGTCTTGGTCGCTCTCGGCCAGCCACTGCCCGAGCTTCGGCCACCTTCCAATCAAGGACTCGTGGACCAGCTCCACCGTCGTGCCGCCGCGCTCGCCGCCCGTCTCAGCGCCCACCCCGATGAGCAGGAGCCGCGCGCCGGCCAGGTGCTGGACCACCTGCGCGATCGTCTCGGCGCCGTCTCCCTCGCCGCCGCGCGCGAGCTCGTGAAGCTCGTCCATTCGCACCACCGCGCGCGTGCGCTCGGGCGTGACCAGGCGGAGCAGCACCGCCCGGACCAGCCGCTGCTCGCGCGGCGGCAGGGCCGAGAGCACCGCGTCCGCATGGGCGGACAGGGCGCCGGCGACGCCGCCGAGCCGCTCGTAGCTGTCCCGCGTGAGGAGCCGGCGCTCGCGGTCCCGCGCCTCCCAGAGCTTGCCGGCCGTGAATTGCAGGAGCGGCAGTGGGCTCCGCGTGCTCTCCAGCGTGTCCAGCATGTGCTCGACCATCTCCGCGGTCTCGAAGCGATATCCGGCCGCCTCGATCGGCCGCGTCAGGGCCTCGCGCAGGCCGTCGCGCTCGAGGGGCGGCAGGAACCATAGTCCGCGGGTCACGCTGGTCATGAAGTCGCGGTGCTCGGCCAGGCGATCGAGGAAATCCGAGCGGATGGCGAGCAGGACGCGCAGGGGCGACGAGGCGTCGTCGGCCACTCCTTCCAGACACGCGACGAACGCCGCCCGCTCCTCGGGGGTGGCGCCGAGCGTGTAGAGCTCCTCGAACTGATCGACGAAGAGCAGGGCGCGGTGCCCGGGGCCGTCATGGCGACAGCGCGCGCGCAGCCGGGCGCCCAGAGAGCCCGGCTGCGCGCGCAACGTGGCGACGAGCCCGTCGTGATCGGGCAGCTCGGGCGAGCTCGCCGGTGCGCCCCTCCTCGACTCCGCCTCGGCGACCTGCACGAGCACGTCGACGAGCGCGGACAGCGGGCGGCGCCCCGGGCGCACGATGAACGCTTCCCAGCGCTCCTCGGAGCGCTTCAAGGCCGGGATCACCCCCGCGCGCACGAACGACGACTTGCCTGCCCCGGAGGGCCCGGCGACGGCCAGGAGCGGCTGGTTGCGCAGCCGCGCCGTCATGGCGGCGATCTCACGATCGCGGCCGAAGAAGCGCGCTGCGTTCGCCTCCTGGAAGGCGGACAGGCCGGCAAATGGGGTCTCCTTCTCTCCGAGGTCGAGCGCCTTTCGACCGGGCAGGAGCGCCTCGAGCTCGGCCAGGAGCTCCCTGGCCGAGCCGACGCGCTCGGCCTTGCTCTTCTTCAAGCAACGGTCGACCAGGGCGCCGAGCGCCCCCACATCGGGGCGCTGCTCGCTGAGGCGGGGCATCGGAACATCGACGCTCGCGATGGTCGGGAGCCGCGCGAGCGAGAACGGCTCCAGCGGGTGCTTCCCCGTGAGCAGCTCGTACAGCATGATGCCCACGGCCCACAGGTCAGCGCGATGATCGACGTCCTCGCCCAGCAGCTGCTCGGGGGACATGTACCGTGGCGTGCCGACAGCCGCGCTTCTCCGGCGCTGGCCAGCGTCTCCGGCGAGCGCCGCCCGGGCGTTCGCCATTGTCGAGGCCACCTTGGCCTCGATCTGCTTGGCGATACCGAAATCGACCACCTTGATGCATCCGGCGTCATCCAGGAGGATGTTCTCCGGCTTGAGATCGCGATGCACGATCCCGTGCTCGTGCGCGCACACAAGCGCGCGAACTACCGGAATCATGAGCTCGATCGCGACGTTCGGCGCCCTCAGGCCGGGCGGCGTGTGGGCGCCCGGCGACCCGGACGCGCCGGGGCGCTCGCGCTGAGTCATCCACTCGCGCAGCGAGCGACCCTTGATGTACTCGAGCACGATGTACGGGTAATTGCGGATCTCATCGACCTCGTGGATGACCACGATGTTCTCGTGCCTGCAGCGCGCCGTGGCCCGCGCCTCGGCCAGGAAGCGCTCGATCCTGTGCCCGCTGTATCTGAGCAGGAGCTTGAGCGCGACAAGGCGGCCGAGCTTCGTGTCGCGGGCCAGGTAAACGACCGACATGCCGCCCTGGCCCAGCTTGCGGATGATCTCGTAATGCCTGATGCGGTCGCCGGCCTCCAGAGGCATGGCGCCCCTTGCGTACCCAGCAGGCGGTGGCGCGGCCGCCTCCTCCTGGGAGGGCTCAGCGTTGCCTGCTCGCTCCTCTGGCATCCGCGCCGCTCCCGGTCCCGGTGGAAGCGCGGCGCCGCCCGCTCGCTCCTCTGTTCTTCGCGCTGCTCCGATCGCCAGCTCATCCAGCTTCACCAGGTCTTCCCGGCGGAGCCCGCTCACATCGCAGGCGTCGAGCTCGCGCAGCAGGCCGTCGGCCGTGACCGTCCGCGCCTCGACCTCCTCGACCGTCGCCCTTCGCAAGATGGCGCCGAGCGGGTGCTCGAGGAGCACTCCAGGCATCCTCACTGGCTCACGGACATGTCGCTGGAGAGCCTCTCCTTCCGGCGGCCCGCCGTGGCCCGCACGCCTGCCCGTGAGGCACTCGAGAAACACGAGACCCCAGGCGTACAGGTCCGAGCGCGCCGTCGGCGGGAACCCCCGGCGCTGCTCGGGCGCCAGGTAAGCGTGCGAGCCCAGGAGATCGCGGCCGGACAAGGGCGCTTCCTCCTGGCCCGCTCGCGCGACGGCGGCGACCGCGCTGAAGCCAAAGCCGAGCACCAGGGCGCTCCGCTGTGCTGCCGAGGGTACGACCATCACGTGGGCCGGCCTGAGATCCCCGTGGACGACGCCCTGCCTGTGCGCGCAGGCCAGCGCGTCGAGGACCTGCCTCATCAGGTGCCGCGCCTCCTCTGGCTCGAGCGCGCCCTGGGCCGACAGCAGCTCGGCCAGGCTCTGTCCGGGCACGCGCTCGAAGACAGCATAGAGCCGACCCTCGTCGGTCTGCCCTGCGTCGAAGGGCAGGACGATGCCGGGATGGTGAAGCCGCGCGCAGCGGCGCATCTCCCGCAGAAATCGCGCGACGCGACGGCGCGCCAGAGCCGCGGGGCCGTCTTCCGGGGAGAGGCGCATGATCTTGAGGACGACCGGCTGCTCGCTCGCGATCTGCCGCCCCTCGTAGACGACGGCGAGCCTGCTCTCCCGGAGCAAGGAGAGGATCTCGTAGCGGCCCTGGAACACCGTCCGTGGAGCGAGGGTCTCCTGGTTCATCACAGCCCTTCTGGTCGCTGCCTCCTCGCGGGGTAGCCTCGGGCGAGAGGTCTCGCGCCGCCAGATGGCCGCGGCGATCTCGGCTGCTCAGCTCGCCCTGCGCCTCCGCCCGGGGGCTCGACGAGGTGGCGGGCCCGACGCCCGGGCGGCCAACTTCAACCTCCGGTGCGCTGGAGCCATCGCCCGCTCAGGTGGCCGTGCTCTACCTCGCCTGGACTATCGCTCGCATGTCACCGCGGTCCCCCCTGCTCCCGGGCAGCCACCCGGGCCTCTTCGACGTGACGGCGGCAGGCTTCCAGGTCGGCCCGGGCCATGGCTTCGGGCACACGAAAGAGCTCTATTCTCCGCTCGATGGGCATGCAGTAGGTGGTCGCCAGCCACAGCTTCGGGTCATCGGCGCCGCGGAACGGCTCGATGTCGGTCCACACCCGCGCGATCTTGTCGTCGGACGCGGTGACGATGCGCTTGCCATCGGGGCTGAATGCCGCGTCATTCACCGCGGCATTGGAGACGCGAAGGACCGCGGGCTCGCCCGTGCCGTCGGCGTTCCACACCCGCGCCGTCATGTCCTGTGACGCGGTGACGATGCGCTTCCCGTCAGGGCTGAACCTCGCCGCCAGGACCCAATGCTCGTGACCACGAAGGACCACGGGCTCGCCCGTGCCATCGGTGTTCCACACCCGCGCTGTCTTGTCATACGACGCGGTGACGATGCGCTTGCCGTCGGGGCTGAACGCTGCCGAACGGAGCCGACCCTCGTGGCCGCGCAGGACCACGGGCTCGCCGGTGCCGTCGGCGTTCCACACGCGCGCTGTCTTGTCGTACGACGCGGTGACGATGCGCTTGCCGTCGGGGCTGAACGTCGCCGAGGAGACCTGATCCTCGTGACCGTGCAGGACCATGGGCTCGCCGGTGCCGTCGGCGTTCCACACCCGTGCTGTCTTGTCCTCTGACGCGGTGACGATTGACGCTGTGACGATGCGCTTGCCGTCGGGGCTGAACGCCGCCGAGTTCACCGCACCCTGGTGACCGCGCAGGACCATGGGCTTGCCGGTGCCGTCGGCGTGCCACACCCGTGCTGTCTTGTCCCAGGACGCGGTGACGATGCGCTTGCCGTCGGGGCTGAACGCCGCCGAGTTCACCGCACCCTGGTGACCGCGCAGGACCATGGGCTTGCCGGTGCCGTCGGCGCTCCACACGCGCGCGGTCTTGTCCCCGGACGCTGTGACGATGCGCTTGCCGTCGGGGCTGAGCGCTGCCGAATTGATCACATCCTCGTGACCACGGAGGACAATCGGCGCGTTCGTGCTTTCGGCGCTCCATATGCGCGCTGTCTTGTCGTAGGACGTGGTGACGATGCGCTTGCCGTCGGGGCTGAACGCTGCGAAATAGACCGCATTCTGGTGACCGCGAAGGGCCATGGGCTCGCCGGTGCCGTCGGCGTTCCACACCCGTGCTGTCTTGTCCCAGGAAGCGGTGACGATGCGCTTGCCGTCGGGGCCGAACGCCGCCGAAAAGACCCGTTCCTCGTGACCGCGCAGGACCATGGGCTCGCCGGTGCCGTCGGCGTTCCACACCCGTGCTGTCTTGTCCTCTGACGCGGTGACGATGCGCTTGCCGTCGGGGCTGATCGCTGCCCAGTTAACCGGATCTGCGTGGCCATGGAGGACCACAGGCTTGCCGGTGCCATCGGCGTTCCACACGCGCGCGGTCTTGTCGGACGACGCTGTGACGATGCGCTTGCCGTCGGGGCTGAACGCCGCCGAAGTGACATAATCCTGGTGACCGCGGAGGACCACGGGGTCGCCGGTGCCATCGGCGTTCCATACCCGCGCGGTCTTGTCCCAGGACGCGGTGACGATGCGCTTGCCGTCGGGGCTGAACGCCGCCGAAGCGACCCGATCCTCGTGACCGCCAAGGACGACGGGCTCGCCGGTGCCATCGGCGTTCCACACCCGCGCGGTCCTGTCGTGGGACGCGGTGACGATGCGCTTGCCGTCGGGGCTGAACGCCGCCGAAGAGACATAATCCTGGTGACCGCGGAGGAGGACGACGGGCTCGCCGGTGCCATCGGCGCTCCACACCCGTGCCGCCCCGTCCGCGCAGGCGGTGACGATGCGCAAGCCGTCGGGGCTATAGCCAGCACGCATGACCAGATCAGGATGGCTGAGCACCGCGCGAGCGATCCGGTTGTGCAGCGCCCAGCGCGCGAGAACGGGCCCGCCTCGCGGCACGGGCGCCTCGATCTCGCGCAAGATCGACAGCACTGTCGTGGGATCGGCCTGCAGCTGCATCTCACGCGCCGTGGCCATGCGGGTCGCGTTGCGCGCGTCCCGGGCTTCGGCCTGCGCGCGAGCCGCTTCCTGATCGGCGCGCGTGGCCTGCTCGTGGGCGTCCATCGCCAGGCGCGCCACGACGAGCGCGACCACGCCGAGCGCGGGGATCAAGAGCATCGCGAGCCGCTGGCGCAGGCGCAGGCGCCGCGCGCGCTCGACGAGGCCCACCACGGCCAGCAGGTAGCGCTCCTCGCGCTGGCTCAGCCCCACGCGCCAGCTGGCCCCCTTCGCGGCGCGGCGGCGCTCGTACCAGGCCCTGGCGTCCTCTGCCGCGCGATCGCGCCAGAGCAGGCCCTCGGCCTCACCGCTCGCCTGCCACTGCTGGGCCGCGACGCGCACCCGGGCCATGAGCAGCGCGTCCTGCTCGCTCTCGGCCAGCCACTGCGCGAGCTTCGGCCACCTTTCGATCAACGACTCGTGGACCAGCTCCACGGTCGTGCCCCCGCCATCTCCGCTTGCCTCTCCGCCCGCCGCGATGAGCAAGAGCCGCGCGTCGGCCAGGTGCTGGACCACCTGCGCGATCGCCTCGGCGCCGTCTCCCGCGCCGCCGCGCGCGAGCTCGTGCAGCTCGTCGATCCTCACCACCGCGCGCGTGCGCTCTGGCGTGACAAGGCGGAGCAGCACCGCCCGGACCAGCCGCTGCTCGCGCTGCGGCAGGGCCGAGAGCACCGCGTCCGCGTGGGCGGACAGGGCGCCGGCGACGCCGCCGATCCGCTCATAGCTGGCCCGCGTGAGGAGCCGGCGCTCGCGATCCCGCATCTCCCAGAGCTTGCCGGCCGTGAACTGCAGGAGCGGCAGGGGGCTCCGCGTGCTCTCCAGCGCGGTCAGCATGTGCTCGACGATCTCGGCGGCCTCGAAGCGGTACCCGGCCGCCTCCAGCGGCCGCGTCAAGGCCTCGCGCAGCCCGTCGCGCCCGAGGGGCGGCAGGAACGTGAGCCCCCGGATCGCGTCGGTCATGAAGTCGCGGTGCTCGGCCAGGCGATCGAGGAAATCCGAGCGGATGGCGAGCAGGACGCGCAGGGGCGACGAGGCGTCGTCGGCGACGCCCTCCAGACACGCGACGAACGTCGCCTGGTCCTCGGGGGCGACGCCGAGCGTGTAGAGCTCCTCGAGCTGATCGACGAAGAGCAGGACGCGGTGCCCGGGGCCTTCGCGGCGACATCGCGCGCGCAGCCGGGCGCCCAGATACCCTGGCTGCGCGCGCAGCGTGGCGACGAGACTGTCGTGACCGGGGAGCTCGGGCGAGCCCGCCGTCGGCCCACGCGTGGGCTCCGCCTCGTCGATGTGCTTGAGCACATCGACGAGGGCGCACAGCGGGCAGCGCCCGGGCCGCAGGATGAAGGTCTCCCAGCCCTCCTCGGCGCGCTTCAAGGCGGGGATCACGCCCGCGCGCACGAACGACGACTTGCCCGCCCCGGAGGGCCCGGCGACGACCACGAGCTGCTGGTTGCGCAGCCTCGCCGCCATGGCGGCGATGTCGCGATCGCGGCCGAAGAAGCGCGCGGCGTCCGCCTCCTGGAACGCGAACAGGCCGGCGAACGGGCTCTCCTCGGCGCGCAGGTCGAGCGCCCGGCGATCGGGCAGGAGCGCCTCGAGCTCGGCGAGGAGCTCCCTGGCGGAGCCGATGCGCTCTTCCTTGCGCTTCTTCAGGCAGCGGTCGGTGATGGCGCCGAGCGCGCCCACCTCCGGGCGCCGCTCGCTCACGCTGGGCATCGGGACGTCGAAGTCCACGATGGTCAAGAGCCGCGCGCGAGAGAAAGGATCCAGCGGGTGCGCCCCCGTGAGCAGCTCGTACAGGATGATGCCCACGGCCCAGAGATCGGTGCGACCATCGATGTCCCTGCCCAGCAATTGCTCGGGCGCCATGTAGTGAGGCGTGCCGACGACCGCGCTCTTCCGGTGCCGGCCAACGTCTCCGGCGAGCTCCGCCCGCACCCCCGTGATGGTCGGAGCCGCGCCCGCGTCGATCCGCTTGGCGATGCCGAAGTCGAGCACCTTGATGGCTCCTGTGTCGTCCAGGCGGATGTTCTCCGGCTTGAGATCGCGGTGCACGATCCCGAGCTCGTGCGCGCAGACGAGCGCGCGGACGACAGGGATCACGAGCTCGATCACCTGGCGGGGCGACATCGGGCCGGGCGGCGCGGAGGCGGCAGGAGACCCGGGCGCGCCGGCGAGGCCGCGCTGGACCATCCATTCGCGCAGCGAGCGCCCCTTGATGTACTCGAGCACGAGATAGGGATATCCGTGGATCTCGTCGGCCTCGTGGATGACCACGATGTTCTCGTGCCTGCAGCGCGCCGTGGCCCGCGCCTCGTCAAGGAAGCGCTCGATCCCCTGCCCGGTGTAACTGAGGAGGAGCTTGATAGCGACCAGGCGGCCGAGCTTCGTGTCGCGGGCCAGGTACACGATCGACATGCCGCCCTGGCCCAGCTTGCGGATGATCTCGTATTGCTTGATGAGATCGCCGGGCTCCAGCGGCATCACGTCCCCTGCGGGCGCGGCGGACGGCGTCGCAGCCGCATCCTCCAGGGAGCGCGCGGCGCTGCCGGCTGGCTCCGCTGGCATCGTCGGCGTTCCCAGGGCCAGGGGAGGCTCGTCGCTGTCGGCTCGCTCCGCTGGCGCTGGCGCTGCTCCGGTCGCGGGCGCGTCCGGCGTTACCAGGTCGTCCCGGCGGAGGTCGTGCACCTCGCAGGCGTCGAGCTCGCGCAGCAGGCCCTCGGCCGTGACCGCCCGCGCCGCGACGTCCTCGATGGTCGCCTGCCGCAAGATCGCGCCGAGCGGGTGATCGCGGAGCGCGGGAGGGAGCTGCGCGGGCTCGCGGCCGTCGCGCTGGAGATCCGCGCCACCGGGCGACCCGCCGCTGCCCGCGCGCCTGCCGGTGAGGCACTCGAGGAACACGAGACCCCAGGCGTACAGGTCCGAGCGCGCCATCGGCGGGAATCCCCGGCGCTGCTCGGGCGCCAGGTAAGCCTGCGAGCCCAGGAGATCGCGGCCGGATACGGGTGCTTCCTCCTGGCCCGCTCGCACGACGGAGGCGACCGAGGCGAAGCCGAAGCCGAGCACGAGCGCGCTCCGCTCTGCCCCGGAGGGCACGACCATCACGTGGGCCGGCCGGAGGTCCCCGTGCACGACGCCCTGCCCGTGCGCGCAGGCCAGCGCGTCGAGGACCTGCCTCATGAGGTGCCGCGCCTCCTCTGGCTCGAGCGCGCCGTGGGCCGACAGCAGCTCTGCCAGGCTCGGCCCGGGTGCGCGCTCGAAGACGGCATAGAGCTGCCCGTCGTCCGTCTGCCCCGCGTCGATGGGCCGGGCGATGTTGGGGTGGCGGAGCCGCGCGCAGCGGCGCACCTCCCGCAGGAGCCGCGCGGCGCGGCGTCGCCCGAGCTCCGCAGGGTCGTCGTCCCGGGCGAGGCGCAAGATCTTGAGGACGATCGGCTGCTCGCTCGCGACCTGCCGCCCCTCGTAGACGACGGCGAGCCTGCTCTCCCGGAGCAAGGAGAAGATCTCGTAGCGTCCCTGGAACATCGTTCCTGGAGCGAGGATCGCCTGGTTCATCGCAGCCTCTCCGGTCGCAGCCTCCCCGCGTGGCAGCCTCGGGCGCGAGAGCGCGCACCGCCAGGCCGGCGCCGCGATCTCGGCTGCGGAGCTCGCCTCACGCCTCCGCCGCGAGCGCTCGAGGGCGCGGCACCGGGCGCGGCGGGCCGCCGGGCGACGATCGTGCGCCCCCCTTGAGCCGTGAGCCGCCCCTCCAGGGACTTCAGGAGAGGAGCCTCGCTTGACCCGCCCCCTGACGCTCGTCCGACCGCTGCCGCGGCCCGCGAAGGATGCCTTCGCCGGGGACGACGCGGCGCTCGTGGAAGGGTTCCGGCGGGGGGACCGGAGGGCGCGCGCCGCCCTCTACGACCGGTACGCCGAGCACGTCCACCGGGTGCTCTACCGGGTGCTCGGCGTCCACCGCGACCTCGCGGACCTGCACCACGACGTCTTCGTGCGCGCGCTCGGCTCGCTGCCGAACCTCGAGGATCCGAGCGCGCTCAAGGGGTGGCTCACGATGATCGCGGTGCACGTGGCCCGCTCGTCGATCACCCGCCAGAAGCGGCGCAGCTGGCTCTGGTTCTTGCCGAGCGAGGAGCTGCCCGAGGTCGAGTCCGGCGCGGCGTCGGGCGAGGTGCTGGACGCCTTGCGGGCGACCTACGCGGTGCTCGACACGCTCCCGGTGGACGAGCGGATCGCCTTCGCCCTGCGGTTCATCGACGGCATGGAGCTGACCGAGGTCGCCGCGGCGTGCGAGACGTCGCTGGCGACGATCAAGCGGCGGCTCGCCCGCGCGTGCGACCGCTTCGGGGCCGAGGCGCGCAAGCAACCCGTGCTCGAGGCGTGGCTCGATGGAGGTACCCGGTGGGGCAATCCGAGCGATCGCTGACCGCCCTCGGGCGGCGCGTGGCCGAGCTGCAGGACCGGGCGCCGGGGGCGCGGCTCGACCTGGAGCGCGGGCGCGCGCGGCTGCTCGAGGCGGAGCTGCCCGGCCGCCGGCGGGGGAGCCGCGCCGCGGAGGGCCCTCGGGCGGCGCAGCGGCAGGCGGTGAGGCCCGCCCGCGAGCGGACCGCGAGCGGGTGGTGGCCCCGGGCGGCGGCGAGGCCGTTCCCGGCGCGGCTCGCCGCGTCGCTGGCGGCGGCGCTGGTCCTGTCGGCGCTTGCGCTGGTGCTGGTGGGGCGACCCGGCGCGCCGCTGCGCTTCGAGCTCGGGACGACCGAGCCGGGGGTGATCGGGGCGTGGATCGCGGCGCCGCCGGCGGCGGAGCTGCCGATCCGGTTCTCGGACGGCTCGCTGCTCCGCCTGGCGCCGGGCGGGCGCGCCCGCGTCGCCTCGGTGGACGCGGACGGCGCGGAGATCGCCCTGGAGCGGGGCGCGCTCGAGCTCTCGGTGATCCACCGCGAGGGGGCGCGCTGGAAGGTGCGGGTCGGGCCGTTCCAGGTGAACGTGACCGGGACGCGGTTCGAGACCCGGTGGGATCCGGTGACCGAGCGGTTCGTGGTGGCCTTGCGAGAGGGGGCGATCACCGTGTCGGGGCCGGTCGTGGGCGATGCGCGCGCGGTCCGCGCCGGCGAGCGGCTGACTGTTTCGCCCGGGACGAATAGCCTTGAGGTCGCGCCGATCGACGCTACGCGGATCGATGCAGCCCCGGTCGGCAGTGGGGGCGGCGGGTCGACCTCAACCTCGGTCGGGTCAACGTCGGTCGGGTCGACCTCAACGTCGGTCGGGCCGACCTCAACCCCGGTCGGGTCAACGTCGGTCGGGCCGACCTCAACCTCGGTCGGGTCAACGTCGGTCGGGCCGACCTCAACGTCGGTCGGGCCGACCTCAACGTCGGTCGGGCCGACCTCAACCCCGGTCGGGCCGACCTCAACGTCGGTCGGGCCGACCTCAACCCCGGTCGGGCCGACCTCAACCCCGGTCGGGCCGACCACCCCGGTCGGGTCAACGGCGCCCAGCGCGCCCTCGGAGAACCTTCGCCCCCTGCGCGACGGCGTGGACCCGCCCGGCGAGCACGCGGGCGCCGAGGGCGCGACCGCTCCCGGCGCGGCCGCCCCGCCGCCGGCGGGGGCGCATCGCTGGCGAGCCCTCGCCCGCGACGCGCGTTACAAGGACGCCCTCGCCGCCGCGGAGCGCGAAGGCTTCGACGCCCTCTGCGGGGCCGCAAGCGCGAGCGATCTGCACGCCCTCGGCGACGCCGCGCGGCTCGGCGGCAGCTCCGCCCGCGCCGTCCAGGCCTTCACCGCCCTCCGCCGGCGGTTCCCCGGCTCGTCCGAGGCGGCGTCCGCGGCCTTCCTGCTCGGGCGGATCGCGCAGGACCAGCTCAAGGACCACGCCGGCGCCGCGGGCTGGTTCACCCGGTACCTGAGCGAGCACCCGGGGGGAGCGTTCGCCGCCGACGCTGCAGGACGCCTCGTCGAGGCGGAGGACCGGCGCGGCGACGCGGCGGCCGCTCGTCGCGCTGCGGAGCGCTACCTCGCCGCGTACCCGAGCGGCTCGCACGCGGTGTACGCAAGGCGCCTGCTCGCCCGCGCGTCCACGCCGGCCACCCCCGGAGCCGCCCCCCCGGGCTCGTCCACCCCGCCGGGCGCTGCCCCCGAGCCCCCGGCGCCGTGACACGCCGCTCCCCGGCGCCCCTGCTCCTCGCTCTCGCCTCGCTCGCGGCGGGCGCCTCGCTCGCGGCGGGCGCCCGCGCCGACGAGACGCGGGAGGAGGCCCCCTCGACCATCGTCGTCGTGTGCGCCCCCGGCGACCGCTTCGGCATGCGGGTCGTCGCCGAGATCGAGTCGCTCGGCTTCCGGGCGGAGATCCTCGACCCTGCGGCCGAGCCGGCCTCGCGCGCGTCCCTCGAGGCCTCGGCGCGCCAGGCCGGCGCGATCGCCGCGATCCGCGCCGTCCCCTCCGGCCGCGGCGTCGAGGTGTGGATCGCCGATCGGGTCACCGGCAAGACCGTCCTCCGCGAGATGGCGAGCGACGCGAGCGGCGGCGGCGCGCCCGACCGCGACGCCGCGTTCGCGCTCCGCGTCGTCGAGCTCCTGCGCGCCAGCCTCCTGGAGGCCGCCCTGTCGGCGCCGCCGCCCGGAGAGCTGCCCGCGACCCCGGAGATCCGCGCGAAGATGCGCGTCCCCGCGCCGGGCGCGCTCGACGACGACCCGCCGCCCGCGCGGCCGCCGTCGCTCCTCGTCTCGCTCGCTCCCGGCGCGCTGTTCAGCCCAGGCGGCCTCGGCGCGGCGGCCAGCGCCGACCTCGGCCTTGCCTGGATGCCGAGCGAGCACGTCGGCGTCGTCGCGCTCGCGGCGCTCCCGCTGACCAGCGCGCGGCTCGATCCGCCGCAGCTCGGCGTCGACCTCTCGGTCCTGCTCGCCGGCGGCGGGGTGCGCCTCGCCACCCGCGCGGGCCGGTGGGCTACCTCGGTGGATCTCGGCCTGACGGTCGTCTCGCTCCGGAGCTCGGGGATGATCGTCAGCTCGGGCTTCACCGGGGGCGAGTCCTCCGCCGCGGCCGTCGCCCCCTTCATGCGCCTCGGCGTCGCCTTCGCCGTGACACCCAGGCTCCGGCTGCGCGCCGACGTTCTCACCGGCGTGGTCGTTCAAGGGGTCTCGATCGAGATCGCCGGGGACGAGCTCGCGACCTGGGGCCAACCGATCATGCTCTCTTCGGCCGGCGTCGATCTCGGGCTGTTCTGATGAGCCGACCTCGCGCTCCCGTGTGACCTCAGCATGGCAAGCCGAACCGGAGGTCGATCCCATGAACCGAACGATGATGACCCTCGTAGCCATGGCCATGTTGAGCGTCGGGTGTGACGAGAGCGTCCTTGACCCCTTTCCGGGGGGCTGGGGCTCGGGCGCGTCTGCACCGGATCCCGGCGGCGGTGCCGCGGACCCCGACGTCATCGCGATGCGCGCCGGCGACGTGCCTTTCCACCCCAGCATCTGGCCCATGATCTCGCCCGCGGATGACCCTGACGCGCTCGTCCTGTTCTTCAGCAGCGTTGTGCAGCGGTGCGCAGAGCCCTGGGTCACCGTGAACTGCGACAGCGCGCCCATCTGGCAGTTCGTCCTGGTCGTGCCGTCCGAGCTCGACACGGTCGGCGTCATCGATCTATCAGATTCGCGGGTCTCCTATCACGAATCGCTGGCCTACCCCGGTTGCTGGGGCACGGGCGCAGGCGGCGCAGGGTTCCGGGGTACGCTCGAGATTGTCAGCCGTGACGAGGCCTCCCTCGACGTGAAGCTGCGCGGCGTCGCCAACGAGGACCTCTCGCTCGACGGGGACTACACGGTCGAGCGCTGCGGTGCGGCGGCCGCGCCGCCTGGCGGGTGATCGTGACGAGCGATCATCGTCTCTTCGGCCAGCGTCGATGGTTCTGGATTCGATGAGCCGCCCTCGCGCGTCCGACGGACTTCACCTGAGCAACCTGTCCTGGAGGTGAACCCGATGTCGTGGCGCTGCGCGACGCCGGCATCCTGTACGGGGGATGAACGGCGAGCACGCGGTCCAGCGCTGCGGCGTGGCGGCCGCGACGCCCGGCGGTGATCTTCCGCCAGGGCCCCCCCTCGGCGGGCGTCGATTCTGATGGGCTCCGATGAGCCGTGCTCACGCGCCGGGAGGACTTCATCTGAGAACCTGTTCTGGAGGTCAATTCAATGAAGCGATTCCTCGTGGCCATCGGACTGATGGCGATCGTGAGCACCGGGTGCGAAGAGATCGTGTTCGTGCCTGTCCTGGACGGGGAGCACCCGTCCAATCCAGACTCCACCCCGCCCCCCGAAGACGACGACCCTCCGGTGCCGAGCGCCGTCGCGATGAGAGCCGGCGATCTGCCGCCCGATTTCGAATTCCGCCTGTGGGAGGATCCCGACACGCTCATCCTGGTCTTCAACAGCGATGTCCAGGAGTGCCCTCCGACCGTGATCGAGGCGACGTGCGACAATGCGCCCATCTGGCAGCTCATGCTCACCCTGCCGCCCGAGCTGGACGCACCCGGGCTGATCGACCTGTCAGACGACCGCATCCGCTTTCGCGAGACGCTGTCCGAGAACGCCAACGGTTGCAGTTTCGGGGGCGGGGCAGGCACCCTCGGCTATCGCGGCACGCTCGAGATCGTCAGCACCGACGAGACCTCCCTCTTCGTGAAGCTGCGCGAAGCCGGCATGAGAGATCAGGTGAACGGCGATTACGCGGTCCAGCGCTGCAGCGCAGCGACCGGGACCGCGCCTTCCGGGTGATGGTCCACCGCGCCCGCGCCCGCTCGCTCCGCGGGCCTCGGTTTCACCCCCGTCCAGTGCGCCGCGCCGCCCCGGCCGGCGGCGCTGGGCTCCACGCCGCCGCCGACGCGGCCTGGTAGGCTGCCGCGTTCGCGCCTATGCTTCGCGCCCGCGCGGCCGCTCAGGCGAGCCGCGCGCGCCGTGGGCCATTCCACGAGGAGCGACGCGCATGATCCAGATCTTCGGCACGGCCAAGTGCAAGGCGACGCGGGCGGCGCAGCGGTTCTTCGCCGATCGGGGCATCAAGGTGCACCTCGTCGACCTGCGCGAGAAGGGCCTCTCCAAGGGGGAGCTCGCCAGCGTGGCGCGCGCGGTGGGCGGCGTGCGCGCGCTCTACGACGCGGAGGGCGCGCGGGTGAAGGAGCGCGGCCTCCAGCACCTCGGCCCGAGCGAGGCGCGGATCGCCGAGCTGCTCGCCGAGGATCCGCTCCTGCTCCGCACGCCCATCGTGCGCGACGGCCAGCGCGCCAGCGTGGGCGCGGACGAGGCGACATGGAGGTCCTTCGCCGACGCCGCGAAGGGCCGGTAAAAGGCCACGAGGACGCGAGGCGGGTCAGGGCCTCTCCGTCTCTCCGCAGCTCATGTTGCTCGTGTCGAGCGACAGGCTCCCGCTCTGGCCGGAGCGCCGCGCTCACCGCGCCTGCCCGCGCCCGTACTCCTTGAGCTTGCGGTACAGCGTCGACACGCCGATCCCGAGCTCCGCCGCGGCGCGCGTCTGGTTCCCCCCGTTGCGCGCCAGCACCGCCAGGATGTACTCCTGCTCGACAGCGCCGAGCGTCCGCGCGCGCACCTCGGCCGACGGCACCGGCAGGGCCGAGCGCACCTCCTCGGGCAGGTCCTCGGCCTCGATGCGCCGCCCCTCGGCCAATGCGACGGCCCGCTCCATGGCGTTCTCCAGCTCGCGCACGTTGCCGGGCCACGGGTAGCGGACCAGGTGGTCGGCGGCGCCGGGGCTGAGGCGCGGCGCCGGCCGCTTCATGCGCGCGGCCGCCTGGGCGAGCAGCGCCCGCGCGAGCGGCAGCACGTCCTCCCGCCGCTCGCGGAGCGGCGGCAGCCGGAGCTCGACCACCTTGAGCCGATAGTAAAGGTCCTTTCTGAAGCGGCCGGCCGACACCTCCGCGGCGAGCTCGCGGTTGGTCGCCGCCACCACGCGCACGTCGACAGGCCGGCTGCGGTTCTCGCCGACGCGCCGCACCTCGCGCGCCTGCAGCGCCCGGAGCAGCTTCACCTGCACCCCGGCCGGCAGCTCGCCCACCTCGTCGAGGAACAGCGTCCCGCCGGCCGCCGCCTCGAAGATCCCCGCGCGGTCCCGCGTCGCGCCGGTGAAGGCGCCGCGCGCGTGCCCGAAGAGCTCGCTCTCGAGCAGCGGCTCCGGGATGGCGGCGCAGTTGATGGCGAGCAGCGGGGCGGCCGCGCGGGGCGAGGCGTCGTGGACGAGGCGCGCCACGCGCTCCTTGCCGGTGCCGCTCTCGCCCGTCACGAGCACCGTGGCGTCCACCTGCGCCACGCGCCGCGCGAGCTCCAGGACGCGCTGCATGGCCGGGCTCGACGCGACGATGCCACCCGGACCCGCGCCGGCCTCGCTGGCCCCGGCCGTCCGCAGGAGCGTCTCCGCGCGCGTCCTCAGCCGGCGCTCGGCGCGCCCCAGCGCCTCGGCGGCGCGGCGCAGCGAGGCGTCGAGGCGGTGCTCCTCGAAGAAAGGCAGGTGCGGCTCGAGGTCGGCGCCCCACGCCTCGGCCGTGCGGCCGGCGAACAGGCAGCTCGCGTCGCCGCGGCCGAGGCAGCGGCGCTCGATCACGTAGATGTCCCGGCCCTCGACGCAGCTCAGGTAGCCGCTCGCGAAGCCCGCGAGCGTCCAGCACACGGGCGCGTCCGCGCGGCCGAGGTGCAGGAGGTGCTGCTCCGCCTCGTACGAGGCCTCCACCGTCGCGCCCCCGGGCGAGAGCGGGTCGTCCGCGCCTGGCGCGAGGCGGATCATCCCCTGCAACGCGTGGATGCGCCCGCCCGCGTCGCGCCACTCCTCGTCGCTCTCCAGCGAGAGCTCGGCGCGCGCCGCCTCGGCCGTGCGGTAGCCGTGCGCGAAGCCGAACCGGGTGAGGATCGCCCGCGCCGCCGCGGCGCCGACGCTATCGATGAGCTGCTTGCGCAGGAGGCCCATCGCGACGGTGTCGAGCAGGATCGCCCGCGCCCCGGAGAAGCGCAGCTCGCCCCCCTGCGGGTCGACCGTGAGGAGCTCCGAGAGATCGAGGTCCGCTGCGCGCATGCTGCCTGTCCGGTCGACGCGGCCGGAGCGCCGGAGCATAGGTGGCTCCCCGGTCGCGCGGAAGGCTCAGCCGAGCCGCCCGTCGACCGGACGTTGCGGTCGCGCGTCGCACCTTGTGCATCGCCCCGCGCGCTCGAGGGCGCGCCGGGCTCGCCAGGCGGCCCTTGAAGAGGTCGTCATAGTACTGTGCGCCGGCGGACATGACGAAGAGGTGCTCCCACATGAGGTTGGCCGGCGTCGAAGGGTCCTCTGCGGCCACCGCCAGCGGCGTGATGCCCTGCGCGGCGAACGCCTCGTTGACGGCGTAGAGCTCGTCGAGCGTCGTCGGAGGCGTGAGCTCGTTCTCGGCGAAGAGCTTCTTGTTGTAGAACAGGCAGTTCAAGCGGTGGACGTTCACCGGGACGGCGTAGACACGACCGTTGTGCGTCACCGTCTCGACGACCGACTCAGGCACGGCGGAGAGCCAGCCGCTCGACGCCGCGACGTCATCGAGCGGCTCC
Organism: Sorangium sp. So ce1128; assembly: GCA_051717205.1. Lineage (GTDB taxonomy): Bacteria > Myxococcota_A > Polyangia > Polyangiales > Polyangiaceae > Sorangium. The sequence goes on from CP181432.1 coordinate 755,276, forward strand.
AGCTTCTTCTCTCCCTCCACGCCGTTGTACTTGACCCAGTCCATCAACCGGACGCCGCCGTGGACCTGGAACACGTCCGGAGGCTTGCCCGTCGCCATGCGCTCGTCGAGGCGCTGCTCCAGGACGGTGCGCTGGACTCCCGCGCCTTCATGTCAGCCTCCCATCCTCTGTTGTCGCCCTGCTGCTCGCCGTGGATCTGCTGCGAGCGCGTGCCTGTCGGTCAGTCGATAAACCGCGGCACTATTCCACGGTCTCTCACTTCGCGTGCGACGTCAAGCTCGCGCGCAGGGAGGTACAATCTGCCGCCGTCGCCACCCTGAGGAATCCCCTCATTTGCAGCCCTTTTCAGCGGAGAAATTGAACAGGGAGGCGGGGAGATAGGGAGTATTTGAAGATTTTCCTCCCCGTCTCCCCGCCTCCCTGTGAATTTTCTGAAGAATTTGAGGGGATGCCTCAGGTCGCCACCGTCAGTCGCCGTCGCCACCGTCTGCCGACGTCTGGCGACGTCGGAGGTCCGGCGATCGCGGGTGTCCTGGAGCGCCCGGCTCACTCCTGGCCGTGGTATTCCTTGATGCTGGGATAATACGCCTCGATGACCAGCATCATCCTGTCGGTATCTCTGTCCCTCAGGTATTCCTTGTAGGCGCCGTCGACGGCCGTGAGGTAATCGCGGGGGACGACGAGGGTGCGCTCCGGGATGAAGCGCGTCTCCGGGTCCCTCGCCGCGTCCATCGCACGCTGAGACGGCTCGTCGTACAGGCTCCTGTCTGTGTCGAGCCTCACCGGGATCGAGCCTTTGAGCGGGTTGAGCGCGTCCTGGCCCTCCACCGTTCCCATGGTCGCGAGCAGGTCGAGGGTGGGCTCGCGGTGCGGCGCCCCCCTCGGGAGGACGAAGCTGTCGTCGACGTAGACGAAGGTGTTGTCGCCGCCCACCGCCACCATGCCGAAGTCGACGTCGTACTCGTATCCTTGCGCCTGCAGCTCGGCCTTGACCCGGTCTCCGTCCATGACCATCGCGGCGTCGCCCTGTCCGACGAGCCTGGCCGCGTCTGCCCAGCCGATGCTCTCGTAATCCGGGTTCACGTGCTCTGCGATCGTGAGGCTCGCCTCGAGCGCGGCCCTCACCCGGGGATCGTTCGGGTGCTCCTCCCCCCTGAAGAAGCGCTCATAGAACTCCGTCCCGGCGGACATGACGAAGACGTGCTCCCACATGAACCCGCCCGCCTCCGGCGCCAGCTGCGCCGAGAGCGCCAGCGGCGTGATGCCCTTCTCCGCGAGCGCGCCCACGACGGCGCTCAGCTCGTCGAGCGTCGTGGGCGGCGCGAGCCCGCTCTCCGCGAAGATCTTCTTGTTGTAGCAAAGGCTGTTCGCGCGGTGGATGTTCACCGGCACGGCGTAGACGTGGCCGTCGTACGTCACGCTCTCGAGGATCGATCTGGGCACGACGTCGAGCCATCCGCTCGACGCCGCTATGTCGTCGAGCGGCTCCAGCTTGTTGTCTCCCTCCCGGCCGTTGTGCTTGACCCATTCCAGCAGCTTGACGCCGCCGTTGACCTGGAAGCTGTCCGGCGGAGAGCCCAGGGCCATGCGCTGCCGCAGCCGCTCCCCCGCGGTGCTCGCCGCGATCGCGGCGGCGTTGACGACCTCCACGCCCGGGTGATCGTGGTTGTAGACCTCGACGAGCGCGTCGAGCGCCCTGCTCTCGCTCGCGCTGTACCACCAGCTGAGGAGCTCTATCTTTCCCGTGTAGCCCGCCTCGCCGCCGTCACCACCGCTCCCGCAGCCGGTGACGCCGAGCGTCGCCAGCGCCGCGGCGCCGATGCAACACAGCGCCTTCACGAAGGTACCGCTCACGTCAGTCTCCCATCACCTGTTGCCCGCCGCCCGCCGCGGGTCTCTGGCGAGCTCGCGTCCGTCGGCCGGCGAGCCGAGCTCCCCCCTCCGCGATTCACGCTCTCTCAATTCATTCGCAGTGTCAAGATGCCGTGCGGCTGTCCACTGTCGCCGTGACCGCGCCGTCGACGCGGTTTTCCCGCGCGGCCGCGGGAATGTCCGCCCGGGCTCGGGGCCGCTCTCCCCGTCACGGCTCTGCGAGGCTGCCCGCTCGAGCCGAGGATGGGTGAGCGCCGGGGCGTCGAGCGCTTCCTCTCGTGCGGAGCGCGGCGTATGCTCCGAGCCCGCTGAGGGGGCAAGTCGGCAGTCATGCGAAAACTACGGGGCAAGTACGGTGTGCTCTGCGGGCGTGGGCAGGGCAGGAGCGAAAGCTCGCGCCTTTCCGCCGCTCCAGTGGCCATCATGGGCGGGCGCGCTCGCCTGCTCCGCGCTGCCGCGTCGATGGCGTCGCTCGCGGCGTTCGCCGCCGCGGCGTGCAGCGTCACGGTCGATCTCGATCCGCTCGGCGACGGCGTGTGTCCTGCCGGCGAGAAGGCCTGCTATGTCGTCGACGAGGGGGAGATGGGCTGTGTGCCGATCGAGGATCCTGATTACGGGTGCGCCGTCGAGGGGTGCGCGCCTTGCAGCTTGTTCAAGGCGGACGCCGTCTGCGCGGCCAACGATCCGGTCGGAAGGTGCGTCATGAGCAGCTGCGTGGCCGAGTTCGAGGACTGCGATGGCAACCTCTTCAACGGCTGCGAGGCCCACACCGAGACCGATATAGAGAACTGCGGCGGGTGCGAGGCGCGGTGCTCCTGCGACAAGGGCTTCCTCCCCGTCTGCCTGCGAGGCGCCTGCGCATGCCGGTAGCCGCGAGCCGGGGCGAGGCGCCATGCGAGGGAGGGGTGTGACGGGCGTCAGCGCCGCGCTCGGCCCACCGCGAGGCCGCCGCCAGCTATCGCGGCGGCTCGCTGACGCGCGGCGACGAAGGCGAGAGTGACGCGCGGCGACGAAGGCGAGAGTGACGCGCGGCGACGAAGGCGAGAGCGGCGCGCGGCGACGAAGGCGAGAGCGGCGCGCGGGGGAGGCTAGAGCGGACGCTTCGACCGGTAGCGCGTGTAGCACGCAGGACAGCGCCACTCCATCATCCGGCGCCCGCTCGCGTCGACGGTCCGCGTCAGCCGCCAGCCATAGCGAGAGCTGATGAGCGTGTAGTTCGTCTCCGTCTTCGGCGCAGGTGTAGCGCAATCCACGCACCGCTGTGCTACACGCTGCTCGCTCTCCGGTGGCTCTCTCATCATGTGGCCTGACGCGGCAGAGGTCGTGCTCGTGGGACCCTCCAGCGTCTCAGGGTAGACCGAATCGCGTCGCGTCGCCGCCATCTGAACCTCAGGATGTGCGCAAGGTGTCCTCTGAGCGTGTCGCCTCACCTGTCCGCTGGGCGCCCGGCGTCTAACGTTTCCGACTGTAGCTAAGTACGTTTCGGGTGCCAAGATCGATTTCACGACACGGACCCTCACGTCGGCGATCGCGGGGCGCGGCCCCGGTGAACGTGAGCACGCTCGCTCCCGCCGAGATGCAGCCAGTTGGCCAACCCGGAGGCAACCGGAGGCACTCCGCAGGCGCTCCGCAGGCGCTCCGGAGAATGCCGGGGAGGCGATGGACGCCTACAGCGCGCGACCTCGACCTCGGTTGTCGCCATCGCCCACCGGCGCTCCCGGGCCCGCGCCGCGCGAGGGAAGGAAGCCGCCGCACCGGCTTCCGCTCCAGCAGGGTGCCGTTGTACTCTCGTTGCCTGTGGCGGGGATGGTCGTGGAGCGGAGCGTCGACAGCGTGAGCGAGACGCGCGGAAAGTACCGTGTCCTGCTCGAGCTCGGGCAGGGAGGTACCGCCTGCGCGCTCCTCTCGGTCGCTCACGGCCCGAGCGGCTTCAGCAAGCTCGTCGTGCTCAAGACGCCGAAGAAGACCCACGCGCTCGATCCCGAGTTCCGGCGGATGTTCCTGAACGAGGCGCGCCTCTCCGCGCGGCTCAACCACGCCAACATCGTCCAGGCGAACGAGGTTATCGAGGAGAACGGGATCCCCATCCTCGTGATGGAGTTCCTCGACGGACAGCCCCTCTCGAACGTGCTCGCGGCCGGCCGGGGGTCTCTCCCGCTCGCCATGCACCTCCAGATCATCACCCACGCACTGTCCGGGCTCCACCACGCCCACGAGCTCGAGGATTTCGACGGGCAGAAGCTCAACGTCGTGCACCGCGACATGACGCCGCACAACATCTTCGTCACGTACGACGGGCACGTGAAGATCCTCGATTTCGGCATCGCGAAGCTCGATCGCGGGTCCGACTACCAGACCGAGACCGGCGTCATCAAGGGCAAGATCCGGTACATGGCGCCGGAGCAGATGATGGGCGAGAAGCTCGACCGGCGCGCGGATCTCTATGCGGTCGGCGTCATGCTATGGGAGGCGGCCACCGGCGAGCGGATGTGGAAGGAGACGCCCGATCCGCTGCTCATGAACCTCGTGCTCAACGGGGAGCTCGCCACGCCGCGCAGCGTGAACCCGGGCGTCCCGCTCGAGCTGGAGCGCGTCATCATGAAGGCGCTCGCTCCGGAGCGAGACGGCCGGTACGCGACCGCGGCGCAGCTCGCCGCCGACCTCGAGGCGATCATCGATGATCTCGGCACGCGGGTGACCAGCCGCGACATAGGCAAGTTCGTCTCGAAGCTGTTCGAGGGCGAGCGGGCCGCGATGAAGAGGTCGGTCGAGGCGCAGCTCATGAAAGTGGCCGCGCTCTCGTGGGATGATGCGGACGGCGCGGACAGAGAGGCGCGCTCGGAGACCGGGATCCGCGCGGTCCGCAACAGCAGCACCGACGTGCCCGCCGTCGGCCGGAACCGGCGCGCCGTGATCGTCGGCGCCGCGTGCGTCGCGCTGGCGGTCCCCTTCGTCACGTGGGGGCTCGCGCCGGGCTCGCGCGAGGGGCCCGCCTCGCCGGCGCCCGCCGCCTCCGGGGCACAGGCCGCGCAGGCCGCCGCCGCGCCCGCGCCCGTCCCTGAGCCGCCTGAGCGCCCGGCGACCGTCAGCGTCCGCATCGCGGCGTCGCCCAGGGACGCGGCGCTGTTCCTCGACGGCCAGCCGCTCGCGACGAACCCGTTCAGGGCGCAGATGGAGAAGAGCGGCGCGGCCCGCGAGGTGCGCGCCGAGGCGCCGGGCTACACGAGCGCACGTGTGGAGATCGTGCTCGACAAGGACGTGGACGTCGACCTCGGTCTCCAGCAGGAGAAGCGGGCCACGCTCCCGCGGTCCTCGCCGACACGCGTCGTGACGCGGGCCCCCACGGCAGCGCCCGCGGCGGACTGCGACCCGCCCTATTTCTTCAACGAGCATGGGATCAAGAAGTTCAAGCCGGCGTGCCTGTGAGCGGCTTGCGCGCGGGGTGACGGGGGCGCCCCTCCGGCCTGGAGCGCTCTTGACCGTGGCCGTCGTGCTCCTCGCCGGCTCGCCCGCGCTGGGCCAGGGAGGCGACGAGAAGGCGGTCTGCCTCGCGATGCACGAGGAGGCGCAGGTCGCGCGCCAGCAGGGCAGGTTCCGGGCGGCGCGCGGCGCGCTCCTCGCCTGCTCTCGCTCGAGCTGCCCGTCGCTGCTCCGGGCCGACTGCGCGAGCTGGCTGGCCGCGCTCGCCAATGACATCCCGTCGGTCGTGATCGCTGCGGAGTCGAGGCGCGGCGACGAGGCGGACGTCCGCGTGCTGCTCGACGGCCAGGTCGTGGCGGAGGCGCTCGACGGCAAGGAGCTCGAGGTCGACCCGGGCAAGCACGTCTTCCGGTTCGAGCTGCCGCCGCACGCGTCGATCGAGCGGACGTTGCTCATCCGCGAAAGCGAGAAGGGCAGGCCTGTGTCCGTGTTCTTCGGCGAGCGCCCGGCGGCCGCCCCGCCGCCCCCGCCGGTCAGCGCGCGATCCACGCCGGAGGCCGCGACGGGCGACGCGCCGGAGGGAGCGCGCCCCGTGCCGCTCGCGGTGTACGTGCTCGGCGGCTCGGCGCTCGTGGCCACGGGGCTGTTCGCCTGGGTCGGCGCGGCCGGCATGGCCGAGCGCAGGTCGCTCCAGGCGAGCTGCGCGCCGTTCTGCGGCGACGCGCAGGTCCAGTCCGTGCGGACCCGGTTCATCATCGCCGACCTCTCGCTCGCCGCCGGCGTCGGGGCAGCGGTCTCCGCAGGGCTGCTCTTCTGGCTACGACCCGCGGCGCCCAGGCGCGAGGCGGATCGCCCCGCCGCGGCGCCTGTCGCCGTCGTCCCGGTCGCCCGGGGCGCGCTCCTCCAGCTCCGAGGGGCGTTGTAGGCGCCCGCGCGGGTGAGCGGGCGTGTCACAGCGGCCTCGGCGGCTTCACGCCCGCCGTGATCGCTCGGTCAGGGGGATCGGTGCGGGCGCCGGTGCTCGACGTGGGGGCGGCGGTGCTCCACGCGCGTCGTCGACGGCCTGTGCGTGGTCTCTCGATAGGTGTGGTGGTGATGATGGCGGTCCCGGTCGAACTCGACGCGGTAGCGGACCAGGGCGCGCGGCTCGTCGCGGTAGTAGACCCAGCCGTGGCGCGACGGATAGTACCAGCGGCCGTCCACGTAGTAGACGTAGGTCCCCCGGTAATAGACGCGGGGGTAGCTCTCGACGTGGACCGGCGCCGCCGCGATGTGAACGACCGGCTCCTCGACCACCGCGAACTCCCGGTACGTGACGGTGGCAGGCGCAGGGGCGACGGTCCTGGTGTGGACCTCAGCGGCGCACCCGGTCGCGCCGAGGGCCGCGAGCGCGGCGAGCGCAGCGAGCGCGGCGAGCCTGCTGCGCTGCGGGGAATTCGCCGTGATTCCGGGTGACGAGCTCTGGAGGACAGGCACGTTGTTCTTCATGGAGCCTCATCAAAGCAACCGCGGTGCCATCCGGCGGCGCCGGGACGCCGCCGCAGGCGCCAGGCTGCGCGCTTGCTGCTGGTATAGCGCTTGCTGAACAATCGGGCATCGGCGCGACGCGCCAGACTCCAATCAAGGAAGACATCCATGAAACTCTCGAAGCTGCTCTCCGGTCTCACTGCCTGCGTTCTCGCCTCTGCCTCGCTCACGGGGTGCATCATCGTCGATGGTGACGATGACCATGTTCACTACGGGAGCGGCTCGCTGACCGTGGAGCTGACCATCGATGGCAGCGATGATCCGTGGCAGTGCTTCGATTACGACGTGGAAGACATCGTGGTCAGCGTCGAGGACGAGGCGGGCTTCGTCACGGTGGCGTCCACGGATTGCGACGCGCTCGGCCTCACCATCCCCGACCTCCCCGAGGGCTACTACGACGTCGAGGTCTGGCTCGAGGAGGACGGCTTCCAGAAGAGCGATGTCGTGCGCGTCACGTCGGTCGACGTGCTCGACGACGCGGACACGCTCGTGGAGGTCGACTTCCCCTGGACGTGGATCGACCCGTGACGCGCGCGCGGCTCGCCTGAGCGGGCCGCGCGGCGGCCCCTCCTCGCTCGCGCTCGCGTTCGCGAGCCAAGCTCAGAACTTCTCCATCGACGGACGCACATCGATCTCGTGGGTCCAGGCGCTCGGCGGCTGGGCGTGGAGCTGGAAGTAGGTCTCGGCCAGCGCCTCGGGCGCGAGCATCGTGGCCGCGTCCCTCCCGGCCGCCATGGCGCGCACGCGCGGGGGGTCGATCAGCCCGTCGACGATCACGTGGGCCACGTGGATGCCGCGCGGGCCGAGCTCGCGCGCGAGCGACTGGGCGAGGGCACGGAGGCCGAACTTGCCGACGGCCAGGGCCGCGAAGCGCGCGCCGCCGCGGAGCGAGGCGGTGGCGCCGGTGAAGAGGAGCGTGCCCCGGCCGCGCTCGAGCATGTCGGGCAGCGCGGCCTGCGCGCTCAGGAAGCCGCCGAGGCAGTTGATCTTCCAGGCTTCCTCGAGCTCTCGCGGCGTGAGCTCCAGCGCCCCGGCCATGCGGAACGCGCCGGCGTTGTAGATCAGCACCTCGGCCGGGCCGAGCGACTCCTTCACCCGCGCGAACGCCGCCGCGACCGAGGCCGGGTCGGTGGCGTCCGCGGGCACGCTCAGGGCGCGCCCCCCGGCCGCCTCGATCTCCTGCTGCACGGCCTCGCAGGTGGCGGCCGTCCGGGCCATGAGCCCGATGGAGAACCCCTCGCGCGCGAAGCGCCTGGACACCGCGGCACCGAGGCCGGGGCCGACACCGACGACGACCGCTACCCTGTTCGAGCTCATGATGGACCACCCTCCTGCCAGGCCTCGCGCCCGGCGAACGCTGGCAGGTTACCCTCCCCGGAGGCCGCGGGCGGTGCGCGCCGGCGCGGCCAGGCCCGCGCAGGAGGCGGGGCAGGGGAGCTCAGGGCGACCGCCCCTCTCCCGGCGGAGCTCTCCACTCGCGCACGAAGAACGGCCACGCGTCGTGGAGATACAGGCCGAACGGGACCCACCACACGAGATCGTTCGTCAGGCAGAGCACGGCGGATCGCGGCGGCCACTGGCCGGTCACGAGCAGCGCCACGAGGCCGATCGGCCCGAGGAGCTTGCCGAGCAGGCCCACGGCCGCGAGGAGAAAGCCGCGCTCGGGGACGCGCGCGACCTCCGCGTAGAGGATGGCGTAGACCCCGACCACCATCCCGAGGCAGGCGAAGATCGCAGGGTGGTTGAGGGGCGCCATGCCGGCGAAGCGAAAGAGCCATTGCGGATCGAGCGCCGCGTAGAGACCCCAGCAGGCGTTGTAGAGGGCGGCGAGGCAGAAGACGGCGCGGTGCAGGCGGCGGCGAGGGATCATGCGGTGTCCGCAGGCCCGGGTATCGCGTCGACCACGGCCGAGGCGAGCGCCTGCGCGGCGCTCAGCACGGCGAGCGCCTGGCTCTGGACGGCGAAGCGCCACCCGGGCTCGTCGCACGCGCAGTGGAGCGGCCGCTCGTCGGGGAGGGCCTCGACCCGGGCCGCCCGCGCGGAGTCCTCCGACCCCACGGTGAACGAGAGGCGGCTGCCGTCGGCGCCGCGCGCGCTGATGTGCGGCCGGGGCACGTCCTGCTGGCAGCCGGGGACCGTCGTGTCCATCACGTGGACGAGGCGGAGGAACGTCCACTCCTCGCCGCGCTCGTGGACGCGCCCTTCGTCGTCGGTCCAGGCCGACGGCGCTCGATAGACCTGACCGGGCACCATCTCTCGCCAGGGGACGAGCCGCTCGTGCTCGCTCACGCGGCCCCCAGGCGGACGACCCCGCGACCTGGGCAGGCCCGCGACGGGACATGCGAAGTCAACACCAGCATGCGGGCGAGGATACCAGCTCGGACAGGCGCGGGCGCCACGTCGAGGCGCCCGCTCGCGCGGGACCGGCGCGGCGGCCGTGTCTCGATGAGCCCGTGGCTGCGACCCCGCGGCTGAGCGGCGCCGGACAGCGTCGCAAAGGTCTCGGAGAGCGGCCGGGCGCCGTTGTGGAATATTTTGCTGGCGCTGTGCTCGCGACGGGCAGGTCAACGGCGCGACGGACAGGTCAACCTCGCGACGGACAGGTCAACCTCGGTGAGGGGCGGCGCGGGGCCGCGCGGAGGTGGGGATCACGTCGGCCGCACGAGCCGCGCTCGCTGCTCGCCAGAGCGCGTGGAGGTGGGGAGGCGAGCGCGGCTGAGCGACGCGAGGGGCGAAGGCGCTGCGCGGCTCACCGCGACTTCTGCGGTGCCTCTTGCTGCTGCGCGTAGCGCTGCGGACCTTGCAGCTGGGCGCCCTGCTGCTGCCCGCGCTGCTGCTGGGCGTACTGCTGCCCGCGCTGCTGGGTGGACTGCTGGTCGAACTGGGCGCCTTGCTGCTGCCCGCGCTGCTGGGTGGACTGCTGGCCGAACTGGGCGCCTTGCTGCTGCCCGCGCTGCTGCTGGCCGAACTGGGCGCCTTGCTGCTGCCCGCGCTGCTGCTGGCCGAACTGGGCGCCTTGCTGCTGCCCGCGCTGCTGCTGGCCGAACTGGGCGCCTTGCTGCTGCCCGCGCTGCTGCTGGCCGAGCTGGGCGCCTTGCTGCTGTCCGCGCTGCTGGGTGGACTGCTGGTCGAACTGGGCGCCTTGCTGCTGCCCGCGCTGCTGGGTGGACTGCTGGCCGAACTGGGCGCCTTGCTGCTGAGCGCTCTTCTGATGGCCGGATTGCTGCTGTCGCTCCTGCAGCAGCGAACAGAAGATCTGCTCGGCCTGCCTCAGGTGCTGCTCGACGCCGTCTCGCATCCTGGTCACGTGAGACCGGAGCCTCGCGTCCTTCGCGCCCTCGACGAGCGAGTCGTCGAGGAGCTCGAGCGCACGGCGATGCAGGGAGACCTGCGCCCAGATGAAGGCGACGTCGAACTCTGCGCCTTCCTGAGCCTGCAGCGATTCGTTGGCTTCGACTGCGCTCGCCTGGAGCTGCTCGCAGCGCGAGCACGCCTCGATGCTGGTCGTGTGGCCGCTCGACAGCTCCGCCCCGTGCTGCTGGGCCCGGGAGTGCTCCTCGATCCTCTGCTCGGCGTAGAGCTGCACCTCCGGAGACTCGGCCTTGTCCCGGGCGATCCTCGACAGCTCGACCTCCTGCTGGTTGATGAGCGAGACCAGCGTCGCGATTTCCCGGTCCGACGGCTTCTGCATCGCGCTGTGACCGCCGCCCTGCCGGCCGCTCTGGATGTCGACCTGCCCGCCGCCCTGTCTACCGCTCTGGCGGCCGCCTTGATAGCCGGCCTGCTCGCCGCACACCTGCGCGTTGCCCGCGCGCTGTCCGCCACCGCTCTGCCTGCCGCCCTGTCCGCCGCTCTCTCTACCGCTCTGCCGGCCGCCCTGGTAGCCGGCCTGTCCGCCGCTCTCTCTACCGCTCTCTCTACCGCTCTGCCGGCCGCTCGGGCCCCTGGCGCCGTCTCCGCCTGTCCGGCCGCCGCTCCTGCCGTCAGCGCCCGTGTTGTCCCTGCCGGTCCCGTCGCCGCCGGCCGTCGTCTCGCGGTCCGTCTCGGCCTCATCGTCACCGCCGATGCACCCGCCGGCCCCCGCGAGTACAAAGCTTCCCGCGAACATGATCGCCATGAGGCGACCTGAACGATTGCGCAACATCCTGCTTGCTCCTTGCTCGATATCGGCGCGCTGTCGCGCTCACCTGCCGGTTATCGGCCCCCATCATCTGGGTTCCCGTCATGGGGTTGGTGAGCGAGGTAGAGCCCGAAGCCTGCATCGTCATTTCCCCGAGAGCCCCGCGCGCGCGGCGAGGCCAGCGTGAGAGTCGATGTCTCGCCCAGCGTTGACCCTGGCCGTCGCGCTGCCATCAGCGCGGAGGTGACCCCTCCCCATTGACCTGCTCGCGCCCCCGCCCGCCCTGGGCGCGGCGCCATCCACCGCCGTCCGCGCCCGCCCGCGCCGGGGCGCCCGGATAGCCCGCCATCCGGATAGCCCGCCAGACGGCCGACCCTCCGCGCGCCCCGAAGAACCTGTCCGCCGCTGCGTCGCGTCCGCGTCACGCGGCGGGAAACCTCCTGTGCGCTCGGCTGTCGTACCCGCCATGCCCCCGTCCGTCCTCCGGTTCTTTCTCCTCGCCCATGCCATCACCTGGCTCTGCCAGCTGCCGCTCCTGTTGCAGCAGTGGGGCGCGCCCGTTCCCACCGACGTCGCCGTGGCGCCGCTCGTCCTCGGCGCCATCGGTCCGTCGGCGGCGGCGGCGGTGTGCGCGTGGAAGGAGCGCAGCCGCGGCGGGCTCTCGGGGCTGCTCTCGTCTCACCGCGCGCCCGCGGGATGGGGCTACGCGCCGCTCGCGCTGTGCATGCCGGCGATGCTGCACCTCCTCGGCCTCGCGCTGCTGGCGCTCGTCGGCGGTGGCACGCCGGCGACGCTCCTGTACGCCCCCGTCACCCCGGAGCAGCGCGGCATCGCCTTCCTCGCCCCGATCGGCGAGGAGCTCGGCTGGCGCGGCTATGCCCTCCGGCGGCTCCTGCCGGCGTACGGGCCCGTTCGCGCCGGCCTCGTCGTCGGCGTCGCGTGGACCTTCTGGCACCTTCCCATGATGTGCCTGCCAGTCGTCCCGTGGTGGTCCTGGGTGCTGAGCCCCCTGTTCATCGCGTCGCTCAGCGTCCTGATGACGGCGCTGTACATCAGATCGGGCGGCAGCGTGCTCGTGGCGTGGGCGGCGCACCTCGGCATTCACCTCGACAACGTCTCCCGCGCGCACCTGTCCGGCGACGGCGCGGCGCCGCTCCTCGTCACGACCATCGTCGCGACAGCGGCCGCGGCGGTCACGGCGCAGCGGATGCAGGCGTGGGAAGAGGCCGCCGCGGCGCCTCCGGAGCCCTCGCGACCTGCGCCGCCCTCGCAGCCTGCGCCGCCCTCGCAGCCCGCGCCCCGCGCGGCCTGAGCCTGCGCGGGCCGAGCGCAGCGCCGCCGCGGCCCGCGGCGGATGCATCGACTATCGCTGCACCGCCAATGGGCGTAAGCTCCGCGCAATGTCCGGACGACCGACCCTTCGGCCCTGCTCCGAGCTCCTGGCTGCGGCCGTTTCATGGGACCTCGCGCGCCCGGCCTCCTTTCTTCCGACTCCGGCCGTCCGGCCGCGCTGACACGATGGACATCGAGGCCCTGAAGCGTGAGATCGAGCGGCTCCGCGTCGTGGCCTCCCGCGATCGCGGGTGGCTCAACGCTGTGCTCGAGCACAGCCCGCACGGCGTCATCCTCTGCGACGCGTCCGGGAAGCTCGTCTTGCACAACCGGGCGGCAGAGCGCATCTGGGCCGGCAGCGCCTCGACCGAGTCGATAAGCGACTGGACGCTTTACCGTGCCTTCCACCACGACGGCCGCCCCTACGAGGCCGCGGACTGGGCGATGGCGCGCGCGATGGCCCAGAGGCAGGTCATCGAGAGCGAGGAGACCCCGATCCAGCGCTTCGACGGGACGCGGGGCATGGTCCTCGGGAGCGCCGCGCCGATCCTCGGGCCCGAGGGCGAGCTCGAGGGCGGCATCTCGGTGTTCGCCGATATCTCCCACCTGAAGCAGATCGAGGCGGAGCGCGGCGAGCTCGCGGAGCAGCTCCGGCGGCGCGTGGAGGAGCTCGATCGCAACGCGCAGCTCACGCAGGCGCTGCTCGCGATCAGCTCGGCGCTGAGCGGCGCGCTCACGATCGACCAGATGTCGGCCGCGGTCGTGCGCGACGTCCACCGCGTGCTCAAGGCCTCGACGACGATGATGTACACGGCGGACGAGGCGGCCGGGGTCGCGACACACGCCTTATCAAGGGCCGCCGCAAGGGCACCTCCCCGTGACGAGCTACCTGGCCGTTCCTGTCGTGTCGCGGAGCGGCAAGGTGATCGGCGGCATGTTCTTCGGCCACCCGAAGCCGGGGGTCTTCACCGAGCGCTCCGAGCGCATCACGGTCGGCCTCGCCGCGCAGGCCGCCGTGGCGATGGACAACGCCCGGCTGTTCCGGGAGGCGCAGTCGCTCATCCGCGCGCTGGAGCGGACCAACGCCGAGCTCGACCAGTTCGCCTATGTGACGAGCCACGATCTGAAGGCGCCGCTCCGCGGGATCGCGAGCCTCGCCCAGTGGATCGAGGAGGACCTGTCGGACAAGCTCACCGGCGACACGCGCCGTCAGATGGAGATGCTGCGCGGGCGCGTGCAGCGGATGGAGGCCTTGATCGAGGGAATCCTGGCCTACTCGCGCGCCACGAGGTTCCGCGAGAAGCCGGAGAGCGTGAACATCGAGAAGCTCGCGAAGGAGATCGTCGAGCTCATCGCCCCGAAGCCGCCTGCGCAGGTCGCGCTCGACGTGCCGCCCGCCACGCTGCGCACGTACAAGGTGCCGCTCCAGCAGGTGCTGATGAACCTGATCACGAACGCGCTCAAGCACGCGGGCCGCGAGGACGCGAGGGTGACCGTCTGCGCCCACGAGCAGGGCGATCGATACGAGTTCTCCGTATCGGACAACGGGCCTGGCATTGCGCCTGCGTTCCAGGAGAAGGTGTGGGGGATGTTCCAGACGCTGCAGGCGCGGGACAAGGTGGAGAGCACCGGGATCGGCCTTGCCATCGTGCGAAAGATCGTGGAGAGCCGGGGCGGGCGCGCCTGGGTGGAGTCGGACGGCAAGAACGGCGCGACGTTCCGGTTCACGTGGCCGAAGCGGGAACAGGCGCAGGGCGCCGCGTAGCGCGGAGGGCGCCGCCGTGAGCGCACGGCTCGCCAGCGCTCATGACGCGGGCTTCCGGGGCAGAGCGCGGCCCTCCCGATCTGCTGGATCGTCGGGCCTGCGGACGGTCAGGACGCGCTATCGAGGCGCGCTGTTCGAGGCCCCGAGGCGCCTCTCCCACGCCGCCGATCCGTCGACGAAGCGCTCCTCGGTCCAGGCCCTGGCGGCGCGCACATGCCGCAGCTCCTGGCGCAGCTCGAGCACCAGCACCGAGGCCTGTGTGCCCTCGTGTCCCGCGCCGGGCCGGTGCAGCGCTTCCTCGAGCTGCATCTCGATCTCTCGTTCACGGCGCGCGAGCTCGGCCATCTGTTCGCTCATCGCTGCTGCGTCGGGGGGTGATGCTGCCGTCGCGCCGGGCGCGGCGTCAGGGCTCCGCGCGAGCGCGGCGCCCGCGTCTCTGGCGGGCTGCGACGGCCGTGCGCGCGCCACCTGGACGCTCAGGCCAGCGGCCGCGATCCCGGACGCCGCGAGGCCCGCGATCGCCCACCGCCGTCCCCGTGGGCTCGCCCGGAGCCTCGCCCGACTCCCCGCGTCCACCAGGCGCTTCACGCGCGGGAGGAGCGTGCTCGCCGGACGCGCCATGGCCGGGACCATGGCTCGCCGCTCGGAGAGCAGCGCGCCGGCGGCCACGTGGACCAGCGCGCGCGCGAGGCCCCGAGGATCGCCCGTGAGCTCGACGGCCCGATCGTCGCAGGCCAGCTCGGCGGTCTCACGGAAGCGCGACGCTACCCAGTGGTTGATCGGCTGTATCCACAGGAGCGACTGCACGAGCCCGGCGACCGGAAACCAGAGCCCATCGCGACGCTCGAGGTGGGCGAGCTCGTGGGCGAATACGGCGTCGACCTCTGCGTCCGTGAGGGCGGTGAGCTTCGCCAGCGGGATGCACACCTCGGAGGCTCCGATGACCAGGGGGCTGCCGACGCTGGCGCTCTCCGTCAGCACGACCCGGCGCAGCCCGAACCGGCTGCGCATCCGCTCGAGGCGCTGGAGCAGCCGCGTGTCGTGCACCTCCCTGCGCCCGCGGAGGCTACGCCACAGCAGCAGCGCCGAGCCGGCGAACCGCAGCGCTCCCAGCGCCGCTGCCCCGGCGCCGCACGCGGCGAGCAGGCTCCACCACAGGGGCGCCCGCGCGCGCGGCGCTGGCGCCTCGGCGCCAGCGCTCTCACGGATCGACTCTCCGCCTTGCGGCGCAGCGACAGGCGCCGTGGGGGCGTGCGCGTGCGCGTGCGCGTGCGCGTGATCGAGCGATAGCAAGGAGATCTCCTGGAAGTACGCCGGCTCCCCGGGGGCTTGCGCGGACCCCCATGGCGCCGCTGCCCCGAGCAAGGTGGTCGCGATCGGTCCGAGCAGCGCCATCTTCCAGAGCAGATGTCGCGTCGAGGACGAGAGGGAGCCCCGGCGAGCGAGCAGCCCCGCTGCCCCGGCCCACACCGCGGCGTGGACCGAGCAGGTGAGCAGCAGCGCCAGCCAGAAGGCCGCCATGCCGGGCGCTGTGCCCGGCCATATCAGCAGGTGGAGCGCCAAGGTCAGGCCCCTTTCTCCTCGAGCAGCCGCCGCATCTCCTCGAGCTCTTCGGGGCTGAGCTGCTCCGACTCCAGGAGCTGCGCCGTGACGGCGGAGACCCTGCCGCCGAAGAAGGAAGACACAACGCGTTGGAGCACCCCCTTGGCGGCCTCCTTCTGGCTCACCAGCGCGCGGTACACGAGCTGCCTGCCGCGCCTGCGATGTTCCACCCAGCCCTGCTTGCTGAGCCGCTGCAGCAAGGTCGCCACCGTCGTGGGCGCGAGCGCCCTCCCGTCCTTCGCCATCGCCGAGAGGACGTCGCTGACCGTACCTTCCCCGACCTCCCAGAGCGCCTTCATCACCGCGAGCTGCAGATCCGTCAGAGTTCCCGTTCCCACGACGACAAGTCGTCGTCCATGAGCGCCGGGCTGTCAACGACAAATGTAGTCGTAATGTTCCGGAGCGGCGCCACCTCGAGACGCTGAACATTCCCACGCCGCTGCTGGCCGCCCGGGGGGCGTCCACGTGGCGTCGTGCGCGCTACTCGTCGGCGCGGAGGCCGCGCGGCAAGATCGCGGTCATCGCGCGGCGGCAACCCGCGCCCTCGCGCGATCCGCGCGGTGGCCCGCTCGGGCTGCCGGCCGACCTGCTGATCGCGAGCGACGGGCGGGTGCTGGCCGCGAAGTTCGGTGAGCACGTCGACGACCAGTGGTCGGTCGACGAGCTGTTGACCCTGGCGCGCGCGGAGCGGACCCGGCTCGCCACGGGCGTCGTGAGCGCGGTCGGAGCGTAGCAGGGCCCCGGTCTTCGGTTCAGGACCGCCTCGAGGCGGCGCGCCGTCGAGGCGCTCAGTTCGAGGGCTTCGGCATCGTGAACACCATCGCGTCCTCGTCGGCGTTGAGGTTGTTGATGTTCCAGTAGATCGACCCGCAGTCGATGGCGATCTCGAAGAAGTAGGGCTGCCCCGTCGTCAAGGTGGTCATGTCGCCCTGGCCTATATGCGCCCGCCGCACCTCGCCCTGACCCTGGCCGTTCTCCTGAACGGTCCAGTAGACGAACTCGTCGTCCACGGCGACCGACTTGGGGACGGCCTCGTTGTCGACCGTGTACGTGAAGGGCGGGTCGTCGAGCGCCGCGTCCGTCGCCTTGGACTGGACCGCGCCGTTGCCGTCGGTGACCCAGTACACGACCCCCTTGGCGAAGAGGACCTCGGTGGGGTTGCCGTTCGTCTCTGCGAACACTTCCGCGGTCGCGCCGAGCGGATCCTTCGTCTTGCGCAGGATCTGGCTCGCGAGGACGTCCGACCAGTAGACGTGCGTCGCGTCGACCGCGATGCCCATCGGGTTGCCGCCGGAAGCGACCTGCTCGGCGAACCGCTGGCTGCCGTCGGCCTTGGCCCGCCACACGGCCTGGGGCATCTGGGTCACCCAGTAGACGCTGTCGCCGAACGAGGCGATCCGGCCGTAAGCTGGGTATACCTGGTCTCCTTCCTGCGGGACCTCCGCGATCTGGATCGGGCTCGAGCTCGGCGGATCGATGGATATCCCGAGCACGTTCCCGTTGGTCCAGTTGAGCCACGAGAGCTGCCCGCCGGAGTAGGTGACCCAGGACGCGTCCCCGAACCCGAGGGTGCCGGGGACCGCGCGCGCGGCCCCGCCGTCCTTCGGGATGGAGATGATGGCCTCGCCGTTCGCCAGGAGCACGGCGTCGTCGGTGACGACCATGCCCTTGGGGTTGGTGCCGAACTGCCCTGGCATCTGCGTCACCGGGCACGAGCCCGCGGCGCAGCTCGACGGGGCACACGAGGGCATGCCCCCGCCCGCTCCGCCGTCGCCGCCGGAGCCCGATGTTGACGCGGCGGAGCCTCCGCCCCCGGACGCCGCGCTCGTCGTCGTCGTCGTCGTCGTCGTCGTCGTCGTCGTCGTCGACGCGGGCGCCTCCGTGCCAGGCTCGATGCCGAAGATGAGGTTGCAGCCCGTGCCTGCCGCCACCAGCGCGAGCAGGGCGGGGGGCAAGGCGATCTTGCTGTGCATGCGGGAGTGTATAGAACGCGCGCGCGGCGCCGGCTACGATGCGCCCCGGACCCTGGAGTGGAGGCGATATGCAACCTGGATCCGAGCGCGTCCGGAGCGGTGGCTGCTCCTGCGGCGCGGTGCGCTTTCGTCTGCGTGGCGAGCCGATACGCGTGGGGCTGTGCCACTGCGCGGCATGCAGGAAGGTGACGGGCAGCGTCTTCCTGGCGTTCGCGGTGTGGCCGTGGGCGAGCTTCGAGTCCACGGGCGAGACGAGGTGCTGGGATGGACGCAGCTTCTGCCCGACGTGCGGATCTCGGCTGTTCTCGTTGCGGGAAGAGCAGGGTGAGGCCGAGATCAAGCTGGGATGTCTGGACGAGGCGCCCATGGATCTAGCCCCGACCTACGAGCTCTGGATCAAGCGCCGCGAGCGCTGGCTGCCCACCCTCGCGGGCACGGAGCAGCACGTGGAAGACCCGCCGTGGGTGACCGGCGGCTCGAACGCGTCAGCGACTCTCGTCGAGCCCGGATGACTGGCACCCTCGCCGCGCGCAGCGCCCGGCCGCCCCTGGACACGCCGCCTGAGCGCGGCGCTCCCGCTCACGCCAGCCTGCGGAGCTGCTCCAGCCGGCGCCGCTGATCGATGTCGCGCCGCTTGATCTTCCCGGTCCTGAGCTCCTCGTAAGGCCCGCACACCGGCCGGTAATCGCACTGCCCGCACGCCCCCTCCGCCGGCATCGGCAGGAGCGCCGCCCTGTCGATCGCGTCGCCGATGATCCCCGCCACCTGCGCGGCCGCCTCGCGCGCCCGCGCGTCCAGGTAGATCGGCACCTCCGTGAACCCGCCGGCCGAGGTGCAATAGTAGAGCCGCCCCGACTCGACCTGCGTCCCCGGCGGCATGAGCCTCTCCAGCGCGAGCGCGTAGAGCACCGGCTGGAGCGTGCCGCCGCCGCTCACGACCGCATCGCGCGGCGCGCGGGCCTTGCCCGTCTTGTAGTCGGTCGCCCGCATCGCGCCCCACACGCTCCGCTCGACCAGGTCGATGGACCCCCTGAGCCGCACGCCGCAGTCGAGCTCCACCGGCTCGTCCGAGCTCCCCGGATCGCGGGCGGTGAGTCGGCGCGGCAGCCCGAACGACAGCTCGAAATGGATCGGCTCCCAGTCGCGATCCTCCGCGGCGCGCCGCAGCCACTCGCGCAGATCGGCCCGCACCGACGCGATGCCGTCGTCCCAGACGCGCTGGATCGCCGGCGCGAGCTCGTCCGCGTAGCGGGCGGCCACGCGATCGAGCGCCCGATCGAGCTCGGCCCGCGCCTCGTCGAGCGTCGCGACGCTCACCGGCAGCTTGCCCGCGTCGCGCAGGGCGACCAGCACCTCGTAGAGCACGTCGTGCACGAGCCGGCCGCGCTGGAGCGGATCGAGCTCCTCGATCGCCTCGGGCGCCGGGCGCGGCGCGAGCCTGTGCACGGCGTAAAGGAAGAACCGGTAGGGGCACGCGGCGAAGTGCTGCAGCGCGGTCGGCGAGAACGAGCGGCGCCCGAACGCGTGCTTCGCGAGCGCCTCGCGCGCCTCTGCGACGGGCTTGAACAGGCCGTCGGCGCTCGTCCAGGCCGGGATCCAGCGCCGCGCCCGGAACCGGAGCGCCCGCGCGAGGTGCGGGTTCGCGCCGAGCAGGTAGCGCGCGGTGCCGATGGTCCGCTCCTCCGGCAGGCTGAAGAGCGTCTCCAGGAGCGCGAGGTCGTGCTCCGCCGCGTCGATGGCGTCCTCGGGCCGCGCGGGCGCAGGCCAGCCGATGCGCGCGGCGCCGCCCTGCTCGGCGCGGCGCTCGAGCTCGCCGAAGCCGGGCAGCCTGCCCTCGGCCGCGCGCAGGAGCTCGAGCCCGTAGAACGACGGAACCCGCGGCCGCGACTGGTCCATGTCGACGCGCGGGTACGACACGACGAGCTTGCGACGGGCCGCGCCGACCGCGAGCCGGAGCGCGAGGCGCTCGCGCGCGACGCGGTCGTCGCTCGTGTCGAGGCCCGAGGCGCCCCCGGCGATCGCCCGGCGGAGCGCGTCGCGGAGGATCGGGTCCTCCGTGACTTTCTGCGGGAAGATCCGCTCGGCCAGCCCGGGCACGAAGACGACATCGAACGAGCGCCCGCGAGCGGCCTCGATCGGCGCCACGAACAGCCGCCCGTCGCGGCGCGCGGCCGGCGGCAGCACGAGATCGGTGAGGCGGTGCGCGAGGCAGAGGCGCACCTCACCGAGGTCCACCGGGCCGACGTCCGTCATCGGCGCGAGCTCCGCGAGCACTGCGAGCACCCGCTCGGGCCGCCGGAGCGCGCGCGTCGCGAGCGCCGAGAGCCGGTGGCGCCACTCGCCCCAGGTCGCACGCTCGCCCGGGCTCGGCAGCGCCGCGAGCAGCGGCAGCGCGAAGTCGCGCAGCGCCGTGAGGTCGGCGAGCGCCCGCGCGATGCGCGCGGTGTCGCGCTCCTCCGAGGCGCGCGAGAGCTCTTGCCGGAGCTCCCGCTCGTACCCCGAGAGCCGCGCCTTCCACCGGTCGAGCCCGCCGATCACCGCCGCGTCTACGAGGATCCGCTCCCAGCGCCGCGGGGCGCGCAGGGTGCCGTCCTGCACGGGGGCGTCGGGGTCTCCGCCCGCCACGCCCGGCGCGCCGGCCGGGGGGGGTGCGCGGTCACCGTCGAGCGCGCCATTCTGGAACGGGCTGTCCAGAATGACCGGCGCGCCGGCCGGGGAGGGTGTGCGGTCACCGTCGAGCGCGCCATTCTGGAACGGGCTGTCCAGAATGGCCGGCGCGCCGGCCGGGGAGGGCACACCGTCGCCCTCGAGCGCATCCTCGTCGAGCTCGCCGCGCAGGAGCTCGGGGAAGAGGTCGTCGTCCGGCGGCACCCACCTGTCGGCCTCGGATGCAGCCGGCGGCGGCTCGCCCGCGGGCGTCAGGTCGGGCACTTGACCGAGCGAGAGGTACTCGGCGAAGCGCGACGCCGAGAGGTGCTCGGCCGCGCACGCGAGGAGCGCGAGGAGCGCACGGCCCGCCGGGTCGGGCTGGACCGAGCCCTGCGCGAAGTACGCGGGGATCCCGGCCCGGCGCAGCGCCTCGATGAGGTGCGCGCGGTACTGCTCGGGCGCGCGCAGGAGGATCGCCATCCGTTCGAACGGCACGCCGCGGCCCGCCTCGCGCAGCGCGATGCGCGCGAGCTCCACGCACTCCCGGCTCTCTCCGGGCGCGGAGAGGATCTCGACCTCATCGCCGAGCCCGGGGGCCTCGTCCGTCAGCGGGTCGAACAGGTGCTCCTGCAGGCGCGCCAGCGAGGTGCTGGGCGCGCCCGGCGGTTCGTCCTCCGCGCCGGCGCCGTCGTCCGCGTCTTCCTCCGCGCTGCTTTCCGCACCGCTTTCCGCGCCGTTGCCCGCGCCGGCGCCGTCGTGCGCGGCCGAGACCGCGGTCAGCGAGACCCGGCGCGGCGGCGACCGGAGGGCCGCCTCGAGGTGGCGCAGCGACGCGGCGTCACCCGCGGGCACGGTGGCGAGCGCGTCGGGCGAGCGCGCGGCCACGGCCTCGAGGAGCTCGCGCTCCAGCGCGAACCGCACCGGCAGATCGAGCAGGAGCATCGGCAACCCGAGCAGCGGGTGCCTCGCGCGCGGGTCGCCGCCGTCCTCGGCCCGGGCGCGCTCGGCCGCGAGGCGCAGGACGAGCGCGCGGTCGGCGAGCCCCGCCTCGTCCAGGGCGGCCTCGAAGGCGTGGGCGATGCGGTCGAGGTCGGCCGGCGCGAGCGCTTCCGGCGCGACGCCGGAGAGCCGCACCTCGTCCAGCGTCCGCGCCACGGCGCGCGGCAGCCCGGGCCGGTCCGCGACGCGGGCGAAGCGCCCGAGCAGCCCGTCCTGCGCGAGCCCGTCGATCGCGCGCGCACACAGGGCCTCGATCGCGAGCCCGCTGGCCGGGACGAGGCCGCGCGCGGCGAGCGCCGGCATCGCGAGCGCGGCGGCGAGGCGCCCCAGCGTGAGCCGGTGCCAGCCGAAGGTGGCGCGGCGGCCGCGGATCGACGAGCGGGCGAGCTCGCTCACGGCCTCGACCGAGGCGCCGACGAGGAGCACGCGCTCGGCGGGACGCCGGCGGCGCAGCCAGCCCACGGCGCGATCGAGGCGGGCGGCGGCGCTGGGGGAGGTGATGAGGACGTGGGGCACGAGGTCGCTGGGGAGGCGCGGCGGGGGCGCCGGGAAGCGGCGGAGGCGGCCGAGGCCGCGCAGACCGCTGCACGGCGGTGCAGGCGCCCGCGGAGTGTGAAGCAGAACGGAGGAGGAGGAAACCCGCGGCGGCGCCGGGCGGGGCGCCGGACGGAGCGCCGGGCGGAGCGCCGGACGGAGCGCCGGGCGGAGCGCCGGACGGAGCGCTGGACGGGGGCGGCGCGCTGCGCTGCTCGGTCGCTGCCCCGCCCGGAGGTCCTCCGCTATACTGGCCGAAGCATGCTGTGCGATGTTGCGGCGAGGCAGGCCAGCCGCCCCTACATGGTCCGCCGCGGCCTGAGGCCTGCGTGAACGACCTCGACCTGCGCTGGATGGACCGCTGCCTGGAGCTCGCGGCGCTCGCCGCCGGGCGCACCGCGCCGAACCCGATGGTCGGCTCGGTCATCGTGCGCGGCGACGAGCTCCTCGCCGAGGGGTTCCACGAGCGGGCCGGCCTGGCCCACGCCGAGGTCGACGCGCTGCGTAAGCTCGACGGCCGCGCCGAGGGCGCCACGCTCTACGTCAACCTCGAGCCGTGCTGCCACCACGGCCGGACGCCGCCGTGCACTGACGCGGTCCTCCGTTCGGGCGTCCGACGCGTCGTGATCGGGATGATCGACCCGAACCCCCTGGTCTCCGGCAAGGGCGTGGCCCTCCTCGAGGGCGCCGGGATCGAGGTCGCCATCGGCGTCCGCGAGCCCGCGTGCCGTGAGCTCAACCGCGTCTACATCGCGAGCATGGCGGAGCGCAGCGCCCTGGCCGCTCGAGCGACGCCGACGTCCTGACGCCGCGCCCCGGCGCGACAAACACCTCGCCCGCGGCGGCGCCGCCCTCGCTCCGCGCCCAGCCCGATCCGTGGATTCCCCTCCTCGCGGCCGGGGCGCGGCGCCCTCGGCGGGGCGCGGCGCCCTCGGCGGGGCGCGGCGCCCTCGGCGGGGCGCGGCGCCCTCGGCGGGGCGCGGCGCCCTCGGCGGGGCGGCCCGCCGTCTCCCCTCGTGAACGTCACCGCCGTCCTGGCGGCGGCCAAGGGACCGGCGAGATCCTCCCGCTCGCGCGCCATTCCAGGAACCATTCCAGATCCCCCGCGCGCCGCATCCGACTCGGGCAGTCACCGCGCGCGGCGCTGGCACCACGCTTGTTATGCCCTCCGCTCACCGGCGGAACCGAGTGGCGCAACCCTGTGCGCATCCTCACGTCACGGCCGCTCTAGACAGCATTTCTAGACGGAAAGGTAGCAGTATGAAGAATGCTCTCCCGTTCGCGATCCTGTGCCTCGGCGCGCTCGGCTGCGCGGATACGCTGGCCGGGGACGACGGCGAGCAGCACTTGCTCACATCCCGGCAACGCATCGTCGGAGGCGCCGTGGACACAGCGCACGCCTATGTCGTGGGCGTGGGCAATCGGAGCCGGGCGTTCTGCAGCGGGACGGTGATCTCGCAGCGGACCGTGATCACGGCGGGACATTGCTATGGCAGGCTCTCGCGGGTTTACTTCGGCCCGAGCCTCGGGCGGCGCTCGGCGAGCGTGCGGGTCGAGGCGTCGAAGCGGCACCCCGGGTACGACCCGGCCACCCTCGAGAACGACCTCACCCTCCTCAAGCTGGAGAGCGATGCGCCCGTGCAGCCCGCGCCCCTCCTGCGCGAATCGATGGAGAACAACGGCTGGTACATCGGCCCGGACTACACCTTCGTCGGTTATGGGGTCTCCGACGGCATCGCCGGGACGGGGTTCGGCACGCGCCGTGTCGTGACGTTCCCGATTCTCGCGGTCGGGCCCGCCCGGGTCGGCGGGACGCCAGGGACCATCAACGCGACGCAGTTCTATTACCAGGTCCCGGCCATGAACACGTGCAGCGGCGACTCCGGAGGTCCCGCGTTCCTCGTGCGGTGGGGCGTCGAGCGCCACGCCGGCGTGACCTCGTTCGGCGACGACCCCTGCACCCTCGACGGGGTGCAGGCGCGCACGGATCTCGACCAGATCTCCCGGTTCATCCAGCCGACGATCGATGAGTTCGAGGCGGACAACCCGTGCCGCGCGGACGGCCGCTGCGATGCGGCGTGCGATGTCGGCAGCGACGTCGTCGACCCCGATTGCGCCGAGTACCACTGCGGCGCAGACGGCGTGTGCGCGCAGGCCTGCGCGCAGCCGGCCGACCCGGACTGCGCGCTCGACGATGACGCGCCAGAGTGGTGGCCGGGGTGGTGAAGGAGGGGTGGGGGGTGAAGGAGAGGTGAAGGGTAAAGGAGAGGTGAAGACGGCGCGGTGACGACCCGCGGGCGCGGCCCGCGGGTCTGCTGGCGCGACGGAGATCAGGGCGTGTCGGACGGGTCTGCCGGGTCGCTGCCGGCGATGCGCTCATCGCCGTCGAGGAAGCCGTCCTCGTCGCGATCGACGCCGGTGCGGTAGCCTGAGCCGAGCGGCGCGCAGGTGTACGTCAGCGGGCGCCCCGTCGAGACGGCGGCCTGGCGGAGCAAGGCGTCCGAGACCGGGGCAATCGCCATCCGGTCGACGACGAACTGCCCTGCTCCGGTGTAAAGGAAGCCGAGCTCCTGCGATGCCAGGTGGCTCTTGGCGACCAGGTCGCACTCGCCCGCTTCGGCCCGGGCGATCAGCAGGTCGATGCGCGGACCCGCGACGGCCTGATTCCCGGAGCGCAGCGTCACCTGCTGGCCGACGATCGGCGCGACGTTCGAGTCGAAGGCGAGGACGAACGCCTCGAGCTGGCGGCGGACCACGTCGCCCGTCGGCGAGTCCGGGAGGCCGTCCGGGTTGTCGGGGAACGTGCCGAACTGGTTGGCGAAGCCGGTGAACGGCGAGAAGCCCATCCCGCGGAAGAACCCTTTCCGATCCTCGAACCAGCGGCCGTACACGCAATGGGAAGGATGTGTGCGGGCGCTGTGCGCCGGGGAGGCGCGGAGACCCCGGCGGGGCCTCGCGGGAGGACGGCGCTACTTCTTCGCCGCCATCACGTACCGGAAGTCGAACCGAGCGGCGCCCGTGCCGAGCGTGCCCGTGCGCCGGAGCTCGGCGCCGCGGTGCTCTTTCGCCTGGAGGTCGTCGAGGCGGCAGAGCATGGCGACGACCTCCGGCAGGCCGTGCCGCCGCGCGAAGGTCACGAGCGGACACTCGAGCATGTCGGCGGCCCGGAGGGCGCCGGCGCCGCCGGCCCTGTCGAGGCGGGAGCCGCCCGGCTCGAGCGCGGGCGTGCTCCTCATGAGCAGGCTCCGCGCGGGGCGCAGCCGGGACACGACATCCATCGCGGCCCCGAGGAACGGGTGCCGGCTCCGCTGCTTGCGGTAGAACGCGAGCAGCATGTCCTCCGCGAGGCGCAGGGCCGGCGCCCGGTCCACCCCGAGGTCGTGCTGGAGCGCCTGGTAGATCGCGACCACGGGCGGGCCGAGCTCGAAGAGCCTGCGATCCATGCTGCTCCGGAACCGGGGTATCGTCGCCTCGAGCGCGAGATACCTCTCCTTGGCGTGCGTGTGGAGCTCCGCCGCGCTCTCTTCGCCGAGCTCGCGAGCCGCGACGAACCGGCCTTCCGTGAGGATCTGAGCAAGACGTTCAGACGGCGATGACATGCTCTGAAATTACCATAGGTCACGCCAGCGCAAGCATTGTTGTTCGAACTTTCTGCGCTGGACTGGGCAGTTGAAGTGGCCGGCCTGGCCGGCCGTCGGCCAGCTGGATTGGCCGGCCAGGCCGGCCAATCGGCCAGTCGGCCAGTCGGCCAGTCGGCCAGCGGAGCGGTCGAATCGCGCTTCTCAGGGCGTGCGGCGTGGGCCAGACAGCCCGGTCCTCCCGGCCAGCAGGGCAGTCGGCGCGGGCCGGCCAGCAGGGTAGTCCGCATTACCGGTCAGTCTCGGCAGCGAAACCATCCTGAAGCGGGATGGATCTGGTCTGGACGCACCATGGCTGTGCGGGGACGCGTGGATACCCGGACGGCATGTCGGGTGGACATGAGACGGAAACCCGGTGGCAGCACGTCCCGGGCGGGGAGGGGTCGCGCCCCCGGCAGGCGCAGCACGCCCCGGCAGACGCAGCACGCCCCGGCAGGCGCAGCACGCCCCGGCAGGCGCAGCACGCCCCGGCAGGCGCAGCACGCCCCGGCAGGCGCAGCACGCCGGGCCGGGCAGCGCTCGAGGCAGGACGCCCGGCGGAGCAGCGCTGAACGCGGAACGCCCGGCCGGGCGGCGCTACGCGGCCGCCGGGCCCCACAGGCCGGGCACGCGCGTGCCGCACGACGGGCACGCGCCGCCGGAGAGGAGGACCTCCTGCGTCTCGTAGTTGAACCGCCGCACCACGACCTCGTAACAGCCCGGGCAGCGGGTGTGCGAGAGCTCGCGCACGCTGTCGGCCACGTTGCTGACGTAGACGTACTTCATGCCGCGCGCGTAGGCGACGCCGGCCACGTCGATGAGGAACGCCGGGTCGGTGGTCGCGCGGTCGCGCATCTTGTAACGCGGGTAGAAGGCGTTGAGGTGCCAGGGGATGTCGGGGTCGACCCGGGCGATCTCGGCGCCCAGGGCGCGGAGGCCGGCCTCCTTGTCGTTGAAGCCGGGGACGACGAGCGTGACGACCTCCACCCAGTAGCCGAGGCGCCGGGCCTCGCCGATCGCGGCGAGCACGGGCTCCACGCGGCCGCCGAGCGTCCGGTACTGGTCGGCGCTCCACCCCTTCAGGTCGACGCGGAACACGTCCGCGACCGGGCGCATGTACGCGAGCGCCTCGGGCGTCGTGTTGCCGTCCGAGATGAGCGCCGTGACGAGCCCCCGCCGCCGCGCCTCGGTGAACACCGCCCGCGCCCACTCGGCCGTGATCATCGGCTCGTTGTAGGCGCTCGCGAGCACCTCGCAGCCGGCCGCGACGGCCAGCTCGACCAGGTCCGCGGCGCTGATGTCGATCGGCTCGCCGTCGCCCTCTGGCTCGCGCAGCGCCTGCGAGACCTTCCAGTTCTGGCAATAAGGACAGCGCAGGTCACACCCGAACATCCCGAAGGTGAGCGACCTGGCGCCGGGGCGTACATGAAAGATCGTGTTCGTCTCGACCGAGCGCACGTAGTGGCGCGCGACATAGCCGAACGGGACGCGGAGCTCGCCGTCCTGCTCGAAGCGGATCCCGCACGCGCCGGCGCGCCCGGGCGAGAGGACGCAGCGGTGCGCGCACGCGGTGCACCGGAGATAGCCCTCCTCGGGCCCGGGCTCGTAGAGCGCGCCGGGCACCGTGCGGCGGGCGAGCCTGGCCGTCAGCGGCTCGCCCGCGGCGCCGTCGACCGCGGGTCCGGCAGGCGCGCGCTCGCCCGAGGGCCCGTGGGCGGCCCCGCGCACGAGATCCTCGAGGCGGACGTGCGGCCGGGAGCCCGGCTCGAGCGAGTCATCGAGGGATGCTTCCGGCGCGCTGCTGCCGTTCGTCTGCATGGGAAGGCGCGCATCGTCGCACCGGCGTCGCGAAAGACAAGGGCCGGCGCGCCCGGGTGTCGAGGCGCGGCAGCGCGCCCGGAGCGGGGGTGTCAGGCCGGCAGCGCGCCCGGAGCTGCTGTGTCAGGCCGGCAGCGCGCCCGGAGCTGCTGTGTCAGGCCGGCAGCGCGCCCGCAGCGGGGGTGTCAGGCCGGCAGCGCGCCCGCGCCCTCGGCGAGCCTGGCGAGCTCTTCCTGGCCGAGCTCGCGCTCGCCGGCGAACGCGATCCCCACCACGGCGCGCACGCCCGCCGAGGCGTCGCGCACCGGCAGGGCCACCGCGGCCTGCGCCGCGACCGCCCTGGCCCCCGGCCGAACGTCGCCGGACGAGTCCGTCTGCAAGTTGCATGTCTGCACGGGCTGGCCGCGCTCCCAGGCGAGCCCGGCCATCCCCTTGCCGCGCGGGACCTTTCGCGTGACCTCCTGCACCTTCTCGGGGATGTTCACGGCCGCGGCCAGCGCGAGCGCGTCCCCCTCGACGAGGTGAACGGTGCCGGCGATACCCCCGCTCTCGGCGATGAAGCTCCGCAGCCACGGCTCCAGCGACTCTCGGCGCGCATGCATGCACGCACCCTCGACCGGCGCGGCGCCCGCGTCAACCGGGAGGCCCGGGCGGAGCCGTCAGTCGGACTCGCAGATGTAGCGCAGGTGCAGAGAGCAGGGCTCGTCGTTCCAGCCGAGCTCCGGGTAGAACCGGTTGAGCTGGCCGCAGTCCTCGTTGCCGACGTTGTTCGGCTCGCCGGGGTACCAGTTGCTGTACGACACCGGCTCGCCGCTGTCCCAGCCGAACGCGCCCTCGGAGGCCCTGTCGTTCATGCCCATCCACCACTTCTGCGTCGAGTACGCCGAGGCGAGGCCGTACACCCAGGCCTCCTCCGCCGCGTCGTTGAGCGTCACCAGGCTCATGCCCTGGCTCGCGCAGCTCGCCTTCGCGTCGGTCCACGACTCCTGTCCGTCGCAGAACAGGTAATCGTGCCCGTTGTGCGTCTGCATGTCGCACGTCGTCGAGCCGCAGACGACGATGGTGTGCGCGCACAGGACCGATTGCACCGTCTCGTTGAACACGATGTCCACGTAGAAGTAGATCGTCTGCTCGACGCAGTCGTCGATAGACTGGGGCTGCGCGCTCGGCGCGCGGCTCCCGTGCTCCCGCGCGATCATCCGCTCCGCCTCGAGGGCCGCTATGTCATCCGCGGTGAGCTCGGGCAGGTTCGCGGGATCTGCCGTGATCACGAAGCGCCCTTCCTGGGCCTCGAGCGGGCTGTACGGGTGCGAGAACAGCGGCTCCATCACCTCTGCCATCGGCGCCTTGCCCTGATCGCCGAAGTCGAGATCGACCCTGCCGAAGTCGAGCCCGTCGAAGGCGAAGTGCGCCACCACGTCGCGCGCGCGCAGGTCGACCGAGAGCCGCTCGCCAGGGGCGAGGCGCGCGACGCTCTGGGCGTCAATCAGCACGTTCGAGACACCCCCTTGCTCGACCTCCGCCGCGTCGGGGCCGGCGGTGCTACAGCCCGCCAGGCCGACGGCGGCCAGCGAGGCCGCGGTGAGGGGTAGCGCCAGAAATCGAGAGATCCGAACGAGCTGTTTGAGCATGTTCCCTCCACATGTGATGAATCCCGTCGGCGAGCCGCGTTGTCGCGGTCGCGGCGCAGCGCTGGCCCTCGGCGCACCCCGTGAGCCCGCTGCGCTCCGAGC
Source organism: Sorangium sp. So ce1128 (assembly GCA_051717205.1). Lineage (GTDB taxonomy): Bacteria > Myxococcota_A > Polyangia > Polyangiales > Polyangiaceae > Sorangium. The sequence goes on from CP181432.1 coordinate 784,237, forward strand.
CGGGGTAGGATGCCTCTCGAGATCCTCGAGGCTCCCTGGCCCGGGCGCGTCCGCGGCCCACGAAATGAGCGCTGCTGCCCGATGTGCGGCCTGTCGGGCGGAGCACGCTCGTCATCGAATGAGCGAGCATACTGCCACCCTACTGGATAGATCGCGAGTATGCGGACAGCGTGGCTTCAAGCCAAGGAGAAAATTGAAGTTCTCAATTTTCGAGGAGAAGGTGTCCGGGCGTGTGCGTCCTCACGGGCACTCTCGCGCACTCACACCTCCTCCTTCACACGCTTCGGCCAGCGCACGAAGAAGGTCGCGCCTGCGCCCGGGTGCGACGTGACCCACACGCTCCCGCCGCGGCTCTGCACGATCTTCTTCACGACGGACAGCCCGATCCCGGTGCCCTCCACCTTGTCGCGCGACTCGAGGGTCTGAAAGAGACCCCAGATGCGATCGTGGTACTCGGGCGCGATGCCTGGCCCGTTGTCCTTCACGGCGAACTCGTGGAACTCGCCGGCGTCCGTGCAGGTCACGTCGACGCGCGGGTCGCCGCGGCTGTCTGCGCCGCGAGGTCGCGTGGCGCAGGTGGCCCGAGAAGGGCCGACGCGCAGGCGCTCGCCAGGGCGAATCACGCGACTCAGACGACTCAGGCGAACCGAGCGCCGAGCGCGCCGGGACAGCGGCGCTATTCCACCTCGTCGTCCGGCGCCGGCGCTTCGCGCACGTCCATCACCGCGCGCAGCGCCCGGCGCACCACGTCGGGGGCGTAGCCCTGCCGCGCGAGGAACGCATAGAGCTTCTGCCGCTGCTCCGCGGGCTCGAGGCGCGCCAGAGTGCGAAGCTTCTTGCGCGCTGCCCGCTCGGCGACGGCGAGCTCGTCAGTCCCCTCGTCGGCCATCACCTGCCGGATCGCCGCGTCGGCCACGTCGCGCGCGACGCCTTTGCGGGCCAGGTCCTGCTCGATCCGGCGGCGCGAGCGCGGCTTGCCCACGATGCCGGCGCGGGCCTTCGCCTCGGCGAAGCGCGCGTCGTCGAGCAGGCCATTCGCGCAGAGCCGCTGGATCGCGGCCGTCACGTGGTCCCGGGGCTCGCCCTTCTCGATCAGGCGCTTCTCGAGCTCCCTGGCCGACCGCGCCCGGAACGAAAGGAGCCGCAGCGCCCGCTCGTAGGTCTTCTGCGCGCCCTCGCCGGTCGGCCGGGGCGGCGCCGCCGAGCCCGCCGGGCTGCTTTGCCCGGGCGCGAGGTCCGCGGCGCTCGCCTCGGGGACCGTGGCGAACTCGACTCCATCGACCAGGATGACGACGTGGCCGGGCTTGTCGGGCGAGGGGACGATCCCCGTGATTATCGGCATGCGCGCCAGCGTGTCACGGATCGAGCACGAGCGCCCCGAACGCCTCCGGCACATGGAAGTTCGGCTTGCTCGTGCGGGGCGGGCTCCATGCGAGGTAGCGGCGCGGATCCTTCCCTTCCATCCGGTACAGGTTCATGGGCAGCCGCGCGCGCGGGGCGAGCGCGTTCACGATCCCCGGCGCTGCGAGCAGCGCCTCGATGACGGCCGTGCGGGCCGCTGCGCTCCGGCGCGTCGCGATCGTCGCGCCGCTCGACCACGCCGTGTCTTCCAGGCGCGCGTCGCGGTCGATGGCGATGTCGAAGTAATGGCCGAACGGCCCGATCTCCACCTCGAAATACCGGCTCGGCGACGCGGGCGCGGGCGTCAGGAAGATCTCGATGCAGTCCTCCTTGTAAAGCCCGGTCCGCTCCACGCCTACCGGCCTCGATCGATCGGTGTTGAGCCCGGCGCTCGATAGCTCGAAGAGGACATAGAGCCCCTCCTTCGACCAGAGGAAGCGCGCCCGCGTCAGGACTCCGGTGCTCTTGCCGGCATAGTCGGTGTCCCACGACACGGCCGGCGCGCGGCTCCAGGCCGCGTCGTCGGCCTCCCCGTCGATCGCTACCTTCTCCCCGGGCGGCAGCGGCGGCGCGTGCGCCTCCGGCCTGGCGGGGACCCCGCCGGCCCCGGCGTCCGGCTGACCCTCGGGCGCCTTCGCCGCGGTGGGGCCCCCGTCGGGCCCGGCGTCCGGCTGGCCTGCGGGCGCCTCCGGCGCGGCGGGCGGCGCGGGCCCGGGCCCCTTCGCGGGCGCGCCGGGCGGGGGCGCCTGGCCGGGCTCCCAGTCCAGCCGGAAGGGCGCCATCGCCTTGTAGTGGACCGGCCTCGGGCTCTTCAGGAGGTCCGCCCCGTCTCCTGTGATCGCCGTGGCCTTGAGATCCAGCCCGAAGCGCTTCGCCGCCGCCTCGATGAGCGGCGATGTCCGGTGGCCGCCGAGCTCGCGCGCGAGCGCCGGGCTGTTCCACACGCCCATGAACTCCGCCACCACCCGGTCGACGCGCACCGGGTTCGTGCCGCCGATGGCCACCATCTCCGCGGTGGGCTGCAGGACCTGAAAGCCATCTCCGCCCATCGCCGGCGCGCCGTCGCCGAGCACCGCGTCCGGCGTGGAGATCTCGAGCACGTCGACCATCCGCTCGGCGAAGGCGCGGAGCGACGAGAGATAGAGCGCGCGGTCCTCCTGGCCGGGCCCCTTCGTGTCCAGGTACTGTTTGAGCTCCCGGTGCATCCGCCACTTCTGCTTGTAGGCCGGCGCGCTGTCCGACAGCATCACCGTGCCCTGCATGCCCTTGATGCCGGCCGAGATGACCGAGTACCGGTGCATCTTGAGCCGCGGGAGCGACAGGAAGAGCCCGTGATCGAGGTGCTCGGCGAGCACCTTCGGCATGAGCAGCGTCGGGACGCGGGTCGCCTGGATACCGGCGATGGCGAGGGGCTTTCCGGGCCTGTCCCCGGCGACGTCGTAGACGCCGTCGTCGTCCATGGCGACGAGCGCGGCGCCCTCCTCCGCGGCCATTGCTTCATAGCCGGTCCGCTGCGCTATATCCTTCCAGAACTTGTGCGAGTGGCCGCAGCCCTCGGCGATCGTGATCTTCGTGTGCCCGCGCGCCTTGAGGCACTGGACGACGCCGCGCACGAACTCCGGCTGGGTGATGCGGCCGGTCACGCCGTCGTCTCCCTTGTGCTTCGCCGGGTCCTTCACGCTGTCGAACCCGCAGAGGTTCGGCTTGAGGAGCACGGGAGTCGCCGCGGGCCGCCTGGGCACCACCGCCTCGCAGATGCGCTTGCCGAGCTCCAGGGGGCCCTGGCCGCGGAGCACGGTGACGGGCGAGTCGTCGGCCTTGAGCCGCGCGACGTGCCGCTTCCTCAGGGCGGCGCCGTCGATGCTGTCCGACGCGATCACCGAGGGGCCGGCTTCGTACCGCTGCGACGCGCCCGCGACAACGTCGCTCGACGCGCTCGGCGCCGCGGTGGGCACGGCCGGGTGCGCGGAAGCGGCGGCGAACGAGGAAGCGGTCGCCTCCGTCGCCGCCGTCGCCGCGGCCGACGATGGCGGCGCCGCGTCGCTCGCCTCTGGCACGGCCGTGGGCGCGGCGTCGCCGGGGGGGCCGTCCGGCTGGCGCTGGCGGTCCCCGCAGCCCGCGAGGGGCGCGAGCAGCGCCGGGAGCGCCGCGATGGCGACCGAGAGACGCCGCGCTCGGCGGCCGTGGCTCGCTCGTGTGCTGTTCATCCTCGCTGCCCACCATGGAGCCAAAAGGCGGCGGGGAGAAGACGGAAACCGATCGGGCGCGCGCCGGTGACGGGGTGGCTTCGCCGCTCCCGCCGCCGGCCACGCCGCCGTGAGCGCGCGATCCGGTTTCCTGCACCGCTCCCCGGCGGGCGATGGACCCTGCTATGCAGGGCAGATACTGGGGGCTTTCTCGTTTGAATGGAGCGTGTCAGGAAACGATTCTCTCGCGCGTGCGCGGTCTTGCTCTCGACGTCCCTCCTGGCGCTGTCCGCGTGCGGCGACGACGCCGACGAGGGCAGCAGCGGCGGCGGCGCTGCTTGCGCAGAGGCCCAGGCGTGCGGCGGTGATCCCACCGGATCGTGGACGATCGCGGAGACGTGCCTCGATCCCTCGATGTTCGCGGAGCTCATCGAGAGCGCGGGAAAGCGCGCGGACCAGGAAGGACGGGCGCACGGGGAGAGAGCGCGATCGTCGACCTCGCCCCGCCTCTCCACGGCCGTTCGGGTCCGGCCATCACCCCATGGCGGCGCCGAGGCGCGGCACTAGGCTCCATCCTGGACGGCGCCGGCGATCGCAGCCGGCCTGTCCGGGGGGCGTCATGGTGCAGGTCGATGTTCCTGTGGCTTTCGCGGTCGGCTGCATGATGGCGGACGCGGCTCGCCAGGGGCTCCGCCGCGGGCGCGCGGAGGACCGCCGCCGCGGGCTCCTGGCCACGAACCTCTTCAACATCTTCTTCTTCAGCTGGATCCCTGTCTATTTCCTCATGAACTACTTCGGCTGGGGGACGGCGCACATGGCGTGGCACGCGGACTCGATCGCCGCGTATCCGTTCTATCTGCCGATCTTCCTCGTGGTCTTCTTCGCCGCGGGCAACCTGGGTTTCCTGATCGGCGCCGCGCTCGTCCAGCGGGGCGCCGCGCGCGCCAACCGGGGCGTGTACCTGGGTATCCTGGGTACTTGCGCGATCTGGATCTTCGCGCACGTGGACCGCACCTTCCGGCTCGGCACCTACCGCGAGTGGCGGGCCGGCACCGCGCCCTGGCTCCACGAAGATCCGGTGTTCGTGGGCATGTCGATCGTGGCGATTTTCGTGTTCTGCTCCGGGCTCGCCGCCTTCGCGCTCTGGCTCGCGCGCCCGACCGACGCAGACCCGTCTGCCCGCGAGCCCACACCGCTGTGACCCGATGTCCCGCCCCGGCGCCCCCTCACCTCACGCGGGCGCGCCGAGGCCCGGCGCGCTGATCGCGCGCCTCTCGACCGACGCCGCCGCGAGGCCCGGGACGAGCGCCTCGATCCGCGCTCGCTGCCGGCGGGTCAGCTCGCCGAGGGCGCGGGCGATGGCGAGGTCCTTCTGCTTTGCCTCCACGAGCACCACCACCTCGCGTCCGCCCGAGGCCTCCTCGATGTCCTCGCAGAAGCGGAGCAGCCCGCGGCCGGTGATGTGCTCGGCGTGCGCCCCGGCCGGCTTGCCCCTCCCTTGCTCGGTGTAATGGAGCTCGGGCAGCCGATCTGCCGGCCAGCTGCGGAGCGCCAGGTCGAGCTCGACCTCGTAGGGCGCGCTCCGCGGGTTCGTTGCCCAGTGCAGGCAGTCGAACACGATGGGCACCTCGCCCCCGGTGGCCTCGAGCAGCTCCGGCACCGTCCAGCAGCGCTCGTCGTTCTCCAGCGCGAGCCGCTGCAGCGCCGGCAGCGCGAGCCGCGCGATGCCTTGCCGGAGCCGCGCGGCGGTGCTGTCGCGGTCGCCGTGAACACCGCCGCCGTGCAGGGTGATCGAGCCCTGCGCGCCGAGCAGACCCATGACCCAGCCCTGGTCGTTCATGATCGCGAGCGAGTTCAGCAGCACCTCCTCGCGCGGCGACGAGAGCACCACGAGCTGGCTCGGATGATTCGACAGGTGCACGTCGCCCCGCTCCGCTGCGCGACGGACGGATCGCAAGTCCGGCACCAGCATCCTCGCCCCGGGCGCTATATCGAGGAGCGGGAAGAGATCGCTGGAGATGCGGTGCGCCATCATGCCGAGACCGGTCGAGTGCACCAGGGACCGCCGGACATACTCGGCGTTGTACCTGTAGATGGGCGTGAGATCGACCAGGCCCTTCAAGTAGCGACCGAGCTGGGCGGTCTTCAACGAGGGCTCCGGCATTCCGAGCGACTGACATCCATAGCCGAGTCGGATCATGCCGACAGGGTGTGTCGTCCACGGCGCGTCGGCACCGGGGTGCAGCGATTTTATTCCACGCTGCCCAACACGGCTACATGCCGGGCCGCTTGCGCTCCTCGGTGCGATCCCATCAGCCCCTCGCGCCGCGGGCGGCGCTGTCCACGCTGTCGCCCGACGACGGCCCTGAGGTGGCCGCCGGGCACGACCGCGCGGCCGGCGGGCGCGCGGGCGTGGCAGTGTTCGACGCGCTGCTCCGGCGTACCCGGTGCGAGGCCGCCGCGCGCGGCGGTGGCGTGAGCGGACGGGCGCGGGCGCGCGGCGCTGACGCGATCGCCGGCGCCGCGTGGCCTCTGGCGCCGGGCAGGTCGACCTCCGAAAGATCGCGGGCGGGGGGCGACGAGCGTCTCCCGACAGGACGCTCGCGCGTCCAGCGCCTGCGGCCCGATGAGCTGCCTGCGGCCCGATGAGCTGCCTGCGGCCCGATGAGCTGCCTGCGGCCCGATGAGCTGCCTGCGGCCCGATGAGCTGCCTGCGGCCCGATGAGCTGCCTGCGGCCCGGTGAGCTGCCTGCGGCCCGATGAGCTGCCTGCGGCCCGGTGAGCTGCCTGCGGGGCCGTTGAGCTTTCCCGGCGGCGTCATGTCGTTCCTGTTGGCTTCGCGGCGCGCGGATCGTCTACGCTCGATGGCCGCTATCCCTTCGAGCCCGCCCTGCGCTGCGCGACGCCGCCACGCCTCGCGCGATGCTCGATCGGGAGCCGGAGCGTATTGGCCAGGCAGCACATGCAGTCACCCGTCGTCCAGCGAGATCCGCCGTCGATCCCACCGTGGCCCGACCGCGGATCGCGCGACGGCGCCATGGCCCTACATCGAGGTTGACCATGCCCCACCTTCGTTTCTTCTTCCTCCTCGGTTTCGCCTTCCTCATCGCTGCTTGCTCGAGCGACTCCCCCGGGACAACGAGCGGCGGGGTACCCGAATGCGAGGCAGGCCAGTCTCTGTGCGGCGATGTGTGCGTGGACCTCGCCACCGACGCAGCACACTGTGGGTCCTGTGACGTAGCCTGTGCGGCGGGTGAGCTCTGCAATGGGGCAGGTCAGTGCGCCGCGACGTGTACGGCGGGGCTCCTGGCGTGCGGCGACACGTGCGTCGATCCGGACACCGATCGCGACCACTGCGGCGCGACGGGCGACTGCAGCGGTGACAACGCGGGTGCCGTGTGCGCGGCCGGAGAGGTCTGTAACGGCGCCGGGGAATGCGAGCTGTCGTGTCAGAGCGGGCTCGTCGCGTGCGGCGGCACGTGCGTCGACCCGGACACCGATCGCGACCATTGCGGCGCGACAGGCGACTGCAGCGGAGACAGCGCGGGCGTCGCGTGCTCGGCCGGAGAGATCTGCAACGGCGCCGGTGAGTGCGAGCTGTCGTGTCAGAGCGGGCTCGTCGCGTGCGACGGCACGTGCGTCGACCCGGACACCGATCGCGACCACTGCGGCGCGACGGGCGACTGCCGCGGAGACGGCGCGGGCGTCGCGTGCGCGGCCGGAGAGGTCTGCAACGGCGCCGGGAAGTGCGAGCTGTCGTGCCAGAGCGGGCTCGTCGCGTGCGACGGCACGTGCATCGACCCGGACACCGATCGCGACCATTGCGGCGCGACCGGCGACTGCAGTGGAGAGAGCTCGGGTATCGCGTGCGCGGCCGGAGAGGTCTGCGACGGCGCCGGGAAGTGCGAGCTGTCGTGTCAGAGCGGGCTCGTCGCGTGCGACGGCACGTGCATCGACCCGGACACCGATCGCGACCACTGCGGCGCTACGGGCGACTGCAGTGGAGAGAGCGCGGGCGTCGCCTGCTCGGCCGGAGAGGTCTGCAACGGGTCCGGCGCGTGCGAGCTGTCGTGTCAGAGCGGGCTCGTCGCGTGCGACGGCACGTGCATCGACCCGGGCACCGACCGCGACCATTGCGGCGCGACGGGCGACTGCCGCGGAGACAACGCGGGTGTCGCGTGCTCGGCCGGAGAGGTCTGCAACGGTTCCGGCGCGTGCGAGCTGTCATGCCAGAGCGGGCTCGTCGCGTGCGACGGCACGTGCATCGACCCGGACACCGATCGCGACCATTGCGGCGCGACGGGCGACTGCACCGGAGACAGCGCGGGCGTCGCCTGCTCGGCCGGCGAGATCTGCAACGGCTCCGGCGCGTGCGAGCTGTCGTGTCAGAGCGGGCTCGTCGCGTGCGACGGCAAGTGCATCGACCCGGACACCGATCGCGACCATTGCGGTGCGACCGGCGACTGCACCGGAGACAGCGCGGGTGTCGCGTGCTCGGCCGGCGAGATCTGCAACGGCTCCGGCGCGTGCGAGCTTTCGTGTCAGAGCGGGCTCGTCGCGTGCGACGGCAAGTGCATCGACCCGGACACCGATCGCGACCATTGCGGTGCGACCGGCGACTGCACCGGAGACAGCGCGGGCTCGGCCTGCGGCGCCGGCGAGATCTGCAGCGAGGGAGCGTGCGAGGCCTCCTGCGCGCTGCCCCTCGTCGCCTGCGGCGGCGCCTGCGTCGACCCCTCGACCGACGCGACCTACTGCGGCGCGACCGGCGACTGCGCAGGGGCCAGCGCAGGCTCGACATGCAGCGCGGCCGAGGCGTGCGTCGCGGGCGCCTGCGTGAGCACGGACGCGCGCCTCTCCGGCCTCTCGGTCTCGAACGGGAGCCTGAGCCCGGACTTCGATCCTGCCACGGCGCTGTATGTCCTTTCCGTCGCGGAGCACATCGCGTCGATCACCGTCACGCCGACGGCGTCGGCCCCGGGCGCCACGATCGAGGTCAACGGGACCCGCGTCGCCTCCGGGAGCGCCTCGTCGCCGATCTCGCTCGCCGAGGGCGGCGCCACGGCGATCACCGTCGAGGTCACCGCGCCGAGCGGGGACGCGACGACCTATGGCGTGGTGGTCCTCCGCGGCGCGCTCACCTCGGTGTACCTCAAGGCCTCCAACACGGAGGCGGGCGACCAGTTCGGCTACGCTGTCGCGCTCGACGGCGACACGCTCGCCGTCTCCGCGCTCGGCGAGGACAGCGCCGCGACCGGGGTCAACGGGGACCAGGCCGACAACTCGAAGAACTCCGGCGCGGTGTACGTCTTCGCGCGGGAAGGCGGCGCCTGGGCCCAGCAGGCGTACCTGAAGCCGTCCACCTCCGATCCGAACGACGACTTCGGTTACAGCCTCGCGCTCTCGGGGGACACCCTGGCTGTCTCCGCGCGGGGAGAGGACAGCGGCGCCACCGGCGTGAACGGCAACCAGGGGAGCAACACAGCGCCGAACTCCGGCGCTGTCTACGTCTTCGTGCGCAGCGGCGCGACCTGGTCCCAGCAGGCCTACCTCAAGGCGTCCAACACCGAGGCGCAGGACCTGTTCGGCCACGCGGTGGGGCTCGACGGGGACACGCTCGTCGTGGGCGCGCCCACCGAGGACAGCGCCACCACCACCGTGAACGGCGCGCAGACGAACAACGGGGCGTCGCAGGCGGGCGCCGCCTATGTCTTCGTGCGCACCGGGGCGACCTGGGCCCAGCAGGCGTACCTCAAGCCGTCGAACACCGGCGCGGGCGACCTGTTCGGCTCGAGCGTCGCGATCTCGGGGAACACTGTCGCCGTGGGCGCGACAGGCGAGGCGAGCAGCGCCACGGGCGTGAACGGCGCGCAGGCGGACAACAGCGCTGCCGGCAGCGGCGCCGTCTACGTGTTCACGCGCAGCGGGACGACCTGGACCCAGCAGGCGTACCTCAAGGCGTCGAACACGGGCGCGAACGACGTGTTCGGCGCCAGCGTGGCGCTCTCCGGAAACACGCTCGCCGTGGGCGCGACAGGCGAGGCGAGCAGCGCCAGGGGCGTGAACGGCGCGCAGGCGGACAACAGCGCTGCCGGCAGCGGCGCCGTCTACGTGTTCACGCGCAGCGGGGCCGCGTGGACGCAGCAGGCCTACCTCAAGGCCTCGAACGCGGAGGGCGGCGACGCGTTCGGGGCCTCGGTCTCGATCGACGGGGACTTCCTCGCGGTGGGCGCGTCCGGCGAGGACAGCAGCGCCGCGGGCTGGGGCGGCGTCGAGTCCGACAACAGCGCTTCCGGCAGCGGGGCAGCGTACCTGTTCGAGCGCTCCGGCGGGGCCTGGGCGCAGGCCTCGTACATCAAGGCGGAGAACACCGGGGCGTCCGACGCCTTCGGAGCGCGGCTGGTCCTCTCGGGCACGACCCTGGTGGTCGCCGCGGCCGGTGAGGACAGCAGCGCCACCGGCGTCGGCGGCGACAACGCCAACGACGCCGCGTCCGGCAGCGGCGCCTGCTACAGCGCGCGCTGGTAACGCCGGGCGAGCCCCGAGCCCGTCGAAGAACCGCTGTCCCGGGCCATCCTCCCGCAGGGAGGCGAGGGGAGGAGAACGCTCCGGGCAGATCCCGCCGCGCGGGGGTGATGTCCGAAGAAGCTTGTGTGAGCTCAAGCCCGGTGAGGGGGCCGGGCTCGAACTTCATGTCGTCTTCCTGGCCGGGTGAAGCCGCGCCCGAGGTGCGGAGTGCGCGCCGTGCTCGCCATGGGCTCGAACGCGCCTGCCGTGCTCGCCGCGGGCTCGAGCGGGCCTCTGGTCAGCCCGCCCCGCCGCTCACCGCGCGTCGGCGGCGTTCCGGGCCCGCGCGTCCAGGCCCACGATGCGGTCGAGCAGCGCGCGATCGAGGCTCGCCTCGACCGCCGTGGCGAGCCGGTCGTACTCGTCGTGACGGCTCGGGATCGCCGGCTCGCCCGCCGTCGCGGGGAGCCCCCTCCGCGCGCGCAGGGCCGCGAGCAGCGAGCGCCTGAGCCCGTCGTTCTCGAAGATCCCGTGGATCATCGTGCCCACCACGGCGCCGTCCGCCGACACGGCCCCGTCGAGCGCCGCCTCGGCCCGGCCGCTCCTCGACCCGATCGCGAACGCCGCGCGCGCGCCGCCCAGCCGCTCCACCTGGCCCATGTGGATCTCGTAGCCGGTCAGCTCCCCCTCTCCCGCGCCCGCCGCGCCCAGGAACGAGTCGCCCGCGATCCGCGCCCGGACCTGCGCTGTCGTCTTGGTCCGCTCGAATCGCGTCCACACGTCGAGCAGCCCGAGCCCCCGCGCTGACGGCTCGGCCGACTCGACGCCTTCCGGGTCCTCGATCGCCCCGCCGAGCATCTGGCAGCCGCCGCAGATCCCGAGCGTCCACCCGCCCTGCCGGGCGCGCGCCGCCACCGCCTCCGCCAGGCCGCTCGCGCGCAGCCACGCGAGATCGGCCATCGTGCTCTTCGTCCCGGGGAGCACCACGAGGTCCGCGCCGTCGATCTCTTCCGGCCGCTCGATGAACCGAACCACCACGCCCCGCTCGTGCTCCAGCGGCTCCACGTCGTCGTAATTCGAGATCCGCGGCAGCCGGACCACCGCTATATCGAGCTGCCCGGGGCCCGCCGGCCCCCGCCGGCGCCGGCCCTCCAGCGCCACCGAGTCCTCGTCCGCGATGCGCAGCTGCTTCAGATACGGCACCACGCCGAGCACCGGCACCCCCGTGCGCGCGGTGAGCATCTCGAGCCCCGGCTCGAGCAGCTCGAGGTCGCCGCGGAACTTGTTGATCACGAAGGCGGCCACGCGCGCCCGCTCGTCGGGCTCGAGCAGCGCCATCGTCCCGACCAGCGCCGCGAACACCCCGCCGCGGTCGATGTCGCCGGCGAGGAGCACCGGCGCGTCGGCCACGCGCGCGACATGCATGTTCACGATGTCGCGGTCCTTCAGGTTGATCTCCGCCGGGCTGCCCGCCCCCTCGATCACCACGACGTCGTGCGCCTCGCGCAGCCGCCCGAGCGAGCGGGCGATGATGTCCTTGAGCTCCCCCCGGGAAGCGAAGTAGTCGCGCGCGTGGAGGCTCCCGATCGGCTTGCCGAGGACGACCACCTGCGAGCGCGAGTCCCCCTCCGGCTTGAGCAGGATCGGGTTCATGTCGACCGTGGGCGCGACGCGCGCCGCCTCGGCCTGCACCGCCTGCGCCCGGCCTATCTCGCCGCCGTCCAGGGTCGCGAACGAGTTCAGCGCCATGTTCTGCGACTTGAACGGCGCGACCCGCAGGCCCCGCCGCTGGAACATCCGGCAGAGCGCCGTGCACAAGAGGCTCTTGCCGACCGAGGAAGCGGTGCCCTGCACCATCACCGTGAGCGCGCTCATCGCCAGGGATCCTCCCCGAGGGACGCGGCTGCGAGCGCGACCCCCAGGACCGCGGCGAAGAGCAGCGCCGCGAGCACCACGATGCGGCAGGCCTCGTCGATGAGCTCCCGCCGGAGCGGCTCCACCGCGTCGCCGAGGCGGTAGTGGCCGCGCTTCTCGAGCTCGACCCGGAGCAGCCCGGCCATCGCCGCCATCGGCCGGCCGGCGTTCGGGCTCTCGGTGCGGCCGCCGTCGCGGAGGAGCACGGCGAGGCCGCGGCGCGCGTCGGCGCCGCGGAGCCACCCGGCGGCGAGCAAGAGGAGCGCGGTGAGCCGCGCCGGCACGAAGTTCAGCGCGTCGTCGAGCCGCGCCGACGCCTTGCCGAGGTACTCGTAGCGGCCGTGATAGCCTACCATCGCGTCGAGCGTGTTCACCGCGCGGTAGAAGAGCGCGCCCGGCAGGCCGAAGAGGGCGAAGTAGAAGAGCGGCGCGACGAAGCTGTCCGACGCGTTCTCCGCGACCGACTCGATCGACGCGGCGACGAGCGCGGGCTCGTCGAGCTCCGACGGGTCGCGGCTGCAGAGGCTCCGCAGGGCGCCGCGCCCCGCGGGGACGTCGCCGGCCGCGAGCGCGTCGCGCACGCCGAGCGCCGCGTCGCGCAGCGCGCCGAGGGCGAAGGTGGGCTTCAGAAAGAATCCTAACAAAGTGAACCGGAACACCGGGTGCGGGGCGAGCAGCGCCGCGATCCCGGCGCCCAGGGCGGCGAAGAGGGAGGGCACGGCGAGGGCCATGAGCGCGCCCCAGAGGAGCTCGGCCGCGCGGCCGCCCGCGGGCGCGCGGCGCTTCAGGGCGTTGATCGCGGCGCCCATCCACACGACCGGGTGGACGCGCGCGGGCGGCTCGCCGCAGGCGAGGTCGAGCGCCACGGCCACGAGCAGCGCGGCGGCGGCGGTCATCGCGCGCCCTCGTCCATGACGGCGACCGGGCCGGGGCGCAGGCGCAGGATCGCGCCCATCACGGCCACGTAGAGCTCGCCGGCCGAGCGGTTGAGCCGCTGGTGCGCGCGCCCGGCCATGTCGCGGAACATCCGGCCGAGCGGGCTCTCGGGGACCACGCCCATGCCCACCTCGTTCGAGACGAGGACGACGTGGGGCCGCGCCGACTCGACGGCGGCGGCGAGCGCCTCGATGCGCTCGAGGATCTGGCCCTCGGTCTGGTCGCGGAGCAGCAGGTTCGACAGCCAGAGGGTGAGGCAGTCGACGACGACGACGTCGACGCCGGAGAGCGACGCGATCCGCTCCGGGAGCGCGACCGGCTCCTCGACGGTGGCGAACTCGTCGCCGCGCTCGCGGATGTGGGCGGCGATGCGCGCCCTCATCTCGTCGTCGAACGGCTCGGCGGTCGCGATGAAGGCGCGGCGCGCGCCGAGGGAGCGGCCGAGCGAGAGCGCGAAGGCGCTCTTGCCGGAGCGCACGCCGCCGCCGACGAGGGCGACCCGCCGCGGCGCGGTGGGCGCGCCGTTCATCGCCCCTGCTCCTTCCGGTGCGCGGCGGCGCTCGCGACGAGCCCCTCGGGGACGAGCGGGTTCGAGGCCCAGTGCGCGTGCACGTACGAGGCGAGGACGCTCTGTGCCCGGTACCCCTCGCGCGCGACCTGGCCGCCGCGCCGGCGCCGCACGGAGTAGGCGTGCTCGATCGGCAAGGGCGCCGGCTCGGGGGGCGCGGGCGGCGGTGCGTTCGCGGGCGGCGATGCGTTCGCGGGCGGCGATGCCTTCGCGGGCGGCGGTGCGCCAGCCGGCGGCGGCGCGTCCGCGGGCGGCGGCGCGTCCGCGGGCGGCGATGCCTGCGCGGCGGGCGTGGGCGGCGGCTCCGGCGGCGCGGGCGCCTCCGCGGGCCGCGCGGGGCGGAGCTCCGAATAGCGGAACTGGTGCCCGCGGAAGCGGAGCCCGGCGCCGCCCAGGATCGTGCGCGCCTGCGTCTCGACCTCCACGTAGCCGAGCGCCTGCAGCTTCTCGCACATCACGGCCTCCGCCGGCACGAGCCCGACCATGGGGTGCGCGCGCCCGTCGAGCGTGCGGATCGCCTCGGTCAGGTACATGAGCCCGCCGCACTCGGCGTAGATCGGCCCCCCGCGCTCGGCGAACGCGCGGATCTCGGCGCGCAGCGCGGCGTTCGCGGCCAGGCGCTCCGCGTGCGCCTCGGGGTAGCCGCCGCCCAGGTAGAGCCCGTCGACGTCGGGCAGGCGCGCGTCGCGGATCGGCGAGAACCGCACGAGCTCGGCCCCCGCTGCCTCGAGGCGGCGCAGGTTGTCCGCGTAATAGAAGTGGAAGGCCTCGTCGAACGCTACGCCGAGGCGCGCCCGGGGCCGCTCTGCCCCGGCGCGGGCCTCGCCGGCCGCTGCTGTCGTCGCCGCCGCGGGCGCTGCCGCCGCGGGCGCTGCCGCCGCGGGCGCCGCCACCTCCGGCAAGGCCGGCGCCGAGCGCGCGATCGCGAGCAGCGCGTCGAGCCCGATCCACGCCTCGGCCTGCGCGCCCCAGTGGTCGAAGCGCGCCTCCGGCAGCGCGGCCTCGTCGGCCGTCCGCAGGCCGAGGTGCCGCTCGGGGAAGCTCTGCGCCTCATCTCGCGGCAGGCCGCCGAGCACGGGCGGCGAGCGCTGCGCCTGCCGAAGGATGTCGAGGTGGCCCCGGCTGCCGACCTGGTTGCACACCACCGCGGCGACGCGCAGCGCCGGGTCGAACCCCGCGAAGCCCTGCACCAGCGCCGCGACGCTGCGGGCCATGCCGGACGCGTCGACGACCAGCGCGACCGGCGCCTCGAGCCACTTCGCGATCTCGGCCGTCGAGCCCTCCTCGCCGGTGGGGCTCGCGCCGTCGAACAACCCCATCACCCCCTCGATCAGCGCGACGTCGGCGCCCGCGGCCTCCGCCGCGAACGTCGACAGGACCGCCTCCCGGCCCATCATCCAGCCGTCGAGGTTGTGCGACGTCCCGGCGACGGCGCGCGCGTGGTAGGTCGGATCCAGGTAGTCGGGGCCGCACTTGAACAGCGCGACCTTGAGGCCGCGGGCGCGGAGCGCGCGCGCGATCGCCACCGTGGCGGTCGTCTTGCCGACGCCGCTCGCGGTGCCGGCCACGACGAGCCGGGGGATGGCCCGCGACATCAGAAATCGACTCCGATCTGGGCCTTCAGGCCCTGCTCGAACGGGTGCTTCACCGATCGCATCTCCGTCACGAGGTCGGCGAGCGCGACGAGCGCGTCGGGTGCGTTCCTGCCGGTGATCACCACGTGTACGTGCGCGGGCCTCGCGCGCAGCGCCGCGAGGAGCTCGTCCTCGGCGACGAAGCCGTAGTGGAGCGCATACGTGATCTCGTCGAGCACCACGATGTCCTGCTCGCCGCCCGCGATGAGGGCCGCGGCCTCCTGGAAGGCCGCGCGCGCCGCCGCCTTGTCGCGCGACAGGTCGTCGCTCTCCCAGGTGAAGCCGCGCCCCATCACGAGGAAGGTGAGGCCGGGGAGCGTCTCGGCAAACAGGCGCTCTCCCGTCTTCCACTTGCCCTTGATGAACTGCACCACGGCGACGCGCATGCCCCGGCCGAGCGCCCGGAACACCATCCCGAGCGCGGCCGTCGTCTTGCCCTTGCCGTGGCCGGTGTAGACGACGACGAGCCCCTTTCGACCTGCCGCCGCCGCGCTGGAGCCGGCGCCCTGGTCGGCGCTCACGAGCCTTCCTCGGCCGGGCGCGGATCGCGGGGCTTCTTCTCGGCCTTGCGGAACCGGTGGCTGAACTCCGGATCATAGAGCCGCGAGTCGGCGAAGTCCGTTGACGTGAGCACGCGGCCGACGAGGATCATCGACTGGCTCTTGATCCCCTCGGCGCGCACCTTCTCACGGATGTCCGCGAGCGTGCCGGTCACGATCTTCTGATCCGGGCAGCTCGCCTTGTGCACGACCGCGACCGGGCAGTCGGCGCCGTAGGAAGGGATGAGCGCCTCGGTCACGTCCCTGAGCAGGGTGATGCTCAGGAACAGGCACAGCGTCGCCTGGTGGCGCGCGAGCTCCTCGAGGCGCTCGGCCGGCGGCACCGGCGTGCGCCCCTCGGCGCGCGTCAGGATCACGGTCTGCGACAGCTCGGGCAGCGTGAGCTCGCGCCCGAGCGCCGCCGCCGCCGCGGTGAACGACGAGACGCCGGGGATGATCTCGTAGGGAATCCCGAGCTCATCCATCCGGCGCATCTGCTCGGCGGTCGACCCGAACAGGACCGGATCGCCCGTGTGCACGCGCGCCACGTCGTGCCCCGCCTCCCTGGCCTCGACGAAGACCTCCACGATCTGGTCGAGCGTCATGCCGGAGGAGTCGATGACCCGGGCGTCCGGCCGCGCGGTCGCCACGACCTCCCGCGGGACGAGGGAGCCCGTGTACATGACGACAGGGCAGCGGGCGACGAGCTCGGCGCCTCGCACCGTGATGAGCCCGGGGTCGCCCGGGCCCGCGCCGATGATGTAGACGCGCATGGGGGTTCTCTCCTCGTGTCGTGCGCCGGCGATCCGGACAGGGACTGCGGGCGCGCGAAGCTAGAGCGATCGCGAGGCGAACGCCAGGGCTCATCGTGGAGCCTCCGGTCGCGTCAGCGTCGCCCGGCTTCTTCCAAGGTGCGGCGCGCGGAGGTCCCGCGCTCCCTTCGGCGGAGCGCGGCGCGCGGCGCCGAGAGGTCCCGCCAGGCAGGCCGGCCTCGAGGAGGCCCATCGACGCCCTTGTCTTGACGGCCTATGGTTTCGATGTTATACAAAGTAACACTGTTACGATCGGGAGACGACGGGAGCGCCGGCGCCGCCCAGCAGCCAGACGACACGGACATGGCGAGCACGCGCGTGAAGACCACGAAGACCGGCGGCACGACCCAGGCGGAGCGCCTGCAGGCGTCGAGCTTGCAGCGCCGCGAGCAGCAGAAAGAGAACCTGCGGGGCGCGATCCTGGCGGCGGCGGGCGAGCTGTTCCTGGAGCAGGGATACGAGGCGTTCTCGATGCGCCAGGTGGCCGAGCGCATCGGCTACTCGGCGACGACGATCTACCGCTATTACGAGGACAAGGACGATCTCCTGTTCGCCATCGTCCTCGAGGGCTTCACCGAATTCCAGCGGGCGCTCGTCGCGGCCGCCGAGAGCACAGCGGACCCGCTCGAGCGGATCGAGGCGCTCGGCGCCGCGTACGTCCAGTTCGGCATGCAGAACCCGGTGCACTATCGGCTGATGTTCATGCAGCGGTTCGACCTCATCTTCGACCAGCGCAAGGAGCAGCAGCAGCCGATGGTCGAGTCGTTCAACGTGCTGCAAAAAGCGGTCGCGTCCGCGATGGATGCCGGCGCGATGCAGCGCGGTGACGTGGAGCGCCACAGCCAGGTGGTCTGGGCCCTGGTCCACGGGATCACCGCCCTCGGCCTGGCCGACCGCGGCCGCTTCACGGCCGAGGCCGTCGATCGGACCATGGAGATCGCCATGAAGATGATGGTTCGAGGCCTGCGCCCCTGACCGCTCTCTTTTTTTCTCGTAAAGTTAACACCGTTACTAACTGTTTCATCGTTACGTTCCACCGTCGATGGAGGATGTGATGGATCGAGTCTTTGGTCTGAGTAGCTTCCTCGTGCTGCCGTTCTGGGCCTTGATGATCTTTCTGCCCCGCGCTCGCTGGACGCGGCGGATCATGGAGTCGCCGCTCGTGATCCTCGCGCCCGCGCTGCTCTATACGGCGCTCGTCCTCCCGGCCATCGGCGAGGTGCTGCCGATCGTCAACCGACCGAGCCTCGCGGCGGTCGCCTCGCTGCTCGGCTCGCCGGCCGGCGCCACGATCGGCTGGGTTCACTTCCTCGCCTTCGATCTCTTCGTGGGCCGGTGGGTGTACCTCGACAGCCGCGATCGTGAGATCTCGCCCTGGCTCATGGCCCCCGTGCTCTATCTGACGCTCATGCTCGGCCCGATGGGGTTCTCGCTCTACCTCGCCGTCCGCGCCGTGGCCGAGCGCTCGGCGCGCGCCCACGGCGGGATCTCGGCGAGGCGCCGCGTCGAGGAGGCCTGAGATGAGCGCGCGATCGCTGCACACATCGCGTGAGCTCCCTCGCTCGATCGAGGAGCTCCTCCGGCGAAGCCCTGTCCTGTTCACGGCGGCCGCCGTCCACGTCGCGCTGCTCGTCCTGCTGCTCGGCGTCGCCCCGCTGGACGCGCGCCTCGTGCTGGGGGTGAACCCCTGGATCAAGCCGGCGAAATTCGCCGCCTCGATCGCCATCTATCTCCTGACGATCAACTGGCTCGTCGGCGACGTCGCGCTCCCGCCGAGAGGCCGGCGGGCCGTCGTCTGGGGCACGGTGGCGCTGGTGAGCTTCGAGATGATCGCGATCGCCATGCAGGCGGCGCGGGGCGTGGCGTCGCACTTCAACCAATCGTCGCTGTTTGACGGGGCGGTGTTCGCGCTCATGGGCATCGCCATCCTGGTGAACACGGGGCTCGCGGCGTACCTCGCGTCCAGGTTCTGGACGACGCGACCTTCGCTGCCAGTGCCCTATCTCTGGGGCATCCGGCTGGGTCTCCTCGTGTTCCTGCTGGCTTGCGCGGAAGGCGCCTTCATGTCGACGCAGAGCGCGCACAGCGTCGGCGTCGCGGACGGCGGGCCTGGGCTCCCCATCGTCAACTGGAGCACGCGAGGCGGCGACCTGCGCACGGCGCACTTCTTCGGGATGCACGGGCTGCAAGCCGTCCCGCTGTTCGGATACTGGCTGTCGGCGCGGGCGTCGGGGTCGGCGTCGCGCACGCGGCGGGCGGTGCGATGGGTCATCGCGTTCGGCGTCCTCTACGGCGCCGTCGCGCTGGGGCTCTTCCTCATGGCGCTCGCGGGACAGCCGCTGATTCGAATGTAGCGCGCCAAGGAGAGCGGCGGTCCCACGCTCCCGGGCGCGACATGGTTGCCGACGGGGTGCAATCGTAGGGCGCGCCGTGGCGCACGCGCTCCACGAGATGCCCGATATGAACACCCGCTTCGTCGCGGACCGCGCGGTGCCACGTCGAACGGTCGACGTCTTCTTCATCACGGCGATCGAGGCCGACAGAGATCTGTCCGGCGTCAAGGTGGAGCGCGCCGACTGCAAGAGCGCTGTCGCGCTTGCGCACGAGCTCGCTGGCAGGGCGCGCGGCCTCAAGGAGGGGCGCGATCCGATCTTCACCCGGACGAAGCGGACGGGCAATGCGCTCCCCGGGCCCATCCTCCGCCAGCTGCTCCGGTTCTCGTCGTGGTGCGGACGGCTGGCACATCAGCCAGGTGCTCCGGCATTTCCGGGCCTACATGGCCGATCCCCAGGCGTTCGAGCCCCAGATGCCACCTCCGGCCGCCGTCGCGGCCGGGCGTGCGGGTCTCGAGAGCGCTGCGCCGGCGCCAGGGCCATCGGGCGCCGGCACACGAGGCACATGATCATCGCGTGATGCGCCGCCCGCGACGGGCGAGCAGGCGCAGAGCGGATCCGCGCGTTCGTGCGCGCCTGTTCGCGTCGTCGCATCCTCGACCTGAGCCCCAAGCACTTGAACAGAGGCTCGACGACGTAGCGCAGCGTCGCGCGCGCGACGCCGGGCCGTCGCACAGAGTCAGCTCGGCGCGTGCGTGCGACCTCCGACAAGCTCGCCGGAGAGCTTGAGCGCGTAAGCGATACCGTTTTGCAGCGTGCTCTTCGTGGTGATCGCGCCGAGGTCAGCGCCAATTTTCACCATCGTCTGCGCCACCTCCGAGCGGATGCCGGTGAGCACCGCCTGCGTTCCGAGCAAGCGCAGCGCAGTCGCACAGTCGAGCAGCGTCCGGATCACGTGCGTGTCTATCTGCGATATCCCAGTGACGTCCAGAATCACGACCCGCGCCTGATGCCGCGTCGCTCCTGAGAGCGCCACCTCCAGCACCTGCGCCGCCCGCTCCGCGTCCACCGTGCCGATCAACGGCATCACCATGATTCGCTCCGTAATCGGGATCAGCGGCGTCGACATCTCCCACAGCCTCGCCCGCTGCGCCTCGATCACCTGCTCCTTCAGCGCCGCTCGCTCGCGCTCCGCCTCCTCACGCTGCACCAGCTCCAGCTCCAGGCGCTGGTTTGCCGTGCAAAGCTCTTGATTGGAGACGCGGAGCTCCTCGGTTCGCTGGGACACCTCGGCCTCGAGTTGCTCGTTCGCGCGCCGCACCTTTTCATTGGCCGCATGGACATCGGCCACCAGACGCGCATTTTCTATCGCTATCGCGGCCTGCGAGCAGACGAGCTCGAGCACCTCCACGCGGGCTTCGTCGAACGCGGACGACGCTTTCTTGTTCTCCAAATAGAGCAGACCCGTCAGTCGATCTTGGTAGAGAAGGGGCAGGCAAAGAATGGATCTTGTGTGGCCCGCGGCGATGTGCGGATCCGCCGCGAACCGCCCGTCCTCGCCGGGATCACCGAGGACCACCGCCTCGGAGGTGCGCGCGACGAACAGCGCCACGCTCTGCGCGAGATCGGCGCGGCTTTCGAGCGCTGCGTCGAGCCCGATCTCGAGCACCTCGGGGTCCACACCGAAGATTGCCTCCACAAATAGCCGCCCCTCCCTATCCAGGAGGAGCGCTCCTCGATCCGCACCGGCGCTCTCCAGCACGATGCTCGAGAGCCGCTCGATGACCTTCGGCAGCGTGGTCTCGCCGGCGATGGCTTGCGCGGCCCGGACGATCAGCGCCGCGTCCCGCAGGTTGCCGGCGAGCGTGTGACCCAGGATCGTCGTGCCCGCCGTCGCGCTGCTGGAGGAGCGCGAGGTCGTCGCGCGACGCCCTTTGCCGGCCTTCAGCGCAGACAAGAGGTGCCCGTGGTCTCTCTCGATATCCTCCGCTTTGGCCAGCGCTCCCCAATGCAGGTATCCAAGGTACGCGTCGACCATGTAGCCGCGCGCTGCCTTGGCTCTCCCGATAGCCACATACATCTTCGCGCACAGCTCGTTGGCCAGGGCCTCGTCCTGCGCAAACTCATTCTCCCTGGCCAGGGCGATCGCCTGGTCATAGAGGTCCATGGCCTCGCCGCATTTGCCTGCCCGGCGCGCGATCTCGGCGTCGAGCAAGAGGAG
Organism: Sorangium sp. So ce1128; assembly: GCA_051717205.1. Classification (GTDB taxonomy): domain Bacteria; phylum Myxococcota_A; class Polyangia; order Polyangiales; family Polyangiaceae; genus Sorangium. Next base: position 805,288 of record CP181432.1, read on the forward strand.
CTGGTGCTGGAAGTTCTTGGGGGAGTGCGCCGCAACGCTCGCGATCTTGTCCCGGTGGCCGGCGATGGCCGCCTCGCGGCGCTGCTCCTCTTCGGCCGTTTCGGCGGCGGGGAGCGCGAGGAGCGACAGGCAGGCAACAAAGCGGAGCCGAACCGTGTGGTACGTTCCGGCCGCACTGGCGCTCGCGTGCTCGGCCTTCTCCGCCGCGGCGAGCGCGGCTTTGTGCTCGCCGTGGAAGCAATGGAGCTCCACCTTGAACACATGATAGCGAAAGAGGATGGCGCCGCTATCCGTCTCATCCAGCTCCGCCAGGAAGCGGTCTTCGTCGAAACTGTCGTCGCTCAGGCTGCTCCGGCTGCGCGTCCGCCCCTCCAGGTTCGCGATCGTCTGCTTCATGATGGTCAGCGTCGCGATGCCTATCACCTCCCGGGTGCGCTGCATGAGCACGAGGAACTTCTCTATGTCGTCACGGATCTCGCCGAGCAGATAGCCCGCGGCGAGCTTGGTCAGGGGCGTGAACAAAGCATTGTAAGAGGCGCTGAGAAAGTCGCCGCACGAAAGCCCAGCCCGGCACCCGGTCTCAAAATAGGGGACCGCGGCGCGGAGCGGCTCGCAGACGTAGAGGGAACTGCCCAAGCCAGCAGTCAGCTTGGCGACAAGGCCCGCGTTGGGGAGCTTCTCGGCGAGAGCGAACGCGAGCTTGCCGAACGCGTGACCCTCCAACGGCCGACCCAGGAGGGTCGCGAGTAAGAAGCCATAGGTCACATAGCCGTACGCAGACACGTCCGAATGACCGTGCTTGAGGGAGATGCTGGCGAGCTTGAGCGCGGCCACCCCGAAGAGCTCTGGCGCCACGATAAAGGCCGGTCCCAATATGGTGCCGATGAGCTGTTGCACCGCTATTTGCTCGGGATCATCGAGCACCCGCGCGTGGACGAGATCCTCAATGCGGCGGCCATCGAGGGCCGCGGCGGCCTCCGCGAGCCCGCTGGCGAAGGCGGCCTGCCGCTCGGCCTGCGTCTCGGGCAGGGCGACACCGAGGCCAGCAAGACCAGCGAGCCCCGCCTTTACCGCCTCGGTATGCTTACCGCGCGTCGTGTACAGAATCACGCGCAGGTTATAAATGCGCACCCGCTCCAAGCTCGACAGATCGCGCTGCATGAGCACGCCCAGCAGCGCCTCCGCCTGCTCGATCGCGCCGCTCAGGTACCCGCACTCCGCACCCTCGATGTGGAGGCCAAAGCAGAGCTCGTAGTCGCGCTCCCAGCCGTCGCAGCCCAGAAGACGGATGCCAGCGGTGAAGTTCTCTGCCGCGGCCTGATAGGCCGCCCTTGCCTGGGCCTTCCTGCCGGCGCGCAGGTAAAGACGCGCCGCCGAGAGCCGCTCGACCTCGTCGCTGATCCCGCGCGCGCCCAGGTGATGGTGCCGCACGATCTCGAACAAGTCCTCGTCGCGCGGCGGCTCTCCGCTCCGCGCGTAGAGGAGCCGCCCAATCGAGAGGTGAATCTCTTCCTTGCGCCCCTCCGGGATGAGCGCATAGGCGGCCTCCCGCACCCGATCGTGAAGGAATCTGTAGGAGATCCGGAAATCGGCCGTGTCCGAGCCTGCCTCGATGCCCCCGCTCGCGTCGAGAAAGCGATAATCGCCGTCTACCGGCAGGACGAGCCCCTCACGCAGCGCTTCCCAGAGGTCACGCGCTGTATCGGCAGGCGATTCGCGATGAATGCTCGAGAGCGCGCAAAGATCGAAGGCATGACCGATACACGCCGCGAGCGAGAGGACACCCTGCGTCCGGGGTGCGAGCCGGTGCAGCCTGCCCAGCATGAGGTCGACCACGTTATCCGTGATCATTGCCTCCCGAATGCGCCCGAGATCCCAGGTGAAGGCGGAGGAGACCGCGTCGAACCGGAGCAGCCGTTCTTCGTGGAGCGTACGCAAGAACTGGCCCAAATAGAACGGGTTGCCCTGCGTCTTGTTGAAGATCAGCGCGGAGAGCGCTTCGATCTCGCGCCCGCCTTTCCCAAGCGTATCTTCGACAAGCCGCGTTACCGTCGGCAGATCCAGGGGGCGAAGCGTGATCTCGGTGAGCTTCACGCCCGCCTTCCGGACATCGTCCAGCGTGGATACCAAGGGGTGCGCCGCGTCCACCTCGTTGTCTCGGTAAGCGCCCAGAATCAGGAGATGCTTGCTCTCCGGATCGCTGAGCAGCAGGCCAAGCAGCCGGAGCGACGCGAGATCGGCCCATTGCAGGTCGTCGAGGAAGAGGGCCAGGGGGCGCTCGGAGGTCGCGAAGACGCGCACGAACCGCTGCACCAAGAGCTCGAAGCGATTACGAGACTCGGTCGGCCCCAGCACCGGCACCTCGGGCTGGGGGCCGAGCACGAGCTCGAGCTCCGGGACGAGGTCGAATAAGAGACGCCCATTCGGGACCACTGCGTCCTGAATCGCAGTCCTCCAGGCATCGAGCGCGGAGGCCGGCTCGATCAGGATCTGCCGGATGAGCTCGCGGAGCGCGTACGCCACCGCCGCGAGCGGGGTATCCCGGCTGATCGGATCGAATTTCCCGCGAATGAAGGCGCCCCCCCGGCGGGCGATGGGTTTGTAGAGCTCGTTTACCAGCGCCGATTTGCCGATACCAGAGTAGCCCGAGATCAGGATCAGCTCCGTCGCACCCTTCCGGACACGCTCGAAGGCTGACATGAGGGCCTCGACGTCCCGCTCGCGACCATAAAGCTTCTGCGGGATGCGGAGCTCACCCGTCATGTCCTTCTGGCCCAGGGTAAACAGCTCAATCTGCCGCGTCGACGACCATGACGCTAGACACCGAGAGAGGTCGGCCTTGAGCCCCCGGGCGCTCTGGTAACGCTCCTCCGGCGTCTTCGCCAGGAGCTTCATCACCACGTCGGACAGGGCCCGAGGCACATCCTTCGAAAGCTCATGCGGCGGCGTCGGCGTGCGCGCGATATGGCTATGGATGAGCTCCATCGGGTCCGCCGCTGGAAAGGGCAACGCCCCCGCCAGCATCTCGTACAGCGTCACGCCCAGCGCATAGAGGTCGGCGCGCAGGTCGACGGTCCGGTTCATGCGCCCCGTCTGCTCCGGCGATAGATACGCCAGCGTCCCTTCCAGCGACGCGGGGGGGAGCGCGCTCGGGGTCTCCCGCGAGATGCGCGCAGAAATGCCGAAATCGATGAGGCGGGGCTCGTATGTCGCCTTGTCGATCATGATGTTGTGCGGCTTGATATCCTTGTGGATGACCTCGTGCCGGTGGAGCAGATCCAGCGTATCCGCGACTGAAATCGCGATCTTCAAGGTCGCCTCGACGCCGAGCCTCTGCGCCTTCTCCAGGTCGTGCAGCGAGGCGGCGCCGAGGTCCTCCATGACCAGCGCCAAGCCCCTCCCGCATTTCTCCAGCGCGTACGCGCGCACCACGCCCGGCACATCTCGGAGTTCCTGGAGAATCGAGAATTCGCGCCGTAACCGGGCAAAATCCCTTCCAGTCGGGTACTCGTTTCTGGTCAGCTTGACCGCGACCGGCGCACCGTCAACACGCCGACGGCCGCGGTACAGGATGGTCTCGGTGCCTTCGTACGCCTTCGTGGTAAGCGTGTAGCCAGACAGATCGAGCAGCATTCTGCCCCCCCCCCCGCGCGGTCCAGATGGCAGATTCCCGCCCCCGCTGCGCTTGACATGCGAACATACACCGTGACGGCGTATAATTGCAATGACGATGTGAGACGCGATCAGGTCGGCCGCGTGCGTGCGGCCGCCAACAAAGTCGCCGGCGAGCCTCCCGCAGCCTCCCGTCGCCAGACGGCCGATGTCGGGCGCATCGCGTCGTGGCTCCTCGGCGCCCCACGAAAGGAGGACTCCTCGTCGCGCCTGGCGCTGCACCCAAGCTCGGCCGCCTGGCTCGGTCCGGTTTTGTTCGGCGCTCCGCGCCGGCGAGCTCGGGGCCGTCGCCGTCCACCTGGTCGAGCTCGGCCACGTCGCGGCGCTGGACGGAGGCCGGGAGCAGCGGCTTGTTCGGCAATGGGCTGGGGCGATGCTGGCTCCTAATCCTGGAGATCCTAAGTCCTGCGAAGCGCCCCACTATGGCTCTGCTCATCTATAATAGGCTTGATCGTGGAATAGCCTCACAGGTCGTCGCGTCGTTGTACTGCGCATACACGGTTAGCGAACCGAATCGGAACGAGAACAATGTTTATTACCACTGCGTCAGGGTGGTGCGGAAACGAGCCAATGTGCGCTGCGACGTGAAGGCGGGCGGTGGCACGCGCGTCCGCGCCCTCCGCCGCGTCGTCTGGTACGCTCGGAGCCTGCGTCCCGCCGGCCGCCTCCGCTCCGCCGCGGAAATCCTCCGCTCGGTCCCGCTGCAAGACTGCGCCTCGATGCTCGGCTCGGCCTCGACCTGGACGACCCGGCCGGTGCCGAGCTCTTCGTCGAGCGTGTGCGGGCCGCCGACGACACGATCGCGAATCAGAAGCGATGGGAGCGGGTGCGTGGCGGCGCCGGGCATGCTCTTGACGGCGCGCAGGGAGAGGGCTCGCGTCCCGCCCGGACGCGCTGCGTCCGCGGGAGACGCCAGCCTGTTCGTTCCGCCTGGACCCGCCCCCGTTATCCTGCTTACCTGCTCCCTATCGTGACCGTATCCCGTGACGAGATCTTCACCGCGCTCGTCCCCCGCCTCGTGTCGGCCACGTACTTTGACGAAGCTGCCACGGCGGTCCTCCAGGCCATGTTCGCCTGCGTCGAGGAGGTGCTCGCCGAAAGTCCGTTCGCCAGCCGCGCTCGGATCCTGCGCGGCGTCGTCCACCTCCGCCCCGAGGGCAGCTACCAGCGCCTCTTCGGCATCGACCGCGTGAGCGGCGCGCGCATCGAAGGCACCGGCTATCTCACCTCCGGCAGCGTATGGAGCTGGATCGAAAAGCACCGCTGTTCGGTCTCGATCGACGTCCAGCGTGCATCGGTCCGCTCCTGGATGCCGGACGGGGCGATCGAGCTCCGCGACCCGTCGGAGGCGGCCGGCGTGCCCGGCGACGCGACGCGCAAGCGCATGCTCGATCGCGACGCGACCCACGTCCATGTCGTCCCGCTGCGCGCGCCCGGCGGCAGCGTCGACGGCATGATCACGCTCGAGGCGAGCTGCAGGGGGACCGTCGGACGGGAGCTCCCCTGGGCGGAGTGCTACGAGGGGCTGGAGATCCTCGCCAGCATCGCCGGGGCGTTCATCGCCGCCCGCGCGCTGCCGCTTCGCGCGGACGAGCCGGCGAGCCCGGACGAGTTCCTCCCGGTCGTCGGTCAGAGCACCGCGCACCTCGTCGAGCTGCTCCGCGCCTTCGCCCCGAGGGACGACACCATTCTGATCACCGGCCCGACCGGCGCCGGCAAATCCAGGCTCGCGCGCTGGTGCCACGAGCACTCGCAGCGCCGGGGCCAGCCCTTCGAGTCGCTGGACCTCCTCGGCGTGCCCGAGGACCTGCAGATGGCCGAGCTGTTCGGCTGGAAGCGGGGCGCCTTCACCGGCGCGGTCAAGGACAACCCAGGCGCGGTCGCCCGCGCCGCGAAGGGCACGCTCTTCCTCGACGAGATCGACAAGCTCTCGCTCAAGGCCCAGGCGGGCCTCCTGCGCTTCATCGAGGAGCGCGCCTACCGGATGCTGGGCGATGACGGGGCGGGGGAGCGCCGCGCCGACGCGCGCCTCCTCGTCGGCACCAACGCCGATCTGCGCGCCGCCGTGCGCGCCGGCCGCTTCCGCGAGGACCTGTACTACCGCATCAACGTCCTGCCGGTGCGGCTGCTCCCGCTCGCCGAGCGCCTCGACGAGCTCCCGCGCTGGGCCGATTACATGCTGAACCGGCGCCATCGGGAGGCCGACGGCAAGGGGACGGCGCGCTTCGAGCCCGAGGCCATGAAGCTCCTCGTGTCCGCGCCCTGGCCGGGCAACCTGCGGCAGCTCGACAACATCGTCCGGCGCGTCTACGCGCTCCAGCTCGCGGGGCAGAGCGGCCTCGGCAGCGATCTCGTGGTCCAGCGGCGCCACGTCGAGCGCGCGCTCACCTTCGACGGCGACGCCGAGCCGAGCGCGCTGGTCAAGCTGCTCTGGCGGGCGGCGCTCAGCTTCGTGAGCGAGGCCGAGCGACGCCGGGGCGGCAGCGCCCCGCTCCCGCTCGAGGCGACCGACGCCTTCCGGGGCATGGTCCTGGGCGCGGCGGTGCAGCGGATGGGCAACCGCGACGACGCCTTCACGCTGCTCGGCCAGGAGCCGCTGCTCAAGAACCGCAACCACCACCGGACGCTGCGCCGCGAGCTCTCGCGGGTGCGCGAGGTCATGGACCTGCTCGGGGGCGACGCCGATCCGGATCTCCTGGCGGTGCTCGACGCCGACAAGGAGCCCTGACGGAGAGGCGCCGGTGCGCTCCGAGAGCCCCGATCCCTCCAGCGACCAGGCGCCTCCAGCGACCAGGAGATCGAGCATGCAGCGCTACGTTGCAGACGGGGCAGCACTCGTGGCAGGCACCACGTTCGCGGGGCGCTACGAGATCCTGGCCAAGCTCGGCGAGGGCGGCTTCGGCGTGGTGTACAAGGCCCGCCAGCTCACCACCGGGCAGCCGATCGCCTTGAAGATCCTGCGCCTCGCCGAGCAGCGAGGCGCCGCGCAGACCGACAGGCGGGTTGCGCGCTTCCTGCGCGAGACGCGGCTCTGCGCCCAGCTTCACCACCCCAACATCGTCCAGCTCGTCGACGCGGGGCAGATCGAGGATGGGACCCTCTACACAGCGTTCGCCTTCGCGCCCGGCGACAACCTCGCCGCGCTGCTCGAGCGCGAGGGCGCGCTCGCGCCTTCCGAGGCGCGGCACATGATGCTCCAGGTGCTCGACGCCCTCGCCTGCGCCCACGCAGCGGGCGTGGTCCACCGCGACCTCAAGCCCAGCAACATCATGGTGATCCCCACGGGCGCCCGCCGCAACGCGCTGGTGCTCGACTTCGGGATCGGCGCCGCGCTCGACAGTGAACGATCCACGCGACTGACCGGCAGCCACGACGCGCTGGGGACGCCGGGCTACGGGGCGCCGGAGCAGTGGCGCGGCGCCGACCCTTCGCCGCGCGCGGATCTGTTCTCGTGGGGCCTCGTGTTTCTCGAGTGCCTGACCGGCACGCCGGTGTACGGCGGCACGGAGGCCGAGATCTTCTACCGGCTGCTCGGCCCCGAGCCCGTCCCGATCCCCGCCGCGCTCGAGCGCCACCCCCTGGGCGACCTGCTCGCCCGCGCGCTCCGCAAGGACGAAGGCGCGCGCGACGTCACCGCCCGGGGGCTCTTCGAGGCGCTCGAGGCATGCAGCCTGCGCGGCTTGTCGCGCGAGGCGATGCTCGGCGCCGGCGGCCCCTCGTCCGGCGGGGACACGCGGTCGCTCTCCTCGGCCGCGACGGTCGCCACGTCGCTCGACCGACGGAGGCGGGCCGCTCCGCCCGCGCTCGACGGCGAGCGCCGGCAGCTGACCGCGCTCTGCTGTCACCTGAGAGCGCGCGCGGCCGCCGCGCAGGCCGCCGACGTCGAGGCGCTGGACGACCCCTTGCGCTCGGCGCTCGCCCTCTGCGCCGATGTCGGGCGCCGGTACGGGGGGTACGTGGCCGCGGCGCTCGGCGACGATCTGCTGATCTACTTTGGCTATCCCAGCGCGGCGGAGGACGACGCCAAGCGCGCTGCCCGCGCGGCGCTGGCGATGGCCGGCGCCGTCCAGGCCGAGGACCAGCGGAGCGCTGCGCAGGGCGTCCGGATCGAGGTGAGCGTCGGCCTCCACACCGGCCCTGTCGTCGACGGGAGCCTGGGGGATCTCGAGGGCGCGTGCCTCGTCGCCGGCAGCACACCGCGGCTCGCCGCGCAGCTCGCCTCGCTGGCGCCGCCGGGGTCCGTGACGGTCAGCGCCGCGTCGCAGACGTTGCTGCGGGTCTCCTTCGACCTCGAGAGCGAAGGGGCCCGCTCCACCGAGGGGATCGCGGCGCCGGCGGAGACCTTCCGCCTCCGGCAGGAGCACGGCGACGCGGCGAGGTGGCCGACCCCCGACGGCTCGAGGGCGCCGCTCTACGGCCGCCATCAAGAGCTCGGGCTCCTCGTGGAGCGGTGGCGCCGCGCGTGCGAGGGGGCGGGCCACGCGAGCCTCATCACAGGCGAGGCCGGCATCGGCAAGAGCTGCCTGGTGCGCGCGCTGCACCGTCGACTGGCGCACGAGCCCCACACGTTCCTCGAAGCGCGGTGCTCGCCCGATACGCGAAATAGCCCCCTCCGTCCGGTGGTCGATCTCATCGAGCGCGCCTTCGGGCTCGATCAGGAGCCCGACGCAGGCCGCAAGATCGCGCGGCTCGCCGGGGCGCTCGCCGGCCACGGCTTCACGCTGGCCGAGGCCATGCCGCTCTTCCTGCCGCTTTTCTCCCTGCCCATCGGCGAACCGTACGCATCGCTCGACGTCTCGGCGCAGCGGCAGAAGGAGCTGACGCTCCAGGGCATCGCGTCGCTGCTCCTCGCGATGGCGGATGCGCGGCCCGTCCTCCTGCTGGTCGAAGACTTGCATTGGGCCGACCCCACCACGATGGAGTTCCTCGGCCAGCTCGTCCGCGAGGCGACCACGGTCGCCCTGTGCGTCCTCATGACGGCGCGCCCGGAGTTCTCGCCGTCGTTCTCGACGACCGATGTGCTGCTGCTCCCGCTGAGCCGCCTGGAGCGCCCGCCGATGGAGGAGATGCTCACCGGGCTCCTGGGCCACAAGGCGCTGCCTCCCGCCGTCGTCGAGCAGGTGGCGGACCGCGCCGACGGGGTGCCGCTCTTCGCGGAGGAGCTGCTCCGGACGATGGTCGATTCGGGGCTCCTGGTGGAGCGGGAGGATCGCTACGAGCTCACCGGGCCGCTCTCGGGCGCGGCGATCCCGGGGACGCTGCGGGCGCTGCTCACGGCGCGCCTGGATCGGCTCGCGCGCGCCAAGGAGACGGCCCAGCTCGCGGCGGCGCTCGGGCGGGAGTTCAGCGTCGAGGTGCTCTCGGCCGCGAGCCCGCTCGGCCCGGCGGCCGTGGCGGAAGATCTGGAGCGCCTGATGGGCGCGGGGCTCGTGCTGCGCAGGCGGCGGGGCAAGGAGGCGGTGGGGATGTTCAAGCACGCGCTGGTGCGGGATGCGGCGTACGAGTCGCTGTCCACCGGCGCGCGGCGGAGGGTCCACGCGCGGCTTGCTGCGACGCTGGAGGAGCGGTTTCCGGAGGTGGTCCGGACGCGACCGGATCTGCTCGCCCACCACCACGCGGCGGCGGAGCAGAAGCGGGAGGCCGTGGGCTACGCGCAGAGGGCGGCGCAAGCGGCGCTGGCTCGGTCGGCCTACGTGGAGGCGATCACCGGGGCCAGGCAGGCGATCGAGTGGCTGCCGGCCATAGGGCAGGAGCACGAGCGAGCCGAGATGGAGCTCGGGCTGAACGGTATCATCATGCCGGCGCTGATCACGACCAAGGGCTGGTCGGCGCCCGAGGTAAAGAGCATTTACGATCGCGCCATCGAGCTCGCCACGCAGACCGGCGAGCAGGAGCGGGGGAGCCAGGCGCTGCACGGCATGGCCATGTTCACGCTGTTCCGCGGCGATCTCACGGCAGCCCGGGATATCGCGAGCCAGTGCGCGAAGCTGGCGGAGGACATGAATGACGTCGTCGCCCTCACGCAGGCGTCGCTCATCCTGGCGAACGTGACCACGTGGCTGGGGGACCACCACGAGGGCGAGCCTCACCACCGGCGTGTCATCGAGATCTACCAGCCGGCACAGCTGCCCGTCTACATGGCGCGTTATGGCTGGAACCCGAGCATCGTCGTGCGCGTGACCCACGCCATGAGCGCGTGCATTTGCGGCGAGCCGGATCGCGCGGTGCGGATCTACGAGGAGGCGATCGCGGCGGCGGAAGCGACAGAGCACCCCTTCACCATCGCCATCGCCTATCAGATCGGCGCGTGGATTCACCACCTCAGGCGCGAGGTGGCCGACACGCAGAGGTACGCCGACGCGCTGGGGAAGGTCGCCGCCGACCATGGGTTCCCTGCGTTCATGGTGCTCGCCGACGCGCTGGGGGGCTGGGCCATGGTCCATTCGGGACAGGCGGAGCAGGGACTCGAGCGCGTCCGAGCCGCCATCGCGCGCTGGCGGCGAATGGGCTCGGGTATGGTCACCACCTTCTACGCCACGCACCTCGCCGACGCCTGCCTGGCCGCCGGCGCCGTCGAGGGCGCCCGCGAGGCGCTCGACGAGGCGCTCGGCGAGGCGTTCACGACGCAGGAGCGCTGCTACCATCCGGAGCTCTACCGGCTGCTCGGGGAGGTGTGGCGGGCCAGAGGAGACCCGGGGCAGGCGGAGGCCGCGTTCGCGAGCGCGAGGGACATGGCCGAGGCGCAGGGGGCTCGGCTCTTCGCGCTGCGCGCGCAGGTGGGTCTCGTTCGCCTGCGCAGGGCTGAAGGGCGCGTGGAGCTCGACGACATCGAGCGGCTCCGTCGGCTCGGATCGGGCATCATCGGCATTCCGGACGCTCGCGAGGCCGACTCGCTGCTGTCCGGGGGCGCTGGCCAGCCGAGCACGGGCGAGGGCTCGAGGGTATCAACGACAGGACCGCAACCGACGTGACAAAGGAGGATACGATGAAGGATGAGAGTGCAACCAACGCGGCACAGCAGGGGGCGACGGATGACAAGAGCACAGCCAGCGCGACAGCGGAGAGCACGCAGGATGATAAAGACGTGCCGGATGACCAATGTTGGGGCTTTACCATGATCGTGGCTGTGCTGAACAAGGAGGGCACCGAGACCCTGTATTACGAGGTGTCATCGGACACGGTGGCGAAGAAGCGCCACCTCAGGCCGGAAAGCTCAGTGCAATCGTGGTGCAAGGAGCTGGTGGCCACGGGCGCGCAGATAGGACACGTGGCGAACGAGCCGGATGCCCAACAGCTGGTAGATATGGACGCGCAGACGGGACACAGGAAAGTGCCGCCTCTCACGGACTTCTGCGGCACCTACCTGGTCAACCTGACCGGCTTCAGGAGGCGGTAGCCGGGGGCGCCTGAGCCCGCGCAGCTGGCTGCGAGATCCCGAGGACATGACCCGGCCCTCCACACACAAGACCTTTCTCCGCGGCACGCACCGCCTGGTCAGCCCGGCGGATACCGTCGAGCGGGTGCTTCCGGTGACGCGCGCCATGGGGATCACCCGGGTCGCCGACGTCACCGGGCTGGACGTCGTCGGGATCCCGGTGGTGATGGTGTGCCGGCCCAACGCCCGATCCGTGTCGGTCTCGCAGGGGAAAGGGCTCGACATCGACGCCGCGCGCGCGTCCGGGCTGATGGAGGCCATCGAGCAGTGGCACGCCGAGCACATCCTGCAGCCGCTCCTCTTCTGCACCGCCGCGGAGCTCTCGGCGCGGCACCGCCTCGTCGACCTCGCCGGGCTGCCGCGGCTCTCGATCGGCTCCTTCCACCCCCATCACAAGATGCTCTGGATCGAGGGCGAAGACATCATGAGCGGCGGCCCGCTGTGGGTGCCGCTCGAGGTGGTCCACTCCGACTACACAGTGCCGCTCCCGCCCGGCAGCGGGTGCTTCTTGACCACGACGACGGGGCTCGCCTCGGGCAACCACCGGCTCGAGGCCGTGCTCCACGGGCTCTACGAGGCCATCGAGCGCGACGCTGTGGCGCTGTGGCGCGCGGCCGGGCCGGCGTGCCGCGCGCGGACGCGCCTGGATCTCGGCACCGTGGACGATCCGATCTGCCGCGATGTGCTGGCCCGCTTCGCTCGGGCCGACATCGCGGTGGGCGTGTGGGACGCGAGCAGCGATATAGGGCTGCCGGTCTTCGTGGCGGAGATCGTCGACCGCGTGCCTCACCCGGACCGCGTCCTTTACGTGAGCGGCGGTCAGGGGTGCCACCGCTCCCGCGCCGTCGCCCTCGCGCGCGCCCTGACCGAGGCCGCCCAGAGCCGTCTGACCGCCATCGCGGGGGCGCGCGACGACGTCGACCGGGCCGCGTACGAGCTGTTTCGGTCGCCGCCGCGGATCGCCGCGGCGCGCTCGGAGATAGAGCGGTTCGAGGGGCCGTGGCGCTCCTTCGGCGCCGCGAGCGACGGGTTCAGCGAGCGCTTCGACGAGGATCTCGCCGCGGTGCTCGCGGCGCTGCGCGGCGCTGGGCTCCGCCAGGTAGCGGTCGTGGATCTCACGCGGGCTGAGCTCGGGCTGCCCGTCGTCCGCGTCGTCGTGCCCGGGCTGGAAAGCATGTGGGATGCCCCCGGGTACACGCCTGGACCGCGCGCGCAGGCGGTGTCGTCGTGATCGTCCTGTTCACCGGGCCCAGCCTGCCGCCCGCGGAGGTGCCCGCGCTCCCGGAGCTGCGGGTCTTGCCGCCCGTCGCCCAGGGAGACGTCTACCGGGCCGCGCGCGAGAGGCCGTGGGGGATTGGCATCGTGGACGGCTTCTTCGAGCGCGTCCCGGCGGTCTGGCACAAGGAGATCCTCTGGGCGATGTCCCAGGGCGTCCACGTGTTCGGGGCCTCGAGCATGGGCGCGCTCCGGGCCGCCGAGCTGGCCGACTTCGGCATGGTCGGCGTGGGCCGGGTCTTCGAGCACTATCGTTCGGGCGCGCTCGACGCCGACGACGAGGTCGCGCTCGCGCACGCGTCCGCCGAGCACGGCTATCGGTGCACGTCGGAGGCCCTCGTCAATATCCGTGCGACGCTCGCCGCCGCCGTCGAGGCGAAGATCTGCGAGCCGGCGCTCGCCCAGCGGCTCATCGCCATCGCCAGGGCCCTTTTCTACCCCGATCGCACCTGGCCAGCGGTGCTCCAGGCGGCCCGAGCCGCGCAGGAGGCCCCGCACGTGCTCGACGCGCTGAAGCGGTGGCTCCCCGCCGGGCGCGTGGACCAGAAGCGCCTCGACGCGCTCGCCATGATCGAGGCCATGCAGGCCGCCCGCGCCAGGCATCGAGGACCGCTGGAGCCCGGCTTCATCTTCCAGCGTACCGACGTCTGGGAGCGGGCCGTCGATCGCCTGCGTGCGACCCGGCTCGACATCGACCCCGGCGCGGACGTCGACGCCCTGCTCGACGAGCTGCGCCTGCTCGGGGACGAGCCGCTCTACACCCTCGCGATCCAGGGCGCCTTGCTGCGCGGCCTCGCCGAGGAGGCGGCGGAGCGCAACGGGGTGAAGGTCGGCCCCGGACACCTCGAGCGCACGGCCATGGAGTTCCGGCGCGAGCGAGGGCTGTACACCGGGCCCTCGACCCGCGCGTGGCTCGGCGAGCAAGGGCTCGACGCCAGGTCCTTCGCCGACATGATGGCGCGAGAAGCGAAGCTCCGCTGGACGGCCGCCGTGTGCGAGCCGGAGGTCCGCCGTCACCTCGTCGACCAGCTGCGCGCCATGGGCTGCTACGGGCGTCTCGAGGAGCAGGCTCGCGCCAAGCGGGCCGTGATGGCGGGGGAGGGGCTGGACGCCCTGGATCTGGCGGGCAGCGGCGTGGACGACGCGGACGCGCTGTGGCGGTGGTATTTCACCGAGCGGCTCGGCAAGCCGGTCCCCGAGGATCTGGAGACCTACGCCGCGCGCCTCGGCTTCGCGGGCGCAGGAGCGCTGCTCCGAGCGGTGCTGATCGAGCGCTGGTGCATGAAGCTCCAGCCTTGACGGATGGGCGCCGAGTCGTCCGGAAATGCACCTCGTTCGCTGGCTCGGACAAGGGCGCTGAACGCCTCGCCATCGGCTACACGATCTTCGGCTCGTGTCGGATGCACGGAGTCAGCCAGCTCGCCTGGGCGACGGACGTGATCGGCAAGTTGCAGGCGGGCTGGCCGCGCGACGGGCTCGACGAGCTGCTACCCGAAGCGTCGGCCAGATCGTCGCTCGTCGCTCCGGCTGCCGGCAACGCCGACGCGTCCTGAGCGACGCGGGCCTCGGTCAGCGCCGCGGGCTGACGCGGCCCCGCGTCCAGCATCGTCGACCCCGGCGAGTGCCGCAAGAGGCCAGGTCCATGGCGATGGCCGGGTGGTTACCCCGCGCGACGCGCGTCTCTCCAGCACGCGCGGCGTCTTCCGGGGACGCAGGCCTCGGCGCTGCCGGTGAGTTGGCGGCCGGCTTCCCATGCCCGCCCGCGCCCGCTTCGTTGCCCGCGCATTGACTTGGGCAGAATTTTACCAGGAGACGGCAACAGCAGGGAGCGCGGTACGTCCGGCATGCTTTGTGCGAATCGCTATATCCAGCCCTGTTCCCCTCAGACCAGTACTTACAGCAGGAGTCGATCATGGCCGACCAACAGTTTAGAATTGTGTTCATTGCTAGCAATCAGAAATACTTGAGCAGGATCGCTCGAACCGTCGACTACGTTGAGGCATCAAAGCAAGACCTGGATGTGCATTGCAAATTCACGCTGTATTCCTATGAGGATGGCACTATTGCTCTCAAGGCGGACAATGGTAAGTTCCTCTACTGCGACGCAAACGACAACAATCGCATCAAGGTCGGGTTGAACGACTCCTCCGATACAAGATGCAAATTCACAATGCAAGCCCAGGAGGAGGGCTCAGTTGCGATCGGCTTTAAGAATAGTTGGTGGGCAATTGCCGCCGTAAATGACGTCAACTACGTCGCGGCCACGTCGCCGGACCAAGTCTCCTTCACGGTGCATATCGAGCCAGTGGGTTAACCGGCATCGCCGTGACCTGCCGGCGCGCGCCCGTCTCCGCGCCCGCTCACCGAGCTCCCGCAACACCTCGGCGCGGTACACTTCGGGGGAGCGCCGGTAGTCATAGTCCACCCCGCGCAGCATCCGCTCCACCCGGGCGTACCGGTCCAGGCAGCATCGCCGCAGCGCCTCGACCGACGGGTGCAGGTCAGTCGCGTTGAGGAAGGCGCGGGCGCTGTCCTGTCGGCACGCTCGAATGCTTCCAGCAGACACGAGCTCGAGCATTCAGCGCTGCTGAAATGACCTTTCACGGAGCTCCGCGCCGTGTACGCGTCCGGCTACCTCGTTGGCCCTCGGGAGGGCGTCCCGCGCACCAACGTCTTCGACAAGGGCTGCACCGGCAAGGGGCGCAGGGCGAACCAGGCCAGGGTGAGCGCGCTCTGCGAGGCCCTCGAGCGCTACAGCGGCGTGTACCAGGGGGACGAGGCGCGCGTCCGCGGCAGCAAGGACGAGCTCGGCGCGGCAGCGCTCTCGCTCGGCGAGCTGCTGAACTTCAGCGAGGCTCAGTACCGCGAGCGCGCGCACCTCAACGCGCAGGCAGCGGCTCGTCGCCAAGGGGTACCCGAGCCGCTCGACGCCGGCACCAGCATCGACCGGACCCCGGCCTGGTCTTCAGCGCTCGCCAGAAATGGTCCACCTCTGCTCGCCCAAAATGGTCCAGGCTCGGATCCGCGCTCGTGGCGCTGATCGCGATCACCGACGCCGACCAGCAGGACGGCGCGGTGGCGGCTGTGGCGGGAACGCGCCCGGCCGCGGAGGGAGCAGCGGTGGCCAGCCGCCGAGATGGCGATGGAGCGCATGCGGAGCGACGCCCGGCCGTCGGGAGCTGCACGACATCCGGCGGGAACGCCTGCCGGCGCGTGCATCCGCAGCCCGGAGCCCCCCGCCGGAAGCACATCCGCGTGCCCATCGCCCGCAATGCATCGGCGCCGTCGGGCGCAGCGAAAGGCAACTGAGCGCCCGGAGCCACGCGCAGGCAGAGCCGAGCATGGCGAGGACGCGACGTTGCCTGGAGCGAGCACGGCGGCATGCTGCACGAGGCGATGGACACCATGCTGGCCTTCGCGCTTGGCAGCTCTGAAGGCTGCCGCAACGCCATCGTCGGCCACCGCGCCTCCGGCTACGCCTTCGGGGAGCGCGCACAACGCGCTGCGTTAATCGTGTGATTCCGTGTCGTTGCTTCGTTCGCGGCGCGTGCTTCCGTGGGGGCGCGCCACAGTTGGCGCGCGCCAAGGGGACCTCGTAAGGGGCGGCGTGTCTCCGAGAAGGCGGAACGTCGAAGCACGCCAGTGCACGGCATGAGCATCAACTCCTCCTCCGCTCCTGTCAACGGGTCATTTTTCGCGAGCACGCGCGAGAGCACTCCCTCAAATCGCCGCTGCTGGGAGCCGTCTGAGCGTAGTACGGCCACCAGCCCGCTTCCCGCCGCTCCTTGGCGCAGCCGGGGAGTGGACCACTTCTGGAGAGCACAGACGCAAGCGCCTCGGATCACGGCAACGCCTGGTCGCAGCGAGCATCAGCCTACGCAGGGGGTGGACCACTTCTGGAGAGCAGACCTGGGTCATTTCTCGTGAGCGTCGAAGCGCTGGGGCTCTTCCTGATGGCGCTCGCAGGGCAGCCGCTGGTCGCATGTAGCGCGCCGAGGCGGACGGCCGGGATCTCGTTTCGCGTGGCGGCGACTGGCAGTTTTTGATAGACAAATTCAGCGTCGTGAAACTGGCCCTGCGCGGCCGTGTCGGCCGACAGAGCTCGGAGCCGCATGGGAAAGCGAGCAGTGGAACATGGCAGACATTCGTCATCTGGTCATCGTGATGCTCGAGAACCGATCGTTCGATCACATGCTGGGCTATCTGCGCGGCACGGGCATGGACGTCGATGGGATGATCGCCGCGACGAACCCGGACGAGCACGGCACGCCGATCAAGGGATATCATCTCGAGAGCACGAGGGTCCGGATCCGCCCGCACCATCTCCGAGAGGAAGTCGTGAGGCAGATCAACGGCGGCGCGATGGACGGCTTCGTCAAAGGCTACAGCGCGAACAGCCACGTCGCCGAGGTCATGGGCTGGTACGACCAGCGCGATCTGCTGACGTACGACAGCCTGGCGCGGCAGTACGTCGTTTGCGACCGGTGGTTCGCCTCGTTCGCGGGCCCGACGTGGCCGAACCGGTTCTTCGCGCTGTGCGGAACCAGCGGTGGGCTCACGGGCAACGGGAGGTGGATCGACCGCGCGACGTTCTTCGACCTGTTGCCGGCCGACTCGTGGCGTTACTACTCGCACGATGTCGCGTTCTTGCGCGCCGTCGAGAAATACAAGGGCCACGTCGGGCTGCCGATCGCGAAGGTATCCTCGTTTTACAGGGCCTGCCTTCAAGGCACGCTGCCCAGCGTCTCGTGGATCGACCCGAACTTCACGCTGGTCGACGTGGACGCGCTGCTGAACTGGGCGAACGACGACCATCCCCCCGCGGACGTGGCGCGCGGTCAGAACCTGGTCGCGCGCATCTACAATCACCTGATCGCGAGTCCGGCCTGGCCGCACACGGTGTTGGTGGTGACCTACGACGAGCATGGCGGGTTCTACGACCACGTGCGCCCGCCGCCGTCAGCGAGCGAAGCGGCGCCGTTCGATACGCTCGGCGTTCGCGTGCCGGCCCTGGTCGTCTCGCCCTGGGCTCCGCGCGGCGTGCCTTTCCACGGGACGCTCGATCATACGTGCATCGCGCGCACCGCGCTCGAGCTGTTCGCGCCCGGTCGCGTGAACGCGCTGAGCCCTCGGGTCTCCGCGTCTCCGAGCTTGCTCTCCGTGCTCACTGAGCCCAGGCCCCGCACCGACGAGCGCCGGCTCGACGGTATCCCCGTCGTGGAGACCGCGGTCGCCCCGGTCCACATGGGCCCGGCGGCTCCGTCCGGCTTCCACTCAATGGAGCTCACCGACGCCCAGGAGGAAATGCTGGCGCTGAAGGCAGCCGCGCTCAAGGCCGGCGTGCCGGTCGAGAACCATTGAGCCCGAGCGGGTTCACCGCGAGGCCCATCAACGCCGGCCCGACGGAAGGCGCGCTCCGCCATGACCTCACCCGCCCGCCGCACCCGGGCACGCTCAGCGACGAGACCTTCTCCTCCGGAATGACAGCGGACCGATCGCCAGGTCGCTTTGGCCGAGGAAGCCATCGAGGAGCTCGTCCGCGAGGAGCAACGGCGTACACTTCAGTCACTGTCACGGCGACGCGACGTGCTCATGCGCAGCTCGCGCACTCCGCCTGCGCAACCCTGCGAGCACCTTCGCCGCCATGGATCTGACGCGCCCTGGCACGCGCCGTGCAGTCGACCCACCGACCCACTCGGACCGAGGCGCGACGGCGTCGTGCGATCGAGGTAGAGCAATGGAGAGTCAGGTGCGCAGGGAGCAAGCGGATTGGGCGGAAGCAAGGTGAAGCAGGGTGGTCGCGTGCGCTCTCGCGTCTCGCGCGCTGAGCTCCGATCTGCATCGGGTCAGGAGCATGCTCTCGGAGAGAATGCGCGCCATTGCCGCCATCCCATTTATTGAATGGTAAGGCATATGCAAGTGCGCGATAAGGATGCGTTGTGTTCTGTCTGGCCGCTGGCGGTCATGGAGCTCCAGCGTGCCTGAAGTCGCCCTGATCGCCACGCTGACGAGGCCACCCTCGCTCTCCGGCGGGGAGCTCACGGCGCTGCCGGAGGCGGTGCGCTTCGTGGAGGTGCGCGCGGATCAGGTGGGCGGCGTCGATCCGGGCGTCCTCCGCCGCCATTTCACCGGAAAGCTCATTTACAGCCTCCGGAGCCGCCGCGAGGGGGGCTCGTTCGACGGCGAGCTTGCGGCCCGCCATGAGCGGCTGATCGCAGCGGCGGAGCAGTACGATCGTGTTGATCTCGAGGCGGAGCGGGATCTGGTGCCCCGCGTCCTCGAGCGCATCCCGGCGGAGCGGCGCGTGATCTCGTGGCATGGGACCGCCGCGGGCCCCTGGGACCATCGCGGTCAGCTCGGCGTGCTGGATCGCGCGGCGGCGTGGCTCTATCGGATGGTGCCCACCGTGACGCACACGGCCGAGGCGCTCGCAGCGCTGGAGGTCCTCGCGGAGCTCGGGCGGCGGGATTTGACAGTGTTCGCCGCGGGCCAGGCGGGCACGTGGACGAGCGTCCTCGCCCCCCGGCTGGGCGCGCCGGTCGCGTTCGGCGCGGTCGAGGTCCGGGAGCCGGGCGCTGGGGAGATCAGCGCGGCGCAGCTCGTCGCCGACTACGGGCTGCCAGCGCTCGGGCCGGTGCGCGAGCTCTTCGGTATCGTGGGTTCGAGCGTCTCGTGGTCGCTGTCCCCGAGGCTCCACAACGCGGCGTACCGCGTGGCCAGCGTGCCGGCGTTGTACCTGGCCTTCTCGGCGGAGCGCTTTGAAGACCTCTGGTCGGACAAGGTCCGGGCTGGCCTGGCCGCGCTGGGGATGCCTTTGAAGGGGCTCACGGTCATCTCTCCGCACAAGGAGGCGGCGCTCGCGGCTGCGGCCGTGGCGAGCTCCATCGCTCGGCGCGCGGGGGCGGCGAACATCCTCGTCCAGCGAGGTCGATCATGGCTCGCGACGACGACCGATCCAGAGGGTGTCCTCTCGCCGCTGCGCGCGCGGAGGGTCGACGTGGCGCGGCGCAGGGTGGCCATCGTCGGCTGCGGGGGCGCGGGGCGCGCGGCGGCGGCGGCCTTCGATCGGGCCGGCGCGGAGGTGACGCTCGTGAACCGGGGCCTCGAGCGTGGCCGCTTCGCGGCGTCCCTCCTGGGCCTGCCCTTCGTGCCGCTCGCTGACTTCGCGGTGGGCGACTACTTCATCGTGGTCAATGCGACGCCGTGCGCGGGCCACGGGGGTGAGTTTCCCTTCGATGTTCGAGGGCTCGCGAGGGGGGCGCTCGTCATGGATCTGGTGTACCGAGCCGCGCCGACGCCGCTCGTTCAGGCCGCAGAGGCGCTCGGTCACACGGCGATCGATGGCCGGGAGGTGCTCCTCGTCGAGGCCCGCCGCCAGTTCCACCTGATGACCGGGCGGCCCATGGCGGCCGGGGCGGCGCGCAAGCTCCTCGACGGCCACGGCAACGAGCGCGCGGACAGGCCAGCGGAGCGACGGAAGGTGATCGGGTGAGGGGAGGAGGTCGGCGAATGTCCATCTCGAAGGCGAAATACATGAGAGCCGAGGAGCGCCTGCCGGAGGGCGCCGTGCCGCCGGGCGGGCGCGTCGATCATACACCGCTGCTTGGCACCTGGTATGCCACCGACAAGGCGGCCGAGGGCATCGTCAAGATGATCCTTTCCGATCGCGATGGCGCTTTCGTCATCCGCGCCTTCGGCGCCGCCCATCCGGAGCCCATCGAATTCGGCGAGGTGGAGGCGGTGGCCTACGCCGCGAGCGTGGCCTCGCCGCAGGCGATGGCGCTGAGCGCCGTGTACGATTTCGGTTTCCTGGAGACGATCCTCGCCGCGTACGGCAAGTAAGGCATCCTGGTCCTCGACACATTCAATAAATTCAAGGACAGGAGCGGCCGCTCGCCCTATTTCACGCGCGAGTTCTTCCACCGCTGAGCAGAGCGCGCTGCGAGGACGACATGGAGAACCTCCGGATCACACGCGCGCGGGATCGGCTGATCCGCGGCCCTGTCGCTGCCTTGGTGGACCCTTCCACGCTCGTCGGAACGTGGCTCAACTACGACAGCACGTCGCGCGGGATTTTCCGCGTGATCCTCGCGGGCGAGCGCGGAGCTGTCTCGGTGCGGATCCTCGGCTCAGGCGAGCCCGAGCCGGTCGACTGGGGAGAGGCACCGGCCGAGGTGTTCGCGAGCGACGTGAGCTCCGAGGAAGCGGTTGGGTTCAAGGCATTCTACGCCCTCGAGTCGTTCCGGACGATGCTGGCGTCCTACCTCAACAAGAGGCTGCTCGTCGTGGACGCGTACACGACGTTCCACGATGGGAGCGGCCGGTCGAGCTACTTTTGCCGAGATCATTTTTACCTGCGGTGAGCGAGGCGCGATGTCGATGTTCAAGCTCTCCCCGGAAAGGCAGGCGATCGTCGATCGCGTCCACACCCTCGCCAGCGAGCGCTTCGCTCCGCGCGCAGCGCGCTATGACCGCGCGGCGGCCTTCCCGGCGGAGGATTTCGAGGATCTGTTCCGCGAGGGGCTGCTCGCGGCGGCGGTGCCGGCGGGGCACGGTGGGCTCGGGCTCGGCCCGCGCGGCGGCGACGCGCTCACCCTGTGGATGATGACCAAGGAGCTCGCGAAGGCGGATCTGTCGCTCGCGCGCTGCTGGGAGGGCCACGCGAACTCGATGGTGCTGCTCGACGCGATGGCGAACCTTGCCCAGAAGGAGCGGTGGTTCGAGGGGGTCGTGCGCCGAGGCGAGAAATGGGTCGCGTGGAGCGGCGAGCCGCAATCTCCGGCCCCTGGAGAGAAGGCGCGGTCCGGAACCCGCGTCGAGCGCGCCGCGGGCGGATGGGTTGTCGACGGCTCCAAGGTCTTCTCCACGAGCGCGGGCGGGGTCGAGTGGGCGATCCTGCTTGTGAACAGCGCTGGGCCCGGCGGCGCGAGGCACGCGCAGGGCTCGCCGGAGACGCTGCTCCTGCTCGCGTGCGAGCTCAGCGATCGCTCGCTCACGTTCGACGGCTCGTGGTGGGATCCTGTTGGTATGCGGGCGACCGTGAGCCACCTCGTCAAGTTCGACCGCACGTTCATCCCGGAGGAGAACGTGATCGGGGCGCCGGGGCAGTATCTCCGCGAGGGCTGGCAGACGGCGTTCACGCCCCATTACGCGTCCAGCTTCCTCGGCGCGGCGGAGGCGGCCTACGACTATGCGATCGAGTCCATCACGTCGCAAGGCAAGGGGGGCGATCCCTATGTGCAGCAGCGCGTCGCGCGCATGGCGGTGAACCTCGACTCCGCGCAGCTCTGGCTCCGCCACGTCGCCTCGCTCTGGGACGAGGCGCGCCACGCCGAGGCGCAGCTCGCGGGGGTTCGTGCGCGGCACGTCATCGAGCACCTCGCGGCGGAGACGGTGGACCACGCGATCCGCGCCTGCGGCGCTCGCTCGCTGATCCGACCGAGCCCGGTCGAGCGCATCCTCCGCGATCTCACGTTCTACCTGCGGCACGACAACGACGATCATATCCTTTCGACGATCGGCAAATCGCTGCTCGGGCAGGCGTTTGACCCCTCGTTCTACAAACCATGAGGCCATACCGACGACCGCCATGAAGCGCGGAGATGACGCGATGAAACTCTTGTGATTTCACTGGAGCCTGCTCTGCTCCTCTCCAGCAGACCGGAGGAGCGATGGCTCAGGCGAGTCTGGCGGGGCCCCCACCGCGCGCGGCGAGCACCCTCTCCGGGGGCCGGGCGGCTCGGCGAGGCCCCTCGCCCACCAGGAACGATCGTGGACGACGCAGCGCGAGGCTAGAGGCAGCGGAGCACGTTGTCGCGCACGAGCTGCCAGATCGTCTCGGGGATATCGCCCAGCCAGCGCGCGTCGCGCTCGACCGGGGTCTCGGCATCGTCGAGCGGGTCGTCGGGGCTGTAGACGAGCCGCCAGAGCCGCTCGCTCACCGAGCCGTTCCGGTCGATCACGAAGCGCTGGACGAGCTTCTTCGCGAGCTCCCCGCCCTCGACGTCGAGGAGCAGGACCGGCGGCGCGACCTTCACGTCACGCAGCGGCTTGAGCCGGAGATAGGCCCCCTTCACGAGCTCGACCTCGTCCGGCGGCTCGAACCCCGCCTCGCGGAAGTTGACCGGGGCCTTGTGTCGACGCGGGCCTGGCTGCTGCCGGTGAGGATGACCTCGGCCCCCTCTTCGGCGAGGCGCTGCGCGATGGCGTGCCCGATCCCGGCGGTCGAGCCGGTGATGATCGCTCGTTGACCGGAAATTCGCAGGTCCGTGACCGTCCTCTCTCCGCGCGAGGGCGACGCCGCTCCCCGCTCGGCAGGAGAGGGCCTTGTCCATCCTCCTCCACATGGCTCCCCACCTCGATCTGCAGCGCGCGCCGCGCTTCAGCGCGCCGCGCGTCCGCCTTGCCAGGGGATCGCGTGAGGATACATCCTGCGCGCATGCTATCTGGCAGGCTGCTCGACAGCCGCTTCGAGCTGGCGGAGGTCGCCGGGTGCGGCGGGATGGGCACGGTCTACCGGGCGCTGGACCGCGCGAGCGGGGCGGCCGTGGCGGTCAAGCTGCTGCACAAGGTGGACGCGCGCGCGCAGGCGCGCTTCGACCGCGAGGCGCGGGCGCTGTCGCGGATGGAGCACCCGCACATCGTGCGCTACGCGACGCACGGGGTGGCGCCCACGGGCGAGCCGTACCTCGCGATGGAGTGGCTCTCCGGCGAGAGCCTCGCGGCCCGGCTTTCGCGCCAGGAGCTGCGCCTGGAGGAGAGCGTCGCCCTCGCGCGCGCGGTGGCCGACGCGCTCGGCGCGGCGCACGCGCGCGGGATCGTGCACCGCGACATCAAGCCCAGCAACCTCTTCCTGGTCGATGGCGTGCTCGACAGGGTCAAGGTGATCGACTTCGGCATCGCGCAGCTGCCGGACGCCACGTCGCGGCTGACGCAGACGGCCGCGGTGGTGGGCACGCTGGGCTACATGGCGCCGGAGCAGGCGAGGGGAGATCAGGAGACGCTCGACGCGCGCGCGGACATCTTCTCGCTCGGCTGCGTGCTGTTCGAGTGCCTGACCGGGCAGCGGGCCTTCCGCGCGCAGCATGTGGCGGCGCTCGTGTGGAAGCTGCTCCTGGAGGAGCCGCCGCGGGCGAGGGCGCTGCGGCCCGCGGTGCCCGAGGCGCTCGACGCGCTGCTCCCGCGGCTCGATCCAGCGGAGCTCCCCGTCCACATCCAGGGGGCAGAGTTCGCGTGGCGGATGATCATCTACCTGCTGTGGGAGGGGATGCCGGAGCTGGCAGAGCGCTACCTGCGCCGACTCGAGCGCGATCTCGCGCCAGCTCTCGAGGGCGATCCCTACGCCGAAGCCTGCGTCCAGATCGCCCGGGGCGCCTGGCTCTGCCAGGCAGCGCGAGACCCGTGGGGAGCGCTCAACGCCCACCTCGCCGCGGTGCGACGCCTCGAGGAGCTCGGCCATCACCTCTATGCGCTCATGGCGTCGGTACTCGCGGCCATGGACTGCGTGTGGCTCGGCGCCCTCGACGCCGCCGAACAGCACATCGAGCGCGTGCTCGGCTCCGAGGGCGTGCCCGGCTTCGTCTCCAGCGGCGCGCTGGTGTTCCGGATCGCCTCACTCGTCGAGCGGCGAAGGCACACCGAGGCGATCGAGCTGGCCGAGGCTGTGCTCCGGCGGGCGACGGCGAGGTACGTCGTCCCCAGCCGGAAGGCGACGGTACACCTGCTCCGCGTCGAGAGTCACTGCCTCCGCGGCGAGCTCGCCGAGGCGGAGGAGGAGCTCCGTGCGGTGGGCGACCCGGACGCGCTGGTGCCGCTGGTCAGGACCATGCTCCTGTCGTTGATGGCCGAGCTCCGGCTGCGGCAGGGGCGGGCAGGGGAGGCCGTCGTGTTCGCCCGCGAGGCGCTCGACTGGGACCGTCGCGCCGGCGCGGTCTTCGCACCTCGCCAGGAGTCGCTCCCCGCGATCTACGCCGAGGCGCTCCACGCGAGCGGCGACGCCGAGGCGGCCCGTGAGGTCATCCGCGCGGCGCGCGACGAGCTGCTCGCCCGCGCCGACAGGATCGGCGATCCCGCGTTCAGGAGGGGCTTTCTGGAGAACGTCTCCGCCAACGCCCGCACGCTCGCGCTCGCCAGCGCCTGGCTGGGGGAAGACTCCTTCCCGGCTCCGCACGGGGCCGAGTAGTCCGGAGCGCTCCTCGTGCGTGACCCTCGCGCGGATCGTCCCCGGCCGCCTTCACTCCACAGCCCGCGGGGGCACGCGCCGGGGTGGGGCTGTGCGCGGCAGCGCGCGGGGGGCGCTGGCCATCCGCCAAGACGGGGGCGGGAGAGCTTATCGGTCCGAGGCCAGGGCACGTCTCGAGCACGCGGCTGAGGGGGTGCTGGTGACATTCTGCGACGAGCGCCTATTCGGCCTGTCTGCGGATCGGCTCTACCCCGTCGTACTGCGCATACGGCATGCTGGCTGCGCCGCGCACGGCCTCGGGCAGCCGCCTCAAGGCATCCTGCCTGCCGCTCTCCGAGTAGATGCTCCGTGGCTCATAGTGATCCCGCGCGAGCGTTACAGGCTCTCGAGTCCATGCTTGATACGCACGACGTCCCGAATGATCCTCGTGTGCGTCCGACTTGGCTCGCGCAGCCTGCTGTACTGGCCCACGTCCTTGAAGACGCGCCGCTCGATAGCCCCCGTGCGCAGATCGTCGGCGAGCTTGTCGCGACCGCGCTCGGCCGGCATCTGGACGGAACAAATCACGGGCCGCGCGGAGAAGGTTTGGTATCATAACCCACGCGATGCCCGGCGACAGAGGTCCATCAACGAAGAGCCTCGGCACCACAGCGTCGATGCAGATTCACGTACCGACCTCCCAGCGCGCGAGCTCGGGGGCCGGCATCGTGCTGCTCTATGCTCCCAACTACGAGCAGTTTCGACCGGCGTACCCCCTGTCCGAGTCGGGCTCGGTACTCGGCCGCGATCCGAGCTCCGACATCTACGCACCCACGCGCACCGCGTCGCGTCGACACGCTCGCATCGAGCGGCGCGGGGACGTCTGGCAGCTCTCCGATCTCGGCGGTCGCAACGGTACGATCCATAACGGCGAGTTCGTCACGGAGGCGGTCCTCGCGCACCTCGACGAGATCCGGATCGGCGACGCCATCTTCAAGTTCGTCGAGAGCGACGCCGAGGGCTACGCGCACTACCGCATCGACGGCGCATATTTCGAGGATCCGGGCTCGCCGGCGGAGGTCCGGCCGCGCTTCTCGACGAGCCGGATCGTCGGCGGCTACCAGAGCCAGCGCCTCGCCGGGAGCCTGCGCGAGATCGCGCGCAGCGAGCTGTCGGTGCTGATCCTCGGCGAGAGCGGGACTGGAAAGGAGATCTTCGCCGAGCAGCTCCACGCCTGGAGCGGCAGGCGCGGGCCGCTCCAGGCCGTCAACTGCGCGGCCATCCCCGCCGCGCTCGTCGAGGGGGAGCTCTTCGGACACCGGCGCGGCGCGTTCTCGGGCGCCGACCGCGACCGGGTGGGCATCATCCGCGCGGCCCATCAGGGCACGCTCCTCCTCGACGAGATCGGGGATATGCCGCTGGAGGCCCAGGCGAAGCTCCTCCGGGTGATCCAGTCGAAGGAGATCACGCCGCTCGGCGCGGCGCAGCCCGAGCAGGTCGACGTGCGGATCGTCGCCGCCACCCACCGCGATCTCGACGCGCTCCAGCAGACGGGCGCCTTCCGCGCCGACCTGTTCGCTCGCCTGAAGGAGTTCAGCATCACCCTGCCCCCCCTGCGCGAGCGCAAGGAAGACATCTTCTCGCTCTGCGTCGCGCTCGCGGGACGCCACGGTCGGCCCGACGCGCGCCCCAGCATGGCGTTCATGGCGGGTCTGCTCCACTACGACTTTCCCTACAACGTGCGAGAGCTCGAGGCGCTCATCAAGCGCTGGGCCGTCACGGATCGCGGCGCCGAGCTCGATCTCCAGGACCTCAGCGACGAGATCCGGGACCGGATGAGGACCTACGGAGCCCGGAGCTCGGCGTCTCAGCTGCCGGCCGCGGACGCCGCGGACGGGGCCCGCGCGACGCTGATCCCGGAGGACGAGGCGGCGCTTTCGGCCGGCGAGAGAGCGCACGCGCCGAAGGGGGCGCTGCCGCCGCGGACCTCCCCGGACGAGAAGGTGCTGCGGAAGCTCCTGGTGCAGCAGCGGGGAAACATCGCCGCGGTGGCGCGCGAGCTCGGAAGAGATCGCGCGCAGGTGCACCGGTGGATCAGGCGGTACAACATGAACATCGACGAGTTCCGCTGAGTGCGCCGCCCGGGAGGCCCGCGCCGCGGCCGGCCTCGAGGTCGGCTATTCGAAGCGCTGAGGCATGAGCGGGTCGCTCGTGTCCGCGCGCGCCGGCGCCGCGGCAGGCGCCGCGCTCCACCGCAACCTGCCCGAGTGGCGCGGAGACGGCCGGCTCCCGCGAGAGGACGTGACGCACGCGGTGCGCTCCTGTCGCTCGCCGACGTGCTCGCCATCGTGGCCACGCTGCCCGAGCTCCCCTTCCGCCGCGCGCCCGAGCCAGGCACAATGGCGCATAGCGGAAGGAGGGTCAGCTGTCAGGTCTGCTGCTCAGGGGATGAGCTCGTGCCAGGACATCTCGGTGTGGACCCGGAGGTTCGTGCGTGTGATGTCGGAGCAGCCATCCGCGACAGCGCAATAGTATGCTCGCGCCGCGATTCGAACCTTGTGCATTCCACCGAAGTTATGGGTGGACGGAAGCGTGCTCGAGCTGACAATCGGCCCGCAAGAGGAACCGGTCCAGGCACCATCCATGACGTGGGTGTAGACGGTGGGTGAGCTCGTGCTCGTCGGCCAGACGTACACTCCTTGCAAAATGTGAGAGCGCTCGCAGTCCGTCTGGTTCGTGATGTTCGCGAAAGTACTGCCGTTGACGAAGCCCGTGGAGACCTGGAGAGCGTGCAAGTTGGTCGGGGGTGTTGTGGGTAGATTCTTGTACTCAATGATGTACTGGTGAGGACAATTTGATCCTGGGCTTGTGCCTGGGTTGTAAGTCCAATCCGGGCTCCCTTGCGTGCCGATGGTCGTGCGGGTAATCCCATTCCGGTCGCCTGTGCTCGTCAGCGGGATAGTTGCGCAATCAGGTTCACCGAGAGCCTGCTGGCTCTCGCCGACGACATTGTCGAACAGATCGACGGCCGCTGCGTACCTTTGCTCCGATGGTCGTCAAGGGGGATCCTCCGGCGCCCGGGCTGGCCTCGAGGGATGCAGCGACGCGCCGACGGCGCTCGCCGACGCTTCACGGCTGCAAGCTGATCGAGCGGCCTCACTGCGCCGACGTGCTGGTCGAGCGGCTGGGGCGCGCGCCGGCGCGTGCGCACCGCCCGCTGCCTCTAGACGACGACCAGGCGCAGCACCTGGAAGGCAAGTGCCTTCCTGAACGTCAGGGACGCGCCTTGCGAAAGCAGGGCTAGAGGCAGCGGAGCACGTTGTCGCGCACGAGCTGCCAGATGGTCTCCGGGATATCCCCGAGCCACCGCGCGTCGCGCTCGACCGGCGCCTCGGCGTCGTCGAGCGGGTCGTCAGGGCTGTACACGAGCCGCCACAGCCGCTCGCTCACCGAGCCGTTCCGGTCGATCACGAAGCGCTGGACCAGCTTCTTCGCGAGCTCCTCGCCCTCGACGTCGAGCAGCAGCACCGGCGCCGCCACCTTCACCTCGCGCAGCGGCTTGAGCCGGAGATAAGCCCCCTTCACGAGCTCGACCTCGTCCGGCGGCTCGAACCCCGCCTCGCGGAAGTTGACCGGAGCCTTGGTGTTGCCGACGAGGTAATACTCTCCCTGAGTCTCGGCGAGGATCGCGCCGCCCAGCCTCCCTACGCGTGCCATCTAGACCTCCTCCGCGGTGACGCTCTCGTCCGAGAGCACGAGCGTGCGCCCCGGCGTCTGGCCCGGGAGCGCTTCCCCATCCCATGTGTACTTGTTGGTATATCCGCGCGGCGTGACCATGTATCCCTCGAACATGAAGGTGTTGGTCGACCCGACGAGCACCGTCGTCAGCATCCCGATCTCGTAGTCGAGGAAGTGGTCGAGATCGGTGAGCACCGCGCTCTCCAGCTTGCGGTAGGCGCTCTTCACCAGCGCGACAGGCGTCGTGCCCGCGCGGTGCTGCGCGATGATCTCCTTGGCCCGCACGATCTGGCGCGTGCGCCGCCCGCTCGCCGGATTGTAAAGACCGATGACGAAGTCGGCGGCCGCGGCCGCCTCGAGCCGCCGCTCGATGACCGGCCACGGGGTCAGGAGATCGGACAGCGAGATGGCGCAGAAGTCGTGCCCGAGCGGCGCGCCGACGAGCGACGCGCACGCGTTGAGCGCGGTCATGCCGGGCACGATGCGCAGCTCCGGCGACTCGCCCCGCTTCCAGCCGATCTCCTCCAGCACCTGGAAGACGAGCCCGGCCATGCCGTACACCCCCGCGTCGCCCGACGAGATGATCGCGACCCGCGCCCCGTCCCGCGCCCGCTCCACCGCGGCGCGCGCCCGGCCGATCTCCTCGGTCATGCCGGTCTTGATCACCTCCTTGCCCTCGATGAGGTGCTTCACCAGCCGGATGTACGTCGTGTACCCCACGATGAGATCCGACGCGGCGATCGCCTCCAGGGCGGCGCGCGACGCGTGCTCCTCGGCCCCGGGGCCGATCCCGACGATCGACAGGACTCCTCTGCTGTCACCCATGGCTCTCCTCCACATTGCGCGCGTCGCGCTTCGCGAAGGGGACGCGCGCCACGGCGAGCGTCATCGACCGCCCCACGCCCTCCTCCGTGTACGCCCGCTTCGGCACGAGCAGCTTCGCGGCCCCGGCCGCGCGCAGGGCGGCCGGCTCGGCCACGCCCCGGGCGCCCACGTGCTTCTTCACGGTCTCCGACGGGTTCTCGATCCCCTCGGTCGCGTCGAGCTCCTCGGCCGTGAACGTGACGAGCGGCCACCCCCGCCGCGCCGACAGCGCGAGCAGCGCCTCCTCGTCGGCCTTCTTGTCGATCGTCGCCAGCGCCTTCACCGACCTCGCCGAGAGCCCGTGCTCCTCGAGCAGCCTGTCGACCCCGCGCTCCACCATGTCGAGCGGCGCGCCGCGGTCGCAGCCGACGCCGAGGACGAGGCTCTTCGGCCGGTAGACGACGGCGCGCTCGACGACCGCGGGGTGCGAGCGGGCGAGGTCGCGGTCGCTCGCGACGAGGAGGATCTCCCACGCGTCCGGGTCCACGCCGTCGAGCGACGTCGCGTAGCGCACGCCCGGCGGCAGCGGCGTCCCCTCGGGCCAGAACGACGGCTCCCCCGTCTCCTGCACGAACAGCACGGGCGCGGCGTTCACGACCGCGGCGCAGCCGCGCGTCACGTTGCGGTCGGGGTCGTCCAGCGTCCACCCGAGCTCCCGGCCGAGGATGTCGACCGTCAGCGTCCCGAGCGCGTCGGACGCCGTGGTCACCACCGGCTGCGCGCCGAGCAGCCCGGCCACCTTCTCGGTGAACGCGTTGCCCCGCCCTACATGCCCGGAGAGCACGCAGATCGAGAACCGCGCCGTGTCGTCGACGCACACGACCGCCGGGTCGACCTTCTTGTTCTTCAGCAGCGGCGCGATCATGCGCACCACGGCGCCGACGCTGATCACGAAGACGTGGCAGTCGTAGGCCGTGAACGCCTCGGTCAAGAGCGGCCCCATCGGCAGCGGGAGCGGCTTCGCCCCCTCCGGCGCCCCGTCGAAGAGCTTCTGCGACACGTAGAGATCCGCGCCCGGGAGGCCCAGGGCGAGCTTCTGCGCGATGGCGATCCCGTGGCGCGTGATCGCGTAGAGGGCGTACGGCTTGCGCGCGGCGATCATGACACCTCCGGTTCGTTAACAGCCTTATCAAAGCTGCCCGGCAGCGAGGCCTCGGCCTCGCCGACGAGGAGCCCGCTGCGCTCCCCGCGCGTGACCACCACCATGGCGAAGCAGTCGCCCCGCTCGCCCTCCGCGGCGCGGAGGTCCCGGACGATGCGCTGCTCGGGCATCGTCGCCTTGGACACGAAGACGGCCCGATCGAGCAGGCCCGCCCGCGTGAGCGCCTCGGTCACCTTCGGCATCTCCGGGCCGATCTTCATCAGCACCACGGTGTCGAAGCGCCGGAGCACGTCGGTCAGGTCGTCGACGCCGTACGTGGCGGGGAGGATCGCGATCCGCTCCTGCCCGTCGGCGAGCGAGAGCCCGCTCACGGCCGGGACCGCCGTGACCGAGGTGACGCCGGGGACTACCTCTACCTCGAGCCCGGGGAGGCGGCGCAGCGCCTCGCGGCGGACATAGACGAACGTGCTGAAGAGCGACGGATCGCCCTCGGTAGCGAAGGCGACGGAGAGGCCGCGCGAGAGCCGATCGGCGATCTTGTCCACGGCCGCGTCGACGTAGGGCCGGACGCGATCCGGGTCCTTGCTCATGGGGAAGGTGAGGAGCAGCCGCTCCTGCTCCGGCTTCCTGGCGACGACCGGCGAGAGGATCCGGTAGGCCATCGAGGCGCCGAAGTCCGAGCTGCGGGGGAGCGCGAGCACGTCCGCGCCCTCCAGCACGCGCACGGCGCGCAAGGTGAGCAGGTCCGGGGCGCCGGGGCCGACGCCCACGCCGTGGAGCTTGCCGAGGCCGCTCATGACGCCTCCGACGGCGACCGCGCCGCGCCGGCCTCCGCGGGGTCCTGCGCCTTCGCCGGCTTTGTCGCGGCGAAGATGTGGATCGGGTTCAGCGCCTCGTAGCGCATGTAGCGCGCGAGCGGGACGCCGCGCGAGACCGAGAGCAGGGTGATCTCGGGGTCGAGCCCCCGCGCCCGGAGCGCGCGGTACGTCTCGGCCACGTTCTCCATCGTGATCGCGTTGACCACGAGCCGGCCGCCGGGCCGCAGTCGATCGAGCGCCACCGTGATGATCTCCTCCATGCTCCCCTTGCTCCCGCCGACGAACACAGCGTCCGGGTCCTCGAGCGCGCCGAGCGCCTCGGGCGCGCGGCCCGCCACGACGCGCACGTTGTCGACCCCGTGCGTGCGGACGTTGTCCCGGCAGATCTCCACGCCCTCCGGGTCGACCTCGATCGCGTAGACGCGCCCGAGGGGGCAGAGCATCGCCGCCTCGATCGACACCGACCCCGAGCCGGCGCCGACGTCCCAGACCACGGCGTCGGGGCGGATCGCCATCGACGCGATCGAGAGCAGGCGCACCTCGCGCTTCGTGATCAGGCCGTTCTTCGGCATGCGCTTCGCGAAAGCGTCCTCGTGCAGGTAAGGGACGGCCGGCGCGGGCCGCCACGCCGGGTCGCTGCGCAGGAGCAGGAGCACGTTGAGCGGCCCGACGTCCTCGCACGCCGCGAGCGCGGCGAGGTCGAACGCGCGCACGCGCTCGCCCGCGCCCGCGAGGCTCTCGCAGACCCACGCCTTCCAGGCCGTGTCGCCGTGCTCGATGAGCCGCGCCGCGAGGCGGGCCGGGCTGTTCTCCCCGTCGGTCAGCACCGCGACCTTCGAGAGCCGGCGGAGGCGCGTCGCGAACCCCTCGGTCGAGCGCCCGTGCACCGAGACGAAGTCGGCGTCGTCCCAGGCGATCCCCGTGCGCGCGAACGCCCACTGGACCGAGCTCAGGCTCGGGATGATCTCGACGTGCTCACCGCCGAGCTTCCGGACGACGAGCGCGCCGATCCCGAAGAACAGCGGGTCGCCCGAGGCGAGGATGCACACGTTCTGCTCGGCCGACAGGACCTCCACGCGATCGAGCAACGAGGAAAGCCCGCCCTTGAGGACGACCTTCTCGCCGCGGAACTGCGGGAAGAACTCGAGGTGCCGCTCGCCCCCGACGAGCACCTCGGCCCGGGCGACAGCGGAAGCGGCGCGGCTCGACAGGCTGGCGCACCCGTCGTCGCCGATGCCGACGACGGTCACGGCGCGGCGCGCGCTCATCGCGCCACCTTCACCGGGGCCGTCGGTCCCGACGGCAACGTCGGCTCCACGGGGTCCGCCGAGAGGAGCAGCAGCGCGTGGACGATCGCGACGGCGATCGGGCTCCCGCCCTTGCG
This sequence comes from Sorangium sp. So ce1128, assembly GCA_051717205.1. Lineage (GTDB taxonomy): Bacteria > Myxococcota_A > Polyangia > Polyangiales > Polyangiaceae > Sorangium. The sequence goes on from CP181432.1 coordinate 837,736, forward strand.
CCCGCGCGCCACGATGGAGGGCAGGCCGGACTCGAGCAGGGCCTCCTTCGACTCCGCCGCCGACACGAACCCGACCGGCACGCCGATCACGAGCGCCGGCCGCGCGCCCTCCTCGCGGGCGAGGCGCACCACCTCGAGCAGCGCCGTCGGCGCGTTGCCGATCGCGACGACCGCCCCGTCGAGCAGCCCGAGCCGGTGCGCCTTGCGCATCGACTCGATCGCGCGCGTCGAGCCCGCCGCCGAAGCGGCCTGGATGACGTCGTCGTCGGAGATGAAGCAGTGGATCTTGCAGCCGTACGAGGCGAGCCGCTGCTCGTTCAGGCCGACGCCGATCATCTTCACGTCGACGAGCACCGGCGCGCCGCCCCGGAGCGCGGCGATCCCCCGCTCGATCGCCTCGGGGTGGAGCCGCATGAGCGACGAGAACTCGAAGTCCGCTGTCGCGTGGATGACGCGGCGGACCACCTGCCACTCCGCGTGCGGGAACCCGTGGTCGCCGACCTCCTCGTCGATGATCGCGAAGCTCCTGTCCTCGATGCGCCGCCCGAGCGCGGTCATCTGCCGCATGTCGTTCGCCGCGCGCGCTTCTTCACCGATCTTGGCATCGATCCTGGCATCGCTCATGGAGCCTCCGCTCTTTCTGCGCTGGCGGCGCTCGCCGGGTACCGGCCGAGCAGCGCCCCGTTGAAATCGACGAGGCAGGCGTGCACCTCGAGGGCGCCGCCCGCGTGGCGCGAGGTGTGCTCGACGACGCGCCGGCAGATCCCGCCCGGGACGCCGGTGAGCCCCTCGCGCTGGCACAGCTCGAGCACGTGCCGCGCTGTGTTCGCCTGCCGGATCTCGGCCGCGATCTCCGGCCGCGCGCCGAGCTCCTCGGCGATCTGCGCGAGCAGCTCCATGCTCACCTCCGAGCCGGCGGCGTGCGTCATCATCTTGCCGTCGGCCATCTTCGAGAGCTTGCCGATCATGCCGACGATGATCGCGCGGGCGATCCGCCGCCGCGCGGCGTGGCGGACCCCGGTGCCGATGAAGTCGCCCACCTGGATGAACGCGTCCTCCGGGAGCTCCGGGTAGAGCTTCATCGCGTACGCCTCGGACTTGCCGCCCGTGGTCAGCGCGAGCGTCGCGATGCCGCGCTCGGCGGCGACGTCGATCGCCTGCACCACGCTCGCGCGGAAGGCGGCGGTCGAGTACGGCTTCACGATCCCGCTCGTCCCGAGGATGGAGATCCCGCCGATGAGCCCGAGGCGCGCGTTGATGGTCTGCTTCGCCATCTCCTCGCCCTGGGGGACGCTGAGCGTGACCGTGGCCCCGGCGAAGCCCGAGCCCTCGAGCTCCTCGAGGACCATCTCGGTGATGTTCCGGCGCGGCACGGGGTTCACGGCCGGCGCGCCGACAGGCAATCCGAGCCCCGGCTTGGTGACGACGGCGACCCCGTCGCCGCCGCGGATCTCGACGCCCGGCTCGCGGCGGAGCTCGACCTCGGCGACGAGCTCGGCGCCGTGGGTGCAGTCCGGATCGTCGCCGGCGTCCTTGATGACGCTGCACGTGGCGCGCTGCCCGTCGCGGTCGCAGCGCTTCAGCGGGAAGGTCACCTTCTGCCCGTTCGGCAGGGTCGTCTCGATGTCGCCGACCGCCGCGCCGCGCGCGAGCACGCGCGCCGCCGCCTTGGCCGCGGCGGCCGCGCAAGCGCCCGTCGTGAACCCCTCGCGCTGCCCTTTCGGGTCCCTCGGCCGGAGCTCTGCCATCCAGAATCCTGAACGGTTACAATGACTTCTTCATGGGGTTGTTGAAGAAGCTCTCCAGGAGCACGCTGCCCTCCGGCGCGCCGAGCGAGGCCAGCCGGTCGCGGATCGGGTAGATGACGGCGCCGTCGCCCGCGCAGAGCACGGCGTCGTGGGGCCGGGCGGCGAGCTCTGCGCTGACCAGCGCGCACGCGCGCGCCGGCCGCTCGGGGTGGCCGACCGGGAGGAAGTCGCCGGCGACCGTCAGGCGGACGGCGGCGGGGAGGCGCTCGCGGACGAACGCCTCGGAGACGAAATAGCCGCCGGTCTCGACCAGCCAGAGCAGGTCGAGCTGCGCGGCGCCCGCGGCGGCCGCGCTCCGGGCGATCCCGAGCGCCGCGGTGATCCCCGTGTCGGTGGCGACCACGAGCGCGCGGCCGGAGAAGCCGGGCGGGAGCCGCAGCTTGCCCCAGGGGCCGCTCCACTCGAGCTCCGCGCCGACGGCGATGTCGTTGAGCACGTTCGAGCCCGGCCCGGCGCCGATGCGCTTGACCGCGATCTCGACGGCGCGCTGCTCGGCGTCGCTCGAGAGCATCGAGTAGGCGCGCTTCGCGAGCTTGCCGCCGGGCAGGGTGACCCCTGTGTTGATGATCACGTACTGCCCGCCGGCGAAGCCGAGCTCCGCGCCGTCGACGCGCTCCAGGCGGAGCAGCCGGGCGCCCTGCCCGAGCGGCTCCGCGTGGGCGATCCTGATCTTCGCGCTGCCCTGGGCCATGGTCGACTCCGTGTCCTCTGCTTACTCCGCCTGCTCGGCCTGCTCGGCCTGCTCTGCTTGCTCTGCCGGGTAGATCTCGTGAACGAAGTCGTGCATCTCCTCGAGCTCGCGGTAGAGCCGGCCGAGCCCGTCGATCTGGGCGCGGAGCTCGAGCTCGACCTGCTTCGTGAGGATGAGGAGCGAGCGCAGGTAGGCGAGCTTCTCGTCGCCCGCGGGCGTCTTCGCGACCTTCTCCTGGAGTTCCGCGAGCGACCCCTCGAACAGCCGCGAGAGGCTCTTGAGATCCCCGGCGCGCAGCATCGCCGAGATCGGGCCCGGCGTCTCGGCTGCGGGGCCGAGCTCGGCGAGCTCGTGCGCGCGCTCGGCGGGATCGTCGATGCCCAGGACGTTCATGAGCCCCAGGCGGAGCGCGGCGATTTCGTGACAGGCCATGTCGGCTCCCTCCTAATCGGCCCCCCTCCTACCAGCTAGGGAACAGGGCGGGAAGGAGCAGGCGGAAGAGCGCCCGTCGAAGCGCGCGTGGGCCCGAGCGCGCGGTGCGACGGGCGCTCGGTCCGTGCTAGGTGGGCCCCGCGCCGCGCCCCCAGCGAGCGCGGCGCTCGTGCGCCCCATGCAGAAGATCACCGTCGCCGATCGCCTCCGCTACCGCTTCGATCTCACCATGGGGAAGGGCGCGCCCGCGCTCATCGCCTGGCTGTTCGCACTCTCCGCGCGTGGTGCGCTCGATGAGCGCGCCCGCGGCGGCGATGGCGAGGGTTGATCACGTGTCGGGGTGGGACGGGTGAGGGAGCGCAGGCGGCCGAAGGTGCGCGCGGGCTGCGGCAGCCCGGGCCGGTGCAGCGTGGCTCCGCAGATCTTCTCGCGAGCTGCAGTGGGCTTGTCTCGCCGAGATCCGTATGCTACGAACTTCGTACGATGTCGGGCGCCTCGGAGATCGAACAGCTGAACGCGGCGCTCCACGTGCTGCTGCTGCGGCTCAACCTGGCCCGCCTCGATCTCTGGTCGGACAAGCTCGCGGGCATCGGCTACCTCGATCTGCACGCGATGTCGTTCGTCGAGGAGAAGCCCGACCACACGCTCGCCGAGATGCGCGCGTACCTCCAGGTCCCGCAGAGCACCCTCACGAGCATCCTCGATCGCCTCGAGCAGCGGGGCCTCGTGCGGCGCGGGGTCCACCCGACCGACAGGCGCTCCTACCTGATCGAGCTCACCAAGAAGGGCATCGAGCTGCAGCGCGAGCACCACCGCGTCGAGCGCCTGATCATGCGCAAGATCCTCGACGCCCTCCCGGACGCCGGGGAGCGCGCCCAGTTCGTCGAGCTGTTCCGCAAGATCGCCAGCAGGGTGTGAGCCGTCGCGGAGGGGCCGCGATGGCGTTCTTGCGCTCATTAGTACGATATTCGTATTTTACTAACATGGAAGATTATGAGGTTCGTATGTCGAAGCCACGGGTGAGGATTGCGATCATCGGGGGTGGGATCGGCGGCTTGACCGCCGCGCAGGTGCTCCTTCGCGCGGGGCACGAGGTGACGTGCTTCGAGCAGGTGGCCGAGCTCCGGGAGGTCGGCGCCGGCATCCAGGTGGGCCCCAACGCCTCACGGGTCCTCCACCGCCTCGGCCTGGCGGAGCCGCTCGCGAAGGTCGCGGTGCAGCCCGTCGCCTTCGAGGTCAAGCGGTGGGACACGGGGAAGGTGCTGAGCGCGATACCCGGCAACCCGGAGATCTCGCGGCGCTACGGCGCGCCGTACTACACGATGCACCGCGCCGATCTGCACGCGGTGCTGCGCGAGGCGGTGCCGGACGCGGCGCTGCGCCTCGGCGCCCGGTGCGTGGGCGTGACCCATGGGGAGCGGGAGGTCATCGTCCGCTTCGCGGACGGGTCGACCCACGCGGCCGACGCGGTCATCGGCGCCGACGGGATCCGCTCCCAGATCCGCCGCAGCCTCGCCGACGAAGCGCCGCGCTTCTCGGGGCACGTCAGCTGCCGTGTGCTCGTCCCTGCCGCGAAGGTCCAGGCCCTCGCGTCCCCGCCCACGGTGCGCCTCTGGCTGGGGCCCGGCCAGCAGCTGGTCTATTACCCGGTGTCGGCCGGGAGCATCCTGAGCCTCTCCACCGCGATTTCCTCGCGCTTCCCGGCAGCGGAGTCGTGGGTCCGCGAAGGGCGCCGCGAGGACGCCCTCGCCAAGCTCGCCGGCTGGCACGAGGATCTCCACGCGATCCTGAACGCTGCCGACAAGACGCTGGAGCTCGCGCTCTACGACAGGGCCGCTGTCGCTCGACCCGGGGAGGGGCGGGTCACGCTGCTCGGCGACGCCGCGCACCCGATGCTCCCCTTCTTTGCGCAGGGCGCGGGGCAGGCGATCGAGGACGCCTGGGTGCTCGGGCGGTGCCTCGAAGGGGTAGCCCCCGAGGGCGTGGCGAGCGCCCTCCGCCGCTACGAGCGGGCGCGCGCGCGTCGCGCGGCGCAGCTCCAGCGCCTGTCGGCGCGCAACGGGAAGCTCTTCCAGCTGCCGGACGGCCTGCGCCAGCGCGGGCGCGATCTCCTGCTCAGGAGACTGTCGCTCGAGAGCTTCGACTGGCTGTACGGCTACGACGTGACCTCCGCGCCCATCGATCAGGAGAGAGGAAGCGAGGGGGGCTGGCGATGGAGGATAGGCCGCAGCGCATCGGGCCGGCCCTTGCCAGAGGGCCTGTGACACACCGGCGCTGCCAGGGGGCGAAAGGCGACAGTCCGCCCGCGCGGGCCTGAGGCATCCACCACGCTGGAGCGCGCTCCAGGCGTCCTGCCTCGCCGCGCTTCGCTGCCATGGCTTTCTCGTGCTCATTTATACGATATTCGTAGTTTACTAAATCAGAATAATAGGAGGTTCGTATGTCGAAGCAGCGGGTGAGGATCGCGATCGTCGGAGGTGGGATCGGCGGCTTGACCGCCGCGCAGGTGCTCCTTCGCGCGGGGCACGAGGTGACGTGCTTCGAGCAGGTGGCCGAGCTCCGGGAGGTCGGCGCCGGCATCCAGGTGGGCCCCAACGCCTCGCGGGTCCTCCACCGCCTCGGCCTGGCGGAGCCGCTCGCGAAGGTCGCGGTGCAGCCGGTCACATTCGAGATCAAGCGCTGGGACACGGGGCGGGTGCTAAGCGCAATGCCCGGCAACCCGGATGTCTCGCGGCTCTACGGCGCGCCCTACTACACGATGCACCGCGCCGATCTGCACGCGGCGCTGCGCGCGGGGGTGCCGGACGCGGCGCTGCACCTCGGCGCTCGGTGCGTGGGCGTGACCCACGGGGCGCGGGAGGTCATCGTGCGCTTCGCGGATGGGTCGACCCACGCGGCCGACGCGGTGATCGGCGCCGACGGGCTCCGCTCCCAGATCCGCCGCACCATCGCCGACGATGCGCCGCGCTTCTCGGGGCACGTCGCCTGTCGTGTGCTTGTCCCCGCCGCGCGGGTCCTGCCCCTCGCGTCCCCGCCCGCGGTTCGCATCTGGCTGGGGCCCGGCCAGCACATCGTCTGTTACCCGGTGTCCGGCGGGAGCCTCCTGAACCTCGCCACGGCGATACCCTCACGCTCCCCGGCGGCGGAGTCGTGGACACGCGAAGGGCGCCGCGAAGATGCCCTCGCCAGGTTCGCCGGCTGGCACGAGGATCTCCACACGATCATGAACGCGGCCGACGAGACGCTGCAGCTAGCGCTCTACGACAGGGCCGCTCTCGCCCGACCCGGAGAGGGGCGGGTGACGCTGCTCGGCGACGCCGCGCACCCGATGCTTCCCTTCTTCGCGCAGGGCGCGGCGCAGGCGATCGAGGACGCCTGGATGCTCGGGCGGTGCCTCGAAGGGGTAACCCCCGAGGGCGTGGCGGGCGCCCTCCGCCGGTACGAGCTGGCCCGCGCGCGTCGCGTGGCGCAGCTCCAGCGGCTGTCGGCGCGCAACGGGAAGCTCTTCCGGCTGCCGGACGGCCTGCGCCAGCTGGGGCGCGATCTCCTGCTCAGGAGGCTGTCGCTCGAGAGCTTCGCCTGGCTGTACGGCTATGACGTGACCACCGCGCCGATCGATCCAGAGAGAAGAAGCGACGGGGGCTGGCGATGGAGGGTGGGCCGCAGCGCATCGAGCCGTCCATTGCAAGATGGCTTGTGACACACCGGCGATGCCAGAGGGCGAAAGGGGACCATTCGCCGGCGCGGGCCTGAGGCACGGATCGCGCTGGAGCGAGGCTCGGTGGCGTCATGCCCCTCCGCGCCTCATTGCATGATGTCGTCGACGATCCGCGCCACCAGCCGGTCGCCGAGCAGGTGCTCCTCCACGAGGTCCTTCGCGTCCTCCTCGCGGACGCCGCGGTACCAGACCCCGTCCGGGTAGACGGCGACCGTCGGGCCCTCGCCGCAGCGCCCCATGCACGACGTCCTCGTCACGCGGATCTGCTGCTGCTGGCCGGCCTGCTTCAGGAGGCGGCGCAGCGACTCGAGCAGCGCGAGGCTGCCGCGGTCCACGCAATCGGCGTTGCCGCAGACGAGCACGTGCTTGCGCAGCGGGCGGTGGGCGTGCGGGTGGTTCGACGCCTGCGTGTGCGTCAGCGTGTGGCGCACGCTGTAGAGCATCGCCTTCAGCCCGCCGACCTCCCGCGCGAGCCCCGGCAACGCTGTGCGGTACATGCACGTGTCGCAGGGCAGGGGAGACTCGCCGGCGAGCGCCTGGCGCGCGCGCTCGTCGATCAGCCCCGAGAGCGCGCTCGACCGGCCGAGGTGCGGCGCGAGCGACGCGCGGATCCACGGATACGTCGCCGAAAAGCGATCGACCTGCTCCGCGAGCTTCGTCATGAGCCGGCCGGCGAAGAGGAAGTATGGGAGGACGACGACGCGCTCGGGCCGGTGCCGCGCGACGCGCTCCAGCGTCTCCTCGACCGAGGGCCGGGTGATGCCGATGAACGTCGGCTCGACCAGCTGGAGCCCCCGGCCCTCGCCGATGAGGCGCGCCATCTTGCAGAGATCGCCGTTCGCGTCCGGGTCGCTGGCCCCGCGGCCGACGACGACGAGCGCCGTCCGGGCGCGCGCCGCCGGGTCGTCCGGCAGCACGGACGCGGCGCGCTCGAACGCGAGCTCCGCGAGCGCCGGGTGCACGCCGAGGTGCCGCGCCGCGGAGAAGCGCACGCCCGGGTGGGCCGCCCGCGCCTGCTCGAGCGCCAGCGGGATGTCGTTCTTCACGTGCCCCGCCGAGAAAAGGAAGAGCGGCACGACCGCCACCCGGGGCACCCGCGCGGCGAGCATCGCGAGCGCGTCGGCGAGGTAAGGCGTCGCGAGCTCGATGTAGCCGTGCTGCACGACGACCTCGGGCCGCGCCGCGCGGTACTCGGCCACGAGCGCCTCGAACTCGGCGTTCGACGCGGCGTCGCGGCTGCCGTGGCCGATCAGCAGGACACCGGTGTCATGCATGCGAGCGCCTCCTCCAGGGTGAGCGGGAGGCCTGCGCGGCCCCGCGGGTGCGCCGGGTTCATCCGGGTCCAGAGCTCCGCGACCCACGGCCGCCGCATCCGCGCCCGCGCGAGGAGCTCCCCTCGCGCGAACACCTCCCGCGGCGGCCCGTCCGCGAGGACCTGCCCGTCGCCGAGCAGGACCGCGCGCGTGGCGAAGAGCGGCACGAGATCCACCGCGTGCGTCGCGGTGACGAGCGTGGTCCCCTGCTGCTCCGAGAGCGCGCGCAGCGTCCGGCACAGGGCGAGCTCGCCCTCGGGATCGAGCCCCGCGGTCGGCTCGTCGAGGAGCAGCACGCGCGGCTGCATCGCGAGCATCCCCGCGATGCACGCGCGCTTGCGCTCGCCGAAGCTCAGCGCCTCGATCGCCCGGTCGGCAAGGTGCGCGATCTGCACCGCCGAGAGCGCCGCCTCGGCGCGGCGCCGCGCCTCGGGCGCCGGCAGGCCGAGGTTCCTCGGGCCGAAAAGGACGTCGTCGAGGAGCGTCGCGCCGAGCAGCTGATCGTCCGGGTCCTGGAGCACGAGCGCGGCCCCCGCGGCGACGGCGTCCGACGGTGAGCCGACGCGCCGCCCGGCGATCTCGACGCCGCCGCCGGGCGCGGGGAGGAGGCCGACGAGCGTCCGGAGCAGCGCTGTCTTGCCGGCGCCGTTGCCGCCGAGCACCGCCACGGACTCGCCCTCGGCGACGTCGAGGCGCACGTCGCGGAGCACGGCGTCGCCGCCGCGGTAGCCGATCGTGGGGGCGCGCAGCGCGATCGCGCTCACCCGGCGCCTCCCGCGGCCACGCAGAGCGACAGCGCCGCGAGGGTGGCGGCGGCGAACGCGAGGTTCGCGGCGGGCGCGCTCGCCCGGCGGTCGGCGACGGGGAGCTTGCCCCGGTAGCCGCGGAGCTGCATCGCGATGGCGGCGTTCTCGGAGCGCTCCAGCGTCCGCAGGGCCACGACGCCCGCGACGGCGCCGGCCGAGCGCGCGGCGGCGCCCGGGCGCGAGAACCCGCCGCGGAGCGCGGCGGCGCTCCATGCGCTGTCGGCCGCCCGCTGCAGCACGCCGGCGAAGCGCCGCGCCAGCGCGAGCAGCTCGACGAGCGCCGCGGGCGCGCCGAGGCCGGCGAGGGCCGCCTCGATCTCGGCGGGCGCGGCGGCGCGGGAGAGCCACCGGAGCACCGCGGCCGCCGCGAGGACGCGCGCGCCGATGACCGCGGCGCGGTGGGCCCCCTCGCGCGTGACCGCGTCGAGCGGGAACGCCGCGCCGGCGAGCAGCGGCTCCCCCGGGGTCAGCGCGAGCGCGAGCGCCGCCGCGACCCCGCCGATCCACGCGGCGGGCGCGAAGGCGCGGAGGATCGCGCCGGCCGTCATACCCTGGAGCCGGAGGGCCGCGCACGCGAGCAGGAGCAGCGCGGCCGGGGTCCACGGCGAGCGCGCCCCCGCGGCGACGCAGCACGCCGCCACGGCGGCCCCGAGGCGCAGCCGGGGGTCGACGTCGCGGAGCCGCTCGCGGAGCCGAGCGGGGAGGTCAATCAGCACGGAGGCCTTGTCCGCCGGGCTTGCCGGCGGGCTGATCGGCGCGCTCCACGAAGAGCACGCGCGAGTAGTAGCCGAGGGCGAAGCCGGCGAGGAGCCCTGCCCAGAGGAACGCGAAGAGGAGGAGATCGCCCTCCAGCCCTGCGAACAGGGGCCCCGTGTCGTGGCGCCCGGCGTCCTCGGCGACGCGGCGGACAACGGCCTCGTCGACGCCGTCCCAGGAAGCGCCGCCGCACCCGGCGAGCCAGAGCGACGCGGCGAGCGGCAGCGCGGCGGCGAGCCGGGGTAGCGCGCGCGGCCGCGTCACGACGCCCCCGCGGCGAGCGGGACGACCCGGAGCCGCTCCAGGATGTCGGGCCGCCGGGCGCGCAGGAAGACGAGCGCCCCGGCGGTCATGGCGCCCTCGAGCAGGCCGAGCGGCAGCTGGGTGGGGACGAAGGCGACGGCGACGCCGGTGAACATGGAGGTCACCGAGCCCTCGCCGGCGAGCCCGAGCGCGAGCTCGAGCGCCGTTGTCGCGTACGTGGCCCAGTCCGACGTGACGCCGGCCAGGAACCCCGCGACCCAGAGGTTCGCGCCGCAGCGCCGCGCGAGCCGGAACACGAGGTATCCGGTGAAGGCGCCGGCGATGCCCATGGACGCGACGTCGGCGCCGAGCGTGGTGAGCCCGCCGTGCGCGAGGAAGAGCGCCTGGATGAGGAGCGCCACCACGGTGACGAGGACGGTCATCCAGGGGCCGATGAGCACCGCGGCCAGCCCGGTGCCGCACGGGTGGGAGCAGGTCCCTGCGGTCGGCACCGGCACGGGCATGCACGAGATCGCGAAGACGGCGGCGGCGACGAGGCCGACGAACGGCTTGTAGAAGGCGTCCCGCTGGGTGCGCTGCCGGAGCAGGTGGAGGGCGATCGCGACGAAGGGCAGGGCGAGCGCGTTCCAGACCGCGCACCAGCCGAGCGGCAGGACGCCCTCCGCGAGGTGCATCGCCGCCGCGGGCCGCGCCGCGAGCAGCGTGGCCAGGAACACGGCAGAGAGGAACACAGGGCGGCCGGGAAGACCGGTTGGGGCGCTCCGGGTGAAGTCCGCACCCGGACGCCACGAAGACGTGCGCAAGCTGCACCTCGTGGGGCTCGGGTAGGTCTCCCGGCTCATGGGTTCAGGGAGCTGCTCTAGCTCCCGGCGCTGCGTCCACCTTCCCGGGTCTCGTGGGGAGGCCCAGTGGTCTTCGGATGCAGCTCCCCATTCACGGTGGCGGGACCGCGCCGGTTTCGCACCGGCTTCCCTGTTATGCCCCTGAGGGCACCCGAGGAGTAGATTGTCAGATGGATACTCGGTAGTCCCGTTTCGCGCCCGGCGTCAAGGACGTCGCGCCCCGGCCTCCGCGGAGGCGCCTGCCCGGCGCCGCGCGCTCGCCGGTGATCTCCCTCGGGCTCCCTCACGCCTGTTCACGGCCGCTGCGGCTCACGGCGGACGCGGCTCACGGTGGACGCGGCTCACGGCGGACGCGGCTCACGGCGGACGCGGCTCACGGTGGACGCGGCTCACGGTGGACGCGGCTCACGGTGGACGCGACTCACGGCGGATGCGCGCCGCCCGGTACGCCGGCGCGGGCTCCCGCCGTCCAGCCCGCCGCGCACCGTCCGAGCTCCTCATCGGAGGTGCCGGTGCTGTCGCGGTGTCGCGCTGTCGTGGTGCCGGCGTCCTGCTGCTCGCACCCTGGTGCTGCTGCGAGAGAGCGGTCCGAAGCTGTCCCGCGCACCGCGCGCCGCAGTTCCCCCTGCCTGCAGTTCCCCCTGCCTGGCAGACAGGCAGGGCCAGGGGCGAGCTCCTCCTTATCATGCAATGGTGGAGGCCGAGAAATTGACCGAGACGCACAAGGCAAGAGTGGTTGGTCAGTTCTATCCCTCGTGTTTCCGTAGTAAACGCTCTTTACGTTGCCTTACATGCTCCCTGCCACGGCGCGGCTCGCCCCGTCGCTCCCCCGGAGTGCGCCGTGCGCTGTTGCTCGTGCGCTCGGTGGCAGGTGCGGCGCGGCCCCCGCCTCAGCGTGCTTGGTTCGGCCGGGCCCTTTACTTATACAAGCCGGTATTCCGTACCCGGCGCGCAGCGCGCGAGCGCTGGTGTTCTCTTTTCTCAGAATTCGAAGGGCTCGTCGCGCGAACTCTGTATTCTGCGGATGGGTATGCCCGGCTCGGACGCGCATTCCAGGATATCGCGGGTGTGCGCGCCGCGTCGTCGCCTGGCTGCCTTCACGCCGTGTGCAATCCGCTCACCGGCGCGCAGACCTTGCACTTTGTGATCGACAGCGCGCTTCCGGGTGCCACACTCTGCTCACCGCATGCGCACCGGCGCAGCCCCCCAGCCCGGGGCGCATGCGGCCTTTCCTTGCACACCGCGGTGGACGTTCGATGTTCCGGCGCGGTTCACCGGCCGCGCTCATGTCGGGCCCCCCCTCCGGCATGAGACGCGGTCTTTTTTGCCTTCCGGTTGGGCGTTTGTTACTTCCCGGTGAATTCGGCCTTCGATTTCGCCAGGAACGCTTTCATTCCGAGCTTCTGATCGTCGCTACCGAAGAGGGCGGCGAACGCCTGGGCCTCCAGCTCGTTGGCGGCGGCGAGGTCGAGGCTCTCGCCGCGCAGGATGACGCGCTTGGCGGCGGCGACGGCGAGCGGCCCGCGCGAGGCGATCTTGAGGGCGGTCTCACGGGCGCGCGCGAGGAGCTCGGCCGCCGGGAAGACGGCGTTGACGAGCCCGATGGCGAGCGCCTGTTCGGCGGTGATCATCTCTCCTGAGAAGATGAGCTCGCGCGCGCGGCCGGCGCCGACCCGGCGCAGCAATCGCTGGGTCCCGCCGAACCCGGGGATGACGCCCAAGTTCACCTCGGGCTGGCCGAGCCTGGCGCCTTCCGCGGCGTAGATGAAGTCGCAGGCGAGGGCGAGCTCGCAGCCGCCGCCGAGCGCGAAGCCGTTGACGGCGGCGATCACGGGGAACGGGGCGGTCTCGATGAGGTCGGCGAGGCGGTGGCCGGCGTCGGCGAACCGCTTCGCGGCGATGCTGTTCATGGCGGCCATCTCGGCGATATCGGCGCCGGCGACGAACGCCTTGCCGGCGCCGGTCAGCACCACCGCGCGCACCTCGTCGCCCTCGACGGGCGCGAGGAGCTCGTGGAAGGCCGCGGTGAGCTCGCCGAGGACGGCGGGGTTCAGGGCGTTGAGCTTGTCGGGCCGCTGGATGGTCACGGTGGCGACGTGCCCTGTGCGCTCGACGGCGACGAACTGGAGGGTACCGCGCGCAGGGGCCCCCGGCTGCTGTTCTTGAGCGGTCATGGACCGTGGCTAGCAGCGCGCCGCGCCGGGGGGAAGCGCCCGCCGTGCCCCGGGAAAGGCGCCATGTCGTGCCCGCTCGCGCCTGCTATGCCCGGCCCGAGGAGCCGCTGCCGGTCGCGCGGCGCGGGCTGGCTCCCTGCTCGAGCCCAGCTGTCCTCTCTCCTGCGCGCATTCTGGAATGATCATTCTAGAACGATCAGTCCAGAATGAGCCGCGGGAGCGAGGGCCATGTGAGTCCGGCAGGATCCCCGCGCCGCGCGTGGGCAGGGGCTTTCGGGCCTGACAACTCGGCAAGGCGTCCCGTGCAACCACGGACGAACCTGGGTGACGAGGCACTCGCGCCAGCGCTCGTCGAGCCGACGGTACGGGTCCTGACGCGCGCGGAAGGAAACCTGTAACGGAAGGAACCCTGTATTTGCTGGTGGGAGTGATCCCAGCAAGCATCCTGCGTCGTTTTATCCGCTGCTGGGACCGGCCGAGCCCTTGCCACGAACCTCTTTCGACCGCAGCATTCCGCGTCGTTTGCTGATCTGAAGCAATTCAATCGGTCATTCGCGCCGCAATCCCCCCACCCCTCCTGCCGCAATCCCCCCCCACCCACCTCCTCCTGGAGAGAGCCAGCGGGGGAGGGGGCGCCGCGCGGGGGGCCGGCGGGGTAGGGCCCCACAAACCCGAGCGCCGGCCCGCTCCGGGCGTCTCCCGCCCGGACCGACCCACCCGCTCTCACGGCAATAGCCCCCCGAGAGGCGCGAGTTTGTGGGAGGGGCCCCCGCCGGCCCCCCGCGCGGCGCCCCCTCCCCCGCTGGCTCCGCTGCAGTGAGAGCCTACACCGCCCGCCCGCTCTTCTGCCCCTTCTCGTCGTACACGTAGAACCCCCGCCCGCTCTTCTTCCCGTACCACCCCGCCGCCACCAGGTTCCGCAGCAGCGTGGGCGCCCGGTACTTCGAGTCCCCGAACTCCCGGTGCAGCACCTCCGCGATCGAGAGCACCGTGTCGAGCCCGATCAGGTCGGCCAGCTCGAGCGGCCCCATCGGATGGTTCAGCCCGAGCCGCGCCCCCGCGTCGATGTCCTCCGGCGTGGAAAGCCCCTCCTGGAGCGCGAAGCACGCCTCGTTGAGGAACGGGATCAGCATCCGGTTCACGATGAACCCGGGCTGGTCCTTCGAGGTGATCACCGTCTTGCCGAGCCCAACCGCGAGCGCCCGGACCGCCTCGTACGTCGCGTCCGACGTCTGCACCCCGCGGACGAGCTCGACCAGCTTCATCAGCGGCACCGGGTTCATGAAGTGCATGCCGATGACCAGCTCAGGCCGGCCGGTCACCGCCGCGAGCCGCGTGATCGAGATCGACGACGTGTTCGACGCCAGGATCGCCCCCTTCGGCATCGCCGCGTCGGCGAGCTTGAAAATCCCGCTCTTCACGTCGAAGCTCTCGGTCACCGCCTCCACCGCGAGGTCGACGGTCGACAGGCCGGCGATGCCGTCGGCCACCGCGACGCGGCCGAGGAGCGCCTCCCGCTCCTCGGCGGCCATCTTGCCCTTGTCCACCTGCTTCGCGAGAATGGCGGCGATCTGGGCCTTGCCCGACTCCGCCAGCGCCCTCGAGACGTCGCAAAGGACCACCTCGAGGCCCGCGGCCGCGGCGACCTGGGCGATGCCTCGCCCCATCTGGCCCGCGCCGATCACCCCGAAGCGCTTGATCGTCGTAGCTTCCATAGGCCGCGGTTGATACCCGAAGCGGAGAGCGCGGTGAACCGTCCACGCCCGCGGCCGCGGACCGACGAACCGACGGCCCGACGGCCTCGGACGTCCCCGGCGCAGAAGCGCGCGAAAGCTCCGGCCACGCTTCCAGCCCCGCGGGGGCGACGATCCTTGAAACCGTGTCGTCCGCCCGGCTATCTTCGCCCGGCCCGTGAACGGACCGGACCGAATTCGCGAGGTCCGCGGAGAGACGATGAGCGTTGAGACGATTCGGATGGCCCTTGGGCGCCTGCAGGATGAGCCTGAAAACGAGGCGGCCTGGAACGAGCTCGCGGAGGGAGTGACCGCTCCGACCAACAGCGCGGGCGCCGGTGACGTCGAGCGCCTGCTCGGCTCGGCGCGCGCGCGGCACGAGCAGCGGCACGAGTGGCAGGCCGTCGCCCGGCTCCTCGAGCTGGAGATCGCCCTCGCCGCCGGGAGCGCCGTCGAGGGCGCGATGCAGGCGGAGCTCGCCCGCGTCTACCACGAGGAGCTCATCGACGTGGACCGCGCCGCGGCCGCCTACAAGCGGCTGCTCGAGCTGCGCCCCGACGACGACGCCGCCGCCGAGGCGCTCGAGACCGACGCCTCGAAGCGCGAGCGGTGGCGCGACCTCGTCGACCGGTACGTGGCCGAGGCCGAGGGCGCCACCGACAGCACGTTCAAGAGCGCGCTCTACACGAGCGCGGCCGACATAGGCTACCGCTACGGCCGCGCCGAGCTCGGCGAGCGGGTCGCCGAGCTCCTCGAGCTCGCCCTCCAGCTCGACCCGAAGAACCGCCGCGCCGCGAGCCTCGCGGAGATCGCCTTCGCCGCCGCGGGCGACTGGGACGCCGTCGTCCGCGTGCAGACGCTCGTCAAGGCCGAGGCCCAGCTCAAGGAGGACCGCATCGCCGCGGGCGTGCGCGCGGCGCGCACCATCCGGACCCACCTCAACGATCCGGCCCGCTCCGTCGCGGCCTACGAGGAGGTGCTCGACCTGTCGCCCGGCCAGCCCGAGGCGCTCTCGTTCCTGGCCGAGGCGTACTCCGCCGCGGGCGACTGGGACCGCCTCGTGGCCCTCTACGAGGACCAGCTCCGCAGCGGCGGCGTCAAGCCCGGCGAGGAGCTCGGCATGCTCGTGCAGATCGCCATGGTCCACTGGCGCATGCGCGGCCAGCCCCAGGCCGCCGAGCCCTACTTCGATCGCGTGCGCCGCGCCGACCCCGCGCACGCCGGGATGCTCAACTTCTACCGCGAGGTCCTGGAGCAGCGCGGCGACAAGCCGCGGCTCACGACGATCCTCACGGACGCGCAGCGCGCGCTGCCCGATGGCCCCGAGAAGCGCGCCATCGCCACCGAGCTCGCGCGACTCGCCGAGTCGCAGGAGAACGCCGCCAAGGCGATCGAGCAGTACAAGTCGGTGCTCAGGACCGACCCGGAGAACCGCCAGGCGCGCGACGCCCTGAAGCGCCTCTACCTGCAGACCGAGGGGTACAACGCCCTCGTCGAGCTCTACCGGCAGGACCTGGAGCGCACGCCCGCCGACGACGTCGCCGGCCGGGTCGCGGTGCTCCGCGAGATCGCCGGGATCTACCGCGACCGCGCCAAGAACGACGCGGCGCTCGTCACGGTCCTCACCCAGATCGTCCAGCTCGACGACAAGGACGTCGACGCGGTGCGCGAGCTCACCCGCATCTACGAGGCGCTCGGGCGCTGGCGCGACCTGCTCTCGTACCAGCAGCGTCTCGCCGAGCTGACCGAGAGCCGCGCCGAGAAGGCGGGGCTCTACCGCGCTGTCGCGCGGCGCTGGTTCGACCAGTTCTCGAACGTGCAGAACGCCATCGCCGCGTACGAGGCGCTGCTCACGGTCGAGCCGATCGACGAGGAGGCGCAGCAGAAGCTCCGCGAGCTCTACCTGAAGCGGCGCGCCTGGCCGCAGCTCTACTCGCTCTACGAGCGCAAGCTCGAGAGCGCCGAGGGCGCCGCGAAGATCGAGCTGCTCGGCGAGATGGCCAAGCTCGCGGCGGAGCGGCTCGACCGCGGCGCGGACGCGATCGCGCTGCAGAAGCGGATCCTCGAGCTCGACCCGAACGCCCCCGGCGTGCTCGACGCGCTGGAGAAGCAGGCCGAGCGCGAGAAGGACTTCGCCACGGTCGCCGAGGTGCTCGAGCGGCGCGTCGACCTCGCGCCCGACGACGCGGCGCGTCTCGTCTCCCTGCAGAAGCTCGGCGCCGTGTACGCCGAGCGCCTCAAGGACCCGGCCCAGGCGGCGCGGACGTGGCGGCGCGTGCTCACGCTCTCGCCGGGCCACGCGCGCGCGCTCCGCGTCCTGCGCGACGCGTACTTCGCCGCGGGCGACTGGGACGGGCTCGAGGAGCTCTACGCCTCGCAGAACGACTGGGAGGGCCTCGTCGACTTCCTCTCGGGCGCGGCGGACAAGGCGACCGACCCGGCCACGAAGCTCGACATCTCCTTCCGCGCGGCGCGGATCTTCGAGGAGCAGCTCAAGGCGCCGGAGCGCGCGGCGCGCTCGTACGAGCGCGTGCTCAGCGTCTCGCCGAGGGACGCGCGCGCCGCCGCGGCGCTCGTGCCGATCTATGAGGAGGAGGAGAAGTGGGCCCGGCTGCCGGCGCTCTACGAGATCCTCCTCGACGCGACCGACGACGCCGAGGCGCAGGTCGGCATGCTGCGCAAGCTCGCGGCGGTGACGGGCGGCCCGCTCTCGGACAAGCCGAGCGCGCTCGGCTACGCGCGCCGCGCCTACGAGCTCCAGCCCGACGAGGAGGGGCTCGACCTGCTCGAGGCCTGGTCGCGGGCGGCGGGCTCCTGGGGGCCGTTCGTCGAGGCGGTCGAGGGCCGGCTCCGGACGGCGACGGACCTCACGACCGACGTGCAGCGCACGCTCCGGCTGAAGCTCGCCGAGGTGTACGCGCGCGAGATGGGCAAGCTCGACGAGGCGGTGACCGTCTACCGCGGCCTCGTCCAGGACGACCCGTCCGACGAGAGCACGGTGCGCGCGCTCGACGCGCTCCTCCGCGCGAACGAGCGGCAGGAGGACCTGCGGTGGCTGTTCGACCTCAGGGCGAGCCAGGTCGAGGGCGAGGCGCGCGCCGAGATCCTCGAGGAGTGGGCGACGCTCGAGGAGGAGGTCTTCGGCGACCCGGCCAAGGCGATCGAGCTCTTGCGCAAGGTCATCGCGCTCACGCCCGGGCGCGTGGACGCGCTGCGGGTGCTCTCGCGGCTCCTCATCGCCGCGGGCGAGTACGAGGCGGCGGCCGAGATCGTGGCCACGCACCGCGACGTCAGCGACGGCGACGACAGGGCGCGGCGCGAGATCGAGCTCGCGTCGCTCTACCTGGACCGGCTGGACCGGCCGGCGGACGCCTTCGAGGCCGCGGTGCGCGCGCTCGACCTCGCGGCGCACGACCCGGACGCGATCGCCGTCCTCTCGCGGCTCGTCGAGCGCCCGGAGACGCGCGTGCGCGCGGCCAGGGTCCTCGCGATCGAGTACGCCGAGACAGGCAACCACCGGCGCGAGGCCATGGCCCTCCGGGTCATCCTCGAGGCGGAGCGCGATCCGGCGCGGCGGCGGGAGCTCTACGTGACGCTCGCGAACGTCGAGGAGACGAAGCTGCACGCGGCGGGGACGGCGTTCGACGCGCTGCTCCGGGCGCTGCACGAGTTCTCCGACGACCTCGAGCTCTGGGACCGCGCGGCGGAGCTGTCGCGGCGCGCCGGCCGGCCGACCGATCTCGCGGAGGCCTACCGCGTGCACCTCGTCGCGGGGCGCACCGAGGGCGACAAGGTGCTCGGCAGCGCCGTGGAGGTCGAGCTCTGCGAGCGCGCGGCGAGCCTCCACGACGAGCAGCTCGGCGACCCCGAGGGCGCGCGGCCGTACCTCGAGCGGGTGCTGAACCTCGACCCGAACAACCACCGCGCCTTCGAGCGGCTGAAGCAGATCCTGACGGCGGCCGAGCGGTGGGGCGAGCTCGAGGAGCTCTACGACCGCGCCGCGAAGGGCACGACGGACCAGGCGGAGCGCATCGAGCTGCTCAACGAGGTGGCGCTGATCGCCGAAGAGATCATCGGCGACGCGGCCAAGGCGATCGGCTACTACGAGCGCATCCTCGAGCTCGACCCGTTCTACACGGCGGCGCTCGACTCGCTGGAGAAGCTCTACGAGCGCGAGGGCCGCTTCCGCGACCTCGCGGCGCTGCTCGAGCAGCGCCTGAAGACGGCGACCGAGTCGGAGAGCGTGGAGATCAAGCTGTCGCTCGGCAGCATCTACCTCGACCGGCTGCACGAGCCCGAGGGGGCGCTCGGGCACCTCGAGGACGTGCTGCGGATCCGGCAGAACGACCCGAAGGCGCGCGAGCTCGTCGAGCGGCTGCTCGACATAGGGGCGCTCCGGCTGCGGGCCGCGCGCGTGCTCGAGGCGGTGTACGAGGCGCGCGACGAGATCCGGCAGCTCGTGCGGGTCCTCGAGATCCGGCGCGAGGGGGCCGAGACCGAGTCGGAGCGGCGCGAGCTGCTCCGCCGGGTGAGCGTGCTCCAGGACGAGCGGCTCAAGGACGACGCCGGCGCGTTCGCCAGCCTGTCGGAGCTCCTGCCGCTCGAGCCGGAGGACCTCGCGGCGCGCGAGCGGCTCATCGAGATCGGCCGGCGCCTCGGCGAGCACGAGCAGGTCGCCGAGGTGCTCACGGCGGCCGCGGACGCGTGCGGGACGGCCTCGATCCGCGGCGAGATCCTGATGGAAGTCGCGAGGATATGCGAGGACCTCCTCGGCGACGCCGACCGGGCCGAGAAGGTCTACCGGCGCGTCCTCGGGATCGATCCGACCGACCCGGCGCTGGTCATCCCGGCGGCGCAGGCGCTCGGCCGGATCTACGCGGCGAAGGAGCAGCACCAGGCGCTCGCGGGCGTGCTCGCGATCGAGGTGCGCCTCGAGGAGGACGTCGAGACGCGGCGGTCGCTCTACGAGCGCATCGGCACGCTGTACGAGACGGTGCTCGACGACCCGGCCAAGGCGATCGAGGCCTGGCAGGCGCGGCTCGGCGACGACAGCGCCGACACGGCGGCGCTCGCGGCCCTCGAGCGGCTCTACGAGCGGACCTCGCAGTGGCGGGAGCTCGTCTCTGTCCTAAGGGCGCGGGAGCAGTCGACCGCGGACGCGGAGGAGCGGCGCCGCGCGATGACGAAGGCGGCCGAGACGCTCGCGCTGAAGCTCGCCGACGTGCCCGAGGCGATCAACGCCTGGCGCGCGGTGCTCGACGAGTTCGGCCCGGAGCGCCCGACCCTCGCGGCCCTCGAGGAGCTCTACGAGCTCGACGAGCGCTGGGTCGACCTCGCCGAGACGCTCGAGACGGACCTCTCGCTCGCCACGGAGACGCCCGCCCGGCTCGACCTTCTGGCGCGGCTCGGCGACGTGCGGCGGCTGCACCAGGCCGACGCGACGGGCGCGCTCGAGGCGTACCGCCAGGCGCTCTCGCTCGACCCGTCGAACGCGCGCTGCCGCGCGGCGCTCGAGGCGATGCTCGAGCGGGACGACGCGCGGCGCGAGGCGGCCGAGACGCTCGAGCCGCTCTACGAGGCGGACGGCGACGCCGAGCGCCTCCTCCGGGTGCTGGAGATCAAGGTCGAGACCTCGGACCTCCCGAGCGAGCGGCTCGCCACGCTGCAGAAGGCGCTCCGCACCGCGGAGGGGCCGCTCGGCGACACGTCGCGGGCGTTCGGCTACGCGCTCCGCGGGGTGCGGGAGGCGGCGGGCGAGCCTGACGTGACCACCTGGATCTCCACGGTGGAGCGGCTCGGCGAGGTAACGGGCCGCTGGTCCGAGGTGTGCGAGCTGTTCCAGCGCATCGCGCCGGACATCCTCGACGGCGACGTGCAGCAGAACGTCCGGCTCCGGGTCGGCGAGCTCGCGCGGCACAAGCTCGGCAACCGCGAGCTCGCGGTCGAGCAGTACAAGAAGGCGCTCGAGGCCCGCGGCGACGACCGGCGCGCGATGATCGCGCTGGAGGAGCTCTACGGCGAGGCGAACGACGCGGGCAGGCTGCTCGAGATCCTGAAGCTGCGCGTCGAGAACGCCGAGAGCGACGAGGAGAAGACGGGGCTGCTCTTCCGGATCGCGGAGCTCGAGCGGGGCCCGCTCGGGGACCAGGCCGGCGCGATCGCGACGTACGAGACGATCCTCGACATCGCGCTCCACCCGGACGCCATCGCGGCGCTCGACAGCCTCTACCGCGAGGCGGGCCGCTTCGAGGACCTCATCCGGCTCTACGAGCGGCAGCTCGACGTGCGCGCCGGCGATCTCGCCGAGCTGCACGTGAAGATCGCGCTCGTCGCGCACCGGCACACAGGCGACGTGCAGCGCGCGTTCGACGAGCTGTCCGAGGCGCTGCTCATCGACCCGGCGCACGAGGGCGCCGTGTCGCTGCTCGAGGCGATCCTCGAGGGCTCGGCCGAGGCCGAGCACCAGGCGCGCGCGGGCGAGATGCTCGAGCCGGTGTACCTGCGCCGGGCGGACTGGAACCGGGTGAAGATCGCGCTCGAGGCGCGCCTCGCCGCGAGCCAGGACCCGGTCGAGCGCCGCGATCTCCTGCAGCGGCTCGCGACGCTGCACGAGGAGCAGCTCGAGGACTACCGCGCGGCGCTGGAGACCGTGGCGAAGCTCCTCCACGAGGACCTCACCGACGAGGGGGTCTGGGCGGAGCTCGAGCGGCTCGCGAAGGTGGCGAGCGCCGAGCGGCGGCTCGCGGAGATCTACGCGGCGGAGCTCGGCGAGCTCACCTCGGACGACGCGTCGAGCGCGAAGCTCAGCCGGCGCACCGGCGAGCTCTACGCCGAGCTCGGCGACGTCGCCGACGCGCTGAAGTGGTACCGGCGCGCGCACGAGTTCGAGCCGGACTCCCGCGAGCTGTTCGACGCGATCGACCGGCTGCTCATCAAGGAAGGGCGCCACGCCGAGCGCATCCAGCTCTACCGCGCGGCGCTCGACTACCGGAAGGACGAGGACCGGCTCGACGCCCTGCACACGATCGCGCGCCTGGAGCGGACGGAGCTCCGCGAGCCCGCGCGCGCGATCGAGACCTACCGCGCGGCGCTGGACGTCGACGAGGACGACGCCCGCGCGCTCGACGCGCTGACCGAGCTCTACCGCGAGCTCGACCGGCCGCGCGACCTCGCCGACCTCTACCTGCGCAGGGCCGAGGCGGCCCCGAACGGCGAGCGGGCGGCGCCTTACCGGCTCGCGCTGGCGGAGCTCCTGCGCATGCGCCTCGAGGACACCGCGGGCGCGATCGATCAGCTCGAGGCGATCGTCGGCGAGGTGCCGACGCACGCCGAGGCGATCCGGGCGCTCGAGGCGCTGATCCAGGATCCACAGCACAAGGCGCGGGTCGTCGAGATCCTGCGGCCGCTCTACGAGGGGGCGGACGACTGGCGGCAGCTCATCCGGCTCAACCAGGAGCGGTTCGGCCTCGCGTCGGACGCGCGCGAGAAGGTCGGGGTGCTCCGCGAGACGGCGAAGCTCTGGGAGACGCGGGGCAACGACGAGCTGCGCGCCTTCGACGCGACCCGGACGGCGTTCAGCCTCGATCCGGACGACGGCGAGACGCGCGGCGAGCTCGAGCGGCTCGCCGAGCAGCTCGGCGCCTGGGAGGAGCTCGCGGAGAGCCTCGAGGAGGGCGTGACGATCACGTCCGACGAGCTCACGAAGCGCGAGCTGCTCTCGTCGCTGGCCAAGGTCTACGACACGCGCATCGACGACCCGCGCCGCGCGCTCCGCGCGTACGCGCGGCTGTCCGCGCTCGACCCGAGCGACCCCGAGCCGCTCGAGCAGATGGACACGCTCGCCGTGCTCCTCAGCGACTGGGACACGCTCATCGCCGTCCTCGAGAAGAAGAGCGAGATGGCGTCGGACGAGGAGAACGCCTCGATCTGCCGGCGCATCGCCGAGACCAAGCTCGAGATGCTCGAGGACACGGAGGGCGCCATCCAGGCGTACGAGCGGGCGCTCGAGCTCGATCCCGAGAGCGCGATGACGATCGACGCGCTCATCGAGCTGCACGAGCCGCGCGGCGCCGCGAGCCGGCTGGTGGAGCTCTACGGCCGCCGCGTCGAGCTCGCGGGCGCCGACGAGGAGGAGCTGCGGTACGACCTCAACGTGCGCGCCGCCGAGCGCTACGAGCGGGACCTCTCGAGCCCGCGCGACGCGATCACCGCGCTGAACGCGGCGCTCGACGCGAAGCAGGGCGACCCGGCGGTGCTCTCCTCGCTGGAGCGGCTCTACCGCGCCGAGCGGATGTGGGACGAGCTCCTGTCGAACCTCATGCTCCAGGCGAGCGCCGCCACGGACAGGGACGCGCGCATCAAGCTGCGGACGGCGATCGGCGACCTCTACGCGGGGGAGCTCGAGAGCCCGAGCGACGCGATCGAGCAGTACCGGCTCGTCCTCGATGAGGACGCGGTGAACGACCATGCCATCCGGGCGGTCCGGTCCATCGGCGAGGGCCGCGAGGAGCTGCGCCTCGACGCCGCCCAGGTGCTCGAGCCCGTCCTCCGCGCGGCCGGCCGCCACGAGGAGCTCGCGGCCGCGCTCGAGCTGCGCCTCCGCGCGCAGACCGAGCCGGCCGACCGCGCCGAGACGCTCCGGGCGATAGCGGCGGTGCAGGACGTGCAGCTCGGCCGGCCGATCGAGGCGGAGCAGGCGCTGCTCCGCGCCCTGGAGGACGCGCCGGACGACGCGTCGCTGCACGGCGAGATCGAGCGGCTGGCGGAGCGCACGGACGGCTTCGGCCGCTACTGCGACGCGCTCGCGCAGCGCGCCGCGGCGACGTTCGACGCGACGATCGCGAAGGACCTGTTCCTCCGGATCGGCCGCATCGCCGAGGAGAAGCTCAAGGACGACCGGCGCAGCGCGCAGGCCTACGCCAAGGCCGTGGAGCACGCCGGCGACACGCCGGAGCTCCTCGAGGCGCTCGACCGGCTCTACGGCCGCCTCGGCGACGAGAAGGCGCTCGCGGACGTGCTCGAGCGGCGCGTCGCCGTCACGGCCGGCGATCGCGACCAGGCGGACCTCTTCTACCGGCTCGCGGTGATCCAGATCGAGTCGTTCGGCGACAAGTCGCAGGGCCTGAACACCCTGCGGCAGGCGCTGGACCGCGCGGTCGATCACGAGCGGGCGAGCGCCGCGCTCGAGGCGCTCACGGAGGACCCGGCGCTCTTCGAGGAGGCGGCCGAGGCGCTCGAGGGCGTCTACCGCACGCGGGGCGACAACGCCGCGCTCGCGCGCCTCTACGAGAAGCGCATCCGCTTCGCGCCGACCGGCGTGGAGCGGATCCGGATGCGCCTCGACCTGGCCAAGGTGCTCGAGGTGCGCTCGAACGACCCGCGGGCGGCGCTGGAGACCCTCGAGAAGGCGCTCGCCGACGACCCGTCGGACCCCGACGTGCTCGGCGAGATCGAGCGCCTCGCCCCGCTGACGGGCGGCTGGGCGAGCGCCGCGACCGCCCTGGAGCGGGCGGTGCGGGCCGGGACCGAGCTCGACGGCGACACGGCGCGCGACCTCTGGATGCGCATCGCCGAGTGGCAGAAGAACAAGGTCGGCGACGCCAAGGCGGCCGAGGCGGCGTACGAGGCGGCGCTCACGCACGACCCCACGAGCGAGCACATCCTGCGCTCGATCGAGGAGCTCCAGCGGGCGCCGGGGCGCGAGCGCGACCTCATCGGCACGCTCCGCCGGATCGCCGCGCTCGACGGCATGCAGGGGGCCGCGGGCGAGCTCCGGCGCGAGGCGAAGGAGCTCGCGGAGCGCGCGCTGGGCGACCGGGAGCTCGTCGAGGCGATCCTGCGCGAGATGATCGCGGCGGACGAGGGCGACACCTGGGCGCTCGCCGAGCTCACGAAGGTGCGGGAGGAGGCGGGCGACCACAAGGAGGTCTTCCGGCTGCTCGTGCGCCAGTCCGAGCTCTACGCCGAGGCCGATCGCATCCGCGACGCGCGGCACGCCGCCGCGGCGGTCGCGCGCGAGAAGCTCGGCGACGAGGCGGCGGCGATCGAGCTCTACGAGACGCTCTTCGAGGCGGATCCGGGCGACGCGCGCGCCGCGACAGCGCTGCGCGAGCTCTACGCGAAGGCCGGCAAGCACAAGGAGCTGCTCGCGCTGCTCGAGCGGCTCACCGACCTCGCCGAGTCCCCCGAGGCCCGCTCGGCGCTGCGCCTGGAGAGCGCGGAGATCTGCCTCTCGCGGCTCGACGCCGTGAGCGAGGCGACCGAGCACCTGCGCGCGGTCCTCGACGAGCAGCCCGACAACGAGAAGGCGACCGTCCTGCTCGCGCAGCTGCTCGAGAAGACCGGCCGCGATCAGGAGCTGTCGGACCTGTTCGTCACGCAGATCGAGCGCGCGAAGGATCGCGGCGACGTCGCGGCGGAGCTCTCGTACAGCGTCCGCCTCGGCGAGGTCTACGAGACGCGGCTGAACGACACGGCGCGGGCGATCGAGACCTACCGCGCCGTCCTCGAGCGCGAGCCGCGCCACCCCGGCGCGCTCCTCGCGCTGGCCCGCCTGCACGAGCAGCGCGGCGAGAAGGCCGAGGCGGCGCAGCGGCTCGAGGTGATCCTCGAGGACGCAAGCGGCGCAGAGGCGGTGAGCACGGCGCTCCGGCTCGCGGATCTGCACCGGTCTCTGGGCGACGAGGGCGCGGTCCGGCGCGTGCTCGAGCGGGGCCTCGCGGCGAACGCGTCGGCGCAGGAGATCCGGAGGCAGCTCCTCGCCCTCTACGAGAAGCAGCAGGCCTTCACCGAGCTCGCCGATCTCATCACCGGCGACGCGGAGACGGCCGCGCAGCCGGCCGAGAAGGTGGCGCTCTACCGCAAGGCGGCGGGCATCCACCTGACGAAGCGGAACGATCCCGGGCGCGCCGCCGACCTCCTGGTCAAGGCCACCGAGCTCGTGCCGGGCGATCGCGAGCTCCTGCTCGCGCTGTGCGACGCCTACAGCGCCTCGGGCCGCGGCCAGAAGGCCGCCGAGGCGCTCCAGCAGATCGTCGAGTCCTACGGCGGCCGCCGCTCGAAGGATCTCGCGGCGATCCACCACCGCCTCGCCAAGGCCTACCTGGCCGAGGGGCAGCGGGACCGGGCGCTCGCCGAGCTCGACATCGCCTTCAAGATCGACCCGGGCTCGATCGCCATCCTCCGCGACCTCGGCGTGCTGGCGCTGGAGCTGTCGGAGTCCGGCGACGACGCGGCGGCGAAGGCGGCGCACATCGATCGCGCGCAGAAGACCTTCCGCGCCCTGCTCCTCCAGAAGCTCGACGAGGGCGCGCCGATCAGCAAGGGCGAGGTCTTCTATTACCTCGGCGTCATCAGCCACCGTCAGAACGACGACAAGAAGGCGATCCAGATGCTGGAGCGCGCCCTCGACAACGACAGGGACTTCGCCCCCGCGAAGGAGCTCCTGGCGCAGCTCAAGAAGTGACGTAATCTCGCCGTGTGACGCGGCTTGTCAGCATCGACGGTGTCATCCTCCGGCCGGAGGAAGCCAGGGTCTCGGTCTACGACCGCGGCTTCCTCTACGGCGATAGCGTCTTCGAGACCATCCGCACGTACGGCGGCGAGCCGTTCGCTCTGGACGAGCACCTCGCGCGCCTCGAGCGCTCGGCCGAGCGGATCGCGATCGCCCTGCCGATCCCCCGCGACGAGCTCGGCCGCGAGGTGCGCGCGCTGATCCGGGCCGCGACGGCGGCGAGCGCCGGCGCCGCGGCCTCGGCGGGCGCCGCAGCGCCGCTCGAGAGCTACGTCCGCGTGATGCTGACCCGTGGCAGCGGCCCGCTCGGGCTCGATCCCGCGCTCGCGGGCGCGCCCCTCCGCGTCATCCTCGTCGAGCCGCTGAAGCCGCTGCCGGGCGTGCTCTACCGCGACGGCATCTCGGTCATCACGACGCGCACCCAGCGCGCTGGCGACGCGGCGCCGGGCGCGAAGATCTCGAACTACCTCGAGAGCCTCCTCGCCTTGCGCGAGGCGCGGGCCGCCGGGGCGCACGAGGCGCTCATCCTGGACCCGTCAGGTCATGTCGTCGAAGGGACGACGTCCAACGTCTTCCTCGTGGAGCGGCGCCCCCCGGCACACGAGGGCGCGGAGGATCCGGGCTACCTGCTGATCACCCCGCCCAAGGAGGCGGGGATCCTGGTCGGCATCACCCGGGCCAACGTGATCGATGTAGCGGGCGAGCTCGGCATGCCCGTGTGCTGCGAGCCGGTCACGATGTCCCGGCTCCTGGCCGCCGAGGAGGTGTTCATCACCTCCAGCCTCCGCGAGATCGTCCCGGTCGTCCGCGTGGACGCGCACCCCATCGGCGCGGGCGCCCCCGGCCCGAAGACCCGCGCGCTGCACGCCGCTTTCCGCGAGAAGGTGGGGCTTGGTAGGGCGCCTCTCCCGTGGGAGGCGCCCTGAGCCGCGTCGCTGACCCGACCGCGTCGGATTCTTGCGCCCCCTGATGTGCCGCCCGGCGCGCGCGTCCAAGAAGCGGGCCGGCACGCTGCCTGCGCGGTCGGATGGGGCGGGGCCCGATGCTCGCCTGCCACACAATCTGTCCGAGAGGAATCCATGATGAATCGCTCGCTTCGAATCGCCTGCTTCCTGGTTTGCGCCGCGTCCGCCGCGGCGACGGCCGGGTGTGCCGTCACCACCGATGAGAACTCGATCACCGCCGAGACCCTCGTCCGCTACGAGGGCACCGACGAGAGCGCGCGCGTCAAGTACCTCCCGACCCAGGGCGTCCGCATCGTGAGCGACAACGGCGACGTCGAGGTCAGCACCGGGAACGTGAGCGAGGTGGTGGTCACCTTTTCGCCGTTCACGATGCGCAAGAAGGGCGAGAACGCGCTCGCGGTGGAGGAGATCGAGGACGACCTCAAGCTCGCCGCGATCACCGACGGCGACGTCGTCATCTCGACCGAGAGCAGGTCGGGCGCCTCGGGGTACCTCGGCGCGGACATCCGGGTCGTCCTGCCCGCCGAGTTCGACGGCGTGCTCCGCGTCGAGCAGGACAACGGCAGCGTCGACGTCAACCTCGACGGCGCCCCGTCCCGCGGCACCACGGTCCTGAGCGATAACGGCAGCATCGATGTGGTCGGCGCGCGCGGCGCGATCGACGTGTTCACGGACAACGGTGGCGTCTTCGTCGACCTGGACGCGTGGAGCAGCTCGAACGGCAAGATCACGAGCGGCAACGGCGAGATCGAGCTCTCGGTGCCGGCCGGGGTGGACGGGACGATGACGGCGGAGACGCTCAACGGCGACATCGTCGAGCAGGGCCTCCCCTCGACGTGGGCGACCGCCGCCAACAGCGCCGGGAGGTCGTACACGATGGGCGACGGCGACGGCGGCCAGCTCGACCTCTTCACCGAGAACGGCGACATCACGATCGTCGTGAAGTAGCTCTGCCAGCACAAAAGCCGAGAGGCGAGCGCCGGGTCAAACCGGGCTCGCCTCTTGGTTTTTGTATCGATCCGGCGCGCCGGTCGGGCCGGCGCGCCGGATCAGCCGCCGGCCGGGCCGGCGTTCCCGATCAGCCGCCGGCCGGCTGCTGGGCCTCGGCGCCCTGGCCCTCGGCGCCCTGGCCCTCGGCGCCCTGGCCTCCGGCCTCCGCGCCGCCCGGAGCCGCGCCGGAGGGCGGGACCGCGCCGGCCGGGACCGGCACGCGCAGCTGCCCGCCGCCCTGCTGCGCGAGCACGCCGAGCGCCTTCTGGAAGAACGCCGCCAGGAACGGGATCTCGCGCGGCGGCGCGGTGATCAGCCCGGCCTCCTTGACGGCGCGCGCGACGGCGAGGGCGGCGGTGGCCGCCGCGTCACCCTTGCGCGCCCGCAGCGAGACGGCGCTGCTCCGCATCCGCGCCGCGAGCTGCCCGCGCACCTCGGGCGAGAAGAACCGGTCGGTCGCGAGCTCGACCTCCTCCCGCAGCGCCGTGTTCACCAGCTGGGGATCGCGCACCCCGGCGGCTCCGAGCCGCTGGCCGACCTTCTGCAAGAGCTCGTCGAGCGCCGGCCGCGCGGGCAGCCAGTGCCGGAACTCCGGCTCGTCGTGCAGGGCGGCCGAGCCAGGGATCTGCGCCGCCACCAGCTCGTCCGTGAGGCTCTCCTCGAGATCGGCCACCGGGTGCCGCGGCTCGGTCTCCGGCGCGGGCTCGATGAGATCGCGACATCCATCCAGCCCGAGCGGCACGACCTGCCCCGACACAGCGTTCTGCCGCTTCGCGGTCGCGATCCGGTGGCGCGCCCACTCCAGGGAGACGGGCACGGGCGCCGTGCCCAGGTTGTCGTACGCGCGCGCGCGGCCCTCCTTGAGCTGCGAGCCGCTGAGCCACCCCGCGCCGGCGTGGAGCACGCCGACCGACTCGCGCACGATCACCTCCGCGATCCGGTAGCGGCCGCTCGTGTCGCGGCTGGTGATCGCGATCGCCTCGGTCCCGCTCGAGTCGGGCGGGATCAGCGTCGCCTCGACCACCTCGGCGCGGTCGTCCGCGAGCCGCACCACGCGCGGGCGCGTCGGGATCGCCGCCCCGCGCGACTTCAGCACGTTGAGCGCGCGCCGCGCCGCCTTGCGCGCCGCGCCGGAGGCGTCCTCCGACTCGGCGGCCGCCGCGATCGCCTCGGCGTTGGAGGCGCCGAGCCACGCGTCGACCAGCGCCGGCGCGGCGTCGCCCGCGGCCCGCAGCGCCTCGAGCGCCCGGTCCCAGCCCGCCGCGAGCACCTCGGCGTCGAAGTCGACCTTCGCCGCCTCGGCGCCCGCGCCGCCGTCCGGTCGCGCGCCGCTGTCGGCCTTGCTCTTGGCGGCCGCGGCGGCCTGCTTGGCCTTCGCGGTGCGGGCGCTGAGCGCCTCGCGCGCCGTGAGCGCCGGCTTGTCCGAGGTGGCGACCTGCTTGGCCTTGGCGGCCGGCAGCGCGAACAGGAGGTGCGCCGGCCTGGCCGGGCCCTGCTGCTGCCGGGGGTCCTTGCCCGTCACGACCGTCGCGGCCGCGCCCTGCCCGACCACGGTCACCATCCGCTGGCTCTGCTGCTTCGCCGCGGCGGGCGCTCGTCCCTCGGCGCCCGCCGAGCCCGGCGCTCCGGGCCGCGCGCCCTGCGGGCGCCCGCTGTCCGGCCGACCGCCCTCCGCGACCGGCCGCGCCGAGAGGTCGCGATCGGGCCGCGGGCCGCGGTCGGGCCTGGGGCCACGATCCGGACGGGGGCCGCGATCGGGCCGCGGGCCGCGGTCGGGCCGGGGGCCGCGCTCGAGCCTCGCCCCCTGCTCCGCTCCGGCGCCCTGCGCCGCTCCAGGTCCCTGCTCCGGCCTGGGCCCACGTTCCGGCCTGGGCCCGCGATCGGGCCTGGGGCCGCGATCGGGCCGCGGGCCGCGGTCAGGCCGGGGGCCGCGGTCAGGCCTCGGGCCGCGATCGGGCCGCGGGCCGCGGTCGGGCCTCGGGCCGCCGGAGGCGACGGCGGGCCGCTCGGGCCTGGGCGCGCGGTAGTCGCGCACCACGCGCGGCGCGACGGTGGGCGGCGGCGCGGCGTCCTCGTTCGTGGCCGGCGGCGGCGCGTCCGCGAGCGCCGGCCGCTTGCGGGGCGCGATCACGTCCAGCAGCGAGCCCTGCGGCTCCTTCGCGGCGGCCTTCGCCGAGGGGGGACGTGGCGCCTCGCCGGCGGCGCCCTCCGGCGCCGCGTCGGCCCGGCTCGGGCTGCTCGCGCCGACCGACGTGCTCGCCGAGCGGACGACCCTCCGCGCGCGCGGCTTGTCTGCGCTCTCTGCATCGGGGGCGCCCTCGTGCGCAGATTCGGGAACTGCGCTGGCGGTCCGCTCCGTGCTCTCGCTCTCGTTCTTTGTGCTCATGTCGAGGCTCCCGGGGACATTTTGGAGATGGGGACCGCGGCCGCGGCTCCCCGATTATCGCGAAAGATGGGCAACAGCTTCGATCTCGACGGCGGCCCCCTTGGGCAGCGCCGCCACCTGCACCGTCGCCCGCGCGGGCAGCACGCCGCCGACGGCCGCCCCGTACACCTGGTTGACGACGGCGAAATCGGCGAGGTTCGTGAGGTAGATCGTGGTCTTCACCACGTCGTTCCAGCTCGCGCCCGCCGCGGACAGCACCTCGCTCAGGTTCTTGATCACCTGGGCTGTCTGCGCCTCGATCCCGCCGGCGACGAGCTCGCCCGTCGCGGGGTCGATCGGGATCTGACCGCTGCAGAACACGAGATCGCCGGCCCTGACGGCCTGCGAGTAGGGCCCGATGGCGCGCGGGGCCTGATCGGATGTGATTGCGGTTTTGGACATGTCGACCTCTGCATCATGGAGCGCCCCGGCGTGGGGAAGTCCCGCCCGCCCCGGCGCGCGCGGGCGCAGGGCGGGCTCGCTCTTCGCGGTTCCCCTAGCCGAAGCTCTTCCGGCCTTCGATGGCTCGCCCCAGCGTCACCTGGTCGGCGAACTCCAGATCTCCCCCGTGCGGCACGCCGCTGGCTATCCGCGTGACCTGGATCCCCATGGCGCCGAGCTCGCGCGCGATGAGCAGCGCGGTCGCCTCTCCGTCGACGGAGGGCGGGGTGGCGACCAGCACCTCGCGCACCGGCTGCTCGGGGTCGCGCACGCGCGCCCGGAGCGCCTCGAGCGGCAGCTCCTCGGCGCCGACGCCCTCGAGGGGCGAGAGGAGCCGGCCGAGCACGAAGTAGCGCCCGCGCATGGCCCCGCTCCGCTCGATCGCGAGGAGGTCCTGGACGCGCGCGACGACGCACAGGAGCGCGCCGTCGCGCCGCGTGTCCAGGCAGATGGCGCAGAGCGCCTGGCCTTCCTCGCCGACCTCGGCGATGTGGCCGCACCGGACGCACGGCCGGATATGGTCGCAGAGCTCCACGAGCTCGCTGCCGAGGTCGCGCGCGGTGTCCTCGCCGGCGGTCACGAGGAAGAGGGCGAAGCGCTGCGCCGTCTTCTCGCCGACCCCCGGCAGGCGCGCGAGCAGCTGGGCGACCCGCGACAGCCGGCCGGGCAGGCCGCCGGGGGCGCTGCGGAAGCCGGCCGCGGGCGCGGCCCGGCCGCCGTTCGCGACCTTCGAGGAGCCGGGGGGCGAGGCCGGGGGACGCAACGCGATCAAGTGTGCATGCCGGGGAGCTTGACGCCGCCGGTCACCTTGGCGATCTCGCTCTCGACGAGCTTGTCGGCCGTGTCGAGCGCCGAGTTCGACGCCGCGACGATGGCGTCGAGCGCCATCTCCAGGCCCTCGCTCGCGAGGAACGCGGGGTCGACGTCGATCCGGCGCAGCTTGCCCTCGCAGGAGACCACGACCGTGACCTTGTCGCCGGCGGCGGTCGCGCTCACCTCGCGGTCCTTCAGCTCGCCCTTCACCTGGTCGATCTTGCGCTGCATGCGCGCCGCCTGGCGAACCAGCTCATTCATTCCGCCGCGAAATTGCATGGTCAGACGGCGGTCTATGCCGTGAACCGCGCCGGGCCGCAACCGGGAAGGGGACGCGGGGAGCGCGGCCCAGCGCGAGGCGTCGGAGGGCCGCGCGGGGACGGGAGCGGCCGCGCGCAGGGCGGGAGCGGCCGTGCGCTGGGGGGGCGGGCACGGCCGCGCGCAGGGCGGGAGCGTGGCCGGCGCGCCCGCGCGGAGGTGCCGGCACGGCCCGGCACGAGGTGCCCGTCCAGGCGGGCGCGTGCCGGCGCCGTCCGTGCACTCGTCTGCTCTGCTGCGGGCTCCCTGAGGAATCCCCTCATTTGCAGCCCTTTTCAGCGGGGAAATTGAACAGGGAGGCGGGGAGACAGGGAGTATTTTGTAGATTTCCCTCCCCGTCTCCCCGCCTCCCTGTGAATTTTCCGAAGAATTTGAGGGGATGCCTCAGGCGGGCTCCTCCACGTCTCCCAGTGGATGCTCCCGGCGCTGCGCGCGTGAGAGGGAGCGGGCGCTGCCACTTTCCAGGGAGCGGACGCTCCTGCCTCTCCAGGTGCTCCGCGGCGCGCGGTGATCGGTCCCGGCCGCGACAGAGCGAGGTGCGCTCGGCGCGGCAACTCTGGCAAACTCTCCGGAATGCGGGGCGACGTCCGTGCCGGCCACAGCTGCGGCGACGCGCCCGCCAGAAGGTGCTAGTCGAGCAGCGTATGAGCTACGTCGTCCTCGCGCGGAAATGGCGCCCGCAGTCCTTCGAGGATCTCGTCGGCCAGGAGCATGTCTCCACGACGCTCGCCAACGCCATCGCGCGGGATCGCGTCGCCCATGCCTTCCTCTTCACGGGCGTCCGCGGGGTCGGCAAGACGACGAGCGCCCGCATCCTCGCGAAGGCGCTGAACTGCGTCCACGGCCCCACGGCGAAGCCGTGCCAGACGTGCGCGCCGTGCACCGAGATCACGGTCGGCGCGGACGTCGACGTCCAGGAGATCGACGGCGCGAGCTACAACGGCGTCGACGAGGTGCGCAAGCTCCAGGAGAGCCTGCCGTACCGGCCCGCGCGCGACCGGTTCAAGATCTTCATCGTGGACGAGGTCCACATGCTCTCGAACGCGGCCTGGAACGCGTTCCTGAAGACGCTGGAGGAGCCGCCGCCGCACGTGAAGTTCATCTTCGCGACGACGGAGGTGCACAAGGTCCCGGTCACGATCCTGAGCCGGTGCCAGCGCTACGACTTCAAGCTCATCGGGGCGCAGGCGATCGCGGCGCGGCTCCGCTGGGTGCTCGAGCAGGAGAAGATCCCCGCCGACGATCCGGCGCTCAGCGCGCTCGCGCGCGAGGCGGCGGGGAGCATGCGCGACGCGATGAGCCTGCTCGACCAGGTGATCGCGTGGGTCGGGACGAGCGGCGATCGCATCACGGCCGAGGGCGTGGCGAAGGTGCTCGGCGTGGCCGACCGCGTGGTGCTGCACCGGCTCGCGGAGGCGCTCGTGGACGGCGACCCTGCGGCGTGCGTGCGCATCGTCGGCGAGCTCGCGCAGGAGGGGTACGATCTACCGCACGTGGCCCGCGACTTCCTCGCGCACCTGCGCGATCTCGTGGTGGCCAAGGTCTGCGACGATCCGGCGCCGCTGCTCGATCTCGCCGACGAGGAGGTCGCCGACGCGCGGGCGCTCGCGGCGCGGGCGGACGCGGACGATCTCACGCGGCTGCACCAGGGCTTCTCGCGCGCCTTCGACGACATCGTCCGGAGCGGCCAGCCGCGGGCGTCGCTCGAGATGGCGCTCGTCCGGCTCGCCAGGCGTCCACCGCTCCTGCCGATCGACGAGCTGCTGCGCCGCCTCGGCGATCTCGAGCGGCGCCTGAACGGCGGCGGCGGTGGGGGTGGCGGGGGCGGCGCGCCGGAGCGCGGGCCGCAGCGGCCCGGTGCGCCCTCGGGCGGCGCGGCGTCGCCCCGGCGCGGCGCGGCGCTTGCCGAGGCTGCGCCGGAGGACGCGCGGGCGGATGCGCGCGGCGCGGGCGCGAACGGCGCGGCGAGATCGAGCAGCGCGCCGGCTGGGAGCGGCGCGGGGGCGGCGTACGGCGCGCCGGCCGGGAGCGGCGCAGCGGCGCCCGCGTACGGCGCGCCGGCTGGGAACGGCGCAGCGGCGGCGTACGGTGCGCCGGCTGGGAACGGCACGGCGGCGGCGTACGGCGCGCCGGCTGGGAACGGCGCAACGGCGCCCGCGTACGGCGCGCCGGCTGCGAACGGCGCGGCGGCGGTGTACGGTGCGCCGGCTGGGAACGGCGCAGCGGCGCCCGCGTACGGCGCGCCGGCTGCGAACGGCGCGGCGGCGAGGGCGAACGGCTCGCCGGCTGCGTACGCCACGCCGACTGCGTACAGCGCGGCGGCGGCGAGCGGGGCGGGGAGGGCGAACGGCGCAGCGGCAGCGAACGGCGTGGGGGCAGCCTCGGCGAACGGCGTGGCGGCCGCGGGCGCCGTCGCGAGACCGAACGGCTCGCCGGCTGCGTACGCCGCGCCGACTGCGTACGCCGCGCCGACTGCGTACGCCGCGCCGGGAGCGACCGCGGCGGGACGAGCGAACGGCGGCGTGGCGTCGAGCGGCGCGGCGGCGGCGAACGTCGTCCCCTTCGTGCACGGCGCGCCCGGCGCGAACGGCGCGGCAGCGGTGAACGGCGCGGCGGCGACCTTCGCGGGCGGCGCCGCGCCGGCCTTCGCGAAGGCGCCGTACGCGAGCGGCGCGGCCGCGCCGGCGTACCGCGCCGACAGCGTTCCGCCTCCCTCGCCGCGCGGCGCGCTGTACTCCGTTCCGCAGAGCCCCCCGCCCCCCGCGGCGCCGGGCCCCGCGTCAAGGACGAGCGCGCCGCCGCCGGCGATGAGCGCCGGCGACCTCGCCACGTGGCGCGCGGTGATCACTGCGGTCCGGGGCCAGCGCCCGGCGCTCGCCTCCGTGCTCGAGCACGCGGCCGTGCTGGAGCTCACGCCGACCCGCGTTGTCCTCGGCTACGAGGCGAACTCGTTCCTGTCCGGCCAGGCCACCGAGCCCGCGGCCCGCGACCTGCTCGCCCGCGCCCTGCACGCCCATTTCGGCGGCCCCGCCGAGCTGGTCTTCGAGACGATCACCCGCGGCAGCGCCGGCCCGTCGCTCGCGCAGGTCGAGACGGCCGAGCGCAAGGCGCGCGTCGAGGCCGCCCGGCGCGCCGTGGCCGACCACCCGCTCGTCACGGCCGCGATCGAGCTGCTCGGCGCCGAGCTCAAGGACGTGCGGCTCGCGCAGGACTTCGCGGACGGGTGAGCGCCACGCTCAGCGCGTGACATGCCAGCGCGGCGCAGGAGGCCTCGCGGTCGGCTGCGGGAAGTGCGGCTCAGGTCCCGCTCCGCAGCCAGCTGCGAAACGCCTTGACCGCCGCGTGCTGATCCGGCCAGCGCACGAAGCGCGCGAGCGCGACGAGATCCAGATCCGGAAGGAGCTCGCTGGCCGCGATGGCCTCGTACTCCTCGCCGCGCAAGGCATGGATCTGGAAGGCATCGTGCTCCCAGAACCAGACCTCGCGGACGCCGAGACCGCTGTAGACAGATAGCTTGTCGATCCCACCGCTCGTCAGCACCACCTCGATCGCGATGTCGGGGAACTCCTTGAGCGGCTCGCCGACGCAATAGCACTCGTCAGGCTCGAGGCCGCGTGCCCTGGCCTCGCGACGGAACGTGGTCGAGCCGTAGCCATGGAGCGGCACATCCCGCTCCAGCGCGAAGAGCTCGATCAGGCGAGCGATGAGCGTCTTCGCTGCTTCGTGATCGATGGACGGGCTCATCAGCTCCAGCGTTCCCTCGCAGAAGGTCATCCGCAGGCCCGGCGTGTCCAGCTCGTCCCGCAGCCTCACATACGTCTGCCAGGGGACGCCATGGAGCACGAACCGCTGTTCACCCGCGGGCGCGGTCGAGGACGGAAAGGGCATGTGCGGGGCGGCTATCATGGGCGCTCACCCAGGATAGCACGGTCGCCCCGAGCGTCGCCGCCGCCACGCCCCGAGCGCCTCGACGACGTCGCCCCCCATTCGACCGCGCGCGACGGCCCCCAGCTTCCCGCCGGCCGCTGTGACAGGCCACCTCAAGCGCGGCGCGCCGCGCTACCGAGCTGCGCGCGCCTCGCCAGGAGCTCCGCACGCTCCTCCACGGTGCCGGGGCCGACGTCGACCACCTCGAAGCCTGCCGCGCGGTAGAGCGCGCCGAGCCGCTGGTTGATCCGCTCCGCCTCGGCGGCGCGCTCTTCGCTGCTCCTGCCCCATCGCGGCGCCTGGAGCTCCGGCATGACAGCGAACAGGAACACCAGCGCATAGCGCTCGAACGCGGGCTCGCCGGGCGGCCAGGGATACTCCACCTCTCCGCTCGTGCGCAGGTAATACTCGACCGGATCGAGGTACCCGCGCTCCAGCCAGTCCCCGCTCTGCGCCTCCGCCTCGATCGCCCTCTGGGTCTCCAGCACCCGGGCGGCGAACTCCCGCTTGCGGCACATGGGACAGACGTGCTCCGGCGCGTCGATCCTGCGAAACGGCTCGTCCGGCGGGTGGCCGTGTGTGCGCGCGCCGAGCTCGTCGAGCACGCGCCGGTGCGCCTCGCCGTGCACGCGGTGACCCCGCGTCGACGCGAGATGACGGAGCGTCGTGGTCTTGCCGCACGCGTAGGCGCCTGTCGCCACGAAGAGACGCTTCTTCATCTCCCTCTCATCGCCGCGCCCACCACACCGACCCTGCGCCGCGCTCGAACGCGCGCCCAGCGCGTGCCATGAAGTGCGCGACAGCCTCCATGACGCCCGCGTGCTTCTCGTTGTGGTCATGCCCGGCCATGAGCGCGCCCGGCTTGAGCCTGGGCCACCAGGCCTCGAGATCCGCGAGCACAGCCGCGCGGTCGTGCGAGCCGTCGAGGAACACGAGATCCAGGCTCGCGCCGGCGAAGCGCGCCGCCGCTTCCGTGGATGGCAGCCGGTGGACGCTGGGCCGGATCCCGAGCGCCTCCATGTTCGCCCGGAACACGCCGGGCACGTCCTCCGCGTCCAGCATGGAGCGATACCGCGCGTCGTACGCGTCGCTGGAGCCTTCCCATGGTTCGACGCAATGGAGCGCGACGCCGTTCCTCGCCGCGAGCCGCCCGACGTACGCCGTGGATAGCCCCTTCCAGGAGCCCACCTCGACCATCGCGCCGCCCCGGCTCGACCGCACGAGCGCCCGGTACGCGAGCCCTTCCTCCTCGGAAAACCAGCCCTGGATCGGCTCGACCCTGGCCACCGGAAACAGCGCGACGAGCGCCGCCCGCTTCTGCGCTGGATCGCTGTATTCGTACTGCCGGTCGCACAGCTTGACGAAGCAGCGGGCGTCGTGCGCGACGAACAGCGGCCGCTCGATCACGGCGAACTTCTTGAGCGACGTGGACCGCTCGGGCTCCCGCTCTCCCCTCCGGATCTCGTCGGCGGTCGTCGCGAAGATCACGTCCTCGTGCCGGATCGGGCGCCCTTGATCCGGGCCGTCGGTCCACGGCCGCTCTCCCGGGTATCCGGCGCGGTCGGTGCCGTGCTCGAGGAGGCGAGATAGCTTGTCCATCTCGCTCGCGCGGAACAGAAGAGGGCCCGTGATGCCGTGCGCTTCGAGCTCGTCCAGCACCTCCTCGAGGAAGAGCAGATTCCGGCCGATGTAGGGCAGGGGGATGAGGGGCGGCGTCATGAAGCGTCGAGCGCGGCGCGCGCCGCCGGGGGCGGGCCCAGGATGCCGTCCCAGGGCTGCCAGGTGGAAGCGAGCCTTCCGTTCGGGTGGAAGATCAGCTCGTGGACGATGCCCGGGCCCGAGCGCTTCGTCTCCTCGAGCTGGGCGAGATCGGCCTCCTCGAAGACGACATCGATGTCCTCGAAGCGGAACACCTCGACATAGTAGTAATAGCCCACGATCTGCCGCTCGAACGAGAACCGCGCGTCGGCGCTCAGCGCGTCGAGGAGCGGCTCGAGCTGGACGCGGGCGCGATCGCTGTACTTGACGACGTGGTTCTCGACAACGGCTGTCGGGTCGGTCTTCATCAGCTGCCGGAAGATCACGTTGTCCACGCCGAGCGACCGCGCGAACCGCAGATAGGCCACTATATGATCCACCGAGTCGATCTGCCCCTGGAGGAGCACGCAGGAGAGGCGCACCCGGGTGCCGCCCGCGGCTGCCGCCGACACGACACGGCGCAGCTCGTCGGCGGTCAGGCCGTCTCTCATCACCATCAGCCGGGCGTTCCGGTCGTGATCGGGGTGGGCGCGGCTGATGTTGAGGTGCTGGACGCCTGTGTCGACGATCCAGTCGATCACCCGCTTTCCCTCGCGCTGCTGGAGCAGCCCCGAGCCGTTCGTGGTGAGCGTCCGCTTGCGGCCGCGGCGGGCCTGCCCGAGGGCGAGGATGCGGGGCAGCCGCGGATCGTGGCTCGGCTCGCCGCCCGTGATCGATACGGTCGGATCGAGCGGCCCGAGCGCGTCCAGGGACTCGGCCATGGCGTCGAAATAGCGCCCGTCGTCGTTCTCGACGGACTTCTGCACGGACAGGCTCCGCCCGCGCGATGCAGGCCTGAGCTCCTCGACGCAGAAGTGGCACTTCGCGTTGCAGGGCTGCCGGCTGTAGATGGAGAAGTTCGCATTGCGGTAGACCTCGACCGGCCGGCCCCACAGGTCGAAGCGCACCGTCTCGCCTGCGGTGCTGTTGCCGGTCAGGTCGAAGGCGCGGCTCTTCAGGCGGCGCCACTCGTCGCGGAAGGGGCGCGCGCTCACGGTAGCCTCCTCATGGCGTCGGAGCGCGCCACGAGGTCGGGGCCGAAGGCGCGGCCGTCCGGGTTGAGCATCGTGAAATGGGTGCCGACGAGGAACGGCTCGTCCCAGTCCTCGTGCTTCTGCGCGAAGCCATAGCGCTGCAGGTGGAACACGTTGGCGAGCTCGATGAGCCCCGCGTCGCACACCGCCTGCACGATCCACGCGTCGCCGTCGGGCTCGCTCTTCCGCAGTCGGACGTTGAGGACGAGCTGGCGGTCGCCGCCGAGCGCCGCGAGCCGCTCGCGCAGGGCGCGCGCGAGGGCGAGCAGGCCGCTGTCGTGCTCGAGGAGGTGGTGGTTGATCGAGAGCTTGATCGTGGTGGGCTCGCCGAGCTGCTCCAGCCAGGCGTCGAGCCCGGCCGGGTCGCGCGGGACCTCGACGCCGTTGGTCACCACGACGACGCGCGCGCAGCGGGGCTCGGCGCGGGCGAGGCGCACCATCTCGTCGAAGTGCGGGTGGATCGTGGGCTCGCCGCCCTCGAGCTGCACCTCGAAAGGGCCCTCGGCCGGGAAGCTCGCGCGGTAGCGGTCGAGGGCGAGGAAGGTCTGCCCCCGGGGCGACGAGCAGGTGCAGCACCACGGGCACGAGCGGTTGCAGTGGTTCGAGGTGGCCACGTAGAGCCGGTGCGGCCGCTCCGCCGTGGGGCGGTCGAGCGGCAGCGCGCCGGTGAGCGTGGCGTTCTGGGGTCTCGTCGCGGTGGGCATGGAGCGCCTCCAGCGAGGAGGATACGGCGGGGTGGGGTGGGGATGAAGGAGATCCGGGGCGGCGGATCACGGCGCCGGGGCCAGCGTGCCGAGGCCGAAGGTTCCCGTCGTCTGGCCTCGACGATGGGGTCTCCGCTCGGGATTGGACAGATGTACATTATTACAATTAGTGTTGTACAAGCCGCTCGTCCGTTGTGTTACCTCGCCGACCGTCTACGGCACGCTGCCATCTCCGCGACGGCGGTGCTGTCAATGTTCACTGACAGACAGATAGCGCGCTGCAATCGCCGCGCTCTTCGAGCGCTGTCCCGTTTGGTGCATAGCATATAGCATATTTCAGTTACGTAGTGTCTACTTCTAATCGTGTGTCTACGCTCCCATAATATACGTAAGCAAGTAGTTGCGGGTGTTCTCTCGAGTATACCTTCCGAAGATCCCGTAGAAGAGTGGCTACAGAACGGCTCCCGCGGTGGTCAACGATGCGCGTCAATAGCTCCTTAGCAAACAAGAAGGCTTCATCGCTGGTGACCTGATGGATTGGCGCAATGAATCCACGAAACCCTCGCACGATCAGTGCGTCCGGCCAAGTCGTTGTGGTTGCGCCTGCGCGAGTATCCTGCCCGACCTCGCAGCAGTTGAAAAATACGAACGTTCCATCGGTCTCCCCAAGTGATGTTTGGGATGCCGCAATGTCCGAGGCACATATCGGTCCATCGTCGAGATTTATGGTTGTAAGGGAAACGTTTCTCTTGCTTGTTCTCCCGTGTCCAGCAAAATAAACTAGAGCAACTCGACCGTGGGTTTCGCCGCTTAGTAGTTTCATTGCGTCATTCCTCAACGGTCTTGTATGCTTGACTCCAAGTTCTGTATATAAGAGCTTCATTTCTTCAAGCGAAGATATGCGATCCATGGTCTCTCCAGCGATAATGGCATGGGCGCTGCCTCTGATGACGTCGGGACGCGGCAGCCGACCTCGATACTGATTTGGCCATCGAGCTACAATGTCCCGCATATTCATGGTCTCTTGATCGTTGCCAGCGCACATGAGTTCCCATGGTACATAGGGACCGTCGTGGTAGAATTGAATTCTTAATTGTCCCCACTTTCGTCTCAGTTGTGAATATATCTTTTTGAATGCTATTGGTGTTATTTCATATAGCTTCTGTCCCCAAAGGGCGACTCGACGGTGTTGAAGTTCAGATGGCGTGTTCTTGGACGTGAGCAAGTGAATTATTTGCTGAGAGCAGCTTACTGCCATCTTGGTGCTGATCGACCCATCCATCGATTCGATTCCCTCACACGACTCCAGAGCCTCGTGGGGTATCACGTCGACAGTCCAGTGAATAAGAGATCCATTAGAATTCATTATGACACGAATGTAAGGTAGATCATGCTGCGAGGTGTCGACCCGGAACGTCTTGGTCCGAATCTCCTTCTTGCTGTACAGTAAACGGACCTGTATGTTC
The DNA here is from genome assembly GCA_051717205.1 of Sorangium sp. So ce1128. Classification (GTDB taxonomy): domain Bacteria; phylum Myxococcota_A; class Polyangia; order Polyangiales; family Polyangiaceae; genus Sorangium. Next base: position 878,665 of record CP181432.1, read on the forward strand.
GACTGGCCCGAGGCCGCCATGCTTCTCAGCGTACAGGTGACCTCGCACGGTCTAGAAGAACCGTGAAGTCGCAGAAGTAGCCTTAGACCATTAGGTGTTTCTATGTGAATTTCAGGGCTACTTGTTATTTCTATTTCGCAAATATGAGATTTTGCCTCGCCATCGATCTCTATAGAAACTAGTTCGTCTTCCTGATGATCTGCTTTCTTCTTTAAGTCGATCGAAAGTCGAAATGGTTCGTCCAATCTTATCGGCCCAAGCGGTTCGATGGATAGGTATCTCCGGACTGTTTTTTTCGAATTGAGAGTAGCTGAATTTGCCGTGGGCAAGACTCTTGGAGAGACGAAGGGAGCCTGGAGAGCGTCTTCGAGACTGTTTATTAGCTCGTTGTTCCCGGTTTCGTCGTTTCCAATCGTACAGTCGACTAGTTGATTTCCATCCCACAGCCAACTGCCAATAAGTTCGTGTTCGCACGTAATGTCAACATGTCCGGGCGTATCGGAAGGCGAAATGACATACGTTTTTCCGCCATGCTCGATTGTTCGCCTCGGAACACTCATAGTTTATTGCTCTGGAGTCATGGTGCCCAGACCAAAATGCGACGCATAGCCGAGCGCGATCGGGCCCCGGACCGCTTTGGCAAGCGTGATACGTACGCCGAGTCCTGTGCGGACAGGAGGCCGCTGCTCCGGGTTCAGTGAGCGGGTGTTTCGGAACATGCGCCAGCGCACTGCGAGCCGCGTATCTGTCAGCATCGACGCCTCCTCAGGCGTCACAAGCTGTACCACGCGCCGCTCGCGCTGCTGCCAGAGTTGCCAGAAGTCGGTTACATCGACGTAGCCGTCTCGCTCGACTTCCACCTCGATACGCTCGGCAGCCGGCAGCCCGCGGGAGGCAAGTTCCGCCTGAACTTGCCCCGCAAGCGAACTCGAGCCTCGCGGTTTTAAATGCCGTGGTGGCACAAAAGGTAGAACGCTCCTCCAAACCTCCGCGCTCCGGACGTAGGGCACCGGATGCTCGAAGTCCTCGCGCCTTCCAACGCCTAGGAGCGTTACAAACATGCGCGGCGCTCTTTTGCCGTACGCTACCTGTACGCTACTCAGCGCATCTCGCGCTGACTCATCAAAGCCCATGGCGGCATATACGAGCACGTGATCGATGTGTCTCTGGCTCTGGATCGACAGTGGCAGCAGCCATGCATGGCGATGTCCCTTGAGTGGTAGAGCGCTCTGATCTTTTCCGCTCAGACAGGGCGAGGGCCCTATCCCTTGGCGTGCCGAGTGCCGGACGAGCGCTGAGTGAAGCAGTTCCATGCTGGGCAAGCCGTTTTCGAGACGTGGCAGGACCTCGCCTTTTGATGTGTCGGCTGAAAGCGCGAGTAGTGCCGTGTCGGCGAAGGGCATGGATCGTCGCGGTGCGCGGGGCAAAGTTCGCTGTGTATCCGTGTATGCGTCCCGTTCGCGCCAGTAGGGAAGCCATCGACTTCCGGGCGGCTGGCTCCACGCTTCGCGCTGGAGTTCCGTAGTATCCTTCAAGAGTGCCGCGATAATATCCTTCGGATAGAGGGCAGCCAACTTCGTCGCCTCCCTGGATGCGGAGGTCCTACGCGATGCTTTCTCGCCTCGGTGAGCGCGGTCTTCCTGCTCGCCTGTTACCGAGGTTTCGCCGATCCGTTGAGCGAGAAACACTGCGTATGCCGAGGCATCGAGAGGTGCCAGTAGCGAGAGGCGGTCGTAACCAGGTCCAGGCGCGCCATCAGAAACACGGCATACGGAGAGCGCCGCCGGCAATATGTCCGTTACCTCGGCTGCCACCGACGATTCGGTGCGTCCCAGGTAGCTTAGTCGAGCAGCGAGCGCTTCGAAGAGTGCTCGCTCCACCGCTGTTGGCTCCACCTCCCAGGTAATACCGAGTACAGCCGATTCGCCGCGCCCGACGAACGCGAACGCGTCGAGTACCTTCGCCGTGACGTTCTTGTACAGAGGCATGTAATGGCGCGTGTGGCCTGTAGATACTGGCGGCAGGTGATAGATGGGCGGCGAAGCCGCCAACCGCTCTATCAGGGACCGCCCTTCCGGCGGCACCGCCGTCCAGCCGAGCCGGGCGAACCCGGTAGCGAGGAGCGCACGGCAGAGCCGCCACGGGCTCGGCGGCCACTCGATGTCCCCCTCGTTGACGTGCCGGCCCCAGGGAGTCGCGTGGTACGAACCGGCCAGGAACCTGATTGCTAGCCGCAGCATCAGGGAGAGAACGTGACGGTCGTGGGAGCGCCGGCACCGGCGAACAGGTCCTTGCACGCCGCGATCGCTGCTGGCAGCTCCGCTCGTAGCGCGGCCGCGGGCGGCACGATGAAGGACTCGGGGCGAACCACCCGCAGCGGCCCTTGGGGCGCGAGGTCGCACGCCGTGCGCAGGCGCAGGTCGCCTTCCAGCAGCGCCGCGATCTTGTAGAGTGCGAGCAGCGTGAGCAACCGCTCCGCCGCCGCGCCGAGGCCGTAGCCGCGGATCTGGTGCAGATCGAGGCTGAAGAACGCCAGGATGCGCCTCGCGGTGTACTCGTCGCGGTGGAACGGCACGTTGCCAAAGCCCTTGGCTGTATCGCCGCTCGGGTTCACCGCGTCGTTCTTCACGCCGCCTGAAGCGGCCACGCGCACGTCCTCGGCCTCGATGAACGAGGACAGCGCGCGCTCGATGCGCAACCGTCCGCCCACGAGGTCGGGCTTCGCGAGGAAGAGGCCGTGAAGCAACGTGCTCGCGTCGTAGCGAAACACGATGGCCGCGAGCTTCCTGCGATCGATCGGCCCCTCCGCGAGGGGCAGGGTCTCTTCCTTCAGCCGGTTGAAGAACGACCTGTCCTTGCTCTCCAGGATGTAAGGCGAGTTGAGCCGGTGCGCTTCCGTGATCGAACTCGTGAGATAGCTCTTGTCCTGGCGGAGCACGCGCACGTAGGAGAGCCCCTTGAGCTCTGGAACCAGCTCCTGCGCAGCCCGGTCCCAGCACACCGCTTCGAGCCGGTTGGCCATGCTCTGGGCGCTCTCCACGAGCAGCCGCTGCCTGCCGGTGTATGGGTCTTCGAAGACGCTCGCACCCATGTCTGGGAAGCCAGTGGGCTGGAAACGGACGCCTTGCACGGGGCGAAGATCCTGCTCGATCAGGAGGCGCGGTGGGTGGGGGGCGCGGTCGGGAAGGAGAGCGCTGAGATCGATGGGCATGATCACTCCGATATCTTAGGCGCCGCGGGCGGCGGTGTGGAGGGCGAGTCCTCGACCGCAGAACGGGCGGGCTTGCAGACTAAATCAAGAAGCTTGATGAGGTCGTCGGGCGAGACCGGGATCGCGAGCGAGGCGGCGACGCGGCGTGCCAACTCGTGGGCGCCCGCGAAGAAGCGCAGCTTGGGGCGCGCGCCGGCTGCACTCAGCGTTCGTGCTGCGGCAGCCCCGGCCTCGTGCATGCGGTCGGCGAGGAGGAGGCGCAGCGGTGCCGGATCGAGGCGTGGTGAGAGGGGGGCGACGCTAGTCTGGGCTCCCCCGCGGCCAGAGCCGGGCCGCTGGCTCACCGCTTCTGGTGTATATGCGAGCCGGAAGAGCGCATGAATCGCCGACGGGCGCTTGGCACGATGCAGGCTTAGCGGCCGTACCGTGCGCCACCACGTCACGGCCATCAAGGCGCGCGACAGTCCCGCGATGCGTGCCTCGTCGACTGCGCCGTCCAGGAACAGCGCGACGTCATCCAGGGGCGCGTACGTGCGGCCGCGTAGCGGGAAGGCGTGCGCACCGTGGAGCGCGGCCTCGATCACGCGGCGCTCTGCTACGGCCGCGAGATCGTCGACGAGATTGCGGCCGGTCCACACGACACGCGGGTCGCGCACCAGGCCATCAGCACCGAACGCCAGGCGGCGGAAGCCGGAGCGTGGATCCAGCGGCAGGCAGTGTGCGCGAATGGGGCCGAGATCTTCTGCGCCGAGACGGTCCGCCGGACCTGTCTGTGATGCGATGGCGGCGGCGAGGCGCAGTTCGGCAGAGCCGTCGTCGGCCGCGTGCAACCACTCGGGCGACAGAGTTGGGATCGGGCCAAGCCAGTGCGCTGCCGCCGCCACCTTCGGCCGGGAGGCGAGCGCGCTCTCCGCCTCGGCCAGCCCGAGGAGCAGCCGTTGCCAACGCTCCGGGGATCCATCGCGGCACACCGCGAGCATCGCCGCCTCGACGCGGCGGAGCGCGCGACCGAGCCCTGCCGGCGCGCTGTCGCCCTGGCCCAGGCTCCGCAGGCCCTCGACCCAGGGGTCGATCTCGTCGAGCAGCCGTGAGCGCGACGAGGCTCCGGCGCGGTCGCCCGCCTCGACCGCCCAGCGACCGAGCGGCACGGCGAGGTTCGCCTGCCCGTTGCGCTCGATGTACCCGAACCGGACGAACTCGCTCACGCCGCGGGCGACGCCGAGGCCGGCCACGGCGCGCGCCGCGTCGATGGCGTGGCCCGCTTGCCGCTTGTTCGCGCTGGCGACGAGCCGTCCTTCCGCGAACAGGCCACGCACCTCGGCGAGCGTCGCTGCGCCGTCCCAGAGCGGCATCCATTGCTCGCCGCGCTGGTTGCCCTCGTCAGCGGCGCACGCGCTGGCGTAGCCGCCGGCCCGCGCGCGCACCGCGAACGGCGCGGCCGCCTGCACCAGGCCGGCGCTCTCCAGCCGTCGCACCGCCGCGACGGGCAGGAGCAGCGCCCCTTCGAGCAGCAGGACGAAGTCCCACGGGTTCACGAGCGATTCACCCATGTAGCCCGATGCCTGGTTCGGACCGCCGGCGTTCCCCGGCAGGAACTGGCCAACCGCGCGCCGCTCCAGCCCGGGTGCAGGCTCGCCGAAGAGCGCGGCCGCGAGCAGCGGGCGCGCCCCCGGGCGCGCGGCGCCGGTCGTCGGATCGAAGAGCTCGACCAGGCGCTGCATGCGGTTGTTGGTGAAGTCGAGCCGGCCGTCGTTGCCGCCCGTGCCGAGCAGCGCGGGATACTTCGCAGCGTCGCCGGCCAGGACCACGGCGGCGTCGAGCCACGCGAGCATGGGCTCGGGCCACGCGCGCCGGCAGGCGCGGATCATCTCGAGTTTGTCCTCGCCCTTCGGGCTCTCGGCACGCGCAGCTACGATCGCGCGCCCCGCGGAGATGGCCTCCCGGTAGGCGGCGAAGCGGTTCGCCGGTGAGGACGAGAGCGGCTCGATGCCGTCCTTCGTGTCCTTCGGATAGAACCCGCTGCCGCCGTTCCAGGGCGCGATGATCGGCGACGGCGCGTACGCCTCCAGGAAGAAGCGCGCGAGGCCGTCCCGATCGAGTGACGTCACGAGCTCGAACCGCCCGCTGCTCCAGCGGGCGCGCGCCCCCCGGTCGGCCTGGCTTGCCACGGCTCGGAGGACGCCGAGCGCCTTGAGGTAGCCGGCGATCGGCTCCGGGGTGCACCCGGCGAGGTGGTGCAGGTGGAGGCTCATGAGGTCGCATCCATCGAGGCGCGCACATCGGCGGCGCGGAGCAGCGCCTCCAGGTAGGCGAGCGTGAACGGGCCCCACGCCTCGAGCAGCCCCGCGACGCGCTCGCCCCAGGAGGCGCCGAACCGCGCCCCGACGCCGAGCGCGGCGGGCTCGAGTGACAAGGTGAGCGACGGCACCGGGGCGTCGCCTTCCGCAGCGGCGAGCTCGAACGGGCCGAGCGCGTCGTCCTCGCACACGCCGTGGATGCCGGCGTGGCCCGCGGCCTGGTCGAGCGGCGTGCTCGTCCACGCGGTGCGCACCTTGCCGTGGTGCGCGCAGACGAGGAAGGCGACGAGGTTGAGCTCCTCCTCCGAGACCGCGGCGAGCTCGCGCGCGAGTGGATGGTTTCCGTCGATGGGGTCCTTCGGCGGCGCGGGCGGCGGCTCGCCCAGCGCGGCGAGGAGCTCCGCGCTGCCTCCGAGCAGCGCGGCGTGCAGCGGGGCCGCGCGCCGGAGCAGCGCGAGCAGCGCGAGCGCGCTCGCGAGCTCGTGCCGGAAGCCCGGCCGCGTCGGGTGGCCCTTGCCGGTCCACGCGTCGCCGGGCGCCTTGGCGAGGTCTCGCCGCAGGCCGATCTCGCCGGCCCTCGCGCGCGCGTCCTGCGCGATCGCCTCCTGGAACACCTCGTGCGCCTTGCCCGCGTCGTGCCAGCGCGCGGCGAGGTCGAGCAGCGCCGCGGTCCTCGCGGGCAGGTGGAGGGCGTCCGCGATGTCGCGCAGCGCCTGCGCTGTCTCGCGGCCGTGCGTGGCGATGCTCTTCCAGGCCGCCCGCGAGAGGCTGTCGTCCTCGGCGGCCTCGGCGCTGCGATCGAGCCGCAGGGCCGCGCCGTCGGCCGGCTCCGCGGGCGGGGGAAAGGGCGCGACGTCGGCGCTCGTCTTCGGGTTCCAGCCGAGATCCGCGCTGTACCCGCCCGCGGACGAGGGCAGGAGCAGCGTGCTCCCCGACGGGATGCGATCGACGTCCTCGACCCTGCGGTAGGCACCGAGCACGTAGTCGAGCGCGAACACGGGGCGGCCGCCGCGGTCGGCGCGCGCGAAGTCGCGCAGATCGCGGACCGGGACGGGGCAGAGCTCGGCGCGGTGCACCCGGCCGATCTGCTCGCGGGACACGGTCTTGCTCTGCGGCTCGACGTGCCGCCAGAAGACCCGGACGTCGCGGTCGTCCCCGCTCCGGATGTACCGGCCGACGTCGAGGTCGCTGCCGGTGAGGTCCGGTGTGGTGTCGAAGAGCTCGTCGATGTCGCGGCGGCGGAGCACGTGGGCCGGCGTGTAGCGATAAAGCCGGCCGAGCAGGTCCGGGTCGCAGGCCTGTTCGAAGGCGTCGACGGCGCCGGGCGAAGCGTCTCCGGCGCTCCGGGCGAGCGCTGCGACCGCCTCGGCGGCGGCGTCGAGCTCGGCCTCGGCGTACGGCGCGGCGGTCTTCGCCTTGCCGAGCACGACGACGGCACCGGATTCTCCTTCGTAGCGCGCGCAGCGCCCGAACCGCTGCACGAGGCTCGACCAGGGCGCCAGGTCGGTGATCAGCAGGCGCACCGAGATGTCGACGCCCGCCTCCACGACCTGCGTGGCGACGACGATGCGCCCCTCGCCGGGCAGCGCCTTGGGCTGACTCGCGGCGCGGCTCAGGAAGTCGCGGCTCCACTGCGCCCGTTCCGCGCCGCGAAAGCGGCTGTGCACGAGCTTGAGCTCCGGCGCGCCCGGTCTCCGAACACGCGTCTTTCCCTTGCGCTTGTGACATCGCTCGTCGAGCGCCTGAAAGAGATCGACGGCGCGCTGCACCTGGTTGACGACGACGAGCGACAGCGTGCCTGGTCGGTGCAAGTCGAGCGCGAGCTTCGCGATGTCAGCCTCGGCGGCGGTGGCGTCGCGAAGCTCGATGGACTTGCGCACGTCCCACAGGCCTCCTTGGCGCTCTGCCGCGGGGATGCGCACCGCGTGCTCGTCGAGGGCGGCGACCTGTGCGCCGAAGTCGACGGTCTTGAGCCACGACGGCTGGAGCGTGGCGCTCATCCACCATGCACAGGTGGGCCGCAGCTTGCGTCGCGCAGCCGCGTCGTGGTCGCGGAAGGCGGCGATCTGCGCGCTCGTGGCGAGCCCGACGTCCATGAGCTGGACCTCGTCGAGGACCCAGAGCGCGTCCTGGCTCAAGAGGCCGAACGTCATGGGCCACCGCGCGCGGCCCGTGCCGTAGCCGCGGTTCATGGCGCGCGAGAGCAGCATATCCTGCGTTCCGAGCAGGACGACCGGCTGCTCGGGAGAGAGCTCCCAGCGCTGGGCTTCGACGCCGCCCATGAGAACGTGCACGGCGACGGACAGGCCCGAGCGCTCGATCCAGGCTGTGATGGCGGCTTCAGTCTGCTCGACGAGCGTGCGCATCGGCAAGCAGAAGACGAGGCGCGTGGGCCAGCCGAGGTCTCGGCGGAGCACGCGGTGGTAGAGCCAGGGCAGCACCACGCCTGCCGTCTTACCGAAGCCGGTTGGGATCCGGAGGAGCCGGTGCGTGCAGTCTGCCGCGTCGCCGAGCGTGCGTTGCCAGCCGTGGGGCGAGAAGCCGGCGACGGTCTGGAACCAGGCGGCGTAGGGCGGCGGAGAGTTCACGTGGGGACGTTCCAGGTGTCGGATGCGCGAGGACGAGCCGTCTGTCGGCCAGAGCAGCTTCGCAGAAGCGCGAGTGGTTGGGAAGCGTCGATGGGCGCCGGCTGTGGCTCAGCCGCGCTGTCTGGAGCGCTCGAGCGCTGCGTGCAGGATCGGCAGCGTCCGGAGATCCTGAGGACGAGCGGCTTTCTTTTTGACCTCGATCAATCCCTCGAGGGAGAGGACACGAATTGAATGTCGCGGCGTCTCCAGCGTGACGGTCTGGTCGAGGAGCGCGTCGTAGGTGGTCTCGTCATCGTGCATGGCCAGGGGGCCGAGGACGTCCAGCGGGCCGAACTTCGTGAGCAGGAGTTCGGGGCCGTGCGTGAGCAGGTGCGACTCGGTGGGAACGATGCGGCGGCCTGCGAGATCGCGGAAGCGAGCCTCGAGTACCGATAGCGCGTCCAGCAGTCGGCGGATGTTCTGGGGGTCGCGCGAGTACAGGATGTCGAGGTCCTTGGTGTTCCAGTCTGCGCCTTGCAGGCTTGCGGCGACGCCGCCGATGACGATGAACTCGACCTCGTGATCCTCAAGGACGTCGAGGATGCGACCGAACGGGACACCCGCGTACGACTCGATCATCTCAAGCCTTTCTCTCGGCGTCATGTCCAGGACCCAGTCGATCAAGGTCAGGTCGACACCCTCCTCGTTGTACGCGGGCGAGGCCAGCGCGGTGGCCTCTTCGGCGGCCAGCGATTCCTCCAGCACCGCGTAGATCGCGTCCGAGGCCGCGAGCGCTTCGTCCAGATCGGCGACGTCTCCCTGGATGAGGCAGGCAGGGCTGTGCTCGATGCGCTGACCGTTCCATCGCCCGGTGGCCACGATGACCCCGTCCCTCAGGATGTCGACGCGCTGTCCGTCGACGTGAGCGGTGTAACCGTTGCCCGGCACGACGGTACGAGCATACCGCGGCAGGGCCGCGGGGTCATCCCCGCCGAGCAGGCGCAGCGAACGCTGTGCGGAGTGGCAAGTTTAGCCGGACGGGCTGATGGGTCCAAGGTCGCGCGACGCGCTCTGCGACGTCACTATAGGTTCAACGTGTCAGAGGGGGGTGAAATTTGATTCCGTCGAGCTGCCAGAAACTGGCATACATGACCGCGGTTCTGCTCGTACAGGGGTACTTTACGGGAGCCGAGGGCCTGACTTCACGGGAGCCGAGGGCCTGGTTGAGTGGCCGGCGCGATCACGGCGGTGGGAGGACGAGAGACGGGGATCAGGGGGGATCCGGCGGGGAGCTGCCGTCAGCTTGCCGCCGGGTCTGCGAGCCATGCGGCGAGCGTGCCGGCGGGGAGCTCCAGGAGGACGTCGTCGAGGCGATCCGGGCCAAGCCGGTCGAACCGTTCGGCCAGCAGGGAGCGCTCGGCCTCGGCGAGGGGCCGGCCGAGCTTCTTCTCGAACTGCCTCGCCCGTGTCCCGATCTGCCCTTCCCTGAGGCCCTCCTGCAGCGCCTCCTTGCGGGCCTCGTCCCTGAGGGACTGCTTGAGGTGCTCGAACCACTGCTGAACTTCGGTCACGATCTCCTCCTCTTCCGTGTCCAGGGCCGCGCGGGCTGAGGGCTCGTGCGGGATCTCGAAGCGCAAGCGTGCCAGCCAGGGCAGGGCGATGCTCCTTTCCCAGGCGTCGTCGGGCAGGGCGGCGAGTTCGCGGATGGCGTCGCGGAGCACGGCGCGGGCGCCGAGCAGGCGCAGGAGCAGCGTCTCGCGGGTGCGCGGCAGCTCGGCGATGACGACGAGGTCGACGCGCCAGCCGGGGGCGGTGCGGTAGAGGCCTGGGCGGCCGGGAACCGGCGCGAAGCCGAACGCGTCGAGGACGGTGGCGGGGCGGCCGCTGCTGAGGAGGCACAGCCGCGGGAAGGGCAGCTCGCCGCCGGCGCGGCGCTCGAGCTCGTGGTGCCAGTGGAGCTGCTTGCGGACGCACCCGCGGAGATCGCCCGGGCCGGGGGTGCCGTGGAAGGACTCGAACTGGCAGGGCTCGGCCGCGAGCTCGCCGAGCAGGCCGAGCTCGGCGCGCAAGGCCGCGCGGGTCGGGTCGGGCACGTACCAGACATCGAATCTGCTGCGCATCGATATGGCAGGCAGCATGGGAGCTATCGAGCGTTTCAGCAAGACAATCGAGGCGCGCCGTGTGCGGTTTGTGTGAAACGAAGGAGAGCGCGTCCAGGTAAGCGGAGGAGCCGGAGCTGCACCAGCGTATTACGCGCATGGCATCGATGTCGTGCCGGTATCGTCATGAGGACGCTGCCCGCCGGCGGTGGCTGCCGGCGACGCGCGGTGCTGTGCCGTGCTGCTGAGGCAGTGGCGGCAGCGGCGGCGGTAGCTGCGGCGCGTGATTCGATGAATGGAGGGTAGAGGACGAAACAGGGGAGCTGTCGTGGACGCGATGCGCTCGAGCGCTCAGCGCCCCTTGCGTCCGGCGGCCGGGGCCGGGGCGCCGGTGAGGAAGGCGCCGGGTTCAGCTTCTGGCTCGGCGACATCGCCGTCGCTCTCGTCCTCGGCCTCTCCCTCGTCCTCGGCCTCCTCGCTGGCGGCGGGCTCCTCGGCTGTGGCGGTGGCCTTGGAGCTCGTGCGGCGGAAGCCGAGCTCGCGGAGGATCCTGCGGTCCTTGATGGCGGTCTGGACGATTGTGCTCCACTCCAGGTACCAGTCCCAGAGCTGCTGTTCTGCCTTGTCGAAGTCCTCGTCGTTGGCGGCGGCGGGCGGGAAGTCGGCGATGGACTCCAGCTTTCCGGCGCGGGCGAGGAGCTGCTTGGCCTCGTCGATGACGGCCTTGGTGAGTCCGCGCTTTGCGAGGATCTTGCGGGCCTCGTCGCCCTCGGCGTCCGGGCCGCCCTTTTCCTTGGACCTGGCGAGGCTCTCCCAGCGCTCGACGAAGGTGCTGACGGAGACGAGGACGGCGGCGCCTTCGGTCTGGGTGAGGTTGCGGAAGAGGAACGCGTGAGCCTGTGGTGCGTGGCGTTTGAGGGTCGCGGACGCGATGGGGAACCACTTGTTCTCCCAGGCGTCGATCTCGTTGATCAAGCCGGTGTCTGTCGCGGCGGCGGTGGCGACGAAGCCGAGGCGGGTGCGTGTGACGCGCTGGAGCAGGCGCCATCCCTCGGAGAGATCGTCATCGGAGAAGCCGTGTGCGACGAGCGCGGCGGCGACCTTGTTCTTGCGGAGTCCCATGAGCAGCAGCAGAACGCGCTCTGCCTTCTGACCTATCGTGAGCTTGGCCATGAACCACCTCCCAGCATGGTGGGCTATCAGAGACGTGGTGGGCTGTCGATGAGTCGAGTGCGTCCGGAGCGTGCTCAGCGAGCGTGTCCCCCGCGGGCGGCGCAGGGGTCCCCGGGTCTGGAGCGGCGCCGCCGCGCGCGGGGGGAGGACGCCGGGGGTCGAGGGGAGGGAGCCCCGGCGGGGACGGTGGGGCGCCGGGATCGGCGGGCGGGATTCTCCAAGGCGGCGGGCTCGGCCCCCGGCCCGGAAGGGGAGCGCCCCGTGGGGGAGGACGTCGGCGAGGCGGGGGGTGAGTCGGGCAAGCCGGGGGACGAGAGCGCCGGGGTGGGGGGCGAGAGGACCAAGGCGGGGACGGCGTGGCGCGAGGCGGGGAGCGCGAGCGGCGAGCCGGGGGCGACGTCGGACGAGGCGGGGAGGCGAGCGGGGGAGGTGGGGCAAGTGGCGGCAAAGCAGCCGGGGAGAACGGATGGGCTGGGCGAGGGGAGGAGGGGGCGTGGTAGAAGAAGGCGGGAGCACCGGCTGCGAGCGGTGGAGTGACGCGGAAAAGCCGGGAGGCGCTCGCAAGGCTGGCAGGTGTTTGAAAAGACGAAGGAATTTGAAAGGCCGGGGGCGCGTGGAGCCGCCTCCGGTGCCCGGAGCGAGGGGCCGGACGGGGACCTCTCGCAAGCCGGGTTGCAAGTGCGCGAAATGTTTCGTAGCCTGCGAGGGCTCTCTCCGCCGCTGAAAGGCGGCGGCCCCATTGAAGCGTATGGACGATGCGTGACGGAGACCTCACCACTTACTCTCCGCCGCTGAAAGGCGGCGGCCCCATTGAAGCCCGAGCGTGTTCGTCGTGTTCGTGCCCGCCGTCCGCCTCTCCGCCGCTGAAAGGCGGCGGCCCCATTGAAGCCACAGGCGCTCGCTTCCTGCTGGCGGCGGGCACCCTCCTCTCCGCCGCTGAAAGGCGGCGGCCCCATTGAAGCCGCGAGGAAGCCAAGCGCTTGGCCGGCGACGGCCCCGAGCTCTCCGCCGCTGAAAGGCGGCGGCCCCATTGAAGCACGAGGCCGCCGAGAGCCGACCGCGCCTTGAGTGAGCTCTCCGCCGCTGAAAGGCGGCGGCCCCATTGAAGCGAGCGGAGGACCTGGAACAGATCGCGGCGCTCGGTCTCTCCGCCGCTGAAAGGCGGCGGCCCCATTGAAGCCGCTCGCGGTGGGGGTTGCCGGCGCTGGGGCGCTCGTCGGCTCTCCGCCGCTGAAAGGCGGCGGCCCCATTGAAGCCCGTAGGTGTCGCCGTCCGTGGTCCGCGGCTGCCCGAGGACTCTCCGCCGCTGAAAGGCGGCGGCCCCATTGAAGCCTCGCGCGTGCACGAGCCGACCTGCGCGACGGGGTGCTCTCCGCCGCTGAAAGGCGGCGGCCCCATTGAAGCGCGCGCGCCACGGCGCGCTGCCCGCCAGCGTCGGGCAGCTCCTCTCCGCCGCTGAAAGGCGGCGGCCCCATTGAAGCCCCCAGAACCGATCTGTGTACGCGGCTGCCCGAGGACTCTCCGCCGCTGAAAGGCGGCGGCCCCATTGAAGCCGACTCCGCTTCTCGACGGCGCGCGCCTCCTTCTGCTCTCCGCCGCTGAAAGGCGGCGGCCCCATTGAAGCCGCCTCTGCGTAGAGGCTCGCCATCCCCGCAGCGTACTCTCCGCCGCTGAAAGGCGGCGGCCCCATTGAAGCCTGTAGTCGCTCCCGTTGGTCGACTTCACGGTGTTGACTCTCCGCCGCTGAAAGGCGGCGGCCCCATTGAAGCCCGGCGGTCCGCCAGTACTCCAGCCAGCGCAGGAGCTCTCTCCGCCGCTGAAAGGCGGCGGCCCCATTGAAGCCACCTACAACCTTGATGACCTGTCCCAGCGCTACCTGCTCTCCGCCGCTGAAAGGCGGCGGCCCCATTGAAGCCTTGCAGCACTCAAGGCCGACTGGCGGCAGTTTTCCTCTCTCCGCCGCTGAAAGGCGGCGGCCCCATTGAAGCAGGTGATGGCGGACGTTGGACGGACGGCGGAGGAAGTCCTCTCCGCCGCTGAAAGGCGGCGGCCCCATTGAAGCAGAAGGTGCCGGCGCGCATCGCTTCTGATGCAGCACCTCTCCGCCGCTGAAAGGCGGCGGCCCCATTGAAGCGGTCGGATCTTGTTGGCGGTGGACTCGTCCCAGTTGAACTCTCCGCCGCTGAAAGGCGGCGGCCCCATTGAAGTGGGAAAGATCCCGACGCGCAGGGTGCGGATCGGTGGGATCTCTCCGCCGCTGAAAGGCGGCGGCCCCATTGAAGCTCGACGGTCTCGTCGTACGAGAATTGCCGCCAGTCGGCTCTCCGCCGCTGAAAGGCGGCGGCCCCATTGAAGCGCGGTGGTCGCGTTCATGTTCCTGCCGCGGCGGCTCTCTCCGCCGCTGAAAGGCGGCGGCCCCATTGAAGCTCTTACCGCGTCGGCGACACGCCGACGCTGGCCGGGTTCTCTCCGCCGCTGAAAGGCGGCGGCCCCATTGAAGCCCGTTCGTGCCGCCACGGCGACGCCGGGCGCGTACGGCGCTCTCCGCCGCTGAAAGGCGGCGGCCCCATTGAAGCTTTCGGGTGACGTCCGAAAGGAGAGGTGGAGGCTATCCTCTCCGCCGCTGAAAGGCGGCGGCCCCATTGAAGCTTCTCGAGCCACTGCTGCCGGAACTCCTCACGCTTGCTCCTCTCCGCCGCTGAAAGGCGGCGGCCCCATTGAAGCGCGGGGAGTATGAACGCGAGCATGGCCCCCGCCTTGCTCTCCGCCGCTGAAAGGCGGCGGCCCCATTGAAGCTCGTGGTCGTAGCGGAGCGCGCACGGCGCCGACGCGCTCTCCGCCGCTGAAAGGCGGCGGCCCCATTGAAGCACGTCGTCCCCGGGGACGAGCCGCGCGGTCGACTGACTCTCCGCCGCTGAAAGGCGGCGGCCCCATTGAAGCGAGTCCGTGATGGCCTGGGGCGTCAACACCGTCTTCCTCTCCGCCGCTGAAAGGCGGCGGCCCCATTGAAGCGGGCCAGCTTTCCAGGGCAGGCGCCCGAAGGGTCGTTCTCTCCGCCGCTGAAAGGCGGCGGCCCCATTGAAGCATCAACACGCAGGCGCTCCCGGCCAACGGCAAGGAGCTCTCCGCCGCTGAAAGGCGGCGGCCCCATTGAAGCCTGTATCCCCTGGTACAGCCATTCCGCGGCCATGTCTCTCCGCCGCTGAAAGGCGGCGGCCCCATTGAAGCGACTCCGGCGACGACCCCGACGCGTTCGAGCTTGACTCTCCGCCGCTGAAAGGCGGCGGCCCCATTGAAGCACGATCTCCACGGCGGCGTGTGGACCTGGACCTCGAGCTCTCCGCCGCTGAAAGGCGGCGGCCCCATTGAAGCACGGAGCCGGACCTGCGCAAGGCGTCCTCTGGTCGGTCTCTCCGCCGCTGAAAGGCGGCGGCCCCATTGAAGCTGAAAAGCCGAGTCCACGAAAGCCTCGTTCGTGCCCGGCTCTCCGCCGCTGAAAGGCGGCGGCCCCATTGAAGCCTGGACAAGGTCACCGCCTGGTGGCACGAGAGCACCGGCTCTCCGCCGCTGAAAGGCGGCGGCCCCATTGAAGCGCAAGCTCCGACGTCGTGAGGACGCGGTTGTAGATCTCTCCGCCGCTGAAAGGCGGCGGCCCCATTGAAGCCGGTGGCCGCCAGCCCTGATCCGCTTGAGCCACCCGTCCTCTCCGCCGCTGAAAGGCGGCGGCCCCATTGAAGCTACGAGCCCCACAGAAAGGGCTGGAACCTGATCACGATCTCTCCGCCGCTGAAAGGCGGCGGCCCCATTGAAGCCACGCGAAACGCCAGGGTGAGCCGCTCGACCTCGCCGACTCTCCGCCGCTGAAAGGCGGCGGCCCCATTGAAGCACGAGTTCCGCGCCGCGCACGACGCCGCCGTTCACCCTCTCCGCCGCTGAAAGGCGGCGGCCCCATTGAAGCAAACCGTTCCCCTTGAGTGCGCGAGCGAACGCGTCAACTCTCCGCGCTGAAAGGCGGGGGCCCCATTGAAGCATGAAGCAGCAGATGACCTGGTTACGGTCTTCGCACTCTCTCTCCGCCGCTGCAAGGCGGCGGCCCCATTGAAGCCCGAGGATGTCTCAGAGAGCCCAGCCTTCGAGCGGGGGCTCTCCGCCGCTGCAAGGCGGCGGCCCCATTGAAGCTCTTGCTCTTGAAATGCGATAGGAACCGCTTTGTCCTCTCCGCCGCTGCAAGGCGGCGGCCCCATTGAAGCCTGATCGCGGTGCCGGACATGAACACGTGCCGCGTGTCATCGGGAACCTGGAGGGCCCGCCCATGATGCTAACGCGACGTGACGATTTGCCGAGCACCGCGGGGCTCGAAGACCTGGGGCCGCTGGGCTCGCTCGTACTGCATGAGGGCGTGGTAGTGCGCATTCCGCGCTCCGGCCACCCCTTCGACCCGCGCCCAGCGGTGCCCGTCGACGACGCGGCCCCGCTCCGAGATGCGGCGCGGCTCGTGGCCGAGGGACTCGTTCTCACCAACCATCACGCAACGCAGCTCTCACTTATGACCGAGTGGGTCGAAGGAGCGCTGGGGCCGCCACGTGCAACATGCTCAATCGGGCGTGCGGAACAGTTACTCTGGTTCGAAGGAGCAATTCTGCTGCTTTTAGAAAGCGACTACACACTCGCGTGTGCAACCAGCGAACGACTCCGGACATTACTTGCCCATCCACTGGCGGGAAAATCCTCGCTAGAGCCCGCAAGGTATTCCTATGGCAGACTCGAGTCCCCTCCGCGATTCGGGTCGCTGCTCGGTTCTGTGGCCCACCCGGAGACGTATTTTCCGGAGGCGTGCGAACTGCACGAGACGGAGAGTGGCTGCTCGGTTCGCGGGGTGCTCCAAGGAGCTTTCGCGACGCAGTTCCAGATGGGGCCGGGGGGCGCTATCGCCACGGTTCCGCGTCACCCCGATCGTTTCGTTCGCGCTAGCTCGTTCGGGGAATGGCAGCCGGGCCTGCGGAATACCGATGGCTTGCGTGCCCAGCTCGCGGAGCACCGGGCTTCGGAAGCGCTCACGCGAGCAGTGCTCGCCGCGGACGACATCATCGGAGGTTTTCGCGGCGGACGGGGCATTCAAATCATGGCCCCGTGGGCCGCAGGAGCGATTCGGAAGCGGACCTCATCCGGGGTCTGGGCGGAGCCACGCCACCCGTACAATGGATCCTGGTTCATCGGTTGGGCCATGATAGCGCAGATGCGTACAGGCCTGTACGTTGACGAAATGGGCGGTGTCTGGGCCTCCTGGCAGGATCCAGGAGATGACGAAGTCCAGATACGCTTGGTCGGTGAGAGCGTAGAACACTGGTTTGAACGCCAGCTCTACCTCCTCGATCATGGCTACGCGTCGGAGGCAACGTGCAGCTCAGAGGAGACGCTGCCCCCAGGGCTCTACCTCCGCGAAGACCTATCCGATGAAACAGCGAAGGTCTTCGTGGACAAGGACGCGGTGTGGCTCGTAGAAGAACACGGGATCCAGCGAATGTCTCGCCACGTGTTGAGCGTGTCAGACGTGCTCGCGGTCGCGGCCCGCTTTGGTTAGAGGGCGACCGGACGTGACAGTCGCTCGGATGCGGAGATCCAGCGCCGCACCAACCGGGAGGTGCCTGGAAGCCTGTAATGCTGAATTAGCATGTCCGCCGGAGTGCAAGTGCAGATCATGCGGGTTTCAGTGATGGCCAAGCCGACGCGCAGTATCGTTTACGTGGCCGTGGGCAGAGTCGCTGGAACGGAGCTCGCCAGAAAGGTAGCCCCCGCCCTGATCGACGATGACAACCTCCTGCTGGGTCCGTCGAGCGCGGATCCGGAGCATCATCCCGCGGTGCGCGCTCGGTACTGGGGGCGAGCGCCATCGGCGAGGCTCAACAGGGAGCTCGATCGCACTTCTGGTGCCGCGCTCTGCGTGGCGCTCCCACCGACGCCCGGCGGCCTGCTGAGCTTCTGTCGGGTCGCTGCTTCCGCAGTCCAGCGGGGTCGCTCACTGCTCGTCATCGACGTCGGACAGGACGTCGCCGGCGCAGCCCCGCAAGGACATGATCCGGCGAAGGCGACCGAGGTGGATATCGGCGAGGCGCTGCGGCGCAAGCCGCCCGTGACCGAGCGGTCCAGCCTCGAGGTGGCTCTCGCTGCAGCGCTCTGGCAGTTATGGTGTCGCCGCTCCCCGGTTGCCTTCTCCAGGTTCTGCGCATCGGGGAGCCGGTTCCATCCGCAGCTGGCGAACCTCGCGCGCTACCACGCCGGCCAGTTTCCCAGGCAAGTCGGTCAGGCCGTCCTGTTGTCGCGCGTCGATGAGCTTGTCCTGAATCAGCTCTCCCGCGAGTGGCTCACGCCCGTGGAGCTGTTCGTCAACGCGATGAAGGCCAGGACGGGCCTCTATGAATGGTTCACGCACATGGGCGACCTCTACCTGACGAAGCGGCTGCTCGAATGGTCCCGCCACGGCCACGGCCACGTCGTCGAGTGCCGAGAGCATCCGGGGGAGCAATCCGAGCTGAGGAGATGGTCCTTTCGATGGCATGCTCACAGCGAGACGATCCTCGACGCGCTGCCAAGCCTGCATCTCGCGCCGCCGGTGCCGATCGGAGGTGCCGTCGCCTACGACGCCGATCGCGCGTGGGTATGTCGCTTCGATGCAGGAGGCACACCTTACCTGAGCCGACTCGGCGAGGCGGCGGCATCGGCGAGCGACCGGCGCGCGTGACGCCGTCCCGGCGCAGCGGATCACGGTGGCGCCGGTAGGATCCGGTCCGCCCCCACGCCGTGCGCAGTCCCGGGACTCCCCTCACGAAGAGATCGGCCCTGCCGGCGATGATGACGAGACACCACGGACGAGGCCGCCCCAGGTCCCCGGCCGCGCGCTTCCCGTCCGCCTCACCGCTCCGCTGAGACCCGGCGTCCCGACCGGTTAGCAACTGGTTAGCAATGTTTAGCAACGCGCGTGGTTTAGCAACGCGCGTGCCACCACCTGCCACCTGCTGCCGGCGGATTCCGTGACGACCCCGAGAGGCCCCCCGTAATTCTATATATGAGCCCTCTTTCTCTTCCCCCTCCTCCCCCTGACCTCGTCCAGCACAGCACCTGGACGTCCATGCACGCGACCGCCGTCCACGTCCTCCCGGGGATGCTCCGGTACCTCGGCGTCGCCGAGGACGACATCGACGACCTCTCCCAGGAAGTCCTGCTCGGCGCCTACACCAGTCTCCCGCGGTACAACCCCGCGTATTCCACCGAGGCGTGCGGCCCGGCCTCGGCGCCCCCGCCGGCCTCGCCATCACCGCCGGCCTCGGCGCTCCCGCCGGCCTCGACCCCGCCGGCCTCGGCCGCGCCGGCCTCGGCCCCGCCGGCCTCGCCACATCTGCAGTACTTCGTGTCCGCCGTACCCGCTGCCGCCGCCGACGCCTCGCCGGAGCAGGACGACTCTGCTCTGCCCCCTCCCCCTCGCCCGGCGCCGCGCCAACCCGCCGGACCATCGCGCCCCCACGGCCTCGGCAAGCACTGGCGATCCGAGTCCACCTGGCTCTTCGGGATCGCCTGGCGACAGGTCCGGCACCACCTGGAGCGCGCCTACCGGCGGCGCGAGGTCCCGGTCGGCCTCGCGGACGCGGCGTGCTTCGAGGGCACCGACGTCGCGCCGAGCAGCGAGCAGCGCATCGCCACGAAGGAGCGGATCGCGGTCGCGATCGGCCTCCTGGCGAAGATCCCACCCGAGCGGCGCGCCGTCCTGATCCTGGCCGACGCGTACGAGGTCCCGATGCGCGAGATCGCGCGCGCCCTCGAGCTCAACGAGAACACCGTCTCCAGCCGGCTGCGCCTCGCGCGCGAGGACTACCGCGCCGCCGTGAAACGCCTGCGCCCCGAGGAGCAGCACGCGCTGCGGTCCGGCCTGCTCATGCTCCCGCTCTTCTCCGTCGCCTCCTCCAACTCCGCCGTCGCGGCGCGCCCCGTCCACTCCGCTGCCGTCGAAACGAACGCGCCCGCGACCCGTCCCGACCTGCCGCGCGACTCCGGACAACAGGACCGCGCCGATCGATCCGGTCGCGTCGCGCGCCTCGCACGCCGCGCGCGGCCGGTTGCGCGTCTCGCCCGTCCGCTCGCCAGGTATCTCCGCCCGGCGCTGGAGTGGGGGACGGCAGGCGTCGGCGGTGCCGCGATCGTCGCCGCGCTCGCTCGAGCGCCGATCCCCTGGGCTGAGCGCCTGGGTCCGGTCGCGGGACCGCTCATCGTCTCGAGCGCCGTCGACGCGCGCGCGCTGTCGCAAAGGGGGACTCTTCCAGGCGAGGCGCCGCGATCCGAGGCGCCGCGACTCGGCGCGACATCAAACAAGGAGGCGCCCACGCCCGCGTCCCAAGCACTCACGCCAGCGCCGGCCAACGTCCTCGGCCAGCACAAGGCCGCCACGCCGCAGCAGCATGCTCCATCCAGCCAGGACCAGGATGACGAGCCGCTCGCCGAGGAGCTGCGGCTGCTCGACGCGGCCAAGCGGGCGCTGTTGAAAGGGGACCGGACGACCGCGATGGAGCGCATCGCCACCCATGAGCGACGGTTTCCGCAGGGGCGGCTGAAACTGATGCGCGAGCGGCTCCGATCGAAGGTGGAGGCGCCGCCTCCAGCGCCCGCCGCGGCACCCGCGCCCGCCGCGGCACCCGCGCCCGCCGGCGGCGCGACAGGGCAGGAGGGCCCGTGACGCCGCACACGCGGCCCGCGCGCCGGACATCGCATGGCGCGACAAGGCGCCTGCAGCGGGTACGGCGCGCCGCGCTCGCCTCGATCTCCGCCGCCGCGATCTCCACTCTCGGGATCGCATCGGTCCACGCCGAGACCAGGTCCACGCCGACCCGCGTGCGGCTCGCGTTCATCCGAGGGCCCGGCGCCGAGCATTGCCCCGACGAGCAGTTCCTGCGTTCGGAGACAGCCCGGCGGATGGGAGGCGTCGATCCCTACGACGCAGAGGCTCCGCTCACGATGACCGCATCCATCGAGCGCCATCGCGACGAGCTCGCTGCCTCGATGTTCCTCCGCGACAGCAACGGCCGGGGACTCTGGGCCGACGGGTTCAGCTCCCGCAATGACTGCAAGCGGCTCGTCGCCGCCATGGCCCTGTCCATCGCCGTGCTGCTCGACGACACCGCCGAGCTCCCCGCGGCACCGGCCTCTCCGGCCGCTCCGACTGTTCCGGCGCAGCCAGCCGAGCAGGCGATGCCCCGAGAGGAGCCCTGCTCGCCGGACCGACCCTGCCCGCCGCAGCCAGGCCCCGCGCCAGCACCGGCTCCATCCTCGCGCAAGACGCCGCCCGTGCGCGCGCCGGCCCGGAGCAGCGCGCCGGCCGTCGCGGCGGAGCGCTTCCGCTGGGTGGCCGGCCTCGATGCCGTGGTGGGCCTCGGGCTCACGCCCGGGGTGTCGGTCGGGCCGGCGCTGTCGATCGGCGGACGCTGGCCGGCGTGGTCGGTCGCGCTGGAGGTCCGCGGACTCTCCTCGCTGGCGGGGAAAACCGAGGCCGTGAACGTGTCGGTGTCCACCGTCACGACGGACATCGTCGTCTGCCTGGACCGCCGTATCCTCTTCGCGTGCGGCCTCGCGGAGCTCGGCGTGCTCCGTGCGGCACCCGGCGTTCCGTTCGACGCGGCATCACGGCGGAATCTCAGCGCCGGACTGGGCGCACGTGCAGGCATCGAGTGGCCTCTTTCAGAAAACGTATCAGCGCGGGCACTCGCCGACGTCGTTCATCCCGTGGTCGCCGCCGCAATCCGTCGCCACCCGGGCGCGCCTACGCCCGAGCGCCCTGTCTGGAGCGCTCCTGCCCTCGCGGTGGCGCTCGGAATCGGTCTACGGATGAATTTATAAGAACGAACCACCCACGAACTCAGTAAAGAGCCGCAGCGCTGAAGATGAGAGAAAATTTTCTCGGCTCAGGGAATGATGTCCGGGAGGCTCTTCGTCATTCATTCATCTTGTGCCCAAGGCAGGCGCTTAAGTAAGGTTTCACTCATGCGTGCATCATGGATCGTGCTTCCGGGAATCCTGCTGATCGCTGGCTGCGAACAAGAGCCCATCATCATCACGGGCCCCTGTACACAAGAGGAGATCGATCTGGGCTATTGCACTCCGCCGCCCAACACCGGAGCAGGCGGCGCCGGTGGCGAGGGCGGCGCCGGCGGTGACGCTGGCGCCGGCGGTCAGGGCGGCACCGGCGGCGAGGGCGGCGCCGGCGGCGACATGCACAGCTCGCTGTGCTCCGGCCAGTGCGCCCCGCCCGCGCCGCTCGGCTGGTTCGGCCCGGCGCTGCTCTGGTCCGGCCCGCCCGAGGCCGTCCCCGACTGCCCCGCCGACGCGCCGACGCTCGGCTACGAGGGCTTCGCCGATCTCCAGCAGCCGCCCAAGGAGTGCGCGGCCTGCGCGTGCGATCCGCCCGAGGCCTCGTGCGCGCTCCCCACCGACTGGGCGGCATCCTCCGCCGCGTGCCCCGGCGACGAGCCGGGCGCCGTGGCCACCTCCTTCGCCGCGCCCGACGGCTGGGACGGCGCCTGCACCGCGGCGAACGCGATCCCCGCCGATCAGCTCTGCAACGGCGAGCCCTGCGTGCAGTCGCTCACGATCGCGGCGCCCTCGGTCACGACCGGCGCGTGCACGCCGCGCGTCGACGTGCCGCCGCCCGTCCCCAGGCTCGATCCGTGGGCGACGCGCGCCATCGCGTGCCTCGCCGGGGCGTACACCTCGTGCGACGACGCGACGACGTGCGTGCCAGCGGCGCCGTCCGGGTTCCGGACCTGCGTCTTCCACGAGGGCGAAGCCGACTGCCCGGAGGGCTATGCCCTCAAGCACACCTTCTTCAAGGACGTGATCGACGGCCGCGACTGCACCCCCTGCGGCTGCGGCGATCCGACCGGCGCCTCGTGCACCCTCATGGCGTCCGTCTACCGCGACACCGGCTGCACGGACCTGCTCGCGTCGAACCTCGTCGGCTCGAGCGTCCCCTTCTGCGTCGTCACGCCGCCCGGCGTCGGCCTCGGAAGCAAGTCGGCCACGATCGCGGCCGTGGAGCCTGGCGCTTGCGCTCCGCACGGCGGCGAGCCCGTCGGCGAGCTCCAGCCGAGCGCGCCATCCACGTTCTGCTGCATCGCCTGACCTGATCCCTCCCGGGATCCTCCTCTCGAACGCGCGTCGCATCGCCTTGGTGCATGCGCCCCGCGCACGTCAACGCCTCGCCACCTCCGCCGCGTGCACTCACCGCCTCAGCTCCCCACCGCCTCCCTCCGCGGCAGCCTCGCCGTGAACGTCGTCCCCCGCTCCGCCTTGCTCTCGACCTCGATCGCCCCGCCGTGCGCCTTCGCGATCTGGTGCGCGATGAACAGCCCGAGCCCCAGCCCGCGCCCCGTGCTCGTCCTCCCTCCCACGGGCGCATGATGGAACGCGTCGAACAGCGTCTGCAGCAGCTCCGGCGCGATCGCCGGCCCTTCGTTGTGCACCTCGATCAGCAGATCGTCCCCGCGCGGGCGGACGGCCACCCGGACGGCGCTGCCCGGGTCGGCGTAGTCGAGCGCGTTCTGCACCAGGTTCGTCACCATCTGGGCGATGCGCTCGGGGTCCCAGGTCCCGGCGCCGCTCCCCTGCAAATCGAGCTGGATCGGCACGCCCGGGTGCGCTGCCCTGAGCTCGTCGACCGCGCTCTTGCAGACAATATGCAAATCCTCCGGCCTCGGCACGATCGGGATGCCGCCGCCGAAGCGGCTCCGCTTCAGGTCGAGCAGGTCGTTGATGGTCCGCGACATGCGGCGCGCGCTCGCCGCGATCCGCTCGACGTACCGCGCCTGCTGCGGCGTCAGGTTGCCGTGGTGGTCCAGCACGCTGGCCGCCAGCGCGATGGCGGTCAGCGGCGTGCGCAGGTAATGGCTGAACGCGGCCATGAACCGGTCGCGAAGGACGAGCTCCTCGCGCCGCGCCGCCTCCGCCCGCTTGCGCTCGGAGATGTCGATCACCGTGCCGATCATGCGGACGCAGTGCCCCGCGGCGTCGAAGAACGAGCGCCCCTGCACGGCGATCCAGCGCTCCACCCCGTCGCGGATCCCCACGAGGCGGTACTCGACGCTGTACTCTCCGCCGCTCTCCGGGCTCTGCGAGCGCCGCACGGCCTCCTCGACGCGCTCGCGATCGTCCGGGTGGATCGCCGAGACGAAGAGCTCGTACCGGACCTCCGATTTCGGATCCAGCCCGGCGACCTCCCGGGACCGCTCGTCCCAGCGCAGCTTGCCGGTCACGGTGTCGTAATCCCACACCCCCACGCCGCCGGCCCGCGTGGCGAGCCGCAGGCGCGCGCCGCTGTCCTCGAGCGCGGCGCGCGACGCCGTCTCGATCTCCAGGGCGCTCGTCCACATGCTCGCGTCCACGACCGCGTGGAGGACCTGCGCCTCCCTCACCCCGAGCGAGATGCCCTGATCGGCGCACACCTCGATCAGCGCCGCCCGGAGGTGCGACAGCTCGCGCAGCGCCCCCGCGATGCAGCGGCCCTTCGCGACGTAGAGGCGCGCGTGCTCCTCCACCCGCGCGCAGGCGCTGCAGAGTTCCCCGTCCTCGCCGGCGCGCGGCTCGGCTCGTCGGCTCGCCGCGAGCGCCTCGAGGAGATCCTCGAACAGCTGCGGGACCTCGCGGGCGAGCATCGGCCCTCCGGCCCGCTGCGCCTTCGTCGCCCTCGGGTCGTCGAGCACCCGGCGCGTCCAGCGCTCGAGAACATCGCGCTTGCAGCTGCGAAGCGTGGCTGTGATCGAGGTCTCCACGAACAGACCGGCGTCATCCATCGCCACAAAAGCGAGCGCGCCCCGGCGCGGATGTCACGTGCGGACACCCCCTGATTGGCCCGTCGGTGACCGTCACAAGGCCGCGCGCCTCGCACCTCGCCTCGCACCTCGCCTCGCACCTCGCCTCGCACCTCGCCTCGCACCTCGCTCGCGGACGGCCAGGTTCTGCCGCGCACCGGCGCGACGCTTCAGGCCCCGATGCTCTCCGGGTGTGGGGCGCTCATCGCCGCCATATCCGGGGACTCCGGGACTCGTGCTCTCCGAGCACTCCTCATGTCCGGAGCGGTGCTCGGAGAGAAGAGAAGATGAACCGCCAAGGACGCCAAGACGCCAAGACGCCAAGACGCCAAGACGCCAAGAGATGAAATTCTGGGTTCTCTTGGCGTCCTTGGCGCTCTTGGCGGTTAATTCTCTCTCTCGTCCGCTAGAGCTCTAGAAGCGCCCCAGCACCCCGACGCCGCCCCCGTCCGCGCCGATGAGCGGCACGACGCGCGCCTGCACCCGGCCGGGCGAGCCCCGCCGCGCTGCGGCGGCGCGCGCGGCTTCCGTGTTCGACGGGCCAGACGTCAGCACCAGGATCGCCCCCGCGCCGAGCGCGGCGACGCCCACGCCAATGCCGATCGTGGACACGAGCGCCTTGGTCTCCGCCGCGTCGATCTCCTTGCGACCTCGAGGCGAGCATCGCTTGTCCGGACAGAGCGTCGGGTCGTCCTCCGCGTCGCTCGCCTGGCCCGCAGCGAGGATCCCGAACACGGCGCCGACGCCGAGCACCGCCGCGCCGGCGCCCCCGATCACGAACCCCGCGGTGCGCAGGCCTCCGCCGCCGCCGGCGCCGCCGCCGCCGCTCACGGCGCCGCCGCCCGACGCGGGCCCCTGCGGGCCGGCCGTCCCCCCGGCGGCCGGCGCCGGCTGGAGCTTCGGGATGGCGATCGTCTTCAGGTCGGCGTTCTCGCCGACCTGCACGGTCGTCGACCACACCGCATAGCCGCTCGCGGTGGCCTCGACCTCGTGCGACCCGGGATCGATCGGGATCGGCGTGCCGAGGGCGGCCGCGGGGATGTCGTGGCCGTCCACGCGGATCAGCAGGCCGGGCGTGGTCTCCGCGTTGAGCTGGATCTTCGAGAGCCGCGGCTCCAGCGCGCTGATGTGCTCCTGCGCGAACGCCTCGCGCGCCGCGTTGCCCTCCTTCTTCGAGGCGAAGAGCGCCTCCTTGAACTGCCCCCACGCCGTCGCCGTCCTGCCGAGCGCCTCGTTGCACAGCGCCAGGTTGAGCAGCGTGCCGGTGCCCCTCCGCAGGCGCTGGCTCTCCGCAAGCTTCGGGCACGCCTCCGCGTACTGCTTCGCCTCCATCAGGCGGCGCCCCTCCTCGAACAACGTCTGGGCGAGGGTCGGATCGCCGCCCGCGTCCTGCGCGGCGGCGCTCGCGGGTGCGAGCAGGGCGGCCGAGGCGAGGACGGCCGAGGCGAGGGCGAGGCGGGCGCGACGGAGCGCGCGCGGGGCGTGCATTCTCGAGGGGATCATGGCTGTGGGCTCAGTGCGGGTCGTTCAGGTCGATGCCTTGCGGCGGTCGCTGGGTGTTCGGGGGGGGCGCGGTCCGGCCGGCCGGCGCGTTGCGGCCCGCGGCAGGTCGCGGCGGCGCCGCCCTCGGCGCAGAAGCAGGCGCCGCGGCCGAGGCGCTCGCAGAAGAGGCGGCGCTCGCAGAAGAGGCGGCGCTCGCAGAAGAGGCGGCGCTCGCAGAAGAGGCGGCGCTCGCGACGCCTTCGGTCGCCGCCGGCTGGACCGTCGGCTCGTCAGGCGTCGCCGCCCCCGCGCTCGGCCCGGGCCGGTCAGGCGTAGGCACCGGCGCCGCTGTCGACGTCGCGCCCGCGGTCCCCGCCGGCGTCGCCGTCGCGCCGCCCGGGTCATCGGCGCCGCGCCCGCGGATCACGAAAACGCCGACGGCGATGAGCCCGAGGAGGAGCGTCGCCGAGAGCAGCGCGAGCGCGGCGACCGCGGCGGGGGAGGCCTGCAAGCCCGGGATCCGGCGCCCGTCCGGGGAGAGCCCCAGCGTTGTCGACGAGGCGAAGGTCGCGGCCGCGCGCGAGCTGATCGGCGCGTTGTACGGACCGGGCACGATCTGCTGCGGCGTGGGCGCCGACGGTCCCTCCGGCGGCACCGGGCTCGGCCTGCCGCCCTCGCCGGGGTGCGTCCCGCGCGCGCCGGCGCCAGCCGACGCGGCCTGCGAGAACGGCGACTGCGGGTGCGGGTACGGCGTCGTCGCGTGCGCGACGGGCGAGGACGCCTGCGAGAACGGCGACTGCGGGTGCGGGTACGGCGTCGCCGCGTGCGCGACGGGCGAGGACGCCTGCGAGAACGGCGACTGCGGGTGCGGGTACGGCGTCGCCGGGCGCTGCAGCGCGGCGTCGGCCTGCCCGGCCGCCGAAGGCGGGAGCCCCGGCCACGAGGGCTCGCGGAACGCCGGCGCCGAGCTCCTCGCGTCCGCGGTGAACGAGGGCTGCGAACCGCGCTGCCCGCCGTGGACGCCGTGGACCGCCGCGTGCAGGGACAGGCCGCCCATGCGCGCGATCCGGTCGAGGGTCGTGTAGCTGCGCGCCGGCGCGAAAGGGGCGAGCGCCACGATGAACTCCGCGACCGACGCGTACCGCTGCTCGCGCTCGCGCGCGTAGGCTTTCTCCAGCGAGCTCGCGAGCGCGGCGGGCACGTCGGGGCGGATCTCCCGGAGCGGCGTCGGCGTGCCGGTCAGCACCTGCGCGCAGAGCTGCGGCAGCGTCTCGGCGTAGTACGGCTGCCTGCCGGCGAGCAGCTCGTAGAGCGACACGCCGAGCGCATAGATGTCGGTGCGGTGGTCGACCGAGCGCGTCTGCCGCATCTGCTCCGGCGACATGTACAGGGCCGAGCCCAGCGCCGCGTCCGTGCCGGTCAGGACGTCGACGGCGCCGGTCGCCATCTTGGAGATGCCGAAGTCGAGCACCTTCACGAGCGGCGAGCCGTCGGCGCGCCTCGTCAGGAACAGGTTCGCCGGCTTGAGATCGCGGTGCACGATGCCGAGCGAGTGCGCCTCGGCGATCGCCTCGCTGCCCTGCACGATGTAGTCGATCGCGTCCTCGATGCCGAGCACGCCCTGGTCCCGGAGCAGGCGCGCCAGATCGCTCCCGGTCAGGAACTCCATGACCATGTAAGGGGCGCCGCTCTCGAGCGTGCCGACGTCCGAAACGCGCGCGACATGCTCGCTCTTGACCCGCATGCCCGCCTTCGCCTCGCGCAGGAAGCGGGCCGACCCCTCCGGGTGCCGGGTGAACTCGGGGAGCAGGAACTTCAGCGCGACCCGCTCGTCCAGCACGACGTGCCGCGCCTCGACGACGACCCCCATGCCGCCCTGGCCGATGATCCGCTCCACGCGGTACTTGCCGGCGAGCACGGTCCCCGGCTCGACCGGGGGCAGCGAGGGCTGTTTCGTCTCGGAATCCGACACAGCGCGCGATGATCACCGCTTCGCCCTCGGACGGCAAGCGCGCGGCGCCGCTGTAGGGAGCGCGTCGTCGCGCGGCGAGCAGAACAGGGCGAAAGGTGCAGCAACGCCGGCGCCACCGCACGTTCGCGTCGCCGCGCACCCTCGCCGTGGGGCGAGCGATCGGCGGAACCTCCCGCGCGCGCAACCATGGACGAGCTCGGGCGACGCGCCACCCGCCGCGCCTCGCGCCGTCACATCACGGCGCCTCGCGCCGCCACACCGCCGTTCCCCGGCCGAATCATCGAGGAAACGATCTCGCGCTGCGCCTCAGGCAGCGTCGCGTTGCGTCGCGGAAGGCGAGACGGAACGGGGTCACTTCTGGTTGGATAGGACCACCCCCGGAGACAACCCACCGTGCGCCTGCTCATCCAGCACCGGACCCGTTACACCTACCCCCGTCCCGCCTCGCTCGGCCCGCACCTCATCCGCCTGCGGCCCGCGACGCACGCGAAGGCGAAGATCGAGTCGTACAGCCTGAAGATCGATCCGCCGATCGCGGCGCGCTGGCAGCAGGACCCCTACGGCAACCACGTTGCCCGCGTGCTCCTGCCCGCGGGGGAGCGCGTCCCGCACTTCGACATCCTGGTCGAGCTCGCGGTCAGCGTGCGCCCCGTCAACCCGTTCGACTTCTACCTCGACGAGCGCGCCGAGAAGGTCCCGTTCGCGTACCCGGCCGAGCTCACGCAGGACCTGGCCCCGTTCCTCGACAGCTCCGATCCCACCCTCTCCCGCGGCCCGCTGCTCGACGAGTTCCTCGCCGGGCTGCCCCGGGAAGGCGACACAGTGTCGCTCATGATCGCGCTGAACGCCGCGGTCAACCGGCGCATCAGGTACGTCATCCGCGAGGAGGCCGGCATCTGGACGCCGGAGGAGACGCTCGCCCAGGGGCGCGGCAGCTGCCGCGACTCGGCGGTGCTGCTCATCGCGGCGCTCCGGTCGCGCGGGCTCGCCGCGCGCTTCGTGAGCGGCTACCTCGTGCAGCTGACCGACGAGGGGATGATCCCCGACCAGCCGCGCGGCGTGAGCCGCGACGTGGTCGACCTGCACGCGTGGGCCGAGGTCTTCCTGCCCGGGGCGGGCTGGATCGGCCTCGACGCGACGAGCGGCCTGCTCTGCGGCGAGGGCCACATCCCGCTCGCCTGCACGGCCTCACCCGCGCTCGCGTCCCCGGTCGAGGGCACGAGCGACACGCGCGCGAGCGACGTGACGTTCGAGATGAAGGTCGGGCGGCTCGGCCACGAGCCGCGGCCCACGACGCCCTACGAGGAGCCCGTGTGGCAGGAGCTCCTGTCCGTCGCGGACCGCGCGGACGAGCGGTTCGCCGCCGCCGGCCTCACCCTGACCATGGGCGGCGAGCCGACCTTCAACTCGCGCGAGTACCCGGACGCCCCGGAGTGGCGCGAGGGCGCGCTCGGCCCGACGAAGTGGTCGCAGGGGCTCAGGCTCGCGCACGAGCTCCGGCGCCGGATCACGCCGGGCGGCCTCCTGCTGCTCCGGGCCGGCAAGCACTACCCGGGCGAGAGCCTCCCCCGCTGGGCGCTCGAGATCATCGGCCGCCGCGACGGCGTCCCCCTCTGGACCGAGATGTCCCAGGCGCGCCACACGGATCCGTCGATCTCGGCGCGGAGCTCGTCGCGCGGGCGCGGCCTCGCGCAGTCGCGGCAGTTCGCCCAGGCGCTCGCGGCGCGGCTCGGGCTCGCCGAGTTCCTGCTGCCGGCCCACGAGGACCCCTGGCGCCACCTCCAGGACGAGGCGAGCCTGCCCACCGAGGTCGACCCGCTCAAGGCGGACCTCGACGACCCGGAGGAGCGGCGACGCCTCGCGAAGATCCTCGACCGCGGGCTCGGCTCCGAGGTCGGCTTCGTCCTGCCCCTCACGCGCCAGTGGGGGTCGTGGATCAGCGAGCGCTGGGGCTTCCGGCGCGGCCAGCTGTTCCTGCTGCCGGGCGACAGCTCCATCGGCCTGCGCCTGCCGCTCCGCTCCCTCGTCGCCGTGGCGCCGCCCCCGCCGATCGAGGAGATCGTGTCCCCGCCGGACCCGCGGCGCGGCGACCTCGATCCCGAGGAGGAAGAGAAGCAGCGCCGCCTCGATGTGCCGGGCGACGCCGAGGGCGCCGTCGCCGACACAGCGGACGCGCGCGCGGCGCAGCGGCAGGCCGCCGCGGGCGAGCGCGCGGCAGAGGCCCAGCGCGCCGCGCCGGGCGCGGGCCGGTCGGGCTACGGCGTGCGTACCGCGCTCTGCGTCGAGACGCGCGACGGCATCGTCCACGTCTTCCTGCCGCCGCTCCTCTCGCCGGCGGACTTCTTCGAGCTCATCGCCGCGGTCGACGCGACCCGGCGGGAGACGGGCATCGACGTGCTGCTCGAGGGGTACCCGCCGCCGCCCGGCGCGGAACTGCTCCGCTTCTCGGTGACGCCGGACCCGGGCGTGCTCGAGGTGAACCTGCCGCCGACCGACGGCGTGCGCGCGTACGCGTCGCTCCTCGAGACGGTGTTCGACGCGTCGCTCCACAGCGGCCTGCACTGCGAGAAGTACCTGATCGACGGGCGCATGGCGGGCAGCGGGGGCGGCCATCACCTCACGTTCGGCGGCCCGACGCCGCTCGCGAGCCCCTTCCTGCGCCGGCCGGACCTCTTGGCCAGCCTGCTCACCTTCAACCAGCACCACCCGTCGCTCTCGTACATGTTCGCCGGCCTCTTCGTCGGCCCGACGTCGCAGGCGCCGCGCGTGGACGAGGCGCGCCACGAGACCCTCTACGAGCTCGAGATCGCGCTCTCGCGCGCTTTCGAGCGGCGCGACAACGAGCCGCCGTGGCTCGCGGACATGCTCTTCCGGCACCTGCTCGTCGACATGACGGGCAACACGCACCGCGCCGAGGTGAGCATCGACAAGCTGTTCGATCCGCAGACGGCGCACGGGCGGCAGGGGCTCATCGAGCTGCGCGCCTTCGAGATGCCGCCGCACTTCCGGATGGCGGTCGCGCAGACGCTGCTCCTCCGCACGCTCCTCGCCTCGTTCGCCGGCGAGCCGTACACGGGCAAGCTCGTGCGCTGGGGCCAGGCGCTGCACGACCGCTTCCTCCTGCCGTACTACCTGTGGCGCGACTTCGAGGACGTGCTCGACCACCTGAAGCAGCGCGGCCTCGCCCTGCCCGCGGACGCGTACCGCCCGTTCATCGAGCTGCGCTGCCCCGTGGTGGGCACGCTGCACGCCGGCGACGTGACGCTGGAGGTGCGCAACGCGATCGAGCCGTGGCACGTTCTCGGCGAGGAGCTCACGACCACCGGCACCTCGCGCTACGTGGACTCCTCGATGGAGCGCATCGAGGTGCGCGCGCAGGGGCTCACGCCCGAGCGCCACCGCGTGCTCGTGAACGGCCACGTCCTGCCGCTCCGCCCGACGGGGACGGCGGCCGAGTACGTGGGCGGCGTGCGGTTCCGCGCCTGGGCGCCGCCGCACAGCCTGCACGCGCACCTCGGCATCCACCACCCGGTCCACCTCGACATCCTGGACACGTGGGGCAAGCGCTCGATCGGCGCGTGCGCGTACCACGTGTGGCACCCCGAGGGCCGCGCCTTCGACGCGCCGCCGCTCACGCGCTTCGAGGCGGTGGCGCGGCGCGCGCAGCGCTTCACGCTCGAGGGGCAGACGCCCTGGCCGGTCACCGGGAAGCCGGCGTCCCCCCACGAGGACGCGCCGTACACGCTCGACCTGCGGCGCTACGCCGTGGATCGCCCGCCGCCGAAGCCGCAGAAGCCCGAGGACGAGGGGTGACCAGCGGGGCGGCGGTCCTTCGCGGCCGCCGCCTGCGCCACGGGCGCCCGGCCCCCGGGATTGACGTGGGAGACCAGGGGCGCGTCGGGACGGATGTCCGGCGCCCACGGTCGAGGCGGGTGTGACAGTTTAGCGCGGCGCTCTCGAAGAGGCCGTTTCGCGCCGTTGCCCGGGAAATCACGGGTCTGCATGCGGCCGTGCCCAGCCACGGCCTGCGCCCCTGTGGCGATTTGCCTTCGATAATGACGCTGAGTCTGCCGGTGCAGCGACGGGCTGACTTGCGCCGAGCTCGTCCCGCGCGACGCCGCGGCGCTCGGCGGTCATCTCGCCAACAGCCGAATCGCGGCGGAGCGCGACTGGTACGTCCCCTGCTTGGAGATCTGATGTCCCCTGCATCGCATGCGGACAGTTTACCCATAAGGAGGACAACCCATGATGCGTAAGATCCTGGCCATGCTTCTGGTTTCCGCGGTTCCCCTGGCGGCGGGCTGTTTCGTCGACGCGGACGATGAGGAGCCGGGCGAGAGCGGCGATGACTGCATCACCGCGTGTTCGACCGATCACGACGACTGCGTCTCGGCGTGCGACGATGACGGCGACTGCATCTCGGCGTGTGACGAGGAGTACGACTGCGACTCCATTTGCGTCTGATTGCGCCTGAGCGCGCTGCGCGCGTCGTTAACAGCGGTCAGCGCACGTCGCGCCGCCCGTGAACCGCTCCCGCTTCAGGCTCGACGGCCGGAGGCGGGAGCGCTTCATTTCAGGGCCCGCGCGGCCTCTGCGCGCGGCGCCGGCGTATCAGCGTCGCGCGGGCAGGTGCCGCGAGAGCCACGCCGCGAGCGAGGGGCGCTTCCGGAGCGCGAGGCGCGTCGGCTTGATCCCGGCGGGGAAGGCCGCCTCGGCGAGCGCGGGCATGAGCGCCTTGTCGACGTTCTTGAGGGCGACAACGCGCTCTTCCCTCCGCTCGATCCACAAGAGCTCGCCATCCGCGGCCCGCCCGAGCCGCGGCTCGCCGTCGTCGATCGCCTCGCCGCCGTGGAGCTGCCAGAGCGCGGCCTCGATGCCCGCCGCGGCCTCGTCGTCGTCCCACGCCGACGCCCACGCGGTCCCTGTCGCGCCCGTCTGCCGGTCGCGCACGAACAGGGCGCGATCGCCGTCCCACGCAGCGGCGAGCGCGCGCATGTCCCCGAGCTCGGGGGTGCCGTCGAGCGGGCGCAGGAGCAGGTACGAGAGCCACTCGCCCAGCGAGTCCCAGTCGAGCGGCTCGAGCTTACCGGCGAGCTCGGCTGGCAGCTCCGCCAGGCCGACGCGCGCCTCGGGATCCTGGTTGTCGAGGGCGATGATCTGCTGGGTGGTCGCGGGGATGCGCTGCGAGAAGAGCGCGTCCTCTCGGGACCAGTCGAAAGGGAAGGGCTCGCGGGCAACGGGCGCCGCCGCGCTCGCGCCGGTCAGGTTGTGAGCGCAGTACTCGAACCCGAAGCCGTAGGCGAACGACGGATAATCGACGAACAGGGCAGGGACCTCGCTCTCCTGGAGGACCTCCTCCCCGGCCGCGTGGATCGACGCGATGACAGGCGCCCAGCTGAGCCGATCCAGGTCGGCGTCGTTGCGCTCCTGCTGGAGGTAGCGCACCTCGGCGAGCATCGCGTCGCCCTCGGTGGCCGCCCGCAGCGCGAGGTGCGCGTCGCTCGTCAGCGTCGCGTCGCCGAGCGCGCCGAGGTCGAAGTGCTGGTCCTGGAGCCCGTGCACGTACTCGTGGATGAGCACGTGATCCTCCACCTCGCCGATGAGCGCGATCGCCTGGTCGACCGACGAGTACCAGGCGGCGGCCAGGTCCCGCGAGCCGCCGAGGATGGCCCGCAGATCGGCGTCCGGCGGGAAGTAGCCGAGTCGGCCGTAGGTCGCGGCGAGCTCGGTGAGCTCCTCCTCCGCGAGCGCGTCGGCGGCCTGCTCCGTCTCCGCGTCGACCTCACCCCTCGTGACCGTGCGGACCGGCACCTCGCTCTCGAACGACAGCTCGCGCACCTGCTCTGCGCGCATGGCGAGCCAGGCGAAGCGGCTGGCCGCGTGATCGTCCTCATCGCCGCAGCCGGCGAGCATGGCAGTGGATGACAGCAAGAGGACAAGCGCTGGATGCCCGAAGAATGAATTCATGCCCTGCCTTCCAGGATACTCGCGCCGAGCTGCGTCCGTGGAGAGCTTTCCTCCCGTGCCTCACGCACCCCCGACAGAACCCTGGACAGGAACCGCCAGGACACCGTGAGAGCCCGGAATTTTCTCCTCCTGGCGTCCCTGGCGCTCTTGCCTATCTTGCCGGCTCATCCCTGAGGAATGCCCTCATTTTGCAGCCCTTTTCAGCGGGGAAATTGAACAGGGAGGCGGGGGACAGGGAGTATTTGAAGATTTCCCTCCCCGTCGCCCCGCCTCCCTGTGAATTTTCCGAAGAATTTGAGGGGATGCCTCAGGGCTCATCCCCTTCTTTGTTGCGCCTCTTTCGTCCTGTCGGTCCCTCTGCGCTGCATCGGAGCACCGCGCTACAGGGCCCGCGCTCGCCAGAGCCCGCCAAGGTGGCCGTGGCTCGAGGGCCGGCGCTGGTGGGCGCGCATCGCGACGCCGGAGGTGAGGAGCGTCGCCCCGAGGACCGTCGCGTAGGCGCCGACCCACAGCACGAGGGCCAGGGCGCCCGCGCTCGGGAGCGCCATCACGAGCACGCCGAGGGCGACAGCGAGCACGCCTGCCAGGGCGAGCAGCCACTCGCCAGCGAAGCGGTGGCGGAAGTGGACCGCCACCACGATGTCCCGGATGCCGCCCACGATGGCCCACGCGGCGACGAGGTAGAGCAGCAACAGCACCGAGAGCCCCGGCCAGGCGAGCGTCACGATGCCGCCCGCGAGGCTGATGAGGCCGTGCGCCACGTTCGCCCGCCAGCGCTGGCCGCGCTGCGCGCAGCGCGCAGCGCCGGCGAGCGCGATGACCGACTCGACGACGAGGTACGCGCCGAAGACGACGACGAGCGCCCCGAGGCTGTGTCCAGGCAGAAGCAGGGTCAGAAGCCCTAGCCCCAGCGCCGCGACCCCGCGGAGCACCAGGATCCACCAGGTATCTGTCGTCCTTCTCATGGAGGAGCGCGCGGCAACACGCGTGCCGCCCGCTCCTCCAGCGCGCCGGCACCCCGCCTGCGCCGGATGACATGGCGAGACCCAGAGGCGATTTGTCACGATCGTGGCAGAAGAGGGCAAACTCTTCTTCACAGCGACAGGCGTGGAGATGAGATTAACCACCTCTCCGGTGGTCTCCAGCACGTCATGTCCTGGCCGCGGCGCCCCGCGGCCCACCGCGCGAGCTGAGCTGTCGTACCGCGCTGCCGGCGCCGGCCGCCCGCGCGGGGGCCGCGCTCCTTGCGGATCAGGCCGCCGGCAGGTGGTGGCGCGCGAGGAGGTCGTTCTGGATCCAGAGCAGCTTGTTGAAGGCGCGGAGCGTGCGCACCTCGGTCTCGCGATCCAGGCCGAGGGACAGGATCGTCTGCAGGAGGGCGTCCGCCACGAAGCCCATGAGGGCGTTGATCTGCACGAGCGGGACGACCAGCTGGGCGTTGCCGGCCCTTGCCGTGTGGATCCGCCCCACCATGTCGAGGTAGGAGACCATCTTCGCGTCATAGGGGCGGCTCACGAGCCGGACGAGATACTCCCCGAGGTGCTTCTTGCGGAACTTGATCTGCTCGTGGTTCAGCGTGAGCGACAGGAGGTCAGTCGGCGTCTCCCCCTCGTAGCCGTGCTGCTTCGGTACGAAGTGGCGCTTCG
Source organism: Sorangium sp. So ce1128 (assembly GCA_051717205.1). Taxonomy (GTDB): domain Bacteria; phylum Myxococcota_A; class Polyangia; order Polyangiales; family Polyangiaceae; genus Sorangium. The sequence goes on from CP181432.1 coordinate 913,924, forward strand.
TTGCATCGTAGAGAAACAGCTTCTCGTACACCGCGTCGACGAGCGCCTCGACCCGCGGGGCCAGGTGCAGCGCGGCCCCGTGAATGGCGCCGATGTCCGCCTCTCCAAAGCCGACAAACTCGATGAGATACGAGAACCTGTATTCGAGATCTGACTCCAGACGCTTCTCGTCGATGTGTTTCATGGCACCGATGCTCCTCTCTTCATCGCGCCGGCGGCACGCCGTTGAATAACGCAGGAGGACGACACCGGAGCGACTGACCGCTGTCAAGCCTTGACGTGACGGCGTGCTGGCGCGGAGAGGTCCCCGACGGCGATCACCGCTCGGCTCGCCGCGCGCCAGCGTAAGGGGCGCTCTGATCCGGAGTGCAGGCTCGGACCGATGGCGGGGCTGCGGGGCCGTCGTTATTGCCAGATCCCGCTGGGAGCGCGATCGGCCTCCCACCACCGAAGAGCACCAGGAGGAGGCATGCAGAACACTGGACCGACGCAGGATCCGAAGGACGTGGGCCCGAAGCCGCCTTTCGAGGGCAAGAGCCAGGACCGGCCCGGCATCGAGGCGAAGATGGATCCGACGCCCGATTACGGCGAGTCGTCGTACAAGGGGCTCGGCCGGCTGAAGGACCGCGTCGCGCTGATCACCGGCGGAGACAGCGGGATCGGCCGCGCCGTCGCGCTCGCCTTCGCCCGGGAAGGGGCCCACGTGGCGATCGCCTACCTGAGCGAGCACGAGGACGCGAAGGAGACAGCGCAGGCCGTCAAGGAGGCAGGGCGCGAGGTCATCACGATCCCCGGCGACCTGGCCGATGAGGCCCATTGCCGCAAGGTCATCGAGGAGACGGCCCGCAAGTTCGGGAGGATCGACATCCTCGTGAACAACGCCGCAGAGCAGGGCAAGTCCGCCGAGCGCTTCGAGGACATCGACGCCGCGCGCGTCGAGCGCACCTTCCGCGTCAACATCATGGCCATGTTCCACCTGGTCCGGCACGCGCTGCCGCACATGAAGGAAGGCAGCTCGATCATCAACGTCGCGTCCATCCAGGCGTACCAGCCGAGCCCGAACATCCTCGATTACGCCTCGACCAAGGGCGCGATCGTCACCTTCAGCAAGGGCCTGGCGCAGGACCTCATCAAGCGCGGCATCCGGGTGAACACGGTGGCGCCCGGGCCGGTCTGGACGCCGCTCATCCAGCAGTCCTTCAAGGAGGAGAAGGTGGCCACCTTCGGTAAGGACTCCCCGATGCAGCGCCCCGCGCAGCCGGCCGAGCTCGCCCCGGCGTTCGTGTTCCTGGCCTCGAACGAGGCCAGCTACATCAACGGCGAGGTGCTCGGCGTCACGGGTGGCAAACCGCTCTCATGACGCGCTGATCGGCCGCGCCCCGCGCACCGACCGGAACCAGGACAAAGCTGCTGAGCGGAATCGTGATGGACGGACGTGTATGGGTTCCGCTCGATCTGGCGCAAGCCCTGGAGAGGCACGCGCGCATGCTATGCCCGTTCGCCTGGGGCGTCGACCCCTGTTGTGCGCTGGGTTACCGATCCTCGCACGCCGCGCCGCACTGCGCGCCTTCGCAGTCGGAGACCGCCTGCGCCGCCGGCGCGCCGTCCTCGTACAGCATCGCGCACTCCTCCGCACAGCCCGCGTCGCCCGCCTCGCACGCATCGGCGCACGCGAGCAGCGCCCTGCACGAGGGATCGGCGATGCACGCGTTCATCTCGGCCGCGCACCCCTCGAACCGGCAGGACTCGCACCCGGACAGCGGGACTCGCGATGGGCACTGCGCGCTGCACAGCTCGGACGCACAGCCACCTTCGAGCAAGCTGTCCGAGATGCCCGCCGCGTGCGCGGTCAAGCACGTCTGCTGGCATGGCTCGTCCCCCGCAGCGCAGATCAGAAAGCAGTTGGCCAGCGCGGCGCACTCCGGGTTCTGCTGGCACGTACAGTAGCTGTCCTGACACCGCAGCGAGAGGCAGGTCGAGCACGGATCGCCGAGCGAAGCGCACGCGTAACCCGTCTCTCCCCCGGCCCCGCCGCTGCCGCTCGTCGTGGAGCTCGCCCCTCCGCCCGAGCCGGCGCCGCCTGTCCCACCGGTCCCGGCGCCGCCCGCTCCTCCGGTGCCGGCGCCGCCCGCGCCGCCCGCGCCGCCGCTGCCGCTGCCCGGCTCCGAGCTGCACGCCGCCGCGAGGAGCGCCGCCGCGGCGCACGCCTTCCAGGAAGAACAGGCCATGGTCGACGCTACCTCGAACGCCGGCGGCAGCTCAAGCCGGGGTGCGGAGCCCGGTGCTATCGTGGCGCCGAGGAGGACCTCTCCATGCCCCCTATCGCCAATCCAGAGCTCGAGCGCTACGCCCACGACCACACGGAGCCGCCGCCCGCGCTCCTCGACGAGCTGCGGGAGTACACCCGGGCCAATGACCCGAGGGCAGGAATGCAGGTGGGTCGAATCGAAGGCACCCTGCTCGGGATGCTTGTCGCGCTCATGCAGGCGCGGCGGGTGCTCGAGATCGGGACGTTCACGGGCTACTCGGCGCTCAGCATGGCCCAGGCGCTCCCGCCGGACGGCGAGCTCATCACGTGTGACAGCGACGCCGAGGTGGCCCGCGTCGCCCGGTCGTTCTTCGATCGCAGCGAGCATGGCAAGAAGATCCGTATCGCCATCGGCGACGCGCTCGACACGATCCGCGCCCTGCCGGCGAGCCCGCCGCTCGATCTCGTGTTCATCGACGCCGACAAGGCGCGGTATGCAACCTATTATGAGGAAGCGCTCCCGCGCCTCCGCCGCGGCGGGCTGATCGTCGCCGACAACACCCTCTGGAGCGGCGAGGTCCTCGCCCCCGAGACCGAGGACGGCCGCGCGCTCGCCGCCTTCAACGAGCTAGTGGCCCGGGATCGGCGGGTCGAGAAGGCCATGCTCACCGTGCGCGACGGGGTGACCCTCGCGCGCAAGCTCTGAGGGCGAGCGCCACGCTGTCGGACGCTGCCGCGGCGCTGCCGCGGCGCCGGCGCGCGCCGGCCACGAATCCTGACGGGATCCGGGGCGCGCGGCGCTAGAGTCCAGCCAGCATGTTGCTCGCCATCGACGTCGGGAACACCAACATCAGCTTCGGGGTGCTGGAGGGCGAGGCGCTGCGGCACCACCTGCGCTGCGAGAGCGCGCGCTCGCGCACCGCCGACGAGTACGCCGTGCTCGTCCGGCAGATGCTCGACCTCCGCCGCGTCGACCTCGCCCGCATCGACAGCGCGGTCATCGCGAGCGTCGTCCCGACGCTGACCGACACCATGGTAGGGCTCGTCGAGCGGGCGTTCGGGATCGAGCCGCTCGTCGTCGGGCCGGGCATCAAGACAGGCATGTCGATCCTCTACGAGAACCCGCGCGAGGTAGGCGCCGACCGGATCGTCAACGCGGTCGCGGCGCACGAGTGGATGAAGCGGCACTCGGAGCCGCCCCACGCCGCGCCGGGGCGCGAGCACGCGAGCGAGCCCGGCGCGACGCGGGGCAGCGCCGAGCCCGGCCGCGGCGACCACGCCGCCACCGGCGTCATCGTCGTCGACTTCGGCACGGCCACTACATTCGACTGCGTGACCCCGAAGGGCGAGTACCTCGGCGGCGTCATCGCGCCGGGCATCCAGATCAGCGCCGAGGCGCTCTTCTCCCGCGCCGCGCGGCTCTCCCGCGTGGAGATCGCCCTCCCGCCCCGGGTCGTCGGCCGCAACCCCGTCCACTCCATGCAGTCGGGCATCGTGTACGGCTACGCGGGGCTCGTCGACGGGCTCGTGGGCCGGCTCCGGCGGGAGCTCGGCTACCCGTGCCGGGTCATCGCCACGGGCGGCCTGGCGCGGCTCATCGCGCCGCAGACCGAGAGCATCGAGGTGGTCGACGACGACCTGACGCTCACCGGGCTGCGCCTCATCTACGAGCGCAACGCCGAGCGCAACAGCGGGCCCGCCACCCTGCCGCCCGCGCCGCGCGGGGGCAGCCAGGATTGACGGCGCCCAAGGCCGGCCGCGCGCATCGAGATCCACGCGCAAGCGCGCGCGCCCTCGCCCTCGCCGCGGCGCCCGCGGCGCTCGCCCTGGCGCTCCTCGCCGCCGTCCTCCTCGGCGCCGAGCCCGTCTCGGTCGAGCGCGCCCTCGCGGGCCCGAGCCTCGACCGGACCCTGCTGCTCGAGGTGCGCCTGCCGCGCGTGCTCCTCGCGGCCATCTCCGGCGCCGGCCTCGCGGCCGTGGGCGCCGCCTTCCAGGCGCTGCTCCAGAACCCGCTGGCCGAGCCGTACGTGCTCGGCGTCTCCGGCGGCTCCGCGCTCGGCGCCGCGATCGCGATCGCGCTCGGCGTCGGCGCGTCGACCGTGCTCGGCGCGACGCTCCTGCCCGCGGCGGCGCTCGCCGGCGGCCTCGTCGCGACGGTGCTCGTCTACGCGATCGCGCGCGGCGCGGCCGAGGGCACCTCCGGCGCCTCGATGCTCCTCGCCGGCGTGATCGTGAACTCCATCGCGTCCGGCCTCATCACCTTCCTGAAGACGGCCGTCTCCCCGTCGCGCTCCCAGCAGCTGCTCCGGTGGCTCATCGGCTTCGTCGAGCTGCCCACGACCTCGGCCCTCCTCGGCGTCGCGGCCTACGTCATCGCGGGCTGCGCCGTGCTCGTCGCCGACGCCGCGCGCCTGAACCTGCTCTCGCTCGGCGACGACTCGGCCGGGACCCTGGGCGTCGACGTGCGGGCCGTCGAGCGCCGGATCTTCTTCGCGTCCTCGTGCGTCGTCGGCGCGATCGTCAGCCGCACCGGCCTCATCGGCTTCGTCGGGCTCATCGTCCCGCACGCGGTCCGCCGGCTGGCCGGCGCGGACCTGCGGCGCGTCCTGCCGCTGTCGCTCGTCGCCGGCGCCGTGCTGCTCACGACGTGCGACCTGCTCGCGCGGCTCCTGTTCCGGTGGCTCGGCACCGAGCCGCCCGTCGGCGCGGTGACCGCGGTCCTCGGCGGGCCGCTGTTCCTCGCGCTGCTGCGGCGCTCGCCGCGCCCGTGAGGCCGGCGTGAGCGCGGCGCGCCGGGCCGGCGTGAGGCCGGCGCGGGCGCGTCAGGCCATGCCGAGGAGCTTGTTCATGCTGGCCTCGTCCGCCGGCGTGAACGGGTAGCGGTCAAACTCGGCGCTCGTGACCCACCGGAACGCGTTCACGGCCAGCGAGGCGAGCTCGCCGCTCTTGATGTGGCACTCGTAGAGGTACAGGTCGACGACGTAGCGCTCGTACGGATGGCTCACGAACGAGATCAGCTGGCGCACCTCGATCTCGACGCCGAGCCGGTGCCGCACCTCGCGCTTCAGCGCGGCCGCGTCGGTCTCGGTCTCCTCCACGCGTCCACCGGGGAACTCCCAGAGCATCGGCAGCACGGCGGTCGGGCGGCGCTGGGTGATGAGGTATCGGCCGTCCTGCTCGATCACGGCGGCGACCACGCGGATGGTGCGGACCATTTCCATGGCGGTGTCTCAGGGATGCCCAGCGTACGACGGGGCGTCGGGTTATGCGAGCGGGACGGTCGCGTCCTCGGGGCCCGGGTCTCGCTCCGTCACACCGTGATGCGGAACAGCTGCTGACCCATGAGCAGGATGTCGCCTCCCGTGATCTCGGTCTCGCCGAGGACGCGGAGGAAGGTGCCGTTCGAGCTGCCCAGGTCCGTGAGGAACAGCCGGCCGCCCTGGAGCGAGATCTGGCAGTGGAGCCCGGAGACGTAGCCGTCCTCGGGGAAGAGGATGTCGCCGCGCTCGCGCCCGAGGTGCAGGCCGGTGTCGGGGACCGGGAACGCGTTGCCTGTCGCGTCCCGGCCGATGATCAGGGCCAGCCGCGCGATGTAGCCCTTCGAGGGGCTGCCGAGCCGCTCGACGCCGTCGGGCGTCGCGGGCGCGGGGGAGAGCGACTCCAGGCGGATGATCTCCTGGCCGATGCGGAAGACGTCGCCGTTGTCGAGCTGCACCGGCGTGTCCCTGCGCAGCCGGCGGTAGACGCCGTTCAGCGAGCTCTCGTCCTTGACGAAGAGCCGCCCGCCCTTGATCGAGAACGTCGCGTGGCGCGGGGAGAGGTAGCTGTCGCCGCCGAAGATCGCGCCGCTGTCGCGCCCGATCGTCGTGGGGTTCATGGGCAGGGTGTACGAGCCGGCCTCGGTGCCGTCGGCGCGGAGCGCCGTCAGCACGACGTTCGAGGCGCCGGACGTCGACACGACCGGCGCGGGCGGCTGCACCGACGGGTTCGCCGGCTTGAGGAGCTTGAAGCCGCAGAGCGCGCAGAACTTGTTCGACGGCGGGTTGGGCTCCTGGCACTGCGGGCAGACGACGATCCCCGCGCCGGCCGCCGCCGCGGGCGCCGACGCTGCCGGGGGCGCCGCGGCTGCAGCCGCCTTCCGGCTCGTGCCGGTGTCCTCTCCCCGGACCGGGGCGACAAAGGCCGCGGGGTCGATGAGCGCGGGCGGCTGGGGCGTGTTCGCCGGAGGCTGGGACGCGCGCGGCGGGGGCGCGAGCCCGGGGCCCTTCTGGGCGCCGGTGCCGATGGCGGTCGGCTCATCGCCGTAATTGGGGGAGCGCGAGGCCGCCGGCACGCCGTGGGGCGGGGTGCCCGCCGCGAACTTCTTCGGCGAACCGTCGCGAGGCAACTCGGCGCCGCAGCCGAGGCAGAACTTGTAATGGTCCTGATTTTCCTTGGAGCACTTCGGGCAGGTGATCACCAGGCCTCCTCACAACGAGCGACCGGACGGGGTCTCAGGGCAAACGGCGGCGGGAGCATATTCGCCGCGGCCGCCTTCTGTCGACTGTCTGTCGCTCTTCCGTGCACGGTCGGTCGCCGCGGGCCGTCCGCCGGGGCGCTGTCGAGCGACCAAGCCGCGCGCGGGCGGCTCACCGCGCCGGGCGGCTCACTTGGACAGCAGCGCGAGCGCGTCGCGCACGAGATCGCCGAGCGGGGCGCTGTCGACGCGCGCGCCGAGGGCGGTGATCGCGCGTTCGGCCTCGGCCGGCCGGTAGCCCATGCGGGTGAGCGCGCTGTGCAGGAGCTCCTGCTTCGCGCCGGCGGCCGCGGGCGGCGGGGCGGCGGGGGAGAGCGGGACCGCGGGGAGGTTGATGAGCTTGTCCTTCAGCTCGAGGACGAGCCGCTCGGCGGTCTTCTTGCCGACCCCGGGGATGGCGGTGAGGCGCGCTGTCTCTCGGCGCGCGATGACCGCGGCGAGCTCCGCCGCGCCGAGCGCGCTGAGGATGGCCAGCGCGATCTTCGGGCCGATGCTGGAGACGCCGATGAGCACGCGGAAGGCCCCCCGGTCCTCGCGGGTCGCGAAGCCGTAGAGGAGGAGCGCGTCCTCGCGCACGTGGGTGTGGACGAACAGGGTGATCGCGTCGGAGCCGGTCGGGGCGGCGATGCCGCGCGCGCGGCCCAGGGCGCCGAGCGGGACCGTCACCTCGTAGCCGACCCCGCCGACGTCGAGCACGACGGTGCCCTCGTCGCCCTCTTCAACGACGTGGCCGGACAGCCGGCCGATCAATTGACCTTGGCCCCTTGCTGGATCCACCTGCGGATCGCGTCCCGCTCCGCCGCGGGCAGCGTCTCGCCGTTGTAGGGCATGCGGTCCCCGCAGCTGTCGGGGGCGCACTCCAGGTCCCCGCAGGCCAGGGTGTCGTCGAGCTTGTGCATGAGGAAGCTGTTCGCGGGGTCGCCGGCCGTGATCCGCGGCATCCCGGACGGCGCCCTCGAGGCGACGCCGACGTTCTGGGCCACGATCGCGTCCACCTGCGCCGGCGTGGCCTGCTCGCTGATCCCCGGGCCGAGGTACGCGAAGCCGGCCGAGCCGGCCTCGGCGCCGTGGCAGGTCGAGCTGAACGAGCAGGACCGCTGGAACACGGGGAGGACGTCGGTCGTGAAGCTCACCTCGGGGGTCGCGCCGTCGAACTTGCTGTAATCGAAGCACGCGCTCGCCGCGGGCTCCGCGCCGTCATCGCCGCACGCGGCGCCGGCGCACGCCGTCCCGACCAGGAAAATCAGAAAGAGTTTCCGCACGTTCACCCCTCGCACCCAGATCCCGGGGCGGGACCCTAGCAGAACTGCGCGCGCTCCGTAACGCGCGACGTCGCGCCGGGCCGCGCGCGCTCCGTGACGCGCGACGTCGCGCCGGGCCGCGCGCGCTCCGTGACGCGCGACGTCGCGCCGGGCCGCGCGCGCAGGGGGCGCCGCAGCGCGGAGATCGCCGCGCGTTTGGCCGGCCGGCTCGGCGGCAGGTAGGCTGGGCGCTGCATGAGGATACGCCTGGGCATGTGCTCGATGGGGCTGTCGCTCGCCGCGCTCGCCGCCGGGTGCGGCGGGGGGCGGGACGCGATCGATCAGCAGCTCTCCGAGCTGCGCGCGGAGCTCGTCCGGGTGCGCGCGGAGAACGCGGTGCTCGCGGACCGGGTGGGCTCGCTGGAGCTCTCGCGCGGCGGCCCTCGCGGCGCGGAGCGCCCCGCGGCGACCGAGGCCCGCGCCGCGTCCCCGGAGGAGCCGGACCGGCCTGACCTCGAGGTGGTGCGGCTCGCGCCGGAGCCGGCAGAAGACGACGCCGCGCGATCCCCGGTGCTCCGCTCGACCGCGAACGGCGTCGTGATCGACGACCCCCGGGGCGGAGCGCCGCCGCCGAGCCCGCCCCCCTCCACCCCGTCGAGGCGCAAGCGATGAAGTTCCCCGTGAAGGCAACGCTGGTACCGGTCTCCCTGGCGCTCGCCGCGGCGCCGCCGCTGGCGCTCGCCCAGGATCAGGGCGGCGAGGAGGGCGCCGGCGCCGGCCAGGGCCCGGGCGTCACCGTCGTCCAGCTCCCGCAGGCCGAGCCGACCGTCGAGACCCAGGTCGTGGTGCCGGGCTACCCGCAGCCGGGGTTCGATCCGAACGCCCACCTGCCGTCGAGCTCGCGGGGCACGACCGACACGTCGCGCGCGTCGGACGGCTTCGACCTGGGCCGCCGCAGCGAGGGCCCCGCGTCGGTGCGGGGCGGCGCGAACGGCAGCTACGTCGTCGAGGGGCAGTTCGTGCCCGAGTCGCACTCGGTGCGGCGCGGCGACACGCTCTGGGACATCTCGGGCAGGTACTACACGAACCCCTATGCGTGGCCGCAGGTCTGGGCGCTCAACCCGCAGCTCCAGAACCCGCACTGGATCTACCCGGGCGACCGGATCCGGCTCCGCGACCCGAACGACGGGCCGACCCGCGGCAACATCGGCGCGAGCTCCGCGAGGCGAGGGGGGCGGGTGCCGCCGAAGACGATCTTTCTGCGCGACCTCGGCTGGGTCGACGACGTGAAGAAGGACACGTGGGGCGAGCTCGTCGCCAGCCCCGAGGACCAGATGCTCCTCAGCGAGGGCGACGACGTCTACCTCCGCCTCGCGGACGATCACGACGTCGCGATCGGCCAGGAGCTCACGATCTTCCGCGAGATCAAGAAGGTGAAGAGCGGGGACGCGCGGGGCGAGCTCGTGACCGTGCGCGGCACGGCGCGCGTGGACCGCTACAACCCGAAGACGCACATGGTGCGCGCGCGGCTCGTCGAGGCGATCGACGTGGTCGAGCGCGGCGACAGGGTCGGCTCGGTGGCGCGCCGCTTCGACGTGGTGCCGCCGGCGAGCGCCGAGCAGGACCTGGAGGCGCGGATCATCGCGGCCATCTACCCCTATCAGCTCTTCGGGCAGCACCAGGTGGTGTTCATCGACAAGGGCGAGAAGGACGGCGTCAAGCCGGGGCAGCGCTTCTTCGCGGTCCGGCGCGGCGACCGGTGGGTGCAGCAGCTCGGCGGCGCCGGCAAGCTGGCGACGCTCAGGCCGAAGGTGCAGGACGAGCGGCCGGCGCAGGTCGACACGCCGAAGTTCGGCGTCGACGAGGAGCTGCTGCCCGACGAGACCTACGCCGAGCTGCGCGTCGTGCATGTCCGCGAGCGCACGGCCGCGGCGCTCGTGACGCAGTCGATGCACGAGGTAGAGCGCGACGCGGTGCTCGTCTCGCGCAAGGGCTTCTGACCCCCGGCCGCCGGGTGCGGCCGGGTCAAGCCACGCCGGGCGTGGGGAGGCCGGGCGACGGGCGCGGGCGCCCCCGCGGCTCTCACGTGGGGGCGGGTGAGGGAGCGAACCGCGGCGGCGCGGCGGCGCGAGACGCGAGGGAGGCTGCCTGCCGGGCATGCCCCGGTCGTCGCGGCCGAGCGCCGAGCCTACCGTGAGCCGACCGCGACGAAATGCGTGGGCCCCGCGCCGGATGTCGGCAACGTCAGAGACCTGAAACCTCGGGAACGTCGGGGATCTCTCGGACGTCGAACGCGCGGGTGCCGGCGCAATGTCTCCACGAGGGAGGCGCCGCCGCGGTATGATGGTCCCTCTGCCATGCGCCGCCGCGCCGACGTCCAGTACGAGCTGAAGGGGGTGGATGGAGATCCCCCCACCCAGCGGTCTTTCGAGAGCGTGACCGATCGCTGCGCGCCGAAGAGCGGCCCGCTGGCCGAGGCGCTCGGCGACAGCGCGATGCGGGGGCCCCGCTCGAGCGCCGCGCCGCCGAGCCTCGAGGGCACCGTGTCCGAGGCGCGCGGCCACGCGCTGCGCGAGCGCGGGAACGTGCTGCTCCGGCGGAACGACTGCGCGAGCGCCGCGCGCGACTACGACGAGGCGCTCGCGCTGTTCCGGGCCGCGGGCGACGCGCTCGGCCAGGCCCAGGTGCTCATGGATCGGGGCGCGCTGCGCCTGCGGGAGGGCGTCCCGGTCCAGGCGGTGCGCGACTACGACGAGGCGCTCGCGCTGTTCCAGGCCGCGGGCGATCGCGCGGGGGAGGGGGACGCGCTGCGGGCGCGCGGCTTCGCGCGCGCCGAGGAGGGCGACCTCGGCGGCGCGGTCTGCGATTACGACCTGGCGATCCAGCTCTTTTTGCAGCTCGGCGATCGCGAGCCGCTCAAGCCCCGCGCCGACGCGCGCAAGGCGCCCACCGACTCCGACGGCCCGGGGACCCTGGAGCAGCCGCGCGCGCGCCCGCACGGCGCCGCGCACGGGCGAGCGCTCAAGTCGCGCGGCGACCTGCGCGTCCGCCTCCGCAACCTCCCCGGCGCCGCGCGCGACTACAGCACCGCGCTCGCGCTGTTCCAGGGCGCGGGCGACCGGAGCGGTCAGGCCAGCGTCCTCAAGGCGCGCGGCGATATGCGCCTCGGCCAGGACAACGTGACGGGCGCCGCGCGCGACTACGACTGGGCGCTCACGCTCTACCAGGCCACCGAGGACCACCTCGGGCACGCCAGCGTGCTCAAGGCGCGCGGCGACCTCCGGACCCGGCAGGGGGACCTCGCGGGCGCCGAGCGGGACTACGATCAGGCGCTCGAGCTGTTCACGACGGCGCGCGATCTCCTGGGCCAGGCCGCCGTGCTCAAGGCGCGGGGGGATCTGCGCTCGCAGCAGGAGGACCTCGTGGACGCGGTGCGCGACTACGACCGCGCGCTCGCGCTGTTCCGCTCCGGCTTCGAGCGCCGCGGCCAGGCCGCGACGCTCAAGGCGCGCGGCGACCTCCGCCGCGCGCAGTTCGAGCTTGTCGCGGAGCTCGTGGGCGTCGCCGCCGCCGACGCGTCGGACCTGGAGGACGCGCTCTCGGACTACGATCAGGCGCTCGCCCTTTTCGAGGTGCTCGAGGACGGCGCGGGCCAGGCCGGCGTGCTGCGGGCGCGCGGCGACCTGGCGCGCATCCAGGGGGATCTCGGCGCGGCGCTGGCGCTCTACCTCGGCGCGAAGCGGCTGCTCGAGGTCGCGGGCAACGCCCCGGAGCTCTCCGCCACCCTCGCCGAGATCGCCCGGACGCACGCGCTCGCGGGGCGCGCGGTCGAGGCGCGCGCCGCGGCGGAGCAGTCGCTCGCGCGCGCGGATCGCGTGACGAGCCCCGAGTGCCGCGAGCTGGCGGAGGCGGTCCTCTCCGGGCGGGTCACGGCGAGCCAGGAGGAGGGCGCCACGCGCGACTCCAGGGTGCCGAGCACCCCGAAGCGCTACGAGCGAGAGCGGTTCTGACGCCCCGGCGCGCTCAGCGCCGCCGCTTGCCGCGCGCGGGCGCGCCGCCGCGCGGGGCCGGCTTGCCGTTGGCGCGCGGGGCGGGCCTGTCGCCGCCGGGGCGCGGGGCGGGCCTGTCGCCGCCGGGGCGCGGGGCGGGCTTCTCCGGCGGCGCCTCCGTGGTCCGGACGACGAGCAGCGCTCGCCCGCGCTCGAACGTCGGCGTCACGCTGACATAGCCGTTCTCGCGCGCGAAGCCGGCCATGTCGCCGCGGTGCTCATCCATGTGCCGGCTGAACCGCGTCCAGAGATCGCGCGCCTCCTCCTCGGAGAGGGGCGCGCCGTCGATGGAGGCAGCGAGGTTCGAACGATCGCTCACGGGGTCCTGTGCGCGTGGCGCGGCGGCGCGACCGATATGGCGCGCCCGCACCACACGGCGGAAGCCTGCCTGGCGGCGCGCAGCCCGGCAAGACCGCAGCGAGAGCGGCCGGCCAGGCGGCGCGCCGGCCCCGCGCGCGCGCGAGGCCGCGGGAGCGCGGCGGTCAGCGCTTGCTCCTGCCCGGGAGCGCCGCGGCCGAGAGCGCGCTCGCCGGGTGCCCGCGCCACCACCGCCGGGTCATCGCCCTGGCGCGCTCCACGAGATCGGCTCCGGCCCGCAGGGCGCGAGACGCGTCGCCGCCTGGCATGAACGACGTGCCCGCGGATCCCTCGCTCGCGCGCCAGTAGACCACGAACGTCGCCAGCGCTTCCGCGTGGATCGCCGCGCTCGACGGCTCGCCGTCCAGCCGGCGCGCCTGATCCGCGACCGCGAGGAGCGCCACGGCCCGCTGGTACAGGACGAGGGGCGAGGCAGGCGCCGCCTCGCGCACGGACGGCCGCCGGGATCGCGCCCCGGCGCGCTCAGCGCCGCCGCAAGCCGCGCGCGCAGCGGCCGGCGCGCCGCCCGCGGCCAGGACATGGCCGAGCGCCTTCTGGTAGCTCTCCCCGGTCTCGCTCATGCGCGCGAGGACGCGCGCGCGCAGCTTCTTGTTCGCTCGTCGATTCGCCATTCGACCGCTCCCCGCGACCGCGCTCGCGTCGTCCCGGCACGACAGGCGGTCGCTCTGGAGGATCGCGACGGACCACCCGAAGGGCCGCGCCCTCTTCGCCCCTGCTACCGACCCTGCCGGGAACGAGCCGTGAGGAGCAGGGCCCGGGAAGAGCCCTTCATCGAAACGGTCGCGCAAAGGGGAGCCACGGTCAAGGTGCCCGCCGCGGCGCAGGAGGCGCGCCGGCGGCTCTCGCGCCCGCGCCATTCCGTCGTCCGTCGTCGCCTTGCCCCGGTGCTCGCCCCCAGGCAGGCTCCGGCCATGGACCAGCCCGCCGAGAAGCAGCGCCGCGCCACGTACGCCGCCGCCGCGCTCCGCCCCGGGCGCGGCCCTCGCGTCACTGGATCCCGTACTCCTTGAGCCGCCGGTAGAACGTCCGGCGCGGCAGGCCCACGACCTGCGCCGCCTTCACCCGGTTCCAGTTGCAGCTCGAGAGCGCGACAAGGATGCGCTCTCGCTCGCTCGCCTTGTGCGCGTCGAGCGACGTCTCGACCCGCGCATCGCTCGGCGGCGGCGGAGGGATCCGGCCGGCGCTCGCGGGCGCCCCGCTGCTCGCGGGCGCGCGCGGCGCGGGCGCCGCCTCGGGGCTCCGCAGCGACCGCGGCGCCGCGTCGGGCAGCTCGAAGTCGTCGCTCTCCAGCTCGGGGCGATCCGAGAGGACCCACGCGTTGAGCAGCACGTTCTCGAGCTGCCGCACGTTGCCAGGCCAGCTGTAGGCCGACAGCCGCTTCAGCGCGGCGCGGGAGACGCTGCGGCGATCGCGGCCGTACCGCGCCGCGAAGATCCCGAGGAAGTAGTCGATGAGCAGCGGGATGTCCTCGATCCGCTGCCGCAGCGACGGGACCCGCACCTCGACGACGTGGAGGCGGTAGTAGAGGTCCTCGCGGAACGTGCCGCGCGAGACCATGTCGGCGAGGTCCCGGTGCGTCGCCGCGATGACCCGCGCGTCGACCGGCTCCTCGCGCGCGCCGCCGACCGGGCGGACCACCTTCTCCTGCAGCACCCGGAGCAGCCCCGCCTGCATCTTCTGCGGCATCTCCCCGATCTCGTCGAGCAGGATGGTCCCGCCCGTCACCTCCCGGAAGAGCCCCTTGCGGTCGCGGTCGGCGCCCGTGAACGCCCCGCGGACGTGCCCGAACAGCTCGCTCTCCAGGAGGTGCTCCGGGATCGCGCCGCAGTTGATGCCGACGAACGGCTTCTTCGCCCGCGGGCTCGCGTTGTGGATCGTCCGCGCGACGACCTCCTTGCCCGTCCCGCTCTCGCCGGTGATGAGGATCGGGATGTCCGTGTCCTTCACCCGGTCGATCAGCGCGTACACGCGGCGCATCGCCTCGCTCGTGCCGACCAGCCCCTCGTAGCCGAAGTGGCCGCGGATCACCGCGCGCGCCGAGCGCAGATCCCGCCGCGTCGCGGCGAGCTGCGCGGTCCTGTGGCCGAGCAGCTCCTCCAGCTTGGCGCGCGCGGCGCGCAGCTCCTCGTTGGCCCGCTCGAGCTCGCGGGCGCGGCGCTCGTTCTCGCTGACGAGGCGCGCGGTCTCGATCGCGATCGCCACCTGGTCGGCCAGCGCCGTCAGCGTGGGGAGCTCGGCCTCGAACTTCGCCGCCGCGCTCAGGCGCGTCTCCAGGTAGAGGGCGCCGATCACCTGCCCGCTCCGCTGCCGGATCGGCACGCAGGCGACCGACTGCAGCATGAGCTGGTGGACCGAGACGTAGTCGCTCATGCGCGTGTCGTCCCGCGCGCTCGCGGTCACGACCGGCTCACCCGTGGAGATCACCCGCTCGGCGATCGAGCTGGAGAACCGCGCGTGCGGGTCGTCCCCGGCCTGATCGCGCGAGGCGTGGATCGAGAGGTCGACCGCGCCCTCGCCCGCGGCCGGCGGCGGCTCGTCGCGCGGGGGCCGCTGCAGGATGATGAAGCCGCGCTCCGCCTGGAGGAGCGCGATGGCGTGATCGGTCACCTTCGCGAGCAGGCGCGTGAGGTCGTGCTCGCCCGCGATCTCCCGGTTGATCTCGAGCACCCGCGCCAGCCGGTCCTCGCCGGGAGGGGTCGCCGCGCCCTGCGTGAAAGGCACCGTGCGGCCGCTCATCAGCTCGAGCATCGCGGCCGCCCGGATCTCCTTGCGGCGCGCGTCGTTCCAGAAGACCTCCCGCAGGTCGCGCGGCAGCTTCGAGGCGATCTCCTCCAGCGTGATCAGCGCCTCCTCGCGGTCGTGGCGCGCCCGGATGACGTGCCCCCGCTCCGTCTCGAGCTGCGCCCGCGCCTCCAGCGCGCGCCAGATCCAGTCGCGCTGGCCCGCGGCGCGCGCCGCGTCGAGCGCCTCGTCGTACGCGGCCCGGGCCTGCCGCTCGTCGCGCGCGAGCGCCGCGACGCGCCCGCGCGCGAGCGCGAGCAGCGCCCGGTGCGCGCCCGTGGTCCCGAGGCGCTCGGCGGCCACGTCGATCTCCTCGCCGAGCGCGCGCGGGTCCGCGCCGGCGCGCGCCACGGCGAAGAGCACGCGCTCGAGCCGCGCCTCGACCCCGTCGACCCGCCGGCCCATCGCCTCGTACGCCTCGGCGCACTCGAGGCAGAGCCGCTCGGCCTGCTCGAGGTCGCCGGAGCGCGCCGCGTGCTCCGCCTCGAGCGCGAGCAGCTGCGCGTGCTGCTGCGGCGCGAGATCCGCGCGATGGGCGGCGAGCGCGTCGAGCGACACCCGCGCGCGCGCGAGCCGCCCGAGATAGAGGTCCAGGTTCGCGAGGTTGAGCAGCGCCTGGCGGATCGTCGCCACGCGGCCCGAGCGCCGGCCCAGGTCGACGGCGGCCTCGAGGTGGCGGATCGCCGCGCCGAGGTCGCCCTGCAGCTTCGTGAGCGCGGCCAGGTTCAGGCGCGTCGTCGCGAGCGTGCCCGCGTCGCCGGCCTGCTCCGCCGCGGTGAGCGCCTCCTCGTAGACAGCCTTCGCCTCGCTGAGGCGATCGTCCCGCTGGAGCGCGAAGGCGAGCGAGACGAGCGCGACCGACAGGATCCGCGGCTCGCCCGTGAGCCGCGCGAGCCGGACCGCATGCTCGAGCGTGCGCTTCGCCTCCTCGTGCCGCGACGCGAAGCTCTGCGCGAGCCCGCGCGTCGCCACCGCCTCGGCGGCGATCGCCTCGGGCGAGGCGCCGAACGCGGCGACCGGCGCGAGCTGCGAGCGCACGCCGCCGGCGAGCTCCGCCTCGATCTTGATCGGGCCCACCCGCTCCACGGCCTCGCCCGCGCGGCGCTCCGCCTCGCCGTAGTCGCCGACGCGGACGAGCGCCCGGGCCATCTGCAGCGACCAGAACGCCGCCATCCCGTGGTCGCTCGAGGCCTCGACCTCGTCCTTCACGCGCTGGAGCTCGGCGAGCGCGCGCGCTGTGTCGCCGCGGTTCATGGCGAGCCGCGCGCGCGCGATCACGACGGCGGGCGAGCTGTCGCCCTGGTACCGACCGAGCGCCTCCGCCGCCGCGTCGAAGTGGCCGCGGTCGAGCAGCCGGTGGATCTCCGTGGCGGGCAGCGCCGACCCGTCCGCGCCCGCGCCGCCTGGGCCGGACGCCGCCGCCCCGGAGGCGGGGGGCGCGTCGAGCAGCCTGTCGACGTCCTCGGTCGACGCGACGGGCGCGCGCGCGATGCGCGCGACGATGTCCCGGATGCGCCCCGGCCACCGCCCCGCGCGCGCGACGACGTGCGCGGCCACCGCGTCGCTCAGCGACGGGATGGTGCGCTGCACGAGCTCGCGGGCGACGTGCTCGTCGAGCGGCGCCATCTCGAAGCGCTCGAACGCGCCGCCGGCGAGCGCGGCGCGCGCGGGGGTCGCCGCGCCCGCTGCGCCGGCCGGCGCGGCGCCCTGCGCGCCGGCGGCCGCGCTCGCCGGCGGCGCCCCGAGCACGAGCACGAGCTTGCCGCCGGCCCTCCGCACCTCGTCGAGCCGCTCGAGCGCCGCTTCGCCGAGCCGGTCGGCGTCGTCGATGAGCGCCGTCACCCGGCCGGGGTCGTGCCCGGACAGCTCGATCGCGAGCGCCTCGCGCGGGTCGGCCACGCTGGCCGCCTCGACCCACGCGACGCCGTACCCGCCTACCTCGAGCGACCACGCGATGCGCCGGAGCAGCGCGCTCCGCCCGGACCCGGAGGGCCCCTCGATCGAGAGCCCGCCGCCCGCGGGCAGGCCCATGATCTGCGCGAGCAGCCGCGTGGACGGCGCGTCCAGCCCGACGATCGGCCAGACCACCGCGTCCGCGCCCGCGTCGGGCCGCGCGCCAGCGTCCGCGTCGGGCCGCGCGGCCTCCTCGTGCGGCCCGCACGGGAGCCGCGCGGCGCGCCGGAGCGCGTTCGCGAGCTCGTCCGCGCTCGGGTAGCGCGCGTTCGGGTCCTTGGCGGTCGCCCGGTCGACCACCGCCTGGAGCGCGTCGACGACCTTCGGATCGCGCGCGCCCTCGCTGTCGCGCAGGGCCTCGGCGATCGTCGCGCCGAGCGCGAACACCTCGGCGCGGACGGTGAGCGGATCGCCCTTGAAGAGCTCCGGCGCCGCGTAGCGGGGCGTGAGGCCGAGGGGCCGCGCGCCGCCGTCCCGGAACGGCGCGGCGAGGCCGAGGTCGACGAGCGTGGCGCGGCCGCCGTCGCCGACGATGATGTTCGCGGGCTTCACGTCGCCGTGCAGCAGGAGGGCGCGGTGCAGGCGCGTGAGCTGATCGGCCGCGTCGGCGATGGCCGCGAGGTTCCTGGCCAGGTCGCCCCGCCGCGCGAGCAGATCGGCGAGGCTCGTCCCGTCGACGAGCTCGCGCACCATGAAGGGCCGCCCCGACCCCGACAGCCGGCCGAAGCGCAGCACGCGCGGCACGCCGAGGCCCTCGACGCCCGACAGCGCCGCCGCCTCGCGGACGAGCGCCAGCACCTCCGGCTCGTCCGCGTCCTCGCCGAGCGTCTTCAGCGCGACCGTCTTGCCGGTGATCCGGTCGCGGACCGACCACACCTCGCCGCCGCCGCCCTTTCCGAGCGTCCCGATCGGCTCATAGCGCGGGGGGAACAGCGGAGGCGGCGTCACGTCATCCCTCGATCAGAGGCCATACCCCGCGGACAGCCCGAAGAAGATCCCCGTGATCGAGAGGCCGGCGTCGAGCCGCGTCTGCAGCTGCTTGATCGGCTTGTACCGGAAGCTCACCTGCGGGAACGACACCCATGGGAACACGGAAGGCTTCGCGCCCCCGTTGACCCAGCTCGGCTCGTCGTAGTTACCGTAATGGTTGTTGGAGGCGTCGCAGTAGGCGCTGCCCGCGCCGCTGCATTTGCTCCAGGAGCCCACGTCCTCCGGGGACGGGACCGACCCCGCCGTGTTCGGGTACGCCTGCGCGCGGTAGAGGTTGCCGAAGACGACGCCGAGCCCGACGCCGCCGCCGATGAGGAGCGAGAAGCGGCCCTTCTCCTCGTCGAGCGGGATCTCGAACAGCAGGTCGCTCGTGAAATAGACGAGCTTCATGTCGCTCGACACCATCTCCCAGGCGAACTGGTCGTCGTTCTTCCCCTTGAAGAGGAAGGGATCCATCGAGTAGTCGGCGTAGGAAAGCGACAGATCGAGCTCGAGCCCGTTCTTGCGCGTGGTGAACTCCGGGCCGAACGTGAAGACGTTCACCGACGCGCCGCCGTCGGCGAAGAGGTTGATCATGAACTTCGGGACGATGACGTTCCGGAAGCGCATCCCGATGAACTTGTAGGCCTTGCCGTCCTTCTCGAGCGGGGCGTTGTCAGACGGCGCCTCCTCGGGCGCGGCCTCCGACGGCTTGTCCTTCTCGCCGGGCATCTTGTCGCCCTGCGCCTTCTCTTCCGCGGCCTGCTTCTCGGAAGCGAGGGAGTCGTCCAGGTTGCTGTCGATGCCGTCCTCGGACTGCGCTCGGGCGCTCGACGCGAAGCACACGGCGCCGAGCAGAGCGGCGAGCGCGGCGGCCTTGGCATGCACCCCGACCGCGAGCTGCCGACCCATCTTGAAGTGGTACATTGTAGGTCACCTAGCGATGCGTAAGGTCAGGGCCGGACTCGGGCACCCCTCGGACGGATGCGGGACGGACGCGCCGAGGTGAGACTCCGGTCCTCCGCGCGTCCGGTGTTGCCGGGTACCAGCCGAGGGGGGAGGGTACACGAGACGCAGCGCCGTGTGGCGCCCGCGGGCCGCCCACGGCGGAGCTTTTTCCGCCTCGGTGCACGCCGGCGCGTCGCGCGCCAGAGCGCGCCCGCTCGAGGGCCGCGTGGGAGGCGGTGCGGGGCTGGCGCGGGCGACCCCACGGCGCCGGCGTTTCCTGCACGGGAGCGGGCGGCTCCGAGGTTGCGCACAGCGAAATGATCCGCAATAGACGGAAAGGATGATCCTCCACCAGTCTCTGGTTGAGCAGACGGTCGACCGCGATGAGCGGGACCGGTTCATCAAGGAGCTTGTGGTGGTGCGGGTCCGCAGCACCGCGACCGAGGTCGCCCCGGCGAGCCGTGGGATCGAGGGGGCGCGCGCGCCGGGGGGAGAGGACCCGGTGGTCGACAGGGAGTCGGTGGTCCACGACGTGCCGCTCGCGATGATCCGCAAGCGGAGCGCGCGGCTGCGGAGCACGGCGGCGAGCGTGCTGCTGATCCACGGGTACGGCCAGAACCGTTACATCTGGCACCTGCCGTCGCGCAGCTTCTCGAACTACCTGGCGCGGGCGGGTTTCGACGTCTTCAACCTGGATCTGCGGGGGCACGGGCGGTCGCGGCACCTCGGGGCGCGGCGGCCGGGGCACGTGACCGATTTCGTCCGCGAGGACGTGCCGGCCGCGATCGAGGAGATCCGGCGCATCTCGGGCCCGCGGCCGGTGTACCTCATCGGGCACTCGCTCGGCGGTCTCATCAGCTACGCGACAGCGCCGACGATGGGCGACGCGGTGGGCGGGATCGTCACGCTCGGGAGCCCCTACCTGTTCACGCACGGCTCGCGCGCGCTCGCGCTGATCGGCCGGCTGATGCTGACGGTCGACCGTCGGGTCCCGCTCGGGCAGGGCGCGCTGGCGCTGTCGGCGTGGGGGGAGCCGTTCCGGTTCGTGCGCGCGTTCGTCGAGAGCCCGATCTTTCCGCTGCCGATCCGCGGGTTCGTCCCTGGCTCGATGGAGACGCGGGTGCTGACGCAGCACATGTCGCTGGCGATGGACAGCGGCAGCATCACGGTGCTCCGGAACATGTTCCTGGACGCGGCGGCGTCGCGGAAGAGCGGGCACCACATGGGGAGCCTCTTCGGGTACGCCAAGGCGTTCGAAGGCCTGGATCTGCCGCTCCTCGTCGTCGCCGGCACGTTTGACGACCTCGCGCCGCCGGCGTCCGTGAAGCCGGCGTACGACTTCAGCCGGTCTTCGGACCGGACGTACCGCGAGTTCCCGCGCGGCCACCTCGACATCGTCGTCGGGCGGGACGCGCCGCTCACGGTGTGGCCGCTCATCGAGGCGTGGCTGAAGACGCGCGTCCGGCGGGCGGCGGCGCGGGAGCGGGAGCGGCTGAGCGCGTAGGGGCTGTCGGGCGTGGGCCTTCGAGGCTCGCGTCGCCGAGCTCGCCCCCGCCCTCGCGAGCCCCCTTTGCTATGTTCGCCGGATGCACATCGAGCTCCGGCAGTTGACCCCCGATCAGCAGCGCGAGTTCAGCCATCCCATCCTCACCGCGTTCGGCGCCGTCGCGGACCCCGAGCGCCTCGAGGGCACGATGCGCCTCCCGGAGCTCACGTCGCGCGTCGGCGCCTACGACGGCGAGTCGATCGTCGGGGCCGCCGGCTCGTTCTCGCTCACGATGACCACGCCCGGCGGCGTCGTCCCGGTCGCCGGGCTCACGATGGTCGCGGTGATGCCGACGCACCGCCGCCGCGGCATCCTCACGACCCTCATCCGCCGGCACCTCGAGGAAGCGCGGGCCGAAGGGCGCCCGATCTCCTCGCTCTGGGCCACCGAGGGCTCCATCTACGGCCGCTTCGGCTACGGCCTCGCGTCCCACGCGTGCTCCATCTCGATCGAGCGGGATCGCACCGCGTTTCGCGGGGAGGCGGCCGGAGAGGGCCGCGCGCGGCTGCTCGGGGAGGCGGAGGCGCTCGAGGCCTTCGCGCCCGTCTGGGAGCGCGCCCGCCCGCTCTTCCCCGGGATGCTGGCGCGCTCGAAGGTGTGGTGGGAGGTCCGCCGGCTGATCGACAGCGACTTCACCCGCCAGGGCGGCGGCCCGCTCCAGCGCGTGGTGATCGAGGTCGGCGGGCGCGCCGAGGCGTACGCGATGTACTGCCTGCACCACCGCTGGGATGCGTCCAACATCCCGGTCGGCTCGGTCCGCGTGATCGAGGCGATCGGCGCGACGCCGCTCGGCACCAGGCTCATCTGGCGGTACCTCTTCAACCTCGACCTGGCGCAGCGGATCGAGGCGAGCCTCCTGCCGCCGGATCACCCGCTCGGCCTGCTGCTCGTCGAGCCGCGGCGCCTGCGCCTCACGGCGGGCGACGGGCTGTGGGTGCGCATCGTGGACGTCGAGGCAGCGCTCGCCGCGCGCGCCTACGGCAGCAGCGAGCCGCTCACCCTCGAGATAGCCGACCGCGACTGCCCCTGGAACGCCGGGCGGTTCCGGCTGCACGGGGGCGAGCGGCGCGCGGCGCGGACCACGGCGGCGCCCGACCTCCGCCTCGACATAGCGGCGCTCGGCTCGGCGTACCTCGGCGGCGTCTCCTTCCAGCAGCTGGCCGACGCCGGCCAGGTCGAGGCGCTCTCCGAGGGCGCCGTCCAGCGCGCCGACAGCCTGTTCCGCGCCGCGCGCGCCCCTTGGTGCCCCGAGATCTTCTGAAGGCCCGCCCTCGATGACGCTCCCGCTCCGCGGCGTCTACGCCGTCACGCCGACGCGCCGCCGCCGCTTCCTGTGGGCCGCCTGGTGGACGGCCGAGCCCGCGCGCGAGCCGTTCCGCCCTCCGGACGCGAGCCAGGGCGGCGCGCGGACCGTGGAGGAGGCGAGGGCGCAGGCCGAGCGCGCCGCTGGACGCCCGCTCGTCGAGATCGAGCCGGCGTGGGCGACGGCCTGGACGCGCATCCTGCGCGGCGAGCCCCCCTGGCCGAGGCCGCGCGCGCGCCGCGAGGCGCCGCCGCCTCCTCCTCCCGAGCAGCCGCGGCGCGCGCCGTCGCGGCCGGCCTCCGCGCGCGGCGCGTCGCCGTACGCGGTGCTCGGCCTGACAAAGGCCGCCAGCGCGGACGAGATCCGCCAGGCATTCCGCCGGCTCGCGCTCGTGACGCACCCCGATCGCGGCGGCGACGCAGGCGCGTTCATGCGCGTCAAGTGGGCCCACGACGAGGCCCTCTCCAGGCTGCGACCGCCGCCAAAAAACCGGGGAGGACCGGGGGGCCAGAGCTAGTTCCGCGAGTCAGAAATCCCGCCAGGGATCTGCTTCGCGAGCGAAGAGAGATTTCAACGCAAAGACGCCAAGAGCGCAAAGACGCAAAAAAGGCTGAATTTGTTCTTTTTGCGCCTTCGCGACTTTGCGCCTTTGCGTTGAAATCTCTCTTCGGCCATCCCTGGCCGAAATTCTGGCCGGCGGAACTAGGGGGCGCTCGCCTGCGCGAGCCTTCTCGCCCCGTCGAGGAGCGGGGCGTGCTCGCGCGCGAGCAGCGGGTCGTCACGGAGCGCCCGCTCCAGCGCGGCCGCGGCGCGGCGGGCGAGATCCAGGCGCAGCGCCGGCTCGCGCTCCGCCCTCGCCTTCAGCAAGAGCAGCGCGCCCTGCTCGGCGGTCGCCGCCGGGAAGACCGGGTCGATGGTCAGCGCGCGGTCGACCAGCGCGAGCCCCGCCTCGACCTCCGCGCGCACGTCGACGACCCCCGGTCCGACGAAGGCGGCGCGCAGCCGGTGGACCTCGGCCAAGGCGCCGTAGATCCTCGCGTTTGCGTCGTTCGCCTCGACCGCGCGGAGCAGCGACCGCTCCGCGGCGTCGAGGGGCGCCCACGGGCTCCTCCCCCGGGACACCGCCCACCGCGCCGAGAGCAGGTCGATGCCCCCGAGCGCGAGGAGCGCCTCGGCGTTGCGAGGGTTCGCGTCCACGATGCGCTCGATCGCGCCCCGCGCCGCGCGCAGCGCGCCGGTCGGATCCGCGCCGCGATCGATCGCCCACTGCGCTTGCTCGGCGAGCGCGAGGCCCGTCCCCTGCTGCGCCTCGAGATCCTCGGGGTTGAGGCGCGCCGCCGCGGTGTAGCCGTCGAGCGACCGCGCGAGCGACACCTCCGGGCTCCTGCCGGTGAGCCGCTCGTACCGGCCCTGGATCAGGTACGTCAGGGCCAGGTTGTTGTAGGGCTGATAGGCGTCCGGCCGCAGCCGGAGCGCCGACTCGAGGTTGTCCTTGGCCACCTCGAGCGACTCCTCGGGCGATGCGCCGTGGTCGAGCTCGTATTGCGCCCGCCGCGCGTGGAACCAGCCCTGGTTGAGCCGCGGCGGCGCGTCGTTCGGGGCGATCTCGATCGCCCGCTCGATGTGCGACGCGCTGAGCTCGAAGAGATGGAGGGGATCGGCGCCGTGGGACGCGCTGTACTCGGCCATCATGCCGAAGGCGATGCCTGTGTCGTTCCACGCCCAGAAGGAGTTCGGGTCGAGGGCGAGCGACCGCTGCATGCTCTCGATCGCGCGCTCGAGCGAGCTCCTCGCGTCGAGCCCCAGCGTGCTCTCGTAGGACGCGATGAGGAAGTAGCTCGCCCCCATCGAGCCATGCGCGGTCGCGTCCGAAGGATCCCCCTGGATCGCCTGCTCGCTCGACGCGATCGCCTGCGTGAGGTCCGGCCTCGGATCCGACCCCCTCGACAGGTCCCGCCTGGCCCGGTGCACGTGGGCCCACGCCTTCTTCGCGTGGGCGCCGCTCGCGCGCGGGTTGGCGCGGAGCGCCCTGTCGCAGCGGTCGATGAGCTGCTCGAAGAGCTGCGCCACGTCGCCGCCGCGCTGGGCCTCGATCAGCATGACCTCGCTCATGGCGCTCGCGGCCGCCTCGTGGACGTCGGGATCGCTCTCGCCCATCTGCGCCGCGGCCTCGTACGAGGTGATGGCGGCCCGGAACTCGACGAGCGCCGCCGCGTGGTCCCCGAGGTCGCGCGCCGCCGCCCCCTTCGCGAACAGGACGTCGCCCTCCAGCTTCTTCGCCTCGTACTCCCAGGGCGACCGCGCGAACGCCCGCCGCGCGTCGCCGAGCGCCTCGTCGAAGCGCCCCTCGTAGAGCTCCATGAGCGCCGCTGTGTACGCCGACGGCGCCGCGGTCGACCGCACGCTGTCCCGCAGGTACTTGATCGCCGGGGCCTTGTGCCGCTCCTCCAGCTCGATCTGCCGCGCGGATCGCTCGCCCCTGTCGGCGAGGCGCATCGCCCGGTCGAGCCCCTTCCGGTAGAGCATCCCGTGAGCGAGCCCCGCCGCGAACTTCGCCTCCCGCGCGGCGTACCCGCTCCCGAGCGCCGCCTCGAGGTGCGTGAGCGCCTCCTCGGGCTCGTGCAGCGCGAGGTGCCCGCGCCCGAGCGCGTAGTGGCCGGGGCCCTCGACGAGGTCGCCCGCGGCCCCGCGCATGGCCTGCATCTTCCGATCGATCTCGCCCATGCGCGCGCGGATGACCTCCTTTTCCCGCGACACCTCGTGGAGGGGGAGCGCGTACGCGTAGCGCATGAACAGCTCCATCTCCTTGACGTCCTGGCCGAAGCCCTCGGCCAGGGACGCCACGTGCGCCGAGAGCTCGGCCTGGCGCGCGGCGGCGAGCTTCGCGCGGAGGGCGATGGCGCCCGAGAGCGACAGCACGACGAGCGCCGCGGCGCCCGCCGCGAGCGCGAGCCGGTGCTTCCGCGCTCGCTTCAGCGCGCGGTAAACGAGGCTCGGGGGCCGCGCCTCGATCGGCTCGCCCGCGAGGTAGCGCCCGAGATCGAGGGCGAGCATCTTTGCGGAGTCGTACCGCCGCTGAGGCTCCTTCTCGAGGCACTTCATCACGATGGTCTCCAGATCGACGGGGATCCCCTTGTCGACCTGGCGCACCGGCACGGGCAGCTCGTTCACCACCCGCCAGATGAGGCTCGTCACCAACGGATCGACGAACGGCGGGCGCCCGGAGAGGACCTCGTAAAGCGTCGAGCCGAGGCAGTAGACGTCCGTGCGGCGGTCGAGCTGGCGCTGGCCCCCGGACACCTGCTCGGGCGCCATGTAGGCGGGAGTCCCCTCATCGCTCGTCGTCGCCCGGCCGTCGGACGCGATGTCCCGCGCGAGCCCGAAATCGAGGAGGTAGGGGCGAAACGCGCCGTCGGCCGTCCGCTCGACAAGGATGTTCGCCGGCTTGATGTCGCGGTGGATCAGCCCGAGCCGGTGGGCGGCGTGGAGGCCGTCCGCCACGTCGGCCACGATCTTCACCCGCTGCTCGAGCGACATCTGCTGCGCCACGCGGTGGAGCGGCTGGCCGTCGATGTACTGCATCGCGATGAACGGCTGCCCCTGCGCCTCACCGACCTCGTACACCTTGCAGATGTTCGGGTGCTCGACCCGGGCCTGGGCCCGCGCCTCCCAGATGAAGCGCTGAGCGAGCTCCGGCTCGTTGCCCCGGATGAGCTTGATCGCCACGTACCGCTGGAGCCTGGGATCTATGGCCTTGTAGACCGTGCCCATTCCCCCTTTCCCGACGAGCGACAGGCACTCATACCGATCCCAGTCGCGGATCGGAAACCGGCTCGGCGCGCGCGAGGAGGGCGGGTCGACGCAGACGAACACCGTGTCGTGCGCGGCGCCCGAGCCCTCCGCGGCGGCTTGCGGCGCGGCGCGAGGGGCCCGGCTCGAGGGGGGGAGCGGGACGGCCCTGGGCGTGAGCTCCTCGTCCGCCGCTCTCGCGACGTTGGCGCTCTCCGGGCCCGCTCTTCTCACTCGGCTCATCCCTCGGACCCTTTTCAACTGCGAAGGCGGAACCCGCCCTGGCTCTGGGCCTCGATTCTATTCGAGGAAGGTCGTGATGACCTCCCTCGATCCGTCGCACGCCGCATAGCCCATCGCCGGGTCGGCCGCGGCCGAGCAGACAGACGAGCAATCTCCCGTCCGCTGGATGATGCCGCACCCGACGACCCCGGAGCCGGTGTCATGCCCCGTCGCACACGCGCGGCTCCTCGCGCGCGAGCGCTCCAGGTTGTCCGGGACATGGCATGTGTACAGCGCGGGCGTCTCGCCGAACAGGTTGCCCCAGAACGCGCCTTCCTTGCTGGTGAAGGCGCCGCGCTCCTCGGGGCCGGCGGCGAGCTGCGCGCTCGCCTGCGCGCGCATCGATAGCATCACGGGAACGCCGAAGTAGTTGGTCCGCGCGGCGACGCAGGCCGACACCCACCGCTGCTTGACCGGAGAGAGCGGCCCTTCCGTCCATTCGGGAGCTAGCCCGACAGCTCCACGGTATTCCTCGGCGCCGCCGGGCCCGTCGAGCTTGATCGCCTGCGAGCGATCGAGCGCGCAGCCGATCGCATAACGGAGGAAATCGCGGGACACGACCCCTCCGAGCGCCTGGACCTGGAGAGCGCCGAGCGCGGTAGACGGTATCGAGTCCGGCCTGAGCGCATTCGGCCAGATTCCATTCGATACGACGCCGCTCGGCGAGAGCTCGCCCGGCGCCAGCTTGGTGGACCCCTGATCCTCTGCGGAGGGCAGGAGACCGGCCCTCATCGCGAGCCCTTCCTCGACGGATGCGTCAGGAGCGCAGGCGCACACGAGGGGAAGGAGCAGCGTGGACATGAACCTTCGCATCAGCACCTGCCTTGGCAGCTCCCAGCGTATGGCCCTGAATGGCCATCATCCCTTGGGTCGCTTGCCAGTGAGCGATTTGCCTGGAACGTCAGCTACTGGCGATATTACAGAGCTGTCGCACGACGGTAGACCGGGACTTACGTCTATGTCAATACCCCAGGACACGGCGTGTCACCATATTCTGTGAGCTTCCAGCAGGGGCGAGCGCGTGACGCCGGCCACACGGCGTGTGGCGGGAGCAGGCGGGCGGGTGCGCTGTTCGAGGGAAGAGGCCAGCGAGGAGCGGCGCGCGTCGGGCGCGTCGGGCGCGTCGGGCGCGTCGGGCGATGGCGCGCGCGCGCGGCGTGTGGGCGCTACATGGCTCCAAGGTGGGTGAAGCTGCGATGGCGCTCGTCGGCTCCGCAGCTCAGTACTTGACCGTGCAGCCGAACGCCTCGGTCTCCTTCGTGGAGATCGCCTTGCCGGCGGTGAGCTCGGCCAGCGCTGCGTCAACGTAGTTCGTTACCTGCTCGTCCGGCTCGGGCTCGCCGCCCTTCGTGCTGTCGATGGCGCCCGCATAGACGAGCGTGCCCTGCGGGTCGATGATGACCATGTGCGGTGTGCGCTGGGCGCCGTAGGCGCGCCCTACATCGCCCTTCTCGTCCAGGAGGACCGGATAGCCCATACCGAACTCGGCCTTGGCCTTCACGTTCTCTTCCCGGGCCGCGCCCTGCTTGCCCGGAGCACCCGAGTTGATGGCGAGCCACACGACGCCTTTGGCAGTCTGCTGCGCCGGCACGTCCTTCAGGCCGCCCTTGCGGTGCGCGAGCTGCACGAAGGGGCAACCCGGGTTGAACCACTCGAGCACGACCGTCTTGCCCTTGTGATCGGCCAGCTTGACGGGCTTGCCGTCGAGATCCGGCAGCGTGAAATCCGGCGCGGGCTGGCCGATCTTCGCCTGAGCCGCGTTCGCCGGCGCCTCCGCTACCTTCGCCTTGGGGGCGTCGGCCTTGGGCTGCTGCGCCGCCGCGCCGGTCGCCGCGGGCGCGGCCGGGGCGCTGGCGTCGCCGGGCTGGGTGCACGCCGCGAGCGCCGCGGCGAGAAAGGTCAGGGAAATGAGCTTGTTCATGCGGGACGCTTACCACGCCCCGCGCCCGGCGCATGGATCAGGGGAACTCGGGCCAGCGATCGCCGGTGGCCCACCGGTACCGCAAGCCGAGCTGCCCGAGGTCGGCGCCCAGCAAGCCGAGCCGATCGGGCGTCGCCGCCACGACCATCACCGTCCCCACCGCATCCAGGTGGTGTGTCAGCGAGACCGCCAGCACCGGGCCGATGCGAACGATGAGGCTGTCGCGGCCGGGATTGCCGAGCACCTCGGCAGCGGCGCCGAGCCGGAGCTCGCCGTACCGGTCCACCTCTCCCATGTAGCCGAGCCTGGCCCGGTAGAGGTACGGCGGCTTCATCACGGTGTGGAGCGCCTCCTCGTAGAGGTAATACCCCTCGGGCGCGCCCAGCACCGCATAGCCCGTCGCGACGCCGAACAGGCTGCCTCCGAGCAGCGGTATCGAGCCCGACACCTCGATCTCGCCGGCGATGTAGCGCGACTTGTGGCCCTGCATGAGCTCGGTCTCCCTGCGCGTGTACGACGCCCGGGGCTGCAGGAAGTACTGTGACGTCGAGAAGGCGTATCGCGCGCCGCCACGGATCTCCAGCCTGGGCAGCGCCGCGCGGAAGCCCACGTACTCCGCGCCTCCGCTGGGCGATACGCTCGCGTACCCCTCGAGCCCGAGCCACGACCAGTGCGGCTTGCCCACGCCGAGCGCGAGGCTCGGCCTGTAATAGATGACCCCGAGCTCCAGCACCGCGGAGACGAACGGGCGCGCGCCCGCGCTCCGCGCCCAGTACGAGCGCTTCTGCAGGAGGTCGACCCCCGACGTCACCGGCGGCGGATCGCTGGCGGGCGGCGGCAGGTCGGCCGGATCCTGGGCGCGGGCCCCGGCGGGCACCAGGAAGGCGAGCGCCGCGGCGGCGGCGAGCGGGCGGCGGCGCGCCATCGCTAGAACCTGCCCACCAGGTACCCGCCGAGCGGCGCGGGCACGAAGCGGATCGACACGGCGTCGCCGCGCCGCGCGCCCGCGTCCGCGGCGGCGCCGCCGCGGTAGTGCAGGAGCCACGGGACCGCGAGGCCCGTCAGGGTGCCGACGGCCGCGCCCGTGAGCGCGTCGGTCGCGAAGTGCTGGTCCGAGACGACCCGCAGCGTCGCCACGGCGGCCGCCGTCCCGAGCGACGCGACGCACGCGAGCGCGTCGGGCGCGCCGCCGCCGTAGAGCGGCAGGTGCGCGTGGTGCGAGCACGTGAGCCCCGCCGCCGTGAACGCGGTCGAGCTGTGGCCGCTGAAGAAGCTCCGGTACCGCTTGCTCCCGCGGCAGTCGCGGTCCTGCTCCTCCTCGGGCCCGGTGCACACGGCGCGGTAGGGGCGCTCGCGGCTCGTGAGCCCCGCGACGACGCCGTTCAGGGCCGCGTTCAGCGTGAGCGCCTCGATGTCGATCATCGCGATCTCCCACGCGACGCTGCCGCGCCCGTGCCCCCACCAGGCCACGAGCAGGGCGTCCACCGCGAGGTGGTTGGTCATCACCGTGAGCAGGAGATCGCTCGCGTCCCGCGCCATCTCGCGCTGGCGATCGCTCCGGATCCGCAGCGCCTCGCGCGCCGAGCCGTCGAAGCCGTTCACGGCCGACCACCGGCCCTCCGACGGCGGGATGGCGAGCGTCCCGAAGGCGGTCGCGGCCAGGAGCCCCGTGGCCACATACTCGCTCGTGCGGAAGCGCGGCCAGCGCGGGTCCCACGCGATCTCGGGCGGCGCGGCGTCGCGCTCGGGCGCCGCCGACGGGCGCTCGCGGCCAGGCGGCCCCGGACGCCCGGGGCCGGGCGCGAGCGGCGCCGCCTCGGGCCGGAGCGCCCCGGCGGCCCCGGCGCCGGCGGCCTTCGCGCCGGGCGGCGGCGCGAAGGCCTGGGCCCGCGCCGCCGGCGCGCCGAGCAGAGCCGCCGCGACGAGCGCACCGCGGGCGAGCCGGAGGGCTGCTGCGCAGCTCAAGGAGCGGACCGCGCGATCAGAAGTCGGGGTGGCCGATGACGAGGAACTCGAGCGGGCCGGCGCCCGCGTTGCGCAGCCCGTGGTGCACGTTCTTCTCGACGTGCATCATCTGGCCGGGGCCGAGGGGCACCTCGCGGTCGCCGATGATGCCGAGCGCCTTGCCCGCCAGGATGTAGATGGTCTCCGTGGTCTCGGCGTGGAGCTCGCGCGAGATCTCACAGCCGGGCTCCATCTTGCCCTTGTAGAAGCCGAAGCCCTGCCCGCGGCCTCGTCCCAGCAGCTGCGCGAAGAAGACGCCTCTGTTGGGCAAGTACTCCATGACGTCTTCCTCGGCCGCGGTCAGCACCACGGCCCCATCGATCTGCTGCCTCATGGCGACCCTCCTTCCCCGCGCGTGAAGCTGCTGGAGAATCCATCAGTTACAGAAGGGTACCGCGTTCTGTCAACGGCGCTCCACCGCCGGCATCGCGACGCCGGCCGCGTTTCAGAACGGCAACACGACGCTCGCACCGGCGCGGAGCTCGTAGGTGAATGCCATCGTCTTCACGCCCCTCGGCGGCAGCTCGACGCGGCCCCGGAGAAACCCATCCTTCTCGTCGAGCGTCCACCCGGGCGCCTCGCCGAGCGCGACCTCCACCTCGGCCACCTCGCTGACGGGGATCCGCTCGGTGACCAGCACCCGCTTCGCGAGGCTGGAGAGGTTGGAAAGAGAGAGCTTCACGCGCCTGCGGATCCTGCGATTGCCGGTGAGCGCCGCGGTGTCCTGCTCCTCGTCCACGGTGCGCCGGACGCGCACAGCGTCGTCCACGCCGAAGCCGAGCTCGAACGGCTCGCCGGCGCCGACGAAGTCGAGCCGGGCGCGGCCGACGAGGCTGCCGCCCCGCGCGACCCGCACCGGGCCCGCGAGCAGCGGGCGCGGCCGCCCGTCGCCGCCGCCGTCCAGCGTCACTGTCGCGCGCAGGTGCGCCGCCGGGTGGGCCTCGGGGTACAGCACGAGCGCGAGCTCGGCCGGGAGCGAGCGCCGCGCGATCTCGACGCGGAGCGGGCGGCCGTCGGAGGGGAGGGTCACCGGCTCCGCCGCCTCGAAGATCAGCGGCTCGCCCCCGTCGTCCACGCCTGGCATCTCGTCGACGGCGCGCGCCCCGTGGCCGAGCCCGGCCGCCGCGATCGCCTGGTCGCGCGCCTCGACGACGACGCGGCGGCGCTCAATGTCGGTCTTGCGCCGCAGCCGGAGGACGTCGTCCGCGAGGAGCGGCGCCTCGGCGGTCCGCGCCGGCCGCGCTGTCGAGAAGCGGGCGGCGACGTTCTCCCACGCCTCGCCCGTCGCCTGCCAGGCCGTCGCCCAGGTGGTGAGCTCGACCGAGCCGCCCGCGCCCTGGGCCCCGGCGCCGCCCGCGCCAGTGGCGCCGCCCGCGCCCGCGGCGCCGCCCGCGCCCGCGGCGCCGCCCGCGCCCGCGGCGCCGCCCGCGCCCGCGGCGTCTGCCGAGAGCCGCGCCAGGTGCTCGGGGCGCCAGATCGCGCAAGCGACGCGGTACGTCAGCTCGATCTCGACCGGCTGCGGCGCGGGCGCGTGGATCTCCACCTCGATCACGGCCTCGTAGCGCGGCTGCTCGAGCGACCCCTCCCGCAGGCGGGCCGCGGCGCGCCGGGCGTCGTCCTCGGCGTGCGCCCGCGCGGCGCGCGCCTCGGCCGACGCGGCGAGGGCGTCGGCGAGCGCCGCGCGCAGCGCCTCGATGCCGCCGCGCCACGAGGCGAGGCGCGCGGGATCGCCGGCATCCTTCGGGACCTCGCTCATCGCCTGGGCCCACTTCGCGAGCAGCTGGTCGAGGTGCGCCTCGCGGCGCGACGCCCGGTCCCGCGCGAGCTCGGCGGCGCGAGACCGCCGGGACGCCTCGCGCTGCTCGCGCTCCAGCGCGTCGATCGCCTCGCGCCCGAGCGCCGCTTCCCGGTGCGCCCTCCACCGCACGCGCGCCGCCGTCACCCGGACCGCGCCGCCTTCGCCCGCGCTCGGCGCGACGCGCGCCTGCACGGTGCGCTCGTCGACGAACACCGACACGCCGCCGATCGCGACCCACTGCGCCCCGGCCTCGACCTCGACGCGCGCGGCGCGCACGACCTCGGCGCGGTCCTCGAACAGCGTCACCGCGCGCGCCGCGCTCGGGTGGGGCGCGCGCTCGGCGGCGCTCCCCTGGCCTGCGCTCCGCGCGGCGGCGCTCTCCTCGCCTGCGCTCCGCGCAGCGGCGCTCACCTCGCCGGTGCCCTCCTCGCCGCCGCTCCGCTCAGCCTGGCCCGAACCGTCCGCATCCCTTGCCATGGTGCGCTCGTTTCCCCTGTTATTCCCGACGGTTGCCGCCGACGACCTCGTTCTTCGAGGAGAACACCACGCGATAGGTGAACGCGACGGAGGCCTTGCCGCCAGGCGCGAGCGGCACGCGCCAGCGCAGCCCGCCGCGCACGGGCTCGCCGAGCTCCTCCTGCGTGTACGGCTCGGCCTTCGGGTGCGACGAGAGCAGCTTGATCTCGACGTCCTTGTCGTCCGTCACGGGGATGCGGTCCAGGACCTCGACCTCGACGCCCACGCCGAGCGACGAGGCGAGGTCGATCGTGACCGCGTGCTCGACGGCGAGCGAGCCGCCGAGCAGGCCGGCGCTCGACTCGTCCACGCGCGCGTTCCTGGCGACCCGGATCCGCTCCTCGACGCCGAGGCCGGCGCGGAGGACGCCGCCCCGGTCGACGTGCCCGAGCGCGGACTGCGCGGCGAGGGCGCCGTCGACGAAGATGTCGACCGGCCCCTCGAGCAGCGGGGCGTCGAAAGGGTTCTCGACGCGCGCCTCGCGGTAGACCTCGGCGGCCTCGCGCGGCACGGCCACGAACCGGGGCGCCGCGGGGCCGCGCGCGGCGCTCAGGGCGACGCGGTGGGGCTTGCCGTTCGAGGGCACGTCGGCGGCGCCCTCGCCCGCGTAGAGGTGGTCGAACTGGCCGCGCGCGTCGCGCGGATCCACGGCGCGGGGCGGGGCGGGGATGTTCATGATGTCCGCCTGCGCCTGCCGCGCGGAGCGCCCCGCGCGCCGGGGCTTGTCGCGGGCGAGCCGGCCGCGCTGCGGGCCCGCGCCGGGGAGGTGCAGCGCGTCGAAGTCGAGCCACTCCTCGACAAGCGCCGGATCGAGCGGCGCCGGGGCCGCGCCGGGGCCCTCGAGCTCGTCGTCGGCGAGCGCCTCGTCGGCCGCGCCGGCCGGCATCTCGGCGACGGACGCGCGGGCGGCGGCCTTCGAGGCCCGGGGCGCGCTCGACCGGAACGCCTGCGCTGGCGCCGGCGCGCCCCCGCCGAACGACGGGAGCGACGGGAGCGACAGCCCGCGCGATCGGGCCGGAGCCGGCGCGACGGGCGGCATCGCCATGGCGAGCGGCGCCTGAGGCGGCGGCGCGAAGCCCGCGCTGAGCGCCGGCGGCGGCGCCGCGCCGGGCGCCGGCATCCTGTGTCCATCGTCTCGAGCAGCGCCTGGCTGGCCATGGCGTCGGCCGCGGCCCCGACCGGCATCGGCGTGGGCTCGTCGTCGATGGGGGCGGGCGGGGCGGGCGGCGGGAGCTGAGCGGGCGCGGCCTTGGTCCGCGCGGCGGGCTGGGGGAGGGCGGCGACGAAGCGGTCGAACCCCTCGAACATCGCGTCGAGCCCCTCGGGCGCGGGGCGGTAGCCGCGGCGCGGAGGGCGCTGCGCGCGGCTGAGCCGCAGCGAGGCGAGCTCCGGCAGACGCGTGTCCCGCACGAGGTCGGCGGTGGCGAGCGAGAGGCGCACGTCCTTCCAGTCCTCGCCGGAGGCCTGCGCGACGAGCGCGTCGAGCTGCAGGGCGACCTCCGTCGCGCCGCGCGAGAACCGCGCCGCGTAGGCGGGCCACCAGCGCGCGGCGGCGACGGCGTACTCGAGCCGGAGCGCCGGCTCCCCGCCCGCGCCGTCGCGCGCGGGCGCGAGCCGCACGGCGACGTCGAGGCGCGTCGGGGCGCTCTCCTCGACCTCGCCGCTGGCCGCCTGGGCGGCGTCGAGCTGCGCGGCGAGGAGCGCCTTCCGGGCGCGCTCGAGCTCCGCCTCGACCACGGCCGTGCGCGCGTCGAGCGCGGCGAGCTCGTCCGAGAGCAGGCCGCTCACGGCGAGCGCGTCCCGGATGCGCGCCGCCGGGTCGCCCGGCCGGAAGCGCCGCGCGAGCTCCGGATCGAGCGCGACGGCCCCGAGCTGATCGCGCCAGTGGCGGAGGTGGGCGTGCTCGGCGGACAGGCGCTCGATCGCGAGCTCGAGCTCGCGCAGCTGCGCCGAGAGCGCGCTCCGCGAGACGGGCGCCGGGGGCAGGACGAGCCGCGCGCGCACGCCGATAACGTCGCGCACGTCGCGCGGGGCCCGCGAGGTCCCTGCCGCGCCGGCCGCGCTCGACAGCTCGTCCGCGGCGGCCACGAGCGCTCGGAAGCTCCCCGGCTCGGCGAGCGGAGTGATCCCCGGCACCGAGATCTCCGTCGCTCCCCGGGGGAGCGGCGCCGCGAGCTCGACGCGGCGGGTGACGATCGCCCCGCGCGCGTACACGACGACCGACTCGATACGGCTAGCGCACGCGATCCACTCCGCCGTCATTCGCCCATCCCTCGCCCGCGAACGCTCCCGGGGAGCGCGAACGTACCACGCCGCGCGCGGGCGAGGCAGCGCGCTATTTTCTCGTGTCGACGAAGCTGAACCCCGGGAGCGCGTCGATGCCGTAGGCGCGCAGCGCGAGCTCATCGAGCCTCTCGAAGTCGCGCTCCCGGAAGGAGCTCCGCAGATCGCTCCTCAGGTCCTCCGCGATGCTGTCCGGCGGAGGCAGGCGGATCCGCCGCAGGTACTGGGCCTGGAAGCGCAGGTAGCCCCCGCGCATCTTGACCGCGTAGGACCACACGAAGAAGAGGGCGACCCTGGAGCTCAGGAGCCCGCCGAGCGCCTCCAGGTCCCAACCCTCCGAGGTGATCACATAGAGGTTGTGGTGCGGATGGAACCTGCCCTCTTCGTGGACCACCTCGTTGGATCCTGCGATGTCGGGGATGAGCAGCTTCCGGGTGGAGGCCAGCGCTGGATAGACGCGATCGATGGTGCGGAACCAGCTCGCGGTGCTCTTCTGGGCGATGTAGCGCTTCCTGATCTCGGCCTCGTGGGCGCGCAGGTACCCGCAGAGCCTCGGGTACTCCTCCAGATTGACCACCTTGCCGTCGTCCCCGAAGGTGTTGATGACGAACCGCCCGGCGTCGCGGATGCGGCCGTCCTCGATGTCGTCGCGCATGACGAGCGGCACGAGGCGGTCGCGCTCGATGTCGACGTCGCCGCCGACGATGTAGATCCTGTCGTTCCCGGTGGCGACGCCGATGCCGACGCGGGTCCCGCCGACCGCCTCGATGGGCGCGAACCGCGCCTCGAGCGCGCGCAGGGCCTCGAGGTGCTCCGGCGAGCTGAGCACCCACGGGTCGTCCCCCTCGAACCACGAGGGGTACTCCGACACGGTGACGCCGGGGCAGCGCGCCGGCGCGCCCCTCAGGGCGGACGAGGCGGCCTCGCACTCCTCCGGAGAGGCGGTGCGCAGCGTCGCGACAGGCACGCTCCCTGTCTTGCCGTGAGACACGGCGAATATCGACGGGTAGGCGACGACGTCCGACTCGAACGGGGAGGCGCTGTGCAGGTCGATATAGCACTGGACCCGGAACCACCTCGAGAGCAGCCGGCGCAGCGGGGCGCCGTAGCGGTTGAGGGTCCACCGGTCGGCGCAGATGAAGGAGAGGACCCCGCCCGGCGCGAGGAGGTCGAGGCCGCGCTCGATGAACGCGACGTAGAGATCGGCGCGGTCGTAGAGCGACCTGTAGCGGTGTCGATACTCCTCCTGGAGCTCGGGCGAGAGCTGCTCTATCCTGATGTACGGTGGATTGCCCACCACCGCGTCGAAGCGCCGTCCCTGGCTGGTGAGCAGGAAGTCGCCGTGGGCGATCCAGGCCTCCGAGAGGCGCTCCGCGTCGCCATGCGGCAACCCGAGCCGGGCGAGCGCGCCGGCGACCGCGAGGCGCGAGCGGTCGACGTGGTCTCGCGCGACGTCGTAGGACCGGATGGCGGACTCGATGTCTCGGAGGTCGCGGTCGTGGCGGCGCGCCGACTGGAGCAGCCGCTCGGCCGCGGGGACGAGGAACGCGCCGTGGCCGCAGGCCGGCTCGAGCAGCGAGAGCGACGCGAGATCCCGGTCAGCAGTGTAGCCCGCGAGATCGAGGATGAGATTCACGACGTGGGGCCTCGTCAGCACCACGCCGTGGGCCTCTCCTGACGAGCGCTCGCCGTAGTCGTAGGCGCTCTGCGGGAGCATGACCGTCAGATCGAGGGCTGTCTGCATGGGGCGCCGCGGGGATGCTAGCCGCGAACGGCGCCCGGCGGCGACGCTCGTGCGGCGTGCGGCGCACGCGCGTCGTGCCGCGGCCGTCCGCCTCGGAGCGGGCGTCCTCCCGCGATCGCACGCCAGAGGCCGCGAGCGCACGCCTGAGGCCCTTCTCCGCGGTCGGGGGGCGAGGCGCGGGTCGCGTTTCAGAGGGCGTCGCCATTGAATAGGGTAGAGTCGCGCCATGGCCTTCCCCCTGTGTCTCCGCTCCGTCGCCCGCGCCGCGGCGAGCCCCGCCCGCGAGGGCGCCCTGGAACCGCGTGCCGGCCTGCGCCCCGGGTCTCTCCTCGAGGTGGGCGCATGATCCTCGGCATCGGCATCGACGTCTGCGGCATCGGACGCATGGAGGAGGCGCTCGCGCGGTGGGGGGATCGGTTCTGGGAGCGGGTGCTGTCCGAGCCCGAGCGCCGCTCGCTCGAGCACCGCGTGGACCGGGCGACGGCGCTCGCGGGCCGCTTCGCCGCGAAGGAGGCGGTGGTGAAGGCGCTCTCCGGGGCGCCGGGGGTCGGCTGGCACCACCTGGAGGTGCGCGGCGCGCCGCGCACGCCGCCGACGATGGCGCTCCACGGCCCGGCGCGCACGCTCGCGGAGCGCCTGGGCGTCAAGCGGGTGCACCTGTCGATCACGCACGACGCCGGTGTGGCGGCGGCGGTGGCCATTCTGGAAGGGGACGGCGAAGGCCGATCCCCGACCTCTGATGAAGGGGACGGCGAAGGCCGACCCAACCTGGACGACGAAGGGAAAGAGCGCTCGTGATTCCGGTCCTCTCGCGCGCGCAGATGCGCGCCTTCGACAAGCACGCCATCCACCAGTGCCACGTCCCCGGCGTCGTCCTCATGGAGAACGCCGGACGCGGCGCCGCCGACGTGATCTCGGCGATCATCGAGGCGCGCACCGCCGGGCGCCCCGGCGCCGCCGGGCTCCCCGGCCACGCCGCGCGCCCGGCGCCGCACCCCGCCGCGCCGCTGCAGGCGCCCGCGCGGACGCTCTGGCCCGCCACGTTGCCCTCCAGCGGCTCCAGCGGCGGCCCTCGCACGGGGAACGTCCCG
This sequence comes from Sorangium sp. So ce1128, assembly GCA_051717205.1. Lineage (GTDB taxonomy): Bacteria > Myxococcota_A > Polyangia > Polyangiales > Polyangiaceae > Sorangium. The sequence goes on from CP181432.1 coordinate 951,284, forward strand.
CCGCCGCCGAACGGCCGCCGCGACATCGAGGACGCCCGCGCCGCGCGCGTGCGCTCGTTCCCGGTGCGGCACGTCCCGAGCCCGGGGCAGCCGGCCACCTACCCGCTCAACGCCCGCGTCGTCGTCGCCTGCGGCGCCGGCAACAACGGCGGCGACGGCTTCGTCGTGGCGCGCCACCTCCTCGCCCGCGGCGCAGAGGTCCAGGTCTTCCTGGCGGCCCCGTCCGAGAAGGTCACCGGCGACAGCCGCATCAACCACGACGCGTACGTCGATCTCGGCGGCGCGCTGACCGAGCTCCCCCCGGGCGCGTCGCTCGCGCCGCTCGAGGCCGCGCTCGCGGAGGCCGACATCGTGGTGGACGCGCTCTTCGGCACGGGCCTCGACCGCCCGATCGAGGGCCACCTCGCCGACGTCATCGGCGTCCTCAACACAGCGACCTGCCTCTGCATCGCGCTCGACGTGCCCTCGGGCCTCGACGCCGACAGCGGCGCCCCGCTCGGCGCCGCGGTGCAGGCCGACGAGACCGTCACGTTCGGCCACCTCAAGATCGGCCTGCTCACGCCCGAGGGCGCGCGGCTCGCGGGCAACGTCCACGTGGTCGATCTCGGCGTCCCGGACCGGCCGATCCTCGCCCAGGTCGGCCACGTCGCGGAGGTCATCCGGAAGGAGACGATCGGCGCGTACCTGCGCCCGCGCGAGGCGAGCGTCTACAAGCACCAGGCGGGCAACGTGCTCGTGATCGCCGGCTCGTCAGGCAAGCTCGGCGCCGCGCTGCTGACGGCGCGCGCGGCGATGCGCACAGGCGCGGGCCTCGTCACGATCTGCACCTGGGCCGACACAGCGCCGGCCATGGAGTCGCGCGTCGTGGAGCTGATGACGACCGCGATCGATCCGGCCCGCATCGAGGCGTCGCTCGACGGCGCGCTCGCCGGGCGGCGGGCGGTCGCCATCGGCCCTGGCTTCGGCCTCGACGAGCGCGCGCGGGTCGCGGTGGATCATGTAGTGCTGGGCTGGGACGGCCTGAAGGTCGTCGACGCGGACGCCCTGACGCACTTCGTCGGCCGCCCCGAGGCGCTCGCGACCGCGCGCGGGAGCCTCATCCTCACGCCGCACTCCGGCGAGCTCGGCCGGCTGCTGGGCCGCAGCTCGCGGGCGATCGAGGAGGACCGCTTCGGCGCGGTGCGCGAGGCGGTGGCGCTGACCCGGGCGACCGTCCTGCTCAAGGGGGCGCGCACGGTCATCGCCCTCCCGGACGGCCGCATGTTCATCTGCATGGCGGGCAACCCGGCGCTCGCCACGGCCGGCTCGGGCGACGTCCTGACCGGGATGATCGCCGCCCTCCTGTGCTCGATGGAGCCCTCCGCCGCCGCGAGCGCGGGGGTGCTGATCCACGCGCTCGCCGGGGACGTGTGGCGCGCGCAGACGGGCAGCGATCGGGGGCTGCTCGCGAGCGAGATCGCCGAGCTGGTCCCCGGCCTGATCGCCGCGCTGGCCGCCGGGAGCGATCCGCTGTCCGCGTGAGGCGGGCCTGAGCGCCGGGGGCGCCGCGCGCTGTCCGCGCGCGGCGGGCCTGAGCGCCCGGGCGGCGCCGCGCGCGCCCCTCGCCCCGTTGCCCGGCGCCCGCCTGCCTACTTCTTCAGGAGCTTGAACGCGTGCGTCCACCGGTTGTTCTGCAGGCCGGGGATGCACCAGAGCATGCAGAGCGGCTCGATCGCGCGCGCTGCCTCCACGCTCCCCATGTCCTCGGTCTCCCACCCGAAGGTGTCGAGGATGCCCTCCACCTGCTTCTTCGCGGCGGCGTTGTCGCCGCAGATGAACATCGTCGGACGGACGCCGCCGAAATCCGGATTGACCATCCACACGCTGCCGACGGACGAGAAGGCCTTCACGAAGTGCGCTTCGGGCGCGCGCCGCGCCAGCCGCTCCAGCAGCGACTCGTTTGGTCCCGTGAAGAACTTGAGCACCCCGTTGACGGGGGGCTCGTCCGCGATGGGGTTGGTCGCGTCGATGACCGTCTTCCCCGCGAGCGCCTGGGGCCCGGCGAGATCCACCGCCTGCTCCGCCGCTGTCCCCTTCACCGCGAGCACGACGAGATCTCCGAACTTCGCCGCCTCCGCGAACGTCCCCACGGTCGCCTGCGGCCCCGCGTCCGACTGCCATGTCGCGAGCTTCGAGGGCTCGCGCGTGGCGCGCATCACGCTGTAACCGTGCTTGAGAAACCCATCCGCCAGCACCTGCCCGACAATCCCTGACCCAAGAACCGCGACCTTGCTCATGTCAGGATCATCGCACGCCCACGGAGCCGGGCTCCAGCGCTGCTGTCCGAAATTCGACGCACGCTCGGGCCGCTCGATCGCGTGGCGGCGCCGGGCACAGGAGGCACGATGAAAGCTCACGTTGCAACACGGCTCGGCGCGGCCGCCGCGCTCGCCGCCGCGGCCATGGCCGGATGTGATGACGACGAGTGGTTTCCTTATGATGGCAGAACGTCCTCCTCGTCGACGGGGTCCTCGTCGACGGGAGACTTCAGTGGTGTTGGGGTCGGGGTGGGCGGCGGCTTGCCCTTCCCGGAGGAGCAGCCCGTCTACGTGTCCCCGGTGCCGCCGCCGCCGATCAGCGGCGGCACGCTCCTCGTCACCGCCGACAAGCAGCGCGTCGTCGCCGCGGATCCGGACCGCGACAGCGTCTCCATCATCAACCTCGACACCCTCGAGGTGGAGGCCACCCTCGCCCTGGAGCCTGGCGACGAGCCCGGGCGCGTGACCGAGGGGGCGGCCGGCACCGCGCACGTGGCGCTCCGCCGCGGCGGCGCGGTGGTCACGATCGATCTCGCGACGAAGGAGATGCACCGCAGGCCCGTTTGCCCCGCGCCCCGCGGGGTGGCGTACGACGCCGCGGCCGACCTGCTCCACGTGGCCTGCGCGGGCGGAGAGCTCGTCACGCTCTCCTCCGACCTCGAGGTCCCGCCCGTGCGCGCGCTGCGCCTCGACCGCGACCTGCGCGACGTGGTGGTCGAGGGGGACTCGCTCCTCGTGAGCAGGTTCCGGTCGCCCGAGCTCCTTGTCGTCTCGAAGGACGGCACCGTGGCCGACCGCGTGAAGCCGCCGATGTACGTCCAGCCGAAGCTGGAGCGCACGTTCGAGCCGGCGGTGGCGTGGAGGACGGTCCCGCTGCCCGGGGGCGGCGTGGCCATGGTGCACCAGCGCGGCCTCGTGGATCCCATCGATATAGGGGATTCGCCGCAGGGCAGCTACTCTGGGTTCGACTGCAACACGGTCGTACTCCAGACCGCTGTGACGATCATGCGCCCGCTGCCCAGCGAGGCCAACCAGGCGCCCGCGCTGCCCGCGGCCGGCGTGGGCGGCCTCTCGTTCGGCCTGCTCCCTGTCGACATGGCGATATCGCCTGATGGCTTCCGTGGGGCCGTCTTGATGGCGGGCAGCCGCGAGGTGGTCGAGACGCCGCTCGATCTGCTCGAGCAGACGGATGTGCTCGATGACTGCTTTGCCATGCGCGACCAGCGCAGCATCCCGGTGCCCGGCGAGCCCATCGCGGTCGGCTACGACGAGGCGGGCGACCTGCTCGTGCAGCTGCGGGAGCCGCCGAGCGTCCTGCGCTTCGGCGCCGTGAGCGGCCAGCATATCGCCACGTTCCTGCTCCCTGGCGAGAGCCGGCTCGACTCCAGCCACACCCTCTTTCACGGCAACGGCGACGGGCTGATGATGATCTCGTGCGCGTCGTGCCACCCGGAGGGGCAGGACGACGGCCGGACGTGGGCCTTCAAGCCCATCGGCCCGCGCCGCACGCAGTCGCTCTCGGGCGGCGTGCTCGACACGGCGCCGCTGCACTGGGACGGCGACATGACCGATCTCGACGCGATCATGAGCAACGTCTTCGAGCAGCGGATGGGCGGCCCTCGCCAGAGCGCCGAGCGCGTCGCGGCGTTCGCGTCATGGCTCGACACGATCAAGCCGGTCCCCGTGTCGGAGCCGGCGGACGAGGGCGCCGTGCAGCGCGGCGAGGCGCTCTTCAACGACGCGGCCGTGGCCTGCGCGTCGTGCCACTCGGGCGAGAAGCTCACGAACGACCAGACCGTCGACGTGGGCACGGGGAAGGCCTTCCAGGTACCCTCGCTGCGCGGGCTCGCCGCGCGCGCCCCGTACATGCACGACGGCTGCGCCGCGACCCTCCACGACCGCTTCGGCCCGTGCGGCGGAGGGGACAAGCACGGCGTGACATCGACGCTCACGCCGGCCCAGATCGATGATCTCGTCGCTTACCTCGAGACGCTCTGACGCCCGGAGCCGGCGCCCGCGCGAGGCGCGCCGGGCTCCTCGCGCGCGCCGCTGAACGCCTGCGCCGCGTCTCCGCGTGGACGCCGCGCCTCGGCGTGGACGCCGCGCCTCCGCGTGGACGCCGCGCCTCCGCAGGCCGACCCCCGGGCCGGCGCGTATCTCACGTCGGCTCGCCACTCTGACGGGCCCGGGCCACCTGCTGTCGATTTGACACGCGCCCGCGTGTCTCCGCCCGCGCCATCCACCGTTTTCCGCGCCTTTCGCGCGCTCCGCTCGGTGGCACCTGCCTTGCCAGTGCCGATGCGCAGGAGGTCCCGCCCATGCTCGTCCACGCCGCTCACGTCCCCGCCCGGTCCACGAATCCAGCGCCGCTGCCGCCCGGCGTGAGGCGCGGGCCGTCCCGCGGCGCGGCCGGGACGGCGACGGGCGACGGCGCGCTGCCGGCGCTCGAGGAGCTCCTCCGGGGCCTTGTCGAGATGACACCGGAGCTCTTCGGGCGCGCGCTGCGGCTCTCCCGATCGCCCGCGACGGCGGAGGACCTCGTGCAGGACACCGTGGAGCGCGCGATCCGGTTCGCGTCCAACTACGAGCCTGGGACCAACCTGCGGGCGTGGGTGCATCAGATCCTCTTCAGCGTCTTCATCACCCGCTGCCGGCGCAGCCGCCGCGAGCGCAACGCCCTCGACGTGCTCGCGACCGATCCGTGCGCGTGGACCGCGCCGGAGTGCCGCGCCGAGATGCACGCCCTCTCGCCCGGCGTGCGGCGCGCGCTCGCGACGCTCCCGCCGAGCTTCCGCGACACCGTGGTGCTCGTGGATCTCGAGGAGATGTCCTACAAGGACGCAGCGGCGCAGCTTGGCGTCCCGGTCGGCACCGTCATGAGCCGCCTGCACCGCGGCCGGAAGCTGCTCGCCGAGGCGCTGCGGGGCGAGGTCGCGCCCGATCCGATGAAGGCCGACGCGAAGCCCGACGTGAAGGCCGCCGCCTGAGCGATAGCGGCGCCCTCCCTCGCGCCCGACCTGGCGCCACCTCGCCTCCTCTCGCCACGATCGCCACGACCCTCCGCCGCAGCCGGCGCGCTGGCCTCCACTCGTTGACGTCGGGCGCGTCGGGCCGCGCCCGCTTGCCGCGCTGATCGGCGCCCCCTACCATCGCCGTGCCACCGAGGAAGCGTTCCTCGCCAGGAGGCACCATGGCCACCACCGTGAAAGAGCCCCACGTCGTGATCGTCGGCGGAGGCTTCGGCGGCCTGAACGCGGCAAAGGCGTTTCGCGACGCGCCCGTCCGGGTCACGCTCGTCGACAGGACCAATCACCACCTGTTCCAGCCGCTGCTCTATCAGGTGGCGACCGCGAGCCTCTCGCCGGCCGATATAGCGGTTCCGATCCGATCGGTCCTGTCGCGCCAGCGCAACGTCCGCGTCCTGCTCGGCGAGGTGAAGCGCGTGGACCTCGCCGGCCGGCGCATCACCGTCGATGACGACACGCTGGAGTACGATTACCTGATCCTCGCCGTCGGCGCGGCCAACAACTACTTTGGCCACGAGGAGTGGGCCCGGTTCGCGCCGGCGCTCAAGAACCTCGACGAGGCGCTCACCATCCGCGAGCGCATGCTGCTCGCCTTCGAGGCCGCCGAGCGCGAGCAGGACCCCGCCGTGCGGCGGCGGCTGCTCACGTTCGTCGTCATCGGCGGCGGCGCGACGGGCGTGGAGATGGCCGGCGCCTTCGCCGAGCTCGCGCGCTACATCCTCGCGCGCGACTTCCGCTCCCTCGACCCGTCGCTCTCGCGGGTGCTGCTCGTCGAGATCGGCGCGCGCATCCTCCAGGCCTTCCCCGAGCGCCTCTCGACGAGCGCCGAGGAGCAGCTCACGTCGCTCGGGGTCGAGGTCATCAAGGGCCGCCGCTTCCGCAGCATCGACGACCAGGGCGTCGAGTTCGAGGACGGCGAGCGCCTCCACGCCGCGACCGTCATCTGGGCGGCCGGGGTCCGCGGCACCCCGCTCGCGAGCTCGCTCGGCGTCGAGCTCGATCGCATCGGCCGCGTGAAGGTCGCGCCGGACTGCTCGATCCCCGGGCATCCGAACGCCTTCGCGATCGGCGACATGGCCATGCTCCGCGACCGCAACGGCGTCGACGTGCCCGGCCTCAGCCCCGCGGCGATCCAGGAGGGGCGCTTCGTCGCGCGCTGCATCCTCGGCGACCTCGAGGGCCGCCCCCGCGGGCAGTTCGCCTACCGCGACAAGGGCACCATGGCGACCATCGGCCGCTCGCGCGCCATCGCGAAGGTAGGGCGCCTCCAGCTGTCGGGCACGCTGGCGTGGCTCGCCTGGCTCGGCGTCCACGTGCTCTTCCTCATCGGCTTCAAGAACCGCTTCGCTGTAATGTTCGCGTGGATGTGGCAGTACGTCACCTTCAAGCGCGGCGCCCGGCTCATCACCGGCCACGCAACGGTGAGCGCGCTCCCCGCCGCCGCCCCCGCGGCCGCGCCCCCGGCGCCTCGCCCGTCGGCCAGGAGCGCGGTGGCGGACGCCGTCTCTGGCGGCGCCTGAGCGCTCTCTGACGGCGCCCGAGCGCCCGGGGCCCTCGCTCGCTTGACGCGCGCCCTCCACTATGGCGGATACGCCTCCAGTGAAGGCACGCAAAGCCCAGCAATCCGCGCGACCTTTGGCCGCCGAGCCGCCGCCGCCGCCCCCCGTGAGCGAGCCGGGCGGGGACGAGCCCGCGTTCGACGACGCCTCGGACCTGACGCCCGTCGTCGCCTCCAACCTGAAGCGGTTCCGCGCCGAGCGCGGCCTGTCGCTCGAGCGGCTGGCGAAGGCCTCCGGGGTGAGCCGGGCGATGCTCGGGCAGATCGAGCTGGGCCAGAGCACGCCGACCATCAACGTCCTCTGGAAGATCGCGCGCGCCCTCGGGGTGCCCTTCTCGGCGCTGATGAGCCAGGCGACCTCGCCGGTCACGACGGTCATGCATTCCGCGCACGCGCGCATCCTGCGCTCGAAGAACGGCGACTTCTCCTCGCGGGCGCTCTTCCCGATGGACCGGCCGCGCAACGTCGAGTTCTACGAGCTCCGCCTCGCGCCGCGCTCCGTGGAGCACGCCGACGCCCACGCCCCCGGCACCTCGGAGAACCTCATCGTCACGGAAGGCTCGGTGGAGATCACCGTGGCCGGCGAGCGGCGCGTCCTCGAGACGGGCGACGCCATCCTGTTCGAGGCCGACAGCCCGCACAGCTACCGCAACCTGGGCGGCTCCGAGGCCGTCATGTACCTCGTCATGACCTACGGCTCGCGCGGGTAGCCCCGCCCCTGTTTCCAGACCCTGACCGCCCCGTGTCCCTCCGGTATCCAAGACGTGTCCTCCGTTATATTGTCCGATCTCCCTTGCGTCCTCCGCTTTAGCGTGAGATATGTCCGCTATAGCGGCGTTACACCGCTGGACGTTGCAAGGAGACGGCGCGATGCGGATCACCTGGATCGGGGGGTTGGATCGCAATCAGGCCCAGCTGGAGCGGATGGCGTTGCAGGCGGGCCACCACCTGGAATTTCACACGGGCAACACCGGGGGCCGCGGGGCGGCCGAGCTGCGGGCGGCCATCGAGCGGGCCGATCTCGTGATCGTGTTGACCGACGTGAACAGCCACGGCGGCGTGCTGCTCGCGAAGAAGCTCTGCCAGAAGCTCGGCCGCGCTGCCTTCATGGCGCGCCGTATCGGCGCGTCGCGCTTCCAGCAACTGCTCGACGCGCTCGCGCAGCGGGAAGCCCGGTTCCTGGCCACGGGGTAAGGGAGTAAAGACGAGCGATGCGATGCTTGATCGTGATGGTGTGTTGTGTCCTGGCGCTGGCGGCGTGCTCGAAGGGCGAGACGACCGGCGCTGCGCCCGGCGCCGCGAAGTCGGGGGCGGTGCAGCTCCTGAACGTCTCGTATGACCCCACGCGCGAGCTCTACGAGGAGGTGAACGCCGCCTTCGCGAAGCGCTGGAAGGAGCAGAACGGACAGGACGTCACCATCAAGCAGTCGCACGGTGGCTCGGGCAAGCAGGCCCGGTCGGTGATCGACGGCCTCGAGGCGGACGTTGTCACGCTCGCGCTCGCCTACGACGTCGATGCGGTCGCGGCGGGCGGGTACATCAAGCAAGGGTGGCAGGCGCGCCTGAAGGACAACAGCGCTCCTTACACATCCACCATCGTCTTCCTGGTGCGCAGCGGCAACCCGAAGGGCATCAAGGACTGGGACGATCTCGTGAAGGAGGGCGTGGCGGTCATCACGCCGAACCCGAAGACCTCGGGCGGGGCGCGGTGGAACTACCTCGCCGCGTGGGGGTACGAGCTGAAGCGCGCGGGCGGCGACGAGGCGAAGGCGAAGGATTTCGTCGGCCGTCTCTACAAGAACGTGCCCGTCCTCGACACGGGCGCGCGCGGCTCGACCACGACGTTCGTCGAGCGCGGGATCGGCGACGTCCTGGTCGCCTGGGAGAACGAGGCGCTGCTCGCGGTGAAGCAGGCCGGCAAGGACAAGTTCGAGGTGGTCGTGCCCTCGCTCAGCATCCTCGCCGAGCCGCCGGTCGCGGTGGTCGACAAGGTGGTCGACAGGCGCGGGACGAGGCCGGTGGCGGAGGCGTACCTCAGCTTCCTCTACACGGAGGAGGGGCAGCGCATCGCGGTGAAGCACTTCTACCGCCCGCGCGATCCGGCGATCCTCGCGGCGGCCGAGTCGCAGGGGGTCTTCCAGAAGGTCGCGCTCTTCTCGATTGACGAGGTGTTCGGCGGATGGCAAAAAGCCCAGAAGACGCACTTCTCCGACAGCGGCGTCTTTGACCAGATCTACCAGGCCGGCAAGTAAACTTCGGTGGCTCTCCTCTGGCGGCGACAGAGCGTTCTGCCCGGCTTCGGGCTCGCGATGGGCATCACGGTAACGTACCTGTCGTTGCTCGTGCTGGTCCCGCTGTCGATGATCTTCCTCAAGACAGCGACGCTCCAGCCCGCCGAGATCTGGGCCGTGGTGACCTCTCCGCGCGCCGTCGCCTCGCTGAAGATGAGCTTCAGCGCGTCGATCATCGCGGCGGGCATCAACGCGGTCTTCGGCGTCCTCGTGGCGTGGGTGCTCGTTCGCTACAGCTTTCCGGGCAAGTCGCTCGTCGATGCGCTCGTGGACCTGCCCTTCGCGCTGCCGACGGCGGTCGGCGGCATCGCGCTCACGGCCATCTACGCGCAGCAAGGGTGGGTCGGGCGGTTCCTCTACCCGCTCGGCATCCAGAGCGCGTTCAGCCGCCTTGGCGTGGTCATCGCGCTGACCTTCGTGGGCCTCCCGTTCGTCGTGCGGACCGTCCAGCCGGTGATGGAGGAGCTCGAGGTGGACCAGGAAGAGGCGGCGGCGTCGCTGGGCGCGGGCCGCTTCCGGATCTTCCGCAGCATCCTCTTGCCGTCGCTCTGGCCGTCGATCCTCACCGGGTTCGCTATGTCGTTCGCGAGGGCGTTCGGCGAGTACGGGTCGGTCGTGTTCATCTCCGGGAACATGCCGCTGAAGACCGAGATCACGCCGCTCGTCATCATGACCAAGCTCGAGCAGTACGACTACGCGGGCGCGACGGCGCTCGCGCTCCTGATGCTGCTCTGCTCCTTCGTCCTGCTCTTCCTGATCAACCGGCTCCAGGCCTGGAGCGGCGCGCGCATGTCGTCGCGGAGCCCGGTCGAGGCGCCGCGCCCGGTGCCCGCGGGCGCCGGCGCGCCTGGGGCGGGCGCGCCCGGCGCGGGCGCGGGCGCGTCCGGGGTCGCGTCGTAATGGCGGGCGCGGCGGGCAAGCTGCGGGTGAGGTCGCGCGGCGCGGTGCGCGGCGCGACGTCCGAGCCTGCGCTGGTGCGCTGGGCGCTCACGGCGGTGGCGCTCGCGTTCCTCGGGTTCTTCCTCTTCCTGCCGGTCGTGGCGGTGTTCATCGAGGCGCTGAAGGACGGCCTCTCGGGGTACTGGCGGGCGATCACCGCGCCGGACGCCGTGGCCGCGATCGAGCTGACGCTGACGACCGCGCTCATCGCGGTGCCGCTCAACCTGGTCTTCGGCGTGGCCGCGGCGTGGGCGATCGCGCGCTTCGAGTTCACCGGCAAGAGCCTGCTGGTCACGCTCATCGACCTGCCGTTCGCTGTCTCGCCGGTGATCTCCGGCATGATCTTCGTCCTGCTCTTCGGAGCACAGGGGGTGCTCGGCCCCTGGCTCATCGATCACGATATGCGGGTGATCTTCGATCGCCCCGGGATCATCCTGGCGACGACGTTCGTGACCTTCCCGTTCGTCGCGCGCGAGCTCATCCCGTTCCTGGAGAGCCAGGGGGCGGACGAGGAGCACGCGGCGCTGTCGCTCGGCGCGAGCGGGTGGAGCATGTTCTTCCGCATCACCCTCCCCAACGCGAAGTGGGGTCTGCTCTACGGCGTGGTGCTCTGCAACGCGCGGGCGATGGGAGAGTTCGGCGCTGTGTCGGTCGTCTCGGGCCATATCCGGGGTCAGACCAACACGATGCCGCTGCACGTCGAGGTGCTCTACAACGAGTTCCATTTCTCGGCGGCCTTCGCCGTCGCCTCGCTGCTCGTCCTCCTCGCGCTCCTCACGCTCGTGGTGAAGCGCGTCATCGAGCACAGGGCGCAGCGAGAGGCCGCGCCGGAGCTCGACCCGACCGCGAAGGCCGGCGCGCAGTAACGCGCTCGCCGGGCGCCCTCTGCGCGCGAGATCGCGCGGGACGCGGCGCGCACGGAAGGTCGAGGGCGGCTGGAGGACCGGGCACGAGGAGGAGCGAAAGGGGCCCGGTGCTTGTCTGGAACCGCCCCGGCGCGGCGGATCGGGCGCGACGCGGAGAACAGCAGATCTCGGCGCGCCGATCCGCGTGAGCGCGGCGACAGGCGCGCTGCCGGGCCGCGCCCGGCTTGCGATAGGCCCCCCTGGCGCTCCAGGTTGGAAGGAGGGGGGCACATGCGGTTCTTGGAAGCCATTGGGCGTGCGTTCGGGGGAGTCCTGTCTCCTCTCGTGTGGCAGGGCAGCCTGCTGCGGGGAGCGAGGCTGTTCCACGCCGACGGCGTGGTCTACTGCGCGGCGGTGAAGGCGCTCGCGGTGGAGGGCGAGGTCGGCGCGCTGGCGGAGCGGCTCGCGGGGCCGGCGCTCGTGCGGCTGTCGAGCGGGTTGTGGCGCTGGCGGGGCGGCAGGAGCGAGCGCCGCCCGGACGTGCTGGGGATCGCGGTGCGCTTCCGGGCCAGCGAGGAGGTGACGCCGGTCGCGAGCAAGGGTGATCAGGACCTGATCTTCCTGAGCGCGCGCCGCTTCTCGCTGCTCCCGATCGCGCTGTTCACGACGAAGACGCGCGACTTCCTGGACAACGACTACTATGCGCAGCTGCCGTTCGAGGTGGAAGGCTTCGGTCGTGCGGAATTCCGCCTGGTGCCGCTGCGCGCGGCGGCGGTGGAGGGCAATCGCCTGGAGCGGCTGGAGCGTGCTGCGACGTCGGGGGTCGCGCTGCTGCGTCTCGAGGTCAGGCGGAGGGGCGCGCGCGCGCGGTGGATGGCAGTGGCCGATATCGAGCTGTACGAGCCGGTGGACATCGACCAGAACGCCCTCCGCTTCGATCCGTTCCACACGGGGCGGGGGATCGTGCCGAGCGGGCTGCTCCAGGCCACTCGGCTCGCCATCTACACGGCCAGCTACCTCGGGCGGGCGCTGGCGGCTCGGGGCAGGAGAGCAAGCACGCGAGGGACGCGCGGGGGGACGCGGCGGGGCGGCGGGCGGGAACGGTAGCTGTCGCGAAGCAGACGCGGCGCAGGGAGGGGCGATCCCGGAGGCAGCGGCCGGCGGCGGGTGGAGGGGGTGCGCACGGCGCGCGCTGGGGCCCCGCCGAACTCGCATGAGCCCCTGCGTCCACCTCGCAAGGCGAGGTGAACGCAGGGGCAAAACTGCTCGGACAACGGCCCGTCCCCAGCGCGCGCCGTGCGCACCCCCTCCACCCGCCGCCAGCTCGAGGGGCGAGAACGCGCGACGACGAGCGACGACGAGCGACGACGAGCGACGACGAGCGACGACGAGCGAGAACGCGCGACGACGAGCGAGAACGCGCGACGACGAGCGAGAACGCGCGACGAGGACGAGGGCGCGTCGACGAGGAGAGGCGTGGAGTGCTATCTGCCGAGGTGGCTCGGCTGAATAAAATGAGGTCGGTGTGCCGAAAGCGTTGACAGCTGGGCAAAGATGAGGCATGACCTCCCGCCGCTTCGAACAGTCGGTGAGGTAGCCAAGTGGTTAGGCAACGGTTTGCAAAACCGTTATACGCGGGTTCGAATCCCGTCCTCACCTCCGCAAGGACGACAGTCCGGCCCGAGCGTTGCCCGAACGTTGATTGACACGCCGCCGAGCGAGGCGCGCGGGAAGCGATGGCCAGGGCCGGATCGGGCGTCGCTGGACACGCTGGTCTCCCGAGGCTCGCGATTCACCTCCTGCTGCTGGCCGACAGGCCTTGCTCCGCGAGGTGCTCCAGCAGGCCACCATGGCCTGGAAGGCACCTCGGCGCAGCGTCGTGCGCCGTAGCGAGGTCGCCAGGTACACGATCGCGGAGCGACATGGCAGGCATCGAGTCCGGCGCCGGAACGTCGTTCCTTCGACGCTCCGTATCGCCGAGCGGGGGCAGAGCGCGAGCATCCGCCACGAACAAGCCTTCTTCCAACCAGGGCGCCCGGTACTAGAGTCGCCGCCGCATGAGACGCCTGCCGCGCGGGTCCGCCGTGGTGATCGCCGCGATCGCCGCCTTTCTTCTGCTCGGGTTCGCGCTGTTCTCCGCGCCGGGCCACGACGACAGCCACATCACCTACTGGGCCGCGCACACCCTCCAGGAGCTCGGTCAGATCCTCAACTACAACGGCCAGCGCGTGGAGCAGAGTTCCAGCCTCGCCCACGTGCTCCTGCTCGCGCTGCTCGGCGCCGTCACGCGCGTGTCGCTGCCGACCCTCGGCCCGCTCACGTCCATCGCCGCCGGCGTGGCCGCGATCGCGCTCGTGGCGCGGCTCGCGCGCGCGGCCGTCCCGGAGGCGCCGCGCGGCGCGGAGCTGCTCGTCGCGACAGCCTCGTGGTTCATCTACTGGGGCTTCGGCGGCCTCGAGAGCACGCTGGTCGCCGCCGCGGCGGTGTGGCTCGTGATCGAGCTCGACACGTACCTTTCAGCGCCCGGCCGGCGCGCCTTGCTCCGCTTCGCCGGCGCGTCGCTCCTTTACCTGTGCGCGCGGCCCGAGAGCCCGCTCGTGCTCGCATGCGTCCTCGCCGCCACGCTCGTCTACGCCGCCTACCGGGGGCGCTGGGCCGATCCCGCTGGCAGCCGGTTTCGCGAGGCGCGGGCGGCGCTCGCCGCCGCCGCGGTCGCGGGCGCCGAGGCCGCGCTGCTCTTCGGCGCTCGGCGGCTCTACTTCGGCGCGTTCTTCCCGAACCCGGTCTACTCCAAGGCCGCAGGGATCGACGTCGCCGACGGCCTCTCCTACCTCCGGGCCAACCTCTACCCGACCGGGCTCTGGCTGGTCGCGGGCGTCGCCCTCGGTATCTTCCAGATCACGCGGGCGGCGCTCCGGCGAGAGCCGCGCTACGCCGCCGTCCTCTCGGCGGCGTTCTCGGTCGCCTACCTGGCGTTCATCGTCCTGACCGGCGGCGACTGGATGACCGGCGGGCGCTTCATCGCGCACGCGCTCCCCCTCATGGTCGTCGTCACCCTCGTCGGCCTCTCCGCGACGCTGGGCAGCGCGCGCCGCGTGCACTTCGCGCTCGTGCCCCTCGTCGCGGCGAACCTCGTCGGGGTGGTCGCGCTCGCCGACTCCAGGTCTTCCGGCCGGCCCATCTGGTCGACCTTCGGCCTGCGCGAGGCGCTCAGGGCCCGCATCGGAGAGCGCGGCTACTCCTGGTTCGAGCTCGCCAACAAGCCCCACCTCCGCGACACGACCATCACGGCCGTCGTCCTGGACGCGATGCGGGAGATCAAGGTGAAGAAGCCGGACCACCGCTTCGTCGTGATGTCCTCCCAGGCGGGCATGACGGCATACCACGTCTTCAAGGAGCACTACGGATCAGCGCAGTTCATCGACACGTGCTCCCTCGCGACCCGCGAGTTCCTGAGCTGCCTGCCGCCCGGCGTCCTCAGCCGCCGCCGCATCGGGATGGTGCTCAACTTCCGCAGCTATTTCGACAAACAGGCGATGATCGACGCGCGCTGCGGCACCCGCCGCCCGGACATCGTGTTCGATCACAGCGGCCGGGGCGTGGAGGCGATCCTCGAGCGCAACGGATACTCGATCGTCTACCAGCAGCGCGGCCCCATCAAGAACGAGGGGCTCGGCCGGTGGCTGCGGAACACCGTGCCTTCGGACACCTTCGTGGCAATCGATAAGGAGCTGCTCGCCGGCACCTCGTTCGAGGGCAAACGGACGAGCTACAGGTGGAACATCCATTGATCGTTGTCCTCCGCCGCACCCGGAGCGCATGGTACCGTGGCACGGCAATTTCACCTTCACCTCCACCCGGGCGCCCCGACGCGCCGCTGACCCCGCGCGCTGACGTATGGCCCCGGAATTCCCGCGAAAACCCGCCGTGCCGCCCCGGGAGCCCGGCGGTCGACAGGAGCCCGGCGATCGACAGGAGTTCGGCGGTCGACAGGAGCCCGGCGCTCGACCCGCCCCGCTGGAGCCCACGCTTCCGTACGACCCAGGCGCGGCGAGCTCCGCGCCGCCGCCGAGCGACCGCGCGCCGACGCGGGTGTGGTCGCCCCCGCAGCCTCAACAGACGCCGCCGCCCGCGCCCGCGCCCGCACCCGCACCCGCGCTCCCGCTGCGGGCGCGGGTGGGCGCGGCGCTCCGAGCGCTCTTCGCGGCGGTCCGCGCGCTGTTCCAGCGAAAGCCGGTCGGCGCGGGGCCCAGGCCGCCGCGTCGCGCGCAGCTCCTCCGCTGGGGCAAGCGGCTCGCGATCGTCCTCGCCTGCCTCCTCGCCGCCGCGACGATCGCCTTCTTCCTCGTCGTCCGCCACTACGAGAGCGACCTGCCGACAACGGCGGAGCTGAAAAATTACAACCCGCCGCAGGTGACGCGGTTCCTCGCGCGCGACGGCGCGGTGATCGGCGAGCTCTTCGTCGAGCGCCGGACGCTCGTGCCCGTCACCGAGATCCCGCCGGCGATGAGCCTCGCTGCGCTCGCGGCCGAGGACGCCAGGTTCTACAAGCACGACGGCCTCAACTACCTCGGCATGCTCCGCGCGCTGATCGTCAACCTGCGCTCCGCGGAGGCGCGCCAGGGCGGCAGCACGATCACGCAGCAGGTCGTGAAGAACGTGCTGCTCACGCACGAGCGCACGCTCGACCGGAAGATCCGCGAGCTGCTCCTCGCCCGCCGCATCGAGCAGGAGCTCACGAAGGACCAGATCCTCGAGCTCTACCTGAACCACATCTACTTCGGCCACGGGCGTTACGGGGTCGAGGAAGCAGCGCGGTTCTACTTCGGCAAGAGCATCCGACAGGTGACGCTCGCCGAGGCGGCGCTCCTCGCGGGCATCGTGAAGGGGCCCTCCATCTACTCGCCGCGCGTGAGCACGGAGCGCGCCGAGAAGCGCCGCGCCTTCGTGCTCGGGCAGATGCGCGAGAAGCGCTTCATGCCCGCCGCGCAGATCGACGCCGCCCTCGCGGAGCCGATCCGCCTCGCCCCGGAGCCGGAGCACTCGGGCGAGCTCGCGCCGGAGGTCCTCTCCGAGGCCGAGCGCGCGCTGCGGCAGGCCGTCGGGCCCGAGGCCAGGTACGGCGGCTACACGGTCGTGACGTCGATCGATCCGAAGATGCAGGCCGCGGCGCGCGCGGCGGTGCGCCAGAACCTCGACGCCTACGCCGCGCGGCACGGGCTCGTCGCGCCGTTCGCGCGCGCCAAGGGCGATCCGGCGCCGTTCCAGGGCGCGCCCAGGGATCCGAACCGCGCCTACCTCGGCGCGGTGACCGGCGCCGACGACGCGCACGGCACGCTGACGATCCGCGTGGGCACGGCGCAGGGCACCGTCGATCTGCGCAAGGAGCGCCGGTACAACCCGCGCGGGCTCCCCCCGAGCCGCTTCGCCGAGATCGGCAAGGTGCTGCGCGTGCGCTTCGCGGGCGACCCCGCCGCCGGCAAGCTCTGGCTCGACCTCGGCCCGCAGGGCGCGCTCATCGCGATCGACCCGCGGACACGCGAGATCCTCGCGCTCGTCGGCGGCTACGAGGGCGTGCGCGGCGGGCTCGACCGGGCGAGCCACGCGCACCGCCAGCCGGGATCGACGTTCAAGGCCCTCGTCTACGGGTACGGCATCCACGCGCGGAAGCTCACGGCCGCGTCGATGCTCGAGACGAACCCGGCGGCGCTCGAGGGCTACCAGCCAGGCAACTACGACGAGAGCGAGGGGCAGAGCCCGAAGCGCCTGCGCGAGGCGCTCGCGCACAGCGTGAACGTGGCCGCGGTGGCGGCGCTGCGGGACGTCGGCCCCGAGGCCGTTGTCGCGTGGGCGCGCGAGCTCGGGATCACCTCGAAGCTCGGCGCCGACCTGTCGCTCGCGCTCGGCTCGTACGAGGTGACCCCGCGCGAGATGGCGGGCGCCTACGCGACGTTCGCGGCGGGCGGCACATACCAGGAGCCGGTCCTCGTGACGAAGATCACGGGGCCGCGCGGCGAGGCGCTGCCCGCGCCGGCCCGGCCCCCGCCTCGCCCGGTGATGACCGCGGCCGAGGCGTACGTCACGACGGACCTGCTCACCTCGGTCGTCAAGGTCGGCACCGCGAAGCAGGCGCTCTCGCTGCGCCGGCCGATCGCGGGCAAGACCGGCACGACGAACGACGCGAAGGACGCGTGGTTCGTCGGCTACTCGACCGACATCGCGTGCGCCGTGTGGACCGGCTTCGACGACGCGACGCCGCTCGGCGCGCGCGAGGTGGGCAGCAGCGCCGCCCTGCCGGCCTTCGTCGCGTTCATGGAGAAGGCGCACGCAGGGCGCCCGGCGACCGACTTCCCGGAGCCGCTCGGGATCGTGCGCCTCGAGATCGACCCGGAGAGCGGCATGATCGCGATGCCAGGCCAGGAGAGCGCGGTGCAGGAGGTGTTCCTCGAGGGCACCGAGCCGACCGGCGTCGCGCTGCCCGATCCGGCCGGGATCCTGCCGGCGCTCGGGGACCTGTTCAAGACGCAGTAGCCCCGCGGCGGCGCGCTACGCCGCGTCCTCCCGGCTCATCCTGAGCAGCCACAGCGGCGCGAGGGCCTGCGACAGGCTCCGCACCAGCGCCGACTCGGCGTACCCCATCGCGTAGTCCTCGATCTCGATCGGCGCGGCCCTGCCCGGGCGGCGCGGCGGGTCGAACCGGATCCGCCGCACCACGGGCAGGAGCTCCGCCGGGTTCGGCGGCAGCGCGCGCCCGCGCCGCGCCGCCTCGTCGAACGCCGCCTGCCGCTCGAGGTGCTCCCGGACCGCGCTCGCCGGCGAGAGGCCCGGCCGGGCCGGCAGGACGCGCACCCGCACCACCTCGGGGCCGCGCGCGAGCGACGTCCAGACGTGCGCGCCCGTCTCGAGCTCGAAGAAGTCCAGCACGCACAGGCCGACGACGCTCAGGACGAGGAGCTCGGCGCCGCGCCCGGGGGCGGAGAGCGCGGCGTCGAGCCCCGCCTTCCCGCGACCCTGCTCGACAGCGCGCGCGTGCGCCTGGCGATCGCCCTCCGGCGCGCGGCCGGAGGGCGCGGCCGCCCACCCCTCGACCTCGCCCCCCGCCTCGCCGTACGCGCGCGCGAGCGCCTCGAAGAGCCCCTCCTCGGGCGCGGGCGCGCCGGGGCCTCCGGACGGCGCCTCCGCGAAGCTCGCGGCGCGGAGCAGCTCGATCAGGACGGCGTGCTGGCCCGGCTCGTCCACCTTGCGGAGCGCGCGCCGGAGCGCGTGGCCCTCCGCGATGCACTCCAGCACCTCCTGCTTCGCCAGCCGGCGCAGCGGGCCCGGCTGCTGGCGCCGATGGAACAGGCGCACCCGGGAGCGGCTCCACTCGTCTTCCACGGTCACATAGCTGAACCGCCGCATCTCCAGGTCGAGGTGCTGCTGCTCGTCGTCGTCGCCGCTCCGCCGGCGGGCGAGCTCGATCCGCTCGCGGAACGCCTGGATCGCGCCGCGCATCGCGTCGAGGTTGTAGACCGCCTCCGCGTGCTCGTGCGCCTCGGGCCCCTCCGCGGCGGTCCGGCTGTGCTCCGCGAGGTGGTAGCGGATCCGCTCCGACAGGCGCGCG
The DNA here is from genome assembly GCA_051717205.1 of Sorangium sp. So ce1128. Taxonomy (GTDB): domain Bacteria; phylum Myxococcota_A; class Polyangia; order Polyangiales; family Polyangiaceae; genus Sorangium. The sequence goes on from CP181432.1 coordinate 969,843, forward strand.
AGGCCGTCGCTCCGCTCGAGCGCGTCGACGAACTCGAGCAGCGGCGGGAGCTCCGCCGTGAGCGCGTCGAGCGGCCTCGCCAGGAGCGGCGCGAGCGCCCACGCCGCGGCCGCGGGCTCGGCCTCCACGAGCGCCTCGCGGTGCAGCACGAAGGGGGACGGGGAAGGGGACGGGACGGAGGCGGCCGGCGCGGGGGGCGCGGCGCCGGCCTCGCGCGTGTGGATGCGGAGCACCTGCATCGCGGCGGCGGGCGCGCCGCTGGCGAGCGCGTCGCTGAGCAGCGAGCCGATCTCGTCCTCGATGAACCGCTTCACCGAGCGGGCGCCGTCCTCGGCAACGAACGCCTCGCGCGCGATCCGCTCGGCCACGCCGGCGCCCCGGCGCACGAAGACGCTCCGCTCGGCGAGCCCGCGGCGGCAGAGCAGCCGGTCGAGCTCCTTCTCGGCGACCCGCGCCGCCACCTCGGGCGTCAGCGGCCGGAACGGCACGACGCGATCGATCCGGTTGAACAGCTCGGGCGGGAAGAACTCGCGCACGGCCCGCGCTACCTCCTGGGCCGACTCCTCGGCGATCGCGAGCGCCCGCGCCTCCGAGAGCCCCGCGCCGCCGAAGCCGAGCAAGGGCCGCGCCCGCGCGCCGAGGTTGGAGGTCATCACCACGACCGCGTGGTTGAAGTGCGCGGGCCGCGCCGCCGCGTCGGTGAGCCGGCCGTCCTCGAAGAGCTGGAGCAGCAGGCTATGCACCGACGAATGCGCCTTCTCGATCTCGTCGAGCAGCACCAGCGAGAACGGCTGCTCCCGCACCCGCTGCGTCAGGAGCCCGTCGGGCGCGTAGCGGTCGCCGATGAGCCGCGCCGGCGCGTCGGGGCCGCTCTGCTCGCTCATGTCGAAGCGCAGGAGCCGCGACGCGCTGCCGTAGATGAGCTCCGCCATGCGCCTGGCGAGCTCCGTCTTGCCGGTCCCCGTCGGCCCGGTGAACAGGTACACCCCGTACGGGCGCCGCGGATCCACGAGGCCCGCCTTGATGCGGGCCACGAGATCCGCCGCGGCGCGCACGGCCTCGGGCTGGCCGATGACCTGCCGGCCGAGCTCCTCCTCCAGCGCGCCGGCGTCGAGCGGCTCGTCGCCGCCGAGCAGGAGCCGCGGCACGCCTGTCTTCTGCGACAGCAGCCGGAGCACGTCCTGCGAGCCGATCGGCCGCGGCCTGCGCGCCGTGGCCTGCTCCGCGGCGGGCGCGGGCCCCCCGCCCGCGCGGACGACCTCGCGCAGGAGGTCCATGGCCTTGCCCGGCAGCGCCTGCGCCGACAGGAGCGAGCCGCCGAGATCGAGGATCGTCCGCAGCACGTACGGGCTCACGCGGGCGGCGTGGCGCTGCTCGAGGGCGCGGACCTCCCGCACCATGAGGCGGAACGTCTCGGAGGGCGTCGCCTCGGGCAGGAAGAGCGGCGTGAACAGGGCGGCGAACGACGGGGACTCCTGCTCGAGGAGCCGGAACGCCTCGGGCGAGCACTCGCCGACCATGACGAGCTCGCGGCGCGAGAGCGGGCCGCGGAAGAAGTCGGCGAGCGAGCGCTCGCTCTCGCGCGACCGCCCGATACGGCCGAAGTGGTGGAGATCGTCGATCACGAGGATCGCGCCGCGGCTGCGCGCGTCCTCGACGAGCTCGACGCACCGCTTCTCCCAGTCGCCGAGGTGGCTCATCCCGGCGATGAGCCTGCGGCCGCTCACGGCGACGACGTCGCGCGCTCGGTCGAGGTTCCTGTGCGCGCCGTACCCGTCGGCCTCGAGGAGGTCGAGCACCGCCCGGTGGATCAGCGTCGTCTTGCCGCACCCTGGCGGGCCGATGACGATGACCGGCTGGGCCCTGCCCGCGCCGAGCAGCAGCGCGAGCTGCTCGCGCTGCGGCGACCGCGGCACGCCCGCGTCGAGGTCGCCCTGGGCCGCGCGCTGCGTGAGGCTCACGCCGAGGCTGGGCAGCACCTTGAGGCCCCGGCGCTTCTTCCAGCGGAACGCCGGATCGGCGCCTGTGTCGTCGTCGCCCGGCCGGTCCGGTAGGTCCGCGAGCGCCGAGCGCGGGGTGCACGAGAACGACAGCGTCGTGATGCGCTCCTTGCCCCGGCTCCAGAGCCGCGCGATCTCGTCGTCGTCGAGCGCGGCCCACGCGACCTGGAACAGCGCGCGGAGCTGCTCCTCCAGCGGGAGATCGTCGCGGATCGGCGCCGCTTCGCCCTGCCGGGCGGGGTGGTAGGCGAAGACGATGCGCTCGTGCTCCGAGGCCCAGCGCGGCTCGAGCACGACGGGGCAGAGCCCGCTCACCTTGCGGCGGTCGCCGAGGCCGGCGCCGGACAGCGTGAGCTCGAGGCGCACCTTCTCGAGCCGGATGCCGCGCGGCATCTCGAAGCGCGCGAGCTCCGCCGCGCGGGCCTTCTCGAAGAGGGGCCTGAGCTCCTCGACGAGCAGGCGCCGCACGCGCTCCGGGTGCCGCCCCTCGCGCGACCGCGTGCTCGGGCCGAGGCCGAGCGTCACGCACTCGACGTTCGTGGTCCGCCGTTCGAAGAGCGGGATCGTGAAGTGCACGGCGGCGAGTGTAACCTCCGACGTGGAACGAGGGGCGCGCCCGTTCGTTTTGCGGTCAGCGTTGCCCCTGCCATAATTTCGGCATGACGCTCCGAGAGTTCCTGGAAGAGCGGCAACGCGACAGCCGTGGCGCCGCCGAGCACCGCCGAAGGATCGATGACTACAGCGCCGCCGTGAAGAGGCTGATGGGCAGGATCAGCGACGTGCTCCGCCCGTACGATGCGCTGGAGATCGAGGAGTGGCTGCCGCTGCTCAACGAGCACGCGGTCCCTTACAACGCGCCAGCCCTCACCGTCAGCTTTCAGGAAGATCAGATCACCATCGAGCCGAAAGGTGCTTTCGTGGTGGACTCGGAGGGACGGGTGGCGATGAGCCGCGGGGTCCGTGAAGTCCATCTCGATTGGGCCGGCGGCGACGACTGGACGTTTCGCTGGGTCACTCCTCGCACGACCACCCCTCAGGCCCTCACGAACCAGGCGATCGAGGATCTCGTCCAAGGGCTCCTTGCGTGAACCGTCTTGAAGCGGCAAAAGCGTGGTACGAGAGCCGCCTTCAATCACTCACGGTGATCGACGAATGGATGCGCGAGCGACCCGGCGTGCCCGCAGTCATCCGGCCTCTCGTCCAGGACTTCCAAGACAGGAAGCAGGGACGCGAGCGCTTCAAGAAGGAGCGCGAGGACCTGAAGCGAGTCGCGCTCATTCGTATCTTCTCCGGGTTCGAGGCGGACTTTCGCGAGCGCTTCCCGACGTGGCTCAAGGCGAAGCTCGACGCGGTGGATCCTGCGCAATCAGCGGAGCGCAAGAGCGAGGTGATCCGCAGTGCGCTGCCCGATTCGATCGAGTCGTGCCTGAGCTTGTTTCGAGCGCTCGAGCCACGTTTCTCGGGCTCGGACAAGGGCTGGATCGACACGCTGCGCGCGTTCCGCAACAGCGTGGTGCACGGCGGTTTTCCCGACATCGATGTCAAGGAGGACCCGGTTCAAGCCTACGAGCAGCTTCGGCGAATCCTTCGATACCTCGATTGAACCTGCTCCCCGTTGGGCTTCAGCCTAGCGTTCGGCACGTGTCACCTGCCGGGCTCCGCGCCGTCCTCGCCCGCGCTGAAGTACGCGCTCCGATCCAGCCCGCTCCCCTCGTCCTCGAACAGGAGCAGGTGCGACAGCGCGACCTCGTCGAGGCGCTCCCAGTACCAGCCCGGATCCATCGCGATCCGCACGCGGCGCCCCGCGATCAGCACCGCGCCCTCGACCTCGTCGTGCTCGCGCGCCGCCGCCCCGCGCCGCCGCGCCGCGGCCGAGCCGGCGGGGGGCGGCGCGAGCGACCGGTGCTCCCACTGGTCCTCGGCGATGTCGGCCGCGTGCGCGACGAAGTGCACGAACACGTGCAGCCGGCCGTCGCCGGGCGCGGCGCCCGCCTCCTGCTTGCTCACCACCAGCTGATGGAGACCCCGCTCGAGCGACAGGAACGCGCCCGCGTACGCGCCCGTGCAGCGGACGAGCACGCTCCGGAACCCGCGCTTCGGCCGGGCGAGCGCCTCGATCACGTCGCCCGGAGCGCGCGGCGGGCCCCACCGGCGGCTCGCAGGCCACGCCGCGTCGCCCGGGCCCGCCCGGTCGCCGTCGATGTGCAGCGTCGCGCTCCACCCGCGCCTCGGGAGCTCCTTCAGCAGCGGCGCGAGCCATCGCTCGAACGCCCCCTCGTCGAGCTCCTCCAGGATGAGCGTGATCGCGTCGCGCCGCGACTCCGTCGCGACGAGCGCGCGGGGCAGCACCTTGCGGAAGCCCTCCCACGCCGCGCGCGCCTCGCCCGCGAGCTCGCGCACCTCCTCGCCCTCGAGCAGCGCCATCAGCGCGAGCTCCTCGACGCTGTGCATCTCCTCCTGCGCGCTCGCGAGCCGCCCCCAGAGCTCGCTCAGCCGGTGGTGCTCGGCCTGCAGCGCCGCTGTGTCGAGCTCCTTCCGGCGGTCGCGCGACGGCCCGGTCGCGAGGCTCAGCTGGGTCAGCAGGAAGTCGATCTGCTCCCGGAGCTGCTCGACCGGCCCGAGGCCCATCCACAGGTCCACCTCGCGCCGCAGCTCGCCGACCTGCTCGACGCCGAACGCCTGCTGCGCCGCCCGCGCCGCGCGTCGCCGCCGCGCCTCGAGGCGGAGCGCGGGCGTCTCCGCGCGGCCGACCACGGCGCCTTCCGACGACGGCGCGGGCGCCGGCGCCTCCGGCTCGCCGGCCTCGGTGACCCGCACCGTGAGCTCCCGCGCGTCGCCGCCGAGCCCCGCGAGCAGCCGCGCGAGCGGCGCCGCCAGGTGCTCCTCGATGTGGCGCCGGAGCGCCCGCGCGCCGTACGCCGGCGCGTGGCCGTCCTCGGCGAGCCTCGCGAGCGCCCGCGGCGACACCTCGAGCGCGACGCCCGCCTCGGAGAGCCCGCGGCGCTGGCTCAGGCGCTGCGTCGTGAGTCGGGCGACCTCGGCGAGCTCCTCGCGGGTCAGCGATCGGAACGGCACGACGCGATCGATGCGGTTCACGAACTCCTGACGGAACGCGCCCGCGACGACGCCCTTGTAGTGCGCCTCGTCCAGCGCGGCCCGCTCCTCCGGGGAGCTCGCGCCCGGCCCGCCCGAGAACCCCGCCTGCGCGCGCCGCTCCGCCGCGCCGAGGTTCGACGTCATGATCACGATCGCGTTGTGGAAGTACGCCGTCCTGCCGCGCGCGTCGGAGAGGCGCCCCTCGCCGAGCACCTGGAGCAGCAGATCGAAGACGGCCCGGTGGGCCTTCTCGATCTCGTCGAGCAGGAGCACGCAGAACGGCTGCTCGCGCACGCGCTGCGTGAGCAGCCCGCCAGCGCCGTCCGTCCCGCGGATCAGGCGATCGGCCGCGCCCTCGCTCGCGAACTCGCTCATGTCGAACCGGGAGAGCCGGTCGGGCGAGCCGAAGAGCAGGCCGGCGAGCGCGCGGGCGAGCTCGGTCTTGCCGATGCCCGTCGGCCCCACGAAGAGGAACGCCGCGAGCGGCTTGTCCGGCGGCGAGAGCCCCGCCTTCACCACGGCGATCGTCTCGGCGAGCGCGCGCACCGCGCGCTCCTGCCCGACGACGCTCGCGCCGAGGTCGCGCGCCACGCGGTCCACGCGGAGCGGCAGATCGTCGCGCAGCAGGAACGCGGGCATCCCGGTGCGTATCGAGAACAGCTCGTAGAGGTCGCTCCGCCCGAGCGTGACCGGCTCGCCCTGCGCGGTCCGCTCCCGCTCGTGCACCGTGCGCAGGTCCTCGTAGAGCCGGACGGCCTTGCCCGGGAACGCGCTGTAGGGGAGGTAGCGCTCCGCGAGATCGACGAGCGCCGTCAGCGCGTCGCCCGCGACCGCCGGGCGGTGCGGCTCGACGCGGGCGTCGTGCGCGGCGCGCTCGGCGAGCGCCTTGCGGGTGTCCGCGGCCGAGAGCGGCTCGACCCGGATGCGGCTCAGGCCGGCGAAGAAGGCCCAGTGCCGGCCCTCGAGCGCGTCGAGCCGGTCGTCGCGGAGCTCGCACACGACGCGCACGCGCCCCTCGTCGAGGTAGGGCCGCATCGCGCCGGCGAGGTCGACGTGGCCGCCGTCGACCCGCTCGGCCAGGAGGTCGTCGAGGTTCTCGAAGTACAGCACCGCGTCGAGCGCCGCGGCGGCCTCCATCACGCCGTGGATGCGCTCCTGCCACTGCCCGAGCCCGCTCATGCCCGCGATGAGCTGCGCGCCCGAGGTCGCGTAGACGAGCCGCGTCTGGCGGGCGACGTAGGCCTGCATGAGCGCTGTCTTGCCGGCGTGCTCCGGCCCGACGAGCAGCACGCCGAGGCGCTCCTCGCCGTCGAGCAGCGCGGCGAGGCGCGCGAGCTCCGCGTCGCGGCAGGCGAGCGGCGGCGCCGCGAGCGGGCTCCGCTGCGCGGCCACGTGGAGCGGCGTCGCGACCGAGACGAGCGCGTCCACGGCCTTCTTCCGCCGCGCGCGCTCGGCGATGGAGACGCCGCGCTGGCCGTGCTGCCCGCGCTCGGGCTCGGGCAGCGGGGCGTGGAGCACCTCGAGGCGGTGCGCGCTCCCGGGCAGCAGCCCCAGGTGCTCCCACGTCGACAGGTTCTGCGAGGCGAGGAGCCGGCGAACCTCGTGCCGGATCGCCGGCTCGATCGGCTCGCCCGCCTCCACGTAGAACGCGTGGCCGAGGCTCGGCACGAGCACCCACGCGTCGTGCTCGCCGCGCGCCGGCGCCGTCCGCGTCGCCTGGGCCGTCCGCGCCGCCCGCTCGCCGGCGGGCACGACGACGCAGGGGAAGCTCACGGGCACCTCGCGCCGCAGCTTGCGAGGCAGGTCGTCGCGCGGGACCGCGACGTCCACGGAGAGGAGCTCTGTCCCCTGCGGGAACGAGAGCCGGGAGATCGCCTCGGGCTGGGCGCGCGCCGCGTGCTCGCGCAGGAAGAGCTGCTGCTCGACGAGGACGTCCTCGTCGCGGCCGAAGCTCGCGGCGGTCGGCGCCGCGAGCGGGAAGGCGAGGCACGCGCCGTCGAACCGCTCGCGCACGAAGACGAGCGCCCGCGCGGTGCTCCCCTCGCGCGCGCCCGCTGCTCCGTCCTGCTCGTCGCCCGCCTCGCCGGCGCCCGCGGCGCCATCGGGAGCGGCCGCCTCGCCGGCGCCCGCGGCGCCATCGGGAGCGGCCGCCTCGCCGGCGCCCGCTCCGTCCTCAGGAGCGGGCGCGGATCGTCCGTCGTCGCCGGAGGTCGTGCTCATCCGAGGGGGCGGAGCAGACCTGATCCGCCCTCTCGGCGCAATCGGATCAGCTCACGTGGGGTCGGCCTTGGGCGTGGCGGGCGTGCTCGAGGGCAGCTCGGGCTTCTTGATGTACTCGGTCGGGAGGTCGCCGGTGAGCGCCTTCAGGAAGGCGACGACCGCCTTCACCTCCTCGGGCTTGGCCTCCACGCCGAGCTGGTGCCACGCCATCTTCGTCACGGTCTCGTCGAGCGTCGCGAGCGAGCCGTCGTGGAAGTAGGGGAAGGTCTTCTCGACGTTCCGGAGGCTCGGGACGCGGAAGAAGAACTTGTCCTTCTCGTTCTTCGTGTGGTCGAAGCGCCCGTTGTCCTTGAGGCCGGTCCACTCCTTCACGAGGCCGAGCTTCTGGAACGTCGAGCCGCCGACGGCGACGCCCGTGTGGCAGGTCGGGCAGCCGAGCGAGATGAACTTGTGGAACCCGACCTTCTCCTCGGCGGTGAGCGCCTTGTCGTCGCCGTCGAGGTACTTGTCGAAGCGCGACGGCGTGACCAGGCCGCGCTCGAACGCGCCGATCGCCTTGGCCATGTTGTCGTAGGTGATCGGCTCCTTGTCGTCGGGGAAAGCGGCCTTGAAGAGCTTCGCGTACTCGGGGATCGACTTGAGCGTCGTGATGACCCGCTTCTCGTCCGGCATGGCCATCTCGACGGGGTTCAGGATAGGTCCCTTGGCCTGGTCCTCGAGCGTGGCCGCGCGGCCGTCCCAGAACTGCGCGATGTGGTGGCCCGCGTTGTACGCGGAAGGCGAGTTCCGGCCGCCGAGCTGGCCCTTGTGTCCGGACGAGAAGGACTTGTTGTCGACCCCGTAATTCGAGAGGTCATGACACGAGTTGCAGGAGATATCGTGGTTCTTCGAGAGGCGCGTCTCGTACCAGAGCATCCGCCCCAGGGTCACCTTCTCATCGGTGATCGGGTTCTTGTCGTACTCGAACTTGGCGGGGAGGACCTTGAAGGACTTGACGTCGTTCGGATCGAAGACGAGCGGCTTCACCTCGCCCGCTCCCGTCGAGGTCGCGGCGGGCTTGCCCGTGGTCGAGGCCGTGGGGGCCTGATACTCGTACTCCGGCGACCGATCGCACGCGCCCAGCCCGGCGGCGACGAGGAGCACACTGATGAGAGATGAGGGCCAACGCATGATGTCTCCTGGCTCGTGAGGACGCGGTCCACGGTAGAGAGAGCCGCCCTGAACGTCAACGCGTGCCGCCGCGCCGCCGCGCCGCCTCCGCCGCCGCGCCGCACCGCGCCGCCGCGTTCGCTGGCCGTCAGGCGCGCTGCGCGGCGGTCCTCGCGGAGGGCGGCTGGCCGGGTGATGCGTGTTACCGGGGGGTGCGACTCCTGGTCTCGAAGGTAGCGCAATGGATGCCGAGCTGCCTCCCGAGCGCCCATTTACCCCCGGGGTGCGCGTTCCCGTATCGCCCTGCTTTCCCGCCGCGAGCGCTCCGGTGCGCGCGGTGCGCGGCGCGTGACGGCCGGCGAGGCGGGGGTCGCCGGGCGAGGGGGCCCCTTGCGTGCCCGGGGGGCGCTGGGCAACCCTTGCGCCGTGGAGTCGCCCATCGACAGCGGGGTCGTCCTCATCACCGGCGCGTCGTCCGGCATCGGCCGCGCGCTGGCGCACGAGCTCGCCCGCCGCGCCCGGGCGCTCGTGCTGGTGGCGCGCCGGAAGGATCGCCTGGAGGCGCTGCGCGCCGAGCTCGCCGCGGCGCGCCCCGCGCTCGCCGTGCTCGTCTTCGGCTGCGATGTAACGGATCGGGCGGCGGTCGACGCGATGCTCGGCGCCGTCGCGGCCGAGGTAGGTCACATCGACGTCCTCGTGAACAACGCGGGCTTCGGCGATATAGGCGCGTTCGACCTCTCCGAGTGGTCGCGCACCGAGCAGATGATCGCGCTGAACGTGACGAGCCTCGCGTACCTCACGCACCGGCTCGTCGGCCCGATGGCGTCGCGCGGGCGCGGCGCGATCGCGAACGTGAGCTCCGGCTTCGGGCTCACGTTCGGGCCGGGGATGGCGTCGTACGTCGGCACGAAGCACTTCGTCACGAGCTTTACCGAAGCCCTCCGCCTGGACCTCGCGGGCACCGGCGTGCGGGTGACGCAGGTCTGTCCGGGGCCGGTGCAGACCGAGTTCAACGACGTGGCCGGCAACTTCACGGGCCTCGAGCCTCCCGCGCTCCTGTCGATCTCCCCGGAGCGCTGCGCGCGCTCGCTCGTCCGCGCGATCGACCGGGATCGCGCGCTCGTGGTGCCCGGGGTGGTGGCGTGGCTCGTCGTGTACCTCGGCGTCGTCTGCCCGCGCTGGCTCCTCCGGCTCGTCTACCGGCCGATCGCGCGCGCGCTGCGCAAGAAGCAGCTCGCGGTGCGCGGCGCGCCGGCGCGGCCCTGAGGGCGCGCCACCGCGGCCTCGGCCTTCCGCAGTCGGGAGCGCCGCGGGCCGACCTCGTCGATGCTCTGCGGGGGCGGCGGTGCGGCAGGTTCGCCCTCGGCGGTGTCCGCCCTTGTGGTAGCGTCGTGCGCGGCTCGCCAAGCCCTGAGGAGAATCACGGATGAAGAAATATCGGTGCCTGGTCTGCGATTTCATCTACGACCCGGCGGTCGGCGACCCTGACACCGGCATCGCGCCGGGGACGCTGTTCGAGCATCTGCCTGACACCTGGATTTGCCCGGATTGCGGCGCGACCAAGGCCGATTTCGAGCCGATCGACGAGTGAGCGATCCCGCTCCTCCCTCACCTGGACGAGACGCGCGCCGCGGGCAGCACGGAGGCGCGGGTACGGCTGGCACACCGGCTGTCCGTGCCGTCGCGCCCCGTGTGATCCCCGAGCGCGCCGGTGCGGGTTGCCGTTGGGCCGCGTAGGCGGCGACTCCCGTGCAGCGCGCCACGCCGCGCTCGGCGGCGCGGCCCCGCAGCCCTCGAGTCCCTGCAGGCCGCGAGCACCCGCGCAGCGCGCCGGTGCGGCCCCGAGGGCTCGTTGCTGCCGTGCCGGAGCATGCCCCAGCGTGTGCAGCACGCCGCTCCGCCGGGGGGTCACCAGAGGCGCGGCGACTCGATGGCGGGTCAGCTCGCGCCACAGCGTGAGCTCAACGCAGAGCTCGAACGCTGCCCGTGGACCGCCAGGCGCCGAGGCCAACGCCCGCTGTCGCGCCGCGACGAAATGAAGCGAAATTGCTTAAGAAAGAGACTTTGACAACTTCGAGGGTGGACCTGACAGGGATCGAACCTGCGACCTCTAGAGTGCGATTCTAGCGCTCTCCCAACTGAGCTACAGGCCCTCGCTTTCGAGAGCGCGGACTCTACTCGCCGCGGGGCGGCTGTCAAGCGCAGATCGCGTTTTCCGTCCGGCACCCTCGATTTCGTCCGCCTCGTCGATGTTCGCGGGCGTTTTGCTGCCTGCCGCGTCCGCGCTGGTCCAGGCTTCGCCTAGTTCGCTGGGCTCTGGTCCGGCTGCCCGGGCGCTCCGGGCACGAAGGGCGGCTCGGCCTCGGCGCGCGCCTGGGCCTTCGGGTTCTGGAACGAGAAGAGCTTCTCGCGCTCCTCCCCGTAGCTCTCCGTGCTGCCCCACTTCGGGTTCCAGTCCTTCACCCAGTACACGTCCCCGGAGACGATCGCGTCCTCGGGCCGGCCCGTCCGCTCGGGGTAGCGGTACATGTACTCCTTCATCGCGTCCCGGTACGAGGTGTTGGCCGGCAGCTTGATGCGCGCGAAGTAGTCGCACCAGATCTGCGTGTATCCGAAGCTCTGCGCGTGCAGGAGGTCGAAGTTCGGCGGCTTGCCCGTGAAGGGATCGATATGGCGGCCGTCGACCGTGACGGCGTCGACGACGATCGTCCCGTCGTCCATCACCGGGTTGGGGGAGAACATGAACCAGCCCTGGAGGAACCGGAGCTTCTGCGCGAGGACCCGCGTCGGCTCGGGGTGAGGCACCTTCCAGCGGTTCTTGATGACCCAGAGCTCGACCGCCGCCTGGTTGACCGCGCCGACGAACATCACGAGGACGCCGATCTCGCGCAGCGCGACGAGCCCCTTCCGGCCCCAGAGCCGGAGCGGCGCCGGCGGCGGCGCGACCTCCGAGCGCTCCGGGATCCGCACGCCGAGCGCCCGGCCCAGGCTGCGCCGGTGCGCCGCCGCCATCGCCGCCGTCACCGCGTCGCGCACGAGCGGCAGGCGGAGCGCCCACGCCACCGTGGGGCCGAGCGGGATGGCCGCGACGATGTCCGCGAGCGCCTCGGCGCCCGCGGACAGCGCGCCGTCGGGGCGCCGCACCGAGAGCCCGTGCGCCGCGGAGCTCGACGCCTCGAAGGTGAGCAGCCCGAACCGGTCCATCCGCTTCAGCACGCGGCAGGCGAGGACGGCGCCCGGCGAGCGCGGGTCGTAGAGCACGACCCGGGCCCGGTGCACGCGCCGCATCGTGCGCGCGGCGATCTCCCAGTCCTCGCGGCCGAAGAGGAGCGTCGACATCACGCAGAGCGCCCACGCGAACGGCCCCAGCACGAACGTCATGCCGAAGCCGATGTGGAGCACGTTCATCATCACCATCGTGAGCCGGCGCGCCCAGGCGCGGCCGACCGGCGAAAGGAGGCACACAGGGATGGCCGCCTCGAAGGAGATGACCATCTTGGTCATGAACAGGATGAGGAAGTTCGGCGCGTAGTCGCGGATGTCCGCCACGATGGGCGTCACCATCCGGTCGACGTAGAGCACGTAGTGGATCGCGGTCCCGTTCTTCCAGGCGGGGCCGGTCTTGTGCACCACGTTGAAGAAGTAGATCGCCGCGATCTGGATCAGCAGGACGGGCCCGAGGACGGTCACGTGGCTGTCCGGCTTGAGCGGGTCGTCGATCGTGGTGCGGTCGTTCAGATCGTCGGCGGTCCGCTCGCGGCTCCGCTTCATCGAGGCGAGGAGCGCGTCGAGCGAGAAGCGATCGCCCATCGGCAGGAAGCACGTCCAGAGCAGGAGCAGGTTGTGGACGACGTAGCCGCCGTTCTCGATGAGCAGGACGCGCCCGTTCATGCTCGTGACGAACACGAGCGAGAGCACCTGCATGAGCTTCGTCTTCCAGCCGATGAGCAGGCAGACGTAGGTCGCGAAGATCACGACCCAGAGCACCCAGAGCTCGCCCGGCGTGGAGAAGGCGTTGACGAGCGAGAAGTTGCCGCCGCCCTGCGGGCGCCAGAGGTTCACGTGGTTCGGCAGGACGCCGATGTCCGCGAACATGTCGCTCCACGCCCACGAGCGGCGGAAGAGATCGCCGATGAGGAAGAAGCCGAGCAGGATGCGCGTGAAGCCGAGCGTCCGGCGGTCGAACGTGAAGAAGCTGTCCCGGAGGATGTCCCACATCGACGGGGCGCGCGGGCGCTCGGCGGGCGCCGGCTCCTCGGCGTCGTCGGCGTCGTCCGCGTCGTCGTCCTCCGCCGCGGCGCCGTCCTCCGCTGCGGCGCCGTCGCCGTCGTCGTCCGCCGGGGCGCGGTCGTCCGCGGGCGCGTCCTCGCCTGCGCCCGCGCCCTTCGCGGCGGCGGCCTTGCCGCCTGCTCCGCGGCGCTCGCTGGGGTCCTCGTTCCGGAGCGCGCCCTCGGGCTCGCTCTCGTCGCGATCGTCTTTTGCGTTCATAGGGCGTCGAGATCGATCCTGCGCGAGCAGAGCGCTCGCCGCTGTCGAACCTACCTACCGCAACCGCGCGGGCGCCGCACGAGGCGACCACGGGTCCGACGGGCGGGCGCCGGCTGTCGCGGAGACCACGCGCGGCGCTTGATGCGCGGCGCGCGGGGCGGTAACCATGCGGTGAGGTGCCCTGGATGCCCGACGCGGAAGAGCGCCTTGCGCTCGCGACCTGCGCCTTCGTGGCCGGCTGCATCCTGCTCGCGCCGCGCGAGTGGGTCTCGGCGGGGATCGCGCTCGCGATCGCCGCGGCGCTCTTCGCGTGGCACCTCCGGCTGCGCGCGCGGAAGCCGCCGGCGGGCCCTGCGGGGCGCGCGGAGGACGCGACCGGCGCGCAGCGCTCGCCGGTCGAGGCGGGCGCTCGGCGCTAGTCGGGTGAAGCGGGCGCTCGGCGCTCGACGGTGAGCTCGGGCACTCAGCGCTCGTCAGCGAGCGCGGGCGCTCCTAGAGCGACAAACGGGTTGAAACCGCCAGAGGAGAGCAGACTTTCGAGCCGCCAAGGCGCCAAGGACGCCAAGAAAAGAACATTATCTTGGTGCCTTGGCGGTTCATTTCTCTCTCGATCAACGTGATCCGTGTTCTAGCGTCCGCCGGGGGGCGACGACCCCCGGGAGCCCGCCGGAGCGCGCAGGGGAGGGCGGCCGAAGCGGGCGCGCACGCGATCGGCGAAGGAGCGCATCTTCGGCGCGCCGAGGAGCCGCCGCTCCAGGCGCCGCTTGCCGGGGATGTCGAGGAGCATCACCCCGATCAGGATCACCAGCGCGCCCGGGCCCGGTATGCCGGGCAGCGAGAGCATGACCCCGAGCGCCACGGCGAGGACGCCGAGCAAGTTCTTCCCGATGCGCGCCGCCACGCGCATCCAGGCCGGGCGCTCCGGCAGGAAGGGCTCCTCTTCCTCCTTCTCCAGGTAGTCCTCCGGCATCCGTACGAGCACGACCGCGACAAGCGCCATGCCCCCGACGAAGCTGAGGAGGCCCACGCCCGCGCCGATCGCGATCTGCTCGCGATGCGCCTGCACGAACGAGAGCGCTGCTCGGAGGGCGTCCATCATCGTCGAGGAGCATACGGCGCGCGGCCGGCCCGGGCGAGGCCGGCCGGGCGGCTCAGGGGACGAGCACCGTGCCGATGGAGCCCGGCGCGCTCGCCTCGCGCGCGAGGTCGCCCGGGCGCAGGCGGCCCAGGATGTGGATGCGGCGGACGCCCTCCGCGAGCGCGGCGAACGACTCCTCGAGCTTCGGGATCATCCCGCGCGTGACGGCGCCGCTCGCGATGAGCGCGCGCCCCTCGTCGATCGTGAGGCTCGGGATGCGCGAGGCGGGATCGGCGACATCGCGCAGCACGCCGGGCACGTCGCTCACGAGGAAGAGCCCCGCGGCGCCGAGCTCGATGGCGACGCGGTTGGCGACTGTGTCGGCGTTGATGTTGTAGACCTGCCCGTCCGCGCCGGCGCCGAGGCAGGCGAGCACGGGCACGTACCCGCCGCGCCCGAGCAGCTCGAGCAACCCGCGGTCGACGCCCGTGATGTCGCCGACCAGGCCGAGGTCCACCGGCTCGGGCCCGACGCTGGCGTGGACCTTCGGCGGCCGCTTGACGGCCGAGAGGGCGGGCCCGCTCGCGCCGTGGAGCCCGACGGGCCGCGCGCCCGCCGCGAGGAGCGCGGCGCACAGGTCGACGTTGAGCTTGCCGGCGACGACCATCTTCATGACGTCGAGCGTTTCCGCGTCGGTGACGCGCTGGCCCGCCACCTGCCGGACGGGGATGCCGAGCCGCTCCTGCAGCCGCGTGGCCTGCGCGCCGCCGCCGTGAACGACGACGGCGCGCGTGCCCGCGCGGCTGAGCGCCGCGAGATCGCTGGCGAGGACGGCGAGGGCAGGGCTGCCCACGACCTCGCCGCCGAGCTTGATGACGAGCGGTCCTTCCGACGCTGTCACGGGTGCCTCCGCGCTGCTCTGGAACCTTTCATGAGGGGACACGTACCACTTCTGCAGCGGCCAGGGCAGAGGTCGCTGGCTGCGTGCCCGCGGTCGGCTCATGCGGGCTCGTCGCGGGGCGGGGGCGCTCGGCCTGCCGTGGCTTCCGTGGCATGCTGGCGCGGTGATCCAGGCCCTCCGACAGGCGCTGTCCAGCCGCACGGAGCCGATGCTCGAGCTCCTCGAGCGGCTCGTGAACCTCAACTCGTTCACGGACAACCCGCGCGGCGGCGACGCGGTGGGCGAGGTCATCGCGAGCGAGCTCTCGACGATCCCCGGCCTGCGCGCGCGGCGGCTCGCCAGCGCGCGGTTCGCGGCGCACTGGGTGATCGAGAGCGAGGCGGCGGAGGCCTCGCCGGCGGGGCACGTCGCCCTCGTCGCGCACCTCGACACGGTGTTCCCGCCGGGGACCTTCGAGGGGTTCCGCCTCGACGGGGAGCTCGCGCGCGGGCCCGGCGTGCTCGACATGAAGGGCGGGATCGTGGTGATCATCGAGGCGCTCCGGGCGCTCGGGGCGATCGGCGCGCTGCCGGAGATCCCGTTGCGGCTCGCGATCGTGTCGGACGAGGAGGTCGGGTCGCCCGAGGGTCGCCCGCTGCTCCAGCGCGAGCTCGCGGGTGCGGCGTGCGCGCTCGTGTTCGAGGCGGGGCGCGAGGGAGACAGGATCATCACGGCGCGCCGGGGCACCGGGAACGCGACCGTGAGGGCCACGGGCAAGGCGGCGCACGCCGGCAACGCGCACCAGCAGGGCGCGAACGCGATCTGGGCGCTCGCGCGCTTCATCGACTGGGCGCAGCGGCTCACCGACTACGCGCGGGGGGTGACGGTCAACGTCGGCAAGGTGAGCGGCGGGCAGGGCAGGAACACGGTGCCCGACGCGGCGGAGGCGGCGGTCGACTTCCGCTTCGTGAGCCACGCAGACGGCGAGGCGATCCTGTCGGCGCTCTCCGCGGCCGCGCACGAGGCGGCCGTCGAGGTGCCCGGCACCGCCGTGCAGGTGGACGGCGAGATCGCGCGATCGCCGCTCGTGCGGACCGAGGCGAGCGCAGCGCTCTGCCGGGAGTACGCGGCGTGCGCGCGGGCGGCGGGGCTCGGCGACGCCGAGGCGCCCCTCATCGGCGGCGGGTCCGACGCGAGCTCGACGGCCGATATCGGGATCCCGTCGATCGACGGCCTGGGGCCGCGGGGGAGCGGCTTCCACACGAAGGACGAGCTCATCGAGGTGAAGACCCTCGCGCCGAAGGCGGAGGCGCTGGCCGCTTTTCTGCTGGGGAGACGGCGCGCCGCGGCGCCGCTCACTCCAGCACCACGAACTTGAGGTACCGCCCCTCCCACCACGCCGGCAGCGTCGGGTGGTCCTCCGGCTGCCCGTGGACCGCCCGGACCCGCAGGTCGTCCCGCTCCAGCGTCGCGTCGTCCAGCGTGGCCAGGAAGTCCTCCGCAGTGATGTGGCTCGAGCACGACGCCGCGCACAGCACGCCGCCGCGATCGAGCACGCGCGCGACCGCCGTGTGCAGCCGCCGGTAGGCGCCGAGCGCGCGCGGCTTGGCGCGCTCGCTCGGCGCGAAGCTCGGCGGATCGGAGATGATGAGGTCGTAGCGGTCGCCGCGCGCGTGGGCCTTCTCGAGGAAGTCGAACGCGTCCGCGGTCACGAACTCGTGCGCCGCCGGATCCACGCCGTTCTCCCGGAACGTGCGCTGGGCGGACGCGTGCGCGGCCGACGCCGAGTCGACCGACGTGACCCGGCCAGCGCCGCCGAGCGCCGCGGCCACCGAGAAGCCCCCCGCGTAGCTGAACAGGTTCAGGACGCGCCGGCGCCCGGCCGCGAGCGCGCGCACGCGGGCGCGGTTGTCGCGCTGGTCGAGGAACGCCCCTGTCTTCTGGCCGCGCGCGAGGTCGACCTCCATCGCCACCCCGGTCTCCCTCACGAAGAGGCGATCTGGCAGCGGCGGCCCGTGCAGGTGCGCGAGCTTCTTCCCCTCCGCATCGCCGCTCGCCGCCTGCGCGCGCGCGCGCAGGCCGATCGAGCGCACGCCGCGGGCGCCGAGCGCGCGCGCGAGGTGCGGGAGCAGGCGATCGAGCCACGGCGCGAGCATGCCGCCGTCGAGGCGGACCACCGCGGCGCGGTCGTACCGGTCGATGACGAGCGAGGGCACCCGGTCCCCCTCGCCGTTGCACAGGCGGTAGGCGGTCGTGTCGCGGCCGGCGAACCAGCCGTCGCGCAGGGCGAAGGCGCGCTCGAGCCGCTCCGCGAGGGCGCGCTCGTCGAGCGGCGGCGCCTGCGTGCGCTGGAAGACGCGGACGGCGATCGCCGACTCGGCGTCCCAGAGCCCTCGCCCGAGGAACGGCGCGCCCTCGGCCGACAGCTCGACCACGTCGCCCGAAGCGGCCACGTCGCCCGAAGTGGCCGCGCCGCCGCCGCGGGGCGCGCGCTCGCCGCGCCTGCGCTCGCCGCGCTGGACCGCGTTCCCGCCGCCCGCGATGCCGTCTCGGTACACCCACGGGTGGCCTCGGCGGACGGCTGCGGCGGCTGTCGCGGTGAGATGGACCCGCATCGACCCCGCCTAGCACGGTAAGCTCGCAGCGTGCTGCACCGTGTTCGTTCGCTCGGCTGGGCCTGCCTCGCGGGGACGCTGCTCGCCGCGCTCGTCGAAGCCGGCTGCTCGCAGGACCACGACCTCCTCGGCAGGGACCCGCCGGGCGCGGCGAGCACGTCCGGCACCGGCGGCGGTCCGGGCGCCACCTCGAGCAGCACCACGACGTCGGGCGCGGGCGGCGGCGACGTCGTCGAGCCGCCGGGGCCGACGAAGCTCACGGTGGTGAACGGCGTCGTCGATCACGACGCGGTCCGCTTCTGCTTCCTCGCCTACCCCGACGGCACCGGCGCCGGCGTGGACCCCTGGCCGAGCGACGGCGCGGGCCTCGCGTTCGCCCGGGCTCGGGTGATCGAGCCGCTCGACGCGGCGATCCCCGAGGGGACGAGCGTGCGCGCGCACGTCGTCGCCGGCGACCTCGGCGCGATCGGCGGGCTCGACTGCGCCGAGATCCTCGCGCTCGCGGCGGAGCCCGCCGCCCCGATCGTGGCCGCGGCGCTCCCCGTGGTGCCGGCGCCGGTGTTCACCGAGGAGAAGAGCCTGCTCCTCGTCGCCACCGGCTGCCTCGGCGGCGAGGGGCACACCCACGCCGACGAGAAGCAGGGCTGCGGCGACGCCTACACGATCGACACGCCGACCGCCGGCCTGGTGGCGGCCGCCATGTCGCGGCGTACGGTCTTCGGGCGGGTCGCGCTGCAGGTAGCGCATGCGAGCGTGGCGACGCCGGTGATCGACGTGCACCTCACGCCCGGGATCGACGCGGCGAGCGGGGTGTTCCTCGCGCACGACCTCTCGTACGGGGCGGTCGCGCCGTTCCCGCCGTTCACCGGGCTCGAGCGGGACAACCTCGGCGCGCTCGAGGAGGCCACCGTCGAGACCTACGCCCCCGCCGACCTCAAGCTGACGTCCTCCGTGCCGATGCGGGAGATCCTGGCGAGCAGCGACGTGACGGCGACCAGCGTCACGAATGGACTGGGGTTCGTTCTCGTCGCCGTCGGGGCTGCTCCAGGGACGGAAGATGGCGGGTTCTGGCACCCTCTGACCTACGCGCTGTTGTTGGCAGATCCCTGATCCTGCCTGAACGTCCTGTTGGCGGCGGAGCCCTGCGCTGGCGTCGTTCGTCAGGCGGCTCCACCACACCTCGCCCGGCTGCGCTCTGGCGAGTCGGTGTGATTCCGCCTTGGGCATGAAGGCCCCGTCGCGAATCCGCATGATCCCGTGTTGCCCGTGTGGTGCGCCGCGTCGTCCGGCGTGCTGGGCAACACCCTCATGACTTCTTCGCGCTCGATGCGATCGCCTCGAGCGCGCGGCTCGCCGTTCCAGGCGAGCTTGCGGCGCACTTTATCTTATTGAAGGATAAGGATTCTGCGTCCTCGGGCTCGGGGCGTCTCTCTCTCCTCCGCAGGTCTCCTCTTCGCAGCCCCGCCGCGGCTCTGTCCGGCTTTTCGCCCCGGGAGCGCCGGCCGTGGAAAATCGTGAGTCGCTTGATCGTAGGGAGCGCCCTGTACGGACGACAAGACAGGAAAACCACGCGCCGTGACGAGCGGGCGAATCTCCAGTATAACGCGGGTGCCTGAATTCTGAGGGGGGGAAAGAGGATATGACTACACAGGTGTTTGTCGGGGCGAGCTCCACGGCTGATCCGAGGAAGGCTGCGGCCGAGTCTGTTGCGGCGGCGCTCCGTGAATCGGCGCAGTCGGCGCGCTCCGCGCACGCTTCAACGCCGCCCGGACCGGCATCGCCGCCCGCACCGGCGCGCCCCGCCTTCGCGCTCGTCCTGTCGACGGATCAGTACGACGCCGACGCGCTCGCCGCGGCCATGACCAGCGAGCTGCCCGGGGTCCCCTGGGCGGGGTGCTGCACGGCGGGGGTCTTCGCGGGCAGCCGTCTGCTCCGGCAGGGGCTCGTCGTGGGGCTCGTCTCCTCGGAGGCGGTGCGCGTCGGCGTCGGCGTCGCGCAGCCGGTGAGCCAGGACGGGCGGCGCGCCGGCGTTCTCGCCGCCTCGCGCGCGCTCGAGGGGTTCCCCTCGTCCGCCGCACCGGGGTGGAGCCGCGCGCTCATCGTGCTGCCGGACGCGCTCACGGGCAACGCGGCCGATGTCGTGCGCGGCGCGGTCGAGGTCGGCGGGACGGGGGTCGTCTGGGCCGGCGGCGGCGCGGGCGACAACCTCCGCTTCGTGCGCACCGCGCAGTTCGCGGGCGGCCGCGCCTACTCGGACAGCGTCGTCGTTGTCGCGATCGACTCGCCCGCCCGCATGGCCACCGGCATCCGCCACGGCTTCCGGCCCTACGGCCCGCCGACGATGGTCACCCGCGCCGAGGGCACGGTCGTCGCGGAGCTCGAGTTCGAGGGCGCCTTCTCCGTCTACCAGCGCACCGCGCGGGCGAGGGGAGACCAGGTGAACCTCGATGGCTTCGCGACCTTCGCGATGACCCACCCGCTCGGCATCCCGCAGGCGGACGGCGAGCACGTCATCCGCGATCCGCTGCGCGTGGTCACGCCGGGCGGGCTCTACTGCGTCGGCGAGGTCCCGGACGGGTGCCTCATCCGCGTCATGGAGGGCGACCCCATCGGCCTCGTCAGCGCCGCGCGCGAGGCCGCGACCACCGCGCGCGACGCGGTGGCCGGGCCGATCGCCGGCGCGTTCGTCTTCGACTGCATCTCGCGGTGCATGATGCTCGGCGACACGGTGCGCGACGAGCTGACCACCTTCGAGCACGAGCTCGGCCAGAGCGTCCCGGTGATGGGCTGTCTGACCTTCGGCGAGGTGGGTGCGCTCGGCCGGGGGGTGCCGCAGTTCCACAACAAGACCGCTGTCGTGCTCGCGCTGGGGGCCTGAGCGCCGGAGCGGCTGGAGCCCTGCCCATGGCGAGCGATGAAGATCACGAGATCCAGGAGGAACGGCTGGCGCTCCTCAGCGTCCTCCAGGAGCTCACGGTCGCAGCGCTCGACCTCTTCGATCCACGCCAGTCGATGGCGCTCTTCCTGGAGCGCCTCGCCGAGCGGCTGAGCTGCGTCGCGGTGCTCGTGCTCGTCGAGCCGACGCCGCGCGCCCCTCGGCTCCTCGACGCCGCGGGGCTGTCGGCGAGCTCGCGCGCGCTGCCCATCCCCCCGCGGTCGCCGTCCGAGCCGGGCGCCTTGCAGGGCGAGGGAGAGGGCCTCCACCTGCCGTACCCCGAGCTCGCCCGGCCCGGGCTCGTGACCTGGCACTTCTCGCTCGAGGGGCAGGGCGACAGCGGCGCCTCCAGCCTCCTCCTCTGCTTCGAGGGCGAGCCGCCGTTCGCGCCGCGGTACCGAGGCATGATGCGCCGGCTCGCGGGGACCTTCCGCACGGCGCTCGTGCACCGGCTGCTCTACGCCCGCATGCTCGAGAACGAGCGCGAGCGGGCGCGGCACCTCGCCGCCGCGGAGGCGGGGCGCGCGGCCGCGGAGGCGGCGCAGCGCCGCGCGGCGTTCCTCTCGGAGGCGAGCCGGCTGCTCTCCAGCTCGCTGAACTACGAGGCGACCCTGGTGCGCGTCGCGCGCCTGCCGGTCCCGTTCGTCGCGGACTGGTGCATGGTCGACATGATGGAGCGCGAGGCGATGCTCCGGCGCGCGGTCGTCGTCCACGCCGACCCTCAGAAGAGCGAGCTCGCGCGCCTCCTGCAGGGCCAGACGCCGATGGACTCGGTCCTCCCGGCCGGCGTCGCGCGCGTGCTGGCGACCGGCGAGGCGGTGCTCTGCGATGTCGCCGGCGCGCCCGACGCGGCGCGGTCGCCGGACGCGGGCGACAGCGAGCCGCCCGTGTCCGCCAGCGAGGCGCTCCTCAAGGAGCTCGGGCTCCGGCGCTACATCGCCGTGCCGCTCGTCACCCGCGGCACGATGCTCGGCGTGCTCACCATCGCCTCGGGTCGCGACGATCTGCTGTATGGCGCGGAGGACCGGGCGCTCGCCGAGGAGCTCGGGCGGAGGGCCGCGCTGGCGATCGACAACGCGCGGCTCTACGAGAGCGCGCAGCGGGCGATCCGCGCGCGGGAGGAGCTCGTGGCGGTGGTGTCGCACGATCTCAAGAGCCCGCTCGCGACGATCGTCATGAACACGAGCCTCCTGCGCCGGAAGCTGCCGAGCTCGGACGAGGCGGCCGAGCTGCGGCGCCCTGTCGAGCGCATCCAGAAGTCGGCCGATCGCATGAACCGCCTCATCCGCGATCTGCTCGACCTGGCGAAGCTCGACGGCGGCCACATCCGGATCCAGCCGGTGCCGCACGACGTCGCCGGCCTGCTGAGCGACGCCATCGAGCTCCTGCGGGAAGAGGCGGCGGAGAAGTCGCTGCGCCTCGAGCAGGGCATCGAGCTCGGCGTCGAGCGGGCGCTCTGCGACCGCGAGCGGGTCCTGCAGGTCATCGCCAACCTCGTCGGCAACGCGATCAAGTTCACGCCCGCGGGCGGCGAGGTCGCGATCCGCGCCGAGCCGTGGGGCCGGGAGGTGCGGCTCTCGGTGCGCGACACCGGCCCGGGCATCCCGGAGGATCAGCGGGCGAGGATCTTCGAGCGTTACTGGCAGGCGAAGGAGACCGCCCACAAGGGCACGGGGCTCGGCCTCTCGATCGCGAAGGCGCTCGTGGAGGTCCACGGCGGTCGGATCTGGGTCGAGAGCAAGGTCGGGGAGGGGAGCACGTTCTTCTTCACGCTCCCGACGGCGGAGGCCGCGGGCACGACCTCGGGAGTCGCGGCGGGCACGCGCCTCGGGGCGTGACAGGCGCCATCGGGGCTCCCCGTACAGCGGTGTAGTCACCTCACTGAGGCAGAATTGTCTTCTCTTTTCGCGTCTTGGCGGGCCGATCCCTTCATCGCTATACCTACCGCGATGAACGACGTCGGGAACGACAGGGGCACCGCGGCGCCGGCCCAGGCTCGCGGAGATGACGACGAGCGGGAGCTCGTCAGGGCCGCATTGCAGCTGCTGGGCATCCGCAACCTGGTGCTCGCGATCCACGATCCGAGCTTTCCGTCCGAGGACGCGGAGGACACCGGGCGCGGGTCTCCTTACACCGAGGGGGGGCGCCGCTTCCTCCGGTTCGCGCGCGATCTCGGCTTCAACGGCATCCAGCTCGGGCCCCAGGGCGAGACGTCGGCCGACAACGCGTCTCCGTACGACGGCACCATCTTCTCGCGGAGCACGCTCTCGATCGCGCTCGCCCGGCTGGCGGAGGACGGCCCGTGGGGCGCGCTCCTCCGTCCCGAGTCGGTGACGAAGATCGTCGCCGGCAAGCCCGGCGGCCGCGAGGGGCGCGCGCTGCACGGCTATGCGTACCGCGCGCAGCGCGCCGCGCTGCGGGAGGCGTTCGCGTCGTTCACCGACAGGCGGCGGCGCGGCGACCTAGAGGGCCTCGCCGCCCGCCTCGACGCGTTCAGGAAGCGGAACGCGGCGTGGATCGAGCGGGATGCTCTGTATGGCCCTCTCTGCGACGAGCACCGGAGCAGCTGGTTTCATGGCTGGTCTGGCGAGCCGGATCTGGATCGCCGCCTCTGGGCGCCCGGCCCAGGCGAGGTGGTCGCCTGCGAGGAGCGCAGGAGAGAGCTCCTCGAGCGGTACCGCGACGACATCGAGTTCTACGCCTTCTGCCAGCTCCTCGCGCACGAGCAGCACGCGGCGCTCCGGGGCGTGACGGCCGAGCTCGGGCTCAAGCTCTACGGCGACCTGCAGATCGGGTATTCGCCTCAGGATGCCTGGGCCCATCAATCGGTCTTCCTGAAGGGGTATCTGATGGGCGCGCCGCCGAGCCGGACCAACCCGGAAGGTCAGGTGTGGAACTACCCTGTCCTGGATCCTGCGCAGTACACGGACGCCTCGTCTGGCGCGCTCGCGCTCGTGCGGGCGCGGATGGACAAGATGTTCGACGAGTTCGACGGCGTGCGCCTCGATCACCCGCACGGCCTCGTCTGCCCGTGGGTCTATGCCGCCGATGCCCCCGATCCGCTCCGCGCGGTGCAGGGCGGGGCGCGGCTCTTCTCGTCGCCCGATCTGCCGGATCACCCGCTGCTCGCCCGCTACGCCATCGTCTCTCCCGCGCAGCTGAACCGCGCCGTGCCCCGGTATGCCGACGACTGGGTCTCCTCGCTGTCTCCGGAGCAGGTCGGGCGCTACAGCGTGATCTTCGACACGATCGCGAGCTGCGCGGAGGCGCGCGGGCGCGCGACGACCGACATCGTGTGCGAGGTCCTGAGCACGCTCCCGTTCCCGCTCAGGGCCGTCCTCGAGCGGCACGGGCTGGGGCGCTTCCGGGTCACGCAGAAGGCGGACCTGTCCAACCCGAAGGACGTCTATCGCAGCGAGAACGCCGCGGCGTCCGACTGGATCATGGTGGGGACCCACGACACGCCGCCGCTCTGGAGGCTCCTCGACGCGTGGGAGCGGACCGGCGCGCTGGAGCGGCAGGCGGCGTACCTGGCCTCGCGCCTCGCGCCCTCGCCGGCCGAGGAGGGCGCGATCGCGCGCGCGCTCGCGTCCGACCCGCGCGCGCTCGCGCAGGCCAAGTTCGCCGACCTCTTCGCGAGCCAGGCGGCGAACGTGATGGTCTTCTTCTCCGATCTGCTCGGGTTGAACGAGGTCTACAACGCTCCCGGGACGATGAGCGACGACAACTGGTCGCTGCGGGTGCCGCGCGGCTACGAGCGGTCGTACGCGGAGATGCGCGCGCGCGGCGCGGCCCTCGATCTCCCGCGCGTGCTCGCGCTCGCGCTCCGCGCGCGCGGAGGCGCGGCGTCGGAGGAGCGCGAGCGCCTCGCCGCGCGGCTCGAGCGCCGCGCGGGCCAGTAACGCGTCGCCAAGGCTCATCCCTGGTCTCGCGTGAGGTATCGCCGAGCCGCCCTCCCCGGGGGCCTATCGTGGGCGCGGAACCAGGGATGAACCGGGGCAACGCGGTGCTGGCCAGGGTCTGCTCCCAGCTACCTCGGGCTCCACACCGCCCAGTTCCCCGACGTGGCCCATGTGTCGTCGGCATCCTTGAACGCACCTATGAAAGCGGCGCTGGGGTCGAAGAAGTCGTCCGGCGGCTCGGCCGCGTTCTCCGTCAGGGATTTCGTGGGACCGAAGACCGGCGCGGAAGGATGGAAGCAGTCCTGGATACCGGGGTCCATGTCCCGATTCTTTCGGTCGGGGTCGCTCAGGAACTCGACCTCATTGAAGCCGTCGTCGTCGTCCTGAAGAATGCCTGTCCCGTCGCTCGCCTCGGCGAAGGCGAAGTCATTCACCAGATTGAAGAATATCGAGCTCGATACGCTCGGCGCGGTGTCCGGGTCGCGCACGTCGAGGCCCGACTCGAAGCCCGTGACGATCGTGTTGAAGATGTTCGCCTTCGTCGACCGGCGAAGGAGGAGGCCGTACTGCTCCTTGTTCACGTCCACGCCTTTCCCGCAGAGCGTCGCGTTGTAGATCGTAGGCTCACTCCGAGGCACGGGCGCCGGCGTGAGCGCGAGCGGGTCGTTGTCCCCCTCGAACCCGTTCGTCTCCTCCGCGACGTCCGGGTCCTGCTGAGCGACGAGGAACTGGAGCTTGCCGTGGTAGCCGTAGTCCCAGTCGAAGGCGTCGTCGCCGCTGTACTGACAAGCGAGGTGCTTTGCGTTCACCGTGCCTCCGAAGAACTCGAAGCAGTCGTCGGACACATGCCTCACCTGGACGAAATCAATGATTGTCCCCCGACCGACCCCGCCGAGGGTGAGTCCATTGATCTCGTTGTTCGGTGCGAGCTTCACGCCAGAGTATTCGATGCGCACGTACTTGAGCGTGCCGCTCGTGTCGTTGTCGTCGACCCCTCCGTACTCTCCGCCGCTCGTCAGGCCCTCGATCTGGCCCCGGGTCTGCGCGCCGTTCGCATCCAGGTGGTTGGTCCGCGCGTTGCCGAGGAGGATGACTCCCCCCCAGTCTCCGGGCATCCGGTCCTCGGCGGGTTTGTTGCTCGTGAACACGATGGGCTCGTCCTCCGTGCCCACAGCGATGAGCTTGGAGCCGGGGTGCACCACGAGCGCGGCGGGGACCTGCGGGTTCGTCTCGCCACGGATCGTCGTGCCCTTCTCGATGGTCAGCGTCGCCCCAGCCGTGACGTTCACCTGACCTTTGAGAAGGTAGTCCTTGTCACATTTGAGCGTGAACCCCTCCGTGATATCTCCAGTGATCTCCACGAGCGGCTTATCGGGCGCCGTGCACCCTGCCGGGATAACGTCGTCGCCGCCCCCCGGTCCGCTCGATGCGGGGACGCAGATGCCGTCCGTGAGATTGCAGACGGCACCGGCAACCCGCGCGCAGTCCGCGTCCGAATTGCATTGCTCGCTCCGGTGCTCGACGATGAGCGAGCACGCGAGAGCACCCGTGGCGAGGGCACCGGCGGCGAGGACAACCATGGCGAGCGCGCCCATGGTGAGGGCAGGTGATTCCGGGGGGCAGCGCTTGTGGTTCATTTCAACGACCTGAGTGCAAGAGAGCTGTTGATATCGCGCTGCGCGCCTGTCGGCGCTGCGCGCTCGGCGCGTGCGGGAGAGACGATTGCGCGCCTGGCTCGGGCTCCGGACGGCCGGAACCCCTGCGTTTTCGAGGAATTATCGGGGAAGAGGGGGCAGCGGCTGCTGCCCCGCGCGACGTCAGTCGAAAGCCTCACGGACGTCACGGCCGTCCTCGCGAGCTGGATTGACGCGGGCGCGCTGATCTGGAGCAGATGAAAACAAACCGAGTTGGAGCTGTCAAGTCTGAACTGCCTCGCCGAGCTCGAGGTAACATGGGCTTCAAAGTAGGATTTACCATGCGCCGGGCACGAGCGCTGCCATGGCGCGACCTTACGAGGAGCCCGGTCTCTGCCGCTAACGCAGCAAAATGATGACAATTCGGCGAGCTTCCTCCCTGAGCCGCCCGGGCGTCGCTGCAGGGAGCTCGGGCGGGCGAGCACGATCGTCCAAGCCCACCAGGCGGGACATGCAGGTACCGGGTAGTCTTCCTCAGGTGCACCGAGATCTCATCGGGCTCGCATCGCTGCTCCCCGGCGCCAGGCAGGCGCCGTCGCTCCCATGGGAACAGCGCATCCAGGCTAGGGTCGGCTACCCGACCAAGCAATGCCGGCCCAGCCTCCGGGCGCTCGCGACCGCGAGTGGGCGGCCCCAGGGACGTCGCTCCGTCGCCTCCCGCGTCCTCCTCGCCCGCGTGTTTCGTCGTCAAGGGCGCCAGTCTCGCAGTCCGGCCCCCCGGGACCGCGGTCCCCGGGGGACCGCGGTCCCGGGGACCGCGGTCCCGGGAGCTGGGGCCGGGGCCCTCCGCAGACCACCGGAAACCACGCGACATGTCGGAGCCCGGTCGCATCCCGGTTTTCCGCGGAGATCTGCGTCTGCTGTTCCGTCGAGATCTCTGCCGCTTTTCGAGCCCACGGCCGCGCCATGGCCGGCGCGTGGACGGAGCGTAGCGATAACGACCGGTGCCGGCTACGTGACAGGACACGTGCCTGAAACCAGCCCCGGGAGGCCGTCGTATTCGCGGGAACGTAACCTGGTGGTTGCTTCGAAGTAACAGGCCACAGGCATCCTGCCGCCTGGCTTTCCCCTCGGGGGATCGATCCGGCACAGGTCGAATGAGCGCTCCCAGCGACCCCCACGAATGGCGGAAGTATCGCCCGATAGCCGAGATCGGCAAGGGCGGCATGGCTGACGTCTGCCTCGCGGTCGCCCAGGGTCCGGTGGGCTTCAACAAGCTCGTCGTGCTGAAGCGCGCGCGGCTCGAGCTGTGCTCGGACGCCGAGATCCTCGCCATGTTCCTTGACGAGGCGCGCCTCGCAGCCCGGTTGAACCATCCGAACGTCGTGCAGACGTACGAGGTCGGCGATGACGGGACGCGCTTCTTCATCGCGATGGAATACCTCGATGGCCAGCCGCTCGGCGCGATCCGCAGCCGCATGGGGCACGACAAGGTGCCGCTCCCGCTTCAGGTGCGCGTCCTGTGCGACGCGCTCGCTGGGCTCCATTACGCGCACGATCTGCGCGATTTCGACGGGACGCCCATCAACGTGATCCACCGCGATGTGAGCCCGCAGAACATCTTCGTCACCTACGACGGCGTGATCAAGGTGGTCGACTTCGGGATCGCCAAGGCAGCCGACTCATTGTCGGAGACGCGCACCGGGACGCTCAAAGGAAAGGTGTCGTATATGTCGCCGGAGCAGGCGCGCGGCGAGCGCGTCGACCGGCGCTCCGACGTCTTTTCTGTGGGCGTGATCCTCTGGGAGGCGATTGCCCGGAAGCGCATGTGGAAGGGCTACAACGACCTCGCGGTCCTCGGGCGGCTCGCCATCGGGGAGCTCCCAAGTATTAGGGAAGAAGCGTCCAAGGTCGACGTCGACCCCGAGATCGAGCGGATCTGCATGAAGGCGCTCGCGCCCTCGCTCGAAGGCCGGTACGCCACTGCGGCCGAGCTACAGGAGGACCTCGAGCGCTGGCTCAACGAGCGCCACAGGGGCATGACCGCGCGGGAGGTCGGCGTGCTCGTGGCCAGCCAGTTTGCGGAGGACCGAGCGCGGATCAAGCAGCTCGTCGAGGAGCAGCTGCGCGGCGTGCGCTGGACCGGTAGCCATCCGAGGGTCACGCTCAGCGATCTGCCGAAGCTCAGCACGGGTCCGGTGTCGATGACCCCGACCTTGACCGCGCCCGCGGCCGCCAACTCGTCGGATGCGAGCTCGATGCTGCCCTCGGTGAGCACGACCGACCAGAAGGAGCACGCCGCGCGCCCGAGCCGCCCGCTGGTCGCGGTCACCGCCACCCTCGTCGTCGCTGCGGCCCTCGTGAGCGTCGTCGTCCTGCGCACGCGATCGTTGAGAACCGCGGCGAGCGAGCCGCGCGAGGCGCCGGCCGCCGCGCCTGCGGCAACGGAGCTCCCTCCGAGGCAAGAAGATGCCATCCAGCTCATCGTCCGCGTCTCGCCCGTGGACGCGAAGCTCTCGGTTGACGGGGAGCCGGTGTCGACCGGCGCCTACCAGGGTCGCCTCGCCCGGGACGGCCGCGTGCACATCGTGCGCGCCGAGGCGCCCGGCTTTCTCGCGCTGGAAGAGAAGATCACGGCGAGCAACGATCTCTTCTTGAGCCTCGCGCTGAAGAGCGAACCGGAAGTACAGCCAGGAAAGCCCGCCCCCATCGCTCGGAGCGCTCCGATGATCGCCGCCACGGCGGGTCCTGCGACCGCCGCGCCCCCGTCTGGCGCGCCCGCGCCGACGTCGAACGTGCAGAAGCCGAGGCGCGGAATCGATCTGGAGAGCCCCTACGCCCGATGAGCATTCCGAGAGCTCTCGCCCTCTGCGCCGCGCTCGTGCTCAGCGCCCCGCTCGGCGCGCTCGCCCAGCCCGCCGACAAGACCGCGGAGGCTGACGCGCGCTTCCGGCGGGGCGTCGAGCTCTACAATGAGGCCGACTACATCGCAGCGCTCACCGAGTTTCGCCGCGCGTACGCGCTCGCCCCTGCGTATCAGGTGCTCTACAACATCGCGGGCGCGTGCTATCAAATAAAGGACTACGCGTGCGCTTTGCGCGCCTTCGAGAGATACCTCGCCGACGGTGGTGCGCACATCGCGGGCGACCGGCGGGCCGAGGTCGAGAGGGACATCGCTGTCCTGCGGAGCCGCGTCGCGACCGTGGATCTATCGACGTCGGTGCCCGGAGTGGAGCTCTCCGTGGACGACGTGCCGGTGGGCAAGACGCCGCTCGCTGAGCCCCTGCTGCTGAGCGCCGGGCGCCGGCGCATCGTCGCCGAGGCGCCGGGCCGCCCGGCCGTCGTGAGGGTCATCGACGTCGCCGGCGGCGATCATGTTCAGCTCAAGATCGAGCTCCCCGAGGCGCGAGCCGCGCGGGGTGACGGCGAAGGCGCGGGCAGCGTGCCGGCTCCGTCGCCGGCGCCGCCCGGCGCCGCCGTGGACCGCGCTCCGCGCCAGAACCGGAGCGTGCCCGTGCTCCCCTGGATCGCGACCGGCGCGCTCGCCGCAGGCGCGGCCGTCAGCGGGGTCCTCGCGCTCGGCGCCTCCGCCGACCTCGAGGACGAGCTCGACGCAATCCCTGGCAACGCTCAGGCGATCAAGCGCGAGCGGAGCAGAACCGCGACGCTTGCGCTTACCTCCGACCTGCTGACGGGCGCCGCCGTCCTGGTGGGCGGCATCTCGCTCTATCTCACGGTCGCCGGTGGTGGCTCGGAGCGCGACGACGGAAAGCGAGCGTCGTCTCCCTCGATCCGGCTTGCGTTCGCGCCTGCGTCGCTCCAGCTCATGGGCTCCTTCTGATTCCATTGGCCGGCGTCCGGCCAGGGGGCCGGGCTCCGCGCCGCTTCGCGACAACTTCGCGCGGATGGCCCCAGCTTTGTCTCCCTGGGGCTTCGCCCCGCTCCGTACCCCGGCGGCCGCGAAGCGGCCGCCCTGGTATCGCGCGCCCGGGATCCCTGACGGGATTTCTGCCGCGCGAGACCAGGAGCGGGCGAGCGCGCATCGACACGCCTTCAGGGGCACGAGGATCCGCGACGCGGTGACTCGCCCGACACGGCCGCTTTTGAAGCGCGACGAGAGCAACGTCGAAGACGGCCATCGACAGCCGGGGGCGCCCGTCCTCGCGCGCGGAGGGCGGCTGAGCGGGCGCGCCTCTCCGTGCTCCGCCCGACGCACGGCGTCGCAGGGTCTCAGCGGTCAAAAAGCTTGCATCCAGGGCGCTCGGGCTGCATTGATCCGAGCGAGCGCCGCGGTCCAAGGGGCATCGCGTGCGGCGCCGCAGCGCGGCGGTGCAGCGGCAACAGTGCGACAAGGTGGTCAATCGCCCGCGCAGCGCGCGAGTGGAGAACGAGATCGGAGACACCAGGTGAGCACGACCAAAGCGTCTCTTGGCACCCTGTTCCTCATGCTCTCCCTGGCCGCGCCTGCGCTGGCGCAGGAGCCGCCGCGGCAGCCCATCACGGACAAGACGAAGGAGCGCTGGGCGAAGAGCCAGGGCGGCCGGTTCGGCTTCGAGCTCGACGTCCTCAGCTCGTCGTACCAGGCGGAGATCGCAGAGGCGAGCGCGGGCCCGGAGGAGGTCGAGGTCACGGACTCCGATCGGCTCGGCATCACCATCACCGCCGTCGCGCAGTACAAGGTCTTCGCGGGTCTCCACCTCGACGCGGAGATGCCCTTCGTCTACGGCAATGTCTCGGGCCCCCAGTCCACAGACCTGTTCGGAAAGCGATTCTGGAGCACCGCAGAGTACAGCGACTTCTTCCTCGGCAATCCCACGTTCGGCCTCCATTACGCTGGCAACCTGCTGCCCAACTTCGCGCTCTTCGGCGGCTTCGGCGTGACGTTCCCGCTCCACGCGCACCCGAGCTCGGACCTCGAGGTCGCGGCGGTGGCGAACTTCCCCGCGCGGGCCTACTTCGATGCGCAGCGCGTGCTGCTCGGGCACTGGGCGTTCCGGGCGCGCGTCGGGACCGAGATCCACTTCGGCAAGGTGCTGTTCCTCACCCACGACGTGGCGGCTCAGGTCTTCCTTCCGACCCGGGACGGGGACTTCACGAAGTCCGTCATCGAGCAGGGGAACGAGATCGAGTTTCGCCCGTTCGGGAACTTCGGCCTCGGCATGCGCCTCCAGGCGGCGTTCCCCCTCTCCTCCAGCAACTCGGCCCAGCTGGCGGCGGAGCCGTTCATCGGCTGGGAGCCGCTCGTGAAGGGCTCCTTCACCCGCATCGGCGCCCTGGTCGCGCTGGACGACGACCTCGGCTTCGGCCTGGACCGGGGCAAGGTCGCCACCATTCGCGTGGCCCTGGGCAGCAAATGGTAGGGAGGCGGGCGCGGCAGGGTCGAGCTACCCTGAGCGCCACCCCATGACAACGCGATCGATCTCCGACACCTGGGTCGGCTGTCCGCGGCCGAACCCCGCTTCCCGGCTTCGCCTCTTCTGCTTCCCCTACGCCGGCGGCGGCGCGTCGAGCTACAGCACCTGGTGGCGCGAGCTGCCCGCGCACACCGAGCTCTGCGCGATCAAGCTCCCCGGCCGGGAGGCGCGCCTGAGCGAGCCGCCGTTCGACCGCCTCACGCCGCTCGTCCAGGCCCTCGCGACCGCGCTCGAGGGCTGGCTGACGAAGCCGTTCGCTTTCTACGGCCACAGCCTCGGCGCGCTGGTGAGCTTCGAGCTCGCGCGCGAGCTGCGCCGCCGGGGCGCTCCGCTCCCGCGCCACCTGTTCGTGTCGGGCCGGCGCGCGCCCCACCTGCCCGGTCCTGCGCCGCTCCACGGCCTGTCCGACGCCGAGTTCGTGGCGTGGCTCCGCCGCATGGGGGGCACGCCCGACGAGGTGCTGCGCGAGCCGGAGCTCCTGGCGCTCTTCCTGCCCGTCCTGCGCGCGGACGTGGCCGTCAACGAGGCCGAGCCGTTCGTGGACGGCCCCCCGCTCGACTGCCCGATCTCGGCCTTCGGCGGGATCGACGACGAGCGCGCGAGCCGCGCCGAGCTCGAGGCCTGGCGCGAGCTCACGCGCGGGGCATTCCGGGTCGAGATGTTCCCCGGCGGGCACTTCTTCGTGCGGAGCGCCCGCGAGCCGCTCCTGCGGTCGATCTCGGCTCTCCTCGACGGCGTCGAGCGCGACCTCCCCGCGTGACGGCCGGCGCCGGGCGGGTGTCGAGGCGGGGGTTGAGCCCTGCGCCGGAGCCATGCAAAGAAGGAGGGGCCCGCAGCCTCCCTGCCCCCCGGAGACCCGAACGATGACTGATTTCCAGTACCAGGACATGCTGCCCCTCGGCCATGACGAGACCCCTTACCGCCTCGTCAGCCGCGACCATGTCTCCACCTTCGAGGCCGCCGGCTCGACCTTCCTCAAGGTCGAGCCGGCGGGGCTCACCCTGCTCGCGCGCGAGGCCATGCGCGACATCGCCCACCTCCTCCGGCCCGGTCACCTCGCGCAGCTCTCGCGGATCCTCGGTGACCCGGAGGCATCGTCGAACGACCGCTTCGTCGCCCTCGAGCTCCTCAAGAACGCGAGCATCGCCGCGGGCGGCGTGCTCCCTTCGTGCCAGGACACCGGCACGGCCATCGTCATGGGCAAGAAGGGCCAGCTCGTCTTCACGGGCGGCGGCGACGAGGCCGCGATCGCGCGCGGCGTGTTCGAGACCTACCGCGCGCAGAACCTCCGCTACTCGCAGCTCGCGCCGCTCGACATGTACAAGGAGGTCAACACGAACGACAACCTCCCTGCGCAGATCGAGATCTTCGCGACGGACGGCGACGCCTACAAGCTCCTCTTCATGGCGAAGGGCGGCGGCTCCGCGAACAAGAGCTATCTTTACCAGGAGACCAAGGCGCTCCTGAACCCCGAGAGCCTGCTCTCCTTCCTCGAGGCCAAGATCCGCGCGCTCGGCACGGCGGCGTGCCCGCCGTACCACCTCGCCATCGTCGTCGGCGGCACCTCGGCCGAGTACACGCTCAAGGTCGCGAAGCTCGCCTCGGCGCGTTACCTCGACACGCTCCCGGCCGAGGGCAACGCGCGCGGCCGCGGCTTCCGCGACCGCGACCTCGAGCAGAAGGTCCTCGAGCTCGCGCAGCGCACGGGGATCGGCGCCCAGTTCGGGGGCAAGTACTTCTGCCATGACGTGCGGGTCATCCGCCTGCCGCGCCACGGCGCCTCGTGCCCTGTGGGCATCGCCGTCTCCTGCTCCGCGGACCGGCAGGCGCTCGGCAAGATCACGCGCGAGGGTGTCTTCCTCGAGCAGCTCGAGGCCGATCCCGCGAAGTACCTGCCCGACCCCACGGAGGCGGATCTCGAGGGCGAGGTCGTGAAGCTCGATCTCCGCCGCCCCATGCGCGAGATCCGCGCCGAGCTCTCGAAGTACCCGATCCGGACGCGGCTCTCGCTGACCGGGCCGATGATCGTCGCCCGCGACATCGCGCACGCGAAGATCAAGGAGCGCCTCGACAGCGGCGAGGGCATGCCGAGCTACATGCAGGAGTTCATGGTCTACTACGCGGGCCCCGCGAAGACGCCGGCGGGCTACGCGTCCGGCTCGTTCGGGCCCACGACGGCCGGCCGGATGGACGCGTATGTCGATCTCTTCCAGGCGAACGGCGGCAGCTATGTGATGCTCGCCAAGGGCAACCGCTCGCCCGCGGTCACCGCGGCGTGCAAGAAGCACGGCGGCTTCTACCTCGGCTCGATCGGCGGCCCGGCCGCGCGCCTCGCCAAGGACTGCATCAAGAAGGTCGAGGTGCTCGAGTATCCCGAGCTCGGCATGGAGGCAGTCTGGAAGATCGAGGTCGAGGATTTCCCCGCCTTCATCGTGGTTGACGACAAGGGCAACGATTTCTTCGCCGACATCAACAAGCCCGCTGGCCGCAAGCTCGACGTCGCCGGCTGAGCTCCGGCAGCCGGGCGTCGCGCCCTGTGGCCCTTCGAGATCCGGCGCCGCGCGCTCGCGGACTGGCGCTGGATCTCCGCGCGATCACGCCCGTCGGATCGAACGACGATCCGCGCCCGGGACGCGAACGTAGGGAGTTCGACACGCGGCCACGTCCTGGAACGGAGCGTGAAGAGCCCGTGCGTGCGTACGTCCGACACGGGGTGTGACCTGTGGGAAACACCGAATTCACAAGGAACCATTGGGGCAAAACGTCACATTTGAGGCGTCTTTGCTCCTGTTCAGCCCGGTAATCCTTCCACGAAGGTCCCCGGGGCTGCGATCCGCCGGGGCACAGTCCGTGCTTTTGAGCTCGTGTGAAAGGAGCTGCGCATGACAGTTCGACCTGATCGCACGGTGCCCCATGGCCAGCCTGATGTCGGGCATCACCGTTTCGAGGATCGGCACGGTGGTCCGGACGGGGCTCGTCACCACCTGGACGAGGAGCGCCTGGAGCGGCTCGTGCGCGCCGCGCAGGAGGTCTCGGGTCAAGCGGCGCGTGAGCGTCGCCGCGAGCCCGGCCAGGATCGGCGGACGGACGGCGGCAGCGTCGACGCTCGGCCGGCTCCGAGGACCGCGAGCATGGCCGACATCGAGCGCGCGGACGACGAGGGAATGACGGCCCCGCTGGAGGAGAAGTGATGGGCGCGCGCGCGATGAGCCTTGATACGGTCGTCGAGCGGCTCGTGCCGAACGTGCTCCGCAAGGCGGAGCGCGCGCCCCTCGCCCCGGCGCTGGACGCGGAGGTCCGGCACGTCGACACGTGGAGCGCGGGGCGGCTTGCCTACTATGTCGATACGCGCGCTGGGGGGCGCCCCGTGGTGCTCCTTCACGGCGTCGACGCGGCCGCCTCGTCCCGGGAGATGGCTCCCCTGTTCGATGCGCTCCGCCGGGAGCGGCCTGTCTATGCCCTCGATCTCCCGGGGTTCGGTCTCTCGGAGCGCGCCGATCGCACCTACGACCGCGAGCTCTACCGCGCCGCCGTGCGGCGGTTCCTCACGGACGTGGTGCGCGCGTCGGGCGGCGCCGACGTCGTCGCGTTGTCGCTCTCCTCCGAGTTCGCCGCCGCTGTCGCCTGCGAGGAGATGAGCCTCGTCCACAGCCTCGTGCTCGTGTCCCCCACAGGGCTCGGCCGCGAGTCGCCCGGCGCGAGCTTCGTCCTCCGGGCGGTCTCGCACGTCCCCCACGTCGCCGAGGCGCTCTATCGCGTGCTCGCCACGCCGCCGAGCATCCGCTGGTTCCTGAAGAAGAGCTTCGTCGGTGCCCCGGATCCCGGCCTGGTCGACTACGCGATCAGCACCTCGAAGGAGCCTGGCGCCCACCGTGCCCCGCTCGCGTTCATCGGCGGCGACCTCTTCACCGAGGACGCCTTCCAGCGCCTCTATGCGCGTCTGCCCGTCTCCACCCTGGTCCTCTACGACCAGGACCCCTACGCGCGCTTCGACCGCATCGACGAGCTCACGCAGCAGAACGCGCGCGTGGAGGTCGCTCGCATCACGCCGACGCGCGGCCTCCCCCACTTCGATCAGCTCGACGCCACGCTCGAGGTGGTCCGCAGGTTCTGGGCGCAGGACCCCTGGTAGACCCCTCACCTACAGCGCGACCAGGACAGCGCTCCGGCGGCTCCGCGCGGGGCGGACGTCGAGCTCTCGTGGCGCGCGGGCTCGCAGGTGATGACGAGGCGGCTCTCCCGGTCGGCGCCGCATCGTCGAGCGGCGGCTCGTCCCGGGGGCGGCTCAGGTCCCGGACATGAGCGAACATGTGGGCGCCATTACGGATCCATCGCCGGCGCAGGGCTGGTGCTGCGAGCGTCCGCGGCGGAGCTCAGGCTCGATCTCGCACCACCTGGCGCGCCACCGTTCGTGGCGCTGCCGGTGCACAATGACGTTGTGGCCGATAGACTGGTGTGTTGACGCGAGCATGCGTGTGCTCGGTCACAGGTCAGGTGGCTCGGCCCGAGCCATTCCGTTAGGGCCCCAAAGTTTTTGGCTCGGCCAGGTTCGCCTTCCGGCCAGCGATGAAGCGGCGCGCCAGAATGCTGCGCCGCGACGGCAGGGCGATGGAGCAACGCGCCACACGCTGGCGCTGTGCGCGAGTGTTTCCGAACGTAAAAGTCTTTGCAAACTCCAGGTCAACGGAGTAATTAAGCTCTTATAGCGGGGGATGTCGTGAATGCAGGCGGTCAAATCATCTCGACGAACAAGCAAGCGAGTAACAGCTTGCTTGGTCGATACCGCCTAGTTGCAAAATTAGGTCGCGGTGGAATGGCGGATGTGTTCCTCGCCGTTTCCCGCGGGCCTGGGTCGTTCAACAAGCTCGTTGTCGTGAAGTGCCTCCGCGTCGGGATGGCGGAGGACCCGCGCTACGTCCTGATGTTCCTGGACGAGGCCAAGCTGTCGGCCCGGCTCAACCACCCGAACGTCATCCAGACCTACGAGATCGGGGGCGAGAGCGGCGGGTACTTCATCGTGATGGAGTACCTGGAGGGCCAGCCGCTCAAGGACATCGTGAGGGCGGTGGTGAGCGGCTGTCCCGGCGCCGCGAACTTCACGCGCGCGGCGTGGGTCAGGATCATCGCCGAGACGCTGCGCGGGCTGCACTACGCGCACGAGCTCACGGATTTTGACGGCCGGCTGCTCGGCATCGTGCACCGCGACGTCTCCCCGCACAACATCTTCGTCACGTACGACGGCGCGGTGAAGATCGTCGATTTCGGCGTCGCGAAGGCGTCCCTCAACGCGGCGCACACCGAAAACGGAACCTTCAAGGGCAAGATGGCGTACGCCGCGCCCGAGCAGGCGATGGCGAGCGAGGACGTCGACCGGCGGGCCGACATCTTTGCGATCGGCATCGTGCTCTGGGAGCTCCTCGCGATGCGCCGGCTGTTCGATGGCGATCATGTCGCCGTGATGCACCAGCTGCTCTCGCGGGACATCCCTCGGCTCTCCACCGTCGTGCCGGACATCGACCCGGCGCTCGACGACATCGTGGCGAAGGCCCTCCAGCGCGACCCGGCGCGACGGTTCGCCACCGCGCAGGAGATGGGCGACGCGCTGGAGAGCTACCTGCTCGTCTCGGGCGAGGACATCCGCAACGAGCAGCTCGGCGCGCACGTGCTCGAGATGTTCGCGGAGAGCCGGGCGCTCGTGCGCCAGCAGGTCACCGCGCAGTTCGAGTACCTGACCTCGCTGGACGTCGCGGGCGACATCCAGCGCGCCTCGATGATCAGCGAGTTCCCCCGCGCCTCGATGGTCATGGGGATGAGCCGCTCCATGTGGCCCTCCGCGACCGCGGCCGGGCTCCCCGTCCTCAGCGATCACAGCACCATCGGTCAGCGCCAGCACGAGCAGCCGGCGGCTGATCCGGACAGCCTGGGCGCGACCGTGGGCCGCGTCTCGCCCTGGCGGCAGCGCGGGTACCTCTTCACGGCGCTCGGCGCGGCTGCGCTGCTGGCCGCGGGGGTCGTCGCCATGGCCCAGGGGGGCGCGCAGCCGGACGGCCAGGCGCAGGTCCCCCCGGAGCCGACGCCCACCGCGACGTCCTCGGTCGCTCCCGAGAACGCTGGCGTGAAGGCCAAGGTCACGATCAAGAGCGAGCCCTCCGACGCCAACGTGACGTGGAACGGGACGGAGCTCGGCAAGACGCCGCTCAGCATCG
Organism: Sorangium sp. So ce1128; assembly: GCA_051717205.1. Lineage (GTDB taxonomy): Bacteria > Myxococcota_A > Polyangia > Polyangiales > Polyangiaceae > Sorangium. Next base: position 1,007,460 of record CP181432.1, read on the forward strand.
AGCTGCCCGTGGGGATGCAGGTCGTCGTTGTGTCGCGGTCCGGGTGCTTCGACGAGTCGCTCTTTCTGCAGCTCTCCGAGTCGGATGTCGTCGAGCGCACTGTCTCGCTCCGACGTCAGGAGATCACGACGATGCCTTCAAAGAAGGACGCGACGTCTCGCTAGCTGCCTCGTGCGAGCCAGCGCGACGCAGCCAGCGAGACGTCGCGTGCACCAGAGTCGGATGCGGGAGCGTGGCTCCACCGCCCGGAGGCGCCGGGACGGTGGAGCCGAGGAGCTCCGGCGGAGGCTACTCCGTCTCGATGAGGCCGCAGCCGATGCGGTTGCCCGCGCTCGGGTCTGCCGCGGCGTGAACGACGATCGCGAACTGCGTCACGTCGGTGCTGGCGCCATCGCCGACGGTCCAGACGTCGGTGCCGCGCGTGACCGTATGCGCGCCCTGGCCGCTCGCATCACACGCGAAGCTGCCGAGTCCCTCTCCGTTGGGGATCCAGTGGGCGCCCGCGTCGTCACCGTTGCTCCCGCAGCTCTTGTTCTCGTGGATATGCGCGGAGTGCTCGCCTTCAGGGCAGCCGGACACCGTGATGGTGAGCGTCACCTCGTCTCCGCTCTGCTCGAAGACCGCAGTCCCGGCCAGCTCGATCGAATTCACCCCCTCGATCTCGGCCTCCGCACGCGCGGACGCACTGCCGCCATTCCCGCCGTCGCCGCCGCCGCTGCCGCTGCCGCCGTCGCCGCCGCCGCTGCCGCCGTCGCCGCCGCTGCCGCCGTCGCCGCCGCCGCTGCCGCCGCCGCCGCCGCTCCCCGACGTGGACGCGCTCGTCGAGGCATCACCGCCGCCTGTCCCTGAGCCGCTCGTCGACGAGGCGCTCGTGCTGCTGGAGCCAGCGGACGTCTCGCCGTCGTCTCCGCACGCCGTCAAGAGCGCGCTGGCGCCAAGGGCGAGTACCGAGAGCTTCAACCACCGTGACATAAGTCTCCTTTCCTCGGCGCGATCCGAGCGGGCACGCATTTGCTCGCTGGGCGCGGCCAAGCCATCGAGCGCACGAGTATGTCCCAACACGGCGTGTGTCCAAGTGGCTCGGCGCGAAAATCATACCCGGAGCGTCAAATAGGGGCGCGCACTTGTGATGACGACAGAAAAATGTAGGCCTGCTGCGCGCCGTCGACGCCTCGCCTGCACCGTGCGGGGCTATCCAGCCCTGAGCGCCCGGGCGGCCGCTGCCCTGGTCGCGAGGCGCTCGTACTCGCGGCCGAGCCAGTCAAGGAAATCCTGGTTCCAGGGAGGGCCGTCAGGCCAGCCCTCGCGAACGCGGTCGGCGAGCTCGAGATCCCAGCCTCCGTAGAAGTCCACGAGCGCGTCATGTGCCTTGCGGCCGGCCAGCGCTTCAGGGGCGCCGCGGGGCTCGCCCCCGTGCGCGAAGGCGTCGTCGCAGACGTAGTAATTGCATGTCGCCGCGCGCCGCTCCGGCGGGATGGTGCAGCCCTCGTGGCCGTGGAAAGCGCACCTCTTCGGCAGTGCTCGGCCGTCGCTGCCGCGGGGCTCGACGCGGAGGATGAGCAGGCCGCGCTGGCCAAGGCGCAGGCTGCCCGCCGCGATCTGCTCGAGCAGCCAGCCGGCGCCGCCCAGCGACACGATCCTCCCGATGTCCGACCACTCGACGCCTGGCGGGCTGGCGCAGCAGCCGGTCGGCCCCTGCGGGCAGGCGCCGCAAAGCGTCGAGTGCAACCGCGTATGCGCGCCTGCGAGCTCCAGCCGGATCATCGCCCCTCCGGCGCTCCAGGATAACGGCGCCTCCCGCTCCGTCCAGCGGCCTGCCTCAGCCACCCAGCGCGCCGCGGACACGCGTCCTCTGCGCCCGACGCGCGGGGCAGGGGACCCGGCGAGCGCCCGCGACCGGGGTCACCACACCCCCCTCACCGCGACGCTGCTGGCCGACGCGGTGATCTCGGTGCGCTGGTGCGTGAAGAGCGCGAACCCGAGCGTGCCGGCAGCCAGCACGCCGCCCGTGATGAAGCTGGCCGCGCCGAGCTCGCGCGCCGTGAACATGGTGTTCTCGTAGCTCGCGGCCTTCTTACATTCCGGCGCGATGAGGCGAAGGCAGTTGTTGCCGCCGACGCTCCGCGCGGTCTCGTCCCGGTTCACCTCTGCCTCGTGCGCCACGACCATCAGCCCCCCGCCGAGCGCCAGAAAGAGCGTCGAGGCGGCGATTCCCCCCACGATGAGGCCGGTCCGCAGCCCGGAGCTCGGCGGCGCGCTCGCCAGCGCGGGGCCCCTCGTCGCCGTGGGCCTGAGCGCCGGAGCCGCCAGATCGAGCCGCACCTCGCGGACCTCTCCGCGGCGAACATCGATGTCGACCCTGACGGAGGCGCCGTTGAGCGTCGCGGCGATGGTGTGGTGTCCAGGGTTGACGGGAACGGGCTTGTCGCGCTCTACCGTGACCTGTTCGCCGTCGAGCGTGCAGGAAGCCCCGGCGGGAACGACGATGCGGATCTCGCCGACGAGCTGGCGCGCGCGCGCCAGGTCGAACAGCCGCGACTCGTACAGCTCACGCTCCTCCGGCGTGCTCGGCGGCCGCATGATCTCCTTGCACAGCGACAGCCAGCGCACGGCAGCGGGCGCATCGCCGATCCGGTAGGAGAGCGCCCCGATGTTGCAGGCGGCGACCTGCGAGCGCTCCATCTTCCATATCGCCTGCCACATCTCGCGCGACTCCGCGAAGTGGCCCTCCGCCTGCGCGGCATTCGCCTGCGCACGCAGGCGGGTCACGGCGTCTTCCACCGGCTCATGGGCGGGCTCGGCGCGACCAATGGATGAGAAAAACAGAAGAGCGGCGGCAATGCGCAGTCCTGGGCCGATTTGCGACATCCTGCTCACGGGGTAGGACCTCCTGGCCCGAGGTTCAGGTCGACCGCGCTCCCCGGGGCTCTCCTTCGGCGGCGCAGGCCGATAGCCTAGCAGAGGGAGCCGCCGTACGACTCGACTCTTCGTCTGCCGAACGCGCCAATCGCCCCGCGCCAAGGCACCTTCCTTTCTCGAGAGCCGATGCGAGCGCCCGCCGGACAGCTACCGCCGCGCGCCGCATCGGCGCGCGCTGATCATTGAACGAGGGGCCGTCAAGCCGCCGCAAGTGCTCCACCCCAGGCGCGCGCCGGGTAGGGCGGCGCCTGAGGCGGCTCTGACCAGGCCGGGGAGGGAGAGAGAAGAGGACGACCGGGAACCTGATTACGCCTTGGGCGTAATCAGGTGTTCCAGACCGCGGAGCGGGATATCCAGCCAGTCGGGGCGGTTGTTGAGCTCGTAGCCGAGCTCGTAGATGACCTTCTCGAGCATGTAGAAGTCGAGCAAGAGCACGGTGTCCGCGTCGCTCGCGGGCACGAACGGCGCCGCCTCGTCGGTCCGCACCTCCGCCGTCGCCTGGGCGCGCGCGATCGTCTCCAGGTAGCCCGCGAGGTAGCTCGCGGAGACCCAGGCCACCCACGCGTCGGTCCACGGCTTGAGCACGGTGACGTCCTCCGGCCGGAGGCGGCCGTCCCTGAGCGCCGCGGCGCCGGCGTAGTCGAACGAGCGCAGCATCCCGGACACGTCCCGGAGCGGGCCGCGCTTGTAGCGGCGCTCGCTCAGCGGCCTCGCCGGCTCCCCCTCGAAATCGATCAGGATGAAGTCGTCGCCCGTCGAGAGCACCTGGCCGAGGTGGAAGTCGCCGTGCGTCCGGATGCGCGTGACGTCGAACTTCCTCGACACGATCTGCTGGAGCTTCGCGTTGATCTCGGCCTCGCGCTGCAGCATCGCCGACACCTGCTCCCGCACGTTCTCGGGGAGCGAGCGCTCGCGCTTCCTCAGCAGCGCGAAGGTGCGTGAGAGCATGCCGTGCGCCGACTGGAAGATCGACTGCTGGTGCAGCGTCGTGAACGGTTGCTGACCGAACGCGGGGTCCTTGCTCTCCTTGCCGAGCGTGAGGTGGAGCTGCGCGGTGCGCTCGCCGAGCAGCCGCATCCTCACGAGCTCGGTGCCCATGAGCTGGTTCACGATCGGAGGCGGCGCCGTGCGCGACGCGTCGACCAGCGTGCCGGCCGGCATGGGCGGCGCGCTCCCCTTCACCGACTCCTCGTCGGCGAGCACCCGCTCGAAGAAGCGGTTCAGCGCCTCGAGCGTGCTCGTCCACGCGTCGCTCTGGCTCTGCACGTACTCCTGGAGCATCGCCACCGTGGTCGCTTCGCGACCGCGGGCCCAGTAGTCGATCCCCCCGGCGAGCCGCGGCGTGGCCGGGAACTGGTGCTCCGTCAGGAACCGGCCGATCTCGAGCTCCGGGTTGATGCCCTCCTCGACCTGCCGGAAGATCTTGAGGAGCAGCTTGTCGCCGTAGATGATGGTGGTGTTGCTCTGCTCGCTCTCGGCCATGCGCGCCGGGAGCTCTCCTTCCGCGCCCAGCGCCTCCAGGGTCGTCCCGAGCGGCAGCGCGTGGAGCTCGCCGGCGGTGCCCGCCGCGACGCCCTGCGCCCGGATCGCGGCGAGGACCAGCGCGGCGAACTCCGGGGTCGCCAGCGCGTCGTACAGGATGCCCTCCGGCGACGCGGCGCTCTCCGGGGCCGGATCGCGCACCGTGACGTCCGCGATCACCGCGTGGCGCGTGCGCGTCGCGAGCTCCCGCGCGCGATCGCCCGTCGCGAAGCCGACCGGCACGACGTACGTCTCCGGCGAGCCGTCCGTGTACTCGACGCGCACGAGCAGGATGAAGTGCTGCGCCGCCCCCTGCTCGTCGCGCGCTATCGGGATCACGTCCGCGAGCGTCGTGGTGCGCCGGGTGCGCGCCTTGCCGCGGAACCAGCGCCGCGCCGCGATGTACTTGCCGATCGCCGGCTCGAGCGCCCTGCGCCCCTCGGGCGCGAGGAGCGCCTGCCACGAGCCCTTCGTCGAGATCGCGGGCGCCGCCTGGCCCTCGCCCGCGGAGACCGACGCCACCGCCGGCTCCAGCGAGAACCAGAAGAAGTCGTGCGGCCCGAGCGACAGCGAGTAGCAGCGGCTCGTGACCTCCGGGAATCGGTTCCTGCCGAACAGCTCGACGGGCACCATGCCCGCGAAGCGCGCGAGGTCGAGCTCGACGTGCTGCGCGTAGCGCGAGAGGTTCGCCACGACGAAGATCCGCTCGTCCCCGTGCGCGCGGATGAACGCGAGCACCTTGCTGTTGTCCGGGTGCAGGAACTCGATCGTCCCGCGGCCAAGCACCTTGTACTGCTTGCGCAGCGTGATGAGCCGCTTCATCCACCAGAGGAGCGAGGCGGGGTTCTGCTGCTGCGCCTCGACGTTGATCGCCTCGTAGTGGTACTCGGGGTCGATGATGATCGGCAGGTAGAGCTTCTGCGGGTTCGCCCTGGAGAAGCCGGCGTTCCGGTCGGCGCTCCACTGCATCGGCGTGCGCACGCCGTCGCGGTCGCCGAGATAGATGTTGTCGCCCATCCCGATCTCATCGCCGTAGTAGAGGACGGGCGTCCCCGGCAGCGAGAAGAGCAGCGCGTTCATCAGCTCGATCCTGCGCCGCGTCTTCATGAGCGGGGCGAGCCGGCGGCGGATGCCGAGGTTGATGCGCGCCGTGTGCTCCTGCGCGTAGACGCGGTACATGTAGTCCCGGTCCTCGTCGGTCACCATCTCGAGCGTCAGCTCGTCGTGGTTCCTGAGGAACGTCGCCCACTGGCAGGTCTCGTGGACCTGGGGCGTCTGCTTCAGGATGTTGACGATCGGGAAGCTGTCCTCGAGCTCCACCGCCATGAACATCCTGGGCATGAGCGGGAAGTGGAAGTTCATGTGACACTCGTCGCCGTTCCCGAAGTATGCGGCGGCGTCGGCGGGCCACTGGTTGGCCTCGGCGAGGAGCATGCGATCGGAGAAGTTCGCGTCGATGTGGCGCCTGAGCTTCTTCAGGAACTCGTGCGTCTCGGGCAGGTTCTCGCAGTTCGTCCCGTCGCGCTCGAAGAGGTACGGCACGGCGTCGAGCCGGAGCCCGTCAACGCCCATCTCCAGCCAGAAGTCGACCACCTTGAACACGGCGGCGTGCACGTCCGGGTTCTCGAAGTTGAGGTCGGGCTGGTGGGAGTAGAAGCGGTGCCAGTAATAGGCGTTGGCCACCGGATCCCAGGCCCAGTTCGACGTCTCGAAGTCCTTGAAGATGATCCGGGCGTCCCTGTAGCGGTGGGGCGTGTCGCTCCACACGTAGAAGTCGCGCCAGCGCGAGCCCTTCGGGGAGGTCCGCGCCCGCTGGAACCACTCGTGCTCGTTCGAGGTGTGGTTCAGGACGAGCTCGGTGATGACGCGGATGTCGCGGCGGTGCGCCTCGCGCAGCAGGCGGGCGAACTCGCGCCGGGTCCCGTAAGACGGGTTGATGTTGGTGTAGTCCGCGATGTCGTATCCGCCGTCGCGCAGCGGCGAGGGGTAAAAAGGCAGGAGCCAGATCGCGGTGACGCCGAGATCCTGGAGATAGTCGAGCTTTTCAACGAGCCCCTCGAAGTCGCCGATGCCGTCGGCGTTCGAGTCGCTGAACGCGCGGACATGGAGCTCGTAGATGATCGCGTCCTTGTACCAGAGGGCGCTGCCTTCAGCGGGAGGGGGCTTTTGATCCTGGCTCATGGCTGCTCCGACGGATGCGCGATATCCACGCGACGACGCCGGGCGCACAGGACGCAGCGGTACGGACCTGATGCGGCGTGAGCCGCCACCCGGGCCAGAAGAGGCCAGGAGGCAAGGCACGCTGCGGAAGTCCACCGCTGGGCGCGCACTGCCGTCCCACGCAGGTGACGCGGATCACGTGTATAGTTTAACTACTTGGAATTGCAAGACCGCGCGGGCCCGACCTCGGATAGCACGCCACGCGCGGGGAGCAAAGCGGCGCGGCGGTGGTGATCGACGCCGGACGACGCCGCCTGCTGTCGAGATCGCTGCTTCGCGCGCTCGGCCCACACGTCGAACCGCAGCCGGTGTAAGAAGCGCCGGCACCTCGTTCTGTCATCGGGCGAGCTCATGCCCATCGAAGGAGCATTCTCATGATGCGTGTCTTCCACGTACTCCCGCTCTGCCTCGCCGCGCTCGGAGCGCTCGCGTGCTCGTCGACGCCCGAGCCGACGACGGACCCGACCAACCCGTGCCCGCCGGGCCAGTGGTGCGCCGCGGCCGCGCCGACCACGACCGCGACGGCGGTGCCCACCGCCACCGCCACCACCACGGCGCCCGCGGGCACCGCCGCCACGCCGGTCCCGCCGGTCGCCGCGGTCGCCGCCACGCCCATCCTGCAGGGGATGGGCACGACGGAGGCCCCGGGGATGAAGGCCGACGGCGGGCCTTTCGCGGGGCAGTTCCAGGAGGGCCAGTCGCTCGAGCAGCAGATCAACATCTCGCCCGGCAAGTGCTACACGGTCGTCGGCATCGGTATCGGGGTCCAGGAGCTCGACATCCAGCTCGTCTCGCAGCCGGCGCCCGCGCTGCCGCCCGTCGTCCTCGCGCAGGACAGCACCACGGGCGCCGCGGCGACGCTCGGCGGCAAGGCCTCGGGCTGCTGGAAGAACCCGCTGCCGATCGGCGGCCCGGGCAAGGTGATCCTCAAGGCGACGAAGGGCGCGGGCATCGCGGCCGCGCAGGTCTTCTCGAAGTAACGCCGCCCCGTCGCGCGGACGGCGTGACGCCCGCGCGCGGGCCCGGGCGGGCGCCGCCCTGCGCGCGACGCTCCCTATTTCCGCCGCCCGCGTCCTCCCCTAGATCCAAGCGAGCGCGGCCGCGGCCGCGCGTGACGCCATGAGCGAGACCGTCTTCCTCGGCCCGGACGCCAGCAGCGCCTGCGCGACGTCGCGCTGGGATTGGCTGTCGTCGCGGCTCCCGCCGGACCTCGAGGAGCAGGCGGTGCGGCGTGTGGCGTGGATGTCGCTCTGCACAGTCGTCGTGGGCGCCTTCGGGTTCATCGTCTCGGAGCTCATCCCGAGCCTCCACCTCGGCCCTCACCCGATCCGCTTCGCGGTCTACCTGCCGTTCATGCTCGTCTCGGCCGCGCTCTTCGTCGTCGCGCGGCGGGGGCTCCTCTCGCCGTCGCGGATCGTCGACATCTCGTTCGCCTACAAGATCCTGGGCGCCGCCTCGATCGCGGTCGTCTCGAACGCGCAGCCGTGGCCAGCGGGGCCGATGCTGCCGGGCTGGTCGCCGGTGGCCATCTGGGTGCTGATGTTCCCCATCATCGTGCCCGGCCCGAGCGTGCGCACGCTGCTCACCTCGACGCTGGCGATCCTCACCGAGCCGGCTTTCCTCTGGGTGCTCGTCCGGTCGGGCTTCATGGAGCTGCCCTCGCGCGACGCGATGATCCGCCGCTTCTTCCCGAGCGTCATCGCGCTGGCGCTCTCCGTGTTCGTGTCGCGCGTCGTGTTCGGGCTCGGGCGCAAGCTCGACGCGGCGCGGGAGCTCGGCAGCTACCGCCTCGTCGAGCGGCTCGGCGGCGGCGGCATGGGCGAGGTGTGGCGCGCGAAGCACCGGATGCTCGCGCGTCCGGCGGCCGTGAAGCTGATCCGCCCGGAGGCGTTCCAGGGCGGGGCGGCGAGCTACGGCACCGCGAAGCTGCGGTTCGAGCGCGAGGCGCAGGCGACCGCCGCGCTCCGGTCGCCGCACACGATCGGCATCTTCGATTTCGGCGTCGCCCGCGACGGGTCATTCTACTACGTGATGGAGCTGCTCGACGGCATGGACCTCGAGACGCTCGTCAAGCTGGACGGCCCGCAGCCGCCCGCGCGGGTGGTCCACCTGCTCCGGCAGGCCTGCCATTCGCTCCACGAGGCGCACAAGGCGTTCCTCGTGCACCGCGACATCAAGCCCGCCAACCTGTTCCTGTGCCGCTACGGCGCAGATCTCGATTTCCTGAAGGTGCTCGATTTCGGGCTGGTGGCCGAGCGCAGGAAGGACGTGGCCCCGTCGACGCTGACCGAGGACAACGCGATCACCGGCACGCCGGCGTTCATGGCCCCGGAGGTGGTGCTCGGCGATCGGCCGGTCGACGGCCGGACCGACATCTACGCGCTCGGGTGCGTCGCCTACTGGCTGCTCACGGGCGCGCTCGTGTTCGAGGCCGAGACGGCGATGAAGACGGTGCTGCTCCACGCGACCGAGGCGCCCGTCGCGCCGTCGAAGCGGGCGGCGCGCCCGATCCCGCCGGCGCTCGACCGCATCGTGCTCGACTGCCTGGAGAAGGACCCGGCGAGGCGGCCGCGGTCGGCGCGCGAGCTGTCCGATCGGCTCGCCGCGCTGCGCATGGACGCCGAGTGGACCGAGCAGCACGCGGCGGCGTGGTGGGAGGCGGTCGCGCCGCCGTCGCTGGCGGGCCGGCCGGCCAGGGCCGCGGTCGACGCCTTCGGCTGAGCCCCGCGCCGGCCCCGGGGCGCGCCGTCAGCGGATGTTGAAGTCGACGGTCATCAGCTGGCCGCCGCGCTCGATCGCGACGGACAGGTGGTCCGCGGTCCGGAGCCGCGCGTAAGCCTCGAGCGCCTTCTGCGGATCGGTGAGGTCGAACCCGTTGATCGACCTGAGGGAATCGCCGCTCTCCAGCCCGAGCGACTCGAGCAGCGAGCCCCGCTTGATCCTGAGCTTCAGCCCGACGACCTGGTCCCCTCGCCGCTCCGGGATCACCCGGGCGGAGCGCATGAGGAGCGCCTGCTGCTCGAGGATCTGATCGACCGCCGACCGGTCGACGTTGAACTCCGTGGCGCTCACCCGCCGGATGCGCGCGGCGATCTCGGGCGGGATCGAGCTCAGGTTGGCCTCGCCGCCGACCAGCTTCGCCTGGGGCGGGGGCGGCGGCGCCGGCGCCTCTTTTGACGCCGGCGCCCCGCCGCCCGCGGCCTTCCCGAGCTGCAGCTGACAGCGCGCGCCGCCCGCGGTGAGCCAGACGCGGTCCCAGGCGATGCGCGCGAGCGTGCCCCCGGGCGTGTCGCCGCCGAGCCGCTGGAGCTGCGTCCGTCCATCGGGACCCGCGATGGCAGCGAACGACCACGCGGCGTCCTCCGACGCCGCGATGAGCACGACGCGTCCGGCGTCGCAGATCGGATCGCTCCACGGGTCGACGTTCGTCGTGGGCGCGCGCTCGTCGGCGGCGCCGCCCGGCGGAGGGAGGAGCGGCCCCGTCGCCGAGTCGAACGGGTTGCGCCGCAGGATCGCCTCGGCGCTCGTCGCGTGCAGGCCGCCGTCGTGCGGCGCAGGGACGGAGACAGCGGGCAGGGAAGACAGCCTGGTGGCGCTGTCCGGGATGATCGTCCTCCGGACCAGGTGCGAGACCCCCGCCGCCTGAAAATAGGCGGCGGACGCGATCATCGTGCCCGCGATCCACGGGAAGTGATGCTTGACGGCCGCATCCAGGTCCACGGCTCCTGCTCTTTCCGGGGTTCGCGCGCGGCTGCCCTCGACGCGAGCGCCGCGCGCACGCCGGCGTGGCGACCGTGCACGATGTCGCCACCGACGCGCCCCCTCAGAAGGCACAGCACCGTGCGTGCCGGCCTGCGCGCAGGCGCGCTCCGCGCGCGAGCTCCCGCCGCAGCGCGCCTTGACCCGAACGGATCAGCGCGGTCCGGCGCGCGCGCGCCGCGCCGGGGCTCATCGAGAGGGGATGGTCGGGGACTGCGTCAGCCCGCGAGCGGCTCGCTCAGGGCTTCTTCTCGGGCGCGCTGGCGGCGGCCGTCTTCGCGGACTCTCCGCGCCCGCGCCGGTATACCCAGGCGGCGAGGATCTTCCGGTCGCTCGCGGATATCTTCTCCTCGAAGGCCGGCATGTGGCCCTCCAGGTCCTTCGACATGGCCGCCGGCGGGTAGGCCTTGCCGCTGCCGGGGTTCGTGATCTGCGCCTCGATCCACGCGACCGAGGCCCAGCCGCGGAGCTCGGGGGCGGCGGACTCCTCGTCGTCGGTCTTGCCGTCGAGTCGGTGGCAGCTCGTGCACCGCTGCCGGACCATCTTCTCTCCCGGCGTCCCGGCGCCAGGCTCCCCGCGCGCCTGCGCCTCCAGGAACGCGGCGATCGTCTCCTGGTCGGCCGCGCTCATCGGCGTGAACACCTTCGCCGCCTCGGGATCCGCGGGCGGCTTGATCACCGACGGCATCATCTCCTTGAACGCCGTCTTGCCGAACAGGTGGTCGGCGTCGGGATCCCGCAGCACCTCGAGCGCCCAGGCCTTCGTCCCGAACCCGGTGAGATCCGGCGCCGTCTGCTTGTCCTTGGGCGGGCCGAGATCGTTCAGCCGGTGGCAGCTCGCGCACTCTTTCTTGTAGAGATCCTCGCCGCGCGTCTCCGGATCGTTCCGGAGCATCGCGAGCGCGCCCTCGGGGGGGACGCCCTGCTTGAACAGCGCCATCGCGCGCGCGGTCCGCTCGGCGTTCTGCGCCTGCGAGCGCTGGAAGCCCTCGTCCTTCCGGTCGGACAGGAACGACTTCGCGAGGAGGCCGGCGGCCCCGAGGCCGACCAGGAACAGCGGCGCGAGCGCCGGCAGCCGCGCGCGGAGCGGGCCGGGCTTCCTGTCGATGAACGGGAGCAGCGCGAGGTAGAGCCCGACCACGCCCGGTATGCCGACCGTGGCGATGAGCTCCAGCGAGCCGGGGAAGAACTTGCGCAGCTCGAAGAGCGGGCGGAAGTACCACGCCGGACGGGCGGTGTAGTCGCTGACCGGGTCCGCGGGCGCCTCGAGGGGCGCGCCGTGCTCGACGGCCGCGAGGTCGAAGAGGACGACGAGCACGATCGCCCCGGCCAGCAGGATCATGCCGAGCTGCTTCGGGAAGAACCGGTCCACCTTCCTGAGATCTGCGCCGTGCGGCGGGCTGTAGCCGTGCTTGCGGAACAGCGCGAAGCTCGCGGCGAGCAGCAGGGCCGTGGCCGCCGGCAGCACGAAGACGTGCAGGCTGTAGAGCCGCGTCACGGTCAGGTGACCGAGCGAGGTGCCGCCGATGACGAGCTGCTGCGTGAACGACCCGACGACGGGGACCGCGCCCATGATGCCCGTCTCGACGCGCGCGCCCCAGTAGCCGTCCTGGTCCCACGGGAGCGGGTTGCCCGTGAAGGCGAAGCCGAGGATCACCCCGAGCAGGCCGAGCCGCAGGAACCAGTTGACCTCGCGCGGCGCGCGGTACGCGCCGTAGATCGCGATCTGCGCCACGTGGATCGCGATCAGGATGACCAGCGCCTGCGCTCCGAAGTAGTGCAGGCCCCGGATGAGCCAGCCGGCGCGCAGGGTGAAGTTGATGTGCGCGACGCTCGCCCAGGCCGTGGTCGCGCTCGGCGCGTAGGCCGACATGAGCAGCGCGCCCGTGACCGCCTCGACGAGCAGCAGCAGCGCGATCGCGCCCCCCCAGACGTAGCCGATGCGCGCGCCGCCCAGGATCGGCTCGTCGAGCAGGCGGCGGATCGGCTCCCGGTGACCGATGCGTTCGTTCAGCCAGTCGCCGAGGCTCACCCTGCAATCTCCTGGAGCTCGGCGGTCCCATCACGGTAGCGCCGGAAGTCCACTTCGACCCAGCCGTCCACGACCCGCGTCGCGAGCGAATCCATGGGGCGCGGGGACGGCCCCGTCTCCGGCACGCCCGAGAGGGCGAAGCGCGAAGCGTGGCACGGGCAGTTGAAGCTCTTCTTGTCGTCGTTGAGCTCGATCCCGCAGCCAAGGTGGGGGCACGTTGCGCTCATCGCGCGGATCTTATCGCCCTCCCGGAGGACCCAGATCGCGCCGAGCATCTGATCCTTCGCGACCGTGAAGGCGTCGCGCTCCTCGCCGACCACCTTGAGGCGCCGCGGCTCGCCCGGCGGGAGGTCCGCGAGGCGCCCGACCCGGACCCAGCGCTCGCGCCCGCCCGTGGAGGCGGCGGCGTTGCCAGCGGCGGGGCCGGTGAGGAAGGTCGCCGCCGGGGCGGCGAGCGCGCCCGCGTAGGCCAGGCCGCCGATCGCCACGAGCGCCTTCAGGGCGCCGCGCCGCTCCTCGGGGGGCGGGCCGCCGAAAGGCGCGCTGGGGCCCGCGGGCACCCCGGGCGCCCCGGGCTCATGCGTTAATCCGTATCCGAGGTACCCACCGGCACCAGGTTCCTTTTGCGTCGGCTCTGCCATCTCGTAGGCTCTCCCTCGCTCACGCCGCTCTCCGAGCTCCCGCCCAGACTCGGAGCGGGCCCTCGGCGGCCGGAGCGGACGGCAGCATATCGAAAATACAGGCGTAACGTTGAATCCTCGCCATCGCGCACACCGGGGCCATCGCATCGTCGCCGGTAGAACCGAAAGTTACCTTTCAGGTGTCCAGGACCCGCTCGTACGCTCCGTCGCCGCGGCGCTCGTAACATCCGCCGCGCTCGCCGTTTCCGCCTGCACCGCCGCGCGTCAACCCCCGGCGTGCACGCGTCCTGACCTCAGCGGGTGCGCCATCGAGGACGTCTCGTTCGAGGGCGACGAGGTGATCAGCGGCGACGAGCTCGCCGACCGGATCGCGACGGCCGAGAGCTCGCACCTGCTTGGCGGCGCGTTCGAGCGCGTGCCGATCCTGAGCATCTGGGATGCGCTCACGGTCGAGTACGAGCGCTTCGACCGGTTCGTCCTCGAGCGGGACATGGCCCGCATCGAGCGGTACTACCGGGCGCGCGGGTTCTACAACGCGCGGGCGCGCGCGGCCCGGGTGCAGCGCGCGGGCGGCCCCGACAAGGAGGGGCGCGTGCGGGTGCGCATCGTCGTCTCCGAGGGAGAGCCGGTGAACGTCGCGTCGGTGGACCTCCAGTGGCGCGACTGGACGCTGGAGAAGGGCAAGGACATCGCCCGGCCGGTGACCGAGGCGAAGGGGCAGCTCAAGGTCGGCGAGCGCCTGGACGAGGATCAGTACGAGGAGCTCAAGAAGACGCTGCTGCGGGTCCTCACGGATCGCGGCTTCGCCTACGCGACCGTCGAGGGGCACGTCGACGTGGATCTCGTGAAGAACCAGGCTCGCGTCCGCTACACGATCGAGCTCGGCCCCGAGTGCACGTTCGGCAAGATCAAGCTCGACGGCCTTGGCGAGCTGCCGGAGGGGCCGGTCAGGACGGCGATCGGCATCGAGGAGGGCGAGCGGTTCTCGACGGCGAAGCTGGCGGACGCGGAGCAGGCGCTCGCCGATTTCGGCGTGTTCGGTGCCGTCGCCGTGAAGCCCGAGCTCGCGCCGGCCGGGCAGCCCAGGAGCCAGGTCGTCCCCGTCACGTTCTCGGTGGAGCCCGCCGCGCTGCGCGCCGTGCGGCTCGGCGGCGGCGCCGAGGTCGGCTCGCGGGTCGAGGCGCACCTCGTGGCCGGGTGGGAGGATCGCAACTTCCTCGGCGGGCTGCGCCGCTTCAACGTCGAGGCGCGGCCGGGGCTGGTGTTCTATCCGGTGGAGTTCTCGACGCTGCTCGGCAGCGAGCTGGGCGACAGGTTCCGCCTCTTGCCGGAGATCCAGCTGCGCTCCGAGCTCCGCCAGCCCGGGGCGTTCGAGCACCGCACGGCCGCGGTGCTGCGCGGCTCGTTCAAGCTCTATTGCCCGCAGACCGGCGAGTTCTGCACCAAGCCCGAAGATGAGAGCGATGAGGAGGGGAAGCCAGGAGTCCCACCAGAATCTGCTCAGGAAACACCGGAGCACGCGATCGTCGGCTACCGCGAGTACATCGGCTCCATCGGCCTCGAGCGGCCTTTTCTGAAGTCGGACCTGAACGCTGCCCTCCTCTACAATGTGCAGCTGAACAGCCCGTTCACCTACAACGCGGTGAGCCTGCCCTCCGGCTTCGGGACCATCTTCATTCCTTATCTCCAGGCGCTCGTGTCCTATGACCGCCGCCTGAACCGGGCGGGGAAGCCCGACAGGCTTACCCCCCATCACGGCTACTACGTCTCGCTCGACACGCAGCTGGCTGGCTATCTGAAGTTCGACACAGCGCTGGCGGAGGCCCTGGTCGGCAAGGACGAGGGCACAGGAGAGGACGAGGATCTCCGCTTCCGCTCCGCCCGTGACATCCGCCTCCAGCCCGAGTTCCGCGCGTACCTCCCTGTCTCGAGGCGATGGACCCTCGGCTTCCGCCTGACGACGGGCTGGCTGCTGTATCCGGGCGACGACGACGGCGAGGTCCTGGACCCCGACCGGTGCAATGCGGTCGCCGAGGGCGCGGAGCGGGATCGGTGCGAGAACCGGCTGAAGAGCGACATCCAGCTCCTGCAGTTCCGCGGGTTCTTCAGCGGCGGCGCCACCAGCAACCGCGGATACGGCTTCAACGAGATCGGCCCGCACGCCAGGGTTCGAGGTCTGTCCGGCAGGCGCGAGCGGAAGGGAGAGACGATCCCGCTGCTCCCGACCGGCGGCCGGCTGCTCTGGGAGGCGAGCCTGGAGCTCCGGATCCCGCTCGGGGAGAGCTTGGGTACCGTGGTCTTCGCCGACGCGGGCGACGTCACCCCGGGGCTCACGCTGTTCCGCTCTGGCGAGCAGCGCCTGCACCTCTCGGCGGGCGTCGGGCTGCGCTACACCACGCCGGTCGGCCCGCTTCGCTTCGACGTCGGCTACCGGATCCCGTGCATGCAGGTGCTCGGCATCTGCAGCGTGGATGACCCGAACTGGCCCGACGACGAGCGGCAGCCGGGCGCGATCCTCGACGTGCTGCCCATCGCCGTGAACCTGGCGATCGGCGAGGCGTTCTGATGGGATGCTGACGTGGAGCGCGCCGCCCGGCGGTCGTCACCGGGCGGCGGCGCGGCCCGCACCCGCTCAGCGGGCCGCGGTGGCGGGCTCAGCCCTCTTCTTCCTCGACGTTCCAGGCGGACAGCGCGGTCATCCCGATGGCGACGGCGCAGCCGCCGCACAGGGCGGGCTCCTCGAACCGGAGCTCCTCGCCGCGCGACCACACGTAGAGGCCGCGCCCGGCGGGCTCCCCCTCGATGGCCGTGTCGCACACGTCGCAGCGGAGCTCCGTTGCGCCTGAGGCTGCCTGTCGCGCGCGTAGCGCGCTGTCGGCGACGGCGTCGACCGAGATGCAGATCGGCTGAGTCAATGTCCCCATGAGCCGGTGATCCGCGTTCGCGGCCCCCTCCGGCGTAGGGCGGGGGTCCAGGTTCGCGGTCCCCTTCAGAGCGCCTTCAATCACATCCACCTCCGGCGGCACGGCGGAATCTAGCTCAGGCCGAGACGGGACGCACGAGAAGGCTACGCCTGATCTCCGTCAGGCTTGCTCCAGGGCGTAAATGTGGGGAAGCACGCGGGATCGTGCGCCATGAACCTCATGGCCAGGAGGCCCCGCGTGCGTTCACAACGGAATAGTCGGAGGTCTAGGCGCTGGCGGACGCGGCCGTATCGGCGGCGGCCTCCGGCGAGGCGGTGCGGCTGCCGGCCGGGCGGTCGAGGGCGCAGCTCTCTTCGAGCAGCTCGACAACGTCGAGCTGGCGGATCGAGTCCTCCTTGGACTGATCCTTGAGGCCGTCGGTGATCATCGTCTGGCAGAAGGGGCAGGCGGTCGCGATGGTCTTCGCCTCGGTCTGGAGCAGCTGCAGCGTCCGCTTGACGTTCACGCGGTCCTTGTTCTGCTCCTCCATCCACATCTGCGCGCCCCCGGCGCCGCAGCAGAGCCCCTTCTGCCGGTTCCACCCCTCGGCCTCGACCAGCTGCACGCCGGGGATGCTCTTCAGGATGTCGCGCGGCTGCTCGTACACGTCGTTGTAGCGGCCGAGGTAGCAGGAGTCGTGGAAGACGACCTTGCCCTGGACCGGCTTCCTGGGGACGAGCTTCTTCTCGGCGACGAGGCCGAGCAGGAAGTCCGTGTGGTGCACGACCTCGAACTTCGCGCCGAAGTCGGGATACTCGTTGGCGAGCGTGTTGAAGCAGTGGGGGCAGGTCGTGACAATCTTCCGGACGCCCCCCTGCTCCTTGTAGCCGTTCAGGGTCGCGGCGTTCTGCTCGGCGAGCATCGCGAAGAGGTACTCGTTCCCCGCGCGGCGCGCCGGATCGCCGGTGCATGTCTCCTCCTGGCCGAGGATCGCGAAGTCGACGCCGGCGGCCTTCAGGAGCCGGGCGGTCGAGCGGGCGATCTTCTTCGCGCGGTCGTCGTAGCTCGCCGCGCAGCCGACCCAGTAGAGGACGGGCGCCTGCGGCTTGTCGGCCATGGTCGGGATCTCGAGCCCCTCGGCCCAGTTGCCGCGGTCGATGCGCGCGAGGTTCCACGGGTTGCCGTTGACCTCCATCGCGTTGAACGGGTTCCCGAGCTCGGCCGGGAACTCGCCCTTCACGAGGACCAGGTGGCGGCGCATGGAGACGATCTTGTCGACGTAGCTGATCATCACCGGGCACTGCTCCTCGCAGGCCCGGCACGTCGTGCAGGCCCAGAGCACGTCCGGATGGACGACGTTCGCCACGAGGTCGACCGGCTTGTACGCGGCCTCGGAGACGGGGACCGGGTTCTCGGGCGCTGCCTGCTCCGTGTGCCCCGCGCGTTCCTGCGCCTCGGCCGCCTCGGCCCCCTCGCCGCCCGGCGCCCCCGCGCCGTCGGCGGCCTGCCCGTTCGCCTGGGCGGCGTGGCCGTCGGCGGCGAGCCCCCGCGGGCCGCCCGGCCTGTTGATGAACTCGCCCTCCCGGCCATACAGGTGGTCGCGCAGGTCGAGCGTGAGCTGCTTGGGGCTCAGGATCTTGCCGGTCTTGTGGGCCGGGCAGTTGTCGGTACAGCGGCCGCACTCGGTGCACGTGTAGAAGTCGAGGATCGCCTTCCAGGTGAAGTCCTCGATGCGGCCCACGCCGACCGGCGCGGCCTTCTCGGGCTCCTCGGCGGCCTTCATGACCATCTCGCCGATCGCCTCGGCGTTGCCCGCGACGGGCGGCAGCCGGCCGCGCGGGTCGAGGTCGCGCGTGAAGACGTTCGGGATCGACGTGATGATGTGGAAGTGCTTCGAGTGCGGGAGCAGGTTCAGGAACACGAGCACCAGCGTGACGTGGGTCCAGAACCCGACGTGCGCGAGGACGACGAGGGTCCCCGGGCTGGCGCCGCTCAGGAGGACGCCGAACAGCGACCCCGCCGGGGCGGGGAACAGGTGCCAGCGGAGCGCCGCCGGGTCCGCGGGCACGCCCGCGAACGGGGCAGTGACCGTGGCGATGCGCTCGCAGAGCTTCGCGTCGTCGGGGCCGCACGTCATCGTGGACCACCGGTGGTGCAGCGCCAGCGAGGCGCCGTCATAGAGCATGTCGCTCACCATCATCGTGACGATGATGCCGAGGATGAGCAGCCCCTCGCCGGACAGGGTCATGCGCCGCTCGCGCTTGATCGCTCGGTAGTAGATGAACACGAGCGCGCCGGTGACGACCAGCGTGGCCATGACGTCCTTCACGAACTCGTAGATGCCGCCGAGCGGCACCGCGCCGATGCCGGGCAGGCGCACGGGCTCGTACCCCAGGATCCAGAGGTCGAACGACGGGTCGATGCCGCGCCCCCACAGGATCAGCGTACGGACCAGGAGAACCAGGAATCCGAAGAAGATGAGCTTATGCGCGAGCCCGGCGAGCGGGTAGTAACCCATCTTCCGCTGGCGGAAGGCGTACTCCCAGGTGCCTTTGAGGCGCTCGGCGATCCGATCGAGCCGGTTTTCCCCGCGCCCGACCTTGAGGAGCTGCCAACGCCGGTTGGCGCTCCACGCGAAGGCGGCGAAGAGGCCGACGAGCAATGTGAGCATCCAGATGGGATTCATTCGCGGGACGTCTCCGGGTGCAAAATGGCCACATCTTTTAAGGTGGGGGAGCGGCGGACGTCAACCGCGCGCCGGCCATGAAGCGCGCGCGGAGAGCTCGCGCCGGAGCCCTCTCCGCTACGTTCCCGCCGACGTTCCCGCGAGGGCGGATACAGCGGTTGTGCGGGCCGCGCGTCGTCGCGCTTTCACCACCGTGCCCGGCGGCGCGCCGCCGGGAGGCGCGCCCCGCCAGAGGCTCAGAGCGTGAACTCCACGCTCTTCTCCTCGGTCGCGGCCGAGGGGGACAGGTCGAGCGCCATGCTGTACGAGCGCTGGCCAATGCGCGCGCTCAGGCGGACGCGGATGGGCGCCGTCGCGTCGTTCAGCTTGTCGAGCCGCACGACGACGCGGTAGCGGCCCCGGGCCGGCTCGCCCTCGGTGAGGAAGACGTTCTCCACGTTCTGCTCCTGGCACTCGCCGCTCACGCGGGGGCAGTCGCGGTCTTTCATGAGGCCGCTCGCCGTCGGCTCCCCGACGCGGGCGAGCTCTCCCGTCGGGTCATAGACGTTGAGATCGACGTCGGCCTCGGCTTCCTCCCAGGCGATCGTGAACTGGAGGATCCCGGTGTGGATCCCGCACCCCTCGTCGATCACGCCGTTGCAGTTGTTGTCGTGGGCGTCGAAGCAGAGCTCGACCCCCGTCGGCGTGCAGGCGACCTCGAGCCCGACGCCCTCCGAGACCTGGAGGTCCTTCGGCTCGAGCGGCGGCCTCGGCGGAGGCGGCGGCACCTCGATGCACCCCGCGAGGAGCAGGGCAAGCGGCGCCGCCGCGCGCGGGATGGCGAGCGCGAGCGCCGCGCCCGCGGCGGCGAGGCGCGCGCCGGGGCCGCCAGGCGCGAGCGGGCGCGGGGCGGCGCCGCGGGCGCGGGAGGCGCGCCGCAGGGAACGTGGGCTTTGCGTGAGGGGCTGCGGGCTATCCACCATCGGGCTCCTGGGGGGCGCCGGCGCTGCGCTCTTCAGGCGCGGGCAGCGCAGGCGGCCGGCGCGGCTTGGGGCCGCGCGGCTTCGGGGGAGGAGGGGGCGGCCCTCCGAGGGGCAGGGGCAGGTGCATGCCGCGCGCGGCGAGGATCTCCGCCGCGTGGGGGACGGTGAGCACCAGCGCGCGGGCGTAGAGCCTGATCTGATAGGGCTCGGGCAGATCGCCCGGCCGGCCGTTCGTCGCGTGCTCGAGCAGGATCGCCGCGGTGACGCTCACGTTGAGGCTCTCCGCGAAGCCGCGCATCGGGACGCGCACGGCGCGGGCGCAGGCGGCGGCCAGGTCGGGGCGGATGCCGTCGCGCTCGTTGCCGAGCACCAGCGCGAGGCGGGGGATGCTCGAGAGGTCGCGCGGGGTCAGCTCGCCGTCCGGGTGGGTCGCCACGAGCTCGTGCCCCGAGGCGCGGAGCGCGGCGATCGCGGCCTCGGTGCTCGCGTGCGTGTGCACGTCGACCCAGCGCTCGGAGCCGCGCGAGACGGTGTTCGAGACAAGGAACCGCTCGGCCCGCTCGATGATGTGCAGCCGCTGCAGGCCGAACGCGTCGCAGGAGCGGAGCACGGCGGCCCCGTTGTGCGGGTCGTGCGGCGCGTCCATGGCCACGGTGACGGCGTCGAGGCGCGTCGCGATGACCCCGCGCAGCCGGGCCCTGCGCTCGCTCGTGACGAACTCCTCGAGGAGGCGGGCGACAGCGGCGACGTCGAGGACATCGAGCGCGGCGAGCAGCCTTCGCTGCTCCTGCGCGACGAACGAGCAGTTGGGGGTCGAGCGGCGCATGGAGGGTCGGGGCGCCTCTATAGCGCGGAGCGCGCCCGGAGGCTGCGGTGCAGCGCGCGGGCAGCGCAGCCCGGGGAACGGCCTCGTCCCGCCCACGCGGCTGTGCCCGCGGCGATGGCGCCGGCCGCCGCGCCGGACCGGCACCGACGGAGGAGAGAGCCGGCGGTCAGGGATCTATCTGGACCTCGACCCGCTCGCCCTCCTCGTACTCGACCACGGCGCAGTCGCCAGGAGAGCCGTCTTCCCAGACCAGGCAGACGAAGTCGGTCTCCGCGTCGAGCGCGATCATCGGGTGGTGCCACACGCCGGGTCGATAGGTGACGCCCTGGGCGCCGTGGGCGATGAACGCGGCGAGCGTGTCGAGGTCGGGCCGGTCGCCGCCCAGGGCGACCACGACGAGGTAGCGGCGCGCGGTCATCGGCACGAACGCCTGCGTCGAGCCGGGGTGCTTCTCGAGCAGGGCGATCGGGAGCGGAAAGCTCGAGCGCGGGGCGCAGCGGAACACCGAGACGTTCAGCGCCGACCGCCCGGGGCGTAGGTTCTCGATCCCGGCGAGGTGATCGAAGCGGCGGGCTGTCCCCTGGTTGGCCGGTTTGCCGGGCTGGCCGTGCGGCGAGGCCATCACGACATCGCCGTACGGCGCATAGGCTGCAGGGCGGAGCGGATGGGCGGCGATGCGCGGGCGGTGGCTCATCGAGACGGGCGACTGTGGCGGTGCGCCACGCGTGTGGCCCCCTTGCGGAGGGCTGCCGGGCCGCGAGCGCGGCTCGAGAGGCTATCACGTCGCCCGTTCCCCGCAGCAGGGCGGCGCTCGCAGGCGTCACGGGGCCGAGTCTTGCATGGCGCAGATCCACGTCTTACCCGAGCGGTGATGCAAGCGACCCTGGAGTCAGTCATGCGGATTGTTCACAAATCGACATTTCGGAAGCGCCTGGCCGTGGTTTCCCTCTTCCTGGCGGTGCTCGCCCTCATGACGTCCGTGGTGGGCTGCCAGCGCTACGACCTGCTCGTCGAGAAGGATCAGATCGCGGCCCAGAAGTGGTCGGATCTCGAGGCGAACCTCCAGCGCCGCTACGACCTCGTCCCGAACCTCGTGGCGGTCGTGAAGGCGTCGGCCAAGCACGAGGAGCAGACGCTGGCGAGCGTCGCCGAGGCGCGCGCCCGCGCGACAAGCGTCCAGCTCAAGGCGGACGACCTGACCGACCCGGAGAAGGTGCAGGCGTTCCAGAAGGCGCAGGAGCAGCTCAGCGGCTCGCTCTCACGGCTCCTCGTCGTGCAGGAGCAATATCCTGATCTCAAGGCGAACCAGAGCTTCCACAGCCTCCAGGTCCAGCTGGAAGGCATCGAGAACCGGATCCTCCGGGCGCGCGAGGAGTACAACCAGGCGGCGCGCGAGTACAACGCGGAGCTCCTGAAGATCCGGGGCCAGGTGGTGAACAAGGCCACGGGCCAGCCGTTCAAGCCGCGCGTGTACTTCACCGCCTCTCCCGAGGTCCAGTCGGCGCCCAAGGTCTCGTTCTGATGAGGGAGGCGGCGATGCGCCAGGTTGTCTCGAGCGGCGCGCGGCTGCGGGCGGTCGTCAGGGCCGTCGCCGCCGCGGTCGCGCTGGTCTGCGCGCTCGTCGCCCGGCCTGCCCTGGCCGACTTCACGCCGCCGGCGCTCACCGGGCACGTCGTCGACACAGCGGGGCGGCTCGATCCGGCGGACATCCGCTACCTCGACGGGAAGCTCGACCGCATCCGCCGCCAGACCGGGTTCGAGATCGTCGCCTTCGTGGCCGGATCGCTCGAAGGAGAGACGATCGAGGACGTCGCCTACGAGGCGTTCAACACGTGGCAGCTCGGCCAGCGGGGCGCCGACAACGGCGTCCTCCTGGTGATCGCCCCGTCCGAGCGGCGCGTCCGGATCGAGACCGGCAAGGGCGTGGGCGGGGCGCTCACGGATCTGCAATCGAACGACATCATCCGGCAGACGATCAACCCGCTGCTCAGGCAGGATCGCTTCCGCGACGCCATCGATCAGGGGACGAGCGCGATCGCCCAGGCGCTCGTCGCCGGGACGCCCGAGGAGGAGCGGAGCCCGGCCCCTGGCACGCGGCCAGCGCCCGCCCCGGCCTCGCCGATCAAGGTCGGCGTCACGGTCGTCGCCGTTGTGGTGGCGCTCCTGCTCGCGCTCATCTCGCCCTCCTTCCGCTGGTTCCTGTGGTTCGCCCTGCAAGCGCTGCTCTTCCGGGGCGGCGGTGGCGGCGGTCGTGGGGGCGGCGGCGGTGGGTCCGGGTTCGGCGGCGGCGGCGGCGGTCGTTCCGGCGGCGGTGGGTCCAGCGACGGCTACTGACGACAGGCGCCAAGCCGGCGGGCGGACACGACATAGATGCCCGCCCGGCGCGGAGGATACCTCTAGCTCACGCGATCTCCAGGCGGCGCCTCGACCTGGCGAAGCTACGCTCTCTTCATGGCTGTTGCTCTCCGCCCTGTCTTCGTCGTCGATGCAGTCCGGACCCCGATCGCCCGTTACGCCGGCGCCCTCGCGACGGTCCGCCCCGACGACCTCGCGGCGTTCGTCCTCGACGCGCTCGTGCGTCGCCATTCTTCGCTCGCGCCGCGCCTCGACCACGTCGTCTTTGGCGCGACGAACCAGGCTGGAGAGGACAACCGCAACGTTGCGCGCATGGCAGCGTTGCTCGCCGGGCTCCCGTACGAGGTCCCGGGCGTCACGGTGAACCGACTCTGCGGCTCGGGGCTCGAGGCCGTCGCCGACGCTGCGCGCATGATCGCCACCGGCGAGGCCGACTGCGCGATCGCGGGGGGCGTCGAGAGCATGACGCGCGCGCCGTTCTCGATGCCCAAGCAGGCCGAGCGCTTCGATCGGACCGCGCCGGCCGTCTACGACACGACCCTCGGCTGGCGCTACCCGAACCCGAGGATGGCCGCGCGGTTCGAGCTCCAGTCGATGGGCGAGACGGCCGAGAACGTGGCCAAGAAGCACGGCATCAGCCGCGACGAGCAGGACCGGTTCGCGCTGCTGTCCCACGAGCGCGCCACGCTCGCCTGGGAGTCGGGCGGCTTCGCCGCCGAGGTCGTCGCCGTCCCCGTCCCGCAGAAGAAGGGCAGCCCCGTCCTGTTCGAGCGCGACGAGAGCGTGCGCGCCGACGCCTCGCTAGAGGCGCTGTCGAAGCTCAAGCCAGCCTTCCGCGAGGGCGGCTCGGTCACGGCGGGCAACTCGTCGCCCCTCAACGACGGCGCCGCCGCCCTCCTGCTGGCCTCGAGCGAGGCCGTGCAGGCCGCCGGGGTGACGCCGATCGCGCGCGTCATCGCGACGGCGACCGCGGGGGTCGAGCCCAACCTGATGGGGGAGGGGCCGATCCCGGCCGTGAAGAAGCTCCTCCAGCGGACCGGGCTGCGCGTGCCCAACGTGGACCTCTTCGAGCTCAACGAGGCGTTCGCGGCGCAGGCGCTCGCGTGCTCGCGGGCGCTGGAGCTCGACCCGGCCCGCGTGAACGTGCGCGGCGGATCGATCGCGCTCGGGCACCCGATCGGCTGCTCGGGCGCGCGCATCGCGTGCACGCTCGTCCATGCGATGCGCGCGCGCGGCGCCAAGGTTGGGGTCGCCTCGCTGTGCATCGGCGTGGGCCAGGGCATCGCGACGCTCTTCGAGCGCGCCTGAGGCAAAATCGCCCCTCTTTCGCGGCGCCAGATGAGCTAAGACCGCCGCACCAGAACGCGGCGAGGGGGGCCTTGCGGCTCTCCTCCTTCGGCTGACGGCGCCGCCCCGGCGGCAAGCAACAGGAGAAGGTCCGATGGATTTCCCCCCGATCAATGTGCCCGGCACCGGCCAGCTGCACGCCCGGCTCAAGACCTCGCTCGGTGACATCACCGTCCGGCTCGAGGAGCAGCGCGCCCCCAACACCGTCAAGAACTTCGTCGGCCTCGCCACGGGCGCCATCAACTGGAAGGACCCGAAGAGCGGCCAGCAGATGCAGGGCACGCCCTGTTACGACGGCGTCCGCTTTCACCGAGTCATCCCGAACTTCATGATCCAGTGCGGCGACCCGCTCTCGCGCTACCCGGACATGGCCGCGCGCTGGGGCACGGGCGACGCGGGGTACAAGTTCGCCGACGAGTTCCACCCCGAGCTGCGGCACAGCGGCGCCGGCGTGCTCTCCATGGCGAACTCCGGCAAGAACACGAACGGCGCGCAGTGGTTCATCACCGAGGGGCCGACGCCGCACCTCGACAACCGGCACGCGGTGTTCGGCACGGTCGTGAGCGGCCAAGACGTCGTCAACCGCATCGCCAACGTGCCGACCACGCGCGATCGGCCGAACCAGGAAGTCGTCCTCGAGCGCGTCGAGATCTTCCGGCAGTAGCCGGCGGTCGCCGCGTCGAGCGCCGCGCGACGCCGTTCAGCGTCGCGCGGCGGTCGGCGCCTCGACCTCACGGAGAAGCTGAAAAACAGTCGGGAAGCAGGGAAGAACGTTCATCTTTCTTCCGGTCCTCCCGCCCGGTCGACCCCCTTCGGGTGTCACCCCGGGACAGGCGCCGCGCTCCGGTCGATCACCGGGCGCAGCAGACGGTGATCCTGTCGTCGCCTGCCGCGACCTCTCCCGTGGGGGCGCCGCCGCGCGGCTGACAGCTGCCGGTCGCGGTCACCTCCGCCAACAGCGAGATGGCGGAGGGCGTATCCTCGGCGCAGCTCCCGTCGAAGGACACGCTCTCGATCGGCCCCTCGCAGCGGGCCTCCCTGAAGAAGGTAAGCGTCGCCGCGCAGCGCACGCTGTCCGCGTCGCAGGTGCACGGCGTGCAGTCGCGGTCGTCGACGACGGAGCTCGCGAACACGTGCTGCTCGTCGAACCCTCGCGGGCAGCGCCGCTCCCCCTCGCGCCAGACGCACACGCCTTGCTCGAACGGCGCGTCGATCTCGCGCGGTGCGCACGCTTCGCCCGCCGCGCAGCCGCCGCTGTCCGGCCCGGGGGCGCACACGAGCCCCTCGGTGCCGAAGCGCGGCGGCGGCACCGTGGCCTCCCCGCCCGACGCGGCGCAACTCGCCGAGTCGGCGTCGGGCGCCTCTCCGCTGTAGCTGCCGGGATCGATGCCCTGGACGGAGAAGCACTCGTCGGGTGGGACCTCCAGCGTCACGTTGAGCCCGTCGCACGCGTCGCCCCGGTACACCGTGGCCTCGGGCGCCCCGCACTCCGCGGTCGGCGCCCCGCACGAGCACGCGCTGCAGGTCGCAGGCTCGTCGAGGAGATCGCGGCCGCCCACGTCCACCCGCGTGGGGAAGCCCTCGGGGCAGGCGACGTCCGCGGCCGCGGGACCTGCGTACAGGACGCCGGGCCCCTGCCAGTCCTCGGGGACGGCGACGCAGGCGAACCCGCCGCAGTCATCGTCGGCGCAGTCGACCGCGCCGTCGCCATCGTCATCGTCGCCGTTCAAGCACTGCTCGGCGCCGTCTCCGCCGCTGCTCGTGGTGCTCGTGGTGCTCGCGGTCGTCGCCTGGCCGCCTCCGTCACCGCCGGCTCCGCCGGAGCCGCTCACGGACGACCCCGGGAAGAGCTCCGGCTCGAACTGATCGAAGTCCTGGGTGCAGGCGCTCGCCGCGAGGAGAGCGACGAGCGCGGTGACGCTTGGGAAAGCAGAGCGGCGCAACACCACCTCCGGGACCGGCGAGCTTCGCCTCTGAGCGAGGCCGTACCGACGGTATCACGAACCGCCTGCGCCCATGGCGAGCTCCGCGGGCCTGGATCCTCTGCGCCCGTCCGCCGCGCCGTTGCTGCGGTGCTCCTTGCCGCGCTGCGCGCCGCGCGCCGCGTCAGCCGGGTGGGAGAGCGCGCGGCTTGTCCGACCAGAGCGCCGTGAGCGTCTCGAGCTCCTGCGCGAGCTCTTCGGTCGCCTTGCGAGCGAGGCGCGCCCGCTCGGCGCCGAGCGCCTCGGCGACGGCCGCGCGCTCCTCCGGCGACAGCCCTTCTGCGTCCCGCATCTGCGCGAGCGCCTCATCGACGTCGTGCAGCTGGCCGAGGCGACGCTGCAGCCGTGACGCGGATTTGGCGGTGCGCTCGGCGGGCTCGCCGAAGAGCTGCGAGAACGTCTCCGCGGAGTAGCGCAGCCGCTTGAAGCGGATCCGGAGCGCGTGCATGGCCGCGCCGTCGTTCGGATCGCTCGTCGCGAGCGCGCGGACGTCGTCCAGGGCGTCGCCGATCGCTCGCCGGGCGAGCGCCTTGGCACCTCGCCGCTTCACCTTGCGGCGCCCGATGCGCCGCTCGAGTCGCGCGAGGTGCGGCTCCAGCCGGAGCTGCTCACCCGCTGGCGGCAGCCTGGCCTGCGGCGCGGCGGCGTCGCCCGTCGAGGGCGCGTCGGCCTGCGGCGCGGCTGCGTGATCCGACGCGGGCGCGTCGGCCTGCGGCGCGGCTGCGTGATCCGACGCGGGCACGTCGGCCTGCGGCGCGGCTGCGTGATCCGACGCGGGCGTGTCGGCCTGCGGCGCGGCTGCGTTGCCGGTCGAGGGCGCGTCGGATCGCGTCGAGGGCGCGTCGGATTGCGTCGCTCCCGCGCCGCGCGGGCGATCCTGCCGGAGCAGCTCGACGATGTGGGCACGCGCCTCGTGCTCGCGGTGCGATCGCCGCGCGACCCACGCATCGACGGCGGTCCGCGCCTCCTCGCCTAGATCGAGCGCGGTGAGCGTCTCGCGCAGCACCTCCTCGTCGCGCAGCGTCCCGGTCGCGCGCGCGAACTCCCGCAGCCCGTCGGCGATGGGGCGGAGCCGCCTCTTGCCGTAGATGCGCCGCGCGGGCTTGAGCAGCGTCCGGAGCCGGCGCAGCGAGACCCGGAAGTCGTGCACCGCCTCGACGTCCGGCTCGGCGCTCTCGTCCTGCGCGCTCGTGGCGACCACGCGCCGCGCGTCGGTGCGGACGCTCTCGATGTGGGAGAGCAGCACCGGTCCCAGGAACTCCGCCGCGGTGAGCTTCGCTCCGCCGCGGTCGCCACCACCACCACCGTCGGGCGGCGGGGCGCTCCCCTCGGGGGGCGTCAAAGCCGCGGTGAGCTTAGCTCCGCCGCGGTCGCCACCCCCACCACCGTCGGGCGGCGGGGCGCTCCCCTCGGGGGGCGTCAAAGCCGCGTGAGCGCCACCGTCACCAGCGGGCGCCTCCCGAGCTTCGCCTCGATCGTCCGGCGCGCTGCGAGCCGGGCGACCTCGATGATGTCATTGTCGCGGCGCCGCGCGCGCGGCTCGCAGTCGTTCACCGCCTGCGCGACCGCGCGCGCCGCTGCCCTCAGCGCGCTGCCCTCGAGCTCCCCGGTGACGCCGCGGGCGAGGACCTGCGGCGGCGCCGCGAGGGCGCCGTGCACGTCGACGACCAGCGACACGAACGCCACCCCGGCGCGGCCGAGGTTCGCGCGCTCCCGGAGGACCTCCTCCCCGAGCTCCTCGCCGCCCGCCGTCGCCACGCGGCCGGCGACAGCCCGGCCGCTCCGCCCGAGCGGCTGCGTCTTGCCGATCTCGACGACGTGACCGTTCTCGGCGACGAGCACCTCGGCCACGCCGCGCTCCCGCGCCAGCGCCGCGTGCCGGGTCAGGTGGTGCAGCGCGCCGTGCACCGGGAGGAAGCTGCGCGGCTGGGTGAGGTCGATCATGCGCGCCTGCTCCGTCCGGTGCGCGTGCCCGCTCGCGTGCACGCGCCGATCCGTCGACCACGTCACGAGCTCGACGCCCAGCCGAAGGAGCCCCGCCATCATATCGACAACCGGTCGGTCGTTGCCAGGGATGACGCGGCTCGAGAGGATCACGCGATCCCCCTCTTCGAGGCGCAGGAGCGGGTGCGTCCCCGACGCGAACCGCATCAGCGTGGAGGCGCGCTCGGCCTGGGTGCCGCTCGCGACGACGAGGAGCCGCTCGCGCGGCATCGAGGACGCGACCTCGGGAGGCACGAGCAGATCGCTCGGCCACGGGAGCCGCCCCACCGCCTGCGCCGCCCGGACGTGCGTCTGCACGCTGCGGCCGAGGAGGCATATCTTGCGGCGCGAGCGGACCGCGGCCTGACCGAGGGCGAGCAGGCGCTGGACGTTCGAGGCGAACACGCCGACAACGACGCGCGCCGGCGCGGTCTCGACGAGCTCGGCGAGCGCGTGGGCCACGTCGCGCTCGCTCCCCGCCTCGCCCGGCGAGTCCACGTTGGTGCTGTCGGAAAGGAGCAGCCGGACCCCGGCGTCGCCGAGCGCGCGGAAGCGCGCCTCGTCCGTCGGCTCGCCGTCGAGCGGCGTCGGGTCCAGCTTGAAGTCCCCGGTGTGCACCACGAGCCCCGCGGCCGTGTGGATCGCGAGCGCCGTGGCGTCGACGATCGAGTGCGTCACCCGGAGCGGCTCCACGACGAAGCCGCCGATAGCGAACTCGCGCCCGACCTGCGTCGGCAGGAGCCGCGCCTTGTCGTCGAGCGCGTGCTCGGCGAGCCGGTAGCGCGCGAGCTCCAGCGCGTGCGGCGGCCCCCAGACCGGGACGTCGAGGTGGCGCAGGAGGAACGGCAGCCCGCCGATGTGGTCCTCGTGGCCGTGCGTCAGGACGATGCCGCGCACCCGCTCGCGGAGCGCGAGCACGTGGTCGAAGCGCGGGTGGTAGACGTCGACGCCGAGGTCCGAGCTCGGGAACGTCACGCCGCAGTCGATGAGCAGCAGGCCGTCTGCCTGCTCGAGCGCGAGGCAGTTCATCCCGACCTCGCCGAGGCCTCCGAGAGGCACGAGCCGCAGGGTGGACGGGGCTGGCGGCGGAAGCTGGCTCGGGGCGGGGGCGCTCTGCTCGGGATGCACGTTTCGTGGAGGGGGTCTGCCACCCAGGGCGCCGGGAGCCTACGGCCCGCGGCTTGCTGAGCTGGTCTGTAAGAGAGGAGACGACGGCTTCAAGACGTAGAACGAGATCGGCTCGCCGTCCCCTTCGAAACTTAGCGCGACAGTGTAGCCACAGGGTGGCCCCTTGCGTCACGCTCTCTCTTTCCCGCCCCGGCCCGAGGCCCGGCGGCGCCGGCCTCACGCCGGCGTCGCCAGAGGCCTCGCGCCGCGCGGTCCGGCGCCAGCCGCCCTTATCTTCCCCGCTCTTCCCCCCTCATTCCCCGCGTTGTGACCGCCGCCCGCCGGCGGAGGCTGATCTGCCTCTCCCCTGAACGTCCCCAGGAGCCACCGGTGATCGCTGCCCTGCTCGTCAATCTCCTCCGCCTGCTCCTGCTCCCGGTCAGCGCGCTCCGCTGGGCGTTTGCTGCACCACGGGGCGGGTATGTCGTCCTCGAAATCGACGGCCGCGTTGTCGATCTTCAGCCTCCCCGGGTCCGGCTCGCCCTCTGGTGGCGCCCCAGGAAGCGGGCCCCGCTCTCGGTGGAGCGCGTCCGGGAGCTCGGCAAGCACCTGATGAAGGACCCGCGCCCGGCGGGGCTCTTGCTCCGGATGCGGTCGGTCAACGCGGGGCCCGCGGTGATCGCCTCGCTGCGGGACGCGCTTCTGGAGATCCGGGCGGGGGGCAAGGACATCGTCGCCTACCTGCCGATGGGCGCCGACAACACGATGCTCCTGCTCGCCTCGGCCGCGCGGGCGATCGTGGTCGGGCCCGAGACGCTCGTGTCGCCGCTCGGGTTCGCGGTGGAGGGCCGCTACGTGCGCCGCGCGCTGGAGCAGGTCGGCGTCGAGCCCGAGGTGTTCGCGAAGGGCATGTACAAGAACGCCGGCGAGGTGCTCGTGCGCGACGCGATGAGCGCCGCGCAGCGGGAGCAGGTCGGCGCGCTGCTCGACGCGCGCCTCGGCGACCTTGTCGCGTCGCTCGCCCAGGGGCGCCGCGTCGATCGGGAGACGGCCGCGCGGTGGATCGACGAGGCGCCCTACGGCGCGGAGCAGGCCGTGGCGCGAGGCATCATCGACGCGGTCGCGTACGAGGACGAGCTCGAGCACATGCTCGCGACGGCGCTGCTCCCTGGCACGACCGCGCCGCGCCGCGCCGAGGTCGACGCCGGGGGCTCGGCCGGCGGGGGAGCGCTCGCGTCCGCCCGGCACGCGCGGGGGCGCCTCGTGTCCGCCGATCGCTATCTCGGCGCGCGGCGCGCGCTCTCGCTGCGGCCGATGTGGCCGCGCCCGATCATCGGCGTCGTCGAGGTGCACGGCGCGATCGTGAGCCGCGCCCGCTTCCGGGGCGCCTCGCTCGCCAGCGAGGAGCGGCTCGTCGCGAGCCTGCGCGCGGCGCGTCAGAACCCCCGTATCCGGGGGGTCATCCTCCACATCGACTCGCCGGGCGGGTCCGCGCTCGCGTCGGACAGGATCCACCACGAGGTCACCCGCCTCGCCGAGGTGAAGCCGGTCGTGGCCTGCATGTCGAACGTGGCGGCGAGCGGCGGCTACTACGTGGCGGCGGCCGCGCACGCGATCGTCGCGCAGCCGCAGACGATCACGGGGAGCATCGGCGTTGTCTCGGCGCGCTTCGCGCTCGGCCCGCTGCTCGAGCGCCTCGGCGTCTCGACCGAAGTCGTGAAGCGCGGCGCGCGGGCCGACCTGTTCTCCCCGTCGCGCCGGCTCGACGAGGGGGAGCGGGCGGTGATGGAGCGCGAGCTCGACGCGATCTACGCGACGTTCCTCCGCGTCGTCGCCCGCGGGCGGCGGCGCTCGGTGGAGGAGATCGAGCCGCTCGCGCAGGGGCGCGTCTACAGCGGCGCCGACGCGCAGGCGCGCGGCCTCGTCGACATGCTCGGCGGCTTCGAGCGGGCGCTCCACGAGCTGCGCCAGATGATCGGGCCGAAGGCGGCCGCCATCGAGCCGGCGATCGTGCGCGCGTCGCGGTACATCCCGCCGCCGCCGCTGCTGCCGGCGCCGGTGCCGACGCTGCTCGAGCTCGTCGGGCTGCGGGGGATCGCCGGGGAGGTCGCGCTCGCGATCCACTGCGAGGGGGAGCGGGTGCTCGCGTACTGCGCGGAGGTGGCTGACCTCGACTAGAGGGCGACGGCCGGGCGGGGTGAGTGTGCGTGCGGGGCGCGCGCTGGGGCCCCGCCGAACTCGCAAGGCCGCTGCTTCCCCTCGCTGCGCGAGGAGAAGCAGCGGCGAGATGCTCAGACAGCGGCCCGTCCCCAGCGCGCGCCCCGCACGCACACTCACCCCGCCCGGCTCTCGGGGTTCGAAAGCGACCTTCGGTAGGCCATCCAGACAGAGCGGCCCGTCCCCAGCGCGCGCCCCGCACGCACACTCACCCCGCCCGGCTCTCGGGGTTCGAAAGCGACCTTCGGTAGGCCATCCAGACAGAGCGGCCCGTCCCCAGCGCGCGCCCCGCACGCACACTCACCCCGCCCGGCTCTCGGGGACGGTTCGAGAGCGAATCTCGGCGGGCGAGCTGTCGGGCAGCTTTCCGGGGTGAGGACGATTTTTGTCGGGAGAAGCTGTGAGTAATCTGTGCGCCTGGTGGGTAGCACTTGTTCAGAACTGCTCAGGGAGCGCTAGGAATCGGCTGTCGGATGGATGAGGCCCTATATGTGGGCCCTGTTCGGCCGGAGATCCCAAGATGTAGCGGTTCTCCTTGACGCAGGGGGCCTTCGCGAGTTTGACTAGCAGGCGGTCAGGCGCTCCCGAACGTCGGCGCACGCCTTTCAGGTATGAAGCCTGAAACTATGCTCACTGGTCGGAAGACAGAACGTTTGAGCAGGTAGTCGGGGAGAAGCGACGAGGACCCAGGAGATCGAGGCGATGTGCGCCTCGGTGCTCTCCAGGGAACTCTTTGTGCTTTCGGTAGGACCCGGGTCACCGACAGGTGCGGTGGCTCACAGGAGGACTTGGAAATGGCCCAGTCGGCAGTTGTGGGTGACGGCGGTAAGCTTCCCGCCGGGAACGGCAAGATGACGGCGCGGACGAAGGAAGAAGGAGGGGCCCGTCCGGTGACTGGAGGGGCTGCCAAGGCGCAGGCCAACGGCGCGGCTGCGAGCAAGGCCGCGAAGAAGGGGGCCTCGCGACCGCGCGGGCTCGGGTTCGAGCGGCGGTTCACGCACCGCGGCGTGGATCCGCTCGACGAGGTCACCTGGGAGCGCCGCTCGAGCGTCATCACCAACCCGGACGGCTCGGTCGTCTTCAAGATGGAAGGGGCCGAGATCCCCGCCGGCTGGTCGCAGCTCGCCACCGACATTGTCGTCTCCAAGTACTTCCGCAAGGCGGGGATCCACGGCAAGAAGGAGCTCGGCGAGACGAGCGTCCGCCAGGTCGTGCACCGGCTCGCGCGCACCATCCGCGAGGCGGGCGAGCACTTCGGCGGCTACTTCGCCTCGGCCAAGGAAGCCGACACCTTCGAGGCGGAGCTCGCGTACCTGCTCGTCCACCAGTACGGCGCGTTCAACTCGCCCGTCTGGTTCAACTGCGGGCTCTATCACCGCTACGGCATCGAGGGCTCCGGCGGCAACTACGCCTGGAACGAGGCCTCGGCCGACGCGGGGAACGGGGGCGCCGCCCTGAAGCCGGGCGCTTCCACGCCGCGGACGGGCGCGACGGGCGCGGTCGACGAGATCGTCGAGACCCGGAACGCCTACGAGCGGCCGCAGTGCTCCGCGTGCTTCATCCAGGCGGTCCAGGACGACCTGATGAGCATCTACGACCTCGTGAAGAGCGAGGCCCGGCTGTTCAAGTACGGGTCGGGGACGGGTACGAACTTCAGCGCGATCCGCGGCAAGCAGGAGAAGCTCTCGGGCGGCGGGACGAGCTCGGGGCTCATGAGCTTCCTCGAGGTGTTCGACCGCGCCGCCGGCGCGACCAAGAGCGGCGGGACGACGCGGCGCGCCGCCAAGATGGTCTGCCTCGACATGGACCACCCGGAGATCGTCGACTTCATCCAGTGGAAGGTCCGCGAGGAGAAGAAGGCGATGGCGCTCATCGCCTCGGGGTACCCCTCCGACTTCAACGGCGAGGCCTACCACACCGTCAGCGGGCAGAACTCGAACAACTCGGTGCGCGTGAGCGACGAGTTCATGCGCGCGGCGGCGACGGGCGCGTCGTGGGAGACGCGCTCGCGGACGACCGGTGAGGTCGTCGACACGCTGAGCGCCAAGGACCTCTGGCGCCAGATCGCCGAGGCGGCGTGGGGCTGCGCCGACCCGGGCGTGCAGTACGACACGACCATCAACCGCTGGCACACCTGCCCGAACACGGCGCGCATCAACGCCTCGAACCCGTGCTCGGAGTACATGTTCCTCGACGACTCGGCCTGCAACCTGTCGAGCCTGAACCTGACCAAGTTCCTCCGCGAGGACGGCTCGTTCGACATCGAGGGCTACCGCCACGCCGTGCGCGTGTTCTTCGTCGCCCAGGAGATCCTCGTCGACTTCTCGGCCTACCCGACCCGGAGCATTGCGAAGAACTCGCACGACTACCGCCCGCTCGGGCTCGGCTACGCCAACCTGGGCACCCTGCTCATGCTGCAGGGCATCCCGTACGACTCCGACCAGGGGCGCTCGGTCGCGGGCGCGCTCACCGCGATCCTCTGCGGTCACGCCTACCGGGTCTCGGCCGAGATGGCCGCCGCGAAGGGATCGTTCGCCGGCTTCGCGAGGAACCGCGAGCCGATGCTCCGGGTGATGGGCATGCACCGCGACGCCGCGTACGCGATCGACCGCGACCGCTGCCCGGAGTCGCTCTGGCGGGCGGCGTGCGCCGACTGGGACGAAGCGGTGCGGCTCGGGCAGGAGCACGGCTACCGCAACGCCCAGGCGACGGTGCTCGCGCCGACCGGCACCATCGGCCTCCTGATGGATTGCGACACGACGGGCATCGAGCCCGACTTCTCGCTCGTGAAGTTCAAGAAGCTCGCCGGCGGCGGCTACTTCAAGATCGTGAACCAGTCCGTCCCCGAGGCGCTGCGGCGGCTCGGCTACCCCGAGGCGGAGGTGCAGGAGATCGTCGCCTACGTCTCCGGCACGAACACCCTGCTGGCGGCGCCGCACGTGAACCGGGCGTCGCTCAAGACCAAGGGGCTCACCAACGACGACCTCGCGAAGGTCGAGGCCGCCATCCCGGGCGTGTTCGATCTGGATCTCGCCTTCGGACCCTGGATCCTCGGCGAGGAGGCCTACGACAGGCTCGGCGTCTCCAAGGAGTCGCGGGCGCGCTTCGGCTTCTCGCTGCTCCAGCACCTCGGCTTCTCGCCCGCGGAGATCGAGGAGGCGAACGAGACGATCATCGGCCGCATGACCGTGGAGGGGGCGCCGCACCTGCGCGAGGAGCACTACGCGGTGTTCGACTGCGCCAACCGCTGCGGCAAGAAGGGCCGGCGGTACCTCGCGCCGATGGCGCACGTCCGCATGATGGCCGCCGCGCAGCCGTTCCTGTCCGGCGCGATCTCGAAGACGGTGAACCTGCCGAACGACGCGACGGTCGAGGACGTGCAGCGGATCTACGAGGAGGGGTGGCGCCTCGGGCTCAAGGCGGTCGCGCTCTACCGCGACGGCTGCAAGGCGTCGCAGCCGCTCTCGTCGACGTCGAGCTCGAGCGACGGCAAGGGGGCGGACATCAAGAAGGCCGACAAGGCCGAGATCGCCGGGCCCGTCCTCCAGGCGGCGACCGCGCTGGCCAGCCAGGCGCGCCCCCGCTCGCCCTCGGATGCGGCGCCCGAGCGGTTCCGCCTGCCCAGGAAGCGCAAGGGCTTCACGCAGGAGGCGCGCGTCGGCGGGCACAAGATCTACCTGCGCACCGGCGAGTACGACGACGGGACGCTCGGCGAGATCTTCATCGACCTCCACAAGGAGGGGGCCGCGTTCCGATCGATGATGAACTGCTTCGCCATGGCGGTGTCGATCGGGCTCCAGTACGGCGTGCCGCTCGAGACGTTCGTCGAGCAGTACACCTTCACCCGCTTCGAGCCGCAGGGCGTCGTCGAGGGGCACGATTACGTGAAGTTCTCGACGTCGATCGTGGACTATCTCTTCCGCGTGCTCGGGGTCGAGTACCTGAACCGCTACGACCTCGCCCACGTCCAGCCGGTCACCTCGGCCATGGAGGACCCGGTCGAGTCGCGGGCCCAGGAGAGCGGCGTGGCGTCGTTCTCGCAGAGCTCCTCGGGGGCTGCGCTGCTCGACGGTGGGGGACGGGCGTCGAGCGCGCTCGACGCGCAGCTCGAGGACATGATGGGCGACGCGCCCGTGTGCGACGGCTGCGGGCACATCACCGTGCGCAACGGGGCCTGCTACAAGTGCCTCAACTGCGGCAACAGCATGGGTTGCAGCTGAAAGGCGACGGGCGGGGGTGGGGGTGACGTGGGAGGGGCTGGCGGGGGGCCCTTCCCACGAACTCGCGCCTCTTGGTGGCCATTGCCTCGTGCACGGGGGAGCCGGGTCTTGGAGCGCGTCGCTGCGCTGCGGGCCGGCGCTCGGATTCGTGGGGCCCTTCCCCCGCCAGCCCCTCCCACGTCACCCCCACCCCCGCCGACTCGGGGGGAAGGGGGGCAAGGGGCGATCGCCTCGGTGATCGCGGACGGCGGGGTGGGGAAAGTTGACCGCTGGCGGTGAGCTCGGATGCTGGCGGTGATCGCGGACGCTGGCGGTGATCGCGGACGCTGGCGGTGAAGCGAGAGCGCACTGCGCGGGTGCGCTGCGGGTACGTCCGTACGCGCTTCTACCTGGCCAGCCGGATGGCTGTGCTCTGCGAAGCTTTGTAGAAGACTGCGCATGATCCGGTCGCGCTCGTCCATTGCCCTTGTCGTCGTCACCTGCGGCGTACTGTCCGGCGCTTGCCAGAAAGAAGAAGCAGAGCCGGAGACGATCCCGGCACCCGCACAGTCGGTCGCGCCGGTCGCCGCCGACCCTGTGCCCGCCGCGACGCCGGCGCCCGCTGCAACCCAGGAACCCGCCGCGGCCCAGGAGCCCGCGGCAGCGGCTTCCGCCGCGCCTGCGACGGCAGACACAGACGCGGGGGCGGCGACGGCCGAAGGGGCGACGGGGACGGCAGCTCCACGCGGGAGCGGTGCCTCCATCCAGGCGTGCTGCACCGCACTCCACGCGGTGGCCACCAAGTCGGGGAAGTCGCCAGAGGCCAAGTCGAAGGCGGCAACGGCATCCCACCTCTGCGCCGGGATCGAGAAGCTCGTGCAGAGCGGGAAGACCCCGCGCGCCAAGGCGCTCACCCAGATCCGAGCGAGCCTCGCCGGGAGCACGCCGCCCGCCGAGTGCAACTGAGCCGCAATAAGAAACGGCGCCACGGGGATCGCGCCCAGGAGCTGTCATGCCCTCCCAGCGGGTTACCGATCGTCAGAAGAGCGCCAGCTCGGTCGTCACGGCGGGCGAGACCCACGCCGACCAGATCGCCACGGAGATCGAGGCGCTGCTCTCTCCCTACCTCCGCAAGGGAGAGCTGATGCCGAACATCGCCCTCCTCACGCAACTCGTCGCCCGCGCCCTCGCCGACGCGCGGGATCGCATGGTGACGGCCGACGAGATCCTCGTGGGCGAGCTCGCCGACGACGGCGCTCCGCGGGAGGGCCGCGACGAAGTCGCCCACGAGCTCCACGACGAGCTCAACGACCTCCGCGACTGGCTCACCGGGCTATACGGTCACGCGACCCTCAAGCACCTCGGCTTCACCGAGGCCACCCCGCGTGATCCGGTGCAGCTGGAGCGCTTCGCCGGCGAGGTGACGCGC
This sequence comes from Sorangium sp. So ce1128, assembly GCA_051717205.1. Taxonomy (GTDB): domain Bacteria; phylum Myxococcota_A; class Polyangia; order Polyangiales; family Polyangiaceae; genus Sorangium. The sequence continues at coordinate 1,044,548 of CP181432.1, forward strand.
GCGCTCAGCAGCAAGGTGCTGCCGAGGCCCCGCCGCGAGGGGGTCCGCTGGGACGCCGACGACGCGGTGCTCCGGATCGAGCGGCTGCGCGACGCGCTCCTCAGCCACCTGAAGGACGTTGCGCGCGAGGCCCGCGAGGCCAAGGCGACACGGATAGCCAAGAGCACGGCCATCGCGCTGTATGACGAGCGGTTCGGCCGCGTCGCGACGTTCCTGGGAGGACTCTTCCGGCTGGCGGGCCACACCGACCTGGCGAACCACGTGCGCCCCTCGTCGCGCCGGTCCGGGCAGACCGAGATGGACGCGACGCCGTCGGAGCCAGGCAGCGCCTCGCCGGGAGAGCTAGAGGGCGCCGCGACCATGGACGATCAGCGCTCTGGCGAGTAGCCAGGCCATCGCCGCTCGCGATCGCGCGGCGCCAGAAGCCGTCGCGATGGCGGAGCACCAGGAGCTGTCGCGCGTTGCTCGCACGGCGCGTCACGTGAGGTGGTCGCGCGTTGCCTTGCCCCCGCGCCACGTGAGGTGGTCGCGCGTCGCCTGCCCGGCGCCGTCACGCGAAGTGATCGTACCCCCGCGCCTCGACGCTCGTCAGCTGCCCCTCCGGCCCGAGCAGCGCCACGGCGCTCGCGCCCTCCTCGCGCGGCGCGCAGCGGCCGATCGCCACGAAGCCAGGGAGCGACCCGACGCCGGGACCCGCGACCGCGACCGCGTAGTCCTCGCCACCGTGAAGCGCGAGCTCCAGCGCATCTGCGCCGAGCAGCGCGGCGGCCTCGCGGAGGTCAGCGCTCACGAGCGCGGCAGGATCGAGCAGCACGCGCACGCCGCTCGCGCGCGCGAGGTGCGCGAGATCCGCGGCGAGGCCGTCGGAGACGTCGATCGCCGCGCTCGCGCCCGCGCCCGCGGCCGCGCGGAGGCCCGCGTCGATGCGCGCCACCGGCCGGCGAAACGCCTGGATCGCCCGCTCCGCCGCCGCGCCGGCTGGCGACATGCCCCGGTCGAGCAGCGCGAACCCCGCCGCGGCGAGGCCGACCGGGCCCGCCAGCGCCAGCGCATCCCCGGGGCGCGCGCCGTCGCGCCGCAGCGGCGCTGCCGCCGCGCCGAGCGCCGTCGTGGTGATCGAGATCTCGCCGCCCCGGGAGAGGTTCCCGCCGATGATCGCCGCGCCGATCTCGTCACACGCGGCGCGCTGGCCCCGGGCGAGGGCGCCGAGCTCGTCGTCGCTCACGTCCCGGGGCAGCACCAGCGCGGCGAGCAGGCCGACCGGGCGCGCCCCCATCGCCGCGAGATCGCTCGCGGCGGCCATCGTCGCCCGGTAGCCGAGATCCTCGAAGCTCAGCAGATCACGCCGGAAATGCACGCCCTCGACCGCGCTGTCGATCGTCCAGACGAGCGGCTCCGCGGCGCCGCCCGGCGGCGGCGCGGGCGCGAGGATCGCGGCGTCGTCGCCGATGCCGCAGAGCACATGGGCGCCCGCCGCGCCGCCGAGCGCGGCGCGCAGCATCTCGATGCGCGTCCACTCGGAGCGCGCGGTCATTGGAAGATGGGCGGCGCGACGCTGTTCGCCGGCGAGCCCGCGACCGTGGGCAGCTTGACCACGAACACGGTGCCGCGCGGCTCGTTCGGCTCGATGCGGACGGTGCCGCCGTGCGCCTCGACCAGGCGCTTGACGATCGAGAGACCGAGGCCGGTGCCGCCGTGCTCCCGGGTCGAGCTCTGATCGATCTGATAGAACGGGTCGAACACCTTCAAGCGCTCGCCTACCGGGATGCCGATGCCCGTGTCCACGACGCGGATCTCGACCGCCTGCTGGAGCGGCGCGACGAGCACCAGCCCGGGGAGGTCGTCCGTGTCGTCGCTCACGGCGCGCGCGACGAGCATCACCTCGCCGCCCGCCTCGGTGAACTTCACCGCGTTCTCGACGAGGTTGATGAACACCTGCCGCAGCCGGTCGCCGTCCCCGAGCACCGGCGGGAGATCGCTCTCGGCGTGGATCCGCAGCTCGACCCCCTTCTTCGCGGCCGCCGGCGCGATGGTCGACGCCGCCTCGAAGAGCACCGGGCCGACCGCCACCTCGCTGCGGTGCACGATCAGCGTGCCGCTCTCCAGCTTCGAGAGATCCAGGAGGCTCATGATGAGCCCGAGCAGCTGCTCGCTCTTCGACCGGATCGTCTCGATGAACTCGCGCTGCTCGCCGGTCAGAGGCCCGCCGATGCCCTCGGCGAGCATCTCGCTGTAGCCCATGATCGACGTGAGCGGCGTCCGGAGCTCGTGCGACACCGTGGCCAGGAAGTTCGACTTGAGCCGATCGAGCTCCTTCAGCCGCTCGTACGCCTGCTGCAGCTCGGCGTTCTTCTGCGAGAGCTCGCGGAAGCTCTCGCGGATCGACGCGACGTGCATCGTCGAGGTGAGGAGCGACTTGTGCCCGCTGAACAGGATCAGATCGAGGACGGAGCGGAGGTGGTCCGCGATCTGGCCGAGCCGCTCCGGCCGGAGCCTCGCCACCCACGAGGGCCCCCCCGCCGTGCGGGAAGGGTCGACCTGCGCCGCCGCCTCGGCCTGCGTCAGAGGGGCGGCCGCGGCGTCCTCCGGCAGGTATGGACCGAGGACCGAGCGGCCGATCGTGCGGCCGTCGTACTCGATCGGGAACACCTGGTAGAGCGCGCCGGTCAAGGGCGCGTCCGCGAGCTCGGCGCCGGACTCCGCGAGCGTCGCGCCGCCGGTTGACTGGATCCGGATCGGCAGCCCGAACAGCTTGTGGAACGACGCCGCCATCTCCCCGAGGGCCTGGCGATCGACGAGATCCTCCAGCGAGAGCGGGCCGATGCCGACCAGGTCGACCACTGGCGCGGCTGCAGGGGGCGGCAGCGTCGAGGGCTCCGGGGTGCTCGGCGGCGGCCCGTCGCGCTTCGACGAGGCAGGCGCGTCCGCGACGCGGGCCGACGGCATCGGCGCGGAGCTCGGCACGTTGAGGAGATCCTCGTCGTCGAGGCCGAAGTCGACCGGCGTCCCCTTGTGGGCGTCGGGCCTCATGGAACGCCGCCCATTCGCCTCGCCAGGAGGTCGTTCACCGAGCTCGTCACGCCGAGCTGGCGCGCCGCGCTGTTCAGGAGCTCCTCGCCGCTGATCGACAGCCGCTTCGAGAGCTGGTGCGTCTGATCGAGCGTCTCCCACGTGAGGTGGAGCAGGCCCATGAACGTCTCCACCGTGCCCACGCCGCGGGTCGCGATCGCCCGGTACACCGGCTCCTTGCCGCGAGTCGCGAGCCGCGCCAGCTCCTCGTCGCTCCGGATGTCGGGGAGGTCGCGCTTGTTGAACTGGATGACGAGCGGCATCCTCGCGAGATCGAGGCCGTTCTCCCGCAGGTTCTGGCGAAGGTCGAAGAACGCCTCGGCGTTGCGCTGCGTCTCGGAGGTCTGCGAGTCGGCGATCAGCGCGACCCCGTCCGCCCCCTGGAGCACGAGCCGCCGCGTGGCCGCGTGCATCGGCTGTCCGGGCACGGTGAACAGCTTGATGCGGAGCGAGACGTCGCCGTCCTTCGCGCGGAAGGTGAGCGGCAGGAGATCGAAGAACAGCGTGCGATCGTCCTGCGTCTCGAGGGTCATCAGCCGTCCGCGAGCGTCCGACCCGGCGAGGCCGTGCAGCGAGACGAGGTTCGTCGTCTTGCCGCTGAGCGCCGGGCCGTAATAGACGAGCTTGATCGTCACTTCACGGGCTGCGAAGTCGAGCTGCACAGCCGCATTCTCGCATGAGCGACCGACGATTGGATATGGCCACGGCGCCCGGACAAGCAAGCCGGGCGCCGTCTCCTCCCCTGTCAGGAGGCGTGCGCCCCGCTCAGGCCGAGCCGCCGGGCGCGTTGGGGACGCTGGACAGGGGAGGAGGGATAGGCTTGCTCTCGCCGTTCTCGACAGTCCAGAGCGCGCTCCGGAGCCCCTCCAGGCGCGCGGTCAGCGCCTTTAGCGCCTCGGCCTGCGCGTCGCACGCCTGGAGCTGGGTCTCGCTGCTCGGCTCGACGCGCGCCCGCTCCTCGCGGGCCGCCTTGAGCACCTCGATGACCTCCCGGTGCAGCTCCTGGCCGGCCGTGACCACCCACGCGTCGAGCCGGCTCGCGAACTCCTGGATCATCTCGTCGAGCTTCGGCCCGATCCGGACCGCCGCCTCGCGCAGCGCGACCGGCGCCATCTCCTTCGCCTTCTTGCGGGTCTCGGCCTCGACCTTCTCCTTCACGTAGACGGCCAGGACCGGGGCGGCGAGCGCCAGGATGCCGCCGAGCAGGGCGTTCGTGAACATGACGCCGAGGCCGATCGTGAAGAGCGCGAAGACACCGACATCGTAGCCGAACGTGTCGACCTCGACGTTCGGCGGCTTCACGTCGCCCCCGAGCGCCTCGCTGACCCGCTTTGCCACGTCGTGCGCGTCCTCCCGGACGAGCGCGATCGTCTTCTCGGCGAGCGCCTCGAGCGCCGTCGCGATCTCCTTCGTCTCGGCTTGCGCCCACTCGGCGAAGGTGCGCTCCAGGAACGCCCCGAGGTAGACCTTGATCTCGTCGGTGTTGGCCTCGTCGATGATCGTCGGCAGCTGGCGGAGCACGTCGTCGACGAAGCGCTCCAGGTCGCGACGCACCCACGCCCGGATGGCGCTCACCTCCTCGCGGATGCCGGCGCGCCGCTCCTCGATGGTGCGCGACTGGCCGGCCAGGTCCTTCTCGATCATCTCGATGCGACGGCTGAGCTCCTCGCGCGACATCGCGGTCGCCCGCCGCCGCGCGTCGACGCCCTTGCCGAGCAGGCGCGCGGCCTCGAGCCCCTCGCCGAGCGCGTTGTCGAGCAGGATGCGCCCGCGCTCTTCGGCGAGGAACCGCGTCAGGTGGTCGAGCAGCTCCGGCATCCCGCTGGCGGGCCGATCCCCCTCCAGCGCCCGCTCGCTCGAGATCGGGAAGACCACCGGCGACTTCACGAGCTTGCCGAGCTCGCTCCGGATGTAGGCGAGCGCCTCGACCTCCTCGTCCTGGCTCCAGATGTCGCGCTTCGTCACGACGAAGAGGATCTTGTCGCGCGACTGCCCGAGCAGCTTGTCCTGGAGGAAGACGCGCTCGCTCTCCTTCAGCGGCTGGCCGGCGTCGATGAGGAACAGCACGGCGTCCGACCGCGGGATGTAGCTGTACGTGATGTCCGCCCGCTGGAGCGAGAGGTCGTTCACCCCGGGGGTGTCGACGAGGACCACGCGCTCGCGCAGGAGCTCGGCCGGGTACCCCACCTCGAGGAACTTGACCTCGCCCGCGCTCGACGAGCGCTCTCCGCCGACCGTGAAGGCCCGCACGTCCTCGAACGGCAGGCCCGCACGCTCGCCCGACGCGTAGACCACCTCGGCGCGCGGCTCGGCCGCGTACTCGAGGTGGTGGATCACCGCCGTCGTGGGCGTCACGCCGACGGGGAGGATCGAGGCGCCGAGCAGGGCGTTCACGAAGGTCGTCTTGCCGTGGTTGAACTCGCCGACCACGACGAGGTGGAACCGGTCGGCGTCGAGCTTCTTCACGAGATCGTTCGTGACGCGCGTGGCGACGCTCCTGGCGCCGAGGGCCTCGGCGAACTCCACGAGATCCCGGAGCGCCCCGGTCACGTCGTCTTTGCGGCTGTGGAAGGATTCGAGCATGTGCGTTGGACCTCGGCCTTGGTCGGGGGGCTGGTGAGGAGGCGGCCCCCTCATCCCCAGATCTTGATGACTTCGTGCACCTTCTCGTCGACCTCCTCCATGGAGATGCCGCTCGAGCCGAGCCCGGCGTGGCGCTTGTAGAGCTCGCTCTCGGCGAAGGCCCGGAGCGCCAGGACGCGCTTCGGCAGCCACGGGTGGCTCGCCGTGAACTCGGCGAACCTGCCGATCCCGCCCTTGCCCTCGTCGTGCTGGGCGATGAACGCCTCGAGGTTCAGCTCCTCGTAGAGCTTGGTCGAGCCGAGCGCGAGCTTGGTGAGCGCGCGCGTCGAGACGTCGAGGCTCTTCGCGCAGAGCAGCCCGGCGCGGTCGCAGGTGACCTCGGCGCGGCGCGACCAGCCGGAGAGCGCGAGCATCGCCGGGCCGACGATCCACTTCACGAAGACCGACGCCATGCGCGTCAGGTAGTGCATCGCGGTCAGGTAGACCACGTGGCTGTTGTGGATGTGGCCGCACTCGTGGCCGATGACGCTGAGCAGCTCTTCGTCGGTGAAATGGTCGACGAGCGCCGAGTGCACCATGATGAACGAGTCGTCGTTCGTGCCGTAGGTGGCGGCGTTGAGGGTGGGGCTATTGACGATGTAGAGCGTCGGGGTCGCGATCCCGAGCGTCTCGGCGCAGTGAACCGCGAGGTTGTGGACGCGGGGGAACTGCGTCGGGCCGACCTTGACGGCGTGGCCGAGGAGCTCGTTCTTGCCGACCGTCTTGAACAGCCTGACCGCGGCGGTCACGGCGAGCTCGACCGGACGCATCTTCTCGAAGGCGAGCCGTGTGTTCTTATCGGACACGTAGGCATACGCGTTGCCAGCGCCATCGCCGCCGCCTGCGCGCTGCCCCTTCCGTCTCTCGATGAAGCCCTTGAAATCGAGCGATCCGACCTGTGCCATCCGGCGAAGGTAACGGTCGGGCAGCGGCCGCGCAACGCCACCCGCGCCCGGCGCCGCGAACTTAACGCAAAATCACGGGGCGACCTCCGCTCGCGCGCGAGCCAGACGCGACCTGACGCGCTCAGACGCGAAGCAGGGCGAGGAGCCCCTCGGGGCCGAGGCGCTCGAGCGTGCGCTGCCTCGCGAGGAAGCGCCGGAAGTCCTTGTAGACGCCGCTGCCCTTGGGGCGGAGCTCGAAGTCGGTGATCCGCGTGATCGAGAACCGCAGCGCGGCGACCACGCTCTCGTGGAAGAGACGGTCGCGCTCCTCGGTTGAAAGCGGCCGCACCGAGACGTAGCCGGCGGCGAGCGCGGCAGCGAGATCGGGGTCGAGGTCGTCGCCGAAGCACCACGCCAGCATCGTGACAGCGAGGTCGAACGCGGCGCTGCCGCGCGAGGCGCTCTCGAAGTCGAGCAGCGCCGAGATCTCGCCGCCGTGCCAGAGCACGTTGTCACGGAAGAGATCGCCATGGATCAGCGTCTCGGGCCCCGGCGTCCCCGGCCTCGCGGCGCGGATCCGTTCGAGCCGTCCGGTGAGCTCGTCCACAGCCGCAGCCACCTCGGGCGGGAGGGCCGAGCCCTGCGCGCGGAGGCCGCGGAGCCGCTGGTCGAGGCCGTCGAGGTCGAACCGGCTCACGCTCGCCCCTTCGAACGAGGCGCCGACGAGGTGCACCCGCGCCAGGGCCGCGCCGACGCGGCGGGTCGCGTCGGGCGTGACGCGCGCCTGGCAGAGCGACTCGCCCGCGACCCAGGGGAACAGCGCGACGGGCTTCCCAGCGTGCTCTGCGATGAACGAGGCGCCCTCCGACCCGGGCGCTCCGTCATGGCGGCGGAGCGGCTGCGGCGTGGCGACGCTCCCGGCCGCGAGGTGCTCCAGCATGCGCGCCTCGCGCGAGGCCGCGCCGAGCTGCTGCTCCTCGTACACGCGCAGGAACACCTGCCCGCGGCCATCGGCGAGCGTCAGCGCGAAGTTGGAGTTCACGCTCCCGGCGAGGAGGCCGCGCACGTCGGTGATCTCCAGGCCGTAGAGCGCGCCGATGCGGCGGGCATCCGCGAGCGAGAGCGGGGTCAAAATAGCCATCGCGCGCAGGGTAGCCTCGATTCGCGCGGCGCCTCCACAGGAAGTTGGTGGCGCAGCGGGAGCGCATGGCGCGCGCGGAGCGGGGCAGACGGTGGGGGAAGGCGAGAAGGAGCGGCGAGAAAACGCGGGCTCCGGGCAAGGATCTGCAGTGCCCCTGCTCGCGGACCGGACCCGCGTGCGTTATGAATGAATGAGCGGGAGCAACATCCCCTTCATCCATCGAATGCCCACCCTCTACGGAAACACCACCGGACTCAGCCCCCTAGCCACCAAGACCCTCGAGCGCATCTACCGACGCAGGGTCCCGCTCGCCAGCATCGCCACGCCCGAGCTCATCAAGGCGCTCGCCGAGGCGTCGCACGAGACAGGACGCCAGGTCGGCGCGCTGGTCCACCGCTCAGGCGAGATCGACTACGTCGTCGTCGGCGACGCGACCCGGCTGATGCTGCCCGACATCGGGCGCCTCCGCGCCGCGCAAGGGCGCTTCAGGGCGCTCCGGCTCGTCCATACGCACCTCTTCAACGAGCCGCTCACGCGAGACGACCTCGTCGACCTCGTCCGCCTCCGGCTCGACCTCGTCGCGGCCGTGCAGCTCACCCCGCAGGGCGAGCCGCGCACGATCCAGTACGCGTACAACGTGCCGGTCCACGGAAAGGACGAGGTCACGGTCACCGTCGACGGCACCGCTGAGGACAGCGACGGCCGCCGGCAGGCGGAGCTGCCGTACCGGACCGTGGGCCCTGTCGCGGTCGGTCGCGTCGACGTCGATTTCGGCGCGCTCATCCAGGCGCTCGAGGACGAGTTCACGAAGCGCTCGCGCACGCGATCGGTCGCGGCCAAGGACGGCCGGGCGATCCTCGTCCACGTCGCCGAGAAGTCCAAGGCGGGCGCGCTCGCGCGGGCCGAGGAGAGCCTGCGCGAGCTGACCGAGCTCGCCGGGACCGCGGGCGTCGACGTCGCGGACACGGTCCTCCAGCTGCGCGACCGCATCGACCCGCGGCTCGTGCTCGGCAAGGGCAAGCTGGACGAGGTCGTGCTGCGCGCGTCGGAGCTCGACGCCGAGACGCTGGTCTTCGACCGGGACCTGACCCCCTCGCAGGCGTCGGCGATCGCGAAGCACACGGATCTCAAGGTGCTCGACCGGACGCAGCTCATCCTCGACATCTTCGCCCAGCGGGCCGAGTCGTCCGACGGCAAGCTCCAGGTCGAGCTGGCCCAGCTCAAGTACACGCTCCCTCGCCTCGGGCAGAAGGACGACTCCCTGTCTCGCCTGACCGGCGGCATCGGCGGGCGCGGTCCTGGCGAGACGAAGCTCGAGATCGGGCGCCGCCGCGCGAAGGAGCGCGTCACCTTCCTGGAGGGGCAGCTCAAGAGGCTCTCCCGGCAGCGCGAGCAGCGCCGCCGCCGCCGCGCCCGGCTCGGCGTGCCGGTGGTCTCGATCGTCGGCTACACAAACGCCGGCAAGAGCACGCTGCTGAACACGCTGACCGGCGCCGACGTGCTCGCCGAGAACAAGCTCTTCGCGACGCTCGACACCCGCTCGCGGCGGCTGCGTTTCCCCGAGGAGCGCGAGGTGGTGATCACCGATACCGTCGGCTTCATCCGGGAGCTCCCGAAGGACCTGTTCGCCGCCTTCCGCGCGACGTTCGAGGAAGCGGCCGACGCCGACCTCCTGCTCCACGTCGTGGACGCGAGCGATCCCGCGCGCGATCAGCACATCGAGACGACCGAGGCGCTGCTGACCGAGCTCGATCTCATCGGCATCCCTCGCATCCTCGTGTTCAACAAGGCGGACCTCATCGCGCCGGAGGAGGGGCGGCGGTTGCTCCTCGGGCACCCCGACGCGGTGATCCTCTCCGCCACGGACAGGGAGACGACGCGGGAGCTGCTCGCCAAGCTCGCCGACCGGCTCAAGAGCCGCTGGGAGCAGGCCGCGACGGTGCCCGCCTACGAGGCCGAGCCAGCCAACGACACGCTGGAGGACGGCGAGCTGGACGACGGCGGGCTGTTCGACGGCGAGGCCGAGTCGATGACGGTGATCGGCCCGCCCTCGGGCTCCGGCGCCGAGGGCGTCAGCTCACCTGTGCGAGGGACGTTCGAGGCGTGAGCATCGGCCGGGCTCGGTGCAGCCCGGTTCAGCTCGCGTCGGCTCGGCTCGCATTGAGAAGAGGTGAGCTCCGCCGGGCTCGAGGTGGAGCCCGGCGGAAACTCCGAGGCTCAGGGCTCCGGGAACTCGTCGCAGACGAAGATGCTGAGGCAGTTGCCGCTCGCGCACTCCTCGTCCGTGGCGCACGTCTCGGTGGGGGCCAGCTTGCAGGCTCCCTCGCCGTCGCAGACGTTGGCGCCGCTGCAGTCCGCCCCATCCTCGGTCCCGGCGGCGACGTTGGAGCACTCGCCCAGCGTTCCCTCGATGTTGCACGCCTGGCAGGCCGCGTCGCACCCGGTGTTGCAGCAGACGCCGTCGACGCAGCTGCCGCTTCCGCACTCCTCGCCTTCCGTGCACTCCTGACCGTTCGCGGCCTTGCACGCGCCCGCGGCGTCGCACGCCTGGTTCTCCTCGCAGCCCAGGCCCGGCGTGCCAGCCGGAGCCAGCGCGCAGGTGCCCTCTTCCGGATCGCAGACGTGGCACAGGGCGCACTGCGCGTCCTCCGTGCACTCGGTGAAGCACGCGTTTTCCTCTGGATCGCAGGAGAACGTCTCGCACTCCTTCTCCTCGCCGGGCGAGCACTCCACGCTCGTCCCGTCGCAGGCGCCGCGGCCGGTCTCGACGCCCTCGGAGCACGTCGTCTCGCCGCACTCTGTCTCGGCCTTCGAGGGACCGCACGTGCCGCTCTTATCGCCCGATTCCTTGAGATCGGCGGAGCAGGCGTCGCAGTCCTCGTCGCAGGCGGCGTCGCAGCAGACGTCGTCGGCGCAGAAGCCGCTCGCGCAGTCGTCCGCCTCCGTGCATGCCTTGGCGAGCTCGCACTGCGGGCAGGTGGGGCCACCGCAGTCGACGTCGGTCTCTTCGCCGTTCTTCGTGCGGTCAGCACAGGCGTCGACGACGACGCCGTCGTCTCCCGGGATGCGCGAACGATCGACCGTGGCGATCATCTCACAGCCCATCCCGAGGGTCGAGATCGCGCCGGCGCAGAGCGCCATCGCGAGAAGGTACTGGTTCTTCCACATAGTAGTCCCCTTAGAAGGTAAACCGCGCAGCGGCGCCGCCGCCGGTCGGGCTGACGAACGGAGCGACAAACGCATTCTTCTTCACGCTCGAAACCGCGGCCTTCGTCTCGGCCGGCGTGTCGTCGCTGAGGAGCAGAACCGCCCCGGTGACGCCGAACGTGAGCGCGACGGCGAAGGACATGTCCGCGATGAGCGCGTTGCGATCGACGCGGTCCGCCGTCTTGGTCGTCGGGCTGTCGTCGAAGTCGCTCTTCGCGCTGAGCGCCTGGATGCCGAAGATCGTCCCGACCACGACGCCGGCGCCGGCGAGCCCGAGCGTGACGTAGGCCGGGACCGGAGAGCGCGGCTCGACCGGCGCTGCAGGCGGCGGCGTCTGGGCGGGCGGCGGGGTGGTGGCCGGCGGCGGGGTGGCGGGCTGCGCCGGCGCGGCGGCGACGGGCTCCGGCGGCTTCGGCGTCAGCGTGACGCTGACGTCGCGCGTCTCGGCGAAGGTGACCTCGATCTCCTGGCTCGAGTCGACGAACCCCTCGGCCGAGACGGTCAGCGTGTGCTTGCCGGGCGGGACCGAGAGCTCCTTGCCCGCCTGGGGCACGCCGTCGACCGCGATCTTGAGGCCCTGCGGCGCGTCCGGCGCGGTCGCGACCCGCACCTTCGCCGGCGTCTTCTTCAGGGCCTCCACGCGCCCCTGCGCCTCGGTGATCTTGTCCTTGAACTTCTCGGCGTCCGGCTTCGAGTCGAGGAACGCCTGCCACGCGGCGACCGCCTCGGTGGCGAGCCCCTGCTTGTCGAGCGAGAGCGCGAGCTTGTACTTCGGCGCGGCGCCGGGAACGTACTCGTCCGCCTGGCGATACAGGTCGGCCGCGGTGGCGTACTCGCCCTTCTCGAACCTGGCCTCGGCCTCCTTGTAGAGCTTCTTGGCCTCGTCCTTCTTCTGCTTGTCCGTCAGCGGCTTCTTCGGCTTGGTGGTGGTCACCTTGGCCGCAGGCTCGCCGGTCTTTCCGGGGGTCGCCGTCGCGGGCGTACCGGCGGCGGGCGGCGTGGTGCCGGTCGCGCCGGGGGCGGGCGGCGTCGCGCCGGTCGCGGGCGGCGTCGTGCCGATCGCGGTCGGCGCCGGAGCGGTGGGGGCCGCCTGCGCCGCGGGGGCGGCGGGCTTGGCAGGCGCCATCGTGGGCGCGGCCCCGGGGGTCGCCTGCGCGGCCGGCTTGCCCGCCGGAGGCGCCGCCGGCCTGGCATCCGTCTGCGCAGATGCCGGGCTGACGTTCGTCAGCGTCAGGAGCCCAGAGACCATCGCCGCCGAGGTCAACATCGTCAGCCGGCCCGATCGTGAACGCATACCGTAAGCCCTCCTCCGCGGATAGTGTCGCGTGGGCGCCCACTTAAGCCTTGAAGGACGCTTTACACAAGGGTTTTCGCGTTCGTTGGGGCGCGCGCGCCCTCGCGTTCGCGGCGCCCCGCCTCGCCTGCGGCATCCCGGGACATCAAGGCTCGTCGCCGCGCTCCAGCCATGCAGGGAAGCGGAGCCTCGCCTCCACGCCGAAGCCCAAGGTCGCCTGGCGCATGCGCCCGGCCCGCTCGGCGCCCCGCGGGAGGCTCTCGCGAAGCCGCCGCAGGGCCTCGATGTAGCGCGCGAACCGAGGGTCCGAGAAGAGCGCGCTGAGGTCCTCCCGGATGCGCCGTATCGTGCCTGGGCTGACGCCATGGCTGCTGAAGCTCATGGTCAGTCCGGAGGCCGCGACGACTGAAGGATTGACGAAATTGGACACCTCCGGACGATCCAGCGTGCAGACGAGGCGCCCGGCGTCGGCGAGCTCGCGATGGAGGCGCCGCGAGAGCGCGTCGTCGCCCGGCGCGAGGAACACGATGGCGGCGCCGGCGAGGTCGTCGTCCACGAACGCGCGCCGGTGCAGCTCGAGCAGGCCCTCCCGGCTGGCGCGCTCGATCGATCCGTCGACCTGCCCCGGCGCGATGACGGAGACGCGGGCGCCCGCGGAGAGGAGCCGCTCCACGGTGTACGGCGCCTCGCCGTCGGCGCCGATGACGAGGGCCCGCCGGCCGTTGAGGTCGAGCGCGATGGGAAAGAGGCGCATGAGAGGAGTAGACATGAACGGAAGCGTCCGCGCAGCGATTGTAGACCCGCGCGCCGCCCGCGGGGGAGGCGCATGACCGCGGGCGAGTTCGACGTTTGCGCCGCGCGGCTCAGCGGCTCGGCGCGCTCTGGGGCGGCGGGCTCGGCGGCGGGGCCGGGGGGAAGAAGGGCTGCGTGCGGAAGGCGAGCCTCCTGTCGGCGTTCCCGATGCGCGTCACGAACAGGCCGACGAAGGAGCCGAACAGCGAGTCGCCCGGCCCGATCGCCGTGGAGCCAGGCGGGCGGGTGACCCACCGCTTGATGCGATCGAGCATCTCGGCGCTCATGGGGTTCACCTCGACCAGCACGGCGACGAAATAGCGGCTGCCGTCGCGGACGAGGGAGCGCTCCACGAGCGGCAGCTTCCGGGCCTCGGCGCAGTTGCGGAGCACGCCTTCCACGTTGACCGCGACCGTGCTCGACTGACCTCCCGCCTGGATGAGCTGGATCCGGAACACCTCGTCCCAGAGGTCGTAGACGACGCGGCAGCTCTTGGCGGCGAGCGCGACGGGCGCGCCCCCGCTCTCGTGGAAGAGGTAGCCGCGCATCGTGATGACGGTGGGGAGCCCGCTGAGCAGCTTCTTCGAGATCTCGCCATCGACCACATCGCGGAAGCTCACCGTGAGCTGCACGATCGTCTTGTCGAGCGTGAGGCTCGCCGCCCGCATGGGCAGCGCGGTCGGCGCGTCGAGCGCCTGCTGCGCGTCGGCGTCCGCGATTTCCTTCGGCGCAGATCGGCCCCCCGCGGCGCCGGGCCCCTCCTGGGCCGCCGACCGGCGCGCGTCGAGGCACAGCGCCGCGAGCAGCGCCACCCCGAGCCAGCGCACCGCGCCGCAGCGGAGCGCCGCGAGCGCCCGCCCCGCCCGCCCGACGCGCCGGACGCCCACCGCGCGCCGCGCGCCCCGCGCCGCGCGTCTCGGCCCGCGATCTGCGTCCGCGCAGGTCATTTCCGCTCACCGCGCCGCGCCGGGATCAGCCCGAGCAGGTTCGAGAAGGCGAGCGTCACGCCGCCGACCGCCGTATCGACCCGCAGACCGAGGTTGTAGGTGATGTCCACGGGCACCCTGGCGAACCCCGCGTACCCGGTCGGCGGGTCGGTGAACTCGCGGCGGGTCGCCAGCCCGTACAGGCCCGCGGCGCCGAAGAGGTCGACGCCGTAGATGGATCCGCGGCCGGAATAGACAGGGATCCGGTACTCCGCCTCGAGCTTCGCGGCGAAGTCGCCGTACCGGACCTCGATGATGTCCGTGCTGAGGAAGTTCGGCGGCTGCCTCCGGTCGGGGGCGAGGTCGAGCAGCCGGTCCGGCAGAAGGTCGGTGAGATCTCCGACATAGAACTTCTCGAAGAACGGCGCGTCCCCCGCGACCGCGCCGGCGAACGCCTCGACGCGGAGCACGTGCCGCAGGGGCAGGCGGAACCAGCGCTGCGCGCCGAACTCGAACTTCTGGTACCCGTAATCGCTGCCGAGCGGCGGCACGCCCACCGTGACCGAGACGGAGGCGAGCGTGCCCTGCGTCGTCAGGAAGGGCGCGTCGCGCGTGTCGTGGTCGATCGCGGCGCGCAGCGACGACAGCACCGTCCTGCCGCCCAGGATGTCGAAATCGATGGGCTCGCGGCTGTTGCCGCGCATGTGCGAGGCGACCGTGGGCACGGTCGCGTCGATCTGCTCCAGGTGGTAGTCGAGCGACAGCTGCGAGGACGAGGAGACGTCGTGGCCTGTGCCGAGCGTCGCGCCGAAGCGCTTGTAGGCGACGACGGCGTAGCCCGTGACCTCCCGCTGCTCGAGCAGCGGGGACTCGAACGAGACGTCCCGGCTGCCGAAGAAGTCGCGGGCGTCGTTGTAGAGCAGCGTCACGGTGGCCGACCAGCGGGTCCCCACGAACGCCGGATCGACGAAGCGGGTCCTCAGCGCGAGCTGGTCCGCCGCGAGCCCGACGCCGGCGCCGAGCGTGATCCCCGTGCCTGCGAGGTTGGTCTCGGCGACCTGCACGCCGGTGAACGCGGAGAGCGGCCTCGCGTTGCCGGCCGTGTCCTCGTCGGCCGCGATGCCCAGCCAGAGGTCCTGGACGACGAACGTGTTGCGCTCGACCACGTCGATCACGAGCGTCGCGCTGCCGCGCTCGACGCCCTTTCGGAGCGACAGCCCGACCGAGGCGAAGAACCCGGTCCCGAGGAGGCGGTAGCGCGTGAGCTCGATGTCCGGGTCCTCGACGTCGAGCACGTCCCCCGCGCGGAACCTGACGTAGCGGAGGATCACGCGCGCGGCGGTCCGCACGTTGCCCCGGATCTCGACGCCATCGAGGACGTACCGAACGCGATGCCGCTCCTGGAGCGCCGCGCCCGCGGCAGGCCTCTGCTCGGTCGCAGCGCGCGCTGCGCCGGCGCCCGCGCGCTGCCCGAGCGCGCGCCCCGGCCACGACCCTACGAGCAGCGCGCTACAGAGCGCGAGGAGTGCGCGGCTGAGCACGGGGGGCAGGGGGATGGCCGGGGAGCGTGAGGAACTCCGGAATCGAGGAGGATCCATCGGGCCTCTGCGACACCGCCAGAGCCTCCGGAGACCTCAGCGACGCACCGTAGCACGGCCGATCCCCTCGCCGGAGGCATCAGCCGCGTCGAGATCGAGCCCCCGCGCGCCGTCCGCGGCGACGGGGCTGGAGGGCGCGTGGAGCGCCGGCGCCCTGCCGCGGGGCTGCGCTCCCGGCTCGTGCCGCGGCCGCCGTGGAGCGCGCGAGGTCGGGGCGGCGTCGGCGTGCTCTGCCAGCACGAGCAGGTCCAGCCGGGCTGGTGTCGGCTCGATCAGGTGATCGGCCGCGGCGAGCAGCAGCCCCCGGACCTCGGCGTGCACGCTGGCGTCGCGCGTCCAGCGCGCGCCGGCGCTCGCGGCGATGGCGCGGGCGAGGAGGAGCTCCGCGCGGCCGCGCACGTCCGCGGGGATCCAGTCGGCGATGAGCGGATCTGCGAGCATGAACAGCGTCCTGCGCAGCGCGGTGACGCGGCGCGGGCCGAACTGCTCCGGCGCCCGCGCCGCGTGGCGCGCGAGGCGCAATGCCCTGCGGAGCGCGCGCCTCGCCGCCCTGCCGACCACGGCGCCGCGCACGGTGAGCCGCTCGCGCGGCGCATCGAGGGCGCGCAGCACCGCGGCCAGCGAGAGCCCTCCCGCGATCACCAGCGCCACCGTCATGGCGGTGCCCTGGGCGCCGCGCAGCTCCCAGCCGCCGGTCGCCGCGACGAACGCGCAGGCGGCCACCAGCAAGATCCCCAGCGAGCCGAGCGCGCCTGCCGCATGCGATCGGCCGCGCCATGGCGCGCCCTCGCCCTGCATGATCCGGGCGTAGCTGTCGGGCGCGATGAGCCGTCCGCCGCTCGGGATGAGGCCCACCATGGCTCGCCGCGCCGCGCGCCCGAGGCCGACCTCCAGCGGGCCGAGCTCGATGCCGGGCGGCTCACGGAACGGGCTCACGCATCCAGAATAGCCGATCGCCTGCCGGCGCGAAGGACGCGGCGCGATGGCGGCGAACGAGCTCCGTCGGGAGACCGGCGCGCGCCGAGCACGCGGCTCGCCGGCGCCGGACGGACCGCGGACGGATTGCGCTCGCTTTTCATGATCGATACGCTTGGCGCGTGAGAAGCCTCGCCGTCTGTGGCCTCGCTCTCGCCGGCGTCGCGTCGATCGGGGGGCTGCTGATCATCAGCCCCGGCTGCAACGATACGGCCTCCTCCCTCTGCGGCGGGCTGTGCGACTGCTGGCAGTGCAGCAACAGCGAGTACGAAGAGTGCCTGGACACCGTGGAGGACATCGCCCAGAGCGCCGCAAGGAAAGGCTGCCCTGAAGCGGCGGACGCCTTCACGCAGTGCGCCGCCGAGGACGTGGAGTGCATGGCCGACCGGAACGCTGCCGAGCCCACGCGCTGCGAGAGCGAGCAGCGCGCTCTGGCGGAGTGCGGCGTCAGCGCGTCCATGATCGGCCCCGTCTGCGAGCGAGGCTTGCAGAAATTAGGGGAGTGTGAGGGGGGAGCGTACGACCTCAGCGCGTGCGCGGGCCCAGAGCGGTGCACGTGGGCCTGTTACGCGACCGCGAGCTGCGATGATGTGCTGTCCGGCAGCTCTTCTCAGTCGCTCATCGACTGCTTCGAACGGTGCATGGCGCTCGGGTCGCGGCCTGATCCGCAGCCCCGCTGAGGAGGCGGCGCGCGGCCGATCACGGCTCTCCCGGCTTCGGCTTCTGCGCCCGCTGCGCCTTCTCGAGGAGCCCGCTCGTGCCCATGCGCGACGCCAGCGCGGAGAGGACCGCACGCAGCGGGACGCCGCGCGACGCGAGGCCGACCAGCAGGTGGTAGATCACGTCGGCCGCTTCCGACGCGACGCGGTCGTCGCTCTCCTCGGCGATCGCCTGCGCGAGCTCGCCGGCCTCCTCGCGCAGCTTCGCGCCGATGAGCGGGGCGCCGCCGTCGAGCAGCTTCCGGGTATAGCTCTTCGTCGCCGACGACGCCTTGCGGGACTCGATCTCTCGCTCGAGCGCCTCGAGCAGCGCGGTCGCGTCCTGCCCCTCGTCGGCGGCCTCCGGCTCGGCGTCCTCGCGGGCGTCCACCTCGCGGAAGAAGCAGCTCGAGCTCCCCGTGTGGCACGTCGGGCCGCGGGGCTCGGCGAGGATCAGGAGCGCGTCCCCGTCGCAGTCGGCATGGACGCTCGTCACCGCGAGCGTGTTGCCGCTCGTCGCGCCCTTCTCCCAGAGTTCGCCGCGCGACCGGCTGAAGAAGGTGGCGCGCCCCGTCTCGAGCGTCCGGGCGAGCGATTCCCGCGTCATGTACGCGAGCATCCGGACCTGTCCTGTCAGCCGATCCTGCACGACGGCCGGGATGAGCTTGCCCTCTCCGAATGCGATCTTCACAGCCTATGCCTCTCCGGTGGTGTCGGGCGCCTCGGCAGCCGCGCCGTGTTCGCGGGCCGTCGCCCTGCCTTCGTCCTTCGCGCTGCCGCGCCTGGCCCGCGACGGCTTGTCGCCGGCCCTCGCCGGCGCTCTTCGCTTCTGGCCCGGCTCGTCGTCCTCGTCCTCGTCGTCGCCCGGCTCGTCGTCCTCGTCGTCGTCGTCCTCGTCTGCCTGCCTCTTGTCAGCGGCGGCGGGGCTCGCCGGAAGGTTGAGCGCCATCGCCTGCTCCGGGTGGTCCAGGGCGGCCTTGTAGTAGACCGCGAAAGCGATGGACGCGGCGAGCCCGGTCGTGAGGGCGACCACCTGGGAGGTGGAGTACTGGAGCGTCTCGGACGCGCCGAACGTCTCGGGCTTGAGGGCCAGGTACAGGGCGAGCGCCGGGACGAACGAGAGCGCCTGCGTCACCTTGCGCGCCACCTTGTCGTGGATGACGTGAGAGAACCCGATCGTGTAGCCCACGGCGAACACGACGAGGCCGGCGGGGAGCAGCACGTGCTCCGGCAGCGAGGGCGGGATCGAGCCGCGCTCCGCGTCGTCCCGCAGGAGCTCGAGCAGGTAGCGGCAGACGCCGTAGGAGAACGTGAAGAGGAGGAAGATCTCGCCGCGGAACTTCTGCCGCCGACGCGCGAGCAGCAGGAGCACGAGCAGCCCCGCGCCGACGAGCGACTCGTAGATCTGCGTCGGGTGCACGGCGAGCGACGCGCCGGAGGTCGGATCCAGCCCGCGCTCCTTGACGTGCTGCACCCACGCAGGCGACCCGCTGCCGTGGTCCAGCGTGCCTTCGGGCCAGTGCGGGAAGGTGCCGAGCTTCTTCAGCCAGGCCGGCGCCGTCTCGCCGAGCGGCCGGCCGAAATCGCAGCCGAAGAGGTAGCAGCCGACGCGTGTGATCATGAGGCCCGAGGCGAGGCTCGGGACGGCGACGTCGGCCCAGGGGAGCAGCGGGATGCGATGGGAGCGCAGGAAAAGGTACGAGCCCAGGAAGCCGCCCAGGAAGCCGCCGTACGCCACGAGCCCGCCGCGGCGGATGTCGAACATCGCGCCGAGGGAGTCGAACTCGTCGAGGTTCGTGAGGATGTAGAGCACGCGTGAGCCGAGGACCGCGGCGAGCGCGGTGACGACGTAGCAGTTGGCCATCGTCTCCTTCGGCAGGCCGTCGCGCTCCGCGAGCCCGAGCGTCAGGTACCAGCCGACGACGAGCGAGAGGCCGAGCATGACGCCGTAGCTGTAGATGGGCAGTGGACCCAGGGTGTAGGTCTGCCCCTTGAACTGCGAGGCGAGCGCGGCGAGCGCGACACCCGCGATGCCCGCCGCGGCAGCGCCCGGCTTGTTCTTGCCGAGGAACAGCCCGATCGCGCCCGCGAACGCGATGCCTGCTGCGATCAGGAAGACCCAGAGCAGGGGCACGGTCCACACGGGCAGCGGGACGCGGAACAGGATGGGATGCATGGCGCCTCTCCTTACGCCTGGGATTGGAGCCCATCAAGCGCCGTCTCTCGGGCATGACGCAGCGGGCCAAGCCGCTCGCGGACGCTTGTTCAGCCGCGTGGGGCGATCGCGATGCGCCCGGGCTGACAGCGCAGCGCAGCGCCGTCCCCCGTCCTGGCGATGGCGTCCGCGAGCGGCCCTCGAAGTCCGCGCGCGCGGCTGCTAGCATCGATTCCGTGCTCTCTGGCCGCGCCGCCGTCAGCCTCTTCGCAGTCCCCGGGCTGCTCGTGAGCGCGTCGTGCGTCCCCGAGGGGCCGGCCACAGCGGACGCGAGTGCGCGGCCGGCCGGGACGGTCGCGAACTCGGCGGCCGCTGCGGCGGCGGGCGCAGCTCAGGGGGCGCAGGGCGCGGGCGCGTTCGAGGACGATTTCAACCGGTCCGCGCTTGGCCCTGACTGGAATGCGCTCAGCCCCAGGTGGAAGATCGAGGAGGGGCGGCTCTGCGTCCGCGGCGCGAGGAACCGCGGCGTGTGGTTGAAGCGGCCGCTGCCGGAGAACGCGCGGATCGAGTTCGACGCGATCGCCGAGGCCCCCGACGGCGATCTCAAGGCGGAGCTCTGGGGAGACGGACGGAGCGGCGCGACGGCGGCGAGCTACACGAACGCGACGAGCTACCTCGTGATCCTCGGCGGATGGAAGAACACGAAGCACGTGCTCGCCCGCCTCGACGAGCACGGCGATGATCGGCTGGAGATCGACGTGGATCCGGACAGCGATGACGAGCGAGCGCGTCCGGTCGCGCCGGGGCAACCGTACCGTTTCCGCATCGAGCGCCGTGACGGCAGGACGCTCTCCTGGTCGGTCAACGGCGTCGAGTACCTGGAGCTCAGCGATCCTGCTCCGCTCTCCGGCCCTGGGCACGAGCACCTGGGCTTCAACGAATGGGATGCGCCGGTCTGCTTCGACAACCTGCGCATCACGCCCCTCTAGCCGCGATGGAATCGAGCGAGGTCGAACGGGAGCTTGAGGAGCTGGAAACGCGCATCGAGCGGTTGCGCGCGCTGTACGAGCAGTACTTCATGGGGATCGAGCGGCTCGAGCCGCTGATTCCGCGCAAGGACGTCGAGCGCCGCATCTGGGTGATGCGGCGGGAGCAGATCAGGAACACCGGGCTCCGGTTCAAGTTCCAGATGCTGTTCCAGCGCTACAACACGTTCCAGCAGTACTGGGGCCGCATCTCGCGCGAGATCGAGAACGGGACGTACCGCCGCGACGTCCTTCGCGCAGCGAAGCGGGTCGGGGCCAAGGAAGCGCTCACGATCGTCGGCCGGAAGCGGGCGGAGCGCTACGCGGAGCTCGCCGAGCAGCAGGCGACGGCGCGAGAGACGGCCCGTCGCGGCGACGACGGCGATGACCACGAGGAGATCGACGTAGACGACGAGGCCGTCACGCTGGCGCCACCGCCCCTGCCCGCCGCGCCGCCGGCGCGGAGGCAAGCGCTGGCTGCCGAGGAGGCCCCGCCGCGCGATGACGTCGCGCACGTCGCGCCGCCGCTCGCACCGGAGCCGTCGAGCGTGGCGCCTGCCAGCCCGCAGGTGCGTCCCCTCGTGGCGCTCGTGCCGCCTGCGCCACCCCAGGCCGCGGCGGCCGTGAAGCCCGCGCCGCTGGGGGGGTTGCCCCGCGGGCTCGGCCTGACCAGGCCGCAGCAGAAGCCCGCGGAGATCAGGCCGGCGGAGGCAAAGCCGGCCGAGGCATCTCCGGCGGGCGCGAGGCCGTCCGCGCGCCCTGCGGCCGACCGGAACCAGCCCGCGGCGGCGGGCGCCACGAGCCGCCAGCGCCTGGCCGAGCTCACGGCGGAGATGCGCGCCCGGCGCGTGCAGAGCGCCCAGGCCGGCGACGCGACGAAGGCCGCGGTCGGACCGCCGGGCGTGGTGGCGGACGCCGCGCCTGAGCCCCCGCCCCCGCCGAAGCGACCGCCGCCCCCGCTCCCCGTCAGATCGCCGCCAGGCCCTCCCGCGGCAGCCGCTGCGGCGGCAGCGCCGGCTGTGACGGCAGCGCCGGCGGCCGCTGCTGCGGCGGCGGCCGAGGCGAAGGGCGCTGCAGCGCGCCGGCAGGAGCGCGTGCACTCGGAGCGGCCACCGCCGACGCGGCGTCGTCGCTCCACCGCGCCGCCTGCCGCGGACACCGGCGCGGCCAGCGGAGCTCGGCATGCGGGGCCGCGCGCGTCGTCGCGCCCCCCGGAGGCCGCGCGCCCAGGCCTCGACGCCGGCGTGCGCGCGCGACCCGCATCGCCCCCTCAGCAGCGCTCTGCTTCGCGTGACGACGAGCTCCCTGAGCAGCGGCTGCGCCAGATCTACGCGAAGTACGTCGAGACCAAGCGCGCCGCGCGGGAGTCGACGGCCGGCGTCACCTACGAACGCCTGGCCGAGAGCCTCCGCGCGCAGGCTGCCAAGCTGCGCGCGACGAACCCCGCCAAGTCCGTCGACTACGACGTCGTCGTCAAGGACGGCAAGACGCTGCTGAAGCCGATCCTCAAGTGACCGGCAGGCGCGGGAAGTGACCGCCGGCCGCCAGCCGGATACAGCCGCCGGCCGGACGTAGCGACCAGACTGGGCGCGGCCAGCGCTCAGGCTGGCGTGCGCGTGGACAGGCTTCACCGCTGCGAGCGCCAGGAGCCTGAGCTCACCAGGCAACGCCCGGCTGGCTGCGCCGCTCCAGAGGGCGCTCGCTACGTCGGATGGCTGGACGGATGAGGAGGTTCTGGCGGGTCAGTGATGTGCGACGCGTCGCCAGAGCTGCGGAAGGCGCTGTAGCCGCGCGGGCACTCCGGCATCGTCTTCGACGAAGAGGATCGCACATGCCGTACGGTCGGCTTCGCGCATCCTCGCGCATAAGTCGGCCAGGTCATCATCGGCGTCCACAACGTCGGCCTCGGCCGGCTGGGAGGCACCCTGCACGTACCTCACGTTGTCCAGGGCGACCCAGCGCCCAGCGAACTCTTCAGAACGACATATGTCGCGCCATGTCATTCGAGGCGTGACCAAACGAATCTTACTGCCCATTTCCCGTGAGCGACCTTCTCCCCCATGTTCCAAAGTCAAGAGCCGACCCAACGAGCCAGGGCACGGCGTTCAATGAACTTTCAGAACCGTCAGGGCGGGATCTAGCACCTGTCAAAATCGGGCGTCAAGGCAAGCCTGGAACAGCCCGGCGCCCCCGGGCGTTCCACCCAGTTGTTCCGTCGTCACTGGCAGCGCGCCGGCAGCTGGGACATCGCCTCGCCCGCCCCGATCCGCGCGGCGGCCATCGCGTGGGACTTGGCCGCGCACCCCTTCGAGGCGACGGCCCGCTTGGCGCTTGCGCCGATCGCGGATCGCGCCTCGGCCTTCTTGGGGCCGTCACAGCCCGCGAAGCGCTTCGCCGCGAGATCCGTGTTGCCGCCGTTGGCCAGGTTGATCGCGGCCCTGCATTCCTGGTCGGCCTTCTCGTTGCCCGCGGGCGGGGTCTTGGTCCCGGCGGTCGGGGTCGACGTGCCCGTCGTGCCTTTCGGACCTTCGGACGTCTCTTTACCGCTCGGGGCGCCCTGCGTGGGCGGCGGCTCGGGGGCGGAGGGCTCGTTCGTGGGCACGGCCACGGTAGGGTCTGACGTCACGGTCACCGACGGCGCGCTCGGCAGCGGAATCAGGGCCGATGCGCTCTCGTCGGTCGCGCTCCCGCTGCCCCCCTTCTTCATCAGGACGACGCCCACGACACCGAGCACCGCGACCGCCGCGACCGCCGCGAGGATCGGGGCGGTCTTGCTCTTCTGCGCGGGCGGCGGCGGCGCGGGGAACACCTGACCGCTGCCCGTCGGCACGGGCGGGTGCGCCGCCACGGAGCCCGACGGCATGGGTGCCCGGTCCATGACGGTGGCCGCGTGGTGGTTGACGACCGTCTTGCCGGCCCCTGTGGGCGGTCCCGCGACGAAGAGCGGCTCGCCGAGCTGCGTCTGACCCGAGCGCGACGGCATCAGCGCGGTCCCGCTGGTCGGGGCCTCCATCCCGACGTGGGTGCGGGGCGCTCCGAGCACCGAGAGGCGGGGCCCCGCGCCGATCGTGAGCTCCTCGTAGAACTCCCGCGCCGACTGCTGGCGGTCCTCGCGGTTCTTGCTGAGCGCCCTCATGACGGCCGCCTTCATCTTCGGCGGCGCCGCGGCGCCCATCGGCACGGCCTCGAACGGGAACGGCTGCGCCGTCATGTGCTGCGTCGCCCACGCCCACGGCGTGTCCGCGTCGAACGGCAGGCGCCCGGTGAGCATCTCGTAGGTCAGCACCCCGAGCGAGTAGATGTCGCTCCTCGCGTCGAGCTCCTTGCCCGTGAACTGCTCGGGGCTCATGTACGGCGGGGTGCCGAGCACCGTCCCCTGCTGCGTCAGCTTCTGCTCGGCCTTGGCGCTGCGGTCGTCGCGCTTCGCGATGCCGAAATCGAGGACCTTGACGTAGTCCTCCTCGCCGGCGCGCCGGGTCAAGAAGATGTTGGCGGGCTTCAGATCGCGGTGGACGATCCCCTTCTCGTGCGCCTCCTGGAGCGACCCGCACACCTGCGCGAGGATGCGGTCGACGCGCTCGGGAGAGAGCGCGCCCCGCTCGAGCGCCGTCTCGAGCGACTGCCCGTTGAGGAGCTCCATCGCGATGTACAGCTCCCCGGTGTTGGTCTGCCCGAAATCGTAGACCTTGATCGTGTTCGGGTGCTCGAGCTCGCTGACCGTGCCGCACTCGCGCATGAAGCGCGCGACCACCTGCGGGTCCTTCGCGTGCTGCTCGAGGAGCGTCTTGATGGCGACCTTCCGCACCGACGTCCCCATCGGCTGCTCGCCGTTGTAGACGCGGCCCATCCCGCCCTCGCCGAGCACCCCGACGATCCGGAACCGGCCGCCCACGATCGTGCCGATGAGCGGGTCTGCTTCCACCGGGGCGACGGGGAGGAGCGCGCCGCACGTGGCGCAGAAGCGCGCCCCGTCGATGTTTGGCTGGTGGCAAGCGGGACAGTCCATGCGATCGAACCTCTACCCCCGGAGCGTGACGAAACACGACCGTCGTCTCGGGCTGCTCCGCTGCGCGCCCGAGCGAACGTGCGCGGGGCAGGATCGCAGCAGCCGCGCGCCGAGCGCAAGGGAGCTCTTGCTCGCCCGAGGCGCCGCCATTTCCGCCTCTGCGCGCGACGGCCCTGCGCGCGGAGGCGCGGCCCGGCTTCAACCCGCGCGCTGCCGCGATCCGACGGCGCGGGAGTGCTCGAAGGCGCTCGTTTCCGCGTCCCCTCAACGTACGCCTTGAAAGCGGACAGCTCTCGAGCGAGATCGGCGCTGCCGGACGACGCGGGAGCTCCGGCGCCGCGGCCTCGCGACGGTGCGATGACGCGACGACGCTGACGACGCGACGGATCGTGCTCCCGCAGCTGATTCCAGCGAAACGGACGAAAACGACGCACACCGCTTGACACGTCTCTTGCAGGGGGCTAAGAGCCTCCTCCCTTCGCGGGACTCGTCTACCTTCGGAGCGACGTGAACGGCACCAACGGCTTCACGTCGCTGCGGTCCAGCCCGATCGGCACACTCCGAACGGCGCGGGCAGACGGTCCAGCAGGGCCGGGAGTAGATTGCTCGCACAGAAGTGATCGGTCTTGGGACATTTCGCTAGGTCAGCACGCACGCCTCCCGGAGCCTCGGGGGCGAGCAGCGGGTCGATGTCGCTGGCGTAGCTCAATCGGTAGAGCACCTGCCTTGTAAGCAGGGGGTTAGGGGTTCAAGTCCCCTCGCCAGCTCCGATGCAAGGCAGCAGGTCGATGGTTCGGGAGGTCAGGGACAAGTTCCGGTAAGATCGAATAGTATAGAAATTCTGGAGGGTTGCCCGAGCGGCCAAAGGGAGCAGACTGTAAATCTGCCGGCAATGCCTACGATGGTTCGAATCCATCACCCTCCACCGGAGCGGTCTTTCGCTCCGACAGCGATCCGACCAAGATCAGTTCCGCCGGGGTCACTCCCGGCGGGCGCCCGCGGGCGTAGCTCAGTTGGTAGAGCGTCAGCCTTCCAAGCTGAACGTCGCCGGTTCGAACCCGGTCGCCCGCTCTATGGTCGGTCGTCTGCCCACCTAGCTCAGTTGGCAGAGCACGTCCTTGGTAAGGACGAGGTCGTCGGTTCAATCCCGATGGTGGGCTCCAGCGAGACAGCGAAACGCAGCCGCGAACTTCATTTCGGCAGGAGACATCTCGATGGCCAAGGAGAAATTCACTCGTACGAAGCCGCACGTGAACGTGGGCACCATCGGCCACATCGACCACGGCAAGACCACGCTCACCGCGGCGCTCGTCAAGGTGCAGTCGAAGCGCCAGCTGGCGAAGGCGATCTCGTACGCCGACATCGCGAAGGGCGGGACGGTCCGTGATGAGACCAAGACGGTGACCATCGCGGCGGCGCACGTGGAGTACGAGTCGGTCAACCGCCACTACGCCCACGTCGACTGTCCCGGGCACGCCGACTACATCAAGAACATGATCACCGGCGCGGCGCAGATGGACGGGGCGATCCTCGTCGTTTCGTCGCTCGACAGCGTGATGCCGCAGACGCGCGAGCACGTGCTCCTCGCCCGGCAGGTCGGCCTGAACCACATCGTCGTGTTCCTCAACAAGTGCGACGCCGTGGACGACCCGGAGATGCTCGACCTGGTCGAGATGGAGGTCCGCGAGCTCCTGTCGAAGTACAAGTTCGACGGCGACAACGCGCCGGTCATCCGGGGCGCGTCGCTGCCTGCGCTGCAGGGCGACCCGAAGTGGGAGGAGACGATCCAGCAGCTCCTCAACGCGCTCGACAGCTACATCCCCGAGCCGGTGCGCGACATCGACAAGCCGTTCCTGATGGCGATCGAGGACGTGTTCTCGATCAAGGGCCGCGGCACCGTGGCCACGGGCCGCATCGAGCGCGGCGTGATCAAGGTCGGCGACGAGGTCCAGATCATCGGCTTCAAGGACACGAAGAAGTCGGTCGTCACCGGCGTCGAGATGTTCCGGAAGCTGCTCGATCAGGGGCAGGCGGGCGACAACGTCGGCTGCCTCCTCCGCGGCGTGGAGAAGGAAGAGATCGAGCGCGGCCAGGTGCTCGCGAAGCCCGGGTCGATCACGCCGCACACGAAGTTCACCGGTGAGGTGTACGTCCTCAAGAAGGAGGAGGGCGGGCGCCACACGCCGTTCTTCACCAACTACCGGCCGCAGTTCTACATCCGCACGACGGACGTGACCGGCACGGTGAACCTCCCCGAGGGGGTGAAGATGGTGATGCCGGGCGACAACATCACGATGACGATCGAGCTCATCGCCCCGGTCGCGCTGGAGGAGCAGATGCGCTTCGCCATCCGCGAGGGCGGCAAGACGGTGGGCGCCGGCGTCGTCACCAAGATCCTCGCGTAGGAGGCCGACGTGGGCGAGCAGGCCGGTGGGTGGCGTGCGGCGCGCATTGCCGTCTCACTGGCCTGCAGCGAGTGCAAATCGCGGAACTACAAGACCACGAAGGCGCTCGACCAGGTGGTTTCGCTCAAGAAGTTCTGCAAGCAGTGCAAGAAGCATACGGTTCACAACGAGACGAAGTGAACGGGTGCTCAGGAAGGCGCAGCGGTTCTAGGGGTATAGCTCAGTTGGTAGAGCAGCGGATTCCAAATCCGCAGGTCGGGAGTTCGAGCCTCTCTGCCCCTGCCGGGGAATGCGGGCGTTCAAAGGCTGCCCTCGGAGCCCCATCGAGCAGGCCTCTGCCTGCCGCGGGTCGGCGCGTTTGGTGTAGTTATGGCGAAGGGTCAAAAAGACAAGCAGACGCCGAAGGTCGCGGAGGACGGGGAGCCGGAGGAATCTGGATCGATCGCGCCCGCCGAGGCGTCGTCCCTCGTGACCCGGAGCGAGGAGCCGGAGGCGGCTGACGCGGAGGGCTCCGAGGCGCTGCGCGCTGGAGAGCCCGAGGAGGACGAAGGCGAGGTCGCGGCCGCTCAGCTCGGTACTGAGCGCTATGTGCTCGCCGGCTTCTTCGCGTCCGGGATGTTGCTCGCCTACCTGCTCGGCAAGGTCGTCCACGGGATCTGGGCGACCCTCTCCAACAAGGACTGGTTCAGCCGGACGCTGCCAACCTTGGCCGCGGTGGGTGACGACGAGAAGGCGACCTACGGCATGGTCGTCGGCGGCATCGTCGCGCTCGTGGTCGTGCTCCGCATGTTCCGCAACGCGGAGCTCCGCACCTGGAGCGACGAGGTCGCTGCCGAGCTGGCGAAGGTGAAGTGGCCGACCAAGAAAGAGGTGACGAACGCGACGTTCGTCGTCATCGCGACGACCACCGTGGCAACCCTCTACCTGGCGCTGCTCGACCGCTTCTGGGCGTTCGTGACCAACATCGTTTACGGCGATGGAAGCTGAAGCAGGGAGACCCTGAGGGAATCAAGCGCCATGGCCAAGAAGTGGTACGTCATCCATACCTACTCGGGATACGAGGCGAAGGTGCGCGACGCGCTCCAGCAGCGCGTGAAGCAGTACAGCCTGGAGGATCGGTTCGGCGAGATCCTCATCCCGAGCGAGACGGTCACGGAGAACCGTCCTGGCGGCAAGACCCGCGTTCGTCAGAAGCTCAGCCTGCCCGGCTACATCTTTGTCGAGATGGACATGAACGAGCAGGTCTGGCACCTGGTCAAGGACACGCCCAAGGTGACCGGCTTCATCGGCAACCAGACGCCGCAGGAGGTCCCGCTCGTCCAGATCGACAACCTCCGGCGGGGCATCGTCGAGGGGGCGGTCAAGCCGAAGCCGCGGCTCACGTTCGAGGTGGGTGAGGAGGTGCGGGTCCTCGACGGGGCCTTCGCGAACTTCACCGGCACGGTCGACGACGTGAAGATGGACAAGCAGAAGCTCAAGGTGAAGGTCAGCATCTTCGGCCGACCCACCAGCGTGGAGCTCGACTTCTCAGCCGTGGAGAAGCGCTAGCCAGGGACGAACGGCTGCAAACCTGCGGGCGAGGACCGCGCCTCTGCGGCACCTCACTGTTTCTCTGAAAAGTAGACCGCCCGTCGGGCGGCGGTTCGATAGGGTGCGAGATTCATCATGGCGAAGAAAGTCACTGGGTACGTGAAGCTGCAGCTTCCGGCGGGCAAGGCCAACCCCTCGCCCCCCGTCGGTCCGGCGCTCGGCCAGCACGGCGTCAACATCATGGCGTTCTGCAAGGACTTCAACTCGAGGACGGCGGCGCAGGGGGACATGATCATCCCGGTGGTGATCACGGTCTTCTCGGACCGCTCGTTCACGTTCATCATGAAGACGCCGCCGGCCTCCGTGCTCCTCAAGAAGGCGGCGGGGCTCGAGACGAAGAAGAAGCCGGGCGCGGGCTCCAAGGAGCCCAACAAGGTCAAGGTGGGCAAGGTGACGCAGAAGCAGCTGCAGGAGCTTGCCCAGCTCAAGATGCAGGACATGAACACGACGAACCTCGAGTCCGCGATGCGCAGCATGGCGGGCACCGCCCGCTCGATGGGCATCGACATCGTCGACTGAGGTTGGTCGCAGCGCTCCCCGCCGTCGGGGATGTGCGCCGCCCTGGTGGCGCTCCGAATGAGGGGGCCCCGGCGGACCGGGTAGAAGACTTACCACGGTAGTTTTGGGCGCACCGTGGGAGGCGAGAGCCGTTAAGAAGGAGGGCATGTGCCGAAAGTCGCCAAGAAAAAACTCGCAGCGCGGGCAGTCGTCGACCGCGCTCGAAAGTACACGTTGCAGGAGGCGTGCGCGCTCGTGAAGCAAGCCGCGCCCGCCAAGTTCGACGAGACGGTGGACCTCGCGGTCCGCCTGGGGGTCAACCCGCGGCACGCAGACCAGATGGTCCGCGGCGCCGTGGTGCTCCCGCATGGCACGGGGCAATCGCTCCGGGTCCTCGTGTTCGCCAAGGGCGAGAAGGCCAGGGAGGCCGAGGCTGCCGGCGCCGATTTCGTCGGCGAGGCGGATCTCGTGAACAAGGTCCAGGAAGGCTTCATGGACTTCGATCGCGTGATCGCCACGCCGGACATGATGGGTCTGGTCGGCAAGCTCGGCCGTATCCTCGGTCCGCGCGGCCTGATGCCGAACCCGAAGGTCGGGACCGTGACGTTCGACGTGAAGACGGCCATCTCGGAGGCCAAGGCCGGCAAGGTCGAGTACCGCGTCGAGAAGGCGGGCATCGTGCACGCTCGGATCGGCAAGGTCTCCTTCGCGGAGAACGCGCTCCAGGTCAATGCGGACGCGCTGATCCAGGCGCTCGTCCGGGCCAAGCCGGCGACGGCCAAGGGCGTGTACCTCCGGAGCATCACGTTGTCCTCGACGATGGGCCCGGGGGTTCGTATCGACCCGGTCCACTTCATCGGCAAGGCAGAGGAGGCGTAGCCCATGGAAAGGTCCCAGAAGGAAGCGGTTGTCGGCTCAGTCCGGCAGAAGTTCGAGCGGATGTCTTCCGCGGTCTTCCTGGATTTCAAGGGGATGAACGTCGAGTCGCTGACCAAGCTTCGCGACGAGTTCCGGAAGTCCGGCGTGGAGTACCGGGTCGTGAAGAACACGCTCGTCCGCCACGCCATCAAGGAGCACCCCTGGGCGAACACCCTGGCGAAGAGCCTGACCGGCATGACCGGCGTGGCCTGGAGCTACGAGGATCCGAGCGCGGCAGCCAAGGTCGTCAAGGCTTTCCGCAAGGACAACCAGAAGCTCCAGATCAAGGCCGGGCTCATCGAGGGACAGATCCTCTCGGGCGACGCCGTCGAGACGCAACTCGCGACGATGCCCGGCAAGGACGAGCTCCGTGCCACCCTGCTCGCGACGCTCCAGGCGCCGCTCCAGCAGTTCGTGCAGCAGCTCAACGCGCCTCTCCAGAATTTCGCTTATCTCCTGAAGGCGAAGGAAGACGCGGGCACGTCGGGCTGAGCGGGCGCTTTCGTAACAAATGGGCCTTGCGCCCGTCTGGTTTTGGTTTACATGGCCCCCTCCCCGGGGCGCGCAGAAGAGTTTGAAGGAGTCTTGCAATGGCTGAGATCACGCGCGAGCAGGTCGTCGATTACCTCTCCAACCTCCCTGTCATCCAGATCGCCGAGCTCATCAAGGACCTCGAGAACAAGTGGGGCGTCAAGGCTGCCCCCGCGGCCGTCGCGGTCGCGGCTGGCCCCGCTGCCGCCGCTCCGGCCGAGAAGGCCCCGGAGCAGACCGAGTTCGACGTCATCCTCGCGAACTCGGGCAGCAACAAGATCGGCGTCATCAAGGCGATCCGCGAGATCACCGGTCTGGGCCTGAAGGAGGCGAAGGACCTGGTCGAGGCCGCGCCGAAGACCGTCAAGGAGCAGGTTTCCAAGGCGGACGCGGAGGAGATGAAGAAGAAGCTCGTCGAGGCAGGTGCTACCGTCGAGCTCAAGTAACGATCACCGCTCCCTGCAAGGGAAATCGGGATCCGCCGGAGGACGGCGGCAGGGGCGGTCGTCCCTGCCGCACGTCCCGCTTTTGTCTGAAGAAAGAGGCCGCGCGTGCGAGCCCTCTGAAGAGGACCGCGGGTACGGGTCCTCGACCGCTGCTGAAGAGGACCGCTCGTGCGGATCCTCGACCAACGTCGAAGAGGACCGCGGGTACGGGTCCTCGGTCAACTCTGAAGAGGACCGCGGGTGCGGGTCCTCGACCAATGCCGGAGCTCAATGGGTCGCCACGCGGTCCGCTCTGCCCCCACAGCCAAGATGTTCTGGGTCCTCACACCCTGGGGACGCTCGCTCGCCATTGGTGCGTAGCTTCGTGTTCGTTGCTCGGTTCGAGCCGTGCGCCCGCCCCGCACGGCTCGTGTGAGCCGGAGGAAATCGATGCCGTCGGTCGTCCAATCCAACTTCCGCGTCCGTAAGAACCTGGGTCGCGTTCGTCGCATCATCGACGTCCCCAACCTGATCGACATCCAGAAGTCGAGCTACGACAAATTCCTCCAGATGAGCGTTCCGCCGAACGAGCGGGAGGAAGTCGGGCTGCAGGCGGTGTTCCGCTCGGTCTTCCCGATCAAAGACTTCAACGGCACGAGCGAGCTCGTCTTCGTCTCGTACAACCTCGAGCCGCCGAAGTATGACGTCGATGAGTGTCGCCAGCGCGGCATGACCTACTCGGCGCCGATCAAGGTCACGAACCAGCTGATGATCTACGACACCCGCGACGGCGGGGAGCGGATCGTGCGCGACATCAAGGAGCAGGAGGTCTACTTCGGCGAGCTGCCGCTGATGACCGAGACGGGCACGTTCATCATCAACGGGACCGAGCGCGTCGTCGTCAGCCAGCTGCACCGGAGCCCCGGCGTCTTCTTCGATCACGACAAGGGCAAGACGCACTCGAGCGGCAAGCTGCTCTATTCCGCGCGCGTGATCCCGTACCGCGGCTCGTGGCTCGACTTCGAGTTCGACCCGAAGGACATCATCTACGTTCGCATCGATCGCCGGCGGAAGATGCACGCCACCGTGCTGCTGCGCGCGCTCGGGTACTCGACGCAGGACTTGCTGAACTACTTCTACTCGACGGAGACCGTGTTCCTCGAGAAGGGGGGCAAGTACGCGAAGAGCATCGAGTACGATCTCCTGGCCGGCCAGCGGACGACGCGCGACATCAAGATTGGCAACGACGTCATCGTCAAGAAGAACACCAAGTTCACGCGCGCTGCCATCCGGAAGATGAAGGAGGCGAAGCTCGAGCGGCTCAGCCTCGAGCCGGAGGAGCTCGTCGGGAAGGTGGCGGCGCACGACATCGTCGACCCAGAGACGGGCGAGGTCGTGGTCGAGGTGAACGAGGAGCTCACCGAGGCGAAGCTCGAGCGGCTGCGCGACGCGAACATCGAGCAGTTCCGCATCCTCTTCATCGACGGCCTGAACGTGGGGTCCTACCTCCGCGACACGCTGCTCACCGACAAGGTGAAGACGATGGAGGACTCGATCCTGGAGATCTACCGGCGGCTGCGGCCGGGTGATCCGCCCACGCTCGAGACCGCCAAGACCCTGTTCCACAACCTGTTCTTCAACGCCGAGCGCTACGACCTGTCGAAGGTCGGCCGGCTGAAGCTGAACTACAAGTTCTACCGGGACGTCCCCGAGGAGGAGC
This sequence comes from Sorangium sp. So ce1128, assembly GCA_051717205.1. GTDB lineage: Bacteria > Myxococcota_A > Polyangia > Polyangiales > Polyangiaceae > Sorangium. The sequence goes on from CP181432.1 coordinate 1,077,027, forward strand.
GGCCGGGGCTCGATCTCACCGTGCTCACGCCGCAGGACATCCTGGAGACGGTGCGGCACCTGATCGAGCTCAAGAACGGCCGCGGCTCGGTCGACGACATCGACCACCTCGGCAACCGCCGCGTGCGCGCCGTCGGCGAGCTGATGGAGAACCAGTATCGCATCGGCCTGGTCCGCATGGAGCGCGCGATCAAGGAGCGCATGAGCATGTCGCAGGAGATCGACACGCTCATGCCGCACGACCTGATCAACGCGAAGCCGGTCAGCGCGGTCGTGAAGGAGTACTTCGGGAGCTCTCAGCTCTCGCAGTTCATGGACCAGACGAACCCGCTCTCCGAGGTCACCCACAAGCGCCGCCTCTCGGCGCTCGGGCCGGGCGGCCTCACCCGCGAGCGCGCCGGCTTCGAGGTGCGCGACGTCCACGCGACCCACTACGGCCGCATCTGCCCGATCGAGACGCCGGAAGGCCCGAACATCGGCCTCATCGCGTCGCTGTCGACGTTCGCCCGCGTGAACGAGTTCGGCTTCGTCGAGACGCCGTACCGCAAGGTCGAGAACGGCCGCGTGACCGAGGACGTGATCTGGCTCTCCGCGCTCGAGGAAGAGGGCAAGTACATCGCGCAGGCGACCGTGAACCTGGATGAGACCGGGCGCTTCAAGGAGTCGCTCGTCTCGGCCCGCTACAACGGCGAGTTCAAGATCGTCACGCCCGAGATGGTCGAGCTGATGGACGTCGCGCCGAACCAGATGGTGTCGGTCGCCGCCGCGCTCGTGCCCTTCCTCGAGCACGACGACGCGAACCGCGCGCTCATGGGCGCCAACATGCAGCGCCAGGCCGTGCCGCTGGTCCAGTCGCACGCCCCGCTCGTGGGCACCGGCATGGAGGAGCGGCTCGCCCGCGACTCTGGGGTCTGCGTCATCGCGCGGCGCCCCGGCATCGTCGAGAGCGTGGACGCGACGCGCATCGTCGTCCGGGCCGAGGGCGAGGGCGCCGAGGTGCCCGACATCTACCACCTCATGAAGTTCCAGCGCTCGAACCAGTCGACCTGCTACACGCAGAAGCCGGTCGTCAGGACGGGCGAGGTGGTGAAGAAGGGCGACGTGCTCGCCGACGGGCCGTCGACGGACATGGGCGAGCTCGCGCTCGGCCAGAACGTGCTCGTCGCGTTCATGCCGTGGCAGGGCTACAACTTCGAGGACTCGATCCTGGTCTCCGAGCGCATCGCCAAGGACGACGTGTTCACCTCGATTCACATCGAGGAGTTCGAGTGCGTCGCCCGCGACACGAAGCTCGGCAAGGAAGAGATCACCCGCGACATCCCGAACGTCGGCGAGGAGGCGCTCAAGGACCTCGACGACTCCGGCATCGTGCGCATCGGGGCCGAGGTGCGGCCGGGCGACATTCTGGTCGGCAAGATCACCCCGAAGGGCGAGACCCAGCTCTCGCCCGAGGAGAAGCTGCTCCGCGCGATCTTCGGCGAGAAGGCCGGCGACGTCCGCGACAGCTCGCTCAAGGTGCCGCCCGGCGTCGGCGGGATCGTCATCAACGCCCGGGTGTTCTCGCGCAAGGGGACCGAGAAGGACGACCGCGCGCGGGACATCGAGGACCAGGAGCGGGCCAGGATCGAGCGGACGCGCGACGAGGAGATCAAGATCCTCCGCGACTCGTTCTTCCGCCGCATCCGCGAGCTGCTCCTCGGCAAGGAGACGACGGGCAAGCTCGTCGACGACAAGGGCAAGGTGCTCTTCCAGAAGGGCGCGATCATCGACGAGGCGTCGCTCGCCGACATCCCGCGCAAGTACTGGGGCGAGATCCCGGTCGACGATGCCGAGCGGGTCCAGCACATCCTGCGCGACCTGGAGGAGCTCGTCCGCACGCGCGAGGAGCACTTCCGCGACAAGATCGATCGCCTCTCCAAGGGCGACGAGCTGCCGCCGGGCGTCATCAAGATGGTGAAGGTCTATATCGCCATCAAGCGCAAGCTCCAGGTCGGCGACAAGATGGCGGGCCGCCACGGCAACAAGGGTGTCATCAGCCGCATCCTCCCCGAGGAGGACATGCCGTATCTCCAGGACGGCAGGCCGGTCGACCTCGTGCTCAACCCGCTCGGCGTGCCGAGCCGCATGAACGTCGGCCAGATCCTCGAGATTCACCTCGGGTGGGGCGCCTTCGAGCTCGGCAACCAGCTGCAGCGCATGCTGGAGCAGCAGCGGGCGAGCGCCGAGATCAAGGAGCACCTGAAGGCCATCTACGCGGGCGACGAGTCGATGGACGGCTTCTTCGACAACCTCGATGACGGCGACGTCAAGCGCTTCATCAAGACGGTCGATGAGGGCGTCTTCATGGGATCGCCGGTGTTCGACGGCGCGCACGAGTCCGACATCAAGGGCGCGCTCGAGCTCGCCGGACTCCCGACCTCGGGGCAGGCGATCCTCTTCGACGGCCGCACGGGCGACGCGTTCGATCAGAACGTCACGGTGGGCATCATGTACATGCTGAAGCTCCACCACCTCGTCGACGACAAGATCCACGCCCGCTCGATCGGGCCCTACTCGCTGGTCACGCAGCAGCCCCTCGGCGGCAAGGCGCAGTTCGGCGGGCAGCGGCTCGGCGAGATGGAGGTGTGGGCGATGGAGGCCTACGGCGCGGCCTACGCGCTGCAGGAGTTCCTCACCGTCAAGAGCGACGACGTGATGGGCCGCACCCGGATGTACGAGGCCATCGTGAAGGGGGATTACACCCTGGAGGCGGGGCTGCCGGAGAGCTTCAACGTGCTCATCAAGGAGCTCCAGTCGCTGTGCCTGAACGTCGAGCTGGTCGAGACGAGCGGAGGCGTGGAGGCCTCGGCCGCGGAGGAAGAGGAGTGATGCAGTTCGTCACGTCACGAGCGCCGCGCGCCTGGTCGGTGATGGCGGTTGCGGCGCGCCGCGCGGGCGGCGCGCCCCCGAAGGCTGACACAGTGGGCGCGGACAGTTTCATCGGTTTCGTTTCCGTCTCCGGAGGTCTCCATGCGTGACATCTTCAGCTTCTTTGAGAAGCCCAAAGACCCGCTGTCGTTCAGCGCCATCCGCATCTCGCTCGCGAGCCCGGAGAAGATCCGCGAGTGGTCGCACGGCGAGGTGAAGAAGCCGGAGACCATCAATTACCGGACGTTCAAGCCGGAGCGAGATGGTCTGTTCTGCGCCAAGATCTTCGGGCCGGTGAAGGACTACGAGTGCAATTGCGGCAAGTACAAGCGCATGAAGCACCGTGGCATCGTGTGCGAGAAGTGCGGCGTCGAGGTCATCCAGTCGAAGGTCCGGCGCGAGCGGCTGGGGCACATCTCGCTGGCCACGCCGGTCGCCCACATCTGGTTCCTGAAGAGCCTGCCGTCGCGCATCGGCAACATGCTCGACATCACGCTCAAGGACCTGGAGAAGGTGCTCTATTGCGAGGCCTACATCGTCATCGATCCGAAGGAGACCGGCCTCATGCGGGGCGATCTCCTGAGCGAGGAGCGCTATCTGCAGCTGCTCGACGAGTACGGTGACGACAAGTTCAGCGCCGGGATGGGCGGCGAGGCGATCCTCGAGATGCTCAAGCAGGTCGACGTCCACGGCCTGGCGGAGCTGCTCAGGACCGAGATGCGCGCCGCCACCAGCGAGGCGAAGCGGAAGAAGCTCGCCAAGCGGCTGAAGGTCGTCGAGGCCTTCCGCGAGAGCGGCAATCGGCCGGAGTGGATGATGCTGACCGTGATTCCGGTGCTGCCGCCGGATCTGCGCCCGCTCGTCCCCCTGGACGGCGGCCGCTTCGCGACCAGCGATCTGAACGACCTCTACCGGCGCGTCATCAACCGCAACAACCGCCTGAAGCGGCTCCTCGAGCTGAACGCGCCGGAGATCATCATCCGGAACGAGCGGCGGATGCTGCAGGAGGCGGTCGACGCGCTGTTCGACAACGGCCGCCGCGGCAAGACGATCACCGGCCCGAACAAGCGCCCGCTCAAGTCGCTCTCGGACATGCTGAAAGGCAAGCAGGGCCGGTTCCGCCAGAACCTGCTCGGCAAGCGCGTCGACTACTCGGGCCGCTCGGTCATCGTCGTCGGCCCGACGCTGCGCCTGCACCAGTGCGGCCTGCCGAAGAAGATGGCGCTCGAGCTCTTCAAGCCGTTCATCTACAACAAGCTGGAAGAGCGCGGCTACGTCAACACCATCAAGAGCGCGAAGAAGATGGTGGAGAAGGAGCGCCCGGAGGTCTGGGATATCCTCGAGGAGGTCATCAGCGAGCACCCGGTGCTCCTGAACCGCGCCCCGACCCTCCACCGCCTCGGCATCCAGGCGTTCGAGCCGGTCCTCATCGAGGGCAAGGCGATCCAGCTGCACCCGCTGGTCTGCGCGGCGTTCAACGCCGACTTCGACGGCGACCAGATGGCGGTCCACGTGCCGCTGTCGGTCGAGGCGCAGATGGAGGCGCGCGTGCTCATGATGAGCACGAACAACATCCTCTCGCCCGCGAGCGGCAAGCCGATCATCAACCCGACGCAGGACATCGTGCTCGGGCTCTACTACGCGACCCGTGAACGCAAGTTCGAGAAGGGGTCGTTCCGCGCCGACACCCTCTCCTTCGGCGAGGACGGCGTGGCGCAGGGCTACCTGCGGGGCATCTACGCCTCCCCGGAGGAGGTGCGGATGGCCTACGACAACGGCGAGGTCGCGCTGCACGCCGGCATCCGCGTCCGCGTCCCGGTCATCGACGACGACGGCAACCCGCAGCTCGACGAGTTCGGCCACGTGAAGCGCCGCATCGTCGAGACCACGGTGGGCCGCGTCATCATCTCCGAGGTCCTCCCGAAGGGGGTCGCGTTCGAGTACGCGAACAAGACCCTCGACAAGAAGGCGCTCTCGGCGCTCATCGACGTCTGCTACCGCATCCACCGCAACAAGGAGACCGTCCTCCTCGCGGACCGGCTCCGCACGCTCGGCTTCGATCACGCGATGCGGGCGGGCATCTCGATCTGCATGGATCACATGGTGATCCCCGCGGCCAAGAAGGTCCTCCTGGGCGAGGCGCAGAAGGAGGTCGAGCGCGTCGTCGAGCAGTATCAGGAGGGGCTCATCACCGACGGCGAGCGGTACAACAAGATCGTCGATATCTGGGCGAGCATCGCCGACCAGGTCACGACCGAGATGATGGGCGGCATCGGCAAGGAGACGATCGTCGATCACGAGACGGGCAAGTCGTCGATCGAGCCGAGCTTCAACCCCATCTACATCATGGCCGACTCCGGCGCGCGCGGCTCCACGCAGCAGATCCGGCAGCTGGCCGCGATGCGCGGCCTGATGGCCAAGCCGTCCGGCGAGATCATCGAGACGCCGATCACCGCGAACTTCCGCGAGGGTCTCAGCGTGCTCCAGTACTTCATCTCGACGCACGGCGCCCGCAAGGGCCTCGCCGACACGGCGCTCAAGACGGCGAACTCGGGTTACCTCACCCGGCGGCTCGTCGACGTGGCGCAGGACGCGGTCATCTCCGAGTTCGACTGCGGCACGCTCGACGGCATCCGCGTGGCGAAGCTCGAGGAGGCCGGCGAGGTCATCCAGCCGCTCGGCGACCGCATCCTCGGCCGCGTCGCGCTGGAGGACGTCGTCGACCCGCTCACCGGCGAGGTGCTCATCACGGCGAACACCGAGCTCGACGAGCAGGCGGTGCGGTCCATCGAGGACGCCGGCATCGAGGAGGTCGTCATCCGCTCGGTGCTCACGTGCCAGCTCCGCCGCGGGGTCTGCGCGCTGTGCTACGGGCGCGACCTCGCGCGCGGCTACCGGGTCAACATCGGCGAGGCGGTCGGCATCATCGCCGCCCAGTCGATCGGCGAGCCCGGCACGCAGCTCACGATGCGCACCTTCCACATCGGCGGCACCGCGGCGCGCGGCAAGATCGAGGCGAGTTACCTCGAGGCCCGCACCGAGGGTACCGTCCGCCTCCGCCGCGCGGTCGTCCAGAAGAAGAAGGACGGCACCATGGTGGTCATGAACCGCCACGGCGAGATCGTCGTCGTCGACGAGACGGGGCGCGAGCGCGAGCACAACCGCCTCGTCTACGGCGCCATCCTCAAGAAGGCCGACGGCGAGCGCACCAAGCCCGGCGAGCTGCTCGCCGAGTGGGACCAGTTCGCGACGCCGATCCTCACCGAGGTCTCCGGCGTGGTGAAGTTCGGCGACCTCATCGAGGGCGTCAGCGTGCAGGATCGCCTCGACGAGGTGACGGGCCTCTCCCGGAAGGTCGTCATCGAGTCGAAGGCGGCCGACGTCCGCCCGCGCATCTCGCTGAAGGACCCCGAGTCGGGCAGGACGCTCAAGCTCCCGAACAGCGAGCTCGAGGCGCGCTACCTGCTCCCTGTCGGCGCGCACATCGTCGCACAGGAGGGGGATCTCATCGAGGCCGGCGAGGTCATCGCCAAGATCCCGCGCGACACGACGAAGGTGCAGGACATCACCGGCGGTCTGCCCCGCGTCGCCGAGCTGTTCGAGGCCCGAAAGCCGAAGGATCACGCGATCATCAGCGAGATCGACGGCGAGGTCACGTTCGGCAAGGACACGAAGGGCAAGCGGAAGGTCATCATCACGCCGTACTCGCCGGACGGGCACGCGCTCGGCGATCAGGCGCGCGAGTACCTGATCCCGAAGGGCAAGCACATCCAGGTGCAGCCGGGCGACCGGGTGCGCGCGGGTGATCCGCTCCAGGACGGCCCGCCGAACCCGCACGACATCCTCCGGGTGAAGGGCGAGAAGGAGCTGTCGGCCTGGCTCGTGAACGAGATCCAGCAGGTCTACCGGCTCCAGGGCGTCGGTATCAACGACAAGCACATCGAGGTCATCGTCCGGCAGATGCTCCGGCGAGTCCGCGTGCGCGAGGTCGGCGACACCAACTTCCTTGTCGACGAGCAGGTGGAGAAGCACATCTTCGAGAAGGAGAACGAGACCGTCCTCGAGCGCGGCGGCAAGCCCGCCATCGCGGAGGCGCTCCTCCTCGGCATCACCAAGGCCAGCCTGTCGACCGAGTCGTTCATCAGCGCCTCGTCGTTCCAGGAGACGACCAAGGTGCTCACCGAGGCCGCGATCAACGGCAAGACGGACGATCTCCGCGGTCTCAAGGAGAACGTCATCATGGGCCGCCTGATCCCGGCCGGGACGGGGCTGCCCGCCTACAAGCGCCTCCAGGTCGTGGTCGAGGGCGAGCCGGTGGTTCAGGCCCCGTACGTCGCTCCGCGGCCGCGCCCCGAGGAGACGCTCACCGCGGTCAACGAGGAGTAACGATCGCCGGCGCGCCAGGGGCGGGGCAATTCCCGCCCCTGAGCGCGCCCGTCTCCTGGAACGACGCGCTCGCATCGGCCCAGGAGGCGGCTTTCCCGTCACAGCAGCCGCTTGCCGGCCCGGTGGACCGCGCCTGACGTGGCGCGCACGCCTACCCGGGGCCAGTCTTCACCTCCACGTGGCAGCGCATCGGTCCAGCGGGGCCATGGGAGCCAACCGGCATTCGCCGGGACGCTCACGGGGCTCGCGCGCCGCCCCTAGCTCTGCTCTCATTCATTGAGCGCACCCCATGGCTGCATACGCCGCGTGCGGCAGGCCAGCTCTCCCCGCGTGCTCCCGTTCCGCGAGGGTCCTCCGGCGCGCGCCCACCTCCAATTTTCGAGTAGAATCAGGGTTTCGATGGCTTCCGTTCAAGGATTGAACCAGCGGATTGCCGATCGCCTCGTCCTCGAGGGGCGCATCACCCCGGACGATCATCGTCGCGCCGTGGAGTACGCGATGCGTACGCGCGGACGCATCGAGGACGCCATCATCGAGCTCGATATCGTCAACGAGGCCGAGCTCCTCAAGTTCATCGCGACCGTCCACAACACCCGCTTCGTCTCCACCGAGAAGCTCTCGAAGGCGATCATCGAGCCGCGCGTGCTCGCCAAGGTCTCGGCGATCACCGCGACCTTGCACGGCGTCTTCCCGGTCCTGCTCGACGATCGCAACACGACGCTCTCGGTCGCGACAGCGGATCCCGACAACGACGTCGCGCTGCACGAGATCCGGCTGGCCGCGGGCGTGCGGGACGTACGCGCCATCGTCGCGAGGCCGGCGGCGGTGCGCGCGGCCATCGCGTACCACTACCGGGGCGACACGACCGCGTTCAACTCGCTGCTCCGGCCGGTCAGCTCGTTCGACGAGATCCTCTACAACAACCCCAACAACAACCCCTTCGAGCGCACGGCGACGATGCACGAGCGGACGTCCATGACGAACGAGCGCGCATCGATGATGCACGAGCGCGCGTCGATGACCCACGTGCCCGCGGCGCACCCGCAGACGATGCACGGGCAGACGATGCACGGGCAGACGATGCACGGGCAGCCCGCGTACGCCCAGCCCGCGTACGCCCAGCCCGCGCACACGCCGCCGATGCACCCGCAGACGATGCACGGGCAGCCGGCGCACGCGACCCCAGCGCTGGCGCCCGTGCCCGCGCCGCTCGTCACGGCGCCGCCGCCCCCCGCGGTCATTCGGGCGCCGGCCGCCCCCGCCGCGCCGCCCCGGGGAGCCCCGGCCGGTCCACCGCCCACGCCGGTGCCGCCGTCGCCCCCCGTCCAGCCGCAGCAGGCGGCCCCCATGTCCGCGCCGGTCGCGCCGCCGCCGCACCCGACCACGAGCCACGCGTACGTGGAGACCCTCAACGTGCTCGTCAGCCTGCTCGAGAACAACCGGCAGGACCTGCGGGGCCACTCCTCGACGGTCGCGCGCATCGTCCGGAAGCTCTGCGAGCGCATCGGCCTGCCGCCGACGACGGTCGCGAGCTACGTGGCCTCGGCCTACCTGCACGACCTCGGCAAGAACGGCCCGTACCACCTCACCGCGCTCAACGTCGCCGAGTACGAGGGGCACCGGCTCGCCGCGACGAAGAGCGTCGACCTCCCGGCGCACCTCATGGAGTCGGTGGGCCTGCCGCAGGACGTCGTCTCCGCGATCAACCTGATGTACGAGCGCTACGACGGCAGCGGCTTCCCCGACGGCCTCTCCGGCAAGGAGATCCCGCTCGGCGCGCGCATCCTCGCGGTCGCGGACACCTACGCCGACCTGACGCAGAACCCGCGCAACCCCTACCGCAAGGCGCTCCGCCCGCCCGAGGCTTGCGACGTGCTCGCCCAGTACCGCGGCACCATCTTCGATCCGAACATCGTCGATCTCTTCCGCCAGGTCATGACCGGCGACGACATGCGCGCGAAGCTCCTCTCCGACCGGCACCAGGCGCTCATCGTCGACCCGGATCCCGAGGAGACGACGGTGCTCGAGCTGCGGCTCCTCGAGCAGGGGTTCGAGGTCTCGATCGCGCGCAACGTGGCGCAGGCCCGCCGCGAGCTCGAGACGAAGGACATCGAGGTGGTCGTCAGCGAGATCGATCTCGAGGAGCCCGACGCCGGCCTCGCGCTCCGCGCCGACGCGCTGAAGCTCGGGTTCGGCCGCGACAAGACGTGGGTCATCCTCACGGCGAAGACGGACCGGCAGACCGCCCAGCGCGCCTTCGATCTCGGCGTCGACGACTTCGTCTCGAAGCCCGCGTCGACCGACGTCATGGCCGCCAAGCTCCGCCAGCTCATCGAGCGGCGCTCCTCGACCGCCGTCCCCCGCGGCGTGTCCGGCTCGCTGGCCGAGATGGGCCTGCCGGACATGATCCAGATCCTCTGGCACGGCCGGAAGACGTGCGCGCTCAAGATCCAGGCGAACTCGATGGCCGGCGAGATCCACTTCGCCGACGGGCAGGTCGTCCACGCGCTCTGGGCCGGCGCGCACGGCGAGGACGCGTTCTACCGGATGCTCACGCTGCGGGAGGGCGACTTCCGCCTCGACCCGAGCTTCTCGCCCAGCACCCGCAGCATCACCGCCTCGCCCGAGGCGCTGCTCCTCGAAGGCATGCGCCGCCTCGACGAAGGGACCCTGTCGTAGTCGCGCCGCGCGTGGAGGCCGGGTTGAAGAGCTCCGTCGTCATCGAGACGCCGCGCCTGCGCCTCTCCATCCCGCCCCTCGAGCTCGCCGGCCGCTACCTCGACTACTTCGAGCGCAACCGCGAGCACCTGGCCCGGTGGGATCCGCCGCGTCCCGAGGGCTTCTACACCGAGGCGTTCTGGCGTGAGCGCCTGCAGCGCGATCGCGACGACTTCGACGCGGACCGGGCGCTCCGGCTCGCGATCCAGCGGCGCGACGCGCCCGGCGGCGAGGTGATCGGGGTCTGCAACTTCAGCCAGTTCGTCCGCGGCGCCTTCCAGGCCGCGACCCTCGGTTACTCCCTCGACCAGCGCGCCGTGGGCTCGGGCGTGATGTCCGAAGCGCTGGAGGCGGCGCTCGCGTACATGTTCGACGCGCTCGGCTTCCACCGGGTGATGGCGAACTACCTGCCGTACAACGAGCGCAGCGGTCGATTGCTCCGGCGCCTCGGCTTCGTCGTCGAGGGGTATGCCCGCGACTACCTGTTCATCGACGGCGCCTGGCGCGATCACGTGCTCACCGCGCTCACCAACCCGCGCGCCGCGCACCCGGGCGCCTCGCGCGCGCCGGCGCCGGCGCTCCCGGAGGGGCGCGCCGGCCAGCGCCACGGCTGACCTGGCTGCGCCTCGGCGCGTGAGCCTGGGACGCGCGCCGAGGACGGATGGCAAGTGGCCAGGATCGTTTGAGATTGTGAACGACTTTCCGCGGCGCCCGCGCGCCGCGTCTTGCCCTCGAGGAGGCGCGGCCCTAGCCTCTCCGGAGGCGTGGACCGCAGGTGCGGCCGCGACCCGGAGGCACAATGTACGGTCCGCAAGGCAATGGTGGCGGCAGCGCGCGCAGACAAGCGCAGCGCTCGACGAAGGTCACTGTCCCCGAGATCCGCTCCCGCAAAGGGACCTCGCCGATCGCGATGGTGACGGCCTATGACTTCACGATGGCGCGGCTGCTCGACGAGGGCGGCGCCGATCTGCTGCTCGTCGGCGACTCGCTCGGGATGGTCGTGCAGGGGCACGCGACAACGCTCCCGGTGACGGTCGAGGAGATCTGCTACCACGGGCGCGCGGTGGCGCGGGGCGCGCGGCGGGCCCACGTCGTGGGCGACATGCCGTTCATGAGCTTCCAGCTCTCCCCGGTGCACGCGCTCGAGAACGCCGGGCGGATGATGAAGGAGGGCAGCTTCGAGAGCATCAAGCTCGAGGGCGGCGAGGAGGTCGCCGAGCACGTGCGCCGGATCGTCGCCGCGGGCATCCCCGTGATGGGGCACCTCGGGCTCACGCCGCAGTCCGTGCACGCGATGGGCGGCTTCAAGGTGCAGGGCAAGGGCGACCAGGCGGCCGAGCGCCTCATCGCCGACGCGCGCATCCTCGACGAAGCGGGCGTCTACGCGATCGTGCTCGAGGCCATTCCGCCGGACCTCGCGCAGGAGGTGACCGCGGCGGTCTCCGTGCCGACGATCGGCATCGGCGCCGGGGTCGGCTGCGATGGGCAGGTGCTCGTCTGCTACGACCTGCTCGGGATGTTCCGCGAGCTGACGCCGAAGTTCGCGAAGCGCTTCGCCGAGGTAGGCGACCAGATCGTCGAGGCGACGCGCGCCTACGTGGACGAGGTGCAGTCGCGCACGTTCCCCGCCGCGGAGCACAGCTTCAAGCCGAACGGGCCGCGCCGGGCCGCCGTCGTCCCCGCCGCGCCCGCCAAGCCCGAGTTCCCGCCGGCGGACGAGATGCCCGCGCACTGGCAGACGCACTGAGAGGAGACGCGCGGAGAGGCGCGGGCTGAGAGGCCGGCCCGCGCACGGAGCGGCGCGGGATTCGGCCTCGCTCCAACGGCGCCGGCTCAGCCGGCCCGGACCTCCGCCGGCGCCCGCCGCGCCCCGAGCGCGCGCAGCAGCAGCTCGGCGGCGAGCAGCAACAGCAGCACCAGCGCCACGTACGGCGATGCGTCGATCGATGCGGACATGCCGCCCAGCTCCGCCGCGCGGGCGCTCTCGGCGACGCGCCGGGGGCGCAGGTCGATCTCGCGCTCCGGGACCGACACGACGCGCGTCGAGCGCTCGCCGTCGAGGGTGAGCTCGTAGAGCCCGGCGAGCGGCGGCGACACGCGTAACCGCCGCTCGACCTCCGCCACGGGGAGCGCCTCGCGCCCAGCCGGGTCCTGGCCGGCGTCGACCCGCACGCGCTCGACCTTCACGTCGCGGTAGCCGTCGAACGTCCACAGCTCGCCCGCGGCGAGGCGCCGCGCCCCGCCCCGGGCGCGCGCGGCGCCGACGAACCCGTCGAGCAGCGACAGGAACGCCGGCCGCAGCGCGACGTCGCTCTCCTCCGTGCTGAGCGGCAGCGTCATGAACAGCACGACGCCGCGCCCGAGCGTCCGGCGCACGAGGAACGGGGCGCCGTCCTTCCACCGGGCGAGCACCTCGGCGCCCTCGGAGGCCTCGGGGCCCAGCGTGGCCCGGCCGCGCGGCGCGACGTCCGCGAGGCCGGCCGAGGCCGGGCCGAGCCAGCCCGCCGTCGCGGGATCCATGCCGGGCACCGAGGACGCCGACCAGCGGACGACGCCGGGCACCAGCGGCTCGAACCCGGCGCCGAGCGGCGCCGCGGCCGCGCGCTGGCCGAGCGTCAGGAGCGCGACGCCGCCGCGCTCGACCCACGCGGCGAGCGAGCGGCGCACCTCCGGCGTGAACCCGGGCGCGTCGTCGACGATGAGCCCCGCGTGCGCCGCCAGCTCGTCCGCGTGCTCCGGGACCGAGGGTAGCGGCCGGATCTGCGCGTCGAGGTCGAGCGCCGAGAGCGCCTGCTCGAGCGGCGGCGGGCCGCCCGTCTCGACGTGCGTGGCCGCGGGGTCGACGACGACCGCGATCGAGAGCGGGCCGCCGGCCGAGATGATGGGCGCGCGGTCGTCCTCGGCGATCGCGTCGCTCCCCGTGAGCGCCGCGATCAGGATCTCGGGCGTCCCGGAGGGCAGGTCGACCGAGAGCTCGTCGGCGCGCAGCGCCGGATCGAGCGCGACCTTGCCGAGCACCGCGTCGCCGGCGCGCACCTCGAGCGAGCGCCCCGCCGCGGCGGAGGCGCGCGTGTCGGACGGCGCCGCCGCCGCGGCGCCGCCGTCGCGCGCCGCGGCGGCGCCGTCCGGTCCGGGCGCGGCGGCCGACGCGGCGGTGCAGACGACGCGCACGCGCGCCTTCTGGCCGGAGCGATCGGCGCGCACGATGCCGCAGTCCTGTCCCCCCGCCGCGAGCTCCTCGAGCGGCACCCACGTGGCGATGTCGGGGGTGCCCGAGATGGGCGGGGCGCCGGGCGCGCCATCCGCGAGGTCGCTGAGGAGCACGATGCGCTTGTCGCTCTGGGGCAGCCCCCGGAGCAGATCGCGGGCGAGATCGAGGGCGCCGTCGAGGTCGGTGGCGCGGTCCGACGGCGCCACGGTGGCGAGCGCCTCGGTGACCGCGGCGAGGTTGGTCGTCGACGCGAGGGCGACGCGGGCCGGGGCGCCCGCGAGGACGAGCGCCGCGGCGTCGCCGGGCGCGAGCCCGCCGGCGAGCTCGCGCGCCGCCGAGAGCGCGCGCTCGAACCGCGAGGGAGCGTCGCGCGCCGCGCCGTCCGCGCCGTCCACTTTGCCCGCGCGCGCCCGCATGCTCAGCGAGTCGTCGACGACGATGGCGAGCGCGACGGACGCGCCGGCCCTGCGGCTGAGCGACAGGTGCGAGCAGCGCAGGAGCGGCGTCGCGCCGAGCACCGCGAGCGCGAGCACCGAGAGGGCCCGGGTGGCGAAGAGGGCGCGGTCCTCGAGGAGGCTCCGGCGCCGCGCCGTCGGCGGCGTGGGCGGGACCAGACGCGCCGGCGGGAACGGCCGCTCCTCGGCGCGGCGGCGGCGCAGGAGGTGCGCGGCGACCGGCGCGCCGACGAGCAGCGCGACGAGCAGCGCGCCGAGCGTGACGAAGCTCATCGCCGCACCTCGGCGATCGCCCGCACCAAGGCGCGGACGACATCGGTCGGCGGCTCGGCGCTCGTCGCGCGGAGCAGGCGGCCGCCGCGCGACGCGAGCGCGCGCGACCAGGCGTCGGTGAGGGCGGCGAGGCGCGCCTGGTACTGCGCGCGGACCGCGCCCGCGTCGGCCTCGACCACGGCGCCGCCCTCGAGGGCGCGCAGGCGCACGTTGCCCTCGAAATCGAGCTCCGCCTCGCTGGGATCGAGGACCTGCAGGGCGATCAGCGTGCGGCCGCCCGTGCTGAGCGGCGTGAACGCGGAGAGCGCGCTCTCCGCGCCAGATTCATGAGCGAGATCCAGCAGATCCGAGATCAGCAGGACCACGGCGCCGCGGCGGGCCTTCTTCGCGACGGGCGCGAGCGCGCGCTCGATGGCGCCCGCGTCGCCGCTCCAGTCCTGCGCGGCGGAGGTGGCCTCGAGGGCGCCGACGATCCGCTCGAACGCCTCGCGCCCTGCCATGGCCGGCAGGCCGTGGGTGCCGGCGCCACCCAGCCACGCGAGCCCCACGGGGTCGCCGGTGGCGAGCGCGACGCGGGCCATGGCCGCGGCGATGAGCGCCGCGTAGGCGAGCTTGGCGCCGGGCGCGCGCCGGCCGCGGTAGGACATCGAGGCGGTCGCGTCCACGCACAGCCAGAGCGCGCGATCGGTCTCGGTCTCGAACTCGCGCACCATGAGGCGATCGTGGCGGAGCAGGGCGCGGCGATCGAAAAAGCGGAGATCGTCTCCGGGCACGTAGGGCCGCTGCCCGCCGAACTCGACGCCGGCGCCCTTGCGGATGCTCCGGTGCATCCCGGCGTAGACGCCCTCGGCGACGGCCCGCGACTTGAGGCGGAGCGGGGCGAGCCCGCCCCAGTCGATCGGAAATGCGGCGAGCGAGGCGCGGTCGGGAGAGATCGGCACAGGGGCGCTTCTTTAGCGTGGATCCCGGGGGCGATCACCTCGCCGTGCGGGCGCGGCCGGGCCGGCCGCGCCCGGGCCGGGGCGCCCTCCCTCGCGCTGCTTTACCGCTCGCTTTCCCGTTCTTCCGGGGCCGAGGGCTTGCCGCGGCGACGCCCGCCACACATCAGCTCCATGGAATGGCTGACGAGAAGAGACCGGTGTCGCGCGCGTGGCTCGGGTACCTGCTGATCGCCGTCGCGATCCTCGTCTTTTCCGGGGTCATCAGGCCGCCGGGTCGGCCGCTCGTCCCCTACGACGAGGCTGTCGCCGAGGTGCGGCGCGGCGAGGTAGCCGCCGCGACCGTGAAGCCCGACGAGGTCGAGCTGATCCGCCGCAGCGGTCCGCACCGGCCCGAGGAGCGCGTCCGCGTGACGCGGCTGCCCGGCGTGGAGGACGAGCCGCTCGTGAGGGCGCTGCTCGACCAGGAGGTCCGCATCGAGGCGAAGAGCGCCCAGTCCTCGGCGTGGACGCAGGTGGCGATCTGGCTCTTGCCGCTCGTCCTCGTCAACGCGGCGTTCCTCATGATGCTGCGCCGGGCGGGGCAGGGGGGCGGGGGGCCGCTCGGGTTCCTGCGCAGCAAGGCGAAGATCTACGACCGGTCCAGGCAGGATCCGGTGCGCTTTTCCGACGTAGCAGGGGTCGACGAGGCCAAGGACGAGCTCGTCGAGGTCGTCGACTTCCTCAGGGAGCCGTCGCGGTACCGGTCGCTGGGCGGGCGGATCCCGCGCGGCCTCCTGCTCATCGGGCCGCCCGGCACGGGCAAGACGCTGCTCGCGCGCGCCGTGGCGGGCGAGGCGAACGTGCCGTTCTTCTCGCTGAACGCGAGCGAGTTCGTCGAGATGTTCGTCGGGCTCGGGGCCGCGCGGGTGCGCGAGCTCTTCGAGGAGGCGCGCAAGAGCGCGCCCAGCATCGTGTTCATCGACGAGATCGACGCCGTGGGCAGGACCCGGGGCGGCCTCGGCGCCCTCGCGACCCACGACGAGCGGGAGCAGACGCTCCACCAGCTCCTCGCCGAGCTCGACGGGTTCGACGCGCGCACCACCGTGATCCTGATGGCCGCCACCAACCGGCCCGAGGTGCTCGATCCAGCCCTCTTGCGGCCCGGGCGCTTCGATCGCCAGGTCATCGTGGATCGGCCCGACCTGCGGGGCCGCGAGGCGATCCTCGCGGTGCACGCGCGCCGGGTGCCGCTCGCGAACGACGTCGACCTCGGGCTCGTGGCGCGCCGCACGCCGGGCATGGTCGGGGCCGACCTCGCCAAGATCGTCAACGAGGCGGCGCTCGCCGGGGCGCGGCGCGGCGCGAAGGAGATCGGGCAGGCCGACTTCGACGAGGCGCTCGATCGCTCGCAGCTCGGGCTCCGGCGCCGCGGGCAGATCATGACCGCGGAGGAGCGGCGGCGGGTGGCCTACCACGAGGCCGGGCACGCGCTCGTCGCGCTCGCGCTGCCGGCCGCCGACCCGGTGGAGCGGGTGTCCATCGTGGCGCGCACGATCGGCGCGCTCGGCGTCACGATCCAGGTGCCCCGCGACGAGCGCCAGCTCGTCACGGAGCAGGAGATCGAGTCGCGCGTCACGGTGATGCTCGGCGGCAGGGCGGCGGAGGAGATCGCGCTCGGCCAGGTGTCGAGCGGCGCGCATGACGATCTCGGGCGGGCCACGGCGCTCGTCCGCGAGATGGTGACCCGCCTCGGCATGAGCCGGCGCCTCGGGCTGCCCGCGCTCTCGCGCAATGTCGGCGCGCCGATGCTCGGCGTGATCCAGGAAGAGCGCACCTGCAGCGAGGAGACGGCGCGCGAGGTCGACGAGGAGGTGAGGGAGCGGCTCGGCGAGATGTACCTGAAGGCGAAGCAGCTGCTCGTCGACCGCCGCGAGGGCCTCGAGGCGGCGGCGGAGGCGCTCGTGCTCAAGGAGACCCTGCGCGGCGAGGAGCTGGAGCGGATCGCGGCCGTGTCGACGGGGCGGAAGATCTCCGTGGGGTCGACGAGCGCGACCTGAGGCTCAGGCCGCGCGGCGCCGGCGCCCGAGGCCGCCCGCGAGCGCGGCCAGCGACAGCCCGGCGGCTGCCCAGCCCCCGCCGCCGGCACCGCCGCGCGGCGCGCCCGCGGCCGCGCGGCAGGCGCAGCCGCCGTCCTGGTCCGCGGGCTCGACGTCCGCTGGCTGCTCCTCCGGCCTGGCCACGCCGGTGCCCCTCACGGTGACCACTTGCTCCGGCTCGTCCGGATCGTTCGACGCGACGAGGAGCGTCGCCGTGAACTCGCCGGCGGCCTTCGGCGCGAAGCGGATCGCGAAGTCGACCGTTGTCTCGGGGTCGATCGCGAGCGCCGGGTCCGCGAGCTCGAAGATCGAAGCGTCGTCGGTCGTCACGGCGACGTCGAGCAGCGCCTCCCCGGCGTTGGAGAGCGCGACGAGCTCCACGTTGGCCTGCCCGACCTCCACCGCGCCGAAGTCGATCTCCTGCTTGTCGAGCGCGAGGTCCGGGAGGGGCACGTGGACGCGCTCGCTCTCGAAGACCCAGTCCCGCTCGGTGAGCGGGAAGGCGAGCGGGATATCGGCGATCGGGATCGACCATTCCCGGCCCAGCAGGCTGACGCTGAACGCGGGGATGAGGTGGAGCGTGCCCTCGTAGCGCACCGAGCCCTCCGGGCGGACATTGAGCTCGACGGACGGGCCGCCCATGTACTCCGTCGCGGAGGTGCCGCGCTCCGAGGTGATGTCGCCGCCGCTCACCGTCGCCTGATCGAGCGTCTCGATGGCCACGCGGTGCGTCACGTAGCGGGCGGTGACGTCCATGGCCACATCGAGCTCGAACCTGCCATCGATGCCGGGGATCGATCCGCCGATGATGTCGCCGACCGAGACGGACGCGAGCCGCTGGAGATCGGTCGAGCTCGCCAACATGATGCCCGGGTCCCAGCCCCAGGCGTCGAACTGGTCGCGCGTGTGCACCTGGAAGTCGATCTGGGGCACGTACGGGATATCGCCTGTCCAGTCGAAGTCCTGGCCGAGGATGGAAACGCTGACGCGCCCCTGGGCGCTGACGTCGAGCCCGTAATCGCAGCTGAACTCGCCCCCGCCCTCGTCGCCGGGGGCCGTGAGCGAGAGCGCCTCTGGCCATGACGCCTCGAGCGCGCCGCTCAGGGAGACCTGGGTGTTCGCGTAGACCGCGGCCCGGAGGCTCACCTGCAGCGGTGAGCTCGGCGGAATCCAGCCTGTCTCGAAATCGAGCTCGAGCGGGATGGCGTCTCTGCGCTGGAAGGCGACCGCTCCCCGCGCGCACATCAGCGGATCGTCGGGGCACGGCGCAGCGAGCGAGTCGTAGGCCGAAGCGGCGGCGGGGACGAGGAGGGTGAGCGCGGCGGCGGTGCAGGCGGTG
This sequence comes from Sorangium sp. So ce1128, assembly GCA_051717205.1. Taxonomy (GTDB): domain Bacteria; phylum Myxococcota_A; class Polyangia; order Polyangiales; family Polyangiaceae; genus Sorangium. The sequence continues at coordinate 1,095,331 of CP181432.1, forward strand.
TGGAAAAGAGCGCGCGCTCTCCGGCGCCGGGCAGAGGAGGAGGCCGCGAGAACAGCGTCGCCGGACTGCAAAGAGCGCATGATAGCGATTACCACGATCCGGGCGCTCCACGCCATCGCCGCATTCCAGGATGGGGGTGTGGCTAACGCGCCCCGAACAGCGTGCCGACCGCGATTCCAGCGGCCGCGCAGAGAATGGCCACCACGGTCCACAGGATACGCTCGCGCGAGGCGCCGCCCGCCGTCGCCTTGCCATCGCCATCGCCGCGCGCCTCACCGAACACCGCGGCTCTGCCCTCGGGCTGCACCCGCACCGCCGCGCTCTCCCGGGGCGGGACCCGCTGAGCGACGTCCGAGGTGGAAACGTCATTCTGGGCGGCCGCGGCGTGGTCCAGGCCGGTCCGCTCGAGCTCCAGCTCGGTGATCGAGGTGGCGCCCTGGAGGCCTGCGGGGGTGTGGCCCACGACGCGCCGCTCGCGGCAGGCGCGCAGGGCGTCGGCGAAGGCCCGGGCGCTCGGGTACCGCTCGGCCCGGTCCTTGGCGAGGGCCCTCAGGATGACGGCCTCCAGGCCGGCCGAGATGAGCCCGTCGCGCTTGCCGGAGCGCGGCGGCAGCGGCTGCTCGGCGATCTGCGCCGTCATCACGGCGATGGGCGTCCGCTTGCTGAAGGGCACGGCGCCCACGACCATCTCGTAGAGGATGCAGCCGAGCGCGTAGATGTCGCAGCGCGGATCGACGTCCTCTCCGCGCACCTGCTCCGGGGCCATGTACTCGGGCGTGCCGAAGATCATGTCCTGCTCGGTGAGCCCGGTCGTCATCTGCTCGCCGTGCACCACCTTCGCGAGCCCGAAATCGACAACGCGGACGCGCCCCGCGAGCGGCGACGGCGCGGCGCCGGCGTGCCCGTCCGGCGGCGGCGACGCGACAGCGCGCTCGATGAGCACGTTGGCCGGCTTGAGGTCGCGGTGGACCACGCCCGCCGCATGCGCGGTCTCCAGCGCGGAGCAGATCTGCACGGCGATCTCCGTCGCCCGGTCGATCTCGAGCGGCGCGCGCTCCCGCAGGAGCTCCTCCAGGGAGCTGCCGTCGATGTGCTCCAGCGCGATCACGAGGAGCCCGCCCTCCTCGACGAAGTCGAGCATCCGGACGACGTGGGGGCCCTCGATGCGCTTCAGGATGGCGGCTTCCCGGTGGTAGCGCCTGAAGATCTGGGGGGTGCCGGAGAGGTGCTTGTGGATCACCTTGAGCGCGACGCGCTGGCCGTCCCCGTCGCGGGTGGCGCGGTACACGACGCCGGACGCGCCCTCGCCGATGACCGACTCCACGGTGTAGCGCGACGCGACGCGGTGCCCCGCGGGCAGGCGATCGGGCGTGGGATCCGGCGAGATCACCGCGCAACCCCCGCGTCCGCGGGGAGCGGCGGCGCGGGGTCCGTCGGGGGGGCGATGAGGTGCAGCTCGGTCGACGAGGTGCAGGCGCGCACGATCTTCGGGCTCAGCTCGATGGGGTCGAGCCGCGCGGTCGGATCGGACTCGCGCCACGCGGCGCAGGCGGTCTCGGCGAGCCCTGTCGCGTCGAGCGCTACGTAGGCCTCGAGCAGGTGCCGGTGCACCGTCGCGATCTGCATCCGGGCGAGGTCGCCGTAGCCGAGCAGGCGGTTCGCCCGCGCCACGGCGTCGATGTAGCGGCCGCTCCGCACGTCGCTGGCGAGCTGGGGCAGCTCGGCGTCGACGCGGCGCTGGGCCTCGCGCGCGCGGCCGGCGCCCTCGGAGCGCACGAGCGCGCCCGCGCTCGCGGCCTCGGCCTTGCCCTGCGTCGTGAGCGGCAGATCCGTGAGCGGCACGAGGATCACCATGCCGCGGCGCAGCGGGTCCTGCTTGAGGTGGTTGTACTTGTCGAGCATCCACGCCTTGTCCCGCTTGCCGAGGAAGCGATAGGCGATGGTGAGCAGGGTGTCGTTCTGGCCGACGACGTACCGCAGGTTGTACGGCACGATGATCTCCTGCCCGTCGGTCGGCTCGATCCAGGGCCAGGTGTCGTTCGAGAGCGCGAGGACGTCGCTCCGGTCGGCGGCGCCGAGCAGCCGCTCCGCGAGGTTCGCCCAGGTCTCGCCGGCGGTGACGCGGTGGTGGCCCAGGGCTGGCACCTCCAGCCGGAGGCCGGGCATGATCGGCACGCCGGCGCCCGCGTCGAGCGCGTTGGCGGCGACGAGCACCTGCTCCATCTGCACGCGCCCGTAGGTGCGCTCCGCGATCTGCGCGAGGGTCTCGCCCTCGCGGACGACGTGCGGGAACGCCGCCGCGGCGCTGCCTGCCAGCAACGTCGCGGCCAGGGCGCCCACGGAAGACCAGGTTCGCCGAGAGCTCACGGGGCGGAGGGTACCAGGGGTTCGCGGCCTTGTGCGACGGGTCGCGCGGCGGAGCAAGAGCGGGGCGCGCGCCCGCAATTTCGTCGTGCCGGTCGTTTCGTGCCAGAGTCGGCGGGTCCATGAGACACACGACAATGGCCGGCAGGGTCCCGGCGTGGTTCTCGCGGTGGTCGCCCGCCGCGGGGCGGCTGCTCGCGATCGGCATGCTCGGGCTGGCGGCGCCGGGCTGCCTCGTCCGGCAGGAGCTCTACGACGAGGCGCGCGCCGAGATCCAGAGAGAGCGAGAAGAGGGGAAGAAGGCTCGGGCCGAGGCCCAGAGCGCCCGCGCCGAGGCGGCGCAGCGGTCCGCGCAGGTCGCCGCGCTCGAGGCAGAGCTCTCGCGCATCGAGGAAGACCTCCGGGCGCGCGATATAGGGCTGTCCGAGGCGACGACGGCGGAGGCCGGGCTCGTGCGGCGGCTGGACGAGCTCGCCGCCATGAACGAGGAGCTTTCGGCGCGGCTCCGCAGCGCCGGGCAGAGCGTGGGCCAGCTCGCGAGCGAGCGCGGCAGCCTGTCGGCGGAGCTCGCCGAGGCGCGGACCAGGCTCGACGAGCTGCGCCGCCAGCAGGCGGCGGCCGAGGCGCGGGCGGCCGGGGTCCGCGACGTCGTGGCCCGGCTCCAGGGCATGGTCCACGCGGGGAAGGTCCATGTCGGGCTCCGCGAGGGGCAGCTGCTGGTGGAGGTGCCGAGCGACGTGCTCTTCGACGCGGGGAAGGCCGACATCAAACGGGAGGGACGGGCGGTGCTGGTCGAGATCGCCAGGGTGCTCCGGACCATGCCGGACCGCAGGTTCCAGGTCGCCGGGCACACGGACGACGGCGCTGACGACGGGCGCGCGAGGGGGAAGAGCGCGAGGTCCCCGTCGAGCTGGGAGCTCTCGGCGGCGCGCGCGGTGGCGGTCGTCAAGGCGCTGATCGAGGCGGGAATGGCGCCGCGGAGCCTGTCGGCCGCAGGTTATGGGGAGTTCGCGCCGGCGGCTACGAACGCCACGAAGGAGGGGCGGGCGAAGAACCGGCGGATCGAGATCGGCCTGGTGGCGGAGCAGGAAGAGATGGAAAAGGCGGGGAGGACGGGGAAGGCAGCCGGCGAGACCGGAGCGGTGACGGCGCCCTGAAGGGCGTGAGTCGGGCAATCGGTGTTCTGGTTGTAACCGGAATCGCGCATCGGCCAGCGCGGCAATACAACCGCAAGAATGAGCGGCGCCCCGGACTGGGCGACGAGTTCGTCGCCGAGGTGTCGTCGGCGCTCGCCGCCGTCTTACGGCTCACCGCGCGCCCGCCCGCCCCGCGGCCGGCGCCGTCTCCTCTCGCCGCAGCGCGCACGCCGCGAGGACGCACAGCGCCGGCGTGACGACCATGTGATAGCGGTCCTCGCCGAAGAACACGGCGTGCGTCAGCGCCACCGAGGCCACCGCGAACGCGAGATAGCCGACGACTCCCCCGTTCGCGGGCCGGCCCGGCAGCGGCAGCGCCGCGATGACCGGGATCGCCACCGCGAGCGGCCAGAACGCGTGCTCGTCGCCGAGCACCCCCCACGCGACGAGCCCGAGCACCGCCGCGAGCGCAAGGAGCTGCGCGACGAGCGCCCGCCACGGACGCAGCCGCGGCAGCGCCACGCCCGCGAGCGCCGCGACCGAGAGCAGGCCGAGGTGCGACGTCGTGAGCACGCGCCGCCCGGCCGCGCGCCGCTCCTCGGGCCACGCCGCGGGGTTCGCCTCGCCCAGGTAGCCGATGGGGAACGACTCGTGATCGAAGGTGAAGCTCAGCTTCTTCGGAATGAGCGCCAGCCAGCGGACTGGATCATTTTTGATCCACTTCAGCCCCTCGGCCATCCAGCAGCGGTCCTGCGCCACCTGCCCGCGCGCGATCGGGCAGCCGTCGCCCGCGCGCAGCGTCTCGAAGCGGCCCGTCGCGCGCGGGAACGCGCCGATGGCGAGGTTCCAGCCGCCGTTCGTCGAGACGAGCGCGCAGCCGTCCATCACCCGGCAGTTCCGGATCGTCCACGGCGCCACCACGGCGAGGGCCATCGCGGTCGAGAGCGCCGCCGCCAGCGCGCCGCGCCTCCAGGCGGTCGCCCATCCGGCGGCCCCGCCGGGGCCACGCCCTGGCAGCAGGGCGAACGCCGGCGCGCAGAGCAGGCTCTGCGGCCGTACCAGCGCCGTCAGCCCGAGCGCCACGCCCGCCAGGAGCGCCCCGCGGGCTGCGCGCCCGCGCGCGGCGTCGCGCGCGAGAAGCCACGGCGCCGTCACCAGGCCGAGCGCCGCGAGCGGCTCCGTCATGAGGAGCGCCGCGTACACGATGAGCCCCGGCGAGAGCGCCGCGAGCAGCGCCGCGACGCGGGCGCGCGCCGGCGTCGTCGCGTACCGGGCCAGGCGGTGGACCACGACGACGAGCAGCGCGCCGGTCACCGCGTTCGCGACCGTCGCCACGTGCGGTCCGGCGCCGAACAGCCTGTAAACAAGGCCGAGGAAGCCGCTGTAGCCGACCGGATAGTGGCACCACGGGTGCCACACCGGCTGGCCCCCGATGACGAGATCGTCCGAGTAGCCGAGGCCGGCGGCGATCCGGCGCGCGCCGAAGTCGTAGTAATGGCCGTCCCACACCGGCTCGCGCGCCCACGCGATCGCCACGTAGAGCCGCGGCAGCAGCGCGAGCACGAACGCGATGGCCGAGAACACGAGATCTCCGCCGGCGCGCGCGCTCGCCTGGCCCTTTCCGTCTCGCGCCGCCTCGACGCGGGCGCGCGCCGCCTCAGCCATGCTGCTTCGCGCGCGTGCCGGCGGAGATCTCGCGCAGGCGGCGCATGTAGGTCTTCGATACCTGGGCCGGATCGAGCCGCAGGTATTTCGCGATTTCCTGAATGAATCCCTGAACATAGACGGACGCCGGCAGGTCGCCCATCGACTCGTTCTCGATCGCCTGGAGGTGCGCCAGCGAGATCTTCGTCCGCTGCGAGATGTCGGTGAGCTCGACGCCCTGCGACTCGCGCACCTTGCGGAGCAGCGCGCCGCTGAACTGCGTCTCGGCGTTGATCTCGCGCGCGAGCTCGGCCTGGAGCATGGCGAGCTCGGCCGCGGCCGCGGCGTTCTCGGCGCGCGCCGGGCCGAGCGGCGTGCGCGGATCGTCGGGGTAGGTCGAGAGGTCGTAGGCGCGGCGGCGCACCGGATCGAGCAGCGTGTCGTGCGCCTCCTCGATGCGCGCCTGCTCCTTCTGGAGCACCGCGGGGCTCAGCACGCTGACCACCGGCAAGCTCCCCTCGCGGTAGATGTCGCGCTGCCGCTTGTAGGCGCGCCGGATCTCGTCGTCGGCGGCCGTCCGCGCGAGGCCGAGCGCCTCGTAGAGGGTGGCCGGCGCGGCGCCCTTCGCGGCGGCGGCGAGGGCGCGCGCGTGCGCCTCGGCCGGGCGCGAGTCGCGCGCGGCGAGCAGCGCGAGGATGCGCCGGGCCACGCGCTCCAGGTTGCGCGCGCTCTTCGACGTCGGGCTGTCGATGAGCAGCGGCTGGCGCCGTCGCGCGGTCAGCCACACCGCGTCGTCGTGCTCGATGTGCCCGAGGTAGTCGAGCGAGATGCCGAGGAAGCGCTGCGACACAGCGCTCATCGCCGGTCCGAGCTCCAGGTCCGACCGGTGCCGCGTCTGGCTGACCACGAGGTGCGGCGTCACCCGCGGCAGCTGCGCGGCCGCGAGCGACGCGACCCCCTCGTCGAACCGCTTCACCTCGATGATGAAGTCGCGCGGGGTCGCGAGCGGCGGGAGCGACGAGGCGACCTTCTCCACGAGGCGGACTTTGAAGCGCTCCTTCATGAGCGCCCGGCGCAAGGTGCGCTGGTAGAGCGCGCGGCAGAAGCGGTAGGAGTGCTCGACCGCGAGCGGCTCGGGCGTGGTCACGCAGATGCCGACGTCGGCGTGCAGGAAGAGGTCGAGCGTCGAGGAGCCGGTCGCCGCGCCGAGGCTGATGATCACGTAGTCGACGTCGAGCTCCTGGATCATCTTCATCCAGTAGGCGGCGCGGCTCGGCCGGAGCGGCGTGGCCGTCATCGGGTCGTACGCGGTCGGGACGAGCCGGAGTCCGGGCACCGTGGTCGCGATCGGCTCGGCCTTGCCCTCCTCGATGTCCTCGCGCGTGACCAGCGGCGGCGCCTCGATCCCGAGCGCCGCGTGCAGCCCCGGGCTGTAGGCGTCGGTGTCGATGATGATCACGTCGCGCCCGAGCTGCGCGAAGTACACCCCCAGGTTGACCGCGAGCGTCGCCTTGCCGACGCCCCCGCGGCCGCCCCCCACGGCGATCACGCGGCGGGACCGCGACGTGGAGAACGAATGGGTCTCGCCGGGCAGGGCGAGATCGTCGTCCGCCGAGGCGGGCGGGAGGGTCGAGAAGCGGGACGGGGGGTAAGACTCACCGGAGCTGGACAAGGTTCCTCGTGGTGCGGCGCGGGGGCGTTGAACCGCGGCGAGCTGCGCGTGGAGCGGGCGTGTCCCTCCTAGCACGCGCCGCGCGCCGCCATCAGCGCCCCCGTCGCCCGGGCCGCGCGCCGGCCGGGGCGCGGTCAGCCCGCCGCGCTCAGCCCCGCCAGAGCCGCCTCGACGCGCTCCCGCCGCCGGGTTACGCGCTCGCCGTGGCCACCGTCCGACCCTTCCGCGCTTACCGTCCTCCCCAGGCGCACGCCGCCCGCGTCGCCAGCCCGCCGTACGACGTCATCTCCACCGCCGAGGCGCGCGCCCTCGCGGCGGGGGGCCTGCACAGCTTCCTGCGCGTCTCCCGCCCCGAGATCGACCTGCCCGAAGGGACGGACGAGCACGACGACGCGGTCTACGCCCGCGGCGCGCAGAACCTCGCCGACCTCATCGCCAGCGGCGACCTCGCGCAAGATCCGGAGCCGCACCTCTACCTCTACGCCCAGAAGATGGGCGATCACCGGCAGATCGGCGTCGTCGGCTGCGCCTCGGTCGCCGAGTACGAGCAGGACGTCATCAAGAAGCACGAGAAGACGCGCCCCGACAAGGAGGACGACCGCACCCGCCACATCGAGGAGCTCGGCGCCCACGACGAGCCGGTGTTCCTCACGTACCGCGCCGACGCGGGCATCGACAGCGCGGTCGCGCAGGCCACGCAGTCGCCGCCCATCTACGATTTCACCACCGCCGACGGCGTCGAGCACAGGCTCTGGGTCCTCGGCCGCGCGGCGACCGCCGACCTCGAGGAGCGCTTCCAGCAGATCCCGACGCTCTACGTCGCCGACGGCCACCACCGCAGCGCCGCAGCCGCGCGCGTCCACCGGAAGCTGCGCGGCGACGGCGGCGAGCACGACGTCTTCCTGGCCGTGGTCTTCCCGCACGACCAGATGAACATCATGCCCTACAACCGCGTCGTGCGAGACCTCGCCGGCCGCGGCCCGGAGGCGCTCCTCGCCGCCCTCGGCGAGCGGCTCGACGTCGCGCCGGCGCCGGTCCAGGACGGCGCGGCCGCGACGCCGGCCGGCCCGAGGTCCTTCGGGCTCTACCTCGGCGGCCGCTGGTACACCGCGAAGGTCCGGCCGGGCTCGTTCGACGCGGAGGACCCGGTGGCCTCGCTCGATTGCTCGATCTGTCAGGACCAGATCCTCGGCCCGATCTTCGGCGTCAGCGACCCCCGGCGGGACAAGCACGTCGATTTCGTCGGTGGCATCCGCGGCGTCGCCGAGCTCGAGCGGCGCGTCGACTCGGGCGCGTTCACGGTGGCGATCCTCCTCTATCCGACGCAGATAGGCGAGCTCTTCGCGGTCAGCGACGCAGGGCTGCTCATGCCGCCGAAGAGCACGTGGTTCGAGCCGAAGCTCCGCAGCGGGCTCTTCGTGCATACGTTCTGACGGGCGCGCCCCGCCGGGGGTAGACTGCGCTCATGGCGGACATCAAGCGCGTATCACCCGAAGAGGCAAAGAGGCTCATCGAGGAGGAGGGGTATCTCTACCTCGATGTCCGGAGCGAGCCCGAGTACGCGGCTGGCCACCCGAGCGGCGCGCACAACGTGCCGCTCATGCACGCCGGCGCCGGCGGCATGAAGCCCAACCCGGACTTCCTGGATGTGGTCTGCTCGCTCTACGCCAAGGACGCGAAGATCGTCGTGGGCTGTCGTTCCGGACAGCGCTCGATGCGCGCGGCCGAGGCCATGGTGTCGGCCGGCTACACGGGCGTCATCGATCAGCGCGCCGGCTTCGAGGGGCCGCGCGACGCGTTCGGCGCGCTGACCGAGCGGGGGTGGGGGCCGGCCGGGCTGCCGGTCGAGACGACCACGCCCGGCGCGTCGTACGCCGAGCTCCGGCAGAAGGCCGGCAGGTAGCGGCTCCCGTCGCGCAGCCGCGGGCCCGCGCCGCATGGCCGGGCGCCGGACGGTGGAGCGTCAGCGCGCGCGGTCGTCGAGCTGGAGCGTCAGCGCGCGCGGTCGTCGAGCTGGAGCGCGTCAGCGCGCGCGGTCGTAATCGAGCGCCGCGCGCTCCACGACGTCCCCGTCGCGGGCGGCCCGCTCGGCCTCGGCGAGGAGCTCGGCGGTGAAGACGGACAGCCCCCAGAGCGCGTTGCCCCGCCGCCGGAACAGGTAGCGCGCCCCCCGCGCGGTCTCGACGACGGCGCGATCGCCGTCCACCTCCACGCGCGCGACGCCGGAGAGGTCCCGGCGCAGCCGGGCGATCCAGCCGAGCCGCGACGACATCTCGACCCAGACGTCCGCGCCGTCCTGCGCCTCGGCGTGCGCCCTGTACAGGGCGAGCAGCTTCGAGCGCTCTGGCTCCGGATAGCTGTCCTGGATCCGGTCGCTGGCCTTCTGGCGGTGATCGCGGATCGCGTGACAGGCGTGCTGCGCCTGATCGTCGAGGGCCGCGAACGTGGCCCGCACGTCCCCGCGGCCGATCGCGCTCGCGATGCGGAGATACGCGCCCTCCGGCGTCGTGTCCTTGGGTTGGCCGACGACGGTGAAGCCCGTGAGGCCGCACGCAGCGGCGGTGATTCCCAGTGCGATGACGGTACGGCGGTGCATGGTCGACGAAGGCTTGGGGGGGTGGAGCCGAGGGCGCTCCCTCTACCACGCCCTGGCGCGCAGCGGTTCGCGTCGCTGCGGCCCGGGCGCGTTGCCGCAGCCCCGAGCGCGTTGCCGGGGCCCGAGCGCGTTGCCGGGGACCGCGCCTTCCGCTACGAACCGGCGTGCTCCACGGTGCGCGCGTCGCAGTCGTCATCCCCGCGCGGGACGAGGCGCGCTGGATCGCCGAGGCCGTGGGGGCGGTCCCCGCCTTCGTCGACCACGTGATCGTCGTGGACGACGCCAGCAGAGACGGCACGGCCGAGATCGCGCGCGCCTCCGGCGACGAGCGCCTCGAGGTGCTCATACACCCCGCGTGCCGCGGCGTCGGCGCGGCGATCGTCACCGGCTACAGGCGCGCTCGCGCCCTCGGCGCCGCCGCCGTCGCCGTCATGGCCGGCGACGGGCAGATGGACCCGCGCGACCTCCCGCGCGTCGTCGCCCCGATCATCACGGGCGAAGCCGATTATGTGAAGGGCGATCGCCTGCGGCACCCCGACGTGTGGCGCGTCATGCCCCTCCAGCGCCTCGCCGCCACGGCGGCGCTCGCCGCGCTCACCCGCCGCGCGGCGGGGCTCGACGCGCTCTCCGACAGCCAGTGCGGATACACCGCCATCTCGGCGCGCTCGCTCGACGCGCTCGACCTCGACGGCCTCTGGCCCCGCTATGGCTATCCGAACGACCTGCTCGCCGCCCTCGCGGCGCGCCGGCTCCGCGTCCGCGAGGTCAGCGTGCGCCCCGTCTACCGCGGTGAGGCGAGCGGCCTCCGCGCGCGCCACGTGCTCACCATTCTTTTCCTCATCGCCAGGAGCGCCATAAGGCAGCGCCTGAGTTGATCGGGAATTCGCAGCACGACCAGGCCAGGACGGAATGCGTGAGTTGCTTGAATCGACCTGAACCCCTGCGCAAAAAGGTCGACAACTCGCGCGGTGGTTCCATAGCAAGGCTGGTCTAGCGACCTGGCTCATCGACCTGGCGCGCAGGGCCCCGCAGGCGCGGACCCCGGAGCCATGCTTCAACAGGGGGGGTGACGGACGTGGCGATCAGCCGAGCCGCCTGGTTCAGAGTCTGGAATCTTGGGAGGGCGCGGACTCCCTCGTTCACGCCCCGGGTCGTGGCCTATGCGTTCGGCATCGAGCTGCCGTATAGCCTGCTTGTCCCGGTCGCTCACCTGCGGCTCCTCGGCGTCGTGGACTCGACTGTCCAGGCGCGCATGGTCGGGCTGATCGGGCTCATGTACGTCGTCAAGACAGCGGGCCTCATCGCGCTGCTCGTCCACATGCTGCGCCCCATCGAGCGCCTGCGTCAGTACGCCGTGGGCCACCCGCTCCGCAGCGGCGCGGGCTTCGAGGAGACCGGCGCCGGCGGCGCGGCGCCTCCGGAGGACCTCATCCTCGCCGCGGCCAACGCCGCCTACGACACCCCGCTTGCGTTCGCGACGGTCTGGGCGATCTCGTGGGCGCTCCTGTACCTGCCGGTCACCGTGGCGTTCTACGCCATCGCGCCGGGCCAGAGCCCGCTCGGCGTGCAGCGCGGCGTCGCGCTGGCCCTCTTCGCGCTGGCCCTGTTCGCGGCCGCGCTGCCGCTCGCCTACAGCATCCTCGGCCGCCTGCTCTCGCCCGCCGCCGGCGTCATCTCGCTGCTCGCGCGCGAGCGCGGCCTCTCCGTGCCGGGCAAGGGCTACTCGCTCGCGGTCCGCCTCGTGATCCTCGGCGCCTGCCTCGCCATCGCGCCGACGAGCTGGATGGCGGCGATGGTGCTCGGCGAGACGGCGGGGCCGGCCAAGCCCGGCCTGAACCTCACGCTGGCCATCTTCTCGATGGTCGCGGTCACCTGGGCGCCGGTCTGCGCGGGCTTCCTCGCGGGCGCCCTGGCGGGCCCGTTCCAGCAGGTCGCCGCGGTCATCCAGACGATCGTCCGGCGCGGCGAGGTCGACCGGCTGGAGCGGATCCCCGTCTACTTCAAGGACGAGATTGGCGCCCTGGCGGGCGGCGTCAACGCCATGGTCGATCGCCTGGAGGAGTCGTCCCGGCGCATGCGCAGCTACCTGGCCGAGCGCGAGCGCCTGCTGCAGGACGCGGCCCAGCGCGCGGCGCAGCTCGGCGCCGTGCTGGACAACCTCGTCGAGGGGGTGTTCGCGTGCGACCGCCAGGGCCGGCTGACGATGCTGAACGCCTCGGGGCTCAGGCTGCTCGGCCTGTCGGGCCGCTCCGAGCAGGTCGGCCGGATGGTCGAGGAGGTGATGGACCTGAGCCGCATGCGCCATAGCGACGGCCGCCCCTTCACGCGCGACGAGCTGCCCATGGTGCGGGCGCTCGCCGGCGAGACCATCGTGCAGGAGGAGCAGGTGCTCGCGGGCGGCCGCGCGGGCCGGGACGTCTTCCTGCGCACCAGCGCGGCGCCGATCCGCAGCGAGTGCGGGGCGATCCTCGGCGCGGTCACGGTCGCCCGCGACGTGACGGAGCTCATGGAGCTCGATCTCGTCAAGGACCAGTTCATCCGGGTCGGCGCGCACGAGCTCAAGACGCCGGTCGCGATCATGAAGGGCTACGCGCTCGCGCTCCTGCGCAACACGACCGACCTGCCGGCGCCCCGCCGCAAGATGCTGGAGGCCATCGATCGCGGCGCGGACAGGATCAACCGCATCGTCGACGATCTCCTGGCGATCTCGCAGGTCTCGCTCGACGTCCTCCAGGTCTCCGAGGAGGACGTCGACCTCGGGGCGCTCCTTCAGGAGACGGTCGATCGCGCCGCGAAGTCGGCGAGCCGGCACCGCGTGCGGCTGTCGCTCGAGGCCGAGCGGCCGCCCGTCGTGCGCGCCGATCCGGAGCGGCTGCGCCAGGTGCTCGCGAGCCTCCTCGACAACGCGGTGAAGTACTCGCCGGACGGCGGCGACATCGACGTCCGCATCGCCGTGGCCGAGCGCGCGCCGGTGTCCCGGCCGTCGCTCTGCGACGCCGCGCTCTTCTCGCACCGCCGCGGCTCGGCGACTGGCTTCGAGGCGATCGTGTCGGTGCGCGATCAGGGCGTCGGCATCCCGGCCCACAAGCAGGCGCGGATCTTCGAGCGCTTCTTCCGCGCCCACACGGACACCCGACACGACTATGGCGGCATGGGGATCGGGCTGTTCCTTGCGAAGGATATGATCTCCCGTCACGGTGGTCGTATCTGGTTCGAGAGCGAGGAGGACAAGGGCAGCACGTTCTATTTCACCGTTCCACTCAGCAGCGAGGCCCCCGCGGTTGACCGACGATGAGCTGCAGATACGCAAAGACGGTGCTCCTCGTGGAGGATGACGCGGACCTCGTGGCGCTCATCTCCCTCGTGCTCCAGGAGGACGGCTACCGGGTCAAGATCGCGTGCAACGGCCGCGAGGCGCTGGCCAAGCTGGAGAACGACATCCCCGATCTCATCCTGCTCGACATGAAGATGCCGGTGATGAACGGACCGGAGTTCGCCCGCGAGCTCGAGGTCCGGCACGGGCGGCAGGCGCCCATCATCGTGCTCACCGCCGCGGCGGACGCGCACCGGCGGGCGGCCGAGGTAGGCGCCGACGCGTGGCTCGGCAAGCCGTTCGACCCGGACGCGCTGCTCTCGACCGTGAGGCGTTACACAGGGTGAGCGCGGGGGAGCTGCCGGCGCTCGGCGAGGTCGCGCCGCACCTCGGCCCAGTACCGCGCGGGGAACCGGCGGTAGTCGAACCCTGTCGCGCGGAATACGCGGGTGATGCGGGCATAACGGCGCAGGCTCCACGCTCTCATGATCTGGAGCGAGGGGTGGAGGCCGCGCGCGTCGATGAACGGCGCAGCCCGCGCGTAGAGCGCCGGCATGACCTCATCGAGCCAGGACCGCATCAGGCGCTCGTACCCGGGCGTCCCGATGCAACGTCCGGAGATCACCTGCGCGCGCGTGACGCCGTGGCGCGCGAGCTCCTCCTCGGGCAGATAACAGATGCCGCGATCGGCGTCCTCCTGCATGTCCCTGAGGTTGTTGAAGAACTGATCGAGCCGGCCGAACTCGCCGGCTGCGTCCCAGTGCTCTGTCGTCAGGAACGGAACCAGCTGGAAGATATGGCCCGACAGCCGCATCAGCATCGTGTCGTGCTCCTTCATCGTGCGGATGAGGAGCCCGGGCGCGTGGTAGTCGTCGAGGGCGAGCAGGTAAGCGTCCCAGGCGGCGAGCGAGCGCCGCTCGATGTCGTCCTGCTCCCGCCGCTCGCGCCCGGCGCCGGGCTCCGGGCCGCCTTCGTCCCGGAGCCACAGGGCGCGGACGGCCGACAGCTCGCCCGCGAAGGGGCAGCTCGGATCGACGAACCCGCGTGAACGGACGAGCCGCCACGCCGCCATGAACCGGCTGAAGCGCCGCTCGTGCGGCTCGATGCGCTCGTTCTCGGCGAGGCGGTCGACAATGCGGATCCAGCGGATGCGTTCGAGCCACGCCTGCTTCACCTCGGGCGCAAGGCCGAGCACCCAGGCGGCGTTGTCCTCGTCCTTCAAGGCGTCGTCAGACAGGGCGCGATAGTGCGATGAACCGACGACCGCTGAGATGGGCTGGTAAGCAGTCCGCTGCGATACCGGCGCCGCGGCGGGTACGCAAGGCAGTCCAGGAGAGAGGTGGTGAATAGGTTTCACGAGATCGCGTGCCGCCGTTGATTGTGCCTGTCGCCAGTGTCGCCCCGGTCTCGCGTGCGGTCATGGGTGATTATGGCCGTGACCCATCACGAGGACTTGGGTCACCTGTGTCGACGGTGACCTGTGCTTCGATGTCCGGTGGAACTTTCCGCTCCTCCGTGAGATGCAAGCTGACGCCCGCTCGCCTTCCTTTATGAGACCTTATAGTCTCCCAGTCGACGCGGAAATTCGTCGTCCAGGGCACGGGCGCCGCGGATAATGCACCGATTCCCTGCGTGTTTTGCCGGTGTGCTGGGGACACGCCGCCAATGAGCATCGGTGTATACCCTGGGTTGATACGTTGTCCAACGGATAAAACCGAGGCTGGCCCGGCGTTTTTACGCTTTCCTGGGCTGTCACGGCGGTTCTTCAGGCGTCCTGGGCAGATGGGTTTTCCGGAGTTCCGGGCGATATGTCCCCTGCGCTCACGGGGGCAACCGGCGCTCAGGTCGTCGGAAGGCGCGAGCGCGACGCCGGGTGAGCCTCTGTCTCTCGCGCTCGGCTTCGCCATGACGCGTCGCGACTGGGGCGCTCCGCGGCGCGAGCGGGGGGCGAGCGGGCGAGATGCTAGACGCTCTCGCGCGCTGATCGATTCAGCGCCTGTCATCGTGATGCGGTGATCGCGGCGAGGATGTGATTGCGATCACAGCGTGAGACGGTCATCCGGGCTCGGCGTGCTCGTGAGCATCCGCTCCAGACAGAGGAGCAGGAGGAGATGCCCTGGCTATCCTCGCCCAAGTCTCCCCCGGGCGGACGCGGACGGGGCTTCTCGACGCCAGCGCGCAGTGCCAGCGCGCGGGGTCGGCCAGCATGGGTCGTCCCTGGCCGCCCTCGCGGGCTACCGCTCGCGCAGCCGGGCCACCCGGTCGCGCCAGTACTGCAGATCGAGCATCGAGAAGAGCGCGACGGCGCGGGCGATCTGCCGCCCGCGCTCGGGATCGCTGCGCGCGAGGTGACGCGCGAGCTCGAAGCGGGCGCGCGCCTCGTCGACGGGCAGGCCGCGCGACAGGGCCTCGCCGATCGCCGCGGCCCAGAGCCGCCTCCCGTGCGCGCGCCGGCCGGCGAGCCACGCGGCGAGGCCCAGCATCCGGAGCGAGGTCGAGCGGCCGAGCGGAAAGATGCTGGCGTACCTGCCGAGCGCGCGGCACGCCTCGGCCGAGAGCCGCGAGAGCTCGCGCCGCTCCGGCGCGCTCCGGGCCTCCTCGAGGAGCGACAGCAGCACCTCGCACGTCGCCGCGTAGCCGTACAGGCAGTGATAGCCGGCCGGCTGCCCCTCGAGGATCAGCGCGAGCGTCCGCTCGGCGGCCGCGCGCGCGTCGTCGCGCGCGCCGCGGAGCAGGTGCCCCAGCGCGACCTGGCCGTGCGTGATCTGCTGCGTGCGATCGCCGAGCCGCTGCACCTCGGGGGTCAGCTCGTCGAAGATCGCCGTGGCGCCCTCGCCGTCGCCGAGCAGCAGCCGGCACTGCGCGCGGCCGCTCTCCGCCCAGATGTGGCCCTGCGCGTTGTCGCTCTGGCGCGACGCGACAGCGAGCGCGCTGTAGCGGTCGAGCGCCTCCATCCAGCGGCCCTCGGAGTGCGCCACGCCGGCGAGCAGCGTGATGCACTCCTCCTTGCGGCGGCGGTCCTGGAGCGCCTCCGCCAGCCGCTCCGCCTCGGTGAGCAGCGCGCGCGCGTCCCGGCACCGGCCCTCGCCGAGCGCGGTCAGCCCGCGCAGGCACGAGACGAACGCGACGCCGCGCGGGTCCTCCAGCGCCGCCGCGGCCTCGGTCGCGCGCGCGGCGTAGGCGTCCACGACGGCCTTCCACGGGACGTACCCGAACGCGACGCTCAGGGTCGCGTAGCCGCGCGCGAGCGCGAGCGACGGGCCGAGCCGCGCCGCGGCGTTCGTCGCGGTCAGCGCCGCCAGAAAGGCGAGCGTCGGCTCGTTGCGGAACATGTACGTCTCCGACAGCTTCTCCGCGGCGAGCGACGCCTCGGCGAGGCGCTCGCGCTCGTGCGCGTCGCGCGCGACAGGGATCGGGACGCCCGCGACGTGCGCGAGCTGCAGGCCGAGGTGCCGCAGCGAGGCCGTCACGGGGCGGAGCCGCTCCCGGAGCGGCGCCCCGCGGCGCGACGTCGACGCGCGCTCGCCCGCGCGGATCCACGCCGCCTCGTCGCGGGAGAGCAGCCGGAGCGCCGCCGCGCAGTGCCGCTCCGCGCCGAGCAGGTCGCCGAGGTTGTAGTGGGCCTGGCCGAGCCGCCGCTCCCAGCGCGCGCGCCGGAGCGGCGGCGCGCGCTCCTCGGGCGAGAGCGCCCCGTCGAGGTCGAGCGCCCTCCTGTAAAAATCCACCGCGTCGCCGGACGCGCCCGTCGCGAGCGCCTGGGCGCCCGCCTTGTCGAGGTACTCGAGCGTCTTCTGGACGACGCCCGCGATCGCGTAGTGGTGGGCGAGGAGCGGGTACGACAGCGCGAGATCCGGCGCGTCGCGGTGGCGCTGCTCGATCGCGCGCGCCGCCGCGCCGTGCAGGGCCCGCCGCTCCGCCTCGGGGATGCCCGCGTAGACGATCTCGCGCAGCTTGTCGTGCACGAAGCGGAGCTGCCCCGGCTCGGCCGCCTCGAGCACGTGGCGGCCCTCGAGCTCCGCGAGCGCGTCCATGGCCTCGACCTCGGCGAGGCCGGCGGCGCCGAGCAGCAGGCGCTCCTCGAGCTCGCGGCCGAGCACCGACGCGAGCCGCGCGAGCGCGAGCGCCCCCTGGCTCAGGCCCGAGAGCCGGCGCGCCACGAGCTCGCGCAGCGAGCCCGGCAGCGGCAACGTCGCGGGCGGCTGGCTCGCGCGCGCCGCGCGGGAGAGCTCCTCCGCGGCGGCGCCCTCGGCGCTCGCGCGGATGCGCCACACGTAGGCCTCGTCCCGGTAGATCATCCGCTCCTGGATCGCGGCCCGGAGGTACTCGGCGACGATGAACGGGTTCCCCTCCGACTGCTCGAAGAGGTACCGCACGAAGGCCTCGGGCGGCTCGTCCAGGGCGAGCATGTCGCGCACCATCCGCCCGACCGAGGGGCGGTCGAGCCGCCCGAGCGCGATGCGCGAGGCCCACGGCGCCGCGAGGAGCGAGGAGAGCGCGGGGGACGTCTCCTCCGTCCGGTACGTGCCGAGCAGGACCACGGGGTGCGCCGCGAAGTAGTCGGCGTCGAGGTGCTCGAGCACGCCGCGCGAGTTCTCGTCGGCCCACTGGAGGTCGTCGAGCACGAGCAGCACGGGCCGCGTCGCCGCGAACGCGGCGAGCGTGTCGGCGAGCGCGGTCCGCAGCCGGTAGCGGGCCGCGTCCGGGGGCAGCTCGGGCGGCTCGGGGTAGCGCTCGTGGCCGCGGAGCTGGGCGAGCGACGGCTCGTGTGGCGCGAGGACGCGGCCGCGCGGGCCGAGCAGCGCGTCGTAGCCGCCGGGCCCGAGCTCGTTGCACCGGTCGGCCACCGCGAGCAGGAGCGGGCGGAACGGGTGCAGCGGCGCGGCCTTGACCGCGCCCTCGCGCTCGTCGGCCGCGGAGACGGCCGCGCAAGCGCCCGCGACGACGGCCATGTGGGCCGCCTGGTGCGCCGCCTCGACCGCGAGGCGCGTCTTGCCCACGCCGCTCTCGCCGCCGACGAAGACGAGGCTGCCCTGCCGCCGGTCCTGGGCGCGCTCGAGCGCCTCGCTCAGCTGCCGCAGCGCCTCGCCGCGCCCGGCGAGGCGCGGCCGGTAGAGGTACGGCTGCGCCGCCGGCGCGCGCGCCTCATCGCGCGCCGGCGCGTCGTCCGCGCCGAGCTTCGCGAGGGCGGTCGCGACGTCGTCGGCGTAGCCGAGCCGGTCCTCGGGGCGCTTCTTCAGGAGCCGCGCGATCAGGGCGTCGAGCTCGGGGGGCACGTCGGCGACGAGCTCGGAGGCGGGGAGCGGCTCGGCGTAGAGGTGCATGGACAGCACGACGGAGCTCGAGTCGCCGAGGAACGGGACCGCCCCGGTGACGACCTCGTAGAGCATGCAGCCGAGCGCGTAGAGGTCCGCGCGCGCGTCGACGAGATCGCCGCGGATCTGCTCGGGGGACATGTAGTCGGGGCTGCCCATCAGCCTGCCGCCCGGCTGGAGCTCGTCGCGCCCCTTGTGGCCCTCGAACTGGAAGGCGAGGCCGAAATCGAAGAGCACCGTCGCGCCGTCCTCGCGGATGAAGACGTTGTCCGGCTTGAGGTCGCGGTGGACGACGCCGCGGCCGTGGACGTACGCGAGCGGCCGGCAGACCGCGCGCAGGAGCGTCAGCGCCTGGCGGAGCGCCCCGCCGGCCGCGCGGTGGAACGGTCGCGGCGCGAACGGCTGGTACGAGCGCGGGATGATCGAGTCGGGGCTGATCTCGGCCGTCGCGGTGCTCGCCAGCGCGTGCGCGTCGAACCCCGCGGACACGCTCACGGTGGGCTCGCTGTTCACGCTCGCCCGGCCGCGCCAGCGATCCTGGTTGTGGTCGCGCAGCGTGCGTCCCTCGAGCAGCTCCATCGCGTACCACGGGATGCCGCCCTGGATGCCCTCGTCGAGGATCCGCACGACGCCCGGGTGCTGGACGCCCCGCAGCGCGTGGATCTCGCGGCGGATGCTCGAGACCAGGCTCTCGTCGCTCACGCAGACGGTCTTGAGCGCTGCGAGCGCGCCCGTCGCGCTGTGCTGGGCCCGGTAGACGACCCCCATCCCGCCGCGGCCGAGCGGCTCGAGCACCCGCCACGGCCCGACGGACGCCGGTACGTCCGGAGAGTCCTTGGCCTGTCGCGAGCTCGGCGTGGTGATCATCTGGGGACCAAGGCGTCCCTGGCCCGGGCCGGGATGCGCTCCAGGTGGTAGGCCGAGGGCGAGCTCCCCACATCGCCGCTGGGTCTGAGTACATCCACCCGACGGCCTGCCATGATGTCACGGAGCGGCCGACCGTACAACAAGTCCGTGTCGAGCCCCGCTCGCCGCACGAACACCGTGTGATGAGCGCTCGCACCGACAGGCGACGACACGCCGCGCGGCGTGAGAGTGCCTGTCTCGCTGTCTCACCACTGTCGCCCGGGGCTGCGACTGCGCGGTGTTCCAGCCCGCAAGCGGCGTTCCAGCCCGCAAGCGGCGTTCCAGCCCGCAAGCGGCGTTCCCGCCCGCGCGCGGGCCGCTGTCCGGCGGGAGGGCGGGCGGCGCGTGCACGCGGAGGGAGCCCGCCGAGGAGCCCGCCAGCGAGCGCGCGCCAGCGGTGGCGGGACGCGAAACACGGTGGAGCTGGGACTCGGCGGAGGGCCGCTCCGCCGCCAGCGTGCGCCGGCGCCCGCGGCCGGCCGCGGAACGCGAGTTCGCGGCGAGCCTGGCGGCGCGGCGCTCGGGCCAGAACGTCTCGACGCCTCGGGGCGCTCGGCGCGCCAAGAAAGGTTCGCTTTCCCCGCTTGGTAGATCCGGTATCTCCCGTGGCGTTTGTCGGTTTCACCGCGCTTCGGCACCTGCGGTGCGGTCCAATTGTGCACGATCGATCTCTCGGTACATGGCTTGCTCCCGGGTGCGCCACGGCCGCGCTCGCGGCCGCACTTAGAAAGGGAGACAACGAATGATGCGTATGACTCATCTCGGGGCCCTTCTGACCGTCCTGTCCCTCGCCGCGTGCGGCGGCGAAGGTGCAGATACCGCCCCGACGGACACCGCCATGAGCAGCAAGCAGCTCAAGGACCTGACGGCCGATGACGTCCGGTCCGCGTGCGAGTCGCTCGAGGCGAGGGTGAAGCTCTCCAAGGAAGATGCCTGTGAGTACCTGGGCCTCATCGCGTCTCCCGCCCTCGGGAAGCCGTGCGCCACGCTGAAGGACGAGTGCGTCTCGGCGACTGACGAGTCGAGCCAGGGGCAGGCCTTCGACAAGGACTGCATGCCTCCGACCGATCAGCGCGCGGGCTGCACGGCCACGGTGGCCGAGTTCGAGGTCTGCCTGATCGCACAGACCCAGATGATCCGTCAGCTCACGTGCGACTCGGCCCTGAGCACGCTGGAGGCGACTCCTCCGGACTGCGATGCGGTGGCCCGGAAGTGCCCGCAGATCATCGGCACGGAAGGCGAAGGTCAGGGCACCGAGGACCCCTGATCGCGGCGCGCCGGCGCGGGTGATCGCCACACGCACGCAGGCACGGGCGCGTGCCTGCGTGCCGAAAACCGCCTGAACGCATTGCGGGTAGGTAGGTCACGGCCGCTCGGCGGCCGTGAGCCCCCTTGTCCCACCTGCGTTTTTCTGTATCTTTTGATTCCCACCGATATTCGCGCTCTTCCGCGCCTTCGAGGGCATCTCGTCGTATGATGAGCGCCGACGCCGTGGCGTCCGGGGAGGTTTGACCTCGGCGCACCGGCTCGAGCGAAGCCGCGGCTCCCGCCGCGGGGTCGCTCGCACCGAGGAGGATTTCATGAAGATCACCAAGCTTTCCGGAGTGTTCGCCCTGCTGCTGATCGCCGCCGCGGCTGCATGCGGCAAGGGCGACGAGCCGCAGGCCGAGGCGAACGCGACGGCCGAGGTGACCGCCACCGCCGAGTCGGCGATCGGCGAGGACGCCTACGTGGAGGAGCACGAGAGCGGCAAGGCCGCCTTCAACGTCGCCGCGGACGGGAGCGTCAAGGCGGCCGTGACCGGGCCGGACGGGAAGCCGATCCGGGAGAACGTCAGCGGCACGCTCCTGTGGAAGGACGCTTCCGGGGAGGAGAAGACCGTTCCCCTGACGTTCGACGAGAAGGCCGGCCTCCTCGTCGCCGCCGGCCCCAAGCTCGAGGCGGACCTCACCCAGATCGGCTACACGCTCAACGTCGCTGGCAAGCCGTGGAGCGGCACGCTGCACGTCCCCGCCGGCGGCACCGCCGAGCTCCACGCCAACGCCAAGGGGGCGGCGGATCTCCGGCTCCCCGAGGGGAAGCTCGGCCCGCACGGCGGGCGCATCGAGATCGTCGGCGACGATCGCCTCGAGCTCCTCGTCGACGAGGCGACCGGCGAGGTCCGCGTCTACGTGCTCGACGTCGACCTGAAGCCCGTCGACATCGGCGAGCGCAAGATCACCCTCGGCGTCGTCGCCGACGCGCCGCAGGTCGTCGTCCTCGCGCCGGTGGCCGCGAGCGCGGACGTGAACGCGGACGTGAACGCGAAGGTGGCCGCGGGCGCGTACCTGACCGGCAAGCTCGCGCTCGCCGCCGACCCGCTGAAGCTGACGATCGCGGTGCGGAACGCGGGCCGCTCGGCCGTGGCCCTCTGCGGCTACCACGCCGGCGCGGCGTTCGCCGTCCACGCGCGCGCCCCGCGCGTGAAGGTGCGCGTGAAGACCGACTGGGACGCGCACGCGCACGCGCATGCGCGCGCCGACCTGAAGGCGAAGGCCGACTTCGACCCGAAGGTCCACGTCCACGCGGCGTCCGGCGCCGGCGCCAGGGCCAACGCGAAGGCGAACGTGAACGTCAGGGCGCCGAGCGTCCGTGTGACGCCGCCGAGCATCAACGTGCAGCTCAAGGCGCCCAGCATCTCGATCCCCAAGCCGAGCTTCAAGGCGTCGGCGTCGGCGCGCGCGAGCGCGGGCGCCAAGGTCGGCACGCACTGACGCGCCGCGGGGAAGGGGCCGGGCGGCGCGGGCCGCCCGGCGAGCTCTTCCCGAGACGCTCCCGGGACGCCGAGGAGATCGACCTCCGAGGCTGTCCTGGCCGAGCGGATGGAGCCACGATAGCTCCACCTCGGAGAGCGCACCGTTGACGCGGAAGACCTCGGCGAGGCGCCCAGGGCGGGCTTCTCCGCCCGCCGGCGCGGTGACGACCGTGGTGCTCGATCCTGCCTCGAGCGCCCCGCTCCACCGGCAGGTCTACGAGGCGCTGCGCGGCGCGATCTTCGCCGGGCGGCTGCGGCCCGGGAGCAAGCTGCCGTCGACCCGGGCGCTCGCCGCGCACCTGGGCCTGTCGCGCAACACGGTGCTGGGCGCGTACGCGCAGCTCCTCGCGGAGGGGTACCTGCGCGGCCGGATCGGCGCCGGGACGTACGTCGCCGACGCGCTGCCGGAGCACCTCCTGCTCGCCCGGCGCGAGCCCGCGCCGCGGCCGGCGCCCTCGCCGGGCGGCGCCGCCCTGTCGAGGCGCGGCGCCCTCGTGGCGGGGGCGGCGTCGCCGTTCCGGCGCGCCTCCTCGCCGCCCGGGCCCGCCGGCCTGGCGTTCCAGGTGGGCGCGCCCGCGTACGACGCGTATCCCGCAGCCGCCTGGGGCCGGCTGATGAGCCGGCGCTGGGACCGCTCGTGGCGGGCGCTCCTGCCGCGCCACGAGCCGCAGGGGTACGCGCCGCTGCGCCGGGCGATCGCCGACTACCTCGTCACCGCGAGGGGCGTGCGGTGCACGCCGGACCAGGTCATCGTGGTGAGCGGCGCCCAGCAGGCGATCTCGCTCGCGGCCGAGGTGCTGCTCGATCCCGGCGATCCGGTCTGGGTCGAGGATCCGGGCTACACCGCGGCGCGCAGCGCCCTGGTCGCGGCCGGGGCGGCTCCGGTGCCGGTCCCGGTGGACGGGGAGGGGCTCGACGTGGCGGCGGGCGTCCGGCGCTCGGCCTCGGCGCGGCTCGCCGTCGTGACGCCGTCGCACCAGTTCCCGCTGGGCGTGACGATGAGCCTCGGGCGCCGGCTCGCGCTCCTCGACTGGGCGCGGTCGTCGGGCGGCTGGGTCTTCGAGGACGATTACGACAGCGAGTTCCGCTACGCGGGACGGCCGCTCGCCGCCCTCCAGGGCCTGTCGCCCGACGCGCGGGTGATCTACGCGGGCACGTTCAGCAAGGTGCTCTCGCCGTCGCTGCGGCTCGGCTACCTCGTGGTCCCCGAGGGGCTGGTCGACGCGTTCGTCGCGGCCAAGGCGCTGGCCGACGTGTCGTCGCCCCCCCTGGAGCAGGCGGTCCTGGCCGACTTCATGGCCGAGGGGCACTTCGCGCGCCATGTGCGCCGCATGCGCGTGCTGTACGAGCGGCGCCAGGCCGCGCTGGTCGCGGCGGCGGAGCGGGAGCTCTCGGGGCTCCTCGAGGTCCCTCCGGCGCCCGTCGGCATGCACCTCCTCGGGTGGCTGCCGGCCGGGCGCGCCGACCGCGCTGCGGCGGAGAGCGCGGCTGCGAACGGCGTGCGGTGCGTCGCGCTGTCCGAGCTCCGCGTCGACACCGCCGGCCGCGGCGCCCTGCTGCTCGGCTATGCCGCGGTGCCGGAGGACGCGATCGACGAGGGCGTCCGGCGGCTCAGGACGGCCTTGCGCTAGTTCCGCGTGTCAGGAATCCGCCAGAGTTTCTGTGATGATGAGGCAGGGTCGGAATGACATCAAGGATTCCCGAAAGGTGAAACAAGAGGGCGCCGGCTACCACGTGATGCCTTCTCCCCCGGGCGCTCAGCTCGTGCGAATCACGTCCTCCGCAGCGCGGCGGAGCCCGGGCACGCCCGCTCGCACCGCATGGCCCAGCCGGAACGCCATCGTGGGCTGCCAGTCGCCGAGACGCAGTGCATCGGCGAACGAGCGCTCCATGGCCGGCGCTCGTCCGAGCTGGCGCTCGCGGTCGATGACCTCCGGTACCTGGCTCAGCGGCTGCATTGCGATCCCGCGCGCGGTCGCCCAGAGCTGCATTCGTTGCCACAGGCGCCCCGCCCGGAGCGTCGCGCCGAGGTCGTAGCGATCGCGGGCCGCGATGACGCCGGTGATGGGGTCGCCCGCGAGATGGACATCGCGCGTGACGCGGAGCCAGTCGTCGTGCATCCGCTCCGGAGACGGCCTGGGCAGCAGCTTGACGGCGGCCGTGAGCAGCGGGCCGAGCCCCATCGCGTCGAAGATCAGCCCGTCCCGGTGGGTCCGCACGGCCTCGGGCGTGAGCCGGAACCACGCGTCGCTGTCCTCGATCATCGACGCGTCGCGCGCGATGATCTCGGTGGCTCGCAGCGTGTGGGCCGCGAAGAGCTCGCGCTGATCCGGGCGCTCGAGCCAGACGATTTCGAGCGACGCTCGATCCTCGTTCAGGCTCGACAGCTCCCGGAGCGCCGCGGCGGGCACGCGCTGCGCTCCGTAGGGGCCGCGGTTCGTGTGCCGCTCCGCGATGGCCCGCGCGAGCGGCGACTCCGCCCCACCCGGCTCGAGGCGGACGGTGGCCACCCGGGTCGGCGGCGCCGCCGCGCTCCCGGCGCCACGGGCTGGCTCGGTGTCGAAGAGCGGCAGTCGTCCGGCGCCGAGCTCCACACGAGGCGTCCAGCCCATCGAGCCCGCCGCGAGCGCCAGGTTCTCGATCGCGCAGCCGAGCCCGATGTGCATCTCGCGCCCGAACGGGTCCATGTCGCCGAGCGATCGAGACGGATCCGAGAACACGTCGATCCGGTCCTCGTGGAGCGCGAACAGCCATGGCTGCGTGTTGTGCGGGCTCGCGGCGAGCACCGCTGCGCGCACGAGCTCGATCAGCCCTCCGCCGCGCTCCCCGCGGAACGCGGTCCACGGCGCGAACGGCGCTCCCCGCCGGTCATCGAACACGCCCCGGCCGGCCGCGTACCAGCCCATGCCGCCGGCGACGGCGAGCGTTGCGACGCCTCCAAGGAGGCGCCGCCGGGAGATCCTGGGTTCCATGTCCGTGATTCGCTTCATGATCCGCTCCATCCCTTCGGAAGACGTCGGGCCGAGCTCCAGTAGCGACGGCCACGCGCACAGGGTGAGGCGATGCGGTTGATTAGGAAAACGAATGCTCCGAATAGATGTTATTAGAGTCACTGATGCCCAGCGACCTCCCCGACGACCTGAGTCTCCTGCTCGCTCTCGACGTGCTGCTGCGCGAGCGGCACGTGACGCGCGCGGCGAAGCGGCTGGGCATCACGCAATCGGCCGCGAGCCAGCGGCTCGCGCGCCTCCGCGAGTTCTTCGGCGATGCGCTGCTCGCTCCGGGGCGGCCGCTGCTCGCCCTGACCCCTCGCGCGCAGGCGCTGGCCGACCCGCTGGCGCAGGCGCTGGCGAGCTTGCGGGCGGCGATCCAGGCCGGAGCTCCGTTCGATCCCTCGACGTCCGAGCGCCGGTTCGTGCTGCTCGGCAACGACCTGCTCGAGGCGGCCGCCCTGCCGCGGCTCATGCCGATCCTGGCGCGCGAAGCCCCGCGCGCCGCGGTGCAGGTGGACCGGGCCGACGCGGATTTCGTGAAGCGGCTCGAGTGGGGCACCGCCGATATGGCGTTCGTCCCCGAGTTCCTCGTGCCGCCGTCGTTGCGGCAGCTCCGCTTGCCGGACGAGCGCTTCGTCACCTTGATGCGCGAGGGCCACCCCGCCGCGTCGCGGCGGCTCACGCTGGAGCGCTACCTGGAGCTCGGACACGTGCTGATCGCGCCGCACGGCATGCCAGGCAGCCTGGTCGATCGCGCGCTCGAAGTGGTCGGGCGGCGCCGCCGGGTCGTCGCGCAGGTCCAGCATTTCGTGACGGTGCCTTTCCTCGTCGCGGCCTCCGAGCTCGTGGTGACGTGTCCCGCGGCGGTCGCGGCGCTCGCGGCGCCCTTCGGCCTCCGCGCTGCCCGGCCCCCCGTCGAGCTCGGACTGGACCGCGTTTCTGCCGTATGGCACGAGCGCATGCACGACGATCCCGGCCATCGCTGGCTGCGCGCTCAGCTCGTCAAGGTCATCGGCGCTCCTCCTGCCTCCCGGCAGGCGTTGCGCGGCCGCCGCCTCGAGTGAAGGCGCGGATCAGCTCAACCCGGGTCGGGTCGCGCTGGGCCCGGGTCGGGTCGCCCTGGGTCGAGTCTTCTTCTCGCTCGGACATAGCGAAGCGCCACTCGTCTCAGGTGACAGAAGATTCCTTACGTCAGATGACGGAAAATCCCTTGCTCGATCCGCTCTCCTGGAAAATGAGGTTATATCAATAACTTGAAGGCCCACCGGTGAGACCGCGGCCATTCCAAAGCCTGCCGGGTGCGCCTGTGGCCGCGAGGTTGGTCGGCTTCTGTGACGCAGAATCGGTCATCGTTCGGGTGGAACAGATCATTGGGATGGGGGGCCACAGCAACAGCCAAGGAGGTCGTCATGTCCGAGTTGCCCCGCCGCTATGCGATCATCGAAGCGCCGTCCGTCCTCGGCCTGAAGCCCACGGGTGTAGAACGACTGCCTGAGCAGCTCCTCGGCTTCGGTCTGGCGGAGTGGCTGCAGGCGCGCCGCGCTGCCCGTCTCGAGACGCCTGCGTATTGTGCTGAGCGCGATCCGCAGACGAAGACCCTCAATGCGCAGGCGATCGCGGCATGGTCGCCGAAGCTCGCCGATGCCGTCGGGGCAGCCCTTGACGCGGGCGAGTTTCCCGTTGTCCTCGGCGGGGATTGCTCGATCCTGCTCGGCACCACCCTCGCGCTCAAGCGCCGCGGGCGCTACGGCCTGCTGTTCATCGACGGGCACGCCGATTTCTATCAGCCGGAGGTCAACCCGAACGGCGAGGCCGCGTCGATGGATCTGGCGTTCGCGACAGGCCATGGACCGCAGCTGCTGACCGATCTCGAGGGCCGCGGACCGCTGGTGCGCGACGAGGACGCGGTCGTGTTCGGCTTCCGCGATGCCGACGAGCAGGCCACGTATGGCTCCCAACCCCTGCCGCCGAGCCTGCGCGCGTTCGATCTCGCGACCGTGCGTCGCCTCGGGGTGGAGCGCGCGGCGCGCACGGCCGTCGAGCACCTGACGCGCGACGGCCTCGAGGGCTTCTTCATTCACGTCGACGCGGATAGCCTGGACGACGACATCATGCCGGCCGTCGACTACCGCATTGCCGGCGGGCTGTCGTGGGACGAGCTGGCGAGCGCGCTGCAGATCGCGATCGGAAGCGCCAGGGCCGTCGGCATTGAAATAACAGTTTACAACCCGAACCTGGATGCAGACGGCGCAGCCGGCCGCGGACTTGTCGACACGCTCAGCCGCGCGCTCGGATCGAGCGCGCCTGCGCGCGCTCGCCTGTGAATGGTCGAGCGCGCCTGCGCGCGCTCGCCTGTGAATGGAAGAGGGCGGGCGCTTGCATCCAGACGATGCACAGGCACCGTGCGGCGCAGGTGCGGCCCGGCCGCGGGCGGTGCTACGGTTCCCGCATGGTAAGCCGCGCCGCTCCACCGCTCCGCCTCGCGGATCTGTCCCCCGAGACGATCGCAAGGCTCAAGACCTTCCGGTACGACCGCATCATCGAGAAGCACGAGGGGCCCGAATCCTGGGAATGGTACCTCCGGGATCCGAGCGAGCGGCCCTCGTGGCTCCCGGAGCCCGTGTCTCCAGACATCGAGGACGATTACAAGCCCGATCCGGCAGAGTTCTTGCAGATCGCAGGCCATGATGTGCTCTTACCGGTGGGCCGGTCGCACCACCCGAACATCACCGTCCTGCGCACCATCATCGGAGAAGAAGGTAAGAGCCTGACCCTCTTTCTGAAGGACACGACCTACGTCGACGACCCGGCGCTCGAGTTCTTTTCTGCAGGCTTCCTCGCCGTGTGCGATCGTGTACCGGGCGAGCGGTTCTATATCGCGCACGTGTTCCACGAGTGGTTCATGATGGATCCGATCGGTTGACGGCGGCCGGGGCGCGCGTGCCGCCATGGACATGCTCGCCGCCTGTGTCGTGCCTCTCAGGGCCTGGGCTCATCCTTGCGGCGGACCGGACGAGGCTGCCCGAAGCTAGCGCAGCATCTCACTCGCCGGCGTTGGATCGGGAGCCCTGGCGCGCGGCACGAGCGCGAGCGCTCCGCGCGCGGTGGATCCAGTCAATCGGGGCGAAGTGGCTCTCGTCGCGGCGCCGCACGCCGTTTAAAGGGTGGGCTGTCGCGCGCGGCGTGGCCGGCGCAGAAGGGATGCACACGGAGGATGAGCATGCAATCACGCGTCGATTACGCGAGCGTCAACCCCGAGGCGTACAGAGCGATGCTCGCGCTGAGCGCCTGTGTGAAGCGCAGCGCGCTGGAGGGGCCGCTGAAGCTCCTCGTGCTCCTCCGCTCCTCGCAGATCAACGGCTGCGCGTTCTGCATCGACATGCACTGGAAGGACGCGCGGGCAGCCGGGGAAGGCGAGCAGCGGCTCTACGGGCTCAGCGCGTGGCGCGAGGCCCCCTATTACAGCGAGCGCGAGCGGGCTGCGCTGGCCTGGACGGAGGCGGTGACTCTCGTGGCCCAGGATCATGTGCCCGACCCTGCGTATGATGCTGCGCGCCAATGCTTCTCGGAGCGGGAGCTCACGGATCTGACCTGGCTCGTGGCGACGATCAACGCATGGAACCGGATGGCGATCGCGTTCCGGAAAGAGCCCGGCTCGTATGAGCCCCCGGAGCGGTCGAACGCCTGAAGCCGCGCGAGGCCGGGCGGATCGCGACGTTGGTGGCGGCGAGCGCGGCGCCATGGGGCCTGCTCGCGCGTGCCTGGCCGTGGCACGCCGCGCGCGCTCACCCGGGCAGCGCGCGGTAATCGATCTTCCCTGTCGAGGTTCGCGGTAGCTCGTCCAGCGCGACGATCTTCTCCGGGACCATGTACGGGGGCAGCCGCTCCGCGAGGTACATCCTGAGCGAGCGGTCGTCCGCGTCGCCGCTGTCGGCCGTGAGCGCGACGAAGCCGCGGAGCGTCTTGCCGAGGCGCGCGTCCTCGACGGCGATCACCGCGGCCTGGCGCACGGCGGGGTGCGACGCGAGCGCCGCCTCGACCTCGCCCGGCTCGACGCGGTAGCCCCGGACCTTGACCATCCTGTCGATGCGGCCCCGGAAGTAGAAGAGCCCGTCGGCCCTGCGCTCCACCCGGTCGCGCGTCCGGTAGGGGCCGCCGTCCACGGTCGTCGGCCCCGAGACAACGAGCTCGCCCGTCCCAGGGCCCTCGATGACGCGGCCGCTCTCGTCCTCGGCGATCAGCGCACAGGCGGCATAGGGGCACGCGAGGCCGATCGGGACTTCGCTCGCCCCGTCGAGCGCCGCGCGGTCGACGCGGTGGAACGTGCAGACGTTCGTCTCGGTCGGGCCGTACAGGTTGTAGAGCGCCGCGCCGGGCGCGCGCGCCGCCAGCGCGGCGAGCTCGCGCGGCGGGAACACCTCGCCGGCAAACAGGATGGCGCGCACCGGAGGGGAGAGCGCCCCGGCCGGCGCGCCCGCGGCGGGGAGCGCCGCGACGAGCTTCATGAACATCGACGGCACGCCGTAGATGACGGTGGGCGCGAGCGCGCTGACCGCGTCGCGGAGCGCGCGGCCCGAGGCGAGGTCGCGCCGCGTCATCGTCGCGAGCGTCGCGCCGGCGCGGAACGTCGCGAGGTGATCGAACCAGGCGAGATCGAAGACGAGCTCGGCCACGCGGAGGACCCGGTCCGCCGGCGAGAGGCCGATGAGATCGATGCAGAAGGCCGTGAACGCGTCGAGCCCGGCCCAGGTGATGGGGACCGGCTTCGGCTCCCCGGTGCTGCCCGAGGTGTGCAGGATGCACGCGACGTCCTGCGCCCCGGCGACGCCGCGCTCGCCGCCCGTGCCGCGCTCGCCGCCCGTGCTGGCTGTACCGCGCTCGCCGCCCGCACCGCGCTCGCCGCCCGTGCTGGCTGTACCGCGCTCGCCGCCCGCACCGCGCGCGCCGCCCGTGCTCGCTGTACCGCGCTCGCCGCCCGCGCCGGCTGCGCCGCGCTCGCCGCCCGTATCGGAGGGCGCCGCCCCGCGCACCACCCGCCCCTCGGCGTCGAGCTCCACGCGCGGCAGGCCCGCGCCGAGCGCGGCGTCGATGCCGTCCGCGAGGCCGGCGGCCGCGGTGTCGAGCACCAGCGCCCGGCAGCCGCGGGCCCGCGCGATCCGGCCGAGCCGCGCGGGCGGCGCGGTCGCGTCGAGCGGGACCGCCACGGCGCCGGCCGCGAGCACCCCCGCGAGCGCCGCCGGCTCGTCGTGCGCGCGGCCCGACGAGAGCAGCGCCACCCGGTCGCCCCGCCGCGCGCCCGCCCCGGCGAGCGCCTCGCCCACGGCCGCCGCGCGCGCCGCCAGCTCGGCGTAGGTCACTGCGGCGCCGCGCGCCGCCAGCGCGACGGCGTCGCCGCGCGCGGCCAGGTCCTCGGCGCGCAGCCGGTAGGGGCCGGCCACCGCGGCCCCGCTAGCCCTGCGCGGCCGCGATGCGGCCGGCGACGAAGCGCGCCATCCTGTCGACCGTCGACACCTCGTCGAGGTCCACCTCCTCGTCCGGGATCTTCACGCCGAAGCGCTGCTCGATGAACACGAGCACCCGCGTCAGCGACATGGAGTCGAACCCGGACCCGCCTGCGAAGAGATCCTCGTCCGGGGCGAGCGGCGCCTTCCGGAGCAAGATCTCCTTCACGATATGGTCGTGCAGCGCGCGCCGCACCGTATCGATATCGACAGTCACCGCCACGATCCTTTCCTGTCCAGACGCTAGCTGACTGCCGGCGTCGCCTTGTGAGCGAGGTAATCGATGAGGTCGATCTTCGACACGACGCCGAGCACCTTCTCCTCGTCGACGACCAGCGCGATCCTCGCGTCGCCCATGACGCCCTTCAGGAGCTCGACCTTCGTCGCGGGCGTCACGGTCGCGTAGTCGCTCTCGACGAGCCCGCTGACGCTCGAGTCGAGCGTACCGCTGCCCTCCACGAGGTGCCGCAGCAGGTCGACCTCGTGGACGAGCCCGCGCAGCTTGCCGTCCTCGGTGACCGGGAGCTGGCTGATGCCGTGCGACTTCATCATGTCGATGACCTCGCGCACCCGGGCGTTCGCGTCGGCGGTGACCACCGCCCCGCTCGGCTTGCCGGCGAGCAGATCGCGCACCGTCCCGAGGCTCTTTTCCTCCTCGAGGAAGCCGTTCTCCCGCATCCAGTCGTCATTGAAGATCTTCGAGATGTACTTGGACGCGCCGTCGGGCAAGAGGACGAGGATGTTCTCCTTCTTCCCGCTCTGGCGCGCATACTTGATCGCGCCCGCGACCGCCGCGCCCGCGGAGCCGCCCACGAACAGGCCCTCGAGCCGCACGAGGTCGCGCGTCATGAGGAAGCACTCCTTGTCGTCGACCCGGATGATCTCGTCGATGATCTTGAGGTTCATCGTGCTCGGGAAGAAGTCCTCGCCGATCCCCTCGACCTTGTAGGCAAAAGGCTTCGTGATCCGCTGGGTCTTGACGTAATCGTAATAGAGCGAGCCCACCGGGTCGACGCCGACCATCTTGATCTCCGGCTTCCTCTGCTTGAGGAACTTGCCCGTGCCGCTGATGGTGCCGCCCGTCCCCATGCCAGCGACGAAGACGTCGAGCTCGTCACCGCACTGCTGCCAGATCTCGGGGCCGGTGGAGCCGACGTGGGCCTCGGGGTTCGACGGGTTATGGTACTGGTTCGCGTAGAAGCAGTTCGGCGTCTCGTCGGCGATGCGCTTCGCGACCTGGTAATAGCTGCGCGGGTCGTCGGGCTCGACGGCGGTCGGACAGACCACGACGCGGGCGCCATAGGCGCGCAGGGTAGCGATCTTCTCCTGCGACATCTTGTCTGGCATGACGAAGACGCACTTGTATCCACGGATGGCGGCGACCATGGCGAGGGCGGCGCCGGTGTTGCCGCTGGTCGCCTCCACGATCGTCCCGCCCGACCTGAGCCCGTGCGCCTCCGCGTCGCGGATCATGCTCAGCGCGACCCGATCCTTGTGGCTGCCGCCCGGGTTCAGGTACTCGCACTTCACATAGATATCGCTCTCGATCCCCTCCGTGACCCGGTTCAGCTTGACGATCGGCGTGTTGCCGACGGCTCTCGTGATGTCGCTGAGCGCGCCTCGCATCATGGCGACCTCTTAGCCGTCGCGCGCCGCAGCGACAAGGGGAGCAAGCGGGCCCGGCGGGCCGCGTTACATCGCCTCGCGCCGCCGGTTCATGTCGTCTCACCGGCGCCTTCGCGCGGGTCGGGCGGCGCATGGTATACGGCCTTATCCATGGTCTCCCGTCGTGTCTTGCTCACTGCGGCCGGTCTGCTCTCTGCCGGCGCGCTCGCCTCGCGGCTGGCCCGCGCCGCGGGGCCCGCGGCCGCGCCCGTCCACGCGTTTCCCCTGTCGATCGCCGTGGCGGAGGGCGACGCGGGGAAGCCCGTGCGCGACGAGGCCTGGGTCGACGCGCAGATAGCCGAGGCGGTCCGGCTGTTCGAGCCCGCCGGTGTGGCGCTGCGCAAGGCCGGCTCGCGCGCGCTCTCCCCGAGGTTCTCGAGGATCGAGACGCGCGCGGACCGCGACGCCCTCGCCTCGGCGCTCGAGGCGCGCCGGATCAACGTGATGATCGTCGCGTCGCTGCGGGACGTCGACGATCCGCGGCGCTTCCGTATGGGCGTGCACTGGCGCCACCGGGCGACGCCGGAGCGCCGGTTCGTCATCGTCGCGGCGCACGCGCCGCCCACCGTGCTGGCGCACGAGCTCGGGCATTTCTTCGGGCTCGGGCACAGCGGCACGGACGACAACGTGATGAGCTACACGCGCACCGGAGCGCCCGTCTCCTTCGACGCGGCGCAGATCGAGGCGATCCGGTCCTCCGCGCGCAGGTACGCGGCGAGCAAGGCGCTCGACCCCGTGTGATCCCGCGCAGGAAGGGGCCTCAACGCGAGCGGTCGGGCGCGGTCCCCGCTGCTGCCGAGCAGGCCTGTCTGTCAATCTACCGGGAGAGCAAAGAAGGAGCCTTTACAATGAAGCCCATGATGACCCACGTCGCGCTCCACGCAGGCAACATCGACGCGACGGTCGAGTTCTATCGCGAGTTCTGCGGGCTCAAGGTGGTCCACGAGCGCAATGACGCCGGCACGCGGGTAGCCTGGCTCGCCGAGGAGGGAAAGGAGCGGACGTTCGTCCTCGTGATCATCGAAGGCGGCCGGCGCGCGCCTCAGGCCACGGAGGACATGAGCCACTTCGGGTTCGCGCTCGAGAGCCGTGCTGCCGTGGATGAGGTGGCGAGTCGAGGCCGAGCACACCTCGTCTGGCCTCCCAAGGACCTGCCTTATCCCGTGGGCTATTTCTGCGCGCTCAGGGACCCGGACGGCAACTACGTCGAGTTCTCCTATGGCCAGCCGCTCGGGCCCGGGGCCGAGGAGCGGGACGCCGGGCTGCTGGGCTCGCCGGGATAGCCGCCGAGGACTCGAGATCGCGGCGCGCTCTCCGGCGCTCCCGTGTGCGCTCCTGCGCCCGGGCGCCTTTCAGCCCCCGCCCCGCCCGAGCCCGAGCCGCCGCGCGACGCTCTCCGCGGTGCGCACGCCGCCGATCGCCGTGGCCAGCGTGCTCTGCCCGGGAAGAGGCCGCCGAAGCCGGCGCCGATCACGAGGACGTCGGCGTCCGCGTCGGCGCCTGTGTCGCGCCGCGCGCCTTGGCTGGCCGGGCTCATGCCCGCACCCTGTAGGGCGCCGGCGCGCTCGGGGGAAGATCGCCGGCCGGCCCCGGCCATGCGCTGCACCGTCGTGGTACGATGGCGGGATGGGCTCCGAGCCGAAAGTTCACGCGAGCACCGAGACGGCGCTCCTCAAGGTCCGCTCCAAAGAGATCGCATTCAGTCGCTTCCGGGTGCAGGTGACGGCCGGCCCCGACGCCGGGTCGGCCCAGGTGTCGGACGCGACCGAGTTCGTGATCGGCACGGCGCCCGGCAACCAGCTCATCCTGACCGACCGCGCTGTGTCGCGGCACCACTGCGTCATCTCCGTCACCCCGCGGGGCTTCTTGCTCCGCGATCTGGGCAGCAAGAACGGCACGACCCTCTCCGGCTTCCGCGTCGAGGCGGCTTACCTGCAGCCGGGCGCCACGCTCGGGGTCGGGCAGTCGACGCTCCGCTTCGAGCCGCTGGCCGAGGAGATCCGAGAGCCGCTCGGCGACGAGGAGCGGTACGGCCGGGTGCTCGGGCAGAGCGCCGCGATGCGCCGGATCTTCGCGGCGCTGCCGCGGATCGCCGCGTCGGACTCGACGGTGCTGATCGAGGGCGAGACGGGCACGGGCAAGGGCCTGCTCGCCGAGGCGATCCACGAGAGCAGCCCGCGCGCGGGCGGGCCGTTCGTCGTGATCGACTGCGGCTCGATCCCGCCCACGCTCATCGAGGCCGAGCTCTTCGGGCACGCGAAGGGGGCGTTCACGGGCGCGCAGGCGGCGCGGGTCGGCGCCTTCGAGGCGGCGCGGGGCGGCACGGTGCTGCTCGACGAGATGGGCGAGCTCCCGCTCGACATGCAGCCGAAGCTCCTGCGCGTGCTCGAGGAGCGGCAGATCCGGCGCATCGGCACGGTCGAGCCGACCAAGCTCGACATCCGGGTGATCGCGACGACCAACCGCGATCTCCGCCAGGAGGTGAACCGCGGCAATTTCCGGTCGGACCTCTACTACCGGCTGAACATCGTCCGGCTCCGCGTCCCGGCGCTGCGCGAGCGCCCGGACGACATCGCGCTGCTCACCGCGCACTTCTACCGGCAGTTCGCGCAGGGCCAGGACCAGAGCCCGCCGGGCGAGCTCCTCGAGACCTTCATGCGCCAGGACTGGCCTGGCAACGTCCGCGAGCTCCGCGGCGCGGTGGAGCGGGCGGTGCTGATGATCGATCCGGCGCTCTTCCGCGAGGCCGTGATGGGCTCGGAGGGCAGGGACGGGAGGGAGGGCAGCGCCCCGGCGCTGGAGGCGCTCCGGCAGGACGATCTCAGCCTGTCGTTCCGCGAGGCGAAGGAGCGCGCCGTGGCGCGCTGGGAGCGGGCGTACCTGACGGCGCTCGTGCGCGCCAACGGCGGCAACCTCTCGCGCGCGGCCCGCGCGGCGCGGATGGACCGGAGCCACCTGCGCGAGCTCCTCCAGCGGCACGGCGTCTCGGCGGCCGAAGTGTGACGGCGTGACAGCGTGACGGCGCGACCGCGCGGAGGCCCGACCGCATCGCGGCGCCGCGCGCGCCGGCGCTGTGATGGCGTCAGTCAGAGTCACCCCGCGCCGGCGGGAGCTCGGGATGGAGCGATCGCCATGGTAGGTTCTCTGCATGAGCGACGCCTGGGACTGGGTCATCCCGATTCGTCACAGACACCTCGGCGAGCCGCTCGCCGGACGCTACCCGGTCGAGCGGCTCGCCAGCGCAGCGGCGTACTGGGCGCTGCACGAGGCCGAGCTGCGACGCCATTTCCCTGCCGAGGTCTTCTTCGACCTCCGGGCGCTGTCGGGCGGGGAGGGCGAGCGCGCCCGCGCCCTGCTGGCGGCGTCGGAGGGGGCCCACCGCCTCGCGGACTTCTGGGTAGCGCGCGACGGCGAGACGATCGTGGCCATGTTCTCCGGCCATCAGAAGGATGATGAGACTTACCGGATGTGGCACTCGATCGTTCACCCTGCCTACCGCCGGCGCGGTCTGTACGCGGAGATCGTCCGGCGGATCCTCGCCTACACGCGCGAGCTCGGCTTCGACTACGTGGTCAGCGAGCACGCCCCGAGCAACAACGCGGTGCTCATCGCCAAGCTGAAGGCGGGATTCCGCATCGTCGCCATGGAGATCGACGCCGCCGTCGGCCCCGGCCTGAACCTCAGGTACTTTCACAACGAGGCGCACCTCAGGGCCTATGAGTTCCGCTGCGGACTGGCCAGGCTCGACGATCGCCTGGTCAGTGCCGGGTACGGCGCGATGCCGCTCCTGCGGGAGCAGCTCCAGAGCGGGCCGGTCGACACGGGGCGAGCCCTCGATACACCTCGCCCGTCCGCCGAGCCGGCGGAGTAGCGCAGGAGTGGCGCACACAGCTCTTGGTATCTGTGCGGGAGAGCACATGATCTCCCGCGGATGAACCGCTGAGCCCGGTGTGGGACCGGGCGGGCGCTGTCCTCGAACCGCGCCGTGCAGCGTGCTGTCCGAGGGCAGCGCCCGTTCCGGGCGCTCCCGGGGCACCCCCGGGGCGCTCCCGGGGCCAATCTACTGATTGGCCTTCTGCCGGTTCTCTCCCTTGAGCTCCTTGGCCTTCCCCTCGGCGGCCATCTGCTCGTTGTCGACCAGCTTCCCGACCCGGTTCTTGATGGCGCCGGCGGCCTCCTCGAGCGCTCCCTTGGCGCGCTCATCCGCCTTGGCGTCTTCTTG
Organism: Sorangium sp. So ce1128; assembly: GCA_051717205.1. Lineage (GTDB taxonomy): Bacteria > Myxococcota_A > Polyangia > Polyangiales > Polyangiaceae > Sorangium. Next base: position 1,131,449 of record CP181432.1, read on the forward strand.
CTGGACCTTTCCTCTGACCTCCTTGGCGCGGCCCTCCGCTTCCAGCTGCTCGTCGCCGATCAGCTTGCCGAGCCCCTTCTTCAGCTTGCCGCCCAGCTCGTCGGCAGCCCCTTCGTTACGGTCGCTTTCGTTGCTCATCGTACCCTCCACATGACATCCGCAGAGGATCTCTGCGGCGTGCATGCCCTTCACGTAGCAACCGCTGCGCCACGAGCGCGCGACCCCCTTTTGGGGGAAGGGTGAGGGGGTTGAGGCAGGCTACCCCGCCTGCGCTCTGCTTTCAGCTCGTTTGAGGCAATCCGCCACGCCGGGGCCCTGCAAGCGCCCCCACCGGGCGCGTCGGCCGTCCTCGCCATCCAGCTCGCATTGCGGGCTGCAGCCGGATTCTGCGGTGAAAAGGAACCCCCGCGCTCTGTCCACGGCGTCCCGCCCGGCCGGGCGCCTGTGGAGGATCGGGACTCAGCGGCATGGCCCGGCGCTTGCTGAAACAGTCTGCATAGCAACAAGGAGCACTTCGCTCCTTCCTGGGAGGTTCATCATGTCGTTCATTCTCTTTCTCCTGTTTGGCCTCGTCGTCGGTGCTCTGGCGCGTCTTATTGTCCCGGGGCGTGAGCCGGGCGGATGGGTCGTCTCGATGATCATCGGCGTCGTCGGCTCGTTCGTCGGCGGGCTGCTCGGCCGCATGCTCTTCATGTACCGCGAGGGTGAGCCGGCCGGGTTCTTCATGTCCCTGATCGGCGCCATCCTGCTCACCGCGGGTTATCAGGCGATCTCGCGGCGCCGCTCGGTGGTATGAACGGGTCGACTGACCCTCTCGTGAGGCGCTACACCCGATGCTGTCGCAGGGCGCGACATGGAGGAGCTCCGGTTCCGCTGCCGCGCCCCGTGACGCCGGGGATCACCTCGGGTCGACCGCACGAGGGGTGGAGAAGGCCTTGCTGTCCGTGAGCCCACTCTCGGGCTCAGCCGGCGCAACGCTCTCTCCGACCCTCACGGTAGGCCAGAGGGGGCCCTCTCCGTCGCATGACTCACCCCCCCAGGGTCGTGCGACGGAGAGGGCCTCCTCGGAGCAGGCCGGAGGAGGCCCTGCTCGTCGCATGACTCACCCCCCCAGGGTCGTGCGACGAGCAGGGTCTCCTCTGGCCGTCTGCTCGAACCGGCACACGGATAGGCCCAGCAGGGCACGGCTCAGGAGGCGGCCGGCTCGCTTCCGGTGGTGCCAGCTGCCCGCGGCGGCTAGACGTCAGCAGACGTCGCGCCCGCTTGCCGGGTAGACCTTGACGCCGCAGGATGCATTGGGCTTGCTAGCGCGCTCCGCGCTTTCGCCCAAGGTCCTGGCCATGTCGTTTTCCATCCTGCCCCCGCCGATCACGCCCCTCTCCGCGATCCTGCCGTCCGAGCCGCTGCTCCTCATGGGCGCCGGCCCGGTGCCCATCCCGCAGGCGGTGGCGCAGGCGAACGGGGTGATCATCAACCACCTCGGCCCCACCATGGACCGCGTCATCCAGAACGTGAAGTACATGGCGGCCTACGCGTTCCAGACGCGCAGCGACAAGATCCTCGGCCTCGCCGGGCCCGCGTCCGCGGCGATGGAGATGGCCGTGGCGAACCTGTGCTGGCCCGGGCGCAAGGTCCTTTGCCTGAAGGTGGGGACGTTCAGCGGGCGCCTCGGCGAGATGGCGCTCGGCGTCGGCGCCGACGTGACCTTCCTCGAGGGGCCGCCCGGGCGCCCCGTCACGCTCGCGGACGTGCGCGAGGCGCTGAAGAAGCAGCGCTACGACGTGATCACGATGGCGCACGGCGAGACGTCGTGCGGCGTCCGCATGGTGGAGCTGCCGGAGATCTGCAAGCTCGCGAAGGCGCACGGCGCGCTCACGATCGTCGACGCGGTGGTCACGCTCACGGCCATGCCGGTGCACATGGACGAGTGGGGCATCGATGTAGGCATCGTCGGCGGGCAGAAGGCGCTCTCGTCGATCCCGGGCGTCTCGGCGTGCGCTTTCTCGCAGGACGCGTGGAAGGTGGTCGAGGAGCGCCCGTCGCCGCGCCCGCACTGGTGCTACGACGCCACGCGCGCGCAGCGGTTCTGGGGCTACCAGCAGTACCACTACACGGCGCCCGTGCCCGGCGTGCTCGCGCTGCACGAGGCGCTGCGCCTCGTCTGCGAGGAGACGCTCGAGCGGCGGTTCCGCCGCCATGAGATGAGCTCTCTGGCCATGCAGGCGGGCCTCGAGGCCATGGGGCTCGATCTGTTCGCATCGAAGGACGTGCGCCTCAACAGCGTGCTCGCGATCAAGCTGCCGGGCGGCGTCGACAGCGTCCGCATCCGCGAGTACATGACCAAGGCCTTCCGCGTCGAGATCTCGGGCGCCTTCGGCCTCAACATCGTGCGCGTCGGCCAGATGGGCGAGCAGTGCCGCTCGCACAACCTGTTCAAGACGCTCTACGCCATGGGGATGAGCTTCCAGCGCGAGGGCGTGAAGCTCGACGTCGCCAAGGGCATGGTCGCGCTCGAGCAGGGGCTCGCCGGCGACCGCGAGTACTTCGTCGACTGAGCCCCCCCGGGCGCTCAGGACGAGAGCTCCCCCTCCACCGCGCCTCGCCGGCGAGGGGGCGCGCCGCCCCGCCGGGCGAGCGCCTGCTCGCGGCGCTGGCCGGCCTCGATCCGGCTCCGGTGCGCGTCCAAGAGGTCGCTGCGCGTCAGCATCCCGAGCACCTTGCGGGGCGCCTCCCTGGACACGACAGGGAGCCTGCCCACCCCCTCGGTGACCATGTGATCGGCCGCCTCGCGGAGGGAGCTGTCCTCGAAGGCCACGGCGAGCGGCCGCCGGATGAGGTGGCGGATCGAGAGATCGCCGGCCTGCTGGGTGAGCACGTCGCGCGTGGTGACCACGCCGACGAGCTCCCCTCTGCCGTCCACGACCGGGAAGCCCTGGTGGCGTGAGCCCTCCGCCTGCGACAGCAGGAAGGCGCGGACCGCCGTGACAGTGTCGTCGGCGGCGAGCGTCACGGCGGGGCGGGAGGCGGCCTCGCGCACGGTGATCTGCGCCAGGTGGTCGGCCGCGTACTCCGCCATCACGCGCGCGCCGCGGCGGGCGAGCTTCTCCGTCATGATGGAGTGCCGCATCAGCAGGCTCGAGACGAGGAACGCCGCGCTGCAGCCGCCGAGCAGCGGCAGGAGCCCCATCGGCTGCCGGGTCGTCTCGAAGGCGAAGACGACCGAGGCGAGGAGCGCCCGGGAGGCGCCCGCGAAGATCGCCGCCATCCCGACGAGCGCGGCGACGCGCGCGTCCGCGTTGAGCGCGGGAAAGAGCGCGCTGGCGCCGAGGCCCAGGATCGCGCCGAGCCCGCCGCCGATGGTGAAGAGCGGCGCGAGCGTGCCGCCCGAGGTGCCGCTGCCGAGCGCGATCGACCAGGAGATGAACTTCAGCAGCGAGAGCGATACGAGGGCGGCGAGCGCCAGGCGGCCGCTCAGGATGTCGTCGATGTTGTCGTACCCGACGCCCAGCGTCCGCGGCGCGAAGTAGCCGACCACGCCGATCGCGACGGCGCCGATCGCCGGCCACCACATCCAGTGGAGCGGCAGGCGCTCGAACGCCTCCTCGATCGCGTAGATCGCGCGGGTCGCGCCCATCGCCGCGACGCCGAGCACCGCGCCGAGCGCGATGTAGAAGGCGAGCGCGGGGCCGGTCGAGGGCGCCACGGCGGGCATCTCGAACGCCGGCGCTGTATGGCCCGCGGCGAGGCGCGCCGCGGTCGCTGTGGCGGCGGCGAGGGCGACCGGGATCACCGAGCGCGGCCGGTACTCGAAGAGCAGGAGCTCGATCGCGAGCAGCACGGCCGCCACGGGGCTGCCGAAGGTCGCCGACATGCCCGCCGCCGCGCCCGCGGCGAGCAGCGTCTTGCGCTCGTCCGCGGTGATCCGGAGCAGCTGCCCGAGCAGCGACCCGAGCGCGCCGCCGGTCGCGATGATCGGCCCTTCCGCGCCGAACGGCCCGCCGGTGCCGATCGCGATCGCGGCGGAGAGCGGCTTGAGCAGCGTCATCCGCGGGGGGATGCGGCTCTGGTTGAAGAGCACCTGCTCCATCGCCTCCGGGATCCCGTGCCCGCGGATCGCCTGGGAGCCGTAACGCGCCATGACGCCGACGATGAGCGCGCCGGCGATCGGCACGACGAGCACGAGCGCGCCCAGGTGGTGCTCGGCGGGCGACGCGGGCGCGGCGGAGAGCCGGCCGAAGAACGCGAGGTTCGTGATGACGGCGATGAGCGTGGTGAGCAGCTCCGCCGCGAGGAACGCGACGCCGGCGACCGCGATCGCGAGGCCGCTCACGAGCACGACCCGCCGGTCGACGGCGGCCTTCGGGGCGGGGACTCGTAGATCCTCGAGGGCCGGGCCCATCGAGGGGGCGACCGGGATGCTCCCGGCGCTCGTGGAATGTGGGGCGTTCACGCTCGACATGTCAGCTCTCCTCGCAGTCATCCGCCCCGGCGCCGGGGCGGGCTTCGTCACCTTCGAAGAACAGGGGCGGGGCCTCGTCCCCGGCGCCGAGCGCCCGGGCGAGGGTCGTGAGGCTCTGCGCGAGCCCGCGGCGCTCGTCGGCCGGCAGGCGGTCGACGGCGGCGATGAGATCGGCCTGCGCGGTGCGGGGCGCGCGGCGGAGCAGCGCGCGGCCGGCAGGGGTGAGCGAGATCTCGGTCCGGCGCGCGTCCTCGGCCGAGGCGCGCCGGGCGACCAGCCCGCGCTCCGAGAGGCGCGTCACCACGACCGACACCGAGCTCTGGTGCGTGAGCGTGCGCTGCGCGAGCTCGGCGATCGACGCGGCCGCCGCCTGATCGAGCTGCTGCAGCACAAACAGCTGCGCGCTGCTCAGGCCGAGCTGCCGCTCGCACGCGCGCGAGGAGACGCGCAGGTGCTGCACGATGGCGCGGATCGCATCCATGACCCGCTGCGCGTCCGGCCCGCCGGGCGCCTGCCGCGCGGCGGTCTTCCGACGCGCGCGCGCCGCCGAAGATGCATGGGATCCCATAGAATCGCGTCGGAAGCTACGCCGCTCGCCCGCCATGTGCAAGCGGCGTGCGGTCCCGTGCAGGTCAGCGCGGCCGAGGCGGGTCAGCGCGGCCGAGGCGGGCCGTCCTCGACGGGGGAGAAGTGGAAGCGGCCGGTTCGCTGATTCCGCGCGCTCGGCGCGGGGGTGCGCGGCGGGCGCCTGTCGGGCGGACCGTGCGGGCGACCCCGCGCGGGGCGTCGCCTGCGCGGGCGATCCAGGCTAAGAACCGGCCCTCCCATGACCTTCCAAGACCTCATCCTCACATTGCAGAAGTTCTGGGCCGATCGCGGCTGTCTCGTCGTGCAGCCGTACAACTCGGAGGTCGGCGCCGGCACCTTCAACCCGGCGACGTTCCTGCGCGCGCTCGGCCCCGAGCCCTGGAATGTGGCCTTCGTCGAGCCCTCGCGGCGGCCCGCGGACGGCCGCTACGGCGAGAACCCGAACCGGATGCAGCAGTTTCACCAGTTCCAGGTGATCCTCAAGCCGAGCCCGATCGACATCCAGGACCTCTACCTGGAGTCGCTGCGCGCGATCGGCACGAACCCGCTCGAGCACGACGTCCGGTTCCTCGAGGACGACTGGGAGTCGCCGACCCTCGGGGCGTGGGGGCTCGGCTGGCAGGTGTGGATCGACGGGCTCGAGATCTCGCAGTTCACCTACTTCCAGCAGATCGGCGGGATCGACTGCCGCCCCGTGTCCGGTGAGCTCACGTACGGGCTCGAGCGGATCGCGATGTACCTGCAGGAGAAGGACAGCATCTACGATGTCGTCTACTCCGACAGAGGCGGGAAGGTCGTGCGCTACGGGGAGCTCTACCAGCGCGCGGAGTGGGAGTGGTCGACCTACAACTTCGAGGAGGCCGACATCCCCGAGCACTTCGCGGCGTTCGACGTGTGCGAGGCCGAGGTGAAGCGGCTCCTCTACCGGGGCGCGGACCCGTCGGCGAAGGGAGCGACGATCGACCCGAGGAAGGCGCTCGTGCTGCCGGCCTACGATTTCGTGGTCAAGGCGGCGCACCGGTTCAACGTCCTCGACGCGCGCGGCGCGATCAGCGTGACCGAGCGGCAACGCTTCATCGGCCGGGTGCGCGCGCTCGCGCGGGCGGTCGCCGAGACGTACCTGGCGCAGCGCGAGGCGCTCGGCTTCCCGCTCCTCGGCGAGCAGGCCAAGGCGGCGGAGTAGCGCGCCGCAGGCGAGGGCGGCGGCGCAGCGGGGCCGCTGGCGGGGTCGGGGAGCAGCGGCGCCGCGCGGGGCGGCGGAGCGGCGCGCCGCCTCAGCCGGGCGGGCTGTCCGGGAGGAAGTCGCGGCGCGTGCAGATCGAGACGAGCGGCAGCCCCGCCGCGCGGATCGCCTCCGCGCCGCCCTCGAGGCGATCGACAAGGGCGATCACGCCGACCACCGAGGCGCCCGCGGCGCCCAGCTTCTCGACCGCCTTGAGCGTCGAGCCGCCGGTCGTGATCACGTCCTCGAGGATCGCGACGGGCATCCCGGGCACGAGCCCGCGATCGCCCTCGACGAGGCGGCGCGAGCCGTGGTCCTTGACCTCCTTGCGCACGTAGAGCGCTGGGAGGGGGCGGCCGCGCAGGAAGCTCGTGAGGGACACAGCGCTGGCGAGGGGGCAGCCGCCGAGCTCGACGCCGGCGACGGCCTCGCACCGGGGGAGCGCGGCGAGCGCCTCGAACATCAGCGCGCCGACGAGGGCGTGCCCCTCGGCGGTCAGCACCGACTGCTTGCAGTCGATGAAGAAGTCGCTCTCGCGGCCGGACGCGAGGACGACGCGCTTCTGCTCGAACGACCGCTCGCGCAGCAGCGCGACGAGCCGCTCCCGCTCCGAGGTGCCGATGGCGCTCACCGCCCGCCCCGCTTGCGGAGCGAGGCCTTCGCGGCGCCCTTGCGGAGCGCGGGGACGACGGGCGGCGGCGGCCCGCCGGCGCCCTCGGCCGCCTCGGGCTCGTCGCCCTCGCCAGCCGCGGAGCCCGACAGATCGGCCTCCTCGTCGTCGTGCGCCGCCGCGAGGCGCGGCTCGGGGGCCGGCGCGGGCCTCGCCTCGACCGGGGCCGGGCGCGCTGCCGGCGCCGGGCGCGCGGCCGCAGGCGCGGCGCGCGGCGCCGGCCGTGCGGGCGGGGCCGGCGCGCGGTGCTCCGCCGGCGCGCGGTGCTCCGCCGGCGCACGCGCCGGGCGCGCCGCCGCCGGTGCGGCCGCGGCGCGCGGCGCTGCTGCAGCCGCGGCCGCGCGCGCCGGGGCCGGCGCGGCGGCGAGCGGCGCGCCGGTGGTCACGTTGCCGCGCACCAGCGCGCCCGCTTGGATGCCGATCTGCGGCGCGCCGAGGTCGCCGACGACGCGCGCGCCCGGCTCGAGGATCACGGCCTCCTCGCCGGAGACGTTCCCGGCGACAGCGCCGCGGACGACCACGCGCCGCCCGCGCACGTCGCTCTGGATGAGCGCGCCCTCGCCGATGGTCACGTCGCCGTTCACGACGACGCTCCCCTCGACGCGGCCGAGGATCTCGAGATCCCCGTCGCCCTGCACGTTGCCGCGGATGGCCGTCGTCGGCCCGATCGTGGACTGGGCGGCCATCGGCTACACGTCCATGTCGACGTTGCCCTTGAACGAGGCTCCGTCCGCGATGGTCAGGCGCGACGCCTTCACGTCGCCGACGAGTCGACCGCCCGCGAGGAGGTCCACGCGGTCGGCCGCCGTGACGTTGCCGGTCACGTTGCCGCCCACCTGGAGCGACGCCGCCCCGATGTCCGCTTCGACAAGCGCCCCTGCGTCGATGGTCAGAGGCCCCTCGACGGTGAGCCTGCCGCGCACCGTCCCGGCGACGATGACCTCCTCGTCGGAGGTGATCTCGCCCTCGATCGTGAGCCCGTTTCCGATGATCGTACCCGCCACGTTCGTGCTCCTCGTCGCGCCGTCGCGGCGCGCTTCATCGTCCGTCAACGCGCGTTACCGCCCCGCCGCTTCACGCCGGGAGCCCTGACCGCGCCCGCCGGTCCGCTCCGAGAGCTCGGCCGGGAGGTCGAACTCCGCCTCGATGCGCCCGGCGAACGCCGCGCCTTCCTCGAGGATCACCTCGCTGCCCCCCACGTTTCCGGCGTACTGCGCGGTCGCCCGGATCGTGACGGGGCCGCGCGACGTCACGTCTCCCGTGAGCTGTCCGGCGACGACGAGCGAGCTCGCCTCGACGTCCCCGGTGACCGACGCTCCGTCCTCGATCTCGAGGTCGCCGGTCAGCTGGATGTCCCCCTCGACGCTCCCCTCGACCCGGAGCGAGCCGTCGCCGTGGACCCGCCCGCGGATGCGGGCGCCCCGGCCGATGAGCGATTCGGCAGCGTCCGATTCGCTGCGCGTGGTTGTCGAGCCTCGGGCCATTCTCGTCTCCAGTGCGCGGTGGGAGCCGCGCGAGCCGGGGCGCGCACCAGAAGCCCGGCTCGTCCGCTGGAGCTGGGCGAGCTACATCGCCCGGCCCCGCGGCGGCGCGGACGCTACTCCAAGGCGCTGCGCCTCGCAACCGGCGGGCGGCGGAGCCCGCTCGGGGTGGGGCTCGCGCGGGGGGCCGAGGGGGCCCCTCCCACGAACTCGCGCCTTCTGGCTGCTGTTGCCGGCTGTGCGGATGATGGCGAGTCCATGAGCGACCCGCTGCGATGCGGGCCGGCGCTCGGGTTCGTGGGGCCCTACCCCTCGGCCCCCCGCGCGAGCCCCACCCCGAGCGGGCTCCTTTCTGGATGGGGGGGTGGTCGAGACGGCAGGGGGTGGCGCGCGGGGGAGCGGGGGGCGGGGGCGTCGAGTCGAGTAGAGCGCTGGAACGCCGGCTGTCCAGGCTCGCGCGGGGGCGCGCCGGAGGAGGCTTCCTGAGCTCATGGCTCAGGTGATACGGTGAGTCTTGACTGGGCTTCCCTTGCTCGCGACGCCCCCAGCGTCCCTGAGGGTGAACCGACTTGGACGGCTCAGCGCGCGCGTCGTCCGTGAGGCGATCGCAGACCAACGGAACCCGGGGGGTACCCTTATGCGCAAGATAGCTATCGTGGGGTCTGGACAGGCTGGCCTGCTCGCGGCGCACGCCCTGGTGAAGGCCGGGTATGACGTGACGCTCTACTCGGATCGCACGCCGGAGCAGTGGCTGAACGGATCCAAGCCGACCGGCACCGCCGCCCGGTTCGACATGGCGCTCGAGTTCGAGCGCGAGCTCGGCCTCGCGTTCTGGGAGGACGCGGCGCCGAAAGGCCAGGGCGCTCACCTGACGGCGTGCGCCGCCCCGGGCAACCGCCTCCTGACGCTGGCAGGCCGCCTGGAACGGCCGTTCGTCGCGATCGATCTCCGGCTCCAGAGCCACCGGTGGATGCTCGAGCTCGAGGCGCGGGGCGGCAAGATCGCCATCGAGCCCGTCTCGGTCGCACGGCTCGATCAGATCGCGGCGGAGAGCGATCTCACCGTCGTCGCCACGGGGCGGGGCGATCTGTGCAGCCTGTTCGAGCGCGACGCGGCGCGCACCGCCTACGCCGAGGCGCAGCGCAACACCGTGATGATGTGCGTGACGGGCCCGAAGCTCGGGTTCGACGGCGTCCCGCTGCTCCCGGTCAAGTTCAACCTGTTCGCGGGCCTCGGGGAGGCGTTCTGGGTGCCGTACCACCACAAGGACGTGGGGCCGAGCTGGAACTGTCTTGTCGAGGCGGTGCCCGGAGGGCCGCTCGACCGGTTCCAGGGCGCGAAGACGGGAGAGGAGATCCTCGCGATAGCCAAGGATCTGGTGAGAGAGTTCATCCCGTGGGACCATGAATGGTTCAGGAACGCCGAGCTGTCGGACAGGCACGGGTGGCAGAACGGCCGGGTCGTCCCGGCGGTGCGCAAGCCCGTCGGGCGGCTGCCCTCCGGCCGGATCGTGACGCCGCTGGGCGACACGGCGATGTCGCTCGACCCGGTCGGCGGCCAGGGCGCCAACAACGGCAACAAGATGGCGCGCAACCTGGTCGAGTGCATCGTGGAGCACGGCGAGCGCTTCTTCGACGCCGGATGGATGACGCGCACCTTCGAGCGCTTCTATGCGCGGCACGGCGGGCCCACGGACAGGTTCAACAACCTCCTCCTCGCAGGTGTCTCGCCCGGGATGGCTCACCTCCTCTTCGCGCAATACGGCAGCGATGGGCGGGCAGACAACACGAGCAGGCAACAGGCGCTCGCGAATGCGTTCGTGAACAACTTCACCGACCCGGCTCAGCTGACGCCCGTCCTCGAGGACGTGGGGCGTGTGCGCGCGTTCATCGGGCAGAAGACCGGGAAACCCTGGCCGCTCGCGCTCGCCGCGGGGGGCGTGGGCGTCGGCCTCGCGCAGGTGCGGCAACGCCTCGGGCTCTCGCCGGGGCACCCGGGCGCGCCGGCGCACGCCGGGGGAGCGCTCGCGTAACACCCAGGCGCCCGGTCAGCGAGCGACGTCTCCAGACCCATCCAATCGACGGGGGCCCGGACGCGCTGCCGCACCCGAAGAGCGGAGCGCTCGCGCGCCTCGCGCCGCGGTGTTACGCCGACGCTGGACCGATCTCGCTTTATAGCGCGAACCCGCCGAGCGACGATTGCAGTCCTTCTCGCTCCTCGATGCACACCACAGATCGGGCGGGGCCCTCCTGAACGCTTTCTCCTCCCAGGGGCGCGGCCTCTGCCCGGACCGTGGTTCGCGGCAGATGGGCAACACGGCGTCGCACCCCGTGGGCCAGCTCGTCGATCACGCGCTGACACGCGCTGACACGCGCTGACACGCGCTGAGCTCCCATGACGCCCTGGTGTGAGACCCTCGAGTACACGAGCGTACAGGCGCGTTGCGTGCGCGAGGATATCTTGCGCTGTGATCGTCGCGACCGACGCGGTCTCTTTTTCACGCATATGTCACCCAAAGGGTAGCTTTCTCGGTTATACTCCACACTGGTCCCGGAGTTTCAGCAAGGGTGGTCCGGCAGGTGCCGTCTCCGGAGGCCTCCTCGATTCTGGTTGCTATCGCGCCGGCGAAGGCGCTGGCACGGGCTCAAGAGGAGTTAGACCATGAGATTGCTTACGATGGCCATTGCTTTGTCGACGGTGGCTCTGGTCGGCGCGGCGTGCGGAGGGGCCTCGGACAGCAGCGAGAGCGGCGGTAGCTCGCAGAGCAGCGGCAGCTCGCCGACCGGCTCGACGGGCTCCGGCGATATCGGTGTGGGCGCCGGTGCTGGCCCGGGCGGTACCTCCGGCGCGGGCGGCAACAGCACCGTTGGCTCGACGGGCGCAGGGCAGGCGTGCGCCACCCAGCAGTCCGAAGCCGGGCTTCAACAGGTGTACCTTGCCTTTGCTTTCGACGTGTCGGGCAGCATGGGAATGAACGACGAGCCCTGGCACGACAAGACGCTCAAGTGGGATCCCGTCGTCGCCGCCACGAAGCAGTTCTTCTCGGATCCCGAGTCCGCCGGGCTCATGGCGTCGCTCACGTTCTTCCCCGGCTCCGACCGGCGGCGGATGTGCTCGGCCCGCGCGTACTCGAACCCGGATGTCGAGATGACGCCGCTGCCCTCTCCGGCGTTCGGCGAGGCGATCGATGACGTCACGCCCCGCGACGATGATGATTGGCGCATGGGCACGCCGACGGCGTTCGTGGTGGAAGGCACGGTCGATTTCATCGAGGAGGCGCGGCAGCAGAACCCCGGGAAGTACGCGGTTGTGCTCGTGACCGACGGTTACCCGCAGCTGTGCGACGACCGGGCGGACACGATCGAGGCCGTCGTGCGGCGTGTCCAGGCGGCGCGCGAGAACAACATCGCGACCTACGTGGTCGGCGTCGCGAACCCGCCGGTGGACGGCGCGCCGGAGAGCGTCGAGAACCTGCAGGAGATCGCCGAGGCGGGCGGCACGGGAGACGCGTTCATCATCGACACCGGCGACCCGGCGCAGACCGCAGCCACGTTCAAGGCGGCCATCGACCAGATCCGCGGGACCGCGATCTCCTGCACGATCGGGATCCCGGCGGCGCCCGATGGGAGGACGTTCGACAAGCAGAAGGTCAACGTGACGTACACGAGCGGCGCGGGCAACACCCCGACGACCCTCGTGTATGATCAGGAATGCGCGGCCGAGGGCGCATGGCGCTACAATGACCCCGCGAATCCGACGGCGATCGAGCTCTGCGCCAGCACGTGCGCCAGGGTGCAAGCCGACGCCGCGGCGGCGCTGGCCGTCGAGTTCACCTGCGAGGACGTGATCGAGGTCCCGCTGTGATCGGCGCAATGGAAACAGGGGTTCCTTGTTCTCTCCTCTGTGTCCTGCGCGTTTCTCTGGTTCCTCTCTCATGAACCGGGGATGAGCTCTGGCGACGCGGCTCTGATCGACGGCTCCCGGCGGATACCGCCTCTCCCCGCGCGCCGTCGAGAGCGCTCTTGATCCGTGTCGCGAGGGGCGACAGGCCATGTCACAGGCGCCCGCGGCGCCGCGCCAGGATCTTCTCCGCGGCGGTGAGCTGCCGCTCCTCGCGCGCCGGCTCGTGGGCTGCGGGGGCCGCTGTCCCGTGCGTGCTCTGGCCCGCCGCCGGCGCGCCGGCCGCTCCGCGCTGATCCGGTTGCGCGGCCGCCTGCTCCGCCGTCCATGCCGGCTGCGCAGGCCCGTGGGGCGGCGTCGCCCATCCCGGCTGCGCCGCTCCCGGCTGCGCCGCTCCCGGCTGCGCCGGCCTCCGCGGGGGCGCCGTCCCCGCCGGCCCTCGCTCGCCGCGCTCGCCGCCCCCGTCACCGCGCCCCCCCGGCCCCTCCTGCGCGCCCTCGCGCCGCTCCCGCCCCCGCTCCCGCGCCGACAGCAGCGCCCCCACGGTCGCGCCCGCGCCGGCCGCCTCCACCGCGCCCCCCCACCGCCTCGCCCGCAGCCGCTCCCCGGCCCGCGCGGCCCACGCCCCCATCGCTTCCGGGAGCGCGAGCCGCCGCGCGGCCACGGCGAGCAGCAGCGCGAGCGCGGCGAAGAGCACGAGCTGCGGCGTCGCGTCCCGGTACGCGAAGCGCCTCGACGCCCGGTCCTCGAAGATGCCCGCGAGCGTGTCGCGCCGCTTTCCCCCGGTGAACTCCGCGATCCGCCCGAGCAGCGCCAGATCGCTGCCCGTCGGGCGCAGCTCCTCGCCGGCCGTCATCGCCGCGCCCGTGGTCCCGACGGCCTCCCCCGTGAGCTCGTCCCGGGCCACCGCGACGTAGGTCCCCGGCCGCGACAGCGGCAGCGTCGCCGTGTACGCCCCCGCGCCCGTCGCCTCGAGCGGCAGCTCGCGCGAGAAGCCGTCGGGCCCCGCGACGTGCACCACCAGCCGGCGGAACGACTGCGCCCGCCCGTCGTCGCCGACCACGCTCGCCCGCACCGACAGCTCGCCGCCCGACGCGTCCGCCTCGAGGCGCACCCGCGGGTCCTCGGCCTTGCGCGTCACGTCGCGCGCAGCCTGCGCGATCATCCGCGCCGCGCCGGGCCAGCGCGTCCACGCCGCCCCCCAGCGGCCCTTCAGATCGCTCGTGAACGCTGCCGCCCGGCCGAGCCCCGCCGACCACACCGCGAGCACCGGATCGCCCTCCGGCCCGGACAGCAGCACCGTCGCCCGGCTCTTCGGGATGGTGACCACGTAGCCCGCGAGCGGCGGCGCCTCGCCGAACGGCACGCCGGCGGTGATCGATGAAGGCGCGCCCAGCGCGACGTGGAACGGCTCCTCCACGATCGCGCTCCTCGCCGCGAGGATGGTCTCCTGGGTGAACACAGCGGGCAGCCGCGCGGCGTCCTCGACGAGGTAGAAGCGGCCGTTCCCGAGGCGCGACAGCATCTCGAGCTCCGGCACGTCGCTCCCCTGGCCGAGCGCCACGACGCTCGTCGTGATCCCGCGGCGCACCGCCGCCTCCACCATCGCGCGGCAAGGGCCCATGTTCTCCGCGTCCGACCCGTCGGCGAAGAGCAGCACGTGCTTCAGGTTCACGGCCTCGCGGTCGAGCGCCCGGTAGGCCGCCTCGAGCGTTATGTCGACGTAGATGCCGCCGCCGCCCGGGCCCACGGCGCGGATCGCCTTGTCGATCGCGGGCTTGTCCACGACCGGCCCGAGCGGCACGCTCCACCGCACCGCCGTGTCCACGTGCGCGACGCCGAGCCGGTCGCCCGGGCCGAGCAGCGACGCGGAGCGGGCCGCTGCCTCGTTGGCGAGCTCGAGCTTCGTGTGGGCGCCGGCGCTCGCCGCCATCGAGCCGGAGATGTCGATGCCGATCACCTCGGCCAGGCTCGCCCGCCGGCGCTCCTGCTTCAGGTCGAACGAGACGGGCGAGACCTCCTCGAGCGGCGTCCGCGCGTAGCCGCCCGGCCCCATGCTCCGGTCGCCGCCCATCAGGATGAGGCCGCCGCCGAGGTCGCGGACGTAGCTCGCGAGCGCGTCGATCTGGCCCGGCGAGAGGGCGTCCGCGCGGATGTCGCTGAGCACCACCACGTCGTAGCCGGCGAGCTCCCCGAGGTCGGCCGGGACGCGGCCCGGGCCGCCCTCGTCCACCCGGAACGCGCCGTCCGCGAGCGCCCGCGCGATGAACGCGCCCTGCCCGGCGTCGCCCTCCAGCACAAGCGCGACCGCGGCCCCACGCACGCGCAGGAACGCGCTCGCCGCGTTGTCCTCGGCGGCCCCGTCGAGCCGCGGATCCTTCGCGGTGATCTCGACGTCGTAGCGGTGCAGCCCCGGCCCCGGCGCCTTCTCGCGGATGCGCAGCACGTCCTCCCCCGCGGCGATCGAGGCGTCGGCGCGGGCGATGAGCTCGCCGTCGCGGCGCAGGCGGATCTCGACCTCGGCCGGGGACGGCGACGAGGTGACGAGCCGCAGATCGAGCGCCTCGCCCTCGTCGGCCCGCGTGGGCGCGCGGAGGGCGACCACGCGGACGTCGGGGACCCGCCGCTGCTCCAGCGGGAGCACGTCGATCGGCAGGCCGGCGGCGACGGCGGCCGCGGCCGCGGCCATCGTGTCGCCGCGGGTGGCGACCCCGTCGGTGATCAGCACGACGCGCGCCGCGGAGTCGGGCGGCACCTCGGCGAGGGCGCGCCGGATGCCCGCGGCGAGGTCCGTCCCGTCCCGGCCGAGCGCGACCCGCTGCGGGGCGGGGAGCTGCGAGCGCGGGCGCGGCGGATCCTCGGTGGCCGCGCCGGCGGCGAACGCGATGGTGGCGATCCGGTCGTCCTCGCGCATGCCGAGCTCGGCGACGGAGAGCTCCTGCGCGACGCGCTGGTCGGCGCGCGGCACGAGGTCGATCGAGCGGCTGCGATCGATGGCGACCAGGACGGTGAGCCGGTCGAGCGGCCGGCCAATCTCCGGCCCGGCCACGGCCATGGCTGCCGCGAACGCCGCGAAGGGGGTGAGGAGGTCACCGAGCCGCGCGCGCCACACCCCCTGCCCGCGGGCGCGCGCCGAGGCGAGCGCGAGCCCGAGGTACCGGAGCGCGACGAACGACGTGGCGCCGGCCGCGAGCAGCGCGCCCCACGGCCGCGCGAGCCGGAGGTGGGCGCCCGAGAGCAGCCCGCACCAGACCAGGCCCACGTGGAGCGCCGGGAGCGCGCCCGCGATCATCCAGGCGAGGAGGATCGGGCGGCGGAGCGCACCGTGTCGGATGGCGAGGCGGAGCACCGCGGCGAAGGCGAGCGCGCCGGCCAGCGTGGCGGCGTAGGGCAGGGCGCGCAGCGCGGCCGCCGGATTCAGGGAGGCCTCCGTTCGGTCCGCATGCGGTGGAGCCGCAGTAAATCATCTTTGCGGCGCCCCGGGCACGCCGCTTCGGCGGGTGTGGCCGACTGCCCCATCGGGGCAGCCGTGCGGCGTCATCTGTCGGTTTCAAGCGGATTACAGGCGGCGTTTTGGCGCCTCCTGTCCACATTTCCAAGTTTGTCAAGGATGGCACGTTGTCTGCTTGAGCGCGGACACGGGCGGCGAGGCCGCGCAGCCGGGGGCAGGAGAGATCATGTCGCGCATCGAGACCACGGACGCCTGGAACACCTCGGACGACAGCTCATGGGACCTCGACGAGGGGTTCGGCGAGCCCCAGTGCAGCGTGCACTACCAGGAGGGGGATCTCGTCGCGGGCAAGTACCGGCTGGTCCGCAAGATCGGCGAGGGGGCGATGGGCACGGTCTGGGTCGCGACGAACGTCGTGGTCGGATCGGAGGTCGCGCTCAAGCTGATGCGGCCCGAGCTCCGGTCGGCGGAGCTCACCGACTATTTCCTCCGCGAGGCGCGCGCCGCGGGCCGGCTGAACCATGCGGAGGTCGTTCGGATGTTCGACCTCGGTGAGACGGCCGAGGGCGATCCCTACCTGGTGATGGAGCTCATCGAGGGCGAGTCGCTGAGGAGCGTGCTGATGCGCGAGGGGAGGATGGCGCCGGAGCGGGCGATCGCGCTGCTGCTGCCGGTCGCGGGCGCGATGCATGCGGTGCACGAGAAGGGGGTCGTCCACCGCGATCTCAAGCCGGACAACGTGATGCTGGTGCGCCGAGGCGGCGGCCGGCTGCAGCCGAAGGTCGTCGATTTCGGCGTCGCGAAGCTGGTTTCGGAGCGCGAGGAGAGCCAGGCGTCGGCGAGCTTCGAGGTCTTCGGGACCCCGGACTACATGCCGCCGGAGCAGGCGCTGGCCTTGCCCACGGTGGATCGCCGCGCCGACATCTGGTCGTTCTGCGCGATGCTGCACGAGCTGCTCTCGGGCCGGCCCCCGTTCTCGTCGAGGAACGCGCTGGACGGCCTGCGCGCGGTCCTGCAGGACGCGGTGCCGTCCCTGGTCGATACGTGTGGCCTCGACGCGGAGCTCTGGGCGATCGTGGAGCGCGGGCTGCAGAAGGAGCCGTCGTTGCGCTGGTCGAGCATGCGCGAGCTCGGCGAGGCGCTCGCCGCGTGGCTGAGGGCGCGGGGCGTCCGGGAGGATGTGCGCGGCGTGTCGCTCGAGGGGGAGTGGCTCCCGCGCGAGGAGGCCAGCGCGCCCGTGAGTTGTGGCATAACGCCACGCTTTTCATGGGTGGAAGAGCGAGGCCGGCCGAGCCGCCGGTGGTCGTCGCGCCGCCGGGGGCACCGGCTGCACCGGGGCCGGTCTCACGGCGAGCAGGCGGCCTGCCATTAGGCTTGTCTTCTCGGCCCGAGCCCGCGTCCGCTTCGCGGCTGCCTCTTCAGAGTGCTTCGAGAAATTTCACGACCTGGAGCTGCTCTTCACGGCTCAGGCGGCGCCACCTCTCCATCACGTTCTTTGCCTCGCTCCGGTTCGGGCTGCTCCGGCGGCAGATGTCGTACTCCGCGATGTCGAGCGTCGGCCTCGGGCAGAGTGAGTCGTCGGGCTCGCCATGCGCGTTGGCCGGCGGCGACGGCAGATCATGGAGCTCGATGGTGGCCAGGAGCGCGTCTTCGAGGTTCGTGATCACGAGCCTCTCGTTGACGGCGCCCGCGTAGCTCGCCACGGTCTCGGCCGGCCGGAGGAAGTTCAGGAACACCCGCGCGTCGTGCAGGAAGGGCGCGCCCGTCTTGCCGATGCCCATGAGCGGCGGCGTCCTCCACTCGTTGCCCATCGCGCGACCCTGGTCGGGCAGCGCGAAGTCGGCGAGGTTGCGGCTGATGCCGGGGTAGGGGGCCGGCCTAAGCGCCTCTTCGCGGACGAACGGGAACTTGCCCATGTCGTGGATCAGCAGATCGGAGAACAGCGGCGCCCAGCGGTTGCTGAGCAGCTCGCCGCCCACCCTCGCCGGCGATCTCCCCGTCCTCATGATCGGGATGTGACAACCGACGCAGTTGAGCTTCCGGTCCGCTGCGATGCCGCGGTCGGCGTCCGGGTCGCCGAAATTCGTCGGTGTCATTCCGGGCACCATGCGGCTGCGGAACGCCTCGAGATCGACGCCGAAGAGCCTCGCGCCTGCCTGGATGTCGGCGGCGAGCGGCGTCGACGGCGTGGGTTCGAGCAGCTCGGACGCAACGTCAGGGATCCCGAGCAGGCGCAGGAGTGTGCGCAAATCTTCCACGGTCTCGGCGGTGAGCTCCGGATCGGGGACGACGTCGCAACCTCGGCCCTGGTTTTCCGGGTTCAGGGGTTGCTCGGTCGGAAGGAAGGGGCTCGTGAGCCCGATCTCCCCCTGCGTGCCGCCGACGTCGAACTGAAGGAGCGTCGGCCCCGCCGCCCGCAGCCCGAACCGCGAGAGCCGCACCTCGGAGTCGCCTCCGACGAACGCGAGATCGGCGCGGTTCTCGTTGTGCCTCCCGGAGATGCAGTCGTTCGCACAGAGGCGCGAATCCGGGGATGGCGGGAGCGACGACGTGCTGCCCTCGACATCCTCTGGATCTTCGTTGGCTAGGATATCGCCGGCGTAGACAGCCTCCATCAGACCGCGCCCGATATAGGGCGGAGCGGCCCGCTCGCCCACCGCCCGCACGAACCCGAGGTCGCTGATCCCGGTGACCGGATCCGCGCCGCCCGCGAAGTTCGGATCGATGGACTCGGGCGGGATGGTGTCGATCTCGCAAAGCGGGACGGACCTGACGTGTTGAATGGGTCCGCCGAACTGCGTGAGCGGATCGAACCTGCCGGTGATGACGTTGAAGTCGCCGAAGAGCGTGAACGAGGCGGTTGGCGGCGGCTGCGAGCGCGAGATCTCCGAGTAGTCGGTCACGCCCTGCCGTCCGGCGCGGGAGACGGGAGTGCTCTCGAAGTTGAGGTCGGCGGGCGGGCTCCAGAGCCTGCCGAGCGCCTCGGACTGGTTTCTCTCGATGTCGTCCGAGTTCAGATGGCACCCGAGGCACCTCGGCTGGTTGAACATGGGCCCGACGCCCTCTTCTCGCGTGTGGATGGTGATGAAGAAGTGGAGCGGGCTGTTCGGGTCATCCGGGTCCAGGAAGCGGCGCTCGGCC
This sequence comes from Sorangium sp. So ce1128, assembly GCA_051717205.1. Lineage (GTDB taxonomy): Bacteria > Myxococcota_A > Polyangia > Polyangiales > Polyangiaceae > Sorangium. Next base: position 1,150,361 of record CP181432.1, read on the forward strand.
GGCGTGGCCTCGGGGTAAGTGAGGTGCTCCGCGTCGTTCCTCGCGCCGAAGAGAGCCCGCGGGACGCGCACGACAGGACGGAGCGCGCCCGGATCCGACGGACCTGCGATGCCGGCAAGGTCGTCTTCGGTCCCCGGGCCGCCCGCCCCGCCGGTGATATCGCCCGTACATCCTGCCGCAGCCAGGGTGGCGAGCACGCTATGCATCAAGAATCTAGTCTTCAATGTCCCCTCCTCCGTAACCGACCGTGGTGGATCGCTGGCAATCCGTCCATCCGGCGCCTGCGCGCGTCCGACGTCCCTGGAGGGCTGCGGAGGACGCGCTCTGCTCCCTTCCCCGTTGGTCCTGCGGCGCGCCCAGTGGCCTGACGGCGCAGGCATGGACGGGACACTCGCGGATGAGTTCTTTCTTCGCGTTACGGGCGTAATGCATCATTTGCGCGCAGCGCCTGTGTGATAAGGAGCCAGCGACTATCCAGACGGGCAGGAAATCTGCCAAGACGACGAATAAATCTGCGACGGCCTTCAATGTCCGGAGCGCGTGAGGGCGTCTGAACTGTCCAGGTCGAGACCGCCGTGGCGGCTACCCAATCTGGGTCGACGCGCCCTAGCTAGGCCGCAGGGCTGTCGTGGCCTCGCACCGGGCGGGGCACGCGCGTGAAGTACCAGACGTCGACGACCACGAAGGCGAGCGCCGCGAGCGCCAGAAGCCACGTCCACTCGACGTGGGCGTCCGGCTGCCCCGCCGCGCTGGAGACCGCGACCTCGCCGCCGCCCTCCGCGACGACCGGCCTCGGCGTGAGATCGCTCTCGGCGACGCTCGTGAGGTTTGCCGGCACGACGACCGATCCCGCCTGCGGTCCCTGCCAGGCGAGCCGGTACAGGCCCGCGCGCGGCGTCTCGGCGATCACCGCGACGCCGGCCCGCTGCGCCACGTCGAGCCGCTCGCCGGCAGGGCCGATCGCCTGGAGATCCCGCGCCGTGGCCGGGACGCTCACGCGCAGCGGCTCGCCGGTGCGCGCGGGGCCGGTGATGCCGTGGGCGCGGTGAGCGCGCGCCTGCTCGAGCAGGTTGCGCACGAAGAGCACGAACGACGCCTTGAGCGGCCAGTCGCTCTCGCCCACGTCGAAGCCGAGCAGCGTGCCGGTCCGCGAGGCGGTCGAGATGTCGGCCGCCACCGTGCCCTCCTGCGCGCGGATCAGCGCCTGCGCCGCGGCCTCGGGCTCGAGCGACGAGGCGGCGCGGAGGTGCACGCCGTCGAGCGTGAGGAAGCGCAGCCGCGGGTCGGCCGTGTCCCACGACGTGAGCGTGGGCCGATCGAGGGGGCGGCCGACGAGCGTGCCGAAGCAGCGCCCTGGCGGCGGGTTCACGATGAGCAGATCGCCGCCCGGCGGGTCGGGCGGGCAGGCGCCGTCGATCACGACGAACGTGTCAGGATCGAGCGCGGGCGTCCCCAGGAGATCCGCGAGCGAGCCCGAGGTGACCGACGTCATCGGATCGGAAGCGAGCGCCCGCGCCAGCCACGGGGAGCTGCCGCCGGCCGTCGCGCCCGGCGTCCCGCTCTGAGCCGGTCCGCCCGACGCGAGGAACACAGGGAGCTTGTCGCCCGCTGGCACACGGCCGTAGGCGACGTCGTCGAGCGGCATCGCGTCCCGCGGCGAGAGCTCGAAGAGGAGCCCCTTGCGGTAGTCGCCGGGCGACGGGCGGAACGTGAGCACGACGGGCAGGCGCTCGCCCGGCTTCACCAGCACGCGCCGCGAGCTGAGCACGTCCGAGGCGCTGTCCTGCCGCATCGTCACGTAGAGATCGCGCGGCTGCGCCCCGAAGTTCGCGACCACGAGGAACGCCTGCACCTCCTCGCGGGGCTCCGGTCGCAGCGCGTCCGCGTCGCTCGCGGCGGCCGCGCCCGCGGGCCCGCTCCCGGAGCGCACGTCGACGCGGACGATGGCGGCGTTGTCCACCGTGTCGCCGACGGTGATGACCTCGAGCGGGAGCGACACGCCGCGCAGCGCGGCGGGGCGGGCCAGGTTCCCGTCGGTGATCACGACGATCCGGCGGGCGCCGCCGAGCTGCCGGAGCCGATCGACCGCGAGCGCGACAGCGGCCCCGAGGTCGCCCTCCACGTCGCGCGCCGCGATGGGGTCGATCGCCGCCTTGAGCCGGACGAGATCGCGATCGAGCGCCGCGACGAGGCGCGCGTCGCGCCCCGCCTCCAGGATCAGCGCGTCGCTGCCCGGCGTGAGGCCGGAGAGGAGATCCTTCGCGAGCCGCTTTCCGAGCTCGATGCGCGTGGTCGCCTCACCGGACGGCGTGCGCGCGGCCGCGGACATCGAGGCGCTCGTGTCGAGGAGGAGCGCCACGTGGTCGCCGGTGAACGCGCGCCCGCGCGAGGCGGGGCGGGCGAGGGCGAGGGCGAGCAGCGCGAGCGCGAGCGCCTGCAAGATGAGCGGCAGCTGGGCGATGAGCCGCCTGAACGGCGCGCGCGCCATGAGGTCGCGCTGCGCCGCGGCCCAGAGCCACGTCGAGGGGACGCGGCGGCGGCTGCGCTTGATCTTGAGGATGTAGAGGAGGACGAGCGGGCCGAGCAGCGCGAGCAGCCACAGGCCGCCGGGGGCGAGCAGCGTCAGCGGAGGGCCCGCGGAGGCCTGTGCGAGCGGCGCGGCCACGTCAGTCGACGCTCCTCGAGACGAAGCGGCGGACGGCGCCCTCGAGCGGCTCGTCGCTCCGCGCGCGCACGTACGTCGCCCCGTGGCGGCGCGCCCAGGCGCGCAGCGCCTCGCAGAGGCCGGCGAAGCGCGCGGCGTAGGCGGCGAGGGCCGCGGCGTCCATGGTCACGTCGACGAGCGTCCCGGTCTCGGCGTCCTCCAGCGTCAGGTCGCCCTCGAGGCCCGGCGCGAGCTCCTCGGCCGCGACGACCTGGACGACGGCGACGTCGTGGCCCGCCTGCGCCGCGCGCCCGAGCGCCGCGGTGACGGGGCCCGGATCGAAGAAATCGGAGAGGACGCAGAGCAGGCCGGGCCGGGCGCTCTGCCGCACCACGGCGTCGATGGCGCGGGTGAGGTGGGTCCCGCCGGCCGCCCTCACGCCGTCGAGGGCGCGGAGCAGCGCCGCGAGCCCGGCGCGCCCGCGCACGGGCGGGTGCTCGCGCGCGAGGCCGTCGCCCGCCACGAAGAGCTGCGCGCGCTCGGAGCGCGCGAGCGTCATGTAGCCGATCGCGGCCGCGAGCCGCCGGGCGGCGTCGAGCTTCGTGGGCTCGCCGAAATCGAGGGACGCCGACGCGTCGCAGACGATGCGGGCGATGACGTCCTCCTCGGCCCGGAACAGCTTGAGGACCGGCTCGCCCGTGCGGGCGTAAGCGGCCCAGTCGATGCGCCGCATGTCGTCGCCGGGGGCGTAGGCGCGGTGCTCCTTGAACTCGGCCGACCCGCCGCGACGCCGGGCGAGGTGCTCGCCGACGCCGCCGGAGCGGGCGCGGACGTCGAGCCGCCGCTGCAGGACCTCGAGCTCGCGGACGAAGCTCGCGCCGAGGAGCGGCTCGCGGGAGGAGGGGAGCATCGGGGAGGAGTAGACATCGTCGCGGGCCGGGGTGCCAGCGGGTCGCCGACGAGGGGCCGCCCGAGTCGCGAAGTGGCCGGCAGACGGGCGGGCGGAGATCGGCGGAGGGGCGGCGTACGGGCAGGCGACGATGGGCGAATGAGCGGCTGACGGGCGGGCGAAGATCAGCGAATGTGCAGCAGACGGGCCCGGCTCGCCGCTGGCCTGCGCGACTCCGAGACAAACCGCCACCCTGGGGCACCGCGCCACATCGGAATTCGCCGCAACCGTTCCTTTTCCGTCCGCTTCCGTCCGCTTCCGTCCACAAGCGCAGCCATGCCCCATGGCTCGTTTTGTGCGACCTGCGGACCAACGCAGCGGTCCCGCTGTTCTCGTGCTTGGGCTCGACCGGGTAGAGCCGTCGATCGCCCGATACCGATGTTTCACCAGAAGAGGAGGTATCGTGAAGGCCCTTGTTTTTCACAAACCTTCCGACGTCCGTGTCGAAGAGGTCCCGGATCCCAGGATTGAAGAGCCCACCGACGCCATCGTGCGCGTCACCGCGACCGCGATCTGCGGCTCCGATCTCCACATCTACAACGGCTTTTTCCCCCAGCCGAAGCCCATGGTGCTCGGCCACGAGTTCATGGGTGTCATCGAAGAGGTCGGCCCGCTGGTCACGAAGGTGAAGAAGGGCGACAGGGTCATTGTCCCGTTCCCCATCGCCTGCGGACACTGCTTCTTCTGTCAGGCGGAGCTCCCCGTCCACTGCGAGCGCTCCAATCCCAAGCACTACGGCCCCGAGGGCGGCGTGATCGAGAGCAAGGGGGCCGCCCTCTTCGGGTACACGGACCTTTATGGCGGTTACGACGGCGGTCAGGCCGAGTTCGTCCGAGTCCCCTACGCCGACTTCGGGCCGCGGAAGGTGTCCGAGGTGCTCACCGACGAGCAGGTCCTCTTCACGACAGACGTCCTCCCCACCGGCTGGACGGCGATCGAGTGGGCCGAGCTCAAAGGCGGAGAGACGGTCGCGGTGTTCGGCTGTGGGCCGGTCGGCCTCGCGGCCATGAAGTGCGCCTGGCTCCGCGGGGCGGGGCGCGTCATCGGCGTCGATCGGGAGGAGTACCGTCTGAAGAAGGCCCGCGACGTCGCCCAGGCCGAGACGATCAACCTCGAGAAGGTCGACGCCGTCGAGGCGATCCGCTCCATGACGGACGGGCGCGGCGCGGATGTGTGCGTCGACGCCGTCGGGATGGAGGCGCACCGCACCGTCCTCGAGAAGGCCGCCAACGTCATTCACGGCCAGGTCGGGACGATATCGGCGCTCAAGCTCGCCTTCAGCGCCGTGCGCCGGGGCGGGGTCGTGCCGGTCGTGGGCGTCTACGGCGTGCCCTATGACAACTTCCCGCTGGGCCAGTTCTTCGACAAGGGCCTCAGGCTCCGGGCCGGCCAGGCTCCGGCGCACAACTACGTCGACCAGATCCTCAAGCACATCGAGGAAGGCCACCTGCGGGCGGACGACATCATCACCCTCCGCCTGCCGCTCTCGCGCGCCCCGCACGGCTACGAGGTCTTCAACAAGAAGCTCGAAGACTGCGTCAAGGTAGTCCTCACGCCCTGACGCCGCTCCCCGCCAGCAGATCCCCGCCCAGCAGACCGTCGCCGGCAGACCCCGCCAGCAGACCGCCGCCGGCAGATTCCCGCCAGCAGACCGCCGCCGGCAGACCCCCGCCAGCAGACCGCTCGGCGCGACGCGCAGCCGTCCGGCTGACATCGACGTCAGGGGCGCGCCGCGATATCGTGTTATAACTATTTGAATTAATTCATATTCCTTCCGGGTATGTCGCTTGCTGTGGGGCCGGCCATCAGCAAGCCGCTTGCTTGCTTGGCCACCCGTGCCGGCCGCTCAGCGCACGGAGGGATAGCTCTGATGCATCGAGATCCGCGCTCGTACCGATCGCTCCTTCACCCCTTGTGGTTAGGCGCCCTGGCGCTCCTCGTCCTCAACGATCACGCCCTCAAGGGATCCGGCCTGCTCCCCGGATGGCTGACCGGGAAGCTCAGCGATTTCGCCGGGCTGCTGGTCGCGCCCGCGGTCCTCGCCGCGCTGCTCCGCGCGTCGTCGCGCCGCGCCTTCCTCGGCGCGCACCTTGTCACCGGCGCCGTCTTCTCGGCCATCAAGCTAGCTCCGGAGGCCGCCCGCGCGGCCGAGGGGCTCATGGCGCTCACGCCGCTCCCGTGGCGCATCACCGTCGATCCGACGGACCTCATCGCGCTACCCGCGCTCCTCGTGTCGTACCGCGTGCTCGGCGAGGCCGCGCGGCGGCCCGGGCCCGCGCAGCGGCCGGTCGCGCACCGCCTCGCGCTGATGGCGGGCAGCCTCGCGTGCGTGGCCACGAGCCGCGCGCCGGAGCCATGCGACGGGATCGACGGGTGCGTGCCGCCGGATCCGCAGGAGCTGGCGTCGCTCGTCATCGGCAACACGACCGAGACCGAGCAGCTCATCCGCGTGCGCCGGCTCCGCGAGTCGGTCCGGGTCGACTGCGGCGTGGTGCTCGCCGACCCGACGAGCGCCCTCTCGCGCGATCTGTTCGCGAACGCCGAGACCTGGCTCATCCAGCCGGGCCGCGCGCTCCCGCTGGGCAACGCGGGGTGCGACGCCTACCTGATCGACGCCGACGGGCTGCCGCTCACGCTGCTCGCGTGGTCCGCGGCGGAGTTTCCGGAGCAGGTCCTCTCCACGTCGACGGCGAACCCGCCGGCCGATCGGATGATCGCCCTCCAGCGCGCCGGGGCCAGGCTGGAGCTCGCCCAGCATCCGGCGGTGTTCCCGGCGCCGCCGCTCGAGGCCTCGCCGCCCGCGGACGCGTGCAGCGCCTCGGCCGAGGAGAGGCTCGACTGGACCCTGCCCGTCTCCGAGGCAGCGGTCCTCGCCAGCGTGACGTCGTCTCCGGACGGCTGTCACGCCCTCGAGCTCGAGCGCGGCGAGACCTTCTTCCTCTGCGTTCCTGCCGAGGCGATCCCGTTCCGCGAGGGCGACATCCTCCGCGTGAAGCCCGTCGCGATCGACGGCGGCAGCTACCCGGAGCTCCCGCGCAACGCGCAGGCGTTCGCGCGCGGCATCCACATCGAGAGCGAGACGCACGCCGTGCTCGCGCTGCGAGGCAATGTGCTCGCTCGCTGGTCGATGCTCGGCACGCAGGCGCCCCCCGACTTCTCCGCCGACCTCGCGCCGATCAAGGCCTGCGATGGGTTCCACGATGCGTGCGGGAGCCTCGTCGTGCCGCTCGAGGCGTCGCTGCTCGGCGAGGGCGTCTCCGGGGTCGTCTCGCTGCGCGCCGGAGAGCGCGCGGAGCTCGAGGAAGGCGCCGGGACGCTCCTCCTCGTGCGCGCTGACGACATGCCCGTACGCGACGCGGAGTGCTTCACCGCTCCCCTCGATGAACCCCGTCTGATCGAGTCGGTCTTGGTCGCCGCCAACGCGGCGCCCTAGGAGGTCACGCCATGAAGCTTCGAATCCATGATGTTGTCGCGCTGGGCGCCGCCGTCGCGCTCGGCGCGGCCGGCTGCGGCGCGGACAGCTCCGATTCTGGCGAGCTCGCCGCGCCCGGGGCGCCTGTGCCCCCGGGCAGCGTCGGCGTCTCGCAGGGCGGAGCCCAGGACTTCGGTCTGTTCCGCCAGATCCTCGAGGAAGGCGAGATCCCCGGGCCGGACACGCTCGACGACGTCGGCTTCTTCGCCGAGCACAAGCTCGACTACCCGGCCGCGACCTGTGGCGAGGACGTGTGCATGCACGGCCTGCTCGGGATCATGGGCAACATGATCAGCGGGTCGCCCTGCACGCTCATCCAGATCGGGATGAACTCGCCCGTGGACCTCGCCGCGCTCGAGCGGCCGCCGCTGCACCTCGTCGTCGCCGTCGACACGAGCAGCTCGATGGAAGGCGACCCGATCACCTACGTCAAAGCGGGGCTCGTCGAGATGATCGACGCCCTCGGGCCGGCCGACCGGATCTCGCTCGTCCGTTACGCGGACACCGCAGAGATCGTCCTCGAGCAGGCGGACGCCTCGGACAGGGAAGCGCTCGCGGAGGCGTTCGAGGGCCTCACCGCGCGCGGGTCGACCAACCTGTACGAGGGGCTCTTCACCGCGTTCGCAGTCGCCGAGCGGCACCTGGATCCGGCGTGGCAGAACCGCGTGATCTTCCTGTCCGACGGCGTGGCCACCACCGGGCTCACCTCGCCCGAGCGGCTCGAGTCGCTCGCGGCGGGCTACGCGGAGATGGGGATCGGCGTCACCGCCGTTGGCGTCGGCAGCGAGTTCGACGTCGGCGCGATGCGGGCGATCAGCGAGGTCGGCGCGGGCAACTTCTACTTCCTGGAGGACCCGAAGGCCGTGGAGGAGGTCTTCACCGAGGAGGTGAAGACGTTCCTCATGCCCCTGGCGCTCGACGTCGATCTCGATATCACGCTGGGCGACGGCTACGTGGTGCGCGGCGCCTACGGCACGAACGGCTGGAGCGCCGGCGAGCGCGGCGGCGCCGTGCACATCCCGAGCCTCTTCCTCGCCGGGCGGACCAGCGCCGAGGAGCCCGTCGGCTCCGGCCGGCGCGGCGGCGGCGGCGCCATCCTGCTCGAGCTCGTGCCCAGGCAGGACCAGAGCGGCGTCGACGATCCGCACGCCGTCGGCACGCTGGAGCTCTCGTGGACGCACCCGCTGACCGGCGAGGCGCGCTCGCAAGAGGTCGACATCGAGGCGCCGACCGCGCCCGACGCGCCGCCCAAGGCCGGTTATTTCTCGGACGACACGGTCGAGAAGGGCTTCGTGATGCTGAACCTCTACGCGGGGTTCAGGCTCGCCGCGCAGCTCGCCGCGGACGCCGACCCGCGCACCGCGCGCCGCACGCTGGAGGCGCTGCGCCCGAACGTCGAGGCGTGGCTCGAGGCGAACCCGGATCCGGACGTCGAGGACGACCTGCGTTACGTCGACCTGTTCATCGCGAACCTCATCGAGGCGGAGGCGAACGTGCAGCCCTACACGCCGGCCGACCCGCCGAACCCCTGGCCCGCCGACTGAGCCCGCGAGCCCGCCGCGGCGCCGCCCGCGGCGGGTAACGGCCGCCTCTGCCGGGGAGCGGGGCCCGGCGCCTCGCCCATTTCCCGGGGCGAGGCGCCTCGCAGCGGTGCGACCCGAGGCCCGGGGCTCCGGGACGCGAGGCGCCGACGGCGCCAGGGATCCATTCCGTGAGGACCGCTGTGGGCACGCTGTCGCCCGGCGTTCACGCACGACCTATCAACGGACGATTCCACACGTACACGAGCGCTCGTGTGTGTCCCGGAATGCACCCCGCGCGTCTCGAATGTGCGCAAGGGAAATGGCGCTTCCCATGGCAAGCCCCCTGTGTAGAATCTTGTGTTTACCACTGCTGAGAAGGAAGGCTCGCCATGCGAAGAACCGGTTTTCTTGCGTTGATGGGTATCACCTTTGGTCTGACGGCCGCGCTCCCGGCGAGCGCCGGTGTTGACGAGTGCGGCAACATCCGGTTCGAGGGGCTGTCGAACTGTGAAGTGCGCGTCACGGCCGAGTGCTCCGCGAGCTGTAGTGAGCTCGGGATCTACAAGACGGCGTGCGCCACGAAGCTCGTGCCTGTCTGCAAGACGGAGTGCTCCCTCTCCGCGACGCCGACCTGCACGGACAGCTGCACAACGCAGTGCAAGACGGACTGCGACAACGGCGTCAACGTCATCTGCTCTCATAACTGCTTCGCCGAGTGCACCACGACCCGGGACGTGGATTGCTCCGGCGCCACCGACGCCGCGCAGTGCGCCGCGACGTGGGACGCGAACTGCGACAGCGAGTGCGACGCCCAGTGCGTGACGGTGGACGGAGGCTGCTATCAGCACTGCGTCGAGTGCTGCGGGGGCTCGTGCACGGCCGACGCGAACATGGACTGCCAGACCACCTGCCAGGACGAGATCTTCGAGGAGTGCGAGCGCGAGTTCCGCGCGAACTGCGAGGGTTCCTGTAGCGGGGACGGGGCGCTCTTCTGCGGAGGCGAGTACATCATCTCCGGATCGCAGCTCCCGGCGTGCGTGAAGGCGCTGCTCGAGCAAGGGATCGCCGTGGAGGCCGAGGCGCAGGTCACCATCGGTCCGGACGGCATCGACGGGGACATCGCCGCCGGCATGTGCGCCTACAGCCCGCGAGGCGGGGCGTCCCTGGCCGCCCCGTTCGCCGCGCTCGCCGCGGCGGCAGGCTGGTTCTCGCGGCGCCGCCGGCGCTCCTCGCGTTGACCGTCGCCGGATGATCGTGCGGAGGGCCCCCGGGGCGCTGCTCGCGCTGCTCGTCCTGTGCTCCGCAGGCTGCGCGAGCGAGGACGCCGACGCGCTCGTCGTGGTCGGCCTCACGACGGACATGGCGGTCGGCTTCGAGCTCGACCGCGTCGACAGCACCACGAAGGTAGATGGCGTCATCACGCGCGCCGAGAGCCGCTCGTATGGCGGGGGCGAGCTGTCGCTCCCGGCGGAGCTCGCGGTCGGGCCGGCGCATGACGGCGCGGAGATCGCGCTGACTGTCGCGGCGTTCCGCGACGGCGAGGCGTCGCCCGTCGTGACGCGGACGGCCGCGACCCGCGCGGTCAGCGGGCGAACGCTGCTCCTGCCCGTCTCGCTCGACGAGGCCTGCTCCGCGGCTGCCTGCGCGGCCAGCGCGACCTGCGCGGAGGGGGCGTGTGTCGACCCCTTCATCGCCCCGTCCGCCCTCGCGGACCACGATCCAACGTGGATCGCGTCGGCGAGAGATGCGTGCAAGACGCCGTCATCGGACCTCCCGGCGATCGTTATCGGGCAGGGCGAGCGCGCGTTTGCCCCGCTGGAGGACGGCGAGGTGGTGCCGATCGAGGCGGGCCCTCAAGGGGGCCACCACGTGTGGCTCGCGCTGCGGGTGGAGGGCCTCCGTCAGATGGGCTCGCGCCTGACGGTGGGGGGCAGCTTCCCCGAGCTTGCGTTCGAGCTGCCTCCCTTCACCTCGCAGGTCACGCTGCGCAGGGCAGGGGACGCCGGCTGCGAGATCTACGGGATACGCTTTCAGGTGGATCGGGGCCTCTCGGTGGAGTCCGTGCGGGGCCAGGCGCTCGACGTCGAGGTCGTCCTGGAGGACCCGGACGGCGACGTCGCGAGCGCCGCGAAGCGGATCGTCATCTCGCCCTGACGAAGCGCTCGCTCCTTGGCGGCCGGCCCTGGCCGGCCGGAGGCCGGCCTTATCGCGTCGAGGCGACCAGGCGGCGCGCTCGAAATCGCGGGGTTATGAGCGACCGGACCCGGCATCTGCCTTGCTGGGGCAGTGTGCGAATGCGTCGTTCGCGGGGTCGCCCTCTGGCATTGCAGCTTCAGCGGCCGCAGCCCTGCATCGAAGTACGCGCCTCGACAAGCTTCTATTCGTGATGCCGTTTCGCCTCCGCCTCGAGCTCGCGGTATGGCCACGCGCCAGAGCCGCGGCCGGACGGCGCTTCATGAGCAGTCCCTGAGCTCATCGCCCCGCTCGTCGCGAGGTCTGACGCCGAACATGCCGTCGGCGCTCGTGTCGAGAGGGCTCGTGCCGTGATCGAGAAAGCGCACGTCGACCTGTGGCCGTCAGCCCCGGGCTCGCGCCAACGTCATTCGTCCAGGAGTCTTTCCCATGGAATCCATCGTTCATGGTCCCATGTCCCGGATGTGTGCCTTGTTGATGAGCCGCGCCGCGAGCGCGCTCGCGGCGGGATACTCGTTCGCGCGCGTCGAGGGCTACGCGCTCGGCCTCAACTGAGCGCGGCCGGCGGCTCGCCGCCGCGCGGTCGCCGCCGCGAGGCCCGCGACGGCGACCACGCCTGCCCAGCCCGCGCCCGCGCCGGCAGCGCCGCACCCGCAGCCGCCCGCGGCGCTCGGCGCGGCGCCTCCGCCCGGCACCCCGGGCCCGCCGCCCGCGCCGGCGCCGCTGCCGGCGCTCGCGCCGCCTCCTCCGCTCACCGCCGTCGCGCCGCCCGCGCCGCCCGCGCCGCCCGCGCCGCTCGCCTCACTCCCGCCGCCCGCGCCGCCCGCGCCGGCGCCGCTGCCGGCTGCAGGTGAGCCGGCGTCCGGCGAGCAATCCTTGTGGCCGGTCATCAGCGCGATGCGCGGCCAGTCCGACGGGCAGCGCGCCCCCACCGCCGTGCTCGCCGCGCACTCGAGCGGGCCGCCGAGGCACGCCTGCTGGAGCAGCGGCTCGAACGTCGCGCCGCCGTCGAGCGAGCGGCCGATCGTGAAGCCGTCCAGGAACTCGCTCGCGCACGCGTAGAGGCCCGCCTCCGTCCACGCGAAGCAGCGCGGCGCGATGCCCGAGACCCGCTCGAAGGCGAGCGTCGACGCGGGCGCGCGGAACACGCCGTCGATGTCGCTGCCCACCGCCACCGTCGCGCCGTCCGGCGAGATCGCGAAGGCGCGCACGAAGCCCTGCGTCTCGAACGCCGGCTCGAAGGACGCGCCGCCGTCGGTCGACACGAGCAGCCGCCCCGGCGCGCTCGCGATCCGCACGTAGAGCACGTCGGCGTCGAGCGGATCTACCCCCGCGATGTAGGGCTCGCGCGACGTCGTGCTCCCCGGGACCGTCGCGGTCTCCCACGTCTCGCCGCCGTCGATCGAACGCGCGAGCGCCCCCTTGACCGAGCCGGCCGCGCTCTCGAGGCCGCTCACGTACACGCGCTGCGGATCCGAGGGCGCCACATCGACCGTGCGCGCCTGGAAGCCAGCCGGCAGCGGCGACCCCGCGCGCGCCCAGCTCGCGCCGCCGTCGCGCGACGCCCAGAGCACGTGCCGGTCCCCCGCGGCGACCGCGACGGCGTGCGACGCGTCGCCCTGCCGGACGGAGAGATCGACCACCGCCTTCCCGGCGAGCTCCTCGGCGCCGGTCCAGGCGCAGCCGCCCTCGGCGCCGACCACGAGCCCGTCGCCCAGCGCGGCGAGCACCCTGCCGCCCGCCGCCGCCGCGATGGGCGGCGCCTGGCCGCCCGTGTCGTCGTATCCAACGGCGCCCTCGCAGATCCAGCGCCAGCTCGCGCCGCCGTCCTCCGTCGTGAGCAGGCCGTACGTCATCCGGGCCACGGCGCGCGCGGGGTCCGCCGGGTCGAACACGATCTGGTCCGCGGACGGAAAGACGCCGTTCGCAGCGGCGGGGGAGGGGAGCGACGCGAGCGCAGCGGCGAGGAGCAGGGCGGCGCGCGCCGGGCGAGAGCTCGGCCGGCGGGCAGGCCAGGAAGCAGGCCAGGAACAAGACAGCATCGAGGATCCATCCTACAGCGGCGGTCGCGGCGCGCGCCGTTCATCGCCGAGCCCCACGTTCACCCTGCGCCCCGCTAGACTCGCCGCCGCAATGCCGGAGCGCATCGTCGTGTCCTTTCGAGGTACTGCGGCCCTCTCGCAGCCGGACAGCACGGACGCTGTCGTGCCGTGGGCCGGCCGCCGCGGCGCGCTGCGCGCGGCGGTGCCGCCGTCGCGCCACAGGAGCGCGCCGCGCGACGTAGGCGCGGCCGCGCGCGGCGAGGAGACCTACCTCGCGAGGGCGCTCGCGCTGAAGAAGCGCGCCGAGGCGCTCGGCGCCACGCTGTGCGCCTGGAGCGCGCAGACCTTCTCGTTCGAGTTCTCCCCCGAGGACATCGAGGAGGCCGTGCTGCTCGCCGCGCTCGCCGCGGAGGACGCGGCCGTGCACCCCGACGCGCGCTTCGCCGCGGGCATCGCGCAGGGGGAGATGACCTACGTCGGCGAGGCGGGCCGCTTCACCGCGCTCTCCTGGGGGCAGCCGCTGCTCGTCGCCGTCATGCTCGCCCGCATCGCGCTCCCGGGCGACGTGCTCCTCGATCCCGCGCTCCCCGCCGTGCTCTCCGGCGAGCTCATGACCCTCGGCCTCCACCGCGGCATCGACGGCGCGCGCCGCGTGCGCGGCCTGCGCCTCGACGCGCAGCAGCCGCTGCGCAGGCAGGTCGTCGAGAGCGTGGCGCGCCTGTGCAAGCCGCCGCTGCTCGGTCGCGACGGCGAGCTCGCGGAGCTCGCCGTGCCTCCCGGCTCCCTCGCGATCGTCCGGGCCGAGGCCGGCGCCGGCGGCTCGCGGCTGCTCCTCGAGCTGCTCCGGCTCCTCTCGCCGTCGCGCAGCCTCTTCGTCGCGCCGATCGGCGCCTCGCGCGAGCCGTTCGGCGCGCTCCGGCGCGCGCTCGCGCGCGCGGCGCCCCGCACCGAGAAGGCCCGCGCCCGCGCGCCGGTGCTCCCGGATCGGCTGCGGCCCGCGCTCGCGCGGCTCCTCGCCGGCGAGGGCGTCGAGCCGTGGAACGCCGCCGAGGTGCTCGCCGCGTGGCTCGCCCCGTCCGACGCCCGCTTCGGCCTGCTCGCCGTCGACGACGCCGCCGAGGTCGACGCCGTGAGCCTCGACGCGATCGCCATCGCCATGGAGAAGGGCACCGGCCTCCGCGCCGTGGTCCGCCTCGGGCGCTCGGATCCGCTCCCCGCGCCGCTCACCTCGATCACCCCCGCCGCGACGGTCACGCTCGGCCCGCTCCCCGCGGCGAGCGCCCAGGACCTCGTCCGCCGCCTCTTCGACGGCTGCATCGACGAGGCGGGCGCGCGCCGGTGGGCCGCGCGGGCGCCGGCCTTCCCGCTGGCGCTCCGCGAGCTCCTCTGCGAGGCCCTGGAGAGCGGCGTGCTGCGCTGGATCGGCAGGAGCGTGGGGCCGCGCCGGCGCAGCGCCGGGCGGGGCCGGCCCGCGCGCACGATGACCGGGGCCGAGCTCGCCGCGCCGCCCGCGTTCCGCCCGATCGAGGGCCGCCTGCGCCTGCTCGCGGTCGGCCCTCGCACGATCCTCACCGCGCTCGCGACGCTCGGCGGCGACGCGTCGGACGCGGCGATCGATGGCCTGTGCGACGGCACCGGCGCGCCGAAGGTCGCCTCCCTCGAGCCCGCGCTGCTCGGCGCCGGATGGGCCTTCCGCCCGGAGCCCGGGTGGCTGAAGCTCTCCTCGCGCACGCTGCGTGACGCCCTGCTCGCGGCGGTCCCGCCGGGCGAGCGCGCCGCGTGGCACCTCGCCGCGGCGCGCGTCGTCGAGGAGCACGCCGGCGTGCTCGGCCTCGCGGACGCCGCGTGGCACGCCGCGAAGGCGGGCGACCGGCGCTCCGCGGCCGAGCTCGCCGCGCGCGCCGCGCGGGCCGCCGGCGACGCGCTGCTCGAGTCCTCGGCCGCCGAGCTGCTCGCGTTCGCCGACGAGCAGGAGACCGCGAGGGAGCACCGGCCCGACGAGGCGCCGGACAGCTCCTCCAGCCAGCCGCCCACCTTCCGTACGCCGATCGAGGTGGTCGGCGACGCGCCGGATCCGGAGCGCGAGCCGCCCGCCGAGGAGCGCCCTGGCCCCGACGCGCCCCGCGTGGCGTCGGACAGCGCCGCGCGCCGGCGGGGCTCCGCCTCGCCGGACGCCGCCGGCGACGGCGCGCTCCGGGCGCCGCGGCCGGACGACCACCGGGCGGCGCTCACGCACGAGGCGCCGGCGGGTTTCCCCGACGTGACCTCGCTGGAATCGGACTTCTCGCTCGGCGACGCCTCGGGGGATCCGCTCGCGAAGACCTCGGAGTCGCCCGTCCTGTCGATGAACGACATCGCCGTCCGCCTCGCCGAGCTGGCCAGGCAGGCGCTCGTTCAAGGCGATCGCCGCACGCTGGAGCGGCTCGTGGGGGAGCTCCGCCGCACCGGCGAGCACGCCGATCTCGTGGAGCGCATGAGCGGCCTCGTCTCGCTCGGGCGCGGCGCGAAGGACGACGCGCTCCGGCGCTTCCGGATCGCCGCGGAGGCCGAGGCGTCGCCCGCGCAGCGGGCGCGGGCGCTGCTCGCGTACGGCGTCGCGCTGGCCGCCGCGGGCCGCACGGAGGGCGCCCTGCTCGAGGGGCTGAGCGCCCTCGCGCGCGCCCGCGAGGCCGAGGACCGCCGCGGCGAGCAGGCGTGCGCGCGGTTCCTGGCGCAGCTCGCGGCCGCGACCGGGCACGAGGAAGCGGCCCGCGCGTGGACGCAGGTGGCGCGCGTCGCCGGCGCGGCGCCTCCCTCGTGACAGCGCATTGACAGCGTCGTCGCGGCTGTCCATACCCGCGGCCATGTCGTCCCGAGAGCCCTCCGGCGAGCCGGCTCCCGATGCGGAGGCCGGCGAGGAGCGCGCCGGACCGGCGGCGCGTGAAGATCGCGCCGCGCCGGCGGCGCGTGAAGATCGCGCCGCGCCGGCGGCGCGCGAGGTCCGCGCCGCGCCGCCGGCGCGCCCGGGCGTGAGCGCGCGCTCGATCGCCGCGCTGGCCGCGCTGGCGCTCGCGCTCGGCGCGGTCGCCGGCGTCGCGTACCAGCGCCACGCCGCGGTGCACCTGCGCGCCCTGCCGAAGGTCCCTGCCTGCGTCCGGGGGGCGCGGGTCGCGCTGCGCAAGCCGGTCGCGGCGTCCGGCACCGAGCCGCGCCAGACCGCGTCGGGCGAGACGGTCTACCTCACGCTCGGGGAAGACCGCGCCGTCGCCTGCGCCTTCCAGCTCGACGAGGCGCTCGCGCGCCGACTCGCCGGAGCGCTGGCCGAGCAGGAGCCGGCGCCGCGCGCCGCCCGGCTGCTCGAGCTCGTGCGCGACCACGTGCCGGCGGACCCGGCGCACGACCGCGCGGCCTCCGCGGCCTACATGATGGCGTCGGCGGCCATGCGCGTCCTGCCCCAGGACGTGCCCGAGGTCCGCGCCGCCGCGGAGGAGCTCGATCAGCGCCACGCCTGTCGCTTCGCCACGCGGCGCCCGTGCCCGACGCGCCCCCCGCCGCCCGCGCTCGTGTGGCTCGCCGGCGTCCCCGCGGCGCTGAGCCTGCTCGCGCTGCTCTGGATCGGCCTCACCGCGAGCGCCGCGCGCTACCGGCGCTGGACGGAGCGGCGGGGCCGCTGACCGCGCGCGAGCGCGCGGCCTACAGCGCGCTCGCGCGCCTCAGTCGATCGCCTCGACGCGGAAGCTCGACTGGACCAGCCGGTGGGGCCGGGCGCCGAGGTCGGCGACGTCGAACCCGAAGCCCGCGCCCTGCTGGTGGATCCCGCCGGACGTGGCGCCGCTCGGCATCTTCACCGACGAGCTCACCGTGACGTAGACGCGCGCGCCCTTGGCGAACGCGGCGGTCATCGCGAGCGCGCGCCCGGCGAGCCGCGCCGCCGCCTCGCGCGCCACCAGGGCCCAGAGCGCGGTGGCTCCGGCCGTCGAGGACAGCGCGCGCACCCCGAGCACCAGGCCGGCGCCGCTCAGCTGCACCTCGAACACCGCGCGCGCCGTCGCGGGCGTCTCGGAGGCGCGCACCGCGTCCGCCACCACGGACGCGATCGTGCCGGCGGCGGGTAGATCCAGCCCCAGCGCCTTGTCCCGACCGCGCATCGCCTCGCGCACCACCTCGCCGGCCCTGTCCATCGAGGTCTCGCGCGGCGCGGGCGGCGCGGTCGGCGCCGGCGGCGGCGCCGCCGCGCGATCCGGCAGCACGCCGCGCAGCTGCCACACCGGCACACCGTCGAGCCCCGCCACGCTCGGCGGCCTCTCCGCGCTTGGCGGACCGTCGTACTCGGTCGATGGCGCCGGGACTGGCGGCGCCGCAGGGCCCTCCCGCGGCGCGCCCGCCGGATCCGGCGGCGCCGGCGTCTCCAGGTCGCGCCGCTCGCGGCGCGCCATCCGCCCGAGCACCGGCGGCTCCGCGTCCTCGCGCGGCCGCGCCTCGTCCGGAGATCGCGGCGGCGCGGCCCGCGCCTCTTCCTGCTCCGGCTGGAGCGGCGCGACAGGCTCCACCTCGATCTCCACCTCGCGGCCCGCGCCGCTCGAGCGGGCCACGAGCACCGGCGCCGGGCTGCTCGCGACCCGCGCCAGCCACGGAATGGCGGCGTGGAGCAGCGTCGCTGCGAGCAGGAAGCGGGCCTCACGGGGGAGCAAGCGCGCAGCACCTTGGAGGGAGCGCGAGGGAGGTGCAAGTGCGCGTTTCATCGCCGTCGTGCTCGCTCCGGCGCCCGCTCCACACCCGCACAGCTGCGAGCACATCCCGCGCGCCCTCTCGCTTTGCGGCCCGGCGTGCTCACCTACGCGTGATCCAGCAGGACACAGAGTATTACGGTCTCGCTTGAATCTGCGCGCACGGCACGGTTGCCGCTTGAGCTTATTACCGTGCTGGTCGATGCTCCTGCTGCCACGGCGCCTTCCAGGCTCATGGCAGGAGCAGAAACGCAGCGCGGCGCCGTCAGTGCAACGCGCTCACGGAACACGAAGCAGCGCCTGGCCAGCGAAGGCCGCGCGCTACGTCCCCGTTGTGAGGAGGCGTATCGAAATGAAGGGAAACGTGCGCGCTGACAGGTTGCCTGCGGACCTCTCGATGACGCCCACGCCGCCGCCCGTCGCCGTGACCCAGGAGCCTCTGGGTGGCGGCCTTCCCCTCGACCCGCCGCCCCTCGGCGCGGCGCCTGCCCCGCAGGAGCAAGGGTTTCTCTTCGATCCGCCGCCCCTCGGCGCGGCGCCTGCCCCGCAGGAGCAAGGGTTTCCCTTCGATCCGCCGCCCCTCGGCGCGGCGCCTGCCCCGCAGGAGCAAGCGTTCCTTCCCGGCCTCGATCCCGCGCTGCAGGTGCCCGCGCCGCTCCACCTCGCGGGGGTCGCGCCGTACGGCAGCTGGTCCGCTCCGTCGCCCGACGAGCGCCGCGCCCGCTGGTGGCGCGCCCTCGGGGCGTTCGCCCTCGCCGCGGCGAGCGTGATCTTCGTCGTCGCGATCGCCGCGCGCGCGATCTCCGCGAGGATGCCGGGCGTCACCGCCGAGACCTTCCGCGCCATGGCGCCCGTGAGCCGCGCGCTGCTCGTCGCGTCCCGCTCCGCGCGCGACGACGCCGCGGCGAAGGTGCTCGTCGCCCCCGAGGTGTTCGCGCGCTGGCAGGGGTCGACCCCGCCGCCCGCGATCCGGCACGACGGCCACGCCTCGATCCGCGGCGGCGTGCTCTTCACGCCCGACTCGTTCATGCCGACCGGGTCGAGCTACGACCTCCTGCTGCACTTCCACGGCAACACGCAGCTCGTCCGGGAGAGCGCCGAGGTCGCCGGGTTGAACGCCGCGGTCGCCGTCATCAACCTCGGCATCGGCTCGGGCGCCTACGAGGACCTCTACGCGCAGCCAGGCGCCTACGAGAGCCTGCTCGCGGACATCGACCGGGCGGTCGCGCAGCGCGGGCTGCCGACCCCGCGGCTCCGCCGCGTCGCCCTCTCCTCGTGGAGCGCGGGCTACGGCGCGGTCGCCAAGATCCTGGAGCTCCGCCGCGGCACGGAGACGCTCGACGCGATCCTCGTCACCGACGGCATCCACTGCGGCTTCGCCCCCGAGCAGCCGAGCGGGCTCAACACGCTGCAGCTCGCCTCGTTCGCGCGGGCCGCGCAGCTCGCGGCCTCCGGTCAGCTGCTGTTCACGATCACGCACTCGGAGATCGACCCGATCACGTACGCAAGCTCCAGCGCCACGGCCAGCTACCTGCTCGGCGCCGCGGCGGGGCACCCGGTCGAGCGGGAGCCCGCGCGGGACGCGCCGCCGCACCTGCGGCTGCGCGCGGCCGAGGGCGCCGTCTCGAAGAAGCTCGAGAAGCAGATGATCCCGACCACCGAGGCGAGCCTCGGCGGGCTCCACGTCCGCGGGTTCCGGGGCAACACGCCCGAGCACCACATGGCGCACCTGCTCCAGATGGCGTCGACCGTGCTCCCCGAGCTCGTCGAGCGCTGGCGCGAGGGCGGCGATCCCCGGCCGCAAGGCCGCTGAGCGCCCTCGCTCGCCGTCCAGGCCGCCGCGTCAGCTCCGGCTCCGGGCCTCGTCGATCCATGCCTTGATCGCCGCCGTCACCGGGTGATCCGACCCGAGATCCTCCTCGGCGAGCGCGAGCGCCCGCTCGTACAGCGGCAGCGCCGCGGAGACCCGCCCCGCCGCGTGGTGGACCTGCGCCAGCCGGACCAGGGTCGGCCGGAGCGACGGGTGGGAGGCCCCGCCGAGCGCCTCCCGCGCGGCGAGCGCGCGCTCGTAGAGCGCCGCCGCCTCCGCCATGTCGCCGAGCGCCTCCCGCGCGGCCGCCAGGTTGTGGAGGATCGAGGCGAGCAGCGCCCCCTCCACGGACGGGTCCGCCTCGGCGATCTCGAGCGCCCTCCGGAGCATCGCCTCCCGCTCGGCGGCCGGGCGGTCCTCCTCGAGGAACGTGGCCGCGTTGTAGAGCGCCTCCGCGACGAGCGGGTGACGGGCGCCGAGCGCCCCCTCGCGCAGCGCGAGCGCCCGCTGGAAGAGCGGCGCCGCCTCGGCGCGCGCCCCCCGCCTGCCGAGCAGCAGGCCGAGCCGGTTCAGCAGCGCCGACAGCTCCACCGGATCGGGCTCGCGCATCCGCTCGTACCCCGCGAGCATTCGCCGGAACAGCGCCTCGACTTCCTCGGCCTTGCCCTGCCGCTCGAGGATGGCCGCGAGCTGCTCGAGCAGCCTCGGCAGCGGCGGGTCAGCGCTCGCCCCGGCCGCCTCGGCGATGGCGATCGCCCTCGCCGAGCTGGCGCGGGCCTCGTCCAGCCGGCCCTGCGCGAGCTGAGCCGAGCTCAGCGCATAGAGCGGCCCCGTCAGCTCGGCGTCCTCGGCGCCGTAGATCTCCTCGGCGATCCGGAGCGCCCGCGCGCACGTCGCCTCCGCGTCGGCGTGGCGGGAGCCGGCCAGCGCCGATGCTGCCTCGTCGAGTAGGCGTCGGTACTCTCTCCCCCTCCACCAGCGCCGCACCGCGCGATCGGGTCGCATCCCCCTCTACTACCTCGCCCCCGCCCGTCTCGGCGAGAACCCGCGTGGGGGGGAGAGGGGTGTCCGGGGACGGCGGCGGCGGGGCGACGCACGGACGGTTGGAGAAGAGGATCGCGCGGACGCGGAGCGGTGTAATCTGCTCGCAGGATCTCGTGGCGCGAAGGTGGGATGCGGACGCTCGATGCCAGCAACTGGCGGTTCCCGTGGATCGGGGCTATGGCGCAACACGCATGGTGCAGCGCCTCCCGCAAGGCCCCCCGCGCGGCCTCCGGTACGGGGACATCGGCCTCGCGAGCGGGGCGATCGAGGAAAGGTCGCCAAGGACTTTTCTTCCGTTTAGACTGCCCCGACGGCCCCACGCGTCGAAGCCCCCCACGGTCATGAGGTCCAAGCTCAAGCATCGCGAGGCATCGACAACGAGGGGAGGGCTCGCCCGCGCCCGCACGGGGAAGGCGACGGAGTTCATATGAGTGCCAACGAAAACGTCGTCGATGAAGTAGCGCGCAGCGAGCCGATCGATCCGTTGCTCGGAAGGGTGCTCAACGGCAAATTCAAGATCCTGTCCATGCTCGCGACAGGCGGCATGGGCACGATCTATCGCGGCGAGCAGATCCCGCTCGGGCGCGCGGTGGCGATCAAGGTCTTGATCCCGAACCAGGCCTCGCGGCAGCTCGACCCGAACTTCCACAAGCGCTTCTTCCTCGAAGCGAGCATCCTCGCGCGCCTCCAGCACCCGAACATCGTCACCGTCTTCGACTACGGCCGCATCGAGGCCGACGATCAGGAGCGGTACTTCATGGCGATGGAGTTCCTCGAGGGCGAGACGCTCTTCCGGCGCGTGCGCCGGCAGGGGCGCCTGCCGCCGCCCGAGGCCATGCGCATCGCGCGGCAGATCGCGCGCGGGCTCCGCGAGGCGCACAAGCACGGCGTCGTCCACCGCGACCTCAAGCCGTCGAACATCATGCTCGTCTCCAACGAGGACTCGGAGGAGGCGGTCAAGATCCTCGACTTCGGCCTGGTGAAGCAGCTCGGCGACGACTCGGAGGAGCTCACGCAGCAGGGCGCGTTCCTCGGCTCGCCCCGCTTCATGTCGCCGGAGCAGATCTCGCACGGCAAGGTCGATCTCAGGACCGACATCTACTCGCTGGGCGTGATCCTCTACCAGATGCTCTGCGGGAAGGTCCCGTTCGAGTCCGAGAAGTCGATCCAGATCCTGATGGCGCACCTCCAGCAGCCGGTGCCGCGCATGAAGGAGCGGAACCCGGACATCGACATCCCGGAGCCGCTCGAGGCGCTCGTGATGCGCTGCCTCGCGAAGGATCCGGACGGCCGGCCCGCGACGATGGACGCGCTCATCCAGGGCCTCGGCGAGTGCGCGCGCGGCATGGGCGTGACGACCGCCTTCGGCGGCACGCAGATCACCTCGTTCGAGTCGCTGCCCGGCGTGCAGATCTCGTCGCGCTCGTCCACGATGCAGGCGCTCAAGGAGGCGGTCACGCTCCCGGCGCCGTCGACGGACGACGAGGCGAGCGGCCGCACCTCCGGCGTCGGGACGGGCCCCGGCGGCGTGGCGGCGGCCTCGGCGGACGCGTCGAAGGGCGGGGCGGGCGCGCAGGAGGCGCGCCCCGGCGGGCGCAAGGCGGCGATCCTCGCCGCCATCGGCGCGGTCGTCGTGGCCGCGGTCGTGTTCGTGCTGACCCGCAGCCCCGCGCAGAGCGAGGCCACGACCATGACCACGCCCAAGCCCGGGCCCGCGCCGACCAGCGCGCCCGAGCACAAGGGCGCGCCCTCGTTCATGCTCATCATCGAGTCGATCCCGCCGGGCGCCGAGGTCCTCGAGGACGGCAAGTCGCTCGGGCAGACGCCGCTCCAGCTCTCGATCGAGAACGAGCAGGTGCGCGCGGCGCCTCGCCGGCTGACGCTCCAGAAGGAGGGCTTCCAGCCCTACTCCATCGTCCAGGGGCCGTCGGAGATGTCCGTGCAGACCGTCGCGCGCCTCGCGCAGGCGGCGGCGCCCCCGAAGACCGAGGAGCAGCCGACGCAGGGCTCGGGCAGCCGGAGGAACTGGGGTCGGGCCGCGCCCCGCGCGACGCCGACCCAGCCCACGTCGAAGCCGACCACGACCGAGCCCTCGGCGCCCACCATCCGGCAAGACCGGTAACGACCCGGAACGACCGGTAATCATCAGGACACGCCCGACGAGCCGCTCAGCTCATCCCTGATTTCACCGCGCCGCGAGGCGCGGTGAAGGTGCCATGCGCTAGCTTCTGGCGGCGCATGTCCCGCCTGCTCATCGTCTCGAACCGCCTCCCCGTGACCGTCCGCGTCGAGCAGGGCGACGTCTCCGTCGTCCCCTCGACGGGCGGCCTCGTCACCGCGATCCGGGGCCCTCACGAGCGCCACGGCGGGCTCTGGCTCGGCTGGCCGGGCGACGTCTCGCGCCTCGGCGCGGAGCAGCGGCAGGAGGTCGAGGAGCAGCTCGATCGGCTCGGCACCGTCCCGGTCCACCTCACCGCGTCCGAGGTCAGCCGCTACTACGACGGCTTCTCGAACGGCGTCCTCTGGCCGCTGTTCCACTACCTCGTCGAGAAGGTGCACCTCGACGCCCGGCGCGACTGGGAGAGCTACTGCGCGGTGAACGAGCGCTTCGCCGACGCTGTCGCCGCCCGGTACAGGCCGGGGGACAGGGTCTGGATCCACGACTACCAGCTCACGCTGATGCCGGCGATGCTGCGCCAGCGCATCCCGGACGCGCGGATCGGCTTCTTCCTGCACATCCCGTTTCCCGCGGCCGAGGTCTTCCGGATCTTGCCGTGGCGGGAGCAGATCTTGCGCGGCATGCTCGGCGCCGACGTCGTCGGGTTTCACACGACGTCGTATCGGTACCACTTCGTCTACTCGGCCGCGCGCGTGCTCGGCCTCGATCCCGACCTCGAGACGCTCGCGTACGAGGGGCGGAAGGTGCGGCTCGGCGTCTACCCGGTCAGCATCGACGTCGAGGAGTTCGTGCGGCTCGCGCAGGACGAGGAGGTGCAGGCCGAGGCGCAGCGCCTCCGCGAGCGCGCCCAGGGCCGGAAGATCGTGCTCGGCATCGACCGGCTCGACTACACGAAGGGGATCCCGCGGCGCATGCTCGCGATCGAGCGCTTCCTGGAGCGCGAGCCCGAGCTGCGGAGCAAGGTCCGGTTCATCCAGCTCGCGGTGCCCACGCGCGAGCAGGTCGACGCCTACGCCGACTTCCGTCGGGTCGTGAACGAGCTCGTCGGCAGGATCAACGGCGCTTACGCGACGCTCGACGACGTCCCGATCCACTTCCTGCACCGGTCGATGCCCATGGCCGGGGTCGTCGCGCTCTACCTCGCGGCCGACGTGATGATGGTGACGCCGCTGCGCGATGGGATGAACCTCGTCTCCAAGGAGTACGTGGCGTCGCGGATCGACGACACCGGCGCCCTGGTGCTGAGCGAGTTCGCGGGCGCGGCCGCCGAGCTGATCGAGGCGCTCCCGGTCAACCCGCACGACATCGACTCGGTGGCCACGACGATCAAGCAGGCGCTCGTCATGCCGCGGTCCGAGCAGCGCGTCCGGATGCAGGCGCTCCGGCGCCGCGTGATAGCGCACGACGCGCACCGCTGGTCGCACCGCTTCCTGAACGACCTCGAGCGCGCGAGCAGCGTGGCGCCCGCGGTGGGGGCGGCCCGCGTCGGTGCGCCGGCGCCCCAGCTCAACACGATCGCGAGCGCGCGCAGCGCGCCGTCGCTGGTCGTGATGCTCGACTACGACGGCACGCTCGTCCCGCTCGCGGCCATGCCCGAGCTCGCGCCGCCGGACGAGGAGCTCATCACGGATCTGCGCGGGCTCGCGGCGCGCCCGCGGACGCAGGTGCACGTGGTGAGCGGCCGGCCGCGCGAGGACCTCGAGCGGTGGCTGGGCGAGCTGCCCATCAGCCTCCACGCGGAGCACGGGTTCTTCTCCCGCTCGGCGCCCGGCGAGCCCTGGGTCGCGCTCCGCGACGTCTCGCTCGACTGGAAGCCGAGGGTCCGCGACATCCTGCAGGGCTTCGTCGACCGCACGGCGGGCAGCTTCATCGAGGAGAAGATGGTGTCGATCGCGTGGCACTACCGGACCGCCGATCCGGAGCTCGCCAGCCAGATGGCCCGCGAGGTGCCCGCGAGGCTCGAGGAGGTGCTGCGCGAGCGCGATCTCGAGCTGGTCCCTGGCCGGAAGGTGCTGGAGGTGCGGCTGCGCGGGGTGAACAAGGGGGTGATTGTGCCGCGGGTGCTCTCGACGGTGACGCCCGACGCGATGGTGGTCGCGCTCGGCGACGACAGGACCGACGAGGACCTGTTCGCGGCGCTCCCCCCGACGGCGCTCACGGTCCACGTGGGCGGCGGGGAGAGCACCGCGGCGTTTCAGCTGCCCGATCCGGCCTCGGCGCGGCGGCTGCTGCGCGCGCTCATCGCGTGAGCGGCGGTCGCGAGGGCGGCGGTCGCGAGGGCGGCGGTCGCGAGGGCGGCGGTCGCGAGGGCGGCGTCGCGAGGGGGGCCGTCGCGAGAGCGCCCGCGCGGCGGCTCACGCCCTGGCGGGGCGGCCGCGCCGCCGGAGGACGGCCCCGAGGAGCGCCGTCGCTGCGGCGAGGGCGGCGCCCGCGCCGGCGAGCGGGCGGCCTGCGACCGCCCCGCCGACGCTGCACGAGCCGGCGTGGCCGGCGCAGGGGGCGCCCGCGCGATCCGGAGGCGCCTCGCCACGCGCGCCAGCGTGCTCTGCGGGCACGTTCACGGCGGTGTCGCCGGCAGCGGCGCACCCGGCGGCGTCCCTATCGCTCCCGGACGCGTCCCTATCGCTCCCGGACGCGTCCCTATCGCTCCCGGACGCGTCCCTATCGCTCCCGGACGCGTCCCTATCGCTCCCGGACGCGTCCCTATCGCTCCCGGACGCGTCCCTATCGCTGTTCTCGGCGTCCCCATCGCCGCTCTCGGCGTCCCCGACGGTGTACGCAGCTTTCATGGCCACGAGGCCGCCTCCGTACTCGTAGGCGCCGATGTCGATCGCGCCCGCGGTCGGCCGCGACAGCGCCCCGCTGGCGGCGCGTGCGGCGCGCGCGGGCGCGAACCGCGGCGCGGCGAGCGGCCCCGGGAACGGGTGTCCCGCGGGGCTCGGCGTCGATCTGGCGCCGGCGTCGACGAGCGGGCTGTCCGCCGACGGACGGAGGTCCAGCGCGTCGATGTTCGCGAAGCCGGGATCGGCGCCCTGCAGCGTGCCCGTCCACCCCGCGGGGACGGCCGAGGAGCCGCGCGGCACCCAGTTGTTCGCGCCCGAGATCAGCGCCGCGCCGGTCGCCCAGCTCGCCGACCGGTCCACGTAGACCTCCACGCCGCCGCCGCCGGGCCGATAGAACACGTTGTTGCTCATCTCGACGCTCTCGATCCCGTCGAACATCCTGATCGCCGCGCTCGAGCCGGGGGCGAGCAGGAACGTGTTGTTGACGAACCGGAAGCGGCCGAACGTCTGGCCCGTGCCGTCGCCCCCGACGCGCGCCACGAAGTGCTTGCCGGTCTTGCGGAAGACGTTGCCGACCACGTCGGAGTCCTCGCGCGCGAGCCCCTCGTCCTGGCCGTCCGGCCCGATCAGCTCGATCTCGTGGTATTTCGCGCCCTCGATCCAGTTATAATAGATCTCGTTCCGCTCGGCGCGGCTCTTCACGTTGTTGCCGCCATTGCCGTCGTGCACATAGCAATGCCGCATGCGGAACACCGAGCCGAGGCGCGTCTCCTCGTCGGTCGCGATGTAGATCGGGTGCCGGCTGTCGCCCGAGCCGCACGCGTAGACCTCGACGTACTCCAGGGTGAAAGAGCCCGACTCCGAGTCGGCGCCGAGGATGCCGTGCCCGGGGCAATCGTGCACCACAGCGTCGCGGATCGTGACGTCGTGCGCGCGGTTGAACACGCAGCGGCCCGAGCCTCCGGTGATCTCGAAGCCCTCGAAGACGTAATGATTGCCACCGAAGACCACCGTGTTCGTTCCCCCGGATAGCACGGGGCGGCGACCGTTCGCGCGGATACCACGAATCGTGATCTTCTGTGCTTCGGTACCAGATTTCTTGAAGATCAGGTCCCCGGGATAGGTCGCGTCGCCTTCGACCTCGACAACGTCCCCGGCAGCGAGGCGAGGGGCAACCTCCGCGAGGCTAGAATAAGGCTTGCCCCGGCCCACCTCGTACGTCGCCGCGCTCGCCGGCGGGGCCGCGAGCAGCACGGAGAGCCCGATGCCCGGCGCGACGAGAGAGAGCGTGACGAGGTGCCTTGTATTGAGTTGCTGCATCGCCGCAATGTCGCGTGTCGTGCAATGGTAGTGCAAGCTGCTTTTTAATGAAATGCACGATGGGTAATTCAGGAGACACCCGACGACAGGCAACCTCTGCCAGTCCTTCATGGTCCCCCGGCGTTCTCGCCATTGCCGACTCTCCTTGCCAGCTTCCACGCCCGAGGGAATCGCTGTAAATCGAAGCGAATCGATGCGAGGCGCGAAGGGCTCCAGGACCGTTCGGGCGGTGAACGGTGGCGTCTGGCGCGATCGTTGAAAAGAGAAAGAAAAAAAGAAGACCGCCAATGACGCCAGGGTAAATGAAAGAGCGCTCGAGAGGTTCAACCGTCAAGAGAGCCAAGCGAAACAGAGAAATCTCGAGAAATTCAAAAACCATAGACGCCAAGATAAAATCAAACAATCCATTCTTGGCGTTCTTCTGAGGCATCCCCTCAAATTCTTCGGAAAATTCACAGGGAGGCGGGGAGACGGGGAGGAAAATCTTCAAAATACTCCCTGTCTCCCCGCCTCCCTGTTCAATTTCTCCGCTGAAGATGGCCGCAAATGAGGGGATTCCTCAGGGCGTTCTTGGCGGTTCATCTCTCCCCTCCGAGCATTGTTCGCGCAGCGCGAGGACAGCGAAGGCCGCGCCCGCGAGAGAACAGTTCCCCTCGGCACGCGCGTCGTTCCGTGCCATGGAGCCGACCATGTCCCGGATTGTCCTCGCCTCCACGTCTCCCTTCCGGCGGGCGCTCCTCGATCGCCTCGGGCTCGCGTACGAGGCGGTCGCGCCCGTGTTCGACGAGATCGCGCCCGAGGGGCTGCCGCCCGCCGCGTGCGCCCGGCTGTTCGCGGAGGGGAAGGCGCTGAGCCTCGCGCCTGCGCGCCCGGGCGCCCTGATCATCGGCGCGGATCAGGCGCTGGATCTCGACGGCGAGCTCCTGCGCAAGCCGGCCACGCTCGACGAGGCGGCGGACCAGCTCGCGCGGCTCGCGGGGCGCGTCCACGCGCTCCACACCGCCGTCGCGGTGCACGCGCCGCCAGGGCTGCCGCTCGCGCCCGACGCGCCGCGGACGCTGACCGAGATCGCGACCGTGGAGCTGCGCGTCCGCCCGCTCGGCCGCGCGCAGATCCGCCGCTACGTCGAGCTGGATCGGCCGATCGGCAGCGCGGGAGGCTACCTCTTCGAGAAGCACGGGCCGTGGCTGTTCGACGACGTGCGCCACGCCGACGAGACGGCCATCGTGGGGCTGCCGCTCGTCCCGCTCTGCCGTCTCCTGCGCCGCTTCGGGGTCGATCCGCTCGACCAGCCCGCGCAGCCCGCGCGCGCTTGATCGCGCCCGGGAGTGGCCAGAGGGGCATATCCCGGCGCGAGAATCCGCGACAGCCGCGAGATCCTGGCCTGCCCTGCGCGAAGCCCCGCGCGGCGCGCCACGCGTGCTGGCCGCCCCAGGCGTCGCGCTGCCCGGCGCCGGCGCGCGGCGTCGGTGGCTGCGCGCCGGGCCGCCCGGGGAGCGCGGCCGTGGCGCGCACGTTGCTAATCGCTGCTCGTGGCCCAAGCCTGCCACGAGGCCCTTCGGACTGAGCACCTTCTGCCGGGCGGCGCCGAGAGGGCGGGCCAGGCGCTCGATGAGGTGAGGCGATGACGGAACGCCCGCCCTTCAAGGGGGCCGAGACGATCACGGCAGCCGAGCTGTCCGTGTCGTGGTCGGCCCTGGAAAGCGACGAGCGCGTGCAGGCCTATCGCCGCCTCAGGCGCGAGGAGGCGGAGGATTTCTTCCAGGGCCTCCCGTCCGCCGACCAGGCCGCGCTCCTCGCCGCGCTCACGAAGGGCGAGCGCAGGCTGTGGCTCCGCCTGCTCGCGCCCGACGACGTGGCGGACATCCTCCTGGAGGTGTCGCCAGAGAAGCAGGAAGAGCTCCTCTCGCTGCTCGACGAGCCGACGAGGAGGGAAGCCAGCGCGCTGCTCGCGTACGCGGAGGACGAGGCCGGCGGGCTCATGAGCCCGTGGTTCGCGCGCGTGCGGCCGGAGGCGACCGTCGACCAGGCGATCAGCTACATCAAGCGACAGGCGAGGGACCACCTCGAGACCATCTATTACGGCTACGTGCTCGACGCCGAGCAGCGGCTGCTCGGCGTCGTGTCGCTGCGGCAGCTCATGATCGCTCCGGGCGACAGGCGCGTCAGCGACATCATGAAGGCTGACGTCGTGTCGGTGAACGAGGACGTCGACCAGGAGGCCGTCGCGCGGCGCTTCGCGGAGCACGACCTCGTGGCGATCCCCGTCGTCGACGCCGAGGGGCGCATGAAGGGGATCGTCACCGCCGACGACATCGTGGACGTCGTGGAGGAAGAGGCGACCGAGGACATCCAGAAGCTCGGTGGCATGCAGGCGCTCGACGCGCCGTACCTCCGGACCCCGCTCCTCAGGATGGTCGGAAAGCGCGCAGGCTGGCTCTCCGCGCTGTTCCTGGGCGAGCTCCTGACCGCGACGGCGATGGGGCACTACGAGGACGAGATCGCCCGCGCCGTCGTGCTGGCCCTCTTCGTGCCGCTCATCATCTCGAGCGGGGGCAACTCCGGCTCTCAGGCGACGACGCTGGTCATCCGCGCCATGGCGCTCGGCGAGATCCGGCCCGCCGATTTCTGGCGCGTCAGCCGCCGGGAGCTCGCGTCGGGCCTCGCGCTCGGCGGGATCCTCGGCGCGCTCGGCTTCGCGCGCGTCGTGGTCTGGGAGGAGCTCTTCGGGACCTACGGCGAGCACTACCGGCCGATCGCGCTGACCGTCGCGATCAGCCTGGTCGGCGTCGTGACGTGGGGCACGCTCTCGGGCGCGCTCCTGCCGTTCGTCCTGCGGGCGCTCCGCTTCGACCCGGCGAGCGCCTCGGCCCCGTTCGTCGCGACCCTCGTCGACGTCTCGGGCCTCGTCATCTACTTCAGCGTGGCCGAGCTCCTGCTCCGGGGGCTCCTCCTCTGAAGGGCGGCGCTCTCACGCGGCGGCCCGCGCGATCCCGCCGCGCGGCTCGTCCGCCCGGCGCCGCCCGGGGCAGGGGAGGGGCGCTCTCTCCGCGCTGCGGTCCCTGGGCTACGGGCTGACGCGCGACGCGAGGTAGCCGGCCGCGGCCTCGCCGATGATGCGCGCGTCCTCGCGCCAGCGGCCGCCGCTCGACAGCTTGTCCGCGTCAGCCCTGCTCAGGGCCGTGCTCGGGTTGGGCGACGCCGTGCGGCTCGAGAACTGGACCTCATCGAGCACCTTGCCGTCCGACGTCGTGATCCGGAGCGTCAGCATGATCTGGCTGGGGGACGAGGAGGCGACCGCGTAGAAGCCGGGATTCATGTAGCCGACATACGGCCTGATCACGAACGGCGACGACGTGGGATCGCTGACCTCGGCGACGTCGATGCCCTGCTCCTTGGCGTGGGAGATCAGCGTCTTCGCGAACTCCGCGTTCACCGACTCCTTGTCCTGCATGAAGCTCCGCTGCTCGTCCGCGTCCTTCTTGGCGAGGTACATGTCCTCGGGGTCGTCGACGATGCGCAGGCCCACGTAGTCGATGGGCGTCAGGGCGAAGTACCGCTGGCCCACGAACGGATCGGGGTTCGCCTGGGTGACGACGCGCCAGCGCGGCCCGCACCCGGCGAGGGCCGCGGCGCCGACCAGCGCGACCGCGATGAAGCTGCGACGGTGCATGAGGGGCTCCTTCAGAGGGCCCGCCTTGTAGGCCAGGTCCGAGCGCGTTGGCAAGCGCCAGAGGGCGCGCGATCCGCCATCGCGCCGCGGCCGCGCGGCCGTCAGAGCGACCCGGCCCGTACGACCGCGCCCCCGCGGCGCCCCTCCGACCTGGACGGGGCGCCTCGCTCGCCTACGTGCGGCGGCTCGCCGCGGGCTCGCGCGCTCCTGTGCAAGGGGCGGACATGACCCGAGCTGGCCTGTGAGATGCAATAGCCATCACGGACGATCGATGGATGTTCCATCGAGGTTGGAGGTGAACTCATGGTCCCGCATTTCGCAGCTGGCCTCTTCGGCCTTTTGCCCATCGTGGTATTCCCGCTGTTCGGGGTCGACCCGCCGGTGGACGCCGGCGGCAGCGGCTCCCAGGTGAGCGGCGACCCCGAGCCCGGGGAGAGCGCTCCGCGGTTCGTCTATTCGATCTCCTGCATCGAGGGCAGCACGGGAAAGAAGACGTTCCGCTCGGAGGACGAGTTCTGCACCGCCCTGCGGGCCGAGCAGGTCTGCTCGGAGAGCGCTGCGTTCTTCGCATTCCTCCAGGGCTGTCCCTGAGCCGCGCCGCGCGGGCCGCGCGCGACGCGGCTCGCGGCCTCCCGCGCCGCAGCGCACGCGCGGGAGGCCGTCAATCGAGATCGTCGAATGCGATGTCTCCGGGGGCACCACGAGCGTGGACCACGAGGCCGCGCGCGATCTGGCGGCGCGCCGCCGGAGGGCGCTCGTCTACCCTCTTCCGGCGCCATCGCGCTCGCGCGGCGGAGGTACAAACGCTTGACATTCGAGGGGGGCCTTGCTCTTCCTAGCGTGCGCGGATCGCCCGCGCGGCCCTTCCCTTCGCCAGGTTGCGCGCCTCGGAGGCTCCCATCGTGACGAACCTCTACCTCATCCGGCACGGAGAAGCGCTCGTCAACGTGAACCATATCGTGGGCGGGATGCGCGGGGACACCGGGCTCACGTCGCTCGGCATCCTCCAGGCGGAGCGGCTGCGCGATCGCCTGGCAGCGACGCGCGAGATCGGCGCCGATGTCCTGATCGCCAGCTCCTACCGCCGGGCGCAGCAGACCGCCGAGATCGTCGCCCCTGCCCTGGGGCTGCCCCTCACGCTCGATGACGACGTCCAGGAGCTCCGCCCCGGCGAGGCGGACGGGATGCCCGTCGGAGAGGCGATGGTGCGCTACGCGATCGATTTCGAGCGCGAGCCGTTCCGCCCCGCGAGCCCCGGCGGGGAGAGCTGGGCTCAGTTCATGCTCCGCGTCTCCGTCGCCCTCGATCGCATCACCCGCGAGCACGAGGGGCGGACGATCCTTGTGGTCACGCACGGCGGCTTCATCGACGTGGCGTTCCTCCATTTCTTCAAGATGAACGCGCTCGCCTTCCCGGTCGCGCACTTCGCCACCCGTCACACGTCGATCACCCACTGGCAGCGCCGGCGGCGCTGGGGCCGGGCCGAGGCGTGGCACCTCATCTATTACAACGACAGCGCTCACCTGCGCGACGTCGAGCGAACCGTGCGCATCCCCTGGGCGGAGCTCTCCACGCTCGCTCCCAGGATCGCCGATGAGGGGCCGCCGTCGTCGGAGAGCGGAGAGGGCCGCTAGTTCCGCCCGCCAGAAGTCCGGCCAGGATTGGCCGGACTTCTGCGCCGCTTCGCGGCGGCTTCGCGCGGGCGGACCTAGCTTTGTTTCCTCGGGGCTCCGCCCCGCTCCGCACCCCGGCGTCCGCTTCGCGGCCGCCCTAGTTTCGCGCTGCCAGGGGCTCATCCTCTGGCGTCATGGCGTCCCTGGCGGTCCGATCGAGTCGCCGTGCCCTGCACGGCGCGCCGCGCGCGCCCTGCGTCTGAGGCGCACCGGAGCGGGCGCTGATGGTCGGCTGATGGTCGGCTGATGGTCGACTGACGGTCGGCGTCCCCGCGCTTGCGCGTCCGCCTCCGGGCGAGCTACATGACGCGCATGATGGGTCCCGTTCACGCAACCTTCCTCGTCGCCGCGCCCGACCAGCCCGGCCTCGTCGCGCGACTCGCAGGGTTCTTCTACGACATCGGCCTGAACATCATCGACGCGAGCAATCACACCGATGCGTTCACGGACGAGGGCCCCCGCTTCTTCATGCGCCTCGTCGTCGATCTGTCCGGTCTCTCGTCGCCGGCAGCGGTCACCGCCCTGGGCGGCTCGGCCACGCGCAGCGCGATCGAGGCCTCCTTTCGCGAGCTCGCCACGTCGCTCTCGGCGCGCTGGTCGGTGGACTACAGCGATCATATCCCCAAGATGGCGATCCTGGTCACCCGGGATCCGGCGTGCCTCTACGATCTCGTGCTCCGGCAGCGCGCGGGCGAGCTTCGCTGCGATATCCCGCTCGTCATCTCGAATCATCCCACGCTCGAGGCGGTGGCGGAGAGCTTTCGAATCCCGTTCTTCTGCCTCCCGATCACCCCGGAGACAAAGCGCGAGCAGGAGGGTCAGGTGCTCCATCTGCTGAAGAAGCACCATGTCGATCTCGTGGTGCTGGCGCGGTACATGCAAATTCTCTCCGAGCAGATGCTCGACGAGGGGCCGCCGGTCATCAACATCCACCACGGGTTCCTCCCCGCGTTCCAGGGCGCGAAGCCGTATCACCAGGCGCACGCGCGCGGCGTGAAGCTCATCGGCGCGACGGCGCACTATGCCACCAGGGACCTGGATCAGGGGCCGATCATCGAGCAGGACGTCGCGCGCGTGAATCACCAGCTGGGTCCGGAGGAGATGACGCGGGTGGGGCGCGACGTGGAGCGCCTCGTCCTCTCGCGCGCCGTGCGGGCGCACCTGGAACGCCGGGTCATCGTCGAAGGCCGCCGCACCGTGGTCTTCTAGAGCGGCGTCGGTCGGGAGGTGGGGCGGGCTCTGTCGGACAGCGCCGCGAGCGGGCCGAGCTCGATCGCGCCGCAGATCGTCCGACAGAGCCCGGAGCGGGGCGCGCCCTCCCAGGAGCCCGGTGAGAGCACGCGCGCCGGGGGGGTTACGGCTGGCCCTGCTGGCCGATCGCGGAGGTCTGGCCCGTGACGCCGGGCGCGAAGGCCCCCGTCTGACCGACGCCCAGCTGCCCGACGGCGGCGCTCTGGCCCACGGCCGACTGGCCAACCTGTGCCGATTGGCCGACACCCAGCTGCCCGATGACGGCGCCCTTGCCCACGGCCGACTGTCCGATGGCGGCGCTCTGCCCGACGCCCATCTGTCCGATGGCCGACTGTCCGATGGCGGCGCTCTGCCCGACGCCCATCTGTCCGATGGCCGACTGTCCGATGGCGGCGCTCTGACCGATGGCCGACTGGCCATATCCGGCCTGTTGCCCCGATTGCTGACCGGCGTAGGCGCCCAGCCCAGCCTTGGACGGGAGCTCACCCTTGCTCGGGCCGAAAGCACCCTTGCTGGGCCCATATCCGCCCTTGCTCGGGCCGAGCTCGCCCTTGCTCGGGCCGAACGCGCGCTTGCCGTGCCAATGTCCGCCTTTGCTCGGGCCGAGAGCGCCCTTGCTGGGCCCATATCCAAGCTGGCTCTGGCCGAGAGCGCCCTTGCTGGGGCCATATCCAAGCTGGCTCGGGCCGAGAGCGCCCTTGCTGGGCCCATATCCAAGCTGGCTCTGGCCGAGCGCGGCCTGCCCGGGCGCGAGCTGGGCCGTGCCCATCCCCACGTACCCGCGCCTCGCCCCCCCGAGCGCCTGATCGGTCGACTCGACCGCCTCGTCGTCGAGCTCAATTTGATCGATGTCCGCCTCGTCCGTGTCCAGCGCGCAGCCGGCGGCCAGCGCAGCAAAGAGGACCGCAGGCACCAGCATCTTGCTATGCATCGACATGATTGGTTCCCCCCTGATGTCCGCAAGGGCCCACGAGGCCCGGACATCTCGGGCTCACCGCAGAGCAGGCTGCGTGCCTGGTAGGCGTGTGCATACGTTTCCGCTCGCAGGGTGCTTGACGTTCTCCCGGCGGGCGATCCAGCGCACTTGCTCGATCTGCTCCCCGCGCCGAAGTTCTCCCTATCCGAGCAAAACCGACCTCCGAGGGAGGCGCGCCCCCGGCCTGCCGGCCACGCCTCCGCGCTCGATTGCCAACGCGCTTGCCGTTGCCGGCGCCCCTCGCGTCCTCCAGTTGCCCTGCGCCGGTCGCGCCCGAGGGCGCTCCACGCGTGACGCGCGCACCTCACCGCCAGAACGGTCGGAGCGCACCGCCAGAGCAGACAGAACACGGCGTCGCGGTTCCAGCCAGGGCACTCCGCGGAGGCGAGGCGCGCGAGGCGCCAGGCGGACCCCTGACCTCATGTCGAGCCGGCCCGATGGCGCGGCCTTGCTCAGGAAGCTCTGTGTGGAATCGCGTGTGCACCGGCGGGGCGCCGGAACGATCGGTTCGCCCGAGGTCGAACCCTCCGCCCCGGCCGCATCGCCATCAGCGCACTCTGGTGCGCCCACGGCGCAAGGAAGCGCGGGCGCGGAGCGCGGGGGCGGCGCGCCCCAGGCGCGACCTGGACGGCCGGATCACGCCTCGGGCTTCTTCCCGAACAGCCATTTCTTCGCCTCGTCGTCGAGCTGCTGGCTCGGATTCCGCAGCTCGCTCCCGGCCGCGAGCCCGCGCTCGACCGCCGGCCGCGCGCGCATGGCCTCGAGCCACCGCTTGAAATTCGGGAGCTCGTCGAGCGCGACGCCGAACCGGTCGTGCAGGATCGCCCAGGGGAAGCTCGCGATGTCGGCGATCGAGTACTCGCCCGCGAGGTAGGGCCGATCCGCCAGCCGCTTGTCCATCACGCCGTAGAGCCGGCGCACCTCTTTCGTGTAGCGCTCGATCGCATACGGGATCTTCTCCGGCGCGTACTGGCCGAAGTGGCCCGCCTGCCCGCTCATCGGGCCGAGGCCGCCCATCTGCCACATGAGCCACTGGATCACCTCGTAACGGCCGCGGAGATCCGACGGCATGCCCTGTCCGGTCTTCTCCGCGAGGTAGAGCAGGATCGCGCCCGACTCGAACACGGAGATCGGCGCCCCGCCGCCCGCCGGATCGTGATCGACGATCGCGGGCATCCGGTTGTTTGGGCTGATCGCGAGGAACTCCGGCTTGAACTGGTCGCCCCGTCCGATGTTGACCGGGATAAGCTTGTACGGCAGGCCCGCCTCCTCGAGCATTATGCTGATCTTCCAGCCGTTCGGGGTGGGCCAGTAATAGAGATCGATCATCGTACGCTCCGTCTCCGTGATGGTCGCCGATCGCGACGGCGTGCTGTCTCAGGCTCTGGATCGTAGGGCAGCAGGGCGCGCCGCTGCCGGCGTCGTCCCGCTCCGCGGGCATCGGTGGCACGTCGCCCCGTGGGGAGCAACTGGCGAGCGATCCCTCAGCGCGGCGACCCCTCAGCGCGCCGGCCCCGCGCCGTGCCCGCGCGCCTGCCCCGCGCCGTGCGCGCGCTCGCCGTCGACCAGCGCGCGCAGCGCCGCGACGTGCTCTGGCCCCGTCCCGCAGCACCCGCCCACGATCGTGGCGCCCGCATCGAGCCAGCGGCGCGCGAGGTCCGCGTAGCGCGCCGCCGCCGAGCTGCCCTGCCCGCCGCGCCAGCCGAGCCCCTCGCTGGCCGCGCCCGCGTTCGCGTAGGCCCCGAACGGGACGCCGCACGCCGCGAGCCGCTCGACATACGCGAGCGTGCGAGTCGCAGGGGTGCAGTTGACGAGCACCGCCCGCGCGCCGCGGGCGGCGGCCTCGCGCGCGGCCACCCCGATGTCCTCCGGCGAGAGGAGATCCGCGTCCGGGCCCGCCGTGAACGACACCCACGCTTCGACGCCCGTGACGACCGCCTCCTCGAGCGCCACGAGCGCCTCGCCGACGTGCGGGAACGTCTCGCAGAGCAGGACGTCGACCCCGGCCGACGCGAGCGCCTGCGCGAGCTCGCGGTGCTCCTGTCGCGCGCTGGCAGGGCTCAGATCCGGCCGGTAGCAGTCCTCGAGCGGCGCGATGCTCCCGGCGACCCGGTGCCGCGAGTCCACATCGCGCACGGCCTCGCGCGCGAGCGACACAGCCCGCGCCGCGAGCTCGGCCCACGCGGCGCCCGCCTGCCGCCGCCTGGTGCGGAACGTGTTCGCCGTGTGCACCGTCGCGCCCGCGCGCGCGTAGTCCCGGTGGATCGCGCGGACGGCGTCGCAGCCGCGCGCGTCGAGCAGGGCCGCGGCGCTCCAGAGCGGCGCCGGCGTCTCGATCCCGCGCGCGGCGAGCTCGGTCCCGAGCGGGCCGTCGAGGACCACGACGTCAGCACCCGCGGCCACCGCGGCCCGCCCGGCCCGCGCTACTGGCCCGGGCGGCTCTCTCGGCAGGTCCTCCATGTAGGCTCCGGTATGTCCGTGACCAGCGCCCAAGGCAATCCCTGATTGCTGCCCTGGCCCCGCTGTATCGCCGCAGGTGAGCGGCACCCGCACAGCGCACCGTCCAGACCACTGCGCCGCAGAAAGAACGATGGAATTCTCTTCCGCGCCGGGAATTTACTTGCCAGGTATGGGGGTGTTGCGGCACCGTTTGAAATGAAATCATCTTCCCCTCATTCCACTCAACTCGCGGGAGTCGTGGGGTCCAACTAGCAGCGATCGCTCGAAGGACCGACAGGGGTGGAGCTCCCTCTGGCCAGCGCGGGGCCAGGTGACCTCCGTCAGTGAGACTATAGAAAGGAATGCCATCATGATTCGACAGTCCATCCGTTCTTCTAAGTCGCTCGCTCTCTGTGTTGCGCTCGGCGTCATCGCAGCGGCCGGTTTCACCGGATGCGACGCGTCGGAGCCGGTCGCCGACGAACCGACGGCGGAGAACGAGCGGATCACGCAGGCCGAGGTGTCCGCCCTCCCCGCTGGGGAGTTCCTGAGCCTCGACATGAGCGAGCGCACGGTCTACGCCCTCGACTACTCGGCGGCGCCGATCGACTACAGCCGCATCAAGCTCACCGCCCCCAGCGGCAAGGAGGTCCTGCTCGAGGACCAGATGCGCGCGGTCGAGAACGCCGACTACGGCGAGTACCCGAAGCCCGTCCTGACCGAGGCGTCGGATCAGCGGTTCCGCATCTCCTCGGATGAGACCGCCTTCGGCAAGCTGTCGGACAGCGAGCTCGGCGAGCTGAAGGCCAACGGGTTCTTCTATTCGGAGAAGCCCGCGACGGCCCCGGGCGCCAAGCCGCAGACCGACGACACCTGCATCCACGCGTACTGCGAGATCTGTGTGGACAACGAGACCGGCGGGTGGCCGGAGACCTGGTACCCGGGCACGTACACCTGCTACCTCATCGAGCACGTGTGGTGCTGAGCCTCGCCTGACGTTCACCCATCCCCCGGCAAGGCATCGTTGATGCGTTCGCTCTCGGTTTGGTGCGTTGCGTCGCTCGCCCTGGCGAGCGCGGCGTGCGGAGACGATGGACCGGTGCTCCCGAGCGGCCTCCCGGGGCCGGTCCCGGGCATCTACCTGGACTTCGGCCCGGCGCCGGAGGGAGATCGCTTCCGCGCGCTGATCGGGTTCCCGACCCGGGACGTCCCCGGGCTCGAGGGCGCGATCGACGCCATGTACGATCCCGACAAGCCGGACAGCTTCCGGAAGTACATGTCGGTGGAGTCCTGGCTGGAGCGCCACGCCCCATCCGAGAGCGATATAGCGACCGTCGAGGCGTGGCTCACCGAGCAGGGAATGGAGATCAGGCGCCGGTCCCGGAACCGGCTCCTGCTCGAGTTCTCGGGCACGGTCGAGCAGTTCAACACCGCCTTCGACACGGAGCTCCGCGACTTCGAGCGCGAGAACCCCTCGGCAGGCGGCCGGCCGCTCCGCACCTTTGGCGCGTTCGACCCGCTCAGGCCGCCGCAGAAGATCATCGATCTGACGTCGGGCGTGATCGCGGTCGACGTCCCCGCGGACACCGAGCCGCTCTCCCCCGAGGGCGGCTCGATCGAGACGGCGCCTCCGGAGCAAGAGGAGCAGGCTTTCACGCCCGCGCAGATCGCGCGCGCCTACGGGGTCGACAGGCTGCACGAGGGCGGGCACCTCGGGCAGGGCGTGAAGCTCGGCGTCGTGGTGGGGGCGACGTTCAAGACCAGGGATCTCCAGTCGTTCTGGCGAGCGTTCGGCGTGACGCGCGACAACCCGGAGGTCGTGGTCACGGCGGATCCCATCTCGACGCGCTACGTCGAGACGACGCTCGACACACAGTGGTCGGGCGTGCTGGCGCCCGAGGCGCAGGTCATCGCGTACGAGGGGCCGGACGCGCGCACCCTCTCCATCCTCTACGCGTGGAACGAGGCGATAGCGGCCGGCGAGGTGTCGGTGCTCTCGACGTCGTTCGCGCACCGCGAGGAGACCGAGGCCGAGGTGATCCGGCAGCAGTACAACGAGGCGGCGCGGATGGGCGCGGCGCTCGGGATGACGATCGTCGTCGCGAGCGGCGACTCGAGCAGGCCCGACGTGCCGTCGTCGAGCCCGTACGTGACGTGCGTCGGCGGGACCGTGCTCGAGCTCGGCGACGACGGCGAGGTAGCGCGCGAGGTGGCGTGGAGCGGCTCGGGGTCGGGCCGGTCCCGCTCCTTCAAGACGCCCCGCTGGCAGAAGGACGTCGTGACGGACGCGCAGGGCCAGCGCGCCGTCTCGGATGTGGCGCTGAACGCCTCGCCGGAGTCGACGTACTGGCTCTACTTTCTGGGCGAGTGGGACCGTCGCAGCGGCACCTCGTTCTCCGCCCCGGTGTTCGCCGGCATGATGGCGTCGGTGAACAGCTACCGGCTCGCGGAGGGCAAGCCGGTCGCGGGGTGGCTGAACCCGGCGCTCTACACCGACGCGAAGGTGCAGGCCGCGTTCCGCGACATCACGGAGGGGAAGACCCCCAGCAACGAGTATGCCCCTGGGTTCAGCGCGGGGCCCGGGTGGGACTATCCGACCGGCTGGGGCGCGCCGCTCGCGGACAGGCTCGCGGAGGCGCTCCCGTAACGCGCGGTGGCGCGGTCTGCGGGGCGGCGGGAGCCGACCGCGGCCGCGAGCGCCGTCCGGCCCGTCGTTCCCGGGGCGCGGATGGGTCATCCTGCGCTCGATGAAGCTCCCCGCTGCGCGCTTTCCCCGCTCGTTCGCATGTTTCTGGCTCCTCGCGGCGGCGGCGCTCGGCTGCGACCGCCCGGGCCGCGCCGGCGGCACGGCGTCCGCGCCGATGACCGGCGCATCGCCCGCGCCGGCCGCGAGTGGCGCGGAGCAGGCCGCGGACGGCGGCGCGACGCCGGCGGCCCCCGCGGACGCCGCGGCCCCTGCGGCGGATGCTGCCGCCCCTGCCGCGGGCGCTGCGGCCCTCGCCGCCCAGGTAGCGCCGCTCCGCGCGGCCGGGCCGTTCGTGGAGCTCGCCGTCGAGGGGTTCCCGAGCGCGGTGGTGTCGGTGCCGATCGGCGCCACGGCGCGGCGCCCCGTGCTCATCGCGTCGCACGGCAACTACGACCGACCCGAGTGGCAGTGCCAGGTGTGGCGCGGCATCGCCGGGGACAGCGCGTTCATCCTGTGTCCGCGCGGCGTCGCGCGCTCCGATTCGCCGTCGGCGAGCGACGTCCGCTTCACGTACGAGAGCAACGCCCGCCTGGAGCAGGAGATCGACGCGGGCCTCGCGGCGCTGCGGGCGCGCTTCCCCGAGCACGTGGACCCCGGGGCGGTGCTCTATACAGGCTTCTCGCTGGGCGCGATCATGGGCTCCGCGATCGCCGCGCGCCGGCCGGCGCTCTTCCCGCGCCTCGTGCTTGTCGAGGGCGGACACGACAGATGGACCCCGGCGACCGCGAAGGCGTTCGCGGAAGGCGGCGGGCAGCGCGTCCTCTTCGTCTGCGCGCAGGCCGGCTGCGGCGCCGCCGCTTCCGCGGCCGCCGCGCGCCTCGAGAAGGCGGGGGTGCTCACGCGCGTGGTGCGCGGCAAGGAGGCCGGCCACCGCTACGACGGGCCGGTCGCGGAGGAGACCCAGCGGGCGCTCGGCTGGATCCTCGAAGGCGATCCGCGCTGGTGAGGAGCGGCGCTCACCCGCTGCGGATACGGGCCCATCTCGACGTTTTCGGTGCTCGGCGTCCTTTCGTACGCCTGCGCGCCGAAAACGCCGATCTGGGCCCGTCTCCTGTGCGGGTGAGCGCCGCTCGGCGACGCCAGGATGAGGGGGCGCGCGATTGACTGCAGCGTCTGCTCGATAGACCGGCGCGCCGGCGGTCTGGCCGGCGGGCGGGCTCTGAGCTAGACGAGGGGCCTTGCTCGTCATGGCTTGCTGTTTCCCGGATGCGCGCGCGCGGCGCCGCGGTGGCCTGGATCGGCTGCGGCGCGCGTCGGCGCTCGCTGCGTCGGCGCTCGTGGCGGCCTGCGGCCCAGGCGAGGAGCCGCCGGGGCGCTCGGCCGCCGCGCAGCCGGTGGCCACGGATCCGGGGCCCGCGGCGGCGGTCGTGGCGGAGCCGCTGGACGGCGGCGCGGCCGGCGAGGCCGAGCCCGCGGCGGCGCGGGAGGCGCTGCGGCCCGGGCGCGGCGACCGGCTCGCGAGCATCGCGATGCGCACGTTCGTGTACGCCGCGCCGGAGCGCCGCGCGGCCAAGCTGGGGTACCTGAGGGCCGGCGCGCTGGTCGAGCGCGCCACGGCGCCGTCGGGCGACGACGGGTGTCCCGGCGGCTGGTACGCCGTGCACCCGCGCGGCTTCGTGTGCGTCGGCCGGGGCGCCTCGCTCGAGCTGGACCACGAGATCGTCGCCGCCACCCCCGCCGGTCCGCGCCGCGGTCAGCCGTACCCATACCGCTACGTCGTCTCGCGCAAGCCGCCGCCGCACCTCTATGTCCACCTCCCGAGCGAGGCGGAGCAGCGGCGCGTCGAGGGGCGCTCGCGCAGCCAGGGCACCCCTGCCTGGTCCCGCCGCGACGAGGCGCTCCTCGGCGAGCCGGACCCGCTCACGCCGTTCTTCGCGAGCCGCCGCGACCTGCCGAAGCCGTTCGGCGCCGCCGAGAAGGTCCGCTTCCCCGCGCACCGCGGGCGCGCGCGGCCCGACTCGGCGTTCGGCCTGATCTCCACGTTCGAGTGGGCCGGGCGGCGCTTCGGCCTCACGACCGAGCTCGATCTCATCCCCATCGATCGCACCTCGGCCGTCGTCCCCACGGCGATGCGCGGCGTGGAGGTGAAGACCGAGGGCACCCCCGCGTTCGTCATGCACCACGGCGTGCGCACGCTGAAGCCGGACGCCTCGGGCGAGCTCAAGCCGGACGGCTGGGCCGCGCACCGCTCCGGCTGGGTGCTCACAGGCAAGACGGCCGCCGGCGGCGCCTATGCGGAGACCGACGCGGGCGTGTGGATCCCCGCTTCCGCGCTGCGCGTCGCCCGGCTGGGCCGCGACTTCTGGGGGCACGCCGCGCGCGGCAGGAAGTGGATCGACATCTCGATCGAGCTCCAGATGCTGGTCGCCTACGAGGGCACGCGCCCCGTGTTCGCCACCCTCGTCTCGACGGGCCGGGGCGAGCTCGGCGACCCGGCGACAACGAGCGCCACCGTGCAGGGCACGTTCTTCATCCGCGAGAAGCACGTCACGGCGACGATGGACGGCGACGATCTCAGCGAGACCTCCGTCGACCTGCGCGACGTGCCCTATGTCCAGTACTTCCACAACAGCTATGCGCTGCACGGCGTCTACTGGCACGACGCGTTCGGCAAGGTGCGGAGCAGCGGCTGCGTGAACCTCGCGCCCGCCGACGCCGCGTGGCTGTTCGAGTGGACCGATCCCGCCGTGCCCGAGGGGTGGCACGCGGCGTTCAATGACAAGGGCGGCACGCTCGTCTACATCCACGCCTGACTGGCGCGCGCGGGCTTAGCCGAAGGCCACAGGCCGGGCAGCCCCAGCGCGGTCGTCAGACGAGAGAGAGATGAACCGCCAAGGGCCGGGAGGAAGGCCGGAGGGGAGCGGCCGGAGCGTGTCCGCGGCGCGCGCGCAGGGCGCGCGGGCGCTGGCGCGTCGCGGACGCCGGACGCGACCGCTGCCCGGAGCGCCCGGCGGGGACGCGCGGGCCCGGGACGTATAGCGCCGGACCGGGAGCGAGGTTAGCTTCGGGCCATGAGCGATCCGGAGCGTTCCGACAGCGACGTCGAACGCGCGATGTCGGGCGACGCCATCGCCACCCTCGTCCAGGGGTACAGCGAATTTCGCCGCTTCCTTGAGCGCCGGGTGGGCAGCCAGGCCGTCGCCGAGGACATCCTTCAGGAGGCCTTCGCGCGCGGCATCGACCGCATCGGCGAGCTGCGCAGCGACGAGTCCGTCACGGCCTGGTTCTACCGCGCGCTCCGGAACGCCGTGATCGACCACTACCGGCGCCGCGGGGCGTCGGAGCGCGCGATGGCCGCGCTGGCCGCCGAGCTCGACGAGGCGGTCGAGCCCGACGTCGAGATGCAGCGCGCCGTGTGCCAGTGCGTCCGGGGGCTCGCCGGCGCGCTGAAGCCCGAGTACGCCGCCGCGCTCCAGCGCGTGGAGATCGACGGCCTCTCGGTGCAGGCCTTCGCCGAGGAGGCGTCGATCACCCCGAACAACGCGGCGGTGCGGCTCTTCCGCGCGCGCGAGGCGCTCCGCAAGCGCGTGGCCGCGACGTGCGGCGCCTGCGCTGCCGAGGGGTGCCTCGACTGCTCCTGCGGGTCGCGCCCGGCGGACGCGGCGCCCGCGCCGGCCGGCGACTGCTGCCACGGCGCCGGGCGCTGACCGGCCCCGCGGCAGCCGGGCGGAACCGACCGGCGAACCGAGCTACCCCCCCGTCAGGCTATCCGCGCGCCCGGGCGGCGGCGTGTGATCCACGAGCCGCGCGAGGCGTGTAATACCGCCGCGCCGCGCGCGTCGGCCGTGCAGAACCCCGAACGGAAGGTGTCCCATGCTCATGACGCGTCTCCTCGTCGCCTCTGGTCTCGCTGCCGCCTCGCTCCTCGCCCCCTCGCTGCTCGTCTCGCGCGCCGCGGCCGAGGCTCCCGCCCCTGCGCCGCAGGCGGTCCGGGAGATCGAGATCGTGGTGGACGGCGGCTACAAGCCGAGCCGCATCGTCGTGACCGAGGGCGAGCGGGTCCGCCTGAAGCTGATCCGGCGGGACTACTCGCCTTGCTCGCGGGAGATCGTCCTCGCTTCCCTCAACATCCGGCGCGAGCTGCCGACGGACGTGCCGGTGGTGATCGATCTCCCGGCGCTGAGCCCTGGAGAGGTCGAGTTCAAATGCGGCATGAACATGCTGCGGGGCGTGATCGTCGTCGAGCCCCGCAAGTGATCGCACTGCCCACGCTGGAGCGGCTCCCATGAATGCACCTCGCCTCCCCGGGCTGAACGCCCTGCTGCTCGTCGTCGCTGCGCTGGGCGGCTGCGCCCCGCGCAGCCGCCCAGCGAGCTTCCCCGCGTCGTCCGCCGCCTCGCCGCAGGCCGCGGAGGCGCCCACGCCGCGGATAGGCGTCGCCCTCTCGGAGGACCCTCCGCTGCCGGGCGCGCCCGCCGCCGGCTGGGTAGGCCTGGAGCCGCCGAAGGCGCCGGGAGCCGGCGCCGATCCTCACCAGCACCACCACCATCAAGGCCACGCGCCCCCGAAGACCCCGGAGCCCGTCCATGCGCACTGAACGCCCGCGATCGCGCGCGCTCGCCGCGCGCCTCCTGCCGCTCGCGGCGGGCGTCGCGCTCTCTCTCTCGGCCGGCTGCGCCGTCCCCTCGCCGGCCACCGACGTGGCGCGGGTCCGCCACCTCTCCGGCGCGGCGCTCCCGCCGAGCGCCACGTCGGCCGAGGTCGATCCGGAGCCGGCCGGCGACGCGCGGGCGCTCGCGCAGCGGCCGCTCACCGCGGACGCCGCGGTGCGCGTCGCGCTGCTCAACAACCGCGAGCTGCGCGCCACGCTCAAGGAGATCGGCGTGACCCGGGGCAACATCGAGCAGGCGGGCGCGCTGCCGAACCCCGAGATCGAGGTCGAGGTGACGCCCCGACAGGACGGGCTCGAGCACACGCACGTCGAGCTCTCGGTCGAGATCGACCTGACCTCGGCGCTGCTGGCGCCGCTCCGCGCGCGCGCGGCGCGGTCGGAGCACGAGGCGGCGCGGTACCGCGCGGCCGGCGCGGTCGTCGAGCTCGGCTACCAGGTGCGCGCCGCGTTCTACGCCGCGCAGGCCGCGGAGCAGCGGCTCGGCATCGCGAACCGCGCGCTCGACGCGCTCGCCGCCGCCCGCGACGCCGCGCGCGCGCTGTTCGCGGCGGGCAACGTCCCGGAGCTCGACGTGGCGACGCAGGAGGCGGGCTACGAGGAAGCCCGCGTCACGGCCGCCCAGATCGAGCTCGAGCTCCTCTCGCAGCGCGAGCGGCTGAACCGGCTGCTCGGCCTGTCCGGCGCGTCGACCGCCTGGACGATGGCCGGCGCGCTCCCGCGGCCGCCCGCGGCGCCCTCGACGCCGGCGGGCGCGGAGGCGCGGGCCTTGCGGGCGAGCCTCGAGCTCGCGGAGCTGCGCAGC
Source organism: Sorangium sp. So ce1128 (assembly GCA_051717205.1). Taxonomy (GTDB): domain Bacteria; phylum Myxococcota_A; class Polyangia; order Polyangiales; family Polyangiaceae; genus Sorangium. Next base: position 1,195,198 of record CP181432.1, read on the forward strand.
CGGCTCGACGCGGCGGCCGATCGCGCCGGCGCGCTGCGCGCCGAGGGCTGGGTGCCGGACATGTCGGTCGGCGTGCACGGCGAGCGGGAGCTCCCCGGGAGCGGCGAGGTGGGGGACGATCACCCCTGGGTCCTCGGCGCGGGGCTCCGCCTGTCGCTCCCGCTCTTCAACCGCCAGCGCGGCGCCGAGGCGGCGCAGACAGCGGAGTTCGACGGCCTGCTCGAGCGCTACCACGGGCGCGCGATCGACATCCGCTCGGCGCTGCGCGAGGCGCGCAGCCGGCTCGTTTCCGCGCACGCGCGGGCGCGGCAGCACGAGCAGGTCATCGTCCCCGCGCGCCGGCGGGTCCTGGATCAGACGCTGCTCCAGTACAACGCGATGCAGGTAGGCGTCTTCCAGCTGCTGGAGGCGCACCGCGAGCAGCTCGACGCCGAGCTCGCGGCGGTCGAGGCGCTGCGCGAGTACTGGACGGCGAAGGCTGCGTTCGACGCGCTCCTTTCGGGGCGCCGCGTCGAGGCTGGGGGGGCGGAGGCCCCCGCTGCGATGCCGAGGGCCTCGGGCACCGGCGAAGGAGGGCACTGACATGGATCGACGTTCTTTCATCCACGCGGGCGGCCTGGCGGCCGGCGCCGCCCTGATCACGCGCGGCATCGCCCATGCGCAGGAGCGCCCGGGCGCCCCGCCTCGCCGGACGTCGGCGCCCGGGGCGCAGCCTGCCGTGGTGACGCCGAACGGCAGCACGCTCCCGCTCCGGGTGGTGGACGGCGTGAAGGTCGGCCACCTCGTCGCGGGCCCGCTCGAGCACGAGTTCGCGCCTGGCCTGAAGTGCGAGGTGTGGGGCTACAACGGGAGCACGCCTGGCCCGACGATCGAGGCGGTCGAGGGCGATCGGCTGCGCATCTACGTGACGAACTCCCTGCCCGAGGCCACGACGGTCCACTGGCACGGCCTGGTGCTGCCGAACGGCATGGATGGGGTCTCCGGGCTCAACCAGCGCCCGATCCCGCCCGGGGAGACGTATGTGTACGAGTTCGTCCTCCGGTATCCGGGGACGTACATGTATCACTCGCATTTCGACGAGATGACCCAGATCGCGCTGGGCGCGGTGGGGATGTTCGTCGTGCACCCGAAGCGGCCTCGCGGCCCGCGCGTGGACCGGGATTTCGTGCTGATGACGCACGAGTGGAAGATCAACGCGGGCGCGCGCCGGCCGGATCCGAACGCGATGAGCGATTTCAACGTCCTCACGTTCAACGGCAAGTCGTTCCCCGCGACGGCGCCGCTGCTCGTCGGCCGCGGCGAGCGCGTGCGCATCCGCCTCGGGAACCTGGGCCCGATGGATCACCATCCGATCCACCTTCATGGCCTGTCGTTCCAGCTCACGGCGACGGACGGCGGGTATGTCCCCGAGTCCGCGCAGTACCCGGAGACCACGGTCCTCGTGCCGGTGGGCAGCACGCGGGTGATCGAGTTCGTCCCCGAGGAGGCGGGCGACTGGGCGGTGCACTGTCACATGACCCATCACACGATGATGCAGATGGGTCACGGCCTGCCGAACATGGTCGGCGCCGACACCCGCGCGCTCGATCGGCGGATGAGCCGCGTGATGCCTGGCTACATGACGATGGGGACCACGGGAATGGGCGGCATGGGCGAGATGCAGATGGCGATGCCCGCGAACAGCCTGCCGATGCGCGGGGGCGCCGGCCCGTTCTCGTACATCGACATGGGCGGCATGTTCACGGTGCTCAAGGTCCGCGACGACCCGGACAAGGCGGACCCGAGCGGCTGGTACGCGCACCCGGCCGGCACGGTGGCGGGGCCGGCGAGCGCGGAGCGGATGCGGGCGGACGGGATCGAGCCGGCGTCCGGCGCGAAGCGCGGCGGTTGAACGCCGCTCTCGTAGGTTGACCGGCGTCCCTCGTCCCCGCAGGGGATCGGTCGCCTGGGTCATGGATGCTCCACGAAGACGTCGCACGCACGAGGTCTGAGGCGGTGTAGTGTCATCGTGACCACTGCTGCCTGCAGTGCGCGCTTCCTCCAACTTGCTCCAACGCCAGTAGGTGTCATCGTGCGAAATCTGTCCTCGTCCGCGCGCGCGTATTCATGCGTGTGGAATCTTCTCCGCCGGAGTCAGCCTGTTCGGTGGACCGCCGCCATGGCGCTCGCGACCGCCTGTGGCTGCGGTGACTCGACGGCTCCCGACGAGCTCGGGCGCGCCCAACAGGCCGTCTCTCTCCCGGGCGGGCGCGTGGTCATCAGTCAGGTGTACGGCGGCGGCGGCAACGCCAGCGCCGCGTACACCCACGATTTCGTCGAGCTGTTCAATCGCTCGAGCGGCCCCGTGTCGCTCGCGGGGTGGTCCATCCAGTACGCGAGCGCCACCGGCACGGGCGCCTTCGGGGCCACGACCGCGCAGCTCACGGAGCTGCCTGCGGTCACCTTGCAGCCTGGCCAGTACCTGCTCGTGCAGGGGGCCGCGGGGTCGGGGAGCGGCGCGCCGCTCCCTGCCGTCGACGTCGCCGACGCGACCCCCATCAACCTGAGCGGTTCGGCGGGGAAGGTCGCGCTGGTCCGGCAGGCCGCGGGCCTCGGCTGCAACGGCGGGTCTTCGCCGTGCTCGGCGGCGCAGGAGGCGTCGCTCGAGGACCTCGTCGGCTACGGCGGGGCCAGCTATTTCGAGGGCTCCGCGCCGGCTCCGGCGACGGCCAACGCGACGGCCTCGATCCGGCGAGGCGCCGGCTGCCAGGACACGTCCAGCAATGCCGAGGACCTCTCGACCGGGACGCCCGCCCCGCGCAGCACCTCGACCGCAACGTCCCTGTGCGGCGCCGATACCCCGCCGGGGGTCGCCGCGACGGCGCCCAGCGACGGCGTGACCGGCGTGGACCCGGCCGCGGACCTGAACGTGACGTTCAGCGAGCCGGTGGTCGCGAGCGACGCATTCGAGCTCTCCTGCGCGGGCGCCGCGCGCCCCATCACGGTCAGCGGCGGCCCCGTCAGCTTCACGCTCGCGCCGGCCGAGGCCCTCCCCGCGAGCGCCTCGTGCACCCTCACCATCCGCGCGAGCGGCGTCGTGGAGCACGACGCGGGGCTCGACGGCACGTTCGACCCCTTGCCCGCCGACGTCTCGATCTCGTTCACGACGGCGCGCGAGGTGACGGCGATCGCGATCCACGACATCCAGGGGCGCGCGCACCTCTCGCCGCTCGCGGGCACCGTCGTGAAGACGACGGGCATCGTGACGAGCCTGCGTGGCAATGGCTTCACCGTCGAATCGCCCGCGCCTGACGGCGATCCGGCGACATCCGAGGGGCTGCTCGTATTCACCGGCTCCGCCCCGGCGGTGAGGACCGGCGACCTGGTCGAGCTCTCGGGCGAGGTGGTCGAGTTCCGCGGCGGCTGCGCCGACCCGTGCACGCCCTCCCGAGGCAGCGGGTACAACAACCTGACCGTCACCGAGCTCAGCCGCCCGCAGATCACCGTCCTCTCGAGCGGCCATGCGCTGCCGGACCCGGTCTCGATCGGCTTCGCGCCCGGCTCGCGGAGGCCGCCGGCGCAGGTCATCGAGGACGACGCCGCCGGCAGCGTGGAGACGTCGGGCGACTTCGATCCCGAGGCCGACGGCATCGACTTCTGGGAGAGCCTCGAGGGCATGCGGGTGAGCCTGAGCCGCCCGGTCGTCGTGGGCCCGACCCGCACTTTCGCGAGCTCGGGCACCGCGGAGATCGCGCTGATCCCCGGCGATCGCGACGAGGTCACGGGCGCCGCGGCCGGCCTGCGCAGCGCGCGAGGCGCCATCGTCCTCAGCCCCGGCGACTTCAACCCGGAGCGGATCCTGCTCCAGCTCCCCTTGCGGGCCTCACCGCCGATGCTCGACGTCGGCGCGACGTTCGCCGGGCCCGTCCTGGGCACGATCGACTACAACTTCGCCAACTACAAACTCCTTCCGGTCAACGACGCTATCCCCACGGCGACCTCGGCGCTCGCGCGCGAGACCGTGGCGCTCGGAGCGCGGAGCGCCGACGAGCTCGACGTCGCCGCGTTCAACGTCGAGAACCTCGACCCGGGCGATCCGCAGGAGAAGTTCGATAGCCTCGCCCGGATCATCGCCGACAACCTCGGCAGCCCTGATCTCCTCGCCCTCGAGGAGGTCCAGGACAACAGCGGTCCGACCAACGACGCCGTGGTGGACGCCTCGGCGACGTTCGCGCGGCTCATCGCCGCGATCGCGGCCGTGCCGGGCGCGCCGAGCTATGCGTTCCGGAGCGTCGACCCGGTGGACGGCGTGGACGGCGGCGAGCCGGGCGGCAACATCCGCGTCGGCTTCCTGTTCCGGACCGATCGCGGGCTCCAGTTCGTCGACCGCCCGGGCGCCGCGTCGCTGACGCCCAACGAGGTAGTCAGCGATGCGGGCGGCGTGTCGCTGCGCTACAGCCCGGGCCGCATCGATCCGGGCAACCCGGCCTTCGACAGCAGCCGCAAGCCGCTCGCGGGCGAGTTCCGCTGGAACGGCCAGCCGCTGTTCGTGGTGGCCAACCACTGGAACTCCAAGGGCGGCGACCAGCCGCTGAACGGCCGCTTTCAGCCACCGACCCTCTCCAGCGAGGCGCAGCGGGTGCAGCAGGCCACCGTGGTGGCCAGCTTCGTGCGGCAGATCCTCGATCGCGACCCCTCCGCAAACGTGGTCGTCCTCGGCGACCTGAACGACTTCCAGTTCTCGTCGCCCCTCGGGATCCTCAAGGACGCGGGGCTGACCACGCTCGTCGAGACGCTCCCGCCGGAGGAGCGCTACACGTACGTGTACGACGGCAACGGCCAGGTGCTCGATCACGTGCTGGTCAGCGCGAGCCTGGCTGGACCGCAGCTCGTGGGCTTCGACGTCGTGCACGTCAACGCGGAGTTCGCTGACCAGGCGAGCGATCACGATCCCGGCGTGGCGCGGTTCCGCATCACGCCGGACATGGACGGCGACGGCATCCCTGACGCGCTCGACAGCTGCCCCACGGTGCGCAACCCGCTCCAGGCGGACTCGGATGGCGACGGCCTCGGCGATGTCTGCGACCTCGAGTGCGTCAGCGTGCAACGCGGCACCTTCGGCGACGTGCAGGACTCCATCGTCGAGGGCGGCGTGACGGGCTGGTCGTACGGCGGGTATCCTTATCTCCTCACCAGCGCGGGCGCGGCGCGGCCGCTGACGTCGCTCGTCGCCCACGATCTGTCGTTCATCCCCGCGGGGTCGAGCGTGGCGTCAGCGGTCCTCTCCCTTTCCTACGGCTGGAAGCCCGCGGGCAGCGCCGTCACCGTTCACCGCGTGAGCGGCGCGTGGAACGAGCCCACGGTCAACGCCGGCAACTTCAGCGGCTACAGCCCTGCTGTCGAGGCCTCGCTCACCACGCTCTCGCAGACCGACGCGTGGGCCTCCGTCGACCTGACATCGCTCGTCCAGAGCTGGGTCGACGGCGCGCTCCAGAACCATGGTGTCGCCCTGGTCGACGCGGTGAACAGGACCGATTTCCGCGCGAGCGAGTATCATGACGTCGCGCGCCGGCCGAAGCTCGACGTCTGCTACTACGCAGCGGAGTGACCGGCGCCGGCCGCCGCCGCGAGCCCCGCGGCGGCGCAGTGCCCCGAGCCGGTCGCCGTCGCGGCGGCGACCGCGACCCCGCCGGCTGCGGCGTGCTCGCGCGCGCCGTTCGAGGTGACGCTGTCGCCGCGGCGGCCGGGCGCGGGGGACGTTCGGTCTCGGCGGTCAGGGCGCGGCCGGCGGACCATCGCCCGTCGCGCCCTGTTCGAAGACGTCCAGGTACACCCGGTCGACGTCGAGCGCGCAGCCGAGGGACGAGAGCTCCGCGCGCTCGCCCGGACCGTGGATCCGGAGCAGCCAGGCCCCGCCTGACTGCCGCGTGAAGACCTCGATCCGCGGCGCCTTCTGCGACGCGAGCACGTACTCCTCGAGCGACGGCACCGTCCGGTACTGGGCGAACCTTTCCCCTCGATCGTAGGCTTCGCTCGACTCGGAGAGCACCTCGACGACGAGACGCGGGTTCAGGAGCGTATCGCGCTGCTCGTCCTCGAACTCGGGACGCGCGCAGACGACGGCGCCGTCGGGGTACACGTAGCGGCGCGTCGCGGCGATCTTGATGCGCATGTCGGAGGTGAGCACCCGGCATCCTCGCCCCTGGAGCGCGCTCCGCAGCTCCCCGAGGACATTGGCGGCGACAGAGCTGTGCTCCAGCGTGCCGCCGGCCATGGCGAAGATCTCGCCGTCCGCGTACTCGTGGCGGAGCGGCGACGATCGCTCGAAGTCCAGGTATTCCTGCGGCGAGAGGCCGGTGCGCACCGCGGCTTGTGCCATGGCCCGCAGCTTCACCCGTCAGGCGGAGCGCGTCCACGCAGCGCCGCCGCGGCGCCGCGTCCGCACGGGCGGGAGGGCTCTGCGGGCGCGCGACGTGAGCGCAGCTGGTTCGGCCCTGCCGGCGAAGCGGCTCCCCGCCACGGGCCGTTCCCGGGTGGATCTCTTCGGTCGCCAGCGCGCGGGTGTGCCGAGCCACCCACAGCCTGTGCCACTCGAGGGGGGTCCGACACTGGCCCAACCGCAATGCATTGCGACACACCGGGGTCCGGACCACCCTCGAGCGTGCCACGGGGCGTTTTCTGGTGCGGATCTGTGCCAAAACTCGCTGCATGGAGCGGTTTTCTGTGCCATTTCCCCGCTGAAAGCGCTCGTTCTTGTGCCAGCAGGGGGGTCGGGACCCCTCTGGACCGCACCGCAGAGCGCGGGCCGGGGGGCGGGACCCCTCCGGGCCGTACCGCAGCGCGAGCGCAGGGGGTCGGGACCCCAGGGGTGAGCGAGGGGATCGCGCTGCCGCGAGGCGCGGGCGGGCGTCTCGGCCAGCAGGAAGCGCAGCGGCTACAGCCCTGCTGTCGAGGCCTCGCTCACCGGCTCTCGCGGAACGACGCGTGGGCCTCGGTCGACCTGACATCGCTCGTCCAGCGCTGGGTCGACGGCGCGCTCCCGAACGATGGTGTCGCGCTTGCCGACGCGGTGAACAGGACCGATTTCCGCGCGAGCGAGTATCATGATGTCGCGCGCCGGCCGAAGCTCGATGTCTGCTACTACGCAGCGGAGTGACCGGCGCGGCGCGGCGCGGCGCCCGTCAGCGCGTGTGGCCTGACGCGCAGGAGTGTCTCCTCGGCGTCTCGGGTCCGGTTGAGACAGCGGGCGTGGTCGTTCGTCGCGCCGGACACACACGGCGCGGTCGGGCGACCACAGGTCCGGGAAAATCCTCGACGATTTCAATGACTCAGAAGCGGTCCGCGCCTTGCCATATCGATCGCCGAGACGGGGACGCCCCGGAGCACGGAGGAGTACTTCCATGGCGACAAAGATGGCTCGACGGATGATGTTTCTGGCGCTCTGCACGGTTTCGCTCGCTGGCTGCGGTGAGCGTCACGACGCGCGGCTCCCGGCGCCGGTCGCCGCCGCGAGCCCCGCGGCGGCGCAGTGCCCTGAGCCGGCCGCCATCGCGGCGGCGACCGCGACCCCACCGGCTGCGACGGTGACGGCGCCCGCGCCGACCGCGACCGTCGCGGGGATCAAGGAGGGCAAGGAGAAGGCAAAGGGCGCGGCGGAGCTGAAGGTGAAGCGGCTCGTGGTGGCCGCGGGCGTGAAGGACCGCGAGCCGGTGGCACCGGGGACCACGTTCCACGCGCCGGAGACGGAGCGGCTCTATGCCTTCATCGAGATCGAGAACCGGAGCGAGGTCGAAGGGGAGGTGACCGTGGCGTTCGTCCCGCCGGACGGCGGGGCGCCGGTCGGGAACGTGACGCTCGGGGTCGGCCCGTCGCCGCGGTGGCGGACGTGGGCATTCACGCGCGGGGCACGCAAGCCGGGGGAATGGACGGCCGTCGTGCGGTCGGAGACCGGCGAGGAGCTCGCGCGCGCGCCGTTCGAGGTGACGCTGTAAACCAGCATGGGCCAGGGGCGGGAGATGCTGTCGGGGGCGCGTGAACCGGCGAGCGAGACCGGGGTCGTGGCCAGCGTCGGCCCGGCGTGCCGACGCTGTGGCCGGACGGCGTGCCGGCCTCAGGCGTCGGTGCCTCAGGCGTCGGTGACGGAGGCGTCGGTGACGGAGTGGTCCACGACCACGGCGCCGCCTCCGCGCGCGAAGAGGCGGAGCGCGAGCAGGAGCCCGAGCGCGCAGAAGGCGGCGGCCATGAAGAAGGCCGCGCCGGGGATGTACGGGGCGGCGGTCTGCGAGGCGAAGCGCGCGAGGAGGCTCGTGCCGAGGAGCGGGGCGACGATGGCGATCAGGCTCTGCAGGCTGGCCAGCGAGCCCTGGAGCTCGCCCTGCTCGGACGGGCCGACCTCCCGGGAGAGGAGCGCTTGCGCCGCTGGACCAGCGATGCCGCCGAGCGAAAAGGGTACGATGAGCGCGTACGCGAGCCAGCCCCGATCGGCCAGCCCGAAAGCCACGAAGCTCACGGCGCTGAGCCCGAGCCCTACCGCGAGCGACCGGCGCTCTCCGAGCCGCGGGATCACCACGCGGACGAGCCCTCCGAGGACGACCGCGTTGCAGATGCCCACCAGGGCGAGCGACATGCCGATATCCAGCGCTTGCCATCCGAAGCGCTGCTCGGTGTGGAGCGCCCAGACGCTCTGGAGGATGCCGATGGCCATGGAGTTGCAGACGACGATGCCGGCGAGCCTGAAGACAAACGGATGGCGGCCGAGGTTGCGCAGCGATGCGAGCAGGTTCGCGCGGCGCAGGGAGAACGCGCGGCGGTGCTCGCGCGGGAGCGACTCCGGGAGGACGAGCACGCCATAAAGGAAGTTCAGCAGGTTGAGCCCCGCCGCCACGAAGAACGGGAGCCGCAGGTGGACGCTGCCGAGCAGACCGCCAGCGGCGGGTCCGAGGATGAACCCGAGCCCGAGCGCGGCGCCCATGAGCCCGAAGCTCTGGGCCCGCTTCTCCGGCGGAGAGACGTCGGCGATGTACGCGCTCGCCGCCGAGAAGCTGGCGCCCGTGACGCCCGAGAGCATGCGTCCAACGAAGAGCCACGCGAGGCTCGGCGCGAAGGCGAGGAGCAGGTAATCGAGCGTCGCGCCGAGCAGCGACAGCAGGATCACCGTGCGCCGGCCAAATCGGTCGCTCAGCGCGCCGAGGATCGGCGCGAACACGAGCTGCATCACCGCGTAGACCGCCACCCATGCGCCGTAGTAGCGAGACACGGCGCCGACGTCGTCCCCGGTAAAGCTGCTCACGAGCGTCGGCAGGACCGGGATGAGTAGGCCGATGCCCAGCGTGTCGAGCAGCAGGGTGATCAGGATGAAAAAGGTGCTCGCGTTTCGCCGAAAGCTCATCGAAGGCTGTCGCGCAGTGTGGCGCGCGCCGCCGCGCGCGTCTACGACGATTGGGTGAAAGCGCCGCGCAGCCCGCGAGGGGGCGCGCGGGCCCGAGCGCCAATCTCATCTTTCTCGTTTCGCGTCGCCCTGGGCAGTCCACGGGGAGCAAGGAGACCGAGCGAATCCGGTCCAGGCGAGTTATGCTGCACATCAGGTGACGAGCACAGGTTCCTCCTCCGATACGTGGGTCAACTGTCCGCGAGCGAATCCCGCTGCCCGGCTTCGACTCTTCTGCCTACCTTGGCCCTGCCCGGAGACACCCGCCGCGCGGCACGGCGGCGCTCGCGCCGCCGCGTCAGGCGGGCACGAGCTCGACGAGCGTGATCTCCGGCGGGCAGTTGATGCGGACTGGCAGCCAGCCGCCGGCGCCGGCGTTGACGTGAAGGCGCCGGCCGCGGTGCTCGTAGAGCCCGTTGTGATAGAGCCCGGCGGGCAACATCGGCGTGAGGGCAACATCGCCGATCCGGCCCAGCGAGATCTGCCCGCCGTGCGTGTGGCCGGAGAGCATCAGATCGATGGGCAGCTCGCGCGCGGCGCGGAACGTGCCCGGGTGGTGGCTGAGCAGGACGCGCGGCGCGCCGTCATCCCGCATCTGCCCGAGCGCGCGAGCCAGCCCGTCGGCCGTCGGGCGCCGGGCTGGCTCGCCTGGCCGCGCGCGGCTGGGGTAGTCGATGGCGCCCATCCACAGGCGATCGCCGCCGAGGCGGACCTCCCGCGCCTCGTCGACGAGCACCTGGGCGCCCGCTTCCTCCAGGCCCTTCACGATCGTCCCGACGTCCGCCGACCGCGCGGCGATGTACTCGTGGTTGCCCATGCAAAAGAAGAGCTGTCCCCGGGCGGGGCGCAGGCCCCGGAGCAGCCGTGCGGACAGCTCGAGCTGGGAGACGTGGTGATCGAGCAGATCGCCGGTGATGACGTGGATGTCGGCGCGGACCGCGTTCATGGCGTCGCGGAGCGAATCGAGCCGCTCCGCGTCCATGAAGCTGCCGACGTGCACATCGCTGAGCTGCGCGATGGTGACGCCGTGCAGGTTCGTCAGCTCGCGCCGCACGGGCAGCGCGACCCGCACCACCACCGGACGCCGTCGCGAGGCGAGCACGCCCCCCATCGACACCGCGATCGCCGCCGCGGGCAGCGCCCATGTCGCGGCCACGACGAGGCGACGGCGGCTCTCGTCGACGGCTTCCGGCCCGGTCTCGGCGCCCTCTGGGGCGCTGGCTGCCTGAGCGGTTGGAACGTTGACTGCCTGAGCGGCTGAGGCAGCCCGAGCTTCCGCGACGTCTCGAGCGTTCGTGGCGGCCTCGGCACCCATCACGGCCCGGGCGCTCGGGGCGGGTCGGCCCCTGCGCAGCGCCAGAAAGGCCGCGCGCGCGACGGCGGCGATCCCGAGGAGCAGCCCGTACAGGAGCAGGCCCACCTGGGCGCCCATGGCGATCAGCGACAGCGGCTCGGGCAGGTGGCGCTGGAGCGCGCGCAGCCCCGACCAGCTCGCCACGGCCATGAGCAGCGCCGGGTGCGCGAGCAGCAGCAGCCCCGCGGCGCACACCCCGTTGATCAGCGCTCCGTGCCGCGGGAACGCCGCGCGAAGCCGCCGCCATAGGAGCAGGCCGAGGAGCCCGTTGACGAGCGAGACGACCAGGCCGCCGAGCTGGAACACGTGCCCGAAAGTAGCACCGCACCGCTCGTTCGTCCGTCCGCGAGCGCTCGCCGGCGACGGACGGCCGCGCGTCGCCTCCGCGAGGAGCGCGCCGCGACGACCGCTGCGCCGTCGGCGCCCGAAGATCCGAGCGAGCCCGTCGCACGCGGGCGGCGCGTCGCGCGGTCGGCCCTATCCAGCGCCGCTGCCAGGCATCTCCGCGCTGACCGGGATCTTCCTTGCCTCGAGCCCCTCGATCGACTCCTTGCCCGAGAGCGCGCCGAGGCACCTGTGCGCATCGCGGAGGTAGCCGTTGAAGAACGCGGCGAGGTAGCCCATTGCGATCGCCTGCTGCGCGCGCCGGTCGATCTCGGCCGGAGCATCGAGCGGCTCGGCGGGGCCGAGCGACGTCGTGTAGCCGAAGTGGTTCGCGCCCGGCACGGTCACGAGGTGCTTCGGCGCGCGCGCGCGGTCGTAGAGCGCCGCCGGGAGGTCGGCGGCGATGGGATCCGCGGTGCCGCGGACGACGAGCACCGGGCGGGGCGCGAGCGCTTCGATGCGCGGGGCTCGCTCGAGCTCGCCCGCCGGTGCGAGCAGCGCGACGGCGCGGATGTGGAACAGGGGCGAGGCGTCGAGCGAGAGCGCCAGGGCGGCCTGCGCGCCGAGCCCGTGGCCGAGGAGGCCAACGCGGTCGAAGTCGGCGAGGAGCGGCCCCCGCGAGCCGGCCCTGAGGTGCGAGAGCGCGTCCCGGAGGACCGCGGCGCGGCGCAGGGGCGCGTCGTCGGGCGTGAGCCACGAGAGATCCGGCGCGATGACGACGAGGCCCCAGCGCGACAGGTGCGCCATGACGCCCGCGAGCTGACGGTAGTCCTGGTCGACGTCCACGGGCGCTCCGGGGGTGGCCGCGCTCGTGCGGAGGCGTCGCTCGTGGGCGATCGCGACGACGGGGTACGGGCCGCCCGGCGAGAGCGGCGCCTCCTCGCCGTCCGCCTGCGCAGGATAGTAGAGCAGCGCGGCGCCCCGCGCGGGGGAGCGGTGGAGCACGCCCTCGTACGACCATGTGCCCGGGTAGCAGGCGTCCGCCGACAGCGAGAGCGCGCCGATGCGACGGAACCCCGCCCCGTGCGGCCCGGCGCGCAGCTGCGGCGCGACGCTGGACGGGGTGGGCGCAGGCGGGCGCGGCGCCGCCGAGGTGGGCGGGCGCGGCGTCGAAGGCGAACCTGCCGCCGCCGGGAGAGGGCGCTCGCCGCGGACGAGCGCGCGGCGCGACCAGCGCTCGCCGTCGCGCACGAGGTGCGCGACCTGACCCTCGGCGCGCACGATGAGCTCGACCTGCCCGGGAGATCGGCTCTCGATCGAGGAGGCCGCATCGCAGCGGCCCAGATCGGCGGCGAGCACCGTCGGCCCGCGGAAGCGCGCCCCGCGCGCGTCGTCGCCGCGGACCCAGCAGGCGATCCCCACGCTCGCGAGCGGCGCGTAGAGCTCGAGGGCGCCCCCGTGGCCGGACGTGCGCTGAAGGAGCGCCGGCGTCCCCCGCACCCCGGAGACCACCTCCTCTGGACCACGCCACGCAGGGGCAGGGCCGGGCGAGCGCCGGAAGAGCAGGAGTCGGTCGCCGAGCCGCGCGACGACCTCGAGGTCGCCCGGAGCGCCGCCTCGCCGCTGGGTCATCGCGACCGCGTCAAACTGCCCGAGCTCCGCGCCGAAGAGGACGGGGCCGCGCCAGCCGAGCTCCGCGGTGTCGTTGTCGCGGCGGTAGTGTGCGAGCCCGCCGCCCGCGTGCGGGACCACGAGCTCGAAGTCGCCCCTCCCGCCGGAGCCACCCTGGATCAAGGCGGGATCGCCGGCCGCGCCCTCGGCGAAGAAGCGCGGCTCGCTCCACGACGGCTCGCCGTCCGGCGCGCACCAGTACGCCGCCAGCCGATCCCCGGCGCGCGCCACCACCTCGAGGTGGCCAGGATCGCCGAAGTTGCTCTGAATCAGCGCGGCCCCGCTGATCGGGCCGAGGTCCCGGGCGAACGTCGCCGCGTGACGCCACGGTCCGGCAGGGTCCTCGCGGCGGTGGTGCTCGACGCCGAACGGCGCCTCCACGGCGGGCAGGACGAGCTCGAGCGTGCCCCGCGAGGCGCACTGCAGGAAGAAGCCGCTGGTCGTGGTGGGCATGGCTGTGCTCTGTGCTTACTGGAGAGGGGCGGCGGCGCCCACCCGAGCCTATGTCATCGATCGTGTCGTCGCACCGCCGGTCGCGGCCGGAGGCCCCGCGCGCGCCGCGGTCGCGCGGGGCCGAGCCCGTGGCCAGCGCGGCGCGAGCCGAGGCGGCGTGCGCAGATGTAGTTCGCGGGACGCACGGAGCCATTCGTGAAAGCCACGATGCGCGACTGTGCGCTGGTCCGTGCAACGGCGCGCGGGCAAGTCGCAGAGCCAGGGACGGACCCGCCGTGTAGTGGTGTGATCGTGCAGCGGCGCGATCCTGTAGCGGTGCAATCGCGTAATAACAGCGTTATTCCACAATGGCACACAGTTCATGGGTCCTATGCGATGAAGCAAGATGCAGACAGCCAAACTGCAGAAGCGTGTCTTTTGTAAATTCTTGGTACCGATGTTGTTACATGCAGATGTCTTAGTACTGTTTCGCTGGTATTGGTGGACGAACGAGCTCATCTTTGGTTGTGGACGACAGGTGGCGCGATCTCGTGTGCTGCATGAGAGTCGCGGACGCGATCATGACGCCGGGCCTCTTGGCCTGTGCTTCCTTCAGTCTGGACGGGGTGGGAGATGCTCCTCGAAAAAGGCTCCCCAGGTCATCGGCTCATCTCCAGGCAGCCGCCGAGCGATTAGGTGAGCAGAGCGCCCTGCGGCGTCCCGAGGTCGGCTTCTGCCGCGGAAGATTGCTCCGCGCCCGCGGAACCACAGGCCATGGGCCTGATTGTTCACCCGCGCAGCTTCCTGCGGACAATCGCGCTTCGTTTCGGTCTCTGAAGGCCTTTGCAAAAAAAAAGCTCGAGTCGGTACGATTTGGTGAAGGTTGACCGAGCGTGGGACATTTACCAACGCGACGAGCAGCTGCGCGGGTGCAAGTGCAGCTCACGCGCGCATCTTGGCTCGCGAGTTGGTTTAGGCGTTGAAGGAGGACTCGTGCGGGACAGGGGTGACGTGTCGACTCGAACGCAGAATGGGTTTTCGCACCATCGTCCAATGGCTCCGCTCGCGACCCCGCCGCGCGTCACGGCGATCGAGGCTCAGCTGCTCGAGGACCCGGCGCTCAAAGAGTGCGCGGTCCTCGAGCGGGAGCGGCAGGACGGCAGCCCGGAGCACGTCGCCTATGTCGTCGCTCCGGCCGACGATCCGGGGCCGCTCCTCAGGCGCCTGTCAGAGGCCCACGAGGATCGAATAGCAGCCTTCGTGCCGGTCTCGCGCCTCCCTGTCACCGACCAAGGCGCCGTCGACGTCGCAGCGCTCGCCCGGATCCCGGTGCGGGAGCGCCAGACGGAAGCCGAATGGGAACGCCAGGTCGCCGCGCTGCAGGGGATCGGGCGCGTCGCGGCCATCTCGGGGCCGTGGCGCGCGCCGGAGCGGCGGCTCCACCGCGCCGATCTCTTCCGCTCCGCGCCGATCGCCGCGCCCAGGGCCCGCCCCGAGGCGCGCCCGGCCCCGGATGGCGCCACGGCGGCGTCGGACAGCGCCGCGGCGGCGAGCGCGCCCGAGGCGCCGCCGGCGCTCCGCCACGGCGCGCCGCTGCAGGAGCGCGCCGGTGAGCCGTGGGTCATCGGGCAGGTGCTCCACACCGCGCCGGCCGACCAGGAGATCCTCTACGTCGGCGCCGAGGGCGCCGAGCGCGCCGAGACGTACGGCTCGCAGCTCGCCGACGCGGAGCGGCTGCTCGGCGGGCTGCGGCGGCTCGGCCTCGCGCCGCGCGACCGCATCGTCTTTCAGCTCGAGCGACCCGAGGACATCATCCCGCTCTTCTGGGCGTCGATGCTGGGGGGCTTCGAGGTGATCATCGCGCCCTGCCCGGTCTCCTATGACGAGGAGAGCCGCGCCGGCGCCCAGCTCGCCCACGTCTACGAGCTCTTTGACCGGCCCACCATCGTCACCGACGCCTCCCGCATCGAGGCCTTCCGGTCCGGCACCCGCAAGACGCCGCTCGCCGGCGCGCGCGTCGCCACCGTCGAGGAGCTCCGCGAGGGCCCGCGCGATCCGCGGCAGCACGGCGTCTCCCCCGACGACGTGGCCTTCTACGCCCTCACCTCGGGCAGCACGGGCGTCTCCAAGGCGATCGCCCTCACGCACCGGAACCTCATCGCGCGCGCGCGCGGGGTCAACGCGAAGTGCTACTCGGCCGAGGACGTGGTCCTGAACTGGCTGCCGTTCGATCACATCGGCAGCATCTCCGAGGGGCATCTCCGCCCCGTCGTGCTCGGCTGCAAGCTCGTCTACGCCCCCAAGGAGTACATCCTCGGACGGCCGCTGCGGCTCCTGGAGCTCATCGACCGGCATCGCATCACCCACACCTGGGCCCCGAACTTCTCGTACTCGCTCGTGAGCGCGGCCCTCGAGCGCGAGCGCGCCGCGCGGTGGGACCTGTCGTGCGTGCGCATGCTCCTCAACGCCGGGGAGCTCATCACCACCGCCGCCGTGCAGCGGTTCATCGCCGATCTGTCGCGGTTCGGCCTGCGGCCCTCCGCGGTGCAGTCCGCCTTCGGCATGGCCGAGCTGTGCTCCGGGGTGACCTACCACCAGCCCGCCGACAGCAGCTCCCTCCGCTTCCACACCATCGACCGCGGCTCCGTGGGCGAGGCGGTGCGCTACGTCGACGCGGCCGATCCGGCCGGCATCGCCTTCGCGAGCCTCGGGACGGTGATCCCCGGCGTGTCGATGCGCATCGTGGACCCGGAGCGCCGCGTGCTCCCCGAGCGCGTGTGCGGGCGCCTCCAGTTCAAGGGCGCCGCGCTCTCCCCCGGGTACTACCAGAACCCCGAGGCCAACCGGGCCTTCGGCGACGACGGCTGGTTCGACACCGGCGACATGGGCTTCCTCGCCGACGGGGAGCTCGTGCTCACCGGGCGCGCCGACGCCGGCATCATCATCAACGGCGCGAACTTCAGCAACAGCGAGATCGAGGCGGTCGTCGAGGGCACGGGCGGCGTCGCGCCGTCGTTCGTGGCCGCCTGCGCGGTGCGGCCCGCGGACAGCGCGGAGCAGAAGCTCGCGGTGTTCTTCCACCCGGTGAGCCAGGACGAGGCGCTCCTGCCGGCGCTGCTCGGCGCCGTCCAGCTGCGGCTCGCGAAGCGGTTCGGCATCAAGGCGGACTTCCTCCTGCCCGTCGAGCGCTCGGCCATCCCGAAGACCGAGATCGGCAAGATCCAGCACAAGAAGCTGACCGCGCAGTTCAACTGCGGCGGCTTCGACGCGTTGAGCCGGCAGGTCGACCTCCTGCTCGGCAACCAGAACACGCTGCCGGACGGCTTCTACCGCGAGGCATGGCAGCGCAAGGACCTGGTGCACGCGGACCGGCGGCGCGGCGGGGTGACGCTGGTGCTGCTCGACCCGCAAGGGCTCGGTCAGCGCGCGGCGGACGTGCTGATCCGGCGCGGCGCGCCGTGCGTGACCGTGACGGACGGGGCGAGCTTCGCGCAGCGCGGCCCCGCGGCGATCGAGATGCGCCTCGGCGAGGCGGAGGACCACCGGGCGCTCGCGCGGTGGCTCGACGAGTCCGGGACGGAGGTGAGCGCCATCGTCCACGCGCTCTCGAACGAGCCGGCGAGCGGGCGCGGGCCGACCCGGAGACCCGGAAGCCTGCTCCAGCTCGTGCAGGCCCTCCAGGGCAGGCGTGAGCCGCGAAAGCCGGTCCGGCTGCTGGTGGTGTCCAGCCACGACCACGCGCTCCCGCCGGGCGACGAGGTCGCGCTCGCGTGCGCGGCCGTGCGGGGGTTGCTCGAGGCCGTCCAGCGCGAGGTCCCCTGGATCCAGTGCATGCACCTGGACCTCGACACCGCGAGCGACGAGGACCAGGCGCTGGCCATCGCCGCCGAGGTCCTCGGCTCGTCGGCCGACGAGGAGATCTCGTACCGCGACGGGGAGCGCTGGGTGCGCGGCTACCGGCGCGCCGCCGTCGCCCCGGAGAGCAAGCGCGAGCTCCCCTTCCGGAAGGGCGGGACGTACGTGGTCCACGGGGACCTCGGAGGGGTGAGCCTCCAGCTGCTCGAGGTGCTGCTCGGCCGGTTCGAGGCGCACGTGCTCCTCGCCGGCGAGGGCGCGCGACGCGACGACGGCGCGGCGCAGGACGCGCTGCAGCGGCTGGGGCAGCAGGGCGGTAAGCTCTCGCTGCTCGACGCCGACGTCCGGGAGCCGGCGGCGCTGCTCTGCGCCGTGCAGGAGCGCCTCGTCGACCGCGGCGGCGTGCTCGACGGATGCATCCACGTGGCCGAGCCGGCGGCGCAGCGCGCGCTCGCCGAGGAGACCACCGAGGGCTTCGCGGCGGCGCTGGGCCAGGAGGCGACCGCCGCGGCGGCCCTGGCGGAGATCGCGCTCGAGCACCCGGGGGCAGCGTTCGTCGCCGTCGGCGTCACGGGCGCGGGCGCGGGCGCCCTCGGCGCCGCGGCGTCGCTCCAGCACGGGCTCGCGGCGCACTTCGAGCAGCGCGGCGACCGGCCCGTGCACGCGGTGGAGCTCGCCGGGGCCCCGTCGGGGCGCGCCGCGCTCGACCTCGCGCTCGGCGCCCTGCTGCTCGGCGGCCGCGTGGTGGCGCTCGCGGACGGCGACGCGCCGCGCCTGCGCGCGCGGCTCGTGGGCGAGTCGCCGGAGGTGGAGCGGACCAGGCTCTTCGTGGGCGTGCTCGACGAGGCGCCCTCGGAGCACCTGGGCGCGCTCGCGCTGGTGGACCGGTACGGCACGCCGGCGCGCTTCGACCTCGTGCCCATGCGGGAGCCCGAGCGCGCCGGCTCCAGCTACGCGCCGGGGAGCCCGCTGCAGCACCTGCCCGAGCTGCCGCTGTCGCCGTCGGGCGCGCCCGACCGGGACCGCCTGCGCGCCGTCGCCCAGGGGGTCGAGCGGCAGGCCGCGCCGGACCAGACGTCGATGTCCGCGATCGAGCTCCAGATCGCGGAGGTCTGGAAGGACGTGCTGGGGCTCGACGCGGTCGGCGTGCAGGACAATTTCTTCGAGCTGGGCGGGCACTCGCTGCTCCTCACCCAGGCCCAGCACCGCCTGAGCACGATCTTCGGATCGCGCGTCACGCTGGTCGATCTCTTCAAGTACTCGACCATCGAGGCCCTCGCCCGCTTCATCGGCGAGGGGAAGCCGCGCGAGACCGCCTCCGACCGGGGCCAGGCGCGCGCCGAGGTGCGGAGCCGGCGCCGCGCGGCCGCAGGGAACGACATCGCCGTCGTCGGCATGGCCTGCCGCTTCCCCGGCGCCAGCGACCTGGAGACGTTCTGGCAGAACCTCGTCGAGGGCCGGGAATCCATCTCGTCGTTCACCGAAGAGGAGGCGCTCGCCGCCGGCGTCGACCCGACGTCGGCGAAGAGCCCGAGCTACGTCAAGGCGAGCCCGATGGTCGCCGACGTCGACCGCTTCGACGCCGAGTTCTTCGGGCTCACGGCCCGCGAGGCGGACCTCATGGATCCGCAGCACCGGTTGTTCCTGGAGTGCGCGTGGGAGGCGTTCGAGGTCGCCGGGTACGACCCGGTCACGCACGAGGGGCCGGTCGGCGTCTACGCGGGCGCCGCGATGAACACGTACTTCATCAACAACATCCTGCCGAGCCGCGGCGACGTCGACGCGAACGACGATCTCTCCGCGATGACCCTCGACTCGATGGGCGGCTTCCAGCTGATGGTCGCGGGCGACAAGGACTACCTGCCGACGCGCATCTCCTACAAGCTGAACCTCACCGGCCCGAGCATCAACGTGCAGACGGCCTGCTCCACGGGCCTCGTCGCGATCCACATGGCCTGCCAGGCCATCCTCGCGGGCGAGTGCGACATGGCCCTCGCGGGCGGCTCGTCCGTGAAGGCGCCGGTGCACGCGGGGCACCTCTACCAGGAGGGCATGATCGTCTCCCCCGACGGGCACTGCCGCGCCTTCGACGCGAACGCGCGCGGCACGATCTTCGGCAGCGGGGCCGGCGCCGTGCTGCTCAAGCCCCTCGAGGACGCGATCCGGGATCGCGACCCGATCTTCGCGGTCATCAAGGGCTCGGCCGTCAACAACGACGGCGGCGTGAAGGTCGGCTACATGGCGCCGAGCGGCGACGGTCAGGCCGCCGTCGTCGCGGAGGCGATGGCGGTGGCGAACGTCACGCCCGACACCGTGGGCTTCGTGGAGGCGCATGGGACCGGGACCGAGATGGGCGACCCGATCGAGATCTCCGGGCTCGCCGAGGCCTTCCGCAAGGGCACCAATCGCGCGGGCTACTGCGCGGTCGGCTCGGTCAAGACCAACGTGGGCCACCTGCAGATCACGTCGGGCACCGCCGGCTTCATCAAGGCGGCCCTCGCCCTGCACCACAAGGTGATCCCACCGACCCTGCACTTCGAGCGGCCGAACCCCGCGATCGACTTCGCGTCGAGCCCGTTCTTCGTGAACACCGAGGCGCTCCCCTGGAAGAGCGAGGGTCTCCGCCGGGCGGGCGTGAACTCGCTCGGCATCGGGGGGACCAACGCCCACGCCATCCTCGAGGAGGCGCCCCCGCCCGCCCCGCGCGGCGACGAGGTCGCCCGATCCACCCACGTCCTCTCGCTCTCGGCCCGGAGCCCGGCGGCGCTCGGGGAGCTCGCGGCGCGCTACCTCGCGTTCCTCGACCGCCGCGGCGGCGAGGCGCCGGCGCTGGCCGACGTCTGCTACACGTCGAACGTCGGGCGCAGCCACTTCGAGCACCGCCTGGCCCTCGCCGCCGGGTCCATCGAGGCGCTGCGGGAGGCCCTCGCGGCGCGGTCGGCCGAGGGCGCGGCGCCGCAGCCGGCGCGGCCCGCCGGCGCGCGGCCGAAGATCCTGTTCCTCTTCTCGGGCCAGGGGTCGCAGCAGGCGGGCATGGGCCGCGTCCTGTTCGAGACCCAGTCGGCCTTCCGGGCGGCGCTCGAGCGCTGCCACGAGCTGCTCCGCGGCCGCCTGGAGGTGGGCCTGCTCGATGTCCTCTACCCGAAGGAGGGGCAGGCCTCGCCGATCGATCGGACCGAGTACACGCAGCCCGCGCTGTTCGCGATCGAGCACGCGCTCTACGAGATGTGGCGCTCGTTCGGCGTCGAGCCCGCCGCGGTCGTCGGTCACAGCGTCGGCGAGTACGTCGCCGCCTGCGCGGCCGGGGTGTTCTCGCTCGAGGACGGCCTCGAGCTCATCGCCGAGCGCGCGCGCCTCATGGCGGCGCAGCCCGGCCACGGCGCCATGGCCGCGGTGTTCGCCCCCGAGCGCGACGTGGCGGCGCGCCTCGAGCGGCACCGGCAGCGGGTCTCGGTGGCGGCGGTCAACGGCCCCGCGAACACCGTCATCTCGGGCGAGGCGGCCGCGGTCCAGGCGGTGCTCGACGAGCTCGCCGCCGCGGGCATCAAGCACCAGGCGCTGCGCGTCTCGCACGCGTTCCACTCGCCGCTCATGGACGGCGCGCGCGCGCCGCTCGAGCGCTTCGTCGCGCGGCGCGCCCGGTCGGCGCCGAAGCTGCTGCTCCTGTCGAACCTCGACGGGAAGGCGGCGGGGAGCGAGATCACCGAGCCGGGCTACTGGTCGCGCCACCTCCGGGAGCCCGTCCGCTTCGCCGACTGCGCGGAGGCCGCGTGGCGGGCGGGGTGCGATCACTTCGTCGAGCTCGGCCCGCGGCCGTCGCTGCTCGGCCTCTCGCAGTCGGTCCTCGACGCGGGCGCCGTGGTCTCGATCCCGACGCTCCGCCCGGGAGAGGACGACTGGAAGACGGTCGGCGAGGCGGTGGCTCGCCTGTACGAGGCCGGCCAGCCGATCGACTGGGCGCGGTTCCACGCGGGGGCGGACCGCCGGCGCGTCGTCCTGCCGACCTACCCGTTCCAGCGCAAGCGCCACTGGATCGAGCCGCGCGCCGAGCAGAAGCCGGCCCGCGCGCTCCGCGGGCGGCGCGGGGCGGCCTCGCTGCTCGACCCGGTGCCGCTCTCGCCTGTCATCCCGCACCTGCTCTTCAACGGGGAGCTCTCGGTCCGGACCGCGCCCTTCCTGGGCGACCACCTCGTGTTCGAGCAGGTCGTCATCTCGGGCGCGTGCCACGTCGCCATGGTGATCGACGCGGCCACCCGGTACTTCGGTACGGAGGTCTGCGAGCTTTCGGACGTCGTGTTCACCCGGGTCCTCGTCATCCCCGAGGGCCGCGAGGTCCGCGTCCAGCTCGTGCTCGAGCCGCAGGGCGACGACCGCTATGCCTTCAAGCTGATCAGCCTGAACGGCGACCGGCCGGACAGCTGGACCGGCCACGCGGAGGGGATCCTCGTGGCCCGCCCGGAGCCGATGGACGACGGCGCGAGGAGCATCGACGAGATCCGGGGCCGGTGCACGCAGGAGATCCCCACCGAGGATTTCTACGCCCTGCAGGAGCGACGCCGCATCCACCTCGGCGACAGCTACCAGTGGCTCACCGCCGTCCAGCGGCGGCAGGGCGAGGCGCTCGGCCGGCTCGACGTCCCGCCGAAGCTCCGTGACGGCTGGTTCGGCCACCTGCACCCGGGGATCATCGACGCCTGCTTCGGCCTCATGCTCACCTGCGGCGATCTCGAGGGCGACGAGACCCAGGTGCCGTTCCAGGTGGCCCGCGTCCGCGCGCGCCGGATGCCCGAGGACCGCTCGTTCCAGGCGCACGCGCGCGTCGACGCCGCGGGGAGCGAGGGCTTCTCCGGCAGCATGAGCCTGCTCGACGCGGCGGGCCGCCCGGTGCTCGAGATCGAGGGGCTCGCGGCGCGGAAGATCGCGAAGAGCGCCCTCTCGCCCGACGTCGGCGCGAGCGCGCGCGATCTCCTCTACGAGCTCGCGTGGCAGCCGGACGAGGCCGCCCCGGGCGACGGCAGCGTGGCCCGCGGGAGCTGGATCGTCCTCGGCGGTGAGGACCTCACGGGCGCGGAGCTCGCGGCGCGCCTCCGCGCCCAGGGCCTCCGGTGCCACCTCGTCACGCCCAAGAAGCCCGGCCAGAACGGCGTGAACGGCCACGGCGCCGGCCACGTCGACGAAGGCCACCACCGCGTCGCTCCGCTGGACGCGGAGGGCTTCGCCGAGCTCCTCCGCCGCGTCGAGGAGCCGGTCGCCGGCGTGGTCCACCTCTGGGCGGCCGATCCGCTGCCCGCCGCGGGGCTTTGCCTCGACGACGTCACCGCCGCGCAGGAGCGCGCGTGCGGCGGCCTCCTCCACCTCGTGCAGGCGATCCGGCGCGCCGGCTGGAAGCAGATGCCGAGCCTGTGGATCGCGACCCGCGGCGC
Source organism: Sorangium sp. So ce1128 (assembly GCA_051717205.1). GTDB lineage: Bacteria > Myxococcota_A > Polyangia > Polyangiales > Polyangiaceae > Sorangium. The sequence continues at coordinate 1,217,663 of CP181432.1, forward strand.
GCAGTCGCTCGGGAGCGAGCGGATCGAGGTCGCGCAGGCGCCCGTCTGGGGCCTGGGGCGCGCGCTGTCGGTGGAGCAGCCCGACCTGCCCTGCGTCCGCGTGGATCTCGATCCCGGGGCGGACGACAACGCCGAGCGCCTCCTCGGCGAACTCGCGCGCCCGGGCGACGAGAGCGAGGTCCTCTGGCGCACCGGCCGGCGCTACGTGCACCGGCTCGTGCGGTCCGCCGCGCGGGGGCCGCGCCAGGGCGTCGCGATCGATCCGGACGCCACCTACCTCGTCACGGGTGGGCTCGGCGCGCTCGGCCGGCGGGTCGCTGGCTGGCTCTGCGACAAGGGCGCGCGCCACCTGATCCTGACGAGCCGCCGCGCGCCGGAGCAACCCATCCCCGAGCTCGCGCGGCTCGAGGCGCTGGGCTGCGAGGTGCGGATCGTGGCGGCCGACGTCGCGCAGCCGGGTCACGTGGCGGAGCTGCTCGCCGGGGCGCAGGCCTCCATGCCGCCGATCAAGGGCGTCCTGCACCTCGCCGGCGGCCTCGATGACGGCGTGCTCCTCCAGCAGACCTGGGAGCGCTTCCGCGGCGTGATGGCCCCGAAGATCGACGGGTCCCTCAACCTGCACCACGCGACCCGGGACCTGCCGCTCGACTTCTTCGTCTGCTTCTCGTCGATCGCGTCGGTCATCGGCTCGGCCGCGCAGGGCAACTACGCCGCCGCGAACGCCTTCGAGGACGCGCTGTGCCACCTGCGCCGCGCGGAGGGCCGGCCGGGGCTCAGCATCAACTGGGGCCCCTGGGCGGGCTCGGGCATGGCGGCATCGATCTCCGAGCGGGACCGCGAGCGGATCGCGGCTCAGGGGCTCCTCGTCATCGAGCCCGACGCCGCGCTCGCGGCGCTCGACGCGCTCGTCGGCGGCGACGCGGCCCAGCGGACGGTGCTCTCCGCCGACTGGAGCGCCTTCCAGCGGTCGGCGCCCGGCGGCGTCCTGCCGTCCTTGCTCCGCGCCTTCGCGAGCCGCGCGGCCGCTCCGGTGCCGCGGGCGTGGATGCGCGACGAGATCGCGGTCACCCCGGCCGCGGCCCGCTCCCTCGTCTTCCAGAAGCTGGTCCGCGCGGAGGTCGTCAAGGTGCTCGGGGGCGCCGCGGCGAACGAGCTCAGCGACAACCAGCGGCTGTCGGAGCTGGGGCTCGACTCCTTGCAGGCCATCGACCTCAAGAACCGCTTCGGCTCGGGCCTCGGGACGACGCTGCCCTTCACGCTGATCTTCGACAACCCGACGGTCCAGCACCTCACGATCTACCTGACGTCGACGCTGGGCGACCTGTTCGTCCCGGTGTCGGCGCCGGTGGAGGAGGCGGCCGTCGAGCGGGATGCCCCTGCAAACGAGCTGGAAAGTCTCTCCGAGGAAGAGCTGCTCGGGCTCCTCGCCGGTGAGCTCGAGTCTTCGGAGCCGCGGCGTAGTGGAGGCAGCTTTGACCACAATTGACGCGAACGATCCGCGCCAGCTGATGGCGAAGGCGGTGAAGGAGATCCGCGAGCTGCGGGCGCGGGTGAAGGAGCTGGAGACCGCGCGGGACGCGCCGATCGCGATCGTGGGGATGGGCTGCCGTTTCCCTGGCGGCGCGGACGACCCCGCGTCGTTCTGGGAGCTCGTGCGGGAGGGCCGCGACGTCATCACCGAGGTGCCGGCGTCGCGCTGGGACGCGAGCGAGTACTACGACCCGGATCGCGAGGCGCCGGGGAAGATGGCGACGCGCCGCGGCGGGTTCATCGAGGGGGTCGACGCGTTCGACGCCGCCTTCTTCGGGGTGTCGCCGCCGGAGGCGCGCGGCATGGATCCGCAGCAGCGGCTGCTCCTGGAGGTGGCGTGGGAGGCGCTGGAGCACGCGGGGATCGCGGCGGACGCGCTCGTGGAGCGCGCGGTCGGCGTCTACGTGGGCATCTGCAGCACCCTGCACACGAGCAACGTGTTCGACGCGTCGATCATCGAGCAGATCGACGCCCACCACGGCACGGGCATCGCGTTCTCGATGGCCGCGGGGCGCCTCTCCCATCTGCTCGGCGTGATGGGGCCCTCGCTGTCGGTGGACACGGCCTGCTCGTCGTCGCTTGTGGCGCTCCACCTGGCGTGCCAGGGCCTGCGGTCGGGGGAGTGCGAGCTGGCGCTGGTGGGCGGGGTGAACCTGCTGCTCGGCCCGCAGATCAGCGTGAGCTTCTCGAAGGCGCGGATGCTGTCGGCCGACGGGCGCTGCAAGACGTTCGCCGCGAGCGCCGACGGCTACGGGCGAGGCGAGGGGTGCGGGGTCGTGGTGCTGCGCCGCCTGTCGGACGCGCTCGCGCGCGGCGAGCGCGTGCTGGCGGTGGTGCGCGGCTCCGCGATCACCCACGACGGCCCGTCGAGCGGGCTCATCGCCCCGAACGGCCACGCGCAGGTGAAGGTCATCCGCGACGCGCTCCGGCAGGGGAGCATCGAGCCGGCGCGCGTGGGCTACGTGGAGGCGCACGGGACGGGCACCCTGCTCGGCGATCCGATCGAGGTGAGCGCGCTCGGCGAGGTCTTCGGGAAGAGCCACACGCGGCAGAGGCCGCTGCTGCTCGGCTCGGCGAAGGCCAACATCGGCCACCTCGAGGCGGCCGCGGGCATCTCCGGGCTCATCAAGCTGGTCCTGTCGCTGCAGCACAAGGTGGTGCCGCCTCACCGTTGCGTTGGCGAGCGCAACCCGCACATCCCCTGGAGTCGGCTGCCGGTGGAGATCCCGGCGGCGGCGCAGCCCTGGGCGAGCGACGGGGCGCCGCGCGTGGGGGGCGTGAGCTCGTTCGGGTTCTCGGGGACAAACGTGCACGTGGTGCTCGAGGAGGCGCCGGAGGCGGCGCCCGCCGAGGCGCAGGCGGAGCGGCCGCTGCACCTGCTGGCGCTGTCGGCGAAGTCGGACGGGGCGCTGCGGGCGCTGGCGGCCGCGTACCAGCGGCGGCTCGGCGCGGGTGACGCGCCGGTGGGGGACGTGTGCTTCACGGCGAACACGGGCCGGGCGCACTTCCGGCACCGTGCCTGCGCGATCGGGCGCACGGCCGAGGAGCTGCGCCAGGGCCTCGACCGGGCGCTCGCGGAGGCCGCCGTCACGCCGCCCTCGGACCCGAAGGTCGCGTTGCTCTTCACCGGAGAGGGCCCGCTGCAGCCTGGGGCGGCGCGCGGGCTGTACGAGGCGCAGCCGTCGTTCCGGCGCTGCGTCGACCGCTGCGCGGAGGTCGTCGACCCGCTGCTGAGCCGGCCGATCCGCGAGATCCTCTTCGACGAGGGCGCGGGCGAGGCCGTGGGGCAGACCGCCTTCGCGCAGCCGGCGCTGTTCATCGTCGAGTACGCGCTGGCCGAGCTGTGGCGGCAGTGGGGCGTCAAGCCGACGGCGGTGCTCGGCGACGGGGTGGGCGAGCACGTGGCGGCGTGCGTGGCGGGCGTCATGCCGCTGGAGGACGCGCTGCGGCTGGTCGTGGCGCGCGGGCGCTCGATGCAGTCGCCGCCGGCCGCGGGCAGCCCCGACGAGCTGTCGCGCGCCGCGGGAGCGGCGCGGCTGCGTGCGCCGGCGCTCCCTCTGGTGTCCAGCGTGACGGGCGCGCTCGCGGACGACGCGATCACCCGGGGCGCGTACTGGGCGCGCGCCGGGCGCGAGGCGGACCGGCTCGCGGGCGGGCTGCGCGCGCTGCGCGAGCTCGGCTGCGGCGTGTTCGTGGAGGTGGGCCCGCGCGCGGCGCTCATCGAGCGCGGGCAGCGAGAGCTCGAGGACAGCGGCAAAGCGCGCTGGGTCCCGAGCCTTGTCGCCGGCAAGGACGACTGGGGCGCGCTGCTCGGCGCCGTCGCCGCGCTGTACCGGGCCGGGGTGGCGATCGACTGGGTCGGGTTCGAGCGCGACTACCCGCGGCGCCGGGTCACGCTGCCGACCTACCCGTTCGAGCGCAAGGACTACCCCGCGCCGATCCCCGCGCGGCGGCGGTCCGCCCGATCCAGCGAGGCCGGCGCGCTCAACGTCGGTGAGCCTGGCGGTGAGGCCGGCGCGCTCAACGGCAGCGAGGCCGGCGCGCTCAACGTCGGCGCGCTCAACGTCGGTGAGCCTGGCGGTGAGCCCGGCGCGCTCAACGGCAGCGAGGCCGGCGCGCTCAATGTCAGCAAGCCCGGTGCGCTCAGCTTCAGGGCGCTCAGCGTCAGCGAGGCCGGCGCGCTCACCGTCGAGCATGGCTCGGCGGATCCGCATTGCAGCGTCAATGGAGGGAGCCCTTGACCACGGTCGACGCGAACGATCCGCGCCAGCTGATGGCGAAGGCGGTGAAGGAGATCCGCGAGCTGCGGGCGCGGGTGAAGGAGCTGGAGACCGCGCGGGACGCGCCGATCGCGATCGTGGGGATGGGCTGCCGTTTCCCTGGCGGCGCGGACGACCCCGCGTCGTTCTGGGAGCTCGTGCGGGAGGGCCGCGACGTCATCACCGAGGTGCCGGCGTCGCGCTGGGACGCGAGCGAGTACTACGACCCGGATCGCGAGGCGCCGGGGAAGATGGCGACGCGCCGCGGCGGGTTCATCGGGGACATCGACGCGTTCGACGCCGCCTTCTTCGGGGTGTCGCCGCCGGAGGCGCGCGGCATGGATCCGCAGCAGCGCCTGTTCCTGGAGGTGGCGTGGGAAGCGCTGGAGCACGCGGGGATCGCGGCGGACGCGCTCGTGGAGCGCGCGGTCGGCGTCTACGTGGGCATCTGCAGCAGTCAGCACGCGTGCAATGTGTTCGACGCGTCGATCATCGAGCAGATCGACGCCCACCACGGCACGGGCAGCACGTTCGCCGTGACCGCGGGGCGCCTCTCCCACTTCCTCGGTGTCAAGGGGCCCTCGCTGTCGGTGGACACGGCCTGCTCGTCGTCGCTTGTGGCGCTCCACCTGGCGTGCCAGGCCTTGCGGTCGGGGGAGTGCGAGCTGGCGCTGGTGGGCGGGGTGAACCTGCTGCTCGGCCCGCAGATCAGCGTGAGCTTCTCGAAGGCGCGGATGCTGTCGGCCGACGGGCGCTGCAAGACGTTCGCTGCGAGCGCCGACGGCTACGGGCGAGGCGAGGGGTGCGGGGTCGTGGTGCTGCGCCGCCTGTCGGACGCGCTCGCGCGCGGCGAGCGCGTGCTGGCGGTGGTGCGCGGCTCCGCGGTCAACCACGACGGCCCGTCGAGCGGGCTCATCGCCCCGAACGGCCACGCGCAGGTGGACGTCATCCGCGACGCGCTCCGGCAGGGGAGCATCGAGCCGGCGCGCGTGGGCTACGTGGAGGCGCACGGGACGGGCACCCTGCTCGGCGATCCGATCGAGGTGAGCGCGCTCGGCGAGGTCTTCGGGAAGAGCCACACGCGGCAGAGGCCGCTGCTGCTCGGCTCGGCGAAGGCCAACATCGGCCACCTCGAGGCGGCCGCAGGCATCTCCGGGCTCATCAAGCTGGTCCTGTCGCTGCAGCACAAGGTGGTGCCGCCCCACCCGCTCGTGGGCGAGCGCAACCCGTACATCCCCTGGAGTCGGCTGCCGGTGGAGATCCCGGCGGCGGCGCAGCCCTGGGCGAGCGACGGGGCGCCGCGCGTGGGGGGCGTGAGCTCGTTCGGGTTCTCGGGGACAAACGTGCACGTGGTGCTCGAGGAGGCGCCCGAGGCGGCGCCCGCCGAGGCGCAGGTGGAGCGGCCGCTGCACCTGCTGGCGCTGTCGGCGAAGTCGGACGGGGCGCTGCGGGCGCTGGCGGCCGCGTACCAGCGGCGGCTCGGCGCGGGGGACGCGCCGGTGGGGGACGTGTGCTTCACGGCGAACACGGGCCGGGCGCACTTCCGGCACCGTGCCTGCGCGATCGGGCGCACGGCCGAGGAGCTGCGCCAGGGCCTCGACCGGGCGCTCGCGGAGGCCGCCGTCACGCCGCCCTCGGACCCGAAGGTCGCGTTGCTCTTCACCGGAGAGGGCCCGCTGCAGCCTGGGACGGCGCGCGGGCTGTACGAGGCGCAGCCGTCGTTCCGGCGCTGCGTCGACCGCTGCGCGGAGGTCGTCGACCCGCTGCTGGGCCGGCCGATCCGTGAGGTCCTGTTCGAGGACAGCGCGGGCGAGGCCGCCTTCGCGCAGCCGGCGCTGTTCATCGTCGAGTACGCGCTGGCCGAGCTGTGGCGGCAGTGGGGCGTCAAGCCGACGGCGGTGCTCGGCGACGGGGTGGGCGAGCACGTGGCGGCGTGCGTGGCGGGCGTCATGCCGCTGGAGGACGCGCTGCGGCTGGTCGTGGCGCGCGGGCGCTCGATGCAGTCGCCGCCGGCCGCGGGCAGCCCCGACGAGCTGTCGCGCGCCGCGGGAGCGGCGCGGCTGCGTGCGCCGGCGCTCCCTCTGGTGTCCAGCGTGACGGGCGCGCTCGCGGACGACGCGATCACCCGGGGCGCGTACTGGGCGCGCGCCGGGCGCGAGGCGGACCGGCTCGCGGGCGGGCTGCGCGCGCTGCGCGAGCTCGGCTGCGGCGTGTTCGTGGAGGTGGGCCCGCGCGCGGCGCTCATCGAGCGCGGGCAGCGAGAGCTCGAGGACAGCGGCAAAGCGCGCTGGGTCCCGAGCCTTGTCGCCGGCAAGGACGACTGGGGCGCGCTGCTCGGCGCCGTCGCCGCGCTGTACCGGGCCGGGGTGGCGATCGACTGGGCCGGGTTCGAGCGCGACTATCCGCGGCGCCGGGTGACGCTGCCGACCTACCCGTTCGATCGCAAGGACTACCCCGCGCCGGTCCCCGCGCGGCGGCGGTCCGCCCGATCCAGCGAGGCCGGCGCGTTCAGCGTCAGCGAGGTCCGCACGCTCAGCGTCAGCGAGGTCGGCGCGCTCAACGGCAGCGAGGCCGGCGCGCTCACCGTCGAGCATGGCTCGGCGGATCCGCATTGCAGCGTCAATGGAGGGAGCCCTTGACCACGGTCGACGCGAACGATCCGCGCCAGCTGATGGCGAAGGCGGTGAAGGAGATCCGCGAGCTGCGGGCGCGGGTGAAGGAGCTGGAGACCGCACGGGACGCGCCGATCGCGATCGTGGGGATGGGCTGCCGTTTCCCGGGCGGCGCGGACGACCCCGCGTCGTTCTGGGAGCTCGTGCGGGAGGGCCGCGACGCCATCACCGAGGTGCCGGCGTCGCGCTGGGACGCGAGCGACTACTACGACCCGGATCCCGAGGCGCCGGGGAAGATGACGTCGCGCCGCGGCGGGTTCATCGAGGAGGTCGACGCGTTCGACGCCGCCTTCTTCGGGGTGTCGCCGCGGGAGGCGCGCGGCATGGATCCGCAGCAGCGGTTGCTCCTGGAGGTGGCGTGGGAGGCGCTGGAGCACGCGGGGATCGCGACGGACGCGCTCGTGGAGCGCGCGGTCGGCGTTTACGTGGGCATCTGCAGCGGCCAGCACGGGGGCAACGTGTTCGACTCGACGAGCGTCGAGCGCATCGACGCGTACCACGGGACGGGCAGCACGTTCGCCGTGGCCGCGGGGCGCCTCTCCCACTTCCTCGGCGTGATGGGGCCCTCGCTGGCGGTGGACACGGCCTGCTCGTCGTCGCTCGTCACGCTCCACCTGGCGTGCCAGGCCCTGCGGGCGGGGGAGTGCGAGCTGGCGCTGGCCGGCGGCGTGAACCTGCTGCTCGGCCCGCAGGTCAGCGTGAGCTTCTCGAAGGCGCGGATGCTGTCGGCCGACGGGCGCTGCAAGACGTTCGCCGCGAGCGCCGACGGCTACGGGCGGAGCGAGGGGTGCGGGATCGTGGTGCTGCGCCGCCTGTCGGACGCGCTCGCGCGCGGCGAGCGCGTGCTGGCGGTGGTGCGCGGCTCCGCGGTCAACCACGACGGCCCGTCGACCGGGCTGACGGTCCCGAACGCCGTCGCGCAGGTGAAGGTCATCCGCGACGCGCTCCGGCAAGCGGGCATCGAGCCGGCGCGCGTGGGCTACGTGGAGGCGCACGGGACGGGCACCTCGCTCGGCGATCCGATCGAGGTGAACGCGCTCGGCGAGGTCTTCGGGCAGAGCCATACGCGGCAGAGGCCGCTGCTGCTCGGCTCGGTGAAGGCCAACATCGGCCACCTCGAGTCGGCCGCGGGCATCTCCGGGCTCATCAAGGTGGTCCTCGCGCTGCAGCACAAGACCGTGCCGCCCCACCCGCTCGAGGGCGAGCGCAACCCGTACATCCTCTGGGACCGGCTGCCGGTGGAGATCCCGGCGGCGGCGCAGCCCTGGGCGAGCGACGGGGCGCCCCGCGCGGCGGGCGTGAGCTCGTTCGGGTTCTCGGGGACGAACGTGCACGTGGTGCTCGAGGAGGCGCCCGAGGCGGCGCCCGCCGAGGCGCAGGTGGAACGGCCGCTGCACCTGCTGGCGCTGTCGGCGAAGTCGGACGGGGCGCTGCGGGCGCTGGCGGCCGCGTACCAGCGGCGGCTCGGCGCGGGTGACGCGCCGGTGGGGGACGTGTGCTTCACGGCGAACATGGGCCGGGCGCACTTCCGGCACCGTGCCTGCGCGAGCGGGCGGACGGCCGAGGAGCTGCGCCAGGACCTCGACCGGGCGCTCGCGGAGGCCATCGTCGCGCCGGCCGCGCCCCCGAAGATCGCGTTCCTCTTCACCGGGCAGGGCTCGCAGCAGGCGGGCATGGCGCGCGGGCTGTACGAGGCGCAGCCGTCGTTCCGGCGCTGCGTCGACCGCTGCGCGGAGGTCGTCGACCCGCTCCTCCCCCGGCCGATCCGCGAGATGCTGTTCGACGAGGGCGCGGGCGACGCCGTGGGGCAGACCGTCTTCACGCAGCCGGCGCTGTTCATCGTCGAGTACGCGCTGGCCGAGCTGTGGCGGCAGTGGGGCGTCAAGCCGACGGCGGTGCTCGGCCACAGCATCGGCGAGTACGTGGCGGCGTGCGTGGCGGGCGCCATGCCGCTGGAGGACGCCCTGCGGCTCGTCGCGGAGCGCGGGCGCCTCATGCAGTCGCTGCCGGCCGCGGGCAGCGGCGATCCCGAGCTGGAGCCGGCGATGGTCACCGTCGCCACGGACGCGCAGCAGGCGGCCGCCGCCATCGGAGCACGGCGGGACCAGGTCTCCATCGCCGCCATCAACGCGCCCCGCAGCACCGTGCTCGCCGGGGCCCGGAAGGCCGTCGACGCGGTCGTGGCGGAGCTCGCGCGCCAGGGGGTCTCGAGCAAGCGGCTCCGCGTGTCGCACGCGTTCCACTCGCCGCTCATGGCCCCGATCCTCGACGATCTGTCGCGCGCCGCGGGCGCGGCGCGGCTGCGGGAGCCGGCGATCCCGCTGGTGTCCAACGTCACCGGCGCGCTCGCGGACGCCTCGATCACCCGGGGCGCGTACTGGGCGCGCCACGCGCGCGAGGCGGTCCGGTTCGCCGACGGCGTGCGCGCGCTGCGCGACCTCGGCTGCAGCGTCTTCCTGGAGGTGGGCCCGCGCCCCATGCTCCTCGCGCTGGGGCAGGAGTGCCTCGACGAGGACAGCCGGCTCAGCTGGGTCCCGAGCCTCGCCGCCGGCCGGGACGACTGGCGCGTGCTGCTCGGCGCCGTCGCCGCGCTGTACCGGGCCGGGGTGGCGATCGACTGGGCCGGGTTCGAGCGCGACTACCCGCGGCGCCGGGTCACGCTGCCGACCTACCCGTTTGAGCGCAAGCGGCACCCCGTGCCGAACCCCGCCCGGCGCTGGCCCGACCCGTCCCGCCACGCGGCCGCCGAGGCGCCCCCCTGGTTCTACGAGGCGCGCTGGGAGCCCGCGCCGGAGCTCGCCGGGAAGGCCTCGGCCGGCGCCGCGGCGGAGGCGCGCTGGCTCATCCTGGGCGACCGCGGGGGCGTCGGCGAGGCGCTCGCCGAGGTCGTCCGGGACCGCGGCGGCTCCGCCCGCGTGATCCGTGCGCCTGGACCCTCCGCCGGGGAGCGGGAGCCGCTCGAGCGTGCGCTCGCGGCGATGGAGGCGGTGTCGGGGCCGCCGACCCACGTGGTCCACCTGTGGAGCCTCGACACCCTGCTCGACGGCGAGGCTGCGCGCTCCGCGGACATATCGATCGCGCGGGCGGTCGAGCTCGGGTGCGCGAGCGCGCTCGAGCTCGGGCAGGCCCTCGCGCGCCGGGGCGGCCTCCGGGCCCACCTCGCCTTCGTGACCTGCGGCGCCGTGGCGGCCGGAGCGGGCCCGATCGAGCCCTCGCAGAGCCCGCTCTGGGGCCTCGCCCGCTCGGTGGCGCTCGAGCTGCCCGAGCTGCGCCACACCCTCGTCGACGTCGATCGCCCGGGCGTCGGGCTCGGCCGCGAGCTCCACGCGCTGCTCTCGACGCCGCACGGCGAGGGCCAGATCGCGATCCACGACGGCAAGACGCTCGTCTGCCGCCTGACGCGGGCGGAGGCGCCGGACGGCGCGCCCCGCCTGCGGGAGGACGGCGTCTACCTCGTGACCGGCGGGACCGGCGCCCTCGGCCTGCACCTGTCGCGGCACCTCGCGGACCGCGGCGCCCGGCACCTCGTGCTGGTCTCCCGCGGCGGCGGCGGCGCGGAGGCCGACGGCGCGCGCCAGGAGCTCGAGGAGCGCGGCGTCGCGTGCGTCGTGGCGCAGGCCGACGTCGCGCGCCCCGAGGACGTCGCGCGCGTGCTCGAGAGCATCGATCGCGCCGGCCGGCCGCTCCGCGGGGTCTTCCACGCGGCGGGTGTGGGCGGCGCGCGCGACCTCCTGTCGCTCGACGAAGGCGCCCTCCTCGAGGTGCTGGCGCCGAAGTGGCGGGGCGCGTGGAACCTGCACAAGGCCTGCGAGGGCCGCGCGCTGGATCACTTCGTCTGCACCTCGTCGATCGCGTCGCTCTGGGGATCGCGCGGGCAGGCCCACTACGCGGCGGCCAACGCGTTCCTGGACGGGCTCGCCGCCTACCGGCGCGCCCGGGGCGAGCCCGCCGTGAGCGTCCAGTGGGGGCCCTGGGAGGGCGGCGGCATGACGGGGGCCGAGGCCAGGAAGGCGATCGAGGGCATCGGCGTGTCCGTGCTGCCGCCGCGCGCGGCGCTCGCCTGCCTCGACCGGGCGCTCGGCAGCGCCTCGGCGTGCATCGCCGTCGCGGACGTCGACTGGCCCACGTTCAAGGCCAACTACGAGGCGCGCGGCCCGCGCCCCTTCCTCGCCTACATGGACGGCGGCGACGAGGGCGCGCGCGCGGAGGACGGCGGGATCGGGCCGCTCGCCCGGCGGCTCGCCGAGCTGCCCGAGGCCGACCGGCGGCCGGAGCTCCTCGGGTTCCTGCGCGCCGAGGCCCGGTGGATCCTCGAGACCGAGGACCTCCCGGACATCGATCAGGGCCTGTTCGAGATGGGGTTCGACTCGCTGATGGCGGTCGAGCTCCGCAAGCGGATCGCGGCGGCGCTCGGCCGGAAGCTCCCGACCACCGTGATCTTCGACTACCCGCGCCTCGGCGCGCTCGCCGATCACGTGCTCGCGGACGTCCTCGATCTCGCGCCGAAGCCCGGCGCGCCGCGGGGCGGCGCCGACGACGCGCGCCGCGCCGAGGCGGTGCGGAACATGTCCGAGGACGAGGCCGAGGCGCTCCTCCTCGCGAAGCTCGCCTCCCTCGGCGACAGCCCCTGACGAGTCGAACCCATGTCCAACGACGCCACCCTCTCTCCCCTCAAGCAAGCGTTGATCGCCATCGAGCGCCTCGAGGCGCGCGTCCGGCGCGCCGAGTCCGCGGCGCGCGCGCCGCTCGCGATCATCGGCATGGGGTGCCGCTTCCCGGGCGGGGCCGACAGCCCGGCCGCGCTCTGGGAGCTCCTGCGCGAGCGGCGGGACGCCACCCGGGACGTCCCGCGCGCGCGGTGGGACGTGGACGCCTGGTACTCGGACGACCCGGACGCCCCCGGGAAGATGAACGTCCGGCGCGGCGGCTTCCTCGATGACATCGCGTCGTTCGACCCCGGCTTCTTCGGCGTCTCGCCGCGCGCGGCCGCGGCCATGGACCCGCAGCACCGCCTGCTCCTCGAGGTCGGCTGGGAGGCGCTCGAGGACGCGGCCCTCGCGCCGCAGGCGCTGCGGGGCAGCAGCACCGGCGTCTTCGTCGGGATCACGTCGGGCGAGTACGGGACGCTGCTCCTCCGGCACGGCGGGCCGGCGGGCTTCGACGGCCAGTGCCTCATGGGCACGCCGCTCTACTCCGCCGCCGGGCGGCTCTCCTACACGCTCGGCCTGCACGGGCCGAGCATGAGCGTCGACACCGCGTGCTCGTCGTCGCTGACGGCCCTCCACCTCGCGTGCCAGAGCCTGCGCAACGGCGAGTGCCGGTGGGCGCTGGCCGCGGGGGTCAACCTCCTGATGGTGCCGGAGATGACCACGGCGCTGTGCCGCACCGGCGCGCTGGCCCCGGACGGCCGGTGCAAGACGTTCGACGCGTCGGCCGACGGGTTCGCCCGCGGGGAGGGCTGCGGGGTGCTCGTGCTGATGCGCCTCGAGGACGCCCTCGCCGACGGGTGCCGCGTGCGCGCGATCGTGTGCAGCTCCGGGGTCAACCACGACGGCGCGAGCAGCGGCTTCACGGTCCCGAACGGGCGCGCGCAGGAGTCGCTCATCCGGAAGGTCTGGCAGGAGGGGCGCGTCGAGCCCTCGGAGGTCGACTACGTCGAGGCGCACGGCACCGGGACCGAGCTCGGCGATCCGGTCGAGATGCGCGCCCTGGTCGGCGCCCTCGGGCAGGCGCGCCCGGCCGATCGCCCGCTGCTCGTCGGCTCGGCCAAGACGAACCTCGGTCACTGCGAGTCGGCGGCGGGCATGGCGGGGGTGATGAAGGTCGTGCTGGCCCTGGAGCACGGCGAGATCCCGGCCCACCTGCACGTCGAGCGGCCGTCCCCCCACATTCCCTGGGACGAGATCCCGGTGCGCGTGCCGCGCGAGCGCACGCCGTGGCCGCGGGGCGACAGGCGCCGGGTGGCGGCGGTCAGCGCGTTCGGCCTCGGGGGGACGAACACCCACGTGCTCCTCGCGGAGGCGCCGTCCGCGGCGCCCGCGGAGGCGCCGTCCGCGGCGCCCGCGGAGGCGCCGTCCGCGGCGCGCCGCCCCTGGCACCTGCTCTGCCTGTCGGCGCGGTCGGAGGCGGCGCTGGTTGAGCAGGCGCGCCGGCTGCGCGCGCACCTCGCGGCGCGCCCGGAGCAGCGGCTCGCCGACGTGGCGTACACGACCAGCGTCGGCCGCGCTCACTTTGCCCGCCGCGCCGTCGTGCGCGCGGCCGACGCGCGCGGCGCGATCGCGGCGCTCGACGCCCTCATCGAGGGCCGCGCCGATCCGGCGCTCCACGTGGGGCGGGTCGCGGATCCGCTCCCCCGGGCGGCGTTCCTGTTCCAGGGCCTCGGCGCGGAGCACGCGGGCATGGGCCGGGCGCTCTACGAGGGCGCGCCGGTCTTCTGCGAGACCCTCGACCGCTGCGGCGAGCTCCTGCGCCCGCGCCTGCCGCACCCGCTGCCGCGCCTCCTGTGGGGCGAGGATGCCGCAGGTGGGCGCATCGACGCCCGACTCGCAGGCCCCGCGCTCCTCGCGCTCGAGGTCGCGCTCGCCGAGACCTGGCGGAGCTTCGGCGTCGCGCCGCGGGCCGTGGCGGGGCACGACGTCGGCGAGCTCGCGGCGGCGTGCGTCGCGGGCGTGATCCCGCTGGACGAGGCGCTCGCGCGCGCCGCGGACGCGAGCGGCGCGCCGGTGCCCCCCGCCGGGGAGCGCGCCTCGCGGACGACAGTGTGCGTTAGCCCGAAGGATCTCGAGGGGAGCGCGCATCTGCTCGAGGTCGGGCCGGTGGGCCCGGGACGGGATGAATGGCAGCTGCTCTGCGACCGCCTGGCTGCCCTGCACGTCGAGGGGTGCCCGATCGACTGGGAGGCGTTCGCCCGCGGCGCGGAGGGGAAGCGTGTAGGTTTGCCAACATATCCTTTCGAACGACGGCGATGCTGGGTTGAAGACGCGGTCTTCCGTGAAGCTCCTCTGGAGAACAGCGCGGCGGTGAGCGGCGCCGTGGTGAACGGCTCCGTGACGGACGGTGCGGGGGTGAACGGCGCCGTGGCGAACGGTGCAGCGGTGAACGGCGCCGTGGCGAACGGTGCCGCACCCCAGGCTGCCGACATGGGAGTCGACAGCCGCTCATCCAGCCATGACATGCTGCCCTTGCCGGCTGAGCTGAGCATCGCGCCGGCCGGTGTGCTGGCGTCTCCCGGGGGCGAGATCGAGAGGATCATGGCGGAGCAGCTGCGAACGCTGTCGCACGTGCTCGGCGAGCAGCTCGGCTTCCTCGAGCAGATGGCGGGTGTCCCGCTGGACAGTCGTTGATCGCGCCGCCGCTCAGGCCTCCTCCGCGCGCGGGCGCGACGGAGAACGTTGTTATTGAGATGCAAAGCGCGCGGATCGTGGTGATGGCCCGCGCGCTGGAGAGGTAGCGCGTGTCCTTCCAAGTTCATACCGTGTCCAAACTCTTTATCTTGCGGAGGGTGCAATGCTCGACATGAAACAATTTCACGGTCGCCTCAACGACCTCGACTCTCACATCCAGCCGTCGCTCACCAACTACGAGGTGGCCGCCGGGGAGACCGGCCGCAATTTCGTGAACGCTATCCGCAATGCGCTCCAGGCGCTCCCCCCGGAGGCGGCGCAGAAGCTGGCGGTGCTCATCGGAGACGAGACCTCCGAGTTCAACGAGGAGACCGTGTGGAAGATCAAGGGCGCCTCGGCGCCAGGGGCGTTCTCTCCCGAGGGGCGCCTCAAGACCCTGGACATCATGGGCGTCCGCCGCGCGCTCATCTTCTCGGATCCAGGCATCCAGGGGGTCGCGTTCTCTCCGGGCGAGCTCGGCCTCGCCACGATGCGCCACTGGAACGAGTTCGTCGTGCGGTTCGGGAGCCACGATCCGGATCGCCTACGCGTGGCTGCGCTCGTCAACACCCACGACATCGATCTCGCGATCGCCGAGGTGGAGCGGGTGCTCGCGGCCGGCGGGCGGGCGTTCGTGTTCGCCAGCTCGGTCCCCCCGGGGCAGCTCTCCCCGGCTCACGAGAAGATGGACCGCATCTGGGGGATGCTCTCGGAGGCGCGCGCGACGGCGCTCCTCCATATCGGCGGCGAGCACGGGTTCATGGCCTCGGACGCCTGGGCCCGCGGCGTGGAGCATCTGGAGTTCCAGCCGCACGACTTCACCTCCGAGACCGAGCAGATCAACACCTACACCTTCTCCGCGTTCCACTACGCGCCGCAGCACTTCATCTCGACGCTGGTGCTGGGGGGCGTGTTCGAGCGCTTCCCCGAGCTCCGGTTCGGAGCCATCGAGGTCGGCGCAGGCTGGCTCGCGCCGATGGCGGAGCGCCTCGACCACGTGGCGAACCTGTATGCGCGGCGGCTCGCGCCGGTGCTGTCGATGAAGCCGTCCGACTACGTTCGCAGGAACGTCCGAGTCACGCCGTTCCGCTTCGAGCCGGTGGCGACCTACATCGATCGTTACGGATTCGAGGAGTGCTACTGCTTCTCCAGCGATTTCCCCCACCCCGAGGGCGGCGTCGAGCCGCTGAAGGAGTTCAGCCGGAACATCGAGCGGCTCGGCCAGGGCGCCGCCGAGAGGCTGTTCGTCAAGAACGCCGAATGGGTGCTCCCCGCGCTCAGCTGATCCGATGAAGAATAGCCTCTCAGCGTCGATTCGGTGTCGACTGGTTGACTGGCGTCGACCGGCGACGACTGGCGACGACTGGCGTCATGCTGGCCGTGTGAAGTTGGTTAGGGAATCCTATTGAACATGGGCGGTTGAGTCAGCTATCGTTGAATGTCGCGTCACGGCTTGCCAGGCTGGCGGTCGCCAGGGTGGGCTCTCGTACGCTGAAATTTCATGTGGCTGCTCAAGCGCCCGTAACTCCGGGATTGTGATGCAAAAGCACGAGATTGGGGCTCCCGCCGGTGGCTCTGCGCCATCTCCGTCGAGCGGCAGGCGCGAGATGTTGCTTCATGACATGCGGAGCACCATGGCCCGCATGTTCCGCACGGGAATCGACGAAATCGATCCACGCGCGCCGTTCCTCGAGATGGGCGCAGACTCGCTGGCCCTCACCGAGATCGTGCGCATCATCCAGACGACGTACGGTCTCAAGCTGAGCATTCGGCAGTTCTTCGAGGAGACGACGACGCTGGTGGCTCTCGCCCGCTACGTCGACGAGCGGCTCCCGGAGGGGTGGACAAAGCCCGCCTCTGCTCCGGCGGAGTCGGGGCCGAGACCAGAGAAGCCTGTCGCGCAGGCGCCGTTGCCCGTCGCGCAGGCGCCGTTGCCCGTCGCGCAGGCGCCGTTGCCCGCGGTCCTGCCGGCTGTGGCACCCGCGATGGCGCTCGCGCCGGTCGTCTTCGCCCCCCCATCCTCCTCCCCGGGCGAGCTGCAGCTCCCACGCAGCGAGATCGCGGCGCTCCTCGGCCAGCAACTGCAGGTCGTCTCCCAGCTCGTTTCCCGCCAGCTCGCGCTGCTCAGCGGCCGCGCGGTGACACTGAGCGCCGATCCCCAGGTGCCCGCGCTCGCGCCTGCGCCCGCCTCCACCGCTGAGCTGCCTCGGCCGGCGCCGCGATCCCAGGGATCGGCGCCGGGCCACAGCCATGGCGCGGCGACGAACGGCGCGGCGACCAACGGCACGGCGACGAACGGCGCGGCGACCAACGGCACGGCGACCAACGGCGCGGCGACGAGTGGCGCGGCGACCAACGGCGCGGCGCAGGCCGCCCCCCTGGTCACATCGCGCGGCCTCGGCGCGCGCCAGCAGCAGCACCTCGAGGGGCTGGTCGAGCGCTACAACCGGCGCACCCGCCGCTCCAAGGAGCTGACGCAGCGCCACCGCGCGCACCTGGCGGATAGCCGCGCGACCGTGGGCTTCCGCTTCTCGACGAAGGAGATGCTCTACCCGATCGTCGGCGAGCGCGCCTCCGGCGCGCGGATCTGGGACGTCGACGGCAACGAGTACGTCGACATGACCATGGGCTTCGGCGTCCACCTGTTCGGGAACCGCCCGGAGTTCATCAGCGAGGCGATCCGGCAGCAGCTCGAGAACGGGGTGGACCTCGGGCCCCGGTCGCCCGCCGCCGGCGAGGTGGCAGAGCTCGTCTGCCAGCTCACGGGGCACGAGCGCGCGGTGTTCTGCAACTCGGGCACCGAGGCGATCATGTCCGCGATCCGGCTGGTCCGGGCGCGCACGGGGCGCTCGCGCATCGCGATCTTCTCGGGCTCGTACCACGGCCACTCCGACGGCACCCTCGCCGAGCGCGACACCACGGGCGGCCCCCTCGACTCGTCCCCGGTCGCGCCCGGGATCCCGCGCGGCGTGGCCGCCGATGTCGTCGTGCTCGACTACGGCGCGCCGGCGTCCATCGAGCTCTTGCGAGCGCACGGCAAGGAGATCGCGGCCGTGCTCGTCGAGCCGGTGCAGAGCCGGCACCTGGATCTCCAGCCGGCCGAGTTCCTGCGCGAGCTACGGCAGGTCACGCGCGAGACCGGCACGGCCCTGTTCTTCGACGAGATGATCTCCGGCTTCCGGGTGCACCCCGCCGGCGCGCAGGGGCACTTCGGCGTCCAGGCGGACATCGCGACCTACGGCAAGATCGTCGGCGGCGGGATGCCGATCGGCGTCGTCGCGGGCCGCGCCGAGTACCTGAACGGGATCGACGGCGGGCCCTGGCAGTACGGGGACCGGTCGTACCCCAAGGAAGACATGACGTTCTTCGGCGGGACCTTCTGCCAGCACCCGCTCGCGATGGTCGCCGCGCGCGCCGTGCTCCAGCGCCTCCGCGACGAAGGGCCGAGCCTCCAGCAGCGCGTGAGCCGCCTGACCTCGGACTTCGCGCGCGCAGCGAACCAGATCTTCAGCGAGTTCGCGGCGCCCATCCGGATCGAGCACTTCGGGTCCCAGTTCCGGTTCGGTTACACGGGCAACATGGACCTCCTCTTCTACCACCTGCTGGAGAGGGGCGTTTACATCTGGGAGTGGCGGAACTGCTTCCTGTCCACCGCCCACACGGCCGAGCACATGTCCTTCGTGCTCGACGCGCTCCGGAGCAGCCTCGAGGACCTCCGGAGCGGCGGCTTCCTGGACAGCGCCGGCCCGGCCCCCATCGACTCGCCCCTCCGGGCGAAGACCTCGCCCGCGGCGCTGAAGAGCGGCTCCGCCGCGGCCGCCGCGACGACGGACGCTGTCGCGACGGCCGCTGCCGCGACGACGGACGCTGTCGCGACGGCCGCTGCCGCGACGATCGTGGAGCCCGCCGCGCGGCGGATCCCCCGGTTCGTCGAGCGCCGTCGCGGCGAGAGCGCCGCGCAGGCCGGCGAGGGCGCCATCGTCGCCCCGCGCACCACCGGCCGGCCGGTGGAGCTCAGCCTCTCGTTCTTCGGCAAGTACGACGCCGACTTCCGCCGCGACAAGTACGACCTCCTGTTCGAGAGCTGCCAGTGGGCAGATCAGCGCGGGTTCCCCGCCGTATGGCTGCCCGAGCGGCACTTCCACTCCTTCGGCGGCCTGTCGCCCAACCCCTCCGTGCTCGCCGCGGCGCTCGCGCGCACGACCAAGAACCTGCGCCTCCGCGCGGGCAGCGTCGTGCTCCCGCTCCACAGCCCGATCCGCGTCGCGGAGGAGTGGGCCGTCGTCGACAACCTCTCGGGCGGCCGGGTCGACGTGGCGCTCGCGTCGGGGTGGCACCCCGACGACTTCGTCTTCGCGCCAGGGAACTACGGCAGCCAGCGGGAGATCACGTTCCGCGACGCCGAGGTCCTCCGGAAGCTCTGGCGCGGCGAGCCCGTCAGCTTCCCCGGCGGGACGGGCAAGCCCGTGGAGGTCCGCATCCACCCGAGGCCCATGCAGGCCGAGCTGCCGCTCTGGCTCACCATCGTCAACAACCCCGAGACCTACGTGAAGGCCGGGCAGCTCGGCCTCGGCGTGCTGACCAACCTCATGGGGCAGAGCCACGAGGACCTCGCGCGCAACATCAGCCTCTACCGCAAGGCGCTCGCCGACCACGGGTGGGCCCCCGAGCGAGGCCACGTCACCGTCCTCGTCCACACCTTCGTCGCCGAGACCGACGACGCCGCCCGCGCGGCCGCGCGGCGGCCCTTCAACGAGTACCTGCAGTCGTCGATCGGGCTGTTCCGCAACCTCGTGAAGAGCGAGCAGCTCGACATCGACTTCGACGACCTGACCGCCGACGATCGCGAGTACATCTGCGACAGGGCGTTCGCGCGCTACCTCGACGGCTCCCTCCTGGTCGGCTCGCCGGCCTCATGCGAGGCCGTCGCCCGCGGGCTCTCGGCCCTCGGCGTCGATGAGGTCGCCGCGTTCATCGACTTCGGGGTCGGTGGCCAGAAGGTCATGGACAGCCTGCCGCTCCTCGACGAGGTGCGGCGGCGCTGCGAGCGCGCGGAGCCCGCGCCGCGCGCGAGCGGCGCCGCGCCGGAGATCGGCCGGGCGCCCCGGCGACAGCCGCTCCTCGCCTCGCAGCAGCAGATGTGGGTCCTCTCTCAGATCAGCCCGGAGGGCGCGATCTCCTATACGGAC
Source organism: Sorangium sp. So ce1128 (assembly GCA_051717205.1). Taxonomy (GTDB): domain Bacteria; phylum Myxococcota_A; class Polyangia; order Polyangiales; family Polyangiaceae; genus Sorangium. Next base: position 1,237,195 of record CP181432.1, read on the forward strand.
CTCGCGGCCATCGAGCTCCGCGGCGCGCTCGACGTGCCCGCCCTCGAGGCCGCCCTCCAGGCGCTCGTCCGCCGGCACGAGGCGCTCCGCTCCTGGGTCAGCGACGACGGGCTCACGCTGCTCATCGCCGGCGAGGACGAGGTCACGCTGGACGTGCCGGTCGTCGCGCTGCCGGACGACGAGGCGGCCCGCGCGTGGCTGCGGTCGCACAGCGCCGCCCCGATCGATCTGCACCGCGCCCCCGTGCTCCAGGTGCACCTCCTCGCGCTCGGCGATCGCCGGCACGTCCTCGTCCTGCGCGCCCACCACGTGCTCGTCGACGGCTGGTCGCTCGGCAACCTCGTCGGCGAGCTCGGGCACCTCTACACGGAAGGGCGCTCGGGGCGCCCCGCGGAGCTGCCGCCGGCGGCGCAGTTCGGCGAGTTCGCGCGCTGGCAGGCGGCGCTCGAGGGCAGCGAGCGCTGGGCCGAGGACGAGGCCTACTGGCTCTCGCGCCTGTCCGGGCCCCTGCCGACCCCGCAGCTCCCCGCCGACCGGCCGCGCCCCGCGTTCATGTCGTTCCGCGGCGAGCGCCAGACGCTCCACCTCGACGCCCGCCTCGTGCGCCTCGCTGGCGAGGTGTCCCGCAAGCACGGCTGCACGCCGTTCATGTTCTTCTTCGCCGCGTACACGCTCTTGCTGCGGCGGCTCTGCCAGCAGCGCGACCTGCTCGTCGGCGTCGCGGTGGGCGGGCGGCCCGCGGAGCTCGGCGAGGGGCTGGTCGGCTCGATGAGCCAGCTCCTCCCGATCCGGCTCGACGGGCCGCGGGACGGCGCGTTCGCCGACCTGCTCCGCGCGGCGCGCGGCGCGCTGCTCGAGGCGTTCGAGCACCAGGCGTACCCGTACGCCCGGCTCGTCCAGAAGCTCGGGGCCGGCCAGGACCTGAGCCGCGCGCCGATCGTCAGCGCCGTCTTCAACTACGACCGGCCGCTCTCGGTCCCCGGCTTCGCGGACCTCGAGGCCCGCGCGCTGCCCCGCGACATCGGGTACGCGCGGTACGACCTCTACCTCAACGTCATGACCATCGGCGGCGAGGTCGAGCTCGAGTGCGACTACAGCACCGACCTCTTCGATCCGGCCTCCATCCGCCGCTACCTCGAGGCCTACGCCCGCCTGCTCGAGCAGATCTGCGAGGACCCCCGCGGCCGCCTCTCGGAGTACGCCGTCGTGACCGGCGAGGACGAGCAGCGGCTGCTCGTCGCGTGGAACGCGACCGCGAAGGACGCCCCGGCCTGGCTCCCGGTCCACCGGCAGATCGAGGCCCGGGCGCAGGAGACCCCGGACGCGATGGCGATCACCGTCGAGGCCGACCTCGCGGACGGCAGCAGCGTCCCCGCCCAGGCGCTCACCTACGCCGAGCTGGATCGGCGCGCGAGCCGCCTCGCCGCGGCGCTGCGCGCGAAGGGCGCAGGGCCGGAGTCGCGCGTGGCGATCCTGGCGCCGCGGTCCCCCGACCTGATCGTCGGGCTCCTCGGCATCCTCAAGGCCGGGGCCGCGTTCCTGCCGCTCGATCCGGCCTACCCGGCGAACCGCCTCACGTGGATGCTCGAGGACGCGGGCGCGCGGCTCCTCGTCACGGTCCGCTCGCACGCGGGCGCGCTCCCCGGCGCCACGGCCGAGCGCGTGCTCGTCGACGAGATCGCCGCCGCGGCGGGCGCCCCGGCCGCGGCGGAGCCCGGCGCGGAGGTGCTGCCGGAGAACCTCGCGTACCTCATGTACACCTCCGGCTCCACCGGCCGACCCAAGGGCGTCATGATCTCGCACGAGGGGCTCGCGGACTACCTCCGCTGGTGCCGCGACGTCTACCCGGTGACCGAGGGCGAGGGGACGCCGCTCCACGGCTCGATCGCCTTCGACGCGACCCTCACGAGCATCTTCCCCGCGCTGTGCGCCGGGCGCTCCGTCTTCGTGGTCCCGGACGACCACGAGATCGAGGGCCTCGTGCGCGCCCTGCGCGGCGGGCGCCGGTTCGGCTTCGTCAAGCTGACGCCGTCCCACCTCGGGCTGCTCGCGGAGCTCTCGGGCGGGGCGAACCTCCTGGAGCGCACCGGGGCGGTCATCCTCGGGGGCGAGGCGCTCACCGAGGCGCCGCTGGCCCCGTGGAAGGAACGCGCGCCGCACCTCCGCGTCTTGAACGAGTACGGGCCCACCGAGGCCGTCGTGGGCTGCGCCCTCCACGAGGGCTGGGAGGTGCTCCCCCTGTCCGGCGGCGCGTCGATCGGACGGCCGGCGGCGAACACGCAGCTCCACGTGCTCGACGAGCACATGCGGCTGCTCCCGCCGGGGGTCATCGGCGAGCTCTACATCGGCGGGAGCTGCCTCGCCCGCGGCTACAACCAGGCGCCCGCGCTGACCGCGCAGCGGTTCGTGCCGAACCCCTTCGCCGGCCGCTCGCCCGGCGCGGCGCCCGGCAGCCGGCTCTACCGGACCGGCGACCGCGCGCGTTTCCTCCCGGACGGGACCCTCGAGTTCCTCGGCCGGCGCGACGACCAGGTCAAGATCCGCGGCTTCCGCGTCGAGCTCGGCGAGATCGCCGCCGTCCTCGGCCAGCACCCGCGGGTCCAGGGCGCCGTGGCGGTCGTGCGCGGCGAGCACCTCGTCGCCTACGTCAGCTCGGACGCGGCCGGCACCGGCGACGAGGCGCCGCTGCGGAGCGCGCTGCGGGAGCGGCTGCGCGAGACCCTGCCGGCGCACATGGTCCCGGGCGACATCGTGGTCCTCGCGTCGCTCCCGCTCACCGTGAACGGGAAGGTCGACGCGGCGCGGCTGCCCGAGCCGAGCCGCGAGAACCCCGACGCGGCGGAGGCGGACCGGGCGCCGCGGAGCGAGCTGGAGGCGCGCATCGCGGCCGTGTGGCGCGACCTGCTCGGGCTCGATCGCGTCGGCATCCACCAGAACTTCTTCGACCTGGGAGGGCACTCGCACCTGGTCGTGCGCGCGCACCGGCGCCTCGTCGAGGAGACGGGGCGGAGCGTCCCCGTCGTGGAGATGTTCCGCCACCCGACGGTCGCGACCCTGGCCACGCTGTTCGGGGACACCAGCGCAGAGGGCGCGCGCGCGAAAGCGGCCGGCGAGGACAAGGACGCGCGGGCGCGCGCGCGGAAGCTCGCGCTGGAGGGGCAGCGCCAGCGCGCCCAGAAGGGGAGGAGCTGAGATGGCGACGGAGGAGATCAGGGTGGAGCAGAACCGGATCGCGATCGTCGGCGCGGCGCTCCGCTTCCCCGGCGCCCGCACGCCGGACGAGTACTGGCGGAACCTCAGCGGCGGCGTCGAGTCGGTGCGCACGCTCTCCGACGAGGAGCTCGAGGCGGCCGGCGTCTCGCCGGAGGAGCACCGGGACCCCCGCTACGTCCGGCGCAAGGGCATCCTCGACATCGCGGATCAGTTCGACCCGCGCTTCTTCGGCATCCCGCCGCTCGAGGCGCGCGTCATGGACCCGCAGCACCGCATGTTCCTCGAGTGCTCCTGGGAGGCGCTCGAGAGCGCGGGCTACGGCGGCGACGACCGGGGCGGGCGCGTGGGCGTCTACGGCGGCGTCGGGCTCAACACCTACTGGCTGCGGTACGTCACGCGGGACGCGCGGCTCATGAGCCTCCTCGGCGGCTGGCAGGCGTCGATCCTGAACGACAAGGACTTCGTCCCGACGCGGGCCTCGTACCACCTCGACCTCCGGGGGCCGAGCGTCAGCATCAACACGGCCTGCTCGGCGTCCCTCGTGGCCGTCCACATGGCCTGCCAGAGCCTGCTCACCTACGAGTGCGACATGGCCCTGGCGGGCGGCGTGACCGTCGAGTTCCCGCAGCACGAGGGCATGCTCTACCGCGAGGGGATGGTCTACGCGCCCGACGGCCGCTGCCGGCCCTTCGACGCCGCGGGGCGCGGCATCGTCGACGGCAACGGCGTGGGCATCGTCGTGCTGAAGCGGCTCGACGACGCCCTCCGGGACCGCGACACGATCTGGGCCGTCATCCTGGGGTCGGCCATCAACAACGACGGCGCGGCCAGGGTCGGCTACACGGCGCCGAGCATCGAGGGGCAGACCGACGTCGTCCGCCAGGCGCTCGCGATGGCCGGGTGCGACGCGGACTCGATCGGGTACGTCGAGGCCCACGGCACCTCGACGGTGCTCGGGGACCCGATCGAGGTCGCCGCGCTCACGCAGGCCTTCCGCGAGACGACCTCGAGGACGGGCTTCTGCGGGCTCGGTTCGGTGAAGTCGAACCTGGGCCACCTCGACACGGCGGCCGGGGTCGCCGGGCTCATCAAGACGGCGCTGTGCCTCAAGCACGGGCAGCTCGTCCCGTCGCTGCACTTCGAGAAGCCGAACCCCAACATCGACTTCGCGAGCAGCCCCTTCTACGTGTGCACGGAGACCCGCGACTGGCCCGCCGGCACGACGCCGCGCCGGGCGGGCGTGAGCTCGCTCGGCATCGGCGGCACCAACGCCCACGTCATCGTCGAGGAGCCGCCGCGGCCCGAGCCGTCGGAGAGCCGGCGCCGCGTCCACGTGCTCCCGCTCTCGGCGAAGAGCGAGGCGGCGCTCGGGCAGGCGCGGGAGCGCCTCGCGCGTCACCTCGAGGGGACGCAGGACGAGCTCGCGGACGTCGCCCACACCCTGCAGCTCGGCCGGCGCGCGTTCGAGCACCGCGCGGCGGTCGTCGGCCAGGGCCGCGAGGAGCTCATCGCGGCGCTCCGCGAGGGGCAGGGCTTCACGGGGGCCGCCGCCGAGCGCCCGCCGTCGATCGTGTTCATGTTCCCCGGGCAAGGCTCGCAGCACCTCGGCATGTCGCGCGAGCTCTACGAGGCGGAGCCCACCTACCGCGCGGAGGTGGACCGGTGCGCGCAGCTCCTGCGGCCGGCGCTCGGCCTCGACCTCCGGGCGCTCATGTTCTCGACCCACCCGGACGACGAGGCGCGGCTGCGCGACACGGCGCTCGCGCAGCCGGCGCTGTTCGTGGTCGAGTACGCGCTCGCGCAGCTCTGGTCGTCGTGGGGCGTCACGCCGGCGGCGATGATCGGCCACAGCATCGGCGAGCTCGTCGCCGCCTGCCTGGCCGGCGTCCTCGACCTCCCGGACGCGCTGCGCCTCGTGGCCCTGCGCGGGCGGCTCATGGCGAGCACGGCGCCCGGCTCGATGCTCGCCGTCAACCTGCCGGAGGGCGAGCTCCGGGCGATCCTCCCGGCCGAACTGTCGGTCGGCGTGGTCAACGAGCCGAGCTCTTGCGTGGTCTCCGGGCCCGAGGCCGCGATGGCGGCGTTCGAGCAGACGCTGGAGCCGCGGGGGATCTCGCACCGCCGGCTCCACACGTCCCACGCGTTCCACTCGACGACGATGGATCCGGTCGTCGAGGCGTTCGTGAAGGAGGTCGCGCGCTGCGCGCTGCGGCCGGCGCAGAAGCGGTACATCTCCAACGTCACCGGCACCTGGATCGAGCCCGCGACGGCGGCGTCGCCGGCCTACTGGGGCGAGCACCTCCGGCAGACGGTGCGGTTCGCCGACGGCATCGACGCGCTGCTCGCCGAGGAGCCGGGGCGCACCTTCATCGAGGTCGGCCCGGGGCAGGCCCTGAGCTCGATGCTCAGGCGGAACGCCGGGCGGAGCGGGGCGGGCGCGATCGTGCCGAGCCTGCCGCACCCGCGGACCAAGGCGGGCGACGAGCGGACGCTGGCCGAGGCGCTCGGCAAGCTGTGGGTGCGCGGCCACGACATCGCGTGGAAGGCCGTGCACGCCGAGGAGAAGCTGCGGCGGGTGCCGCTGCCCACCTACGCGTTCGACCACCAGCGGTGCTGGGTCGACCCCGCGCGATCGGAGGGAGGCCGCGCGCTCGCGCCGGGGAGCTCCGCCGAGGGAGGCCGCGCGCCCGCGCCGGGGAGCTCCCGGGCGGGCGCCACGGTCTACGCGCCGTCGTGGGTCCGCCGCGCGGCGGGACGCGCGGCGGGCGGGGCGCGCGACCAGCGCTGGCTCGTCTTCCTCGACCGGGACGGGTGGGCAGAGGCGCTCGCGGAGCGGCTCCGCCAGGGGGAGGGCGACGTCGTGGTCGTGCGCCCCGGCGCCGCGTTCAAGGCAGACGGCGGCCGCGACTTCGTCGTCGACCCCGCGAGCGCCGAGCACCACCGGCAGCTCGTCGAGGCGCTCGAGCAGGGCGCGGGCGTGCCCCGGCGCATCGTCCACCTGGTCGGGATCGAGCGGACGGCGAGCGGGGACGGCGGCGACGCCGCGCAGCTCACGGCGTTCGCCAGCCTGGCCTCGCTGATCGGCGCGCTGGGGCGGCGCGAGCCGGCCGGCGGCGGTCACGACAAGCCGATCGAGCTCACGGTCGTCTCGAGCGGCGCCCAGTCCGTCACGGGCGAGGAGGACCTCGACCCAGGCGGCGCGGCGCTGCTCGCGCTGGTCCGGGCGGCGGGGCAGGAGCACGCGTGGCTCACCTGCCGCAGCGTCGACGTGAGCGACCGCGAGCTCGGACGCACCGCGTGGCTCCTGGACCGGCTGATCGCGGAGGCGCTCTCGGGCTCGCCGGCGCAGCTCGTGGCGTACCGCGGCAAGCACCGGTGGGAGGCCTCGTACGAGCCGGTCGCGGTCGACGAGGACGGCCAGGCCGGGGGCGGGCTCCGGCAGCGAGGCCGCTACCTCGTCCTGGGAGGGCTGGGCGGCGCCGGGCTCGCGATCGCGCTGCACCTCGCCGGCGCCTTCGCCGCGGAGCTGCTCCTCGCCGAGGACCCCGACGCCCCGGCGCCGGCCGATCCGCGCGCCGCCTCGGTGAAGGTGATCCGCGCGCGGCTCGACGACCCCGGGGAGCTCTCGCGCTGCGTGCGCGAGGCGGAGGCGCGGCTCGGCGGGCTCGACGGCGTCGTGTACGCGGCGGGGATCGAGGACGCCGCGCTGTTCGGCGGGATCGGCGATCTCCGGGCTCCGGACGTCGTCGCGCGGCTGGCCCGCCACGGGCGCGGGCTCGCCGCGCTGGAGGCCGCGCTCGAAGGGCGATCGCTCGACTTCTGCGCCGTGAGCTCGTCGCTCTCGGCCATCCTGGGCGGGCGCGGGCTCGCCGCCTATGCGGCGTGCCACCTGATCCGCGACGCGTTCGTCCGGCGGCACAACCAGCGGTCCCCGCAGCGGTGGATCGCCGTGAACTGGGACCGCTGGCTCGACGGCGCGCCCGCGGGGCCTTCCCAGGGCCTCGACCCGGCGCAGGCGCTGCGCGCGCTCGAGCGCCTCCTCGCGGGCCCCGAGCTCGACCAGGTCGCCGTCTGCTCCGGCGATCTCGTGGCGCGCCTCGAGCAGGGTCGCAGCGCCGAGCGCGGCGCGCCGAGCGCGGCGCGGCGCGCAGACGGCGGCGACGCGCGCCCCGCGGCGGAGGGGGGCGACCGCCCCGACCTGTCGACCCGCTACGTGGCCCCGCGCGACGAGGCCGAGGCGGCGATCGCGGAGGTCTGGCGGGAGCTGCTCGGTATCGCGCAGATCGGGGTCGAGGACGACTTCTTCGAGCTCGGCGGCCACTCCCTCCTGGCCACGCGGTTCCTGGTGCGGCTGGAGGAGAAGCTCGGGACGCAGCTCACCATCACCGACTTCTTCCAGCACCCGACGATCGCGGCGCTCGCGGGCCTCGCGCGCGACACGGCGGCCGACGAGGTCGACCCGGCCGAGCTCGACGATCTGCTGGCCCAGGTCGAGGGGATGTCCGACGACGAGGCCCTGGCGGCGCTGGACCTGGATGGACAGGGGGCGGCGGGCGAGTCGGTGAACCACCAGAGCATGAACGACGGAACGAACGGCCGGGCGCAGGACGCCCGGCCGGGTCCGGCCTGAAACCCGAGTGCCTCGATGAAGACCAACCAAGACGCGCGCGAGCGGCTCGACGCCCTCTCTCCGGCGAAGCGTGCCCTGCTCCAGAAGCTGATGCAGAAGCCGCTGCCGAAGCCGCGGTCGAGCGCGGCCTCGCAGGACGCGATCGGCCCCCGGCCGCCCGGCGAGGTGCCGCCGCTGTCCGCGTCGCAGCAGCGGCTCTGGTTCCTCGACCAGCTCGACGGCAAGAGCGCCACCTACAACATGGGCGGCGCCATGCGGCTGGAAGGGCCGCTCGACGCGTCGGCGCTCGAGCGCGCGCTCCTCGAGATCGTCCGGCGCCACGAGGCGCTCCGCACGCGCTTCGTCGCGCGGGACGGCAAGCCGGTCCAGATCATCTCCCCCGACGCCCGCTGCGAGCTCGAGAGGGTCTCGCTCGAGGCGCTCCCCGCGGAGACGCAGGAGACCGAGGTGCGCCGGCTCGCGACGGAGCACCTCCGGAGCCCGTTCGACCTCGCGGGAGAGCTCTCCCGTACGACCCTGCTGCGCCTGCGCGACGACGTCCACGTGCTCCTGCTCGCGGTGCACCACATCGTCTCGGACGGCTGGTCGATCGCGGTCTTCTTCCGGGAGCTGTGCGCGCTCTACGAGGCCTACGCGAACGGCAGGCAGCCCGAGCTGCCGCCGCTGCCCATCCAGTACGCCGACTACGCCTGCTGGCAGCAGGGCTCGCTCTCGCGCGAGCGGCTCGCGCCGGCGATCGCGTACTGGAAGGCCCAGCTGAAGGACGCGCCGGCGACCGTCGACTTGCCGTTCGACCGGCCGCGCCCGCCGGTGCAGACCTTCCAGGGGCGCACGCTCCGGTTCCACCTCGATCGCGCCCTCCGCGACCGGCTCTCGGCGCTCTGCCGGGAGACCGGCGCGACGCTGTTCATGACCCTCCTGTCCGGGTTCGCGGTCGTGCTGTCCCGCTACAGCCACCAGGAGCACGTCGTCATCGGCTCGCCGAGCGCCAACCGCCCGCGCAAGGAGCTCGAGCCGCTCATCGGCTTCTTCGTTAACACGCTCGCGATGCGGCTCGACCTCGCCGGGCGCCCCACGGTCCGCGAGCTGCTCGCGCGCGTCCGCGAGACGTGCGTCGGCGCCTACGCCCACCAGGAGCTGCCCTTCGAGCTCCTGGTCGAGGAGATCAAGCCCGAGCGGAACCTGAGCCACTCGCCCGTCTTCCAGGTCATGTTCGTCCTGCAGAACGCGCAGGCGGACGAGGCGCAGCTCGCCGACCTCAAGATGTCGATCTTCGACCCGGACACGGGCACGTCGATGTTCGACATGACGCTGTTCATCCAGGAGAAGGAGGACGGGCTCGCCGGGGCGGTGGAATACAACACCGATCTGTTCGACGAGGCGACGATCGCGCGCTTCGTCGTCCACTACCGGACCCTCCTCGAGGCGCTCGGGTCCGGGCCCGACCGCCGCATCTCGGATCTTCCGATCCTCGATCCGGCAGAGCGGGCGCAGTGCCTCGTCGCGTGGAACGAGACGCGCGTCGAGCACACGGGGCCAGGGACGGCGCCCGCGCTGTTCGAGGCCCAGGTCGAGCGGACGCCCGACGCGATCGCGGCCCGGTTCGAGGGGCAGAGCCTGACCTACCGCGCGCTCGACGCGCGCGCGAACCAGCTCGCGGCGCACCTCGCGGGGCTCGGCGTGGGGCAGGGGACGCTCGTGGCGGTCTTCCTCGACCGCTCGCTCGACCTCTTGGTCGCGCTGCTCGCCATCCAGAAGGCAGGCGGGGCCTACGTGCCGATGGACCCCTCCTACCCGCACGATCGGCTCGCGTTCATGCTCGAGGACTCCGGCGCCCCGGTCGCCCTGACCGAGGAGCGTCTGGCCTCCGCGCTGCCGCCGAGCGCGGCGACCCTCGTCGTCCTCGACCGCGAGCGGGCGGCGATCGAGGCCGCCCCGGCGGCGCGGCCGCGGGGCGCCCAGGCGGACGACCGCGCCTACGTCCTCTACACGTCGGGCTCGACCGGCAAGCCGAAGGGGGTGCAGGTCACGCACCGCGCCCTCGGCAACTTCCTCCTGTCGATGGCGCGCGAGCCGGGGTTGTCGCCGGAGGACCGGCTGCTCGCGGTGACGACCGTCTCCTTCGACATTGCCGGTCTGGAGCTCTACCTGCCCCTGTGCGTCGGCGCGAGCGTGGAGCTCGTGTCGCGCGAGGTGGCGTCCGACGGGGTCGCGCTCCTCGCGGCCCTGAAGCGGTCGGGCGCCACGTGCATGCAGGCGACGCCGGCCACGTGGTGGTCGCTCCTCGAGGCGGGCCTCGCGCCGGGCGCGCTGCGGAAGATCCTCTGCGGCGGCGAGGCGCTGCCGCGCGAGCTCGCCGAGCGGCTGCTCCGCACCGGCGCCGAGGTCTGGAACCTCTACGGCCCGACGGAGACGACCATCTGGTCCGCCGCGTCCCGCGTGCGGCCGGCGCCCCGCGACGGGCGGAGCGCCGACGCCGCGTGCCCCATCGGCCGGCCCATCGCCAACACGCAGATCTACCTGCTCGATCGCGACGGGCGCCCCGTCCCGATCGGCGTGCCCGGCGAGCTCTACATCGGCGGCGACGGGCTCTCGATCGGCTACCTCAACCGCCCGGCCCTGACCGCCGAGCGGTTCGTCCCTGATCCCTTCAGCGGCGTCCCCGGCGCGCGCCTCTACCGCACGGGCGACCTCGCCCGCTTCCGCCCCGACGGCGCGGTGGACTTCCTGGGCCGGGCGGACAACCAGATCAAGCTGCGCGGCTACCGCATCGAGACCGGGGAGATCGAGGCCGTCCTCGACCAGCACCCCGCGGTGAAGGCGAGCGCCGTCGTCTGCCGCGACGCGGGCCTCGCGCACAAGGAGCTCGTCGCCTACCTCGTCGAGGACCCGGCGTTCGTCGCCCAGAGCAAGCAGGGGTCCGAGCTCCGTGAGCAGCTCACCGGCGAGTGGCAGACCATCTGGAACGAGACCTACCGGGAGGACCGGGAGGCGGCGCCGGCGGCGCTCGACACGGTCGGGTGGAAGAGCAGCTACACCGGCGACCTCTTGCCGGCCGAAGAAATGCGCGAGTGGACCGAGGCGACGGCGGCGCGGATCCTCGCGCTCGGCCCGGCGCGGGTGCTCGAGGTGGGGTGCGGGACCGGCATGATCCTGCTGCGCGTCGCGCCCCACGCTCAGCGCTACGTCGGCGTCGACTTCTCGGCCGTCGTGCTCGAGCAGCTCGCGGCCAAGGTCGAGGAGCGCGGCCTCGCGCACGTGCGCCTCGCGCGCGGCGCCGCCACCGAGCTCGACCAGCTGGGCGAGCGCGGGTTCGACGCGATCGTCCTCAACTCCGTCATCCAGTACTTCCCGAGCCTCGACTACCTGGCGCACGTCATCGAGCAGGCGCTCGCGCTGCTCGACGACGGCGGCGCGATCGTGCTCGGCGACGTGCGGAGCCTCCTGCACCTCGGCATGCAGCACGCCTCCGTGCAGCTCCACCGCGCGAGCCCGGGCGCGTCGCGCGACGAGATCCGCGCGGCCGTGCAGCGCCAGGTCGCCCACGAGCAGGAGCTCCTCATCCACCCCGGGTTCTTCGCGTCATTGCCGGAGCGGCTGGGCGGGCTCGCGGGCGTCGAGATCCAGCTCCGGCGCGGCGCGCGCTGGAACGAGATGAGCAAGTTCCGGTACGACGTCGTGCTCCGCAAGGGCCGGCCGAGCGTCGCGCAGCCCGCGCCGTCCACCGTCGACGCCGTCGACGCCTCGCGCTGGGCCTCGCCGCGCGACGGGCTGGAGAGCCTCCTCGCCGGGACGGCGCCGGACGCCGTGATCGTCGAGGGCCTCCCCAACGCGCGCGTCGCGGACGATGCCCGGATCATGGCGTGGCTCGAGGGCGCGGGCGCCGAGCCCACGGCCGGCGCCCTGCGGGCGTCGCTCGCGGCCCAGCCGGCGCCCGGCGTGGACCCCGAGGACGTCTTCCGGCTGGGCGAGTCGCTGGGCTACGCGGTGGAGATCGCGTGGTCCGGGTCGGACCCGAGGGCGCGGTTCGACGCCCTCTTCCGCCGGGGAAGCGCGCCGTCGAGCGCGCTGTCGATCATCAATGGCTGGCCGCGCTGCGCGGCCGCCGGGTCCGAGGCGCTCGCCAACGATCCGCTGGCGGGGCGGCGGGAGCGCGCGCTCGTGCAGAGCCTCCGCGCGCACCTCGAGCGGCACCTGCCCGCGTACATGGTGCCCTCCAGGTACGTGCGCCTCGACGCGTTCCCGCTGACCCCGAACGGCAAGGTCGATCGCAAGGCCCTGCCCGCGCCGGACCAGAAGGCGCGCGCGGCCGAGCAGGTCGCGCCCAGCACCGAGGACGAGGCGCGCCTCGCGACGATCTGGGCCGAGGCGCTCGGCGTGGGCAGCGTCGGCGTCACCTCCGACTTCTTCGATCTGGGCGGCCACTCGCTGCTCGCGACCCAGGTCATCTCCCGGATCCGCGACGCCTTCGGGATCGAGCTGCCGCTGCGCTCGCTGTTCGAGGCGCGGACGGTGCAGGCGCTCGCGAAAGAGCTCCGCGCGCGGGAGCCCGCGGCGGCCGCCCCCGCGCTGCCCGTGCGGCGGACGGCGGCGCCCGGCGCCGCGCCGCTGTCGTTCTCGCAGCAGCGGCTCTGGTTCCTGGACCGGCTGGAGGGGCCGAGCGCGACCTACAACCTGTTCGGATCCCTGCGGCTCCGCGGCGCGCTCGACGCCGGCGCGCTCGGGCGGGCGTTCGACGAGATCGTCCGGCGCCACGACGTCCTGCGCACCCGGATCGTCGAGGTGGACGGGCAGGCGGTGCAGGTCGTGTCCGACGACGCGCGGTGCCCCCTCTCCCTCGATGACGTCGCCGGCGGGGAGGACGAGGCGCGCGCGCGGGCCGTCGCGCTGGCGCACCGCCCCTTCGACCTGGCCGGGGAGCCGCCGATCCGGGCGCACCTCCTGCGGCTCGGCGAGCGCGACCACGTCCTCGTGATCTCGGCGCACCACATCGCCACGGACGAGTGGTCGATCCGCATCTTCCTGCGGGAGCTCAGCGAGCTCTACGGGGTCTTCGCGCGAGGCGAGGCGTCGCCCCTGCCCGAGCTCACCGTCCAGTACGCCGACTACGCCCGCTGGCAGCGGGCGTGGCTCGAGGGCGAGGCGCGCGCGCGCCAGGTCGATCACTGGCGCGGCCGCCTGGCCGGCGCGCCGCGGGTCCTCGAGCTGCGCACCGACCGGCCCCGGCCCGCGGTCCAGACGTTCCGCGGGCGGACGCTGAAGTTCGAGCTCGACGCGGCGCTGACGCGCGGCCTGCGCGAGCTGTCGCGGGCGAGCGGCGCCACGCTGTTCATGACCCTGCTCTCGGGCTTCGCGGCGTTCCTGTCGCGCTACAGCGGCCAGCGGGACCTCGTGGTGGGCACCCCCATCGCGAACCGGACCCGCAGCGAGCTGGAGCCGCTCATCGGCTTCTTCGTCAACACGCTCGCCCTCAGGGTCGACCTCGGCGGCGAACCCTCGACGACCGAGCTCCTCGCGCGGGTCCGCGCCTCGAGCCTCGAGGCCCACGACCACCAGGACATCCCCTTCGAGAGCCTCGTGGAGGAGCTCCAGATCGAGCGCGACCTCCGCCACACGCCGCTCTTCCAGGCGATGTTCATCCTCCAGAACGCCCCGCTGTCGCAGCTCGGGCTGGCCGGCGTGGAGGTCGCGGATTTCGAGATCGACTCGCCGATCGCCCGCTTCGACCTCACGCTGTCGATGGAAGAGGCCGACAGCGCGCTGCGGGCGGGCCTGGAATACAACACCGACCTCTTCGACGACGCGACCGCCGAGCGCATGGTCTCGCACCTCACGGCGCTCCTCGCGGCCATGGTCGCGCGCCCCGGCGTCCCGGTGAGCCGGCTCCCGATGATCGCGGACGCCGAGCGAGGCGCGCTGCTCGGGGACCTCAGCGGCGAGCGGCGCGCTTACGACGGCCCGGAGACGGTGCACGCGCTGTTCTCGCGTCAGGCGCGGCGCGCCCCGGACGCGCCGGCGATCGTCGCGACGCGCGGCGCGCTGACGTACGCCGAGCTCGACCGGCGGTCGGACCGGCTCGCGGCGCGGCTCCAGGCGGCGGGGGTCGGTCCGGAGGTCCTGGTCGGGCTGTTCGTCGAGGACCCGACGGAGCAGGTGGTCGGGCTCCTCGCGATCCTCAAGGCGGGCGGGGCCTACCTGCCGATCGACCCGCGCTACCCGGCGGAGCGCATCGCGTTCATGCTCGACGACAGCCGGGCGCCCGTGGTCCTCACCGAGCGGCACCTCGCGGACGGCCTGCCCTCGCGCTGCGACGCCGTGCTGATCGACGCGGACGGCGGGCTCGATGGCGACAGCGGCGCGGGCGCGCCGCGCGCGGCGGCGCTGCCGGACAACCTGGCCTACGTGATCTACACGTCCGGGTCCACCGGCCGGCCCAAGGGGGTCGGGGTCTCGCACCGGGCGATCCGCAACCTCGCGCGGGCCCAGCTCGAGCAGTACGGGATCGACGCCGGGAGCCGGCTCCTCCAGCTCGTGTCGCTCAGCTTCGACGTGGCGACCTCGGACGTCGTGATGGCGCTGCTCTGCGGCGCCGCGCTCTGCGTCTCTTCCCAGGAGGAGCGCGCGCCGGGCGAAGGCCTCGTCGAGCGGCTCGCCGCGCAGCGCATCACCCACCTCCAGATCCCGGCCTCGCTCCTCGTCGGCCTGCCGCACCGCGAGCTGCCGGAGCTCCGCGCGGTCGTCGTCGGCGGCGAGTCGTGCCCGATGGACGTGCTCCAGCGCTGGCGGAGCGGCCGGCGCCTCTTCAACGCGTACGGCCCGACCGAGGCGACGGTCGCCGTCACCATCGGCGAGATCGGCCCTGACGACGTCGTCGCGCACATCGGTCGCCCGGTCCCCAACGCGCGCGTGTACATCCTCGACGAGCACCTGGAGCCCGTCCCGACCGGCGTCGCCGGCGAGGTCTACGTGGGCGGCGTCCAGGTCGCGCGCGGCTACCTCGGGCAGCCCGGGGTGACGGCCGAGCGGTTCCTCCCCGATCCGCACGCGAAGGAGCCGGGCGCCCGCATGTACCGGACCGGCGATCTCGCCCGCCACCGCGAGCGCGGCCGCATCGAGTTCCTCGGGCGCACGGATCACCAGATCAAGCTGCACGGAAACCGGATCGAGCTCGGCGAGATCGAGGCGGTGCTGTCCGGGCACCCCGACGTGGCGCAGGCCGTGGTCGTCGTGCGGGAGGACCGGCCGGGGCAGCGGCGCCTCGTGGCGTACGCGGCGCTCGCCGGGGGATCGAGCGTCGACGGCGAGGCGCTCCGGCGGTACCTGCAGGGACACCTCCCCGCGCACATGGTGCCGGGCGTCTGCGTGGTCCTGGAGTCCATGCCGCTCACCCCGAACGGCAAGGTCGACCGCGGGGCGCTGCCGAGCCCGGGCGACGCCGTGCGCGCGGCGGACCGCGTGGCGCCGCGCACCCCGAACGAGGCGATCCTCGCGCGCATCTGGGCCGACGTGCTGGGCGTCGAGGACGTCGGCGTGCTCGACAACTTCTTCGCGCTCGGCGGCGACTCGATCATCAGCATCCAGGTCGTGAGCCGTGCCAAGCAGGCGGGCCTCGGGCTCACCGTCAAGCAGCTGTTCCAGCACCAGACCGTGGCGGAGCTGGCCGCGGTGGCCGTCGCCGGCCGGCGCGTGAGCGCCGACCAGGGCGAGCTCACGGGCCCGGTGGCGCTCACCCCGATCCAGCGCTGGTTCCTGGAGGGCAAGCCGCGGGAGCCCCACCACTTCAACCAGTCGGTCCTCATCGAGGCCGTGGGCGCGCTCGACCCGGCGGCGCTCGCGGACGCCCTGCGCCACCTCGGCCTCCACCACGACATGCTGCGCGCCCGCTTCCGGCCCGGCCGGGACGGGTCCGAGGCGTGGACCCAGGAGATCGTCGCGGCGGAGGAGCCGTTCCCGCTCGCGGTCGAGGACCTCGGCGAGCTCGCCTCGCTCGACGCGAAGCGGGCGGCGCTCGAGGCGAGCGCGACCCGCGCGCAGGCCGCGCTGTCCCTGGCCGAGGGCCCGCTCTGCCGGGCGGTGCTCTACCGGCTCGGCGGCGGCGAGCCCGATCGGCTGCTGCTCGTCGTCCACCACCTGGTCGTGGACGGCGTCTCGTGGCGCATCCTGGTCGGCGACCTGGAGAGCGCCTATCTCCAGCGCCTCCGCGGCGGCCGGATCCAGCTCGGGCCCAAGACGACGTCGTTCCAGGAATGGGCGGCGCGGCTCGTCGAGCACGCGCGCTCGGACGCCCTCCTCGCCGAGCTCTCGGGCTGGCTCGAGATCTCGGCCGAGAGCGCCGCGCTGCCCCTCGACTTCGACGTCGACGTCGCCGCGCTGCGCACCGGCACGACGGCCACCGTGACCGCCTCGCTCGACGCCGCGGCGACCCGCGCGCTGCTCTCCGAGAGCGCCGCCTACCGGACGCAGATCAACGACGTCCTGCTCACGGCGCTCGCGCGCACCCTGGCGCGCCACGTCGGCCGGAGCGCGCTCCGCATCGACCTGGAGGGGCACGGGCGCGAGGACCTGTTCGACGACGTGGACACCTCCCGCACCGTCGGCTGGTTCACGTCCGCCTTCCCCGTCGTGCTCGAGGCGGACCCGGGCGCGGAGATCGCGACCACGCTCCGGTCGGTCAAGGAGCGCCTCCGCGCGATCCCGCGCCACGGCGTCGGCTACGGGCTCCTCCGGTACCTCGGCCCGGACGACGCGCGCGCGCGGCTCGCGCAGGCCGCGCCGGCGCAGATCACGTTCAACTACCTCGGCCGCTTCGACGGGAGCGCGAGCGGCGCGGTGCTCGCCCGCGAGGCCCGCGAGCCGTCGGGGCCGGGCATCAGCCCGCGCGAGGCGCGGCATTACCTCCTCGAGGTGAACGCGGTCGTCACCGGAGGGCGGCTCGAGGTCTCCTGGGTCTACAGCCCCGAGGCGCACCGCGAGAGCACCGTCAAGGCGCTGGCGGACGGCTTCACGGCCGAGCTGGAGGCGCTGATCGCCCACTGCCGCGCGCCGGGAGCGGGCGGCTACACGCCGTCCGACTTCCCGCTCGCGCGCCTCCGCGAGCCGGTCCTCGCGCAGCTCTTCTCGCGGTGGGGACGGGGGATCGAGGACGCGTACCCGCTCTCGCCGGTGCAGCAGGGCATGCTGTTCCACACGCTCTACGACCGGGAGTCCGGGGCGTACTGCCAGCAGCTCGTCTGCCGCCTCTCCGGCGGCCTGAGCCCGGACGTGCTCCGGAAGGCCTGGGCCACGGTGATCGAGCGCCACGCCGCGCTCCGGACCGCGTTCGTGCAGCTCGGGGACGACGACCCCGTCCAGGTGGTGCTCCGGGAGGTCGCCCCGCCGTGGGAGATCCTCGACTGGCGCGAGCTCCCGGCGGCCGAGCAGCCAGCGGCCCTCGAGCGGTTCCTCGAGCGCGACCGCCGGCGCGGGTTCGACCCCGAGCGGCCGCCGCTCATGCGCTTCTCGCTCCTCCGGCTCGCGGACGGCTGGCAGTTCGTCTGGAGCCACCACCACCTCCTGCTCGACGGGTGGTCGCTGCCCATCGTCCTCGGCGAGGCGATCCGCGCCTACGAGGCCCTGGTCCAGGGCCACGAGCTGGATCTCCGCCGCCCTCGCCCCTTCCGCGACTACGTGGCGTGGCTCGCCGAGCGCGACCCCGCCGCCTCGGAGCGGTACTGGCGCGAGACCCTCGCGGGCTTCCGGGCGCCGACCCGCCTCGGCGTCGAGCGCACCGGCGGCGCCGCCCACGCGGCCGGGCGCTCGTACGGCACCCGAGAGATCCAGCTCTCCGCCGCGACCACCGAGGCGCTGCGCGGCCTCTCGCGCGCGGCGCGCGTCACGATGAGCGTGGTCGTGCAGGCGGCCTGGGCCGTGCTGCTCGGGCGCTACAGCGGCGAGTCGGACGTGGTCTTCGGCGCCACCGTCGCCGGCCGCCCCGCCGCCCTCGCCGGCGTCGAGTCGATGGTCGGGCTCTTCATCGCGACGGTGCCGGTCCGGGAGGCGCCGAGCCCGGCGCTCCGCGTGGTCGAGTACCTGGTCGAGCTCCAGGAGCGCCAGGTCGCGCGCGAGCCGCACGCCCACTGCCCGCTCGTCGACATCCAGCGGTGGAGCGACGTGCCCCCGGGAGAGGCGCTGTTCGACAGCCTCGTCGTCTTCGAGAACTACCCCGTGGGCCAGGCGGCGGCGGACGAGCAGCGCCTCCTGCGTGTGACCGACGTGCAGGCGCTCGAGCGGACCAACTACCCCCTCACGCTCTTCGCGGCCCCCGGCGACGCGCTGCTCCTCAGGCTCTCGTACGACGAGGCGCGCCACGACGGCGCGCGCATCGCGGCCCTGCTCGGCCACCTCGAGCGCCTGCTCGAGGGCATGGCGCGGGGGCCCGACACCCCGCTCGCGCGCCTGCCGCTCCTGTCCGAGGCCGAGCGGCGCGAGGTCCTCGTCGCGCCGAACCAGACCCGGCGCGACGTCTCCGGCGAGGGCCTCGTGCCCGCGCTGATCGCCGCCCAGGCGCGGCGCACGCCGGACGCGGTGGCCGTCTCGAGCGGCGGCGACGCGCTCACGTACGCCGAGCTCCGCCGCCGCTCGAGCGCGCTCTCGGACCGCCTGCGCGGCATGGGCGTCGGCCCCGAGGTCGTCGTCGGCGTGTTCGTGGAGCGCTCGCTCGACCTCGTCGTCGGGCTGCTCGGCGTCCTCGAGGCCGGCGGCGCCTACCTGCCGCTCGACACGGACTATCCACCCGAGCGCCTGGCCTTCATGATGCGCGACGCCGGCGCCCCGCTCGTGCTGACCCAGACGCACCTGCTCGAGCGGCTGCCCGAGGCCGGGGCGCAGGCCGTGTGCCTCGACGCCGCCCCGGCCGACGGCGCGCGCCCGGGCCCGCCGCGCGCCCCCGGCCGCGGCGCGCCCGCGGGCGCCCCCGTCCGCACGCCGGCCTCCGCGGGCCGCGCGGCGGGCCCGGACGACACGGCCTACGTGCTCTACACGTCCGGCTCCACCGGCCGCCCCAAGGGCGTCAGCGTCACCCACGCGAACCTGCGCAACTTCCTCCTCGCGATGCGCGAGTCGCCGGGGCTCTCCGCGCGCGACGTGCTCCTCTCCGTGACGACGATCTCGTTCGACATCGCGGGCCTGGAGCTCTACCTGCCGCTCGTGACCGGCGCCCGGGTCGAGATCCTCGGGCGGGATTCGGCCCGCGACGCGCGCGAGCTCATGGCCGCGCTGCGCGCGTCCGGCGCGACCGTCATGCAGGCCACGCCCACGACGTGGCGCATGCTGCTGGAGGAGACCTGGGAGCCGGGCCGCCTCGAGCGCGCCCTGTGCGGCGGCGAGGCGCTGCCGGGGGACCTCGCCGAGCAGCTGCTCGGCCGGGGCCTCGAGGTCTGGAACCTGTACGGTCCGACGGAGACGACGATCTGGTCGACGGTCCAGCGCATCGAGCGCGCCGCGGAGCCCGGGGCCGCGCCGGGCGCCGTCTGCCCGATCGGCCGGCCGATCGCGAACACCGAGATCTACCTGCTCGACCGCAACCTCGAGCCGGTGCCGCCGGGCGTCCCCGGGGAGCTCTTCATCGCGGGCGACGGCGTGGCGCGCGGCTACCTGGGCCGGCCCGGGCTGACGGCGGAGCGGTTCGTCCCCGATCCGTTCGGCGACCGGCCGGGCGCCCGGATGTACCGGACCGGGGATCTGGTCCGGTACGGCGAGCGCGGCGCGCTCGAGTTCATCGGCCGCATCGACAACCAGGTCAAGCTGCGCGGCCACCGCATCGAGCTCGGCGAGATCGAGGCGGCCCTCAAGCAGCACGAGAGCGTCGGCGACGCCGTGGTCGTCGCCCGGCGCGACCGGGCCGGCGAGGACCAGCTCGTCGCGTACCTCGTCCCGGCGCCCGGCGCCGAGGTCGAGGCCGACGCGCTGCGGGCCTGGCTCGGCGAGCGGCTCCCCGCGTACATGGCCCCCGCGGCGTACGTCTCGCTCCCGTCGCTCCCGCTCACGCTGAACCGCAAGGTGGACCGCGCCGCCCTGCCGGCGCCGGACTTCGAGGCCGGCGCGTCGGCCTCGTACGTCGCGCCCGGCACGCCGACCGAGCAGCGGCTCGCGGACATCTGGCGGGAGATCCTCGGCGTCGAGCGCCCCTCGGTCACGGACGACTTCTTCCACCTCGGCGGGCACTCGCTGCGCGCGACCCGCGCCGTCACGAAGATCCAGGGCGCGCTCCAGGTGAGCGTCCCGCTGCCGTACTTCTTCGGTCACCCGACCATCCGCGAGCTCGCCGACTACATCGACGGGATCGTCGCCGCCGGATCGCCCCCGCCAGATGGGCCCGGCGAGGACGAGGAGGACTTCACGCTGTGAAAGAAGCGGCCGACATCATCTCTCACCTCCGCAAGCGTGAGATCGCGGTCTGGATCGAGGGCGACAGCCTGCGCCTGCGCGCCACGAAGGGCGCGCTCACCCCGGAGCTGAAGTCCGAGCTCGCGCTGCGCAAGGAGGAGATCCTGCGCTGCCTCCGCGAGGAGCAGCAGGCCCGGGCGGCCAGCCAGGACGTCATCGCGAGGGTGCCGGAGGGCGGCGAGATCCCCCTGTCGTTCTCGCAGCAGCGGCTCTGGTTCCTGCACCAGCTCGAGGGGCCGAGCAGCACGTACAACATGCCGCTCCCCGTCCTCCTCGACGGCCCGCTCGACGTCGCCGCGCTCCGGCGGGCGCTCGACGACCTATGGCGCCGCCACGAGGTGCTGCGGACCCGGTTCGTCACCGAGGGCGGCCGCCCGACGCCGGTCGTCTCCGACGACCCCAGCTGCCCCGTCGTCGAGCGCTCGCTCGAGCCGCAGGCCGACGAGGAGCTCGAGCTCGCGCGCCAGGCGACCGCCGAGGTGTCCCGGCCGTTCGACCTCGAGCGGGAGGCGCCCATCCGGATCACGCTGCTCCGGGTCAGCCCGACGCGGCACGCGGTCCTCGCCACGGCGCACCACATCGCGTTCGACGCCTGGTCGTCGGGCGTGTTCCTGCGCGAGCTGTCGGCCCTCTACGCGGCGCACCGGAGCGGGCAGCCCGCGGCGCTCCCCGAGCTCCCGGTCCGGTACGCCGACTACGCGGCGTGGCAGCGCCGCCGCCTGTCCGGGCCGCTGCTCGCGACGCAGCTCGAGTACTGGCGCAAGGAGCTCGCCGGGGTGCCCGCCGCCCTGGAGCTCCCCACGGACAGGCCGCGGCCGCGGCTCCAGACCTTCCGCGGGCACTCGAGGTCGTTCGTGCTCGACGCGCGGCTCACGGGCGACCTCGAGCGGATCGGCCGGGAGGCCGGCGCGACGCTGTTCATGGTGCTCCTGTCCGGCTTCGCGGCGCTGCTCCACCGCTACAGCGGCCAGGACGACTTCGCGATCGGCACGCCGATCGCGAACCGCACCCGCGCCGAGCTCGAGCCGCTCATCGGCTGCTTCGTCAACACTCTCGCGCTGCGCGTCCGGCCCGGCGGCTCCCTCACCGTCCGCGAGCTCATCGCCGCGGTGCGCAGGACCAGCCTCGACGCCTACGCCCACCAGGACGTGCCGTTCGAGCACCTCGTCGAGAAGCTCCAGCCCGCCCGCGACCTCGGCAGGAACCCGGTGTTCCAGGTGATGTTCATCCTGCAGAACGCCCCCGCGTCCGAGCTCCGGCTGCCGGACGTCGAGCTGTCCTGGCTCAAGCCGACGTGGACGACCTCGCGGATGGACCTCACGCTCTCGATGGAGGCGGCCGGGGCAGAGCTCACCGGCGCCATCGAGTACAACACCGACCTCTTCGACGACGCCACGATCGAGCGGCTCATCGACCACTACCGCTCGCTCCTCGCGGCGATCGCGCGCGACCCCGACCGCCGCCTCGAGGAGCTGCCGCTGCTCGCGCCCGCCGAGCGCGCCGAGCTGCTCTCCGCGTGGAACCGGACCGAGCGCGCCTTCCCGGACGCCCCGACCTTCCTCTCGCTCTTCGAGGCCCAGGTGGAGGCCCAGCCGGACGCGGTCGCGGCCGAGTTCGAGGGCGAGTCGCTGACCTACGGCGCGCTCGACGAGCGGGCGAACCAGCTGGCCTGGCACCTCGCCGCGCTCGGGGTCGGGCCGGGGGCCCGGGTCGCCTTCTGCGTCGACCGCTCGCTCGCGATGCTCGTCGGCCTGCTCGGCGTCCTCAAGGCCGGCGGCGCGTACGTGGCGATGGACCCCGCGTACCCGTCCGAGCGCCTCGCCTTCATGCTCGAGGACTGCCGGCCCGCGCTCGTGCTGACCGAGGCGCGCCTCGCGCCCGGCCTGCCCCAGAGCGGCGCCCCCGCGGTCCTGATCGACCGCGACTGGGCCGAGATCGCCGGGCGCCGCGCGGACGCGCCGCCGCGGGCGCTCGCCGGCGCGCACCCCGCCTACGTGCTCTACACGTCGGGCTCCACGGGCCGCCCCAAGGGCGTCGAGGTGCCGCACCGCGCGCTCCTCAACTTCCTGCTCGCGATGCGCGAGCGGCCCGGGCTCGCCCGGGGCGAGGCGCTCCTCGCGGTCACCACCATCTCGTTCGACATCGCGGGGCTCGAGCTCTACCTGCCGCTCGTGGCCGGGGGCCGCGTGGTCCTCCTGTCCCAGGCGGCGGCTCGCGACCCCTCCCGGCTCTCGCAGGCGCTCCAGGGCTCGGGCGCGACGGTCATGCAGGCGACGCCGGCGACCTTCCGGATGCTTGTCGCGGCCGACCTCGACCTCGGCGCGCTCCGCCGCGTGTTCTGCGGCGGCGAGGCGCTGCCGCGCCCGCTCTCGGAGCGGCTCGTGGAGCGCGGCCTCGAGGTGTGGAACCTCTACGGCCCGACGGAGACCACGATCTGGTCGACCGTGGAGCCCATCCGCCGCCGCGAGGACGGCGCCACGGCGGAGGGCGTCGAGCCCATCGGCCGGCCCATCGACAACACCCGGATCTACGTGGTCGACCGCCGCGGCGAGCCGGTGCCCGTCGGGGTCGCCGGCGAGCTGTGCATCGCCGGCGACGGCGTCGCGAACGGCTACCTCGGCCGCCCCGCGCTGACCGCCGAGCGGTTCGTCCCCGAGCCGTTCGGGCCGGCGCCCGGCGCCCGCATGTACCGGACCGGCGATCTCGCCCGCTACCGGGCCGACGGCACGCTGGAGTTCCTCGGCCGCCTCGACCAGCAGGTCAAGGTGCGCGGCCACCGCATCGAGCTCGGCGAGATCGAGTCGATGCTCGCCAAGCACCCCGGCGTGCGCGAGTGCGCGGTCGCGCTCCGCGAGATCCAGCCCGACGACGCGCGCCTCACGGCCTACGTCGTGCCGCAGGGCGGCGCGCTCGCCCCGGAGGTGCTGCGGAGCTGGCTCAAGGAGCGCCTGCCCGAGGCGATGACCCCGTCGCTGTTCGTCGAGCTCCCCGCGCTCCCGCTCACGCCGAACGGCAAGATCGACCGCAAGGCCCTCCCGGCCCCGGCGGCGCAGCGGTCCGACAAGGGGACCGCGTTCGTGCCCACGCGCACCAGGATCGAGCAGCAGCTCGCCGAGATCTGGAGCGAGCTCCTGCGCGTGGACCGCGTCGGCATCGACGACAGCTTCTTCGACCTGGGCGGCCACTCGCTCCTCCTGACGCAGCTCCACGCCCGCCTCCGCCGGGAGCTCGACCCGTCGCTCGCGCTCGTCGACCTGTTCCGCTACCCGACCATCCGGACGCTGGCCGAGCGCCTGCGCCGCGACGACAAGGCGGAGGCCCCGGCGATCGCGCCCGCGCGCGCGGCGGTGGTCACCGGCGAGCGCATCGCCGTCGTGGGCATGGCCGGCCGGTTCCCGAAGTCGAGGGACCTCGGCGAGTTCTGGCAGAACCTCCGGGACGGGGTCGACTGCATCGAGGTCTTCTCCGAAGAGGAGCTCCTCGCGGCGGGGGTGCCGCGCCGGCAGCTCCGCGACCCGCGCTACGTGCGCGCCCGGGGCGTGCTCGAGGACGTCGGGAGCTTCGACGCGGGCTTCTTCGGCTTCTCCCCGAGGGAGGCCGCGCTCATGGACCCGCAGCAGCGGATCTTCCTGGAGGTCGCGTGGGGGGCGCTCGAGGACGCGGGGTACGGCTCGTCCGAGCTGCCGTTCCCGGTCGGCGTCTTCGCGAGCGCGAGCCAGAGCGTCTACTACCTCGTGAACCTCGCCGTCGCCCCCGAGGGCGCCGGCGGCGACGCCGACTACCTCGCGATGATCGGCAGCGACAAGGACTACCTGCCGACGCGCGTGTCGTACACGCTGAACCTCACCGGTCCGAGCGTGAGCGTCCAGACGGCGTGCTCCTCGTCGCTCGTGGCGGTCCACATGGCCTGCCGGAGCCTGCTCGCCGGCGAGTGCGACATGGCCCTGGCCGGCGGCGTGTGCGTGCAGGACCGCGTCGGCTACCTCTACGAGGACGGGATGGTGGCCTCGCCCGACGGGCGCTGCCGCGCGTTCGACGCGCGCGCTCAGGGCACCGTGTGGGGCAGCGGCGCGGGCGTGGTCGTGCTCAAGCGGCTCTCCGACGCGGTGCGCGACGGCGACACGATCCACGCGGTGATCCTCGGCTCGGCCGTCAACAACGACGGCGCGCGCAAGGTCGGCTACACGGCGCCCAGCGTGAGCGGGCAGGCGGCGGTCATCGCCGCGGCCCGCGCCGCGGCCGGCGTCGATCCCGGCAGCATCAGCTACATCGAGGCGCACGGCACCGGCACGCCCCTCGGCGACCCGATCGAGCTCGCCGCGCTCACCGAGGCCACGCGCCCCGCCACGGATCGCCGCGGCTTCTGCGCGATCGGCTCGGTGAAGACGAACATCGGCCACCTCGACGCCGGCGCCGGGATCGCGGGTCTGCTCAAGACCGTGCTCGCGCTGAAGCACCGCGAGATCCCCCCGACGGTGCACTTCGAGCGGCCGAACCCGAAGCTCGATCTCGAGTCGAGCCCGTTCTTCGTGAACAACCGGCTCATCGACTGGAACAGCGACGGGGGCCCGCGGCGCGCCGGCGTGAGCTCGTTCGGCATCGGGGGCACCAACGCCCACGTCGTCCTCGAGGAGGCCCCGCCGCCCGAGCCGGCCCCCGCGCCCGCGGAGCGCGGCCCCGGCTGCCACGTGCTCCCGCTCTCGGCGCGCACCGAGGCGGGGCTCTCGCGCCTCACCGCGGCGCTCGCGCGGCAGCTGCGCGAGCGCCCCGACCTCGACCTCGCGGACGTCGCGTTCACGCTCCAGGTGGGCCGGCGGAGCTACCCGCACCGCAAGGTCGTCGTCTGCCGCGACCTCGCCGGCGCGGCGGCCGCGCTCGCGGAGCCCGCGCAGCTCCCGGGCGCGGCGCAGGAGCACGCCGATCGGGCGGTCGCGTTCCTGTTCCCGGGGCAGGGGTCGCAGTACGCGGGGATGGGCAGGGAGCTCTACGACGCCGAGCCGCGCTTCCGCGAGGCCGTGGATCGCTGCGCCGAGGCGCTCGCGCCGCTGCTCGGCCTCGACCTCCGGCAGGTCCTCTTCCCGCCCGCGGGCGGCCTCGCGCAGGCTGACCTCGATCTCGCCGAGACCCGCCTCACCCAGCCGGCCCTGTTCACGATCGAGTACGCGCTCGCCCAGCTCTGGACGTCCTGGGGGGTCCGCCCGGAGGCGATGATCGGCCACAGCATCGGCGAGTACGTGGCCGCGACGCTGGCCGGGGTGCTCGAGCTCGCGGACGCCCTCGCCCTCGTCGCCGCGCGCGGGCGCCTCATCCAGTCGCTGCCCCCGGGGAGCATGCTGGCCGTGTCGCTCGCCGCGCCCGAGGCGCGCGCGCTCATCGGCCCCGAGCTCTCGCTGGCGACGATCAACGGCCCGGCGCAGTGCGTGGTCGCCGGTCCCACGGAGGCGATCGACCGGCTCCACGCCGATCTCGCCGCGCGCGGGGTGGAGAGCCGCAAGCTCCGCACCTCCCACGCCTTCCACTCCCGCATGATGGACCCCGTCCTCGCGGAGTTCGCGGCGGAGCTCCGGAAGATCCCGCTCCGCGCGCCTCGGATCCCGTTCGCCTCGAACGTGACCGGCGGCTGGATCACCGCCGAGGAGGCCACCTCGGTGGACTACTGGGTGCGGCACCTCCGCGAGACGGTCGATTTCGCCGAGGGCCTGCGGACCGTGATGTCCGTCCCTGACCTGATCCTCCTCGAGGTCGGCCCTGGGCGCGCGCTGGGCGGGCTCGTCCGGCGGCTGCCGGTCGAGGGGCAGCGGCCGCTCGTCCTGGCCTCGCTCCCGGGGCGCGGCGACCAGCGCCCCCGGCCGGGCGATCCGGGCTCGGAGACGCACTTCGTCGCGAGCAGCCTCGGCCGGCTGTGGCTCTCGGGGGCCAAGGTCGACTGGGCGGCGCGCGCCGCCGAGGGCCGGCGCCGGCTCCCCCTGCCGACGTACCCCTTCGAGCGCCAGCGCTACTGGATCGACAAGCCCGTGCTCCGGCACGGCGCGGAGCGGCGCGCGGGCGGCGCGCAGAAGATCCTCGAGATCGAGGGCTGGTTCTACCTGCCCGCGTGGAAGCCCGCCCTCGCGCCGAGGCCGCTCGGCCTGGACGCCCTGCGGGCGGAGCCGCACCGCTGGCTGCTCCTCGCGGACGGCTCGGGGCTCAGCCGGCGCATCGCCGCGCGCCTCGAGGAGGCCGGCCAGGAGGTCGTCACGGCGTTCGCCGGCGCGTCCTTCGCGCAGCGCGGCGACCGCGAGTTCGCGCTCCGCCCCTCGTCGCCCGACGACCACCGGAGGCTGCTCGAGGCGCTCGGGGACCGGGCGCCGGACCGGATCCTCCACCTGTGGAGCTGCTCGCGCGGCGCGGCGTCGGAGCCCGGCCCGGCGCTGTTCGAGGCGTGCCAGGAGACGGGCTTCTACAGCCTGCTCGCCCTCGCGCAGGCCCTCTCGTCGTCGGCGCGGGCCTCCTCGTGCCGGCTCTCCGTCGTCGCCGATCGCCTCTTCGACGCGCAGGGCGGCGAGCGGGTGTGCGCCGAGAAGGCGCCGCTCCTCGCGCTCGCCCACGTGATCCCCCAGGAGCACCCGAACCTGCTCTGCCAGAGCGTCGAGGTCGAGCTGCCCGAGGAGGGGAGCCGCGACGAAGCGGACCTCACCGGCGCGCTGCTCGCGGAGATCCTGCGCGGCGATCTCGAGCCGTCCGTCGCGTACCGGGGCCGGCAGCGCCTCGTCCCGTCGTACGAGCCCGTCCGCCTGCAGGTCAGCGACCCCGAGGTCCGCGAGCTCCGCCCGCGCGGCGTCTACCTGATCACGGGCGGCCTCGGCCGCATCGGCCTCTGCCTGGCGCGGCACCTGGCGCAGGCGGCGAACGCGCGGCTCGCGCTCGTCGCGCGCACCGCGTTCCCGGACCGGTCCCGGTGGGACAGCCTGATCGCCGAGCGCGGCGCGTCCGACCCCACGAGCGTCAGGATCCGCGCGCTCCGGGAGATCGAGGCGCTCGGCGGCGAGGTCCTCGTGCTGGAGGCCGACGTCGCCGACGAGCGCGCGATGCGCGCGGCCCTCGAGGCCGTGGACGCGCGCTTCGGCGCCCTGCACGGCGTCGTGCACGCGGCCGGCACCCGCGGCGACGGCACGTTCATGGTCCCGCTCGACCAGGCCGACCGGGCGGCGTGCGAGGCCCAGTTCCGGCCCAAGGTGCTCGGGACCTACGTGCTCGACGCGCTGCTCCGCGATCGCGACCTGGACTTCTGCGTCCTGCTCTCGTCGACGTCGGCGATCCTCGGCGGCCTCGGGCTCGGCCCGTACGCCGCGGCGAACCGGTTCATGGACGCGTTTGTCCAGATGCGCGGCCGCGCCCATCGCGGGCGGTGGCTCTCGATGAACTGGGACGCCTGGAGCTTCGACGAGGCGCCTGGGGCGGCCGAGCTCGCCATGACCCCCGACGAGGGCGCCGAGGCGTTCGATCGCGCCGTCCGTCGGGCCGGCGCGAGCCAGGTCGTCGTCGCGGTCGGCGCGCTGGAGGCCCGGATCGGGCAGTGGCTGCGGCGGCAGGAGGCGGCGACCAGCCAGCCCTCGGGCGAGGCCCGCGCGCTCCATCCCCGCCCCGAGATGAGCACGCTGTTCGTCGCGCCCCGGACCGAGCTCGAGGGCCGGCTGGCCAGCATCTTCGGCGCGCTCCTCGGGTTCGAGGCGGTCGGCGTGCGGGACGACTTCTTCGATCTGGGCGGGGACTCGCTGCTGGCCGTCCGCCTGGCGGCCACGATCCACGCCGAGCTCGGGAAGCCGATCTCGCCGGCGCTCCTCCTGCAGGCCCCCACGGTGGCCCGGCTGGCGGAGCACCTCGAGGGACCTGAGCGGCCGGTCGTCGCGTCGCCCGTCGTCCCCATCCAGCCGCGGGGCGGCGAGCGACCGCTGTTCTTCGTCCCTGGCACCGGCGGCCACGTCCTCTACTTCCACGCGCTGGCGACCCTGCTCGAGCCCTCGGGCCACCCCTTCTATGGCCTGCAGGCCGTGGGCCTCGACGGGCTCGAGCCGCCCCGCACGAGCGTGGCCGACATCGCCGCCGGCTACCTCGAGCCGATCCGCGCCGTCCAGCCCCGCGGCCCGTACTACCTCGGCGGGCACTCCTTCGGGAGCTGGGTCGCCTACGAGCTCGCGCAGCAGCTCATGGATCTCGGCGAGGAGGTCGCGCTGCTCACCGTCCTCGACACCGTGGCGCCGAGCGAGCGGGATCTCGCCGCCTTCCAGGCCTGGACCGGGCCGGACTGGATCCTGGCGATCGCGGACATCATCGGGCAGCTGTGGAACCGGTCGTTCGGCCTGTCGCGCGACGCGCTGGCCCGGCTGTCCTGGGACGAGCAGCTCGATCGGCTGTCCCAGGCCCTGCAGTCGGCCGGGGTGGTCCCTGCCGGAGCCGAGCTGCGGCAGACCCGGGGGCTCGTCGAGGTGTACCGCACGCAGGCGCAGATGGATTACCGGCGTCCGCCGGGTAGGCCGGTGCCGATCGCGCTCTTCAGGGCGACCGAGCTCAACCCCGGCGCCGAGGAGATCCCGGAGGCGCGGCGCGCCGATCCGACCTGGGGCTGGCAGCCGTACGCGCGCGGGGCCGTCTCCCTCGAGCTTGTTCCCGGAGATCACCTGACGATAATGAGCCACCCGCACGTGCGCGCGCTCGCGGATCGCCTGCGACACCACCTCGCGAGCCGAGGTTAACCGCTGCCGCTCGGACTTTTTATCCCCTCTCGGAACCTCGACCTGCTGTGCGCGCTGCGCGCGCTCTCCAGACAACGCGAGGACAAACGGGGGAGGAGGACCGTGGATCGCCACAGCGCGAGCGGGATGTCCTTCCCCGGGCTCCTCGAAGACATCTTTTGACCCGAGAGCTTTTGACCCGAGAACGAGAAAAGGACAGGAGCAACCATGCCGACCGACGAACAGGACGACATCGCCTATCGCGTGGTGGTGAACCACGAGGAGCAATACTCCATCTGGCCGGCCGACCGGGACATCCCGCCCGGGTGGCGAGACGCCGGCAAGACCGGCACGAAGGACGAGTGTCTGGCGCACATCGAGCAGGCGTGGACCGACATGCGCCCGCTCAGCTTGCGCCGGCAGCTGGAGCGCGCCGAGGAGAGCGGCGCCTCGAAGGACGAATGACGGACGGCGCGCCCCGGCGAGGGGCGCGAGCGGCGCCTACCGCAGCATCTCCTCGATCCGCTCGCCCGTCGCCGCCGCGAGCCCCCGGGCGAGCGCCTGCGGGCTCAGCTCGACGGCGACGGCCACGGCGTCCGGCGCGTGCGTGGCGAGCGGCGGCTCGACCGGCGCGTCGAGCCCGAGCAGGTGGCCGAACGAGCCTTGCGCGAGCTCGTTCCAGGCGAGGAGCAGCTCCTCCGAGGCGGCCTCTCCGCTCGTCGAGAAATCGCCCGACACCGCGATCGCGAGCGCGATCCCCTCGCGCGCGCTCGGCCTCGCCGCCGCGCCCACGGCCGTCGCCCCCGCGAGCAGCCCCCTCGCGCCGCGGGCGAGCTCCCCGTCGAACGGACCCGGCGCGAAAGCGCGCACGGGCGCCGGGCCGAAGCGGGCCGCGAGCGCGGCCAGCGGGCCGCCCGAGAGCGCCGTCGGCGAGCGCTTGAGGCGGCCGAGCGCGTACAGCGACGCGACCCGCGCCGGCCCGCGCAGCGGGCTGCCGCCTTCCTGCACGCCGACCACGTCCGGGCCGAGCAGCACCAGCGCGTGCGGCGCCCTGCCGATGTCGCCCGTCACGCGCACGACGTCCGGACGATCGAGCGCGCGCCGCTCCTTGCCCGTGAGCCGCCGCCGGAAGAGGCGCTCGATCGCCCGCGGATCGCCGCTGTGGCGCGCCACGTAGAACCTGACCTCGCCCGCCGCGCCCGCGTAGGACGCGATCGCCGCCTCGCGCACCTGCCGCAGGTCGACGCCTGTCGCGCGCGCGTGACGGGCCAGGTTCTCCTCGGGCGCCACGAGCCCGATCGAGGGGATGAGCCACGGCACCGCCGCGATCTCGCGCGGCCGGGCGAGGACCAGCCACCGCAGCCCCGCCTGCGGCAAGAGGCGCGTGAGGTCCGCCGTGCCGAGCGGCGGCAGCGGCGGGGCCGGGCGGGCGGGCGGCCGCGGCGCGCCGCCGCACGCGGGCAGCCCGAGGCCGAGGACGCAGCCCAGGACGCCGCCGAGCACGCTGCGCCGGCGCAGCCCCCGTCCGGGCGCGTCAGCCAACGACGAGGTAGGCGAAGCGGCGGTTCTTCGAGCCGACGCGGACAAGGAATCGCTTCCCACGCTCGAGCTTGAGCTGCTCATCCTTCACTACCTCGCCGTCGAGGTGCACCGCGCCGCCCTTCACGAGGCGGAGCGCCTCGGAGGTCGACTTGGCGAGCCCGGCCAGCGCGAGCGCCTTGCCGATCGGGATCGTGTCGCGATCGCTCGCCACCTGGATCTCCTCGATGTTCTCCGGCAGGCCGCCGGCCGCGACGCTGCGGCGCCGCTCGAGGGCCGCGCGCGCGTCCTCGGCCGAGTGGAAGCGGGTGACGATCTCCTGCGCGAAGAGCTCCTTCACCTCGATGACGCTCTGCTCGCCGCGGGCGACCGCCTCTCGCAGGCGAGCGACCTCCTCGGGCGGGCGCGACGACAGGAGCTCCATGTACCGCCAGATGACGCCGTCATCGACGAGCATCAGCTTCTGCAGCATGTCGAACGGCGGCTCGGTGATGCCGACGTAGTTGTCCGCGCTCTTCGACATCTTGGCGCCGACGATCTTGCCGTCCTCGACGCGCGCGTTCGTGCCCTCGAGGAGCGGCATCGTCATGACCATCTGGGCGCGCTTTCCGTAGCGGGGCATCAGGTCGCGCGCCACGAGCAGGTTGAAGAGCTGGTCGGTGCCGCCGAGCTCGATGTCGGCCTCGAGCTCGACCGAGTCGTAGGCCTGGAGGAGCGGGTACATGAACTCGTGCACGTAGATGGGCCGCGCCTCCTCGTAGCGCTTCCTGAAGTCGTCGCGCTCGAGCATGCGGGCGACCGTGTACTTCGCGCAGAGCTCGATCATCTGCGTCGGGTCGAGCCGGTTCAGCCACTCGGAGTTGTAACGGACCTCCGTCCTGTTCCGGTCGAGGACCTTGAACGCCTGCGCCTGGTAGGTCTCGGCCGCGGCGACGACCTCCTCGCGCGAGAGCCGCGGGCGCAGCTCGTTCTTGCCGGTCGGGTCGCCGACCATGGCCGTGAAATCGCCGACCACGAAGATGACCGTGTGCCCGAATTCCTGGAACTCCCGCATCTTCTGCATCACGACCGTGTGGCCGAGGTGGAGGTCGGGGCGGGTCGGGTCGAAGCCGGCCTTCACGCGCAGCGGCTTGCCCTCGCGCAGCCGCTCCTCGAGCTCGGCGCGGACGTGGAGGTCGACGACACCCTTGCAGAGAATCTCGAGCTGACGTTCGGCGGGGACCATGGGGGCCCGCTTCTACCGCGCTGCGCAACCGCCCGCCAGAGGGGCGAGCGCCCCGCGGCCGGGTGCGGCGTCCCGGGCGCGCGAGCGTGTCCCGTCGAGGACGCGCGCCCGCGCGCCGCGTGGACACGCCGCCGTCGGCGCGCGCTGGCGCGTCACCTTATTATTCGTCGTCCGTGTCCTCGTCGTCGTCATCCTCGTCGTCGTCGTCGCCCGAGATGGCGTACGCGCGGCTGGCGTTGACGAGCTCCTTGAGCTCCTTGCCGACCTTGAAGAACGGGAGCCGCTTGGCTGGTACAGGCACCGGCTGGCCCGTGCGCGGGTTCCTGCCGCTGTAAGGCTTGTACGGTCTGACCGTGAAGCTGCCGAACCCGCGGATCTCGATGCCCTCGTTGCGCTGGAGCGCCTGCGTCATCGCGTCGAAGACGCAGTTCACCACGAGCTCCGCCCGAGCTTTGGTGAGCTCCCCCCGTCCCGCGATCGCGTCGATGAGCTCGCTTTTCGTCATGGTCCACCTCCCCCCACCCGAGCGGACCGCCGCCGGCGCTCGACTTACCGCCTTCCACCCACTGCAGGGCTCCGGGGGATGCGCCGGTCCAGGAGCCGCATGACAACAGATTCCTATGAAAAGCTCGCATGTTACGGGACTAGCGGTCAACCGAATTCCCGCCCGCGACCCGGACCGCGTCGAGCGCAAAAATGCCGTCGCTGGCCTCGATTCCGGCGCGGCCGGTGCTTCCCGGAGCGCTCGCCGCGGCGCCGGCGGCGGGCGTGAGGGCCCTCCCGCGCTCGAGGGAAAGCTCGATTTCGACGGCGTGCTCGGGGATCGGGTGCGCCGGGAGCTCGGCGCAGGTGAGCGGCGCGGCGGAGGGGGACGGCGCGGCGGGGGGGGACGGCACGGCGGGCTCGACCTGCCAGACGTGGAGCAGGGCGCCGTCGACGAGGAGGCGCACCTCGCCCGCGCCGTCGCCCCCGATCGCCATGCGCGGGCTGATCCGGGCGCCGCGGAGCCACGGGGCGGGCAGGCCGACGCGCACGACGGCGTCGCCGCTCGCCGCTGCGTGCACGGCGAGGAGGCGCCCCCCTGACGCGCACGTGCCGCCGGCGTGCTCGGGCAGCGCCCAGGCGCCGCGCTGGGCGCGCGGTGGCCACAGCGACTCGCCCTCGATCAGGGCGTCGCGGGGTGGGGCGGCGTCGAAGGCGAGCGGCGCGATCGAGACGGAGGCGAGGCCGCCGCCGTCCGGGATCGAGAAGCCGTAGCGGTAGGCGGGCGGGCGGCCGCGGGCCTCCCAGGCCATGCGGTCGAGCGCGTCGCCGCGGTGGCGCAGCACCGCCACGTCGCCCGAGGCGGGGTCGAAGCCGAGGTTGAAGCCGTGGTCCGTGTCGACGAACACGAGGCCGCGGGCGACGCCCGCGCGCGCGACGGCGGCGGGGTCGAACATGGGCAGGCCGCCCTCGCGATCGCGGAGCGCGGCGTGGTCGAAGCCGGCGCGGAAGGCGAAGCCGGCGAGCGGGAGCGCCGCCGCGGCGAGCGCCGCCGCGAGCGGCGCGCGCGGCCGGCGCGCGATGCCGCGGGCCGCGCCAGACGCCCGCGCGCGCTCCGCGATCGCGAGGGCGGCCATGGCGGCGAGGACGTGCTCGATCGGCAGCACGTCGGCGAAGAGGCGCGCGCCGCCGCCGGGGTAGTTGCCGTCGAAGTAGAACGGGGCGTAGGCGGCGATCTGGAAGAGCGGGGCGACCGCGAGGGCGCGCGAGCGCGGCCTCCGGAGCGCGAGCGCGGCGCCGGCGACCACGAGCAGCGCGAGCGGCTCGGCGTTGAGCGCGTCCACGAGGTGGAGCTTCAGGCGGCGCAGCGTCGTGCCGACGGCGGCCAGAAACCCGTATCCTTCCACGAGGTTGTGCCGGACGAAGTCGCCGTGCTCGCCGAGGCAGCCGACGCCGGCGCCGAAGCCGTAGCGGAAGCAGCCGGGCGGGCCATCGGAGACGGCGTAGTAGGCGGCCTGCGACGAGGCGAAGGCGCCCGTCGCGGCGCGCTGGTGCGCCGCGAGCAGGGCGAGGCCGGGGAGCGCGCCGATCGCCAGGGCCACGGCGAGCCGCCCGAGCCGCGGCGCGGGGCGCGGCGCGCGGTCGCCCGCGCGGGGGCCGGCCGCGGCGCCCGCCCGCGCGCTCCCCGGCAGCAGCACGAGCAGCAGCGCCGCGGCGAGGGCGAGCGCGCTGGGCGGGCGCGTCGCCGCGAGCCAGCCGGCCGCGAGCCCGGCGAGGGCGGCGGCGCGGACGGCGGGATCGAGCGGACCCCTCGGCGCGCTCGCCGCGGCGGCGCGGGCCTCGTCGAGCGCGCGCCGCGCCGACGCGAGCGCGACCGTGAAGCAGAGGGCCGCGAGCCCGTGCGACATCGTGTCGGCCGTGTGGTAGCGGAGCGCGGCGCAGAGCGCGGAGAACAGCGCGGCGAGGGCCGGCACGAGGCGCTGCCGCGCGGCGCCCCCGGCGGCGGCCGGGTCCTCCGGCGCGAACCGCGCGGCGAGGTCATAGGTCGCGAGCGCGAGCGCGGCGGCGAGCAGGGGACCGACAGCGAGCGGCGCTCCCGCGAGGAAGCCCAGCGAGAGGAGGGCGGGGTAGCCCGGAGGGAAGATGACCGCGACATGGCCCGCGCCGCCCGGGGCCACGTCGCCCGCTGCTGCGCCGCTCAGGGCCGCGCCGTCGGCCGCCGCGTCGCTGCGGACGAGGAAGCGGCCGAGCACGGAGGCCGCGGGCTCGTCGAGCGGCCACGCGAGGTACCCCGCCGCCATCGCGCGCGCCTCGAGCCAGTAGCTCGTCGCGTCGATGATGCGGGGGCCGCCCCGGAGGTAGACCGCGACGTACGCGGCCGAGATCAGCGCCGCGGCGATCGCGAGCGCCGCGGCGATCGCGAGGCCCGGGGCCGCGCCGGACCGGGGGCCGGGCGCGGGCTCGGCGCGCGGGGCCGCGGCGCCGGCGTGCGTGGGCGCCGGGTCGGCGCGTGAGGCCGCAGCGGCGGCGCGCGGGCGAGCCGGGTCGTCGGGCGCGGGCGCGGGCGAGCGGTCGCGGCGGAGGAGCCAGGCGCCGGCGAGCAGCGCGGCCACGGAGAGCGCGAGCGCGATCCATTGCGCCGGGTCGCGGGGCAGGCCGGCGCGCACGTCACGGCCTGGCGAGCGGGCGCGCCTCGGGGCGCGCGGCGCGCTCGAGGACCCAGACGTGGTGATCCACCCACTCCCCCTCGATGGACGTGAGCGTGAGCGTGAACGTCTCGGGCAGGCCCTCGGGCAGCGCGACAGAGGCCTCGGTCCAGCCACCGCTCCCGCGGAGCGTGAGCTGGCCGAGCTCCCGGCCGTCCGCCGTCGCGCGGACCACGGCGGGGCGGGGCGAGGCGGTGCGGACCACGAGCCTGCCCGGGCCGTTGCGCGGCGCGCGCAGGCGGGCGGTCTCGCTCCTGCCGCCCGGGATGACGCGGCCGGCGTCGAACCGATCGTGCCCGGATCCGCGCGGGTCGGGGAGGACGCTGAAGCTGACGAAGCCGGCCTGCGGCCTCGGGAAGGCGTAGCCGTGCTCCCGCTCGCTCACGAGGTCGGCGACGTCGAGCTCGTCGAGGACCTGCTCGTCCGCGCGCAGCGAGGCGGGCGGCTCGCCGTGCGCGAGCGGGCTCCAGTCGGCCTGGTAGATGACCTTCTCGGCGCCGCCGCAGATCACGTTCCCGACGACGGGGATCCCGAGGAGCCGCTTGCCGAAGATGGCCGGGAGCTCGCCCCACCAGCCCGGGTAGATGGCCAGGGCGTCGGGGCGGTCCTCCGGGGGGATGCGCTCGATGAGCTCCAGCGAGGCGCCCAGGCCGTGGACGCCCGCGCGCGCGAAAGGGAGGTCGTGGTAGCCGCCGAGCCCGATGAGATCGAGCCCGGGCCGGTCCGACGCATAGAGGAGCGCGCCCGCGTCGCCGACGAGGACGCGACGCACGTCGAGCTGGGCGAGCACCTTGCCGGCGACGAGGTGCTGGTCGCGGATGTTGCGGCTGGCGCGGCCGAAGAACCAGATCTGGTCGCGCATCCTGGGCAGCTGGTGGATCCAGAAGAGCGCGGCGAGGGCGAGCGCGACAGCGACGCGCGCGACCCACAGGCCGGTGGCGGCGCGCTCGTGCCGCTCTGGACGGCGTGCGCCGCGGTCTGCCGCGGTCCAGGCGGCCCGCGCGACGAGCAGGGCGAGCCCCATCGCCGCGAGCACCAGCAGCCAGGCGACCGCGGGCATGGTGTAGCGCTCGTTCTGCCAGCGCACCTGGCCGTTCATCGCGACGAGCGCGAGCCAGCCGACGACCTGGATCCAGAGCATCGCCGCGATCCCGCGGGTCCTGCGGGAGGCGAGGGGGACGAGCGCGAGGGCCGGGACGAGCCAGCCCCAGGGGAGGGCGTCCGAGAAGTGGTGGTTGGTGTTGCGGGCGACGACGTACGTCGCGAGGAACTCGTAGGTGTTCCACTTCTCCTCGGACGTCATGTACGGGTTGTTGAGCGCCAGCTTGGCGATCGCGCCGCTCGCCGCCCACTCGCCGGTGAGCGCGCGGTTGGCGACCGCCTGGGCGACGCACGCCGCGGCGCCGGGCACCGACGTCCGGAGCAGGGTCGCGATCGCGGCGCGCTCGCCGTGGGCCCGTCCCACGGCGATGGCCGCGTACACGCCCAGCACCGCGACGCAGACGACCGACTCCGGCCGGGTGGCGTAGAGGAGCGCGCCGGCGAGGCCGGCGACCCAGCCCAGGCGGGCGATGCGCCCCGGCGGCGCCGCGGCGCGCTCCCCTGCGCCGCCCGGCTCGCGCGGCGCGCGCGGGACGCGCGGGACGTCGACCGCGCGGGCGACAGCGAGCGCGGCGAGGGTGGCGAGCGCCCAGACGCCGAGATGGAAGGCGTTCTCCATCCCGCTGAACAGCGACCAGTCGAGCGCGCCGATCGAGAGAGCCACGGGCGGCAGCAGGTACTTGGCCCAGCGCCCGATCGGGTCGAGGAGCCGCGCGCCGACGAGCAGGAAGCCAAGCGTCGAGGCGCACGCGACGATCGCCGCCCACTGCATCAGCAGCAGGCCGCGGAAGCCGATGAGGTAGCCGAGCGCCAGGACGAACGGGTAGCTCAGGCTGGTGTTCCCGCTCGAGAAGCCGTTGCCCTCGGACCACTCGAACGGGTACCCGCGCGCCGTGGCGCGGGCGTAATCGAAGTGGATGAACACATCGTCGAGCGGCGCTGACCACATGCCGCCCGTCTGCTGGTGCATCGCGCCGTAGAAAGCGACGGCGGCGTAGAGCACGCAGGCGCCCGCGTAGGCGGCGAACAGGACCGGATCGACGCGCGGCCAGGCGGCGACCAGGCGATCGAGCCAGCTGCCGTGCGCCCTCGGGCTCGCGCTCCCGGCGTCCGTTGCCTCTGGCGCGCCGGGGAAGGCGCTCCCGGCGGCCGTGGCCTCCAGCTCGCCAGGGGAGGAGCTGCGCGGCCGGGACGGAGGCGCCGCTCCTCCAGGCGGCGCGGAGGACACAGGGTCGGCGCTGGACGGTGACACGCGGCTCTTTTACACGACTTTCACGCGACCCGAGCCCGCGGAGCCGCATCCGCGGGGGGGACGCCGACCCCCGCGCCCGCCGTCCACCGATCGCACCGATGAGCACGGTGGTGCGGCTGACGCGGAAGCCGTCGAGGCGGGTGGCCCCCGAGGGCGATGGCGGAGCGTCCCTGCCGCGTCCGTCCAGCGGCTTTGCAAGCCTCCGTTTCAGGACTGAACTGCGTTGGCTTTTCTCCCGGGGAGATCTCCGCGAAATCAGGAAAAAAGTCCACGGCACGAGCCCTGCTAACAATGCACAGCAGAGCGCCCGTGACGGTATCCCCCCCCCGCCGTCGAATGGGCGCTCTGTTTTTTTTGTGCTGATGCAGCCAGCACGGCGCGGCGCGATGCGCCCGCCGTGGGGTGCGGCGCCGGCGTGGCGACCTGAGCAATCCCCGTCCGTGTAGGATCCGCGACCGGACCACGACACGCGAGGGGGCCCATGCCTGCGTCAGCGCCGCTTTTCCGTCCATTTCCGCTGCTGTTGCTCTGGATCGTGCTGGCCGCCTGCGCGCCGGGCGCGGCGACGGTGCCGGCGGCGGTCGAGCGCCCGAGGACGGTGGAGATCTCTGCTCCGGCCGCCGCCCCGGCCGATGTCGTGGCAGCCGAGCCAGAGCCGGAGCCCGGCACGGCCGTGCCCGTCACCCGCGCCGATCCATGGTGGGGTGAGCCGCTCGCGCCGGTGACCGTGGTGGTGTGGGGCGACTTCGAGTGTCCCTTCACGTCCAGGCACATGGCGACGCTGGAGCAGCTCAAGCAGGCCTACGGGCCCGATCGGCTGCGCGTCGTCTGGAAGCACTTCCCGCTGTCCTTCCACAAGAACGCGCGCCCGGCTCACCTCGCCGCCGAGACGGTGTTCCGGCTCGGCGGGACCGAGGCGTTCTGGAGGTTTCATCAGCTCGCCTTCGCCAACCAGCGCTCGCTCGCGCCGGAGGCGTTCGAGGCGTGGGCCGCCGAGGCGGGCGTCGATCGGGCGGCTTTCCGCGCGGCCTTCGAGCAGCAGCGGCACGCGCCGAAGATCGAGCAGGACATCGAGGCGGGCCGGGCCGCGCGGGTCACGGGGACGCCCGCGTCCTTCATCAACGGGGTGTTCATCAGCGGGGCGCAGCCGATCGACAAGCTCCGGACCGTCCTCGATGAGCAGCTCCGGGCGGCCGAGGATCTCCGGCGGTCCGGTGTCCCGCGGGAGCGCCTCTATGCCGCGCTGTCTGCGCAGAACAAGGCGCGCGCCCCGGCCCCGGAGCAGCCCTCGCCGCCGGCCGTCGAGGACACGAGCATGTGGAAGGTGCCAGTCGACGGGTCGCCGACCCGGGGCAACCCGAGCGCTCCGGTCACGCTGGTGATGTTCGTCGACCTCCAGTGTCCGTTCTGCCGCAGGGCCGCCCCGGTCGTGGACGGGCTCGCGAAGAAGTACGGCGAGCAGCTGCGCGTCGTCTTCAAGCACAACCCGCTCGCGTTCCACCTGCGAGCCGAGCCCGCCGCGGAGCTCGCGCTCGAGGCCAGGGCGCAGAAGGGCGACGCGGCGTTCTGGAGCGCGTACGAGCTCTTGCGGGAGGGGAGCCTGGAGGACGCGGACCTCGCGGCGCACGCGAAGGCGCTGGGCCTCGACGTGGCGCGCGCGCAGAAGGCGATCGCCGCCCGGCGCCACGCGGCGCGCATCGAGCGCGATCAGCGCCTCGCCGAGGACATCGGGGCGAGCGGCACGCCCCACTTCTTCATCAACGGCAGGCGGCTCGTCGGCGCCCAGCCGGCGGAGGTGTTCGAGGCCCTCATCGACGAGCAGCTCGCGCGCGCCGCGAAGGTCGTCGCCGCGGGCACGCCGCCCGCGAAGGTCTACGACGCGCTGCAGAAGGACGCGAAGGCCGCCGCGCCGCTCGAGCGGATCCTCGCCCCGTCGCCGACCAGGGACAACCCGGGCAAGGGGGCAAAGGCCGGCGCGAAGGTGACGATCCAGATGTTCGCCGACTTCCAGTGCCCGTTCTGCAAGCGCGTCCAGCCGACGCTCGACGAGATCATCGCCGCCTATCCGGGCAAGGTCCGCGTGGTCTTCCGGCACCTGCCGCTCCCCTTCCACAAGCTGGCGCCCCTCGCCGCCGAGGCTTCCGTCGAGGCGTTCCGGCAGAAGGGCGACGCCGGCTTCTGGGCGATGGCGCAGCGGCTGTGGGAGGACCAGTCCGAGGCCGGGCTCAGCCGTCAGGCGCTCGAGCGCCACGCGGCCGCGATCGGCCTCGACGTGGCGAAGCTCATCACCGCGCTCGACTCGCGCGCGCACCGCGCGGCGGTCGAGGCGGACCAGAAGCTCGCCGCGAGCCTCCACATCAACGGCACGCCGTCGTTCGCGATCAACGACTACTTCCTCACTGGCGCGCAACCGGCCGCGCGCTTCAAGCGGATCGTGGAAAGGGCGCTCGGCCCGCACGAGCCCCCCACGATGGAGTCGCTGCACGGCGCGCAGAAGCCCG
The DNA here is from genome assembly GCA_051717205.1 of Sorangium sp. So ce1128. Taxonomy (GTDB): domain Bacteria; phylum Myxococcota_A; class Polyangia; order Polyangiales; family Polyangiaceae; genus Sorangium. Next base: position 1,276,978 of record CP181432.1, read on the forward strand.
CAGCCCAGCCGTCCGCAGCCCAGCCGTCCGCAGCCCAGCCGTCCGTGGTGCCCGGGTTTCTGGGGGCCAAGCACCTGCTTGTCATGTATGCGGGCTCACGCCGCGCCCCGCCGCATGTCGCGCGCACCCGGGACGAGGCGCGCGCGCTCGCCGAGCAGGCGCTCCGGGAAGCGCAGCAGGGGGCGAGGTTCGAGGACCTCGTAGCCCGGTACAGCGACGAGCCCGGCGCCGGGGCGCGCGGCGGCGATCTCGGCAAATTCCCGAAAGGAGCGATGGTGTCCGAGTTCGAGCAGGCGCTGGAGAAGGTCGCTGTCGGCGCCCTGAGCGGGGTCGTGGAGACGCCGTTCGGCTTCCACGTCATCCTGCGGACACAGTAGGGATCACGAGCGGATCTCATCAGGGTGGATCAGCGCGCGCGTGGAGATGCAGAGTCGAGCATCCCAGATCGTCTCCTGAGCCGGGATTGCGGCCGACCTCGCGATCGGGCTGGCCCTCGCGCTCAGCGGCCTGCTCGTGTGGCCGTGGGCGGTCGGGAGCACCCGGCGGCCGTTCAGTGAACGAGCGGGTCGCCTGCGGCGTGTCGCCGCGCGGGCGGTGCGATCTCGGGGCAGACCCGATTCTCCGCGCCGTCCCCGGTCTGAGAATATTTCAGGTCTTCTTCCAACGGCGCCCGCGCGCTGCCTCCGTGCGGCCTGCGCGTTGACCCCTCTCGTACGCGTCGAGTAGAAAGATCGTCGCGCCAGAGCGCGCGACCCGGTCAGCGCCAGCGCGGATGGGAACTGCAAACGATGCGTTGGTTCGTCGAGATCTCGTCGTTAGGCCAGAACGCACCGCCGACCAGGAAGGTGTGCGTCGAGGCCGCGCAGTGGCAGCCCGCGCTGCAAAAGGCCCGGGCGCTCCGCGGAGATGACGGGCCGCTCAACAATTTCTCCGTGGATCTGCTGGAGAGCGGCTACCGGGCGATCGATCCGGCGACGCGCGTGAGGTACGTCGTGCAGCGCGCGCCGGATGATGCGGCGCTCACGGACGAGCCCGGGGCCTCGGCGGGCGCGGGGGCGTCCCCCAGGGCCGCAGATCCCGCGGCGCGCGTCCCAGGGAAGCGTCCGGCGGCGTCCACGGTCCCGTTCATCTCGATGGGGGCCGCGCTCGTCGTCACGGAGCCGGCGGGCGCCGCGAAGCAGCCCGCGGGCGCCACGGCGCAGCCGGCCGGTGCCGCGGCGCAGCCCGTGAGCGCCGCGACACAGCCGGCCGGTGCCGCGGCGCAGCCCGCGAGCGGCGCGAGCGCTGCGCCCGCCCCAGCCGCGCCGGAGTCATCGCCCAGCGCGCTCCCTCCGTTCGAGTTCGTGTCGCAGCGCGGGGAGGACCCGTCCGACCGCTCGCCGCTCACGTACCGGGAGCTCGTCTATGCGGTGCCCACGGGCACCCCGCGCGAGCTCGTCAACGCGCTGCTGCTCGACCGGCTCGAGGCGGCACGGGAGCTCATCGACGACGCCCGCCCGGGCAAGTTCATCCACATCGCCGTGTTCGACCACGTCTTCGACGGCCGGCCTCAGCGCGGTCCGCTCGCGACCCTCGCATGGAAGGACTGGCGTTCGGACGTGCCCGAGATCCAGTTCCGCCCGCGCGCCGGCGCCACCACGCCGCCGCCTGCCGCCACGCCGGCTGCTGTCGCGCCGCTGGCTGCTGCCGCGCCGCCGCCTGCTGCGCCGCCCGCCGCCGCGCCGCCGTCCGCCGCGTCGCCCGCTGCCATCGAACCGCCGGCTGCGGCCTCGCTTGCTGCCGTCGAGCCGCCGTCCGCCGCGTCGCCCGCTGCCGCCGAACCGCCTGCTGTCGCGCCGGCTGCCGCCGAACCGCCGTCCGCCGCGTCGCCCGCTGCCGAACCGCCAGCTGTCGCGCCGGCTGCCGTCGAGCCGCCTGCTGCCGCCGCGCCGGCTGCCGTCGAGCCGCCGTCCGCCGCGCCGGCTGCCGCCGAGCCGGCTCGCCCCGAGGCCGCTTCGCAGCCGGCCGAGATCCCTCCCCCCGCGCCGAGCCAGCCGGTGCGGAGGCGCTCGTCCTTCCCTCCCAGGAACGGGCGTCTCTCCGGCGACGACCTCATCGCCGAGCTGTTCGAGGCGTGCAGCGATCTGCACTTCCTCCTGGACACCCTCGCGGGCGCGGACTTCATCCTCGCGCTCACGCTCGACAAGATCCCGTGCGCCCTCGGGTTCGTGTCGCTGTTCGACATCAACCGGCGCGAGTTCGTCGTCGTCCGGCAGCACGGCGGCAAGAGCGCGCTCCTCGCCAGGCTGTCCGAGCGGGCGCCGCTCCCGCTGGCCGCGATGCGGTCGAGGCGCGCCGTCGTGGTGCCCGACGTGTCCAGGGACGAGCGCGCCATGGACGACCGGTGGAAGGCGACCGGCGTCGAGCTCCGCAGCGTCGTCTGCGCGCCGGTGGAGCTCGCGGGCCGCTACCTCGGCCTCCTCGAGATCGGAAACCCGCTCGACGGCGGGCCCTTTTCCGAGAGCGACGGCAATGCGCTCACCTACATCGGCCAGCAGTTCGCGGACTTCGTCGGGGCGCGCGGCGTGGTCATCGAACCGAGCCTCGTGACCGCGGGGACGAAGAGGGCCGCCCGCTAGCGGAGCTCAGCGATGGACCTCCTCCCCTCGGTCGGGAAGCGCCATCGCGTCCCGTACTTCGCCCTCGTGCCGGCCATCGTCGTCGCCGTGCTCGTGCTCGGCGGCATCGCCCTGCGCACGACGCTGCAGATCGAGAAGGCCCGCCAGCAGACCGTCTTCGACGCGACGCTCACCCTCGCCGACGAGCGCGTCGACCGGCTCGACAAGCTGATCATCGCGCAGGACAACGTCGTCGCCGCGCACGTCGACGTGGCGAACCTCTCGGTCATCGCGCGAAGGTGGCTCCCCACCGCGGCCCGCGAGACGCCGACCGTGCGCGCCATCCTGGTCCTCGACATGGACCACGAAGCCCACGACGTGCTCGCGTTCACCTCACGCGGCGCGTCCGGCCGGGAGGACGACGCGTTCCGCAAGCTCCTGCTCGCCCGCATGCTCCCGCAGATGAACTTCTCGGGCGACGCGACCGAGCTGCGCCACCTCCACCACGTCATCGATCAGCAGAGCCTGCTCGTGAGCTACTGGCAGCGCGAGCACCTGGGCCGTCGGTTCCTGGTGGTCGCGTGGCACGAGGTCCCGCGCCTGGTACACGAGGTGATGCCCCGGCTCTTCCGCGACCTCGATCGAGAGAAGAGCCGGATGAACGTCATCGACGAGGAGGGCCGCATCGTCTTCGGCCCGCCCATCATCGGCGGCGAGTTCACCGTCGGGCGCCCGTTCCCGACCACGCTCTACAACTGGCGCCTCCAGATGGCGCTCACCACGGCCGAGGAGCTCGGGGAGAAGGTGGAGCGGCAGCGCCTGATCGAGATCCTGATGGTCGGCTTCTCCGCCCTGGTCGCCCTGGCCGGGCTGGCGATCGTCGTGCTCGCCTCCGTGAACGAGCGGCGGCTCGCGGCGCTGAAGAGCGACTTCGTCGCGAACGTGTCCCACGAGCTCAAGACGCCGCTGTCGCTGGTCCGCATGTTCGGCGAGCTCCTCCTCGGCGACCGCGTTCCGAACGACGAGAAGCGCCGCCAGTACCTGCAGATCATCGTGAGCGAGAGCGAGCGGCTGACCGCGCTCATCGAGAACGTCCTCGACTTCGCGCGGGTCGAGCGGGGCAAGGCCGCGTACGAGTTCGCGCGCGGGAGCGTCGCCGAGGTGGCGACGCGCGCGGTCGACATGTACCGCTACCGCGCCGAGCGCGAGGAGATGACCGTCGAGCTGACGATCGCCGAGGGGCTGCCGGAGGCGCTCATCGACGCGCGCGCGCTCGAGCTCGCGATCGTGAACCTGCTCGACAACGCGCTCAAGTACGCGAAGGACGGCGGGCGCGTCGAGGTCGCGGTCGAGGCCGAGGGCGGCGACGGCGGTCGCCTCTCCGCGCTGGCGCGCCCGGCGAGGCGGGTCGCCATCCGGGTGAGCGACAGGGGGCCGGGCATCGATCCGGACGAGCAGAAGCACATCTTCGAGCGCTTCGCGCGCGGGCGGCGGGCGAGCGAGCGGCAGGTGCGCGGCAGCGGGATCGGGCTCGCGCTCGTGAAGCACATCGCCGAGAGCCACGGGGGCGCCGTGCGGGTCGAGAGCCCGCTCACGGAAGACGGGCGCGGCAGCGCCTTCGTTGTGTCGCTCCCCGCGCTGGAGCACGACCGGGAGACGCCGGAGCGGGCGGCGCGCCCCGCGCCGAGCACTGCCGACGCGGCGTCGGGCGCGGGGGTCACGTGACGGCGCCCCGGCGCGGTGGCGCGAAGGACGGAGCGGGCGCGGCGGCGCCCCGGCGCGGCGCTGGCGCGACGGCGCCCCGGCGTGGTGCCGACGACGCGGCGCCCCGGCGCGGCGCTGGCGCGACGGCGCCCCGGCGTGGTGCCGACGACGCGGCGCCCCGGCGCAGCGCGAGGAGCGCCGCCCTGCAAGCGGCGCTCGACGAGGTGCGCGCGCGGTGCGCCGTCGCGGAGCGCCGCGCGCAGGACCCCGTCGACTTCGTCCATCTCTACACGAACCCGGCCGACCAGGAGCTCGTGGCGCTCATCGCCGCGTCGCTCGCCTTCGGCAACGTGAAGGCGCTGCGCGCCAAGATCGCCGAGGCGCTCGGCCGGCTCGGGCCGGAGATCGCCCTCACCGCGGACGATCCCCGGGCCGTCTCGGCGCGGCTGCGCGGCTTCCGGCACCGGGTCTACCGCGACCGCGACCTCGCGGCGCTCGTCGTCGGCGCGCGGCGGGTGCAGCGCGCCTCCGGCTCGCTGGGCGCCGCCTTTGCGGCCGAGCTCTCGCGGCGCCGCGACCTGCGCCAGGCCCTGGGCGCGTGGGTGCGGGCGATCCGGCGCGCGGGTGGCCTCGATCGGCGTCCGGGCGACCGAGGGGCAGCGCACATCCTCCCGGACCCGGAGAAGGGCAGCGCCACCAAGCGGCTCATGCTCCTGCTGCGCTGGATGATCCGCCCCGCCGACGGCGTGGATCTCGGCCTGTGGCCGGTACCCCCCTCCGCCCTCCTGATCCCGGTCGACGTCCACATCCAGAAGCTCGGCTACAACATCGGCCTCACCGATCGCAGGGGAGCCACATGGAAGACGGCAGAGGAGATCACCGCCGCCCTCCGCGGCTTCGATCCGGTCGACCCGGTCAAGTACGACTTCGCCCTCTGCCACCTCGGCATGCTCCAGCAGTGCCCGTCGCGGCGCGATCCGGTCCGCTGCGAGGGGTGCGGCGTGAAGCCGGTCTGCCGGCACTGGGAGACGTGAGCACTCCGCGCACGGTCGCTTCGACCAGGACAATCATCGCCCCTGCCGTTCAGGGCGTATAAGCCTTCGAATTTGCATCCCATTTCATTTTTGATTTGCAAAAATGAAATGGTGGCGGGATTTCTGAATGGTAACTGCCTGAAATCTTGTTTCAGACAACTCGGCACAGAGCCTGCTCTACTGGACCACGAGCGCCGTCGCGGAGACCTTCCCCCCCCAGGTCCGCGAGGCGCTTTTTTCATTTTGTTTCCGGCAGAACGCTCGTGAGCGTCCGTTCAGTACGGCAAGATGAGCGCCGCAGCGGAGCCCCCCCGAGCTCCGCTGCGGCGCTTCGTGTGCGTACCCCTCTTGACGGGGCGCTTACGGGATCCTCACCGCTTCTCTCGCCCCTACCTGATGCGATCGGCGTGCCACGACGCGGACGGGCGCGTGTGGAACCTTTGTGCACGCCCCTGCTGAAGGTCTCCGTCGCCGCACCGCGGTGGGCATGGGCACAACAGCGATGCCGCCGCCGGACGCGACGCGCGTGAAAAGCAGCCGCGTTCAGCATGCGTGTCTGGCAACGGCAGTCCGCGAAGGCCGCAGTCTGACTCGTGAGGACGGAGTGACTTCCTGAGCGCTGTGTGCCTTTCTCGCGCGCAGTAAGAAATGATCTCGAAACACGCTGTTCGCGTCACCGGCATCCACCGGTGACCCCCGGGGCGAGCGTGCGACAGCGATCTCAACAACCGGCTGGCCCGAGCTCCGTCCAGGCGCCAAGCTGTCGAGGCTGCTCGCATGCGGAAGCGGCGCCAGCGGGTAGATTGGGCGTATGGTCTGGACATTCGGGGCTTACCTCCTGGTCGCGCTGGCGCTCGCGGTGCTGACGGCGGTCGGGCTGTGGGCGCACCTCTATTACTGGGTCAAACGGCTGACCCTCCCGCTGGACTACAGCGTGGAAGAGGTGCTGCGGACCGAGGACGGCGCCCAGATCGAGATCCGCCGCGTCCCGTGCCCGCCCGGAGCGGCTGCGCAGCCGGATCTCCCGCCCATCGTGCTCGTGCACGGGATCGCCGCGAACCACAGGAACCAGGACATCCACCCCGATTACTCGCTGGCCCGCCACCTCGCCGCGCTGGGACGCGACGTGTGGCTGCTGACCTTGCGGAGCGGCCGCCTCCTCACCCGGACCGAGCGGCGCAGCGTCCGCTTCTCGGCCATGGTCCGGTACGATCTCCCCTGCGCCTTCGACGCGATCCTGAAGCGCACCGGAGCCCGTTCGCTCGATTATGTCGGCTTCTCGATGGGCGGCATGCTCCTCTATGCCGCGCTGGGACGGAGCGTGCCGGAAGATCGGGTCCGCCGCGTCGTCATCGTCGGCTCTCCAGGCCGCGTCGGCATGCCGGCGCGCCTCATGCGCTTCCTGCCGGGCCGGCTGCTCCCGGGCGTGCCGCTGCGCCTCATGGCACGCAGCGTCGCGTTCGCCTCGGAGTGGCTACCGACGCCGATTCACCGCGCCGTGGCCAATCCGCGCAACGTACCCCCCGGCGTCACCCGGCTCGCGCTCGTCAACTGCATCGAGGACATCCCCGCTGCGCTGAACGCAGACTTCGCCGCGTGGATGGCGAGCGACGGAGAGATCCGCGTGGACGGCGAGAGAGTCCTGGACGGCCTCGCGTCCGTGGCGGCGCCGGCCCTGTTCATCGCCGGCAGCGCGGACCGGATAGCGCCGGTCTCGTCGGTGCGCGCAGCGTTCGACGCGTGGGGACGCGATCACCCCGAGACCCCGAAGCGCTTTCTCGTGCTCGGGCGCGACTTCGGCGCGCGGGAGGATTACGGCCACGGAGACCTGGCGGTCGGCGCCTATACGGGCGCCGAGCTCTTCGAGCCGATCGCGCGCTTCCTCGGCCCGGATGCGCAGCCCGAAGACGCGCCGGGGCCCGAGGCGGGCGCCCCGGCGCTGGAGGCGATCCAGGCGCGCCAGCCGACCTCCGAGGAGGCCGATCCGCTGCCGGATCTCCCGGCCGCATGAGCCGCCGCGCGCGGTCGCCTCAGCGATCTTCCGGCGAGACCGCACCGGCAGCGACGGGCCGCGCGCGCGCGGCTCATGCGCGCTCCATCTCATCCAGTCTCGTCGCGTTCATGGAACTGGAAATCGAACGATCCTGCGGCGTCGCGCGCTGATCCGTGATTGCAGAGCGAAAGCGAAGAGGCGTATTCTCGTGGACGGGTCTCTCGCGCCACAAGGTGGCCGGCGTGTCCGCCAAAGGATGTTCATGAGTCAACCCGGATTGCGCTCCAGATTCGAGCTGTCGTCCACAGCGCTCTGGCTGACGGCAGCGGCCCTCCTCGTCTGCCTTGTGTCCTGCGCGCAGGGAGAGGTGTCGGGACCGTCGTGCGATGACGGCCAGCTGCTGTGCGCGAGCGCGTGCGTCGACGCGCAGACCGATCCCGACAACTGCGGCGACTGCGACATCATCTGCGCGAGCGGGCAGCGGTGCGAGGCGGGCGAGTGCGTCGGCGACGGCGGGGGCGGCGGGGGCGGCGGTGGGGGGGCGGCGGGCGGCGCGGACAACGCCACGGGCGGCGCCGGCAGCGAGCTGTGCGCCCCCGGCCTGGCGGCGTGCGACGGCGAGTGCGTCGACCGCGACATCGACGCGCGCCATTGCGGGAGTTGCGGCAACCAATGTCCGGACGAGCAGCTGTGCGAGGGCGGCAAGTGCGCCTGCGCCCCCGGGCTCGAGGAGTGCGACGGCGACTGCGTGGACCTGGAGAGCGATCCGCTGCACTGCGGGAGCTGCGAGGCCCGGTGCGCCTACAACCAGACGTGCACGGACGGGGCGTGCCTCTGCAACGAGGGACTCACGGACTGCGGCGGCAGGTGCGTCGATCTGACGCGAAGCCCGGAGCACTGCGGCGCGTGCGGCGCCGCGTGCGGCCCGGGGCTCGTCTGCCAGGAGGGCGCGTGCATCTGCGTCGTCGGCGACTACGAGGACATCGGCGCGACGGCGCCGCAGGTCGTGACGGGCACCACGCTCGGCGCGGACACCTATTTCGGGCTCGCCTGCGTGGCCGCCGGCTCGACCGAGATGGTCTACCGGTTCACGGCGGAGCAGGCCGGCGGGTACAGGTTCGACACCGCAGGATCGAGCTACGACACCGCCATCGCGCTCTTGACCACCGACATCTGCGATGAGCTCGCGTGCAACGACGATCGCGGGGGGCCCGAGGCGAGCGCCTCGCTGCGCCTCGACGAGGGACAGGCGGTCTTCGTCGTCGTGTCGGGCTACAACGGCGCGCAAGGCGACTTCGTCCTGAGCATCGACCCGCTCGCGCCGCCGACGTGCCCTTCGGGCACCATCGAGCCGACCCTCCCCCGGACGATCACCGGCGACACGCGGCTGCTCGGCGACGCCATCGCGCCGAGCTGCGGCTCGATCGACACCCCCGACTCGAGCTACACATTCACCGCGCCGCGCGCGGGCAGGTACATCTTCGATACGTACGGCTCCTCGTACGACACCATCCTCGAGCTGCGCAGCGGGACCTGCTCGGGCTCGGTGATCTCTTGCAGCGACAACGCCGCGGAGGGCGAGCAGTCGCGCGTCGTCGCGAACCTCACCGCGGGCCAGACGGTGGTCGCTATCGTCGACGGCGTCGACGGCGCCGCCGGGCCGTTCACGCTGAACGTCACCGAGTATATCCCGCCGCCGTGCCCGGAGTTCACGCTCGGCTCGACCTTCCCGCAAACGGTGACGGGCAGCACCGCCGTCATGGATCGCGTGAGCGCGATCTCGGCGCCCTGCGCGGGCGGCGGCGGCCCCGAGGCGACCTATGAGTTCACCGCGCCAGCGTACGCGCTCTACACCTTCGACACTGTCGGCTCCACCTTCGACACGGTCCTGCATGTGCACGACGGCACGTGCAGCGGGCCGAGCCTGGCGTGCAACGACGACACGTCTGGCGTGCAATCGCAGGTGAAGCTGCTGCTCGACGAGGGACAGACCGTCATCATCGTCGTCGACGGCTACAGCTCGTCGGCCTCCGGCGCCTACACGCTCAACGTGCGCCAGACCCTGGTCCCGCCGTGCCCCGCCATCGACCTCGGGTCGACGGTGCCTCAGACCGTGACCGGGACGACCGAGGGCGCGGTCGACATCATGACCCCGTCCTGCGGCAGCGCCGGCGGCAACGAGGCGACGTACAGCTTCACCGCGGCCGTCGCCGGCACGTACGTCTTCGATACGTTCGGATCGAGCTTCAACACGACCCTCTCCGCGCGCGACGGCCAGTGCGCCGGAGCGGCGCTCGGGTGCAACACCGACGCGGCCGGAACCACGCAGTCGCGGCTGACGCTGGAGCTCGGCGAGGGCCAGACGATCATCCTGGTCATAGACGGCAGCTCCGCGAGCGCGTCGGGCGAGTTCACGCTCAACGCCCAGCAGTTCAACGGCGGCGGGACGTGCTCGACGGCGATCGACCTCGGCTCCGTCTTCCCGCAGGTCGTCACCGGGACCACCGCGGAGCAGCCCGAGTCGGTCACCCCGACCTGCGGCTCGTCCAACGCTCCGGACATGCTCTACAGCTTCACCGCGGCGGAGAACGGGACCTACATCTTCAACACGTTCGGCTCGAGCTTCGACACGGTCCTCCAGCTCTTCGACGGGAGCTGCTCAAGGCCGCTCCGGTGCAACGATGACTCGGGCGGGGGCCGGCAGTCGCATCTCACCGTCGACATGGTCGCCGGGCAGACCGTGCTCATCGCCGTCGACGGCCGCGGCACGAGCTCCGGCGACTACGTGCTCCAGGTGGACCGGTTTGCCGGCGTGGGGACCTGCTCGACGGCGATCGACCTCGGCTCGGAGCCGCGGCTCACCAGGACCGGCAGCACCGCGGGCCAGCCCAACTCGGTGACGCCGAGCTGCACCACCGCGTCGACCGCTCCGGAGATGGTGTTCACGTACACCGCCCCGGTCGACGGCTCCTATATCATCAGCACGGTCGGCTCGACGTTCGATACAGTCCTTCACGTTCACACCGGCGGCTGCGGCGGCACCACGCTCTCGTGCAACGACGATGGGGGCGGCTCCGGGACGTCGCGGCTGACGCTCACGCTCACCGCCGGTCAGGTCATCACCATCGTTGTCGATGGTTATGGAGGGGTATCGGGCGACTTCACGCTGAACATCGCCACTCCCTGAGCCCACGCTGCGTGCTCCCCGAAGCCCCGCTGGCGATGCAGCCACTCGATCTGCCGAGGCCGCCGCAGCGCCTTCGAGGCGCTGCGAGCGCCCTCCAGGCCGCGGCTCGACCGCGGCTCGACCCGCGCGCCGCCAGGGCGAACCTGGCACACATCCAGCGCCCCGCCGGTTGCGGAGCCCTCGGACGTCGGCGTATCCTGACGCGCGACTCGTTATCCGTCCCGCCTCAAACGGCCAGATACCCCCAAGGATGGCTATGAACATTTCCGGATTACGCCTCAGACCCACCCTCTCGTCGGCTGCGCTGCTCCTGGTCGCAGGCGTCATCGCGGCGTCCTGCGCCGCGGGCGACAACGAGCCGAGCGCGTGCGCCGACGGACAGTCGCAGTGCGATGGGGAGTGCGTCGACACCCAGGCGAACGCCGAGCATTGCGGCGCGTGCGGCAACGCCTGCGCGGAGGGGCAGCGCTGCGAGGCGGGCCGCTGCGGCGGCGGTGGCGAGGGCGGCGGCGGCGGCGAGGGCGGCCGCGGGGGAGACGGCGGCGGCGGCGACATGATGGGAGGCGCCGAGGAGTGCGAAGAGGGCGAGACCGCCTGCGGCGCGAGCTGCGTGGACCTCGAGACAGATCCGCGCCACTGCGGCAGCTGCGACGACCCGTGCGCGGAGGGGCAGGTCTGCACGGACGGCGCCTGCGCCTGCGCCGACGACCTCATGGACTGCGACGGCGCCTGCGTGGACGTGCAGAACGACAGGACGCACTGCGGCAGCTGCGAAGCGAGCTGCTCGCCCACCCAGCTGTGCGCCGAGGGCGCCTGCACTTGCTCCGCCGAGCTCACGGATTGCGGCGGCTCGTGCGCCAACCTGCAGACGAGCGAGCTGCACTGCGGCAGCTGCGAGACAGCGTGCGAGCGAGGCGCCTTCTGCCAGGCAGGCGCGTGCACCTGCGTCATCGGCACCTACGAGCAGCTGAGGGACACGTTCCCGCAGACGGTGACGGGGACCACCGTCGGGGGAGAGACGAACTACGGGCTGGCGTGCGTGGCTGCCGGCTCGTCGGAGCGGGTGTATCTGTTCACGGCCTCCGAGGCGGGGACGTATACGATGGATACGTTCGGGTCCGGCTTCGATACGGCCCTTGGCGTCGTGGGCGCGACCACCTGCGCTCAGCTCGGCTGCAACGATGACGATGACGGCGAGGGCCCTCAATCGAAGCTCCGCGCGGTCATCGGAGCGGGCGAGTCGGTCCTCATCGTGGTGACCGGCTTCGACGGCGCGGAGGGCGACTTCACGCTCAACCTGGCGAAGGCCGGGCCGCCCATCTGCCCTTCGGGGGAGGTCAGCGAGGCGCTCCCGCAGACCTTCACCGGCGATACCGAGCTGCTCGGCGACGCGATCACGCCGAGCTGCGGCCACGCGGGCGGCCCCGACGTGAGCTATACGTTCACGGCCCCGGCGGACGGGAAATACGTCTTCGATACGTTCGGCTCCGAGTACAACACCGTCCTTGAGCTGCAAGACGGCGCGTGCAACGGCGATGTGATCGAATGCAACGACGACTCTCGAGGTGGAAAGCAGTCGCGCATCACGGCGGATCTCACCGCCGGTCAGACGGTCGTGGTCGTGGTCGACGGCTTCGAGGGCGACAGCGGGCCCTACAAGCTGAACATCTCCGAGTGGGAGCCGCCCCCGTGCCCCATGATCGATCTCGGCTCCACCTACCCGCAGACGGTCACGGGCAACACGTCAGGTCTCGACAACTACCTCCAGGCGTCCTGCTCTTCGGGGGATTCCCCCGAGGTCAGCTACAGCTTCACGGCGCCGGCTGACGGCAGGTACACGTTCAACACGACCGGCTCGGCCTTCGACACCGTGCTCCACGTCCACGACGGCAGCTGCTCGGGGCCCTCGCTGGGCTGCAACGACGGGTCCGGGTCCGTGTCGCAGGTCGTCACGCCGCTCGCGGAGGGGCAGACGGCGTACGTGGTGGTGGACGGCGCTTACGGGGCCTCCGGCGCCTACACGCTCAACGTGACCGGCATCCCCGCGCCCCCGTGCCCGGCGAACGCCCTCGAGCCCGTCGTCCCGCAGACGGTGAACGGCACGACCGCCGGTCTCGGCGACTTCTCGAGCGCGCCCTGCGGCGTGGCCGGCGGCGCCGAGGCGACCTACAGCTTCACGGCGCCTTCCGACGGCGTGTACATCTTGGACACGTTCGGCTCGGCCTTCGACACGGTCGTTCACGTGCACGACGGCACGTGCGCCGGCGCGTCGCTCGGCTGCAACGACAACACGACGGGGGTCCAGTCGCGGGTCGCTGTGTCGCTCGTCGCGGGGCAGGAGATCGCCGTCGTGGTGGATGGCTCCGGGCCTGCCGCCTCGGGCGCGTTCAAGCTCAACATCAGCCTGTTCGAGGGCAACGCCACCTGCGCGAGCCCGGTCGACCTCGGCTCGACGGTCCCGCAGACGGCGACGGGCTCGACCTTGCTCCAGCCGAACTCGGGCACGCCGAGCTGCACGACGTCGAGCGGCAACGACAGGGTCTACCGCTTCACCGCGCCGGCGGACGGGACCTACGTCATCGACACGCTTTCCTCGACCTTCGACACGGTCCTCCACGTGCACGACGGCGATAGCTGCTCCGGCGCCGAGCTCGCGTGCAACGACAACGCGAGCGGGGTCGCCTCGCGGGTGACCGTGCCCCTGACCGCAGGGCAGGTGATCACGATCGTCGCCGACAGCCGCCCCTCCTCCTCCGGCAACCTCGCGCTGCACATCACCGCGGCTCCGTAGAGCGGCACACCCCCCGCTTCGGATACGGGCCCACCTCGACGTTTTCGGTGCTCGGCGTCCTTCCGTACGCCTGCGCGCCGAAAACGCCGATCTGGGCCCGTCTCCTGTGCGGGGGGCGCGCCGCTCGTTGCTCGTGGAGAAGGGTCGGTCGCTCCGCTGCTCGTGGAGAAGGGTCGCTCCGCTGCTCGTGGAGAAGTGCCGCTTCGCTGCGCGTGTGGAGGAGAACGGTGGGTGCAGAGCGATAGCGGACGGCGGGCAGGCGGTGGTCAGCGGGGGCTGGACTGGGCGACCCGGGGCGGTGGCAGGGGCGGGTCGGCCGCTGCAGGCTCGTCCGGGGGCCGGGCGCGTGGGGGCAGGTGGCCCGGCGTGGCGCGATGGATGGCGGACGGCGCTTCGATTCGATGCGCGACGCGCGCTCCTACTAGGAGTTTTCTTGAGGGCGGCGCGCGCCCGTGCGAGTCTCGGCCCCCCTGGGAAATGCGTCCGCCATCCGGGACGCGCCCCTGTGATCCAGGTCGAACCATGCCAAAGGAACGCGTGTTCTCCCTCGATGCCGTCCGGACCGACGGCTGGTTCGAGCGCATAGGCGACGGCATCGGCAGCTTCCAGGCGCTCTGCGAGATCGTGGGCGAGGCGTTCTTTGCCTTCTCGATGATCACAGGCGCCCGCATCACGGCGCTCACCGTCGACCGCCGCAACCCGGACAACACGCTGGTCGACTTCGTTATCGCGCCGCCAGGCGAGGAGGAGATCGACGGCGACGTCCAGCGGCTCACGCTCGCGGACTTCCGCCACCGCCTCGTCGGCGCGCTCCTCACCGAGGACACGACGCCGCAGGCCCCCGAGCGGGACACCGACCTCGAGGGGCTCCAGCTCCACATCGGCGTCCGCTACCTGCTGCTCGCCCCGCTCTACGGCTACAGCCTTCGCAAGCTCTCCGTCGAGGGGAAGACCTCGCGCCTCCTCCTGCTGCGCGACGGCATCGAGGAGACCCACGAGCTCAACGAGTTCCGCGCCCGCATCCGCTCGCACGTCCGCGACGAGCTGGAGCGCGCCTCCGCCGGCGCGCGCTCCGCCATCGACCTCACGAAGGTCGCCGAGGCCGAGGTCGCCTCGCAGCGCGGCGACTTCCCGAAGGTGATCCAGCTGCTCGGCACCTGGCCGGCGCCGCTCGCCATCTTCCTGCGCACGCCCGAGGGGCAGATGCTCACCCCGGACGCCCGCAGCCTCATCGCCAAGGGGCTCGGCCTGCTCGGCACCGCGTGCGTCAAGCTCGGCGAGGAGCACCAGGGCGAGGAGGTCATGCGCCTCGCGGTCCAGTACGCGCACGACGGGGCCGCGGCCGGCGACATCTTCCGCCGGCTGGGCGAGGCCATGCTCGACGACGGCCGGGCGGGCGAGGCCATCGGCCCCCTCCGGCGCGCCGCGAACCTCGGCGCCCCGCCGAAGCAGATCTGGCCGCTGCTCGCGCGGGCGTTCGTGCAGCGCAAGAAGTTCGTCGCCGCCCTCGCCTGCGTCCGCGAGGCGCGGAGCGCCGGCGTGCCGGACGCCGAGATGGTCGAGGAGATCCGGGAGATCGAGGCCAGCCTGGGGACGGCGCTCACCGCCTGGAGAGGGCTGGTCCTCGTGGCGAACCGCTCCTAGGATCGCGGCCCGCCGGTTGACTGACCGCCTCCATTGACACCCCCGCGGCGGCCGACTAGATCCGGCGCGGATTAAGCCGAGATCGCTCGGATTTTTGCTGTTTCAACGCAGCATCGCCGCGTCGCTCTCACCTTGTTGGACTGCATGGTTCGGGGCCGCGGGCCCCGATGTCTCGCCCGAGAAGCCGCGCGCTGCGGCGAGGCGGTCGACCCTCCCGGGCTGACCCGTAGGAGTGCTCTCTCGATGGCCACCTACATCCCCTTGTTCCTGCTGTTTCTCGTGGCCGCGGTCATCGCGCTCGCCATGTTCACGCTGACGTCGCTGCTCGGCCCGAAGAACCCGACGGCCGAGAAGATGATCCCGTACGAGTGCGGCAGCGACTCGACGGGCGGGCGGTTCGTCAAGCCGAGCGTGAAGTTCTACCTGACGGCGATCCTCTTTGTCGTGTTCGACATCGAGGCGGTGCTCATCTACCCGTGGACGATCCAGTTCCGAACGCTCGGCTGGACCGGCCTCGCGACGATGAGCTCGTTCATCGCGCTGCTCGTCGTCGCGCTCGTGTACGTGTGGAAGAAGGGAGCTCTGGAATGGGAGAAATAATGGGCGGAGGCCCCTCCACGCGGGTGATGGAGGGCACCGAGCACGGCTTCGCGACCACGCGCGTGGACGCGTTGCTCAACTGGGCGAAGAAGTACTCCCTGTTCCAGTACCCGTTCGTCACGGCCTGCTGCGGCATGGAGTACATGGCGATGGCGAGCCCGCGCTACGACATGGCGCGGTTCGGCGCCGAGGTGCCGCGCTTCTCGCCGCGCCAGGCCGACCTGCTCTGGGTGGTGGGGACCATCAGCCAGCGCCAGGCGCCCGCGCTCAAGCGCATCTACGAGCAGATGGCGGACCCGAAATGGGTGCTCGCCTTCGGCACGTGCGCCTCGTGCGGCGGCTTCTACGACAACTACACGACGCTCGCCGGCATCGACAAGATCATCCCCTGCGACGTCTACGTGCCGGGATGTCCGCCGCGCCCCGAGGCGGTGCTCGACGGCCTCATGCTGCTCCAGGACAAGATCGCGCGCGGCGACCGCACGCCGGCGATCGTCAAGCCGCGCGAGGACCCCGCGCTGACCGCGGAGCGCCTCGTCACCCTCCAGCGCAAGGAGAGGGGCCAGCCATGAGCAAGAAGGTGCTCGAGATCCTCACGGCGCAGTTCCCGGGCGCCGTCCTGGAGACGCACTCGCAGTTCGGCGACGACACGGCGGTGCTCGACCCGGCCGCCTGGCGCGACATCGCCCTGTTCCTCCGCAACGACCCGCGGACGCTGATGAACATGTTCGTCGACCTCACGGCGGTCGACTACCTCTGGCGCGGCGACGTGCCCCGCTTCGAGGTGGTCTGCCACCTGCGCTCGTTCGAGAGGAACCACCGCATCCGGATCAAGGCGCGCGTGGGCGACGAGGAGGGCAACGGCACCGAGATCGACTCGCTCGTCCCGGTGTGGAAGGGCGCGAACTGGTTCGAGCGCGAGTGCTACGACCTGCTCGGCATCGTCTTCCGCGGGCACCCGGACCTCCGGCGCATCCTGATGTACCCGGAGTTCGAGGGGCACCCGCTGCGCAAGGACTACCCGGCCAACCGTATCCAGCCGCTCATCCCGTTCCGGGACGTGCCGAACACAGGCAAGCTGCCGCCGTTCGGCCCCGACGAGGGCATGAGCTTCGGCCGCCAGTCGCACGACTTCGCGCTGCACAACCCCGGGACGGGGGCGTCGCTCGAGTCGACCGGCGGGGATGAGGCCTCTGACAAGGGCAAACCGCAGGGCATCGGCGTGGGTGCGCTGCAGGAGCGAAGCTGACCGATGGAACCCCTGGATCGCGATCTGGACGAGGCCCACCTCGATCTGCCGAGTGAGCCGATGCTCCTCAACATGGGGCCGTCCCACCCGGCGATGCACGGCACGGTGAGGATCGTGCTCGAGCTGTCCGGCGAGACGATCAACAAGGCCGACGTGCAGATCGGCTACCTGCACCGCGGCTTCGAGAAGATGTGCGAGCGCGGCACGTGGACGCAGGTGTTCCCGTACGTCGACCGGCTCAACTACGTCTCGCCGATGCTCAACAACGTGGGCTTCGCGCTCGCGGTCGAGAAGATGCTCGGCGTCACGGTCCCCGAGCGCTGCCAGTACTACCGCGTGATCCTCGGCGAGATGGCGCGCATCTGCGATCACATGATCTGCAGCGGCGCCATGGCCATGGAGCTCGGCGCGTTCACGCCGTTCCTCTACCTGTGCCGCGCGCGCGAGATCTTCTGGGAGATCTTCGAGGAGGAGACCGGGGCGCGCCTGACGCACAGCTTCGGCCGCGTCGGCGGCATGGCGCGGCCGCCCACGCCCGACTTCAAGTCGATGGTGCGGGTGGGCCTCCAGCGCGTGCTCGCGCTCATCCACGACGCCGAGAAGCTCATCCTCAAGAACCGCATCTTCCTCGATCGCCTCGACGGCGTCGGGCAGATCTCGCAGGAGGACGCGCTCGCGCTCGGCTGGACAGGCGTCGTCCTCCGGGCGACGGGCGTGGCGTACGACGTGCGCCGGGCGAACCCGTACATGGTCTACGACCGGTTCGAGTTCGACGTGCCGGTCGGCACGCGGGGCGACAACTACGACCGGTTCATGTGCCGCCAGGAGGAGATCCGCCAGGCCGCGAGGATCATCGAGCAGGCGCTCGACCAGATGCCCGACGAGGGGCCGATCAACATCGACGATCCGCGCATCGTGCTGCCGCCGAAGGAGGAGGTCTACACGACCATCGAGGCGACCATCCAGCACTTCAAGATCGTCATGGAGGGCATCAAGGTGCCCGCCGGCGAGTGCTACTCGTACACCGAGGCTGGCAATGGCGAGCTCGGCTTCTACCTGGTGTCCGACGGCAGCGGCACGCCCTACCGCGTCCGCATCCGCCCGCCGTGCTTCGCCACGACGCAGGGGCTCTCCCAGCTCATCACCGGGCTGATGATCCCCGACGTAGTGCCGACGTTCGGCTCCCTCAACATGATCGGCGGAGAGTGCGACCACTAGCGACGGCGAGAGGAGCGCTCCCGTCATCGAGTTAAGGAGCGGGGGCCCTGCGCGGCCCCGCCGGGAATCGAGATCACGATGCCTACGATCAAGATCGACGGAAGGGACATCCCCTTCGAGAGCGGTGACACGATCATCCGGGCGGCGCACCGCGCCGGGATCGACATCCCCCACTACTGCTGGCACCCCGGCCTCAGCGTCGCCGCCAACTGCAGGATGTGCCTTGTCGAGGTGCTGCCGCCGCCGGGGCGGCCGGCGATGAGCCTCGACATCCTCCGCTGGGATGAGGCCAAGCAGGACTACGTGCCGGCGGCGAAGCCGAAGCTCCAGCCGGCCTGCCAGATGGCCTGCTCGAACGGCATGGAGGTGCTGTCCGAGAGCAGCGACCACGTGTCCGAGGCGCGCTCGGCGGTGCAGGAGCTCCTGCTCCTGAACCACCCTGTCGACTGCCCGATCTGCGACCAGGCCGGCGAGTGCCGCCTCCAGGACTACTGGCTCGAGCACCAGCGCAAGGGCAAGCGGATGCACCAGGAGCCGGTGCACAAGCCGAAGGCGGTCACCTTCGGGCCGACCATCGTCTACGACGCCGAGCGCTGCATCGTCTGCACGCGGTGCATCCGCGTCTGCAACGAGCTCGCCCGCGACCCGGTGCTCTCCGTCCGCGAGCGCGGCAACCTCGGGGAGATCACTGTCTCGCCGGGGCGCGAGCTCGACCATAACTACACGCTGATGACCGAGCACGTCTGCCCGGTCGGCGCGCTCACGTCGCGCGACTTCCGGTTCAAGGCGCGGGTCTGGTTCCTCCGCAGCGCCCGGACCGTGTGCCAGGGCTGCGCGACGGGCTGCAACGCGTACCTCGACTACGACCCGCGCAACAACACGCCGTACCGGCACCGCCCGCGCGAGAACATGGCGGTCAACACGTACTGGATGTGCGACGAGGGGATGCTCTCGTACAGGCGCGCGGTCGAGGGGCGGCTGCTCACCGCGCTCGTCGGCAACGACGACGCGAGCCTCGAGGACGCGCTCGCCGCGGCCAAGGAGCAGCTCAGCGGCCACGCCGACGACCCGTCGAAGGTCGCGGTCGTCCTGTCGGCCCAGCACTCGAACGAGGACAACTTCGCGCTCTACCACCTCGCGACGACGTACCTCGGCGCCACCGACTTCTTCGTGTCGGGCAAGCCGCTCGGCCAGGGCGACGACATCCTGATCAGCGAGGACAAGAACCCGAACACCCGCGGCGCCGTGCAGATCGCGGCGGCGACCCCGCCGCGCCCGGTCGCGGAGCTGCTCCAGGGGATCGCGTCGGGGCAGTACGCGTACGTCGTCGCGCTCGGGTCGGACCTCGAGGTAGACGCGGGCGAGGCGCAGCGGGCGCTGTCGCGGCTCAAGGGGGTGGTGACGATCGCCGCCCACGAGGGGCCGCTGGCGAACGCGGCGCGCGTGGCCCTGCCGGCGTGTTCGTGGGCCGAGGCCGATGGGACGTACGTGAACAGGAAGGGCCTGGCGCAGCGGAGCGAGCGGGCGCTGCTCCCGCACGGCGACGCGCGCCCGGCCTGGGAGCTCATCGGCCGGCTCGGGCGCACGCTCGGGTACGCGACCGGGTGGAAGACCCTCGCCGAGCTGCGCCGCGCGATGCCGCCCGGCGCTGTCGCCGGCACGGCAGCCGCGCCCGAGGCGGTGCTCGGCGCCGCGCCTCCCGCGCACACAGCAGCGGCGACCGCGCTCGCCGACGGGTCGCGGGTCGAGCCGAAGAAGACGGAGGCCACGGCATGACCATTGTCGAGCTCGTTCTCGCGATCGTGAAGATCCTTATCGTCGTCATGTTCCTGCTGAACATGGCGGCGATCGCGACCTGGGCCGACAGGCGCCAGGGCGCGATGGTGCAGGACCGCGTCGGCCCGAACCGGGCGGTCGTCTACCTGCCCTCGCTGCTCGTCCGCGGCATCGTGTTCCTCCCCCCGGCGGCGCTCGGGGCGCTCGCCGTGTTCACGGCGACGCGCCCGATGTCCGGGCCTTCCGCGGTCGAGACGCTGGTGATCGGCGCGCAGTTCGCCGTGTTCGTGGCGTGGCTCAGCCTGCTCGTGGTCTGCGCGTCGGCCCGCAGGAACGGCCCGAGCAACGCGGCCGAGGAGGCGCTCGCCCGGTTCGACCCCCGCAGCGTCTTCTACGCCGGCGTCCTGGCCCACGTGCTGGCCTTCTTCGTCACGCAGGCGGTCCCGCTCTCGGCGGCGCCGACCGCCGCGCGGGTCGTGTGCGTGCTGCTCGGCGCGCTGCTCGTCGTGTCGGGCGCGATCGCGGCCCTGCGCGTGCCCGAGGGCAAGGTGCCGCTGCGCCTCCTCGGCACGCTCCACGCCGCCGCCGACGCGATCAAGATGATCTGGAAGGAGGACTTCATCCCGAAGAACGCCGACCGGCTCCTCCACTCGCTCGCGCCGCTGCTCGCAATGTTCCCGGCGCTGGTGACGTTCGCGGTCATCCCCTTCGGCGACAAGCTCTGCTTCGAGGACAACGGCGATCGGGTCTTCGGCTTCGGCGACCTCCCGCTCCTCAAGCGCACGGTCGACCAGGCGTTCACGTGCAACGGCCACGTCGTGAACCTGCAGGTCGCCGACCTCAACGTCGGCATCCTCTACATCTTCGCGATGGCGGGCACGGGCATCATCGGCGCCGCCCTCGCCGGCTGGGCCAGCGACAACAAGTTCTCGCTGCTCGGCGGGCTGCGCGCCGCGAGCCAGATGGTCAGCTACGAGGTCGCGATGGGCCTCAGCGTCGTCGGGCTCTTCATCATCTACAGCAGCGTCCGGCTCGGCGACATGGTGCAGTGGCAGGCCGAGCACGCGTGGGGCATCTTCGTCCAGCCGTTCGCGTTCGTCCTCTTCCTCGCGGCGCTCGCGGCCGAGACGAAGCGCATCCCGTTCGACCAGCCCGAGGGCGAGAGCGAGATCGTCGCCGGCTACTTCGTCGAGTACTCCGGGATGAAGTTCGGCATGTTCATGACGGGCGAGTACGTGGAGCTCATCACGTCGAGCGCGCTCCTCGTCACGCTCTTCTTCGGCGGCTACCACCTGCCGTTCCTGGACCGCGACGGCATCAACATCGCCTTCGGCGACGCGACGCTGTTCCAGTACAAGATGACGCACTTCGCCGTGAGCTTGACCTACTTCCTCGCGTTCTTCGGCAAGACGATCCTCATGACGTGGGTGCAGGTCTTCTTCCGCTGGACGCTGCCGCGCTTCCGTTACGACCAGGTGATGCGGCTCGGGTGGACGAAGCTCCTGCCGCTCACGATCGTCAACATGATGGTGACGGGCGTCCTTGTGCTGGCGGTCGACTCGGCGCCCGAGGGGCTCCGCAGCAGCCTCCAGGTCGCCGCGGACATCTCCCACGGGCTCGTCGCCCTCGGCGGCTTCGCGGCGGTCGTGGCGCTGATCGCCGGGCTCCTCGAGCCGGTCGAGCGCCAGCGCACCATCAATTCGACCTCGGCCCGCTTCGCCGCTGCGGCCGGGGGCACCAAGGCAACGCCGCAGCAGGCGTAGAGGAGAGTCCCATGGCGAGAGCTACTCCCAGCAACCCCTGGACGAAGCCGGCCGGCAGGCCGATCGCCGGCAAGCCGGTGCCGCGCCCTGTCCGGAGCGCCGACGTGCAGGCCTACATCCCCGAGATGGTCAAGGGGCTGGGGCTCACGATGAAGCACTTCTTCAAGAACACGAAGGAGATGGTGCTCGGCCAGAAGCCGGACCCGGTGCTCGAGTCGCTCCAGCCGGGGGTCACGACGATCAGCTACCCCGAGGAGAAGCGCCCCTACCCGGAGCGCTTCCGGGGCATCCACCGGCTCACGCTGCGCGAGGACAACTCGCCCCGCTGCGTCGCGTGCCTCTGCTGCTCGACGGCGTGCCCGGCGCAGTGCATCGCGATCGAGCCGGCCGAGTACCCCGAGGGCGATCGGCGCCACGGCTACGAGCGGTACCCGAGCAGCTTCGTCATCGACGAGCTCCGCTGCGTGTTCTGCGGCTACTGCGTCGAGGCGTGCCCGGTCGACGCCATCCGCATGGACACCGGCCTGCACGCGGTGCCGTACGACTCGCGCGAGCAGTTCATTTACAAGCGCGACCTCCTCATGACCCTCTCGGACCGCTCGGGCTCGCGCCTGACCGCGAACCGGCGCCACGAGCCCGGCGACCCGACGCACCCTGGCCTGACGCGCGAGCACGCGGATCACTGAGCTGGCTCGCGCGTCGGGCGGCGACGCGGCGACCCCCGCGCCCGCCGGGCGGCGTAGCCCGGCGGGCCTCTCGCCGGACCCCACCGGGCGGCTGAGCCCGTGGGCCTCTCGCCCGGGCGAGGTTCTGCTAGAAGAGCGGGCCATGGCGACGACGTACGGCTCCTTCGAGGCGGTCATCGGGCTCGAGGTCCACGCGCAGCTCCTCACCCGCACCAAGGCGTTCTGCGGCTGCGCGACAAGCTTCGGCGACCCGCCGAACACGCACACGTGCCCGGTCTGCCTCGGGCTCCCCGGGGCGCTTCCGGTCCTGAACCGCGAGGCGGTCCGGATGGCGGTGAGCGCCGCGCTCGCGCTCGGCTGCGCCATCCAGGAGAGCAGCATCTTCGCGCGGAAGAACTACTTCTACCCGGACCTGCCGAAGGGCTTTCAGCTCAGCCAGTACGACCGGCCGCTCGCGCTCCGCGGCGCGCTCGAGATCGAGACCGAGGCGGGGAAGAAGCGGGCGGGGATCACGCGCGTGCACATGGAGGAGGACGCCGGCAAGAACCTCCACGGCATCGGCGGCCTTTCGGTCGTCGATCTCAACCGCGCCGGCACCCCGCTCATCGAGATCGTCGGCGAGCCCGACCTGAGCTCGGGCGTCGAGGCGGCCGAGTACCTGAAGCGGCTGCGCGAGATCCTGATGTTCATCGGCGTGAACGACGGCAACCTCGAGCAGGGCAGCTTCCGCTGCGACGCCAACGTCTCGGTCCGCAGGGCAGGGGAGACGAAGCTCGGCACGCGGACGGAGCTCAAGAACATCAACTCGTTCCGCTTCGTCGCCGAGGCGATCGATCTCGAGATCCGGCGGCAGATCGCGCTCATCGAGCAGGGCGGCCGGGTGCGGCAGCAGACCCGCGGGTACAACGCCGAGAAGAAGGAGACGTACCTCCTCCGCGACAAGGAGAACGAGTCCGGCTACCGCTACTTCCCCGAGCCGGACCTGCCGCCGCTCGTCGTGGACGAGGCGTTCCTCGCGGACGTGCGCGCCGCGCTCCCCGAGCCGCCGGTGGACAAGCGGCGCCGCTTCACCGAGGCGCTCGGGCTCACGCCGTACGCGGCATCCGTCCTGACGGGCCACCCGCAGATCGCGGTGTTCTTCGAGGAGGCGGCGCGCCTCCACGGCGACGCGGTGAAGGTCGCGAACTTCGTCCAGGGTGAGGTGCTGCGCGACACCCGCACGACGGGGTTGTCCGCCACGTTCCCGGTCTCCCCGGCGCAGGTGGCCGCGCTGCTCCGCCTCGTGGACGAGGGCGCGATCAGCGGCAAGCAGGCCAAGGAGGTGTACATGGAGATGGCCGGCACCGACCGGGCGCCCGGCGACATAGTCCGCGACAAGGGGATGGCCGTCATGAGCGACGCGTCCGCGATCGAGGCGATCGCCGCGTCGGTCATCGCCGCGAACGCGAAGCAGGCGGCGGCGTACCGCGCCGGCAAGACAGCGCTGCTCGGCTTCTTCGTCGGGCAGATCATGAAGCAGACGGGGGGCAGCGCGAACCCGGCGGTCGTGAACGAGGTGCTGAAGCGGCTGCTCGAGGGCGCTCCTGTCGCAGGCGCGTGAAGGAGCTTTCTCCGCGCCCGGGCGTGAAATAGGGTAGCCGCTCAGGCGATCTCGCCGCCGAGCCCGGCCGCAGCGCTGCACGGGGTCGCGCCGGCGAGGCGAGTCCGGGTCGTGTCGCGCGCCGGAGGAGGGGAGCGAGGGATGAACCAGGGCGGCTCTGGCAGCGGCGGCGGATGGGGACAGCCTCCTGGAGGCGGCCACGGCCCGCCCGTCGGCGGCGGCCATGGCCCGCCCGGTGGAGGCGGCTACGGCCCGCCCGGCGGCTACGGCCCGCCCGGCGGAGGCGGCTACGGCCCGCCCGGCGGAGGCGGCTACGGCCCGCCCGGCGGAGGCGGCTACGGCCCGCCCGGCGGCTACGGCCCGCCCGGCGGCTACGGCCCGCCCGGCGGAGGCGGCTACGGCCCGCCCGGCGGCGGCGGCTACGGCCCGCCCGGCGGCGGCCCGCCCGGCGGCGGCTACGGCCCGCCTCCAGGCATGCAGTCGCCCTACCGCGCGCCGCCTGGCGGCGGGACCGGCAAGAACCTCGAGCGGTTCCTCAAGCCCGGCCTGATCGGAGGCGTCGTGGGCGGCGTGCTGTCCGGCTTGCCGCTGCTCAACCTGCTCAACTGCTGCTTCTGCCTGCTCAACGTCGCCGGCGCCGCCGTCGCGGTCTCGCTGTACCTCAACGAGCACCCGCAAGAGCGCCTCTCCGGCAACGACGCGGCGCTCTGCGGCGCCATCGCAGGAGCGGCGGCCGGCCTGATCGCCGGCGTCTTCGACCTGGTCATCAAGATCCTGTTCGGCACCCTCCTCGGGGGCCTCTACGCGAGCCTCCCCCCGGAGCTCGTCAAGAACGTGGCCATCGGCAGCATCACCACCGCCATCTACATCCCGTTCTACGCGATCGCCTACGCCGCCATGGGCGCGCTCGGCGGCTTTCTCTCCATGCAGTTCCTCTTCAAGGATCGCCTCGCCCCCTGATCAGCCCGGCGACCCGGACACCCGAAGCATGGCCAGCGAACATCCCCTCGACGCCCTCCGTTTCCCCCTGCGCACCGCCGGCTTCGTCGGCCTCACCTTCGGCATGTACGGCCTGCTCGAGGTAGACACAGCGCTCTCCAGCGCGGCCGACCGCGAGGTGGTCCTACATACATGGATGCGCCGGTACGGGCGCGCGCTCCTCAAACTGTACGGCCTCGACGTGCGCGTCAGCGGTCTCAGCGGCCTTTTCCAGGGAGAGCCCGCGCGCGGCCCCGCCGGCAGCGCGGAGTACTACCCCGGCCGCGATCCGGCCGGCGTCGGGCGGGTGTTCGTGATGAACCACCGCTCCGCGCTCGACATCATCGTCACGCTCGCCTTCTTCGAGGCGACGGTCGTGAGCCGCTCCGATCTCGCCGGCTGGCCGGTCGTCGGCATGGCGGCGCGCCGCGTCGGGACGCTCTTCGTCGACCGATCGAGCAAGCGCAGCGGCTCCGCGGTCGTGCAGGCGATGTGCACGGCGCTCAGGCGCGGCCGTGGTGTGATGGTCTACCCCGAGGGGACCACGTTCTCCGGAGACGAGGTCCGGCCGTTCCGCGCGGGCGCTTTCACCGCGGCGTGCCGCGTCGGCGCGCAGATCGTCCCCGTCGGCCTCGCGTACGGCGGCGCCGATTCCTCGTACGCGGACGAGTCGTTCGCGGCGCACATGGCCCGGGTGAGCCGTGCGCGACGTATCCCCGTGGCGCTCGAGGTAGGCGCGCCCATCGCCACCGCCGGCCAGGACGTCGATGCGGTCCGTGACGAGTCGCACCAGGCCGTCCAGGCGCTGGTCCACCGCGCCCGCGCGCGGCTCGGCTCCGACATATAAAGCGCGCCGCGCTCCGCTCGTGCGCGTGCGCCGCTGGCTTCTGCGATCGCCCCTCGCTACCATGCGGCCGGCCGTCGACCATCATGGAGCGTGAAGGCAACCCGAGCGAGACCGCCATGGCGTGGCAGGTCCTGAAGCAGCCCCGCGGTGGAGCGATCCATAATGAGCTGATGTTCCTGGCGGACGCGAGCGAGCAGCTCACCGGGTCGCTGGATCCACACACCATCCTCGAGCGGCTCGCGCGTCTGTCGGTGCCCTTCCTCGCGGACTGGTGCACGGTCGATCTGATCGAGCGCGGCGCCGCGGACACCATGGGCCTGGTCGGCACCATCCCGCCGCCGGCGTCCGAGGGCGCCGACGCGCCGCCGTTCGCGCCCGGGGGGAGCGCGCTCGACCTGGCGCCCGCGCCGGGGATCCACGCGGCGCGGCGCCAGCGCGCCGCGGCCGAGGCGGCGGGCTCCGATCGCGCAGGCCAGGCGGGCGGCTCGAAGCACAACTTCTGCCGGGTCGCGGCGAAGCACGTGAACCCCGAGCGCGAGGGGCTGCTGCGCGCGATCTCACCCGGCGCCGAGGAGCGCCTCGGCATCGCCAAGGTGCTGCACAGCGGCGAGTCCGAGCTGCTCCACGAGCTCGACGGCGGCCAGAGCGACGAGGCCGCCGAGCGCGCCGCCGCGCTGGAGCAGCTCGGCACCCGCTCGGCGATGGCGGTGCCGCTCATCGCGCGCGGCCGCAAGCTCGGCGTGCTGTCGTTCGGCGTCTCCGAGTCGAACCGCGTCTACTCCGCCGACGACCTCGTGCTCGCGGCCGAGCTCGCGCACCGCGTGGCGCTGGCGCTCGACAACGCCTACCTCTACCGGAAGGCGGAGGAGGCGCGGCAGTCCGCGGAGCGGAGCGCGGACCGGGCCGCGTGGCTCTTCGCGGTCACGGCCGCGCTGTCCGACGCGATCACGCCGCCCGCGGTGCTCCGCGTGCTCGCGAGCGACGTCGTCGCGGCGGCCGGCGGCATGACGGCGATGGTGGCGCTGCGCGCCGGGCTCGGCGGCGAGCTCGAGACGGTGCGCTCGACGGGCTACCTCGAGGCGCAGATCGCGCGCTTCAAGACCTTCGACCTCAGCGCCGAGCTGCCGCTGGCGCGCGCGGTCCGCGAGCGGCAGCCGATCTTCCTCGAGTCGGAGGAGCGCTTCCGCGAGTTCGAGCCGAGCTTCGCGGCCTGCTGCGCCACGACGGGCGAGCACGCGTACGCCGCGATCCCGCTGTTCCTGGAGGGGCGCGTGCTCGGCGCCGTGGGCTTCGGCTTCTCGACGCCGCAGTCGTTCACCGAGGACGACCGGGCGTTCATGCTCGCGCTGGTCCAGCAGAGCGCGCAGGCGCTCGAGCGGGCGCGCCTCTCCGCGCTGCAGACCGAGGAGGCGATGCACCTCTCGCACGAGGTGCTGAAGCAGATGCCCGAGGCGATCCTCGTCACGGACGTCGAGGGCAACATCCGCTACTGGATGGGCGAGGCCGAGTCGATCTTCGGCTACCTCTCGGAGGAGATCGTCGGCAAGAGCATGTCGCTGCTCCACCGCGAGGACGTGCGGGAGGAGAGCACGGGCCGGATCCTCCAGCAGATCGAGGACGCGCGCACGTTCGTCGGCGAGGTCCCGTGCGTGCGGCGGGACGGCTCCGAGGTGCCGATCGAGATCACGGCCTACGCGGTCCACGATCAAGAGGGCCGGCCGCTGTTCCTGGTCGGCATCCACCGCGACATCACCGATCGCAAGCGGGCCGAGGAGGAGCGCGCGCGGCTCATCCGGGTGCAGGCGGCGCGCGCCGAGGCCGAGGAGGCGGCGCGGCGGTTCGCCTTCCTCGCCGAGCTCAGCACCGCGCTCGCCGCATCGCTGGACTTCACGGCGACGCTCCAGTCGCTCGCGCGGCTGGTCCTCCCGGTGCTCGCCGATTTCTGCCTGATCGACATCGACGACGGCCTCGGCCTGCGCCACGTCGCGGTCGCGCACGTGAGCCCGCTGAAGGAGCCGCTGCTCCGATATTTCCACCCGAGCCGCGTCGACGGCGAGCCGGGCCCGGTGGCGCGCGTGCTGCGCACGGGCCGGTCGGAGCTCTACGCGGACGTCCGCGGCGACGTGCTGCTGCACGAGGCGATGACGAGCGAGGAGGCCGCGGCGAACCGCGCGCTCGCGCCGCTGTCGTACATCGTGGTGGCGCTCCGGGCGCGCGGGCGCATCCTCGGGGCGATCTCGCTTGTGTCGTCGGAGTCGGGCCGGTTCTTCGAGCGGGCGGACGTCGCGTTCGCGGAGGAGGTCGCGCACCGCGCGGCGCTCGCGCTCGACAACGCGCGCCTCTACCGCGAGGTGCAGGACGCGAACCGGCTCAAGGACGAGTTCCTCGGGACCGTGTCGCACGAGCTGCGCACGCCGCTCAACGCGATCCTCGGCTGGGCGAGGATGATGCAGGCGGGCTCGCTCGACCGGGTCGCGGAGACGCGGGCGCTGTCGGCGATCGAGCGCAACGCCGAGCACCAGGTGACGCTGATCGACGAGCTGCTCGACGCCTCGCAGGTGGTGACGGGCACGCTGAAGATCGAGCGGCTCGCGGTGGAGCTGACGCTCCCGGTGCAGACGGCGGTCGAGTCGATCCTGCCGTCGGCGGCGGGCAAGGGCGTGGCGATCGAGACGCGGCTCGACCCGGAGGGCGTGTTCGTGGAGGGCGATCCGGCGCGGCTCCAGCAGGTCGTGTGGCACCTGCTCTCGAACGCCGTGAAGTTCGCGCGGCCGGGCGGCCTGGTTCAGGTGCAGCTCTCGCAGGACGAGCGCTTCGCCGAGATCCGGGTGAGCGACGACGGGGAGGGGATCTCGGCGGATCTGCTCCCGCACGTCTTCGAGCGCTTCCGGCACGAGGACAACAGCGGCGCGCGCCGGCACGGGGGTCTCGGCCTGGGGCTGTCGATCGTGCGGCACGTCGTGGGGCTGCACGGCGGCATGGTGCGCATGACGAGCGCCGGCCCGGGGCGCGGGACGATGTGCACGGTGCAGCTGCCGCTGTCGACGGGCGCCACGGCGACGGCGCTCACGAACGCGGGGATCGCGCCCGATCCGCGCAATCCGTTCCCGAGGCTCACCGGGGTGCGTGTGCTCATCGCGGACGACGATCCGGACACGCTGGCGATGCTGTCGTCGGTGCTCCGGCGCTGCGGGGCCGAGGTCAGCACGGCGACGTCGAGCACCGAGGCGCTCAAGCTGCTCGAGACGTCGGAGCCGGCGCTGCTCGTGGTCGACATAGGGATGCCCGGGGAGGACGGGTACTCGTTGATCCGGAAGGTGCGGGATCTGCTGCCACGCAAGGTGGGGCGGACGCCGGCGCTGGCGCTCACGCCGTACGCGCGGACCGAGGACCGGGTGCGGGCGCTGGCGGCGGGGTACCAGATGCACGTGCCCAAGCCGATCGAGCCGATCGAGCTGGCGGCGGCGGTGAAGAGCCTGGCTACCGGGCTGCTGCCGTGGTCGCGGGACGAGTGACGGGGGTCCAAGGGGGCACGCGCCGGGGTGGGGCTGTGCGCGGCAGCGCGCGGGGGGCGCTGGCCATCCGCCAAGACGGGGGCGGGGGAGCTTGCGCATAGAACACCGCCCGGCATGTCTCACTTCGGGCCATGCCTCCTGAGACGTTTCGTTGCGCGCCACACAAGGCGCGCCTGAGACGTGGAGACTCCTGGGGCCTTATGGCACCTCGTTCGGTGCTCCAGCGCGCCCCCCGCGCGCTGCCGCGCACAGCCCCACCCCGGCGCTCACCGCCCTGGCGCCCGTTGGAGAGAAGATAAGCCGAAGATCCGGCCGCATCGGTGTGCGTGCCAGGTGGGCTGCGGCAGAAGAGGGGGCGCAAAAGGTGGGGTCGCACCGCCGAGCAGGGCTCGCCCGGGGGGGACCACCCCGGGCTTGAGGCGCTCAGGGCGCCAGACCGGGAGGCCACAGGGGGGCCGAGGCGAAAAGGGCGCCAGACCGGGGGCCACCCCGGGGTCCGAGGCGAAAAGGGCAACCGCGAAGCGGTTCAGGGCAACCGCGAAGCGGTTCGGGGCAACCGCGAAGCGGTTCAGGGCAACCGCGAAGCGGTTCGGGGCAACCGTGGAGCGGTTCAGGGCAACCGTGGAGCGGTTCGGGGCAACCGTGGAGCGGTTCAGGGCAACCGTGGAGCGGTTCAGGGCAGCGGTGAAGCGAACTGGCGCCAGGGGGCCGGCTGCCCTACCCACGGTCGTGCCCTCGGTTCCGCGGCCGCATTCGCCCGAGGGATACTTCAGGGGCGGCAGGTCACCCGCCCGCGGGCGGTACCGGCCTCTCGAGCACCCGGCGAGTGAGCGAAGCCCACGCGTCCGTGTGCTGGAACGGTCCAGCGCACTTTCCCATTTGTGTTCTCCGACATGGATTGCGCAGTCTGCTTGACCACGATGCACGGTGTCTGGGAATAGGCGATGATCATAGCCGTGGTCTTTCCTCTCAATACCTTTCTTAGAGATACGCGGCCTGACCCGCACACGCGATGACACGCCGAATCGCAACCTCCGTGCCATCCTCGTCCCGTGCCACATCGAGCGCCGCGGCGCCCAGGGGGCCGTACCGGTTCACTCCCGGATCCCTCCGCGGCCGGGCCTTGGGGCTCTGATGAGCACGACGCCGACGCTCCGGGATAATTGACAGCAGAGTTCGCCCAACGTAGTCCACTCGACTACAATTGAGGCTGCACATGCCTCCAGCGACCTCGGCGCAACGCCAGGGGGAAACACCTCGATGAACATCGCACGCAAGCACCTCTCCGTGCGGGAGGACAGGACCCGCAGATCACGCTGCTACGCGATCGCCGTGCTCTGCCTGGCGCTTTCGCTCCAGGCCATTGTCGTGCTCGGAGCCGGCTGCACGCTGACGAGCGACGGCGAGATCGGGAGCGCGCAGGGCGCGGGCACGAGCCTCTGCCCGTCTCTCTCCGATGCGCTGATCGATGCGGCTCCCTATGACGACACCGTATTCGGGACGGCACCGGCCTACAGTGCCCCGATCGCAGGAGATGAAGAAGGACCGCACGGCGCCCCCAGCGTCACCCCTCCGGCGACCGCCCATGCCGCCATGAACTGGCCGTTTCGCACGCTGTCGCCGGCCGACGGGCTCGGCAAGACGCCCGGAAGCTTCGCGGTCGGGGATAGCGACGGCGCGGCCACCTATTTGATACCCATTCACGTTATCCCGGGTCGAGCAGGATTGCAACCCGAGCTAGCGATTCTATATCATAGTGACAGGGGCAACGGGCTCCTCGGCGTCGGGTTTTCGCTCCAGGGTCTATCCGCGATCGCCCGCTGTGGACGCACGTATGCGGACGACGACACGCTACACGGGGTCACCCTCACGCCCGATGACCGTTTCTGCCTCGACGGCCAGCGCCTCGTCGCTGTGAGCGGCGCCTACGGAGCAGACGGAACCGAGTACCGCACCTCCCCGGACACCTTCGTGAAGGTCGTGTCCCATGGCGGGTCGAAAGAGCCGGACCTGTACACCGGGCCAGATTCGTTCACCGTTTATACCAAGAGCGGGCTGAAGCTCACGTATGGGGGCAGCACCTCAAGCGCGAGGGTGCTCACGGGCAACGTTGCGCGGAGCTGGGCGCTGCGGGCTGCTCACGATCGCGTCGGCGACTTCATGGAGATCGAGTACGAGAGGATCTCGGTCGAGGGCGGTACGGCCGAGCACTACCCGAAGGAGATCCGCTACGGCGGTCATGTGAGCGGGGTGCCTCACAGCAGGAGCGTTCAGTTCGAGTACGAGGCGCGCCCCGACGTCCTGACGCGGTACACGCACGGGCTGGAGACGACGGTGCAACGGCGCCTGTGGCAGATCAAGGTCACGGCGGATCCCGACTCCACATTGTTTCGCCGCTACGATCTCAAGTACACCCAGAGCAAAGGCAGCGGCCAGAGCCTTCTGGAGAGCGTGACCGAGTGCACGGCGGGCGCGTGCAAGCGCCCGACGCGGTTCGGATGGTCCGAGGCAGAGGCAGGATTCGGGGCGGGCATCGACGCGACGGCTACCACACCGAAGGTCGACGAGTACCTTGCCTCCCAAGTCGTCGTGATGGACATGAACGGGGACGGAAGGGACGATGTCGTCTACCCTGACATGGAGCGGTGGAACTTCGCGCTCGGCGTCGATGCTGGCTGGGGAGCAACACCGAACGAGCATCTCCCCAAAACGTATTTGACGGACACCCCGTCCACGGATGAGTACCAGGTGGGCGACTATCAGCGCGGGTTTCCGATCGACTACAATCAAGACGGCAAGACCGACCTTCTCCTGGCGGACCTGTCGCCGACCTGGCGTATCCTCGAGTCGACCGGGACCGGGTTTCAGATTCAGGATACGGGAATACCTCGCTCGCCGCGATCAATCCTCTTTTATGATCTGACAGGCGTGTACGACTATCTTACGGCGGGCATTTACCTGGTCGATCTGAATGGGGACGGAATCAAAGATCTCTTCGAGTACGATTTCTTGCCCGGCAACCAAGAGTATTGCCTTCCTATTGAGCCGGAGAGGTGTGGTGGTCAGTGGGGTTACCGCCTGCACGATGGCCGCGGCTTCGGTCCGCGCGTTGCAATACCAGAGCTCGATGGAACCAGCATCGCGATGCCGGTTGTCCCGCTCGACGTCGACGGTGACGGAGCACAGGAAATTCTCCTGTTTCGTTGCACGGATTATGGAGCATACACCATCAAAGGCTGCGAGTCTGTTGAATCTTGGGAATACGAGATCCTTCGGTGGCGGAAGCAGCCACACTCCGGCGATGGACTGCTCACGCTGACGAGCAGCGGCATCGATGATCCAAGCTTGGACTACCGAGAGGCGCTGGTGCCTGTGGACGTCAACGGGGACGGCCTGAAGGACCTCGTCGCGAGCAAAACGTACGGGGATGATGCCGACTACAGCTTGTCTCTTTGGATCAACCATGGAGGATCCTTCGTGCACCACGGGACCGCGACCACAAGCGAATTCCTGGCGCTCGAGCGTAACATGCGCGCAAGCGTCGTCCTTGACTATGACGGAGATGGGCGTGAGGATTTGCTGATTCCCTATGAATCCGATTGGCCCTTTGATGATAAGTTCGTGAAGCTCTTCCTTCTCCGGGCGGCGCCGTCGGGACGAGCCTTCCTGGTCGAAGACCCCGCGCTTCCCTACGAACCCGCTCCTGACGAGCAGACGAACGAATCCTGGCCGAGCCGGCAAGGTCCGCGGATGGCCGATGTTGACGGCGACGGGCTTCATGACCTGGTGACCGTTCATCACGGGAATTTCCGGGTACGGCTCCACCGGGCTCAGGTTGGCGGGAGACCGGATGCGGTCGTCAGCATCCGCGACGGCGGCAATGACTTCGATCATGACATGATCGGGCACACGCCGGGGGGGGCGGCTCCACCGACCGTCGCCATCCACTATGCGCCGCTGATCCGCTCCTACAGCCCGAGCATGACGCTCGAGCACGGGACCGATCCGGATGCCGCCTACGTACTCCGCGCGGGCGCTGGGGCGCTTTGCAGCTACCCGTGCAAGCGGTTCGTCGGGCCGAAGTACGTGGTGGCCCAGCATCTGGAGGACGTCAGCACCGAGCCCGGTAGCCTGACGGGAGCGGCGAACCGACGGCTCACGGCACACTCGTACGAAGACGCGTTCGTCGATCGACACGGCCGCGGATGGCTCGGCTTTCGCGCGCACGTTCGCCATACAATGCACACCGACGACCTCAGCGGCTCTGTCGACGGGCATCCTGTCAGCACGAGCGCCGTCTGGACGCGGACGGTCTACGACCCGACGACCTTCGATGCGGAGACGCGGATCTATCCGTACGCCGGGCGGCCGATCCTGACGCTCACCTTCGGCCACGACAGCTGCGGGACGGATCCGAGCGCTCCGTCGGGGATGTGGCTGTCGATGGACCGGGCGAGCTGGAAGGTGCGCGCGACGAACGGCGGTACGAGCCACTTCGTCTACCAGGACCGGGCGCAGCGCAGCGACCACGAGTGCCTGCGGTGGACGCCTCTTGAGCTCGGACGGGTGTTTGCCGCGGAAGAGCTCCTCAACGCCGAGAATATTCCGTACCGCGCCACGGATCTCGAGAGGGACGTGGATGATTTCGGCAATCCGACAATGGAGGCGACGCGAGCTTGGGCTCCCTCCGTCGACGTGGTGACTCCTTTGACAACGACGGTCGCGACGTACGACAACCACACCGACTCGTGGCTGATCGGCCTGCGCCGTGTGGTCACGACGACGGATGTCAGCGCCGAGGGCGCTCAAGTCCGCACCGGCGAGACGATCTACGATACCACCACGGGCCTGCCGACGCGGATCACGAGAGGCCACCCAGGGGAGGAGGCGCACTGGCTCGACACCCAACTCGACTACGATGATTATGGGAACGTCGAGCGATCGACGACGGTCGACGTCCATGGTGTCACGCGCCAGACCGTGTATACGTACGAGCCCAACGGTACGTTCCTCCACGCCATGCGCGACGGGCTCGGCCATACGACGCGTTTCAAGTACCATCCCTACCTGGGTGAGCTCGCTGCGGTCGTCGATCCGAACGACCACACGACGTGGTGGATTTACGATGCCTTTGGCAATCTGCGACGAGAGCACCGCCCGGACGGGAGCTCGACGACGCACTGGCTGACGCGCGAGCAGGTGGGCGCGGAGTGGCTGGTCACGGCGCACGCACAAGAGACGACGGGCGCGACGTCGGCGACGCGGTTCGACCGGCTCGGTCGCCCGTTCTGGGTGCAGCGCCATGGGTTGAGGGGGAAGGTGAGCGAGACACGCCGGCGCTACTGGGGATTTGGCGGCGTGCGCGCCGAGTCGTTGCCGTACGGGGCCGGTGAATCGCCTCCGGGGTGGACCGAGCGTGCCTACGACCGCCGCCGGCGGCCCGCCTCGGTGGTCGAGCCGGATGGCGTGACGACCTCGATGACGTACGCCGAGACGAGTACGACGGTCACGAACGGACGGGCGCATCAGAGCACCGTGGTCCGCAACGGCCGAGGGCAGGTGGTGCGGGCGGAGGACGCGCGCCACGAGACGACGGAGTACCACTACGGGCCGTTCGGCAGCCTTTTGCGGATCGCGGACGCGCGGGGCGGCGCGCTCGTGCAGGTGGTCGATGCGTACGGGCGCGTGACGGAGGCGTGGAACCCGGATTCGGGGGTGCGGAGCTTCGTCTACGATGCCTTCGATCAGGTCCGCGCGGAGACGGACAACAAGGAGCAGACGACGCTGTACTGCCACGATGAGGTGGGCCGGCCGACGGTGCGTCAGGACGTCGACGGGCTGACGCAATGGACGTACGATGAAGGGCCGCACGCGGTCGGCAAGCTGGTGAGGATGTCGAGCCCTGATGGCGTCATCGTGCAACATGACTACGACGAGGCCGGCCGTCCTTGGAGGGAGACCACCGAGCTGCCCGGCCCGTCAGGGGGGAGCGAGTCGTTCGCGGTCCGGCGGGTGTACAACGCGCGGGGCGAGCTCCGCCGGGTGGCGTATCCCGCCGTGGACGACGACGCGCCGTTCGCCGTGGTCTACCGTTATGACGATTATGGCCACCTGACGGCCGTGGAGGAACCGGCGACCAGCCGTGAGCTATGGAGGTGGGAGAGCGCCGATGCGGCGAATCGGATCACCCGGGAGCGCTTCGGCAACCGGGTGACGACCTTGCGGAAGTACGTGCCGGCCACCGGGATGCTGGAGCAGACCACGACGAGCCGGAGGACATCGTCATCGCCGCTGTCGACGGTGATCACCCTGCAGCGGCTGTCGTACGGGTATGACGGGAACCGGAATGTCGAGCATCGGACAGACCATCTGCAGGGGCTGGCCGAGCGCTTCCACTACGACGAGCTGGACCGGCTGGAGGACGTCTACCTCGGAGACGGAGCGACGCCGCTCTATCACTACGAGTACGACGACTTCGGCAACATCACGTACAAGTCGGACGTGGGCAGCTACGAGTACGACGGCGATCGGCCGCACGCCGTGCGGCACGCGAACGGCAAGACGTACGAGTACGACGAGAACGGCAACCAGACGGCCCGCCCGATCGACGTGCGCGGCGCGAGCAACGCGTCGGCGACGATCACGTACACGCCGTTCGACAAGCCGCGCCGGATCGAGGCGGAGCACGGGCCGACGACGTACGAGTACGACGGCGACCGGCAGCGCGCGCGCAAGGTGTCGCCGGCGCAGAGCACGACGTACGTGGGCGGGCTGTACGAGCGGCACGAGCACGCGGCGGGGGGCGTGGCGCACAAGATGTATGTGATGGGACCTGAAGGCGTGATCGCGGTGAAGACGATCGCGGTCGACGCGGCGGGCAACGAGAAGCGCAGCGAGCATTACCTGCATCCTGGGCACGACGGGTCCGCGGGCGTGATCACGAACGAGCTGGGGGCGGTGGTGGAGCGGCGGAGCTACGATCCGTTCGGGCAGCGCCGGAATCCCGACTGGGCAACCGGTGGACCGGCCGCGGCGCCTCCGAGCGAGACGATCGGGTTCACCGGGCATGAGGACGAGGAGGAACTGTCGCTCATCAACATGCGAGGGCGGATCTTCGATCCGGCGCTGGGGAGGTTCTTGTCGGCGGATCCGTTCGTGCAGGCGCCGTTCTTCTCGCAGAGCTTGAATCGCTACAGCTACGCGTTCAACAATCCGCTGAGCTTCGTGGATCCCACGGGGTACCAGGCGACAGGCGACAACTTCTTCGACTGGATGGACGGTGGGACGCCTCCCGGGCTGTCCTACGACAACTGTGTCTCCGGTGCGGGATGCGTTCAGGTCGAGGTGGGGCAGCCTGGCTTGCCAGGCATCTACAATGATCTGGCGTCGGGCGAGCCGTTCGGCCATCGCGAGCCTGGTGCTCCAGGATTGGGATTGGGTTTGAGCCTCGATGTGTCCGATCTGCAGCCGGGCTACGCGCTCGGGTCACGATGGAACCCGCACAGCCCGCTGGGGCAGGTAGGGCTCGACGTATTCGGGGCAGAGAAACCTATCGCTACGTGGTCGATGTCGCCGACGACGACGCGTGCGTTGATAGGCGCGATGCCCCTCCCTGGCATGAGCAGCCTGGCGGTTTTCAGCGATCCGCATGCCACGCCCACGGACAAGGCGATCGCGGTCGCCGTCGACGCGCTGAGCGTGGTCGCCGTGGGGGCCATCATCAAGTTCACCAAGGCCGCCGGCGCCGCCAGCAAGGCAGGGAGCGCGGCGCGCGCAGGCGCGGAGGCGCTGGAAGACTCGGCCAGGGCCGCGACGCGAGGAGAGCTGCTCGGCGCTCTTGGCGCCCGCGCTCGCCAACTCGGCGGATTCGCCGAACATGGCATGCCGATCATCCTCGACGAGAACCTCGCTGGTCGCGGGGTGGCGGAAGCTCTTCGCGCAGGCGGCTACAACGTGCGTTCGGTCGTGGAGATTTTTGGCCGGAACGGGATCAAGGATCCGGCAATTCGGCAATACGCCGAATCCATCGGAGCGCGCGTGCTGACCGCAGACCGCGGTCGACAAATTGGTGAAGGATTCGGTCAACTCGCGATTCCCGTGAGTTCACGGGTGGGGCCGGACGTTCCGTCCCTGCTCCGGATTCTCGGCGATGCGGTGAAGTAGGAGTATGCCCATATGGATGAATCACAGCGGATACGGACGGTCGTAAACAAGTGGAGAGTGCTCGCTTACCACGGAGCGGAGCGAGTGGAGGTTGAAGGTGAGGGCGTTTTCGACGAGCTCGTCGTTGATGATTGGATTCATCTTGAGCAGATGAACGATGACGTTTGGTGGCTCCGGGTTGGTGATGCTCGCGTGACAATTACGGTTGCTCCGGGTCAACAGCCTACAGTCGATGTTTGCCGTGCCTTCTATGCGCCACAAATGGGTACGTCGAGCGTTCATGAGTAGTGTTTATGGCACCATGGCATGACGGCGGAGCGGTGCGCAGAAAGCGCTCCTCTATATTGCCAATGGATATACGAAGCACCGTAGGCCGAGGACGCTCAGCCTACGGTGCTACCGGCCGCCGCAACGATCCCGCCGCCCGTCCATGGAATAGGATCTATCTATGAGTACGACGAGAACGGCAACCAGACGGCCCGCCCGATCGACGTGCGCGGCGCGAGCAACGCGTCGGCGGCGATCACGTACACGCCGTTCGACAAGCCGCGCCGGATCGAGGCGGAGCACGGGCCGACGACGTACGAGTACGACGGCGACCGGCAGCGCGCGCGCAAGGTGTCGCCGGCGCAGAGCACGACGTACGTGGGCGGGCTGTACGAGCGGCACGAGCACGCGGCGGGGGGCGTGGCGCACAAGATGCACGTGATGGGGCCTGAAGGCGTGTTCGCGGTGGTGACGATCGCGGTCGACGCGGCGGGCAACGCGACGCGCAGCGAGCATTACCTGCATCCAGGCCATGATGGGTCTGCGGGCGTGTTCACGAACGAGCTGGGGGCGGTGGTGGAGCGGCGCAGCTACGACCCGTTCGGGCAGCGCCGGAATCCGGATTGGGCAGCCGGTGGTTCGGCCGCGGTGCCTCCGAGCGAGACGATCGGGTTCACCGGGCATGAGGACGAGGAGGAGCTGTCGCTCATCAACATGCGAGGGCGGGTCTACGACCCGGCGCTGGGGAGGTTCTTGTCGGCGGATCCGTTCGTCCAGGCGCCGTTCTTCTCGCAGAGCTTGAACCGCTACAGCTACGCGTTCAACAATCCGCTGAGCTTCGTGGATCCCACGGGGTACCAGGCGACAGGCGAGTACTTCTTCGACTGGATGGAGGGTGGGACGCCTGCCGGGGTGACCTACGACAACTGTGTCTCCGGTGCGGGATGCGTTCAGGTCGAGGTGGGGCAGCTTGACCTGCCAGGCATCTACAATGATCTGGCGTCGGGCGAGCCGTTCGGCCATCGCGAGCCTGGTGCTCCAGGATTGGGATTGGGTTTGAGCCTCGATGTGTCCGATCTGCAGCCGGGCTACGCGCTCGGGTCACGATGGAACCCGCACAGCCCGCTGGGGCAGGTAGGGCTCGACGTATTCGGGGCAGAGAAACCTATCGCTACGTGGTCGATGTCGCCGACGACGACGCGTGCGTTGATAGGCGCGATGCCCCTCCCTGGCATGAGCAGCCTGGCGGTTTTCAGCGATCCGCATGCCACGCCCACGGACAAGGCGATCGCGGTCGCCGTCGACGCGCTGAGCGTGGTCGCCGTGGGGGCCATCATCAAGTTCGCCAAGGCCGCCGGCGCCGCCAGCAAGGCAGGGAGCGCGGCGCGCGCCGGCGCGGAGGCGCTGGAGGCGTCGGTCGGGGCTGCAAGGGGGGGAGGCAGTATTCTTCGTGAGGCTTCAGAGGCGACCTTCAGGGCAGCAGACGACGTGGTGTCGTGGGTACCGAAGAACAAGCACCTCCTCGGCGGTGGCTCGCAGTCGAAGGCACAGTTCTCCACGGCCAATGTCGACGAGGTGCGGGGCATTGTGCAGGAAGCACTGCGCTCACCTAACGCCCAACTTCTGCCGAACCCCAACCTCCCAGGCACTTTCAGAGTTGTGACGAACCTCGGCCGCTCCCTAGGCGTGCAGGGGCAGGAAGCGGTACGGGTGATTGTGGGTTTGGACGGCAAGGTCATCAATGCCTTCCCCGTTCACGTGAGGTAAGTCATGCGGTTCCTGTACGAGATAACATCATTTCCAGACAAATTGGAAGGCTACAACTTGACCGCGTATGCTGAAGGAACCCTTCGGTTACTTATCAGGTCTGTTGTATTTCTTGATGCGAGCGGGATCCTCCTTGTTGAATTTGCAATAGTTCTGAAGAAGTGGCTGCTGAGCGTTGAGGATGGGCCAGTCGGTCTCTATTACGCCTCCATGGACTTCGAGGAAGAGCCGATCCTTGCGTTGCGTTGCACCGCAATCCAAGACGAATTCCTGACGGAGTCTGTCTGGGCTAAATCCAACCCGTTGCCAATCTCTCTTGGCGAGGCGAAATCCGCGGCCAACGCATACTTGGCCGAACTCGGAGAGGAGCTCAGGACGAAGTACGGAGCAGATCTGAATGAGGTGCTTGAGGAAGCGGTGAGGTGAAGGAGTCCGCTCCGGCCGCTCGCACCAGTGCTGGAGCTGAGCTTGACGGAATTGGATTCATCTTGAGCATATGAGCGGTGACGTTTGGTGGCTCCGGGTTGGTGATGCTCGCGTGACAATTACGGTTGCTCCGGGTCAACGGCCTACAGTCGATGTTTGCCGTGCCTTCTATGCGCCACAAATGGGTACGTCGAGCGTTCATGAATAGTGTTTATGGTGCCATGGCATGACGGCGGAGCGGTGCGCAGAAAGCGCTCCTCTATATTGCCAATGGATATACGAAGCACCGTAGGCCGAGGACGCTCAGCCTACGGTGCTACCGGCCGCCGCAACGATCCCGCCGCCCGTCCATGGACTAGGATCTATCTATGAGTACGACGAGAACGGCAACCAGACGGCCCGCCCGGTCGACGTGCGCGGCGCGAGCAACGCGTCGGCGGCGATCACGTACACGCCGTTCGACAAGCCGCGCCGGATGGAGGCGGAGCACGGGCCGACGGCGTACGAGTACGACGGCGACCGGCAGCGCGCGCAAGGTGTCGCCGGCGCAGAGCACGACGTACGTGGGCGGGCTGTACGAGCGGCACGAGCACACGGCGGGGCGGCTCAGACTTCTTCGGTACCCCATTCGTAAATGTTATCGAGATTGCTTTTTGAAAGGAGGCCGCTGTGCCATTTTCGCCCAATGACCCTTGGCTGCTCGCGTTTCTGAAGCGCGTGAGCGTGCGTCCGGGCATGTTCCTTGGCGACGAGAATGTGAAGACACTCGCGACGTTCATTCAAGGCTACTGCCAGGCCCGTATCGATCTCGGAATACCGGAGTTCGGTGCCACAGAATCGTCGCTGCTTGATGAATTTAATAAATGGCTATCCAGCAAGCTCAACGATACGCGAGATGTTGCGTGGC
The DNA here is from genome assembly GCA_051717205.1 of Sorangium sp. So ce1128. Taxonomy (GTDB): domain Bacteria; phylum Myxococcota_A; class Polyangia; order Polyangiales; family Polyangiaceae; genus Sorangium. Next base: position 1,317,690 of record CP181432.1, read on the forward strand.
CCACGCTGATTGCCACGGAGGATCCCGGTGAGCGGAATGTTCGGAGGTTCTTCTCGCGATTTGAGGAGTTCCTGCTGGAACGTGGCGATAGCTTGTCACACTCTGCCGATGTCCCATGGCCGCCGTAGCGCCGTGTCGAACGGGAGCTCGTTTCAGATGTACGGCCTGTTGGTCGGCGCGTACAGCAACGCGGGTGGCTGGAGCATGGCCGAGTCTCACTGGGGCACGATCGAGTACCCGGACCTCAACGGAGACGGCAAGCAGGACGTGTGCGGGCGCTCGGGCCTTGGCTCTACTGCGCGCTCGGCCACCCCGACCCGTGCCGCTCGACCTCTCTAACAAGCTCGGCGGGGGATCACCGGGGGGCCGAGGCGAAAAGGGCGCCAGACCCGGGGGCCACCGGGGGTTCGAGGCGGTTCAGGGCGATGGTGGAGCGGTTCGGGGCAACCGTGGCGCGGTTCGGGGCAACCGTGGCGCGGTTCGGGGCAACCGTGGCGCGGTTCGGGGCAACCGTGGCGCGGTCTCAGCGCCGCCTCGCGCACGCCGGGCACGCAATGCGACCCTGCGCGTTCGGCGCGCAGGCCTCGCAGAGCAGGTGCATCCGATCGTCGCAGGCCGCCGGCCTCGCCGTCGCCGCGCCGCACGCCTCGCAGGTGAGCCTGTCCAGGCTCGACGCGCCCGCCGGGAGCCGCACGACGAGGTCCCGCGCCTCCTTGCGGCGCCGGAGACGCAAGCTCACGAGCGCCGCCGGGACCTCGGCGCTCACCAGCGCCGCGACCGAGCACGTCACCCTCGCCGCAAACCGCCCGGGCAGAGCCTCGAGCTTCGCATTCCGCTCGGCCACGAGGTGCGCGACCTTGGCCTCGACCGCCTCCGGATCCGCGCGCCGCCGCGGCGCCCGCGCCTCGGCGATCAGGTCCGCGAAATACGACACGATCCGGTCGTGATCCCGCGCGTGCCTGCGCTCGACCTCGCCGAGGAGCGGCTGCACCGCCGCACGCACCGCCCGCTCCGCACGGAGCGCAATCCAGTCCGCCGCGCGGCCGTTCGCGGGGAGCGGCGCGGCGCTCGGCAGCAAGAGCGCGCTCGGCCAGGCGAGATCCAGCTGCGCGCCCACCGCAGCGTCCGGCTCGCCGCCGTCGTGCGCGTTCACCACGACCCGGATGAGCCCCTCGCGCCGGTCGTCCGCCTCGACCGCATACGCGACGCTGGCCGCGACATACACCGCCGCGCCCATCGATATCTGCCCGGGCTCGCAGAGGCCGTTGCGCAGCACGAAGCGGTCCGCGGCGGCCCTCATATGGACAGGCCGCGGCGGATCCGCGGCGAGGCGCACCGCGGTGGACACCGGCCGCCCGCGCGCCCGCGCGATCAACCGCTCGAGCAGCGTCGAGCCAAGGCCGCACGCGACCTCCCTGTCCCGATCGGGGTAGAGCGCAAGCGAGCACTCCTCCGGGATCTCCAGCTCGGCCGCGAGCCCCGGCGGAAGGAGCGCCACCGCCCGCGCATCCTCCCGCTCGGCGAGCGCTCCGGCCTCGGCGAGCGCTTCGACCACGAAATCGAGCGGAGAGGGCAGCGCACCCTCCACAGGCGAGGCCGTCCCCGGCGCCGCGATCATGCCTCGTAGTCCTTCCCGAAGAGCCTGGCGTCGAGGCGCTTCACCTGCTCGTAACGCCCGCGCGCCGCGGCGAGCTCCTCGGCGATGGCGTCGAAGCCGCTCGCGAGCTCCTCCTCCGAGCGCGATGTCGCGTAGAGAGAGACGATCCGCTCCTCCAGGTCGCGCTCGTCGGCCATGTTGCCAAGCACCATGTCCATCTCCCCGACGACCAGCTCGAAGAGGTGCAGTCGGCGGTCCAGCAGATCGAGGACGCGCTCCTCGGCGGTGCCGCGCGCGCAGAGGTTGTAGACGCGCACCTCCTCTCGCTGGCCCATCCGGTGCAGCCGCCCGATCCGCTGCTCGATGAGCATGGGATTGTAGGGAAGATCGGGCGCTTCGGTCCGCCGAGCCCGCGCGGGAGCGCGGGCGGCAGGGCGTTCCTGCGGCGGCGGCTCCGCGCGGTGCACCCGGAGGAGTTGCTGGACGTCGTGCCGGAAGACGATCTGACCCAGCCGGCGCGCGAGACCGACGTTGCGGTCTATGCAGAACGTCCACGCGTTGTAGACCAGGAACGCCGGATCCGCGCTCGTCGCGTCGCGCATCCGCTCGATGAACTCGTCCCCCGCGAGCGCCTGCGGAAGGCCGTTTGCCAAGAGCAGGTCATACGCCTCATCAAGCGTCAGCGGCTGCTGGTGCGACCGGCCCGAGAGCGCGAATGCCAGGGTGAAGAGATCAGCGCCGGAGAGCAGCCCACTGCCGGCACCCGAGGCGAGCAGCCCCCTCACGTCGCTCGCGGTGATTGACGTGATGGGCGTCGTGGCGACCTGCATGTCACCGCCGCGTGTATCCCGCCGGTACGGGGATGTCGAGGTGCCGTGAGCGGGCGGGCGGAGGGGAAACGAACGATTAATTTTGGAAAATTAACATTCTTGATCGGAATGCGTTGCTCTCCGCGTCGCGCTGCGCGGAGGCTGGCCTTGATGGAAGGTGTGAGCTCGTGGCCGAGGGGTCTCGGTGCTGATCTGGCAGACCTTCGTTGATGAACGGCCTGAGCCTCTCGTTTCGGAGCGGGGGTGCTGCATCGCGTCGCGTTTGAGCACGGTGGTCTTGCCTCGCCGCGTGCGCCCGGGCAGGCTTGGACCATGGGCCAGCCTGCCGCGAAGACCTGCCGCGCCACCTACGCCGACCTCGAGGCCGTCCCTCCGAACAAGGTGGCGGAGCTCATCGGAGGCGTGCTGCACGTCATGCCCCGGCCCGCGCCGCGACATGCGAACGCGAGCTCGGTCCTGGGTATCGAGATCGGCGGCCCTTTCCAGCGTGGCAGGGGCGGCCCTGGCGGCTTTTGGATCATCGACGAGCCCGAGCTGCATTTCCCTGACCCGGCCGCGCCAGGTGAGGTGGATGCGGTCGTGCCGGACATTGCCGGCTGGCGGCGCGAGAGGATGCCCGAGCTGCCGGAGACGGCCTACTTCCCGCTCGCCCCGGACTGGATCTGCGACGTCTTGAGCCTGTCGACGGAGCGCGTCGATCGCGAGGAGAAGATGCCCGTGTACGCCCGCGAAGGCGTGCGGCACGCCTGGCTCGTTGATCCCGTCAAGCGCACGCTCGAGACCTTCTCGCTCGTTCCTGGTCCGGGGTGGGAGCGCGGACCGGTCCACCGCGACGCCGCGCGCGTCCGCCTCGTGCCCTTCGAGGCCATCGAGCTCGATCTCTCCGTGCTCTGGGCGACGTAGCACGGCGATCACGTTGGCTGTGGCCGCATGCTTCACGGTCCCTGGCGGCCGAGGAGACCCCGAAGTCTACTTCGAGCTCTGCCGACCCGCCGCACCGTCGTGGAGCTCGGCATACCGAGAATGCGCGCGACGTCGCGGAACCCGTGGCCGACGGCGCAGAGGGCGAGCATCTCCCGATCGCGCTGCGGCAGCCTGGCTACGGCGAGCCGCACGGCGAGGAGGCGCTCGCGCGCCTCGACGAGGAGATCGTCGTCGCGCAGCGGTTTCGGCTGCACGCTCCATGGATCAGCCACCGGGATTTCCCGGCGGACCCAGGCGCGCTTGCAGTGGTGCCCCAGCTTGCGCCAGACGATGCCGTACAGCCAGCCGAGGAGCGCTCGCCGCGGGTCGACGGACGCGTCCGGGCGGTACCTGCCGCCCTCGACTGCCATCCACGCAGCCAGGATCACGGCTTGCACGACATCCTCACGGTCGCGGGGCGATACGCCGCCGGCGGTGACGAGCGCGGCGATCCAGCGGCGCTCGGCGACGATGCGTTCGACAGGAATGCGGATCGCGGGGTGCTTGTCAAACGATGGAAGGCTGCGACGGGGCGCGCTGCGCTCGCGGACAGCGGTTGTTTTGCGGCGTCGAGTCTGCATACCGGACCTCGGCAAGAGGTGTCTGTCGAGAAGCCCTCAACGCCATCGCGCCCGTTGCGGCCACACGCGAACGTGCGCGCAGGCTGACATCGCAGCTCGCCGGTCGAGGCCGCTCACGTCGAGGCCACCGGGCGCCGAGGCTCGTGATGTCTCGCCGCGGAGGCGCTGTACTTCAGTGATCGCGCGTGAGAGGCGTCGAGAGAGCCAGGGGCACGCGGAGGTCGGGCGCGGGAGCGACGCCCGACAGACCGTGGCGGCGCTGTTCCAGCAGTGCGCGCGCCAGCGCGTCATTCCCGATGGCGCGCGCGGCGGCGGCCATCCTCAGGCGCTCCTGCTCATCGCCCTGCGCGACCGGCCAGCGCTTCGGCGGGCGGGACATGTCTCGAGGAAGACGAGACGCACTGTCGTTGCTGCTCGAGGTTACCTGCGCTCCTGGCGAAGGCAGCTTGCTGTTCGCGGATAGATACGAGAGCTCGGTCACTCCCCCCACAGGCGCCGCGGTCGACGAGGCGTGAGCACGCGCCGCGAGAGAGGTGCCGGACGGTGGCGCGCCTCCGGAGCGAGAACCGCCGTGCCCGGCCAGCAGGAGCCCTGCTGCCAGGACGACGCTCCAGGTGCTCACCGCGAGCGAGGCGCAGGCGTGAGCGAGAGGTCGCATTTGCGGTGCCCCCGCGCCGCGCACCGCGTCACGGAGCGCGCGCCCGGCGCGCTGCAGCAGGGGCTCCCGCGATGCCGCGCGGCGGGAGCGCTCCCCCGAGCAACCGGCCGCGCGCACCGGCAGCAGGGCAGCGAGGCGGCGGCGGTGATGGCGCGCCTGCCAGCGGCGTGCCGCCGCCTTCAGCTCCTCGCGCCCGTGGCGGACTCGGCTCTTCGCGGTCGTGGCCGGTATCGAGAGCAGCTCCGCGACATGCCCGATCCCCGCCTCGTCGAGCTCGTGGGCAATCACCGCCTGGCGCCGCTCCGGCGGCAGCTCGAGGAGCAGCGTCGACAGGAGCTGCCGCCGCTCGTGCTCCATCCGGCGCTCCTCGGAGCTCGGCGCCTCGTCGGCGACCTCCGGCGGCTCGTCCGGCCACGGCTGCTCGCGCCGCCGACTGGCGCGGCGCCGGTACATCGACGCATGGTTGCGGACGATCGCCTTCAGCCACGCGCGCAGCTCGCCCCGCGCCGGATCAAAGGTGGCCAGGGCCCGCGAGATGCTGTGGAGCACCTCCTGAAGCACATCCTCCCTGTCGGCCTCCGGGATCCTCTCCGAGGCCACGCAGCCGCGCAGGTAACGGAGGTGCTCGCGGACGACGGTCTCCCAGGTGGGCGGCGGCGCTCCGGCGGGCACACCGCGCGGATCCTTTGCATCCATGCCCGTTCCATTAGCCACCGGTTACCCGATGGTGCTCGAAATCGTTCCCGCTGCCCCGGGCTATCGACGTTGCGTTCCGGGTGGATTCCGGATCTTCACGAGGCGCTGACCGACGTGGCGTGGCGTGACGGCGCACTGCGGGGCCTCGCTGCATTACGGGGACATCTTCTGATTCGCCATGCAAAATCTCGCGTGCTCGGCGCTCAGGATGCGTGCTTGCGGGCGATCGGTGAGCTGCATAGGCTCGGCGCCCATGCGCTTGACGAGGTGCTCGGGGCTTGCGCTCCTGTTGTGCGCTTCAGGCTGGAGCCGCGGCGCGATGGCCGAGGCGCCGCAGTCGTCCGGTACGGGGGCGGGAGGCTCGCCCTCGGCGACCTCGCCATCCGGAGCCTCGCGCTCGACAGCGTCGTCCCCGGGCGCCTCGCCCGCAGCGACCGCGGAGACGCTTCGCCGCGCGGAACAGGCGCGGCGCGCCGGGCGATGGGAAAACGCGGCGGTGGCGTATCGGACGGCGTGGGAGTCGACGGGCGATGGTCGCTGGGTCGGGGAGCTCGGGATGGCGGAGCTCTCGCTGCGCCGGCACCGGGATGCCGCGGAGCACCTGCGCCGGGCGCTCGACGCGGGGGCCACGTTCGAGGCGCCGGCCGGCTGGGATGGAGCGTGCGTCGCGCCCGGCGTGGTGCCCGCGGCGGCGTTCGGCTCCTTCGCGATCGCGCCGGTCACGGAGCGTCCCTGCGAGGTCGTGGCGGCCCAGGTGCCGCGCGACGGCGAGCTGCCGAAGAATGCGAAGGCCGCGGCGGTGTGCGAGGGCCAAGACACGACGACGCTTTGCCCGAGCGGCAACGATCAGTGCGTGGTCGCCGAGGCGAAGCTCAACGCGGGCTGGCGCCGCTGCATCCTGTCGGAGATCGACGGGGACTACATCGAATGCCCCTCCGGCGAGGACATCGAGGGGCCGAGGTTCTCGGAGAAGTTCATCTTCTGGAAGGTGGCCTTCGACCATCGCGAGTGCACGCCGTGCTCGTGCACCGAGACCGCTCCGAGCCAGTGCGAGGCGGTCGTGTCGACCTTCGAGGACGCCGCGTGCGGCGAGCTGGTCGCCTCCGCCGCGGTGGCCGAGAACGGCGGCTGTCACGACGCGGAGCCCGGTTCGACGCTGGGGAGCATGAGCGCGGCGTGGCGGGTCAACGCGCCGGGGAGCTGCGCGCCGAGCGGCGGAGAGCTCGACGGCGAGCGGTCCGTGCAAGGCAGAAGGACGCTCTGCTGTCTGCCGGAGGGAACGTGATGGCGACGAGGACGACGGTCTCGGTGCGGGTGGCGTTGAAGGCGGCGGCGCTGCTGGTGCTCGGCGCGAGCGCGGCGCTGGTCGGGGCGTCGTGCTCCTCCGACTATCCCCCCCTTGACCCGTACTATCATGGCTGCCCTTACGAGTGCGTTCACTACCCCAGGGGCCCCCAAGGCTCCCTGCTGAATCTTTATTACGTCTGGTTGGGCAGGCCGAGCGAAGCGCCCACCTGCGCGTCTGTCGGCCTGTACCCTGCTGAATGGGAAGGAATTTACGACGACCTGAAGGACACGGCCCGCTGCCCCCGGTGCTTGTGCGAGCCCCGGCCGTGCTTGCCTCCCACGACGCTCGAGGTGTACTCGATGTGGCAGCCTGGGGCCAGCGGCTGCGAAGAGGCGGTCAACACGTATACGTGGATGCCGCCGGGATGGGATGGTCGCTGCTTCGCGCCTCGCGAGAGGTTCGCCGAGAAGGCTGAGCGCGTGGTCAATCTATATTCGCACGAGCCCCTCGATGATCACGAACCTTGCCGCGCGTACCCCGCGCCGGAGGACGTGGAGGCGACCTGGGGAACCTTCGCGGTCATGTGCTTCGAGCAGACCTACCTGTCCCGCTGCGAAGATTCGGAGGATCTGTGTACCCCGCCCAAGCCGGAAGGGTTTCGCGCCTGCATGCGGATCGGTGCGGTGTCCGATGACCGGTCGGTATCGTGCCCACCGGAGCTCCCCGATCGGATCACGCTCTACAAGGAGCTGCACGGCTGCACACCCTGCTACTGCGAGTTGGTGAAGCCCCGAGAGTGCGAGATGACGGTATCGACGTATGCGGACATGGACTGCACGCAGCCGATCGGCACGAGGCCGCTCATGGAGGATCGCGGGGAGTGCGTGGACACGCCCGGCGAGGCCGGCACGAAGAGCGTGAGCGTGCAGGTGGTGAGCGAGCAGCGCGCCACGTGCCAGCCAGCCGGCGGTCGGACGCTGCCGGTCGATGCGCTGCAAGGCTCGGAAGCCCGCGTCTATTGCTGCGAGCCCGCGCCCGGCGGTTGAGCCTCACGCCGCCGGCCGTCGCGCGGCGTGCCCGCGGCGGCCCCGGTCCCCGGGTATAGCGTCGGAGATCCGGACGTGGCACAAGGGCCGTCATCCCCATGCAGGCACCCTGGAAGCTCGTCGTCGAGGACCTTGGCCGCGTCGCCCGCGCGGAGATCGAGGCACGCCCGCTGCTTCTCTTCGTGGGCGGGAACAACACCGGCAAGACCTACCTCGCCTCGCTGCTCTGGGGTCTCACGTCGCTCAGCGGTCAGCTGACCGTCGCGCGCGGCGAGGCCTACCAGCGCTGCGTCGCGTGGATCGAGGAGCGCTTCGCGCGGCGCGAGCAGGAGCCGGCGTTCGAGATCACGCCGGAGGTGCACGCGGAGCTCGTGCAGATCGTCAACGACACATTACGAGAGCAAGGCGCCGCGCTCGCCGCCATGACGTTCAACCGGCCGAGCTTCAAGATCGGCAAGATCGAACTGCGGGAGGTTGCTCGGCCCAGCCGGGGCCCGATGCGCTGGGAGGCCGTTGAAGAGCAAGGGCGGTATTTCGCCCGACTATCGATCTCGGGCGGTCACACAGGCCAGAACGGGCCAGCCCAGGACCCGAGTCAACGAGCCGCCGTCATCGAGTTCCTGGCGAAGAGCCAGGTCCTGGGTGACTTTGGAGGCTTCCGCGCGGTGTTCTCGGGTACGCTTCCCGGTCGTGCCCATATGGGCCCCGTCTTTCTCCCTGCATCGCGGACCGGGTTCATGCTCCTTTACCGCAGTCTTGCGCAGCAGCTCGTTGGCGATGTGCTCATCAAGGCCGGACCTCCGCGTCCGCCAATTCCCGATCTGACCGCGCCGACCATCGACTTCCTGAAGCTGCTCGTGGGACTCCGGGACGACGAGGGGGCCTATTCCGAGGAGGCTGCGCTCCTCGAACGAGCGATGGGGGGGCGGCTCGCGCTCCGGTCCGGGGTCGGGCTCAACGAGGTCCTCTACGAGCCTGCCGGAGGCGAGGCGGCGCTGCCGATGGAGCTCTCGTCCTCGCTCGTCACCGAGCTCGCCCCCGTGGTCCTCACGCTGCGTCACGTCAGTGGCTACCCTGTGCTCGTGATCGAGGAGCCGGAGGCGCACCTCCACCCGAAGCTCCAGCGGAAGCTCGCACAGGTCATCGTCCGCCTCGTCCGCAAGGGGCTACGCGTCTGGATCACGACGCACAGCGAGAACTTTTGCCAGCAGATCAACAACTTCATGAAGCTCGGCGCGCACCCACGGCGGGCCGAGATGCAGCACAAGCACGGCTACGAGGCGATAGACTATCTCGAGGCCGACGACGTGGCGGGCTATCAGTTCGAGGCGGACCCGTCGAGCGGGCGCACCAACGTCACCGAGATAAAGAAGACCGACTCGGGCCTGGTGATGCCGACGTTCAATCGCGAGCTCGCCGCGCTTACCGACGAGGCCATGGACCTCGAGCCGACTGAAGGCGAGGAATGAGGCTGCCCGGTACCATCGAGGAGCGGCTCGATCTGATCCGTGTGGAGCGCCGCCGCCTGCTTCACGCGCAGGACGTCGCCGCGCTCGAGGACGCGGGCGTTCACGTGGCGTGCTCGCTTGCCGGAGCCACATCCTGCATTCAACTTCGCCTTGAGCCACAGGACGTGCAGTTTCTCCGCGAGGGCGTCTGTGCGGATTTCGCGCTGCTGCTCTCCCGCGGGGACGACGTGTTCGAGGCGCATATCGTCGAGCTCAAGAAGACGGTCGGGGACAAGGACTGGGCCCACGTTCAGAAACAGCTCGAGTGGGCGATCGTGCGCCTGATGGCCATCGCTGGCGTCCTCGGCATCCGGATCGATGGAGTCACCGTTTACACCGCGTTCTGCAATGACAAGCTCGCGCGCGAAAGGTCCCCGAACCTCGTCAACATGAAGATCCCCGTCGGGCCACCCGATACCAGCGCAAGCGACGCGAGCGCCAGGCGCTGGGCGGAAGCGCGGCTTTCGTGGGAGCGCGGGAAGCTCCGGATGGAGGTCGTCGGCAGGGACGTGGAGCATCGGCGGATCCCGGCGAACGAAGCCGGACGCGCCTGGGTCGCATGCCGTCCGCGCTCGCTCCCGAGCGAGCACGAGACGAACTGGATCTTCGAGCCCGTCGCGAAATAGCCTGGGCTGGAGGTGGCGGCTACGGGCGGAGGCGCTTCTCGTGGTTAGTCCCGGCGTCGATCGAGCGGGGCGCACGCCTCGCCCACCGAGGCCCGCGCAGTAGATGCCGGGCAGCCCATCGAACGCCAAGAGACGTCGCTCGCTCTGCTCTTCTACGATTGTGCTGCAACTGCGTCCGGCGCACGTCGCATCCGCTCTCCTCCTGGCGCGGAGTTCTTGCTCCGGCGACCAGCCATGCTTGCGAGCCCAGATACGCCATCTTACGGTACCCGCTTGCAACCGAAGCACGGGAGGAGAAACCAATGCCCTCGAAGAAGAAGGATTCGAACTGGACCACGTGGGAAGACATGCCGATCGACGAGTTCCGGGCGCGCGCCGAGAAGGCCAAGGCCCTGGCCGCCGAGCTCGGGGAGAAGCTCGACAGCCTGTTCCCGGGGCTCGTGACGCTGACGAAGGAGCAGCGGCAGACCGCGCCGCGGCTGCGTGACGGCGAGCACGCCATGCTGCACAAGGTGCTCGACGTGGTGGACATGAAGCCCGCCCTGTTCGAGTCGCTCGCGGACCAAGACGAAGGGATGGACCCGAATCGCTTCGAGAGCGCGCTGCTCCGGGACCGCATCGAGAAGCACCTGCTCTTCAGCAAGGTCGCGGAGAGCCTCGCGCCGATCGGCGGGGAGCTCGGCGACTCGACGCTCTACACCGCCATCAAGTTTCGCGAGACGCTCTATGCGGCTTACCGGATCGGCAAGACGCACGCGCAGACCGATCGGAAGGTGATGGACGTCCTGGCGCCGGTTATCGACTTCATGCGGAAGAACGTCGCCGGGGCCGCGGCGAAGAAGAGCCGCAAGCCGGCGCCGGCCACGAGCACGCTCCCCGTCGCAGACGAAGCGTAGCCTCGAAGAGGGCGGGGAATCCCGCCGCGCGTTCATCGCCTCCTCGGCCCCTCCGCGGCCAAGGAGGCGCTGACGCGCGCCCCCCCAACTCAGGCCACCAGCCCCGGCAGCGCCCCGGTGCACACGCCGGGGATGCCGAAGGTGGTCACGTCGTCGAGGCCCATCGCATTGCACACCGACACGAGCAGGTTGTTGTGCGGCAGATCGGCGTACTTCATGTAACGGCCCATCTTGAAGTAGCCGCCCGCGCCGCCCGCGAGCACCCAGGGGATGTCCTTGTACGTGTGCGTGTTGCCGGCGCCGAGCTCGTTGCCCCAGAGCAGCAGGGTGTTGTCGAGCACCGAGCTGCCGTCCACCTCCTTGGCGAGCGCCAGCTGATCCAGCACGTACTTCACCTGCTCGCTGTGCCAGGCGTTGATCTTCACGAGCTTCTCGCTCGCGGCCGCGTCTTCATCGCCGGCGTGGGAAAGCTCGTGGTGCTCCTCGTTCACGCCGATCCAGGGATAGTACTGCCAGCTATCGGCGTTGGCCCACATGAACGTGGAGACGCGGGTCATGCCGCAGATGTGCGCGAGCAGCATCAGGTCGGTCTGCAGCCGGCCGACCTTCGGATAGTTCTCCATCGCTCGCGGGTCGAACTTCTCCGGCATCGCGAGCGGCGTGCACGAGACCGCCGAGCTCTGCAGCCGCTGCTCGATGTTGCGCAGGCCGCCGAGGTGCGCCTCGAGCCGGGCCTTGTCCTCGGAGCTGACGCGCTTCTGCAGGCGGCCTATATCGTCCTTGAGGAAGTCCAGCACGCTCTGGCGCTCGGCGATCAGCCGCTGCAGCTCCGTGTCGGACAGGTCCGCGTTGGCGAAGATGCGCGAATACATCTGGAACGGGTCGTCGACCGCGATGTTCGGCTGGTTCGGGCCGCGGTACGAGATGACGCGGAGCGGCTCCTGCCCCTCGATGCGCACGCCGAACTCGAGCGACGGGAACTGGGTGTCGCCGCCGATGCGACTGGCGATCACCTGATCGACCGAGATGCGATCCGCCCAGCCGGCAGGGCCGCCCGCGCCGGTGAAGCTGCCGGCGAGCAGCGAGCCGCCCGTCAGCATCGCGCCAGGGCCCTTCATGTGCGGGCCGCCTGGCTTGTTCGCGCTCGGGACGCCGAGCTCGTCCTCGACCGTCGAGTTCATGTGTACGCCCTTGAGCACCAGCATCCTGTGCTTGTGCTCCTCGAGCGGCGCCAGGATCGGGCCGAGCGAGAGCGGCGCTTCGTGCGCGTCCCCCGGCTGGAAGAACGACGACTGCACCGTGCCGTTGGCCGAGAAGATGCCGATGAAGCGCCTTCTGCCCGGCTGATTGGCATCCTGTCCGAACACCGTGGAGGTCCGCCAGATGGGGCTCGTGAGCGCGACCGTCAGGGCGCTCAACCCGCCGAGCAGCTTGCGGCGGCTGATCTGGGTCCGGAGATCGATAGGGCCTCTTCGCTTCATGGCATCTCCTGCTCGTGCGTGTCGATCGCGCGACGGTAGAGGAAAGCGTCCGTCTCCACGACGGCGCGGGGCAGCGCGTTCAGATCCTGGCCGGCGGCCCTGAAGGTCTCGAGCAAGCTCTCCATCGAGCAGCCATCCATCTCCTGTTCGAAGCGGGCGATCGCGAAGCGGAACCACTGGCGAGCCACGCACTCTTCCACCTCGGCGCTGCTCGCGAGCTTCTTGCCGAGCTCCGTCACGCCCACGAATTCGCCGTCCATGTCGCGGGTCGCGATGACCTTGCCGCTCGCGTCGACCGGCTCGCCGCCGTCGAGCTCGCGGTAGCGACCGAGCGCGTCGTAGTGCTCGAAGCCGAAGCCGATCGGGTCGATCAGCTGGTGACAGCCGACGCAGGCCGGGTCCACCTCGTGCTGCGCCAGCCGCTCGCGGGTCGAGCTGCTCTGGTCGACCTCGGGCGGCTTCGGAATGTTGGCCGGCGGGGCCGGCAGCTGCTGGCAGAGCAGGGCCTCGCGCACGAACTTCCCGCGATAGATCGGCGAGCTCTCGGCGGGCTTCGCCTGAATGGCGAGCAGCGCCGGGAGCGTCAGGATGCCCGAGGCGGTGCCGTCCGTGCGCTCCAGCGCCTGGAAGGAGTCGTCGCCGGTGACGCCGTAATACCCGCCCAGGTCCTTGTTGTAGAAGACCGTCGTCGAGGTGAAGAGCGCGCTCAGCTTGCCGCCCTCGTCGCGGAGCACGTGATCGAAGAAGGCGTCGGCCTGCCCGCGCAGCGACTCGCGGAACGACCGCGATTGCCACTCGGGGAAGGCGCCCTCGTCCTTCACCACGCTATACAGGCCGTTCAGGTGCGTCCAGCTGCCGAGGAAGCGATGGACAAGCTCCTTGCCGCGCTCGTCCTCGAGCATCCAGCCGAGCTGCGCCGCGATACCCTCCTTGCTGGTCAGGCTGCCATCGGCGATGGCCTGGTTCAGCCTGGCGTCCGGCAGGGTGCCCCACAGCATGTAGGAGAGGCGGGCGGCCACCTCGTACGGAGAGAGCTTCACGGCCCGATCGCCCACCTTCTCCGAGGTGCCGATCTCGACGCGGTACAGGAAGCGCGGCGACTGCAGCATGCCGCGGAGCAGGAGCTCGATCCCGTGCTCGTAGCTCGTCTCCGCGCCGAAGCTGAAGAGCTGCAGGTGTCGCTCGATGTCCGCCGCGTCCGTGATCGGCGCGCGGTAGGCGCGGGCGCCGAAGGTCACGACCGTCCGGCGCGCGCACTCGAGCGGCTCGGCTCCGCCCTCGCACGGCGCCACCTCGTCGAGCGTCGTCGGGTCGCCGACGATCGCCGCGGCGATGGCGTCCGCCGCAGCCTGGAAGTGCTCGAGCTCGACCTGCGTCACGTCCGGCTGCAAGAGGCCGAACGCCGACGCCTCGTTCGCGGGACCGAGCGCCTCCTCCAGGCCGGGCACGTCACCGGCGAGGTCGCGCACGGTGTTCAGGTACTGCTCCCGCGAGAGCAGGCGCATCGGCGAAGGCCCCGGATCGACGACGTCCGCGTCGCACGCCAGCGTCTCGCCGGGGCCCATCGACCCCGAGCCACCGCTGCTCGAGCTGCCGCCCGTGTCGTCCGCGGGCGGCGAGCCGTCGCCGCCGCCCAGGTTGCCGATGCACGCCGACAGCGCGAACGCCAGGGCGAGCAAACCCACGCTTCCGTGAGCGGTGGACTTATCAATCGATGATGTAGTCATTCATGGCTCCGCTCGGGCTACCGGCTACTCCGGGTCGGTGGCAGAGCCGCTCGGGCGCGATCACTCTTTTTCTTCAGCGAGACGCGGAGGAGCTTCGATCGGGTGCGAACAGGTGTGCTCCGGGCGGCGAGCTCCGACCCCGGAGCGGCGAGAGGGGGAGCGCGTCGGCTCACGGTCCTTCGATGCGACAGCACACCGAGCAATCGTAGGCTTCGAGCGCTTCGCGCCCGGCGCACGCGACGGCGCCGCACTCGGTTCCCTTCAAGGCGCCGCAGCTCGGGAGGCATTCACCGCCGACCTCGATCGAATGCGGCGGATCGCACGGCGTGTCGTTGCCCGGAGGCTCGTCGCCGTCCGGCGTGAAGTACAGCCGATCCAGCCAGACGCCGTCGACGGCGTTCGCGATGACGAGATCGTGAGTCCCCGCCGCGAGGGAGAAGCGGAGCGGCTCGCCATAGCGAACGTCGTCGTGGAGATCGTCCCAGAACCAGATCTCGCCGGCGCTGATGCGCCAGAGGTACCACTCCCCGCCGTCCACCTGGAACCAGAAGCGGTTGTTGATGGCGCTCGGAGCGTGGATCCGCCCCCAGATCACGTACTCTGCCCGGCTCGGCACCTCGAAGCGGTAGCGAGCGCGCGCGGGCCCCGGCGCCTCGTCCGAGCTCATCCCGCCGGGGGGCACGATGAAACGGCCCTCGGAAGCGCGGCTATCTTCGCCTACGGTGAAGCCTTCGGTCAGCTCTCCGAGCTCCGCCTCGATATAAGACGATCCGGACACGACCGGCGTCCAGGCGCCGACCGAGGTGATCTCCGCGTCACACCCGGAGGCCGCGAGGTAGCCGAGCGCCGCGACAAGAGCGGTGGACCAGCGCTTCACGGCTGATCCAGGAACCGCTTCAGCTTCGCGCTGTGAGGGCTCCTGGGATACTGCTTGACGAAGGCCTGGGCGCGCCGCTTCGCGTCCTGCACGTTGCCGCGCGCGGCCAGCACGTCGATGGCCAGCACCTCGCGCTCCTGCCGGAGCACGCCTTTCGGGAAATGCACGCGCAAGCGCTCGAGGAGCGCCGCAGCCGCCGCCACATCCCCGGAGCGCAGCTTGGCGCGCGCCTCCATGAGCAGCGCGCTCTCCGCGCGCAGCAGATCGGTCTCGGTCGGCTTCGGTCCGCTCGGCCGCCGGCTCGGCTCCCCCTCGGTCTGTACCTCCTCCGGTCGCGGCTCGGGGCGTGGCGCAGGCTCCGCGGCCGATGCCACCGGCGCCTGAGGCGCCGCCGCCGGCGCTTGCTCCGGGCCCGCCGCGCGGGTGGGCGCAGGCGAATCGGCCGACGGCGAGAGCGCCCAGTAGCCTCCGCCGAGCGCCAGGCCGCCGCTCACGAGCACCGCCGCTGCCTTGACCGCGAACGCCGACGACAACAACGAACCGACGCCCGCCTTCTTGGCAGCAGCCGCGCTGGCGCCCGCCGTGACGCCGACGACCGCCGCCGCCGGCAGCTGGCTTGCGATGCCGCGCCACGCGCGCTCCTTTGCGCCCTCGGGCGGACCCATGTGGCGCACGCTCCCGAGGAGCTCCCGCGCGAGCGGGTCCGCTCCGCTCCTGGCGCTCAGCAGCCGTTCCGGATCCCCCATCACACCGCCTCCTTTCGGGCCGTGCCTTGTGCCAAGGCGAGGCGCTTGACCTCGCGCGAGAACGCTTCGCGCGCCAGGCGAAGGCGCGAGCGTACCGTGCCGACCGAGATTCCCAGCAGATCCGCGATGTCCTGACCCGACATCTCCTCGAGCTCGAACAGGACGAACACGAGGCGCTGCGGCTCCGGCAGCTTGTTCAAGATGGCTTCTGCCTCCTGCGCGCGCTGCCGCGACTCCGCGCTGAGCGCAAGATCCTCGGACGCGCCGCCGTAGAGGTCCATCTCTGCGGCGTCCGTCGTGACCTCGCGCCGAAAGCGCGCGGAGCGACGGTAGTCGCTCGCCACCCGCTGGCAGATGCCGAAGAGCCATGTCGTGACGAGCGACCGACCTTCGAACTCGGGGAGCTTGACATGCGCAGTCAAGAACACCTTCTGCGCCAGGTCGAGCACGTCCGCCTCGCGTACCCCAAGACGCCTGAGCGAGCACCAGACGAAGCTGAAATGCGCGTCATAGAGGGCTCGAAACTTCGGGTCCGGTGTGCTCATGCCCGTGACGTCCGGGTGACCTGCCAGCGAACGAGACGAACAGACGCCGCAAGCTCGGGCGCGGAATTGTGCAGGGACGATACCACTCGGCCACCTAGTGGGGACGCCGGCCCGAGACGATCACAAAAAAATGCGCGTGCACCGAGCGGCGGCTACTCTCGCGTCGTCCCTATGCGGAGGGTTCGCGCTCTTTTCGTGGTCTGTTGTGCGATCCTGGCCGCTGCGGGGACTGCCAGGGCACAAACCGAGCCGTTTCTGAGCGTGACGCGCGGTGCTGGCGCCGAGGCCTGTCCGGATGCGGCCCGTCTCATCGAGCGCGTCGAGCGGCTGCGCGGTCGACCGGAGACGGGGGCGAGCGGCGCCTACCTCGTCGAGTTCACCCGGGACGCTGACGGCTTCCGTGCGTCCATCCGCAGCGGGAGCGGCGCGCGCGAGCTGCGCGATCGCGGCCGCAGCTGCGCCGGGCTCGAGCAGGCGACGGCAGTGACGCTCGTGCTGCTGCTCGACTCCGACGCGCGGGAGCCGTCCTTGCAAGCTCCCGACGCCGAACCGGTCGCCGGGCCCTCGCCTGCCCCGGAACCGCCGGCGCCTGCCCTCGAGGCGCCGGCGCCTTCGCCCGAAGCTCCGGCGGAGACGGCGCTCGCGCGGCCCGAGCCCGCGGGAGCCGGCGGCGGCGCGCCGGAGGGCGAGGTTCCTCGCTCGGAGCGCGCCCTCACGCGGCTCACGCTGGCGGCCGGCGCCACCGGCCTGTTCGGCGTGGTGCGCCCCTTCGCTCCCGCGCTCTCCGCGGAGCTCGGCATCGGCGGGGCGCAATTTCGAGCGGCGATTGGCGCGCTCTGGCTCGTTCCTCAGACACTGAAACACGGACCGGGCGAGCTCCGGGAAACGATGCTCGGCGGCGTTGTGCGCGCCTGCTTCGCTGTCGCGGGCTCGGCGGCGCTGCGCTTGGATGTGTGCTCCGGCATTCACGCAGGCCAGCTGACGGTGGCGGCGAGCGGCTATACGCGGAATGACGTCGCGGAGAAGGCGTGGCTGGCGGTGCCGCTCGAGCTGTCGCTGGCGAGCCTGGCAGGTCCGCTCGGCCTGGACGTCGGCGCCGCCGGGCTGCTGCCGCTCCGGCGCAGCGATTTCTCGGTGGATGGAGTGGGTGTCGCGTACCGCTCGCTGCCGGTCGGCGTGCTGGTGTCGCTCCGCGGCGTCGGAATCTGGGTGCTCCAGTAGGGGCAGCGGGAGGCTTGCGGTGGGCGACAGGAGAGGAGAGCCGAGCGAGGCGGAGGGAGAGCAGGGAGCGCGCACCTTCTCGCTCCAGCACCCGGATACGATGAAGGATGTCCCCCGCAGCCGCCGTCGCGCTCTACCGTATCGACGAGGATCGGGCGCGACAGCGGCTCAGGATCGCCGCCGCATCCATGGCCAACCCCGAGACGCGCAGCGGGATCGAGCGCGTCGCCGACGCGACCGACGATGTCGCGCTCGCGGAGGCGCTCGAGTCCCTCCACGACGAGACTCGAGGCCGGCGCGTGTCGGCGAAGCGCTCGCGGGGCAGCGCCAGCTAGCTAGCCGTCGACGGGGCGGCGCGGTACCAAAACCACGTTTCACCCCACGTGCGCGGGGACGACGCGTAGCGTGCAGCCGAAACTGGCCATGTCAAAAACGCAGTCGGCGGAGCGGGTACGAACAGAGCAACAAGCCTCGATGTCCCGGGGCGGGGCGCCTGGCGCGCGCGCCATCCGCCCGGGAGAGGGAGCCTCGTTGACCACGGCGAGCAACAAGCCCCGGATCACTCCCCGATCCTGGTGTGAGTGATCTCAGCGCGCGGGCCGGAGCCCCTCGCCCCTCATTGGAATCGCCGACCCCGAGAGTGCGCGCGCGATTCCCGCCCGAAGCGTCGACAGCGTCGTCATCGCTTGGAGATCCACGCCGAGCTCCACCATCGTCCGCGCCACCTCGGGTCGTATGCCGGTGAACAGCGGCTCGGTGCCGAGCAGACGCAGCGCGTTCGCCACCGACACGAGCGCGCCCACGACGTCCGTGTCCACGTACCGCATCCCGGTGATGTCCAGGATCAGCGCCCGCGCGCCGGTCTGCTGCGCCCCCGCGAGCGCCACCTCCATGATCTGCGCCGCCCGCTCCGCCTCCACCGTGCCGATGATCGGCATCACCAGCACGTCCTCGCGGATCGGCAAGAGCGGCGCCATCAGCTCCAGCAGCCGGGCCTTCTGCGCCTCGACCACCTGCTCCTGGAGCGCGGCGCGCTCCGCCTCGGCGCGCTTCCGATCGTCGAGCTCGCGCGCGAGCTCGGCGTTCGAGCGCTCGAGCTCGCGTGTCCGCTGCTCGACCTCCCGCTCGAGCCGGGTGTTCGCGAGGCGGACCTCCTCGTTGGCCGCCTGGATTCCCTCGAGGAGCAGCGCGTTCTCGATGGCGATCGACGCCTGCGACGCAAGCAGCCCGAGCAGCTCCACCCGCACCGCGGTGAACACCCCCGCGGTCACGCTGTTCTCGAGATAAAGGATCCCCGCCGCGCGCCCCTGGCTGCTCACCGGCAGGCAGAGCAGCGAGCGCGTCCTCTGCCCCACGAGGTACGGGTCCGACACGAAGCGCGGGTCGCCCGGGGCGTCCTCGAGCACCAGCACCTCGCGCGTGCGCCACGCGTAGCGCACCGCCTGCTGCGCGATGTCCGGCTCGTCCTCGAGGGGCCGGCGTTGCACCACCTCGATCGGCTCGGACGAGGCCCGGAACGCCGCCTCCACGAAGAGCCGGTCGTCGCGCGAAAGGAGCAGGACGCCTCGCTCCGCCCCCGAGTTCTCGAGCACGAGCCGCATGAGGCGGCTGATCACCTGGGAGAGCACCAGCTCGCCCGCGATCATCTGCGCCGCGCGCAGCACGAGCGCGGCGTCGCGCAGGCTCCCTACCGTGGTCCGACCGAGGAGCGTCGTCTGGGACGTCGCCGACTCCGACGTGCTGCCCTGCGAGCTGGCGTCGCGCTTGCTGATACGCACGGCGAGGCTGGGGAACTCGAAGAGGAGCGCCTCGGCCTTGGCCGTCGCGCCCCAGTGCAAGTAACCACGGAAGGCGTCGGCGAGGTACCCCTGGGCGGCCCGCTCGCGGCCGAGGGAGATCAGGAACCGGCCGCACCGCTCGTGCGCGATCGCCTCGTCCTGCGCGTACTCATGCTCCCGCGCGAGCTCGATGGCCTGGTCGTACTGCTCCATCGCCTCCCAGCGCTCGCCCCGCAGCGCGCAGAGCTCCGCGTCGAGGAGCGCGACCTTGTGCCGGAAGTTGCTCGGACAGCTCCGGGCGAGCGCGTCGAGCCGGGCCCTCAGAGGCTCGATCGCGGCCTCGTGCTCCTTGCGCGCCTCGGGCTCCGCCGCCGAGCGCGCGAGCCCGGTCCGCGCGAGGGCCTCCAGGAACGCGGCGTTCACCTCCCAGTGCTGGCCTATGACGCTCCCGGCCCACCGCGCCGCGCCCGCGGCCGCCGCGAGCGCGGCCTCGTGCTCGCCGTAGAGCACGTGCAGGAAGAGACGGTACGCGCGCTCGTGATAAAATGTCCTCGGGTGCTCTTTCTCGTTGAGCTTCTCGAGCTCCTCGCTGAGCACCACGTCGTCGCTGTCCAGGCTCGTCCGGCCCCGGGTCTTTCCGGTCAGAGCGGCGAGGAGCTGCCGCGTCACGGTGAGGTCCGCGATCGCGACCGTGTTCTTCGTGCGCCGCACGGCCGCGAAGCACCGATCGGCCTCGGCTGCTACCTCCTCAAGCGGAACGCCCGCGCCGAGGAGCAGCGGCGGCAGGCCGTAGCACATGCCGACGGCGGCGCTGTCCCCGGCCTCCAGCGCGGCTTCCAGCTGCCGTGTTCCATAGCCCCGCGCGTTGCGGAGCGGCTCGCCCACGTACAGCAAGTGGCTGAACACCATGAACGCGTGGGCGGCGAGGGCCGGGCTCTTCCACCGCTCGCACAGCGCGATCGCGAGCCTGCCGAAAGCGTACCCGTCGGCGTGGCGCCCCATCGCCGGGCCCAGGAGGAAGCCGTAATAGGCGTACGGGATCGCGCTGGTCTCCACGTTCCCTCGCGCAAGCGAGCGGCGGACCATCTCGACGAGCAAGAGCCCGTAGAGCGACTGGTCCACGTAGTACGCGACCACGTACAGCTCCTTCATCAGCGTGAAGATCAGGCGATCCTCCGGATCCTCGTTCATCGGGGCATCGACGAGCGCCTCGGGGGAGCGGCCCGCGAGCAGCCGATCGACCTCCTGGATCCCTTCCATGAGGGCGGCCTGCTGCATGGCCGGATCCTCGGGGACTTTCACGCCGAGCTCCGCGAGCCCCTTGAGCCCCTCGCGCACCGCGTCGGCATAAAGGCCACGCGTGTACAGGGCCCGGGCCCGGGTGCCGTGCACGCGCGCGCGCTCGTGCGCGCTCTTCGCCCGCGCGAGCGCCGTGGTCGTGAGCGCCGCCTCCTCCTCGAACGCGCCGCGGAGGTATTCAGCCTCGGCCCCCTCGAGCCACAGCGCGAAGCACACCTCGTGATCGCGCGAGAACCCCTCCTCGGAGGCGAGCGCCCGGCCCGCCGCGAAGAGGCTCGCCGCCGCCTCGAAGCCCGCGGCGGCCATGGCCCGCCGGCCGGCGCGCAGATCGAGCCGCGCGACGTCCATGCGCTCGGCCTCGTCCGTGATGTCCCGCGCGCCTAGGTTCAGGTGGCGCACGACCTCGAGCAGGTCCTCGTCCGGCACCTGCTCGCTGACATCCGGGGCGCCGCCGGACAAGCCGGCCGTGCCCCGGGCCCTGCTGACATCCGGGGCTCCGCCGGACAAGCCGGCTGTGCCCCGGGCCCGGCTGACATCCGGGGCTCCGCCGGACAAGCCGGCTGTGCCCCGGGCCCGGCTGACATCCGGGGCTCCGCCGGACAAGCCGGCTGTGCCCCGGGCCCCGTCGCCGCGCGCCATGAGCAGCCGGCCGATGGCGAGGTGCACCGCCGGCCGCTCCGCCTCGGGCACGAGCGCGTAGCAGGCCTCCTTCACCCGGTCGTGCAGGAAGCGGTACGGGACCGCGACGTCCATCGGTTCGAGCGCGTCCCCGGCCCCTTCGAGCAGCCGGTAGTTGCCGCCGAGCGGCTGGACCAGCCCCTCGCGCAGCGCCTCCCGCAGATCCGCGGCGACGGTCCATGGCGATCTCTCGACGATCGTCGCGAGCGTGCGGAGATCGAACGACGCGCCGATGCACGACGCGCACATCAGGGCGCGTCGCGTCGCGGGCGCGAGCCGCTCGATCTTGCGCGTCATCAGCGCGAGCACGTTGTCGGTGACCATCGCGCCCTTGACGCGCGCGAGGTCCCAGGCGAACCCGCGCGCCTCGGGGTCGAAGCGGAGCAGCCCGTCGCTCTCGAGCTCGCGCAAGAACTGGCCGAGGAAGAGCGGATTCGAGTGCGTCTTGTCCCCGATCAGGGCCGCGAGCGGCTCGGCTCGCCCGAGGTCCGCGTGCAGCGCCTCGGCCACGATCGCCGTCACCGCCGCGGGCGGCAGCGGCCCCAGCGTGACCTCGAACGGCTCGATCCCCGCCTCGCGCAGCGTGCCTATGGTCGCGGTGAGCGGGTGCGCGGCGTCCACCTCCTCGTCGCGGTAGGCGCCGACCACGCACAGGTGGTGCGTATCCATATCGGTGAGCAGGCGGCGGAGCAGGTCGAGCGACGCCAGGTCCGCCCACTGCAGGTCGTCGAAGAACACGACCAGCGGGGCGTCCGCACGCGAAAAGACGGACAGGAAGCGTCGGATCAGGAGCGCCAGGCGGTTCTTCGCCTCGCTCGCACCGGCCGCCGGCAGCTGCGGCTGCGGCCCGATCACGAGCTCGAGCTCCGGGCAGAGGTCGGTCACGACCCGCCCGCTCTGGCCGAGCGCGGCCTCGATGGCGTGCTTCCTCGCCAGGAGGGTGTCGGGCGGCTCGACCAACGCTTGCCGCACGAGCGCGCGGATCACCTGCGAGAACGCCGAGAGCGGCATGCTCCTCGCCATCGCGTCGAACTTGCCAGGCGCGAAGTACGCCTCGCGCGCCTCTTTCGCACAGAGCTCGCGCACGAGCGCCGACTTGCCGATGCCGGGCGGGCCCGCCACGAGCGCAAGGGTGGCCGCGCCGGATCGCGCTTGGTCGAGCGCGGCCTTGAGCGCGTCGAGCTCGGCCTCGCGACCCACGAGCCGATCGGGCAGCACGACGTCCTCCACAAGGTCGTCCCGACCCAGCGGGAATGGCGCCACGGTCCCGCTCGCATCGAGCCGCCGCTGGCACTCTTCCAGATCCGAAAGGAGCCCCCTCGCGCTCTGGTAGCGATCTTCCGGGGCCTTCGCCAGGAGTCGTATCACGACGTCGGACAGGCCGCGCGGCACGTCCTTGACGACCGCGTGCGGCGGCGCCGGCACCCGCGTCAGGTGCGCGTGAATCGCCTCCGTCGCGTCCGCGGCCTGGAACGGCGTCGCCCCGGTCAGCATGTGGTAGAGCGTCACGCCGAGCGCATACAGATCCGAGCGCCGGTCGACAGGTCGATTCATCCGGCCCGTCTGCTCCGGCGCGATGTACGCAGGCGTCCCCTCCAGCCCCTCCATCGCCGAAGCCTCCTGGGTCTCCTGGGCCAGGCGGGCGGCGATGCCGAAATCGATCAGGCGCGGCGAGAGCGTCGCCTCGTCGATCATCACGTTGCGCGGCTTGATGTCCTTGTGGAGGATATGCCGCCGGTGGAGCGCGTCGAGCGTGCGCACGAGCGGCGCCATGATGCGCAGCGTCGTCTTCGCATCGAGCCGCCCGCGCCTCGCGATCAGATCGGCGAGGCTCGTCGGGCCGAGGTCCTCGAGCACGAGCGCGAGACCGCGGCCATGCGGGAGGAGGTCGAGCGCCCGCGGCACGCCCGGCATGGTGAGATCGCGCAAGATCGCGTGTTCTCGCCGGAGCCGGGCGAGCTGGCGGAAGGTCGGGTAATCGCTCTGTGTGACCTTGACGGCGACGGGCGCGCCGTCTCCCCGACGACCTCGATACAGAGCCGTCTCGATCCCTTGATGGACGAGCACGTCCAGCGTGACCCCTGAAACCTCGATGGCTTCTCCACTCCTTGAGGGCATGTCGAGGTCGTATCCGGGATTCGTGAGAAATGCCACGGCTCCGTTTGTGAACGAGCCCACCGAACAACGGCTCTCGGAAATCGGGATTGCAATCCATTCGCCGAGCGGGCGAGCCGCGCATTGGGCTGAGGTGATCCCAGCGCGTGCCCGTCACATCGATTCGACGGACTTGAGCATCTCCGGAACGAAGTGGAGCCTCGGGCGGAGCAGCCTGTCACGGCGCCCGAGCTGCCGGACCTGGAGCATGGCGCCGGTCGCGGCGCTGTTCGAGGCATCGAGAAGATCGTCCGTGAACGTGTAGCTGTAATTGTCTTGTTTGGCCGGCGTCTTGTCCTGCGCAGCGGCCTCGGGGATAGAGACGCAGAGAAACAGCAGCGCGGCTGTGATTGAAAAGAGCGATCGCGACTTCATCATGCCTCCTCGCTTCTATCGGACACGAGCGAGGACCGCGCATTGGGGCCCATTTTGCCGAGCTCGATATCTCGTCGCGGAGCACGCCGGCGCGGCGGCGCCGCCGCGCGGAGCTCCTCGCTCCGGAGTCCGCGCCGGGGGCCGCGCTCCAGGTGGGCGATGCGCCGCTGTGGCTCTGTGCCGACAGCCGCGCTCGGTGTCGTCGTGATGCGCCCCCTGGACGGAGCTCCGGATCGAGCGACAACGCAGGTGACATCGCCCACATTCCGCGTAGACTCAGTCCCCGATGCTCATCCGCACTCGAAGGAGCACGGCTGGCAGCCTCATCGTTGCGGTCGTCGCGGCGCTCGCCGTGGTCGTCCCCGGCGGAGCGGCGGAAGCCGCCGAGGAGGCGCCGGCGAAGGTGTCGAGCGGCATCGCCGTCGGCGTTCAGCTGGAGGCCCTCGCGGACGTCAAGGTCGCGCGCGCCGAGGTCGCCAGGGGCTCCAGGGTGAGCGTCGCCAGGCTCATCGAGAAGCAGGGCCGGCTCACCGCCGTCGACGTCGAGCTCGCCGACGGCCACATCGCGCGCGTCGCGATGGCGACGGTCCGCACGTCGTTCCGCGTCCTCTCCGAGTAGCCGTCTTCCTCGAGGAGCCGGCTTCTTCGCCCCGTTCGAGTAGCCGGCTTCTTCGCCCCCGCGCGCGATCACGGCTAGGGTGCCGCCATGCGGAACCCCGCGAAGGTGCGCGTCGCCGTGCTGTTCGGCGGGCGCTCGGCCGAGCACGAGATCTCCCTCCTTTCCGCGCGCTTCGTCGTCGAGGCGCTCGACCGCGACCGCTTCGAGCCAGTGCTCATCGGCATCGACAAGTCCGGCCGCTGGCTGCTCCAGGAGGAGGCGCTGCTCCTCAGCGGGGCGCGCGACCCCCGCCTCGCCAGGCTGAACGAGGCCATGCCGGAGATCGCGCTCGACGCCCACCCGGGCCCTGAGGGCGAGGCCACGCTCGCCGTGCCCGGCGGCGCGCGCTCGCCGATCGACGTGGTGTTCCCCGTCCTGCACGGGCCCACGGGCGAGGACGGGTGCGTCCAGGGCCTGCTCGAGCTCGCCGGCGTCCCTTACGTCGGCTCCGGCGTGCTCGGCTCTGCCGTGGGGATGGACAAGGACGTGATGAAGCGCCTGCTCCGCGAGGCGGAGATCCCGATCGTGCCCCACGTCGCGCTGCGCCGCGCCGCGTGGGAGCGCGACCGCGGCGCGTGCCTCGAGCAGATCGCCGGCCTGTCCTCCGCCGGGCGCGGCGGCTTCGGTCCGATCTTCGTCAAGCCCGCGAACCTCGGCTCGTCCGTCGGGGTCCGGCGCGTGACCGCGCGCTCCGAGCTCGAGGCGGCGGTCGAGCACGCCTTCGAGTTCGACCTGAAGATCGTCTGCGAGCAGGGCATCGAGGGCGTGCGCGAGATCGAGTGCTCCGTCCTCGGCGACGACGACCCCATCGCCTCGGTGCCCGGCGAGATCGTCGTCGGCCACGCCGACGGCTTCTACTCGTACGCCGCGAAGTACATCGACGCCGACGGCGCCACGATCCGCATCCCCGCCGACCTCTCCCCGGCCGAGGCGAACGCCGTGCAGCTCCTCGCCCTCCGCACCTTCCGCGCGCTGGAGGCATCGGGGATGGCCCGCGTCGACCTCTTCCTCGCCCCGGACCGCTCGCTCTACGTGAACGAGATCAACACCATCCCCGGCTTCACGGCGATCTCGATGTACCCGAAGCTCTGGGAGGCGAGCGGCATCCCCCCGCGCACGCTGATCGAGCGCCTCATCGCGCTCGCGCTCGAGCGCGGCGCGCGCAAGTCCCGCCTCAGGACGAGCGCCTAGCACCTCGTCGCCCGAGTTCGTCGCTGGGTCCCTGGCTGCGCGGCAGGTCGGACGAGCTGCCCGGCCCGAGGAGCTGCTGTCCGTCGCGCGGCGCGGGCTGTCCCCATGCTCGGGCCCAGCCGTCCTCGCGCGTGCAGCGCATTCTGGAACGATCAGTCCAGAACGCGCCGCGCGAGAGAGGGGCACGTGCGGCCGGCAGGGGCCGCGCGTTCTGGAACGATCAGTCCAGAACGCGCCGCGCGAGAGAGGGGCACGTGCGGCCGGCAGGGGCCGCGCGTTCTGGAACGATCAGTCCAGAACGCGCCGCGCGAGAGAGGGGCACGTGCGGCCGGCAGGGGCCGCGCGTTCTGGAACGATCAGTCCAGAACGCGCCGCGCGAGAGAGGGGCACGTGCGGCCGGCAGGGGCCGCGCGTTCTGGAACGATCAGTCCAGAACGCGCCGCGCGAGAGAGGGGCACGTGCGGCCGGCAGGGCCGCGCGTTCTGGAACGATCAGTCCAGAACGCGCCGCGCGAGAGAGGGGCACGTGCGGCCGGCAGGGGCCGCGCGTTCTGGAACGATCAGTCCAGAACGCGCCGCGCGAGAGAGGGGCACGTGCGGCCGGCAGGGCCGCGCGATGAGCAGGGGGCGCCCTGGCGGTTTCTCTTCCTCCCCATTCTCTCTCCCCGCCGGCCTCTGCCCGGCTGCGCTCACCCGGGGTCGAGCCGCACGCCCGGCGCCCCGAGCGCAGGCCGCCGCACGAGGCACGGCCCGAGCGCGTCCAGGATGCGCGCGTGACGCTCGGGAGGCGCCCACAGCACGATGTGCCCGCCGCCGCCGGCGCCGCACATCCGGAGGACCTCGACCCCGAGCCCGTCGAGCCGCTGCTGCAGGGACACCGCGATCGCGCTCGCCATCGCCGAGAGGCGCACCTTCGCGGCGGCGCCGCGGCGCATGCCCGAGAGCACCAGCGCGAGCGAGCCGAGCTCGAAGCCGCGGGCGACCTCACCGGCCGCGGCGACGAGCTCGGCCTTCGCGTCGCACGCCGCGCCGGCGTCCACCCGGTCCAGCACCTCGCCCGACACGCGCCGCACCGCGGTGTCCACGAGCAGCAGCCCGGCGGAGAGGGCGGGCACGAGATCCGGGCAGCCGATCGCGAGCGGCCGCACGCCCGAGCAGCCGCGGGCGTCGAAGGCGAGATCGAGCAGCCCGCCGAAGACAGCGAACACCTGGTCCTGCGCGCCGCACGCGTTGTACAGGCGCTCGCGCTCGATCGCGACCGCCTCGCGCGCCAGCTCCTCCGGCGCGGCCGCCTCGCCGACCGAGGCGCGCAGCGCGAAGAGCGCCGCCACCGCCGCGGACGCGCTGCCGCCGAGGCCAGCGCCCGGCGACATCTCGGTCTCGACCCGGAGCGCGACCCCGTCGTCCACGCCCGTCGCGGCCAGCGCCGCCTCGATCAGGCGGAACGCGAGATCGTCGCGCGGCGGCTCCGAGCGGCGCCTCGTGACGACGCGCAGCGCGCTCGCCTTCGCGCCACCCGCCGCCGCATCGCCCGCTCCACCGCCCTCGGCCGGCGTTGCCTGGCCGCTCGCGGCGAGCTCCATCCGCACCCAGCCTCGATCGAACGGCTCCACGCTCACGCGGACGCGCAGATCGATCGCCGCGCCCACGACGCGCCCGCCGTCCTGCCGGGCGACGCCCGGCAGATCGCTGCCTCCTCCGGCGAAGGAGACGCGCATCGGGGCGCTCGCGGCCGCGCGCCAGAGCGGGCTTCGCGGCGATCGCGGCGCAGAGAGAGAGCCGGCGCAGGGGATGCTCATGTCGTCCTCAGCGCGGGCGCGACCAGCCGGGCGGCGAAGGTGGTCCCAGGGACCGAGGCCGCGCGCCCCGCGGCGGCACCTCGTGCAGGGAGCAAGCCAGCGATGGAGCGCCCGGCGTGCACGCACCGCCGCTCACGACCAGGGCTCGCGCCGCAGCTCCACGGCGTCGTCATCCAGAGGTGCATGCGCCGCGCATCCTTCCTTGCGATTGAGTTGCGGACGGAGCTCGCGGGCCGGGATCGAGGCGCCAGGCGCGCAGCCCGCCGGCCGCTATCAGTTCAGGTCCTTGCTCGCGGGCTCGCTCCGCGGCGCGGGCTGCGCGCGCGCCGCGTCGAGGATGCGATCGATCACCCTGAGCCCGGCCGCGAGCATGTCCCGCTCAGCGCGCTCGCCCCCGGCGTGCACCTCGGCCGCCCTCTCGCGGAGGGTGAGCGCGTCGCGGCGGACGACCGGCAGGCGGGCAGCGGCCGCCACCTCGGCGATGCACCCGGCGAGATCGTAGACGAGGAACGCATCCTCCTCGCTGATCCTGGGCGCTGCGCGACGCGCGCGCGCCGGGGAGCCGGCCGCGCGCTCCCTCCGGACGTATGCCTCGACCTCGCGATCATCGTCGTCGTCTCCGATCGATCCGGAAGAGACGCGGTCGAGCAGACAGGTGAGCTCGACGCGGTAGGTCGCGAGGATCAGCGCGCAGAGCGCCCCGCGATCCCGCAGCGAGAAGAGAATCAGCTCGAGGAGGCGGTCGGACCGGGTCGCGCTATTTTGCATCGCCGCCTTTTAAGGCGTTCACCCTCGCGACCTCAATCCAGAACGCCACCGCCCGCGGCGGATCGACCGGCGGCCGCGGGGCGCGTTACGCATCAAGGGCGCCCGCGTGGCGTCTCGCCTCGCCGAGGCGCCACGGACGTGGGGGACCCCACGCGACGGTTGCGGAGCTGTGCCGGATCGGTCAATAGGTCCGACCCTCCTGCGTCAGCGGGCCTCGACGGATGTCTGGCGCGCTGACGCTCCTGCTCAGCCTGTCACCTGATCATCGCATCGGCATTCCCGTGACCGCGAATCGCTCCACGACCCCAACGCACACCGAAGAGCAGTCCACCGAGCCGGCCTCGGCCACCATCGCCACCACGGCCGCGATCAGCCAGGTCAACCAAGCCGGTCAACCTGGCCCCGCGGACGGCGCGTCAGGCGCCCGGCTGAGCGAGCACGGCGAGGCGATCGTGCGCGAGGAGGAGGCCTTGCTCGCCCGCGTGACCGCGCACCTCGCCACCGCCGCGACCAAGCCGTCGCGGCCGCCGCCCATCGAGAACTACGAGGAGCAGCTCCTCTCGCTGCGCGATCAGATCGCGGCGGCCCGGCTGGAGGACGTACCGGCGCTGGTGCAGCAGATGGAGCGGCTGCAAGGGATCGCCGCGCGGCGGAACGAGAACGTCGTCGAGCCCGTCGATCCGAAGGCGCCCTACTTCGGCCACCTGCGCCTGCGGGAGAAGGGCCGTCCAGAGCGCGACGTGCTCATCGGGCGCACGACGCTCGTCGACGCGAGCGCGGGCGTGCGGATCGTCGACTGGCGCCACGCGCCCGTCAGCCAGATCTACTACCGCTACGAGGAGGGCGCGGACTACGAGGAGACCTTCGGCGAGCGCGAGGTCGAGGGCACTGTGCTCGTGCGGCGCACCGTGACCATCGACGAGGGCGAGCTCTACAGGATCTCGGCGCCGCAGGGGACGTTCGTGCGCGGGCCTTCGGGCGGCTTCCGCGAGATCGCGACGCGGGCGACCGAGCTCTCCGGCGGGCAGGGCAGCGCCGTGCGCCCCGAGGACATGCGCGACATAGCGCTCGCGGGCGCGGCCGCCGCGCGCGGCGGGCTCGGGACCGGGGCGACGTTCCACGCCCGCGAGGACCGGCACCTGCCCGAGATCGCCGCGCTCCTGGATCCGAGGCAGTTCGAGCTCATCTCGAAGCCGGACTCCGGCATCGTGGTCATCCAGGGCGGCGCCGGCAGCGGCAAGACGACGATCGGCGTCCACCGGCTCGCGTTCCTCGCCTACAACGGCGGCCGCCGCTTCACGGCCGACAAGATGCTCGTCATCGTCGGCAGCCCCGCGCTCCGCGCGTACATCAGCGAGGCGCTCCCCGCGCTCGGCCTGGCCGGCATCGCGGTCGAGACGTTCTCCGAGTGGGCGCGCGCCGCCCGGAAGCGCGCGTTCCCTTGGCTCGAGGCGCCGGTCGAGGAGAACACGCCCTCGGTGGTCACCCGCTACAAGACCCACCCGGCGATGCTGCACCTCCTCGAGGAGCGCGCGGCGGAGCTCAAGGACGACGCGCGGGCGCGGCGCGACTCGCGCGGCACGCTGGCCTTCTGGGCGGACGTGCTCACCGACCTCGATCGGGTGACGGCCGCTTTCGCGGCGGCGGCCGATCCCGAGTTCGGCCCCGAGCAGGTGAAGCGGGCGTGGCGCTGGTGCGCGGACCGCTGCCCCGCCGTGCTCGAGCTCGACCCCGGCGATCGCGCCGAGCGCAAGGCGGCCATGGCCGACGAGCCGGCGGACGACGGCCACGACGAGCGCGGCGCGGACAGGGGCGAGGTCTCGAGCGACGACCGCGCGGTGCTCGACCCCGAGGACGACGCGCTGCTCCTGCGGGCGTACCAGCTCCTCCGCGGCGAGCTCCGGAAGGGGAAGAACGTGCTCGTCTACGAGCACCTCTTCGTCGACGAGGCGCAGGATCTCGCGCCGATCGACCTCGCCGTGCTGCTCGGCGTGGTGGCCGAGCCGCGCAGCGTGACGCTGGCGGGCGACACGGCGCAGCGGCTCTTCATGGACTCCGGCTTCCGCGACTGGCGGGCGACGCTCGACGATCTGGGCCTGTCGCGGGTCGACGTCGAGCCGCTGCGCATCGCGTACAGGTCGACGCGCGAGGTGCTCGCGTTCGCCCGCGCGGTGCTCGGCCCGCTGGCGGATCCGACGCCGCCGCTCGCGCCGCGCAGCGGCGCGCCGGTCGAGCACCACCATTTCCCGAGCGCCGGCGCCGCCGTCGCGTTCCTGGCCGACGCGCTCCGCCCGCTGTTCGCGCGCGAGCCGCGCGCCACGCTGGCGATCCTGGCGCGCCACCCCGAGCAGGCGGACGTGTACTACGACGCCCTGAAGATGGCGGAGATCCCGAACCTCCGGCGCGTGCGCGCCTACGAGTTCGCGTTCCGCCCCGGCGTCGAGGTGACGGAGATCCGGCAGGTGAAGGGCCTGGAGTACGACTACGTGGTGCTGGTCGACGTGAACGCGTCGACCTACCCGGCGGACGACGAGTCGCGGCACCTGCTCCACATCGGGGCGACGCGCGCGGCGCACCAGCTCTGGGTGATCTCGACGGCGGCGCCGTCGCCGCTCGTGCCGGACTGGCTGGGCTGAGGGCCGGGGCGAAGGGACCGCGCGGGCTCAGCCAAGGTCTGTCGCCCCCGGCAGGCCGTCCCCGGCAGGGCAGGCCGCCCCCGGCAGGGCAGGGACGATGGACACAATCGACAGGGGGGCCCTGAGAGAATCCTTGACCTTCAGGGGGCCGTGAGTAGATTCCCTCTCGCGCGGTGGAGCAGCCTGGTAGCTCGTCGGGCTCATAACCCGAAGGTCGTGGGTTCAAATCCCGCCCGCGCAACCACGACCCAAGCAGCAATGAGGACGCGAGGATTGGCCGAAGCCGGCCACCTCGCGTTTTTCGTTTCTGGGGTTCACCTCTCAGTCGAGCGCGGTACCGGAGGGGCCGTCTGAGCGGCCCTCGAGGTTCGTCGCCTATCTCGCCTTCCGGCGAGCGTCGCTCGTCACTTTCGCGGCTCGTCGCCCGGGGGCCTCCTCGACCGGATCCAGGCAGACGCGTCGCGCCCAGCCTCTGCTGTGCCGGCCCCGAGCGGCCCGGGGCGGGAAGGCGCCTGGGCGTCGGCGATACGCGCGAGATCGCGCCCGAGCTCATCGCGTGTTCCTGGCAACAGTCCTGGCTGCGTCTCCGTTCGCCTCCTGGTGTGGTGCTCGGACGAGAAGGGGTTGAACGGCCAAGACGCCAAGAGAAAGGATCTCTGGTTTCGCTTCGCGTCCTTGGCGTCTTTGCGGTTGACTCTATCCGGGTCGTTGTACCCGATGCTGCCGAGCATCGCGTCACATCATGAGAGCACCGCGAGCCTCCTTGATATCCCCGATACCGCTTGCCGCCGAGCCCGGTGTCGATGTCGTCCACGACGTCCTTGGGCGTGCGACACGTGCATTGACCATCCCGTGACCCGCTTCGATCGGGTCGGCAAAGTGGCCGGCTCTCTCTGTCGCGAGCGGCTCGTGCGCCTCCGTTTCCCGGGGCATCGCACGTACGTCAGGCGGAGTGGCGACGAGGTGCGGCGCGGCGGAACCGACGTGGAAGGGCGGCCGCGCCGCGACGTGGAAGGGCGGCCGCGCCGACCTGAGAGCGCCAGCCCGCCGTCCGAAAGGCGATCCTCCTGACAACAGGGAGGTCGCTGCCGCGGCGCAAGGCCCGCGTCCGCTGCCGCGGTATCGATCGCGAAGGCGGCGGCGGCCGCACCCCGGGCAGTCCAGCCCCATCGAACCCTTGGCAGATACGCCACCCCCATGTGTCGCTCCACTGTCTCACCCGCCGCGCGAGCGACGGGTTGGTTGTATAAGTAAGCCCCGCCAGGGCGGCGCCGCCGGGAAGAGCGCGCCGCGTCGCCGGAATGGACACCGCTGGGCAGCGCGATCTCCGATCCCCCGGCGAGCTCGCCGCGCTGCCGCGCGCGCACCGGGCTGGCCAGGCCACCGTTCGCCGCGCCGACCGCGCGCGGTCCGCGCGCTGCCACGGCTCCCGTGCCGGCCGTGCGCCCGTGCCCCTGCCGACTCGCGCGCCCCGCTCGCCGTGGCGTAGGCAGGCGCCGGCTCCGTGATGTAGGATGGAGATAGCGGCGGCTCCTGTGCTCTGAACACGCGCGTCGCGGCGCGCACCCCACCGAAGCAATCCCGGTAACCTCCAGCGGACAACTCACGATGGCCAAACCGAACGATCCCTTTGCGCCCCCCACCAATACGCGCGGCTCCGCGACGCCGGGGGATGCCGCCAAGCCGCAACGCGGCATCAGCGCGCCCTCGCCCGCGCGCGCGGTACCGGCCACGGCAGGGCCCGCCACCCAGCGAGGGCCCGGGGCGTACGGCGCGCCTGATTTCCTGAGCAAGGCCGCGCGCCCTGCGCAGCCGTCCGAGCTCCTGAGCCAGCGCACGATCGAGCTCGTGCAGTGGTCCTGGGCGAAGGTGATGCCCATCTCGGACGCCGCGGCGGCGCTGTTCTATGAGCGGCTCTTCACGCTCGACCCGTCGGTGCGGCCGCTGTTCAAGAACGATATCAGCGAGCAGAAGAAGAAGCTCATGCAGACGCTCGCCGTGGCCGTCGACGGGCTCAACAACCTGGGCAAGCTCGTGCCCGTGCTCCAGTCGCTCGGCGTGCGGCACCAGGGCTATATGGTGGCCGAGCACCATTACGATGTGGTGGGCGAGGCGCTGCTCTGGACGCTCCGCGAGGGGCTCGGCGACGCCTTCTCGAGCGACGTCGAGACGGCGTGGAAAGAGGTCTACGGCATCATCGCCGACGTCATGAAGAAGGCCGCCGCCGCGCACTCGGCCGTGGGCACCACGCAGGCGCTCCCCCCGGCCGCGACGTCGCCGGCGCCAGCGCTCGGCGGCAGGGACGCCTCCCGGCTGAACGCCTCGCCGGGCCCCGGCGCCCGGCAGGGCGGCGTGGAGCCAGGGCAGCGGCCCAAGTCGGTGCCGCCGCCGTCGTCGGCCAAGGTGGCCGCCCGGACGCTCGTCGGGGTCGTCCCGCCGTGGCAGCAGAGCGAGCCGCCGCCGCCGCCCGCGCCGGCGGCCGCGCCCGCAGCGGCTGGCGCGAGCGCGGGCGGGCCGGTCAGCCCGCGCACCATCGAGCTCGTGCAGCGCTCGTGGGCGAAGGTGATGCCCATCTCGGACGCCGCGGCGGCGCTCTTCTACCAGCGCCTCTTCGAGCTCGATCCGTCGGTGCGGCCGCTGTTCAAGAACGACATGGCCGAGCAGAAGAAGAAGCTCATGCAGACGCTCGCCGTGGCGGTCGATGGGCTCAGCAACCTGGGCAAGCTCGTGCCCGTGCTCCAGTCGCTCGGCGTGCGCCATCACGGCTACATGGTGATGGACCATCATTACGACGTGGTGGGCGAGGCGCTGCTCTGGACGCTGCGCGAGGGGCTGGGCGACGGCTTCACGCGCGACGTCGAGACGGCGTGGAAAGAGGTCTACGGCGTCATCGCCGACGTCATGAAGAAGGCCGCCGCCGAGCACGTCGGCCGCGCGGGCGCTGCGGCCGCAGCGCCCGCGCGCGAGCGCGAGCGCCCGCAGCGGCCGCCCATGTCCGAGCCGCGGGCGCCCGCTCCGCAGAGCGTCACGGAGGTGATGCCGCCGAAGAAGCGCCAGAAGAGCCCGCTCGACGACGACGCCGACACGCTCCACTACCAGACGAACCCGGCCCACGAGGCCCTGGCGAGCAGCGGCCTGGACCCCGACGAGCGCCGGCCCGCGCCCGCCGCGTCCGCTGCGGCGGCGAGCCCGCAAGGGATCGTCATCCCGTGGGCGGGGCAGGACATGGTCGTGAACGTCCATGTCAAGCTGGACAGCCCGCTCGTGACGGTCCCGGCGGCGGCGCCCATCGCGCCGACCGCGGCGCCCGTCGCGCTGGAGCCGACGGGGCCGAGCGGCCTCGTCGCGGGGCTCGCGATCGCCCTGCTCTCCATCGCCGCCTCGATGGCCACGGCCATCCTGCTCACGGTGGGCGGGCCGGACCGGGCCGCGGCCGGGGCAGGCGCCGCGGCGGACCGGGCCTCGTCGAGCGTCGCGTCCCTCGCCACCTACGCCGTGCCGATCATCGTCACGGTCCTCGTCCTCTCCGCGTTCACGATGGGGCACATCCTGGGGCGGGGACGGGCGCGGGGCGACGCTGGCGGGGGGCGGTAGCGAGGGGGACGCGCGGCTCGTGACCTCGGGCGGACGCATTCGCCCGGCGTGCGCAGGGGTTTAGTGGCAACATGGGAATGAGAGTCCGATGATGGCGGATCCTGCGGCGGCGCTGACCCACCTGGCGGGACAGTGGCTGGGACCATTCCAGCTGATCCAGCTGCTCGGCATCGGCGCCATGGGCGCCGTGTACCTGGCCAGGGACAGCGTCCTCCAGCGCGACGTCGCCGTGAAGCTCATCGCGAAGGGGAGCGCGGACACGGATCCCGAGCGGCGCGACCGCTTCCTGCGCGAGGCGCGCGCGGCGGCGCGCCTGCTCCACCCGAACGTGGTGCAGATCTTCCAGGTCGGCGAGGACGCGGATGTCCGCTACATCGCGATGGAGTACGTCCACGGCCTGACCATGGCGCAGGCGGCCAAGCAGCACGGCGGTCGCGTGCCGGAGCAGTTCGGGATCGAGAAGATGCGCGAGGCCGCGGCGGCGCTGGAGCTCGCGGCCTCGTTCGGCATCTCTCACCGCGACATCAAGCCCGCGAACCTCCTGCTCAACGCGTCGGGCACGCTCAAGATCGCGGACTTCGGCCTGGCGTCCCACCCGGAGAGCGGCCCGCTCGGGACCACCAGCGCCTCCCGCACGCTGGAGGGCACGCCCTTCTACATGAGCCCGGAGCAATGGACCGGGCAGGAGATCGCGCCCCCGTCCGACATCTACAGCCTCGGCTGCACCTTCTACCACCTGCTCGTGGGCAGGACGCCGTACTCGGCGAGGGATCTCGCCGGCTGCTTCCAGGCGCACTGCCACGCGGCCGTCCCGGATCCGAAGCTGGCGATGCCGGACATCGATCCGCTCCTCGCGGAGCTCCTTCGCCGCTGCATGTCGAAGCGGCCCCAGGAGCGGCCGTCCGCCGGGCACATCGTGGCGTTCCTCGAGGACATGCTCATGCTCCGGCGCAGCAGCGTCAGGCCGCGGGAGCTGCCGGAGGCGGCGGGCCCGCTGCGCGGCTCCTCGGTCGATCTCGCCGACACGAGGATCAGCCAGCTCCCGGTGGCGCCGCGGAGCGCGCTCGCCACGCCGACGGGCACGATCATGGTGAACAGCGCCGGCGCCGTCGGGCACTTCACCGGCCAGTACAGCTACCGTCACCACTTCGGGCTGACGGGGTATCCGTTCAGCGACATCCGGCAGCCGAACTTCTTCTGGGACGCGGGCCCGTATGCCTGGGTGCTGAGGACCCTGGCGTCGCAGATCGTGGCCGGGCAGCGCCCGGCGATCCTCGTGGGCGAGCCGGGGAGCGGCCGGACGTTCGTCTGCGAGATGATCAAGAACAAGGTGCCCCGGATCCAGGTCTTCTCGGTCGAGCCGCAGCTGCTCTTCGGGACGCGGCCGCTCGTGGCGCTGTGCCGGCAGATCGGGGCGTCGGGCGTCTCACCCACCCTGAGCCAGCAGTTCCTCGTCGATGCGTTCCTCGGGCAGGCGCTCCAGCGCGCCGGGTCGGACGCCATCGCGGTCCTCGTCGTCGACGGGGTCGATCCGGACGATCACGAGATCCTGATGGAGCTCCACGACATCCTCCGCTGCGCCCCGACGGGCCGGTTCTCGATGATCCTGGTGGGCGCCCCCGATCTGCCCGCGACCCTCGCGTCGAACGGCGTGCCGCGCGAGCTCTACTCCGGCGCGCAATCGCTCCTGCTCCCCGGCATGACCCAGCAGGAGATGATCGAGTACATCGACTTCAGGATGCGGTCTGTCGGCGGGAGCGGGCGGGGGATCAACCTCGACGTCGCGTCCCAGCAGCTGCTGCACGCGAGGAGCGGCGGGAGCCCGAAGCTCATCAACATCTTCTGCCACAACGCGCTGACGATCGCCGCGCTGCAGGGCGAGAGCGAGGTGAGCCTGTCGTCCATCCGCCTCGGGATGAAGAGCAAGAGCTACCTCACGGCGGAGGCGGCCGTCGCCCTGATCCGCGGCTGAGCCGCGCGCCCCCGCCTGGCTCAGTCGGTCCACTGATGCGTCTCTTCGGGCCTCCCGCCGAACGAGGCGAGGGGGACGGTCCACGTGCGGAGTCGCCGGGGGCTGCGCACGTACTCGCGCACGCCGTCAGCGGCGAAGAACGCGGTCATCGCGCGGTAGAGCTCCGGGAGCTCCTTCACGAGGCCTGTGTGCAAGGGCATGACGGACTCGAGGGTGTACGCCATGGCGGCGTCGGCCAGGGTGTAGCGGCCTGGGACGACCCAGTGGTCGGCGTCGGCGCGGGTGCGGATGAAGTAATCCTCCAGGCGCTCCAGCTTCCTGGCGGTGGCGGCGCGGTGGTCGGCGCGGACCTCGTGGAAGCGCGGGTTCCAGAAGAGCGTGCCGACATCCATGAGCACCTCGAAGGCGGTATCGGCCACCTCGTCGATTCGCGCGCTCTGCTCGAGCGTGTCGCCGTAGAGCTGCAGCTTGCGCGCCAGATAGCGGTTGATCGCCTGCGACTGGCAGAGGGTGAACTCTCCATCTTGCAGCACTGGCAGCTGCCCGAACGGCGTACACCCCAGGAAGCGCTCCTTGGTCTGCGGCTGAACCCAGCTCTCCAGGGGAACGAAC
Source organism: Sorangium sp. So ce1128 (assembly GCA_051717205.1). Lineage (GTDB taxonomy): Bacteria > Myxococcota_A > Polyangia > Polyangiales > Polyangiaceae > Sorangium. Next base: position 1,354,489 of record CP181432.1, read on the forward strand.
TCGTCCTCGTACGGCACGCCGCGCAGCTCCATCATGAGCCTGGCGACCTCGACTCGCCCGCGCGCTGCAAAATAGATGATCTTCATCTCTCGTCCTCCGTTGATCGCGGCGACTCTACAGCAACTCAGCCCGGCGTCCAACGGACGTCCCATCGGCCACGAATCGCGCCTCGATCTCGGCCCACCCTCCCACAAGGGAAGAAGAGCGGAGGCCGCCCGCACAGGAGACGGGCCCAGATCGGCGTTTTCGGCGCGCAGGCGTACTCCAGTACGCCGAGCACCGAAAACGTCGAGATGGGCCCGTATCCGAAGCGGGCGACCTCCGCTCTAGCTGTCGTTGCCGAGGGGGGGAGGACCGCTCTGCGGGGCGGGGGAGATCGGGTCGCGCCTCGGCATCGAGGCGAGCACCGCCTCGTCCGTCATGGGGGCGCGCGGCACGTTCAGCGCGCGCCCGATACGTGCTCTCGAATGCTTGTCGTTGACGATGCACCGGCCGCGCGTGTATGCGCTGAGCCGATCGCGCGCGTCCTGCTTGCGGCAGGCCCCGAAGGATCTCCTGATCAGCGCGAGCCCCGCGCGAAAGCACTTCTCGCGATCCGCGACGAGATCCTCGTGCGACCAGCCCTCCCGGGTCTTGCCGGTGCCGACCCGCACCTGGAGCAGACAGGAGTCGACCCCGGAGCCGCGCGCGAGCTTCCCGATGCCGAGATCGACGTCGCGGCGGTAGCCGCTCTCGTAATAGGCGATCGACAGGAGCAGCGCCATCGTCTCAGCTCGCCCGCGCGGGCCGCCGAAGAGCGGCTTCAATTCGGGATCATACGCCACCTTCGCCGCCGCGCTCGCGATCTCGTGGTAGCGCGCGCGGCCAGCTTCGGGCGTCTCGATCGCGTCCTTGATTAGGCTGGTTCCGGGCGGGGCCCATGTAACCATGATGCCGACAGCCCACGCGATGACTGAATCCATGACATATGTAAGGTCCTGGCCTCTCGCTGTGTCAAGAAATTCAGACAGCCTGGCTGGGATTATCGTCGTGCATTGTACGATTGCGCGCCGCCCAGTGTGCATTATAACGTCCTCATCAAATTGCCAATCGTGCGGACGGCGGTACGCGGTGCGCAACCATTTTCGCACCCGAGTTCGCACCCGAGTCGTCTCTTGTGCTTGTCGCGGGGGCTGAAGCATGGAGTCCTCGCTTCCGATCTGCGGGGGATGGACGCGCGGTCACCCGGCTCGGAGCGGCGGTGTGCTGCGCGCTCGTGCGCGGGCGAGCCGCCGCGGCGCCGCGCTCATCACGCCTTTTCGGGGGTGCCCTCTTCGGAGCTCGCGTGGGTGTCCTCGAGCCGGTCGACGGCGCGCAGCTCGGGGAACAGCCATCCCCAGAGCAGCACGACGGCCATCGTCCCGAGGCCGCCGAGCACCACGGTCGGGACGGTCCCGATGAGCCTCGCGAGGGTGCCTGACTCGAGCTCTCCGAGCTCGTTCGAGGCGCCGACGAACACCATGTTGACGGCGCTCACGCGGCCGCGCATCTCGGGGGGCGTGGCGAGCTGCTCCAGGGTCATGCGCACGACGACGCTCACCATGTCGGTGGCGCCGATCACGGTGAGCGCGGCGAGCGAGAGGGGGAAGCTCTGCGAGAGGCCGAACACCACCGTGGCGAGCCCGAACAGCGCGACGCAGAGGAGCATCTTCCGCCCGGCGTGGCGCCTGATCGGCCGGAACGCGAGGAGCACGGCCATGACGCCTGCCCCCGCGGCGGGCGCCGCGCGCAGCAGGCCGAACCCCTGCGGGCCGACGTGGAGCACGTCGGTCGCGTAGATGGGCAGGAGCGCGACCGCGCCGCCCAGGAACACGGCCACGAAGTCGAGCGAGATGGACGCGAGCAGGACCTTCTTCCGGTAGACGTACCGCAGCCCCGCGAGCGCCGTGGCGAGCGACGGCGGCTTCTTCTCCATGCGGCCGGTGCGCACCTGCACGGCCAGAAGGCCCACGCACGCCGTGGCGAGCGCGAGGCTCGCGGTGAGGTAGACCGGCGCGGGCGCCTTCCAGAGGCCGTAGAGCAGCCCGCCCAGGCTCGGCCCGCCGATCGCCCCGACCTGCCAGAGCGTCGATTGCCACGTCGCCGCGTTCTGGAAGTGCGCGGCCGGCACGAGCGCGGGCAGGAGCGACGAGCCCGCCGGCCCCTGGAAGGCGCGCACCGTGCCGAGGAGCACGAGGACGCCATAGATGGCCGACAGGTTCGGGCTCGGTGAGCGCGCGAGGAGGAAGAGCGCGAGCGCCGCGAGCGATGAAGTGAGGTAGCAAAGGACGAGGATCCCGCGCCGATCGAAGCGATCGGCCGTGTGCCCGGCCGCGAGGGACAGCCCCGCGACGGGGAGGAACTGGGCGAGCCCCACGTAGCCGAGCGCGAGCGGATCGCGCGTGAGGGCGTAAACCTGAAACCCCACGGCGACCGATTGCATCTGGTACGCCATCGTGGCGAGCAGGCGAGCCGCAGCGTACACGCGAAAATCGCGGGACTTGAAGGCGGCGATGGGCGACGAGGGTTCCAGGGCAGCGGGGACGGTGGCCATGAACGAGTCCGGGCAACGTTCATGGCGCATTCCAGCGCGGGCTGCCAGGGCCGCGGTTACAGCCCGTACGTCCAAAATCAGTGTGACTGTTCTATTCCGCAAGAACCCCGTTCCACTCCTGCAGCGGTGGTTCGGGACAGCGACGTTTGCGTGGCTCGGCACAGAATGCTGGCGCGCCGGCCTGCACCCATGGTAAGCGGCGGCCCGACATGATGCCCCTTGGAAACGACATCTCTCCGGGACGAGCGCGTGGCCTCGCCGAGCAGGCGCGGCGCGCCTGGGTGCTGTTCGGGAGCCGTTCTCGCCGAGGGCGTGACGGTCGGCGCGACGACGACGACGACGACGACCTGCCGCGGCCGAGCGCGATCGTCACCCTGTTTCCACTGCTGGGCCTCGCCGCACTGCCGCTCCCCGCCTGATCTACCCCCACAGGCCCCGAGCGCGCGTCTCCCTCCCTCGAGGCGCCCCTCGCCAACAACGCTCCGAACCGTCTCCCACAAGCTCGACCCATTCTCACCCGGCAGGCTCCCGGCGAGGGGGCTCGTCGCGCGGGGCGAGGACGGGCTGGTGTCTGAGCCCAATTGACGTCCTGCGTCCGGCGTGCGCAGCGCGCCGGGCACAGGACGTCCCAGGCGAGTTCAGCCCGTCCTTGCCCCGCGCGACGAGCCCCCTTGCCGGGAGCCGTGCAACTCGGCACGCCCTCGTCAGGGAGCCGGCCGCACCTCGATCCCCCCGCTGCTCCAGCGCACGACCCTGTCCCCCGTCGCGACCCGCGCCCAGCTGAACTCCCCGAGCAGCTCCGCCGGCGTGCACGGCTCCGGCCGATCCCGCAGCCCGACGCAGCAGGCGAGCGCCCCGCAGAGCGCGGGCGCGCTCCGGGCGAGCGCCGCCCCGCGCGCCGCGCCGTGCGTCTTCGCCAGCTTGCCGCCGCGCTCCTCGAGGAGGAGCAGGTGGTGCCTGTAGACAGGCGCCGGCAGCCCGAGCACCGCCTGGAGCGCCGCCTGCGTCGCCGTGCTCGCCGCTATATCGCGCCCCCGGACGACGCGCGTGACGCCCGCCGCGCCGTCGTCGACCACGACCGCGAGCTGGTACGAGAAGGCCCCGTCGCGCCGGCGCACCACGGGGTCGCCCATCGCGAGCGCCGGCTCCTGCGACAGGTCGAGACCGCCCTCGTCGACGGGCCGGAACACGCCGTCCGGCAGCCGCGCGCGGATCGGCTCGACGCTCGCGCGCCACCCGCCGGGCGGCAGCGCGCGGCCGCGCGCGCGGTTGTCGTACGCCCAGCCGCCGTCGGGCGCGCGCCGGCCGATCGCGCGCACCTCCTCGCGCGTCGCGGCGCAGGGGTAGAGCGCGCCGAGCGCCTGCAGCCTGTCCATCGCCGCCTCGTGGTGGGCCCTCCGGGTGTGCTGCTCGACGCGCTCGTCGAAATCGAGCCCGAGCCACGCGAGATCCTCCTCGATGGCGCGCGCGAACTCGGGCCGGCAACGGTCGGGGTCCAGGTCCTCCAGCCGCAGGACGAGCCGCGCGCCCCGCGACCGCGCGTCGAGCCAGCAGAGCAGCGCCGCGGCGAGCGTGCCGAGGTGGGCAGGCCCGGTGGTCGACGGCGCGAACCGGCACACCTCGCTCATCGCTCCTCCTGCCGCCGCGGGCCGGGGAGCTGCCGCGGCCCGCGCCCTCGGCGCGCGGCCCCCGGGCTCGTCACGCGGCGCCCCGGCTCAGAGGAAGCGCGCGATGCGCGCCCGCACGCGCTGCTCGCCCAGCACCGCCATGACCTCGGTCAGATCAGGGCTGTTCCGGGTCCCGCAGACCGCGACGCGGAGCACCATCGAGACGTCGCCGACATGGCCCTTCCACGACTCGGGAGCGGCCTTGTACTGCTTCACCTCGCCGGCGTAGCCGGAGGCGACGGCGATCTGCCGGATCTTCTCGAACCAGGCCTCCTTCGAGTCGGCCGGATCGAAGACGTCGAGCATCTGCCGGAGCAGCGGCTTGCGGTCCTCCTCCGGGACGTTCTCGGGGAAGTCGAACGAGTCGAGGCCGCTGTAGAGCTCGTCGTAGAAGAAGAAGAGCTGGGGCCGCAGGTCGGGCCAGGTGACGATGCGCTTGTTCGACTTCTTGCCGCCTCGCTCGATGCCGAGCGCGCGCTTCGTGTACTCCGGATCTCGCTCCATCAGCGCGGCGAGCTCGCTGTCGTACGTCCGCGCCCAGTCGAGGCCCTGCGTGTAGACCTCCTCGGCGCTCATCCGGCTCACGACCGCCTGGCTGACGCTCTTCAGCTTGACGAGATCGCTCAGGGCGCCGCCGGGGGCGAGCTTGTTCAGCTTGAGGGGGAAGGCGGTATAGGGCTTGTCCGGGTTCGCCTTGCGCCAGTCCTCGAACGCGGAGTTGGCGATGTTGAGCAGGTACTCGATCGTGGCCGTCTCCGGGACGCCGATCTCCCGGTAATACTCGATGTTCGCCTCGGGATCCTTGCGCTTGCTCAGCTTGCGCCGGGCGTCCGACACCCTTGTCTCGCCCGTCTCCGGATCCGCCTCCTCCACGCGATCGAGCTTCTGGATCGGCGGGACGTGGGCGTACTCGACCGGCCTGAACCCGAGCACGCGGAAGAGCTGCAGGTGGAGGGGCATCGACGAGATCCACTCGTCGCCGCGGATGACGTGCGTCGTCCGCATCAGGTGATCGTCCACGGCGTGGGCGAAGTGGTAGGTCGGGATGCCGTCCGACTTGAGGAGGATGGTGTCGAGGTCGTTGACGGGCATCGAGATGACGCCCTTCACGCCGTCCTTCCACTCGACCCGGCCGGAGACGTCGTCCGGGGCGCGCAGCCGGAGCACGAACGGGGTGCCGCTCGCGAGCGCCTCCTTCACCCGGGCGAGCGGCGCGTCGCGCCACTTCGCCCACCGGCCGTGATACCCGGGCTTCACCGTGAGCGCCATCTGCTCCTGCCGGATGGCGTCGAGCTCCTCGACCGTGCAGAAGCAGGGATAGGCGAAGCCGCGGCGGATGAGGTCGATCGCGTGATCGCGGTAGATCGCGACGCGCTCTGTCTGGATATAAGGGCCGTAGTCGCCCTGCTGCACGAACTCGCCCCGCGACGGCGGCCCGCCTCCCTCCTTCGCCGGCGCGCGGAGCACGCCCTCCTGCGGGGAGAGATCGTAGCGAGCGAGCGAGTCGACGATGGTGTCGATCGCGCCCGGGATGGCGCGCTTCACGTCGGTGTCCTCGAGGCGGAGGAAGAAGACGCCCTCGCTCTGGACGGAGAGCCGCTTGTTGATGAGCGACACGAAGATGCCGCCGATGTGCATGAACCCCGTGGGGCTCGGCGCGAACCGGGTGACCATCGCGCCCTTGGGCAGCGCGCGCCGGGGATAGCGCGCCTCGTACTCCTCGGGCCGCCTGGCCGACGCGGCGGCGTCGCCGAACAGAAGGCGCACGAGCTCGTCGCGGTCCTCTCCGGGGCCCGGTTCGCGGACGGTGACGGGAAGCGTCGTCTCGGTCGGGGCCTGCTTGTCCATGAGGGCGCGTCGCTCCTGGTCTGACATCGGGCGGGGGCGCAGCCATTGCACGCCCGCCCGGCCTTGTCAATCGCGGCCTTGGCGCGGCGCGGGCCGCGCCGACACGGCACGAGCGACGACGCCGCGCGAGACGCAAGACGCGAGACGCGAGACGCGCCGGGCGATAGGCGGCGACCGCGCGCTGCCCCGCGCAAGCGCGGCCGCCGCGCGGCGCTACTGCGGTGTCTACTCGCCGAGGAGCCAATACGTCTTCATCGCGCCCTTGCCCTTGATCGCCACGAGGCCTCGCTCCTCGAGGGCGAAGTCCCCCCGGAGCAGCGCATAGCTCGCCTCGCTCACCTGGATGCGGCCGGGCTCTCCGCTCGACTCCATGCGGCTCGCCACGTTCACCGCGTCGCCCCAGAGATCATAGCTGAACTTCCGTTTGCCGATCACCCCGGCGATGACAGGCCCGGTGTTGATGCCTATCCTGAGCCGGAAAGGCTGGCCGTCGTCGGCCAGGAACTGGCGCACGGTGTCGGCCATCGCGAGGGCCATCTGCGCGATCGCCCGCGCGTGGTCGGGGCGCTGCACCGGCAGCCCGCCGACGACCATGTAGGCGTCTCCGATGGTCTTGATCTTCTCCAGGCCGAGCTGCTCCGCGAGCTGATCGAACGAGGAGAACATCCGGTTGAGCAGGCCGACGAGCTCGGTCGGGTTCAGCCGCGCGGCGAGCGGGGTGAAGCTCGCGATGTCCGCGAAGAGGATGGTCACCTCGTCGAAGTGCTCGGCGATGAGCCGCTCGTTCTCCTTGAGCTGCTCGGCGATGGACCTCGGCAGGATGTTGAGGAGGAGCCGGTCCGACCGCTCGTGGGCCCGCTCCGCCGCCGCCTTCGCCTGCTCGAGCGCCGCCTTCTGCTGGCTCTGCCGCCGGGCGTTCGCCTCGAGGGCCGAGAGCATGCCGTTGATCGACCCGGTGAGGCGCGACAGCTCGTCGTTCCCCGGCATCGCGACCCGCGCCGAGAGGTCGCCGACGCCGCCGATCTCGGTGACCTCCCGGCTGAGGCGGGCGAGGCGGTACAGGACCAGCTTCTCGAGCAGCAGCAGCGTGACGCCGCCGAAGACCAGGCCCACAAGCACCGTCACGAGGACGAGATAGCGCAACGTGTCGTGGCCCATCCTGAGGATGGCCCTGTCGTTGTCCACGCGCACGAGCAGCGCCGGCCGGCCGTCGATGTCGCGGAGGACGGCATACCCGGCGATCCTTTCCTCGCCGAGGGGGTGGACGACGGTCGTGTCGCGGTCCGACATGGCGGCGCGGGCCTCGCGGAAGTCGGCGGGCAGCTCGGGGTCGTCGAGGCGCCGCACGGCGAGCGAGAGGCCGGCCGGCTCGGCGAGGCGTGCGATCTCGGCGTCGGTCAGGAAGCGGCCGAACGTGACGGTGCCGGCCACCGGCCCGCGCCCGGCGCTGCCGACGCTGGGCTGGGAGCAGAGGAGCATCGGCCCGTCCGGCAGCAGGATGATGCCGCCCCGGACGGCGTTGCTTGGAGCGTCCCGTCCGAAGAGGAGATCGCCGACGCGGAGCCGCTCCGTGATGCCGCGCGGGAGCGGCGCCCAGCGCTTCGTGCTGTGGTCGTACCCCGCGCTGTACACGGGCTTTCCGTCCGCGTCTGCGAAGACCGCGAGGTCGATCCGGGTGATGTCGAAGAGCTCGGTGACGAGGTTCGAGCGGACGAACTCTTGATTGCCGTCCTGCACGAACGCGTACGCGTCGTCCCACTGGCTCCAGTCGGTCCAGCGCGCGTTGAAGTCGCGGCTGGCCTGGTGGAAGAGGTTGAGCGCGACCTGCGCGGTGCGGCGCGTGTCCTGCGCCTCGGCGGCCATCGAGTTGGCGAGGAGCGCCCTGGATGAAACGCCGTACAGGGCAAAGCTGAGCCCGAGCAGCGTGGCGGCGATCGCCAGCAGCGTCTTCGCGCGCAGCGAGAGCAGGGCGTCGAGGGCGGGCTTCAGCGTCAGCGACGCCGAGCCTATCGAAAGGCGGGCCGGCGCGGAAGCGCCGGAGCGGGATGGGCCGGCGGGGGAAGGAGGCGCCACGCGGGGCGGGGTGGGGGGCGGCGACGAGGGGTGGGGCAGGGACGGCGACGCGGTGCAGGATGGTCTCGGGAGGACCGGCGCTCGCTGCTCGCTGGACCGGCCGAGGTGGGCCTCTGGTGGCGAGACGGCATGTCGACCCGGGGACCGGGGGAGGCACCGAGTTCCAGACGTGTGTCGATGACGTTGCCGTCGGTCGCTCTGGACATTGCCGTGTCCAGTCGCCACGTCGGAAATCCAGGCTTATGGTAAGGGAAAAAACTCGGCGAGCTGTTGCATTACGTGTCCGTGATGCGGATCGCCACGGTATCTCACGCGGTCCCCATGGGTTCCTTGGACCGCTCTCGCGAGACCGGATAGAATCCTGTCAATGCACACGCCCGGACGGCTACTCCTCGTTCCCGCGCTCCTCCTCACGCTCGCTGCGTGCGCCAACGGCACCGACAACCTGCTGCCCGGTTACGAGGAGCAGGTCGGCGGAGGCGGAAGCGGCGGCGGGGGCGGCTCCGGCGGCGAGGGGGGCGACCGAGGGGTGAGCGCGTCCTCGAGCTCGAGATCCAGCTCTAGCTCGAGCGTGAGCTCCGCCGGGGCCGGCGGCGCCGGGGGCGAGGGCGGCGAGGGGGAAGGCGGGAGCGGCGCAGGCACCGGCGAGGGCGGCGATGCGGGAGGGGCGGCCGAATGCGACCATGGATCGCCGAACACGTGCGCTGGAGCAGAGGACCTCGGTGAGATCGCTGGTGACGATGGTGCCGATTCATTCGCGGAGACAGGAACCACATCAAAGTGGTTCAAGATCAAGGTCATAGACTGGGACGACGAGGCTAGCTCCGAGCATTTCCGTGCCACGCTCACTTCCCCGCCGGGCATGAACTTCGATTTGATCGTCTATGAGGGGGATCTCGACGCGCCGGATTGCTTTGTGTCCGGCGTGAGGGGACAGGGTACGCCAGAGTCGTTCTACGCGACGTGGGACGACTTCCCTATCTTTGACGACCACCGCTGGTTCATCCTCGAGGTGCGGCACTTGGAGGGGACTGCGTGCGGCGAGGACGCGACGTGGACGCTGACGGTCCAGGGCAACAATGCGGCGTTGCCTTGAGCCTGCACGCGCGGCGATCCACAGGAGATGTCATGCCGCTCTACGCGGTCCAGTCGCTGGCGACACACAGCCTTGAGACTCTGCGCGCCATGCATCAGCGCCCGCTCGCCTCGATCTGGGATCGCTGGGAAAAGCGCTCCTCCCTGCGCGCCGTGCTCAGGGTGACATCCGCGCCATCACCACGCTGAGGTTGTCCATCATCAGTGGCGGATCCGCCAGGTCGATCGCGCCGTCGCTTACGCCCGCTACGACGATCTCGCGCGTCTGCTCATGGATAGCCGCGGAGGTCGCTATCTGGGCCGCCGCGGCGCCGCCGTAGCGATGACTCCACCGGTGAGCTCCCGTAGCGTCGAACTTGGCGATGAACCAGTCGGAGTCGCTGGCAGTAAGCTTCCCGCCGCCGAAATCCACCTTTCCGACGAAACCGCCCGCGAAGACGAGCTCGCCCTCTCTGTCGAGCGCGACGCCCAAGCGTGGTTCGCCGCCCAGCTGCGCGGTTGCATCTCCGAACTGCTTCGACCACGAGTGGGTGCCGGTCGACGACAGGCGCACGACAAATAAATCGTCGTCGTCCGCGCCGGTCGTCCTGCGTGGCACGTCTACACCAGTGTTCGTGCCCTGGAAGGTGACCACACCGGAGAAGCTCCCGACAATGCCGGAGTTTCCCGTAGCGTCAACGTCGACGCCGCCGATTTCGACCGTGCTGTCGTCGCCGTGGATGAAAACCGTGTTCCACAGAGGTACTCCCTCTGCGTCGAACTTGGCCACCCAACCGGACTGTCCCATCCTGGAGGACCCATGGGTGTGGCCAGCACCAAAGTCGATCGAGTTCTCGAACGTGCCGGCGACCACGGCACGGCCCATCGCATCGACCCCGACGCCCTTGCACGTTTGGTAACCCGGGGTGTCGCCCGTGCGGTCCCCGATCCGGACGCTGTAGACATGGTCGCCATTCTCACCGCTCAATCGCACCAGAAAGCCGTCCCCGTCCGACACCTCCGCGGTCTCGAGCGTCGAGCCCCCGAAGGTCATGGTCCCGCTGAAGCTCCCGGTGATCACGGCGTCGCCGTCCGGTGTCACGGCCATGTCGAGCGGTGTGGTCTGGCCCTGCGGGCCGCCGAACTGCCTGCTCCACACATGTCCGCCCTTCGCGTCGAGCTTGGCGACCAGCATGTCGGTGGTCCCGCTGGCCGGGAGATCGTCGCCGCCGAGGTTCACGGTTCCCGTGTATGTGGTCGCGAATAGCACGTTGCTCTCCGCGTCCAGCGCCACGGCAGCAGCACTGTCCCCGCCGCGCGGCAGCGCGATGCTGTACACATGGTTCCCCTCGCTGTCGAACACAGCAAGGAAGAGTCCTTTATCCTCGGCCTGCTCTGGCAGGACCGTGGTGGCATCCGGCCCGAAGTTGATCGTGCCGGTATAGAGACCCGCCACCGCGATTCGATCGCCCTTCGGGCTGATCGCCACCGACGTCGCCAGCTGGAAGGCCCCCCCGCTGGACATCCGGGCCCACAGGACGTCGCTGCAGCCCACGCCGTCGCAGTCCTCATCCCCTCTCTGGTTGCAGTCCTCCTCGCCCGGGAGCACCTGCTCCTCGCAGGCCCCCCCACGTCCCGTCCGCGCCGCAGCTCTGCGTGCCGGCCGCGCAGAGGCCGACGCCCTCGGTCTCGTCCGCGCCGTCGTAGCACGCCCGCGCGTCGCCCAGCTTGCAAGCCGCCGTGTCGTCGCCCCCGGCCCCGGTCGTCGCGGCGTCGGTGAAGTCGTCGAGGCCGAGGATCGTGCTGCACCCGGAGGCGAGCAGCGCGATCGAGGCGAGGAGGGGAAGGGAGGGAGGGGAATGACGTGGACGCAGGAGAGGCACACGGGAACAGTAACCGAAGCGGACCCCTCCAGCCCAGAGGGCATGTCGAGCGCGCGTCAGGCACCGCGCGCCGCACCGGGCCCGTCCAGGGGGACGTCGGCGGCCGGCGACGCGGTGCCTCGGCCGTTCGCCCGCCACGTCAGCCCGCGCTGATCGGGATCTGACGGGGCTTGAGCGAGGCGCTCTTCGGCAGGTGAATCCGGAGGACACCAGACTGGAGCTCCGCGGAGATCTTCTCCGAGTCGATGCCCTGCGGGACCACGAAGCTGCGGCGAAAGTCCGGCAGGTTGTCCGCGCTCTGCTCGCGCTCGGCCGCGTCGGTGCGCCGGCCCTCGAAGCTGAGCTCGCCCTTCTCCAGCCGGATGGCCAGATGATCCTGCGTCACACCCGGGAGATCCGCCACGACCAGGAGCTCCTCGGCGTTCTCGTAGATGTCGACCGCCGGGGGCACGGCAGGGCGCTGCTGGATCTTCTCAGGGTTGCTCTCAGCACGGTTGGTCAAGTTGCGATCGGTGCTCATCTTCATCGCTCCTTCCTCGATACTTTCCAGAGCCGCGTCTCGCGGTCTCTTGCTCTCTCTTCTACCCAGTTCTCCCCAGTTCCCTCGGCCACTCAGCGCGCCGTCACGGCGATCTGCCGCGGCTGCGCCTCGGCGGCCTTGTTCAGCGTCAGCGTCAGCACGCCGTTCTTGAGGACCGCAGAGGTCTTCTCGGGGTCGACCTTGCTCGGCAGCGTGAAGCTCCGGCTGAAGCGCACCGTGCCCCGCTCCTTGCGGTGAACCAGGTAACCCTCCGGCGCGTCCGACTTGCGCTCGCCGCTCACGGTCAGGACGTCCTGGTTGAGCGAGATCTGCACATCCTTCTCCGTCAGGCCAGGGAGATCGGCCTTGACGACGAGGGCGCTGCCCGTGTCGAACAGGTGGATGCGCGGGCCAGGCGTGTACCGGGGCGACTGGTCGAAATCGCCGCGCAGCGACGCGCGCGGCGCGTCGTAGTCCTCGAACACCCGATCCATCCTCCGGCGAAGCTCATCCATCATGGCAAACGTGCGATCGAAATCCGTGTAACGGTTCAGCATGGCGACTCCTCCGTGACCCCCGCGCAGGCGCGCGCCGGGGCCTCGCCCGCGGCGCCGTCACCCTGCTCGCGACGGCCGATTTGTTGTAGCGTTACGGGACCTTGGCTCCGAGAGCCGGTCTCTTCGCACCGCCCAATCTTCGCACGGCGCCCGGCCTGTCAAGAGCCGGGCCAGCCGTCCTCTCGCGCGGCAGATCGCGCCGCAGAGCGGCCGGCCGCAGAGCGGCCGGAAAAGACTCCGGAAGGGCCGCCAAGGCAGCCCCGACGACCTCATCCAGAGAACCCCCGAGGACACCTCCAGAGCTCCCAGGACACCTCCAGCCGCCACAGCCGCCAAAGCGCCCAACGAGCTCTGCAGCCGCACCCGCCGGATGGTACGATCCAGGTTGAACAGCCCCAGGATGAGTTGCTGAAGAATGGTACAAACCATGGACATGCCGCACCGCCCGACCGTCTCCCGCCGCCCGTGGCCCGCCCGCCTCCTCTCGGCCGCCTCTGCCGCAGCGCTGTCCCTGGCGCTGAGCTCGGGCGCCGCGCTGGCGCTGCCGCCTGTGGGCGACAGCGCGCCGAACGCCCGCGTCGAGGACGCCGACGGCCGCGAGCTCCAGCTGAAGGCGCTGCGCGGCAAGCCGATCCTCATCGTCTACGAGGACAAGGACTCGGCGACGCAGAACCAGGCGTTCAAGGACGCGCTCGGAAAGCTCGCGAAGGGCGACCGCTACCGGCGCACCATCGCCCTCGCGGCGATCGCCGACGTGAGCTCCTACGACTTCTGGCCGGTGAAAGGGTTCGTGAAGGACGCCATCCGCGAGGAGTCGAGGAAGGTCGGCGCGACCATCTACTGCGACTGGGACGGCACCTTCCGCGAGGCGTACCGGCTCCGCCGCGGCATCAGCAACGTCATCCTTGTCGGCAAGAACGGCCAGGTGCTCTTCGCGGCCGAGGGCAAGCTCAAGCCCGAGGCCCAGAGCAGGGTGCTCGATCTGCTCCGCAAGGAAGTCGAGGGCTGACCCAGGCGCGCGCGCCCGGACCGGCGCCGGCGCGCGCTCAGCTCGCGTCCTTGCGGCGCCGGCGCGCGAGCAGCGCGGACTCGACCTGCGCGCGGACCTCCGAGACGTCGGCGGACGCCACCAGGCCGCCGCGCGTCTCGATGAACGGCCTGAGCGCCTCGGCGCCCGCGCCGCCCACGATCCACGCCGAGCCCCGGCAAGCGTCCCCGTAGGCGTCGATGAGCTCGCGCGCGATCGGCGGCGGCGGCGGGATCGCGACCGTCAGCGCGACGACGTCCGGCGAGAGCGACTCGACCGCGCGCGCGATCGCGGCGGGCGGGGTGCGCGGGCCGAGCACGACCGAGCGGAAGCCCCACGCGCAGAAGCGCAGGCCGACGCCGAACAGCCCGAGCACGTGGTCCTCCTCGGCGAAGGCGGCGAGCAGGACGCGCCGCCCGCTCTCGCCCGGCTGCGCCAGGCGCAGCAGGTGCAGCAGCGTCGCGCCGAGGACCTGCGACGCGAGGTGCTCCTGCGCGACCGTGATCTTCCCCTCGTGCCAGAGGTCGCCGATGCGCTCCAGCGCCGGGCCGAGCGCGCGCTCGAAGATCGTCACCGCCGGGCCGAGCGAGAGCGCGCGGTTCACCTCGGCCTCGAGGGCGTCAGGGTCGAAGCGGAGCGCCGCCTCGACGATGCGCTCGCTCGCGCCCCCGAACGCGTCGCCGCCGTTCGTGTGCACCAGCGGGTGCGGCGACGCCGTCTCGATCACCATGCGCGCCGCCTCGGCCGCGGCCATCCCGCCGTTCACGTAGTCGCGCATCTTCTTGATGAGCGCGACGTCCTCCTCGCTGTAAAGGCGATACGCCGACGCCGTGCGCGCCGGGGACGGCACGCCGTAACGGCGCTCCCACGCCCGCAGCGTCGCCGAGGAGACGCCACACATCTTCGAGACGGCATGAATTCTGTAGCGGCTCAACTGGACAACCTTGGTGAGGCCCGCCGAGCCGCCGCCGCCCGCGTCAGCTCGAAGCGCCGAACGGACGGGCACCGGGGCCCAGAAAGACCAGCGGATGAAGATGCTTTCGCCTTTGTCAAAGGCTGGGACAAACATTATACTCGACGCCATGCAAAACACCAGCGCTTCTTCGGCGCATGAAGAGCGGCCCGGCCGTCCGCCGGGCGACGAGGGGGCCGCGCCGCAGGGGGCGCCCCGGGCGCCCGACGTCCGCGGCGCCCGCGGGCGCAGGCCGCGCGCCGTCGTGATCGGCAGCGGGTTCGGGGGCCTCGCGGCGGCCGTGCGGCTCGGGGTGCGGGGCTACGAGGTCACGGTCGTCGAGAAGCTCGACGAGCCGGGCGGACGCGCGTACGTGCACCGCCAGGACGGCTTCACCTTCGACGCGGGGCCGACCGTGATCACGGCGCCGTTCCTCTTCGAGGAGCTCTGGCAGCTCTGCGGCCGCAGCATGGCCGACGACATCGACCTGCGGCCGGTGACGCCGTTCTACCGGATCCGGTTCCACGACGGCGCGACCTTCGACTATACGGGCGACGCCGCCGCGATGCGCGCCGAGGTAGCGCGCCTGTCACCCGGCGACGTCGAGGGGTACGAGCGCTTCGTCAGGATGAGCGAGGCGATCTTCCGCGTGGGGTTCGAGGAGCTCGCTCACGTGCCGTTCGGGTCGTGGAAGGACATGGCGCGCATCGTGCCGGACATGGTGAAGCTCGAGAGCTACCGCACGGTGTACGGGCTCGTGTCGAAGTACGTGAAGGACGACCGCCTGCGCCAGGTGCTGAGCTTCCACCCGCTGCTCGTGGGCGGGAACCCGTTCTCGACCACGTCGATCTACAGCCTCATCGCGTTCCTCGAGCGCAACTGGGGCGTGCACTTCCCGATCGGCGGCACGGGCGCCCTGGTGCGAGGGCTCGTCTCCCTCATCGATGGGCTCGGCGGGTCGGTCCGGTGCGGCGCCGAGGTGCGGCGCATCGCGGTGGAGGGCGGCCGCGCCCGCGGCGTGGAGCTCGCGTCCGGGGAGCGGATAGCGGCCGACGTCGTGGTCTCGAACGCGGACTCGGCGTGGACCTACAGGCACCTCGTGCCGCCCGAGGCACGCAAGCGCTGGACCGATCGGCGCATCGAGCGGCAGCGCTACTCGATGAGCCTCTTCGTGTGGTACTTCGGCACGCGCCGGCAGTACCCGGACGTCGCGCACCACACGATCCTCCTCGGCCCGAGGTACAAGGCGCTGCTCGAGGACATCTTCCAGAGGCACGTGCTCGCAGACGACTTCAGCCTGTACCTGCACCGTCCGACAGCGACCGACCCGGCGCTCGCGCCGCCGGGCTGCGACGCGTTCTACGTGCTGTCGCCGGTGCCGAACCTGCTCAGCGGCACGGACTGGCCCGCGACCCAGGAGCGCTACAGGCGCTCGATCTCGACGCTGCTCGAGGCGACGCTCCTGCCTGGGCTCGAGGGCGCGCTCGCGAGCTCGCGGCTGCTCACGCCGCAGGACTTCCAGGACCGGCTGCTGTCGTTCCGCGGCGCGGCGTTCGGCCCGGAGCCGGTGCTCACGCAGAGCGCCTTCTTCCGGCCGCACAACGCGAGCGAGGACGTCGAGCACCTCTACCTGGTCGGGGCAGGGACGCACCCGGGGGCCGGTCTGCCCGGGGTGCTCTCGTCGGCGCGCGTGCTGGATCAGGTGGTGCCGGATGCATCGAAGTTCCGTTGAGGCGTCGGCGGCGGACTTCGCCGCGTGCAGGGCGCTCCTGCGCAAGGGGTCGAAGAGCTTCGCCGCAGCGGCGCTCCTCTTGCCGGCGCGCGTGAGGGAGCCGGCGGCGGCGTTCTACGCGTTCTGCCGGGTCGCCGACGATGCGGTCGACGAGCTCGGGGAGCACGCGCCGCCGGCCGCGGCCGGGGCCGCGGTCGAGGCGCTGCGGGAGCGGCTCGCGCGCGCGGCGACGGGCGCGCCGGACGACAGCCCCGTCGACCGGGCGCTCGCCCAGGTCATGGCGGAGCACGCGCTGCCGCGCGCGTTCATCGAGGCGCTGCTCGAGGGGTTCGCGTGGGACGCGGAGGGGCGCCGCTACGAGACGCTGCCGGAGCTGAACGCCTACGCGGCGCGCGTCGCGGGCGCGGTGGGCGCGACGATGTCGGCGCTCATGGGGGCGCGGGGGCCCGACGCGCTCGCGCGGGCGTGCGATCTGGGGGTCGCGATGCAGCTCACGAACATAGCGCGCGACATAGGCGAGGACGCCCGGCGCGGGCGGATCTACTTGCCGCTCGCGTGGATGCGGGAGGCCGGGCTCGATCCGGATCGCTGGCTCGCGCAGCCCGTGTTCGACGACCGGCTGGGGCGGATCGTGGCGCGGCTGCTCGGCGAGGCGGAGGTGCTCTACCGCCGCGCGGGCGCCGGCATCCCGATGCTGCCGCGCGACTGCCAGGCCGCGATCCAGGCGGCGCGGCTCATCTACGCCGACATAGGGCGCGTCATCGCGCGCCGCGGCTTCGACTCCGTGTCGACGCGCGCGGTCGTGTCGCCCGGCCGCAAGGTGTGGCTCGTGCTGCGGGCGCTCCTCGGCAGGCCGTCCGCGCCCGACGAGGAGCGCGAGCACGGCGCCGCGCCGCCGCTCGACGAGGTCCGCTTCCTCGTGGAGGCGGCGCGATGAGGGCCGGGGCCGTCAGCCCGCAGGCCGCGTCGGCGCGGGAGCTCGACGCGGCGCGGGGGCGCGTGCGCGAGGCGGGCGGCGAGGCGCTGCTCGCGCGGCTCGAGCACCTCGACGCGGCGCGGGCCGCCCCGGCGGAGCCGCGGCGAGGCGCCGCGGTGCGGCCGCCGGACCGCGGCGCTGCCGCGGACTACGACGTGGCGATCGCGGGCGGCGGGCTGTCGCTGCTGCTCGCGCCGCTGCTCGCGTCGGCCGGGCTGCGGGTCGCGGTGCTCGACCGGGCGCGGATCGGCGACGCGCACCGCGAGTGGAACGCCGGGACGGCCGAGGTGACCGCGCTGTCGGCGTCGGGGTTGCTCGCGGAGGACGAGGTCGAGCGGCTCATCGTCGCCCGCTACGCCGAGGGGCTGTGCCGCTGGCACGGCGGCGGGACGTACCCGGTGCGCGGCGTGCTCGACCACGCGATCGACGCAGGAGGGCTGCTCGCGGCGGCGCGGGCGCGGGCCGAGGCGCTCGGGGTCGCGCTGCTCGACGGGCACGCGGTCGTCGGGCACGCGGAGGGGCCGGACGCCGTCGCGCTCGCCGTGGCCGAGTCGGGCGCCGCGCCGCGCGCGCTTTCCGCGAGGCTCCTCGTGGACGCGCGGGGCGCGGCGAGCCCGTACGCGACAGCGGACCTCGTCTGCCCCACGGTCGGCGGCGCGCTCACCGGGCTCGCGGAGGGCGACGGCGAGCGGCAGATCCGGCCCGACGTCGGCGAGATCCTCGCGACGACCGAGGACGTCGAGGAGGGCAGGCAGCACCTCTGGGAGGCGTTCCCGGGGCGGCCGGGCGAGACGACGGTGTACCTCTTCTATTACGCGCGCTCCGGGGACGTAGGGCCGGGCGCGCTCCTGTCGCTCTACGCGCGGTTCTTCCGGCTCCTCTCGCGGTACAAGGAGGGCGACGCGCGGCTCGTCCGGCCGACGTTCGGGTTCATCCCCGGCTGGTCGCGGCTTTCCGCGCCGCCGCGCGCGCCGGGGCGGCGGGTGCGGCTCGTGGGGGACGCGGCGGCGCGGCACTCGCCGCTGACGTTCTGCGGCTTCGGCGCGAACGTGCGCGAGCTCGCGGCGACGGCCGCCGACCTGGCGCGGGCGGTCCGGGAGCCGGGGGCGCCGAGCGCGGCGCGCGACGCGCCGGTGCACGCGGGGACGGGCGCGCTCGCGGCGCTCATGGCGAGGCCCCCGGGCGGGGCGAGGGGAGGGGAGATGAACGCGCTCCTCAACACGGCGTTCGCCGTGCTCCACGCGATGGGCAACGACACCTACGCGGCGCTGCTGCGCGACGAGATGCAGCCGGCCGATTTCGTGAGGTTCCTGCGGGAGACGGCGGCGCGGCGGCCCGAGGTGTACCGCGAGGTAGTGAGCGCGCTGCCGATCCGGGCTATCGGCCGCTGGGGAGCGGGGCTCGCGAGGGAGCTCTACCGGGCCCGCTGAGGGGCGCGGCGGCGGCCGCATCGCGCGGCGCGGCGGGCGCGGCGGCCGCATCGAGGGGCGCCGCGCCCGCCGCGGCCGCCGCGCGCCGCGCGAGGACGAGGGGCCCGAGGAACAGCCCGTACGGCGCGCCCCCGGTGCTGTGGTGGACGCGGTGCGCGTCGCGGACGCGCGCGAGGTAAGGGACGCGCGCGAGGCCCGAGACCGGGAGTCGCCGGTGGACGAGGCCGTCGTGGACCAGGACATATGCGGCGCCGAAGGCGGTCATGCCGAGCCCGAAGCCGAAGGCGGCCTCGCGCAGGATGCCCGGCGCGCCCATGCAGCCGTACAGGATGAGCGCCACGGCGATCGGGGCGTGGAGGAACGAGAGCGCGTCGTTCCGCTCGAAGAGGCCGCGCCGCCTGGCGTGATGTGAGCGGTGGATGCTCCAGAGGGCGCGGTGCCAGACCTTGCCGTGAAGGAAAGCGGCCCACCCCTCCATGGCCGCGAAGGCGGCGAGCGCCGTGACGATCCAGATGGCGTGCGAAAGTGTCATCGCGCGGTCTCCTCAGGCAAAAGCGCGGGCTGCGGCGGTGTAGGCTCCGCGCCGGGAGCCCGGGTGATTCCAGCGCGCAAGCATCGGTGGTTCAACGCCTGGTTCGCGGCGCACGCGCGCTCGCGGATCCACGGCGCGTTCGGCGCGGTGCTGGCGCGGGGGGTCGAGGCGGCGCGCGCCCTCTCGGCCGAGGCGCCGCTCCTGCTCGTCGCGAACCACTCGTCGTGGTGGGATCCGCTGGTCATCCTGCACGTGTCGCAGCACCTGCTCGGCGCCGACGGCTACGCCATGATGAACGCGGACAACCTCCGCCGGCTGCCGTTCTTCGCGCTGGTCGGGGCGTTCGGCGTCGATCTCGACCTGCCCTCGGACGGCATGGCCGCGATCCGGTACGCGGCGCGGCTGCTCGAGCGACCCGGCCGCGCCGTGTGGATCTTCGCCCAGGGGCAGGAGCGGCCCTCGGACGAGCGGCCGCTCGGCTTCCGCGCCGGCGCGGCGCAGGTCGCGCGCGCGGCGCGGCGGGCCAGGGTGCTGCCCGTCGCGCTGCGGTACGAGTTCGCCGGGGAGGAGCGGCCGCGCCTCTACCTGGCGATCGGCGAGCCGGTCGCCCCGCCGCTCGGGTCGCGGGAGCCGGACGCGGCGGCCGCGCCAGAGGAGGGCGCGGCGCGTCGAGCGCCGCGTCCGGCTCGCGCGCCGCGCGACACGGAGGCGGTGCGCGCCGCCCAGGAGCTGGCGGTCACCGCGGAGCTCGACCGCATCCACCGGGCGATCAGCAAGGCGGCCGGGGCGAAGGACCTGCCGCTCGACGTCGACGGCTTCCGGTGGATCCACCGGGCCGGGCCCTCGATCGTCGGGCGGGCGACGGAGCGGCTGCTCGCTCACTGGACGAGACCCCGCGAGCCGCTCACGCCCCAGCTTCCCGGAGGACGCCGCGGCGATCGATCGTGAACCGGCTGGTCCGCCAGAGGATGGTGCGGGTCGACAGCGCCCGGACAAACGCGGCGCCGAGGACGAGGTCGGCGAGGCACGCGTCGGCGGCCGCGGTGAGGAGGCGCGCGCGCCGGCCGGCCATCCGCGAGGCGAGCGCGGCGACCGCGACGCGGCTCGCGATGGCGAGCGCGGCCGCGGCTGCGGCCGGCGCCGGCGCGATCGGGGCGGCGAGCGCGGCGAGCGCGACGATGAGCGGCGTCGCGAAGAAGAGCGCCGGGTAGCTCGCGAGGAGCGCGGGACGCTGCGCGCGGATGACGGTGATCCAGCGCGCGTAGCGGGCGATGACGTACGGGAGCGTCCGGCCCGAGGCGAGCGAGGGGGCGACGATGGGCGCCGCGCCGACGGCGCCGCGCCGGGCGAGGAGGCGGCGCGAGAGCTCCATGTCCTCGCCAAGGTACGCGGTGAGCGCCGCGAACCCGCCCGCGCCGGCGAGCGACGCGGCGCGGACGGCGAAGAGCTTGCCGACGAGCCCGCGCGGATCGAGCCCCGCGAGCAGCGGGAAGGCGTGGAGGGAGCCGCCGAGCACCGCGGCCGAGGCGCGGTCGCCGAGCGAGCGCGCCGGCGCTACCTCGACGGGCGGCGCCCACACAGCGTCGAGCGGAGCGGGGCGCGCGCCGTCGCGGAGCGGACCGACGAGGGCGTCGAGGTCCACGCCGTCGAGGTCGACGTCGCTGTCCGCGACGAGGACGACGTCGAACGGCGCGGGCTCCCGGGCGATGACCGCGGCGATCTGGCCTGCCTTCCGGTTCGGGCCGGCGGGCGCGGTGAGCGCTACCTCGGCGGGGATCCCGGCGGCACAGAGGGCCGCTGCCGCGGCCGACGACGCGGGGAGCGCGCCGTCGCCCGCGTCCGCCACCGCGAGGACGCAGCGCGCCGCCGCGGTGAGGCGCGCGCCGGCCAGCGAGCCGAGGGTGCGCTCCAGGTGGGGCTCATGGCCGGCGAGGGGGCGCACCACGAGGACGCGCAGGGCGCCGGGCGCGGGCGCCTCGCCGCCGCCGGCCGGCGTGCCGGGCGACGCGCCATCCAGCGGCGCACCGGGCAGCGCGCGGCGCAGCGGCGCACCGGACGGCCGCGCGCCCGGCGACAGCCGCCTGGAGGCGCGCCGGATCGCCTCCGCGGAGACGCTCGCGACGGCGAACGCCCAGGCGAGGGGCAGGCAGGCGGCCGCGTGGAGCAGCGCGCTCACGCCTCCCTCCGCATGCGGAAGGGCAGGAGGAACTGCACCCAGGGGCTGGCGAAGCGATCGAGCGAGAGCGCCTCGTGGACGACAGTCGCCGGCTTGCCGCCGAACGTCGCCGCCGCCAGGGAGCGCGCGTAGAACGGCGTGTCCTCGTAGGTGCGGAGCAGCCGCGGCGACGAGCCGAGGTCGGCCGCGATGCTCCGCTCCATGCCCCAGCGCGTGTCGCCGAGCGGCCGCGGGATGAGCGGCGGGAGCTCGCGCGCGCCGCCGGCCGCGTCGAACGCGCGCGCGAGGAGCATGCGCGTGCCGTCGCGGCGCCGGACGTCGTAGGTGAGGGCGATCCCGTCCGCCCCGACCGCGCGCGACCAGGTCCAGCTCTCGAAGGCGCGGTCGAGCGGCTCGTCGCCGGCGTTCGTGTCGAGGTAGGCGCTGCCGGTGAAGCGCAGCGACGGGTGCGTGAGCTCTACCTCGGCGCGCGCGATCGGCGCGAGGGGCGCCCACCGGTGCCGGCCCCACCGGTCGAGCGTGACCCCGGCGCGCGCGCCGTGCGGGCCCGGCGCCGCCGGCTCCGGCGCGGCCGGGCGGAGGCGCACCGTGCCGGCGAGGCGCGAGGGGATGGGCGCGGTGATCTCGTCGAAGGCGACGCGGAGCTCGCCCCCGGAGCACTCCATGCGGCTCGGGCCGATGGCGAGCGCGCGCGGCGACCTGGAGACAGCGGCCCGCGGCCGCTCGGTCAGCGCCCAGCGATCGGCGCGCGGCCCGTACAGCGCGACGTTCATCGAGCAGTGCATGAGCGGGTCCGCGGCGCCGCGCGCGCGGGCCCTGGCGTAGTACGGCGAGAAGACGCTCCCGAGCAGCGCGATGATCGTGATCGCGCACCGGCGGTCGTCGCTCACCGCATCCAGGTACCACCAGGCATAGCCGCCGTGCGGGATCTCGAGGTCGAAGCGAGGTCCTCCATCACGCTCTGCGCCGCGAGCCGGCCGCTCAGCGCCGCCATCGGCACGCCCGCCCCCGGGTGCACGCTCCCGCCCGCGAAGTACAGGCCCCGGAGCTTCGAGCGCGAGGCCGGACGCGAGAAGGGGGAGTTCCATCCGTGCGACGCCGGCCCGTACAGCGCTCCCCCCGTCGCCGGGAACAAGCACTCGAAGTCCGCCGGCGTCGTCACCACCGGAGAGGGGCCGACGCTCTTCAGCGAGAGGCCGAACCGCTGCAGTTGATGGAAGACGCGCTGCTCGCATGCGTGGATCTCCGTGGATGAGGGGGTGTGGATATCACCGGTGGCAGGGGCGTTGAGGATGAAGAAGAGGCGCTCCCCGGCGTTTGCCTCCGGGGCGCCGCCCGAGGGCGAGCCGGGCCCGGCGCCGCCGAGCTCCGGCGACGGCTCGTTCCAGCGGTCCTCGGCGCAGACGTAGACCGTGCCGTCGCGCGGCAGGGCGCCGCGCTCGAAGATGTCGCGGAACTCGGCCTCGTAGTCGCCGGAGAAGAAGACGTTGTGCCGGAGGAGCGGGAAGCCGTTCGCCTCGGCCACGAGCGCCCAGGTGACCGCCGAGAGCGACCGCGGGGCGCTCGCCGGCGCCTTGCGGGCGGCGCGCTGGCCGAACACGCCGCTCCTCAGCGCCGCCGGGTCGGCGTTCATCACGACAGCGTCGGCCTCGATGCGCTCGCCGCCCTCGAGCACGACGCCGCGCGCGCGGCCGCGGCCGTCCTCGATGGCGGCGACGTGCGCCCCGCAGCGCAGGGTCGCCCCGGCGCGGGTCGCGGCCGCGGCGAGCGCCTCGGCCACCCGGTACATGCCGCCCTCGGGGAACCAGACGCCCTCGCGCTCGACGTGCGCGATCACGCTCAGCGTCGCCGGCGCGAGGTACGGGGACGAGCCGCAGTAGGTGGCGTAGCGCCCGAACAGCTGCCGCAGGCGCTCGTCCGCGAAGAAGTCGCCGAGCGCGCGGTGGAGGGTGCGATGGCCGTCGATCTTCATGATCCCGCCGACGCCCAGGCTGCCCGCCGTGCTCAGGATCGTCCGCAGGGTGGGCCGCTCGGCGCGCAGGAATGGCCCCTCCACGACGTCGAAGATCTCGCGCGCGTACCGGCAGAACCGGCGGTATCCGTCCGCCTCCCTCGGCCCCGCGAGCGCGCCGATCGCGTCCGCGGTGCGCTCGACGTCGGCGAAGAGGTCGAGCCGCGCGCCGTCCGGCCACGCGTGGCGCGCGAGCGTCTCGGCCGGGCGGAGCGGCACGTGATCCTCGAAGCGGAGCCCGAGCGACGAGAAGATCTCGTCGAGGACCCACCGCATCGTGAGCACCGTCGGGCCCACGTCGAGGCGGCGGCCGCCGAGAACCACCTCGCGCATCTTTCCGCCGACGCGCGCCGCCCGCTCGAGTAACACGACCTCGAGCCCGTTCGATGCAAGGAGCGCAGCCGCGGTCAGCCCGCCGATGCCCCCGCCGATCACCACGACGCGATCTCTCGTGTCCGCCATGGCTCCGCAGTGTACCCGCTGCGCCTGGTTTGTCTAGGCTTTGTTTAACTAATGTGCAAACCATTGACAACCCTCGGAATGTCGCCAACACTCGCTCGTCATGGATTCCGATCGCCGGATCGAGCGCGTTCTTCTCGTCGCGATTGAGTCGCTCTCCTCCCCCGCGTCGCCCCCAGGGCTCCTGGCGGCGACGCACCACGCCGTCTTCCCCGGGGGCGCCCGCGTCCGGCCGCGGCTCTGCCTGGCTGTCGCCTCGGCCTACGGCGATCCCGCCCCGGAGGTCGCCGACGCGGCCGCGGCGGCGGTGGAGCTCATGCACTGCGCGTCGCTGGTCCATGACGACCTGCCGTGCTTCGACGACGCGCCGATCCGGCGCGGCCAGCCGTCGGTCCACCGCGCCTTCGGCGAGCCGACAGCGGTGCTCGCTGGCGACCAGCTGATCGTGCTGGCGTTCGAGGCGCTCGCGCGCGGCGCGCTCCACGCGGTGGCGAGCGGCGTCACCGACGCGCGGCGGGCGGTGCGGTTCTTCGAGGTGCTCGCGGGCGGCGTCGGGATGCCGCAGGGGATCATCGCGGGGCAGGCGTGGGAGTCGGAGGGGAAGGTCGCGCTCTCGACCTACCGGCGCGCGAAGACGGGGGCGCTCTTCGAGGCGGCGGCGACGCTCGGGGCGCTCTCCGCGGGGCACGACGGGGCCGCCTGGGGCGACCTCGGGCAGCGCATCGGCGAGGCGTACCAGGTGGCGGACGACGTGCTGGACCTGATCGGGCAGCCGGAGGACATGGGCAAGCCGGCGGGGCGCGACGGGGCGCTCGGGCGGCCGAACACGGCGCTCGAGCTCGGGCTCTCCGGGACGACCCGGCTCCTGCAGCGGCTCATCCAGGACGCGATCGACGCGGTGCCGCAGTGCCCGCGGGCGGACGACGTGCGGTCGTGGGCGATCGAGCTCGGGGACAGGCTGCTCCGGGCCTGCCGGATCCGGGCGGCGGCGCCTACCCTCAGCTCCATGTAGCGGAGCCGGGCCCCTGAGGCCATGTAGCGGGGCCGGCCCCCTGAGGGTGTGCTCGTCGCGCGGGCCGGGCACGGGCCGAACTCGCCTGGGACGTCCTGTGCCCGACGTGCTGCGCACGCCGGACACAGGACGTCAATTGGGCTCAAACATCAGCCCGTGCCCGGCCCGCGCGACGAGCACACCCTCAGGGGGCCTACCGTGTTTGCCGGCGGGGCGGTGGGGCCGAGTCGAGAGCCGTTCTGGACTTATGATTTGGGGGGAATAGCGTTGTTGGCGCGGCGCTGGACGGAACTGTGAAGAGGGATGGGGGAAGGCCTTAATGCGCCGTCCATTTGCGCGACAGGGGCTGCGCCCAGGCTCGACGAACGCTCTTCAGGGTGACATCCTCGGTGGCCTTTCCGCGCCTGTCGCGGTGGGGTAAGGCCCTGAGCGGCGCGGAGGTGCTATGCCCTGCGTCCGCCAGACTGGCTTTGATCGTTGTCCGCGATCGGGGGGATTGGGGATGAGGGCGATCCGGGAGCAGCACGCCACCATCGTTTCTCGCAAGCTCGAGGCAGACAGCCCGGGTGGGATGCGCGAGGCGATCACGTCCGTCGAGCAGCTCGCGCGCATGGCGCGCGGGCGCCTCCGGGACCGCGTGGTGGACGTCGGAGCAGCGAGCGCGGGGCTCCGGGGCGCGCCGAGGGGCGCGAGCCTCGCCAGGACGAGCGGCGCCGGGGGCGTGCCGCTGCACGTGTCGCGGATGCTGCTCGACCGGCACCAGCTCGCAGCCCACGCGCTCGCCCACCTCTACGCGGAGATCGAGGCCTGCCGCGCGCTCGCCAGCTGGGCCTGGGAGGTGGGCGGCGGCGAGGCCAGGGCCGTCGCCGAGGCGCACGCAGGGGCGCTGCTGCTCGCGCTGCGCGGGGGCGTCGACCTGGGGGGCGGCGAGGTAGCGCCGCTCGGAGAGCTCGAGCTGCGCGATGACGAGATCGCCAAGGCCATCGGACACCCCGCTGTCGCAGCGTGGGCGCGCGACGCGGGCTCGGGCGCGGCCGTGGCCTCGCTCGCGCGCACGGCGGCAGAGCAGGGCATCCTCGGCAGCGGCGGCGCGGAGGAAGAGCGCGTCGGCTGGATACGGCACAACATGCGCGACTTCGTCGAGCGCCTCGTCGATCCGCTCGCGCCGGAGATCCACCGGCGCAACGGGCTCATCCCGGAGTCGATCATCCGCCGCATGGGGGAGTTCGGGGTGTTCCGGCTGGCCATCGCGCCAGAGCACGGGGGCGACGGGCTCGGCGTCGTCGCCATGGTCACCGCCGTCGAGGAGCTCGCGCGCGGGTCGCTCGGCTTCGGCGTGCTCACCATGACCGCGTCGATCGCGGCGGACCTCCTCGCCCGGTCCGGCACCGAGCCGCAGCGCCGGACCTGGCTGCCGCGCATCGCAGGCGGCGAGGCGCGCTGCGCCCTCGCGCTCTCGGAGCCGGCGTACGGGTCGGACCTGGCGCGCGTTGTCACGCGCGCCGAGCGGCAGGAAGACGGCAGCTACCTGCTCACCGGCAAGAAGGCGTGGGTCACCGGGGCGTCCCGCGCCGACCTCGTGCTCACCCTCGCGAGGACCACGACGCCGGGCGGTCAGGGGCAGCAGCCGCTCGGGCCGAGCCTCTTCGCGATCGCCAAGCGGCGCGGCGCGCCGGGCGCCGACTTCCCGGACGCGGGGATCACCGGGGCCGAGGTGCGGGCGCTCGGTCAGCGGGGCATGGGGCACTACGAGCTCCGGATCGAGGGGCTCCACGTCGGCCGCGAGGCCCTGCTCGGCGAGCGCGAGGGCGAGGGGCTCAGCCAGCTCGGCCGGGCGCTCCTTGTCGGCCGCATCTACGCGGCCGCGTGCGGCGTCGGGGTGGCGCAGGCCGCCCTGGAGCTCGCGCTCGAGCGGGCGAAGACGCGCGTGCAGTTCGGGGCGCAGCTCATCTCCTTCCCGCGCGTGGCGCACCGGCTCGGCGGGCTCATCGCCCGCGTCGCGGCCGCGCGCCAGCTCACGCGCGCCGCCGCGCAGGCGGCCGACTCGGGCAAGCCATGCGAGGTCACGTCGGCGATGGCGACGCTCTTCGCGAGCCGCGCGGCCTGGGACGCCGCCGACGCCTGCATGCAGATCCACGGGGCGAACGGCTACGCCGAGAGCTCGGTCCCCGCGCGGCTCCTGGTCGACGCCCGCAGCCTCTCCTTCCACCTGGGCACGCGCGAGGTGCTGGCGCAGGGCATCGCGCGCGCCCTGCTCGAGGGCTCGCTGCCCTGAGCGCGCCGCCTGCCTGCCGCGCGCAGGCGCGGGCAGGCAGGCGGCGCCGTCGCCATGGCCGCGCGGCCGCGCGGGCGGCGCTGTCGGGCGCTGTCGAAAGCGGAGCGCCTGTGACATGATCGCGCGGACCAATGGCCCGCTTCCGCTCCCCTCGCTACGGTCGCAAGCTCGACGATTTCACGGTCGGCGCTGTGTACGCGCACCCCTGGGACGTCACCGTGGACGAGGGGATGCTCGCGCTCTTCGCGGCCTCGTTCCAGGACGCGATACCGACCTACGCGAGCCGCGTCGCGGCCCGCTCGATCGGGCTCAGGGACCGGCCGGTGAACCCGCTGCTGCTCCTCAACCTCGGGATCTCCTTCAGCGTCCACGACGTGAGCGAGCAGGCGATCGCGCACCTCGCGTACATCGACGTGCGGTTCCCGGACGCCTGCTATCCAGGGGACACGCTGCGCGCGAGCTCGATGGTCATCGGCAAGAAGCCTGTATCGACGGGCGACAAGGGCGTCGTGCACGTCAGGACGCAGGTGGTGAACCAGGACGGGCTGCTCGTCTGCTCGTTCGAGCGCAAGGCGCTCGTGCCCTGCGGCGCCGCCACGGCGCGGCCCGCGGACGCGCCGCACGCCGTCGCGCAGCCGGCCGAGCCGCCGTCGCGCCTGCCGAAGGAGCTCGACGGCCCGCTGCCGCCGGCGCCGCGCCACGGCGGCTTCGCCTGCTTCTGGGACGACTTCGAGGTGGGCGACGTGCTCACCCACGAGGTAGGCCGGACCGTCGGGGACAGCGAGCACATGCAGCTCGCGACCCTGCTGCGCAACTCCCACCCGCTGCACCTCGACGAGCAGTACTGCCGGTCGAGCTCCTTCG
The DNA here is from genome assembly GCA_051717205.1 of Sorangium sp. So ce1128. Classification (GTDB taxonomy): domain Bacteria; phylum Myxococcota_A; class Polyangia; order Polyangiales; family Polyangiaceae; genus Sorangium. Next base: position 1,382,129 of record CP181432.1, read on the forward strand.
CGAAGACGCGCGTCGTCCACGGAGGGCTCGTGCTGTCCTGGGTGCTCGCGCTCTCGAGCAGGGACACGGCCGGGCGCGCCGTCTGGGACCTCGGCCTCGACGACGGAGCCCACCCGAGCGGCGTGCTCGCGGGCGACACGCTCTTCGCCGCGTCGAAGGTGATCGCCCGGGAAGAAGCCGGCGCGGGCGCGGGGAGCCTCACCCTCCGGATCGTCGGCGTGAAGAACACCCCGCCGCGCGCGCTGCTCGCTCAGGGCGCCGACCTGTTCACCCCCGAGCTCGGGAAGACGGACGGAAGGGTCAAGGAAAAGGTCGTGGAGATCACGCGAACGCTGCTCGTGCGCCGGCACGACTAGGCGCCGCCCGCCGGCGCGGCCGCGGCGGCGCCCGCAGAAGAGGAACCCCCCGCGGGGCCCGCCGCGGCATACAATGCGGCGCCATGACGACCGCCGCGCCGCGACGAGGAGCTGGACGGCCATGAGCACGGCGGCGAGCCGTGAGCTGGACGCCCTCCGCGCGCGCGTCGCCGAGCTGGAGCGAGAGCTGGCCCGCATCCGCGCGTCGGGTCAGCCCGCCTTCAGCCCGGGCGCCGGCGCGCCGGACGCGGGCCCGGCCGGCGCGCCGAGCTCCGCGCCCGCCGGATGGGAGGCGCAGCTCGACGAGGCCGAGCAGGCGGCGCAGATGGGCAACTGGATCTGGGAGCTCGACCAGAACCGCGTCACCTGGTCGCGGCAGCTCTTCCGGATCATGGACCGCGATCCCGCGAAGGACAGGCCTTCGACGGAGGCCTTCCTCGCGGCCGTCCACCCCGACGACCGGGAGCGGATGACGACCCTCCTGCAGCGGGCGATCGAGACCGGAGAGGGCTCGGGCGGGAGCGCGTTCCGCGTGCTCCGCCGGGACGGCGCGGTGCGAGAGTGCCTGCTGAGCAGCCTGCCCATCGTCGACGGGGCGGGCCCGCCGTCCCGCTACTTCGGCGTGGTCGTCGACCTCACCGAGCGCCGCCGCGCCGAGCAGGAGCTCCGCCGCAGCGAGCGCATGCTGAACGAGGCGCAGCGCATCGCCCACGTGGGCAGCTGGTCCTACGACCTCGCCTCGCGGACCGTCCGCTGGTCCGAGCAGCTCTACCACATCCTCGGCGTCGACCCGTCGACGCGCCCGACGTTCGAGCTGTTCGCGCGCCTCATCCACCCCGAGGATCGCCACCGGGTATTCGGCGGCGCGGAGAGCGCGTCGCCGCTCGGGATCGCGAGCCCGGTCGAGTGCCGCGTCGTGCGCCCCTCGACCGGCGAGCTGCGCCACGTGCAGATGGCGGCGCAGCTGCTCACCGACGAGACCGGGGCGATCACCGGGCTGGTCGGCACGAGCCTCGACATCACCGAGCGCCGGCGCCTCGAGGAGCAGCTCCTGCACAGCCAGAAGCTCGAGGCGATCGGCCGCCTCGCCGGCGGGGTCGCGCACGATTTCAACAACATGCTCACCGCCATCTTCGGGCACCGGGAGCTCGCGGTGCGCAAGGTGCAGCCGTCGTCGAACGTCCTCGAGCACCTCACGCAGATCGGCACCGCCGCGGAGCGCGCCGCGGCGCTCACGCGGCAGCTGCTGGCCTTCGCGCGCAAGCAGCTCATCCAGCCCACCGTGGTCGACCCGAACGCGCTCATCCTCGGGGTGGAGTCGCTCCTGCGCCCGCTCGTCGGCGAGGACGTGGAGCTCGACGTGCTGCCGGGCAGCCAGATCTGGCCCATCCGCATCGATCGGGGCCAGTTCGAGCAGCTGCTCATGAACCTCGCCGTGAACGCGCGCGACGCGATGCCCGGCGGGGGCCGCCTGACGATCGAGACAGCGAACACGACGGTCCGCCCGGACGACGCGGAGCGGAGGCCGGAGATCGAGCCCGGGGACTACGTGGAGCTCACGGTCACCGACACCGGGCAGGGCATGGAGGACGCGATCCAGAAGTACGTGTTCGAGCCGTTCTTCACGACCAAGGAGCCGGGCAAGGGGTCGGGGCTCGGGCTCGCGACGTGCCACGGCATCGTCAAGCAGCACGGCGGCCACATCTGGTTCTCCAGCGCCTCCGGCCAGGGGACGCGCTTCACGATCTGCTTCCCGCGCGTGCACGGCGCGCCGTGCGAGCAGCCCGCGCGGGCGCACGCGTCCGTCGTCGGGGGCGCGGAGACAGTGCTCGTCGTCGAGGACGAGGCGCAGGTGCGCGAGCTCTGCGTGGCCGCGCTGCGGTCGTTCGGCTACTCGGTCCTCGCGGCGCGGAGCGGCAAGGAGGCGTTCGCGCTCGCGGCCGCCTATCCGGGCGCCATCCACCTGCTCGTGAGCGACGTGGTCCTCCCGGACGCGCGCGGCCCCGAGGTCGCGGCCGTGCTCGCCCGCGCGCGCGCCGCGCTGCCCGTCCTCTACGCGTCGGGCCACACCCAGGACTCCCTCGTCCCGGGCGATCTGCTGGACGGGTCCGTCCACTTCCTCTCCAAGCCGTACACGCCGACGCAGCTCGCGCAGGCGGTGCGCGCCGTGCTCGACGCGGCCGCGCTGGCCCGCCGGGCGCCGGGATCCGCCGACGCGCCGGCGGCCGCCGAGCGCCTGCAGTGAGGGCGCTCTTGTGGGAGCGGGGGGGCGCGCGCAGCAGCGGCGGCGCCTGGGTGGGCGGTTGGTCCACGCGGGTCAGGCGCGCCACGCGCGCGCGCGCAGCGCTCCAGGCTGGCTACGGCCGCGCGGGTGCATCTATCCTGGACGAGCGGCTTTCGCGATGAAGATCCGGGGCTCAGCGCTCATGCACACGAGGACCTACCTGCAGACGCGGTGGGGGAGCCAGTCCATCTCGGTGCTCGATTCGAAGCTGCCCGCCAGCGTCCGCGCGGTCTTCTCCTCGCCCGATCTCGTCGCGCACAGCTGGTATCCCGTCTCGGTCTGGAACGCCATCGCGGACGAGATCTCGCGGTGGCCCAACAAGTCGGGTGTCATCCGCGATCTCGCGGCCTACGTGGCCGAGCAGGACCTGACGCTCGCGCACAAGGTGCTCCTCAAGCTCGGCACGCCCGCGCTCGTCATGCGGCAGGCCGGCGTGATGTGGGGCATGTATTTCAACGGTGGTCGGCTCGCCCCCTTCGCGGAGGGAGAGCGGTTCTTCCGCCTGATACTCTATCTCGGCGTCGATCCCCAGGCCGACCCGGGGCGCCAGACCTGCAGGGACGCCGTGCCGGCGTGGCAGGAGAACGCGCTCCGGCTGTCGGGCGCGCGCGGCGGGCAGAGCCTCCACACGAGGTGCCGTTTCGAGGGACACCCCACGTGCGAGTACGAGGTGCGCTGGCTCCGCTGACGCCGCTCCCGTGGGCCACGGGTGGGGGCGTGGGGCGCGCGGCCGACAGAGCGCGCCCGCCGGGGCGCGCGTCACGACCTGGTGCAGAAGGCGAACAGGTTCACCTGGGCCTCCTCGGCGCGCACCTCGACGGGGGTGTTCCCGAACTTGGACCGGGCGAACAGCGTCTTGAGATCCTCGGCGCTGCGGTGGATCAACTCCCACTCCAGGACGTGGTCCATGAAGGCCTTGCTCGGGTTGTTCACCCCGAAATTGCCCACGAGCGCGATGCCCCCGGGGAGGAGCTTGTCGTACATGCAGTTGAGCAGGCTCACGACAAGGTCGTCCCGGAGATAGTCCGTGAGCCCGATGCTGTAGATCATGTGCTGGGGCTTGAGCACCGTCCTGCCGCGGCCGTGGGCGAGCCGCACCACGTTGTCCTGGGCGAAGCTGAAGCGATCCATGACGCCGAGCTGGTCGGCGATGCCGGCGGCATAGGCGAGCGCCTGGTTGTCGATATCGATGCACGTGGCCTTGACGTCGGGCGGCTCGCTGCCGTCGAAGAGGTCGAACAGCTCCCGGGCGGGGCCGCTCGCCAGGCTGGTCACGAGGACCGGGCCGGACGAGTGGACGCGGCACGCCTCCAGGATCGCGCGGCTCAGCACGCCTCTGCGGTTCTTGACGGCGCGGCAGGCCTCGAGCGCGAGCCCCCACTGGTCGATGAAGCGGCCGAGCCGGCCGTCGCCCGCGGGCTCGTCGTTGTACATCATCTCGATGGTGTAGAAATCGCCTGCGTAGCCGCGCGGCTTCGTGTAGCAGCGGTCGACGGTGCGGCTCAGCATGAAGAGCGAGAAGGTCTCGCGGAACACATAGGCGCCGATGCCCTTCTCGAGGTGGCGCTCGCGCTCGATGTGATCGCGGAGCGCGGACACGATGGTCTGGCACGCGGCGCTCACCTTCTCCTGGATCTCGGCCTCGGGGTGCTTGGCCTCCTTCACCATCCTGTCGGCGATCATCATCTCGAACTTGAACTGTTCGACCGTGTCGATGAGCTTGGGAGGGATGTTGTTGGTGCCGGCCTGGCCCGTCCTCGCCGCGTGGAAGCGGTTGACCTGGGGCACGTCCTCGACGAGGAGCGGGGGGAGCATCGCGGTGTTCTCGCGGAGGCGCTGGGCGAGCATGATCGCGAGCGACTGGTAGAAGCGCGCCGCGAGGCCGGGGACCGAGGCAAGGAGGGAGTGCACATACGGGCCCTCGATGACGTCGAGCGTGGACTCCTCGCGGGCGACGACGGAGGCGCTCGCGGCGGCGCTCTCGAGGAACGACATCTCGCCGAAGATGGCGCCGGGGCCGAGCTGGCGGAGCGCGACGCCGCGCCCGAGGTGGGCGACCTCGACGCCGACGAGGCCGCTGCGCACGATGAAGATGCCCTGCCTGCGCGAGCCCTCCTCGAGGATCTGCTCGCCTGGTCGGTAGGTGACGCAGGTCGACTTCTCCAGCAGCAGCCGCTCGTCATCCTGGGTCAAGAACTCGAAACCTGTCGTCATGATGCCTCCCGACCGCCGTGGGCGTCTCGACGTCGCGGAGAGCCGGGTTCCTCCTCCCCGGCGCGGCGACAGAGACGTCCACGCGTGCGCCCCTTCTACCACGACGCATCATGCCTCCGCTGGGGCATGGCGGTCCGCTCGCCGGCTCGGCGCCGATCGCGCGGCGCGCTCGCCGCGGCGCGCCTCGCTGGTCGCGCGGCGCGCCTCGCTGGTCGCACGGCGCGCTCGCCGCGGCGCGCCTCGTTCACCGGGTCACCGCGGGGCGCAGGCCGCGACGCCGCCGTCCTCGGCGAGCACCAGCACACAGGTGCGGAGCACATCCATGCCGGCAAATCCGTCCGACGGACAGGTCGCCCGCCGCTCGCCGGGCAGAAGATCGATATCCGCGGTGGCGTCGAACCCCGCCATCCGGAGGCGAGCGCCCGAAAGGACGGGAACCGTGTGCCTGCCTGAGGCGGCGTAGGCGCTCCTGTCGCCGGTAGCCCGGCGCGACAGCCGCTTCCCCGCGGGGGAGAAGGCGAAGAGCGAGCTCTGCGACGCCCCCGAGTCGATCTTCAGCGTGACGGCGATCCCCTCGACGCTCGCCCTGGCGGTGAGCTCGCTGCCCTGGTTCGGGCCGCCGCAGCGGGCGAGCTCCACGACGGCGGCCTCGCCGAACCGCGCCCGGAGCGCGCGGGCGGCCTCGTCGCGCGGCGCCTCGGTCATCCGGCCCTCGCGCAGGTCGAGCACGACGGCGCGGCCCGGCCCCGCCAGCTCCTGCGGCGCGACGACGCCGCCGATGCCGATGCGCTGAAGGACATCGGGCATGGGGACGACGAGCAGCGCGGGGACCTCGACGCGGCCCCACCCGGAGAGCGCGAGGGTCGCGTTCTCGAGGCGGGAGACCGCGAGGGGCCTGCCCGCATGGTCGACGGCGACGTCGCCCGCGGTCGAGAGGGGCAGCGCGAGCTCGTCGGCGAGCCAGCGGGCGAGGACGTGGTGGGAAGCGCCTGTGTCGACGAGCAGCACGGCCGGCTGGCCCGCCACGACGGCGTCGATGAGCGGCGAGGGGAAGGCGCGGTCGTTGAGGTGGTACTGGAGGCTGGCCCGGCGCTCGGGGCCCGCCGCCGGCGCCGCCGGGCCCGCGCCCGCCGCCGGGGAGCCCGCGGGCGAGGAAGCGCCGCCAGCGCCGGCAGGCGCCGCGCTGCGCGGCGAGGCCGGCGCGGCGCGGACCGCGGCGGGCTCGGCGCAGCCGGCGACAGCGAGCGCGCCGGCCGCGGCGGCGGCAGAGAGCGCGGCGAGGAGCTGCCTGCGAGCGCGCGGCACGAGCATCACCGGCGCGCGGCTGCCCCCGGAGCGCAGGGGCGCGCGCGTCGCGCCGCGCCGTCCCCCTGCCGGCTCCGCCGAGGAGAGGTGACCCCATCAAAAAGTTTCACCATGCCATCATTGGCCGGCGCTCGACGTCGGTCAAGCAGCCCTGCCGACGAGCCCGGGGCGGAGCCGGGCAGTGCGCACCCGCGGGATCGCCGGCGGCGAGCGCTTCCGACCCTGAGGAATCCCCTCATTTTGCAGCCCTTTTCAGCGGGGAAATTGAACAGGGAGGCGTGGAGACAGGGAGTATTTGAAGATTTCCCTCCCCGTCTCCCCGCCTCCCTGTGAATTTTCCGAAGAATTTGAGGGGATGCCTCAGCTTCCGACCAGCAGGACCTCTGGCGCGCGAGACGCCGGGGGCCAGAGCAATCCTTGCGTGCCTGCCCCGCCCGGGAAGGCAGTCCTTGCCGAGTGGGCAATCGTTGCTTTGCCGCGTCGCGGAGGGCGCGGCGCTCGATCACCGCGCCCCCACCGCGCCCCGCGCGCGCCGCCGCCGGCAAGGCGCGCCGCCGCCGGCAAGGAGACAGCCTATGTCGCGGCGCGGACCGGAGGGCACGCCGATTGCGAGTCAGCGTGGGTCCCCAGGCAAAAGGAGTCCCCTTGAGATCTCGACTCGTGAACGGCTCGATTCTCCTCATCACGCTCTCCGGTACGGCGCTCTGCGGGCTCACCGGGTGTGGCGCCGGCCTCGCGCCGCACTCCCGGGTGAAGGTCTCGTTCGATCTCTATGTGATCCGCTCGTGGGACGGCAATGACGGCGACGTCTTCTCCCTCGGCGCGTCGGGGAGCCCGCTGACGCTCCAGACGACGTTCGCCAACACCGGAGGGCTCCAGTCGTTCCCCGATCTCCTCGGCCGGGGCAGCCACGCGGCGCGCACGGGCGCGGTCGAGTCGAACTCGCTCGGATACGACTTCTACGGCGACTCGGTGTACCGGCTCTCGTACGAGCTCCCGCACAGCGAGCCCTACATCGAGCTCCGCTTCTCCGGGAGCGGGCTCCAGTGGATCGGCGACGAGAGCTGGGGAATCGACAACCTGGACGTCGTCGCTCAGTAGAGCCGCGTCCCCGCGGCGCTCGGGCCGGGCCGCCGTGCGAGGGTGCCTTGCGCGGCGCCCTCGCGCGCGGCCCAGCACGGCTGAGCCTGGCGGCCGAGCTTCAGTGAAGACGGAGCGGATTCGACCGCCGCGCCCGCAGCCGCGGTTGTCAGCCGGCGCGTCTCGCTGCAAGGTTCGCGCAGGAGAAGGCAAACGCATGATTCAGATCGAGGCCAGGCACCTGATTCACTGCGACGAGGACACCTTCTGGGAGCTCTTCTTCAGCGCCGAGGTCAACGAGCGGATGTACCGCGACGTCCTCAAGTTCCCCGCGTTCGAGGTGCTGGAGCAGCGAGAGGACGAGCGCACCATGGTGCGCAAGGCGACCGGTCAGCCCCGTATCCACGGGCTCCCCGCGCCGATCCAGTCGATGCTCGGCCCGAACTTCCGTTACATCGAGGAAAGCGTCTTCGACAAGGCGGCGCGGTCCTGGAGCTGGACGATGGCGCCGAACCTGCTCTCGGATCGGCTGCGCAACTCGGGCACGCTGCGGGTCGAGCGGTCGGGCCCGGGCGAGGTGACGCGCGTGGCGAGGGCGACCATCGAGGCGAAGATCTTCGGCTTCGGCAAGGTGCTCGAGGGCATCATGGAGAAGGAGATGCGCGCGGGGTGGGACGACAGCGCGGCGTTCCTCAATCGATGGGTCGCGGAGCACCCGGCCCAGGCGACGGCGAGCTGAGCACTTTGGTGCTGCCAGAAACCCCCCGCGTCCCCCTCCCATTCGATGAGCGCGTCTGGAAGAACTCATGGTCGGCGTAAGGCACACCGAGCATCTCGCAAATCACCAGCGAAGGCACCGGCAGGGAGAACGCCGCCGCCCCGGTTGCGTCGCCGCCGCGCGAGGACCAGCACGACCAGCCCGCGCGCGGCGCGGGGGGGCGCCTGCCGCTACTCGACGCAGCAGAGCGTCGACTGCCCCGTGGGATCCAGCGAGCCGCTGAGGTTCGTGCGCGCGGTACAGGTGGAGTTGGTCGGCGTGCCGACGAGGTGAGCCGGGGGCGAGTAAGCGTACCCGCAGTACCGCCCGCCCTGCTGTATCTGGGCGTGATCGATGCAGCTGTAGTCGTTGCCGAGCTCGACGCGCACGTAGTTGCAGTCGCCGCCGCTCGCGGTGCACGAGCACGACGAGCACGTCCGGGTGTCGTTGTACCCCCGGAACCAGTCGCTCTCGCGCCGCGCGTAGCCGCTGCAGGTGGCGCTGCCGGACACGAGCGCGCATTGCGCCGCCGGCGCCTGCCTCGGGACGCAGGCCTCGCCGGCTCCGCAGCCCACGCCGGCGCTCGCGTGGCAAAACTTCCTGGACTCGGCCCACGTCGCCGGCGCGGGGATCGCCGTGCCGGTCGCGGTGCAGCTCTGGATCACGTCGAAGAGGCCCACGCGCACGCCGCCCCAGTCGACGAACCCGTTGTTGATCGGCCTCGAGTCGCACGTGAACCCGACCCGCTTCGCGAGCGTGCCGCGCGTCCCGCCCTCGTCGGCCTCGCACTGCGACTCGTCGGCGTAGAGGTAGAGATCCGCCGCGCAGTCGGTGGGGTTCGGCGTGCAGCCGCATCCCTCGCAGCCGCTGCCGGAGAGGCCGCGGAAGAGGAGCGTCTCCTTCGCGGTGAACCCGTCGGGGCACGGCTCGGCCGCGTCCACGACGACGCCAAGCTCGAAGTTCGTGGGTGCCGTCAGGCAGACCGCGCCCTCCGCGCAGTCCGAGTCCGCGCAGTCGACGGCGTCGTCGCAGTCGTCGTCGCCGCCATTGAAGCAATCCTCGACCTGCGTGCAGCCGGTCGTGGCGCTCGTGCCGGCGCTCGCGCTCGTGCCGGCGCTCGCGCTGGAATGTTCGGTCGTCCCGGCGCCATCACCGCCGCCCGACCCGCCCGCGCCAGCGAAGTTGCGCTCCTGGACGCTGCAGGCCGAGAGGCTGACGAGCGCTGCTATCGCAGGCCCGCGAAGGTTCGTCATGCCGCCAGGATAGCCGCCCTTGCAGGCGAGGTGCAGCGTCATGTCCCGAGCGGAGGCGCGGCAACCGCAGCCGGCGTCGTCCTGGAATCTGCCGCCGCCGCCCGCGCCGCCGGCCCTCGCTCCCGTCGTGGGCGACGGTCTCGTGGGCCATCGCTCGATCGAGCCGGAGCGCGGACGCGGACACCAGGCGATGACGCGAGGCGCGCGAAGCTCCGCCCCCAGCGTGGGCCGATGTCTCACCATGTCTGGAGCGCGTCCCTCGCAGCGATTGTGATCGCGCCCACGATCGCGAAGTGTGGCCAGTTCGGTGTGGAGTTTGTCCATCGGTAAGGAGCACCCATGCGCGGGATACGGGCAGCGACGCCGGATCTGGGCTCGTGCAGACGCCGGGGAGTTACCGGGGCACGTGCGACGGGTCGGGCGCCGTGTCCATCGACGGCGCGCATTTCCTCAACTTGAACGACGAGAACCAGAGGATCCAGGTCTACGCGCAGGGGGCGAGCGCATCGGCGCTCCAGCAGAAGGACGTGAGCCGCGCCATCGGGCTGTCCTCGTCCGACGAGGCCGACTTCGAGGGCGACATCATCGTGCACGTCGACTGAAGAAGCCTTCGCATCCAGATTCCAGGGAGGTGCGCCTGCGGGCGGGGCCGTGGAAGCGCCCGGCCAGAACATCAGCGTGCCTTCGCCGACCGAGCCGCTTCGCGAGCGCGCTGGCCACGCCTCCGCGGGAGCTCAGGCGCCGACGGCGCCGCCGTCGTCGCGTCGCACCGCGATCGTCGCCGAGCGCGGGCGGCCGCCGTCCGGGCCGTCAGGCCAGTCGCTCGCGGCCTTGGGATTGGCGGGGTCGTTGCGGGGCGGGTGATCCTGCGGCAGCTCGCCCGGGTGCTGGACGTTCAGGAACATCGTCGTCCCGTCAGGCGTGAACGCGGCCCCCGTGAGCTCGCACCCGACGACTCCCGTCAGGAACCTGCGCACCTCGCCGGTCGCCGGATCGGCCGCCAGCAGCTGGTTGTTGCCGATCCGCGCCCAGTCCGGGGTCGCCATGAGCTTCGCGGAGGAGTCGGTGTGGATCCAGAGCACGCCGCGCGCGTCGAAGACCAGCCCGTCCGGCTGGGCGAACGCCGCGCCGCCGCGGACATTGCCGCGCTTGCTCTCCTCGGAGCTCTCCGGATCTCCCGCCTGGAGGAAGATGTCCCACGTGAACCGCGTCGCCGCCGGATCATTCCCCTCCTCACGAAAGCGGAGGATGTGGCCCATCAGGTTCGGCCCGCGCGGGTTCGCGGCGTCCGGCCCGAGCTCCCCCTGCTTGCCGCGCTTCGTGTTGTTCGTCAGCGTGCAGTAGACCTCTCCCGTCCGCGGGTGGACAGCGAGCCACTCGGGCCGATCCATGAACGTGGCGCCCGCGGCGTCGGCGGCGAGGCGCGCGTGGATCAGCACCTCGGCTTGCGAGCCGAACCCCTTGTCGGGCAAGAGGCCGTTCTTGCCTTGTGTCAGCTCGATCCATTCCCCCGTGCCGTCGGCGTCGAACCGCGCGGCGTACAGCGTGCCGTGGTCGAGCACGTCGTCGTTCTTGCTCCGGCCGCCGCCGGGCGTGTAGGGACGAGCGCTCACGAACTTGTAGATATGCTCGAAGAGCGAGCGAAAATCGTCGTCCCCCATGTAATACACGACGCGGTTGTCCTTGGTGAGCGCGAGCGTCGCGCCCTCGTGCCCCATGCGGCCCAGCGCGGTGCGCTTGACGGGAGGGCTCGAGGGGTCATACGGGTCGATCTCGACCACCCAGCCATGGCGGTTCGGCTCGTTCGGGTGTTGGCTGGCGTCGAACCTCGGGTCGAACTCCTCCCACCGGAAACCCCAGCCCTTCGGGCCGATGCCGTAGCGCTCCAGCGCCGGAGCGATCTTCCCTGTTCTGGCCACGAAATAGGGCGCGACGTTCTCTTCGCAGGACAGGTAGGTCCCCCACGGCGTGTAGCCGCACGCGCAGTTGTTGAATGTGCCGAGCACGGTCTTGCCGGTCGGATCCAGCGCTGTCTGCAGGAGTGGGTGGCCCGCGGCGGGGCCGCGGAGCTGGATCGGCGTATCCGCCGTGATCCGGCGGGCATGGCGGGACGGCCGGACGACGCGCCAGCGGCCCGCCGCGAGGCGCACCTCGACCACGCCGATGCCGTGGGCGTTCTTCGACTTCTGCACCTTCTCGGCGGACCAGGCGCCGAATCCATCCGGATGAAGGAGGCCGTCGTCCGTGTACTCGTAGTTCATCGCCAGAAGGCCGTGATCCGACGACGACGAGCCCGCTGGAAGCGGGAAGTACCGCATTCCATCGTGCCCCATCCCGGCCTGCGACGCCTGATCCTCGGCGGAGTTCGAGGCATCGTTCCGGAACGCGGGGCCGTCGGAGAGCGGATCGCCCCACGCCAGCAAGACCTGCGCGCCATAGCCGGGCGGCACGACGATCTGATTGCCCTTCGAGACGGGGACCTGCGTGAACCCGAGCAGCTGCGCCTGCTTCTGCGCCGGCGCCCTCGCTTGCGGCGCCGCCGCCGGCTGCGTGCCACAGCCCAGGAACGAGAGCGCCGCGAGGCCGACCGATCCTTCGAGCAGCTCGCGGCGCGACAGGCGGGCGGCCACCACATCGGCGAAGAGTTGCGGAGAGCGGCGGTTGTCCGGACGGCGGTCGCGTGTCATGACGAGCACGTCGCGTAAGCGAGCCGCCGCGACGCGGCAACCCGCAATCGTTCTCGCAACCGAGCCGTCACGGAGTCCGGGCGCTGCGGCAGCACGCCGCCGCTGCCTCAGGGCCCCTTCGAGCGGACGTGGCGCGTCGCGAGGAGGTTCGCGTCGCTCAGGCAGCGCAATCAAGGGGCCAGCGACGAGTTGCTCGCCGCCAGCGTCGATCCGCGACCGAACGGCGGCCGGAGCTGGCCCGACATTCTCGGGGCCGCCGGCAGCAGGAACGTTAGATAGCTGGGTTCTTCATGGCGGCCGAGGTCGCTATCGAGGCGGCCCGTGCCGCGAAGCGAACGCGACGGCGACACCGGCCCGACCGCGCGACTTGATCTGCTCCAGACGGCCATCGCGACCCGCAGGATCCGGGCGCGACCTGGCCCCGCAGGCGATGGCGTGAGAACGGCCCCTTCGACGACGCGTCAAGGCTGCCGCCAGGAAGGCCGCGTCCCGCGGGTTCGAGAACTTCCCCATGCCGACGAGCGCCCGCACCTCGTCCTCCGAGAAGCGCGAGAGGATGCGGGCCATCCAGGCGCCGTCCCGCTCCGTCATCCGGCTGAAGGCCGGGTTCGGATACTCGTTCTTCCACCCCTCGGGATCGAAATGCTCGACGTCGTAATAGCCGAAGATCTCGGCGCCCTTCGTGCGCTCGACCTGGTCTCAGGGGCGCGGGAGCACGCCGAACGTCACGAAGTCGACCGCGATGTCCTCGAAGTCGAGGAGATACGAGTGGCCGAGTCGACGCGAGATGCCGTCCCATGCCCACTCGCTGCCGAAGCAGTCGCTCGTGTCGAGATAGAAGTGGCGCACGTGACCCGGAGAGAACCCGGGGCGCCCGGGGTCCGCGGCGATCCAGGTGTCCATGCTGTTCTGCTCGCGCGCGTCGAAGTGGTTCAACCAGGCGGCGAGCGTCACGCGCCACGGGCGGTGAGCCCCGCGCGCCGGGTAGTGGTCAACTTTGCCCAGCGCTGGGCATCACTGAGCAGGCACGTTCCGCCGCGTCCCGAAGTCGTTATCGTGCCAGTTGTTCGTGGGCGACGACGTATTGTAGCTCTGCCACGCGTCATAGACGAAGTTCCCGTAGGCGATGTTGCCGAGGATGTGTCCGTCGCGGCCGTTCACCACGCGAATCCCGTAGTCGTTCAACGTCGTGTCAGTACCCTCGATGGTGAAAGTGTAAGTATCTTTGAACTCGACGCCGACCCACCCTTCCATCGCCTTCAAACGTTCAACCCTGTTGTGCTCGCCGCGGAGGACGTAGAGGCCCGCGCTCCAGTTCCCGGTCGCTTCTCCACGAAAATAGTGAATCGAGTCGCTGTCCTCTTGGTAGAACCCCATGCCTCTATTCTCGATGGCGTCGGTGTTCACGATGCTCGCGTTGGAGGCCCTGAACAGCTCCACCCCGTTGCCCCAGCTGCTTTCGAAGTCGCTGTCCTCGACCGAGAAGTCGACGCTGTCCGCCACGTGCAGGCCGGCATGGTTCGTGCCGCTCGCCTCCAGGCGAATGATCTGCATGTCACTCGCGTCCTTCACCCAGAGCCCATAGTCGAAGCGCCCCGCGCTGGCGATATCGCAATCGTGAACCGTCGCGCCCGATCCGCCGAGCACTTTTATCCCGCAGCTGCGAGCTGCCCCCGTATCGTCCTCGCAGTTCTTCAGCGGGGGGGCCGCGGCAGTGCTGATGATGCCGTAACCGTTGCAGAACAGGCTCGCGCCGTTTCGCAGCTCGATTTGACCAAAATGGTTTTCGCTCAGGCTCGTGGTTTCCTCGATGATCAGATGACCTTCGGTGGCGCCAGCCATCGGCGATACCGACAGGATGGCAGCCCAAGCTGCCCACGCTGCCCACCACCGCGAGGGTCCCAATCCCGTGCTCGATTGGAACCCGCTCTTCGATCGATTCTCGCGCATCACCAAGCCTCCTGTTCGATCCCGTAGCACAATGGCCGACCAGCGGACAAGCTCCCCCGGCCCAACTGTGGGGTTCGGCAGCGCAAGACAGGCCGCGCGCCAGGAGCTCATCCGAGCAGCGGCGCCCGCAGGCTGTGGAGTGAAGACGGCCCCTTCGATGCTTCGATGCATGGATAGACTGTTGATGAAGTGTCACCGCTCGTTATCGACCGGTTTTTCTGGCGGGACTGTTCCGCGGGGGCGAACCGTCGCGATCCGTCGCATCCCTGGGGATTTTGGGAGGGCGTGACGACGGATCGCACCCCCTCGGACGGCATGGACCCAACCCGGGCCCGACTGTCAAGCCCTGGGCCTGGAGAGCTCGCCGAGACCGAGCCGTCGCGTCGGGCCGCGGTGGTCGCCTCGCTCGCCAGCACCCTGAGCCGCGCCGTCGCCCTCGGGGATGAGGTGGCGGCCCGGGTCGTTCACGAGGCGATTGGTCGGCGGCTCGGGCTGACGGTCGCACCAGCGGGGTGAGCAAGCTTGGGCCGAACGTCGAGCCCGCCGCTCGGGTCGACTCGCTGCCGGAGCCTTGCCGCTCGCCAGCGCTCGCGGGCTCTGCTGAGATCGCCCGCGCGCAGTGGTTGCGATGGGCTGGCTCGAGAGAACCGCCCACCGCGATCTGCTCGCGTATGATACTGCCGTTGGACCACCATCGGCGGAGAGATTACGACCCTTCACCCCGCACGCCGCAGTCCACGCGTGAGCGCCGCTCGCACGCGCCAGCGGAAACGTCTGCCACGCAGGCACCGCGAGCTTACCGGCGAGCACGAGCGCCACGATATCGGCCATCGCGGCGCGCAGCGCGGGCCCGTCGAGGGCCGTTCGCTGCGCACGCCGCCGAGCCCCTGCAACATCAGCGCTAGCGCTTGCATCGAGCCGCGGACCTGGCTACGTCAGCGTCTCCGTGACTCCCGCCCCCTCGCCCTACGGTGTCCTAGGCCCCCTCGACGTTCCCCTCGGCCTCGGCCTGCTCCGGCTGGCCACGGAGGGGCGCCCCTCAGAAGAGGACGCGACCGCCGTCATCCAGGTTGCCCTCGATCAAGGCATACGCCTCCTTGACACCGCCGACTCCTACTGCCTCACCGACCGCGAGGTCCACTATGGAGAGCGCCTCGTCCGCAAGGCGCTCGACGCGTGGTCCGGCCCGCGCGACGACGTGCGCGTTATCACCAAGGCGGGCCTCACCCGACCCAAAGGGCGATGGGTCCCGAACGGCAGCCGCGACCACCTGCGCCGCACGGTCGAGGGCAGCCTGAAGGCGCTCGGCGTCTCGCGGATTTTCATGCTCCTCCTCCACGTGACGGACCCCAAGACCCCCCTCGAAGAGAGCCTCGCCGCCCTCGCCGAGCTCCAGAAAGAGGGCCTCATCGAGCACCTCGGCTTCAGCAACACCTCCATCGCAGAGGTCCGCCAGGCCGAGCGGCACTTTCCGGTGCGGGCCATCCAGGAGGAGCTGAGCGTTCTCGATCGCGGCAGCGCCGCCCGAGGCCTCTTCGAGCTCGCCAAGCAAATGGGCATCCCGTTCCTCGCCCACCGGCCGCTCGGCGGTCACGCCAAGGTCGACAGCCTCCTCAAGAACCGCGCGGTCAAGCCCATCGCCGCGCGGCACAGCATCACGCCCCAGGAGGCGGCCCTCGCGGCCCTGCTCGATCTCGGCCCCCCAGTCCTTCCCCTGTTCGGGGCGACCAAGCGGGAGAGCGTCGAGTCCTGCTTGCGCGCGCTCCGGGTCCCCTTTGGCGCGCGCGATCGAGCCGACCTCTCGAAGACCAGCTTTGCGCCCACGGCCGATGTGCTGGCCTCGGTCGCGCCCCCCGTGATCCCCGCCGGCCTGCGCAAGCTCGAGCCCGGAGAAGGCCCCGGCGATGCGCCCGAGGTGGTCGTGGTCATGGGAATTCAAGGGGCAGGCAAATCGTCAGAGGTCGCCCGCTACACGGCCAGAGGGTACGCGCGCCTGAACCGCGATGAGCTCGGCGGCACGCTTGACGGCGTGGTCAAGAAGCTCGGAGAGCTGCTCTCCTCGGGGCAAACGCGGGTGGTCCTCGACAATACGTACGGCACGTGCGCGTCGCGCTATGCGGTGCTCCGGATGGCGCACGCGCACGGCGTGCCGGTCCGGTGCCGGTACCTGGCCACGCCCATAAACGAGGCCTACGCGAACGTCGTCCTGCGCGTCCTCGAGCGCTACGGCAAGCTGCTCGGGCCGGAGGACATGAAAGCGCTCGGCAAGGAGGATCCCAACCTGCCGCCGCCGCAGGCGCTCTCGCGGTGGGCCGCGAATTTTGAGGCGCCGCACGTGGATGAGGGGTTCTCGGTGGTCGAGGAGATCCCGTTTGCCCGGCGCGTTGATCCGCTCTTCACGGGCAAGGGCCTGCTCCTCGACGTCGACGGCACGCTGCGAAAGACAAAGAGCGGCGAAATCTACCCGCGCGACCCCGACGACGTCGAGCTCCTGCCCGGTCGGCGCGCGGTCCTGGAGCGCTGGGTCAACGACGGATACACGCTCTTCTTCGTGTCAAACCAGAGCGGCATCTCGAAAGGATCGGTGACCGAAGAGGCTGTCCTGGCCGCGTTCTCGCGGACGGTCGAGCTCCTCGGCCTGCCCGTGGCCGAGGTCGTGTACTGCCCGCACCCGGCGTTTCCGGTCGGCTGCTTCTGCCGCAAGCCCCTGCCGGGGCTCGGGATATCGCTGATCCAGCGCCATAAGCTCGCGCGCGAGCAACTGGTCATGGTCGGCGATATGGAAAGCGATCGGGAGTTCGCGCAAGCGCTCGGGGCGAAGTACGTGACGGCCGAGGAGCTCTTCCCGGGCGGGTGAGCGCCCGCGATGAAGAGCTACCAGGCGCCCAGCGCCCCCCGTGGGCCCCCACGTGGACGCGCCGGGCGCCGTCCTCGCCCAGGCAACCGGCCGTCAGCGCGGGCGACCCATCGCTCAGGTGGAAGTCGCCGGCGAGGAGAGCCGAGAGGAGCGGGTCCGCGACGATGTTCCCGTCCTCGCCGGCGACGATCACGTTGCCCAGGCGCTCGTTCTGAAGGAGCACGTTGCACCGCACGCGCCCGCGCTGCACATGCTCCTGCTCGAGCGCGGCGCCGTTCCCGACGATCACGTTGTTGAGGACGTCGAGCTGCGCGGCGCCCGCGACGATCGCGTGCTCGCTGTTGGCGTAGAACACGTTCTGGGCCACGACGGCGTGATCCTGCAGGTGGCTCCCCACGAATCCATGCGTGTTGTTGATGAACACGTTGTTGCGGACCACGGCGAGCGCGTGGAAGTAGAGCATCACGCCGATCTCGTTGCCCTCGATGATGTTCTGCGTGAGGAGCAGCGACGGACGCTCGCAGGCCTCCCAGTTGTCCCCGCTGTGACCGTCCGCGTAGAGGGCGGCCGCATACCAGTTGCCCGAACAGCGCAGCACATCACCGCCCGCACGCGCCCGCTGGCCCCACGCTCCGCAGCGTGAAGCCTCGGACGACGGCGTTCTTGGCGCCGGTAGCGTCGATCAGGTTCTCGCTCTGCCCCTGTCCGTCGAGCACCGTCGTCGCCGCGCCCGCGCCGACCAGCTTCACGCCCGAGCGCAGGCGGAGGTGCTCCTGGTACGCTCCCGGCTGGACGAAGACGGTATCGCCGTAGGCGGCGGCGTCGATCGCCCCCTGGATGCTCGGGTAGACGTCCGGCACCACGAGCACGCGCTCCTCGCGGGGGGCCGACAGCCGGCAGCCCTCCGCGCCCACGCTCGCGTCCGTCACCTCGCCGCGCTTGTCCAGCGCCACCGCGGAGGCGAGCGCCGCGCCGTCGGTCGGCACCGCGATGGTCGGGCCCTTGCGGCTGCTGGCTGGCCCGCGACACGACCTAGCCGGGGCTCGGCACCGTCGTGTGCGTGCTCGGGCGCCCGCTGGTGGCCGAGGCGGTGCAACGGCTCGGGCGGCGGGGGCACTGACAGGACCGGCAGGCATGAGCGGGCACGAGGAGAATGCCAGGCGCGGTGTGGGTTCGAGGTCGAGGCGGTGATGTGGGCGATGTGGCGGTACTGAGTGGCGGGTACCGCTCAGCAGGTCGCGCGCCTCGATGGGCCCATGGGTGGACGGCGCCTGCTCCCCAGCCACGCGGTGCGGAGCCACGAAGGCGACCTCCCGGCGGCGGTAGCAGGTGTTTCTCTCATCAAGCCGTTGCTGTCGGCCTGGCGAGGAGCGGCGGGCTCTGCGGGCGCTGGTCGCGTAGCATCGCGTTGAGCATGGTCAGAATCCTTCGTGTCGCCGTCCACCAGGCCGGGAAGTAGCACGAGAAAGCGTACCGCCATCGGGAGGCCGCCGTCGCGGATCCGCTGGGCTACGTCGCCCGGCCGGGCACGAGCGCCGTCCTTCACGGGGAGGTTGAGGCGCGCGCCCTCCTGGAGCCGCAGGCTGTGGAGTGAAAGCGGCCCCCTCGATGCATGGATAAGTTGCTGATACAGCGTCACTTTCCAGGAGGGATGCGGATCGCGTAAGGTTCTCTATGTCAACCAGCGCGTGCAGCGTGGCTGTACGGTAGGACCGGTGATGCCGCGAGCCCTTCACCGCGGGCGACGCGGCGGCGCAGGGCGCCCCGTTGGGCCACACCGGAGCCACCCTCGGCGGCGAAACAGGTTGAAACTATGGAAATCGCTACTGTTTCCGGCGACCGCTCGTCATCGACCGGTTTTTCTGGCGGGACGATTCCGCGGGGGCGAACCGTCGCGATCCGTGGGATCCGCCGGAGCTTCCGGGGAGCGTGACTACGGATCGCACCCCCTCGGAAGGCATGGGCCCAACCCGGGCCCAATGGTCAAGCCCCGGGCCTGGGGAGCTCGTCGTGACCGAGCCGTCGCGTCGGGCTGCGGTGGTCGCCTCGCTCGCCGGCACCCTGAGCCGCGCCGTCGCCCTCGGGGATGAGGTGGGGGCCCGGGTCGTTCACGAGGCGATCGGTCGCCTGCTCGGGCTGCCGGTGGCACCGGAGCGGTGAGCAAACCCGGGCCGAACGTCTAGCCCGCCGTTCGCGTGGACTCGCTGCCGGAGCCTTGCCGCTCGCCAGCGCCCGCGGGCTCTGCCGAGATCGCCCGCGCGCAGTGGTTGCGTGCCGAAGCGCCCCGGAGGGCTCCGGCAAAGTGCTGTCGGCAAGCGGCAGGCCTGTGCCGGGAAGCAAGCGCGAGGGCGTGCGCGCAGGCTGCCCTACTCCTTGGCGCGGCGGTGTTGCCTTCCGCCCACTGCGACGGCGTCGGCTCCCGCGACTCACTCCTTTCGAGGCTCCATCACGCAGCCCGTGCGCTCGCTGTCTACGCTTCGCAGCCAGGGTCGCCGCTGGACCACGCAAGACTCGCTTCCGACGATGGGCCAGCCTTGCCGGACGGGACTTGAACCCGCAGGGTCCCTTCGCGAGGTTTCAGCTTCAGATCAAGGTCTACATGGCTTCCTCGTCACCAGGGCTTTCCTGGCGCACCGCAGCGCGCGTCCAGGCCGCCGAAGGCGCCCGCGCAGCGGGGCGAAGCGCCTGGAGGCGCGCAAGCATGGTGCCACCCTCGCCAGGCGACGGCGGAGCTCCTCCGACGTGTCCGGTTGCGCGGCCACGTCGGCAGGTGCGGGAACCAGCAGGATTGACCTTGCGGACGCCACGTTCCTATGATGCCTAGCCCCCGGCCTGCTGCTCGCGTCGGGGTCGGACGACAGGGCGGTGCGCGTCTGGGATGTCGGGAGCGGTCGCCCCCTGTTCTGCCTCGAGGGGCACACGCGCGGGGTCCGCGGCGTGGCGTTCAGCCCGGGCGGCCAGGTGCTCGCGTCGGGCTCCTCGGACAAGACGGTGCGCCTCTGGGATGTGAGCCGGGGCCGCGTCCTCCGCACCCTGGAGGGCCACAACGCCTCCGTGCAGGGCGTCGCGTTCAGCCCCGACGGCCTGCTCCTCGCCTCGGCCTCCGCGGACGGCACCCTCCGCCTCTGGGACGTGGCCCAGGGGAGCTGCCTCGCCATCCTCCTGCCCTGCCCCGAGGGGTGGGCCGCCTTCAGCCCCCGACGGCCGTTACAAGCTCGGCGGCGACATCGGCGGCTCGTTCTGGCACGTGATCGGCCTCTGCCGCTTCGAGCCCGGCGAGCTCGATCCGTACCTGCCGAACCCCCTGCGCATCCCCGGCGACGAGCCCCTGGTCGTGCGCCAGCGCGGGGGGGAGCTGCCCGCGAGCGGCGCGACCCGGTAGGGCAGGGGGCGGGGCGACCGGCGGGCGCGCCGGGTCACGCGCTGCGGATTCGCGTGCCGAACGCGGCGAGGCGGTCGAGCATGTGCTCGGGGTCGATCAGCGCGTTCGGATGGTAGAGGCCTGGGGCCACGCGCTCGCCGCCGGCGAGCCCGAGCAGCCGCTCCACGGCCACGGCGACGCCGACGGCGGTCATCGGCGCCTGGCCCTCCGGGTGCACGAGCTCGTGACGCGAACGCCCTCGCGCGCCGTCCTTCTTCACCCCCTCGAGCTCGATCACGATCTCGGTCGAGAACGGCTCGCCTCGCCGGCGGCTGGCCGTCTCCCCGAGCACGAGATCGAACCGGATCGAGCGCGCGTCGGTCGCCGCGGCGATGCTCATGGGATCGAGCACCGGGTAGATCTGGCCCTTCACCTCGGTGCCGTCGACGGTCACGAACGACCGTGAGCTCTCCTCTCCACCCACCCAGATCCACCGGCCGTCCTTCAGGAGGAGCGCGTTCTGCCCGGCCCTGGTCTGGCGCTCGAAGTCGGCATACGCGGCGGGGCCGCCCACGTCCTGCTCGTCGAGGACCACGCCGATCGCGACGCTCTCGACGCGCGCGTAGCCCCTCGCGAAGTGGAGGGTCGGCAAGGTGGCCGAGCCGGCGAGCCAGTGGCTCGCGAGCAGGACGGGCGCGCTCCTCGGGCGCTGCGCGTGGAGCGCGACCTCGGGCGCGATCTCGAACGCCACCGTCGAGATGTCGACGTAGGCCGCGCCGTTCTCCTGCGCGAAGCGGAGCGCGTTCATCCGTTCGTCCTTCACGAACATGACCACCGCGCCGTACGCCTCGCCTGCCGGCTGCCCGAGATCGGGCCGCTCGAGGTCCACGCGGACGGGGCGCGCGCGGCCGACCTGCTCCGCGACCGCCGCGGCCTTCGCGAGATCTCTCCCGCCGATCGCGATCGGCAGGTCGGGGTACAGCGCGCGCAGCGTCCTCGCGGTCCGAGAGCCGACGACGCCGGACCCTCCGACGATGAGAACGGATTCCCTCGTGCCCTTCGCCATGTTCGTCATGATGGATGAGCTCCTCTCCGCCCGATCCGCCGGGCGTGAACAACTTACCGTTAGTAAGTTACCAATGGTAATGTCCACGAGGGCCCGCCCTGTCAAGCGCGCCCGCGGCGTCTTCTTCGCCGTGCGCGCCCCGGGGGCGCCGGTACTAAGATGAGGGCTGCATGGCCGAGACCTCGAACAGGCGGCTCTCCAAGGCCGAGCGACGCGAGCAGCTCCTCGAGACGGCGCTCGAGATCGTCCGGGAGGAGGGGACTGACGCCCTGACGCTCGGGCGCGTGGCGGAGCGCGCCGGCGTCACGAAGCCGATCGCCTACGAGCACTTCGGGACCCGTTCGGGGCTCCTCATCGCGCTGTGCGAGCGCATCGACGTGCGGCAGCGCGCGCTGCTGTTCGAGGCCCTCGAGCGCGCGCCCGCGCGGCTCGCGGACGTCGCGCGCGTCGCGAGCCGCGCGTACATGCGCTGTTACACCACGGTCGGCCCCGAGTGGTACGCGATCACGGCGGCGCTGAAGGGCGACGAGCAGATGGAGGCGTTCCGGCAGCGCCTGCTCGACGAGTACGTCGCCATCTACCGGGGCACCTTCGCCCCATACGCGAAGCTGCCGAGGCGCGAGCTCCACCTCCGCTGCGTCGGGATCGTCGGCGCCGCCGAGTCGATCGCGGGCGAGATGCTCCGCGAGCGGGCGAGCGAGGCCGCCGCCGCGGAGGCGCTCACGTCGCTCATCGTCGCGTGGCTCTCGGCCAAGGCGTGAACGCATGGTCGGTAGAAGACGCCGTGATCTCCGCGGGATCTGGCTGACTCACTGCATGCCGCGCCGACCAGGCTGGTTGCGCGATACCGCTGCTCTGCCTACGCTCGGCCGCAGAACCACGAGCGGCCCGCGAGCGCCCGCGGCGAGGCCGTCGAGCCCGCCGCCGGATCGCGGCAGCGCTGGAAGGAGGCGACAGTCCATGTGCGGCATTGCTGGATGGGTGGATCACGCGCGCGATCTGACGCGGGAGCGCCATGTCGTGCAAACGATGACGAATACGATGAAGAACCGCGGGCCGGACGACGAAGGGATCTGGCTCTCCCCGCGCGCGGCCCTCGGCCACCGCCGACTCGCCATCATCGATCTCGAGGGGGGCCGACAGCCGATGATCGCCGACGAGAACGGCGAGCCGGTGGCCGTGCTCATCTACACCGGCGAGGTGTACAACTTCCGTGAGCTGCGCGGCGAGCTGGAAGGCCGCGGCCACCATTTCAGGACGCACAGCGACACCGAGGTCGTGCTCCGCGCTTACCTGGAGTGGGGCGCGAGCTTCCCCGCGCGCCTCAACGGCATGTATGCCTTTGCCCTCTGGGACGTCCGCGCAGAGGAGCTCCCCGCAGGCTGTGGAGTGAAAGCGGCCCCCTCGATACATGGATAAGTTGCCGATACAGCGTCACTTTTCCAGGAGGGATGCGGATCGCGTAAGGTTCTCTATGTCAACCAGCGCGTGCAGCGTGGCCGTACGGTGGGACCGGTGATGCCGCGAGCCCTTAACCGCGGGCGACCCTTCACCGCGGGCGACGCGGCGGCGGAGGGCGCCCGTTGGGCCACACCGGAGCCGCCCTCGGCGGCGAAACAGGCGGAAACTACGAAAATCGCTACTATTTCCGGCGGCCACTCGTCATCGACCGGTTTTTCTGGCGGGATTTCTGACGCGCGGAGCTAGCCGCAGGCGGCCTCGGCGACCGGCTCGAAATGGGCAAAGAGGTCCCTGGCCTCCTGGAGGTCCTGGAGCCTGACGTACTCGGATACGGCGTCGAAGCGAGCCCAGAGCGCGTTGACCGCCGCGTTCGAGTGCGCCTGATCCACGGCCTCCTTCGATACCCACTCGAACACCTCGACGAGGGTGCCGTCGGACGCGCGCATCACGATGGGGGCGCGCTCGGTGGCCAGCTTCTCGCGCCGGAGGACCGGGAGGTGGTCCCGCACGGCGGCGAGCAGCGCGGATTCCTTGCCCGGCTTCGGGCGGTAACATGCGATGACCAGATAGCCCATCGCGCGATTCTCTCCGAGGCCGCTCCAGCGCGCAAGCCGCGCACCGGCGCGCCGGGACGCCAGGGCGCCACGCGATTCAAGGCTCGCCGCGAGGGGCGTTGAACGAGCGAGTCGCCCCTGCGCCGCCGGGAGGAGAGGCCGTCACGGATCCGTGGAGAGCTGTAGACGCCGCTCCACCTCGGCGCGCGTCGGATACGAGGGCTGACACCCCTCGCGCTCGACCGAGATGCCCGCCGCCGCGATCGCGAACCGGAGCGCTGCCTCGAGCGCCATCCCGGAGGCGAGCCCGCCGGCGAGCACGCCCGTGAGGGCGTCCCCGGCGCCCGTCGTGTCGACAGCGCGGGCCGGCAGGGCGGGGAGCTCCTCGCCCGACGGCAGCAGCACCGCGCCGCGCGCGCCGCGCGTGAGCACCACGCGCTCCGGCAGGTGACCGCGCAGCGCCTCGTGCTCGAGCTCGTTGACGACAACGAGGTCGAACCGGCCGACGAGCGCAGGATCGATGGCGTTGACGGGCGACGGATTGCAGATCGACAGCGCGCCGTCGGCCCGCGCGGCCGACAGCACGCCGGCGATCGCCTCGGTCGGGATCTCGCCCTGGCATAGCCAGACCGCGGCTCCGCACGGCGCGGGCGGCGCGACGAGCGCGTTGGCGCCGGGGATCGCGAGGATCTGGTTCTCGCCGGCCCCGTCGACGCAGATCAGGGCCACGCCCGTCGTCGCGCCGGGGTGGACCGCCACGGCCGAAACCTCCACCCCGTCGGCGGCGAGCGCGGCGGCGCAGAGCTCGCCGTGCGCGTCGTCGCCGCGCGCGCCAGCGAGCCGCACGCGCGCGCCGGAACGCGCCGCCGCGACCGCCTGGTTCGCGCCCTTGCCGCCCGGCGCGACGAGGAAGCGGCGGCCCAGCACCGACTCGCCCGGGCGCGGCAGGCGCGGGCCATAGCCGATGAGATCGGCGGTGATCGAGCCGCAGATCGCGAGCAGATCCATGCCCGCCGCATACCACGGACGCCGCCGCAGCGCCGAGCCGCCGGGCGGCCCGGGGCGCCGATCAGGGGGTCAGGCCCGTCCCGAGCGCGAGGCCGAGCCCGAGGGTGAGCAGCGTGGTGCGGCCGAGCAGCCATGCGAGCGCGCGCAGCGGCCATTTCGCCTGGCGCGCCACCTCGCCCCTCGCTGCCTCGGGCAGCTCGTGCTCTCCCTTGCTCGTCCGCGCGAGCCTGTGTCGCCGCGCCCTGTCCACGCGCTTCTGCGCCGGCTCCCTGGCGAGCTGCGCCGGCCCGCGCCGCTTCGGCCGCGGGTAGATCTCGGCGTCGAAGAGCAGCGCGCCGTCGGGCGCGTAGCGCCGCGCTCCCGAGCCGCTCTCGAAGAGCCAGACGCCGTCGTCGGCGGCCAGGAGCACGGAGTCGCGCCACACGCGATCGGCAGAGCCGTCGAGGCAGGGGCGGAGCTCCTCGTCGCCGGGCCGGGCCACCCAGACGCGCCGGTGGTAAAGCACCGCGACGAGCCCGCGCGCGCTGACCGAGAAAGCGAGCCCGTCGAGCGAGCCGTCCCTCGGGTCGATGAGAAATGTCCTGAGCGCGCCGCGCGGGTCGACGACGTCGAGCCGCACCCCGCGATGGCGGGAGAGGACGCCGAGCCCGCCGCCAGGCAAGCGCCTCACCGCCTTCACGCCGCGGCGGCTCAGGACCGCTCCGGGGAGCGCGGCGGAGTCGCCTTGCACCACGGCGATTCGCCCCCTGTCGATCCGCACGTGGAGGCCGAGCGCGCGGGCCTCCCGCCCGTGGAGCGCCGCGACCATCGCGCTGCTGGTCGTGTACTTCCCGAGGGAGGCGCCCGTCGTGGCGTCGAGCACCTCGTGCCCCTCTCCCGCGTAGAGGACGATGCGCTCGCCCTCGCATGAGAGCCCGAGCGCCTGCCTGCCCGCCGGCCCGGGCACGCGATCGCGCCGGAGCCACCGCACGCGGAGATCCGGATCGAGCGCCAGCGCGACCCGCTCGTGCACGTCGTCGACGATCCGGCGCGCGGCGGTCAGCTCCCCGCTCGAGAGCGCGAGCAACACGAACCCTCCGTCGTCGAGCGGCGCGACCCTCGGGGCCTCTCTCCAGTCGAAGAGCCCCTCTCGCACCGGGGCGGCGTACCCGCTGATCGGCGCGAGCCGCTCCGACGCGACAAGCCACGTCACCGGGGCAGGGGGGCGCGCCGGTCGCGAGGACTGCTTGACGTGAGGGACGCGCGGGACCGCCCCGCAGCGCTCGCAGCCGGCGACGAGGGCGCCCTCGTCGAGCGCAGCGCTGCACTCAGCGCACGCGGGCGGCGCGCCGCCCGCCGCGCCAGGGCCCTCGGCCGCCGGCTCGGCCGTGGGCTCGGCGTCCTCACCGAGGAGGATCGCGCCGGGCTCGAGCCCGGCGATCGGGATGGCCGAGGGCCAGCGGCGACAGGCGTGCTGCGCCCCGCAGCTCGGGCACGAGAGCGGCGCGTGCCCGCTCGAGCGCGGGCTCGGGGCGAGGGGCGCCCGGCACGCGCGACACGCGAGCGCCGCTCGAGAGAACTCGAGCGACAGCGACATATCCTGCACGCGCTGCACCTCGCCCGGCAGCAAGCGCGGACCGCGGTAGAGCGGCTCGCGTAGCAGGCGTTGCCACACGCGCCCCTTTATCTCCGTGAATGTGCCGCACACGGAGCAAAGGACCTTCGTGTCCACACGGTTGATCGGCAGCATCGCCTGACAATGCTGGCACCGCCCCCGCATCGTTACGCTCAGCGCTTCCACGGCAGCGTCCCTCGCTCCCCCGCCTTCGTCACGTGCGCCATCTCACGGACGATGAACGATACAATCGGCATCGGTGATGAGATGTCAAGTCATAACGATCGGTGAGCTGAATCGGTTAAACCAGCAATGGATTCCACCCGCGCTGAGTGCAGCGGAATCCATCCCGACGGCTGCCCTCATCGAGGACGCGTTTGCACCGCTCACGGCCTGCGGGGCGCCCGGCGCGCGCTCTTCTGCATACTTCCGCACAGAGGTCCCTGCGGCGGGAGGGACGGGCGCCTGGCGCGCTCAGCGTTCTCGACGTTGAGCGCGCTGTCATGAGAACGTCGTATTTCGCCATGGCTTCGCGGAAGTGGCATGAGCGCTGTCGTGGGTCGACAGGGGGAAGCGGCGCAGAGCCCCAGGACGCCCTCGAAGGAGCGCTTGACAGCCGGACAGGGGTTTGAAAGTCCTGTTTCACGAGGGAGAGAGCACGATGGTCGCAGCGAGCGAGACGACGCAGGCGAGCCGGCATCCGGCGACGATGACCCACGCGGAGGCCGTCGAGCGGGCCCGCGCCATGGCGGATGACGTCCGGGCCCGGGCCGGGAGGCGGAGGCGCTGCGGCGCATGCCGGAAGCGACGATCCAGGGGTTCGTCGACGCGGGGCTCGTGCGCCTCTTGACGCCGCGCGCCTTCGGCGGCCACGAGCTCTCGTTCGACGCGTTCGCGGACGCGACGATCGAGATCGCCAGAGCCGACGGCTCGTCCGGGTGGTGCTTCTCGTTCCTCAACGTCCACTCGTGGCTGCTCGCGACGTTCCCCGTGGAGGCGCAGGAGGACGTCTGGCGCAAGAACCCCGACGCCCGGCTCGCCAACGTGAATGTCCCGGCGGGGCAAGCCGCGCGGGTGGACGGCGGCTACCGGCTCTCGGGCGACTGGCCGTGGGCGAGCGGCATCCAGCATTGCGACTGGGCGATGCTGGCCGGGCTCGTCCCGGCGGAGGCCGGCGCCGCGGGTGGCCCGCCGGAAGTGCGCCTGTTCCTGATCCCGAGGGAGGAATGGGAGGTCCGGGACACGTGGGGCGCGTCACCGGGCAGCGCGGGACGGGCAGCCACAACGTCGTCGTCAAGGAGAGGCTCGTCCCGCAGCACCGGACCGCGTCGATGGCGGAGCTGAGCGGCGGGCAATCACCGGGCGGCGCCTTCCACGCGAACCCCACCTACCGGCTGCCGTTCATCGCCGCGCTCGCGCCGTCGCTGATCGCGACGATCGTGGGGGCCTCCCAGGGGGCTTATCAGCGGTGGCGCGCGGCGACCCGGGACCGCTGCACCATGTACAGCCGCGAGCAGGTGGCGTCGCTGTCGCACCAGCAGATCCGGCTCGCCGAGATCTCGGCCGAGATCGACGCGGCGGAGCTCATGCTGCGGCGGTCGCTCGACACGCTCCGCCCCGGGGGGCCGCTCTCGATGGAGCAGCGCGTTCGCATCCGCAGGGACTACGCCTACAGCGCGGTGCTGTGCGTGCGCGCGGTGGAGCGGATCTACAACGCGAGCGGCGGCGGCGCCAACTACGAGTCGAACCCGCTCCAGCGCGACTGGCGCGATGTGCACGCCATGGCGGCGCACGCGGGGATCAACTTCGACGCGGCGGCCGAGAACTTCGGGCGGATGGAGCTCGGCTTGCCGCTGAATCCCAGGGATCCTCTGGCGTAGCGCTGGTGGCGCGATGTCGGATGAATCGGATAAAGAGGAGATGAACCGCCAAGAACGCCAAGAACGCCAAAGAGAGAAAATTCTATGATTCTCTTGGCGCTCTTGGCGCTCTTGGCGGTTGTCTCGATCCCGACCGCTCCACGGGCCCCGGCCGTGCACCTCCCCCCGGGGCCAGCGCGGAGCGGCGGTCACCGCAGCGCTTCCGGCGGCTCCTTGAGGACGCAGAGGGCGAGCTCGGGATCGCAGGTGACGCGGTCCTCCAGATCGGGGTTGATCCCGGACCCGACGAGCCTGCCGGCCGCGACGTCCGCCTGCGGATCGCAGAGGGTCGGATCGGTCGGCGTGGCCTGGCCGGCGCACGAGACGGACGGCCACAGGCCCACGACGCTGTAGGACGCGGTGCACTCGCCCCTCGTGTATGTCAGATCCGCCGTCATCTGCGTCCCGGGGAAGGACGCCGTGACGTAGACGCGGACGTTGCTCCACTCGTAGCGGATCCTCGTCGCGGGGCGCTCGCCGAACGCCGGGAGATCCAGCTCCGCGGGGCTGAGCGACGCGACCGAGCACACGTCGTCGTCGTCCGGCTCCACCGAGGCGAACTCGCCCATCGAGAGGACCGCGCCGCCGTCGATCGGGACGCCCGCGCCCTCGGCCTCGCCGGCGAGCGCGCCGAGCTCGGTCGTGCGGATGGCGAGCAGCGCCCTCGAGAGATCCTGCTCTTCCCGGTTGCCCGCCTGGGAGGGGTTGTACTTCTCGAGCCCGATGACGTCCCCCCGCAGCGTGTCGCAGTCGCCTTCGCCCTGCTTCGAGCCGGGCTTCAGCGTGTAGGTCGCGGCGAAGCCGCCGTGCCCGGTCGTGCAGTTGATCCTCGGCTGCTCGCACGAGGCGACCAGCGACGCGAGGACGACCATCAGACCGGCTTGTGTTCCGTGGGTTCGTTTCATGGAGTCTCTGCCGCGCGCGGCGCAGCCCTAGAGCGACAAACGGGTTGAAACCACGAGAAAAAGCAGGAATTTCACAGGGAGGCGGGGAGGCGGGGAGCGAGAGACGGCAAGAGGGAGAAATTCATTTTTTTTCTTCCTCCCCGCCTCCCCGCCTCCCTGTGAAAATTCTCCAGGTTTCAACGTGATCGGTGTTCTAGAAGGTCACCTTGGCGCTGATCCGGAACGTGCGCGGCGCCTGGTACGCCACCGGATTGCCGAAGTTCGGGTTCTTGTCCACCGAGTTGAACGCGCTCCCGTCGGCGTTCCGCAGCCCGGCGAGGCTGGCCTTCGTTCCACCTTCGATGGGCAGCACCTGCGCCGCCGTGTACCGCTCGTCGACCGCCGTCACGGCCTGGAAGTTGAACACGTTGAACGAGTCGACCGCGACGAGCAGCGCGCTTTCCTTCGCGAGCTGCATGCCGACGCCGACGTGGAGATCGACGTCGTGGACCCAGGGCAGGCGGTCGCCGCTCCCGCGCGGCAGGATGAAGACCTCGTCAGGGCCGTAGGGGAGGTGGGCCCCGAGGTACGATGTCGCCGCGCCGGAGCGGGTGCGGTAGGCGCCGCCGAGGTTCACGACGAGCCCGTTCTTGAAGACGAAGTCCTTTGCGCCATACAGCTTGATCTGGTGCCGGTGATCCCCCGGCAAGGGGCCCTCCCGGTTCGGGAGCAGCGATTGCAGGTCGAAATCCGTGTTCATGTTCGGGTCGATCTGCGTGGTCTCCGGCTTGAACAGCCCGGACCAGTTGCCGCGGAGATAGGAGATCCGGTAGCTCGCCTGCGCGAGCCAGCCGCCGGAGAACACCTTCTCTGCGTACAAGGTGAACGCGTCGTAGTCGCGCGTCGCCTTCGGGAAGTCCCTCGCCGCGCCGTGGCCGGGGTTGGCGATGAAGTAGGTCTTCGCCTCGTCGCGGCTCAGGTCCTCGATGATCCGGTTCTGCCAGCGCTTCGTGTACTCGGCGCCTACCCGCACCTTCGGCGCGATCTCGTACTCGCCGCCGAGGACGATCTCGTCGGACGACTGCGGCTCGAGGTCCGGATCGACCGGCGTCTTGTCGCTCCCGATGAGAGCCCACTTCTGGTTCGGCGCGTGGGGGCCGTCGGCCGGGAGCCGCGTCTCGTCGTCCTCGCACGCGCCCCGGGTCTCCTCGGGGACCCGGGGGTCGCACGTGGACGGGTCGCGGAGCGAGTAGAGCATCCGCTCGCCGGGGAGCAGGCGGTCGGCGATGTTGAGCGGCACGCTCTCGTAATAGCGGCCGTAGTTTGCGTACAGCTTGGACCTGCCAGACTGCGTTATGTCGTAGATGACGCCGGCGCGCGGCGACCACTGGTTCGGCAGGCTCATGCCGAGCTCGCCGTCGTAGCCGTAGAGCAGCTGCGCGTCGTAGCGAACGCCGGCGTTCAGGGTGACGCGGTCGGCGATGCTCCAGCTGTCCTGCACGAAGCCGCCGAGCGTGAGCGACGTCGAGTCCGCCTCGTAGTTCGTGAGGTGGACCGGGTCGTCGGGGCCGTTCAGGAACCCGTGGCGGCGGTAATCGTAGATCACCGAGCCGTCGGGGTACTCGGTCAGGATGGTGCCGCCCGACTCCCCGCGCTCGCTGTGATACCGCATCACCTCGAGGTCGACGCCCCCCTTGACGACGTGGTGGCCGAGGGCCGAGAAGAGGCTCGTCAGCATGGCCTTGGCCTGATAGCGGTCGAAGACGGACTCGCTCAGCACGCCGGGGCCCCCCGTGTAGTAATAGCCGGGCACCGGGCACGGCTCGGGGTCGTCGGGGTTCGCCTTCGCGCACCGCCGCGTCGCGTCGCCCGGCTCGAACTCTCCGATGGAGCGCGGCGGGGACCGCTGCCAGAGCACCTGGACGACCTCCGATAGCCCCTTTCCGCTTCCGATCTTCTCGCCATCCGAGGCGCGAATGGCGTTGAGCTCGTGGTGGAGGCCGAGCGTCACGTCGAGCAGGTGGCTCTTGTTCTTGAACGCAGAGGACCACTTCAGCGAGGCGTCGGTCGCGGTGGTGACGTACCTGTGCGCGATGGCCTCGTAGCGGCCGTTGATGATGCCGCCGTTGTATGGATTGTCGATCTCGATCCTGCCGTCGCGCGGGTTGAGCCCGAAGGCGCCGTCTCCGCCCGACATGGTCGGCGTGCCGTAGACGGAGAGCGCGAGGGTGTTGTCCGGATCGAGGAGCAGCGTCAGCTTGCCCAGGTACTGGACGCTCTGCTGCGTGGCGTAGTAGACGTCCGTCGAGCCCGGCAGGCGGCTCGGCGCGGCGGGCTCGCCGCCGCCGGGCGCGAAGATGTTGAGGTTGCGCTCCAGGCGGTAGGTCGCGAACGAGGGCGAGAGGCCGGCGTAGAACCACAGCCTGTCCTTCAGGATCGGGCCGCCGATCTCGACGCCGAAGTCGCGCAGCGAGGACAGCTGGACATCGGTGGTGATCGCGCTATCGCGCTGGGCCACGGCGGTCCGCGGCCCCTCGAAGATGCCGGGCGTGACGCTGAGAAAGACCGAGCCGTGGAACTCGTTGGACCCGGACTTCGTGGCGACGTTGTAGTAGCCGCCGGTCGACCGGCCGTACTCCGGCATGTAGCCGCCGGTGATCACGTTCACCTCGTCGACGAACTCGACCGAGAGCGGCGTCCCGAGGATGCCGAACCCCGGGTTGTTCACCGACACGCCGTCGATGACGAACTGGTTCTCCGGCGAGCTCGTCCCGCTGATCGACACGCCGTACCGGTCGGCGACGGCGCCTGGCGCTACCTCGGCGAGGGACTCGAACGACCGGGTGGCCGAGCCCTTCTTGCTCGGCGGGCTGAGCGGGATGCGGCTCACGAAATCGGAGCTCACGTTGACGCCTGTCGCGCTCGAGCCGACATCGACCGTCGGCGGGGCGCCGATGACGACGATCTCCTGGGCCTGGATCGCCTCCGGGAGGAGCTGGCTGTTCACCCGGATCGTGCTGTCGAGCCGCAGCTCGACGCCGCCGCGGCTGTAAGGCCTGTAGGCCTCCTTGTCGAGCCGCAGCGTGTAGGTCCCTGGCGGGAGGTTCGGGATACGGTACTGGCCGGCAACATCGGTCACCACGATCTGCTCCCCCTGGAGGGCGGGGGACGTGACGGTGACCACGACATCCGGAGCCGGCCTGTTCGTCGCCGCGTCGATGACCGTCCCCGTGAGGACGGCGGAGCCGGCCGCGAGCGCCGAGGTGGACACGAGCGCGCTGGAGAGCGCGAGCAGCGAAGCGGCCCAGCGGCCGCGCTTCATGTGCATGGAAATGACGGGGCGCCTCGAAGAAAGGTGTTCGTTGACGAGCTGCCGTGAGAGAGCATACCCGTGGCCTTTGGCCGAGCATAGACCCTCGTGGCGAGGCTGGGCGCCACGGCCCTCTGGTCCAGCACCCCGGGAGCCGGTGTGTGAGGTCAGGCGCCGCTCTGTGTCTCATGCACCAGACGGGGCCGAGCACCGATGCAGAGAAAGAGAATTTGAACCGCCAGGCCGCCAAGGGGAGAGAGAAAGAATTTTATGTTCCCTCTTTCTCTCTCTCTCTCTCTTGGCGCTCTTGGCGGCTTGGCGGTTTTCTCCTCTCTCTTTCTCTCCTGACGGATTGCCGCTTCCGTGACGTCCTGCCTCGCCGGTCGCGGTGCACGCGAGCCGCGCGCGGGAGGGTCAGTCGGCGGCCTTCGCGACCACGGCGTCGGTCCTGCCGCCGGCGAGCGCGCCGGCGCGGCGGACGATGCCGATGAACTCCTGCTGATCGCCCTTGCTCGACGCGGCGGCCCTCGCGATCCTCTCGACGTCGGAGAGCCGCCAGGAGCGCGCGTGCGGGCTGCGGCGCAGGATCTCGGAGAAGCCAGCCACCGCGGACGCGAACCGGAAGTCGGCCGGCGCCGCGTCGAAGGTGGGGGCGACGGCGCTCGCGGCCATCCTGAACATCGTCTCCTCGGCCCTGTCCGCGCCGAGCGGCGCCTTGTGGCGGAGGCGCACGACCACCGGCGTCGCGCCGTCGCCCTTCAGCGCGGGGGCCTTGAGCTCGACGTCGTAGATGGCCGTCACGCTGTGCCCGGCGCCGATCTCGCCGGCGTCCACCCTGTCGTTCCGGAAGTCGCGATCGGCCACGTCGCGGTTCTCGTAGCCGATGAGACGATAGCTCTTGACGAAGCTCGGATCGAACTCGACCTGGATCTTCACGTCGCGGGCGATGACCTGGAGCATCCCGCCGACCTGCTCCGAGAAGACCCGCCGCGCCTGCGCCTCGCTGTCGATGTAGGCGTAGTTGCCGTCGCCCTGGTTGGCGAGCTGCTCCATCATCAGATCCTTGTAGTTGCCCTGGCCGAAGCCGACGGTGGACAGCGTGATCCCCTTGTCCCTCGCGCGCTTGATCGTCTTCAAGATCTCCTCGTGAGAGGTCGGGCCGACGTTCGCGTCGCCGTCGGAGAGGACGACGACGCGGTTGATGTGCCCCTTCACGAGCGTCCGCTCCGCCAGGCCGTAGGCGAGGTCGATGCCGCTCGCCATCGCGGTGGAGCCGCCCGCGGTGAGGTCCGCGATCGCCGCGAGGATCTTCCCCTTGCTCTCGATGCCGGTCGGCGCGAGCACCTCCCGCACGCTGCCCGCGTACGTACAGAGCGCGACGGTGTCCCCCGGCTTCAGCGACTCGGTGAGCATCCGCAGGCTCTTCTTCGCGAGCTCGATGCGGTCCGGCGCCTGCATCGAGCCGCTCGTGTCGACGAGGTACACGAGGTGCACCGGCGTCCGCTCCCGGGCCGGCACGCGCTTGCCCTGCACCGCCACGCGGACGAGGTGGTGGCCCACCGTGAACGGCGAGGGCGCGGCCGCGAGGTGCACGGCGAACGGGCCTGTCGCGGGGGACGCATAGCCGTAGTCGAAGTAGTTGAGGAACTCCTCGGCGCGGACGGCCTGATAAGGCGGCAGCGCGCCCTCCAGGATCTTGCGGCGCGCGATCGCGTAAGAGGCCGTGTCCACGTCGATAGCGAACGTAGAGAGCCGGTCCTTCGCGGGGTCCTCCACGGGGTTCACGCCGTAGTCGCGGTACGACTCGCTGCCCTGGGGCTCGGGCGCGGGGACGGCGACCGCCGCGGGCGGCGGGGCGGAGCGCGCGGCCGCGACCTGCGCCGGGGCGGGCGCCTTCTTGGGCGCGGGCGCCGCGCCCGCCGTCGCGACGCGCGCCGCCGGCTTGCTGGCCCCATCGGCGCGCGCCGACTGGAGGCTCGGCGCGGCGGCCGGGAGCGGGGCGGGCGCGGGCGGGGCAGCCGCCGCGGGCGCAGCCAGCGAGGCCTCCGGGGCGGCCGCCTCGGCCTCCTCGCGCGCGGCGGTGGACGCGCGGTCCTCGGCCTCTGGCGCGTCGAACTCCGGCTGCATGGACTGCGCGGCGGCGCCCATCGGCGATTCCGGCGCGGCCGGCGCCAAGGCGGCAGGCGTGGACCCGCGGCAGCCGAGGAGCAGCGCAGTCAGGAGAGCAGGGGCGACGACGAACGGCAGGGTGCGCATGAGGTGTCCTCCTTGAAGGGGATCGCGAGCGCGGATCCCCGCAGTACGTTCTCGTGAGGCCGCGATCGCCGGGCCCCACGCAGGTCCTTGGGAGGGCCGCACGCGCGGCTCTCCGCTACATCTTCCAGGGCGAGACAGGTCCCCTCGCCGCTCTCGAGAGCCGCGTGGCGCGGGCTCTCCGGCGCGCAGACGAAGGGACGCTCGCCGCCGGGCTCGCGTTGGCGGGGCCCGGCGCGTCCGAGTGCCTGGAGAACGCGGCCGCCTCGGCGGGCTTACACCCGCGATCGAGAATGCGCAGGCGCCGCGCCTCCGGCGCACCGGGCCAGGGAGGCGCGCGCTGCGTACAGCAGGCGCCCCGCAAGGAGGCGCGCGGTGTATCCAGCAGACGCCGCGCTGCGCGGTGCGCTACGCTGGTCAGCAACCCGGGACGACGGGCCGCAACGACCGCCCTCCGCTCCCCGCCTTCTGCTCCATCTCTCCTCGGGAGGTCCGCGATGAGCGCAACGAGCCGCGAGCGCTTCCAGTCCACCCTGCGCCGCTCCAGGAAGATCGCCGTGCTGACCGGCGCCGGCGTCTCCGCGGAGTCGGGGATCCCCACGTTCCGAGGCGCTGGCGGGCTGTGGCGTCGCCACGAGGCGACGAGCCTCGCCTCGCCCGAGGCGTGGCAGCGCGACCCCGGCCTCGTGTGGGAGTTCTACAACCACCGCCGCGAGCGCGCGCTCGGCTGCAGCCCGAACCCGGGCCATCGCGCGCTGGCGCAGCTGGAGGCGCGGTGGCGGGACGCCGGCGGCGCCTTCACCCTGATCACCCAGAACATCGACGGCCTGCACGAGCAGGCGGGCTCCCGGAACGTCGTGCGGCTCCATGGCTCGCTGTGGCAGGTGCGCTGCCTCTCGTGCGGGAGCGTGACCGAGAACCGCGATGCGCCCATCACGCCCGCGTTCGCGGGCAGCGGCTCCCCGGATCCGGACACCCGCGCCCGCCGCTTCACGGCTGCAGAACTGCCCCACTGCCCCTGCGGCGGCGTGCAGCGCCCGCACGTGGTCTGGTTCGGCGAGGCCCTCCAGGAGCGGGACCTCGCCGCCGCGGCCGCCGGCGTCGACGGCTGCGATCTGCTGCTCGTGGTCGGCACCTCGGCCGTGGTGTACCCGGCCGCCGGCTTCGTCCCCCTGGCCAAGCGCCAGGGCGCCCTCATCGCCGAGGTCAACGTCGAGCCCAGCGCGGTCACCGGCCTCTGCGATTTCGTGTTCACCGGCGGCGCCGGGGAGATCCTGCCCTTCCTGCTCGACGTCGCGCCGGCTTACCCGAACTGAGCGCCGCGCCCCGAGCGGCGCGCCGGCCACGCGAGGGCCTGGAGACCGCTCCGAGCAAGCCCGGCCCGCGGCGCCCGCGCCGGCGAGCGGCCTCCACCGTGCAAGCCGGCGGCGTCAGCGCGGCGGCGGCGCGTCGCAGCGGGCGCGCGGTGCACGCATCGCGCGGCGCGGCGCGTGCTTGTGCCGGGGTATGGAACAGGTCAACCGTGGGATTTCAGGGCTAACATGGGCCGCGATCGCCCTCGTCGTGATCGGCGCCATCAACTGGGGGCTCGTTGGGCTGTTCGAGTTCGACGTCGTCGCCGCCCTCTTCGGCAGGTACAGCGCGATCAGCCGTATCGTCTACGTGCTCGTCGGGCTCGCCGGGCTCTACCTCCTCTACGCCTCGGTCCAGCTCGACAAGCGCGCTCGGGTCGCCACGATACCGTGATCGGCACCGCTCGACGTGGCGTCCGGCGCGCACAGCAGGCGCGACGGGGCGCGCTGCGGGGCGCGGTCCAGGGCGGCCGAGCATAGGGCATCTCCCGAGATCGTGGTCTGTTCCGGCGCGGGTTTTGCAACTCTGGCGCCTGTCCAGATACACGATCCGGAACCATGGAACAGCGAGCTCAGCGGCAGAGGTTGGCAGTTTCCGTTCGCCTGACGCATCGGGTCAGGCGGACGCGACACTCCAGCCACGGTGAGGAGGCGCAGCTGCGAGCGACGCGAGCGACCAAGGAGTGACACCATGCCCAGCTCTCGAGAACCCGCGATCGCCCTCGTCCGCGACACCGCCCACCCGCTGCGCGGCGCCGCGCGCGATGGCGATTACGATGCCCTGCTCGACGCGATCGGCGACAGCCGGTTCGTCCTGCTCGGAGAGGCCACCCACGGCACGCACGAGTTCTACCAGGCCCGCGCGCAGATCACCCGGCGGCTCATCGCCGAGAAGGGGTTCAGCGCTGTCATCGTCGAGGCCGACTGGCCAGACGCGTACCGCGTGAACCGTTATGTCCGCGGGACGGACGACGACGGCAGCGCCGAGGAAGCGCTCGGCGGATTCAAGCGGTTCCCGCAATGGATGTGGCGCAACCGGGATGTCCTCGGCCTGGTCAGCTGGCTCCGCGAGCACAACGCCGGCGTCCCGCGCGGCCGCGCGAAGGCGGGCTTCTACGGGATGGACCTGTACAGCCTGCATGCCTCGATGGAGGCGGTGCTCGCGTACCTCGATCGCGTCGATCCGGAGGCCGCCAGGCGGGCGCGGCGCCGCTACGGCTGCTTCGACCGGTTCAGCGACGACCCGCAGGTGTACGGGTACGCGGCCGGCTTCGAGCTGAGCGGCTCGTGCGAGCGCGAGGTCATCGAGCAGCTGACGGAGCTGATGAAGAAGCAGGCCGAGTACGCCAGGCTCGACGGGCGCGTCGCCGAGGACGAGTACTTCCAGGTCGAGCAGAACGCGCGGCTCGTGCAGAGCGCCGAGGAGTACTACCGCACCATGTTCCGCGGCCCTGTGTCGTCGTGGAACCTCCGCGACCGGTACATGGTCGAGACCGTCGTGGCGCTCGTCGCGCACCTCGACCGGTTCCACGCGCCGACAAGGGCCGTCCTCTGGGCGCACAACTCGCACCTCGGCGACGCGCGCGCGACGCAGATGGGCGAGAGCGGCGAGTGGAACGTCGGCCAGCTCATGCGCGAGCGCTTCGGCGACGACGCGTTCCTCGTCGGCTTCTCCACGCACACAGGGACCGTGATGGCCGCCTCCGAGTGGGGCGATCCCGCGGAGATCAAGCGCGTCCGGCCGTCGCTGCCGAACAGCTACGAGCGGCTCTTCCACGACACGGATCTGCCGCGCTTCTGGCTCAACCTGCGGCCGGGGGCAGGCGCTCGCCGCGAGCTCGTGGAGGCGCTGCGCGAGCGCTCCCTCGAGCGCGCGATCGGCGTGCTCTACCTGCCGGAGACCGAGCGGTCGAGCCACTACTTCCACGCGAGGCTCAGCGATCAGTTCGACGCGGTGATCCACATCGACGAGACGAGCGCGGTGAGGCCGCTGGAATGGACGGCCGAGTCGCGCGAGCGAGAGGCGGAGACGTACCCGACAGGGGTGTGAGCGCCGGGATCAGGCGCTCTGGCGGGGAGAGAGCGGGCGCTCTTCAAGGAGAGCAGGAGAGAAGACAGGAAGGAAAGGAGCGGCCTCGGGCCTCGGCGCCCCCGCCGGCGCTCAGGCGTCCACCCGGACGCCGAGGCCGCGGGGGCGGGCGGCGGCCGTGCGCGCCTCGATGAACCGCGTCACCGCGTCGACGAACGCCTCGGGGTTCTCCACCTGCGGCATGTGCCCTGTCGCCGGGATGAAGGTGAGCTGCGAGCCCGGCAGCGAGGCGTGAAGCCTCTTCGCGTCGCGCGCGCTGCTGCCCACGAGCCGGTCCGCCTCACCCCAGACGAGCAGGGGCGTCAGGCTGAGCGGAGCCCTGGGGCCTCCGTGGATGTAGGCGTCGATCACCGCCTCCACCTGAGGCGGATTGGCTTGCTTCAGGACCTCCCGCAGCGCGGCGGGGGCGCGGCCGGGATCGGCGTAGGCGCGGCCCAGGATCCTCGGGTTATACGCCTGCTTGAGCACCAGGGCGCGCAGCATCTTCCGGGGGAGCGACTGCGTTCCCAGCCAGCCGACGGCCCGCGGCAGCGGGGGGAGGGGAGCCCCGTTGACGAGCACGAGCCCTCGACAGCGGGCCGTGCACTGCGTCGCGAAGCACGACACGACCGCTGCGCCGAAGGCGTTGCCGACGCACCACGCGCTGGAGACACCGAGGGCGTCGAGGAGCTGCTCGAGCCAGCGCGCATGGGCGCCGAGCGGGCCGAGCCCCGGGGCATCCGTGCGGCCGATGCCCGGCAGATCGGGCGCGATCACCTGGAAGCGCTCCGCGAGCTGGTCCCAGACGGGCGCCCAGTGCATCGACGCCCCGCCCCAGCCGCCGTGCACCAGCAGCAGCGGATCGCCCTGCCCGCCCACGTGGACGCTGGCGGGCCGGCCGTCGATCGCGGTCTCCCTCAAGGAAATCGTGCTCATGCCTCTCTCCTGTACGGATCCATCGCGGCCGCATCCTGCCTCTCGACCGCGGGGCTCGGCAACAGGATCGCGAGGAGCGCCGCGCCGCTGCGATCGCGCGGAGCGCCCGTCGCGCCCGCCGCGTCTCGCGTCTTCGCGCTTGCCTGGAGGGCGGCCGGCCCTGGTATCGTCGCGCCGTGTCCTCAGCTCAGCAGCTCCGCGAGCTCCTCGCGACGCCCGGCCTCCTCGTCATGCCTTGCTGCTTCGACGCGCTGTCAGCGCGGCTGATCGAGCAGGCCGGCTTCTCGCTGACGTTCATGAGCGGCTTCGCGGTCTCCGCCGCGCGCCTCGGCGCGCCGGACACGGGGCTCATCTCCTATGGAGAGATGGTCGACCAGGCGCGCTCGATCTGCGGCGCGGTGTCGATACCGGTGATCGGCGACGGCGACACGGGCTACGGCAACGCGATGAACGTGAAGCGCACGGTGCGCGGCTATGCGCAGGCCGGGCTCGCCTGCGTCATGATCGAGGACCAGGTGGCCCCCAAGCGCTGCGGCCACACGCGCGGCAAGCAGGTCGTGCCCCGCGACGAGGCGCTCACCCGGGTGCGGGCCGCCATCGACGCGCGCGACGAGGGCGCGGGCGTGCTCATCATGGCGCGCACCGACGCCCGGCAGACGCACGGCTTCGACGAGGCCCTGGCCCGGGCCAGGGCGTTCGCCGATCTCGGCGCCGATATAGTGTTCCTGGAGGCGCCCGAGAGCGTCGAGGAGATGCGCACGTTCTGCCGCGAGGTGCGGGCGCCGGCCATGGCGAACATGGTGGATCACGGCAGGACGCCGGTGCTGCCGCCGGCCGAGCTCGAGGCGCTCGGCTACAAGATCGCGGCCTATCCGCTCACCCTGCTCTCTGTCGCTGCCGCCGCCATGCGCGAGGCGCTCGCGGCTCTGCGCGCTGGCCAGCACCCCGACCCCAGGATGAGCTTCGGGGCGCTCCAGGAGATCGTCGGCTTCCCTGGATACTACGCCGAAGAGGAGCGTTACGCGCAGCCGCCGCCCGGGAAGGGGTGAGTCGGGCAGCCGTCATGACCGCGGGCGGCCGCCGCGCGGCGCGGCCATGATCGCTCCTCGGCTCGCGAGGACGGGAGTCTTGCCTCGGTGTAGGACGTTGGCGTTCATCGGTTCATGATCCGGGAGCTGCCTGGGCCGATGCAGAGGTATCCTACTCGACGAGGGCGAAATCCTGTATCGTCTTCGGTGATCGCGCAGGGGGCGCGACGCGAAGGGAACCATGGCCTTTACGCCTTCCGCCGGATCCGCGTCGCTCCTCGCCGCGGCGCGCAGCCTCGTCCCGCTGGTCAAGGAGCACGCGGATCAGGGAGAGCGCGAGCGCCGCCTGCCCGATCCCGTCGCGAAGGCGTTCAGGGAGTCGGGGTTCTTCCGCATGTGCCGCGCGCGCGCTGGGTGGGATCGAGGCCGACCCGATCACGACGATGCAGGTCATCGAGGAGCTCTCGCGCGCCGACGGCGCGGCAGGGTGGTGCGCGATGATCTGCGGCGCCACCGGCGCGTTCGACGCGTACCTCCCGGTGGAGGGCGGCGAGGAGATGTACGCGAGCCCGGATGCCGTCACCGCTGGCGTTTTCGCGCCGACCGGGCGCGCCGTCGAGGTCGAGGGGGGCTATCGGGTCACCGGGAGGTGGGCGCTGGCGAGCGCCTGTCAGCACTGCGATTGGCTGGGCGGCACCGCGGTGGTCTTCGACGGGGCGGCGCCGCGCATGTTGCCGGTGGGAATACCCGAGTGTGTCGTGCCGCTGTTCCGCGCCTCCGAGTGCAAGATCCTGGATACATGGAGCGTATCCGGCCTCGTCGGCACCGGGAGCCACGATTTCGAGGTGGTGGACGTCTTCGTGCCGAGCAGCCGGTGTATCCGTCTCCCGATGAGGGCGCCGAGCTATCCGGCGCCTCTCTTCGCGTTTCCCTTCTTCGGCTTGCTATCGAGCGCTGTCGCCGCGACGGCGCTCGGGATCGCGCGCGCCGCCCTCGACGAGCTCGTCCACCTCGCGGTGACAAAGACGCCCTACGGCATGACGGCGTCGCTCGCCACGCGGCCGTCGACAGCGCTCGTCGTGGCCGAGGCCGAAGCCACGCTGGGCGCGGCCAGGGCGTATCTGTTCGAGTCGGTGCGCGACGTCTGGGATGCCGTGGTCGCCGGCGAGTCGATCACGATAAAGGAGCGGGTTCGCGTCCGGCTCGCGGCGACGAACGCCGTCCTCGGCGCGGCCCGCGCGGTCGATCTGGCGTTCTCGGCGGGCGGCGCCACGGCGCTCTACACGAAGAGCCCTCTTCAACGCTGCTTCCGCGACGTCCACGCCGTCACGCAGCACGCGATGGTCGCCCCGCACACGCGCGAGGTCCAGGGCCGCGTGCTCCTCGGCCTCGACACCGACCTGCCCATGTTCTGAGCGGCAGTTCGCGAGAGGGGAAGCTCGGAGGAAGGAGCCCTCGCTTCAGTCCGTGAGAGCCGCGCGGCGCGCGAGCAGCTTGCCGTAGAGCCGCGCCCGCGCGCCCGCGTCGCGAGGCCGGACCCAGTCCCAGTCGAGCGCGGCCCAGTCCGGGTCGTCCGGGTCGAGGCCCAGCGTCCTGATGAAGTCGCCGTCCACGACAAGGAAATGGCGCTTGTAGGCGAGGAGATAGCCGCCGCGCTCGGCGAGCAGGGCGCGGGCCTCGCCGTACGACGCGCACCAGTGGTTGAGGTGGACCGCGCAGCGCGCGGCGTACAGCGCCGTCCCGAAGTCCACCTCGCCCTCGTCGCCCTGGAGGACGCGCGACGCGTGCTGCCAGCCGCTGAAGCCGAGCTCGCGGCCGACCACCGCGAGGCAGTGCTTGCGCTGCACGGTGGACGCGGCGTCCCGCAGCGCCTCGTCGCTCGCCGCGCGGAGCTCGGGGAGCGCGCGCAGGCGCTGGAGCGCCGACGGCTCGTGGGCCTGCACGCGCCGGTGAAGGATCTCCGCCC
Source organism: Sorangium sp. So ce1128 (assembly GCA_051717205.1). Lineage (GTDB taxonomy): Bacteria > Myxococcota_A > Polyangia > Polyangiales > Polyangiaceae > Sorangium. Next base: position 1,423,632 of record CP181432.1, read on the forward strand.
GGATCTTGAGCTCTCGAATGGGATCGACCATTGCGTTCTCCTCAGCGCTGGCCGACACCCGCTCCCTCCGGCCCGAGGAAAAACCGCAACTCGTCGATCGTAGCGCGCAGGGTGAAGGCTTCTTTTCGGCGGGGCGGGCGCCCCTGCGCACCCGGACCGCCAGAATACCCGACGACGCCGCGAGCGCAAGCGCAAGCGGAGATGAGCGTGGAGCAGTCGCGCTGTCAGGAGTGCAGCACGGCGCGCATCAGCCCGCATCGGCCGCATCAGCCCGCATCATCCCATCCCGCGTGGCGCGCGCGTCTCACGAGAGCGGCAGGTCGACCCAGCGCTCGAAGCCCGGCCGGCGCTTGATGCGTCCGTACCACGCATCGACGTGCTGGAGCGCGGGCCGATCGATGGGGAGGTTGTACCACCGCTGCGCCGCCACCCCGAGGGGGATGTCGGCGAACGTGAAGTACTCTCCTGCGGCCCACGGGTGGCGCGACAGCTCCCTGTCCAGGATCCCCAGCGCGGCGAGCGCTGCCTTGCGCGCGGCGTCGATCGCGCCCTGATCGCGGCGCTCCTCCGGCGTGCGCAGCAGCTGCACGAGGAGCGTCCGGACCGGGGGCCACAGGGTCCCGAACTGCCAGTCTGTCCACGCGTCGGCGCGCGCCCTGTCCGCGAGATCGCTCGGCTGGAGGGGCGGCGAGCCGTAGCGCGCGAACAGATACCGCACGATCGCGTGGGACTCCCAGACCACCAGCGGCCCATCCTCGAGCGTCGGGACCAGCCCGTTGGGGTTGAGGGTGAGATAGTCGGCCTCCTTCACGCGACCGAACGGCCCGCCGGCGTCCACGCGCTCGAAATCGAGCCTCAGCTCGTCGAGCGCCCAGAGGACCTTCTGCACATTGGAAGAGTTCTTGTGACCCCAGAGTCTCAGCATGATGTCCCTCGTCCCTCGGCGCCGCTCAGGCGGCTGTCGCCGCCGGTTTCACGAACTTGGCGAACCGCTCCACGTAGAACTCGACCGGGTTCTGGATCGCGCGCACCGCGTCGCGCGCCTGCACGGCGTCGAGCCACGCCCGGAGCCTCGTGAGCTCCGCCGGGATGGAGAACCCGCGGAGGCGGCCCACCGCCGGCAGCCGCTCGAACCATGGGTAGAAGGCGAGATCGACGAGGCTGACCTCGGCGCCGAGCCAGTAGGGCCTGCCGCCCGACGACGTCGCCAGCGCCTCCCGCTCGATGAACGCGAGCACGTCGCCCAGCGCCTTGCGCCCCTCCGCCTCGTGGTCGGGCGTCTCGGCCCTGAGCAGCTGGGCGAACGCCGGCACGAGGCGCGTGTTGGCGTAATCGATCCAGATCCTCGCCAGGGCGCGCCGCCCCGGCTCCCTGGGCAGGAGCGCGGGCTCGGGGAAGACCTCCTCGAGGTACTCGTTGACGATCGCCGACTCCCAGATGCGGTGTCCCTCGTGCTCGATCGCCGGGACCTTGCCGTAGAGCGAGGCGTCGACGAACGCCCGCGGCTTGTTCTGCAGATCGACCTCCGTGAGCTCGAAGTCGATCGCCTTCTCCTGGAGCACGAGCCGGGTGCGGTGGGCGAAGGGGCACGCCTTCGCGCTGTAGAGTCGCAGCTTCGTCATCCTGTTCTCCTTCGTGGCGTCCGCCACGCAAAAAGCTGTCCTGTCGTGGAGGCGAGAGGCGCGCTCATCGGGCCGAGACGCGGGGGTTGAACCGCTCGTCGAACACCCTCGAGACCTCGATCTTCTGCGGCAGCAAGCCCTCCTGGAAGAAGGCGTCCGCCATCTTCTGCTGCGCCGCCGCGATCTCGCCGTCGAGCGGGACGTACCTCGGCTCGTAGTGAGCGAACATGTCCTGAGCTACCTCGAGCGGCAGCTTGGTGACCTCGGCGAACTTGCGCGCCCACACGTCCTTGTGGTCGTTCGACCACTCCTGGGTCCTGTGCGAGCGCACCAGGTAGTCCGCGATCGCGGCGGCCTTGCCCGGATCGGCGAGCGCCTTGTCGCTGCTCACCTGGAACGCGAGCGCGTCGGTGAGCCCGGTGCCGTCGAGGAGCTTCACCGCCCCTTGCCGCACGTTGTTGGCCACATAGGGCTCCCAGACCGCCCAGGCGTCGACGTCTCCGTTGGCGAAGGCCGGCTGGGCGTCGTTCGGGGTCATGTACACGGGCACGATGTCCGCGATGCCGAGGCCGTCCCGGCGGAGCGCCGCGAGAAGGAGGTAATGGGCCGAGGAGCCCTTGGCCAATGCCACCTTCTTGCCCTTGAGCTCGCGAAAGGCCTTGATGCTCGACCCCTGGGGGACCAGGATCGCCTTGTATTCGGGGCGGTTCCGGGTGACCGCGACGATCCGGATCGGCGCCCCGGCAGCCTGAGCGAAGATCGGCGGCGTGTCCCCGACGGCGCCGATGTCCACCGCGTCGGCGTTGATGGCCTCGAGCAGCGGAGGGCCGGCGGTGAACGTCGCCCACTCGATCTTGTAGGGGGCGCCTTCGAGCTGGCCCGCGGCCTCGAGCCCGCTCTTCACGATGCCAGTCTGCTCGCCGATCCGGAGCGTCACCGTGCCGAGGTCGACCGCGGGCTGATCGCCGGTCCCGGGCGGCGCGGGCGGGTCCCCCGACCTGGAGCAGGCGGCGATGGACAGGGCGAGCAGCGCCGCCGCGGCGCGGCGGAATGAGACGCGGAGGGCGCGGAGATCGACGAGGGCGGCGGTGGACATGGTCCTTCCTTTCAGGAGACGACAGCCGGCAGCGCCCGCTCCTCGGCGGGGGCGAAGGCGGGCGAGGCCGCCCGCGAGGCGCGGGGGGCCGGCTCGATGCCCGGCGCGCCTTCCGGCTCGTCGCTGTCGACGCCGAGGTGGGCCAGCAGGGCGCTGCGCAGCGCCGCGAACCGGCGGCCGCTGCGCCGCCGCGGCGCCGGCAGATCGACGGTGAGGTCCGCGGCGATCACGCTCCCGGCGTCGGGCGACGGCGGCGACGAACTCGCCGGAGCGGAGGGTGAGGTCGACGCCGCCGAGCACCGGGCGGGCTCCGAACGTCCGCCGGACGTCGCGGAGGCGCACGGCGGGACCAGGCTTCGTGTCGATCACAGGGGCCTCCACGGGGTGATCACCTGCCTCACCGGCCGGCGAACGCCGCACGCCAGCTGAGCACGTTGCGCTCGAGCCATCGGACGAACAGATCGGTGCTGAGCCCGAGCAGGGCGTAGATCACGAGACCGAGGACGATGATGTCGGTGCGCAAGAACTCCCGTGCGTTCGTCATGAGGTAGCCAATCCCGGCAGTCGCGTTGATCTGCTCGCTGATGACCAGCACGAGCCAGGCGACGCCCATTGAGTGGCGCAGCCCGACGAGCGCGGAGGGGAGCGCGCCAGGGAGCACCACGTGCGCGACGAGGTCGATGCGGCCGAGCCCCAGCGTGGTCGCGGCCTCGACGAGCCTGTTGTCGACGCTGCGGATGCCCGCATACGTGTTCACGTAGACCGGGAAGAAGGTGCCGAGCGAGACGAGCGCGATCTTCGGCGTCTCCCCGATGCCGAACCAGAGGATGAAGAGCGGCACGAGGGCGAGGACGGGGAGGGTCCTGAGCATCTGGAGGGGAGCGTCGAGCAGGTCCTCGCCGAGCCGGAACAGCCCCGCGACCAGCGCCAGCGTCACCCCGGCGCTCACGCCGAGGGCGAGCCCGCGGCTGACCCTGCCGAGCGACACCCAGAGGTGGCGCGGCAGCTCCCCGCTGGCGAGGAGCGTGAGCCCGGTGTGCGCGACGGTGCTCGGCGACGCGAGCACGCGCGGCGACACGAGCCCGAGCGACGTCACGGCTTGCCACGCGAAGAGCAGGAACAGGAGGACGACGACCCGGGGCCATCGGACATCCTTCCAGGTGCGCCGCGCGGCCCCAGGCGCGGAGCGCGCGCCGTCGGCAGCGATCGTAGATCGAGTTCGCGTCATCTCACGGACCGTCGTTGTCGTGGTCGTCGGGATAATCGTCGGTCGTCGGACGTCGGTCGTCGGACGTCCGACGTCGGAGCAGGTAACGTGCCATAGCGCTGTCGCCAGAACGGATCGCAATCCGTCATGGTGGACATGAATTTGCTGCGACAGGAGCACGGTTTGCTGGTGATGTGTTGCTGGGGCAGCAGTCGATCCGGCGTGCGGCGGTGCCGTGTCGGCGTCGTGCGATGCCGTGCTGGCTCCCGGGGAACGCCTGCTGGGTGCACATGCGACGTTGGCTTGGCGGGCCGGCTTGCTCGCCCGGCGCGCCGCGGACGCGCCGGGCGCCGGGAGGAGCCGCTGCGGAGCGGGGGGAATGACGTCAAACGTCCGGGAGGCGCAGAGCCTCTCGGGCTGAGGGCATGTTCAGATCTTCATCCTTCCTCCTCGTGCCTTGTTGAGCGCGGATGCGACAGCAAGCGCCGCAGTCCGCGCCACCCCATCGCATGGCGCCTCCGCTCGTGCGGGTCATCCGAGAGCGGGCGTGGGCGCAGATCTCCCCCCGACGCGCCGGAAGGGAGCGCCGCTGTCTTCCGCCTCACTCTTCTATGGCGGACGTTAGTCTGTTATAGCGGACATGTCAAGCCGCTCCTCGAGGGGGGGTTGACGTCCCGGTCGGGGCAGATCGGTCTGGGACGGGATGGCCGCTGCCGGGGATTGGCGTCGCGCCGGATGTGCATGGATGTGCAAGGGAGCTTTCGTTGTAAGCTCCGGGCGTGACGACGGCTCATCTCGACGCCGGGAAGCGCCCGCCGGCCCGTATCCTGACTGCGCGGCTGACGCTGCGCGCGTGGCAACCCAGGGACGCACCGTCGATCAGGGAGGCGATCGACTCCAGCCTTGCGCACCTGCGCCCCTGGATGCCGTGGGCCGTGCGCGAGCCGTTGCCTCTGGAGGCCACGGTCTCGCTCCTGGAGAGATTCCGGGACGACTTCGCGGCAGGGCGCGACTTTCATTACGGCATCTTCACGCGCGACGAGCGTGAGGTGCTCGGGGGTACGGGCCTGCACCCGCGGATCGGTCCGGGGGCGATCGAGATCGGCTACTGGCTCCGAGAGGCGGCCACGCGCCGCGGTTACGCGACCGAGGCCGTGTCGAGCTTGACGCGGGTCGCGCTCGAGGAGCTCGGGCTGAGCCGCGTCGAGATCCGCTGCGACCCGCGGAACAGCCCGAGCGCCGCCGTGCCCCGGCGGCTCGGATATCGACATGTGACGACGCTCGATGCCAATGCCCTCACGCCCGCGGGCGAGCCGCGCGACACCATGGTGTGGGTGCAGACGGCCGCGGACCTCGCGGGGCGAGGTCGGGAGTAGAGTTATCATGGAACATCATGATGGGGAATCAAAAGGACCATCTCAGCCATCTTCCTGGCTGTCTGCCTTCATGTGGAGTCTCTCCCGGCATGTGACGGCATCATCCGCACGGGAAAGCCGGAGTTCATGAGACCATCGCTCCCCGTCAGCGTGACGGGCGGCGTGCCGCCGGATACGGGTGGAGGAGCTCCGGGGGCGCCGACAGAGGAGCTCGGGGCGCGCTGACAGAGGAGCTCGGGGCGCGCTGACGGCGATCAGAGCTCGAGCGTCATCTCGATCATCGTGCGGCGGAAGCCGAACCGCTCGAACAGGCGCTGCGCGGCGGCGTTCTGCGTCGCGGTGTGGAGCACGACGCGCGGCGCGCCCAGGGCTCGGAGGCGCGCGATGATGGCCTCCAGCAGGATGGCGCCCGCACCGAGCCGGCGCGCGGGCTCGGCGACATAGAGGTCGTGGAGCACGCCGCAAGCGTCGAGCAGGCTGTTCCAGTCGCGCGGCTCCCGGCGACCGTAGGCGTAGCCGACCAGCGCCGGCTCGACGCCGTCGCGCTCGGCGACAACGATCGAGGCGCCGGGGTTGGCGAGCTCGCTGGTGAGCCAGCGCTCGTAGCCCGGCTCGAGCGGCTCCAGACACAGGAAGCGGTGCGGATCCAGGGCGTGGTGGAGGCGGACGAGCTCCGCGGCGAAGCGCGCCACCTCGGGCATGTCGGCGCGCTTCGCCGGGCGGGTCTTGATGGCCGGAAGCATCCCCCAGGATAGCCGAGCGAGGGCCGCTCGCTCGACGCTCAGCGTCCCTTGCCCGCCCCCAGGCTCTCCAGCGCCTGCTCCGCGTCGCGCCGGTAGGCGTTGTCGGTCGGCGCCGTCTCCAGGAAGCGCTGGTAGTGGCGGACCGCCCTCTCGCGGTCGTTCGTCGCGCGGAGCGCCTCGGCCAGGAGGAAGTGCGCGTCGAACAGCCACGGCGGCGTCGAGCGCTCCGGCGCCTCGCCGAGCGTGACCGCCTGCTCCATCTCGCTCGCCGCCCCGGCCCGGTTGCCGCGCGACGCGTAGATCTTCCCGAGGCGATAGTGCCACTCGGGGACCTTGTCGTTGGCCGCGATCGCCTTGCGCCAGGCCTCCTCCGCGGCCGCCCAGTTGCCCTGATCCTGGTAGCAGAGCGCCATCGTGGCGTACGCCTCGTAGCGCGACGGCCGCTTCGCGAGCGCGATCTGCAGATCGGCCAGCGCGTCGCGGCTCGCCCCCTGCTTCTGCAAGAGGACGCCGCGCTGCCAGTACGCGTCGCCGAGCTCCGCGTCGAGCTCCAGCGCGCGCTTCAGCGCCACGTCCGCGCGCGCGGTCTGGCCCGTCTCGTTCGCGCCCCAGCCGACGTAGAGGTGGTACTCGGCGCGGTTCGGGTCGAGCTCCGAGGCGCGCTCCAGGAAACGCAGCGCCTCGGCCATGTTCGTGCCGCGGATCAGGAGCGCGCGGCCGAGGAAGTGGTTCGCCTCGGCGGAGTTCGGTTTATCCTTGAGCACCTCGCGCAGGATGGGCTCCGCCTGGACCGCGTGGCCCGCCATGACCTGGGTCGAGCCGACGCGCAGCTTCAGATCGATGTCGTTCGGCGCCTTGCGGAGCGCGTCGGCGTACATCTCCAGCGCGCGCTCGCTCTGGCCGGTCTCCTCGAAGAGGAGCCCTCGCTCCAGCGCGAGGCCGGGGTAGTCCTTGTCGGCCGCCGCGACCTTGTCGAACACCCGCGCCGCGTCGTCGAACCGCCGCAGGCGGCGGTAGGCCTCGCCCAGCTTGAACTGGCTGCCGAGGTCGTCCTCCTTGGCGAGCGCCAGCTCGAGCTCCTGCCGGGCCTCCTCGTACCTCCCGGTCTGGAGCGCGACCTCGGCCTTCGCCTTGTGCAGCGCGGGCAGGTCCGGGAACTTCGCGGTCGCCTCCGACAGCTTCGCCGCCGCCGCCTCGTTGCGGCCCAGGCTGGACAGCAGCGAGGAAAGCGCCACGTAGGCGTCGACGACCTCCGGGCGGTTCTCGGTCGACTTCACGGCGTCGAGGTACGCCTGCTCCGCTTCCTTCTTGTTGCCGAGGGCGAGCTCGGTGCGCCCGAGCCAGTAGGCGACCTGCGGATCCGCCGCGTGGGTCTTCTGCAGCCCCTTCAGGAGGTCCTTCGCCTCCTTCATGCGCTCCTGGGCCAGCCAGGTCTTCGCCTTGCCGAGGTGCGCGGCGAGGTTCTGGGCATCGGCGCGCACCGCGCCCTCGAAGCGCGCCTGCGCCTCGGAGTAGCGGCCCGACCGGTAGAGGACCTCGCCGTTGCCGATCAGCGCGCGCACCGCCTGCGGGTCGAGCTTCACCGCGGCGGCGAACGCCTGCTCGGCCGCGCTCATGCGCGACCGGGAAAGGTGGATGGTGCCGAGCAGCGTGTACGCGTCGACGATCTCGGGATCGCTCGCGGCGGCGCGGATCGGGCCGTCGCCGGTGACCTTGCCGACCAGGTCGAGCGCCTCCTGCTCGCGGGCCGGGGTCTGCCAGATGAGCGACGCGATCAGGGTGCGGGCCCCGACGTGGTTCGGCGAGGCCTCGAGCGCGCTCCTCGCGCTCGCCTCGGCGCTCGCCGCCTCGCCGGCGAGCAGCTGCGCCCGGGCCAGGCCGAACAGCGTGCGCGCGCTCTTCTGGAGCTCGTTCGCGCGCTGCCACGCCGCGATCGCCTTGGGCGCGTCCTTGCCGGCGAGCTCGATCTCGGCGGCGAGGACGGCGACGTCGATGTCGTCCTTGAGCTGGGCGCCGAGCGTCTGCGTGGCCTGGCGCGCGCGCGGCAGCTGGCCGGTGGCCGCGTCCTGCGCCGCGACGGCCAGGGTGAGCAGGTCGCTCGGGTGGGAGCTCGCCAGCGCGACCATCTCCTTCCCGAAGGCGTCGTCGACGGTCCGGTGCCCGAACCGGATGCTGCGCGCGAAGGCGACGTACCCGGCGTAGGCCATGGTCGCCCGGTGGCGCGGGGCGTTGGTGCGCGTCGCCTTCGCGTCGTTCAGCGCGCCGTTCGCGGCCGAGGCGGTGTCCTCGGCGAGGGCGGCCTGCGTCCGCTTGCGCAGGTCGGCGAGCGCCGCCTCGTGCGCGAAGACGTTGAGCCGGTCGCTGATGAGGTTCACGCCGAAGGCGCCGACGTCCGGAACGAGCGCGAGCGCGCCGCCGCCCACGGCGGCGACGGCGAGCGCCGCGACGACGTAGCGCTTGATCTTCGACTTCTGCGGCGGGGCTTCCTGGGCAGGCGCGGGCTTCTCGGCCTGCGCCTCCGGCCCGGCGCTCAGGTCGCCGATCTCGGTGCCGGCGCCGGTCAGATCGACCTCGTCGCCGACGCTGGGGTGTGGCTCGCTGAGCTCGATGCCGCGATCGTCGGCGTCCACCGCCGTCTGCGTGAAGTTCGCGGAGCGGTCGGACGGATCGTACACGGCGGGCGCGGCGCCGGCGGGGAGCTGCGAGACGCTCTCGCCGAGCGAGATCTCGTCGCCGAAGTCGGCCGGCGGCATCGCGCCGCTGCTGGGGGGCTCGGGCGCCGTCGGTGGGAGCGGGCGCGGCCCGGGCGCCTGGAACGCGGCGCCGACGCGCGAGTCGTCGTAGTCCGGCGGGGCCTCGTCGAAGAGCTCGGCGCCGACGATGGTGCCCGGCCCGGCGGGCAAGCCGGTGCCGGTGGCCTTCGTCGGGAGGCCGGGGCCGGCGGCCCTCGCGGGGAAGCCCGCGGGCGATGTCGCAGGGAAGCCCGCGGAGGCCGTCGCGGGGAAGCCCGCGGAGGCCGGGGCGGGATAGCCGGCGGGCGCGGGGAGGCCGGCTGCGGTCGGGGCCGGGAGCCCGGCGCGCACCGGCGAGGGAAGCGGCGCGGAGGCCGGCACGGGCAGGCCCGCGTCCGAGAACGGGGAGGGCATGCCGATGACGCCCGAGATCGAGCTCGGCAGATCGCTGGCGACGATGGGCAGATCGCCGGACGACGGCAGGTCGGCCTCACCGTCGCCCTCGAGCGGCAGCTCGAGCTCTCCGAAGCCGAACGACATCGAGCCGCTGCTGGAGCGCGCCGGCGCGGCCGGGGGCGCGTCGTCGTCCAGGTCCCCGAAGTCGTACTCCGGGGCGACGCGCGGCGGCGCGACGTCGCCCATCCCGCGGGTGCGCCCGCGGCCGAGCGGCTGTGTTGTGGCTCCCGCGTTGCGCGCGCCCGGCGCCGACTCGCGCGCGCCGAACCCCGAGTCGCGCGCGCCCGGCGCCGAGTCGCGCCCGCCGAACCCGGAGTCCCGCGGGCCGAAGCCGAGGGTGCGCCGGCTGCTCGGAGGGAGCGGATCGACCGGCGCCGGCAGATCGGCGTCGGCGAACGCCGACGGCGTCGCCGGGGCGGTGCGGGACTCCGCGCGTGATCGCGCCGGGAGCGCCACCGGCGCGGGGGGCACGTTGCCGTAGACGACCGGCAGGTCGTCGGGATCGAGCCCCTGCGCCTCGACGTCGGTCGGGCTCGGCAACTCGACCATGAGGTCGATCTCGCCGAAGCCGCGGCGCTGCGGCACCGTCTTGGCGTTGCGTCGATCGGACGGGGCCGGGCGATCCGGCACGTCCGGCAGGCCGATCTCGCCGAAGACCTCCGGCCCCGGCGGCTCGGGACGCGGCGGGGGCGGAGCCGGCGCTGCGGCTGCCAGCGGCGTCGGTGCCGCGGGGGCCGTCGGCGCCGCGCGGCGAGGCGGCATCGGCGCCGGCGGTGGCCCCGGACGCCGGGGCGGCGCGACCGCGGGGAACGCGACGTCCTCCGGGGCCGCCACGGGCAGATCGGCGTCGTCGTGCGTCGCCGGTGCGCTCCGCTCCGAGAGCTGAAAGCCCCCCGCTCCAGGCCGCGGCGCGGGCGTCGGCGCCGGCGAAGGCGGGGGCGTCGGCGCAGGTGCTGCGCCCCCCTTCGTCACCAGCAGGCTCGTGCCGCACTTCGGACAGCGCATCCTGAGCCCCGCTGGGGGAACGCGCTTCTCGTCGACCTGGTACGGCGATTTACATCCGTCGCACTCGACCTTGATCATGCTCCCCGACCCGATGCGGGCCCTGCGAGTGCCTCCGCAGGCCCCTTCACGCTCGTTCGGCCTGCGACAGGCCGGGATGCCCCGACATCCGCTCTCCTTACTAGCAGGGCTTGTGGTCCTTGGATCGCCTCTTCTACGGGCCCTCCTCAAATCGACCACGTCGCCCGTGTATCGGTGCGCGTATCGGTTCGCGTATCGGTTCGCGTATATAAGCATGCCGCGTGCCCATGCCGCGCCCGGCGCGGACCGGAGCGCCGGACGAGCCGGAGAGGCCCGGGAGCAGGCGGCGCGGCGGCGTGGAAGACAGCGGCGATGCGGCGCGCGTCGTCAACGCGGCCTCGCCAAGCGTCCTCCACCTGTGCTAACGCGCTGCCGCCCATGCAGCGGTCGACGGCGGTCATCTACACGCTCTTCTTTGCGGGCGCAGTGGCGTTCGTCATCGCGAACAGCGGCCCGAAGGGGCGCGGGCCGGCCAGCGCGCCCGCCGACGCTGGCGCCGACGCCGACGCCGGCTCGCCCGCCGCCGCGACGGCATCGGCCGACGGCGACGCGGGGACCGACGCCGGCGGCGACGGCCTCCCGGAGGTCGCCGCAGAGCAAGCGACGCGATCCGACGCGGGCGTCACGCTCCTCTCGGGGGAGGCGCCGCCGGGGCTGCCCACCGAGGCGCCGAAGAAGGTGCGCTTCGGCGTGGTGCTGGTCCAGTACCGCGGAGCGCAGGGCGCGCCGCCCACCGCGCGATCCAAGGAGGCCGCGCTGGCGCTCGCCAGGGAGCTCGCCGAGGTCGCCAGGACGGACTGGAAGGCCGCGGTCGACAAGGGCGACAAGGGGTCGACCGACGATCTCGGCTTCATCCCGCGCGGCGTGCTCGAGCCCGCGCCGGAGTATGAGCTCTTCAGCCTCCCCAAGGGGGGCGTGAGCGGTCCGGTCGACACGCCGCGCGGCTTTTGGATCACGCGGCGGATCGAGTAAGTAAGGCGTACCGCGCGCGGCGCATCGCCGCGGGCGTGAAGCGTGGAGAACCGAATGGCGACGATCGACATCCGCCGGCAGCACTCGCTCACGAAGGAAGAGGCCAGGAAGCGCGCGGAGGTGCTCGCGCGGGGCATGGAGGACAAGCTCGGCCTCCACTGGCGATGGGACGGCGATCTCATCCGCTTCGAGGCCCCGGGCGGCGCCGCCAAGGGGACGAAGGGCCTCGTGCGCGTCGAGGCGTCGGCGGTGCAGGTGGAGATCGATCTCCCGTTACTGCTGAGGGCGATGAAGGGCACGATCGAGTCGAAGGTCAACGAGAAGCTCGAGGCCGTGCTCGGCAAGGCCTGATCAGGGCGGCCGGGCTCAGCTTCCCGGGCGCGCCAGGCATCTCGCGAGGCCGGCGTCTCGCTCGGCGAGGCCCGCGCTGCTCGTCGGCGCCGTCGTCGTGCGCTCCCTCCTCTTCCTCATTCCTCGTCCTCGCCCCTCCTCGCCAGCGAGCGACCTCCACCCTCGAGCGCCTCGCGCCGCCCGCGCGCTGCGAGCGAGGGCGCGCGCCTCGCGCGCTCTCGGCTTGGCGCTTGGCGCTTGGCGCTTGGCGCTTGCCGCTCGCCGCGCCTCGCCGGAGCGCGCGGCACCGCGCGACGCTGCTCGACCCACCCCCTGCCCGGCGAGCTTTACTCCGCGCGCTTCGTTTCGCTACTCTCCGCCATCGTCATGCGTTGCGCACAGATAAGACCCCCTTCGGAGGCGTCGCAGGCGAGATGACGGTCCAGGCACCCGAGGGGCAGGTGGAGAGCATGACGGCCCTGATTGCGCGGCTCCGCGCGGAGCAAGGCGACCAACCGGAGCGACAGCTCCAGGCGCTGCTGCTCCACGAGCTCGGCGCGCTCGAGGAGGCGCTGGGCGAGGAGCCCACGGCCGCGCGCGACTACCTCGCCGCGTTCAACGCGGACCCGCAGTTCCGCGAGCCGCTCGAGGCGCTCGTCCGCATCCTCACCCGGCGCAAGTCGATCAAGAACCTCGGCAAGCTGCTCGACGCGCTCACGCGCGCCGCGGCCACGCCCGAGGAGCGGGCGCGCGCGTTCTGGGAGCGCGCCGCGTACCTGCAGGACCACGAGCAGAACCTCGCGGCGGCCAAGGAGGCGCTCGAGGAGGCGGCGCTCAGCAACCCGGAGGACGCGGCGCCGTGGCTCGAGCTCGAGCTCATCGCGGCCAAGGAGGGCGACCTCCCCGGCCGGATGCGCGCGATCGAGGCCCGCGCCGAGCTCGCGACCGACGCGACGTGGAAGGGGCTGCTCTTCATCGAGCTCGCCGATCTCGCGGCCGCCACCGAGAACGTGGAGCGCGCCTACGAGCTGCTCGACGCGGCCGCGGCGCTGGAGGGCCGGGCGCGCTTCCGGTCGCAGCTCGCGCTCGAGGCCATCGCGCGCCGCGAGGAGGACCTCGGCGCGCTCGCGCGCGCCCTCGAGGGGCAGGCCGAGCTCATCGCCGACGCGCTCGACGACGAGGCGAGCGGCGAGGCCAACGGCGTCCCGCGGTACATGCGCAAGCCGGAGTACGCGGCCGACGCGTGGCTCCGCGCCGCCGAGCTGACGCAGCGGGCGGGGACTGGCGGCTTCGCGTCGCTCCTCGAGCGGGCCGCGGAGCGGCTGCCCCAGTCGGCGCTGCTCGGGCGGGCGCGCATCGCCGCGCTCGAGGCCGCCGGCGAGGCGGAGGCCGCCGCCAGCCTGGCCAAGCAGGAGATCGCGCGGGGCGCGAGCGGGCCCGGCGCCGCGGCGCTGTGGCTGCGCATCGCCGAGGCGGCCGCGCTGGCGAGCGATCGCGAGGCCGCGCTCGCGGCGCTCCGGAGCGCGCTCTCGGCCGACCCGCAGTGCATCCCGGCGCGCGCGCTGGAGATCGACCTGCTCGGAGACGGCCAGGACCCGTCCGCGTTTGCGTCGTCGCTCGAGGCGATGGCGGCGTCATACGGCAGCGACGAGGCGCGCGGGCGCGCGCTGCTCCTCGCGGCCTACGTCTGGGCGGTGCGGACCGACGACGTCGGCGCGGCGAAGGCGGCCCTGTCGCAGGCCGGCATGGCCGGCGTCCACCCGGGCCTGCTCGCGCGGTTCGGGCGGTCGTTCGCGGCGCTCCGCGGCGACGCGGCCTGGTACGAGGAGTCGACGAAGCGGCTGCTCTCGACCGGCGTCGACCCGGGCGAGAAGGCGAGCCTGTGGTTCGAGATCGGCCGCAGCCGCCTCTTGCGGGGCGACGCGGACGGCGCCGAGGGCGCCTTCGCCGAGCTCGCCGCCTCCGGCGCGGACGACGGCGGCGCCGCGCCCAACGCCTGGCTCGGGCGGGCGCTCGGCGCCTTCGCGGTCGACCTCGTCCGCAGCCGGCGCGAGCCCGGCGACGACCCGGGCGCCGCCGGCCAGCGGCGCTCGCCGACGGTGATCGAGGCGCTCGCGGAGGTCGAGGGCGAGGAGACGGCGCGCGGCCTCTGGCTCGTCGCGGCCCTGCGCAGCGCGCGCGTCGGCGAGCTCGACCGCGCGCGGAGCCGCCTCCGTGCGCTCTTCGAGCAGTCCGCGGCCGACGAGGTCGTCGCGGTGTTCCTGGCCGAGCTGGAGCGGCGCGCCGGCACCCCCACGGCCGCCGCCGCGACGCTCGCGACCTGCGCCGCGGCGATCGACGACGCCGACCTCTCGGCGGCGCTGCACATCGAGGCGGCCATCCTGCTCTGGCGCGCCGGCGAGCGCGGCCGCGCCGTCGACGAGCTCGAGGCGGCGCGCGGCAAGGCGCCGCGTGCGGGCGCGACGGTGCTCACCTGGGCGCTCCGCGGCCACGAGGTCAACGACCTCCAGAGCCGGCGCCGCGCCCTCGAGGTAGCGGGCGAGGCGGGCGAGGACCCGGCGGCGCTCGCGCTGTCGCGGTTCGGCCTCGAGGTCGGCGCGGCCGAGGGCGGCGACCCGGACGAGGCGCTCGCGACGCTCGAGGCGCTGGAGTCGCAGGCGAGCGACGATCTCGCCCTGGCCGCCGCGCTCGGGCGGCTCCTCTGGCAGCCGGCCCTCGAGCAGCGGAGCGCCGTCGAGCGCGCGCTCGACTACATCGAGGAGCGGGGCGACGGCGCCGCGTCCATCGCGCACGCCGAGCGCTTCCGCCTCGCGCGCACCCTGGACCAGGACCGCGCGCGCACCGCGGCGCGCGCCGCGGCGTGGGCCGCCGCCGACCCGAGCCCGCACGCCGAGCTCGAGTGGCTCGGCGCGGCGCTCGGCGCCGAGGACCGCGAGGCGGAGGTCGCCGCGCGGAGCGCCCTCGCGCAGCACATGGAGGGCGAGGCCCGGGCGGCGATGGAGGCCTCGGCCGCGATCGTCGGCGCGCTCGACCAGCCGAACCTGCCGCGGCCGTTCCTCTCGGGCGAGCACGCGCCCGCGCAGCTCGCCAACCTCGAGCTCGCGCTGCCCGGCTGCGATCCGCGGCGCCGCGCGGCGGCCCTGCACGGGCTCGGCGACGCGCTCGGCGAGGACGCGCAGCTCACCGCGCTCGGCCTCGCGGGCTGGTCGGACTTCGCGGCCGGCGATCACGAGCGTGCGCTCGCCTCGTTCCGCACGGTCGTCGAGCGGCGGCCGGACGACATCGCCGCCTGGGAGGGCGTCCGCGCGACGTCGGAGGCGCTGCGCGACCCTGTCGCGACGGCGCTCGCCTCGGCGCAGCTCGGCGCGCTCTGCAAGGACGACGCGCGCGGCGCGGATTTCTGGGAGAGCGCGGGGCTCCTGCTCCTCGAGCACACCGACGCGCACGACGACGCGGAGATCGCGTTCGATCGCGCCTTCACGCGCGACCCGCGGCGCGGCGTCGCCTTCGACCGGCTGTTCCGCCGGGTGCGCGCGCGCAACGAGGACGACCGGCTGCTCGACATCATCGAGCGGCGGCTCGGCGTCGCGGACAACGACCTCGAGATCTGCAAGCTGTTCTGGGAGCGCGCGCGCGTGCTCCGCAAGAAGGGCAAGCTCGACGACGCCCTCGCCGCGCTCGAGAACGTGACGCTGCTCGAGCCGGATCATATAGGCGCGCTGGCGCTCTCGGCCGACATCTCGAAGGCGCAGGGCGATCTCGGCCAGGCGGCGGCCTTCTACGCCGAGCTCTCGCGCGTCGCGAAGGCGCCCGGCGAGCAGCGCCTCATGTCCGGGATCACGGCGGTCGACGTGTACGAGAAGCGGGGCGAGCACGACAAGGCGCTCGAGGTGCTGATCGGCCTGCACCGGGCCGGGCTGTCGACGCTCCCCGTCCGCGAGCGCCTCGTCCGGGTCGCCGCCCGGGTCGGCTCCTGGGAGGAGGCCACGCGCCTGCTCGAGGAGCTCATGGTCGAGCGCGACAGCCCCGCGGGCCGGATCGAGGCGGCGCGGCTCGCGATGGCCATCTACCGCGACCAGCTCCGCGCGCCGCGCCGCGCGGAGAAGGCGGTCGCGAAGCTCCTCGAGGAGGCGCCGGACGACGGCGAGGCCATCGACCTCGTCCTCACGACCGACTACGAGCCCGCGTTCCGCACCCGCGTGCTCGGCCGCGCCAAGTCGACGCTGATCCAGGCGCTCGCGTCGAACCCGGTCGACGCCGACCGCGTCGCGCTCCTCGCGAAGATCGCCGGCGCCGGGCAGGACGCGGCGCTCCGGCAGGCCACGCTGGGCGCGCTCGTCGCGCTCGGCCGGAGCGACGACGGCATCTCCGCGGAGCTCAGGAAGATCGACACCCGCGTCCCGGCGCGGCCCCAGATCGCCCTCGACGCCAAGGCCATGGCCGAGATCGCCGACCCGCTCGACACCGGGCCCGTCGGCGAGCTGTTCGCGAAGATGGCCGAGACGATCTGCATGGCGCTCGGCCCCTCGCTCGTGTCGCTCGGCGTGGGCAAGAAGGACCGCATCGACTCGCGCGGCGGCCACCCGCTGCGCGTGGCGGTCGCCGAGTGGATGGGCGCGCTCAGCTTCGAGACCGACTTCGAGCTCTACGTGGGCGGCCCGAGCCCGCGCGGCGCGACCGGCGTCTACGGCCAGCTGCCGGCGCTCGTCCTCGGCCCCGAGATCACGACGCCCCTCGACGCCGCCTCGCGCTCGGCGATCGCGCGCGAGGCGTTCGCGCTGCGCCGGGGCATCTCGTCGCTCCGGACCCGAGACGACAACACCGTCGCCTCGCTCGTCGCGGCGGCCTGCATCGAGTCGGGCCTCGCGGTCCCGCAGCCCCCCTACGCCGTGTTCGGCGAGGTCTCGCGCGCCATCCACAAGGAGATGCCGCGCGCGACCCGGAAGGCGATCGTCGAGGTGTGCCAGCGCATCGTCTCGAGCCAGCAGGACCCGCACCGCTGGGCGCAGGCCGCGCGCAGGAGCATCGACCGCATGGCCGTCATCGCCGCGGGCGACGTCTCGCTGGTCCTCTCGGACATCCTCAGTACCCCGCGCGAGCAGCTCGGCGGTGTCGTCACCGAGAGCGAGCGGGCGCGCCAGCTGGTCGCGTTCGTCCTGTCGCAGAGCTACCTCGAGCTTCGGAAGAAGCTCGGGATGGGGGTCCGGTGAGCAAGAATCCGCAATCCAAGAGCTCTTCCAGCAGTGGCGGCGACGAGGGCACCCCGTCGCAGGAGAAGATCACGGTCCCGCCGCCGGCGATGTACGGCGCGGCGGTCTCGGACGCCGACGTCGAGGAGGCCACGCTCCTCGCCAAGATCCCCGACGAGCTCATCCAGTCGATCCGCGCCGAGGAAGGGGAGCGCGCCGGCGAGGGCGGCCTGAAGCAGCTGTTCTCCCGCGAGCCGGTGCCGGTGCCCGCGAGGCCCGCGCAGAGCGCCGGGGAGAGCGACGCGCTGATCGACATGCTCTTCGAGGACCAGCGCGCCGACGACCCTGACGACGGCGTCGTGACCTCGGCGCCCGCGCTGCCCGGGGCGCGCCGCGCCGCCGTTCCGCCCGCGGCGCTCGCCCCGCCCGCGGCGCTCGCCCCGCCCGCGCCGCCGCGGCCCCCGTCGCTGCCCCGCCCCGCGGTCCCGCCCCGCTCGGGCAGGCCGGGCGACGTGAAGGCGTCGCTCGGCGCCGACCTCACGCCGAGCGATCGCACGCCGAGGATCCCGTCGCCGTCCGCTTCCTCGAGGCCCGCGGCGCCGCGCCCGCAGCCTCCGGCCGCCCCGCCGCCCCCGGTCGTCGCGCCGCCCCCGCTCCCCCCGACGTCCAGGCGCGCCGAGGAGGTGCACGAGGAGGACACCGCCGAGCCGGGCGACCGCGCGACGCCCATCCCCGACGGCGGCGACTCCCCCTTCGAGTTCGCGCCGCCCAGCGTCGTCAGCAGCCGCCGGATCGCGGCGACGATCGGCTTCGAAGACGAGGCCACTCGGGGTTTCGACGACGAGGAGACGAAGGCCCTCGACGAGCCCGGGCCCACGACCCGGCCGTACGCCGGCGAGCCGTCTCGCACGACCGATCTCTGGAGCCAGGCCGCCGTCGAGAGCGACCCCGGCGAGCTCGTGGACGAGTCCAGCCTGCTGCACGATCCGGTCGACGCCGACGACGATCTCGCGCAGACGCGCGTCGCGGACCGGAGGCCGTCGGTCCGCTCGGCGTTCGACCCGCCGCGCTCGGTCCCCGCCGCCCAGGCGCCCGAGAGCCTGCCGCCGCTGCCCTCGATCCCGCCGCCCGCGTCCGTGTTCGCCGGCGAGCAGGACGCGAGCGCGATCCTCGTCCAGTCGCAGCAGCGCGACGTCTGGGCGGCGCGCGCCGCTTGGCTCCGCGCCGAGGCGGAGCTCGTCGAGAACCCGGCGGACCGGGCGCGCGCGCTCCTCCCCGTCGCCGAGCTCTATGTCATGGCCGGAGAGGACGCGACCGCCCGCGCCGTTGCCGCCGAGGCGCGCGACCTCTCCCCGGGCCTCATCTTCGCGCACCGGCAGCTCCGCGGGCTCCTGATGCGCGAGGGCGATCTGCCCGCCGCGCTCGACGCGCTCGAGGCCGAGACCCGCATCCTCGGCACGCCGGCCGCGCGCTGCCACAACCTGGTGCTCGGCGCCGAGCTCTCCCGCATCTCGCTGGCCGACCCCGACGGCGCGCACAAGCGCCTGGAGCTCGCGGCCCGGATGCACCCCGCCGACCCGCGCGCGCACGTGCAGCGCTTCTGCGAGGCGCTCGCGGCGCCGGACACGGACGCGGCGGCCTCCGCCGCGATCGCGAAGTTCCGCCTCCCCGACGCGCCCGAGCTCGCGCCGCTCGCCGCGGCGTGCGCCCAGGTCGCCGCGCACCGCGGCGCGCCGCGCCGCGCCCGCGCCGCGCCCGCCACCCCGTACGAGGCGCTCCTCCGCGCCCGCGCCCTGCTCCGCGCCGGCGACCTGGCCGAGGGCCTCGCGAGCCTCGAGCCCCTGCGCGGCACCTCGCTCGCGCCCGCCGCCGCCTGGCTCACCGCCGCGCTGGGCGCCGCGCGCAAGGAGACCCGCCCGGCGTCGCTCGGCGCGCTCCGCAGCGTCACGTCCGGCTCGCACGGCGGCCAGGCGTGCCGCGCCCTCGCGGCGCAGGCGATCGAGCTCGGCGACGCCTCCGCCGCCCGCGCCGCCACGCTCGAGGGCGGCGGGGCCGGCGGCGCCTTCTCGCCGGCCGACCAAATCGCCCTCGCGGCGCTCGCCGGCGGCTCCGCGGCCGAGGTCGAGCCGTGGCTCGACACCCTCGCCGGCGATCCGGAGTTCGCGCCGCTCTGCGCCGCGGCGAGCGCCGCCCTGAGCGACCCCGCCAGCGAGAGCGACCGGGCGCCGGCAGACGAGGCGCCCGCGCCGAGGGGCGTGCGCGCCATCGGCGGCCCGAGCGCCCGCGCCGCCGCGGTCCTCGGCCGCGCGCTCTCCCGCGAGGCGATCACCGCCGAGGGCATCGACGCGAGCGACGCGTTCTCTCGCGCGGTGCTCACCTACGGCGACAACGCGCCCGAGAGCCCGCTCTTCCGGGCCCTCGCGCTCGAGCTCGACCTCGACGGCGACCGCGGCGCCCGCGTCGCCAGGAGCGTCGCGGCGCTCCGCGAGGTCGCGTCCGAGCGCGACAGCGCGCTCGCCGCCGCCGTCCTCGCGGAGATCGCGGGCGATCAGCGGGCCGCGATGAGCGATCTCGATCGCGCCCGCGCCGCGGATCCGCAGCACGAGGGCGCCGCGCGCGCCCGCGCCGCGCAGGAGAGCGGCGTCGGCGCGGCGCGCATCCTCGCGGAGCACGCGCTCACGCTCGAGGAGGGGCCGCGCGCCGCGGTGCTCGTCACCGAGGCCGCGATCCGCCTGCTCGACGGCGGCGACAACGAGGAGGGCGAGCGCCTGCTCTCCCGCGCCGCGCACATCGACCCGAAGCTCCCCATCGCGCTCCACCTCGGCGAGCGCAGCGCGCGCGCCCGGGTGGACCGCGACGGCCTCCTCGAGTGGCTCAGGATGCGCCGCGAGAGCGCGGCGGACCCGCTGGAGCGCGCCCACGACCTCGTCCGCGAGGCGCTCCTCGTCGCCGAGGCGGATCCCGCGGCGGCCGCGTCGCTCCTCGAGGCGGCGCACCGCTCGCGCCCGCAGGACATCGGCCTGCGCGAGCTCTTCGAGCGGCTCGCGCCGGAGCCTCCGGCCGACCGCGCCGGCTGGCGCGCCGAGCGCGCCACCGAGCTCTTGCGCGCGCTCCACACGGGTGACGGCCCCGCTCCCGGCGACGGAGCGCGCGACGACCGCGCCGCGGCCGGCATCGAGGCCGCCCGCCTCGCGCTGGAGGCCGCCCTCGACTACGAGCGCGCCGGCGATCTCGGGCAGGCCGCCGCCTGCGCTCGCCAGGCGATCACCGCGGGCGACACGGCGCTCGCGCCGATCGCCCTCTACCGCGCGGCCGTCGGCGGCCACGGCACCGGGGAGCTCGTCGACGCGTTGATCCCACGCGCCCGGGAGGCGGCGGACGCGGCCGAGCGCCTCGAGGTCTACGAGCGCCTCGCGGAGCTCGACGAGCTCGGGCGCAGGGATGCCGGCAGCGCCTTGCTCTGGCGCCGCTCGATCCTGGAGGAGACGCCGCACCACCTGCCGACGCTCCGCAAGGTCGCCTCCTACCTCATCAGCGAGGGGCGCGACGAGGAGCTCGAGCCGATCGCCCTCGAGGTCGCGCGCGTCCTCGACGGCCCGGAGGCGATCGCGCACGCGCTCCTGTCGGCGCGGCTGCGCATGCGCGTGCTCCCGTGGGAGGAGACGTTCGAGCCGGTGCAGATCGCGTACCGGAACGAGCCGCGGGGCATCTGGGCGCTGCGCCAGATGGCCGCCCACGCCCGCTCGAAGGCGGACCACGCCCTCGCGATCGAGGCGGATCGCCAGCTCATCGAGCGCACCGATCGCCCGTCCGAGGCCGCCGCCCTGTCGGTGCGCGCCGCCAAGGACGCGCTCCTCGCCGGCTCGATCGAGGACGCCGTCGCCTTCTTCCGGCACGCGATCACGCTCGTCCCGCACTACCTCGTCGCGCACCTCGACCTCGCCGACGCGCTCGAGCGCGGCGGCGACGCGGCGGCGGCCGCCGCCGCACTCGAGTCCGCGGCGGGCGCCAGCGTCGGCTCCGAGGGGCGCGCGCACTCGCTCTACGCCGCGGCCGTGCTCTGGCAGGACAAGGTCCAGAACGCCGCGCGGGCCCGCGACGTCCTCGAGGCGGTCGCCACCGTCGATCCGTCGTACGCCGACGTCTTCTCGCGGCTCAAGGCGATCTACATCGCCGAGGGGGCGCGCGCCGAGCTGGCCGCCCTCCTCGAGCGCCGCCTCGACGCGGTGACCGACCCGGCCGAGCGCGTCGAGATGGAGGTCCTCCGCGGCCGGGCGCTCGCCGACGTAGGCGACGCGACGGCCGCCAAGCGGGCGCTCGCCGCCGCGCTCGACGCGAACCCCGACCACGTGGAGGCCCTGTCCGCGTTCGCCGACGTCTGCGCCGGCGAGGGCGACTGGACCGGCGCCGAGCAGGCGTGGATCCGCCTCGCGCGCCTCGTGCCCGACCCCGCGAAGCAGGTCGCGATCTACCTCCGCCTCGGCGAGCTCTATGACGAGCACCTCCCGAACGCGGAGCGCGCCGAGCTCGCCTACCAGGAGATCCTGAAGCGCTCGCCGGGCGACGTGAGCGCGCGCGAGCGCCTCGTCGCGCTCTACAAGCGCGCCGGCGACGGCGCCCGCGCCCTGGAGCAGCAGAACCTCCTCATCAACGCCGCGGAGGCGCCCGAGCAGAAGTGCCGCCGCACCGCGGAGCTCGCCGAGATCTACGAGGCGATGGGGGAGACGAAGAAGGCCGAGGCCACGCTGCTCACGGCCCGCAAGACGTGGCCGAAGGACGACTTTGCGCTCGGCGCGCTGGCCCGCTTCTACCAGCGCACCGAGCAGCTCCCCGCGGCGAACGTCCTGCTCGATCGCGCCCTCGCCGACGCGCGCCGCGCGCTCAACACCGGCCGCTTCGAGCCGTACCTCTTCTCGACGGTCGCCACGGTCGCGGAGCTCCGCGGCCGCGCCGGCGCGTCGCGGATCGCGCGCGCCACGGTCGCGGCGCTCGACGGCCGCGACGCCGCGATGGGCGGCGCGGGCAACGCCGCCGGCGCGGCCCGCCTCGACAACCACCTCGCGCCGGAGCTCATGACCCCGGCGTTCCGCGAGCTCCTGCTCAAGACCGGCCCGCTGCTCGACACCGCGGTGCCGTTCGATCTCGACTCGATCCGCGCGACGCCGCTGCCGCCCCAGCACGCCGACATCACCGACCTGGCCCGCGGCATCGGCGCGGCCTATGGCCTCCCCGGCCTCCAGGTCTACATGACGGCCGCGCTCGGCACCGTCTGCGTGCCGGCGTCCTCGAGCCCGCCGAAGATCGTCCTCGGCCAGTCGCTCGTCGCCTCGCCGCGCGAGGACGTCCGGCTCTTCCTCATCCACCGCGCCGTCAAGATCCTCCAGACCAACGCCTCGGCGTTCTCGCGGACGGCGCCGATCGACCTCTGGCCGCTGCTCGCGGCCTACCTGAAGGCGTTCTCCCCGTCGTGGTCGCCGCAGGGCGCGGACGCCGCGCGCCTCCGCGAGTACCAGGGGCGCATCGATCGGACGATGTCGGGCGGCGCGGATCCGAAGCTGGGTGTGCTCGCCGCCGACGTCATCGGCACGATCGGCAACCGCGCCTCGACGCTCAACACGGCGATCAACGGCTGGGGCAACCGCGCCGCCTTCCTCGCGGTCGGCGATCTCAACATTGCGCTCACGGGCATCGCCTGGTCGGGCGGCCACACGAACGCGCCGCCCGCCGCGGGCAAGGACCGCATCACCTGGATCGGGCGCAACGCGGAGGCGCGCGACCTCATCGTCTTCGCCGTGAGCGACGGCCTGGCCGAGGCGCGGGAGCAGCTCGGGTTCAACGAGTGACGGCGCGCGGGCGCTCGCGCGCTCGTCGTCGCGCGCCGTCGCGCTATGTTGAGCGCGCGTCGTCGCGAGCACTTCGCCGTCGCGGGGGCTCGCTCGGCCGCGTATGCTCCGCCGCCCGCCGGCGAGCGCGCCGCCGCTCGCATCCAGCATCGGCTGCACATTCCTCACGAGCCATGACCACGACCCTCAAGGCCAAGCGCCGCGTCTCCTACGACTGCTCGAAGTGCCCGGCCTACTGCTGCTCCATCTACGAGCGGGTCGAGGTGACGCCGCGCGACCTGCGGCGGCTCGCCCGCCATTTCGGCCTCACGGTCGAGGCCGCCGCGCAGCGCTTCACCAAGCGCTACAACGAGGAGCGCATCCTCCGGCGGCAGTCCGATCCGCTGCTCGGCCGCGTCTGCCGCTTCCTCGATCTCACGACCCGCGGCTGCACCATCTACGAGGCGCGGCCCGAGGTCTGCCGCGATTATCCCGGCAGGCCCCGGTGCGGCTACTACGACATGCTCCAGTTCGAGCGGGAGACGCAGGACGACCCCGACGTCATGCCGCTCGTGCAGATCACGTTTCGCTCGCGGACCCCGGCGGGCTAGCTCCTCCGAGGCGGCGCCTCACCCTATCTCGTTGAGCTCGTCGTCCACGTCAGTTACGTCAGTTACGTCAGTCCCGTCATTCGCGTGGGTCGCGTCGTTCACGCCGGCTGGCGCCGCGTTGCTCGTCCTCGTCCGCTGGTGCAGCCACTCCTCCGGCCGGTCGGCGGGGTAGACCCGCAGCGATCCGTCCGCCGGGCCGAGCAGGTCCTCCACGCGCGCCGCGCCCGTGATCCGCTGCGCCGCCATCAGCCCCGAGATCGAGGCGCCGGCCACCCCGTGGCTCAGCGTGCTCGCGCCGCACTGGTACAGCCCCGGGATCCTCGTCCCGATGGTGAACGACAGCGGGCCGAGCTGCCACGGCGTCTTCGCCGTGCCGTAGGCGGCGCCCCGGTAAGACGCGCAGTAGAAGTCGTTGGTCAGCGGCGTCGCCACCGAGCGAAACACGAGCGCGCGGGAGATGCCGGGGATGATGTTCTCGGCCGCGGCGATCACCTGATCTCCGAGCGACTCCTTGAGCTCCTCGTAGTCTGCCCCTCGCTCGCCCGTGCGGGTCTCGTTCCAGCGCGCAAAGGGAGCGTGCGGCACGAACGTGAACATCTCGATCGTGTGGTGATCGCCCCGGGTCGGGTGGCCCGGGTCCTTCAGCGTCGTGATGGTCAGGAACAGGCCGTCCACCGCGCCGCGCGGCAGCTGGTACTCCATGCGCTCGTAGATGCGGCCCACGTCCTTCCCGCGGTACCACCAGTAGTTGCCTGAATCATAGCCCATCGACCGGAGGTCCATGTCCACGGCGCAGAACACGCTGAGCAGGCTGGTCGAGTACTCCGTACGCCGGATCTTGCGGCGCTCGCGGGCGGTCAGCTCCGGCGGGAGCAGCTCGCCGTAGGTGATCGCCGGGTCCGCGTTCGAGACGACGTTCGCCGCCTTCAGGATCTCGCCGCCTTCCAGCTCGACGCCGGCTGCCCGCCCGCGCTCGACGAGGATGCGCCTCACCCGCGCGCGCATCCGGACCTGCCCTCCGAGCCGCCGCAGCGCCTTGATCATCGCGAGCGGGATGCGCTTGGCGCCGCCGCGCGGGTAGTACCCGCCGTCGAGGTAGTGGCAAAGGATGCTCGCGTGGATCGGCAGCGCCACGCGCGACGGCGCGAGGCCGTGGTCCCCCCCCTGCGCGGCCAGGAAAGCGCGCAGCAGCGGATCGCGGATCGTCGCGTCCAGCAGGTCTTCCTGGGTGCGGAACCCCCAGCGCGCGAGGCTCGGCGCCTTGAACGGCAGGAGCAGCACCTTCGGGAACTCGAGCATCGAGTCGAGGCGCGCGAGATCGTCGCTCAGCCCGCGGATGACGCGGAAATACCGCGCGATCCCCGCGGCCTCGTGCGGGAACCGCGCCGTGAGCCGGGCGAGCAGCCGCTCGAAGCCTTTCGGCACGTCGAACCGCTCGTCGCCGACGATCAGGTGATCGAGTCCGTCCGGGTTGAGCTCGCAGAACTCGAGATCTCCCGAGAGGCCGAGCCCCTCGTAAAGCCGCCTCACCGCGCCTCCGGGACCGAGCTCGCCGATGTAGTGCACCCCCGGGCTGAACAGATATCCATTCAGCGCGAAGCTGTGGGTCCACCCCCCGGGGAGATAGTGTTGCTCGACGACGGTCACCTTCTGCCCTGCACGCGCGAGCGCGAGCGCAGCGGTCAGCCCCCCGGGCCCCGATCCGATGACGACGGTGTCCGCGTCCCTCATGTGTCCCCCCTCGGACTCTGATGCTCCGAGGAGGAGATCGGCTGCGCGCCTGCTCCCCGCGCACACCTGCCGCCGTCGCGCGGCGCCCTCTCTGCTTCTTCTCCAGATCGGCGGCAGCGCCGGGCAGCGAGCCGGCGCAGACGCGCAGCGGGCCCGGCGCCGCCGAGAGGCCGGTCGTCCCGTTTCCTCGCCTCAGGTGCCGCCGTCCGGCGGCGCTCCGGCGTCGGGCGGCGCCCTGTCTGCCTTCTCCATGTTCGTGAGCGGCAGCGGGCACACGACGGGCACGGCGCGCGCGGGTGTCTGCGCCGACTCGCGCATGCACGTCTTGCCCGTCAGGCGGAGGCGCTCGCCCACCTGGAGGTCGGGCGGACACGCGACCGTCTGGGATGCCGAGACGAGGTCCCCGTCGATCCAGAACAGCTCGCAGCCGTCGTCCGTCCGGCGCAGGTGGTAGTACCGCGTCGGGCGCCGCGGCGCCGGCGTGCCTTCGGCCGCGAGCGCGGCGCCCCCGTCGCCCTTCAGCGCGTCCGCGCCCTGGCTCCCCGCCTCGCCCTGGCACGCCGCGACCCCACAGAGGAGCGCGGTCGCCAGGGCGAGGGCCAGTCGGCGCTGTGACGTCGGCGGCGGCATGGGGGCGCCTTCCGGACCGGCCGCGATCACCGGCTCGGGAAGAAGAAGATGGACATCTTCGTCAGGAAGAAGTCGGCGATCAGGACGGCGATCGACGTCACCACGACCGTGCGCGTCGTCGCGTGGCCGACGCCCTCCGTTCCTCCCCGCGTGATCAGGCCGAAGTGGCACCCGACGAGCGCGATGATCGCCCCGAAGAAGGGCGTCTTGTACATCCCGCTGAAGTAATCCATGAACGTGACGGAGCCGAGCGCCGTCCTCAGGAAGAAGCCGGCGGGGATGCCGAACTCGGTCGCGCAGATCAGCATCGCGCCGCCGAAGCCCAGCACGAGCGCGAACGCGCCGAGCACCGGCATCACCATGATGCTCGCGAGCAGCCGGGGCAGGACGAGCTTCTTCACCGGGTTGGCGCCGAGGGCGCGGATCGCGTCGATCTGCTCGGTGACGGCCATCGACCCGACCTCGGCCGCGATGCCCGCGCCGATGCGGCCGCCGACGATGACCGCCGTCAGCGTCGGCGCGAGCTCGCGCGAGAACGACAGGCCGATGATGCGGCCCGTGTACTCCATGCCGCCGAACTTCTGCAGGCCGATGGCGAACTGCACCGCCATGACCATCCCGACGAACAGCGCCGTCACGGACGCGATGGCCGCCGAACGCACGCCGAGCGAGTACATCTGGTAGAGGGTCGAGCGGATCTCGAGCGGCCGCTCGAACAGGGCCCTGAGCGCTCCCCAGGTCATCCGCCCGAACTGCCCGAGGTGCTCGACGAACCCGACGGCCGTATCGTTGATCTTGGCCAGCAGGGGAGGGAGCGGCGGAGGCGCCAGGCTGTTCGGGGCCAGGCTGTTCGGGGCCAGGCTGCTCGGGCCCTGGCCGCTCGAGGAGGACGGCGGCGTCTCCGTGGTCCGTTTGGGCTCAGTCGTCATCGGCCGGCAGGGTCGAGAAGCCGCGGACCATCCGCGTGAACGCAGGTTCGCCGGCGGCGTAGCGGGCGGGATCTGCAATGAGGAGCATGTCGTATACGCAGCCGTTCTTCTTGAGCACCCAGATGTCGAACACCTTCGGCACCCCGTCGAGCTTCGCCGAGAGGACGGTGTGCATCGCCTCGCGGCCGTCGAACGGGACGACCTCCTGCTTCAGCACCTCGCGGTCGGTGAAGTGCAGGAAGAGGTGGTTGGTCAGCGAGATGAGCGGGACGTCCTCCTCGTTCCGGCAGCGGCCGTTCAGGGCGATGGTCGCCCCGTTCGCGTCGTCGCGGTACGCCACCGCGGTGTCCGACACCGAGATCTGCCGCCAGCTCGCCGGCGCCGCGGGCACGCGGAACGCCACGTCCTGGCCGCGGTAGACCGTCCCGTCGAACGACGGGCCTCCGCAGCCGGCGAGCGCGAGCGCGAGGAGCCAGGCTCGGGGGGCCGCTGTCGCGGTCGCAGAACCGGCGGCGGTGGGGCGCCTTCGGAGGGGTCGTCGCATCGCTGCGGGCCGACGCTATCACGCTTTTGCATCGTGGGCGAACCACGACCGCCCTGGCCATTCCATGGCGGTTCGCCTGCTCGCGCGCGCTGTCGCGCGCCGTCCGGCGCGCACCGCGCGGCGCGTCCGCGAGCCCCTTACCAGCCCCAGGGATCTCGCCGTCGCGGCGGGTCCCACGGCGCGGCGCGGCGCGGCGCGGCGCGGCGGGGCGTCGCGCGCCAGTGCTGCCAGCGCTCGTGTTGCCGCGGGGTGCGCCCCACCATGAAGAGGCGCACGAGGAAGAGCCCGGCGACGAACCCCCCGAGGTGCGCGAAGAACGCGACGCCGCCGCTGCGCACGCCGATCGAGCCGAGCCCGTTCAGCAGGTTCACCACGAAGTACTCGAGGATGACCAGCCACGCCGGGAGCTCCAGGAACAGGCCGAAGATGAACCACAGGAGGAAGATCGGGTTCAGCACCGTGATCGGCGAGCGCGGGTAGAGCGACGCGTACGCGGCCAGCACGCCCGAGATGGCGCCCGAGGCGCCCACCATCGGGATCGTCGAGCCGGGGTCGATCAAGATCTGCGCGCCCGTGGCGGCGATGCCGGACAGCACATAGAACGCCGCGTAGCGGAGGCTGCCCAGCGCGTCCTCGACGTTGTCGCCGAAGATCCAGAGGAACAGCATGTTCCCCCCGAGGTGCGCCCACCCCGTCGGATCGTGCATGAACATGCTGCTGAAGACCGTCCACCACGCGTCGACCGGCTCCCGGAGGAGCTGCAGCGGGACGAGGCCCCACGCGGCGAGCAGCCGCTCGGGCGGCAGCCCGGCCGAGATCATCGACCGCATCCAGAAGAAGCCGAGGAGGTTGAGCGCGATCAGCAGGTAGTTGACGACCGGCACCTTGCGGGTGGGCAGTTGGTCACGGACGGGCAGCATGTCGTTTTACTTAAGCACTCGGGACCGTGACAGCATCCGTCTGCCTTGATAGACCCGGGGCAATGTCCGAGCTGCGCCTGCACGGCACGCTGACCCGGAAGCTCGCCCCGCTCGCCCCGCGGCGCCACGACGGCCGCGCCGTCTCCCCCGGCGTGGTCGAGCTCGAGCGCCGCGCGGAGCACCTCGACCCGACCGTCGATCGAGTCCCCGCGCTCCTCGGCCCGTCCGGCGAGGGCGCCGCGCCGGAGCTCCCGGCGAGGCTCCCGGAGGGGTTCGCGGCGAAGGGCCTCGCGCGCGGCGGCGCCTCTGGCGGGAGCTCGAGAGAGGCGGCCTCGAGGTTGCCGGCTCTCCTACCGGTACGACATGCCGGGTGAGCGTTTGAGGATCCCTGCCGCGACGCGCTCCCCGGCCGCCGCTGGCCTCTGCAGCAGTGGACGAAAACGGCAGGGAGATCTAGGTTTCGGCACGATGCGGGCCGTCAGCGGCCAGCATCCCCTGCATCTCTCGCAGCCCAGAATGATGACGGACGACCATGGCTCGTGATCTCTACTCCGTGCTCGGCGTCTCGCGCGATGCGGACGAGGACGCCATCAAGAAGGCGTTCCGCAAGCTCGCGATGAAGTACCACCCGGACAAGAGCCCCGGGAAGGCCAACGAGCAGAAGTTCAAGGAGATCAACCAGGCTCACGAGGTGCTGGGCGACAAGGCGAAGCGCGCGCTCTACGACGAGTTCGGCGAGGAGAGCCTCTCGCAGAACTTCGATCCCGAGCGCGCGCGCGCCTACCGCCGCTACGCGAACGCCCGCGCTGCGGGCGGGGGCCGCGGCGGCCCGGCCAACTTCGACGTGCAGGAGATCTTCGGCAACGCCGCCGGCGGCGGCGGCGACTTCAGCGACATCCTCGGCGACCTCTTCGGTCGCGCGCGCGGCGGCGGCGGCGGCGGCGGCGCGGGCCGCCGCGGCCAGCCGATGCGCAGCCGCGGCAGCGATGTCGAGCAGGACCTCACCATCGATTTCGTGTCGGCGGTGCGGGGCACGACGCTCCAGCTCCAGCGCGCCGACGAGCCGGAGCCGGTGACGGTGCGCGTCCCGCCCGGGGCCGCCGAGGGGAGCCGCCTGCGCATCCGCGGTCAGGGCAGCCCGGGCGTGGGCGGCGGCGAGGCGGGCGATCTGCTGCTCAACATCCACGTCACGCCGCACCCGTTCTTCAAGCGCGAGGGCGACGATCTCCACCTCGACGTGCCCGTCACCCTCGGCGAGGCGTACCGGGGCGAGAAGATCCGCATCCCCACGCCCGACGGCGAGGTGACGCTCAAGATCCCGGCGCGCACCCAGACCGGCCAGGTGATCCGGCTGCGCGGCAAGGGCATCGCCCGCAAGGGCAAGGAGCCGGGGGATCTCTACGTGAAGTTCCTCGTGCATGTCCCGACCGTCGACGACCCCGAGGTGGCGAAGGCGATCGACCTGCTCGACGGCAAGGTGGATGCGCCGCGCGGCGATCTCAGGTTCTGAGCGCGAGCCGGCCTCACCGCGGTCCTTCGCGATCTTCGCGGCGGCCGTCGCGCTCACCGCGTGCACCGCCGCGGCGCCGCCGCGCACCGCCGCGCCGCCGCCGCGCGCCTCCGGCCTCCCCGCGCCTCCCGCCGTCCAGCCTGCGCCCGCCCGGGCGGCGACGCCGGCGCCCGCCGTCGCTTCGCTCGATCCGCGCGAGCCGCCCGCGCCGGCCGCGCCCGCCGCGCCAGGGCCGTCCTCCGCGCCTTCGCCCGCCGCGGCCGCCGAGGGCGGCGCGCGCGACGCGCGCGACGTACGATTGCGTCCCTCGATCGAGATCGATCCTCCCTACAAGCTCGGCCAGCACCCCGTGCCCCGCGGCCAGGCCGAGGCTGCGGAGCGGGATCGCTGGAACGCCGGGGGCAGGGGAGATCCTCCGGCGCCGCCGCCTCCGGCCGAGGGGCACCCGCTGCCGCGGATCATCGTGGACATCGACAAGGTCAAGGGTCCGCTCAAGGCGCGCGAGGTGGAGCGCATCGCCCGGCGGCACCTCTGGTTCCACGTGTACTCGTGCTACCGGCTGCGCGCGTACCGGGAACCGTCGCTGCACGGCAAGACCACCGTGCGGCTCACGGTGAGCCGCGCGGGCAAGGTGACGGGCGCGCGCGCGACGGCGTCCACGCTCTCCGCGCCGGACGTCGTCTCGTGTCTCGCCGAGCGCGCGCGATCGCTCTCCCTTCCAAGGGCCAAGGCGGGCTCCACGGTGGTGGCCACGCTGCAGGTCTATCCGGGCGACGATCCGGTCGAGCCCCCGCC
The DNA here is from genome assembly GCA_051717205.1 of Sorangium sp. So ce1128. Taxonomy (GTDB): domain Bacteria; phylum Myxococcota_A; class Polyangia; order Polyangiales; family Polyangiaceae; genus Sorangium. The sequence goes on from CP181432.1 coordinate 1,453,930, forward strand.
GTCCGTCCTCGCTCCCGGCCCGGGCGAGCTCGGGCTCGAGGCGATCTCGGCGGCCGCCGCCGAGGCGCTGCCCGCGTGGCGCAGCTGCTACGAAGCGGCGCTCGCGGGCGCGCCGGAGCTCTGGGGCCGCCTCGCGATCCGCTTCCATGTGACGGACAGCGGCGCCGTCGACGAGGCCTTCGAGGTCGAGTCGCGCTTCCCGGACGAACGGCTCACCCGCTGCGTGCTCCGGCGCGCGCGCGCGATCACGTTCCCGGCGCCGGAGGGCGGCGACCTGCGGTTTGTCGTGCCGCTCCGTTTTTCGCCCCACCCGCAGCGCCCGGACCGCTAGCCCGTCCGCACGCGCGCCTCGTCCGGCGCGCCCGGCGCGCTCCCCGCGGTGCGAACGCTCACAGCGCATGCACGGCCGAGGCGGCCGCGCAAGCGAACCGTGCCGCGACAAATTGCGCACCGGGGTCTATGTGCAACTTTTCAGTGGGGGAGGAGGCTCAGGTACATGGACATCTCACCGGGCACCATCGTTGGGGAGAAATATCTGCTGGAGCGGCAGCTCGTGCGTCCTGGCGCGCGGGTCGGGCGCGACCGAGGGTCGGTCTGGGTCGCGCGCGATTGGCGCGATTGGCGCGATCGGCGCGATCGGCGCGATCGGCGCGATCGGCAGCTGAGCGCGCGCGTCGCGCTCAAGCTCTTCTCCCCCGACCAGGCTGGCGCCACGGGGGACCTTCTCCGGATCGAGCGCTGCGTCCGCGCTGCCGCCGGGCTCGCGTCGCGGCACGTCGTGCGCGTGCACGACCATGGCATCGAGGAAGGCGTGCTCTACCTGGCGATGGATCTGCTCTCCGGCGAGGATCTCGCGGCGCGCCTGCTCCGGCGCAGCCGCCTCTCGCTCGAGGAGGCCGCGCGCATCCTCGCGCACGCCGGAGACGCGCTGCAGCGCGCCCACGCCGCGGGCTTCCTCCACCAGAGCCTCCGGCCAGAGAGCCTCTTCCTCGCGCACGACGGCGGCGACGAGGTCGTGAAGGTGCTCGACTTCGCGCTCCCGAGGCCGATCGCGCCGCGGCTCGTGGGCGAGGTAGCGGAAGAGGTGAGCGCGAGCCCGCTCCACTACCTCAGCCCCGAGCAGATCAGGTCGGAACGGACCCTCGATGCGCAGACCGATCTCTGGTCGCTGGCCGCGGTGCTGTTCCGTGCGGTGACCGGCCACCTCCCGTTTCCAGGCGACATAGCCAGCGTCGTCGCCTCGAAGATCCTGCTCGCGCCGGCCCCCTCGGCGACGCAGTTCGCGCCGCGGCTTCCGCCCGCGCTCGACGGCTTCTTCGAGAAGGCGTTCTCGCGCGACCGGGCCCGGCGGTTCCGGTCGGTGGAGGAGATGGTCGAGTCGTTCGTCCGCGTCGCGGAGCTCGCGCCGCCTCCGTCGTCCGGTTTGCTGCGCCCGCCCGCCCCGGCGCGCGTCCCCGGGGCTGCCACGGGGCGAGCGCTCGCCGCGGCGCTCGCGAGGTCGAAGGCGGAGGCCGCTGGCGCTCCCGCGGGGCCGGAGACCGCCCTCGCGCCGCCGATCGTGGTCCGCAGGGCGGCCCCGGACACGCTGCTCAGCGCGGAGAGCTCCGACGTACCGCGCGGGACCGACGCGCCGCCCGCGCGCGGGCGATGGCTGATCCCGGCCGGCGTCCTCGCGGTGCTCGGGGTGGCGACGCTCGCGACCACCTCGCGTCTGGAGCGCCCGATGCTGACGATGACGGCCGCGACCGGCGCCAGGGCGGCCGTGCTCTCGGCCTCGCTCGGCGCGGTCGGGGTCGAGGCGCCGCACCTCGCGCCTGCCGCCTCGCCCTCCGCTCCCTCGCGGCGAGCGCCCGTCGCGTCACCGCAGCGCAGCGCCCGCGCGGCGGTGCTGGCGCCGCCGACCTCCGCGCAGCCTCGTCCGGCGCGGCAGGGCTCCCCCGCAGCGGCGGCCGCCACGAGCGGTCGCCTGCGCCATGGCCTGGTCAGCGACTGAGCGGCGCGACGGGCGCTCGCGCGCCGGCCGCGCGCCGGCCGCGCGCTGGCCGTGCGCCGGCCGCGCGCATCGGCCGTGCGCGAGGGTCCGCGCCCTCGACCGGCTGCGTTTCACGAGGGACGGCCGCCCGCCGCGGCGACGCGTTACGCGCCCCGGGCCGCGTCGTCCTCGGCGGCCTTCTCGGCTGCGGCCCTCTTCTCCTCGGCGAGGTCGTGCGCCTTGCGCGCCTCCTGCGCCGCGCGGATCGCTGACAGCGGCCCGCGCGCGTCGCGGCGCGTCCGCTCGACCTCGGCGCGGGGCTCGCTTCCTTTCCCGACGCGGGCGCCGGTCATCAGCTCGAAGTACCCCGAGTCGAGCCACACGGCGCCGAGCGCGCGCGCGATCTCCGCGCCCTCCAGCCCGAAGTACCCGACCGCGCCGCCGTACACCCACCGCGGGCCCACCTCGAGCGCGCGGCTGATGGCGCTCGCGCGCGCAGCGGGCGCGCCGATCGCGCTGCCGCCGGAGAAGGCGGCGCGCAGCGCCGCGACGGGCGACGCGGCGTCGGCGCGCTGCCCGGACGACGGATCCCGCTCGACGCGCACGAGCGTTTCCCCCGACGCGCCCGCGATCGTGAGCCCCGGCGCGAACGGCGACTCCGCGAAGTCGAGGAAGTAGTGGTGCGTCGACGGCGCGAGCAGCCGCAGCGCGCGGTACACGTCGAAGGGATCCGCGCCCCGGAGCGGGGCCCGGAACCGACGGGCGAGCACGACCTCCTGCGCCTCGCCGGACGCGATGCGCTCGCGCGCGGCGGCCACCTTTGCGGCGTAGGCCTCGTCCGTCACCGGCGTATCGAGGTGCTCCGGCACGGCCTCCGGATCGAGCGCGGGCAGGCTCTGCTGCTCCGGCCCGTGCGCCAGCTCCCAGGCGCAGCGGTTCACGGCGCCCTGCGACCGGCCGGCGATGGTCATCGTCTGCGCCGCGCTGTCGAACACGACCACTGTCGCGTCCTTCATCACGCGCCCGAGGTACGTCTCCTCGGGCCACGGCTCGATGCCCATGAGCTGGTGCACCGTATCGTAGGAGAGGAAGCCGACCCACGACTGGCAGACGCGGGCCGCCAGATCGCTCGATGTGTCCGGCGCCCCTGGCTCCCCGAGCTCTTCCATCAGCGTCGCGAACGGATCGTGCCCGCTCGGGAGCAAGCTCTCGGAGCGCGCCCGGTACCCGAGGATCGCGTGGCGGCCCCAGCGCTCGCCGGAGACGGCGGACTCGAACATGAACGACGAACGGCCAGGCGACTGGGCGCGGAGCGCGGCATACGCGCGGACCGGAGTGATGTGATCGGCCGGGAGGGTGCGAGTCACGAGGGAGCTCATCGCGGCCCAGCCTACACGACGTTGCGCCGTCCGGCGAAGGAGGGCAATGTTCCTGGCACCTCACGATGCGAAGCGCGCTCGCTCTCTCATCGCTCCTCTGTCTGGCCGCCTGCGGCGGCGCTGAGCCTGCTCCGGAGGGCGCGCGCACCACGGTCGTCTCCCTGCGGAAGATCGACTGTGAGGAGTGCGGCACCGAGCTCGTCGCGGACCTCCGCGAGCGTCCCGGCGTTTACTCGGCCGCGTTCGACAGGCGCCGCGCCGAGATCGCCGTGACCGCGTCGCCGTCGTTCGATGTCACCGGGACGGTCAAGCAGCTCGCCGCCGACGAGGGCTTCGAGGTGGTGCTCGGCGGCGGCAAGGGCGAGTACCTCGGGTGGGCGACGTACCCCGAGGGGGCGGACGTCCGCACGATCGCGGAAGGCGGCGCCGACATCCCCGATCTCGGCGCTCAGGTCGTCCGGGGGAAGGTCACGGTCATCGACTTCGCGGCGAGCTGGTGCATGCCGTGCCGCAAGCTGGACGCGCACATGGCCAAGGTGCTCGGGGCCCGGCAGGACGTCGCCTACCGCAAGATCGACATCGTCGACTGGGAGACCCCGCTCGCCCGGCATTACCTGAAGCAGGTCTCGAAGCTGCCTTACGTGATCGTCTACGACACGAGCGGCGCGCAGGTGGACGCGATCGCGGGCCTCGCGATCGACAAGCTCGACGCGGCGATCGAGCGCGGCGCGCGGCGCTGAGCCGGGCGGGCCGTCGTCTACCCGCGCGCGGCGAGACGGCGATGTTGGAGCCGCGCGCGGCGGCTCCGGCATCGCCTCTCGCGTTCGAGAGCTCAGTAGTGGCCGAAGAGATCCTGGATGCGCGACTCGAGCGCGACCGCGATCTTGTAGAGCGACGAGATGGACGCCGACGACTCGGCGCGCTCGATCTGCGAGAGCAGCGACACGCTGAGCCCGGTGCGGCGCGCCATCTGCTTGAGCGTGAGGTCCTTGTCCTTGCGCAGGTTCCTGATCGTGTCGCCGATGACGCGGTGGAGCTGCTCCTCCGGCGTCCGCGCGAGGCCCTTCTTGCGCATCACTCGGGCGAGCACCTCGCGGAACTCGTCGACGTTGAACGGCTTCTTGATGTAGTCGACCGCGTCGAGCTTCATAGACGCGACGGCGCTCTCTAGGTTGGGGAAGCCGGTGAAGATGACGACGGCGATGTCGTTGTCGACCTTGCGAATACGCTTGAGCACCTCGATGCCGTCGAGCTTCGGCATCATCAGGTCGAGGATGATGAGGTGGTAGCCGCCCGCGCGGACCTCGTCCTCGACCGTCGTGGGATCGCCCAGCGTCTTGACCTGATAACCGTCGCGCTCGAGCAGCGTCTGCATGTAGTCACAGATCGCCCGGTCGTCGTCGACGATCAGGATGCGTACTGCGGGAAGCTCAATTGCCACCTGTTCCTCCTCTCAGGACCGGCGTGGCCGGTCGTCCTGATCCGTTCTGGAAGGGGCCGCGTGGGCGGTCCCTTGCTCAACGTTGCGCGAGCAGGGGGCGAGGACCTCACCGGCGCCACAGGGGCCTCGCTCTCTGCAATCTCTCGGCAACATCGGGATTCCAGTGACACTTTAACACGACCTGAGCAAGGTGGGGACGGGAGTTTTTTCTTGCGATCCGCCGATTCCTGGCTTCGTGAAACGTCCGGGGCGACGGGCGCAGATGCTGATGAACCCCGTGGTTTGTCGCGTGCGGTGTGCTGGGGGGCGTGTAGGTGCGGTGCGAGCGTGCGGTGTGCTGGCGTGCCCTTCGCGATTTCGTCTTGACAAGAGGCTCGCTCTTGGCGATGTTGCGCGCCCGCTGTACGGCGGGCGTTGCTCTCGCAGCAGCGAACGGGGCGTAGCGCAGCCTGGTAGCGCACTCGGTTCGGGACCGAGGAGTCGGAGGTTCAAATCCTCTCGCCCCGACTACTTCTTCGACACATCAGCAGGTGGAATCGCCGCATGGCGGCCCTGGCCGCCCCTGGCGGCTCCCTGGTCGCCCTCGGCGACGCGGTGGCTTGCTGAACGGAATGGCCGCCCTCGCCACGGTGGCCTGCTGACTGGAATCCGTAGCCCCCTGCGACGCTGCGGCTACCGAGGGGAGCGGCCGCCGTTGCGGCGGCGCCCTGGCCGGGCGCTGTTGCCTGCCCGGGAGCGCCGCTCGTCCGAAGGCGGTAGGCGCCCGAGGAGCCCTTGTTCGCCCCTGCGGCCTCCGGGAGCGGGCGCGCCTGGCTGCCCGGAAGCACGCCCGATCGAAGGCGGTAGGCCCGAGGAGCCCCTGTTCTCCGCGCGGCGCGGGGAGGGCCGATGTCTGAGCCCCATTTGCCGTCGCTCCTCCGGCGAAGCCGGGGGAGCGACGGCTCGGGCGAGTCCGGCGGGGCCCCCGCGCCGCGCGGAGAACAGGGGCTCCTCGGGCCGGGCAGCTCGGCACAACCTCGCGTGCGACAGGGGACGACCCCTGGCCGACGGACACCGCCGCTACCCCGTGCGGCCCGCCAGGTTGGCGATCACCGCCGCGAGCTCCGACGCCTCGATCGGCTTGGGCACGTGCGACTGGAAGCCGGCCAGGAGGGCGCGCGTCCGGTCCTGCGCGCTCGCGTACGCCGTCAGCGCCGCCGCCGGGATCCGCCCCCCGTGCTCGGGGCTCTGCGCGCGCAGCCGCCGGATCAGGCTGTAGCCGTCCTCCCCGGGCATCCCGAGGTCGCTCAGGATGACGTCGGGCTTCTCGCGCGCGATCGCCGACAGCGCCTCGTCGACCGTCGCGACAGCGGTGATGCTCGCCCCCTTGCGCTCCAGCACCGTGGTCACGAGCTCCCGCGCGTCCGGCTCGTCGTCGACCATGAGCACGCGGACGCCCTGGAGCGTCGGCTCCGACTCGGCCGCGATGCTGCTCAGCCCCTCGACCTTCCGCAGCGCCGCGATCGCGCCGCGCGGCGCGAGCGGGATGTCCACCGTGAACGTCGCGCCCTTGCCCTCGCCCGCGCTCTCCGCCCGCACCGTACCGCCGTGCAGCTCGATCAGGTGGCGGGCGATCGCGAGCCCGAGGCCGAGGCCGCTGTGCGGCCGCGTGCTCGTGCTGTCGGCCTGCCGGAAGCGATCGAACACGTACGGCAGGAACTCGGGGACGATGCCCTGGCCGTTGTCGCTCACCTGGATGCGGGCCAACCCCTCGGACTTGCTGAGCTGGATCGACACCTTGCCGCCGCGCGGGGTGAACTTGATCGCGTTCGACAGGAGGTTCCACACCACCTGCTGCAGCCGCGTCTGGTCGCCCGAGATCGGCCCCGCGTTCGGGTCGAGCTGCACCGCGAGCTCGATCCCCTTGGCGTCCGCGCCGTGGCGGACCGCGTCGATGGCCGCGTTGATGATCGGCGGCAGGTCGATCAGCATCACGTCGAGCCGCAGCTTGCCGGTGATGATGCGGGAGGCGTCGAGGAGATCCTCGACGAGCTGCGCCTGGAGCGTGCCGTTGCGCTCGATCGCCTCGAGCGCGCGGACGTGCGTGTCCGGCTTCAGCGAGCCCTGCCGGAGCATGCGCGCCCAGCCGAGGATCGCGGTGAGCGGGGTCCTGAGCTCGTGGGAGAGCGTGGCGAGGAACTCGTCCTTGGCGCGGTTGACCTGCTGCGACTCGCGGTAGAGCTGGGCGTTGTCGAGCGCGAGGGCGGCGAAGTTGCAGAGCTCCTCGGCGAGCGCGAGGTCGTCGACGCCGTAGCGCCGGCCCGGCTCGGTCGAGAGCAGCGTGATCGTCCCGCGCGTCCGGCCGCGGGCGCGCAGCGGCACGATCATGGCCGAGCGGACGCCGAGCTCGCGGAGCAGCGCGGGGTAGGCCGGATCTTGCGCGCCGGACCAGCACTCGTCGCCGGGCTGGGGCGACGAGGCGCGCTGCCACGCCATGCCATCGACCTCGGGGAGCAGGAGCGACTCGCCGCGCCGGAGCACCGCGTGCACCGCGCGCGGCACCTCGGGGTCGGTCGGGTAGCGGGCCGCGAGGTCCTTCCCCAGCGCCTGCTTCGCGTTGCTCGCGTGCACGGCCGCGAGCCGGGTCAGCGAGCCGTCCGGCTCCACGATGTCCACCACGGTGGTGTCGGCGATGTGGGGCACCGCGAGGCGCGCGACGTTGGCCAGGGTCGTGTCGTACTCGAGCCCCGACAGCGCGAGCTGCCGGCTCGCCTCGCCGATGAAGTACCGCCGCTTCTCGGCGAGCCGCTTCTCGGTCACGTCGCGGAAGACCAGCACGAGCCCGACGAGCTCGCCCTCGTCGCTCCGGATCGGCGCGCCGCTCGAGTCGATCGCGAGCTCCGAGCCGTCCCGGCGCAGGAGCAGCGTCGTGTCGTCGAGCCCGATGATACCGCCGTGGCGCAGCACCTCGGTGACCGGGTTGTCGAGGTCGTCGCGCGTCTGCTCGGAGATGACCCGGAAGACCTCCGACAGCCGCCGGTCCCTCGCCTCGTCGAGCGACCAGCCGGTCAGCTTCTCGGCCACGGCGTTCATGAAGTCGATCCGGCCCGAGCCGTCGGTCGAGATCACCGCGTCGCCGATGCTCTTCAGCGTCGTGGAGAACTTCGTCCTGCTGACGTTCAGGTCGGCCTCGAGCTGCTTGAACTGGGTGATGTCGGCGAAGATCGAGACCGCGCCGAGCAGCTCGCCCTCCGGCGAGAGGAGCGGCGCGCAGCTCCCGAGCATCATCCCGTGGGTGCCGTCGAACCGCTGGAAGTGGAGCTCCTCGGCGGGCACGGTCTCCCTGCGCGTGAGGCACCGCGCCATCGACCAGTCCTCGGCCGCGAACGGCCGGCCGTCGGGGTGGAACGCGCGGTAGCGCCCCCAGCCCTCGACGTTCTCGGCGGTGGAGCTGCCGGCCCAGATCCGCTCCGAGGCGCGGTTCTGGAGGATCAGCTTGCCCTGGGCGTCGGAGACGATGATGCCGTGCGGGCTCTCGCTGAGGAGCGCGTCGAGCAGCCCGCGCTCGTGCCGCGTGATCGCGCGCAGCCGCTCGACCTCGCGCCGCAGCGCCTCGACCTCGGTGTCGATCGGCGGCACCGACGCCGCGAGCGGCGTCAGCTCGAAGGAGGCGCTCGCGGTCGGGTCGAGGCTCGCGATGGCGCGATCGATCTCGACGACCGCTGGGCCGATGAGCCGTCGCTGCTCGGCGGCGCTGGCCGCCTCGTACAGCAATGCCCGGGCCTGAGCGAGCGCCGTGACGATCGGGATGTCCGAACGTTCGGGCATGGCGTCTAAGGGATCCCACGGCAGCCGGACGCGAACAAGATGCTATGCGAGCGACCTGACACGGAATTTACATCGCCTGGTATGGACTTCTTGCTGGACGGACTCTTCCAGTGGGCCGGAGTACCCTCCGCGCCCCGTGAGGGAAGCGCGGGGGCACCCCCGGCGGAGCCGCTGCGTGAGGCTCAGCTCCGCGCCGCCTGGATCTGCTTCACGAGCTCGGGCACGGTCGTGAAGAGGTCCGCGACCAGGCCGTAGTCGGCGACCTGGAAGATCGGCGCGTCGGCGTCCTTGTTGATGGCGACGATGACCTTGGACCCCTTCATGCCGGCGAGGTGCTGGATCGCGCCCGAGATGCCGATGGCAAAGTAGAGCGACGGCGCGACGACCTTGCCCGTCTGCCCGACCTGCAGATCGCTGGCGGCGTAGCCGGCGTCGCACGCGGCGCGGCTCGCGCCGACGGCGGCGCCCAGGACGTCGGCGAGCGGGTCGAGGACCTCGTTGAAGCGCTCCTTCAGGGCGCGGCCGCCGGAGACGACGACCTTGGCCTCGGCGAGCTCCGGGCGCTCGCTCTTCACCTGGTCGAAGGAGACGAACTCCACGCGCTCCGCGGCGGCGCTCGGCGGGACGACGGCGACCTGCTCGATCGGCGACTTCCCGCCGGCGGGCTCCGCGGCGGCGAACGCGCTCTGCCGGACGCTCACGACGTGGACCGGCGTCGCGACGGTGCAGATCCCGTACGCGTTGCCGGCGTACATCGGGCGCTTGTACTTGAGCGAGCCTCCCTCGGCGAGGAGCTCGGAGATGTCGCTCGCGAACCCGGCCGAGAGCCGCGCCGCGACGCGCGGGAGCAGGTCCTTGCCGTAGGCGCTCGCGGTGCCCACGACGACGGTGTACCCCTTCGCTGCCGCGGCGACGGTCGGCACGTAGCGCTCCGCGACGTAGTCCTTGAGCGCGCTCGACTCCGCGACGAGCACCCTGGCGGCGCCGAGCGTCGCTGCCTCGGCGGCCGCCTCGCCGACGGCGTCGCCGATCACGAGGATCGAGTACGTCCCGCCGAGCGCTGCCGCCGCCTGGCGGGCGAACGTCACGGCGGAGTGGGTCGTCTTCTTCAGCTTTCCTTCGGCGGCCTCGGCCACCACGAGAACGTCAGCCATGATCCCTCCTGGTCCTCCTCAATCTCTCGACGTGGGTCGGGGGTCCGCGTCCGCGGCCCCCTCGGTATCTTCGACCCTTGCGGTCCCGTCAGAGGACCTTCGCCTCGTTCTTGAGGCGCGTGACGAGCTCACCGACGTCCTTCACCTTGATGCCCGCCTTGCGCGCCGGGGGCGGCTGGAACGCGTGGTACTGGACCTTCAGCGCCTGGTCCGTGGCGAGATCGGGGAGCTTCACCTCGGCGAGGGGCTTCTTCTTGGCGGCCATGATCGCGGGGAGCGCCGCGAAGCGCACGCCGTCGTTGTACTTGAACGTGGGCGCGGTCTTCGTCGAGTAGACGCTGGTCGGCGCGACGATGCGGAGGTCGACCGTGACGACGGCCGGCAGGCGCACGCGCAGCGTGGCGACGCCGCCGTCGACCTCGCGGCCGACGAGGAGCGCGCCCTTCTCTTCCTTGATGGTCGCGGCGAACGTGGCGAGCGGCCAGTCGAGCAGCTCGGCGAGGACCTGGCCGACCTGGTTCGAGTCGCCGTCGACGGCCTGCTTGCCCATGAGCACGACGTCCGGCTTCTCGCGCTCGACGAGCGTCTTGAGCGCGCGGGCCACGAGGTCGCCGTCGAGCTTGTCGTCGGTGATGTCGACGCGGATCGCCCGGTCGGCGCCGGTCGCGAGCGCGGCGCGGAGGGTCTGCTCGGTTTCCTTCGGCCCGAAGGTGACGACGACGACCTCGCCCGCCCGGGTCTTCGGCGCCTTGCCGTCCTCGGTCAGTCGCAGCGCTGCTTCCAGGGCGTACTCGTCGAACGGGTTCGGCTTCCACTCGAGCCCGGTCGTCTCGACTTTGTCCCCTGATGCGGGGATCTTCACCTTGTTCGCGTTATCCGGATCGGCGACGCGCTTGAGCGGAACGAGGATCTTCACGGCTCGGTGGCTCCTGTTGCTGTGTGGTAACGCAGAGCGTAGTCCGCCCGGGCGGGGGCGCGCTACGCGACAGACGGGCCGGCGGGCCCATGCGTGGACCCGGCGAGCCCGACTGGAATAGCACGCCCGAGGCGGAGGAATCCGGTCATGGCAGCCCCGACGTGGTGCGTCAAGCGAACGCGGCGGTCCTGCGGGGATGAATGAGATGTGCTGTGAGGGGGCTCGCCGTGGGGAAGGGAGGGTGGTGAACCGTTGTGAGGGGCCTGGCAGCGGGGGTAGGGACGGATGCGATCCGTTGCGAGAGGGCTGCTGGCAGGGGGCGTGACGGATGCGATCCGTTGGAGGGGGGCTGGCGGCGGGGGCATAACGGATGCGATCCGTTGGAGGGGGCTGGCGGCGGGGGGGCATAACGGATGCGATCCGTTGGAGGGGGCTGGCGGCGGGGGGCGTAACGGATGCGATCCGTTGCGGGAGGGCTGCTGGCAGGGGGCGTAACGGATGCGATCCGTTGCGAGAGGGCTGCTGGCAGGGGGCGTAACGGATGCGATCCGTTGCGAGAGGGCTGCTGGCAGGGGGCGTAACGGATGCGATCCGTTGGAGGGGGGGCTGGCGGCGGGGGCCCGTAACGGATCGAGTCCGTCACGACGGCCTGGCGGCGGGAGGGCGTAACGGATCGAGTCCATCACGACAGCCTGCCGGCGGGAGGGCGTAACGGATCGAGTCCATCACGACAGCCTGCCGGCGGGAGGGCGTGACGGATCGAGTCCATCACGACAGCCTGCCGGCGGGAGGGCGTGACGGATCGAGTCCGTCACGACGGCCTGCCGGCGGGGGCCGCCACGTCAATCCACGCCGACCTCCGGCGCTTCCTCGCCGATCGCGGGCTCGCCCGCGCCGCCGTCGGGCGGCGCGCCGCCTTCCGCCTCGGCCTCTTCCTTGCCGCTCGAGCGCCGGCGCTCGGCCTTGGCCGTCTCTCGCTGCAGCGGCGCGAGCAGCCGGCGCGTCGTCTCGGCGTCGGCCCCCTCGAGCTCCAGCATCTGAAGCACGCTGCGCACCACCTTGATCCAGCGGTTGCGCGCCCGGAGCTGCCCTCCCCGCGAATCGGCCTCGCCCGGCCTGTCCTGCGCCTCCAGGTGGACGCGCTGCGCGTCGAGCTTGCCGAGCTCGTCGCCCGCGGCGAACCACGCCTGCACCGCCTTGAGCAGGTTGCCCCCCGGCGTCGGCAGCGCCTTGAGCGCCGCCTTCGACTCCGGCGTCAACCGGTCGCGCGCGAGCTTCACCTCGCCCGCCTCATCGCTGTAGCTCGCCGAGATGAACCTGAGCCCGTCCGCGAACAGCTGATCGCGGATCTCGAGGTAGATGGCCGCGTCCTCGGGATCGTCGGCGAGATCGGCAAAACCGGTGAGCACCGCGTGGGCGCCGCGGGCCTTGCGATCGTGGATCTGATCGATCGCGACCTGCCTTTGCTGGATATCGGAGAGCTCGTCGTTTGCCTTCTTCTGCCTCCGGTGCGACTTCAAGATACCGTCGTGCGCAGCCTCGATATCGTCGATGAGCGGGGCGCACCGCTTCAGCGACGCGAGGCGCGGCCTTTCGCGCTCCGGGTCGAGCCACGCGGCCGTGATCTGAACCATCTGACGAGGAGAGAGGTCTTTGAGCGCCATGGTGCCTCCTTGGTTGTCCTCCGGCGACGCTCGCCGGGGAATGCACCATCGGTCAGGCTCTCAGGTCGAGCGCTGTCTGTGAAGGCCGCTCGCTCGACGCGAATGTGCCCTCTCCACCATCTCCTCGGCAGTTTTCCCGCCGGCTTGAACCGCGGCCGCCCGCCGCCGCCACCCAGCCGTCGTGCCGCCTCGTTTGCTGGCTCCCGTATCGCGTTGACGGTGCAGCCTGCCCGTCCCCCTACGGCCGTTCGCTCGGCGGCGGCGAATCGACATCGCTGGCCCGAAGATCGCCCCGGAGCCGTCTCCGCAGCTGCTCGTCCATGCGCAGGGCGTACTTCTCGTGCACGCCGAGCTCCGCGGCGACTTTGGCCCAGGAGAGGTCCTGCCAGTAACGGAGCTCGATGAGGCGCGCCTCCCGCTCATCGAGACCGCGGAGCGCCGTCCTGAGCGCCTCGAACGCCAGGGCGCGCGCCATGGCGTCCTCCGGGTGGGCTCTGAGCCGCTCGCCGGTATCCGCGACGAACCGCGCGAAGACGAGCGCGCGGCACTGGGCCTTGAGCTGGTTCAATGCATCGGTGTCGTCATCGCCGAACGGGTCGCTTTCGTCGCGCATCGACCCGGCGGCCTCGAGCGCGGCGTCGAGGCCGGCGCGCCGGTGCGATGACTCGCGGGTGAGCAGCCTGATGACGGCGCCGGCGACCCTCTTCCATGCATAGACGCTGAACGGGACGCCGCGCGTCGGGTCGTATCCGGGGCTGGCCTCCAGGAGCGCCTGATAGGCCGCCTGCTCGCAATCCTCCAGGCCCTCGGTCGTCCGCACGCCGTGCACCCGCGCGGTCGTCCGCGCGACGTGGCGGGCCATGGGCAGCGCCTCCAGGACGCGCTCATGATCCGGGTGAGGTGGAGGCGGGCGCTGGCTCCGTGTCACCGCCGCCCACCGAAGGTCCCGTCGCCGGGCTTCGCCGCCGCCGTATCCGCCATCGACCCTTCCGCGCCTGCGCCCTCACGGGCCACCTCGCCGCTCTCGGACAGGACAGGAGGCCTCGCCCGCAGGCGATCGTAGAGCGGCGCCGCCGCTGGATGCGTCGTGATGAAGACCGTGAGGACCCTGCGATAGTCCTCGATCTCCTCGGGGGAGAGCGCCCCGAGGTACGGACCGAGCGCGTCGTCGAGGCAGGACGCCAGGAGGGGATCCTCGCCGTCGGCGCTGTCCGGGTCGTCGTGCTCGGAAGGGTTCTGCGTCATGGTGACCTCGCGTGGCGGGGCCCGCGCGCGGTGCGGGACCCTTTCTTCTCTCAAATCACCTTCCGCGGGCCGATTCGGACAGAGAAAGCGACGCGCCTGGGTCGTTTGTTGCGCCGCCCGCGGGCGCGGCGCCAGCCGGCACGGCTCGGGAGCCGGCCGGCGCGGGTCGGGGGGCCCGTGTCCGAGCCTTCCGTTGCTCGGCAACTACTTGAGACTGCATCGCTTTTCAAGAATCGGCAGCGCCGGTGCGTTTTCTTTGTCCGAACCGGCCCCGAGCTCGTGATTTCCACTTCAGGAGACCTCGACGGTGGCACGCCGCACGTCAGACAGCTCAGGGCCCTCCGGCGTCGCCGGGGACGCGCTGGAAGGCACGCCGTACCGGGCGCTCCGGGCGCTCGGGCGCGGGGGCATGGGGGAGGTGATCGAGGCGGAGCACCGCGCCCTCCGGAAGCGGGTCGTGGTGAAGCTCGTTCGCCGTGCGCTCGCGCACGATCCGCGGTTCGCCGACCGCCTGCGGGTCGAGGCGCGGGCCCTCGCGGCGGTCACGTCGCCGCACGTGGTGGCCGTCCTCGATCTGGGGGAGACGCCGGCAGGCCGTCCCTATTTCGTGATGGAGCGGCTCGAAGGGACGACGCTGGGGGAGGAGCTCGCGCGGCGCGGCTCGCTGCCGGTGGTCGAGGCGATCGATCTGGTGCGGCAGGTGCTGGCCGGGCTGTCGGCGGCGCACCGGGTCGGGCTCGTGCACCGCGACGTGAAGCTCGACAACGTGTTCCTGTGCGTGCCGGGCGCGGCGGCGCCGGGGGGCGGCCGCGTCGCGAAGGTGCTCGACTTCGGGGTCGCGAAGGTGCTCGACGGCGGCGTCGCCGCGGGGGTGCCCGGGGCGGCGCGGTCGCTGCCCCTGTCCGGGCCGGCGTATCCGACCGAGGCCGGGTTGATCGTCGGGACCCCTCGAACGGCCTCGCCGGAGCAGGCGCGATGCCAGCCGGTCGACGCGCGGGCGGACGTGTATGCCGTCGGGCTGCTGATGTATACGCTCGTCGTGGGGCACGGGCCGTTCGTACACGTCGACGACGCGCTGGAGCTGCTGCGCGCGCACGCCCTGGAAGCGCCGGCGCCTCCGTCGCGGCACGCCGCGCAGCGCATCCCGCCGGCGCTGGACCGGGCCGTGCTGAAAGCGCTGGCGAAGCGGCCGGAGGAGCGGTTCCAGAGCGCCGAGGCCTTCGCGGAGGAGCTGGGACGGATCGCGGCGGGGCTTTCGGATGCGGGAGGGAGCGCGTGGGGGGCGGGACCGGCGGAACCAGGGACAGCGGCGCCGATGCCAGGGGCGATGGGCGGCGGAGGGGAGGCGGAGGCAGCGTGGGAGCCGGAGATTGGGGCGTGGTTCGAGGCGATGCCGGCCGGCACCGGCGGGGCGGGAGTTCGCGCGCACGTGGCGCCCGACG
Organism: Sorangium sp. So ce1128; assembly: GCA_051717205.1. GTDB lineage: Bacteria > Myxococcota_A > Polyangia > Polyangiales > Polyangiaceae > Sorangium. The sequence goes on from CP181432.1 coordinate 1,468,950, forward strand.
CGGCGGAGGGGGCGGCGCCGGTGGACGCGCGGCTGTTCGCGGCGTTGACAGCGGCGAGCACGGTGGTGTTCTCGCTGATCGCGGCGCTGCTGCTGCGCGGCATGGGGGTGTGGTGATGGCGCGGGAGGCGCTGAAGGCCGGGGACGTGTTCCTGGACTACCGGATCACGGAGGTGATCGACGCGGGTGGGATGGGCGAGGTGTACAAGGCGGTGGAGGACTACTCTGAGGATGTCGTGGCGATCAAGTGCATGCTGCCACGGCACCTGAAGAGAGAGGACTTCGCGAGGCGGTTCCGGCAGGAGTGCAAGTTCTACCCGAAGCTGAAGCACCCGAACATCGTGAGGATGAGGAAGGCCGGGGTGTCGCCGGACCACGTGGCGTACATCGTGATGGACTACCTCGAGGGGCGGACGCTGAGGAAGGTGCTGAACAAGGTGTACCGGCTCGATTTTTTGAGCGCGATGCACGTGATGCTGCAGGTGGCGGACGCGATGACGTTCGTGCACTCGAAGGGGATATGGCACCGAGACCTGAAGCCCGAGAACATCATGGTGGGGGCGAAGGGGGACGCGAAAGGTCACGTGTGGCTGCTCGACTTCGGGATAGCGAAGTTCGCGGATGGGGGGGTGAACACGGACGACCTGCCGGACGTAGGGACGGTGAGGTACATCTCGCCAGAGCAGGTGAAGATGCTGTACGCGACGTCGAAGAAGGCGGAGCGCACGGAGCGAGCGAGGCCGGACGGTCGTACGGACATCTACGCGTTCGGGGCGATCTTCTACGAGGTGCTGACAGGGAAGCACCTGTTCCTTGACGACGGCGAGCCGGCGACGGCGGAGGAGACGCTGACAGGGCACCTTGTGGCGGCGCCCGAGCCCGTGCACGAGATCGTGCCGGATTGCCCGGAGTTCGTGTGGCCGGTGGTGTCGCGTTGCATCGCGATCGACCGGGAGGAGCGGTATCCGAAGTTCGACGAGGTGGCGCGGGACCTGCGCGCGCTCTTGAGGGACACGGTGCCGGCAGGACACGTGCTGGCGCGGCGGCTGGCGCAGGAGCGGATGAGGGCGGAACGGCAGGCGGTGTTCGCCGGGGTGGAACTGGAGGACAGCGCGCCGGTGCCGGGAGAGGCGGGGGCGGAGACGGAGGAGGCGCGCGGCGAGGGCGAGAGCGAGGGGGGCGGGATGGAGCGAGGGAGCGAGGAGGAGAAGGAAGAGAAGAGGGCGCGGCGGGTGGTGCACGGGGAGACGGCGCCGCTGGAGCAATTCGTGGCGCCGGCGAGCCCGCTGCCGTTCGCGCCGGCGTCGCGGCAGCCGGCGCGTGTGCCGCGCGGGCGCGGGGTGGGGTACACCGAGCCGCTGCCGTCGACGCTGCCGCCGCTGCCGGTGCGCGGGAGCGCGGCGCACGGGAGGACGCCGCGGGAGGCGACCGCGGTGCTGGCGGGGACGTGGGCGGAGAGGACGGCGCCGAGGGGAGGGCCGCCGCCGCCGGCGGAGGTGAGGGCGCAGGCGTATGCGGGGCCGCCGCCGCCGGCGGAGGTGAGGGCGCAGGCGTATGCGGCGTATGCGGGGCCGCCGCCGTCGGCGGAGGTGAGGGCGCAGGCGTATGCGGGTCCGCCGCAGTTGCCGGTCATGGAGTCGCAGAGGGCGGTGCCGCCGCCGGAGGTCGCGGCGCAGTACGTGACGCCGCCGTTGGCACTGATGGAAACGCAGCGAGCGGCGTCGGCGCCGCTGCCGGTCGCGGTGCCGCCGCCGGTGCCGAGCTCGGTGACGGCACCGAGCGCGCAAGCGCCTGGGTCGTTGCAGAGAGAGACGCCGAGGACGCCGGCCGCGATGATCGCGCAGCCGCGGCGAGCGATGCGCGTGTACGTGCTGGCGCCGCTGTTGGCGCTGGGGATCACGGTGGTGGGCGTGGGCGCGGCGCTGGGGCTCCGAGCGATGAACGGCGCCGCGAGCGGCGGAGCGCCGGAGGCGGCGACAGGAGCGCCTGCGGCATCCGCGGCGCCGGCCGGGAGCGTGATGGCGAGCGCGACGCCCGCGGCGAGCGCCGCTGCGCCGGTGCCGGTGGCGGTCCCCGCCGCACCCGCGCCGGAGGCGACGGCGAGCGCGGCAGCGGTGAGCCCGGCCGAGGTCGCCGCGGAAGCCGGAGCACCTGCGAAGGCCGAGGCAGTTGCGGAAGCCGAGGCACCTCCTTCCAAGGAGCAACCGCCAGCGAAGGCTGCGCCGGTGAAGGCTGCACCTGCGCCGGCGGAGACGGAAGACGACGAGGACATCTACCCGATGCCGAAGCGGCAGAAGCCGTCGTTTCTGCGGGTGCTGTCGGAGGGGCGGAAGAAGGCGGCGCCGGGTCAGAAGGCGGCGCCTGCGGATGCAGGGGGCGCGAAGCCAGCAGGCCCGTGCCCGGCCGCCGGATGCAGGCCGTTCTAGTCGCTGAGGAGAGAGGTCTTCGAGATGGGCAGCAACAAGGACAGCGACGACGACATCCGGCAGTACCTGCCGGATCTTGAGAGCATCCGGCGCGAGGCGGATCCGGCGGTGGCGGAGCGGAAGCTGCAGCAGGCGCTGAACAACCCGGAGCTGGACCGGGCGCTGTCCGAGATGCAGCAGCAGAAGCCGACAGGGCAGCCGCTGTTCCAGTTCCCGGTGGTGCCGGCGCTGCCCAAGGGGCAACAAGCGGTGCCGCAGGGGGCGGCGGTGCCCGTGGGGCCACCGCCGCTGCCGGGGATGGCGGTGCACCACGGCGCGGCGGTGCCGCAGCAGGGCGCGGCGGTGCCGCCGCCGCTGCCGGGGGTGGCGGCGCAGCACGGCGCAGCGGCAGCGCAGCACCGAGCGGCGGCGCATCCCGGCGGAGCGGCGGCGCATCCCGGCGGAGCGGCGGCGCATCCCGGCGGAGCGGCGGCGCATCCCGGCGGAGCGGCGGCGCATCCCGGCGGAGCGGCGGCGCATCACAAGGCGGCGGTGCCGCTGTACGGTGGCGCGGCAGCGCCGCTGGGAACGGCGATGCCGGGTGCCGTGGTTCCACGGAGCGCGGCGGCGCAGCCGGGAGCAATGGCGCCGAGCCAGTGGGCGGACCGTGCGCTGCCGCCGATCGACAAGGCGCTGCTGCCGTCGTCGTTGCTGCCGCATACGGCGCCGCCGGTGGCCACACCGAAGCCGCCGGCCGACGCGAAGGTGGCCACGAGCGGCCGGCGGCAGACGCGGTGGTGGCTGATCGCCCTGCTCGTGCTGACCACGCCGTTCGTGGTGTGGGAGCTGATGCGACGCGTGACGGCGCCGGAAGAGACGGCGCCAGCGCCGCCGTCGAGCGGGGCTCCGGCGCGGAGCGCGCTGGCGCCGCCGGTGGCCTCGGAACTGCCGCCGCCGGTAGCGCCGGCACCGACGGAGGCGGTCGAGCCAAGCCTCAACGATGTTGCGGCCGAGAGCGAACCGCCTGCGCCGGCGCCGCCTGCGCCCGCGCGGCCGACGCGTGCGGCGCCGCACCTTCCGCAGGCGCCGGTCGCGCCGGCGCCGACCGAGAAGCCGCTCGCTGATGACGTGATGGAGTGAAACCGCGTGGAGCTATGACGATGAATTGCCGACCCCTTGCTCTGTTGCTCACTGTGGCGACCGTGATCGCCGCCCCTGACATCGCCGCCGCGCAGCCTGCGGCGCCGCGGGAAGCCTCTGCCAGCGCTGATGCGGCGGCGCGCGGCGATGCGTCCTATCGACGAGGCCTGCGCCTGTACTCGGACGGAAAATACGTGCAGGCGGAATCGGAGCTTCAGTCCGCATGGGAGCTGAGCCCGACGTTTGACGTGGCCTACAACCTCGGGAACACGAAGTACCAGCTGAAGAAGCACCGAGAAGCTGCGCAGTACCTCTCGTTCGCGCTGAGAAACTGGCCGCGGCTCAAGACGGTGGCGAAGCTGAAGCCGACGGCGGAGCAGCGGCTGGCAGAGTCGCGAGCCCAGGTGGGCGCCGTGACGGTGACGGTCAGCCTAGCGGGAGCGGAAGTGCTGGTGGACGGTAAGGTCGTGGGCCGAGCGCCGCTGGAAGGAGAGGTGTTCGTCGAGCCGGGCGAGCACCGAGTGGACGCGAGGCTGGAGGGATATGCGCCGGCGAGCCAGACGGTGACGGTGGCCAAGGGAGGGAAAGTCGAAGTGGCGCTGGCGATGGCGCTGGCGAGGAATGAGGCGCCGACGACAGCGGGCGTGACGACGGAGGGCGGCGCGAGCGCGCCGGTGGCGGGGGCCGGTGCGCCGATGGCGGAGAGGGTGCCCGGGGGGACGGAGCAGCCGCTGCCGCCGCCGCCTGAAAAGAGGAGCTGGGTACCGGTGATCGCGCTGGGCGGGGCGAGCGCGGTGGGGTTGGCGGTAGGCATCACGACGACGGTGCTGTCGAGAAATGCGCGGGGCGATGCGGAGGCACATCAAGAGCAGATCCGGCAGGTGAACGGGCGGTGCATCGAGCCGCCGAGCGGTTTGACAAACAGGTGCCGCGACCTGGAGCGCGAGACGGGGAGTGCCGCTCGTTTTGGTACGATATCCGTGGTAAGCTACGCGGCGTCGGGGGCGCTGGCGATCGCCGCGGTTACGTATGCACTGTGGCCTCAACGCACCTCATCGGCGGGTCGCGCACTGCGGGTGTTGCCCCAGACGTATGCAGGCGGGGGCGGCGTCTTCGTCGCGGGAGCGTGGTGAGCGGGGCGATGGTGAGCACAATGAAGAGCAGATGGGTGACGTGGTTGATGAGCTGGGGTGCAGCTTCCGTGATGGCGAGCGGCTGCGACTATCTGTCTATCGGGCTGGCGGATGACTGCGAGTTTCTGCTCACATGCCCTCATTTTCTCGACGGTGGTGGTGGCGAGACACCATCGAGCTGCGTGCCGAGCGAGAACCCGGAGGCGGTAGGAGACGCGTGTGGCGTGTTCGTGTCGGCGAGCGGTAACGACAAGGGCGCCGGGACGAAGGCTGATCCCGTGAAGACGCTGAGCAAGGCGATCTCGCAGGCAGCGAAGCAGGGGAGCGCGGTGTACGCATGCGCGGAGGAGTTCAAGGAGGCGGCGGAGGTTCCCGCGGGCGTGGCGTTCTTCGGCGGGCTCGAGTGCGCGAATGGGTGGCGCTGGATTGGCGAGACGGCGAAGACCAGCGTTGCGCCGGCCGAAGAGGCGATCGCGCTGAAGGTGATGCGGGGCGAGGGCGCGGCGAGGATCGAGGACGTGTCGGTGCACGCGGCGGATGCGCAGGCGCCGGGAGCGTCGTCGATCGCGGCGCTGGTGGATGGCGCGGAGGCGGAGTTCGTGCGGTGCGAGCTGATCGCCGGCAACGGGGCGGACGGCGCGGAGGGAGAGGATGCGCCGAGAGAGGTGCCGGCGCAGGCGCCGGCTGGGAAAGCCGGAACCAACGCGTGCAGCGATCTGGATACGTCAGGCGCGCCCGATGAGACGCTGTCCGGCGGCGCTCAGGTGGTGAACGCGTGCGGCGAGGAGGTGTCGATCGGTGGTGGCGGTGGAGATGGTAATGTTACCAACGGTGGCGATGGTGCGACCAGCCAAGGCACCGCAGAGACTGCCCGTGGTGGCATCGGCGAAACGGTCGCCGGCGCCTGGGACTGTGGCGGCGCGGAGCCCAATGGCCGAGGCGATGATGGTTTGAACGGCGCGGACGGCGAAGTCGGCCGCGCCGCGAGCGGTCTCGGCGCGCTGAGCTCGTCGGGCTACGTGGGCGTGAGCGGCGGGGCCGGTGGACCGGGCAAGCCCGGGCAAGGCGGGGGCGGGGGCGGTGGCGCCAAGGGTGGCGCGGCGATCTGCCCAGGTGCCATGCGAGGGGCCGGAGCGAGCGGAGGCAGCGGCGGGCCTGGCGGCTGCGGCGGGCTGCCAGGTCAAGGCGGTGGAGCCGGTGGAGCGAGCATCGCGCTGGCGAGCGTGGAGGGGAAGGTGACGCTGAAGGACTGCGTGCTGAAGGCGGGCAACGGAGGCAAGGGAGGGGCAGGCGGTGACCTGCAGCCGGGCGGGGCCGGTGGAGTCGGCGGAGTCGGCGGTATGGGGATCGGCATCTCCAAGAACGCGTGCGATGGAGGGAAGGGAGGCCAAGGCGGCCCCGGCGGTCCAGGAGGAGGAGGCCTCGGTGGACCGTCGCTGGCGATCGCGTACCGAGGCGAGGCGGTGAGGCAGGAAGGGCAGACGACGCTGATGCCCGGCACGGCGGCCGCGGGGGGGCCCGGCGGAAGCAACAACGTGGCGGAGAACGCAGGCGCCGAAGGCGTAACGGCGGCGGAGCAGGAGTTTCCGTAAGCGAACGATGGGGAGCGTGCGGCGTCGTCGATGGCCCCGCACGCCGCCGCGCAGTGCGGCGGAAGGAGGTGTTGGCGATGGCGCGGAGCGCGATCGGAGGGGAGAGGTGCATCCCGCGGGTGATGCGCGCGGCGGCGAGCAGGGGCCTGCTGGATCGCTGCCACTGGCGAGCGCCGCAGAAAGTGAGGACGACCGTGCGATTTTGTGACAATCCCGCTTGGCTGCTCGTAAATCGGCGAAAGGGCATCGATTTCTGGATGTAAGCCCTTGGCGAGCTCTTTCGTTGCCGGCAGAATGGGCGCAGCTCGATCCCAAGGAACCCATGCCGATGCGCCGGAAGTCCCACCGAGACGACCTCCCTCCCTCGCGCCGACGCCCGCGCCTGAGTGGGATGGGAGGGTGGGAGCGGAAGTGGGTACGGAAGCTCGGCCTTGAGGACATCCCGTGGGATCCAGAGCGGTGTTGCGAGCACTGCATCGCGAAGCGAGCGGCTCGCGGAGAGGCGGTGGAGGAGCTTGCGCCGCCGTCGGGGAGCCGACCAACGCTGCTGCTGGGCCTTGGCTGGGCGAGGACCCCACCGAGCGCGGGTGGCCCGAAGGGGCGGAGCAAGCGCGGCGGCAAGCGGACGCTGCTGAAGCTCGTGCGCTCGCCACGCTCCAAGCGCAAGGATTCTTGAGCGGAAGGCGCCGTCTTGAGGGCGCCGGTTCGAACGAGCGGACGCTGACGGCCCAGGCGCGCTGATCGCGCACGGCGGCCAGTGTTGTGCACTGGACTACGGATTAGGATTCGGCGCACCGCGGGCGTGGTGCGCCCTGACTCGGCTCGTCCCTGTGACGAGCGTGCGAGGTGGACGATGGTGTGCCCAACGCTCGCCATCGAGGCAGGAGCGGAAGCCCCTGTGTCGAGGCGTCGTACGAGCAACGAGGAGAGCTTTGGTGCGTTGCCTTGCTTGGGGATGTTTCTGGTCGCCGGTCGGGTAGGCGGAGAGGTCGTTTCCCGCACTTCCATTGAGATGGTGCACGCAGCTGCCGGGGTAGACAGTGTGGGCGATGCTTGTGCTGGTGGGATGACTGCGCCGCAATGCCGTGACGAAGTACGGCTCATGATGAGTCGGCGTCGAACAAGCCATCGTCGCCTGGAGAACGATTGTCCGGAGCAGGGACGGAGCAGCGTGCCCACGAGCTTCGCCGGTGTGTTGCTCGCGCCGGGAGCGGCGTACATGGCTTATGTTGGCGATATGCGCGTCTACCGATTTCGTGGCGGGAAGCTGGAGGAGCGAACGCGTGATGACGCTGTGCTTGGCGGTGGTGTGTCGGATGGAACCGTCTCGTCGGACGCGATGGCCGTGTTGACCCAACACGCAAATGCGGCGACTCGCGCGCTCGGTTGCGAGGCGGCGGTGGAGACGAAGACCCAAGTCGAGCATGCCGAGCCGCGCGACATCTTCCTCGTGTGCTCGGGCGGTCTCTGGGGCTCAGTGCCCGAGCACCGCATCCGTGGCATCCTTGCGGCGCACCAGGAACTGCGCCTCGCAGCGAGCCTGCTGATGGACTGCGCTCATGAGCACGGCGAGCCCGAGCACATGACGTGCGTCCTGGCGCGTGTCGGCGACATCTGAGAGCCACTCGTAAGGAGGAGCGGTGCAGAAGCGCTGGAGAGGAGCGAAGCTGTGGCGAGGGGACCCCTCCCGTCCCGCGCGTAGCGCGGGACTTGGGAGGGGCGGGCGGCGCGCAGGCGCGAAGCGCCGAGCACCGACCGGGGGTGGGCATCCTCTCTTGTCTCTAATTCTTTCTCTTCTTCTCTCTCTCATCCTGGGGGTGTGGTGATGGCGCGGGAGGCGCTGAAGGCCGGGGACGTGTTCCTGGACTACCGGATCACGGAGGTGATCGACGCGGGTGGGATGGGCGAGGTGTACAAGGCGGTGGAGGACTACTCTGAGGATGTCGTGGCGATCAAGTGCATGCTGCCACGGCACCTGAAGAGAGAGGACTTCGCGAGGCGGTTCCGGCAGGAGTGCAAGTTCTACCCGAAGCTGAAGCACCCGAACATCGTGAGGATGAGGAAGGCCGGGGTGTCGCCGGACCACGTGGCGTACATCGTGATGGACTACCTCGAGGGGCGCACGCTGAGGAAGGTGCTGAACAAGGTGTACCGGCTCGATTTTTTGAGCGCGATGCACGTGATGCTGCAGGTGGCGGACGCGATGACGTTCGTGCACTCGAAGGGGATATGGCACCGCGACCTGAAGCCCGAGAACATCATGGTGGGGGCGAAGGGGGACGCGAAAGGGCACGTGTGGCTGCTGGACTTCGGGATAGCGAAGTTCGCGGATGGGGGGATGAACACGGACGACCTGCCGGACGTGGGGACGGTTCGGTACATCTCGCCGGAGCAGGTGAAGATGCTGTACGCGACGTCGAGGAAGGCGGAGCGCCCGAAGCCGGACGGGCGCACGGACATCTACGCGTTCGGGGCGATCTTCTACGAGGTGCTGACAGGGAAGCACCTGTTCCTGGACGACGGTGAGCCGGCGACGGCGGAGGAGACGCTGACAGGGCACCTTGTGGCGGCGCCCGAGCCCGTGCACGAGATCGTGCCGGATTGCCCCGAGTTCGTGTGGCCGGTGGTGTCGCGTTGCATCGCGATCGACCGGGAGGAGCGGTATCCGAGGTTCGACGAGGTGGCGCGGGACCTGCGCGCGCTCTTGAGGGACACGGTGCCAGCGGGGCACGTGCTGGCGCGGCGGCTGGCGCAGGAGCGGATGAGCGCGGAACGGCAGGCGGTGTTCGCCGGGGTGGAGCTGGAGGACAGCGCGCCGGTGCAGGGAGAGGCGGGGGGAGCGAGGCCGGCAGGCGAGGAGGAGACGGAGGAGGCGCGCGGCGAGGGCGGGAGGGAAGGGGGCGGGATGGAGCGAGGGAGCGAGGAGGAGAAAGAGGGGGAGAAGAGGGCGCGGCGGGTGGTGCACGGGGAGACGGCGCCGCTGGAGCAATTCGTGGCGCCGGCGAGCCCGCTTCCGTTCGCGCCGGCGTCGCGGCAGCCGGCGCGTGTGCCGCGCGGGCGCGGGGTGGGGTACACCGAGCCGCTGCCGTCGACGCTGCCGCCGCTGCCGTCGACGCTGCCGCCGCTGCCGGTGCGCGGGAGCGCGGGGCAAGGGAGGACGCCGCGGGAGGCGACCGCGGTGCTGGCGGGGACGTGGGCGGAGAGGATGGCGCCGAGGGGAGGGCCGCCGCTGGCGGAGGTGAGGGCGCAGGCGTATGCGGGGCCGCCGCCGCTGGCGGAGGTGAGGGCGCAGGCGTATGCGGGGCCGCCGCCGCTGGCGGAGGTGAGGGCGCAGGCGTATGCGGCGTATGCGGGGCCGCCGCCGTCGGCGGAGGTGAGGGCGCAGGCGTATGCGGGGCCGCCGCAGTTGCCGGTCATGGAGTCGCAGAGGGCGGTGCCGCCGCCGGAGGTCGCGGCGCAGTACGTCACGCCGCCGTTGGCGCTGATGGAAACGCAGCGAGCGGCATCGGCGCCGCTGCCAGTCGCGGTGCCGCCGCTGGTGCCGAGCTCGGTGACGGCACCGAGCGCGCAAGCGCCTGGGTCGTTGCAGAGAGAGACGCCGAGGACGCCGGCGGCGATGATCGCGCAGCCGCGGCGAGCGATGCGCGTGTACGTGCTGGCGCCGCTGTTGGCGCTGGGGATCACGGTGGTGGGCGTGGGCGCGGCGCTGGGGCTCCGAGCGATGAGCGACGGAGCGAGCGGCGCCGCGTCGGAGCCGGCGACAGAAGAGCCGGCGGCGTCTGCGGCGCCGGCCGGGAGCGTGACGGCGAGCGTGGCGTCGGCGAGGGTCGAGCCAGCGCCGCCGCCCGAGGCGGTCCCCGCCGCACCCGCGCCGGAGGCGACGGCGAGCGCGGCGGCGGCGAGCGCGGCCGAGGCAGCCGCGGAAGCCGGAGCAGCTGCGAAGGCCGAGGCGGCTGGGGAAGGCGAGGCACGTTCCAAAGAGCAGCCGGCGGCGGAGGCGCCGCCACCGGCGAAGGCTGCGCCGGCGAAGCTCGCACCTGCACCGGCGGAGGCGGAGGACGAGGAGGACATCTACCCGATGCCGAAGCGGCAGAAGCCGTCGTTTCTGCGGGTGCTGTCGGAGGAGCGGAAGACGGCGGCGCCGGGGCAGAAGGCAGCGCCGGCGAAACAAGGGGGCGCGAAGCCAGCAGGTCCGTGCGCGGCCGCCGGGTGCAGGCCGTTCTAGTCGCTGAGGAGAGAGGTCTTCGAGATGGGCAGCAACAAGGACAGCGACGACGACATCCGGCAGTACCTGCCGGATCTTGAGAGCATCCGGCGCGAGGCGGATCCGGCGGTGGCGGAGCGGAAGCTGCAGCAGGCGCTCGACAACCCGGAGCTGGACCGGGCGCTGTCCGAGATGCAGCAGCACAAGGCGACGGGGCAGCCGCTGTTCCAGTTCCCGGTGGTGCCGGCGCTGCCCAAGGGCCAACAAGCGGTGCCGCAGGGGGCGGCGGTGCCCGTGGGGCCACCGCCGCTGCCGGGGGTGGCGGCGCAGCGGGGCGCGGTGGTGCCGCAGCAGGGCGCGGCGGTGCCGCCGCCGCTGCCGGGGGTGGCGGCGCAGCAGGGCGCAGCGGCAGCGCAGCACCGAGCGGCTGTGCCGCAGCACGGCGGAGCGGCGGCGCAGCACGGCGGAGCGGCGGCGCAGCACGGCGGAGCGGCGGCGCATCACAAAGCGGCGGTGCCGCTGTACGGTGGCGCGGCAGCGCCGCTGGGAGCGGCGATGCCGGGTGCCGTGGTTCCACGGAGCGCGGCGGCGCAGCCGGGAGCGATGGCGCCGAGCCAGTGGGCGGACCGTGCGCTGCCGCCGATCGACAAGGCGCTGCTGCCGTCGTCGTTGCTGCCGGTCACAGCGCCGCCTGTGGCGACGCCGACAACGCCGGCCAGCGCGCAGGCGACCGCGAGGCGCCGGCCGTGGATGCCGGCATGGCTGATGGTAGTGCTTGCGGTGTTCGCGGTGAGCACGCCGTTCGTGCTGGCGGCGCTGCTGTTGCGAGAGGCGCCGCCGAAGGAGCAGCAGCCAGCGCTGCCGTCGAGCGGGGCGCCGGCGCGAAGCGCGCTGCCGCCGCCGGTAGCGCCGGCGCCGCCGGCGGTGAGCGCGCCGGGACGTGAGCAAGTCGCTGCCGAGGGCGAGCTGCCTGCGCCGGCCGAGGCCGTTGAGCCAAGCCTGGACGATGGCGCGGCCGAAAGCGAAGCGCGAGCGCCAGGCCCGTCGGCGCCAGCGCGGCCGGAGCTTGCGGTGCCGCGTCCCCCGCAGGCGCCGGCCGCGCCGGCACCTACCGAGAAGCCGCTCGCGAAGGAGTTGATGGAGTGAAACCGCGTGGAGCCAGGATGATGATCTGTCGAACCCTTGCTGTCTTGCTCACTGCAGCGACCGTGATCGCCGCCCCTGAGATCGCCGCCGCACAGCCTGCGCCATCGCAGGATACCGCTCGAGGTGCCGATGAGGTGAAGCGCGCCGATGCGTCGTACCGGAAGGGGCTGCGTCTTTATACGGACGGCAAGTACGCCGAGGCGGAGGCGGAGCTTCAGCCGGCGTGGGAGCTGAACCCGACCTACGACGTTGCGTACAACCTCGGGCTCACGAAGTACCAGTTGAAGAAGCACAAGGAGGCGGCGCAGCACCTGTCGTTCGCGCTGAGGCACTGGCCGCTGATGAAGGCGGCGGCCGAGAAGAGACCGGAGGCGGAACAGCGGCTCGCGGTGTCGCGAGCGCTTGTGGGCGCGGTGAGTGTGGTGGTCGGGGTTGCGAGAGCGGAGGTGCTGGTGGACGGCACGGCCGTGGGGAAGACGCCGCTCGAAGGCGCAGTGTTCGTCGACCCCGGCGAGCACCGGGTGGAGGCGCGGCTGCCGGGATACGAGACGGCGAGCCAGACGGTGAGCGTGGGCAAGGGGGGCACGGCGAAGGTGGAGCTGGCGATGACGCTGGCGAAGAGCGAGCCGCAGGCGGCGACGCCGGGAGCAAAGGCGGCGGAGGGCGCGAGCACGCCGGGCGCGGGGGCTGGCGCCGGTGCGCCGCCGGCGGAGGTGCCGCCTGCGGCGCCGGCGAAGCCGGAACTGCTGCCGCAGAAGCGGAGCTGGGTGCCGGTGATCGCGCTGGGGGCGGCGAGCGCGGTGGGGCTGGGGGTCGGAGTGGGGCTGACGGTGGCGTCCGGCAATGCGCGGAGCGAGGCGAATGCACAGCGCGCTGCGATTCTGTCACGCGGTCCTGGATGCATTCATGCGCCGAGCGACGTCGCGAGCGCCTGCGGCGCCTTCGAGGACAGCACGAGCCGCGCCGGAACATTGGGGACAGGCGCGATCGTGGCCTACGCCGCGTCCGGTGCGCTGGCCGCCGGTGCGTTGGTCTACGCGCTCTGGCCTCGCTCGTCCGTGTCCAGCACCTCGGTTGGTATGCGCCCAACCGCTTCCCTGGCGTTGGGCGAGACGGTGTTCGGTGTCATGGGTACGTGGTGAGCAGCGACGGGAAGGAAAGGACGCAAACGTGAGAGGACATAGCGTTTTCACGGCTGGCGCCATCTGCGCGGTGCTCGCGGCCGTAGGGTGCGATGCGCTGTCGATCGGCCTGACCGGCGACTGTGACTACATGCTGACGTGCGCACATCATGACTGGTTCCAGGGCGAGGGAGGCAGCACGCCGAACCCCGCGTGCAAAGCGGATCCGACCAAGGATGCGAGTACGGTGAGCGACGAGTGCGCGGTGTTCGCGAGCGCGAGCGCGGAGTCGGGGGGCGACGGGACGAAGGCGAAGCCGTACGCGTCGCTGGGGGAAGCGGTGGTGAACGCGAAGGGCAAGCGGGTGCTTGCGTGCGCGAGCGAGCCGTTCGCGGAGAGCGTGACGATCGAGGCCGGGCTCGAGGTGATCGGGGGCTTCGACTGCGATGCGGATTGGACGTGGAGCGAACAGGCGCGGAGCGCGATCGAGGCGCCCGCGAACCAGATCGCGCTCACGCTGGGGGAAGGTGCGAGCGGGACGAAGGTGCGGGGCTTCTCGGCCCGCGCGGCGAGCGCGACGGAGCCGGGCGGGTCGTCGATCGGCGTGGCGGTGGCGGATATCGAGGCGGAGCTGGCGCAGGTGGACGTGACCGCGGGCGATGGAATGGACGGCGCGAAAGGCGAGATGCCGACGGAGGCGCCGCACGTGGGTGCGAGCGCGCCGGCGATGAGCGCGTCGGAGGCGTGTGTAAGAGACGAATCGGTATACGGCGGCGATCCCGGCGTGACGATGTGTGAGGATGGCGAGACACGTGGCGGCGCCGGCGGGCTCGGCGGGATCACGGGTACCGACGACGGCAACGGGCAGAACGGGACGGATGGCGCGCCGCCGCCCGCGCCGAACCTCGAGGAGTTCGGTCTCGGAGGTAGAGGGCAAACAGACGCCGCGGGGACCTGCAGGGACGGAGCGCCCGGTGCGCCAGGAGCGGCCGGCGGCGTCGGTGCCGCCGGAAGCGATACGCAGCTGACGCTGGACGGCATCGCTGGCGGCGACGGAGGCAACGGCACAATCGGGAAGCGGGGTCAAGGGGGAGGAGGCGGCGGCGGAGCGAAGGCGGGGTTGTTCTGCAAGGCCGGTCCGAACACCGTCGAGGGGCCCGGTGCGAGCGGCGGCGGGGGTGGAGCCGGCGGTTGCGGCGGCAAGGGAGGAGGCGGTGGAAAGGCCGGTGGATCGAGCATCGGGATCGTGAGCCTGGGGACGAAGCTGGTGCTGAGGGAGGTGACGGTCGAGGTGGGCAAGGCGGGCAAGGGCGGGGATGGCGCTGGCGGAAGAGGCGGTGCTGCTGGGGGCAGCGGCGGGACTGGGGGTGCTGCTTCGTCCCTCGGTGGATCCATCGGCTGCGATGGTGGACGAGGCGGCCAAGGCGGAATGGGCGGCCCCGGCGGAGGCGGTCGAGGTGGCCACGCGGTGGGCGTCGCCTATGCCGCAGCGCCGAGCGCAGCTGTCGCGTTGAAGGAGTTCACGGAGGGCGCGGCGGGCGATGGCGGCCAGGTCGGGCTCGGTGGTCCGCAGGAAGGCGTCGGCGCGCCGGGTAAGAGCGGAGAATGCTGGGACTTCAAGGCCAATGCGAGCTGCGGGCAGTGAGAAGCGCGGTGTCGTCGCGTGGTAATTCCGAAGAGCTCAACGGAATGCAATCGGTCGGAAAACGAGAGCTACGGGCGTGAGCTGCTGAGCTGAAGGAGAGAACAAGACATGAATGGACGCACCCCGCGCCGGGGTGGTAGGGACTGGTTTGTCGCGGAAACGCGGCACGGTGGGCTGCCCGGCGCTGACAACCTTGCCACCAACGAGTGGAATGCCCAAGGCGCAGGCGGACGGACCGGAGATCTGCTGAAACCTTCTGCGTCGGGCCGCGAGCGCGGATGTTATCCGACGGTCGCTGAAGGCAGCCCGGCAGCAGATCGCTTTTGCGCGTCGGGGAACCCGCGAGCCGTGGCCACGGCCGGGCGGACGCGCGGCAGCGCAGAGTCGGGGGTCGCCGGCGCTCCGGGGACCCCTCCCGTCCCGCGCGTAGCGCGGGGCGTGGGAGGGGCGGACCGCGCGCAGGCCCGCAGGGCCGAGCACGGGCCGGGGGTGGGCATCGTTGTATTGCTCTCTCTTCTCCTCTGCACACCAGCGCGAACTGCGTGGTGTGAGGAGCTGGGTGCGTCGTCCGTCATGCCGCCGCGGAAGTACCAGACAGAGGAAGCGTTGCTGCTGATGGCGTGGGAGCTGAACCCGACCTACGACGTTGCGTACAACCTCGGGCTCACGAAGTACCAGTTGAAGAAGCACAAGGAGGCGGCGCAGCACCTGTCGTTCGCGCTGAGGCACTGGCCGCTGATGAAGGCGGCGGCCGAGAAGAGACCGGAAGCGGAACAGCGGCTCGCGGTGTCGCGAGCGCTTGTGGGCGCGGTGAGTGTGGTGGTCGGGGTTGCGAGAGCGGAGGTGCTGGTGGACGGCACGGCCGTGGGGAAGACGCCGCTCGAAGGCGCAGTGTTCGTCGACCCCGGCGAGCACCGGGTGGAGGCGCGGCTGCCGGGATACGAGACGGCGAGCCAGACGGTGAGCGTGGGCAAGGGGGGCACGGCGAAGGTGAAGCTGGCGATGGCGCTGGCGAAGAGCGAGGCGCAGGCGGCGGCGCCGGGAGCAAAGGCGGCGGATGGCGCGAGCACGCCGGGCGCGGGGGCCGGTGCACCCGTGGCAGAGAAGCCGTCTGCGGCGCCGGAACAACAGGACCGGCCGCCGCAAGAGATGCGCTGGTGGCCGGTGATCGCGCTGGGGGCGGCGAGCGCGGTGGAGCTCGGCGTGGGGGTGGGGACAACGGTTGCGTCGAACAGCGCGAATTCGGAAGCTCGCGCACAACGGGACAAGATCTTCCCTGCAGGCGGCGGGTGCTTGGCATCACCCTCGTTCGCAGGACAATGCGCTGAACTTCATTGCGCAGGTGAGCGCGCCGGTCGCCTGGGGGACATCGCGTTGGGGAGCTACATTGCGTCGGGCGTGCTCGCAGCGGCCGCGCTGACGTATGCCCTATGGCCCGCGAGAAACGAGGAGAAGGCGACCGCAGTGCTTGTAATTCCGGAGCCGCGTGGCGCTGGCGTCAGCTTTGTGATGGTGAGCGCATGGTGAGCCGAGCCGGAGAACGATCGATGAGAAGGTTTAGGCGAGTCCTGCTGGGGTCAACTGTCGCTGTCGCGCTGAGCTCCAGCGGCTGCGATGGGCTTTGGTACCACATCGAGAACGACTGTGAGCTCATGCTCACGTGCGAGAAATACCGGGGCAGGGGCAGCGAGGTCGTGCCTTCCGGGTGCGTGCCGAGCGAGCTCGACGGCGCTGTGGACGACGCGTGCGGCTTTTTCGTGGCTTCGACCGGCGACGACGGCAATGCAGGTACCCGGGCCGAGCCGGTCGCGACGCTCGCCGAAGCGCTTCGGCGCGCTGCTGAGAAAGGGACCGGGGTCTATGCGTGCGCCGAAACGTTCGAGGAAGTGGTCGAAGCGCCGGCGGGCGCCAAGCTCTTCGGTGGCCTCGACTGCGCGAACGGGTGGCGCTGGATCGGCGAGGAGAAGAAGACGACCGTGGCGCCGGGCGAAGAAGCGATCGCGCTGAAGGTGGTGCGGGGCGAGGGCGCGGTGAGGATCGAGGACGTGTCGGTGCACGCGGCGGATGCGCAAGCGCCGGGGGCGTCGTCGATCGCGGTGCTGGTGGGCGGTACGGAGGTCGAGCTAGAACGGTGCGAACTGGTCGCGGGGAACGGAGCGGACGGCGCGGAGGGAGAGGATGCGCCGAGCGAGGTGCCGGAGCAGGCGCCCCCCGGGAACGACGGAACCGATGCGTGCAGTGATCTGGATATGTCAGGAGCGCCCGATCAGACGCTACCGGGAGGAGCGCAGGTCGAAAACGCGTGTGGCGGCGCGTTGTCGATCGGGGGAGAGGGGGGTGCTGGCAGGGTGAACAACGGTGGCGATGGTGCGACCAGCCAAAGCACCGCAGAGACTGCACGTGGTGGTGTTGGCGAAACGGTTGCCGGCGCCTGGGACTGTGGCGGCGCGGAGCCCAATAGTCGAGGCGATGATGGTTCGAACGGCTCCGCCGGCGAAGCCGGCCTCGCTGCGAGCGGCCTCGGCACGCTGAGCTCGTCGGGTTACGCGGGTGTGAGCGGCCGAGCCGGCGGAGTTGGCAAGCCTGGTCAAGGCGGGGGCGGTGGCGGAGGCGCGAAGGGCGGCGCAGCGATCTGCCCATGTGCCATGCCAGGGGCCGGAGCGAGCGGAGGCAGCGGCGGACCTGGCGGCTGCGGCGGGCTGCCAGGTCAAGGCGGTGGAGCCGGCGGAGCGAGCATCGCGCTGGCGAGCGTGGAGGGGAAGGTGACGCTGAAGGACTGCGTGCTGAAGGCGGGCAACGGAGGCAAGGGAGGGGCAGGCGGTGACCTGCAGCCGGGCGGGCTCGGTGGCCTCGGCGGAGTCGGAGGCACGGGGATGGGCGGCTCCAAAGCTGCGTGCGCTGGCGGGCAGGGAGGCCAGGGAGGCAACGGCGGCCCAGGAGGAGGAGGTCTCGGTGGGCCGTCGCTGGCGATTGCGTACCGAGGCGAGGCGGTGAAGCAGGAAGGGCAGACGATGCTGATGCCCGGCACGGCGGGTGCGGGGGGGCCCGGCGGAAGCACCAACGTGGCGGAGAACGCGGGCGCCGAAGGTGTGACGGCGGCGGAGCAGGAGTTTCCGTGAACCAGCGGTGAGGTAGCGTGCGGCGTCGTCGACGGCGCCGCTCGCGCCGCCGCGAAGTGTGGCGGAAGGAGGTGCCGGCGATCGCGTGGAGCGCGATCGAAGGGGGGAAGTGCATCCCGCAGGCGATGTGCGCGGCGGCGAGCAGGGGCCTGCTGGATCGCTGCCACTGGCGAGCGCCGCAGAAAGTGAGGACGACCGTGCGATTTTGTGACAATCCCGCTTGGCTGCTCGTAAATCGGCGAAAGGGCATCGATTTCTGGATGTAAGCCCTTGGCGAGCTCTTTCGTTGCCGGCAGAATGGGCGCAGCTCGATCCCAAGGAACCCATGCCGATGCGCCGGAAGTCCCACCGAGACGACCTCCCTCCCTCGCGCCGGCGCCCGCGCCTGAGTGGGATGGGAGGGTGGGAGCGGAAGTGGGTTCGGAAGCTCGGCCTTGAGGACATCCCGTGGGATCCGGAGCGGTGTTGCGAGCACTGCATCGCGAAGCGAGCGGCGCGTGGAGAGGCGGTGGAGGAACTCGCGCCGCCATCGGGGAGCCGGCCGAAGCCGCAGTTGGGCCTTGGCTGGGCGAAGACCCCGTCCGGGGCGGGTGGTCCGAAGGGGCGGAGCAAGCGCGGCGGCAAGCTGAGGCTGCTGGAGCTCGTGCGCTCGCCACGCCTCGAGCGCAAGGATTCCTGAGCGCCTGAGCGAAAGGCCCGGTCGCAAAGGGCCGGCTCGAGCGAGCAGACGTTGACGCCCCGGGCGCGTTGACCACGCACGGCGACTGCGCCGGGCGCCGGGCTACAGATTGGGAACCGGCGTACCGCGGGCGTGGTGCGCCCTGACTCGGCTCGTCGCTGTGACGAGCGTGCGAGGTGGAGGATGGTGTGCCCAACGCTCGCCATCGAGGCAGGAGCGGAAGCCCCTGTGTCGAGGTGTCGTACGAGCAACGAGGAGAGCTTTGGTACGTTGCCTTGCCTGGGGCTGTTCCTGGTCGCCGGTGGAGTCGGCGGAGAAATTGTGTGTGGCTCAAGGGAATGCGATTGATCGAAGACGAAGGCTGCGGTCTGTGAGCCGCTGAGCTGAAGGAGAGAACAAGAAATGATTGGATGCATCCCGCGCTGGGGTGGTGGGGACCGTTTTGTCGCGGAAACGCGGCACGGAGGGCTTCCCGGCGCTTACAACTTCACCTCCATAGAGTGGACTGCCGAAGGCGCGGGCGGAGGGACCGTTGATCTGCTGAGTCCTTCTGCGTCGGGCCGCGAAAGCGGATATGATCCGACGGTCGCTGAAGGGAGCCCGGCAGCAGGTCGCTATTTCACCGCGTCGGAGCGGCCAGTCGTCGAGGTGTCGGTCGCACGGACGCGGCGCCGCGTAGACGCGACGAACGCCGGCGATCGGAGGACTCCTCCAGCCCTGCGTGCGGCGCGGGGCGTGAGAGGGGTGGATCGCACGCAGGTCCGCAGGGCCAAGCACGAGCTGGGTGTGTGCATCTATCTCTTCAGCGCTCTGCTCTTGGGCACACCAGCACGGACCGCGTGGTGCGAGGAGGCGAAAGAGACTGCGCCGGCCGCTCCGGAGGGGGAGGCGACGCCGAACGCGCCGGCCGGCGCGGCTGCATCCGGTGCGCCTACGGCGGAGAATTCACCGGTTGCGCCCGTGACGCCGATCGCACCAACGCAGGAGCGGAGCTGGGGGCCGGTCATCGTGCTGGGGACGGCCAGCGCGGTGTGGCTTGGCGTGGGAGTGGCGATGACGGTAGCGAGGAACAACGCGGGAGATGATGCGCGCTTGAGAGGTCAGGCAATTCTGGCGGTGGGGGGACAATGCGTGACCCCATCACCCGCGGTCGTGCGGTCGTGCGAAGAGCTTCAGAGCGTTGGCTCGAGGGGCGAGATGTGGGGCAACGCAGCGCGAGTCGCCTATATCGCGTCGGGAGCGCTGGCCGTCGGTGCGATGACTTATCTGCTGTGGCCTCGAGCGAAGACGACAGGGACGGGGCGGATTCGTGCGTTGCCCAGTCTGCAAACAGGCAGCGTCGGGGTCGACGTGACGGGTATGTGGTGAGCTCAGGCGAGGGAGTGATGACCATGATCAGAAGATGCTGGATTCCAGGAACGTTGGGACTCGTCACGTTGCTGTGCGGCTGCGGGTTCTGGGACAACGTGACGGACGACTGCGAGCGGATGCTGACGTGTGATCACTTCGTATCCACAGGCCCCGGCGGCGGTGGAACGAACCCCGCGTGCGAGGCGGATCCGACCGAGGACGCGAGCACGGTGACGGATGAGTGCGCGGTGTTCGCGAGCGCAAACGCGGCACCTGGCGGGGACGGGACAAAGGAGACGCCGTACGCTTCGCTCGCGGAGGCGATCGCGAACGCCCACGGCAAGCGGGTGCTGGCGTGCACGAGCGGAGCGTTCGCGGAGCGCGTGACGATCGAAGCGGGGGTGGAGGTGATCGGCGGCTTCGACTGCGGGGCGGGGTGGACGTGGAGCGAAGAGGCGCGGAGCGCGATCGAGGGGCCGGCGGATCAGATCGCGCTCACGCTGGGGGAGGGAGCGAGCGGGGCGAAGGTGCGGAGCTTCGCGGTGCGCGCTGCGAGCGCGACGAAGGCGGGCGGGTCGTCGATCGGGGTGGCGGTCGCGGACATCGAGGCAGAACTGGCGCAGGTGGAGGTGACCGCAGGCGGCGGGATGGATGGCGCCGACGGCAAGACGCCGAGCGAGCGGCCGCACACGGGAGCGAGCGGGTCGACGAATACGGCCTCGTTCGCGTGCATTATTTATCCGTCCGTCTACGGCGGCGACCCCGGCGTCACCACCTGCGAAGACGGCGAGACCCGCGGCGGCCAAGGCGGCACCGGCGGCATTCCAGGCATGGACGACGGCAACGGCCAGCCCGGCCAGGCCGGCACCCCCCTGCCCGACCCAATCCTCCCCAACAGCCCGGGCCTCGGCGGCATGGGTCAAACGGCGACGGGCGAATGCGAACAGGGCCAACCCGGCCGCGACGGCGCCCCCGGCACCCCCGGCCCCGCCGGCCGCGCCACCACCCTCGCCCTCACCGGCATCACCGGCGGCGACGGCGCCCCCGGCAGCACCGGCAAGAAAGGCCAAGGAGGCGGCGGAGGCGGCGGAGCGAAGGCGGGGCATTTCTGCGGGAACCCGAGGAGCCCCGTGGAGGCTTCTGGCGCCAGCGGCGGCGGAGGCGGAGCCGGCGGCTGCGGAGGCAGAGGGGGAGGCGGCGGCCAAGCCGGCGGATCGAGCATCGGCATCCTCAGCCTGGGAACGAAGCTGGTGCTGACCGAGGTGACCGTCGCCGTGGGCAAGGCGGGCAACGGAGGAGAGGGCGGATTCGGACGACCTGGCGCCAGCGGGGGCAGTGGCGGGACCGCAGGTACCGCTTCGTCTCTTGGTGGCTCCGGCTGCGATGGTGGTCGTGGCGGCCCCGGCGGCCGCGGCGGCCCCGGCGGCGGCGGTCGAGGCGGCCATGCGGTGGGAATCGCCTACGCCGCGGCGCCGAGCGCAGCCGTTGCGCTGGAGAACTTCATGGCGGGTACAGCCGGGGACGGCGGCAGCGCCGGGCCTGGTGGCTCGGAGCAGAACGCCGGTGTGCCCGGAGCGAGCGGAGCGTGCTGGGACTTCAGCATCAAGGCGAACTGCGGCCAGTGACAAGAGTGGCGTTGTTGTGTGGAAATATTGAATGGCTCAACGGAATGTGATCCACGGAAATGAGGGCTGCGGGCCGTGAGCTGCTGAGCTGAAGGAGAGAACAAGAAATGAATGGACGCACCCCGCGCCGGGGTGGTAGGGACTGGTTTGTCGCGGAGACGCGGCACGGTGGGCTGTTCGGCGCTTACAACTTTTCCACCATGGTGTGGAATGCCCAAGGCGCGGGCGGACGGACCGTCGATCTGCTGACTCCTTCTGCGTCGGGCCGCGATTGCGGATGTTATCCGACGGTCGCTGAAGGCAGCCCGGCAGCAGATCGCTTTTGGGGATGTACGGGAGCTGTCAGCCATGCCCGAGGCCGAGCGGAGGCGCAGCAGCGCCGTCTCGAGAGCCACCGGCGAGCAGGGGACCCCTCCCGTCCCGCGCGGAGCGCGGGGCGTGGGAGGGGCGGACTGCGCGCAGGCCCGAAAGGCCGAGCACGGGCCGGGGGTGGGCATCCTGATGACGTGCCCTCTTCCTCCCCTCTGCACGTTCCCCTCTGTACGCCTGCGCGATCTGCCTGGATGATTCTCTGATAATTCCATATGGATGAACGTAAGCCATTGAAAGCGCATCGATTTCCGGAAGAAACCCCTTGGCGAGCTCTTCCAACATTGGCAGAATCAGCGCTGCCCGATCCGATGGAGCCCGCCTGCCCATGCGCCGGAAGTCACGCGAAGATGACCTCCCTCCCTCTCGCAGGCGCCCCAGCCTGAGCGGGCTCGGGGAGTGGGAGCGGAAGTGGGTACGGAAGCTTGGCCTCGATGACATCCCGTGGGATCCAGAGCGGTGCTGCGAGCACTGCATCGCGACGCGAGCGGCGCTCGGAGAGGCGGTGGAGGAGCCCGCGCCACCGTCGGGGGCCCGACCGAAGCTCTTGCGGAGCGCTGGCTGGGCGAAGACCCCACCCAGGGCGGGTGGTCGAAAAGCGCGGAGCAAGCTGACGCTGCTGAAGCTCGTGCGCTCGCCGCCTGTCGAGCGCAAGGAATCTTGAGCGCGTGAGCGAAAGGGCCCGTCGCGAGGTGCCCGGACGAGCGAGCAGACGTCGATGGCCCAGGGGCGCTGACGACACACGGCGGGGGCGCCGTACGCTGGGCGACAGATCAGGATCCGGCGCACCGCGGGCGTGGTGCGCCCTGACTCGGCTCGTCCCTGTGACGAGCGTGCGAGGTGGATGATGGTGTGCCCAACGCTCGCCGTGGAGGCAGGTGCGGAAGCCCCTGTGTCGAGGCGTCGTACGAGCAACGAGGAGAGCTTTGGTGCGTTGCCTTGCCTGGGGCTGTTCCTGGTCGCCGGTGGGGTCGGCGGAGAGGTTGTCTCCCGTACTGCCATCGAGATGGTGCATGCAGTGGTCGAGGTAGACGGTATGGACGACGTCTGTGCTGGTGGGTTGATTGCGCCGCAATGCCGGGACGAAGTACGGCTGATGATGATCCCGCGTCGATCCAGCGGCTGCGGCTCCGAGAACGATTGCCCGAAGCCGGGACGGAGCGGCAGGCCGATGAGCTTCGCCGGTGTGCTGCTCGCGCCGGGGGCGGCGTACGTGTCCTATATTGGCGATATGCGCGTCTACCGATTTCGTGGCGGGCGGATGGCGGAGCGAACGCGTGACGACGCTGTGCTCGACGGTGGCGCGTCGGATGCAGCCGTCTCGCCGGATGCGTTGACACTACTGACCCAACACGCAAGCGCAGCCACACGCGCGCTCGGCTGCGATTCTGCGGTGGAGATGAAGACCCAGGTCGAGCGTACCGAGCCGGGCGACATCTTCCTCGTGTGCTCGGGCGGCATCTGGAGTGTTGTGCCCGAGCACCGCATCACCGGCATCCTCGCGGCGCACCATGAGCTGCGCCTGGTGGCGAGCCTGCTGATGGACTGCGCTCATGAGCTCGGCGAGCCCGAGCACGTGACGTGCCTTCTGGCGCGCGTCGGCGACATCTGAGGGGTGGAACTCACGAGGAGAAACGGTGCGCCAGCACGAGAGGGCCGCGAGACGGAGGCAGGGGTACCCCTCCCGTCCCGCGCGTGGCGCGGGACCTGGGAGGGGCGGGCGGCGCGCAGGCGCGAAGCGCCGAGCACCGACCGGGGGTGGGCATCAATTCTCACTTCTTCTTCTCTTCACTCGCCGCGGACAAGTTCTCTTCACTCGCCGCGGACAAGGGGGCTACCGGAGACTCGCCGGGGAGGAGCGTCAAGCGCAGGAGAAGAGCGGTTTTTGTGTGGAAATTTTTGTCGTTGAGCGGAATGTGGCTCGCTGGGTGACAAGGGCCGAGGGCGCCCGCGACCGAGCAGAACGCAGCAAGAAATGAGTGGACGTGCCCCGCGTCGGGGTGTAGGGACCGACTGCCGCGGGTACGCGGCACGGTGGGCTGCTCGGCGCTTACAACTTTTCCACCATGGTGTGGAATGCCCAAGGCGCGGGTGGACGGACCGGTGATCTGCTGAACCCTTCTGCGTCGGGCCGCGATTGCGGATATCATCCGACGGTCGCTGAAGGCAGCCCAGCAGCAGATCGCTTTGCTTCGTACGCAAGCTGCCGGCCTGGGCCGAGGCGGGACGGACGCGCCCTGGAGAGCCGCCGTCGGCCACGAGACCCGCCCGTCCCTCGCGAGGTGTGGGGGGCGGGCCCCGCGCGGGCACGACAACGTGGCGGTCAGCGCGAGCACGGTCCGGTGTGCCTGCCGCCGAGCCGGAGCTTCCGCGGGTATCGAGGTGCGCTGTGCCGAGACTCGCCCGAGGCGAGCGGGGGTCTGCTGGAGCCTCGCACCAGCAAGGGATGCGGTCAGCGAGGGTTCCTCATTTCGTGATAATTTTGCTTCGATGACCGTAATCTGTCGCAGGTCGTGAAACGCGTGCGCGCACGCAAGGCAAGGATGGCCCGGAGAAAGCACTTGGCGAGCTCCTTCTCGATTGGCAGAATAGGCGACATCCGTTACCAAGGAGTACCCATGCCGATGCGCCGGAAGTCCCGCCGAGACGAGATTCCTCCCTCTCGCGTGCGCCCCTGCCTGAGCCACATGGGGAAGTGGGAGCGGGCGTGGGTACGGGAGTTTGGTCTCGAGGACATCGACTGGGACCCTGAGCGGTGTTGCGAGCAGTGCCTGGCCAGGCGAGCCGCTCGCGGAGAGGCCGTAGAGGATCTCGTGCCGCCCTCCGGGATACGTCCCAAGCTTCTGCTCGGCCTCAGCCGGGAGAAGGATGCGCCCTTGGAGGATGAACAGCACCGGCGCAGCGCACGCAGCAGGGCGACGCACCTGAGGCTCGTGCGAGCACCTGGTCTCAAGCCCAAGGACCCGTGAGCGAGGGGCAACGCCTCGGGCGAGTCCATGCGATCCATGAACCGCTGTGCTCATCACCCACCACGCGCTGGCGTGGATGGGAGTCCTGCGATGCGATGTGCCATGGAGAGGATCCGGAGGACCGCGGACGCGGACCAAGGCTCGCCACGAGCCTCTTCATCAGGCCATGACTTGCGCCTCGCTGCAAGCCTGCTGATGGACTATGCACGTGAGCACGAACTCGCGATTCGCGCGCTGTGCCGTGTTCACGTGTCGGAGATCGCCCAGACAGCCGAGAGGGGGAGACAGACTTCCTCCTGAGCCGCGCCCGGTCGCCCGCGGCCGCAGACAGCGCGCCAGCGCTCCCACTGCGGCTCGCGCCGGCGCTCCCGCCCGGCTCGAACCAGCGCTCCCACTGCGGCTCGCGCCGGCGCTCCCGCCCGGCTCGAACCAGCGCTCTTACCCGACGGGCGCCGGAGCTCTCGCGCCGGCTCCGCACAGGTCGCCGGAGCTCTCGCGCCGGCTCCGCACAGGTCGCCGGAGCTCTCGCGCCGGCTCCGCACAGGTCGCCGGCGCTCTCGCCCAGCTCGCCCCGCACAGGTCGCCGGAGCTCTCCCGTCGGCGGCGGCTCCCGCCCGAACGCCCGGCGACGCCGCCTCGCGCAGGAAGCGCACCACGGCCTACCTTCATGCGTCCCGCTCCTGCTACCCTCGGGGCCGTGGCGATAACGACCGATTTCCTCGTCATCGGTAGCGGTGTAGCTGGCCTTACTTTCGCCCTCGAGGCGGCCGAGCACGGTGAGGTGATCGTCGTCACCAAACGGGCGCGCGACGAATCCAACACGAAGTACGCCCAGGGAGGCATCGCCGCGGTCTTCGCCCCGGACGACACCCCCGAGGCGCACATCGCCGACACCCTCGAGGCAGGGGCGGGCCTCTGCCACGACGTTGTCGTCGAGATCTGCGCCCGCGAGGGGCCCGAGCGGGTGCGTGAGCTCATCGCGCGGGGCGCCCAGTTCGATCACGAGAACGGCCAGGTGCGCCTCGGGCGCGAGGGGGGCCACTCCGCGCGGCGGATCGTGCACGCCGCGGACGCCACCGGCCTCGAGATCGAGCGCGCGCTCCTCGAGCAGGCCCGGCAGAACCCGAACATCCGCTTCGCCGAGCACCACACGGCCATCGATCTGATCCTGCTCTCCCGCTTCGGCGGGCCGGACGTCTGCGCCGGCGCCTACGTGCTCGACGAGACCGACGCCGCGCTCAACGCGGGCGCGCCGCGGCCGCCCGACTCGGAGCGGCCCGCGACCCGGCACCGCCCTGCCTCGAAGCCGCACGTCGTCGAGACCTACCTCGCGCGGGCGACCGTGCTCGCCACCGGCGGCGCGGGCAAGGTCTACCTCTACACGACGAACCCCGACGTCGCGACGGGCGACGGCGTCGCCATGGCCTACCGAGCCGGCGCCGAGATCGCGAACATGGAGTTCTACCAGTTCCACCCGACCTGCCTGTTCCACCCGGAAGCCAAGAGCTTCCTCGTGAGCGAGGCGCTGCGCGGTGAGGGCGCCATCCTCCGGCTGCCGGACGGCACGGCCTTCATGGCAGACCACGACCCGCGGAAGGACCTCGCGCCGCGCGACATCGTGGCGCGCGCCATCGACTTCGAGATGAAGCGGACCGGCTCGGACTACGTGCTGCTCGACATCACCCACCGGCCGGCGAGCTTCGTCCGCGAGCACTTCCCGACGATCCACGCGCAGTGCCTCCGCTACGGCATCGACATCACCTCGCAGCCGATCCCCGTCGTGCCGGCCGCCCACTACATGTGCGGCGGCATCACCACCGACCTCTACGGCAGGACCACGATCCCCGGGCTCTGGGCGATCGGTGAGTGCACCTGCACCGGGCTCCACGGCGCGAACCGCCTCGCCTCGAACTCGCTGCTCGAGGGGCTCGTCTTCGGCCACCGCGCGGCCGCGCGCCTCGCCGGCCAGGTCGCCGAGCTCCGGCAGAGCCCGTTCCCCGAGGTGCCCGAGTGGCAGGTCGGCAACGCGGTCGCGAGCGACGAGGAGGTCGTGGTCGCCCACAACTGGGACGAGCTGCGCCGGACCATGTGGAACTATGTCGGCATCGTCCGGTCCGACGCCCGCCTCCGGCGCGCCGCCCGGCGGATCTCCCTGCTCCAGGAGGAGATCCGCGAGTACTACTGGAAGCACCTTGTCACCAGGGATCTTCTCGAGCTGCGCAACATCGCCACCGTGGCCGAGCTCATCGTCGGCTGCGCCTCCGCCCGGCACGAGAGCCGCGGGCTGCACACGACCATCGACTACCCGGAGACGAACGATCGCCTCTCCACGGACACGGTCGTGAAGCGAGGCGTCCTGCCGTACCTCCGAGGGCGATGAGCGATCCATCGCGCGGCACCCCCGGGCCTCCGCCCAGCGGCGGAGGGCCAGGGCCACTCTTCCAGGGAGGCAGCGTGGAGCGACCGATGTCGGTCCCCGCGGCCGCCGGCTGGGTCGCGGGCGTCTCCTTCCTGTTCCTGTGGCTGCTCGGCGTGATCGCCTCGTTCCGGCCGGAGCCGGAGCTCGACGTCGTGAGCAGCTTCGCGTGCCAGGCCGCGGCGTACCTGCTCGGGCTCTTCGGCGTGCTCCAGATCCACGCCCCGCGCGCGTCGATCCGCGAGTTCCTCGGGCTCCGCCGGACGCACGCGGCGTTCTACCCGCTCGCTGTCGCGCTCGGCTTCGCGCTCGAGGGGCCCATCGCCGCCCTCTACGAGCAGATCGAGCGGCGCTGGCCGTCGGGGATCAGCGACGCCGAGCTCGTCCGGGTCTTCGTCGAGGCGAGCGCGGCCGAGCGGGCAGCGCTCGGCCTCATCTTCGTCGCGCTCGGCCCCACGCTGGAGGAGGTCTTCTTCCGCGGGGCGCTCGCCCGCCCGATGCGCTGGAAGCACGGCGCCCCGCTCGTCATCGCGACCACGGCCGTGCTCTTCGCGGTGGCCCACATCGAGTGGCAGAAGTTCCTGCCGATCGCGATCTTCGGCGTGGCGCTCGGCGTCGTCCGCGTCGCGAGCGGCTCGCTCGTGCCGCCCATCCTGCTGCACGCGACCTACAACGCCATCCAGTGCTTCGCGCTCCTGTCCGCGGCGGACGCGGGCTACGTCAACGAAGTGCCCGCCGCCGCAGGCGCGGCGCTGCCCGAGACCACGTCGATGCCCGCGTGGCTCGTGGCGGCGAGCTCCGCCTGCGCGCTCGTGTTGATCGCGCTCGCCTGCGCCCTCGGCAACCGCGCCGAGGGGGCGGCCCGCGCGAGGGAAAAGGACCTCTCATGATGCCGGCTGTGGAGAGCCAGGGCGGCGCCGAGCGCCGGACCGCGCAGATCGCAGCGGGGGACGGCGGCGGCCGCGCCCCCGAGACCATGGAAGCGAGCGGCGAGGGCCGCGCCGCCGCGCGCGCCGAGCCGGGGCGGGCCCGTGTCAGCCTCTGCCTGCCGGGGGGCGGCCTGACGGGCGCGCTCTACCAGATCGGCGCGCTCGCGGCGCTCGAGGACGGGGTCGAGGGGATCGACAACCAGAGCTTCTCGCTCTACCTCGGGCACGGCAGCGGCGCCTCGGTGGCCGCGGCCCTCGCCGGCGGCATCCCCATCGAGCGGCTCTACCGCGCCCTGCTCGATCCGGTCGACAACTTCTTCCCGCTGGAGCGCGGCCACCTCCTCCAGATCGACGTCGGCGAGTGGCGGCGCGCGCTCAGCACGAGCCTTGTCGCGCTCCGCCACGCCGTCGTCCGGCTCACGACCCGGGGCGACGCGACCCCCAATGCGCCGGCGCAGCAGTACCTCTTCGAGCAGCTCGATCGCTTCAACGACTCGCTCCCCGCGGGCCTGTTCCGGCTCGATCGCTACGAGCGGTTCCTCGCCGAGTTCTTCCTGCGGCGCGGCATCCCGAACTCGTTCCGCGCGATGCCGCGGACGCTGCGCATCCCGACGCACGACCTCGACTCGGGCGAGCGCGTTGTCTTCGGCGCGGAGGGGTTCGACGACGTCCCCGTCTCGCTCGCCTGCGCGGCGTCGCTCGCGCTGCCGCTGTTCTTCACGCCGGTGCGCATCGATCACCGCCACTACCTGGACGGCGGGCTCGGGCACGTGGCGCACCTCGATCTCGCGCAGGCCGCCGGCGCGGACCTCACGATCGTCGTGAGCCCGCTCGTGCCGGTCTCCACCGCGCACCGCCCGGTCCCGACCGGGCACGGCGTGCGCGAGAGCGTGCGCGACAAGGGCATGCTCTGGATCTTCAACCAGGCGATGCGGATCGGCGCGCACGCGCGGCTCCACCAGGCGGTGGGGCGGACGCTCGCCGAGGGGAAGATGCAGGTCCTCGTGCTCGAGCCCGCGCCGAACGACGCGCTCCTGTTCCTCCACAACCCGGCCAACCTGCGCGCGCGGCGCGCCATCCTGGAGTACGCCTACCGCACGACGCGCGAGCGCCTCGCGCTGTGGATGGAGAAGAACCGCGCCGTCGTCGAGGCGATGGGGTGGCACGAGGCCCGCACCTCGGGCACGGGAGCCGGCTGAGGTCGCGGTCAGCCGACGCGCGACGAGAACAGGGCGATCGTCAGATCCTCGGGGGGGACGTTGATGCGGGCCCGGGGCACGGCGACCCCGTGGAGGTAGCGCCAGCCCTCGCCGTCGTGGAGGAAATCGGAGAGCTCGATGAACGAGCGATCTGCGCCAGCCTCGAAGATCTGGGCGAGGAACAGCACCGACGCGGAGCTGCCGCTCTGCACGCTGTCGAGGATCTTCAGGCCGCGGTAGCGGTGGTGGTGGATCGTGGCCTTGAGCTCGCGGAGCACGTCGTCCCTGTCGCGCCCGCGGTCGATGTGGCCCATGTGCAGCGTCCGCCAGAGGTACGCGGTGTCTCCGACCGCGAACGCGGCGTACCGCGAGCGCATCAGCGCCACGGCGTCGGGCGCCTCGCGATCGCCGAGGTGGCACGGGGCGCAGCACTCGCGGTACGAGCGCCCCGAGCCGCACGGGCAGGGGCGGGAGAGGGTGCCCAGGCCAGGACGAACATCTCGGGTCATGGGCGTTCTCTACACGGGTTTTTGCCGCGTTGCAGCGCCCCGGCGCGGGCGGCTCCGCGGCGCGGCGCCGTCCCCCCGGGGGAGCCCCGGCGCGCCCCGAGGCGAAGCCTCTTGCGGGGCGCCGGAGAGGACGGTAAGGCGGGCGGGACGTATGCCCGCAGCGCGCGCACACGCTGCGGCCCTCCTCCTGGTCGTCGCCCTGGTTCTGGGGGGCTGCAAGCGCCAATATGCCATCGGCGACGAGGTCCTCGTGATGTGGGAAGGGAACGTCTACCCGGCCAAGGTCATCGAGGTCATCGGCCCGACGAAGTTCAAGGTCCACTACCAGGGGTACGATGACATCTGGGATGAAGTTGTACCGCGCGAGCGGATCCGCGGCCTCGTCGAGGGCAACGTCGTCCACCCCCCGCCGCCGCCGAAGGTCCGGAGCAAGGGGCTTCAGGCCTCGCAGACGAACGTCTACAAGATCGGCGACAGGGTCCGCGTCGAGTGGCACGGCCAGATGTACCCGGCCGTCGTGACCGGCATCGTGGGGCAAGAGCGCTACCGCATCCACTACGACGGCTACGGGTCGGAGTGGGACGAGACGGTCGGGCTTTCCAGGATTCAGGCCAAGTAGTTGAATTTATCACGAAGAATCATTTTCCCCCTGGCGCTTGCCATGGGGCCGAATTAAGAGCCGCGCCGAATTTCTGACTGCGCGCCCGCAAGAGTGCGTCCGCCCAGCTGAGGTTCAATGCGTGCCGCACGCCCTCCACGGGCACGCCCTCACGGGTGCGCGGCGGGGAGCCTTCTGTGATCAGCGATCTGTCCAAGCTGCGCAATATCGGGATCAGCGCCCACATCGATTCGGGCAAGACGACGCTGACCGAGCGCATCCTCTTCTACACCAAGCGAATTCACGCCATCCACGACGTCAAGGGCAAGGACGGCGTCGGCGCGAAGATGGACTCGATGGACCTCGAGCGCGAGCGCGGGATCACCATCCAGTCCGCGGCCACGCACTGCTTCTGGAACGGGCACCAGATCAACGTGATCGACACGCCCGGCCACGTGGATTTCACGATCGAGGTCGAGCGCGCGATGCGCGTGCTCGACGGGGCGATCCTGGTCCTCTGTGCCGTCGCCGGCGTGCAGAGCCAGTCGCTCACCGTCGACCGCCAGATGCGCCGCTACGGCGTCCCGCGCATCGCGTTCGTGAACAAGTGCGACCGCGCCGGCGCGAACCCGCTGCGGGTGCGCCAGCAGCTGCGCGAGAAGCTCAACCTGAACCCGGTGCTGCTGCAGCTGCCGATCGGCCTCGAGGACAAGTTCGAGGGGGTCGTCGACCTCATCACGCTGAAGTCCTACCGGTTCGAGGGGCAGAACGGCGAGAAGATCATCACCGGCGAGATCCCGGCCGACATGGCCGGCGAGGTGAAGGCGGCGCGCGAGGAGATGCTCGACGCGCTCTCGATGTACTCCGACGAGCTCACGGAGGCGATCCTCGAGGAGCGCGTCACCGAGGAGCTGCTCTACAAGACGGTCCGCGAGGCGACCGTGAAGCTCCAGATCGTCCCGGTGATGATGGGCTCGGCCTACAAGAACAAGGCCGTGCAGGTCCTGCTCGACGGCGTGACCCGCTACCTGCCGACGCCGGCCGACATCACCAACAAGGCCGTGGACGTCGAGAAGAACGAGGCCGAGGTCACGCTGTCGAGCGACCCGGAAGCGCCGCTCGTGATGCTCGCGTTCAAGCTCGAGGACGGCCGCTTCGGCCAGCTCACGTACATCCGCATCTACCAGGGCAGCCTGAGCCGCGGGAAAGAGGTCACGAACATCCGCACGGGCAAGCGCCACAAGGTCGGCCGGCTCGTCCGCATGCACGCGGACGAGATGGAGGACATCGAGGGCGCGAGCGCGGGCGACATCGTCGCGATCTTCGGCATCGACTGCAACTCCGGGGACACGTTCACGGACGGCAACCTGAGCGTCGCGATGACGTCGATGCACGTGCCCGACCCGGTCATCTCGCTGACGGTGACGCCGAAGGACAACAAGTCGCAGGCGAACATGTCGAAGGCGCTGCGCCGCTTCACCAAGGAGGACCCGACCTTCCGCGTCGGCGCGGATCCGGAGAGCGGCGAGACGATCATCCAGGGCATGGGCGAGCTCCACCTGGACGTCTACATCGAGCGCATGAAGCGCGAGTACTCGGCCGAGGTCGTCACGAGCCCGCCGCGCGTCGCCTACCGCGAGACGATCACGCGCCGCGTGGACTACAACTACACGCACAAGAAGCAGACCGGCGGCTCGGGCCAGTACGGCAAGGTCGGCGGCTACATCGAGCCGTGGGAAGAGGCGCCGTTCCGGTTCGACGATCAGGTCGTCGGCGGGGCGATCCCGCGCGAGTTCATCCCGGCGGTCGAGAAGGGCTTCGTGTCGATGCTCGCCAAGGGGCAGCTCATCGGCGCGCCCGTCACGGGCGTGTCGGTCACGCTGAACGACGGCGCGGCCCACTCGGTCGACTCCTCGGACATCGCCTTCCAGGAGGCCGCGCGCGGCGCCTGGCGCGAGACCTACCCGAAGGCCGGCCCGCAGATCCTCGAGCCGCTGATGAAGGTCGCGGTCGAGGGGCCGAGCGAGTACCAGGGCGGCATCGTCGGCATCCTCATGCAGCGCCGCGGCATCATCATCGGTTCGACCGAGGCGGACGCGTTCTGCCGGGTCGAGGCGGAGGTCCCGCTTTCCGACATGTTCGGGTTCTCGACCGTTCTTCGTTCGG
Source organism: Sorangium sp. So ce1128 (assembly GCA_051717205.1). Classification (GTDB taxonomy): domain Bacteria; phylum Myxococcota_A; class Polyangia; order Polyangiales; family Polyangiaceae; genus Sorangium. The sequence continues at coordinate 1,501,263 of CP181432.1, forward strand.
CCACCCAGGGCAAAGCCGAGTTCACGATGGAGTTCTCGCGCTATGCTCCCCTTCCGAACGCTCTCGCTGAGGAGCTCATCAAGAAGTACCGGGAAGAGCAGGCCAAGAAGGCCAAGTGAAGGGGTCGGCATGTACCGCAAAGAGGTGAACGAGCGGAGCCCCATGCGGGTCTTCGAGGGGTCGATGCACGGCGGGCTGGGTCGCGGCAACGTCGGCGTCATCGTCTCTCGGCCCGGCGTGGGCAAGACCGCGTTGCTTGTGCAGATCGCGCTCGACGACCTGCTCCGGGATCGCCGGGTGCTGCACATCTCGCACGAGAACGCGGTCGACCACGTGCGTGCGTACTACGACGAGATCTTCCATGATCTCGCACAGTCGATGAGGCTCGCGGAGCCGGAGGCCGTCCGGCTCGAGGTCGAGCGGCACCGGCAGATCTACTCGCACCTCGGACATGTGAAGGCCTCGACCGACTCGCCCGAAGACGCGGCGCGGCCGTGGGTGGAGAAGGTGCTCGAGACGGTGGGCTTCGCGCGCGGCGTCGCCCACTTCGAGCCCGACGTGATCATCGTGGACGGCTTCGACGCGGCGATCACGTCGGAGCCGGCGATGGAGGCGCTCGCGCGGCTCGCGAAGGAGCGCTCGGCCGAGGTCTGGGTCGCGGCCCAGATCGACGAGCCGGGCGCCCCCGGCGAGCTGCCGGCCGCGCTCGCGAAGGTCGAGCGCCACGTCAGCGTGGTCGTCTACCTGCAGCCGGAGCGCGACGTGGTTCGCCTGCGGCTGCTCAAGGACCACGGCAACAAGGACCTGGCCGATCTCCACCTGCGCCTCGATCCGCACTCGATGCGGGTCGTCGACGAGGACGTGCGTCCCCCCTCGGAGCGGCCGAAGGACCCGCGGCAGTTCCGCCTGCACTCGGGCGGGGCCAAGGGGGCCGAGGCCGAGTTCGGCGCGTGCGCCGAGCGGTACGGCGTGCAGGAGCTGAACTACAGCTTCGAGGGGCACCGGCTCCTCGAGCGCCAGCGGGGCGTGGTCGTGCTCGGGGACGACGAGCTGCGCAAGGGCGACTTCAGCCTCGTCTACGTGTCGCGGCGCCTCGGCCGCGTGCTGAGCGAGATCCCGCTCGTGCGCAACATCCTCCAGACGATCTGGCACCAGATCAACGCGGCCAGCCAGATCTTCGTCGTGGGCACCCTCCAGGACGACGGCACCGTGCGCGGCGGCACCGGCTGGGGCGCGGAGCTCGCGCGCCTCTGGAAGAAGCCGCTGTTCGTCTACGATCAGGAGAAGCGCGGCTGGTTCCGCTGGAGCGGCTCCGCCTGGGAGATCGCGCGGCAGCCGAGCATCACCAGCGAGAACTTCGCCGGCATCGGCACGCAGGACCTCAACGACGCCGGCCGCGAGGCGATCCGCGACCTCTTCGCGCGCAGCTTCGGCGAGCCCGGCTGAGCCGGCGCGCGGAGCGCCTCCCTCCTCTTTTCATTCAAGCAGTTCGCTGACGAGAAGCGCGCGCAGTTCGCTGACGAGAAGCGCGCCGCGGAAGCGCAGCAGGCCGGCGTGGGCGCGGAGGCCTGCTGCGCCGGGCAGCTCAGGACGCGTGCTTCTGGATCAGCTGGGCGAGGCGGGGGACGGCGTCTTCGACGTTCTTCTTGGCCGAGCCGCGCAGCTTCTCGTAGGTGCCGCGCACGACGCCGCTCGACGACGACTTCGCCTTCGCGTCGGTGACGCTGAGGAGGGCGTCGGCGACCCGCGAGCGGTTCGAGCTCAGGTACGAGCTCGCATTCCCGCTGCTCGTGGCCTCGGTCCAGATGGGGTCGAGCTTCGTGGCGAACTCGGGCAAGAGCTTCTCGACCACCTGGGTGATGAAGCCGGGCTTGATGCCCTTCACGGCCGCGTAGCCCGCCTTGACGGCAAGGCCGGAGAGTCCGCCCTTCGAAGCCACCTCCTCGTCGACCAGCGTGCAACAGTCGGCGACGACCTGGGATTTCTTGTTCGCATCGAGCAGCGTTTCGCTGAGACCCATTCTCGCTATCCTCCGGGCGCTTCGGGGACCGGACGCGGCTCCCCAACCCTTGTCAGCGCGACCCCCGGCAGGGAGCCCCGACCACGTCGGGCGGACCGGCGGCCCGCTCCCGACCACATCGACGCGCGGCTCTTACCACAGCAGCCCAGAGGCAGGCATCGCAAGCGCCCACCCGGGAATCCTTCGGTCCAGGACGGCTCTGGCGCGTCGTCGGCCGTCCAGGATGGCCGTGGAGCGCCGTCTCGCGCCCGGTCCTCCGGAGAGACAGCGCCGAGACCGCATGCACGGCCGGCTCAGGCACGCCATACTCCGGATGTAATTTAAATCACAGTTTTGGTGTGGCGGGCGCTCGTCGCTGTCGTGTGGCGAGGCCTGCGGGGGGCTCATGGACGTCTACTGCGAAGTCTGCGGGATCGTCACCACGGTTTCGAGCGACGCGCGCGGCGGGTCCGCGCTCGAGTGCTGGGTCTGCGGCGGCGCGATGTTCCGCGCGCAGGGGAGGGTCGCGGCTGCGCTGCCGTCAGCGGGCGCCGAGGAGCGCCCGATCCGGCCGCCTCCTCCGCTCCGGCGGTCGAGCGCGCCCTCGGTGCTGCGGGACGACGACGACCCCACGATGATGGATCTCCGGTCGCTCGCCCTGAAGTCGTTCGTCGCGACCCTCCCCGCCGCCAGGGCGGCGGCGGTCGCGCCGGCGAGCGCGGTCGCGCCGGCGAGCGCGGTCGCATCGGTTGCGAGCCCGGTGGTGGTCGATGCGCCGCCGAGCGTGCGCGACGTGCTGCGGCTCCAGGACGCGCTCGCGCCGGTCGCGGCGCGCCCGCGCGCGTGGGATCGCGCCCGCGTGCGCGCGCTCGTGGCGGCGTCGCTGGCGTGCGCTCTGGCCGTCGCTGTCGCGCTCGCGCTGGTCGCCGGCCAGAGCTCGCGCGCGCCCGGGGCCGCGCTGCTGCCCACCGCGCAGCGCGGCGTGTCCCGGGCAGGCGAGATCGCGCGCGCGGTGAGCGCGTCGGTCGAACCGCGCGGTCAACCGAGGAGAGCGCCGCGCGCGCCCGACGCGCAGGCCCGCGCGGCCGGCGAGGACGGGGCGACGAGCCCCGGGCGCGGAGCGGCGCCGCTGTCGCGTGCTGCGACGATGGCGAACGCCCGCGCGGCGTCTGCTGCAGGCGGGTCGGCGGCGTCCACTGCTGGTTCGCCCGCGGCCTCCGCGACGGGTGCGGGCGCGAGCTCCGCGACGGGTGCGGGCGCGAGCTCCGCGACAGGTGCGGGCGCGAGCTCCGCGACGGGTGCGGGCGCGAGCTCCGCGACGGGTGCGGGCGCGAGCTCCGCGACAGGTGCGGGCGCGAGCTCCGCGACGGGTGCGGGCATGCACGCGGCCTCGGCGAGGGCCGCGCGCGTGCGGCCAGCGCGCCAGCCTCCGGCGTCCCGCGCCCCCGAGGAGGCGCCGCGGCCCGCGCCGCCTGTATCGCTCGCCGACGCGATGGCCGCCGCTGTCGCCGACCCTGCGCCCCCCGCCGCCGCGGAGGCGCGGCCGCAGGAGGACACCGAAGAGGAGTAGCCCGAGTCGAGCGCGCTCTAGGCGAGCGTCAGCGCTGCGCCCGCGCGCGCCTCCGCCGCGCGAGCCCGGCCGCGGCCGCGGCCGCCGCGAGCAGCCGCCAGGGCGCCGCGCCCTCCCCGGGCGCGAGCCGGCAACCGCAGCCGGCGTCGTCCTCGACGCCGCCGTCGCTGTCGCCGTCACTTCCGCCGGGGCCGCCGCCGCCGCTCGCGGGACCGCCCCCCGCGCCGCTGCCCCTCGCGGGACCGCCCCACGCGCCGCTGCCGCTCGCGGGGCCGCCCCCCGCGCCGCTGCCGCTCGCGGCGCCCTCGTCGAAGTACGCGCCGCAGGCCGGCCCGACGGCCAGCCCGTCGCGCGCCGCGAGCGCGAGCGCATAGACGCCCGCGCCGAACCCGATCATCGGCACGTTGAACTTGTAGACGCCGCTCGTCTCGTCGTACGTCTCCGCGATCGCGAGGTAGTTCGCGGCCGACTGATCGAGCACCCACCGGATCAGCCGGTCCGAGCGCGCGTCATCCCCCATGAGCCGCGCGGCGACAGCGCCGCGCAGGTCGGTCACGACCCACTCGGCGCTGTCGTACTCGCTGCCCCAGGGGCTCAGGTCGCTCGCGCCGGCGTGATCCGTGCGGTCGTCGTTTCGGGACCAGCCGGCGCCCGCCGGGGCGCGCAGGTGCTCGTCGAGCCCGGACAGCGTGGCGGCGGCGATGCGCCCCCGCGGATCGAAGAGGCCCATCGCGATCCCGTCGAGCACCGCCGCGTCCCAGTAGCCCGCGCCGGACGCGAGCTCCTCGAGGCTCGAGCCGAGCGCGCCCGAGGCGTCCGTGAGCCGCGCGGCGATCGCGGCGCGCAGCTGGTTCGCGGCGTCGCGGTACCCCGCGGCCCGGTCCGCCTCGCCGCGCCGCTCGGCGATGGCCGCCGCGTCGCACAGGCCGCGCGCCGCGGTGATGCTCGTGTACGCGAAGGAGCGCTCGCGCCCGTTCCAGTGGGTCTCCCAGATCGACGAGTCCTTCCGGACGAGGCCGGTCTCCGGATCGATCAACGCGACGAGGGCGTCCGCGACCTTCGCCGACGCGGTGGCCCAGTGCTCGTCCACGAAGGCCGTGTCTCCGGTGAGCTCCTCGTACTGGCGCAGCGCCCAGAGGAACAGGCCGAACCCGTCGAACTCGAGGTTCGGGCCGAAGTCGTTGAAGTCGGTCTCCTCGACCCCGAAGCCGTGGTACCGCACCAGGCTGATCTGGTACGGCGGCATGTCGTACGACGAGAGCTCGTTCCAGCCCTGGAAGCGCCCCGCCTCTGCGCCGAGGTAAAAGCCCAGCGCGTCCCGCGCCTCGGCCTTCATCCCGAGGGCGGCCATCGCCACGGTGGCGTAGGCGCCGTCGCGGATCCAGGCGACCGTCCACTCGCCGGGCGGCAGGCTCGCGAGGACGGCGCCGCGGCCGCGGTGGGCGACGGTCGCCGGCAGCGCGGCGGGCTCTGCGCCGAGCGTCGTGCCGAACCGCGTCGCGCGCGGCTCGGCGTCCCGCGTCAGGTGCTCGCGCAGGAAGAAGTGGCTCTCGCGGGACTGCGCCATCCGGAGCATCACGGCCGACTGCCGGAGCAAGGTCGTCTCCTCGGGCGTCGCCGTGGGCGGGACCTGGATCGAGCCCTGGAGCGCGCGGTACGCGGCGATCTCGTCCGCGACCACCTCCGCCGCGCCCTTCGCGCCGACGTACGCGTCGAGGGCGCCCTGCACGAGCGGGTCCGCCGCGCCCGAGGGGTCGCCGTGGTGCGCGAAGGCCACGCCGACCCACCGCGCCTCGCCAGGGCCGATGCTGCCGAGGTCCCACTGGAACGCGCTCACCGAGCCGTCCGAGGTGGGCGCCGCCCCGTCGAGGTCCGGCAGGTCGCCGACGACGCCGGCCTCGTCCTCGACGATCCGGTAGACGTTGAGCTCTGGCGGGCTGCTCGCGCTCGAGGCGCCGTGGCGCGCGGCCGGCTCGAGCGCGCGCGCGACGACCACGCCGGCGAAGGCGCGCTCGAGGAAGTCGCGCCGCCCCTCGCTCCCGTCGTAGGCGACGGTCTCGCCCGACTCGCCTATATCGCTCATCGCGCCCGGACGGCCGAAGCCGAGGTGCAGGTTGTGCAGCGAGAAGGCCGACACCCCCTCCTCCGCCGCGTCGCCCCGGTTCTCGACCCGCATCGCCATCACGAAGCCGGCCTGCTCGAGGCCCTGCGGCGCGAAGAAGAACTGCGCGCACTCGAGGTTGCCGACCCGCTGCACCATCGTCACGACGCCCGTGCCGCCGCGCTCGCCTCCGCTCCAGCCGGCGTAGCCGCTCGCGTCGAGGTCGACGGGGACCTCGGTCAGCCACCGCTGCTTGCCGTCGGAGCGCAGCCCGAAGTACGCGTCGTAGAGCAGGTCGCGCGTGCGCACGGCCTGCGGCTGGTTGCCGACCCAGACCTCCTCGCCGCGCTCGTCGAGGAGCGGCTCCTCGGTGGCGAACAGGTGCTCGCGGAAGTGCGTGAGCCGCGCCTGGCTCAGATCGAGCAGCACCGCGCCGAACCCGTTCGACGACGGCAGCTTGAAGAACGTGCGCTGCACGGGCACCTCGGCCCGCGCCGCGCCGGGAGCGGCGAGCGCGACAGATGCCGCCGCGCCGAGCGAGAGGGCCACGGCACCCCAGGCCCGGGCGGCGCGAGGCCGGTCAGATCGTTTGTGCCCCAAGTAGTCCGGTGCGGGGTCCGGGCGATGCATCGCGGCACTTTACAGGAATGCTCAACATCCCGGCGCGCCGGCTCGCCGCGGGCCGCTCAAAATGCTGCAACGCGCCCCCCGGCGTGGTAACGGCATGCCCATGACAAAACTGCCTGCGTTGATCCTCGTGGTCTCGGCGCCGCTCGCAGCCTTGGCGGCCGGCTGTGGCTCCGATCCGCAGCCGCCGCCGAATGTCCCCGGCGATGTCGCGCCTCCCCCGGCGGCGAAGCCCGCCGCGCCTGCCCCGAAGCAGGACACCGCGAAGCCGACGAGCGGGTCGATCCGCATCGACGACAAGATCCTGAAGGCCTGTGGCGATCTGCCGACCGCCCGCTTCGCGTTCGACTCGACATCGATCGAGGGCGAGGCGGCGAGCGCGCTCGACGCCCTCGCCCGCTGCTTCGTCTCGGGCCCGCTCAAGGGCAAGGGGATGAAGCTCATCGGCCACGCCGATCCCCGCGGCGAGACGGAGTACAACCTGGGCCTCGGTCAGAAGCGCGCCGGCAGCGTCGCGGAGTACCTCGGCAAGAAGGGCCTCGAGCAGGGCCGCATCGCGACCTCGTCGAAGGGCGAGTTCGAGGCGACCGGCACGGACGAAGAGGGCTGGGCGCGCGACCGAAAAGTCGACATCCTGCTGGCGGAGTGAGCCCCGCGCGCCCGCGCGCCGCTGGACGACGCGATGAAGAGAGGTCCACGGCCGTGCTCCCGGGCACCCGCGGGGGCCGCGGCCGCAAACCGCACTGAACCGGGGCTCCCGCGTGCGCGGATCCCCTGACGAGCCGATTCCCTGACCGAAGAGATCGATATGGCCTTCCTGCAGAGCGCCCCCGAGGCGGCGACGGCGGTCCCGATCAAGCTCGACCCCGTCTCCCTGGTCCTCCACGCTTCCGGTCCTGTCTTCCTGGTCGTCTGGCTGCTGATCTTCGCGGCGCTCCTCGTCTGGGTGATCGCCGTCCTCAAGGTCCTCCAGCTGGCCCGGCTCACGTCGCAGCAGGCGCGCTTCGAGCAGGAGTCGGCCCACGCGCACTCTCCCGATCAGCTGTTCGCGCTCGCGCAGCGGCACGCCGACGCGCCGGGCGCCCGCGTGGTGCTGGAGCTCAGCCGCCGCGTCGGGACCAGCAGGCTGCTCGAGTCGATCGCGAAGCGCGCGATCGTGACCGAGACGCAGCGGGCGAGCTCGCTCATGCCGACCCTCTCGTCGATCGCGGCCGCGTCGCCGTTCATCGGCCTGTTCGGCACTGTCTACGGGATCATGGACGCCTTCCTCCGCATCGGTCAGCAGAAGAGCGCGTCGCTGCCCGTTGTCGCCCCGGCCATCGGCGAGGCGCTCATCGCGACCGCGATCGGGCTGTTCGCCGCGATCCCCGCGGTCATCGCGTACAACGCGCTCAACAAGCGCATCGACGACCTGCTCGCCGCGCTCGAGGCCGCCAGCGAGGGCTGGGTGGAGATCGCGTCGCTCTCCGCCACCGCCGCCGCGCGGGGGATGCAGGAGTCCATCCCGCTGGCGCTCCAGCGGTCGAGCGACCGGCCCACGCCGGTGATACCGAAGGGCTGAGGGCCGGTCATGGGCATGTCGGTCGGAGGGGGGCGCAGGCGGCGCGGCGGCGGCTTCAGCGAGATCAACGTCACGCCGCTCGTGGACGTGATGCTCGTGCTCCTCGTGGTGTTCATGGTGACCGCGCCGCTGCTGACGGCCGGGCTCCGGGTCGAGCTGCCCAACGTCTCCGCCGAGGAGGCGCCGACCAAGGACACGAAGCTCGTCGTGACGATCACGAAGGAAGAAAAGATCCTCTTCGGCGAGGACGACGCGACCGCCGACATCGAGGGCGTGCTCGCGTCGAACGGGCGCGTGCAGAAGGAGAAGGAGCTCTACATCCGCGCCGACAAGGACGCCCGTTACGGCGCCGTGGCGCGGGTCGTCGCCGCCGCCCGGGCCGCCGGCGTGGAGGGGCTGAACCTCCTCGTCCAGCCGGAGCTCGAGCCGGAGGGCGCTGCGCCGCCGCCCGGCGGTTCAGCGCGGCAGCCCGGCGGAGCGGCGCCGCGGCCGGGCGGAGCGGCGCCGTGAGCACGGCCGCGGCGCGCGCGCCGGGACCGAGGACGCCGCCCGGGCTGCGCCGGCCGAGGAGCGACTTCCGCCCGCGGGACATCGCGATCGCCGTGGCGGTCGCGGTCGCCGTGCAGGCGGGCGCCGCCGTCGTGATCACCCTCGCGGATCTCTCCTTGCCCGCCGCCGCGCCCGAGATCGAGAAGGGTCCGAGCGTCCCGGTGAAGGTCGTCCCGGTGCTCGATATGGACACCCCGCTGCTCAAGCTGGGCGGCAAGCGGGACAGGATGAAGCTGCCGGACCGGTGGGTGCGCCAGACGCCGAAGCCGCGCGTCGAGCAGAAGGCGTTCGTGTCGCCCGACGCGGGCAAGACCGAGGAGGACATCCCGCCCCCGGAGGTCAAGATCGCCGACGCCGGCACCGAGCCGCCGCCGCCCGACGCCGAGATCGCGAAGCAGGTCGACACCGAGCTCGATCCGAAGACCGACGCCGGAGAGGCCCCGAACGTCGATCAGGAGGGGCACCAGGACGGCGTGGCCGAGGGAACGGAGACCGATCCCCTCAAGGCGCGCGCGGTGGACCTGTACCTGGCCCGTATCGCCGGCTGGTTCTCGAGCAGGTTCCGCGTGAGCGGGTCGGGGCTCCCGCCGGAGGAGCTCACGAAGCACCGGCCGCGCGCGGTGATCGTCCTGTCCGACGGGCAGATGGTGAGCTACACGCTGACGCCGAGCGGGAACGCCATCGTCGACGCGGCCGCGCGGGCGACGCTCGAGGGGGCGAAGGGGCAGGCGCTGCCGCCGCCGCCCGAGAACTATCCCGACCTCGGGCAGAAGCAGGTCAGCGTCACGTTCGTCTGTAGGGAGAACACATGCGACTAGCCCGATACGCCCTCGGCGCCCTGGCGCTCGCCGCCGCCGCGCTCGCTTCCCCTCCTGCACCTGCCCAGGCGCCGGCCGCCGCGGCGCAGGCGCCGGCCGCCGCGGCGCAGGCGCCGGCCGCCACGGCGCCCCCCAACCCGGACGAGCTGCTCGGCCACATCACGGTCGTCGCCGGTGCGTCGCGCCCGCTCCCGAAGATCGGCGTCCTGCCGTCGCTCGTCTCCGATCCCGAGGACGTGACGCTCCACAGCGTGGTCCGGCGCGATCTCGAGCTGTGCGGCGAGTTCGAGGTGCTGCCCGACAGCGCCGCGCCCGACGGCCTGTACCTGTCCGACAGCCCCGTGGACGTGAAGGCGTGGTCCGCGAAGGGGGTCGAGGCGGTCGTGAGCGTGCGCGGCAAGAAGCTCGGCCCGGACAAGGCCGAGCTCGTCGGCCAGGCGTTCCTGGTGAACCGCGGGCAGGCCCCGGTGTTCGACAAGAAGTTCATCGTGCCCCTCCGCGACGTGCGCTTCGAATCGCACCGTGTGGCCGACCAGCTGATCGGCGCCCTCACTGGCCAGAACGGCGGCTTCGCCAGCCACATGACGTTCGCCTCGGGCTCCGGCTCGCTGCGCCGCGTCTTCACCATCGACGCCGATGGCCACGACGCCAGGGCCGTCTCGCCGCCCGAGCAGACCGCCATCGCCCCCGCCTTCGGGAAGAACGAGCAGCTCCATTACGCGGCGAGCGTGAAGGGCGACGAGTACAAGGTCTTCACGCCGGCGGGCGGACCCATCCAGCTGCCCGTGAAGGGCTCGGTCTACGGCATCGCGTTCTCGAAGGATCGGTCGCAGGTCGCGCTCAGCATCGGGGTGGGCTCGACGATCAAGCTGTTCTCCGGCCCCGACTTCCAGAGCCTCAAGCCGGCATCGGACGTGGCGATGGCGCTCCACCCGGCGTTCTCCCCGACAGGCAAGCTCGCGTTCGCCGGCGAGGGCAGGTACGGACAGCGCATCTACGTGGGCGGCAAGGCGATCTCTCCGGAGGGGCTCTTCGCGTCGGCGCCGACGTTCTGCAACCACCCCGACGGCGTGAAGGCGGTCTATGCCGTGGGCGTCGGCAAGAACACCGACCTCGTCGTGGCGGGGGAGATGGGCGGGGGCCTCGCGCGGCTGACCCAGAATCAGGGCAGGAACGGATACCCGGCCTGTAGCCCCGACGGGAGGCTTGTGGCGTTTTTCTCCACGCGCACATCCGGGGAGGGGCCAGGTCTCTACATCATGCGCGTCGACGGGCAGCGCCCGAAGCGGATCTCCAACCTGCTCGGGGACTCGCTGCGCTGGGACCCCCTGCCGCCCGGCAAGGCCGTCGAGGCGAAGAACTGACCCGCTCGCGGGCGCGGCCCGAGCGCGGCGCCCGCTGACCCCAGGCCCGCCGCCGGTGCGCAAACGAGGCGCACGGCGCGCGGACGCTGCACTCGGCAGCGAGGCGTCCGGCACGGCCGGGGCCGTCGAGCGCCCCTGCTCCACGAGAGACACGCAGCGACCCGCGCCAGCGAGAGGCGCGGCCGGGACATCCGGCGCGCGGCGCCGCGGAGCGCGCGCAGCATGGCTGCCCCGCAGGCGCTGTTTCCCGGCAACTTCTTCTGTCCGGACACGTCTTTAGTCGTGGGCAGTTCCTGCGCGCTGCCGCGCTCGCTGCCGAGGCCGAGGCGAGGGGATGCCGCGTTAGCGCTTTCCGCTTCTTTGGCCCGCTGCGTCGGTCGCGGTTAGCCTCCGGACTGCTCAGGGGGTAGCTGGCTGGAAAATTGCAGCGAGCCGCCCCGGTCAGCAAGCGAAACAGAAATGGAGAAGAGCATGCTCTCGAACCGCATCTGGACCGCCATTGCGATCGCGGGGGCCGTCTGCGCCGGCGGCTGCAGCTCGGCAGCGGCGGTTCAAGAAGCCAGGGTCAGCGAGCAGGGTGGGTTCCGGGATCCGGAGCTCCGGCTCGCCTCGTCGGAGGACGGGGGCTACTGTGGCGCCGAGGTGCTGCGATGGCAGTACGACGAGGCCGCTGCGACGCTCCGCCTCGCGGATGCGCGGCTGATGCTCGACTGCTGCGGGAAGCGCACGGTCCACGTCGAGAGGATCGACAGCCTCTACGAGGTCACGGAGCGGGACGAGCCGGACAGCGCCGAGGGGCGTTGCGAAGAGCAGTGCGCCTTCGATCTCGCCGTCGGCGTGCAGGACGTCCCGCGGGGCGAGGTCTACGTGAAGCTGCTGCGCGACGTCGTCGATGAGCAGGGCGGCCCGGCCGTGATCTGGAGCGGCAGCCTCGATCTGGACGTGCCCGCGGGCGCTGTCGTCCTCGACGACGCCCCCGCGGTCGCGGGCTGCCAGGAGCAGAGCGCGCCGTCCCGTCGCCGCACGACCGTCGCCGCACGGTGAACACGGCGCTCGCTTCCCCTCTGCGAGACCCGGGATGTCCGAGGCCGACCGGGGTCGCGGGTGGCTGTCCCGGCGCCGGTGCGACGTGGGATGGCAGCGCAGGTCAACCGACCATGACGTCCAGGGTCAGAGAACCGGGCGGACTCTACTACTTTCACCTGGACAGTCATGAAATGAACAAGTAAATCACACGTGGATGTGCGTGCAGCTGCTCCGGGCTGCGGTATGCGCGCGGCCCATGTGCTCGCTGCCCTGAGGCTGAGCCGGGGACGTCCGAGTAGGGATGTCCTGGACGCTTATTAAAGCCCTGGTTCTCCATTTAAAGTGTAATTTGACAGTAGGGCTGGATAGCAAGGAAGTCGGGGCATGAAGTTCGTGGGGGTCTGCAGGTCGCTTGCAACGGTGGGGTCGCTGCTTCTTCTCGGCGCGTGTCTCGAGACGGAGCCCGCACAGGTGGGGGTCGTGAGCGAGGCCGGCGGATTCGCCGATCCGGAGCGGAGGCTCGCGATCGAGGGGGACGAGAGCTACTGCAGCAGCGAGGTGCTGCGCTGGCGCTACGACCGGTCGAGCGGCGCCCTGACGCTCGCGGATAGCCGGCTCTTGCTCAACTGTTGCGGCCAGCGCGCGATGCATGTGGACCGGATCGACAGCATCTACGAGATCACCGAGAGGGACGAGCCCGACGCGGCGAACCCGCGGTGCGACTCGGTCTGCACGTTCGACTTCGCGGTGGCGATCCCGGAGGTCTCGCCGGGCAAGGTCTATGTGCGGCTGCTGCGCGACGTCGTCGACGCGCAGGGCAGCGCGGAGCTCATCTGGCAGGGTGAGATCGACGTCCGGAAGTCGGTCGGCCAGGTGGTGCTCGATCGCGCTGCCGCTCCGGGCGACGCCTGCAGCGGATCGTCCCAGTAGTCGCGCTGCTGCTCGTGCGCGGCGCTCGCAGCTGCGCGATGGCTCCGCAGCTGCGCGACAGCTCTGCGGCTGCGTGACGGCGCACCTGCGCGACAGCTCCGGCGGCCGCAGGACAGCTGCGCGGCCGCGTGACGGCAGCGCGGCCGCTTGACGGCCGTCAGTCGATCAGCGTGCGAGCGGGGCGGCCGGGCTCGCACTTCACGAGCGTCGCTGTCAGCTCGAGCGTCTCGGGGAGCGTGCCCTGCACCTGCGCGACGACCTGCTCGACCACGTGCTGGGCCTCGTCCAGGTTGGGCCCCACGATGGAGACGACGAACGTGAGCGGGCCGGTGCGCCCGGCCGCGGCCGGCGTCAGGCTCAGCAGCAGCGTCTGCGTCAGATCGACGACCTGAAGCGCGGCCTTGCGCAGCGCGAGCATCTCGAGGATCGTCGGGCGCAAGCTCACGAGGCCGTTCTGGCCGCGGAGCTCGAAGCGCGCGATCTGCATCGGCACCTCGGCCCACTCGGCGAAGAAGCCGTCCTCGTCGATGGCCTTCATCAGGTGCTCGCGCACGAGCAGCCCCGTGAGGCCGTCGCGCCTCGCGAGGTAGCGCTTCGCCTTGTCGTGGTGCGGGGAGTCCGGTCCGAACGTGACCACCATGAGACGGCACTCGCCGAGCTGTACCTCGGCCCCGTGGAGCAGCGACACCTGCGCCTTGCGCTCGAACGGGAAGTCCGCGTACGTGCCGTTCGTGCTGTTCAGATCCTCGACCAGCCAGGAGCCGGTCTGCCACCTGAGCAGCGCGTGCGACCCGGAGACGGTCGCCTCGGCCAGGACGAGATCCTGATCGCTGCGGCGGCCGATCGAGAGCACCGGCTTCTGCAGGGGGAACAGGGTGGAGACGCTGTCGGGCGCGTTCGTGGCGTACGTGATGAGCAGCGACTGCGCGCCGGGGGTGAACTGCGTCTTGATGGCGCGCCCGGGCGCGGGGCCAGGGTCGATGCGCTCGCGCGGCAGCTGGATCGGCGCGGTCGTTGTCTGCGTCGGGTTGAAGAACCGCATGTGCCGCGCCTGCGGGCGCATCTGCGGGTCCGGGTTCAACGCGCGGAAGATCTGCCGGATCTCGTCGTTGGTCAGCGCGGCAGGCACGTCGAAGGTGATCTGCTGCTTCATCGTCTTGAGCCGCGGCTTGTAGCCGGGCTCGGGGACGCGGCAGGTCCACATCTCCCAGAGCGTCAGCGCCGCGGCGTAGACGTCGTCCTCGGGGCTCGCGCCGCCGCTGCGCAGCCGCTCCGGCGACATGTAATGAGGCGTGCCGCCGTCCGGAGGCGCCCCGGGCTTGCGCACGGCCGCGCGCGCGCGCTCCTTCGCGAAGCCGAAGTCCAGGATGACAGCGCGATCGTCGGCGACCATCACGTTGCCCGGCTTCAGATCGCCGTGCACGAGCCCCTGCTGGTGGATGGCGGCGAGCCCCGCGCAGACGTCGGTCGAGATCTTGCGGAACTCGTCGGCGCTGAACCCGCCGGACGTCTTGCGCTTGCGGATGTGGTTGTGCAGCGTCTGCCCGGGGATGTACTCCATCACGAGGATGGGCCCCCACGGGCTCGGCGCGAGGTCGTGCACGCGGCAGACGTTCGGGTGGCGAGCCTTCTGCGCGAGGATCACCTCCTGCCGCAGGGCCTCGTCGTCGCCCGGCATGGCAGAGGCTTCGGGCACCACCTTGAGCGCCACCTGCTGCTGCGTCAGGCGATCGAAGGCCAAGAACACCTCGCCCATGCCGCCTTTGCCGATGCTCTTCAGGACCTCGTACCGGTCGTTGATGACCGTTCCGACGTCGATGGGAGGGAGGGGATCTTTGGTCACGGCCACAGGCGCACAAAGGGTGAGGAAGAGCTCCGCGCCGGCGCCGAAGCTGACGCGTCGGCACGCCGATACGAACTGCGCGCAGGGTCGTCCATTCGAGCCCCGGGCGCAACGAGTCGTTGCACGGGCACCGCCGTCGGCCCGTTCGCCGCGGCGCGGGGGCGCCACGACGGCCGCGCGGGCGCCGCTGGGCCGCGGCGCCGGAGGGCGCCGCACGGCCCTCCACAGGGGCTCGCGGTCCGCTGCGCGCTGTTCAGGAGAACGGCCGCACCGTGTGGGCGTGGTTCAGGGGGCCGTGGCCGTGGCCGAGCCCCGGCGCGGCGCGCATCGCCTCGCGGAGATAGCGGCGCGCGCGCGCGATGGCCGGGACGAGGGCGAGGCCCTGGGCGAGGCCGGCCGCGATGGCCGAGGCGAGCGTGCAGCCGGTGCCGTGGGTCGCGCGCGTCTCGATGCGCGCGTCCTCGAACAGCTGCTCGCCCCCGGAGGCCCCGGCGGCGCCGGGCTCGGGCGCGGTCTGGAGGACGTCGACGACCGTGGCGCCCGGGAGGTGGCCTCCCTTGAGCAGCACGGCGCGCGGGCCCATCGAGAGCAGCCGCGCGGCGGCGCGGCGCATCGCGTCCACGCTGTCGATGACCATGCCGGTCAGCGCCTCGGCCTCGGGGATGTTCGGCGTGACCAGCGCGGCGATGGGCAGGAGCCGGCCGCGCAGGGCGCCCTCGGCCTGGGGCTCCAGCAGCCGCGCGCCCCCCTTGGCGACCATCACGGGATCGACCACGAGCGGTGCGCCGCGGCCGAGGCGCTCGTAGACGCGCGCGACCTCCTCGATGACCGCGGCCGAGTGGAGCATGCCGGTCTTGATCGCGTCCGCGCCTATGTCGTCGAGCACGAGCTCCATCTGGCGGCCGATGAAGTCGGGCGGGACCGGGAACACGGCGGCCACGCCGCGCGTATTCTGGGCGGTGAGCGCGGCGATCGCCGTCGCGCCGTACGCGTCGAGCGCGGTGACCGCCTTGAGGTCAGCCTGGATGCCGGCGCCGCCGCCCGAGTCGGACCCGGCGACGATGAGGACGCGGCCTTTCATGGAGCCCCTCGGCCGCAGGCGGCCGCCGACGACGTGTCGATGTCGATGTCGATCATCCGCTGCCCGGCGTCAGTAGTGCTTGTCGAGGACCGCGGGATCCTTCGTCGTCGCGAACACCGTGTCGCAGCGCCGGCACCTGTACTTCACCTTCGTGGGCCGGGCCGAGATCCCGAACGCCAGCTGGATGTAGCCCAGGAAGCGGTACTCTGCTTCGGCGCTGACCATGTAGTGATCAAGGCCGTGTCCGCAGGGGCACTGGACCCGCTCGGACGTCGTGCGGTTGCGATAGGGCATGGAAGGCATGTCCGCCTGCATGATTGCCTCGGTAGTCTAGGGAGTCTGCAGCGGACGTCGAGGGGTAGCGCCGCAGAGCAGCCAGGGCGGCAAGCGGCCGGGCGGCGCAGCGGGAGGCCCGCGCGGCAAGGGGGACGTCCAGCCCCGCCGTCCCTTCAGCCCGGAGCTTTGCGCGCCGGCGCGGACCGAATAGGAGAAGCCGCCATGGGCCCCGCACTGCTCGCCGAGCGCCTGGTGAAGCGGTACGGCGACTTCACGGCCGTGGACGGGGTCGACCTCGCCGTGCACCCCGGGGAGATCGTCGGACTGCTCGGCCCGAACGGCGCGGGCAAGACGACGACGCTGCGGATGCTCGCCGGCATCCTGTCGCCGACCGGAGGGCGCGTCGTCATCGACGGCGTCGACCTCGTCGCGCGGCCGCTCGAGGCGAAGCAGCGCATCGGCTTTCTCTCCGGCGACACCCAGCTCTACCAGCGGCTCACGCCCCGCGAGGTGCTCCGCTACTTCGGCAGGCTGTACGGCATGAAGGAGGCCGCGCTCTCGCGCCGCATCGACGCGCTCGTGGCCGACCTCGAGATGGACGCGTTCGCCTCGCGGCCGTGCGGCACGCTGTCCACGGGGCAGAAGCAGCGCGCCAACATCGCGCGCGCGTTCCTCCACGAGCCCGAGGTGCTCATCCTGGACGAGCCGACGACCGCGCTCGACATCATCAGCGGCCGCTTCATCGTCGAGTCGATCCGGCGCGAGCGCGCCGCGGGCAAGGCCGTCCTCTTCTCGACGCACATCATGGGCGAGGCCGAGTACCTCTGCGATCGCATCGCCCTCCTGCACGAGGGGCGCGTCGCGGACACCGGCGCGCTGCCGGAGCTCCTCGAGCGCACCGGCACCGCGAACCTGACGGACGCCTTCCTCCATCACGTGGCCCGGAGCCGCCCGCGAGAAGCGCGCGATACGCCCGAGCGCGGCGGGGCGCCGCCACCGGCAGGCGAGGCGCCGTGAGGCTCGCCGTCGTCTGGACGATCCTCTGCAAGGAGCTCGTCGAGTCGCTCCGGGACCGGCGCACGCTCGTGCGCCTCGTCCTGATCCCGATCCTCCTCTATCCGCTGTTCGCGCTCGCGATGAGCAAGCTCGTCGGCTCCGAGGCGGCCGCGCGCGAGGCGCGCTCGTCCACGATCGCGGTGTGGGGAGAGCTCGCGGAGGGACTGCGAGAGAGGCTCGTGTCGGCGGGGAAGATCGAGCTCGCTCCGTGGGCGGGCGCGCCCCCGGACGTGCGCGAAGGCCTCCTTTCGGGGGCGCTCGCGCCGCCGCGGGAGCCGGAGGCCAGGCCGGAGGAAGCGCCGCCGCCCGAGGGCGAGGAGCCGCCGCCGAGGTGGACCGAGCCGGAGAACCCCGTGCTCGCCGCGGCGCGCGCCGCGGTGAGCGACAGGAAGGTCGATGCCGTCCTCATCCCGTGGCCCGCGCTCGGGACCGAGCTCGCGCGGGGCGGCAAGGGCGCCGTCGCGATCTACTTCGACTCGGTCCGCGCCGACTCGGCCATGGCAGAGGCGCGCCTCGAAGGCGCGCTGCGGCGCGCCCGCAGGGCCATCGTCGCGGATCGAGAGGCGGAGCGCGGCCTGCCCGAGGGGTTCTCGATCGCCTACGACGTCATGTCGCGCGACGTCGCCCCGGACAGCCGCAAGGTCGGCCAGATCCTCGGCTCGATGATGCCGATGATGCTCATCCTGATGTCGCTCCTCGGCAGCTTCCTGCCGGCGATCGACCTCACGGCGGGCGAGAAGGAGCGCGGCACGATGCAGACGCTCCTCTGCGCGCCCGTGCGCTCCATCGAGATCATCTCGGGTAAGTTCCTGGCCGTGTGGGTCATCTCGCTGCTGACGGCGCTCGGCAACGTGGTGAGCCTGTCGCTCACCGTGAGCCGGCTGCTGCCCGACGTCGTGGTCGTCGACCCGTGGATCTTCGCGCTGACGTTCGCGCTGCTCGTGCCGGTCACGCTCCTGTTCTCGGCGCTGTTCCTGGCGCTCGCCGTGTTCGCGAAGGACTTCAAGGACGGCCAGAACGCGCTCATGCCCGCGTACCTGCCGCTGTCGCTGCTCGCCGGCATCACGGCGCTGCCGGTGGTCGAGCTCAACCCGTGGACGGCTTACGCCCCGGTCCTCAACATCGCGGTGCTGATCAAGGCCCTGTTCCTCGGGGAGGCGCCGCTCGATCTCCTGTTCACGGCGCTCGTCTCGTCGGCGCTCTACGCCTGCCTCGCGCTCCTCTTCGCCGCGCGCGTGTTCGAGCGCGAGGACGTGCTCCTCGGGGGCAAGGCGTCGGCGCGCGCCGTGCTGGGCCTCGGGCGCCGGACCGGCGGGGCGCCCTCCGCCGGCTTCTCGCTGGCGGCGTTCGCGGGCGTCCAGGTGCTGTTCTTCTACGGCAGCCTGCTCATCGCCCGCGCCAGCGTGGCCGTCCAGCTCGCGGCCTCGCAGGTCGGCTTCTTCTTCCTCCCGACGCTCGCGCTCGTCGCCGGGTTCGGTTACTCGCCGCGGGAGACGCTGGCCCTCCGGCCTGCCTCGGTCCGGGGGCTCGCCGGGGCGCTCCTGCTCGGGGTGTCGGCGTGGGTAGCGCTCGGCGGCACCCTCCTCCGGTGGTTCCCCGCGCCAGAGCGTTTTGCCCGCGAGCTCGGTGAGCTCGTGCTGCTCGACGGTCAGCCGTATCCCGTCGTGCTGCTGCTCGTCGCCGTGACGCCCGCCGTGTGCGAGGAGCTCCTGTTCCGCGGCCTCGTCTACGCGGGGCTGCGCCGCGCCGGGCCCGCGGTGGCGATCGGGGTATCGGCGCTCCTCTTCGGGCTCGCCCACGGCTCCGTGTACCGGCTGCTGCCGACGTTCTCGCTCGGGCTCGCGCTGGGGTACGCGCGCCACCGCACCGGCTCGGTAGTGCCCGGAGCGCTGCTGCACGCCTTGAACAACGGGCTCGCTGTGTCGCTGCTCTACTTCAAGCCGCCGTGGACGCAGGGCGTCATGGAGGGCGAGCTGTCGTGGAGCCTCACGGCCGCCGGGGTCGTGGTCTCCGTGGCGGGGCTGCTCCTGCTCCGCGGCTCGCCGACGCTGGAAGCGCCGGGAAACGAAGCGCGCGGCGGGGGCGAGGCGGCCGGCGGCGGCGCGAGGGAGGCCTGACGCGGGCGAACGAGGTGTCGATGTTAGCGGGCGCGCCGGGAGGGGGAGATCGCGTGTCTTGCGCGGGTCGCCCGCTGAGGTACGGACATCGATGTGCACGCACGCTTCCTTCCGGGGCTCGCTGCGGCGGCGATGACCTCGGTGCTGTCCTGTTCTCATGGGAGCCCGACCCTCTCCGAGCTCGGCGGAGCCGCGCTGATAGCGCCGCCGGCCGCGGCCCTCCCTGGCGCACCGCCGGCCCTCGCCGCCGGAGCGCCCGCTTCCCAGGAAGCAGCGCCCGTCATCGCGGCGCCCCCCGTCGCTGGTGGCGAGCCCGCGCCGCCGCCGCCCGCGTCGCCGGGATGGGCCGGCCCCTGGGTCGAGCACCTCGCCGACGCCACCGGCCTTGGCGAGCGGCCTCCGCGCGCGCAGCGCCAGTGGAACTACATCGCCGCGGCCGCGGGCGCGGATTGCCGCGACGCGCTGAAGAGCGCAGGCGCGCGGTTCCGGGCGATCCCGGACACCGAGAAGCCCAACAAGAAGGGGTGTGGCATCCCCCACGGCGTGCTGCTGACGCGGGGCCCGACTGGCATCGTGTACTCGCCCCCGCTGCAGATCGACTGCTCACTCGCCCTCCGGCTGGCCGATATCGAGCGCGCGATCCAGGAAGAGGCAGAGGCGCACCTGAGCTCGCCGATCGCCCGCATCAGCACGCTGGGGAGCTACGCGTGCCGGGAAGTGGTCGGCAGGATGCGCCCCTGGAGCGAGGGCCTGAGCGAGCACTCGTTCGGCAACGCCTTCGACATCGCGCGCTTCACGCCGAAGCGCGGCCGCGCGATCAGCGTGCTTCGCGACTACGTGCTTCACGGCAAGGACCCGAGCACCCGAGAGGGGCACTTCCTGAGGAGCGTGACCCGGCGGCTCCGCGCCGACGGGGCCGCGTCGCGCGTCCTCGGGCCGGACTTCGACGCGAGCCACCGGGACCACCTGCACGTCGATTGCGGGACGCCGCGCTGGTACTGAGCTGGCGTGGACCGCGCCCCAGCCGTGCCGCACCGCGGCGGACGCGGCGGATCCACAGACGGCCTCGCGGCGCTCGCGACGCTTGCGGCGGCTGATGGCAAGGCGCCTTGCTCTGCACGCGCACGCTCGCCACATATGGCGTAATGGATAAGGCCCGTCGTCTCGAAGGGCCTGTGAGTCCGCTCAGCGGCGCGCTCGCGCCTGCGCGCCGCCTGGTCCGAACGATGCAGTTGCAGCTCATACGACTGGCCGTCGACCGAGCTGACCAGTCCGGGCGACCGACGAATCCGCCGGCCAGACGCCGGATAGAGGGTCTCTCGACGGATCCATCACACGCGAGGAACCCATGGCGAACAACAATCAGCCCGAGGAGAGCGGTTTTGTCGATCTCGTCAAGGGCGCCATCCAGGACACGCAGGAGCTGATCAAGATCGAGGTCGCGCTCGCGAAGAACGAGACCAAGCAGGACATGGCCAGGCGAGGATCTCGTGAGCCGCGTCGGAGAGATGGGGCGGCAAGCGCGAGCGAAGATCCTGCCGTTCGTCACGATCGGCGGGGCCGTCCTCGTCGTGTTGACGATCGGCTTCGGCTACATGTTCTACAAGACGCTGCGGCGGTAGCGCCGCGCGCGCGTCCCCGTCCGGCTCACCGCGCCGCGCGACGCCCGCGGGGCCGCCTACTCCGCCCGCAGCTCGAGGATCCGCACGTCGTACGGCGCGATCTCCACGGAGTGGACCGGAGTCTTACCGCCCCGCTCGGTCAGGTGTCCCGAGGCCGGGACGGGCTTGACCGAGAGCGGCTGATCCGCCTGGCTCACGAGGAACACGAAGCGACGTCCGTCGCGGTGGCGCAGGGTGTCGGCCGCGACGCGCGGGTCGTCGACGGTCACCGGCCGGCGCACCCCGGCGAGCTCGGCGAGCCCGCCGTAGAGGCGATAGGTCGGCTCCGGATTGACCCGCGGGGTCGCCGCGGCGAAGTGCTCGAGCGGATAGGTGCAGAGCACGATGCTGCCGTTCCCTACCTGGCGCCGCAGCAGCGCCGGCCTGCCGCGCTGATCGACCGCCACGACCTCCGCGCCCCTGGGCTTCACGGGCAGGTAAGCGCGGCTGTGCTCGGTGCCGGCGACCGGGAACGTGAGCGTGGTGCCCTCCGCGATCGTGCCGAACGGGCGATGAAAGGTGAGCTTCACCTGCGCGTCCTCGATCGGGTCGACCATCCCGTAGCGGAGCTGATGCTCGACGCCGAACATCGTGTTGAGGTTCGCGTACCAGGGCCCGCGCTGCGAGCCGTGCGTGCCATGGCAGTACGATGCGTAGACGACGGCGCCCTCGGAGGCGAGCCGCTCCAGGAGAGCCCAGCTGGGCGCGGTCAGCTGCTTGGTCGACGGCAGGAGATAGAGCCGGCAGTCCTCCGCGATCCCGTCCCGCTCCCGGGTCAGCCCGACCGGCAGATCTGCCTCCTTCGCGGCGATGTAGGCCTGCCGCAGCATGGTGAAGAGATAGCTGCGGTCCTCGGCCTCCGTGAACGGGAACGCGCCCTCCAGGTACGACGGGACGACCAGCGCCGCGTCCGCTGGCTCGCGCTCGCAGCCGAGGAAGTCGATGTCGGCCAGCACCTTGGCGAAGCGGGCCATCTCCCGGAGCTGCGGTTTGGGGCGACCGTCGGTGGTCGTCAGCCCGAAGTGGAGCTCGAACGGGTGATGTCGGTAAGGGTCCTGGTGGATGAGGTCGAAGTCGGTGTTGTTCCAGCCGATCCAGCCGGTGGCGCCGGCCAGCAGCGTGTTGTGGAGGACCTGCCGGTAATAGTGCGCGGCGTTCTCGTCAGCGGCGAAGTCCGACGAGACCCCGAACTCCTCCAGCACGACCGGCTTGCCCAGGAAGCCCGTGAGCTCACAGACGAACGCCGCGCCGTAGTGCTGGCGGACCATGTCGTTCTCCATCCGGTACACGTGCGGGCCGAGGAAATCGACGAGCGCGCCGAGGTCGCGGACGGAGAACCCGTTGTCGTTGCCCGTGACCTCGATGCCCCACGCGCCGTCGCCGATCGAGATCGGCTGGCGCGCCCCGCCGGCGCGCAGCGCCTGCACGAGCAGGCTCGCCCAGCTCGTGACGGTCTCGCGCAAGGACCGCTCGCGATCGCCGTAAATCGGCATCTCGTTGGAGATGAGCCAGCCGGTCACCGCCGGGTGGCCGGAGAAGCGCCGCGCCATCTGCTCCGCGAACCACGCCTGCCGGGCGACCATCCACACGTCCCCATAGAGGTCGCGCCCGCGCCGCCAGACAGGGTCCCAGTTCTCGCCGGACATGTGGCCGACGAGGAGCGTCGGGATCGTGGTCAGGCCCGCCTCACGGTGCGCCTCGAGGAAGTCGTCGTAGCGGGCCGCACAGCCCTCGTCGATCCGGTCCGGCTCGGGCATGAAGTGCGGCCAGTAGAAGAACGACCGGGTCATGTTGAGGCCGTGATCGGCGAGCACCCGGAGCTCCTCGCGGACCACGGCCGGATCATAGCTCTGCCACATGAGCGGGCCGCCGCGCCTCGACCAGAAATTGGCCCCGAGCCAGGCCACAGCCTGATTGCCGACAGCGACTTTGGCGAAATTGCGGTGCATACTCCCTCTCATCTTGATCTGCTCGCTGCTCCAGCCGCGCGCGCGGCGAGCAAAGCACTTAATCGGTTCAGTGTCCACGCCCGCGAGGGGCGAACGCGCCGGCTCGCTGGCGACGAGCCCGGGTCAGGGGCGCGCAGGCGGCGCGGTGCTGCCCCGCGTCGCGAGGATCGGCGCGCTGCACTCGGCGTCGGCGATCGGCTCGCCGGCGACGAGGCGGAGGAGAAGCGCGGCGGCGCGGGCGCCGTGCTCGGCGATGTTGCGGCGCACCGCGGTCAGGGCGGGGTGCACGAGCTGGCACAGCGCCGAGTCGTCCCAGGCCACGATCGAGAGGCGCTCGGGCACCGGGACGCGCATCTCCTGGGCGACCGCGAGCGCGGCCACGGCCATCACGTCGTTGTCGAAGACGATGGCCGTCGGCGACGCGGCCCCCGCGAGCAGCCGCCGCGTCGCCTGGCCGCCCGCTTCACCCGTGTAGTCGGCGTGGACCGTCACCACCCGGTCGAGGCGCCTCTGGCGGGCAGCGGCGTTGAACGCCTTGGTGCGGACCGCGGTATGCAAGAACTCCGCGGGGCCGGCGACCCGCGCGATCGACCGGTGGCCGAGCGCGGCCAGGTAGTCGACCACCGTCCTCATGGCGCTCGCATCGTCGCTCCACACGCCCGAGAGCTGTCCCTTGCCCGCCGGCCCGCCGATCACGACCGCCGGGAGCTTCAGCTCCTCGATGAGCTTCACGCGCGGATCTCCGTCGCAGAGGTCGACCAGGATCACCCCATCGACCCGCCGCTCAGCCCACCAGCGGCGGTAGGTCTCCACCTCGGCCTCGCGATCCTCGGTCACCTTGAGCAGCAGCGCCTCCGCCTTCTCGGACAGCTCCGCCTCGATGCCCGAGATGAGCTGCATGAAGAACGGCTCGATGCCGAGCGTGTGAGCGGGCCGATCGATGACCAGGCCGACGGCCCCGGCCCGGCCGTCGGAGAGCGCCCGCGCCGCGTTGCTCGGCTGCCAGCCCATCTCCGCCGCGATGGCGAGGATGCGCTCGCGCGTCGGCTCCGACACGCCCGGCCTTCCGTTCAGCGCGTAGGACACCGCTCCCTTGGACACCCCGGCACGCCACGCGATGTCCGTTATCGTCGGACGCTTCACGCATCACCTCCGCTCGCGGGCGGCGGATCGAGCCCACCGTGTGAGCTTTCTCCGTCGCCCGGCCTCGGTTGGATAGCACGACGGCCCGCTGGCGAGCCTGCCGCTCGCACAGGCGGCCGGCGCTGGGAGAGCGCGCAGGCTGGCGCAGCCGCTCCCACACCCCGCCCCGGCGCACGCGCCGCCAGCGCGAGGAAGCGCCGGCCGAGCGCGATGCCTGGCCAGCGCGTCGAGGTCACCAGCCCATGACCGACTGGAGCACCGGCGACAGCTCTTCTGCCATCGCCTCGTGCTCCGTCGCGTCCGGGTGCGTCCCCGCAGCCCTTCCCGGTGGCCTTGCTGACGAACACCTTGTGCACCCTGTGTCGTTGTTCGCGGCGAAGTGCTCCTCGACGCGCGTCAGGCTGATCCTGTGATCGGTCGCCGACATGTCCGTGGGCTCGGGCCAGCCGTCGCCGAGCATGGGGCTCGACATGCAGAAGATGTGGGCATCAGGGTAGTAGCCCCTCAGCGTGTCGATGAAATCGATGTACGCCTCCGCGTACGTCTCGACACCCATCCTGGGTCGCTCGCTGTCTCCCGGGGAGAAGTCGCCGCTCGGCCCGGGCGCTGGGCTGCGCGCCCGCGGGACTCTGCTCCTCGGCGGATACGCCGTCCTGCGTCGGTCATACGACTTCCAGCAGCTCGCGCTCGGTGATGCCGAGCAGGAAGAGGATGGCGTCGAGGCCGCTCGCGGAAAGGGACGTGTCCGCCGCCTCCCGGAGCTTGGGTTTCGCGCGGAACGCGACGCCGAGCCCGGCCCGCTGGAGCATCAGCAGGTCGTTGGCGCCGTCGCCCACGGCGATGGTCTGGTCGAGGAGCACGCCCTCGGCCTGCGCGATGGTCTCGAGCAGCTCCGCCTTGCGCTGCGCGTTGACGATGGGGCCTGTGACCCGGCCGGTCAGCTTGCCGCCTTCGACCTCGAGCGCGTTCGAGTAGGCGTAGTCGATCCCGAGCCGGACCTTCAGCGCCTCCGCCGCGATCGAGAACCCGCCCGAGATCACCGCGGTCCGGTAGCCGAGCCGCCTCAGCACCCGGATGAGCGTCTCGGCGCCCTCGGTGATGGGGAGCTCTGCGGCGAGCTTCCGGAGCACGCCGACGTCGAGGCCGCGGAGCAGCGAGAGCCGCTGTCGGAGCGACTCGTCGTAATCCATCTCCCCCTGCATGGCCCGCTCGGTGATCTTCGCGACCTGCTCCACGACCCCCTTCGCGCGCGCGAGCTCGTCGATCACCTCGATCCGGATCAGCGTCGAGTCCATGTCCATGACGACGAGCCGCTTGCTCCGGCGGAAGAGCCCCTCGCGCTGCAGGGCGAGGTCGAAGCTGTTCTGCATCGCGAGCGCCAGGAGGGCTTGCTTGAGCGCGTCGGCCTCCTCCTCGCGCCGGAGCAGCACGTGGATCTCGACCGAGGAGAGCCGCTCGACCGACAGGCGGGCGATCTTCTCGATATTCGCGTCGTGGGCCGCGAGGGTCGCGGCGACGTCGTGCAGCTCCTTCGCGCCGAGCTCCCGCCCGATCGCGGTCACCACGTACCTGCTCCCGAGGGCGCGCGCGGGGGCGCCGCCGTCGACGGGCTTGAAGTCGAGCGCCACGCCGAGCTCCTTGGCCGCGAACAGGAGCTCCTTGAGCCCGCTGCGCGTCTCCGGGAAGAGCACGAGCAGCGCGAGGTTCAGGCTGCCGTGCACCACCACCTGCTCTATATCGAGCAGCGTGGCGCCGATGTCGCCGAGGATGCCCGTGAGCCGAGCGGTGATGCCCGGGTGGTCCCTGCCGGTGACGGTGATGAGGATGGGATCAGAGGAGGCGGCCATCGCAGGCCCCTTAACAGCGCCGTGTCCGATAGTCGACGCCGATCACTCCCCTCAAGCGCGTTCCTCGCGCGAGAGGTGCGCCGCGCGAGAAGCGCCGTCACCGCCTCGTCGCCACTGCACCCCGCGACCTCTGGCGAGTGAGAGCATGCCTGTTCCGCCGCGCCGCTCATCACCGCTGCAGCCCCGCCACCCCCCCTTTTCCAAGCAGAGCCCGCGGGGGAGGAGCGAGCGCGCGCGGGGGGCTGGTGGGAGGGCCCCACGAACCCGAGGGCCGGCCCGCATCGCAGCGCCCTCCGCGCGGACTCGCGTCACCCGCACCCACGGCAATAGCCCCCCAAAAGGCCCGAGTTCGTGGGAGGGCCCACCAGCCCCCCGCGCGCGCTCGCTCCTCCCCCGCGGGCTCCGTCGCTATCGGTAGCGCCCGCGCCCCGCCGCCGCGCGCCCGCCGGCGCCGCCGCCCTTGCCGCCCGCCGCTGCGCGCCCGCCGCCGCCCTTGCCGCCCGCCGCCGCATGCCCGCCACCCTTGGCCGCCGCCCCCGCCGCGCCGCGCCGGCTCGCCGCCCGCCCGGACCGCGCCGGCTTCTCCTCGGCCACCTCGCCCGCGGCGCCCGCCTCGCCGTCTCCCTGCTGCGCCTTGAGCTGCCGCAGCTGATCGCGCAGCCGCGCCGCCTTCTCGAACTCGAGGTTCTCCGCCGCCGCGAACATCTCCTGCCGGACCGCGTCGATCTGGTCGACCAGGTCCATCGCCGCGCGCGCCGCCTCGGCCGCCGGCTTCGCCGGGCCCTTCGGCACGGCGTAGTAGTCGCGCGTGCCCGACGTGGGCGACAGGTCGAGGATCGCCTTCTTCACGGTGGCCGGCGTGATGCCGTGCTCCTTGTTGTACGCCTCCTGGATCGCGCGGCGCCGGTTCGTCTCGTCCATCGCGCGCTTCATCGCCTCGGTGATGCGATCGGCGTACATCACGACCTCGCCGTTCACGTTGCGGGCGGCGCGGCCGATCGTCTGGATCAGCGAGCGCGGGCTCCGGAGGAAGCCCTCCTTGTCGGCGTCGAGGATGGCGACCAGCGACACCTCCGGGAGATCGAGCCCCTCGCGCAGCAGGTTGATGCCGACCAGCACGTCGAACTCGCCGCGCCGGAGGTCGCGGAGGATCTCCACGCGCTGGAGCGTGTCGATATCCGAGTGGAGGTAACGGACGCGGATGCCGAGCTCCGTGTAGTACTCCGTCAGATCCTCGGCCATCCGCTTGGTCAGCGTCGTGACGAGCACGCGATCCCCGCGGCCGACCCGCTCCCGGATGCGCGCGAGCAGGTCGTCGACCTGCCCGGCCACCGGCCTGATCTGGATCTGCGGGTCGATGAGCCCGGTCGGCCGGATGATCTGCTCGACGACCGTGCCGGCCGACTTCTGCATCTCGTAGTCACCGGGCGTCGCGCTCACGAAGAGGACCTGCGCGTAGTGCTGCTCGAACTCCTCGAACTTCAGCGGCCGGTTGTCGAGCGCGCTGGGGAGCCGGAACCCGTACTCGACAAGCGTCTCCTTGCGCGCCCGATCGCCCCGGAACATCGCCCCGACCTGCGGGACCGTCTGGTGCGACTCGTCGATGATCAGGAGGAAATCCTTCGGGAAGTAGTCGATCAGGGTGGGCGGGGGCTCGCCGGGCTTCCGGCCCGAGAGGTGGCGCGAGTAGTTCTCGATGCCGTTGCAGAACCCCATCTGCTCCAGCATCTCCAGGTCGTACATCGTGCGCTGCTCGATCCGCTGCTTCTCGAGGAAGCGCACCGCCTTGTCGTAGTAGTCGATGCGCTCGCGCAGCTCCTCGCGGATCGCCTGGATCGCGAGCCGGAGCTGCTGCTGCTCGGTGACGTAGTGGGAGCCGGGAAAGACGGCGTAGCGGTCGAGCTGGCCCACCACCTTGCCGCGGACCGGGTCGACCTCCTTGATCGCCTCGATCTCGTCGCCGAAGAACTCGACCCGGATCGCGAGCGACTCCTCGTAGGCGGGGAAGATCTCGACAACGTCGCCGCGGACGCGGAACGTGCCGCGGTGGAAGTCGACGTCGTTCCGCGTGTACTGGATGTCGACGAGCCGCCGCAGGAGCTCGTCGCGGCGGATCTCGGTGCCGCGCTCGAGCTTGATCAGCAGCCCGTGGTAGCTCTCGGCCGAGCCGATGCCGTAGATGCAGCTCACCGAGGCGACGATGATCACGTCCGGGCGCGAGAGCAGCGCGTGCGTCGCCGCGTGGCGCATGCGGTCGATCGCGTCGTTGATGATCGCGTCCTTCTCGATGTACGTGTCGCTCGTCGGGACGTAGGCCTCGGGCTGGTAGTAGTCGTAATAGCTGACGAAGTAGTGGACGGCGTTGTTGGGGAAGAGGTCCCGCATCTCGCCGTAGAGCTGGGCCGCCAGCGTCTTGTTCGGCGCCATGATGAGCGTCGGCTTCTGCAGCTTCTCGATCACCTTGGCGGCGGTGAACGTCTTGCCGCTGCCCGTGACGCCGAGGAGGACCTGGAAGGTCTCGCCCTGCTCGAAAGCGGAGCAGATCTCCTGGAGCGCGCGAGGCTGGTCACCGCACGGCTTGAATTCGGAGACGAGCTCGAAGTGTGTGGGCATGGAGCGGAGGACCCTAGTGCGGCCAGGGGCTCCTCGCAACCTCCGCCGCCGCCCCGGTCGAAGGGCGCTCCAGGTGGCGCGTGGCCTCGGGCCCGGTCCAGGTCCTCGCGTCCTCGCCGTCCTCGCGTCCTCGCCGTCCTCGCGCGCGGCGACGGCGCGCGCGTTGCGCGTGCACGTGCCCACGTTATCCACGCGCCCACGGCTCACCTGGACGGCCTGGCCAGCCGACGACCGGCGGCCAGCGCGACGCGGCGCGACCGAACAAGCGCGGCGGCGCTTGACGGCGGCGCTTGACGGCGGCGCTTGACGGCGGCGCTTGACGGCGGCGCTTGACGGCGGCGCGGGGCTGGCGGATTCTAGGCGCCGCCGCGTCGTCGTGACGCACGGCGAACGGAGGTCAGGTCATGAGTGGCAATACACAGCGCACACATCACTTCGCCGCCGCCGTCGTCTCCGCCGCGGCTCGCTGAAGCTCGTCTCCACGCCGTCGCCGGCGCGCGCGTGCCCTGATCGGCGCGCGTTCGCCTCGCGCTGCGCGTCCCGCGGGGCATCCGCCCTGGCCGGGCGCGCGCTCTCTGGCGTGACGTCCTGACCGGTCGACGAGCTCAGCGCCGCGGCGGCCCCGCGCGTGAATGGCCGGCGCGGGCGCGCTCGCGCGCCGCCGCGCCCTTGTCCGTCGACCGCTGCGCGCCGCAGATCGCGCGCAGCCGAACGCCATGGAGCGCTCGTCCGTCATGCAATTCGACTCCGACTCTCTCGTTGATCCGTCTTCGCAACACGCACCGCAGCCCGGCCTGATCGGGCTCGGATGGACTCCCTTCTTCGCGAGGCAGCTCGCCAGTCTGGAGGACGCCGTGCAGCCCGCGCGCGTCATCCTCGCCTCCGCATCCATGCACCGCGTGCAGACCGCGGACGGCCCGCGCCTCGCGGTCGTCAGCGGGCGCCTCGCGCACGAGGCCGCGGACCGCGCGGCGCTCCCCACCGTCGGCGACTGGGTGGGGCTCCGGCCCGGCGACGGCGCCGGGCCCTCGTACATCGTGCACTCGTTCGCGCGGAGCACCTGCCTGCGCCGCAAGGCCGCGGGGCCGACGGTGGAGGCCCAGGTGCTCGCGGCGAACGTCGACAAGGTGTTCATCGTCACGTCGCTGAACGCCGACTTCAACCTGCGCCGCCTGGAGCGGTACATCGACGCGGTCCTCGACAGCGGCGCCCGCCCCGTGCTCGTGCTCAACAAGGCAGATGTCTGCCCCGATCCGGAGCGGTTCATCGACGCGGCGCGGGAGGTCGCCCCCGCCGCGCCGATCGCGCTGGTCAGCGCCCTGTCCGGCGCGGGCCTCGACGCGCTCCGCGCCGAGATCGGGGCAGGGGAGACGGTCGCACTCGTCGGCTCGTCCGGCGTGGGGAAGTCCGCGCTCAGCAACCGCCTGCTCGGCGCGGATCTCCAGCGCGAGGGGGAGATCCGGGCGTCGGACGAGCGCGGCCGCCACACGACCGCGCACCGGGAGCTCTTCCCGTTGCCCGGCGGCGGCCTCCTCATCGACACGCCGGGCGTGCGGGAGCTCGGCCTCTGGTCCGCGGACGGGGCGGGCCCGGCGGGCTTCGACGACGTCGAGGCCCTCGCCGGAGCCTGCCGCTTCCGCGACTGCGCGCATGACGGCGAGCCTGGGTGCGCGGTGCTCCGCGCCATCAAGGACGGCGAGCTCGATCCGGAGCGCCTCGGCGGCTATCTCAAGCTCGGCGCGGAGCGACGCTACGTCGCCGGGCAGCAGGACGCGCGCGCCCGGATCGAGGAGAAGCGGCGCTGGAAGCAGATCTCGAAGCAAATGCGCGCCAACCCGAAGCGGTAGAGCGGGCCATCGCCGGGGCCGCCGGGACGCCGGGGACGCCGGGGACGCCAGGAGGAGAAGATAGAACGTCTCCTGGCGCTCCGGCGCTCCTGGCGGTTTCTCTCGCGAGACAGGCGGCGGACCGGCATCCTACCTCTTCGCGCGGAGGGGGCGCCCTCGCACGAGCCTCGGTCACGTGAAGCGTGCGCCGGGACCGAGCTGGCCCTTCTCCACGACGCCCCTCAACGCGTGGACGATCCCGCCTTGCAGCGACCCGAACGTCGCGACGCCGTCGAGGTCTGCCCCGATCTCGACCAGCATCCTCGCCACATCCGGGCGGATGCCGCTGAGCAGCACCCTCGCCCCGAGGAGCCGCGCCGCGCGGACCGCACGGACGAGCCCGTGCACGGCCTGCTCATCCACCGTGCGCACGCCGGTGATGTCGACGATGATCACGCTGGCTGCCGGGGCCGAGAGCGCCTGCAGCAGCGCCTCCGTCATCCGCGATAGCCGCTGCTCGTCCAGGGTGCCGACGAGCGGGACCACCGTGATCCCGTCGGTGATGGGGATGATCGGCGTCGAGAGCTCCTCCACGAGGATTGTCTGGCGACGCACGGCCGCGCGCTGCGCACCGCCCGCGGCGGTCGCCGGGAACGGCAACCGCGGCGCTGCGCTCATCACGTCTCCCCCGAGATGATTTGGTTGTAATACCAACCTCCGCTCCGAGTCCAAGCTCTTGACAGGGGCGCTGCGGACCTGGGCCCCACATTTCACGCCACGCAGCGGGCAGATGGTTGACGCGCCAACAAGTGGAGACCCGGCGGGCGCGGGTCGTCGCGAAACGTCGAGAACACACGGCCAGCGCAGCGCGCATGCCGCCGTGGAGCCGCCGAGCTCCCTCGAGCGCGGGGCTAGAACAGCCTGGAGACGCCCGTCGCGAGCTCGAGGGACACGGAGAACGCCTCGCACCGCTGTGCGCACCCGAACCGCGACCGCACCTCGAGGGGCATGCGCGAGACCCCCTGGGTGCCGAGCAGATCCCGCTCGAGCGGCAGGAGGAGCGCGGGGCCCTCGATGTCGAAGCCGTCGAAGAACGGCCTTTCGGCGCTGGTCAGGTCGAAATAAAAGCGCGTCCCGCAGGGCATGAGCTCGATGACATCGGCCGTGTCAGCGAGGCCGCGGCCGCCGTCGAAGGCCCTCGTGACGCCGTTGGCCATGGCCCAGAACATCATGGAGAGGACTGGCGTCCTGAGCTCCGCGAGGGCGGAGGACCCGAAATGGGCGCGGTCGCCGCTGCGCACTGTCGTCTGGAGACCGACGTTGGCCTCGAACAGCGCTACGTTGGGGCGGCCGGACAGCACGTATTGCCAGCGGTACGAGACGCCCACGAGGAACGAGGGGTTCCACGAGACCTCGGTTGGCTGCTCGACGGGAGCACCGCGGACCGCGAACGGCGAGGAGAGCCACACCTGGTAGCTGAACCCGCGCGCGATCGGGTCCTCGCCTTCCAGGCTGCCGGCCTCCGCCTGGGGTACGGGCCAGGCGGCGAGGATCGGCCGCAGCAAGCTCGTGTCCGGCGTGCCGAGGACGACCCGCTCCGGATCGCCGCAAAGGACGCTCGCGAACCAGTCGATGCCCGGGTCGGTGCGCGCGGCCGGCCGGGTGCAGAGCGCGAACGGGTGCCCGAGGGCGCCGGGCTCCACGAGGCGGGGGACGTCCTCGCTCGTGTTGCCGGAGAACCCCGGGATGGCGCGGCGCTCGCGGAGGCGGGCGAGCGCCGAGAGCGCGCTCCGCAGGACGTGCCTCACGCGCTCGCACGTCGGGCTCAGCATCTTGCGTTGCTCCGGCCCGAGCGACCACGCCGGCGTCGGGTCGAGCAGGGTCATGGTGAGGTCGACGTCCCGCGCCCGCGGCCGCGCGCCGCGAGGCGGCGCAGGCGCCGGCTGGCTGCACGCGGCCGGCTCGAGCAGCTGCTCGACCCAGCGGGGGTCGAGCGCCATCGCGAGCTGGAGCTGCGCCCGCGCCGTCGCCTCCGCGGCGTGGAGCCGGTCCTGGCTGGCCGGCCTGACGCCGAGGAAGCCGTCGCCTGTCGTCTCCCAGCACGGGGACAGGCCGGGTGCGCGGGCGTCGTTCACGCCGGCCCGCAGGAGCGGGCAAGGGACGGCGTTGAGCGCGCGGGTCACCGACACGCCGATGCGGTTGAAATGGTCGTGCGTCCCGATGCGCTCGTCCGGGTCTCTCCGGAGCTTGGCGGTGATCACCGCGTGACCCGCGGCGAACGCGTCCTGGAGGAAGTGGAGCGCATAGGCGTGCTCCAGGAGCGCGTCGCGCCGCAGGCTCGCCCGCGCGCCCGCGCGCCCCTCCCGTGCGCCCGTCGCGAGCTGCAGCGAGCGCAGGTGGTGGCCGATGAACTGGCCGAGCGCGTTGTCGACTCGGCCTCTCCGCGCGAGGTCCGCGGCGACCCGGGTGAGGGGCTCCCCAGCAGCCTGGAAGTGGGTGACGTTCTGCTTGGCGCGATCGACGTAATCCCCGTCCACGCCGAGGAGATAGATATCGAGATCTCGGACGAGATCGGTGCGATCCGAGAGCCCTGCCGCGGCGTCTTCTTCCCGCAGCTTGCCGAGGAAGTCGCGCCATTGCGTCCGCGCGCCGAACTGCAGTCGCTGCCCTGTCTCTCCTGCTTCGTCCTTCCGGACGAGACTCCACAGCTCCCTCGCGGTGCTCGCGTGGTCCCCGGCGAGGGCCGTGAGCGTGGCATAGGGCACGCACGCCTCCCGTCGCAGCGCGCTGGTCACGTAGAACGGTTCATCGAGCCGCGCGCACACGAGCGAGCTCGCGGCCATGTCTCGCACCGCCTCGCCGAGCGCCGCCTTCGCGCCCGCTGGCAGCCACGCCAGCCCCTCCTCCGCGAGCACCACGTGCTCTGGAAAATACCAGGCGTTCGCCGGGCTGCTCACCCCGAGGAGCACCCCCGCCGCCGCGCCCCCGATCCACCTCGCGCGCCTGAAGCTCCGGAACATCACCGCCTCATGCCCCGTCCGCGCCGCGATCGCCAATCGAACTCACCCCATCCCCGCAAGGGCCCGCCGCGCCGTATCTCCCCCTGTTCACGAAAGCGCCGCTGCGGTCATCTCTCCTTCCGTCCCATCAGGAAGAGCCATCGGGAGGGGGGGTCGCGCGCGGGGGCCGGCGGGGGAAGGGCCCCACGAACCCGAGCGCCGGCCCGCATCGAAGCGACTCGCTCCTGGTCCACCACACCGGTTCACGAGGCAATAGCCACCACAAGGCGCGAGTTCGTGGGAAGGGCCCCCCGCCGGCCCCCGCGCGCGACCCCCCCTCCCGATGGCTCCCTCGCGTCCTGGAAGCCCCTCTGCGCCCGCGTTAGATCCCGTATTGCCGGAGCTTCTTGTGGAGCCCCTCGCGCGTGATCCCGAGCGACTTCGCCGCGTTGGTCTTGTTGTTGTTGTGCCCCCGCAGCGCCTCGATGAGGAAGTACTTCTCGACCGCGTCCATCATCTCCTTGAGCGACCCCTTGGGGGTCCCGGCCCGCGCCACGAGCCCCTCGACCTGCCGGATCCGCGGCGAGAGCAGCTCCGGCGTCGCGAACGCCCCCGGGTCCAGCTGGATGACGATCCGCTGCACCTCGTTCTGGAGCTCCCGCACGTTGCCAGGCCAGTCGTAGGCGACCATGAGCTCCATCGCTTGCTGGCTGAACCCGCCGCACGGCTTGCCGATCTCGTCCGCGTACCGCTCCAGGAAGTGCGCCGCGAGCAGCGGGATGTCGTCGCGCCGCTCGCGCAGCGGCGGCAGCCGGATCGGGAACACCTTGAGCCGGTAGTAGAGGTCCTCGCGGAACCGCCCCTTCGCCACCTCGTCCTCGAGGTTCCGGTTCGTCGCGGCGACGATGCGCACGTTGACGTGCTTCGGGCTCGTCGCGCCCACGGGGCGGATCTCGCCCTCCTGGAGCGCCCGGAGGAGCTTCGACTGGAGCGACAGCGGGGTCTCGGTGATCTCGTCGAGGAAGAGCGTCCCCCCGTCGGCGATCTCGAACAGCCCCTTCTTCTCCTCGGTGGCCCCCGTGAACGACCCCTTCTTGTGGCCGAAGAGCTCGCTCTCCAGCAGGCTCTCGGCGAGCGCCGCGCAGTTCTGCGCCACGAAGAGCTTGTCGCGGCGGCGGGAGCGGTAGTGCACGGCGGCCGCGATGAGCTCCTTGCCCGTGCCCGTCTCCCCCTCGATCAGCACCGTGACGCGCGTGTCGACCACCTTGTCGAGCTGGCCGATGACCCGGCCCATCGCCTCGCTCTTGCCGATGATGTCGACCGCGCCCCCGCCCCGGCGCTTCTCCTCGCGCCCCTTCAGGAAGCTGTTCTCCTTCTGGAGCCGCTCCTCCGCGAGAACGAGCCGCTTGATGAGCCGGGCGTTCGCCACCGCGAGCGACGCGTTGGCCGCCAGCACGAGCAGCGTCTCCAGGTCGCCGGCGTTCAGCATCCCGGGCACGCTCCGGTTGTCGGCCTGGAGCACGCCGATGATCTCCTCGCCTTTCCAGAGCGGCACGGCGAGGGTGCTGCGGATCGAGGCGCCCATCAGCGACTCGGTCTGGCCGACCTCGATCGGCGCGTCGGCGGCGAGCACCGCCGCCCGCTCCTTGATCACCTTCCGGTACACGCTGCGCGTGATCGGGACCGGCCCCGCCGGCGGCGCCCCGCGGCCCGACTCCGAGCGGACGCGCGTCAGCACCGGGACGAACGCCGTCGGCCCCACGCCCGGCTCCTGGTCGTCGTCGCGGAGCACCACCGTGACGTGCGTCGAGCTCGGCACCAGCGCGAGCACCGCGTCGGCGATCTCGGCGAGCACCTGGTCGAGATCGTTCGCGGCGCCGATCCGCTTCTGCGCCGCGTACATGGCCGAGAGCGCGCTCGGGTCGCGCTCGATCTTCGCCTGGGCGGGCTCGATCTCGTCGAGGCGCCGGATCGAGACGACCCGCGCGTCGTCGGCCTCCTCCGGGATGGTCACGACCATCCGCGTGACCGCCTCGCCCGAGCCGAGCTCGATGACGTCCCCCGTCTGGAGCGCGATCGCGCTGCGCCCGGCGCCGAGCTCGAGCCGCTCGCCCCGCCGCGTCACGCTCGTCCCGTTCGTCGAGCGGAGGTCCTCGAGGACCACCCCGTCGGCGGTGCTCACGATGCGCGCGTGCGCCCCGGAGATGTGGCGGTCGTCCAGCACGACGCGGTTGTCCGGCGAGCGCCCGAGCGTGATCAGCTCGCCCTGGAGCTCGAAGGTGCGCCCGGCAGCAAGACCCTGGGTTACCTCGAGCACGATCATGGTTCGTTCAGCCAGGAAGACCCCGTGAGGAAGGGCCGGAGTAAACCGTCAAGACGGAGGAGATGCCAGGAAAAATCGGAGAGCCAGGCACTCCGGCGAAACAACGCGTCCGGATGAACGCGGATAAAAGAATATCTGGAAAATTGTGATGCGAGCGCCAATACCCCGTGCCGAGGGCTGGCCGCCGGGACGGGGCGCGGGGCCCTGGCGCTTACTGGGCGCGGGCGCTCAGGCGGTAGATGACCGTCTTGAACGGCGCGTTGCCGGCGATCTTCTCGGCGTCCTTCGAGGCCTCGCCCTCGTCGACGATCTTCTGCAGCTTGGTCGCGACGTCGGCGTCGCCCTTCGGCGAGAGGGCGTCGATCACCGAGACCGACACGAAGCGCACGGCCGCGTTCGGGATCTTCGGCATGGCGTCGATGATCTGCTGCCGGACCTCGGGGGTGCCGAGGACGCCCACCATGTAGGCGGCCTTGATCCCCTGGAACTGCGTCTCCTTCGCCTGCGAGGCCGGGTCGCTGAGCTTGCCGATGTAACACTCGACCTTGGCGCCGCAGGCCCCGAGCAGGTCCTTCGCGATCTTGATCTCCTTCTCCATCGACTTGCCGACCGTGCCGCCGCCGCTCGTGCGCGTGCTGGCGAGCCGGTCGACGTCGGCGATCTGGTCGGGCTTCATCAGCTTGAGCGCCGTCTGGAGCGAGACGTCGCGGATCTGCGCGACGTCGTCCTCCTCGCCGCGCGCCTCGAGGCCCGTCTTCACGATCCACGGCACGACGCTCGCGTCGAAGAAGTTGCTCGCCGCCTCGGCCAGCATCACCCGCGCGTTGATGCCCGCCGGCGGGATCTCGAGCGACGCGGGCGTCTTGTCGTAGGCCGCCTGGAAGGCCGCGATGATCTCCGGGGTCTTGGGCACCTTGGTGAGCTCGCGCGCGATGATCGCGCGCGGGAGGTCCTCGGCCTTCTCGAGCGCCGCGAGCAGCGGCTGCGCCGACTCCTGCCGGCCGATCGTCGCGAGGACGAGCGCGGCCGCCGCGACGTGGGCGGTCTCCGCGGCCTTCTTCTGCTCCGCGCTCGGCTTGTCGCCGGCGCCCTTCAGGTTCTCGACCTTCGAGTACTCGATGAGCTCCTTCTGGTCGCCCTGGAGCAGCGCGATCGTCGGCTGGATGGCGGGCTTGCCGATCTTCGTGAGGGCGAGGATGGCCGTCGTCGCGGCGTCCGCCTTGAGCGGCGAGAGCACCACCTTGAGCAGCGGCACGACCGCCTTCTCGCTGCGCTGCCACCCGAGCAGCTCGGCCGCGGTGATCTGCCAGAACAGCTCGTTCCGCATCGTGGCGACGTCCTTGGGATCGTTGATCGGGCGCCCGACCATGGTGATGAGCTGCCCTTCCCAGGACGGGTCGTTGATCTCGACCATCGCGTCGTGCACGTCGCGCGAGATCGTGGACCCCTTCGGCTTGCCGTGCTGGAGCTTGGCGAAGACGTCCATGAGCGGGCCGGCGGCGGCCTTCGACTTCATCGCCCCGAGGCCGCGGACGGCCCAGCGGACGTCCTCCTCGGTCGACTCGGGCTTGTAGTCCTTGAGCGCCTTGATGAGGCAGGCCTCGCCGCGCGGGTCCCGCGTGTCGGAGATGAACTTGATGAGCTTCGATCGCGTGCGCTCGTCGAGGTCGCCGCCCACGCACTTCTGCGTCATCGGCTCGATGATCTTGTCGAGGAGCGGCTTCACCGTCGGGCCGTTCCGGTCCTTGTTGTCGCGCGTCATCGCGTCCTCGAAGAACTGGACGAGCCGGTTGACCGAGGGGGTGAGCGTGGCCGGGTCGTCGAGCCGCTTGACGTGCGTCTCGGGGTCGTTCTCGTCGGCGCACCCGGCGACGACGCCTGCGGAGAGCGCCATCGACGACGCGGTGGCGGCCCCCAGGAGGAGCGAGCGAACGAGCGGCAGGATGCTGCGTGCTGAGCGGGACATGGTGTTTCCTCCGGGACCTCGGTGATGCTGCCGGCCTGACCTCGCCGCCGCGCGGTGTGCGCTGCAGGGGAGGCGGTCAGCGGCTAGCCTTCGTTAGCCTGAGGGGACGACAGCGGACAAAAACAGCGCGCGGCATGGGGGCGCGACCCCCCTTCGGCCACGACGTGGCGCCGCCCCGTGAAGGAAGCGGCGGAGCCGAAACTATTCGGCGCCCGAGAGCGTGTCAACGCGAGCGGGGCACCTGGACCAGCCGGCGGATCCCCGTGGCGAACAGCCGGTCGGGGATGACACGGCGCAGCGCGACGAGGGCCCGTGCGTCCCGGCCGATGAGTGTCCGGAACGGGGGCGAGGCGTCCTCGATGAGGCGGAGGATCGCCGCCGCGACCGGGGCGGGCGGCGGGGCCTTGGCGGCGTCCTCGAGGACGAGCTGCTCGAGCACCCTGGTCATCGCGGCGTAGGGGCCGTCGGGCGAGACGTGGGCGCCGCGCCGCTGGTTCTCGAAGAAGATCTCGGTCTTGAAGGTTCCGGGCTCGACGAGGCAGACGTGGACGCCGAAGGGGGCGACCTCCCAGCGCAGCGCCTCGCTGAAGCCCTCGACGGCGTGCTTCGTGGCCGCGTAGATGCTCACGCCGGGGAGGCCGACGAGCCCGGAGACGCTCGAGACGTTGATGATGCGGCCGCGCCCGGCGCTGCGCATCGACGGGAGCACCGCGCGCGTCACGGCCATGAGGCCGAAGACGTTGGTCGCGAACTGGGCCTTCACGTCGTCGTCGGCCTGCTCCTCGAAGGCGCCGCCGACCGCGATGCCGGCGTTGTTCACGAGGGCGTGGACGGGGCCGTGCTTCTGGAGGATCTCCCGGACCCGGTCGGGCGCGCCCTCCGCGGCGACGTCGAGCTGCTCGACCTCGAGCGAGGCGCCGCGCGCGCTGGCCGCGGCGAGGAGCGCGGACGCCTTCTCGGGGCGGCGCATCGTGGCGATGACCCGGTGGCCCGCGGCCGCGCAAGCGACGGCGGTGGTGAGGCCGATGCCGCTCGAGGATCCGGTGACGAGGACGAGGTGACCCATGGGGAAGGGGGGCGAGTATAGACGAAGCGCGCGGCGGGGCGGCGGGGCGGCGGGGCGGCGGGGCGGCGGGGCGGCGGAGCGGCGGAGCGGCGGAGCGGCGGAGCGGCGGAGCGGCGGAGCGGCGGAGCGGGCCTGCAGAGGGAGGGGGGCCGCTCAGCCGATGATCATCGCCTCGCTGAGGAGGCGGCCCTCCTTGAAGCGGCGCAGATTCCAGCGGTCGAACAGGGGGAGGGCGGTGCCCTCGGCGATGTGCTGCGCGATGAGCTTGCCCATGACCGGCGCGATCATGAAGCCGTGCCCCATGAACCCGGACGCCTGATAGAAGTGCTCGACCTCGTCGACCCCGCCGACGATCGGGTTCTGATCCGGGGTGAGGTCGTAGCAGCCAGCCCACTGCCGCAGCACCTTCACGCTGCCGAGGATCGGGCACGCGGTGACGAGCGCCCGCGCATACAGCGCGAGGAACTTGTGGCTCGACCCCATGTCGAGGCCCTCGGGGACGTCCTCGTTGGAGATGCCGCCCACGATCTCGCCGCGCATCGACTGCGAGAAATAGAGGCCGTTCGACAGGTCCGCGACGAGCGGGCCGAGCCAGGGCTTGAGCGGCTCGGTCGAGCAGATCTCGTGGCGGTGCGGGCGGTTGGGCAGCTCCACGTCGACGAGGCGCGCGACCTCCGGGCTCCAGGCGCCGGCGGCGTTGACCACCTTGTGCGTCCGGATCTCGCCGCGGTCGGTGACCACGGCGTCGATCCGCGCGCCGTGCGTGCGGAAGCCGAGGACGTTCGTGAAGGTGGCGATGTCGACGCCGAGCTTCTGCGCGCGCTCGGCGTAGCCCCAGACGAACGGCCAGGGGAACACGACGCCGTCGTCCGGGTTGTAGCTCGCCGCGACGACGCCCTCGGTCGAGAGCTCGGGCACGATCGCGCGCGCCTCGTTCGCGGTGAGCATCCGCGTCCCGAGGCCGCACGCGTTCTGCACGGCGACGCTCTTCTCGAGCGTCCGGCGGCCAGCCTCGCTGCGCACGAGGAACAGATAGCCGCCCTGCCGGAACCAGACGTTGATCTTCATCTCGCGGGCGAAGTCCCGGCAGATGCGGATGCTCTCCTGCATGAGCCGGATGTTCCCCTCGCTCGAGAACTGCGCCCGCACCCCGCCGCCGTTGCGGCCGCTGGCGCCCCCGCAGAGGTAGCCCCGATCGACGACGACGACGTCCGTGACGCCGTGGTGCCGCGCGAGGTTGTAGGCGATCGCGAGGCCCATGATCCCCGCGCCGATGATGACGATCTCCGCCTCGGCCCGCATCGCGCCTCAGCCGAGCTCCGACCTCGCCGCGGCGACGACGGCGTCCTGGAGGGCGCCGTTCGAGGCGATGATGCCGCGGGCGAGCTTGAGCCCGGGGCCGGCGTAGTCGATGGGCGCGCCGGAGAGATCGGTGAAGCGACCGCCCGCGCCGCGGAGCACGGCCTCGGGCGCGCAG
This sequence comes from Sorangium sp. So ce1128, assembly GCA_051717205.1. Lineage (GTDB taxonomy): Bacteria > Myxococcota_A > Polyangia > Polyangiales > Polyangiaceae > Sorangium. The sequence goes on from CP181432.1 coordinate 1,541,051, forward strand.
CTGTCCCAGAGCTTGGCGCCGCCGCCGCCGTGCACGTAGAGGTCGACCTCGCCGGTCGCGATCCGCGCGATCTTCACGCCGACCGAGCCGCACGGGACGACCCTGGTGATGCCGAGCCGCGCCAGCAGCGGCTCGATCTCCTTCGGCCGGTGCGACCGCGAGACGACCAGCGTCGCGTCGGCCGGCGCGCCCACGGACGAGACCCGGAGCGGGCGGCGGCTGCCGTCCTTCGCCTCGAGGAAGGCGAGGCCTGCGTCGGCGTCGGCGCGGCCCGCCAGCGCCTCGCCGGTCGTGGGCATCACCACGACGCCGAGCGCGGCGCGGCCGCGGACCGAGAGCCCGATCATCACGGCGAACTCGCCGTTCCGGTCCGCGAACTCGCGCGTGCCGTCGAGCGGGTCGACGAAGAACACCCGCTCCTGCCGGAAGCGCGCGGCGAGCTCGTCGGCCGCCGGGACGCTCTCCTCGGCGAGGATCGCCTCACCGGGGAACGCGGCCTCGAGCGCGCTGCAGATGAGCGCGTTCGCCTCGCGATCGGCGCGGGTCACCGGGTCGCCAGGGCCCTTCATCTCGACCGTGAACGGCGTCGCGTACACGTCCATCACGATCGCCGCCGCCGCGCGCGCGATGCGGACGATCTCGTCGAGCTCCCTGTCGTTCTGGTTCATCCTGCTCACACCTCGATGCCGGCCTGCTTGAGGCGCCCGGAGAGCTCCATGAGCGTCGTCTCGTGGAGGTAGGGGGGCATGCCGGCCTCGCGGACGAGCTGGTTGAGCTGCGCGACCGAGCGGGGGCCGAGCACGGCGGACGAGACGATGTTGTTCGCGAGGACGAAGCGCAGCGCGACCGCGCGGAGCGAGACGACGGCGCCGGTGACCATCGGCCGCAGCGCGTCGAGCTGGCGGATGCGGGTCCTGAACTCGTCGCGGGTCCACCGGTGGACGCGGTGATCGTCGGAGTAGAACTCGCGGTCGGGGCTCCACTGGCCGGCGAGCAGCCCGTGCGCGAGCACCGAGCGGGCGAGGACGCCGGCGCCGCTCTCGGAGACGTCGCCGGCGACCTCGTGGAGGTCGCCGGGGAGGAAGGCGTTGTAGGCGATCTCGATGAGATCGACCTCGTCGCGCAGCGCGGAGCGGGCGACGTCCGCCGAGCCGGCGCTCACGCCGAAGGCGCGGATCTTCCCGGCCTGCTTGAGCTCCTTCAGGAAGGCGAGGGGCTCCTTCGAGCTCATCGCGGCCACGGTGGGGTTGTGGAGCAGGACGACGTCGACCACGTCGCGGGCGAGCCGCTCCTGGGACCGCTCGAACGCGGTGCGGAGGTAGGCCGGGTCGAAGCGCTTCGTCGGGAGGCCTTCGAGATCGGTGCCGATCTTGGTGACGACGAACGTCGGGCCGGCGCCCTTCAGCCGCTTGCCGAGGCGGCGCTCCATCTCGCCGCGGCCGTAGACGTCGGCCGTGTCGAAGAGGTCGATGCCGACGGCGAGCGCGCGGTCGATGACGCGATCGACCTCGACCTCGGAGACCGGGCCGTAGCCGTCGCTGGAGAGGCCCCAGGTGCCGAGGGCGAGCTCCGAAACCTGGAGGGTCGTCTTGCCGAGGGGGCGTTTCCTCACGGGCGGCGATCTACACCAGCGCGGGGTGGGCGCCACGAAATAGGGCGCGGCGTCCCCGCGCGCGGCGCCGGGCAGCGGGGTGGAGCGCGACCGATGGGCTCAGGGGGCCGGCGAGCCCAACGGCCGAGCGGGATGGAGCGCTCCGGGGAGCGCGTCTCCGGGCGCGGCGGGCACCGCCTCCACGGAGGCGAGGTGGCGCGCATTCTGGACAGCGCGTTCCAGAATGGACCGCCCGCGCGGCGGGCACCGCCTCCACGGAGCGAGGTGGCGCGCATTCTGGACAGCGCGTTCCAGAATGGACCGCCCGCGCGGCGGGCACCGCTTCCACGGAGGCGAGGTGGCGCGCATTCTGGACAGCGCGTTCCAGAATGGACCGCCTGCGCGCGGCGGGCGCCGCCCCCCGGTTCTCGGGCTAGACCAGCGCTACGGCGCGGGGAGAGCCAGGCGAGGTGGCGCGCATTCTGGACAGCGCGTTCCAGAATGGACCGCCTGATCTCGGGATCGGGGGGCGGAGGTCGCCCGGCTCACGAGGCCGCCGTGCGTCGCGGTGCCACGCTGGCCACGCGGCGCCGCCGGCGCGAGAGGAGCAGCCCCGCAGCGAGCCACAGCGGACCGTACCCGGCGCCGCTCGCGCCGCTGCCGCTCGCGCCAGCGCTGCTGGCGCAGCCGCTGCCGCGGAGCCGGAGCTCCCCTTTCCCGCCATCGCCGGAGGCCTCCCCGGCGCCGGCCGCGCTGCCTCCAGCGCCGCCCGTCGCTGCACCGTCCGGCCCGGTGCCACCTCCGTCTGCACCACCGCCAGCGGCTCCGCCCGCCCCTGGCTCGGCCCCGCCCAGCCCGCCGCCGCTGCCGCCGCTGCCCGGGCCACCGCCTTCGCCGGCGCCTCCGCTGCCGGCAGGGTCGTCGGGCAAGCAGCCGCCGGCGATGCAGATCCCGCCAGGGCACGGCGCCCTCTCGAGCTTGTTGCGCTCGACGCACGCGCCGTTCTGCCTCTCGCAGGCCGCGAATCTGCACGTGCTCGGGTCGGGTTGGGCGCACACGAACGGGTCTCCGCCGACGCAGCGCCCCGCGCGGCAGGTATCCACCTGGGTGCAGGGATTGCCGTCATCACAGGCGTCGCCGTCCTGCCTGGGCGGGTCGCAGCCACAGGCCTGGTCCGACGTGCTGCCCGCGTCCGCGACCGTGGGACAGGCGTCCTCCGGGTCCAGCTTGCCGTCATCGTCGTCGTCGTCGTCGCACGCGTTGCCCTCGGGATCGTCGTCGCTGTTGGTCTGCGTTGTGTTCGGCGTGTCGACGCAGTTGTCGGCCGCGTCGATGACGCCGTCGCTATCGCCGTCGAGCGAGCAGGTGCCGCCGATGCAGGCGCCCTCGGCGCACTCGACGGCCGCCGCGCAAGGCGCCTCGAGCGGCTTCTTCGCCCTGCAGACCGAGGCGTCGCAGTAGGCGTCCGCGTCGCATTGCTCGTGGTTCGAGCACCTGGTCAGGCACTCGCCGCCCGCGCAGGCGTAAAGGCCGCAGTCCACGGCAGCGCGCTCGACGCAGGCGCCGTCCGCGGTGCAGACGCTCGGCGGAACGCTCGATGTCGCGTCGTCGGTGCAGGCGCCGGGCGCGCACTCGGTCTCCGCCGCCGCGAGGGCGTCGGCGGGGCACGCGTTGTCGCTGCCGGTGCAGCGCTCGGCCACGTCGCAGGGCCCCGCCGCCGGCCGGCAGACGGCGGTCGCCGGCGCGAGGGCGTCCGCAGGGCACTCGGCGTCGCTGCCGGTGCAGCTCTCGGTCGCGTCGCAGGGCCCCGCCGCCCGCCTGCACACAGTGGCGGCCGACGCGAAGGCGTCGGCAGGGCACGCGCCGTCGCTGCCGGTGCAGCGCTCGGCCGCGTCGCAGGGGCCCGCCGCTGGCCGGCAGACGTCGGTCGCAGGCACGAAGACATTCGCGGGGCAGTCGGCGGCCGTGCCGGTGCAGTTCTCGGTCGCGTCGCAGGGGCCCGCCGCCCGCCTGCACACGGTGGCGGCCGACGCGAACGCGTCGGCGGGGCACGCGGTGGAGCTGCCGGTGCAGCGCTCGGCGGCGTCGCAGGGGCCCGCCGCCGGACGACAGACGTCTGTCGCAGGCGCGAAGGCATCAGCGGGGCACGCGGTAGAGCTGCCGGTGCAGCGCTCGGCGGCGTCGCAGGGGCCCGCCGCCGGCCTGCAAACGGCGGTGGCCGGCGCGAACGTGTCGGCGGGGCACGCGGCGGCGCTGCCGTTACAGCGCTCCTCGACATCGCAGCTCCCGGCCGCGGCGCGGCAGACCTCCCCCGAGGCGCGCGGCCCGCACACGCCGTTCACGGCCGCGCCGGCCGCGACGCTGCAGACCTGACAGTCGTCGGGGTCGCCCCCGCCACACGCGATGTTGCAGCAGACCCCGTCGACGCAGGCGCCGCTCCGACACTCGCCGCTGCCGCGGCAGGGCGCGCCGTCGGGCGACTCGGGGAGATAGAGCTCGGCGCTCGTGAGGGCCGCCGTCGTGTTCCGTCCTCCCGCCGCCAGGAGCCGACCGTCGCCAAGCGCCACCAGCGTGTGGTAACCGCGGGCGGCCCGCATGTCCTCGGCCCCCGACCACACCCCGCTCGCCAGGTCGTACCGCGCTGTCGAGGCGAGATAGCTGCCGTTGAAGCCGCCGGTGACCAGGACCGCGCTGTTCGAGATGAGCAGCGCCGCGGCGTGGCTGCTGCGCGCAGCAGGCATGTCGCCGGCGGGCAGCCATGTCCGCGTCCGGAGATCGTATCGCTCCGCGCTCCTCAGGTGCGCCCCGTTGTCGCCGCCGGCGACAAGGACGTCCCCGTTCGGCAGGAGCGTCGCGCTGTGCGATCGCCGTGCCGTCGTCAGGCTGTCGGTCGGCGACCACGCGTTGGTGGCCGGGTCGTAGATCTCCGCGGTGTCCAGGTAGCTGGTGGAGTACCCGCCCGCGACAAGCACCGTCCCATCGGTCAGCCCGACGGCGGTGTGCGTGTAGCGCGCGCCCATCCTCCCCGCGGCCGACCACGCGCCCGTCTCGGCATCGTAGCGCCGCGCGTCGCCGATCACGCTGGTGCCGTCGATCCCGCCCGCGACGAGCACGTCGCCGTCATCGAGGCGCGTCGCGGTGTGGGACGCGCGATTGCCCATCTCCCCGGCGCTCGTCCAGGTGTTGGCGTCGGGATCGTAGATCTGCGCCGTCCCCACGAAGCTCGGTCCGCTGCGCCCGCCCGCGACGAGCACCCGGCGCCCATCGCGCAGCAGGGTCGCGGTGTGCTGGTAACGTCCCGTGGCGCCCATCGTCGCCGTGGGCGACCACCTGTTCGTCAGCGGGTCATACAGCTCCGCGGTGTTCAGCGCGGCTGCCCCGTTGTACCCGCCCACGATGAGGACCTGGCCGGCCCTCGTGCCTTCCGCGAGCAGGGTCGCGGTGTGCTCCCGGCGCCCCGCGCTCATCGCCGCGGGGACCTGCTCCCAGAGGGGGTCGACGAGCACCGCCTCTCCGTCGGCGTCGACGTGCAGCGCGAGCGTCTCGCCATCCACCGACAGGCGCGCGCCGACGGGACGCTCGCCCCCCCTGGCGTAGGCCTCCGGCGCGGTCACGCGCAGCCGCGGGACGCCGGCCGCGTCCACCGCGAGCACCACGTCGCCCGCCTGGCGCAGCGTCGCCCCCTCGACATGCCATGAGGCCACGGGGGCGCCGCGCTGGACTGCGTCCGCCTCGAGCAGCAGCCACTCCTCGGCCGCGCCGGGTTCAACGGTCCAGAACGAGGTCGCTCCGGGCCGCCGGTGGGCGAGCGCGCGGCCTGCGCGCGTCACCAATCCTCGCGCGCCCGCCTCGCGCACCCGGATCTCCAGCGCGTCCGGGCACACCGCCGCTGGGCCGGCGCACCCTCCGGCGCCGGGGAGGCGAAAGCGGACCGGAGCTGCCGCGTCGTGAGGCACCTCCACGGCGAGGCGCCCCGCGGCACGACCCTCCGCAAGGGTGAAGACGGCGCTCCGCTCCACCATCTCGTCACCTCGAGCGACCACGCGCGCTGCCACGGCGGGGAACCGGTCCGAGAGCACCTCGGCCGCCGGCGGCTCCGGAGGCGAGCACGCCGCGGCGAGCGCCGCGAGCAGCAATCCCGGCAGCAGGCCAGTACGGGCTGACACGGTCTCGCACGGCGAAATGGGCACGCGCATCATGCCGCCATGAGAGCCAGGCGCTGGAAACGGCGTCAAGGTGCAGGTGTCTCCCGCGCAATTCCATCGTGAGCGGAGTACTCCGGGGCGGAGAGCGAAAACGAGGACGAGCGGCGAGGACAGGGACGAGACTCACTTCTCCAGGGGCAGCGAATTCCATTGTCCTTCAAACGAGATCCGCTCGATGCGCCCGCGCCTGACCTGAACCTGAGACGATGCGCTGCGATGCGCGGCGATGCGCGGCGATGCGCGGCGATGCGCGCTGCGCTGATAAACGGCGCCCCGCAGACAAAAAAGGATTCCATCGTCGCGCGCGAGCATGCATTATCATCGCGCCTCTTTGTGTGTGAGGCGAAGCGAGGATAGGATGACGCGCAATGTTGGTCGGTGGGGGACCGCCGGCGCAGTGGTGCTTTGTTGGTGTCTACCCAGCGAGGCGCTCGCCGTCGGGCCGAACGCGGTGATCTATGACGAGGGCTGCTTCGAGAACATGCTGCCGCCGAACGACGACGGGTCGAGCGGCGTGCAGGGGCTTCCGTTCGAAGTCAATTTCTTCGATATTCGTTACAACAGCGTTTACGTCAACAACAACGGCAACGTCACCTTCGACGGTCCGCTCAACGTCTTCACGCCATTCCCGCTCGAGAGCACGGACCGCGCCATCATCGCTCCCTTCTTCGCCGACGTGGACACGACGGGCCCGGGCTCGGGGCTCGCCCACTGGGGCGTGGTGGAGAAGCTCCCCGGCGACGGCCGGCGAGCCTTCTGCGCTGTGTGGGCGAGCTTCGACCCCAGCTCGGGGAGCGCGGCGGGCGTCGGTTACTACTCGGCCAGCACCGACCGACTGAACCTCTTCCAGCTCCTGCTCGTGGACGCCCACACCTGCGACGCCGGCGAGCCGCCGTGCACCGACCTGGTCTGCGACCCCGCCGACCCGGCCTGTCCTCCGCCGAACTGCAATCCCACCGCGCCGGAGTGTACTCCGCCCCCGGCCTGCGACCCCGCCGACCCGGACTGCGATCCGCTGCAAAACTCTGTTTATCGCGCCAAGGGGGACTTCGACGTCCTCTTCAACTATGACCAGATCCAGTGGAACGCCGGCTCGGCGAGCGGCGGCGTCGGAGGGCTCGGCGGCGAGACGGCCCGCGTGGGCTACGCGCCCGGCGTGCTCCCGGACGGCACACACCCGCGCGGGGCTTACGAGCTGGCGAAGAACAAGGTCCAGCTCCTCTCGGATCCGGACGTCACGGATATCTTCATCGACACGGACCTTTCCTATGCGCTCGTCAGCCACAGCGAGAGGTCGCTCCAGCAAGGGCGCTACCTCTACTCGGTCAGGAACGGCAGCCTGAACGACGGGGACGGGGTCATCCAGGGGCGCGTCACGGCCCTGGACGACGCGGGTCAAGTGGTGGGGGTGGCCGGCGCGCCCGTGCAGATCTGCGAGAGCGCGACGCAGGGCCGTTGCCCGTGGTACGGGACGACCAACGCGCTCGGCGAGTTCACGGCGAACCGCATGCCCACGATCACGGCGTACCGGATCACGGCGTTCCCGCCGGCGGGGTCGAACCTGGTCCAGAGCGTGCTCGACGTGGCGCCGGCCCCCATCTACGGGCCTCAGCAGCTCCAGCTGGGCAAGCCGACCGCGCCGCCAGCGGGCGTCGATCTCCAGCCCTCCTCCCCGGGCGGCGGCGATGTCCCCGTCGTCTACTGGCACGATCCAACCACGCTGACCGCGCCCGGCTGCGCTGGCGGGACCGCGAGCTACGACGTGAAGTTCGGCAGCCTCACCTTCGCCGCAGGCCCGATGCAGCTCGACGGGAACGGCCAGTTCCGCGCCGTGATCCCGCCCTTCTATCCCAACCACGGGGCGGCCACCGTCCTCCTCCGGACGCAGTGCGGCCCGACGACCTCGAGCTTCAGCTTCCCGATCTACATCGACCCGAGCGGGTGGATCCGGACCGTTGGCGGCGCGCCCATCGAAGGGGCCACGGTCACGCTCCTCCGCTCCGACACAGGCGCTCCGGGCTCGTTCACCGTCGTGCCGGACGGGAGCGCGATCATGTCGCCCATGAACCGCGAAAACCCGAGCACCTCCGACGCGGAGGGGCACTTCGGCTGGGATGTCCTCACCGGCTATTACAAGGTCCGCGCCGAGAAGCCCGGCTGCCACGCGCCCGATAGCGCCGAGCAGCCGTATGTCGAGAGCGCTGTCATGCTCATCCCGCCGCCGGTCTTCGACCTGGATCTGCGGCTCGATTGCGGCACCGGCGCGGTCGGCGACACGACCGAGCCGACGCTCTCCGTGCCCGGCGACCTCGTGATCGAGGCGACCGGCGAGAACGGCGCGGCGGCCACCTTCACGGTCTCCGCGATCGATGACGTCGACGGCGCCGTCCCCGTGATCTGCACGACGCCCGAGGGGAGCACCCTCCCGATCGGCGTGACAATCGTCCACTGCTACGCGCTCGACGCCACCGGCAACCTCGATTACGGCACCTTCGCCGTCGTCGTCGAGGACACGCGAGCGCCGGTCCTCTCCATCCCTGGGTCGATGACCGTGCAGCCGGAGGGGCCGTGGGGCGCAGAGCTCGCCTTCACCGCCGTCGCGCTCGACGCCGTCGACGGCCCGGTCGCCGTGAGCTGCTCGCCGGCGCCGGGCGACGTGCTGCCGGTCGGCCTCACGACCGTCACCTGCAGCGCGACCGACGCGGCGGGCAACGCGGCGAGCGCCTCGTTCGAGGTCGACATCCCGGCGTGGGTCGACGGCGACGGCGACGCGGTGAGCGACAGCCTCGACAACTGCCCCCTCGCACCGAACGCTGATCAGGCGGACGCGGACGCCGATGGGGTCGGCGACGCGTGCGACAACTGCCTCCTCGCACCGAACGCCGATCAGGCGGAAGCGGACGCCGATGGGGTCGGCGACCTGTGCGATAACTGCCCTGGCGACGCGAACCCGGGGCAGGGCGACGACGACGGCGACGGCGACGGCAATGCCTGCGATCCGGTCTGCGTCGCGATCTACCGCGGCGGCGTGGGCGGAGCCGCTGACTCCTTCATCTCGTCCTCCGAGCCGAACACGAGCTCGGGCTCGTACCCCGGGCTCTTCACGGGGTCCTCCGGCGGCGGCGTGAAGACGAGCCTCGTCGCCTTCAACCTCGGCGCGATCCCGGAGGACGCGACCATCGAGGGCGCGACGCTCTCGGTGAGGGCGCTGTACGCCGCCACGGCGGCGACGCTGGAGGTCCACGCGATCACGGCGCCCTGGTCCGAGGCCACCGTCACGTACAACACGCTGAACGGCGCCTTCGATCCGGCCGTCGAGGCGTCGCTCGTGGTGCCGGCCAACCGGACAGCCACGGTGTCCTGCGACGTGACGGCGCTCGTCCAGGACTGGGTCTCGGGCGCGCTCGACAACCACGGCGTGCTCCTGCGCGAGGTCGGCCCGGGCAAGCGGACCCTCCGTTCGAGCGAGGAGCCCATCGCCGCCGAGCGGCCGCGCCTCGATGTCTGCTACGTGACCCCGTGAAAAGCTAGTTCCGCGTGTCAGAAATCCCGCCAGGGATTGCTGACACGCGGAACTAGAGCGGCCGCGAAGCGGACGCCGGGGTGCGGAGCGGGGCGGAGCCCCGAGGAAACAAAGCTAGGTCCGCCCGCGCGAAGCCGCCGCGAAGCGGCGCAGAAGTCCGGCCAACCCTGGCCGGACTTCTGGCGGGCGGAACTAGGCAGTCCAGCGCGCCGCTGCGCTCCCGCGCAGCGCGCGTCCCCTCCACCCCGCCATCGCGACGAGCTCGCGCCGGACGTCAAGGTCGAGCGCGAGCTCCGGTCCACCTGCCGGGCCCCGGGACGCACTCGTCAAGCCTCCGCCCGCCGGGCACACGGCGCCTCCGCCGGACCGCGCGCGGGAGGGAAGAGACCGCCGGAGCGCCACGTCTTTGCGCGCTTGGCCGCGGAACGCTCCGTGCCAGGGAAGCCAGGGAAGGGGAGTGATGCGGAAGCGCGCGGGGCGGCGCCGCCGAGGGCACGTCCACGGGTGACATGCTGAGTCGAGCCCTGCCAGTGGCCGATGAAGGGGGCTGTAGAGTATGGCGAAAGGGCCTAACGAGGCATCCAGGGCCGAACCTGTAAGCGACCGGAGATCGCGGCCGCCCGCGACGAGCTCCACCGCGCGGCGCGCGCTCGAGCTCGTGGCCGTCCGAGGCAAGGACGTGATCGGCGTCCGCCACATGCTCGCCGAGGGGCGGGCGTACATCGGCGACACGCCCTCGTCCATCGCGCGCGTGCCGTCAGCAGAGCTCGACAGGGCAGCCCCGGTCATCGCGGAGGTGACCGGCGCCCGCTACGTGCTGCACGTGCCGCGCCGGACCCGGGCGCGCGTCCACGGCGCCGACGGGCTCGGACGCCTGCTGACCGGCCCCGCCGACATCGAGCTGCAGGAGGGAGACCGCGCCGTGCTCGTGATCGGATCGGTCCAGATCCGCGCGCAGATCGTGCCCATCGAGATCATCTCGCGGCTGGGGGCGTCCGGTCTGCGCTGGGTCGGGCTCATCGGCGCCCTCTACATCGCCGCGCTCGCCATCTGCGCGGTGCTCGCGCCGCGCGACCGAGCCCGCCTCGACGAGGGGTCGATCCGGCGCGCCGTCAGCGCGGCCGCAGCCCAGCTCTGGGCAGAGCACGCCCCGCCGCCATAGCGCGGAGCATCATGCCCGGCGGCCGTCTCCGGCGGAGAAGCCCGCGAGTCGCGGAGTGCTATTCTCCGGAATCATGCGAATCAAGGCCCTCTCGTTCCTTCAAGTTCAGCTCCCGCTGTGCCTGTTCGCCCTCCTCGGCTGTGGCGGCCCGTCCGCCAAGGACGAAAGCCCGAGCAGCACGCCACGGGCCGGAATCCAGAGCCTGCCGCCCGGGTGGAACACCATCGAGCCGGGCGGCGAGACCACGTGCTCGCGCGGCGATCCGTTCAAGTACTTCGTCCGCCAGGGCACCGTCAACCGCCTCATCGTCGAGTTCCGCGGCGGCGGCGCGTGCTGGAACCAGACCACCTGCTCCGCCGCAGGTGCGCTCTTTCAAGAGACGGTCACCGAGGATGCCACGGTGGTGGACCAGCAGGGCGCGACGGGGATCTACGATCATGAGAACCCGGACAACCCCTTCAGGGACTGGCACCATGTCTACATTCCCTACTGCACCGGGGATATCCACTGGGGCGACAACACGGCCACCTATGGAGAAGGGGACCAGGCCGTCACCATCCAGCACAAGGGCGCCATCAACGTGCGCGCGGCGCTCGGCTGGGTCTACGAGAACGTGCCCGCGCCCGAGAAGATCTTCGTGACGGGCTGCAGCGCGGGCGCGTACGGCTCGATCATGTGGTCCGCGCACCTGCGGGAGCACTACAAGAGCGCTTCCGTGGTCCAGTTCGCCGACAGCGGCGCGGGGATCATCACCGACTCGTTCTTCAAGGACAGCTTCCCCTCGTGGAAGCCCCAGGGCGCTTATCCCACGTGGATCACCGGCCTCGATCCGGCCGAGCTCGCGAGGCTGTCGGTGCTCTACGAGGCCATCGGCGACCATTACCCCGACATGCGCCTGTCGCAGTACAACACGCTCTACGACGATGATCAGAGCTTCTTCTTCAAGGCGATGGGCGGCGGCGACGTCCAGGCCTGGTCGGACGCCATGAGGGCGTCGGTCGCCGATCTCGATGCGTCGACGGCGAACTTCAGCTCGTTTCTCGCCCCCGGCAGCGCGCACTGCATCCTCTGGCGGCCGGAGTTCTACACGGTCGAGTCGGGCGGGACGCGGCTCGTGCGCTGGCTCGACAGCCTCGTGAACGGCGAGGCCCCGGCGAGCGTCGCCTGCGATACGTGCGGCTCGCCCTAGCCTGCACCCCGAACGCGCGTCGCCGGCGCGGGACGGCGCCGGGAGCGCGGGAGGGCCGGGATGCGGCGGCGGCGGCGTCTGCGCCCGCGCCCGCGGCAAGGGCGCGGCGGCGGCCGGATCCCAGGCGCGGAGCGCCGCTCCGGGCGCGCGCGCCCGCGGCGTCGCGGCGCCAGTTGACACTCCGCCAGAGCTCTAGATTATGTCCGCCGCGATCGCGGGCGCGCAGACGCCTCCGCGACAGCCCCGGAGGAAGTGCTCCGGGGGAACACAGAGGGATCCATGCGCACGCTTTGTATCGATATCGGCGGAATTGGGATCAAGGCCACCATCCTCGACGAGCAGGGGACTCCGATGACGGACCCCGTGCGCGTGCCGACGCCCCAGCCGGCCTCGCCGGAGCCCATCCTCGACGTCATCGCGGACATCGCCCGCGCGCAGGGGGAGTTCGATCGGGTCTCGATTGGCTTTCCCGGCGTCGTGATGGAGAACGTGACCAAGACAGCGCCCCACCTCGACAACGAGAAGTGGAAGGGCTACCCGCTCGCCGAGGCCGCCGAGCGCCGCCTCGGGAGGCCTGCCCGCGTCGCCAACGACGCGGGCATCCAGGGGCTCGCCGTCATCGAGGGCAAGGGGCTCGAGATGGTGCTCACCTTCGGCACGGGGCTCGGCTGCGCCCTGTACATCGACGGCCACTACGTGCCGAACCTCGAGCTCGGGCACCACCCGTACGGCAAGCGGGACCTGAAGTACGAGGACCGGGTGTTCGACGCCGAGTGCAAGCGCATCGGTCCGAAGCGCTGGAACAAGCGCGTGCGCCAGATGATCGCGCAGATCGAGCCGATCTTCAATTACCGCAAGCTCTACCTCGGCGGCGGCAATGCGCGCCTGCTCGACGCCTCGCGGCTGCCCGAGAACGTCGTCGTGGTGGACAACATCGCCGGCCTGCTCGGCGGAATCAAGCTCTGGGCCTAGCCGCGCCGGCGTCGCGAGGAGGGGAGGCGCGGCCCCCGCGCCCCCCTCGCCCGCGCGCGGCCCAGGTCTGCCGGGCCCGCCGGACGGGCGCTCGCGGGGGCGGGCCGCGCCGGTTCCAAAGCGGTCGCGACCGTCGTACCCTGGCTCGATGAACTCGCCCGACGCACCGAAGCCCGACGCAGCGCCCGCGGCCACTCCGTCGGCGGACGCCGATCTCGACCCCTTCCGCCTTCAATCGCCGGAGACCCTCGCGAATCCGTACCCCGTCTACGCAAGGCTGCGCCAGGAAGCGCCGGTGTACTTCAGCGCGGGCTACAACGGCTGGCTCGTCACCCGTTACGACCACGTCGCCGCGGGCTTCCGCGACCCGCGGCTCTCGGCGAAGCGCTCGAGCGCCTTCGTGACGAAGCTGCCCGACGAGGTGCGGCAGCGGCTCGAGCCCCTGCGCCGCAACCTGGCGTCGTGGGCCTTGCTGCTCGATCCGCCGGAGCACACGCGCATCCGCTCGCTCATCAACAAGGCGTTCGTGCCGCGGCTCGTCGAGGGGCTGCGTCCGCGGGTGGAGGCGCTCGTCAATGAGCTGCTCGACGCGGTCGCCCCGGCGGGGCAGATGGACATCCTGCGCGATCTCGGCGACCTCCTGCCGCTGCTCGTGATCGGCGAGGTGCTCGGCGTGCCCGCCGAGGATCGCCACAAGCTGAAGGGCTGGTCCAACGCGCTCGGCGGCTTCCTCGGCGCGGGCCGGCCGACGCTGGAGATCGCCGGCGGCGCGCTGACCGCCGTGGCCGAGCTGGAGGACTATTTCCGCGGCGTGATCGCGTCCCGCCGGCAGAGCCCCGGGAGCGACCTGCTGAGTCAGCTCCTCGTCGCGGAGGAGCAGGGCATGATCCTCGGCGAGCAGGAGCTGCTCTCGACGTGCTGCATGCTGCTCTTCGGCGGCCATGAGACGACGAAGAACCTCATCGGCAATGGCCTGCTCGCGCTGCTCCGCCACCGCTCCGCGCGCGACGAGCTCCGCGGGTCGCCGATGCTGATCGGCCCGGCGGTGGAGGAGCTGCTCCGTTACGACTCCCCGGTGCAGTGGATGAGCCGGGTGGCGCTGGAGGACATCGAGCTCGACGGCGCGCGGATCCCGAAGGGCGATCGCGCCTTCCTGGTGCTCGGCGCGGCGAACCGCGATCCCGCGCAGTTCCCCGACCCCGATCATCTCGATTTCCACCGCACGGACATCCGTCACATCTCCTTCGGCCTGGGCGTCCATTACTGCGCCGGCGCCGCGCTGGCCCGGGTGGAGGCCCAGACGGCGATCGCCACCTTCATCCGCCGTTTCCCGGAGGCCGAGCTCTCCTCTGCCCCGCTGACGTGGCGGATGAATCCCGGCGTGCGCGGCCTCGCCGCCATCCCGGTAGAGCTGGGCCAGGAGAAGGCCTCTCCGTAACCGCACCGCGGGTACCCACATTGCCTGGAGGACACGGTGCGGAGTCCGCTGGGGCGTGCGCGGAGCAAGGCGCTCCCGGGGCGCGAGCAGAACAGGCGCAAGAGGTCACCCCGGCAGGTGAGCGATGGCCCAGCGTGAGCTCTCGCGCGGCTGGCGTGCGAGCGCGGCGTCAGACCGACAGGGCCTCGGTCATGTGATCCATGAACGCGCGGATGCGGTTCACGTTCTTCACTTCGGGGAGCGTGAGGAGCCAGAGATCGCGGTCGTACGCGGGATCGATCGGGCCGATGCGCGCGAGCCGCGGGTCGCCGTCCGCCGCGATGCAGGCGAGGAAGTGCGCGCCCATGCCCGCGGCGACCGCCTCCTGGATCGCCATCGAGCTGAAATCCACCCGTATCGCGATGCGCGCGTCCGGAACGTTCGCCGCCAGCCACGCGTCGAGCCAGCGCGGGTCGAGCCGCTCGTCCCAGTGGATCCAAGGGAAGTCGGAGTACCTCGCCTGCGGTCCCGCGCGCTCGACGAGGGCCTTGCTCGCGTATACCGCGAACTGGATGCGGCCAACCTTGCGTCCCACGAGGTGCTCGGAGGGCGAGCTCGTCATGCGCAGCGCGATGTCCGCCTCGCGGCGCGGCAGGCTGACCTCACTGTCGCCCGCGGCGACCGTCAGCTCGATGCCCGGATAGCGCTCGTTGAACGACGAGAACGCCGGTTGATATACACGAAAGAGCATGTCCATCGTGGACACGCGAAGCTTTCCCTGGAGCTGCGCATCCCGGCCGAGCACGCGCGCCTCGAGCGCGAGCAGCTCGGCCTCGGTCCGCTCGGCGACCTCCACCACGTCCTGGCCCGCCGCCGTGGTCTCGTAGCCGTCGGGCATCTGCGCGAAGAGCCGAACTCCCAGGCGCTCCTCGAGCGCTCGGATGCGGCGCGCCACCGTCGTGTGGGTCGTCCGGAGCTCGACGCCAGCTCGGCTCAGCGTCCGGTGCCGCGAGAGGGCGAGCACGTGCCGCAGGTCGTCCCAGTCCACCTGTGCAGCGTTGCACAGCGAATCTGCCGATTCAATCAGCAACTGAACGCGGACGATCCGCTACGTTGGCCGCATGCCGCACACGGAACGCACGCTGTCGACGCCGTCCGCCGCGATCCACCCGCCGCCCCGGGACATGAAACGCCTCCTCTCGGCGCTGTGGGTCTTCGCGATGTTCAACTACCTCTATGCCGACGTCATGGGACTGATGGACTCCACGCTCCTGGCGCAGTACCTGCGCGGCCAGGTCGACTCGCTCCGGATCACCCGCGAGTTCCTCTTCGGCGCCGCCGTGCTCATGGAAATCCCGATCGCGATGACGCTCTTGTCGCGCGTCTTGCCGCATCGGGCCAATCGGTGGGCCAACATCGTCGCCGGCATCATCAAGACCGCGGCCGTCGCGGGGACGCTCTCGTTCGGCTCTACCACCGGCTATTATCTCTTCTTCGCGACGATCGAGCTCGCGTGCACGGCGCTCATCGTGGTCCTGGCCTGGCGGTGGGAGCCGCGCTCGGAGTGAGGCACGAAACCCGCGGAGCCGAGCTGCGGGTCGGGGCGCCCCGACGGCGGCATCGCCAGGTGCGCGCACGGTGCCCCTCCACCCGCCGGACAGGGATGACGTCGGGCGACGCGTCGGGAGCCGACATTTCTCACCTCGTGCCTCTCGACACCCCGCAGGCTGTGGAGTGACGGCGGCCCCTTCGGTGCATGGATAAGTTGTTGATAGAGCCTCATCTTCCAGCACGCTCTCCGCCCGGGGATGGCGGGATACAAGGCTTTACGCGCGTTGCTCGCCGCGCCGATGCGCTTCTCGCGCCGGTAGCAGCCCTGCCGGCCTGCACGAGGTTCCCGTGATCCGAGCCGCTCGCCCAGAGGACGCCGAGCTCCTCGGCGCGCTCGCCCTCCGCTCCAAGGCGCACTGGGGCTACTCGCGCGAGTTCCTGGAAGCGTGCCGCGCGGAGCTCTCGATCTCGCCGGCGTACATCGCGCAGCACCCGACCTTCGTCTTCTTGCGCGGAGACGAGCGGCTCGGGTTCTACACGCTCGAGGCCCTGAGCTCCACCGAGGTGGAGCTGGGCCACCTCTTCGTCGAGCCGGCGGAGATCGGACGCGGTCTCGGCCGCGCGCTCCTGGCCCACGCGCGCGAAGAAGCGCGGAGTCGCGGGTACCGCGTCCTCGTGATCCAGAGCGACCCGAACGCCGCGCGGTTTTACGAGACCTGCGGCGCGCGGCACGTCGGCGAGAAGCCCTCCGCCAGCATCCCTGGCCGGCTGCTCCCCGTCTTCGAGCTCGACCTGTCGCGCTGACGCGCCGCCGTTCGCGCCGGCCGAAGGTCGTCGAGCGCGCGTGGCTAGCACTACTGCGGGAAGTTGCCCCGGATCAGCAGAAGAACCGCCATGGCGAAAAGGCCGCCAAGCGGAGAGGGAAAGGGGCATCCCGGCATTTCTTCCTCCTATGTACCTGGTTTCTTGGCGTCCTTGGCGCCATGGCGGTTCGCTCCCCGAGCGCGCAGCCTCGCTACCCCGGCTCGCCGGCCCGGGGGCTCCGGTTCGACAGGTTGATGAGGACGATGGCCGACAGGATGATGGCGATGCCGAGGCTCTGCGCCGGGCTGATTGACTCCTGGAGGAACAAGACCCCGGCGATCCCGGTGAGCACCACCGTCAGCGACTCGGTGATCACCGCCGCGATCAGGCTGCCCGAGGTGAGCCCAGCGACGATGCAGAGCTGGGCGCCGGCCCCGGCGCCAGCGGAGAGGACGAGCTGGTCCCAGGACGACCAGAGGCTGCCTCCGAGGATCATCGATCCGGAGCCCGTGATCACGAGCGCCAGGACGCTGGCCACGATGCCGACGACGGCCGTGCAGAAGAGGATGTACTCGAACGGGATGTCCTGGAGGCGGTCTGCGCTCAGGTTGACCAGGGACATGAACACCGACGCCGCGAGCGGCAAGAGCAGGGCCAGCCAGCGGTACCCGTCGAGAGCGTCGTAGGTCAACAGCCCCTCGTGGAAGTAGATCGCCACGCCGACGAAGGCCCAGATCGCGATGAGACCTCGCCTCGTGCCAGGCGTCTCGCGCAGGGCGACCCACAGGAGGAAGGGCGTGAAGACGACGTGGAGCGAATAGAGGAGCGAGTTCGTGGCGAGGGGGAGGAACAGGCTGCCCACGAGGAACAGCGTGATGCCGAGCAGGTCGAAGAGGGCGTAGGCGCCGAGCGGAAGGCGCCGCTCCACGAGGGCGGCGACCGGGACACGGCGGCTGCTGCGCGAGAGGCGGAGCGCGACGACCACGAAGAGCGCGATGTTCGTCCAGAGATTGACCAGCATCACCAGGGTGACGTCGCCGGTGCCCGGCTGAGCTTCCGAGAGGAACCGCAGCGCGACCTGCGACCATGTGAGCAGCGCCGCCCCGGTGGCCATGAAGACGGTCGCGCGAAGGCTCCTGTGGAACCCCCGCGCAGGCTGAACGGCGCTGGCGTGGCTCATCGGCGCCCACCAGCGCGTCCGGGTCGCGCCTCAACGCGGGCCCCTGTCGATTCGCCCGCCTCGTCCCGCTGGCCAGCGGCCAGCGCTGCTGCGATCGCCTTGCCGTTCGTCTCGCTCATGGGACTGCCTCGATCTCTTCCGTTCATGAGACGTTACGTCCGCCGGTCGGCGTGGCAAGTTCACGGCGTCCACCGCGGACCGGCGCATGGCTCGGCACCCTGGGCTCCGGCCCTGACCATCGAGCCCTGGCCACAGGACCGCTCACGCTCTGCATCTTGCCCGATCACGGCGGGACGCGCCACGTTCATGACCGCCCGGGAAGGCCGCTCGGCGATGGCCATCCTCGGCGCTCCGCGGCCGAGCCGGCGAGGAGCTCTGGGCGAGCCCCGAGAGGCCCGCGTCGCTCACTGCCTGGGAAACAGGTCCTCGCACGTGCCCTCACGGTACACGTCCGCCGTCGCGCAGTGAATGCTGCCGCCGAACGGGTAGGCGTGACGAAAGGGGATGGGAATGACCTCGAAGCCGAGCTTCGAGAGCTGCTCGTTCTGGTAGACCTCGGTCTCCTCGGTGATCACCGTCTTCGGGTCGAGCGTGAGGAAATTCATCGACAACCAGATGCTGTAGTAACACGTCGGCTGCGGGCGAGAGTACGCGGGCTTGGCTGCCATCACCATTTCCCATCCGTTGCGCCTGAAGAGAGCCTCTTTGCCGGGCTCCATGACGAGCGGACGCGCCGGGTTCGACAGCATCAGCCCCGGCCGGAGCGGAACGAGCGAGCAATCGATGTGCACGGGATCAGGATCGTTTCGGAAATTCACCCTGTGAATGCGGTGATCCGGGAAGTGCCGCCGCAGCCAGTCGATGCCCTTCAGGTTGGTGGTGAACCCGTGCTGAACGAAGATGTCTCGACCGCAACGGGTCGCGTCTGCAGCGTCGAAGAGAGGCTCGACCTCGGTGGTCACATAGTCCTGCACGTCGGACTTGCTGGCGATGCGGCTGAAGTCCGAGACCGAGATGTCGTCGAAGTAACCGGGCTTGTACGACGACGCACCGAGCCGGGGCCTCGGCGCTGCTGACCAGCGCATGTTGGGGTCGTTCTCGAAGTACTCCATGAGCAACGGGCGATAGGCGAGGTACTCGAACCACCGCGCCCGCTGCGACATGGTCGCCTCGAGGATCTCGGAGCCGACCGTGAGCAGCACGTCGCGGGCGGGCATGCAGCCGATCATCGACGGGTGCTCGAAGTCCGGAGTGACGACGGGCTGGTTGAACTCGATCGGAGTCGGACGATCGACCCTGATGCCGCGCCCGCGGAGGACCTTCGCGAGATTATCGAGCTCCTCGTTGGCCCGCGCGATGCTCTCTTCGGGCCAGTAACCGCGCCTCCCGGCCATACCGCTCTCCGGCGGAAAGCTGTACTCGACGGCTGGCTCGGAGACTGGAATGCACCCCTTCGTGGCGACGCCGACGATGACGTGCCTCAGGGGATCCCATTCATTCCATGAGTTGACGATGGTGCGAGGCGAGGCGAGCGTCTTCATTTCGGTATTTACTCCATCGCTCATGACCGACATTCCGGGGCGCGCAGCAGCTCGACACCGGCCTCCTGTTGCGTGAATTCCGACGATGCGTCGGGGGCAGCCGCCTTGCGGATGGCGGCGACGAGCGCGTGAAGGTCGGCCTCGGTGGTCAACGGATTGCTCACAGTGATACGGAGGTAGGTCTCCCCACCAACAGGCGCCTTGACCAGATAGAACTCACCCGAGGCCAGGATCTTCCGGCGAACGTTCTCCTGAAGAATATCGAGATCACCTGCCCCCGCGGGCCGGTAGCGGAAGCAGAGGATGTTCGCGCTCGGCATCACCGGGACCTCGAAGTCCTGGCTGGCCCGCAAGAGCTGGGCGAAGCGGCGGGTCAGATCGAACGTCCGGGTGACGTGCTCGTCGAAGATGCGGGGCCCGTAGCAGGAGAGGCAGATATACAGCTTGAGTCCCATCATCTGCTTCGTGCACTCGACGGTCCGCGCGGCGACGTCCAGCCACGGGTCTGCGGAAGAGTCCTTTTCAAGGAGATACGCGGCATCCTGCTTGAAGGTCGTGAACGAGTGCTGGCCGTTCCGGAACAAGAGCGCGGTCAGCGGAGCGGGCATGAGCAGGAGCTTGTGACCGTCACAGACCACCGAGTCGGCGAGCTCGATCCCCGAAAGGAGCGGGCGGTAGCGCTCCGAGAACGCCGCGGCTCCGCCGTGCGCGGCGTCCACATGGAGCCACAGGGCGTTTCGCGCGCAGAAGGCCGCGATCTCGGGGAGCGGATCGAACGCGCCGGTGACCGTCGTGCCAGCGGTGGCGACCACGCAGAACGGCCGGCGGCCGCGCCGCGCCGCCTCCCGCAGGGCGTCAGGCAGGGCCGCCACACGCAGCCGGTGATCGGCGTCGACCGGCACCGGCACGATCGCCTCGGCCCCCAGCCCCATGAGGTGGACAGCCCGGATGACCGAGTAGTGAACCTGCTCTGACACCAGCACAGCCAGCGGGAGCCCGTCCCTCGCGACCTGCTGGCGCGCGGTCAAGAGCCCCGTCAGATTCCCGAGAGAGCCCCCCGAGGTGAGCACGCCGTCCGAGCCCGCGGCGAGACCGAGCTTCCGGGACAGGAGGCGCAGCAGCGCGCGCTCGATGGCGGTCGCCGCAGGCCCCAGCTCGAAGATCGCCATATCGTTGTTCAGCAGCGCGGCGATCATCTCGCACAGGGCCGCGAGCGGCAGCGGCGGCGTCGCCTGGTGGCCGACATAGCGCGGGTGGTGGAGATGGTTGCTGTCCGCGAGCAGCCGCGCCACCAGCGTCCGCAGCCGTTCGAGGGCAGCCGGCTCGCCCGGCTCGCGCTCCACGATCGGCTCGAGAGACAGCGACGCGGACCAGTCGGCGAGCACCTCGGACGCCGCCCGCGGCGGCAGCACGGGCAGCGCAGGCGTTCCATCGGAGGGGATCACCTTCTCCAGGTACTCTGCGAGCTGATCGATCAGCGCATGACCCTGCGCGCGAAAGAGCTGCGGAGAGTAGAACGAACGGAAGAGTTCAGCGTCTGTCATGATAGCTCAGCTCCCTCGCCGTGCTTTGACGAAGCTCGACCAGCGCTCCAGCGCCTCCGCGAAGTGCGCCGGCGGCAGGCCGAAACCTACCCGGAGATGCCCCGGGGAGCCGAAGGCGTCGCCGGGCAGCACGAACACGTCGCGCTCTTCAGCCAGCCGCTTTGCATAGTCGAGGGTCGACGTGCCGCGGTCCCGCAGGAACGGGAAGCTCACGATGCCCGCCTCGGGCGGGACCCAGCCCATCGCCTCCTCATGACGCTGCAGGAAGGAGGCGAACTCTCGAACGTTCGCCGCGATCCACTGGCGGTATCTGCCGGCGAGCTCCTGCCAGCGCCGGAGGACCAGCAGCGCGAGGCGATCGTTGATCGAGCACATCGAGTGGGTCGTGTAGTCCTTCAGATCCCGGCAGGCGTCGATCAGCTCCCGCGGGCCGAGGAGCCACCCGACGCGGAGTCCAACGCAGCCGAGACACTTGCCCATCGATCCCACGGCGGCCACGCCTTGCTGCCCTGAATAAAGGCTCGCCAGCATCCCCTCGCCCTCGTAGGGCATGAAGCGGTAGTGCTCGTCCGCCAGCACCTCGGCTCCGACCCTCCTCGCGATGCGCTGGACCTCCGCGATCTCCGCGGCCGTCGGCACCATCCCGGTGGGGTTGTGCGGCGTGTTGAGGATGATCACGCGGGTATTGGGATCCACCATCTCCGCCAGCGCGCCCAGGTCCATGCGAAATCCGCGCTCGGGTCTCAGCGGCAGAGGGCGCACTTCATAGCCCACGTAGCGCGGCAGCTCGGAGAGGCTCTGGAACGCAGGGACGGGGATGATGACGTTGGCGCCCGGTGTATGGCGGATCATGAAGTAGAGGAGGAGCGCCTCGCTGGTGCCGTTCGTGATCAGGACGGACTCCGGGTCGCATCCAGGGTAGAGCCCGGCGACCGCCTGCCGCAGCTCCGACGAGCCGCGGGTGTCGATATCGTCAAGCGAGAGACGGGTGAGCTCTCCGAGGTCTCCGTCGGTCACCTGGAGCAGCTCCTTGACGGAGAGGTTCATGACCCCGCTCTGCGCCATGTTGTAGCGCGCGGACTGATAGCGGACGAGCCAGGGCTCGATCTCGTGGATGGCAATATGCATGTTTAATCTCACTCTGCCGTGGTTCCCCGCGCCTGCGGCCAGATCGCGCCGACGAGGCCGTGCTCGCGTCGAGCGTAGCTCCCATCCTGCAGCAGGATGTCGTGCACCCTCGGCAGCATGCTGGTCGGGACGGCGGGGAACAGGTGATGAACCAGGTGATACTGATCGTTTCGCGGAAACAGGAAGGAGTTCAACGGACGTGAGCGCGCGATGTGGTTACGCGCAAGATGAAACTCGTCGCCGGAGGGGTCGACGCACCCGGCGTGATCGAGCGCGTCGGACCAGTAGCGCAAGACCGAATAGGTGAGGACGAAAGGAACGAGATAGAAGAGCGTGAACGCGGAGGCGCCGATCGCCGCGCACAGGGCTCCCAGACCTGCCAGGAACAGGACGCGGCCCAGCGAGACCTGCCACGGATCCGCCTTCCGGAAGAAAGTAGGGCCGAACAGGGCTGGCACATGCAGGAGCAAGAGCGGTCGCAAGAGGTGGATCCAGCCGATTCCAGGGCCCGCTTCACGGAAGCCGAAGCGGAGGCGGCGGCTGAGGTCGAGATCCCGCGCCGGATGGCCCAGGTAAGCGTGATGCGACTGGTGCTCACGGACATACTCGTCGAAAGAGACGAAGTCCACGATGGACAGGACATGCCCGAGGACCCGGTTCATGCGCCGGCCGCGAACGAGCGTGTTATGACTCGCCTCGTGGATCATGTTTCCGAGCGCACGGAAGCGAGTTCCGATCCAGAAGGCCGTCGGCAGGTAGAGCAGCATCCCCAGGCCTGGCCTGTGGTGCAGGAGATGGTGGCAAACGAGCGCAGCACCGACTCCCAGCCCGACGTGCAGCGCGAGATAGCCAAGGACGACAGGAGTCCTGGGCGGCTCCAGGGGCAGCGCCCGCACCTTTATCCCATGGGCACGCCGCAGGCGCTTGGCGATCGACACATGCTTGGGCGGCGTCTCCGGACGATGCATACTCGATCCTCAAGGACTCGGACTCTGGGCGACGACGGCGTGCATGCACAGACGGAGTCCGTGCTGCGGGCTGTTCGTGTACACAGCTATCTACAGAGAGCACGCATCGCGGAAGCTGACGGTTGCGCCGCGCTGCGTCTGCGGTCGCGTCCGTCGCGTCCGTCGTGTCTGTTCTGTTGCGCAGAAAGCAAGCCTTGCACCACGAACACCCCAGGCATTGTCGGCTGGGTGAGTTCGTCGCGCGAGGCGGGTCACGTCCCGCGACTGGCCACATTGCAGGATGCAGGCCAGTCCTGGGCGCGATGAAGGCGGCGCCTTCGCGGACCTTCACGCGTGACCGTGGATCTCACGGATCCGTCATGCGCGCTGCTCCGGGCGCGAGATTTCGAGAGGGAAGCTGCCGGAAAGCGCTGATCTCAGCCTCGCCGGCCGACGTGCTGGCACGCTGGCACGCTGGCACGCTGGCACGGACACACGCGCGGGCACGCGCCTCGCGGGCGCACGTGGACGCGGGAAAGCTGCGCGAGGATCTGTCCTTCAGGATCGCGCGGCCCCATCGCGTCCCGGCGCTACGCGAGCGGCTGGAGGAAGATCCCGTGGCCTAGAGCGACAAACGGGTTGAAACCGCCCGCGCAAAGCGGAGGTTCGAACCGCCAAGACGCCAAGGCGCCATGATCTGGTTCTCTTCTTGGCGTCCTTGGCGCGCTTGGCGGTTCATTCCTCGGTGGATCAACCTGATCGGTATCCTAGCCAGTCGTGAGCCTCATCCCCGGCGCCAGCTGCCCCGGGAGCCCCACGCTCCCCGCCTCCAGCCCCGCCACCGGATAAGCGCAGTAGTCCGCCGCGTAATAGGCGCTCGGCCGGTGGTTCCCGCTGTTGCCGATCCCGCCGAACGGCGCCGCGCTCGACGCCCCCGTCAGCGGCTTGTTCCAGTTGATGATCCCCGCCCGCGACTCCCGCCAGAACTGCTCGTAGAGGTCCTTGCGGTCCGAGAACAACCCGGCCGCGAGCCCGTAGCGCGTGCGGTTGGCCAGCGACAGCGCCTCATCGAAGCTCGCATAGCGCTGCACCTGGAGGAGCGGCCCGAAATACTCCTCGTCCGGGAGATCCTCGATCGCCGACACATCGATGATCCCCGGCGAGAGCAGCGCCGTCCCCTCCTCGAGCCGGCGCATCTCCAGGACCACCTTGCCGCCCAGCGAGATCAGCCGCGCCTGCGCCCCGAGCAGCTGATCCGCGGCGGCGAGCGAGATCACCGCGCCCATGAACGGCTGCTCCGCGTCGTCGTACCTCCCCACCTTGAGCCGGCCCGCCGCCTCGGCCAGGCGCCCCAGCAGCGCGTCGCCCTCCGGCGTCGCCGGCACGAGCAGCCGCCGGGCGCACGTGCACCGCTGCCCCGCCGAGATGAACGACGACTGGAGGATGTGGTGAATCGCCGCCTCCGTGTTCGCCACGTCCTGGACGATCAGCGGGTTGTTCCCCCCCATCTCCAGGGCGAGGATCTTCTCCGGGTGCCCCCCGAGCTGCCGGTGCAGCGCGTTGCCCGTCGCGGAGCTCCCCGTGAAGAAGAGGCCGTCGATGTCCGGGTGACCGGCCAGCGCGACGCCGGTGCTCTTCCCGCCCTGAACCAGGTTGAGCACCCCCGCCGGGACGCCCGCCTCCTCCCAGAGCCGCACGGTCTCCTCGGCGACCTTCGGCGTGAGCTCCGAGGGCTTGTAGACCACGCAGTTGCCCGCGATCAGCGCCGGAACTATGTGGCCGTTCGGCAGGTGGCCCGGGAAGTTGTAAGGCCCGAACACAGCGACCACCCCGTGCGGACGGTGCCGCACCACCGCGGTCGCGTCGCCCGCCTCGGCCTGCCGCTCGCCCGTCCGCTCCCTGTAGGCCATGAGCGACACGTCGACCTTGCCGATCATCGTCTGGACCTCGGTGAGCGCCTCCCAGCGCGGCTTTCCTGTCTCGAGCCCGATCACGTCGGCGAGCCGCGCCTTGTGCTCGCCGAGGAGCCCGGCGAACCGCTTCACCAGCGCCATCCGCTCCTCGAAGCCGCGATCGCGCCACGCCGTGAACGCGCCGCGCGCCGCCTTCACGGCCGCGTCCACCTGCTCCTCCGCCGCGGCGCGCCCCTCGAAGACGATCGCCTGCGTCACCGGGTTCCGGCTCGCGAACGGCTCCCCCGCCCCGGCCACCCAGCCGCCGCCGATGAAATGGGTCGACATGATCACTCTCCCTCGCGGAACACCAAACGGGCTCAGCAGTCCGTCCAGACACGAGGGACCGCGTTCGCCTCGCCTGAGGTTGCACCGTACCAGAGGCCGGGGCAGCGAGCGCGGGCCTACCCCCCCAAGAAGCGCAGCGCTCGCTCGCGGCCTCCCCGGGCGGATGGGGCCGCCTGTTGGCCGCCTCGCGCGCCCCGCACGCGCCGGACGCACGCGCGCCCCGGGGGAGCGACCACAACAGAGCGTATGTTGATCCGGTGGACCCCCAACAGCTGGTGTTCGCGAACTCGGCTGCTCGCTCCACGAGAATCCCTGAGAGCAGAACTCAATGCGTCCCCGTCTCGAGCGCCCCGAGAGCGCCCGTGGCGAACTCGCGACATTCACAGGAATGCACGGTGGCGAACCGGTGTGCAGCGCGTGTTCGAGCCTGGATCACGCTCCGGGCGCACGGCGGCAGGGCGCCCACCACGGTCCATGACACCAAGTCTTGACGGTCCCGTGGCTGGCGTGGAAACGTGGACATGTCAGTTTCCCCGCCGATGCACCACACGGTGGCTATCTCAGACATCCATCTATGTGAGCTCGAGCCGACCGCCGGCCTCTGGATGCGCTATCGACAGGCGCCGTACTCTCCGGACGGGGAGATCGCGGCGATGCTCGACGCGCTCCGAGGAGAGGTACGGAAGGGGAAGGGCGGCTCCGGGGGGCTCGAGACAGAGCCTGACGAGCTCACGCTGGTCCTGAACGGCGACATCTTCGACCTGGATGCGCCTCGGGTGATCGACAACGAGAGCGTGGTCCACGACCTGCCGCGCACCGCCGAGCACGCCGTCCCGGCGATGGAGGCCATCCTGCGCGATCACCCGATCTTCGTCGACGCTGTCGGCCGGGTGGTCGCGGACGGGCACACCGTCGTCTTCGTCGCCGGCAACCACGACATCCAGCTCACGCTGCCCGAGGTGCGCGACGCGGTCCAGCGGCGCATCGTCGACGCGGCCGTCCACGAGCTCTCCGCCCGGGACAGCGCACCTCCGGCGCGCGCGGCCGACGAGCTCCGCGCGGCGCTCGCGGCGCGGGTCGTCTTCCGCGCCTGGTTCCACCGCACGCGGGACGGCGTGATCGTCGAGCACGGCAATCAGTACGACTCGTACTGCTGTTACCGCTACCCGATGGCGCCTTTCGGCCGGAAGCCGGGGGAGATACAGCCTACGATGGGCTCGCTCGTGAGCCGGCTGCTCGTGTCGCGCATGGGGTACTTCAACCCGCACGTCGACTCCTCGTTCATGCTCTCCGGCTTCGGCTACCTCGCCCACTGGGCGCGGTACTACCTGTTCACGGGCCGCTCCCTCATCCTCGCCTTCGCCGTCGGCGCGCTCCGCACGATGGTCGAGCTCGTGCGCAGGCGCGACCCGTGCCGCCGCGGGCTCCGGCGCGCGGGCCTCGTCGCGGCCGCCCGCGAGACGGGCGCGCCGCTGCCCGCGGTGGTCAAGCACGCGCGGCTTTTCGCGCGGCCCGCCGAGGACTGCCTCGGCCGGGTGGCGCGCGAGCTCTGGCTCGACCGCCTCGGGCTCGCGCTGGTCGGGCTGCTCGCCGCCCTCGCGTGCCTGTGCTGGGTGCCCGAGGGGCTCGCGCCGGCGGCGCTGCTCGCGCCGACGCTCCTTGTCGCCTACGAGTGCGCGGTCCCGAAGCCCACGCTCGATGCGGTCTGGCAGGGCGTGAACCGGGCGGCGCGGCTCGTGGCCAGGGCGCACGGCGCCAAGGCGGTGATCTTCGGGCACACCCACAACCCGGAGGGCAGCTGGGAAGATGGGGTGTTCTTCGGGAACACAGGGTCGTGGTCCGCGGCGTTCGAGGACATCGCGTGCACGAAGCCCGTCTTCGAGGCGCGCCCGCTCGTCTGGCTGCGCTCCGAGGACGGCGCGGCCCCCGAGGCGCCCCTGTCGGGCGGCCTCGTGATGTGGAAGGACGAGCGCTTCCAGCCCTGGAGAGCCGACGCGAGGCCGCCCGTGCCCAGGAAGGCCGAGGTGGCCAGGCGGCCGCGCCCGGCGCTGCGGCCCCAGGCGACGGCGGCGATGCGCGGCTAGCGACGAACTCATCCGGCGTCAGGCGCTGCCCTCGCCGTGAGCGGTGAGTCGCTCACTTGCCGCCGCCGCGCGCTCGTGCTTTGGCGAACATGAGGCTCCCGGCGCAGCTCCGGTCATGACCCGCCTCATGTGGACATGACGAGCAACCCGACGAAATTTCTCGATACCGGCATCCCCGGCCTGGACCATGTGCTCGGCGGCGGCCTCTTCGAGAGAGGCCTGCTCCTCGTGTTCGGCCCTCCCGGCGCGGGCAAGACCACGCTGGTCTTCCAGATGGCGTTCCACGCCGCGTCGGCGGGCCGCCCGGTCGTCTACATATCGACGCTCGCCGAGCCCGCGTCCCGGCTCGTCGAGCATGTCGGGACCATGTCCTTCTGGGACGCGCGCCAGATCGGCAGGCGGATCTTCCTCGAGAGCATCTACCCGCTCGTCCGGCGCGGCGTCGCGGAGATCACCAGCGCCCTGCTCGAGGCCGCACGGTCGCACGGGGCCAGGCTCCTCGTCCTCGACGGCCTGATGACGATCCGCGATGTCCACCCCGGCTCGGCCGAGCACCGGTACTTCCTCCACGAGGTCAGCACGGCGCTCGCGGCGCTCGGCTGCACCCTCGTCGTGACGACCTCCGAGGTGCCCGACATGCACGGGAGCACGCCGCCCGAGTTCACCATGAGCGACGCCGTCGTCGAGCTCCGGCACCCCGACATGCACCGGCAGCAGGGCCGCGCGGTCAGGGTGTGGAAGCATCGCGGCGCCCCGTGCGTGCTCGGGAGCCACGCTGTCCGGATCACCGCAGAGGGCCTGACCGTCTATCCCCGGTTCGAGACACTCCCGCTCCCCGCCGCGACGCCCGTGCCGGCAGAGCGGCTGTCGTCCGGGCAGCCCGAGCTCGACGCGATGATGTCGGGAGGGTTGCCCCGCGGCAGCGTCACGATCGCCGCCGGCGCCCCCGGCACGGGCAAGACGCTGGTCCTGCTGCACTACCTGGTCGAGGGGGCGCGGCAGGGCCAGAAGGGATTGCTCGTCGGGTTTCGCGAGCCGTACCCTGCCCTGGTCGCCAGGGCGCGCTCCTTCGGCATGGACCTCGATGGCCCGGTGAAGGAAGGGCTCATCACCGTCTTCCGTCGCGTGCCCGTGGACCTCGCGATCGACGAGGTCCTCGCGCAGGTGATGGTCGAGCTCGGGCGCACGGGCGCGACGCGCCTGGGTTTTGACGGCCTGGCCGAGCTGGATCACATGATGCCCGACGAGCAGCGCCGGTACGACGTCCTGGCCTCCCTGGCCGAGGTCGTGCGCGCGCGCGGCATCACGACGCTCTTCACCTGGGAGACAGGGCAGGTGGTGGGGCCGGAGCTCGACTTCGCCGGCTCCCCGCTCGAGGCGCTCGCCGAGAACGTGATCCTCCTCCGCTACGTCGAGTTCCAGGGCATCCTCAGGCGGATCCTGTCGATCCTCAAGATGCGAGGCACCATGCACGACCACTCCATCCGTCAGTACGAGATCGGCGGTGAGGGGATCCGGGTGCTCTCGCCGCCGGAGAGCGCCGAGGGCCTGCTGACGGGGATCGCGCGGCTGCCCTCGGAGCGCCGGGTGAAGCGGCCGGGGGCGCCCCCCGGCCGCCACGAGGACACGAGGTGAGCACGCCCGACTCCAGGACCCGCCTTCTGGCGCGGCGGATCATCGAGCACGAGATCGCCGGCCGCGAGATGCCGGCAGACATCGCGGCGGGGATCGAGGGCGCCTTCCGTCGGCTCTACCAGGTCATGTCCACGGTGATCGGGCCGATGGGCTTCCAGGCGGTCGTGACCCGCGCCGTTCACCTCACCCGGCGGGCTTCTCCCGCTTTCAACGCCTGCGATGTCACGTGTGGAGACACGGTGGTGATGAAAGGAATGTCCGACATGATCGAGTGCGAGGGAGCAGCCCACGCGGGCGCGGCAGCGGTGCTCCTCCTCGACAACGTCATCGTGTTGCTCTGCAGCTTCATCGGTGAAGACCTCACCTTCCGCCTGCTACGCAGGGGCTGGACGGGTTTGCCCGCCGGCGCGGCAGGCTCCGGCGCGGAGGAGACCTAGGTGCCATGAAGGACGGAGAGAGAATGGGTCTGAAGCTCCTGTCGACGGGGATCCCTGGTCTCGACAAGGTATTCGGCGGCGGTCTCCCCGAGTACTCGTTCAACCTCGTCGCCGGCCCGCCGGGCGCCGGCAAGACGACGCTGGTCCACCAGCTCACGTTCGCCAACGCCTCGGCCGAGCGGCCCGCCCTCTACTTCACCGTCCTGGGGGAGCCGTCGCTCAAGATGCTGCGCTACCAGCAGCAGATGGAGTTCTTCGATCCCGAGAAGGTGGGCACGGTCCTCCGCTTCATCGACCTGAGCCGCGAGGTGCTCTCGGAGAACCCCGCCGCGCTGCTCGACAGCATCGTGCAGCACGTCGAGCAGACGAACCCCGCCATCGTGGTGGTCGACTCCTTCCGCACGGTGATGCGCGCGTACGTCGGCGGCGACATGGAGCTGCAGGGCTTCTTGCAGCGGCTCGCGCTCCACCTCACGAGCTGGCAGGTGACCTCCTTCCTGGTCGGCGAGTACGGGGATAGCGAGATGCACGACAACCCCGTCTTCACCATCGCCGACGGGATCTTCCTGCTCTCGCAGTGCAAGGAGCGGAACACCGCCGTCCGCAAGATCGAGGTGATGAAGATGCGGGGGCAGGCGACGATCCCGGGTCTCCACACCTTCCGCATGGGCCGGCAGGGGATCGAGGTCTTCCCGCGGATGATGCCGCGGCTCCCGGGCACGGAGGAGCTCCCCGAGCGGCGCCGCGTCACGGTGGGCGTGCCCGGGCTCGACGAGATGCTGGGCGGCGGCCTGCTCACGGGCGACGCGACGCTCGTGGCCGGGCCCTCCGGGACGGGCAAGACGACCCTGAGCATCCAGTTCACCGCCGAGGGGGCCAGGCACGGAGAGCCAGCGGTCCTCGCCCTCTTCGAGGAGCACCCGGAAGAGTTCGTCACGCGGGCGACGGAGATGGGGTTCGACCTGGAGACCATGGTGCGGCAGCAGCAGCTGCGCGTGCTCTATTTCAGGCCGCTCGACCTCTCCGCCGACGAGATCCTCCACGAGGTGCAGCAGGCCGTGGCGCAGATCGGCGCCAGGCGGCTCGTGATCGACTCCCTGAACGGCCTCGAGCTGGCGCTGTCGCCCAGCTTCCGCGATGACTTCCGGGAGTCGCTTTACCGCATGGTCGGGGCGCTGACGGGCGGAGGCGTGAGCATCCTGCTCACCGTCGAGGTGACGGAGTCCTTCGACAAGATCAACTTCA
The DNA here is from genome assembly GCA_051717205.1 of Sorangium sp. So ce1128. Taxonomy (GTDB): domain Bacteria; phylum Myxococcota_A; class Polyangia; order Polyangiales; family Polyangiaceae; genus Sorangium. Next base: position 1,571,446 of record CP181432.1, read on the forward strand.
GCCCTCACACCGTCTCTTTCCTGGCGCACAACATCATCTTCCTGCGCTACGCCGAGATCGACGGCCAGCTGCGCAAGGTGCTCACCGTCGCCAAGATGCGCAGGAGCCAGCACAGCCCGTACCTGCACGGCTACGAGATCTCGTCCAGGGGGATGAAGGTGACGGAGCCGCTCACGGGCTACCACGGCGTCCTGACGGGCGTCCCGACCCCGCGGCGCGCCGAGCCGGCGGGGTTGCCGGGGCTGACCGAGCAGGAGCGCGCCGTGCTCGACACGGTGCTGGCGCTGCGGGAAGCGACGGTCGAGCGCCTGGCCGAGGTAACCGGAACGGCTCCTCCCGCGCTGTCGCGGGCCCTGGCCCGCCTGGTCGAGCTGAACTATCTCATCGTGGTCGAGGAGGACGGCAGCATGCTATACCGGCCGATCGTGCGCCCGCTCGGACAGTAGATAAGGGAAAGCCTGTATCATGTACACGCTCCTCGGGAAGGAAGAAGCGCAATCACCTGACGGAGACGTGGGCATCATCCAGCGGTACCGGGATGTGGTCGAGCGGTCTCCGCTCCCAACCCTCCTGACCGTGACAGGCGAGCACATCGTCCGTTATGCGAACCCCGCGTTCTGCGGGCTGTCCTTCCTGCCGCCGGGGGCGCTCGCCGGGGCTCGCGTCACCAGTCTCTTCGGGACAGCGGAAGCCCTGGAAGCGCTGCTCGAGCGCGTGTTCCGGGAAGGCGTCACCGACGTCGCGGCGGACGTCGCGTTCGCGTGCCCGGGGGGGAGGGCCTTTCATGGCACCGCCATCGTGGCCCCGCTCCTCGACGAGCAGGCCCGCCATCGGGGGCTCGTCGTGCAGATCCTCGACACAACGGGGCAGGTCACGGTGCGCGCCCGCGAGGCCCAGGCCGCCCGGGACCTCCAGGAGGCCAACGAGAAGCTCATCGTCGCGGGGATCCGGGAGCAGGAGCTCGCGGAGCGGGCGAGCCAGAGCGCGGCCGGGCTCAGGGCGCTCCTCGACGCGATGTCCCAGGGCGTCACGGTGTTCGGTGCGACCCGCGAGGTCGTGCTCGTGAACCCTGCCGGCCGTGCGATGCTCGGTCTCTCCAGCGAGCGCCCCACGCTGGACGACTACCGCCGCTGCGACTTCAGGTATCTCGACGGCGCGCGCCTCGATTTCGAGCAGGACGTGCTGTCCCGGATCATGCGGGACGAGCCGTTCGTCGAGGAAGAGGAGGTGCTCCTGCACCTTCCGGACGACGCCGTGCGGCACCTCGTCCTGAGCGGCGGCGCCGTGCGCGACGCGCAGGGGCAGGTGACGCTCGCGATGGCGCTCTACCGGGACGTGACGCAGATCCGCGAGCTCGAGCAGGTCCGCGAGCAGTGCATGTCGCTCATCACCCACGACCTGCGGGGCACGATGACCGCGGCGATGTACGCCGCCGAGGTCATCGGGATGAAAGGGGCAGGGTACGACCCGCAGGTGCTCGCCGGAAAGATCGTTCGCAGCCTGAGCCGCATGGACGAGATGATCCGCACCCTCCTCGACGTGCAGCGGATCCGCGCCGGCCACGGGATCCCGCTGGCGCTCGGCGCGTGCGATCTCGTCGCGATCACGCGCGAGGTGATCGACGACCTCGCGTCGTTCCATGACCAGCGCGTCGTGCTCCGGGGAGAGGCGCGCGTCGAGGGGATCTGGAGCCAGGGGGAGCTGCGCCGCGCGATCTGGAACCTGGCGAGCAACGCGCTCAAATACGGAGCGACCGGCGCGCCGGTCGTCATCACTGTCGAGAAGACGTCGGAGCGCGCCGCCGTGGTGGTTCACAACCAGGGCCCGCCGATCCCGGCCGAGGACCAGGCTCGCCTGTTCGCGCCGTTCGTCCGGACCAGGTCGGCCATGGCGGGCGGGCAGCGAGGGTGGGGGCTCGGCCTCACGTTCGTGCACGGATGTGCCGAGGCGCACGGAGGAAGGGTGAGGCTGGTGAGCGACGCCGAGCGCGGCACCACCTTCACCCTGGAGCTGCCGCTCGACGCGCGCCCTCACCAGCATCCGGGCTGATCAGGGCGCTCGCGGCGGTGCGCGCGGGGGATACGGCGCGGCGGCGGCCGGGTGGCCTGCGTCGTGCTTTCGCCCTGCGCGGAGCGAGCGCCATGCGATTGACGTACGAGCAGGATGTGCGGGGACACTCGGTGGTCGACGCCGAGGGCAACGTGATCGGGGAGGTGGAGCAGCTCTACCTCGACAGCGAGTCGTTCAAGCTCGCGGGGGTGCGGGTGAAGCTCCGGGCCGAGGCGGCCGACGTGCTCGGGGTGCAGCACGGCCTCTTCCGCGCCGGGGTCCTCGACGTGCCGGTCGAGGCCATCCAGAGCCTCGGACAGGCGGTCGTGCTGCGGACCGACGCGCGTAACCTGCTGACGCCAGGCTAGATCCGGGCGCCCGGCCCCCGGGGAGGGGGCTCGTCGCGCGGCGCGGGCGGGCCCCATGCTCGAGCCGCGCTGTCCTCGCTCGCGCTGCTCATTCTGGACCGATCATTCTGGAACGATCGGTCCAGAATGCGCCGCGGGAGCGAGGGGCACGTGACGACCCCCGTCGGGTTGAGGCCCGCGCGATCGGACGATAGAGTCGGCGCGGACCCCGGCTCGGGCAGCCTCCCGAGCGCGATCCGCGGAGTCGACGGTTCATGAACCGCAGCCAGCGCGAGCAGATGGAGCGGACGCAGCCCGCGTGCGCGCCGGACGCGGCCGGGTCCGGGGAAGCGCCGCCGGCGGGCGCCGCGTCGGACGTCACCTTCAGGCTGCGCGTGACCCCCCCGAGCTCGTCGAAGCCCGAGCCGCCGCCCATCTCCGTCACCGCGCCCGAGCGCCTCTCCGCCGAGGACCGCTACGAGGACCTCGGCTGCATCGGGCGCGGGGGCATGGGCGAGGTGCGCCGCGTGCGCGATCGCATCATGGGGCGCGTGCTCGCGATGAAGATCCAGTCGTCCGAGGCGCGCGACGCCACGCCCGATCGCGCCCGCTTCCTCGCCGAGGCGCGCCTCACCGCGGCGCTCCAGCACCCGGGGATCGTGCCCGTGCACGAGTGCGGCGCGCTCGCCGACGGGCGGCTGTGGTTCACCATGAAGGAGGTCCGCGGGCGCACGCTCGGCGAGGTGATCGCCGAGATGTACGCGGCCGGCGGCGGGAGCCTCTCGCCCGTCGCGCTGCGGCGGGCGATCGACACGTTCCTCCGCGTCTGCGAGGCCGTCGCCTACGCGCACAGCCGCGGCGTGATGCACCGCGATCTCAAGCCGGCCAACGTGATGATCGGCGAGTTCGGCGAGGTCCTGGTGATGGACTGGGGCCTCGCGCGGCCCGCCGCGTCCGCGGCCGGGGCGCCCGCGGCCGCAGACGCGACGGACGTCATCGAGGCGGCTCCGCTCACGCAGCCCGGCGAGGTGCTGGGCACGCTCCTCTACATGGCCCCCGAGCAGGCGCGCGGCGAGGCCGACCGCCTCGGCGCGGCGACCGACGTCTACGCGCTCGGCGTCGTGCTCTACGAGATCCTCGCCGGGCGCCACCCGTACGACGGCCACCTCGCGGCCGTCTGGGGCGCGCTCCTCGGCGGCGGCGGGCTCAGGCCGGTCGAGGAGGTCGCCCCCCACGAGGTGCCCGCGGAGCTCGCCGCCATCTGCGCCCGCGCCATGGCGCTCGCCCCGGAGGCGCGCCACCCCGACGCGGGCGCGCTCGCCGCCGACGTCCGCAGCTGGCTCGACGGCGCGCGGCGGCGCGAGCGCGCGCTCGCGATCGTGGACCGGGCGCGCGCGATCCAGCCGGAGCTCGAGGCGACCCGGGCGCGGGCGCGGGCGCTGCGCGACGAGGCGCGGGCGATCCTCGACGGCCTGAGCTCGTTCGATCCGGCCGAGCGGAAGGCGCGCGGGTGGCGGCTCGAGGACGAGGCGGAGCGCCTCGAGCAGGCCGCGTCGCTCGGTCAGGTCGAGTGGATGCAGATCCTCCGCTCCGCGCTGAACGAGGCGCCAGACCTCCGCGAGGCGCACGAGGCGCTGGCCGACCACTACGCGGCGGAGCTCGTCCAGGCCGAGGAGGCGAGGGATCCGCGCGGCGCCGCGCGCGCCGAGGCGCTCCTCCGGCAGCACGACCGCGGCCGCCACGCGGTGCTGCTCGCCGGCGACGGGGAGCTCTCGCTCGCGACCGTCCCCGAGGGGGCCGAGGTCTCCCTCCACCGCTACGTCGAGCGCGACCGCAGGCTCGTGCCCGAGCCCGCGCGCGAGCTCGGCCCCACGCCCCTGCTCGGCGTGACGCTCCCGCGCGGCAGCTACCTCCTCACGCTGCGCGCGCCGGGGTACCACGACGTCCGCTACCCCGTGCTGATCGAGCGCGGGCGGCGCTGGGACGGCGTCCGGCCCGGCGGGGGAGCGCCCCACCCGGTCCGCCTCCTCCAGCTCGGCGAGCTCGGCGAGGAAGACGTCTACGTGCCGGCCGGCTGGTTCCTCGCCGGCGGCGATCCCGACGCGGGGGACAGCCTCCCGCGGCGCCGGCTCTGGTGCGACGGCTTCATCGTCCGGAGGCACCCGGTCACCAACGCCGAGTACCTCGCCTTCCTCAATGCGCTCGTGGCGAGCGGTCGCGAGGCCGACGCGCTCGAGTGCTGCCCGCGCCTCTCGCTCGGCCGCGCCGCCTCGGGCTCGGGACCGGACTCGCTCCGCTTCGAGCGGGGCGGCGACGGCAGCTTCCGGCTCGGGTGCATGCCGACCGACGTGCAGGAGGAGCCGCGGATGCCCGTCGCCTTCGTCCACTGGCGCGGGGCGATGCGCTACGCGGCGTGGTACGCCGCCGAGACAGGCGCGCCGTGGCGCCTCCTGAACGAGCTCGAATGGGAGAAGGCGGCGCGGGGCGTCGACGGCCGCTGCATGCCGTGGGGCGATTTCCTGGAGCCGACCTGGGGGTGCATGCTGGGCAGCCACGAGGACGTCGCCGGCCGCCGGCCCGTGGACGACTTCGCGCTGGACGAGAGCCCTTACGGCGTGCGCGGCGCGGCGGGCAACGTGCGCGACTGGTGCATCAACGCGTGGAAGCGCGAGGGGCCGCGGACCGAGGAGGGCATCGTGCTGCTCGATCCGGCCGACGACGACGACGCGGATTTCCGCGCGGCGCGGGGCGGCGCGTGGTCCACGTCGCCGAACCTCTGCCGCGTCGCGGGGCGCTTCGCGGGCAAGCCCGCGGATCACTTCGGGGGCATCGGGTTCCGGCTGGCGCGCTGGCCGTCGGGGTGAGCGGCCGGCGCGCGGCGTAGGAGGCCTGCCCGGGCGCGCGCGGCGACGGCGCCCAGGGGCAGGCCTCGGGCGCGCGGGCCGCTCACAGGAGCCGCATCGTGCCGTGGTAGTAGTACCAGGAAGCCTGAGGGTCGATGGCGCGCGGATCGGTCGACGGCGCGCTGTTGACGTACACCTTCGTGAAGGTCAGCTTGCTCGGGATCTTCTGGAAGATGAGCCCGTTCTGGGGCTGCGTCATCTTGTACCAGGTCACGTTGAGCAGCTCGCTGGATTCCCCGCACTCCACGAGGAGGCCGATCCGGTTCGTGCTCGGCGCGTCCGGATCGGCGGCCCAGTAGAGCGCGTTGATCGACGCCGTCGTCTTGTAGATGCCCGGGAGCCACTCCTGCGCCGACGCCTCCTGCGCCGTCGCGAGCACGTTGCCCCCGGCGATCCAGTCCGTGAACTCCTTCGGGTATCCCGGCGAGCCCGGACGGTTCGTGAACGCGGTCGACTCGAGGGTCATCACGTCCGCCTTCACAGCGTCGCGCCGCGACCAGTACTCGACCTTTGGCGCGTAGCCGCTGGGGGGATTCAAGCCCGTCACGGCCACGTGGATGAGCGGACCGCCGGTCCTCGCGTCCAGGAAGCGGAGCTTCGAGTCGATGGGGATCTGCGTCTGATCCGGCTGCTCCGTCCCGATCACCGAGAGGATTCCCTCGGTGAGCTCCTGCTCGCCTTTGCCTGATCCAGTGCTCATGGGTTCAATGATCTCCTGGTTGCGTTGGTGAAACGTCTCGGATGCTACCCGGTTCCCTGGCGGGTCCGCCCGGCGCGGGCCCAGTCGCCGTCGGTCCCCGCGGCGCTTGTACTGCAATTTTCCACGCACTGACCGCGCGCCGAACCGATCCCGCGCGAGAGCTCTGCATTGCGGGCGCCATTGCGGGTGCGGGATGATGTGTGATATGGGTCTCCAATGAAGGTTGGGGGAATTCTTCTCATCACAGTCACCGCGCTCCTCGCCTGCGGGTGCGCTTCCTCTTCACCGCTCTCTCCCTCGACGCCGGAGAGCCTCGGGGATGGCGCGCCCTCCACGGCCGGGGCCGGGATGTCGTCCAGCGCGCCGGCTCCGGCCGCCCCCGCGGTGGAGAGCCAGGCTCGCCCGCGGGGCCGCAGCTATCCGAAGGAGGAGCTGCGGCGGGTCGCCCGCGTCGCTTCCGCGCGCTGCAAGAAGGCGAACGCGTCCTCGGACTCGGCGTGTCTGCTCAACGAGGCGGCCCCGTTCCTCAAGTTCCGGCCCGAGGACCCGGATTGCCGTTACGTGTCCGGGACCGCGATCTCCGTCGCCGAGTGCTCCGATTTCAACGAGGGTTGCCAGAGCGTGGACCCCAAGGATCTCGATCACCAGATCGCGGCCCTGCAGAACGCCGGCAAGGACTGCAATCGCGAGCCGACCGATTTCGAGCGGGAAGAGGTGCTGAAGCTGGTCGGCGCGAGGTGACCCTTCGCGCCGCCCGGGCGCCCCTCACGGCAGGTTACCGCAGGCCCAGCGTGATGGGCTGGAAGACGACCCGGACTCCGGTCCTGGACCCTGCCTCGTTCCCCCTTGTGTCGCCGACATAGTCGAGCTGGGACACGAGGTTGCCGGTGGAGAACGAGAAGAGGTCGCCGGCGTGGTCGGTGTCGACGTACTCGTGCTCGAAGTACGCGGGGCCGAGGAACGCGGTGACCTCGCGGGGGGCCGTGTAGAGGTGGAACCAGCCGGTCCCCTTGGCGTGCGTCCAGTCGCTCTTTGTCTCGACGGCATCGATATGGACGGAGGCCCAGATCTCGTTGCCATTGAAGAGGTGGAGCCCCGTTATCAGGTAGACGCGCGGCCCGTGCCCGTCGAAGTCGCTATCGCCGCCGACGTGCGGCGGGATGTAGAACGGCGTCTCCGAATGAAACGTCACCGTCGAGGAGTACGCGGCAGCGGCGCCTTCCGCCTCCGCCCCGGCGATATCGAGCAGCGCCGCGCTCGACGCCGGCTGCTCTGCCGTCGCGTCGGCCGGGACGAGGTCCTCCTCGGCCGCCTCCCCTGCGGGCGCCACGGCGCAGCCGGCGAGCAACGAGACGGTCAGCGAAGCGATGAATGCACGCACCATGATAGAGACTCCTTCGAGGTAGGCCTGCGCGCTCTCCTGCCGGAATGGCGGCGCTGCGCGCGGCGATGGCCGTCTCAGCAGGTGTCGTGCCACCGCGAGGACACGAGGATCCAGGCCGGATCCCGGGAGGTCTCGCGCGCTGGCGCCGCGGATCGCGCCGCCTCGGCGCGAGTTGAGCAGGGCCTGCGCAAGCGGTTCCCGCGTGCCTTGTGGACCTTCGAGGCGACGCGGCGCGCGGAGGGAGGCGCGGCCGCTCAGCGCTGCGCGAAGGCGAGCAGATCGCGGCCGAGGCGCTCGCGGTGGGTGACGAACAGCCCGTGCGGCGCGCCCTCGTACACGATGAGGCGGCTGCCCGGGACGAGCGCCGCCGTCTTCTCGCCGGTGAGCGCGAGCGGCGCCGACGCGTCGCGGTCGCCGTGGATGACGAGGGTCGGCACCTTGATCCGGCGCAGCTCGTCGCGGAAGTCGGCCTCGACGGAGGCGCGGTTGCAGTCGATCAAGGCCTTCATCGAGCACTGGAGCATCAGGGATTGCACCCATTCCCTCATCGCGGGCGACGTCTCGTCCACGAAGAACGGCGGCGCATTGTCGGCCAGCCATCCCGGATAATCGGCGCGGATCGCCGCGCGCACCTGCTCGATGAGGTGCGGGTCGAGCCCGTCCAGGTTGTCCGGCGCCCTGAGGAGCATCGGCGTGGTCGGCGCCAGGAACGCGACGCGGGCGATCCTGCGGTCGCCGTGGCGCGAGAGGTAGCGGACGATCTCGCCGCCGCTCATCGAGTGCCCCACCAGCGTGACCTCGCGCAGATCGAGCTGCTCCAGCACCGCGGCGAGGTCGTCGGCGAGCGTGTCGTGATCATAGCCCCGCCCCGGATCGCTCGAGCGGCCATGGCCGCGCCGGTCATAGGCGACGCAGCGCAGGCCGTTGTCGACGAGGTCGAGCATCAGATAGCCCCACATCTCGCTGCTCAGCGCCCATCCGGAGAGGAACAGCACGGGCTTGCCCGCGCCCCAGTCGCGGTGGAAGAGGAGCGCGCCGTCCTGCGCCTCGATGAACGGGCCGGCGGCGCGCCGCGGCTTGCCGCGCGCGCCTTGCGCGGGCGGCTGTTCCGGGCTCGCCGGCGGGCCGGCTTCCGCCTTCACCGGTGCGGACGCCGTGTCGATGTTCTGTCCAGCCATTGCGGTTCTCCTTCCTCGTGTGCGTCGTGAGGTGGAGTTGAACCACGGCGCGTGCAGAGGGCGATTACCTGGGAGGTAATGGAGGAGCATGAGGCGACGCCGGAGAACCGGAGTCGCGGTGTGGGGGGCGTGGGGCGCGTTGTGCGTCGGGCGCGGGCGCTCCGTGGTTCATCGGGCTCGGGTGGTGCGTGGGGCGCGGTCGCCCCGTGGCGCATCGGGCGCGGGGGGCGCGTTGTGCGTTGGACGCGGGCGCTCCGTGACGCGGCGCGCGCGGCGCGGCGCGGCCGAAGGATCGCCGACCGGGTCAGCCCTTGCGCTTGCGCGGCCGCGGGATGCTGTAGGCGTCCAGCCGGGCCACGAAGGTGCGGCGGGGCATGCCGAGGAGCGCCGCGGCTTGCGTCTGGTTGCCGGCGCACTGCTCCAGCGCGTCGACGATCCGGCGCCGCTCGATCGCGTCGAGCTCGCTTCGCAGGTCGCCCGCGGTCTGGCCCGACCGGGCGGCGCCGGCGTCCTCGTCGGCCGCCTGCGGCGGCGCGGCGTGGGTCGCCGGAGACGCGGCGTGGGTCGCCGGAGGCGCGGCGTGGGTCGCCGGAGGCGCGGCGTGGGTCGCCGGAGGCGCGGCGTGGGTCGCCGGAGGCGCGGCGTGGGTCGCCGGAGGCGCGGCGGGGAGCGCGGCGCTCGTCTCCTGGGGCGGCGCCGCGGCCGCGTCGAGCAGGAGGTGCTCCGGGAGCAGCGTGTCCCCGCCGGAGAGCACCACCGCGCGCTCGATCACGTTGCGCAGCTCGCGGATGTTGCCGGGCCAGCGGTGCGCCTCCAGGGCGGCGAGCGTCTCGGGCGCGAACGCGGGCGCCCGGCGCCCGAGCGCGCCCGCGGTCCTGGCGGCGAGCGCGCGCGCGAGCGGCGCGATCTCGGCCACGCGCGCCCGGAGCGGCGGGATCGTCAGCGCGATGCCGTTGAGCCGGAAGAACAGGTCCTCCCGGAAGGCGCCCCGCTTCACCTCGGCGGCGAGGTCGCGGTTCGTGGCCGAGAGGAAGCGCACGTCGATGGGCCGCGGGCTCAGCCCCCCGACGCGCATCACCTTCCGGTCCTCGAGGACGCGCAGCAGCTTCACCTGGATGGAGGGCGGCAGCTCGCCCACCTCGTCGAGCAGCACGGTGCCCTTCTCGGCCGTCTCGAGCAGGCCGGGCTTCGCCTGGCCGGCGCTCGTGAAGGCGCCCTTCTCGTGGCCGAAGAGCTCGCTCTCGAGCAGCGACTCGGAGAGCGCCGCGCAGTTGAGCCGCAGGAAAGGCCCCTGCGCGCGCGGCGAGCGCCGGTGGATGTGCTCGGCCAGCACCTCCTTGCCGGCGCCCGTCTCGCCGAGCAGGAGCACCGTGATCGGCGCCCCGGCCACGCGCTCGGCCAGCGCGTAGAGCCGCTGCATCGCCGGGTCGAGCACGATGGGCTCGCCCTGCCCCTGGCCCGGCGCTGCGCTCGCCGCGCCCTCGCGCGGCAGGATCACGACCAGCGTCGAGCCGAGGTTCACCGCGTCCCCGACCGAGAGCTCCATGGTCTTGCCCTGCTCGAGCTGGAGCTCGAGCAGCTTGGTCGTCGGCCCGGCGCTGCGCTCGCGGCGCAGGCGGGTGCCGTTCGCGCTCCCGAGATCCTCGATCGCGATCCGCGGGCCGAGGTGGATGATCGCGTGCCGGCGCGAGACGGAGCTGTCGTCGATCGGGACGTCGTTCTCCTTCGACCGGCCGAGCGACACCCGGCCCTCGGCCGGCAGCGGGTGCCGGGTCACGCGGCCCCCGGCGAACACAGCGAGCTCCAGGGCGCCGTGCGCGCCGCTCTGCGCGCTGTCTTGCGCGCTGTTCTGCGCGGGGTTCCGGGCGGACATCGCGCCAGCTGCCTCTCTCTCCTTGCTCACTGCGGCTCGTTCTACCTCGCCGCGGCGGCGACGGGCAGGACCGGCGGCAGCGAGCGGCGCACGCGCATCATGCGCCAGGATAACCGAACCGCGCGCGGCCGGGGCTCGGGGCTTGAAGGCGGGAGCCGGAGACGGCGCGCGCCGGGGCTTGAAGACGGGCGCCGGAGACGGCGCGCCGGGGCTTGAAGGCGGGCGCCGGAGACGGCGCGCGCCGGGGCTTGAAGGCGGGAGCCGGGCCGGGCGCGGCGGATTGCGGGCGATGGAGCGGGTGTGGTACTCGTCGCCACATGAGACCTGGGGGATCCTTGCCTGCGCTCGCCGGCGCGTTCGCGCTCCTCGCGGGCGCGTGCTCCGAGGGGACGGCGCGGCCCGCCGCGGGCCCGCCGGCCGTGGGCTCCGGGGGCGCGCAGCCCGCTCGCCCCCGGGTCCCCATGTACCCTGCGCCCGAGCTGGAGCGGATGGCGCGCATCGCCGCCGCGCGCTGCAAGAAGGCGAACACGCCCTCGGACGCGGCGTGTCTCCTCGAGCAGGCCGCCGCCTTCCTGAGGTATCCCCCCCAGGATCCCGATTGCCGTTACGTCGCGGGGACCGCGCTCTCCGTCGCCGAGTGCTCGGAGTTCGAGCAGGGGTGCCTGAGCGTGGACCCCGGAGATCTCGTCCGTCAGCTCGACGCCCTGCAGGAGGCCGGCAAGGGCTGCCAGCGTGACCCGACCGACGCCGAGCGGGACGCCGTGCTGAAGCTCGCCGGCGCGAAGTGATCGGCCGCCGAGCCAGCGGCTCCGAGCTCGGCCAGGCCGCCCGCGATGGCCTGGGTGACGCGCGGCGGAGCGCCTTGATCGGCCGCCGAGCCGGGGTTCTCACCCGAGCTCGGACAGCACGCCCGCGATGGCCTGGGTGATGCGCGACAGGTCTGCCGGCTCGATGATGTAGGGCGGCATCGTGTAGACGAGCTTCCCGAAGGGCCGTAGCCAGACGCCGCGCTCCACGAACGCCGGCTGCACGCGCGCCATGTCGACCGGCCGCTTGAGCTCGACGACGCCTATGGCGCCGAGCACGCGCACGTCGGCGACCGGCTCGAGCGCGCGGCAGGGCGCGAGCTCGCGGCGGAGCTGCGCCTCGATGGCCGAGACGCGCGCGCGCCATGGCGACTCGAGCAGCAGCCGGATGCTGGCCAGCGCGGCGCTGCACGCGAGCGGATTGCCCATGAACGTGGGGCCGTGCATGAACACGCGCGGCTCGTGGCCGGCGATGGTGTCGGCCACGCGCTCCGTGCAGAGCGTGGCGGCCAGCGTCATGGTGCCGCCGGTGAGGGACTTGCCCAGGCACATGATGTCCGGCGCGACGCCCGCGTGCTGGCAGCCGAACAGCTCCCCGCTGCGGCCGAAGCCGGTCGCGATCTCGTCGAGGATGAGCAGCACGCCGTGGCGGTCGCAGAGCGCGCGCAGCTCGCGCAGGTAGCGCGGGTGGTAGAAGCGCATCCCGCCGGCGCCCTGCACGATGGGCTCGACGATGACGGCCGCTACCTCGCGCGCGTGCTGCTCGAGCAGCGCTGCCATGCTGCCCAGCGCCTCCGGCGACCAGGGCGCGTCGAACGCCGGGCCGGGCGCGTCCGCGAACAGGTGCTGCGCGAGCGCGCCGCGGAAGAGGTGGTGCATGCCATTGACCGGATCGGTGACCGCCATCGCGCCGAACGTGTCGCCGTGATAGCCGCCGAGCACGCTGAGCAAGCGCCGCTTCTCCGGCTTTCCCCGCGCCAGGAAGAACTGCAAGGCGAGCTTGATGGCCACCTCGACGGAGACGGACCCGGAGTCGGCGAGGAAGACGCGTGTCAGCGGCTCGGGCGTGAGCGCCACCAGCGTCTCGCACAGCTCGACCGCGGGCGCGTGGGTGAGGCCCCCGAACATGACGTGACTCATGCGCTCGAGCTGCGCGCTGACAGCCGCCGTCAGCGCTGGATGCCCGTAGCCGTGGATGGCGGCCCACCAGGACGACATGCCGTCGATCAGCTCGCGGCCGTCGGTCAGCGTGAGGCGGACGCCCTCCGCGCGGTCGACGGCGAACAGCGGCGCGCTCGAGATGGGCGCGGCGTAAGGGTGCATGACGCAGCGGCGGTCGCGCGCAACGAGATCGTCTCGACTAGCCATGGAGCTCTCCTGGTGCCTGCCGGCCCGGCGGCGTGCCGTCCTCTTTGCGCCGCTCGCCCCTCGGGCTCCAGCGCGCGAAGAGGAGCGCTCCTCGGAGCTCGACCGACCGCCAGGGCATGGCGACGCGTCTAGCCCAGAACGCCCAGCGTCACCAGCCAAAGCGGCGGCCGCACGGCCGCGGCATGCGCAGCACGCACTTCCAGACCAACGAACGACGTCGGGCAGCCGGCCTGACGCGCCGAGGAGATCGAGCTCCCGCCTGGGGACCTGCCGGACTCACGTGACCCTCGCTCCAGCGGCCCATTCTGGACCGATCATTCTGGAATGATCGGTCCAGAATGGGCCGCTGGAGCGAGGACCGCTGGGCCCGAGCACGCGGCCAGCCCGCGCCCCGCGACCGACAGCGCCCCTCGGGCCGGGCATCTCGGCGCTCCTCCCGTGCAACCAGGGAGCTAGATTGACCGGGCAGTGAGTCTCTTCAAATTCAGGTTGACCCGGGCCTCTTGCCACCCTCCGCCTTTACCCGTGTCGTCGTCATTGACGATGGCGACAAATGTGAAGTTCGATGAATCGAAATCTACGTATGCCCATGGGACCATTCCAGGCGGCGGACACTTCGAGCTCCACGCATCGCTACAGCTCAAGAAGGTCGCTCCGTCTCCGGCTATGTCGCCGACTCCGGGGCACGGGTCTCGCGGACTCTCCGGGCTGTTCGTCGGACGCGCGTCCTCTGCTTCGCTGTCCGATTGTTGCACTGGATCTTGCGCTCGCTGCCGTCATGCTGGCCTTCCGGCGGCTCCGCCCCCCAGGCGTGCTGCCGTTAGCGTGCCAGCGGGTCTATCATAATCCCGACATCGTCGCTGGTAACCGGGAGCCTGCGGCGACGACCGAGACGCCCCGCAGGCCGACACGAGCGTAGGAGCCCGACCGGCACCGCAGAGAAGAAGCCCTTGCCCAGGATCTGGCGCCCAAGCAGCAATGAATCGCGACGGCAACGCAGCAGATGGGCGGGGCGGAGCGCTGGTGAACATGCACGGCGATTGATGAACCGCATGTGGGGCCGTCTGAGCCACGCACGCCGCCCTTTCGTCCAGGGCACGCGGGGCGTCATCATCAGCCTCGTCGGCCCGCAGAATGGTCGACCGGGCGCGTGCCGACACGCACCCTACATGAGTCGAACCGCTCTGTCCGGCATCCGCTATAACGGAGATCGAGGAAGAGCTTGACACGACACGCGTCGGGCATCGACACTGCGCGCCACTCGCTCTAATGATGCCTGCCCACGCGCGAACGCCCAAAGCGCTCGTCTCGAGCGCCATTCAAGCTGCCCGACGCGAACGCAGCACCTTGTCGGACGGCACGCTGAAGGTCGAATGGACGGCCATCGACGACGCCATCGCGGCCATCGAAGGATTCCTCGAAGCGCACGGCGTCGCGTCGGACGACATGCTGGCGCTGGAGAGCGTCAACTCGGTGCCGGGCGCGCTCACGCTGCTAGCCCTCCTCTCGCGGGGCGCGAGCTTCGCGTTCTTGCCGGCGCCTGGCCCCACGGCTCCTGCTCAGCCGCTACCCAGGTTCCTCCGCCACAGGATCAGCGTGCGGAGCCCGCTCGCGGAGGGCCGTGAGGGGCCTGTGTCCCTCCTGCGGCCAGAGACGTTCCTCGAACTCCGCGCGATCGAGGACCATCGCCCGCTGCCCGAAGGCTCGCCGCTTCGCCGTGGCCGGCTCCTCCTGCGCACCTCGGGCAGCCTCGATTCCCCCAAGCTGGTCGTGCACACCCATGAGGGCCTGCTGGGCAACGCTCTCAACGCGGTGGAGCGCCTGGCCCTCGACGTCGCGGATCGCGTCCTCATCCCGGTGCCCCTGGCTCACATGTACGGCCTCGGGGCTGGTTTCCTCCCGGCGATGTCGGTGGGCGCGAGCGTCGAGCTGCTCGAAGGAACGAACCTCCTGCGGTACATGGAGCGCGAGCGGAGCTTCCGGCCCACGGTCGCTTTCCTGTCCCCGAACCTCTGCGCCATGCTGCTCCGGCCGCGGGACACGCTCGGCCACCACCGCCATGTTGTGGTGGCCGGCGACAAGCTCAGCCCCGAAGCATTCGAGAAGGCCGAGGCGCTGTTTCGGCGCGTGGTCAACCTGTACGGCTCCACCGAGATGGGAGTCATCTGCGCGGCCGACGCTCGTGAGACGGAAGGACCTCGCGCGATGACGGTGGGCCGCCCTCTCCCCGGCGTCACGCTGCACCTCGAGCCGCAACCGGGCTCGGCGGAGGGCGACGGCTCCCCGGGCGAGCTCTTCTGCGCTCACCCGTATGGCTTCGAGGGCTACGTGGACAGCGACGGCGAGCCCCTGCCCCGCGACACCGACGCCCAGGCAGGCTGGTACGCAACGCGGGACCTGGGCCGCTTCCATCCAGGCGGCCTCTTGGAGGTGCTCGGCCGCGGCGATCATGCGGTGAAGCGCGATGGCCGGCTCGTGATGCTGGCCGAGGTGGAGCGGGCCCTGGAGCGGCTCGCGGGCGTCGATCGAGCCGCCGTCGTCGTCGCTGGCGAGACGAGGCGCGGCCGGGGCATCGTCGCCTTCTGCTCGCCGCGCGCGGGGGCCGACGTCGACCCGGGCGGCCTGCGCCGCGCCTGCCAGGGAGCCCTGCCGGCCTACGCCGTCCCTGACGAGATATGCCTCCTCCCGTCTCTACCCCTTTTGCCGAGCGGCAAGCTGGACCGCAGGGCCCTGCAGCGCGCCGCCCCTGCTCCCTATTCACCCCACGAGGCAAGCCCCGACCATGGACACCGCCAGAGCTGACGCTCCCTCCATCCAGACGCCCATGCCGTCGACTTCTCCGGACGCCGTGCAGAGCATCATCGCAGAGCTCAAGAGGATGATCGCCTACGAGCTCGACGTGCGTATCGAGGAGAAGGACATCGATCCCACGGTGCCGCTGCTGGAAGGGGGTCTGATGCTCGATTCGATGGTGCTGTTCGAGTTCATCACCCGCATCGAGGAGCGCTTCGGCGCCACCTTCTCCACCCAGAACCTGAACAGCGAGGTCTTCGCCAACCTCACGGTCCTCGCCCAGCACGTCCACGCCATGATGCAGGACCCCGAACGCCACAACGGAGCGAGCCAGTGAGCACAACCCTCCAGATCTCGAGCAGCGAGCCGACCCGCAAAGGCTTCCTGACGAACTACCCGCCCTTCCGGTACTGGCGGCCTGAGACGATCGAGCGGTTCATCGAGCCCCGCCCGCTGAACCTCTACATCCATGTGCCGTACTGCATCCAGCGCTGTGCGTACTGCTTCTACAAGGTCACCACCCTGGGCGACAACCGCAAGGCGGAGATCGATCGGTACGTGTCGGCCCTGTGCCGAGAGATCGAGCACGCGGCGCGGCACTTCCACCTCGGAGAGCAGCCGGTCAAGACCATCTACTTCGGCGGCGGGACCCCGACCGTGCTCTCGAAGGACAACATGAGCCGCATCTGGGATGTGCTCCACCAGCACTTCCAGATGGAGGAGCCCGAGATCACCATGGAGGCCGAGCCCGTCACGCTGATACCGAGCAAGGCGGACCACCTCAAGGCCCTCGGCGTCAACCGCATCAGCATGGGCATCCAGTCCTTCAGCGACGAGGTCGTCAAGAGGACCGGGCGGGTGGACACGGAGGAGCAGGCGCTCAAGGCGATAGAGCTCGCCATGAGCACCGGCGCCGTGGTCAACGTGGACCTCATGAGCGGGCTGGCCGGCGACACCGACGAGCTCTGGGCTTACAGCGTGGAGCGCGCGATCGAGAGCGACGTGCACTCGCTGACTGTCTACAAGACGGAGGTGTACGCCAACGCCGGGTATTACAGCGACATCAAGCACAAGAGCCTGACGCTGCCGTCGGACGAGGACGAGCTGCGCTTCACCGCCCATGCGATCGAGCGCTTCGAGAAGGCCGGCTATCTTCCTGTGAATTTCTTCACCTTCACCAAGGGCGGCGGCTACATGCAGCAGCACGCCACGAGCTCTTGGCAGGGCCGGGAGACCTACGGGTTCGGCGTCTCCGCGTTCGGCCTCCTGCGCGGACACGCCCTGCAGAACACCAGCGAGCTGCCGCGCTACGTCGCGCTCGTCGAGGAGGGCAAGCTGCCGCTCGCCCGCGGCTACCGGCTGACGGCGCGCGATCTCATGACCCGCGACGTGGCGCTCGGGATGAAGCTCATCCGCTTCGATCGCAAGGAGTTCCAGCGCCGCTATGGCTTCGACGTGCTGTCCCTGTGTGGACCCACCGTCGAGGCGCTCGCCGCCGACGGGCTCGTGGAGGTGACGCCGGACGCGCTCTCGCTGACCCGGAAAGGCATCCTCTGGGGCGACTACGTGGGCCACCGCCTCGCCGCCGCGCTGGAAACGGCAGAGACCTGCGCAGCTCCGGGGGCTCCGGGGGTTTCATGTACTGTCTGATCAGCGTCGTCATCCGGCAGTGGACGGCCGTGTACGAGGAGGCGCAGGCGGCCAAGAGGCGCCTCGTCGACGTGGCCACCTCCATCGAGCTCGAGCGCTCGCCCGTCTTCAACGCGGCCTCCGGCTTTCTCCTGCTCGTCGACTGGGACGGGGGGCGCATCCTCGGCGGACTCGAGCTCCCGAAGCCCACCGGCTTCCTCCTGGAAGGCGGGAAGCTCCACGTCGCGCTCTGGGATCAGGACGAGATCGCGACCCTCGCCGGGCCCGAGAGCGTCGGTCGGCTCCGACACCGCTGGTTCAACCACCTGCACACCCTCGAGAGGACCTCCCGCGGCCTCCTGGTCACGAGCTCCGGGACGGACCTTCTGGCAGAGATCGATGAACGCGGAGAGCTCGTGTGGGAGTTCTTCCTGTTCGACCATGGCTATGGCGGCAAGCGCTTCCGGCTGGGGCAGAGCTTCGATCGATCGCACAACTACAACCGGCGGTACCTGCCGGCAGCGCTGACGACCCACCCCAACTCGGCCATCCTCGTCGATGAGCACACCGTGCTGGCCACGCTCTTCACGACGGGCGAGCTCGTGCGCATCGACCGCCGGAGCGGTCGGGTGGACGTCGTCCTCGGCGGTCTCCGGCGGCCCCACGCGATCCGGCGCCGGGCCACGGGCGGCTACATGCTGTCCGACACGGAGGGCGGCGCCGTGGTGCTGCTCGACCGGGAACTGCAGCGCGAAGGGCAGATCCCGGTGTCGTCGCCCTGGATCCAGGACGCGGTCCTCGCGGGCGAGCGCCTGCTCGTGGCAGGCAACCGCCGGATCGTCATGAACCCCCTGGCGCCCGGCCCGAAGGAGGCGGACGGCGACAACTACGTGATCGAGCTCCGCGGCGGACAGCCGCGCAAGAAGCTCAACTTCGGACCGGACAGCCGCGTCTACATGGTCGAGCCGATCGCCGGGGCCGACGCGGAGGCGCTCGCCCATTCCTGGAGAGGCAGCGCCATGGACACAAGCTGGCTGCGCTGGGAAGTTTCATGAAGTTGACGCGCGCGCTCGAGCGGGTGCCTCGGCGCTTCGATCCTGCGCGGCTCGCCGCGGAGCTCGCCCGATTCGGCGAGAGAGACTGGATTCCCTGCCCGAGCGGTGCCCTGGGCAGTTCAGCCATTCCGCTCGTGACGGCGGGAGGCTCGGTGATCCACGAGTTCGCCCTCGCCGGCCCTGCGCGGCCGACCGCGGCGCTGGGACGCTGCCCTTACCTCGAGGAGGTCATGGGCGCCCTGGGGGTGCCTGTGGCCCGGAGCCGCCTCGTGCGGCTCGCGGGCGCGACCGAGCCGCCGGAGGCCGAGGAGTGGAACTACCACTGGTTCCGGCGGGCCCCTGTTTGCATCCCGCTGGTCACGAGCCCGGCGGTCACGCTCTCCTGCGGAGGCGAGATTGCCCACATGGCCGCGGGAGAGGCCTGGGTCTTCGACAACGCGAGGCCCCACAGGCTGCACAACCCCTCCGGGGAGAGCTGTGTCCACCTGATCGTGGAGACGAGAGATCCCGCCGGCCTCGTCCGTGAACAGGGCGGCTCGCTGGTCCTGGAGCCCTACCGCTTCGAGGTGCTGAGCGAGGAGGAGGTCGCCGCGCTGACCGAGGAGATCCTCGCCGACCCGGGCCGGCGACCGATGACGGACGCAGAGCGCCTCGCCTTCGTCGACATCATCGAACAGATCCGGAGGCGATGGGGGGCGGCGTTCCGCCGCTTCGGACACCAGAGCACGGGCGAGCTCGCCTATCAGGACATCATCCTCGACGTCCGGGAGCGGGTCATGCCAAAGCTCGCGCCGAAGAGCGCGGGGATGAAGGCTGCCGTCGTCATCGACACGATGCTGTGGATGTCGCCGCCTGCGCCGAGGCGGTTCCAGAGGCCCGCGACGACGAAGAGGAGCACGGACGCCGAGCCCCTCGGGTGTCCGGAGTTCGAGCGTCCCCTCTTCGTCGTCGCCGCGCCGCGGTCCGGCAGCACGCTCCTGTTCGATCTGTTGTCCCGCTTTCCCGACGTGTGGACCATCGGCGGGGAAAGCCATGAGATCATCCGGGCTATCCCCGAGCTGCACCCTGCGGTCAGGGGCTACAGCTCGGACAGGCTCACCGGGGCCGACGCCTCGCCGGCGGTCGCCGGCGCGCTGCGGGAAGGCTTCGCGCGGCAGCTCGTGGATCGCAGGGGACAGCGCTACCTCGATCGGCCGGCCCACGAGCGCCCCGGCAGGCTGCGCTTTCTGGAGAAGACCCCCGCGAACGCCCTGCGCATCCCCTTCCTGCGCGCGGTCTTCCCGGACGCGCTCTTCGTCTATCTCGTCCGGGATCCGAGGGAGAACATCAGCAGCCTGGTCGAGGGCTGGCGGTCGCGCCGCTTCCTCTCGTACCGGGGGATGCCCGGCTGGCCCTACCGGGACTGGAGCTTCCTTCTGCCCCCCGGGTGGTCGTCCCTCGAGGGCCGCTCGCTCGTGGAGATCGCGGCCTACCAGTGGAAGGCGGCCAACGCCGCGATCGAGGAGGACCTCGGGGCGCTGCCCGCGTCCTCGTGGCGCAGGGTGAGCTATGATGAGCTGATCCGGCGCCCGGGGGAGGTGCTCCTCTCGATCGGCAAGTTCGCCGGGCTCCGGTGGGACGAGGAGGTCGAGCGGGCGACGTCCGGCGCCCTGCCGCTGTCGCGCGTGACGCTGTCGGCGCCCTCTCCCGACAAGTGGCGGCGACACGAGCAGGAGCTCGCGGCGCTCCTGCCTTTCCTCGAACCGACGACAGCAAAGGCGACGACGCATGCAGACGATCTCCCTCGATGAGGACCAGAAGCGTTACCTCACAAGCTTCATCGACGAGTACACGCAGCGGACGCGCTCCTCGCTGAAGAGGCGGGAAGAGACCTGGCCCGCCCTCGCCGACGCGCGCTCCTCACAAGGCTTCTTCCTGCACCAGCCCCCCGGCGTCAGGGAGATCTGGCTTTCGACCAGGAAGCTCCGCTACCCGATCGTGGCCGAGCGCTGCGAAGGCGCCACCACCTGGGACGTCGACGGCAACCGGTACATCGACTTCTGCATGGGCTTCGGCGTGCACCTCTTCGGCCATCGCCCGGCGTTCCTGGACGAGGCGCTGCGGCGCCAGCTCGACCGGGGGATACCGATCGGGTTCCAGTCCGATCGAGCGAACGACGTCGCCGCCGCCATCGCGAGGATGACGGGCGCCGAGCGGGTTGCGCTCTGCAACACGGGCGCCGAGGCGATCATGGGCGCGATCCGCCTCGCGCGCGCCGCGACGAGGCGGGACACGGTCGCGGTGTTCTCTCAGTCCTACCACGGCTCGTACGACGCGGCGTTGCCCGCGATCAACGCGGCCCATGGGCTCTCTTCGAGCCAGCAGAAGGACACCCTCGTGCTCGAGTACGGCGCGCCGCGCAGCCTGGAGGTGATCGCCGAGCAGGCGGACAAGCTCGCGTGCGTGCTGGTGGAGCCCGTGCAGGCGAGGAGCCCTGCGGCGCAGCCCGCAGAGTTCCTCAGGCAGCTGCGCAGCCTCACCCGCGACAAGGACATCGCGCTGATCTTCGACGACATCCTGCTCGGGTTCCGCATCCATCAGGGTGGCTCCCAGGCACACTTCGACATCCGCGCCGATCTCGCGACGTACGGGAAGATCATCGGGGGCGGCATGCCCATCGGCGCAGTGGCGGGCGCGGCGCGCTTCATGGATCAGGTCGATGGCGGCAGGTGGAGCTGCGACGACGACAGCTGGCCTGCCGTCGACAAGGTCTGGTTCGCCGGGACGTTCACGAAGAACCCGATGACCATGGCGGCTGCGCAAGCCGTCGTGAAGCGCCTCGAGGAGGAGGGCAACGGGCTGCAGGAAGGGCTCAACCAGAGGACCGCCGATCTCGTCGATCGCCTGAGCCGCTGGCTGACAGAGGAGGCCATGCCTGTGCGCATCGAGCGCTTCGGCTCCATGTTCCGCTTCATGCTCTCTCCTGCGATGTGGATCTTGATCCCTCACCTGAGGATGCGCGGCGCGTACGCGTTCGATGGGATGACCTTCTTCGTCTCGACGGCGCACGGCGACGCCGACCTCGGGCGCCTCGAGGACGCGGTGAAAGACAGCCTGCTGACGATGCGGAGAGGCGGCTTCATCACCTGAGCCTGCGCCGCTCGGCCCTTCTGCGTTGAATGCCCGACCCGAGAGAGCAAGTCGCCATGTCGACCTCGCCTGTGAGCCAGAGGAACGCTTACCCCGCGCCGAGCACCGAGGAGCCCTCGAGCATGCTCGAGGCGGAGCGGCACCGGAGCGCTTGGCAGTGGGATCAGGCTCCCGCGGCGTTTCCCGAGGATCGGTGCATCCACGAGCTGTTCGAGGCGCAGGCGGCGCGGACGCCGGACGCGGCGGCGGTGATCTCGGGCGACCGGCGGCTGACGTACCGGGAGCTCAACGCCCGGTCGAACCAGCTCGCCCATCGCCTGCGCGAGCTGGGCGTCGCCCCCGGCGTGCTCGTCGGCCTGTGCATGGAGCGCTCGCCCGAGATGCTCGTCGGGCTGTTGGGCGTCCTCAAGGCCGGCGGCGCCTACCTGCCGCTCGACCCGGCGTACCCTCAGGACCGCCTGGCCTTCATGCTCGACGACGCAGGGGCGCCCATCCTGCTCTCGCAGGTCAGCCTCGCCGGGCGTTTGCCGTCGTGCCGCGCTCGGTTGCTCTGCGTCGACAGCGGCCAGGAGGCCATGGCGAGCCAGCATGAGCTCGATGCCGCGTGCGCGGCGACACCCCTGGATCTGAGCTACGTTATCTACACGTCGGGCTCGACGGGGCAGCCCAAGGGCGTCGCGGTCACCCACCGCAACCTGGTGCACTCGACCACGGCGCGCTTGGTGGTGTATCCCGAGCCGGTCCGCCGCCTGCTCCTGGTCTCCTCGTTCGGCTTCGACATCTCCACCGCCCAGATCTTCTGGGCATTGTGCTCGGGCGGCGCGCTCGTCCTCGCGCCCGACTCCTTCAGCAAGAACCCGGAAGGCGTGGCGGCCTTGATCGCGGCCCAGCGCGTCAGCCACCTGCTCTGCGTGCCGTCGCTGTACGCCTTCGCCCTGGCGCAGTCCGGCGCGAGGGAGGCGCTCCCGTCGCTCACCACGGTGGTCCTCGGCGGCGAGAACATCCCGTGGAGCCTGGTGGCCGCGCATCGGGAGCTGGCGCCTCGCGCAGCGCTCTACAACGAGTACGGCCCAACCGAGGCCACCGTGTGGAGCAGCGTCTACCGGGTCACGACGACGCACGACGCAGGCTGCAGCGTACCGATCGGGCGCTCCATCCCCCGTACCGAGATCTACCTCCTGGACGAGCGCATGCAGCCGGTCCCCACAGGCGCGCCCGGGGAGCTCTACATCGGCGGCGCCGGCGTTGCGCGCGGCTACCTGCATCGACCCGAGCTGAGCGCGCAGAGATTCATCCCGAGCCCCTTCTCTGCCGACCCCTCCGCGAGGCTGTACAGGACCGGCGATCTCGGGCGCCTCCTTCCGGACGGCAACATCGAATTCATCGGGAGGCTCGACCACCAGGTCAAGATCCGCGGCTACCGGATCGAGCTCGGCGAGATCGAGTCCGTGCTCTGCTCGCACCCCGCCGTCGGGGCCTGCGCAGTGCTCGCGCGCGAGGACGCCCCCGGCGACAAGCGCCTCGTCGCTTACGTGGTCCGAGGCAAGCAGGATGCCGCGCTCGACGCGCAGCGTGCGCAGGAGAGCGATCACGTCTCGGCCTGGCGCGCGAGCTCCGAGCAGGCCTACCTCCAGGGGACGGACAGCGCGGACCCCCTGTTCCGGATCACGGGCTGGAACAGCAGCTACACCCAGCGGCCGATCCCCGATGCAGAGATGCGCGAGTGGCGCGATCGCACGCTCGAGCGCATCGTCGCGCTCCGGCCGGCCCGGGTCTGGGAGATCGGCTGCGGCTCCGGCCTGCTCCTGCTCCCGCTGGCCCCGCGTTGCGCGGAGTACCTGGGCACCGATTTTTCGGCGACCGCGATCGAGGCGCTGCAGGCGGTCGTGACGTCGCTCGGCCTCGGACACGTCCGGCTGGAGCGGAGGGAAGCCGCGGCGTTCAGCGGCATCCCTGCGGGCCACTTCGACGTGGTGATCCTCAACTCGGTGGTGCAGTGCTTCCCGAGCGCGAGCTACCTCCGCGAGGTGCTCGAGGGAGCGGCGCGCGCCGTCGCGCCCGGGGGCGCGATCTTCCTGGGAGACATTCGCAACCGGGACCTCCTCGAGGCATTTCACGTCTCGGTGCAGCGCCACCGCCATGGGGGCGAGCCGTCGGAGGCGGCCCTGCGCGAGGCGCGGCGGGCGATCGACGAGGAGGAGGAACTCCTGGTCGCGCCCGTGGCCCTGCGCTCGCTCTGCGCCCAGATCGAGGGGCTGAGCCACGCGGAGGTGTATCTCAAGCGCGGCGATGGCGACAACGAGATGAACCGTTATCGCTACGACGCGGTGCTGTACGTTGGCCAGGCGCCGCCGCCCGTGCAGATCGAGGCGCGCAAGGCGTGGCGCCCGGCGAGCGACACCGTGGAAGGCTTCGGGCAGTGGCTCCTCGGAGAGCGGCCCGCCACCGCGGAGCTGATCGGGATCCCGAACGCGCGGGTCTACAGGGACGCGCTCGAGAGCCAGCGCCTGGGGGGACCCGGAGCCCTCTCCCCGGAGGCCGCGGCCCCGGAGGCCGCGGTCGACCCGGAGTTGCTGTGGCGCCTCGGCGAGCGGCTGGGATACCGGGTCCGCGTCCGGTGGTCCGAGGAGCGCGGTCCAGGGTACATGGACGTGCTCTGGGAGAGGGACGACGGCAGCCTTCCGCTGCGCCGGTGGCCGAGCCGCGCCGAGCTCTCTGGGCTGCGTCTCGACGACCACGTGAGCAATCCGCTGCGCGGCGCGCAGGAGCGGGAGATGGTGTCCGCTCTCAGGGGCTACCTCCAGCAGAAGCTGCCCGAGTACATGGTGCCCTCGGCCGTCGTCGTGCTGGATGCGTTGCCCTTGACCCCCAACGGCAAGGTGGATCGCAGCGCGCTGCCGGCGCCGACGCAGCAGCGCTCGCTCGATCACTACGTGGCGCCGCGCTCGCCGCTGGAGCAGGCGCTGGCGGAGATCTTCGCGCGGGTGCTGCGCCTCGACTGCGTGGGCATCCACGACGACTTCTTCGCCCTGGGGGGCCAGTCGCTGCTGGCTACCCAGGTGGTCTCCCGCATCCGCGGCGCGCTCGGCATCGAGGTGCCGCTGCAAACCTTGTTCGAGGCGCCCTCGGTCGAGGCGCTCGGTCAGGCCCTGGCGGCCTCGCAGACGGCCCTGCCGCCGCACCTCGCGGATCCCATCGCGCGCGTCTCGCGAGAGGCCCCGCTGCGGCCATCGTTTGCGCAGCAGTGGATGTGGTTCCTGGACAAGATGGCCCCTGGCCTCTCGGTCTACAACATCGCCGTCGCCCTGCGACTGCGCGGCGCCCTGAACGCGTCGGCTCTACGGCGGGCGCTGGGGGAGATCGTCCGCCGCCACGAGGTGCTTCGCACCACCTTCGAGAGCCGCGGAGACACGCTGATCCAGGTGGTGCACGCCGCGCAGGAGCCCTGGCCGCTGCCGATCCTGGAGGTGACGGGAGGCTCGGAGCCCGCCGTGGACGCGGAGCTGCTCCGGCAGCTGCGGGTCGAGACGGCGAGGCCCTTCGATATGGAGCGGGGGCCGCTCTTCCGGACCGTGCTGTTGCGCTGCCGTGAGACGCACCATGTCCTGCTGCTCTCGATGCATCACATCGCCTATGATGGCTGGTCGACGAGGGTGGTGTCCCGCGAGCTCTCGGCCCTGTACAGCGCCTTCTGTGCCGAGCAGCCGTCCCCGCTCCCGGAGCTCCAGGTGCAGGTTGCCGACGTGGCCGCCTGGCAGCGCGGCTACCTCCCGGGCGAGCGGATCGAGCGGGAGCTGTCGTACTGGAAGCGACAGCTCGCGGGCTGCGCCCCGCTGGAGCTCCCGCTCGACCATCCCCGCCCGCCCGTGTTCACCTTCCGCGGGAGCAGCGTGGACCTGACGCTCCGGCCCGAGCTCGCCTCCAGTCTCCAGCGCGTGACGCAGCAGCAAGGGGCCACGCTGTTCATGACGCTGCTGGCGGCGTTTCAGGTCCTGCTAGCTCGCTACAGCGGGCAGGAGGAGGTCTGCACGGGCACCCCCATCGCGAACCGGACACGCGCGGAGATGGAGCCGCTGATCGGCCTGTTCCTCAACACCTTGCCCCTGCGGACGCAGCTCGGAGGGAACCCGACATTCGCGGAGGTGCTCGGGCGCGTGCGGCGCGTATGTCTGGAGGCCTATGCACACCCCGACGTGCCCTTCGACCAGCTGGTCGAGGAGCTCGGCGTCCGGCGGGACATGAGCCGGAACCCGGTCTACCAGACGATGTTCACCCTGCAGACCAGGGCGGCGGAGGAGGTGGCGCTGCCGGGCCTGGAGGTGTCGTACCTGGAGGTGCCGAGCGACACGACGCAGTTCGATCTGTCGCTAAGGTTCGTGGAGCAGGACGACGGGAGTCTGCTCGGAGTGATGGAGTACGCGAGCGACCTGTTGGACAGGCAGACGGCGGAGCGGCTGAGCGGCCACTATGCGAGGCTGCTGGAGGAGATCGTCGAGGATCCGCACCGCGGCATCGAGGAGCTGCCGCTCCTGACCGAGGCGGAGCGGCAGCAGATCGTCGTGGCGTGGAACCAGACGCAGGCGCCCCGTCCCGAGGATCGGTGCATCCACGAGCTGTTCGAGGCGCAGGCGGCGCGGACACCGGACGCGGCGGCGGTGATCTCGGGCGACCGGCGGCTGACGTACCGGGAGCTCAACGCCCGGTCGAACCAGCTCGCCCATCGCCTGCGCGAGCTGGGCGTCGCCCCCGGCGTGCTCGTCGGCCTGTGCATGGAGCGCTCGCCCGAGCTGCTCGTCGGGCTGTTGGGCGTCCTCAAGGCCGGCGGCGCCTACCTGCCGCTCGACCCGGCGTACCCTCAGGACCGCCTGGCCTTCATGCTCGACGACGCAGGGGCGCCCATCCTGCTCTCGCAGGCCAGCCTTGCCGGGCGTTTGCCGTCGTGCCGCGCTCGGTTGCTCTGCGTCGACAGCGGCCAGGAGGTCATGGCGAGCCAGCATGAGCTCGATCCCGCGTGCGCGGCGACACCCCTGGATCTGAGCTACGTTATCTACACGTCGGGCTCGACGGGGCAGCCCAAGGGCGTCGCGGTCACCCACCGCAACCTGGTGCACTCGACCACGGCGCGCTTGGTGGTGTATCCCGAGCCGGTCCGCCGCCTGCTGCTGGTCTCCTCGTTCGGCTTCGACATCACCACCGCCCAGATCTTCTGGACGTTGTGCTCGGGCGGCGCGCTCGTCCTCGCCTCCGATGCCTTCAGCAGCGATCCAGAGGGCTTGACCTCGCTGATCGCGGCCCAGCGCGTCAGCCACCTGCTCTGCGTGCCGTCGCTCTACGCCTTCGCCCTGGCGCAGCCCGGCGCGAGGGAGGCGCTCTCGTCGCTCACCACGGTGGTCCTCGGCGGCGAGGCCGTTCCGTGGAGCTTGGTGGCCGCGCATCGGGAGCTGGCGCCTCGCGCAGCGCTCTACAACGAGTACGGGCCCACCGAAGCGACCGTCTGGAGCAGCGTCTACCGCATCACCGCGGCCGACAGCGCTGGCCGCAGCGTGCCGATCGGGCGCCCCATCCCGGGCGCCGAGCTCTACATCCTGGATCGCCACCTCCAGCCCGTCCCGGTGGGCGTCCCCGGGGAGCTCTACATCGGCGGCGCCGGCGTCGCGCGCGGCTACCTGCATCGACCCGAGCTGAGCGCGCAGAGATTCATCCCGGGCCCCTTCTCTGCCGACCCCTCCGCGAGGCTGTACAGGACCGGCGATCTCGGGCGCTTCCTCCCGGACGGCGACATCGAGTTCATCGGGCGGCGCGACCATCAGGTGAAGATCCGCGGCTACCGGGTCGAGCTCGGCGAGATCGAGGCCGCGCTGAGGAATCACCCCGCGGTGCGCGACGCGGCCGTGGCGGCGCGGGAGGACGCTCCCGGCGACAGGCGCCTCGTCGCCTACGTCGTCCGCGCGGACAGCACGTGCTCTGCGGGCGCGCTGCGGGACCACCTGCGCACGACGCTGCCCGACTACATGCTGCCCTCTGCCTTCGTGTGGCTCGAGGCGCTGCCGCTCACGCCGAACGGCAAGGTCGATCGCAAAGCCCTGCCCGAGCCGGAGGGCACGGGCGAGGCCGGCGGCGCCTCCCACGAGCCACCTCGGACCGACGTGGAGCGGGTGCTGGCGGACGTCTGGGCCAAGGTGCTGCGGCTCGCAGCCGTCGGGATCCGCGACAACTTCTTCTTGCTCGGGGGCGACTCCATTCTCGCCCTTCAGGTGGTCGGGCGCTGCAAGCGCGAGGGGCTTCACTTCACCGTGAGGGACCTGTTCGAGCACCAGACCGTCGCTGGTCTCGCCCGGGTGGCGCGCCGATCGAGCGCGGTCGAGGCGGAGCAAGGACCGGTCGTGGGCGACGTGCCCTTGACGCCGATCCAGCGATGGTTCCTCGACGCCGAGCCCGCCGAGCCCCACCATTTCAACCAGGCGATGTTATGGACGGTGGCGGCGTCGCTGTCGCCGGAGATCGTGGCGTCGGCGCTCGCGGCTGTCATGCGGCAGCACGACGCGCTGCGGCTGCGTTGTACGCGATCCGAGGCCGGGTGGGCGCAGCAGCACGCGGCGGAGGGGGAGCTCCCGCTCGAGAGGGTGGATCTATCGCGGGTCGGGGCGCAGGAGCGAGCCGCCGCGGTGGAGGCGGCGGCCAGCGCGCTCCAGGAGGGGCTGTCGCTCGAGGCCGGTCCGCTCGCGCGCGCGGCGTGGCTCGATCTGGGCGAGGCGGGAGCGCGGCTCCTGCTGATCATTCACCACCTCGTGGTGGACGGCGTGTCGTGGCGCGTGCTGCACGAGGATCTCGAGCACGCGGCCCTTCAGCTGCTGTCGGGGGAGCCGCCGCGGCTCGGCGCCAAGACGGCCTCGTTCCGCGAATGGTCCGAGCGCCTCCGCGGGTTGGTGGAGAGCGGTGGGCTGTCCGATCAGCTCGGCTACTGGCAAGCGCAGTGTCGCCGTCCCGTGGCCAGGCTGCCCGTCGACCGAGAGGCCCCGCTCGGGACGATCGGTCAGAGCCGGACGATCGAGGTGCAGCTCTCGACGTCAGAGACGACAGCGCTGCTCCGGGACGTGGGTGCGGCGTACCGCACGGAGGTCAACGACGTCCTGCTCTCGGCGCTCACCGAGGTGCTGAGCGCGTGGTGTGGTGTCGATACCGTCTGCGTGGAGCTCGAGGGGCACGGCCGCGAGCCGCTCGTCGACGAGCTCGACGTCTCACGCACCGTCGGCTGGTTCACCTCCCTCTTTCCGGTCTGGTTGCAGGCGCCGGCGGACACGGCAGCCTCGTCGCTGCTCACGTCGGTCAAGGAGCAGCTCCGGTCGGTGCCGCTGCGCGGGGCCGGTTACGGTTGGCTCCGGCACCTGCACCCCGAAGCGTCCGTGCGGGCGTCGCTCTCCGTGCAGGCGCCGGTGCTGTTCAACTACCTGGGCCAGCTCGACATGGCAGCGCAGGGGCAATCGCTGCTCTCGCCGGCGCTCGAGCCCATCGGTCCCGGGGAGAGCCCGAGGAACCGTCTCCGCCATGCCCTGTCCATCAACGGCGGCGTCTCTCAGGGGCGCCTGCAGCTCGGCTTGACCTACAGCCCTGCAGCCCATGACGCCACGACGGTGGAGCGGCTCGCGGAGCAGCTCATGTCGTCGTTGCGACGGCTCATCGCCCATTGCGCCTCCGACGCCCGCAGGCCGTCGAGCATGGCTGAGCGGGCGAGCGCTCAGGATCGGCGCCCGCCGCGCTCCTGCGTGGCTCCGCTCGTCAGCGGCCCGCAACCAGGGGCGATCGTGCTCATCCCTGCGGTGGGCGGTTATGTCTCTGCGCACATGATCCGGCTGGCGCACGGGATGGGCGGGCGGCGCCCCGTCCTGGGCGCGACCACGCCCCCGCACGCGGGGGCCGGGAGGATGCCAGAGACCCTGGAGGAGCTGTGCAGGCGATACGCTGAGGAGGTCCTGACCCAGGTTCCCGCCGGCCCGTTCTCGTTGGTCGGTTACTGCTATGGTGGCTTCTCGGCCCTGGAGGTGGCGCTCCATCTGGAAGGCGCTGGACGCGACGTCGAGCAGGTGATCCTGCTCGAGGCGCCGGCCCCCTGGCTCGTGAAGCCGACGCCGGGCCCCTTCGACAGGAGCGCGGCGCTGCGCCGGATCGCCGGCCTCTGGGGGATCAAGGTGGATCCCGCGGCGCTCGTGGGCCTGTCCGAGGAACAAGCGATCCGACGGGTCGTCGCCTCCATCACGTCCTCGGACCTCGCGAGCGACGACGCGGAGTGGACCCTGCGCGCCATCCTGGACAGCCAGGATGGGCACATCACGATGCTCGACCGATGGAAGCCGCGGATGCCGAAGGCTCCGGTCCACCTGCTGCGCGCGTCGGAGCCGCCCGAGGACATGCCCCCGGATTACGGGTGGGGTGCCTACACCGCGCTCGCGGGCGTGCACTGCGTTCCTGGAGACCACTTCGCCATCGTGCGGCCCCCTCACGTCGAGAACACGACCCGCACCCTGCTGGCGCTGCTCGCCCATCCGGGAGGGGCCTAGCTCCGCGCGTCAGCAATCCCGCTGAGGAGATCGCCCTCGAGCGTGCACGGCTGGGCGCCGTGGAGCCTGAGCTTCACGACGTCCCGCCGCGCACCGTACGCGTCGGCCATCGAGGGTCCGGCCGTCGCGGGAGGCGTTTCGGCGGTTCAGTGCCGCGCGGTCACAAAGGTGGGAAGGGCAGCGGATCGCGCTGCGTACCCTCGATGTCCCCTGCATCCAGGCGCTGCTTCGACATCTCCGCGTGGAGCTCCTTCGCCTTCGCGAGAAGGGCGGGATCCTTACGGAAGTCCGGGATCGGCGTCTCCTTCAAGGCTCCCTTCGCCGTGTCGTGCGGCTCAAGCCTGCTGAATACATAGTCATACCCGTCCTTCGCTCCCCCATCGACGATCTCTGACAGCCTCCGTATCCAGCTGAGCTTGTAGGTGCCATCGGTGATCGACGCGAACTTGGGCGTGACCCTGTCATCCGTCTTGGGGTACTGCTGGCCGAAGTTGTACTTCCGCGGCACGACGCTGGTGCTCTGCAGGTACGGCTTCAGGCTTTGCGCGTCCTCGGCCCAGGGAGCCTCCACACCTGCAATATCGGTGAACGTCTTGTAGATGTCCACGATATGAACGAGGTCCTCGCAGACTCCATGCACCGCAGCTTTGTTGCCGGTGCCGCTGAGATAGCACGGCCTGCATCCGAGCAACGCCCCGCCATCGGCGATGATCATCGGCACATGGACCGCCCCGATGTACGGCGAGTTCTTGTCGTCGCCTTTGTCCTTGTCGAGGAGCTGGGCTCTGTTGTCCGGATTCGTGTCTTGTGTACCATTGTCTGTCACGAAGACGATGACAGTATTCCGCAGCTGCTCCCTGATCTCCGGCTCCTCGGAGTTCAGGAGCTTGCCGATGTAGAAGTCCATCGACTCGACCATCGCGATGAACATCTCATGAACCGTCGGATTCGCGGGATCCTTGAACTCGATGGTATAGGACTCCTCGGGCGGGACGTGATAGGGATCATGGGGCGTCGCGAGCGTCAACGCGACGCACCAGGGGGCTCCGAGCGTCTGCCCGATCCAGTTCTTGGCCGCATAGACCTGGTCTCGGGTGGCATACATGTGCGTGCGCTCGGTGGGGGGGCGAGTGAACAGCCTGACACCCGTGGGCCTGTTCCTCGAAG
The DNA here is from genome assembly GCA_051717205.1 of Sorangium sp. So ce1128. Lineage (GTDB taxonomy): Bacteria > Myxococcota_A > Polyangia > Polyangiales > Polyangiaceae > Sorangium. The sequence continues at coordinate 1,602,382 of CP181432.1, forward strand.
CTCTTCTTCCAGACATAATAGCGTATATCTGGCTGCTTCTCGCCGATGTCGGGGGCGACCGCGCGAAGGTACTCCGCGCACCTCGACTTCACCAGTGCGTTCTCCGCCATGCGCTCGCTCGTTTCGAGCGCGGTCAGCGGCGCGGTGTAGCCCGCCGGCGTCGTATCGAGGGTGCCGAGCGTCATGGGGCGGAATTCCGTCTGCTCCCTGGAGTAGCCATAGTGCAGGTTGGAGACAGGGCGAAAGCCGCCCTCGAAGAATCCCTCGAAGCGGTCCCAGCCCCAATCGAGCGGGGTCCTCTTTCCCGAGATGCTGGCGACCGCCGTTTGCGTCAACCCTCTGTGGAAGAGTTGCAGATCTCTGATCTGTCCGGCAAAGAAGAAGGCGAAGCCGCCGCGGCACCCCAGATACAGCGGCGAGTTGTTCTGGGTGTTGCCGGTGGTTGTATCGGGATGGCTCCCCTCGAGCTTTCCGTCGATGTACAGGTAGAGCGTGCCCTTGCCGTCCTCGGTCCGGCGGACAAAGGTGACGTGATGAAACTTGCCATCATTGAACAACGTCGTCGATTTGACGAGGGGGTTGGCCGTGCCGTCGTATCGGGCTGCCACGATCTTGCCCAGATCGGCCCCTTGGTTGAGGTAGCGAATCACGAATGGATAAGGCCCGTTCTGATCCCATTTTTCAATTATATCAGACTCGTCTGCGCCTTGCGCCGGCTCCGCGCGTATCCAAGCAGCGACCGTGAAGTCCTGCTCGCGCGCAAAATTGAGCTCCTCGGAGCTGTTGATCGCGCGGTGCTGACTCTTGCCATCAAACGACAGCGTCTCGCCCCCGATCGGACGAAACCCTGTGAGAGGCGGGGTGAGAATGGGCTCTCCCAGATCCCACTTCCCGAACATGCCGCAGCTGTAGCCAGCGCCCCTCAGGGCCTCCGCCAGGCTTACGATCGTCTTTCCGGACTTCGGCTTCATCGCGAGGGTGTCGTTGCCTGGAGGACTGGGAAACCCCACCCCGGTCTTCCAGGGGTGTAACCCCGTGAAGAGGCTGCCCCGGGTAGGCGAACACGTGGGTTGAGCCCAGGCACGGGTAAAATGCAGCCCGCTGTCGAGCAGCTTCTCCAGGTTGGGCAGCCTCCGGGGCACCCGGGCGTTCTCATCAGACCCGTCGAGCGCGACCGTGACGTGACCGGTCACGTCGTCGATCCGGAGCGCATCGACGCCGAGGTCGTCGGCGAGGATGAGCAAGAGGTTCGGCTTCTGGGCGGCCAGGGTGGCGATCTCGTCCGGCGCCAACCCGACGCTGTAGATCTCCAGGTCCTTGATCTGCCCGGCGAAGTGGAGCTTTCCGGTCGTGCCCGACCCGCGGCACCCCAGATACAGCGGCGAGTCATTCCGGGTTTTGCCGCTGGTGGTATCGGGAGCGCTCGCCTCGAGCCTTCCGTCAACGTACAGGTAGAGCGTGCCCTTGCCGTCCTCGGTCTTCCGGACAAAGGCGACGTGATGAAACTTGCCGTCGTTGAACGAGGTTGTCGATTGCACGAAAGGGTCGTTCGTGCCGTCGTATCGGAAGGCCCGGATCTTGCCCGCTTTGGGGCCCTTGCTGTAGTAGCGAATCGCGAAAGGGTAAGACCCGTTCTCGCTCCATTTTTCAATCACGTCATGCTCGCCGAAGCTCTGGTTCTGCGTCGGGTTCGCGGATATCCGAGCGGCGATGGTGAAGTCCTGATCGCGCGAGAAATTGATCTCGTTGCAGTTGGGGATCGCCTCGTACTGACTCTTGCCATCGAACGACAGCGTCGCGCTGCCGATCGGGCGGAACGGAATCGTATGCACCGACATGGCTCTGCTCTCCTCTCTGGTTGAGCGATGACGGATGCCTACAGGAGAGGAGAACGAGCATACTCGGCCGAACCCACGAATTATCCGGCTTCGATCAGGAACAATGCGGCGGCCGCGGCGCTCCGCGCGGAGTGGCGAGCTGCGGATCGATGGGCGTGATCCGCATCTACGGCGCAGCGCTGATCGCGCGCTCAGGTCGAACGACGAGATTCGGTCAAATCGACGAGAGCCCCAGGCCAGCGCCGTCGTGACCACCCCACGGCCACCCACAACGCCGCCTCGACCCGTCGCGCCCGGCGAGCGAGCCGTGTCGGCGCTCCCTCCTCATCGGCACGACGAGGCGCAGCGCCGGGGATCGCTGCGCGCGGCGCCGCCGGGGTCGGAGCTCAGCGAGCGCTCAGAAGGTCACCTTCGCGTTGATCCGGAAGGTGCGCGGCGGCTGGTGCGCGACGGGGTTGCCGAAGTTCGGGTTCTTGTGGCTCGGGTCGAACGGGTTGCTGTCGGCGTTGCGGAGCTTGCCGAGATCCTTCGGGGTGCCGCCGCTGATCGGCAGGACCGTGTCCCGCGTGTACCGCTCGTCCGTCGCGGTGACCCCCTGAAAGTTGAACAGGTTGAATGAGTCGACCGAGACGAGGAGCGTGCTCTCCCTGGCCAGCCTCACCCCGACCCCGACGTGGGCGTCGACGTCGTGGACCCAGGGGAGGCGCTCGCCGCTGCCCCGCGGCAGGATGTAGACGGTATCGAGCCCGTAGAGCGGATGAGCGCCGAAGTAGGACGTCGGCTTGCCGGAGCGAGCGCGGTAGGACGCGCCCAGGTTGAGGATCAGGCCGTTCTTGAAGAGGATGTCCTTGGCCCCGAAGAGCTTGATCTGGTGCCTGCGATCCCCGGGCAACGGCCCCTGCAGGTTGGGCAGGAGGGAGACCATATCGAAGTCCGTGCTGACGTTGGGCTCGAGCTGCCCCGTCTCCGGTCGGAAGAGACCAACCCAGTTGCCGCGCAGGTACGAGACCGTATAGCTCGCCTGCGCGAGCCAGGTGTCGGCAAAGTTCTTCTGCACGTAGAACGTGCCCGCGTCGTAATCTCGGGCTGCCTTCGGGATGTCCTTGGCGATGTTATAGCCGGGGTTGCCGATGAAGTACTTGCCCCCTTCGTCGCGGCTCATGTCCTCGATCACGTAGTTCTGGTAGCGCTTCGTGTACTGGGCCCCGACCACGAGCCTGGGCAGGATCTCGTACTCTCCGCCGACGACGACCTCGTCCGCAGACTGCGGCTCGATGTCCGGGTCGAGCGGGGTGCTCTCGCCGACGACCGGGGTCCACCGCTGGTTGGGCTCGAAGGGAGGCGTAGGTCCTGCTGTACCGCGGCGCTTCCCCGGAGCGCACGCCTCCTCCGGGGAGAGGTCCTCGAGCTCGCACGTGGCCCGCGGGTAATAGGAGCGGACCTGCCGCTCACCCGGGATCCTGCGATCGACCATGTTGAGCGGGACGCTCTGGTAGAAGCGAGCGAAGTTGGCGAACAGCTTGGCGCGGCCGGCCTGCGTGGGGTCGTAGATCACGCCCACGCGCGGCGACCACTGGTTGGGGAGGCTCATCGCGAGGTCGCCGCCGTGCGCGTACAGGAGCTGCGCGTCATAGCGGAGGCCTACGTTCAGGGTGACGCGGTCGAGGATGCTCCAGCTGTCCTGCGCGAACCCGCCGACGGTGATCGATTTCGACGTGGTGTCGAGCGACGGGAGGCTCACCGCGTCGTCCGGGCCGCTCAGAAAGCCGTACCGCAGATCGGTCACCGTCGACCCGTTGCCGATCTCGGCGTAGCGGACGACGCCTGAGATGCCCCGGCTGTGCGCGTAACGCATCACCTCGATGTCGATCCCGGTCTTGACCAGGTGCTGCCCGAGGGCGGGGAAGAAGCTCGTGAGCACGCTCTTGGCCTGGTAACGATCGAGGCTGGCCTCGTCGAGGAGGCCCGGACCGCCGCTGTAATAGACGGACACCGGACATCGCGTGGCGCCTGCGACGCCGCCGGCGACGCACGCCTGCGCGGCGTCGGACGTCTCGAAGTCGGTGATCGAGTAAGGCCCTGGCGCGGTCCGCCGCCAGAGCACCGTCGGGATGCTGGACAGGCCCTCTCCGCTCGCGAGCCGCGTGCCGTCCGCGGCGCGGACCGCGCTCTCCTCGTGGTGCCATCCGAGCGTCGTGTCGAGCAGCAGCGTCTTGTTGTTGAACGCGGACGACCACTTCAGCGCGACGTCGGTGGGGCTCGCGACGTAGCGGTGGGCGAGGGCGCTGAAGCTCCCGTTGATGAGCCCGTTGCTCTGGGGGGTGTTGAGCTCCACCATGCCGTCCCTCGCCCTGAGCCCGAAGGTGCCGTCGCCGCCCGACGTCGTGGGCACGCCGTAGATCGACAGGGTGACGGTGTTGTCCTGGTTGACGAGGTAGGTCAGCTTGCCGATGTAGCTGATGCTGCGCTGGCTGGCGTAGTAGATCTGCTGCGTGCCCGGGATCACGTCGGTCTGCGTGAAGCCGTCCTCGATCACGGGCGCTCCACCTTGCTCGCGGAGCATGTTCAGGTTCCGCTCGAGGCGATAGCGCGAGAACGAGGCCACGACACCGGCATAGAACCAGAGCTTGTCCCTGACGAACGGGCCGCCGATCTCGGCGCCGTAGCTCTGGATCGAGGAGAGCGTCGTCGTGGTGCTGATCGTGTTCCCCTCGTGCTTCACGGGCGCCGGCGACCCCTCGAAGATCCCGGGCGTGGTGCTGAAGAAGAGGGAGCCATGGAGCTCGTTCGACCCCGTCTTGGTCGCCACGTCGAGGTAGCCGCCGATCGCGCGGCCGTACTCGGGCATGTAGCCGCCCGTGATCACGTTGACCTCCTTCACGAAATCCAGGGCCAGCGGCGTGCCCAGGATGCCGAGGGCCGGGCTGTTCACGGAGAGGCCGTCGATCGCATACTGGTTCTCGGGCGACGAGGTCCCGCTGATGGACGCGCCGAACTGATCCGCCTGGACGCCCGGCGCCGCCTCGGCCAGCGACTCGAAGGAGCGCGTCGTGGCCCCCTTGCCGCTCGTGGGGTTCACGGGTAGCCGGCTCACGAAGTCCGAGTCGACGTGGGCTCCCGTCGCGCTCGAGCCGATGTCCACCGCGGGCGCGCCGGCGATGACGACGATCTCCTCCGACTGGATGGCCTCCGGGAGCAGCTCGCTGTCCACGCGCAGGGTGGTGTCGATGCGGAGCTCGATGCCGGTGCGGCTCAGCGGCCGGTACGCCTCCTTCTCCAGCCGGAGCGTGTAAACGCCCGGCGGCAGGTGGGGGATCCGGAACCGGCCGGCGCCGTCGGTGACGACCGTCTGCTCGAGCTGGAGGGCAGGCGACGTCGCCGTGACGACCACGTCCTCGGCCGGTCGCTTCGTCGCCGTGTCCATGACCGTGCCGGTGAGGACGCCTTCCCCTGCCGCGAGCGCCGGGGCAGCGACGAGCACGCCGGCGGCGGCGAGGAGCCCGGTCTGCCACACGTAGCGTCGTTTCATGGATCCTGCTTCCTGTCAGAGGATTGTTCCGGATCTCGAGGAGACCCACGCCGGTTGCGAAGGCGCTGTGTGATGGCCCACGCCTACCACAGTCGCGGTGGGTCCTTCAAAACCTCGTCGAGTGATCCGCCCGCATCCCGTCGTTTCGTCCTGATCTCGGCCGGGAGCGCGCTCCTTTCGTCGCGCGGGAAACACAGGCGATGGCGCCGGTCCGCGCTGCGCCCTCGACCCCCGTCTGCCGGGAGCCGAGCGCTGTCCGCGGCGCCGCGCTCCGCGGCGCTTTTTGCGGAACGCGAGCGGGACTGTTCCGCGGCGGCGAACCGTCGCGATAGGTCGGATCCCCCTGGATTTTTGGGACAGCGTGACGACGGATCGCACCCCCTCGGGGGGCATGGCCCGAACCCGGGCCCAGCTGTCAAGCCCCGGGCATGAGGAGCGCGCCGTGACCGTTCCGTCGCCTCGGGCGGCCGTGGTCGCCTCGGTTGCCGTCACCCTGAGCCGCGCCTTCGCCCTCGGGGATGAGGTGGCGGCCCGGGTCGTTCACGAGGCGAAAGGGCGGCTGCTCGGGCTGCCGGTGGCGTCGGAGGGGTGAGCAAACTCGGGCCGAACGTCGAGCCCGCCGTTCGCGTGGACTCGCTGCCGGAGCCTTTGCCGCTCGCCAGCGCCCGCGGGCTCTGTTGAGATCGCCCGCGCGCAGCGGTTGCGTGGACCTATCCCTGCTCCATGCTCCGCCGTAGAGCCGGCCAAGAGCTCCGCCGCATCAGCGCTGCAAGACGCTGCGCTGATGCGGCGGTGCAGGCGCCAGGCTAGGCTTTCGTGATGCTCCAGAGCGCCCTGTTGTAATAGTTGGCGTCCGCGCCGACGACATTGGGGCTCTTGAACCCGGAAGCCGCCAACCAGCCGCCTTCGGCCCCGCGTTCGCCCTTGATGGGCGGTCCGTCCGAGAACAAGTAACGTTTGGTCTCCTTGTTCTCGATGATGAATTTGTCGCCGCTTCTGCGGATGACCCAGAGGGCTCGATTGTAGTAGTTGGCGTCCGCGCCGACGACCTTGGGGCTCTCGAACCCGGAAGCCGCCGTCCAGCCGCCTTCGGCTCCGCGTCCGCCTTGAATGGGCAATCCGTCCGAGAACAAGTACCGCTTTGTCTCCGCATTCTCGATGAGAAAATCGTTGCCTTGCTGTCGGATGATCCAGACGGCTCGATTGTAGTAGTTGGCGTCCGCGCCGACGACGTTGGGGCTCTCGAACCCGGAAGCCGCCAACCAGCCGCCTTCGGCCCCGCGTTCGCCCTTGATGGGCGGTCCGTCCGAGAACAAGTACCGCTTTGTCTCCGCGTTCTCGATGAGCAAAGGCACGTCCTTCAGTGGGAACGTGTTCGGGTCCACTGCGTCCAGCTCCGCGGACGGGGGCGCGGCCAGCGTCGGGAACGGCAGCGGGCCCCGCGCCGGGTTCGCGTCGCCCAGCGCGTCCTTGTCGCCGCCGCCGTCGAGGTAGTTCTTCTTCATCTCGTCATAAAGCCGCTGGGCCACGGCGCGAGAGGTCGGATCGCTGAGGAAGTTCGTGATCTCCTTCTCCTGGAGCGCGCCGACGATCGTGGCGTGCGGCAGGAGCTCGTAGAGATGGAACGTATACTCATCCGTCTCGTTGTTCGCGTTGAACTTGGACCTGTCGCAGCTGAGCAGGTACTTGCCGTCGCTGACGAGCGCGAACTTGTTGGTCGTCCTCCCTCCTAGCATCTTGTGGAAGCCGAACTGCTGGCTGAAGTTGAAGTCTCGCTTCTTGACGCTGCCGCTCTGCAGGTACGGCTTCAGGCTCACCGAGTCTACCGCCTCAGGGGCGGTCGTCCCGGCGATGTCGGCGCAGGTCCTGAAGATGTCGAGGATGTGGACGAGGTCGGCGGAGGCGCCGTGCACCGCGGGGCTGCCGCCGGTGGAGGTGAGGTAGCACGGATTGCCCGCGAGCAAGGACCCGCCGTCGGCGACGATCATGGGCACGTGAACGGACCCGATGTGCGGCGTGGCCTTGTCCTCTTCGTCGGTGTCGAGCGACACGCCCGGTCGATCGGGATCTTCGTCCTGCGTGCCGTTGTCGCCGATGAAGAAGATGACGGTGTTCCTGAGCTGGTCCTGGATCTCCGGCTCGGGTGAGCTCAGGAGCTTTCCGATGTAGAAATCCATCGACTCGATCATGGCCACGAACATCTCGTGGGTGGTCGGCGCGCTTGGGTTTGCGAACTGGAGGGTGTAGGACTCCTTGGGCGGGACGTGGTAGGGATCATGGGGTGTCGTGAGCGTGAGCGCGACGCACCAGGGCGAGCCGAGCACCTGACCGATCCAGTCCTTGGCCGCGTAGACCTGGTCCCTCGTTGCGTACATGTGGGTGCGCTCTGTGGGTGGACGATCATAGAGCATGACGCCGGTGGGGTCGTCCTCGTAACACTTCTCCCAGGCGTAGAACTGGATATCGGGCTGGCTCTCCACGTAATCGGGGGTGACCTTGCGGAGGTACTCCGTGGTCCTGATCCTCACCGCCTCGCGCTTCGCCGCGTACGCGGCCTCCTGGGCGTCGGTCTGCGCGGTAGACGCTGTTCCAGCGGGCTTGGCCGGGGTCAGCTTGGCGAGGTTGAAGGTCGCCTGTTTGTACCCGTACTTGGGGGCGACCACGCGGAAGCCCCCCTCGAGGATCCCCTCGAACCGCTCCCAGCCCCAGTCCCACGGGGTCCTCTTGGGGTCGTTCTTCTGCCCCCCCGCGGGCTTCGCGAGGGGCCGCGGTGTGGCCGGCGTCCCCATGTGCCATTTGCCGAACATGCCAGAGCGGTAGCCCGCGCCGTTCAGGACCTCGGCCAGGGTGCGGACAGCCGCGCCGGACTTGGGGTTCATGACGAGGGCGTTGTTGCCGCCCGGATCGGGGTAGCCCACATTGGTCCTCCAGGGCTGCATCCCGGTGAAGAGGCTGCCCCGAGTCGCGGAGCACACAGGCTGGGCCCATGCTCTGGAGAAGTGCATGCCATGCTGGATGAGCTTCTCCAGGTTGGGCAACCTCTTGGGGCCCACGGTGCCGTCAGGCCCGTCGATCTGGGCGGTCACCTCCCCTGTCGCATCGTTGATGCGGAGGACGTCGACGCCGAGGTCGTCGGCGACGATGAGCAGGATGTTGGGCCTGGTGGTCGCGAGGGCGGCGATCTCGGCCGGCGTCAGGGCGGCGCTGTATATCTTGAGGTTACTGAGCTGCCCGGCGAAGTAGCATACGCCGGCCTTGCCGTTCAACCCGCGGCACCCCAGGTACAGGGCCGCGTTGTTCTGGGTGTTGCCGGTGGTGGTGTCGGGGCTGCTGGCCTCGAGCTTGCCGTCGACGTACAGCTCGAGCACGCTCCTGCCGCTCTGGGTCCTGCGGACGAAGGCGATGTGATGAAACTTGCCGTCGTTGATCAGCGTCGTCGACTTGACGCCTGGGTTCGCCGCCCCGTCATATCGGGCGCCGAAGAGCTTGCCCTTATCGGCGCCTGTCCCGAGATAGCGGACCACGAAGGGGTAGCCCCCAACACCCTCCCATTTCTCGACCATGCTGTGGTCGGGGTTCGGCTGGCTCGGCTGCACCGGAGCCGGACGCACATGGAAAGCGACCGTGAAGTCCTGAGCGCGTGGGAAGTTTACCTGCGTGGAGTTCGGGATCGCCCGGCTCGTCCTGCCGTCGAAGGTCAGCGTCTCGGTGCTGATGGGGCAATACGCTGTATTGCTCACTGCCATGGTTCTGTTCTCCTGCCTTGCTGTCGCGCGATGGATAGGGATGCCTGGCGAACGATCTCGACCGAGCAGATGGAGCGCAGCCCCACCCACGCGAGCGCTGGCAGCGGCGGTGGGTCGACCCCGCGGCGCGCGTGCCGTCGAAGGGCCGTCTCACCCAGGTGCAGGCGGTGATCGAATCGTCAGCGTCGAGAATGACTACGTAAGCGCCATGCCCATCTGCGCTTGTCCGCGCCCGCCGGGGTCACGCACTCCGTCCGCCGCAGCGGGTATGGCACGTGTCGTTGTACCGATCGCGACCCAGAGATGATTGGCAGAAGCCATCAAACATCGCGCGTGGATTCCGAACAAAGCGGCGCGGATCACGGACCACGGCGCCGGGCAGCGCTCCGCTCCCCGAGGGCGCGGCCGGGGGCCCTGCGCGGATCGACGGGCATCGCCGGCCCTTCCGGCGCGGCGCCGGGGGTGAGCTACCGGGCAGAGATCACGCCGAATCGATGGAATGCCGTCCGATCGCGTGAGGAGCGCTCCGACGGACCCGTCTCCGAGGCCCGTGTGTTACCGAGCACGCTGTTTGATGGCCGGAAGATCCGGCTCCGTGATGGCCATCGTCGACGTGGATCTCGGCTCGCCACCGCTGCGGGGAGGCGAGGCGCCGGGTCACCTCGGCGGTCGCAGGGCGCCGGCGCCCTCAGCTCAGTCGACGTGGATGGGGAGGCGGTCATCGCCGTCGAGGACGGCGCGGTAGCTCGTGAGGGCGTCGTTGAGCCGGCCGATGTACTGGAGCACGACGTCGACGGCGTAGATGCGAGGGCACAGCGGATCCGGCTCGTCCGGGCAGCTCGCGGTGAGCGCATCGCGGACGAGCGCGAGGGCCACGGCGAGGATGGCGGCTGCGCTGTCCTCGACGTCGGCGCGAGGCGTGTCACCGTCGCCAGTAGGGCGTGGCCGCCGGGCATCGACACCCTTCAGTGAGCCGCCCCCCTGAACGGGCTCACCGGCTAGCACGTCGGCGATTGTGGATGAAGACAGCGAAGCTTCGTGGCGCGGTACACATACCAACCCACCGTACGCGTCAGGTCGTTATCGCCCACGCGTATATCGAAGACCACCTTCTTCGCGTCGTCGTGCTTTACCTCGATGATACGCCCCCAGTGCTTGCACGTGTTGTTGCTGTCGGACGGCTCCCCGGGGTTGCCGGTCTCGCCCGGCGGCTTGATGGATTCGTCTGGAACCTTGCAGATGCCGCCGAAGTCGATCAGGATGTTGCCGGTCTGGGGCATTTCCAGGGCGCTGCCCACGGCGGACGAGTACAGGTTCGTGTTGACCTCGTCCCCCGGCACGATCGGGTACTCGTACTCCCAGACCATCTGCACACCGCCGTTCTCCACGGCGTACTCTGCCACCCGGCTGTTGTTGTCGACGGCGCGGAGCGGAGGGTCCGGCGCTATGGCCTCGAGGTTGTGGTTGTCCATCATCATCACCGTGCGGGCCTTCGTCATGGTCACCCTGTGCGCGTAGTACGGCCAGAAACGCGCGGTGGCGCCCGCGGGCGGATCGAGCAGATAGGGCGTTAGCTCCGGCGGCCAGTGGTTGTGATTGCCGAGGAGCCAGCCCAGCGCGCCCGTGCTGCGGTTGAAGCTCGCGATCGCGCCGAGGTGACGCAGCGAGAGCAAGAAGCTGTCCGTGCGCTCGTCGTACCAGAAGGTGTTGAAATGGCCCCAGTCGTAGCAGGTCCCCGCGCCGGTCGTCCGATCGACCCCGTTGGCGCCGCAGTCGAGCTCGTTCCCTCCCACCCCAGGGCCGTAGACATCCGCCCAGAACATGTTTCTCAACGACTTGTACCCTACGCGTTTGTGGTCCACGGGAGGGTTCATCACGATATGGTCGGCGTCCGCATCGGTGACCGACCAGCGGTTGACGACCTTGCCCGTGTCGGGCTCGAACTCCGCGAGCGTCGGGTTCACGAAATTCGCCGGAGCGAGCGTCTGGTTCACGTTCGTCTCCTCGGTCGGATAGTCCTCGACGTGCTGTAGCTCGGTGCTCATCGTCACGAAGTTGCCGCTCCGCATGACGCGCAGGTCGTGGTGGAAGGTGTCCACGTCGACCTTGATGGCCCCGGAGGACGGGGCGCTGTAGCTGGGGTCCTTTCGCGACACCCACGTGCGCACCGTCTGCCCGAGCATGTCCACCTCCAGCATGGAGGTGTGATGCTCCGGAGCGGACTGGATGAGCAGGTTGCCGTTGCTCAGGCGCAGCACCTCCGTGGCCGCAGGCGCCTCGTAGAACCACACAACGTTTCCGCTGTTGTCCACGATGATGACATATCCCACGGGCATGGTGTCGTTCTCGACGGTCGTAGAGGCCGGCGTGAACAGCACGAACCCCGGCTCGGCTTCTGCGCTCCCTGTGACGTTCTTCTCGATGGGCGGGAACAGCGCCGGCGGGGAGATTGGCGGGATCGGTATGCTGCCCGCCTTCGTGCGATTGCCAGCCTGATCCGTCACGGTCACCGACACCGTGTACGGGGTATCGAACGTCAACCCCAGCACCGGAACCTCATGGGAGATGGCGTATGAGCCGATCTTTGTCTCCGTCGGCTTCACTCCGTCGTCGATCGTGATGGTCACCTGTGTCGGCTCGTCGGTCGCCACGGTCAGCTTACGTGCCAGGGGCGCCGGTACGGCGTGGAGCTCTGGGCCTGCGATCACGGCCGGAGGAGTAGTATCCTGACCGACCGGCGTTGGTCCCTCGCTCGTCGCGCAGCCGACCCAGAGGAAGGCCGAGTATGCCGTGAGCGAACACGCCACGAGCCAGCCCGCTCTGGGAGCGTGGAGATCTAGGTATGACGGAGTCTTCCTCATCGCAATGTGCCTCGCCCTGTAAAGAATGACCTGTAGAGGCTCCGTTGACCTCATGTCACGGATTCGGCGTACAGGGCGCTCTGCTCAGCTCCGTGAGGTGTGCGCCATCGGTCGGTGCAGACGCGGTGTACGCTGAAGGCTATATACGGCCAGCGGGAGCGTAGCCTCTGCAGAGCCCTATTGAGCGATTCTGCAAGGCGCCCGTTGGACAGCCGTCCCCAAAGAGCGTGGGACGGTGTCTGTTCGCCCATGAGCGCTCTGGGCGGAAATGTATGAGCGAAATTCAGAATACCATGAGGCAAAAGCCTGTCAAGCGACGCAGTCCCGATGAGCTCGTCCATGCGAGGAGTTCCGCTCTGAGCGCAGCGCGATCCCTGCCAGTGCCCGGCGAGCGCGGGGGAGACGGGTTCTATGCCCGATGGCGCCGCGGATGTAGAGCGAGAAAAACCGTCCAGGCAGCTCTTGGACGGGCTCCCGAGAGCTGTGGAGTGAAGCTGGCCGCTTCAATCGGCGGACGGAGCAATGAGGTGCCGTTGATTTCAGGAGGGCTGAGCGTCTCGACAAGTGCCAGCTTGCAGCCTCATGGGGTCAGCTCGGGACGCAGGGCGTCGTCCCCGGCGACCACTTCGCCATCGTCCGGCCCCCGCACATCGAGAACACGACGCGCCTCCTCACACAGCTGCTCGATCCCGCTGCGGGGGCGCGGCCGCGAGCCGCAGCGGCGAGCGCCCGGCTCGACGGCAGCGCTCGTTCATGAGCGCCGGGTGACGCTGCCCGCCTCCTCTGCGGGGGGGTGATCTGCCCGCATCCCGTCGATTCGCCCGGCTTCCGTACGGCAGCGCGCCCCCCGGGGCCGCGCCGGAAACGCCGGCGCTGACGTCGATCCGCGCCGCGCCGGCGGCGGCGCCTGCCGGCCGCTGAGCTCTGCCCGGAGCCGCGGCGCCGCGCGCCGCACCGCCTTTATCGGCATCCGAGCGCGAACTTTGATGGATCCTGCCAATTATCGTCGGGGCGCGATGTGTAAAACGATCCTCGTCGATCCCGCCGTGATGAACGGCATGTTCGAACCAGGGCCCTGCGGATAAGCGCAGCTGGGCAGGGCACGGGAGCAGTCACTCTCGACGTCCGGCGACGATCCGATCCGCAGCCCCGTCACCCGGGCACAAAGGTCCTCCAGCCGCACGAGCGCCGCGGGGCCGGCATGCCCGAGGCGCGAGGCTCGCGGGCGCCCGAGCTCCACCTGCTCGCTCGAGATCGCTCGCCGGGCGTGGATGGCCATCACGCATAGCCAGGCAGGAGAACACGACACATGGCAGACAGCACGACAGCATATCGCCCGATCGGCGACGAGACGCTGACGTTCGACGGCAAGACGCAGCACCGAAAGATCGCCAACTCCGACAAGGTCAACTTCGGGCGGGAACAGGACTTCACCGTCGCCGTCTGGGTGTTTCCCGAGCCGGAGCAGCCGAACCAGCAGGCCGATGAAGCGGACATCGTCGAGAAGTGGTCGGGTACGGGGGGCTACCCCTTCGTGATTCGCTACTCCACGGGGGGGGCCAATCGCGGCAAGATCTTCGCAGCGCGCTACGACGGGCAAAACAACCCGGGCGTCCGGTCGGCGACCGTGCTCGACGACGGCAGGTTCCACCACGTCGCCTTCGTCCGCAGGACCAAGGACGGGAACGGCGTGCTCGAGCTGTACGTCGACGGCACCCTCGAGGACAGCGCCCCCGACACGACCACCGGGAAGACCAAGAACGACTCCCCGCTCTACCTGGGGTGCCGGGGGGTGGCGGGAGGAGCGGGGCAGCTCTACTTCGCCGGGAAGATCAGGGCTCTCGAGATCTACAGCGCAGCGCTGTCGCGGGCCGAGATCCTCGGCCTCGCGAGCGGGACGGGCACGCCGAACATCCTGCTGATCGTCGCCGACGATCTCGGCGCCGACGCGGTCCGCGTCAACCACGAGACCGGCAAGGTCACCGTCCAGATCGTCGGGCCGGACGGCAAGAAAGCGGGGCCCAAGCGGCTCGAGAACCTGGAGAAGCTGCTCCAGCACGGGCTGCACTTCTCCCGCGCCTGGGCGCAGCCCGTGTGCTCGGCGACGCGCGGCAGCCTCTTCACAGGGCTGCAGCCCTGGAGGACCGGGGTGGGCTACCCGAATCCGGGCGGCAAGAACACCCTCGACGACAGCCCCAGGTCCGGCGCCAACGTGCGCAGCCTGGCGCAGGTCCTGAAGCAAGCGAACTACCGCTGCGGGATGTTCGGCAAGTGGCACCTCGGGCAGCTGGCCCCGGGCGAGGAGAGACCCGAGGCGAAGCCTGCGGAGAAGTACAGCCCCAAGAAGACCCCGTGGGACTGGGGCTGGGAGCGGTTCGCGGGGATCCTCGAGGGGGGCTTTCGCGTCGTCGGCCCCAGATATGGATACATCCAGGGGCGCATCGAGCTCAGCGACCTCACGTCGGCCGCGCCCGCCCCGGAGAGGGCCGCTGTGCCACCCGAGGTCGATAAGACCACATTCGCGCAGAAGCGCAAGGATGTGGGGGCGGCGGCCAGGAAGTACCTCGAGAAGGTCAACCCCGGCTTCGTGGAGAAGCAGCCCGACCTCCAGTACTACATCTGGGAGAAATGCTACGAGGACGACGTCTCGGGCAAGATGCACTACGATCGTTCCCCCATCGATCGCGCCCACATGTACGCGACGCTGGACCAGATCGAGTCCGCCAAGAACTGGCTCAAGCAGGTGCTCGGCGCGCCCTGGTGCGCCGCGATGACGCTCACGATACCCCATGATCCCTACCACGTCCCGCCGAAGGAGTCGTACACCATCGAGTTCGCCAACCCCGAGGCGCCGACGATCCAGGAGATGTTCGTGGCCATGGTCGAGTCGATGGATTTCTACATCGGCAAGCTCCTGAACTCGACGGAGCCGGAGATCCGGGAGCAGCTCAAGAACACCGTGATCGTGTTCGTCGGGGACAACGGCACGCAGGACGCCGATCCGGATCGGGACGAAGCGCTGCTCGACGCAGACGCCGAGGACAAGGCCACACCGCACATCGGGGCCGTGCACGTGCCGATGATCATCGTCGACGGCGGGTCCATGCTCGCGGGCAAGCCGTGCTACCTCAGCAGCGACGCGATCGGCGGCTCCAGGAGCGATCTCGTCCACGTCATCGACCTCTTCAAGACCTGCGCCGCCATCGCCGGGACGAGCGCCCCCACGGGGCTCGACTCGATCAGCCTGAAGCATTACCTGAAGGGCGGAAGCGGCGAGAAGCGGGAGTTCAACTTCAGTCAGCAGTTCGGCTACCACAAGTATGGACCAGTGGTGCCGAGGACGGGGGAGCAGAGGACGATCGACAAGTTCGCGCTCATCAGCGACGGCAAACACCTGCTCAGCTGCGCCCGGTCGAAGTTCGTCGACACCGACGAGCCCAAGGACGAGTACGAGTACGCGCTCTACGAGCTCGTGCCGCACGAGACCATCGTCGGCGCCCTCAGAGAGAAGGAGATCAAGCACTTCGCCGACGATCCGACCTCCCGCGCGGTGGCCAAGAGGCTCTTCGAGGAGATGAAGAAGCACCGCCTGGACGGCGGGAGAAAAGAAGAGGATATCGCCTTGGATCCGGGCCAGCCGCGAGACCCGCTGCAGTTCCCGGCGCTGAAGCTGGAATCCAGCTGGGAATCGCTCGGCGGCGACCTGAACTCGACGCCCGCCGTGTGCTCATGGGCATCCGGCCGGCTCGACGTCTTCGCCCGTGGCCAGAACAACGAGCTCTTGCACAAATACTTCAACGGGACCTGGAGCGACTGGGAGTCGCTCGGCGGCGAGCTGTCGTCCGCGCCTGCGGCCGTGTCCTGGGGTGAGCGCCGTATCGATGTCGTCGCGCATGGCCAGAGCGGCGAGCTCTTGCAGAAGTACTTCAACGGGACGTGGAGCGGCTGGGGGTCGCTCGGCGTCGTCCCGTCGACCGGGGAGCCCGCCGTATGCTCGTGGGCACCCCGCCGGCTCGATGTCTTCGCGCGTGGCAAGGACGACACGCTCATGCACAAATGCTTCGATGGAACCTGGAGCGCCTGGACGTCGCTCGGCGGCGGCATGAAGTCCGGCCCTGGGGCCGTGTCCTGGGGCGACCGCCGCATCGATGTCTTCACCCGGGGCCCGGACGACGCGCTCATGCACAAGTGGTACAACGGAGCATGGCTACCCTGACGGACCGGGCGCGGCCAGGGCGGTGATCAGAACGTCACCTTGGTGGACGTTGGGATCGAGCTGCCCCGTCTCCGGCTTGAAGAGGCCGGCCCAGTTGCCGCGCAGGTAGGAGATCGTGTAGCTCCCTCGCCTCGTCGAGCAGGCCCGGGCCGCCGCTGTAGTAGACGGGCACAGGGCATCGCGCGGCGCCCGGGCAGCCGCCGGAGCTGCACACCGCCGTGGCCTCGACCGGGAGCGCCCTTCTGGCGCCGAGCGCGAAGAACCGGCGATGGCGTCGATCCGCGCTGCGCCCTCGACCCCCCGCGCACGCAGATCGCACGACGTAGGGCGCCCGCGCGCGCTCACCTCCGTCTTGCTGCGTGCGTGTTCTCACCGCATTTTCTCGTTTCGACCTGTTTTCGGTGGAGAGATCATCCCCGGCGCCGCGCCGGAAGAGCCGGCAGATCTCGCCGATCCACGCGGCGCTCGCGGCCGCGCCGTCCGCACGCGGAGCTCCGCGGCGCAGGTTCATCGTGACCTGCGCCGCATGATCCAGAGCCCGCGCGTGATTTTTGATGGGTTTCGCCAATCAACTCTGGGTCGCGATCGGTAAAACAGTCCATGTCGGGCCCGCTGCGGCCGACGGAACACTGGAACCCGAACGCCGCGGATGACCGCTGCCGGGCCGGGCACTGAAGCTGTCAATCTCGATGTCCGCGGACGTTCCGAGCACCGTCTGCATCAAGGGACGACTCCGAAGGTCCTCGGCGCCACGTCGCCATCGGGCCGACATACATCGCGGCGCGGCGCTCTGTCACCTGAGGTGAGAGTGGCGATTCGCTGTCAACGCGATCGAGTCGTCTCGATCTTCGTTTCCCGCCCCCATCAGGAGAACAGCGCAGAGACCCACAGGGCAAGCGGCCGCCAGTTTCGACGTGCAGTGGATGCCCCTCGCACGGGCAGAGATGGTTCACGACCTCCAACCTCGATAGGAACTTCGGCTCATGGCAAGACCGAATATTCTGATCATCCTCGCGGACGACCTCGGCGTCGACGTGCTTCGCATCAACGCTGGTGCCAAGACCGTGTCCGCCCAGGTCAACAGTAAGAACGGCGTCGCCGGTCCGGTCACGCTGCCGACCCTCGGCCGCCTCCTTGGGGCCGGCGTGCACTTCGAGAACGCCTGGTCGCAGCCGGTGTGTACGCCGACGCGGGCGAGCTTGTGGACCGGTCTGCAGCCGTGGAAGACCGGGCTGGGCTTTCCGACCGGCGGCGACGACAATCTCAGGGCTCAGACGGTCACGGGCCAGAACGTTCAAACGCTCGCGCAATCGATGGTCGGCTACAAGTGTGCGATGTTCGGCAAGTGGGACCTCGGCACCCAGAAGACGCCGGTCGAGTGGGGATGGCATACCTTCGCGGGGATCTTCCGCGGCGGAGTGCGGCCAGATGGAGTCACGCAGTACGGCTTCCCGCCCCAGCCTCCGAAAGTCACCTTCGAGCGGCTCCAGAGCGCCACGGGCAGCACCAAGCCGGACAAGTGTGCCGCCGCCGCCAAGGCGCTCGCGGCCAAGTACGATGCGACGTTCCTGAACAACAACCCCGACCTGCGCAACTACATCTGGGAAAAGGACACGGTCGGAGCCGACGGAAAGGCGAAGCCTCCGCTCGGTCCGGCAGATCGTGAACACATCTACATCACCGAGGATCAGGTCGAAGACGCCAAGCGGTGGATCCTCGCGAACCAAGGGCCGTGGTGTGTCGCGCTCAACCTCGTCGCGCCGCACGATCCCTGGCATATGCCGCCGCCGCACACCTTCAAAGCGACGACGATCAAGGATCCCACCAAGCCCACCATCCAGGAAATGCTGGTCGCGATGGTCGAGTCGATCGACTACTACGTGAGCGATCTGCTCACCGCGATCTCGGGCCAGCTCGCCAACACCGTCGTGATCTTCGTCTGCGACAACGGCACGCAGGACTTCGATCCTGACGATCGGTCCGTCAGCATCGACGACGAGATCGGTGACGACAAGGCCACGTCGTCGATCGGGGGCGTCCACGTGCCGATGATCGTCGCCGATGGCGGTCTGATGATGGGCGGGGCGCCCTGCTACGTGAAGACGGCGCCGCGCTCGGTCAGCGCGCCCGTGCACATCATCGACGTCTACAACACCGCTGTCGACATCGCCGGGCTGTCGCCGAGCCCGCAGCTGGATTCGATCAGCTTCGTCCCGCACCTCGACGAGAGCGTGCGCAAGCCGACGCGCACGCACAACTTCAGCCAGCTGTTCCAGAAGCCCGGCCCGGGCGTCAATGCGCCGCGGGTCGGCGCGACGGTCAGCGACACCAAGAGCCAGTACAAGCTCACCTGCGATTTGCTGGTGAACGCCAGCGGGGTCCCCGTGGATCGGTCCTCGCAACCCACGACGGCCTTGGTGCTCGACTACAAGTTTTCGTGCCTCGTCCCCGATCCGAAGATCCCGGGGTCGTTGAAGCAAAAGCCGATCGACGCGCTCGCGCCAAACCCCGACGGGTCCTACACGGTCACCGATCTGGCATATCAGGACAAGCTCATCGAGCTCTACGGCGTGCTGGCCCGCGAGCGTCCGTACGATGATCCCAAGAGCAGCTTCCCGGTCATCAGAAAGTCGTCGTTCGTGTTTCCTCCGGAGTTGCTCGACACGCCCGTCCTCATCGAGAACGTAGGAAGCAAGCGATATCTGTTCTCGGACGGATCGGCGCTCTCGCGCGACCGCGGAGCAGAAGGCGGGTGGTTGTCGAGCCCCAACGTCGTCGGCGCCGACGCCAACTATTACAATCGGGCGCTCTGGATCATTCGCAAGGCGGGTGAGTGCTACCTGCTCGAGAATCTCGAAACCAAGCGATACCTGTTCTCCACTGGCTATCCGTTGACAGGCCCGCGCGGGGCGGAAGGCGGCTGGCTGGCGTCGTCCGGGTTCGAGAGCCCCAAGCTCGTCGGCGCCGACGCCAACTACTACAACATGGCGCTGTGGGTGTTTCAGCCGCAGGGCAGCGCCTTCCTGATCGCGAACTATGAGACCAAGCGCTACGCGTTCTCCGATGGGCCGGAGCTCTCCGGCGCTCGCGGCGCGGAAGGCGGCTGGCTGGCGTCGTCCGGGTTCGAGAGCCCCAAGGTCGTCGGCGCCGACGCCAACTACTACAATCGAGCCCAGTGGCTGATCAAGCGGCCCTGACGGCTGGCGTGGTTACTGGCAGATCCTTTTAATCGACGATGGGCCGAGATCAGTAAAACGAACGACGCCAGGCCCGCCGCGACGGACGGAGCGCGGAGCGCCGTGCGTCGCGGGGCGCCGCTGCCGGGCCGGTACCCGCGCCGCCGCGCCGAGCGCGCGTCGGAGCGGAGGATGACATGGCGAGCTGGACGGCGGTCAAGGACTGCTTCGAGAAGGACCGACAGCAATCCCTTTACGTGCAGATCGATCCTGCGCGGGTCGCGGGCCAGACCCTCGACCCCACGCCGGCCAAGGCGGGAGTTCACTACTTCCGTCTCTGGCTCGCCGACATGCACCTCTCGAAGGAAGTCGCCTGGATGAGGGAGCAGATCCCCGCCGTCCACAGCGTGATTCAGCTCGACTTCGGCGGCAGGCCGGGGCTCGTGATCCCTGGCATCGCCGACACGAGCACCCTAAGGGCCGAGGAGGGGGCGACGAACATCATCAGCCGCAACCGCCTGCTCACGCCCACGTTGCCCTTTCACGGCGGCACCGTCTCGATCCAGGTCGGCCTCCTCGCGCTCCCCGGGAAGGACTACCTCGGAGGGTTCCTGAAGACCTTGAGCGCGTTCTCGGCGCTGCTGGCCGCGCCGCAGATCTCTGCGGCCCTGGCGCTCGCCGCGCCGCTCGGGGCGGGCATTCAGGAGCTCCTCTCCGGCGACGCGGGCGGCCGCCTGCACCTCGGCGTCATCGGGTCCTACGCCGGGAGCGACCTCCGTTCATCCTACATCGCCGCGATCCGGGCCACGGCCGGGCAGCTCCGCCCGGACAGCCTGTGGGTCGTGGACGATCAGCTGTACGTGGGCAGCGCGAAGGACCGCATCCCACTCACCGGCTTCGATCACATGCTCCTCCGCCTGGAGCTCCTCACCGAGCGTGACGACTGGGATCAGCTCCGGTCCATCGCCGAGCCGTATGCGGAGATGCTCGATGCGCTCGGCGAGGGGAACAAGGCCAGGGCCGAGTCCAGCCTGCGGCAGGCGATCGTGATGGCGCTCAAGGCGCCGGAGCTGACCCAGGCGGACCGACGCCGCATCGCCGAGGCGCTCAAGCAGCGTTATGTCGAGTCGCAGAGCGCGCTGCTGCTCCCGACCTTCGGCGAGGCGGAAGGCGGGGACCTCGGCGCGCTCGTGCGCGCCGCTCCGCCGGCGGACGAGGTGGCCCAGGAGGGGGCGCTGACCCTGGAGGAGGCGCTCTCGGGGATCGGAGGCGCATGAGGCGGCCCGCCCCTCGTGCGCCGGCGCGCGGCGCGGTCACCCGCCGAGCCGCGATCGCCCCCCGGCCCGGTACGCGTCGACCCAGCCCCACAGCGTCGCCAGCGAGACGCCCGCGCGCGCCGCGATGGCGCGGGGCGCCTCGCCCCCGCCGAAGAGCGCGTCCACCGCCGCCACCTTCACGGCGAGCGGGACAACGTCGTCGCCGCTCGGCGGCGCGAGCGGCGGAACGGCTGCCGGCGCCGGCGCCTCGGCGCGCGACGAGGCGAGGAGAGCGCCCGAAGCATCCGGCGCCGGCGCGCAGAGCGCGTTCTGCCGGAGCGGCAGCCGCGCCGCCGGATCGCCGAGCAGCACGTAGCCGCGGAGGTCGTTGCGCAGCATCCAGAGGTGCGCCCGATCGACGCGATCCGTGGGATCAGGCCTGCCGTCGGCGCGGGCGCTCGCCTCGATCTGGTAGCTCGCCATCAGGATGTCATTCGCTTCACCGTAGGACTGGAGCAGCGTTCCCAGGGCGACGCCCGCGCGGCTCCCGCGGGCCATCACCTGCAGCGCGGAGAGGATGCGCGACTTGCGGCTCTCCGAAGGGTCGCTCGCGCTCGAGAAGCTGTAGGTCCACGCGAGGTCCATGTGACCGATGACGGCGAGCGGCCCCTCCGGGTTGGCCAGCGCCGCCTGGGGCATGGCTGCCACGAACGGGCGATGGCCGGGCGCCGGGAGGCCTTGCAGCACGAGCTCGGCCTTGCCGCCGTAGGCGCCCTCCTTCGCGAGCTGCGAGAGCCAGGCGTGGTACGCGCTCGCGCTCGGCGTCCCGGCGCCGAAGCAGGCCAGACAGAACCAAAGGCCGCCCGGCAGGAACCGCTGCCCCCGCAGCCGCTCGGCGTCGAGCACCTCGCCCCGGCCAAGGAGGAGCGCTCCCTGCCGCCGCTGCTGCTCCTCCTCCGAGCGGAAACCGCGGCGCGGCGGCCCGAGGCCGTGGCTGACGGACAGCAACACCGACGGCCGCCCGGAGGCGCCCGCGGCGAGCAGCTCGTCGGCGGTCTCGGCGCCGATGCCGCGCACCGCGGCCACGGGGAAGCGCCCCTTGTCCTTGCCTTCCTGGACGGCCGCGAGGCTCGGCGCCACGAGCTTCGTGTCGCCGGCGTGCGTGGCCGTCGAGCCGTCCGGCGCCGTGAAGAACAGCATGTCCGGCGAGGGCTCGGGCGTGCTGCCTTCCCGCGCGTAGCGCGCGACCTTCTGCGCGTATGCGGCGTAGCTGTCGAGATCGAGCTCGCCTGCATGCTCGAAATGGACGCGTCCGACCAGCGCGCCGCTCGCGAGCGTGTGCTGGAGCTCCAGGGAAACATCATGCAGATCGCCGAGCAGGAGCAGGTAGTACGGCCACTCGTCCTCCGGAACGTCGTCTCTCCAGCACTCGCTCTCCCGCCACGCCAGAGCCTCCCGGGCGTCCATGTCCGGCGGCACGCGGTAGATCGTCACGGGCGCGCGCTGCTCCGCCTCGCGCAGCCGGATCAGCGGCGCGACGGCCTCGAGGAGCTGGTTGCCCTCCCTGCCTCTGGGCGCGACGACGGCCCACCGCTGGAGCGTGAGGTCGTTCGGATCCGCGTCCGTCCTCTTCCGGTCGAAGCTGTCTTTCTCCCTGGGTCTCGGCCCGCGCTGGGCGGCCTCTCCCGGGAGCCCCTCCTCCAGGACGGGCCTGCGCTCCTCCGCGTCGGCGAGCAAGAGGTCCAGTCGGTTGTCGTCGTGGGGAGCAGTCATCGCAGCCTCCGTCTGAAGCCGGGCGCCTCGCGCCGCAGGCGGAGCCCTGCGCCCCGCGCGCCCCGCCGGCCAGATCACTTCACGCCGAGCGCGGCGCGCCCGGCCGCCTTGTAGATGTCCTTGAGCTCACGCAGCCTCGCCGGCTCGAGGCCGTGCTCGCTGGCCACCGCGTTGATGGGGCTGCCGGAGAGGACCTTTCCGATGGCCCTCTCCACGTCGTCGATGTCCATGTCCGGCGGCAGCTTCGGCGGGGCCTCCGCCCGCGCTTCCGCGGAGGACGACGCCGCGGCCTTCGCCGCTGCCCGCGGCTGGATCTCGGGCGCGCTGGGCTCGGCCTTGCTCGTCGCGCCCCTCTTCAGGCGCTTGCGCACCGCCGGCAGCCGCACCGCCGGGTCGCCGAGCAGGACGTAGCCCGAGAGATCCTGCCGCAGCATCCACAGGTGACCGAGCCGCGCCGAGTCCGGCGCGTGCGCGACGCCCTCTCTCTCCGCCCTGTCGTAGAGGCTCGTGAGCTCGGCGTTCGTGAGGAGCGACGCCTTCAAGAGCTCCCGGAACGAGCTCCCCACCCGGCTCGTCTCCAGGGCCGTGCGGATGACGTCCACGAACTTCGAGGGACGCGACACCGCCCTTCCGGTATCCCTCTCCTCGAAGCTGTAGGTCCACGCCAGATCGATGTGCCCCATCACGGCGAGCGGCCCGTTCGGGTTGGCCAGCGCCACCTGGGGCAGCCGGGCGATGAACGGCCGTTGCCCGCCCTGCGGGAGCCCCGCGAGCACCGATTGCGCCTGGCCACCGAACTGACCGCTCTGCTTGAGCCGGTCGAGCCAGTGCCGGTACGCGCTGACGTCCGGAGTCCCGCCGCCGTAGCACGCCAGCATGAACCAGATCCCGCCCGGCAAGAACGGGGCGTCGCCGAGATCGCCGCCGCTCAGCTTGCCCTCGCGCCCGAAGCTCATCGCCCCTTGCCGGTCGCGCTGATCGCCCTCGCTCTTCCACCCGCCGCGCGGCGCGCCGGCGCCGTGGCTGACCGTGAACAGCACCGTGGGCTCCGGGCTCCTCACCGCCTCCAGAAACTCGTCCGGAGAGGGCGCGTCCTGGTCTCCGAGATCGGCCACATCGAGCCTGTACTTCTCGAGCTGCGCGAGCGCCGGCAGGGTCAGCGACCTGTACCCCATCATCGTGGCGGCGGTGCCGTCATGCACGGTGTAGAACTTCGCGCTCCCGGCCACCTCGGCGCGCGCCTGCTCCCAGCGAAGCACCTTGTCGACGTACGCCTCGTACTCGCGCTCTTTCCGGAAGCACAACCTTCCGACGAAGCCGTCGGTGGACTGGTATTGCTGGAGGGCGAGCGGCACCTCGTGGAGATCGCCGAGGAGGAGCTGGTAGCGGGGCAGATCGCGCGCGAGCTCCACGCTGACGTCGAAGTGCTGCTTGCGCCAGCGGGCCGCCTCCTCCGGCGACATCGCGGGCGGCACGCGGTAGATCTTCGCCTCGTGGCCGTCCTGCGCCTCTCGCCGGGCGTCGATGAGGGGCTGGATCAACGCGATGAGCCGGTCCCCCGCGGCGCCTTCGGGCGCGATCACCCCCCAGCGCTGCGCCTCGAGATCGTCCGGATCGCCCGTCTCTTCCCAGAAATGCTCGAGCGTGCTCTCCTTCTTGCCCGCCGCGTCCTGCTGCGCCGCCGCCTCGCCGGAGAGCCCGTCCTTCAAGACGGGCTCCCTGTCATCGTAGGGCGTCAGGAGCAGCTGAAGATCCTTCACTGTCTGCATGGCGCTGTCTCCCCTTCAGCGGTCCGATGTCCGCGGCAGGCCTTGCAGGCGTTGATCCAGCACCTTGAGCGTCCCCGCCCCGGCCACGCCGTCAGGGCCGAGACCCGCCTGCGCCTGGAAGCTCTTCAGCGCGTCGGCCGTCCCCTTGCCGAAGGCCCCATCGGCGCCGCCGGGCACCTGGAACCCGAGCGCGATCAGCGCCTCCTGGATCGCCTTGGCCCCTGCTCCACGCGCGCCTTGCTTGATCGCGCCCCTGCCGCCGGCGACCCCCTCGAGCTCCTCGACGCCCGAGAGCAGCGCGCTCCGGAGGATGCCCCGCGCACGCCGCTCGCCCTTGGCCCGCAGCTCGGCCTCCGCCTGCGCGTGCGGATCCGGTTCCGCCCTGCCCGGGGCCTCCGGCCCGGAGACCGCCTGGGCCTTCCCGGCGTCCGAGGCTCCCCCGAGGAAGGGCGCGTCGGGCTGCCAGACGGCGGGGTTCTTCCGCTCGTGATAGCCCTGCTTCCACTGCCAGCTCCAGGACATCCGCGCGTTGCCCTTCGCGTCGGCCGTGCAGTCGAGCAGCGGCGTCCCCCTGGGGGAGCTCTTCGTCAGGCCAGGCGGCGAGTTGATGCAGAAGGTGGCCTCGACCTGGTCCGAGAACGGCGCGCCGCGCAGGCCGCGGAGCAGCCACGAGATGGGCAGCCCTTCGGCTTCCATGTCGATCCACGCGGACCTGAAGAGCAGCGCCTTGTCGCTCCGGCGCTGGAGGAGCAGGCGCGCGCGCCCCCGGGGCCGAAGGTCCGATCTCAGCTGGCCCAGCCCCGAGATCAGCCCGATGCCCCGGAATGGCCAGCTGCCGTTCGAGAGCGACTTCGGGATGTAGTCCCACCAGTGGGACTCCCACAGCAGCCGCGCCTGCCTCGCCGCGGTCAGGTGGTTGCTCGGATCGTGGAACGACGTGCCCGTGTCCCATATCTGCCATTTCCGGTCGACGGGGTGCTTGCGGATGACCAGGGCCACGTGGCCGGAGCCGACGGCGTCGGCGGACCAGAACAGGCAGGAGCCCACCTTCACGTCGGCCCAGAGCTCATCGGGCCATTTCTTCAAGTCGAGGGGCACGTCCGTCCAGCCCTTGCCGAGCCTCGCGCAGTAGGGCTGCGAGTCCTTGCCTGCGCCGACGTCGCCGTTCGCCCCGCCGTCCCATCCGCCGATGCAGAGCGCCGTCGTCACCGATTGCTGGCACTGGCCCACCAGCGGATAACGACCCTGGCGCGCGACGCGGTCGGCGACCTGCTTCTGCGAGCCGTAGAAGTAGACGGGCATGGTGTACGGGATCCCCGTCTGGTGCTCGGCGATCGCGCGCGCCCAGGCCTCGGTCGGCTCGCCCTCGTAACCGGCGTAGTCCTCGTGCGCGAAGAGGTCCGCGATTCCCTCTCTCGCCCGAGCGAGGATGTGCGCCGCGATCCCCTCGACGTCCTCGGGGCCGCGCACGTCATGCTCGGGGATGGGGAGCAGGTTGATCGTGCGCACGAGCTGCGGCGGGGGTGCGTCGTCGAAGCTCCGGGGCGTCTCGGTGTAGTCGTCGGGCAGCTCCGGCTCGGAGAAGGCCAGGTCCTCCCACACGGGGAGTGGTTCCGGCCCGCCGAGGGCCGCGGTGTCGAGTGCATCTTCTCGTGAGGTCATGCGTTCCTCCCCTGCTTCAACGGTCCTTGGTTGCCGCGCGCGACTCCAGGGTCCATGGTCTCTGGCCCGCGGTACGTCGCCGGAGCAGGCCAGATGGGCCCACGGCATCGTCCAGTTCGATCATGGGTCA
Organism: Sorangium sp. So ce1128; assembly: GCA_051717205.1. Lineage (GTDB taxonomy): Bacteria > Myxococcota_A > Polyangia > Polyangiales > Polyangiaceae > Sorangium. Next base: position 1,628,338 of record CP181432.1, read on the forward strand.
GGAGGCCGCCGGCACGCGGGCCTCTCCCAGCGTACGGATCCCCGAGACGCGATCGCACTCGAGGAGCGAGACGGCTGCGCCCCCGCCCGGCGCTTCGTCGATGCTGACCGCGGTGAACCGGCTGATCAGCCTGACCAGCCGCTGGCGCTCGGGGGAGAGGCGGGGGTTGCTCTTCACCTCCGCGAGGAACTCCGCCCATACGTCGTCGCCTGCGTCGAACGGCGGGAGCTGCATCAGCCAGATCCATGTGCCGGTGTTGGCGAAGAGGAGGCCGTCCTCGTGCTTCCACCGCGCCGCGTGGGTGTGGCCGAGGATCACCGCGCTCGCCCCGAACTTGGCGGCGAGCCGCTTGGCCTCCTTCCACTCGGTCTCGTCGGGCTCGAGCTCGAAGTACGTGTCGCCCGCCTTGCCGGTGAGCTTCCGCTGGAGCCGCGCGTAGAGCTTGAGCCCGGCCCGGCCGAGCTTCAGCCGCGCCCGGCCGAGCACGCCGTCGTCGTCCTCGTCGGAGAAGGCGGCCGCCCCGTCCCCGAGCAGCGCCTCCATGGCCTCCTGCTCATCCGACGTGAGCCCCGCGTCCGCGACCCGAGCGGCGAGGCCGAGGTCCTCCTCCTCGGCGAACGCGGCGGGCCCGCTCATCTTCCGGAAGAGCTGCCAGCAGAGGCTCGCCGAGGAGCGCTGGAACAAGAGCTTCATCGCGGACGGCGCGACGGCGAGCGCCGTGAGCGTGCCGCCCTGGAAATCGGGCTTGAGCAGGTTCGCGAAGCGGAGCCCAAACTCGCGGGTGAGCGGGTTCAGGTACTGCTTGACGAGGATCGAGCCAGGGGCATAGGAGAACGAGGCCCGCCGCGCGGCCCCTGCGCCGGAGAGCCCCTGATAGTGGACGATGTTCCAGGGGTCGTTGTGCTCGCCGTGGGTCACGAGGATCCTGGCCCCGCCCACGTCGAGCACGTCCGGCGCCTCTCCGAGCTGGAACGAGAGGCGCGCGGCGACGGCGGGCGGCTGCCCGAGCGCCGAGCGAAAGACGTCCTGGACCTCGGGCAACGCGAGCTCCACGTCGTGGTTGCCGAGGCGGAACACGACCTGGCCGCCGGCCGCGAGGACGCGGCCGAACGCGGTGAATACAGCCTTCGTGGCGCGGCTCTCCGCGCAGGCCCTGGCCTGCGCCACGGCGCGGGCCACGTCGAGCTCGAGCTCGTCCTCGTTCATGAGGAAATCGACCCCGTCGCCGTTCACGACGACGCGGGTCGGCGGCGAGGTGAACCTGTCGAGGAGCGCGGGGAGCTCTTGCTCTCCTGCGAAGACGTCGTAGTCGCCGCCGTTACCGAGGTGCAGATCGCTGATGATCAGGGTTCGCATGGACTGGCTCCCGGGGGTGTGGATGTGGTCGTCGTCGTCTTTGCTATCCAGCTCCAATCACATGGGTTCGCTCTTCGGCGTGAGGCGGCACACGGGAGCTCGTCGCTCATGGCCTCCGCACGAGCGGCGGCGCCGGCGCTGAAAGGGGTTGGGCCCTCCGCCTCAGCGCGGCCGGATGCCCTCGCTCGCGGCCTCGTCACCACGACCCCGATACGGTCACGCCGCCTCCGGACATCCCGGCCGCCGGCGCCGCGCGCACCGCCAGGCCGCCGCCGGCGTGCCGTCGATCCCACACCGCGAGGCCTATGGTCCCCAGCATGAAGGCCCCTCCGGCCAGGAAGCTCGCGACTGCGCCGCTGGTCAGCGAATCGCTGGCGAAGCGCGCGTCCTTCAGCGCCTTGCAGGCAGCCGGGCTCCGCCGAGGGTCGTCGCACGCCGACGGGGCCAGGCTCTGTGCCGTCCTCCGCGCGTCATCGGCCTTGTCCCCCGCGGCGATCGACAGCCCCACGCTCACGCCCAGCGCGACCACCGCGGCGGCGCTCCCGATGGCCAGCGGGACGATCGACGGCCCCTCCGCGTCCGGCGCCACGCGCCGGATTGGCACGGTCGGCGGCGCCGCTCGCCTCGGCGGCGGCGGCGGCGCTACCAGCGCCGGCGCTGGCGTCTGCACCGCCGGTGGCGCCGGTGCTTCCAGCGACTCGAGTCGCCGGTCCACGGCCTCTCTCTGGCCAGCGCGCCCTTCTATCGTTCCCTTGAACGGCTTTCGCCCCTCCGCCCGGATCTCGATGGCATACGTCCGCGCGTCGATGGGTATCGGATGCTCGAACGGCCCTCGCCCGAGCGACTTTCCATCGAGGAGCACCTCGGCGTCCGGCGGATCGGTCTTGATCGTGAGCGTCACGATCTTCGTCGAGGCCTCGTCCAGCAGCGCCGTGAGCTCGGCACGCGTGTCTGCTTCGACGTCCGCTGGCAACACGCGCAGCCCGCTCGAGAGATGCTCCGCGGCGTCCCGGTACATTCCCAGGTTCAGCTCGCACGCGCCCAGATTCGCCGCGATCCGCCAGTGCTCCCTGATTCCCCACGCCTCGATGAGCTTCGCGCGGCACATGCCCCAGTTTCTCTCCTCGGCGGCTTTGCTCCCCTCCGTGAACAGCTCTGCCGCCTTGTCCGCAAACGCGGACCTCGCCTGCACGAGCGGTATCAGCAGGCACGCAAGGACCACGAACGATCGATTCATGTGCATGTCACTCCAGCTTGGTTCCACCGGGAGGCTTGAAGGCCTTCCCACCGGGAGAGGGGGCCGGCGCGGGCTGCGCCGGAGGAGACCGCTGACGAACCCGCGGGGGAGGCGCCGGCACCGCCTGCACGGCACGCACCGACGGCTCGGCCGAGGCCGAGGGCGCGGGCGGAGGCTCGGCCGAGGGCGCGGGCGGAGGCTCGGCCGAGGGCGCGGGCGGAGGCTCGGCCGAGGGCGCGGGCGGAGGCTCGGCCGGAGCGCTCGCCGCCGCCGCGGCGGCCTTCATCGCAGCCGGTGCCCTCTGGAACGAGATCTCGCACCTGTCGTGGCGCGCTCGCGCCTCGTCCGGCGTCTCGCCGAGGTAGAGGGCGCGCATGTCCGCAGGCAGGCAGTCCGTATGCGCCGTGTTCAGGTGCTCGCGCAGCGTGCCGACGTCGGTGACCCACGCGTGCGTGGTGCCGTCCGACGCCACCCCGAGGAGCATCCGCCCGCCCTCGAGGAACCTCATCGCGAGGACAGGCACCCTTGACTCGAGCGCAATGGGCGTGCCCGTTGCGTCGGCGTTCCAGAGGAGGACGTCATTGTCCGCCGCCGAGGTGGCGACGCGCTGCCCGTCGGGGCTCCAGATCGCGCGGAGCACCGCGCCCTGGTGCCCCCGTTGCGCGGCGAGCTCCTTGCCGCTGTCCGCGTCCCAGACCCGCGCCGTCTTGTCCTCGGAGGCGGTGACGATGCGCTTCCCGTCAGGGCTCCAGGCCGCGGCGAGCACGCCGCCCTCGTGTCCCCGGAGCACGACCGGCGCGTCCGTGCTGCCGACTTTCCACACGCGTGCGGTGTGATCCAGGGAGGTCGTTGCGATGCGCGTGCCATCCGGGCTCCACGCCGCCCAGGTCAGCCGGTCCTCGTGATGCCGCACCAGCAAGGTGATCCCCGAGCCATCGGCGAGCCATACCTGCGTCGTCCTGTCCGCCGACAGCGTGACCACGCGCTCGCCCTCGGGGCTCCAGGCGGCGAAGGACATCTCGGCGTCGTGCCGGCGGACAACGACGGCCTCCCTCTCGCCCTTCGTGCGGTAGATGCGCGTGGTCTTGTCCGAGGACGATGTGACGAGGTGCTTGCCGTCCGCGCTCAGCGCCACGCTCGTGACCGGCGCGTCGTGCCCCTTGAGCACGACCGGCCTCTCGTCGCCGTCGATGCGCCAGAGGCGCACGCTGTCCTCGTTGTACGCCGCGACTGCGAGCTCTCCGGAAGCGTCAAGGGACGCCGAACGAACGGCGCCCGCGCCGCGCCGCTCGCGCCGGTGCCGTTCGAGCAGCTCCGCGCTCCACACCTTCGCCGTGTGGTCGCTGGTCGGTCCTGCGGGGTCCGCGCCGGCCGCGGTGACCACCTGCGACCCGTCGGGGCTCCACGCCGCCGCTCGGACGGGGGCGTCGTGCTCGCGCAGGACCAGCGGGTCGCTGCCATCCAGCGGCCACAGCCGCGTGGTCCTGTCGGTCGAGGCCGTGGCCAGGTGCGTCCCGTCGGGCCGGAACGCGACGTGGACCACGGACTGCGCGTGCCCCTTGAGGGCTATCGGCGGTACCAGCTTGCCGTCGGCGGGCCACACGCGCGCGGTCCCGTCGGCGGAGCCGGTCGCCACGCGCGCGCTGTCGGCGCTCCACGCCACATGAAGGACGGCGCCCGTGTGGCCCTGCAGCAGGACCGACGCGCCCGTGCCCTCGACGTCCCAGACGCGGGCCGTGCCGTCGCGCGAGGCCGTCGCGATACGCTTGCCGTCGGAGCTCACGGCAAGGAAGACCACCGCGTCCTCGTGGCCCCGGAGGTCGGTGGTGCGCGTGGCGTCGGCGCTCCACAACCGCACCGTCCCGTCCGCGGAGCCCGTCAGGAACCGCGCCCCGTCTGGGTGGAACGCCGCGCACAAAACCGGGGCCTCATTGCCCCCCAGCACGAGGACCTCGCCGGACCCATCCGCCGCGTGGACCCGGGCAGCGCCGTCGCGTGACACCGTGATCACGCGCTGGCCGTCACGGCTCCAGGCCGTCGAGACCACGGGCCCCCCGTGGCCCTTCAGGCTCAGCGGCTGCCCGGCGCCGTCGGCGCGCCACACGCGCGCCGTCCCGTCCTCGGAGGCCGTGAGGACGCGCTCGCCGTCCGGGCTCCACGCCGCGGAGAGGACGGCCGCGCCGGGGTGCGGGAGCACCACGGGCTGCCCGGTGCCGTCGGCGCGCCACACGCGCGCCGTCCCGTCCTCGGAGGCCGTGAGGACGCGCTTGCCGTCCGGGCTCCAGGACGCCGCGGTGAGCGGTCCCTCGTGGCCGCGCAGGCTGGCGCGCAGCGCGTTCTCGTCCAGCGCGTCGCTGGCGAGCCCGACCCAGTCGCGCTGCTCCTCGGGGTGCTTCGCCTCGCTCAAGAGCTTCAGCGCCATCGAGATCTGGCCGCGATCGTTCAGCTCGCGGACCCCCGACTCGATCTTGGCGTCCAGCGCCTCGCTCGCCTTGGCCTCGGCGCGCTGCCTGCTCTCCTCGACCGCAACGCGCGCCCTCTCCTTCGCGACCCTCTCCTGCCACGCCCAGTAGCCGAGCGCGCCCGCGACCCCCGTGGCCGCCGCCGAGGCGATCGCCACGAGGACGCGCCGCCGCGCGCGCTCCTTCGCGAGCCTCGCCTCGGCCTCGGCGCGCTCCCGCCGGAAGCGCTCCTGCTGCTCCTGCTCGCGCCGCAGCTGCTCCGCTTCGCGCAGCCGCTGCTCCCGTTGGTCGTTCACCATCCTGGCGAGCCAGTCGTGGCCGAGCTCGAAATAGCGGCTCCCCTGGTGCTCTCCCGCGTGGAGGATGGCCGCCCGCTCCAGCGCCTCCAGGATCGGCGACAGCTCCTCGGCGGGCAGGATCCGGAGCAGCTCCTTCTCCACGCGCAGCGTCCTGCCGCCGTCCGTGGTGACGAGGTGCTCCTCGAGCAGCTGCTGCGCCGCCTCCCGCCGCGGACCGAGCTCCTCGAGCGTCGTCTTCAGGTAGCCGCGCAGGATGGGCTCGGCCTCGACCTCACCGGTCGCGCCGTCCCCCTGGGCGCGCTGCTGAAACAACGCCCGGCACACGATCTGCGCGTACGCCGCCACCGCCTCGGCCCGGTCGGAGGCCGCCTGCCCGGGCACGCGCACCTGGAGCATCAGCTTCCGCAGCGCGTCGCTGGACCACGCTTGCGGAGGCACCCCCGCTGCCGCCGTCTGGCACATGGCCTCCGTGAGCTCGGCTACCGTGAGCGGACCCACGCGAAACCCGTGGTCCAGGAGCCGCCGCCGATCGCGCAGGCGATCGCGGAAGCGGCCCAGGTAGTCCTCGCGGAGCGAGAGCATCACGCGCGCGTTTCCGAGCGGCAGCTGCACGAGCTGGTCCACGCACTCGAAGAGCGCCTCCGTGCGCTCGGGGTCTCGGCCCGGGTAGAGGAGCTGCTCGACCTGATCCAGGTAGACGACCAGCAGCCGCTCCGATCGCCGCGCGATCCGCTGCGCGGCCGTCAAGATGGCTTCCCGCGGCGACACGCCGCCCGGCACCTCACCGAGGCCAGTCCCGGCGTACGTCTTGCTCGCCAGCCAGCGTGAGGCGTCCTCGCCCTCTGGCCAACCGTCCACCAGCACGACGCGGATCTCGTGGGCCTCGATGAGCGCCGGGAGGACCGCGGCCTGCACGAGCGACGACTTGCCGGCGCCGGACGGCCCGTACACGGTGACGCAGCGGCTCGCGAGGACGCTGCTCTCGAGCGCGCGCGCCATGTCCCCGCGCCCGTAGAATCGCTCCCGATCCGGGGCGCGGTACGGCTGCGGTCCGGGAAAGGGGTTCGTGAAGAGCGCGCTCATCGCGCCTCCCCAGGATCGAGGTCCGCGAGCAGCGGCGCGAGCTGCGCCGGGTCCTCGGCGATGGCCGTGATGCGGGCCGCGCCGGGCAGCCCTCCGCCGCTGTGCCAGATCTCCACCTCGCCGGGCTCGGCGTCGGGCTTCAGGAGGGCCAGGCTGTCCTTGGGCGCGGAGCGCTGATCATAGAGCCAGCGCAGGAGCATCCTGTGACGCCAGTCCAGGATGGACAGCCCGACGAAGAGCCCGGGCTGGATCCTCGGCCGCGCGAGCAGCTCTTCCATCCACGAGGGCGGCCGCAGCCCCTCGGCGCCGAGCAGCCCGTGGATGTGATCGTCCTCGGTGAGGATGGGCGGCGAGAAGATGGGCCGCGTCTCGACGGAGTAGCCCCCGTAAAGCCGGAGCACGACGATCTCGTTCGCGGGATCGAAGTGCCTGGGCAGGAGCGGATCCATCTTCCACGACGTCGCCCCGGCCCCGCGCTTGACGACGCGCGGCCTGCCGCCCGTGTCCGCCATCGATGGCTGGATCGCGTACACCGTGCGCTGCGGGTGCTGCGTCGCGATGGCGCGCTCGAGGTGCGGCCTCCACAGGAGCGTGACGTGGACGCCGGGCCGGACGAAGCGCGCGAGCGCCTCGATGAGCGGCGGCACCTCGGCGGAAGGCGCCTGCGTGAGCGACTGCTGGAAGAGCGAATGGAGGACCTCGTGACCGAAGCGGAGCACGCAGCGTTGTGTGAGCGTGCTCAGCGGCAGGCCCTCGACGTGCGCGTCCCCGTGCTCCTGCATGAAGCTCGTGATCTCCTGCTGGAGCGTGGCGCGATCGTCGTCGACATCGCCGACGACCATCGTGAAGGCGCCCTCGAGGAGGCTCTGGAGGGCGGGCGCGAGGCGCCTCGAGCCCCGCTTCGCGGTTGGCTTCGCGACGCGTCGTCCCTCGAAGCTGAAGATCACCGAGTCCGAGCCGCGGAGGTACAGCACGGGCGAGAACGCCTCCGCGCTCCTCGCGAGGAGCGTCCTGCGCGCCGCGGCCACGGCGGCGCCGATGTCGCCGGACGTCCGGTCGGCGGCCGTGAGCGCGCGGTAGATCTCGGCCGAGCAGACGCGCGCCGCGTCGGCCTTCACTGGCCAGAGGTGCGCCACGACCGCGTCCGCGCCCGCCCTCGCCAGGATCTCGGCGGCGCTGCCGAAGGCGCCGGCCTTGGCGCCCTCGCACGCCTCGAGCAGCACGAGGCGCAGCTCCTCGCAGAAGCTCGCGCTGAGCTCCCGCCCGAGCGCCTCTGCGGTGACCCACACCTCCTCGCCGTCCTCGTCGTCGGCCACGCGCAGCACCGGCTTGCCCGAGAGATCGACGCCGCCGTGGCCGAGGAAGTGGACGACGTGGGGCGTCTTGCCCCGCCGGAGCCGATCGAAGAGCACGCGCGGGCTGATGTCGGGGCCGGCGATGGGATCCAGCCACTCGACGTCGCCCGACTCGATCGACCCTGCGAGCGCTTCTCTCAGCGCGGTGAGGGCCCGCTCGTCCGGGCCGGGCGCGATGGCGAGGACGCGGACGGCGCCGCGGACCTCGCGAGGCTCCCAGGGCTCGGACGAGTCGACGCCGCGGGCGAGCAGCAGCCTGGGGTCGGTCCCCCAGAAGCCCTCGGAGGTCCCGGGACGGCAGAGGGCTTCCCAGGGGATGAGCTGGAGCGCGCGGTCGCGCGCGAAGAGGCGCACGAGCAGCCGTTTCTCCTTCGCGACCTCGCCGAGGCGGACGAGGACGTCCCGCAGCTCGCCGTCGATGAGCTCGCCGTAGAGCGTCTGCGATTCGTCGATGGCGGCGGCGTCGAGCGATTTCCCCCCGCGGATCGCGCGTCCGACCCTGCTCGCGAACGCCTGGAGGGCGTCGATGCCCTGCTCCGGGAGCAGCGTGCGCGCCGGGGGACGCTCGCCGCGGCTACCGCGGGCGCTGACGCGCAGGCCTTGATTGCTGGTGTCCAGCTCGATCTCTAGCCACATGGCGACAATCCCCTCACACGAGCACGCTGCGCAGTCCGGTGGCGTGTTGCGAGGCGAACGCGCATCACAGCGCCGTGATCCTGTGATCCTGGAGCGGCGCCGCGCGCCCCGGGCGCGGCGACGCCGAGCTCCGGAGAGGCCATGACGGTCGCGTCCCATGCCGCTGTCGTCAGAGGCCGCTCTCGTTGGAGATCGGAACCGTCCGGCACCGAGCCTCGCCGTCAGAGGCCCGCGCCTCGCGACCGATCGGGCAACACGCTGTCGTATCCTCTGCCATGCTTCCTTCTCCTGTCTGTCTCCTGCCTCTTTGTTGCGTGGCTTGCGTGGCCGACGTCGATTCCTGGCGAACGATCTCGACCGAACCGTGGGGCGCAGCCCTTCGCTGCGCATGCAGATCGAGAGACATGGCCCCGCGGCGCGCGCACCGCCTTGGGCCTTGACGCTCGCCCGGGCGACCGAGCGCCGGCGATCGGGCCCTCGGTGTAGAGAACGACCCTGCAGCGCCATGCCCAGCAGCGCTCATCGGCAAGGTTCGGTGTCCGCGTCCCGTTAAACGCTGCGGGCCTGGCACCGCTCGTTTTACCGATCACGGGCCATCCTTGATTGGAAGAATCGACCAAAAAATACGCCTGGCTTCCGAATGATGCCGGTGCGGATCATGATGCCGGCGCGCCGCGGAGCTCCGCGGCGCGCCGGCCCGGCCGGGAGCGCTGCGCGGATCGACGCGAGCTGCCGCCTTTTCCGGCGCGGCACCGAGGGGGAGCTCCCCGGACGGAGTCAGGTCAAAACGACGAAATGTGGACAGAGCGTGTCTTTGAACTCGATGCCCGCTGTCGTGCGATCGTGGGCGCCCGGCCGGCTCGACGTCTTCGCGCGCGGCAAGGACGACGCGCTCGTGCACGGGTGCTTCGATGGGACCTGGAGCGCCTGGGAGGTGCTCGGCGGCGCCATGGCGTCCGGCCCTGGCGGCGCAAGGAAGCGGCCGAAGCAGCCGAACCCTCGGCGCATGGCCCTCGCCCGCAGCGCGCCCGGCAGGAGACGCGCCGCCGCGGCGCGGCCAGCGATCGCTCCCGCACCTCCACGGGCGCTCCGGCGGATGGGCCCGCTGCCTGCGCGTGAACGCGCGGCGCCAGGGAGGCGCAGCGCGCGCGTCCATTTGCCGCCGTGCGTGATCTGACCGGGTTTCGTTGTTTCGGCCTGCCTTCAGCCGGGAGGCCCCCGTCCGGCGCCGCGCCGGAAGGCCGGCAGCTCCCGCCGATCCGCGCTGCGCGCCCTGCCGCGCCCTCCGCGCGCGGAGCTCCGCGGAGCACGAGCGGTCGTGAGCCGCGCCGCATCATTCAGAAGCGGAGCGTGATTTTCGGTGGTTTCCGCCAATCAAATCTGTGTCGTTATCGGTAGAACGAGACTCACCACGCGCGCTGGGCTTCGACGGGGGGAATGCGTGAGCGCGGAGCATCGCGCGGACCGCCGCTGGAGAGATCTGAAGCAGGCATTCTCGACACCGACGAGGTGACCGCCGGCTCCGCCACCCGGTCGAGCGCGACGGCACCCGGTCGCGCACGCGTCGCGGGCTCCGACACACCTCGATCCGCGAGGGGCGTGGAGTGCCTGGCTCGGCTGCTCGGGCGAGATGACGAGACGAACTTCCGGACCGTCATGCCGGTGTGCTCGGGCGGCGGGCCGGCCTCCAACAGGCTCACTGACCTGGAGATTTCATGACACCTGTTCAACATACATCGCGCGCTCCGTTCCACATCATCACCAAGCCGATCGGCGCGATCTGCAACATCAACTGCGAGTATTGCTTCTACCTGGACAAGGAGCGCCTGTACGACTATCCCACCCGCGGCTCCTTCCGCATGGCGGACGACGTGCTGGATCGCTACGTGCAGCAGTATATCGAGGCCCAGCCGCCCACCACGGAGGAGGTGGGCTTCGCGTGGCAGGGCGGCGAGCCCACGCTGATGGGGGTCGACTTCTTCCGGCGCGCGGTGGCGCTGCAGAAGAAATATGCGCGCCCCGGCCAGCGCGTGACCAACTCGCTGCAGACGAACGGCATGCTCCTCGACGACGAGTGGTGCGCGTTCCTGCGCGACGAGGCCTTCCTCGTGGGCATCTCCATCGACGGGCCCGAGCGGAAGCACGACCGATACCGCCTCGACCTGGAGGGCCGCGGCACCTTCAGGCGCGTGATGAAGGGGCTCGAGGCCCTGAAGCGCAACAGCGTGGAGTTCAACACCCTTACCGTGGTGCAGCGCGACAACGGCGATCACGGGGCAAGCGTCTATCGTTTCCTGAAGGAGATCGGCTCCCGGTTCCTCCAGATCATCCCCATCGTGGAGCACAAGGACGGCGAGATCTCGGACCGGACCGTGGGGCCGGAGCAGTGGGGCCGGTTCCTGTGCGCGATGTGGGACGAGTGGATCGTGGAGGACGTGGGCGCGGTCTTCGTCCAGCACTTCGACATGATGCTGGGCATCACCCTGGGGTTCCCGTCGACGCTGTGCGTGCACGCGCGCACCTGCGGGCGGGCGCTGGCGGTCGAGCACAACGGCGATCTGTACAGCTGCGATCACTTCGTCACGCCCGAGCACCTGCTCGGCAACCTCACGAAGAAGCACCTGTCCGTGCTCGTGGACGGACCGCAGCAGGCGCGGTTCGGGCAGGACAAGCTCGACACCTTGCCCCGGTACTGCCGCGAGTGCGACTTCGTGAAGTTCTGTTACGGGGGCTGCCCAGCGCACCGCATCAAGCAGACGCCGGCGGGAGATCCCGGGCTGAACCACCTGTGCGAGGGCTACAAGATGTTTTACGCGCACACCCAGCCCGCGCTGCGCGCGATGGCGACAGCCATGCGGCGCGGCGAGACCGCGCGCGACTACCAGAGATACATGCCGCAAGCGAAGAGCGCGGCCCCGAGCGCTCCTTGAACCGCCGCCGCGGACGACCTGCGATGGACCTCTGCCCGCGCCCCGCGCTGCTCTGCCGCGACCTACGATGCGCTCCTCAGCGGAGCGGCAGGCGCGGCCTCGTCGCGCCGCCCCGGTTCGCCCTCGTCGAGGGACAGGAGCGGCTCGAAATCGGCGCGATCGAGCAGCCGGGAGGCCAGGCCCGTCACGGCGAGCGTGATCACCGGCGCCAGGACGAAGACGCTCGTCGCGCCGAGGTGCCCGGCGACGAAGGCGCCGGCGCCCGCCCAGAGCACCCTGCTGACGTGCTGTACCGTGTACTGGACGGTGAAATCGGTGCTCGCGACGTGGAGGCGGCTCCTGTCCATCATGAGCACGTGCATCATCGTCGCGCGCGCCATCACGCCGACGGTCGGGACCGAGATCACGAGGTAGAGGAGCGGGCGCTCGACGGCCACGCGGTTCAGGAGCACCACCGCGAGGCACAGGCCGCAGATGACGCTGAGCGCGTAGAAGGCGCGCTCCCGCCCGAACCGCTTCACCGCGAATCCGCCGAGCATCCCGCCGAGGGTCCCCGCGACGCTGGCCATGATCCCCATCGCCAGCCCGATCTCCTTGAGCGAGAGGCCGCGATCCACGAGCATCACCTCGAGGGCCGGGGTCATCAAGGACGGGCCGATCGGCATCGCCGCCACCACGAGGAGCCACCGGCCCATGCGCGGCCGCCGGAAGAGGGCCAGGACCTCGCGCGGCGTGATGATCCGGGAGGGATCTACGGGCCTCTCCTTGTAGAGCGCGATGCCAGGGAGCGGCAGCAAGAGGAGCGCCGAGGTGACGAGGAGCGCCGTCTGCCAGCCGAAGCGCCCGACGAGGATCACCATCAGCCCGCCGCCGACCAGCTGGCCGGCCATGAGCCCCGCGGTCAGCAGGCCGTTGCCGACGCCCCGCTCCTCGGCGGAGAGCAGGCTGACCGCCAGCCCGTGCGACGCCGCGTCCGCGAAGGCGCAGGCCGTGGTGAGCCAGATCAGCGCCACCGTCGCGACGGCGCGCTGGTGCAGGAGCAGCTCCGGGATGTCGAGGAACGAGCCCGCCACCAGCGTGATCAGGATGAGCGGGTGCGCGAACAGGAGCCAGCCGCGGTAGCGGCCGAACGTGGAGCGCGCGCCCAGCCTGTCGATGAGCGGCGCCCACAGCGCCTTGAGCGACCAGGGCAACATCGCCAGGAACAGGAACCCGATCTGCTGCATCGACGCCCCGCTCCGGCGCATCAGCACCGGGAGGGCCTGCGACAGGAGGGCGATCGGCAGCACCTCGGTGAGCGCGAGCGCGAACAGGAGAGCATAGCGAAAGCGTCGAGAGTTCACGCCGGATATCGCTCCTCACGTGCCAGGGAGCGGGATGTAGCCGCTCCGCTGAAAGAAAGAGATGTACGTCCCGATGAGGGTCTCGTCGATCGGGGGACAGACGATATCCGTCCCCTCCAGCCCTTCCCGCGAGTGGGGGGCGTCGTACTGCGGCTTCTTGACCAGCAGGCTGTTCGGAGAGCTCAGGAGCACCCAGAGCTGCGCGAGAGACTCCCGTTCTGGGTGATCGGTCGCCGCCGCCCGCTTCAGCCCGAGGAGCCACTCGTCGTAGTCGACCTCCACCAGGGGGTAGCCGGACGCGCGGACCATCCGGATGAGGTCGCGCCAGGGGATCGGCCGCGGATGGAACAGGTGAAATGCGCGCCCGAGCGACCTCGGCTGCCTCGACAGACAGACCATTGCCCGGCTCACGTAGTCGACCGGGACCATCGAGACGTCGATCGTCAAGCTCGGAGCCGAGCCCAGGAGGATACACCCTTTGAGGAGTCGGTTCAGCAGGTCTCTCCAGTTGCTCGTGATGCCCGTGCGGCTGTGCCCTGTGATGCGGGTCGTGCGGTAGATGGAGGCGGGTAACCCTCGCTCTCTGGCCGCCAGTACGAGCTGCTCCGCGATCCATTTGCTGCGGGTGTACCCGCTCTTGACCCCGGGATCGAGGACGGGCGAATCCAGCTCGCTCACGCGGCCGGCTTCGAGGTGGGCCCGGCCGAAGAACACGGCCATCGAGGAGGTGTAATGCACCGGCTTGGTCCGACCGCACCCCGCCAGCCGGAGGATTTCCTGCATACCCTGGACGTTCGCCGCGCGCAGCGCCGTGTAAGGGAGGAAGAAGTTGACCTGTCCCCCGATGTGATAAATCACGTCCAGCTGCTCGGCCAGCGCGTCGAACCGCGGTCGCGGCAGGCCCAGGAGGGGCAGGGAGAGATCTCCTGCGACGGGGATGATGCGGCTCTCGCACGGCGTGTCCCGGAGGCCGAGCCGCTCGAGGTGAGCGCGGAGCCTCTCGGCTGCTCGTGCGTTCTCATCCTCCCGAACGAGACAGTAGATATCTGCCTTGCTGGTGCGCAGGAGCGCGTCCAGCAGGAACGCGCCCAGAAAGCCAGTCGCCCCGGTGAGGAAGATGCGCTGTGGCTCGGTCACATGCGCCGAGGAACGCTGCAGGAATCGGATGGTCGGATCCAGTACAGCTTCCGCTTGCCAGTCGAGCGCGTTCGCCGTGGAAACCTCACGAATCATGTCGAGGGACCCCCCATCGCTTGACTGTAAAGACCGCTCTCTCTGGAGACCTGACCCTCTGCGCAGCTCGGGGCACTGCGTCATGCACTTATCAAACAACGCAGGCCGGCGTCAATCGCAATCCAGGGGTGTCGGCAGGGGCAGGCCGCCCGCCCGGCGCATCAGGCCAGCGCATCCTGAGCAGCGGGCCCGAGCGTCACGCCCGTCCCTCGCGTCCACGGCAAAAGGCTCGACATGGCCGCTCATTCTTCTGGCGTCACCCTGTCCTACGTGAACGAGGCCGCGGAGGAGCTGCTCCGCGCGGCCTATAGACCCCTGCCGACCCTCGCGCGCCTGCTCGAGCGGCTCCTGCAGTCGCTCGCCGAGAGCACCGGAGCGCTCGAGGGGTCGCTGTGGCTGCGCGACCACGGCACCCTCGCGCTCAGGCGCAGCGGCCGCGATCTCCATCTCCGCTGGGTGGATGCTGCCGACGCGACGCGTCTCGCCAGTGGTGCGCCAGCAGCGCAGGCGCCCGCGATCGCGGAGCCGATCCTGTATGGGGGCGCCCCCATCGGCGAGCTCCGGCTCTCGCTCGACGCCGACCCCGGCCGGAGAGCGCACGCCGCGTCGCTCTGCCGGGCGGTGAGCCACGCCGCGGCGTCGCTCGTCAAGCGACACGATGTGGAGCGCTGGACCGAGGAGCGCTTCGGCGAGCCGGCGACGCTCATCGGCGTGAGCGCGGCGGTCCGCGCGGTGGATACCTTCATCGAGCGGGTGGCTGCGAGCCGGCTTCCCGTGCTGATCCAGGGCGAGTTCGGGACGGAGAAGGAGATCGTCGCCGCCTCGCTCCACAGCCTCGGACCCGAACGCGGCGGCCCCTTCGTCGTGGTCCATGACCCGGCTCAACTCCAGGGTGACGCACTTGCGCGGCTGTCGCGCTGCTTCGAGCAGGCGCGCGGCGGTACGCTCCTCATCGACGGGGTCGACGAGCTCCCGCCGCTGGCGCAGTCGGGGCTCCTCGAACTCCTGCGCGCAGGGCAGAGCCTCACGGGGAACAATGGTGAGCGCCGCGTGCCGCCGCGGATCATCAGCGCCTCGACGAGCGACCTGCACCGCCTCGTCAGGGAGGGACAGTTCTCGAAGCCGCTGCTCATGAAGCTCGACTTCCTGTCGATCTCCTTGCCGCCCCTCCGCGCCCGGCGGGAGGACATCGAGCCGCTCATGGCCTGGGTGCTTCACCGCTACGGCCACTCGTGGGATCGGAAGAGCACGGAGGAGCTCATCGGGGTTTGCCAGGCGTACGCCTGGCCCGAGAACTTCGCGGAGCTCGAGCGCGCCGTCGTACGCCTCGCCGTGATGACGGGCGCCGAGCCCATCCGCCGCGCGGACATCCTCGAGCACACGCCGTGGATCGCGTCCGCCCCGGCGCGCTCCGCCGGGGGGCACGGCAGGCGGAGCGCGGCGCCGCGGCTCCAGCCGCCATCGGACGAGGCGGCGTGCCGGTGGACACGCATGGTCCTGGCCAAGGATTTCTCGCAGCTGCCCACGCTGCATGACGGGCTCGGGCGGGCGCTCGTCTACCTCGGCGAGCACTACACCGAGCCGATCTCGCTCGCACAGCTCGCGCGCCACGCCCGCGTCAGCGCCTCGCACCTGTCCTACCTGTTCAAGAGTTCGCTGGGCATGAGCTTCAAGCCCTTCCTCGGGTGGCTCCGCGTCGAGCGGGCGAAGCAGCTGCTCGAGAGCAGCCGGCAGCGGATCACCGACGTGGCGATCGCCGTGGGCTTCGCCGATCTGAGCTATTTCGAGAAGCTGTTCCGGCGGCTCGTCGGGGTGAGCCCGCGCGTCTACCGCCGCCAGGCCGAGTCCTGAGGCCGAGGCGAGGGCAAGGCGCGCTGACGCCGGCCGCCGCGCGCCTGGACGGTCCCCACCGGTGGGGGGCGGAGTCTTCCGTGTGTTCAACGGGCTTTCACCGTGGCTTGCGCTGAGCCCGCCGCTGCGCATCACCGGAAGATCAGCAGTCCATCATGACAGCCGAGGAGGCGTCGTCGACACGAAGACCCACAGTCACAACGAAGCGGGCCGCTCACCTGACCGGCGAGCTCGGCTCTTCGCCGTTACCAGAAAGGCCGTCCACTGGCCCCACCGAGCGCGGCGATCAGGTAATCTGCTGACCTACAGCGGGGTCGTTCAGCAAGCTTGAAATGAAAAAAATCCTGGGATACGTTCCCGGCCACTTGGATCCTCCGCGTTCCCACCGAAGAAGTGGCAGGACCACGAGCTCACCGGCTTCGCGGGCGCTCGTCGACGATCTCGTGGGCCACGTACCTCGCCCCGCTCCAGCTCTCGCTTCCGGCGCGCTCCTCGTTCCGCCATCCTCCTGCGTGAGCTTGATATATCCTCGCGCCGCTTCCGGTTCAGAGTGCGTGTCGTCCCGTTCTTCAGCGACAACCCACCCATACAGCGCGCCCCGCACGCCCGACTCTCCGCTCCGCAAGGAGGACTGCATGTCGCACCGTCTCCTCTGGCCCGACACAGCTGATCCTACCGTTCTGAATGTGACGATGCTCCTCGAGCAGCTCGTCGGCGAGTCGATCCGAGCTCAGGTGCTGCGTCAGGCGCTCACCGTGGTCGAGCGCGGCGACGGGCCCCTCCACCGCGGGCTCTGGTCTCCCGGCGAGGAGATCCTCCTGCGAGCGGTCCTGCTGCGCGGCGCTTCGTCAGGCCGCCCCTATTTGCACGCCACGGCCAGCATCACCCTGTGCCGGCTGCCGCTCTCGGTCGGCAAGGGGCTGCTCTGCTCGGACGTCCCGTTCGGGCGGCTCCTGCAAGAGGCACAGGTCCGCGTCACGCGGACCGACCTGCTCGGGACCGATCAGAGCCTCGGAGACCTCTGCCCCTTGTTCGACGGCCTGTCGCCCGCCACCCGCGCGGTACGGCGCAGCTACGTCATGCGGCTCCACGACGGTATCGCCGTCGCCCACCTCGTCGAGACGTTCCCCTTGAGCATCACTCAGGCCGCGCTCGCCACCACGCAACTCTAGCGAAGGCGCGTCCTTCATGGCTTCCCGCACAGGCTCCTGCTCGGACGGATCGCGAATGGATGACGGAACCGGCCACCCGTGGATCGCCCGAAAACGGCGCAAGGAGTCTCCCGATGCTGCTTCAGCACGGGGCAGCGAACCGCAGCGTCAGCGCCGTCGGCGCCCACGCCTCGGCCCCGCGGCAGGATCTGCGCACACCAGAGGGTGCGCCATCGCTGCTGCCGCGCTGAGCACGGCGGCGGATGGCCGCGAGGGACTGGAGCAGATTGCCTCAGGTCGGTCTCGGCGGATGCGATCGGACGTCAACAAGGGTCGATTCTTTGTTGATCCACCGGCGATGTCCCGGAATACTGACCGGCACGGTGTCCGCACGTTACCCAGGGACGCCATCCACGCGAGATGACAGCCGTGACCATCGTCGAACCGACCCCCGCGAAGCGCCGAAGAGCGCCGCCGCCGCCCCTTAGGCGCCGCGAGATGTGGCCGGCAACGTCATCGCTGGTGAGCAAGACGTCCACCATATTGGATGGTTCACGATGGGTCCCGGAGCAATATGCGTGCCACTTGGCACGTGCGCCCGGGCGCTGCCGCTCAGGGCGACGCCGAGCCGAATCGCCTACCCAGGAGCATCTCCTCATTCGATTTTCAAACTACGCACAGCAGGAGCGATGAGCAATGTCCACCGAGACCGTGTCTGTCACCCAAGTGAATGAGCCCGGAAAGAAGGAGTTCAAGGAGGAGATCAAGACCGAGACCAGTGACGGGGTCAAATACGAGACCAAGCACGAGTACAAGGTCGATTCCAAGGGGAGCCCCGGTATGAGCGACCCCAACTCGCGCGTCAGCCAGGCAGAGGCGATCATCCATCGGAACGTGCTCTGGGCGCTCGGCGCGGGCATCGTGCCGATTCCCATCTTCGATTTCGTCTCGATCACGGGTGTTCAGGTCAAGCTGCTGAAGGAGCTCTCGGACCTCTATGGAGTGAGCTTCACCTCGTCTCTCGCGAAGAAGATCGTCGGGTCCCTCCTCGCCGGCCTCGGGAGCGTGGGGCTGGGGACCGCGATTGGGTTCAGCATCTCCAAGTTCCTCCCCGTCATCGGCACGACCCTCGGCGCCGTCTCCGTGCCCGTCTTCGCGGGCGCATTTACCCATGCCACGGGCAAGATCTTCATGATGCACTTCGAGTCGGGCGGGACGCTCCTCGACTTCAATCCACAGGCGATGCGCGCGCACTTCAACCTGGAATACGAGAAGGCCAAGGCGTCCGTGGGCCGGGTCCACTAGGTATGGTGGAATGGGGGGGGCGCGCGGCCCGACCGCGGCCGAGGGCTGCCAGGTGACCAGCGTCCGGGCGCCCTGCCTGGAATGGGGGGCGCGCGCGGCCCGACCGCGGCCGAGGGCCGCCTGGCGTCTCCCGGGTGAGCAGCGTCGGAGCGCCGGCCGCCCGGCGGGTTGTCGTTGCCAGCCATGACGCGTTCTGGGTAGCCTCCTGTCGACGTGGCCCAAATCCCCGGAAAGACCGAACACGACGCCCCCTCGGGGCCGAGCCCGGCGCGCGAAGCGCTCAAGTCCGCCGTCGCGCTCGGCGTCCTCGGCGCCTTGGTGGGTTACTTGGCCCGAGGCGGCAACCTCGCCCGCGGCATGTCCGACCCCCCGCGGTTCGTCGACGTCGAGGCCTTCAGCGCGGACTGTGGGCCGCGCGACGTGAACGGGCGCCCGCTGATCGTCAACATGGTCTACAGCGAGGACAAGAGGTCCTGGCTGGAATACGCGGCCGAGCGATTCGCGCGGCGCTGCCCGAACATCCAGGTCAAGCTCACCGCGATGGGCGACATCGAATCGGCCGATGCGATCATCGACGCCTATCTCGAGCCCAAGAGCAAGCAGCAGAAGGACGAGCTGCCCACGCTGTGGGCGCCGGCCGACGACATCGTCGTCCAGTACCTCGCCGCGCGCTGGAAGCAGCGATCGAGCGAGGTGCCCGACGCCGGCGAGCTCCTGGACGGCAGCGAGGCGAGATCCCTCGCGCGGTCGCCGCTGGTCGTGCTCGTGTGGCATGATCGATATCAGGTGCTCGAAGCGATCCTGCGATCGGGGCGCAGCGAGGAGGGGCCATGGTGGCAGATCCCGTGCGCCCTGATCCCGAGGGACGCGGATCTCTCCAAGATCGCCCTCGAGGACCGGGTGCCGGGGCGCTGGATCGACTGGTACGGCCCGCTCACGCCGTCGCCGGCGAAGAAGCCTGCGGCGGCCCCGAAGAAGCGCGCCCAGATCAAGCCTGCTTACGAGGCGCCCTTCCCGACGCTCCAGGAGATCGAGCGATGGGGTCGAGTGAAATTCGGCCATACCTCACCGACCCGCGCGGCGTCGGGGCTGGAGACGTTGTATCTCATGGCCTACGCTTACGTCTTGCCCCCGAAGGAGCGGGCCGCGCTGGAGGGCAGCGACGCGCCTGCGCAGGGCTCGGCGGGAGGAGGGGTCACGGGGAGCGAGCACCTGCGCGGCGCCTTCGCCCGCGCGTTCGCGGAGCGCAAGGACAGCCTGAGGCAAGCGCTCGGGCGATGCGAGGGGGGCCTCGACGAAGCGCCGGAGTCCGCGCGGCTCCTCACGGAATCGATGATCAACGTGGGCCCGGGGCGCTACGACGGCGTGATGACCTACGAGCACCTCGCGCTCCCCGCGCTGAAGCGGCTCGGCGCTCACGAGAGCTCCCTCCGCGACGCGCGCATCATCTATCCGCAGCCCACCATCGTGAACGAGCACCCGGCCTTGTTCATCAGGCCTGACCCGGCTCAGAAACAGGCCGCGAGCAGGTGGCTCGACTTCTTGCTGGGAAAGGAAATGCAGGAGAAGGCGATCCAGTACGGGTTCCGCCCGGCGAACCCGAATGTCTCGATCCGCGCGAGCGATGTGGACGAGAACCCCTTCTTGGACCTGCGTCGTTACGGCGTCGAGCTCGATCCGGACCTGAGGGAGCCGCCGCACCTCGACGGCGATGCCATCCATGAGCTCATCGGGATCTGGCAGGACGCGACCGGAAGGTATTGAGCGCGCGCCGTCAGGGGCTGGCCGGCGCGGGCGCGGCGGCCGGAGGCGTCTTGATCGCTCCCGGCGCGGCGTTCTCGGCGGCCGTCAGGGGCGCGGGCACGGGCGCGGGCGCAGGGGGCAAGGCGCCGCCGCTCGCCCTCACGGGCGTCGCGTTGCCCGCCGGCGCGGGCGCCCCCCCGGCGGGCGGCGTGGCGGCCGACGTGCCGATCGGGCTGTCGACGAAGTTCAGCATGAGCGGGATGCCTCCTTGTCCGCCGCCGAGCACGACGACCTTCGCGTTCTGCGAGCTCGCGAGCTCGAGCGTGGCATCGATGCCGCGCCAGCGCAGGAGATCGGGGGAGACGTTGCCCGCGATGAGGTTGTAATCGCGGATCCCGGCGGCCTCGGTGCGCTTGCGCTCGGCCTCCTGCTCCTCCCGCTCGAGCCTGTACCTGTACTCCAGGAGGAGCTGCTCCTGCCGGAATCTCTCCTTGATGGCTTCCTGGACCATCTGCGGGAGCTCGATGTCGACGAGCTTCAGCTCCTCGATGACGATGTAGGGGAACGCCTCCTCGCCGGCGTCCGTCTTCTGGACGCGGCCGAGCGCCGGGATGTTTCCGAGCTCCTGGAGCAGGTCGCGCGCGCTCGCGTAAATTTCATGGGCAGGCCGGCTGCCGAACGTGCGTCGTACATGGGCCTCGGCGTCGGGCCGGATGAGGCGATCGAAATACTCGGGCCCGATGTCCCGCTGGAGATAGCCCAGCATGTCCTGCCGCGGGTGGTAGCGCACCACCACCTCGACGCCCAGATTGAGCCCCTCGTCGCTGAGGACGTCGAACCTCAGCCTCTTCTGCTGCAAGCGGATCTCGTAGTTGGTGACCGAGTTCCACGGCGCGATGACGTGCAGCCCTTCGCCAAATATCTTTTGCGGGTCCACCACCGTGCCGCCCGCGAAGTACCGGTACAGGACGCCGCGATGTCCGGACGGGATGTTGATGAACACGCGAGGCCACACGAACCCAAGCGCGAGCAGCAGGAGGACCACCAGCATGTAGACGAGGGTCTGCACCCCCAGCAGCCACGCCGCGATCCGCTCCCGTAAGGTGGGCTTGTCCTCGATGTCGTCCAGGGGCTCGTAGTTGGGCATGGTCAGCCTCCGGTGACGGAAACGTCACGATCTCAGGGGCGCTTCAGCCGGGGGGGAGCCTTGCTCCTCTGTCGCCTCGGCCCCGAGAGGATTGCCGCGATGAGCCCCCCCACGGGCGTCAGCACGAGGGAGACGAGGATCGCGCCCCACCATCTGATACGCCGCGTGCTGCCGAGGAGGCCGACAGCGATGAAGGTGAGGATCGGCAGGCCGATGACGAAGAGCGGAGCGAAGGGCATGGCGATTCCGTGTGCTGAAGAAGCGTCCCATGTTCACGCGACCGGCCCGGCGTCCGCCTGCGCGGTGCCGGTGGCCGTTCGCTCGATCGACCGGATCTTCCCGGAGTCCATCGTCACCACGCGGTCCGCGCACCGGAAGTAGCGATCGTCGTGGCTCACGGCGATGACCGTCTTGCCCTGTCGCTTCAGCGAAGGGAGCAGGTCCTCGTAGAAGTACTTGCGGAACTCGGGATCCTGATCCGCGGCCCATTCATCGAAGACGTAGATCGGCCGATCTTCGAGGAGCGCCACGATCATGGCGAGCCGCTTGCGCTGGCCGGTGGACAGATCGCGCCGCGTGAAGCGCTGCTTCGCGAACGATGTCTTGCCGTCGAGCTGCATCTGCGCGAGCAGGCGGTGCACCGACGCCTCCTCGACGCCGAGGAGGCCGTAGAGCTTCGCGAAGAGGTGGAAGTCCGAGTAGATCGCCGAGATCATCTCGCGGTACGGCGCCACGTTGCCCGGCTGGATGAGGATCCCGTCGACGCGCACGGTGCCGGCGCTCGGTGGGTACAGGCCGGTGAGGACCTTGAGGAACGTCGACTTGCCGCTCCCGTTGCCGCCCACGATGAACACGATCTCCCCCGCGTTGACGGTCAGGCTCAGCGGGCCGATGCGAAACCCACCGCCGCCGTTCTGAGGGCCGTAGTCGTACTCGATATGGCTCGCCTCGATCGTGGTGAAGCGGCCCTTCCAGAGGTCCTCGGCGTCCAGGGACACCCCCTCGCGCGCGGCTGAATCGAGCTTCTGCTCCAGCGCCTCGATCTGGGCGAGGGCCACGTTGGATCGGATATACGCCTGGGAGGTGTTGAGCATCAGCCCGAGTGGACCCCAGACGAAGGTGACACCCGCAACGAGCTGGCTGAGCAGCGTGGTGTCGACGGCCATGTATCGAGGGAGGACGAAGATGATCCCGCCCAGCACTGCGAAGAGGAGGCAGGTCGCGAAGATCGAGTTTTCGTTGAAGAGGATGTTCGCCTTGGCCGTGATCACGCGGAGCGCGTCGGAGGTCTGCACGATATCGTCGCGGATATCGCGGCTGCGGCGGCGGCTGAACTTGGCCTCCTTGAAGCCGTCGAGCAGGTCCGTGAGCAGGTCGAAGAAGGCGACCCGCGTCTTCCCCGCCTCTCGCAGGCACCGCTTGATCTCTCTCCTGTTGGAGAGATAGATGATGACGCCGATCGCGGTGATCGCCGCGATGACGACGAAGGCCGTGAGGGAGAGCCAGGCGAGGTAGATCGTGGCGAACGCGAGGATGCACAGCGACTGCAAGCACAGCGCGATCGGCGCCGCCGCGTCGGAGACGACCGACACGTTCTCGGTGATCCGATCGTAGATCTCCGCGGTCCCGAGGCGCTCGAGACCCTGGAGCTCCGCGCGCTCGATCTTGTCCACGATCCTGATCTTGATGCGCTGGAGCCCGGACTCGATGATGTGTACCGTCCGGTGGCAGGTGTGCCGGCCCCCGAGGACGAACAGCACGATCGCCAGCACGAACATGGCGAACGTGCGCAGACCGCTGCTGTCGTGCGCGTGCACCGCCATGTTCACGAAGAGGATGACGAGCGAGTTCGCAATCCCAGCCAGGCTCGCAGCGAGGAGGAGGCTTCTGCGTTCGGCTGCGGCTTCGCTGGTGATCAGGTCGACGAGCGTCATTGCGGTGATAGCGCTTGCTGTGGAGGTGCAGGGCCGACGCGTGAGGTCCTGCCCGGACCCCGTCGCGCCCCGGCCGGATAGTACACGCTCCTCGCGGGACGATGCTAGCTCCAATCCGCTGTTGGGGGGAGGTCCTGATCGCGCCGCGGCCTCGACCAGCGGAGCGCCTGGACAGCTCATCGAGGGCCGCCGGCGAGGCCAAGGGCGACCGGGCGGAGGCTCGCCGCGCGGGGAGGTGCTCGCTCGGGGCGCCCTCCGGGCAGCGAGCGCTACAGCGCGCCGCTCACGGCTCGCGAGGCACGACGGGGCCCGTCCGCGGGTGCGCCGGACGCGCCAGCCGAGCTCAGAAGCTGTAGCCGAAGTACTCGCAGTCTCGCCTGAATCTCTCGGCGACGATCGCTCTCGTCTTCTCGTTGTAGTATTCTTGATAACGCGCCTTGCGATTGGACCTGTTCACATGAGGGAGCCTGCCCTCGAAGCCGATCTGCTCGGCCAGCGACTCGAAGTCCTGGGAGAGGCTCTCGAGCTTCAGGATCCTGTCCATGACCAGGCGGCCGTTGTGCGAGGCGTACTCCGCCTGGTCGATGTAGAACCGCTCGAAGATGCCGCCCGGGTAGTCTCTCGGGAGCATCAAGAACTCCTCGAAGCTGGATGCGTTCTTGTTGACCTCGCTCATCACGCGCTCTCCGATGGCGGCGAACCGGATCGCCACCTCTTCCGCGCTGCCTGGCTCGAATCGCTTGAACGTCTGGAAGAACCTCAGCCATAGCTTCGTATAGGCGGCCGAGAGCTCGCTGTTCCGTCCGAAAATCTCAAGTCCGCGGTAGTACATCCTCAGGGCCCTGTCGCCCTGGTTCAGCCTGATCCGCGCGTCCTCGTCATTCCCTCTATCCTTGAAATGAGAATACCACGACACCATGCGATCGAAGGGGTTTCTCACGACGCAGAACTTGACGTAACGCTCAAAAATGGCTTCGTCGACGGCGGCCTTGATGTCCGAGATGTAGCAGTGCTTCGTTCGGTTCTTCGACGGATCGACCGGAACCGTCTCGATCAGATCTGGATCGAACTCCTCGAAGATCTTCTGGATCGAGTTACCTCCGGTCCGCTGAATATGAACGAAAATCGCCTTGTATTTGTGAGAAATAAACAAAGCATCTCCCCGTCTGATGCCGTACCCCCCTGCGCCAAGCAGGGACGCGACTTGATTTTCAGCGCCCCTAACATATCATCGCGTGAAAGGCAAGCTCATGCCTTGTTGGCCGTCAGCGAGCCGTCGCCCTCCCTCACGCGCCAGCCAGGGGCGCGCTGTGCCCTCCACGTCGGCAGAGGTCACGGGAAGCTCGCGGGCAGCTCTGGGACGTGCGACGCCGGCGCCCGGCGCCGCACGTGGCCCGAGCAGGCGATGTCGAAGCGCGGCGCGCGTTCCCTCCTGCTCGCGGGGCGAGGCGAGCAGGACGCGGCGTGTGACGGCGCGGAAGGAGAGCGGGATGGGTGGGCTCCCGGCGGGAGGGGCGCGCAGCGTGTCCTCAGCCCTGTACACGCTGGTCCGGCACGCGCGCGCAGCCCCGCGCTTCGCTTTCGCCGGGTGGATTGACATGGCCGTAGCTCCTGCGGTTCCATGCGCGCGGAGGATGGTGACCAGGAATGCTTCGAGCCCTCTCTGCCCCTGTGATCTCGCTGTTCGTGTCCGTCGCTCTGCTCACGCAGGTCGCCGCGGCGGAGCCACCACCGAAGGGTAAAGCCCCGAAGGTCGAGGGCCCGAGATCGAGGTTCGTCGTGGATCTGAGGGAAGAGAGCAAGCGGATAGAGGGCTGGGTCTGGAAGCTCAGCGCCGGTGCGAACGCCAGCTTCAGCGACAACCAGGACGTGGTCGGGCAGCCGAGCGGCTCCGCGGTCACAGTCGGCCTGCAGCTCGACGGCAGCGCCGAGTACAACCATGGGAGCCACGAGTTCCGCAACCTCCTCGCCCTTGGCGAGGGGGCCACGCGCACACCGGTGATCCCGGAGTTCATCAAGTCATCGGACAGCCTCTTGGCCGAGTCGATCTATCTGTATCATATCATCGACTGGCTCGGCGTATTCGGGCGGTTCTCGATCCAGAGCTCGATCTTCGCGGGGGTCGATGTGCGGCCCGCCGGTTTCTCTTACGCGATCACCCGGCCTGACGGGCACGTGGACAGCGTCGGCGGTTCCCCTGACAGCCTGAGCCGACTGCGGCTTTCGGATCCGTTCCGGCCGACGCTCTTCAAGGAGTCGGCCGGCGTGTTCGCGCGTCCAGTGACGAGCCGCGTCCTCAACGTCGAGACACGCCTAGGCATCGGAGTGCGCGAGACGATCGGTGCGAAGCAGCTGGTGATCAATGACAACCCCGTCAGGACGCCCACGGTGGTGGAGGTGAGGGAGCTGTCGAACTTCAACCAGCTCGGCGTCGAGGGCGTGGCCAGCGTCTGGGGCAGTCTGGCGAAGAAGCGCGTCACCTACCGGGTGGGGGTCGAGGTGATGGCGCCCCTCGTGCACAGCGATCTGACGCCGGCAGAGCTCGCGATGATCGATCCGACGCGCACAGAGCAGCCCGGGACGGCCGACCTGACCAACGTGGAGATCTTCGGCAAGCTGTCCTTCAAGCTCGTCGAGTGGGCGTCGCTCGACTACCAGTTCAAGGCCATCCGGCAGCCGCAGCTCGTCGATCTGTTCCAGATCCAGAACAACCTGCTGCTGACGTTCGCGTACGTCGCCACGAACGAGCCTCCCGAGGAGCCAGCTGCGCCCCCTGCCGCGCTACCCAACGCGCCTGCTGTCCCGCCGCCGTCTCGTGTGCCGCAGCCGCCTCCGCCGCAGGAGCGCCCTGCGCCCCCGCCACCGTCGCAGTGAGCTCGCTACGAGGAGCAGCGCCGCGGCGATCCGGGCGTTCCTGTCGACCGGGCCTTCTGCTGTCCACATTGCGCGCCGCGGCAAGCGCGGCGCCTCTCCGCTACGGCGTGTCGCTCTTGCGCCATGTGGCCGACCGTCGGCCCGACGCGTGACGCCGGACGGCGGTCAGCTCTGGGAGCGCTCGACCGGAGCGAGGGCGCATCCGCTGTATCTCGCCATGAGCCTGAGCACCGCGGAGGAGAGAACGATCAGGGGGCATCGCGGCCAGGTGACGGAGAAGCTCGGCGTCGCGTCGGTCGTGGAGCTCGCGCGGCCCCGGCTCCAGGGGCTCTGATCCTGACGCGCGGGCGGCGCGAGCCGTCATGGGACCAAGGAGCGAGCTGGTCGAGCGCGCCGGCGTTGAAGTGGACGACCTCGGGATCGGGCCGGCAAAGGCCCACCAGGATGAGCCCAGCGCGGCCGTGGTGTCGAGGCCGGCCTGCGGTGCTTCTACCTGGAGGAGACGATCCCTCGGGCTTGACACGACTCTCGCGATTCGTGCTACGGTTTCCCCGAAGCCACCCGACGCTGCGATGGCGGTCCGGCCTGCGCCGGCCCGTAGCGCGTCCCTGGTGGCCTGCGCGACCCGAGACCACCGGGACGACCTTCGTGGTCGCCGAGGCTCGGTGAAACATGACTGGGACGAAGTGGGCGTCCACGACGCTGCCCCTCCTCACGTTCGTTCTCCGCAACTACAAGAATTTCAACGCCCGCGCGACGCGCGACGCGCTCCTCGCCTACTGGGAGCACATCGAGCGCGGGGGGAAGATGTTCTGGGCCGTGGCCGGGGCGATGTCTTCGGCCCAGCTCGGCATCACGCTGGCGCCGGCTATCCGCGCCGGTCTGATCCACGGCATGTCGGTGACCGGCGCCAACCTCGAGGAGTCGCTGTTTCGCCTCGTGGCGCATGACGGCTACCGCGACTTCCCCAACTACCGTTATTTCACCAAGCAGGACGACACGCGGATCCTCGAAGAGCGGATGCGGCGCGTGACCGACACCAGCATCCCCGAGGACGAGGCTTTCCGCGCGGTGGAGAAGCACATCGTCCCCATGTGGGAGCGGGCGACGGCGAGCGGCGAGCGCCGCTTCTGGCACGAGTACTTCTACGACCTGGTCCAGGCGGTCGAGCCCTCGCTCCACCGCGGACCGCCTGAGGAGTGCTGGTTGCTCGCCGCCGCGGAGGCCGGGCTGCCGCTGGTGGTCCCGGGCCACGAGGACTCGACCTTCGGCAACATCTTCGCGTCCTACGTGAGGCGGCGCGAGTGCAGCGCGAGCATCGTGAAGTCGGGCATCGAGTACATGGCCGAGCTGTACGATCAGTATCGCGCGCTCAGCGCAGGCGCGGGCGTGGGGTTCTTCCAGATCGGCGGGGGCATCGCGGGGGACTTCCCCATCTGCGTGGTGCCGTCGCTCAAATACGATCTCGGCGAGCCGGCCCGGCCCTGGGCCTACTTCTGCCAGATCTCCGACTCGACGACGTCCTACGGCTCGTACTCCGGCGCCACGCCCAACGAGAAGATCACCTGGGACAAGCTGACGGCGGACACGCCCATGTTCGTGATCGAGTCGGACGCCACCATCGTGGCGCCGCTCCTGCTCGGAGCGCTGCTCGAGTGCAAGCGTCACCCGGCCGAGGCTCGGGCCATCATCGAGGCGCGCGGCGCGTGAGCGTCAGCGGCTCTCCTTATCCCTGAAGCGAGGTTGCAAGACGATGAGCAAGAAGAAGGTCCTGATCACGGGCGGCGCAGGCTTCCTCGGGATCAATCTGGTGCGGCACCTGCTCGAGCGCGGCTATGAAGTCACGTCGCTCGACCTCCTGGACTTCGACTACCCCGAGCGGTCGCGCATCCGCGAGGTGCGCGGGGATATCCGTGACGCGGCGGCCGTCGACGAGGCGGTCAAGGGGCAGGACTTCGTCGTGCACACGGCGGCCGCGCTGCCCCTGTACACGCCGGAGGAGATCTACACGACCGACGTGATCGGCACGCGCGTGGTCATGAGCGCCGCGCGCCGCCACGGCGTCGAGCGCGCCGTGCACATCTCCTCCACGGCTGTGTACGGCATCCCCGACCACCACCCGCTCTGCGAGGACGACCGGCTCGACGGTGTGGGCCCGTACGGGCAGGCCAAGATCCAGGCCGAGCTCGTGTGCCTGGAGGAGCGCGGCCGGGGGCTCGTGGTGCCCATCATCCGGCCCAAGTCGTTCATCGGCCCGGAGCGGCTCGGGGTCTTCGCCCTGCTCTACGACTGGGCGCTCGACGGCAAGGGCTTCCCCATGATCGGCGACGGCAAGAACCGCTACCAGCTCCTCGACGTGGCCGATCTCTGCGAGGCGATCTACCTGTGCATGACGAAGGAGGCGTCGGTCGTCAACGACACCTTCAACATCGGCGCGAAGGACTTCACTACCATGGGAGAGGACTACCAGGCGGTGCTCGACGCGGTGGGCAAGGGCAAGAAGATCGTGCCCTTCCCGGCGGCGCCGGCAGTGCTCGCCCTGCGCGCGCTCGAGGCGATGGGCGTGTCGCCGCTCTACAAGTGGGTCTACGAGACAGCGTCGAAGGACTCGTTCGTGTCCATCGAGAAGGCCGAGCGGGTGCTTGGCTTCACGCCGAGGTATTCGAACAAGGACGCGCTGGTGCGCAACCTCGAGTGGTACCGGGCGCACCGGAGCGAGTTCGAGAGCCGTTCGGGCGTGACCCATCGCGTGCCCTGGAAGCAGGGCGCGATCGGCCTATTGAAGGCGTTCTTCTGATCGGCGCAGCGCCGAGAGTCTACCGAGACGAGCGACAGCGCATTGGCGCGGCGGGTGCTGCGCGAGATCTGGCCGGTGGTCGTGGCCGACCGGGGTGGCGCGCGACTTCGTGTTCCACCTCGCCACCGAGAAGCACCAGGCGGAGGTCGAGCGGCCGCGGGAGATCCTGCGCGCGAACGTCGAGCGGGCTTACCAGCTCCTCGAAGCCGCTGTGGCCCGGAACGTCAAGAAGGTGGTGTTTGCTTCCTCGCTTTACGCCTACGGTCGAATGCACAGCCCGCCGTTCCGAGAAGACGATCTACCGGCCTCGACGACCGTGTACGGGCTCTCCAAGCTCGCGGGCGCGCCGGGAGTTCGCGCATCGCTGACATTGCGAAGGCGCGGAGCCTGCTCGAGTGGACCGCGACGACCCCCCTCGAAGCCGGGCTGGCGCGCACCTTCCAGTGGCTCGCCGCAGCGAGCGATCAACGCACGGAAACCCAATGAAGGAGCAGCCGATGGTCTCCTTGTTCTCGATCCTGTTTCTCGGGTTCTTCCTGGGCATGCGCCACGCGACCGACGCGGATCACGTCGTGGCCGTCACCACCATCGTCAGCCGTGAGCGCACGCTGCGCGCGGCCGCGCCCATCGGCGCGATCTGGGGCCTCGGCCACACCGTCACCATACTCGTCGTGGGCGGTGCCATCATCCTCTTCGGCGTCGTCGTTCCTCCGCGCCTTGGGCTGACGATGGAGCTCTCGGTCGCCCTCATGCTGATCCTGCTCGGCGGCCTGAACCTCTCCGTCTTCGTGCGCGATGCCCGCGCCATAGCGCGCCAAGAGGTGCACGTGCACGCGGGTGACACCACGCCGCACGATCACGCGCAGCATGCTGGACATCAAGCCGCCGACGCGCCCCTGGCCCGTCTCGATCGTCGGCTCGCCCAGTTCGGCGCGTATCGGTTCGTTCGCCCGCTCCTCGTCGGCGTCGTGCACGGGCTCGCCGGCTCGGCCGCCGTCGCGCTCCTCGTCCTCGGCACAATCCGCGATCCCCTCTGGGCGCTCGGCTATCTCGTGGTGTTCGGCGTCGGAACCATCGCGGGGATGCTCCTCATCACGACCGCTCTCGCGCTGCCGTTCGCGTATGCAGCACGCCGCTTCGACCGCCTCCATCGCGGGCTCGGCGTCGTGTCGGGCGTGCTGAGCCTCGCGTTCGGCGTCTTCCTTGTCTACGAGATCGGCTTCGTGCACGGCCTGTTCACGAGTCACCCGCAGTGGACCCCGGAATGATCACCCCGCGCGCGCAACGACTCATCCCTGCGGGGACTCGCGCGCATGGTCGTCGAGCAGCCGGCGCGCCTCGAGGTCGGCGACGGCGGTATGCGCCTCGACGGCCCTCCGGGCCTGGTTGATCAGGCCCCGCTCGCGCTCGTTCACGGCTTTTGGATCGGCGCTCCCCGTCGACGCGGCCCGAGGCGCCGGGCTAGCCCTCCCCGCACACCGTGCACCAGGGCAGCCGCACGAGCGTGTGGTACGACGTCTCGAAGGTGCAAAGGTCCTGGACGAGGAGTCGGCCCGCGAGCCGGGGGGCCGTGTACGCCGTGATCGCCTTGAGCGCCTCCATCGCCGCGAGCTGGCCGAGGAGCTGGCCCATCGCGTCGGCGGCGTGCGGGGCCGGCGCGCCGCCCGGGCGCGCGGCGGGCGCGGGGTTCAGCGCCCCCGCCTCCGCGCAGATCCGGCACGCGGTCTCGCCCGGGAACACGAGGGGGCCGACGACCGCCGCCGCGCCCGCGAGGTGCGACCAGAGCGACACGATGCGCGCGCGATGGGCGAACCGTGCGACGCGCTCCAGGAGCGGCCCGTCGTCCGCGCGCACGGCCGAGACGATCAGGTGGGGGCGCCCCTCGGGCGAGCGGAGATCGCCCGCCTCGAGCGCGGCCGCGGAGCTCTCGTCCACCCGGCACCGCGGCGCGCGCCCGCGGATCAGCGCGGCCACGGCGGCGCGGCGGGGCGCGCCGAGCGCCGCCGCGCCGCGCTCCCGGAGCACCGCGGCGTCGCCCGGCCCGACGACGCCGTCGTCGACCAGGTGGAGCGCGGCGACCCCCGCCGCCGCGAGCGCCAGCGCCGCCGAGGCGCCCCAGGGTTCGAGGCCCGCGACGAGCACGCGCGCGCCCGCGAGCCGCTGCTGCGCCCCGGCGGCGGCCGCGGGCCACCGCCGGAGGAACTCGTCCTGGCCGCGGAGGCGCTCGCGATCGAGGGGCGCCGCCGCGTCGGGCGCCGCCTCGATGAACCCGCGCGCCTCGAGCAGGTCGAGGAACCGGATCACGCTCGCCGGCGAGTAGTCGGAGAGCGCCTCGACGACCGCCTGGCGGTCGCGCGACCCGTCGAGCAGCGGCACCATGCGCTCGACGAATGCGCTGACGTCCGAGCCGGTGAGCTGGAAGGCGCCCAGGTCGGACTGGAGGATGACGCCCACGCCCGTGGGCGTGATGCTGGCCGAGCGGCTGAGTCGAATGCTGGGCATGGTGCTCTCCGACGGTCGTTGTTCAGGCGTGCTCGGTCTCTGTCCGGCCCTCTGCCGGCCCGGGATGACCTATGCAGACGACGTAGATGGCCTCCTCGTCGGCCGGGAGCTCGAGGAACGCGCTGAGCTCCTGGTCATAGAAGCCGCCGATGGCCAGCGGGCCGAGGCCCATGGCCGTCGCGACGAGATAGAGGTTCTGGCCGAGGTGCCCGGCGTCCAGCCATACGTAGCGGTAGCCGCGCTGGCCGTACTTCCACATCGTGCGGAACGGGATCGCCGTGACGATGACCACGACGTTGGTGTTCACGAGCATGTCCTGACCGATCGCCAGATCGGCGAGCGCGGCGTGCGCGGCGCCTTCCCGCCGGAGCTCGAGCTCGTGCGCCCGGGCGTCGTAGTGGTGCAGGCCGTCCGGGATCCCCTCCACGGCCTGCGTCGCCACGTAGATCTCGAGCGGGTACCGGCCGCCCGCCGAGGGTGCGGGGCGCTGGCTGGTCCACTCCCCATCGCCCTTGCGCAGCCTCCGGACGCCGTAGCTCGCGTGGAGGAGCCGCCCGAGCGTCTCCAGCGGCATCGGCCTGAGGGCGAAATCGCGGACCGACTGCCGCCGCTCCAGCACCGCGCCGAGCGGGGTGTCGACCGCGAAGTCGCGCCCGGGCAGCGCCGTGCGCGCCGAGCCCGCGTAGGTGCGGAAGCGGTGCGGCTGGAGATCTCCATCGAACGTCTGCTCCAGCGGCCGCGATCTCACGTGCGAGGACTG
This sequence comes from Sorangium sp. So ce1128, assembly GCA_051717205.1. Lineage (GTDB taxonomy): Bacteria > Myxococcota_A > Polyangia > Polyangiales > Polyangiaceae > Sorangium. The sequence continues at coordinate 1,660,336 of CP181432.1, forward strand.
GAGGTGATAGAGCCGCGCGACGTCTGCCTCTTTGCTCCTTGCCATGGTGCCCTCTCTCAGGCCATCGGGTGGGGATCGGGGTTGATTCCGTACGGCGCCATCGAGCGGAGGCGCGGGTTCCCGAGCTGCGCGACCTCATGGCCGAAGTGGATCTGCTGGAACTCGGGCCCGAGGGCCCGGGCGACGCGGAATGGGGTCGCCGCGAGATCGGGCGACGTCACGTCGACGATCGCGATCCGGAGCCCCGCGGCCGTCACGCGCCGGGCGAGCTCGGACAGCGAGACCTCCCCGGGCTCTTCGAGCTGCGAGGCGGTCACCGCGCCGCCTTCGCGGAGGAACGCGAAGGCGGCGGCGCGCTCCGCGGGAAAGTAGTAGGCCGCGTGATCGTTGAGCGTGCGCACGTCCTCCGGCCGCTCGGGGATGACGACCTCCTGGCCGGTGACGAAGCGGATGACGTAACTCACTATCTGGCCCTGCTCCAGGATGGCTTTCCTGATGGCCGCGCGGGGGCTCAGGTGGGCGGCGAGCGAGACCACGGCGCCGGGCCAGCGCTTGCCATCGCCGTAACCCACGCACATGACCGCGGGGACCGCGATGCCCGCCTCCAGGAGATACAGCTCGACCCGGGCGCCGCAATCCGCGAGCTGGCGCGCGACCTCCCGCGCGTCGGGGTCGATCGATTCGTCGAGCATGATCCGTCGCCCCGGCCTGCGAGCGAGCCAGGAGATCATGAACGCGTCACGCTCGATGAGCTCGAGCGCGGCCGCCATCGACGCGTCGTCGAGCGTCGCGCCCGCGGCGAGCCCGTTCGAGGTCACCTGGAAGAAGCGGGCCTCGGGTGGAGCGCAGTAGCTGTAGTAGGCCGCGAGCGCCGGGACGTGCACGGGCGCGCCGGTGTCCAGCCAGCGCCCGAGGACCCAGTCGATCGACGTGGTCGGAACGACGGGGGCGTAGGGGAACCCGGGGCGGGCGTACTGCGCTTCCTCGTAGCGACCCAGCCGCTCCGGAGCGATGAAGTCGCCCTTCATCTCGACGATCGAGGCGCGGAGGAACTCCGCCCTGTTGACGCGCGCGGAGGCGTAGCGCTCGATCGCCTCGCCCACCGCCCTGATCAGGGCGTCGACGGCGGTGGTGCCCTTTCCGGTGCCGACCTCCGGCTCCTCGCAGCGGTGGGCGTGCCCCGCGCCCTCGGTGTAATTGCTGAGGACGGCCGTGGCGGTGAGCGGCGCTTCGAGCGCGAGCGCCGGGCTCTTCATGTCCAGCCTGAGGTGCCTGACGATACCCGTCCGCGCGTCGACGATGCCAGCGAGCAGCCGGCGGAGCTCCGCGGTGTCGCGCGCGCCGGAGAGGCGCACGCGCGGGGCCTCTCGAGCGGTCCCCTCGCGCCGGGCGCCGGCGGCGCCGCCGCAGACCGGGCACCAGGGCATCTGCAGGACGGCGTGGAACGACGCCTCCGGGTCAACCAGGTTCTGCACCATGAACCCGCCCGAGAGCGGCGACGCGCCCCGGCGGACGAGCAGGTCGATGGCCGCGAGCGCGACCGCGTGGCCGAGGAACGCCGGCACGGGCGCGAGGTAGGTGCGCGCCCGGGGGCCCGGGCGCTCGGCGAGGAGCGACGCCTGGAGCGCGTGATCGGCCTCGGCCTTGTCGCTTGTCGCGAGCTTTCGGAGACGGCAGCACTCCCAGCACGCGGTCTCGCCGGGCACGACGGCCGGGCCGATCACGGCGTCGAGCCCGTCGAGGTGGGCGCTGAGCGACGGGATCGACGCGCCGTGGGCGAAGCGGGCGACGCTCTGAAGAACGAGGAGATCGTCGCGGGAGACGCAGGCGAGGATCAGGTCCCAGCCGGTGGCCTCCTGGACGAGCGGGCGCTCTGCGCGCGCGACCAGCGCCCCGGACGTGACCGCGCACCGGGGTGCGAGGCGCGACAGCGCGAGGGCGAGCGCAGGGGCGCGCTCTCTCCCGAGGTCCGCCTCGGCGAACGGGCCGAGGTCGTCCACCGTGACCGTCCGGTCGTCGAGGACGTGGAGCGCGCCGACGCCCGAGGCCGCGAGCTCGAGGGCCGCGACCGCGCCCCACGGCTCGAGGCCGACGACGAGGACGCGCGACCGCGCGAGCCGCTCGCGCGCCTCGTCCGGAGCAGGTGGGGCGCCCTCCTCGAGCGGTGAAGCGGAGGTCGATGAGCTGGATCGTTGGATGGTCACGCGAGATCTCCAGAGAAAGGGCAGCGCGACGAGGTGCCGACCTGCGTCACGCCGGGCCGCCGGTATCGGTATGAGGTTCGATGCCGGCGCCCGACGAGGGATGCTCCGAGAGCCAGCGGGAGCATCGCCGAGAGCCAGCGGGAGCATCGCCGAGAGCCAGCGGGAGCATGGCCGAGAGCCAACGGGAGCATGGCCGAGAGCCAACGGGAGCATGGCCGAGAGCCAATGGGAGCATGGCCGAGAGCCAATGGGAGCATGGCCGAGAGCCAATGGGAGCATGGCCGAGAGCCAATGGGAGCATCGCCGAGAGCGAACGGGAGCATCGCCGAGAGCCAGCGGGAGCATCGCCTCGTGGCGACCGGCATCGAGCCCGCGCACCCGCGGCGACCCAGGGAAGACGGGAAGCTGCTGTGGACGCTCCTCGACTTCCCGGGGCGCGCTCGTTCGCCCGGCTACCCCGGGGCTAGCTGCGGGCGCAGCCGCAGTGACAGTGGCCGCAGTGGCAGTGGCCGCAGTGGCAGTGGCCGCAGTGGCAGTGGCCGCAGCCGCAGTGGCCGCAGTTGGCGCTGGTCGGCTCCATTGTTTCCGCGCTGTCCAGCCTGCCCGACAATTGGTCGACGGCGTTGCGGATCTCATTCATCGCTATATCCAGATCATTCGTGATTTCTGCACTCGTCATGGCTGAGCCTCCAGTTCTGAGTCCCCATTACTGAATGGTTCACAGGCACTCTTCGTCAACTCGACAACTCGCGGACGAGCAGCGGAATCTCGTATGCGATCTCCTGTCATCCAGGCTCCTGTCATCCAGGCGGACCAGCCCCGCAGTTGCACGAGACGCCCTGACCGGCTCGCGGGGCCCTTCTCGCTCGCTCCGCTCGCTCCTTCTCCTCTGGCCGTCGTGCTTCTCCCGGATGATGGATCGTACTTCGCTCGATATTACCCCCGACGACGACGTGCGGGCCGGCGCGATCGCCGCGCTGCGCGGCCCGTCGCGGCTCGAGGACATGAGGACAGCGCGGTTCCAGGAGCGCGCGCGCCGGTGGCACGACGCCGCGCGGGCGAACGCCCTCACCTGCTACGATGCCGGCGTCGCGATGGTCGTGTCGCAGATCTCCTCGGTCGAGAAGGCCCGCCTGAGGGAACGAATGGGGTCGCTGTCCGACGCACGGGTGGAGCAGATCCTGGCCGCCTGCGCTTCCAGCAGGCGTCGTTCTTCCTTCAGGCGGTATAGGATGAAGATGGGATGCCGGGCGGGCGCTGCCGGGCAGCGCCCGTGACACGGGGGATGGCGCTCCTCGCAGCAGCGGCCGCGCTCGGCGCTCGCGCCGCCGGGTTCGGCCGACGCATGCGCGCGCGCATCTCCGCGGTCACCACGACGACCACGCCCAGAAGCCTCCCTGAGCAAGGATCTGCGCCCCTCGAGCGGGACTTTGCCTTTCCAAGCAAGCCTCTGCCATCCTCCGCGGGACTCGACGAGCGAACGGGTCACAGCGGCGCCCGTCCCATCCGCCCTGTACCGCTCATGCGACGTCGACCGGTGAACCCAGCCATCCAGGTCGTTTCCGGCCATTTCACCGCCACCACCGCCCTGCGTGAGCCACCGAGCAGAGCGGCATCTTCGCGGCTCTGCGTGCTCGCCTGAGATGCCGAACGCTGGAGCGGCACGGCGCTTGATTATGCCTCTGCACGAACGGAGAGGCGGTGGGGCCGAAGCGGCGGAACTCACTCCGCACGAGGCGCCTGCCGACCCGTTCCTGACCGAGGCGGGCCAACCTGCCTCGGACGAGAGAGGAACATCACATGAGTACTGACCAGAGCGGATTCGATTTCGAGATGATCAACCCTGAGGAGGACACCGAGCTGGAGACGAGGGAAGTCGCGAAGCACTGCTGCCACCATTGCGGCTACGTGAACAACGACTGACATGACCGGCAGGGGGGACGCGCCCCCCTGCCGCCGGCGCCCAGGCAGCCTCCTCCGGGCTGCCTGGGCGCTTCATCTTACCTATGCCCAAGGAGCTGCTCATGTGTGTGAAGCCGAGATTTGATCTGCCACGCCTCGGCGTTGGAATCGCCTACCGGCCCTCGTTCGCGCGGAGTATCGAACAGCACCGCGATCGTATCGACTGCATCGAGATCTGCGCAGATCATTACATTTCCCGGACGGAGGGGCGGCTCGCGCGCGCCGTCGAGCTGAGCGAGCGTCTGCCCATAGCGCCCCATGGTCTCGATCTATCCATAGGCACCGACGCGCCGCTCGACATGAAATACTGCCGTGACATCGCGCGAGTCGCGAAGGCAGTCCGCGCCCCGTGGTACAGCGATCACCTCTGCTTCACGCAGGTCTCCCAGATCGAGCTTGGCCAGCTCACCCCGATCGCGTTCACCGACGCCACCGCGACGCGTTGCGCGGCCAAGGCCCGGCAGTTCCAGGACATGCTGGGGATGCCGCTGCTCCTCGAGAACATCACCTATTACATGCCCATCCCCGGAGGCACCATGACCGAGGCGGAATTCCTCAGCAAGGTCGTGAACGACGCTGACTGCGGCATCTTGCTCGATCTCACGAACCTGTACATCAACTCCCAGAACCTCCACTACGATCCGTATGAATTCATCGACAGCATCCCGCTCGAACGCGTCGTGCAAGTCCACCTGGCCGGTGGGATGTACGAAGACGAGATGTGGATGGACACGCACAGCCAACCGATCGACAGGCATCCTGAGGTCTGGAACCTGCTCGACTATCTCTGTCGGCGAGCGCCCGTGCGCAGCCTCCTCATCGAGCGCGACGCGAACCTGCCGGACGACTTCGGAGAGATGCTGGCAGAGGTCGAGCACGCGAGGGCTGTCTGGGCGTAAGGCATCGCTCGCGCAGCCACAGGGTGGACGATGGAACGTGTCATGGATCGTGCAGTGGCAGTGGAGGGGCGGATCATGGAGCACATAGGGGAGGGGCGGACGATGGAGCGCGTGGCGGAGGGGCGGACGATGGGTACGGATACATCAGCGTTTCAGACGGCGTTCGCGCGGGTGCTCACCGATCCTCAGGCGTTCGCGTGTCTCTACGACGATCCGGCGCGCTTCGCCGAGGAGAACGCGCTGAGCGCCGCGCAGATAGACTCGCTCCAGTCCTTCGACAAGAAACGGCTGCGCTGGCTTTCGGCCTCGCTGGCCGTCAAGCGCTTCTACATCGTCGAGACGTACTTCCCCGCCACGTTCGCGCTGCTGCGGCGGCACCGGGCGTTGTCGAAGGTGGAGCGGAGCCTCATCGCTACATACCGCCCCATCAAGTCCGAACGCCTGATCCGCTCGTTTCGCGACGCCCGCTGGTTCGCCGAGCTCATCGAGCGGCACGTCGCCCAAGGGGAGCTCGATATCCCCTACCTCATCGACGTGGTGCGGTGCGAGCGCGCGGAGTTCGTGTTGTGGTCCGACGCCGAGTGCGTCGAGAGCGCGGAAGAATTCAAGGCGCGGAACGCGTCGAGGCCGAGCGTCACCGAGGAGGAGCTGCTCGACGGCGCCGTGCGCGCGGGCCGGCACGTCGCGCTGCACGAGTTCTCGTGCGACGTCTTGTCGTACATCCAGGCGCTCGGCGACGGCAAGGCGCCGCCCGAGCCGGAGCCCGCGCCGACGCTGCTCCTGTTCGGAAGGATCGCGGCGACCGATCGCGTCCAGAAGGCCCGCGTGGGGCGGATGATGAAGTCGTTTCTCACCGACGCTGGCGGCGGAAAGCCTACCCGGGAGGTCCTCGCGGAGATACTCGAACCAGAGACCGATCGTGCCGCGCGGGACGCCGCCGAGCGAAATTGCTGTCGAATGCTGCAGAAGCTCTACGCACTGAACTTCGTGACGATCGAGGAGAGCGTCGGGCCGAGCGCGCGCGGCGGGGACGATGACGCGGGGCCGCGGAGCGCGTCATGAAGGGGGCAGCGCGACGCTCTGACGTCTCACCGGCAGCGGTCTCCCCTCCCTTGAAGGACCCGGTGAGCGGGGCATCTCCATCCTCCGTCCGGATCAGCTCGGCCTACGGGCACCTCGCGGCGGTGCTGGGCGACGACGCGGTCCTCGGCCCGGGCTCGGATCTCTCGGCGTACGAGGACCCCTATGCGTTCGGCAGCTCCGCGGACTTCCGGTGCTCGGGAGCGGTGCTGCCGAAGTCGGTAGAGGAGGTGCAGGCTGTCCTGGCCGTCGCCAATCAACACGGCATTCCGCTCTGGACCGTGTCCACCGGGCGGAATCTCGGGTACGGGGGCGCGGCGCCGCGGGTGAACGGGGCCATCGTGCTGGACATGCAGCGGATGAACCGGATCCTGGAGGTCGACGAGGAGCACGGGTACGCCCTTGTCGAGCCCGGGGTGAGGTTCTTGGACCTCTACGGGTATCTCCGCGAGCATCGGCTGAAGCTGTGGATGTCCGCGCCATCGCTGGGTTGGGGCAGCGTCGTCGGCAATGCCCTGGAGCGGGGCATCGGCTACACCCCTTATGGGGATCACGCCGCTCAGATCTGCGGGCTGGAGGTGGTCCTGGCGACCGGGGACGTCGTGCGCACCGGCATGGGCGCGCTGCCCGGCGCCAACACCTGGCAGATTTACAAGGGCGGGTATGGCCCGTCGCTGGACGGGCTGTTCCTGCAGTCCAACTTCGGGATCGTGACCAAGCTGGGGCTCTGGTTGATGCCTCAACCTGGCGGGCTGACGTCATGCGTAGCGCACTTTCAGAGGGAGTCCGACCTGGAGGCGGCCATCGACGTGCTCGCTTCGCTGCGCCGCCGGGAGGTCATCCAGAGCAATGCACAGATGGGCAATGTCGTCCGCGAGGTGGCGCACCGATATCCGCGCTCGCGCTGGTACGACGGCCCCGACGCCATGCCCGATGAGGTGATCGAGAAGATCCGCAAGGATCTGGGTATAGGATGGTGGTGGACCCTGCGCTTCGGCCTCTACGGCGACGAGGAGTTGCTGGATGCTCGGTTCAGGATCGTCCAGCGAGCATTTTCGAGCATCCCCGGCGCCGAGATCACGGGCCACAAGCATCTCGCCTCGGGCTCGGACGGCCTCTATGCCTGCGAGGTCGAGGGGCCGGCCGGCCGTCTGGCGGGCGTCCCGGGATTCTTCGCGTTGAATGCGCTGAAGTTCCGCGGCGACGACTGTGGGCACCTCGACTTTTCGCCGATCGTGGCGTCCAGCGGTCGCGAGGCGGTGAGGGTTTACGAATTGGTGAAGGCGCGGGCCCGCGAGCATGGGATCGACTACCTGGCCGGCTTCACCGCCAGCGAGCGCCACCTGACCCACATCTTCCCGATCCTCTACGAGAAGCGCGACGCGGAGCAGACGAGCAACGCCGCGGCGCTGCTCCACACCTTGATCACGGAGCTGGGGAAGCAGGGGATCGGCGAGTACCGGGCACACCTGGCCTTCATGGACCTGATCGGCGATCAGTACAGCTTCAACAAGCACGCGCTCCGGCGCTTGAACGAGACGCTGAAGGATGCGCTTGACCCGAACGGCATCCTGTCGCCAGGCAAGCAGGGCATCTGGCCCGCGGCGTCGCGGAGGCAGCGCGCAGGGACGCGGTGATCTGAGCGGCGGCGCGCGCTCGCGCGCCTGCTCGAGACCCTATACGTCACGCCAGGGCTCGCTCGGCAGCGAAGGTGTGGCCGCAGCCATGCGGGCCGGGCTTGAAGTCGGTCCAGGAAGCGGGGCCCGCTGGAGCAAGAGCGGACGTCACTCGCACCATGGAAGTGCTCGCCAGCCTGTCTCGACGACGATTCACCTGCAAGCAAATCGACGCGCTGGCGCTGGTCACCAACTACACGCGGTAGTATATCGACGCTGCGGTTGGGAGGGGGCTGACCGCGCGCACGAGCAGGGGGCTTCTCGCCTGGCTCGGGCGCGATGCTGCGGAGACAGATCGATCACATGCCGCCGATGCGCGCCGAGCGCGTCGCCTCCAGACCGCGTGTGCCTGCCGAGGGTCGAACCGAGCAGCCAAGGCTGGACGAGGGGGAGAAAGATGAGCATCAGGTACGGTCGTGCCGCGGTCCGGAGCGGCCATGACAACGGGACGCAGAGGCTGTCCACGATGGAGCCGGCGCTCTACAGGATAGATGCCGCGCCAGAGAGCGCTGTGCGGGAGGCGCAGCGCCCGGGCGCGGGCGCGCCGCATGCGCCCGTGACCGGCGAGGTCAGGCCCCGGCTCGCCAGAGATGTCACCGAGGCGATCGGCCATGTCCCCTTCGTCCGCATGAACTGCATGGGGAAGGTGTGCGAGCGACATGACCTGTTCCTCAAGCTGGAGTCGTGCAACCCCGGCGGCAGCATCAAGGAGAAGAACGCCGCGTATCTCATCAAGGAAGCTGAAGCGCGGGGGCTCCTGCGTCGCGGCGGGACGATCGTCGAATCGAGCTCGGGCAATTTCGGCATCGGTCTCGCCATGGTCGGAGCCGCCCGTGGCTACCGTGTGATCATCGTGGTCGACGCCAAGACCGCCCCGCCCATGCGCCGCATGCTCGAGGCCTACGGCGCGGAGCTCATGGACGTACCGCTCTCGGCGATGGACGCACACGGGTCCATGCAGGTAGCCCGCATGCGGAAGGCGGCCGAGCTCGCCCGAGAGATCCCCGGCGCGTGGTACCCTTGCCAGCACCGGAATCCCTTGAACCCCGAGGCCCACGCGCTCTACACAGCGCCCGAGATCGCGGAGGCCTTCAGCGGCCCGCCGGACGTGATCGTGGTCGGCATCAGCACGGCCGGTCAGCTCGCCGGGATCGCGAAGTATTTCCAGCGCTGGTACGCCGGCGTGAAGCTCGTGGGCGTCGACGTGGCCGGATCGGCCATCCTCGGAACGCCGCGCCACCCCTACAAGATGACCGGGCTGGGACTCTCCTTCGTTCCGCCCAACTTTGCGCCCGCGGCGCTGGACACCGCCTATTCGATCCCGGATCGGCTGGCCTTCTCCGTGTGCCACGCGCTGGCCCGCAAGGAGGGCCTGCTCCTGGGCGCATCGACCGGCGCGATCGTGGCCGCTGGCATGGCCTACACGGAGGCTTTCGTGCACCGCCAGCGGGTCGTGCTCATCAACCCTGACCGCGGCGATCGCTATCTGGAGACCGTCTACAACCGGGAATGGCTCGACGCGCAGGGCATCGAGATCCTGGAGGGAGATGCGCTCGCCGCGGCGATCCGGGCGCTCGAACCGGCGTCTCGAGAGAGAATGATGGAGAACGCGCGGCATGAGCGCGCCTGACGAGACGGCGGTCACGCTCCGCTCGCTCTGGGCGCAGTTCCTGCCGCTGTCGCTGAGCGAGGCGACGATGGCGGCCGGCGATCCGCTCATCACGACGACGCTCGCCCACCTCCCGGAGGCCCAGACCAGCCTGGCGGCCACCGGCGTGGCGAAATCGCTCGCCGTGCTCTTCGAGAGCCCGATCATCATGCTCCTGCACGCCTCGAACGCGCTCTCGGGTGCCATGGCCTCCAGGAGGGCGCTCTTTCGCTTCATGCTGCTCGCCATCGCGGTCCTGACGGGCGGCCTGCTGCTCCTGGCATCGCCGCCTTTCTTCGACCTCCTCTGGCGGCATGTCTTGCGCCTCGACGGCGCCGTCGCGAAACGCGCCCACACCGTCCTGTGCTTGTTGGTCCTCTGGCCCGCCGCGATCGGGTGGCGGCGCTATTTCCAGGGCCTGCTCATCCGCGCCGGCCACACCAGGCAGGTGGGCCTGGCGGGCCTGGCGAGGCTCGCGGTGGTGGTCGCCGTGCTCGCGGTCGGATTCACAGCCGGCATGAAAGGCGCGCGTCTCGCGGGCACGGCGCTCCTTCTGGGCGTGGTCTCCGAGGCGCTGACGGTGACGGTAGCGGCCAGGAAGCTGGTCACGAATCAGGCGTCGCAAGCCATGACCACGCGCGACCACCCGACGGATGTGGCCAGCGTCTTCCGGTTCTACTGGCCTCTCGCCAGCTCCATGCTCGTGGTCTGGGGCGGGCGCGCGATCCTCGTGGCGCTCGTGGCGCGCGCCGCGGACGCGCCCGTCGCGCTCGCCGCCTGGCCCGCCGCGTGGGGCTTCGTGCTCCTGATCGCGAACACCACGCGCATGGTACAGCAAGTCGTGATCCGCAACCGCGCCCGGGCGTCAGGTGGGCTCCTGGTCCGGTTCGCGCTGAGCGTCGGAGCCCCCTGCGCGCTGCTGCTGCTCGGTACGGCGCTGACGCCGCCTGGACGGCTGTTGCTGAACGCCTTCATCGGGCATGACTCGGCCCTTCTGACAGGAGTGCTGCCGGTCGTCCTCCTGTGCTCCGTCGTGCCCCTCCTGATCGCGCTCCAGAACGCGGCGCAGGGACTCCTGCTCTGCCAGACCCGCACGAACCGGGTGAACGCCGCGACGTGGCTCGGGACGACGGTGCTCCTGGGCGCTGCTTCCCTGGGAATCCGGGCGAAGATGCCCGGCGCCACGGCGGCCGCGCTGGCCATGCTCGCAGCCCTCACGGCCGAGACCCTGTGGCTCGGTCTCGGGCTGCGCCAGCGCGTCGAGCGGGCTCTGGCGTACTGACCAGACGCCGCGCTCGCTCGCAGAGAGCAATCCTGGAGAGCGCGCCCGACACATCGACATCCCTGGCCTCGCGCGGTAGGTATCCTCTGGTGGCCACCTCGAACGACAGGTCCCTCGGTGAGCTCGAGGCCGCTGTGATGTCCGTGCTGTGGGACAGCACAGCGCCGCTGTCTGTTCGCGACGTCCTCGGTCTGATTCAGCGGCAGCCCTCGCTCGCCTACACAACCGTTCTCACGGTGCTGGATCGGCTGCATGACAAGGAGTTCGTGACGCGCCACAAAGAGGGTAAGGCGTTCCTGTACCGCCCTTGCGAGTCCAGGGAGGCCTGGCTGGGCGAGCAGGCGGCGCGCTCGCTCAAGGCCGCGAGCAAACACCAGAGCGACGCGCTCTTGATGTACTTCCTCGACTCTGCGGAGCGCGCTGATCCGAATCTGCTCGATCAGCTCTCGGCGCTCATCGAGCAGCGGCGGCGGAGGCGCTCCGTATGAGCATCGTCGCATTCGTCGCCTCTTTCGCGGCGTTCTTTGCGGTGCTCGGCCTCCTGGGTGCTGGCGCCGTGGGGATCGCGGCCCGGCGCGCGCGGGGCCTTTCGTGGGACGGCCGGGGCGACATTCCGGCGCTCCGCGCCGCGGCGGTGATCTTCGCGCCTGCGCTCATCGCTCTCCTCGGAACTGTCGCGTTCGCCTCGCCGGCGCGGCTCTTCTCCCCCCGCCACTGCGCGACCCACGGGCTCTACCACCTGCACCTCTGCCCGCATCACCCCGAGTTCGCGCTGCCCTTGGTCGTTCCGGCCGCGGGGCTCGTCGCCGCGTGGCTCGCGCACGCTGCGCCCTCCCTGCGCCGCCTCACGCGGGAGATTCGCACGGCGGCGCGGCGGGCCCGCGCCGTGCGCCGACTGCCGGTCGCGTGGATGGATGGCGTTCCGCTCCGGGTGGCTGACTGCGGGGCTCCTACCGCGTTCACCGTCGGCGCGTTTGCGCCCGTCATCATCATCGATCGGCGCCTGCTCGGGGCCTTGACCGAGGAGGCGCGCCGAGCCGTGGCGCACCACGAGGAGGCGCACTTCAGGCGGCGTGACGCGCTGACCCTGATCGCGCTCCGGCTCGCTCTCGCGCTGTTTCCCATCCCGGGAGGGGATCGGCTGATCGACGCCTGGCGAGCGGCCGCCGAGCGCGAGTGTGATCGGTACGCCGCGGTGCGACTGCGGGATGCAGGCGCCGTCGCAGCGGCGCTCGTCGCGGTGGAGCGGGCGCGGGTTGGCGCTCGCGAGCACCCGCCGCCGGCGCTCGCGCTGGGTGCACCGGCCGGCGTCGCGCTCGAGCAGCGGGTGCACGCCCTGCTGGAGTTGGTGGAGGCTGGCGCTACAGCGCCGCGGCTCCGCAATGACGCGCTCGACGCCGCACTCGCGGCGCTCGCCGCCGCCGCCCTCGTCAGCGTATGGCCGGGCGGATCGTTCCACGATGCCGTGGAGACGGTTCTCGGCCGGCTCGTCTCCTGGTAGGGGCGCTCGCGCGCGCCCCATCGGCACAGGCCCGCCGGACGAGATACCACGCCGTCGCGGCCGGTCAGGTTCGAAACCGATGGGCGACGTCCACGAGGGCACTCGCCAGGCGGTCAACGTCGTCGGCCGAGGTGAACCAGGCAGGGGTCACCCGCACGCAGCTGCCCTTCGCGAGCCCGCCGCGGCGAACCGTGAAGATCCTGTGCGTCTCCATCAGGTGATCGGCGATCGCCGCGTTGTCGGCCTCCGAGGTTCGCCCGGCGATCCGGAACGAGGTGACCCCTCCATACATCCCCGGCTCGTCCGGGGTCAGCACCTCGACATTGCCGAGCTGCCTCGCCCGGCTCACCCATCGATCCCGCAGGTAGCACAGCCGGGCCTGCTTGACCGCGGCGCCCAGCGCCAGGTGATAGTCGAGCGCGACCGGCAGGCTCAGGAAGGGGGCTACGTCGAGCGTGCCCGAGTGAACCCGGGAGCGGATGTCGTCCGCCGGGAAGTGCTCGTCGGCGAGGAAGGGGTCGATGTCGGCAATCCGACTCTTGCGGATGTAGAGGAAGCCAGCGCCGAGCGGTGCGTTGATCCACTTGTGCAGGGAGAATCCAGCGAAGTCTGCATCCAGGTCTCCGACGTCGAAGTCCAGCTGCCCCCAGGAGTGGGCCGCGTCGACGATCACGTCCACGCCGGCCTCCCTGGCCATGGCGACGACCTCGCGCACGGGTACGACGAGGCCAGTCCGGTTGTTCATGTGGCTGAGCAGGAGCAGCTTGACCCGTGGGTGCTCGCTCAGCGCCCAGGCGTAGGTGTCGAGCACAGCCTGTCTGGTCGGCGGTTCGGGGATAGCGATCGGCACGACGTCCACACCGCGCCGGTCGCGCAGCCAGTTGAAGGCGTACTGGCAGCTCGGATAGTCGACGTCGGCATACATGACAGCGTCCCCCGGGCGCAGCCGGCCGTAACCCGCGATGAGGTTCTGCAGCGCCTCGGTGCCGCCCCGGGTGAGCGCGATCTCCTCCTTGAGCACGCCCGCCACAGCGGCCAGCTGCTCGCGGATCTGGTCGACCTCGGCCTTGTACGTGGTGCGCAGCAAGTAGGAGTTCAGCTCGTTCAGCCGCCGGGTGTTGCGCAGATACTCGCGGTAGACCGGCTCAGGCATGATCCCGTAGTAGCCGTTTTCTAGATTGATGAAGTCCGAGCTCACCGGGTACTCGCGAGCGATCCCACGCCAGAACCGCTCGTCGCGCGCGAGCGCGGCGGGATCGGTCCCCGTCGGCGCGGCGATCAGGGAAGAGCGTTCAACCTCGGGATGAGCCCCCCAGGGCGCTCCAAGGGCGGTCGCGACCGTGGCGACTTCAGTGAAAAAGCGCCGTCTGGGCGAGAACATCCAGTTCCTCCACCATTCCCGGAATGATGATTCGAGAGTGTGTGCCCCCGGCGATCCGAGGTGTCGGTGCCGCCGGCCGAGCGTCCACCCGTCGCCCGGGCGAGCCGGCCGCTCGTCAGCAGCATGCGCCGCGGGCGCGGAGACGCACCTCAACAAGGCTCAACAGAAGGCCGGCCTCGCAGCACAGTATAGTGCTCGGTCCAGGGGGGTCGTGAGGTCTCCTTCTGCGAGCTGGCGCGGCAAGAGATGTGCTGAGCCGCTCGGGCTGGTCCAGACCCCTCGAAGATGCGCTGATGCCATCGTCGCTGGCGGCGACGGTGGCGAGCTTGCCGACAGGAGGGCATAGCGAGCGCAGGGGATATCCAGCGTTTCAGGATCAACCCACGACAGGTGGAGAAGGCAACATAACGCTCAAACCTGTGATCCAGTCCCCATCGAGCGCTTCACCGGCGTCGTGCCCCGGTGCGCGTTGAACGCCGCCTGGAGCAAGCTGGGCCATCAGCCGGAAGCGAGCGCGGCACGCCAGCATCACTCCGCGGGGCGCGCGCCCTCGTCCCACACCGGCAGCGCGCAGCGGAGCGTCGCCCCCCCGCCCGCGGCACGCACCATCGAGGACATCTCCACCCACTTCGACTGGCGGCCCGGAGCAGTCCGTAACATCTTGTTCCTGGGTGACGAGCCGCTCGAGGGCGGCCTCTCTCTCGCTCTCTCGTCGACGGGTCAGGATCAGGAAGACATCGAGGCCGCGAACCGCGCCATCGAGGTCGCCAAGCAGACAGGGACCCGCGTGCATACGTACATGGGCACGGGAAAGTACAGCAGCGACGCCGCCAAGCACGAGAGGATACGCAAGGCGATCGAAGCGGAGTACGCGCGCGTGGCCCGGGAGACGGACGGCCAGTTCTTCGCCTCGCAGGACAGCCTGAGCGCCTTCGAGGCGATGCTCGAGAAGGTGATCTGCGGCAGCAAGACCGACCCGCGGGTCACCACGACGGAGTTCTGCTGCTGCCAGGAGTACGTGGAGCAGCGCGAAGTGACGGCCGCTCCCCAGTGAGCGAGCCGCGCATGCAGAGAGCCCTCAGGTCTCCAGCCCGCGCCTGAAGGTCGCGCCGATCCCTACGTCGCGCCGGCGCTCTCAACCTCTGCCTGAGCTTCTTTCGAGCCCCCCCGGGCGGTCGTGGATCTCAGCCCCGTGGACGCCGCCGCGGGGGCGTCATGCCTGCCGCGCCGCCGCGGGCGTCGGCCGCCCCAGCTCGTGGCCTGGGCTCGGCCGCGCCGCCGCGCGCCTCGGCCGCGCTGCTCCGTGGCCTGGGCTCGGCCGCGCCGTCGCGGGCGTCGGCCGCCCTGGCTCGGGGCCTGGGCTCGGCGGCGCCGCCGCGTGCCTCGGCCGCGCTGCTCCGTGGCCTGGGCTCGGCGGCGCCGCCGCGTGCCTCGGCCGCGCCGCTGCGGGCATCTTCCGCGTCGCCGGGGGCCTCGCCGTCGCGGTCGCGGCGGACCTGGACCTTGCGACCCTTGAGGCGCGTGGCGCGCAGCGCCTCGATGACGCTGTCCGCCGTGTCGGCCGGGACCTCCACCACGGAGAAGCCGTCCGCGATCTGGATCGCGCCTATATCGCGGGAGCTCAGCGACGCCTCGTTCGCTATCGCGCCGACCAGGTCGGCCGGGCGGATGCCGGCGTTGCGCCCCGCGCCGATGTAGAGCCGCGCGACGTTGCCGTCGGACTCCCGCCCGTCGCGCCGCGGCCGGTCCTGCACCTCCCCCGGGCGCCCGCGCGCACCCGGTGGGCCGCGCCGCGCGCGGTCGTCGCGGGCGCGGTCCGGCGGAGGCGGCCGGATCGAGGGGATGTCCGCCTCGTCCTCCTCCCGGTCCCCCTCGGTCGCGTGGTGGGCCAGCTTCACCGCCGCGGCGGCGATGTCCATGACGTCGAACTCGTCGGAGAGCGCCTCGACAACGACCCGGAACTGCTCGGCCCCGCCCTCCAGGAGCGCCTCCCGGAGCGAGGCGCGCGTCAGCTCGAGGCGCCGGGCGCGCAGGTCGGCCACGGTCGGGATGGTGGCGGCCTCGATGCGCTGGCCCGTGAGCCGCTCGACGTTGCGGATCAGGTAGTGCTCGCGCGGCTCCACCAGCGTGATCGCCGCCCCCTCGCGGCCGGCGCGGCCCGTGCGGCCGATGCGGTGGACGTACACCTCGGCGGCGCAGGGGACGTCGTAGTTGATGACGTGCGAGACGTGCTCGATGTCGAGCCCCCGCGCCGCGACGTCGGTGGCGACCAGCAGGTCGGCCGTGCCGGCGCGGAAGCGGGCCATCACGCGATCCCGGTGCTCCTGCGAGAACCCGCCGTGCAGCGCGTCAGCCTCGTAGCCGCGGGCGCGCAGCGCCTCCGTCAGCTCGTCCACCTCGTTGCGGGTGCGGCAGAAGATGATCGCCGACGAGGGGTCCTCCATGTCGAGCACCCGCGTCAGCGCGGCGGGCTTGTGCGCCCGCGGCACGATGTACGCCGTCTGGCGGATGCGCGGGAGCTCGCCGGGGGCCGCCTTCTCGGCCGCGATCTTGACCCGCACCGGGTCGCGGAGGTGCCGGCCGGCGATCGCCGCGATCCGCGGGGGCAGCGTCGCGGAGAAGAGCACCGTCTGGCGCTCGCGCGGCGTGGCCGAGAGGATCGCCTCCAGCGCCTCGGCGAAGCCCATGTCGAGCATCTCGTCGGCCTCGTCGAGCACGACCGTGCGGATGCCGTCGAGCAGGAGCGTGCCGCGGCCGATGTGGTCGAGGGCGCGGCCCGGCGTGGCCACGATGACGTGGACCCCGCGGCGCAGCGCGCGCAGCTGCTGCCCGAAGGGCTGGCCGCCGTACACCGACAGCACGTGCACGCCGAGGCGCCGGCCGTAGCGGTGCATCGCCTCGGCCACCTGCATCGCGAGCTCGCGCGTCGGCACGAGCACGAGCGCCGAGGGGCGGGCGGGCGGCTCGCTCCCGATCTCGAGCCGCTGGAGGAGCGGCAGCGCGAACGCCGCTGTCTTCCCGGTGCCGGTGGCGGCCTGCCCGAGCAGGTCGCGCCCGGTCAGGAGGTGCGGGATCGCCTCGCGCTGGATGGGGGTGGGCTCTTCGTAGCCGAGCTCGGCGAGCACACCGAGGAGGGCAGGGCCGATGCCGAGCGCGGCGAAGCTGAAGGACGGGGTGGTCGGTTCCACGGGGCTCCCCGTCTCATGGGTTCGCGCCGGCGTCATCGCAATCCGGCAGGCGGCGCGGTGCAGGACGCCCCGCCCCGGGGGTCAGCCGAGCTTCGCGGCGAGGGCGCGGTACCGCTCGGACAGGCGCGCGGCGTCCACCTGCCCGAGGAGCGCGCGCGCGGCCTCCTGTGCGCGCGGGTTGCCGTCGGGCGCGCGGCTCATCGCCTCGAGGTGGAGCTCGAGCGCACGCCTGCGCTCCGCGAGCGCCTGCCCGGCCCGGCCCCGGAGCTCGAGGATCTCGGCCTGCTCCGCGCAGAGCGCCGCGTACGCGCCGATCTTCTCGTGATCGCCGAGCAGGGTGGCCGCGCCCGCGGCGTCGAGCCGGTCGAGCATGTCCCGCATCGGGCCGAAGAGCCCGTCCGCGGTGGTGCGGACGAGCAGCTCCGCCTCGTCGAGCTGGCCGACGCGCCGGAGCCCGGCGATGCGGCCGATGGCCTCGGCGAGCTGCTCGATCATGCGGAGGATGTAATCGCGCTGCCTGAGCGACATGAGGTCTCCTGCTCGAGTGTACTACCGCGACAGGTCCGAGGAGCTTACGTGCGTGCGCGGTGCGGGCTGGCTCCCCGCTCGAGCCCAGGTGTCCTCGCTCCAGCGGCGCATTCTGGACTGATCATTCCAGAATGATCAGTCCAGAATGCGCCGCAGGAGCGAGGGGCAGGTGAGCCCGGCGGGATCATTCTGGAACGATCAGTCCAGAATGCGCCGCAGGAGCGAGGGGCAGGTGAGCCCGGCGGGATCATTCTGGAATGATCAGTCCAGAATGCGCCGCAGGAGCGAGGGGCAGGTGAGCCCGGCAGGGGGCTCCCGCGCCGCGCGATGAGCAGAGACCTCCGCGCTCGGCAACCAGGCGAGATCTCCCGTGTAACCCAGGACGAGCTTGCGCGACGAGGTACTACCCCGCTCGTCCCGTCGTCGGCGTTTCCCGGGACCGGGATCGGGTACGCTCGCCGGGCCGCATGCCCACCACGACGCTGACACGAAGAGAGCTCAACCGGGCCACGCTCGCGCGACAGATGCTGATCTCGCGGGAGCGGACCACGGCCGTCCAGGGGATCGAGCGGCTGATCGCCCTCCAGGCCCAGCTGGCGCGGCCGCCCTTCATCGGGCTCTGGTCGCGGCTCGCCGGGTTCCGACGCGGGGAGCTCGTCCAGCTGGCCCTGCGCCGCGAGGTCGTCCGGGCGCCGTTCCTGCGCGGGACGCTGCACCTCGTGAGCGCGAAGGATTACCTGGATCTGTACCCGGCCATCGCGCCGGTGCTCCACGCCGCGATGCGGTCGGTCCTCCGCGCGCGCGCGGAGGACCTCGACGTGAGTCGGCTGGTCGCCGAGGCGCGCGCGTACTTCGACGAGGAGCCGCGGACCATGGACGAGCTGCGCGACCACCTGGCCGCGCTCCACCCCGAGGGCGACGTGCGGGCCATGGCCTTCGCCGTGCGCACGCATCTACCGGTCGTCCAGGTGCCCTCCGAGACCCCCTGGGGCTACCCTGGCACGGCGGATTTCGCCCCGGCGGCGTCCTGGCTGGGCAAACCGCTCCGCGAGACCGTCGAGCCTCACGCGCTCGCGCTCCGCTATCTCGCGTCGTTCGGCCCGGCGACCGCGACCGATGTGCAGACGTGGTCCGGGCTGACCGGGATCAAGGGCGTGCTCCATTCCCTGCGGGAGCAGCTCTGCACGTTCCGCGACGAGCGCGGCCGGGAGCTCTTCGATCTGCCCGACGCGCCGCGCCCGCCCGCGGACACCGCCGCGCCGCCCAGGTTCCTCCCCGATTACGACAACCTCCTGCTCGCGCACGACGACCGCACGCGGGTCATCGCGGACGAGCATCGCGCGCGGATCGTCCTGTCCGCCAACCTGCGCATTCTCCCGACGTTCCTCGTGGACGGCCTCGCGGCCGGCACGTGGGGGGTCGAGCGGAAGAAGGCCACGGCCACGCTCGTGATCGAGCCGTTCGAGGCCCTCTCCAGGGAGGCGCGCGAGCAGCTCGCCGAGGAAGGGGAGGCGCTCCTCCGCTTCCTCGAGGAGGACGCCGGCGCGTTCGATGTGCGCTTCGAGAAGGCTGGACCCGCAAAGGCGCCCGCGGCGCGGGCGAAGGGCGGCGGGGCGGCGAAGGCGCCCGCGGCGCGGGCGAAGGGCGGCGGGGCGGCGAAGGCGCCCGCGGCGCGGGCGAAGGGCGGCGGGGCGGCGAAGGCGCCCGCGGCGCGGGCGAAGGGCAGGGGGGCGGCGAAGGCCAAGGGGTGAGCCGCCCGGCAGCCCGCTGAGCACCTCGCCGGGCACCCGGAGTATTCTACCGCCATGGACATCTCCTCCAGCCCCGCAGCGAGCTCCCCCTCCAGCGAGGTGGAGCTGCGCCTGGAGCAGCACCGGCGGGAGCTGACCGGTCACTGCTACCGGATGCTCGGCTCCGCGTTCGACGCGGACGACGCCGTGCAGGAGACGATGGTGCGGGCGTGGCGGAGCTTCGATCAGTTCGAGGGCCGCGCGGCGATGCGAACGTGGCTGCACCGGATCGCCACCAACGTCTGCCTCGACATGCTCGAGAGCCGGGCGCGGCGGGCCCGGCCGATGGACCTCGGGCCCGTGGGATCGGCCGAGAACCCGGTCCTCGACACGCTGCCGGAGGCGACGTGGATCCTGCCCATGCCCGACGGCCGGGCGCTGGCGGCGCGCGATCCGGCGGAGCTTGTCTCGTCGCGGCAGACGATCCGGCTCGCGTTCGTGGCCGCGCTGCAGAGGCTCCCGCCCCGGCAGCGCGCGGCGCTGCTCCTGAAGGAGGTCCTTTCCTGGGAGGCCGCGGAGATCGCGGAGCTGCTCGGGATGACCGTCGCCTCGGTCAACAGCGCGCTGCAGCGCGCCCGGGCGACGCTCGGGCAGGACGAGAAGACCGACCTCCACGAGCCGATGAACGACGCGCAGCAGTCGCTGCTGGCCCGCTACGTCGAGGCCTTCGAGCGGCAGGACACCGACGCGCTTGTCTCGCTGCTCCGCGAGGACGCGACCTGGTCGATGCCGCCCTACCGGCTGTGGCTGCGGGGGCGCGCCTCGGTGCGCGCGTGGCTCCTCAAGGTAGGCGCGGGGTGCAAGGGCTCGCGGCTCGTGCCGACGGTGGCGAACGGCTCGCCCGCGCTGGCGCAGTACCGGCCGAGCGGCCCGGGCGCCTTCGAGCCGTGGGCGATCCAGGTGATCGAGATGTCCGCCGGGGAGATCGTCGGGGTGTGCTCGTTCCTCGACGCCCAGCGGCTCTTCCCGCTCTTCGGCCTGCCCCTGCGGCCCGAGCCCTGAGGGCGAAAGGCTCGCTCCACCCGGGCGCCGCCGCCGGCGCTGCACGGGAATGAGGCTTCAACAGCAGAGTGCAGTCGGCGATTTCATTGCGGTGGCAAATGTCGCGCCTGGGTGCACCGTGGAACAGATCCACCATCGCATGACGATCAGGCGGCCATGTGGGCTGGTCGAGGCTGCCGCAGGAAAATAGTCTGAAGGCTCGCTCACCGTGGTGGCATCAAGATCCTCACGAGCGGCTGCAATGCGCACGAGACCTGGAACCAGGAACCATGGACACCGCGGCACGGCGGCTGCCTCGCTCGTAAGCCTGGCCGCGTTGACCTTGTTCGCCTGCTTCGAGGTCCCTGTTCAGCCGCCCCCCGACGATGTTGCTCCGTCGTCACCGACGACGGGGGATCCACCCCCGACGAGCGAGGCGTCGACCACCACGACGGGGGAGCCGGTCCCGCCGGACGAGCCGCCCCCCGCGGAGGCGGAGCTGGTCTCTGGCGCAGACCCCGAGAATGCCTATCTCCGAGCGGTCGCTTCGATGAACCGCAATTGCACTGGCTCGCTCATCAAGACAAGCGACGACGCCAGCGCGCCCGCCTACGTGCTCACCGCCGGTCACTGCGCCCGGCATCCGTTCGAGCTCTCGATGTATTTCGACGTGGGTGTCGATCAGGAGCCCGAGGGCACCCCGGGCTTCTATTTCTACGATTTCCAGGACACCGCCGCTGGATCGCTTGTGCAAGCGCTCGGTGTCCGGATCGCGTACGCCACCATGAAGGGAGCCGACCTGGCGCTGATCGAGCTCGACCTCACGATCGGTGAGCTCCAGGCGATCGGCATCGAGCCGCTCCCGCTGGCCGATGCGGCCCCGGCCGCGGGAGAGCCCATCGAGCTCGTCGGGGTGCCGGTGGCGCACGACGGCGGCGAGTACCAGGACAAGTATGTGCGCCGTGCCCGCTGCAAGGAGCGCGCTCGCAGGGCCGACGTGGTGGAGCACTACTGGTACTGGCACGACCTGCACGTGTACGACTGCCGCGGGATGGGCCCGGGGGCCACGGGCGGCCCGGCGCTCGACAAGCAGGGGAGGGTCTTCGGGGTCTTCAGCACGCACTACAAGACCACCGAGCCGCTGGACCCCTGCTACCTGGACTACCCGTGCGAGGTAGGCGACGGCGAGCCCCCGCGCGGCGTCGAGGGCGCCAGCTACGTCGTGGGGGCCACCGGGGTCGGCCCGTGCTTCGACGCCGGGGGCCGGCTCGACCTGACGAACGCCGGCTGCCAGCTGGACCCCGGGGGCCATGCCGCGTTGACCGAGATCCCGTCGCTCATCGCCAGGCGGGCCCAGGGCGAGCCGTCCGAGCCGAGCGCCTGGGGGGTCCGCCTCTCCTCGACGTCAGATACACACTACCGCTACAAGGTGGGCCCGATGGAGAGCGTGGATTGCCGCTCCGCGGAAGGCTACTCCGAGCCGATCGGGATCGAGGACGACCGGCTCGCGAGGCTCCCGGTGCCCGCGCGGGAGGGCCTGTATGCCCTGTGCATCCTGGCCGGCTCGGGCGACGTCGGCGGGGCGACATGGCAGTCGACAGAGCACCCGACGGTGGTCGTCAAGAAGGTCCATGAGGTCGCCGCTGTCGAAGCAGGCACCGGCGCGACAACGATCACGTCGGAGCAGGCCTTCGACATCGCGAGCCGCGCGGTGGACGCCTACCGGGACCACGCGAGCGACAACGAGGCTCGCCTCGTGGTGAGCTACGGGACCGCGCTCTCGCCCAGGCTGGAGATCGCCGCCGATCGCACCTGGCGGATCCACCTCGGCATCGAGCTCCGCAGGCAGGGCCTGACGCCGCCCGACGTCGCCGCGTTCGTCGCGTGCCACGAGATCGGTCACGCGCTCGGGGGCTTCCCCTTCAAACATTCGGGTCAACAGGTGCAGCAGGTCCAGGGCCTGGAAATGGGGCAGTACGGAACGGTGAGCAGCGCGGAAGGCCAGGCCGATTACTTCGCGTCGAAGGAGTGTCTACCGCGGCTCTGGTCCGCCGAGCGCGAGGTGAACGCGAGGTTCCGCGAGACGGTGACCGGGTACGTGAAGACGCGCTGCGACGAGGCGTGGGACGACGTCGACGCACAGAACCTGTGCTACCGGCTCGCCGCGGTCGCCGAGGCCTTCGGTCGCTGGACCGAGCGCATTCCTGTGCCCGGCCTGAGCACGCCCGACACGAGCGAGGAGACGGTGACGAACTACAACAACCCGCCCCCGCAGTGCAGGGTGGACACCATCTTCCAGGGAGCGCTCTGCCAGACGAAGTTCCGCGGCACCGCCATCCCCGGCCTCATCCCGCCGTACGAGCAAGCGCTGACGTTCAGCCCCGAAGTGGAGGCGGCAGCGGCGCCCGACTCGTGCACCGAGGGGCCGGGCGCGCGCCCCCGCTGCTGGTTCGCGCCGAACGTCACGGCGCCCGACTGCACGGGCATCCCCGAGCTGGGGACGTGCGAGGAGGTCGACGGGCAGACCGCCGTGGTGACGTGCGACAGCATGAACGGCCTCCAGAAGTTCACTTGCCTGCCGACCACGCCCTGCCGGATCGATGAAGAGGGCTGGGCGGTGTGCGGTGACTAGCGAGCACGCCGTCGCCCGAGGCGAGCTCGCGGTGGCGAATCGTGGCGAACCCAGGTCGTCCTGAGCGCGGGCTCAGGGCGCCGGGCGCGCCGGGGCCCGGGCCTCCGTCCCCGCGGCTCGGCGGCCTGCCTTGCGCGCCGCGCCCGCCCGGCCGCCGCCGCGCGGCACCCTCCTCCGCCGCCAGCGCGGCGTCGGCGGAGAGATGCCATCCCGGAGCGAGGCAAGATGAATTGATTGCATGAGCCACATGATGGCGATGAGTTGGCCGGGAACCGTTTCGCGATTAGACGTTGGCTCGCCGGACGGGAGATCTGTAAAGATTCGTTAAAGATGTCAGGTTCTTGCTTCAGGAGTGCTGGAGTATTGAATTGAGCAGATCAGCTCGCTAATGAATCTGCCGTCGTAGGTCGCCTGGCGCGAGCTGCCAGGTGGAAGCGCTCGATGTCAGCGCGGCCGCGACCGGTATTACGCTCACGGTTCGCACAAGCGCCCAAACCCGAACAGCCCGGTCGAGTCAGACGGGCACCTGCTCGCGTCACCGCTCGCAGCGCGCGCTGCGCTCGGCCGGCGCTCGTGCAGTCAACTCTCACCCAACGAGAACGTCAATGCGGAACCTCTCCTTCGGCTTCGCCCATCCTCTTGTGACCAGAACCAGCTCGGCTGCGGTCCTCGCCCTGCTCGCCCTGAGCGCCGCCGCATGCGGAAGCCATGGCGTCGGTGAAGGCTCATTCGGTGATGCGGAGCTCGCGCTCGACGAGGCCGACGAGCCGATTGGCTCGGCGATCGCGGGCAGCGTATCCGGCGGCGGCGACGGCGCTGGCGCTGGCGACGACAGCGGAGCCGGCCCTGTCGCCCCGCCCGCGGCAGGCCCGCCGGCGGTCGGCTTCTGGCAGTTCAACGATTGCGACGGCTCGACGACCGAGCTGCTCGACTCGTCGGACAATGGTTCGACGGCCACCCGCTCGGCCGGAGCGGCCTGCGCGCAGGGCATCAGCGGCCTCGGTATCTCCTTCGACAACAGCAACGACACGGTCACGGTCAACGACGCTCCCCGCTTCACGTTCGGGCAGAACCTCGCGGTCGCCGCGTGGGTCAACCCCACGTCGGTGTCGGGGTCGGCGGCGCAGACGATCGTGCAGGAGCGGAACACCGGCGGCGCGAGCTTCTCGCTCGTCGTCCAGAGCAACGAGGCGAGGTTCGCCGTCACCCTGAACAACGGGCGGACGGTCACCTCGCGCGCCCCGATCCAGGCCAACGTGTGGACGCACGTCGCGGGCATCTACGACGGCAATCTCGTGCGGCTCTTCCTCAACGGCCAGCAGGTGGGCCAGGTCAGCGCGACGGGCGCGATCCGCGACATCAACGCGCCCATCCATATCGGCAACAACCCGCAGCGGCAGCGCTTCACGGGCCTCATCGACCAGGTCTGGCTCTCCGCCAGCCCGATGACCGACGCCGAGATCGACCAGCTCACCTGCCTCAGGCGCCCCGGCACGGTCGTCGTCACGCCGGAGAGCAGCGGCCCCGTCGCCCCGGACACGCCTGTGACATACCAGGTCGCGGTCACCAACAACGATACAAGCGAGTGCAGCGCCCGGGATTACGCCCTCAACCTCACCAGCCTGCCGGGGATCAAATTCTCCTTGGACCCCACGTTCATCGCTGGCGTCGGGCCGGGGAGCACGGCGACGTTCCCGGTCACCGTGACCAGCACCCTGGCCGTGGACCCCGGCGTCTATCAGCTCCCGTACTCCGTGATCAACCCCAACTCGCCCGATAACTTCTTCGTCGCGTCAGGGAACTTCACCTACGAGCTGAGCGAGCCGGCGGGCTGCTTCGTCCGGACGGGCCGCGAGATCTTCGTGAAGCACCTCAGCGTGGTCGAAGATCCCATCCGCACGACGTTCAATGGGCCGGTCGGCGATCCCCGGACGGGCGCGTGGACGTTCGCGCGGCTCATGGAGGACATGGCGCCCACGCCGGCCGACGCGCCGGCGATGGTCGAGCAGCTCTTCAGCACCTGGCTGACCGATCAGGTCGTGAACGGCTTCACGGTGCCGGCGCGCCCGACCATTCAACAGGTCGTGTTCGACGAGTGGCCGAGGAGCCCTGACGGGTCGCTCGACCTCCGGCAGGCGCCGCTGATGCTGCTCGGCATCGTCAACAGGATCGACGTGCGGAACCTGGCCGACGGTCACGCCGGCGAGGGGCGGTTCGTTTTCGGCGTCTTCAGCCAGGGCTTCGCGCAGCAGTTCACCTTGATCCTCGAGTACAAGCTCCCCGCGTCGACCGAGGCCGACGTGCTCGACTGGGCGAACGCGTGGCACGCCCTCGGCAGCCTGCCCTTCCCTTCCGAGCAGTACAACGCCGCGCTCCAGGAGATCACCACGCGCTTCGCGGGCCGGAACGCCGCGCCCGGCAGGCCGAACGGGAGCTCCCTGGGGCAGCTCCGCACGAACGAGATCGCGCTCGCGGGGACGTGGGAGCTGCGCGAGTTCGTCCTCTCGGCGGATACGGGCCTCCTGCGCCCGGAGACCGTGAAGCTGACGCCGGATCTCGGCTTCGACGGGACGCCCACGCTCGCGGCCTTCGTGAACCAGAACGCGGCCGCGATCATCGCGGAGCAGCACACGGTGCCCGACGCCTTCCAGGGGAACCCGTTCCTCGGCGGCTCGTCGATCAACAACCTCACGGCGTGGACGGCTCCGGGCATCCTCGACAACGAGGCGCGGCACAAGTTCTCGCTCAACACCTGCAACGGGTGCCACGGCGCGGCCGAGACCGGGACGCCGTTCCTGCACGTGAACGTGAGGGCGCCCGGGACCGAGGGGACGCTGTCCGGCTTCATGACCGGCATCGATATCGCTGATCCCGTGAGCGGCGAGGTGCGCAACCTGAACGATCTCGCGCGCCGGAACCTGGATCTGAAGGCGCTGGTCTGCGAGCCCGCCGCGGCCTTCGCGAGCCCCCCGACCGCGGCGCGGGGCGCGGCCACGAGCCGCTCGGCGTTCATCCGCCGCGGCATCGGGCGCGTTCACTGATCCCCGGCAGCCCCTGAATCTCGCGCCGCCGGGGTGGGACGAGGGTCAGCGCGAGAGCGCGCGGGCCAGGAGCTCGCGCACCCGGCGCGGAGGACGCCCCAGGAGCTGCTCCAGCGTGGGATCGACGCGCGCGAACTCCCCTCGGCGGCTGGCGACGAACATGCCGAGGGTCATGTCCTGGATGCGCTCCGGCAAACCCCTCGCGGCGAGGCTCGCGCGATACACGTCGTCAGGCACGGTGACGCGCTTGATCGCGCGGCCCGTGAGGTCGGATGCGATCGCGGCCAGGTCGGCGAGATCGAGCGCCTCCGAGCCCGTGAGGGCCGGGGTCGGCCCCTCGAAGCGGGTCGCCTCCGAGGCGAGGACGATCGCGTCGGCCTCGGCGAGGTCCTCGCGTGCCGTCCACGAGACCTTGCCGTCCTCCGGCGCGACCAGCTCTCCGCTCGCGAGCGCGCGGCGCACCTGCTCGACCGCTGTCGCGGCGTAGAAGCCGTGACGAAGCGACGTGAACGGCATCCCCGCGGCCTCGAGCAAGGGCGCGGTCGCCGCGTGGTCGTGCATCGGCGGGAACGCCGACGTCGCGCTCTCGCCCATGTGGCTGGTGTAGAGGACCCGCCGGGCGCCTACCTCGCGCGCGGCCGCGAGGGCCGTGCGGTGCTGGGCGATGGGGTCGCCGCCGGACGCGCGGGCGTTCGACGACACGATCAGCACCTGCGACGCTCCCTCGAACGCGTCCCGAAGGCTCGCGACGTCGTCGAAGTCGCCGCGCCGGACGCGCACCCCGCGCGCGGCGAGGTCCTCGGCCTTCTTCGGATCGCGCACGCTGACCCCGATCTGGCCCGCGTCGACGCGCTCGAGCAGGCGCTCCACGATGCCATGGCCGAGCTGGCCCGTCGCTCCGGTGACGATGATCATGGGACCTCTTCCTTGGTAGCGGGCCGCACGCATCGCGGCCGTTATCGTTGATACGAGACAACTGTTAGCACTGTTTCGTGTTGCTAACAAGAATTTGCTATCAACGCTAACGACGTCGCGGTAGGAAGGGACATGGGTCGGCCGCTACCCCCCGTCGTCGACGAGGTCGGCGGCCATGACCTGGTGCGCGCGCGGATCATCGCGGCCGGCGCCGAGCTCCTCGCCGAAGGCGGCCGCGACGCGCTGACGACGCGCGCCGTCGCCGCCGCCGCGGGCGTGCAGGCGCCCACGATCTACCGACTCTTCGGCGACAAGCGGGGCCTCCTCGAAGCCGTGGCCGAGCACGGTCTCGCGAAGTACATCGCGCAGAAGAAGGCGCATGTGCCGCTCGCCGATCCGCTCGAGGATCTGCGCGCGGGCTGGGACTTCAACGTCGCGTTCGGCCTCGCGCACCCCGCGATCTTCGCGATCATGAACGGCGATCCGCGCCCCGGTCACCGCTCGCCGGTCGTCGCTTCCGGCGCCGCGATCCTGGAGCGACGGATCCAGCGGCTGGCCCAGGCCGGGCGCTTGCGAGTCCCCGAGGAGCGAGCGGTGAACCTGGTGCGCGCCTCGGGGGTGGGGACCGTCCTTGTCCTGCTCGGCATGCCGGAGGACCGCCGCGATCTCGGCCTCTCGGTCGCCGCGCGCGAGGGTGTGATCGCGGCGATCACATCCGCCGAGCCGATCACGGCTCGTCCCGGCGCCGCGGAGGCGGCGATCGCGCTCCGGGCCTCTCTCGACGATGCCGCGGTCCTCACCCCGGGCGAGCGACACCTCCTCTCCGAGCTCCTCGATCGCCTCGCGAGAGGATAGGACGAGCCACAACCGGACCTTCTGTGATGCCCGTCACGCAGACGGGCCCTGCCGAAGCGCCACGCCTCCTCGCCCAGCCATCGGGCTTGTCTCGCCTACGCGCCTCGGTCTGCCCTGCAGAAATATGATATGGATTCTTGCGCAAGATCCGAAGTGACAGATCGGAGAGCGGTCAGTCGCGATTTCCGATTCACTCGTCGACGACTTTTAATATAGTCTTAACAAAGTGAATCTAGCCATGACCACCAAACTGGGCGCGCCGGTGTCGGGCACGTTCTCGGCGAGCGTGCTTGGAGGGGGGCTCTTCTAGGAGGGGGGCTCTTCTAGTCGGCACCCTGAGGCATCCCCTCAAATTCTTCGGAAAATTCACAGGGAGGCGGGGAGACGGGGAGGGAAATCTTCAAAATACTCCCTGTCTCCCCGCCTCCCTGTTCAATTTTCCCGCTGAAAAGGGCTGCAAAATGAGGGGATTCCTCAGGTCGGCACCCTCTGCGTCTTCAGGCAGCGAGGGACGCTCGGAATTGACCTCTCCTACGAGCGCCGCCGGAGGATGTGCTGGAGTAACTGGCGCGAGATGTTCAGGAGCTTTGCCGCCCTCCGCCGGTTTCCCCCGGCGCGCGCGAGCGCCTCGTCGACCATGATCGTGCGCACCTGCTCCTCGACGTCCTGGATCGACGCCCGCCCCACCGCCGCGCGCACCTGCGGCCGGAGATCGGGCGGCCGGGTCAGCGCTTCGTCGATCGTGCGCTCCAGCTCCTCGAGGCGCAGCGGCTTCGCCAGGAACGAGCGCACGCCCATCTGGGCGAGCCGGAACGAGACCGCCGGGCTCGCCGAGCCGCTGATGGCCACGATCGTCGGCGCGACAGCACAGGTCATGGCCCGCTCCACTACATCGACGGCGTTTCCGTCCGGGAGCATCACGTCGGCGATGATCCCCTGAAACGCCCGCCTGCCACCGTCACGTACCGGGAGTTCGCGGTGGTCGAGGAGCCGGTCGTTCACATCGCGGCGGCGCGGTTCGGACCCCGGACTGGGAGGCGCTGAACCCTAGAGCGCCGTTGTGGCCATCGATTTGCACGGTGACCGTACCGGGGAGGATGTCCGTCGCGCTCGTGATCCGCAGGAAGCAGCCTCGCGTACCAGGCCAACCACTGTTGCAGGTCACCGGCGCGAGACCTATCTGGAGCGCCTGCTCTGCCTCTCCCAGGGCCTCATCGCTCAGGGCCTCATCGCTCAGGGGCTCGTCGCTCAGGGCCTCGTCGCTCAGGGCCTCGTCGCCCTCCTGTGCGATGCAGCCTGCGAGCGCCATGGAAGCGAGAACGGCGATCGCCCCGCTGATCTTCATGAGAAACTTCATGCTTCGGCCTTTCCCGCTCGACCGAGCTCGTCTTTCATCTTCGGCCCGGTCTGCGGTGAGGTTTTCCTGGTTTGCGAGGAGTGTGCCTTCTTCGCTCTTGATGTCGTGTGTCATATGCTGTCTCCGTTCATGCTTCCGGTATTCGTCGATTCAGCGGCGTGGCTGTGGTGAGCGTCTCATCGGTATCACGCGCGGTCTGCGCGCGAGCGCCGAAGCCCGACGTGCCGCCGGACCATAGAAAGCCGGGGATCCCGCCAGGGTCAGCCACTGGTAGTAGTCTCTCTTATGCAGGCTGGAGCCAATGCAGGACCTGTCACGAGCTGGCTTCATGCATGCCGAGCTGCCTCCGGGCGTTGTTGCGTCGCGGAGCCGTGCGAGGACCGTGTCTTGGCACCGAGGTAGTACCGCATGGTCAGAGATACGATAAGGGCAAACTTTCTTGCCCCACCGGGCAAATCTTCTTGCGCCCACCTGCATGCGCGCCGTGCGCCGCGGCCGGCGGAGCCGAGGGGGCCAGCACATCCTCGAGGGCCTTGAACGAACTGCCCGTGCGGCGAATAACGACCTGTTGCTGCGCGACTTCGCCGAAAGAGACCTCACGAACTCCCATGTCGAGAGCTACGTTGCGCATGGCTGACCTCTCTTGAGCCCCCGCCGCGCGGAGGTCGCCGACCGCCTCGGCTGGCTGCATCGGCGCCGAGGCCTGTGCGCCTGCTCGCGTCGGCTTCCGGCTCGTCACGACAGCTTGGTGACCGTGACCCACAGGCCCCTGAACACCCTCGCCTTGCTCAGGGGCTCGTTCAGCGCCGTCCTGTTCAGAGGTGCGTCGTGCGGCCGCGGCGGGCGCGCTTGCGAGGAGCTGCCAGGATGTCCGACGATGTCGACGGTGCGCCGCCCCTGCCTCCAGCTCCCGCTCCGCAGCCGCTTCGCCGGCGGTGCCTTCGCCGGCCGCTGCCTTCGCCACGCGGCGCGCACCGCGGCCCGGCCCGGCACCTTTCTGGGCCCCGCGGCGCTCGCCGCGTGCCTCCTCGGCGGCGCTTGCTCGGACGCGGGGCCCCCGCCGGGCGGACAGGGCGGCGCCGGGCAGGGCGGCGCGGGCGCGCACCCCGCGACCTCGACCACCTTCGTGAGCGCGGTCACGGGCTTCGGCGGCGCCCCGGAGGAGCTGCCGCACACGTTCCTCGTGACCGGGGTGGTCACGGACGGCGCATCGCCGCTCGAGGGCGCCATCGTGATGCAGGCCGGCGGGGAGCCGGAGATGGTGACAGGACCCGACGGCGCTTTCTCCATCGAGATCACGCGCGACATCCCGGGCCAGCCGACCCTTGTCGCCGCGAAGGTGGGGTACCGGACGGATGGCATCGAGTTCGAGGTCGTCCCGGAAGGGCCGGTGGAGATCGCGCTCCGCCACGTGGCGCCGCCGGACAACGCGCTCGGCTACAGCTACGGGGACCCGGGCGACGGCGACCCCCACAACTCCACGCGTTACTGCGATCACTGCCACACGACGCTCGTGGCCCAGTTCCTCGAGTCGGGGCACGCGCGGTCGGCAAGGAGCCCGCTGCTCCAGGCCGTTTATGCGGGGGTCTCGCTGGCCCACGCCGACGAGGCCGCGTGCACGGCCGCGGGCGGGCGCTGGAGGGCGGGGCGCGTCCCGGGCAGCGAGGGGGACGCCGCGATGCGGTGCTATGTCGGCAGCGGCGTGCTGCCGGACCTCAACCCGTCCTGCGGCGGGGAAGAGCAGCCGTCGTGCGACGACCCGGCGCTGCCCGCGGCGGGGCGCCCGGTGGCGTTCGGCGCGTGCGCCGACTGCCACGCCGCGGGGATGGACGGCCCCGCGGGCGGGCGCGATCTCCTCGAGGCCACCGGCATCGCCTTCGAGAAGGGGAACCACTGCGACGCCTGCCACAAGGTCCGCGACGTCGACCTGAGCAAGCCGCCCGGCGTCGCGGGCGCCCTGATGATCCAGCGCCCGCAGGAGAGGATCTCGGCCGACCCTTCCGCGAAGCTCGTGCAGGTGATGTTCGGGCCGCGGCCGGACGTGCCGAGCAAGTTCATGGGCGGGAGCTACCAGCCGAAGTACTCGACCTCGGCGTTCTGCGGCGGCTGCCACGAGCAGAAGCAGGCGGCGCTCCTGCCGGGCGCGGCGCTCGACCCGGCGCGCTGGCCCGACGGGCTGCCGATCCACGAGACGTTCTCCGAGTGGGCCGGGAGCTCGTGGAACCGCCCGGAGTCGCAGTGCCAGTCGTGCCACATGCCGGAGGTGCTCTCGCTGAAGAGCAGCGTCGACGTGACCGACGAGGCGAACGCGAGCATCGAGATCGGCTTCGTCCGCCCGCCGGGGACGGTGCTCTCGCACAGCTTCCGCGGGCCGCTCGATGGCGCGCCGCGCGCGCCGCGGCTCCTCCGGGAGGCGGTCGAGGTGCGCGTCGCCGCCGCGACGGCGGCGTCGGGCGAGATCGCGGTCGAGGTCGCCGTGGTCAGCGGGCTGGCGGGCCACGCGGTCCCGACCGGGGAGCCGATGCGGGCGCTCGTGCTCCTCGTCACCGCGGAGGCGTGCGGCGCGCCCATGGCGCCGTCGCGCGGCATGACGGTGAACGACACGGGCGGCGCGCTCGCGGAGGGGCGCGTGGGCGGCGACGCGAGCCTTTCGGGCGCCGTGCTCGCCTGGCCGGCGGGCGCGGCGAGCGCGAGGGCGGGGGACGCGGTGCGCGTCGTGCGGCCGACCGGCGTGTACGACGATTACAACGGCGTCGGCCGCTTCGCGGATCCGTCGCTCGACCCTGCGGACAAGGGCCTCGAGATCCGCGCGCCTGTCGGCGAGGCGCGGGTGGTCTCCGCGGGCGGCGGCGCGATCACCCTGAGCGGCGAGATCCCGGCGCAGGAAGGGGATATCGTCTACCTCGGCGCGCCGCTTCCCGCGGCGCACGAGGACGGCCAGCCCGCGGCCGCGTTCGCCGGGGCCGCGGGCTACACCTTCGCCAAGGTGCTCGTCGATCCGGCGGGCGCGCGGCACGCGCCGCAGCACCGCGCCGTCGACATCGCCAGCGACAACCGCATCCCGCCCGGGCGCTTCGCGGTGACCTCGCACGGCTTCGCGATCCCCGCGGGCTGCGACGTGGCGAACGTCACGGCCACGCTGCTCTACCGCCCCGTCCCCCTGGCCCTCGCGCGCGAGCGGGGGGTCAGCGCGCGCGATTACCTGGTCGACTCGGCCTTCTGGCCCGTGCCGCTCGATTGACCCGGCCGGGCCGGAGCAGCGTGCCTGTGGGCTGAGCGGCTATACCCACGTTGCCCAGGATAGTCGTGGTTTCAGAGAGAATGAACCACAGAGGCAAGCCGATCGATGAGCATCAAGCACGTGCTGATCAACTCGAACGTCTACAAGCGGGACGGTCAGTTTGTTCACACGCGCTGCTTCACGAGCTGTATCTCGGAGCTCGTCTATGACCAGCTCAGGGGCGAGCTGCTCCGGGGCCGCCGTGCCGGGTGATCGCCTCCAGGCGATCCTGGGCTACCTCGGTTCTCACGGCCCGCGCGGTTCGCGCGGTCCGGCCCGGCTGACCGGGACGGTCACGCGGCCGCGCCGTCGCGCGGCGCGCCCGGCGGCTCGCGGAGGACGCGCGCGTGGGCGCGCGCGAAGTCGCGGAAGGCGCGCGGCGCGCGGCCGGTGACGCGCTGGACGGTGTCGGTCACGCGGTCTTCCGCGCCGTCGCGGATCGCGAGATCGAGCCGGACGAGGAGCGCGGCGTAGGGCGCTGGCATTCCCGCCTGGACGAGGTGCGCGCGCGCGGCGTCCTCGTCGGCGCTGACGTGGCGTATCGCGCGGCCGGCGACCTCGGAGAGGATGGCCGCGACGTCATCGTAGCTGAGCGCTTCCGGACCGGTGATGACGTGTGAGGCGTTGTGCGGCGCGCTGTCGAGGAGCGCGCGCGCGGCGACCTCCGCTATGTCGTCGGCGTCGACGAAGGCGACGCGGCCGCCGCCCGTCGCGGTCGTGATCTCGCCGGGCCCGAGGATCCCCGCGAGGCGGAAATTGTGCGGAACGACGAAGTTCTGCATGAACCACGAGGGCTGGAGGACGGCCCACTCCGGCGCGCGCTCGCGGAGGGCGCGGTGGACGAGGCCGAGCCCGGGGCTCCCCTCGGGCACAGCCGACGCGCTGAGCAGCACCAGGCGGCGAACCCCGACCGCGAGCGCGCGGTCGATGAAGGGCAGCATGAGCGCCGAGGGGTCCTCGACCACCGAGGGCGCGACGAGGTACGCGCGCTCGACGCCGCGGAGCGCGCCCTCGTGCGTCGCGGGGTCCGCCCAGTCGAAGCGCGCGTGCTCCAGGCCCTCGTGAGGGGCAGGCGCCGATCGGCTCGCGATGCGCACGCGCGCGCCGGCGGCCTGGAGCCGCGCGGCGACGGCGCGCCCTGTGTTGCCCGTGCCGCCGGTGATCAGGACGCGCGGTCCGTCGCTCGCGGCGGGCGCGCTCATGACGCCCCCGCGCGGGCGCCGAGCTGCGCGATGAGATCGCCGCCGAGGGCCTCGACAACGGGCCCGAGGTTCCAGTACTCGCGGTACCTCACGACCTTGCCGCCCCTCGTCGCGACGAGCATCACGTAGTCCTGCTCGTAGCGCCTGCCCGCGGGGAGGATGATCGCCGAGCCGTGCGCCTCGGCGAGCGCGACGTCGGGGTCGGTCGTCGGGTATCGCCGCACGTCCCGGAACGTCAGGTCGCTGAAGCTCTCCAGGGCGCCCTCGAAGTAGCGCCGGATGGCCGCTTTGCCCTCGAGGAGGGCCGGCGCGCCGAGCGCGGGCGCGTACGGGAACTCCACGGTCGCGTCGTCGGCGAAGAGGTCGAACCAGGCCTCCATGTCGCGGCCGATCAGCGCGAGGTGCGCGTCGAGCGCGCGCGCTGCGTCGAGCGGCGGGGGCGGCGATGGAGAGCGCGGCGGGGCGTGCTGCGTTGAATCCGGCGGGGAGTGCGGTCGGGGGTGGCTCATCGGGCTCCTTCCTTTCGTCTGCGAGGAAAGCGTAGGCACGCCGCGATTGCAGGGCGTCCGGCTCCGCGATCCGCGCGTCCAGGGTTGGCGCCTGCAGCCGCGCGCAGTAGAGTCGATGGCGCCATGTCTGCCGCGTTCGACGAGCTGGCCCGGAGCGTCGTGGTCCGCGAGACCGAGGTGATGCGCTTCGCGCTCGGCGAGCGCTGGGGCAAGCGGCGGCCGGCGCAGCGCGCGTCCGCGCGGGTGTACGCGGCGATCTGCGGCGGCGGGTGGGTCGATGTGGCGCGCCGGCGGCTCGCGCTCGGCGCGGGAGAGCTCGTGTTCCTGCCGCGCGCCGACGAGCACGCCATTCGCGACCGGCCGTCGACGTCGCTCGAGCGCCCGGAGGCGCTCTGCCGCGGGATGCACGCCGTCGGCGAGGGCGCCCTGGCGACGGCGGCCGCGCCGGAGACGCGCCTCGTCATCGTCGACCTGCACCTCGACGCGGCGGGCGCCCCGTGGCTCGCGCTGCTGCCGCCGGCGGTTCACGTCACGGGCGAGACGCCGGGGCTCGCGCGCTGGCTCAACGAGACGCTCGCGCTGCTCGCCGGGGCGCCGGACCTGTCGCCGGCGCTGCGCCGCTCCGTGGGCGAGACGTGGGGGCACGCGCTGTTCGCGAGCGCGCTGCGCGACCCCGCGGCGTCGCTGCCGCGGCGGGAGGCGCTCCGGGACGAGCCGATCGCGGCCGCGCTCGCGCGGGTGCGCGCCGCGCCCGAGCGCGCGTGGGAGCTCGCGGGCCTCGCGCGCCAGGCCGGGCTCTCCCGCTCGGCGTTCGCGGCGCGCGCGACGGCGCTCCTCGGCGAGCCGCTCGGCCACCACGTGCGCCGGCTGCGCCTCGAGCGCGCCGCGGTCCTGCTCGGCGAGACGACGCTCCCCGTGAAGGTCGTCGCCGCGCGCGTCGGCTACGACAGCGAGCCCGCGTTCGCGCGCGCCTTCGCCCGGGCCCACGGCGTGAGCCCCATCGGCTACCGGCAGGCGAGGCGGCGAGAGGAAGGCGCGCTCGCGGCCGGGGGCGCGGGGTGATGAGGTGACGCGCGGCGCGCTCTCGAGGGGCGCGGGGTGATGAGGTGACGCGCGGCGCGCTCTCGAGGGGCGCGCAGGGTGATGAGGTGACGCGCGGCGCGCTCTCGAGGGGCGCGACCGGGCTCACGTTCGCGCAGATCTGAGCACCACCGCCCGCGCGGCGGTCCGGCGCCGCGCGCGACTTTCGGCTAGGCGAGCCCGGCTGATGGCGTATTCTCCGGCGCATGCGGCAAATCCTGGGGATCGGGGCCCTCCTCGTCGCGGTGGCGGCGTGCGCCGGCGGCGGTGCGGAGCCCGTGCCCGCGAGCAGCGGCGGAGCCGGAGGCGCGGGCTCGGGCGCGGGCGCCGGCCCGGGCGCGGGCGGGGCCGGCGGCGAGGCGCCGGGCGTCCCGGGCTACGGGCGCTTCGGGGAGGCCAGGACCACCTTCACGCTGCCGGAGCCGGCCCCGAAGGAGGGCGAGCGCCCCGCGATCGCCTATCCCGATCTGACCGCGTCGTTCCCGGAGGTCGACTGGAGCGCGCTCGATCGGCTCTACATCCCGGCCGGCGAGTACCGGAGCATCCTGCTCGGCGGCCTGCCAGAGCGCAGCGCGGATCGGCCGCTCGTGATCACGAACCTGGGCGGCCAGGTCAAGATCGGCGGCGACGCGGCCAACTACCTGTTCGTGCTGAAAGGCGGAAAGGGCTGGATCCTCACCGGCCGGTACGATCCCGTCTCGCAGACCGGAGACGCGGGGTTCCGGGGGCACGCCGAGGGCGCCTTCGCCCACAGCCAGGGGACCTACGGCCTCTTCATCGACGACGGGTTCAGCAAGACGGGTTTATCGGGGCTGTCGATCGGCGGCGGCGCTTCCGATTTCGAGCTGGATACGATCGAGGTAGCGCGCGCCGAGTTCGCCGGGGTCGTGGCCAAGACCGACGACGACGGGCAGGCCACGATGCGCGACGTGAAGATCCACGACCTGTACGTGCACGACGTCGGCTCCGAGGGGATCTACTTCGGCAGCACCCAGGCGCAGCCCCAGCACGCGTTCGAGCGGCTCGAGGTGTACGATAACCGCTTTCTCCGCACCGGCACCGAGGCGCTGCAGGTCGGCCAGCTAGGCTCGGACTGCGAGATCCACCACAACGTCATCGGTCCAGGGGCGGTCCGGTGGCGGTCGGCGTTCGACCATTACCAGGACGGCAATGTGCAGTTCGGCCAGCGCTACGGCAGCTCGAGCTTCCACCACAACGTCGTGATCGGGACGGGCGACCTCTTCGTAGAGCTGTTCCCGACGCGCGTGGAGGACGACCCGCGCTCGCCCGGGGACACGATCGCGTTCACGGACAACTACTTCGCGGACACGTCGCTCACCGGGGTGTACACGCACGCGGTGGACACCGGCGCCACGATACGCTTCGAGCGCAACACGTTCCTCGGGTTCCACTTCAACTATGGCGAGGTATACCCCGACACGGACGAGCCAGTGCAGGTGTTCGGCGTGGGCAGCAACGCGCCCAATCCGCACGTCCTCGTGGGCAACCGGGTGGACGGGCCCTATCCGTTCATCAAGTGGCTGTTCGACAGCGTGACGGCCGAGGACAACCCGAACGCGGCGGTGCCCCGGATCCGCTTCCGCGACTTCATGGCGGGCGCGCTCGACGAGAACTACCGGCGTCTGGAGTGGTGGACCGACCGCGCGACGCTCAGCCCGGACGAGCGCGCCGTGGTCTACCCGAAGGGCGCGTACGTCGTGCACCAGGGCGCGCTCTACGAGGCGCTCGAGGAGAACCAGGGGAAGCAGCCCGAGCAGCACCCCGGCGTGTGGCGCGCGCTGCCGGCCCCCGCGGACGACGTCCGCCTGAGCGCGGACTCGCCGCACCAGGGCCTCGGCGTCCGCTGGCCGCCGCCGTAGCATCTCGTCGCCCGCGGGCGAACTGGCGATCGCTGTTCGGCGTTGCGACCGCCCCCGCTCTTTCCAGGGCGCCGTCCCGGCGCAGAGCCAGAGAGGCCCCCCAGGACCCGACGCCTCCAGGAAGCGTCACGGCGGGGACGGCGGTGCTGCCGACGCACCCGTCGGCCCGCGGGAAGGGCTCCCCATCACCCGGTCGGGCATGGGAATCGCCGCATTCATCCTTGACATACATACCAACCGTACGGTATGTATGCGTCGTGGGCAGGCCGACGAAGTCGAAACCGGAGCTGGGCGAGGCGCGGCAGCGGCTGATCGATGCTGCGCGCCACCTCATTCGCACCAGAGGCTATGCGGCGACGTCGGTCGACAACCTCTGCAGCGCCGCAGGTGTCACGAAGGGTGCCTTCTTTCACCATTTCCGAACGAAGGAAGCGCTCGGTGTGGCCGTCGCCCGGGACTGGGACGAGTCGACTTCGACGCTCTTTGCGGGGGCGCCGTATCACGAGGTGGAGGATCCGCGCGATCGCGTGCTGGCCTACGTCGAGCTCCGCAAGGCGCTGGTCGCGGGGCCCTTCCCGGAGTTCACGTGCCTCGCGGGCACGTTGGTCCAGGAGATCTACGAGAGCTCGCCGGCGCTTCGAGACGCCTGCGCCGCGAGCATTCTCGGCCACGCGCGCTCGCTCGAGCCCGATATGCGCGCCGCGCTCGAGGCCTGCGGCCGTGGACAGGAAGTCTCCGCCGCGAGTCTCGCTCGGCACACGCAAGCGGTCATTCAGGGGGCCTTCGTCGTCGCCAAGGCCGCGAGCGATCCCGGCGTCGCGCGTGAGAGCCTCGACCATCTCGCAACGTATCTGAAGCTCCTGTTCTCTCGCCCTGAACCCCAAGGAAAGAGCTCGTGACACAGATGACGCGATTGACATGCACCTGCGGCCAGGTCGTCCTCGAGCTCGAGGGGCGGCACCTCGTGAGCGTGGAGTGCTACTGCAACAGCTGCCGAGCCGCCGGCGCAGCTCTCGAGTCTCTCCCCGGCGCTCCAGAGCTCCTCGAAGCATCGAGCGCGACGCGCTTCGTGCTCTATCGCAAGGATCGAGTCCGCTGCACGGCCGGAGCGATTCAACTCAAGGAACATCGTCTTCAGCCTGCGTCGAAGACGCGCCGGGTGGTCGCGACTTGCTGCAATACGCCCATTTTTCTCGAGTTCACGGATGGCCACTGGCTCAGCCTCTATGGTCGCAGGTGGCCGCTCGGGACGTTGCCGCCGCTCGAGATGCGCACGATGACCGAAGACCTGCCGAGGGGCACGAAGCTGCCGGAGGATGTGCCCAACGGCAAGACCCAGCCCCTCATGTTCTACGTGAAGCTCATCGGCGCCTGGATTGCGATGCGCTTCCGCGTTCCCAGGATCGACTTCGTGAACGGAGCGCTCGATGGTGACGCGCAAACCTCTCCCGGGGCATGACGCCCTGACCGCGCCGGGCGCAAGGCACACCGTCGGGCGCGGCTCGCGGCGCCCCGCACGCATGAGGTCCGCGCAGTACCGCGCGGATGCGCCGCAGGGAGCGCTTCCCCCGGCGCGCGGCGTCCGGTCAAATCCTCATGTTCATCACGTCGAGCACCTCGTCGAGGGTCGCGCTCGCGAACTTGCGCGCCTCGTCGACGCCCTTGCGTAGCACGCTCCGGATGTAGTCGGGATTCGCCTCGAGCTCGGCGCGCTTCGCGCGGTGCGGGGCGAGGTAGTCGTTCAGGCTCTCCGTGAGCAGGGCCTTGAGCCTCCCCGCGCCGCCGTCGCCGATCGAGTCGGCGATCTCGCGCTGGTCCCTTCCCGTGGCGAGGGCGATCAGGGTGAGGAGGTTCGCGACCTCGGGGCGGTTCTGGGGGTCCCAGGTGATCACGCGCTCGGAGTCGGTCTTGGCCTTCTTGATCAGGGCCGCCGTCTCGTCGGCGGTGGCGCTCAGCAGCACGGCGTTGTTCCGGCTCTTGCTCATCTTCTGCGAGCCGTCGAGCCCGAGGATGACCGGGGCCTTGCTCAAGAGCGGCTGGGGCTCGGGGAACACGGCCTTCTTCGAGGCGAAGCGCTCGTTGAAGCGGCGCGCGATCGTGCGGGTAAGCTCGAGGTGCGGCAGCTGGTCCTTCCCGACCGGCACGACGTTGCCCTTGCAGAACAGGATGTCGGCGGCCTGGTGCACGGGATAGGTGTACATGCCGGCGTTGATGCGGCTGAGGCCAGCGGCCTGGATCTCTTCCTTGACGGTCGGGTTGCGGTCGAGCTCGGCGTTCGTGACGAGGGTGAGGAACGGGAGGAGGAGCTGGTTCAGCTCGGGCACATGGCTGTGCGGGAAGATGAAGGTCTTGCCGTCCTCGGGATCGATGCCCGCGGCGAGATAGTCGAGCGTCAGCTGCTGGATGTTCTCGGAGATGTTCTCGAAGGTGTCGCGGTCGGTGAGCACCTGGTAATCCGCGATCAGGATGAAGGTGTGGACCCCGAGCCGGTGAAGGCGTACGCGGTTCTGGAGGGAGCCGAAGAGGTGCCCGATATGGAGCCGCCCGGTGGGCCGGTCGCCGGTCATCACCCGGTACTTTCCGGGACTCGCGATGAGATCGGCCTCGAGCTTGGCGCTCCGCTCAAGGGCGGCCTCGTAACTTCCTGAGTATATCTCGTCCATGCTGGGTCTCCTGTGACGGAGACACTCTACGGGAAAACGCCTGTCTTGTCATCGCGCTCGCAGGTGTTCGCCGTCCATCGCCCGAGGGCCGGCGTGCAGCCGGTGGTCGTCGCTCGCAGGATCGACGAACAGCATACCCGACGGCGCGAGGAGCGAGTGCCTGTCTTGCCCCGTGGCTCGCCGCCAGCTCGCGAGGCTGATGATCGTAGCACCGTTGTCCCTGCTGAAGCGGTCCACGACCACATTGTAATCGCTCTTGAAGCAAGGGTCCTCCGCGCCGCCCGCATAGATCAGGATCGAACCCCTGTCCAGGCGCGGCGTGTAGAGGACGTTGTTCACGATCTTGTTGCACCTCGGGTTGGAGATGCCGGCAGGCGATTCGGGGATGTTGACCACCCAGCGGCTGTCTTCCGCCATCACGATGATGTTGTTGTAGACCTCGTTGCGGCTGGAGCCTTCGCTGCCGTCGATGGCATAGAGAGAGAGCCCGCTCGCGTGGTTCCTGTAGAGCAGGTTGTTTCGGATGGTGCTGTCGCTGACACCGTCGCAGTTGATGGCCGAGGCGCCGCCGACGCCGTTCTCCCAGATGACGTTGGCCTCGACCGTGGCGAAGCTGATGAGCCCGTCGCCGGGCGTGATGGTCCTGTCGCCGTTCATGTGAACACCGGCCGCGAAGTTGTCGTGGAGGAGATTGCCGCGAACCACGGGGAAGTCGCCGCTGTTGCTGATATAAACTCCGTGCTCGCCGTTGAGCTCGGACTCGTTGTACTGGACGATCACGTCGTCGCTGAACGCCGTGAAGATCCCGGTTCTCCCGCTGTTGTAGACATGGCATCTCTGGACGGTGATGTCGCGCGTGACGCGCACGTCGACGCCGGAGCGGGGGCCGTCAACGATCTCGAAGCCGTCGATCACCCAGTGCTCAACGACGCCGTCGAACGTCTCGACCTCGATGTTGCTGTCATGCCGGTTGTTCGGCCCGGGCTCGAGCACCACGGCTCCCCAGGGTGGCTCTGCCCGCAGGGTCTTGGGCTGGCCGGCCTCGCCTGAGCTCTCGATACGACACCCCTTGTAGTGTCCCTCCAGTACGAGGGCGGTATCGCCAGGACCGATGGTGTCGACGGCATGCTGGAGCGTCGCCCATGCCGTTTCAGGGGTCAAGCCATCGTTTTCGTCGTCGCCGGTGTCATCGACATAAAATGTCACCGCTGCCGCCGGTCCGTGGATCAGAGCGACTGCGATGAACGTCAACAGAGGTAGAGCGCCGTTCATATCCAGCTCCTGGCTCCTTCTGGAGGATGTTGAACGTCACGAACGAACGCGCGAGCGCTTGTGAACGTCCCGGGGCGCCGACGTCGCGCGTCGCGCTGGGCATCAT
This sequence comes from Sorangium sp. So ce1128, assembly GCA_051717205.1. Classification (GTDB taxonomy): domain Bacteria; phylum Myxococcota_A; class Polyangia; order Polyangiales; family Polyangiaceae; genus Sorangium. The sequence goes on from CP181432.1 coordinate 1,701,248, forward strand.
CGGCGTTGCGCTCGAAGAGCGCCCAGCACGGTCCGAAATCCCTTCACCCCGAACCGCTCAGCCATGACATCGGGTCACGGTGGATCGCAGGCCTCGCCATCGACGCCGCTGCGGGAACGGCGGCAGCGGCGTCCGCGTCTGTTCTGTGCGGAGGTCTTCTGGGTGAATTTCTAGAGATTGACGAAAGCGGAAGAATGATAAACCCGGTCGAGCACGCTCGCAATGGTTAAACGCATCTCGCCGCAGCGGAGACAATGACGTCGTGGTCGGGCGTCAGTCCGTGCGCGACGGCACCATCCGCCCGCGCCTCCGGCAGGCGCGGAGCCCGGACCGACCGGCTGGTCGCTTCGACCGCCGCGTCGAAGAGCTCAGCCGTCCTTCCGCGGACCGGCGCATGGGAGCTCGACCGTGAACGCAGCGCCTTCGCCGAGCTGGCTCTCGACGCGGATCGAGCCGCCATGCGCCTGGACGATCGCGCGGGAAATGTAGAGCCCCAGGCCGAACCCACCATAGTGCCTGGTGGAGACGGCGCGCGCGAAGCGCTCGAAGATGCGCGCCGTCTGGGCCGTCTCGATGCCGATGCCATGATCCTTGACGACGACCCGCGCGATCCCTGCGTCGTCACCGACATGGATCTCGATGGGCTTGCTGGCCCCGAATTTGATCGCGTTGGAGAGCAGGTTCGTCACCACCTGATCGAGCCGCGACCGATCCCAGACGCCCACCGCGGGCCCCTCGTCGTGGATCGACACCTCGCACCTGGTCCGCGCGAGGTTGAGCTCGAGGCGCGTGACGACGTCGCGGACGACGGCCGCCAGATCGACCTCCGCGAGGTCGAGCGAGAGCTCGTTCATGTCAATCCGGGAGACCTCGAGGAGCTCATCGATGAGGCGGTTCAGCCGCTGGCCCTCCGAGTGGGCGAGCTCGATGAGATTCCGCAGGGTCGAAGACGCGAGGGGCTTTGCGGCGCGACCTGCCCTCAGCATCGTCTGGAGCGCGAGCGTGAGCGACGTCATCGGGGTGCGCAGCTCGTGGGACGCCACCGACAGGAACTCCTCGCGCAGGCGCAGCGCCTCCACGGTCTGGCGGTGGAGGCGCGCGTTGTCGATCGCGAGCGCCACGCGGCGCGCGAGCTCCTCCGCGAGGCGGAGGTCCGCGCTCCCATAGCGCCCCGGCTTGGCAGAGCCGAAGTTAAGCGCCCCGATCGGCTTTCCCCTGGCGATGAGCGGCACGGAGAGCGCGGACTGCATCCCGATCGCGCGCATGGCCCTCGCATACTCGCCGTCGGCGCATATGGCCCGGATCTCGGCGTCCGTGAGCGTCGGCAGGAGCACCGGCTCTCCCGTCCGGATCGCGCGGGCCGCCGGGCTCCGCGAGTCGGGCCGGAGCGGATAGCGCCTCGCGAGCTCCTCGAGGAACACCTGCTTGGCCGGATCGGCGTGCATCCCCGCGATCCGCTTCACCTCGCCCTCTTCGATGACGTCGATCACGAAGGAGTCGGCGAGCTCGCGGACAGACAGCGAGGCGAGCCTTCCCAGGACCTGCTCGTAATCGAGCGACTCGTTGAGCAGCCCGCTGGCCTCGGCGAGGAAGACCATACGGCGCTCCGCCTCCTCCGCCGCCGCCCGCGCCGCGTGCTCCTCGGCAAGGCCCAGGGCGCTGTCCAGCGAGATAGCCGCCTGGGCGGCGAGGAGCTCGAGCGCCTCCGTGTGCTCGCTCGTGAAGGCGCCGGTGACGAGGTTGTTCTCGAGATAGAGCATACCGACGAGCTCAGCCTGCTTGAGGATCGGCAAGCACAAAACCGATTTGGGCCGGGCCCGGGCGATGTGCTCGTCCGAAGAGAACGTCGGCGCCTCGGCGGCGTTCGCGAGGAGCACGTGCCGCTTTGTCCGCGACACATAGCTGATGATCGAGGCCGGCAAGAGCGGCGAGGGCGTCGCCGGCAGCGAGCGGAGGAGCTTCACGGAGGCCGACTCCTTCTCGTCGAGGAGGGCCTCGGCTTCGATCGTGAGGCTGCCTTTTCGGCAAAGGATCACGTATCCCTTCTGCGCCCCGGCCTGCTGGATCACGACCTCGACGAGCCTCGCCAAGAGGTCGTCGAGCACGATCTCGCGCGAGATGGCCTGCGACGCCTTGACGACCGACAGCACGTCGAGCCGCTCGGCCCCGACCGCGAGCGTGGCGGTGGGCGCGAGCGGCCTCCGCTCGACGAGCCCTGGGTAGAGCCTGTCGAGCTGCCTCACCTTGCCATCGGCCCCCCAGCGCACGTAGCGGGCGCGGGCCTCGCGCAGGTACCCATCCGCGATCTGGTCGAACCCGCGCGCGCGGTAGAAGCGCGCGGCCGTCTCGTAGGCGATGGCCTCGTTGTTGACGAAGCCGTCATCACGGGCGGAGCGGATTGCCTGCTCGTACAGATGCGCCGCCTTCTCCGCCTCGCCGCCGAGGCGCGCGTCTTCTGCGGCGACCAGCGCCGCGCGGCTCCCGAAATTCTCGGGGCAGCTCGAAGCCCAGGCTTCGAGCTGCCGAAGATGAGCGAGCAGCGCCTCGCGGTACGACCGCCGATCGTCAGGCGAAGCCTCGTCATGATGGGCGGCCAGCGCCAGCGCGCGATAGAAATGGTACTCGGCCCTTTCAAGAACGTACCCGGTTATCCAGAGGGTCGGCTCTGCCACCGCAGCGGCCGCCACGGCGGACGCATGGTCGCCGGCATGGAACCGCGCCTCCAGCTTGCGGATCCAGTACCAGCACTTGGCCATCAGCAGGGACGGGTCGCCGGCGAGGTGCGCCTCGAACTGGTTTTCGTCGAATTGCTCGTCGTTGAACGAGGAGAACGACGGCGACAGCCCGCGCAGGGTGCGGATGAGCCGCTCCTTGCCAACGCCGACGTCGATGAAGAGCCCGAACCTCGCCTTCCGTGTGAGGGCGAGCGATCGCTCGGCTTCCCGTTGCGTCTCATCGAGCGGTTCCCCTCCGGCAAGGAGCAGCGCGACCACAGCCTCGGAGGCGCCGCAGGCAACGACCAGGTCGCCGGTCTCCACGGCCGCGCCGAGGGCGCGCCGGAGCCACTCGATGCCGCCGCGAAGCGGTTTTGTCCAGTGATTGATGGCCAGCCCGAACATGCAGTAAACGGTGGCGCGGAAGCGGAGCTGCCCGCGTTTCTCCAAGAGATCAAGCCCGAGCTTGCCGAAGCGAAACCCCGCCTGATAGTCGCCGAAGAACGGGCCGAGAAGCGTGCCGAGATGTACATAAGCGAGGCACGAGCCGTCGCAGTGGCCATGCTCGAGGCTGAGGTTGACCACCCGACAGGCCACGAGGCAGAGGAGCTGTTCGTCGCTAACTGCCGCCGGTGTCACGAGCGCCGTGAGGACGTCCATCGTCGCCTGCCAGCGCGCGTCTGTCACCGGCGGCAGGTCGAGGAGCTCCTCGATCGGGCGACTCCCGAGCTGCCCCTGCATCCACTCGTAGTCGTGCCGTACGTCCTCCCTCGTCGGCCGCGGTGACCACTCGATTCCGATGCGCCGGAGATAGTGCAGGCCGGTGTCGATCGCCCGATCATTCCGAGTCTGTGTCGCGTAGAGAATCATTTGCGCGCAAGCGACGGCTGCCGCGTCGATGAGATCCCTGGCCTCACGCGCGAGCGTACGGAGCCGCTCTTCCGCCGCCTCGAACGCGCCCGTCAAGTACTCGCACTCGGCCCGGTTGAGCTCCAGCGCGAAGGTGAGCTCGTACCGCCGGTCCCAGCTATCTTCTGCCAGCAGCGCCGAGCCGGCGGCGAGGTACGTGAGCGCCGAGGCGTAGGCCGTCGACCTCTTGGCGCGTTGGCCGGCAATAAGCTCGAGCTCGGCCACCCGCTCGCGCTCCTCTCGCGACGTGATCAGCGCGGCGCCGCGGTCGAGCTGGTTCACGATCTCGAAGATCTTCTCCTCGCGCTCCTCCGCCGCGGTCCGCGACAGGAGCAGCCTGCCGATCTCGAGGTGCGCCGCGGCGCGCTCGCCTTTGGGGACGAGCGAATAGGCGGCCTCCTGGACGCGGTCGTGGGGGAATCGGTACGCGCCCTCCAGGCGGAGGATGAGCCCGGCGCGCACGGCCGGCGAGAGATCCTCGTGGAGATCCAGCTCCGAGCGGCCGAAGGCGCGGGTCAGGATGGAGATCTCCGCGGTGCTCCCCACGCAGGCGAGCTGCCTCAGCGCCTTCTGGGTTCGCTCAGGGAGCCGCGCGAGCTTCTCGACCATCAGGTCGATCACGTTATCGGTGATGCCTTTGGCGTGGATCTTCCGCATGTCCCACCGCCACGCCTCCGCGAGCGCGTCGAGCTCGATCAGGCGCTCGTCGTGGAGCGCGGTGAGGAACTGGATCACGAAGAAGGGGTTGCCGGCCGTCTTCTCCTCGACGAGGCGCGAGAGCGGCGCGGCGCGCTCGCGGGAGCAATGGAGGGTATCGCTGATGAGCGCAGTGAGGTGCTCGCCGGAGAGCGGGCCGAGCACGATGTCGGCGACGCGCGCGCCCTCCTTCCGCACCCTGTCGAGCGCCAGCGTGAGCGGGTGCGAGGGGGGCACTTCGTTGTCACGGTATGCCCCGACAACGAGGAGATGGCGCGCCTCGGCGTCGGTCATCAAATCCTGAAGGAGCTCGAGGCTCGCCGGGTCGGCCCACTGGAGATCGTCGAGAAAGAGCGCGAGCGGGTGCGGCCTCCGGGCGAAGACGCCGATGAAGCGCCGGAACGCGAGCTTGAACCGGCTCTGCGCCCCAGCCGGCGGCAGCGAAGGGACGTTCGGCTGCCGGCCGATGATGAGCTCGACCGGCGGGATCACGTCCACGATGAGCTGCCCATCCGCGCCGAGGGCCGAGAGGAGCCGCTCTTTCCAGGCGGCGATCTTCTCCTCGCTCTCGGCGAGGATCTCGTCAACGACCCCGGTGAACGCCGCGACGATCGTGGCATAGGGGACGTCGCGCTTGTATTGCTCGAACTTCCCCGAGGCGAAGAAGCCCCGCTCGCGGACGATGGGCTTCTCGAGCTCACGCACCAGCGCCGATTTACCGACGCCGGAGTAGCCGGAGACCAGCAAAAGCTCGGGGACTCCATCGCGGACAACGCGCTCGAAGGCGCAGAGCAGCTCGGAGATCTCCTTGTCGCGCCCGTAGAGCTTCGGCGGGATCTGGAAGCGGTCGGATACGTCCCGCTCGCCGAGGTGGAACGGCTCGATCGTGCCGCGGGAGCTCCATGGCTCGAGGCACCTCTCCAGATCGTGCCGGAGCCCGCGAGCGCTCTGATACCTGTCCTCGGCCTCCTTTGCGAGCAGCTTCATGAGAATGGCCGAGACGACGTCCGGCACCCAGGGCGCGCTCTCCGCGGGGGGGGTGGGCGAGCGGGCGATGTGGCAATGCACCCACTCCATGGGGTCGGCCGCCTGGAAGGGCAGCTTGCCGGTGAGCATCTCGCAGAACGTCACCCCCAGCGAGTAGAGGTCGCTCCGCTCGTCGGGCGCTCGGTTCATCCGTCCGGTCTGCTCGGGCGACATATAGGGCAGCGAGCCCTCGATCTGCCGGAGGCCAGCGCTCGCCTGCCAATTGCACGGCAGCGTCGAGGCGAGCCCGAAATCGATGAGCTTGACCTCGCCCGTCGTGGTGTGGACGAGGATGTTGTCGGGCTTGATGTCTTTGTGGACGACGTTCCGCTGATGGATATCCGCCACAGCCGAGACGATCCGGATCGCGAGCCGCAGGAACTCCGCGATGTCCATCGGCGGGCCGACCCCTCGATCGAGCGACTCGCCGCCGAAGTCTTCCATGACGAGGGCCGGCCTGCCTTCGTAGGTCTCGAGGGCGATCGGCCTCACGGCGGCCGGGATATTCAGCGCGCTCTGGATCGAATACTCGTTCTTCAACCACGTGAGGTGCTGCGAGCGGTGCTGCGGAGCGAGGACCTTGAGGACGACCGGCTGCCCGTCTGAGGCGCGGACTCCGCGATAGAGCACAGCTCTCTTGCTCGTGGAGAGGACCTCCTTGATGACGTAGGTCGCATCCATTTCCCACCAGCCCAGGAGCCACTTCGGCCGGCATTGCCCCGGGTATCCGTGAGTATCGTTGCGACCCCCTGAGAGCATGTCTAGCAGCAAATGGCCTGATTTTTGCTTTCGAGCCCGGCCGGCGGCAACGCTAACATCGGGCGGGCTGATGAGAGCGCCAGCAGCGGCGGGATGGTGGGTTCAGTGGTGGGCAGCAGGGCGGATTCCGCCGCCGGGTGGGACAGCCGACGCGTCATCAGCCGCACCATCGTCACATTTACCCATGCTTCGGTCGTGCTGGGCAGTCGTTCATGGTCGTTGCTCACGCGTCGGTCACGATTCAGCCATCCAGACGTTCGCCTGACGATTCACCGGCGCGGTAGCACCTGTAGACATTGTGCATAGCCATCTGGATTCATGCCGATCCGCTTCACGATGGCCGACGCCGCGCGCATCCACGGCCGGGACGAGCGCATCTCCGCGGAGGTGGTGGAGCGCGGCGCGACCGCGATGTTCGAGCTGGTCCGGTGGCGCGACTGTCCGTTATAGAAGAATATGCGTCCGTTATGGTGGACGACGCCGCCGGGCCGTGGTACGGGACGCCCGGACGGACGGAACAGCCATGCACTACCGACAGCTGGGTGACAGCGAGCTCCGGGTCTCGGAGCTCTGCCTCGGGACGATGACGTTCGGCGAGCAGAACACGCTCGAGGAAGCGAAAGCGCAGCTCGGCCGCGGGGTGGCGCTGCTGCGCGCCGCCGGCATCCCCGTCGAGGTCGGGACGCTCGCCGGGGACGTCGAGGCGTTCCTCGGCAAGTACCTCATCCGCTGAAGCTCATCCGCCGAGACCGCGGCGACCGGAGGAGCCCATCCCGGGATCCGGTGGTGACGGCGTATCCCCGCGATGCGCGCCGCACACAAGGGATCTGCGGTGATCCGGGAATGTCGAGCTCATGCTGCGCAACGGGACAGCGCAGAAACGACGGACCGTTGCGGGCTGCCTGCCATCGCGAAAACGTCATTTGTTTCAAATAGTTATCGCTACCCACGGCGCCCGTGCATACTCCGTGACGTGCGCGGAGCGGGGAGGGGAGGCTCCCCTGCTCGCGGAGGCGCGGCGCTCCCGGGCGAGCGAGCCTGCGGCCCCGGAGCGGCTGCGCCTGGCACGGAGGGAGGAGACGAGAATGACGAAGCTACCCAGGCGGAGCCTGCTCGAAGGCCTGCTGGCGCTCGGCGCCGCGGGCTGCGCGGCCTCGGAGCCTGCGATCGCCGCGAGCGACCGGCCACGGGCGCCCGCGGACGAGTGGCAGCGCGTCCGGGACGAGTTCGAGGTGTCGCCGGCGTGGATCCACATGACAGGCTTCCTGCTCGCGTCGCACCCGCGACCTGTGCGCGAGGCCATCGAGGCGCTGCGGAGGGAGCTCGACGACAATCCGGTGGACGCGCTGGACGAGCACGAGGACCCGGCGCCGGTGCGGGAGGCCGCCGCGGCGTACATGGGCGTCAGGGCCGAGGAGATCGCGCTCACGGACAGCACCACGATGGGGCTCGCCTCGCTGTACCTCGGCTTGCCGCTCAGGGCCGGCGACGAGGTCCTCACGACGGCGCACGACCACTACGCCACGCACGAGTCGCTCCGGCTCGCGGCGGAGCGGACGGGCGCGACGGTGCGGAAGATCGCGCTGTACGAGCGGAGCAGCGCCGCGACGGCGACGGAGATGGCGGGCGCGATCGAGAAGGCGATCACCCCGGCCACGCGGGTCGTGGCGATCACGTGGGTTCACTCGAACTCGGGTGTGAAGACGCCGGTGCGCGCCATCGCGGAGGTTGTCGCCCGGGCGAACCAGGGGCGGGCGCCGGGCGACCGCGTCCTGTGCTGCGTGGACGGCGTGCACGGCTTCGGGGTCGACGACGTCACGATGGCCGACCTCGGCTGCGACTTCTTCTCGGCGGGCTGTCATAAATGGATCCTCGGGCCGCGGGGTACGGGCGTGCTCTGGGGCAGGGCCGAGCTCTTTCCGATGCTGCGCCCGAGCATTCCGCACTTCGGCCGGGAGGGATACGGGGCCTGGCTCCGGGGGCAGCCGGCGCCGCCCACCACGGCGAACATGATGTCTCCCGGAGGGTTCCACTCCTTCGATCACCGCTGGGCGCTGCCCGCGGCGTTCGCGTTCCACCGGCGCATCGGCAAGGCCAGGGTCGCGGCCCGCATCCATGCCCTGAACCGGCAGTGCAAGGAAGGGCTGAAGGGGATGGCGCACGTCACGCTGCACACGCCGCTCGACGAAGCGATCTCCGCGGGGCTCGTCTGCTTCGAGGTCGCGGGGCTGACGCCCGCGGCCGTCGTGAAGAGGCTCCGGGAGCGGAAGATCATCGCGTCGACCTCGCCGTACGCGACCTCCTGCGCCCGCGTCGCGCCGAGCCTGCTCAGCTCGGAGGCGGACGTGGAGGCGGTGCTGCGCGCTGTCCGGGCGCTCGCGTGAGGGCGGGGCGCTCGCGTGAGGGCCGGGCGCTGGCGTGAGGGCGGGGCCGGGTCACGGGGAGCGCGCCGGGCCCGGCTCGCCGCGCGGTGAGGGGGCCACGGCGCGGCGCATGGCGCTCATGGAGTCGCGGGCGAAGCGCCGCTGGACGGTGCGCGCGTAGGGAGCGCCGAGCCTGGCGAGGATGTGGTTCGGTCTGGAGACGGCGAAGATCTCGTAGGCGACCTCGCCGGAAGGCTCGTCGTGCTCGACGAGGAAGCGCTCCTCGCCGCGCTCGCCGTGCTCCTCGAACGTGCCGTAGGCGAAGCCGAACCTGCGAACAGGGCCGCTCGCCTCGTCGGCGGTGTAGACGATCCGGCACGCGTTGAGCCAGTGGATCCCGAGCACGTGGACGAGGATCCCTACGGTGATGCCGGGCTCGAGGGGCGCGTCGGGGTAGCAGAGCTCGACCCAGCCGAGCCGGAACTGCGCCCAGCGCCGCAGCGCCTCGACGGCGCGGTCGAAGAGCTCGGCGCTACGGCCGAGCACGACGCGGTGGTGGTCGACGTTGAAGCCGGCGGGCGGCCGCGCGGGGCCGCCGCCGGCGCCGGTGCAGCCGACCTCCGCGTACGAGAGCGGCCGCCCCGCCTGGCGGGCGAGGAAGGCGCGGATCGCGGCGTCAGGTGGCCTGGAGCGGGAGAGCACGCGAGGCACTATAGCGGGCCCGAGACGCGCGCGTCGCGCGGAGGCGCGCCCGCGGGGCCCTCGTCCCACAGCCGGCGCGCTGACTGTCCCGAGGCGAGCTCGTGAACCGTTTGAACATCGCGGTGACTCATGAGAGAGCTCGTGCATGAGACACATCTTCGAGCGCTCGATGGGGATCTTCCTGGCCACCGTGCTCTGCGGCGCCGCGTGCGGGGGCTCGTCGCGCGAGCCTCCCGGATCGAGCGCGCCTCCGGGAAAGGAGCCAGCCACGCCGCCGACAGCCCCTCCGACGGGTGACAACATCGTCGTGGGCAGCGACCCGTGCCAGAGCGACGCGGACTGTGTGCCCGTCTGCGGATGCCACCCGGCCGCCTGCGTCGCGAAGGCGAGCGCGCCCGCGTGCGAGGAGGGGCGGATGTGCACGCAAGAGTGCCGGCCAGGGACGATGGATTGCGGCGGTGGCTGCCTCTGCAAGGAAGGCCGGTGTGCGGCCCGCCTCGTGAACGCGCCGGCGCTTTGATACGCGGCCTGGTCCTGGATCGAGCGCCGGACGCGGAGCGAGGCGGAGCACCGCCTCGGCATCGACACGCTCAGCGACTGACCATCTCGAGTCGCGCTCGCGGTCATGACGGCTGGACCACGGCACTGTACGCCCGCATGGCCGCCTCGAGCCCTGGACGTGGGCTGCTGAAGACGGGAACAGGCAGATCGGGGCACAGGGCCACGGCGTCGGCCATGGATGCCTGCGCGAGGACGACCGCGTCGGCCGACGGCGCCACGTCGCGCAGCTTCGCCGCGATCGCCTGGAGGTATCCCGCTTGATCGCCGCGCTCGAAGTGCGCCCACGCTTCCTCGAAGAGCGCCTCGACGACCGAGATCGCCCTCCCGGCCCGAGCGGCCACCTCGAGCAAGAGCTCGCGGGTCGGGGCGAGGGTGCTCGCCAGCGTCGCGGCGACGAGGATGCGTCCGCCGGCAGCGACAGCGCGCTCCGCCATCGCGCGATGGACGCGGAGCACGGGATGGCCAGCGTTCTGGCCGGCGCGCTCCGCGCACCCGCCGATCGTCGAGCACGTGCACAGGACGACCGCGGAGCCGCCCGCGATCGCGCTCAGGATCGCCTTGTCGATCCGGCGGGCCACCTCGGGGGTGAGGCCCGAGGCCCGGGCGTCGCGCAGGAGGCTCTCGTCCACCACGTGCTTCGCGGGGATGGTCGGGGCCATCTCGGCAAGGAGCCGATCGAATGTGGCGATATGCACGGGCGAGGTAATGCAAGAAGGTGAGCGTCTTCATCATGGCCGAGCTCTCTCTCTACTCTGCACGACGCGCATCCTGCAGGCTGTGGCGCGGAGGCCGCCCTTCCGATGCGTCGATGACTCGATGAGGATAGTTCATCACCATTCCAGGAGGGGGGCGGATCGCACAAGGGATCTCCGAACACCCGAGGTGGCGCGGCGATACGGCCTTGACATCCCGGATCATCTCGCTTTCCCTCTTCCCTCCTGGAAAGGTGGAGCTGATGCGCTGTCGCCTCGTCATCCCGCTCGTCTTCATGGTCTCCAGCGCGATCGCCTGCGCCGGCGGCGAGCCGCGGCCCCGGCGGAGATCGTGGCCGGAGGGGGCGACACAGCCGCCCCCTCGGCATCACCCGAGGCGCAGCTCCGCCGGCAAGCCGAACACAGGGAACACCTCACGGGTCATGAAGTGATCGATGCTCGCGATGGCCCCCGCGCGCGCGGTGAGCACCTGGATCGCATGCAGACTCGGCGCCTCCCCCGGCGCGAACCGCCGATAGAGCGCGAGCGCCGGCTGCCCGTTCGCCGCCGTGCGGACCGCCCGCGGCGCGGAGCTCCGGAAGGTCGCGAATATGCGCCGGAAGAAGACCTCGTTCGCCGCCCGCCCGGCGATCCACGTCGGCGAGGGCGGCATCGTCGTCCTGACGTCCTCGTGAAGGAGCGCCACCAGCGCGCCGACGTCGGCGTCCTCGAACGCGCGCACGTACCGCGCCAGCAGCGCCTCATCCACCGCGGTCGCGGCGCCCGCGAACGCGGATGCGTCCCGGCCGCCGAGCTTCTCCTCGACCGTCTTGCGCGCGCGGAACAGCGCGCTGTTCGCCGCCCCGAGGCCGATCCCCAGCGCGCTGGCCGTCTCCTCGGCCGAGAGGCCGACCACGTCGCGCAGGAGGAGCGTCGCGCGCTGCGCCGGCGAGAGGATCGAGAGCGCCGCGACGAACGCCAGGGCGACGCTCTCCTTCAGCGTGTACCTGGCCGCGGGGCTGGCCTCGCCCGCGCCCTCGAGCCACGCGTCCGGCGCCGGCTCGAGCCACTCCGGCTCCTCACTCGCCGCAGCGATGGGCGCGAGCGGATCGGCGGCGGGGCCGGCGTCCGCAGGGTGCGCTCGCCTCGGCCGGCGCTTCAGCTCGTCGAGGCAGGCGTTGGTCGCGATCCGGTAGAGCCACGGCCGGAGCAGCGCCCGGTCCTCCAGGCTGTCCCGGGCGCGCCACGCGCGGAGCAGCGTCTCCTGCACGATGTCGTCGCTGTCGTGCGACGAGCCGAGCATGCGGTAGCAGTGGAGGCGCAGCGCGCCGCGCAGCGGCTCGATCGCCTCGAAGAACGACGGGTCCATCTCGTGGTGCATGGCGCTCTGGGCGGGCGGTGAGGACTACTGCATGCTCGCCTGCGCGTCAGCGGCCGCGCGCTGCATGCTGCTCCGCGACAGCATGCGCTCCAGCCAGGCGCCGACCCGCGGGTACGGGGCGAGGTCGAGGCCGTAGGTCGGGGTCAGGTAGTAATGCGCGGCGAGCGCGAAGTCGGCCAGCGACAGGCGCCCCGTGACGTACTCCTTGCCCTCCAGCGCCGCGTCGAGCACCGCCGAGCACTGCGCGAACTCGGCCGTGCCGGCGTCGATCACGGCCTGGTCGGGCGCTCCTTGCCCCGTGAGCCGCTTCACGACGCGCTCGAAGGCGACCTTCGTGGTCGCCGGGCTGAGGTACGCGAGCTGCCACGACAGCCATCGATCGACGTCCGCCTGCTCGCGGGCGCCGGCCGGCACGAGCGACGTGCCCTGCCTGGCGGCGAGGTAGCGGATGATGGCGTTCGACTCCCAGAGGACGAAATCCCCGTCCTCGAGGATGGGGACGCGGCCGTTCGGGTTCTTCGCGAGGAACGCGGGAGCGCGCGACTCTCCCTTGAGGATGTTGACGTGCGCGTGCTCCAGCTCGATGCCGAGCTCGTAGGCGACGGCGCGGACCTTGCGAGAGTTGGGCGAGTAGGCGAAATCGTAGAGCTTCATCAGGGTGCTCCGGGTCGTTGGGGGCATCGGCGCCCCTCTCCCCTTCAAGACTGCGCGCCGGAGCGAAACTGTTCGGGCGGCGAGAAAAAAAGTCGCGGCAGGGCGAGGCCCTCGCCCTCGGGGCCTGGGCCCCCGGCGCGCATCGGGTATGGCTTGCGTGGCCACCCACAGGCGCGCACTCATCCGCGATGGCTTGCGTGGCCACCCACAGGCGCGCACTCATCCGCGATGATTTGCGTGGCCACCCACAGGCGCGCACTCAAATTCTTCGGAAAATTCACAGGGAGGCGGGGAGACGGGGACGAAAATCTTCAAAATACTCCCTGTCTCCCCGCCTCCCTGTTCAATTTGCCTGCTGAAAATGGCTGCCAGATGAGGAAATTCCTCAGGTGGCCACCCACAGACGCGCACTTGGATGCGAGGCGGAATCGCTCGATACGGTTCGTGGCCAGCGTGAGCGGGCATACAGGGAGGAAATCCTCGGAGCGCGAGGTGCTCCACGCCTCGACACTGGCTGCTTGAACGCTGTACTCTGCCGGGTCGGATGGCCCCGCCTGACAGCACGACCAGCACGATCGACGATTATTTGTTGCACTGTATGGAGCTGGTCTTCATCGCCAGCGAGGGTGGCTCGCTCCTCCGCACGAGCCGCGCGCTCACGCGAGCGCTGAGCCCGGAGCTCCACGCGGCCTCGCAAGCCGGGCTCGCCCCGCTGGTTCATCCTGACGATCGGCGCTCGTTCGACGAGGCGTGGGCGCGCCTCCGCGGCGCGGCGGAGCCCATGGTCCTCGATCTGCGGCTGAAGACGTCGGATGGATCGTTCAAGTTCTTCCACTGCACCGCGCGGTGGGTGCCCGAGAGGGAAGAGGTCTACGGCTCGCTCCGCGACGCGGAGGAGCGGATCGAGCAGGAGATAAAGCTCAAGCTCCTCAGGGCGATCAACGACCAGCTCCCTATCTGTCTGTGGGCGATCGACCGGCGAGGGGTCTTCGTCCATCATGACGGAAGGGGGCTCGCGGCCGCCGGGCTCAAGCCGGGGCAGTTCCTCGGGCTCAACATCTTCGACATCTATCCGGAGGAGGGCACAGCAGAGCTGCGCAAGGCGCTCGCGGGCAAGATGTCTTATTTCGTGAACGAGCTGGAAGGCGTCCACTGGGAGGCCTGGTACCTGCCCATCGAGAACGAAAGCGGCGAGGTCACCCACGTCGCGGGGGTCACCCTCGACGTCACGGCCGCGAAGCGCACCGAGCAGGAGCTCCGCGCGAAGCTGGAGCTCATCCAGCGGCAGCAGCAGGTCATCCGCTCGCTGTCGACGCCGATCATCCAGGTGTGGGACCGCGTCCTCACGCTGCCCCTGGTGGGCATCTTCGACAGCACGCGAGCCGCCGACGTGATGGAGGGGGTCCTCCGCGAGGTCGTCCGGACGCAGGCGCGCTATGCCATCATCGATCTCACCGGGATCGACGCGATGGACACCGAGACAGCGAACCACCTCATGAGGCTCTCCGGAGCCATAAAGCTCCTCGGCGCCGAGGGGATCATCACGGGGATCCACCCGGCGATCGCGCAGACCATCGTCGGGCTCGGCGTGGATCTCACGTCGATCGAGACGCGCTCGACGCTGCGGCAGGGGCTCGAGCACTGCATTCGAAGGATGGGCGTCGAGACGAGGCGGCGCGCCTGGGGCTGACGGGCCGCCCTGCGCGAGCCCTCCCGCCGGCGTCGCCAGGTAGGGGACCAACCCTTGCGCCGCGGCGCGGTGGAGCGCGGATCGAGCTCGCCGCGGCGCGCGGCCGAGGCCGCGCGGCGATCCGGGCGGCCTGACAGACAGAGTGCGCCGACGTCGCCGGGGAGCGCCGCCGCGGCGATGACTCCGCACCTGCGCTTCGGCCTGTGCAGCTCGAACGCCGGGAGTACGACATCAAACCAGGTACCGGAGCCCGGGTTCCGTCCGTGGAGATCGCTTGACTGGATTTGAAAGAATATTTATATTGCTTCTTTGATCTTTGCAATGTGTGAGCACCCAGCGAAAGGGGTGAGGTCCATGAGCACGAACAGCGGTCGTGTCAGCAGCTTTCTGCGTCGTGTCTTGCCGGTTGTCTCCGCGGTCGCGCTGGCGGGCGCTGTCACCGTCCTTGTCGCGAGGCCCGCCGAGGGCACGCCTCCGAGCGGCGTGATGGAGCTCAAGGCGCTGCACGAGATCGAGCAGCTCGAATACTGCTATGCGGCCGGGACCGACGCGATCGGCCGTGGTGATCTGGAGAAGGGCAAGCAGATCTATGCGAGGTGCTTCACGCCGAACGCCCCGGTCATCATCTGGGAAGCCGGCGCCGCGCCGGATGATCCGCCGGTCGTCTCGGTGCCGAGCGCCGAGGCCTGGGCCGACTTCATCGACGAGCTGTTCGCGCAGTCCGGTTATGTCGCCACGCAGCACCTGATCAGCAACATTCGTGTCGACATCCTCCCTGGCGGCCACCGGGCGAAGATCACCTCGTACCTGATCGCGACGCACATCTATGACCCGCTGAGCAGCGTCCAGGTGGCGCACGGCACGTACGAGAACGAGGCGGTCTGGACGCCCTCCGGCTGGAAGCTCAGCAAGCGCACCTTCCGCACCCAGGCGTTCTTGCGCCTCGACTCGCCGGAGCCCTGAGCCGGGTCGCCTCGCCGCCGAGGTGTCATTCCTCCGCGTCCTGTGGTGAGCACGAGCACGGCGACACGCGTGTCGCGCGCGGCGAACCCTCCTTGATGAGCGATCGAAGGAGCCCCGCCGGGGCTCCGCGGGCGCGGCGAATGCGCGATCAGGCGATGATCGGGTCGACGAGCCCGCCTTCGAGGCTCTCGTCGCCGAAGTTGTCGAGCGGGCCTCCCTGGCCGTTGGTGCAGCCGACGGCCGTGCCGATCGTGTTGAGCAGCTTGTTGTTGTTGACCTTCACGTCGACGAACTGGCCGGTCTTCAGGTAGCCCGCGGCGCTGCCGGCGAGGATGTACGGGACCTTCCGGAACCCGTGGTACTTGTCGGCGTTGTCATTGAGCCACACCGCCACGCCGTGGTCGAGGAGCGTCCCGGAGCCGAGCTCGTAGGACGAGAGCCGGTCGAGCAGGTGCTTGAACATCCGAGCGTGGATCCGGTCGATCTGGTGATGCAGCTCCTGAGCGCCCTCGATGGGCGGGCCCGAGGCGCCGTCGCTGTCGATGCGGTGGGAGATCTTGTGGTAGCTCTTCTGCCGGACGCCGTTGATCGTGTACTCGGTCCCGTCGTTGCCGTCGCCCACCTGGAGCGTCGCGGCGCGCGTCACGCCGCACGCCATCGCGAGCGCGATGATGTCCATCTGCATGCGGGCGACGGCCTCGATGTTATCGGAGCTGCCGACCTTCGGCGAGATCGCCTCCATCTCGGCGACCCGCTCCGCCGGCAGCTCGCACGCGAGCGCTACCTCGAGGTCGCGGATGCTGTCGAAGTGGAGCTTCAGCCGCTCGCGATCGCTCTTGCTGAGGTCTTTCCGGCTCATGAGCGCCTGCATCTCCCCGCGCACCAGGTCGTTGACGCTGGTGCGGCGCGCGGTCAGCGACTGCTGGACCTCGGTGTCCACGTCGGCGAGACCGAAGAGCTTCTGGTACGCGTTGAACGGGTTGCGCTCGGCGGCGCGGAGCAGCTTCGGCCCGCGGTACGAGAGCACCTCGTTGATGTAGCCGGCCATCTTGCCCGCGTAGAGCGTGAGCGGCTCGACGCCTGGCGGGTTGAGCTCGGTCGCGATGCGGTTGTCGATCGACTCGCCCATCGCGAGCGACTCGTTGCCCCTCGGGCTGTCCGACACGCGCGCGGCCGTGAGGCACTGGTTGCCGCCGCCGGAGTGGCCGCACCCGTTGGCCGGGAACGCGAAGTTGATGCCGCGCACCATGATCAGCTTGCTCGCGTGGTCCTTGAGCTCGCTCACCGCCCGGTCGCTGTCCCGCTCCAGCGACTCCTTGGACAGCGGGCCCGTCTCGCTGGGCCAGAACATCTCGGGCTCGTCGCCGGCCGCCTGCGCCACGCCGTTCGCCTGGCGCATGAAGATCGCGAAGGGCGGCACGTCGCCCGTGCCTGCCGCGGCGCGCCGGGGCGCGAAGGTCTCCAGGAACGGGAGAGCGACCGTGACGCCAAACAGGCCTCGAAGCACACGTCGTCGGGTGATCATTGCGCCTCCGCGGGAACGCGAGCGAGGAAGGAAGTGGATGAGACGATCTGCAGGATGAGCTCCTTGGTCGAGGCGCCGCCGTGCGACGCCTCGCCGAGCTCCTGGATGAGCTCCCGGTCCTTCGCGCCCACCTCGCGGCCCTGGGCGAACTCGACCCAGCGCCTCGCGTAGCACGCGTGCGCCTCGCTGCTCTCGGCGAGGACCTGGCTGAACTCGATCGCGTCCGCGTAGCTCCTCGGCTCGCCGCCGAGATGATAGATATCCGCGGCGTTGACGGGCACGCCGTTGTCGGTCGTGCGGTATTTGCCTATCGCGTCGTAATGCTCGAAGGCGAACCCTGCAGGGTTGATCATCGTCCCGTGGCACGCCTCGCCGCACGTCCCCTTGCCCGTGTGCGCCTCGACGCGCTCGCGGTTGGTCGCTTGCTCGCCCGGCGGCAGCCCGGTCGCGTTGTCCGGCGGCGGCGGCAGCGCGGCGCAGAGGATCCTGAGGTTCACGAAGACGCCGCGGTGGATCGAGTCCGGCTGTCGCGCCGTCGCCTTCGCCGCGAGGAAGCCGAGGCGCGTGAGCAGCCCCGAGCGCTCGGCCTCGTCGAGCTCCACCTGCTTGAAGCCATCGGAGAACTCCCCATCGACGCCGTAGACCGCCGCGAGGTGGTCGTTCACGAACGCGGTGCGGGCGGTGAGCAGGTCGGTGAGACCGCCCTCCTTCTCGAAGACGATGTGATCCACGAACAGCTCCGCCTCGCGCTGCATGTCGTCGCCCATCTCGGGGACGAACTCGGGGTAGAGCGCCTGGTCCTTGTTGAGGTCGTGGTACTGCTCGTAGTCGTAGAGCTGGCGGTGGAACGCGCCGACGACCTCGCGGGCGCGCGGGTCCTCGAGCATGCCTTCGGCGTAGGCGCGGACTGCCTCGTGGGTCGAGAGCTCGCCCGCCTTCGCCGCCGCGAGGAGCTCGTCGGAGGGCATCGTGTTCCAGAAGAGGTACGCGAGCTTGGTCGCGATCTCGTACCCGCTCAGCGGGATGAGCCCGCCCTTCGCCGGCCCGGCGCCGAGCTCGACCCGGTAGACGAAATGGGGCGATTGCAAGAACGCCTCGAGCGCCGCGCGCGCGCCGGCGACGAACGGGTCCTCGCCCTCGAAGAGCGCCTTGCCGCGGTCGAACAGCGCGAGGTACGTGTCCCGCTCGTCGGCCGTGAGCGGGCGCCGGAAAGCCCGCTCGCCGAACCGCTCGACGAACGCCTGCGCCCGCGCCTCCGGCTCGGCCGGCAGGTCCGCGGGCACAATCCGGGCGAGCTTGGCCTGGTCTTCGGCCACCATCGCCGCGAGCTCCTCGGCGGCGCGCTGGTAATCGCTCCAGAGACCCGGCGTCACCCGGAGCGCAGCTTCGTTGTTATCGAACACGCCGCCGAGCGGATCGGTCGTGAACGACGCCGAGAGACCAGGCCTGTCGTCGAGGCGCAGGAGATCGCGCACCGTGTTCTCCCACTGCGCGTGGCTCAGCCGAGGGAACATGCTGCGCTCGGCGACCTGCGACTGCGTCGCGCCGCCCGGCACAGGGCCGTCGCCCGCCTCCGCATCGCCCAGGGAGCCCGTGCACCCCGCGAGCAGGAGCGTCGCGACGCAGAGCCCCGCGCCGAGCGCCCGCCTCCAGCGCGGCGAGCCGGTCATCGAAAAAGACGGAGCGATCATCGTTCTCTCCTGACTAAGCTCTCGTGGCCAAGCAGCCCCCTCGGCATCACCATCGATGCAACGACCATCGATCAGATCTGTCTTGTCCACTCCATCATCGAGCGCGGCTTCGGTTTGACCCGCAACGTCTGGTCCACGATCGGTCGACGCTGGACAATTCGCGCACCAAGGGAGCTCGTGAGCTCGCGCCCGAGCGACACCGCGAGAGCTCGCGCGGTCCCGGGGCTGAGTGAAGCAAAAGAATACAGTTCAAGATAATTGTGAGCGCTCACATTCGCCATGTCAACCTCGATTGATCAGCGCGCGGGTACTCCAGCCCGAGGGAGGACACGGCTGGTGGGCTCCCCCGCCGCGATCAGGCTTGTCTTGCTCACGCGCCCTCTCGCGAGGCGATGCCGGAGCTCCTGCGACGTGTCCGGCCGCACAGCCACGGTCGGCGGCTGCGGGAGCCAGCAGGGTCGACGTCGCGGACGCCATGTTCCGAGGAAGCCTCCTTCCTCGTATGGCAGCTCACGCGGGCACGCCGCCGGCTGCCGCTGCGCGCCGATCGGGATCGAGGATGGCCGTGCGTCGGGTTTTGCTTGACGTCGGCCGTGTGAACGTTCACAGTTGGAGCTCCACGGATCCTTCCGCCTTGCCCTGCACAGGCCGTCATGTGCGCCGGCCCTTCTTCCTCATGTGCGTTAACCCGATGGTCGGGCTCTGAGGAGCTCGCTGGCCCGATTGGGCATCCCTCTGGAGACCAGGATGAACACTCACTTCGATTTGCTCCGCCAATCCCTGACTCCGTCCCGTCCCATCCTCCGTCTCTCTGCCCTCGGTTGTGTGCTCGCGGCGCTCGCCGCTTGCAGCAGCGACCCGGCGGAAGGGGATCAGTCCGCTACCGGGACGGGTGGCACGGAGAATCCGACGTCGGGCGCGAGCTCGACGAGCGCCAGCGGTACGACGGGCGTAGGGGGAGCGGGCACAGGCGGGTCGGGCCCCGGCGCGAGCGTGGGAAGCACCACGGGCACGGGCGGCGACGCGACGACTGTGGGGAGCGGTGGCGCTCCGGGCACCGGGGGTGCCGGCACAGGCGGCTCGGCGACGGTCTGCGACCTGCCCACCACGTTCAGGTGGAAGTCGGGGCAGCCGGTGATCACCCCCAAGCCGCCTGCTGGCCGGACCTTCGCCTCCGTCAAGGACCCGACGATCGTGTACTTCGAGGACAAGTACCACGTATTTGCCACCGTGTTCGACACCACTTCGGGCAACGGCGGGTGGCAGTCGGTGTACTTGAACTTCACGGACATCCCTCAGGCGAACGCCGCTGAGCAGCACTACATGGCGAGCTGGCCCACCGGCAGCACTGTCGCGCCCCAGGTCTTCTATTTCCGGCCGCACAACAAGTGGTACCTCATCTACCAGTGGAACGGCAGGTACTCGACCAACGACGACATCAACAACATGAACGGCTGGAGCCGGCCCCAGGCGCTGCTCCGAGGCGAGCCAGGCGCCATGGGAAGCACCCTCGGCGCGCTGGACTTCTGGAACATCTGCGACGACGCCAATTGCTACCTCTTCTTCTCGCGGGACGACGGAAAGCTCTACCGCTCGAAGGTCAGCATCGACAACTTCCCGAACTTCGATGGCTATGAGGTCGTCATGACGGCCCCCAGCCAGGGGCTCTTGTTCGAGGCCAGCAACGTCTACAAGGTGGATGGCTCGAACAAGTACCTGCTCCTCGTGGAGGCGTTCGACAACAGCCCTCGCTTCTTCAGGTCGTGGACCTCCGAGAGCCTCGATGGCCCCTGGGCTCCCCTGGCCGATACCAAGGCGAACCCCTTCGCCGGCCCCGCAAACGTGACATACGAGGGCGGGGACTGGAGCGATGACATCAGCCACGGCGAGTTGATCCGCTCCGGGCACGACGAGCGAATGACCATCAGCGCGTGCAACATGAGGTTCCTCTACCAGGGGAGGGATCCGAGCGTCGGGGGGGACTACGGCCGCTTGCCCTACAAGCTCGGCCTGCTGACGCTCGAGGAGTAGCTCCGCTCCCCTCCTCGCGCTCCCGGAAGGAACTCTCGGGCAGAGGCGGCGACATCCCGGTCGGAGCCCCCCAGCGAGCCCGTGGCGACTCGAAGTCACCGCGGGCTCGAGCGCTTCTAGCGTACCGATCACGTTGATCAAGCGAGAGATGAGCCGCCAAGACACCAAGGACGCCAAGATGATGTCCTGTTCTTGGCGTCCTTGGTGTCTTGGCGGTTCGAATCTCTGCTCGTAAGCGTTCACCGCTCGAACGTCGAGAGGGGAGCAACGACCGCGAGCTACCACGCGAACCAGAACACCGACATCGTCCCGAATCCAGACGGCAAAAAGCGGCTAGTAGCCCCCGGCGAGAGATCCCACCTCACCCGAGCGGAATTTCCTTCCCATGGATCGTCATCGTCTCCTCCGTCAGCATCCCCTCGCCCATGGTCCAGGCGCGCTGACCGCCGTCGCGTCGGCGCCGGCGCTGGGGCGCTGGATCTCCCGCGGCGGCCGTTCGCGCCGGCGGTGGAGCTCGCCTTCAGCCAGGCATCGCGGGAAATGCCTACGTGAGGTTCGTGAGCGGCCCGGTGCAGTACTCCGGCGCGCCGAACCTTGTCCGGGTGTCGCCGAACAGGTTCAAGATCGAGACGAGCAGGTTGTTGTGCGGGAGGCTCGGGTACCGGACCCAGCGCCCGGTGCGCAGGCCCCCGCCGCCG
Organism: Sorangium sp. So ce1128; assembly: GCA_051717205.1. Taxonomy (GTDB): domain Bacteria; phylum Myxococcota_A; class Polyangia; order Polyangiales; family Polyangiaceae; genus Sorangium. Next base: position 1,722,303 of record CP181432.1, read on the forward strand.
CCGGCCAGCAGGAACGGCATGTCCGTCTTCTTGTGGCTCGCCGGATCCGAGATCTCGGAGCCGAAGAAGACGACGCTCTCGTCGAGCAGCGAGTGCCCGCCCATGTCGACCTTCTCCATCTCCTGCAAGAGATAGAGGTGCTGCTCCGAGTACCAGGTGTAGATGAGCTCGCACTCGGCCGGCCTGAAGCCGCCCATTTCCTGGTAGAAATGGTGGTGCTCGGCCAGGTTCAGCCACGGCAACGTGTACTTCGCCTCGGTGTCGCTCCACTGCAGGGTGCCTACCGCGGTGATGTCGCAGGCGAGCGCCATCACCAGCATGTCCGTCATCAGCTTGCCCACCTTGGGGATCGCCGCGTCGGTCGAGGTGTCCTTGATCGAGCCGGTGTCGTCCGAGTTGAGCCCCGCGCTCGGGTTGTAGTCCGACGTGTCGACCAGATCCGGGGGCTGGCAGGCGCTGGTCGTGGCCGGCAGGTTGCTGAGGCTCATCTCGATCTCGCGGATCTTCGTGAGGTGCTGGTCGATCTTCTGCCGGTCGGCGGCGCCGAGCCGCGCGGAGAGGGCGGCGTAGCGCCGGTCGAGGAAGTCGAGGATCGATCGCTTCCGCGCGAGGCGACGGGCGGCGTCGTCGCTGGCGCCGGGGTCCAGCGTGCCGAAGAGCTCGGAGAAGATCTCCACCGGATCGAGGCGCGGCGGGATGGGGCTGTACGGCGCGGTGTCCTCGAAGTTGGCGATGTTCATCGGCGTCATCAGGCCGTGGGACTTGCCCGTCGCCCAGCGCACCGCGAGCTGGATGCTCGCCTTCGCCGTCCGACCGGCGGAGATCCGGGAGGCGATCACCTGATCGATGGACGGCCCCTTCCCGTAGCCGCTCGGGGAGCCCTCTTGAGGCGTGCCCGTGAGCCAGGCGATGATCCCGCTCTGGTGCTGCTCCCCGCGCGCGCTCTTCATGTCGAGGCCGTCGAGGACGAGCAGCCGGTCCTGCACCGGCGCGAGCGGCGCCAGGATGGGGCCCAGGGTGAAGCTCGTCTCGGTGCCGGTCGGACGCCAGCGGTCGATCACGGTCCCGCCGGGCGTGTAGACGGCGAGGAAGCGCCGGGCGGGGGCGGGTTGTGCGCGCGCCGGGCGCTCGGTTCCCATGATCTCCAGCCACGGGAGCGCGACGGCGATGGCGCCGGCGCCCCGCAGCATGGCACGTCGGCTCAAGCGGAATTTCGACATACCCCTCGCTCCTGTCAGGCAGCCATGTAGAGGAAAGCGTCCGTCTGGGTGAGCTCGACGAGAAGCCGCAGCCGCTCGTCGGCCATCGTGCCCCGGAGCAGGTACGAGAGCCGGGTCGCCGTCTCGTCGCCCGCCAGCTGGTGGAGCTCGGGGCGCGCGGGATCGGGCGTGCCCCACTCGATGCGGTAGAGGAAATCCGGCGACTGCAGCAAGCGCTGACGCGGGTGATAGAGGACCACGGAAGAGCGGGCCCGGAACGTCCTTACAGCACGTCAGCGAAGAAGTCGTACATCGCCTGGATGGCAAAGCACGGCACGCCGTGGCTCGTATTGCTGTACGCGGGATCGTCGTGTGAGCACCAGATCGTCGGCTCCGAACAGCCAGTGTAGGAGATGCAGCCGGGGTTCACCGTCCTGCCGCTGCTCTGGCAGCCCATGACCTCGGAGTACGGCGTCGAGCTCATCTCGCACATGTTGGCGGTGCGGAACCTGGCGACCGTGCTCGCCCCGTCCCCGCCGCGGACGGTGTCGTTCTTGCCCTGGATGTACATCGCGGGCATGGGCACCTGCAGCGCGCCGTAATCGGAGGCCGCGACGGGTGCGACCGCCCTGAAGTTCATGTGATCGGCGTCGGACTTGTGCGTCAAGATCTGCACGATCATCTGGGCGCCGGAGCTGTGGCCGGTGGCGAACACACGGTCCATGTCGATGCAGTAGTTGTCCATGAGGTCGTCGTGAATTCGAAGGACCTTGGCGATGTCGTTGTTGTAGTTCCAGCAGCCACCCGAGTCCGACGACCTTCCCACGGCGCGCACGTACTCCGTCTCGAAAGCCGACCCCCGGGTGAGGTTGATGAACTGGTCAATCGGGTTGCCGCAGGCGTGGAAGCCCACCAGGAGGGGGAAAGGGGTGCTGCCGTCGTAACTTTCAGGGAACGTGTAGATGTGATCATTGTCGACCGTCACCGTTCCGTTTGCGGGCCGCCCCGACTTGCCACAGCCAGGGCTCGGGTTGCCGATGGGCGATTCAGCGCCGCCGGTTCCCATGCCACCGCCCCCGGTCGACGATTCGCTCCCGGTCGACGGTGCGCCCCCGGTCGATTCACCTGTCGTGCCATCCCCGCCGCTCGAAGAAGCGTCTGCCCCGCCCGTGGAGGGTGCGCCGCCGCCCGTGGAGGGGGCGCCGCCGCCCGTGACCTGGCCGCTTCCGCCATCTCCCGTACCGGGCGAGCCTGTCTCGGACGAGCAAGCGAGGACCAGCAAGGCGATGGCGGGGAAAGAGGAACGAGCACCTGGTCTGGGCATGGTCTGCACCCCTTGGTGATTGCGAGATCCGTCTTACGGCAATCGCCCCGTGGCGACTCCGCGATGAGCTCAGGGGATGGTCTCGGTGCGCATGACGCCCCGTCCAGAGCAAAGCAAAAGGATATCCCCTGGAGCAATGTGAACGATCACATGTCGGGTGTCAATTCCAATTGACCGGCCCGCAGGTGCCCTCGAACCCGGGGGAGGACAGGGCTGACGAGGCCCCTTCGGAGCACCGCGTCAGCGGGGTGGGGCAGGATCAGCTCGCCCGTGCCTCCGCCGCGACCGCGGCCTCGTGCGCCGCGGCGAGCTCTGCGTCCTTCGCCGCGATCCGCGCGAACGCCGGCCGACTGCACACCCGCGCGACGTAGGCCTTGACCTCCGGCAGCTCGGGCACGAGCTTGAACTTCAGCATCCAGTCCAGCGCCCCGCCCCAGAGGACATCGGCCGCGGAGAACCGGTCGCCGAGCAGATACGGCCCCTTCCGGAGCGCCTCCGCCACCGCACCGAACATCGTATCGAAGTCTCCGTACGGCGACGTCGAGGGCGGCGCCGGGTCGCGCTTCATCGCCCGATCCACGATGGCCGGCTCGAAGCACGACCCGTAGTACGCGATCCACCGGAGATACGGCCCGCGCTGCGGATCCCCGATGGCCGGGGCCAGGCCCGCCTCCGGGAACAGATCGGCGAGGTAGATGACGATCGCTACCTGCTCGGTGACGAGCGCGCCGTCGTGCAGGATCGCGGGCACCTTCCCGAGCGGGTTCACGGCGAGGTAAGGGGCCTTCCGCTGCTCCCCGGCCTTCATGTTCAGGGCGCGCAGCTCGTACGGCGCGCCCAGCTCCTCGAGCAGGATGCGCGTGCCCATCGAGCGCGAGTTCGGTGAATGGAACAAGACGAGGTTGCCCCTCGGGGTCGTGGTCGAATCAGCCATGTTGCTGCCTCCGGGGCGGACGCTACTGTCAGGCGCAGGCGCGGTATTGTAAAAGAGCGCCACAGGCGATCATGAGCGCGAACGTCACCCCCGCGGACCCCACCCGCGGCATCCTGAACCCCGCCGCGGGTCTCCAGCGCTTCGAGCTGCACCGCCACGCTCCCGCGCCCGACCTGGCCAGGCTCGTCGACTGGCACTGGGTCGTCCGCTGGGCGCTCGCCGCGCCGTTCGAGCAGGAGATCCTGCCGCACCCCTGCGTCAACCTGGCCATCGAGGCGCCGGGCTCGGCGGTGCACGGCATCGGGACCCGGCGCGAGGTCGCCCGGCTCGAGGGGACGGGGCGCGTCGTCGCGACGAAGTTCAAGCCGGGCGGCTTCTTCCCTTTCGCGCCCCTCCCCATGCGCCGGCTGGTCGACAGCGTCGTCCCGCTCGTCGAGATCTTTGGCAGCGTGGCCGAGCCGCTCGAGCGCGCCGTGCTCGACCAGGCGGACGATGCCATCGCGATCCGCGCCGTGGAGGAGCTCCTGCGCGCGCGCAAGGGCCCGGAGGACGCCGGGCTCGACGAGGCCATGGCGCTCGCCGTCCGCGCGCAGGGCGATCGCGACATCCACCGCGCCGAGGATCTCGCCCGGATCGCGGGCGTCTCGGTCCGCACGCTGCACCGCGCGTTCGAACGGTACGTCGGCGTCGGGCCCAAGTGGATCATCCGGCGGTCACGCGTGCAGGAGGCCGCCGAGCGCGTGGCCTCGGGCGCCCCCGTCGCGTGGGCGGCGCTCGCGCAGGAGCTCGGGTATCACGATCAGGCGCACCTGATCCGGGACTTCAAGGTCCAGGTCGGCTTCACACCGGCCGCCTACGCAGAAAGGTGCGCGGCAGCGCGGTCGAGTTGAACGCCTGGCCCGCGCTGAAGTTGAACTGTATGTCCCGGAGCCCGTCCTGCGCGGGCGCGTCGAAGATGCCATAGCCGGTCTGGGTGAGACACTCGACGGGAATCTTGAAGTGCTTCCAGTCGGACGTGAGGGTGACTCTCGTGTGGAAATGGTCGTAGCAGGGCACCTGACCCTCCTCCGGGCGGCAGATCCCACCGCCCGGCGTCTCTCCGGGGAAGGGCAGCATCCCCGTCACCAGATGGTGCAGGACCACGCCCATCGACCAGACGTCGCTCCGCGGGTCCACGCGCTTGGCGCGGACCATCTGCTCCGGCGCCATGTAAAAAGGGGAGCCGAGCAGGGCGCGGCTGTTGGTCAGCTCCGCGGCGTCGGGCGTGATCCGCCTGGAGATGCCGAAATCGAGCACCTTGACGAACGGGGCCCCGCTCGGCCGGCGCGTGAGGAACAGGTTGGCCGGCTTGAGGTCGCGGTGCACGAGCCCCTGGGCGTGCGCCTCGGCCAGCGCGTCGCAGGCCTGCAGCACATAGTCGACCGCCTCGTGGACGGGCAGCGGCCCGCGCTCGAAGATGATCTGCTGCAGGTCGCCCCCGACGAGGTGCTCCATCACGATGTAGGGGGCGCCTGTCTCGAGCGTGCCGACGTCGTGGACGCGGACGATGTGCTCGCCCTTCAGCCGCACCGCAGCGCGCGCCTCGCGCAGGAGCAGCTCCGTGGCCTGGGCATCGGCGAGCGTCCGCGGCAAGAGGAGCTTGATGGCGAAGAGCTCTCCGAGCTCACGGTGGCGCGCCGCCACGACCATTCCCATCCCGCCATGGCCGAGCACGCGCTCCACCGTGTACTTGCCGAGGAGGACGTCTCCTACATGTACCGGCGTATCGAGCTCCTTCACGGCGTCCCGCCCCAGGCTGATGAGTACAGCACGTCCACCATCAGGAGCACGCAACGATCATGAGCAATCGTAGCCGCTGTCGCGTAGCTCCGTCAACGCCAGTGTCCCGTCGTTCACACTCCTACCTGGAGAGCGATAATCGCTCGCACTGGAAAGATGCCGCTGCGCAGCTCCGCCAACGCCAGTGCCCTCTCGATCACACTCCTGCTGGAGAGCGATAATCGCTCGCACTGGAAAGATGCCACTGCGCAGCGCGGGCGCCCGCGCCGATTTGAGGATGTCAAGGGCGAATCGCCACGCTCACCTCAGGTGACAGAAGGTTCCTTACGCGATGCGCCTCCCTCCTGGAAAGTGACGCTATATCAACAACTTATCCATGCATCGAAGGGGCCGCGTTCACTCCACAGCCTGCGGGGCTGAGGGGATGCAAGAGATCGCGCAGGCGGTGGCCCGACTGCGTCCCCGGCCACGGTGCGCGCCGCCGCGATTGTCTTCGCGCAAGCGCTCGAGCGCGGCGTGCCGCCCGCGCCGGCCGGTCGCTCTCGAAAGCGCCCAAAGCGCTACTCGAAAGCGCCCAAAGCGCTAACTGCCAAAGCACGGGCGGGGCGCTTCCGCTTGCGTGCAGGGCGCGATCGATATAGCGTTCTTTTACGCAACATGAGTTCATGTAACGCATGGCGGTCCGAACATAGAGAGTGTGAGCCATCGCGGATGGCCGATGGCGGACGCACACCCGAACCTCGAGCTGCCGCGCCGATCGCGCTCTGAATCGAAAGCTCGTCGGCGTCGCCGTCGGCCCGTTCGGCCCCGCGTGACGCCGCTCGCAACAGCTGCTGTTCGTCGGGCCGCGCGTCTGCGCCCCGCGACAGGCCCTGAGCCGAAGTCAGGTCGAGGGCCGCTTGGTTGGCGCTTGCTCCGTCTTTCAACTTGGAGGGGTGACGATGTTAGCTTGGAGAGGGTTTGCGTGTCTGATTCTGGTCGGATGTGCGGCTAGCGAGAGCTCGGAAGAGCCGACGCTGCGGCTCGCCGCCGAGTATGCAGAAGCTGCGGGCTACGTCGACGTGAACGGACTGCATGTGGAGAGCGAGCGCATCCTGAACGCGCGACTCCGTGAGCTCACGTTTTCGACCTCGGCGGTCCAGCAGCACTACTCCACGCCACCGTCGACCGCCACCCCGCAGGAGCCGACGCCCGCGGCGCGGATCCTGTTGCCCAGCAGCTACCAGAGCTCGCCGGACCGCCGTTACCCCGTGCTCTACCTGCTACACGGCGGAAACGACGGTCTGATCGACAGCACCGGACAGGGCTCTTACAAGGCGTGGACCGCGGTCACCGATCCGGGCGCCGCGGAAGGTGACGCGCAAGGGATGACCGAGGGCCTGGATCTGATCGTGGTCATGCCCGAAGGCGCCCACATGGGCTGGTACAGCGATTGGTTTCGACGTGGCACCAACGACACCCCTCGCTACGAGGAGTTTCATGTCAAGCAGCTGATCGCTTGGGTCGACGCGAACTTTCGTACCCTGGGCTCGCGCAGCGGCCGCGCCATCGCCGGTCTGTCCATGGGCGGATTCGGAGCTTTCAGCTACGCCGCACGGCACCCGGATCTGTTCGTGGCCGCCGGCAGCTTTTCGGGCGCGTTGGACGCGACCAATGGCGTGGAGTTGGTCGTGATCTGGGGCTCTGGCTTGTTCGGCGCCGGCAATGCAGACGCGATCTTTGGGCCCTACAACAACACCTCCATCTTCACGCACGACGCGCAGCAGCTCAACTATCGCAATCACAACCCGGTAGACCTGGCCGAAAACCTGAGGCCGGTCGACCTGGCGCTGTTCGTCGGCACGGCGGAGACCGACGTCAACACTGTCAATCATACTTTCCGCGATACCTTGCTCGGCCTGGGCATCGATCACGGCTGGCAGGAGCGGCAGGGCGGCGAGCACGCCTGGGTCTACTGGAACCAATACTTCGCGCTGTGGCTGCCGCGACTCATGGGCGTGTTCGCCAACCCGCCACCGCTTCCGCCACGCTGGAGCTACAAGAGCGCGGACGCTGGCTACGGCGCGCACGGCTGGCGGGTGCAGCTGACGCGCGCGGTCTCGGAATTCAGCAGGCTCTCGGTCGACGGCGCGAACGGCTTTACCCTCACGGGAAGCGGCTCGGCGCAGGTGACGACTGGTCCGCTGTTCGCGCCGGGCGCGTCGTACTCGGTCACGGTGACGCGGTCCGGCGGCTCCGAGACCTACACGGTCAGCGCCGATGCGAGCGGCCAGATCGCGACCCGTCCTTTCCTGCTCGGCCCTGACAACGCCTATCAGCAGTTCAGCGGCGGCACCACGAACGTCTACACCGCGACCGTCACCATCGCCCGCCTTTGACCAGCGTGCGCCTACGGTGAAGGGGCCGGCGGCAAGGGCAGGCGGTAGAGCACGCTGCCGCGGCCCACGGTCATGGCGAAATAGAGCCCATCGTCGGTCACTACCTGCGCGGTCACCGGCGTGGACGGCACATCGCCGGGATGGAAGTCGATCGGCACCAGGTTTTGCGCGCGCACACCCTCGTCGCGGTCGATCGTGAAGCGGAACGCAGCGAACCATTGGGCGGGACGTTCGGAGTCCCTGTCGAAGGTACAGGCAAGAAGCTCGCGTCGCGGTTCGCGTTGCGCCGCGTTCGGCTCGCCAATGACGATGGCATCCCGGTCGAGGAGCACGAACCGCTGTGGCTGCTCATCGAGTGGCCGTTCGGCGAAAGCGAGCCCTCGCAGTTCGCGGTCACGACGCTGGGGACCAAGATGTCCAAGAAGCAGATCGTGCGCCAGTACAAGGAGCGCTACCGAACTGAGCAGGCCTACGAAGAGCTGAAGGGCGAGCTGGGGCTCGATCACTTTGAAGGGCGGCGATTCCGAGGCTGGCACCACCATGTTTCCGTCGTCCTGTGCTGTTACGCCTTCATCGTGGCCGAGCGTGCTCGGTCTTTTTTTCCCTCGGCCGACGCTGCGGCGCGCCACGACGAGTGCGGCGCGAGCACGCCGGACAGGCGCAGCAACGGCTAGCGCGGTGGAGGGATGAGCGCGGCCAGCCTGGCCATGAACGCGATGGGCTCGAGCACGAGGTGTGTGGCGCCGTTGCGGCGTGGCCTCCGATGCCGATAGGCGATGCGGCCGTCGGGCAGCAGAGCGAGGCGCTCCAGGCTGAACGGCGGGCGCGCGCCGTAGCGGCACAACTTCTCCAACCCCTCGCGGTCGCCCGCGCGCACGGTGACGCCGGCGTGCACGTTGAAGCCGGAGACCTCCGCGGCCCAGGGGCTCCTCGCATCGATCCGGAAGCGCTCCTCGTCGAGCGAGACCGGGGTGCCATCGTCGGCGAGGCGCAGGAAGCTGCCGCCGAAGAGGGAGAGCTGCATGCACGCTTCGATCGGCGAGAGCTCGGGCACTTCGTTGGAGCGGTCCTCCGCGGGGCGCTCGTCGACGAGACCGCGCCGCCTTCGCCACCGCGTCATGCGCTTCGCGACGCGCGCGGCGATGCCGGCGACCTCCTCGCGCGAGGGGGCGCGCTCCTCGTGACCCCATCGGGCCGCAGCCGCAGAGAGCGAGGACGACGATCACGGGACGATGATCTTCACCTGCCGCTTCAGGTACCGATTGCTGAAGCACGTGATCTTCCCCGATTCCAGCCGCGCGCACGCGCGCCACGCGCCCCCGGTGCCAGTTTTCAGGCGCGGTTTGTCGATGGCGCGATAGCCGCTACGCTTTGGTTTCGGAGCGGGCTTGTCGTCCGCCTTCGCGGGCCGTTGCGGCTTCGCAGGGCGCGGTCCGATGCGCGGGCGCCATGAGCTCGCGGACGCCAGCACCCCCGCGTACTTCACGGTATGGAAGCGCCGCGGCGGGACGCTGGCGACGAGCCGGCACAAGAGCGAGAGCGGATCCATGTCGACCGCGCTCGTCCCGTGCCATCCTCGCCTGCCGACGGCGGAGCTCCCCCGACGTGTCCGGTCGCACGGCCACGGTCGGTAGGTGCGAAAACCAGCAGGGACGACGTTGCGGACGCCACGTTCCCCTGATGCCTTATACTCCTCCCGCCTCCGCTCCCGTCAGGGCATCGGGTACACGAGCGAGAGCCCGGCGACGCACATCTCGTCGAACGTATTCCCCTCGCCGTAGGCCACGTCGATCGTCGAGATCATATTCGCCTCCTTGAGCGCCTTGACCACGTACGGGTTCTCCGTCGAGTTATTGTACGTGCACCGGATCTGGAGCACATCGCCCGGCTCGAGCGTCGGGAGCGTCTCGATGGGCGCGTCGTACGAGTACGAGCGCTGCCAGCCGAACTCCCACTTCGGCGCGTGCGCCAGGCACTCCTCCTTGGGTTGATCGGGTGAGCCGTTCGCCCGCGTGACCGTCACCTTCTCGTCGAAGCCCAGGTAGTGCATGTGCAGAAAGTCGCCATAGATGCGCGTGCCCGGCGGGAACGGCATCTCTCGCGGTAGGGGCGAGTCCGGGGCCGGGACCGTGAACAGCTGCGTCTCCACGTGGTTCTTGCTGTCCGCGGGGATCAGGAACTCGACGCCGTTCTTGTCGCCCGGACCCGGTAGCAGCCCGACGCCAAACTGGCCGACCGGAAAATCGTAGTTGCCGATCAGGTGGTACAGGAAGCCGTACTTCGGCTTCTCTTTGGTGAGCCTGAGCTGGATGCGCGTCAGGTCCGGGTCGGCCGTCGTGCCGGCGGGGTGGTAGTGGATCTGCATCACGACGAGCGACCCCTTCGGGATCAGCTGACCCACCCCCTCGGGCAGATCGACCGGGTCGGCGCCGGGAGCCCAGGCTGTGAGCATCTGGAGCGAATCAATGTCCACGCCATTCGGGACCTCGCCGGCGCCACACGGATAGCTCCCGTCGGGGCCGGCCAGGCTCGCGGACTTCCCCTCTGGATCGACGGCGATTATCCCATGGTGAACGACCTTGTGGTTGCCGGGCACCATCTGTAGACCATTTAGGTACTGGTCCTCGGTGAGCCCGGGATCGATGATGAAGCAGCGGAACTCGTCCTGCTCACCGGAGGTGATGTAGGGCTCGTTCGGATGAACCTCGAGGGTCATGCCCGGCAGGTCGGGGCTCTTCGGCACGAACGAGGCGGGCGCGTCCTTCGGATCACCCTTGGGGGTGCCGGCCTTGCTCCAGGCCTCCAGCGTGCTGATCTCCTCGTCGGAGAGGCGGATGTCGCCCTTCCACGCGTGACGGGTCGAGCACTCGTCCGTGTCACGCACGGCGAAGGGCGGCATCGTGCCCGCCTTGGTCGTCTGGACCATGAGCGCCGCGACAGCCTTGGCGTCGTCGTACGCGGTAAGGCTGAAGGGCGCGATATTGCCCGCGGAGTGGCAGCCCATGCAGCTCTTCTGCAGGATGGGCTCGACGTCTTTGTGGAACGTGGGGCTACTCCCGGTAGCCTGGGGCTCCGTGGGCTCGTCGCCCCCGGAGCAGCCGGTGAACGAGGCGGCGGCTGGCAGGGCGAGGGCGAGGGTGAGGGCGGACAGCGAGACTCGGGCGACGGAACGCGAACGTATTGAAGCAGGCATGAGACCTCCGGGCAGCCGGATCCTTCACGAGCGGAGGGTCCGGGCGCTTGGTAAGGAGCCACGTTTTGTTCGACCGCGTTTCAGATATGTGTAATATGCATATAGTCGTCCCTTCCGGAGCGTCAAGAGAATTTGTGCAAAATACACGGATTACAAAAAGAAGCTCCGCGAGCTCCACGGAGCCATGGTCGATCTGATCGCGCTCAAGAATCAGCCGCAGCGCGATCAGGCGCTGCTCGCGGAGGCGGGCATCTCCCTGAATCGAGCCCTCTTTGCGCTGCTGGTGGGGATCGAGCGTTTCGGGCCGATCGGCGTGATCGAGCTTTCGGACCGAGCCGGGCGCGATTACACGACCGTCAGCCGCCAGGTCGCAAAGCTCGAGAGCCTGGGGCTGATCGAACGTCGACCAAGCCCAGCCGATCGTCGCATCCATGAGGCGGTGATCACCGACAAGGGGCGGCAGATGACGGACGCCTTGGACGCCGCGCGACAGAGACTTGCGGCCCCTGTCCTCGCCAAGTGGAGTGAGGAAGACTTCAGCGACCTGGTGCGCCTGATGCGCCGGTTCGTGGACGACTTGATGGCGCCGTCAAGCGGAACGGACAAGACCTGAGGGGCAGACCACGCTCCTCCTCGACGGGGTGTCGCTTGGGAGAGGACACCAGTGGCGGCCAGCGGTCAGCCGTCGAGAGGCTAGGACGTCGAATGCCCCTTCTACCGCCCAGTCGCCGGTTGTCGTGGCGCCTCGGGTGGGCCGAGCGGCTACCCAAGACCGGACGGCCCGACCGTCCGGGGTTTCGTCAAGGGGCAGCCGCTATCAGACGCGCAGCTTGTGCTGCCAGAAGTGGTGGAAGTCGGTCCTGGCAGCGCGAAGGGATGCGGGAGCGTTTGGTGCTAGCGGAGCGCGTTGCGCACCGCCGCGTCGAGCGCATCGAGCACCAGACGCACGCGCGGCACGTTCCGCAGCTCCCGATGGTACGCGAGGAAGATGGGCACGGACGGCAGCTCCGCGTCGACCTCGAGCCGCACGAGCCCCGCCGTCGAGCGCCCCGCGGGGTCGGACATGAGCACGATGCCCTGCCCCTGCAGCGCCGCCTCGAGGAGCGCGAAGTGCGAGTTCGACCGCAGGACGAAGCGCTTTGCCCCGTGGGCCGCGAGCCACGTCATCTTCGTCCCTTGCCCCAGCATCGCTTCGTAGCCGACGAAATCGTGGCGCTCGAAATCCGCCGTCTTCAGCCGCCCGCCCCGGAGCCTCCGCTCGATGTAGCTCGGCGCCGCGTACAGCCCGAACGAGGCCCGCCCTACCGCGCGATGGACGACCGCGGGCGACGACGACTTGATCGAGCGCATCGCGATGTCCGCCTCGCGCCGCGCGAGATCGACGAACCGCGTCTCCGAGAGGACCTCGAGCAGGAGCCCCGGGTACCGCCGCCGGAGCTCGCAGAGGAGCTGCGTGACGGGCTGTACGATGGTGTCGGCCAGCGACACGCGCACCGTCCCGGAGAGCGCTTCTTCCCCTTCATCACGGCGGATCGCGTGGAGCCCGCTCTCGATCTGCTCGGCGAGCGCCACGAGATCGAGCGCGTCGGGCTCGACGGACGTCCCCCCGTTGCTCCGGTGCACGAGCGGCCGCCCGAGCGACGCTTCCAGCGCGTCGATGCGCCGCGCCGCGGTCGAGGTCGAGACCCCGAGCGCCTTGCCCGCGGCGAGGAAGCTGCGATGGCGGTGCAGCGCGAGGAGCACCCGGAGGTCGTCCCAGAGCGGAGGGCCGGCGCTTCGCATTCCTGGAAATCGGATTACCATCGATGCCCGTTGCCGACAAGCGCGCCGGAAACCATCCTTCCACGGATGAAGGCTTTGCGCCCGGGCGCTCAGGAGGCGAGGGCCTCGGGGTGGCGCCGTCGCCACAAGGCGAGGCGAAAGCGCAGCACGGCCACGAAGAGGCGCATGAACAGGCTGTCGGCCGGGGGCAGCCGCTTTACCCGGGTGTTCTGGAACGACGCCACCCGCCAGCGCCCGTCGTCGCCGCGCACCACCACCAGCGTCTGGCGCGACCGCCGGCTCGCGGGCGCCGTCGCCTGCCAGGGCCACAGCACCGCGCCGGTGCTGACGACCACCGCCGTGTCGGGGCCGAGGAAGCGCACGCCCTCGATCTCGCCGACCAGCCGGGTGCCGGCGAGCACGCCGGCGAAGAGCTCCTCGTGCGCCCTGCGGTTCGCCTCGCGGCCGCGCAGCCACGAGCCATCGAACGTCACGTAGTCGGAGTCGGGCGTGTAAAACCTGTCGACGGCGCTCGCGCCCTCGCGCGCCCACGCCTCGCCCAGGGCCTCGAACATGCGCCGGATGGCCGCCTCGTCGGTCGAACGATCCATCGAAAACCTCCTGTCAGGTAACTCTGTTAGTGAGTAAGATAATTACCAAGGCTTGTCAAGCGGGCCGCGGCTCGGGTAGAGTGCGGGCGGGTCGAGGCGAGAGGCGATGGCCGCGAAACGAACGAGCGCGAAGGCGGTGAGCGAGCTGGTCGACAGCCTGGGCGACCGGCTGGGCCGCGAGCTGAGCACCCAGTCGGTGCTCTTTCACCAGGCGATCGCCGAGCGGCTGGGGCTGAAGGGCACCGACCACAAGTACCTCGACGTCATCCGGCGGGCGGCGGAGGCGGGGCCGGTCACGCCGGGCGACCTGGTGCAGCTCACGGGGCTGACCTCCGGGGGCGTGACGGGGGTGCTCGACCGGCTCGAGACGGCGGGCTTCGTGCGGCGCGTGAAGCACCCGAGCGATCGGCGGCAGCTGGTTGTCGAGCCGGTGGTCGAGCGCTACGCCGAGATCGGCGCGCTGTTCGCGCCGTTCCGCGAGCGGTGGGCGGTGCTCTGCGCGCGCTACTCGCTCGCCGAGCTGCGGCTCATCTGCGACTTCTTCGAGCAGGCGATCGCGCTGATGGCCGAGGAGATCGCCCGCATGCAGGGCCCCGCCGGGCCCGGAGCCGCCCCGGCGAGCGCCGCGCCGCGCGCCGGCGCCCGCGCCGTCAGCGACGTCAAGCGCGTCAAGGCGCGCCCGCGCCGGGCCCCCTGAAGGGCCCGCGGCAGGGGAGCGCGAGCGCTCACCACGGCACCCGCCCCCGCCGATCGAAATACCCGCCCGTCGGCCCGTCGTCGCCGAGCGTCGCGAGCGTGACAGTCGACTCCGCGCCCTCCGCCACCGTCTGCGTCCCTGTGTTGTTGTTGAGATCGGTGGCCGTGTACCCCGGATCCGCGGCGTTCACCTTGATGCCGGAGCCGCGCAGCTCCTTCGCGAACTGCACTGTCACCATGTTGAGCGCCGCCTTCGACGAGGTGTAGCCGATAGCGGTGATCCCCCCGTGCTCCCACGAAGGATCCATGTGGAGCGTGAGCGACCCGAGGCCGCTCGTCACGTTCACGATCCGCGCGTGCGGCGCCGCGCGGCGGAGCAGCGGCAGCATCGCCTTCGTGACCGCGACGACCCCGAGCACGTTCACCTCGTAGATCTGCCGCACCTCGTCCAGGTTGCACTCGCTCGGCTTGTTCAGGTCGAGCGCTATACCGGCGTTGTTCACCAGCACGTCGAGGCGCCCCAGCTCGGCCTCGATCCACCTGGCCGCCGCGTCGATCGTCGCCCCGTCCGTCACGTCGAGCCGCACGAACCGCGCGTCGACCCCCTCCTCGCGCAGCCGCAGCGCAGCCGCCTTCCCGCGCTCCGGGTCGCGCGCCCCGAGGAGCGCCGTCATCCCGCGCTGGCCGAGCTGCCGCGCCACCTCGAAACCGATCCCTTTGTTGGCGCCCGTGACGAGCGCCACCTTCCTGTCGTGCATGCGATCCTCCGGCGGAGCCCTTCCGCGGAGCTCCACCCCGAGGATGCTCCCGCGCCTCCCGCCCGGCTTGGGCGAGCTTGGCGAAATGCGCCCCGCCAAGAACGCCCAAGCCGCGCTGCGCGCGGACCCGCTATCCTTGAGGCATGCTGCTTGCCACCGAGCCCGACGACCCCCTCCGTATCGAGATCTCGTCCCCCGAGGCGCTCCCCGGCCTCTGCGTGGCCCGCTTCCGCAGCGACGGGCGGCTCCACAGGTCGGTGAAGGATCGCGTCGCCACCGTCTCCAGCGAGACAGGGAGCTGCGAGTGGTGGGCGCGCGGCAAGACGTGGACGAGCCGGCCGGGCACCTTGCAGGTCAAGCTCCCGGGCGACGTCCACCGCGACCTGCGCCGCGACGGTCCTGCGCGCTTCCAGATCGTGCTCTTCGACGACGCGCTGCTCGACGAGGCGCGCCTCGCGCTCGGGCGCCGCCCTTTCGCCCCGCCGCCGCGGCTCGCGCTGGACGAGCGCGAGCCGGCAGGCGCGCCGCTCGCGCGCCTGCACGCGCTCCTGCGGGAGCCCGGCGCCGACCCCCTCGCGCTCCAGAGCGCCCTCGCCGAGGCGCTGCGCGCGCTTGTCGAGCTCACCGGCGGTCCCGCCGAGCCGGAAAGCCAGCGCGCCTGGGGTGCCCCCGTGCGCCGCGCGCTCGAGCTCGTCCGGGCCCGCTTCACCGAGCCCCTGGCCCTCGACGATCTCGCCGCGCACGCGCGCCTCGACAAGTTCCACCTGTGCCGCGCGTTCAGCGATCATGTCGGCCTGCCGCCCTACGCCTACGTCACCCACCTCCGCGTCGCCCGCGCGCAGGAGCTGCTCGCCCGGGGGGTGCCGCCGTCCGAGGTCGCAGCGCGCGTCGGGCTCTGCGATCAGAGCCAGCTCAACCGGCACTTCAAGCGCATCGTCGGGCTCACCCCGGGCCAGTACGCGCGCAGCGCCCGGCCCACCGCCAGAGCGGCGGCGGAGCGCGGCAGCGACGCCGGGAGCGGCGGCGGCCGCGGAAGGCGCCCGACACGCGCGGCGGCGGCCCGGCCGGCGCTCTAGGACACCGATCACGTTGATCAAGCGAGAAATGAACCGCCAAGACACCAAGGACGCCAAGATAGGATTCTCTTCTTGGCGTCCTTGGCGTCTTGGCGGTTCGAAGTTCTGCGCTTTTCAGGCAGTTTCAACCCGTTTGTCGCTCTAGCGCGGCAACCCGCAGGGTTCCGCGTTCACGCTGGGACATGGGTGACATCCCTGTTCAAGCAGTGGGCCATCTTGTGCCGCGCCTTACGGCCACGCGTTGAACTCTCCGCGTTGAAGAACGTCCTCACGCGCGGCACGGATCCTGCTTGGGCTTGCGCCCATGAAACGGATCTCGCCTACAGACAAGCAATCCCCGACTCGCCGGGGCCCATGTCGCCTTCTTGCGCTCGGGGCTGTGCTCGCGCTCGCCCTCCCCTCTTGTGGGGTGGATGGCCACGGCCGTTCGAGTCCGTCTACCGAAGGCATCGGGAAAAATTGCGCGTCGCACGATGACTGCGAGCCCGGCCAGGAGTGCCATTCCTATGCGCATTTCGAGTGTCCGGATGCCATGTGCAGTTCGTGTGAGATTGTCTGCGAGTCGAACGACGACTGCCCTACGGGCCGGACATGCAACACGCCCCCTCTCCTGCCGGATTCCATTCCCTACATTTGCGTGAATCCTTGACCACGGGGCTCCGCGCTCACGTGACGCTAGCTCTGCGATCCATAGAGCAAACCTTGGAGTTTCGTGGATCACGCGCGCTTCACGAACCAACGCTCGACGGACGTGACCCTCGTCATGGACAGCCAGGTCCAGAGCGCCGAGCCATCGGGGTGGAAGTCGTAGATCTCGAGGCGCCGAGCGTCGCCTTCGCTTTCGATATCATGATTACGACGCTGCTCGATAACCTGCGTATCGCCAAGGCCTCAAATTTATAGCCCCGCAGGCTGCCTCTATACAGGACCTCTGTCGGCCATCGCTCACGGCGATCCCGCGCGAGCGGTACAGGCTCTTGAGTCGCCAATGAAGAGCATCGCCCTGCTCGGTCACCGTGAGGTGACGTTTACCTGCGTGCCTCCGGGCTCCGGCGAGCGCATTGGCATCGATCGCGGCGGCGACGGCACACCGGATGGTGATGCGCTGGACGCATGCATGGATCCCGCCGAGCCATCGATTCCTTGAGGGCAGATTCGATCCCGCTGAACCCTTCGAAGCGCTTCTTCTACGACCAGGCGCTCGACCGGGGTGCGTGCAGCTCGCCCGGGTTCCGGCGGGCGGCTTCAGTTGGTTCACTGTCACCTGCGCTTTTCATGGACACGCGGCCTGATTCTCCACCACAGGCTGCTTCGTTCAGGCGGTCCCTTTCGATGCATGGATAAGTTATTGATACAGCGTCGTTTTGCCAGGAGCGGAAGCAGCAGCACGGGGGTGTCCTGTCCACCCGCCGCGCGTCCACGAGCCCCGCCGGGATCCGCTTCGTGGTGTGCCCGCCAGGCAGCGCCGCGATGGCCGGATCCGTGACCCCCGCGAGATCGACGATCGTCGCGCCCGTCGCGGCCCCGAGCCAGCCGACGTCGAGCGCCGCGACGACCTCCGCCCCGGCGAGCGCGCCGCGCAGCCGACAGCGCCCACAGGCGGGCCGCGAGCCAGCCCATGCTGCTGTCTCGGCAGGGCAGGGGCGCTGATCTCGGGCGGCTCCGCGCGTGCGGGGGCGGCGAGGTCGGCGGGCCGGGTGGCGCGAAAGCACAACCGAATGGCGCGTTTGTGAACGCGCGCCCAGCGCCCTGCGCGTACACCTCCTCACGATGATCGCGCGACGGGCGGGCCCCTCGCTCACCGCAGCCGCGCGTCGGCCCGCTGCGGCGGGCCGGCGCCGGGGCACGCCTGGGCGCCGTCACAACGAGGGAGTAAGAAGACCATGCTGAAGAACATCTTTGTTGCTCTCGGCCTCGCCACCTCTCTTGCCGCCTGCATGGCCGAGCCGAGCGAATCGGCACCTGAGGCCGACGGGGGCCGTCGGCGAAGAGGCCGTGGGTGCTGCCGAGCAGCCGCTGATGTCGACCGGGTTTACCCGAACGTATTACAGCGACAGCTCGTTCTCGACCGCGATCGGCGTCGAGACCCGAGACTGCGACCCCGATTATAACGAGTTCTTCGGAGAAGCGTCGAGGTGTGCGACGTGGGGCCGTGACGAGGCGCGCGACCGTGGCCTGAGCGCCCTTGGTGCCGCTGAGCCGTCGCCACTGTTCGCTCTACCGCTGTCGCTCCCGCTAGCGCGGCAGGGGGCGCGTATGAACGAGCTGGCCGCTCGCCAGGTACTCGAGCTCCTCCGGCGTCGATTGCCGGCCCAGGGCTTCATTGCGATGCGGATGCCGACCGAACCGCGAGATCACGTCGCGATGCCCGCGGGCCTGGTTCGCGGAGAACTCGAACCACCAACGAAACTCCGCGGGCACCGTGCCCACGAGCTCCTCGGCGAGCTGGACCGCTCGATCCAGGTTGGAGAGGTCCTCCGAGTGCCCGAGCGGCAAGACGAAGAAGGTCTTCTGCCAAGGGTCCTCCAGCGCCGCGTGATGACCGATCTCGATCCCTTCGAGCGCCAGGGCGAGCGCTCTCGGGTCCTGCGCGAACGCGCGGGCCGTCCCCCGGTACACGGTGCGAGAGAACTGGTCGAGCACGAGGATGAGCGCCAGCCGGGAGCGCGGCGCGCTCGACCAGCCGTCGAGCTCGCCACGCGCAGCGCGCTCCAGCAGCGGCGGAAACCGATCCAGGATGGCGGCGTCCGCGCCGCCGCGGAACCACCACTCGACCTGGCGAGTGAGCTCCTCCTTGTCACCGCTCATCCGCTCCGGAAACCAGAATCCGAGAACCTCTTCGACTTCTTCTGTCATGAGCATCAGCTTTCCTCGGTGTCAGCTGTCCGCCGGCGGGGGCGCGCTCGGTGACGGCGCGCGCGCGCCGTCGCCGCCGCCTGAGCCGCCCGACGCCGAGCGCGAGACGGATGTCGTGATCGCCGGGAGCCGACCGGGCCGCCCGAGCTTCACCTCCAGCGCGCCGCGCAGCGCGCCACAGACGCGATCGGCGAAGTAGAAGAAGCCGCCGAAGTGGTCGAAGCCCAAGAACCCTGGGACGAGGATGACCACGTCTTCCACGTGAGCCGCGGGCGTCGGCTTCTCGTCTCGCTCGGGAAATTGGTCACGAAGTCGTGTCAGCAACATGAGAGGCACCCCCGCTTCGAAGCAATGCGCCGACCCCACGACGAGCCAGAATCATCAGCCTACCGGATCGGGGCGGCTCGGTCCACCTTTCAGGGATGACCCCCCGATCCTCACAAGAACCAAAGGAGATGAACGATGGCTTCTGCACCTCCCAAAGCCGTCTTCGTGCTCGTGCACGGCGCCTGGCACGGCGCGTGGACCTATGAACGTGTGACCGCCTCGCCCGGTGACGATGGAGGCGGCGCGGATGTCGACATCGCCGCCGAGCAGCACGCCGAAGATCATCTACATCAAGGGGACGATCGACCTCAGCACGGACGACGACAACAGACCCCTGACGGAGTCAGCTACGACATGCTGGCGCGGATCGATCCGACGAAGGGCGGTTACGACCACACGTTCGCGGTCGTGCAGCCCACGCCGGGCGATCTGACGCTGCACGCGACCGTCCATGAGCCGGGGTCCGGGCGGGTGCTGGACGTGTGGTCGACCGAGCCAGGGCTGCACCTGTTCACCGCCAACGGCCTGAACGGCGAGGCTCCGCGCGACGTGGGGAAGGGCAACGTCCCGTATCCGAGCCGCTCGGCGCTCTGCCTGGAGCCGATGCACTCCCCCGACTCGCCCAATCAACCGAGCTTTCCTTCGACGGAGCTCGCCGCTGGCGCTACCTACGAGGGCGAGATCGTCTTTGCGTTCTCCACGCGCTAGCCTCGATCTGGTCGACGGGGCCTGCGAGCCGGGCCTCGTCGCCGAGCTGCCGCCCTTGCCGCGCGCTCCGGAGTCAGCGCGCAGCTCGCCCGATCTGCTGGATTGTCGCCTCCGCCCGTAACCGCTCCTTCTGCTCCGGAGGGGCCTGGATGAGCTCGTTCAGCTTGCTGGAGATGACATAGATCTTTCCGTCCCGGAGCACTCCGGTCGTTGGATAGACGTCGCCGAGCTGCTGGACGGCGCGTAGCTTCGCAGTAGCCCAGCCGTCCTCGCTCGACAGCGAGAACGCCGCATTCGAAGCGATGCCGGGAGTCCTGTTCGCGATGATCACCAGGTCGTCCTTGTCGACCAGAACCAGCCCGTCTCCGCCCACGAACCGCTCGGCGATGTCAACCCTCGAGAACCGAGAAGGGCTCGCGAGGGGCACCTTGAACAAGACGCCATCGCTCTTCTTGATGACCAGCAGATAACCATCCGGGTGAACGATCACCCCGTTCAGGTTGATCCCGTCGCCGTTGAACCGCTCATCTCGCAGAAACACGGTCGCTTTTCCCCGCGAGTCGACCTTGTAGATGGTCGGGGAGAAGCTATCGGTGATGTAAGCGTTGCCGGCCGGGTCCAGGGCGATGCCGTTCACGAGGTGAGCGCCCGGGGACAGGGACGCGAGATCTATGTAGTCGAGGGCCGCGCCTGTCGAGAGATCGTAGATGCCCACGGCGGCCAGGTTCCTGGGTCCCTCGGCAGATGGCTTGACGCTCGCGCCGAGATCGGAGTTCACCGCCCAGAGCCGGTTCCGCTCGACGTCCACGGCGATGCCGAGCACCGAGCAGAGACGTTCGTCGTCGACGACGAGCGAGGCGCCACCCTCGCCGTCCACCTCGTAGACCGCGCCCTCCCTGAACGAGCTCACCAGAAACCTGTCGCTCCTGCTGTTGTACTCGATCGTCTCCGGATATAGCGCCGGTTTGCGGACGACCAGGGGCTGCCCGGAACGCTCGAGGGTGACGGACTCCGCGCGCGCGCAGCCGGCAGCCGTCAGCCCGATCATCGCGGCTGCGTACAGAGCGCGGATGCCAGCCCTGGCGGCCACTCTGGCCTGCGTCTCATTCGTCTCTGAACGCGGCGCGCTCGGCGCCCTGTACATGATCGACATATCAACTCCTGTTCCGGATAGGTTCGTACCGCGGGCGCAGCATGCTATCGAGGCGTGGTGCCAGACCCCCCGGCACCTCTCCCACGTCATTCATTCGTCGACGAAACGCTCTTCAATCCAGGCCTCGGCAGCGCGCGCATGCCTCAGCTCCTGGCGGCGGATCGAGCGGCAATGGTTGATCGGCTGCATCCATGGAAACGACTGCACGAGACCAGCCGCTCCAGGCCAGAGTCCGTCGCGGCGCCCGAGATGGGCCAGATCGTGAGCCACCACGGTATCCGAACAACGCCGCCAGCCCGGCCCACACCACGGGGTGAGCCGAGCAGGGTCTCCGTTCTAACGACTACAGATGTAGTCTTCTCGCGCTTGGTCGTCAACGACAAATGTAGTCCCCGGGTCCGAACGCTCGAGCAGGAGCGCGGCGGGGCGCAGGCGAGCCGCCCTCCACGCGCGAGCGGCCCGCGCGTCTAGCCTGCGCGCGCGTAGCGGCTCGGAGGCTGGCCCACGTGTCGGCTGAACGCGGTGCTGAAGGTGCTCGCCGAGGCGTAGCCGACGCGCTCGGCGACCTCGGCGATCCCGAGATCGTGGCGGCGGAGCAGATCCCTCGCGACGGCCATGCGCCAGGCGAGCAGGTATTCCATCGGCGGCAGGCCGACGGTGCGGGTGAAGCGCTCGAAGAAGGCCGAGCGCGAAAGGGCCGCGGTCCTCGCGAGCTCGGCCACCGTCCACGAGCGCGCGAGCTGACCGTGCATTTGCCGTATCGCCGGCGCGAGCCGCGGATCGGCCAACCCGCGCAGGAGCCCCGGAGGCGCGTCTTCAGCCGAGGTCGACCGCAGCGCCTCGATGAGCAGCACCTCCACGAGCCGCGTGAGCACGAGGTCGCGCCCCGATCTCTGCTCGATCGATTCGTCGCCCACGAGCCGCACCAGCACCGAGAGCCGCTCGACGCCGCGCACGTGCAGCAGCGCCGGCAGCAGCGACACGAGCAGCGCCGCGTCAGGCGAGTCGAAGACGAAGTAGCCGCCGAGCAGCCGCACGTCGGGGCGTCCACCGCGCGTGCCGTGGCGGACTTCACCCGTCGGCGCGGGCGTCACCTTCGGGTCGATGCGCTCTGGCCTCACCGGCTCGAAGCCCGACAGGGTGAAGCCCGGCGTCGCCGGCAGGAGCACGAAGTCGCCCGCCTCGAGCGTCAGGGCACGCTCGCCGTCGACAGCGAGACGACAGCTGCCCTCCAGCACGGCGCAGAAGCTCGGCTGGCCGAAGTCCGAGTAGCGAACGCCCCAGCGGCCGGCGCCGCTGATGCGCTTCGAGAACACGGTGCGCGGCTGAAGCAGCGCGAGCACTTCCGAGAGAGGGTCGCTCACGTCTGGACTGTAGCAAACGAAATGTGGACTGCCAACGGTAGATGGTCCAGCGCGCCGCCGCTATGTTCCCCCCATGAACGACGCGCTCAATAACGCCATGAAGACCGTGCTCATCACTGGTTGCTCCTCGGGCTATGGCCTCGAGACCGCGCGCCACTTCCATGCTCAGGGCTGGAACGTGGTCGCCACCATGCGAACGCCGCGCGAGGACGTGCTGCCTCGGTCGGACCGGCTGCGCGTGGTGGCGCTCGACGTGACGAAGCCCGACAGCATCGCGGCTGCGCTCGAGGCGAGCGGGCCCATCGACGTTCTCGTCAACAACGCTGGTATCGGGCTCATGGGCGCCTTCGAGGCCACGCCGATGACCACGGTGCGCGAGGTGTTCGAGACCAACACCTTCGGCGTGATGGCCATGACGCAAGCCGTGCTGCCCCAGCTCCGCGCGCGGAGGTCGGGCGTGGTGGTGAACGTTACCTCGAGCGCGACGCTCGCGCCGATGCCGCTGGTCGCCGTGTACACCGCGAGCAAGATGGCCATCGAAGGGTTCAGCGCGTCGCTCGCGTTCGAGCTCGAGGTCTTCGGCGTGCGCGTGAAGCTGGTCGAGCCGGGCTACGCCCCGACGACGCGCTTCACGAGCAACGGAGGGCCCCGCATGGCAGGGCTGATTCCCGACGCCTACGCGCCCTTCGCACAGCGTATCTTTGACTCCATCGGGCAGCCGGCCCTGGTGACGAGCGAGTCCGACGTGGCCGAAGGGGTGTGGCGCGCCGCGAACGACTCATCGGGGCAGCTCCGTTTCCCGGCCGGTCCCGACGCGGTGGCGCTGGCTCGGGCGAGATGAGCGACTCCATGGGCGGTACTTGCTTCTTGATCCATGAAGGGGCGCATGCTCCGTCATGCAGAGGAGCTGCTCCGGGCAGGTGTTGCTGTGATCATCGAGTTCGGCTCGTGGTCCGGGCCCAGCGGTCCTCGCGCTGCGGCTCATTCTGGGGTGATCATTCTGGAACGATCAGTCCAGAATGATCCGCACGCGCGAGGGGCACGTGAGCCCGGCAGGACCCCGCGCCGCGCGGGGGGTGGGCAGAGCCAGGGGCGGCGCGCGCACGGAGAGGCCGGGCAGCGCGTGACGCTCACCGGGCGAGCGTCAGGGCGAACGGCGCGAGCCCTCGTTTGCGCACCACGAAGGGGACGAGCGCGACGAGCGCCTCGGTCCCGCGAGCGGTAGTGACGTCTCCGAGATCCTCGATCCAGTCAGCCGGCCACCCCAGATCGCCGAGCAGCCTCGCGACGACAGCCTTCGCGCTCTCGTCGTTGCCGGAGAGGAACGCGGTCGGGGGTATTCGCAGGCTCCTGGGATCGGCCATGACGGTGAACAGCATGGTGTTCAGCGTCTTGACCACGGCCGTCTCCGGCAGCGCTTCCTGCAGGCGCTCGGCGACGCTGCCGCCCGGGTAGAGCTGGCCGGCGGGCAAGCCGTCCTGGCCGCGCAGCGTCGCGTTGGAGACGTCGATCAAGATCTTTCCCTTCAGCTCCTCCCGGAGGGCACCGAGCCGCTCGATGCTCGTCTCTCCGGGGGTGGCGTTGATGACGATCGCGGCCCGGCGCGCGGTCTCCGCTTGATCCCTGAGCTCGACCCGTGCTCCCGACCATTTCGCCGCCGCCTGCGCGGGGTGTCTGGTGCCGATCACAATGGCGTGGCCGGCGCCTGCGAGCTTGTTGGCCAGGACCGTGGCGACGCGCCCCGAGCCGAGGATTCCGATATTTTCCACGATGCGCTCCATGATTCAGATCCCTCTCTTCTGCCTCTTCAGCGAACGGCCGACAGGACGTCGACCGCGCCAGCGTGGAGTTGCGGCGCGGCAGCCAGGAAGTCCTCGCTGGCCAGGCTCCAGCGGTTGCCGCGTGTGTCCGTGACCGTGCCCCCGGCCTCCGTGACGAGCAGCGCGCCAGCGAGCAGCCCGGAGAGGATCTGGCTGTACTGCCAGAAGACGTCCATCCGGCCGGCCGCGACCTGAACGAGCTGGAGTGTGGCCGGGACCGATACGCGCAGGACGAGCGCGCTTTCGAGCATCGCGGTGACGGACAGGCCGATCCGCCGGCACGTCTCGCTGTCCTCGCCCGGCGCCGCCTGGCCGGTCCCGACGAACGCTCCGTCGAGCTGCGCCTTCGTCGACGCCTGAAGTCTCCTGGTCCCCAGGTAGGCGCCGGCGCCCTTCCGCGCGGTGTACGTCTCGCCGCTCAGGGGCAGGTGCACGACGGTCAGGACCGGCTCGTTGTCGCGGACGAGGGTCGCCGTGACGCACCAGTCCGTCATCCCGTGAACGTGGTTGATGTTCCCCTCGACGGCGTCGGTCACCCACCACTCCCCTGGCGGGAGGGGCCCGCGCTCGAGCTCGTCCTCGACCCACCGCGCCTCCGGGCGAGCGCGCGACAGCGGCTCACGGATGGCCTCGAGAGAGACAGCGTCATTGGCGGCGAGCGCGGCGAAGACGTCCTCCCGGCTCGCGAGGCGCGGCGTCGTCGAGAACCGACCGACGAGCCGCTCGCCTGCCGCGGAGAGCGCCGCGACGACCGTGGGCAGCAGGGACTCATCCTCGGCGCTGGCCGGGCTCCGGTCCCGCCGCGTCGCATGGCTGGTCGATGGTTCGGAATGTGTCGGCATGATTCCTCCTGAGGCGAGCGGCCCGCGCTTCCTCGCGACCCGTCGTGCGGAGGAGTAAACCCTGGACGACCTATGTCGTCCAATGCATAGTTGGTATACGAAGGATTACCCCCATGCATGTGGATCTGAACCTGCTCACGGCCCTGGACGCGCTGCTCGAGGAGAAGAGCGTCAGCGCTGCCGCGGCCCGCTTGCACCTCTCCCAGCCGGCGATGAGCCGAACCCTGGGGCGCATCCGGGACGCCACCGGGGACCCGATCCTGGTGCGCACCGGCCGGACGATGACGCTGACGCCGCGCGCGCTTGCCTTGCGCCAGGAGGTCCAGGCCATCGTCCAGCGGGCGCACGCCGTGTTCGCGCCCGAGGGCGAGCTCGACCTGGCGAAGCTCGAGCGGATCTTCACCGTCCGCTGTCACGACGCGCTCACGGCGGCGCTCGGCATGCGGCTGTTGCTCGCGGTGCAGGAGCAGGCCCCACGGGCGCAGCTCCGGCTCCTCGGCGAGCCCACCGGAGACACAGATGATCTGCGCCACGGGCGCGTGGATCTCGAGATCGGCTCGGCGGAGCCCCCGCTGCCCGAGATCCGCGGGGAGCTGATCGGCCAGGATCGCCTCGTCGTCGCCCTTCGCCGGGACCACCCGCTCGCGCGCGGCCGGCTCACCGCCAGGCGCTACGCCCAGGCGCTCCACGTCATCGTGTCACGCCGCGGTCGCCTGCGCGATCCCATCGACGATGCGCTCGAGGCCCTGGGGCTGCGGCGGCGCGTCGTCGCGGCGGTCCCCACGAGCTCGGCCGCCATTCACTTCGTCAACGAGAGCGATCTCGCCGTCGCGCTGCCGGCGCGCGTCTGCGGTCCGGCCCTGCGGGCGCTCGGCCTCAGCTCTCTTCCGCTGCCGCTCGAGGTGCCGGAGCTCCGGATCGTTCAGCTGTGGCACCAGCGCCACGAGTGCGACAAGGCGCACGCGTGGCTGCGAGGGCAAACGCGCGAGATCCTTCAGGCCATCTGTCGTGGAGAGACGTAGCCAGGAGGGTCAGAGCCTCGTCACGTAAGGGACGTTGAGGCACGATGTGTGGCGAGGTCACCTCGGTCGCGCATTGCTAACGCGCTTCGCTTACGTCTTGTCATCAAGGAAGGTTCGTTCTAGCCTCGTGCTCCGCTCCGCGCATGCAGCCGTGACGCGGGGTACGCAGGGGGATTACGCAGAGCTGATTTGCAGCAGGCTCGCCCGAGGAGCGGCGTCCGACGAGCGCGCGCCGGCGAGCTCATGCTGCATCGCGCCGTGTGGGCTGACGAGGTGCTCCATCAGGCGGTTGCTGCCGGCGGAGCCTTGCAGGGGGATGAAACGTGACAATGAAATTCATCGAGCACGTCGTGCTCGTCATTCTCGAGAATCGCTCATTCGACAGCGTCCTCGGATGGCTCTACGCAGATGAAGGCCAGGGGCCGGCGCTGAACATCCCGGAGCCCGCCCCGGGCGCGCGCCGCTTCGAGGGCCTGGACGGCCTCGATCTGACGGCGTTCACCAACTCGGCGGAGGGGCTCGGCGGCGCCCCGGTGAAGGGAGCCTCTGCACTGAACGTGCCCTGCGTCGCGCCGAACGAGGAGTTCAAGAGCGTCAACGTGCAGCTCTTCGGAAAAGAGGACGTCGAGCCCGGCGATATCCCCACCATGAAGGGATTTCTCCAGGATTACCTGGGCGCCATCAGGAGATCGGGCATCACCCAGGCCAACCCGGACGCGCTCCGCGCCCTCGCGGGGGAGGTCCTGGAGAGCTACACCCCGGAGCAGCTCCCGGTGATCAATGGGCTCGCAGAGCATTACGCCGTCTGCGACATGTGGTTCTCGTCGGTGCCCTCCCAGACGAACCCCAACCGGGCCTTCACCTTCTGCGGCACGTCTCTGGGATTGACCGACAATGGCTGGCTCGAGAAGGACCCGAGGGCCAAGCTGATCGAGGAGAAGGTAGGGTTCGGCCTCGGCGACGATCAGTTCGACACGAAGACCCTCTGGAACGCCCTCCACGACGCCGGCCACGACGACTGGAAGATCTTCTGGCAGACGAGCACCCTGCCCGAGAAGATATCGTTCGCCCTCACCGGCGGAAAGACCTGGGTCGGTCATCTGGTCGAGCTCGCCGTCAACTTGACGGAGCACCTCGACGCCGATCACCAGAGATACCTTATCGAGCTCTCGTCCGGCGAGCTCTCGTCCTGCTACACGTACCGCCTGTTCAGCGGCCTCCGTGCTATCCCGGAGGTCGAGAGCCGCTTCGCCCGCATGGACGAGTTCCACGAGCAGGCGCGGGCAGGGACGCTCCCGCGGTTCAGCCTCCTGGAGCCGTCCTGGACCGTGTCGCAGGAGTCCACCGATGTGAGCAGGCTCCAGAGCCTCGCCACGGCGCTGGGGAACGACTATCACCCTCCGGGGAACCTGAGCGCAGGGGAGGCGTTCCTTCAGAGCGTCTACATGAGCCTCATCGCGAACAGAGCGGCCTGGGAGAAGACGCTGCTCATCGTGACGTTCGACGAGGGCGTCGGCTCCTTTGACCACGTCCCGCCGCCCGCCGCCGTGCCCCCCTGGGGGAGCGGCCGCCCTGGGTTCGAGACCCAGCACGGCTTCAATTTTGATCGTCACGGCGTCCGCGTGCCCGCGATCCTCGTCTCGCCGCGCATCCAGAAGGGCACCGTGTTCCGCTCGACGCGCGAGCAGCCCTTCGATCATACCTCGCTCATCGCCACGATCCTGAAGTGGTACGGGGAAGAGCGGCTCTTGCCCATGTTCATGGAGCGCGCGATGGGCGCGCCCACGTTCGAAGGGGTGTTGACCCTCGAGGAGCCTCGCCGCGATGAACGCGACGTCCGGTTCCTCAAGGTGGCGCGCAAGACGGGGGAGCCGTTCAATTATTTCGAGCGATTCTACCTGAGGAGCGACCGCGGCGAGCGCCTCTCGAGCGCCGTCAAAGAACGGACGATCCTGGGCCTGCTCTCTGCGTCGGACCCGGAGGTGGCGGAGTACTTCCCGACCCTCGGCGGAGAGGCCGTCGAGCTCTTTCTGGAGAAGAGCTCGCGGGACGCCAGATCGGGAGAGGTCTGCGACGGCGACGAGGTCGCTCTCGCCTCGACCGAGGCGGGTATCGGAGCCTGCAACACGCTGGGCGCATGGAGCGACGCGCGGAATTGCTACTACTTCAACGACTACGACCCGGTCCTGGACAGGACCAGGTATACGAAGCAGACGTGGACCATCGAGGGCGCCGTCAAGGGCCGGCCCGTTCGGTTCGGCGACGCGGTGGCCTTCAGGAACAAGCACTCCGGGGCGTACCTGACCCGGAGCGAGAACGGCTTGACGACCCGGAGGGACGCGTACTTCTGGATCATCGAGCCGATCGCCTCCACGGCCGCGGCGCCGAGCCGGTGAGCATGATCACGATCGACCGAGAATGCAGCGCGACGGCCGGGCGTCGATGCGCGCGGCCGAGCTCGACGAATCTCAAGCATGGAGTAGCACAGAATGAATCGTCTTTCGTCGGACATCGAGGAGATTGACGCGGAGTACGACGCCGTCGTCGTGGGCTCGGGCTACGGGGGCGCGATCATGGCGTCCCGGCTCGCGCGCGCCGGCCTGAAGGTCTGCGTGCTCGAGCGCGGGCGGGAGCGGCAGCCGGGCGAGTATCCGAACACCGCGCTGGAGGCCGCGGAGGAGGTGCAGATGAACCTCCCGGTCCTGGGTCATGAAGGCTCGCGCACAGGCTTGTTCGATCTGCACATCAACAAGGACATCGGCGTGCTCGTCGGCTGCGGCCTCGGCGGCACCTCCCTCATCAACGCCAACGTCTCGATCCGCGCCGAGCCGCGCGTCTTCGACGACCCGCGCTGGCCGGCCCAGCTCCGCGGCGAGCGCATGGAGCACCTCAACACAGGGTACAAGCTCGCCGAGCGGATGCTCTCGCCGAAGCCCTATCCCCAGAGCTACCCCCCGCTACCCAAGCTGACAGCGCTCGAGCGCTCAGCGGAGGTGATGGGGCAGCCGTTCCGGCGCCTGAACATCAACGTGACCTTCGAGGACGGCATCAACGCCGCTGGCGTCGCGCAGAAGGCCTGCACGAACTGCGGCGACTGCGTCTCGGGCTGTAACTTCGGAGCGAAGAACACCGTCTTGATGAACTACCTGCCCGACGCCAAGCGCCACGGCGCCGCCATCTTCGTCGAGACGGGCGTGCGCCACGTCGAGCGCCGGGGCGACGGGAAGTGGAACGTTCACTTTCAGGTGCTCGACGTCGGCCGCGAGGCGTTCGACGCGCCGACGCTGGTCGTCACCGCCAAGATAGTCGTCCTCTCCGCCGGGGCGCTGGGCTCGACCGAGATCCTGCTCCGGTCGAAGGAGCTCGGGTTGCCGATGTCCGACATGATCGGCCAGGGGTTCAGCGGCAACGGCGACATGCTCGGGTTCGGCTACAACTGCACGCCGACGCTCGACGGCCTCGGCTTCGGGCACCGCGCGGTCGGGACGATGGCGCCCGTCGGGCCATGCATCACCGGCGTGATCGATATGCGCAATCAGGCGGACATGAGGGACGACATCATCATCGAAGAGGGGTCGATCCCGGGCGCGCTCGCGCCGCTCTTGCCGCTCATGTTCAAGGCGGCCTCCGCGCTCGGCGGCTCGAACACCGCCCCCCAGAACGCCGTGGCCCAGGGGCTGCGTGAGGCCGAGTCGCTCCTCATGGGGCCTTACCACGGCGCCACGATGCACACGCAGACGTACCTCGTGATGGGGCACGAGGCGAACAGCGGCACGATGAAGCTCGAGAGCGATCAGCTGCGGATCGATTGGCCCGAGGTGGGCGCCGAGCCGATCTTCGAGAAGATGAACGCGCGCCTCTTCGAGACGACGGCGCCGCACGAGGGGATCTCGGTGAAGGACCCGATCTGGTCCCCGAAGGTCGGCGACAAGCTCATCACCGTGCACCCGCTCGGCGGCTGCATGATGGCCGACTCGGCCGAGACAGGCGTCGTCAACGACAAGGGCACTGTCTTCGCGTCGAGCACCGGCACCGCGGTCCACGAGGGGCTCTATGTCTGCGACGGCTCGATCATCCCCGTCTCGCTCGGCGTCAATCCGCTGCTCACGATCTCGGCGCTCGCAGAGCGCTGCGCGATCCACCTCGCCCGGGACCGCGGGCTCCACATCGATTACTCCGACAAGGGCCCGATCGCCCCCGAGCCCGTGACGAGCAAGCCCGGGATCCGCTTCACCGAGGCGATGAAGGGATACTTCTCGAAGGCGATCGACAGCGATTATCAAACCGCCGCCGACCTGGGCAAGCAAGAGGGCTCGAGCTTCGAGTTCATCCTCACGATCGTGTCAGAGGACGTCGACGCGATGATCGCGAGCCCGGAGCACGCCGCGCCCCTGCTCGGGACCGTGAGCGCGCCCGCGCTCTCGGGGCGCCCGCTCACGGTGACGCACGGGACGTTCAACCTCTTCGTGCAGGACCCGAGCGCCGCCGACACGCGGCTCATGAAGTACTCGATGCGGCTCGTTTCGGAGGAGGGGCGCTCCTTCTATTTCTACGGCTTCAAGGTGATCACCGATCGCCCGATCTGGGACGCATGGCACGACACCACCACGCTCTACATCACCATCCATGAGGGCGAGGACGACAAGGGACCGGCGATCGGCAAGGGTATCCTCGTGATCGAGCCGGAGGATCTCATCCGCCAGCTCGGGACGCTCGACGTCACGAACGCGAAGAGCGCCGAGGAGCGCCTCGCCACGACGGTGAAGTTCGGGCGCTTCTTCGCGGGCGTGGTCTACGACTATTACGGCGGCGTGGCAGCGCCGCTCCAGTACGCCGACTCGAACCCCGCGCCCCAGAAGCGCAGGCCGCTGCGCGCGCCCGGCCCGCGCCTCTTCCCGTTCAAGACCAGCGACGGCGTCGATCTCCTCCTGACGCGGTACAAGGCCGAGGGCGCGTCGAAGGGGCCGGTGATGCTCGCGCACGGGCTCGGCGTCTCGAGCCGGATCTTCTCGACCGACACCATCGAGACGAACCTGCTCGAGTACCTCGTGGCCCACGGCTACGACGTCTGGCTGCTCGACTTCCGGTCGAGCGTGCTGCTCCCCGCGGCGAAGACGCAGTACACGGCCGATCAGATCGCGCTCCACGACTACCCCGCTGCCGTGGCGAAGGTGCGCGAGGTCACGGGCGCCGCGAGCATCCAGGTCGTCGCCCACTGCTACGGCGCGACGACGTTCACGATGGCGATGCTCGCCGGACTCGAAGGCGTCCGCTCAGCGGTGCTCTCGCAGATCTCCACGCACGTGGTCACGCCCGCCATGGTGCACCTGAAGGCAGGCCTGCACACGCCCGACGTGCTCGACGCGCTCGGCGTCAGGTCGCTCACGACGAACGCCTCCTCGCACGAGGGGTTCTTCTCGCACCTCTATGATCGCGCGCTCGCGCTCTATCCCGTCGGGCCCGGTGAGCACTGCGACAGCGCTGTGTGCCACCGGATCTCGTTCATGTACGCCCCGCTCTACGAGCACGCGCAGCTGAACTACGCCACGCACGAGCGGCTCTACGAGCTCTTCGGCGAGGCCACGATGCGCGCGTTCGAGGGGCTCGCGCTGATGACCCGCAAGGGCTACGTGGTCGACGCCGAAGGGAAGGACGTCTATCTGCCGCACCTCGACCGTATGGCGATCCCGATCCACTTCATCCACGGCGCGGAGAACCAGTGCTTCCTGCCGGCGAGCACCGAGAAGACGGTCGAGGCGCTCACGGCGCGGAACGGCGCGGCCTTCTACTCGCGCGACGTCATCCCCGGGTACGGCCACATCGACTGCATCTTCGGCAAGAACGCGTCGACTGACGTTTACCCGTCGATGGTCAAGCACCTCGACCGGACCTGAGAGCGCCGACGTCGCGAGATCGCCGACGGTCCGCCGTGCGGCGGGAGTCGCTGGACACAACGTGACCGGGAGGAAGTCGCAGCGCTGAAAGGGCGAGGCGACCCGGGGCGGTGCGCTCCGTGGTACGGTGCCACGGCGCGCGCGCTCGCCGCCTGGAAGTGACGGAGCCAGCGATGACCCGTGGAGAGAAGTTCCTCTATCATCAGATCCATCCGCTCAAGCTGGCGACCGACTTCGCATCGAGCGCCGCGTCGTCGTGGGCGAGCGGGGTTGGCCGGCCCGCCGAGGAGACCCGCGGGGATGAATGAGCCATGCAAGAGGAGGGTAGTGCCGTGAAGGAAGCGGATGCGAGGCAGAGCATCGAGGCATATTTCAGCGTGGTGGCGAACGACCCGGATACCGGCGCCTTCGTGGATCTCTTCTCTCCTGACGGCATCCTCGAGGATCCGGTGGGTACGCCGCCGCTCCACGGGCGCGAGGCGATCCGTCGATTCGTGGACGCAGCCAAGTCGAAGATCGAGCGCTTCGAGTTCACCGTCCGCGAGGTCATGACGTGCGGCAGCGAGAGCGCGGTGCGCTGGTCGTGCGACATCCTGACCAGGCGAGGGGAGCGCATCACCCTCGAGGGCATCGGGGTCTTCATGTTCGACGAGCAGCAAAAGCTCCGCCACGTCAGGGAGTTCTATGACGTGACGAAGCTGCTCGCTGTCTTCTCCTGAGCGCAGGCTCGGTGCCCAGCAGTTCCCGCTCCGTGCCCGCGAGCTGCGCGCCTGACAGCCGGGCGCGCCACCCGGGCGTCGCCACGAGCGCGTGGTAGCCCTCGATTCCCTCGGCGCGATCCGCCGGTGAGCTCAGCCCGCTCCGCCGCGCTCCGCACCGCGGCGCCTCGGGATTCTTCGCGGGCCCATGGAGCTCGCCGGGCCGGAGCGCGCCCGTGGCATGACGGTCAGTAAACATTGTTTACGAAGGGTGCCCCGAGGCGAGCTGGAGACCTCCAGGGAAGGCGGGCCCGTGAAGACTCACGGGGGTCGCTGCGGGCCCCCGTCACCGCGTGGTCGTCCCTGGCGGCGCGTCACGCGAGGGGCTGGCGCGCGACGGCCGCCCTGATCGCGCCCTCGAGCGCCTCGCCTTCCTCGGGCGAGAGGGCGCGCATCGCGCCGGGGAAGGCCGCTTCGAGGTCCACGAGCACGTCGAGGGCCGCCTCCTCGATCACGGCCGCCCTGTCGTGGCGCCCTACCTTCGAGGCGGCGGAGGCCAGGCGCGGGCCGTTCGCGAGCCGCTCGCCCCAGCCGATCAGCGCGGGGAGGTCGACCGGGCGCTCCGGGTCCCAGGGCGCGCTCTCGTCGAAGCGGTCCTCGCGCATCTCGGCGATCTTCCGCTTCAAGGCCATGTAGGCGGCGGCGGGCATGCGGACATCGGGCTTGGCGACAAGCCCCTCGGCGAGGTTCTCCGGGCCGAGCGGCGGCAGCCCCAGGGCGGAAGCGACGCGCGACGGGAAGCGCTCGGACAGCGCGGCGATCTCCGCCTTGCGACAGCGGGCGAGGAGCGGGGGCGTCATGAGCCCCGCGGCGGCGGCGACGGCGGCCGCCTCGCTCCAGGAAAGGAAGGCGTCCTCGCCGCCGCCGATCGCGCGGAGCTCGAAGGGCGCCCACCGCAGATCGGGCGCGTACCAGACGCCGGTCTGCACGGGGGTCATCCCGCCTGCGGGCACGTCCGGGTGGGGGTAGCCGCCGCCGAAGAGCTCGCCGTAGAGCACGAGCCGCTCCGCGCCGACCTGCGCGAACGCCGCGCGGGCGGCGTCCCGGAGCGACGCGCGGAGCAGCTGCCAGCCGAAGAAGGGGTCCTCGTCACGGAGCCACTCCTTGCGCTTGCCGAAGCGCACGCCGCCCGCGTCGACGCCGATCACGAGCTGCGCGCCGTGGATCTTCTCGAGCGCGACCCAGGTCGGGGCGTCGCTCGCGCCGAGGCACGGCATCTTGGGGAAGGGGAGGAACTCCATGCCGGGCGACTATAACGCTGAGCGCCACGATCGCGGCGGCGCGCGGCGAGCGGCTGCGGGAGCGGCCGCGAGCGCGAGGGTGCGAGGCGCTTGACTTCCGGGAACGCCTTTGGGTTCCTTGTTCCTCAGGGGGGTCAATCATGTCTGCTGAACCCAGCCGGGCTCCGCCCGCGCCGTGCTTTCGCCTCCTGCTGATCGAGGACAGCGCGATCGCGGCCTCGATCGTGCAGAGCCACCTCGACGCCGCGTCGTGGCAGTGCGCCGAGCTCGCGCACGCGGAGACGCTCGCGGCGGGGCTCGCCCGCGTGAAGGAGGGGTGGGACGTCGTCCTCCTCGACCTCTGTTTGCCCGACGGGGAGGGCCTCGAGGTGGTCGAGCGCGTGCGGGAGGTGGACCCCCATGTCCCGATCGTGGTGCTGACAGGCCATGACGACGTCCGCCTCGCGGAGCGCGCGCTCGGCGCCTCGGTGCAGGACTACCTCGTGAAGCGCAGCATCGACGCCGACGCGCTGTGGCGAGCGATCCGCTACGCGGTGAGCCGCCAGCAGCTCGTGACGCAGCTCGCGCGGACGATGGCGGCGGCCAGGGAGAACGAGGCCAACCTGCACCAGCTCATCGCCCGGAGCGCCGACGGGGTCGTCGTGCTGGACGCCACCGGGACCGTGCTCTTCGCGAACCCGGCCGCGGAAGCGCTGCTCGGCGACGGGCGGCTCGTGCCGGGGCGGGGCTGTCCGGTGGCGCTGAGCGCGGGGGAGACGAGCCACGAGCTCGGCGGGCACGCGGTCGTCCTCGACGTCCGCTGGGTCGACGTGGACTGGCAGGGGCGGCAGGCGCGGATGGCGCTGTTGCGCGACGTGACCGGGCGCCGCCGGGCGGAGGAGCTGCGGCTCCGGCTCGAGCGCAGCGAGCGGCTCGCCGCGGTCGGCCAGCTGGCGGCGGGGGTGGCCCACGAGATCAACAACCCGCTCGCGTACGTGGTGGCGAACCTGGAGCTGCTCGCCCGCGAGATACGGCGCCTGGCCGGCGCGGGCGTGGCGACGGAGCAGCTCGCTCAGCCGCTCGAGGACGCCCGCCACGGCGCGGCGCGGGTGATGCACATCGTCCGGGACCTCGGGGTGTTCGCGCGCGCCGAGGCGAACGAGGCGATCGGGCCGACGGACGTCAACGCGGTGATCGAGAGCGCGCTCAACATCGTTCACACGCAGATGAAGCACCGCGCGCGGGTCGTGCGCGAGCTCGCCCCGGTCGCCCGCGTGGGCGGGGCCGAGGGGCGCCTGACACAGGTGTTCGTGAACCTGCTCATCAACGCGGCGCAGTCCATCCGGGAGGGGCGCGTGGCCGACAACATCGTCGAGGTGCGCACGCGCGAGCAGGGCCAGGAGGTCATCGCGGAGGTCGTGGACTCGGGCTGCGGGGTGGCGGAGGAGCACCTGCACCGGCTCTTCGAGCCGTTCTTCACCACGAAGCGCGCGGGGGAGGGGACGGGGCTCGGCCTCGCCATATGCCGGAGCATCGTCGAGTCGTGCGGCGGGAGCATCGGAATCAGGAGCAAGGTAGGCGTGGGCACGTGCGTCCGCATCCGGCTGCCCGTCTGGGCGAGCGCGGAGCCGGCGGCGCTGCCGGCGCCGGAGCGCGGCGAGGGGGCGGCGCGGCGCGGGCGGATCTTGATCGTGGACGACGAGCCGCTGATCTTGCGCGCGCTGCGGGGGATCCTGGGGATGTCGCACGAGGTCGTGTGCGTGCGGTCGGGGACGCAGGCGCAGAGGACGCTGCGGCTGGACGCGGACTTCGACGTGGTGCTCTGCGATGTAGTGATGCAGGAGGGCACGGGGATAGAGCTCCACGAGTGGATGGAGGCGGAGCTGCCGGCGCTCGCGGATCGGGTGCTGTTCATGACGGGCGGCGGGACCAGCGAGGTGAGCCGGAGGTTCATTTCGGCGCACGGGGGGCGGGTGCTGCCGAAGCCGATCGATCCGGGGGAGCTGGTGCGGAGGGTCGAGGGGGTGCTGGCGGGGAGAGGCGTGGAGGCGGCCGGGGCGGTGTAGCCGGGGGGACCGGGGCCTTCTGTCCTGGAATCCGGGGTGGGCTGTTCCTGCGCGAGGAGCGAGCGCGTCAGGCGCAGCTCTCGCCGATCGTCGGCTCGCCGTCGGCGAGCAGCCGCTTGAGCGTGGCGAGGTCGACGGGCTTCACGAGGTGCTCGTCGAACCCGGCTCCGCACGCCCTCTCGCGGTCGTTCTGCTGCCCGTAGCCGGTGAGCGCGATCAGATAGACGTTCTTGTGCTGGCGCTTCTCGCGAACGCGGCGCGCGAACTCCAGGCCGTCGATCCCCGGCAGCCCGATGTCCACGATGGCGATGTGCGGGAGCACCGCGTCCATGAGCTCGATCCCCGCGATCCCGTGGTCCGTCGAATGGCACTCGAACCCGGCGCGCTTCAGGAGCGCGCAGAGCGCCTCGCGGCCGTCGGCGTTGTCCTCCACGACGACGACCCGCGATCCCTCGGGAAACTTCCTGAGGAGCGACCCGCGCGTCGCCTCCTTCTCGTGCGGCCGCTCGGTGACCGGCAACCGCACCTCGAACTCGCTGCCTTTGCCCTCCCCGTCGCTCCGCGCGCTCACGGTGCCGCCGTGCTTTTCGACGAGGCCCCGGA
Organism: Sorangium sp. So ce1128; assembly: GCA_051717205.1. Lineage (GTDB taxonomy): Bacteria > Myxococcota_A > Polyangia > Polyangiales > Polyangiaceae > Sorangium. The sequence goes on from CP181432.1 coordinate 1,758,645, forward strand.
CGAGCGTGAGCCCCACGCCGAGCCCTCCCGCCGATCGGTCCAGCGTGCGGCTCGATTGCACGAAGAGCTCGAACACTGTGTCGAGCATCTCCTTCGGGATCCCGAGGCCGTCGTCCTTCACACGGACCACCGCGTGTCCGTCCACGCGCCGGGCCTCGAGGGTGACATGACCGCCCCGCGGGGTGTACTTGGCAGCGTTGTTGAGCAGGTTCACCTGAACCTGCTGGAGCCGCGCAGGGTCGCCCTCGACCCAGATTGGCTCGGGATCGACCACGGTCGAGAAGTTGACGCCGCGGCTGTCCATGAGGTTCTTCACCGCGTCGGTGGCGTCCTTCACCACGGAGCGGAGGTCGAGCACGCGCTTTCGAAGCTCGATCTTGTTCTGCGTGACGCGGCTCGCCTCCAGCAGATCGTCGAGCAAGCGCGCCATCTGCGCGGACTGACGCTCGAGGATCTGGAAGACCTTCTCGTCGAGCCCGGAAGCGCCGTTCGACGCGGCGCTGTCTTCCTTGAGCAGCGCCGTGGCGTGGACGATCGCGCCGAGCGGGTTGCGGAGCTCGTGCGACAGCATGGCGAGGAACTCGTCGCGCCTTCGCACGGCGTCCTTGATCTGCTCCTCCGACCGCTTTTGCTCGGTGACGCTCCGGAAGATCCCGATGATGCCCACGATGTGGCCCGCGGCGTCCATGAGCGGGAGCCGCGTGACGAGGTCCCACTCCACGACCCCATCCTGCCGCAGGCGCTTCTCCAGCTTGTAGTGCTGCGCCTCGCCGGTCCGCAGCACCACCTCGTCCTGCTGGTGAACGGCGAGCGCCGCCTCGTGCCCCGGGAGCTCGAAGCCGGTCTTGCCCGCGGCCTCGCGCGGATCGGAGAGGCCGAGGCGCTCCGCCATGGCGTGGTTCGTGCGGATGAACCGGCCGCGCGCATCCTTGAAGTAGATCGCGTCAGGCACGCTGCGGAGCAGGCTGTTCAGGAGATAGCGCTCGTGGAAGAGCGCGTCCTCGGCCGCCTTGAGGCCGCTCACGTCGATCAGCGTGAGCACCACCCCCGCGACGGTGCCCTTGGCGCGGTAGGGGAGGACGCGAAGAAAGAACGAGCGATTATGCCGATCGCGCAGCTCGCGCTCCACGCGCTCCCCCGTCGCGAGCACGCGCCTGAGATCCTCGGTGAGCTCCGGGTGGTCGACCGCGTACGTGAACGCCTCGATCGGCCTGCCGACGTCCTGCAAGAGCAGGTTGAAGCTCTCCGCGATCTGCGGCGTGAATTTCCTGATCTTGAGCTCCTTGTCGAGGAAGATCGTGCCGATGTCCGTGCTCGACAGGAGGTTCTCCATGTCGTTTCCGAGCTCGGTGAGATCCGCGATCTTCCGCTGGTACTCCGCGTTCACCGAGTAGAGCTCCTCGTTGACGCTCTGGAGCTCCTCGTTCGTGCTCTGCAGCTCCTCGTTGGAAGCGAGGAGCTCCTCGTTCGCCGCCTGCAGCTCCTCGTTGCTCGCCTCGAGCTGCTCGGTCGTCGCCTGCAGGCTTTGCTTCGTGTAACCGAGCTCCGCCTCGAGCGCGCTGAGCTGCTCGCGCGAGACGTCGTCGAGGTTGATCTCCTTCTCCGGCATCGCCGCCTGCTGCGGCGCCCTCGCGATCGGCTCGAAGGTGATCAAGACGTGGGGCAACGTGCCTCGCCGGCTCTCGACCCGGCGGAGCGTGACCTTGTACACGCCGCCCTCCGCTTGCACCCCCTTGAACACGATCGCCGAGGGCTCCTTGAGGGCGCGCTGCAGGCCCGCCGTCAGCATCATCTTGAGATCGCATTCCAGCATCTCGAACGCGTTGAGCCCCTGCCGGCCATCCTTGACCTTCAGGAAGCGGCTCGCCCCGCCGAACGCGTGGACGAGCTCGCCGGCGTCGTTGACGAGGAGGCTCGGAGGCATGAACTCGTCGAGCAGCGCGTCGTAGGTCCCGAGCAGATGCGACACCGGGTGGCGCGCGACGGGCGCGGTGATCCCGGAGCGCGGGGCGCTCTGGCCCTTGGGCGACGCCGGCTGGAAGCGGGGATCGACCTGCATCCGCCGATCGCTGTACTTCCGGTAGATCCGCCATTGCTTGTTGACGACCTCGAAGTCGTGCGCGAGGTGCCCGGGGGTCTCGCTGGGCCCGAGGAGGACCACGCCCCCGCGGTTGAGCGCGAAGTGAAAGAGGCTCAAGACCTTCTGCTGCGCCGCCGGCTGGAGGTAGATGAGCATGTTGCGGCAGCTGATGAAGTCGACGCGCGTGAACGGCGCGTCCTTGATCACGTTGTGGTGCGCGAAGACGACCGCCTGGCGGAGATCGGGGACGATCTGGTAGCTGCGCCCGTGCCGGATGAAATGCCGCTCGAGACGCTCGGGCGAGACGTTCACCACCGCCTCTTCCTCGTAGAGCCCGCGCGTCGCGAGCTCGAGCGACCCGTGGTGCACGTCGGTCGCGAAGATCTTGAACGGGCGGTGGCCGTCCCGGGACGTGAGCTCGTGGAGGAGGATGGCGAGCGAATAGACCTCTTCGCCCGTCGCGCAGCCGGCGACCCACACGCGGAAAGGCGCATCGCGCGGTCCCTCTCGCAGGAGCTCGGGGAGCACCTCCTGCTCGAGGATGCCGAAAGCCTCCTCGTTCCGGAAGAAGCGCGTCACGCCGATGAGGAGGTCACGGTAGAGCACGTCGAGCTCTCTTGACTCGCTCTTCAAGCGCTGGACGTACTGATCTATATCGTCCGTGTGCGCGAGCTGGATCCGTCGCTCGATGCGCCGGGTGACGGTGCTCGGTTTGTAATGCGTGAAGTCGATGCCGAACTGCTCCTCGAGCATCCTGTAGACCGCGGTCATCGCTTGATCGACGCCGGCCGCCTCCCGCTCCGGCCGACGACCCTCGGACCTCACGTGCTCGAGGAGAACGCGCGGCATGTCCTGGGGAGGCATGACGCAGTCGGCGACGCCGGCGTCACGCGCGGTCTTCGGCATCCCATCGAACTGCGCGCTGTCGACGTCCTGCACGACGACCAGGCCGCCCGCCTCGTGGACCGCGCGGATCCCGCGTGACCCATCGCTCCCGCCCCCGGAGAGGACCACGGCGATCGCCCGCGGGCCGCAGTCCTGCGCGAGGGATCGAAAGAAAACGTCGATGGGCAGCGTGAGCTCCTGGTCGCGATCCCTCTCGCTGAGGAGCAGGCGGCCGCCGGAGATGATCATCTCCTTCTTCGGCGGGATCAGGTAGACGTGGTCGGGCTTGACCAGCATGCCGTTCTCGACGAGGTGAATGGGCAGCTCGGTGCGGCGCCCGAGGATCTCGTCCATCAGGCTCCTGAAGTCCGGCGACAGGTGCTGGACGACGACGAAGGCCATCCCGCTCTCCTTCGGGATGTTGTCGAAGAAGTGCTCCAGCGCCTCGAGCCCCCCCGCCGAGGCGCCGATCCCCACCACGTAAGGCGCGACGGCTGGCTGGGCCGCGCGGATTCCTGCGTCGGCTGCGTCCCGCAGCTCGCGTTCGGTCGACATTCCCTACCTCAACGGCAGCAAGCGTGCCCAGGCTATGTCCGCTGGTCAGCGCGCTCGCGGGGCCGATATCCTCGGATCTCAGGCAGCGGGTGGCCGTCAGAGCTGTGACAAAGTGCCACGTCACGCGCCACATGTGGTGGTCTTGCGGGGTCGGTGCGGCTCCGGGGCGACGCTGACCGTGTTACAAGCGAAGGCGAGCGGCGGCACGCGCGTTGCAAGGTGCAAAGATGCAACGATGCAAAGAGGCAAAGGTTCGAAGGCGAACCCGACGTCCAGGCGCACATGACAATGACAAGACCCACGCGCGAGAAGGGCCGGCAGGTCGTCAATGCGACGCTGACGCTACGACTCACCCAGCACGACCGCGAGCTCTTGGAGGCGCTCGTGGCGTTGCAAGCCGCGGAGATGTCCGACACGGGCGTGGAGGTGACGGCCGCGAGCTACGTGCGCGGGCTCATTCGGCACGAGGCGAGGAAGAAGGGGCTCCTCGAGCCCGCCGCCGCGAGCCCGCTTCGGCGCCGACCCTCTCGCCCGGATGAGCCTTGACGCAAAGCGGCGCGCCCATGGCATTGCCTGCGCCGCGAAGGCCGCCGCACGTCCTGGCGACGTAGATCATCACCCCTTGTCCACGGCCGCGAGCGGAAGGCCAGCTCGCCTTCGTCCGCGAGCTCGCTGCAGGCGGCCTTCCTGTTCAAACCCGACCACCACCGCCGAGCCGGAGCCTCCCGCGGCGGATGTCGGCGGCGGTCACCCGCGCGATGAGGGCGAGCTCCGCAAACCGAGCTCCGCATATCGAGGGCGCCCGGCGGCCACCGCGAGCATGAACGCGGCCTCTGGCGACACCACGGCTCCACCGCGCTCCATCTATCTGTAGATATCTTAACACATCTCAATAGTTGGCGAAGGCGCCGTCTGTCGCAGATGAAACATTCCGCCGGCAAAGCAGGAGTGCATCGTGGCGATGCGCATTAACACTACTTCACGCCCCGGAGCACGAGCGCGACGTGCGTCGAGGTACGCTCGACCCAATGGTCCTCCGCGCAGCGGTTCTGAACGAGCGATGTGCACGCCTGCGCGTGGCGAGCTGAGCAAGCTGAGCAAGCTGAGCAACTGAGAGGGCGAGGCTGCCTCGCTGACTGCCGGCATGGCCGGAGATCGTGATGGCCGAACAGGGAATGCATTTGCGCGCAAGCGAGTTAAATGTACAAACTAAGAGACCTGTAGAGAGCGGGCCCTGAGCGGCGGTGAAGGCGGTCTCCTCCGTGTCGTCCGCTCGTGCGACGGCGCCAGTGAGGGCTGAGCTGCGCGCCCTCGCGGCCGGAGCGCTCGCCATGCTCGGATTTCCTGCTGCCGGCGTCGTCCTCGGCGCCCCGGCAAGGGAGCCTCCCCGAGGCATATCGCTCTGCTGATCGAGCAAGGTGAGCTCGTGAGTCCGATGGATCTCCCCATTGCAACAGGAAGTGTCTTTATGTCCGTGCTCCATTCTCGCCGTCCGGTGAACAAGACCTGCACGCCATCGCGGCCCCGCGCGACAGAGGACTCCGGATCTGCCGCTTCGTCCCGGCACCCGACCCACCTCGGGGCCATCCGCGAGGAGATCCGGCGCATCGAGCGCTACGATCCGCCGTTCGCCGACCGGACCGTCATCAACCTGTCGCTGAACGAGCACTACGCGGCGCCCTCGACGCAGATCCAGGACGCCCTCTACAACCTCGATCCCATGCGGCTCGTCACCTATGACACCGAGCTCGCGGAGCAGCTCAGGGCCAGGATCGCGGCCCGCGAGGGCGTCTCGATAGAGAACATCGTCCTCTGCCCCGGGTCGTCGAGCGGGCTGCAGCTCCTCATCTCCTGCCTCTCCGGCGGTCCGCTCCTCGTGCCGTCGATCTGCTGGAGCTATTACCTCAACCTGGCGCGACTCCACGGCTTCCCGGTCGCGAGCTACGAGATCCAGAAGGGCGCCGGCGAGTTCCAGGTGAGCCCGGCGTCCGTCGCCGAGGCCCTGGAGCGCGACAAGCCCTCTCTCCTGCTCTTCATCCAGCCGCACATGCCGACAGGCGCCCTGGCGGCCGTGGACCTCATCCTCGGGTGCGCGGAGCGCGCGCGGAGCACGCTCGTCCTCGTCGACGAGGCCTATCACGGCTTCAGCCCCGCCGCCGCGTCCGTCGCGGCGGAGGTCCTCACCCACCCGAACCTCATCGTGTCGAAGACGTTCTCGAAGTACTTCGGCCTGGCGGGGATCCGGATGGGCTACCTCGTGGTGAGCGCGCCGATGGCGGAGCAGCTCGGCAAGGCCGTGTCCCCCTTCAGCGTGCCCTTCGTCTCGTCCCTCGTCGCCCTCGCCGCGCTCGACAGCGAGGCGCACTACCGCGCGCTCGCCGCCGAGCTGATGGCCGTGAAGGAAGCGTTCGCGCGGCGCGTCGACGCCATCCCCGGGGCGCGCGCCTACCGCTCCCACGGCAACTTCCTCCTCGTCGAGCTCCCGGACGCGGCGGCGGCCGCGCGCGCGGAGGCGGAGATCCGCGCCGCCGGCGTGGCGGTCCGCTCGGCCAGATCGTACGGACTGCCCAGCTTCCTGCGCATCAGCGTCGGCGCGGCGGACACCATGGACCGCGTCGCCGCGGCGCTCGAGAGGAGCGAGGCCCGCCATGAAGCCCGCTGAGCGGCGCGACGACTTCGGCTTCGTCCTGGCCTTCGACCCGGGATACCTCCGCATGGCGACCGCGCTGGTCCACGCCCTCGTCCACTTCCACGCTGGCCACCGGATCCGCGTGTACACGATGGCCGAGCACACAGGCGCGCTCACCGCCTGGGCGCGCCCGTTCCGCGAGGTCGAGGTCATCGCGTATCGCCCCGCCCACGCGCTCTCGTTCGGCGAGTGGCACCCGCTCGTCTGGGCCAAGCTCGAGGCCTTCGCCGCCGAGGAGGGCGCCTGTCAGGTGGTGCTCGACGTGGACCAGATCCTCTACCGCAGCCTGACCGGCTGCATCGGAGAAGCGCTCGACTCGGGCAAGATCATCTCCGCGAGCCCGGATATAACCGACCTCCGGGGGCACGTGCTCCCGTCCTTCAACCGCGGGGAGGGGCTCGACGCGCTCGCCGGCGTCCCGTGCTTCAACGCCGGCGCGATGATCGTCCGGCCGTCCCGGGAGGCGTACCGGGAGCTCATCGCCCTGGCCCGGGCGCACCACGCCGACGTGAGGCTGCCGGAGCAGGCCGTCCTGAACCTCTGGGCGCGCCAGGCCGGCGGCCACCACGACCTCGGGGAGGCGTTCATGCTCGGGCCGTGGAGCCCCAGGCTGCTGGAGCCCGTCGTGCCGAGCTGCCTCGTCCACTTCTGGACGCCGCGGCCCCCCTTCTTCGGCGCGAGCCCGCTGCGCTCCAGCGAGCCGGCCTGGGAGGAGTGCCTCCGCGCCTTCGCGGCCGAGACAGGGCAGGGCTACCCGCTCGAGCGCTTCGAGCGCGACTTCCTGCGCCGGCTGCGGGGCGAGCTCGCCGAGGGGAGCGCGCGTCATGCGTGAATTGCGTGAATTGCGTGAATTGCGTGAGCCGCGTGAGCTCCGCGAGGCGCCCGGGCGCGCCCGCGTCGCGATGCTGACGTGCGAGTTCGACCCGATCCGCTGCGGCGGGCTCGCGACCATGGTCACGGCGCTGTGCCGCGCCCTCGACCCCGCGCGCTTCCAGCCGGTGGTCGTGCTGCCCCGCTCCGGGCACGCCGCGCCGTGGCCGCACGTCGAGCAGCGCAGGCTCCCTTACTGCGTCGCGGACCGCTACAAGGCCGGGGGCACGGAGGTGTGGCTCCTGTCGAACCCGCTGCTCGACAGCGAGGGCGTCATCTACCCGGAGCCCTACGATCACGCGGGCATCAAGAAGACCGACGAGTTCGGCGAGCGCGTGGCAGAGCTCCTCGGCGCGCTCGACGTGCAGCTGCTCCACCTCCACGACGCCTACGCCTACAAGTGCCTTTACGAGGCGAGGCGCCTCGGGCTCCCCACCGCGCTGACGATCCACCGGCTGCACGAGGACGAGCCGCCGCTCGCGTTCGCCGAGATGGCGTCCGCGCGGCTCGCCACCGTGGTGACCACCGTCAGCGACGCCTACCGGAAGGAACGCGACGACTTCTTCTCGATCCGGAGCGACGTGCAGGTGATCCCGAACGGGATCGACCTCGACTTCTGGAGCGAGGATCTCTTGCCCGCCGAGCCCTCCGGCCGGGCCGCGCGGCGGCGCCAGCTGCTCCGCGGCCTCGAGCTGCCAGACCGGCCTACGTTCGCGTTCGTGGGGCGCTTCGACCGCGACCAGAAGGGGGTCGACGTGCTGCTCGACGCGCACCAGGGCCACCTCCGGGGCGCGCCGCTGAACCTGATCTTCGCCGGCGAGGGCGACCGCGCGCTCGCGGAGCGCACCGCCGCCGCGGCGGCCGCCGCGGGGGACCAGGTGCGGCTCCTGCATCGCACGCTCCCGCCGGAGGAGGTGCGCGCGCTGCTCGCCGCGGTGGACTTCGCGGTCATCCCTTCCCGCTACGAGCCCTTCGGGCTGATCCTGATCGAGGCCCTCGCCATGGGGGCGCTCCCGGTCGCCTCGCGCGTCGGCGGCCTCCGCGACGTCCTCGCCGTCGACGCCGCGCAGCCCGAGGCAACGCGGCCCGGCCGGTGCTTCGAGGCCGGCGACGCGGCGGGGCTCGCGGCCGCGATGCAGGAGATGGCGCGGCTCGCGCTTGCTGCGCCCGACGCGATGGACAAGGCTCGCCGCGCTGCGCGCGCGCGCGCGGAGGCGTACTCGGCCCGCCGGATGGCGGCGCGGTACGAGGCGCTCTATGGCGCGATCCTGGGCGCGCGAGCCCTTCCTTCGGCGGGGGGCCTGCGGCCCGAAGCGGGCCCCTCGTCGGGCTCGCGCAGGCCCGAGTAGAGGAACCGACCGATGCAGAGCGAAGCGCAACGTGAAGAGTCGTCGCCCGCCCGGCCCCCGCCCGCGGAAGGGCAGGGGGGCGGCGCGCTGTTCCTCACCGGGCTGAAGCTCAAGCTCTTCTACTTCCTGTTCTACGGGGCCGTGGGCGTCTACGTGATGTTCTTCGCGCCTTACCTGCGCGGGCTCGGCTTCACCGGCGATCAGATCGGCCTCGTCACGATGCTCAGCCCCTCGGTCGGCATCGCCGCGACGCTCGCGTGGGCGGTGATCGCCGACCGGATCGGGGCGGCGACGCGCGCGCTGCGCCTGTGCGCGGTCGTGGCGCTCCTGCCGCTGCTCTACCTGCCTTTCGCGCGGACGCCGCTCGCGGTCGGCGCTGTCATCGTGCTCCACAACCTGGCGGCGCCCGCGATCGTGCCGCTGATCGACTCGGTGACGTTCGAGTGGCTCCGCGCGCGGGGCGCGGGCAGCTACACCCGGACGCGCCTCTTCGGCACGCTCGGCGGGCTCGCCGTGGTGCAGGGGCTCGGGATGGTCCTCACGAGCCGCGGCGAGCGCACGGGGGACATCGCCATGCCGATCGCGCTGCTCGGTATCGTCGCGGCCTACGCGCTCCTCGCCCAGACGCTGCCCCCGGCGCCGCCCGCGGATCGCCCGCCGAACGCGCGCGACCTCCGGGCGCTCGCCGGCGACGGCCGGCTGCGGCTGTTCCTGCTGGTGTGCGTCCTCCACTGGGTGAGCTTCGCGCCCTACGACCTGCTCTTCGGGGTGTTCCTGCGCGACAGGGGGATGCCCTCGAGCTTCATGGGGCTCGGCCTCGCCGGCGGCAGCATCGCCGAGGCGCTGATGATGTTCGTCTTCCCGGCGCTCGAGCGGCGCTTCAAGGTGGGGCCGCTGCTCGCCATGGCCTTCGCCGGCATGGCCGTTCGCTGGGGGCTCCTGTCCGTGAGCCATGGCGCCCTGAGCATCGCCGTGCTCCAGATCCTGCACGGCGTCGCCGCCGGCCTGTTCTGGGGCGCGGTGGTCCGCGGGATCGGCGACCTCGTCCCCGCGCGGCTCCGGGTCACCGGGCACGCGCTCTTCGCCGCCGTGGTCGTGGGCGGCGGCAACACGATCGGCTACCGGCTCGCGGGCATCGGCTACGACCGGCTGGGCGGCGCGGGGGCGCTGTTCGGCCTCGCCATGTTCCTCGAGCTCGTGCCGCTGGCCCTTGTGCTGCTCCTGGGCCGCCGGTTCAACCCCGAGGGGAGGCACGCCGCTCCGGGCGAGCCGGCCCCTCACCTCATCGCCGAGCAGCAGAAATGAGGCAGAAATGAGAGCGGGTGTCATGACGGATCCTTCGCTGACGGGCGCGCAGGGCGCCGTGCTCCGGATCACGGGCGGGCGCATCGTGCGGGAAGAGCGCCTCTGCGAGCTCTGGATCGACGCCGGCCGCGGCGCGCAGCGGGCGCTCATCCCCGCGGCGAGCCCGTCGCTGCCCGTCGCCACCGGCAGCGCGCGCGCTGTCTGCATCGCGGGGACGCTGGAGCACCTCGACATAGGCGCGGCGCTCGCGCTCCTCCTGGAGAGCCACCGGGCGCTCGCGGAGGGCGGGCGGCTCTTCCTGGAGCTCCCGGACTTCGAGGCGGCCCTGGAGCGCTGGGCGCGCGGCGACGAGGCGTTCTTCCGCGAGGAGGCGTGGGCCCTCGATGACGCCGCGGCGGAGGAAGCGCCGGGCGCGGCGGGCGGCCTGGACGCGCGCGCGGCGGCGCTCTTCTGCACGTGCCAGCGCGTGGGGCCGCGCGCCGGGGGCCGCGCGGCCTGGGGGCCGCCGGCGGTCGATCCGGAGGTGCTGCGCGGGCTGCTGGCGCGGCGCTCGCCGATGGATCTCAGCGTCGAGCTCTGCAACCTCGCCGTCGACGCCGCCGGCGCCGGCGAGCAGGTCCGCTTCGATCGCCAGAGCGCGTGGAGCCGGCGCGAGCTCGCCGAGGCGCTGCGCTCGGTGGGCTTCCAGGTGAGCACCTTCGACGCGCGCGCCGTGGAGGCCGCGGCGGCCGGGCTGCCGGGCGTCTCGCTCGAGCGGCAGCGGCGGATGCTCTGCCTGGCCGAGATCGCCCCGGGGGCCTCGGCGGACGCGGCGGACGCGGCGGACGCGACCGCAGAGCGCTTCCGGGAGGCGCTCCGGCTGGCGTGGCGCGCGCAGGGCCCCGCGGCGCTGGGCGCCCTGAGGGAGGCCGTGGCGCGGGAGCCCGCGCTCGCCGAGGCGCACCACCGGCTGCTGTGGGACGTGTACACCCGGGCGATCCGCGCGGGCGCGCGCAGCAAGGGCGCGCCGTCCAGCGGCGCGGAGAGCCCGACGTTCGCGCGGGAGGGGTACCACCTCGGGCGCCTGCCGGAGGCCGACGTGGAGGCCATGCGGGCTGCCCTCGCCAGGGCGCCGATCGTGCGGGTGACCGCCTCGGATTACGCGCCCGGCTACATGTACAACGCGCACCTCTCACCGGAGGGCGAGGCGGCCGTGAACCGGGACAACGAGTACCTCGGCCTCGGCCCCGAGGCCCTCGCGTGCGCGCGCCCGCTGCTCGCCGCGCTCGCGGAGCCGCTGCGCGCCTGCCTGGGGACGCCCGCGCGCGTGGTCAACCTGCGGAGCTGGAGGACGTTCGCGCACGCCGCGCGGGCGGAGGCGAACGGCTGGCACCGGGACGGGCCGTACCCGCCGGTGGTGCTCAAGGTCATGATCTACCTGTCCGAGGCGGGCCCGGAGACGGGCACCACCGAGATCGTGCGGGAGGACGGCTCGCGGTTCGTGGCGAGCGGGCCGCCGGGCACGTTCCTCGTGTTCAAGAACTTCGAGCTGATCCACCGCGGCGTGCCGCCGTCGCGCGGGGAGCGGCTCGTGCTGGAGGTCACGGTGGCGCCGCACGAGAAGGACGCTCTCCGGCCCGTGTGCGCCGGCCAGAACGCCGATTTCCCCCTCTCTCCCTGGACGGTCCTGGAGCAGCCATGAGCGCGCGAGGCACCGAGGTGGTTGATGAACCGCATGAACCGCGCGAGCCGCGCGATCTGCGCGCGCCGATCGAGGCGGTGCTTTTCGATCTCGACGGCGTGCTCGTGCACAGCGAGGCGGCCTGGTTCCGGCTGATGGAGGAGTGCGGCCGCGTCTTCCGCGGCAGGGCGATCACGCGCGAGGAGTTCGCGCCGACGTTCGGCCAGAGCACGGCGGAGGACGTGCGGACATTCGGGCTGTCCTGCTCCGTCGAGGAGCTCGATCGCTTCTACGCCGAGAACTTCCGGCGCTTCGCGGCCGAGATCCTCGTGAGCCCGGACGCCCGGCCGGCGCTCGAGGCGCTCTCGGCGCGCGGCAAGCCGCTCGCGGTGGTCACCAACACGGCGACCGCGCTGGCGCACGAGATCCTGGACGCCGCCGGGCTGCGCCGCTTCTTCCGCGCCGTCGCGTGCGCCGATCAGGTGCCCCGCGCCAAGCCGGCGCCGGACCTCGTGCTGCGCGCGCTCGCGGCGCTCGGGGCCTCGCCGGCCGCGGCCTGCCTCGTCGGCGACTCGCGGTACGACAGGGAGGCCGCGCGCGCCGCGGGCGTGCGGTTCATCGGGCTGGGGATCGACGGGGACGCGCGCATCGACCGCCTGTCGGCGCTCCTCGAGGGAGCGCTCGGCGAGGCGCTGCTGGCCTCCACGCAGGCCGCTGATCGAAAGGAAGGGGCACCATCGCGCTGATCGCATTCCAGATGCTCGAGGAGCCGGGGCACATCAACCCGACGCTCAAGCTGGCCCGCGCGCTCAAGGCGCGCGGCCACCGGGTCGTGTACCTCGAGCCGCCCGACTTCGAGGGGTACATCGCGAAGCAGGGGTTCGAGCACCAGCCGTTCTTCGAGGAGGTCTATCCGGCGGGCTTCGTCCAGCGCTTCCAGGCGGCCTCGCGCCTTGCGCGGCTGCGGTGGCGCCTGCGGCACCAGGAGGGCGAGATGCAGGCGCTCCGCGGCGGCGACGTGGCGCGCCGGCTCGAGCGGCTCGCGCCGGACCTGCTCTTCGTCGACTACCTCAACAACGGGGTGGCGCTTGTCGCCCGCAAGCTGGGCATCCCGTGCGTGGTGCTGAACACCACCTTCCAGCCGGGCCGCGACGGCGACATCCCGCCGATCTACACGCCGCTCCTGCCGGCGCGCTCGCCGCTCGGCCGGGCGAGGGTGGCGCTCGCGTGGCAGCGGCTGCTGCTGGCGCGCCGGCTGGGGAAGGTCGTCGTGCGGCCGCTCAACCGCGTCGGCCTCACGCTGGATCCGCGCCCTGACTGGCCGGACTTCATGGCGACGCTCGCCGCGGAGTCGGGGTATCCGCCGGATGGCCTCGACGACGAGATGACGTACCCGATCCCGTCGCTCACCGGGATGCCCGAGTGGGTGCTGGCGCCCGAGGCGCTGGATTTCCCGCGCCCGCCGCAGGAGGGGCGCCTCTACGTGGAGTCGGTCGACGAGGAGCGCGTAGAGTCGGCGGATTTCCCCTGGGACCGGCTCGATCCAGCGCGGCGCCTCGTCTACTGCGCGCTGGGGACGCAGGCGTTCCGCTACCGGCACGGGCCCCGGGTGCTGCGGGCGATCGTGGACGCGGTGGCGGGCAACCCGCGCTGGCAGCTGGTGCTGGCCACCGGGACGCACCCGCGGGCGAAGGAGATCGGCCAGGTCCCGGGCAGCGTCGTCGTCGTGGAGCACGCGCCGCAACTCGCGCTGCTCCGGCGCGCGCACCTGACGGTGAACCACGGCGGCCTCCAGAGCGTGAAGGAGGCGCTGCTCCTGGGCGTCCCGATGCTGTGCGTGCCACAGGCGTACGATCAGCCGGGCAACGGCGCGCGGGTCGTGTTCCACGGGATCGGCCGGGTGCTGCGGCCCGAGGAAGCGACGAGGGCGCGGGCGCGCGCCCTGCTGGAGGAGCTGGACGGCTCGCCGTCGGTCCGGGAGCGCGTGCGGGCGCTGAGCGCGCGCTTCCGCGAGACGGAGCAGGCCCGGCCCGGGCTGGCGGAGACGGAGCGCCGGCTCGGCGCGGGAGAGCAAGCCCGCCGGCGCGAGGAGCGCGAGGCGGCGGCGAGGGCCTGACGCGGGTCGCGCTGGAGCGCCCCGGCGGGCCGGCCTCCGCGTAGGGCCGCCACCCCGGACGAAAAATCGCCACGGCCGCGTACGATTTCCGAGCTGCGCCCTCGGCACCTGGGACGGAGGAAGCCTGAGCGAAGGCGCGCTCAGCTCGCTCCAGCCTGGACAGCGGGTCGCCTTCAAGTACGAGTGGTGCACGGCCGCGCGCGTCGCCGACGTGAACGGCGCGCAGATCTGCCTCTATGTCGACATGAAGGACGGGTCGGGCTGGCAGTTCCTCGCGCAGGACGCCCGCTCCACCGTCGAGATGTACGCGCACGACATCGAGCATTTCGCCGACGTGGGCCCGGAGTACCCCGAGCCGCTGGTCTCCTGCGAGGCGCCCATATCGGGTGGTCGCACCCGAGCTGCCCGCCGAGCAACCCGGCCTCGTGGTGTTCTGCCCACCTTGCGGGCCTCGAGCACGGCGTACCACTGGTCGGGGACGACCTCGAGCAGCGGGGGGATCCGGCTCGGATGAGCCATGTTTGCGTCAGACATCGTATCGCGCCTCCCGTGAAGAGATGCCGCCCGGCGGCTCCACCGCGGGGGCTCCACGTGCGATGACGATGCGCGTCCCGGGCGAGCGCGTCCAATACCGTGTGATGAGCACGGTGATACGCTCAGGGCATCAGCCCGCGGGCTCCCTTCCGCGCGGCCGCTGCGTGGCCCGGACGTGCTCCAGGAAGGCGGCGACCAGCGGCTGCGGTCGGCCCTTCTTGCGCATCACGTGCATTCCGACCGTCGACCCGCCCGCCGGCGCGAGGCGAGCGCCGCGCCGCGGGCTCACGTCCCGCCGCAGGCCTCGTACTGCGTCTTGCAGGCGTCCATCCCCGCCTGCTGCACGCAAGGCTCGCAGTCCGCGGTGATCCCCTCGCCGGCGCACTCCGACGCGCACTCGTCGGCGCACACGCCCGCCGCGCAGACGCAGGCGATGAGCGCGTCTGTCTCGGGGTTCTGCACATGGTCCGCGCCCGGATCGCAGCCGCGCACGCACGAACAGCAGAGACCGTCGCCCTGACAGCACCCGTCGCTGCGTCCCAGGGGACAGCTGCACTCGCTGCCGTCCTGATCCATGCACGGCCCGTAGCCGCTGCCATCGTCGAGGCAGGTCGCGACGCCCGGGCCGCTGATCGCGTGACAGGTGCACGACATGGTCGAGCCCGGATCGCAAGAGGTCCCGGTGGCCGAGCTGGTGACCGTCGCGGTGGCGGTCGACCCGCCGCTCCCGGACGGCTCCGGGTCGGTCGTCGCGGAGCCGCATGCGGCTGCGAGCGCAGCCGTGAAAAAGCAGAGTGCAAGGATATTTCGCATGATCACCCCTATACCGCGCCGCCGGCGCGGCCGTCGAGATCCGCTGGATCATGAAATGAAGTTATCTCCGAGCTCCTGAGCGAGCGCGAGGCCTGGACCGCCGTGGGGCGGTGTACTTCAACCTCGAATCAGGCATCCATCACACCCCGAGCGGCGCGGTTTCCCTCGGGGCTCGGCCGCTGGACACCGGCGCCGCAGCCTCCTGCAGGGCGCCGTGCCCCTTGAATGCGGCGTGCGCGCGCGCATCCAATGGCACATGCCTGTTCATTCAGCACCCTCACTTCGCGCGGGCGATGTCGCGCTTGCGCTGGGACGACACATCGGGCAGGCGCTCCTGCTCGGTGCGCTGGTCGGAGGCCTGCCGAGCTGCACGGACGGCGACGGTGGCGCTGGCGGCGACGGTGGTGCTGGCGGCGACGGTGGCGCTGGCGGTGACGGTGGCGCTGGCGGCGACGGTGGCGATGATGGCGCTGGCGGCGATGGTGGCGCTGGCGGCGACGGTGGCGCGGGCGGCGGGCTCTGCGTTCCTGGCTCCCAGGTCGCCTGCGGCTACTCGGGCCCACCGGGCACCGCGGGCGTCGGCCGCTGCACGGCCGGGCTGCGGACATGCAACGAGTCCGGGGCGGCGTACGGCCCCTGCGAGGGCGAGGTGCTGCCGCAGCCGGAGACCTGCGAGACGCCGGCCGACGACGACTGCGACGGCGAGGCGAACGAGGGCGGCAGCGGCTGCGCTCCCGGTGAGCTCACGGCGCACTGGACCAGGCGCCTCCCCGGCGTCGCGATCACGGCCGTCGCCGTGGACGCGCTCGACAACACCCTCGTCGCGGGCTCGTTCGACACCCCGGTGGACGTGGGCGGCGGCCTCATGACGCCCGCGAGCCCGCTCGGCGGCAGCGACGCCTTCATCGCGAAGTACGATCCGAGCGGCTATCCCGTCTTCGTGAGAACGTTCGACGGTCAGGACGAAGCGGCCTACGACATCGCCACCGATGCCTCGGGGAACATCTTTCTCCTCGGGACATGGTCCTATCAGGTCGACTTCGGAGGTGGGGTGTCGGAGGCCTTCTCCCAGACCTTCCACTACGTGGTGAAGCTCGATCCGTCGGGCGGCTTTCTCTGGCACGCGAACCTGGTCCAGAGGCCTCCTTTCACCACCGGGCGCTCTCCGGTGGAGGCGCGCGCGATGGCGGTGGACGGTGCCGGCGACGTGATCCTGGTCGGCTCGTTCTTCGGGACCCAGGATCTCGGCGCGGGGCGGCTCGACGTCAACTCGCTGAACGGCTGGGAGAACGACGGCTTCGTCGTGAAGCTCGCGGGCGCCACGGGGGCCACCCTGTGGAGCAAGCAGATCGGGGATCGGGCCGATGACTTCCTCCTCGACGTCGCCGCGCGGGAGACGGGAGAGATCGCCGTCGCCGGCAGGCTGAGCGTGCCCAATCTGGACTTCGGCCCCGAGACCTGGTGCATGGCGGCCCTGACGCTCGGCCCCGCAGGCGACGAGCTCATGAGAAAGCAGGTTTGCGGGCACGACGCCGCCAGGCAGGTCGCGTTCGATGGGCACGGAGACCTCGTTGTGCAGGCGACGGTCCGCGACGGCGTCGACCTCGGCGGCGGGCCGATCTCCACCGCCCCGGCGGGGAGCCCCCCCGTCGATATCGTCGTGAAGCTCGACGCGGCGGGCGCTTACCTCTGGCACAAGCGGTTCGCGCCGCGCCCCGGGCCGCTGGTCGGCACCGGCGGAGCGCTGGACACCGTGCTCGCGGGCTCGTTCACGGGCACGCTCGACCTCGGCGGCGCGCTCGTGAGCGCCGGCGGCTCGGACATCTACCTGGCCAGGCTGGACGCCGACGGCAACGTCGTCTTCCGCGGGAGCTACGGCGATGCGAGCGACCAGCGCGTCAACCACCTCGCCGTCTCCGCCTCCGGCAGCGCGGTGATCGCCGGAGACTTCGCGGGTGCGCTCACCCTCGGGGCGAGCACGCTGGTGAGCGAGACAGCGCAGGACGCCTTCGTCGCCAGGGTCGCGTTCTGACCCTCGCCGGGGGTGCGCCCGCGCTCGCCGAGCCCCGACCCGCTGCGGAGCCCTGCCCGCCCTGATCAGGGCTCACGGGCTCCGCAGGCGGGCCCGGGGGCCGGAGGGCGCTCAGGGCGCGACCGACTCGGACCCTGGCGAGCAGTTCCCGAGGGTGCTGCAGGTGAGCCGGTTCTGCATGAAGCTCACCCGCCGCGGGATCTCGACCTGCTTGACGAAATTCGAGAGGACCCCGGTGCCGTCGGGGCCGGGGGTGGCGAACGGCGCCACGTGGTAGAAGGTGGCGAGCTGGTCGGTCTCGGCGTTGTGGCACCCGTTGCAGGTCTGGCCGGCGAACGCGTGGCGCAGCGGCTCGTCCGTGCCCGGAAAAGTCCACTTCGTGGCGGAAGGGACGATGTGGCCCTCCGCCTCGCCGCCGAGGAACGACGCGTCGAGCGGCGTCACGCCGGCGATGATCCCGGTCCGGTTCGCGAGCAGGAACGCCTCGAGGCCCGCGTCCCCGTTGAGCTGCTGATCCGGGGTCTGGGCGGCCTCCACGAGCCTGAGGAAGGCCTGGTAGCCGGTCGGCTCCGGCACGAGGTGGAACTCCCGCCACGACCAGGGGGCGCCCATCAGGCTCTCGCTCGTGCGCAGCTGGCCGAGCGCGCTGGCGTTGGGGTTGCCCAGGGTGCTGCGCTCGGAGCCGCGCTGCGTGAACAGGTCCGTGATCTCCTGGAGCTTCTCGTTGTACTGGGCGCCGAACGCGTACTGCCCCAGCGAGTGAAAGCGGGTGATCCAGTTGTGCCTGTCGGTCACGACCGAGTTGGTCGGCAGGCGGTACTCGAAGATCACGGTCATCCCGGCGATGAAGTGGTTCGGCGGGATGATGCCGAAGACGAAGCTCGCCTCGCCGCTGCCGCTCGCGTGCAGGTCGGTCCGGTTGAAGATGCCGAGGAGCTGGAACGGCGCCTGCGCGAGATCGAGCTTGCCGTCCGGCCGCGTCGGCCAGAGGTTCGTCAGCGACGACAACCCCCGGGTCGTCGTGGGATACCCGTTGATCGTCAGCGGCTGGAAGCCCTCCAGCCACTCCGCGACGAAATCCGCAGGATCGACGCCGCTCGGGGTCATCTGCTCGATCAGGTACCGGAAGCTCCAGGGGCCGCCCGTCGCGTTCGAGGCGCGCGCGTCCTGCGTGACCGAAGGGTCGACGATCGCGATCTCCTTGTACGGGTCGACCGCCGGCCCCGCGCCGCAGGCGCCGGCACAGGTGAAGCTCTGGATGTGATCGGCCGTGATGCTGCCGAGGTTGACCGAAGCCGGCGTGATCGTCGCGCCCGCCTTGGACGGCGTGAGCGTGTAGGCGCCCGCGGGCAGGTTGGTGAAGAGGAAGTTGCCGTGGCTGTCGGTGACGGCCTGCGCGCTCGCGGCGCCGCTGAGCTGCACGATGACGCCGCTCATCCCTGCATTGGACGACGCGTTGCCGACGTGTCCCGCGATGGCGACAGCGCCGTTCAGCGCCGCCTCGGCGCTGCCGAGGAGCGGCTGCTCCTCGAGCGGCTCGACGCCGCAGGACGAAAGGGCGAGGGTGGTGAGAGCAACCAGGTGAGAGGCCGAGCGGCGTGGCGCGATTTTCATAGACAAGGATCCTTTCAAGACAGGTGAAGCCGGCGCGCGGCTTGAGCGCGGCCAATCCTGTGCCATGCAGGTAGGCCGGGCGCGCGCCCTGTCGAGGTGCTTTACATTAATTCACAGGCGCGCCATGGGGCCGAGCGTCCACATGGCGTCTCCTCAGCGTCGGAGTCGCGGCTCCCGGCGATCAAGCCATGCAGGGGCGGGCGCGAGGCGATTGCGGCGACGTGCGCCGCCGGTGTGACAGCGCACTTGCGCGAGGTGCGCGGCGGCCACTATGTTCGCGCCGGCGCGCTTCCCCGCAGGCGGTGCTCCCGCGCCGCGCTGCCGTGCCGTACGGGGGCCGCGCTGTCCTTACGTGCGATAGCAAGGAGATGAAGATGGCGATCTCGATGTATCAGGCCTCCGTGCCCCTGTTCGTGAAGATGCTCGGCAACCTCTCGGCGATCCTCAAGAAGGCCGCCGCTTACGCCGAGGCGAAGAAGATCGAGCCCCGCGTCCTGCTCGACGCGCGCCTCGCCCCGGACATGCTCTCGCTCACGCGCCAGGTGCAGATCGCCAGCGACACGGCCAAGGGCTGTGGGGCGCGGCTGGCAGCCGTCGACGTGCCGAAGTACGAGGACAACGAGTCGAGCTTCGACGATCTGCAGGCGCGCATCGCCAAGAC
This sequence comes from Sorangium sp. So ce1128, assembly GCA_051717205.1. Taxonomy (GTDB): domain Bacteria; phylum Myxococcota_A; class Polyangia; order Polyangiales; family Polyangiaceae; genus Sorangium. The sequence continues at coordinate 1,777,808 of CP181432.1, forward strand.
GATCGAGTTCCTGAACGGCCTGAAGGCCGAGCAGATCGACGGCTCCGAGGAGCGCGAGGTCACGATCCCCACGCGCGATCAGCCGCTGAAGTTCAAGGGCCTGCCTTACCTGCAGTTCTTCGTGCTGCCCAACTTCTATTTCCACGTGACGACCACCTACGCGATCTTGCGCCACAACGGGCTCGACATCGGCAAGATGGACTTCCTCGGCAAGCCCTGAGGGAGCGGCGGCCGCCCGCTGCGAGAGCGCCGCTCACTTCGGCGGCGCTTCGATGACCCACGTCGGTGAGACGTATCCCTCCTTGAGCTGGCGCGGGATGTCGTTCCAGCGCACCACCTCCATGGGACCCTTCCTAAGTTCCGCCCGCCAGAAGTCCGGCCAGGGATGGCCGAAGAGAGATTTCAACGCAAAGGCGCAAAGGCGCAAAGGCGCGAAGGTGCAAAAAGAACAATCTCATGCATTTTTGCGTCTTTGCGCTCTTGGCGTCTTTGCGTTGAATCTCTCTTCGCTCGCGAGGCAGATCCCTGGCAGGATTGCTGACGCGCGGAGCTAGTCGACCTAGGCCTCATCCGGCGGCGGAGGCCGCTCGCCCGCGGCGACCTGGAGCTCGCGGACGATCGAGAGCAGGGCCGGACAGCAGAAGCGCTCGACCACCGAGCCGTCGGACGCGAGCTCGAAGCTCGGCGGCCCGCCGTGCATCGGGCACGCCACGTCGGCGTACTTCGATTCGAGATCCTTGAGGACGCTCTCATCCACCTCGCGGACCTCGACATCGCCGGTCCGGAGCGCTTCTTCCTTCTCGTAGGTCGACATGCGGCGCACGCTAGCACGAAGGGCGCCGTCCCCCGCGCGCCGACCATGGCGCCGCGGTGGCTGTTCGTGTCGGCGCGGGCTCGTCGGCGTCCGGCCGCTCGCCCGAGCTCACCCGCGCGGGGCCACGCGCGATCCGTGGCCGCCACCCTCCCGCGCCGAGGCGACGAGGAGGGGTCAACAGCCGTCCGAGAGCGAGAGGACAAAATAGCAGCGCCGCCGGGCGCCTCGGGGGTAGCGGAGGCCGCCGGCGGTGCTGGCTGGTGGCTAAGCAGTCTCCGTACCAGGTCGAGGTCCCTCGGTTTTCGGCGTATTCGTCCAGGACGTGCTTTGGCGGGTTTCGATTCTGCGAGGAACGGGGCTTGCACCGTTGCAGGATCGCGACCGCGCGGGCTGGCCGGGCCGATTCTCTTCCGCGGGGGCCGCGGTGGCGGCTAGCTTCGCGGGCATGAGCCGCCCGCACACAATCAAAGCCTTCACCCTGGCGCTGCCGCTGCTCGCGGCGTGCAGCGCGCCCTCGCCGAGGCCGCCGGAGCAGCCGGCAGCGGCCTCGCCCGACGCGACGCCGCCGCCTGCCGCGCCTGCCGCGCCCGGAGCCGGCAAGGGAGCGCGCCTGCCGTATCCGGAGACCGCGAAGCGGCCGGTCGCGAACGAGTACCATGGCACCCGGGTCATCGACGACTATCAGTGGCTCGAGGAAGGGAGCTCCCCCGAGGTCCAGCGCTGGGTCGCGGCGCAGAACCAGCTCACGCGCGGCGTCCTCGACGCGCTGCCCATGCGCAGCGCCGTCCGGGCGCGCGTCGAGGAGATCCTGTCGGCGACCTCCGCCAACTACTCCGCGCTCGACGACGCCGGCGGGCAGCTCTTCGCCCTCAAGGCGCAGCCGCCCAAGCAGCAGCCCTCCCTCGTCGTCCTGCGGTCCGCGAGCGAGCCCGCCACCGAGCGCATCCTTGTCGATCCGGAGGTCATCGACCCGAAAGGGCACACGACCATCGACTGGTTCGTCCCCTCGCGCGACGGCAAGAAGGTCGCCGTCTCGCTGTCCGAGGGCGGCACCGAGGACGGCACCGTGCACGTCTACGACGTCGCGACGGGCAAGGAGACGGGCGACACGGTCCCTTACGCGAGCAGCGGCACCGCGGGCGGCAGCGTCGCGTGGAGCGGCGACGGCAAGGGGTTCTACTTCACGCGGCACCCGCACGCCGGCGAGCGCCCGAAGGAGGACATGGGCTTCTTCCAGCAGGTCTATTTCCACAAGCTCGGCACGCCGGAGAAGGAAGACAGGTATTCGCTCGGCAAGGAGTTCCCCCGCATCGCCGAGGTCGAGCTCACGACGAGCGAGAGCGGCAGGCTCGTGCTCGCCAGCGTGCAGAACGGCGATGGAGGCGAGTACTGGCACTACCTCCTCGACGCCTCGGGCAAGTGGACCCGCTTCGCCGACCTGCCCGACAAGATCATCGACGCCAGGTTCGGCAGCGACGACCGGCTCTACCTGCTGTCGCGGAAGGACGCGCCGCGCGGCAAGCTGGTGCGCCTCGCGCCGGGCAAGCTCGATCTGGCGCAGGCGGAGGTCGTGGTGCCCGAGGGAGAGGCGGTGATCCAGGACTTCCTGCCCACGAGGGCGCGGCTCTATGTCGAGGACCTGACCGGCGGCCCGTCGCAGATCCGCGTCTTCGACCTGAAGGGCAAGGCGCTCGGGACGGCGCCGATCCCGCCGATCTCCTCGGTGCGGGAGCTCGTGCGCGCGGCCGGCGACGACATGCTCTTTCGCGGCGTGAGCTACACCGAGCCGGCGGCCTGGTACGCGTACTCGGCGAGGGACGGCAAGGTGACGAAGACGCCGCTCGCGATGACCGCCCCCGTCTCCTTTGCCGACGTGGAGGTCACCCGCGAGGCGTGCACGTCGAAGGACGGCACCAAGGTGCCAGTCAACATCCTGCGCCGCAAGGGGACGGCCCTCGACGGGACCGCGCCGGCGCTGCTCACGGGATACGGGGGCTACGGGACCAGCGTGGCTCCCGGGTTCACCCCGCTCTGGCGGCTGTGGTTCGACCAGGGAGGGGTGATCGCGGTCGCCAACCTGCGCGGCGGCGGCGAGTTCGGCGAGGCGTGGCACCGCGGCGGCAACCTGACGCGGAAGCAGAACGTCTTCGACGACTTCGCCGCGTGCGCGAGGCACCTCGTGGACGGGCGCTTCACGAGCCCGGAGCGGCTCGCCATCGTCGGCGGCTCGAACGGCGGCCTGCTGATGGGAGCGCAGCTCACACAGCACCCGGAGATGTACAAGGCGGTGATCTCGCACGTCGGCATCTACGACATGCTCCGGGTGGAGCTCACCCCGAACGGCGCGTTCAACGTGACCGAGTTCGGCACGGTGAAGGACCCCGAGCAGTTCAAGGCCCTTTATTCCTACTCGCCGTACCACCATGTCCGGGAGGGGACCGCGTACCCGGCGACCCTGTTCCTGACGGGCGCGAACGACGCGCGGGTGGATCCGTTCCACTCGCGGAAGATGGCGGCGCGGATGCAGGCGGCCACGTCGGGCTCGGCGCCCATCCTGCTCAGGGCGAGCGGCTCGACGGGTCACGGGATCGGGACGCCGCTCTCCGCGCAGATCGAGGAGCAGGCCGACGTGTTCACGTTCCTGTTCAAGGAGCTGGGGCTCGCGTTCCCGCCGGCGAAGGGGGAAGTCGCGCCGGCGAAGGGGGAAGTCGCGCCGGCGAAGGGGGAAGTCGCGCCGGCGAAGGGGGAAGTCGCGCCGGCGAAGGGGGAGGGGGCGCCCCGGTGACGGAGCGGCCGCGGGCCGCGCCCCGGTCAGGCGCGCGGCCGCGGGCCGCACTCCCGGTCAGGCGTGCGGCCGCGGCCCGGTCGGTCTACCCGTCTCGGTCTACCAGGTGCTGAAGTAGGCCCACGCCTGGTTGCCGGCGGACGCCTCGAAGCAGTAGCCGCCGTTGCGCTTGGCGGGCAGGGTGATGTTGCCGCCGGTGCAGCTCACGACCGTGTTGTTGACCTCGAACGTGCGGCCGCTCGCGAAGTTGCCGCAGTTGGCGCCGGTCAGGTTCGCCGTTGTCTCGAAGCAGCGCGCGCCGGTGCCGAGGTCGCCCGAGTTGTAGCTCGCGCTCGTGAACACGGTCGGGCTCGTGCACAGGCTGCTGCACGGCGTCGTCCCGCTGCTCGGCTGGCAGACGCCCGCCACGCAGTTCGCGCTGGTGCAGTCCGAGCTGGCGGCGCACGTCTTGCCGTTGGCGCAGTCGGCCGTGCAGGTGCCCCCGCAGTCGACGTCGGTCTCGGTGCCGTTCTTGACGCCGTCGGTGCAGGTCGGCGCCGTACCCCCGTTGATCACGGTCACCCCGAGGGACTGGAGCCACGATGTCACCGGGTAGCGCGCCGAGGTGTCGAGCCGCGTGTGCCAGTTGGTCTGCGACGGGTTCGCGCCGGGCGCGGACGGGAACGTGTAGTAGGCGTTGACGCCCACGACGATGAGGTCGGTCGAGCTCTGGCGGTAGAGCGGGCCGCCCGAGTCGCCGGGGCACAGGCTGGCATAGGAGGTGCTGCTGGCGTAGCCCGGCGTGAGCACGTACGCCGCCGCTACATCGTCGATGGCGGTGCCGGAGACGTAGGAGCCGGGGTGATTCAGGATCGAGGAAGGCGACGCGGGGAGGTTCTGGAGCTTGAAGGTATAGGTGGGCGCTCCGCCGGGCGTCTCGCAGCCGTAGCCGGTCGCGACGACGGGATCCCCCACCGCGACCGGCGCCCCGTCCACCACCGCCGCCGGGATCGTCGGCGAGAGCTCATTGACGACGACCAGCGCGAGGTCGGGCGTGTGCCCCGGGTTCAGGACGTTGACCGCGCAGTCGGGCGCTCCCCCCGCCAGCGCGGCGGCGCAATCCTCGAGCCACTCCGGGTGGATGTACGTCTGTTCGATGGTCAGGTCGACGTAGGGCCAGATCGGGGGCGCGTTGGCGGCGCTGACCGAGTAGAAGCCGCCCGGCCCGTAGCTCGAGCCCACCGTGCCAGTGTACTCGTTATCCACGCAATGAGCGGCGGTCAGGAAGTGGCGCGGCCCGACCTTCGCCGCGGTGCATACCGGGGCGAGGACGGTGGAGGGGTACTGCGATTCGAGGGCCGGCGTCCCGCCGATCAGCTCGTCTTCCGCGGCGCTGATCTCCTCGGAGGCGTCGCCATAGCCCGGCACGGTGCAGGCGACCGAAAACAGGGACAGCAAAGCATAAACTGATGCGCGCACTGATTGATTCTCCTGTCGTCCCGATGCGCGCGATGGCCCGGCGCGCCGCCGCCTGCCTCGCGCGGGCCCGGGGCCCCGCGAGCCCGCCAGTGGCGTCCGCGCCCGTCGGGCCGACCGCGCTCTCTGCGCGGCCTCGAGGCGCGGATGCCAGCGGATCACGTGCCCCTCCGGGGTCCACGTCGAGCGCCAGGAAGCGCGGCTGTCCGGTGGGACAGCCCGCGCGGGATCACGTCGTGATCGGTCCGACGCCACTGTCTAGCTCGTCCGCTGGCCCACATCCAATTCGTTTCCAGCATGGACGTTATGTATCGCGTGCATGGTGGATCCCCGTTTTCAGCCATGGCGAGCATGCGAGAGGGACCCCTCGTAAGTCCCCCGGCGGCGCGATGGCCGTTGACTCTGAACCGATTAAGTGCTCCGCTCGCCACGCCTTGCTTCCACGTTCGGACATGTCGCAGGGGGTACCCTGTGCGCGGCCGCGCGGCCCGCGCACGGTGGCATTCGACCTCCGGACGGCCCCAGTGCCCTGCTCGTCATGCTTTCCTTGCAGGCCTGGCCGCGTACCGGGTAGTCTGCGCGCCGTTGCGCGGTTTCGCGCGATGCTCCTGTGAACCGGCAGACAGAGAAGGAGTCACCGTGAGATCACGCACGATCGAGGCCGTAGCCGCCTTTGCCCTGTTCGCCCTCGGGGCCGCCGCGTGCGGCAAGAGCGGGGGCGACGCGCCTTCCTCGTCGCCCTCGCCGTCGGGGTCGGCCGCGCCGGCGTCCGCTCCGGCGACCCTGTCGTACTGGGCGAGCAACCAGGCGCCCAGCGTCGAAGACGACAAGAAGGTCCTCCAGCCCGAGCTCGACAAGTTCGAGAAGCAGACCGGGATCAAGGTCAAGCTCGAGGTCATCCCCTGGTCCGACCTGCTCAACCGGATCCTCGGCGCGACGACGAGCGGCAAGGGCCCCGACGTCCTCAACATCGGCAACTCGTGGTCTGCGTCGCTCCAGGCGACAGGCGCGTTCCTGCCGTTCGACGACGCCACGCTCGCCAGGATCGGCGGCAAGGACCGGTTCATCCCGGCGAGCATGTCCGCCACCGGCGCGCCGGGCCAGCCGCCCGCCTCGGTGCCGCTCTACGGGCTCGCTTACGGGCTCTTCTACAACAAGAAGCTGTTCGCCGACGCGGGCGTCGAGAAGCCGCCGGCGACGTGGGCGGAGCTCATCACGGTCGCCAAGAAGCTCACCGACCCGCAGAGCGGCCGTTACGGCCTCGCCATCATGGGCGCAAGCTACAGCGAGAACGCCCACTTCGCGTTCATGTTCGGCCGCCAGCACGGCGCCAGGATCTTCGACGGCAAGCAGCCGCGGTTCGACGACCCGGAGATGGTCGCCGGCATCAAGCAGTACATCGACCTGCTCAGCGTCCACAAGGTCGTGAACCCGAGCAACGCCGAGTACGTCAACGACACGCAGATCCTCAAGGACTTCTCCGCCGGGAAGGCGGCGATGCTCATGATCCAGAGCTACGCCGCCACGGCGATCGAGCAGAACGGCCTCTCCCGCGACGCCTACGGCGTGGCGCCCGTCCCGCTGCCCGACCCGCTGCCCGCGAACGGCAAGCGGGTGAACAGCCACGTGGCCGGCATCAACATCGCTGTCTTCGAGGACAGCAAGAACCGGGACGCCGCGCTCAAGTTCGTCGAGTTCATGACCAGCCCCGAGGAGCAGCGGATCCTGAACGCCGCCTTCAACTCCCTGCCGGTCGTGACGTCCGCCTACTCCGATGAGCGCTTCAAGACAGCGAACATCCAGGTCTTCCAGAAGGTGCTTGCCGAGACGGCGGAGTCGATGCCGATGATCGAGGAGACGGCGCAGTTCGAGACGCTCGTGGGCACGGCCATGAAAGATCTCCTGGCCGAGGCGGCCTCCGGCAAGGCGGTGGACGACGCCGCGATCCGCGCCAAGCTGACGAAGGCCAACCAGCAGATGGCGAGCGGCAAGTAATGGGCGAGGGCAGCGCGGGGGGCGCCGGGGGGGACGCGCCGCAGCTCGCCGGGGCGGCGGCCGCGGGGCACGGCGTCGCGAGGCAGCGCGCGGCCTCGCCGGGGCGCTGGCCGCGGGCGTTCCCGTACGTCCTCCTGCTGCCCGCGCTCGTCGCCGAGCTCGCCGTTCATATAGTCCCGATGCTCGTCGGGACGTGGATGAGCTTTCTCCAGCTCACGCAGCGGTACATCCGCAACTGGATCAAGGCCCCGCCCGCGGGGCTCTCCAACTACCGCCTGGCGGTCGACTTCACCGCTCCGGTGGGCGCCGAGCTCCTCCGTTCCTTCTTCGTCACGGTCGCCGTCAGCGTCCTCGTGGTCAGCGGCTCGTGGCTCCTCGGCATGGCCGCCGCTGTCGCGCTGCAGAAGCCGTTCCGCGGCCGCTCGGCGCTGCGGACGCTGTTCCTCGTCCCTTTCGCGATGCCGATCTTCACCGGCGTCATCACCTGGAGCTTCATGCTGCAGCGCGACACGGGGATCGTGAACACGGTCCTTGTCGACCAGCTCCGCCTCTTCCAGGAGCGGCCGTTCTGGCTGCTCGGCGGGAACAGCTTCCTCAGCCTGGTGGTCGTGGCGATCTGGCGGACGTGGCCGTTCGCCTTCCTCACGATCACGGCCGGCCTCCAGGCCATCCCGTCGGACCTCTACGAGGCGGCGAGCGTCGACGGCGCGGGCCCGTGGACGCGCCTCCGCTCGATCACGCTCCCGATGCTCCGGCCGGTCAACCAGGTGCTGCTGCTCGTGCTCTTCCTGTGGAGCTTCAACGACTTCACGACGCCCTACACGCTCTTCGGGCGGGCGGCGCCGCCGGAGGCCGACGTGATCGCGATCCACATCTACCAGGCGTCGTTCATCACGTGGAACTTCGGGCTGGGCTCGGCGATGTCCGTGCTCCTGGTCGGCTTTCTGCTCGTCGTCACGACGGGATACCTGCTGATCACGAGCAGGAGCGCGCGCCATGCGTGAGGCAGCGTGGGTCGCCTGGCTGCGGCGCGCCGTGCTCGCGGCGCTGTCGCTCTTCACCGTCATCCCGCTCTACGTCATGCTGATCTCGGCGCTCAAGCCGCTGCGCGACGTCCAGGGCCCCTTCACCTGGCTGCCGACGGAGGTCACGCTCCAGCCGTTCGTCGACATGTGGCGGACCGTGCCGCTCGCGCGGTACTTCGTGAACAGCGCGGTTGTCGCGGCCGCCTCGACTGTGTTCTCGGTGGCGCTGGCGATCCTCGCCGGGTATGCGGTGAGCCGTTACCGCTTCCGGGGCCGGCGCGTGTTCCTCACGACCGTGCTGTCGACGCAGATGTTCCCCGGGATCCTGTTCCTGCTCCCGCTCTTCCTCCTCTTCGTCTCGATCGAGCGGGCCACCGGGCTTGAGCTGCACGGCACGCGGCTCGGCCTCATCCTCACGTACCTGACGTTCTCCTTGCCGTTTTCCATCTGGCTGATCGCCGGGTATTTCGACACCATCCCGCGCGAGCTCGACGAGGCCGCGCTGGTGGACGGCGCCGGCCCGCTCACCGCGCTCCTCCGCGTCGTGCTCCCGGCGGCCAAGCCGGGTGTCGTCGCGGTGGCGATCTACGCCTTCATGACCGCGTGGGGAGAGGTCCTTTTCGCCTCCGTGCTCACCGACGACGACGGGCGCACGCTGGCCGTGGGGCTGCGGGGGTATGCGACCCAGTCCAACATCTACTGGAACCAGGTGATGGCCGCCTCGGTCGTCGTCAGCGTGCCCGTTGTCGCCGGCTTCCTCCTGCTCCAGCGCTACCTCGTCCAGGGGCTCACCGCGGGCGCGGTGAAGACCTGACCGGCTGCCGGGTGCCCACAGGGTGTTCTCCCGCCTGAAGGCAACAGCGTCCTACCTCGCAAGGGCGGGAGGGGACGCACCCGGCGGGGTAGCTGGCTGCGACGCGCCGCAAGAGGACGGCCCAGGCACCTGGGAGGCCCTCGTCTCTCCACGAGGTGACGCCGACCGCGGGGCGGCAGCGGACCAGCCGAGGGCGCCCCAGGGGCGTCCAGCTGGGGAGGGGGGCCGCGATAGAGCCCGCGTCCCTGGATGAAGCGCTGCGTCCCTGGGTGACGAACACGCTACCGCATGTGTCCCCTGCACGGAGGCGGAACCATCCCGTCCTCGGGGCGGCGCTCACCTGCGCGCGGTACGGGCTCAGTCGAGGAGCTAGTGGACTGTTCGACAAGTCTTTCAACATAATCCGCAGTGGCCAGTCGAACCTGCGCACGGGCGGCGAGCCGCGAGCGCACGGCTCTGCTCTACGACTATGTTGAAAAACTTACCGAACGGTCCACTAGCCTGCGGCTAGGTGGTGCAGATCTGAAGCTTGAAAGGTCAGGCACGCTCGTTGCTCATGGCCGCCGCGACTCCCGCGAGAATCGGAGCGCGATGAGGGGCTCTCCGGAAGTTCTGAGCTTTCGGCGACGAGGAACGCGCGCTCGTCGAGGACCGGCGGCGTCAAGGCCGGGCTCGCGGCCTCACACAGGCTGGATAGTACGGGGGCGACCAACAAAGAGAGTGAAACATCGGTTTCTCCCAGCCTCAGGACCACGTCGAATCGGCATCATTTACTGCGAGGTTCAAGCATGAAACGATTTCATTGTGAGACGCTTTCCGTGTGCATCCTGGCAGCAGGCGTCGCCGCTTGCAGCGGCTCGACCGGCGATCCTCTGCCGGTGGGCTCGACGAGAGGCCCCCAGCCCGACCAGGCTGCGCCGATCTCCTCCGGGGACGACGGCTCCGGAGCGGAGGGGGATGATCTCGCCCCCGCCGGAGAGCTGAACGACGATACCAGCGCGACCGAGGAGGAGCTGAGGCCCAAGGAGGACGACTCCCCCCTGTCCACCCTCCCGTTCGACCCCACGGGGGGGGATAGCCCGAAGGGCCTCACGCTCCCCTTGCAGAACGTGACCTGCCCCAGCTTCGAGGGATTCACGTGGCATGACGAGACTCCCACGACCGGCGCGGACCTCGGGAACGCGGTCGCCGCGTCCTGCGACGCCGTCTACCAGGTCGGGTCCACCACCGGGGCCATCTCGGGCGAGGTGAACAGCGGCGCGAGTGACGCCTTCATCCGCAAGGTCGGGCAGGACGGGAAACCATTGTGGGGCGCGCAGATCGGCACGTCGGCGAACGACCAGGCGACGAGCGTCGCCGTCTCCTCGGCCCAGTGCCCCACGAGCGGCAACGAGTCGCTCTACGTGGTCGGCCACACGAGCGGCGCGATCGAAGCCGGTCAGCACGAGGGATCTTCGGACGCCTTCCTCGTCAAGCTGAACGCAAACGGGACCGAGGCGTGGCGGCGCCAGTTCGGTACGGCTGCGGTGGATCAAGCGTGGTCTGTGGCCCACGCACCTGACGGCAGCGTCTACGTGGTGGGCTCCACAGGCGGGAATCTCGCCGGGGTGAACCCGCCGCCGACGAGCGGCACCACGTCGCTGTTCGTGGCGAAGTATTCGGCGAGCGGCGATCATGTCTGGACCAGGCAGCTCGGAGTGAACAACAGGACGACCATCGCGCGCAGCGTGTCCGTCGGAGCCGATGGGCAGGTCTACGTCGCCGGTTACACCACCGGCGCGCTGGCAGGCCAACCGTACGCGGGCGGCAGCGCTGACGCCTTCGTCGCCCGCTACAGCGACAGCGGTGCTCTGGGCGGGGTGGCTCTCCTCGGCACGAACCTCCAGGACCAGGCGTTCAGCCTGATCACTGCGGTGGAGTCGGGTCAGACCGTCGTCTACGTCTCCGGCACGACGAACGGGAACTTCCCCCCTTATGCCTCTTCGACGGCGTATGACGCCTTCCTCGCCAAGCTGGACGCGAGCCTCACGACGCAATGGATCCGGCAGACAACGGCGAGCGAGAACGTCTCCGCTACGTCGGTGGCCGTCATCGGTGGATCTGTCGTGCTGACCGGCCAGACCCCCCGCGACCTCGACTCCGACGCGTCCCTCGGGAGCGCGGACATGTACCTGCGCGAGTACAGCACGGCGGGGGCACACCTGCGCACCGAGTACATCGGCACGAACGCGACGGAGGCGGGACAAGGCGTCGCCGTCGATCCGAGGGGCAACGTCTTCCTGACGGGCAGGACGGACGCGCCGTTCTGCGGTCATTCCTTCGGCGGCGGTGGTAGCGACGCCCTCCTCGTCAAGGTCATGAAGGGGTGCCGCGTGGACACCGCTGATTCGTCCTGCAAGCCCGCCGTGTGCTGGGGAGACCCCCATTACGTCAGCTTCGATAATGTCGCCTTCGACTTCCAGGGGGAGGGCGACTTCGTGATGGCGACCAGCACGGCCACTCCCGATCTGGAGATCCAGATCCGGCAGTGCCCCGTGTCGCCGGGCGTCTCGACCGGCCGGGCCGTGGGCGCGCGCATCGCGGGTGATCTCGTGGAGTTCCACGCGAACGGCGCGCTCTACTTGAACGGGCAACAGACGACGGTGCCGTCGAGTGGCGCGCTCGCGCTCGCCGGGGGCGGGAGCGTCTACCAGTCCGCGAGCGGCAGGACCGTGCTGGCCTGGCCGACGGGAGAGCGGCTGGCGCTGCATCCAAGGAGCTATGTCCTCGGCTTGTACCTTGACATGCTCTTCCTCGTCCCGCCGGCCAGCGTGGGCAGGATGGCCGGCCTCTTCGGGAACGCCGATAACGACCCGACCAACGAGTTCATGATGGCCCGGAACGGCAGCGTGCTGAGCAGCGGGCTGACGTTCCTCGAGATGTACCAGGACACGAACAGCTACGCAGACGTCTGGCGGGTGGGCGCCGCCCCGGGCGACGTCGCGCTCATCCAGCAGGGCACGCCGTGCGGCGATCCGGCCGGTCCCGGGCAGCCAGCGTGGCTCAACAATCTGACCCCCGCGCAGAGGGCCGCGGGCGAGCAGGCCTGCGCCGGCATCACCGACGAGGCCATCAAGCAGACGTGCATCCTCGACGTGGGCCTCACCGGCGACTCGAGCTTCGCGGACTCGGCCCAGGAGGCCGCCGCGGATCTCGCGAGCCACGGGCAGGGCGGGTCGGTCATCAACAGCCCCCGCAGCGTCTACTTCAACAACTTCACCGGATCCATCGGCCAGGAGTGGGCGTCCATCGTCACCAGCGTCACCCCGCTCGGAGACCGCACCTTTCTGGGGCAGTTCGGCAACGAGACGGCGCACCTGACGCTCAACGATCTCGCCCCCCACACCGAGCTGACCGTCAGCTTCGACCTCTACCTCATCAACGCTTGGGATGGCGATGGCCCCTTTGGCCCCAGCGTCTGGGCCGCCTCCGCGGACGGCGTCGAGCTGCTCAGCGAGTCCTTCTCCAACACCATGAGCTCCCAGAGCTATCCGCTGGACGGGAGCCTGGCCGGGTCGGGAGCGCTCGAGGTGAACACCCTCGCCTATCCGTACGGCGACTCCGTGTACCGCATGAAGCTGGTCTTCCCGCACTCCGCGCCCGACCTCGCGCTCGACCTGTCCTCGACTGGGCTGACCGGCCTCTTCGATGAGGGCTGGGGCGTGACCAACTTCGAGGTCCAGGGGCGCTGACGTCCCCCGAAATTGCCGTGAAATAGCCTCGACGGGCGGGCCTCTCTATTCTGTCTCCTGCCGGGCCGCTCGCAAGGAAGAGCCACCATGCTCCCCGTCGAGGTGCACAAGCACGCAAGCATCGTGACGCCCGTTGATCCCTCGCCCGGCGCGCGTACCCTCTCGCCAGGATGCGCCCTCGAATCCCCCTCGTCCTCGCCGCCGCCCTCGCCCCCGGCAGGGCCATGCAGAGCCCTCAGCCGCGCGGCGTGCCGGCGCAGGTCGTCCTCACAGCGCGGCCTGCGCTTTCCGGGTCGACTCGCGGCTCAGGCACGATGCCTCACTCTGTGAGCTCAAAGACAACCCCGACGCGGATCTCGAGCGCAAGGAGCGCCGCTTCTCGGCGACGTGCGACGGGTTCGACGTACACTGCGCCGTGCGCATCGCGGCGGGCGACGATCAGGGCCGCGAGCGGCTCGTCCGATACTGCGCGCGCGCGTACGCCGTTTGCGCTCTCGCGCATCGAGCTGCTGCGCGACGGGCGCATCGCGTACTTGCTCTAAGATTACCTACCCCCTGGTCGAGCCTGCACATGCCGCGCCGGGCGTCAGGCTCCGCGCGCCTCTCTTGAGCGACCGCGCCGTCAGAGCAGAGGCTGCAACGCCGCGTACCACTGCCCGCCCAGCAGCACGTAGCCCTGGAGGTTGGGGTGCCACTGATCTTCGAGTAACGCGGTCTTGTTCGGATTGAAGGGCGTGTACATGTCGACGGAGATGATGTGTCGGCCTGCGTCCGCGCGGGCCTTCACCACCGCCGGAATGGCGTCGTCGTAGGTCTTGATGCGCGCGCTGAGCGCGGTGTCGTCGCCCTTGCTCGCGTCGCCGCGCGACGGGATGGGCGCGGCCACCACGATGAGAACATTGGGGAGCTGCGCGTAGATGCTGTCAATCAACGCGCCCAGGCGTGTGGGGGCGTTGGGCATGTCGTAATTGTCGATTGCGTCGTTGGTTCCAATCATCAAGAGCACGATGTCGGGCTTGTATTGCGGCATGACGGTCGACACCAGCGTCGAGATGCCGCTCCTTCCGCCGGCGGGGGCGATCGTCCAGCCGCTGTGGCCCTCGTGGTTGTGCGGGAACGCCACGCCGCCAACGGTGTTCGGTCCGTTCGATCCCGAACCGACGAACGTGATGTTCTTGCCCGCCGCGTGCGCGAGCCGGAACAGCTCGACGCGATAGCCGCCCGGCGTGTCCCCGTTGTATCCGTCGGTGATAGAGTCGCCGAACGGCATGATCTTGCACGCCGTACCGTCGGTCGGGCAGGGCCGATAGGTCGAGCCCGCGCTGCCGCCGGCGCCACCCTGCGCGCCCGAATCGCCGCCGCTACCGCCGGCCGCCGCGCCGCCGCCATCCCCGCCACCGTCCGTTCCCGCGAGCGATCCACCTGTGCCGGCCGCAGAGGTCGTTCCGCCGGTGCCCGCGGCAGCGCCGTCCGTGCCGCCGCCGTCGCTCGTTCCGCCTGCGCCCGCTTCGCCCGCTCCGCCGGCGCCCGCTCCGCCGGCGCCCGCTCCGCCGGCGCCCGCTCCGCCGCCGCTGCAGCCGAGAGCGATGACGACGAGCCCGGCCACGACCGGCCAAGATGTGATCGACTTCATGCCGGAGGATGGTAACGCCGAAGGCTACGGCGTTGTCAACTGAAACGACCGCAGTCAGAATCGACGATCGGGCAGCCTATGGCAATCTCACGGCGCGATGACGGTCGCCCATCCGGTGCCCGGCATCGAGAACTGCAGCTTCGATCTCCCAACGGACGCGGTAGAGATCACCTACCTGATGCGGACCGTGCGTCTTGCGGGGCACGTTGGTCAGGAAGAAGCAGTAGCCCTTGGGCGTGGGGACGCCAACGAGGCGAGAGCGAACGCTGAGAGCGTTGCGCCCCACGGTTACGTCGGCGTCGATGGCCTGCCCATCCAGGACGATGACTTCCTCGTCAAAGAGTGTATCGAAGTCGGCCCCCTCGGCGAGCTCCGGGATGTCGGACCTGCGGACAAGGCGATTGACCTTGGGCTTCCAGTTCTCTTTCAATCGGATCACGTACTTCACGTCGTGTGCCTCGCATTCCTCCAGGCGAGCAATGCAGGCGTACCCGAGGTCCATCAGCAGGCCGGTTCCGCGACGATGCTCACCCACTTCCAGATGTGGGCTGTCATGCTCCGTACTTGTCTGCGAGCGCGCGAATCGCATCGGCGCTGAGCGTTTCCCGAAGGTGCGCGCGAAGCGACTCACCTGTCATGGACTCTCTGTCGCGCATTGAGAGCAGGAAAGGCAACGACATTCGCATATGATCACGTAGGAACACGTAGTGTCATTCGCAAAATCCGAAATCTTATCCGGATAGCCATGGCCATCGACGTGGAGAGGATCCGCTTCGAGCGCGATGTCCAACCGCGGCTCGTGGGCAAGAAATGAGGGGATGCCTCAGGGTGCCGGCGGCAGGGCGTCAGTCGACGCTGACGGTCGTCACGGCGGTCCAGTCGTTGCGGCCGTCGGCGGAGACGAAGTGGAAGCGGAGCGCGTCCTCGTGGCGGGCGGTCGAGACGATCGCCGCCGAGGCGCCCACGAAGTCGTCGTCGCGGCACGTATCGCGGAGGTCGCCGCGCTCGTCGAGCACGCCCACGCGGGCGGGCGTCGCGTGCTCTCGCAGGTACGGGGCGGCGATGAGCTCGGCCGGGGTGGAAGGGGAGGGGACGGGCGCCTCGAGGTCCCAGAGGCGAAGGTGCTTTGCGTCGGCGAGGTGGGCGTAGAGCCGCTCGACCTCCTTGCCGGTGTCCTCCTCGACGGCGAGGGCGAGCAGGAGGATCCGGTCGTCCTCGCGGGCGCGGGCGCGGGCGCTGAACGCGACGGGCGCGCGGAGGGCGAGCACGGCGGGGAAGCGGCCCTGGGGCTGGCTGAAACGGACGAGGGTGCGGCCGAGGGGGCGAGGGGGCATGAGGCCGGCCGGGGCGCCCGGAGCCGCGGGGAAGAGGAGGTATGCGGCGAGGAGGAGGACGGGCTCGGGCGCGCCGCGGAGCAGGCCGTCGTGGCCGGAGGCGAGCTCGAGGGCGGTGAGGTTGAGGCGAAGGCGGAAGGAGCGCACGCGCCGCGCGGCCGGCGCAGCCGGCGCCGAGGGAGCAGAGGAAGCGGGGCGCGCCGCGGAGGACGCGCCGCCCTTGCGGGACCTGGCTTTGCGCTTTCGGGACATCGAGGGGGCAGGGAGATACCATGACTGGCGTCGGCCGGGTGGCCGGCCGCGGCGCCCATGCGCGGCGGCGAGGGCGGCGGCCGGCGGCGCCGCTACCGGGCGGCCGGGTCCTGGCGGTGGAACGCCTTCAGCGGATCGTGGAGCCGCGCGACCACGACTCGCCGAGGCGCGCGCGGCGCCCTCGACGACGATGCATCGTCTCTGGAACCATGAAATACAGCATGGTCGCCAAAATCGCATGTAGACACATGGGCCCACGTCAGGACCCCATGGCGGCTCCTGGCCATCATCGTGCGCAGACGCCGTGGCGCGCAACGACGAACGAACGCCGGCGCAGCAGTTCATCAAGGACGCTCGCTCCGATGTCTACACATAACTTAACATGATATCACACAAGCTTCATAATGCTCGATATCGCCCACGCAAACCATTGCGGCATGGCGCAAACGATTGTGTATTGTTCGTTTCGCACGACAGCCCGCGTGGGTCCGGCGGTTCACACGGACGACGCGCTGGAGCCGTAGCGAGCTCCTGACTGGGCCCTTTTCGGGGAGAGCGAGGCGAGCGAACGCGACCTTGATTGACGCAGAGGCTCGCTGGTCCAATGCTTGCGAACGGAACGCTGCGAGCGAGTACCGGAGTGAAGGCGCCACGGACATCGCGCCATGAGAGATGTTCCGTTTCCTCCGTTGCCCTGCCGCGAGCATCATTGCTTCCCCTTACCCTTGACGAGCTCAGCAATGAATACCAGTCTGGATTTTTGCCGCATCATTCGAAACGTCGCGCGCGCTTACCCCGACAAGATCGCCGCTGTCTGCGGCGACCGGCGCGTGACGTACGCGGAGCTGAACCACAGCACCGACAAGGTCGCCCATGCGCTCGCGCGGCGAGGCGTGAAGCGCGAGACCATCGTGGGCGTCTTCATGGAGCGCTCCGTCGAGTTCTTGACGGCGATGCTCGGGATCCTCAAGGCCGGCGCGGCGTACATGCCCATCGACTCGGAGTACCCGTCGAAGCGCATCGCGTACATGCTCCAGAAGAGCGGCTGCGCCACGATCCTGGTGTCGAGCGACGCGGCCGGAGAGCGGCTGGCCCGCGTGACGACCGCCGAGAGCCTCCCCGCGCGCGTCCTGGCGATGGCAGAGCTCGAAGCTGATCAGCATGCTCCAGCGTCGGACTTCGCGTACACATCCGACCTGTTATCGTACGTGATGTTCACGTCCGGGTCCACGGGCGCCCCGAAAGGCGTCATGAACCTGCGAAGAGGCTTGAACAACCACCTGCACGCCAAGATTCGAGACCTGGAGATCACACAGCGGGACCGCGTGGCGCAGACCGCGTCCCAGTGCTTCGACATCTCGATCTGGCAGTTCCTGTCGGCCCTGCTCGTCGGCGGCCAGGTCCACATCGTGCGCGACGAGGTGGTCCGCGAGCCCGCGAAGCTGCTCGCGTACCTGGGCGATCAAGGCATCAGCGTCGTTCAGTTCGTCCCCTCGTTGCTCAAGCTCCTGGTGAACGAGGTCGAGTCGAGACCCGACGCGGCGCGCCCGCTTCGCAGCCTTCGATGGGTAGCGCTGGTCGGCGAGGCGCTGTCTGCGGACCTGTGCCGCCGCTGGTTCAAGCACTACCCCGAGGTCCCGCTGCTGAACCACTACGGCCCGACGGAGTGCGCCGACGGGGTCACGCACTTCAAGGTGACGCCCGAGCTCGCACGGAGCGCGAAGTCGATCCCGATCGGGAAAGCGCTGCCGAACACGCGGGTGTACATCTGCAAGCAGGCGGGCGGCGCGCTGACCGAATGCGCGACCGAGGAGGTCGGAGAGCTCTACATCAGCGGCATCGGCGTGGGCCGCGGCTACATCAACGACGCCGAGAAGACGAGCGCCAGCTTCCTGCCGAACCCGTTCAGCCGCGAGGAGCCGTATACGTCGCTCTACAAGACCGGGGATCTCGCTTGCTACAACGCGGAGGGCAACCTCGAGTTCTTCGGCCGCGCAGACCGCCAGGTCAAGATCCGCGGGTTTCGCGTGGAGCTCGAGGAGATCGAGGCGCTGCTGCTCGGGTACCCCGGCGTGAAAGGGTGCGCCGTCATCGGCAAGGCATCACGGCAGGATCAATCCAAGCTCGTCGCCCGCGAATGCGTGGCTCGAGCAGCGGAGCCCGAGCCCAACATCACGTACCTGATCGCGTACGTGGTGGCGGGCGAGCCGATCTCCCAGCACGAGCTTCGGCGGCACCTGATGGAGAGCGTACCCGACTACATGGTCCCCGAGAGGTTCGTCCAGCTGCCTGAGCTGCCCCTGAACGCGAACGGCAAGCTCGACGTCAACGCGCTCCCTGCGCCGGATCGCGCGCGACCCATGCTCGCTCATGCGTACGTCCCGCCGCAAACCGCGACGGAGCGCAGCGTCGTCGAGGCGTGGCAGGCCGTGCTCGCGATCGATCGCGTGGGCATCACAGACACTTACTTCGAGCTCGGCGGCGACTCGCTCACCGCGATGCAGATCATCAATCGGCTGGAAGCCGCGCTGCAGGTGAAGGTCTCGTACCAGGACGTCTTCACGCTGGACGTGGCAGGGCTGGCGCGCCGCATCGAGGCCGGCAAGGCCAGCCCGCCGGAGGCAGCCGAGGAGCCGAGCGGCGCGGCCGCACCGCCGCCCTCCCCAGGTCAGCTGCACCCGCTCTCGCTCGAGCAGCAGCGCCTCTGGTTCCTGTGGAAGCTGATGCCTGATAACGCGTTCTACACCCTGCAGGGCAGGGTCATCGTGTCAGGTCACCTGGACGCCGGCCGTCTTCAGCGCGCCTGGGAGGTCCTGTTCGGGCGGCATCAAGCGCTGCGAGCGCGCTTCGTCGACCAGGGCGGTGTCCCTCGGCAGATCTTCGAGGAACGCAGAGGCCCCGAGCTGCAATTCGCGGACTTGACCGCGCTCTCCGACGATGCTCGAACGAGAGAGATCGAGCGAGCGCGGAGGCTCGAGATCGCGCGGCCGTTCGATCTGGAGCGCGAGCCGCTGCTGCGCCTTCGCCTGTTCAAGGTCCAGCCCGATCGGCACGTCCTCCTCCTGACCACGCACGAGATCATCATGGACGCCTGGTCGCTGTCGACCCTCATGCGTGACCTGAAGAACGCCTACGCCAGACCGAGCGAGGAGACATCGCGAGGCGCAGCGCTCGCGCTGTCGTTCGCGGAGTTCCTCTACCAGGAGGAACGCAGCGTGAGGCCGGACAAGCTGACGAAGGAGCGCGCGTACTGGTCGAAGCACCTGGAAGGGAAGCTGCCCGTCCTCGACCTGCCGAGGCGCGGCTCGAGGGCAAGGACCCCGGGCCACCGCGGCGACTCCGTCGGCGTCCTCCTCTCCACCGAGCTCTCGCACAAGCTCCGGAGGACCGCGCGCGAGAACCAGGTCACGCTGTTCATGTGCTTGCTGTCGTCGTTTTACGCGCTTCTCTCGAGGTACTCCGGACAAAACGACATCGTGATCGGCACGCCCCACGTGAACCGGAGCTTTCCTGGCGGCGAGAGCCTGGTCGGGTTCTTCCTGAACATGCTGCCCATCCGGCTCAGGAGCTCTGAAGAGCAGTCGTTCAAGTCGCTGCTGGATTCGACGCGCGAGAGCGTCGTCGGCGCGTTCACGCACTCGAAGTACCCCTTTCTCTGGACCGCCGAGTGGGCGGACACGGCGCGCGACAGCGCCCTCGCGCCCGTGTTCCAGGTCATGTTCAACATGTACTCGGAGCGCGCGGAGGCCATGACCCGCGCGCAGGCCGAGGGCACGAGCGGCATCGAGCTCTCCTTTCAGGAGCTCGAGACCGGGTTCACCAAGTACGAGCTCACGCTGTACGCCCAGGAGCAGGGAGACCGCATCTACCTGCAGCTCTCGTACTTCATCGACCTCTTCGAGAAGCAGTTCGTCGAGGACATGCTGGCCAACCTGGTGACGTTGCTGAACGGCGTCACCGAGCGCATCGACGCGCCGCTCGCAGAGCACGACATCGTCGCGCAGGGACAGCGGCAGCGGCTGCTCTCGGGCGCGAGCATCGCTCGGGAGCGCCGATCGTACGACGTCGGCACTCACAGCCTGTTCGAAGCGCAGGTCGATAGGAGCCCGGGCGCCGTCGCGTACCTGTTCCAGGATCGGTCGATGAGCTATGCGGAGCTGAATCGCAGGGTGAACCAGCTCGCTCATTTCATGATCCGGCGCGGCGTCCGGCGCGGCACCCGCGTCGGCATCGCGCTTCGAAGATCGCTCGAGGTGGTGATCTCGATCCTGGCGTGCGTCAAGGTCGGCGCGACGTATGTACCGCTCGATCTGGACTACCCCGCGGCGCGCCTGCGCTTCATCCTGGAAGACTCAGGCGCCGAGTTCCTGGTGAGCGCGGGGCCGGCAGGCGCGCTCGGCGGCCGCGAGCTCGTGAACCTGGATCTGGTCGCGTGCCGCGACCGCATCGACCGCGAGCCGACCGCCAACCTCGCGCCGTGCGCCGAGGCGGAGGACATCACGAACATCGTCTATACGTCGTCCTCCACTGGCAAGCCGAAGGGGGTTCTGATACCGCAGAGAGCGATCCTCAACCGCCTGCACTGGATGTGGAGCGAGTACCCGTTCAACGAGCACGACGTGGCGCTCTTGCAGAAATCTTACGCCCTGGTGGCCGCCAGCTGGGAGCTGTTCGGCGCGCTGCTGAAGGGGCGCCCGACCGTCGCGATCACGCGGGACGAGCTCACCGATCCGAGCAAGCTCTATGCGCTCCTGTGCGACAGGAAGATCACCTACCTGCTCGCGACCCCGTCGATCCTCGAGGGCGTCGTGCAGCGCGCGCAGGCGCTCGGCGCGACGAGCGCCTGCGCCCTGCGGCTCGCCACGACGAGCGCCGAGCCGCTCTCGCCGGGCCTGGTGAAGCGCTGGTATGCGACGTTCCCGCGCGTTCCCCTGCTGAACCTGTACGGCTCGACCGAGTGCTCGTCGAACGTGACCGCGTACGACACCCGCGAGCTCCCGGCGGGCGCGACCAACGTCCCCATCGGGCGGACTCTGCCCAATAACCGTGTGTACGTCCTGAACTCGCGGCTCAAGCTCGTCCCCGAGGGCGTGATCGGAGAGATGTGCATCGCGGGGGATTGCCTCGCCCGAGGCTACCAGAACCTGAGCGAGCTCACCGCGACGCAGTTCGTGCAGAACCCCTACGAGCCAGGTCAGACCCTGTTCCGGTCGGGCGACCTGGTGCGCTGCCTGCCCGGCGGCAACCTCGAGCTCGCGGGGAGGCGCGACTTCCAGCTCAAGATCCGCGGCTTCCGGATCGAGCCCGCAGAGGTCGAGGTGGCGCTGAAGGAGCACCCTCACGTCAAGGACGCGGTGGTCGCCGCCGATGGCGAGACGGATGCCGAGAGAGAGCTCGTGGCGTACTTCGTGCCGGCGTCCGGACCCCAGGCCGACGAGGCCCGAGCCTTGTCGTACGGCCAGCTCAGGAACCACCTGCGCGGCTCGCTGCCCGACTACATGGTCCCATGCCGGTACGTCGTCGTCGACGAGATCCCCCTCACCGCGAACGGCAAGCTCGACCGCATCGCCCTGACGTCCCTGGGCCGGGAGCTCGCTCGCGACGTCGAGTACATCGCCCCCGCGACCGAGACGGAGGTCGCGCTCGCGCAGATCTGGGAGGGCGCGCTGCGCAAGCCCAGGATCGGGACCGCCGACAACTTCTTCGATCTTGGCGGGCACTCCCTGATGGCAACACAGATCATCGCGAAGGTGTTCGAGCGCTTTCACGTCGAGCTGCCGCTGCTGAAGATCTTCGAGTGCCCGACGGTCCTGAGCCTCGCGGCGCAGATAGACGTGCTTCGCGGCGAGGCACGGAGCAGCACGGACAGGTCGCGCAGCATCAAGGCGAGCCAGGAGAAGATCACGGGAGAGGTCGCGCTCGGCGCGTACCAGGCCTGGTACTTGCGGGTGTCCGGAAGCAGGATCGCACCCGCGCGCTGGAACCTGAGTCGCCTGTGGAAGGTCGAGAAACACATCCGCCCGGAGGACCTCCGCGTCATCCTCTCGCTCATCGTGGACCATCACGACAGCCTCCGCGCGACCTTCCACTGGAGAGACGGCGAGTGGCGCCAGCTCCTGCGCGACGGCTTCGAGCCGCTCCCCTTCGTCTCGCTGGACCTCTCCGGCCTCTCGCGCGCCGCGCTGCTCTCCGAGATGCGAGCCGCCGCGGAGCGCGAGCAGCGCCGCTTCGACATCTCGTCGGGCCCGCTCTTCTGCTTCCTGCACTTCCGGCACGAGGGCGGAGATTACCTGCTGATCATCGCGCACCACCTGATCGTGGACGGCACCTCGATGGCCATCCTCGTGCAAGACATCGAGCTCCTCGCCGCGCAGCTGCTCGCAGGAGAGCCCTACGAGCTCCCCGCGAAGACGGTCTCTTACAAGCAATGGGCTGGGCTCCTGAACGAGCACGCTCGAGGGGCTCTCCTCGAGGCCGAGCGCGGCTACTGGCTCACCTTGCCCTGGGAAGAGGTGCCTCTCCTGCCCACCGATCACCCCGACTCCAGGCACAGGAACACCTACCGGTCGTCCGCATCCATCTCGGCGGCTCTGGGCGAAGAGGACACACAGACGTTGCTCTATGACCTGCCCCGGGACACGGCCATCGAGGTGATCCACGTGCTGCTCCTGTGCCTCACGCAGACGATCGCCGGCTGGACGGGCGAGCCCTGGGTCGAGTTCATCTCGGTGGATAACGGCCGCGACTACCTGCCGGACTACCGGTTCCTGGATCTGGGACGCTCCGTCGGCTGGTTCTCCGCGTGCAGCGTGCTGGTGCTGCGGAGGACCGAGGCGAGCGAGCTCGGCATCCCGCACGTGAGAGAGTTCGCCGAACGCCTGGCTCAGGTTCCGAACCGTGGAAGGGGGTTCTTCCCGCTCGTGGAGCTGAGCGGTGACCCGTCGATGGTGGAGACCCTCAAGCCCAGGCAGAAGGACGAGATCGTGTTCAACTACCGTGGCCGGATCGACCTCCTGGATGTGAAGGACTCGCTGTTCAAGCCCACCCAGCAGCTCGAGCTCTCGGCCCAGCACCCCGACAACACGCACTTCAACAACAAGCTCAACGTCTCTGGCGTCGTCGCTCAGGGACGCCTCACCATGCAGTGGGAGTACAGCAGCAACGTCCACACCCGGGCCACGATCTCGGGCCTCGCCGAGCGCTTCCAGGCTCACGTCAAGCAGATCGTGCAGTCCTACCGCAGCGGGCGCCCCGGCGCCGCGGCGCCGGCGAAGGCCTTCCAATGACGGCTTCTCGCGCAGCGCCGGCGTCCAGGGAGCGAACGACCGGGAGCAGCACCACGGTCGATCAGCTCAGGACGGAGGACGTGAACAGGCTGATGTTGCGGTTGGCGATCCCGACCATCATCGGTTTGTCGACCAACGTCTTGTTCAACGTCCTGAACGCCGCCTTCGTGGGTCGGCTAGGCACCGTCGCGGTCGCCGCCGTGAGCATCAGCCTTCCCGTCGCGCTGGTCGTCACGGCGATCGGGCAAGGCATCGGGATCGGCTGCGGCTCTTACACGGCGCGGCTCCTGGGCGCCGGGCGGCTCCGGGACGCGAGCTCGACGGCCACGCTGGCCTTCGCGCTGGCTGTGGCCATCGGGCTCGCGTTCAACCTGGTCCTGTTCCTGTCCATGGACCGGGTCCTGGTGCTCTACGGCGCGTCCGAGAGCGTCCTGGAGGTGGCGAGGGGCTACACGAGGCACCTGCTGCCTGGTTACTTTTTCATGCTCCTCTGCATGGTCTGCGGCAACATCGTCAGAGCAGAGGGGAAGACGGCGTTCAGCATGTGGACGATGATCACGGCCTTCGTGCTGAACGCCGTCCTCGACGCCGTCTTCATCTTCGGCCTGCAGCTCGGCGTCCGAGGCGCCGCGATCGCGACCACGATCGCGCAGGGGTGTGCGTTCCTGCTGTATGCCGTTTACTTCATCTCGGGCCGGGGCGCGGTCCGCGTGGGGCTCCGGGAGTTCGCCCCGTCTTTTCGTATCCTGGTCGAGATCGTCAAGATCGGGCTCCCGGTTTCGCTGGCCACGGTCGCCAACTCCGCGGCGTTCTCGATCATCTACAGCGCGGCGCGCGCGTACGGCGACGATTGCATCGCCGGGATAGGCCTCGCGACGCGGTTGATGCTGGTCGGCACCATGCCGGTGATCGGGTTCAGCGTCGGGGCGAGGGCCGTCATCGGCGTGAGCTACGGCGCGAGCGACCCCCGCCGCGTGGCGCTGGGGGTTCGCACGATGTTGCTGTACACCTCGGGGTTCGCGCTGCTCTTTTCGCTGACCATGATCACCTTCTCCGAGAGCGTCCTTCGCCTGTTCACGAGCGACCCGGGAGCCGTCCGGATCGGCAGCTCCACGCTGGTGGCGCTCAACCTGTTTTTCCCGTTCTTTGGAGCTCAGGTCGTCACTCGAGACCTGTTTCAGGTGATCGGAAAGACGGTCCCGGCGGGGCTCCTGTCGATCGCCAGAGACGGACTCTTCCTGATCCCCGCAGCGCTCGTGCTCCCGAGGGCCTTCGGGGTGAGCGGCATCATCTCCAGCCAGGCCGTCGCCGAGCTGCTGACGAGCGTGCTCGCCATCGCGCTGCTCGTCGCCGAGATGCGGAGGCTCAACCCGCCCGAACGTTCGCGCGCGGCAGCGACGGCGGCCGGCGGCGCCGCTACCGGGCGGCCGGGTCCTGGCGGTAGAACGCCTTCAGCTGATCGTAGAGCTCCGGGTGCTTCGCCCTGAGCTTGCGCGGCTTCTCGAAGAAGGCCTCGGTGACGACCGCGAAGAACTCGGCCGGGTTCGTCGCGCCGTAGGGGTCGATGACCGTGCGCTTGAGGCTCGCCTCGTCGCGCAGGAGGCGCTCGTACTCGCGGCCGAGGATGCGCGCCCACGCCGCGTACATCGAGCGCTCGGGCAGCTCGGGCGCGCCGTCGGCGGGGCCGTCTTCCTGGTCGAGCTGGTGCGCGAACTCGTGGAGCACGAGGTTGTGCCCGTCGCTCACGTCCGCCGCGCCCGCGAGCACGCCGTCCCACGCGAGCACTACCGCGCCGCGAGACCACGACTCCCCGAGCCGCGCGCGGCCGCCCTCGACCACGACGCCCCCCTCGCGGACCTCCCGGCCGCGGGCGACGTAGGTGCTCGGGTAGACGAGGACGACCTCGAGCTCGGGGTAGTAGTCGGTCTCGCGGTGCAGGAGGAGAAGGCACGCCTGCGCCGCCACCGTGACCCGGATCTCGTCGGTGATCTCCAGGCCGCCGCACCCCTCGAACGGCTTCTCGGCCAGGAAGACCTGGATATGCCCGAGGAGCTCCTCCTGGTCCTCGGCCGGGAGCCGGCCGAAGGAGGGCACGTTGCGGTCGAGGATCGCGCGCCACGCGGCCGGAAAGGGCGCGCGGCGGACGGCGGCGCGCCGCCGCCTCCGGAGAAAGGCCAGCATCGACGCCAGCGTACGCGATCGCGCGGCCCTGTCCCAGGCCGCGCGTCAGCGCGCCGCGCGCGAGGCTCTCTCTGTACGAAGATGCCTGTGGCCCGCGGGGGTCTCTGGGCGCGGCGGGCTTCCTGGCGCTGATAGGCGAGCACCCCGCGTACGCCGGGCGCTCCTCCGCTCTTCCATATCCGGTTCGCCGCGCGTGCACCAGGCCCTGGTGCGCGCGCCTGGCATGTCTACCACTGAACCGTGATGGACACCGTCTGGCTGGCGAGCGCTCCGTTGTACACCGTCACCTGGTAGTCGCCGGGGTCATACGCCGCGCCGAGCAGGATGCTGCGCATGGTGATGTCGTCGATGGGAGCGAGCTCGTTGATCCCGTTCCCGGTGATGCGCACGGTCGTCACGCCTTCGACGAAGTTGTCCCCGATGACGTAGATGGGAATCGAGAGGGGAGCGTCCAGCCGGTCCGACCTGAAGTGGCGGATGGTCGGCGGGAGGCTCGGATCGGGCGTGGGCTCGGGCGCGCAGGTGGTGACCCACGGCGGACAGTCGCCGAGCACCCGGTACGGATCGCGTCCGAGGAGCTCCTGGACCCCCCATTCGGCCCTCATCCGCATGGTGATTCCGTAATCGTACTCCATATCGGGCGGCGGCGGCTCCACGGGCGCGGCGTCGAAGCACCCGCTCTCCTTGGCGTGGTCGCGGCACAGCGCCGCGTCGGCCTCTCCGGCGGCGCTGAACCGAGGGATCCACTCCTCGATCCGCAGCGGCCGCGTCGGCTCGACGGCGGGGTCCAGGATCATGAGCTGTCCACCGACGCGGACGACGGGGGCGACATGGTGGGACCACCTCACCTGCCCGCCCGGCTCGTTGATCGTATTGAGGATGAGCGCCTTCCTCGGCTTCGCGAGGACCCTGGCATAATAGGGAGTCGGGTAGCCCCATTCCTTGAGGAAGTAGAGCGCTGTCTCGGCCCGCTCCTCGCAGCCGTTGTCGGCCGCGAGCCAGGGGATCCGCCGATCGAACCCGGGTTGCTCTGGCAGGGTGAGCCCGCGCCGGTCGCGGATCGCGAGGAACCCGGCGTTCAGCTGCTCCTCGGTCCAGCTGGGGACGCAGTCGCCCGACAGATTCTCGGGGGGCCCCTTGACCTGATCCACCGTGCGTGGACCGTCGGGCAGCTGGCAGCTCCCGCTCGCGGCGACATCGGAGCTGTCGATGTCGAGATCCGGATCGGCATAGCGGCCCTCGTCGCTGCCGCAGGCCGCGGACGCGAGGGCCACTGCCGCGGCGCAAGCCATCTTCGTCAGAGCAAGATACGACCGTCTCATGGATTGGATCTCCCTGCGCGCGAAGCACGAGGCGTCTCGAGGGGCTGAAAAATGACGTTGCCCCGGCAACTCCGGCGGCCTCGACTCTCGAGGCCCGGCGCTAGCCTGCGCCCCCGCTCGACTGTTGCCTGGTGAATGCTGGCAACCTCGATCGTCCTTCGCGCCAATCGCACCAGACCACGTCGTTTTTCTGCTGTGCGTGACAACACACCGCGAGATCAACTCTGATCGTAAGAATTCATTGACCACACAGGACGAGCTCGTCCGGGAGTCAGGTAGCCCTAGGGCCCAGCCACGCGAGCGCCTTCCGCAGCCGCTCCTTCGCGTCTTCCTCGACGATGTCGCCGTGGGCGACGACGACGCGCTCGAAGTCCCACGCGAGGACGTCGGCGACGCTCCGCGCGGCCGCGGCGCGGTCCCTCATGAGCAGGCGCCACACGTGGTCCTGCGCGGTCTTCTTCCACGCGCCGCCGAGCCAGAGGAAGACCTTCATGCCGAAGCTGCGGACCTCGTGCACGTTGAAGAGGAGGTCGGTCACGATGAGCGTCCGCGAGCGCGCGTGCAGGAACACGTGCTCCCTGATGTACGGCACGCCCTCGACGAGCCGTACGCCGAGGTCGTCGCCGATCTCCGGCGCCACGCCGGACGGCGGCAGCGGGGTGAAGGGCAGGCCGCCGAGCTTCCGCTCGAGCCCGGGCGCCCCGAGCACGCTCGCGCGCGGCCAGCGCTCTGTCGCGGCCTTCAGGAAGAGGTGGTGGAGGCAGCTCGGCGCGACGAGCGCGCGCACCTCGCCGAGCGCGTCGATCGCCCGGGCGGCGTCGTCATCGAACGCGAGCGGCGAGTGGATGACGAGCCCGCCATCGGCCCGCCTCACGACGGTCGTGCGCGACGGCAGATAACCGACCGGCATCCGGAAGTCCTTCTCGTACGCCCACACGTCTTCTGCGATCGCTCGGAGCATGGCTTCATACGAAGCGCATCTGACCATCTCGTCAAGCCATCTCGACGAGCCTCGTCGTCGTGCGCCCCTGTCGCTGCGCTCGGGCCGGAGCGCTCGAGGACGAGCCCGGGGTCGAGAGGGCGGGGCGCGCCGCGCCGGAGGGCGGCGGGCTTCAGGAAGAGGACGACGAGGAGGAGGGCGATGAAGAGGAAGACGCTTGATCGCCGCCCGTCGCTTCGCCGTCCCAGTAGGGCCTGACCTGTGATCTGTCATAGATCTCGTCGACCGAGCCCACGAGGATCTTGTTCGAGTCGGTGTAGACGCAGACATCATCTGGCTTGCGCTCGCCGATCACGAGGAAGCGGCACGGCGCGTCGCTGGTGTTGACGAGGCAGTGGCCGGCCTTCTGGCGCGCCGGGAAGCAGACGTAGTCCCCGGCCGACATCTCGATCGTCTCCTCGGCGAGCCGCAGCGTGGCGCGCCCCTCCAGGATGAGGATGTGCTCTTCCTCCAGCAGGTGATAGTGCGCGGGCGAGGACTGCTTTCCCGGCGGGAGCTCCTCGATCAGCACGCCGACGTGGTAGCCGTCGCCCACGGCCGCCCTGGTCAGGTGCCGAAAGCGGCTGCCGAAGCGCGAGCCCTCCGACCACTCCTCCCAGGGGACGCTCTCGAGCGCGATCGGCTTGCGGATCGGGGGATCGGCCTTGTGATCCTTGCTTGACATTGCGGGCTTCCTTTCACCTGGGCGCGTCCACGGCGCGACGTTTCGTGTGCTCATCGTACGTCCGTACGCGCCCGCGCGGGCGCGGCAATTCGCGCCTGGCATCCTCGCCTCGTCTCGCCCTTCCTTGCTCCCTCCCGGGCGCCTCATCGCGACCTGATCGGGTCGCGATGAGGCGCCCGGGAGCGTCCATCGCCTGTCCTAACCGTTCCGGTTGCGGAGGTAGTGAGCGGCCACCTTCATCCGGTTGCCGCACAGCTCCATGCTGCACCAGCGGCGCGCGTGGTTCCTCGACACGTCGTGGAAGTAGAGGACGCAGTCGGGGTTCCCGCAGCGCTTCACGAGCTCCGGGTCCACGTCACAGAGGAGGCTCGCGGCCGCCTCGGCGATGGGGCGGAGGAGCTGGTCCGGCGCGTCGATCTGCACGTGGACCCGGCGCGTGAACCCGGCGCGCGCGCGCACGACCTCGGTGTACCCCGCGTCGAGGCGGAGGGCCGTGTTGATCACGTCGATGGCGCTCTCGGCCGGCGCCTTCTGCGCGCGCGGCCGCTCGATCAGCAAAGCGCGCAGCGCGCTCCGGAGCTGCCGCGCCTTGTCGAGGGCGCTCTCGCCCTCCGGCGATCCCTCCCAGCGCTCGAGGACGCAGCCCGCGGTCGCCCCATCGAGGAAGCCCGCCTCCTCGCACCAGGCGACGAGGCTGCGCAGATCGGGGAGCAAGTCCACGCGGGCGCCGCGCTGCACCTGCTCGGTGTTGAGGAAATCGAGCGCCCGGTGATTGCCGAGCCAGAGGAAGGGCGACGCGGTTGTAACCATCGATCCCGGTATTGACCGGTTAGCATACGCGCTGTATAACCGTCAATATCGCATTACGGAGGTTAGAATGATGCGCAGAGGAGAGGCGGGGACGACGCCGGCCATCGGGGCACGCACGGCCGGCGGCGCGAGCGCGCGAGGTCGGTCAGGCACGGACGGGGACGCGCGCTCCGAGGTGGAATCGGCGAGCCTCACGGGGTCCGGGGCTGGCGGGCGCGTGCGGCGGACGGGTCTCGGCCGGGCGCTGGGCCGGTTCGCCTCCGTCGCCCTCGTCGCCGGGCTCGCGGGCTGCGCCGGTGGGCCGCCCGCACGGCGCAGCGATCCCGACGCGCCGACAGGTGGCCGAGCCGCGGCGGCGGCGCCCGCTGCGGTCTGGCCGGAGAAGACCTACTACCGCACGGTCGAGGTGCGCGGGCGCCGGATCTTCTACCGCGAAGCGGGGCGCCGCGACCGCCCCGTGCTGCTCTTGCTCCACGGTTTTCCCTCGTCGTCCCACAGCTACAGAGAGCTGATCCCGCTCCTGTCAGGCCGATACCGCGTCGTCGCCCCGGACTACCTGGGCTCGGGCTTCAGCGAGCACCCCGGCCCTGACGAGGTCACCTACACGTTCGACCTGCTCGCGGACCACGTCACCGGCTTCACCGAGGCGCTGGGGCTCACGCGGTACGTGCTCTACATGCAGGACTTCGGCGCGCCGGTCGGGTTCCGCGTCGCCCTGGCCCACCCCGAGCGGCTGCGCGGGCTCGTCGTGCAGAACGGCAACGCGTACCTCGACGGTCTGCCCGAGGAGCTGCGGGCGTTCATCCGACGCGCCCACGAGGACAGATCCCCGGCTGGCGCCGCCGCCGTCGCCCAGATCGTCAGCGGCGCAGCGATCCGGGACCAGCAGTACCTCCGGCACGTGCCGGGCGAGCGACGGGAGCGCATGAGCCCGGACTCCTGGACCCACGACCTCGCATTCCTCGCCACGCCCGAGGACCGCGCAATCCAGGTTCAGCTGCTCCAGGACTACCAGACGAACATCGACGCCTATCCGGCATGGCAAGCGTTCTTGCGCGCCCGAAAGCCGCCGACCCTCATCGTCTGGGGGCGCAGCGACGCGGATTTCATCAGCGCGGGCGCGAGCGCATACCTCCGCGATCTCCCCCGGGCAGAGCTCCACCTGCTCGACGCCGGGCACTTCGCCGTGGAGGAGCAGGCGGTCGCGATCGCCCAGCACGTCACGCGCTTCCTGGAGAGGCTCCCTCCCTGAGGAATCCCCTCATTTTGCAGCCCTTTTCAGCGGGGAAATTGAACAGGGAGGCGGGGAGACAGGGAGTATTTTGAAGATTTCCCTCCCCGTCTCCCCGCCTCCCTGTGAATTTTCCGAAGAATTTGAGGGGGTGCCTCAGGCTCCCTCCCTGAGCGCCAGCGGCATCGCGCCTCCTTCGTCCCGGCGCGTGCCGCGGACGCCGCGCGCCGCCCTGCGCGCGAGGCGAGGACCCGGGCCGAGCGATCCGAGGCGGGAACCTTCGGCCCGCACGCGTGTCGATCGCCCTGCCCACCGCCGGCGGGCCCGCGCCATGCCGGCGGGGCCCGCCGTGCCCTGACCGGAGGCCCCCCGTGCGAAGAGCCCTCGTCCGCGGCGCTGCGCTCGCCGCGCTCGCCGCCCTCGTCCCTGCGTCATCGAGCTGCACCGACAGCCCCCCGCCCAGCACACCCAGCTCGCTCTCGCGCAGGCCCGAGCCCGCCGTGCCGGCCCGCGCCCTCGCGGCGCGCCGCCCCGGCCCCGAGGTAGCGCCGATCCGGCTCACCGCCGCGGATGGCACGGGGCTGCGCCTCGTCGCGCTCACCGGCCGCGCGGTGATCGAGGCGCCGCTCGCGCTCACCGAGCTGCACCTCACCTTCGAGAACCCCGAGGATCGCGTGCTCGAGGGCACCTTCAGGGTCACCCTGCCGCGCGGCGCGAGCCTCGGCCGCCTCGCCATGAAGATCGGCCAGCGCTGGCAGGAAGGCGAGGTGGTCGAGCGAAAGCGCGCGCGCGAGGCGTACGAGGACTTCCTCCATCGCAAGCAGGACCCGGCGCTGCTCGAGCAGGCGGCGGGCAACGAGGTGAGCGCGCGGGTCTTCCCCATCCCGGCGCGCGGCGTGAAGGAGATCGTCCTCTCGTACTCCCAGGAGCTCGGCCCGGACGCGCCCTTCACCGTCCCCCTGCGCGGCCTGCCCGTGGTGAGCCGCCTCGATCTCGAGGCCACCGTCGCCGGCGCCGCCGCGCCCGCCCACGCGCTGCACCGGAGGGACGCGGCGCCCGAGGCCGACTTCGTTGTCGATCCCGGGCGGCTCGGGTCGACGGAGGCGCGGGGCGGCCTGCGCAGCGGCGAGCTCGTGCTCGCCCGCGTGCCTGCGCCCGTCGACGGGCACGCGCAGCCCGATCCGCTCGCCTCCGCGGTGATCCTCGTGGACACAAGCGCCTCTCGGGCGCTCGGGCTCGAGGACCAGCTCGGGCTGCTCGCGGCGGTCGCGCAGGCGGTCGCGCGGGCAGGCGGCCCGGACGCGCCGCTCACCGTCGCCTGCTACGACCAGACCGTCATCCCCGTCTTCGACGGCGCGGCCTCGGCGTTCGGCGAGGCGGAGATCCAGCGCATCCGCGAGCGGCGGGCGCTCGGCGCTTCCGACCTCGGGCGTGCGCTCCGCTGGGCCGGCGACCGCGCGCGCGCCCGCGGGCAGCGGCGCGTGGTGCTCCTGTCCGACGGCATCGCCACCGCGGGCGAGGTAGCGCCGGGCGCGCTGCGCGGCGCCGCGGCGGCGCTGCGGGACGCGGGGGTCGAGCGGCTCGACGCTGTCGCGCTCGGCGGCATCCGCGACGACACAGCGCTCCGGCAGCTCGTCACGGCGGGCCTGCCGCGCGACGGCGCCGTGATCGACGGCGCGCGCGACCTCGCCGAGGTAGAGCGGCGCCTCGCCTCGGCCACCCGCTCGGGGCTCGCGGTGAACGTCGAGGGCGCGCGCTGGGTCTGGCCCCGCGCGCTGCACGGCGTGCAGCCCGGCGACGAGACGCTCGTCTACGCCGAGGTGCCGGCCGAGCTGCCGGTCCGGATCACGGTCGACGGCCGCACCACCGCGCCCGACCTACGCGGCGTGGAGCGCCCGCTGCTCGAGCGCGCCTGGGCCCGGGCGAAGATCGACGACCTCCTCGCCCGGGAGGCCACGGGCGGCGACCGGGACGCCGTCCGCAAGCAGATCGTCGACCTCTCTGTCGCGCACCGGGTGCTGAGCCCGTACACCGCGCTGCTCGTGCTGGAGACCGAGCGCGACTACGCGCGCTTCGACATCCCCCGGCGCGGCCTCTCCGACATCCTCACCGTGGACGGCGGCCGCGTCTCCGTGCGGAAGCGGTCGTGGCCGCCGGCCGAGAAGCCGTGGGACGCCGCGCCGCCCGCCGGCGTCGCCGGCCCGAGCGCCGATGTCTCCCCTGGCGCGAGCGCGGCTGGCGAGGGCGCGGCCCTGCGCTCGCCCCCCGCGCCGCCGGCGCCTCCTGCCGGCGAGCTCACCATGGACTCCTTCGGCGCGGGCGGTCTCGGGCTCTCGGGCGTCGGCGAGGGCGGCGGCGGCCGCGCCGAGGGCATCGGCCTCGGCTCGATCGGGACGGTCGGCCACGGCAGCGCGGCCGCCGCGCCCGCGCCGAGCGCCGCGCCGGGCACGGGCAGCGGCCAGGGCTTCGGCGGCGGTCACGGCCGCCTCGGCGGCAACCACAGCGGGGCCGCGGCGCCCTCGATCCGCATGGGCGCCACCCAGGTGAGCGGCCGCTTTCCGCCGGAGGTCATCCAGCGCATCGTCCGCCAGAGCTTCGGCCGCTTCCGCCTCTGCTACGAGGAGGGGCTCCGACGGAACGCCCGCTTGCAGGGCCGTGTCGCCGTGCACTTCACCATCGACCCGAGCGGTGCTGTCGCGAACGCGCGCGACGGCGGCTCCGATCTGCCCGACGGGGCCGTGGTCTCCTGCGTGGTTCGCGCCTTCCACGCGCTGAGCTTCCCCGCGCCCGAGGGCGGCAGCATCAACGTGGTGTACCCGCTCCAGTTCGCGCCGCCGGGCGCCGCGATCGCGCCGGCTGCGCCGGCCGCCCGCGACGCCGCCGCGCCGCCGCCGCCGCCGGAGCCGCCGTCCGAGCCGTATACAGGTCGCTTCAAGCGGATCCAGGACCTCCTCGCCCAGGGTGACGCGTCGGCCGCCGTGCGCGACGCCTGGGCCTGGCGCGCCGAGGACCCCGGCGACGTGCTCGCGCTCGTCGCGCTCGGCGAGGCGCTCGAGGCCGCCGGCGACGCGGCGGGCGCCGCCCGCGCGTACGGCTCGCTCGTCGACCTGTTCCCGGCGCGCGCGGACCTCCGCCGCTTCGCCGGCGCGCGCCTCGAGCACCTCGCGGACGGCGCGGGGCTCGAGCTGGCGATCGACACCTACGAGAAGGCGCGCGAGCAGCGCCCCGACCACCCGTCGAGCCACCGCCTGCTCGCTTTCGCCCGCCTGAAGCGGGGCGAGCACGCGGCTGCCTTCGACGCGCTCGCGGCGGGCCTCGAGCGTCGCTACCCGCCGGGGCGCTTCGCCGGCGTGGAGAGCATCCTGCGCGAGGACCTCGGCCTCGTCGCCGCGGCGTGGATCAAGGCGGATCCGGCGCGCCGGGCGCACGTCCTGGCGCGGCTCGCGAAGGCCGGGGCCGCGCTCGAAGGCGCGCCCTCGCTCCGCTTCGTGCTGAGCTGGGAGACCGACGCCAACGACGTCGATTTTCACATCCGGGACGACCGCGGCGGCCACGCCTACTACGCGCAACCGACGCTGCCCGGCGGCGGGCGCCTGTACGCGGACGTCACCACCGGCTACGGGCCCGAGTGCTTCACCATCCGCGCCCCCCGGGAGCAGCGGGCCAGCCGGTACACGCTGCAGGCGCATTACTACGCGCGCGGGCCGATGGGCTACGGCATGGGCAAGGTGCAGATCGTCGATCACGACGGCAAGGGCGGCCTGAGCTTCGAGGAGCGGCCCTTCGTGGTCATGATCGACCAGGCGTTCGTGGAGCTCGGCGCGGTCACGCGCTGACGCGGCGAGGCGCCGGGGGCGTCGCCTCGCCCGCACCCGGTCAAGCCGGCCTGTCGGCCGTGCTGGCAGCGCCGCTGTCCGAGGCGCTGGCGCTGCTCGAGCTCCGCCGGCCGAAGTGGCCGGCGAGCGTCGAGAACGCCTCCTTGGGCTCCCAGGTGCCGTCCTTGCGCACCCTCACGACGCCGGTGCTGGCCAGGTCGAGGTCTTTGCGCGGCTCGT
Organism: Sorangium sp. So ce1128; assembly: GCA_051717205.1. Lineage (GTDB taxonomy): Bacteria > Myxococcota_A > Polyangia > Polyangiales > Polyangiaceae > Sorangium. Next base: position 1,812,195 of record CP181432.1, read on the forward strand.
CCGGGTCGTGCGGCAGGATGTAGACGGCGAAGACGTGCACGAACGCGGCGTCGACGCCCTCGGCATCGAAGGTCTCCAGCAGCTCGCGCAGGGTTGCGGCCTGCTCGGCCTCGTCGCGCACGTGCTCGCCTTTCAGGCCGAGCGGCGTCGCGGTCGCCTCGTCCCACACGATGATCTCGCCGCCGCGCGGGCCGGCGTCGGCCGCGCCCTTGTAGGTCGCGCAGCCGAACTCGGTGATCGCGACGGGCTTGCCCAGCGCTCTGCCCTGGGCGACGAAGGCGCGGATGAGCTCGGGGAACCGGTCGGCGACCTGCGCGTACCGGTAGCCGGCGTCGGTGCTGATGCAGTCGAAAGGCGCCCAGTCGACGCCCTCGAACGGGAGCGAGGCATAGCTGATCTTGCCGCCGAACCGCGCGCGGACCACCGCGACGGCCCTGGCGAGGAGCTCGTTCATGCGGGCCGGGAGCGCGGCGAGCAGCTCGCGGAGCCGGGGCCCCTGCTCGGCGAACACCTTGCTCCGGTCGAGGAACGTCTCGCCGGGCACGAAGCCCTTGTTCATCAGGCTGAGCTCCGAGCCGGTGACGATCACCACCTCGGCCCCCTCGCGGCGGAGCCGTTCGCCGTGGTCGGCGCACTCGGCGAGCAGCGCGAGCAGCTCGTCGCCGGTCAGGTCGGTGGTGAACGGGCAGATCCACGTCTCCAGGCCCGCCGCGGCGGCGTGGGTGGCGGCGATCTTCAGCCGGTCCACGTCGCCGCCCGTGATGCGGACCGCGGTGCAGCGCAGGTCGTCGCGGATGACGCGCATGTCCCGCTTCACCCGCTCGGGGTCGAACGGCTCGTGGGTGCTGTTGCCCTTGTTGAGGAAGCCGGTGTCGTAGCAAATGCCGTAGGCTCGCATGGGTAGGCGCCGCTCCGGTTAAGGTACTGATCGTACCTTATCCAGTTTCGGCGCGCGCGCAATGTATGTTGCATCACGTATCTGGAAGCGGGTGAGGGCGTGGTGGCCGAGCGGCGGCGTGGTGTGGTCTTGGAGGAGGCGATCCTGCGCGCCGCTGCCGAGGAGCTCGCCGAGGTCGGCTTTCCGGGGCTGACCATGGACCGGGTCGCGAAGCGCGCGGGGACCAACAAGAACGCGATCTACCGTCGGTGGCCGAGCCGGGCGTCGCTCGCCGTCGCCGCGTACCGGGAGTTCGCCGCCAGCAGCGTGGAGCTGCCCGACACCGGCTCGCTGCGCGCCGATGTGCTCGAGCTGTTGCGGGGGGCGAACCGGCAGTGGTCCTCGCCGCTGGGCGACGTGCTCCGCGGACTGCTGGCAGGGCTCGGCGACGAGCCCGAGCTGCTGAAGCAGCTGCAGGAAGCGTCGAACGACGGCGGCAGCGCGCTGTGGCTCACGATCCTCGGCCGCGCTGTCGCGCGCGGCGAGGCGACGCCCGAGGCCCTGCACCCCCGCGTCGCGACGGTGGCTGTCGTCCTGCTGCGCAACGAGTTCATCACCCGCGGCGCGCCGCACGTGCCCGACAGCGTGCTCGTCGAGATCGTCGACGAGGTCTACCTCCCGCTGATCCGAGGGCGCGGCGACCCGCCGGGCTAGTTTCGCGTGTCAGAAATCCCGCCAGAAAAACCGGTCGATGACGAGCGGTCGCTGGAAACAGTAGCGATTCTCATGGCTTCCGCCTGTTTCGCCGCCGAGGGTGGCTCCGGTGTGGCCCAACGGGGCGCCCTCGGCCGTCGCGTCGCCCGCGGTTAAGGGCCCGCGGCATCACCGATCGGGGTCGGCGCCTGGCCTGGCGGCGCAGCGCCGCGGGATTCTCCTTCGCTCGCCGCCCTGTTGTCGGGCCCCTCGATGCGCTGCCGCCTGTTTCGGGATCGTGCCTGCGTGCCCGCACTCTGCCAGCCCAACGTTGAATTGACCTGCGGCGCGAAGCGCCGTCAGGTCCAATTCTGTGTTGGGCGGTGCCTGGTCGCGCATCACGGGATCAGACATCCGAGAGCCGCCTCTTGCCGGGCTGAGAGCCGCCGCTCGCCGCAGCAGCGGTCGTGGTCGCGCCCTACCTCTCCGCCATGGCGCCGCCAGGTCCCGCCGGCTTTCGTCCCGCTGAATTCCCCGCGGAGCACGAGCGGCCCGTGTCTCGCTCGCAGCCGCCGGGATGCTCACCCAAGCGGAGTCTCGGCCGCTGTCGGCGCGTCCAAGGACCTCGCGGCCAGCGCCGCACGCCTACGCGCCTCGCGAACCGCATCAGACCGTGTTGTATGGCCTTGTTCAGGAGCACCTCGCGACCTACGTCGCGCACGCAGCGCGCACGTACGCGGCCCCGCTCCCGAAGTACGTTGTCGCCGCCTTCGATGGCTACCTCGCCTGTGGCGATCTCGCGCGAGGTTTCGTCCGATGTCACTGCGATGGCTGCGGTCACGATGTGCTCGTCGCCTTCTCATGCAAGCTCCGCGGCCCCTGCCCCAGCTGCGCCTCGCGCCGGATGTGCAATGAGGCGGCGACGCTCGTCGATCGTATCTTGCCCAACGTGCCCGTCAGGCAGTGGGTCATGTCGCTTCCGTTTGAGCTGCGTGCGCTTGCGGCCAAAAGGTCCGACGTCCTCGCGGCGATGGAGCGCATCTTCGCGGAGGAGATCGCCCGCGTGACCACGCGGCTCGCGAGCATCGCCGGCGCACGGACGGGCTCGGTCGGGTTCCCTCAGAGATTCGGCTCGAGCTTGAACGTTCACGTCCATTTTCACACGCTGGCAATCGACGGCGTTTTCGAGAAGACCGCCATGGGCGTGCGCTTCCACGATGCGCCGCCGCCTTCAAAGGACGATGTCAGCGAGGTGGCGCGACGGGTGCGCGAGCGTGCGCTTCTTTGGCTACGGCGCCGCGGTTACCTCGACGAGCGCGCGGCCGAGGAGCGCAGCAACGAGACCATCGAGCCCTCCGCGCTCGATGCGTGTACCCAGCTCGCACTCGCAGGTGGAGCGTATCTTGCGCGGCCTTTCGAGCACAAGGACAGTCCCGACGCGGCTTTCGAGCGCCGAGAGCGACGCTTCTCCGCGGCGTGCGACGGGTTCGACGTGCATTGCGCGGTGCGCATCGCAGCGGATGACGGCGGTCGACGATCCGCGCGCGAGAGGCTCGTGCGGTACTGCTCCCGCCCGGCCTTCGCACTCGATCGAATCGAGCTCCTGCCCGATGGCCGTATAGCGTACTTGCTGAAGACACCTCGGCGGGGACGCACTCACCGCGTCATGAGTCCAATGGAGTTCATGGCCCGGCTCGCGGCTTTGATTCCTCCGCCGAAGATCCCGCTTGTGAGATACCATGGCGTGTTCGCGCCTCGCTCGTCGTGGCGCTCTCTCGTGACACCCAAACCTCCGGCCCGCGCCGCGAAGTCTGAGCCGTGCGCGGGGCACGCGCCTCTGCCCGCCGCGCCCGCGCCCGCCGCGCCCGCGCCCGCGTCGCCGTGCGCTCCGCCGGCGCTCTCAGCGAGGTCGCTCGCGCATGCCGAGCCCACGGTGCGAGTTGAGCCGACCCTGATCTCGGTCTTGCACTGGGGGCGGCTGCTCGAAGGGGAGTTGTTCGCAACGTCGCGCTACGTCGAGTGGGCCGTGCTCATGAAGCGTTCGTTCGGCTTCGATGCGCTCCGCTGCCCGAGATGCGAACGGAGGATGCGCGTGCTTTCCACGATCACCGACTCAGCGGTGGTGCGCCGCATCCTCGATCATCTGAACTTGCCCTCGCAGCCCCGAACGGCAGCACCCGCGCGCGATCCAACGTGGGAACCGATGGCGTTCGGGTTCGACGCGGCGTAGGTGGGCACCCGGCCCGAGCCCGTCATGGCGAACGCACGTCGCGGTCGTCGAGCCAGAGCTGCACCCAATGCACGGCGCGCGGGCCCTGCGACGGGGCAGGCCGGGTGTTTGATGCGGCGAACGCGAACGACGGCTCGCCCGGCGCCGTTCCCGCGGGGCTTGACACGGGCGAGAGCTCTATGGTTTCCTATCCGCCGGCGTAGGTGGGCACCCGGCCCGAGCCCGTCATGGCGAACGCACGTCGCGGTCGTCGAGCCAGAGCTGCACCCAATGCACGGCGCGCGGGCCCTGCGACGGGGCAGGCCGGGTGTTTGATGCGCGATAGACGGCTCGCCCGGCGCCGTTCCCGCGGGGCTTGACACGGGCGAGAGCTCTATGGTTTCCTATCCGCCCTCGACCTCGATCCGGCGTAGCGCCCCGCGCTCCCCAGCATCGCGAGCGACACGACGAGGCCGCCGGGCGGAGTTGCGCCCCGCGCATCGCGAGCAAGGGCGGCGGCGGGGCATGAGATGAGACCCCCGAGCGTTCGCCACACCCCCGCCCGACCCACCCCACGAGGGGCTTGATATGGGCGAAAGTTCTAGGGTTTCCTACCCCCCTTACCCGCCGCGCTGGGCCGCGGACCGCGCACGACTGGAAGGTGTTGAGGGGCGCTCCCGCGCGTGCTCTGGTGGGCCAGCGAGCGGTCGGGAACGTTTCACGGAGATGGAGAGCCGACATGGATGACAAGGGCTACATGAGCTGCGCATTTTACGTGCAGGCGCATCAAGACGACTGGCAATTCTTTTTCGCAAAGCAGGCCTGGATCGATCTCAACAGCCCGACGAGCAAGGTCGTCTTCGTTTACACCACCGCCGGAGATGGAAATCCCGGGGACGATTCATATCATAAAGAAGGATGGTGGGAGTCGAGAGAGTGTGGCGCCTTGGCGTCTACCCTCCGCGCGACGCTGACGCCCGAGGAGCTCGAGCCCCTTGTGGACAAGCTGCCCCTGCCCAACGAACCGTTCGCATGGGAGGAGGTGATTCGCAACGGACGCCGCATTGTTCGGCGCGTTTGGAGGAACACGGTCAGCTATCTTGTTCGAATTCCGTCGATGTCGCCGTTGGAGTCGGGCGGTGAGGGTCCGTCCTTGGAAGGACTGCACAAAGGGACGCTGAAGAAAGGGCTGGTGCTCAAGTCGATCGACGGCCTGGCTTCCTACGAGACCTGGGCAGATTTCGGAAAGACGTTGTGGGCCATCATCGACGAGGAGACCCCGGCTCATCTGAAGGGGAAGGACTCCACCACTGACTATCGTCCCTGCATCATCGTCTCGGATGACGACAAAGTCCGCAATCCCGGGGACAATTCGGACCACCATGAAACGTCGCTGGCGGTGAAGGAGTACGTGGCGCCCCACGGGGGCTACAGTGTTGCGCTCTACTCGACCTACTATACCAACACGACGCACAGGCCGCAGTTGTCCGGCGAATGGCTCGAGCGCAAGCAGGATGTCTATGACGCGTACCGAGACACCTTCGTGAAGAAACTGGCCATGTACGGCGGCGACAGTGCGAATGTCACGAAGTATTGCAACCGCGAGTGGGGAGACTATGGATCGTTCGACGCTTATTGGAGATGGGCTCCCTCGGACTGGGCCGAAAAAGACCGCTCGAGCGCGTGAACGCCGGATTCGAGCGCTCCGGCGTCATGAACGTGACCGGCGAGGCGGCGGATGGCGGCGCCTGCACCCCGCCACCCCAACCTGGGTCGGCGAGACGTGGGGCGCTCCTGCGGCACGACTATTGCGTGGAGCGACGACCCCGCCCGGCCCGCTTGGGACAACGTCCGCCCGCCGAACGATTTGGCGATGAGCGGCGGGCAAAGCCGTCCGCTCCATCGCCCTGTTGGGCCGCATTGCTCGACCGTCAAGAAAGCACTTCCGTGGCAGTTTTCGCCCCGAGGACGTTATCGATCCAGAGATCGAGAGTCGCAATGTCGGCACAAGCCTGAATGCGCGCGCTCTCGTTCTCGCTGAGCGCGATCCCTGCACGCGCAAGCAGACGCAGCAGCGTGTCCCTCTTGCCCTTGAGTTCGCCCTCGAGCTTGCCTTCGCGGATGCCCTCGAGCTTGCCTTCGCGGATGCCCTCGAGCTTGCCTTCGCGGATGCCCTCGAGCTTGCCGCGATCGATGAGCTTTTGCACGAACGGGGGGAAAGTCGCCTTGTCTTCGATCTGCCGTTCCATGACCAACGCCTCCAGAGCCTGCCGCATCGGCTCGCGCAACCCGTTCCAGATGATCTGAAAGTAGACCGCCGCGTGCTCCTGGTCGAGCCGGCTGAGGCCGACGAGCGCCGCCTGGACCACGGCCAGCCCGTTCGGCCCGTTGCCGTGCGCCACCGCCGAGAGCACGGCCAGCTCCGTCTCCTTCTCCGGACGGGCTCGGTCGGGTTCCCTCAGAGATTCGGCTCGAGCTTGAACGTTCACGTCCATTTTCACACGCTGGCAATCGACGGCGTTTTCGAGAAGACCGCCATAGGCGTGCGCTTCCACGATGCGCCGCCGCCTTCAAAGGACGATGTCAGCGAGGTGGCGCGACGGGTGCGCGAGCGTGCGCTTCTTTGGCTACGGCGCCGCGGTTACCTCGACGAGCGCGCGGCCGAGGAGCGCAGCAACGAGACCATCGAGCCCTCCGCGCTCGATGCGTGTACCCAGCTCGCACTCGCAGGTGGAGCGTATCTTGCGCGGCCTTTCGAGCACAAGGACAGTCCCGACGCGGCTTTCGAGCGCCGAGAGCGACGCTTCTCCGCGGCGTGCGACGGGTTCGACGTGCATTGCGCGGTGCGCATCGCAGCGGATGACGGCGGTCGACGATCCGCGCGCGAGAGGCTCGTGCGGTACTGCTCCCGCCCGGCCTTCGCACTCGATCGAATCGAGCTCCTGCCCGATGGCCGTATAGCGTACTTGCTGAAGACACCTCGGCGGGGACGCACTCACCGCGTCATGAGTCCAATGGAGTTCATGGCCCGGCTCGCGGCTTTGATTCCTCCGCCGAAGATCCCGCTTGTGAGATACCATGGCGTGTTCGCGCCTCGCTCGTCGTGGCGCTCTCTCGTGACACCCAAACCTCCGGCCCGCGCCGCGAAGTCTGAGCCGTGCGCGGGGCACGCGCCTCTGCCCGCCGCGCCCGCGCCCGCATCGCCCGCGCCCGCGTCGCCGTGCGCTCCGCCGGCGCTCTCAGCGAGGTCGCTCGCGCATGCCGAGCCCACGGTGCGAGTTGAGCCGACCCCGATCTCGGTCTTGCACTGGGGGCGGCTGCTCGAAGGGGAGTTGTTCGCAACGTCGCGCTACGTCGAGTGGGCCGTGCTCATGAAGCGTTCGTTCGGGTTCGATGCGCTCCGCTGCCCGAGATGCGAACGGAGGATGCGCGTGCTTTCCACGATCACCGACTCAGCGGTGGTGCGCCGCATCCTCGATCATCTGAACTTGCCCTCGCAGCCCCGAACGGCAGCACCCGCGCGCGATCCAACGTGGGAACCGATGGCGTTCGGGTTCGACGCGGCGTAGGTGGGCACCCGGCCCGAGCCCGTCATGGCGAACGCACGTCGCGGTCGTCGAGCCAGAGCTGCACCCAATGCACGGCGCGCGGGCCCTGCGACGGGGCAGGCCGGGTGTTTGATGCGGCGAACGCGAACGACGGCTCGCCCGGCGCCGTTCCCGCGGGGCTTGACACGGGCGAGAGCTCTATGGTTTCCTATCCGCACGGCGGCGCCGGGACCAGCGGCAGGGGGTTGCGCGGTGGCGGTTCGCGGCGAGGCAGCGGCGCTGGAGTCGGCCGCTTCGACTCGCTGGTCAGCTCGGCAAGGAACTCGAGGTGGATGGACAGATGCTCGAACATTCGCATGACAGCAATCCCGTGGAGGGCTGTGCTCCCCTGCCGCGGAACTTCGAATGACCTTGACCATCACGAGCATGGTCGTACGATGCAGCCCGTCTCCACGATGGGACAGGTTGCGCTCGGGCGCTCGAAGCTCCCGTACAGCGCAACAGGAAGGGCTCCGGCGGTAACCGGGGCCCTTCCACTTTTCGCGCGCACGTGGTCGAGGATGGTGAGTAGACGCTCGCCTCCAGACGGCCGGTCACGCCGACGCGTCGGTCCATGTCTAACTCAAGACCATAGCCAGTCAAGGAGATCGCGAATCCTCTACCTTGCAACACGGCACTCTTCGCGTCAATGGATAGAGCGTCGGCCACAAAGGCCGAAGGTCATTGCAGAGGTTCATCAGCAGTAACCGTTCACGGGTCGGATCAACAAACGCAATAGTTTCGCGCACTTGCAAGACCGAGCGGACTTATGAGGACAACGATTAACGGGCTCGCAAGTGCCGGAAATTGCTCAGGAACGCGATCCGACCCGTGAACGGTTACCATCAGCAAAATCGCCATATTGGTCCTGTCGGCCGAAGGATTTGGCCATGGCATTGGCCACGACAACGGGTGCACGGCGCTGGTGAGACGCCGCGCCGGAGATTATGTCCACTCGACGCGACCCAGAGGCTGGAGAGACTAAATTTCCTTGACATCCACAAAAGCGCTCGGACTTCCTACCCGCCTGGCCGCCGAGCTGGCGTGACGCGGCGCTGGCAGCCAGGGCTGCGCGCGTGCCACCGTGCCACCGTGCCAGCGCGCGAGGTGGTCTCTCACGCGGCGGCGCTGGGCGGCGCGGCCCTGGATTCGCGTGCACCCCGACCTTAGGCTTCGCTCCGTCGCCACCGCGGCGCTGCCGGGCGATGCCGCGGGGCGATGACCGGCGGCGTGAGGCGCCGCTCAACGGAGGCTTCCATGCGCATCTCTCCGCAGGAGTTCACCGATCTCGACCTCGAGGTGCACCTGGTCCTTCGCGGCGTTCCGCTGAACGACGTATCCGTGGTCGACCTGCCGGGCGGCGGCGCGGCGCGCTCGATCGAGGACGTCCGCGCGCTCTTGCGGCCCCCGGGGGCCGGCTCCTCGAGCGCGCCGGTGCGCGCGCTCTTCTGGCTGCGCGGGGCGCTCGGCAGGCTCTTTGGCTGGGATCCCGTCGAGGAGGGCCTGCCCGCCGAGTCCTACGTGCACCAGGTTCCGTCCGAGCTGGCGAGCCGGTCGTCCGTGCAGCCCGGCACGCGCGAGGGGCCGTTTCGCGTGCTGTACGTGCTCCCGGGCGAGGCCGTGAGCGAGATCCGCAACGCGACCGTCCACGCGTTCTCCTGCATGGCGATCAGGCCGACGGCCGAGGGGCAGCGCCTCTACTGGGCTGTCTACGTCAAGCCGGTATCGCGCTGGACGTCCGCATACATGGCGCTGATCGAGCCGTTCCGCCGCTTCATCGTGTACCCGAGCATCCTCCGGCAGCTGCGCGACGCGCGGCGGGCCGCCCACGCCGAGCCGGGCGCGGCCACGGAGCACGGCTGAAGCACGGCCCGGCTGAAGAGAGGTGAGGAGGGAAAGCAAACGAATTTGCGGAGATGAGGGCCTCGTGCTCCGCTAGCCTCTTTGAGCATGACGGCACCTTCTACTCTCGACCGGCTTCTCCAGCAGATGCCCCCAATAGAGGAGTGAACCACCGATGTCCGAGCTTGGAAGGCTGCTGCGAGCATGCCTATCTGCGAACCAACACGCCCTCGGCGGCATGCCGGCGCGTCTGAGCATTGCGCTGGCGCTCGCCTCTGGGCTCGGCTGCGCCAGCGACACGGCCATGCCCGTACCCGGCGCCAGCGAGCAGATCGTCTCCTGCACGCCGTGGCGCCGCGAGCCCCTCGCGGGTACCGAAACCGTGTGGATCAACAACATGTGGAACGAACAGCGGGCAAAGGGCGAGCCCCATTCGCAGTGCCTGCTCCGTCGGCATCGAGGGGAGCAGGTCCAGTACGGTTGGAATTGGTCGTGGCCTGCTTACAAGCCCTATGCCTCCTACGCGGCGCCGGAGGCGCTGTTCGGTTGGAAAGCCTGGGATGGTGGCGCATCGACCACCACCGCGTTGCCTCGGCGCATCGACGCCATCGATTCCTTGAAGGTCGACTTCTCCGTCGAGATCGCAGCGGACAACACCTACAACCTGAACACCACGATGTGGGTCACGACCACGGACCAGGCGAGTACCGATCCGAACCCACAAGACATCCGGAACGAGATCATGGTCTGGTTTTCGAACCCGGCCGGGCTTGGCGGCGGCATCACGTACGACGGCGAGGTCACGCTCGACGGTCTGGTGTTCGATGTCTGGCACCTGGTGAACCAACCCGACGCTTCGGGGGGCACCACGCACACCTGGACGATGCTGATCTACATCAGTCGCGAGCAGATCCTGCAGCGCTCGTTCGATCTGAAGCTCGTGCTGGACGATGCCGTCTCCAAGGGCCTCGTGGACCGCACGCACGCCGTGGGCGGCGTAGAGCTCATCACCGAGGTCTTCGGGGGCAGCGGCCGACTGTGGCTCGAGCGCTTCGACGTCTCGGTGAAGCAGCGCTGAGCACCGTCCCCGACCGCTGCCGCTCGAGCTTCATCATCGTCTCATTCGCTGCCATGCTGGAGCGGGCATCCCGCTTGTGAGATACCATGGCGTGTTCGCGCCTCGCTCGTCGTGGCGCTCTCTCGTGACACCCAAACCTCCGGCCCGCGCCGCGAAGTCTGAGCCGTGCGCGGGGCACGCGCCTCTGCCCGCCGCGCCCGCGCCCGCATCGCCCGCGCCCGCGTCGCCGTGCGCTCCGCCGGCGCTCTCAGCGAGGTCGCTCGCGCATGCCGAGCCCACGGTGCGAGTTGAGCCGACCCTGATCTCGGTCTTGCACTGGGGGCGGCTGCTCGAAGGGGAGTTGTTCGCAACGTCGCGCTACGTCGAGTGGGCCGTGCTCATGAAGCGTTCGTTCGGCTTCGATGCGCTCGAATGTCCCCGCTGCTTCGGACGCTTGCTGCAGTGACAGCGGAATGCGGCTCGGCGCCGCCACCCCGCCTCGCCGGGCCAACGCGCCCCCCGTATTGAGTGCGGCCGCGGCGACGGCCACGTCCACCCCGAGGAAGCTCCCTGCGCCGAGCAGCATCATCCAGAGAAAATCCGTCGCGCCCTCCGCGTGCTCGCCGCCCTTGAAGTAGGTAATCCCGTGTCCGCTCGCGAGGCTCTCGGAGTAGATGTAAAGGATGTACGAGTCCTCGATCGGGTGGCCGTTCGAGAGCACGTGGAGCGAGAGGCCGAAGTGCGCGAGCGCGGCCGCGGCGAGAAGCGTTCGGGGGCTCATCTTCTGGCGTCTGCGTGCAGGAGGTCCGGAGGAGGCAAGCCTTCTCGGAAGCCGCCCCGGCGAGTCGGTCGACGTTCTCGCAAACGCCCGACCGCCCGTCCATCTGGAAGCGCGGGTCGGTTGCGCGTGGCCGTAAGAGGATCCACTCGAACGAACGCGGTGACGACGCGTGCATTTGCAGAGAATCCCGCCCGAGCTCCGCGCCCTCTTCGCGCGCGTGCCGAGGCGGCGGCCCTCGTGCGCCTCGCGCCGCCCGCGTGAATGCGCAGCGCCGAGAAGGAGGACCGCGCTCGTCGCGCTCCCCGGCGCCCCTCCCGCGTGATGGCTTCAGGACGATCGCGCCGTCGTACCAAGCGTGACGAGAAGCTCATCGAGCTGCTCGAACGTCTCGCCCATCCCGCTGTACGCGCCCGAGGCCAGGGCGGCGTCGCGCGCTTGCTTCGATCGATAGAGCTCGTGCAGCACCTGCAGCGTCTTGCCGCCTTTTTCCTCGAGGGTCACGGTCGTGACGGCGCCATCGTCGCCCGCTTCGTCGTTCGTCCACACGATGCGCGAATGCGGTGTCACTTCGAGGTACGTGCCGAAGAACGCCATCGGCTGCGCGGCATCGTGACCAAAGACCAGGCGGTAGCTGCCGCCGGCGCGAATATCCGCTTCGTAGGAAAGTAGAGGCACGGGCATCGACTTCGGTATCCACCACCGCCTGAACAGCTCCGGCGTGGTCCACGCCTGGAACACGATGCGCGCCGGGGCATCGAAGGTCCGTGTGACGACGATCTCGCGATCGGACTTCGGTTCCACCGTCGTGCGATTACTCGTCAATTGGGGCTCACTCTCTTTACTTGCGTCCATCGACGTTCTCCTTTCGTTTCAGCTCCTCGATGACCTTGTCCAGCTCGTCGAAGCGTGCGGCCCAGAGCTGGCGGTACCTCTCGATCCACGCCGTCTCTTCGTCGAGCCGGCGCGGGCCGAGCTTGCAGGTACGCACGCGGCCGACCTTCTCGGTGGTGACGAGCCCGGCCCGCTCGAGGACGCCGACGTGCTTCTTCATGCCCGTGAGGGTCATGTGAAACTTCTCGGCGAGGTCCGTGATCGAAGCGTCGGCTCGTCCGAGCTGCTCCAGAACGCCGCGCCGGGTCGCGTCGGAAAGCGCGGCGAAGGAAGCATCGAGGCGGGCACTCGAATACTGAACCATGTGGTTCAGTATCTAACGCGCGAGTCGGCGTCGTGCAAGAGGAGATCGAGCGCGTGCTCCGTCGCGAGCCGACTTTGATTCAGAAATTGGCGACCATTTGCAGTGACAGCGGAACGCGGCTCGGCGCCGCCACCCCGCCTCGCCGGGCCAACGCGCCCCCCGCCGCGGGGGTACGGGGCCAGCAGGCGGTTGGACTACCTAATCCCGTACGGGGCCAGCAGGCGGTTGGACTACCTAATCCCCGACGACGGCGCGGGCGGCTATCGCGATTACGACGAGGTCTCGTACGCGTTCACGCTGCCCTCGGCCTTCACCGACGGCGCGGGAAAGGCCTTCGTGCGGCTCGTCTACCAGCCCACCACCAAGCACTACGTCGAGATCCTCGAGCAGGCGAACGCGGGCAAGAACGACCGCGGCGCCAAGCTGCGCGCCACCTGGGAGGCGACCGGCAAGGCGGCGCCGTTCGATCGGATGTCGTCGGCATGCAGATCCACCGCAAAGCCGGACGCTCGCGGACCGGGTCAGGGCTCGATGACGCTCACGGGCGCGAAGCTGTTCTCCGTCGAGTTGTTCCCAAGCTGGCCCCAGTCGTTCTTACCCAAGCACAGGACGCGGCCTGCCGTCGTGAGCGCGCAGGTGAAAAAGGCGCCCAGGTCAACCGCCGCGACGCCGGAGGAGAGGCCCATGACAGGCACGGGCACGAGGCGCTCCCCCCACTCGGAGTTCCCGAGCTTGCCGTAATCATTCACACCCCAGCACTGGACGTCGCCCCCCGTCATGACAGCGCAGGTGGCGGCGAGGCCCACGTCAACCGCCGCGACGCCGGAGGAGAGGCCCGAGACGGGCACGGGCACGGGGCTGTCCTCCCTCGAGTCGTTCCCGAGCTGCCCGAACAAGTTTTCACCCCAGCACAGGACGCCGCCGGCCGTCGTGAGAGCGCAGGTGTGCAAGTTGCCCGCGGAAACCGCCGCGACGCCGGAGGAGAGGCCCGAGACGGGCACGGGCACGTGGCTGTCCTCCTTCGAGCCGTTCCCGAGCTGCCCGAACAAGTTTTGACCCCAGCACAGGACGCCGCCGGCCGTCGTGAGAGCGCAGGTGTGCTCCCCTCCCGTGGCAATCGCCACGACCCCGGACGAGAGGCCCGAGACGGCTACGGGCACGGGGCTGTCCTCCGTCGAGTTGTTCCCGAGCTGCCCGCTCCAGTTAACACCCCAACACAGGACGCCGCCGGCCGTCGTGAGAGCGCAGGTGTGGGCCTTTCCCGTGGCAATCGCCACGACCCCGGACGAGAGGCCCGAGACGGCGACGGGCAGCAGCCCCCTCTCACCGCCCCAGCACAGGACGCCGCCGGCCGTCGTGAGAGCGCAGGTGTAGGCCTCTCCCGTGGCAATCGCCACGACCCCGGACGAGAGACCCGAGACGGCTACGGGCACGGGGCTGTCCTCCGTCGAGTTGTTCTCGAGCTGCCCATACTTGTTCCTACCCCAACACTGGACGGCGCCGGACGTGGTCAGCGCGCACGCATGGGAGATGCCGGTGCTGATCGCGGTGAGCTTCGCGCACGTGCCGAGCCAGCAGAAGCTGCCGCCCGCACACTGCTCGGAGGTCGTGCAGGGGGAGCCGAGCGAGTCTTCCGTGCCCGAGCCCGAGGAGGTTTCGGTCGTGCCCGAGCCCGAGGAGGTTTCGGTCGTGCCCGAGCCCGAGGAGGTTTCGGTCGTGCCCGAGCCCGAGGACGTGGAGGCTTCGGTGACCACGTTGCTCCCGCAGGCGGCGAGAGCAAGCAATGCGCCCAATGCAAGCAGAAGGCGATGAATGCGCGCTGTCATCGTCGTTCGAAGAGGCGGGAGGGCGGGCGTGAACGGCATCCGAGGTTAGGAAAATATGGAATACAATGCCTTATCAAGAGAAAAGCGCTGTCTCAGCGCTTCCTTGGCGCCGCGCCGCACTTTGGTTTCGGCCACGTCGAGCCCCCGCATTCGGGCTCTGGCCCGCCGGCCTCCCGCCTTCACTCCCAGCTCGAGGTAGCCTGCCTCTTACGCACCCTTGCGCCGGTGCTTGGCGGATAGGAAACGGTAGAACTTTCGTCCGAGTCAAGCCCCGCGGGGACGGCGCCGGCGAGCCGTCGTTCGCCCATCCGACACCCGTTTGCCCCGTCGCAGAGCCGGCGCGCCGTGCTCCGGGCGCAGCGCTGCCTCGACGACCGCGGCGTGCGCTCGCCATGACGGGCTCGGGCCGTGTGCCCAGTGAGGGAACCCGACCGAGCCCGTTCGTGCGCCCGCGATGCCCGCGAGCTGTGGGGTCAGGCGGGCGATCTCCTCCGCAAAGATGCGCTCCATCACCGCAAGGACGTCGGAGCTTTGGCCGCGAGCGCACGCAGATCGAACGGCAGCGACATCACCCACTGCCTGACGGGCACGTTGGGCAAGATGCGATCGACAAGCATCGCCGCCAGCGTGGTGTAGACAGTAGTCCACAGCCGAGTGAACTCGTTGGATCTGTTGGTTTTTGTAGGCGGATCAGTGGATCCGGCGCGTAGGTAAAAGAAGCCGGATCGCAGCGCGAAGAAGTGTAGCGCAGCAAACCGAAAGGGTGGGACCGCGAACGTCGTGATGGCTCGGTCCTGGGTCGAAAGAGCGTGGTCCGGGCGGCGCCGAGCGCGCTACGGGGCGCATCGGCGTGCCGTGGGCACACGTGTCCGTCCGGGCGTTGGTCTGGCCCGGGAGGCGCGAAGCGAGACGCTATACGGCGTCACCGAGCGCCTTGCGGCGCACAACGGTGCTTTTCCAGTACGGTGGTCCCCGGTTGGGAGAGCGTGCTGGAACATCGGTCGGCTCGCCGAGCGCGGAGAGGAAGCGGACGATGTTCCGGGGCTCGGTGACCATGGCGACGAGCTTCATCCGCCCCTTGCAAGTTGGGCACTCGAGGACATCGATCGCAAATGTGCGGCGCAAGAGCTCGGCCCACGGTCGATCGCCGCCACGCTTGCGATTCGGAGCGGCGTCATCGTCCGCCTTCGTAGGCTCTTCTGGCTTCGCAGGGCGCGGTCCGATGCGCTTGCGCGCCAACGTGGGCGACTTGCCGAGGCGAGCACGTCCGCGTACTTCACGGTGTGAAAGCGCGGCGGCGGGACGCTGGCCGCGAGGCGGCAGACGCGGGCAGCGACACCTTCTTGGAGAGCGGGGTGGACGATGCCTACGACTCCGGGAGCATCCAGCGCGGGGCGGGAGGCGACACGCTGAACGGCGGCACGCCGACGACGGGTACGCTGGATCGCGCCGACTATGGACAGCGCAGCGCCGATTTGACGATCACCCTCTGCACCGACCCTACCAAGCCGAAGGGGGGCTCGACCGCGCACTCGCAGTGCACGGACGCCGACGGCGCGAGCGAATCAGACAGCGTGGTGAACGTGCAGCATTTGCTCGGCGGCTCCGGTGACGACACCTTGAGTGGTCACGCGGGCGACGAGACCATCGAGGGTGGGGGCGGTAATGACATCATCTCCGGCGGCGCCGGCAACGACCGATTGTTCGGCGACGGCGGGGACGACCAGCTCTTCGGCGATGGCGGAGACGACTACCTCGACGGCGTCGCGGGGACGGACACGCTCGATGGCGACCGACTCACCAACGGCGCCGACGGCGACGTGTGCCTCGTAGAGGCCGCCGACTCCGCCGCCAACTGCGAGCTTTGACGGCGTCGCCCGGCGACCGCCTCCCCATCGTCGTTGCGCCCGACGCAGTCCTCGACTCGAAATCAGAATTGCGTGATGAATTTCCACGCCTCGGGGGCGTTCCAGCTCGTCGATTGCCCGGGGTCCTTCGGCTCCCAGCCGTGCGGGCCGTCGAACACGCAGTACTTGGTGGGGTGACCTGCGGAGCAGCCCTTGTACTCGGTACACGTGTGGGGCTGGCCAGCTGCCGGGAAGGTGGTCGCCGACGGCTCCTCCATGCAGCCGTTGACCTTCGCGAATTCGGCTTGTTTGACGCGACCGCTGGTCGGCATGGGGGGGCCGCTGCTGTCACCGCTGGCTTGCGACGCGTAGTAGGCGATCGGCTTGGTCAACGTCGCCGTGCAGGAGCCCGTGAGATCTGCCCCCGAAAAGAAGGCGACGCCTCGGAACACGTCCGCGCGGGTGCAGGCGAGAGCCAACGACATCGCTCCCCCGAAGCTGAAGCCGGTGGCGAAGATCCGAGTTTTGTCGATGCAGAGATCTCCCTCGAGCTCCTCCAGGATCGCGTCCGTCAGCTCCACGTCCGACTTGCTCCAGGAACCGGCGCCGTTCGCGGCGTCCGGCGCGACGAAGATGGTGGTAGCTCCAGTGTCGAGCGTCGCCATCGTGAAGTAGTTCCGGTTCGCCACCGACATGGCGGAGGAGCCGGACTCCGCGAAGGCGAACACGAGCCGATACGGCTTGTCCTTGTCGTAATCGCTCGGCACGCGAAGGATGTACTTGCGAGAGGCGCCGCCGAACGAGATGTCGATCGTGCCGTTTTGCAGAGTCTTCGCTTTGCCGCAGCCAGCGCTCTTGACCGCGTCCGTCCCGGTCGCGCTGCCGCCGCTGCCGCCGCTGCCGCCCGCGCCGCCGCTGGCACCGCCGGAATCGGAGCCACCCGACGCGGCGTCGGCGCCGCCTGCGGCCGCTCCGCCCGCGCCCGCGGAGCCGGGCTGGCCACCGCCCGGGGTGCTGCCCGCGCTCGCGGCGTTACCACCGGCGCCCGCCTGCGCTTGGCCGCCCGCGCCTGCGACCCCCGGTTCTTCCGACGGAGGGGTGCTGCTCGACGAACAAGCAACACCCGAGAGTGAGAACAGGGCGAGGACCAGGGAGGAGCAACGGGCGCTTGTCATCGGTAACTCCGCGCGCGCGAAGGGCGCGACTGGGACTCGACCCTAGCTCATGGCCTCCCGACCAGCAATGGATTGAGGCGCGCCGGTTCAGTTGTGAAGCAACAGCTCAAAATTGGCGCGTCACCATACCGGCCGCGACCGTATCGTTCGGCGCGTAGGTAAAAGAAGCCGGGCGCGTAGGTAAAAGGCGGCGCGTAGGTAAAAGAAGCCGGAGCGCGTAGGCAAATCAAGCCGGATCGCAGCGCGAGGAAGTGTAGCGCAGCAAACCGAAAGGGTGGGACCGCGAGCGTCGTGATGGCTCGGTCCTGGGTCGAAAGAGCGTGGTCCGGGCGGCGCCGAGCGCGCTACGGGGGCGCGTCGGCGTGCCGTGGGCACACGTGTCCGTCCGGGCGTTGGTCTGGCCCGGGAGGCGCGTCGCGAGACGCTATGCGGCGTCACCGGGCGCCTTGCGGCGCAGAACGGTGCTTTTCCAGTACGGTGGCCGCCGCGTGGACGCTGGGAGAGCGTGCTGGAACATCGGTCGGCTCGCCGAGCGCGGAGAGGAAGCGGACGATGTTCCGGGGCTCGGTGACCATGGCGACGAGCTTCATCCGCCCCTTGCAAGTTGGGCACTCGAGGACATCGATCGCAAATGTGCGGCGCAAGAGCTCGGCCCACGGTCGATCGCCGCCACGCTTGCGTTTCGGAGCGGCGTCATCGTCCGCCTTCGTAGGCTCTTCTGGCTTCGCAGGGCGCGGTCCGATGCGCTTGCGCGCCAACGTGGGCGACTTGCCGAGGCGAGCACGCCCGCGTACTTGACGGTGTGAAAGCGCGGCGGCGGGACGCTGGCCGCGAGGCGGCACAAGAGCGAGAGCGGATCCATGTCCACCGCGACAGTCCCGTCAGCGAAGGCGCGCTTGAGCGACAGCCGCACCAGGCCGTCCTGCTGCGGCTCGACGCGCTCCTTTGCGATCGGGGGTCGCAGCACGTAACGCAGCAGCGCCTCCCTCGCCGCGGCATGGTGCGCACCGGCGCGCGTCGCTGCGTGCAAGGTGAAGCCATCGAGCGCAGCGCACAGCGGCTTGTCGTACGCGAGCGCGCTCGGAGAAGACGGCGACAGCCCGCGGAGCCATTGCGGGCCGGCGGGCGGCTCTCGTCCTGAGACGGCGGAGGCACAGAGCGCTGCCTCGGGCTCGTCGTCCTCCTCGACGTCGTGCTCGATCTCGAGATGCCCGTGCCGCCGGAGGTAACGGAGCATCCGCCCGACGGCGTGCTCTAGGACCTGACCGACCTCGCGCGTTCGCAGGTGACCGAGCTCGTTCTACACGAGCTCGGTGCCGTCTTCGTGCTAAGCCCCGTCGAGGAAGACCACGTGCAGATGCGGATTGAGCCGCATGTCGCCGGACGTGCGTTGCACGACGGTCACCGCGCCGCTCTTGGCCGCGCCGCACGCGCCTCAGCGCGCGGCGCGCTCTTCGTAGAACCGCTCCACGCTCTCGACGAAGATGCGGGTCAGCACGCCGAACAACGCTCCGTCCTGGGCGAGCCTGCGCCGCCACGGAAACGGAAAGGTCAACACCCACTGCCGGAGCGCCACCTCGGGCAGGACGTCCTCGATCAGGTTCGCCGCCGTGGCACACATGCGTCGGCCCAGACACGACGGGGCCACAAGCTGCACTCGCAGCCCCAGGCCTCTTCCAGCACTCTCGATGGAGGCCAGTCATGATGCACCCGGCTCCCACGCAAACCAACCGGAAGCCAAAGAAGGTCTCGAGGGGAAAGCTTTCTCAGAGGCGCTATTCCAGTTACTCTGTCGCGGCGCGTGCTGTCGTGGCACATCGCCTCGGGATTGAGGTCCAGTGGGCGGGGCTCGAGATGCTGGATGGATGCGCACTTGGCGGTGGCATCTCCATGGTGCATCTGAGGAGCGACACGGCCCAGCTCATGGCCGTCCACTGTGCGGGCTACCTCCAGGATAGGCGCCGCGGATCGAGCTCAAAGAAGGCTCGCACCGAGAACGCCCCCGACCTCGAGCGGCTCAGGATGGAGAAGCCCACCTGGTCGGAGCTCCTGGCCGCCATGAGGCTGGCTCACCGGACCCTCGCGGCCTCCCAGGAGAAGATCACCCGCGTGGCCGAGCTCCTCGCCCGCGAGGGGGAGCTCTCCGAGGACGCGATCTGCAGGGCCATCCGGGGCACGCAGCCCCATGAGCATGTGTGCGTGCTCCCCGGGGCCACGTCGTACTCCCGACCCCAGCAAGCGGCCTGCGCCTACACTATCCCACAAAATCTTACCTTTCTCATTCCCCCCAGTTGAAGGCGCGCCTCCTCGGCCGTCGTCAGGTCGAGCGAGCAGAGGCCGGTTACGGTGATCGGCCAGCCGCTCGATCTGAACAGACTCCAGATGGAGGCGAACATGCCCATCGGAAGAATCTACATCGAAGTTACGGCGCTCAGCAACCCCGACGATCCGAAGTCTCACGTCCCGGTAGGCTACATCGAGGTGATCCCTCTCAGTCTATGGAACAGCGCCAGAGAACGCTCTGGAATCATGTTCTTGAATCCGGTCGGCATCCCTGCACCGTTGCGCGCCGCCCTCGAGGCAGAAGTAGACTCCTCCTGCGATTGCCCCATGAACGTATCGTTGGCGGAAGAGCTGAGGCAGCGATGGCCTGAAGGCTGGCCGGAGCTTGAGCCGGCTCTCGTGCAGTTGATCGGCATGCTCATGCGGCGGCAGCCGGAGTCCCTCGCCGCCGCTCTTGGCTAGGTCTTCACCCTGGCCTCTTCTAGCGGCGTGGTTCACGCCTAAAGACCACCCCTTTCAAGGTCATCACACGACCTCGGTCCCGGCGAGCACACGAGCTGTGGCCACATGACGGCGAGCAAGACGTCCATCGGCATAGCCCTTCCTCTTCTTCGGCTTGGGGGCACGACGGTGCGTGCTGAAGCGGGCCGGGTCCACCTTGGCTGCCAGGCGGCGAAGCTCACGCGAGAGTTGCGACGGCGACAAGCGGTCGTATGTTGCCCATCCCGAAGGCGGGACCGCGATCATCATGCCACGATAATTGCCCCGAATCTCGTCGGTCACGTAGTAGAGCGACAAGGTTTGGGCGGCTGGCGTGGATGTGTGCGAGGCTCGCACGGCCGCCTGCAGCGCCGACAGCACATTGTATGCGACGACGGCCACGCCGAAGGCCAACAGGGCTGCACGCGGGTACCCCAACGACTGCACTTCGCTGTGCAGCGCCGCCTCGAGTCGCTGGAACATCCCTTCAATGGACCAGCGGTGCCGATACAGGTCGGCCACCCGGCTCGCGCTGAGCGTCTTCTCCGGAAGGTTCGTCAACAGCCGCAGTACGGTATCTCCGTCCTCCGTCGGCTTGTCCAGATGCAGCTCGATCCGGCGAAGCTCGAGCGGCGCAGAACCTTTGTCGACCAGCAACTGCACCCGTTGTTCGAAGACGATGCCCGTCTCGCAACGGCCCACGCGCCGCAGAGCCGTCACCGGCGTCGGGTTAGGTGTGCGGCCATGCTCCCGAACAAGCACCGCGGCGTCTTGACGGAGCAGGATTACCAGCACGGTGGAGGTGGAGAAGTTGCGGTCGAAGATCCACAACTGCCTTGCGTGCGCCTGCTGCAGCAGCGGCGCGACGACGGCACGCTCTTGCGCGTGGGCATCCTCGCACGGTATCAAGTCGACGACGAGATCGCGATCCGGGTCGAACACCACCAGCGCGTGTCCCGGCAGGGCTGCGCCACGAAAGTCACGCACAGCCGCCAAGCGCTTGTCACTGGCCGGCAAGTGGTTGCCGTCGACGATGCGGACCTGATAGCCCGGCACCCAGGGGCTACGATCGCAAGGTATCGAATCAAGCACCGGCGTCAGGCGCTCGGAGCTGCCCCGAACCAAAGCGCGCACCACCTCGGGGTCGGTGTGGTTGATCTTGTCGTACAAGGCCGTCAGCGAGACAGGCAGCTGCGGACGTGCACGCGCGGCAGCATACACCGACGGCTTCAACCCCAAGGCGACCTCGGCCATGATGTCCACGACCGACGAGAAGAGCAATTCGCGCGTGTATTGCCGCTGCCGCTCGGCTTCGAACAGCTCGTCGAGCCAGGCAGGGTCGAGCACGCGCTGCATCGTCAAACGTGCCATGACCGTCAGTGGGCTTTGCTCCTCAAACCGTGCGAGCACAGCATTCAACATCGCGGCTCCCTCCCAGAGCGAATTCGCCCTGAGCGTGAGCCTCGTACCGGGCCTTGTCACCTTTCCGTACAGGGCGGAGGGGGCGGATATTTCTTAAGTATGTACTTTTCAGGAGAACCGCGAGAAGTCACCTTGAAAGGGGTGCGCCTAAAGACCTCTACGTCGGGCCTCAGGGGGCGGTATGTAACGCCGGAACTTGAACGTGATCGTGTCATCCCCTTTACGTGCTATATCGTAGTCCTCCGATGCGGCTCTTGCCAGGAGTCTCTTGGCCGTTCCGTCCGGGAGTTGAAGCTTCTCATCAACGACGCTGAACTTGATGGCAGCTTCCCTTTGTTCGTCGGTCAGCTGGTTGAACCAAGATGTCAGCTCGTTCAGCGCATCCTCGTCGGTCACCTTCTCCCGGCGCGGTACGGGGATCTCGAACGGCACATGGATCGGACGGGCCAGCCCGGGAACGTCGACCTCCAGGAGCCCTGTCGAGCGGAGGTCGACGGCCTGGCCTCCATCGTCTGACGGTCCGAAGTAGAGGGTCGCATCCCCGCGTTGGGCCAGGTCCGTGTCCGTCGGCTGGTAGACGGCTTGTGGCGTGCCCGTCTGATACACTGCGGGCGGTTTGCCCAGCTCATACCGCATGTTCCCGACCCGAAGAGAGAGCTTGGGCACCACAGGTGTCCGGCCGGCTCCTCGAGCGGTCACGCTGACGAACACGCCACCCACATCGGGGATATATCTCACGTCACCGATCTTCACATCAATCGGTCCCGAGGATGCAGGGTCATAAGAGCGGAACGTCTTGTCGAAGCGCGGCCCCACGACGTAAACCTGGAATGTCCCGCCGTCGACTGAAGGATGAGGACCCTCCAATTCACGCTGTACGTTGTCCACGTCATCGATCTTCTCGTCGGGGTCGTGGATGAAGAAGGCAAGCACCCGGATGTTACGCACCGAGGAGTACAGCTTAATCCGCTGGAAGCACTCCTTGATGATTTCGTCTCCGCCGCGACTTGCCCTCAGCGTGGCTTTGACCTCGATCGCCAGCCCGAGCCCATAGCTCACCAGATCGACCCGCCCGGCGTTTCCTGCGACCTTGGACGTGGGATCTTCGAGCTTTAGGTCAGTTACCAGGGGCTTCAGCGCAGCGTAGGCAAGATCCTGAACGTCATACTCGTCCGCGATCTCCAAGGGGGGCTTGCCCCTGGAGCGCTTGGTCAGCTTGTCCGTCATCCGGTCGAACCGCGAGCAGAACAGCAGGACGTCCTCGATGGTCACGGCCATGACGGTATCCTACCAGGATCCGCGCTGCGTGTCCGTTCAGCCGGAGCTCTCCACCCTGCCTGCGGAGAACATCTTACACTCACCCACAAATCGACCGGAACAGGTTGATCGGCGACCCCCTCGCTCTGTAGAGGGGCCATGACAGCACAGATCCCCAGCAACGTCCCCCCGAGCGATCCCACCGTCCACGAGGCCAGCTCCCCCGAGAGGGAAGAAGCTGACCCCCTCACGCCCTACTGGGACCTCTTCCCCCGGCCGCCCCGTCCCGCCCCTCCCCAGCCTGAACCGGGCGCCTCTCCCGCGGAGCTCCCTCGCTTCCCGCGGTTGTTCCAGGTTGCGCAAGACTTGATGCACCAGGAAAGCCTGTACCTGCCGGTCGGGCTGGTGATCAGTGGTCTCGATCCGCAGGTGAGAGCGGGAGTGGACTTGGCATCCCAGGCTCTCCAGCAGTCGGAGCGCAGGTTGGTGGCTACTTGTATTGCCGCGGGGCTGCTGGAGATGATAGCCGACAATCTCCCCGACCTTGAAGACTTTCCGACCACGGAGGTGGCCGTTGCTGCCTTCCACCGCGGCTTCACCAACGCTCTTCGCCGCGGCTTCGCTGCGATTTCAGGTTAGCTCCCCAGCGACTTCCGGCTCCCGCGGCCGGAGTAGCCCAGCCAGCGGAACCGACACCGCGTGCACACCGCGGCCCTCATTACCGGTCGGACTGAGGGCCGAAGGCCTGGAGATGAGGAAGGGGCTCCGACTTCCTCGGACGGAGCCCTTCACCCCCCACTTCTCGAGGTAGTCACGCCTATGTCACCTGGCACTTCACCTTACATCTGGCCCTCCGAGGAGTGAGCCCGACGCGTACAGGTAAAGGGCGTCGGCGAGCACTTCGACGTTAGTAAAGTCATCTGCCGTGACCGGGAACTGAATATAAGCTCCCGAATCAGAAGTGCTGCCTATCAACTCAAGCGCGAGTATTCCGTTCCATGGTTCGAAAACGCACCTGCGCGGCATCTTGTTCGGCTCCGCGTCATCCAAAATCTGGAACTCGCAAGACACTTCCTCTCCTCCGAGGAAGCGGTTCATGACGTCAGACAGCTCTCGAGCTTGGTGCGTCTCGAGCTTGGCCGCGCAGGCGGCGTCCCCCATACGGATTTCCAGTGTCCCGGACTCCCAGTTGAATGTGCACGTCTGATCTGGCGTTCCCGGGTTGGTCAACTCAACAATTGGTCTCTCTTTTCTTATCTGCATTGTAGTTACCTTTCTCCTTGTTGCTGTTGCCCGACTTCGCCCAAAGTGGCGTTGCCGGGCCTACCTCCTCCCCGCGTTGCGAGGAGGCGATATCTTCTGGTCGCAGCCCGCCGCGACTCGACAACTTCCGATCATTTCGGAAATCAGGGTTCCCGAATCATCGGAGAACGCGGCTTTCCGAGTTTATCGCGCTATCCTTCCACGCCGGGTCACCGGAACAACGCAGAGCGTCATCCCTTAGCGGAGGAGCCCCGCCGCCTCCCGCCTGGTTCCACCCGGGGGCCCCCGTCACGAGGTGAGCGAAGGGCGTCCCTGGGCGCGAGCGGCTGGAGGAGTTGTCAAGAGCGGAGGGCGGCGAGCTTTCCAGACAGACAGTAAGCAGGGCGTAAGTATGGGTCAAACCTTCCTGCGGGTCCGATGAAATTTCCATTTAGGACGTAAAATCACCGAAGCCATCCACTGGCCATTCGTCCAGATTCTCTGTCCGCGTGCCACACAATCAGGCAGGCTCCTGCTATTCATCGGGTAATTCCTGATGCCCGAGCCCACGGCCCCCCGCCATCGACCCCGGCTCGGACGTAGAACGTCACACCTGAACCCAGCCGTCAGGTGACGGAGACCCGACCGGCCGGGTAGGCTGCCGGCCATGGTGTTCAACAAGCCGTTCGCAGAAATCACCATGGAGGACGTCGAGCGCCTCGTCCGTGATGAGGTCCAGGAGGGGCGCCAGCTCGACTACAAGGCAGAGCTTCCGGGCAAGGCGGATCCTGACAAGAGGTCCTTCGTGAAGGACCTCACGGCGCTCGCGAACGCGGCCGGAGGCTACATCATCTACGGGATCGGGGATCGCAAGGATGCCTCCGGGAAGAACACAGGGAGCCCGGCACTGGTCGGCCTTCCGGGGATCAACGCCGATCAGGAGATCCTTCGCTTGGAGGGCATGGCCCGCGCCAACATCGACCCGATCATCCCCGGGCTTCAGATGAAAGCGCTCGGAGACCCTGCCGCGGTACAGGTCATCGTCGTCCACGTCCCGAAGAGCTGGTCGGCCCCCCACATGATCATCGTGGACAAGGACACCCGCTTCTGGTCGCGCGGGAGCGGCGGGAACCAGCCGATGGACGTCCGCGAGATCCGCTCGGCCTTCCTCCTCTCTGCCGAAATGCCTACCCTGATCCGCCGCTTCCGGGATGAACGGCTCGGGAGAATCATGGCCGACGAGACCCCCGTGCCTCTGCTCAGGCACACATCGGCCAAGCTCGTGTTGCATTTGGTCCCGTTCAGCTCGATGGGAGTCGATGCGCATGTCGACCTGGTGGCGTGGGAAAGCGGTACCCCGTCGATCCGTCCTCTGACGAGCAGACAATGGAGCGGCCGATTCAATTTCGATGGCTACGTGGTCTTCAGTGGGTCGAATGAAGGGCCACAGTTCGCATACACGCAGCTCTTTCGGACTGGTGCCATCGAGGCGGTATTGCATGTCGGCTTCGGCCAGGAGGGCATGCCGCTCCTGGCTCCCTGGGATATCGAGCGGACCATCATCGACGGACTCAAGCAACACCTGCCGCTCTATCAGAGACACGGCGTCGACCTACCAATCGTGGTCGCCGTGTCATTCATCGGAGTGAAGGGAGCGACGCTACCTCAGCCGTCACGACATTTTGTTCGCCCTGGGGATCGCTATACCATTGATCGCGATGTCCTCCTGCTGCCTGACGTACTCATCCGGGAGCACATCGATCCGCTTCCCTCTCTGGACCTACATCCGCTGCCGACCTGGCTGCGTCCAGCCTTCGATGCGCTATGGAACTCCCTCGGCCTACCCCGAAGCCCCTGCTACGAGGAGGACGGCCGCTGGAATGGCCGCCGCTTCGAATGGTGACCGTACCGCGCCCTTCAATGACGCGCACAACGCGAAGCGTCATTTTTGCCTGACGGACGTGCCCATCCTTAAACTTGTTCTGAAACCCACAACCCGGACCGATTCCTGGAGGGCCGGCGCGCCCGGGAGGTAGGATCCCGGACCATGAAGAAGCTGTTCCCGGGCAGCTACCCGCTCAAGGCCGAGGACTTCAAGGTCCTTTGGTCCGAGGGCATGTTCGTGTTCGACACCAACATGCTCCTGAACGTCTACAGGTACTCCGCGAAGGCGCGCAAGGAGTTTCTCAATATCCTGAGCTCGCCAGAGGTGGCCCCTCGCATCTGGATCCCGTATCAGGTGGCCCTTGAGTACCACCGGAACCTCGATGAGGTGCGCTACGAGCAGGTCAGAAAGTGCATCGACATCAAACAACAAGTCGAAAAGTGGGGACAATCGTCGCGAGCAGGCGACCACAAGACGAGGGCCGAACAGCTGTCAACCCTTGTGAACCAATTCGTCGAGGAAGCTGACAAGGACTATCGCCATCCCGACCGCGAGGCCCTCATTGAGCGGATCGCGGAGTTATTCGAGGGAAAGGTCGGCCCTGAGTGGGACCAGGAGCGGCTCAAGAAACTCTATAAGCAGGGAGAAGATCGGTACAAGGACGAAATACCGCCTGGCTTCAAAGACAGACAGCAGAAAAAAGGTGATGATAAATATGGAGATCTGGTCATCTGGTTCCAGATCATTGAGGAAGCAAAGCAGCGCAAGAAACCGGTAATATTCGTCATTGACGACAGAAAGGAAGACTGGTGGCTCGACATCGGTGGCAAGACGGTCGGCCCCTTACCAGCACTCCGAAATGAGATAGACCGAGAAGCGAGCGTACTCTTCCACATGTACTCCGGCGACGTGTTTGTGAAGCGAGCCGGAGAGATGCTGAACCTCCAAGTTCAAGACGAGACGGTAAATGAGGTAAAACGAGTTCGTCAGGAACAGGAGAAGCGCCATGCTGCATGGAGCGAGTACACACAAAAAGCTCAGATACTTCGGTTACTTCGCAAGCAGCTGAGCAATGAGCAACCGCTCTGGGATGAAGAGAACCAGATCCCGTTGTTTCCAGATGCAGCTGGGTTAGAGCCAGGGTACATCCGATCTAGGATGCGCGAGATACAATTTATGAACCAAAGAAAGTCTCTCGACGCAGATCTATTGGATGAACTTAAGAGGTTCATCAGCGATCGTGCAAGACACGGATCCGGCGCGGATTTCTCTCAGCGTGACAGTCAAGCCAAAGCTGCCCAGATTAGAGGCCTGAGTCGCAGACTGGACATGCTGGAGAGCTTCCAAGGTACGTCGTCAATCGACTCGGAGGCCACTATGGACAAAGAACCAGGACCAGGGGACGAAGATTCCACTGAGTAGGCTCGTCGCCGCACCGAAGAACGCGTAGCGCCTCGCAGACCTGCTGGTCATCTCACGAGCGCGGTCCTGGACGTGGTGCACAAGGGCGTCCCAGCGCGTAGGCAAATCAAGCCGGATCGCAGCGCGAGGAAGTGTAGCGCGGCAGAGCGAAAGGGTGGGACCGCGAGCGTCGTGATGGCTCGGTCCTGGGTCGAAAGAGCGTGGTCCGGGCGGCGCCGAGCGCGCTACGGGGCGCATCGGCGTGCCGTGGGCACACGTGTCCGTCCGGGCGTTGGTCTGGCCCGGGAGGCGCGTCGCGAGACGCTATGCGGCGTCACCGCGCGCCTTGCGGCGCAGAACGGTGCTCTTCCAGTACGGCGGCCGCCGCGCCGGCGGTGGGAGAGCGTGCTGGAACATCGGTCGGCTCGCCGAGCGCGGAGAGGAAGCGGACGATGTTCCGGGGCTCAGTGACCATGGCGACGAGCTTCATCCGCCCCTTGCAAGTTGGGCACTCGAGGACATCGATCGCAAATGTGCGGCGCAAGAGCTCGGCCCACGGTCGATCGCCGCCACGCTTGCGATTCGGAGCGGCGTCATCGTCCGCCTTCGTAGGCTCTTGTGGCTTCGCAGGGCGCGGTCCGATGCGCTTGCGCGCCAACGTGGGCGACTTGCCGAGGCGAGCACGCCCGCGTACTTGACGGTGTGAAAGCGCGGCGGCGGGACGCTGGCCGCGAGGCGGCACAAGAGCGAGAGCGGATCCATGTCCACCGCGACAGTCCCGTCAGCGAAGGCGCGCTTGAGCGACAGCCGCACCATGCCGTCCTGCTGCGGCTCGACGCGCTCCTTTGCGATCGGGGGTCGCAGCACGTAACGCAGCAGCGCCTCCCTCGCCGCGGCATGGTGCGCACCGGCGCGCGTCGCTGCGTGCAAGGTGAAGCCATCGAGCGCAGCGCACAGCGGCTTGTCGTACGCGAGCGCGCTCGGAGAAGACGGCGACAGCCCGCGGAGCCATTGCGGGCCGGCGGGCGGCTCTCGTCCTGAGACGGCGGAGGCACAGAGCGCTGCCTCGGGCTCGTCGTCCTCCTCGACGTCGTGCTCGATCTCGAGATGCCCGTGCCGCCGGAGGTAACGGAGCATCCGCCCGACGGCGTGCTCCATGACCTGACCGACCTCGCGCGTTCGCAGGTGACCGAGTTCGTTCCACATGAGCTCGGTGCCGTCTTCGTGATAAGCCCCGTCGAGGAAGACCACGTGCAGATGCGGATTGAGCCGCATGTCGCCGGACGTGCGTTGCACGACGGTCACCGAGCCGCTCTTGACCGCGGCTCGACGACATGCCCGGTGAGCCGGACGCCGGGCGCCGGCGGCCACTGCATGACCGGCCATGCTGTGTCATTTGGGCGAGCGTCGACGATCGGGGAGAAACGTTCGCTAACCGTCATGGGACGGAGAGGGAAGCCAAACGTCTCGGAGACGTCAAGCCCCAACTGCGGGACCTGCCCCGGGTTGGCAGAGCATTCTTCTCCGTGCGCTCCGGCCCTCCTGGAAAAGCGACGCGCGCTCGACGCGGGCTCGCTCACTGCCGTCGTGAGCTACGGGGCCGACGCGCAGGCCGCGGCGAGCCACGCCTCGACATCCTCGGCGAGCTCGCGCGGGGCGCCCACAGAGACCTGGTGTCCCGCCTCGTAGGTCGGAAAGCGGAACGACACACCCCCAGCGCCGTTCCGGAGGCGAAGTACGCCAGGGCGCGCTGCCCCCTCGGGCAGCGACGTGTCGAGCTCGACGTCGAATGTCGAGGACTCATCGAAGATGGCCGGCAACGCCTCCGTGTAGACCACCGAGTCGTAACGGGCATTGGTGATGAACGTCGCGGTGCGCCCGATGATGTCCTCGAACACAGCGGACATCCCGAGCTCGGCCCCATCCCCTGTGCATGGCGGCGCATAGTGCAGCCAGTACGCGTCCGCGGCGTCGAGCTCGCCGAGCTCGGCGCGAAGGTCGGTCTCGCTCGCCGCCACCTCCGCGGGGTCGTCGCGCGAGAAGGAGCGGAAGGACGGCCCCCGTGCCGGCGGCGCGAGCCCGGTGATGCTGGAGAGGTCCACGCCGAGCAGGGTCTCCAGGTGCTCGGGGTTGCGCATCGAGCGCGACGCGTGCTCCCGGATGGGGGCTGCCTGCTCCTGGGTGAGCCGTACGTCGTAGGCGTCCCGCACCTGCGGATCGGTGAAGATCGGGGCGAGGTCCGGGTCGCTCGCCGCGAGCGGATCCTGGTAGCGGCTCTGCTGCCTCCCGAAGAGGCTGGGCTGAATCAAGAGCTGCCAGCCGAACTGCGCGGCCACCTCATGCGGCTCTCGCGGCGCTCCGGCATGCGCCGGGAAGGCCAGGTCGAGGTGCGCTTGCACCTTCTCCTGGAGCCACGAAGGCGCGACCGACATCACTCCCGTGCTGTCCGAGGTGAGGGTGTAGTTATGCAGCATGTAGAGCATCAGCGCGGCGCGCGTGCCGCCGTAGCTCTCGCCGGCGATGACGACCGGGTTGTTGCGCAATGCCTCGTGCGTGTCGAGGAACTCGAGCAGCAGGTAGATGAAGTCGGCGGCGTCCGCGACGTGGAACTTGCCGCTGCTGCCCTGGCAGGTCGACGGATCGGGCAGCGCGAGGTCGTAGGAGAAGCCGGTGCTGCGGGCGTCGACATAGAGCAGGTTGGCGAAGCGCGTGTACGACACGTCGTTCGCGACCGGCGCGGCGTCGGTGGGGGCTGCGGGATCCAGCGTGAACGGGCCGGTTCCGTAAGGCAGGAGGACGCCGGTGGTCGCGGAGCCGGGGCCGCCGTTGAAGAACACGATGAGGGGCGCTCGCTCCGGATGCTCGGCGGCTGGCACGAACGAGTAGAACATCCGCGACGTCCAGCCCGGGCCGAGCGTCGGCGAGCCCGGAACCTCGATGAAGCCGGCTTCGGGGCGATCGCTGCCGGTCGCGTCCTCGGCGCCGCCGGCTCCACCGGAGCCGCAAGCCCCCGCTGATCCGCCGTCGCCTGCTGGGCTGTCGCTGGATCTGCCGTCGCCTCCTGGGCTGTCGCTGGATCCACCGCAGCCCGAGGCGGTGAGCGCGAGTACCGTCGCGAGAGCCCCGAAACGACAGAGAAGAGCGAGCATGGCGATGGGTGGACGCCGCCTGCCGACGCCATCAAGAAATCGACAGCGCTCGGGTGGACGCGGCAGCTCCGCCGCGCCGCGCCGGCGCGCGTTCCTGCTCGACGCCGCCCGGAGGCGCGGCTATCCACTCCGTCATGGAAAGCTCGCCGCGCGCGCTCCGGTGCGGACTCGCCCTGACCACCTCGATCGCCTTCGCCTGCGTGTCGGGCTGTGGAAAGGACGTCCAGCAGCCGTCGCCGGAGCTCACGCCCGGCGCCGCTCAGGAAGGAAAGGCCATGTCGCTCCACGACTTCACCGTGAAGACCATCGACGGACAGGACCGCTCCCTCGGCGACTACCGGGGCAAGGTGCTGCTCGTGGTGAACACCGCATCGGAGTGCGGCTACACGCCGCAGTACGCGGGGCTCGAGGCGCTCCACGATCGGCTCAAGGATCGTGGGTTCTCCGTCCTCGGCTTCCCCTCGAACGATTTCGGCGCGCAGGAGCCAGGGACCGACGCCGAGATCGCCACCTTCTGCTCCACGAAGTACGGCGTCAGCTTCCCCATGTTCTCGAAGATCCCAGTCAAGGGCGGCAGCAAGCACCCGCTCTATGCCTTCCTCACGCAGTCCGCGCCCGCCGGAGAGGTGAAGTGGAACTTCACCAAGTTCCTGATCGGCAAGGACGGGTCGGTGATCGCGCGGTTCGAGTCGTCCGTGGCGCCGGACGACCCGAAGCTCACACAGGCGATCGACAAGGCGCTCGGCGGCTGAGCGCCGGCGCCGCCGGCTCGGGATCTTTCCAACCGGCATGAACAGCCGCCCTGTCGGCGCGAAACCCGATAGACTGCGATGCGTGGACGCCACGAAACACCCCGGCGCGGAGCGGCCTGCGTCGATTCCGCCTTCGGCCACGTACAACCCCGAGCACGGGACGTTCGAGCTCGTGGAGACCGACGCCGACGGCCGTCCCTCCGGCGAGCGCTGCGTGTACCGCGCGAGCGACGGCTCGTTGCTCTCGCGCTGCCGCTATGCGGACGGGGTGAAGGACGGGCCGTTCACCGTGTTCCACCCGAACGGTCAAACGGCGCAGCGCGGGCGCTACCGGGGCGGCCAGCTCGACGGCGAGGTGGTGCTCTACGGCAGCGACGCCCCGACCGAGCTCAAGCTGCGATCGTGCTGTGTGCCGCCCGGCGCCTGGGAGGTGCGAGCGCGGTATCGGCAGGGGCGCATCGCGCGCCATGTGTTTCACGACCGCGCCGGATACCCGATCTCCGCGGACGGCTCCCGCTGGCCCGACAGACCCGCCGGCGCCGCCGAAGACGCGGAGTACGACCAGGGCTCGCAACGCTGGCTGGTCAGCGAGGAGGACGAAGCCTCGGGCGCGCTCGTCTACCGGTACGTCACGCGCGAGGGCAAGCCCTCTCAGGAAATCGAGGTTCGCGCTGGAGTCCGCTGTCGCGAGCTCCAGTACGACGCGCTGGGCCGCCCTTCGGAGGAGCGGCACTTCGAACCCCAGGGGCGCTTCCACGGCCCCTCCGTCCGCTGGTTCCCCGATCCGGACGCGAGCCCTTACCTCGATCCGCGCCTCTGCGAGGAGCGCGGTCAGTACTGGCACGGTCACCCCGTCGGGGCGTTCACCTGGCTCGACGCGGACGGGGCGCCGGTCGTCCGGCGCGAGCTCGGCGAGGTCCTCGACGAGGCCAGCCTCGGCGCGTCGCCCGCGCTCGCCGAGGACCTCGCGGCGTGGGACGCCGAGCGCGTCTGGGCCCTCGCGCGAGAGCTCTTGCAGGGCGGCCGCGCGCGCGAGGCCTGCTGCGCCGCAGCCCGCGCGGCGGTCCGTGGGGGCGAGCGCGAGCGGCTCGCCGGGTTCCTGGACGCCGCGACGCTGCGGCCGAGGCCGGAGGTCGCGCAGCAACGCGGGCGAGCGCTGCTCGAGGCGTCCGGCGCGACCGCGCTCAGCGTCCTGGACGAGCTGTTGCTCGGCGCCGAGCCGAGCGCGGTCTACCGCACGCTCGCCGCCGTCTTGCCGGGCTCGCGCCGCGTCGCGCTCTCGCTCGTCGAGGCGGCGCTGCTGCTCGAGCCCGAGCGCCGCTCTGCCTGCGTCACGCGCGCGCTCCTGCGGCTCGAGCTCGGCGACACGCGCGGGGTGCTGGAGGATGCCGACCGCATCGAGCAGGAGGCCGCCGGCGTGGCCGAGCACCTCAGGACCTTCGTGCGGCTGCTGTTCCCGGAGTTCGCTTTCTGGCCGGCGAGCCAGGTCCTCGATCCGGTGCCCGGCGACGCATCGGACACGGTCGAGCTCGGCCAGCCGATCGAGCAGATCCGGCAGAAGATCCAGCTCTACGCCACCCGCTTGCTGCGCCTGCGCGAGGCCGTGCAGCGCAGCCTGCCGGGCGCGGAGCCCTGCCCGTGGCTCCCGCCCGATCTGTCGCACGTGCTGCCGGACGGGCCGGTGGAGCTCGCGCGGAGGGCGGCGACCTTGACCGAGGAGACCGAGAACGGCGTGGAGACCGTCGAGCTCACCGTGGACGAGACGCTCGACACGGGAGCCCTGCCTGTCTCTCTCCTGATGCGGAGGGCCCGGGCGGAGTGGGCCGCCCTCTGCTGGCTTTGCTGGTCGGCCGGCCTCGACAGCGTCGCGTTGCCGGAGCGCATCGCGCACCGGCCCGACTTCACGGCGGCGGTCAACATGGCGCTCACCCGTTGCTTCCGCGCGCGCGACCAGCTGCAGACCAGCGGGCTCGTCAGCCGGGCGCGCGGCGTGCCAGGCTTCGTCTGGGAAGGGCACGCCATTGGCGAGCTCGACCCCTCGCTCGCGGCCATCGCGGCCGACGAGTACTTCGAGACGCGCTGCCTGTTCGCGTGGCTCCTGTTTCCGGAGAACCTCTCCCCGTTCCAGAGCGACATCCGCGCGGCGTGAGCCGCTCCGATGCGGTTCCTCGGGTCCGCTCTGCCGTCACGCGCTCGCGGCCGCCGCCGGGATGCGGACGATCAAGGAGCGTCGTAGGACACGACTTGACCCTGGTAACGGTTATCGCCGGCGTGGACCAGAACACGCCCTGACCTTCCGGGGCGAGGATGCGCCAGGCGACGGGCTGTCCGAGCGCGAGCACGACGGTCCTGTTGCTCTCGAGATCGTGCGCGTTGACGCTGCGGTTCCCGCTCGTGTCCGTCGAGAAGAGCGTCGAGCCCCGGATGGCCAGCCCCGTCATCAAGCCTCCCTGATGAACCAGGGTCTTCTGCCCTCCGGCGATGGGCGCCTTGAACACGCCGCCGTCGCCGACGTTGGCCCAGTAGACGAACTCCGCGTCCACCGCGATCCCGGCCGGCTCGGCCTCGTTCTCGGCGATGACGGTCACCTCCCCACCCGATTTCGCCACCTTGTAGACCTTGTTGGTCGCTGCGCCGCCGGTCCAGTAGATGTTCTCTGCGTCCTGCGCGAGGTGCGCGGGCTTCCCGGCGTCGGACGCGAGGAGGACGGGCTCGCCGCCGTCGAGCGGTATCGTGTAGAGCTTCTCTCCGCTGCCGTCGCCGAAGTAGAGGGCCGACGCGTCGCCGATGACGCTCACGACATAGCCGACCTCGACCAGCGTCTCCACCTCAGGCTCGCCTTGTCGACGCGCCGGAGCGCCGAGGGGATCACCGGATCATCGTCGCCGCCGCTCGCCCAGTACACGTGGGAGTCGTTGACCCACAGCGCCTTGGGATCGGGATCGGCGGGGATCATCGCCTCCGCCGCGGCGGTGCCCGGCTTCGCGCGGTAGATGTAGCCGTCGTTGTTGTCCCCGGTCGCGACGTCCTCGGTGCCGCCGCTCGCGAAGTAGAGGAACGTTTCGTCGGCGGCCAGAGCGCTCGGGTAGCGGTGCTGGCTCGCCATCGCGGTCGGCAGGATCATCCCGGGGTAGAAGCTGGAGAGGCGATCGGCCTCCGTGACGACGCTCTCCCTGGAGACGTCGTGTCGCGCGAGCGGCGCGTGGTCGGCCGAGCCCTCCTGTGCGGTGAAGCCGTAGGCGCCGAGGACCGTGTTTTCGCCCAGCTCCGCCTTGAGCTGAGCGTGATGCGCGTAGGTAAAAGAAGCCGGATCGCAGCGCGAAGAAGTGTAGCGCAGCAAACCGAAAGGGTGGGACCGCGAGCGTCGTGATGGCTCGGTCCTGGGTCGAAAGAGCGGAGCGTGGTCCGGGCGGCACCGAGCGCGCTACGGGGCGCATCGGCGTGCCGTGGGCACACGTGTCCGTCCGGGCGTTGGTCTGGCCCGGGAGGCGCGTCGCGAGACGCTATGCGGCGTCACCGGGCGCCTTGCGGCGCAGAACGGTGCTTTTCCAGTACGGTGGCCCCCGGTTGGGAGAGCGTGCTGGAACATCGGTCGGCTCGCCGAGCGCGGAGAGGAAGCGGACGATGTTCCGGGGCTCGGTGACCATGGCGACGAGCTTCATCCGCCCCTTGCAAGTTGGGCACTCGAGGACATCGATCGCAAATGTGCGGCGCAAGAGCTCGGCCCACGGTCGATCGCCGCCACGCTTGCGATTCGGAGCGGCGTCATCGTCCGCCTTCGTAGGCTCTTCTGGCTTCGCAGGGCGCGGTCCGATGCGCTTGCGCGCCAACGTGGGCGACTTGCCGAGGCGAGCACGCCCGCGTACTTCACGGTGTGAAAGCGCGGCGGCGGGACGCTGGCCGCGAGGTGGCACAGGAGCGAGAGCGGATCCATGTCCACCGCGACAGTCCCGTCAGCGAAGGCGCGCTTGAGCGACAGCCGCACCATGCCGTCCTGCTGCGGCTCGACGCGCTCCTTTGCGATCGGGGGTCGCAGCACGTAACGCAGCAGCGCCTCCCTCGCCGCGGCATGGTGCGCACCGGCGCGCGTCGCTGCGTGCAAGGTGAAGCCATCGAGCGCAGCGCACAGCGGCTTGTCGTACGCGAGCGCGCTCGGAGAGGACGACGACAGCCCGCGGAGCCATTGCGGGCCGGCGGGCGGCTCTCGTCCCGAGACGGCGGAGGCACAGAGCGCTGCCTCGGGCTCGTCGGCTCGCGAGTTCCGCCAGGTGGATGAGGTCACCACCGACCGCCCGAGCTCGTGCTCGTGGACCTCGACGCCGAACGCCGCAGCCGGTCGGCGTTTCGTCTACGAGTCGCGCCGCTCGCATGCAGCGGCGCCCTGGCCAGCGAGCGCTACGAGTTCGCCGGCGTCGACCTCGACGCCGCGGCTGCTCCGCACGCGCGGACCTCGACGCCGCGGCCCGCCAGGGCCGCTTGCCGCGGCGAGCGCTGTTCCGCATGGTCCCCGGCGCGCTTGACCTTCGTGGAGGCGTCGCCGAGCATCGAAGCACGATGCCCCGTCACCTGGCCGCCCTCCTTTGGGCCGTCGCGGGCCTCGCAGCGGCGCTGATCGCATCATGGCCGCCGACGAGCGGGGTGCTGCCCGACGCGCCCACGGCGCGCTTCCCGTGCCTGTCGTACGTCCCGTTCTACCGGGCCGGGATGGATCCGAGGAAGCCCGGGACGTGGGCGACGCCCGAGGAGATCGACGCCGATTTGCGGCAGCTCGCGCCCGTCACCGGCTGCGTGCGCACCTACGGGATGCGCAACGGGCTCGACGCCGTTCCGGCGGTGGCCAAGCGCCGGGGGATCGAGGTCGTCGTGGGCCTTTGGCTCACGGGGGATCCGACGTGGAACGCGGGCGAGCTCGAGCTCTTGCGCGGCGTCCTCGCCCGCGACCGCGCGGCCGTGCGCGCGATCATCGCCGGCAACGAGACGATCCTGCGCGAGGAGCTCTCGCCGGCCGACCTCGCCGCCTGGGTCGACCGCGTGCGCGCGCTCACCGACCTTCCGGTCGGCTATGCCGACGGCTGGCACACCTGGCTGCGCGCGCCCGAGCTGGCACGGCACGTCTCGTTCATCGCGCTCAACCTGATCCCGTTCTGGGAGCCCGAGCCGCCGGCGATCGGCGACGCGCTGCGGTTCACGATCGATCGCTACCGCGACGTGCGCCGACGGTACCCGGAGGCGAGGATTTACGTGAGCGAGGTGGGGTGGCCGAGCGCCGGGCAGAGCCGCGGCGCCGCCGTCCCGGGGCCTCGTCACCAGGCCGCGTACTTGCGCGAGGTCGCGCGCTGGGCGGAGGCCGAGCGGATCGACTACAACGTCATCGAGGCCTACGATCAGCCCTGGAAACGCTTCGACGAGGGCCGCGCCGGAAGCTCCTGGGGCGTGTTCGACGCGCGCGGGCGAGAGAAGCTTCGGCTCCAAGGCGCGTGGCAGGCGGACGGGGGTGGCGGGCGCGAAGGGCGGACGGCCTGGGCGGCCGGGCTCGTCGTGCTGACGTTCGGCGCGGCCTGGGCCTTCGGGGCTCGCCGCCGGCCTCGAGCCCATGGCGCGCTCTCCGGCGCGGCGATCCTCGTCGCCGGCGCGGCCGCGACACTCGGCCTCGCGCTCGCGCTCGCCGAGATCCGCGCCCGCAGCTTCACCGCCCTCGAAGCGCTGCCGGCCGGCGGCGCGGTCCTGGCGAGCCTCGCGCTCGCGGCGCGCGCCGTTGGCCAGCTCGCGCGCACGGGGGAGGCGGCGCCGATCGTCGCCTGGCGAGCGGCGGCCACGCGAGGACCGGCGGCGCGCGCCGCGAGCGCCCTCCGCTTGGCGTGCGCTTTCGGCTTCGCGGCCCAGGCGTTGCTCCTCGCCTTCGACGGAAGGTTCCGCGACGTCTGGCCCGCGACGACATCCTTCGCGCTCGGCTGCCTAGGTTGGGTGGCGCTGCTCGCGCCGGGCGAGGCGGCCGCGGGCTCGGGCTCGCGCGCGGGCCTCCCTTGCCGTGTGGGCCGCGAAGAGCTGGCGCTCGCCGCCGTCCTCGTGCTCGCCGCCCTGGGCACGATCGCCCGCGAAGGCTTGCGCGCGCCGGAGCCCGTCGCGTGGTTCGTCGCGTGCTTAGGGCTCGGGAGCCTGCTGGGGTTTGGGGCCGTCGCCCACCGCGATGAGCAGGCCCGTTAGGAAGTCGAGCGCCGCCCAGGTGCGGCCCAGGAGCAGGAGGCTCAAGAGCCCCGCCGTCGCCGAGAGGAGGCCGAAGCGGCGCGTACGCCGGAGCAGGGTCACGCCGAGCAAGGCCGCGTTGGCGAGCTCGAAGACGGGCAGGTCGAGCGGCTCGCCGAGCACCGGCCGGTAGATCCAGGCGAAGGCGCGCTGGCGCAGCCGGCACACGAGCTCCGGCGCGCCGGGCCCGCAAAGCTCGCCGAGGCGGGGAGAGTAGAGAAAACCCTCGCGGAGGAGCGCTCCCGCCGCAGCGGTCGCGGCGAGGAGGGCGACGAGGAGGAAGATTTCGCGGGCGGCGGCGCGCTGCGCGGCATGCTCAGGAGAGGGCTTCAGGATGGGGCACCTCGACGGGTTGCGTGGCGGGCGCGCGCGCCGCGGCCCAAACGCTCAAGGCCGACATCGCCACCGCCGCGGCGAACGGCGACGCGAGCGCCCCGAGGAAGATCGCCCAGAGGCGCGCCTCGGGGTCCAGGTCGCCGAAGCGCGCTGCCGTCGCCGCGGCGGCGGCGAGCAGCAGCGTCGCCATCGCCGCCTCATAGCGGCACGGGCCGAGCGCCCGGCGCCACGCCAAGCGCTCGACGTCCTTGCGCGTGCGCCGGAAGGGGAGCTCGGCGTAGCGCAGCCGCATGAGCACCGCCCAACCGATCGTCGGCGTGAGCGACAGGCCGGCCAGGGCGGCGAGCGCGCAGTCCACCCAGGAGCGACGCACGCGCGCGCGGTACAGCCAGAGCGTGCGCCCGAGCTTCCAGGCGAAGACGCCGAGCGCGGGGCCGACGAACTCGCCCGGCGGGATCTCGAACCACGCGGGGCGCGCGAGAACCGCCGCGCTCCAGGCCAGCGCGAGCATGCTCGCCACGAGCAGGCCGCCGTCGCCGATCCACGGCAGCCACCCCAGGACGAAGTGCAGGCGCTGCGCTCGCGTCAGGCGGTTGCCCTCCCCGCGGCCGGCGAGCAGGCCGGCGTGCCGCGCGAGGATCTGCGTCGCGCCGAACGCCCAGCGGAAGCGCTGGCCCTTGTACGCCGCGAAGCTGCCCGGGCTCAGGCCGCGACCCAGGGACGCGGGGACGTAGACGGAGACGTGACCGCGCGCCAACAGGCGCAGGCCGAGCTCGGCGTCCTCGCAGACGCCCCGCTCGTCCCACCCGCCCGCGTCGACCAGCGCGCGGCGGCGGATCAAGGTCATCGTGCCGTGCTGGACGATGGCGTCGTCCTCGTTGCGATCGACCATCCCGAGGCGGAAGAAGCCGTCGTACTCCGCCGTGATCGCGCGCTTGAAGAGGCTCTCGCCGCCGTCGCGGTGGTCCTGCGGCGCCTGGACGATCGCGACGGCCGGGGCGTCGAAGTACGGGACGCACCCGCGCAGCCAGTTGGCGCGCACCTCGTAGTCGCAGTCGACGACGCCGACGACCTCCGCCGCGGGCGCGCTGCGCGCGAGCGCGAAGTTGAGCGCGCCCGCCTTGAAGCCGGGCCAGTCCTCGAGGTGGAAGAAGCGCGCGCGGTCGCCGCAGCGACGCACGAACGCCTCGACGGGCTGCCACCGGGCCGGATCGCGCGTGTTGTTGTCGACGACGAGCACCTCGAAGGCCGGGTAGTCGAGCGCGAGCAGGCTGCGCACGGTGCGGACGACGAGCGCGGGCGGCTCGTCGTGGATCGGTAAGTGCAGCGAGACGAAGGGGAGCGCGGCCCCCGGGGCCGGCGCGCGCGGCGCGAAGACCCGGCGCACCTCGCGCCGCCAGAGGCAGTAGACGAGCTCGCGGAGCTCGGCCAGGACGACCCCCGCGAGCAGCAAGAGCGCGCCGAGCATCATCGCCCACGCGGCGCGGCTCCCCGCCGAGAGGTGGCGCTCCCCGGCGACGTGCGCGAGCCAGACGAGCTCGGCGACCATCGCCGCCACGGCCGCGCCGAAGAGGAGCTGCCCGCGGCCGCGGAGGTTGCGCGCGACGACGAGGAAGAGGCCCACGAGGATCGCCGAAATCGTCGCGCCCAGGGCGAGGCGGCGGCGCCAGCCGGGATGCTCGCGGACCGGGCCCGAGAGCGGCGCCTTCGCCGCCCCGTCGGCGCCGAGGAAGCCCCAGTGCGGCCCGACATTGCCCTCGATTTCGCGCTTCCAGGGCTGATCGAAGGCTTCGAGGACGAAGTAGTCACCGAAATTTCGGGCTTCGGCCTCGCGGAGGAAGCCGCGCAAGAAGCGCGCTTGGTGGGCGAGGCCGGGGATCGCCGCGCGGCGCGTGCGACCGGCGCTGGGCCAGCCCGTCTCGCCAAGGAGCAGGGGTTTGTCCGGGAAATCGCGGCGAAGCTCGTCGAGCCGGAGGAAGGTGGCCCGGATCGCCTCGTCGACGCCGAGGCCTTCCCAATACGGCAGGACGTGGGCGGCGATGAAATCGGAGGCCGCGACGAGCTCGGGGTGACTCCACCATACGTGGTACGGCTCGGCGGTGCCCACCGGCAGGCTCGTGATCGCCCTGGCCCGCGCGAGGAACGCCGCGAGCTCGCCCGGCGAGAGCGCGCCGCGGAGCACGGTCTCGTTACCGACGATGACGCGGTCGACGTTGCGGGCCCCCGCGAGCGCGCCGGCGAGCGCGCGCAGCTCGCGCTCGTCGGCCTCGGGATCGCCGTCGAGCCACACCCCCAGGCTCACGCGCAGGCCAGCGCGCTCGGCGAGCTCGGGAGCCCGCGCCAGCGCGCCATGCAGGCCGTAGGTGCGCACCGCGCGGAAACCGCGCGCCCGCAGGAGGGCGAAGTCCTCGGCGACCTGTTCGGCGCTCGGTCCCTCGTCCCCGTCGCGCGGGCTGCCACCGCGGCGGTACGGATTGTAGGCGACGCCCTGGAGGTCGCCATCGTAGCTCGGAAGCGGAATCCCTCGGTTCCTCCACCAGGTGACGCTCGCGACGCCGGCGGGGATGAGGATCCAGACGAGGACGCGGATCATCGAGGGGGGCGGACGAGTCCCCAGCAATGGTCTCATAACGCGCGCGGATGGAAAGCCTGGCCCCTCGGTTTCGACGTCGGGCTTCGATTCCCCGCGGGGCGTACGTCGGTGGCAATGCGTTTCACGATGTCCTTCGAGTACCTCGTCCTTCTTAGCCTCGCGCTGGTCTTCCTGTTTCCGCGGCGCCGGCGGTCGCCGGAGCCCAACGCCGCTTCCACGCCAGCGCCGGCTTCTTTACCGCGTGCCACGACAGGTACGCTGCCGGGAACGTGAGCGCGAGCGTCGCGACGGCCAGCTGCGTCGACGTCGGCTCCGGGTGGTACCGATGGATGAGCGTCTACTACGCCGTCCATCGAACGGCCGACCCCGACGAGGAACCGGTGGCGAGCGACATCGCTCAGGAAATCGAGGCCACCTATCGCGGCTACCCGCCAATCCCCCCGGAGCTCGGTAATGAGGTTGTTCCTGATGTGGACAAGATATGGACGGGGACCGCTGCGATCTACCTTTATCTCTTCTCCGTCGTAGGGGGACACCATCCATTTTCGATCCCGTAACCGTGGCTCCATCTGTGGGCTGAGCAGGAATTCCATGCGCCACGACAATCCGGAGGAACGGTGTCCATCCTCGCGCGCGGCACCACCGCGATGCGCGGAACGGCACCGGCCTGGATCCATCCGAGGTTCGCATCCGCGACGATTCCGTTTGACCATGGCGCCGGCACCGTGCTTGCCGGCGTGCTCCGCGATCGCTGCGGCTGCAGCGGCGGAGGGGACCGTGCCGAACTCGCGCTCATGCTCCCCGGGTTGGTCTTCGTTTTTCGTTTGCCTCCCGCGCGCCCCGGCAACATGGAGCGCGGCGTATGCGAACCGAGCGGCTCGCCGCGGACGCGGCATCCATCGCACGGGCGGCCGAGATCCTCCGCCGCGGAGGGCTCGTCGCCTTCCCCACGGAGACCGTGTACGGGCGCGTAGGTAAAAGAAGCCGGAGGCGCGTAGGTAAAAGAAGCCGGATCGCAGCGCGAAGAAGTGGCGCGTAGGTAAAAGAAGCCGGATCGCAGCGCGAAGAAGTGTAGCGCAGCAAACCGAAAGGGTGGGGCCGCGAGCGTCGTGATGGCTCGGTCCTGGGCCGAAAGAGCGTGGTCCGGGCGGCGCCGAGCGCGCTACGGGGCGCATCGGCGTGCCGTGGGCACACGTGTCCGTCCGGGCGTTGGTCTGGCCCGGGAGGCGTGTCGCGAGACGCTATGCGGCGTCACCGGGCGCCTTGCGGCGCAGAACGGTGCTCTTCCAGTACGGCGGCCCTCGGTTGGGAGAGCGTGCTGGGACGTCGGTCGGCTCGCCGAGCGCGGAGAGGAAGCGGGCGATGTTCCTTGGCTCGGTCACCATGGCGACGAGCTTCATCCGCCCCTTGCAAGTTGGGCACTCGAGGACGTCGATCGCAAATGTGCGGCGCAAGAGCTCGGCGCGGTTTGTCGACCGCCCGATAGCCGCCACGCTTGCGTTTCGAAGCGGCGTCATCGTCCGCCTTCGTAGGCTCTTGTGGCTTCGCAGGGCGCGGTCCGATGCGCTTGCGCCATGGACTTGCCGAGGCGAGCACGCCCGCGTACTTGACGGTGTGAAAGCGCGGCGGCGGGACGCTGGCCGCGAGGCGGCACAAGAGCGAGAGCGGATCCATGTCCACCGCGACAGTCCCGTCAGCGAAGGCGCGCTTGAGCGACAGCCGCACCATGCCGTCCTGCTGCGGCTCGACGCGCTCCTTTGCGATCGGGGGTCGCAGCACGTAACGCAGCAGCGCCTCCCTCGCCGCGGCATGGTGCGCACCGGCGCGCGTCGCTGCGGCCTTCCCCTACGACATCTACGACGTGGTCGGCCTGG
This sequence comes from Sorangium sp. So ce1128, assembly GCA_051717205.1. Lineage (GTDB taxonomy): Bacteria > Myxococcota_A > Polyangia > Polyangiales > Polyangiaceae > Sorangium. Next base: position 1,854,201 of record CP181432.1, read on the forward strand.
CGAGGATCGCCGACGTGCTGGCGCCGCTGCCCGGGGCGGCGGGCCAGTCAGCAATCCCTGGCGGGATTTCTGACGCACGGAGCTAGCCGCTGCCCAGGTTCATCGGGTGGCCTCTCGGGCCCGCGGGGGGCCACACGGCTGACCAGCAACCACCCCGCCGCCATCGCGACCACAAACACGACGGCCGCGGGGCCGCCCACCGGGAGCGCGGCGATGCCCGGACCCGGACAGACGCCGGCCAGCGCCCAGCCCACGCCGAACAGCGCCGCGCCGACGAGCAGCCGGCGATCGATCGGGGCCTTTCCCAGCTTGGAGAACGCAGGAGCCAGGAGCGGCGCCGCGCGGCGCAGACGCAGCTGCCACGCGATGGCGTAGATGAGCACGCCGCCGCCCATCACGAACACGAGCGACGGATCCCATGGGCCACTGAAATCCAGGAAGCCGATCACCTTTTCGGGGCGGGTCATGCCCGCGAGCGACAGCCCGACGGCGAATACGAATCCGAACAGGAGCGAGACGAGCTGCTTCACAGGGAACCTCCGAGCAGTCGGTTGATGATCCAGGTCGTGAACGCGCCCGTCGCGATGAAGGTGGCGGTCGCCGCGATCGAGCGCGGGGAGAAGCGGCTCACGCCGCACACGCCGTGGCCGCTCGTGCACCCATTGCCGAGCCGCGTGCCGATCCCGACGAGCAGGCCGGCCAGCGCGATCGCCGGCAAGGATCGGCTCAGCGTATTCGAGAAGAGCGCGGGCCAGGCGAGGCCCATCACGGCGCCGCCCAGGACCAGGCCGGCGACGAACAGGGCTCGCCACAGCACGTCGCCTCGAGCCGGCGCCACGAGCCCGCCGGCGATCCCGCTCACGCCCGCGATCCGGCCGTTGACGAGCAGGAGCAGCGCCGCGGCCAGGCCGATCAGCAGCCCGCCGCCGAGGGCCAGCGCCCAGTCGCGATGCGCCGAAACGAGCGCGCGCGCGGAGGCCCACGCCTCGGCCGGGATCTGCCGCCCGAGGAGGAAGACGCCCATGACCACGACGAACCACGCGAATCCCTGGCGCAATCGCTCCTGGGGGACGCGCGCGGAGAGCTTGCCGCCGGCCACGCTGCCGGCGATCGCCGCGGCGCTCATGAGCGCGGTCAGCGGCCAATCGATGCTCACGTGACCGAGGTAGCCTGCAAACCCGGCGAATGACTTCATCGAGATCACGACGAGCGATGTCCCGATGGCCGCGCGCATCGGCAGCCCGCCCAGGAGGACGAGCGCGGGCACGACGAGGAAGCCGCCGCCGGCTCCCACCATTCCGGTGACGAGGCCGACCGCCATTCCGTCGAGGATCGCTCGGCCCGGCTTCATCGCGCCTTCGTCCGTGGTGCGGGTGGGCTTCCTCCCCCGCAGCATCGCCGCCGCGGTGAGCAGCATCATCGCGCCGAAGCCCGAGAGCAGGAGCCAGCCCGGGACGAGCTGCGCCAGCTGCCCGCCGGCGAAGGCGCCCGCCATCCCGGCGCCGCCGAACAGCGCAGCGACGCGCCACCTCACGTTGCCAGCGCGAGCGTGCGTGATCGCCGCGCCGGCGCTGGTGACCCCGACCACGGCGAGCGACATCGCGATAGCGCTCTTTGCAGACACGTGCAGCGCGTAAATGAGGATGGGGACGGTGACGATGGACCCGCCGCCCCCGAGGAGCCCAAGGGAGAGCCCGATGAACGAGGAGAGGAGGAGCGCGAGGAGCATGGCAGCCTTCCTTTTGCTTGCTGGTCGTGCGTGAACGGCTCAGGCGGCGCCGCACGCGAGGTTCGCGGGCACGGCCACGTCCATGAGCTTCGGGCTCGCGAGCTTGAGGCCGCGCATCAGCTCGACGTACTCCGCCTCGGACTCGACCTGGAGGCGGGGGTTGTGCGCCTTCTCCTCGCCGATCGTGCTCACGGTCCACCCCTTGTAATCGTGGCCCGGGTACACGAGCGTCCGATCAGGCAGCTTGAGCAGCCTGCCGAACAGGCTCTCATACTGCGCGCGGGGATCTCCGTTCTGGAAATCGGTCCTGCCCGTGCCGCGGATGAGGAGCGTGTCTCCCGTGAACACGCGATCGTCCATCACGAAGCTGTAGGAGTCGTCCGTGTGCCCCGGCGTGTGCATCGCACGGATCTCCAGCCCATCCACCCGGATGACCTCGCCGTCGCGAACCCTTCGCGCGACGCACATCGCCCTGCTCTCCGCGCCTATCAGGGTCGTGCAGCTCGTCCTGTCCCTCAGCTCGCCCAGCCCGGTCACGTGGTCGGCGTGCACGTGAGTGTCCACCGCGAGCACGAGCCGGAGATCGAGCTCCCGAATGAGCTGCAGGTACTTGCCGACCTCCTGCTTGACCGGATCGATGAGCAGCGCCTCGCCCCCGGCGCGAGCCGCGAGGAGATACGTGTACGTGCTGGACTCTCGCTCAAACATCTGCCTGAACAGCATGGCGTCCGCTCCCTTCTCGCAGGAGGCCATCTCGGCCTCCTGCGAGGTGGGAGCCAGCCGCGCCCCGAAGGGTTCAGGAGAAATCGGCGAGGAGGTCCTGGAGCTTAGCGCGAACGGAATTCTGAATATTTACAGGTACTTGAGACGCAGGTGCCGCCTTGCACAGGGCGAGCGTCTGCTTCAACGAGTCGCAGGCGCCGCGGCAGCGGGGGCACCCCTCGAGGTGCCGCTCTATCCTGGCGCACACCTCCGGGCTGATCTCGTCCTCGAGGTGCTGTGAATAGAGCGTGAGCACGTCCGGGCATGTGCCCGGCGTGGCGGCCGCGGTGGGGATCCCGAGCAGCGGCGCGACGTGCGCGCGGACGACGAGCCGCGCGCGGTGCAGCCGGCTCTTGACGGCCTGCACGCGGATGCCGAGCACCTCGGCGACCTCGGGCGCGGTCAGCCCTTCGACATCGCGGAGGATCAGCGCCTCCCGGAGCTTCGGATCGAGGGAGGCGATGGCCTGCTCGAACGCGCGCTCGACCTGCCTGGCCGCGAGCACCTCGTGCGGGCCCTCTGCCGGATCGACGACTCGGGCTGCCTCGGGGGCCGCGTCCGAATCGAGCGAGCGTTCCTCCACCGGGGCGAACTTGCTCCTTCGCCGCTTCTTGATGCAGAAGCCCCGCGCGATCGTGTAGAGCCACGTCGAGATCGAGGACGCGCCGCGAAAATCGCGGACGCCTCGCGCCATGGCGAGCAGCGTGTCCTGGAGGACGTCCTTCGCGTCCTCGGGATCTCGGCACATCTTCATGCCGAAGCGGTACACCTGCTCCTGGTGACGCTCGAGCAGCCGTGTGAGCGCTTCCTTGTCTCCCGCGCGCGCTGCTTCCAGCAGCTGGTGATCGTCCTCGTCCTGGGCTGTCACGGATCGCGGGGACCACGCTATCCCTGATGGATCGGTGCGACAATCCCGCGCGTAGGTAAAAGAAGCCGGATCGCAGCGCGAAGAAGTGTAGCGCAGCAAACCGAAAGGGTGGGGCCGCGAGCGTCGTGATGGCTCGGTCCTGGGCCGAAAGAGCGTGGTCCGGGCGGCGCCGAGCGCGCTACGGGGCGCATCGGCGTGCCGTGGGCACACGTGTCCGTCCGGGCGTTGGTCTGGCCCGGGAGGCGTGTCGCGAGACGCTATGCGGCGTCACCGGGCGCCTTGCGGCGCAGAACGGTGCTCTTCCAGTACGGCGGCCCTCGGTTGGGAGAGCGTGCTGGGACGTCGGTCGGCTCGCCGAGCGCGGAGAGGAAGCGGGCGATGTTCCGGGGCTCGGTGACCATGGCGACGAGCTTCATCCGCCCCTTGCAAGTTGGGCACTCGAGGACGTCCAATCCACCTCGAGCAAATACGTGGTCCACACCTCGGCGTACGGGTCGCCGGGCGCCCATTGCGGAGTCGGGTCCGCCTACGAAGACGGCCCCGACGACACGATCGTGGGAGTCCGTTGCGCCGACTGGTCGGGGCAACAGGTCAACAGCCGATTTATGGTCGGCTACAGGAACAACGCCGGGGCCTGGGACGCGGGGTTCGCGACCGGGTACGCCAAGAACAACGGCCCGGACATCGCCTCGCGAAACTCCTGGAGCACGAGCGGGATACAGCCACAGTTCGTCCGACACGGCATCGGCGACTATACCTTCCGGTTCCCGGGGCTCACTGACGGGACCAAACCCGCGAACATCCAACTGACATCCGATCGCTCAGGCATCCACTGCATGGTCGCGGGCTGGACGACCAACTCCACCGGGACCTACGTCGACGTGGGGTGCGTTGACGCCAATTCTGCCGTCGACGACACCAACGTGTACGTCTCCTACTCCGAGGAAGGCATCCTGGGACGGGGCCATGTATACAACTCGAACCCTGGACCGTTCACGACTTACACGCCCACCGTCAACAAGGCGTTGTGTCCGCCGTCCTCCCAGAAGTTCACCATCACCCGGAGCGGCGTCGGCAACTACACGGTCAAGTCCCCTTGCGCCGCATCATACGGGGAGCGCAACATGGTAGCGCTCGTCACGCCCGTCGAATCGGACGCGATATGCTCGATCATCGATCTCGACGAGCGCTCTGCGCAGGTGCGCTGCACCGAGAGTGACATACCCGTAGACACCAAGTTCATGCTCAACTTTGGCAAGCACAACTCGATAAATTACGGTGGCTGGAAGCAGCTCACGGGCACGAACCTGACGACGGCCGTTGATGCCGGCTACGGGTTGGTCTGCGGTGGCGGTGCGGTCGCTGCGTACGCCGAGAACGTGCTGTGCGTGCTGCCGACCACGCCCGGCTCGATCACGGGCGTGGTCCCCGCTGGTCTCGATGACCTCCCGAACGCGCCGAAGTCCGTCGCGATCGACAACCTGGGCGCGTCGATCACGGACATCCTGGCGCTGGGGACCGACAACGTGATCCGGGTGATCAGCGGAGACCTGGCGCTGCCGTGGGGATCCGGTGGGAGCTTCATGTCCTATACGACCTACGCCGAGCCCATCATGCTGGGCTCCGCCGCGACGATTTCCCTCAAGAAGATCGTGTCGGTGCGCACGACCGGACGAGCCACGACCGACATCGTCGGGCTGACGGCCGATAACCAGGTGCTGCAGCTCACCCTCGATGGCTCGGGCAATCGCCGCTGGACCAGCGCCTCCTTCCCGGTGCCCGTCGGCGTAACATGGAAGGACATCTCTCACGGGGTGTTCGATCTCTTCCTGCTCGCTACGGACGGCCGTATGTACCGATCCAGGCGCGACACGAGCTCGGCCGTTCAGCTCCCGATCCTGCCGTCGGGCTACGCGCCGATCGCCATGAGCGGCACGGTCGTCATGACCAACGCCGGGGTCACCGCGACGAACAACTACCCGTGCTCGGGACCCGTGGATGGTGACGGGTATTATACCTGCGCCGGGGCGGAGCACCGGTTCTACCGGCTCCTCGGAGACAACACCTGGGTTCAAGCCGGGTCCGTGCCGCTGCCGACCACGGATGATCCCGTGGTCCCCTCAGTCGGCGATCCGTTCGCCTCCGTCGCGAAGCCCACGATCGTCGACGCGCAGCTCTTCGAAGGCAACCTGGGCGCCTTCCTGGCGTGGCAGCGGAACTCTCGTATCTATCACTGGCAGCAATAGGTCGACGCCGCGCTGCCCCCAGCTTCGTCGACGCTCGCATGCTCTCGAGATCGTGCCGATCGCAGGCTCCCATCGGCGCCATTGCCTCCCTCCGGAGCTCGCCCTCGATCGCATCTCGCCACTTTCGGACGGGCGCGGAGGATAGGCATGTTGGGAACGTGGCGTCCGCAACCTCGTCCCCGCAGATCCTCGCAGGTGCCGACCGCACCGGTTCCACCGGTGACGTCGGCGCATCTCCGCCGTCACCTGCGGGCGGTGGCACCGTGCTCGCTCGTGTCCAGGCGCTTCGCCCCGCTGCGCGGGCGCCTGCGGCGGCCCGGACACGAGCTGCGCGCGGTGCCTCACGTGAAACGTGGGCGACGGTGGAGGGGCGCTCCGCTGGGGGCTCGAGCTCGGGGCAGGTGGACCAGGCTGGCGGTGAGGGCGAGGTCGAGCCGAGCGAGCTCATGACAGCGAGCCTGCGGAAGGGCTGGCGCCCTGCTCTCGTCGAGGCAAGCCTTGGATTGCAGAGCAAAGCAGCTGCGCAAGGGGGCGCCAATGCAGAGATACATCGGTCTGGATGTGCATGCCGCAAGCACGACGTTTGCGGTGGTCGGGGAGAGCGGCAAGCGGCTGGGGTCCCACGTGGTCGAGACGAACGGCCAAGCGTTGGTGGAGCAACTCAAGGCGATCACCGGCAAGAGGCACGTGGTGCTCGAGGAGGGGACGCAGAGCGGGTGGCTCTACGAGATCCTCTCGCCCCACGCGGAGGAGATCGTGGTGGCGATGGTCTCGGAGAGCCGAGGCCAGAAGAGCGACGAGAGCGACGCGTTCCACCTGGCCGAGCAGCTGCGCACGGGAGCGCTCAAGCAGCGCGTGTTCAAGGAGGTGGGCGAGTACAAGAGGCTGGGCGAGCTGGGCCGCACCCACGCGATGATCGTGCAGGACGTGGTGCGGGTGCAGAACCGGATCAAAGCGTTGCTTCGGTCGCGCGGCGTGGCCGTAGAGGGCAAGAGCGTGTACTCGGACAAGGGCCGCGAGGAGTTTTTGGAGCAGCTGCCCGACGCGAGCCGCGGGGCGGCGACGATGCTCTACGCGCAGTACGATGCGGTGGAAGCCATCCGGCGGCGAGCGGAGAAGGATCTCGTCGCCGAAGCGCACCGACACGCGATGAGCCGGGTGCTGGAGTCGTGCCCAGGGCTGGGTCCGATCCGGGTGGCGCAGCTGATGCCGATCGTGGTGTCGCCGGGGCGGTTCCGGACCAAGCGGCAGTTCTGGTCGTATTGCGGCCTGGGGATCGTGATGCGCTCGACCTCGGACTGGGCCCGGAAGCCGGACGGCGGCTGGGTGCGGGCCGAGGTCCAGAAGACGCGCGGACTGAACCTGAATCACAATCACACGCTGAAGCACGTCTTCAAGGGTGCGGCGACGACGGTGATCACGCAGCTCGCCACCGAGCCGTTGCATCAGGACTACCAGCGGCTGATCACAGCGGGCACGAAGCCGAACCTGGCGAAGCTGACGCTCGCCCGCAAGATCGCCGCGATCGCTCTTTCGATGTGGAAGAGCAAGGAGAAGTACGACCCGACGAAGCATCGCAAGCAAGGCTAAAGACTCGTCTCACGTGTGGAGGTATCAATTCCCAAGAGAGGTGTGATCGCCGGCGCAGCAGCTGGAGACGAGCAAGGTTCGAGGGTGAGTGTCCATTGCGCGAATGGCACGTGGGCAGTCGCCCCGATGTCCCAAGGATAGGATATGCCCCCTCGGAGTACCGAAAGAAGCCATGGTCAGAAGAGGCCCAGATAGAAGGATGGTTCCCGCTTTCTGCGCGAGAACAACAGGGCTTCGATCTCGTCGAGGATGCCAGCGAAAACAGCCCGCAAAGGGAGCGACCGTCATCCTCCGTATTGGCCAGCGGTTCCGATGCCAATCGCGGACGCGTGGTCGACCGGGAAGCGCTCAAGGCTCGCCGCGCTTGCCAGCTGAACGCGGGCAAGCCACGCCGTGCCAGCCAGCCGAACCCGGACAAGCCACGCCGCACGTGCCGACTGGGAGCGGACGCCTCCGTTGAAGAGGACGGTCGGCTCCCTCGTCGTGGTCGCGCACGAGCGGCAGGCCGCGCTCGACGCCGCGCTCACCGAAGGCACGCGCGGCTCCACGCTCATCCGCGTGGCCTTGCGGCGCGCGACGCGCTCCACGGAGACCACGCGTTGAGCGCCCTGCCGCCCCCGCGCCGGCGCTCGCGGCGCGCGCCCGCGCCTGCCCCGGCCGAGATTGCGCGCGGCGCCCCGGCCGAGGCGCTCGAGCGCCCCGCCGGCGACTTCCTCGACGCCGTGCCCTGGGAGGGGCCGGCCTCCGATCCCGACACGCTCGACGCGGCGACCTTCCTGGCCTGGCTCTGAGGGCGGTGCGCTCGAGGACGCGGAGACCCGGCGAGCCTCGGAGGATTCAAAGCAAAGGCGCAAAGGCGCAAAGGCGCAAAGAAGCAAAGAAGCAAAGAAGCAAAGAATCTTTATCTCTCTGTCTTTTTGCGTCTTTGCGTCCCCCTTGCGTCTTTGCGTTCAATTCCGGGCTCTGTGCCCGGTTCACCCCTGGGCGCCCTTCCGCGAGGATGCGTCGGTGCGCGCCCACCAGAACGCGACGAGGGACACGACGATGAGGCTCAGCCACTGCGGGAGCGTCAGCGGCCCGGCCGCGGGGCGCGGGTCGGCGCGGAGGAGCTCCACCGCGAAGCGCCCGGCTGCGTAGAGCAGCGCCACGGCAGCGAACGCGACGCCGCGCCGTGAGCTCCGCGCCAGCGCGAGGCCAGCGCCGATCATCGCGACGCCGACGAGCGCCTCGTAGAGCGGGGCGGCGTGGACCGGGTGCGACCAGCGCGCGCCCGCGTCGATGACGCCGAGCCGGACGTGCTCGGCGTGAGCCGGTGTCCCGCGAGGGAAGGCGACCGCGAACGGCCCGTCGCTCGGCGCACCGAAGCAGCACCCCGCCAGGAAGCACCCGATCCGCCCGATGGCGACGAGCACGCCGAGCGCCGGGGCGAGCGCGTCGAGCGCGGCGCGGGGCGCGGCGCCCGTGACGCGCGCGGCGAGCGCCGTGGCGATTGCGGCGCCGGCGAGCGCCCCGTACGCCATCGGCCAGCCAGGAGCGAAGAGGTCGACGCGGTGGAGGACGGCGCGCGGTATGCGGAGCGCGACGCCGAGCAGCGCGCCGCCGAGGACGCTGCCGGCCATCATCGCGATCGTCACGCGCAGCGCGCGCGCCGCGCCGCCCTCCGGCTCGAGGCGGAGCAGGCGTCGCCAGAGCAGCGCCGCGGCGAGGAGCAGCCCGAGCCCCTGCGCGATCGGGAACGCCGCGAAGCCCGGGTCGCCCACGATCGCCGGCATATCCAGCGTCGCCGCCATGCCCTATCCTATTCAGTTTGCGGACCACGAGCGGGCGTCGATCCGACGAGGAACCGACAGGGGCACGGGCACGGAGATTGTAATGCCGACCAGCGGGCGCGGGCAGCGCGTCCCCCCGTGAAAATGCGAAGGAGTATGCGCATGGATCCCAGGACGAGCACGAAGCAGCGAGGCATCCGGATGGCAATGCAGGTCGCCGCCCTCTCGGTGACCGCTGGGGCGGCCGCCATGGCGGTCATGGCGGCCGAGGCCAAGGCCGATGACGCCGCGAGCGTGACCGCCGCCGGCTCGGCGCTCGATCCCTCGGCCGGCTCGCAGACGCCGACCGCCGGGCTGGACCCCATCCGCGTCACGGGCTGGTCCTGCTGGGCGCCGGTGTCGCGCGGCCCGCTCGCGCCGCCCGGCCAATCCGACGAGGACTTCGAGGCCTTGCTCGCCGAGGTCCCGGCGTGACCCAGGTCCCGTTCGTCGATTTCCGCGAGGCGGTGCGCAAGCACCCGCTCGAGCTCCCCGGTGTCGAGGCGCTGACGGCCGCGGAGCGCGAGGGCGCGAAGGAGCACTGGCGGATCCACATGGCCGCGGAGCTCGCCTCGGCCCGCGTCTTCTCCGGCCTCGTGCCGCAGATGATGGCGGCCGGCCTCCCCTACGAGGAGCTGCGAGAGGTCACGGACATGGCGCGCCAGGAGGTCGAGCACGGGCTGCAGTCGGCGCGCGTCCTCGCCGCGCTGGGCGGCGTTCCGGTCTCAGCGCTCCCCCCGCTCGACCCGGTGCCGGCGCACGAGGGCGTGCCCCCCCTCGAGGCCGTCCTGCGGAACGTGATCTCGATCAGCTGCTGCGGCGAGACCCTCGCCGTCGCGGTCATCGGCTCCGAGCGCGAGCGCGCTACGATCGCGCGGCTCGAGGAGGTCCTGACAGGCATCCTCGCCGATGAGGTCGGCCACGCGCGGTTCGGATGGAGGCTCCTCCGCGACGTCGGCCCCGCAATGGACGACGAGATGAAGCGCCGGCTCTCCGCGTACCTCGTCGCCGTCTTCGAGCGCGACCTGCGCGTGATGGGTCGATGCGCGGAGGCCCCGGAGGCCTCCTTCGCCGCCCTCGCGGTCGGCGCGTCCGACGGGCCGCTCGCGTGGAGCACGTTCCTCGACACCGCGAACGAGGTGACGATCCCCGGCCTCGAGCGCCACGGCCTGAAGGCGAGGTGGGCGTTCGAGAAGGCGTGGCGCCGCGCGGGCCTCGAGGGCGAAGCGCCCGGCGCCAGTCCACCTTGACGCTCGACCCGCGCGCGGTTCCAACGAGGCGCATGGCGAGCCGAGTCATCCCGAAGGCCGGGGGCCTGCCCTTCCTGGGGGTCGCCCTCAAGTTCGGTCCCGCGTGGGCGCTCGCGATGCAGCGCCGGCACGGCGACGTCTTCTCGCTGGAATTGCCGGCCAGGAACGGCGGCGTCATGGTCGTCCATCCGGACGACGTGCGCACCGCGCTCGTGGACAGCGATGGGGTCACCCGGCAAGAGTTCCCGAACGGACCCAGTAACCTGCTCGCGCGCGCCACGGGCGACGGCATCATCGCCCGGACCGGCGAGGCGTGGGTGGAGCGGCGGGACATGATGCAGCCGAGCTTCCGCCGCCAGCGGCTCAACGATCTCGTCCCCATCCTGCTCGGCGAGGTCGATCGGCTGCTCGACTCCTTCGAGCACCGCTTCGTGCGGGGGGGCCGCGCGTTCGACGCCCAGCCGGAGATGAACCGCCTCGCGGTGGGGGGGCTGAGCGCGTAGGTAAAAGAAGCCGGATCGCAGCGCGAGGAAGTGTAGCGCAGCAAACCGAAAGGGTGGGACCGCGAGCGTCGTGATGGCTCGGTCCTGGGTCGAAAGAGCGTGGTCCGGGCGGCGCCGAGCGCGCTACGGGGGCGCATCGGCGTGCCGTGGGCACACGTGTCCGTCCGGGCGTTGGTCTGGCCCGGGAGGCGCGACGCGAGACGCTATACGGCGTCACCGAGCGCCTTGCGGCGCACAACGGTGCTTTTCCAGCACGGTGGCCGCCGCGTGGACGATGGGAGAGCGTGGCGAGCTGCAGCAGCGAGCTATACAGAAGCTGGTCTTCATCAGGTGGAACACATGAGGGTGATTGCGGAGAAGCCCTGGGACTATCGCATCGAATCTCGGGGTGATGAGGTGAAAGCCATCATCCTGAACGACTCGTCGGCCATTTACATCACGGAAGTCGTTCCATCACCACGTTCGTCATCCCGATGCCTTGAACTTCCCCTGGAGCGACGCCCATGATCGAGCATCGAGCCACCATGCGCAAGCCGCCCATCCTGCTGGTGCACGGCATCTGGGATTCGGCGGCGCGCATCGACTGCCTGCGCGCCGGCCTTGCGGCCCGCGGCGTCGACCGCGCCCGTGCCTTCGATCTGGTCCCCAACGACGGCCGTGCGTCCATCGAGCGACTCGCCGGCCAGGTCGACGCCGCCGTGGAGGCCGCGCTCGCCGGGGCGCCCGGCGGCGCGGTGGACGTGGTCGGCTTCAGCATGGGCGCCCTGGTGACGCGCTATTACATCCAGCGCGGCCGCGGTCGCGCGCGCGTCCGGCGCTTCGTCTCCATCTCGGGCCCGCACCGCGGCACGCTCAACGCCCTGTGGCTTCCCCACGAAAGCGTGCGGCAGATGCGCCCGGATAGCCCCCTCCTGCGCGACCTCGCCGCGGATCCGGATCCCTGGGGCCCGGTCGAGGTGCACGTGCTCTACACGCCTTTCGACGTGATGATCGTCCCCGCCCGCTCCAGCGAGCTCCCCGGCGCCCGCACCACGCGCGCCGTGCCGGTCGCGCTGCACCGCTGGATGCTCTCGGACCGGCGGGTGCTCGACGCAGTGGCCGAGCTCCTGGAGCGCTGAGCGCCCGGCCCGCCGCTGCTTCGCGGCTCAGCGTCGACAGATGTCGGTCGCGTCGAGGAAGCAGGGGGCGCGCGTCTTCGAGCTCGCGGGGCGCACCTGGATCGGGCTCAATCCACCGGGTGAAACACGCCGGCCGCGTCGACGGTCCACATCCAGGTGGGGGTGTCGTGGAACTTCGACATCCGGACGTAGATCAACCGGATGTCCTTCTCCTCCAGCTCGGCGACGAGCGCGGGATCCAGGCCGGGCTCGAGGCGGGGCTCGAAGACGAAGTCCTCGTTGACGTTGTGGTGCTGCGGGCGGTACGTCTGCGCGTGATAGCCCTTGAGCACGATCGGGCTGCTTGTCAGCCCCTCGATACGCGTCTCCACCCACCTTTCGAGCGGCGCGGTGTAAATGACCACGGTGCCGTCCCTGGGGGATGGCGGCCAGTAGAAGGACGTCGCCACCACGACCCCGGAGTCCGACGAGAACGAGCGCTCCTGGAGCAGCGCGCCCTCCCTGGGCGGGTCGTCCGCACGGCAGAGCGTGAGCCACACCGCCTCCGACGACACGGTGATCGGGGTGCCGTCGAAGTCGAGCGCCGGCACGGGCGTCGCGTAGTCCGCGGAGAACGTCAGCGGGAGGTCGCGGAGCGTGAGCAGCGGGCCCACGGACGGCGGCAGCAGCTCGGGGACGGGCGAGGCGGAGAGGCTGTAGGTGATCTCCGACGGCCCGTCGCCGTCCACGAACGAGTCCGTGGCCGCCTCGTCGGCATACGTGTGCGACGCGGCCGGCCACGCCGCCGGGCTGCCCGAGCGCGTCGCCACCGACCCCCCGGACAGGTAGGTGAGGGTCGCGTCCTCGAAGAGCGTGCTCGCGAGGGCCTCCGGCGTGAGAAACGTGGTCTTCGTCGAGAGGCTCGCGCGCACCTTGAGCCGGTGGATCGCGAACACGTCGCCGTACTCGGCCTGGAACGTGCAGACCTCCTGCGGCACGTCGAGCAGGAACGGCGTGAGCGTCGGGGTCTTCGCCGGCAGCGCGACCTCGCGCACCTGCTTCACGACGAGCTCACCGGGCTTCATCTTCTTGAACTCGTAATCGAGCAGGTACGACGTCCTGTCCGGGTACACCTCGCGGAACCTCTCGTCGACCCGGCCGAGCAGGGCGGCGAGCGCGCGGTAGTCGTCCTCCCATTGCATGACGTGGCCGCCGAGCGGGACGAGCGTCGAGCCGGACGTGCGATGGACGTAGACCTGTTCACCATAGTTGCTCACGGTCACGACCTCCGGCAGCGCGCCGCCTTCCGGGTTGGTGACCGACGTCGCCCCGAGCTGCGTCACCAGCTTGATCTCTCGCAAGTCCGCGTCGCGTCGCCAGAGCGTCGCGACGCCGTTCGCCATCTCGTCCTCGTCAGGATAGGAGTGGTGGACCAGGACCCCCATCCCGACCTCGTCCTCGTTCACGCCGTAAAGGAGCCGGGCGAGGAAGGCGTTGTCGTTGTAGAAGCTCGCGTACACCTTGCGGATCGCGCGGAAGACGCCCCGCTCCTCGTCCTCGCCCGGGTCGCAGCGGCTCGGCCCCGCCTCATCGGCGTCCTGGTCGTCCGCCAGGCAGCCGCTGTAGCTGTCATACAGGCCCGCGCCGGTGAAGACGGCGCTGTCCTCCACGTTCGTCGAGCTCCGGAAACGGATCTTCCGCGTGGGCGAGAAGTCGGCGAGCGCCGCCTCGACCGCCTGCCGCTGCCCGGCGGAGAACGTCGTATCGCTGGTGATCCGCGCCCGGATCGCCGCGAGATCGGACCTGAGCGCCTCCATGGCGGGCGGATACGTGTAGCCGCCGAGCCGCGCCGCGATCTCGGCGCGCAGGGTGCTGCCGCCGGGCATGGCCTGATCGAGGAAGTCGTCCCAGAGGTCGAACGACAGCGCGATCGCCGTGTCGGAAGCCTCCGGGATGGCGTCCCGCAAGAGACCGTAGTTCGCGGCCTTGCCCCCGAAGTGGACGATGTCCGCGGGGCCGAGCTCCTCGGTCGACCCGGCATAGGCGCCGAGGGGCTCCTTGGGCCTTAGCCCGAGGTCGCCGGGCCGCTTCAGCGAGAGGAGCCGCTCCCTGTCCGCCGGCGCGATCTTCCCCTCGGCGTCGAGGAGCACGACCTGGCACGCGACCCCCTCCGGCACGGCGCGCAGCGCGATCTCCTTGCCGTCGAGGGCCTTCGCCCGCTCGGCCCTCTCCGGATCGCCGATGTACACGAACGGGATGCCGAACGAGGTGGCCAGGATCGCGGTGTGCGCGTTCGGGGTGGAGGGAGACAGCGAGACGATGCCCGCCACATAAGGCACCTCTGCGGGCACCGAGTCCGTGAGGAGGATGTCCTCGGCCCGGAGCTCGCCGCTCGCGTAGGCGGCGTCGATCGCGTCCGGGGGCACGTAGCGGAGCCGGCCCAGGGCCCAGCCCGCCGCATAGCACGCATCGCCGTTCATCCACCGCTCGACCGAGCTCACGGGAAAGCCGCCCTCCGCGAAGAGCTCGCTGTTATCCGCGGCCGACGCGGCCTGCTCGTGCGTCGGGAAATAGAAGGGCTGTGCGCCGTCCGGCGCGACGACGCTGTCCTTCACGAGCTCGAGGACGATGCGCGCCATCTCGGGATGGTAGGCGTCCTGCCGGACGAGCTGGATGCCGTACTCCGCCGCGCTCACCGTCCACGGCGGGAAGAGCACGGCGCCGAGGATCGCCTGCTGTCCCTCCTCGTGGAGCGAGACCTGGTCGTACTCGGCCTGAGTCATCCCGAAGAACGGGTCGAGGCGCGCCGTGGCGAACTCGCCGTGGAACTGGTACTTGCTGCCGTCCTGGTAATAGACCTTGGTGGGGTCGTGCATCAGGACGGTGAACTTCACCCAGCGCGGCGCGTCTTCGCTCGCGGTGGACACGAAGAGATCGTCGGAGAAGCTGATCTGGTTCTTCCAGTCCTCGGACGGGGTGATCTCGATCGGGTAGGTGTCGACGGGCCACGTGAAGCCGTCGCCTCCTTCGCCCCCGTTCCCCCCGCCTTCGCCGCCCGTACCGCCAGCTCCGCCGGTGGCGCCGCCGCCGCCCGCGGCCCCTGCGCCCCCGGAGCCTCCCCCGGGGTCGTCTCCGCAAGCGGCGAGGGTCCCTGCGCTCAGCAGCGCGAGCGCCAGACAGGTCCATCGACCGGTTCGTTGATACCTCATGGTCAACTCCTCGGTACAACGAACGTGCCACCGTTTCATCGAGAGCGCCTGCGCGCGGCGCAGCGGGACGTTCGTGTCATGAGAGTGGCTCACGCAGGCACAGCCGCCGAGCGGCGGGCGGCCGTGACCGGCGCCACCCTGCCGATTTTTCTCGGGGGCGTCCGAGGTGATCCTCGGCCGGGCTCATCGACGGGCCGAGCGACCGGTGCTGCTCGGGAATCATTACCGTGGTACCGTGCCCAGCATGAAGCCCGCGCAGTCCAGGGTCAGCGGTCGGGTAGCCCCGGGTCGTCGCCTTCCCGGGGCCCCCACGGATCCGGACGTGCAGATTTCCCGCATCCGGCTCTTCGAAACACGGCTTCGCTACACGATTCGGACGGCGGTCGGCTTCAGAAGCGGGTAGCGCTTCAGGAGCCGATTCATTGCCGCCCAGGAGAGACCACGCTGGGAGCGGCGATGCAGCCACCGCCACCACACCCGCGTGGCCCAATGCAGAAGAGTCCAGAGCCTCGCCCGATTGCCAGGGCGGCCATAGTAGCCGTAGTGGCCTCGGAGCTTCAGGTTCAAGACGTGCTGCTGCCTCTCGAGTGGTTCATGGCGATGGGCCTTGCACCACTGCGAGATACCCCTCAATGCCCGTTGGAAGCGATCCGATGCCGTTCGCGTCTTCACTGCCCACTTGCCCGCGAGGCTCTTGCCCCAGTGGATGGTGAAGCCGAGGAAGTCGAAGGTGGCCGGCTTGTACGGCCCCTCGTCCGCGTCGCGTCGGCGCATCATCCGGTCCGGCCGCTTGAACGGCAGAAGCCGGGTCTTGTCCGGGTGCAGCGTCAGACCGTACTTGCTGAATCGCTTCGGTAGCACAGCCATCACGCGGCGCGCGTCCTCCTCGTACTCGAACAACATCACAGCGTCATCGGCATAGCGCACCAGATGGGCTCGGCCGCGCATGCGCGGTCGCACCTCTCTGGCAAACCACACGTCGAACACCTCGTGCAGAAGGACATTTGCAAGAATCGGGGAAACAACCCCGCCTTGCGGACTACCCGCATCCGGGTACTTCAGACTTCCGTCCTCGAGCACTTCCGCATTCAACCACTTACCTATCAGGCGTAGAATCGCTCCATCGCATATCCGGCGACGCAGCACTTCGCCCAGACGCTCGTGATCGATCGAGTCAAAATACTTCCGTATATCGATCTCGATGACCCAACCGCCAGCCATCCTCATCGCCTCTCGGTGCAGCTCGTCCAGCGCTTGTTGCGCCGACCGGCCGGGACGAAAGCCGTACGAGCAGTCCAGAAACTCCTCCTCGTAGACGGCTTCAAGCACCATGGCAACTGCGCGTTGCAGCACCTTATCCTCGAAAGTTGGAATACCGATCGGTCTCGTTTCCGAGCCAGACCCTTTCGGGATATGGACTCTGCGCACCGGCGGCGCACGGTACGTGCCGGACTTCGCGCGTTCGAGAAGCGACCGGAGGTTGTCCTCCAGGTGTGCCGCATAGTCGTCCGCACTCTGTCCGTCCACGCCCATCGCGCCATCTTTGCGCGTCCTTCGGTGTGCCTCACGTAGCCATTCCAGGTCGATGTGATGAGCAAGCGTCGTGAGCGGCTGTTCGCGGAGTTGCCGCTCTCGACGAAGAGGCGGGTCAGCACGCCGAACAACGCCCCGTCCTGGGCGAGCCTGCGCCGCCACGGAAAGGGAAACGTCAACACCCACGGACGGTGCGCCACCTCGGGCAGGACGTCCTCGATCAGGTTCGCCGCCGTGCACACATGCCACGTTGTCGCGCACGATCTCGTAGAGCGTCGTCTTCTCGGGGCGACGGCGCTCGTAGACGACGCCCGTGGTGCGAGCCGCGCTGGCCACACGGCGCCGACACCGCACGCCGCACGCCACGCGGTGAGGGCGCGGTTTCGCCGCAAATTTCGACAACCCGCCGGGCCATCTCCCATGGCGGCGCCATGGCGGAGCGGCGGGCCGGGGAGCGGCGTGCCGCGACGCTCGCTGCCGCGGCGGCGGAGGCGCTCGCCGAGCACCCGGCTCGCGCTCGATAGGTCGGCGCGCGAGAACGCAGAGCGCGAGCGCGCAGCGTTGCAGGAGGCGATCATCCGGGTGCAGCAGAGCCGGCTAGCGGAGCTGTCCACGCCGATGATCCCGATCACCGAGCAGGTGATGGTCATGCCTCTCATCGGGACCATGGATGAGCAGCGTGCCAGGCACGTGCTTGCATCTGCGCTCTCTGGCGCCGAGGCGCATGGTGCGCGTGCCGCCTCCGCTCCAGCATGCAGGAGCCGCTTCGCCACTCGTTTTCCCACCGCTCCCCGTGGCGTCCGCAGTTCCGCCATGGCGTCGCCATGCAGCATCGCGGCGAGAGGGTCGTCGCCTGCGCACGCCGCCGCGCTTGCCTCCCGGCACAGGCCTGGTGCTTGCCGGCATCACTTTCCGGATGCCTCCGGGGCGCTTCGGCACGCAACCGCCGCGCGCGGGCGATCCCAGTAGAGCCGGCGGGCACTGGCGAGCGGCAAGGCTCCGGCGGCGAGTCGACGCGAGCGGCACGTCTGGCTGCGAGGGCTCCTGCGGGACGCGGCGCGCGCATGCGGGCTCCGGCCGCTGTAGGTCCGGGCGAGTCCCGCTCGGTGGTGTTCGAGCTCGGCCAGCGCGACTTCGCATACGTCTGGGTTCGCGACCCGCCGAGCGCCGGGTGTCTACCTCCCATTCCAGTCGTCGATACCGCCGAGGTTCGTCACCTGCTCGTAACCAGCCTCGAGGAGCGCGTCCTTCGCCTGCTGCGCTCGCCTCCCTGACGCACAGTAAACGACGATGGGCGTGCGCTTGTCGCTGCCCGTGAGCCTCTCGAGCTCTGCAAGGCGACCCTTGAGCTCGCCTATGGGGATGTTGACGGCGCCCTCGATATGGCGATTTGCATACTCCTCGCCCGTCCGCACGTCGAGCAACAGGCCCCCGGAGGCGACCAGCCTCCGGGCGAGCGCCGGATCGTGATCGGGAAGTCCGGAGGCGGCCGACGTCAGCGTATCTGCCGAGCACGCGGCGGGCTCGCTGCTGAACGCCGGGGCGAGCGCGAGCATGAGGGACACGGCGCAGGGAACAGCAATGAGCGTGCGCATGACCATCATGAACCCGTGCACCATTGCCCCGAACACCCGCAAGCGTGCGCTCGCACTCCCCAACTCCGCCAGCATCAGTCGGGCCGCCTGGTCGCCACGGACAAGGATATGAGTCGACCCGAGCGGCGGGCTCGACATTCGGTCCAAGCTTGCTCATGCCTCCGGTCTCCTTCGCGCGCCGCCCTGTTGCCGGGCCCTTCGATGCGCTGCCGCCTGTTTCGGGATCGTGCCTGCGTCCCGCACTCTGCCGGCCCAACGCCTGAATTAAGCCGAGCCGCGAAGCGGCTTCGGCTTGAATGAATTGTTAGGCCGCAACATGTGCGAACGATTCAAGACGGCCGCAACTCATACAGCGGTAAGTGACTATAGGTAGCGTCTTGTTGCCGGATTGAACGGCAGAGAACCGCCAGGGTGAGGTGTTGGGAACACCGCTTGCCCAGCTGGCTTGGCTGCAGATGCCACTGTCACCATGGTCGAGTATGAAGCCCTTCTCTAGCTCTCCGTCACATCTAATGCATTTGTCCATGACAACCTCGATATGTTCAGAGCGGCTTAACGCCAGCGTTCAGCCGCGGCCCCGCGAAGCGGGGACGTCGGCTGCAACGCTTTGTTAGGCGTCATTGGTTATCGTATGGATGAGGAAGATCCTGGACCCACCAGGTCGGATGCTGAGGGTAACCGGGCGGTGAGTCCTCCCACTCCTCCTGACGCCCGTAAGGCAAGAGGTCTCGCATGCTGTTGGCGAAGACCAGCCGGTCCACCCCACGTTGCGTGGTGGTATAGGTGCGGTAAACGCTGTCGGCGTTCCGGAGGAACACGCTGAGCAGAAAGTTGCCGCCTGCCCCACAGTCAGCGGAGAAGGTCGTGCCTCGCGACGATGCGAACGGAATGTGCATCCAGTGCTGATGCTCCCACACTCTCTGCATCTGCTCCAGCGGCATGTCCGATACAGTCGCCCAACTCGCGCCGGCTTGCGCGAGCCGTGCGAGACCATTGGCCGGGATGCCGTCGGTAAACCATGTGCAACCCGGGCAAATGTGTTTCGGACCCGTGTCCATGAACTGGTAAAGGAGCAATTGGCTATTCTCACCGAACAAGTCGAGTAACGAGACCGTTCCGCGTGGAGTTACGAACGCATAGTCGGATCGAAACCTCACCATCGGCAAACGGCGACGCTGTGCTGCGACTGCGTCCTGGGCACGGGTGGCCGCCTTCTCGGCGGCAAGCAGCTCCGCGCGGGCATGAGCCCACTCCTTGGGATCGACAACATTGGGCTCTTTGCCCGTGGCAGTCGGCTTCTTCATGGTCCTTCCTCCATCAATGAGAGTGCGCGACGACGCCTAACGCCTGAGTTAAGTCGACCCGCGAAGCGGGGTCGGTTTGAATGAACTGTTAGGCCGGGATGGTAGCACAAGCCGCGGGCAACACAACCGCGAGTCTGGGGTGACGGATGCGGACGATAGCTTGGGCGAGCCAAGAGCTTGGCGAAGCCAAAGCAGGTGATGGCGCCGGCCGGACCGCCCAGACGCCAACCTTCCGATTGCGAAGCACGCTCAGCGAGTTGGTCGTGGCGCCAATCCGGACTATCCGGAGCCGTGGCCGAGGACGTACCCGAACTGGAAGCTTGCGAGCTTGGCTCTGATGGCAGCTTGGTAAGCGCTGCGCGAAGCGCCGTAGCCCACAACCTCGGTCAGCTGGTGCAGGATGGGCGCGATGGAACCGGCCCGGTCAGCTCGTCGCGCGTTGCTCTTCCGCGGGAAGCGGAGGCGGGACGGTGATCGGCCCGAGGGGCAGCTTCATCTCTTCGGCGACGAGGCGAGCGCGGGTGCGCGCCCAGTACCTGGGGGGGAGCTCGAGGTAGCGCTCGCGCGGCCAGTAGGGCATCGCGCGGATGACGTCGGCGAGGTAGGCCTCGGGGTCGAGGTGGTGGAGCTTGCAGCTCGCGACCAGCGAGAAGAGGTTGGCAGCGGCGGAGGCGTGGTCGTCGCTGCCGAAGAACAGCCATGCCTTCCTCGCAACAGCAATGGATCGCAGAGCTCGCTCGCCCGCGTTGTTCTCCAGGCGCAGGCGACCGTCGTCGAGGAAGCGCCGCAGAGGCTGCTCCTGGTGGAGGGCGTAGCCGAGCGCGGTGGAGACCAGGCCGCGCTCGCGGGGACGCGCGTGCTCGGCCTTCACCCAGGCGAAGAACGCGTCGACCAGGGGACGGACGGCGGCGTCGCGGCGCACCTTGCGCTGCGCTGGCGCGAGATCTGCCAGCGCGCGATCGGCGGCGAGTCGGCTCGCGGCTCAGGCACGATGCCTCACTCTGCGCACGTGGGCCCGTCGGACCAGGTCATCCCGCCTTTGGGATCGCGCGCTCGGCATTCCGTAGCTTCTAGCGGCAGTCCAGGTCGCGCGAGGATCTCCCTCGCCACCGCTGGCTCAGTTACAGCACCTGAAAGGCTTGTTGTTCACTCGCGTCGTTGACACGCTGCTCGAGCCCTTCGCACCGCATCAGGGAGGGACCGCCGGACTCCTGATCTCACTGGGACCGGTGGACGCACTCGGGGTGCAGATGAAGGGCCGAGGCTTTGGGCGGGCGCGCGAGGACATGCCACGGGACGTCTGGTCACCGCGCTGAAAAATCGAGCCCTGTATGGCGTCGGACGAACGCCTACGTATTTCCGACAAAGTGTCATGGTCGCGCGTCGTGCCGACTCCAAGAATGTAGGTCCGGCCCCCCGCACGAAAGCAAGAGGCGGTGTCCGGAGCGATCGATCGCTCGAAGTGAGTGTGGACGTGAAAATCGGCGTGATTGGCACAGGAAATATGGGACGTACATTCGGCCTGCTCTGGGCGTCCAGCGGGCAGTGGCTTGCGTCGTCGCTCGGTCAGAGGGCCGCGAGCGCAACGATCGATGCGAAGCCGAGCACCGCGATCGCTCCGCTGAAAGCGGGCGCGCGCTCGAAGGCCTCCGGGATCATCGTCTCGGCTGCCATCACGAAGAGGACGCCCGCCGAGAACGCCTCGAGCATGCCTTCTACGGCCGGTGGAGATGCCGTCAACAGCACCGCGCCGAGCACGGCGGCCGCCGGCGTGATCGTCAGAGCCCCCGTCCACAGCGCGAGAACGTAGCGCCGCGATCGGCCGGCCGCGATCATGCCGGCGGTCGCCGAGAGTGCCTCGGGGACGTTGGCGAAGAACAAGGCGAGCGCGACCGTGAGCGTTGGGGCCATCCCTCGCGCGACCGCGACGCCGAGGACGAGCCCCTCCGGAAGCGCGTCGACGATGGTCCCGATCGCGATCGCGTGCCCGCTCCCGGGCTCGCGTGCCTCCGTCGGCTGCGCCACGCACTCCCCGCAGCGCTTGCGGTTCTCCGCGCCGCGGCGCGACAACCAGAGGTTAATCCCGGAGAAGAGGGCAGCTCCGACCAGGAGCGCCAGCGTCGCGCGCGCGACCCCCGAGTGCCGCTGGGCCTCGAGCGTGAACTGGATCGAGACGACGCCCAGCAGCAGGCCGGATCCGAGCGCCATCATCCGCGCGACGCCGCGGTGATGGAACCGCCCCGTCAGGGCGGCGGCCGCGCCGGCGGGCAGGCCCACGCCTGCAACAAAGCCCCAGAGCACGGCACGCAGCCAAGTCGATATCGGCAGGAGATCGCTCGCGTCCATGATCGGTTTCTCTCGCGGTCCAGGGCCACGCCCTTCCGGAGCAGTAGGCACGGCGCCAACCGTGGCGGCGCGGTGCGCTCGCATGTCACGTGGTGAGCGCGCCCGCCGATCGCGAGGCACCGCTCGTGCCGTGCCGCCAAGGCGCGCAGGGTGGCAGAGGAGCTGGACATTCGACTTCCCGGAGCCGTTCGCCCCACGACCACAGCGACGCCCGGCTCGGGGCGTACGTCAACCGGGGCGGGGAACGACTCGAAGCCCCGCGGCTCGATCGCGCCAGGTACACGCGCCGAAGTCTGACGGGGCCGACGGACGGCTACATCCGCATCTCCACGCAGCTGAGCCGACGGGCCTCCAGCCAGGCGCGCCCGTCTGCCTGGACGACGCGCGCGAGCATGGAGTCGCTGACCGGGCAGCGGACGCGCCCGGTACCTGGCCGCGCCGTCGCCGCGGCACGTGCCGACCGGGCCGGACACGGACCCGGACGCGCGCTTCTACGCCGAACTGCTTCGAGGGGCCGGAAACCACCTTGCCCGCAAGGAGCTCGGCTTCGATCCCCGACCGTTGCCATGGCACTGAGACACGTGCCCTGACGACCTGAGCCTCTGCGACTGCCGGGCCGTGGGGTCCATGTCGGTAAGGCGCGCTGGTACTTCTCGATCGAGGGCACGAAGTTCAGCGAAGTGTTCGACGACTACCGCCGCTAGAGCCGCAGCACCCGCGCGCCGCGCATGTCGAGCCAGTAGTGTCCCTCGATCTCGGCGACGCGGATCAGCACCGTGTCACACGACGGGCAGCGCAGGATCGTGCCCATGCCGTGCTTGTAGACCGTTACCGTGGCCATCACGTGGTGCCCGCCACAGCCGGCGCAGACGGCTTCGACGGTTGTCATCTCGAACGGAAAGATCGCGTGCAGGATGCCGCCTGCCGCGTTGCCATCCAGTTTCTCCATCACGTGCCTCCTGTCGGGCCGAAGCGTTCGGTCTTGATGCGGGCCGGTTCGTGGCCGAGCGCGACTAGACTCGCCGCGGCCGCCTCGACGAACTCGGTCCCTCCGCAGATGAACGTCTGCGGACGGCGATCGCGCGGCCACGCGACCTCGCGCAACATCTCGGTATCGATGCGGCGGCGATAGCCGGTCCAGTCGGCCGGCTGCGACCGCGTCAGCGTGTAGATCGTCTCGAGCCCGCTGCCGTCGCTGCCCATGCGCGCGAGCTCGTCGCGATAAACAACCTCCTCGTACGACCGCGCCGAATAGAGCAGTCGCGCCGGTACCGTGTTGCGCGCCGCCGCGCGATGGCGGAGCATCGCCATCAGCGGCGCGATGCCCGAGCCGCCCGCGACGAGCAGTAGCGGACCACCGAGCTGCACTTCCCACACGAAGTGGCCACCGATCGGGCCGCGCAGCTCGAGCCGGTCGCCGACGCGCAGCTCGTCGATGAGGTATGGCGAGACCTCGCCGTCGTCGATGCGCTCGACGGTGAGCGTGATGCGCTGGCCGTCCTCGGGCGGCGATGCGATCGAGTAGCTGCGCTCGACCTGGTAGCCGTCTTCTGCCGTGAGTCGCACGTCGACGTGCTGCCCCGCGCGGTGGCCGGGCCACGACGCGATCGCGAACGTGATGCTGCGCGTCCTCGTGGTCTCCGCGTGCGTCGCGATGACCTCGCCGACCTGCCAGCTCAGTCGCCCGAGTAGCGCTGTTCCTTCCATGGGTCACCGTGGTTGTGATAGCCGAGCGACTCCCAGAACCCCGGTTCGTCCTCGTCGAGCACGCGCAGCCCGCGGATCCACTTCGCGCTCTTCCAGAAGTAGAGGTGCGGCACGAGCAGGCGCGCCGGGCCGCCGTGCTCGGGCGGCAGCGGCTGGCCCTCGTACGCGTCGACGACCCATGCCTTGCCCCCGGTCACGTCCTCGAGCGGCAGGTTCGTCGTGTAGCCGCCGTCGCAGAACGCGAGCACGTAGCCGCCGCGCAGCTCGACGCCCGCGAGCAGCGTATCGACGGCAACTCCCTGCCAGTGCGTGTCGAGCTTCGTCCACTTCGTGACGCAGTGGATGTCGCGCGTGATCAGCTCGCGCGGCAGCGCGCGAAACTCGCTCCACGTCCAGCGGCGGGGCGCGTCGACGGCTCCGTCGACGGAAAAATCCCAGCGCTCGAGCGGCGTGCGCGGCGTCGGCCCTGCCGAGAGCACCGGGAAATCACGCTCGACATACTGACCGGGCGGTACGCGGCCGGCGGCTTCAGCCGGCTGGCGACGACCGTGAAACCCGCGCGAAACGATCCTGTCGGCCATGATCGAGCGCGATGCACGCGGTGGACCAGCGCCGCCGATCGTCGCGCGAGTGAGGTCATTTTGCTCAGCGCGCGCCGAGCGTGCGAGGGATGCCCGGCGCTTCGCATCGCGCGTCGATCGCTTCCGGCCCACGGTTCCGAGTGACCGCGCTCTACGCAGTCGCGTTCCTGTCGAGCCTCCGCTTCAGCATCGTGATCCCGTTGCTGGCGCTGCTCGTCATGCGGATCGGCGGCAACGCGTTCGAGGGGGCCGCTTTCACTCCACAACCTGCGGGTTGGAGGCAGAGCGCGCCTCAGACGAGCCGGGCCGCGCATGCCGTGTCCTGTGAGCTCGTTGGTCTCCGCGAGCTGGCATGGCTCGACGGGCGCCGAGGGAGCGGCGCTACAGCGTCGCGGTGGCCTTCATACCGGGGATGCCCTCTGCAACCATCTCGGCCAGGGCCCCGATCGTGAGCGACGGATTGCCGCCGAGCGCCGGGTGTCTACCTCCCATTCCAGTCGTCGATACCGCCGAGGTTCGTCACCTGCTCGTAACCAGCCTCGAGGAGCGCGTCCTTCGCCTGCTGCGCTCGCCTCCCTGACGCGCAGTAAATGACGATGGGCGTGCGCTTGTCGCTGCCCGTGAGCCTCTCGAGCTCTGCAAGGCGACCCTTGAGCTCGCCTATGGGGATGTTGACGGCGCCCTCGATATGGCGATTTGCATACTCCTCGCCCGTCCGCACGTCGAGCAACAGGCCCCCGGAAGCGACCAGCCTCCGGGCGAGCGCCGGATCGTGATCGGGAAGCCCGGAGGCGGCCGACGTCAGCGTATCTGCCGAGCACGCGGCGGGCTCGCTGCTGAACGCCGGGGCGAGCGCGAGCATGAGGGACACGGCGCAGGGAACAGCAATGAGCGTGCGCATGACCATCATGAACCCGTGTACCATTGCCCCGAACACCCGCAAGCGTGCGCTCGCACTCCCCAACTCCGCCAGCGTCAGTCGGGCCGCGGCGCGCAGCGCCGCCGGCAGCAGCGGCTTGTTGGGCGGGAGACAGAGAAAGAGAGAGTACACAGGGAGGCGGGGAGGCGGGGAGGAGAGAGAGAGTACAGACGAGGCGAGAGATGGGGACCATCGTTCGAGCTCGCTCGGGGCCGGCTGCCTCCAGGTCGCTCGTTTTGTAGGGCGGGTGCCGGGGACGTCAATTCTGCGCAACTGGGTCTGGTCCCGCGTTGGCATACGGGTATGAGCACGGAGTTGGCACCACCAGCCGCCCCGCATCGACCCAACCCGAAGCAGCCGGCGCTGAGACTGCTGGTTCGAACGACTGATCCCGGCTCTCGCCTCCCCGCCTCCCCGCCTCCCTGTGAATCTCTCCCTCTCCATCTTCCTCTCCGCCCAACTATCAGTCGATTGGTCAACCGAAGCCGCCGGACCAGGTCTGTCTAGCTCGTCGCCTTTTGTGACCTCCCCCACGGAGAGTCTCACGGATCGGCTCTGCGCCGCGAGGCCCCAATGCTGTGCCGGACGAAGCGAAGAGCCGCGGCAGCAGCAAGAGCGCGGTGAGCCGTCGGTTCGTCGAGGCGACGAATCGGATCGGGAATCTCAGCATGCTCCTGGATCCAGGGGAGACAATCAACAACAAAGTGGTCGTTAAGATATGCTCACATAAGGGCCGAAGGTCATCCACGTACCGAGGCTTGACGAGGTAGATGCACGGCAGCGACACCCCGATGAACGAGCGCAGGCCAGCACGCCTCCTCGGAGCTGGACATGAGTCGAGGCTCGGCGTCACGGAGCTCTTCCTCGCTCTCCGCGGAGCGACCCGGGCCAGCACGGATACGGGAGCCCTGCCGCTGCCCGTCTAGCGGGGCGGCGCGCCGCGGCCGTGGATCAGCGGGAGGTCGACCTCGTCGACGATCTCGACGAGCACGCTCATGATGCCGACGGACCGTTCGCGCGCGTGCCGAGGCCGGCGACGCCGCGTCCCAGGCGCACATCGCCGCCGGCCACCCTGCGCCCTACACGAGGAGGACATCCCCTACCTGCGGGCGCAGCGCGACGTGCTGCTGCGGGCCCTCGCCGCTCCCCCGGCGGGACGTGAGGCCGGCCCCGGCCCTCCTCTGCCGGTCATCCCCGCGGCCCGGTTCCGCACCCCCATGAAAAATCAGCGGGCTACGTAAGAATTTCTGAAGGGCCGCCGGGCTCGCCACCATTCAAGGAGCCAGAGGGAGCCGGGCGCGGACGTTCCTGTTCATAAATAGTGATTACAAAGTCTGTTCGCGCCCGAGCTCCCCGGCACACGCAACCACTTCCGACGGATTTACAGTCGATCCGCTGCAGGCTGCTCGCGCGTGAGCGCACGCGCCGATCGCCGCTTTGCGGTGCAACCACCGCATCGACCGGAGCGGAGCCTCGCCAGCCTCCCGAACGGCCTCGCGTCGGCCCGCCGCCGCTCCAGCGCTGCTGGAGCGGCCATGAGCCGACGACGGCGCGCGCTCCCCGATGGTGGGTGGGCCGCAAACGCTGTTTCTCGCGCGAGGAGCCTCCGGGTCGAAATGAAAAGAGGAATTTCCATGCGTCTTCGTCCAGCGATAGGCCTGCTTCCCTTTGTCCTCGCCGCGTGCGTCGGCGACTACGACGCGCCGACCTCGGAGCACGTCGACGAGTCCAGCGATGAGCTCATCGGCGGCCGCCCGGCCCTCGAGACCGAGGTCCCCGCCACGATCGAGGTCAGCAACTGCACCGGGGCCAAGGTCGGCCCACGTCACTTCCTCCTCGCGGCCCACTGCGTCGACGACGACAACACCGGCGGCGTCGCGAGCAACCATCTGCCGGGCTCGACCGTCGCGCTCACGAACGACAACGGCCCCTCCGGAATGCAGCGGCGCAACCTGACCGTCCAGCAGACCCACATCTTCCCGGCGTGGACGTCCTCCCGGCCGAGCTGCCACAGGCACTGCATCAACATCCTGAACCCGTACCATCCGCCGGATGTCGCGGTGATCGTCGTCAACGAGGACACGCCGGACATCCCCGAGGCGACGGTCGACGGCACCCCCGTGCTGCCGGGAACGGAGGTGATCATCGCCGGATACGGCTGCGAAAACGGCGTCGACCGGCCTACCCCCCCGGCTCGGCTCAAGATCGAGACGGTGACCACGCTCGCGGCAAGCGCGCTGATCCACGAGGGCTCCTACGTGGTCCCGGAAGACGCGGCGGACGTCGCGGGCGCCAACGTGATCACCGAGGGCGTCCTGACCGATCCAGCCGCGGCGAGCCTCTGCCCCGGCGACTCCGGCGGGCCCCTCTACCGCACCGGCACGTCCCAGCAGCTCGTGGTCGGCGTCAACTCCTACTACACGTTCTCCGACGAGAGCGGCATCGCGAGGACGAACTGGCACACCCGGCTAGACTCCGCGGCGCGCTACGACGTCCTGACGTGGCTCAAGGACCGCGGCGTGAACACGCAGGGGGGCTCCCCTCGGACCATCCCCTACCAGTTCACGCACTCGCCGCTGACGAGCACGATCGAGGCGGAGAACTTCGATTACGGCTACGAGGGCCTCGCCTACCACGACACCACGGTCGGCAACCCGACCGGCTTCTACCGTGGTCAGCACGTCGATCTCGAGCCGACGGCCGACGCCCCCACCGGCCCCGGCGCCAACGTCACCGGCACCGCGGCAGGCGAGTGGCTCAATTACTCGGTGATGAACGGGTTCCCCGTCGAGTATCGCCTCGAGCTGCGGGTGGCCACGACCGGCGCATCGAAGGCGCTCCACGTCGAGATCGATGGCCAGAACGTCACCGGGACCGTCATCCTGCCGGCGACCGGCGGCGCGCAGTCGTGGCAGACCGTCTCGGTCCCGGTCGGCTGGGTGACCGTCGGCCCGCACGTCGTGCGCGTCGCCTTCGAGACCGGCGACATCAACCTGAACTGGCTCCGGTTCGTGCAGTAGCGCGGCGACGGTGGAGCAGACGCTCCTCAGAGCCCCCTCGTGGAGGCTCATGCCACGGGCAGCCCGAGCAGCCTCCCTTTCGCCTCGTGAACGACCCGGGCCGCCACCTCATCCCGTTCAAGCGTTCAAGCGGCCGTCGGGGCCTTTCTCCTCGCGCCGGTCTCTGCCGCGCCGCGGCTGTGCGTTCCTCAGGCGGATACCGCTGAAACCGAGGCTGCTTGTGATGACTCCGTCCCAGAACTCCCAGAGGTTGGTCATGACACGCAGCTGGATCCCAGCATCTTTGTGTAGCTCCAGGAGATCGCCGACGGGCTCCGGAGGGCCCAACGGCTCGACGGTTTCCGTCGCGACAAAAGCATGCGGCACAGGGGAGCCGATCGGCTTGAAGTGCTTAGCCGGAAAACGGTACGCGAACAGTTTTACCGACCGGATCCGGTCCAGCCATTCGTATTCGATGGCGTGGACGCGGTCGCCGCCGCCAGGGCCGAGAATCCGGTCGCGATCCTCGGCCGTCGTCGAAGGAGTTGTCCACGCCATCGCTCGGGGACATTCCCGCGGGAACCAGTAATCCGGGGAGCGGTCGTAGTCGACTGCCCACACGTAGGCGTCGGGCTGCTGAGCCGTGGCCGCCACATGAGGAATGAAGCGGGTGATCGCCGGATCTTCGGAGAAGTGGAGGACCTGCCCTCGCTCGGGTCGCATGGGGGCCAAGAAATCCAAATGCGATCCGAAAGTCAATCTCCTGGCGCCTCGGACCCGCAGCAGGACGCTTGTAGCGGCGCTCTCTCTCGGTCCTTGCTCAGTAGGCCCCCTTCGGAGCGAGGCCCAGCATGTGCTGGCCTCCGCTGCGGTGACGGGCGAGCAGGAGCCGCACATGATGGCCCGGGGATTTTCCCTCCCTGCGGGGCCGCTGCCCCGTCGCGCGCCGGCCAGCTCGCTCCTCGTGGGGCATCGATTGCGAGCACGTTTCGTCCGTGAAACACGGGCGGCGCACCGGAATCCGTATTGAATCCCGTTGCCATGCTCATGTAAGCTCGCTTTCAACATGAGAAGTATGTTTAAATCGTGTAGCGCGCTGGTGGTAGCTCTCAGCGTTGGGGCTGCCCTCGCTGCGTGCTCGGCGCAAGGCCCAGGCATCGAGACGTCCGCAGCGTCTGGCGGCGGAGGAGCCGGCGACGGCGGGGGCACCACGACGGGTGGAGGCGACAGCTCCAGCTCGAGCGGCGACTTCAACCCCACGGGCCCGGGTGTCGGAGGCGGCGGGGGCAGCGTCCCGCTCGGGTTCACGGTCGAGCCGAGCGACCTCCAGACGATCGCCGTCGCGGCGGGGCAGACGCCGCCTTCCGTGAGCTACACGGCGATGCTGATGGACGCGCCCATCAACGTGGGATGGTCGGTCGACCGCGGCGAGCTCGGGGCCATCAGCGCGGGCCCCGCGAGCATGGCGACGTTCACCCCCAAGGGGACCACGGGCGGCCTCGTCACCGTGCGGGCCGGGTTGAACGGCGAGACGGTCGAGCGCAACGTCTTGATCCAGCTGACCGCCGCGCAGAACGGCGCCGACGCGGCCGTCCCGGCCCAGGCGCAGCAGATCGCCACAGATCCGACGCAGCTCACGCTCGGCGGCGGCGTCGGCGGGGTCGGCGGCGAGGGCCTCGGCGCGGCGGTCACGAGCACGGCCACCCTCGACGCCCTGCAGCGCCCGGCCAGCGACGGCGGGGCGGAGAAGCTCAAGTTCCTTTACCCGTACGACGGCACGGTATGGCCTCGAGGCCTGCTCGCGCCGCTCCTGATGTGGCAATGGACGCCCGGAGACGCCGACGCGATCCAGATCGAGCTCAGGACCACGAGCGGCTCGTTCTCGTGGAAAGGGACGTTCGGGCGGCCCGAGATCCTGGCCACCACCGGCGGGCCGTTCATCCGGCACCCGATCCCCCAGGACGTCTGGAGCACGGCCACCGACAGCGCCGGAGGGCCGACGCCCGACGGCTCGCCGGACCGGCTCACCGTGAGCCTCACCGTCGCGCGCGAGGGACAGGCGTACGGGCCGATCTCCCAGACCTGGACCGTGGCCCCGGCCCGGCTGTCGGGGATCATCTACTACAACTCGTACGGCACCCGCCTGGCGGAGAACCACGACGATGCCGTGGGCGGCAATGGCCGGTTCGGCGGGGCCGTGCTGTCGATCCGGGCGGGAGACACAGCGCCCCAGCTCGTCGCCGGGGGGAACGGCGACGACAGCCAGTGCCGGGTCTGTCACTCCGTCTCGGTCGACGGATCACGGCTCTTGGTCCAGAACGGGCGCGACTCCTACGGCCTGAGCGCGGCCTACGATCTGACCCCCGCGGGCGCCACCGAGCACGCCCTCTCGACTGCGGCGCCCTTCGCTGCGGTCTCTCCGGACGGGTCGCTCGCGCTCACCCAGTCGGGCGAGCTCCTCTCGCTGCCGAGCTCCACGCGCCGCCCGATCTCCGGGCTCGACGAGGTGGCCTACGAGCTCGGGACGCCGGCGTTCTCGCCGGACGGCACACGCGTCGTGTTCAACGCGATGTACGGCCGCGACGCGGACATCCGCAAGAAGCTCTTCGTGATGAAGTTCGACGCGGCGACAGGCGACTTCACCGATCCCGAGGTCATCGTCGACGACACCGGCGAGCCCGAGGGCACGCGCCCGGGGTGGCCGGCGTTCCTCCCCGACAGCAAGTCGGTCGTGTTCCACCACCAAACCGACCCGGGCAACGAGGGCGATAACTTCGGCGATCTGAGGACGCGCCGGGGCGCCAAGGCCCATCTCGCCTGGGCGAGCATCGATGGATCGGGCACGGCCGTCCCCCTCGATCTGATGAACGGAAGGGACGGCCCGCGCTCGATCTACCTCCCCAGCCTGAGCGCGCCGGTCGAGATGACCTGCACCGCAGACGGGACTTCGGTGGGCGACATCGACACCCGCCACAAGGACGACATCAACATGAACTACGAGCCGACGGTCAACCCCGTCGCGTCGGGCGGCTACGCCTGGGTCGTGTTCACCAGCCGCCGCCTGTACGGGAACGCGGCAACGATCCCGCCGTTCTGCAGCGATCCCCGGGGGGTGGACCTGGTCGAGAACATCACGACCAAGAAGCTCTGGGTCGCCGCCATCGACCTGAACGCGACGCCCGGCACCGACCCGAGCCACCCCGCGTTCTACCTGCCCGCGCAGGAGCTGCTCGCGGGCAACGCGCGCGGGTTCTGGGTGCTCGATCCGTGCCGGTCCGAGGGCGCGCCGTGCGATACGGGCGATCAATGCTGCGGCGGGTACTGCCAGCCCGGCTCCGACGGCGAGCTGATCTGCTCGAACGCCCCGCCGGACGGGCATTGCTCGCAACCTCAGGAGCGGTGCGAGACGGCCGCCGACTGCTGCGATCCGACCAACCGCTGCATCAACGGGTTCTGCGCGGTGGAGGGGCCCCGCTAGCGCCGGTCACGTTGATCTGAGGAATGAAGCGGGTGATCGCCGGATCTTCGGAGAAGTGCAGGACCTGCCCTCGCTCGGGTCGCATGGGGGCCAAGAGATCCAAATGCGCTCCGAAAGTCAATCTCCTCGTAGTGGCCATCGTCAGGGGGTGAAACACACGCGTCAGCGTTCAGCCGCTGCGGCACACCCCGCAGCGCGATCCGGGTGACAAAGCGTCGCGGCGGGCTCGACTAGCACGCCAGATCGTCATCCCGTGCGCAGCAGGGACGCACTCATGCATGCGCTTCACGAGGGCTCTTGTCTGGCATGAGACATGCTCGGCATGCCTGCCGATGCGAAACCCTCTCTTTGCAGCAATGTTCGCCGTGCTGACCACGGCCTGTGGGTCGCGGGAGCCAGCGCCGGCGCGCTCGCTGGAGCTCGCCGATTCGCCTCCTCGGGTGCTCGTCGACGCGAATTCGCCTCCTCGGGTGCTCGTCGACGCGATGCTGATCGATGTGCATCCGGACGACGTGACCCGCCTCGCGGGGAAGAGCCTCGAGGAAATCGCAGCGGACGGGGGCGTCCGTGTGGTGTCGTCAACGCACGTGCTCGCCACCGACAACGTGGCCGCCGATATCGAGATCACGCGGGGCGAGCGCCCTCTCACCCCGCAGCGCGCGCCCTCGCCCGAGGTCGAGATCGACCTGGCCGCGTACGACTTCCGCTTCGAAGTGCGGCCTCAGCTGGTGGAGCCGGACGCCGTCCACCTCCGTGTCGTCGTGGAGCTCGACGGTCGACCGACTCATCTCCCCCACACGTTCAGCAGCAGCACCATCGCGCGGAACAGGCAGTTCGTCCCTTTCCGCACCGGCTTCCCCGCGCGCGGCGAGCGGCTCGTCGTGCTCCTCGTGAGGCCGGAGATCCTCCGCGACCAGGAAGATTGGCAGCGCTTCCTGGAGCGCCGGAGATTCCGGCTGCGCGACGCCGGGCCCGCGGCTCCGTCCGGCCGCGGCCATGGGCGACCTCAGCCGCAGACCGGCTGACCAGATCACGATGACCGAGAAAGAGGCTGCGCCGTACCCGCTCAAGCGCGTCGCCCGCCAGTAGGGCGGGCTCTCGCAATACACGATGAGACGGGCCTGCAACGTCGCACGAGCGAGCAGGTCGGGATAGCCGTCGCGCGGCAGAGGCAGGCGGGAGCGCAGGCGGCCCGTCGAGGCGTGGCTCTGCGGAGCAGATCAGCCTTCGCCTCGCAGCCCGCGGCGGCGCCGCAGGAGCCAGCCCTTCGTCGTGATGGCCGCCGTCGCGAGGAGCAAGGCCGCGAGCCCGGCGACCGCCAGCGGCCGCCGGGCGGGCGCGGCCGCCAGGAGGTCGACCCGGTGGCGCCGGGCGGTGCGCGTGAACTCGAAATGAGCCGTCCCGCCCGCATGGGTGAGCTCCAGCAGCCCCAGGTGCTGCGGATCGTGGTCGAAGAGCAGATCGTAAACGATGTCCACGGCGCGTGCCTTCGCCGGGCAGCGCCCGGCGAAGCGGAGCTCCGCCTTGATCTCGATGTCCTCGACGTTGCCGGCGCCGCGCCGCTCGAGCGGACAGGGGGCCCCGTCCGCTTCGATGCGCACGCGAGCCAGGAAGTACTCGAACAGGCGATCCTCGCCGGCTCTGATCTCTTCGACAGTCGCCGCCCGGTGGCCCGGAAGCGCCAGCGCCTCGGAGAGATCGGAGGCGGACACCTGGAGCGTGTAGGCGACCTCGCCGGACGGCTCGATCGTCACGCGCGAACGGGTCATGGTCGCATAGTGGCCATACACGCGCGGAGAAAAGAGGACAACAGCGCACGCGGACAGAAAGAGCAGGACGTGGCGAGCCATGATCCGCAAAGCCGATGCTCAAGGCGCCGTGGTGAACGTCCGCGGGCTCGCCGCGCTCACGGCCTGGCAGTCCTGCCCTGCCGCGTACCACTCGTACGTCGTGCTGTTCAGGAGCCCCGGCCACTGGATGGAAGCCGTGCTGCCGGTCGAGACGTCGTTGGCTGTGCCGAGGTTGACCCACGGCCCGGCAGGCGTGCCCGCCATGTCGTAGGAGAGCGTGAACTGACTGTCCGCATCGGTCTCGAATGTGCCGAACTTGGTCGAGTACGTGTACACGCTGATGGTGTCGTTCGCCGGCGAGAACACCATGTAGCGCAGCCAGCCGTCGCCGCCGTTCGGGCGGCCCTGGTAGTCCGACAGCATCGTGTAGATGGTGTTGCCGTCGAAAGTGTCCACCCTCCGGCCCTCGCCGGCGATATGCCCGCTCACCAGCATGAACAGGTTGGGGTTGTCCTTCAGCGCGTCGTAGATCGCCTGGCCCTGGGCGCCGAACGCGGCGGGGTTGCCGGTGCCCACGATGTAATGGCTCTCCACGATGGCCCGGTGATCCGGGTACGCCTTCAGCAGGCTGTCAGCCCAGTTGAGCACGGCCGTGTCGGGGGTCGTGTCGTACTCGAGCGAGATCACGATGAAGTCCATGCCGCCGCCCGTGAAGAACCCGTAGTTGTTGTCGTTGTCCGAGCCGTAGTGCCCTCCATAATACTCCCTGTCCTGGAAGCGCGAGACACCGAAGTAGGTGTTGTACAGCGCCGTCCCGTCCGGGTTCCCGTTCGGCGACTGGTCGTGGTTGCCGACCGCCGGGCAGTAGGGGATGCCGTCAGGGTATCCGGGGAACACGTCTTCCAGCGTGCTCATCGCCGCGTCGGCGTTCGTCCACTGAGCGACGGTCGACGAGTCGACCATGTCGCCGAGGTGAACGACATAGCGGATGTTGAGCGCGTCCCGGTTGTCCACGATCCACTGCGTTTGCTCCAGGAAGGTGGCCGGGTGGCTGGCGGAGTAGTACTGGGTGTCTGGCAGGAGCACCACCGTGAAGTCCGGCGACGCAGAGGACTGCCGGCCGTAGAACGTCACGTCGTGCGACGTCGAGTCTGGATCTGTGACCTTGGCGTTCAGGGTGGCCGTCGTGGACACGTTCGTCGCGTCGTCCGCCGGGCTCGTGAGGCTCGGCTGCGGGGGAGCGGCAGGGGCGAAGGGAGTGCCGGGGCTCACCCAGGTCCCACCGACGAGCGTGCCGGCCTCGTTCGTGCCAGCGCTGTCGGCGGCGGCGGTCCCCACGCCCTCGTTCAGACCCCATCGGCCCACGAGCCCCGTGGCCGAGGCGATCTCGACCCCCATTCCGCTCTGGATCTGCGCCTGGGTCCTGGCGTAGTTCCACACGCGCACCTCGTCCATCACGCCGTCGAAGAAGCCCGCCGGCGTGCCCGTGGAGTTCATCGCCGTCCCGAGGGCGAAGTGCTGGATGCTGTCGTGACGGGGGGTCTGCCCGGCGGCGGCGGTCGCCTCGAGCACCCCGTTCCGGTAAATCGCCCAGCTCGTGCCGTTGTAGGTGACCGCGGCGTGAACCCAGACGTTGTTCGGGATGGGCGTCACCCCGGCCACCGGGTGGTTCGCGCCGGTGGCGAGGTCCTCGAAGTCGGCCGTGAGCACGCTGTCTTCGCTCCGGATCGCGAAGAAGTAATTGCAGTCGACGTTGCTCCCGTCAGATTCTCCCCGTCCTTTCGCGATCAGCGGAATCCCGCTGACGCCGCCGGAGCCCGAGCCGGCGGACTGGCCCGCTCCGGTCCGCTTCACCCAGGCTTCCAGCGTGAACTGCTGGAGGCCGAGGCCGGGCGCGACGCCCATCGTCGCGTGGTCGTCGACGCCGTCCAGATCGAGCGCCGTGCCGCTCACGAGGGGGCAGGTCGGGCTGGACGGCGGAAGGTAGTTGATCGTGAGCTTCGGTCGGTTCGCGACGGTCGCGTGCTCCGACGACGCAAAGTGGATGGCGTCGCCGTTCGTCGGATGCGCAACGATGACGCCACGGTTCGTGTCCCCGTTGACCCAGGACTGGACGAGCGCGATGCCCGCGGCGTTCAGCGTGGCCGTGCGGAACCCTGTGCCGCCCGTGATCGTGCCCACGAGACGTCCGCGGTCGGTCGAGGCCATCGCTCCCGGAGTGCCCCAGGTCGCGGTGGAGGTCGCGTTGTTCCAGGTGGCCTGGGACTCGTTCCAGGTCCGTTTGACCTCGTAGATGTTGAACGTCTGCGGGCTGCCGTTGACCACCTGGAAGGTCATGCTTGCCGACTTGACGATGCTGCCTGCGGGGATGCCCGTCACAGCCCACTGGAGCAGGCAGGACTCGTCGAGCCCCCCGCTCTCATCACCGTCGATCTCGCACGTCGTGGCAGCGCCGTAGTTCGTGTTGGGGTTTGCCTGGTTGATCGTCGCGTCGGTGTTGCCCGCGTAAGCCCCGGAGGGGAGCGCCCCGTTCTGGAAAGATACAGTGACAGTGTCCAGCGCCAGGGATGAATCGTCGATGTTCTCGTCCGTCTCCGACTCGAAGGTGCAGGCACCCACGAACGCGAGCGCCGCGAAGGTGAACCCCAGTGTGCCAACGCGATTCCGGCGCTCATGCGAGGTTTTCGGTCTGGCGTCTCGCTCTCGGGTGTCTGCAGCGGCGTGCGTGTCGGGCATTTGCATGAACGCGCTCCTTGTCGGTCGATCTGCCAGGGCCGTCCGAGGCGCGCCGCGAACGCTCCAGGACCGGAACCCAGGGCGGACCGCCACGGCCGGGCTGTGCTCGGCACGTGGAGGAGCGCGGGTGGACCAGCGGCGGGGTACGCGAGAGCTTCTCGGAGCGGCTTCTCTATGCGACGGGGCTCGTGGCTGAGCAGCTCACTCCAACAAGCCTCAAGCCGGGCACTATAGGAGCAAGCTCCTTCGCCAGGAGGAAACATCTCCAAAACGTTTGTGTTGCGGTTTGTGCACGAGGGGGAGGTCTCGACCTGCTCGGCGCAGGGGCCGAATACGCTCCAGGGGGCAACCCCGGGAAGAAAGCGCCGCAGGTCATCGCCCGCCTCCGGCTGGCGCTCGACGAGTGCCTGCGGGTGGTGTCAAACGGCAGTGGTCGCCCGGGAACACCTCGCCGCGACCGTGCGACGGCCGTTGGCAAGCTGGACCATCGGTGTCACCATCGCCACATGCACCCGTACCGCGCCCCGGGCCAGCTTCCTCGTGCACCGAAGCCGCTCCGATGGCGTGAGCGGCTCGGCGCCGCGGCCCGGGTGCTCATCGCGATCGTGCTCCCGCTCGCCGTTGGCTGGCTGGTCACGATCGAGGTCCGTCGCGCTCGATGCGCGGCGGTCGATTACGTGCGGATTTTATGGGGAGCCCCCGGCGTCGCGATTGCCTGTTCGGTCGGCGTCATGTTTCTTCTCCTGACGGGCGTCAAGCGACAGTAACTTTGGTCGATGCGCGAGCTGCGGACTGAGATGCTTCAGAAAAAACAGTCCGACAGCCGGTCGAGGCTGGAGCGTAGCGGGGCTGGACGCCGGTCCACCCACCCGGGCGTCCGAGGAGAGGGGCCCGGGTGGCGGCGGAGCGATTGTTCATGCAGAAACGCGGCAGAGCCTCCGGCAGAAGTGGCTCTTGGGCCGCGCGCACCGGCAGACGGCTGAGAGGAACGGCAGCCCAGGAGCGGTGGGCCATGTCTGGCGCGCGCCGAGGCCGCCGGCCTCACGACCTGGGAGCACGGCGCGCAGGTGGACGATGAGGCGCTCGAGCGGGCGCTCTACGCGCGTCCGTCGTCGCTACCGCTCATCGAGGCGGGGAGGCGTCCGACGTGCCGGTGAGCTTCGCCTTCGCCAGATGGTCCGCCTCGAGCTTGGTCTCCGCGTCCCTCACCGCGGCCGTGCCGGTGGTCGGCATGATCGTCAGCGACTCCCCGGAGAGCGCGTAGATCGTGAACTCGTAGTTGTCGGTGTTGGCGTTTCCGCCGCCGAAATTGGGGCAAGGCCCGAGGAAGTTGCTGTTCTGCTGGGCGCCGATCGACGCCGCGTCCTTGAACGCCTCCGGCAGCGAGGTGACGTCGGCCGGAATGTTGTAGAGGACCCAGTGATAGCCGTTCATGTTGGGCGGCGTCTTGGTCGTCAGGGTGGTGTCGATGAAGGTGATGGCGTAGCTGTTCGTGCCCGGAGGCCCTGCGGTCCAGTGGAGCTCCGGCAGGACGCTGCCGTTGAAGCCGGCGAGCGCGCAGGTGTACTTGTCGGCGAACTCGGCGCCCTCCGTGTGATTGGGGCTCGTGAGGGTGAACTCACCGGAGGGCGCACCGCCGCTGCCGGTGTCGGCCGTTGAGCCGCCCGCTCCGCCGCTGCCGGCGCCGCCCGCTCCGCCGCTCCCTGTCGTCGCCGCCGAGGTGGTCGTGGCGTCGCCGGTCGAGCTCGAGCTGCCGGTGCCGCTGCTGCTGGTGGTGGTGGTGGTGGTCTGGGTTCCGCTGCTCGTCGCGGCGCCCCCGCCGGCTCCCGACGAATCGGAGTCATCGCCGGAGCAGTTCAGCGCGGCGAGCGGCACGCCGAGGAGGACGAGAACTCGAATGCTA
The DNA here is from genome assembly GCA_051717205.1 of Sorangium sp. So ce1128. GTDB lineage: Bacteria > Myxococcota_A > Polyangia > Polyangiales > Polyangiaceae > Sorangium. The sequence continues at coordinate 1,892,154 of CP181432.1, forward strand.
CGGATGAGCCTGTACGTGATGGTGTGCATTGCGGGATTATGCCACGTCCGCGCTCGGGTCGAGATGGCAGTCGCTTCGATTCAACAATAAATGTCCGCAACTCTGCGGTACATTTGCTGGAACAGCGCGCGACCTGTGTCGATGATCTGCCGGAGATACTCTTCGATGGACACACGCTCACCTCTGCAGCAGGGCTGGAAATGCAGGCTGCGGAGTGGAGGTGACCCTTCGATACGCGGATTCGCGTTACATGACGCCGCCTGTCGAGGAGGGGGATGGGCTTCCGTGATCCAGGTGGGTCTCACTTCCAGTTGATTGTGGCCCACCCCTTGGAAGGCATATCGAACTGCAGCATCTTGCCGCCCACCGCGACGACCGCCTGCTTCGCTGCCCCGGCGTTGTACATGACCGCGACGATGGTGCCGTCAGGGTTCTTGAAGGCCAACGCGTCACCGCCGCTCGTCGCGACGACCTTGGCCCCTGGATCGACGTACTGGGAGACGTGGATCCTCGTGCAACATTCATTGCCACAATCCTTTATTGTGCGGTCCGCGAGCTCGCGCGCGTCGCGCGGTCACCTCGTCGTGGCCAGCATTTCCGGGCGGATCCGGTGGCGATAGGGCGGGAGGTGCTATTCTCGTCGCCTCGCGACATTCCCGGCGTGCTGAATCCGAGGTCGGCGAAGCGCGCCACCTGGTCTCGTCGCGTTCGCGAACCGCTTGTCTCGGGGCCATCGTCCTGACGCAGAAATCGTCGCGTACGTCACGCGCCGTGAACATTCCCGAAGGGTTCGGTTCTGATCATCGCCGGGCGCAGCGATCCACCCGTTCGCCACCAGGGTGGTGTCGCTGACGATGTAACTTTGTCCTGAACCCTCGGCCCGCTGCACCCCGCAGGCTGGCTGCGGGGTGAAGGCGACCCCCTTCGATGCGTGTATAAATTACTGATATCGCGCTGCTTTTCGCGCAGGGCGAAGCGCGCAGGGGATCTTCCGTCGCCGCGGAGTCCGGGGCGGAGGACTGGTCACCGGTTGCGAGGAGGGTGTGGTGCGGCTTCCGGCCGGGTCTGCTGCCCGGCCGGGCCTGGACAGGACCGCGCGCGATCCGTCAGAGGTGCCGAGAGGAAGCGAGCTGCTACGGCGACAGGGTGACCGAGCCCTCGTCGAGCGCGATCTCGTAGTAGCCGTGGTCGTTCCACTGGAGCGTGCGGCCCCCCTGCTTGAGCGTCCCGCCGTCCACCTTGACGCGCAGGTACTTGCCCGGCGGGAAGTGGGCCGGCAGCGTCCACCTCCACGTCCTGTCGCTGCCGGACGTCGTGGGCGTGACCGATGAGAGCGCCTTCTGAGCTGCCCTCCCGACGGCGTGACCCGCGCGCCCCACGTGTTGCTCACCGTGGAACCGTTGAGCGCGACGGTCATGCCCCAGGCGGTGGTCCGGGCGGTGCTCGTGTTCTTCACGGTCACGTTCGCGCAGTAGCCACTTCCCCACTGCGACTGCAACGTGAGCTCCGCCGACGTCGTGGAGTCCGCGCTGCTGAGATCGCCCTCCAGCGATTCGATATCGTCATCCTCGCCATAGGGGCCGCCCATGCAGGCGACCAGGCTGCATGCGATCGCGACCGAGCCGTAGCTCAGCAAGCTGGTAAGACGCATAAATTTCTCCTTGGAGCGGCCGGGTGAGCCGCAAGGTAATTGGAACAGATGATCAAGTAAGAATCTTACGTCAGCGTTTCACGTGCGGAGGGCGTAGCCCCGCGCGTCCAGGGTGTATGCCCGGGGAAGGGGTCTTTGATCACGAGCTGCGATGGTTCAAGCTACCATGTATCCAAGGTGCGCACCGCAGCTGCGGTGGTCTCTTGATGTTACGAAACGACCCAGGCAGCTTGATGTTACGAAACGACCCAGGCAGCTTGATGTTACGAAACGACCCAGGCAGCGCCGACCCCTCCGGGGCTCGTCTCTTCAGGGCACCGGCACCTCGAACGACACGCAGGAGCTCGGCCGCGCGCGTCGCGTGCCCGGGGGCCGCGGGCTCAGACGCGGGGCCGGATGTGGAGCCTGAACCCGCTCGCGCGGGCGGCGCCGGCGTCGTCCGCGCGCGCCGCGCTGGCGCTGCCATCGTCGCCGCCTGCCCGAGCGCCGGTCGGGTCGCCACCGCTCTCGCCGGCCCATTCTAGGCCTGGCTTCAGCGTGAGCGCGGGGATGTCGTAGTCTCCGTAGTTCTGCTTGCGATAGGCGATCGGCTCGTCGGTCCACAGGCCGTCGAGTCGCCTGCCCAGCTCCTGCCGTATGCGCGCGAAGCGCGCGTCATCCATCTTCTTGGCCCTGTAGACGACGAACGACGGCAGCACGTCGAACCCCGGATAGTGCAGGATGCCATGCGTGATGGGGAAGAGCAGGTCATCTATCGGCCCGTTGATGCCGCGCTCGCTGTAGTGCGACTCCCAGCCTCCGGTGGTCACGATGAGCAGGGCGCGCTTGCCCTGGAAGACGCCTTCGCCGAAGCGATCGCCCCAGTGGCGATCGGAGTGCTCGCCGACGCCGTACGCGAAGCCGTAGGCATAGACGCGCTCCACCCATCCCTTGAGGATCGCGGGCATCGAGTACCACCACAGGGGGAACTGGAAGATCACGGCGTCGGCCCAGCGGAGGTCGGCCTGCTGCGCGGCGACGTCCGGCGGCTGCGCGCCGGTCGTGTAGGCCAGCTTCGAGTCGGCCTCGAGGTCGAGCGGGCGGTCGCGATCGCGCGCCGGGAAGTCGCCCGCGTCGAGGGCGGGCTTCCAGCGCATCGCGTAGAGATCGGAGACGCGGACGTCGTGTCCGCTCCGGGTGAGCCGGTCGACGGTGAAGGCCTTGAGCGAGCCGTTGAGGGATCGCGGTTCGGGGTGCGCGTAGACGATGAGGACGTTCATGGTTCTGCGTTCTCCGGGCCTCGTGGGGCGAGGCCTGGAGCGAACGTGCGCTCTTCATGCTAACGTCGCAAGTACGCACATGTTTGGTACGTAGTATCAAAAAGAGAACCAATGGACGCGCGGCCGCGAGCGCGGCCCGACGGGTGAGAGGCGCGAGGAGAGGAAAGGGGAGCCGGGAGTCATGGCGACGATGGCGGCGGCGAGGCAGCGGGTCGAAGGGAAGAGCGGGTGCGCCGTGGAGTCGGCGCTGGCGGTGATCGGCGGGCGCTGGAAGGGCGTCGTGCTGTACTGGCTGTCGACGCGGCCGCGGCCGCTGCGGTTCGGCGAGCTGCGTCGGCTGCTGCCCAACTGCACGCAGCGCATGCTGACGCTGCAGCTGCGCGAGCTGGAGCAGGACGGCCTCGTGAAGCGCACGGTGTTCGCCGAGGTCCCGCCGCGCGTCGAGTACGAGCTCACGCCCTTCGGCAAGAGCCTCGAGCCCATCCTCATTGGCCTGCGCGACTGGGGCGAACGCTACCGCCGCCGCCTGCCCCCCTAGTATTCGCGGCAGTCGCCGGGCACCGCGAGCGCGCCGAAGCTGTAGGGGCGCGCCTGCTTGACCAGCAGCCGGCGCTCTGGACCGATCAGCTTCCACTCGATCTGCATCGCATACAGCCGGTTCTCGCCCTCCGGGTCCACGAGCGGCCGGTAGTGCGCGTGGATGGACTCGAGCGCGCAGCCGAGCCGCTGGATCTCCGGGAACGACAGCACGTCGCGCCCGCGCGACAGGCTCGAGCGGGCGTGGTAGTCCGCCTTGATCGTGCGGGGCGGCGGCGTGTACACGATCTCGTCGCTGGTCACACCGGGCGCCGGGTTGGTGACCGACGCCTCCCCGATCTGCGCGTTGATGTAATACTGGCTGTCGCGGGTCGCGTCGAGCGCGTTGCGGCTGATCGCCACGCCCTGCGCGCGCTCCGATTGCCACGCCTGGTGCACCAGCACGGCCATGGCCGCGCGCGCCTGCTCCACGTGGCCGAACTCGCGCTCGTCGTAGGCGCGCGTGTTCCAGAGGCTCGACCAGACCGCGCGCAGCGCGTCCTCGATCGAGCTCGACGAGGCGTCCAGATCGCCGCTGGTCGACGTGTGCAGCCCCGCGCCGTTGAAGGTGGCCAGATCCTCGGTGTTGCTGCTGCTGCGCAGGCGCACGCGGTCCTTGCCGAAGCGCTCCTCGATGGCGCCCTTGATCTCGCCCAGGATCTCGCGGTCCACCGGGTGCGTCAGCATCCGCTCGCGCACCCGCGAAAGGCCCTCGGCGTGCGCGTGCGGATCGGCGCGAAACTCGGGGTCCTGCTCGAGCTCGGCCAGGAGCTCCGCCGCGCCGCTCGCCTGGAAGTGATCCATGTAGTGCGAGAACGGGACCGCGAACGCCGCCGGCGGCACGTACAGCGGCAGCAGGTCGGGCGGGCAATACGGTCCGACGCCGCTCACGCGGTACAGCTCGGCCATGCCGGCCGCCTTCGAGCCGATGCTGCCGCTCCACGAGTAGTCCGCGGACGCGAGCGAGACGACCCCGCGCACGGACAGGTCGAGCGCCGGCGAGAGCCGCTCGCCCGTGGGCTTGCGCGCCTCCCAGTAAGCGTCCGCCTCCTGCGCGGTCGCCTCGCGGATGTCGAAGTCGGCGGCGCGCACCTCGAGCCGCACCAGCTTGCCAAACAGGCCCTCGAGGCGCGCGTTGTCGCGGGCCCCGCGCAGGGCCATGTTCGGCGTGCCCCGACCGCGCGCCAGCACGTTCACGTGCGCCAGCGGCGTCTGGAATGCCTCGGTGATGAGGCCGCCCATGAACGCCGTCTCGTTCGGCACGTCGTCTGTCACGACGATCACGTTCGGGCCGAGCTCGGCCGTCTCCAGGTCGCGCGCCGGGACGAACGTCAGCGTGCCGAAGCCCTCGGCCGGGTTGAGCGGCTGGTAGGTGAGCCCCTTGTACGGCGCGTTCGGCCCGACCATCGGCGCGGTCCCCTCGATCGCGCGCATCTCGGCGAACTGGCGCGCTTCCGTGGGGCGGATCGCCCAGGCCTCCGGGTCGGGCACGGCCTTCATCACGGCGAAGAACGCGCGCCGCATCTGGTCGCCGATGAGCCGGTCGCCCGGCGCGAACTCGACGGTCCTGGTGCCGTTGGTGTGCTCCACCAGCGTGCCGAGGAGGAAGCGACGGCCCTCGACGCTGTAATACTCCTTCTGGCTGAACAGCCCCCAGCCGACGTTGAACTCCGCGGCCTGCTCGGGGTCGCAGCGATCGAGGTGCGGCAGCCGCTCGATCTGCTCGCGGATGAAGGTGTAGTGAAGCGCCCACGGGCGCGTGCTCAGGAGGTGCACCGTGTCGTTCGTCGCCATGTCGACAACGAACTTGACGCCTGCCTCGCCGACCTCGGTGCCGCCCCTGGCCAGCTCCGCGAAGTCGCCGGCCGTCTCCAGCCGTCGCGCGCGCCCGCTCGCGAGCGGGCGCCCCGGCAGCTCGGCGCAGCCCTCGTTCGCGGCGTCGGGGCTCGCCGCCTCGCAGAAGCGCGGCACCCCGGTGGCGTCGGGCACGCGGGCCAGCGACGCGCCCTCCGGCCAGGCCATGAAGTCGATGCGATCGCTCGGCACAGGCCGGCCCGCCTGCCATAGCGTCGCCATGCCCTCGAACTCCGGCGACGCCTCGAGCGCCGCCGTGTCGCTCGCGCTCACCGGGACGCTCACGCGCTCCCCGGGCGCGAGCGTGATGGACGGCTGCGGCCACGCGAGCAGCGCGCCCACACCGGCGCCGGGCAGCCCTTGCCCTGGCGACAGCGTCGAGAGGCGCAGCGTGAAGCCGTCGAGCGCCACGGCCGCGTCGCTCGCGTTCAGCACCTCGACGAACCCCGCGGGCCGCAGGGCCAGCTCGGCGATGACCAGCGGCCCGGCGATGGCCGGGAACGGCTCGGGCCACGCGAACGGCGCGAAGCGGATGCTGTCGTCGAGGTTCGGCGGCTCCGGCGGATCGCATGTGTCGCCGTTCGCGCGCCCGGCGCGAACGAAGCGAGTGGCGATCGAACGGTGATCTCGCCGTCATGCCGGCTCGGTCAGCATGCGACGTGCCACGCGGACCGGCGCCTGGCACAGCGCAGAAAGCTCATGGAGCCCAGTCGCCTGGCCTCCTGGCGCAACCTGGCGTGCGCCGAGCTGTGCCAGCTCCCGCGCCGTCACCGCCAGGGGGCGCGCGCGGCCAGGCGCGCGCGGACACCGGTTCGGCTCACGTGCAGCGCAAGCCTGCTCGATCCTGCGCCAGGAGGCCAGTCGCTGCGCTCGTATCGCTCCCATCGCCACCGTTGCGCGTCGTTGCGCGTCGCTGCGCGTCGTTGCCCGCCGCTGCCCGTCGTCGATGTCGCAGAACCGCCGGCGCACGAAGCGCTGTGGGTGAACGGCGCGGCGGCCGCGCATTGATCAACGAGATTGGAGGAGGGCGTTGCTTCTCGTGCGATTGAATTATTTCACTGCTGCCTCGCGCGGCTCAGAGCCCGAAGAGCTCCTGGAGAAACACGCCGCCCCTCCCGGGCCCTGCGTGCGTGAAGAACAGGCGCCCCGCCTGCTCGACCCACTCGGCCGCGTGCGCTCGCAGCCGGGCAACGGGGTGCGGCGGGAAAGAGAACGGCGAGCGAGAGCGGTAGACGAACGTGGCCTCGTAGTGGACAGGGTAGCTCGTGACCGTCAGGTAAAACCACCCGTTCCGCTCGAACACGAACGGGGACTCGGTGTGACCGCTGTTCGGCATCGCGGTCTCCGGCCCGAGCGCGAGCGCCATGGCCGGAGGGCTCCAGTCGACGAGATCCAGCGACGTGCGGTAAGCGACGCCGCTATGGCGGCTCTCCCGCGAAGCGCCGCGCGTGTAATAGACCACCCACAGGTCGGCGAGCCGGACGAGCATCGGATCGCGGGCGACGCAGATATCCTCGAAGAGCGTGCCTACCTGGCGGCTCCAGGTGAAGCCGTCGCGCGAGCGCGCGAGCCGGAAGCCGGAACGGTCGGGGTCGGGCGTGCCCACGTGAAAGATCATGTTCAGTTCGCCGTCGCGATCCCGGACCACGTGCGGGGCCCAGATCCAGCGCTCGTCGGAGAGGGCGCGGGTGGAGAGGCGCTCGGGCGCCAGCGTGAAGGTCGGCGAGCCTGCCTCGACCCAGCGCGCCGGCCCGGGCCCGGGCGCGGTGGCCACGACAAATTCACGCTCGTCCTCCGGCTGATAAGGCTCTCTGTGGAAGATGCCCGTGAGGAGCCAGCGGCCGTCGGGGAGCTCTACCATCGAATGGTCGTTCACGTAGAACGGGCCCCCGGGGAGGCTGCTGGTGTCGAAGATCTTCACCGCAGGGCCCTGCGTGAGGTGCGGCGCGGGAGGTCCGGAGAAGAACCGCAGCGTGTAACCGCCCTCGCTCCAAGGCGCGGGGGAGCTCGTCGCGTCGACCTCGACGACCGGGCGCCTGCCTGCGCCGCATTGACCGGGGAGCACGTCGAGCCAGAGCGCGTCCTCCGCGAGCGGCCGGACAGGGTTCGCCTGCATCTCGTGGAGCGTGCCGACGTCCCGCCCGTCGAGCCGCACGCGCGCCGTCTGCGGGGCCTTCGCCGCGGAGTACGCGCGGAGGAGCAAGATCCCGCGCGCCTCGGGCGGGCAGTCGACCTCGATCCGGGTTATCCCGCGGCCCTCGCGGGGCTGGAACGGCCGCTGGAGCTCCGTGCGCTCGGCGTCGAACGCCGACGGCGCGAGGGGCAGATTCCCGCGGATGGTGACCTCCTGCTCGCCGATCACCCGGTGATCCGAGAAGGCGTAGGAGAGGCCCAGCGAGCGCACCCGCAGCGGCGTGTAGGCGCCGGTCGGCCCGGCCTCGAAGCCGAAGCGCATGCCGGAGCGGCTCACGATGGGGTCGGCCACGTGCAGTCGGTACAGGGAATGGATGAATCGGGCCTTCTTCCACCCGTTCTCGGGATCGATGACGAGGAAGCGCAGCAGGCCGCTGAACGGGTTATGGTGCGCGCCCAGGAAATAGTAGCCCCCGTTGAAGTAATCCTCGGTGCCGGTCCCGATCTGCAGGGGATACGACATCCCGTCGGTCCGGATCATCTCGTCACCCTCGAGGTACAACCGTTCGCCGGGGCGGCCGCCGCTGAGGTGCTCGACGAGGGCGACAAACTGGAGCGGCTCGTCGCTCTCGAAGAGGGACATCGTCGTCTCGCGCCCCGGGGCTGCCTGATCGCGGTACTGCGCCAGGAGCCGCACGCCGGGGCGGGCGGGCGCGAGATCGACGGCCGCCTCGATGCGCGCGATCGACCCCCCGGACGCGGCCTCGAGCGAGAGCGCCTCTCCCTCGGCCAGCGGAATGGGCAGCCGCGTCGCGAGCCTGCCGGCCCCCGCGGCGCCGGGCGCCCAGGCGGCGTGCAGCGCGCTCCGGAAGGTGGTCCACCCGCCGTCGTCCTCGGCGCCCGCGCTGGCCAGGCCGAAGAAGAAGGAAGCGGGCACGGGCGGCTGATCTCCGATCCTCACCTCCAGGTCCTTCAAGCTCGCCGCAGGGATCCGGACATCGAGGCCCGATACAGTGGCGGGGCCTGTCGCCAGGACGAGCGCGGCGCCCGGGGTAGGGGCCTGCCGGGGTGACGGGGAGGGCAGGGCGGCGGTCCAGTCCTCGGTCATGAACCGCGCGAGCTCCTCGGGCGTCGGGCCCGCCGCGGCGCCGGGGCCCTCGCGGTAGGTGACCTGGTAATAGATGGGAACACCCCGGAAGCGGACCTTGGCCTCGCTGGACCAGGCGAAAGGGACGTAGCTGGTGAATGCACCCGAGCTCGCGTCGACGCCGAGCGTGAGGGGCGGCTGCCAGAGGCCCCGGCCCTCGAAGAAATCGCGGGTCGAGCCGCGGAAGGCCGTGCGCCCGTCGATCTCGATCCAGATCTCCTGGCCCGGCTTCTCGAGCTCCGCGCGCGGCGCGGTCATCCAGATCCGCGTGATTCTCCCCTCGCCGCGGGCATGGAACAGCACCCTATGCTCCCCCTCGAGCGCGACACCGGCGCGATATCCATCGTCGTTGCCGCCCGAGGGATCGTGCGTGGTCACGCTCCGGGTGACCCACCCGGGGTGAAAGGAGAGGAGATGTTCCAGCACCGGAGAGATCGACGCGGCGCCCGGCATGATGGCGAATGACGCGCCGAGGCAGTGGCGGACCGCGCGGGAGACGAGGAGGTCCAGGCGCACGCCTGCGGCGCGCCGGCCTTGAGCGGTGGCATTCATGATCGTACCTTAATGTTGCGTGCGGCGCCGGGGGAGCGGGCGCGACTCGGCATCTCGCTTGCACTACCGCGCAGCGAGACCAGGCGCGACCCTCCGGCCGCGCATCCGAGGGGTAATTCATGCGCACTCGTCGGGAAAGGCGCCCTGTCCAAGGAACGTCCCGCGTCCGGCCTTCTGCGCGCACGTGCGGCCTTTTGCTCGCGCTCCTCGCGATCTCACCGCTCGCGGCCGCAGGCGACGCGCCGCGCTGCGCGCTGGCCGATCCCTTGGAGCAAGGGGACGCGCCGGGAATGTCCTCCAGGGCGCGGACGCAGCTCGATCGCGCGGCGTACGCCGAGCGGCTCCGCGCGATGTGGATCGGCGCCTGTATCGCCAACTGGACGGGGCTGCGGACCGAAGGCGTCCGCACCGAGCGCCCCTTCTTCACCGACGACGACTGGGGGAAGCCCCAAGGCCGCGACGGGGCGCGGATCGACTTCGTGCTCCTCGATCCTTGCCTGGCCGACGACGACACCGACATCGAGTATGTCTACTTGCACCTCATGACCGAGGCGGGGACGCTCTTCCTCTCGCCCGAGCAGATCCGGGACGGGTGGCGCGCGCACATCAACGAATTCATCTGGGTATCGAACCGGAGGGCGCGCGACCTCATGGAGCGAGGCGTGCTGCCCCCCGCCACCAGCGATCCGGCGCTCAACCCGGACGCGCTCCATATCGACGCGCAGCTCACCACGGAGATCTTCGGCGCCCTCGCGCCCGGCATGCCGGAGCTCGCGCTGCGGATCGCCGACCTCCCCATCCGGACCACGGCCCGCGAGCACGCCGCCCACGCCGCGCAGTTCTACGTGCTCCTCTTCTCGCTCGCGGCGACCGTCGATCCGGAGAAGCCGCGGCGAGAGGAGATCGTGCGCATCGTCCGCGAGGCCAGGAGCTACCTGCCGGACGCGTCGAAGGCCGCCGACGTCATCGACTTCGTGCTCTCCGCCGCGCTATCGGTCGAGGATCCCGACGACTGGGAGAGCGTCCGCGACGCGATCGCGCGCCGCTACCAGGAGCAGGCCCCGGCGTACGGCTTCGTCTATCGAGGGTTCACGGAGTCCGCGATCAACCTGGCGACCGGAACGATGGCCCTCCTGCTCGGCGGGGGGAGCTTCCGGCGCACCGTGCAGATTGGCACCCTCGCCGGGTGGGACTCCGACAACGGCACCGCGACCATGGGCTCGCTCGTGGCGCTCCTCGGCGGGATGGAGGAGCTGCGCCGGGCCTTCCCGGGGCCGCGCCTGCCCGAGCGTTACCGTATCCACCGCACGCGCCCCACGCTGCCGGATCGGCTGCCGGCGGACCGCGAGGCGGAGGATACGTTCGCGGAGGTCTCGAGACGGATGGTCGCGCTGGTCGATCTCGCCGTGCGGGAGGAGGGCGGCCAGGTCGAGCCGACCCGGTGGGTGATCGCGCGTCGCGCCTCGTCCCCCGGCACCGCCGCCCCGCGGCGGCCGCCGCCGTCGGGCCCGTGACCGGCGGCAGCGCCGCCGCCGGGCCCGTGACCGGCGGCAGCGCCGCGGGCCGCGCGCTGAGCCACGCGCGCGGGCGCAGGGCCTCGGCGCGCGTGGCTCAGCGCGCGGTCCCGCGGGCACGACGCGCGCGCCGCACCTTGTCGATGGCGACGGCGACCACGATGATCGCGCCCGTCGCGATCTCCTGCACCCAGCTCGGCAGCCCGAGGTGGACGCCGCCGGTCCGGATGACCGTGATGAGCAGCGCTCCGATCACGCTCCCCGCGATGCTCCCCTCGCCGCCCGAGAGCGGCGCGCCGCCGATGACGACCGCCGCGATGACCTCGAGCTCGAGGCCCACCGAGTCGGTCGGGTCGCCGACCGTCAGGGTCGAGAACTCCATCACGCCCGCGACGCCGGCGAGGAGGCTCGACAGCGTGTACACCGCGATCTTCACGCGCCCCGTGTCGATGCCGCACAGCCGCGCCGCGGCCTCGTTGCTGCCGACCGCGAACACGTGGCGCCCGAAGCGCGTGAACGCGAGCACGGCGAACACGAGGAGCGCGAGGACCACCGTCAGCCACAGCCCGGGCGCGGCGAGGTCGGCCGAGAGCAGCGCGTCGAGCCCGCGCGGATCGGCGTCGATCTTCTGCTCGGACGCGAGCCCCTTCGCGGCGCCGCGGAGCGCGCTCATCGTGCCCAGCGTCACGACGAAGGGCGTCATCCGCGCCCGCCCCACAAGCGTCCCGGTGAGGACGCCCGCGAGGCCCGCCGCCGCCGTGGCGGCGAGCGCGGCCGGGAGCGCCGGCACCCCCGCGCGCAGGAGCTGCGCGAGGATGACCGTCGTGAACGCGACGAGCGAGCCCGTGGAGAGGTCGATCCCGCCGGTCGCGATGACGAGGGTCATGCCGACGGAGCAGATGCCGACCACCACCGTCTGCCGCGCCATCGTGAGCAGGTTCTGGCTGCGCAGGAACGTGTCGGGCGTGAGCGCCGCGAACAGCGCGTAGACGAGCACCAGGGCGACGAGCGGACCGACCCACGGCGGGCGCTTCTTCACGAGGAGGCCTCCAGGAGCAGCGACGCTTCGGTCCACGACGACGCGGGCCGCGGCGGCCCGAGCGTCCCTCGACGGAGGACCGCGATGCGATCGCACGTTGTCACGAGCTCGTCGAGCTGGCTCGACACGAGCACGATGGCCTTGCCGGCGCCCGCGAGATCGCGGAGCAGCGAGAGCACCTGCGCCTTGCTCGCGACGTCGATGCCGCGCGTCGGCTCGTCGACGAGGAGCACGTCGACGTCCTCGCGGAGCAGGCGCGCGATCTGGACCTTCTGCTGGTTGCCGCCCGAGAGCTCGCCGGCGCGCTGGTCCGGCCCTCCGGCGCGGATCGCGAGCCTCTCGATCCAGCGCGACGCCTCCGCGAGGAGCGACCCCGGCGCGGCGAAGCGCGGCGCGCGCGGCGAGAGCCAGACGTTCTCGGCGATCGAGCGGCCGAGCATCAGGCCCTCCCCGCCGCGATCCTCGCTGAGGAGGCCGACGCCGCGGGGCGCGCGCAGCGTGACCGCGCCGCTGCGCTTCGGGTCGAGCCCCGCGAGGATGCGGAGGAGCTCCGTGCGCCCCGAGCCGACGAGGCCGGCGATGCCGAGGATCTCGCCCCGGCGCAGCGTCAGCGAGGCGCGCTCCGGCCGCTTCACGCCGGAGACGTCCCTCGCGTCGAGCAACACCTCGCCGCTGCCCGGAGGCGCCGCCTCGGCCGCCGCGTCCTCGCGCGCCGCCTCGAGCGCGCGGCCCAGCATCTCGCGGACGATCTGCGCCGGCGCCGTCTCGCGCGGGTCCCCTTCGCCCGCGACGCGGCCGTCGCGGAGCACCGTGTACCGGTCCGCGTGCGCGGCCACGTCCGAGAGAAAGTGCGTCACGAGCAGCACCGCGAGGCCGGCGTCTCGCAGGGCGTGGACGCGATCGAACAGGCGCGCGGCGTCCTCGTGGCCCAGGCTCGAGGTCGGCTCGTCGAGGACGAGGAGCCGCGCCGCGAGCCGCCCGTCCTCGCGGACGCCGCCCTGCGCGAGCGCTCGCGCGATCTCGACGATCTGCTGATCGGCGACGCCGAGCTCCCCGGCCGGCGCGTCGAGCGGCACACGGGCCGGGTCGGCGGCGACGAGCGCGATCGCCTCCCGCGCGACAGCGCGCGAGCGCGCGCGGTCCCGGATCCCGAGCCGCGCGCGCGCGGCCGGCTCGATCCCGAGCACCACGTTGTCGGCGACCGTGAGGTGGGCGCAGAGCGTCCGCTCCTGCGGGACGAGGACGACGCCCGCGCGGCGCGCTGCCTGGGCGGACGCCGGCGCATACAGCGCTCCCCCGAGCAGGACCGTGCCTGCGTCCGCGCGCTCCATGCCGAGCAGGATGCGCGTCAGCGTGGTCTTGCCCGCGCCGTTCTCGCCGAGGAGCGCGTGGATGCTCGCCGGCGCCACCCGCAGCGACACGTCGCGCAGCACCGCATTCGGGCCGAACGCCTTCGCGAGTCCCGTCACCTCCAGGAGGGGCGCGCGCGTTCCAGCCACGGGCCGCTCACTCCCCGAGCCACCGGGCGAGGTCGGGCTTCACGAGCTCCTTCACCGCCGGATCATCGAGGTTTTGCCTCGTGACGACGCGCGCGCCCGTGTCGATGCGCCGCTCGACCTTCTCGCCGCGGAGGTGCGCCGCCATCGTCTTGACCGCTTCGTAGCCCATGGTGAACGGGTCCTGCACGACGAGCGCCTCGATGTCGCCGTCGCGCAGCGCGCCGAGGAGCTTGTCCGACGCGTCGAAGCCGACGAACTTCACCTTCCTCGCGACGTTCGTCTTGCGGAGCGCCTGCAGCATCCCGAAGGTCGTCGACTCGTTCGGCGTGAACACCCCGGCGATCGTCCCCTCCGCCGCCCTCTGCGCGAGGAGCAGGCTCTCGCTCTTCTTGAACGCCGTCTCCGTTGTCGCGCCGCCATACTGGTTCTCGCTCGCGACCGTGATCCCGGGCATCGCGCGCACCGCGTCGAGGAAGCCCTTCTCGCGGTTCTGCGTGCTCGCCGAGCCCTCCTGATAGCGGAGCACGACGACATTGCCCTTCCCGCCGATCGCCTTCCCGAGGTGCTCTCCCGCGAGCCTCCCGGCCGCCTGGTTGTCGGTCGCCACGAAGCTCACGTGCTCGTCGCCGGCGAGGTCGGAGTCGAACGCCACGACCGGTATCTTCGCCTGCGCCGCGGCGTGCACCGGCGCCTTCAGCGCCGCGTCGTTGAGCGGCGCGAGCACGATGCCGGACACGCCCTGCGCGACGAAGCTGGAGACGACGTCGATCTGCCCCTTGAGGTCGTCTTCCCTGAGCGGCCCCTTCCACACGATGTCGACATCGAGCTCGCGCGAGGCCTTCACCGCGCCCGCGTGGACGCTCTTCCAGAACTCATGCGTTGTCCCCTTCGGCACGACGGCGATGCGGAGCCGCGCGGCGCGCTGCGCGCCCGCGTCCGTCGATATAGCGTCCGAGGGCGTCTTCGAGCACGCGGCGAGGACGGCTGCCGCGAGAGCGCACGCGAGGACAGGAATGTTCATCGGCGCGAGAGGATAGTCGATGGATCGCGGCCGCGCTCGCAGAGCCGAGCAATTCGTCGGTTCGAATCCGCCGGAGACGATTCTCACGATCTGCGCGATCTTCCGGGTACGCGCGACGGCGGTTCGAGGATGTGACGTTCTATCGAAGGAAGGACCCGAGTGGCCGTTTGGGTGATCCATTCGCTGGAGCGCCCGCGCAAGAAGCACCCGTGCAAGAGCCCGTCGGGCGAGGAACTGGCCTGCTCCAGCGACCAGCGACACCCTACTGGATGCACTGCACGCGGTTCGTCACCAGCGGACAGCCTCCCTGGTAGGCTCGCTGCGTCTGCCGACAGCTGGTGGCCAGCGCTCGGCCGGACCGAGGTGCGCCTCGACGAGCGGCCGCGATCCATGGCATGGACCGTCCCCATGGCCGAGCGCTCCGTCTCCATCCCGATCCCCGGCAGCAGCCCTGTCTCGGGGGTGATCCACGCCCCGAGGACGCGCGCGAAGCGCTCCGGCGTGGCCGTGGTGCTCGGCCACGGGGCCGGCAACGACATGCACGCGCCGCTCCTGGTCGACGTCGCCGGGCGGCTTATGGCGCGCGGGCACACCGTGCTCCGCTTCAACTTCGTCTACAAGGAGCTCGGCCGGAAGGCGCCCGACCGGCCGCCGCTGCTCGAGAAGGCCTACGAGGCGGCGATCGAGCGGGTGCTCGAGGAAAGGCCGGAGCGCCTGGTGATCGGCGGCAAATCGATGGGAGGGCGGATCGCGTCGCTCCTCGCGGCCCGCGGCGTCCGCGCGGACGGGCTGCTGTTCCTCGGCTATCCGCTGCACCCCGCGGGCAAGCGCGCCCCGCTCCGGGACGCGCACCTCCCCGCGATCCCCGCGCCGCTGTTGTTCCTCCAGGGCACGCGCGACCCGCTCTGCGATCTGGCGCTCCTCCGGCCCGTCCTGAAGCGCCTCAAGAAGCGGGCCACCCTGCACGTGATCGAGGGCGGCGATCACTCGCTCGATCTTCTCAAGTCCGCGGGGCGGACCAGGGAGAGCGTGCTCGAGGAGATCGACCTTGCGATCGACGGCTGGCTGAAGGCCCAGGTCCGCGCCCCGCGCCCGAAGACGAGGTGACGGCGCCAGGCCGCCGCGCGCGCGGGCGTGCTGGTCCGCGAGGGCGAAGGTTGTCGATCCTCCCCTGCGAATCATTCTGGACAGGTCGTTCCAGAATGATCGGTCCAGAATGCGCAGCGGGGGCGAGGGTGACCCGGGGCCGCGGCGCATTCTGGACAGGTCGTTCCAGAATGATCGGTCCAGAATGCGCGGTGGGGGCGAGGGTGACCCGGGTCCGCGGCGCATTCTGGACAGGTCGTTCCAGAATGATCGGTCCAGAATGCGCGGCGGGGGCGAGGGTGACCCGGGTCCGGCAGGGGGCCCCGCGCCGCGCGATGAGCAGGGCTTCCGGGCCCGGCAACTCGGCAAGACCTCACGTGAAACCAGGGACGAACCTGGGTGACGAGGTGCTAGTCGCAGGAGTTGTCGCGCGCGTTCACCAGCGTCGCGCGCGATGACGGTGCCGATGCGGGGGTGCGGCTCGGGCTTCCTGACCGTGGCGATCGAGGCCCGCTCACCGGCACAATGGCCATCAGCCAGCACGAACGAGAGACCATCAACCAGCTTGACTCTCAACGACGCTATTGGTCTCACACTTGCCGAACAGTCCACCAGACCAACCTGGATCGATGAACGGTCAGGGTCGGAATCGGGAAAAACCATCGATGCGTCCGGGGCGCCGCGCGCGCAGGATCCGCGGCCAGAAGCCAGACTATCGCTGGACGAACCGCGTTCTCCGTCTATCCTCGACGCGTGCGCTCGGGGGAGCTCTTGGGGGGGCGCTTCCGCGTCGAAGCTCTCGCGGAGGCCGGAGGGATGGGGGCGGTCTACCGCGCCTGTGACGTCACCACCGGAAGGCGGGTCGCCGCCAAGGTGCTGCACGATCCGTCGCCGCACCACCTCGCGCGCTTCGCGCGGGAGGCGGAGCTCCTCGCCCGTCTCGCACACCCGGGGATCGTCCGGTACATTGCCTACAACGCCGCGCGCGAGAACACGCCCTTCCTGGTCATGGAGTGGCTGGAGGGAGAGGACCTCTCCCGCCTCCTCTCGCGGCGGCGGCTCACGGTCGCCGAGGCGGTGGAGCTCGGGGCGCGCGTCGCTGCGGCCCTGGGCGCCGCCCACGCGCGGGGGATCGTCCACCGCGATCTCAAGCCGGCCAACATCTTCCTGGTCGGCGGCCGGATCGCGGAGCCCAAGCTCCTCGATTTCGGGATCGCCCATTTCCCGGGCATGGTCCCGATCACCGGCGCCGGGATGCTGGTCGGCACGCCCGAATACATGGCCCCGGAACAGGCGCGCAGCGGCGATGAGGTCGGCGCGCCCGCCGACATCTTCTCGCTCGGCTGCGTGCTCTTCGAGTGCCTCACCGGCGCCCCGCCGTTCCAGGCAGATCACCTGATCGCCCTCCTCGCCAGGATCATCTTCGACGAGCCGCCGCGCCTGTCGGAGCTCTGCCCCGTCGCGCCCCCGTGGCTCGACGCGCTGCTCTCGCAGATGCTCGAGAAGGATCCGGCGCGGCGCCCGCGCGACGGGGCCGCGGCACACGCCGCGCTCGCGACGCAGGAAGTCCACGGCGGGTTGATCTCGGCACCCACGAGCCCCGCGCTCACCAGCAGCGAGCGCCGCTTCCACGGCGTCGCGGTGGTGGGCCGCGCGCCAACTTGCGCGCTGGACGCCACCCTCTCGGTCTGCGAGGTGGGCGCCTACGCCGGCACGCTCCGCGAGGTCGCCGCCCGCTTCGAGGGGCGCCTGGAGCTGCTCGCCGACGGTACTGCGGTGCTCATCTTCGGCCGCCCGCACGTGCCGACCGACGTCGCCGCGCAGCTCGCGCGCTGCGCGCTCGCCCTGCGGGAGCGCGTCCCCGATCGCCCGATCGCGATCACCGTCGGCTGGGGCGAGCTCGGGTGCGGCCTGCCGGTCGGCGACGCCATCCAGCGCGCGGTGGAGCTGCTCCAGAGCGTGGGCCGCACGGGCGTGCCGCAGATCCTCCTCGACAAGACCACCGCCGGGCTGCTCGAGGCCCGCTTCGAGGCCGCGATCACCACGTCCGGCGCCCTCGAGCTTCGCGGCGAGCGCAACACCGCCGAGCCGTGGCGCCCGCTCCTCGGCAGGCCCACGCCCTGCGTCGGCCGCGATCACGAGCTCCGCCTGCTGGGGCAGACCTTCGCCGCCTGCGCCGGCGAGCCCGCCGCCCGGGCGGTGCTCGTCATCGGCGCCGCGGGCATGGGCAAGTCCCGCCTCCTCCAGGAGCACCTCGCGGCCCTCCGGCGCGCCGGTGCGCCCGCGGAGATCTGGGCGGGGCTCGGGGATCCGCTGCGCGCGGGATCCATCGGCGGCCTGCTCGGGGAGGCGATCCGGGGCGCGGCGGGGATCAAGGGCGGCGAGCCTATCGAGGAGCGGCGCGCGCTCCTCCGGGCCCGCGTCGCCCGCCGCGTGCCCGAGGCGGATCGGCGCCGGATCGAGGAGTTCCTCGGCGAGCTCGCCGGCGTCCCCTTCCCCGACGAGGACAGCCTCCCGCTCCGCGCCGCCCGGCAGGATCCCGAGCTGCTCGGCGAGCAGATGCAGCGCGCGCTCCGCGATTTCCTGCGTGCCGAGTGCGCGGCCCAGCCGGTGGTGCTCGCGCTGGAGGACGTGCACTGGGCCGATCGCGCCTCCGTCGCGGCCATTGACACGGTGCTGCGCGAGCTCGCGGACCAACCGCTCGTCGTGCTCGCCACGGCGCGCCCCGAGATCAAGCAGGCGTACCCCGATCTCTGGGCCGAGCGCGGGCGGCAGGAGCTCTGCCTCAGGCAGCTCTCGCCGAGGGCGTGCGGGCAGCTCGCGCGGGAGGCGCTGGGCGACGCGGCCGACGGGGCGCTCATCGATCGTCTGGTCACCCAGTCCGAGGGCCAGCCCTTCTTCCTCGAGGAGCTGATCCGCGCAACGGCGGAAGGCCGGGGCGACGCGCTGCCCGAGACGGTGGTGGCGATGGTGCAGGTTCGGCTGGAGGCGCTCCCGCCCCCCGCGCGCCGGATCCTGCGCGCCGCCAGCGTGCTCGGCGAGGTGTTCTGGCGAGGCGCCGTCGCGCACCTGCTCGGGGGCGGCGAGGCCGCTCCGCTCGCGGATCACCTCTCCGCGCTCGTCACCGGGGAGCTCTGCGTCCGCCACCGCGAGGGCCGCTTCCCCGGCGAGGAGGAGTACTCCTTCCGCCAGGCGCTCCTGCGCGAGGGCGCTTACGCGCAGCTCACCGCGGACGATCGAGCGCTCGGCCACCGCCTCGCCGCCGATTGGCTCGAGGCCGCGGGCGAGACCGATCCGCTGGTGCTCGCGGCGCACTGCGAGCGCGGCGGCCTGACCGCCCGGGCGGCGTCGCTCCTCGTCCGCGGCGCCGAGCTCGCGGCCGCGCGCCGGGCCTACCTCGACGCCGAGGACTGCTACGGGCGCGTCGAGGCGCTGCTCGGCGCGTTGCTCCCTGCGGCGCGCGGCGCGCGGGGCCTCGCTCGCTTCCGGCTCGGGCGCTGCACGGAGGCCCTCGCCGACCTCGCCGCGGCGCGCGAGGAGGCGGCCGCGGCGTCGGCGCCAGGGGCGGAGATCGAGCTCCTCCTCGACGAGGCCATGATCCTCGACTGGACAGGCGAGTACCGGGCGGCAAGCTGGCGGGTCGCGGCCGCCGAGCGCCTCGCCGACCGGGTGGCCTCACCCCTGCTCGGCGCCCGTCTGCTCCTCGGCGTGGGCCGCTCGCTCCACCGCGTCGACCGCGAGGACGAGGCCGCCGCGGTGCTGACGCGCGCCGCGGCGCAAGCTGCGCGGCTCGGGGACGAGGGCCACGAGACGCACATCATCGCCCGGCTGCTGCTCGGCTTCATCCTGGCCAGCCTCGGCCGCGTCGAGGAGGCGGTACACGATCTGGACGCGGTGATCCTCAGCTGTGAGCAGCGCAGCGATCTCATGCACCTCGGCGCTGCGCTCAACAACCGCGGGCTCGCGCGGGCCCTCCAGGGCGACCGCGCCGGGATGATCGCCGATTTCGAGCGCACCATCGCGCTCGGGCACGACCTCGGCCAGCCCGCGCTCGAGCTCGTCGGCCGCTACAACCTCGCCGAGTACCTGTACTTGATGGACGATCTCGCGGCCGCGACGCCCCATGCGCGCGCCGTCCAGGCGATAGCGCCGCGCTGCGGCGATCGCCACGCGTCGATCGCCGTGGCGCTCCTGACCGCCCGCCTGCGCCTCTACCAGGGCGACGAGGCGGGCGCTCGCGGGATCGCCCTGCGGCTCCGCGCGGCGCAAGATGAAGCCGGCTGCGAGGCGCTGAAGCCTTCGGAGGACGTGCTCTGCGCGATGATCGAGCTCGCGACCCGCGACGACGACCGCGCCGCGTGGGCCGCGCTCGAGGAGCGCTCCGCGCGCTGCTCGGTAGGGCAGGAGCGGATCGAGGTGCTCGAGGCACGGGCCCTCGCCGCCCTCCGCCGCGGCCGGCACGCCGATGCCCGGGCGCAGCTCGACCGCGCCCTCGCGGCCACCTCCACCATTCCGACGGTCATGGGCGGTCGCCTCCGTCGCTGGTGCGCGGAGCTGACAAAGCTGACAGAAACGGACGCTCCGGACACCCACCTCGCCGCCGCTGAATCACCTTTCACCGGCGCGACAGTTCGGGGAAAGGTAGAATATTGAACCCATCCCGCGAACATCGATGGGCGGTGGTTGGTGGGCCCGCGCGCGCCGCGTCGCGCGCAGGGAGCCGCCGGGTCATGCGCCAGGAACAGGGGGGAATCCATGTCTCTCAAGCGGGCATTCATCGTGCTTGGTTGGGCTGGGGTGCTGTCGGGCTGCGCCGCCGAGGTGGTGGACACCGGTGCGTGGGATGAGCCTGTGGGGGAATCCCAGGGGGCCCTCGTGGGCGGCAACGCGCTCTGCGCGAACGCCCTGAACCTCAACGCCCTGAACCTCAACGCCCTGAACCTCAACGCCCTGAACCTCAATGGCCTCAGCGCGCAGAACCTCGCCGCGATCCAGGATCCCGGGCCGAACGGCGCGCTGGCGCGCGAGTTCGTGCGCTATGCGACGAACTGCGCCCTGAGCAGCACGGAGTCCTTCGCCTTCTCGTGGACGGACTCCAGCGGCACCATGCACCGCGAGAGCTACCCCGGGCTGCTCGGCGTCGCGCCCACCTGGGCGAGCGGGCCGCTCGACGAGCTCGGGCAGCGCATGGTCTCCAGCTGCGTGGCGGCGCGCGTGAACTACTATCAAGTACCGGTCCTCCTCTCCGCCCGCTCGGTGCGGACTCCGCTGAAGACGCTCTCCTCCAGCCGGGAGCTCATCGATTATCCGGACGTCGAGGGGGCCTTCTGGGGCAACCTGTTCGCCGCGCAGCCCTACGTCAACGCCTGCCACAACAGCGCGACGGTCGACAACTCGCGCGCCTACCAGCGCGACTGCGCCGCGGGCCACCTGATCTCCGGGGGCCAGATCGTGGAGTGCGGGGTGATCCGCATCGTCGGGCCATGCGACCGGGTCTGCCAGAACCTCAACGGGGCCGGCCAGTACTACCCGTCCTGTGTCGACCGCCCCGGCCAGAGCACCGCGACCACGAAGGACGTGATCACCACCGCCTTGCCCTGACCGACGCGCCGCCGGCAGATCAGCGAGGAGAGAAGCGCGCCGGCCGACCGTCAGCCGGAACTTGTGGAAATCGCTGTTCTTTCTGCCGCAATCTCCCCGCTGCCAGGGAGGGACCCCGAGCTCTTCCCGCCTTCCCGCGCTCCCGCCTTCATGTGAAGCTCCTCCGGGCAGACGGCAGCACCCCCGGAGCAACACACCTCGTGGAGGACGGACGATGACGGCAGCACAGGAGATCCTCGACTTCTACGCGCGCCCCGCGGCGATGACGTCCGGCGGCGCGCACGCGCCCAGGTTCGACGAGCTGCCGCGCGACGTGGCCTCGCTCGTCCGCGTCGTGCAGGGCCTGCTGCTGCACCAGTACTGGGCGCAGGCCTATGGCGTGGAGCTCTCGGACGAGCGCCGCAGCGAGTCCCACCTCCGTCCCGCGGACCGGATGCTGGATCGCCTCCTCGCCCTCGGCGATCAGCCGCTCTCCGTCGCCCGGCCGCCCGGCGCGCGCCTCGTCGGCACCTGCCGTCAATTCACGGTGCTCCTGGCCGCCCTGCTGCGCGCCAAGGGGGTCCCTGCGCGGGCGCGCTGCGGCTTCGGCGGTTACTTCACGCCAGGCGAGTTCCTGGACCACTGGGTCTGCGAGTACTGGAACGCCGCCGAGTCGCGCTGGGTCCTCGTCGACGCGCAGATCGACGACGTCCAGGCGGCGGCGCTGAAGCCGGACTTCGACGTGCTCGACGTGCCGCGCGATCGCTTCGTTGTCGCGGGCGACGCCTGGGCGAAGTGCCGCGCCGGGGAGGCCGATCCGTCGCAGTTCGGCATCTTCGACATGCGCGGGCTCTGGTTCATCGCCGGGAACGTCGTGCGCGATCTCGCGGCGCTCAACCGCATGGAGATGCTGCCCTGGGATGACTGGGGCGCGATGGTCGGCCCCGACGAGCCGCTGCGCGACGACCACCTCGCGCTGTTCGATCGGCTCGCCGCGATCACGCGCTCGCCGGACGCCAGCTTCGCCGAGCTGCGCTCGCTCTACGAGGGCGACGAGCGCCTGCGCGTGCCGCCGACGCTCTTCAACGCCGTGCTGAACCGCCAGGACACGCTCTGAACGGTCCTCACCCTCTCTGCGCCTGGCCGGCGCGGCGGGTGCGACAGCTCCGGGAAGGCAGGCTCACCGCGGGATGTCGAACGGCTGGCACACGCCGTTGAAGCACACGTCGCCGTCTCGGATCGGCCCAGTTGTCCTCGTGCCTGCGCTCATTCTGGACCGGTCGTTCCAGAATGATGGGTCCAGAATGAGCCGCAAGCGCGAGGGGCAGGTGAGTCCGGCAGGGCCCCCGCGCCGTGCGATGAGATGAGCAGGGACTTTCGGGCTCGGCAACTTGGCAATACCTCCCGTTGGCCCTGCCCGTCAGTTCTTGACGAACCCGTTGAAGAGGGCGATGCACATCTCGTCGAGCGTGCTCTCGCCGAGGACGATATCCCTGGGCGCGTTGAGGTTCTCCTCGAGGAGCGCCCTCTTCACGAAGGGGTTGTCCAGCGTGTTGTCGTAGCGGCAGCGCAAGCTCATCGTGTCGCCGGTCTTCAAGGTGGGGAGCTCCTCGATCGGCGCATCGATGGCGTACGTCTGCTGCCAGTTGAAGTCCCACTTCGGCGTCTGGACCACGCACTCCTCGGCCGGGTCGCCGCCCTGCGGGCTCGGGCGCTCGACCTCGACCAGCATGTCTCTCCCGACATAGTGCATGTGGGTCATCGCGCTGTAGAGCTTGATGCCGTCCACCAGCGGCTCGCCCATGAACTCCTCGGGGAGGGTGATCTTCATCGTCTCGGTGTGGTCCTTGACCCCTGCCGGGACGAAGAACTCGACCCCATCCCTGTCGTTGGGCCCCGGCTGGAGGCCGTCGCCGCTCGGGAACTGCGACGGGAAGTTGCCGAACGCCAGGAAGACGACCCTGTACTCGGGCGGCTCCGGGAGGAACCGCAGCTGGATCCTTGTCGCGTCAGGCTCGGCGACGGTGCCCGCCGGGTGGTAGTGGACCTGCATCACCAGCCTCGACCCCGCGCGGACGAGGAAGCCGGTGTTCGCAGGGTACTCGGTCGGCCGCCCGCCCGGCACCCACACGCCGAGGACCTGGGTGTCCCGGACTCCTGAGCTGCCAAAACACTCATAGCCGCCGTCTGCGTCGGCCAGGGCCTCGCTCTCCGCGTACGGGTCGGTGAACACCACCACGTGGTGGACGACCTTCGAGTTGCCCGGGAGCACGTTCATGCCGCTCACGAACGTGTCCTGCGTGAGCTTCGGATCCATGACGAAGCAGCGGAACTGGTCGGCGTCGCCGCCCGTCACGTACGGCTTCGCTGGCTCGATCGTCGCGCTGACGCCCTCGAAGCCATTGCGCGTCGGCGACTCGGCCCCGGCGGGCGCGGCCGCGGGGTCACCCTCGGGGGCGCCCGCCTCGTGCCAGGCCCTGAGGGTCGCGAGCTCCACGTCGGAGAGCCTGCTGTCGTCCTTCCACGGGAAGCGCGGCGCGCACTCGTCCGTCTCCACGGCGCCCCAGGGCGGCATCGACCGGTCCTCGGTCCGCGCCACGACGAGCTGCGAAACCTGCTTCACGTCGGCGTAGCTGGTCAGGCTGAAGGGCGCGATCTCGCCGGGCGAGTGGCACCCCTGACATCGCTTCTGCAGGATGGGCGCCACGTCCTTGTGGAACGTCGGGCCCGCCGTGGGCTCTTCGGTCGGAGGGCTCGTGCTCTCAGGCTCGCTGGCGCAGCCCAGGATGGGGACAAGCGAGGCGAGCACGACAATCCAGGGCGCATTGACCGTTCTCATCATCTGCCTTTCTTCCAGGTGTGTTGAATGTCCGAGGGAAGGCTGTCTCCCCGGGCGCCTGCGCCCCCGTCGCTCCGTGAACACCGCACCCGCGGCCAGAGATCCGCGGCGCAATCCAGCTGATCGCGCGCCGATCGCGCGCGGCGCCCCTCCTCCTGGCGGAGGAGCGGCAGACATCGACAAGGAGCGGCCTGATCGAGACGCCCGGCCCCGCTCGGGCGCACGCAGGGTAGCACGGCTCGCTGGACGGCGAGCTCCTTGGTTGATAAATAAGTCAATCAACGGATGAGCCGGCCTCGACGAAGGTGAGGTCGAGGCGACCACCTGCATGACCCTCTACGCGCGCTGCGCGCGGGTGCCTGGTCGAGGCCCGACGCGCCGCGCCGGTGGCGGCGCCGGCGCCGCGCCGGTACGGTCTCGGCGCGGAGCCCGTCGAGCAGCCATGGACAAGTTCGCCGCGATGCAGGCCTTCGTTCGCGTCGTCGAGGGCGGCACCTTCACGCGCGCGGCCGACTCCCTCGGCCTCCCCAAGACCACCGTCACGCGCCTCATCCAGCAGCTCGAGGACCAGCTCCGCACCAGGCTCCTCCACCGCACCACGCGCCGCGTGACGGTCACCCCCGAGGGCGTCGCCTACTACGAGCGCGCCCTGCGCATGCTCGCCGATCTCGAGGAGCTCGAGTCGAGCATGGCCCACGCCCGCATGAACCCCCGCGGGCGGCTGCGCGTCGACGTCCCCGGCGCCATCGGCCGGCGCTTCCTCATCCCCGCCTTGCCCGACTTCCACACGCGGCACCCCGACATCCAGATCGACCTCGGCGTCACCGACCGGGTGGTCGACGTGATCGGCGACAACATCGACTGCGTCATCCGCGGCGGCCGCGTCCTCGACGAGTCCCTCGTCGCGCGGCGCATCGGCGAGTTTGTCTACATGTCCTGCGCGACCCCCGGCTACGTCGCCCGATGCGGCGCGCCGGAGCACCCCCTGGAGCTCGCGCGGGATCCGCACACAGTCGTCAGTTACTTCTCGCCCATCACTGGCCGGCTCATCCCGTTCGTGCTCAGGCGGGGCGCCGAGCGGGTGGAGGTGCAGGGCCGCTGCATCGTCTCCATGAACGACTCGTGCGCCTACCTGGACGCCGGGCTCGCGGGCCTCGGCGCCATGATCGCCCCGGCGTTCCTCGCCCGACCCCACCTCGATCGCGGCGAGCTCGTGCCCCTCCTCGAAGACTGGACCCCCGACCCCAAGCCCATCCACGTCGTCTACCCGCGCAGCAAGACCCCGAGCGCCAGGCTGCGCGTCTTCGTCGACTGGGTCATCGATCGCTTCGCGCGCGAGCCGCTCCTCCAGCCGCGCGGCCAGCCCCTCGCGGCGCTGTCGCCGCCACGTCGCAGGGCAAAGGCGGGGTGACCCTCGTCGGACGGGGAGGGGAGACGGCCCGCCGTCCGGCATTGTTCCACCCGCGAAACAGAGCTCGCGCGCCGCAATGTCTGGCGCGAGCGCCGGCCGTCTCTACGCTCTCGGCATGCAATCCTCCCTTCTCGTCCGGAACGGCCGTGTCCTCACGTTCTCGAAGCAGGGCACCGCCCTGTCTCCCGAGATCACCTTCCCCAGGCGCGACATCCTCATCGTCGGCGCCCGGATCCACACGATCGCCGAGACGATCCTCCCCTCGGATCACCCCTCGGCCCGGGTCATCGACGCGGCTGGCCACATCGTGTCACCAGGCTTCGTCGACACCCACCGCCACCTCTGGAAGAACGTGATGCGCGCCTTTTCCGGCAACCAGACGCTGCTCGAGTACATGGGTTATTTCGAGCTCGACGCCAGAAACCGCTTCTTCGATCCCGAAGATATCTATCATGGGCAGCTCGAGGGCGCCTGCGAGGCGATTCACGCGGGCGTGACCACCGTCCTCGATCATTCCCATTGCAGCATCTCCGCGGACCACGCCCGCCAGGCCCTCCAGGCCACCCTGAGGTCGGGCCTGCGCAGCGTCTACGCCTACGCGCGGCGGCCCTACGACGAGGCCGACTCGGCGCGGGGCTGGCAGCTCGCCGAGATCCAGCGCATCGGGGGCTCCCTCGCCGCCGCGCCCGACAACGACGGTCGGGTGACCCTCGGCATGGCCTACGACAAAATCAAGGTCGACGCGGCGCCGCTCGCGCGCGAGACCCTCCGCGTCGCCCGCGACGCTGGCGCCCGGATCATCACCTTCCACTATGCGCCTGTCTTCCAGGGCGAGGGCCTCATCGCGCGCGCCCACGAGCGCGGCCTCCTCGATGAGGGTTTTGTCGTCTCGCACGCGAACCACGTGAGCGAGGACGAGCTCGCCGCGCTGCGCAGCCTGAACGCCGGCGTGGCCGCGACCCCCGAGACCGAGATGCAGATGGGCCACGGCGATCCCGAGGGCTTCCGGTGCCTGCAACGGGGCAATCGCGTCGGGCTCGGCGCCGATTGCCAGACGGTGTGCTCGGGGGACATGTTCTCCCAGATGCGGCTCCACCTCCAGTCCGCCCGCGCCATCCGCAATCATGCGCTCCATTTCAACGCGAAGAACCCCGGAAAGCTGATCCGCAAGCTCGAGCTCACGACCGATCAGGCCCTGCGCATGGCGACCCTGGGCGGCGCCGAGGTGCTCCACATGGAGCACGAGATCGGCAGCCTCGAGGAGGGCAAGCTGGCCGACCTGATCCTCGTCGACCTCCGTTCCCCGAACATGCTCGGCGCCGTGGACCTCAGCCAGGCCATGGTGCTCTTCGCCAGCCCGGCGGACGTGAGGACCGTGATCATCCACGGCGAGGTGGTGAAGGACGACGGACGGCTCACCCGCGTCGACTGGGCGACTTTCGCGCGCCAGTTCGAGGAGGTGCAGGCGAGCTACCTGGAGCGCGTCGAGGCGTCCAACACCGACTGGGAGAAGCACTACGAGCACATCCGCCGGCACGTCCTCCGCGTCCCCGATGAGCGCCTCGTCTGACCCACCGCCCCGCAGGCTGGCTGTGGAGTGAAAGCGGCCCCTTTGATGCACGGGTAAGTTGTTGTTACAGCGTCGCTCTTCCAGGGGGTATCGGATCACGTAGGAGAATGTTCTGTCAACCGGGGCAGGTCCCGCAGTTGGGGCTTGACGTTTCCGAATCGTTTGGATTTCCTTTGCCCTCGGATCGCTCGAAGGGAGTGCGAACGTGAAAATCGGCGTGATTGGCACAGGAAACATGGGACGTACGTTCGGCCTGCTCTGGGCGTCAAGCGGGCACGACGTCCTCTTCGGCTCGAGGGACCGCGCCAAGGCCGAGTCCATCGCCGCGAAACACGAGCGGGCGCGCGCGGGTGACTTCGACGACGCGGCCGCGTTCGGCGACGTGGTCCTCTACACGGTGCGCGGCGTCTTTCCGTCGGCGCTGCTGCGCGCCCCGCAGGCGCTGACCGGAAAGGTCGTGATCGACTGCAACAACCGCGACTTCGACCACCGCGTTGATCTCCCGACGCCGGACGTCTCGCTGGCCGAGCGGCTCGCGGCCGATGTGCCGCAGGCGAGGGTCGTCACGGCGTTCCAGACGATCCCGCACGTGGTCGCCGAGCTCGGGCGCGACAAGCTCGCCCCGCAGCGCATCTCCGTGTTTTTATGCTCGGACGACGCGGGGGCAAAGGCCACCGTGAAGGGGCTCTGCGACGAGCTGGGCTTTGTGGGCATTGACAGCGGCGAGCTGAAACGCGCCCGGCTCCTCGAGGCGGTGGGGGATTTCATACGTCTCCACATCGGCGCCAGGGGCCATGGTCTCTTCACGTCGCTCTCCATCCAGCCGGTGCAGAGATGAGCACCTCGTGACGTGAAGCCGAGCACCAGGCGCCCTCCCTTCAGTAACCCCATCGCCCCCGCACCCTTCGGTCAGCGCCGCTCCCGCACCCGTCGCCAGACTCCTTTCCTCCCTGCGCTCGTGCTGTTCTCGCTTGCGAACAATCCGCCGCCCCGCGCACAGTGGGCGCATGATCGATCCGCTCTTCGACGATCTGCCCGGCATGCTGTGCTTCGCCCGCGTCGTGGAGTGCCGCTCGTTCACCGCGGCCGCGGCCGAGCTCGGGGTGTCGAAGTCGATGGTCAGCACCCGGGTCGCGCGCCTGGAGGAGCGCCTCGGCGAGCGGCTGCTCGTGCGCACCACGCGCAAGCTCACCGTCACGGACGCCGGCATGAACCTCTACGCGCGCTGCGCGCGGGTGCTCGAGGAGGCCGCGGCCGCGGTGCGGGGCGCGTCCGACGCCGACAGGGGCCACATCCGGCTCAACGCGCCGGTCAGCTTCGCGCAGATGTATCTCGCACAGCCGCTCTCGCGGTTCCTCAGGGCGACCCCGGGCGCGCACGTCGAGCTCGTGCTGAACGACCGGCTGGTCGATCTCGTGGAGGAGCGCGTGGACCTCGCCATCCGGATCACGAAGCTCAAGGACTCGAGCCTCGTCGCGCGCCAGCTCGCCACGACGGCGCTGCACGTCGTCGGCGCCCCGGGCTACCTCGAGCGGCGGGGGCGGCCCGAGCAGCCGGGGGATCTGCTGCGCCACGACTGCCTGCGCTACACCCACCTGCGCGTCGAGGACGAGTGGCGCTTCTACGGCGCCGCCGGGCGCATCTCGGTCCCCGTCTCCGGCCCGCTCACGGCCAGCAACGGGACGGCGCTCCGCGAGGCGGCCGTGGCCGGGATCGGCCTCGCGGTGCTGCCGCGCTTCATGGTCGACGAGGATCTCCGGGCCGGGCGCCTTGTCGCGCTGCTCGACGCCTTCGCGCCCCGGCCGATGGGCATCTACGCGGTGCACGCGGCCGGCCGGCGCCCGCCCGCGCGGGTGCGGCGGCTCATCGAGCACCTGGTCGCCGCCTTCCGCGGGACCTCATGGGCGTAGCGCGCAGATCGTTCTCCTGCGCGAACAGTTCGTTCCCGGGCGCGCTCTACCGGGGCGCGGCGCCGGGGCTTACTCCTCGGGGCATGGAGGCATCACCCATGACCCGTCTCGACGCGATCCTCTCCGTTCCCCGCTCGGCCGAGCTGGCCGCGCTCGTGCTGCGCCTGGGGCTGGGCGCCGTGTTCCTGGCGCACGCGCTCGCCAAGCTGCTCGTGTACACGCTGCCGGGCACGGCGGCGTTCTTCGCGGCGAGCGGCTTCCCGGGCTGGACGGCGTACCCGGTGTTCCTCGCCGAGCTGCTCGGCGGCGCGGCGCTGCTGGCCGGGCTCCAGACGCGCCTTGTCTCGCTGGCGCTCCTGCCGGTGATGGCCGGCGCGCTGCTCGTGCACCTCCCCAACGGCTGGATGTTCTCCGGCCAGGGGGGCGGCTGGGAGTATGTCGCCTTCCTGATGATCGCGCTCGGCGCGCAGGTCCTCCTCGGCGACGGCGCATTTGCCGTCGGCCGGCCGCAGCGCGGCTAGAGCGACAAACGGGTTGAAACCGCCAGAAGAGAGCAGAATTTCGAGCCGCCAAGGCGCCAAGGACGCCAAGAAAAGAACATTATCTTGGCGTCCTTGGCGCCTTGGCGGTTCATTTCTCTCTCGATCAACGTGATCGGTATTCGTGCGCCAGGCCAAGCCTGGGCGAGGAGGAAGCGATGAGCTGAAACTTCGCGAAGAAACCCGGCGGGTGAGAGTCCCGCCCGGCAAGGTTGGCCCACCAGCCGGAAGTGAGTCTTGCGTGGCGCCGGGTGACCGGCGTCGCGAAGCGTAGACAGCGAGCGTGCGGGCCGTGGGATAGAGCCTCGAAAGATCAGAGGTCGTGGGGCCGACGTCGTGAATGCAACGGAAGGCAACATCGTCGCGTCAAGAGCGAGCCCGGGTAGCCCCCACTCGCAGGGCCTGGCGCGGTGACCCGCCGGGGTCAGAGACCAGGGCACGTACGCAAGGGTTTCCCGAGGAACCTGGGAGATCCCGCTGCCTTCACCGAGAGGTGGAACCGCCGAGCAGAGCGCAAGCGAGCGAAGCGGGGGTAGCGGGAAGTCGGAGTGCACTCGTACTACCGCGGAAGCGGGGGAACCAACCCGAGGGACCCCGTGGAGGGAAGGGGAGCACCGGGGCACGGGATCGTTGGAGGGAAAGATGAAGGAGACATCGGGCTCCGAAACCATCTGCACGAAACTCGAACGGATAGCGGAGCTGGCGCGGCAAGCACCCACCATGGTGCTGACGACGCTCGCCCATCACATCGACCTGGACTGGATGCGCGAAGCCTACCGGCGAACGCGCAAGGACGGCGCGCCCGGCGTGGACCGGCAGACCGCGGAGCACTACGCGGAGCAACTGGAGGATAACCTCCGGTCGCTGCTGGAACGAGCCAAGGCGGGCACGTACCGCGCGCCGCCGGTGAGGCGGGTCCACATCCCGAAGGGCAACGGGGAAACACGCCCGATCGGCATCCCGACCTTCGAGGACAAGATCCTGCAGCGCGCGGTGGCGATGGTGCTGGAAGCCGTCTTCGAGCAGGATTTTCTTGACTGCTCGTACGGTTTCCGGCCTGGCCGTTCGGCACACCAAGCGCTCGCGTCGTTCTGGGACAAGGCGATGGCGATGGCGGGCGGATGGGTCATCGAGGTCGACATCCGAAAATTTTTCGACACGGTGGACCGTCAGCACCTGATGGATGCGCTGCGCCGCAGGGTACGAGACGGCGTGCTGCTCCGTCTCATCAGCAAGTGGCTGCACGCGGGAGTGCAGGAAGACGGTAGCCTCAGCTACCCGAAGGCCGGCACACCGCAGGGCGGCGTGATTTCGCCGATCCTGGCGAACATCTACCTGCACGAGGTGCTCGACACGTGGTTCGAGCGCGACGTCCGACCTCGGCTCCGAGGCAGGGCACACCTCATCCGCTACGCGGACGACGCGGTGCTGCTGTTCGAAGTGGAAGAAGACGCGCGCCGGGTGATGGCCGTGCTACCGAAGAGATTCGGCAAGTACGGGCTGAGCCTGCACCCGGACAAGACGCGCCTGTTGCCGTTCCAGCGGCCGCCGAAGAGACGACCCCCGCCGAGCGGCGGGGCGTCGCCGACGTGGCCGTCGACGCTCGATCTGCTCGGCTTCACGCATCACTGGGGCAGGTCGCGGCGAGGCAACTGGGCGATCAAACGCAGGACCGCCAAGGACCGCCTCAGCCGCGCGCTGCGGCGCGTGGCGGAGTGGTGCAGGGACCACATGCACGATGAGCTGAGCAGCCAGCAGGAGGGCCTGGCCATGAAGATGCGGGGTCACTACGAGTACTACGGGATCACCGGGAACTCGGAGGCGCTCCGTCGCTTCGCCTGGGAGGTCGTGGCGGTGTGGCGCAAGTGGCTCAATCGCCGCTCGCAGAACGCCAAGATGACCTGGGAGCGGATGCACCGGTTGCTGAAGAGGTACCCCCTTCCGCGGCCGCGCATCACGCACCCCGCTCCTGCCCGCTCGTAGCGAACCCGTGTCCCGAAGAGCCGGATGCGGGAATTCCGCACGTCCGGATCTGTGGGGGGCCGGGGGGTAGTCGACCCCGGCCTACCCGACTAGCCCGTGCCCGTGGTACCTCGACGCACCCGTCTCCCGGGCGACGCAACGATCCGGCCGGCGATGGACACGGCGGGAACGTCGTGGCGCGCGCGGCGGCTCCTCCGCCTTATCGCGCCCGCGCGCGTGGCAGATTGTGCTCGATCATGTGCTGACCGCGCGTCCGCTGAGCTCCGCGCTGCGCCAGCAGGTGATCGAGGACAGCCTGCGCGGCGCGCCCGCCGCAAAGGCCGCCTGGCCGCACGTCGCGTCGCTGGAGGACATCTCCGCAGACGTTGCGTCGATCGACGCGCCGGCGCTGCTGATCGCTGGTGAGCTCGACAAGGTCGAGCGCCTCGACGTCCTGCGGCGCGAGGTGGTGCCGCGCATCGCCGGCGCAGGCCTGCGCGTCCTGCCCGGCACAGGGCACCTGTCGCCCCTCGAGGCGCCCCTCGCGCTCGCGTCCGCGCTGCGCGGTTTCGTCACGGAGCTCGGATCCGCGTAAGGCGGAAGGCGCAGATCGCGGACGCTCCGGCTGTCCGCGCTCGCCGCCTCGACGCGGTGGTGCCGCTGGCCTAGCCTCGGTCGTGCCGTGACCAGCACACCCCATCGAACCACCGCCGCCCTGGCCCGCCATGCCGCCGTCGCGGCCCTCCTCGGGGGCGCCGTGGCGCTCCTCGGCTGCCAGGCGATCCTCGGCATCGACGACGTGTCGCTCGACCCGGGTGCCGGCACCGGCGGCGGCGTCGCGTCGTCGTCGCCGTCGTCCTCCACCGCGACGCACGGCGGGGGACCGGGCGAGGGCGGGGGCGGGCAGGGGGGCCAGGCCCAGGGCGACTTCACGTTCGCGATCCAGTCGACAGGGGTCAACGTCCCCTACAACGGCGTCGGTTACCTCGATGTGGCGATCACCCGCATCGCCGGCTTCGACGAGCCGGTCGAGGTCGTCGTGCAGGCGCCGCCGCCCGGCCTCGTCGCGCCGTCCATCACCATCCCTTCCGGCAGCACCGCGGGCAGGCTCGAGGTAGGCGCCTCCGGGGCGCTCACGCTGGGGACCGAGTTCGACCTCGATCTGGTCGCGACCGCCGGCGGGACGGTGCGCACCGACAGCGTGCGCGCCGTTGTCACGGGCAAGCCTGGCACGCTCGACGCGAGCTTCGGCACGGCGGGCATCTCCGCCTGGAACCTCGGCTCCGACGGCGGGGGGCTCTACGACATCCGGCAGACGGCGCAGGACAAGATCCTGACCGCCGGCAACAGCACCGGCGGCCTCGGCGGGCAGCAGCTCAAGGGCTTCCGGCTGCTCGGCGACGGCGCGCCCGACACGACCTTCGCGGGCGGCAGCGTGACGGACAGGTTCTGCGGTTGCACGAAGCCGCAGCGGATCAGCGGGATCACGCGGCTCCTGAACGGCTCCGTGGTCCTCGTCGGCGACGCGAGCGGGGAGACCACAAACGACATCGCCTTCCTGCGCTACCGCGACGACGGGACTCCGGACAGCGTCGACTCGGGCAACACGGGCAAGGGGCTGATCGATCTCGGCGGCAACGAGCGCGTGGCGGCCGTGGAGCTGTCGGCCTCCGAGCGGCTCGTCGTGACCGGCGCGCGCGACGGCGAGCTCTTCGTCGCGGCGATCAACCCGACCTACGGCTACCTCGATCACGACTTCGGCACGGAGGGGTGGACCGCCCCGTTCATGGGCAGCCCGGGCGCGAGCGCGGGCACGGCGCTCGCGAGGGGCGAGCGCGGCGCGACGCTGGTGGCCAGCTGGGTCGAGCAGGACGGCGACCGGGACATCGTGCTGGTGGAGCTCACGCGGGAAGGCGCTATCGGCCGCCTGGGAATGCAGCTCATCTCGAGGGCGGGCAACCAGGAGCCCGTGGCCATGGCGGTCCAGTCCGACGGCGGCGTCCTCGTGGCCGCCCGGAGCGTCGAGGCGGGCACCGACGATTTCCTCGTGGTGCGCTTCGGGCCGGACGGCAGCCTCGACACGAGCTTCGGGCAGGCCGGGCAGGCGCTCGCAGGGCTGACGGGCGGCGCTCCGGTCGACATGGTGCTGCAACTCGACGGCCGCATCGTGGTCGCCGGCAACGTGGGTGCGCACGAGGTAAGCCAGCCCACCGTGGTGCGCTTCCTGCCCGACGGCACGCTCGATCCGACGTTCGGCGACAACGGCGTGGAGTCGCTCTTCCTCGGCGAGGAGGACTTCGTGCACTCGATGACGGTCGCGACCGATGGCAAGCTGCTCGTGGCCGGCATCCGGCAGACCTTCCCCACCTACGGCCTTGTCGCGCGGCTGTGGAACTGAGCGCGGAGGATTGTTGATTGCTCCCTCGTGCGCCCGCTGCCGGGCGCGACGGGTTTGCAGGGGTGCGTGGAAGGATGGTGGGTGAGACGATGAGGACGAGCGCTGCACTTTCCTTCGCCCTTTGCGGGCTCATGGCCGCGGCGCTGCTGGCGTGCTCCCGCGAGGGGCCTTCCGCGCCGGCACCGGCGCGCCCGGCGCCGAGGGCGCCCTCGAGTCGGCCGGCGATCGCTGCGGCGAGCAGCGCCAGCGCGGCGGCGCCTCCTCCGAGCGCTGGCGCGGGCCCCGCCGCGGCTATCGAGTACGAGGACGTCGAGGACGACCTCCGCGCGGGCGTCGCAGATGCCGGCGCGCAAGAGGTGCCCCCGCAGCTCGTCGACAGGTGGGAGCTGAAGGAGGTGCGCTACAAGAACGGGCGTGCCTCGTTCGTGCCGCAGCACTACGGTGGGTTCAGGCTCCGCGCGAACGGCAGCTTCGACTGGTCGGACGGGTGCAATCACATGTGGACGTCCGCTCGGGTCGATGGGAACAAGCTCTCCTTCGATCCCCGGGCGACATCGACCATGGTCGGTTGCTCCTTCGCCGTGGAGGACGTCCACTACCACCAGGCGACGCATTACAGGCTGGAAGATCGGACGCTTTACATTCATACCCCGTCGCAGATCTACGTGCTCGAGAGGTTTCCTTACTCGAAGCTGAGCCTGCACGCGTGGTCGCTCCATTCCATCAAGGACCGGCACAGCGGGAAACTGCTCAAGCTGGACCGGTTCCGCAGGGAGTACCACCATTTCCTTCTGAGGGTCGAGAAAGACACCAGGTTCCATTTCACGGATCTGGACCGTGAAGAGTTCACGGGCTCGCTCCGGGTCGAGGGCGGGGTGATCCGCGGGATGGCCTACGACCAGGCGAGCAAGGACCGCCTGCGCGCCAGGCCGGAGCAGTCGGGGTACCTCCCGGACACCACCAGGGACTATAAGCCGACGAAGAAGAAATATCCCACGACGTACGCTCAGCGGATCGACTGGGAGGCCGTGACGTCCTTCAAGGTGCTCGAGGGAACGATGAAGACGGGCTCCGAGGAGCACGGGACCGAGATCCTGGAGCTGCACTCCGACAAGCAGATCTATCGATTCATACCGAGGTGAGGCGTCGTCGACAGACCGTATCCACGGCGTGCGAGCGCCGCGGCGCTCGGCCTGGCGTCACAGCATCTCGGGACGAAAGAGCCGGCGATACCGGCGCGTGCTCTCCCCCGAGAGCATGAACACGCCGTCGCCGCGGTAATGGATCGTGCGCGGGTAGCGCGGCGTCGTCGGGGCGTGCGCCTTGACCACCTCGAAGATGAAGAAGTTGTAGTCCTTCACGAGGCGAGCATCCGCGAGCCGGCACTCGAGGTTCGCGTAGCACTCGGCGATGAGCGGCGCCCCGACCATCGCGCCAGGGACCGGCGTGAGCCCGAAGGCGGCGAGCTTGTCCGTGTCGCGGCCCGAGCAGTTCCCGATCCTGACCACCGTCTCGGCGAGGTCCACGGTCGGGACGTTGATGACGCACTCCTTGCTCCGGCGAATCAGCTCGAAGCTGTGGTTCCCGCTGCTGATCATGCACCCGACGAGCGACGGCGTGAACTCCATGACCGTGTGCCAGCCCATGGTCATGATGTTGGTCTCGCCCTTCCACGCCGAGCTGACGAGCACGATCGGGCCGGGCTCGAGGAACCGCCGGATCTCGGCCACCGGGAAGTCCTTCTTGGCGTAGGTCCTCGGCCGGGACGCGCCTCGCGTGTCACGGGGCGCCGTCTTCTTTCTGTTGTTCTTCATCCGAGTTGTCCCTCGCGTGTCATCAGAGGCCGACGGTGCTGACGAAGCGCCCCGGATCAGCGGACCTGCGCGAGCAGCGCTCCACTCATCCCGAGGTCGAGCAAGATCGGTCGCACGAGGGCGAAGAGCTCGAACCACACGCGATCGAACTCCGCCTCGAACGGCGTCGCGGCGGCTTTCCATACCGATCGATGACGTTCGATGATCCGATCTCCGGCGTGGCACCGGATGTGCCGGACAGGAGCGTCGTCGATCGTGGACGCCCGGAGCTCCGCGGGCAGCCCGTCGATCACGCGACAGAGCCTCTCGAACACCGGGGGCGTCAACGGGAAGTCGTGACGCGCCCTGGCTCGCTCCTCGGGGCCCGACCGCCCGAGCCAGTGGCACCTCAACGAACCACGACCACCCACGACCAACGTGGCCTCCCAGCCCGCGAGCGATTCAGAGAAGCCAGGGACGAACGCGAGATCCACCCTCATGGCCACGGCGTCCGGCTGACTCATCGCGCCCACCTTACCAGACTCTGGCTCCTCTTCTCGAGCGGGAGCTCGGGGCCACGGCGCCGCGTGGACGGCGTGCGCCATGGTGGGATGAGGGCGCCGTCTCCCTGGCTGTCACCGTCGCGCGGCTGTCACACGGGATCAGGTACACGACAGCGTTGCAGCTTCGCCGGTAATGGCGGCCGCCCATCGAAAGCAAAGCTCGGCGCCGAGACGGCCGCGCGGCGGCGTCTCGAGTGAGGCGCTTTTGCACCGGGCGCCGCCCAAGTGAGGCGCTTTTGCGCCGGGCCGCGCTCGTCGGCCGACCGCATCGAGCGAAACAGGCACTGGTACGCCGACTGCACAGGGCGGACTCGATTCTTGGGCTGGCCACGAGCATGTCCAGACATGCCGCTGCTGATTGATCGAAAATTCTCGCCCTGTTGCAAACGATTGATGATGGACGGCATCCAGTCCATTTTTGACGAGCTGATGCCAGCAATCGATCGAGCAGTCTGCCTTCGCGTACCCAGGCAATTGAAATTCGTTGCGCACGTGGTCGAGCATGATAGGGAAAGCAGGCTCATCGGCGTGACCGTGCGATCGCCGCCGATTGTCAAATTCCGTCGCGAGCCAGCCGGGTGAGAGCATTCGAGATGGGCGCCGAGGCGTCGCTTCAGACTCGTCTGGGGCTGACCCTTCGGTGAGCACAACGGACTGCCAACATGGATGGGACGATCATGAGGAGACACGTGAGATCAAGGTACTTGTTAACCGGAGCGGCCACGCTGGCGCTCTTCCCTGCCGCCTGCATCGGTGAACCCGGCGGGGACGCCGAGGTGATCGGCGCCGACGAGGCGGCGCTCTTGACGAGCGCCCCGGTGAGGGGCGTCGGGTCCGGGAAGTGCCTGGACGTGAAGGGGAGGAGCACCGCGCCAGGCGCCGCGCTGCAAATCTACACCTGCAATGGTGGGGAGAACCAGGCCTTCACGTATACAGCCGCTGGCGAGCTCCGTGTCTATGGGACGACGAGGTGCGTCGAGGCGTCGGGCGGTGGGACCACCGCGGGGACCAAGGTGGTGATCGCCAATTGCTCCGGTCAGCCTGGCCAGAAATGGACGATGAACACGAACGGCACCATCGTCAGCCAGCCGTCCGGGCTGTGCCTCGACGTCGAGGGGGCGCGGACGGCCGACAGCACCCCCGTCCAGCTGTGGACCTGCAACGGCCAGACGAATCAGCAATGGTCGTGGCCGGCCGAAGGAGACACCCAGCCGCCGACGCCCCCTTCTGGCCTGCGCGCCAGCAACGTGACGTGCAGCTCGGCGACGATCTCGTGGTCGGCGTCGACGGACGACTCCGGTGTCGCGTTCTACGACATCTACCACGACGGCCAGCAGATGACGTCAGTGAGCGGCTCCACGCTGTCGACGACCATCACCGTGATGCCGGGCGTGAACTGGGGGGTCTACGTCAACGCGCGCGACGCCGCGGGGAATGTCTCCCAGGCGAGCGAGACGCTGCCGCTGGCCACGCCGCACTGCGAGGTCGACACGCAGCCGCCGACAGCTCCGAGCAACCTCACCGCGAGGGCGTCCGGGACCAGCGTGACGCTCCAGTGGAACGCGTCGACCGACAACGCGGCGGTCACGGCGTACGACATCTACCGCGACGGCGCCAAGGTCGGCGCGGTGGCCGGCACGGCGTCGAACCCCCCTCCGACGTCGTTCGTCGACAGCGGGCTCGCGGCGACGCGGGCCTACGCCTATCACGTGATCGCGCGCGACGCGCAAGGCAACGCCTCGCCGGCGAGCGGCTCCGTCTCGGTGACCACGGGGGCAGCCTGCAGCTCGGCGGTCTGCGAGGTCGTCCAGGTGGCCACGGACAACGACGTTCCGTGGGGCCTTGTCGAGCTGCCTGACGGCTCGATCCTCTACAGCCGGAGGGACGCGGACGACATCATCCGCCTCGACCCGGCCACCGGTACGAAGACCACGCTCGGCACGGTGCCGAACGTCGCGGGCACGGACGGCGAAGGCGGCCTGATGGGGCTGGCCGTCGCGCCGACGTTCAACACCGACGGCTGGCTGTACATCATGCACACGTCGCCCACGGACAACCGGATCGTGCGGATCAAGGTCGTCGGCAACAGGCTCGACACGTCGACGGAGCAGGTGCTCGTCTCCGGCATACTCCGCAACAAGTACCACAACGGCGGCCGGCTGCGGTTTGGGCCGGACGGCAAGCTCTATGCCTCGACGGGTGACGCTCAGAACGCGAACCTCTCGCAGGATACGAGCAGCCTCAATGGCAAGGTCCTGCGCATCGAGCCTGACGGCCGCGTCCCGTCGGACAACCCCTTCGGAAACCTCGTGTGGAGCTATGGACACCGGAATCCGCAGGGGCTGGCGTTCGACTCCATGGGCCGGCTCTGGGAGCAGGAGTTCGGCAACACGGTGATGGATGAGACGAACCTCATCCAGAAGGGCGGAAACTACGGCTGGCCGAACTGCGAGGGGACCATGTCTCAAGGCGGCAGCGGCTGCGCCACGTCGGGCTACATAGCGCCGAAGCTCACGTACCGGACCTCCGAGGGGTCGTGCAGCGGGATCGCGATCGTGAACGACGTCTTCTACGCCGCGTGCCAGCGGGGGACACGGATGGTCCGCGCGGTCATCAGCGGGAGCAGCCTCACCAGCGTGCAGCAGCTCTTCGTGGGGACCTACGGTCGCCTCCGCACCGTCGAGCCCAGGCTCGGCGGCGGCCTCTGGCTGACGACGACCAACACAGGGGACAAGGACAGCACCCCGAACAACAGCAACGAGAAGATCTTCCGCGTCATCCTGGGCGGCTGAGCGCGCCGCCGACCGGCCCGCGCTCCCCGCCCGGGGTGGCCCCTGAGGCATCCCCTCAAATTCTTCGGAAAATTCACAGGGAGGCGGGGAGACGGGGAGGGAAATCTTCAGAATACTCCCTGTCTCCCCGCCTTCCTGTTCAATTTCCCCGCTGAAAAGGGCTGCAAAATGAGGGAATTCCTCAGGGGTGGCCCGGCTCAGAAGGGCGAGTCGCCCTCCCCCGGGACGATGATCGATTTCAGCGCCCCGTCCTGGCACTCTGCCTGAAGGCGGAAGCCCTCGGCCGCGTCCGCCAGGTCGAAGCGGTGGGTGACGATGGAATCGACGTCCACCGCCCCCTCGGCGACCAGGCGGATCGCCCGCGGGTACACGTGCCCCATGCGCCGGGAGAGCTTGATCTTCAGCCCCTTGCGGCGGCACAGCGCCGCCGGCACCGAGTAGCGGTCGCCCTCGGGGATGCCCGCGAGCAGGACCCGCCCGCCGATGCGCGCCGCCTCGGCCGCGTGGTGGAACCCCTCGGGCGAGTTCGTCGCCTCGAGCACGAGGTCGACGCCCCGGCCGCCCGTCCACTCCGCGACGGCCGCGAACGTGGGCGCCGCGTCGTGCGCGCCCAGCCGGCGCGCAGCCTCCGCCCTGTAGGCGACGGGGTCGACAGCGAAGACGCGGTCGGCCCCCGCGAGGCGCGCGAGCTGGACCAGGCACAGGCCGATCGGCCCGCAGCCCAGCACCACAACGGTCTCCTGCAGGCGTGGCCGCGCCAGGTCCATGGCGTGGACCGCGACGCCCAGCGGCTCCAGCATCACGGCCCGGCGCACCGAGAAGGCGCGCGGGACCGGCACTACCTGATCGGGGTACACCGAAAGCTGCTCGACCATGGCGCCGTGGAGCGGCGGCGCGCCCAGGAACTCCACGAACGGGCAGAGGTTCACGTGGCCGCGATGGCACCACTCGCAGCGGCCGCAGGCGTGCGCGGGGTCGACGGCGACCAGCTGCCCCTTGGACAGGCCCAGCGCCGGGTAGTCCTGGGCGACCCAGCCAGCGAGCTCGTGCCCCGGCACGAAGGGGTTGTGGATCTGCGCCGCGCCGATCCCGCCCTCCAGGTAGTAGTGCAGGTCGCTGCCGCAGATCCCGCAGCCCGCGACCCGGATCGTCACCATGCCCTCGCGCGGCGGCGGAGGCTCTACCTCGCCGAGCCGGACGTCCCGGATACCGTGGATGAAGGTCGCTCGCACCGTTTCGGACTCCTCTTTCGCCATCGCGCCGGTACCCCGGCCGCTCCGGGCTGACCAATTGTCCCGCCGCGATTCGCACTGTAGTCTGCCTCCGTGATCGCTTGTCAATCCTGCCCTCCGGTTCGCTGACGGGCGCCATGCGAGCCGACCTCGTCCTCGGTATCGACCTGAGCACCACCGCCGCCAAGGCGGTCGCCTTCGACGCCCAGGGGCGCGTGCAGGCCGCCGGCCGGGCAGCGCTCTCGCTGGCGCGGCCGGCGCCCGAGCGGTTCGAGCAGGATCCGCGGGACTGGTGGGTCGCCCTGTGCCGGGCGGTCGCGGAGGTCACCGCCGCGGTGGACCCGGGCCGCATCGCGGGCCTCGCTATCGCGCACCAGCGCGAGACCTTCGCCTGCCTCGATCGCGGCGGCGAGCCGCTGCGCCCTGCGATGCTGTGGCTGGACGGGCGCGCGCGCGGGCAGCTCGGCTCCCTGGTCCGCCGCATCGGGACCGACCGGCTGCGGGAAGTGTCCGGAAAGGCTGCGGATTTCGGCCCGGCGCTGCCCAAGATCGCCTGGCTGGCCGAGGAGGAGCCGGAGACCCACCGCCGCACCGCCCTCTTCTGCGACGTGCAGGCCTATCTCGTGCAGGCGCTGACCGGGCGCGCCCGCACCAGCTGGGCGAGCGCCGACCCGCTCGCGCTCTTCGATATCGTCGCGCACCGCTGGTCGGAGGAGCTCTGCGGCGCCGTCGGCATCGCGCCGGACCGGCTGCCGGAGGCGCTCCCCCCCGGCGCGCCGCTCGGCGCTGTGTCGGAGGCCGCCGCGGCGGCCACGGGGCTGCGCGCCGGTACGCCGGTGCTGGCGGGCGGTGGCGATGGCCAGGTGGCCGGGCTCGGGGTCGACGCGCTGGACCCGCGGCGCGCCTACCTGAACCTCGGGACGGCCGTTGTGTTCGGCGTGTGGAGCCCGGAGCCGCGGCAGGACCCGGCCTGGCGCACGATGGTCAGCGCCTCGGGCCGCGGCTACGTGCTGGAGAGCAGCCTGCGCAGCGGGGCGCTGCTCTCGGACTGGTTCCTGCGCCGGCTGCTGGGCGTCGAGCCGCGCGATCAGGTAGCGATGGCCGCGATCGAGGCGGAGGCGGCGTCGCTGCCGCCCGGCAGCGACGGCCTGCTGCTCTTGCCCTACTGGGAAGGCGCCATGAACCCTCACTGGGACCCCGACGCCCGCGGCGCGATCCTGGGCCTGACGGAGGCGCACGGGCGCGGGCACGTCTACCGCGCCCTGATCGAGGGCGTGGCGCTGGAGCAGGCGCTGGTGCTGGACCTGATGCGCGGCGGGGCAGGGATCGAGGTAGCGGAGTTCGCCGCGGTAGGGGGCGTCGCCGCCAGCGATCTCTGGTGCTCCGTCGTGGCCGACGCGACGGGCGTGGTCCTGCAGCGGTCCGAGACGGTCGAGGCGGCGTGCCTGGGCGCGGCCATGTGCGCGGCCGCCGGGGCCGGGCTGGCCGGGAGCATCGAGGCGGCCGCGAAGGCGATGCGGGGGACCGCCACCGCGACGTTCCATCCCGACGGCGAGCGCCGGCGGCGCTATGCGGAGCTGCTGGGGATCTACAGGGACATGTATCCGCAGCTCTCCGGGGTGATGCGCCGCCTGTCGGCGTTCGCCAGGTAGCGGGCGCGGGCCCCCGCCGCAGCCTGCTTCAGCCGATTTCGAGATCGAAGGAGGGGATGTCTCAGGCGCCGTTCTGAATGGCTCACTCAGCTCAGCCCGTCGAGCACCTCGGCCAGCGACGCGGCGACGACGGCCCGCTCATGCCACCGCTCCAGCGTCTCCGGATCCTTCTCGGCCAGGATGCGCTCCCGCGCGGCGTCCGGCACGGCGATGCCGCGAACCCGGAGCACGGTCAGCACGGCACGCGCGGCCGCCCCGGTGCGGCCCTCCTCGAGGCCCTCCTTGAGGCCCTCCTTGAGGCCCTCCTTGAGGCCCTCCTTCCGCGCCTCGGCCCGAAGCTTCTGCTGGTACTCCTCGAACCACGCCCGGATCTCTGCGCTCACATCGTCCTCCTCTTCGGTCGTCGGCTCCTGGCTTGCGAGCCGGAAGTGTACCAGCAGCGGCGTGGCGATGCTCCTCTCCCAGGCATCGTCCGGCAGCGCCACCAGATCCGCCACCGCCTCGCGCAGGAGGCGGCCTGAGCCGAGCAGCCGCAGCATCAGCGTCGCACGCGTCCGGGGCAGCTCCGCGAGCACCACCACGCGCATCGCCAGGCCCGGCACGGCATGGTAGACGCCTGCTTGCGCCGGTTCGCAGCGGTAGGCGTCAAGCACCGTCTCAGGACGCCCCGGGCTGATGACGACCAGCGCAGGGAAGTCCACCGCCAGCTGCGGCGGCGCGTCAGCGTCCTCGTCGGGCACGACGGCGCCGGCTGCAGAGCGGGCGCGGCGTTCGAGCTCGTGATGCCAGGTGAGCTGCTTGCGCAGGCACCGTCGGACCTGACGAAGGCTCGGTGTGCTGTGGAATGGCTCGAACAGGCTCGGCTCCGCCGCGAGCTCGCCGAGCAGACCCATCCCGGCGCGCTCTGCCTCCCGTGCGGGATCAGGCACGCTGTAGACATCGATCTTCTGGGTTGCCGCCAGCACCTCGACCTCGGTCTCCGCCGCCGAGACGAGGCTCAGCCCGTCGCGCAGCAAGTTCTTCGCGAACTGGTCAGAGCGGTTGTGCATCGATGCGCGAATCTAGTCCATCATGGCGGCATGGCCACCATGAATCGGTGCATAAAATCTGATTTAAAAGTCGTAGAAGGCGCCGCAATCATCGAGCTGTGCCGGTAACGCCTCATGGAACCAAAAGCACTTACCGACAGGGGTAGCCAATCGTGCGGGAATCGTTGTCGGTCGCGTGAGATTTTTCCGGTCGCCTGGGGGAACGAACGCTACATGGATCCTCCAACGGTGAGGAGATGCCCGCGACGGCGGCGGTCGTCGACGTTGCTTGGCGTCGCGCAGTCGGGCGGCCGGATCGGCCTCAGCGGCGGAAGACGGAGGGAAGCGTCCGGCGAGGGTGACGATGACGTGATCGGCGAGGGGTACGCCGATCAGGTGCGCGGCGTGCTCGACCGCGCTCGCCGAGGAAAGGCTCACCGCCCGGCGCGCCCGCGCGCTCACGCGAAGGGTGGCGGGAAGGGCGGTCGAACTGCCCCGAGAGCACCGATCTCGGTCCTGGAAGGGCGGTCGAACCGCTCCGAGAGCACCGGTCTCGGTCCTGGAAGGGCGGTCGAACCGCTCCGAGAGCACCGGTCTCGGTCCTGGAAGGGCGGTCGAACCGCCCCCCGGCTATCCGTTCGTCGAGGCCGTGATCGAACCGAGCCGCCTGACCGCGTCGGGATCGCCTCGCGACAAGCGAGGATTCGCGCGGGACGACCTGGGCGCGCGGGCCTGGGCCTGGTACATTCCCGTCGATGAGGTCCGCGCGATTCGCCACCAGCTTGCGAAGGAGTGTGGATATGACCGCCACGAGCTGTTCGAGGCGCTCCGGCGCCTCGAGTCAGACAGCGCCACAGACCACGTCTCGCTCGTCCCGCGCCGCGATAGCCCGGAAGCCTCCCGATAAGCAATGCAGCGGACGAGCCAGGCTACCCCCGGTCCCTCGCCGCTGATTGTCCATATATCAGGAGCTAAACCATGGGTATGTGTGCTGAGATCATCGCTGTCGGTCCGTACTCAGCTGGGATTGCGGACGTCCTCGACTACGGTCGCGATCTCTACGCGGCGACGCGCGAGGGCGCTGTGGTTACACGAAGACTCTTTGGCATCGGTGAGGCATCAAGCCTGAGCCGTGAGTTTGCCGCTCTCCTGGGGATCACGGATCCGTGGGATTTCAACCAGCACGAAATAGACCATTCGCGCGTCGATGTTCCTGGCCTTCGAGAGTTCGGCAGTCGATGCCCTGATTATCAGCAAGACGTTGAAGCGTTCGAGGCGCTGTGCGCTGCAGGTTTCAAGTTCCACTTCCGGCCTGAGGGTTGAGCATGCGGCCTGTCGCCGAAAGAAAAGAACCGTCGAGTGGCGTCCTGCAACTGGGAGCACGGCATCGCTGCTGCACTCCGGCAAGTACGACCAACTGGCGTCTTTTTCAGCCCGCCTCTGGACGGGAAGGTGCTCGTTGTGGAGTACATGCCGCTCAAGCGGAACAAGTGGGACGCGAGCCATTTACAGTTCGTGCTCGGAGGTCTGAGCAGAGAGCTCGGCGGACGCGTGTGCATGTTCGAAAGCCATCGGGGGGTGTCCGCGGCCGCGTGGGCCGTTGCCGAACAGGGAGAGCTAATCCGTGCATATGCGCACTGCGATGGAACAACAGCGCTGGACTTCGGGCTGCCGCTCGCACAGGAGAAGGCTCTGTCATTTCTGTATATGGACGATGTTCTGGGCGACCCGGACGCTGACGATGATCTGTGGGACCGTCTCCCGGACGAATCGACGATTTTGAAGCTGGCTGGGCTGCTCAGCTTGGATCCTTCTACACTCGAGGGTTCTTATCGCGATCACTTCGGGACCGGGCTACTTGTCTATTGACGAGTCCCGAGGAAAG
Source organism: Sorangium sp. So ce1128 (assembly GCA_051717205.1). GTDB lineage: Bacteria > Myxococcota_A > Polyangia > Polyangiales > Polyangiaceae > Sorangium. Next base: position 1,936,639 of record CP181432.1, read on the forward strand.
ATTGTTGGACTCGTGGGGCTCTCGTCAGAGGTAACACAGGCCGGATGAGTCATACCGCTCATGTAGCTCGAACCAGAGAGCCGCGCTGCGTAGCGCAGCCCCGCGGCGTCGCTGCCCAACTCAACGCTGGTGCTGACGGGTGCTTCGCGCCGGCAGCACACCGCAAGGTCAGGCGGAAAGAGAGTCGTCGATGTGCGTTCTCCGCGTAACCGGGGCGAGGTTCGATCCCGAAGGCTATCTTCGGACGTCGAAGCTCCGACCTTCGAGTGTGTTCCTGGCGGGCACGCCTCGCCTCACGACGAAGCCGGACGGGATCAAACACACGCACTCCGGCTTCACCGTGACGGTAAGTGACGCGGAGTGGACGCTGCGGGACCAAGCGCACGACGCATGCTCATTCCTGGCTGCACACGAGGCGGAGCTCGCAACTTTGAGCTCCTTGCCCGAAGTCGAGGACGTGAGGCTCGACTTTCCGATCGAGCAGCGCGATGTCCTGGCGCAGTCCGAGTACTTTCCTCCGGATCTCGTTCGTGCGGCCGGCCGCGCCGGCATCGGGCTCGAACTCACGATTTATCTCTGCACGGATGATGAAGAATGATCGAGACACCGACGTGGTCGCCATGGATCTCGTTCGCTTGCCAGCACAGGGCCCGCTCGGGCCGACGGCGACGGAGTACGGCGCGTGCGCATCGGGCGCCACGAAGTCGGCGCGGGCGGCTCGGTCAGCGCGTCGAGGCACCCGCCGCGTGGACTCGAAAGCGGCCACCTCGGCCTCGGCGGCCGGCGGCCGCAGCTCGAAGCGATGGGCGTCGCTGCCGAAGCACGAGAGCCCCCGCTCACGAACGGCGGTCAGCCTGGTGACGATCCCGTCGAGGCGCTCGCGCATGGCCCCACGCCAACGCCCGCGCGCGGGCGCGCGACGGCGCCCGCGCGCCCGCCGGATCACAAGGGGCTGCCCTCAGTCCACAGCCTGCGGGCACCTTGACAAGCAGCCCCCTTGAGGGAAATGTACTCACCCCAACAAAGAAGGAGAACGCATGTCCTGGCCAGAACCCGTCACCTTGCGCGGGCATCATGCTGCGCTCGAGCCGCTGACTCACGCCTACCATGATGATCTCGTCGATGCAGTGCGCGATGGCGAACTGTGGAACCTCTGGTACACCTACATCCCGCGTCCTGAAGGCATGCGCAACGAGATCGAGCGCCGGTTGTCCCTTCAGCACTCAGGTGCGATGCTGCCATTCGCCGTGATCGATGCGCGAAGCGGCCGCGCAGTCGGCATGACCACGTACATGGACATCGACGCGGCCAGTCGACGCGTGGAGATCGGCTCGACGTGGTACCGCAAGAGCGTACAGCGCACCGCGCTCAACACCGAATGCAAGCTGCTGCTGTTGCAACACGCGTTCGAGGCGCTGGAGTGCATCGCGGTGGAGTTCCGAACGCATTTCTTCAACCAGCAGAGCCGGCGCGCCATCGAGCGCCTGGGCGCGAAGCTCGATGGCATCTTGCGCAACCATCGTCGCGCGTCTGACGGCACGCTGCGCGACACGTGCGTGTACAGCATCATTGCTCCGGAGTGGCCCACGGTGCGCAGTCACCTCAATCATCAGCTTTCGAGATCTCGCGAGCCGACGCCCGTACGTTAGACCTCGGCGTCGTGGAGCCCAGGCCGCGCGAGGACCACCATCGCCGCCTCTGGCTCGATCGCCGCACCTCCGCGCTTCGGCACGCACAGGAGGGGCGTCTCACGGTTGTCGAACTTCCCCGCGCAATGGCTCTATCTCGTCGCCTCAGGACCGCGCGCGGCGCCGCCATGGTGTAGCATGAGACCATGCGGTCGACGCGCGCCCTCCTCCCGCTGACCCTCGTTGTCCTCGCGGCCGCGTGCGACGGCAGCGAGGCCAGCGCCGGCAGCACCGCGGGCTCGGGCGAGGCCAGCGCCGGCAGCACCGCGGGCTCGGGCGGGCCGCCTCCAGCGGCGTGGGCGGCGCGGGGGGGCACAGGCGGCACCGGGGGTATGGTATCGTTGGGCCTGAAGGAAAGCCGAACATAAATGAAGCCTCGAATCACAGTCATCACCATAGGCGTCAACGATCTGGAAGCCGCGCTGCGATTCTACCGCGACGGCCTGGGATTTCCCACCGATGGCATCGTCGGTCAAGAGTTCGAACATGGTTCTGTCGTATTCATTGAAATGCAGCCTGGCTTGCGGCTCGCTCTGTGGCCCCGCAAGAGCATCAGCCACGACAGCGGGGTTGCGCTCGGTCCCGTCAGTCCCACCGAGATGACGCTGGGACACAACGTCGATTCAAAGGCAGACGTCGATGCCGTCATGGCAAAGGCAGGCGCTGCAGGAGCTGTGATTGTCAAGCCCGCTCACGACACATTCTGGGGCGGCTACTCGGGTTATTTTCAAGATCCAGATGGTCATCTATGGGAGGTTGTCTGGAATCCCCAATGGTCAGGGTAGGCCACGCCCAGCAAACCGCTGCACGCGAATGCGTCGAGAGACGCGGGCGCGTGAGCGGCGACGTCGGGCGGACGGGTTTGAGGCGAGGCCGCGGGCGACGAGGCGCTCCTCCGGAGGAGGGGGCGGCGAACGTGGAGAGACGGTGAGGATCGAGCGGGGGCGCTTCGTGCCGGCGGAACGCCTTGTCGCGGTAATGCGAAGCCTGTCGCGAGGCGACACCGGCAAGCCAGGTGCGGAGGGCGCGCCGAGCTGTACGAGCGCGGTGTCTCCGAGACATTCGCCGGGTACCTGCGGCGATGGAAAGACTTCGTCGCCGACTGAGCTTGTTCAAGGTCGATGGTCGATTCGAAGCCCCAACTGCGGGATCCGCGCTGGGTTGACCTTCCGGGGGATCGCGCGCTCGGCACTCCGGAGCTTCCAGCGGGAGTGCAAGCCGCGCGAGCCACGGCACTCCGGCGCTTCTCCAGCGTCCGGGGGGTGGAGCAGCGCAGTCCGCGTGAGCGCATGGCGGCGCGCTCGGAGCTGGCTACGGCGCTGGCGTCGGCGGCGGCGAGCCGTAAGCGCCCGGCCAAGGCCATCGTGACCCTCCCGGCGGCGCCGGTTACCTGTCCCCATCGCGAAGGAAGAAGCGATGGCGACGAGGGCGGAGTGGGCCAAGCGGGTGGAGCGGTGCGAGCGGAGCGGGCTGAGCGCCGAGAAATTCGCGCGGCGCTAGGGGTACAAGCCGATGCAGCTGTACTGGTTGCGGAGACCGCCCGGCGGCGCCTGGCTTCGCCGAGGTCCAGCGGGCCTCGCGGAGATCGCGCCGCTCTCCCGGGAGGAGGGCAGATCGGACGGCCCAGTGGGTCGTGATTCCGCGGTGACGGTGGCGCCGCCGCTCTGACGAGCCGCCGCGCCGCGAGAGCGGCGGCATCCAGCAGCGGGCACAGCGCATGCGCGCTGCGCCCGCGTCTTTCAACGCCTTTCGGGCAAGGTGGAGCCGATCGTGCGGCTTGCCATCGACGCGGTGACGCCGCTCGGGCCGATCATGGGCATCTTCCGGGGAGTGCAGGCTGTTCGTGATCCGTCGCCACGGCCCCGCGCGCGGCCTGGTGGCGCAGGCGCTCTGGGAGGAGCTGCGTCGCCGCGGCTGCGACGCCGGGCTGCTGACCTGACATGCCGGGGGCCTTGCGGTGGCCGCCCCGCGCGCCGCCTCCCCCAGCGCCACAACGCGCGCCTCGGCCCTGACATGCCGGGGGCCTTGCGGTGGCCGCCCCGCAGGGAGGACAATCGGTGCCATGGTGGCCTCCTCCTCGTCGGTGAAGGTCGAGCTGCTGGAGCGGACGGACGTATACGTGGTGGCGACCTGGCGGCGGCTCATGCTGCTCGTCTGGCGCGGGCAGGCCAGCGTCGCCGGCATCGAGCGTTCCCGGGCGCTCTCCCAGCCCTGGGCGGAGCGCCAGCCGGGAGGGGCAGCGTTCCTGATCGTGGTCCCCCGCCAGCGCACCGGGCCGCCCGACGAGGAGACCCGGGCGGCGATGCAGCGGGCGGCGAGCGCTCCCGGGGGGTCCTTGAAGGGCATGGCCGTGCTCATCGAGGCCGAGGGGTTCATCGCCGCCTCGGTCCGCGCCGTCATGATGCGGCTGCAGGCCCGCGGGACGCAGGGGCCCGCGCCGAACATCTTTCGGACGCCGGCCGAGGTCGCGGCCTGGGCGGCGGCGGTGCTGCAGGACCGGGAGGTCACGCCAGAGAAGCTGGCGGAGGCGATCCGCGTGGCGCGCGAGGGCTGAGCGCGCGCCCGCCGCCCGATCGCCATCGGGGCGTAACCGCCCGCTAACCGCCATGGGCGTGCTCCCTTGCGGCTCCCGCCGCGGTCGACGATGCTGGACGCGGGGCGGCACTGGCCCGCGGCGCGCGTGGGCGCGGACAACCCTCTCGGTCCACTCCACCCTCGTCGCCATCGCTGCCTCCTTCGCGATGGGGAGAGGTAGCCGGCGCCGCCGGGGTGGTCACGATGCCCTTGGCCGGGCGCTTACGGCGAGCCGTCGAGATCTACCATCTTTCCCTCTCGCTCCAGCCGCCAGATGTCCTCGTCGGTGACGAACTCCTGCGCGAGGAGCTCCCGCGCCCGCTTGATCTTGGCAAGGAGGACCGGCTCCGTCACCGGGGTGCTCGACTCCTTGGTAGGCACGGGCGGCGGCTTCATCAGCGAGAACGCCCCGCGCGCCGCGTGCCCCTCCTTCGTCTCCCCCTCGAGAAAGTACGTGATCGTGAAGACATCCGGTTCGTTGACCTCGTCGAGCCTTACCTCCACATCGACTCCCTGCCCCGGTGGGATCTCGACCAGGCCGAGCGAGACCTTCTCGGGCGGTGAGCTGTCCGACGCCTTCACGTAGTGCCGCACCGCCGTGACCGTATCGATCCGGACCGGCGCGTCGCGGTGATGCCAGAGGCGGAAGGCCTGCCGGACCACGCCGTCGCCGTCTTGCTCGGGAAAGCGGGGCGTCGGCGTCGCCACGATGGTCACGATCCCCCGCTCGGCGAGGTTCTGAAAGATCATGTTCGGGATCTGGAGCAGAGCGCGGCCGGTGAGCTTCTCCCCCGCTTCGCCACGGACCTCCACCCGGATCAGAAACTCGGAGACGAGCGTGGTTTGCTGACGACGCTCGTAGCTGTGGGTCACGAACGGAGCGCTTGTCTTCTCCGATTCGCCGTCGTCGAACACCCAGGCATAGCTTGCGGGCTTGAACGGCCTTGCGTGGGGGTCGTTCTTGACCCCTACATCGACGATCTGCGCCGTGAGCTCGTACTCGTCCGCTGTGTTGGGGACGAGCCTGTGGGTGATGGCGACGATCCGCTCCGGCTTGCAGTCTTTGACCTTGTATCTCGGGACCTCGATCTGACTCACCACGTTGTTCCGCCCGAACACCGAGATGGTGGGCATTGCGTACGATCCGTCCACGTCGGGCCAGATGCGGAGCGGCACCCGCGATCCCGTGTGCCTGCCAATGATGGTGTGGAGGTATTCATCTGTCCCGTTCGTGGTATGGGAGCGCACGGCGATGAGGTTCTCCTCGCCGGCGCACACTTCCGACTTCTCGACCTCAACCTCGTCGATGAGGGGGGCCGGATCCTCCGCGGACGCCTTCGCGCTTGCCGCGGTGGCGCTCGCCGCGCGTTTCGCGCTCGGCGGGGCCTCGGGCGCGCTCGCCTTCGGCGCCGCCCGAACGGGCTCGGGCGCCCTGGGAGCGCGGAGGGACCAGATCATGAGCCCCAGTGCGGCGGCGAGCACCGCCACGCTGGCCCATCGCGTCTTTGACCGATGCGCACCGATCTTGGTCGTCATGGCCTGAGCTCCTCACATCTTTGTGCTCGAACGCTCGTCAGTACCAACACCCGTAGACGTTACCTCCGGAGTTCCACTGGACGTTGTGGTTCGTATCGGCGGACCAGACGGTCGCGCCGGCTTGCTGCCCCCAGGGGTGCCCGCTCCAGCCGCCGATGCGGTCGGGGCTGATGGACACGGCGACGGTGCTCGGGTCGTCGCGGACTCCTCTCCACAAGCTGCCGCTGCCGGTGTCGCACGCGTGCGAGGCCATGCAGTTTGCGACCTGATTGCCGGCCTTTTCGCAGACGTCCGCGAAGCAGATGACCGATGTGCCGATCGAGCCCCAGAACCCCAGGCTGTCCTCGCAGCTGTCCCTCACCCCGGCATGAAGGGCGTTGGCCGCGTTGGCAAGCTTGGCGTGGTTGTACGTGTACGGTGTGATGGCGCCCTGGCCGTCGATATAGTGCGCGTAGGCCAAAAATGAAGAGCAGACCATGCCGTTGTTCCACGCCGACCCGCCGGTCGGCGTGCCCTCGGTGGTGCGGTACTGGTAGAACGAGTAGCGCACCCGGCCGCCGCGAATGCTCGGTCGAGCGATCTCGACAGCCTCGTCGACGATCGAGCGATCAGCGTAGTAAGGCACGTCCCACCAGATGCTGTCGCCGATCGATGCGGCCTTTACTGGATCGCCGACCTGATACGTCACCGCGGTCGAGCCGCTCCCGCCAGTCCCGTAGAGGAAGCGGTAGATCCCGCCCTGGTTGACCTGCTCGAGCCCAGGATAGCCTTCGATCAGATCGCTGGGCGTGATGGGCGTGCTGCATACCGCAGGCCAGGAGTTCTCGCTCGGCTGCTTCATCGTGGCGTGCGTCACCCACTTTCCGGGGCCATGCGACAGCATGGAGTGCGTCCGAACCTCGCCGACGGCGTTGAGGACATCCCCGATCGGCCCAGTGCCGGCGCTGAACACGACCGCGCCGTTCGGCGCATTCCAGCCAGCGCTGGAGTACCCGCACGCCTGCTCGGCGGCGGCAGCGGCGGAGACGAGGCACGACGATACGAGGACGAGCGGTATGATGATCGCTGGATTCACGGGCGCACCTCCGATCGACAGCATGGCCGTCGGGACACGAGGCAGTGACGCGGGCGCGTGGAGCGTCTCAAGCTCTGGCTGACGAACGTCGCGAGCGGCCCGATCCGGACGGAGTGCTCGCTCGAAATACGGAAGGATCACACCCCGAGGGGGCGGCGCACGCGCGGTTCCCCATCCCAGGAGATAGTGTGGTCTGAAGAAACAATGGGCAAGCGGAAAATGCAGGTGTGACTGCCTTCTGCGACCATGATCAAACGCGCTGCATGGTCAGGTCTCGCTGCCGCGCAGGACGGATTGGCGAGACCCTGGCGTCGCGAGCTCGGGTGGCCGGCGCTGCTCGACGGGATCGAGCAGAAGGGGCCGGCCTCGTGAGCTCCGCGAGGCTTGCGGAAGGGCTCGACGCGAACCCGAGCGTCGTCCGCAAGCTGCTGGTCCTCCTGGCGCAGCACGGGCTCGTCGTCTCGACGCTCGGTCGACCCGCGGCGAGCCTGCGCGTCGCGGCGCCGCGCGACGTGCTACACAGCGGGCTCACGCCGGCCCTCCGGGCCGATCGCCCCCGAGAATCGATATGACCCAGCCCCAGCCCAACAACCCTCTCCACGGCGTCACGCTCCAGATGATCCTCGAGCACCTGGTCGCGCAGCACGGCTGGGAGCAGCTCGGGCGCATGATCGACATTCGCTGCTTCAAGTACGATCCCAGCATCAAATCGAGCCTGCAATTCCTGCGACGGACCCCGTGGGCCCGGCAGCAGGTGGAGGCGCTCTACCTGCGGGATAAAGCCAAGCCCAGCCCCTGACCGGCCCGCTCGATAGGACATCACGCCGCCGAGCCGCCTACCAGACCTCCAGGGCAGGTGCAGCGCGCACGGGCGCTCGACAGCGTTGCTTCATGTTGCTTCACGTTGCTGCGGCGCGCGAAAATTGCGCTCCCACTGCGGTCCGGATCTCAGGCGCCGCGGCTTGATTTCTTCTCCGACGCTGCGTGCTTCATGTTCATGTAAACGCCGCCGCTCTCGAGCTCGTCCAGCATCTGAAGGAGTCGACTCTCCTTCGTCTCCTGGCGCTTGGCGCGCACGATCCAGCCGATGTAATCGTTCTGCTGGTAAGCGGGGCGTTGCTTGTAAGCATCCATCAAGCCTCGCTCATCCAGCGCGGTCTGCACGAAGTCCGGCATCGGATACCTGGGTCGCTTCAGGCCTGAAAGATCGTCGCTCATCGATTTCCCCTTATACTGCCGCTCGACGCGCAGGCAAGGTGCGGGCGGGCGCGGGAACGGCGACAGGGGCAAGGCCTGTTACCGGCGGTGGCCGAGGGCCTCGCGCTGTGTCGCGGTGAGCCGGTCGAGCCTCGCGGCGACGGTGTACGTGCCGGGCGCGGGGCACTGGAGGGCGACGGGATCGGCGACGTCCGGGTGTCGCTCGGCGTCGTGGAGGGCGCCTGTGACTCGGTCCGGGGCCCAGCCCAGCGCGGTGGCCAGCTGCTGCACGGTGAGCGGCGCGCCCGCGTGCACGAGCGCGGCGAGCACCGTCAGCGCGTCACCGACGGCAGCCTCGGTGGGGCCGCCGGCCATGTCGTCGCTGAGGCGCGCGAAGAACCGGCCCATGTGCTCCAGCCGGGCTCCGGCGGGTGTGACGGCGCCGAAGATCTCGGCACCCTGCCGGGCGGCGTCCGCCCACATGGCGTTCGCGCGGGCGCTCGTCATCCACGCCCGGATCCAGACGTCGTCGTCGATGACGTAGCGCTCGCCCCGCCGGGGCCCGCGCTCGCGCCGGACCAGCTCCAGCCCCTGGAGATAGCCGATGGCCTTGGACACCGACGCCGGGCTGACCCGCAGGCGCTCGACCAGATCGGCGGCGGTCAGGGCGCCCGCGTCGGTGGTGAACACGGAGGCGAGCACGCGGGCCGCCATCCGTGGAAGCCCCGTCTGGACCATCAGCGCCGCGAACCGCTCGACGAAGCCGCGCACCGCCTCCGGGTCTCGCCCGTCAGCACCGGCGGCGGCCGGTCGCTCCGGAACCGGAGCCGGCCTGCGCCGGCGGGCGCGCCCCCGGGTGGCCTCGTGGGCGCGGTCCGCCCGGTAGCCGCCAGACCCGCCGTTGCGGGCCACCTCCCGGCTGATCGTCGACGTCGGCCTGCCCAGGCGCCTCGCGATCTCGGCGTACCCGAGCCCCACCGCCAGCCCTGACGCGATGTGCCGGCGGTCCTCGCTGGTCAGCCTGCCTCCCGGCATCCTCGCCCGCCTCCGTTCTTCGATGGTCCGGTCCAGTGTGCATTCACGATCAGCTCATTGCAACCATCGAGTGCCTGTTCATTGCATTCATCGACAACGTCATTGCAATATCTGCCATGAATTCGCCGTGCGGGGCGATGAGATCCATTGATCCGCGGTTGACCATACCTGAAACGCAACGTAGCTTTCGTGAACGTTCAAACGGCCACGGCGCGGAGCCGGCGTGATTCGCCGCTCCTGGAGGCGGCGCAGCCGGGCCCTGGCGTGCGGGCGACGTTCATGGACCTTTCCATCGATCCCCAGGCTCCTGCCGATGTGACCCGTCGGTCGCTGGCGCCCGACCTGGCCCGTGGCTTCATGCTGCTGTTGATCGCCGTGGCGCACGCGCCGGCGTTCGTCAGCCGCTGGGATCTCGGGCCAGCCGCGCTCAACACCACCGCCGCGCTCGTCAGGGCCCTCTTCGCCGAGAACCAGGCTCGCGCCCTGTTCGTGTTCCTCTTCGGCTACGCGCTGGGGCAGCTGACCCGGCGGCAGCTCGCGCGAGGCAGCGACTGGAGCTCGATCCGCGCGCTGCTGCGGCGCCGCGGTCTCTCGCTGATCGTCATCGGCCTCGCGCACTCGGCCCTGCTCGTGCCGATCGACATCCTCGCGGTCTACGGGCTGACGCTGCTCCTGGTGACGCCGCTGGTCCGGGCCCGGGACTCGGCCCTGTGGTGGACCAGCGTCCTGACGCTCGTCCCCGCGACACTCCTGCTCTCCTGGCAGAGCGTGACGGCGCTGACCGCCGCTGCCATGGGCCATCCCATGACCCTGGCGCAGGACATGGCCGCCGATTACGGTGCTCATGTCCTCGCCGGCCTTCCTTTCTGGCCGCTGAAGACGGCTGTCTCCACCCTCGTGGTGGTTCCGGGCATGCTGCCGGGCCTCTGGGCTGCCAGGCGCCGCATCCTCGACGAACCGGAGCGCCATGCGCCGTTGCTGCTGCGCGTGGCCGTGATCTGCATGGCGGTGTCCTTCATCGGCAGGCTTCCCATGGCCCTGCTGCTGACCGGCGCGTGGACGACGTCCATGACCTGGCCGGTCGCCGGCGCGCACGCGCTGGCCGGATACGCCGGCGGGTTCGGCATGGCCGCCGCCGCGGGGCTCGTCGCGATCAGGGTCGGACGCGACCGCGGGCGCCTCACCGCGGCCCTCGCCGCGCTGGGCCAGCGGTCGCTGACGTTCTACCTGTTCCAGTCCGCGGTGTGGGTGGCGCTGTTCTACCCCTTCACCCTCGACCTGAGGGACGACATGGGCTTCGCCGCCAGCTGCGCTGTCGCCGTCGCCCTCTGGCTCGTCTCGCTGCTGCTGGCCGAGGGGATGCGCCGCGCAGGCCGCCGCGGTCCGGCAGAGGTGCTCCTGCGATGGCTCTCGACCCGCCGCACCGGGCTCAGTCGATATGGACGTCGATCGTCATCGGCTTCCCCTCCCGGGTGACGCTCAGCGCGATGTGGTTCGCGGTGGTGAGCCGCGCGTAGGCCTCGAGGGCCCTGGGCACGTCTCCCATCCAGTTCTCTTCACCATAGATCTGCGCGGCGGTCTGGACGTTCGCCCCGGCGCTCTTCTCCGCCTCGGCCGGGCGCCAGCCGCTCGCCAGCCCTGAGCCGGGCGACTGCGCGGCGACAAGCGCGATCCTCTCGTCGAAAAGGCCGATGACGCCGGCCTCCTTGCCGTTCCCGAGGAACCAGCGCCGCCGGTAGCCTCCGGCTCCTCCGGATTCGAGCTCGAACACGCAGCGAGATGGACGAGCACAAGACAACCAACGAGCGCACGGCTGATCATGAGTCAATGACCTTTCCAGGAACGAGCAGGCTTGTCCTGTCCTGACGTGTTCCCGCGCGGTAATTCCCGCGAGCAACGAGGCTGATCCCACGGGAAGATAAAAACGTCCGGCGGGAAAATTCTCGGCCGATGGGGGCCCGGCGCATCGGGATGCGATCGACTTAACCGGTTCATATAGTCGAGCTGGGCGCCTCTGCTCGTTGAGGTAAGCTCCGCTGCTCGAGGAGGCAGCAGGTCCCAGGTGAGCTCGATCCTTCCATGGCCGGCGTGGGCGCGCCGGGCGCCGGCGGCGCTCTACACGATCGCGCTCTTCTACGGAGGCTGCGCGGACATCGGCCTGCCGAGGGCGTCGGAGGTGCCGCTCGACAAGATCACCCACTTCGCGGCCTTCCTGGGGCTCGAGTGGCTGCTCGAGCTCGCGCTCGGCGAGACAGCGGCGGCGTCGCGGCGCCGGGTGGCGGTCGCGGGGAGCGCCGGCGTCGGCGGGTTGCTCGAGCTGGTGCAGGCCGCGCTGCCGTACCGCTCGGCGGAATGGCTGGATCTGCTGGCCGACACCCTGGGCGCGCTCGCGGGCGCAGGGCTCTTGATGCTGCTCGCCCGCTGGCGCCCGCCGCGCGCAGCCGAGGCGCCGCCGCGGCCGCGGTGAGGGCGCACCGGCGACCCGCCAGCGCCGGCGCGCCGCCGATGCGAACCGCCCTACGCCGGCGCAGAGTGGATCACATGATGCCAGTATGAGCCGCCGCTTGCGGCACAAGAAGGCGTCCAGCATCCGGAATGATTGACGATCTCCGCGGCATCCCTTGTGCGAGCGCACGCCCGTGGAGGTGCTCATGGCACAGGTTCAGCGTACAGCGCTCGCTCTCATCATCCCCGCTTCCCTGTCGATCGCCTGCTCGTCGCAGAGCGGCACGCCGCCGCCGCACGAGCCGCTCGAGCTGGGCCAGGCGCCGGCGGCGATCTGCGGCGGCGGCGCGACCCGCGAGGGGGACGGCTCCGGCCGTGACCCCGTGTCGAGCGGGGGCGTGGGCACGGGCGCGGCCGCTGGCGCCGGCGGCGGCGGCGGCGGCTTCTCGGGGGAACCAGATGTGGACGGCCCGCCCGGGGAGGGCGGAGGCGGCGCCGGGGGCAGCGGCGGCGCCGGGGGCAGCGGCGGCGCCGGGGGCAGCGGCGGCGAGGAGAGCGGATGCGCCGAGGGCGGCGCGGGCGGCGCGGGCGGGGCCGGCGGCGGCGCGGGCGGGTGCGGCGCCACGAGCGCGAGCAGCGGTTCGGCTGGCGGCGGCGGCGGCACAACGACGGGCGGCGGGGCAGGGAGCTCGGGGGAGGCCGGGCCCCGGCTCGCGCCGCAGGCCAGCGCCGGCTCGTGCGCGGGGGTCGATCTCGCGACGCCGCTCACGCTGTACCTCTCGTCCGACGACTCGAACTCGATGGCTTCTCCGGTCATCGTCCGCCGCCAGATCGAGCTCGGCATGGCGCAGGTCGACCCGTTTGTTGTCCGGACTCACGAGTTCCTCAACTACTACCGGTACTCGTTCGCCCCGGCCGACGAGGGAGAGCTCTCGATCGTGTCGCAGCTCGGCTCGTGCGTGCTCACGGGCGATCTGGCGCTCCAGATCGCGGTGCAGTCGAGCCAGGCGCCCGCCGCGCGCAAACCCATGACGATCACCCTCGTGCTCGACACGTCAGGCTCGATGGAGGGACAGCCGATCGAGCTCGAGAGGGCGGCCGTGCGGGCCATCGCGTCGACGCTCGTCGCGGGCGATGTGGTGAACGCCGTCACGTGGAACACGCAGCAGAGCCCGGCGCTCGAAGGCCACGTCGTCTCGGGCCCCGACGACCCCGTCCTGCTCGAGCTCGCGAGCGCGATCCGGGCCGACGGAGGCACCGACCTGAACAGCGGCCTCATCGCGGGGTACGCGCTCGCCAATGAGCACAGGACCGCGGACGGCATCAACCGCGTCGTGCTGATCAGCGATGGAATCGCGAACGTCGGTGTGACCGAGGAGGAGCTCATCGGAGAGAACGCCAATGACGCGGACGGCGAGGGGATCTACCTCGTCGGCGTGGGCGTCGGCGACGGCGTGAACGACACGCTCATGGACGTCGTCACCGACGCCGGCCGCGGCGCGTATGTCTATCTCGACAGCGCCGACGAGGCGAACCGCGTCTTCGTCGACCGCTTCGCCGAGACCCTCCTCGTCGCCGCGCGCGACGTGCGGATCGAGCTGACGCTGCCGCCGTACTTCGGGATCCAGAAATTCTTTGGCGAGGAGTACTCGCCTGACCCGACCAAGGTGCGCACCCAGCACCTCGCCCCGAACGACTCGATGATGCTGTACCAGATCCTCCGCCCGTGCGACCCGGCGCTGCCGAGCGCGGACGACCCCTACCGGGTCCGGGTCACCTGGCGCGACGCGGCGACCGGCGAGGCGAGGGAGGCCGTGCAGCAAACCACGCTCGGAGGGCTCGGGATCGACGACGGCAACCTCACGAAGGCGGCGGCGATCATCGCCTATGCCGAGGCCCTCAAGCAGCTCGTCGAGCTCGACGCCGCAGGGCGTTTGAGCGCGCTCACGGCCGCCCGAGAGGCGGTCCTCGCCGCGAATGCGACCGGCACGGACGCGGATCTCCTCGAGATCGCGGCGACCCTTCAGAGGATGATCGACAACCAGGCACCGAGCCCCTGAGCGCTCCCGCCGAGGCGCGCGCGGGCTCGTTGTGCTTCGTGAGCTCTTCGACGGTGGGCGCGGTGGGCGCGACGCGAGCATGGACGGCGCGCGAGATTGAAGTGCGCCACCGCTCGAGACAGCGATCAGCGGTGGCGCGGCGGCGCGGCGGCGAGGTAGGCGAGCAGCTCGTGCTCGTTGTCGCTGATCAGGCGGTCGATGCCGTCCTCGCGGCTATGGCGCCGGACCTGCAGCGCCCCGGCGGAGGTCTGCACGAGGACGGCCACGCGCGCGAAGCCGCGCACCGCGTCGGTCCGCAGCCGCAGCGTCGCTTCCTCGAACCTCGGATCGTTCCGTCCCGGGGCTGCGCGGATGTCCAGGAACAGAGACATCGTGCGCCGGTCGAGCAGGGCGAGCGCCGCGGTGATCTCCAGGCACTTCTGCTCGATCTGCTCGATGGAATCGAACGGCTCCGCGCTCCGCGTGACCCTCACAAATTTCGTCATGTGATCGACGGTCACGACGAAATGAGCGTTGCGCAGGACCTCGGGCATGAGCGGTCAGCGATTGTAGCGTGGATCCTTTTCCGATCAGACCCCGGGCGCCCGGCGCTCTTCCGCCGGCAGCGCGCTCGCCCGCGATCAAGGCGAGCGCTGGAGCCGCCGCGTGAGCGCCTCGACGAGGAAGTCACGAAACGCCGCGACGCGGTGGGGCAGGTACCGCGCGGAGGGATAGACGAGGTGCAAGGGCGCCCCCGAGGACACGTGCGACGGCAGCACGCGCACGAGGCGACCTCGCGCGACGTCGCGAGCGCACAGGAAGCTCGGGAGGAGGCCGATGCCGACGCCGTCCAGCGCCGCGCGCCGCGCGAAGCTGAGCTCATCGACGGCGAGCGGCCCCTCGACCTCCACCGTCTCGTCCCCCGCGGGGCCCTGCAGCGTCCACGCGGCGCGGTGGCGCGTCGCGCGGAAGAGGACGCACCTGTGCACCGCCAGGTCTGCGAGGCTCCCGGGGGCTCCGGCGCGCTCCAGGTACCGGGGCGAGGCGTACAGCGCGTTCTCCAGCTGCCCGATCTTTCGCGCGATGAGCGAGCCGTCGCGGACCGGCCCGGCCCGCAGCGCCAGGTCGAAGCCCTCCTCCACGAGATCCACGACGCGCCCCGTGAGCACGACGTCGATGCGGACGGCCGGGTGGCGCCGCACGAACCGCGCGACAGGCGGCTCGAGCACCGAGATGCCGGCGTCGACGGGCGCGGTGATGCGGATGGTGCCGCGCACCGTGGCCTGGAGATCGGCCACCATCGCGGCGGCCTCCTCGAGGCTGGCGACGCCGCGCGACGCCCGCTCGTAGAACGCCGCGCCGGCCTCCGTGAGCCGCACGCTGCGCGTCGAGCGGTGCAGGAGCCGCGCGCCGAGCGCCTCCTCGAGGAGCGCGACCGAGCGGCTGACCGAGGACTTCGGCAGGCCCAGGACCCTGGCCGCGGCGGTGAAGCCCTGCTCGTCGACGACGCGCACGAAGACGGCGATGCGGTTGAGATCCATTGTTCGTCCCAGGAGAACAGCCCGTTCTCCGGCGCCTGTCTAGTGCGTCTACGAGGAACGATGCATCCTCTCCCCTGTGACGCACGGCCCTGCGCGCTCCCGGAAGACCCGGGGGGCGCGGCGAGCCACCCACCTCTTCAACGAAGGAACAACGCACCATGAACACCACGACCAGCACCACCACCCCGAGCGCGACCCCCTCCCAGGCTGCCCGGTGGACGATCGACGCGGCGCACTCGAGCGTCTCGTTCTCCGTACGTCACATGATGATCTCGAACGTGCGCGGCGAGTTCGAGCGCGTCGCCGGCGAGGTCACCTACGATCCGCGGCGCCCCGAGGCGGCGAGGATCTCCGCCACCATCGACGTGGCGTCGATCCACACGCGCGAGGAGAAGCGCGACGAGCACCTCCGGAGCGCCGATTTCTTCGACGCCGGGACGTACCCGACGATCACCTTCGTCGCCACGAGCGTCCACCGTCGCGGCGACGGGCTCGACATCGCGGGCGACCTGACGATCCGCGGCGTCTCGCGCGAGGTGACGCTCGCTGTCAGCGAGCTCTCGGGCGAGCACACGGACCCTTATGGCAACCGCCGGCTGGGCGCGACCGCGACGACGAAGATCCGCCGCAGCGATTTCGGGATGAACTTCAACGCCATCCTCGAGACGGGCGGTGTCCTCGTGGGCGACGAGATCTCCATCCACCTCGATATCCAGCTGATCAAGCAGGGGTGAGCGCGGCGACGAGCGGCGACGAGCGGCGACGAGCGGCGACGGCCGGCGCACGCGCCCCCGGCGCTCACTCGCACAGGGCGGTGTCGACGAAATCGAGGACGTCCATGTAGGCCTTCTCGACCGTCTCCTCGCCGTGGATGGCGCCCGGCAGGACCGTGATGGCGACGGTGACGGCGCGGCCGTCGTCGGAGACGCCGCCGCGGGTGTGGTAGCCGAAGATGTCGCCGCCGTGGCCCCACACGAGGCCGCCGCAGCTCAGCGGGGTGGTGAACAGGCCGAGCCCGTACTCGGCGCCTGGCCACATGCCGGGGGCCTCGACGGTGGTGCGCATCTCCTCGAGCTGCGCCGGCTCGAGGAGCTCGCCGCCGAACAGGGCGAGGAAGAAGCGGTTGAGATCGGTCGGGGTCGCGATGACCTGTCCGGCGGCCCATCCCCAGGACGGGTCCAGCTCGGTGGCGTCGTACATCGGCTGATCGGGCTCGTCCGCGTGATAGCCTTTGGGGTGGCATTCCCGGATGCCCTCCTCGCCGACGTCGGGGAGATAGGTGTGGCGCAGCCCGATGCGGTCGATGATGCGCCTCGTGATCTCCTCGTTCAGGGGGCGGCCGGTGACCTTCTCGATGAGCATGCCGGCGAGCGTGTAGTTGGTGTTGCTGTAGTCCCACCGATCGCCGGGGGGGAAATCCGCCCCCTCCGCCAGCGCGGTGTCGAGCAGATCACGGGGGTTGAAGTAGGTGTGCTGGATCGGGCGGAAGCCCTTCGTCAGGATCAAGCCGTCGTAATCCGCCAGCCCGCTCTGGTGCTGCAGGAGCTGCCGCACGGTGATGTCGTGGCCGTCGATGCCCTCGCCGCGGACCAGGTTCGGCAGGTACGTCTCGATCGGCGCGTCGAGCTCGACCTTCCCCTCGCCGACGAGCTGCAGAACGACAACGGCGGTGAAGGCCTTGCCGTTGCTTCCGATGCGCACCATCCCGTCGACCGGCACCTCCGCCTTGGTCTCCAGGTCGCCGAAGCCGGCCGTGTAGTGGCGCGTCTTCCCGTCGAGATCACGGACGGCGGCCAGGACGGCGGGGAACCCGTCGTCGCGCACCAGCTGGTCGGCGGCCTGCTGCACGGGGTCGTCAGGATCGGCGTTGGCCTCCTCCGTGGAACCCCCGACGCACGCTCCCGGCGGGGTGTCATCGCCCCCGCCGCCACCATCGCCCCCGCTGCCGCCATCGCCTCCGACGCCGCCGCCGCCATCGCCTCCGCCGCCGCCATCGCCTCCGCCGCCGCCATCGCCTCCGACGCCGCTGCCGCCATCGCCCCCGACGCCGCTGCCGCTGCCGCCATCGCCCCCGACGCCGCTGCCAGCGTCCGTGCTCGCCGACGGCCCGCCGTCGTCGGAGCAGCCCGCGAGCAGGGCTGACGATCCGAGCAGCGCCGAGACGAGGGCGATCGAGACGACGTTTCGCAAGCGCGTCGCTGCGGCGCCGGCGGCCCGTGTTCCCGGAGAGGTGAAACGATGGTGCAGAGATCTCATGATCGGCTCCTGATTGTGTGGGGGGCGTCCTTGGCTCACCGCGGGCCGGCGGCTCGGGCCGCCAGGCATCGCCACGTGGACTGGAGAGCGCCGCTCGGTTTCGTGACTCGGTTCCCGGACTCGTGAGGTTCGTTCATGTGTCGAGGCGATTTTCTCTTCGAAACGCCTCCTGTGGATCGTGACCTGAGACATCCCCTCAAATTCTTCGGAAAATTCACAGGGAGGCGGGGAGACGGGGAGGGAAAGCTACAAATTACGCCCTGTCTCCCCGCCTCCCTGTTCAATTTCCCCGCTGAAAATGGCTGCAAAATGAGGGGATTCCTCAGGATCGTGACAACACAGCTGTCGTGACAACGCGGCTGTCGTGACCACCGGCGCGAGGAAGCGCCCGGGGCTCACTCGCACAGGGCGGTGTCGACGAGGGCGAGGACGTCGGCGTAGGCGGCGTAGGCCTGCTCGCGGGTCTCCACGCCGGGCAAGGCCGAGGGCAGCGCCGTGACGGCGACGGTGACGGCGCGGCCGTCGTCGGTGACGCCGCCGGCGGTCTCGTAGCCGAAGATGTCGCCGCCGTGTCCCCAGGCGAGGCCGCCGCAGCTCAGCGGGCTGCTGCTCAGGCCGAGTCCGTACGCGGTGCCGGGCCACATGCTGGAAGCGTCGATGGTGGCGCGCATCTCCTCGAGCTGCGCTGGCTCGAGGAGCTCGCCGCCGAGCAGGGCGGTGAAGAAGCGGTTGAGGTCGCCCGGGGTGGAGATCATGTTTCCGGAGGCCCCGGCGATGGACGGGTCCAGCTCGGTGATGTCGTACAGCGGTTCGCCGAAGCTGTCCGCGTGATAGCCCCTGGGATGGCACTCCCGGATGCTCTCGTCGCCGACGCCGGGTACATAGGTGTGGCTCAGCCCGATGCGCTCGATGACGCGCCTTTTGATCTCCTCGGCCAGCGGGCGGCCGGTGACCTTCTCGACGAGCAAGCCGGCGAGGATGTAGTTGGTGTTGCTGTACTCCCACCGGTCGCCGGGGGGGAACCTCACCTCCTGCGCGAGCGCCAGATCGAGCAGCGTGCGGGGGTCGAAATAGGTGTGCCGGACCCTGGCGAGGCCGCCGCCCAGGAGCTCGTTCACGAAATCGGGCAGTCCGCTGTTGTGCTGCAGGAGCTGCCGCACCGTGATGTTGTGGCCGTCGATGCCGTCGCCGCGGACCAGGCCCGGCAGGTACGTCTCGATCGGCTCGTCGAGGTCGACCTTGCCCTCGCCGACGAGCTGCAAGACGACAACGGCGGTGAAAGGCTTGCTGTTGCTCCCGATGCGCACCTGCCCGTCGACCGGCACCTTCGCCTGGGTCTCCAGGTCGGCGACGCCGGCGATGTAATGGCGCGTCTGCCCGTCGAGATCGAGGACGGCGGCCAGGACGGCCGGGAACTTGTCGTCGCGCACCAGGTGGTCCACGGCCTGCTGCACGGGGTCGTCGGGGTCTGTGTTGGCCTCCTCCGTGGAGCCCCCGGCGCACTCTCCCGGAGGAGTGCCATTGCCGCCGCCGCCGTTAGCTTCTTCGCCCCCGCTGCCGCCATCGCCGCCGCCGCCGCCTTCACCCACGCCGCCATCGCCGCCGCCGCCGCCTTCACCCGCGCCGCCGCCGTCGCCGCCGCTGCTGCCGGCGCCGCCACCCCCGACGCCGCTGCCGGCGCCGCCACCCCCGACGCCGCTGTCGGCGTCCGTGCTCGCCGACGGCCCGCCGTCGTCGGAGCAGCCCGCGAGCAGGGCTGACGAGCCGAGCAGCGCCGAGACGAGGGCGATCGACAGGACGCTTCGCAAGCTCGTCGCCGTGGCGCCGGCCACGCGTGTTCTCGGAGAAGTGAAAGGATGGTGTAGAGATTTCAAGATCGGCTCCTGCTGGTTGCGCGGCCGTCTCCGATCACGCCCGCGAGCCGGCGACTTGCGCCACCAGCCATCGTCACGTCGACAGGAGAGCGCCGCTGGGTTTCAAGTCTCTGTTCCCGGACTCGTGAGGATCGTTCATGCCGCGAGACGAAATTCTCTGGAGATGCGACGGTGGAGCGTGCCGCACTGCCGCTTTGCGGCCTGTCCCGTGTCGAGACGGCGCCGCGCGACCACCCCCCGCGGGGGCAGCGCGTTCACGCTCCCGCCCCGCCCGCGACGATGCGAGTGGACAAGGCGTCGTCGACAACGCGCAACGCGCTCCGCCGCGGGGAGCCTGCGCGCGGATCTACGCCTCCACGCTGCGCCTCAGATCGGCCAGCGGCACGGCGCTCCTTCAGGATGTGAAGTCAAACGGCCCCTTCGACGGATCGATCATTATCGCTGCCCGGATCCGGGCAGCTCACGAACTTGATGCTGCCGCGGGAGCGATCCTTCGAACTATTTTGCGGAGGTCTCCGCGAGCCGCACGCCTGGCCGTCTGGCGCGGGCGTTGTTGCGGGTCCGCCTCGTGTGCAGCGATGCGCAAAATTTATCGCTCACCTGTCCGCCTCTGCACAGGCATCCGCTGGCCCATCCCGGGCTGTCTCGGCCAGAGGCCTCCAGGAGAAGCGCCAGCGGCGAGCACGCCCGACGGATTTTCACCCCGCGCCCTCGCTCAGCCGGAGCGCAGCGCCAGGGCAAACGGCGACCGCTTCCCGGACCGCCGCGAGCTGCTCCTGCGGCGGTTCGGCGTCGAGCTTCGAGCTGGTTTCCATGCGCCTCTCCGCTTCCGTCTCACTTCGCCGGGGTCACGGGGGCCGTCCAGAGCCCGACCAGCGCGTCCACGAGGCCCGCCGCCGCCGCTTCCCACGTGGCCCGCGGCGTGGCGCTCCCCGCGTGCAGCGCGCGCTCCCGCTCCGCGCACATGTGCACGATGAGGTGCCGGCTCATGTCGCCGCGCTCCTCCAGCACTTCCTCGGGCCAGATCGGCCTGAGCCGCTCGAGCCCCGCGATGGTCTCCTGCATGGCCGGCGTGGCGAGCAGCTCGTCTATCACCAGCTTGCGTGTAACAGGGTCCGTCATGACCTGCGCGGAGAACCGCGCGAACCAGCTCGGGCTGCCGAGCGAGGCGATATGGTCGACCGTCGGCCGCACAAGGCACGCGAGCCAGTCGCGCAGGTCCGACGAACCCTTGATCTCCGCCAGCATCTCCTCCCGCCGCCGCTCGATGAACGGCACATGTCGCCGCACGATCGCGAGCACCAGATCGTTCTTGGTGCCGAAGTGGTAACCGACCGCGAAATTGTTCGCCTGGCCAGCCGCCTCGCTCACCTGGCGGTTCGAGACCGCCGCCACCCCGTGCTCGGCGAAGAGCCTCTCCGCCGCGTCAAGGATGACCTCTCTCGTCTCGCTCCCCTGCGTGTGCCTCACCCTCGAGCCGGCCATGCTCACCAGCGTACCAGAACCTTCTCGATCCCGCCGACGAGCAGGCCCTCGCGGCGCGGCAGGTCCTCGGGCGCGACCGCGAGATCGAGCGAGGGCAAGCGGCGCAGGAGCACGCTCAGCACCGTCTGCCGATCATGTTCGAGGTGGTCTCGTGCCCGGCCAACAGGATGCCTTGCGCCGGGGCGTTCATTCGCGCTCTTCCAGCTGGATGGCGGCGCCGGGGCACACGCTGGCCGCCTCGCGGACGGCGGCGTGGAGCTCCTCCGGAGGCGCCTCGTCGAGCAAGACCACGATCCCGTCGTCCCGCTGGTCGAACACCCTGGGCGCGATCAGCACGCAATGGCCTGCCCCGCAGCACTTGATCTCGTCAACAAGCACCCGCATCGTCGTCCTCCTTCCCTCGCAACCCTGAGGCATCCCCTCGAATTCTTCGGAAAATTCGCAGGGAGGCGGGGAGACGGGGAGGAAAATCTGCAAAATACTCCCTGTCTCCCCGCCTCCATGTTCAATTTCTCCGCTGAAAAGGGCTGCAAATGAGGGGATTCCTCAGCTCGCAACCCGCTCCGTCGATCGAGCCGGCTCCGCTGCCCTGCGCTCACCAGGTGACCGGGAACTCGCGGATGCCGTAGACAGTGGCGTCGTCCTTGAACGACAGCTCCTCCACGGGCACGGCGGGCCGCAGCCCGGGGATCCGCCGGAACAGCGTGTCGATGACGATCTGCAGCTCCAGCCGGGCCAGGTGCTGACCGAGGCACTGGTGCGGGCCGAAGCCGAACGCGAGGTGGTTCCGGGAGCCCCGTCCGAGATCGAGCTCGTCTGCGTTCTCGAAGACCTCCGGATCACGATTCCCCGTGTTGGCCAGCGCGATGACGCCCTCCCCGGCCCGGATGAGCACACCGCCGATCTCCACATCCTCCGTGGCGACCCGACCGAGCGCGGACTCCGCGATCGTGAAGTACCGCAGCAGCTCCTCGACGGCCCCCAGGGTCTTCGAGGGATCCTGCCGGAGGGCGGCCAGCTTCTCCGGATGCTGCAGCAGCACCAGCGTGCTCAGCGAGATCATGTTCGCGGTGGTCTCGTGCCCGGCGATGAGGAGCAGGAACGCCATGCCGATCAGGCCCTCGAAATCGACGCCGCCGCTCTCGCGCTGCTTCTGGATCTGGCGGCCGAGCAGATCGTCGGTGGGATTCTCCACCCGGGACGCCACGAGCTGGCCCAGATACGACATGAGCTCGCCGACCGAGCGCGCGACCACATCGGCCGGCGTCTTGTGACTCACGAGCTGCGCGGAGCGCGTCTGGAAGAACTCATGGTCGGCGTAGGGCACGCCGAGCAGCTCGCAGATCACGAGAGAAGGCACCGGCAGGGAGAGCGCCTGCACGAGATCGACCGGACGCGGCCCGGACAGCATGGCGTCGATGTGCTGGTCCACGATCTCCTGGATGCGCGGCCCGAGCGCGTTGATCCGCTGGACCGTGAACTCCCCGAGCACGGCCCGGCGCGCAGGCCCGTGCTCGGGCGGATCCAGCTCGAGCAGCAGCGGCTTGAGGGCGCTCGAGGGCGGGCGCTCGTTGGCCAGCGTGGGGAAGTTCGGGTCGCGCCGGTTGGAGCTGAACCGGGGGTCGGACAGGATCGTCCGGATATGCGTGTGGCGGGTAACGACCCACACCGTCCTGCCATTGGGTAACCTCACCTTGGCGATGGGCGCCTCTTCGCGGAGCCGGCGATGCTCCGCAGGCGGCGCGTAGGGGCAGGTCCGGGTCATGGGAAGCGTCGGGATGGGATCGGCTGACATGGTTCCACCTCGATTCGGGGCATGAGCGGGAAGTGTCCTTCCCGCGAGCCGCTTTCAGGCTAGCCGGTCGGCTAGTACAGCGCAAGCCGACCGGCTAGCATGGTGCGAGCCGGTCGGCTAGCAACGCGCAAGCCGATGGGCTAGCCTGTCGCGTCTGTCCCGCCAGCCAGCCGGAGAGCGTGCAGGAAGGCGAGGGGCGGGTACTGTCTCGCGTCCCGCGAGGAGGGCGTATGACTGCCGGCACCGCCAACGACACAAGAGCGCGACTGCTCGACACCGCGCTGAAGCTGTTCAGCGAGCACGGGGTGGAGGGCACGTCGCTGCAGATGATCGCCGACGCACTCGGCGTCACCAAGGCCGCCGTGTACTACCACTTCAAGACCAAGGACGAGATCGCGGAGGCCGTCGCGGCGCCCGCTGTACAGGAGCTCGACCAGGTGATCGAAGAGGCGCGCACGAGACGGAGCCGGGGCGCGCAGATCGATCACGCGCTGGCCGGGTTCGTCGAGATCATCGTTCGTCAGCGCCTGCTGCTCGGCCTGTACAACAGCGACCCCGGGATCCAGCGGGTCGTCAACGGGACGTTCCAGGCGCCGCGAGGCGAGGACATCAAGACAAGGATGAAGCTGGTCCTCGCCGGCGAGGACCCGAGCCTCGCCGACGCGATCACGGTGCACGTCGTGTTCACGGGGCTCGCGATGGTCGGCGGCGCGCCCGAGTACGCGGGCATCGACGACGACACCCTGCGCCAGCATCTCCTCGATACGGCCAGGCGTCTCCTGGGTCGTCCCCGCGGAAAGGGCCCAGGCAAACGCCTGCCGAGCCGGTCCCCCGGCGATCGCCCGGGGTGTGAGCGCGAGCCCTCCGCTCCCGTCGAGCGTGATCTGCTATCCTGCGCCGGGCCGCCGCGCGGTCACGGCGCCCGAGGCCCGGCATGATGCTCTACACCCCGACACGGCACGTCGCGCTGCCGCCCGAGGCCTGGGACCCCGGGCGCGTGCAAACCTGGCTGGAGCGATGGGCCGCGGAGGCGCTGGCGGTCCGCACCCGGCAGGGCTGGCCGATGCATCCGCGCGACGCGAACGACGCCGATGAAACGGACCCGCCCGGGCTGCTCCAGTGCCTGTACCTCGGCGCGTGCGGCGTCTGGCTCGCCCTCGCCCGCGTCGCGGCGGCGGGCTTCTGCACGCTGCCGGCGAGCTTGCCAGACATCTTCGCGCAGGTGCTGGAGGATTATTCATGCTCACCCGAGGCAGGCGAGCGCGTGCCTTCGTGGTTCCTCGGCGAGAGCGCGCTGCTGACGGTCTGCTGCCTGGCTCGGCCCGACGCGCAAAGGGCCGATCGCCTGGCCGAGATGATCCGCGAGAACCGCGCGAACCCGACGCGCGAGGCGCTGTGGGGCGCGCCCGGGACGATGCTCGGGGCGCTGTTTCTGCACGAGGCGACAGGGGACGAGCGCTGGGCGGAGCTGATCCGCGACAGCGCGGCGGCGCTGTGGGAGAGCTGGGTTCACGACGAGGCCCGGGAAGCGTGGCTGTGGGAACAGGACCTGTACGGCCGCCGGGTCCACTATCTTGGCGCCGGCCACGGCTGGGCCGGCAACCTCTATCCGCTCTGGCGCGCCCGGGCCCTGCTGAGCCCGGAGCAGCAGGCCGAGCTGCGCGCGCGGACGCTGCAGGGGCTCGACAGCCTGGCGGTGATCGACGGAGACCTGGCCAACTGGCCCGCGCAGACGGAGCCGCCGCCGAAGCTGCTGGTGCAGTGGTGCCACGGCGCGCCGGGGATGATCACGTCGCTGCGCCACGCGGAGCTGCCCGAGGCGCTGCCGCGGTTGCTCCAGGGCGCGCGGTTGATCGTGGCCGCCGGGCCGCTCGCGAAGGGGGTGGGCCTGTGCCACGGCACCGACGGCAACGGGGCCGCCCTGCTCGAGGTGTACCGGCGCACGCAGGACGCTCTCTGGCTCGAGCGCGCCCGCGAGTTCGCCATGTGGGCCCTCGCGCAGTCCGAGGCCGAGTTCAATCGAGCTGGCCAGTGGCGCTACAGCCTGTGGACCGGGGACGCCGGGCTGGCCTGCTTCCTGCTCGATTGCCTCGATGGGCGCAGCCGGGGCATGCCGGGGCTCGACAGCTTGTGGTGATGGCGCCGGCCGTGGGGCTGGCGTCGCCCGGGGGCGCGGGGGCCGGGCTCGTGACAGCACCACCGCGGCTCAGCGCGGCGGCCCTTCCGTGCGCGCGGGGTCGACGGGGGGCGCCGTGTCGGCCGGGAGCAGGAAGTCGCGCACGACGCCCATGTGCTGCATCGAGGTGGCCTCGCTGTCCGTCGCGAGGGCGGGGCTGAGCTCGTCGATCGGCGAATAGACGCGCGTGTCCGCCACGAGGCCGCTCGCGAAGGTGCTCCCGCCGATCACGACCGCTGTCTCGAGCGGGTCCAGATCGTCGTCGACGAGCACCCAGTCATATGGCTTGCCCCTGCTGGCGTTGGTGCCCGTATTTCCGTTCCTGTCGGCGGGGTAGGGGCCCGACGTGACGACCACCTCCGACAGGGTCGAGATGCAGGGCTCGCTCCGGGTGTCGGTGTTGAAGTCGCCGCCGATGACGAGGTAATCGCCCTCGGGGAAGGTGTCCTGGATGGTGGCGACGAGCTGCTGCGCCTCGGTGCGGCGCACGCCCGAGCCGGAGGTCAGGAGATGGACGCTGACGGCCCAGAGGTCGATCGGACCGGGGATGTCGATGCGCGCCCAGGCGAAGTCCCTGTTGCTCACCGAGCTGTCGTCCCACTCGCCGGACTCGAGGATGGGATAGCGGCTCACGATCCCGTTCGGGATCTGCGCGCCCTCCTCGCGGTAGTAGCTGAACGTGCCGCCGAACGTGTCGTCCACGAAGGCGCGGATCTCGGCAGCGCCGTTGTCGCCGTAGTTGAACTCCTGGATCAGGACGATATCCGGTCTGAGGCCCTGCATGATGCGCTGGCCGTGGCCGGGGTCGTAGCTCTGACGCGTGCCGCTCGTGAGGTTCGCGGCCATGAGCCGGACGCGCACCGTCGAGGGCGTCTCGCCGCCGCCAGCGCCGCCGTCGCCGCCGCCGCCGCCAGCGCCGCCGTCGCCGCCGGCGCCGCCGGCGCCGCTCGTGCTGCCTCCGGCGCCGCCAGAGCCGCCCTCGCCCCCGATGCCGCCAGAGCCGCCCTCGCCCCCGATGCCGCCAGAGCCGCCCTCGCCCCCGATGCCGCCAGAGCCGCCCTCGCCCCCGGCGCCGCCAGAGCCGCCCTCGCCCCCGGCGCCGCCAGCACTGCCGCCCTCGCCCCCGGCGCCGCCGCCGCCCTCCGCGGCGCCGCCGTGTCCGGCGCCTCCCTGGGCGCCGGACGATGTCGAGGACGCGTGATCCTCCACCCCTCCCGGCGGCGGATCGGTCGCGCACGCGGCGCCGGCGAGCGTGGACAGGAGGAGCCATGGCAGCCGCAGGAGGGGGCGCCCCAGGGTCATGGAGGACGACTCACGCATCTCGTTGCACCGAACCTTTCCTGGCTTTCCTGCCATCAAAGCATGAACGAGGGCGCGCCAGGTGCCCTATCGTGGCGGCCCTCGCGCGACGGGGGCCATACCAGGGGGAGCGTCATGAAGAGACCGTGGACCAAGACGATGGGGGTGCTCGGCGTGCTCTGGCTCGCCTTCCTGGTGCTCCTCGTTCGATCGTGGTGCGTCCGCCCGGCCACCGAGCCGGCGGAAAGCGCCGCGTCGCCGCCATCGAGCGCCGCGCCGGCCGGGGGAAAGGCGCGCCGGCGCGCGCAGGAGCCGCTGTCTCGCCAGCCCGGGAGCATCGCCGGCCGGGTCGCCGAGCCCGCGGGCGCGCCGGTCGCCGGCGCCATGGTGTGCGCCCTCCTGGAGCCGGGCCCGCTGTCGCTCGCGGAGACGCGCGAGCCGGTGTGCGCGCAGGCCGCGGGGGACGGGCGGTACACGCTCTCCGGCCTGCCGCCCGCGCGCTGGATGATCTCCGCCTCGGCGCCGGGCCACCGGCCGGCGTACTACGCCTCTCCCGACGGCTCCCGCGCGCCCTTCGTCGCGCTCGGCGCCGGCGAGGCGCGCACCGGCGTCGATCTGGTCCTCCCGGCCGGCGGGGTGGAGGTCAGGGGGCACGTCGAGGACATCGGCGGCGGCGCCGTCTCCGGAGCGCTGGTCACGATCAGCTCGTTCGGGCCAGGGCCGGGCGGCGGGGTGGTGACCAGGGCCGACGCGCAGGGCGCCTACGCAGTGTGGATCGACGAGGGGCCCTACGGGGCGCGCGCCGAGGCCGACGGGTACGCCGAGGGAACAGCGCAGAGCGTGGCCCCGGGACCGCAGCTCAAGCTCCTGCTGACGCCGGCGGCCGCGCTCGTCGGGCGGGTCGTCGAGGCAGGGACCGGGACGCCGGTCGAGGGGGCAAGGATCACCCTCGATGGCGGCGGGGGGTGGGGGACGATGGGGCCCGGCGTCCCCGTCGCGCGCAGCGACGCAGAGGGCCGCTTCCGCCTCGATCGGCTCCCGCCGGGGCGCTACAAGCTGGTGGCCCGCGCGCTCGGCAAGGTAGGCCAGGCGCGCGAGAGCGTGCTCGTCGGGGTGGGCCAGACCTCGAGCGAGGTGGTGATCGAGGTCCACCGCGCGGCCGTCGTGGCAGGCCGCGTGGAGCTCGCGCCGGAGGGCGCGCCGTGCACGCTCGGGAACGTCACCCTGCTGAGCCAGGCGACGGATGGGGTCGAGATCGCCGCCATCGAAGACGATGGCTCGGTGCTCTTCGATGGCCTGCTCCGCGGCTCCTACGAGGTGCTCGTGGGCTGCGCGAACCACGTTTCCGAGCCGACCTACCCGCCCCTGGAGGTGGGGGACGCGGACGTCGAGGACCTCGTGTGGAAGGTGCGCGCCGGGCTGACGATCCGCGGCCGGGTCGTGGACCGCGACCAGAACCCGGTCCGCGCCGCCGTCCACGCGTACGCGCCCGCGATGATGGGATCCCGAGGGGCCCCCGGAGCGTTCGCGTCGACCGAGGCCGACGGGACCTTCGCGCTGAAGGGGCTCCCGCCCGCGAAGTACATGGTGATGGCGCGCCCGGTCACCCAGGCCGAGCCCGAGCCCGTCGAGGTGGAGCTCCGCGACGATCACGCCCCCGAGGTGACGATCGTGGTCGACCGCGGGGGCTCGATCGAGGGGACCGTCACCGACGAGGACGGGAAGCTCGTCGCGGGCGTGGACGTCTCGATCATCGGGGCGCAGCCCGGCGCGGCGGTGGGCATGATGATGAGACCACCTCCGATCCGGATGGCGACTTCCCTCGACGACGGGAGCTTCGCGCAGGCGGGGCTCCCGCCGGGCGATTACCGCGTCTCGGCCAGCGAGGGGCCTCTGGTGCCAGTCCCGCCCGGCGGGGAGCCTCCGGGGGTCCGCGCGCGTGTGGAAGCGGGGAAGAGCGCGCGCGTCACCCTGGTCGTGGCGCGCCGGAACGGCGAGATCCACGGGCGCGTCGTCGACGAGATCGGCGAGCCGGTGACGGACGCCTTCGTCCACGCGGAGCGAGAGACGGAGGGCCCCGCCCCGCCGGGGGCGAGCAACGCGGGCAGGGCGCGGTGGGGCGCCTTCGCGCGATCCGCGGTGCTCACCGATCCCGAGGGGAAGTTCGCCCTCGGGAGCCTGCGCCAGGGCGCGTACACGGTCCACGCCTACCGCAAGGGCGGGGGCGAGGCCTTCGTCGAGCACGTGAGCCCCGGCGACAGCGTGACGGTCACCCTGAGGCCGGCCGGCGCGATCTCGGGCACCCTCACCGTGGCTTCCGGGAAGGTGCCCGAGCAGTTCACCGTCCACGCGGCCGACAAGGCGTCGATGCTCTTCCGCTCCGAGTCCTTCGCCTTCACCGGGGGCGCGTTCACGATCGGCGATCTCCCGGAGGGGAAATACGAGGTCTCCACCTCGACGCCGGAGGGCGCCGCGGCCGTGGAGGTCGCGCTCGCGCCCGGGGAGCAGCGGAGCGGCGTGGTGCTCGCGCTCGTCCCGCTCGCCTCGGTGAAAGGACAGGTGGTGTCGCTCGACGACGGCGCGCCGGTCGCCGGGGTGCGCTTCAACGTGTTCCCCCGCAAGGGGATGACCGCCCCCCGCCAGAGCGGCTTCCGGGAGGGAAACGTCTCCGACGAGTCGGGGCGCTTCGAGGTCAAGCAGACCCCTTCCGGGGCCGTCGTGCTCGTCTGCATGCCGTCCGATCCGATGAGCTCGCCGTACGACGTCGCGGTGCTCCCGGTGGAGGCGCAGCCGGGCGCGGTGACCGACGTGGGGCGCGTCGTCCTGCCGAGGCGCCGCATCAAGCCGGGGGACGAGCCTGGCGACCTCGGGTTCGCGATCAAGGAGGGAGGGGGGCCGGATGTAGATCTGACCGCGCAGACCTTCGAGGTGATCGAGGTGCGCCCGCGCGGGCCCGCCGCGCTCGCGGGGCTCCAGGTGGGCGACGTGATCGTTTCCGTCGACGGCCACGATGTCCGAGGGAAGATGGGGTATCTCTACCGCCCGCTCACCACCGTCCCGGCGGGGACCCAGGTGACGCTCGGGCTCTCGCGCGGAGCGAGCGTGTCCATCACGGCCGGCAAGCTGCAGATGCCCGGGATCGCGCCGGCCGCCGGCGACCCCGCGCGGTGAGGGCCGCGCCCGAGCGGCGCCGCTGCGCCTGGAGCGCGCCGGGCCTGCGCGGGATCGCTGACCTGCGCCGGTGCGGCGCAGGCCCCGCGACTCCGATGCTGGATCAGTGCGATCCCGTGTATTTGAACTCGAGGATCGCTCCGGGGTTCTCCAGGGCCGTCGTGGCCCCTCCGTTCGGTCCGCCGGTGTTCCCCGCGGTGTCCGTGATCACGTAGAGCGTGCGGCGGTCCGGGCTCCACGCGAGATCGCGGTAGCGGTTGGTGGTCTTGAAGAGCTCGACGGGCTCGCCGACCACTGTCTTCCCGTTCGCGCTCAGCTTCACCTGGTAGATGGCGCCCTTCTTGAGGGCGGTGATCAGGAGAGTGTTCCCCCACCCGGGGATGCCGCGTCGCCCGGTGGGGTAGTAGTGGAGCGAGGAGGGCGCGATCGTCGGCCAGCAGATATACTGGAGAAAACCGCACGCCGGATCGAAGAAGTTGTAGTCGTTCGGGACGGTGTAGAAGGTGAGGAGCGGCTCCTTGAAGTCCGGATGGCTGAAGGCGCTCTCCTGCTGCCGCGGGACGGAGGGAGGCGGCACGTAGTCGTCCCACACGAGCTCCTCGCAAGGCGTCGGGCTCGAGGCCGACCAGTTGTCGTACGTGTAGGCCTGGTCGTCCTGATAGGCGGCCACGTGAGGCCATCCGTAGTTCTTGCCGGGCTGGATGAGGTTCAGCTCATCGTCGCTCTTCGGCCCATGCTCGTTCGCGTAGAGCTTGCCGCCCCGGCCAAACGCGAGGCCCTGCGGGTTGCGGTGGCCGTACGAGTAGATGTGGCTGCGGACGCCGTCGATCCGCGGGTTGTCGTGCGGGATCGAGCCGTCGAGGTTCAATCGCAGGATCTTGCCGACGTACGTCGACCAGTCGTGCGCCGCGACCTCGGCCGCCGTGGGCAGCTCCTGCGCGCGGATCGGGTTGCACA
Source organism: Sorangium sp. So ce1128 (assembly GCA_051717205.1). Classification (GTDB taxonomy): domain Bacteria; phylum Myxococcota_A; class Polyangia; order Polyangiales; family Polyangiaceae; genus Sorangium. The sequence goes on from CP181432.1 coordinate 1,966,782, forward strand.
TCCTGGCGAACTGGTTGTTCCCCTGATCCCCGATGGTGTAATAAAGCTTGCGATCGGGGCCGAACAGGATCCGGGCGGAGTTGTGGTCATCGCTCCCCGGCAGGCCCGTGATGACGTCGAAGGGGCTCCCCAGGGTCTTGGTCGCCGGATTGTACGTGTAGCGGCGGATCTTCGTCCTGCGGTCCACCGCTGGACCTGGATCGACGTCATAGGTGTAGGAGACGTACACATAGTCCTTCCCTTTGCCCCGGAGCAGATCCGGGTGCAGGGCCAGGCCGAGCACGCCGTCCTGCCCCCCCGACTGGAACGCTTCCTCGATGGTGATCGCGGTCGTCCGCGCGCCGTCCTCCGGGTTCACGCGCACGACCCGCTTTCCGGTGCGCTCGGTCAACCAAAGGAAGCCATCCGGCCCCCAGAGGATCCGCATGGGAAACTCGAGGTTCCGTGTGATCTCTCGCGAAGCGAACGTGGCTTCCTCGCCGGCGGCGTCCTCCTCGCAGTCGTCGTCGGGCTCACCGACGACGGCCTGGCTGTCAGCTCCGAGCGGACCGTCCAGGGGAGCCGCGGGGCCACATCCGACGAAGCTCCACGAAGCCGTGGTGAGCAAACCAACCTGAGCCAGAAAAACAGCTGGGCCGCGTGAGATGAATAGCGACATACAACTACCTCACTGTTTCCTTCAAGAGATGGTGCTTACCTACTTCCGCCGCTCCGGGGCGCGGCGGGCGTGATGAGAAGGCATCCAGGTGAAACCGGGGATCGCACGGCGTCTGCCAAGGCGTGCCCAGATTAGGATAAGGTGTTAATTATAGAAGGTCAGACGCTGCCCGGGTTGTCAAGACGAATCCGTGCTGCAGGGTGGATGGCACCGCGGGTCTGAGTCCAGTGGCACTGGCGTCGTGGGTTTGCGGCAGCGCGTCGAGCGTTGACGCGAGGCGTGTTGATGCGTCATGCGCAGTCGGGGCGCCGGCGGCGTCGCAAAGGTGCGATCGCGCCGCGCTGGGTGACGTGCCAGTGAGGCGCGCTACGGATCTGCGGCTCGGCGCCGGAGCCCCTCGATGCCCAGCGCTCGCCGGATCTTGTCGACGCACCATTCCCCTGCCGGAGGTTCCTCTCGATCCCGCGTGGGCGGTCCTCGTCGAGAGCGAGACGCCGGCGGGCGCCTCCGGCGACTGGCGCGCCGACCTCAGCCTCGTGGCCCGCCAGGATCGAAGGGTCATGCTCCGCCATCCCTGGCTTGCCCAGCAGCGCGCGAGCCGCCCGTCGCTCGGTCCGAATGCGCTCCGCAAGATGGAGTTCGCGCTGGAGGCGGCGCTGAGCATGGGCGTGGACATCACCACCGCGGGCGCCGCGCTCGCGACCGTGATGAGCTTCGTCCATGGCTCCGTCCTCGCCGAGCTGGCCGAGGCAGAAGCGCAGCGACGAACGGACCTGAGCGAGGCGCAGTGGCGCGCGGCCGTTGCTCCCTACGTGCGCAAGATCATCGAGGAGGGAAAGCATCCGCAGTTCGCCCGGCGCGTCCTGGATGCAGAAGATCTCGACAGCGAGGCGCAGTTCGAGTTTGGCCTGGACTGTCTCCTCGATGGGCTCGCGGCACGGCATGTACCGGCCCCACGACCAGGAGAGAACGATCCATGAAACTGTACTTCAGCCGAAACTTGATCCGCGACGACCTCGTGGCGGAGGGGCTTTCGGCGTTTGCCGAAGCGGCGACGCTGCTCGAACAGGTCCTGAGCGGCAGGGACTGGCTCGTCGGGAGCGCGGTTTCGTATGCGGACTTTCGCATGGCGTCGGTGCTTCCGTTCGCGGATCTCGCCGGGCTGCCGCTGGCGGACTACCCGCACGTCGCGGCCTGGCACGCGCGCCTGTGGCAGTTCGACGCCTGGCGCGATCCGTTCGCGGGGCTCGAAGCCCCGGAGCTCCCGGAGGTTCCGCGCTTCGATGCCACCGGATCGAAGCGTTAGCCACTCGAGGTGCGCGGTCGTTCCGAGCGCGGGACGAGCTCCGCGAGCCAGCCCGGACATCACGAATCCCCGCTGCTAACCCTCCGACGCCTCGTGAAGCTCGACCGGGTTGCCGTCCGGATCTTCGATCTGAACCTGCGCGCCACCCGCGCCGCGTTCGATGTCGTTTCGGAAGGGTGTGCCGGCCGCACGGAGTTGATCGATGATCGCGGCGAAGTCGTCGACGTAGAGGACGACGCGGTTCCAACCGCCGGCGACCTGAGCGCGGCCGTCGGGCATCGGGCGCGCGCCGGAGCTGCCGGGGCCGCTCAGGAGCAAGCGCAAGTCACCGCGCGAGACCGCCGCGAGCTCCGTGCCGGCCTGCAGGTCGAGCGCGAAGCCGAGTCGTTCGGTGTAGAAGCGAACCGCGCGATCGACGTCAGTGACCTGGTAGCGGACGACTGCCGAGGTGACAGCGGGGCCTGCCGCGGCCGAGGTCGATCCCTCCGACGCCTCGTGAAGCTCGACCGGGTTGCCGTCCGGATCTTCGATCTGAACCTGCGCGCCACCCGTGCCGCGTTCGATGTCGTTTCGGAAGGGTGTGCCGGCCGCACGGAGTCGATCGATGATCGCGGCGAAGTCGTCGACGTAGAGGACGACGCGGTTCCAACCGCCGGCGACCTGAGCGCGGCCGTCGGGCATCGGGCGCGCGCCGGAGCTGCCGGGGCCGCTCAGGAGCAAGCGCAAGTCACCGCGCGAGACCGCCGCGAACTCCGTGCCGGCCTGCAGGTCGAGCGCGAAGCCGAGTCGTTCGGTGTAGAAGCGCACGGCGCGATCGACGTCAGTGACCTGGTAGCGGGCGACTGCCGAGGTGGCAGCGGGGTCTGCCGCGGCCGGGGTTGATTTCGTGGCGTCGGACATGCAGCCCCCGAGAGAGAGCATGACCAGGATGAGGATGATTTTCATGAGCCTATCTTGTTGGCCGCGCGCGCCGCCGTCTTGGACAAATTGGAAGCCCGACCCCGCCACCTTACCGGAGGACGCGCGAAGGACTGCGCGCGTCCATGTCCGGGTCGAGCGTGCCATCGAGTTCATCGAGCGTGAACTGGCGGATCCGGACCTGACGGCCGAGCGGGTGGCCTCCGCGCAGCGCGCGCGGGTCTGCGGCGCGGTACATTCGCCTCAGGACGCGAAGGCTCAAGAGCAGCGGGACGCTGACAAAGGCGACGACGAGGGCGGCTATCGTGAAGGCGCGAGTCCCCGACGTGAGGTTGTCGAAGGCGCCGATGTTGAACGTGACGACCGGCGGCACGAGGATGGCCGCACCGAACATCTTCACCGCCGCGGTTCGTACGGCGTCCACGGTCGCGTGGCGCAAGGCCCGCGCCGTCCCGAGCGCGATGCCGATCGTCATGGCGCCGAGGAGCCCGATCGGGACGCGCGCCAGCGTTCGATAGGCGTCGGGACCGAAGAGCCGCGCCGGCATCACGAAGCACGCGAGACCGAGCGCGAAGCTCGCCGCGCCGAGCGCGCCGATCACGATGCGTATCCAGGCGGGTGCTCGCGCGGGCGTCATGCATCCTCCAGGACGAAGTCGAAGGTCGCGACCGGAGGCCCCGAGGCGGTCTGTCGGAGGTCGGCCACGAGCCTCGAATTGAACCGGGGATCGCGCGCATGGCTCTCCGCGTCCTCCGGAAAGAAGATCTGCGTCGTCAGGAGCTTCGTCTTCGCCCCCTGCACCTTGACGTGGATATGAGGGGACCGGACCATGCCGAGGATCGAGTACCCCTTCGGGTCTACGTGTGCCTCTTCTCGCGCGTCTGGACTTGGGTGGATCCGTAGCCATTTTCCTGGGCGGCCGCTGTCCACCGGGCCGAGTTCGGGCGCGTGGACGGCGAGGACTTGAGGCGAGCTTGGCGGCGCCCCCTCCGCGGCGGCGCGGCCGCGGCGGTACGCGCCGGGGGAGCTCTGGCGGCTTGCACCTCGGCAGGGGATCATCTCCTCCAGCTAGAAGCGCCGCGACTGTCGTGGAAGCGGCCGGCGTCGGGTATCCTGGGCGGGATGACGGTCCAGGAGCTCCACGTCGCGGGGTATCGCTCGATCCGCGAGCTGACCCTCCCCCTCGCGCAGGTCAATGTCATCGTCGGACCGAACGGCGTCGGCAAGACCAACCTCTATCGCACCATGGTGCTGCTCGGCTCCGCGGCGAGCGGGAGCTTTGCGCGCACCCTGGCCGAGGAGGGGGGGATGCCGTCTGTGCTCTGGGCCGGCCAGCGCAGCAAAGGCCCGGTGCGGATGACGCTGCGGGTGCGGCTGGATCAGCTCGTCTACGAGCTTCAGTGCGGGCTGACGCCGCCGCCAGGCGGGCCGTTCGCGCTGGACCCGGACATCAAGGAAGAGACCCTCTGGTTGCTCGACAAGCGCCGCCGCCTGCCGATGCTGGAGCGGGCCGCGGGCTCGGCCTTCGCGCGCGACGTGGACGGCCACCGCGTGACCTTTCCCTTCTCGCTCTGGGGCTCGGAGTCGGTGCTGTCCCAGGTGGTGGAGCCGCACCGCTTTCCGTTGCTCTCGGCGGTGCGGCAACAGCTGATGAACTTCCGGTTCTATCATCACTTCCGCACCGACTCCGGCGCGCCGTTGCGGGTCGAGCAGGTCGGGGTGCGGACGCCGGTGCTCAGCACCGATGGCCACGATGTGGCCGCGGCGCTGGCGACGATCCTCGATATAGGCGACAGGGGCGCCTTGCGGGATGCCGTCTCCAGCGCGTTCCCGGGCGCGTCGCTCGAGGTCTCCTCGACGCAGGGGCGGTTCCGCGTCGAGCTCGCGTTGCCAGGGATGTCGCGGCCGCTCGACGCCCGCGAGTTCTCGGACGGCACGGCGCGCTATCTCTGCCTCCTGGCGGCGCTGCTGAGCCCGAGGCCTCCGCTGCTCTTGGCGCTGAACGAGCCGGAGACGAGCCTGCATCCGGATCTGCTCGGGCCGCTCGGGGATCTCCTTGTGCACGCGGCATCCCGGAGTCAGCTGTGGATCACGACGCACTCCCGCCCGCTGGCAGAGCGGATCCGGAAGGCGACGCCGTGCCGGCTCATCGAGCTTGACAAGAAAGGTGGAGAGACGGTGCTGGCGCGCGGCGCGGCGGAGGATGAATGAAGTCCGCCCCCGCGTGAGCCCTGCGAGCGGAGCCGGCGTCGGGGGGAGGCGAAGGGGAGGCGAGCTCGGCGCGGCCGCCGTCCACCCGGTCGAGCTCGGCCATGTCGTGGCGCTGGACGCCAACGAGCTCGCGATCGTGCTAGCGTACATCGCGCTCGAGCAGATAGTGGGGCCGCGGCGTCGTATCGACGCCTCCTCAACGGGTGTCCGCGCGCGCCTCCCACTTCATCGAGCCGGCGATCTGCCTCGTGGTGACGTTGACGCGATTGGCGAAGTTGGTCAGCGCGATATGCAGGATCAGCGCCGCGAGCGCCGGCTCGTCGTAGTGCCTCGCGGCCTCCTCCCAGACGTCGTCGGGCACCGGATCCGCGCGATCGCTGAGCCTCGTCGCGGCCTCGGCGAGCGCCAGCGCGGCGCGCTCCGCGTCGGTGAAATAGGGCGCCTCGCGCCAGACCGCCACGGCGAACAGGCGCTCGTCGGTCTCGCCCGCCTTCTTGAGCTCGCGTGCGCCCATGTCGACGCAGGGGCTGCACCCGTTGATCTGGCTCGCCCGCAGGTGGACGAGCTCGAGCGTCCGCGCCGGCACGCCGCTCTTCTTCACCGCGCCGAACAGGGCGTAGATGGGCTGCATGACGTCGGGGATGAGCATCGCGGGGTTCTTCATCCGTGCTTTCAGCATGTTCGTGGTCCTCTCGAGGGGTTCGGGTGTGCTCGCCAACCGTGACGGAGCGCTGAACGTCCGTTCGCGTCGTCACATCGGCTAGGGTTCGTTCGTCACAGCCATGACGAAGCGCGACGAGGGAGTGTGACCGATGGATGAAAATTGTTGGCTGGCGGAGCGGTTCGAGGCCCACCGGGCCCACCTGCGGGCGGTGGCGTACCGAATGCTCGGCTCCCTGGGCGAGGCGGAGGACGCCGTGCAGGAGTCCTGGCTCCACCTGAGCCGCGCCGACACGAGCGGCGTCGAGAACCTGGGCGGGTGGCTGACGACGGTCGTGGCGCGGGTGTGCCTCGACATGCTGCGCGCGCGCAAGGCGCGGCGCGAGGAGCCGATGGCCGCGCCCGACCCCGCCGCGGACCGCGAGGCCGGGACCGACCCGGAGCGCGAGGCGGTGCTGGCCGACTCCGTCGGCGTCGCGCTGCTCGTGGTCCTCGACACGCTGACCCCTGCCGAGCGGCTCGCGTTCGTGCTGCACGACCTGTTCGCGGTACCGTTCGAGGAGATCGCCTCCATCGTGGGCCGCTCCCCGGCCGCGGCGAGGCAGCTCGCGAGCCGCGCCCGCCGCCGCGTGCAGGGGGCGCCCCCGTCTCCGGACGCCGACGTAGGCCGCCAGCGCGAGGTCGTCGACGCCTTCCTCGCGGCCATGCGCGGCGGCGACTTCGACGCGCTCGTGGCGATCCTCGATCCGGACGTCGTGATCCGCGCCGACGCCACGGCCGCGCCCCCGGCCGGGAACGAGGCCCGCGGCGCGCGCGCCTGGGCCAAGCAGGCGATCTCCGGCGCGCGCGGCGCCAAGTTTGCCCGCCCTGCCCTCGTAGACGGCACGGTGGGCGTCGTCGTGGCCCCGCACGGGCGGCTCTTCCGGGTGCTCCGGTTCACGCTCGCGCAGGGGAAAATCGCCCGGATCGACGTCATGGGCGACCCCGAGCAGCTCCGCGATCTCGACCTGTTGGTCCTCGACGACGGACCGCACCCGGAAACCTAGACAAGCCCTGTGTGAAGCGCTCTCCTCGGAGACGCGCTCGCGGCCCCCTGCTCCTGATCGGAGCGCTCGCGCTCCTCGGCTGCGGCGGAGCAGCGCCAGGGCGGCGCCGAGGCGGGCGTGGACGCCGCGAGCGGCGGCGACCTGGCCGGCCGCGAGGAGCCCGCGGATTTCCTCGGAGAGGGCCGTCGCGTCGGCTGCCGAGACGGCGGCAGGGGCCGCCGAAACGGCGGCGGCGGTCGCGAGCGGCTCCGGATTCCCTGGGTTCTGCGGCCTCCGCGGCACCTTGCGCCCGCTCGCTACTACTCCAGGTAGAAGCACGCGCGAGTTCGGGGCCGTCGCCGTCCACGGTCCACCTGGTTGAGCTCGGGGCCGTCGCCGGCGAGCTCCTCGAGGGTGGGCTTGGCGCCACGGCCTGCGGAGCGGCCGCAGGGTCGAGGTGGACGCCGGCGAGCTAGGGGACGTTGATGTCCACCTGGCCGAGGGCGGAGCGGCCGCGTTTGCCGGGAGAGACCCACTCCATCGCCAGATGTCGTGTCTCACGAACTTGCCGCGCAGCCGCTCCGCGTTCTCGTTGACGTGGATCGCGAAGCCCTGGGCGATGCACAGCCAGATGGCGTCCGGCGTGAGGACCAGGGGATAATGGTCGGCGTACGCCCTGTGGACGGTGTTCAGTAGCCCGTGCTCCTCGGCGGGGAGGAACTGCTGCGCGTTGCTGCCCCACGCCTCGACGCTCCGGCCGTGGAGCTGCCGCGTCGGGCTCTCGCCGTCGGTCTTCGCCGGGTTGTTCAGCCGGGCTGTCGCTCGCACGACGTTCGAGACTGCAAAGGTGACTGTCATGGTGTCCGTCTCCTCCCTCCGGCGGAGCGTACCCTCGCCGCGCCGGGCGTTGGTCCAGCCGCGGCGGCCGGGCGTCGATCATGACGATCCGCCGCGGCTTGACGAGATGCCCCCCGGCGGCAACGATACCCTGGATGAGCAGGCCGATCGTATCGGGCAGGGGCAGCGCCTCCGGGCGGCGGCTCCCGGATCAGGCGCGATGACGACGCGCGTGTTCCTCGTACGCCACGGGGCCACGGTGCTCACGTCGGAGGATCGGTTCGCCGGCGAGACCGACGTGGCCCTGTCCGACGAGGGGCGCGAGCAGGCCGGCAAGCTCGCCGCGCGGCTCGCGAGCCAGCCCATCGACGCCGTGTACGCGAGCCCGATGAGCCGCACCGTCGAGACCGCGCGGATCGTCGCGGGGCCTCACGGGCGCGAGGTGCACCGCCGCGAGGCGTTCAGGGAGATCTCGCACGGCAGGTGGGAGCAGCTCACGCGCGCCGAGGTCGAGACGCAGTATCCCGACGAGTACGGCAAGTGGGAGCACGACCCGTACACGTTTGCCCCCGCGGGGGGAGAGACCGGCCTCTGCGTGACGGCGCGCGCCCTGCCGGCGCTGCTCGAGATCGTCGCGGCGCACGGCGGCGCCCACGTGCTCGTCGTCTCGCACAAGGCCACGATCCGGCTGCTCATCAGCGCCCTGCTCGGCTTCGATCCGCGCACTTACCGCGATCGCCTCGACCAGAGCCCCGCGGCGCTGAACATCCTCGATTTCAAGGACCTCACGCGGCCGCGCCTCACCCTGTTCAACGACACCTCGCACTACGCGACCACGGCGGCCGAGATCCCGGGTATCCCGTCGAACCGGCTCTCGAAATGGTGGGACGCGCCCGCCGGCGGCAAGGCGCCCGGGCAGTAGGCCCGCAGGCTGTGGAGTGGATGCGGCATCTTCGATGCATGGATAAGCTGTTGTAGCGCCCGGAGCTACGGCCGGTCGGGGGACAAGGTGGGCGCCACTGCTGTAGCGCCCACCGCGGCACGTCAGCGCACCCGCAGTTGCGCGGCCGATTCACCGAGCTTTTCGCCCTGCGCATCGACCACATGCAGCTTGTACGTCCCGGCGCTGGCCGGCACGGCGATGGACGTAGCGTCCCCCGCCGCCTTCGTCATCGTCGCGCCCTCCGTGAACGTGCCGGTGCCGGCTGGCGCGAGCCAGACGGAGTTGGCCGCCGCGCCGGTGCTCCTGATCTTGATTGTCTTGGTGCCGGATGCCACCGAGGCGCTCGCCGGGAACACGTAGTCTTGAACCGCGAGCAGGCTGCTGGGGATGATGCCCCGGTGCTCTTCCTGGACGCCGGAGCTCAGGCAAATTTCGTATTGCGCTTCCGGCCACATGTTGTCCGGCACCGCGACCGGCGGGTCGATCCTGCTATCGGGCGGGTTGATGCCCATCTTGTTCACGGTGGCGTACGTCCTCAGGATGGTGAGATGGTGCTTGGCCCCGAAATCCTCGCAGTTGATCGTGTATTTTACGCCAGGGTCGATGTCGAGCACGTTGTCGTTCTGCGTGATGTACGCGCTGCCCTCGTCGTTGTGCAGGCCGTACGTGGGGCCGCTCGTCGCGGGCGGAATGCCCTTGACGTAGTTTTCGTTGATGGTCGTGCCCGGCATCTGACCTAGCGTGTAGACCGCGCCGCTGTCGTGCAGCCTGCTCAAGGTATCGATGAAGCGATTGTTGTTGATCGCATTGTCTTTGCAGGTGGTCGAGTCGGGGAAGTTCCGCCAGCCCCAGCCCAGGTTGATGCCGTTGTAGGCCGTCTTCTGGATGTGGTTGTAGGTTATCTTCAGGCCATCGACGAAGAACGCGGTGATGCCCGAATGGCCACCGAAGCCCGGCAGTGAGCTCACGTCGTACAGCATGTTGTTGCTGATGGTGTCGTTTTTGCAGATGCCTTCGACACCCGAGCCGAACTTTTGGTGCGGGCCGGTGTCGCCCACGTACAGGTGCTGCGGGTGGCCTACCGTGATGCCGCTGCCGGCGATGTCGGTGATGTAGTTGCCGACGATGCTGGAATTCACGACGTCGTTGATGAAGGAGATGCCCTCATTGCCGCTGTGCTTCACCACGTTGCCGATGAAGTTGATCGAGTCGGCGTTGTTGACCGTGATCATCCCCGGCAACGTGTCGATGATTTCGTACTTGCTGTTGTGCCAGTTCCCGTCGCCGTAAGCGACGTAGATGGTGGCGCCCTGTACCGTCGCTTTGCCGCGCGACCCGTCCACGCTGTACAGGTTGTAGTCGGTGTTGGCGAAGGTGATGCCCTGGAAGGTGAGGTTCTTGACGCGGCTAGCGCTGGAGGCGCCGGCGATATCGATCAGCTTTTCTGCGATCGGCGCCTGCACGTCGGCTTGAGCCATGTCTTCGCCCTGCCGCGGGTAGTAGTAGAGGGTCCCGGTCGTCTTGTCGAAATAGAACTGACCGGGTGAATTCAAGAACTCACGCGCATTGTAGATCGTGTGGGCACCAGAAACACTGAAGCCCGAATTCCAGCCGGGGGTTTGCGCGATGGCGCCGTAGGGCTGTTGAAAGAGCAGCCCGCGGAAGTTGTCTGGCGTGGTGGTGACATCGCGAACGCAAACGATATTCTCGTTCCAGGTGGTGCCGTTCACGATCTCGAGGTCGTCTTTGTTGCTGGCGATGGCGGGTACCGCGTCGAGGTCGTACTTGGCGCCGTCACTGCCGCGGCCGGCCGCCCAGGCCCAGCTGTCCTGCCCGGCCGTCACGCTGTAGGTCCCGACCCCTCCGCGGGACGTGACCCGCTTGCTCGTCATCAGGGCACGAGCATCGTTCACGTACAGGTTGCGCAGCTTCGTCGTTCGGTCCAGCTTGGCCTTGTAGATATTGCCCGCATCCGGCGTCCATTCGGTCACCTTCGTCGCACCGTTCAAAACGGGCTTTTCCCCGGGGTAAGCCTGATAGTAGATGCGATGGCCATTCGTGCCCGAGTCCGACGGCGCGAAGGCGATGGCGTCGGTGAGGCTGTACGTGCCAGCTCGGAGGTAAACGTAGATGTCGCCGGTCATGTCGGCGTTGACGGTGCGGACGACGTCGCGCGCCTTGGTGACCGTCTTGAAGGGCGCGCTGGCCGTGCCTGGGTTGTCGTCGCTACCGGAAGGCGACACGTAGTACGCCGCTTGCCGCGTCCCGGTCTCGTCTGGAACCTCGCCGCCGCCGCCCGCTCCGCCAGCGGCCATCGCGCCGGCGCTGCCGCCGCTCCCGGCCTCTACCGCTCCTCCGGCTCCAGCAGTGGCGTCGGCTCCGCCGGTTGCGCTGCCGCCAGCCGAGCTTTCGCCGCCAGCCGGGTTGGGGCTCGTTCCATCCGACGAACAAGCAGCCAACCCAGCGAACGCCGTGAGTGATGCGGCAACCAGCAGCTTGACGTGACGAATGGTGGAATCGTGACTCTCACGCATGATTTTTTCCTTGAAGGTAAGGTGATCCAGCCGCCGACGTGGAGCACCGCGCCGCTTCCAGATCACGTCAACTCCGTAGGGAACCGACCCGCAGCGCTCCCGCCGCGAGCGCTGCAAGGGCCCCGCGAAGCAGCGGTACGTCGCGAAGCAGAGATGCCAACCGAGCATGTTGCGCCTCGCCTGGAGCCAGGAGCCCGACCGGCACCGAGAACGCGCATGAGGAGAAAGGCCCGGTGCGCATAACGTACCTGTCCAGGGCAAGGCAAAAGATTACCCTGTGCCAAATGTGAACGTTCACATGTCTGCCGTCAATCAAAATGGACTGGCACGCGGATGTCCTCGATCCCGAGGGTACGCAGCGGCTGCCGGCCGAGGCGCCCGCGTGAGCTGTCCTGCGAGCCTGGCTCGTGCGAGCTCGTGTTTTCCGGGGGACCTCGGCCGGTGCTCGTGCGCCGGACCAGCTCGGCCTCGATGGCGGCGGAACCGTCGATACGCTGATCGGCTTCGAGCTCGTCGGGCGGTCCGGCGATGATGGCGGTCCGACGCCCGCTCCTCTTGACGCGGCGCTCCGGAGGAGCCTCACGAGCCTGGTGCTCCCTCGGGCCCGAGGATATCCGCGGTCCCGTCGATAAGAGTTGACACAGAGAATGTGAACGCTGACAGTTCGCTCCAGCTGCGTGGCCGCGCGGGCGGCTGGACGAGCGGCCGCCCGACACCTGGGCGAGATCGTCGCCCGCCAAAGCTCCGGAACGCCGAGCGCGCGTTCCCACGGAAGGGATGGCCCAGTCCGGCGGGCCCGCGTCGCAGTGTGACGCGCCGTGCCTGAGCCGCGTGGCGACCCGGGAAGCGCAAGCGGCGCTGCGAGGACGACGTGCGCCCGCACGCCGCGCTGCGGCGGGCTCTGCAACGCCCTGCCGGGGGCGAAGCCGGGCCGCCCTGCACGAGCTCCCGCAGGCTGTGGAGCGATGGCGGCGTCCTTCGATGCATGAGTCAAGTCGTTGATATAGCGTCGCTTTTCTCATGGGGGTGTGCCAGATCGCAGCGACGAATGCGCTGCCGACCGGGGCAAGGTCCCGCAGTTGGGGCTTGACGTTTCCGATGGCTTTGGATTTCCTTCTCTCTGCGTTGGTTCGTCGAGTTCTCGACGTCAGGCCAGAGCGCGCCGCCAACCCTTTTCCCTCGGGAGGGGCCAGGGCTGGCACTGGGCGCCAGGAGGAGAGCGGGAGGCGATGGGGGCGCAGCGGGTGAGCGGCTCCCGGCAGGGGGGCGCGAAGCGCTGTGTATCCTTCAGCCATCAGGGGGAGCGCCGTTCTCGAGCACACGGCAGAACCAGCGTCGGCCGACGAAAGCGAGCAGGACGCAGATCAATGAACCGAAACAGTCAAGCGCGCCTCGGTGAGGACGCTTATAAGATCACGGAAACCGTGGCCGTATTGCCGCGCAGCGTCTGGCGGCGCGCGCGCCGCGCGACCTCCGGCGCGAGCGTGCTGCTGCACTCGCTCCGGAACGAAGTCGCGCAGCCGCGCCGGGTCCTGGAGCTCGAGCTGCAGATGTGGCGTCGAATCGGCACGCTCGCGATCGACGGCGACGTGTGCGAGGTAGACGGCGAGCTTTCGCTCATCATGGAGGACTTCGGAGGCGCACCGCTCGAGATTCCCGCGAAGGGTCTGGAGGTCGGAACCTGCCTGGAGCTCGCGCTCGGCATGTCTCGCTTGCTGCATCGCTTGCACGAGCAGGGGCTGCTTCATGAGGACGTGAGCCATGGCAGCTTTCTGGTCAATCTCGAGACTCGACGTGTCGAGTTTGCTGATCTCCTGGCAGTCTCCGAGGACGCGGCAGGCGGCGCCGCTTGCGAATCCGCGCCCTCGCTCACCCACGTCGCGCCAGAGCGGACGGGCCGACTCAACCGTAGCCCCGATCACCGAGCAGACTACTATTCTCTGGGCGTCACGCTCTTCCAGATGCTGACGGGCCAGCTGCCGTTCGCGGCGAGCGATGCCATCGGCTGGGCTCACGCGCACGTGTCCAGGCGCGCTCCGCTCGTCACGGAGCTGTCGCCCGACGTGCCGCCGCTCCTCGCACACCTCGTGTCCAAGCTGCTCGCGAAGAATCCTGACGAGCGCTACCAGAGCGATCACGGGCTGCTGAGCGACCTGACCACGCTCTGTGAGAGCTTCCGGCGAACGCAGGCCCTCCCTGCCTTGGTCCTGGGGGCGAATGACGTTTCCAGTCAATTCGTCGTCAGTCGAGACGTCCAGGGACGCGACGCCGAGCTGTCGGCGCTGGGAGGCGCCCTCCACGACGTGTGCTCCGGCAAGAGGCTGCTCGTGCTCATGCCAGGAGCCGCGGGCGCCGGAAAGTCCGCCGTGCTCGCGGAGCTCCTGCAACAGCACGGCGGAGCGCCGGCGCGCCTGCTGTCGACGGCGTTCGAAGAGCGAGCTCAGGCAGTGCCGCTGTCTGGCCTGGCGCAGGTGCTACGACGCCTGGCAGGGGACCTGCTGTCGCTCTCCGAAGCCGAGCTGACGGAGCTGCGGCAGCGCGTGACCGCAGCTCTGGGGCACAACGCAGGTATCATGACCGAGCTGATGCCGGCGCTCTCCTGCGTCACTGGCCCCTCCACGTCCATCGTCGCGTTGAATCCCATCGAGGCGCAGCGCCGGTTGCAGCATGTCTTCCTCTCCTTCATCCGTATCTTCGCCACGCCGGAGCGTCCCCTCGCCCTCGTGCTCGACGATTCTCAGTGGCTCGACGCCGCCTCTGCCGACATGCTGTCTGCCATTCTGACGAATCCCGACTCGAGTCATGTGATGGTGCTGGCCGCGTTCCGCGGCGGTGATGTCAGTGACGTACCGACGCTCCTGAACCTGCAGAGAGCGTTGCGCCAGGCGAATGAGGTCGTGCTGACATTGCCGCTCGGGCCGCTGTCCTCCGACGCGGTCGCGGAGATCGTGGCTCGCTCGCTGCGCACGCCTGTCGCTGAAGCCCGTGGGCTCGCGGAGATCGTGAGGCGCAAGACCGACGGTAACCCGTTCTTCATCGGTCAGCTGCTCGTTTCCCTGCATCGACAGGGCATCCTGCGCCTGGAGGTCGAGCGCGGCCGATGGTCCGCTGACCTGCAGCGCGCGGAGGCGCACCCCGCTTGCGACAATGTCGGCGCGTTGATGGCGGAGCGCCTCGAGAACCTCTGTCCCGAGGCGGCGAGGCTGCTGTCTGCCGCAGCGTGCTTCGGCATGCGTTTCGATCTGCAGACCCTGGCGGAGGCCGTGGACAGACCGCTCGCGGCCTGTCTCGAGCTCGTTCGGGAGGGGCTGGCCCATCGTCTCCTGTCCGAGGTCTCCGTCGAGCCTCGAGCGGAGCCGTCAGCGCCTGGCCGGAGCCACGAGTCTGAGTCGTACGCCTTCGAACACTCGCGCGTGCAGCAGGCGGCGCTCTCACGCGCCAGCGACGCGGAGCGTGTGGCAGCTCATGGTTGCATCGGACGGATCCTGCGCGAGCGCCTGCGGGGCGATCGCGCGCCGAGTCGGATCTTCGAGGTGCTTCATCATCTGAACGCCGCTCGCGGCGCGATGCATGACCGAGAAGAGCGCCTCGACCTCGTGGAGCTCAACCTGACCGCGAGTCACCAGGCGCTTCATAGCGGCGCGTGGAGCATCGCGGGAACCCACGCCGAGATCGCCGTCGAGCTGCTGGCCAGCTGCGAGCGCGAATGTCCGCCGGATCTGGCCTTTCGAGCGATCTTCGCGCGCGCCGAGACGGCGTTCTTGCTGGCTGATCCGCATGTCGAAGCGCTCTGCGAGGAGGCGTTCAGGCTCGCCCCCGACCGCCTGGCGCGCGGCCGAGTTCATGTCTTGAAGACCCGGATCCTCGAGCACGGCGGGCGAATGCTGGACGCCGTGGTCCAGGTGCGCGCAGCGCTGGCCGAGTTCGGCGTGCGCTTGCCGGAAGCGCCCGACGAGATCAACCAGGGCATCGGTGAGGGTATCGGCAAGCTGCAAGCGCACCTGGCGCGCGTGACGATCGAGGGCCTGCCGGCTCTTCCGATGGCAGAGGACGCAGAGGCGCGCCTGGTCCTCGAATTGCTGGCGCAGGTGATTCCTCCGGCGTTTCAAACCTATCCGCCCCTGTTCTTCCTGGCGGAGCTCATCATGTTCGACCTGGCGCTATGCCGCGGCGTCGACGCTGTCTCGTGCAAGAACTTCGCCGACTGCGGCATCATCCTCCTCGCGGTGCTGGGCGACTACGATGCCGCCTATCGGATGGGCCTGGCTGCCTTCGAGCTCCTGAAGCGCTTCTCGCCGACCCCGGTCGAGTCGGGCGTGTGCTTCGTGTTCGTGGGCTTTCTTGCGCACTGGAAGGCGACTTACCGAGATCTTTTCGCGGTTTACGACCGAGGGGAGAAGAGCGGGCTCATGCTCGGGGACCTGCAACACGTCGCCTACGCCAAGAACGATCGCACCCAGCGCTCGTTCCTGGTCGGTGCGCGGCTGCGGGCCTGCCGCGAGCAGGTAGCGGAGCTGCGGCGGTACTTGACGCACGTTTCGGCGGCGGGTCAGCTGGTCAGCGCGCTGGTCGTCGAGCGAGCCGTCGCTCGATTGACGGCGCGCGAATCGGAGAAGCAGGCCGTCGCCGCGGCCGACCGCGAAGCGACCGCCGTGATGGTCGCCGAGAAGAGCACCCAGTACTGCTACGCCTACGGGCAAGCCCAGATGATGACGAGCTTCATCCTGGGCGACTTCGCTTCGGCGCGTCAGTGGACGGAGTTCACCCGGGAGTTCTTGATCATCGCGGCGGGGCAGTTCTCGCTTCCCGATTACAAGCTCTTCGAAGGGCTGCTGGCGGCGAGGGCGTGCCGCGAAGGAGGCCAGGAGGCGCGGGAGGCCCTGCTCGCTGTCATCGAGGAGAACCTGAAGCAGCTCGAGGCTTGGTCCCGTCTGTGCTCGGAGAACTTCGCTCACAAGGCTCACTTCCTGGCCGCCGAGCACGCGCGCCTGACGGGGCAGCCGCTGCAAGTCGTGCTCGCCCGCTACCGCGACGCGATCAGAACGGCCGGAGACGGGTTCCTCCACTTGCGGGCGCTCGTCCACGAGCACCAGGCCCAGATGTGGCTATCGCTGGACGAGCCCCTTCACGCCAGGACATGCCTGGAGACGGCTTACCGGCTCTATGCTGACTGGGGCGCCACGGCGAAGCTCGAATTGCTGGCGCGTGAGCACCCCGCTTTGCTCGCGGATGCCGTCAGAGGAGACATCGCGACGCCACGCGGCGCGATGGCGGTCGGCCAGGCTTTCGACAGCGCGTCCCTGCTCAAGGCAACGCAGAGCATCTTCGTCGAGGTCGAGACCGAGCGGCTGTTCGCCGCGCTGATGGCCACCTTGATCGAGAACGCCGGGGCAGAGCACGGCTGCCTCGTCTTGCGAGACGACACCGATCGCACGTACTACGTGGAGGCGCGCGCCCACGTGGAGCGCCCGATCACGAGCCTTTCGCAGCGCGTGGAGTACTCGGAAGCCGAGTTTTTGTGCCCCACCGTCGTCAGCTACGTGCTGCGCACGGGAGAGGCCGTCGCACTGGACGACGCATCGAAGGCCGGCGCCTTCCAGGCGGACCCGCAAATTCGAAAGCGGGGCGTACGTTCGGTGTTGTGCGCTCCCATCATGCGCAAGGGCGACGTCCTGGGCGCGCTGTACGTGGAGAACAACGTCAGCGCGTACGCTTTCACGCTCGATCGATTGGCTGCGTTGCAGGTGATCGCCAGCCAGGCGGCGATCTCGATCTACAACGCACAGCTCTACGAGAGCCTGGAGCGACGCGTGGCCCAGCGCACCGAGGAGCTGGCGCTCAAGAACCGTCAAATCGCTTCGATGCTCGACAATCTGGACGAGGGCGTCTTCACCATCGACCGGAACCGGCGCGTCGAACCGGGGTACTCTCGACGCTTGGCGGAGATCCTCGGCAATGCCGAGCTGGTCGGTCGAGACTGCCTCGCGCTGCTGTTCGATGGCTCAAGCGTGCGACCGGACGCGCTGAGCGCGGCACAGGCAGCGCTCAGCTGCGCCTTCGATCAAGAGCCGTGGCTGGCGGCGCTGAACACCCACCACCTGATCCGTGAAGTGGAGCGCGCGGGTCCCGGCGGCAAACCCCAGTTCCTGGAGATCTCCTGGAACTTCATCGAGTCGGAAGCAGGCCAGGTGGATCGCATGCTGGTCACGGTTCGCGACGTGACCTTGCTGCGTAGCTTGAGGCAAGCGGCGCGCAACAAGGAGCGTGAGGTCGACATCATCGTGCAGGCGCTCGATTGCGGCGTCGAGGCCACACGAGCGTTCTGCGTCAACTGTCGCGAGCTGCTAGCCGCAAATCGCGCGGCGCTCGGGCCGCACATCGAGAGTTCCGAGCAGCTCTGTGATGCCGCCTTGCGCAACCTGCACACCCTGAAAGGCAACGCTCGCCTGCACGGCTTCACGCACCTGGTGGACTGCCTGCACTCTGCGGAGAACGCCTGCCAGGCGTTGCGCCGGGAACCAGAGCAGCCGATCGACAGGCACGAGCTGCTGGAGCAACTCGATGCCGTCGAGCGAACGATCGCGGAATACGAGTCGGTTTGCCAGCAAAGGCTGACGGCCGTGATCAAGAGGCTGGATGAACGGAGCGAGAGTGTCCTTCACGACATCCGGGGCCTGGTCGCGACGGCCGCTTCCACCGATGCGGACCAGGAGCTGGTGCGCAAGCTGCGTGGAGTCCTCGCGCGCCTCGACCCTGCGTCGGTGGCGCGCGTGGTCGACGAGACGAGCGAAATGTTGCCGAGCTTGGCCGCCGAGCTCGGGAAGCCTGCGCCCGCGGTGCTCACGGAGCAGGCCGAGGCGCAGCTGGCCAGCGACTGGACGGGACTCGTCAAAGACATCCTGATTCAGTGCTTTCGCAACTCCCTCTATCACGGCATCGAGAGGCCCGACGTGCGAGAGCTCGCCGGCAAGCCGGCGCAGGGCCGCATCGATGTTCGCGTGCGGAGCGGACCGAGCGCGCTCGAGCTGCAGATCTTCGACGATGGCAGCGGACTTTCACTCGAGAAGCTGCGTCGGCGGGAGGGCGTTCATGCGCTGCCCGATGAAGCCCTGGCCGACCAGATCTTCCTGTCCGGCGTCTCGACCGCAGAGACGATCGGTCAAGTAGCCGGTCGAGGTGTCGGGCTCGACATCGTGCGCGCGAGCCTCCGGGCTCGCGGCGGTGACGCGCTGGTGCGCTTCACCGGGGAGGAGCGCGATGGCCACCGGCCTTTCATGCTGGTCCTCCTCATGCCGAAGAGCGCGCTCGCGTCCCGCTCCTGCGAGCCCCCGGTCGTTGGCGGGATTTCTGACGCGCGATGCTAACGCGCCGTCTCCGCGACCAGGCCGAGCTTCGCCAGCGAGCGCGGGGTCCCGAACGCGGGCCCGCCGAGCGTGGACTCGACCTTCAGATACACCTTCTCCCGCCCGGCGGAGCGCGCCGCGTCGAGGAGGACGTCATTGCGGTAGAGCGTCACCATCAGCCCCGCGACGATCGACAGCGCGAGCATGAGACGCTGTGCCCGCCCCGTGTCGCGCGCGCGAGGCCCCGTGCGGATCGTGTCCTTCAACGAGCTCGCGGTCATCGGCTCCATCGCCGACATCGTCGACATCGTGGCCAGCGGATCCATCGCCGACATCGTGGCCAGCGGATCCATCGCCATCGCCGGCGGCGGGGTGGGCCGGGACGCCGCGAGCATCGACGCCGGCGGGGCCGCCACCTCCGTGCGCGTCACGACGTTCGTGAGGACGTCCATCGGGCCGAGCAGCGCGCTGGCCGACAGGCTCGACACCACCGGCGTCGGATGATCGGAATCCATGGCCCGCGGCACCGGAGGGACCGCCGGGCCCGGCCGACCCGGGGCCGGTCGAGCCGGGGCCCGCGCCGGCTCCGGAGGCGTCGAATCGAGCCCGGCCACCACACCGAGCGGCTGCCAGGTGGCCATCCCGGGGCGCCAGATCTTCGTCGACTCGTCGATCAGGTCGAGGCGAAACAGATCGTCGAGCTTTTCCAACGTGAGCACCTTGATGTCGTCAGGCGCGATCGCGACGTGCCACAGGCTCTCGCGTTCGTCGGTCGCCGGGATGGGCGGCGCTGGGCGCCTGGCCGGAAGGGGCGGCGGTTTCATGAAGATCCTCCCTTGCGGAGCGCAGGATGCCACGACACGAGCGCACCTGTACACACCGACATGAGTCGCGGCGCGCTTTCGAGGCGGTGCGGATTTTTGCAATGCATGAAGCGCGATCCGTCGCGCTGGCCAGATCCGCGCTGTATCGGTATTCTCGCCCGCGGTGGAGCGGAACCTGGAGGCATTCATGAGCACGAGGGGTGAGGGGATCGCGGCCGGCACCAGCGCTGGATCCTCCAGCTTCTCGCGCTGGGTCCGGGTGGCCCCGGCGCTCCTCCTCGTCGCGAGCGCGACGTTCGTGGCGGCATATTACGTTCCGCTTCGCCGCGCTCACATGCTCTTGATTCAGGAGCAACAGAGGTCGAACCAGAAGGCCAAAGAGCTCGAGCAGACATTGAGCCAGGTGCGCGGGGAGCTCCAGGGAAAGACGGCCGAGGTCGAGAAGCTCGAGGCGGAGCGGCAGCAGGCCGCGGCCGTGAAGAAGTCGGGGCTGGAGCGGGTCGAGCAGCTCAAGACCGAGCTCGCGGGGAAGCTCGACAGGCAGATCAAGAAAGGGGTCGCCGCGCTCGCCGTCGTGGACGGGCAGGCGTTCGTCGCGCTCCCGGAGAGCGCTGTGTTCGTTGCCAACAAGATCGACGTGAGCCTGCAGGGGCAAGGCCTCCTGTGCCAGGTCGCAGGCGCCCTCTCGGCGGCCGGCCAGGGGCCGATCCGCGTCGGCGCGGTCAGCGGTCCTCCGGACTCCGTTCCGCCCGCCCTCCAGGGCGCCTATACGACGGCGTGGGCGCTCTCCGCTGCCCGGGCAGCGAGCGTCGCGCAGGCGATCGAGGCGAAGTGCTCGGTGCCAGGAGCTCGGCTGTCCGCGGTCGGGCACGCCGAGCACGACCCCGCGGGCGCCGCGCTCGGGGAGAGCAAGCTGCCGCCGGGGCGCGTCGAGATCTCGATCGCGCTGCCGGGCGCCCCGCCCGCGGAGAAGTGACGGGTAGCCGGGGGAGCTCGACGCGCGCGAGGAGCGAGCGCCGAGGCGCCGCGAGGGCACGAGGGACGCAACACCGGAGATCGGGTGTTGCGGGTCTCACCAGGAAGGCGTGAGCCGGGGAGCGCGATGCGCGAGACAGGGGACAACGCGCTGCCGGCGCGGTCGCCTCCCTGTGGGCTCGCTCTGCGCAGGCGTCACCTCTGGCGAGGATCGCGCAGCGCCTCCGCGCGCCGGGCCGCCGCGCGCCGCAGCGCTTCCGCGTCGACGTCGCGCGCTTCCCCGGTCGAGCAGCGGAGCACCCGCAGGAACGCCGTCCGCGCCTGCGTCCGCTCGCCCCTCGCCAGCAGCGCCTCCCCGAG
Source organism: Sorangium sp. So ce1128 (assembly GCA_051717205.1). Taxonomy (GTDB): domain Bacteria; phylum Myxococcota_A; class Polyangia; order Polyangiales; family Polyangiaceae; genus Sorangium. Next base: position 1,987,376 of record CP181432.1, read on the forward strand.
CAGAAACCACCCCTCCATGTGCTCCGGATCCGCGTTGAGCAGCCCCGACAGCACCTGCTCCGCCTCGGCGGCGCGCCCGGCGCTCAGCAGCCGCGCCGCCTCCTCCGCGCCGGGCGCCTGCGGCGCCGCGCCGGCCGTCGGCAGCGCCGCGCCCCGCCTCACCCGGGCCGACGGCGGCGGCGCGCTCTCCGCGGCCGCCGCGACCGGCGCCCTCCGGCTCGGCGGCGCCGGCGCGTCGGCGCCCTCCGCCAGCTGCAGCCACCCCGGTGCCGGCCCGCGGCCGAGCTCCGGAGGCAGCGGCAAGATCCCCTCCGCCGGCGAGAGGATGACGTGGCCGCCAGGGACGAGCTCCGCGGCGAGCCGCGCGAGCAGGCCCGGGACCTGCTCCCGCTCGAAGTAGATCAGCACGTTGCGGCAGAAGATGACGTCGAACGGCCCCGCGCCGAGCGCCGGCTGCGCGGCCGTCAGCGAGGCGACCTCGAAGCGCACGCGCCGCCGCAGCGCCTCCGGTACGCGCCCGACCCACGCCGCCGGCAACGGCGCGCCCACCGCGCGGCGCTGCGGCAAGAGCCCGCTCCGCGCCACCGCGATCGCCACCGGGTTCACGTCGGTGCCCAGCACCGCCGCGTCCACCCCCGCTGCCTCCGCGCACGCCGCCGCGCTGTAGGCCTCCTCGCCCGTGGAGCACCCCGCGCACCAGATCCGCAGCGGACCCGGGCGCCGCCCCGCGAGGCCGGCCATCGCGCGCTGCAGGCGCTCGAACTGCTCCGGGTGCCGGTAGGCCGCCGTGTGCCCGATCGTCGCGGCGTCGAGCAGCATCGCCAGCGGCGCCGCCTCGCTGGCCTGGCCCACGCGCTCCACGTACTCCGCCTCGGTCTGCCCCGCGGCCAGCGCGCGCTCCCGCAGGTGGAGGTAGAGCGTCTCGGGCCACCGCGACGGCGCGTGGCCCAGCCTGGGTGACAGGAGGCGCACGAGCGCGCGCTCCAGCAGCGGATCACGCCTCACGGAGCGCCGACCTCCGCGCGAGCTCGACGAAATCCGCGGCGCGGATCGGCGGCACGACCCGCGCCGTCACGCGCCCCCCAGGCTCGTCGCGATGATCTGGCGCAGCTCCTCCTCGACGAACCGCTGCTTCGACAGCACCGCCCGCACGCCGAGCCCGCGGAGCGCGGCCACGTTCTGCTCGTGCGCCGCCGTCGTCAGCACCACGACCGGCACCCGGGCGAGCGCGGGCGAGCGCCTGAGCTCCGCCACCATCTCCAGCCCGCCCATGTAGGGCATCTCCAGGTCGGTCAGCACCACGTCGGGCGGCGTCGCCCGCGCCCGCGCCAGCCCCTCCCGCCCGTCGCTCGCCTCCTCCACGCGCAGCCCGAGCGCCCGCAGGATCCCGCAGAGCAGCTCCCGCGCGACGGGCGCGTCCTCGACGACCAGCGCGAGCGGCTCGCGCTTCGGCCCGGCGGCCGCGGCGGATGGCGCCTCCCGGGGCGCCTGCCGGGCGCACGCGAAAAGCCGCTCCACGTCGAGCAGCAGGAGCGCCTCGCCGTCCGCTGTCGGCGCCACGCCGCGCACGAGCGGCGAGGTGAACGGCAGCTCCTCCGACCGCACCAGCGAGACAAGCCGCGGGTTCTCGTAGCCGCCCACGCTCACCGCGAACAGGCCGGCGGCGTGGTGCAGCACGAGCGCCGCGTCCCCCGGCGCGGGCTGGCCCCCGTCGCCGAGCAGCGCCGCGAGCGAGAAGAGCGGCACGAGCTCCGCGCTGGGCTCGCCGGCGAGGCGCAGGCGCGGCCCGTCCGGGGTGTGCAGCACCTCGTCGAGGAGCACGACCGAGCGCACGGCGTGCGTCGGCACCGCGCATCGGAAGCGCCCGCTGGAGAGGGGGACCACCTCCTCGCCGTGGAGGCTCTTCGGCACCACGAGCAGGATCGTCGTCCCGACCCCCGGCCGCGAGTCGACCCGGACCTGCCCGCCGAGCGCGCCGATCTCGCGCGCCACGACGTCGAGCCCGACCCCCCGGCCCGAGATCGCGCCGACGCTGCGGCTCGTCGTGAGCCCGTGCGCGAACAGGTACGGGATGAGCCCGGCGTCGTCGAGGGACGCGACGTCCTGGACCGACGGCGCGAGCACCTCGCGCAGGCGCGCGAAGTCGACCCCGCCGCCGTCGTCCCTCACCTCGACCCGCACGGCGGCGTCGGTCTGGACCACGGTCACCGTCACGGTCCCGCGCGCGGGCTTGCCGCGGCGCGCGCGGACGTCCGCCGGCTCGATCCCGTGGTCGATGGCGTTGCGCACGAGGTGGAGCAGCGCCGGCTCGAGGCGGCGCTCCACCTGCGCGTCGAGGAGCCCCGTCCCCTCGACCCGCGCCTCGACGTCCTTGCCCAGCATGCGCGCCGCGCTCCGGGCGGCGAGCGACACCTGGTTCAGCAGGCGCTCGGTGCGCACCACCGAGGCCTTCCGGACCACCTCGTCGAGCTCGCCGAGCGCGCGCCCGGCCGCGAACTCGTTGCTCGACCAGTCCGCGCGGACGGCCCCGAGCGCGCGCTCGATCTCGGCCCCGTAGCCGAGCGTCTTCGTGATGCGCTCCGCGAACCGATCCACATCCGCCCCCCGGGGGTCGATCTCCACGAGCAGCGCGCGCAGCATGCGCTGGGCCTCCCGGAGCCGGCGCTGGAGCACCTCCCGCTCGCCATGCAGCCGCTGGAGCTCCTGCAAGAGCGCCCCGACGGCCGCCGCGTCGAGCGCCGCGGGCGCGGCCTGGTCCGGGGGGGCGCCGCGCACGCCGAGCTCGGGGTCGAGCCGCGGCGGCACGACGCTCTCGGCGGCCCGGTCGAGCCGCGGCGGCGCGAGCTCGTCGGCTGTCGGCCGGCGGGCGCCCCCGCCCTGGAGCTCCGCGTGCGCGGCGCGGAGCGTCGCCTTCACGCCCTCGAGGTCGAGCGCGGCCTCCTCGCCGGCGCTCGCCGACAGGAGCCCGAGCGCCTCCAGGGCGCCGAGGATGCTGTCACCCGTGAGCTGCGTCGGGCGCCCGCCGCCCCGCGCCGCGTCGATGACGCTCTCCGCGAGCTCGGCCAGGTCGCCGCACGCGAGGAGCTCCAGCATGTGCGCCTCGCCCTTCAGCGTGTGCAGGAGGCGGCGCAGCACCGGGAGGTTGCCGGCCTGGCCGTGCTCGTAGCCGAGCCAGAGGTCGATCGCCTGGGCGACGCGGTCCGGCATGGCCCGGTGGAACGCGGCGACGAGGTCAGCCCGGCTCCTCATCCGCACCCGCCTCCGCGGCCGCCGGCCTGCTGCCCCGCGCGCCTGCCGGCTTGACCCGGAAGGCCCGCGCCGTCGTCTTGAGCGCGTGCGACAGCTGGAGCAGCGACTCGGCCGAGCGGGTCGCGTCCGCGCTGCTCGTCAGCGTGTCGTTCACCGCCCCGACGATGTCGACGATCGCCGTCTTCACCTGCGCCGTCCCCTCGCGCTGGTGGTCCACCGCGTCCGAGATCTTCGCGGCGGCGGCCGCCGTGTCGCGGGCCAGCTTGATGCCGTCCTCGGTCGCGAGCACCGACGCGTGGGAGGCCGCGTGCATGTCCGCCACCAGCTTGCGGATGTCGCGCACCGAGTCCATGACGTGCTCGGAGAGCCGGCGCATCTCCGCCGCCACCAGCGAGAACCCGCGCCCCACCTCGCCGGCCTTCGTGCCCTCGAGCGCGGCGTTCAGCGCGAGCAGGTCCGACTTGTCGGCGATGCTCTGGATGAGCGACAGGATCTCGCCGATCCGGCCCGAGTGGGAGCTGACGATGCGCGTCTGCTCCGCCGTGTGCTGGACGCTGACGAGGCTCCGCTGCGCCATCTCGTGCACGGTGGCCGCGTCCTTCGCTATGTGATCCGCGCTCGCGGTCAGGGCCTCCACGGTCCGCCGGATCTCCTCGAGCGCCGCGTTCTGCTGGTTGGCGGTCGTCTCCTGCTCGCGCACCGACGAGAACATCCCGGCGGCGGCCGACGCGACCTCGGACGAGGTGTTGCCGATGCGCGTGGCGAGCTCCTGCAGGCTCGCCACCATGGCCCGGAACGCGGCGAACAGCTCCCCGTCGCCGGTGATCTTGCAGGTGAAATCGCCGCCCGCGACGCGCGCCGCCGTCTCCTGGAGCTCGCGCAGCTGGGTGTTCATCCGCTCGAAGGCGCTCGCCATGTCCCCGAGCTCGTCGTCGGAGATCCTGAGGGACAGCCGCGCCGACACGTCGCCGCGGGCGATGCGATCCGCCGCCTCCTTGATGTGCGCCATCGAGCGGGTCATGCGCGCCGAGATGACCCAGGCGAGGCCCAGGCCGAGCAGCACCACCCCCGCCGACTGCAGGGCCATGGTCCGGCGCGAGTCGGCGCGGCGCTGCGCGATGCGGTCGCTCCGCAGCCCGACGGCCAGCGTCCCGAGCTGGCGATCGCCGTTGCGCGAGCGGATCGAGGCCTCGCTGACGACGACGCTCGCGTCGCCCCCGTCCTGGACCCCCCGCGCGGTCCCGGGCGCCTGCGCTGCGCCGATCGCGGCGATGCGCTCGCCCTTCGCGTCGTACACCGCGACCCAGCTCACCAGCGGATCGGTCATCGCTGTGCGCAGGGTGTCGGGGAAGGTCTCCGGCGGCTGCTCGAGGTCCATGGCCACGCCGATGGGCTCCTGGAGCATCGTGGCCAGGATCCCGGCGCGCTCGCGCAGCTCGGCCTCGCTCGCCCGCGCGGTGCGGTCGGGGATCAGCCACAGATCCAGCGCCGACAGCACGATGGCCACCGACGCGACGAGGGCAGCGATCTTCCAGCGGATGGAGCGGAAATTGCGCATGACGGGTGCGGGCTGACGGGCTGACGGGCTGACGAGTGAGGGATGACGGACAGGGAATGACGGCGACGAGGAATGAAGGTGACGATGCGGGATGATGGCTATCGAGGTGGACCGAGGCGCGATGTGCGATGTGCTATATGCGAGCGAAGGAGCGGTGACCGGCGGTCCGAGGGCGTCAATCGACGATGCGGGCGAGCCGGAGGAGCTGCGGGTTGAAGCGGAGGCCGATGGCGTTGGCGTGCTTCACGTTGAGCAGGAGCTCGGGCTTGGCGCCGGCCAGCCCCACCGCCACGGCGCAGCCGCGCTTCGCGTCGTCGCCGTCGCCGCACACGACGATGCGGACCACGGCGCCCTCGCGCGGCGGGATGTCCGGGATGGCGGCGGCCAGCCCGCGCGCCACATAGACCACCTCGGCGCCGCCCGTGCGCAGCGCCTCCTCGAGCTGGGCCTTCGAGCTGTACGTCACGCGCAGCACGGTCGCCTGCCGCCTGGCCACGGTGGTCTTCGCCGCCAGCTTCGAGAGCACGGCCGCCATCGCGCTCGCGTCCTCTGCGCTCTCGCCCGACTCGCCCCCGACGACGGCGAGCACGGCCGTGCCCGTCCGGCCCGCGAACCCGCTCTCGTAGCCGAGCGACCGCAGGAGGATGGCGCCTCGCAGCTCGTACGGAACGGAGGCGGCAGAGTGGCTCTCGGCGCTCACCGTGGTGAGGAGCGCCAGGGCCAGCAGCATTCGAATCGAGGATCTCGGAGACACCATGTTTCTCAGGCAAGCCTTGAACGATCTCGACCGCATCCTGGACGGGCGCTGCATCAGGCGTCGTCGGCGGGGAGGCGGCGGGCGTCGAGCACCCAGTGGAGCGCGCCGTCGATCTCGGCGAGCCCGACGACGTGCGGCAGCCCCAGGACGTCCGCGAGGAGCTCCGGCAGCGGCCACACGCGCTCCCGGTCGACCTCCGCGAGCCTGGGGTGCGAGCAGGCGATCGCCCTCGGCCCGCCGCCGGTCGCCACGCGTACGCACCGCGCGGCCGGCCCGGGCGCCGAGGCCGCGGCCTCGGCGCCCGCCGCGCGATCGAGGCTGGCGTCCTCCCAGAGATGGGCGCCGCGCTCGGGCGCGGGGCCGCCCTCCGCGGAGAGGACCTGCCGCGCCGGGAAGGCGCATCGCAGCCCTGCGTGCAGCATGGCGACCACGGTCCCCATGTCACCGATCCTTGCCGGCGAGCCGCTTGATGAGGGCCGGCAGGCGGTCGAGGTTGCGCTTCGAGAGGACCGCGTCCGCCTGGACCTCGAGCTTTAGCTGCTCGAGCTCCTGCTCGGAGTGTCCGGACATCAGGATGACGCTGAGGTGCCCGAGCCGCTGGTTCTTCCGGAACAGGGTGAGCAGCCGGTCCCCGCGGATGGTGGGCATGAAGATGTCGACGACGACGATGCGCGCCTGGTGCCGCACGATGGCCTGCGTCGCCCCGATGGGGGACGGGAGCGCGACGACCTGAAAGCCGGCCGCGCGCAGCACGCGGGACACCTCTTCTCTCGCGATCTCGCTGTCGTCGATGACGAGCACAGGCGCGCTCGCCGCGGCGCCGGGCGAGGCGCTCAGCGGCGCTCGCGACAGCGGCGCCGCGCGCACCGGCCCTCCCGCCTCGTCGACCTGGGGCTCGTTCGGCGGCTTGCCCTTCGACGCGGGCGACGCGGGCGACCGGGAACTCGGCTGATCGCTCATCGCCCCGGCCCCGCGCCCCGGTCTTCACGCGGCGCGGCGACCGGCTGCGGCGCGCCCTCGGAAGCGTCGAGCAGGTGGGTCACGTCGAGGAAGGTTACTACCCCCTCGCTCGTGTCGACCACAGCTTTCGGCAGCAGCTCCCCGAACACCTTGACCGCGGCCACACACCGCGTCTTTCCCGCGGGCAATCCCAGGTAGCCGCGCGGCGTGCGGCAGACGACGATCCGGAGCGGCGAGGCCGCCGGATCCGCGAGCGGCGCCGACACGATTACGATGATCCTCCCGCGGTCCTGGAGGATGCCCATCACCCGCGGATCGGCGCGCGGCAGCGGCAAGGGAGCGCGCCACCCGATGACCTCTTCCACCTGCTGCGCGCGGAGCGCGAAGGTCACCACCCCGAGCTCGAAGAGCAGGAGGTCGAGAACGGCCCTCTCGCGCGGGCCTCTGTCCGGTGCATCGCCGCGCAGCTCGAGCAGCTCCTGAACCTGATCGAGCGCTTCGGACAAGGTTGCCTGGCTTTATCACAATGGCTGAGGCCGGCGAGATGCTTTCGCGGCCGGTGACACAGAATCTGGAGAATTCTTACCACACCAGCCGCGCTGCTCCGCATTCAGCTGTGCTTGGGCGGGCCGATTGCTGCGTTGCGCCAGAGGGACTGCCGCGTGCGCCTACATGCCCACAGCTCATGCGCTGTCTGTCGCCGGCCCTCCTGCCGCGGGTGCTCTGGTGGGCTTCAATAGGCCACCTCGGCCGAGGCACCGACGTAGGGGCGACCGGTCGTGAGGATCAACTGGTGCGAGGCGTACGAGGGGGGAGGGACCTTGTTGAACGTCAGGTTCTTGCCGAACACGGAGACCCAGACGTGCTCGAGCGGCGAGAAGGAGACCGAGGCGTCGAGGTTGAATGCCGAGCGCGCGTACAGCCGGTCTCTCGGAGACAGCTCCTCGCTGTCCTCGGCGGGCGCCTCCCTGGTGCCGTGGCTGTTCATGCCGGTCCGGAAGCTCGCCGCGACGCCCGCGGTGAACCGGAGCGCGCTGTAGCTCAGGTGGCCCTTGACGAGGTGGATGGGGTAGTTGGCCCATGTCTCGGCGTCCCAGCTGGTCAGGAGGTTGACGAGGCCCTCGGCGCCGAACGGCTTCGTCACGTTGTACCATACGTCGCCCGCGAAGCCGCCGCCGAGATCGCCGAGCACGCCGATCTCGCCGCCGACGGCGTTCACGTCGGTGGTGCTGTTCGTGAAGCTCCCCCACCAGTCGCCGCTGGAGGGGTGCCTGGGGTTGCCGGCGACGTGGTCCTCGTAGTCGTCCGGCCGCACGTCGCTCCACGACACCCAGCCCAGGGTGTCCTCGTAGCGGGCGTAGAAGGCCGAGACGTCGAGGGCGAGGCGCCTGTCGAAGAGGCCCATGAAATAGTCGATCTCGGCGAGGCGAGAGGACTCGGGCCCGAGCGAGGGCAGCGGCGCGATCGGCTCGTCCTTGAAGGCGGCGTTGTACCGCTCGAGCCAGTTGAAGTAGGCGGCGTCCGGGAAGCGGAACCCGGTCTGGTAGGACAGCTTGACGTTCTGCGTGTCGCTGATCGCGTAGGCGGCCGCCACGCGGTACGAGGGGCTGCTCACGGGCTCGATCTCGCGCGAGAGGTCCTCGTTGTCTCCGCGCAGGCGCAGCTCGCCGAACGTCGTGTGATCGAAGCGCAGGCCGGCGGAGAGCGTGAGATCGCGGAGGGTGACGGTGTTCTCGCCGAAGACGGCGAGCTCGGTCCACGAGAAGCGCTCGGGGGACTCGAAGGCGATCCCGTGGAGCCGCCCCCAGCGGGACCTGTGGCCATCGAAGCGCTTGTGGCTCGCCGAGGCGCCGAGCGCGAGCTGGCTGTGTGGCAGCGCCGTCGTCTTGTAGACCACCTTGAGGTCCCGGTGCTCCTCGCCGAGGCCGGCCGTCGAGAGGGCGCCCTCGCCGGCGCCCACACCGGGCTGCCTCTCCACCTCGCGGACGAGCCAGTCGGCCGGGACGAGGGTCGTCTCGAAGGCCGAGAGGGTGGGGATCAGCTCGATCTTGTGCGCCGCGGACAGGTGGACGTGGATCTCGGGCGTGACGGCGGCGCTCCTGGTCCGTACGTGACCGTTGTTGTTGTCGGCCCATTGCCCCATGGCCTCGTCGAGGGTCGTCTGCCTGTTCGGGGCGTTGCCCATCATCGATGTCTGCGCGTATTCAAGCCGCAGATCGACGTTCACCAGGCTGCGCTCGGAGCCGTAGCGGAAGCGGCCGAATCCCTTGTAGCTGGGCTCTCCGAGGGCGTTGACGCGCGTGTGGCGCAGGAAGGGAGAGGTGGTGACGCCGGCGAAGCCTGCGCCGTAGATGTCGCCCGTGTTCGCCCGCGGGGCGGGGGGCTCCTCTCCCTCGTTGTCGGCGTGGCCGAAGTAGAGGAAGTAATCGGCGTTGTGCTTCTCGCTGATCAGGCCGCCGTAGCTGGCCTCGAGGGTGCGCGTCTCACCGGAGGCGTAGGAGGCCTTGCCCCAGAGGCCGGGGCGGGTGATGCCGGTCGGCCGGAGCACGTTGACGAAGCCGCTGATCGCGCCGGAGCCGTGGACGATGGCGCCGGGGCCGAGGATCACCTCGACCTTCTCGATGTCTCCCGTGAGCGGCACGGCGAGCGTGCTCCCGATCGCGCCGAAGTGGGCGCGCATGTTCGTCGTCACGCCGTCGTGCATGACGAGCGTCTTGGCGTTGTTGTCGATGAGGACCCCGCGCACGCCGATGAGGCGTGAGGTGCGGTCGTGCTCGCCGATGACGACGCCGGGCTGGTGGGCTTGCAGGAGATCGTCGAGCGAGCGGACGCCATAGAGCTTCAGGAGGCGCGCGTCGTAGAGGCGGGCCTGGCCCGTGGTGGTCTTGCTCTCGGTCTCGAAGAAGCCGGTGGAGGAGACCTTCACGTTGAGCAGGTCCTCGAGCTCCAGCGAGAGGAACTGTCCCTGGCTGCTCTCCTCGACGTGGCGCAGCGGCGCTCCGGTGTAGGGGAGGACCGAGCCCTGGGGCGCGCCGGGGGTCGAGGGGAACGGCTCAGGAGCGGCGCGGACGCCGGCCTTGCTGTCGCCGGAAGGGGACGCCGCGACGGGCGAGGGCGCGGCCGTGACGGGCGCTGCGGCGGGCGAGGGTGCGGCCGTGACGGGCGCTGCGGCAGGCGAGGGCGCGGCCGTGACGGGCGCTGCGGCGGGCGAGGGTGCGGCCGTGATGGGCGCGGCGGCGGGTGTGGGCGCGGCGGGTGTGGGCGCGGCGGGCGTGGCCGCGGCGGGCGCGGGCGCCGGTGCGGCGGGCGCGCGCGTCGCTGCGGGGGCTGCGCCTGAGTTGTCTCGAGAGGGCTTGTTGTCCTCGCCTCGGGTCTGCTGCTCCCTCCTGGGCTCCTGTGCCCACGATGTGCTGACCATCGATGTCGGAGAAAGCAGCAAATAGAAGAGCAGCGCCGACCTCCGCATGGATTCCCCCTCTCGTTCGAACGCTGGACGGGGAGCTCAGCGGATGCTCTCCACGGGCCGAACCGCACGCCGGCTGCTCAGCCCCGGAGTCGCCTGGATCCGCTGGCCATCCGCGGCGCGCAGGCGGCGCCACGATGCACCGGCGCTGCCCGCTCTTTCCCCGCGACCCGTCATCAGCAAGATGTAAGAGTAGCTGCAAGAATTTATGAATATCCAGATACTACACGAGCCCGAGGCTCCGTCAACGGCTGTCCCGGGCGCGGGAGCTCGAAACGCGAGGGAGTCAGAGGGCTCGAGCGGGCGTCCCGGGGGCGATGTTGCCGGGCGGCGCGACGGGGTTCCGGCGTGAGGAGATGTGGTGTTCCCCGAGGCCGCCGGCGCGGCGCCCCGCGTCACCGCCCCGCGATCCAGTAATGGAAGGCGTGGAATCCGGAGCCCCGCCGCAGGGTGATCGCGATCGGGGTCGGGCTTGACAGGCGCGCGGCGGGGAGGGGCACTGCCCGCTCGACCCACGTTCCGCCCGGCACCTCGACGGTCCCGACCTCCTCGCCCGCCACGGAGACCGCGAGCTCGGCGCCGTCGTCCGACGCCACGCGGAGCACGAGGCGCGCCTCGGAGGGGGCGGCGACGAGGTGGGCGACGAAGCGGTCGGCTGTCCGGTGGTACCGCCCGCCGTCGGCGATCTCCGGGCGCGAGGGGTCGAGCTCGCCGGGCGCGCTGCTCTCGGGTGCGATGAGCGCGAGCGCCACGTTGCGCTGGTCCGCGAGGGGCTCCAGCGCGTAGGCGTGGGCGGCCTCGGACTCGAGGTCCGAGACGTCGAGCTCGTCGAGGATCCGCTGGCCGGGCACGGTCCGCACCGGCAGCGCCCCGGAGCCGAGGAGCGACCAGCGCGCCTCGTAGGCCACCATGGTGGTGCCGCCGAGGATCGCCTGGTCCTCGACGGTGGCGTCGATGAGCTCGCGGCCCAGGACCGGCGGGCACGCCATCCAGTGCGGGTACACGATGAAGTGCGTCGGCCGGCGCTCCGGGGGCAGCTTCTCGTAGTGCTCGAACCTGGAGCCCGCGCCCGCGACCCAGTAGCGCGCCTCGCCCTCGGTCGTCAGGCCCACGATGTCGAAGGTCCTGCGGCCGCTGAAGTACGCGAGCGCGCCGGTGTCGTTCACGCCGATCCTGGCTTCCTCGGGCAGGTGCAGCGCGGCCCAGCGGCCGAGCCAGACCTGCTGCCGATCGATGGCGCGCGCGGAGTTGGCGAGGTCGTGGACGGCCCACGGGATCCGCGCGCAGAGGGCGCCCGCGAACGCGCCGGCGACGAGCGGCGTGACGTGGTGGATCGGGCGCCGGAGCCGCCGGGCGGCGTCGCCGAGCTCGCGGGCGAGGCACGCGGCCATGACGATCCACGCCGGGGCGAACGGCCAGACGTACCGTACGCGGTTCCAGAGGAAGCTCAGGTACGTGCAGGGCAGCAGCGTGCCGAGCGCGAGAGCGGCCACGACGGCGGCGTGCACGGGGCGCCCCCGGCGGTGCGCCGCCACCACGAGCGCGACGGCGCCGAGGGCGATGACGGCGGCGGAGCCCTCGGGAAGGAAGACGGCGGTCCACTGGCCGCCGTTGATCACGTCGGTCACGAGCAGCCGGATGTTCTCGAGGATGGCGGCGCGGAGCGTCGGACCGTCGTAGGTCGGGTTGCCGATCAGCCATTTGACGGCGGTCGTCGACGAGGTCGCGTGGCCCGCGAGCAGCTGGTTCAGCGCGGGGATGACGAGCGGGCCGAGGAGCGGCGCGACGGCGAGCTGGCGCCCGGCGAGGAGGCGAGCGGCCGCTGCGCGGAGGCGGCGAAAGGGGTGCGCTGGAGAGGGCGCCGGGAGGGGCGCGGGGCGCGGCGCCGAGGTGGCGAGCGCGAGCGCGGCGAGCAGGGAGGCGAGCGCGCCCTCGGGGCGGAGCAGGGGCGCCACGAAGCCGGCGAGGGCGAGGGCGCGCGCGACGGAGGCGGCCGGGGGCGCGACGGAGGTGGGGGGCGCGACGGAGGCGGCGGGGGGCGCCACGGAGGTGGGGGCCGACGCGATGGTGGCAGGGGGTGGCTGCGCGGCGGCGGGCGCGCTGCCGTCGTGCGCGGATTCTGCACTATCTCCGGCGGGCTCCGGCGGCGCCGGCTCGCAGAGGGCGGCAGCGAGGCGGGCCGTGCGGGTGAGGATCCAGGCGAAGGCGACCGTCTCCATGCCGCTCCACGCGAACCAGGCGAACGCAGCGAACCCGGCGCACATCGCGCCTGCGCCTGCGGCCGCCGCGGGGCCGGCGAGGGGGCGGGCAAGGCGCGCTGTCTCGACGGCGAGCGCCGCATGGAACACGAGCCCGAGCGCCCAGATCGCGTGGACGAGGGAGAGATCGCGCAGGCCGAGCGCGTAGAAGGGGGCGAGCAGCACGGGCCAGAGCAGGCTTGTGGCGCCGGTCGAGTACCCGTCGCCGGCGACGAAGCTGAAGAAGCCGCCCTCCGCGAGGCGCCGGGCGTACTGCATGTGGATGAAGGCATCGTCGAGCGGCAGGGCCGGGCGCCCCGCCTGATCGAGGACCGCCCGGATGCAGAGCGCGCCGAGGACACCGCTCGCGACGAGCGCGGGCACGTAGGGGGAGGCGCGCGCGGCGAGGGCGCGCAGGGGCGAGGGGGTGGGGGAGGGCGCGGGCGGGGTCGGGGTCGAGGCGAGCGGCGCGGGCACGGCCGAGGCGAGCGGCGCGGGCACGGCCGAGGCGAGCGGCGCGGGCACGGCCGAGGCGAGCGGCGCGGGCACGGCCGAGGCGAGCGGCGCGGGCACGGCCGAGGCGAGCGGCGCGGGCACGGCCGAGGCGAGCGGCGACAGCGGGCCGGCCGGCGGCCCCGCGGCGCCGGGCCGCGAGGCTGAAAGAACCGCGCTCGGGGCGCCGGGCCGCGACGCTGGAAGAGCCGCGCCCGCGGCGCCGGGCCGCGACGCTGGATGCACTGCGCCGTGATCGCCTTCCGCCATGGGGCCCGACGAATACCACCACGCCGCCCGGGGGCCGCGATTTCCCGCGCGTGGGCGGCCGGCATTTGGTAGAGCGCCGGGGCTCCATGGTCTTCCAGCCGCGCCCGAACCACCCCTACGCCGACGCGCCTCGCTTCCCCGACGGCGACGATGTGTCCATCGACGACCTGCTCCCCGGCGCCGGCCCCGTCGAGATCGAGATCGGCCCCGGCCGCGGCGGCTTCCTCTTCGAGCGCGCGGCGGCGAGCCCGGAGTCGCGGCTGCTCGGGCTGGAGATCCGGCTGAAGTGGTCGGCCATCGTCGACGAGCGCCTGCGGAAGGGCGGCCTCGGCGGCCGCGTCCGGGCGCTCAACGCCGACGCGCGCGAGGCGCTCGCGCGGCTCCGGCCCGACGCGTCGATCGCGCGGTTTTTCCTGCACTTCCCGGATCCGTGGTGGAAGAAGCGGCACGAGAAGCGCCTCGTGATGGGCCCGGCGCTGCTCGACAGCCTCGCGCGCCTGCTCGTGGACGGCGGCGAGCTCTACGTGCAGACCGACGTCGAGGAGCGCGCCGCGCTGTACGCCGAGCAGATCGGCGCGCACCGGGCGTTCGAGCCCGCCGGCGACGCCCCCGGCTCGCCGCACCTCGCCGAGAACCCCTACGGCGCCCGGAGCCCCCGTGAGCACCACGCCATCGCCGACGGGCTGCCGGTGAGCCGGCTGCGCTACCGCAGGAGGCCGCGCGAAGGCGGCGGTGTACCGCCGGTCAACAGGTAGACCTATTCAGGCACCGGCGGCCGCGCCTGCCTCGTAGCCCGGCGTCGCTCCGCAGCGCGTCTGCCCAGCACTGGCCCCGCTTCACGAGACCAGCAAGAACTTACAGCAACTCCACGCGATTACCAACCTTCCCGTCGGCGGGCACGAGCTCTCGCGAGCTTGCGGTGGCCACCGCTATCGTGACTGCGGTCGGCGCCGTTTGATGTGGATCATGATCTACGTTGGACCTGTCCGAGGCTCCTCTAGAACACCGATCACGTTGAAACCCGGAGAATTTTCACAGGGAGGCGGGGAGGCGGGGAGGAAGAAAAAAAATGAATTTCTCCCTCTTGCCGTCTCTCGCTCCCCGCCTCCCCGCCTCCCTGTGAAATTCCTGCTTTTTCTCGTGGTTTCAACCCGTTTGTCGCTCTAGCTATTTCCCTCGTCTCGCCCGCTTTCCTTCGGACGTACTGGAGATCCTCGTGGGTGCTGCACCACCAGCAGCAGTGCGCAGCTTGCTGCCCAGCAGCTCGATCAGCGCGCGAAGGGACGGCATCTTCCCGAGCACGCAGTCACGCAACGGCCGCGCGCGCTCGCGCGACAGCTCGGACAGGATTATATCCCGCTCCGCCATGTCTTTGCGCTCCACGGCTCGTTCGACTCGCTTGGGATCCAGTGAGGGATCACACTCCGCTGCAGCCTTGAGCACGCTCTCCGTGTTCTGCACGAGCAAAACGACGAAGAGCCTGTCCGGCGCGCGGCACCCTTTTCGGATTTCCTGCTCCACGCGCGCATGGCTCGCCGTCCGCGGCAACTTGAGGTGATGACGGATGGCATCGTTATCGATAAGTGCGGATGGAGGTGCAAATCCGGCTCGTCGAAGGTGACGAGAGAAGGCTTCGTGGTATGGAGGCGAAAGAGAGCGACAAAGGCAAGATACGACAGCATCCCGTCCGAGAGCTGCGCCGCGGAGATAGCCAGATCGAGGCCTGCCATCTTGATCGAGAGCCCGATGTTGCCACCGCCCGGATCGGCCCAGGTAACCACGTCCTCGATGCGCTCGCCGAGACCGAGGCGGAGGTAGCCCAGGGTCTTATCCCAATGGTCGCGACCGAAATTGTTCTTGAGGGCGTGATAAGCGCTGGCGAGGTTGAGACCAAGCTTTTCTAGGTGGTCGGCGGGAGTAAGGAGGGCCGAGGAACGGAGGGCGGACTTGCGATCGAGCGCGCGGGCAGCCCATGCGGGAGTCGTTTCGAATGGAAGATGAATGCTGAGATTTTTGAGATGGTGTCCGACGACGTGTAGCGCGGTCCACACAATATCGCCATACTTGTCATCCGACGAACTGTAATTCAGCTCCGACAGGAACGGGTTACGACCATTCTCTGGCCCAGAAGTGTACCATTTAGCTCGGTCGGCAAAGAAGACAAACTTGTCCCCCTCATGCTCAAATAAGACCTCCAGGTCCTCCATGTCTAGGCCCCCTTCGCGTCTTGCCCTCTTCCTCCTGGCTCCCTGAGAAGTCACATGTCGTTTTCCCTGCCGCGACATCCTGGCAGACACTCTCTCATGGACTGAGGCGAACGACCCCGTGGGCACTAGTGTTAGCTCATACTTGATGAGCTCGCATGTGCTTGCTATGACACTTTCGACATCTCCATGTTTGGCCTCTCCGGTCTGCGGCATGACCGTGACCCCGATTGTCAGTCGCTTCGCCCCCTGACGTAGCAGCGCCGTGAGCCCGCCGTGGATCCCATGAAATTCATCGATGAACCGTGGCCCCGTCGCCCGCCGCAGGATCTCGCACGCCTCCAGGATGCTGCTCTTCCCGGTTCCATTGTCGCCGATGAGCACCGTGAGCCCGTCCAGGCGCAGGTGAACGTTTCCGAGGGTGCGCAAGCCTTCGATGTGGAGCTCGGTGATAGGCACGGCGCACAGGGAAGCGGACGACGCCGATCTCGTCAAGCATCCGCGCCCCACGGCGGGGTGTCACGTTCGCGTTCCTCTCCTCGAAGC
Organism: Sorangium sp. So ce1128; assembly: GCA_051717205.1. Lineage (GTDB taxonomy): Bacteria > Myxococcota_A > Polyangia > Polyangiales > Polyangiaceae > Sorangium. Next base: position 2,003,112 of record CP181432.1, read on the forward strand.
GAGCAGCCTGCGCCTCCCCAGGCCTGCGCTTCGTTGGGGCGGACGGGAGGGAAGGGCCATCCCAGGCGAGGCCGGCGGTCGGAGCGACCGTATCTACGTCTCGTCCGCCGAGCTTGCCGACCCGCCGCGGACGCAGGCGCTTCTGCCGCGCTTCCTGCGGGAGAAGCCCGTCCCGCAGGCCCCCGGCCGCGGCGGCTTCCTCTTCGAGCGCGCGGCGGCGAGTACCGAGGCGCAGCCGCTCGGGCTGGAGATCCGCCCGAAGTGGTCAGCGATCATCGACGAGCACCTGGGAAGCAGGGCTCGCTGGCCGCGTGCGGGCGCTCGACGCGGACGCGCGGCAGACGCTCGCGACCGCGTGGTTCTTCCTGCGCTTCCCGGGTCGGTGGTGGGAGAAGCGCCTCGCGACGGGCCCGACGCTGCTCGGGCTCGTCGCACCTCTCGAAGATGGCCTGGTGATGCATTTGTCGGTGGACATGGTCGTGGCGAACCCGGAGAATTCCGACGAGGACCGAGCGGCCTGCGGGCGCGAGCAACAGCGCGACCGGCGTCGGATCGTCGCACATCAGCTCTTGTATGATGGGATCCTCTACCAGGACTCGGCCGGCCGGCAGGCGCCGGATAGCCGGGGGGCGCCCCGGGCTTGACGGGCCGGGCGAAGCTGGGGGAAATTCCAGCGTGTACGACGCTTCGGGAAGGTGGATCGAATGAGTGTCATCAGTGAATGGGAGCGTGACTACGACCTCAACGAGGCCAGAAAGCATCCTTCGAAGAAGGCTGAAGCCCCGCACCAGACGGAGGCGATTACCTTCGTGAAAAGCTGCTCGCGAAGGGGGTACGCGCTGATGTAATGTACTCGCACGTCGAGGCAAAGCCGAACTCTGTCGACGCCCGAAATCAGCGGTCGCGGGACAGTAATGCCGCCGTGCTGAAAAAGTTCCACGACAACAAACTCGACGTGCTGATCAACGTGCGCATGCTGACGGAAGGAACCGACGTCCCTAGCGTTCAGAGCGTGTTCCTCACGCGACAGACGACGAGCCCGATTCTGCTGCGCCAGATGGTCGGTCGCGCTTTGCGGGGGCCCAAGTTCGGTGGAACCGCCACAGCGAACATCGTTCTCTTCATGGACGAATGGCGCGAAGCCATTCAGTGGGCGGAGTTCGAGGACGTTTGGGGTACGGGTACGGACAAACAGAAATCCGAACCGCGGAAGAGACTACCGCTGCAACTGGTGTCGATCGCGCTGATCCGGCAGCTCGCGCGATGGATCGAGCTGGGTGAGATCGCGCCCGCGTCGTTCCTCGAAATGCTGCCACTAGGCTGGTACTTGCCCGAGTTCGACGTCGAGGTACCAGGCTCCGAGGACACCGAGCACGTGCGCCCGATGGTGCTTGTCTACGGAGACGAAAAGGAGCATTACGACGCGTTTCTCGCGCATGTTGCCAAGACCGATCTCGGTCGCTTCGCAGACCCGGTGGTCCAGTATGAGGCTGTCGAGGCTCAGATGGAACGCTGGCGCAATAAGTTCTTTGCCCCTGCGGGCAAGTGCGCGAGCGGACTCGGTATCAATCTGTTCCATCTGATTCGACACCTCGCGCAAACCGGCGGGAAGCCGCCGCCGTTTGCCCCGTTTGAGCACCGTGAGGAGCACGACCTGACGCCGCTGGCGAAGGTCGCCGCGGCGGAAGACTGGGGACCCTCGCGTACGCGACAGCACCTGGAAGCGATCTACCTCGACGAGCGGCGCTTCTGGCGCGCGATGATCCCGACCTTCGATCTCTTCCGTGACCAGTTCCGGATGCTGGTCGAAGCGGAGATCCAGCGCAAGACCGGCGCCGGTGGAGTGACTCGGCCCGGGCGTGTGATCGCGCCGACTCCGCAACTCGTCGATCAGGAGCCGTCCGAGGAGGTAAAGCGGGAGGTCATCCGTCGCGACGGGGAGCGCTGCCTTTGCTGCGGCGAGACGCGGCGAAAAAAGCTACAGGTTGATCACATCATCTCTCGCTACCACGGGGGAACCAATGAACCCTTCAACCTGCAGACCCTGTGCTCCGTGTGCAACCGCGACAAAGACATCCAGGAGATGCATTTCCGCAAGACCGAGACGAGCCTGAAGTCGGCACCGCCTCTGAAATTTCCGGCCGGGTTCGACTCGGCGGATATCGACCAGCTCGCGCGCGATGTCCAGCGTACGATCAACATGTTCTATCAGTGCGCCGCGGTCGATGAGATCGAGATGAAGAGCAAGGGCATCAAGCGCAGGGAGTGGCGCATTCGACTGCGCTCAAACAACCCGCGTGCGTGGTTCGAAGGGCATCTGGATGCGCTCTTCGGGCGCATCGTGAAGGCACAGGAGGGGGGTCGGTCCGCGCCTGTTCGCAGCATCGTTCTCGAGGCTCCCGGAAACGCGGACGGGTTCTGCGTCTACTCGAAACAGATGGGTGACATCGAGCCCCTCTCCGCCACGGCGATCCGGCCGCGGAACTCGGTGGCTGTCTACTGGCCGTTGGGGCCGGGTTTGCCGAACCAGCCCATCCCCGCGAAGGTGATCCGGATCGACGCCCGCAAGAGACAAGCAGACGTTCGTGCGACGATCGGTCGCTCCGAAAGCGAACTCACGTGCGTGCCGTTCGATGTGCTCTTCGCTCCCGATGCCGTGCACCTCAATGACGAGGATCAGGAATGAGATCCGCGTGGCGACCGGTCGGTGTTTGGCGCTCGAGCGGTGCCAGCTCCCACCTTGGCCACGCGAGAAAGCCAGTCGACGTATGCCGCAATCTGCAATTGCCGCGTTGCCCGGGTGTGTTCATCAATTCTTCAAAACGGGGGGCTGAGCGCCGCAGCTGAATAGTAGTTCAGTTGTTGGTCGGATGGAGCGTCATGGGACTATTCGACGTCATCGTGGCCCAGGCCAGCTGCCCTGGCTGCGGCCATTCCCAGGAATGGCGCATCCAGTACAGGTACGGCCACTGCTGGCAGCACGAGTACAGGATTGGTGACGCCATCTGCTGGTCGGATCCGCCCGGGCGCCCGGCGCCGCTAGAAGACCACGGAGAGAACGTCGGCGGCCTCGTCACCGTCCCCGGGCTCGTCGAGGTCGGCTGCGCGCGATGCGGCCTGGAGAAAGGCGCGACCCTCTGGTTCCGGGATAACGTCGTTCAGAAGGTGGAGATCACGCCGTCGGAGGTCGGCGATGAATACGAGCCCATCGAGCCTCCCTCCGGGTGGATGCGCTTCTGGTCGCGCCGCGTGGCGGGGAGCGCGAACGAGGACCGCCTCGAGCTCACCTGCCGCGGCGATCGGTGGACCGTGGCCGTCGCTGACGGCGCCGGCGGGAGTGCGGGTGGCGCGGTCGCGGCCCGCTCGGCGGCGGGCGCGATGGCCGCGCTCGGCGCGGAGGCCGAGCTCGACGCGGGAGCCTGGTGCGAGCGCATCCGTCGACTGGACCGTGAGCTGGAGGCGGAGCCGAGGTGTGGCGAGACGACCCTCGTCGTCGTCCAGGTGAGCCGAGGCGAGCTCTGGGGTGCCAGCGTGGGGGACTCGGGCGCGCTCCTCGTCGAGCCCGACAGGATGGTCGATCTGACGGTGGGGCAGCGCCGGAAGCCGCTGGTCGGCAGCGGCGCGTGCAGGCCCGCTGGCATCCCCCGCCGGCCGCTCTCGGGGCGCCTCCTGGTCGCCACCGATGGCCTCCTGAAGTACACGTCGCCGGCGCGCATGAGCGCTCTTGCGCGCACAGGCGACCTGCACGCGGCGATCGAGGCGTTGGTCCAGGCGGTGACTCTGCCGTCCGGCAATCTGCAGGACGATGTCGCCGTGGTGCTGGGCGAGCGCATCGGCTAGCCTGCCGCTGCTGTGGACGGCGCCTCGCCTCGCGGCAGGCCGTCAAGGCACTGAACAAGAACGCCGCCAACCTGATCAGGAGGTCAGCCATGGAGCACCCGACACGGAGCACGATGCGAGCGATTGCGCTTGACCGGTTCGGCGGTCCCGAGACGCTGGCGATACGCGCGCTCCCTGTGCCGACCGTCGGGCCGGACGAGGTCCTGATTCGCGTCGACGTTGCGGGCGTGGGCGAGTGGGATCCGTTCGAGCGCGAAGGGGGCTACGCCCAGCTGCTCGGGAGCGCACCCCGGTTTCCGTACGTGCTCGGCTCGGAAGGCGCGGGGACGGTCGCGGCGGTTGGCGAGCAGGTCAGCCGTTTTCGCGAGGGCGACCGGGTATACGCGCTCGGCTTCCTCAACCCCAGAGGTGGGTTCTACGCCGAGTACACCGCCGTGCATTCCGATCTCGTCTCGTCGCTTCCCGGCGATCTGACGATCGAGCAGGCGGGGGTGATGGGAGGGGTCGGGATCACCGCGCTGCGCGGCCTGGACGACACGCTGGGGCTGAACCAGGGCGAGTCGGTGATGATCTTCGGCGCCAGCGGCGGCGTCGGGCACATGGCGGTTCAGCTCGCCAGGCGCATCGGCGCGCGGGTGCTCGCGGTGGCCTCGGGCGACGATGGCACGGCGCTGGCGGCGCGGCTGGGCGCCGACGCCGCGGTCGACGGGCGCAAGGACGACGTGCTGGCGGCCGCGCGTGCGTTCGCGCCCGAGGGCCTCGACGCCGCCCTGCTCACCGCCGGCGGCGAGGCGGCCGAGAAGGCGCTGCTCGCGGTGCGCGACGGCGGGCGCGTCGCGTATCCCGGCGGCGTGCAGCCCGAGCCTCGATCCCGCCCTGCTGTCCAGTGCCGCAGCTACAACGGCGAACCCGACGCGGAGATCATCGCCAGGCTGAACCGTCTGATCGCCCGCGGCCCGTTCGAGGTCCATATCGCCCGGACGTTTCCCCTGGCCGAGGCCGCTGAAGCCCACCGCGCCCTCGGCGCCCACTACCTCGGCAAGCTCGCCCTTCGCGTGGAGTGAGCTGGCGGGGCCGCGCGAGGGCGTCCTGCCAGAGCGGTCTCCGTGATATGGCATGACGGCTCGCCCGGGACGACGCGCGCCTCGCGCGCCGCGGCAGGCGCATCGGGCGGTACACAATGCACGTTGCACAGGCAATCTACCGTGAGCTCCACGGGTCGCTCCTCGGGTACGAGGGCGGCTCGCTCTATCCGGATGTGCTCCGCACGACGATCTGTATCCCTATGACGACAGGCTCGAGACCGAGGCGTGAGGGCCTGACGAGGTGCTGCCGCAGCGGGCAGACGCTGGAGGCGTCCGCCGCCGAGCGCCACGACGCCGGGCAGTCTGCACATATCGGGGAAGGACCATGGGCGGGAGCTCCTCCGTGCACGCGCCGGGGACGTTCCGCTGGAGGAGATCGATCGCCCATCCAGGACGGACCCTGCTCCTCCGCGCGCTGCACTTGCCTGGCTTGACGCCGCAGCAGCGATTGCTCCGCCTGCGACACGCTTCGGCGCCTCTCTCGGGGTGAGCGCAGGGCGGCTGCACGGGATGGCGGGGAGGCGCGGTCATCGAGGTTCTCATGTGGATCTATTCCGGGCAGAGCCCGGCGTCCATCTGGGTCTGTTCCGCGCGACCGCGCTTCCGGCCACGGAAGCGCGCCGGGCGAGCGGCAGGCCTGCAGGCGTGCCCTCCGCGCTCCGCCGAGGTAGCTTCGCTCGCCCCGGGCTCCTCATCGTACCTGCCGCCTCGTGGCGCTCCGGGAGCACGAAAGACCGCGACCTCCCGATGCCCTCTGCCTGGTTACCCCTCACCGCCCTGATCCTGTCGATGGTCCTCTGGGGCTCCTCGTTTGCTGCCCAGAAGTACGCGTTGCTCGCCTTCTCGCCGATGGCGATGAACTTCGGCCGCATGGCCGTGGCCAGCGCCTGCTTCGTCTTCCTGCTCGGCAGGCTCAAGGGCATCCGCCAGCATTACTTTCCGGGCGACTGGTGGAAGCTGCTGCTCCTCGCGCTGTTCGAGCCGTGCCTCTATTTCATCTTCGAGGCCTGGGCGCTCACGAAGACGAGCGCCTCGCAGGCCGGGATGATCGTGGCCATGATGCCGCTCCTGATCGCCCTGGCCGCGCGGTTCACCCTGAAGGAGACGCTGCCCCCGCGCATGCTCCCAGGGTTCGCGGTGGCCATCACCGGAGCGGCCTGGCTCTCGGCCGCGGGAGAGGCCACGGGGCTCGCGCCCGAGCCCGTTCTGGGCAACTTCCTCGAGCTCGTGGCCGTGGCGTTCGCCACCGGATACACGATCTCGAGCAGGCGGCTCGCCCCGCGCTATCCGCCGCTCTTCTTGACCGCGGTGCAGGCCCTCGTCGGCGCGCTCTTCTTCCTTCCCCTCATGCTGATCGCGCCCGGCCCGCCCGTCGCCGATCTCTCCCTGGCCCACAGGCCCCTTCTGGCCGTGCTCTATCTCGGCGTGTTCGTGTCGCTCGGCGCATACGCCCTCTACAACTATGCGCTGAGCAAGGTGCCCGCGGTCTACGCCGCCCCCCTCATCAACCTCATCCCGGTCTTCTCCCTCCTCATCGGCCGGTTGTTCCTCGGCGAGGAGCTCACCACAGGCCAGTACGCCGCCTCTTTCCTCGTCCTCGCCGGCTGCCTCATCAGCCAGAGCGTCCCCAGGGACGCGGCGACCGCCTGAGCGAGCCACCGCGCGCTCACCAGGCGATCGGCCACACTGCTCCTCCTCCTCGGTGGAAAGGAGCGATCGTGCACACACGTGAGATGAGCTCCGCATCGACTCCACCGCTGCCCCGGAACGCGCTGTCCTCGCGCGGTGCATTCATGTATCGTCTCCGGCCGGGGGAGACGACCCGCGCCGCGGCAGGCGCGTCCCGCGCGCGATCGGGGGCGGCGGCGCCGGCCGCGCTCGCGGCACCGGAGCTCCCTGCCGAGGAGCGAGCCCTGTCCGTGACGACCGACGATTCGCCCAAGCCACCCGGAGCGCGCCGCGCCTCCGCCGGCATCCACGCAGCGCTCTTCTTCGCGACATTCGCCTTCGCGTCGCTCTCCGTGGAGGGCAAGCTCGCGATGAGCCCGCCTCACGACGTCTCGCCCACCGCGCTGGCCATGGCCCGCTTCCTCGGCGGGGCGGTGGTCTTCGCCGGCGCGCACCTCGCGCTCCGGACGCCGCGCGTCACGCAGCTCGCGGACGCGCTCCACCTCGCCGTGCTCGCGTTCTTCGGCGTCGTCTGCAACCAGGCGCTCTTCCTCGTCGGCCTGCGCATCACCTCGGCGGTCTCCGCGACCCTCCTCATCGCGATGATCCCGGTCTTCACCGCCGCCCTCGCCGCCCTCACCGGCCGCGAGCGCTTCTCGCAGCGCGCCGGCGCCGGCACCGCGGTCGCGCTCCTCGGGGCCGCCATGCTCACCGGCTTCGCCGTCCCAAGGCTGGGCGACTCGTTCGCGCTCGTCTATGCCCTCTCGACCGCCATCTACGTCCTTCATGCGAAGTCGGCGCTCGAGCGCCTCGGGACGGTGACGGTCATGGCCTGGGTGTTCGGCTGGGGTACGCTCATGTTCGCGCCGGTCGGCGGCGTCGCCCTCGTCCGCGAGGCGCCCTCGTGGCCCTTGCCGGCGGCCCTCCTCGTCGCCTTCTGCGTCCTCGTGCCCACGGTCCTTGCGTACGCCGTGAATGCCTGGGTGCTCCGGCGCGCCTCGCCGACGCTGGTGGCCATCTACGTCTTTCTGCGGCCGCCCCTGGCCGCGCTGCTCGCCTGGGCCCAGCTCGGCGAGGCCCTCGGCGCGCGCACGGCCGTCGCGGGCCTCGTGCTCCTCGCCGGGGTGACCATCGTGGCCACCGCGCCCCGTCCGCACGCCGGCCCCGCCGCGCGGCCCGCGCTGCCGGCCCGCGACGAGGACGCGCTCGCCCCCACGAAAGGCATCGCCCTGCTCACCGCGAGCCCCGACGCCGAGGTCCCGAGCCCCGAGCCGGCGCGCACCCCGTCCTTCAAGGGTTGAACTGCGGAGCTCGCCAGTCGCGCCGACTCGCCCCCTCACCGCGCCCGCCCGGCGCGGCCTGACGCCCACCGCGCCCCGCGCGGGCGTCGATCCCGGCCGATGTCTACGCGATGTGAGGCGCTTGACATCAGAAACCGGGTACGTGAGCATGCAGCCGAGATCACGGAGACGCGATGACGCGCCCACGCCGGGGGAACCGCAGCGCTCGCGCGCAGCGATCGGGAGAGGTGAGAGATGGGGACTGAGCAGCCGTCGCCCGGGCTCGTGCTCGTCGCAGACGACGTTCTCGTGAACCTCGAGGTGCTGTCGAGCACGCTGGAGTCGGCGGGCATCGAGGTATGCATTGCGACCGACGGTCCCATGGTGCTTGAACGACTCGAATACGAGACTCCCGACCTCATCCTCCTGGACGTGACCATGCCGGGCATGACGGGGTTCGACGTCTGCGAGCGGCTGAAATCCAATCCAGCGACCGCCAGCATCCCTGTCATCTTCACCACCGCACATGCCGAGATGTCCGACAGACTGCGCGGGTTCCGCCTCGGCGCGGTCGATTACGTGACCAAGCCGTTCGAGCGCGACGAGCTCCTGGCGCGCGTGAAGACGCAGCTCGCCCTCCGCGCCGCCCTCACGGCGCTGGCGAAGAAGAACGCGGAGCTCGAGCGCGAGATCGAGGAGCGCGCGGCGGCGCAAAGGGCGCTCGCCAGGCTGACGGAGGAGCTCGAGCGGCGGGTGGCGGAGCGCACGGAAGCTCTCGGCCAGGCGGTGGCGGAGCTCGAGCGGGCCAAGGGGTCGCTCGCGGAGACGGTGGAGCGGCGCACCCGGGAGCTGCAGCGCGCGAACGAGCGGCTGGCGCTCGAGCTCGCCGGCCGACAGGCGCTCGAGGAGGCCCGCGCGGCGCTGCAGGCGCAGGTCATCGCGGCGCAGGCTGCGAGGCTGGCCGAGCTGTCGACGCCCATCATCCCCATCGACGACCAGATCCTGGTCATGCCGCTCATCGGCGTGATGGATGAGGAGCGCGCGCAGGGCATGGTCGACGCCGCGACTCTGGGGGTGAGCGCGCGCAGGGCGGCGGTCATGATCCTCGACATCACCGGCGTGTCGCAGGTCGACGCGCGCGTGGCCGAGACGCTGGTGCGGGCCGCCCGAGCGGTGCGCCTGCTCGGCGCGCGCGTCGTGATCACCGGCATCCGCCCCGACGTCGCGCGCGAGCTGGTGGCGCTCGGCGCCGACTTGGCGGGGGTCGTGACGCAGAGCACGCTTCAGGGCGGCATCGCCTACGCCATGAGCAAGACCGGCGCGTCGCCGCGCCGCGCGCCGGCCCACGCGGCGCGCGGGTAAGCCGGCCCCTCGCGCCAGAGGCCCTATCGATAGCCACGTCGAGGGTGTTGGCCTATCTCCTGGAATCAGGCGCCGATGGAATCAGGCGCCGATCCGCGCGCATTCTCCAGTTGAGGATGAGCGGCACCGAGGTGTCGGGATGCTCGCGCCGGACATCGAGCAGCAGCGCGCGCAGCTTCTCCGACAGGTCCTGCACGAAGCCCCGCGATGGCCATCTTCGCTGCGCAGAACTCCTCACCATCACGCAGCATGCTCGATGCGAGGGGCTGGAGCATCAACGAGACTGGGCGGCAATACCCCAGCGAGCTCCCGACGAGGAGCTCGTGCTGCGGCGTGGACTCGATGATATCGGCCACGGCCAGCGAAGCGCCGAATCCGTCCCCCGACTCAGGCGTGCTGTTCTGCACGAGGGTCTGCTTGCGATGGAAGAGCAGCGACCGACCGCGACGTCGGAGTAATCATCATTATTGCAGAAGCGCTTCGCCAGCTTCGACTTCATCCCCCCCAGGTGCTGGCTACAGGTCGAGCAGCCGACCGATCGCCTCGTGAGCGACCGGGCGGCGCGCGAAGCCCGAGGGAGCTCGTCAGCCGACCTGGCCCGGAGCGACGTCCACCGCGGGCGCAGGGCCGGCGGCGGCGCGGAGGGCGTCGCGCAGCTTGCCGACCTGGAAGCCCTTCGCCAGCCCGCGCAGCTCGTCGACGAAGGGGCCGAGGCGCGCTTCCTCGCGCTCGAGCCGCTCGAGCTCCAGCAACAGCCCGCTGATCCGGCCTCGGTTCACGAGGTCGAGCAGCCCGGCGATCACCTCCGCCGGCGGCAGCGCGCCCGGCGCCGCGGGGGCTGGCAGCGCGCCCGGCGCCGCGGGGGCAAGCGCGTCCGCGCGCGGCGAGGGCAAGCGCGTCCACGCGAGGTCCAGGTGGTCCTCGAGCTGCTCGAGGAGCGCCCCGAGCTGGACGGGCTTGGGCAAGAAATCGGTGCACCCCACGCCGGCGCCCCGCGCGCGGTCGCCCTCGGACGCGCTCGCCGACGACGCGATCACCGGGACCGAGGCGAGCCCGGGCAGCTTCCGCAGCCGCCGCGTCGTCTCGATGCCGTCGAGCTCCGGCATCGCCACATCCATCACGACAAGGTCGGGCCGGCGGGCGCTCGCCAGCGCCAGCGCCTCGCCGCCGCCGGAGGCCTCGACAACGACGAAGCCCAGCGGGGCGAGCATGTCCCGCAGCACGGCCCGGTTCTCGGCCTGATCGTCCACGACCAGGACGGCGCGGCGCGGCCCCTCGTAGCCGGTCACCCGCGCCCAGCGCTCCGCAACCCGGGTCGCCGGCGCGCCGGCGGCCGGGGCCGCGCTCGCGTCCGCGAGCGGCACCTCGACCTCGAAAACGCTGCCCTCCCCGGGCTGGCTCTCGACCCGGAGGGTGCCGCCCATGTGTTCCACGATCCGCCGCGTGATCGCGAGCCCGAGGCCCGTCCCCTCGACCGGCGCGCCCCCTGTCGGCACCTGCTCGAACGGCTCGAAGATCCGCTCGAGGTGCTCGGGCGCGATGCCGGGGCCCGTGTCCTCCACGCGGAAGCGCACCGGCCGCGGCGCGCCCGCCGGCGGCCCCCCGGGCGCCTCGCTCGCCGCGACGCGCAGCAGCACGCGGCCGCGCTCGGTGAACTTGATCGCGTTGCCCAGCAGGTTGAGCAGCACCTGCATGAGCCGCTTCTGGTCGGCGATCACCGTCCCGAGCGCGGCGCCCTCCTGCTCGAACAGGAAGGTCAGGCCCTTCGCCTCGGCGCGCACCTGGCAGATGCCGAGCACCGCCTGCACGAGCGAGGGGAAGTGCACCTCGTCGGGCGAGAGGGTCAGCTTGCCGGCCTCGATCTTGGCGAGGTCGAGCACGTCGTTGATCAGCGTCAGCAGGTGCTCGCCGGACGACTGGATGATCTGCACCGCGCGCAGGTGCCGGGGCGACAGCCCCTCCAGCCGCTCGAGGATCTGCGCGTAGCCGAGGATCCCGTTGAGCGGCGTGCGCAGCTCGTGGCTCATGCTCGCGAGGAAGTCGCTCTTGGCGCGGCTCGCCGCGTCGGCCGTCTCCTTCGCGGCCTTGAGCTCGGCGGTGCGCGCCTCGACCACCTGCTCCAGGCGCTGGTGCGAGCTCGAGAGCTCGCTGTAGAGCGCGGCGTTCTCCACCGCGGTCGCGGCCTGCGCGGCGAGCAGCGAGACCACCTGCACCCGCGCCTCGGGGAACGCCCCCGAGACGCCCGCGTGCTCCAGCACCATCACGCCGAGGAGCCGCCCCTGGTGGAGCAGCGGCACGAGCAGCAGCGACGCCGGGCCGCGGGGCTGGAGGTAGGGGTCGTCGTCGAAGCGCCCGTCGCCGCCGTCGCGCCCGAGCACCAGCGGCTCGAGGCTGCGCGCCACGTAGCGCACCGCCGTGGCGGGCAGGAGCGCCGAGCTCAGGGCCGGCTCGTCGCGGTGGAGCGTCATCCGCTCGGGCTCCACGGTGAGCTCCGCGCGGACGACGAGGTGATCGCCCCGCGCGAGCACCAGCACCGCGCGCTCGGCGCCGGCGTTCTCGGCGAGGAGCCGCATCATGCGCGCGATGAGCGAGTCCGGATCCCTGTCGCTGGCCAGCGCCTGGGCGGCCTCGAGCAGCGAGACGACGTCGAGCTGGCTGGCCGCGCGGAAGGTAGCGCTCGCCGCCCTGCGCGCCGTGGCCGGCAGCGCCGCGGCGTCGGCCGGCTCGGCCGGGGCCGGCTCGACCGCCGCGAAGACCTCGGGGTGCCGGCGGCGCAGGGCCGCGGCGGCGCCGGTGGCCTCCCAGCGCAGGTAAGCGCCGTGCGCGTCGCGCAGGTAGGCGCGCGCCATCCGCGCCCGGCCGCGCGCGAGCAGGTGCTCGCCCGCGAGGCGCAGGCCGAGGGCCTCGGCGTGGACGAAGCCCTGCCGGTGGGCGTGCTCGATGGCCTCGTCGTGGAGGCGCTCCGCTTCTTCGTGCCGCCCCGCCGCCCGCGCCTCACCGGCCTGGGCCAGCAGGAGCGCGTGGCGGAAGGTCGCCGGGTTGAACGCCGCGAGCCTGGCGAGCCGCGCGCGCTGGTCGGCGAGGGCGGCGCGGCGGTCGCGGTCCTCCGCCGGGGCGCCGGACAGCGGCAGCGCGGCGCCGAAGATCGCCAGGATCTCGAGGCTCCAGAGGGCGGGCGGGTTGCACCAGCCGGCCGTCCACAAGGGGCTCACCTCCAGCGCGAGCCGCAGCGCCTCGGCGTCCTCGCCGAGGTGCGCCGCGGCGAACGCGGCGGAGCCCAGCACGATGACCCTCGTCATCGGCGAGGAGGCCGGGAGCGCGGCGATGCGGCGGATCGCGCCCCGCACGTCGGCCTCGTCGGCGCGGGTGAGCAGGTGGTGGACGGCGCGGAAGGCCGGGGCGCTCTGGCCGGCGATGCTGTCCCTCCAGGGCGCGGCGGGGATCGGGCAGCTCGACAGCCGCGCCCCCGCGGCCATCCGCGCGGCGGGGAGGACGACCTGGCTTACCTCGCTGTGGGTGATGGCGCCCTCGCGGAAGCCGATCTCGGGCACGTCGCGCCACTGCGCGTGCACGAACGAGAGGTCCGGGTGCACGAACTGGCCGGCGAGGTTTCCTGTGTGGAGGGCGCCGGCGAGGAGCAGGCCCTCCGTGGATCGCGCGGCGTACACGAGCTCGACGCACCGGGCGCCCAGGGGCAGGTCCTGGAGCACGCCGGTGAGCACGACAGCGCTCATGCTCAGGCCGTAGACAGCGCGCGGATACAGCCCGTGCATCAGGGCGATCTCGGGCATCGCGAAGATCAGGCTCGCGGCGAGAGCCGGCTGGCTGAGCGCGGCCGCCGTGATGGAGGCGCCGATCAGCTCGCCGGCGACGCGCGCGACCGGATCGGCGCACCGGGGCAGGGCGCGGAAGGAGCCCGGGCTCATCGCCGCGATGAGGGGCGCGATGCGCGCCGTCTGGGCGGCGAAGAAGGCCGCCAGCGCCTCGGGCTCGCGCGGGAACGACCAGCCGAGCTCCGAGAGCGCGGCGAGCCCCACGCCGACGCCCTCGGGGTAGCGCCCGGCGACGGTCAGCAGCGGCACCTGCGCGAGCGCCACGCGCCCTCGCGCGACAGCGTCCCGGGCCCGCTCCCGGCACGCCGCGAAAAGCTGCTCGCCCGCCTCGGGCTGCCCCGCGAGCCACTCGGTCTCCGCGAGCGCGAGCAGGATCTCGAAGTCGAGCGCCGCGGCGGCGGCGCCGTCGGGGAGCGTGGGGGCGCCTGTGTCGGGCGCCGTGGCCGCGCCCTGCTCGGGGACCGTTGCCGCGCCGCTGTCGCAGGCCGCGGCCGCGCCGCCGTCGGCGTCGAGGAGCTCGCGCCCTGCCCGCAGGAACCGCACCGCCTCGGCGTAGGCCGAGGCCGCCTTCGCCCGCAGCCCGGCGGCGAGGCTGCGCTCGGCCGCGCGGCGCCGCTCCGCCGCCTCGCTCAGGCGCCCCGCGGCCCGGAGGTAGTGGTGGACGAGCGCGAACAGCTCGGCGTCTCCCCCGCGCGTCGACCACCGCCGGTCGAGCGCGCGCGCGAGGGCCAGGTGCAGGCCGGGGCGCTCGTCGCCCCCGGGCAGCTCGTACGCCGCCTGCTGCACCCGGTCGTGCACGAACGCGTACGCCTCGCCCTCTCCGTCGCCCGCGGCCACGAGGAGCCCCTCGTGCAGGAGCGCCTCGGCTGCCCTCCGCAGCGCCTCGGGCGGCAGCCCCGCGGCGGCGCTCACCAGGGAGGCCTCGAAGTCCGCGCCCACGCACGCCCCCGCGACGAGCAGCCGCCGGGGCTCCTCGGGGAGGCGGCCCATCTTCTCCGTCAGGAGCGCCACGACGTTGTCGGTGACGGCGGCCCGCTCGATGCGCTCCGCTTCCCAGTACCATCTGCCCGTGTAGGTGTCGCGCAGGAGCAGCCGCTGCTCGTGCAGCGCCCGCAGGAACTGCTCGACGAAGAACGGGCTGCCGTCGGTCTTCGCCCTCACGAGCGAGCACAGGGCCCGCACCTCGTTGCCGGCGCCGCGCAGCATGTCGTCGACCATCCCGACCAGCGCCTCCTCGTCGAGCGGCCCGAGCGCGCGCACCTCCGCGCGCCGCCCGCTCGCCTGGATCGCCTCGACCAGCGCGCGCAGCGGAGCCAGCGCGCGCGGCGGGTGCGCCCCGTCCACCTCGCCGTCGCGGTAAGCCCCGAGCAGGAGGAGGTGCCCGATCTCCGGGTCGGTCGCGATCGCCTCGAGCAGGGCCAGCGAGGGCGCGTCGGCCCACTGGAGATCGTCGATGAACAGCACGAGCGGGTGCTCGGCGCTCGCCGTCGCGCGGACGAAGCGCTGCACGGTGAGCTGGAAGCGGTGCTTCGCCTCGGCCGGGCTCACCTCCAGGAGCGCCGGCGGCTCGCCGAGGATGCGCGCGAGCTCCGGCGCCATGTCGACGAGGATGCGCGCGTTGGCGCCGAGGGCGGCGCGGGCGGCCGTTGCCCAGCGCTCGAGCGCCTCCGCGCTGTCGGAGAGCCTCCGGCGCGCGATGGCGCGGAAGGCCTGCGCGAGCGCCGCGTACGGGGTGCCGCGCTGGAGCGGATCGAACTTGCCGGCCGCGAAGAGGCCGCCGGCGAGGCGCGCCTCGTCGCGCAGGGCCCCGACGAGCGCCGACTTGCCGACGCCGGACGGCCCGGAGAACAGCGCGAGCTCCGTCTCGCCGCCGCGCGCGCGCTCGAGGGCCTCCCGGAGCGCCAGCTGCTCCCGCTCCCTGCCGAAGAGCCGCGACGGCCTCCGGATGCGGTTCTCCCAGTCGCGCGCGCCGAGCGGAAAGGGCCGGATCTCTCCTGTCTCGCGCAGCGCCTCGAGCGCGCGCTCCAGGTCGCGCGCCGCGCCCTCGGCGGTCTGGTAGCGCTGCTCCGGGCTCTTCTCCAGGAGCCGCATCACGATGGCGCTGACCACCTCGGGGATCCGGAGCGCCGGCGCCCGCTCGTGCGGCGGCGGCGGCCTCCGGGCGATGTGCGCGTGGATCAGCGAGAGCTCGTCGGTCAGCTCGAACGGCAGCTTGCCGGTGAGCATCTGGTAGAGCGTGCTGCCCAGCGCGTAGAGGTCCGCCCGCGCGTCGACGCTGCGCTTCATGCGGCCGGTCTGCTCGGGCGCCATGTAGGCGAGCGTCCCGATGGCCGCCCCTTCCGCCCCGGCGGCGTCGCCGGCCGCGGCCCGCCGCGTGGCCAGGCCGAAGTCGATGAGCTGCACCTCGGTGCGCGCGGCGTTCACGAGGATGTTCTGCGGCTGGATGTCGCGGTGGATGACGCCCCGGCGGTGGAGCTGCCCGAGCAGCCGCGCGAGCGCGGCGCCGAGGCGCAGCGCGGCCTCGACCGGCAAGGGCCCGCCCGAAAGGGCGCGGTCGAGCGAGCCGTCCCCCCAGCGCTCGAGCACCAGGGCGACCCCGGCGCCGTGGGGCACGAGGTCCAGCGCGCGGACGATGCCGGGGATGATGCCGTGGATGTGGAGCTCGCGGAGCAGCGCGTGCTCGCCGCGGAGCCGCGCCACGACCCTGTCGTCCGGCAGCTCGTGGCGGGGGATCTTCAGGACGACGGCCGCCTGGCTGCTCCGGTGAACGCCCGCCACGACGCGCGTCTCCGCGCCGGTGTACAGCACCTCCCCCAGCCGGTAGTCCATCGGCGCCATCTTCGCCGAAGTCGCGCGGCGTGTGTCGCTTCCTGCGGCCGAGCTCGCCGCCCAGGACGGCGCGCGCCTATTGCCGCTTCTGCGCCGCGCCGCTCTCGTCGGCCGTCGCCACGCAGAAATCCGCCTCGGCGGCGTACCCCTGGCTGTCCCGCAGCTCCACCACGCGGTCCCGGCCGAGGGGCGCCGCGCCCGGGACGCGGAAGGTGGCGACATCGAGCCGTGGCACCGGCGTCTGCCGCGGCGCGGGCAGCTGCGGCACCCAGGCGTACGGCGCGCGGTATGCCCGGTAAACCGGGTTGAGGCTGAGCGGCGGCTTGCGCCAGTAAGGGCTGATGTACTCCCAGACGATCTCGTGGGTCGGGGTGACCTCGAAGATCCGGCCGTCCGAGCCCTCGGTGATCAGCGTGTTGCCGTTCGGCAGCCGCTGGGCGCTGCTGATGAACGGGCTGTAAAAGCGCGACCCGTCGAGCGGCATCACGAACCCCGCCTCCCTGGGCGTGTACTGCCAGCGGATCTCGAGCGTGATGGGGTCGATCTCCAGCACCCGCGAGTGGTCGCGCAGGGCCGTCTCGAGGCCCCTGGGCGCGCCGGGGTTGGGCGCGCCGTAGCCGGCCCAGCCCCCGTTGTCGAACACGAGGAGGTTGCCCTCGCCGGGCAGCCCGCGCGGGATGAGGTGGGCGTGGTGCTGGCCGATGATCCAGCCGAGCCGGCGCTCGGCCTCGCTCCCGTCGTACCGCGGGCCGAGCTTCCACACGATCCGCCCTGTCTTCTTGTCGACGATGGCGATGATGTTCGCCTCGCGCGCGTCCCAGATCAGGTTGTCGGGGTGAAAGCGCTGGTCGCCGGCGTCGTACCACCGGTTTGGCCCGAGCAGGGACAGCGAGTTGATGTGCAGCCACGGGGTGTACCCGCGGCGGATGCCGCGGACGAAGGCGCCGCGCCAGGCCCCGGCGCGCGACGCTGCTGCGCAGGGAGCAGCCGGGCAGCACCGGCGCTGGCCAGGGAGCACCGCGCCCGCGAGCGAGCGGCCAGCGGCGAGCGGCCAGCAGCGAGCGGCGAGCGGCGGGCGGCGAGCGGCGGGACGAGCCTGCATCCGCCCGTAGGCACCGGGGGCCAGCTGGACGATACTTCGCCCCGAGAAGCAGGTGCGGATGGACTTCGACGTAGACTTCGCGATCGTGGGCTCGGGCTTCGGCGGCAGCGTCTCCGCGCTGCGCCTGACCGAGAAGGGCTATCGGGTGGCCGTGCTCGAGTGCGGAAAGCGCTGGAGCAAGGACGACTTTCCCAGGACGAACTGGAACATACGAAAATTTCTGTGGGCGCCCAGGCTGTTGTGTCACGGAATCCAGCGGCTCACCCTGCTCCGGGACACGCTCATCCTCTCGGGCGCGGGCGTGGGCGGCGGCTCGCTTGTGTACGCGAGTACCTTGCTGGTGCCCCCGCCCGAGGCCTTCACCAACCCGGGCTGGCCTGCGGGCACGAGCTGGCGCGACGAGCTGATGCCCTTCTACGAGACAGCGAAGCGCATGCTCGGCGTGACAGCGAACCCGAAGCTCTGGCCGGCGGACCGGCAGCTCCGGCAGATCGCCGACGAGATGGGCCGCGGGGACACGTTTCACGTCACCAACGTGGCCGTGCTCTTCGCGAGGGAAGGGGAGCAAGAGGGGCAGCGCGTGCCCGACCCCTTCTTCGACGGCGAGGGGCCGGAGCGCGCCACCTGCGTCCACTGCGGCGGCTGCATGGTGGGCTGTCGCTTCGGCGCCAAGAACACGCTCGATCTCAACTACCTTTACCTGGCCGAGAAGAAGGGCTGCTCCATCCAGCCCGAGACGATGGTCACCGCCATCGACGCGCTCCCGGGCGGCGGCTACGAGCTCACCCTGGAGCGCTCCACCGCGCTGTTCAAGAAGCGTCGCCGCAAGCTCCGGGCGCGCGGCGTGGTGCTCAGCGCCGGCGTGCTCGGCACGGTGAGGCTGCTGCTCCAGGCCAGGGCCGAGGGCCGATTGCCGAACCTCTCCCGGCAGCTCGGCAATTACGTGCGCACGAACAGCGAAGTCATCCTCGGGGTGACCGCGAAGGACGACCGGGTCGACTACTCCCGGGGCATCGCGATCACGAGCGGCATCTATCCGGACGCGCGCACGCACATCGAGCCGGTGCGCTACCCCGCCGGCTCCGACGTGATGGGCGCCCTCGGCACCGTGCTCACCGACGACAGGCCGGGACTGCCGCGCTGGCTGCGCTGGCTCGGCCGGCGGCTCCTGCACCCGATAGACCTCATCTTCGGGCTCCTGCCCTTCAAGTTCGCGCGGCGGTCCACCATCCTCCTCGTGATGCAGACGTTGGACAACTACATGCAGCTTGTCTGGAAGCGCGGCGGCATGACCACCCATCGTCCGCCCGACCAGCCGAAGCCCCCGGCGTACATCCCCATCGCCAACGAGGTAGGCAAGCGGCTCGGTGTGCTGATGAACGGCACCCCGCGCAACGCGATCAACGAGGCGGTCCTCAATGTGCCAACCACCGCGCACATCCTCGGCGGCTGCGCCATCGCCCGGGATCCGGAGCACGGGGTGATCGACGAGCAGAACCAGGTGTTCGGCCACGAGAACCTGTATGTGGTCGACGGCTCGATGGTGCCCTCGAACCTGGGCGTGAACCCGTCGCTCACCATCACCGCGATGGCCGAGCGGGCCATGAGCAAGCTCCCCCGGAAGCAGGACAACCCCGCGTTCGCCGGGTCCAGGACGGAGCGCCCGTCGCTGCCGGCGAGCTCCGCGGCGCCACCGCCCGGGGCGTCGCGCGGTCCAGAGGCCGTCTGACGAGCCGCTGCGCGGCCCGGTCCGGCGATCGATTCAGGTTAAATTTTTACAACAACACTATCCCGCTCTCGCGGAGATCAGCCCGCTCGCGACGTTCCTCCGACAGGGCGTGATCGGACGCCGCTGCGCTACATCCTGCTACCTGAATTGCGGAACTCGCCATTACAGCAGGGTCTGGCCGGATGACAAAGAGCCTCACTGTGTCATGTTGCCTCGCCGCGGGGAGCTCACGCCGCCGCGCGAAGAAATCCAGCAGGGTTTTCACTGTAAAAATCCAGTGGGGCTTTGCAAGAGATCGAGGAGGACGCCTCTGTGAGATTCCGAGCCTGTATGACGGGGTTGCTCCTTGTTGCCGGCTGCAACGGCGAGATCGGTGCAATCACAGCCGGTGAGGACGCGCCGCTCCCTCCGCCCGTCAACATCCCTCCGGTCCACGTCCAGTGCACGCATGTGGGGAGCGGCACGGATTATCAGGTTGGGCCCGGCAAGGAGTTCGAGTCGATCGGCGATGTCCCGCTCGAGTCGCTCGTCGCCGGCGACACGGTGCGCATCTTCTGGCGCCCCGAGGGGTACCACGAGAAGATCATGCTCGGCGGTCAGGGGACCGCGGAGCAGCCGATCCGGGTCTGCGGCGTCCCGGAGCCGGGCGGCGAGCTGCCGGTGATCGACGGCGAGGGCGCCACAACGCGGCCCGAGCTCGATTTCCCCTTCGACGGCCACCAGGTGAGGGGGCTCGTGATCATCGGGCACAAGCACGACGACGCCTACGATCTCCAGCCCAGCCACATCACGGTCGAAGGGCTCGAGATCAAGAACGCATCGCCCCCGTTCCGCTTCACGGACAAGGCGGGCTCTGCGGCTTCCTACGCTAGCAACGCGGCCGGCATCTTCGTCGAGCGCGGCAACCACGTGACGATCCGCGCCTGCGAGGTGCACGAGAACGCCAACGGCCTCTTCATCGGCACGGGCGGCGCGGAGATCCTCACCGAGGACGTGCTGATCGAGTCCAACTACATCCACGACAACGGCAGCCTGAGCGATTACAACGAGCACAACGTCTACAACGAAGCCTCGAACGTCATCTACCAGTTCAATCGCTTCGGCCCCACGCGCGGCGGCAACGGCAACAACATCAAGGAGCGCTCCGCCGGCGTCGTCATCCGTTACAACTGGATCGAGGACGGCGCCCACCTGATCGACCTCGTGGACGCGCAGGAGGCGACCGACTCGGTCGCGCTGCCGTCGTTCCACGAGACGTTCGTCTACGGCAACGTGCTGCTGCGCACGGGGTACGGCCCGTCGATGATCCACTATGGCGGGGACAGCGGGCAGACCGAGAATTACAGGAAGGGCACGCTCCACTTCTTCGCCAACACCGTCTTCGTGAAGAACGAGACGTACAGGGATTACGAGCGCTCCGCGGTGTTCGAGGCCTCGACCAACGACGAGCGGATCGACGCCCGGAACAACGTGTTCGCCAGCAGCCAGGAGCCGACCGACATCCGCGCTGTCACCTTCATGGGCGACCGCGACGACGTGGCCGCGGGAACCCTCCTCCTCGCCGGGAACTGGGTCATGAAGGGGTGGACGGCGTTCGATCCCGTCCCGGGCCCGCAACTGCTCGGGAAGGTGGACGGCCTGGACAGCCAGATCATCGGCCTCGACCCGCCGTTCGCCTCGGTGGAAGGGCACGACTTCCTCCCGGCCACCGGCGGCCCGCTCGTCGGCGCCGGCGCGGCGCTCGACGGCCTCCCGGCGGTCGAGCACCAGTACTCGCCGCACCAGCAGGCCAAGGCGCGCAGCGACGGCGCGAAGCTCACGATCGGCGCGTTCGCCCCGTAGCGCGCGGCGCGCGCAGGCCGCCCTCGCGCGACGCCGCGCGGCCGACACGCGCGGTAGAGCCGGGGGGCCGGCGCTGCGCTTCATGAGCCCGCCGCGCGCTTGCCGCGCGGCCGGGCTCGGCCTTCACGGCCACGGCGCTCCTTCCCACCTGCCGCGAGCCGGCGTACGGTCCACCGCCGCCGGGCGCGGTGCGGGCGCGGTGTAAGGAGGAGCATGTCGTACGAGACCAAGTTCGTGGAAGCGGGTAGCGCCGAGGAGCTGACCGCGCTGGTGCAGCAGGCAGAGCGCGAAGGGTGGCAGTTCGTCTCGTCGCAGGTGACGATGGTGTGGGTGAACGGAGAGCCGCAGCGGCCGGGAGAGCCGGCCGGCCATGCCAAGAAGTGCATGCTCGCGGCCCTGCACCGCCCCGTCGCCTTCGGGGAGCAGGCCTGACCGCGGCGACGGCCCGCGCCACCGAGCGCCGCGGCGGGCGCCCGGAGAGCTCGCGTCGAGCGCGCCGGGCGGAGCGCCGTCGCGGCAGGTGATCCCCGCCGGCACCTCGGCCGCGCCCGCGCCGCCTCGGGCTCTGGCGGCTCGTTCTTCGTTCAGCCCCCGGGGGAGAACTCGATCGGATAGACGACCGTGGTCTTCTGCCCGATGCCCGGGAACCTCAGCGCGCTCGTCGCCGCCACCATGCACCGCTCCAGGGTCGCGTCGCGCAGCGTCGACCTCGCCGTGTCGACCGCGGCGTCAGCCACCGTGCCGTCGCCCAGGATCGCGAACGTGAGCGGGACCGACCCCGCCGCGGCAGGGCTCCGCGCGAGGAGCTCCTCGTAGCAGACCCGGTACCGCCCGAACGAGCCCCGCACGACCGCCTGGATCTCCGCGGGCTCGAGCTGGCCCGGCAGCGGCACCGACACAGGCGCCGCGGGCAGCTCGGTCATCGCCGCGAGCGCCGCCTCGACGGCGGGGAGCTGCGCCCGGCGTGGCGCGGCGATCAGGATCGCGGGCGGCGCCCCGGCGCGCTCGCGCGCCGCGATGAGCCCCTCGCCCTTCTCGAGCCGCGCGACGATGTCCGCCGTGGGCAGCGGCAGGTCCGCGTCGTACCGCGCGGGAATGCGCTGGTTGCCGAGATCGAAGTAGAAGACCGCGAGGCTCGACCCGAGCCGCGGCCGGGCCGCCGGGATCTGGACCCAGCCGTCGGTCCCGTACGACATGTGCTTGATCACGACCTGGTCGTCGCAGCGCGGGCAGGCCTCCTGCCGGAGCGCACGGATCGCGGGCGCGATGGCGAAGGTCCTGAGGCGATCGCTCACGTCCCGGCTCCCGCCGAACGTGAGCACGCGGATCGTGAGCTCCCGGGGGCCCGACTCCGGCACGGGAAAATACCGCGCGAGCGCGCGGGCGAACGGAGATGCCTGACTCGCGTCGATCGGCTCCTCCGGCAGCGGGTCCTCGTCGCTCCCGGTGACCAGGAGGCGCAGGCGCCGCTCGGCGGCCTTCTGGAACGGCCAGGGCTCGCCGACGGCGTGATCGCCGAGGAGCGACTCCACGTCGGCGATCGCGGCCTCCGGGTCGCCCTCCGCCTCGAGCACCCGGCTCATCGCGAGCCTCGCCTGATCGCGCTGATCCGGCGTCACCGCCGGGTCGGCGAGCACCTCGGAGAGCGCCTGCCGCGCGGCGGCGATCTCCCGGCCCGCGTCGAGCCTGCGCTCGGCCTGCTCGATCGCGAGCGAGATATCGGGTCGCCTGTCCGCGCCGGCGGCGAGGTCGACGCGCGCTTCGGTGCCCGGCGCGGCGGTCTCCGGCCCCTCCACGCACGAGGCGAGCGAGAGCAGGCCGGCGGCGATGGCGGCGGTGGCGGCGCGGTGATGGATGGTATTCATGACGATCGATGTCCTCCTGCGCGCGGCCCGTTTGCGGCGGCGCATGAGAGGCAGTCTGCGCACGGCCGTTGTTGGCTCCGTCTTCGCCATGTCACCGTTCTGTCTCCGGCGCCGGAGCGCGGGTGAACCGGTAGCCGGCGCCGCGCACGGTCACGAGGTGCCGCGGCGATCTCGGATCGGGCTCGAGCTTCGCGCGCAGCCGGTTGATGAAGTTGTCGACCGTCCGATCGGTGCCGAAGTAGTCCGCGCCCCAGACCGCGTTGAGGATGCGCTGGCGCGGCAGGAGCGCGCCCTCGCGCTCGACAAAGAAGCGCAGGAGCTTCATCTCGAGCGCCGTGAGCTCGACGGGCGCCCCGCGCCGCTCCACGCGGTGGGCGCGGAAGTCGACGACGACCTCCGCGAACTGCACGACCGCGCGCTCGGCGTCGCCGAGCCGCCGCCGCCGGAGCGCCGCGTCGACGCGGGCGAGGAGCTCGGAGACGCCGAACGGCTTGACGATGTAGTCGTCCGCGCCGAGCCGGAGCCCCCGCACCTTGTCCTGCTCCTCGCCCTTCGCCGTGACCATCAGGACGGGCAGGTCGGCGTCGTGGCGGCGGAGCTCCTCGCAGATCTCGAAGCCGTTCATCCCGGGCAGCATCACGTCGAGCAGCACGAGGTCAGGCCGGGCGGCGAGCGCCATCGAGAGCCCCTCGTCGCCGGTCTTCGCCACCTCGACGCGGAAGCCCGCGGAGCGCAGCGTCTTCTGGAGGCCGAGGCGCAGCGTCGGATCGTCCTCGACGACGAGGACGGTCTCCAGCCTGCCTTCGGGGGTCTTCTGGGTCATGGCGTCTGCTCCTTCGGTTCCGTCGGTTCCGTCGGTTCCGTCGGTTCTGTCGGTCCGGGGGCTCCGGGCGGTCCGGGGATCCAGAGGGTGAACGCGGCGCCGCGGCCCGGCTCGCTCGCGACGCGGGCGCTGCCGCCGTGCGCGCGGGCGACGTGCCGGACCAGCGACAGCCCGATGCCGCTGCCCGAGACGGCGCGGCTCAGCCGGTCGTCGGCGCGCTCGAACGGCTCGAAGATGCGGCGCTGGTCGCGCCGGGCGATGCCCGGGCCGCGGTCCTCGACGGCGATGGCGACGCCGCCGCGCTCGCGCGCGACGCGGACCCGGTAGGGGGCGGCGCGCGGCGCGTACTTGAGGGCGTTGGCGAGGAGGTTGTCGACCGCGAGCTGGATCTGGCCCACGTCGATGCTCGCCTCCGCGGCCTGGTCGAGGTCGCGCACGACCCTGGGCATCTCCGGGTTCCGCTCCTCGAACGTGTCGATCGAGGCGGCGACCGCCGCCGCGACGCGGGCCGGGGCGCGCTGGGCGGCGGCGCGCCCGGCCGTCATCCGGCTGAAGCCGAGCAGCCGCTCCACTGTCTCGCCGAGCCGCCGCGACTCGCGCCCGAGCGCCTCGAACACCTCGCGGTGCTCGTCGGGCGCGAGCCGCCCCTCCTCGAGCAGCTCCGAGAGCATGCGGACCGACGCGATCGGCGTCCGGAGCTCGTGGGAGACGGCGGCGACGAAGTCGGTGCGCAGCTCGCTGGAGCGCCGGGCGGCGCGCATGCGCGCGAACAGCAGCGCGGCCAGCCCGAGGGCGAGCGCCGTGGCGGCGGCGCCGACGCCGACGAGCAGCCGCTTGCCGCGCGCCGCGTGCCGCGCCACGGCCGCCGGATCCGCGGGCGAGAGCCGCACGGCGAGCTCCGGCGCGATCGGCAGGAGGGCCGCGGGCGCGCCGTCGAGCTCGGGCGCGACCGGCGCCCGCCCGGCGGCTCCGGCGGCCGGGGATCCGGCAAGGACGTCGGCGCGGACGTCGGGCGGCACAGGGCGCGCGCCGCCGCGGAGCCAGCCGGCGAGCGAGCCGGCGTGGATCACGAAGCCGGCAGAGCGCCCGTCCGGGAGCGCCCGCAGCGTGCCCGCTGAAGCGCCCGTGCGCCACGAGACGAGCCCGCGGCCGTCGGGGCGCGCGCGCAGCGCGGCGTCGAGGCCTCCGCGCCGGAGCTCGGCCACGAGCGCGTCCCGCTCCGGGCGCGATGCCGCGAGGGCCGCGCGCGCCCGCTCGCGCGGCTCGCCCGAGAGCGCGGCGTCCACCTCGATCGCGGTAGCCTTCCACTCCGCCTCCGAGAGGCCTGCCGCGTGCGCCTCGAGCCACGCGGCGACGGCGGCCTGATCGACGGCGCGGTTGGCCGCGGCGTCGAGCGCGAGGACGGGCCAGAGCCATCGCCCGGCGGGCGAACGGGCCTCGGCGCAGCGCGCGAGGAAGTCGCGCTGCGCGCCGGCGCCGGCCTGGACGTCCGGCCCGGCGGCGGCGCGGGCGAGGGCGGCGCACTCCCCGGGCGCAGACGCGGGCGGGAGCGCGGCCTGGGGCGGCAGCAGCACGGAGCGATCCGGCGCGAGCAGCACCGGCGCGGCGAACGGCGGCGCGATCCCGGCGAGCGCCGCCGCGGCGGCCTCGAGGGGGGTGTCGATCGGGAGGGCGGCGAGGGCGGCGGCGGCGCTGTCGGTCTCCTGGTCGATCGCGCTCGACAGGCGTGCCGAGGCGGCGGCCAGCCCGAGCGCCACCTCGCGGCGGGCGCCGTCGGCCTCGTTGGCGAGGGCGCGCAGGCCGAGGACGCCGACGCAGATCGCGGGGACGCTCGCGGCGGCGGCGAAGAGCGCCCAGTCGCGCAGGCGGCTGGCCCGAGGGGAGAGCACGGGCGCAGCGTCGCACGGGAAGGTCACCGGAATGTCACGAGGCGCCGGAGGCCGGCGCGGCGACCCTGCCAGACTCACGTGACCTGCGCTCGTGCGCCTCATTCTGGACCGATCATTCTGGAACGACCGGTCCAGAATCAGCCGCATGCGCGAGGGCACCTGGCGCGAGCACGGGGCCGGCCCGCGCCGCGCGACCAACAGCGATTCCTTGGACCGGGCAGCTCGGCAGATCTCCGTGCAACCAGGGAACCAGCGACGAACCTGGGCAACCTGGGCGCCGAGGTATTACCTCGGCTTGAGCACAGGAGCGCCCGCCGGTGGCGGGGCGGCTTGCGGCGGCGACCGCTCCTCGCGCGGCGCGGTGACCCTCGCCCACACTGCGAGGATCATGGCCTGTTCCATCGTGCGCGGCGGTGGATGGCCCCGCGGGGGCTCGGCCGGCAGGGGCACCGGGGCCTTTCCCCTGCGCCATGGCGCGTCGTGCCGCGCCGAGGCCCCGGCCGCGGGGCCGCGGCGCGCTACCTCGTAATCGACCGCGGCCACCGCCTCCTCGAGGGTCGAGAAGCGCTCGACAAGCTTGCCGTCCAGCAGGACGTGCCACCGCTTGCCGCGACCGCCGCGGGCGAGGACGACGACCTCGCTGATCGCTCCGGGCTTCCTCTCGAAATGGAGCGCGAGGCCGAAGCGGCCGAGCGAGGCCCACGCATTGCGCGAGATGGCCAGCACCTCGGGGTCGACGCGGAGGCTCAGGGGATCGAAGTGCGCGGCGCGCTCCTGGATCTCGCGCAGCGTGATGCGGCCCGCCTCGACCTCGAAGCCGGGGTAATCGAAGGCCACCTGCCGAAAGAAGCGGCTCGCCTCCGCGGCGTCCCTGCCCTCGAGATCGAGGTCGCGAGGCATGCCGAAGAGCGAGGGGAGCGTGCACAGCTGGAGCGAGGAGAGGTCGACGAAATCGAGGATGAGGCAATCCTTCTTGCCTGGATGGAGGCGGGTGCCGCGCCCGACGCACTGGGCATAGAGGCCTTCCGAGCGGGTGGGGCGGGCCATCGCGACGCAGGAGACGCCAGGGTCGTCGAAGCCCTCGGTGAGGACAGCGACGTTGGTGAGGACCTGGACCCGCTCTTCCCGGAAATCGGCGAGGATCCGGCCGCGGAGGTCGGAAGGCATGTCGCCGTGGACGTAGGCGGCCCGGACGCCGAGGTGGTTGAGCGCCTTCGCGAGGTTCCTGGCGTGCGCGACCGTGACGCAGAAGGCGATGGTGCGGCGGTCGCGGGCGAGCTCTTGAATGGAACGGGCGACGAGGGCGTTGCGCTCCTCCATGTCGACGGCCTCCTCGAGCTCGTCCGTGGCGAAGTCGAGGCCGCCGGCGTCGAGGCGGGAGAGGTCGGTGGCGGTGGCGACGCGGTAGCCGGTGAGGGGGGCGAGATAGCCGTCCGCGATCATCTCGGGGAGGGTGCGGCTGTAGACGATCGCCTCGAAGACGTCGTCGAGGCCTTTGCCGTCGCCGCGGGCCGTCGTGGCGGTGAACCCGAGAAGGGTGCCAGTCCACGCGGCGTTGAAGGCGCCGAGCTGGCGGAGGACGCGGCGGTTGTCCTCGGCGGGGGCGTGGTGGCACTCGTCGTAGATGACGAGGCCTATATCGCGGCCGCCGGTGACCTGCTCCAGCCGCTTCTCGTGGAGAGAGCGGATGGAACAGACGATGACGCGCGCGTCGGACGGGGCGCGGAGCTCGCCCTGCTCGACGGCGACAGTGCCCTGTCCGCCGAGGGCGCGCTCGATCTTGTCCTTGGCCTGGAAGAGGAGCTCCTCGCGGTGGGCGAGGACGAGGACCTGTCGCCTGGCGAGGCGGGCGAGATGGGAGAAGATGACCGTCTTGCCAGCGCCGGTGGGGAGGCACACGACCATGCGCCGGACGCCGCGCCGGCGGGCCGCGAGGACGGCGTCGACGGCGGCGCGCTGGTAAGGGCGCAGGGCGGGCGCGCCGGGGCTCATCGGTGCTGTCGTGGGGCTGGTCATGGGCTCTCGTGCTGGCGTCGCGCCAGCATAGCCCGGGACCCCTGTCCGT
This sequence comes from Sorangium sp. So ce1128, assembly GCA_051717205.1. Classification (GTDB taxonomy): domain Bacteria; phylum Myxococcota_A; class Polyangia; order Polyangiales; family Polyangiaceae; genus Sorangium. Next base: position 2,030,324 of record CP181432.1, read on the forward strand.
GCTCTTCGCGGCGCGGGGCCGCTCCGCGCAGGCGCCTGAGCGGCGCGATCAGATCCACATCTGCGTGGAGGGATCCCAGCGCTTCCAGGTGCCTCCGTCGTCCAGGTAGATGTCGCTCTCCCCGGAGAGGGTGCGGAATCGCTTGCTCCGGACCTTCAGGTCGCCGCGCTTCGTCGTGTAGTCGGTCTGCACGTCAGCGGCGGCGATGCTCCGCATGTCGACGAGGAGCTCGTCCCCGCTCGCCTCGACCATTACGTAGCCGTGAGCATTGCTGTTGGCGTGGGCGATGTGCGGGTTGATCTTCGTCTCGGTCGACATGAGCAGATCGTCGATGCCGGCGGCGAGCAGCGCGGCCCCCGGGACCGCGCGCAGCACGGGATCGCTGGCCACCTGGCTCGTCAAGAGCTCGCGGTAGGGGGCCGACGAGACGGCGCCGCCCACGAACTCGACGATCTTCTTCGTGGGATCGTCGTTGAGGCCGGCCGTCCCCGCGAAGAAGGCATGGATGTCGCCGGTGATCGCCACGACGTTACCCACGCTGACGAGCCGCGCCAGGAGCTCGTCCCGCTTGTTGCGGAAGCCGTCCCAGGCGTCGAGGTCCATGTAGAACTGACGCTTGAACTGCTCGGGGATGCTGTAGGGGGTGAGATCGATGGCGAGCGGCAGGAGGCAGAACTCGTTGCCCCAGATCTTCCAGGTCGCCTTCGACCCTTCCATGGTGTCGAGGAACCACGCCTCCTGCTCGGCCCCCATCACGTCCTCGCTCGCGCCCTGCGTCTCCTTGTAGCGGATGGCAGCGTGGACATCGACGGCGTCCTTGGCCGCGAAGTAACGGGAGCCGATCGATGTGTGCGCGCCGATCTTGCCGAGATCCACGTACGCGATGCCCCGCTCCATGAACACCTGCGCCTCTTCATCGATGAGCGGGATCTGCATCTCCTCCGGCTGGCCATCGTTCACGCTGGCGACGATCGTGTTGATGAAGAGGGCGCTGATCTTCCCCTTCACGTCGGCGGCGTCGTAGCCGGCGGCCTCCGCGGCCCCGGCGAGGACCGACGCGTAGATCCCGTCGCTGTAGCTCTCGATGTCGTCCACGTACGGCATGGCGGACGCGGGGACGTCCCCGAGCTCGTCGACGAGCTTGCCCTGATCGAGCACCACCTTGCCGGGGAAGGCGTCCTCGGGGATGAGGTGATCAGGCCGGTAGCTGCGCAGATCCGTCATCACCAGGTGCACGTGCTGGCCGAACACGAAGTCGCGGTAGATGCGGAGATCGCCCGGGAACGAGGCGCCGGGGTCGTACTCGAAGTCGTCGCCGTAATCGACCGGCTGGTACTCGAACCACGCCTGGCTCGCGGCCTTGCGGCGCTCCACGTCGGTCTCGTCCTCCTGGCCGTTGAGGTACGTGGCCGTGGCGCCGTGGGAGTCGTCCGAGAACTCGTGATCGTCCCAGGTGGCGATCATCGGGAAGCTCTCGTGGATCTTCTGGAGGTTCGCGTCGGATCTGTACGTCCTGTAGAGCTCCCGGTAGTTGCTCAGCGACCTCGCCGCGCGGTAGGCGCCGTCGCCGAGGGAGATGCTTCCTTCCTCGTCGGTGAATTCGACGCCGCGCCCGGTGGTGTTCTGGAAGCTGGGATCGCCTGTCGTCTCGTAGATGTAGTCGCCGAGGTGGACGAAGAAGTCGAGCTCCTCCTCGGCGAGCGCGAGGTAGGTATTGTAGAAGCGCCCGATATAGTCCTGGCAGGACACGTAGGCGAAGCGGACCTTGACGTCGGCCTCCGCGGCCGGCGCGGTCTTGGTGCGCCCCACGCGCGACACGTAGCCCTTGTCGCCCTTCACGTAGATGAAGCGGTAGTGGTAGACCGTGCCCGCCGCGAGGCCGCGGACCTTCACCTTGACGCAGTGATCGTGCCTCGCGAGCGCCTTCACCCTCGCCTGTCCGGCGTCGAGCGCCACCCGCTGCGTGAACTCGGCGTCGGTGGCGACCTCGACCTCGAGCTCGAGATCCTCCTCGCCGTCCTGCACGCGGGCCCAGAGGACAACGCTGTCGGGGCGAGGATCGCCGGAGGCGATCGACTGCGGGAAGAACTCGGAGCCGTCGGTGAGCTCGCGCTCGGTGTCGACCGGGTTGACCGGGTTGACGGCCTCGGGGTCGCTGCAGGCCGGGACGACGAGCGCGCCGGCGGTGACGAGGGTGGCTCGAAGGAAATCTCTGCGCTTCAGCATCGACGGTCAGGGAATCCTGGAACTTTCGCCGGTGTCAACCTCCTCGTGGACCTCGCCGCGCGCCCTCACGCGGGAACGCGCGCGCGGCCGTCGAGCAGGCCGTCGACGAGCGCGTCCACCTCGAGCTCTGCCCTCGCGATCGACGCCCTCAGCCGCTCGTCGGCGAACTCGTCGTACTCGATCGCCACGGACTCCACGTCGGTGATCCCGATGTAGCCGAAGGCCGTCCGGATGCTCGGCTCGACGTGGTTCATGGCCTCGATCCGGCCGCCCCTGCCGTAGCCGTGGTCGCCGCGCGACGTCAGGATCACGAGCTTCTTCCCGTGCCCGGCCAGGAGCGGCCAGTACGGCTCGCCCGGCCGCGAGCGGTCGAAGCCGAACGTGCGCCCCACGCGGACGATGTTGTCGATATAGGCCTTGAACTGCGCCGGCACGTTGAAGTTGTACATCGGCACGCCGGCCACGAGGATGTCCGCGGCGAGGAGCTCGTCGACGAGCGCGTCGCTCTCCGCGAGCACCTGCCTCATCCACGGCTCGCGCAGGTGAGGCTTCGTGAAGGCGGCCTGGATCCACCGGCCCGTCACGGGCGAGGGCGGGCTCTGCCCGACGTCCCGATAAAGGATCTCGTCCTCTGGATGCGCCGCGCGCCAGCGCGCGACGAAGCGGGCGGTGAGGCGTCGGGTGTGAGACCCGTGTCGGCTCGTGTCCGAGGTGTCCGGACGAGCGCTCGAGTCGATGTGCAGAATCGTGGACATGGCCTGTCTCCTCGCGTGGTGGGGGCGCTTCCGTGGGCCCGAGGCGAGCGCTCCTCGGCGCGCGCCCGGGCGTCTCCCTCGGCGCGGGGCGCCGCCCGCGGCCGGGCGGCGCCCATTACCGATGAGACCATCTCATCTACGGGCGCCGCGACGACCCCGGGTCGCTCGGCTCTCGGGCCCATGGATCGCGCATTCACGCGGCGAACATGCGTCGCGCCCGGCCGGATGACAAATGCGTAATTCTCAGCTGATGGATGAATCTAGATCATCTATGGTTCGCGCATGCGAAGGCTCCCTCCGCTCACCGCGCTCCGCGCCTTCGAGGCCGCCGCGCGCCACCTCAGCTTCAAGCGGGCCGCCAGGGAGCTCGGCGTGACGCCGACCGCGATCAGCCACCAGGTCCGGCTGCTCGAGGAGACGGTCGGGGTCCGGCTGTTCGAGCGCCGCACCCGGCAGGTCCTGACCACGCGCGAGGGGCAGCTCCTCTATCCGGTGCTCCGCGACGGGTTCGACGCGTTCGCGAAGGCGCTGGACGAGCTCGCCGCCCGCCGCTCGCGCCGCGCGATCACCCTGTCTGCCACGACGGCGTTCACCGCCAGGTGGCTGGTGCCCCGGGTCGCGGCCTTTCGCGAGGCGTGCCCTGGAGTCGACCTGCGCCTCCTCGCCTCGGACGAGCCCGTCGACCTCCACGCGGCCGAGGCCGACGCCGCGATCCGTTACGGGCGCGGTCCGTACCCCGGGCTCGACGCCGAGGCGCTGATCGCGGATCGCTTCGCGCCCGTCTGCAGCCCCGGGCTCGACGTGCGCCGCCCGGAGGACCTGCGCCGCAAGCCGCTGCTCCACTTCGAGTGGCGTCGCGTCGACCGCGACACGCCGATATGGCGCCTGTGGCTCGAGCGCGCCGGTCTCTCCGGCGTGCGCGCGGACGGCGGCGTCACGTTCTCCGACGAGGGCCACGCGATCCAGGCGGCGATCGCCGGGCAAGGCGTCGCGCTCTTGAGCCTGGTCCTCGTCGCCGACGAGCTGAGGAGCGGCTCCCTGGTGCAGCCGTTCGGGCCGGCGCTCGACGGCTATCGCTATCATCTCGTGCACCTCGAGGGCGCGGCGGCCCGCGAGGAGATCGCGGCGCTCCGGGGCTGGCTCGCCGCGGCCCTGACGCCCTGATGGATGAGCGACGGCGGACTCAGGGATGCGCTGCGCAGAGGCGTATCCCGCGTCCGGCTGGCCGCGCCTCCGCCGGCGTTCGCCTTGACAGGCTCGAGCCGTCTTGCTCTTCCTGTCCCCGAGACGAGGGGCGCGCGCCCGGTGAGGGCGCAATCCCTGCGTCGACCCGGCGCTGCAATCACTACAGGAGATAACGATGCCTCTCGATCACTACGTCACGATCGGCCACTCGGGGCTCCGCGTGAGCCCTTTCTGCCTCGGCGCGATGACCTTCGGGGAGGACCTCGGCTGGGGTACCAGCGTCAAGGACTCCGAGGCCATCCTCGACAGGTTCATCGAGCGCGGTGGGAACTTCATCGATACGGCGAACCTCTACACGCGCGGCCACTCGGAGAAGATCATCGGGGATCACGTCGGCCGCCACGCGAGCCGGCGCGACCGGCTGGTGATCGCCACGAAGTTCTTCGGCAACCTCTACCGCGGGGACCCGAACGGCGGCGGCGCCAGCAGGAAGTCGCTCATCTCGGCCTGCGAGCAGTCGCTGCGGCGCCTGCAGACCGATTATATCGACCTCTACTGGATGCACTGCTGGGACAAGTACACGCCCATCGAGGAGACGATGAGCGCGCTCCACGATCTCGTGTCCTCGGGCAAGGTCCGCTACATCGGCGTCTCCGACACCCCGGCGTGGAAGGTGGCGCAGGCGCAGATGCTGGCGCAGTTCCGCGGCTGGTCGCCGTTCATCGCGCTGCAGATCGAGTATTCGCTCGTCGAGCGGACGGTCGAGGGGGAGCTCATCCCCATGGCCCGCGAGCTCGGGCTCGGCGTGACCCCCTGGTCGCCGCTGAAGAGCGGCGTGCTGAGCGGCAAGTACACCCGGGAGAACGCCGGCAAGCAGAAGGCGGACCGGGGCGCGTGGGCGATTAGCGCCCTGAACGAGCAGACCTATACGATCGTCGATGAGCTCATCAAGATCAGCCGCGAGCTCGGCTCCACGCCCGCGCGCGTCGCGCTCGCGTGGGTGCAATCGCGGCCCGGCGTGACGTCCACCATCATCGGCGCCCGCACCATGGAGCAGCTCGAGGACAACCTCGCCGCGCTCGATCTCTCGCTGTCTCCGAAGCACGTCGAGGCGCTCGACGGGCTCTCGCAGCCGAAGCTGAGCTTCCCGGTGGAGTTCCTGCGGGGGGCCGCGACCTTCTCGCACGCCGGCGCCACCGTGAACGGCGAGCCCTCGACGGCGATCGACATGGTGCCCAAGGACGACAGCCAGCGCTATTGATCCCGGCGAGCGGCGCCCGCCGCGCCGCGCGCGCCCAGGCTGGTCGACTCGCGCTCGACACCCCGGGTCGGCTCGCGCCGCTCACACCCAGCCGGTCGCGCTCCGCAGCAGCAGCCCCAGCCCGAGCGACGCGCCGTTCGCGAGCGCCGAGGCGGCGACGGCGCGCAGGGCGGGCAGGTCGCGCAGCGCGAGCCGGTAAACGCCGAGCTCGAGCAGCACCGCCCAGAGCTCCGAGAGCGCGAGCCGCGTCGTGGCGCCGACCGCGAGGGCGGGGAAGATGAACCACACCGCCGGGTGGCTCGCGATGTTGGCGATGGCCACGAGCGCGGCGCGGCGGCACCGCGACGGCGCCGCCGGGCCGAGCAGCGGCGAGGCGACGGCGAGCTCGACGAGCAGCGTCAGCGCGAACGCGCGCGACCAGGCAACGACCAGCGGATCGGTGAAGACCCGGCTCATGACGCGGCCGGCAGCGCGGCGACCTCGGGCCGCCCGCGCTCCTCCGCGCGCGCCAGCCCGACCGGCTCCGGGCGCGCCTGCACGGCGCCCCGGCCGACGTCGCCGCGGACATAGAAATACGCGAGCAACGCGAGCTCCAGGTACCCGTGGAACGTGGCGAGCGACAGGACCACGTTGCGCGCGCCGAGCGCGCTGCGCATCGCGCCGAGCAGCACCAGGACGGCAGCGATCGCGACGGCAGCGAGCCCCGCGTCGCCGAAGTCCCGCCGGAGCGAGCGCGCCGACATGCGGAACGTTGTCGTCCGCTGGCCCGGGCCATCCTCCTGCGGGATGAGCAGCAGCCAGACCGCGTAATGCACCGACTGCAGGAACGCGTAGCTCGCGGTGAGCGCCACCGCCGCGCGGGTCGGCAGCCCGGGCGCGAGCCAGTCGCTCGCCAGGAAGAGGTGCAGCCCGAAGGCGTCCAGCCACCCGGCGCGCAGCGTGAGCGAGGTCGTTGCGCCGCTCGCGAGGAGCGCGGTCCCGGCCAGGACGAGGCCGAGCGGCCAGGCGACCGCGCCCATCCGGCGGCGGAAGAGCCCGAGCCACAGCGCCAGCGCGACCAGGTTGTGCGCGTGCGCGAGCGCGAGCCGGAAGCCGCGGGGCGCGGCGAGCGCCGCCGCCGACAGCGCCACGGCGGCGGCGGCGGCGAGCGCGGCGCGCCGCCACGCGCGCGACGCGAGCGCGCCGGCGAGGACCGCGGCGCCGAGCCAGGCGGCGAGCAACGCGTGCTCGGCGCGGAGCAGCGCCGCCGCCGAGCCGAGGAGCTCCTGAGCGCCCCGCACCGCGATCAGCGCGGCGCAGGCCGCCCAGACGACGCCGCGCCACCACGGCGGCAGCCCGCGCCGCAGCACGAGGTAGCGCACGTCGGCCGCGACGTGGAGGACGCCGAGCAGGACGGGCCCGAGCACGAGGAGCGCGCTCGGCGCGAACACCGCCATGGTGAAGGCGCCGAGCGCGTTCACCGCGGCCAGGGCGGCGATCCTGCGGTCGGGGCGCGCCACGACCGCGAGCGCGAGCTCGCTCCGCCGGAGCAGGCCGAAGAGATGCCGCCGCGCGCCGTCGAGCGGCGCGGCGCCGCGCTCGAGCAGGCTGGCCCCACGCGCAGGCTGTCGACCGAGCGCACGCACGGGCGGGCGCTCGGCTCAGCGGCGCCGGCGGGCGGCCACGAGCGCCGCTGCGCCAGAGAGCAGCATCAGCCCGGCCATCGCGCCGCCCGAGGCGGCGCCGCTCGTGGCGCAACCGGCGTCGTCCGAGGACGCCGCGCTGCCGGTCGCCGCGCTGCCGGTCGCCGCGCTGCCGGTCGCCGCGCTGCCGGTCGCCGCGCTGCCGGCGGATGTCGAGCCCCCGCCCGCGGCCGTGCACCGATTGCAGTCGTATTCGACCGTCGTGACGCCGCCGTCCGGGTCCGGCACCGCTCGCTGGCACTTCTGCGTCGTGCACGTCCCGGGCTCGTTGGCCGCGGGACCTGCATTGCTACAGCTCGAGCCCGGCGTGTCGCAGGTGTCGGGCGGCGCGATGTCCGCGTGCGCCGGAGCGGCGAGCAGCGGCGCCGCGAGCAACGCGGCGATGCCCACAAGGCACGAGAGCTTCATCATCCCGCCACGGTGTGCCTTCTCCCGGAAAACCGCAAGAACGAACCGCCGGCCACGCGGCGCGGCCCGCGGAGAGCCATGGTGCCTGGTGGCGTGTGGCATGGCCTCCATCAGAGCGGGAGTCGCGCGTGTTGCACGGTTGAATGCGCGCGCCCGCGGGTTGCGCCCGGGTGCGCGGCGCGATAGGCGGTATTCATGAAAATCGCTCCTTGGCTCGGCCTCGCGGCAGCCTGCTTCTTCGTGGCGTGCTCTGGGCAGTCGGACGACGATCCGGACAACCAGGGCAGCTCCACTGCCGACACGACGACATCGGGGACATCGGGGAGCGGCGGCGCGGGAGGCGATACGTCGGTCGGGGGCTCGACGTCCACGACTGGCTCTCCCGTCGGTTCTGGCGGCGGCGAGGCGCCGCAGGGCGCGGGCGGCGCGCAGGGCGGAGGCGGCGGCGCCGGAGGCAACGGGGCCGGAGGCGACGGCGCCGGGGGTGGCGGCGGCTCGGCCGGCGGGAGCGGCTGCGATCCGGCAGAGGCGAGCGCGAACAGGGAGCTCGTCGGAAAGGCCATCGACGAGCTGTTCGTCGAGAAGGACATCACGGCGGCCGATCGCTACTGGGCCGATCCGTACCTCCAGCACAACCCGATCGCGACGAGCGGCGTCGCCACGTTCAGGAACCTGATGCGCGGGATCATCTCGTCGCCATCGTTCAGATACGAGCGCCTGCGCACGTTCGCCGAGTGCGACCTCGTGGTCGTGCAGGGCCGCTATTCGCAGACCGGCGTGATCTTCGACATGTTCCGCGTGAAAGACAGCAAGATCATGGAGCACTGGGACTCCGACGCGAACCAGGCCTCGGGGACGGAGGGCCCGACGGAGATCGAGGACGCGGCGCTCACGGCGCAGAACCGCGCGCGCGTGCTGAGCTTCATCGACGCCGTGCTCGTCGACGGGGAGCACGCGCGCGCCCCGGAGTTCCTCGGCGCCGGCTACGTCGAGCACCGCGAGACAAGCGCGAGCGGCCCCGCCGCGCTCCTCGAGTACGTGGAGGACGAGGACATCCGCTACGTCGAGGTGCACCACGTCATCGCCGACGGCAACTTCGTGTTCACCCTCTCGGAAGGGGAGCGCGGCGGGGCGGCCTACGGCTTCTATGATCTGTTCCGCCTCGAGGGCGGCGCCATCGTCGAGCACTGGGACTCTCGGCGCGCCGTGCCCGCCTCGACCATGAGCGGGCTCGAGATCTTCTAGCTCCGCCCGCAGAGGTCCGGCCGTGGATGGCCGGACTTCTGCGCCGCTTGGCGGCGGCTTCGCGCGGGCGGCACTGGGTTGCTCCAGCGGGCGCTTTCCCGAAAGACGTCATGAACGGGGTTCAGCGGCGGGCGGCCTTCGACTTCAACTGTCCGCAACCCGAGATCGTATTCAAAAGCAGCTCCATCGAGATCGCTTGTCCCAACGACCGACGAGCCGACGATCCTGCTGCGTGCCCTGGCGGTCCCCCGGCCGCCGATGATCGTCCCGACGCGTGCGCCGAAGCCGAGCGACAGACTGACGTGGGCGACCGCCGCGCAGCGATGTGGTCGGCGACGTGTTTGTCGGCCATGATGTCCACGTGTTGTACGTTCGCCACGTGCCGGGTCCGCCGCTTTCGGCGCACGTCGCCGAGCTCTGGTACCTTTCGGTTGCTCCGCCCCGCGCGGCCGAGCGCATCCTGCCCTCCGGTACCCTCCAGCTGGTCGTCAACCTCGACGAGGACGAGCTTCGCATCTACGACGGCCCCACCGTTCGCCGCTACTCCGGTGCCGCCGTGTCGGGCGCTTACCAGTCCTCCTTCGGCGTCGACACACGCGAGCACGCGTCGATGGTCGGGGTCCACTTCCGCCCCGGCGGCGCGTGGCCGTTCCTCGGCGCGCCGCCCGGCGCGCTGATCGACACGCACGCCGACCTCGCGGAGCTCTGGGGGCAGCGCGCGGCGGAGCTCCGCGACCGCCTGTGCGCGGCGCCGGAGCCGCGCGCTCGCTTCGCGCTGCTCGAGCGCGCGCTGCTCGACCGCCTTTCGAATGCGCGCCCCGGTCATCCCCTGGTGCCGCACGCGATCGCGGCGCTCGAGGGAGGCGAAAGGCGCGTCGCCGACGTCGCGGCCACGCTCGGCATCAGCCACCGCCGGCTTGTTGACGTGTTCACCGCCGAGACCGGCCTCGCCCCGAAGACCTTCGCTCGGATCACACGCTTTCGGCGGGCGCTCTCGCAGGCCGAGAGGGAGCGCGATCCGGACTGGGCCCGGCTCGCTGCCGCGTCAGGGTTCTGCGATCAGTCGCACCTGATCCGCGAGTTCGTGGCCCTCTCCGGTGATTCGCCGACCGCGCTCATCGCCCAGTCCTCCCGCGAACGCGTCAAGTTGCACCACATCGCCATCGCCGCGTCAGCCGCGCCGGATGGGGCGCGGGGAAGGGGCCGGCAACACGCGCGACCTCGAGGTGTCCTGACCCGATGACCGCGAAGGATCGACGCGGCGCCAGGACGCACCGCAGCGCGACCGGCGACGAGCCCGCCGCTTCCAATTCGTCCAAGACCGGGTTGCCCGCCGGGGGTAGACGTGGGTCATGACGCAACGCTCGCTCCAAGTTGACACGAAGGTCGGCGATCCTGGGAAGAAGTGCAGAGCAGTTCCGCAGGCGGCCGCACGGCCGCGCGAGACCGTCAGGGTGATCGGGGCAGGGAAGAGCTTTATGACACGCACCCGATCGCAGATCCGAGTCGCCGCCGCCGCCGCCGCCCTGCTCGGGGGGGTCGGGCTTGCCGCACCGGCGGCCGCGCAAGGTGTCGTCGGCACCGGCTCCGGGCGAGCCGGGGCCACCGTGGCCGCGGTGGTGGCGCTGATCGGCGTGGTCATCGGCGGGCTGGCTCTGGCCCGCTCCGTCGGTCGTATCGGCACCGGCAACGCGCGAGACGGCGCCATCGTGGCCCTGGTGCTGGGGCTGATCGGCATGGTCCTCGCTGGGCTGCACCTGGCCACCTCCACCGGTGGTATCGGCACCGGCAACGGGCGAGCCGGGGCCATCGTGGCCCTGGTGCTGGGGCTGATCGGCATGGTCCTCGGTCGGCTGGCTCTGGCCCGCTCCCACCGCAGCGGCTGACCGGCTGAGCCGGCCATGGTGCCGGGTCAGTGCCCGTGTTGTGGTTCCTGCCCCTCCTGGGCGTGTTCCGGCGGGCATAGGGGCCGGATCCGCCCGCGGATCGCCTGCACGGAGAGAATCGCATGACGAAAGCTGGATGCCGGAAAGTGCATGAAGAAGGTCGCGCGGCTCAGGGCAGGGTTCAGCGGGCGGGATGATGATGGTCGTGGCCGTTGTCCTTGCGCTTGGGCCGACGAGCTCGAGCCGCGGCGGCGCCGTCCTTGGCTTCCTTGAGCCGGTAGCACTCGCCCTCCACGTGGACGACCTCGGCGCGATGCAGGAGTCGGTCGACGACGCGTGACGACGCACGCGGCATGGGGGAAGACGGCGGACCATTCGCCGAAGGGGTTGTTGTCGAGAGCACGATCGACGCAGGGGCGTCGTGGCGTCGCGAGACGACCTCGAAGAAAAGGCCGGCCCCCCGGGCGCTCAGCCCTGAAGCATGGCGAGCGCCGCCGGCGACTCGGGCAGCGTCTGGCCGCCGTCGACGACGAGGGTCTGGCCGGTGATGAACGACGCCTCGTCGCTCGCCAGGAACGAGGCCGCGTAGGCGATATCCTCGACCGTGCCCAGCCGGCGCGCCGGGATGCTGGCCAGCATCTGGCGGCTGTACTCTTCTCCCAGCGCCTCCACGCTCTCGGTGGCGATGTTGCCCGGCAGCACCGCGTTCACGGTGATGCCGAACGGCGAGAGCTCCAGGGCCGCCGCGCGCACGAAGCCGAGCTGGCCGGCCTTGCTGGCGGCGTAATGGCTCCAGCCCGGGTACGCCGTCATCGGGCCGGTGATGGACGAAATGACGACGATGCGGCCTTTGCCCCGGCGCTTCAGCTCCGGCAAGCACGCGGACACGGAGAGGAAGGTGCCCTTCAGGTTGGCGTCGAGCACCTCGTCCCACTGCGCGGGCGTCATTTCGGCGAGGGGGGACGACGGGAACACTCCGGCGTTCGCGCAGAGGACATCGAGGCCGCCGTACCGTTCGGCCGCCGCCCTGGCCATGGCCTCCTGCGCGGCCGGATCCACGACGTCGGCGGCGAAGGCGCTCGCCACGCCGCCGCGGGCCACGATCTCATCCACGACGGGCTGAGCGCGCTGCGCGCTGCGCGCGACCACGAGCACGCGCGCGCCCTGCGCCGCAAACACCCGGGCGATCCCGCGCCCGATGCCGCGGCTCGCGCCCGTGACGATCGCCACGCGGCCAGAGAGGGAGGTCAACATGGGTGGGTTCCTTGGCCAGGGCGCGCGCAGCGCGGGGGAGCGTGGAGCATGCGCCGAGGATGCCCGAACTGGGGTGGCCTCGACAAATTTGCAGGCTCGCCGCGCCGGACAGGTCAGTCCGCTCGCACCTGTTCGATCCGGTGCTTCCGACGGTAGCGGCCCGGCGAGACGCCCATGACGCGCCGGAAGACCTTGCCGAACGAGCTCTCCGACTCGTAGCCGACGGCAGACGCGATCGCCGCGAGCTTCATCGGTCGGTTCTCGCGCATCATGCTCGCGGCCCGCACCATCCGCCACTGCGTCAGGTGATCGAGCGGCGTCTCCCCGACGAGCTCGCGAAAGCGCGCGGCGAACGCCGAACGCGACATCGAGGCGACGCGCGCGAGCTCCGGCACCGTCCATGCGCGGCCCGGCTCGGCGTGCATCTGCCGCAGCGCCTCGCCGATCTGCGGATCGGCGAGCGCCCGGAGCCAGCTCTGGCCCCCCGCCAGATACGACGCCTGGATGCGGGCGCGCATCGCCTGCACGAAGAGCACCTCGGCGAGCCGGTCCACGACCGCGGGCGACCCGGGCAGGCCCTGTGCGATCTCGGAAGCGATGAACTGGAGCGTCGACTGGAACCAGGGCGTCGCGCGCGCGTCCGACGCCGCCAGGTGGATGACCGGCGGAAGATGCTTGACCAGGAGCTCGCTCTCGGGCGAGGCGAAGGTGAAGCACCCGGCGACCACGGTGGCGGGCGCGCCGCCGCCGCCGTGCGTGATGAGCCGCGACCGGTAGAACGCCTCCGGCGCGGTCACCTCCTCCGCCGCGCGCAGGCGTGCCCTGGGGCTGCTCCGGAGCGAGTAGGCCTCGGGCGCCGGCAGAAAGACGAAATCGCCGCCGACGAGCGGCACGAGCGCCTGCTCGTCGACGCCGAGGAAGCAGGAGCCGCGGGTCACGATGAGACAGATCCCTTTGCGGCCAGGAAACTGGAGCCCGAACGGGGCCGTGAGCTCGAGCCTGCCGTAGAGGTTCCCCTTCGTCCGGAGCAGCGCCATCACCTCGGTGAGAACATCCATATTTGCCTTGATTGCGTGGCGTTTTGGACCAGAAATCCGGCGTGATCGACATGGATCATCCAGGTCGTGAGGCGCATCGTGCGGTCACCGCTCGCAGCATAGGCGGCGGTGAGCGTCAGGTCCACGTCTGCCGCGGAGGAGGTCACTCCCGCGGTGAGGAGGTTTCGATGCGCTACAAGATTCTCGGCCGGCGGACCGGCCTCAAGGTCTCCGCGCTGTCCCTGGGCACCGGCATGTTCGGGAGGACCTGGGGCTATGGTGCCGCGCCGGAGGAGGTGCGGAGCATTCTGCAGGGCTACGTCGAGGCGGGCGGCAACTTCATCGATACCGCCGACAACTACCAGCACGGCGAGGCCGAGCGGCTGATCGGCGAGATCGTCGCTCCTTTCCGGAACGACCTCGTCATCGCGTCCAAGTTCAGCCGCGGCGCCGGGCCGGACCCGGCGCTGGCGAGGCTCGGAAACAACCGCAAGGCCATGGTGCAGGCGGTGGAGGAGAGCCTCGTGCGCTTGAAGACAGACCACATCGATCTCTATTTCGTGCACATGGATGACGGCGTGACGCCCATCGACGAGATCGTGCGCGGGCTCGACGACCTCGTGCGCGCCGGCAAGATCGTCTACGGCGGGCTCTCGAACTTCCCGGCATGGCGCGTCGCCACGGGCGTGAAGGCCGGCGATCTGCGCGGCTTTTCCCCGGTCGCCGCGATCCAGGTCGAGTACAGCCTGCTCCAGCGCACCACGGAGCGCGAGCTCCTGCCGATGGCGGACGCGCTGGGCCTCGGCGTGATGGGGTGGTCACCGATGGCCGGCGGGCTCCTGACCGGCAAGTACCGGAAGGGAGAGCGGGGCCGCGCGACCGATCTGAAGGCGAGCGTACTGCACGACGACCCTGCGCGCCACGGCCCCGTGATCGACGCGCTGGTCGCCGTCGCGGACGAGGTGGGCGCCACGCCGGGCCAGGTCGCGATCGCGTGGGTGGCCGCGAAGGGCGTGATCCCGGTCCTCGGGCCGCGGACCCGCGCTCAGCTCGACGAGAACCTCGGGGCCGCGACGCTCGCGCTCGACGACGACAGCCTGCGCCGCCTGGATCAGGTCAGCGCGGTCCCGCTCGGCTACCCCCACGAGCTCAACAGCCACGCCGAGCAGCGCGCGGTTATGACAGGGAACCGGTGGGAGCGGATCGACTTCCCCGAGCGGACCGTTGCGTGACAGACCGATGAAGGCGCGGAGCTCACCCGGGCGGACCCGGGCGGGGAGGTGAGCGGTCATTCCAGCGCTTCATGTCACGGAGCCTCCGAGCGACGCGCGCGCGGGCAGGTGTCGCTCATTCATGAGGGCATACCAGCACTCTCGGCGCGCTCATGCTGTGCAGGCCTATGCCCGAGAAGACGTTGTCCTCCGGGTGGAAGAGCACCTGCTCGTCTGGCAGGCCCGGCAACCAGCATTGCTGCTGGATGGAGCTTGATTGCCTCACCGCACGAGGCGCTGCGCCCTTCATGAGGTGATGCCGGATCAGCGTTTCTCCCTCGGGGCCCGGCGCCGTCCACCGCAACTCGACGAGCCCTACTCAACGGAGAGGCACCATCGCTCTGGATTGGGCGCATCGAAGGTGCCGCGGGTCGGGGCCTCAGGTAACACGTAAGAGATCTGTCGCAAGGTGTCCCTGAAAGAACGTATTTCTTGGACCTGCCGACATCGAGCCTCGATCTGGTCAAGGCCCTGGACCTCTATCAGGCCACGAGCGAGGATGCGCCCCTCCCCCAGAGAAAGTGGGGGGTCATCTCGAGCGCCCTCCTCACGGCCGATGGCGCCGGGGTCCAGGTCCCCGACAACGCGCAGGTGGGCGTCCTCAGCGGCTACGGCAGCCAGGTCTCGCCCAGGAAGGGCGGGACCATGGTCGCCCTCTCCTCGGGCACCGCGCGCGACCCCGGCGACCCGGGGCACGTCTATCCGCAGAACGGCCTCGAGGCGGGGCAGGTCGGCAACTTCAACGGGATGACGCAGACGAGCGCGCCACCCGACTACCTCCAGGCCCACGGCGGGACCCTCCCATCCGCGGCGGCGTGCCCGCCCTGCACGAGCGCGAACTGCAGTCAGTCGTTCGACTCGGTGAACCTCAAGGTGCGCATCCGGGTGCCCACCAACGCGAGGTCATTCTCGTATAACTTCAAGTTTTACTCGGCGGAGTTCCCGGAGTTCCTCTGCGGCAACCATAACGACTTCTTTGTCACCCTGCTCACGTCGAAAGAGCCCACCATCCCGCTCGACAAGAACATCGCCTTCGACTCGACGAACAGCCCCGTCTCCGTGAACAACGCCTTCTTCCAGGTGTGCTTCCCGCCCATGGGCTCCCCGCCGGGGACGTGCCCCGGGGGCACGCTGGAGCTCGTCGGGACAGGCATGGGCGGGTGGGGCAGCCTCCTCACGGAAGGCGGCGGCACCGCCTGGCTGACGAACGACGCCCCGGTGGTCCCGGGGGAGACCATCGAGCTCGAGTTCATCATCTGGGACGCGGGCGACCACAACGTCGACTCGCTCGTGCTTCTCGACAAGTTCCGCTGGAACATCACGCCGTCGGCCGTCCAGGTCCACAATTAGCCGCCGCGGCCGGCGCCCGGGTCGGGATGCGGGCCCAGATCCATGGGCTCGGTCGCGTGAGCTCCGCGCTGCATATCTACAACACCAACAATCCTCCTGGCTCGGTGACGCGGTACGAGATCACCATCGTCGGCGTTGTGTCGCAGTCGCGGCAGATCCTGCCCGGCCACACGGATACCTTCCAGCCCGCGGGCAACGCCGTCTAGATCCAGAACAACGGGCCGAGCAAGCTGCAGGCCCTGTACCTGGGCGCCGCGGTCAGCCCGGAGGAGGCGGGCTGGGTGAAGGAGGCGGCGATGCCGGCGCAGGGCGTCTAGCGGCGCGGCGGCTCGCGGCGGCCGGCGCTCGCCGGCTCATCGGCCGCGGGCCGTGGCCGGCGCGCCGCGTCCTGTCCTCGCGAGCGGCCTTCCCTCTCCGGCCCGAACGCCCCGCCGAGCGGCGGCGCGCGCGATGCCAAAGGACGCCAGAGGCGCCCGGCGTCGCGTGGCAGCGCAATCCTCTGCGCATTGTGCATACGCCCACCCGCACCGCGCTGCCGGATGGTAGAGCACCGCGTCATCGTCGCCTGCGCGCGGCGCGGGCAGCGGAGCGCGCCGACGAGCCGGCGCGTGTCGGCTGAAGTAGGATGCGAGCACGCGGGACATGCGGGACATGCGGGACATGCGTGACCCGGCGAACCCGGCGAACACGGCGAACCCGGCGAACACGGCGAACACGGCGAACACGGGACAAACGCCGCGCTCGCTATTCTCGCCCGCAACACCATTGCTAGAGGCGGGCTAGGTGCGCTATGCTGTGCTTTTATCATGATGCGTCGGCGCGGCACCCCACAGGATGGTCACTCCGACAACCGGCCGGAGCCTGGCATCCGTGAACGCCCGAGCACCGAGCGCCGCGAGCCGATCTCCTCGCTTCGCCCCGCGCCGCCGTCGTCCCCGCCGATGCGTCCCGGCCCGCCGAGCGAGCCCTCGCCTTCGTCCCGGCCGCCTTCCTCGCGCAAGGTGCGGACGATCGACATCCTCGTTCAAGGGGCGACCGTCGAGCTATTTCATTTTTACGGCGTCGCCATCGCGCCAGCGGACACCGGCGAGTGCCGCGAGGAGGCGCGCGCCCATGGCGATCCAGCGAGCATGATCGAGTTCAGCGCGCGCGGCTTCTCCGGCGTGCTGGCGCTGTCCGCCAACCCTGCCGTGTTTCGCGCCATGACCGGACTGCCGCCCATGCCCGAAGGGTTCGGTGACTGGATGCGCGAGGTCGCCAACCAGCTCATGGGGAAGATCAAGAGCCGCCTCGCCCGGTTCCAGATCGTGCTGCACACCGAGCTGCCCCAGCTGCGCAACCCGGGCGACGTGGACCGACGGAACCGGAGCTGTAAGCAGCAGTTCTGCTATTCTTTCAGGACATTGAAGGGCGACGTTCTCGTCACGCTGAGCGGCGACTTCGACGACAGCTCCCTGGTGTTCTCGAACGCGTCCCCGCTCCCCCTCGACGGCAAAATAATCCTCTTCTAGCGGCACTCACCCGCTTCGGAGACGGGCCCATCTCGACGTTTTCGGTGCTCGGTGTCCTTCCGTACGCCTGCGCGCCGAAAACGCCGAGATGGGCCCGTCTCCTGTGCGGGTGAGCGCCGCTCCGCGTCGGAGCGGAGGGCCGGCGTCGGGCGCGGTAGTGAACCGCAGCTCCCCGAGAAAGCGGAAGTGGTCGCTCGGCTGCGCGTCGAGGTAGAGGTTCAAGTTCCCCACCACGAAGTTCAGGGCGTTCGCCTGCGGGAGGGCGGCCGCGAGGCCGGAGTTCTCCGGGACCCACATGCGCTGGACGCCGACGTCGATGAATCCGTAGATCCGGAAGAGATCCCTGTTGTCCTCTGGCGCCGGTGATGCTTGCGCCTCCTCGAGCGCCGAGAGGCGCTTCTCCAGCGCCGCCTAGCGCTTCTCCGCCTCGGCGAGCCGCGCCGCGAGCGCGGCCTCTCCGGTCGTCGCGGGCGCGGCATCGGCCGCTCCCGTCGCCGGCGCCGCGGCCGCCCCGGTCGCGGCGGGCGCGGCATCGGCCGCTCCCGTCGCCGGCGCCGCGGCCGCTCCGGCCGCGGCGGGCGCAGCGCCGGCCGCTCCCGTCGCGGCCGTCCCCGTAGCTGCGGCCCCCGGGGCGACGGCCGGGGCAGGGCTCTGCGCGTGCGCGAGCGATGCCGTGGCGAGCACTCCTCCGATGGCAGCGCTCGAAGCGCGCGCGAGGCGCCCAGCTCGCGCTCGCCGCTGTGAACTCCGACCCATCACCATTGCTTTCTCCCTTGTCCGCAGAGCTCGGTTGCGACCGGCGTGCTGTCGCACGCGCTCTTGCGGACTCGCGACCTTCACGCGTAGCATACCCAGGAGCGATGGAAGAATGTGGAGAGCATCGCGTCCCTCCCCTTACCGGTGCGCCACAGCCAGTGAAACGTCGCAACAGGAAAGACCCTGAATCAGGAAGACGCACATGGTGCGCGAGGAAGGGGCAGCGACGGCGTCGTGTTTAATTGCCTCCGTGGCCGCTTGCGGTGTTCGATTCGGCCGGTGCTGCAGGTGAGAGCACGGCACGGGGCTCCAGGCATCCGCGCGGAGCGCGCTGTTGAAGAGCACACGAAAGGCGCGGCCTCCGCGCCGCGCGAGCCACTCCGGGGGGACGGGTGTGCATGCAGAGCTTGAGTAGCGCTTCGATCCGACTGAAGCTCTGGTCTCTCGCCGGCGTGCCCGTCGCGGGGGCCCTGCTGCTCGCGGCGATGATCGTCGGTGGCGCGCAGCAGCAGGCGGCGAAGGCGGCGGGGATCGGCTCTATCGAGGATCTGGCGCGGCTCTCGTCGATCATGGCGCAGCCGCTGCACGCCCTGCAGAAGGAGCGGGCGTGGACCGCGCTGGTGGAGGGGCTGGAGGTCCGGCCCGAGGACGCGAAAGACGCCGAGGGGGCGCGGGGCACCGCGCCGCCGTTCCAGCGGGCCGCGGCGCTCGGGCGCGCGAGCGACCAGCTCCGGGCCGCGCGGGCGGCGACGGACGAGAGCCTCGCCGACCTCGACGCGTTCCTGGCCGCGCGCGACCTCTCCGGGCTGCCGGCCCGGCTGGCCCGCAACCTCGCCGACGCGCGCGCCCACGTGGGCGCGCGCGGCGCGTTCCGGAGCCAGGCCGACGCCAAGGCGGCGTCGCTCGACAGCGTGCTGAAGGCCTTTGGCAGCATCAACGTCAGCCTGATCCGGGCCAACGCGGAGCACTTCGCCGATCGCATCGCCGGCCACGACCCCCGGGCCCGCGCGTTCCTCAGGATGGGGTGGGAGACCGCCTGCGAGGACTTCCTCCCGCTCGAGGTAGTCCTCGGCCAGCTCCCCAAGGTCCTGCACCGCGACGGCCGCCACCTCACGCTCGGCTTCAAGCCGATCCTGACCGGCGAGGGCCAGTTCAACGGCGCGCTGATGGTGATCACCGACGTCACCTCCACGATGGACTCCCTGCGGGAATACGAGCAGCAGCGCGAGTACATCCAGGGGTTCGAGCGCGCCGTGAACTGGGAGCGCGTGCGCGACAAGGCCGCCGCCGTGGGGCTGCCGAGCGCCACGAGGCGCGATCTCGAGGCCGCGCTTTTCTCGCCCGGCTTCGGCACCGCCGAGCAGGTCACCGACGTGTCCGGCCGCGGCGTCGGCCTCGGCGTCGCGCTGTACGAGTGCCGCCGGCTCTCCGGCCGGGTGGAGACCGAGACGGAGCTCGGCCAGGGGACGACCTTCCGCTTCCGGTTCCCCCGGGAGCTGAACGAGGTGGCCGTCCCGCCCGCGGGCGCGCCGTGCTCCGCGTCGCTGCCGCCGTCGAGCAGGCGAGGCTCGCTCCTCGTCGGCACGCCGCGCGGCGGATCGAGCCCGAGCCTACCACCGAGCGGCGCGGGCGGCGCGCCGAGCGCGAACCACCCGGATCGGGTGGCGCAGTGAGCGCAGCGACCATGCAGAGCGATCGATCGAGGAGAGCGGAATGAACTCGGAGAGCTGGCACCGCATCTACAGCGAGCTTGCGGCGTCGTGCGTCCACCTGTTTCGCGACAACGGCGTCGAGATCCGGCTGCTGGAGGAAGCGCCGTCGGAGGCGACGCCGGGCAACGCGGTGGTCTCCTTCATCGGCTTCACGGGGGATCACCTCCGCGGCAGCCTGACGATCGTCGCCCCGGTGGCGCTCATCACGCGCAGCCACCCGCTGCGCGAGCAGCGCGCGCTCGACGAGGACATGGTGTGCGACTGGGCGAGCGAGCTCGCCAACCAGCTCCTCGGGCGGGTGAAGAACCGGCTGCGCCCGCTCGGGCTGGTGATCATGCTCTCGACGCCGACCGCGGCGATCGGCGAGCACCTGCGCGCCAGGGAGGAGCAGAGCGAGGGCTTCCGGCGGCTCCTGTTCGACGCCGGGGCCGACCGGCTCGCCGTGCTGTTCGACGCTGTCGCCCCCGACACGGCGTTGCAGCTCGAGGAAGTGAGCCCGTCCGATCCGCAGCGCGAAGGCGAAGTACTGCTGTTCTGAGCCGCGGGGCCGCACGCGCCCAAGGAGACACGACAGATGCCCAAGAAGATTCTTCTCGTCGAGGATTCGAGCACGGTGCGCCAGCAGGTCGGCATCCTCCTGTCAGGGGCGGGCTACGGTATCCTGGAGGCGGACAACGGCCGTGACGCGATCGCCACGGTCGCCGCCCAGAAGGAAGGGCTGGCCATGATCATCGCGGACGTGAACATGCCGGTCATGAACGGCATCGAGATGGTCCAGGGCCTGCGGGACAAGAACCTCGCGTCCGGCGTGCCGATCCTCATGCTCACCACCGAGGGGCAGCCCGAGCTCATCGAGAAGGCCCGGAAGGCCGGCGCGAAGGGGTGGATCATCAAGCCGTTCAAGCCCGACCTCTTGCTCGCCGCAGTGAAGAAGCTCGCCGGCGAGCCTTGACGCTGTGCGGCCGGGCGGGGAGGCGCGTGTGGGCAGCGCGCGCGGCCGTGCGCGCGCTGCCGGCGACTGTGACAGCTACTTGCAGGCCATCGCGTCGAAGCAGACCGCCGGGTCCTCCGCGAAGCGACGGAAGTTCTCCGCCTCGGGGTGGCCCGGGAACGGGACGTAGTAGGAAACGGCCTTGTCGTCGAAGTCGCTGCCGTCGTGGTAGGTCTGCCACGTCAGCACGTAGGAGACGCCGGCGTTCTTCGCGAGATCGAGGAGGTGCTCGTTGTACCAGTCCTCGGTGACGGCACCCTGGCCCGCGTCCGGGAACAGGCCCGCTACCTCGGCCGCGGAGAGCACTATATAGGACGCCGCGCTGAGGCCGTAGTTGGCCAGGAACTCCGCCTGCAGGCCCTGGTCGAAGAGCGTCTCGTACCACCGGCTCACGTGGGTTGCAGGATAGAGCGTGAGCGACTCGCCCGCGGCGAGCTTGCTGACCCGGTGGAGGAGGTGCAGCCGGTAGGTGCCCGTCTCGGTGAGCGCGTGAGGCTTGCCCTTCGCCTCGCCCATATCCGCGACGGCGCTGACGTCGCCATCTTCCTTCAGGACGACATCAAGGACACGGACGGTGAGGTGCTGAGCCAGCGCACGAGCGCGCTCGGCGTCGACACAACGGAGACCACGGTCAAGGTGCCGGCGGGCGTGCTCGAGAGCGGGCGGTACTACAGCGTGCAGGTCACCGCGTACCGGGGCACGCACACGCGAGAGGCGCCTTCCAGGTACCGAGGGGCGACCTTCGCCCAGGCACAGATCTACACGGGCATGTTCACGCCGTGACGGCGGGAGGCCGCTGGCGTCCTCCTCCTGAGGAATCCCCTTATTCTGCACCCCTTTCCAGCGGGGAAATTGAACAGGGAGACGGGGAAACAGGAAGTATTTTGAAGAGTTTCCTCCCCGTCTCCCCGCCTCCCTGTGAATTTTCCGAAGAATTTGAGGGGATGCCTCAGGTCCTCCTCGGCTCATCGTATAACCCCCGGGACGCTGCCAGTTGAATCCTTAGCTCCATCCGGTAAACGCAGGAGTTCGTGTCTGCGTAAGGTATTCTCCGATGGCTCTTTGGGGGCGAGACGACTCGCCGCCGCCGCGCCGCGCCGGGGAGGCGGCGCGCGCTGTTCCCCGCGCTGTCACCCGAGAGCCGCGGCGCGACTGGACTCCGAATACCTCGCCGAGCGCACATGCCTGCTCGCGATCAACGTGGTAGTCTGCGCGCCCCTATGGATAACATACCGAATTACAGCGTCAGAGAGCGAGTCGACGAGGGAGATTGGGGGCGACTGCACGTCACGCGCGCCTGCTGTGGCGCGGGCGTTTGCAGGAACTTCGCGCCGGAGCTCCTGGCCGAGGTAGCGCCGGCCCACGCGGAGCCCGCGAGAGGCGGCGTCGAGCGCCGCGGCCTCCCGGTGCTGGAGGGCTCCCATGACGAGGGGGCGTTCACGGGCGTCCTGCGCCAGCCGCGGAGCCAGGCTGATCTCGAGGCGGCGCGCGCGGCGGTGGCCTCCTGCCCGGTCCACGCATTGCGCCTCAGGCCGCCCGCCGCGCGCGCCCGCCCTGCCGGCGCGCTCGGCCCTCCGTTCCGCACCTGGCCGCGCCGCGTCGAGGACGACGTGTGGGCGCTCGGCCACCCCTCGGGCAAGAACGTCGGCGCCACGACCTACTTCATCGAGCGCCCCGGCGGCGGCGTGCTCGTCGATCTGCCGAGGCCGAGCGAGGCGATCTTCCGGTTCCTCGAAGCGCACGGCGGCGTGCGGTGGATCTTCCTCACCCACCGCGATCACGTCTGTCACCACGCCGAGTTCGCGGCCCGCTTCCCTGGCTGCCGCCGCATCCTCGGCGCCGCGGACGTGAACCTGCGCGGCAGCGAGCACAGCGAGGCCACCGGCGACGTGGAGATCCAGCTCCGCGACCGCCCCGAGCCCATGACCCTCGAAGGCGCGCCGCTCGCCGACGCCGAGCTCGCCGGCGCCGAGCTGGCCGTGCTCTCCCAGCCGGGCCACACAGCGGGCTCGATGTGCCTCCTGTACCGGGGCCGCTTCCTTTTCACGGGCGATCACCTCGCGTACTCGCGCCGGCTCGGCCACATCACGGCGTTCCGGCTCCAGTGCTGGGACGACTGGGAGCGTCAGACACGCTCCGTGCGCCGCCTGGCCGCCCTGGCGGCGGCTGGCCACCTCCGCTTCACGTGGCTCCTGCCCGGCCACGGCGAGTGGCATCGCCTCGAAGGCGACGGCAGCGCGCTCGCGACCGCCGCCGAGCTCCAGCGCGCCGTCGCCTGGATGGAGCGGCAGGTCCCCGGCCACATGCCCATGCACCGGTTCATCCCGTGGGTGCAGAGCCGCACGAGGCCCCGCAGCGTGCTCGCCCGTGCGGTGCGCGCGATCGGCGGCGAGGGCCCCGGGAGCGAGGCGTGGGTGCTGCCGCGCGCCGTCCGCTCCTACCTGCCCGATCACCGGCCGGAGAAGGACGCGCCAGCGCTGCTCCGGGCAACCCTCATCGCGGCCACCGCGCTCGGCGCCGCAGCGGGGGCCGTATGGCTCGCGGCGCGCGCGGCGGGGGCGGCCGTGACGAGGAGGGCGTGAGGCGGCCCGCGGGGGGCGACGCTCGGGGCGCGCACTTCGCAGGCGCTCGCGGCACCCGCGCTGCCTGGCTCACCCCGGGTGCAGCAGATACCGTGTGTCCGGGTTCTCGCGGCGCCAGATCACGCTGTCCATGAAGTAGTGGTGGATGTTCACGAACACGTAGATGGCGGCGAAGTACGGCGTGTCGCCCAGGTCGGCCGTCGCTTCACCGGCGCTCGCGCCCAGCACCAGCGCGCCGTGCGCGCTGTGCGCGCCGTCTAGCAACGCGGGCGCGCCGCGGAAGAGGACCCAGCCGAGGCCGACGGCGGACGCCGCCAGGAGCGTGAGGCGCACGCCTGTCGGCCTCCCGAACGAAGGCGGGCCCTCGGCCTCGCGCGCCTCGTTCCGCTTCAGGAGCCAGACGAAATACAGATACTGGATCGAGTGCAGCGCCGGGATCATGTACACCATGAGCCGGTCGAGGCTCGAGTACACCGTCCAGAGCCAGATCGTGATGAGGAACCCGGTCAGCGGCCCTATCGGCGGCAATTGCCGCTCCGCGCGCCACCTGCGCGCGAGCGCCCAGAGCAGCGCGAGCGCGCTCAGCCCGAAGGCGATCCCGGTGGCGAGCTCGAGCCCCGGCGGGTGGGCGAGCGACGTGTAGATCACGCCCTTCTCGGCGACCTCCCGGCCCGGGTCGGCCGGGCTCGCCCATGCATGAGCCCAGCCGGCGAAGCAGTGCCCGAGGACCGCCGTGCGCTCGGTCGGGCTGAAGCGAAAGCCACGCCGCGCCGAGAGCACCGTCAGGATGCCGAAGCCCTGCTTCACGTAGTGCCAGCCCACCAGGAAGAACATGAGCTGGATCATGAAGCCCATGGTCCGCGCGGAGCCGGTCGCCAGCGCCCCGATCGCCCACGCGAGGAGCGCGAGCGGGACCAGGACGCCGGCGGCGATGTAGCGAGCGCGCTGCACGGGCGCGAGCGCGCTGCCGAGGGCGCGGCTCCTCGCGTCCTTGTAAAAGAGCAGGTAAGTCACCGCGAAGTGCGGGTCGTTGATCAAGGACGCCGCGTGGAACGTCAAGAAGCCGACCGCGAGCTCCGCCGGATCGAGCCCGACGGCCCGGCGCAGGAGCCACGCGAGGGGGAAGAGCACGAGCGTCGCGCCGCCCACCAGCAGGAACTCGATGACGCGGGCCCGGAAGGCCCGGGGACGCGACGTCTCGGCAGCGCCGAGCAGCGTCACTGTCGCGCTGGTCATGCGGCGAGGCTACCACAGCGCGAGGCGCGGCTCGTCAGGGTCGAGGAGGAGCGGAAGCGGCTCGCCGCCGTGGCGGAGAACAGCTCCGACTTCATCGGTATCGCGTCGATGGAGGGAAAGGCGCAGTACCTCAACGAGGCGGGGATGCAGCTCGTCGGCCTGCAGGCAGACGAGCTGGAGCGCGTGACGATCAGCAGCTTCTTCTTCCCCGAGGATCTGACCTATGCCATGGAGCACATCCTCCCCGAGACAGTGAAGCACGGCCGCTGGGTCGGGGAGTTCAGGTTCCGGCACTTCAAGACAGGCGCTCCAGTACCGGTCCTCTACAACTCGTTCCTGATCAAGGACCCAGACTCCGGGCAGCCCATGGCGCTGGCGACCGTGACGGCGGACCTGACCGAGCGCAAGCGCGCCGAGGAGGAGCGCGTGCGCCTCAAGGACGAGGTGATCCGGGTCCAGGCCGCCACGCTGCGCGAGCTGTCGACCCCGCTGCTCCGGATCGGCGACGGCGCCGTCCTCATGCCCCTCATCGGCGCGATGGACCCGTGCCGCGCCGCGGCCGTCCTGGAGCGGCTGCTTCAGGGCGTCAGCACCGAACAGGCGCGGGTGGTCCTCCTCGACATAACGGGCGTGTCCAACGTGGACACGCAGGTCGCCGACGCGCTCATCCAGACGGCGCGGGCCGTGCGCCTGCTCGGCGCGCAGATGGTCCTCACCGGCATCCGCCCGGAGATCGCGCAGGTCCTCGTGACCTTGGGCGTGGACCTGCGCGGCATCATCACGCTGGGGTCGCTCCAGAGCGGCATCGCGTTCGCGATCCAGCAGCCGCAATAGCGGCGAGCGGGCCTGCCTGGCGACAGGACATGTCGTCCACAGAGCGCTCCCAGGGAGGGGGGCCGCTCCGCACCACGCCGCGCCGCCCGCGGGGCCTGGAGGCCGCCGGACGGGCTCGAGCAAAACTTTTGCCGCCTTCCGTCGTCCAAGGCGCATGCCCACCCCCTACCGAGACGACGTCGATGCCCTCAAAGCCCGCCACGCCCAGCTCGTCGAGGAGCTCGCGGCCATCAAGGAGAGGGTGGGGGAGCTCTCGGCCCTGCAGCAGGCCCAGCAGCGCCTGGAGGGGGAGCTCTCGACGGTGCGCCAGCGGCTCGACGGCATCACGGCGCGCCAGGGCCTCCCGCTGCTCGACAGCCTCCGCGTCGCGAGCCCGTGCACCGCCAGCTGGGACGAGATGGCCGGCGACGACCGGGTGCGCTTCTGCCGGACCTGCGAGAAGAACGTGTACAACCTGTCGGAGATGCCGCGCGACGAGGCAGAGCGGCTGGTGCGCGCGGCCGCCGGCGACCTGTGCGTGCGGCTCTACAGGCGCGCCGACGGGACGGTGCTCACGGCCGACTGCCCCGTCGGCGTGAACCGGCGCCGCATCCGCAACCTGACCGCCGCGGCGGTGGGAGGCGGACTGCTCGCCGCGGGGATGGCGCTCGCCTCCTCCTCCTCCCCCTCGAGCGCCGTCATGGGCAGCCTCGCGGAGCCGCCCAGGGTCGCGACGCTCGACATCGGCCCCATCACGCCGGAGCCGAGCGCCCCTCCGGCCGGCGCCAGCGACCGCACCGTGATGAGCATCGCCGACCGCCCCGCGCCCCCGGAGGCGCCGGCGCCTGCAGCCGAGGAGCCGCCCGGGCTCGGGGAGGCGCCGGCCGAGGCCGCGACGGCCCCGAAGGCACAGCCCCCGCGCCGCGGCGTCGCGCCGGGCGCCAAGGCGCCCTGCGGGTGCGTCGCGGGGGATCCGCTCTGCACCTGCCTGTGACCCCCCGCGGCCGATGACCCCGCTCCGGCCCGAGATGGCGCTGCTCCGCCGATGTCCCTGACCATCCCGTCAAGACGCCCCCGCGATCCGGGCACCCAAGATTGATGCATCTGGCACCGCCTCTGAGCGCGCCCCGGCGTCGTCACCGCTGCTTCAGTGCATAGGCGATGCCGCCGCGCAGGGTCCCCTCGGTGATCAGGCCCTGCAGGTCGACGCCGAGCTCGATCATCGTCCGCGCGATCGCCGGCTGGATGCCGGTGAGCACGACCCTGGCCCCGAGCAGCCCGGCCGCGCGCGCGGCCTGTACCAGCATCTCGGCGACGTGTGCGTCCACCGCCTTGACGCCCGTGATATCGAGGATCGCGATCCGGGCCGCGTGCGCCGCGACGCCCTGGAGGAGCGTCTCGATGATGCGGCTCGCCCGCGCGCCGTCGAAGAAGCCGATGAGCGGCATGACGAGCACCCCCTCGGCGATCGGCAGGAGCGGCGTCACGAGCTCCCGGATCGTGTCCTGCTGTGCGGCGATGAGCTCGTCCCGCGCCGCCTCCCGCTCGCGCTCCGCCGCCTTGATGGGCGTGATATCGACGGAGATCCCGGCCATCGAGCCCTCCGGGATGCCCTCGCCCCAGACCGGGAACTTCACCGAGTAGAAGGTCTTCTCGCCGTCGGCGTGCGGGACGGGATCCTCGGCCTCGAACGGGGTGCCGTTCTTGCGCACCAGGTTGTCGACGTCGTTGTAAATGGCCGCGACTTCCGGCGGAAAGAAGTCTCGATCGGTCTTTCCGAGCATGCTGCCCGAGGGCGCCCCGGTCAGCTCCTCCAGCGAGCGGCTCACCAGGAGAAAGGCGCCGTCCCCGTCCTTCGCATACATGAGCATCGGCGCGTGGTCGCAGAACGTCGCGAGAAGCGCCTGGCTCTTCTGGAGGCGCCGCTCGCGGCGCCGTCGCTCGGTCACTTCCTCGGCCGAGACGAAGATCTCGCGCGCGGATCCATCCTCGCTGCGCGCGAAGACCTCCGCGCGCGCCGCGAAGATGCGCGCCTCTCCGTCGGCGCCCCGCGCCCGCAGCTCGCAGTCGAGCACCTCGCCGTCCCGCGCCCCCTTCAGCCGCTCCGCGCGCGCGGCGAGGCCGGCGAGGTCGTCCGGGTGGATCCGAGCCGAGAGCGCCTCGACGCCGCGCGCCCGGAGCTCCTCGGCCGTGCAATCGAGCGCGCGGGCGAGCGCGGCGTTGTGCGCGACGAGCCGTCTCTCGTGGATATCCACGACACACAGGACCGCCGGCGCCGCGTCCAGCATCCGCTGAGCTCGCGCCTGGATCGCGTCCTGCTCCTTGCTGGCCATGGTCTCCTTCATCCCGGCACGTCCTTCTTCATGGCGGCTCCTTCCCGGCCCGGGCTGCGGCGGACGCGCGGGCGCGACCTCCGACCCAAGATACCCACGGCGCCCGCGCGGTGGAATCGGCAACGGCATCGCGTCTGGTCGAGAATGGCTGGTGTGGCGCCGTACCTTGCGGCGCGGGCCGCGATCGCGCCGCGCGGGCTGCCGTGCTGAGCACCCCCGGGATCAAGGGAGCAGGCTGCACTTCGACAGGGGCGTCCGGTAATCCATCGCCCGGGTGTTGCGCTCGAACTCCTCCAGATTGTTCGGACAGACGACGTACCAGCCAGCGTCGGTGAAGGGCTTCACTTGCCGGTCGGTGGTGGCCAGGTCGTACGCGAGCAGAACGGTGTCGTAGCCCCAGCCAAACAGCTTCTGGCCGAGGAGCACGTCCACATATCCCTGGCGCATGGGCTCCATGTACTCCGGCAGCGTATCGAAGGCCACCGAGTGAATGGTCTTCGCCTTCGCTCTCGCGGCGAGCTGCGGCGCGTTGTCCGCGAGGTTCGGCTCGCCGAGGAGCTTGCTGTAGGAGAAGAAGAAGCCTGCGATGTCCGGGTCATCCGTCAGCGCCTTCTCCGCTTGCTGCGTGCAGAAAGGGTCCTTGTAGTCGCAGCAGACGCAAGGGAGGCTCACGGCGTTCGTCATGTCCGGGTACTTCGCCAGCGTCTCGGAGAACCCGGCGGATCGGTCGACGAAGGTCCCCGCGGCGGTGGGGGTGTAGCCTCCGTCGTCGTCCTCCTCCATCATCGTCTGGAAGGCGATCTTGCCGGTCTTTCCGTTGATGATCGCGAGCGCATCCATGAGGAACGCGGCAGCGGCCTTGTTGTCCATGCCGTAGTAGGTGTGGCGCTTGCTCTGCGGGGCGTCGCCACCGTACGTGACCACCTTGATACCGGCGTCCACCGCCTGGTTGATGATGTCATTCTCGCAGACCCCGTCGAAGACATCGATGGAGATCGCGTCCACCTTCATGTCGATGACCTCCTGGATCACCTTCATCTGCGGCCGGGAGAAGTAGCACGCATCGCCGGGGTCAAGCGGCTGGCCGCTGTCCGTGAGCTCGGGACATTTGGGATCCAGGATCAGCACCTCGACGGGCCGCGTGCTCGTGGTCGACAGCTCCGCCCGCGCCTGTCTGGCGCCCTCGCGACCCAGATCGTGGAACCGATTGCACTCATTGTGAGTGATGTAGGCGATGGTCACCGCGTCTCCCGCCGTGACGCTGCTCTCGCCGCAGGCAAGCATGCTGGTCGCCAGGAGAACACCACCCGAGACACTCCGATGTTCCATGAAGCCCCCCCCGAGATTGAAGCGTAAAATTACAACTAGATGAGACTAAATTGACTGTCAACGCTGATTGTGTGTGCTTGGTAATGGCGCCGACGGTGCTCATTCGCTGGTCGCAGGACGAGAGAGGCTCGACGAGGCCAAGGGCGCGCACGGACGCCGGTGGCCTCGTTGATCGTCGCGAGCGCATCCACGAGGAACGCGGCTGCGGCCCTGTTGTCCATGCCGTAGTAAGCGTGGTGCTTGCTGCTCGGGGCGTCGCCGCCGTACGTGATGACCTTGATGCCCGCGTCCACCGCCTCATCGATGAGCGACGTCTCGCACACCGGATCGATATGTCCTTTCCCCCCCATGTTCATGACAGGTTGACTCGATCCATCGCGGCGCAGCGAGAGCGCCCGCGCCAGCCCGCCCACCGTTATCCCCCGCCGCCTCCACCAGCGGCGGCGCCGTCGCCGCCTGCTCCCCCGGCGCCGGCCTGTCCGCCCGAGCCGCCTTGACCGCCTGAGCCAGCCTCGCCGCCCGCGCCGCCCTGACCGTCTGAGCCAGCCTCGCCGCCTGCCCCACCGGCGCTGTCCGCGCCGCCGGCGCCGCTGCTCGCGCCGCCGGTCGACGTGCTCCCGCTCGCGTGAGAGGAGGTCGTCGCGCCGATCGACTCGTCGCAGTTCGGGTTGTCGTACTCGATGAAGCAGCCCACCTCGACGGGGTGGCCGACCTCGACGCAGCCCCAGGCCATGAGGCCGGAGGCGGCCGACACGCTGACGAGGAGCGAGGGAAGGAGTGTGCTTTTCACGGTGAAGCTCCGAACGTCGCGCCGGAGGAGGGGTCAGCTGCCGGCCCCGGCCCCCCCGCAGCCTCGTTGTCGTCGAGGTGAAGCTCGATCCCCGCGAAGATCGTGAGCCGGTTCGCCAGCGCGAAGTCCGCGGTCGGGCCGTCCTCCACGAGGTAGCGCGGCAGCCCCTGGTTGGGCCCGACCACATAGGGCTCATGGGACGAGAACGCGTACTGACCGCCGAGCGTGTAGCCGGCGCCCTTCAGCCCGGGGAGCTCGCCCGTGAGCGCCGCGCGGAGCTCGAACTGCGGCGGCACCTCCGGGCGCGGGGCGATGTTCGACGGATCGCCTCCATAGTACGCCTGATCGGCGATCCGCCGGCCCATGTAAGCGGCGGCCAGGGACACGGCGCCGGACGCGAGCTCGTACGAGATGCGCGCGTTGCCGTACAGCTGGGGCGCGACGGTGATGGGCACCTCGTCGCCGGTGCCGAACCGCGCGTTCCTCGCGATCTGCTGCTCCGACATGCGGCGGCGCGTCAGCGCGAACGTGGAGTTCACGCCGAGGCGCAGCTTCCGGTCGACGAAGCTCGTCTCGTATCCGAGGTTCGTGCCGTAGTTCTTGATGCCCGGTACGTTGTTGTACTTCGAGACGCTGGGCGCCTGGAGCTTCACGATCTGCAGCTCGATGACGTCCCGCCAGTCCGAGTAGAAGCCGCCGATCGTGAAGGCGTGCGCGCCGCTGCGGAGCGACGAGACGGCCTCCAGCGAGGAGACGTTCTCCGGCTTGAGGCCGTCCGGGTTCGGCAGGAGCCGGCCTGTCACCGTGTAGAGCTCGACGAAGCTGGGCGCGCGG
The DNA here is from genome assembly GCA_051717205.1 of Sorangium sp. So ce1128. Lineage (GTDB taxonomy): Bacteria > Myxococcota_A > Polyangia > Polyangiales > Polyangiaceae > Sorangium. The sequence goes on from CP181432.1 coordinate 2,060,771, forward strand.
AACGCGCTCGAATAGATGAGCTTCAGCGAGACGCGCTCGTCCGGCGTGACGATCAGCGCGGCGCGCGGCGAGATCGCGTTGCCCACGTAATCGAGCGGAATGCGCGAGTCGAGATCCACCCGGATACCCGCGTTGATCGAGAGGGGCCGGAAGGGGCGGAGCGTCTGCTGCACATAGGCCCCCAGCGCGGCCTCGTCCTTGCGGCTGTTTCCGCCGCCGTGCCAGTGCGTGAGCCCCGGGTCGGAGCCATAGCTCTTGCCCGTGAGATCGTCGAACGTGACGAACTCGTAGGCGGACGTGCGCAGCCGTCCATCGACGCCCACCATGGTCGAGAAGGCTCCATCGCCCAGCCAGTCATACCGCCCCTGGAGCTCCAGCCCGACCCAGCGGGAGAGGAACAGCGACTCCTTGCGGCAGGGCCCCGAGGGGCCGCGCGGGCATTGCTCGGGGGAGAGGACGCGCAGCGGCACGCCCGGCACGATGGGGTCGTGCCCTATCACGTAGCGCGAGCGCAGGACGCGGCTGTACCCGAAGTACCCGCGCGCCACGCCCTCGAGCCGCTCGCTCAGGCGGGCGCGGTAGCGCAGGCTGGCCAGGAGGAGCGATTGCGTGTTGTCGTTGCGCGCATCGTCATAGGCCCCGACGCGGTTCTCGTAGAGGTCCATGTACGGCGCCGCCCACGACGAGCGCGTGGCCCGCGCGGTGGCGCTCAGGTCGCCGGCGTCGAGGCGCAGGTAGGCGCCTACCTTGCGCCGGAACCACTGCTCTTCCACCGGGCCGCCCCAGGCGCCGGGCTCGGCGTGCGGGCCGAGATCCATGCCCGGCCCGCCGTCCTGCCCCTTCGGCAGCCGTTGCTTCGGGAAGCTGACGTGAGGCCCCTCGAAATCGTCGACCTCGAGCGCCGCTACCGCGCCGGCGGGCTCCCCGAGCAGCTTGAAGCTGCGCCCGAAGCTCAGCGACAGCGCGCTGTCGTGCCCGAGGCGGTCGATGGTCGGGGCCTCGATGCCCCCCGACTCGTCGAGCGGCGGGGACGCCCCGAGCATCACGGAGGCGTGGAGGCCGGGGTGATCCGTGGCCTTCTTCGTGATGACGTTGATCACCCCCAGCATGGCCTGCGCGCCGTAGAGCACCGAGCCAGGGCCCAGGATCACCTCGATGTGGTCGACGACATCGATCGGGATGTCGTGCAGGAAGACGGCCCCGCCGCCCTGCTCGTTCACGACCATCCCGTCGAGCACGACAAGCACGTGGCTGTTCGCGTCGCGGGTCAGCGCGACCCCGCGCGCGCCGACCTCCGGGACCGACATGCGGCTGTGCGCGAAGGCGCCGTTCGAGAGGAAGTTGAGGGCATCCTCGAGGCGCCGCAGCCCGAACAGCTTGAGCTGCGCGCCGGTGATCACCGACGACATGGCGGGCGCGTCGCTCGCGCGCTCCGCGGCGCGGGAGGCGCCGGAGACGACGTTCTCCTCGAGGATCTCGAGGAGCGAGCCGACGTCGTCCGCGCGGGCCTCACGCGGGGCGGAGGACAGCCACGCGAGCGACGCGGCAGAGAGCAGTGCCAGACGGGTCGAGCTCACGTCAATAGATCCTTGCCAATTTGAGGATGGACGACGGGAAATCGATCCGCTGGGAGCGGGCCTGCGCGAGGTTGATGCTCATGCGCGGCTTGCCGTTCGCGACGTCGATGCCGAGCACGACGCCCAGCGGCACATACGGCTCCACGGCCGCGACGGTCAGGACGCCGCTGTCCGCGAGCGCGCCGCGTATCGCGGCGACCTCCTTCGCGAGCCCGGAGGAGATATAGAGGACGTTGATCTCGCGCGCGCGGCACGTCGCGGTGAGCTCGGATGCCGTCGTGTACTCGGCGCTCTCCGCCCGGATCGGCTTGTCGCGCACCTTGCCGATGTCGGTCAGCGCCTTCTTCATCTGCTGCGCGGCGCTCGCCGAGTCCGCGTCGCCCGCCTTCGCGAGCAGCAGGAAGGCGACCTGGCTCCTCGCCTTGTCCGGAAAGCCGCGGTCGTAGGGCAGGATGCGCGTGACGATCTCCGCCTGCACGGCGAAGGGCGCGCTCGCGGGCTCCGCCCGGGCGTGGCGCGGCGTGCTCGCGGCGGCGGCGACGACGGCGCCGAGCAGGAACGAGCGCCGGAGGAGCGTCACGCCTTGCGTTCCTTGTCGCGCGCGCGCGAAAGGCCGGAGAGCTTGCGTATGCGGAGCGCCGCCTGCACCTGCGGGGTGAGCGCGAGGAGATCGCCCTTCCTGCCGAAGACGCCGTCGAAGCCGAGCTCGGCGTACCGCGAGCCGGCCTCGGCGTCCGTCGTGTAGAGATAGAAGAGCGGCGGCCTCTCGCCCGCGGGCACAGCGGCCTTGAGCGAGCGCAGGACGGCGCCGCCGTCGAGGCCCGGCATGAAGAAGTCGACGATGACCAGATCGCAGCCGCGCAGGTGGCGGGCCGTGCCCATGAGCTGCGTCGTCGTGACCACGTCATAGCCCGCGCTGGACAGCTCGACGCGGATGCGCATCAGCACGATCTCGCTGTCGTCGACCACCAGGATGCGTCCACCTTGCGACATCGCGTCATCCTCCGTTGCTGCGAGGAGCAGCCTGCGTGCGGGGGCGGATCACGAACGCGGTCCCGGTCCGGCGCGACGCGTCCACCTCGATGAGCCAGCCGACCGAGAGGAGGTCGGCGCGGACCGCGGCGAGGCCGACGCCGCGGCCGGCCAGGTCGCTGACGTCGCCCTTCGTGCTCACGCCGGGGGTGAAAAGGAGCTCGCGCGCCCGGCGCAGATCCGAGCGATCGACGCCGGCGCTCGTCGCGAGGGCGTCGAGGTCGATGCCCTGGCCGTCGTCCTCGACGACGATCGTGGGCAGCGGCTGATCCTCGATGCAGATGGCGCGGATCACGCCGACCTCGGGCTTGCCCGTGCGGATGCGCGCGTCGGGGCGCTCGATGCCGTGCGCGATCGCGTTCCGGACGAGGTGGATGATCGCGCCCGGGAGCACGCGGGCGAGATCGGACGGGAGGGGGACCTCGCGGCCGTCGATCTCGAGGCGCGCGCGCTTGCCCTCGTTCTCGGCCCAGCGGGGGACGCGCTCGGCGAGGGAAGCGAGCACCTCGCCGAAAGGCCGGGCCCCGAGGCGGCGGACGATCTCGGCCGCCTCTCCGTCCCGCGCGCCGATCAGCTCCCCGAGGCGCGCGACGTCGGTGCGGCGGACGGTGATCTGGTCGAGGATGGCCCGGCCGACGGGCGAGGCGTCGACGAACGTCTCCTGCGCGCGCGTGAGCTCGTCCGCGACGCGCTTGAGCCGCGACCGCCAGGACACCGAGCACCCGTCGACGGAGATCCTGTCCTCCGAGCGCGCGCGCGCCTGGACGCCGGCGAGCTCGTCCTCGAGCGTCATGATCTCGTCGGCGAGGCGCTCGAGGTCGAACGACCGGGCCTCGCCCTTCATGGTGTGCAGGAGCTGCAGGAGCTCGTCGATGTCCGAGGGGCTCAGCCGCTCGCCGCTCTGCAAGATCTCGCTGCACCGGGCCACGCGCTCGCGCGAGATCTCGATGAAGCGGACGAAGACCTGGCCGCCGCCGGCGATCAGGCGGCGCATGGCGGCGATCTGGCGCGCGTGCTCCTCGTCCTTCGTCTTGACGCTCTCCTCGAGGCGCCGGAGCTCGGTCTCGTCGGTCGCGAGCAGCATGATGCGCGCGATCTTCTGGCCGGAGACGACGGGGCAGAACTCGAGCCGCAGGAACCTGCGGTCGCCCGGCGCTCGCTCGAACCAGACGTCGCGCGGGGCGAGCTCGGCGACCTCCGGGAAGACGTCGAGCTCCGCGTCGAACGCGACGTCGACCCATTGCCGGAGCGCCTGGCTCTCCACGCAGAGCGGCCCGCCGCGGTAGAGGAGCTCCGCGACGTGGTGCCCCGCCTCGGCGCGCTCGCCGAAGATCTGCCTGGCTTGCTTCGACACCTCGCTGCCCAGGCGGCCGTCAGGGCCGAACGCCACGATGGCCTCTCGCATGTTGTCGAAGAGCTCGCGGAGGCTCTTCGTGGCCATCTCCAGCTTCCCCTCGCGCTCGAGGATGGCGGCGCTCATCGCGTTGAAGACGTCGGCCAGCCGGCCGAGCTCGTCGCTCGTGCCGACGTTCACGTGGACGGCGCGCTCCCCCCTGCCGACGCGGCGCGCCGCGTCGACGAGCCTCGCGAGCGGGCGCACGATCTGCCACCGGGCGAAGGCGAGGAGCAGGAAGGCGGTCATCGCGGCGATGAGCCCCGCGTATTCGAGGATGTTGCGGCGGGCCGCTGCGAACGCCGCGTTCTCGGGCTCGAGGGAGAGGACGACGACGAGGGTCCCGAGGCGCCGCCCGTCGTCGCGCAGGACCGGGCGGGCGACGCGGATCTCGCGCTCGAGGACCTGGTTCTCGGCGCCGCGCGCGGTGAAGACCGACAGGCCCTCCGGCAGGTGGCCGACCTTGGCGGCGGGCTCGGCATCGCTGCCCCACGCGATGGCGCCGATCAGCGCGCGGTTCGAGCGGAGCTCGTCGAGATCGCTCTGCGCCGCGTCCCGATCGCCGAAGTCGAGCGGCGCGGTGAGGGCCCCCGCGAGCAGGTCGGCCATCATCGACGCGGCGTTGGCCTTCGCCGACACGAGATCATCTCGAGTCTTCTGGATCACCTGATTGGCGACCAGGATGGTGACGCTGGTGAGGACTAGAGCAGTCGCCGCCGCGAGCTTGATGCCGATGCCCAGGTGAACGCCGGCGCGCCGCTGGTGAGGCGCCGACGGCGGGTGGACACGAGCGGAGTCCAGCATCAGGTGCTCGGCGCGGCGGAGCGTCTCCGATGCAAGGAACGGTCGAATCCAAGAGTGTACGCCATCCGCGCCCCCATGAATGGAAGAGGCATGGCCAGGCGCGCCGTCGGAGGCTCCCTTGGGGGAGCGAGGACAGGCGCACGGAGATGCCCCCTCTGATGTCGACGGTACGTAGCTCATTTCGGTTTTTCAACAGGAATCCTGATCCACAGCAGAAGTGAATGTTTGCTGCACCCGTTTGCCCGCTCACGCCGCTTATCCCGCTTTTACACCTGCACGGTACCCGGACGCCTTGCGCGCTGCCCGGACACGGGCGTGCGTCACCCGGACACCTTGCGCGCTGCCCGGACAGGGGTGCCCGTCGCTCGGACGTCCTGCGCGCTGCCCCGACAGGGCGGGCGGTGGCCTGGACAGCGCGCCCGGGCGCCCGGGCATCGTGGGGGCTGCCCATCGACACCGGCCGGCGTGGCTCGCGTCCGGCTGATGTGGTGTGCTGAGCATGTGCCCGGATCGGGCTGTGATGCGGCGGCCGTGACGTTTGCGCGAAGGCGACTCAGCTTCTCGCGATGAGCGACGGCGTCGATGACTTGCTGCGGGCCGCGCGTGGATCCTCGAGCCTGCCGCCGGGGCGTGCGGGTCGACAGCGCGCAGCGCGTGCTGTTAGACATCGTGGACGCGCGCAGCGCCCTGCGCGAAACGCATCAACAGAGGACGAGCCCCCGACCATGCGCCACCCCTTGCGGCTGCTCTGCCATCCTTCCACCCACCTGCCGCCGCTGCTGCTGGCCGCCGCGTCCCTTGTCTGCGCCAGCGGGTGCGGCGGCACGGACTGCGGTGACGTTGGCCCGCCAGCGCCCTACTCCTTCACCGCTCGTCTGGAGCTCCCGCAGCGAGACATCCCGGTTGATCTCGTGATCACCCTGAGCGGGGCGGGGACCAACGCCTCGATCCGCCTGGACGACCTGGAGGCCGGCGGCTCCAGCCCCTGCACCGTCGACGGGGACATCTCGTGTACCTGGGGTGATGGCAGCCCCGGAAAGGGGACGTTCGTTGCAACGGCCGCCGGCTACGCGCCCGTCCACGTGGACCTCGACGCGGCGAGCGCGGCATGCAACGGGGTGATTCCCGATCACCAGAACGCCACGCTCACGCCGCTGTAGGCGCCCGACGACCCGGAGCGGACGCTACTTCCACCCCCCAGGAGTCCGGCCAGGGATCCGGAGAGAGAAGTCAACGCAAAGGCGCAAAGGCGCAATAGAAAGAACAAAATTCGTGCATTTTTGCGTCATTGCGCTCTTGGCGTCTTTGCGTTGAACTCTCTCTCCGCTTGCGAGGCAGATGCCTGCAGGATTTCTGACCCGCGGTACTACTTCACCCCGCCCGCTCCGCCTCTATCGCAGGCAGCCACATGCGCACCATGGTGCCCTCGCCGGGCTCGCTCTCGACACGGATGCTGCCGTGGTGCTCCTTGATGAACCGGTGGGTCAGCGACAGCCCGAGGCCGGTCCCTTGCCCGGGCGGCTTCGTCGTGAAGAACGGCTCGAAGATGCGGCTCAGGTCCTCGGCGCGGATGCCGCACCCGGTGTCGCGCACGCCGATCTCCACGCCGTGGACGTCCCCGCGCGGGAGCGGGCGCGCCTCGACGACGACGGCGCCGCCCGGGGGGGTGGCGTCGAGCGCATTGCCGATCACGTTGAGCAAGGCGGAGTCGAGCTGCGACGCGTTGGCGAGCACCGCGGGCAGCGTGGCGGCGGAGCTGCTCACCTCGAGGCGGACCCTGCGCGCGCGCGCCCGCGGCGCGGAGAGGTCGACCGCGCGGCGGAGCGCCTCGCGCACGTCGCACGGCTCCCGGCCGATCGGCTTGCCGCGCGCGTACTCGAGCAGCGCCCTCACGAGATCCGCGCAGCGGTTCGCCTGCCGCTCGATCGTGCCGAGCGCCTTGAGGATGGCGGCCTCGTCGGGCAGGCCGTGCCCCTTCCGGTGGCGCCGGAGCAGGACCTGGGCGTTCATCAGGATGACCGACACAGGGTTGTTCATCTCGTGCGACAGCCCCGCGACAAGCGTCCCTATCGCCGCCATCTTGCCCGCCTGGAGGAGCTCCTCCTGCGTCTCCGAGAGCCGCTCCAGGGCCGCCGCGAGCTCCCGGTTCTTCGCGGCGAGCTCCAGGTACGCGCGGTGCAGCCGCTCGGCCGCGCGGACCCGCGCCCTGAGCTCCCGCGGATCGAACGGCTTGCTCACGTAATCGTCGGCGCCGACCTCCAGTCCCCCCGCGGCCTCCGCGCGGCTCGCCCTGGCGGTCAGCAGCAGGATCGGGATGTCCCGGAGATCTGGATTCCTCTTCAGCCGGCCGACCAGCTCGAAGCCGTCCATATCCGGCATCATCACGTCCGACACGATGACATCGGGCCGCCTCGCACCGATCGATTCGAGCGCTTCCCGGCCGTTCGTCGCCAGCGAAACCTCGTGCTCGGCCGACAGGAGGTCCCGCAAGTAAGACGCCATGTCCGGGTTGTCCTCCACCACGAGCACGCGCGCCGCCGGCCCGGTCGCACCGTCGCCGGCGGGCCCGTCGCCTCGGGCCAGCGGCGCAGGCGCCGCGCGGTCACCCGCGCCGCCCGTCGAGCCCGGGGCCTCGCGCGGCTTCCCTGGTGCCTCGCGCGGCTTCCCTGGTGCCTCGCGCGGCTCCGGCGCGCGGGGAGGCTGCTGCGCGACAAGGCCGCCGCCGTCCAGCGCGCGCGGGAGCCGCACGAAGAAGCGGGAGCCGGTGCCAGGCTCGCTCGCCACGCCCAGCGTGCCCCCCATGAGCTCCGTGAGCTCCTTGACCAGCGCCAGCCCGATGCCGGTCCCCTCGTGCTTGCGTGTCGCCGACGCGTCGAGCTGCTGAAACTGCTGGAAGAGCAGGTGTCTCTTGTCCGCCGGGATGCCTGGACCGGTGTCCTCGACGGAGAGCTCGAACAGGCCGGCCATCGCCTGCAGTCCGACCGCGACCCGACCGCCCGGCGGGGTGAACTTCAGCGCATTGCCCAGCAGGTTGAGCGCGATCTTCTCGAACTTGCGCCGGTCGAGCGGGACTGTCCGCAGCGCGGGATCCACCCGGATCGAGAGCTGGATCCCGCCGCGCTCCGCCGCCGGTAGCGCCTCCTCCACCATGTCCGCGACGAGCGCTCCCACGTCGACGGCTTCCCGGTCGATCTGCATCTTGCCGGCCTCGATCTTCTGGTAATCGAGGACGTCGTCGACGAGCCGGCGGAGCCGCCGCCCGCTGCGCTCGATGCGCTCGAGGTCCGCCCGCGCCCGCGGCGAGAGCGGCTCGTCAGGGCTCGACAGGAGCGACTCGATCGGACCGAGGATGAGCGAGAGCGGCGTCCGGAGCTCGTGGCTCATCACGGTGAGGAACTCTCCCTTGGCGCGCGAGGCGGCGTCCGCGGCTTCCTTCGCCCGCTGGAGCTCGATCTCCATCTGCTTGCGCTCGGTGATGTCGACGTAGATCCCGAGCAGCCCCGCCACCTCGCCGCGCTCGTCGCGGATGGGCACCTTGCTGGTGAGCAGGACGCGCTGCTGCCCGTCCGGGCGGAGCAGCGACTCCTCGATGTCGAGCATCGGCGTGCCGCGCTCCATGACCTCCCGGTCGACCGTCACGAAGGCCTCCGCGTCCTCGCGCCTGCCCCACACGTCGAAGTCGGTCTTCCCGACGAGGTTCTCCAGGACCTTCGTGTTCGTGTCGTTGAGGAAGTTCTGATTTCCTCCGAGGAAACGGCCATTGCGGTCCTTCCAGAAAATGGCGTGCGGGACGTTGGCAATGACGTACTTGAGCACCGCTTGCTGCTGCTCGAGCATCGCCGCCCGGCTCCGGCCGTCGCCGTCCGTGGCGGCGTGCGCCCCAGCCTCGGCACGCAGCGCCGTCCGGGGCGTATGGGCCTGTCTGGCCCGTTTTCGACTGGCCGGGACGAGCTTGCTGACCTTGGCTGAGAGTCGGTAAAGGCGTCGTATCATCCGATTGCCGGTCAAGCATAGAACGGGCGCGAGCGACCTCAAACACCTTCGCAGCCCAGGAGCGCCGCTGCCGAGCACGCGCGGCAGCGTCGCCAGCGCGCGGGCACAGGCCGTCGCGGCCGCGGAGACGGCCTCCTCGCGGCGGCGCGCCCGCCGCCTCGCGCGCGCGCCGGTCGACCGAGGTGTGAGCGGAGCTCCGACCGCGTCGCTCGGCCTGCGCGCGGCCGGCACCCTGGCGCAGGTGGTCCAGGCGGCCGCGAGGGCCTGTCGCGGGAGGCCGCGCGTTCACGCGCTGGCTCCGCCGTGGTAGGCGCCCTGCGCATGTCGGCCTTTCAGGTACCAGATCGAGTCGCGCTCATCACCGGAGCGGCGTCGGGCATCGGCGCGGCGACCGCACGAAAGCTGTCGCAGAGCGTGGGCGGCCTGGTCCTGATCGACCGGAGCCGCGACGCGCTCCACGCCCTGGCTGAGGAGCTCCGCGGGCCGGAGCTCTTGTTGCGCGACGGCGACGTGGGCAGCGAGGCCCCGTGGTCCGAGCTCGAGGGGGCCATCGAGCGCCGCTTCGGGAAGCTCGACCATGTCGTCGCGAACGCCGGCGTCGCCCACGGCGCGCCGATCACGGAGACGTCGTTCGACGACTGGCGGCGCGTCCTCTCCGTGAACCTCGATGGCGTGTTTCTGACGCTCCGGACGGGCCTTCGCCTCCTCAGGAAGACGGGCCGCGGCGGGACGGCCGTCGTCGTCTCGTCGGCCGCGGCCGTCAAGGCCGAGCCGGGCATCGCCGCGTACGGGGCCTCCAAGGCGGGCGCGGCGCAGCTGGTCCGCGTCGCGGCGAAGGAGGGCGCGCCCGACAAGATCCGCGTGAACGGCGTCTTGCCCGGCGGCGTCGAGACGCCGATCTGGACGCAGACGCCCTTCTTCCAGTCGCTCGTGACGTCGGCCGGCAGCGAGCGCGCCGCGTTCGACCAGATGGCCGCGATGGCCACGCCCCTCGGCCGCTACGCGACCGCCGACGAGATCGCCGGGGTCATCGCCTTCCTGCTCTCGGACGCGTCGGCCACCATGACGGGCGCGCTCGTGGTCAGCGACGGCGGCTATTCCCTCTAGAGCGGCGGGCACCCGCTTCGGATACGGGCCCACCTCGACGTTTTCGGTGCTCAGCGCCCTTTCGTGCGCCTCCGCGCCGAAAACGCCGATCTGGGCCCGTCTCCTGTGCGGGTGACCGCCGCTCTATGACCCGTTGGAGGTACCGGAGTCGGCCGGGGACGGCGCTGGATCCGGGATCACGGCGGCTTCACGCGCACCGATCCGCCCATCGAGCTCGCCAGACAGCCTCGCGGTTCCGGGGACAGAAGAGAGAGAAAGAAGATTGAGCCGCCAGGAGGAGAAGAAGATAATATATTTGTATATATATGTCCTGATTCTTCTCTTGGCGTCCCTGGCGTCTTGGCGGTTCAATCTCCTCTTGCTCTCGAGCAGGACACTCCCGCGCTGCCCGGCCCCCGGCGACCCGCTCGGAGGATCGTTGTCCCCTCGCACCGCGACGCGCGGGGCCGGCGCCGGAGCGCGTGGCACGTCGCCGCGCTCGCCCACGTTCCGCCGGACGTAGAAAAGTTGAGTGTCACCATCCACGCCGGCGCACGGCGCGCAGCGGCCATCTGGAGCCGGAGGCGCGGCGCGTCACGACGCCGCGTGACCGGGCGCGCCGGGGGAAGCCGCTCTCATGGCCTGATCCTGGGGTCGAACGCGCCCGGGCCGCGCCCGCGGCGCCGTGACCGAACCATTACCGCGGGGCGTTCACCACGGGTGTTATAGAGCGCCAGCTTGTCATTGGGAGGCAGCTCAGCATGATACAGAATCCGCAGGCCCTCCGCAGCGCCGGCCTTCAGTCGATCGGCATCTGGCGCAGCGGGCCGTGGCTCCCCGCGTTCACCCCGACCGACTTGCACGAGGCCGTCTCCTGCGTGCGTGAGCCGGTGCACGTGGTGCGCGAGACGCCGGAGGGGCGCGTCGGCGTGTCGCGCGGCGGCGCGGTCATCCGCGAAGATCAGGTGAACGGGGTCCCCACGTTCCCGCTCCTGGGCACGCTGCCCGCGCTGTACCCGGAGTGGCTCGGCGACCGCTCGTTCCTCGAGGTCCACGGCCTGCGCTTCCCCTACGTGGCCGGCGCCATGGCGAACGGTATCCACACGACGCGGCTCACGATCGCGATGGCGAAGGCCGGGATGCTGGGGTTCTTCGGCGCGGCCGGCCTCGGGCTGCACCGGATCGAGCAGGCGGTCGACGAGATCATCGCCGCGCTCGGCACGGAAGGCCCCACCTGGGGCTGCAACCTCATCCACGCTCCGAACCAGCCCCGGCTCGAGAGCGACACGGTGGAGCTCTACCTGAGAAAGGGTGTCCGCCGGGCCGAGGCCGCCGCCTACATGGGCCTGAACCCGATGGTCGTGCGGTACGCCTACAGCGGCATAAGGCGCCTGCCAGACGGCCGGATCGACCGGCAAAACCACCTGTTCGCGAAGATCTCGCGCCCGGAGGTCGCCGCGCGGTTCCTGTCGCCGGCGCCCGCCGAGATCCTCGACACGTGCGTTCGCAACGGGTGGCTCACCCGCGATGAGGCGGAGCTCGCGCGGAGCCTCCCCGTCGCCGAGGACATCACCGTCGAGGCGGACTCCGGGGGGCACACCGACAACCAGCCGCTCATCGCGCTGTTCCCGGTGATCCTCGGCGTCCGCGACGAGCTCGCGGCGAAGCACGGCTATCGCCGCCCGATCCGCGTCGGCGCCGCCGGCGGCCTGTCGACGCCGTCCACCGTGGCGGCCGCGTTCGCGCTCGGGGCCGCGTACGTGCTCACGGGCTCGGTCAACCAGTCATGCATCGAGTCGGGCCTGTCCGACGAGGGCAAGAAGATGCTCGCCCAGGCCGACCTCCCGGATGTGGTCATGACGCCGGCCGCCGACATGTTCGAGCTCGGCGTGCAGGTCCAGGTGCTCAAGCGCGGCACGATGTTCGGGGTCCGCGCGCAGCGGCTCTACGACCTCTACGTCGCCCACGACGCGATCGAGTCGCTGCCGGCCGACGTGCGCGCGCGCGTCGAGCGGGAGATGTTCCAGATGTCGTGCGACGAGGTGTGGTCGGGCTGCGAGCGGTTCTTCGCCGAGCGCGACCCGGCCGAGCTCGAGCGCGCCGCGCGCGACCCGAAGCACAAGATGGCGCTGATCTTCCGCTGGTATCTCGGCATGTCCAGCAAGTGGGCGATCGCCGGGGACCCGAAGCGCCGCGCCGATTACCAGATCTGGTGTGGACCGGCCATGGGCGCCTTCAACCGCTGGGTCAAGGGGTCGTTCCTCGAGGACCCGCAGAACCGCACCGCGGTCCAGGTCGCGCGCAACCTGCTCGAGGGCGCGGCCGTCGTCACGCGCGCGCAGCAGCTCCGGACGTACGGGGTCCCCGTGCCGAGCGCCGCCTTCAGCTTCACTCCTCGCCCGCTCGCCTGAGCGCCTGATCATCTCCTGAGGTCCTTCATGCACCCCTCGTCCTCGCGTATTCCGTCCATCGCTGTCGTCGGCGTGAGCGCCATCTTCCCCGGCTCGCTCGACGCTCACGGCTTCTGGCGCGACATCCTGGCCGGAACCGACCTGATCACGGACGTCCCGGAGACGCACTGGCTGATCGAGGACTACTACGATCCCGACCCGTCCGCCCCGGACAAGACCTACGCGAAGCGCGGCGCCTTCCTGAAGAACGTGCCTTTCGATCCGCTGGAGTGGGGCGTGCCGCCCTCGATCGTGCCGGCGACGGACACGACGCAGCTGCTCGCGCTCATCGTGGCGAAGCGGGTGCTGGAGGACGCGGCGCAGGGGCAGTTCGAGTCGATGGACCGCGAGCGGATGAGCGTGATCCTCGGCGTCACGTCGGCGCAGGAGCTCCTCGCCTCCATGGTGAGCCGGATCCAGCGGCCGGTCTGGGCGAGGGCGCTCCGGGAGCTCGGGTATCCCGAGGACGAGGTGAAGCGCGCCTGCGACACGATCGCGGGGAAGTACGTGCCATGGCAGGAGTCGAGCTTCCCGGGCCTGCTCGGCAACGTCGTGGCCGGGCGCATCGCGAACCGGCTCGACCTCGGCGGGACGAACTGCGTGACCGACGCGGCGTGCGCGTCGTCGCTGTCGGCGATGTCGATGGCGATCAACGAGCTCGCGCTCGGACAATCCGACCTCGTGATCGCGGGCGGCTGCGACACGATGAACGACGCCTTCATGTACATGTGCTTCAGCAAGACGCCGGCCCTGTCGAGGTCGGGCGACTGCCGCCCGTTCTCCGACAAGGCCGACGGCACGCTGCTCGGCGAGGGCATCGCGATGGTCGCGCTCAAGCGGCTCGACGACGCCGAGCGCGACGGGGACCGGGTGTACGCGGTGATCCGCGGGATCGGCTCGTCCTCGGACGGCCGGAGCAAGAGCGTCTATGCGCCGGTGCCGGAAGGGCAGGCGAAGGCGCTGCGCCGGACCTACGCGGCCGCCGGGTACGGCCCCGACACAGTGGAGCTGATGGAGGCCCACGGCACCGGGACCAAGGCCGGCGACGCGGCCGAGTTCGAGGGGCTGCGCGCCATGTTCGACGAGTCGGGGCGCGCTGATCGGCAGTGGTGCGCGCTCGGCAGCGTGAAGTCGCAGATCGGCCACACCAAGGCGGCGGCCGGCGCGGCGGGCCTGTTCAAGGCGATCATGGCCCTGCACCACAAGGTGCTCCCGCCGACCATCAAGGTCGACAAGCCGAACCCCAAGCTCGAGATAGAAAAGACTCCTTTCTATCTGAATACCGAGGCGCGGCCGTGGATCCGCGCGTCCGATCACCCGCGGCGGGCGTCGGTGAGCTCGTTCGGGTTCGGCGGCTCGAACTTCCACGTGGCGCTGGAGGAGTACACGGGCCCGGCGCCGAGGGCGTGGCGGGTGCGGGCTCTGCCCGCGGAGCTCGTCCTCCTGTCGGCCGACACCCCGGCGGCGCTCGCGGACCGCGCCCGGGCGCTGGCCAAGGCGGCGGAGACGCCCGAGATCCTGCGCTTCCTTGCGCGGGAGTCGGTGCTCTCGTTCGACGCGTCGCGGCCCGCGCGGCTCGGGCTTTGCGCGACGGACGAGGCGGATCTCGCGAGGAAGCTCGAGCAGGTAGCGGCGCACCTCGGGGCGAAGCCCGAGCAGGCGCTCGCCGCGCCGCTCGTGTACTGCGCGGGCGGCGAGGCGCCGGGGCAGGTGGCGTTCCTGTTCCCGGGGCAGGGGAGCCAGTACGTGGCCATGGGCGCCGACGTGCTGATGACGTTCGACGCGGCGCGCGCGGCGTGGGACGCGGCGGCGGGCGTGGCGATCGGGGACGCGCCGCTCCAGGAGGTGGTGTTCCCGCGGCCTGTGTTCTCGGACGAGGACCGCCGGGCGCAGGAAGCGCGGCTCCGCGAGACGCGGTGGGCGCAGCCCGCGATCGGCGCGACGAGCCTCGCCCACCTCGCGCTGCTCGGGGCGCTCGGGGTGCGGGCGGACGCTTTCGCGGGCCACAGCTTCGGGGAGATCGCGGCGCTGCACGCGGCCGGCGCGCTGTCGGCGGCGGACCTCCTGCGCGTCGCGCGGCGGCGCGGCGAGCTGATGGGCGCGGCGTCGTCCGAGCGGGGGGCGATGATCGCGGTCCCGCGGGGGCTCGACGACGTGCGGGCGCTCGGGCTCGGCGACGTGGTGGTCGCGAACCACAACGGCCCGAAGCAGGTGGTGCTGTCCGGCTCCGTGGCGGCGATCGAGGCGGCGGAGGAGCGGCTCCGGGGCCTCGGGATCCAGGCGCGGCGCCTCGACGTCGGCGCGGCGTTCCACTCGCCGCTCGTGTCCGAGGCGAGCGCGCCGCTCCGCGAGTTCCTGGGGGGCATCGCGGTGGAGGCGCCGGGCGCGCCTGTGTACAGCAACGCGGAGGTCGAGCCGTACCCGGGCGGCGGCGACGCGGCGCGCGACAGGCTGGCGCGGCAGCTGGCCGAGCCGGTGCGGTTCGTCGAGCAGATCGAGCGGATGTACGCGGCCGGCGTGCGCACGTTCGTCGAGGTAGGGCCGGGGTCGGTGCTGACGAACCTCGTCGGCGACATCCTGAGCGGCCGGCCGCACCGCGCCGTGGCGCTCGACCGGAAGGGCAAGCACGGCGTGACGAGCCTGTTCGAGGCGGTGGCGCGGCTCGCCGTGGCCGGGGTCCCGCTGGACGCGCGCGTCCTGTGGGACGGCTTCGCGGCGCCCGCGGATCCGCGGGCGCTGCCGAAGCCGAAGCTGGCGCTGCCGATCAACGGCAGCAACTACGGCAAGCCGTACCCGCCGCAGGGCGGCGCGAAGGAGCTGCCGAAGGCGAGCGCGGCGCGGCCGACGCAAAAGCCGGCGCCGGAGGCGGCGAGGGCGGCGGCGGGCGCGGCGGTGGGGAGCGCGGCGCGGCTGGCGGGGAGCGCGGCGGCGCCGGGAGTGAGCGCGGCGGCGCCGGGAGTGAGCGCGGCGCGGCCGGCAGTGAGCGCGGCGCGGCCGGCAGTGAGCGCGGCGGCGGCAGTGAGCGCGTCGCAGCCGGCGGTGAGCGCGGCGCCGGCGGTGAGCGCGGCGCCGGCGGTGAGCGCGGCGCGGCCGGCGGTGAGCGCGGCGCCGGCAGTGAGCGCGTCGCAGCCGATGGTGAGCGCGTCGCAGCCGATGGTGAGCGCGTCGCAGCCGATGGTGAGCGCGTCGCAGCCGATGGTGAGCGCGTCGCAGCCGATGGTGAGCGCGTCGCAGCCGATGGTGAGCGCGTCGCAGCCGATGGTGAGCGCGCGGGCGCCGGCGGCGAGTGCGTCGTGGCTGGCTGCCTACCAGGAGGCGCAGCGCGCCACGGCGGAAGCCCACGGCGTGTACCAGCGCACGATGGCCGAGAGCCACATCGCCTTCCTGCAGGCGGCCGAGGCCTCTTTCGCAGGGCTCGCCGCGCTCGCGACCGGTGCTCCGTACGCGGTCGTCGCCACGACGGCGCCCGAGGTACGGCCTGCGCCCGTGCTCCTCGCTCCGGTGCACGCCGGGCCCATCTCGGAGGCGTCCCTGGGGCCCGCAGGCGTGCTGGCGCGCGCCGGTGGGGGCAGGGGCAGCGCGATTCAGGACGGCCTCAATGGCGCGGGTGGAGAGCTCCATGCCGCCGTCGCGGCGGCGCCTGCCGCGACAGCAAAGGCAGCGGTCGTTGCGCCTGAGGCAGCGGCGAAGGCAGCGGTCGCGGCGCCTGCGCCCGCCGCGGCAGCGCCGGTTCGGGTTGCTGCGGCGCCCACCGCGGCAGCGAAGGCAGCGGTCGCGGCGCCGGCGGCGCCCGCCGTGGCAACGCAGGCGACGGCTGCCGCCACGCCGGGGGCCGATCTCGAACGGATGGTCCTCGACGTGGTCGCGGACAAGACGGGATACCCCGTCTCCATGCTCGGGCTGCAGATGGAGCTGGAGAGCGATCTCGGGATCGACAGCATCAAGCGGGTGGAGATCCTTTCCTCGGTGCGGGACCGCACGCCCGGGCTGTCGGAGGTCGACGCCTCCGCGCTGGCGCAGCTGCGCACGCTCGGCCAGGTCGTCGACCACCTCCGCACGTCGCTGCCCGCCGCCGCACCGGCTGCGGGCAGCAGGCCGGCGGTCACCGCCGCGACGGCCGTCGCCGCTGCGCCTGCCGCAGCGACCGTGGCTTCCGCCGCGGCGCCGGCTGCGTCCGCGGAGGTCGAGCGGGTGGTGATGTCGGTCGTGGCGGAGACGACAGGCTACCCGGCCGAGATGCTCGGGCTGCAGATGGAGCTGGAGAGCGATCTCGGGATCGACAGCATCAAGCGGGTGGAGATCCTGTCGGCGGTGCGGGACCGCACGCCCGGGCTGTCGGAGGTCGACGCCTCCGCGCTGGCGCAGCTGCGCACGCTCGGCCAGGTCGTCGACCACCTCCGCGCCTCGCTGCCCGCCGCCACGCCGGCCGCCAGCGCTGTCGCATCGCCGGCCGCAGCAGCCGCTGCCACGTCGCCCGCCACCGCGCCGGCCGTTGCCGCCGTGGCTTCCGCCGCGGCGCCGGCTGCGTCCGCGGAGGTCGAGCGGGTGGTGATGTCGGTCGTGGCGGAGACGACAGGCTACCCGGCCGAGATGCTCGGGCTGCAGATGGAGCTGGAGAGCGATCTCGGGATCGACAGCATCAAGCGGGTGGAGATCCTGTCGGCGGTGCGGGACCGCACGCCCGGGCTGTCGGAGGTCGACGCCTCCGCGCTGGCGCAGCTGCGCACGCTCGGCCAGGTCGTCGACCACCTCCGCGCCTCGCTGCCCGCCGCCACGCCGGCCGCCAGCGCTGTCGCATCGCCGGCCGCAGCAGCCGCTGCCACGTCGCCCGCCACCGCGCCGGCCGTCGCCGCCGTGGCTTCCGCCGCGGCGCCGGCTGCGTCCGCGGAGGTCGAGCGGGTGGTGATGTCGGTCGTGGCGGAGACGACAGGCTACCCGGCCGAGATGCTCGGGCTGCAGATGGAGCTGGAGAGCGATCTCGGGATCGACAGCATCAAGCGGGTGGAGATCCTGTCGGCGGTGCGGGACCGCACGCCCGGGCTGTCGGAGGTCGACGCCTCCGCGCTGGCGCAGCTGCGCACGCTCGGCCAGGTCGTCGACCACCTCCGCGCGAAGCTCGGTCCGGCCGCGAGCGCCGCCCCCGCGGCGCCCGCCGAGGAAGCGGCCTCCGCGCACCTCGGCCGGTGGACGCTCGCCGAGGTCCCGGCGCCCGCCGCTGGCCTCGCGATGCCCGGCCTCTTCGACGCCGGCACCGTGGTGGTGACCGGCCACGATGCGATCGGCCCCGCGCTCGCCGCGGCCCTCGAGGCGCGCGGGGTCGCGGCCGAGTATGCGCCCGCCGTGCCCCGCGGCGCCCGCGGCGCCGTGTTCCTCGGCGGCCTGCGCGACTTCGACACGGTCGACGAGGCGCTCGCCGTCCACCGCGAGGCGTTCCTCGCCGCCCAGGCGATCGCGGCGAAGCCGGCCCTGTTCGTCACGGTCCAGGACACCGGCGGCGACTTCGGCCTCGCCGGCTCGGATCGCGCCTGGGTGGGCGGGCTGCCTGGCCTCGCGAAGACCGCGGCGCTGGAGTGGGCCGAGGCGTCCTGCCGCGCGATCGACATCGAGCGCGGCGGCCGGCCCGCCGGCGAGATCGCCGAGGCGATCGCGACGGAGCTCCTCTCCGGCGGCGTCGAGCTCGAGATCGGCCTGCGCGAAGACGGCCGGCGCACCACGCTGCTCAGCGTCCGGCAGGACGCTCAGCCCGGGCCGCTCCCCCTCGGGCCCTCTGACGTGGTCGTCGCTAGCGGCGGCGCGCGCGGCGTGACCGCGGCGACCCTGATCGCGCTCGCCAGGGCCAGCCGCGCGAGGTTCGCGCTGCTCGGCCGCACCGCGCTCGAGGACGATCCGGTTGCGTGCCTCGGGGCCGACGGCGAGGCCGCGCTCAAGGCGGCGCTGATCAAGGCGGCGGCCGCCGCGGGGCAGAAGGCGACCCCGGCGGAGATCGGCCGGCAGGTCGCGAAGATCCTCGCGAACCGCGAGGTCCGCGCGACGCTCGACGCGATCCGCGCGGCCGGCGGCGAGGCGCTTTACGTCTCGGCCGACGTGAACGACGCGCGCGCGGTGGCCGCCGCGCTCGACGGCGTGCGGGGCGCCCTGGGCCCCGTCACGGCGGTGGTCCACGGCGCGGGCGTGCTCGCCGACAAGCTCATCGCCGAGAAGACGGTCGAGCAGCTCGACCGCGTGTTCAACACGAAGGTCGACGGCCTCCGGGCCCTGCTCGGCGCGACCGCGGGCGAGCCGCTCAAGGCGATCGTCCTCTTCAGCTCGATCGCCGCGCGCAGCGGTAACAAGGGGCAGTGCGACTACGCGATGGCGAACGAGGTCCTGAACAAGGTCGCCGCCGCGGAGGCCGCCCGCCGCCCCGGCTGCCGGGTGAAGTCGCTCGGCTGGGGCCCGTGGCAGGGCGGCATGGTGAACGCGGCGCTCGAGGCGCACTTCGCGCAGCTCGGCGTCCCGCTCATCCCGCTCGCGGCGGGCGCGAAGATGCTGATCGACGAGCTGTGCGACGGCCCGGTCGACAGCGGCGCGGGCGCGCCGGGCGCCGCCTCGTCCGGCGCGGTCGAGGTAGTGCTCGGCGCGGAGCCGAAGACCCTCGCCGCCCCCGGCGCCCCCGATCACGGCCGGCGCGTCGCGCTGGCCGTCCGTGCGGACCGCGCGACGCACCCCTACCTCGGCGATCACGCCATCAACGGCGTCCCCGTCGTGCCGGTGGTGATCGCGCTCGAGTGGTTCGCCCGCGCTGCGCGCGCGTGCCGGCCGGATCTCGTCGTGACCCAGTTCCGCGACGTGAGGGTCCTGCGCGGGATCAAGCTCGCGGCGTACGAGTCGGGCGGCGAGGTGTTCCGCGTCGACTGCCGCGAGGTGAGCAACGGCCACGGCGCGGTGCTCGCGGCCGAGCTGCGCGGGCCCCAGGGGGCGCTGCACTACGCGGCGACCATCGAGATGAAGCCGCTCGCCGAGCGCGTGGCCCCGAGGGGCCCCACCGCGCCGTCGCTCGGCCCGTGGAGCGGCGGCGACGACCTGTACGACGGCCACACGCTCTTCCACGGCCGCGACTTCCAGGTGATCCGGCAGCTCGACGGCGTGAGCCGCGAGGGGATCGCGGGGACGGTCGTCGGTCTGCGCGAGGCCGGCTGGGTGGCCCAGCCGTGGAAGACCGACCCGGCGGCGCTCGACGGCGGGCTGCAGCTCGCGACGCTGTGGACGCAGCACGTGCTCGGCGGCGCGGCGCTCCCGATGTCCGTGGGCGCGCTGCACACCTTCGCCGAGGGCCCGTCCGACGGCCCGCTGCGCGCCGTCGTGCGCGGACAGATCATGGGCCGCGACCGCACGATGGCGGACATCGCGTTCGTCGACAACGAGGGCACGCTCGTCGCCGAGCTGCGCGACGTGCAGTACGTCCTCCGCCCCGACGCGGCGCGCGGCCAGGCGTGATCAAAGGCACCGTGTTCGAGCCCATCGCCATCGTCGGCCGCGGGTGCGTCCTGCCGGGCGCGCTCGACCCCGCGGCCCTCTGGGACAACGTGCTCGCCGGCAGGGACCTCCTGTCCGCCGCCCCCGAAGGCCGCTGGCGGCTCTCGCGCGAGCGCGCGCTCGCCGAAGACCCGCGCGGCCCGCGCGACACGCGCGACCTGCGCGACGTGAAGGACCGCGCGTGGAGCGACCGCGGCGGCTACGTCACCGGGTTCGACGAGCGCTTCCGCCGCGTGCTCGCCGGGGACCCGTTCCCGCGGCGCGGCGGTCCGCCCGAGGCCCTGCTCGCGCTCGACCCCCTCTTCCAGTGGGTGCTCTACGCCGGCCGCGAGGCGCTGCGCGAGGCCGGCCACGAGGGCCGGTCCGACCGCGCTGGCGCGGTGCTCGGGAACCTCTCGTTCCCCTCGTCGGCGATGTCGGCGTGGGTCGAGTCGGCGTGGCTCGGCGATCTCGCCGGCGTCCCGCGGCCCGACCCGCGCAACCGGTTCATGTCGGGGCTGCCCGCCCACCTGCTCGCCGACGTGCTCGGCCTCGGGGCCGGGGCGTTCGCGCTCGACGCCGCGTGCGCGTCGTCGCTCTACGCGATCGCGCTCGCCTGCGAGCGCCTGCAGCGCCGCGAGGTCGACCGGATGCTTGCCGGCGCTGTGTGCCGGTCGGACGATCTCTTCATCCATATCGGGTTCTGTGCGCTGTCGGCCATGAGCCGCACCGGGCGCAGCCGCCCGTTCTCGTCGGAGGCTGACGGCCTGGTCCCGGCGGAGGGCGCGGCGTTCGTGGTGCTCGAGCGCCTCTCCGATGCCGAGGCCGCGGGCAGGCCCATCCTCGGCGTGATCCGCGGCGTCGGCCTGTCGAACGACGGCCGCGGCCGCGGCCTGCTCGCGCCGGCGGTCGAGGGGCAGCTGCGCGCGATGCGGTCCGCGTACGCCATGGCCGGCCTCGATCCCCGCGAGGTCTCGCTGCTCGAGTGCCACGCGACGGGCACCCCGCTCGGCGACGCGACCGAGGTCGCGACGCTCACCGAGGTGTTCGGCCGCCGCGAGGTCCCGCTCGGCTCGCTCAAGTCGAACCTCGGCCACCTCGTCACGACGGCCGGCGCGGCCGGGCTCCTCAAGCTGCTCGGCGCCATGGCGGCGGGGGTCCGCCCGCCCTCGCTGCACGCCGATCCGCTGAGCGACGCGGTGGCCGCGAGCCCGTTCCGGGTGCTGCAGCGGGCCGAGCCCTGGGAGGGGCGGCGGCTCGCGGGCCTTTCCGCGTTCGGGTTCGGCGGGAACAACGCGCACCTGCTCGTCGAGGCGTACGAGCCCGCGGCGCGGCCGGCCCGTGCAGCCAGCGCCGCGCCGCGCCCCGGCGCCTCGGACGCCGCTGCCGCGGAGACCGCCCCGGCGGGCCACCTCGCCGTGGTGGCGATGGGGCTGTGCGTCGGTGAGCTCGGCGGTGTCCGGGCGTTCGCGGAGGCGCTCCTCTCGGGCGGCGGCGCGGATCCCCGCCGCGCGACCGTGGCGCTGCCCGCGGATCAGCTCCGGTTCCCGCCGCGCGATCTGCAGCAGGCGCTCGCGCAGCAGACGCTGCTGCTCGAGGCGGCGCTCGAGGCCACGGAGGGCCTCGCGCTGCCGCGCGATCGCACCGCGGTGCTCATCGGCATGGGCGCCGACACCGAGGTGTGCCGGTACATGACGCGCTGGCGGCTCGCCGAGACGGCGCCGGCGCGGCTCGGGCCGTCCGTCGACGTCGGCGCGCTGCAGGACGCGGTGATCCCCGCCCTCCAGGCGGCGGGCGTCGTCGGGAACATGCCGAACATCCCAGCGAACCGGCTGAACAGCCAGCTCGACGTCGGCGGACCGTCGTTCACTGTCGCGGCCGAGGAGCTCTCCGGGCCGTGGGCGCTGCGCATCGCGGGGAGCGCCCTGCGGTCCGGCGCCGTGGACGCGGCGATCGTCGGCGCGGTCGATCTCTCGTGCGAGCCCGCGCACGTGGCCGCGCTCGACGCGCTCGGCGTCCGCTTGCCCCCGGGCGACGCGGCGGTCGTGCTCGTGCTCGAGCGCCTCGACGACGCCGTCCGCCAGCGGCACCCGGTGCTCGCCGTGGTCGTGGACGAGCCGGCCGACCCGGGCCTCGTGCTGTCGGCCACGGATCTCGCGCCGCGGTTCGGCCACGCGCACGCCGCCTCCGGCCTGCTGCACGTCGCCGCCGCGGTGCTCGCGTGCCGTCATGCCCGGAAGCCCGACGGGACGCCATGGTCCGACGACGTCCGCGTCGCCGAGGTCCGCTGCGCTGGCCTCGGCGGGGGCTCGTTGTCGGTCCGCATCGGGGCCGGCGGTCCGGCCGCGCCCCTCCCGCCGCCGCGGCCTCCTGCCGGGCCGAAGCTCACGTTTCCCGCTCACCCGCCGGCGATCGTCGTGCCCGGCGCGGCCTCCAGCTCATCTCCCGGAGACTCCATGGAACCTGCGCCGCCTTTGCCGTCCGCCCTCGACGACTCGCCGCCGCTGTACCCCGGGCCCACGGGCTTCTCTGCCGCCGACGCTCCTCCGGCGCTGGTCGCGGACGAGCCGCTGCGCGTCGCGCCGCGGGCCGCCGTGGCGCTCGTCGCTGGTGTCGCGGGCGTCGTCGACGAGCCGCCGTGGGCTGCGCCGGCGGTCGTCGCGGGCGTCGTCGACGAGCCGCCGTGGGCTGCGCCGGCGGTCGTCGCAGGCGCCGCGGACGAGCCGCCGTGGGCCGCGCCGGCGGTCGTCGCGTCGCCTGCCGCGGGCATTCCCGACGACGTGATCGCCGGCGCGGCGGCGTTCACTGTCCAGCTCGCGCAGATTCACAGGGACTGGGTGGAGCAGCAGGCCCAGGTCCACCGCCGCTTCCTGCAGGTGCGGCAGCGCGCGCTGGACACGCTCGTCCAGGCGTCCTCGGGCGCTGTCGCGGCGGTTCAGTCGGCCCCCGCGGTGCAGGTCTCTCGGATCGCGCCGCTCCGCGCCGAGGCGCCGCGCGCTGTCGAGCCGCCGCGGCCCACCACGTCGCCGCAGCCCTCGCCGCTCCGCGCCGAGGCGCCGCGCGCTGTCGAGCCGCCGCGGCCCACCACGTCGCCGCAGCCCCCACCGCGCGCTGTCGAGGCGCCGCGCGCTGTCGAGCCGCGGCGCCTCGCCCGCGCCGAGGCGCCGCGCGCCGTCGAGCCGCCGCGGCCCGCCGCCGCGCCGCAGCCCCCGCCGCGGCCCGCCGCCAGGCCCGAGCTCCCCGCGTCGGCTGCCCTCGCGCCGAGCGGCCCCCGGTTCAGCCGCGAGCAGCTCGAGGTGCTCGCCTCGGGCCGGATATCCGACGTGTTTGGCCCGCTCTTCGCCCAGCAGGACGGCTACCGCCGCCAGGTGCGCATGCCCATGCCGCCGCTGCTGCTCGCCGATCGGGTCACCGGGATCGACGCCGAGCCCGGCTCGATGAAGCTCGGCACGATGTGGACCGAGACCGACGTGCGCTGGGGCTCCTGGTACCTGCACGACGGCGCGATGCCGGCCGGCATCATGATCGAGAGCGGCCAGGCCGACCTCCTGCTCATCAGCTGGCTCGGCGCGGACTTCGAGAACCGGGGCGAGCGCGTCTACCGGCTGCTCGGCTGCGAGCTCACCTTCTACGGCGGCCTGCCGCGCCCGGGCGACACGCTCGTCTACGACATCCACGTCGACGGGCACGCGAAGCACGGCGACGTCCGCCTTTTCTTCTTCCACTACGATTGCCGGATCAACGGCGAGCTCCGGCTGAAGACGCGCAAGGGCCAGGCCGGCTTCTTCACCGACGAGGAGCTCGCGAGCTCCGGCGGCGTCCTGTGGGACGCGGAGACCGCCGAGCACGCGACGGCCGCTCGCCTCGATCCGCCGCGGATCGCGTGCCAGAAGTCCGCGTTCGATCGCGCCGACATCCTGGCGTTCGCGGCCGGCGACGGCGCGGCGGCGTTCGGCCCCGGCTTCGAGCGCCTGCGCACCCACGTCAGGACGCCGCGGATCAGCGCGCCGCCGATGCTGTTCTTCGACCGCATCGACGTGTTCGACCCGGCGGGGGGCCCATGGAAGCGCGGTTATCTCCGGGCCACGCTGCCGATCACGAAGGACGGCTGGTTCTTCGAGGGCCACTTCAAGGACGACCCCTGCATGCCGGGGACGCTCATGTTCGAGGGCTGCCTGCAGGCGCTCGCGTTCTACATGGCGGCGATGGGCTTCACGGTGGACGGGGACGGCTTCCGCTTCGAGCCAGTGCCCGAGGTCCCCTACCTGCTCCGCTGCCGCGGCCAGGTGGTGCCGTCGAGCCGGCTGCTCACGTACGAGGTGTTCGTCGAGGAGGTGCACGACGGCCCGCGCCCGACGGTGTACGCCGACTTCCTGTGCACGGTCGACGGCCTCAAGGCGTTCCACGCCCGCCGCGTGGGCCTGCGCCTCTCTCCGGACTGGCCGCTGACGAGCGCCCCCGAGCTGCTCGACGGCCACGTCGAGCCGAAGCCTGTCGCGCGCGTCCCCTGGTCCGAGCTGGGCGCGCCGCCGCCGGACGGCGCCGCTCCTGATGCCTCGCGCGTCGGCGGCTTCCCGTTCGACTATCGGAGCCTGCTCTCGTGCGCCTGGGGCCGGCCGTCGGACGCGTTCGGCCCGCTCTACCGCAGGTTCGATGGGGGCCAGCACGTCGCCCGGCTCCCGGGGCCGCCGTACCACTTCATGAGCCGGGTCCTCTCGGTCTCGAGCCCCATGGCGGCGATGAAGGCCGGCGCGAAGGTCGAGGTCGAGTACGACGTCCCGGAGGACGCCTGGTACTTCGACGAGAACGCGAGCCTCACGATGCCGTTCGCGGTGGTGCTCGAGGCCGCGCTCCAGACGTGCGGCTGGCTCGCGAGCTACGTTGGCTGCGCGCTCTCGAGCGAGTCCGCGCTCTACTTCCGCAACCTCGACGGCAAGGGCACGCTGCGCGCCGAGGTCCTGCCGGCGCCGGCCGGCGGCGCGCTGCGCACGACGTCGCAGCTCACGAACATCTCGCGCTCGAGCGGCATGATCATCCTGTCGTTCCGGGTCGAGTGCAGCGTCGCCGGCGCCCGGGTGTACGACCTCGAGACGGTGTTCGGCTTCTTCCCGAAGGCCGCGCTCGCGACGCAGATCGGGATCCCGCCGAAGCCCGAGGAGCTCGCCGCGCTCGAGGCGCCGTCCGATTTCGAGGTCGACCTGCGCGAGCGCCCCGCGCGGTACTGCGGCGGCAAGCTCGGGCTCGCGCGGCCGTCGCTGCTGATGATCGACCGGATCGACGGCCTGTGGCAGGCCGGCGGCAGGAAGGGGCTCGGCCGCCTCCGCGCGCAGCGGGACGTGCACGCGTCGGAGTGGTTTTTCAAGGCGCACTTCCTGGGCGATCCGGTCCAGCCCGGCTCGCTCGGCATCGAGGCGATGCTGCAGACGATCCAGTTCTGGATGCTGCACAACGACCTCCACGCGGGCCTCCGCGACCCGCGGTTCGAGCCGGTGATGACGGGGCACGAGCACGCCTGGCGGTACCGGGGCCAGGTGCTGCCGGGCAGCCGCCGGGTGACGGTCGAGACCGACATCCTCGAGGTAGGTCGCGACGATCGCGGGCCCTACGTCATCGCCGAGTCCTACCTGTGGGTCGACGGCCTCCGCATCTACGGCGCGACGCTCGGGGTGCGGATCGTCGACGGCCCCTCATCGCGCCCGCGGCGCGACGTCGGCTTCGACGTGCGCGGGAGCGCGCGCCACCTCGCGTCGCTCCCGGGGGTCGTGAACCGGAGCTCCCGGCCCGCGGAGCCCGCGGGGCGAGCCGCGCCGACGGCGCAGGCCGAGGAGCCCGCGGGGCGAGCCGCGCCGACGGCGCAGGCCGAGGAGCCCGCGGGGCGGGCCGCGCCGCCATCGGTGCAGGCCGAGGACGCCGAGGAGGTGCTGGATCCGGACGGGTGGGTGGCCGATCACCGGCCCACGTGGACGCTCCCGGCGCTCCCGGGGATGAGCATGGTCGACCGGCTGGCCGGCGCTGCCTTGCGGGCGCGCCCGGGCAGCGTGGTCGTGGCCGTGGAGGACGTGGTGGTGCAGCGCTGGCTGCCGGTGCCGGGGCCGGTGCGCATCCGGGCCGAGGCCAGCGGCTCGGGCGATGTCCTCGACGTCCGGCTCCTCGCGTGGCGCGAGGCATCGAACCCGGCGCTGTCGCGGTTCGAGCCCGTGTGTACTGGCCGCGTGCGCGTGGCCGGTGCGTACCCGCCCGCCCCGGCGCCGGAGCCGCCGCTCGACGCGCCGGAGGCGGACGACCCCTACGCGGTCGGCACGCTGTTCCACGGCCCGGCGTTCCATTACCTGACCGCGCTGCGGCTCGGCGCGCGCGGGTCGTCGGCGACGCTCGATCCCCGCAGGGGCACGGTGCCTCCCGGGACGCTGCACCAGGGCATGCTCGACGCGCTGACCCACACGATCCCGCACGACCGGCTGTTCCTGTGGGATCCGGGGAGCCCTCCTGCGCATATCGCGTTCCCGTCGCGCATCCCGTCGCTCCGCCTGTTCGGGCCGACGCCCGAGGGGCCGGTGCGCGTCGAGGTGCGTTACGAGGGGCGCGAGGATCGCTTCGTCTCGTTCCGGGTCCAGGCCATCGCGCAGGGCGGGACCTCCGGGGCGGAGGGCGCCGCCGGGGCGGGGGTCGCCGCCGGGGCCGGGGCGGCGGCGGGAGAGCGCGTCTGGCTGGAGCTCCGGCTGGTCGAGGTGCTGCTCCCGCAGGGCTCCATCGGCGGCGCGCCGCCTGGGATCCGCCGGGCGTTCCTGCGCGATCGCGCGCCGGTCGACCTCGCCGTCTCGCGCGTCGACCCGGCGACGGGCGAGACGCGCTGCGGCCCCGCGGACGTGCGCACGATGGACTGGATGCCGGGCACGGTGGCGCAGCTCTACGCCGCCTCGGGCGATCTCGTCGAGGCGGCGGCCGTGAAGGATCACGTCGCGCGCCGCGCTGGCGTGCACCCGTCGACCGTGTCCATGGCCGGGGTCTCCTCGGCGCAGCCGCTGACGCGCTGGCCGTTCGCGGTGGCGCGCGAGGGCACCGAGGTCGTGGTCCGCGACGCCGGCGCGCCCGCGATCGACCTGGAGCCGGTCCGCCGCTACTGGGGCGCGACCATGGGGCTCGGCCGCTGGCCCGCGGAGGACCTGTATTTCGGCCTGATCGAGCGGTTCATCCGCCGGGTGCACGTCGTCGACCCCGCGGCGTTCCGCGCCGTGAAGGGCCGGAGCCTGCTCTACCTGGGCAACCACCAGGTCGGCGTGGAGTCGCTGCTGTTCGGCATCGCGGTGTCGGGCCTCACGGGGGTCTCCACGGTCACGCTGGCCAAGGCCGAGCACCGGACGACGTGGCTCGGCACGCTGCTCGCGCACTGCTTCGCGTACCCGGGCGCGCGCGACCCGAAGGTGATCACGTACTTCGATCGCGAGGACAAGGCGTCGCTAGGGGGCATCATCGCGGAGCTCGGGGCCGAGATGCAGGGGGCTGGCAAGGGCGTGATGGTGCACGTCGAGGGCACGCGTTCGCTCGAGTGCCGCACGTCGGTGCGCAAGATGAGCGGCGCGTTCATCGACATGGCGCTGGCGGTGGGCGTCCCGGTGGTGCCGGTGCGCTTCTCTGGCGCGCTGCCGCCGGAGCCGCTCGAGCGGCGGCTCGAGTTCCCGCTCGGCATGGGCGTGCAGGACATCTGGATCGGCCGCCCGCTCCTGCCCGAGGAGCTCGCGGGCCTGACCTACAAGGACCGCAAGGACCTCGTGATCGGCGGCATCAACGGGCTCGGCCCGAGCAGCGCGGTAGAGCAGCCGTTCCCAGGGGATCCTGCGTTCGCGGCGTCGGTGGACGCCTGGGTGGCGGAGGCGGGCGTCACGCACGAGGATGCGACGATCTTCCGCGTGCTAGAGGAGTGCGCCGACCCGACGCCCGAGACGGCCGCGATCCTGGAGGCCGCGCGCACGGGGCGGCTCGTGCCGCCCGACGCGCGGCGGGCGGACTGGCTGCGCGAGCTGGCGGCGCGGCTCATCGGGAGGCGGCTTGGGGGTTGAGCCCAGCCGGCTCTGCCCGTGCCCATACCTGCTTTCCGTCGAACGCCACCGCGAAGGCGTGCACCGGCGCTGCGCCGGCGGCGCGCAGCTCGGCCGCATAGTCCTTCTCCCGTATCTGCTCCAGGCCCTCGTCCAGCGCCTGCTCCGGCGTTCTGCCCGGTGCGGTCAGCTTGAGCTCCAGGACGACGCCGGGCTGACCTGCCTGCACCGGCCGGATCAGCACATCGGGTCTCCCGCGGCCGGACTCCCGGTTGGAGCGCACCTGATGATCGGGCTCCAGCGCGCCCAGCAGGCCCAGCAAGAACGCGTGATAGACCCGCTCGGGATCGATCGTCCCCGGGTCGTGGAACGAGAGGAGATCCGCGCGAAGGCCTGGAGCTGACGCGCGAACCCCTCTGCATCGCCTCGGAGCAGCGCTGTCCGGAGCCGGTCGATACCGCCGCCAGCCCGGGCGAGCCGCTCCTCGAGTATCCCCGCAGGCGTTTGTCGGCGCTGGAGAGGAAGCTGAGGATCGACCACGGGTTATAGACCACCCGCCCGCCGAAGAGATAGCCGTTGTACCAGGCCCGCACGTCGCCGAGGCGCGCCCCTTCGCCTGCCCTATCGAGGAGCGCTTCGACTTCATTCTCGGTGAAGCCGAAGCAGGTGTTGAGCTCGGGCCGTAGCAATGAGTACACGGCCACATTGTTGAGACCGGAGAAGATCGACTCTCGCGCCACGCGCAGGCTCGCGCCTCAATCCAGCTTGAACGACACCCTCGCCGTCTCCCCGGCGGCCACCTTGATCGCCCGCGACTGCGACGGCCCGCGCTGCGGCACGCAGCTGACCCTGACCGTCCCCGGGCGCACGGGCGCCTCGACCGGCGTCGCTCCGACCTGCTCCCCGTTGACGATGATGCGGCACGAGCCGCCCTTCGCCGAGGCGCGCACCCTGGCCGTCCCGCCGCCGGGCGCCGGCCGGTCCCTCGCCGGCTCGCTCTTCCGGAGCTTCTCCCGGATGATCCTCGTCTCGCCCGGCTCCGCCACGAACGTCACCGTCCTCGTCGTGTACCCGGTCGCGGCGATAACCAGCGTGTGCTCCTCGCCAGCGGACAGGTTGTCGAGCCTGCCCGGATCGCCGCTCCACGGCTTGCCGTCGAGCCACACGACCGGCTCGGGCTCCACCTTGAGCACGACGGTCACGGAGCCCGCCTTCATCGCCGCGGACACGCTCCTCGAGGGCCTCTCCGTGTCCAGCGTCACCGTCTCGCTGTACGGCTCGAGCCCCTCCCGGGTGACCTTCACCCGGATCTCCCGATCGAGCGGCAGGTTCTCGATCCGGGCCGGCGTCGTCTCCTTCCGGAGATCGCCGTCGATCCAGATCGCGCACCCCGCCGGCTGCGACGAGATCTCGAGCCAGCCCTTCGCCTCCACCGCCGGCTCGCGCTGCTCGGGCGCCGTCGCGGCCGCGGCGACCTCCTCCTGGCGAGCCGTCTCCTGGCCTGGCTGGAGCTCCATGGCGACCAAGGCGCCAGCCCCCGCGGCCACGACCGCCGCGCCGGCGACCCAGCGCCTCCGCAGGCCCTGCCGGGCGGGCGCCTCGACGAGGCTGCCCCTCGCCATGCCGGTCCCGTTGGTGAGCGTCCCGTCGTGGGAGCCCGCCCCCTGCCGCGCGGCGACCCCGTCGGCGAGCTGCTTCCATTCGAGGAGCGCCTCGTTCTGCTGGCTAAGCTTCTCCTCGAACAGCGATTGCATCCAGTGCGTGAGGCTCACCTGCGAGGCCGGGATCTGCTCCTCCCGGATCACCCTCTCCAGGTCGCTCTGCATCTCGCGGGCGCTCTGGTACCGCGCCTCTCGCTCCTTCGCGAGGGCCTTCATCACGATCCGCTCCAGGGCAGGGGAGTACCCCGGGCACACCTCGCTCGGGAGCGGATAGTCCTGCTCGCAGATGAGCTCCAGCGTCTCGCGGTCGTTCGCCCCCTTGAACAGCCGCCTGCCGGTCGTCAGCTCGAACAGGATCACGCCGGCGGCGAAGATATCGGTCCTCCAGTCGACCTGCTCGCCGGACGCCTGCTCTGGCGACATGTACGGGAGCTTGCCCTTCACCTGCCGGTCCCGCGTGTCCTCGAGGCCCTGAACCGAGCTCTTGGCGACCCCGAAATCCACGATCTTCACGTCGCCCGTGAAGGTGACGACGATGTTCTGGGGCGAGATGTCCCGGTGCACGATCTGGAGCAGCGCCCCGTCGAGATCGCGCTTCTCGTGGGCGTAGGCGAGCCCGGCGCACATGCCGGTCACGATGGAGAGCGTGTGCTCGAGGGGGAGCTCGGCGATGTTCTTCTTCTTCATCGCCCGGACGATCGAGCGGATGTCCTCGCCGTGGACGTGCTCCATCGCGATGAAGAACTTCCCGTCGACCTGTCCGACGTCGAAGATCTGGACGATGTTGGGGTGGGAGAGCGTGGCGGCGATCCTGGCCTCGTGCAGGAGCATCTCGATGAAGCCCTTGTCGCTGTTCATCGAGGGGAGGATCCGCTTGATGACGACGAGCTTCTCGAAGCCGGCGAAGGGCCGGTGCAGGGCGAGGAACAGCTCCGCCATTCCTCCGACGGCGAGCCTGCGCATCAGCGTGTACTTGCCAAATTGCCGCGGCAGCGCCTCTTCCTGGGGCGGCCGCGCGCTCGCGCCGTCCTTCAATGGCTCTGCTGGTCCACGCTCCATGTCGGATTCCTTCTTCATCTCGACGCGCGCCGCACGCCGCGGAGCCTGAGCCGGTCTTCCACGCTGCTTCGGGGCGGCCCGGCCTGCGGCCGCGCTCGCGTTTCGGTAACGCCGCGCACGCTACGCCCGCTGCCCGCGCGGGGCAACGCCGGCCCTCCGGGCCCGCCCGGGCCCCGCGCCGATTCGCGCTTGGCCGGCCGTGACGGCCATTCCGGTGGCGCTGCGCAATGGCCGCCCCGGCGGCGCGCTGCGCAATGGCCGCCCCGGCGGCGCGCGGCGCAATGGCCGTCCCGGCGGCGCGCGGCGCAATGGCCGTCCCGGCGCCGCTGCGCACCGCCTTCCGGCGTGGCGGCGGGCAGCTTGCGAGGCGCCACGCCGCGGCGGAGGTCGGCAGCGCGCGCCAGCGCGGCGGGGCCGTCGACGCAGCGAGGCCGGCGATGCAGCGAGGCCGGCGACGCAGCGGGGCCGGCGACGCAGCGGGGCCGTCGATGCAGCGGGGCCGGCGACGCGGCGAGGCCGGCGATGCAGCGAGGCCGGCGACGCGGGGGGCCGGCGACGCAGTGAGGCCGGCTACGCGGGGGGCCGTCGACGCGAGGGGCCGGCGACGCGAGGGGCCGGCGAGGCAGTGAGGCCGTCGACGCGGGGGGCCGGCGACGCGGGGGGCCGGCGACGCAGTGAGGCCGGCGACGCGGGGGGCCGTCGACGCCGCGGGGCTGGCGGCGTGCGCCAGCGCGACGGGCGGCGCGTCGACCGCCGCCTTCCCGCTTGATCGCGCCGCGACGCGGGAGATACCCTCCGCGCATGCGCCGCCTGGTCTCGTGCGTCCTCTTCCTCTCCTCTCTCGCCCTCGCTACGGGGTGCGCTACCTACACGCAGGATCTCGATCGGGCCCGCAGCCACTACGAGGCGAACCGGTTCGAGCAGGCGCTGGCGCTGTTCCGCGTGCTCGAGCACGACACGGACTCGTTCTCGCTCCCGGAGCAGGCGCAGTACGCCTACCTGCGGGGCATGACGGACTACCGCCTGGCCGATCTCGCGCCGCAGGGCACCGGGGTGGCCGATCCGCGCAAGGGCTACCGCGACAACGCGCGCCACTGGCTCGGGCTCGCCGCGGCCATCGAGAAGCAGACGCCCGGGGGTATCAGCAGCGAGCAGAAGAATCGCCTCACCGAGACGCTCGCGGACCTCAACCGCGACGTGTACGGCGGCGCCGAGGCGCTGCCCGAGAACGACGCCGCACCCGACGCAGCGTCGCAGCCCGCCGCTCCCGCCGCGCCCGCGGATGCGCCGGAGCCGACGGCGCCCACGCTCTGACCTGCGCGCGCTGACGTCTGCGAGGTCCTCGCGACCTGCGGACCGCCGCCACGGCGCGCCGCGAGCATCTCTCTCGCGAGCGAGCCTCTTGCTGCGTGTGCGCCTCGCGGTGCGAGCATTGCGCTGCGTGTGCGCCTCGCGGTGCGAGCGTTGCGGTGCGAGCGAGCTTCGCGGTGCGAGCGTTGCGGTGCGAGCGAGCTTCGCGGTGCGAGCGTTGCGCTGCGTGTGCGCCTCGCGGTGCGAGCTTCGCGCTGCGGGTCGCCTGCCGCGCGAGCGCCTCGCGCTGGCAGCTTTCGCGCAGCGTGTGCGCGCCGGATGGCTGTACTGGAACGGGGGAAGAGGAACGTGCCGTGCGCCGTGCGCGGCGCTCGGGATCGCGGGTCAGCTGGGGGGCGCTACGACATCCGTCGGCGCAGGGATTCGATCTCGTCCTTCGCTGCGAGCTTGTGTTTCTTGAGCTGGGCCGCCTCCATCCGCTCCCCGGGTGTCAAGAAAGCGCGTCGACCCAGCTGCCTGAGGCGCGAGTCGAGCTCCCGATGACGCGCTTCGGCCAGGCTCAGCCGCTGCTCCGTGCCGACTGCCATCATCATGCGGGGAGAGACGATTTGATGCTTCATGTACCCACCTCCAAGGCCCCACAGGGCCGTGATGCTTTCGAGGGCCCACAACAGAAGCCCTCGCTCTGTCTTCGCTGGAGAGGAGATCGCCGCTGACCGAGCTACGAGCCGAGACAACGGCCTGATGAACGAATGCGAGATTACCGCATCGTGTCGGCACGATGCAGACCTTTTGTAGGGGCGGCGCCTCTTCGCATTTCACGAAACAGCCGCCGGATACAGGAATCGCCGTACACGCACAGCAATCCACCTTCGTTCCGGACGGCCAGGCTCGGGATCTCCGTCCATGCACCCAGCGGAACAACCTCGAGCGTGGGGCTATCCTTCCCCGGCAATGTCGAGATCCTGCCTCGTTCCGGTCGCTTTTCTGGCCCTCACGGTCGCCCTGGGCGGATGCACATCCGGGGCCACGGCGCCGGCCCGCGCGCGATCGCCGCAGCCGGCCTCGGCGCGGGGGCCGGTCGAGCTCGCGCCGGTCGTCGTGTCCCCCTACTCCGACGCCGAGCTCGCGGCGGAGTTCGAGCGGGCGCGCGCGCTGCTCCTGGCGGACAGGGCGCGCGAGGCGGCTCCCCTCTTCGAGCGGCTCGTCCGCCTCTCGCCCGACGGCGAGGTCGCGCCGCCGAGCCTGTTCAATGCCGGGCTGGCGCACGAGGCGCTCGGCGACCGGGCGCTCGCCGCCGAGCGCTACCGCGAGGTAGCGCGGCGCTTCCCGGACCATGCGGTCGCGCGCGGCGCCCTCTTCCGCCTCGCGCGGGCGGCGGCGGCCCTCGAGCTGTGGCCCGAGCTCGTCGAGGTGTCGCGCCGCCTGCTCCGCCTCGGCGACCTGACCGTGCTGGAGGCGATCGAGGCGCGCGGCGCGCTCGCCCTCGGCCTCGTCGAGCAGGACCTCGTCGATGAAGCGGCGCGTCAGGTCGCCGTCGCGCGCGATCTCATCGAGGCGCACCGGCTGGGCGAGTCGGGCAAGCCGCCGATCGAGCTCGCGCAGGTGAGCTTCGCCCTTGGCGAGGTGCGGCGGCGCCGGAGCGAGGCGATCACCTTCGTCCCGGTGCCCGCGGACTTCGCCGAGGCGCTGGAGCGGCGCTGCCAGGGGCTGCTCGACGCGCAGAGCGCCTACACCGAGGCGATGCGCAGCCTCGACGCCCACTGGTCGGCGATGGCGGGCTACCGCATCGGGCAGCTCTACAAGGAGCTCCACCGCGACGTGATGCAGGTGCCGCCGCCGCGGAGCGCCGACACCCCGAGGAAGAAGCAGCTCTTCGAGGGGGCGATGCGCCTGCGCTACCGCGTGCTCCTGGAGAAGGGGCAGAAGATGCTCGCCGGCACCGTCCGCCTGGGGGACCGAACCGGGGAGTCTTCCGCGTGGGTGCTCCGGGCCCGCGACGCGCAGCGCGAGATCGAGCTCGCGCTCGCCGACGAGCAGGCGGCCCTCGCGCGGCTCCCGTTCACCGAGGCCGAGCTCTCGGCGGCGCTCGACGCCTTGAAGACCGAGGCGCCGAGGCGCCCATGAGGCCCGCGCGGGCGATCGGGGTGCGGCGCCAGGGGCTCAGTTCAGCTTCGGCTCGCACCCGAAGAGCACATTGAGCTCCGCGTGGACCTCGCCCTGGACCGCCGCGCAGGACGCAGGGCAGAGGATGATCTTCGTCGGGAGCTGCTCGTCATCGTAATACCACCCGGGCCCGGAGCCGCAGTCGGCCTGGTTGTCCGCCTTCGGGATCTCCAGCGCGCCGGAGCTCCCGGGCGCGAGCTTGACCGCGACCCGGCTCTTGTCCAGGGTCGCACCCTCCGGCGGCTCGGGGATGAGGAGCTCGCACGGCAGGGCGGAGGCGCGGATCTCGGCCATCTTCGTCGAGAACGCGGCGACGTCCGCGGTGACGTCGAACGCGCGCGTCGTCCCGCCGGCGACGGCGATCTGGTCCAGGTTGGATAGCGTCGAGCCTTCCACCGCGATGACGTAGGTCTGGACACCGTTGTAGTTGAGCGCCCGCTGCGCGATCTCCGCGGTATCCGCGACGGTGTTGCTGGCGCAGCCCGACGGATCGCCGTCGGTCGCGAGCACGACGATGACCTTGTGGGACGGGTTCGCGTCCTTGTAGGCGGTCGCGTTCGCGAGCACCCCCTGGAGGGCCGGGCGCATGGGCGTCCCGCCGCCCGGCGCGGTGCGCTGGATGGAGGCGGAGATCTCCGGCGTGTTCAGCGGCAGCTCGCCGATCGCGACCGCGAGCTCGTCATAGGTGGTGTGGTCGCAGTCGTTCTGTCCGTTCGTGCCCATCGGGAAGTAGGTCAGTCCCACGTTCATCCCGGCGGAGGCGGAGTCGTTCACGAAGGTCGAGATCGCGCTCGTGACGCCGCTCCACTTCGAGCCGAGCATGCTGCCGGAGCGATCGAGGAGGACGAGCATGTCGAGCGGCAGGAGCGTGGCCTCCGCGCTCGTCTGGGCGCACGAGGCCCCCTCATCGAAGCCGCCCTCGCCGATCGCGCCGAACCCCCCTCCGCCGATCGGCGCGTCCCCGGTCGCGCTGCTCGGCTCGAAGGCGCCGCCTCCGCCGCTCGCGGCCTCCTCTTTCGGGTCGACCGTCGGCGCCCTCCTCTCCTCCGTGGCCGCGCAGCCGCCGGCCTCGGCTGCGATCCCGGCGGCGGCGAGGAAAGGGGCAATCACGTAATGACGTCGGAAGGACATCTCTCTGCTCCTCTGGAAGTTGATGCGACGCGGCTCGCGATCGCGAGGGCTCCACGCGCGAAGTGGTCTGTCTGTCGAGGGAAGCCGAGCTCCAGACGCTCTCGTCAGCATACTGCAACTCTCGATGAAGGGGCGATAGGGGCTCTCCGGTTTGTTGGTCCTCCTGGCATCGTGCTGTCTTTGCTATCGCCGCTCTCTTGGCTGTCGTCGCTCTCTCGTTCTCTTGCGCGTCGCGCTCGCGCGCTCACGTCGTCGCGCGCTCGCGTCCTCGCGCGTGCTTGCGCTCTCGCCCGCGTCCCTCGTCTGGCCTATTGCCGTTCGCCGCCGCCTGCGCCGAACGTTCCGGGTGCTCGCGCTCCGGAACATCATGTTTCCTTGCGCAGCAGCGAAGAACGCGTAATTCCCACGAGGTGCGTCACGCTTGCTGGAAAGAGGCGAACATGACTAGGTGGACTCCATGGTTAATCTCCGCTGTCGCCCTGACGGAACTCGGCTGTTCGACCGCGACGTCCGCGGGGAGCTCTGGCGCGACGGGGGAGGGCGGCGGCGCCGCCGCGCCGCCTGTCTCGAGCGGCGGCGGCGGGAGCGGGGCCGGCGCCCCGTGCCAGATCGACTGCTCGCTCGTCCCGACCCCGCAGTGCATGACGGCCGTGTGCAACGAGGCGACGCGGGAGTGCGAGCTCGTCTCCAGCGCGGGTGGGGAGCCGTGCGACGACAGGGACTCTTGCACGGTCGGCGAGACATGCGCGGACGGTCTCTGTCAGGGCGGCGCGGCGGAGGACTGCGGCCTCGCGCCGGACGACTGTCACATCGTCACGTGCGCCGACGCGAGCGGCGCTCCCCGGTGCGGGATGGAGCCGAAGCCGAACGGGGCGCCGTGCGCGACGGAAGACCGCTGCGTCATGAACGCGGCGTGCATGGACGGCGCCTGCGTCGGGACCCAGCGGGATTGTTTCTTCTTCCAAGTTCCGGACTCCTGTCATGTCGGCGCGTGCAACCCGGCCACGGGTGCGTGCGAGGCGGTCCCGGGGAACGACGGGGCGCCGTGCGCGGACTCCGGCGACCTGTGCATGGTCGGCAAGGCCTGCCAGCGCGGCCGCTGCGAGGGGGGCGTCCCCAGGGACTGCAGCGCGATGGACGTCGGGTGCAACCATGGCGCCTGCGACCCGGGTTCTGGCAATTGCTATGCTGAGCCGATCGCGCCGGGCGGCGCCTGCCTCTCCGGTACCGACGAGTGCAACCGTGGTGTCTGTGACGAGAGCGGCGCCTGTATTTCCAGGCCTACGCCCGGGGAGTCGTGCTCTTCACAGTCGGTGGGCTGCACGCGCGGTGTCTGCAGCGACGCCGGGGTGTGCACGCCGCGCTCGGTCCCTGACGGGGGCGTCTGCGCCGACAGCGACTGGTGCACCGTGGGGGAGTCCTGCCTGGCCGGCGTCTGCCAGGGCGGCAGCGCCGCGGCGCTGCCGACGGTCTACTTCCGCGATACGTTCGAGAGCAACGCGGCCGGGTGGGAGCTCGGTCCGACCTGGCAGATCGGCGCAGCGACCGCGTCTTCCGGGCAGACCTACGGGCAGGGGGATCCGGCGCTCGATCACACGGCCACCTCGGACAACGGGGTGGCCGGCGTGATCATCGGAGGGAACGCGCCGCTCGGCGTTCACCCGTACTTCTACCTCACGAGCCCCGTCATCGACGCCGATGTCGCGGGCGGCGTGTACCTGACGTTCTGGCGTTTCCTGAACAGCGATGAGACCCCCCACATGACGAATCGCGTCGAGGTCTACGACGGCGTCCGGTGGGAGGTGCTCTTCGAGTCGGGGTCGTACCCCGGCGTCCGCGACGCGGCCTGGACGAAGATCCGCTACGACCTGACCCCCCACAAGAACGCGGGCCTGCGGATCCGCTTCGGCTACGCCATCGGGCGGGACTCCTTCGTCGACACGGTGTCGGGCTGGAACATCGACGACGTGGAGATCGCGAACGCCGCTTGCCCGTAGCGCGCGGCGAGCGCGAGGCGCACGGGCGCAGCGCGCGAGGCGACACGAGGCCTCTCGCACCCCGAGCGCCGCGGCCCTCGCCGCGGCTCAGGCCATCGACGCCAGGCTCACCGCTCCACGATCGGCCCGAGCGCCGCGACGATCGCGCGGGAGACCTCGTCGACCGAGCCACCCCCGTCGACATGGATGACGCGGTCGCCCGGCACGAGCTCCTCCGCCCGCCGGTACGCCGCGGCGAGCCGCGCCTGCAGCTCCGTCTGCTCGAACAGCTCCTGCGCGCCCCCGCGGGCGCGGCGGCGCTGCTCGGCGATCTCCGGCGCCACGTCGATCACCACCGTGACGTCGGGCCTCCGCGCAGGGCGGTTGAGCTCGCGGATCCACTCGAGCATCGCGCCCTGGTCCTTGCCGCCGTCGGCCGCGGTCGTGGACTGGTATGCGAGGCTCGACAGATCGTAGCGATCGGAGATCACGACGTACCCGTCGTGGAGGAGCGGCTCGACCTCGGCGCCGA
This sequence comes from Sorangium sp. So ce1128, assembly GCA_051717205.1. GTDB lineage: Bacteria > Myxococcota_A > Polyangia > Polyangiales > Polyangiaceae > Sorangium. Next base: position 2,098,472 of record CP181432.1, read on the forward strand.
GGTGATCGAGGCGGTCGGCGGAGAAGAGGAGCGCCATCACCTCCGCCTGGCGGGCGCCGGGCAGCGTGACCCGGTGGGTCAGCATCAGCCGAAGGAGCGCGCCCACGGGCCCGCTGCTCGGCTCGCGGGTGACGCGGACCATGCGCCGCGCCGCCCTGAGGTGCGCCGCGTAACGCTCGGCCTGCGTGCTCGTGCCGGCCCCGTCGATGCCCTCGAACACGACGAAGACGCCGCGCCGGGACTCGGCCGGAGGGCGCGAGGACGGCGCAGGGACCTCCCGATCGGAGCGCGTCGTCATCGTCATCTAAGCGGCCTCCTCACCGGCGCCCGCGATGGGCGGCGCGTCCTCCCCGAGCACGACGTTGTCGATGAGGCGCGCGGTCCCGAGGCGGACGGCGACCGCCAGCAGCGCCCGGTCGCCGACCGTCGCCTCACCGCTCCAGATCGCCAGCGACTCCGGGTCGGCGAGGTCCACGTAATCGATGCTCGTCGCGACGGCCGACAGCCGGGCGCGCGCGGGCTCGAGGAGCGCGGCGGGGCGCCGCTCGCCGCGGGCGAAGGCGCGGCACGCGTCGGTGAGCGCGAGCGGGATGGCGCGCGCCGCGCTCCGCTGCTCGGGCGAGAGATAGGCGTTCCGCGACGACATGGCCAGGCCGTCGGGCTCGCGCACCGTCGTCGCCCCGACGACGTCGACGGGCAGGAACAGATCGGCGGCGAGCCGCCGGATCACCTGGAGCTGCTGGTAGTCCTTGCGTCCGAAGACGGCGACGCACGGGCCGGCGAGCGCGAACAGCTTGGTGACCACGGTGGCGACGCCCTCGAAGTGCACGGGCCGGTGGACGCCGCAGAGCGGGGCCGCGGTCGCGCCGACGCGCACGCGCGTCTCCTCGCCGGGCGGGTACATCGCCGCGACGTCCGGCGCGAACACCCCGGACGCGCCCGCCTCCGCGCACGCGGCGCGGTCGCGATCGAGCGTCCGCGGGTAGCGCCCGAGATCCTCGCCCGCGCCGAACTGCGTCGGGTTGACGAAGATGGTCACGGCCACGAAGTCCGCTCTCCGCCGCGCCTCTGTGATCAACGCGAGATGGCCTGCGTGGAGCGCGCCCATCGTCGGGACGAGGCCGACGCGGCGTCCCGCCGCGCGCGCCCGCTCGCAAGCGAGCCTCAGCTCGCCCGGTTGTCTCCAGAATTCCATGGGCGGACCGTACCAGACCTGGTGTAAAATCGGAGCTTCGACCATGGTTGACCTGCCCTCCACGACGGACGCGTCGGGCGCTCCCGATTCCGGCTATGATGTAGATACCGCTCAGCCTGTCAGGCCCGGAGCGAGCTCGGGCGACCCGGCCGGCGCGAGGCCTGGCGGGACCGCCGCCCCGGCGAGCGGCCCGGTTTCGATACCGGTCGCCTCGGGGCCGGTCCCGATCGAGGGCGACCCGGCGCACTACCTGAACCGGGAGCTCTCGTGGCTCGAGTTCAACGCGCGGGTGCTATCGGAGGCGCGGGCGCACGAGGTGCCGCTGTTCGAGCGCCTCAAGTTCCTGAGCATCTTCTTCTCCAACCTCGACGAGTTCTTCATGGTGCGCGTCGCCGGCCTCCAGGCGCAGACGCAGCGCACGATCGCGGAGGTCCCGCCGGACGGGCTCACGCCCCACGAGCAGCTCGTGGCGATCAGCGCGCGGGTGCACGCGCTCGTCGACGACGCCTACCAGCTGTGGAACTCGGACCTGATCCCGGCGCTCCACCGCGCCGGCATCGTGATCGTGCGGCCGGACGAGCTCGATCCGACCGAGCTCAGCGCGCTCGACGATCGGTTCCGCACCGACATCTTCCCGATCCTGACGCCGATCGCGATCGATCCGGGGCACCCGTTCCCGCACCTGCGCAACAAGATGATCAACCTCGGGATCATGTTCTCCCGCGAGCACGAAGCGCAGGAGCCCGGCTTCGCGGTCATCCAGGTGCCGCCGATGCTGAGCCGGCTGATGAAGGTCCGCGTCGAGGGTGCGACGCGCGCCTTCGTCCTGCTCGAGGACGTGATCGCCCGGCACGTGAAGGATTTCTTCCCCTCCGGCCGGCTGCGCGGCACCTACCCCTTCCGCGTCACCCGGAACTGGGACCTCGAGATCGACGAGGAGGAGGGCGAGGACCTGCTGGAGACGATCCAGGCCGAGCTCCGCCGGCGCGATCGCGGCAACGCCGTGCGCCTGGAGATCGGCATCGGCGAGGGCGCCGGCACCTCGGTCCAGCGGCTCTGCCGCGCGCTCAAGGTCGACTCGTCGCTCGCCGTCTACAGGGTGCCGGGGCCGCTCCACATCGCCGACCTCATGGGCATCGTCGCGGACGACGAGCGCCGCGAGTACCGCGACGAGCCGTTCTCGCCGCAGGTACCGCCGGTCTTCCGGGACGTGGAGGACATCTTCGCGGTCATCCGGGAGCAGGACGTGCTCCTGCACCACCCGTACGAGTCGTTCGATCCGATCGCCGAGTTCGTCTCCCGTGCGGCGGACGACCCGAACGTCCTCGCGATCAAGCAGACGCTCTACCGGACCGGCGGCGACTCGCCGATCCTGAAGGCGCTCGCGCGCGCGGCCGAGAGCGGCAAGCAGGTGACGGCCATCGTCGAGCTGAAGGCGCGCTTCGACGAGGCGAGCAATATCCAGTGGGCGCGGATGCTCGAGCAGAGCGGCGTGCAGGTGATCTACGGCCTGCTCGGGCTGAAGACGCACGCGAAGGCGCTGCTCGTCGTGCGGCGCGAGAAGGACAAGCTGCGTCGCTACGTGCACCTCTCGACGGGCAACTACAACCCGCAGACGGCGCGGCTCTACACCGACATCGGCCTGTTCACGGCGAACCGGGAGATCGGCGAGGACATGACGTCGCTCTTCAACCTGCTGACGGGCTACAGCGCGCCGCCGAAGTGGAATCGCCTCCTCGTGGCGCCGCTCGGCCTGCACGAGGCGGTGCTCGGCTTGATCGCGCGCGAGGCGGCGCACGCGCGGGCGGGGCGCAAGGCGGAGATCGTGGCGCAGATGAACGCCCTCGTGGACGTCGACGTCATCGATGCGCTCTACGCGGCGTCGCAGGCCGGGGTCGAGATCAAGCTCGCGGTGCGCGGCATCTGCTGCCTCCGGCCGGGCATCCCCGGCCTGTCGGAGCGGATCCAGGTGCGCGCGATCATCGACCGCTTCCTCGAGCACAAGCGCCTGTTCCGGTTCGCGAACGGCGGCAGCGAGGAGGTGTACATGTCGAGCGCCGACTGGATGCCGCGCAACTTCCACCGCCGCGTCGAGCTGCTGGTCCCGATCATCGAGCCGACGATCCGCGCGCGCGTGGACGACATGCTGAACACCGCGACCTCCGACACGGCGAAGACCTGGGAGCTCGCGAGCGACGGCAGCTACCACAAGCTCCAGGTGCCCCCCGGTACCCCCGCGCTGCGGTCGCAGCAGCGCTTCGTCGAGCTCGCGCGCGAGCGGGTGAAGCTCAGCGATCCGCTCGCGCGCGGCGGCGGGCGCTTCCACATCCTTCGCGTGCCCGCGAGCGCCGCGGATGGCGAGTCGCGCCACCGCAAGGCCGCGAAGAAGAAGAAGGGGTTCTCCTGATCGCGCGGGCCTCCTTTCGTCCGCGCGGGCGCCGGGAGGCCCAGAGAGCGGGCGCGTCGGCGCCGCGCCCGCGCGCCGGGAGCGCGGGGCCGAGAGCGGCTCAGAACTGCGTCTGGAGCGCGGCGGACCCCGGGCCGAGCGAGAGCGTCGTCTGGGCTGGCGCCTTGGGCGCCTCGCCCGTGGCCGGCACCTTCTTGCCGCCGATGATCCAGAGCGGGATGCCCACGGCGAGCATGACGCCGCCTGCCACGGAGATGAGCGCGCCGGCGATCTGACGGGGACCGTCGGTGCGCGTGTCGCAGACGCCCGTGTAGCCCCCGAAATCGCAGTAGATCTCGTAGCGCTCGCTCGCCGAGGCGAGCAGGCCGGTCCCGGCGAAGAACGCGACGGTGCCGCCGGCGGTGAGCGCGATGCCGCCCAGCATCATGCCCGGGCTCTTCCGCCGCAGGGGAACCGGGGGCGGAGCAGGCGGGAGGTCCGTCGCGGGAGGCGGATAGCCCAGCGGGGGCGGCGGGTAGGCGCCGCCATAGGGGGCGTAGCCGCCCGGATAGCCCGGCGGCGGATAGCCGGGCGGCGGATAGCCCGGCGGCGCGCCTGGTGCAGCCTGAGGGCCTTGCTGCGGCGGCGCGGGGTAGGGCGGCGCGGGGTAGGGCGGCGCGGGGTAGGGCGGCGCGGGGTAGGGCGGCGCGGGGTAGGGCGCTGCGGCGGGAGCCGGCGGGCCGGGCGGCGGCGGCGTCGCGGCGCCGGGCGGCGGCGCGGCGGCTGGCGGCGCGGCCGCCGGCGGCGCGGCGGCTGGCGGCGCAGCGACTGGCGGCGTGGCGGCCGGCGCCGCGGAAGGCGCCGCAGGTGGCTGTCGCTGCGGCGCCGGTTGCGCGCTCGCCGTTGTCGCGGCGAGCAGTCCGGACAGCGCGACGCCGAGCGGCAGGGCGAGCGCCGGGCCGCCGGAGCGCGGCGAGCGGCGCGGCGTTCGGGCGGCGTCGGGCGAAACAATCAAGCGAAGCATCTCGGGCGTCCTTTCATCGCGACAGTTTCGATCATTCGCTGGGGGTCTCGGCGGGCCTCTTCGCCGGCTCCGGTGGCGGCGTCGCTCCGGTCGGCGGCGTCGCTCCGGTCGGCGGCGTCGCTCCGGTCGGCGGCGTCGCTCCGGTCGGCGGCGTCGCTCCGGTCGGCGGCGTCGCTCCAGCTTGCGGCGTCGCTCCAGCTTGCGGCGTCGCTCTGGCCGGCTTCGCCACCTGCGCAGGCTTCTTCGGTGTCTCGGCGGCAGCTTTCCCCGACGCGAGGCTGGACGCTGCCTCCCGCGGGGCGGCGCTGACGGCCGCACGCTGCGAGGCTGCGGCGCTCGCCGGCGCACCCGCGTCCGCTTCTGCCGTGACGACCGTCGGGGGCGACGAGTCGACGGGAGGTCGTGCCGGCAGCTCGCTCGCCTGCACCGGCGCTGCGGGGTCCGCGCTTGCGGGCTCCTCCGCGGCGCGCTCCTGCCGCGTCGGAGCGGCGCTCGCGGGCTCCGCCGTCGCGCGCTCCGGAGCGCGCGGGGACTGCGCCGCGAACACGATCACCGCGGCGAGCGCAACGACGCCCAGGAAGACGAGGAGCACGCGATCTCTCCCTGCCTTCGCCCGCGTGCTCCCCTCCCGCGCTCGCGCGGGCTGCGCGCCCTTCGAAGCGGCGGCGTCGCGCGCTCGCGCGGGCTGCGTGCTCCTCGAAGCGGCGGCGCCGCGCGTCTGCGCGGGCTGCGCGCCCTTCGAAGCCGCGGCGCCGCGCGCCGAGGCATGGAGCGCGTCGTCGCCCTGGCCGCTCGTCGCGGGCTCGCGGCGCGCCCCGGCAGATCCTCGCGCCGGCTCCCTGTCGACCGGGGCGCTCCGCGACGAGGGCGCCGCCACCCCCAGGTCCGCGCGGGACGCAGTCCCTGACGAGACGCCGTCTTGCGGCGCCTTCCGCCGGCTTTCTCTACGCTGTGCGCGTGAAAGCTTCTTCGCCACGCAGCGACCGTACCGAACAGCAGCCGGGCCGCCAAGAGCCGCCCGCGCGCGTCCGCGTTCGCTTCGTGCCGCGCGCGGGCGCTCGTGCCGCGCGCGGGCGCAGGGCGGCCTCTCGCGCGCCACGAGCACCGCGCGTGGCGGCGGGTCAGCACCCCGATCCGCGCCGCGCCGCGCACGCTGGAGCGCACGCTGGAGCGCAGAAGACCCGCGCGCGGAAGCATCCAGCACGAACGGGTGACGTCACCCTTGACATGATTCTGCTCCTGGGTATCCTGCGCGTCCCCATCCCTCAGGTGGAAATCCGCGTCTCTATGCCGACCATCAGCCAGCTCATCCGCCAAGGCCGCGAGGCCGCCCGCTACAAGACGGCCTCTCCTGCGCTCAAGTCCTGCCCGCAGCGCCGAGGCGTGTGCGTCCGTGTTTATACCACGACGCCTAAGAAGCCCAACTCGGCGCTCCGCAAGGTCTGCCGTGTCAGGCTGAGCAACCAGATGGAAGTGACGAGCTACATCCCGGGCGAAGGCCACAACCTGCAGGAGCACTCGGTCGTCCTCATCCGTGGCGGCCGTGTGAAGGACCTGCCGGGCGTGCGCTACCACGTCGTCCGCGGCACGCTCGACGCGTCCGGCGCCGCCGGGCCGAGCTCCACCAACAAAGCGACCCGCAACCGCAAGCGCTCGAAGTACGGCGTGAAGCGCCCGAAGGCCTGACCGGGCGATAGCCGAGCAGAGGAACGAAGATGCCCCGTCGTCGCGAAGTCCCGAAGCGGAAGATCATTCCGGACCCGAAGTACAAGGACAAGCTCGTCGCCAAGTTCACGAACTCCCTGATGCAGTCGGGCAAGAAGGCGACCGCCGAGGGGATCCTCTACGGCGCGTTCGACATCGTGCGCGAGCGCTTCAAGGAGGAGCCGATCGACGTCTTCCGCAAGGCGCTCGACAACGTGAAGCCGAAGCTCGAGGTGAAGAGCCGGCGCGTCGGCGGCGCGACCTACCAGGTCCCCGTCGAGGTCCGGCCCGAGCGCCGCGTCGCGCTGGCGATGCGCTGGCTCGTGACCTACTCGCGCGGCCGCGGCGAGAAGACGATGCGCGAGCGGCTCGCCGCCGAGCTCGTCGACGCGGCACAGAACCGCGGCAACGCGGTCAAGAAGCGCGACGACACGCACAAGATGGCGGAGGCCAACAAGGCGTTCGCCCACTATCGGTGGTAGGCACCGAGACCGCCAGCGCAGATCCAGGATCTGCGCTGGTTCGTTCATTTCACGTCCCGGCGACCAGGCGAGGAGACGCGTAGAGCGAGATGGCACAGTCGACATAAGGATCGGGTTACAGAGCCGGTCTTCTCGAGGGAGCGCAACAGCGCTCACCGTCGCGAGACCTAGAAAAGCTGCTGCTGTACCCCGACACCCTCTCCAGGTTCAAGTGCCCGCCACAACGGCGGCGGGCCGGGCTGGAGAGGGTGTTTTGCATCCTGAGTCCGGAACACTCACCCCACGCATCAACACGACGGAGAAGGAACAGTGGCACGCGAGTACAGCCTGGAACGGACGCGCAACATCGGGATCATGGCCCACATCGATGCGGGCAAGACCACGGTCACCGAGCGCATCCTTTATTACTCGGGTGTCAACTACAAGATCGGCGAGGTCCACGAGGGCGCCGCCACGATGGACTGGATGGTCCAGGAGCAGGAGCGCGGCATCACGATCACGTCGGCCGCGACGAACTGCTTCTGGACGCCGGAGCAGGGCTTTCAGAAGGGCATCTCCCACCGGATCAACATCATCGACACCCCCGGCCACGTCGACTTCACCATCGAGGTCGAGCGAAGCCTCCGGGTGCTCGACGGCGCCGTGGCGGTGTTCGACGGCGGCAACGGCGTCGAGCCGCAGAGCGAGACCGTGTGGCGGCAGGCGGACAAGTACGAGGTCCCGCGCATCGCGTTCATCAACAAGATGGACAAGGTCGGCGCCGACTTCGACATGTGCGTCGACTCCATCCGCGAGCGCCTCGGCGCGAACCCGGTGGCGATCCACTACCCGCTCGGCTCCGAGGACTCGTTCCGCGGCGTGATCGACCTCGTGACCCTCCGGGCCGCCGTCTTCGACGAGGAGACGAAGGGCCAGCGTTACGAATGGCAGGAGATCCCGGGCGACCTCCTTCCCCGGTGCAAGGAGCTCCGGGAGAAGCTGCTCGAGGCGTGCGCCGACTCGAGCGACAAGGTGATGGAGAAGTTCATCGCCGGCGAGCTCGACAAGATCACCGAGGAGGAGATCCACGCGGCGATCCGCGCCGGCACCCTCAGCTTCAAGATCGTCCCGGTCCTTTGCGGCTCGGCGTTCAAGAACAAGGGGGTCCAGCTCCTGCTCGACAGCGTGGTGAACTACCTGCCGTCGCCGGTCGACATCAAGGCCGTCGAGGGGACGCTGCCCGACAAGAAGGACAAGGTCGTCTCGCGCAAGGCGAGCGACGATGAGCCGTTCGCCGCGCTGGCGTTCAAGATCATGAACGACCAGTTCGGCAACCTCACGTTCTTCCGCGTCTACTCCGGCACGACGAAGAGCGGCGTCAGCGTGCTCAACTCGACGCGCGGCAAGCGGGAGCGGTTCGGGCGCATCCTCCGGATGCACGCGAACAAGCGCGAGGAGATCGACGTCTGCTACGCCGGCAACATCTACGCTGCCGTGGGGCTCCGCGACACCCGCACCGGGGACACGCTCTGTGACGAGAAGCACCCGATCGTGCTGGAGCGGATGGAGTTCCCCGACCCCGTGATCTCGATCGCGATCGAGCCGAAGACCAAGGCCGATCTCGACAAGCTCGGGCTCAGCCTGCAGAAGCTCGCCTACGAGGATCCCTCGTTCCGCACCTTCACGAACGAGGACACCGGGCAGACGATCATCGCCGGGATGGGCGAGCTCCACCTCGAGATCATCGTCGACCGCCTGAAGCGCGAGTTCAAGGTCGACGCCAACGTCGGCAAGCCCGAGGTCGCCTACCGCGAGACCATCGCGAAGAAGGCGACGGACGTCGAAGGGCGCTTCGTCCGGCAGTCGGGCGGGCACGGCCAGTTCGGCCACGTCCGGATCGACATCGAGCCGGCCGAGCGCGGCGCGGGCTTCATATTCGAGAACGATATCGTCGGCGGCATCATCCCGAAGGAGTTCATCCCCTCGATCGAGAAGGGCATCCGGGACGCGATGGGCCGCGGCGTGCTCGCGGGCTACCCCGTCGTCGACATCAAGGTGCGGCTCCACTTCGGCAGCTACCACGAGGTCGACTCCTCGGGGCCCGCGTTCGAGGTCGCCGCGTCGATGGCCTTCCAGGACGGCGCCAAGCGGGCGGGCCTCGTGCTCCTCGAGCCGATGATGGCCGTCGAGGTCGTGTCTCCCGAGAACTACCTCGGGGACGTCATCGGAGATCTCAACTCGCGACGTGGCCGCATCCTCGACATGGGGCAACGCGCGAACACACGGGTGATCCGAGCGGAGGTCCCGCTCGCCACCATGTTCGGTTACGCGACCGACGTCCGTTCAAAGACGCAAGGCCGCGCGACTCATTCGATGCAGTTTTCTCATTACGCACCGGTTCCAGCAGCGATCCAGGAAGAGATCGTCGCCAAGCAGCGAGGTTAAAAAGACGCCATGGCCAAGGAGAAATTCACTCGTACGAAGCCGCACGTGAACGTGGGCACCATCGGTCACATCGACCACGGCAAGACCACGCTCACCGCGGCGCTCGTCAAGGTGCAGTCGAAGCGCCAGCTGGCGAAGGCGATCTCGTACGCCGACATCGCGAAGGGCGGGACGGTCCGTGACGAGACCAAGACGGTGACCATCGCGGCGGCGCACGTGGAGTACGAGTCGGTCAACCGCCACTACGCCCACGTCGACTGTCCCGGGCACGCCGACTACATCAAGAACATGATCACCGGCGCGGCGCAGATGGACGGGGCGATCCTCGTCGTTTCGTCGCTCGACAGCGTGATGCCGCAGACGCGCGAGCACGTGCTCCTCGCCCGGCAGGTCGGCCTGAACCACATCGTCGTGTTCCTCAACAAGTGCGACGCCGTGGACGACCCGGAGATGCTCGACCTGGTCGAGATGGAGGTCCGCGAGCTCCTGTCGAAGTACAAGTTCGACGGCGACAACGCGCCGGTCATCCGGGGCGCGTCGCTGCCTGCGCTGCAGGGCGACCCGAAGTGGGAGGAGACGATCCAGCAGCTCCTCAACGCGCTCGACAGCTACATCCCCGAGCCGGTGCGCGACATCGACAAGCCGTTCCTGATGGCGATCGAGGACGTGTTCTCGATCAAGGGCCGCGGCACCGTGGCCACGGGCCGCATCGAGCGCGGCGTGATCAAGGTCGGCGACGAGGTCCAGATCATCGGCTTCAAGGACACGAAGAAGTCGGTCGTCACCGGCGTCGAGATGTTCCGGAAGCTGCTCGATCAGGGGCAGGCGGGCGACAACGTCGGCTGCCTCCTCCGCGGCGTGGAGAAGGAAGAGATCGAGCGCGGCCAGGTGCTCGCGAAGCCCGGGTCGATCACGCCGCACACGAAGTTCACCGGTGAGGTGTACGTCCTCAAGAAGGAGGAGGGCGGGCGCCACACGCCGTTCTTCACCAACTACCGGCCGCAGTTCTACATCCGCACGACGGACGTGACCGGCACGGTGAACCTCCCCGAGGGGGTGAAGATGGTGATGCCGGGCGACAACATCACGATGACGATCGAGCTCATCGCCCCGGTCGCGCTGGAGGAGCAGATGCGCTTCGCCATCCGCGAGGGCGGCAAGACGGTGGGCGCCGGCGTCGTCACCAAGATCCTCGCGTAGGAAGAGCACCATGGCTGATACAACGAAGATCCGGATTCGCCTCAAAGCCTTCGACCACCAGCTGCTCGACAAGTCGACGAGCGATATCGTCGAGACGGCGAAGCGGACCGGCGCCCACGTCGCGGGACCCATCCCGCTGCCCACCGAGATCCGTCGCTACACGGTGCTGCGGGGGCCCCACGTCGACAAGAAGTCGCGCGAGCAGTTCGAGATCCGGACTCACAAGCGTCTTCTCGACATCATCGAGCCGACTCAGCAGACCCTCGACGCGCTGATGAAGCTCGACCTTTCGGCCGGCGTCGACGTAGAGATCAAGAGCTAGGAGTCCAGGTACCATGAAGGTTACCGTTTACAACCTCAAGCGGGAGCAGGTCGGCGAGCTCGACCTCTCGGACGAGGTCTTCGGGACCGAGGTGAAGGAGCACCTCTTTTACGAGGTCGTGAAGGCGCAGCTCGCGTCTCGCCGCTCGGGCACCAAGGCCACCAAGGAGCGGAGCGCGGTCGCCGGCTCCACGAAGAAGCTCTATCGGCAGAAGGGCACCGGCCGCGCTCGCCAGGGCTCGATCCGCGCGCCGCACCACGCGGGCGGCGGCATGGCGCACGCCCTCGAGCCGAAGGACTGGTCGTACCGGCCGCCCCGCAAGGTGCGCATCGGCGCGCTGAAGAGCGCGCTCTCCCTCTTCGCGAGGGAGGGCCGGCTCATCGTGCTCGACAGCCTGGAGGTCCCCGAGGTCAAGACCAAGGCGATCGCCGCCACGCTGACGACGCTGCAGGCGGACCGGAAGTCCCTGGTCGTCGACACGGCCGGGAACGAGAAGCTGGTGAAGAGCCTCCGCAACCTGGAGAACCACCAGTACCTGCCGCCGGAGGGGGTCAACGTCTACGATCTCCTCAGGCACGACCACCTCATCGTCTCGAGGGACGCCGCCAAGGCGCTCGAGGCGCGTTGCCTTCGCTAGTCAGGGGAGTCCGCCATGCAGCCCGAGCAGATCATCCGCCGGCCCATCATCCTCACGGAGAAGTCGAGCCGGCTCCGCGACCAAGGCAACAAGGTCATCTTTGAGGTCCGCCGCGAGGCGAACAAGATCCAGATCAAGGACGCCATCCAGACGCTCTTCAAGGTGGGCGTGGTGGACGTCAACACCATGATCATGCGCGGCAAGGAAAAGCGCATGGGGCGCGGCTATGCGAAGCTGCGCAATTGGAAGAAGGCGATCGTCACCCTCAAGGAAGGCGACGAGATCCAGTTCTTCGACGAGAAGGCGGAATAGCCATGGGAATCAGATCCTTCAAGCCGACCTCGCCTGCGCGGCGTTACTACTCGGTCAGCGACTTCAAGGAGATCACGAAGGTCGAGCCCGAGCGGTCGCTGCTGGAGCAGCAGACGTCCACCGGCGGCCGGAACAACAACGGCCGGATCACCTCGCGGTTTCGCGGCGGTGGTCACAAGCAGCGCTACCGGATCATCGATTTCCGGCGCGACAAGATCGGCGTCCCGGCGAAGGTCGCCGCCATCGAGTACGACCCGAACCGGACGGCCCGGATCGCGCTCCTGCACTACGTGGACGGCGAGAAGCGCTACATCCTGGCGCCCGACGGCCTCGCGGTCGGGGCGACGCTGCTCGCGAGCCGGAACGCGGACATCAAGCCTGGCAACAGCCTGACGCTCCGCTTCATCCCGCCGGGCACCTCGATCCACAACGTCGAGGTCAAGAAGGGCAAGGGCGGTCAGCTCGTGCGCTCGGCCGGCGTCGCCGCGCAGCTCATGGCGAAGGACGGCGACTACGCGCAGATCCGCCTCCCGAGCGGTGAGATCCGCAAGGTGCACCTCGATTGCCGCGCCACGATCGGGCAGGTGTCGAACTCCGAGCACGCGAACATCAGCCTCGGCAAGGCGGGGCGCTCGCGCTGGCTCGGGCGCCGGCCGCACAACCGCGGTGTCACGATGAACCCCGTCGATCACCCGATGGGCGGCGGTGAGGGCCGGACGAGCGGCGGGCGTCACCCGTGCTCGCCGTGGGGTCAGCTCGCCAAGGGCCTCAAGACGCGGAACAACAAGCGCACCGACGGGATGATCGTCCGGCGGCGCGGGACCAAGGGTTAGTCATGCCGAGGAGCATTAAGAAGGGTCCCTTCATCGACGGTCACCTGCTGGAGAAGATCCAGGCAGCCCAGGCGACCAACGCCAAGAAGGTGATCAAGACGTGGTCGCGCCGCTCGACGATCCTGCCCGAGTCGGTCGGCCTGACGTTCGCCGTGCACAACGGGAGGAAGTTCGTCCCCGTGTTCGTGACGGAGAACATGGTGGGCCACAAGCTGGGTGAGTTCGCCCCGACGCGCACGTTCCACGGTCACTCCGGGGACAAGAAGTCCAAGGTCGCCAAGGGCGGCCCTGGCGGCGGTCGCTGATCTCTCCGCGACCAGCGCGAGAGCATCGACGGTAAGCGGGCGGGATCGCAAGAGCGGTCCCGCCCGTTCGCTTTGGAGCTCAGCGCAGGCGCTCCGCCAGCGCGGGCCCCGCGCGGTCTTCGAACGAGGCGCCGTACCAGGCGGCGCCGAGCGCCGCTTCAGAACGTGCCGCGCACGCCGATGAAGCCGGGGGCGACGAGGAGCTGCGGCGGGGCTGTGGCGCGCTGCGGTTCGCCGGCGCCGCCCCCGGTGAAGCTCAGGATGAACAGCGTCGTGCCGGTGACGAGCCCGAGCGCGCCGACCACGAGGCCTATGTTCGCGACCGTCTTCTGGGTCTTGCCCGCGTCGACGTCGTCCTTGCGGCTGATGGGGCAAGGGCCTCCGCAGGTCTCGGCGAGATCGCTGTAGGTGCTGTTCGCCATCAGCCCGGCCACCGTGAACACGCCGAGCCCCGCGACGCCGACGCCTCCGGCGACATAGGCGTACGGGCGCAGGTACTCCCTCGGCGACGGCGCTTCCGACACGGGGCCGACCGGACCCTCGTCGAGGAGCGTCGGAGATCCGTCAGCGGCCCCGGATGGCTCGATCGGAGCGGCGTCGAGCGGGATCGACTTCGCCTGGCCGGCCGACAGATCGAGGGTCTGCGGGAGCGAGGTGGTCCTGGTGCGCAGGACCACCTCGGTCTTGCCAGGCTTCACCGGGTACGGCTTCCCCCACCGCTCGCGCGGGACCTCCTTGCCGGCGATCGCGAGCGAGCTCGCGGCGTCCGGGTGCGCCACCGTGACCGTCACGAGCGCGAGCTTGCGCGCGAGCTCGTCTCGCTCCAGCAGCGCCGTCTGCTCCGTCTGGGTGTAGCGCGGCTCGGTCTTCGCCCGGGACGCGGCCTCCGCCGCGACCAGCTCGAACTCGAGGTACGCCTCGGTGTGCTCGCCCAGCTCGGCGAGGCAGCGCGCGATGTAGAGGTGGGAGTTCGGGCTCGCCACCGCGGCGTACGAGGCCCGGAACTGCTCGAGCGCGAGCGCGTAGCGCTTGCTCTCGTAGAGGGCGGCGCCCTTCTTGAAAAGGTTCTGCGCCTTCTCCACCGCGTCCGGTGACGGCGTCGCCGCGGCGTCGTCCGCGCCCGCCGCGGGCCCGGGGAGCGCGCACAGGCAGAGGCAAGAGGCAGCACCGAAGAGCAGCGCACGGAGCCAGGGTCGAGGTCGCACGATGTTCAGATACCCGATGGGTTGTACTTCTTCTTGGTGGTCGGTTTGCCGGTCGCCGCTGGCTTGGCCGCAGGCTTCGTCGGCGTGGAGGGCGTCCGGGGGCGCGAGGTCGACGTCGCGCGCGGCGCCTGCGGAGCCGCAGCGGGCTGCGGTGTCGCCGCGGCCGGCGCCTGCGCCGTCTTCGAAGCCGTTGCTGCCTCGGCAGGCGGCGACGGCTTCGGCTCTTCCTCCGGAGGCGGCGGTGGAGGCGGCTGCGCCGCTTGCGACGGCTCCACGGGCACCGGGATCGCCGCCGAGGCCTCCGCCGACGGGGCGGCCTCCGCCGCGCCGGTGACCGCGGGCGCGGCGGTGTTCCCCGCGGAGGGCGCGGGCAGCGCATCGACGCGCGCCTTGCCGATGTCAGGGGCATGGCGCTCGTCGCCGCTGCGCGTGACCAGCGCGATGGCGCCGATCGCCACGCAGAACATCGCCGCCCCGGCCACGATCAGCTGGAGCCGCTTGTGCCGCTGCCCCGTCTCGTAGGAGCGGTCGACCGCCGTGACCTCGCCGACGTCGTGGGCCAGGCTCCGCGAGCCGCCCCGTCCGAAGCGAGCGCTGAGCGCTGCCCTCGCCCCGCGCGGGTCTGCCGCCGCGAGCACCTTGGTGGCCGGCATGCCGGCCGCCGGGAGGACCCGCGGGACGGACGCGCCGAGCGGCTTGCCCTCGCGCGCCGCGGCCGGTGAGCTCACCGGCACCGCCGGCGCGTCGGGGGGGATGTCGGCCTGCAGCGAGGGCGCGATGATGAGCCGCGGCGTGGTCTGGGGAGGCTGCGCCGGCACGGCGATCTCCTCGAACGAGATCGGCTCCAGGCTGACGGGGCTCTCCTCGTCCTGCGCTGCTGCCGATGACGCCTCCGCTGCGCTCGCGGCCGGGCTGGCGCCGGCTTGAGCCGCCGCAGCTGCGGCCGGCGCGCCCCTCGTCGCTGCGGCCGGCGCCGCCGTTGCGGCTGCCGGCGCCGCGCTGGCGACGGCGGGCGCGATCTCGCGCGAGCCCGGGCCGACGTCGGCCGGCGGGGCGTGAACCTCCGGAGAGGCGCCGGAGCGGGGCTCCGAGTTCATGGCGGCGCCGGCGTCGACCGCCGCGATCGCGTCGCGGAGCTCCTGCGCGCGCCGCGCCTGGGTCTCGCCGATCGCCTGCCGCACGAACGCGGCCACGTCCTCGTCGGTCGTGGGCTCGCCGAGGATCGACGCCACCTGATCGATGGCCCGCTGCATCTCGGCACACGTCGAGAAGCGGTTCTCGCGATCCTTCTCGAGCGCCTTGAGGATGATCCTCTCGAGCTCGGGGTGGATCGCGCTGTTCAGCTCGCGCGGGGGGAGCGGGTTCTTGATGGTGATGTTCTCGACGGTCGAGAGCTCGGTCTCGGCGCGGAACGGGTGCATCCCCGTCGTGAGCACGTACAGCAATGCCCCGAGCGAGAAGATGTCGCTCCGGCGATCGATGGGCAGCCCGCCGAGCTGCTCTGGCGAGAGGTACGGGGTCTTGCCCTTGATGATGCCGCCGGCGCGCGTGACGTGCAGGCGCCCCTTCGACTTCGCCACGCCGAAGTCGACGATCTTCACGAACCCGGCGGTCGAGATGAGCACGTTCGCCGGCGAGATGTCGCGGTGGACCAGGTCGAGCAGCGCGCCGCTGTCGTCGCGGAGCTCGTGCGCATTGTGCAGGCCCGCGCAGATCTGCGAGGCGATGCGGAGCACGATCCGCTGCGGGATGCCGCCGAGCCGCTTGGCGGCCTTCTGGAGCGTGCTCGCCGTCTCGCCGTCGACCCACTCCATGACGATGTAGAGGACGTCGTCCTCCTCGCCGAGGTCGAGGATCTCGACCACGTTGGGGTGGCGGACGCGCGCCGCGACCCGCGCCTCGTCGAGGAACATCGACTCGAAGTCGGGGTCGTCGGAGACGTCGGGAAGCATCGTCTTGATGGCGACGATCTTCCGGAAGCCGCGGGTGCCCTGCAGGCGCGCGGCCCAGACGGCCGCCATGCCTCCCTTGGCGACCGGCATGAGGATCTCGTAGCGGCCGAGGGTGCTCCCCGGGCCCAGCCGATCCACGGCCGACGCCGCGCGACCCCACAGCTTCGTGGGGCCCTGCGACCCGGTCGGCGTGTGGAGCGTCCTGCCGGAGTTCGGTGACGGCTCGGCGCCGCGCGCGCTCTCCGGCGTCACGGCAGCCGCCGACAAAGGCGCCCCGCCCGCCGGGGCGACGGGCGACGCGGAGGACGGAGCCTTCAGCGCGGAAGGGATCGCAGGCGAGGTGGCCGACGCGGGGGCCGAAGAGATCGGCGTCTGCGGAAGCGCAGCCGCTGCGGCAGGCGTGGGCGCTGCAGGCGACGTGGCTGCGGCGGTCGCTGCAGGTGCTGCGGGGATCGCGGCAGCCGTAGCTGCTGCGGGCATCGCGGGCGCTGCGGGCATCGCGGGAACGGCGGTCACCGCAGGCGCCGCGGGCACTGCGGCCGCCGCGGGAGCACGTTGCGCGGCAGGCGCCAGGGGAACCGCCGGCGCCACGGGCGCGCGAGGCGTGGCCGGCGTCGTCGGTACGGCGGCTGTGCGCGGCGCCGGCGGCACGGCGGGCACCACTTGCACGCGGGGCGCGGCAGGCGCCAGCGGCGCCGCGGGTACCCCGGGGACGCGAGGCGTCACAGGGCTCGGCGCGATCACAGGCGCTACAGCCGCGGGGGCCAGGGCGGAGATCTTGCCCGGGACCTCGGCGTGCGCCGGCGGCGCCGCCCGAACTGCCGGCGGGCGCGGCGGCCTCGGAGGGATGGGCGTCGGCCGCTTCGGCACCGTGCCCTCGGCCGGCGTCGGCGTCAGCCGCACCGCCACGGCGCCGTCTCCCGGATCGCCCGGTCGCGGCACGGCCGCCCGCGCAGGCGGCTGCTCCTTCAGCGTGACCGCCGCAGGCGCCGGTGTCGCCGCGGCGACACCGGCCCTTGCCGCTACGGCGCCGTTCCCCGTCCTCTCGCTCGAAGGCTCGATCTGCGGCAGGGTCTCTGCCGGCGGCCGCGGCGCGGGGAGGCCGCGGGCCGGACCGTCGTCCGTCGAGCCCCACTCGGTGTCGATGTCCGCGTGCGCCGCCCCGGCCCCCGCCGGCGCGGCGCCGTTCGAGGCGCCCCCGCCCGCCGGCCTGGCCGCCACGCCGTTCTTCAGCGCGGTCGCGCCGCTCGACGGGCGGAGCTGGCTCGCGTTGATCGCGCCGCCCACGGCCACCGGCGGGGCGCCCGGCGTCGTCGGCGCCGTGCGCGGGCGCGGCGACGGCGCGGTGATGGCGTGCCGCGGGGCGTCGCCGCGGGGAGCCAGCCCGCCCTCGGCCACGGGGATCGCCATGCCCACCAGCGTCGCCCCGCGCGCGCGCGGCGGCGGCGCCGGTCGCGACTCGCTCGCGCCGGAAGCGCTCGCCATCGCGGCCGCGATCATGGTCCTGCGCGGCTCGATCGCCTTGCCCGCCAGCCTGCTCACCGTCGCGGCCACGTCCTCGGTCCCGGCGATCCGCCCGGCGGCCGCGGCCTCCAGCGCCGCCAGCATCGCGGACGCGCTCTCGAAGCGGCGCGCGGGCTCGCGCTCGAGCGCGGTCCGGACGACCTCGACCACCTCGGCCGGCACGGCGCCGCCCGCGAGCGGCGGGATGGGCGCCGTCAGCACCTTCTGGATGACCGCCGTCTCCAGCTTCGACGAGAACAGCCGCTGCCGCGAGAGCAGCTCCCAGAGGATCACGCCGACCGAGAAGAGATCGGCGCGGGCGTCGAGCGGGGCTGCCGTGTGCGCCGCCATCGCCTTGACCCGCTCCGGCGCGGCATAGGCGAGCCGATCGGGGTTCCTCGTCCCCATGGGCGCGAGCCCGGCGATCGCCCGCGCGACGCCCAGCCCGCTCACCCTCGTGACGCCGTCGACGCCGACGGAGACATGGGTCGGGTTCAGCTCGCCGTGCACGAGCGGCGGCTCCGCCGCGTGCGCGGACGCGAGCGCGCGCAGCACGTCGGCCCCGATGCGCAGGGCGACCGGGAGCGGCAGCCCCTCGGCGCCGGCCGCTGACACGAGCGCGCCCAGCTGCTCGCCCTCCACGTACTCCGAGACGATGAAGACCTCCCCGTCGGCGATGCGGGCGTCGAGCACCGAGAGCACGCTGGGGAAGCGGACCTGCTGCGCCATCCCGGCCTCGCGGAGGATGCTGTCAGCGGTCTCGGCCTTCTTCGTGAGGTGCCGGTAGATGCGCAGGATGGTGACAGGCGCCGCGCCCGCCGCCTCGCCCTCGGAGGACGCCCGCGCGAGCCACGTGGACCCGATGCCGCCGCCGGACAGCTCTTTCAGCAGCTCATAATTGCCGAGTCGCGAAGCAGAGCCCGCACCGGGCGGCCTGTCGAGCGCCATGGGACTTGCATGCTATCAGGACGTCAGAAGCTGGATCCAGCGTTCGCGGCCGATCATGCGGCGAGCTTGGTCGTGTCCGGAGCGCCCTGTCAGGCGAGCTTCGCACGCAGCGCTCGCCGCTCGCCGCGCGGGCGTTCCGCCGCGCGCGCGCGGCGCTGGCCAGAACGCGTGCGCGCGGCGGAACGCCCGCGCGGCGAGCGCTCACCAGCGCCTCGCCGCCCCTCCCGCGGCTTGACACACGCGCGCGAGGAGCTCCAGGCCGTACGGCGAGATCTCCGCCAAAAATGAGCGTAACCGCGGCGATCTCGCCCGCGACGAGCGGCGCGGCTCCTCTGCTCGCACAGGTGCTCGGGTGTGGGGAGCTCGGCGCGCGCCGTTCCCGCTGGCGCCGCGCGTGGGCGGATCGGGCCCAGCAGCGACCTTTCCGCGGCGCGCGCGGTCCGTCATGCCGCGTCAGGCACCAAGGACCGGCGAGCTCAGGGGCCCGAGGCGCTGCTCGGTACGGGATGAACGGTCAGCGTCACGAACCTGGTGCGGCGCTCGTGGCTCGAGAAAGCGCTCGCGGCGACCTGGATCCCGTGCCGGAGCACCACGGCCACGTGCGGGCCCGGATCGACCCGGATCGCCCTCGACGGCTGCGCCTCTTCGCCGTCGAGCAGCACGGTCACGCCCTCGGTCGCACCGGCGACGTTCAGCACGATCCTCGGCATCCGCCCCTCGAGGTCCTGGAGGCGCGCGTCGATCTCGGCGAGCACCGCCGGTGTCGTGGTCCGCGCGGCCGCGCGCGCGTCCTGGTACGTCCGCTCGGCCTTGCGCAGACGGCCGAGCCGCTCGTGGCAAAGGCCGATGTGGAACGTCACGTTCGCCGTCGGCCGGCGGCGCGCGATCGCCTCGAACCGATCGAGCGCGTCAGCCCAGCGTCCGGCGATCTCGAGGGTCAGCCCGCGCGCGAACTGGAGCCGCAGCGCGCGCGTCGCGCCGTCATCGTGCGCGCGCGTCGCGCCGTCGTCCTGCGCGCGCAGCCAGGAGGGCGAGAGCAGCGCCCAGCAAACGAGCCCGAGCGCGGCGGCGCGCCGGCGGGAACGCCTGCGCAGAGCGGAGGTCGGTGCGGCGTTGATCATCAGAACCCGGGGCTCGTGATGCGGGATCTCGAAGGCCCGCGCGGCGCCTGCGAGCGCGGGGGTTTGTCCTCGGAGGCCGCCGAGAGCTCGGCGCTGCCCGGGCCCGCCGAGGCGAGCTCGGGCGAGCCCGGCGCGCCGTCGCAGCTCGCCGCGTCCGAGCCCGGCGCGCCGACGCCCGCGCTCCCGGGCGCGCCGGCGCCGCGCCGGGACGCGGCGCCGCTCTCGGCGAAGGCCGCGGCGAGCACGGGGCGGAGGCTGTCGCGCGCCGCGCGCTCGGGTCCCGCGTCCGCCGGCTCCCGCAGCGCGGCCGACACGAGCGCCGCCGCGAGCGCCGCGGCGCCCGCGAGCCGGAGCGCCACGCCCACGCCCGCGCGCCGCCGGGCGTCCTGCGGGGGCGCGACGTCCAGCGTGCGGCCGAGCGTCGTCGCCTCGCGCCACCGATGCGCCCGCGCTCGCGAGGCCCAGATCCGCCCGAGGGCGCGGAGGGCGAGCTTCGGCGGCGCGGCGAGCGCGCCGCGGGGGCGGGTCGTCTCGAGCGACCGCGAGCCCGGGTCCCGCGGCGCGAGGATCACGAGCGGCGCGGGCGCGCTCGCGCCGAGGTCCTCGAGCGCGGCCTGGAGCGCCGCGCGCAGCGAGGCCGCGTCCGGGTAGCGCCGCGCCGGGTCCTTCTCGAGGCAGCGGCCGACGATTTTCCGGAGTCGCTGCGGGATCGAGGGCGGGAGCGGCGCCGGCTCGGTATCGAGGATGCGCCGGAGGACCGCGTGGTGGTTGCCCCCCCGGAACGGCTGCGTGCCGCTGAGCGCCTCGTACAGCATGACGCCGACGGCCCAGAGATCGGCGCGCGCGTCGATGGTGCGCTTGCCCAGGGCCTGCTCCGGGCTCATGTACGAGGGCGTCCCGAGCAGCTGCCCGTCGATCGTGAGCGCGTCGCTCGCGCCCGTGAGCTGGCTGATGCCGAAGTCGACGATCTTCGGGACGACGCCCTCGCCGGGGATCATGGCCATCATGATGTTCTCCGGCTTGATGTCGCGGTGCACGACGCCCTCGGCGTGCGCGGCCGAGAGCCCGCTGCACACCTCGATGAGGATCGGCACGACCTCCTCGGGCGGCAGCGGCCGGTGCGGGATCAGGCGATCGGCGAACGGCGAGCCCCTCAGGAGCTCCAGGGCCAGGAAGAGGTAGCCCTCCTCCTGGAGCTCTCCGGCGTCGACCACGCCGACGATGTTCCGGTGCTGGAACTTGCCGATGATCTTCGCCTCGCGGACGAAACGCCCGACGACCTGCTCGTCCTGGAGCGCCGGGGACAGCTTGAGCGCGACGTCCCGGCCGATGAGCTCATGGCGCGCCCACCAGACGCTCGACATCCCGCCCGAGCCGATCGGCCGAATCAGGCGGAAGCGACCTCCTGCTACGTCTCCGGCATGCAGCATGTGCCCCCCTCGCCCATCGCGCGTGAGAAGCCTTCACGCCGATCGAGCACCGAGAGCCGAAAGGCACGAGCAAGGCCATCGGCGCGGAGATCCGCCAGAGATCCGCCGTCACCGTTGAACGGAGCCCGGTGGTGGATCCGCTCGTCAGGGGCGGTAGCGCTCGAGGATGTCGTTCGAGAGCTTCACGCCGAGCTCCCGGTAGCCGCGGAAGGTAAGGTGGACGCCATCGCGCGACGCGCGCGGCGGGCGCTCGCGGGACCAGGTCTCGATCGAGCCCCTTCCGCCCATCGCCTCGTAGGTGTCCCAGAACGCGCAGCCGCCCTCCCGGGCCGCGTCGCGCAGCACGTCCCGGACGACGGGCGTCCGCTCCGGCGTGTCCTTACGGTCCGTGGGGGCGAGGACCAGGCAGTCGATGTCGGGCTCGACCCGGCGGGTCCGGTCGAGCAGCTCGGCCAGCTGCCTGGCGTAGAGCGACGGATCGGTGGTGACGTCGCCCGCCTCGTTCGTGCCGTACTCCAGCACCACGAGCTCCGGCGAGCGCCGCGCGAGCTCCGCAGCCCAGCTGAGCTCCTGCCACCGCAGCGGCGTCGCGAGGCGCGCGCCGTTGATGCCGAGCGTGTCGACCACCACCCCGGGCCTGACCTCGGGATCTGTCTCGACGATCAGGCCGCAGAGCTCGGGCGCGCCCGACGGCACGACGCCGAGCTTCGTCGCGCCAACGCTCGCGAGCTTCGCGTGCTGCAGCGCGCCGACGGTGTCGCCCGGGGCCGCGCGGAGGACCTGGCTCGGGCCGCCCTCGATCGTCACCGCGAGCTCGTCGGTCGGCGCGCTGGAGCGGAAGCACACGTCCCAGAGCAGCCGGGTGGAAGGCCCCGCGCCGGTGACCGTGATCTCCGCGCGCACCGGGCCCTTGTGCGCGCTGAAGAGGACGCCCCCGAGCCCGAAGACGCCGTCGTCGACCGGCTGGGAGCCGCCCGGCGTCTTCGGGCGCGTCCGCCACTTGCCGTCGGCCGTGAGCCGCGCGCCGTCGTGGCGGTAGGCGGCGTAGCCGAGGTGCACGAAGCCGAGCCCGCCGTCGCCGAAGCGCCGCTGCAGCGCCGTGCGGAGCGCGCCGCTCCAGAAATCAGCGGCGGCGTGCGAGTCGCCGAGCCAGGCGACGCGCACGTGGTCCTTGCGGCGCCCCTGCTCGAGCGCGCGGAGCGCCGCGAAGAAGTGGGCGTAGGTCCCGTCCTCGGGGCGCATGAGGTCGAGCTCCGGCGGGCGCGCCGGCGCGGCCTCCGCCCGGCGCGTCGCGGTCGCCTCCGGGGCGTCCGCCTCCGCCCGGCGCGCCGGGAGCGCCGCGGGCGCGGGCGGCGCGGAGCCCACCTCGGGGGTCGGCGGCGCGACGTGCTCGCGGGTCGAGCTGCAGCCGAGCGCTCCGGCAACGAGCAGGGCCGCTGCGAGGCGCCGCAGGGCGCGCGGGGGAGCCGCGCTGCGCTCCGGGGCCTCCGCGCTGGACGCGGAGCAGGCTGCACCGCTCACGACAGCGGATCCTCGACGTCGAGCTCGGCGTCCGCGCTCGCCTCGAGCTCCTGGCGCTCGCGCCGCTCGCGGACGCGGTCCTGCACGGCGCCGACGAGCACGTCGACGTACGACTCGAAGGGAGGGCAGGCGATCCCGGCGCCGCCGAGCACGATGTCCGCGTTCCGGGCGTCGTAGCGCACCGGCGTCATCAGCTGCTCGACGAACGCGCGCGGGCTGCGGACGAAGCGCTCGATCCCGGGCGTGCGGAGCAGCGCCTTGGCCAGGTTCGACGGGATGTGACCGCGCGCGGCGCGGCGGCCGCTCGCGCGGGCGACGAGGTCGAAGACCCGCCGCGCCGACAGCGGGTGCGGGTCGGCGACGTGGAACGTGCGGCGCGGCGCGAGCCGGTGCAGCCCGATGGCGTGCGTCGCGCGGACCACGAAGTCGATCGGGACGATGTTGAGCGGCACGTCGCCGCGGCCGGGCATCGGGATCGCCATGTCGGCCGGCGCCGCCATGATGAGCAGCACCAGGAGGTACAGGCCGTCGAGCCGGTCGATCTCCCCGGTCGTCGAGTCGCCCACCACCGTGGTCGGCCGCACGACCGCCACCGGCACGTGGCGCATCGCCCGCCGCACGAGCACCTCCGCGCGCATCCGCGTCTCCTCCACAGGATTGCGGAACGCTTGACCCGCCTCGAGATCATCCTCGTACACCGTACCGGTCCGATCGCCCGCGACGAACGCGGTGGACTGGTGGACGAGGCACTGGAGCGAGGCGCAGGCGCGGGCGAGCTCGAGCACCTCCGCGGTGCCGACGACGTTGAGGGCGTGCGCGGTGCTCCGGTCGGCGCCGGCGTGGCTCACGTACGCGAGGTGGTGGATCCGGTCGAGCTCCCGGGCGAGCTGCCGGAACTCGACGCCGGACAGCCCGAGGTCCATCGCCGCGACGTCCCCCTCGAGCAGCACGAGCCGCTCGCGGTCCGCCGCCGGGAGCGCGTCGCGCTCCGCGCTCGCCTGCAGCGACGACTTCGCGAGCACCACGGCGTAGACGAGCGTGCGCGGCTCCGACGCGAGGACGTGGTGCAGCATCTTCCGCGCGATGAACGAGGGGAAGCCGGTGATGAGCACCACGCTGTCGTAGCCGGGGCGAGGCATCGGCCGGAGCTTACCGCAGCAGTGCGCCTGCTCCGCAGCTTTCCGTTGACGCCGCCTCGGACGAGCGCGGAGCGACGAGGGCGTACGCCGCGAGGCGCCTCCGGCCGCGGGCTTTCCCTAATCAGCGACCGCGGCCCGACGTATAATCGCCCGGTTGATGCGCCCGGGAGTCACGGTCGCGGACCGTTTCAGGATCGAAGGCCTGGCGGGATCGGGCGGGATGGGCTCGGTATACCGGGCCACGGACCTGACCGACAACAGCCCGGTCGCGCTGAAGATCCAGCACCGCGGGGCCGAGCATCTGGAGAAGCGGCTCGGGCGTGAGGCGCGCCTCCTCGCCGAGCTGCGCCACCCGGGCATCGTCCGCTATGTCGCGCACGGGGTCACCGGGGATCGGCAGCGCTACCTCGCGCTCGAGTGGCTCGAGGGCGAGGACCTCGCCGCGCACGTGGCGCGCGCGCGCCTCGGCATCGACGGCGCGGTGGCGCTGCTGCGGCGCCTCGCGGGCGCGCTCGGCGCGGCGCACGAGCGGGGGATCGTCCATCGCGACGTCACGCCCGGCAACATCTTCCTGCCGGGCGGCGCGGTGGAGAGCGCCAAGATCGTCGATTTCGGCATCGCTCGATCTGGCGCTGGCCTGGCCGGCGCTGGCGCTGGTCTGGCCGCGCGCCCGCACGGCGCCGGCGTCCTCCGGCGGGGCGAGCGCGCGGGCGCGCGCAGCGGGGTGACGCTCGGGACGCCGGGGTACATGGCGCCCGAGCAGGCGCGCGGCGACGCGCTCGTCGACGCCCGCGCGGACGTGTTCTCGCTCGGGTGCGTGATCTGGCACTGCCTCACTGGCCGGCCGCCGTTCGCGGGCGACCAGGTGATGGCGATCCTCGCGAAGGCCGCCCTCGTGGGCCCGCCCCGGCTGTCGGAGCTGCGGCCGGACGTGCCCGCCGCGCTCGACGACCTCGTCGCATGGATGCTCGAGAAGGAGCCGGACGGCCGCCCGCGGAACGGCAACGAGGTCCTCGCGAGCACGGCAGAGCTCCGCGCCGCCAGCGAGCCGGCCAGGGACGCCGGCGCCGAGCCCCCGGTGAGCTCCGCGAGGCCCTCCCGGGCGCTGGCCGAGAGCGCCGCGGTCGAGCAGCGGCTCATCAGCGTGGTGCTCATCCATGGCGCGCTCCCGGGCGACGCGGCCGCGGCGTCGCCCGCCTCGAGCCCCGGGCCCGGCGCGCCGGCGGCCGTTTCGCCCGGGGGCGCGCCCGCGGAGCCCGCGCCGGAGGCCGCACCAGAGGCGGCGATCCGGGCGGCGGTCGCGCCCTTCGGCGGGCGCGTCGACCGGCTCGCGGCCAGGTGGCTCGTCGTCACGCTCGCCGGCAGCGGCGAGGGCGAACCGCGGGCAGAGCCGGGGCGCTCCGCCGACGCGCAGGCGAGGACGCCGACGGACCAGGCCGCCCACGCGGCGCGCTGCGCGCTCGCGCTGCGCGCGCTGCTGCCCGCGGGCTTCTCGGTGGCGCTCGCGACGGGTCAGCACGCCTCGGGGCGCTGGCCCGCGCGGCAGGTGATCGAGCGCGCCGCCGCGCTCCTCGAGGCCCGCGCGCGCGTGGAGCCCGAGCGCGCCGCCGCCAGCAGGCGCGAGGGCGCGCCGCTGCACGGCGGCGTCCTGGTCGACGACGTGACGGCCGGCCTCCTCGCCCTCGGCCGCCCCGAGGTCGAGCGCCTCTTCCCGGAGCTCGGGGCGGGGCGCAACGTCGTCGAGCTTCGTCTCGGCGAGCTCTCTCCCGGCGCGCCCGGGCAGCCCGCGCGCGAGGCGCCCGGCCGGGACGCCGCGGCGCGGGCGCGCACCGACGGCAGCGCCGCGGTGCACGCGTTCTGCCTCGAGGAGCTGATCCGCTCGGTCGCGCGCGGCGACGCCGAAGGCTCGCCCGAGACGGTGCTCGCGATGGCGCACGCCCGGCTCGACGACCTGCACCCCGCCGTGCGGCGCATCCTCCGCGCGGCGAGCATCTTCGGCGAGGCGTTCTGGCGCGGCGGCGTGGCCGCCCTGCTCGGCGGCGCGCAGGGCGCCCCGGACCTCGACCGGTGGCTGTCCGAGCTCGTCGCGCGCGGGTTCATCGAGCTACGCCCCGCGTGCCGGTTCCCCGGCGAAGAGCAGTACGCGTTCCGGCACGCTCGCCTCCGCGAGGCCGCGTACGCGACGCTCACCCGGGGCGACCGGCTCCTCGGCCACCGGCTCGCGGGCGCGTGGCTCGAGGAGGCGGGGGAGAGCGACGCGCTCGCGCTCGCGGAGCACTTCGACCACGGCGGAGAGCATGGCCGGGCGATGCGGTGGTTCCTGCGCGGCGCCGAGCAGGCGCTGGCGCGCGGCGATCTCGCCGCCGCGATCGCGCACGCGGAGCGCGGGGCGCGGCACGGCGACCTCTGCGACCGGCTCGCCGATGCGGATCCCGACGAGGAGCGCGGCGCCTCGTCCGGCCCGCGCAGCGCGCGCGGCGGCGAGACGCTGAGCGCGCTGCGCCTGGTCCAGGCGGAGGCCCACCGCTGGCGAGGCGAGTTCGAGCAGGCCCAGCGCTGCGCCGCCCAGGCGGCGCGCCGCCTGCCCCGCGGTACGCCGCTCTGGTTCCGCGCCGCCGACGAGCTGATGAGCGCGAGCGGGCGGCGGGGCGACTACGTGCTCACGACCGCCTGGGCGAAGGAGGTCGCCGCGTGCGGCGAGCCCGCTGCGGAGGGCGTCCCCGGCGACGAGGAAGCGCGCCGCACGGACGTCCCGCGCGAGCCGCGCGAGCCACGCGAGCCGCGGGTCGGGGCCGATCTCCTGCCGGCGCGCGTGATCGCCCTGTGCTCTGCGGCGCGCCAGCTCTTCCCGGCAGGGCGTTACGCGGAGGCGGACGCGCTGATTGCACGGATCCGCGCCCTCGCGGGGGATCTCGCGTCCCTCCCGCCGCGCGCCGCCGCCGAGGTGCACCGGCTGCGCGGCGCGCGGGCGCGGCACCTCGGCGATCCCGCGGGGGACATGGCCGGCTATGCGGCCGCGGTCGAGGCGTTCGAGCGCGCCGGCGACGCGCGCGAGGCGTGCAACGCCCGGGTCAGCCTCGGCTTCGCGCTCCTCGAGCTCGGCGACATCGAGAGGGCCGGCGAGGAGCTCACCACCGCGCTCGCGGCCGCCGAGCGCATGGGTCTGCGCACCGTCGCCACGCGCGCCAGGCAGAACCTCGGCCGCGCGCTCGCGGCCCGGGGCCAGCTCGACGAGGCGCTCGCGCTCCTGCGGCAGGTCATCCTGGAGTGCCGCGGGCACGGCGACCTGCGCTTCGAGGGCGGCACCCGCATCTACGCCGCCCTCATCGCCAACGCTGCCGGGGACTTCGGCGCGGCCGAGGCCGACGCCCGCGACGCCGCGGAGCTCCTCCAGGTGGTGCCGCCGTCCCGCGCCGGCGCGCTCGCCGCGCTCGCGCGCGCCCTCACCGCCCAGGGGCGCGCCGACGAGGCGATGGCGGCGGCGCGTGAGGCCTCCGAGCTCCTCGCGCGCTACGGCGGTATCGAGGAGTTCGAGTCGCTGGTCCTCGTCGCCTTCGTCGAGGCGGCGCGCTCCGCGGGGGACCTCGAGGTCGCCCGCGCCGCCGCCGCTCGCGCCTGCGACCGGCTCCTCGCGCGCGCCGCCGCGATCCCGGAGGCCGCCCTGCGCGAGAGCTTCCTGCACCGCGTCCGCGAGAACGCGATGCTCCTGTCGCTCGCGCGCATCTGCCTCGGGGAGTCAGCGGCGATCGCCGCCGCCCGCCGCGCCTCGAGGCCCTGACGCGCAGCGGCGCCGCTGCGCGCTCGGCGATTTCGCAGGTTCGTGGTCGGCGGCGGCAGGAAGGCGCTAGGGTTCGGTCGTGATCGCGCAATCCTCCTCCTTCATGCGCCGCCGCGCCGCCGCGCTCCTCGCCATCGTCCTCGGCCTGAGCGCGGGCGCGGTCGGCTGCAAATCGCCCGGGGCGCCGGCCGACGCCGGCGTCGCGGGCCTGAGCCCCGTGCCCGCGCCCGCGGGGCTCATCGCCGAGGCGTTCCTCCCGACGCCGGACGCCACGTGGGCCAAGGCGCGCGCCCTCGTCGGCGGCTCGGCGGCGCTCCTCCCCGGCAGCGCCGGCGCCCTCGCCGCGTCGCTGCTCGGCCTGCCGATCGCCGTCGCGTCCGAGATCGACGGCAGCGTGCCGGTGCTCGGCGCGGCGGTGGAGGCCCCCGACCGGCCGCGCCCCCGGGGCGCGCTCGGCATCCACGTGAAGGACGGCGGGCGCCTGATCGACCAGCTCACGCGCGGAGAGGGCGCGCGCTTCCGGGCGACGCCCGACGCGGCGACCTCGATCGCGCTGCTCGAGCCGCTGCAGGGGACGAGCCCGGTGGCCCTCGGCGTCCTCGGCAACTATCTGCTCGTCGCGGAGAGCGCGGGCGACCTGACCGCCGTGGGCCCGTACGTCGCGCGAACGATGCCGCAGGCGCAGGTGCCGAAGGAGGATCTCGCGGTCGAGCTCCCGCGGCCCGCTATCGAGGGCCCGGTGCTCAAGGCGGCGCGGGGCGCCTGGGACAAGGCCCGCGGGCCCGACGGCGCGTCGCCCGCCACCGCGGTCCCGCTCGCGCCGATGATCGAGGGCGCGCTCGCGATGCTCGGCGATCTCGAGCGCGCGCGGCTCACGCTGGTGCTGGACGACAGCGCGCACCTGCGCGTCTCCGGGACGCCGAAGGCAGGGGGCGGACCGGCGTCGAAGGCGTCGACCGAGCTCGCGGTCGGCGACGTGAAGCCGCTGCTCGAGCTGCCCGCCGACACGCTGGCCGGCATCCTGGTCCGCGACCGGGCCGCGTCGCGCGCCGAGGGCGTGCCCAGGCTCGTCGACGCCCTCGCGGGGCTCGTCGAGGGGGATCTCCCGCCCGCGGAGCGGGAGCGGCTCGGCGCCGTGATCCGCGCGGCGTCGGACGCGCGCGGCGACTGGTTCGCCGGCGGGCTCCGGTTCGACGGCGCAGGCCCCACGGCGTTCGTGCGCGCCGCCGTGGGCGACCGGGCCAAGCTCGAGACAGCCGTCCAGGACCTCCTCGGGACCGCGGAGCTCCAGCCGGTGAAGGCCGTGCTGCAGCGGGAGGGGCTCCGGGTCTCGACGGGCAAGGCGGAGCTTCCGCAGCTCGAGGGCGAGGTGCGGCGGGTGCGGTTCGAGCAGACCGCCGGGGCGGGGCAGCCCGGCGCCGGCCAGGCGACGGCGCGCAAGGGCGCGCCGGGCGCAGATCCCTCGGGCGGCAAGGGCGCGTCGCTGCCGCCGTCCGCGATCGAGCTGCTCTACCTCGTCCGCGACGACGGCCTCTTCGCGTCGGTCGGCACCGACCCGGGCGCGGGGCTCCGCAGCGTCGTCGCGTCGCTCCAGGGCGAGAGCCTCGGCGGCGTGCCGGCGATGAAGGCAGCGCTCGCCCCGCTTGGCGCGGACATCGCTTTCGCGCTGGTGGTCGATCCGCTGCGGCTCGTCGCGCGCCGCCTCGGCCAGCCGGGCGCCGGCGACCCGGCGCCCGTTGTGATCGCCGCCGGCGCCGTGCCGGCCGCCCCCGGCGCCCCCGCCGCGCTCTGGGCGCGCGCCGACGTCGCGGCCGCCGCGATCCGGGAGTTCATCCGGCTCGGAGGCGCCTTTTGACGAGCGCGGCGCGCGCGGGCGCGCTCGCCGTCCGCGGGCTCCACGCGATCCTGCTCGCGCTCGCCGCGGGGTGCGCGGCCAAGGGCGGCGTGGACTGGGTCCACGACGGCTCGAGCGAGCCCGAGATCGCGCGCGGAGGCGGCGGCTGGCTCCACGAGCCCCCGGCGGACGACGGTCGCGACCGGGGCGCCGGCGCCGCCGGCGAGCCCGGGGGTCGCGTCGCCGGCGCGCCGCGCGGAGCGCCCGACGACCGGCGCGGCGCGCGGCACGCCGGCGACGCGGAGCTCGCGCAGGACGGGCCCGCGATCCTCGTGCGCGAGCACGGCCGGCCTGCGCGCGCCGCCGCCGCCGCGCAAGCGCCGCCGGAGCTCCCGCCCGGGCTGTTCCGGAACACCTACTACGACTTCCCGAGCGAGGGCGGCGGGCCGAAGGACGCGCTCCTCTACGACGCGGCCTGCGCGCCGCTCGCGAGCGTCCCGCGCTCGTTTCACGACCAGGTCTGCGTCCAGGGGAGCGGCCGGCTCGCCTCGGGCGACACGGTGAGCTTCGCGCGGCGCGGCTGCGCGTGCGCCGACGTCTGCCCGCGCACCGGCCAGCAGGTCTGCTTCGAGCGGCTCGACCCGCGCCGGTTCCCGTATGGCCGGGGCGCGACCGGCCGCCCGATCACCCCGCTGCGCACGGTCGCGGTCGACTCGACCGTCATCCCGCTCGGCACGTCGCTCTATGTGCCCGAGCTTGTCGGGCTGCCGCTCCCGGGCGGGGGCCGCCATGACGGCTGCTTCGTCGCCGAGGATCGCGGCATCAAGGTCGTCGGCCGTCAGATCGACGTCTTCACCGGCGATCCCGCGGTCACCGCGCGCCTCAACGCGCTATTCCCGTCGAACCGCGGCGTGCGCCCCGTGCTCAATGACGCGCGCTGTCGCACGATCGTCGCCGTGCCAGGCCCGTCCTGACCGACATCCCGCCCCGGGAACGCCCGGGAACGCCCGTGCGGGGGAGGGGGGCGCCTCGGTCCGGTGAGGTCGGCCGTCCTGCCGCTTGAAATCCATGTGAAATCCGGAGCCTGGGGAGGGCGCGGAGGTGATACGATTTGCCGCCTTCCGGTGGCCGAATGACCTCACGTGGCGTCATCCCCGAGTCCGTATTCCCTCCGCCCTCGGAGGTCACGGACGCGCCGGACGAGAAGCAGCGGGCGCGCGCCCGCGTCGGGATGACCGTCAAGAACAAGTGGCGGATCGACTCCCTCCTCGGCGTGGGCGGCATGGCATCCGTGTACGCCGCCACCCACCGGAACGGCTCGCGCGCCGCGCTGAAGATCCTGCACGCCGAGTTCGCGCGCGACGTCGGCATCCGCGAACGGTTCCTGCGCGAGGGCTACGTCGCCAACAAGATCGACCACCCCGGCCGCGTCGCGATCCTCGACGACGACATCACCGAGCAGGACGAGCCGTTCCTCGTGATGGAGCTGCTCGACGGGGAGACCGTGCAGCAGCTCTGGAAGCGCAAGAGCCGGAAGCTGCCCGTCGCGGAGGCGCTCTGGATCGCGGCGGAGGTGCTCAACACGCTGGAGAGCTTCCACGCGGAGGGCATCGTCCACCGCGACCTCAAGCCGGCGAACATCTTCATCACGAAGGACAACGCGGTGAAGCTGCTCGACTTCGGCGTGGCGTGGCTGCGCGGCGCGCCCGGCGACAAGACCAAGGCCGGCACGGCGCTCGGGACCCCGTCGTTCATGGCGCCGGAGCAGGCGATGGGGCTGACCGATGGGGTCGACGGCCGGGCGGATCTCTTCTCGATCGGCGCGACCCTGTACGCCGTGCTCAGCGGCCAGCGGCTCCACCAGGGGCGCTCCGACAACGAGGCGTTCATCCTCGCCGCGACGACGCCGGCGCCGTCGCTCGCGCGGATCGCGCCCGACCTGCCCGCCTCCGTCATCGGCCTCGTCGACAAGGCGCTCGCCTGGGATCGGCGCAACCGCTACGAGTCGGCCGCGCAGATGCGGCAGGAGGTGCTGCGCGTCCTCGAGGAGGTCGGCGCGTCCGCCCCCCGCCGCAGCGCGCCGCAGAGCACGCGGCGCCCCCCGCCGGATGACTCGCCCACGGCCATCGGGGTGCGGCCGCCCGAGGAGCCCGAGCTCAAGGAGGAGCCGGGGGATGCGGAGCCGGACGACCCGGCGGTCACGCGGCTCGCCGAGGTGTTCCGCCGCGTCGAGCGGCTGCTCCCGGCGGTGCGCCACTACGGCTGGAGCCATCCGGACGCGGACAACAAACTCCGCGCGAGCTTCCAGGCGATCGTCGAGGCGCTGCGCGCGGACGGGAGCCTCGTCTACTGGGCGCTGACGCCCTATGCCTTCGAGCACCGTCGGCGGACGGTGTGGGAGCCGTCGCACCCGCTCGATCTGGTCCCGTACAACCTCTTCGCGGCCGGCGTGCGGCGCGTGCAGCTGCTCCCTGGCATCACCGAGGACGAGCTGCGCGCTTTCTGCGAGGTGCTGCTGCTCGACCCGCTGCGCGACCTCGCTCCCGAGGACGACGTCGCGGCCGCCCTGTGGGAGCGCCGCCTCGAGCACGTGCGCTACGACGTGGTGAGCGTCTTCGCCGAGGGCGACGCGGCCGATCGCGAGCAGTTCTGGCACGAGGCGGACGATCTCGAGGGCATGGCCCGGCGCGCCGCCGAGGAGAAGGCGAACCGCGCCGAGGCGGCCGCGATGGTGATCGACACCGACGCGGCCGCGCTGCGGGCGGCGCGCCGCGCCGCGAGCGCCCTCGCGCTCGACCCGGCGGCGCAGCGCGCGCTCGGCACGCAGCTCGTGCTGAGCCCGGATCGCTGGAGCGAGCGCTTCGTCGAGGTCGTGGCGGACGCCTTCCTGAACGCGAAGCGCTACCAGGACGTCGAGCTCGTGACGGAGCCGATGGCCGCCTCGGCGCGCGACCTCATCCTCGCGCGCCAGTTCGACACGCTCTTCGCGATGCACGACGCGGTCGAGCGGGCGCTCGACGCGCTCGCGCCCAGGCAGCAGGGCGGCGCGCTCGCGACCGAGCTCGCGCGCGGCATGTTCCCGCCCGACACGGTGCGGCTGCTCCTCCGCGAGGCGACGCGCGTGCTCGTGACGGGCACGCCCGGCGCCGCGGCGCAGCCCGCGCCCGTGGACCTCGATCTCGTCGCGCAGCGCCTCGCGCCGATCTTGCAGAAGCTCGGCCCGGAGTACCTTCCGGTCGCGATGGAGGTCGTCGGGCACGTCGGCCACGAGGCCCTGCGCCGCGCGCTCCTCGGCTACCTCGAGCGGACGCTGCCCGGACACGAGGAGGGGGTCGTCGACGCGCTCATGACGCTGGATCTCGACGTCACCCGCCCGATCCTCAAGATGTTCGCCGCGTCGCGGACGCCGGGCGCCCTCGGCGCGTTGAAGCGGCTCACCGGGTGCGCGAACGCGGCGCTCCGCTGCGAGGCGATCGCCCACCTCGCGACGAGCCCTGAGCAGATCAGGGACGAGCTGCTCTCGCTCGCCGAGTCGGCGCCGCCCGACGTGCGCGTCGCGGCGCTCCGCACGCTGGCGCACCACCAGGTGCGCGCCGCCGGCCCGCTGCTCGTCCGCCGCGTGCAGGACAGCTCGTTCCACCAGCTCACGCTCGACGAGCGGCGCGAGTTCCTCGGCGCGCTCTACACGCTGAACCCGGCGCGCGGCGAGTCGGTCGCCGTCGAGCTGCTCCAGCGGCACGGCCTGCTCGCGGACGACGCGGCGGAGCAGACCCGCTGCCTCTCGGCGGAGCTGCTCGGCCGCGAGGCGCGCTCGCAGGAGGCGCTCGACGCCGCGCTCGCGGCCACGAAGCGGCGGCCCTGGAACAGCCAGCCGCTGCGCGACGCCGCGAGCGCCGCCGCCGAGGCGATCGCCGCGCGCCTCGGCAAGCGGATCTCGACCACCGGGGAGCTCCCGTGACGGCGCCCCAGGTCGACGTCATCACCCAGAACGTGTCGGAGAACATCCGGCGCGAGCAGGCGCGCGACCTCGCCGCCAGCGTGGTGCAGGCGCTCTTCCGGCTGGTGAAGCTCTCGACGCTGCACTCGATCGACAACCAGGCGATGGTGCGGCAGGTCGAGGAGACGGTCTCGCTGATCCAGGATTTCGGCCAGCGCTCCGGTCATAACGTTTCCATCCTGTTCAACCGCGGGTCGGTCTTCGTCTCCGGGCAGCTCCTCAAGGCGAACCGCGCCGTCTACGAGGGCGCGCTCGAGCTCGGCGACATCCTGAGCCGCTGCGGCTACTCCGAGATCGGGGTCGCCAAGGACGTCCGCGCGAGCGATCTCTACGCGCTCGCCTCCGCGCTCGCCGAGGCCCTCCGGAGCAGCAAGCCGGCGCTCGTGGACCGCCCGGCGCCGCGCGTCCGCCTGCGCGCCGTGGACGAGGCCGTGCTCCGCCGCGAGGTGGCGATCGACCGCGAGGGCGACGAGGCCGCGGCCATCGTGCGGACCTACGCGACGGCGATCGTGATCATCCGCCGCTTCTACGACGACCTTCGGCAGGGCCGGTACACCCTGCGGCAGGGCGTCAAGCGCATCACGCAGCGCCTCGTCGACCTCTCCGCGAACGAGACCCCGGCCTTCCTGGGCGTCACCGCGCTGCGCAACCAGAACCACGACGACGCCGGGCGCGCGGTGAACACCACGATCCTGAGCCTCGCGATGGCCCGGCAGATCACGAGCGACGTCGTGCTCCTGCAGCGGCTCTCGATGGCGGCGCTGCTCTTCGACATCGCGCGGCCGCGGCTCACCGGCGCCGCGAAGGGCGGATCGAGCGGGCTCGTCCCGCAGCTGAGCGAGCAGCAGGACGCGGACGTCCCGGCTGGCACGGCGGTGGTGTTGACCGCGCTCGGCCTCGTCAACGAGCCCACCGTGATGCGCACGGTGGTGGCGTACGAGGCGCACTGGGTGCGGCGCCAGGCGGCGCTCGGCCCGGTCTACCGCGGGCTGCGGCAGCCGACGCTGCAGGCGCGCATCCTCGCGACCGCCCGCGCCTTCAACGACCTCTTGACGGCCGCGCCGGGCGAGGTGCCGCTCTCCGCCGACGAGGCGATCGCCACGCTCGAGCAGGAGGCGGCCGATCCGGCGGACCGCACCGTGCTGCGGCTGCTCGTCGGCGCGCTCGGGATCTTTCCCACGGGCACGCTCGTGGAGCTCTCGACCGGGGAGGTCGCGCTGGTCGTGCAGACGCCGGCGCACCCGGCCCGCTACTCGCAGCCGCGCGTCCGGCTGGTCCTCGACGCCTCGGGCGGTCCTATCGGGCGCGCGATCGAGGTCGATCTCGCCGAGCGGCCTCGCCAGGGCGAGCCGACGCGGCACATCCGCCGGATCGTCGCGACGAGCGACGACCCCGCCGTGGCCTCGATGCGGGCCTACGCGGCGGTCCAGGAGGCGCCGCAGGTGTCGCTGCGCTCGCCCGGGGTCCCGGCGGACGCGCCGCCGATCCGCTCCGCGCCGGCGCCGGCGTCGCCCCTCGGCAACCTGCGCATGCCGCCGCAGCAGCAGATCACGCGGCCCTCGTCGCCGACGCTGCAGATGACCAGCTCGCCGGCGGGGCGGAGGACGCAGCCGCGGTCAGGCGACGCCGGCCGCGGTCCCGCCTCGTCGTTCGAGGCTGCGCTGGCGGCGCCGCCCGACGACGGCGGCGCGGAGGCCAGGATGCTCGCCGATCTTCCGCCGGCGCCGTCCGGCAAGCGCTCGCCGACGTTGCGGCCAGGGCGCTCCACGGCGCGCTGGCCTGACCCACCGCAGCAGCAGGGGCCCGCCGCGGCGGACCCGTACGCGCCGCCGCCAGGCGCGCAGGGAGAGGAGTCGTGGTCCGTGCAGACAGACAGCGATCCGGACGAGGTCCTCGAGGAGAGCGCGCGGTCGTCGGCGCTGCGCACCCGCGGCTGGGGAGAGCAGCCCCCGCGGCGCGAGCCGAGCCCGGAGTCGGAGCTGCCCCCCTCGGCCATGGCCGGCCCGATCGCCGTGCTGTCGCTGCCGGGCGATCCGCCGACCGCGGAGGGCACGCTCGCGCGCACGCCGCTCGTGCACCTGCTCGTGTACATGCTCGATCGGCGCCTCACCGGCACGACCTGCTTCGTCGACCCTGACGGCGTCCGCCACGGCGTTTTCTTCAGCGACGGCGTGCCGGCCAAGATCTGGACCGGGACGATCATCGCCCCGCTCGACCGGGTGATCCTCGAGCTAGGCCTCCTCGACGAGGCGACGCTCCGGGAGACGCTCCGCGACATCACCAAGCGGAGGGTGCTGCACGGCCGGCTGCTCGTCTCCCGCGGCCTGCTCGACCGGGAGACGGTCTTCGGCGTGCTGCGCCAGCAGCTCGTGCGCAAGCTGGTCGCGCTCTATGATCTCTCGCCCGAGACGCGTTACGCCTACTACGACGGCCAGAACCTGCTGTCGTCCTACGGCGGCCCGGAGCTCATCGGGTGCGAGCCGCTCGCGGTGATCATGGCGGGGGTCCGGCTCCACGCCGACGATCCGCTGATCGACGCGACCCTCGAGCGCATCCAGGGCCGGCAGCTCGGTCTTCACGTGGAGGCCGAGATGAAGCGGTTCCAGCTCCACCGCGACGAGGCGGCGATCGTCGACCTGCTGCGCATGCGGCGCATGACGCTCGCCGAGCTCGTCGGGGGCGGCGTCGCGCAGGAGCGCGTCGTGCGGCTGACGATCTACGCGCTCGCGATCACGCGGCACCTCGATCTCGGCGCGCCGGGCCGGCGCCCGGTGGGGCTCGGCCGGGAGCGGGCGGCCGGCGCTCATGCGGCCGACGCGGGGCAGGCCCCCCAGCGCGAGCCGCCCGGCGCGGCGGCGCGCTCGCCGCGGCCCACCTCGGGCTCGACGGTGCCCGGGCCGCGTCCGGCGCGCGGCGAGGCCGAGGGCCGCGCCTCGCCGAGGCAGCCCGAGGACGCCGCGCCGCCGCCCAGCAGGCGGTCGGGCTCGCCGTACGCCGAGCCGGCCGCGCCGCGCCGATCGACCGCGCCGCCCCCGTCCGCCGCGCCCGAGGCGCGCGGCGCGCCGGGCCCGGGCGCGGCGGCGGCGTCGTTCGAGCCGCGCGCGTTCGGCGGCGATCCCGGCGGCGCGCCCCGCGGCGCGGACCCGAAGGCGCCGCGGCCGCCTGCCGCGCAGGCCGCTCCCGGCGCCCGCGCGCAAGCGCAGCCGCAGCAGGCGCCGACCGTCAAGATGGCGGCCGTCGGCCCGGAGGGCAGGGCCGCGCGCGGGGGAGCGCGCGGCGGCGCCGGCGCTGACGTGGCGCCGCCGCCGGCGCGCGCCGCGGAGCCCGCGAAGCCGCAGCCCGCCGCGGCGCCTGCGCCCGATCTCCCGCCGCTGCCGCGCGCCGCGCTGAGCCCCGAGCTCGCCGCGCGCCGCGCCGAGATCGAGGCGCGCGCCGCGTCGATCGACGGCGAGAGCTTCTTCGAGATGCTCGGCGTCGCGGAGGACGCCCCTCCGGAGCGCGTGCAGAGCGCCTACTTCGCGCTCGCCAAGCAGTGGCACCCCGACCGGACGCCGCCGGAGCTCCAGGACGTCAAGCCGCTGGTCGCGCGCGTGTTCGCCCGCGTCAGCGAGGCCTACCAGACGCTGAGCGACCCGAAGCGCCGCGCCGATTACCTCCAGGTGCCGAAGGAGGCCGCGTCGCCCGCGGAGGACGAGGAGAAGATCGCTCGCGTCGTCGACGCCGCGCTCGAGTTCCAGAAGGCCGAGGTCCTGCTCAAGAAGAACGACCTTGTGGGCGCGGAGATCCGCGCGCGGCGCGCGCTGGCCGCGGACCCGGAGCAGCCCGAGTACATGACGCTGCTCGTGTGGATCCAGGCGCAGCGCCGCGGCGAGCCGCCCGCGCTCGCGGAGGGGGCCACGAGCGCGCACTACGACGATCTGATCCAGACGCTGGATGCCGTCCTGCAGAAGGAGCCCCGCTACGAGAGGGCGCTCTTCTACCGCGGCATGCTCCTCAAGCGCTCGGGTCGGGCCGACAGGGCGATCCGCGATTTCCGCCTGGCGGCCGAGATCAACCCGAAGAACCTCGACGCCATCCGCGAGGTGCGCGTGCAGGAGATGCGCAGCCGGACGAGCACCGATCCGACCCCGACGGGCGGCCTGCTCGGCAAGCTCTTCAAGCGTTGATCGCGCGTCGGCGCGCGCTCTGATCTGAGCGCCAACCGCGCGCGCCGCTCTGGGCGCCGACCGCGCGCCGCCGCGGGGACGCGACCCAGCGCGCGCGGGGACACGGCCCAGCGCGCCGACCGCGCGTCAGCGCGCCGCCGCGGGGGCCGCGCCGAGCGACCGCAGCGCGCGGCAGACCGTCTCCTCGCGGCAGGGCCCCACCCGCCCCGCGTGACCCGGCCACGGCACCTCGCGCACGCGGTGGAGATCGCGCACGTCGGGGCCGCGCCACGGGCCGAGCGCCCGGTCGACGCGCGCCTCTCGCTCGTTCGTCGCCGGCAGCGAGAGCTGCACCTGCGGCACGATGCCGACCTTCTGCACCGGCGCGCCGTCGGGCAGCGCGTAGAGCAGCGTGGTCAGCCGCAGCACGCCGACGTGGGCGTCGTCGTCGAGGTACTCCTGGGCGCACCCCTTGCCGTAGGTGCGATCGCCGATCACCACGCCGCGCCGGTAGCTGGCGATCGCGCCGGCGATCATCTCCGCCGCGCTCGCAGAGTCGCCGTCGACGAGCACCGCGAGCGGCCCGCTCCACCCGCGCTCCGCCGGGACGTCGGGCGATCGCTCCACCTCGACGCCGCCGTCGCGGCGCCGCATCGGGAACAGCGGAACGCCCGGCAGGAAGAGCCCGAGCGCGGCGATCGCCCCGTCGGTCGACCCGCCGCCGTTCGCGCGCACGTCGAGCATCACGCCCCTCGTGTCGCCCTGCGCGCGCGCGCGGTGGAGCGCCGCCGCGACGCGGTCGCCGAGGTCGTCGGGCACGTCGGGGACGGTGATCACCGCGACCTTGCCGTCTCCGAACCGCACCAGGTCCAGCGGCAGCTCCGACGGCGCGGCCTCCGGCGGCTGCGGCCCGACCGCGTGCGGCGCCACGGTCAGCTCGAGCGGCGCCGCGGCGCCGCGCCGGAGCAGCGCCACGCGCGCGGTCGTCCCGGGGCGCACGTCGGCCAGCACGGCGAGCTGCTCGGCCTGCTCGACGCTCATGCCGGAGACGGGCAGGTCCTGGATCCGGATCACCACGTCGCCGTCCGCGAGCGGCGCGAGCGCGCCGCGGTCGATGCGCACGCCGATCGCGGTGCGCGTCATCTCCTGCCAGAGCCGGGCCGGCGGGTGCGCCTCGAGGTCGAGATCGTAGATGGAGACCTCCTCCTCGAGCGGCGCCCAGGCGCCGTGCGCGTCCAGCTGGGGCACGTAGGCGCGCACCGCGGCCGCGATCACGGCGCGCGACCAGCCGTCCTCGCTCATCGAGGGCGCCGCGCGCTCGCGCACGGCGTCGGCGTACCGGGCGAGCGGCTCTCCGAAGCGCGCGCGCAGCCCGCCGACCTCCCGGCCGAGCTCGCGCGCGAGCTCCCGGGCGCTCCGCGTCACCTCGCCGTCCTCGAACGGCGCCGCGGACATCAGCTCCCACGCCTCGGCGAGGGTCGCGGGCGGGCTGGCGAGGCCGCGCCGGTAGCCGTCGTCGAAGAGCCCATCGAGCTCGCGCGACCACCTGGCGAGCTCCTCTCCCACGCGCAGCGCCGCCGGGCACGGCCCGCTCCCCACCGGCGCCTGCAGCTCGGCCAGGAGCGGGGCGGCCTCGCGCCGCAGCGACGCCCCGACGGGCGCGTCGGGCGCGACCGACCATAGCCCGTGCGGATCCAGCCAGTCGGACGTCGCCTCGGCAAACTTTGCGGGATCGACGCGGAGCGGCGGGGCGGCCAGGGTCGTGCGGGCCTGCGCGACGATGGCGCGCGCCTGATCGCAGCCGAGCGAGGTGGGTGCCCCGGTCGGCATGGCGATCCCGCGGTCGAGGGCGCTCGGGTCGCAGCCCACGCCGTCGATCTCCTCGTCGTCCGGCGACAGGACGTGGAGCAGGGGCCGCGCGATCCCGCGCTGCGCCTTCGCGAGGGGCGTCTCCGCCTCGCGCGAGAGCAAGGCGAGCGTCGCCAGACTTGCGGCGATGCACGCGACCGAGCTCGCGACGCGAGTCCTCACTGCTCTCCGAATACCACGGTGCGGGGCACGGGGGCAGGGGCGACCGCGGCGAGCGGCGCGCTCGCCCGGGCTCGATGTGCGGCGAGCGGCGCGCTCGCCCGGGCTCGATGTGCGGCGCCGGCGCCCGCGCGCAGGGGGCTCGGTCCTCTCGGCCCTCTCCCTCTCATCTTGCGCCGCTCGCGC
The DNA here is from genome assembly GCA_051717205.1 of Sorangium sp. So ce1128. Lineage (GTDB taxonomy): Bacteria > Myxococcota_A > Polyangia > Polyangiales > Polyangiaceae > Sorangium. The sequence goes on from CP181432.1 coordinate 2,138,083, forward strand.
GCCGTGGATCTGGGCTCAGCGCCGCGCATTCGTGCTCCTCCGCTTTCCCGCAAAGCTTTCGCTCCCCTCCGGGGATCCGAACACGTTGCGCATTCCAGCGCAAAAAAAGGCGATTTCCTAGGGTTTATCCCGGCATCGCGCCTGCATCTGCCCTGGTGCCGCCGACCGGCTCGCAGAGGTCTCCCAACCCAGTCCTCCTTGATCGGCGCGCGCGGCGGAGAGCGAAGAGACCATGAGCACCACCTGGGATCGTGCGGCATTCTCGGCTTATCGTACCGAGCTCGCGAACTACGCCACCCTGAGCCCGGAGGCCGAGCGGGAGCTCGCGCTCCGCTGGCGCGCTGGTGACCGGGATGCGGGCCGGCGCCTCATCGAGGCGTGCTTGCCGTTCGTCATGACGATCGCGCTCGAGTACCGCCGGTGGGGGCTCCCGATGGAGGACATCGTGCAGGAGGGCAACATCGGCCTCCTGAAGGCCGCGGAGCGCTTCGATCCGGACCGCGGCTGCCGCCTGGCGACCTACGCGGCCTACTGGATCCGGGCGGAGATCCGGGAGCACGTGGCGCGGGGGTACCGGATCGTGCGCCTCGGCTCGTCGAAGAGCGAGCGCCGCGCGCTGCGCATCTATCGCAAGACGCACGAGAAGGACCCGGCGGTGCTGGCGGAGCTGAGCGGCCTGACGGAGGAGCGGGCGACCGAGCTGCTTCCGCTGCTCATGGCGCGCGACGTCAGCCTGGAGCGTCCTCCGACCGACGACGGCGTGGCCCCGGTGGACCGGCTCGCGTCGAGCTCGGAGACGCCGGAGGACGAGGCCTGCGCCGCGGACGAGCGCGAGCAGCTCTCGCGCGCGCTGCTCCAGGTCGTGAACGAGCTGTCGCCCCGCGAGCGCCGCATCATGAACCAGCGCTGGCTGACCGACAGCCCGGTGACGCTGGAGCAGCTCGGCGCCGACTTCGGTGTCAGCAAGGAGCGCGTGCGGCAGATCGAGGAGCGCGCGAAGAAGCGGATGCGCGCGCGCATCGAGGAGATCACCCGGGAGCCGATCCGGGAACCGATGGCGAAGAGCGCGTGATACGGCGGCGGCCGCGCCCCCTGCGAGCTTCGCAGGGGCCGCGCGACGCGCGCCGCGCGTCGGAGAGCGCCTAGATCTCGATGACCGTGCCTTCGCGCGCGGCGATGGTGTTCGGGAAGAGCTCGCGGGCGCGCATTTCCTTCTCGCGCACCATCGCGTCGGTCTGGTTCGGGTCGTGGTGGTGCAGGACGAGCTGCTTGGCGCCGCACGCCTTCGCGAGCTCGCAGCCCGCGACGAACGTGGCGTGACCCCAGCCCGTCTTCGGACCGCCGCCCACCTCGCCCGAGTACTCCTCGGGCGTGTACATCGCGTCGAAGATCAGCACGTCGGCGCCCATGGCGAGCTTCTTCAGCTTCGGATCCACGATCGCGTAGTGCTCGGAGTCGGTGATGTACACGACGACCTTGCCCTCGTGCTCGACACGGTACGCGTACACGCCGTTCGGGTGGTTGCCCCGCGCGTTGGTCACGCGCACGTCGTCGTTCGGGCCGATCGTGACCACCTCGCCCTCGTAGAGGTCGCGGAACGTCATCGCCGCGCCCATCTCCGTGAGGTGCACCGGGAAGCTCGGGTAGTCCATCTGCCCGGCGAGCGTCTCCTCGAGCGTCCGGGAGACGTTCAGGCCGCCGTAGAGATGGATCTTGTTGCCGCGCACGAACGCCGGCGTGAAGAAGGGGAAGCCCTGGATGTGATCCCAGTGCACGTGACTGAAGAACATCCAGGCTTCGAAGGGCATCTCCTTGACCAGATCCTGGCCGAGGAGACGGAGCCCCGTCCCGCCGTCGAGGATGACCAGCGTCTCACCGGCACGAATCTCGTAGCAGCTCGTGTTGCCGCCGACTTCGACCGTGCCTGCACCGGGCGTGGGGATGCTTCCGCGAACCCCCCACATCTTGATCCGCATCCTGCCTCGCTCGCTGAACCCCGCCCGTTTCAAGGTAGAGCTATTAGATTCCGAGCGCGGGCAGCGTCAAGCCGCCTGGTGCACCGGGAGCAAGGAAGGTCGCAGACGTGGAGACCTGGCCGGGGGAGCAGGGGCACGGCGCCAATGTAGTTGCAGGGTAATTGCGGCCCCGCGGCGGGCCGCGGCGGCTCTCGCAGTGCGGTGGCGCAGGCGGCAGCGGTGGCGGCCGGGAGCGCGGGCGGGGGCGCGGAAGGCAGTGGCGGCGACCGGGAGCGCGCCGGGAGCGCCGCGGCGGCGCGGGAGCGCGGGCGACCGGCCTGGACGTGGGCGGCCCGGCCTGGACGCGGCGCGGGCAGCGGCGTGGAGCGGGGCAGCGGCGCAGAAGCGCGGGCGGCGGCGTCAGCTGCGGGGCACGGTGCAGCGGCGCGGCGGGGCGGCGCCCGGGAGGCCGAGGCGCCGGCAGCGCAGCTGACAGGCGAAGGCCGCGGCCGATGGGCTATGGTCGGGCCCATGCCGCTCCACGCGGACGCCATCGTCGTCCTCGGCTGCAGGATGCTCCCGTCCGGGCGCCCGGCGGCCCCCGGCGCGCGCCGCGCGGCGACCGCGGCGCAGGCCTATCGCGAAGGGGTCGCGCCGTGGGTGATCGCCAGCGGCGGGCGCCGCTGGGGCGCGCAGATCGAGGCGCGCGTGCTCTCCGCCGAGCTGCGGCGCGCCGGCGTCCCGTCGCAAGCGATCGTCCAGGACCTCTGGTCGTTGACGACGCACGAGAACGCGATCTTCAGCGCGGCCCTCCTGCGCCGCATGGGCGCGCGGCGGGCGGCGATCGTCACCTGCCCCTGGCACATGGCGCGGGCTCTCCAGAACTTCCACGAGGTCGGGATCGACGCGTGCGCGCTGCCGGCGCCGCACGTGAGCGCTCCCATGATTGCGCGCGCGTGGCTTCGCGGTCACGAGGTGGTCTCGATGTGGCTCGACGCGCGCGCGATGCGCCGCCGGCGGATCCTCAGCGAGAGCGCCGCCTGGCTGCTCGATACAGCGCGCCGGGGTGAAACGTGATCATGCCGAGAAGGCGCTCCTCTCTTCTCCTCGCCCTGCCGCTGTCTCTCGCCGCTTGCACCGGGCAGCCGGCGCCTGGCACCGCGCCCGACGCGGGGAGCGCCGCGGCGGCGCCGGCCGCCGGCGCCGGGGCGCAGGAGCGGCTCGGCGCCCTCCTCGCCGCCGAGCAGCGCCGCGCCGCCCTGGAGGTGAGCCCCGCCGACCAGCAGAGCCGCGACGTCGACGTGCGGCGCGCCGCCGCGCGGGCGCTCGCGCGCATCGGCGGCGACGCGGCGCGGCCTGGGCTCGTGCGGGCGCTCGCCGACGAGGACGACGAGGTGATCGCGTGGGCCGCGTACGGCCTCGGGTTCTCGTGCAAGGAGCACGAGAACGAGACGGTCTCGGCGCTCGTCGCGCGCGCCCTCGTCCGCGACGCCGGCCCAGGCCTGGCGGGCGCGCCGAGCGGCGGCGCGACGGCGGCGAGCGGCGGCGCTACGGCGGCGAGTGGAGGCGCGGCGACGGCGACGGCGAGCGGCGGCGCTACGGCGGCGAGCGGAGGCGCGGCGAGCGGCGGCACGGCCGCGGCGGCGGTGAGCGGCGGCGGCGCCTCCGCGGTGGCGTCGCGGCTCGACGCGGGCGGCGCGCTTGCCCGCGCCATCGGGCGGTGCGGCGCCGAGGCGTCGGAGCCGACGCTGGTCGCGTGGCTCGATGGGCCGCGCGAGCGCGCGATCCACGCGGCGTACGCGCTCGGCGACCTCGCCGCGCTCAAGCTCAAGCTGCGCGAGGAGACGCTCGTCGCGCTGCTCAACCTCGCCTCGGGCAGCGCGGCCAGCCCGCCGGTCCCGGAGGCGCTCTACCCGATCGGCCGGCTCGAGCACGTCCCGCTCACGGTCATCCCCCGGATCCGCGACGTCGCGGCCGCGCGGCTCGCGGAGGCGGGCGGCGCGCGGCTGTTCGCGGTGCGCGCGCTCGGTCGGGCAGGGGAGGCGGCCGTCGGCGAGCTCGCGCGCGTGCTCACCTCGCGCGGCGTGTTCACCGCGAGCGAGCGCGCCGAGGCCGCGCGCGCGCTCAAGCGCCTCGGCGCGCCCGGCCAGCGCGCGCTCGCCGACGCGCTCGCCTCCCTGGTCCCGAGCGCGGATCCGATCGCGCTCACGGGCCTCGTGGGCGAGGACTTCGGCGCGCTGCTCACCACGCTCGACGCGCTCGCATCTGCGGGCGCCGCGCGCAAGCCGCTGCGCGACCTCGCCGCGCTGCCGCCGCCGCCGAGCGCGCCCGCGGCGATCCTCCGCCGCGTCGCGTGGCTCCGCTGCGGCGCGGCCAGGCTCGTCGCGGGCGAGAACTACCGCGATCCGCTGCTCCTCGGCTGCGACGTCACGGTGCCGGACGATCCGGGGAGCAAGGCGGACGCGAGCGCGCCGGTGCGTGGCTCGATCGGCGCGCGGGCGGTCGTCGAGGTGATCGGCCGCGCCGCGATCACGGGCGCGCGGCTCGCCGCGTTCCGCGCCTACGCCGAGGCGGGCGATCTGCGCGCGAGGGAGGCCGCGATCGAGCTCATCGCCTCGCACGAGGAGATCGCCGGGGCGCCCGGCCTGCTCGCGAAGGCGCTCGCCGCGGAGGAGCCGGGCCTCGTCGCCGCCGCGGCGGAGGTCATCGCGCGGCAGCCCCAGCGCGCGTCGGAGGCGCCGGGGCAGGGGAAGCGCAAGCGCAAGAGGAAGCGCGACGAGCATGACGCTCCCGCCGCCGCGGTCACGTCGCCGGCGGTCGAGGGGGCGCTGCTCTCGCTCTTCGACCGCCCCGGCGCGCGCGACGACCCGGAGCTGATCGGCGCGGTCATCGACGCGGCGGGGGCGCTGGCGCTCAAGCCGGCCGAGGCCCGCCTGGAGGAGCTCTGCCGGTCGAGCTACCCGACGACGCGGGCGCACGCGGGGACGGCGCTCGGCGTGCTCAGGGGTCGCAAGGTCGCGTGCGACGCCGGGCTGCCGGGTGACGCGGGCGCGGCGGGGCAGCCGGTCGTCGCGCCTCCGGCTGGCGAGCTGCCGGCCGAGGCGTCCGCGCTCGTGCGCGAGCCGGCGGTGCTGACGTTCGACACGGACGCCGGCGAGCTCACGATGACGCTCGACCCAGCGCTCGCGCCGGTCGCGGTGACGCGCTTCGTCGACCTCGCGCGCACGGGCTATTACGACGGCAAGATCGTCCACCGCGTGGTGCCCGGCTTCGTCACCCAGTTCGGCGCGCCGTTCGGCGACGGCGCCGGTGGTCCGCCCGGCAGGCCGGCGCTCCGCTGCGAGACATCGCCGGTCCCGTTCGAGCCGCTCCGCGTCGGCGTCGCCCTCGCCGGCCGCGACACCGGGTCGAGCCAGCTCTTCGTCATGCACGCGCGCGCGCCGCACCTCGACGGCCAGTACGCGGCCGTCGGCGTCGCCGCTGGACCGTGGGCTGCGCTCGTGGATGGGGATGTCATCCGGAGCGTGAAGGTGCGGAACTGATCGCGTGCGCCGGGTGGTGCGTTGGCGTGCGTGCGCTGCGCGACGCGCTCGCTACGCAACCCGCTCGCCGCGGCGGGGCCCATCCATGTCGATTGACAACCGCCCCCGACCGGCGCTTTACAGTTTAGCGTGGTAATCGCCTCCTTTTTGGCCGTCGCGGTGCTCGTCTACACCTACTTCGGGTACCCGGTCGTCATCGGCGTCCTGGCGCGCCTGTGGCCGGCGCAGCGGAAGCAGGATCCGAGCTACCTTCCGACCGTGACGGCGTGCATCCCCGTCTTCAACGCCGGGTCGTACCTCCCGGCGAAGGTCGAGAGCCTCTTCGCGCTCGACTATCCAAGGGACAAGCTGGAGGTCCTGCTCTACTCCGACGGCTCGACCGACGACACGGTGCACGTGGCCCGTCAGCTGGCCGAGCGCGATCCTCGGGTGAAGGTGCTCGTCAGCGAGGCGAGGCGCGGCAAGCCGATCGGCGTGAACACGATGCTCGGGGTCGCGACGGGAGAGGTGCTGCTGATGACGGATGTCCGCCAGCCCCTCGTATCCGGGGCGCTGCGGGCGCTCGTGCGGCTGCTGGCCGATCCCACCGCGGGGTGCGTCTCCGGCAACCTGGTCCTGAAGGGCTCGGCGGGCTCGGGGGCTTACTGGCGTTACGAGAACTGGATCCGCCTCCAGGAGGGGCGATTCCGGAGCATGGTGGGGGTGACCGGCCCCATCTACGCGATCCGGCGCGCGGACATGAGCCAGCTCCCGGAGGGCGTCATCCTCGATGACATGTGGGTGCCGATGCGGCTCCGCCTCGAGGGCCGCGAGATCCTCTTCGCGCAGGATGCGATCGCGTACGACGACGCCTTCGGCGACGAGCGCGAGTTCGGCCGCAAGGTGCGCACGCTGGCGGGCAACTACCAGCTCTTCTCGCTGCTCCCGGCGCTCCTCGATCCGTTCAGGAACCCGTCCTGGTTCGAGATCTTCTCGCACAAGCTGCTCCGCCTCGTGTGCCCCTGGGCGCTCGTCGCGCTGCTGATCACGTCGACGGTCGCGTGGATCGGCGCCGAGGCCAGCGGCGACGTCTCGTGGACGCTCTACGCGACGCGCGCGCTGTTCGGGGGGCAGGTGGCGTTCTACCTGCTCGCCGTGCTCGGCGGCGCCGCGGGCAAGCTCGGCTCGCTCGCGCGCACGTTCGTGGTGCTCAACGCGGCGGCCGTGGTCGGCCTGTGGCGCTATCTCCGCGGCTCGCAGAAGGTCACCTGGTAAACGAGAGGGGGCGGAGCGAGGCCGCGCCACGGGAGACGGCGCGAGGTCGGCGGGGCGAGGCCGCGCCACGGGAGACGGCGCGAGGTCGGCGGGGCGAGGCCGCGCCACGGGAGGCGGCGGCGAAGGTCGCGGAGGGCGCGAGCGCGGCGCCGTGATCGCTCCGGTTACGGCTCGAGCAGGCCCACGAGCTCGTGAACGACGCTCTGCGATCGCCTGAGGGCGAGCGACGACGGGATCAGCCGTTCCGGCCCATCGGGCGGCGGCGGCTGGAACCTGACGGGCGCGGGGAGGACGTCGAGGCCTGCGCGCTCGAACATGCGGAGCGAGCGCGGCATGTGGACCGCGCTCGTCACGACCACCGCGGCGTCGACCGGGAGGCCGCGGGCGACCCGCGCCGAGTAGATGGCGTTCTCTCGGGTGTCGCGCGACTCGGTCTCCAGGATGATCTTCTTCCTGGGGACGCCCAGCTCGACGAGCAGGTCGGCCATGCTGCTGGCGAGCTCGGCGGGCGCGCGCCGGACGTCGCGCCCCGAGATGATGATGTGACCGAAGCCGTACTCGCGGTAGACGCGCGCGGCGCCGAGGCCGCGCTCGAGGCCCTCCGCCGACTGCCGTTCCATGGCGGGCACGCCGAACTCGTCGGGGTCGATGCCGGCGGTGAGGATGATCAGGGCCCGCCGTTCGGGCGCGGTCTTGGCGAGGTCTGCGCGCAGGTCCCGCGGCTGCGTGCTGATCCGACGCGCGAGCGAGCTCGAGACCCAGGGCATGGAGAGGAGCCACAGCGCGAGCCAGGCGGTCCACGCGAGGGCTCGACCGACCTTCGCCCGGCGCGCGCGGTAGGTCCAGTCGCCGCCGGAGAGCGCGAGGCCGAGGCCCACGGCGACGAGGAGCAGGAACACGGGGTCGACGAGGCGGGAGATGGGCAAGGCGAGGCTCGCCGTGAGGCGCTCGATAGCTGTCTATGCTGTCACCGGGCCGCGAGGCGAGCGAAAAGCGTGGAGCGCGAGGGCGGGACGGATGCAGACAGGGCAGCGCCCGTCCCGGGCGAGTCTCCTCGTTGTGGGCGGGTGCTCAGCGGCGCTGGTGCGCTCGCCGGCGCCGGGCAGCGGCGGAGGCGAGGGCGAGCCCGGCGAGGGCTGCGGGGAGCCACCCGTCGTGGCCGTTGCCGGGCGTCCGCAGGCCGCAACCGCCGTCGTCCCTGGAGCCGCTCGCGGCGCCGCCGGTCGGGCTGCCGCCAGCGCCATCGCCGCCGCTCCCGCCGCTCCCGCCGCTCCCGCCGCTTCCGGTGGTGTCGGGCGGGTCTCCGAGGTCGATCGGCGCGTCAGCGTTCGCGACGAGGATGGGCGGCGCCTCGCCGGTGTCCTCATAGATGGCCATGAGCTCTTCGCCCTTGTTGTCCGTGACGTTCGCGGATCGCAGGAACTCGATGTATTCCCTGGTCATCGACTGGTAGTAGACGCGCGCCGAGAGCGTCTGAGCGCCCGAGGCGCCGGCCGGCACGGTGACGGTGAAGCTCGCCTCGTCGTAGTTGCGGTATCCGCCGTTCCCGTCGCCGAAGTCGATCTCCTGCGTCGGCTGGGTTGTCTGCGACGCGACGAAGCCCTTCGGCGGGATACGGGTGTCCGAGATGACCATGTCGTGGAGCGCGAGGTGCTCCTCCTTCTCGCCCACGCCGGCGTCGCCGTCCCAGCGCCCGTGCACTGCGCGGTACTCGTGGGTGGGCGGCTCGTGCTGGATCTCGCCGGTATCCGCGTCGTAGCCGCCGAGCAACGGCCGCTCGACCCCGGCCTCGTCGACGAGGAACACGGCGATCCAGGCGCGCCGGCTCTCGGCGTAGCCCGTCGGGAACTTGTGACCGGTGAGGTTCTCGACGCGGACGGTGAGGGTGATCTCGTCTCCGGGCAAAGCCTCCTGCGGGGCCTCGACGAGCGTGACGGAGGCGGCCGACGCGAGGCTCTCGAGGGTGCGGTCGAGCGCCTGCTGGAAGGCGTTGGCGCGCTCCGCGGCGTGGTTCTTGTCCGCTGCCATGACCGCCTGGATGCCCCAGTGATTGCCGCCGACGATGAGGTGGTCGCGCGGGTCGGTGCGGGGAGGCCCGAACTTGGCGACGGACCACTCCCCGGCCTTCTTGCGCATGTGGCAGTCGACGCAGCTCTTCGCGCTCGATCCGCCGTCGCGGAAGTCGCTGGAAGCCCACTCCTCGAAGGTCGTGTCGAGCGGGAACTCGATGGTCGTCGGAGCGCCGCTCGCGTCCCGGAGCATCACCTCCGGGTTCGTGACCTGGTGGCATTGGCCGCAGAAGCGGGAGCTGGCGAGGCTAGGCGCTTCCTTTCCACCGTGGTGCTCGGAGATCACGTTCCCGTAAGGGCCGTATTTGATCAGCTTTTGCTCCTCGGGGTCGATCTCGTAGCCAAACACGAGCTGTGCGTTGCCCAGGATGTAAGGATCATTGGGGGCAGGGGAGGTCGTCGCGCGATGGCAAACGTCGCAGCCGACCCCTTGCCCGTCGACGATGCCGTCGAGGCTCGTATCAGGGTCAAATGCAGACCCGTCCGGAGGCGTCGCACGACCACGCACGAAGGCGACGGGGGAGTGGCAACGTATGCAAAACGTGCCAACGCCGGGCGAGTCCTGGTTGGCGACGGTGAGGGCAGCGGTGAAGACGGGATCGCGCCACGCGTTCGCCATCATGGTACCTGCCCACGTATCGGAGGGCATGTAGTCCTTGGACTGTGGCGGGTCTGTATTGGGCAAGGCTCGGTGGCAGCCGTTGCATGTCTCGGCGGAGAAGAACTCCCCGTCGTTTGGCAGCTCTCCTGGCTTGGTCCCCTGGAGATCGTCGATCCCAGCGGCGGCTCCCCGGCTCAGCAGCCCGAGCGCGAGAAGCAGCCCGCAGGCCGTGGTTTTCCCCCGTATGCTCAGCATCGATCCCGTCCTCTTTCTCGCGTGATTTCTCTGCTCGACGATGCAGTGACGGAAGCGCTTCAGCCTGCACCCTCTCCGTTGGGTGGCGCGGCCTTGGCGCTCATTCCCCTCTCATTCCCTCTCATTCCGGATCGATCCGAAACAGCCGTCCGCCGCCGTTGACTCCATAGTCAACCACGTAGAGCTCCCCGGCGGCGTCCTCTCCGAAGGACGCGAGCGCTTGCAGTGTATCCGTGCTCTCGAGATCCCCCGTGAGAGGCGTCTCGGACACCAGGCTGCCGTTCTTCCAGACGAAGCTATAAATTCGGTTGGAGGAGAAATCGCCGTAGACGTAAGTACCGCGCAGCGCGGGGATCTTGCTGCCGCGGTACACATAGCCCCCCGTGATCGACCCGTCGCCCGTTCCGTGCCCGTGCACCGCGACGGGCGGCGTGTGGTTTTGCAGCTCGCAGTCCGTCCGGCTCGGGGGGTAGCAGTCACTCCCCTCGAAGATGCTCCAACCATAGTTCTTGTTGCCCTGACCCCGCGGCTCGACGTCGATCTCTTCGACCTCCTTCGCGCCCACATCACCGATGTAGAGGTCGCCGTTGCAGCTGTCGAAGCTGAACCGCCACGGATTGCGGAGGCCATAGTCCCAGATGTCCGGATCTCCGCCAGCCAGGTTTCCGGCGGGAGGAGTCGGGTACGTGTCGACGTTGATTCGCAGGATCTTCCCGTACTTCACCTCGATGTTCTGGCCGTTTCCATCCGGGTCCTGAGTATCGCCCTCGCTGCCGCCGTCGCCGACGCCCACGTAGAGCATGCCGTCGGGCCCGAAGGCGAGCATGCCGCCGTTGTGATTGCCCCTCAGCACCGGTATCGAGAAGAGCTCCTTCTGCTCCTCTGGCGTGGCTTGATCCGGGTTGGCCTCGGAACGCCTGTACTCTCGAAGAACCAGCTCGTCGCTCGTCGTGTTGAAATAGAGGAAGAACCTGCCGTTGGCCGCGTAGTCGGGATGAAACGCGAGCCCCAGGAGCCCGCGCTCGTCGCCTTCCCACTCAACCCCCTGGACGACGTCAGAGATGTCAAGGAAGGCCGTGCTCTGCAGCACACCCCCGCTGATGAGGCGGATCGTTCCTTCCTGCTCCAGCACATAGAGCCGGCTGGCGTCACCCGGCTCGCTCGTCACGAAGAGGGGTTGATCCAGGCCACTCACGACCTCCGTCAGCTTGAGCGGCGGCACGGTTCCGCCCGGCTCGTCGCACTCGATCGTTCCGTGACCACCCGTGCCCGTTGTTGCAGGGCCGGGACCCGCTCCGCCGGTTCCGCTCGTGCCCGGACCGGCTCCGCCACCACTGCCCGTCGTGGGCGCCCCCGGGCCCGTGGTAGAGATGCCTCCGCCGGTACCGGATCCTCCACCGCCCCCTGTTCCTGCTCCGGTTTCGCTGCCGCCGCAGCCATTGAGGGTGAAGCCGAGCCCCAGGAGCGCGGCTGCGAGGGGCATGAAAGGCGAAAGGAAACGCTTCTGGTCCATCATGCCGTAGGAAGCTATCCGAACAGCGGGCTGCTTGGTATAACTTTCCACCTCCTCGTGCCGCGTCCTCCGGCTTCCGCAGGCAGCCCGGACCGGCCAGAGCAACTACAATGCAAGACCCTTCCCTACCGTTGCTCAAAATCCTGTTGCGCCGGATTCCGCCGGCGGCTGACGCCTGGCTGGAGCGCGTCGAAAAGGTGACCGGGACTGGTGTGCGCCATGGCGGCGCACCTGTCGCATTGGCGAGGGAGGCATCTACCTGGTTCGATCGCGACCGTTTCCTGGCGACGTTCACTGCGGCGGTACGCGTGCTCGGCAAGGCGCCGCTCAGCCTTAACTCCGACGAGCGGGACGCCCTGGAAGCTGCAGGTATCGTGAAGACGATAGATGGCTGGCGCTTGGATGAGCTCGGCAGGGTGACAATGATCACGCTGGTCTCCAGGCGCCTGCCCGGGCCGGAGCTCGAGCAACTGCTCGGGGTCTGCTACCAGCAGGGAGATGGCCGGGAGCGGCAGGCGCTCCTGCGAGCTCTGCCGCTCTTGAACGAAGCGGAGCGCTTCGTCTCTCTTGCGGTCGATGCGTGCCGCACGAACGAGGTGCCCGTCTTTGAGGCGATCGCCTGCGAGAATCCTTACCCGGCGGCCTACTTTCCTGATCTCAACTTCAACCAGATGGTCCTCAAGGCCATGTTCATGGGCGTGGCGCTCGCCCGGATCGTGGGATTGGCCCGGCGACGATCGGGCGAGCTCGCCAGGATGGCGGAGGACTTCGCGAGCGAGCGGAGGGCGGCTGGCCGGAGCGTCCCGGCCGACATCGGCCTGCTCTCGCTGGCTCACGAGCACGAGCACGAGCGCGCGACGCGCATCCCGGAATGAAGGAGCGCCAGCGGAGGGACCAGTGAAGCTATTCGATCCTCATATCCACATGACATCGCGAACGACGGACGACTACCAGGCGATGGCCGCGGCTGGCATCGTCGCCGTCCTCGAGCCTGCGTTCTGGCTCGGCCAGCCGAGGACGCACGTCGGTACGTTCGAGGACTATTTCGCTTCCCTGCTCGGCTGGGAGCGCTTCCGGGCCAGCCAGTTCGGCATCCGCCACCTCTGCACGCTGGCGCTCAACCCGAAGGAGGCCAACAACCCTCGCGTGGCGCAGGGTGTCATCGAGCTCTTGCCGCGCTATCTCGACAAGGAGGGCGTGGTCGCGGTCGGCGAGATCGGGTTTGACGACATGACGCCCGAGGAAGAGAAGTACTTCGCTCAGCAGGTCGAGCTCGCGAGGGAGCACGATCTTCCGATCCTCGTGCACACGCCGCACCGCGACAAGAAGCGCGGCACCGAGCGGACGCTCGCGCTTGTACGGGAGCTCCGGTTTCCGGAGGAGCGCGTGCTCGTCGATCACAACAACGAGGAAACGCTGCCGCTCGTGCTCGCAACCGGCTGCTGGGCCGGTCACTCCATCTACCCGAACACCAAGATGGACGAAGACCGCATGGTCGCGCTCGTCAAGAAATACGGCGCGGAGCGGATCCTGATCAACAGCGCGGCGGACTGGGGCGTGAGCGATCCGCTGAAGGTGCCGAAGACGGCCGCGCGGATGCGGGAGAACGGCATCGCGGATGAGGTGATCGAGCGAATCGTCTGGAAGAACCCGCTCGCTTTCTTCGCGCAGAGCGGCCGGCTCGACCTCGCGGAGTTCGGAGCGGCGCCCGCCGTGGACCAGCGCGCGCTGTTCGAGGGCAACTCGGTCCTGCGCGGGCAGACCCCCGTCGTGCAGAGCTGAACGAGCAACCCATGCACCGAACGGTCGTCCTCAACGTGGTCGGGCTCACCGGCGAGCTCCTCGGCGACGCCACACCGAACCTGAACCGGCTCGCTCGGGAAGGCGTGATGAGCCCTCTGCAGACCGTGCTTCCAGCGGTCACCTGCACGGTCCAGTCGACGTTCACGACCGGGCTCCTCCCGAGCGGACATGGCTGCGTCGCGAACGGCTGGTACTTTCGCGACATAGCGGAGGTGAACCTGTGGCGCCAGGCGAACCAGCTTGTCACCGGGGAGAAGATCTGGGAGGCGGCACGCCGGCGCGACCCGACGTTCACCTGTGCCAAGCTGTTCTGGTGGTACAATATGTACAGCTCGGCAGACTATGCGGTGACGCCGAGGCCGATCTACTGGGCGGACGGGCTCAAGCTGCCGGACATCTACACGGAGCCGACGCCATTGCGCGACGAGCTCGTCTTCCGGCTGGGTGAGTTCCCGCTCTTCAATTTCTGGGGGCCGAACGCGGACATCCGGTCGACGGAGTGGATCGCGCGGTGCGCGCGCCACGTGTACGACACGCGACGGCCAACGTTGACGTTGGTCTACCTCCCGCACCTCGATTACAACCTGCAACGGCTAGGGCCGGATCATCCGGCGATCGCGGACGACCTCCGCGCCGTGGACGCCGTGTGCGGCGAGCTCATCGAGCACGTGCAGAAGGACGGGGCGCGGGTGATCGTGCTGTCCGAGTACGGCATCACGCGGGTGTCCGGGGTGGTGCACATCAACCGGGCGCTCCGGGAGCAGGGCCTCCTGCGCGTTCGCGTGGAGCGTGGGCTCGAGAAGCTCGACGCCGGCGCGTCCGAGGCGTTCGCCGTGGCGGATCATCAGGTGGCGCACGTCTATGTGCGTCGTCCGGAGCGGATCCCTGAGGTCAAGGCGCTTCTCGAGGGGTTGCCCGGCGTGGAGTTCGTTCTCGATGCGGACGGCAAGCGCTCGGCCGGGTTGGATCATGCAAGATCGGGTGAGCTCGTCGCGGTCTCACGAGAGGACCGGTGGTTCAGCTACTACTACTGGCTTGATGACGAGAAAGCGCCCGAGTTCGCGAGGACTGTCGATATTCATCGCAAGCCCGGGTACGACCCCGTGGAGCTGTTCGCTGATCCCAAGCTGCGCTTCCTGCCGGCCAGCGTGGGCTGGAGGCTGCTCAAGAAGAAGCTCGGGCTCCGCTATCTGATGGATGTGGTTCCGCTCGATCCTGCGCTGGTGAATGGATCTCACGGGCGCTTGACCGATCGTCCGGAGCGAGGGCCAGTTCTGATGTCCAGCTGTGCTTCACCTGTGTCGGATGAGCGCGTTCACGCCGTTGATGTAGGGAAATTCATATTGAATCATGTGTTCGACTGATCCCTGATACGGCCGCATCGAGCGCTACAGGACGTCATGTACGTGGATTCTCCGGTGGCTCGACCTATTGTACAGGAGTTCGGGGTGAGCCGTCGTCGAGTGACGTGTACGGACACTCCCGCTCACCTCTCTCTCACGTCCCCCTGACCACCCGCTGCATCGCCAGCGTCAGCGGGAAGCCCAGCATCGCCAGCGCCGCCGCGCCGCTCGCGCCCGGCGCGCCGCTCCTCGCGATGAGCACCGCGTCGAGCAGCGAGATCCCCGCGATCAGCGTCACCACGGCGCGCGGGATCCGGTCCCTTCGTGTCCCCCGCAGCAGCCCGATCGCGTGGAGCACGCAGCCGGCGAGCGCCCCGTAGGCGACCAACCCCACCATTCCCGTGATCGGCGTCCCCATCGTATAGAGAAACGGCACCGCCATGAAGCCGAGCGCCCACAGGCTGCGGACCGCCAACAGGTTCTCCTGCTTCGCGATCGCCGTCAGCCCGATCAGGTAGAAGAGCAGCGCCAGCCCCCCTCCGATCACCGCGATCCCGAGCTGCCCGCCCGCCGCGAGCGCCGCCGTCACATAGACGAGCACCCGGCACAGCCCCATGAGCGCCGGGCTCAGCGGATTGCCCTTGTGCCAGGCGTCGTACACCACGATCGCCCCCGCGAGCAGCGCGCTCGCCAGGGCCGGCGCCGCGCCCCGGCCCTCCGCGTACGCATGCGCTCCGACGAACAGCACCCCCGCGCCGAGCAGACCGTACCCCACCGCGAACACCTCGCGGGCGCTCACGAGCCCGGACGGGATCGGCCGCTCCGGGCGCTCGCGTGCGTCGATCTCCCGATCGAACGCGTCGTTCAGGAACATGCCGCCGACGTACATCAGCGACACCGCGAGCCCCACGAGCGCCACCTCGCGCGCCCGCACGCCGGACCCTGACAGCGCCATACCGCAAAGCACGTTGGTCCAGACCGTGGGCAGGTTCGAGACGCGTCCGAGCCGCAGATAGACCCGCGCGCGTGAGCTCATCGTCATGCTCCTCCTCCGCTGACCTCGCTGACCCGGCTCGCCGCAGCGACCCCGGCGCCCGCACCAGCTGCTTGTTCTCCGCTGACCCAGCTGACCGCAGCGACCCCGGCGCCCGCACCCGCGCCGTCGCCCGCACCCGCGCCGCCGGCACCCGCTGCGCCGCCGGCGCCCGCTCCGCCGCTCACCATCCGCGCCTCCACCCAGCGGAGCTCCCTCGCCACCGCCTCGACAACGCCCCCGCGCCGCTGATCCTCCGGCAGGACATCCCATGTGTAGGTCTCCACCTCGAGGTGCTGTGTCGCGGGCCGATCGCGGAGGTGCGATAGCAGCGCGGCCAGCTCCGGCTGCGTCGTCCCGACCGCGCCCTCGATCCCGCGGAAGATCGGCACGTGGAAGTGAACGCGCCACTCCTCCGGCCTGCCCTCCGGAGGCGCCCCCCGGCCGCCGTCGAGCGCCGCCAGCGCGTCAGGCAGATCCAGGTAGCGAACGAGCTCGCCCCCGCCTGCGCCGCCGCGCCGCTCGACCACCTGGTGCAGGTAGACGACGTCCTCCGCATAGGCGCGCAGCCTCGCCATCGTCGCGGGATCGCGCTCCGCCACGCTCGCGCGCAGCCCCGCGCTGATCTGCACCTTGTGCACGGCGACGCCCGCCGCGCGGAGGGCCGCGAGCGACGCGGGCGCATCCTCGAACTCGACCGCCATGTGGCACGCGTCAAAGCAGAGGCCGAGGTGCGTCCGGAGCGCCTCC
The DNA here is from genome assembly GCA_051717205.1 of Sorangium sp. So ce1128. GTDB lineage: Bacteria > Myxococcota_A > Polyangia > Polyangiales > Polyangiaceae > Sorangium. Next base: position 2,154,201 of record CP181432.1, read on the forward strand.
TCCGCGTCCGGCAGGCTCATCCCGGCCAGGCGCGAGAGCTCCCGCGCGCGCTCCGGCGAGAACACGTGCTCCGTGAAGAAGCCGATCGCCTCGGGCGTCGTCTCCAGGAAGCAGCACGGCTCCGGCTCGAGCGCCAGCGTGATGCGCTTGCCCGTGCGGCGGCGGACCTCCACGAGGTGCGCCGCGTGCCTGACCAGCCGCCGCCCGATCGCCTCCGCGTCGCCCGGCGTGCGCACCCGCGGCCTGAAGGCGCCGGGCACGGTGCTGACGCTACCCATCAGGCCCTCCTCGGCCGGCAGCAGCGCGGCGAGGAGCGTCGCCAGGAGATCGCTGTACGCGAGGCGCTCCTCGCCGAGCCAGTCGGGGAGGTACACGCTCTCCTTCACCGGCGCGCCGTGGAACCGGCCATAGGGAAAGCCGTTCAGCGTGAACACGTAGAGGCCGTTCCGCTCGAGGAAATCGCGAAACGCCTCCAGCTCCGCGGGCGCAGCGAGCTCCGCGGCCGCCCTCGCCGAGAGCCGCAGCCCCACGCCGCAGCGCGGGCGCTCGCCGGGCGCGACGCCTTCCGCCGCCACGCCCCCTCCGCCCCCGCCGGCTCCTGCCGTCCCTCCGCCTCGCGCGCCGCCCGCGCCCCCGCCGGCTCCTGCCGTCCCTCCGCCTCGCGCGCCGCCCGCGCCCCCGCTGGCTCCTGCCGTCCCTCCGCCTCGCGCGCCGCCCGCGCCCCCGCCGCCCTGCTGCGCGCCCTCACTCCGGCCGGCAGCGCGCGACCAGATCTCGAGCAGGTGCGTCTCCAGGCTCTCCTTCACCTCGGCCCACGTCTCGCCCGGATGGATGTTCGTGCAGTACGTGAGATGCGGCGCCCCCGCGCATGCGAGCCTCATGACCGCGCCGCTCCCGCCGCGGCGGCCGCCGCGCCGGCCGCCGCGCGCGCCCCTCGCTTGCCGGCCCGCTCGCGCAGGCGCGCGATCGCCGCGACGATGTGCCGCTCCTCCATCGCGTGCACCTCCCGCGCGCGCCCCACGTCCTCGAGCAACGTCACCGTGAGCTCGCCCCCGAGGTGCTCGCGGAACTCGTCCAGCCCGTCGAGGACGCAGAGCCGCTCGCCCCGCTCGCCGCCCGCGCGCGTGAGCGCGAGCGCGTCGTCCCACAGCGCGAAGCCGAGCGCCTCGAGCGTCGAGAGCACCGCGGCCGCCGTCGGCTCGCTGCAGAGACCCGAAAGCTCGGCGTAGAGCATGTCGATCGCGATCCCGATCGCGACCGCCTCGCCGTGGCGGAGCCGGTGCTTCGTGAGCGACTCCAGCTTGTGCGCGGCCCAGTGCCCGAAGTCGAGCGGCCGCGCGCTCCCGAGCTCGAACGGGTCGCCCGCTGTCGCGATGTGCTGGAGGTGGATCTCCGCCGAGCGACGCACCAGCTCCGCGAGCGGCGGGAGCGAGCCCGACGCGAGCGCGGGCGCGCGCTCGGAGAGCCACGAGAACAGCCGCGCATCCCGGATGAGCGCGACCTTCACCGCCTCCGCCATCCCCGCCACCTTGTCGCGCAGGGACAGGGTCTCCAGAAAGCGCGGATCGATGAGCACCGCGAACGGCGGCGCGAACGTGCCGAGCAGGTTCTTCTTCCCGAACGCGTTCACGCCGTTCTTCACGCCGACGCCGGAGTCGGCCTGGGCGAGCACCGTCGTCGGGACCCGCACGACCCGCACGCCCCGGTGCACCGTCGCGGCCGCGTAGCCCGCCATGTCGAGCACCGCGCCCCCGCCGACGATCATCACGAACGACTGCCGATCCATCCCGAGCGCGTCGAGCTTCGCCTGCAGCGCCGCCGTCGCCGCGCCGTCGTTCTTCGCCGCCTCGCCCCCGGGCACCACGATGGGATCGGCGGCGAGCGAGAGCCGCTCCGCGTGCGCGCCCACGTAGCGCGCTATGTCGTCCGCGATCGACGGCCACGCCGCGGCGACGCCGCCGTCGATCACCGGCAGCAAGCGGTGCCGCCGGCGCGGCTCCTTTGCGGCGATGGCAGACACGAGATCACCGTTGCCCGGCGAAAAGACGCTCTCGGTGAAGTAGACGGGGTACTCGAAGGGGACCGCGATCCGTTGGACATGAAGCAGCATCAAAGCCGAGCTTTGAGAGCGGGCATCAGCCCGTCAAGTTCGTTCCTCGCGAGGATCCTGGGCCCTGCCGCAGGGTGAAAACTTCCCCTTGGCGGCGGACGGCCTTCCTGCAATGCTGGCGCCGCTCGCTGAGCCGCACGTTCGAGATCGCCGCGTGATCGCAACCCTGTACTGCCTGACTTCCTCCTCGATGCAGACGCCCATGGAAGGCACAGCCCGTCCCACGAAACGGTCCTTCATGAGAGGAGTGCTGTCGACCGCGGCAGGGCTCGCCCTCGCCGCGCTGTCCGCCGGGTGCGCGCCCACGTACATCTACAATCCGGCGAACTACGCGAAGGAGTACGATCCGCGTAAGCACGAGTACGTGATCGGGGTGGGCGACCAGCTCCGGGTCAACGTGTGGCGCATGGCCGACCTGTCGAGCGATGCGCTGGTCAGGGCCGACGGCGTCATCACGATGCCGCTCATCGGCGACATCTACGTGGCCGGCAGGACCCCGACCCAGGTGCGCGAGGAGCTGAAGAAGCGGCTCACCGAGTTCGTGAAGGACGAGACCGCCGTGATCACCGTCGCGGTGACCGGGGTCAACAGCTACCGGTTCGTGGTGAGCGGCAACGTCGCGCGCGCCGGCATCTTCGCCTCCAACTACTTCGTCTCCGTCTCCGAGGCGCTGGCGCTGGCCGGCGGCCCGAACCAGTTCGCCTCGACGGATCAGATCCTGCTCATCCGCATGGATAGCCCGGGCAAATTCCGGCACATCCCCATCAACTACGACGATATCGCCTCGCGCAAGCGGCCTGAGCAGGACCTCGTGCTCAAGGCGGGCGACACCGTCTTCGTGCCCTGATCGTGGCCGGCTCCTCCGCGCTCGCCCGCAAGGCCGTCCTCGGTGCGGTCTGGACGATCGCGACCGGGCTCGGCTCGCGCGTGCTCGGCCTGATCGGCACCCTCGTGCTCACCCGGTTCATCGCGCCGGATGTGTACGGCGAGGTCTCGGCCGCCTCCGTCGTCATCATGACGGCGCACTTCCTGTCGAGCCTCGGGATCGGACAGTACATCGCGTCGCGGCCGAACCTCGACCGCCAGATGCTCTTCAACGCGACCGTCTATTTCCACGTCGCGGGGCTCGTCGCCATCGGCGCCGTGTACCTGTTCCGGGAGCCGATCGCGGTGCGCCTCATCGGCGCGCCGGGGATGCTCGAGTTCATGCCCGGGCTCATCCTCGCGATGCTCATCGACCGGATCTGGTACGTCCCCGACCGCCTGCTCATCCGCGAGATGCGGTTCCGCAGCGTCAGCCTCCGCAACGCGGCCGGCGAGCTCACCTACACCGCGGCCTCGGTCGCCCTCGCGGTGCTCGGCTGGGGGGGGAACGCCATCGTCGCCGCGACGCTCCTGCGCGCCGTGGTGCGCGTGGTCACCACGGTCCCGGCCGTGAAGCTCGCGGAGTGGCTCACGCCGAGCCCGCTGTCGCGCGAGAAGGCGCGCGAGCTGTTCGCCTTCGGCATCCCGCTCAACTTCGGATCGCTGGCGAACTTCGGGGCCTCCAAGTGGGACAACCTCGTCATGATCCGCCTCTTCGGAGAGCACGTCGGCGGGCTCTACAACCTCGCGTGGAACCTCGCCGACATCCCGGCCTCCCAGGTCGGCGAGCGCGTCGGCGACGTGCTCGTCCCGTCGTTCTCGAAGCTCGAGCCGGAGCAGCGCAAGACCGCGCTCGTCCGCGCGCTCACGCTGCTGTCGCTCCTCATCTTCCCGCTCGCTGTCGGCCTCGGCGCGGTCGCCCCGACGATCCTCAACGACACCTTCTTCAACGACGCCTGGGAGCCGGCCGGCCCGCTGCTCGCCGTGCTGTCGGCGCTCGGCGTCACCCGCCCGATCGGCTGGGTCATGTCCTCTTACATGCAGGTCTACGGCCGCACGCGGACGATCATGATCCTGGAGTGGCTCAAGGTGGGCGCGATCATCGGCGGCATCGCGCTGCTCGGATCGATCGGCGGCGTGCTCTGGGCGTGCGCCGGCGTCGGCGTGGCGTTCGGGGTGCACGCGCTGGCGAGCCTCTGGGTGGTCAAGCGCGCCGACGGCGTCCCCTACATGCGCCTGCTGCGCCCGCTGATCCGCCCGCTGATCGCGTGTCTGCCCATGGTCGCGGCGGTGCTCGCGGTGCGCTACGGGCTGTGGCAGCTCGGGCCCCTGCCGCGCGGGTTCCGCCTGGGCGCCGAGGTGGTCGCGGGCGGGCTTGTCTTCGTCGCCTCGGCGCTGGTCATCGCGCAGCAGGCGTCGCGCGATTTCCTCCAGCTCGCCCGCGAAGCGGTGCGCCGCCGTCGCTGAGGTGTCGCCCGATGACGCCGGCCGACCTTCACCAGCAGGACCTTTCCCCCGCGGCCGCGGGGGTGCGCTTCGACAATCGAGCGAAATTTTGGGGCCTGTGGTAGCGTCCCGCCCCTCTCTTCGAACATGGGTCGGGATCCGCGTGGCGGCTCCCCTCCACCACTGGAGATAAACGGAAATGGCAGAGACGCATCCCGCTGCGGTCGAGAGCCTCCTGGCCAAGATCACCTCACGCGAAGCCCAGGTGGGCATCATCGGCATGGGTTATGTCGGCCTGCCGCTGGCGCTCACGTTCATCGAGAAAGGCTTCCGCGTGCTGGGCTTCGACGTGGACCCCGAGAAGGTCACCGCGCTCGGAGAGGGGAAGAGCTACATCAAGCACCTCGATCCTTCGCGCGTCGCGGCGGCATCCAAGACAGGTCGCTTCGAGGCAACGGCGGACTTCTCGCGGCTCAACGAGCCCGACGCCATCCTCATCTGTGTCCCCACCCCGCTCACTGCCCAGCGGGAGCCCGACATGAGCTACGTCGTCGGCTCCGCGCAGAAGATCAAGGAGCGGCTGCGGAAGGGGCAGCTCGTCGTGCTCGAGTCGACCACGTACCCCGGCACGACCGACGAGCTGGTCAAGGGCATCCTCGAGCAGTCGGGCCTGCGCATGGGCAAGGACTTCTACCTCGCCTTCTCGCCCGAGCGCGAGGACCCGGGCAACCGGGACCACAGCACCGCGACGATCCCGAAGGTCGTCGGCGGCGTCGACAAGGCGTCGCTGGACCTCTCGGTGGCGCTCTACTCGCAGGCGATCGCCCGCACCGTCGGCGTCTCCTCGGCGCGCGCGGCCGAGGCGGCGAAGCTGACCGAGAACATCTTCCGGGCGATCAACATCGCCCTCGTGAACGAGCTCAAGGTCGTCTACGACGCCATGGGCATCGACGTCTGGGAGGTGCTCGACGCCGCCTCGACCAAGCCGTTCGGCTTCATGCGGTTCAACCCGGGGCCGGGCTGGGGCGGTCACTGCATCCCGCTCGATCCGTTCTACCTCGCCTGGAAGGCGCGCGAGTACGGCGTGTCGACGAAGTTCATCGAGCTCGCCGGCGAGGTGAACGTCGAGATGCCGCACTACGTCGTCAACAAGCTCCAGCTCGCGCTGAACGAGCGCAGCAAGGCGCTGAAGGGCACGAAGGTCCTGCTCCTCGGCGTCGCCTACAAGAAGGACATCGACGATCCGCGCGAGAGCCCCGCGTTCGAGATCATCGAGCTCCTCCGCCGGCTCGGCGCCGTGCTCAGCTACCACGACCCGCACGTGCCCAAGCTGCCGCGCATGCGCACCTGGCCGCACCTGCCGGAGCTCTCGTCCCTGCCGCTCAACGAGGACACCCTCAAGAGCCACGACGCGGTCATGATCGTCACCGACCACTCGGTGGTCGACTACGACAAGGTGCTCAACCACGCCGCCCTGATCGTCGACACCCGCGGCGTCTACCGCGCGGAGCACCCCAAGGTGATCAAGGCCTAGCCACCGGCGCCTGCGCGGCGCTCGCTCGCGCCCCCCGCCAGCGCGCCGCGCTGTTGACCGCCGCGCGCGGCGAGGGGGACGCGGCGCGGCGCGGCCCGGCGCCCTGGTGATCGGACACCCACCGGGTGCGTCCTCGCCTGCCTCATCCGCTGCGCTGTGAAGTGTCGCTCAACACCCGCGCTGTGGGCGGCGCGCCGCGGGGCTGCTCGCGGCGCGGCCCTGTCGCGGTGCGGTCCGGTGCGGCCAGGTCACGGAACCGATGAGGCTCTCGCTGCACTCGCGAAATCGCGAGCATCCCCTTGATGTCAGGGCGCCGGTTCGGTACCCCTCGAAGACGGTCCATGTCCACGCCGCCGCCCATGGTCGGGCCAGGTCGAACGATGTCGCCTGCAGATGACAGCCTGGGCCCTGCGCCATCGAGCTCGGATTGGAAGGGCCACCTGGAGATCCGGCTCGGCGATCTCCCGGGCACGCGGCGGCCCCTGACGGAGTCTCACATCGTCATTGGAAGGGCGCCGGGCGTGCAGCTCACGCTCGACCACTACACGGTCTCCCGGCGCCACGCGGAGCTCTTCTGCGATCCCTTCGGCCGGTGGTGGATCCGCGACCTCGGCAGCACCAACGGCACGCTCGTCAACGACGAGCGCATCAACGAGAAGGTGCTTAAGCCGGGCGATCGCATCGGGATCGGCGACTACATCCTCGAGTTCCAGCTCACGGCGCGGACCCCGCGCGTGCCGCTCGACCCGGGCGGACTCCACTTCGAGGAGGACAAGCCGACCGCGATCCGCAAGCTCGGCGAGCTCGACCCGCCGCGGATCGCCGCGAAGCACCTGTTCACCCTGATGGACCTGTCGCGGCGGCTCCTCAGCATCGAGGACGCCACGGACCGGTTCGACGCGCTCTGCCAGCTGATGGTCCGGGAGGATTTTCACGGCAGCATGGCGCTGGCGCTGCGCCTCCGGCAGAACGGCGCGCTGACGATCCTGTCCGGGCCGCACCGCCCGTTCCAGTCGCTCCGGCGCGAGGACTCCGTCGCGCCCCCGTACATCTCGCGCCGCGTGCTCGCGGCGGTGCAGGACACGCGCGAGCCGGTGCTCGCCGGCAACCTGGTGAGCGACAGCGCCACGGTCGAGCTCACGATGTCGCGCGACGTCATGGCGCTCTGGGTGGTCGCGTGCCCGCTGCGGGTCGAGGAGCAGCTGATGAACCTGCTCTACGTGACCTTGCCGCCCGACTTCGGCAGCGTCGAGTGGCTCGGGCTCATCGCGCTCGCGGCCGAGGTCTACCAGCAGGCCGAGTCGGCCTGGGAGGCGCGGCGCCACGCGCAGGCGCACGCGGCGATCGAGCGCGAGCTCGAGATGGCGCACCAGATCCAGCGGACGTTCGTCCCGAAGCGGCTGGAGTTCAAGGCGCTGGACGTGGCGCTCGGCTTCGAGCCGTGCCGGTGGGTCGGCGGCGACTACGTGGACATCGTCCCGATGCCGGACGGCCGGCTCCTGCTCGCGGTGGCGGACGTCTGCGGCAAGGGGCTCCAGGCCGCGCTCATCGGGTCGAGCGTGCACACGATGGTGCGGGCGACGGTCGACGCTGGCCGCGGGATCACGGGCATGATGGACCGGCTGAACGCCTACCTCTGCGAGTACCTGCCGGAGCAGTCGTTCGTCACGATGGTGGCCGTCGCCCTCGACCCGGCCACGGGCCGCATGGAGTGCGTCAACGCAGGGCACCCGCCGGCGCTGGTGGCGACCGCGGAGGGCGGCCTGCGGCACCTCCAGGCGGCCGTCAACCCGGCCCTCGGGATCGGGCTCGTGCCCATGGAGGCGCACCAGAGCGTGCTCGCGCCCGGCGAGGTGCTCGCGATGTACACCGACGGGCTCACCGAGCTGCGCAACTCGTCGAAGCAGATGCTCGGCCTGCACGCGCTCGGCACCGGCTTCGCCAAGCTGTGCGCCACCAGCGCCGGCCGCCCGGTCGCGTCGATCGCCGACAAGCTCACGCAGATGCTCGAGGAGTTCCGCGGCGATCAGCTGCCCGAGGACGACAGGGCGTTCCTCCTCGCGCGGCGCACCTGAGCGTCTCGCCGAGCCGCCCGGCCCGCAGGGAGGGGGGTCGTCGCGCGGGGCGGGAACGGGCTGAACTCGCGGGAGACGTCCAGTGCCCGACGTGCTGCGCACGCCGGACACTGGACGTCAATGGCGCTCAAACATCACCCCGTCCCCGCCCCGCGCGACGACCCCCCTCCCCGCGGGCCTACCGTGGTCGCGCAACAGGGGCGAACCTCGGCGATGCGGTACCCGTGCCTCGTGGGCGAGAGGTGAAGGATGGGAACCGTGCAGCTCGGCAAGATCTCGACGAGGCGCTAGAGCGACAAACGGGTTGAAACCACGAGAAAAAGCAGGAATTTCACAGGGAGGCGGGGAGGCGGGGAGCGAGAGACGGCAAGAGGGAGAAATTCATTTTTTTTCTTCCTCCCCGCCTCCCCGCCTCCCTGTGAAAATTCTCCAGGTTTCAACGTGATCGGTGTTCTAGGGCGTCGCGTCGCTCCCCACCGCCGGCTCCGAGCCCTCGGGTGGCTCGATCGGCGTCGGATCCCGGTGAGGCGGTCCCACGGGGCCCGCCGAGCCGAAGGGCTGGGTCATCGAGATGCGCGAGCCGGCCTCCATCCGCCGCGGGAATGCGCCCGACACGGACAGGAGCACCGCGTTCCGGACGATGCGCGTGTCGGGGAGCTCCGCGGTCCGCGCGTCGGTGTGCTGGTTCGTGTGCTGGTAGCGGAGCGCGAGCGCGAAGTCGGGGATGACGACGACGGGGCTCCAGAGCAGCGCGACGTCGGTGAGCACCGCGGTCGTGTTCGGCCCCGTGTCGAGCTCTCCCGCAGCGTTGCGCTCGAGAGGCTGCGCGAACTGCACGCCGGCCGAGCCCTCGACCGACAGGCGCCAGGCGGGGCGGAGGATGGGCGCGGCGGCGCGGAGCGTCAGCTGATGGGAGAGCTGGATCTGCTGCAGGAAGACGTTGGGCGTGGCCGAGTAGGCGTACGCGAGCTCGGCCTCGCCCCGGTCGTGCGTGTAGCGCAGCGCCGCGAGCCCGGCGGGCCGCACGAGCGACTCGGCGTCGCCGGTGAGGTCCGTCGCGACGACCCCGCCGACGTCGATCTGGCTCGAGAAGCGCCGGCCGAGGTCGTGCTGCCAGCTCGCCACGAGCGTGCTGAGGAGCTGATCGCGCGACTCGTACGTGTCCGCGGTCGCGGGGTCGGCGTCGGTGACCGGGGCGTTGTCGAAATGCGTGTAGCCGACCGAAAGCGCGAGGGACGCGATGTCGTGGCGGAAGATCCGCTGCGCGCTCAGCGTGTTCGCCGCGCTGAGCGTGCGCTGCGGGCGGTCCTGGAGCGGGTTATAGACGAGGAACGTCGCCCCCTGCCCGAGCGACCAGACCGGCGATGGCTGGAACGAGAACCCCTCGTTGAACGACCCCTGCACGAAGTTCGTCGTCCCGCCCGCGGTGCCCGCGAGCGTCGTCGTACCCGGCGCCTGCTCGAGCTGGAAGGTGTTGAGCTGGCCCTGCGACCCGGCCACCCCGAGCGTCAGCGTCGTCCTCGGCGACGTGACGAAGCGGCCGGACCACATGGCCATGTTCGAGTACGAGTTCGCCTCCGAGTGCAGGAAGAAGAAGCTCGCCGCGAACGTGTAGGACAGCGTCTGCGAGGTCCGCGGCGTCGTGTACGTGAAGATCAGGCCGGGGCTCGCGGTCCCGAAGCCGTCGGCGTCGGGGCCAGGCCCGGCCGGAGGCTCGGCCGCCGAGCTCACGTTGTCGGTGACGCCGATCGACCCGGTGAAGACGCCCTGGAGATACGCGTCCTGCGCTCGAGCGTCGTGATGGGTGAGGATCGCGCAGCTGAGGGCCGCGACCGCAATACCTCGTCCGGAGCGCATGAGGGCCGCAAGGTAACAATGGAGCCGGCGCTCGGCTACGCCTCCCCCACCTTTCGACGAGGGAAGTCGCCGGCCGCGCGCCGGGCGCTCAGGCGTCGAGCAGGACGACACCGAGGATGGGCGCCGGCCGGAGCTGCTCGATGGCCTGGCGGATCGACCTGCGGGTCGACCTCTTGACCAGGGACGTCATGACCACCCCGTGCACCGAGTCGGCGATCACGTTCATGTCCATGCTGCCGAGCACGGGCGGCGTGTCGATGATGATGTACGAGTAACCCGCGCGCTTGAGGCTCTCGATCGCGGTCGAGAACGCCACCGCGTCGAGGATCGGCGGTCGCTCCGTGCGCGGATCGACGGCCAGGATGTGGACGGGCGTCTGGAGCGAGAGCCTCTGGTCGGGCGGCTTGCTGCCCGACGGCCCGCCCCTGTCCGACGAGTCGACATGGTCGTCGCTGGGCGCCACGGCGGGCGCCGGCGCCGCCTGCTCGACCACGACCCAGGGCGCGAACCGGTCGTTGGCGTGGCGCTGGAGCTGCTCGGTGAAGCAGCTCGGGGGCTCGAACCGCAGCGCCTTCGCGATGCCGGGCTTCCGGATGTTCGCCTCGACGAGGAGGATCTTCCCGCGGACGGTCTCGCGGAGCGCGAGGGCGAGGTTGATGGCACACGACGTCTTGCCCTCGCCCGGCGACGCGCTCGTCACGGCGATCGTGGTCCCGACGCCCGACGGCAGCTTGCGCCGGAGCGTGCGGTAGGCGTCCGCCTGCGGCGAGTACGGCGCGTGGATCATCACGATGTTCGGATCCACGGCGTCCGGCATCGGCAACGGGCGCACGGTGATCTCGCCCGGGCCGCCCAGGGACTCGTCCGGGAGCAGCCCGGCGTTCTCCGGCGCGGAGGGCAGGGAGCGCATGTGCTCGATGTGAAGCGACGGCGGCTCCTCGAACGTCGGGTCGAGCGACTGCAGCTTCGCGTCCACGGCCTGGTGCGCCGGGGTGGACACCACGCGGTTGAAGATGAGCGAGGGCGGCGAGGAGAAGGTGCTGGTGGCCGAGCGCTCGAGCGGGCGCTCGGGCGGCGGCGGCGCTGCTGGCGGCGGCACCTCGCGCACGGTCACCTCGCGCGAGGCGGGCGGCACCACGCGATCGAAGACGAGGGACGGGGGCGAGTGGAACGTGCCGCTGAACGAGCGCTCGATCGCCGGCGACCCCCCGGGCTGCGCCGGGTGCACCGGCTGGACCGGCACGTCGCGGACCCCCACGTCGCGCGCGGGCGGCGCGATGACGCGCTGGATCGGCGCCGACGCGCTCGCGCCCGAGCCGCTGGACATGAGCCCAGGGCTGCTCAGCGTGGCGCTCAGATCGACGACGCGCGTCACCCCGGGGCTCGCGCCGAGCCGCTCGGGGCCCGGCGGCAGCGCCGGCGCGTGCACGCCGTGCACCGCCACATGGCCCGGATGCGCGCCGTGATCCGCGGGCGGGCCCCCCGCCAGGAACAGCGTCGTCGCGGGCGAGGGCCCCCGGCCGGCCGCCGGCGGCATGGCGGGGTGGGCGCCGGGGCCGAGACGCAGCCCGATCCCCTGCGGGGATCCCGAGATCGGCAGATCCTGGCGGATGGTCGGCGAGTCGAAGGCGTTCGAGTCCTCCTGGCTGGAGCTCGGGCGCTCCGCCGAGACGACGTCCTCGGCGTCGTTCGCGAGGCGCAAGACGCGGGCGATCATCTCCTCGCGCACGTCCAGATCCGGCGCGATCGAGCGCCAGTTGCCGACCACGTTGCGGAGCCGGCGCGCCTCGATGACGAGGGCGCGGACCCGCGCGCTCTGCTCCGCGCGACTCAGAAAGTCGCAGACCTGATCGAGCGCCCGCTCCAGGGAAGCGACCGGCGGGGGCTTTCCCGGGTCAGCACCGCCTGTCTCAGCCACGGCGCCCTCGGGGCGCGCGCGCGGCGGCCGGTACGACGACGAGCACCGGAGCGAGCGCCATTCGATCGATATCTTCCATGTCGTAAACCCGATCATCGAGGACGATGCCTCGCGCCGCTGCGGCCGCGATGCCGGCCGCAACGGACAGTAAGAGCCCGCCGATGGCGAGGATCAGCCGCGACGGGCTCGAGGGCGCGCTCGGCCTGTACGCCGGGTCGAGCACCTCGATCTGCGCAGAGTAGCCGCCCTGCTCCGAGCTCGCGGCCATCTCCGCGCGGAACGACTTGCCCTCGAGGTCGGCGAGCCGCTGCTGCGCCCGCGCCTTCTCGCGGCTGAGCCGCGACCACTCGGTCTCGGTGTTGATGATCGCCTTCGCCGTCTCGCTCGCGTCGGCCGCGTTCCCCTTCTTCGCGTTCCTGCGCGCCGCGATCTCCCGCTCGAGCGTCGCGAGCTGGGCCTTGATCTTCGCCTTCTCGGCCTCGTCGGTCGCGGCGACCTCCACCACCGGCTCCGGCGCCGGCGGCAGGATGAGCGCATCCTCGGCGCGCCGCAGCGCCGCCTCGGCGTTGCCCACGCGGGCCGCGGCGGCCCGGACGTCGGGGTGCTGCTCGGTGAAGCGGGACTGCTTGTCCGCCAGATCCCGCCGCGCGGTCGCGAGTTCCTGCTCGGCCTGATCCTTCTGCCGAACGAGCGCGGGGGAGGGGCCCCCTCCAGCGCTCGCCACCACCTGCTCGGGCTTGCCGGTGAGCCGGCTCCGCAGGCGGGGCACCTGCCGCTCGAGGGCCTCCAGCGTCGGGTCGGCGGTGGTGGAGCGGCGCTCCTGTGCGCGGATGGCGGCGCCGGTCTGCGCGCCGCCGGGCACGGCCTGCTCGGCGGCGAACTCGGGGTGCTCGGCCAGGAACGCCGCGAGCTCGGTCTCGGCCTTCTCGACGTCCTGCTCGGCGCGCTTCAGCTCGGCGTCGAGGAACTCGTTCGTGAGCTTCGCCTGCGACCTGCGCATGCGCGTCGTCTCCTCGACGAGGATGTCCGCGAGCCGCTGCGTCACCTCCTGCGCCTGCTCGCGCGTCTCCCCCTCGCACGAGATCGCGAAGGTGTCGGTCGAGCGGGCCTTGAAGGTGATCTTCATGCGGAGCCGATCGACAGCGTCGACCATGCCCCGCTTCTCGAGCACGTCAGGGAAGAGGTTGAACTCCGTGACGACCTTCTCGAGGTTGGAGCGCGCGAGCAGCGTCTCCTTCAGCCGCGCGGAGAGGGTGCGGAGCGGGTCGGGCCCGTCTGGCCCGAGGTACGTCGCCTTCACGCCCTCGCGGTAGAAGATCACGGTCTCGGAGCGGTATGCGGGCTTCCTCGACTGCACGACGAGCACCGTGAACGCGACGCCCGCGAGCGCCACGAGCACCGCCACGTACCAGTGCGCCAGGGTCCGGTTGATCATCGCGCTGATGCTGGGCGGCTGCGGACCCGCAGGTCGCGCCGCTGCATCGGCGGGAAGCGCCCCGAGCGGCTCCTGGGGCGGGGGAGGCCCGGCGGGCTGCTGGTTCATCTTCCAGTTGTCCATAATCCCCGCTCCCTCGAAGGTTGCCCTGCTCCGCGCGACCCGGAGAACGCACACCCCGGTCCGGCGGACGGCTGCCTATGGTAGACGTGTGCCGCCCGAGCGCCAGCTTGTTGCACGCGGTTCTTCCTCGCCGCCTCGCCGCTCACCCCATGCCCACCGCGGGCCAGCCGTGCGCGAGGGCGGCGTGGCCGCGGCGACGCGCCGCCGCGACGCGCTCCGCGACGTATTCGGGACGTCGCGGCCAGCGCTGTCGCCAGGCCGGCGGCGCGCACGCCGCCCGCGGCGTCACGTGGGGAACACCCGGTCGAGGCGCAGGAGGCGGAAGATGGCGCGCGGCTGATCCCGCAGCCCCACGATGCGCACCTGGCCGCCGTTCGCTCGTACCCGCTTGAACAGCGAGACGATGACGCCGACGCCAGAGCTGTCGATCAGCCGGAGGGACGAGAGCTCGAGCGTGATGTTCTGCCGGTTCTCGGCCACCAGCTCGTCCACCAACGTCCTGAACTCCGGGGCGGTCACCGCGTCGAGGGTCCCCTCGAACTGCACGACCGTCTCATTGCCGTTATCGGTCCGCGTATAGCTCATTGGATCTTGATGCCCCCTGCGGCGCGGGCTGCGCCCGATCGGGAGACGCTCCGCATTCGAAAACTGCTCGTCCGATGCCCCGTCGCCTCGGCGAAGTTGGTATCGGAATTCTCCTGTTCGCTGCTGCCTTCGCTGCCGTCGCCGGCGATGCACGAGCTGCCCTCCCGCCGCTTCACCAGGCGGAGGACATTCGGGCTGCCGGGACAGTAGTCGACCTCATCCATGAACGATTTGATGATGAACAGCCCCATCCCGGACTCGGGGAGGTCGTCTATGGGAGGGTTCTCGATGGCCGCGGGATCGAAGCTGCACCCCGTGTCCATCAGACGGATGATGATGCCGTCCGCGTCGGACTCGATCTCGATGTCGACGTCGCCAGGCGGGCCAGCACGGTATCCGTGAATCGCGATGTTGTTGAACGCCTCGCCGAACGCCGAGACGGTCTGGTCCTCGAAATCCTCCTGGCTCATGCCGGGCGACCCGCCTTCGACCCTCCCAGGCGCGGCCATCTTGCAAGCGGCCGCCACCACGCGGAGGGCGAGGTGGCGATAGGTCAACGAACCTGGTACGCGGAGTCGGATCACGCCCAAACCTCCATCCGAGCTTGTACCCTACCACGTTCTGAACTATGGGAGCCACAAGGTAAACAGTGACACCTGGCGTTCGTGTAGCGAAACGTGCGATCGACATCGCGGGCTCGCTCGTGGGTCTCACGCTGACCCTCCCGCTCTACCCCTTCATCGGCGCGGCCATCTACCTCGAGTCGCCCGGGCCGATCTTCTACATGCAGCGCCGTGCTGGGATGCTCATCGGCACGGAAGTGCGGGACGGCGTCGCCTACCCGCGATTCGTCGAGTTCCACATGCGCAAGTTCCGTTCCATGCGCGTGGACGCCGAGAAGATGACGGGGCCGGTGCTGGCCCAGCAGGACGATCCGCGCATCACGCGCGTCGGTCGCTTCCTGCGCAAGACGCGCCTCGACGAGCTCCCGCAGTTCTGGAGCGTGCTCATGGGCGACATGAGCATCGTGGGGCCGCGCCCCGAGCGCCCCGAGCTCCTCGTCAACCTGGCGCTCGCCATTCCCTTCTTCGAGGAGCGGATGCGCGACATCAAGCCGGGCATCACCGGGCTCGCGCAGGTCTCGCTCGGGTACACCGGGCGCGCGCCGGCGGAGAGCGAGGTCGCCGCCTTCGAGGCGACGCTGACCAACCCGTTCGGCCTCGAGGAGGCGGAGGGCGCCGAGGCCGACGACATGAGGATGAAGCTGCTCTTCGACCTCGCGTACGCCGCGTCGCTCGAGAAGCTCTCGACGTTCCTGTCGATGGAGCTCTCGATCATCCTGAAGACCCCGCTCGTGATGGTCCTCGGCCTCGGGCGCTGAGCCCCGAGGCCGACCGCGCCCCGCGCGCGCGGCCTCCACGGCCTCGGGCGCTGGGCCTGGAGGCCGAAGGCGCTCCGCGCGCGCGGCCTCCACCGCCCTAACCCCTCTTGCTGAGCAAGAAGATCACGCCGATCAAGCCGAGGTCGGCCAGGATGAGCCGGTACACGTCGCGCCTCTCGAGCTTGACCGAGAAGTGCGGGTCGACGCTCTTGATGGCGCAGTACAGCGCCCCCGCGAGGCCGAAGTAGATCCAGAGCACGTAGTGGTAGGTGAACGAGAGGAAGAAGATCCCGACCATCATCCCGCAGAACCCGGCCATGATCGCCATCGACCAGGCGCGGATCATCGCGAACTGGGCGCCGTGCTCGTACCGCTTGAGCGCGGCCAGCGAGATCTTGAGCGTGAGGTAGATCATCGCCGACCACGCGAACATCCCGAGCGGACCGAGCTCCGAGAGCGCGAGGAGGTACGCGTTGTGCGCGGTGAGCCAGTGGTGCTCCGTGAACTGGCGGAAGCCGGCGCCCATCAGCGGGAACATCCGATAGATGATGAGGCCCTCGGCCAGGATCTCCGTGCGCTCGTTCGCCGACTCCTCCGCCTCGCCGCCGCCTCGCCCGCCGAGGAGCATGAGCGGGGCAGCGAAGACAGCGCCGAAGATCGCGCCGCGGATGCCGTACTTCTTGACGAAGTAGACGCCGAGCACCGTCGCGAAGACGAGCTGGCCGCCGCGCGACTGCGTGAGGATGATCGCGGTCGCGATCACGAGGAGCGACGCGAGGACCAGGAGCGCGCGCGAGAACGAGCGCTTCTGCTCGAACAGGGCGAAGCTGAACGGCAGCACGATGCCCGACGTGAGCGCGAGCTCGTTCGGGTCCTGGAGCACACCGCGCCAGCGCACGCGGCCGTTGATCGTCGACGTCTTGAAGAGGCCGACGCGCTCGCACAGGTACTCGGTATCGGGATCGGCGCCCGGCCCCTCGCGGCAGTCCACGCGGAGCTCGCAGGAGCGGCCGTCGGGGATGCCGGCCTCGCCGCGCGAGCCGCCGATGGTCTGGGTCATCGCGAGGCACTGCCACGAGGAGAACCCCTGGTGCACGGCGACGCCCGCCACGAAGAGGCCCATCACGAGCACCGTGCCGGCGAGCTTCTGGAAGCCCTTGAAGCCCTCGGGGCTGTGCGCGATCAGGAAGAAGAGGACGAACGTCACGCTGATCGAGACGAAGCCCTCGGAGAACTCGGCCGGGTTCCGGAAGCCGAGCGTGAGCACGCACCAGAGGTAGGTGACGATGGCCCACCGGAGCTGCGGGGTCGCCCTCAGCCTGGTCTTGCCCAGGGCGAGGTCGAGGCCCATGCCCATGAACGCGAGGCCGAGCCACAGGTAGAGGAACGGCAGGTTCTCGAACCGCTCGTCCCACTCCTGAGGCCTGCCGTAGATGAAGATGATGAGAAGGATGACCCCGGGGAGCGCGAGCATGGCGAGGGTCCTCAGCGAAGACGCGGTTCGGGTGGAGGGGGACGTTCCGGAGAATCGCGGGCCGCGTCAAGCAAGTTGCGCTCGCGCCCCCCGGCGGCTGGGCCGGGCGCGCGTCGTCGCGTGCTTCACGTGCTGAGGCCCACGCGGCGCACGGCCTGGTTCAGGAACGGCACGAACTCGTCCGCGGCCTTCGCGTTCCCCTCGCGCGAGGGGTGGTGATCGGTGTTCCCCTCCGAGCCGTACAGGGAGAAATTCGACTCGCCCTTGTTCGTGAGCGCGTCGTAGTAGTCGAAGACGACGACGTTCTTCTCCGCATAGCCGCTGAGCCAGCCGTCGGGCGATTTGACCCAGTTGTTGAACGAGCGGGCGAGGCCGGCCTGGCGCTGCGCGACCTGGGCCTCCGAGGGCTTGCCGAGGAGCTGCTTCGCCGTCCACTTCCAGATGGGCTCCTTCGAGCGCTTGAGGATGTTGGCCGGCGCGGTGACGTAGACGAACAGCGTGTCCTTCCGCTTCGCGAGCTCGGGCAGGAGCGACGTCAGCGTGGCCTTCGCGTTCCAGACCGTGAGCTCCGGGCCGGCCGGGTTGCCGGGGGCGGTGCCCTCGCCCACGAAGCGGTTGTTGGGATAACAGGACTTGAAGACCACGATCCGGTTCACCACGCCGTCCGGGTGCATCTGGTCGTTCAGCGCGACCCGGAGCACCTTGTCCATCTTGTCGCGGAACTTGGGCGCCCAGTCGAAGAGGTCGGTGTTCTCGCCGATCTCGCTGCCGTAGGAGGCCTCGTGGACGCGGTAGCCCTGCGCCGTGAGCTTCTTCTTGAGCCCGCCCCCGTTCGGGTGCGCCTCGTAGACGCACGACGCCTTCTCCTTCTCGGGGCCCACATCCGTGAGCATCTGGCCACCGCACGAGTGGTGGATGAACAGGAGATCCAGCGGGGCGTCGGGCCGGGCGCTGGAGAAGCCGGACAGATCGAGCGCGCCGGCCTTCGCGATGGGCCCCGTCGCGGCGGGGGCGCTGCCCTCGACAGGGATGAACAGGGCGCCCAGCGCGACGAAGAACGCGCCGGCAGAGACGAGGTGCTTCTTGCTCATGACATCTCCGTAGAAGACGTGGCGGGGGACGTTAAACTATCGCAGCGCCCCGCGCCGAGGACAAGCCGACCGGGGCGGGGCGCAGCTTCACGCGCCGCGCGAGCCGGGCGTGCGTCAGGCGTGATGGCGTGATGGCGTGACGGCGTGGCGCTCGAGGACGGATCGGCGGGTACGTCCCCGCCGCCGCGGCTCTCGGGGAGCAGCCGCGAGCGGCCGTCGAGCGAGACCCGGCGGCGGCCCGCTCAGAAGGAGAGGACGCCGCCCTCGTCGGCCTTGGTGGCCGAGCCGGCGCGGACGGTGATCTCTTCTCCACCGCCCGCGGGCTTCCTGATCACGTCGTACGAGGCGCCGGGGGCGAGCCCGGTGACGAGGTACCTCGTCACGCCGGGAGGCGAGGTGAACTGCACCTGGGACACGGCGCCGAGGTCGACCGGGAAGAGGACCAGCGTGCCCTTCACCGCCGCGCCCGCGAACGCCGTCCCCTGCTTCGTGCGCACGAGCGTCGCCGCGTCCGCCGCGGCGTTGCCGGCGGCCCCCTGGAGCACGTGGAGGAAGCGCGCTTCCTTCGGCATCGGGGCCGGCGGCTCGGTCCGCAGCGTCGCCAGCATCGGCTCGAACTCGGCCGGCTTCGTGTCCCAGGTGCCGGTCGGCTTGTACGGCTCGGCCGCGACGACGGCGTTCTCGGGCTGCAACGCGGTCACGAAGAGCTTCTGCCCCTTCTGCGTCGTGACCGTCGCGAGCTTCCCGGCGACCTGCGCGACGCTCGGCGTCTGCAGGAAGAAGCGCTTGAAGCGCCCCTCCTTGCCCGTCGCGGCGCGGTCGTAGAGCACGAGGTGGTCCGGCTTGAGCCACACGAGCGAGCGGCTGACGTGCTTCACGTCGCCGATGTTCTCGTACTCGGAGTTGTAGAGCGGGGTCGCGTCGCCGAGCACGTAGACGTAGTCCTGCGCGAAGCTCTTCGCGAGCACCCGGGGATCGTTCGTGTGCACCAGCGGCCACTGGGACCCGCGCCTCCAGAGCTCGCCGCGGTTCGGATCGTCGTGGCGGCGGTTCCTGTCGTTCTCGACGGCGAGGGTGTTGTGCTGCTCGGAGTTCCCGAAGAAGGCGCCGTAGCCGATGCGCTCCTTCGTGAGCCACTCGCCGCCGCGGTAGAAGCCGAAGCTCAGGCCGTCGCCGTGCTGGTGGTCGATGTGCTCCCAGCCGAGCTGGAACTGGAGCCACGTCGCCTCGGGCCCCCAGCTCGTCCGCGCGAAGACCTGGCCGAGGCCGGGGCCGTAGTGCGTGAGCGGGGTGGCGGGGCGCGGATCGGTCGGGGTGACCGCCGGATCGATCAGCAGGAAGTACATGATCGAGTGGCGCTTGTGGACCTGGCCGAGCTGCGAGCGGGCGCGCCGCGCGAGGGCCGCGGCCCCGCCCGGGCCCGCGTGGATCGCCATCCAGCGGAGCGCGTTCAGGCGCTCGGCGTTGCCGCTGTTCTGGGCGTGGAGGCCGAGCGCCGCGAAGGGGTCGATGTGATCGGTGTACTCGTAGCGCTGGCCGTCGCCCGTCCACGCGGCCTCGTGGGTCGGCCCGATCCGGCCCGCGGGCGCGGCGGGGCTCAGGCTGTGGAGGTGGGCCGGGATGAACTCGTGCCAGAAGGGGTTGCCGTCGAGGTGCACCTGCGGGCCCCACTTCGCCGGATCGGCAGCGCCCGCCGTCTGGATGGCGAGGAGCGTCTCGCTCACGTAGGCCAGCGTGGCGGGCCCGTACTGGAAGCCCTCCGGCGGCGAGCCGCCGCGCGCGTCGTTCCGGAGGACGCTGTCGGTCATGTAGAGCCACGCCCCGGCGACGTTGGCGAAGTAGTCCCTGAGCCGCGGGTAGGTGCCGCTCGGCTTCGGATCCGGCGGGTCGTCGGCCTCGTCGAACGCGAGCGACATGAGCGCGAGGTTGCGCATGTGCGACGTGAAGTAGTTGTTCACGGCGTACCGGCGCTTCCTCGGCTCCTTCAGCATCACCGGGTCGTTCAGCTTGCCCACCGGCTCGGGGTGGTCGTGGCTCGTCGTCGACGACTTCAGCTGAGCTTCCGCCCAGCGCAGGAAGACGGGCCGTATCGCCGCCTTGTCGTTGGCCGTGAGGTACCCGTAGATCCAGTCGACCGTGAGGCCGAACGACTCGCCGGCCCAGCGGGCGCGGTCCCCGGTCGAGAAGTTGCGGTTGAAGGGGTCCTGCGGATCTCCCTTGTTCACGCGGTCGACGATGTAGAGCAGGATCTTCCGCGCACGAGCGGCGTAGTCGTTGCGGGCCGCCTCCTCGCTCGAGATGAGCGACATGAAGGCGAACAGCTCGGCGTGCGCCTCGCAGTAGACGCGGCTCTCGGCGCAGTCGCCCTCGGAGGGGATCTTGCCCTTGTCCATCGCGGCCACGGCCTCGGCCGTGACGGCGGCGAGCTCCTTGAACAGCGGGTTCGCCGGCGTGGCGCGCGCCCGGAGCTTCGGCAGGTCAGCCTCGCGCACCCAGAGCCGCGGGTGCCCCTTGGCCGGCGTGGCCGGCGGCGCGGGCGGCCCCTCGAAGCGCGCCGCGGCTGAACTTTCGGCGCCGCCCGGCGCGGCGAGCGCGAGGGCCGCGACGCCGGGCTGCGCGTCCGCGCCGCTGTGGACCGCTGGCGGCCCCGGGGTCTGCCGCCTGTCGCAGCCGGCGACGAGACCCGCGAGGCCGAGCGCCAGCGCGAGCGGCGCGAGCGACGGCCGCTGCGTCATGTCGCGCGTTCCCTGAGGTAAGCGAACGTCCGCTGGAGCCCCTCCTCCGTGGAGACGAGCTGCTTCCAGCCAAGCGCCTTCAGCTTGGTGTTGTCGAACCGGTTCCCCTTCCAGGAGGTCGCGGTCTTGTAGGGCGTGAAGACGGCCGGCAGCTGCCCCTTCGAGTAGGCGTGATAGCGCTCGACGAGCTTCGATATCCCGGTGAGGGCGAGATAAGGCACCGAGATCGAGCGGATCGGCTTCACCTCGCGCTTGTAGCGGGCGAGGTAGGCGTCGGCCGTGGGCAGGTCGTCGTCGTGGACGTTGTAGATCTGCCCCTTCGCTACCTCGCTCCGGCCGGCGATGGCGATCGCCTCGGCGCAGTTGTCGACGTACGTCAGCGGGAGGAGGTTGCGCCCGCCGAGGTGGAGGAAGACGCCGAACAGGCTCATGCCGACGCGGCCGGAGAAGGCGTTGCCGCCCGGGCCGTAGATGACGCCGGGGCGGATCACCGTCAGCGGGAAGCCGTAGCGCGCCTGGTACTCCCAGAAGAGCTTCTCCTGCCGGAGCTTCGCCTGCGAGTAGAGGTCCCGCTGCGCGGGCCGCGACTCGAGCGGGGTGTTCTCGTCGACGATGTACCCCCGCGGGAGGTCGGCCACGCCGTAGACGCCGAAGGAGCTGATGAGGATGACCCGGGGCGAGCGGCCGGTGTGGACCAGCGCCTCGAGCAGGTTCTTCGAGGCGACCACGGTGTTCAGGAACATGTCCGCGGGCGCGCCGCCCATGGCAGCGGCCACGTGGTAGACGACGTCCACGCCATCGACCGCGCGCTCGGCGGCCTCCTTCGTCGCGAGGGAGCCCACCGCGAGCTCGAGGGGGACGCCCCGCCGCTGCTCGATCTCCTCGAGCCGCGAGCGGTTGCTCGCCGGGCGGACCAGGCAGCGGATGTCGGTCTCGCCGTGGGCGAGCAGCCGGTCGACGAGCGCCGAGCCGAGGAAGCCGTTCGAGCCGGTGACAAGGACTTTCATGTGCGCGCCTTCTCCTGGGGGACCTGCCGGAAGATCTCATCCATCATCCACGCGACCCGGATCATGTCCCGGTACGAGATGGGCAGCTCCGCGCCCCGCGTGATGCTGTCGTAGAAGAGCCCGATCAGGCGGTTCATCCCCGAGAAGAAGTGGAAGTCGCTGCGGGCGAACCTCGCCACGTTCTTGCCGCCTTCGCGCAGGTACGAGAGGGCCTGATCGAAGGCGGGCACGACGCGGCCGATGGCGCTCGGCAGCCGCGGCGACGCGTCGAGGGTGACCGTGCGGCTCGTGTAGTCGACGTGGAGCGTGTTCTTCGTGCCGTAGACGCGGAGGAAGTGCCCGGGCGGCCGCGCGTGCGACGAGAACGTCCCGTAGGCGCTGACGCGCGCGCCCTGCACCGTGACGCGGAGCTCGTCGAGCATGTCGTCTCGCGCGTCGCCGAAGCGCTTCTCCCGGAGCGCATAGGCCGTCGCGGTGACCTTCGGCTGCTCGTCGTCCACGAACTCGACGACCTTGTTGAGCAGGTGGTCGATGTTGTTGTGGAACAGCTTGCCCGGGAGGCGATGCACCCAGTGCGAGCCGTCGCCGAGGAGCGCCGTGCCGAAGGGGCCGGACAGGTTGTAGCCGAAGCAGCTCTCGACGTGGACGGGATCGCCGAGCACGCCCTCGCCGATGAGCCTCCGCATCTCGACGGCCGGCGGATCGAAGTTGTACTCCCAGCCGACCGTCATCTTCTTCCCGGCCGCGGTGCAGAGCTCGATGAGGCGGCGCACGTCCGAGAGGTTCAGCGCAATCGGCTTCTCCACGTAGACGTGGGCGCCTGCCTCGATGGCGCGCCGCGCGAGGAACAGGTGCGACTGCGGAGGGGTGGTGATGTGAACGACGTCGGGCTTCTCGACGTCGAGCATCCGGTCGAACGAGTCGTAGTGGCTCGGGACGCCGTAGCGCACCGCGATCTGCTCGGCCATCAGGAGCTCTAGGTCGCATACGGCGACGACCCGGGCCCGCTCCGGCATCTTCTGGATCTCTTCGATGTGGCCGTCGGCGATCTTGCCGCAGCCGACGATCGCGATTTTGAGGGTCATGGGGCGGCGGAGCGTACCGCAACGGGGCAGCCGAGAGCTAGGCTCTCGGTCGGTCGTGGCGTCGCCGCGCGAGGGTCGCGCGGCGCTCGCGTGGGTCGCGCGGCGCTCGCGTGGCCTTCCCCTGATTCCCGCCGCGGCCGGGAGCGCGCGCGAGAGCGAGCGATCCACTCCACTCCACTCCGCTCCGCGCGCGTGTGGTCGATGCCGAGGCGTGTGCGTGCGCGTGGTCATGACGAGCCGCCGGGGTCGGACGAGCTTGGTGACGATCGCGGCGGCCTCGGGTAGGCTCCGCGGCGCATCATCACAAAGAAGGGCGGTGATCCGTGCGCGTGCTCCATGTTCTTCATACGTCGCTGCCTGTCATTGCGGGCTACACGATCCGCAGCGACTACATCATCAGGCATCAGGCCGAGCACGGGATGCGTCCGGCGGTGGTGACCTCGGCGCAGCAGGGGTCCGGGGACGCGCTGAAGGAGGAGGTCGGCGGCATCTCTTACTGGCGGACGCGCGAGCCGTCCGGAAAGAAGCTGCCGGTGATCCGGGAGCTCTCGCTTGTGCGGGCGCTGGAGGCGCGCGTCGAGGACGCGATCCGGGAGTTCCAGCCCGATCTCATCCACGCGCACTCGCCCATGCTGGTCGGGCTGCCGGCGCTCGCGGCGGCGCGCCGTTTCCGGCTGCCGCTCGTCTACGAGGTGCGCGATCTCTGGGAGAACGCCTCCGTCGACCGGGGCAAATTCGCCGAGGACTCGGTGCCTTACAAGATCGCGGCCGGCCTCGAGAGCATCGTCTACACGTACGCTGACGCCACGGTGACGATCTGCGAGAGCCTGAAGAACGCGGTCGCGCCGCGGGTGCGCAGCAAGGACGCGCTCTACGTCGTGGGCAACGGCGTCGACTCCGACAAGTTCTCGCCGCGGGAGGCGCCGCCCGGCGCCTGGGAGCGCTTCGGGCTCGCCGGGAAGAGGCTCATCGGGTATGTCGGCACGTTCCAGCCGTACGAGGGGCTCCAGACGCTCATCGCGGCGATCGGCGACATAGCGCGGGAGATCCCGGACGCGCACGTCGTGATCACGGGGGCCGGCGGCCAGGAGATGGAGCTCAAGGCGTTCGCCCGCGAACGAGGGGTGGAGTCCAAGGTGACGTTCACGGGGCGGGTGCCGCACGACGAGGTGTTCAACATCTACGCGATGGCCAGCCTGCTCGTGTATCCGCGCATCCGGACGCGGACGACAGCGCTCACGACGCCGCTGAAGCCCCTCGAGGCGATGGCCATGGCCCGCCCCGTGATGGTGAGCGATGTCCCGGCGATGGGAGAGCTCGTGCGCTATGGCGAGACGGGGTTCGTCTTCAAGGCGGGCGACAGCGCCGATCTCACGAAGCGGGCCGTCGAGGCCCTGAAGGACCCGGAGCGCCTCGAGCAGGTCGGCAAGAACGCGCGGGCGTGGATCCTCAAGGAGCGCCAGTGGCCCACGCTGCTCGCGCAGTACACGACCATCTACGAGAAGGCGATCGCCGCGCGGCGCGGACAGGGCACGTCGCCCGTCGGCGAGGCGCGGACGGCGTGAAGGGCCGCGAGCGAGAGAGAGCACGAGCCCGAGCGGCCCAGCGCCGCGCGCGCGCCGCCCGCCCCTGAGCGCCCGTCCCTGAGACTCCAGCGCGCGGGCGGCGCGGCGGATTTCCCTGAGAACCACGAGAAACACGCCGTCCGCTCCGCGCGGGAGCGCCGCCACTTTCCGCTTCCCCAGCGCGCCTCCCATGGCCGACGGCCGGCATCACGGCCGCTCCGGCGTCGCGATCCCGGGGCTCGCCCTCCGCGATCCGGAGTATGATTCCGCGGCCCCATCCCGCCCCTTACGGGAACTGGCAGGAGGTCTCTCAACGTGTTCGAGATCAAAGTCGACCGGATCCACGCCATGGTGGATTTCGTCCTCGAGGGGCGCGTCCGCCTCGAGGAGATGGAGAACTTCGTCAGCGAGCTGCGGAAGGCGTGCGAGAGCCTCCAGGGCCGGGAGATCAAGATCAAGGCCGACGTCCGCGGCTTCAGGCCGATGGCCCCGGACGTGGCGGAGAAGATCCGCGCCGTCCAGGAGTTCGGCCTGGAACTCGGGGTGATGCGCGTCGCCGAGATCATCGAGAGCGACATCGTCGCGCTCCAGCTCAACCGCGTCGCGCGCGAGAGCGGCACGGACAAGGTCCTCCGGCGCTTCTGGGACGAGGACGCGGCCCACGAGTGGCTGCTCCACGGCGATCCGGAATAGAGCGGCGGGCGCCCGCTTCGGATACGGGCCCACCTCGACGTTTTCGGTGCTCAGCGCACTGGAGTGCGCCTCCGCGCCGAAAACGCCGATCTGGGCCCGTCTCCTGTGCGGGCGCCCGCCGCTCTTTTCGCGATGTGCGTAACCAGGGCGGGGGAGCACCGCTAGAAGAGCGGATCCGGATCGCACGGGTGGGGGGGGCGGTAGCGCCGGAGGTGCTCGGCCACGGCGTCGAGCGGGAGGGCGGGCGCGTGGTGGCCGCTGTGGCCGGTCATGTCGACGCCCGCGCACATGGCGTTCAGGATCGCCTCCTCCACCACGTCGACCGTGGCCTCGTAGAGCGCGTCGAGCTCGGTATCGAGGACGAGCTCGGCCATGTGCCGCCCGGGCGCGAGGGGGTGCACGCTGAGCGAGCGGCTCGATCGGGGGGCGCTCCACTGCTCCATGGCGACGCGAGGCACCCGGTTCGCGGTGCTCCACGAGAGGACGATCTCGCCCGAGTTGTTGGCCGCGTACCCGCCCGTCCGGCCGATCGCGAGCGCGGCGCGCCGCGACAGGCGCGCGAGCTGGCGGTGGATGAGGGGCGCGTCGGTGGCGACGAGCACGATGATGGAGCCGGCGGGGCCCCGCCGCGGGACGTGGGCGAAGCGGTCGCTGATGAGCCTGCCGACCGGGACGCCGTCGATGCGGAGTAGCTCGCGGTCGCCGAAGTTCGAGAGCACGAGCGCGCCCACCATCGCGTCGACCCCGCCGACCGGGACGCTGCGGCTCGAGGTGCCGATCCCGCCCGCGAAGTGGAACGTCTGCATGCCGGTGCCGGCGCCGACGCACCCCTCTCCGACGGGGCCGCCCCGCACGTTGTCGATCGCCTCCTCGACGTCGGCCTGCGTCACGTGGCGCCCCACGGCGTCGTTGAGGTAGCTGTCGTCGCACTCGGCGACGACAGGGATCACGACGTCGAACTCCTTGCCGATCTTCGGATGGCGATGCGAGAGCCACGCGACCGTCGCGTCGAGGACGCGGCCGACGCAGAGCGTGCTGCAGAGCAGGATCGGGGTCTCGCAGAGGCCCCATTCGTCGATCTGCGAGAGGCCGGTCACCTCGCCGGCGCCGTTCAGCACGTAGCTCGCGGTGAACACCCGATCGAGGAAGATGTCGCCGTCGGCCGGCATGACCGCGGTCACGCCCGTGCGGACCGGGCCGATGCCAGGGACGAGCTCGCCCCCGCCCTCGATCTTGGTCACATGGTGGACCCGCACCCCGGTGACGTCCGTGATCGCGTTCTCGGGGCCGGTCGGAAATCGTCCGATCGCGACGCCGAGCTCGCGCAGCCGGGGGCGTCTGATCGGGGCCGGCGGCGCGCTCACGGGCCTGCTACCTCAGGGCTGGTAGCGGGCTGCGGCGGGAGCTCGGCCGCGAGCGGCGAGGACCCGGCGAGCGCAGGGCCGGGCGCAGGCTGCGAGCCCGGCTCGGCCGCCGGAGAGGCGCCCGCCGCGCCCGCCTGGGGTGCCGCGGCGGAGACGGCGGTGCCGGCCGCGGGCGCCGCGGCACCGGCGGGCTGCGGCGACGCGGCGCGGGTCTCGCGGTGGCGCTTGAGGCAGCCGGCCATGATCTCGCCGATCAACGACCGGTAATCCATCCCCGCCACCTTCGCGATGACGCAGAGGTCGCTGAAGTCGGGCGTCAGGCCGGGCAGCGGGTTGATCTCGATCACGTACACCCTGCCGTCCTTTGTCATGCGCAGGTCGACCCTGGCCACGTCCCGGCACGCGAGGGCCGCGAAAGTATCGCGCACGACCTTCTCGATGCGGCGGAGCTCGGACGGCGTGAGCTGCGCGGGGCACTCGAAGCGCACCCGCGGCGTGTCCGTCTGCTTCTCCTCGTAGCCGTAGACGGGATAGGTCGGCGGGTCGACGAACACGACCTCCATGGGCGGCAGCACCTTCGGCCGCCGCTCGCCGAGCAGACCCACGGTGAACTCGCGCCCCGTGATGTACTCCTCGATGAGGGCCGGCTGGTGGTAGCGATCGACCAGCTGCTTCGCCGCCGCGCGCGCCGCGGTCTCGTCCTTGACGACGGACGCGGAGGTGATCCCCTTCGAGGTCCCCTCGGCGTTGGGCTTGACGATCACCGGGTAGCGGAACGGCTTCAGCTTCTCGCGCCCGGTCGTCACCACCTGCCACTCGGCCGTCTCGATGCCGGCCGCCCGCAGGATCTGCTTGGTGAGGCCCTTGTCGAGGGCGAGCGAGAGCGTTGTCGCGTCCGAGCCGCTGTAGGGGATGCCGAGCAGCTCGCAGAGCGCCGGCACCTGCGCCTCGCGGCCGCGACCGCGGAGCCCCTCGGCGATGTTGAAGACAACGTCGACCCCGGCGGCGGTGAGCGCGCGCGGCAGGTCCGGGGTCGCCTCGAGCGGGACCACTGTATGGCCGTAGCTCTCGATGGCGCTCGCGATCGCCTGGATGGTGCGAGGCGAGTCGAACTCGGCCTCGGAGTCGTACATCGCGCCGGAGCCCGCCTTGCCGGCCGCGCCGCCGTCAGCCGCGGCCGGCTCGCCCCGCTTCATGTTGTAGGTGAAGCCGACGCGGAGCGCGCTCCGCTTCGCCCGGCGCGGCGCGTTGCTCTCCAGCAGCGGCAAGAGCCCCCGCCGCTGGCAGGCGCTCCGCACGATGGCCCGGATCACGCCGTCGAAATCGACGCCGCGCTGCGCCGCGGCCACGAAGACGCTCGCGCCGGGCTGGAGCGTCGGCAGCCCGTCGACCTCGAGGAAGTGCACGTCGTGGCCCTGGTTGCGCGAGGGCGAGGGCGTGACCCGGAACTCGCAGCGGGCGTGGTCCTTGAGATCGAGGGCGCGCACGATGCGCGCGGTGAGCGACCGGATGCGCTCGATGGTCTGCGCGGGCAGCTGCGCGGGCCGGAGCGTGACGTGCTCGGGCTTCGCGTGCTTCAGGTTGAAGTCGTACACGTTGTAGCTGCCCGGCACCTGGGGATCGATCACGAACTCGATCGGGGCGAGCACCCCCTCGGGCGTGACCGTGCCGTTCGTGCGCGCGCCGCTCGCCTCCTTGAGCCCGTCGATGAAGGAGCACGCGACGTCGATGCCGGCGACGTAGTGCTCGACGAGCAGCCCCGCCTCGAAGCGCGCGAGCTGCCGCTCGACCACCTCGGCGAGGTGGTACGCGTCCTCGCAGACGCTCCACTCCCGGAAGATCCCCTTCGAGGAGCCCTCGAAGTTCGGCTTCACGATGACCGGGAAGCTCACGTCGTCGAGCGCGCCGCTCTCCAGCGTGGTCCGGTTGACGAGGCGGGCGCGCGGCGTGGTGACGCCGTAGCTCGCGAGGACGCGCTTCGTGAGCGACTTGTCGAGCGCGACGTTCAGCGCGTAGGCGTCGGACCCGGTGTACGGGACGCCGAGCTCGTCGAAGAGCGACGGGTAGAACGCCTCGCGCGTCTTGCCCTTGTGGCCCTCGGCCGTGTTGAAGATGAGGTCCGGCTGGATCGCCTCGAGCCGCGCGAGGACCCGGGAAGCCGGCCCGCTGACCTCGAGCCGCTCGACCTCGTGCCCGGCCCGCTCGAGCGCGCCGGCGATGGCGGCGATCGTCTCCGGGCTGTCGAACTCTGCTTCCTCGGCGGATCCCGTGATCTTCAGGTTGTGCGTGAGCGCGATACGCATGGTCTCTCCTGTGCCGCTCGTCCGGGCCGCGTCTCCCGGTGCTCTGCCGGAGGCGCATGCGCGTGCGAGGTTACGGCCAGCGCGCCGGGTTTGCGGCGGAAAAAGCGGGGGAGCGTCACGGCGATCTCCGGGGCTGGCCGGGCTCCCGCTCCCGCGGAGGCCGTGCTAGCGACCCCGTGTGGATCGTTTCGCCGTACCCGACGCCGACTTCCCCCCGCCGCCCGAGCCAGACCTCCCCTACGAGGAGCTGAACGAGCCGCAGGCGCGCGCGGCCCGCCACGCCGAGGGGCCGCTCCTCATCTTCGCCGGCGCGGGCAGCGGCAAGACGCGCGTCATCGTGTACCGGATCGCGAACCTCATCGTGACGCACCGTGTCCCGCCCTACCGGATCCTCGCGGTGACGTTCACGAACAAGGCGGCGTCCGAGATGAAGCGCCGGCTGGAGGGGCTCATCGGGGCGGACATCGTGAAGGACCTGTGGGTGGGCACCTTCCACGCGGTGTGCGCGCGCCTCCTGCGCCGGCACCACGAAGCGGCCGGGCTCGAGAAGAGCTTCGTCATCTACGACGACGACGACCAGCGCGCGGTCATGAACCGCGTGCTGAAGGAGCTCAACCTCGATGACCGGCGCTATCCGCCGCGCCAGGTGCTCTCGCGCATCCACGCGGAGAAGCAGGAGGGGCGGGGGCCTGGCGAGTTCGAGCGGAACGGCTACTTCGACGACGCGATCGCGCGGTGCTTCGAGGCGTACGAGCGGCACCTCAAGGCGTCGAACGCGGTGGATTTCGACGACCTGCTGCTCTCCGTGCTGCGCCTCGCGGAGGACCCGACGAGCCTCGCCGGCGAGGACCTGCGGGGGCGCTTCCGCCACGTGCTGGTCGACGAGTTCCAGGACGTGAACCAGGTGCAGTACCGGCTCGTGCGGGCGTTCTGCAAGAGCCACGACAACCTCTGCGTCGTCGGCGACGACGACCAGAGCATCTACCGCTGGCGCGGCGCGGACGTCCGGATCGTCCGCGGCTTCCGGCGCGACTTCCCGCACGCGGCGGTGGTGAAGCTGGAGCAGAACTACCGCTCGATCGGGCATGTAGTGCGCGGCGCGCTCGGCGTGATCCGCCACGCGTCGGATCGCGAGCCGAAGGAGCTCTGGACGTCGAACAAGGACGGCGCGCCGATCGACGTGGTGGCCGCGGACAGCGAGCACGACGAGGCGGCGTGGGTGGTCGAGTGCATCAAGGAGCTCATCGCGCAGGGCGTGTCGCCGAACGAGATCGCGGTGTTCTACCGGATCCACGCGCAGTCGCGCGTGCTCGAGGAGGTGCTGCGCGAGGCGCGCATCCCGTACCAGATCATCGGCGGCACGCGGTTCTTCGAGCGGGCGGAGGTGAAGAACCTGCTCTCGTACCTGCGCGTCGTGGTCAATCCCCGCAGCGACGTGGATCTCAACCGCATCATCAACGTGCCGGCGCGCAAGATCGGCCAGAGCACGGTGGACAAGCTCATCCAGGCGGCGGACGCGCTCGGCGTGTCGCTCTACGAGGCGATCGAGCCGCTCGCGGAGGGGAGGGTGCCGCCGTCGGCGATGCCGGGGGGCAAGCTCGAGCCGCTCGCCACGGCGGCGAAGCGCAGCCTGCTCGGCTTTCGCGATCTGATGCAGGGGCTCATGAAGGAGCTGGGGCGCATGTCGCCGAGCGAGCTCGCGGAGGAGGTCCTCGCGCGGTCGGGCTACGCGCGGATGCTCGAGCAGGAGGAGAGCGTCGAGTCGGAGGCGCGGCTCCAGAACCTGCGCGAGCTCGTGCAGGCGATCGTGGACTACGAGCAGGAGGCGGTCGCGGCCGGCGATGAGGCGACGCTGGCGGGCTACCTCGAGCGGGTGAGCCTTGTGTCGGACGCCGACATGCTCGTGGACATGCCGAAGGTCGCGATGATGACGATCCACGCCGCGAAGGGGCTGGAGTTTCACGCCGTGTTCCTGACCGGCATGGAGGAGGACCTGTTCCCGTTCCGGAGCCAGGACCCGAACCGCAAGGGCGACATCGAGGAGGAGCGCCGGCTGGCCTACGTGGCGATCACGCGGGCGCGGGAGCGGCTCTGGATCACGCACGCGGCGCGGCGGTCGATCTTCGGCCAGACGCGGTACTGCCTGCCGAGCCGCTTCCTCGCCGATCTTCCGCCGGCCTCGGTGCGCCCGATGGCGACGCCGACCAGCATGATGGCGCAGCGCCGGGTCGAGGGCGCGGTCGGCGGGTATGGCGCGTCCGGGCGCTCAGGGTTCGGCGGGTCGGGGGAGCGCGCGCGGGAGGGCCGGGGCTCGTGGGAGGGCCGCGAGCGGCGGCCCGCGGCGCAGCCGGAGGAGCGGCTCGCGTGGTCGCGGTTCGGGCGGGAGGGCGAGCCGGCGCGGGGGCCGGCGGCGCGCCCTGTCGAGCGCGCGCCGGCCCCCGCGCCGGGCGAGCGGTACGTCGAGCGGGAGGCGGTCGACGCGGGCGGCGATGCAGGCGAGGGGCTCGCGCTGCGGCGCGGGATGCGGGTGTTCCACGAGCGGTTCGGGCCGGGCGTGGTGGAGAGCGTGGATCCGGGGGCGGATCCGATCGCGACGGTGAAGTTCTCGGGGTGGGGGAAGAAGCGGATCAAGGCGGCGTTCCTGAGGGCCGGGTCGTGAAGGGAGCAGGGAGCCAGGGAGCTCGCGGTCGGAAGGGGGGGCCGTCGGGATCAGGGTAGGCGTCCCGGCCTCGGGGCGGTTCCTTGTTTTCGCGGATCGCGAGTCGGGCGCGGGCGATATGCACGATGGGCTCGGGGATGAATCGACGCTGAGCTCCGACGTCGCAGCCGGGCGAAGCAGAAGGGCGCGCATCGAGCGCGCAAGCCGATGCGCGCCGGAGTCCTGGATTGTCCGCGGGGGACGGCTGCGTCCGATACAAGATGCCTGTCGCGATCGAGAGCTCCGGACGCATTGGTGATTTCTGTGTGAAATTGTCAGAAATTCGTCGTGTGTCTGGTGAAATCCGCTCCCCATCGAGGAGATGAAGCGTCAGGTCCGGCGACGGGCGATTGCCGCACAGGCTGGTGCGGGACCAGGTAAGATGGGGAGTTGAACCTGTCTGTGCGTCTCTGCGGTTCCACGGCCGCGGTCCTTCTGGTACGCGAGACTCCGCGCGCCTGAGGGCCGCCGGCTCTGTGGTGCTCGCGGAGCCCGCGCCAGGGGCGAGGAGGGCGATCTCCATGCACAGGAACATCCGTCATGCCGTCGCGTCGGCGCTGGCCGCCGCGCTCCTCTCGACCTCGGCAGGCGCCATGGCGGAGCGTCCGTCCAGCGCCCGGGACCGGCTCGTGGCGCAGGCGCACACGGCCGTCGACGAGGGGCGCCTCGCCGACGCGCGCGAGCTGTGGATGGCGGTGTGGAAGCTCGAGCGCTCCCAGGTGGCAGCCTGCAACATCGGCGCGCTGTCGTTCCGGATCGGCGAGATGCCGGCCGCCGTGCGCTGGCTGTCGCTCTGCAAGGAGATCATGCGCGCGCCGACGACCCCCGCGGAGCGGGCGCTCTACGAGTCGCGGCTGGTCGATCTCGCCCGCGCGCGCCAGCTCTCTGGCGAGCTCCGCATCCTCGCGCCCGCGGGGGCGACGGTCACGATCGACGGCGCGCCGGTCGAGATCGAGGGCGACAAGCCGGTCCCCGTCGAGCCCGGGCGCCGCGTCGTGCGCGCGGCGCTGGACGGCAAGACGGCCACGGCCGAGGTCGATGTCCCGCGCGGCGAGCTGCGGGAGGTGCGGCTCAGCTTCGCCGCCCCGCCCGAGGCGCCGCGTGCCGCGCGACCGGGGCCCCCGCCGCCTCCGCCCGCGCGGCCGGGGCCGAGCACGGCCATGGTCGTCGGCGGCCTCGGGCTGTCCGCCACCTTCGCGGCGCTCGGCGGCGTGATGCTCGTCGGCGCGGAGAGGCGCGAGGAGGCCGTCCTCGCCTCGGCCCGCGCCGCGGGCCCGAACGGTTGCTTCCGGGTGCGCTGGCCGATGTGCCAGGAGGCCGTCGCGGCCCACGGCGACATGCGCACCTACCGGGCGCTCGGCGTCGCCGGCCTGATCACTGGCGGAGCGGTCCTGGTCGCCACGCTCGGGTACACGTTCTATCCGCGCGGCCAGACCGAGGTCAGGGTGTCTTTGAACGGCTTTACGTTTGCTGGCGTCTTTTAACCACGAATTCGACATCGACGCTGATCTGACCAGAACCTGGCGCCTGCTGCTGCCTGCTGGCGAAAACTTGCGTGACGGCCGCGGGTCGAGCGCGCCATACTGAGCCCATTCGAGGATCAGGCCAACGGCACTCCGGCGGATTGGGGCCGCCGGGATGCCGGCCAAACCAGCCTTGTGCCGGAGGACTGGCGCACGATGAGCTCTGTCAAGCATTGCGCCGTGGGGATTTTATTTCTCACGGTCCTGGGGCTTTCTTTTACATGCGGTGGCGAGCCTTATGTGGGGGCAGACTGCGCGACCACGAACGATTGTCTCTCCGACGGCCAGAGCGTGCCGGGCACGGTCTGCATCGCCGAGCACTGCGAGTGCGCCGAGCCGGGCAAGGTCGTCTGCTGCGCGCGCGGTGAGAGGGAGCCTGACTGCTTTCTCATGTGCCGGCCGTGCGACGAGTGCGCGGAAGGGACGGCGGAGTGCTCGGGCGTGATCGACCCGTCGGAGCGATGCGAGAGCGACGAGGAGTGTCCGGGGCCGCCGGACCCGCGGTGCGGCGCGGGGCGCTGCGAGGAGGGGAGATGCGTGGTCGACATCAAGCCGGGCCGGCTCGGCTCGCAGCTCCGCGGCGACTGCAAGCAGGACGAGTGCACGGAGGAGGGCGACGTGGTCAGCGTGCCGGCGTACGA
The DNA here is from genome assembly GCA_051717205.1 of Sorangium sp. So ce1128. Taxonomy (GTDB): domain Bacteria; phylum Myxococcota_A; class Polyangia; order Polyangiales; family Polyangiaceae; genus Sorangium. The sequence continues at coordinate 2,187,708 of CP181432.1, forward strand.
CGTGTACAACGACGGCAACCAGTGCACGAACGATCTCTGCGATTACGACCGGCCGCTCAATGCGTTGTTTGACGGGGTGATCTGCCCGATCTCGGGATCCGGGCGGTGCCATGAGGGGCGGTGTGTGGAGTGCCTGGACGAGGATCCGACGCTGCACTGCCCTGGAGGGCTGGCCTGTGATGGGGTGTTCTGCGTGCCGGTCCACTGTGTCAACATGGTGCTCGACACGGGCCGCGGGGAGACCGCCGAAGATTGCGGTGGACCATGCAAGCCGTGCAACGTCGGAGAGGCTTGCCGCTCCGGGGCAGACTGTGAGTCCAAGGTATGCGCGATGGCGCATTGCAAGGCGCCGACGTGCGGCGATGGCGTGAAGAACGGCGACGAGACCGGCGTGGACTGCAGCGGGGGGTGCGCTCGCCGCTGCCCTGACGGCGGCGGCTGCGAGTCCGGGAAGGACTGCGCGAGCGGCGTTTGCTGGGCCGGTGCCTGCGAGCCGCCCACCTGCAAGGACGGCGTGGAGAACGGCGACGAGCTCGGCGTGGACTGCGGCGGCAAGGGGTGCGACGCGGCGTGCCCGGGGTGAGCGATCGGCCACGTCCTCGCACTGAGATGCGACGTGGACGGCGGACGGCGATGGCGTCGAGCAGCGGCGGCGCCGAGACCCAGCCGCCGTGCGTCGCGTCACCGGTTGCCCCCGCCTCTCCGGTGAGATAACGCCGCGTGCATCCGGAACGGGAGGGATACATGGAACACGGGTTGATTGATGAAGGCGGGCGCTCTCGTGCTATGCGGCGCGCTGGTGACGGTGTTCGCGCCGGCGTGCGACTTGCGGTACACTTGTGATACCGTTGAGCCGGGTGGCGCGGGCGCTGGATATCCACTGGATATCCAGCAGGGTCAGCAGGAGCGGGGGACTACCTCAGGGACGGCGACGAAGGCGGAGGCGAAGAGGTGGGTAGCCAATCATTCGAGCTGATGGCAGGCTGCACGCCAGCCAACGACTGTGCCGAGAGTCACGAAATATGCAGAGGCAAGGGTGGGCGTTGCACGCGTGAAATCGATTGGGGCAGGACCCTTTGCGACATCTGCCGTGAAGATTGCGAAAAAGACAGACCTTACACGTATGTCGATTGCTTTCGGTGCGGATTCTAATGAACGCGACAAGCCATCCAATCCTCCTGGGCGCAACGCACGTCACCTTCGACTCGCCAGCGACAGAGCGCCTGGTGCAGCTCGGCGCGGCAACCGTCGTACGCGCTTCCGAACGCCTTATCATCGGACCGAGCCGCCGGGACCCACTGGAGCATGTCCGGACGCGTGAGGCGTGGTGCTCTTTATGCGAGCATCGCCCGAACATGGACGATTCAGGCCAAAAATGGGATCGCCTCTACTCATCCGAAGTTGACTGGAAACCCCCCGTTATCTTGTGGGCATCCGGGAGCCTTCACGAACGGGTGAACCTCTGGAGAACCTGTAGCTGGTTGCGGCACCTGGGGATCCCATGCAGTGACGTCCTCATCATCGAGCTCGAACCGGTGTACGGCACGATGAAGAGGTTTTCTGAACCACCGAGAATACCGCCGTTCGACTGCTCCGCGTCGGTAGCGCACCACCCCGACAACGTTCTTCTGAATCGTCTCGACAGGGCTCGCCCTTGGCCGATGGAACGCTACGATCGTGCGGTTCGCCTCTGGGACAGCTACGTCGATGAGGACCCCTTGCTGTTCGCGGAGAGCTGCGCGCACGGTGTCGAGGGATTCCCGGAGCTCGCCCCCTTGTGGAGGCTTCTCTCTTGCTTCTTCCCAGGAAGGAGCCCGGGAGGCGCCTTCCGCCTCAGCCGGTTCGACAAGCTCATTCTGGCCATCCTGTCGACAGAGGAATGGCAAACTCCAGTGAAAGTATACTGCAACAGATCACACCTAGGATCGGACTTGCGAGATCTCGGCTCATGCACAGGCGACCTGTTCGTGGAAGATCGCCTCGCCCAGTGGGCAAAGCACGACTCGAGCGCGGCTGTGGAGCGAGCCCCCGGTCCGAAGCCACCTGGTCATCGGATGCTCTCGAAGGTGTATCGCCTCACCGACCGCGGGCAGCGACTGCTGGACAAAGGGCTTGAGCGGCTCAGAGATGCGCCAATTCTGCCGATGGGCGGGATCGAAGCGTACTCGGCTTCAGCTCCTTGGGTGCTGCTCGAGGATGGCCGGCTCGCTCGGTTGTGACGGCTGCCACTTGCCGTCGTGCACCGCAGCGCGTCAGCTGAAGCGCGAAGGGCTGCTTCCTTCGCATAGCCGCTGCATGCATGCCGCGCCCCGCCGCTCACCTCGGGCACGCCGCGTCGCACCCCTTGCCGCCGCAGTCCACGCCGAGCTCGTCGCCGTTCTCCACGCCGTCCTTGCAGGTGGGCGGCTCGCAGGCACCGGCCCAGCAAACGCCGCTCGCGCAGTCCTTCCCGGACTCGCAGCCGCCGCCGTCAGGGCAGCGGCGAGCGCACCCCCCGCTGCAGTCCACGCCGGTCTCGTCGCCGTTCTTTACGCCATCGCCGCACGTCGGCGCCTTGCAATGCGCCATCGCGCAGACCCCCGACTGACAGTCTGCCCCGGAGTTGCACGGATCCCCGTCCCTGCACGGAGCGCAGGCTCCACCGCAGTCCTGAGCGGTCTCTCCGCGCCCGGCGTCAAACACCATGTTGACGCAGTGGGGCGGGACGCAGAACACGCCGTCACAGGCCAGCCCCGCAGCACAGTGCAGGGTAGGATCCTCGTGGAGGCACTCGACGCAGCGCCCCTCATGGCACCGCCCGGATCCCGAGATCGGGCAGATCACCCCGTCAAACAACGGAGAGCAGGGATAACTCGACCCGTCGAGCGCAGGCAGGCCACCCGTCCCGGGCGTCCGAGTTCAAGCTGCGAGCTGGGTCGTATCGCTGGAAGCTGGAGCCATTACAGAAACTGATCCCGAGGTGAAGCACGTATCGAGCACCAGATGTCCGCGAGCACCCTCGCCGTGCTGGTGGAGAGAGCAGCCCGGGAGGATTCCTGGCGCCGCAACCCGATCGGCTCGGTCCGCTCGCCCCTCATGCGATGCGACACCCTGGCATGCCGTTCGCGCTGCAAATTCGTGCGCAACGTACACATTTGCGCGGGAAGGGGCCCATGAACAGCAGGATCGCCATGGCCATGGCTGCGCTGCTCCTAGGAGCGCCAGCTTGCGGAGCGGCGGACGAAGCGAGCGAGGCAAGAGCGAACCGGAGCGGCGTGGAAGACGCGGAAGACGCAGCGGCGACGCCGCGGAATTTCATTGTCGAGCTGGACCCGGCGGAGAACGCGATCCCCCAGATCCTCAGGACCGGGCGCTCCGAACTCGCCGCCACCTGCGCCGACCGACCTGACGCGTCCATCCGCGTCTTTGACCCCCTCGACCCAGGCGCGTTCGCGGACGTGCCCTGCGCCTCGATGCTCCGCGACGGCGCCGCGGCCGGGGAGGAGAGCGCCGCGCCCGTCTCCGATGGCGACGAGCCGGTCGAGGCTGTTCAGCAGGCGCTGAGTCCACTCTCCATTGGGTGCGCTGCCTTCGTGTTGGGCTCCAGCCTCGTTGCCGTCCGCGCAATCTGCCCGAGAGCACCCAATCCGCGCGACGCGAAGCGCTGCCACAACTGGTCAGACGCAGGTTTCGGAACCCTCACCATCATGTGCGCCTTCTTCTGAGTCACTCTCGGTGATGTATGCACAAGATCCCGAGAACTGTGGGAATTTTCGTCTCCGGGGGCGCGCTGATAGCTGCCGCCCTGACCTCGCCGTCGGAGGCACGCGGCTACTCGTGGGTCGATCTGGTGCACCTCGGCCTTCCGCTCGCCCTCTTCGTCTACGCCCGGTGCTGGCTCGATGAGGGCCGGGCGCGCGAGCGGCGCGCCCGTGGGGTGCGGGAGGAGGAGTAGCGCCTGCCGGCCAGTCCCCGCGCGCCAGCGCGCTACCATGGCGCGGCTGATAGTATAGAGTGTTCTCGAACATCAGGCGCGCCATGTAGGGCGCGAGTACGCCGCAAGATGGTCCGTGCCAAGAGGGGCAGGGAACGAGCGGCGGCGTCAACGGTGTGGCTGTGGGTCGCTGCTGCGGCTGCATGCGGCGGCTGCACGCAGATCATCGGCGCAAGCTGGGATGAGTGTGCGCCGGCCGAACGAAGCGGCGAGAGCGCAGGTCCTCCAAGTTGCGCTGGGCTGGAGGCGAACTGCGGGCCAGATAGCGATGAGAACTGCGGCGCAACCATGATGATCCCCGAAGGGAACTTCAACCGGAGTAAGAAGCGGACGGCGAGTGCGCCGAGCCGGGCAAGGTCGTCTGCTGCGCGCGGTGAGAGGGAGCCTGACTGCTTTCTCATGTGCCGGCCCTGTGACGAGTGCGCGGAAGGGACGGTGGAGTGCTCGGGCGTGATCGACCCGTCGGAGCGGTGCGAGGGCGACGCGGAGTGCCCGGGGCTGCCGGACCCGCGGTGCGGCGCGGGGCGGTGCGAGGAGGGGCGCTGCGTGGTCGACATCAAGCCGGGCCGGCTCGGCTCGCAGCTCCACGGCGACTGGAAGCAGGACGAGTGCACGGAGGAGGGCGACGTGGTCAGCGTGCCGGCGTACGACGTGTACAACGACGGCAACCAGTCAACGAACGATCTCTGCGACTACGACCGGTCGCTCAATGCACGTGCGACGACGGCGTGAAGAAGGGCGACGAGACCGGCGTGGACTGCAGCAGGGGGTGCGCTCGCCGCTGCCCTGACGGTGGCGGCTGCGAGTCGGGAGGCGACTGCGCGAGCCGGGTCTGCTGGGCCGGCGCCTGCGAGCCGCCCACCTGCAAGGACGGCGTGGAGAACGGCGACGAACTCGGCGTGGACTGCGGCGAGGCGTGCGACGCGGCGTGTCCGGGGTGAGCCGGGGGCTCGATGAAGGGCCTGCATGCTCAGCGCGCATCCGCATCGCTTCAACAGGCAAATCAGAGGCACTGCTGCCTGCAATCACGAACGGCTGATGACCCAGAAGCCACGTTATGGCGGCGGTAGCATCTGTACGCCAGCGCCGGGGTCTGTAAGAATACACCACAGCTTCCGTGCGAGTTCCTCAATTTCCGGCGATAGCTCTCCGCCTGCAAGCCATTGTTGCACGAGCGAGGAGAGCCGCTCGAGGTTCTGGAGATCCTCGTCTGTGACCCTCGCCGGTCCACCCTGCGCTAGCCCCTGGTCGCGCAGTATTATGAATCGCCGTAGTCCGTTCTTTAGTTCTTCCAGGCCATCGAGCAGACGCGCCTCGTATTTGGCGAACACGCAACGCCACACGAGCATCTGTAGCAGCCCTTCTCCATTGAAAATGGCGACGGCCATGTCAGCGCTGGCCGCGCGCTCCGCATCTCCACTATTCAATGGAACCTCCTGGGACGAAGCTGGTCTTCATATACACAGCGACCCCGGACCTCTACCAAATGGGAAATGGCAATTGTCGCCATTGGGGTACGTGTACGAGCACATCCAGCCAACTGGTATAAACCTGTTGCAAGCATATAATTTACCATTGCCGACGCTTGCCTTTTGGGGATGTGCTGCGTAGGCGGCGTGGCAGTAAATTTTCTGTGCTACGCACTTTTCGACGCATGGGACGCCCTGCTCTCCCTCCTTGCAAAAGATTCGGTTGACCAAAACCGCTTCGGACATCTCCTCAATGTGGTCCTCGATGCCTTGTTCAGTCGTTGCGCTGTTGTCGCTTTGCTCGGCAACGCAACCCACGGCGAAACTGACACCGATCAGAAATGCCGGCCATCTCATAGAACATCTCCCACCTCTCGTAAAGGTTCAAGTAGCCAGAACCGTGCCTCCCGGACGTGAGAGCCAGCGAACCACGGCAGGTGCGCACGCCGTGCTCGCTCGCCGCGCGAGCTCTGTCGAGGTGAGCGCTGGAAAGGCACGCGAGCGAGCTTGTCCTCAGGATGCGTGTTGTTGAAGTGGGTAGAAGGAAGGCGTAAATCCGGTGGAATCTGTGGGAATGAACGCTGTCGGCCTGGGGGCCGCAATTCAGTGCCCGTAGTCGTCGGTCGGCCATGCGGCCGGCGAGCGGTCACATGAGGTAAGAACGCCGCGTCGTGGCAGGCACCACCGAGCTCACCGACGGAGCGACGTGTCAAATGGGGGCTGCTGACAGGCGCGGGGTCGTCGGCGACGCGACCTCCGCGTGAGCTAGGGCATCTCCGCTTTGGCCATCACGATTTCAGCCACAGGCCTGAAGGGTGCTTCGATTTCACACGCACACGCACACGCACACGCACACGCACACGCACACGCACACGCACATGCCTTAGATCCACACCTCGCCGAGCAGCGGCAGAACACCCATCTTCGCATCGCGCGACGCGCGGCCGAGGCGCTCTGCCAGTCGCTCTCCCTGCATCGCGGGGAGCGCGACGGCCGGGCGATCCATCGGCAGAAAGAAGTTGTCCCAGTGCGAGAAGAGCACCGCGCGCGGCGACAGCGCGCGCGCCACCCGCTCGGGGAAGCCGCGCGAGGCGGTCCAGCCGGCCACGCAGAGCAGGAGCAGGTCGGGCTCCCGGCAGTCGAGGCTCGCCTCGACGAGCTCCGCGCTGCCCAGGTGGACGATGACGCGGCCCGCGACCCGGATCTCCACGGCGAAGACAGCGCCGCACCGGTAACGCTCGGCCCGGAGCGGGACCTCTTCGCAATCGGAGATGTCGCCGGGGAAGGGGACCCGGCCGAGCAGCAGACGGGAGTGGGCGCTCGGGAGAAAGCGCAGCCGGAACGGGCCAACCTCGGCGACGACGGGCTCACTCCCCGGCGCGCGCTCGACGTCGCGCACGCGCGCCGCAGGGACGCCCGAGGCGCGGCAGAGCGCCACCGCGGAGCGCGATCCGTATACAGCGGCCCCCGTGCGGAGCGCGATCTCCGGGATGTCGAGCGCGTGATCGAAATGGGTGTGGCCGGCGATGATCGCGTCCGCGCGCGGCGCGTGGCGCGCGATCGCGGCGACATCGGGGACGAGCCGGCCGAGCACGCAGCGGCGGAGCGAGGCGCGCGTGAGGTACGGGTCGATGAGCACGACCGTGCCGGCGTGCTCGACGGCGAACCCCGCCGTGCCCAGCCATCTCACCCGGACGACGCCCGCCGGCGCGAGCGACCGAGGAGAGAACGTGTCGGCGATCATCGGCCCAGGCTCGCGCGGCCGGGCGACGCAGTGAGTCCGTGCGGCTTGCTCCTCGACATCGTCCTCCGCTCGCGCGCCAGTGTCCGTGTTTCAGGCGACCGAGGCTCGTCCGTTCGGTTACGATTCCGGCTCGTGCCAGACCAAACGCGCGCCGGCAAGCTCGCCGCCCTCGCCGCGCTGTACTTCGCGCAGGGGATCCCCTTCGGCTTCCAGGCGACGGCGCTCCCCGTGTTTCTGCGGGCAAGCGGCGTATCGCTCTCCGCCGTGGGCTTCTCGGGGGCGCTCGCGCTGCCCTGGGTCGCGAAGGCGCTCTGGGCGCCGCTCGTCGACCGCTTCGGCTGGGAGCGGCTCGGCCGGCGCCGCTCGTGGATCCTGCCGCTCGGGGCGCTGATCTCGCTCACGTGCGCGGCCGCCGCGTTCGTCCCGCCGTCGCGCCACCTCGGCCCCCTGCTCGCGCTGGTCTTCCTGATGAACCTGCTCGCGGCCACCCAGGACATCGCGGTCGATGGGCTCGCGATCGACCTGCTCGGGCGCGGCGAGCTCGGCCCGGCGAACGCCGCGCAGGTGGTCGGCTACAAGATCGGCATGCTCGCCGCCGGCGGGCTGCTCGTCTGGGCGAGCGCCTGGATCGGCTGGCGCGGCCAGTTCGGCGCGATGGCCGCGCTCGTCCTCCTCTCGACCCTCGCCTCGCTGGCGCTGCGCGAGCCGCCGTCGAGCGAGGTCGAGGCGCGCGATCGCCGCTCGGTGCGCGAGGTGCTCGCGACGGTGCTCGTCGCCCTGCGGGCGCCGGGCGCGCTCTGGGTCGTCGCGTTCCTCGGGACCTACAAGCTGGGCGAGGCGATGGTCGACATGATGTTCAAGCCGTTCCTCGTCGACGCGGGCTTCCCGCCGCACCAGATCGGCCTCTGGGTGGGCACCTACGGCCTGGTCGCGTCGATCGCCGGCTCGCTCGCGGGAGGCCTCCTGGCGCAGCGGCTGCCGCTGCTCGCCGCCGTCGGCGTGAGCCTTTCGCTGCGCTCCGTCGCGATGGCGGGCGAGTGGTACCTCGCCGCGGCGGGCCCGCCCACCGAGGCGGCCGTCATCGCGGTCACCGTGGCCGAGCACCTCTTCGGCGGCGCCGTCACCACGGCGGTGTTCGCCTTCATGATGTCGCGTGTCCGGCGGTCGGTCGGCGCGACGCACTACACGCTGCTCGCCAGCGTCGAGGTGCTCGGGAAGTCGCCCGCCGTGTGGCTGTCGGGCGCGCTTGCCGAGCGGCTCGGCTATGCAGGGCTGTTTGCCCTGTGCACGGCGCTATCGTTCGCCTTTCTCGCCCTGCTCCTGCCGCTGAGAGAGCGGGGGACGGGCGAAGCTCGAGCGTGAGTGTCATGCGGTGCTCGCCTGTTCTCGACCGTTACCGGGTCGAACATCACCTGATCTCGTAAAACGACAACAAGCAACTATACCTGGTGCCCTCCGCGCCCGCTGCTACTGCGCGGGTATGGGTCATCCGGCTGAGGAGTCCACTCATTTGCAGCCATTTCAGCGGAGAAATTGAGCAGGGAGGCGCGGAGACAGGGAGTATTTGAAGATTTTCCTCCCCGTCTCCCCGCCTCCCTGTGAATTCTCCGAAGAATGTGAGGGGATGCCTCAGGTCATCCGGACCAGTTCATCAAACGCACCTTCGCGGAGGAGACGGAGCTCGCTCGCATCGAGGCGTGCGGCGACCTGATGACGCTGAAGCGATGGCTGGATCAGTCGCTCACCGCCGAGACAGCCGCCGACGCCCTGCGCTGACGAGATGCGCGCCCGGGTGGATCCGGCACCACGCCGCGCGCTCCCCGGCAGCTCTCGGGTGCCCCAGACGAAGCGCCCCGCCCGAGCCCCTTCACCCCCGCCTCGCCAAGAACCTGACCCCGCGCCCCCGCTTTGATAACAAGCGGAGCCGCGGTGATCTCGCGCAGGAAGCTCGTCCTCGGTCTCGCTGGCGCCGCCGGCGCCGCCGCCCTTCGCCAGGCGCTCTCCCCCGGCCCTCCGCGCGCCGTCGTGGCGCGGCGCGCCCTCGAGCTCCCGATCGCGCCGAGCGGCTGGCCGTTTCCAGGCGCCCGCGTCGTCGCCCCGTCCGCGCTGTTCCCCCCCGACTTCGGGGTTCGCCGCATCTACCTCGACGCGGGCCACGGCGCGCCGGGCAACACGGGGAACCTCTCCTGCTTCTGCGTCGAGGAGCAGGACTTCACGCTCTCCGCGGCGCGCGCGCTCGCCGAGCGGCTCAACGCCACGGGGCGCTTCGAGGCGCGCGTGGGCAGGACAGGCGACCGGCCGTTGCCCTACCAGGAGCGCGCCGAGGACGCCGCCCGGTGGCGCGCCGAGGCCTTCGTCAGCCTGCACTCGGACGTGCGCGGCAGGATCGAGACGTGGTCGCCCGCGCCCGGTCGAACGTGCCCGCTCAGCCTCGCCGCGCCGGGGTTCGCCGTGCTCTGGTCCGACGAGGGAGACCCGGCCCTCTGCGCCCTCCGGCTCGCGCTCGCCCGCGCCTTCGCCCGGCGCATGGAGGAAGCCGGCCTCATGCCCTACCGCGGCGCCGCCTACAGCGGCCTGTATGAGCCCGACGCCGCCCAGCCAGGCGTCTTCGTCGACCGGCACCCCCCGGACCAGCGCATCTTCGTGCTGCGCCGCCCCTCGATGCCGTCCGTGCTGATCGAGACGCACCACGCGCTCGACGCCCGCGAGGCCGCGCGCTGGACCGAGCCCGCCACCCTCGACGCCTTCGCCGCCGCGACCGCCGCCGCGCTGGCCGACACGCTCGGCGGAGGCGACGTGCTGGCCGACACGCTCGGCGGAGGCGACGCGCCGGCCTCTCAGCCGCCCACCTGAGCCGCGCTCCCGACCGGGCAGCCCAGCGAGCCCCGCGCGCCCCCAGCCCCCGGCGCGCCGCCCCCCTCGGGAGCGACGCCCCCCGGCGCGCCGCCGCGCCGCGCCCCCTCCCGCCTGCCGCGCCCCCTCCCGCCTCAGGAAGCCCGCGCGTGCGGGACCACCTCCGGCGTCTCCAGGCGCATGGGGCGGAGCCGCAGGCAGAGCGCGATCGCCTCGTCGAGCGTGCTCACCAGGTAGAACTCCAGCGAGCTCCGCACGTCCGCCGGCAAATCGTCGAGGTCCGCCTCGTTCTCCGCCGGGAGCAGGATCTCGAAGATCCCCGCCCGGTGGGCCCCCAGCACCTTCTCCTTGATGCCCCCGATCGGCAGCACCGTGCCGCGCAGCGTGATCTCCCCGGTCATCGCTATGTCGCTCCGCACCGGCCTGCCCGACAGCGCGCTCACCAGCGCTACCGCCATCGTCAGCCCCGCGCTCGGCCCGTCCTTGGGCACCGCGCCCGCCGGGACATGGATGTGCACGTCGCGCCGCTGCAGCCGATCGAGCGGCACGCCCAGCTCCGCCGCGTGCGCGCGCGCGTAGCTCAGCGCCGCGCGGCCGCTCTCCTTCATGACGTCGCCGAGCTGCCCCGTCAGGACGAAATCGCCCTTGCCCGGCATCACGCTCGCCTCGACGTGCATGATGTCGCCACCGGTCTGCGTGTAATACATGCCGGTCGCGACGCCCGGCTGGTCGTGCTGCAGCCTTCGCTCGGGGCGAATCTTCGCGCGACCGAGCAGTTCCTTCACGTCATCCCCGGTGCCCACCACCGCCCGCTCGCTCTCGCCGCCAGCGATCCTGCGCGCGGCCTTCCTCGCCAGGGCGCCGAGGGTCCGTTCCAGCTGCCGGACGCCCGCCTCGCGCGTGTATCCGCAGATGATCTCGCCGAGCGCCGCGCCCGTCACGCGCAGCTGATCCTCGCGCAGCCCGCACTCCCTCCGCTGCCGGGGGAGCAGGTACCTCCGGGCGATCTCGTGCTTCTCCTGCTCCGTGTATCCGGCGAACAGCGCCGTCTCCATCCGGTCGAACAGCGGCTGGGGGATCGTCTCCCGGAAGTTCGCCGTGCAGATGAACAGCACCTCGGACAGGTCGAACGGCAGGCCGAGGTAGTGATCCACGAACCCGTCGTTCTGCGCCGGGTCGAGCACCTCGAGCAGCGCCGCGCCAGGATCGCCCTGGAAGGAGACGCCGAGCTTGTCGACCTCGTCGAGGACGATCACCGGGTTCTTCGACCCCACCCGCTTGATCCCCTGGAGGATGCGGCCTGGCATCGCGCCCACGTAGGTGCGGCGGTGGCCGCGGATGTCCGCCTCGTCGCGCGCCCCGCCCAGCGAGACGCGGACGTACTTGCGCCCGAGCGCCCGCGCGATCGACTCCGCGATGGACGTCTTGCCGGTCCCGGGCGGACCGAGGAAGAGCAGGATCGGGCCGCGGGAGATCGCGCGGCTCCTCTCGCCGTCGCCCCGCGCCTGCTCCACGCGGAGCTTCCGGACGGCCAGGAACTCGAGCACCCGATCCTTCACGTCGCCGAGGCCGTGGTGATCCTCGTCGAGGATTACCCGCGCCCGATCGAGGTCGACGTGGTCCTCGGTCCGCTGGTTCCAGGGCAGATCGGCCACCCACTCGAGCCACGTCATCAGGACCTGCGCCTCGGGCGATGTCTCCCGTCCCATGCGCCGCAGCCGCGCTAGATCGCGCCGGGCCTCTTGCAGGATCTCCGCCGGGGGGCTGGCCCGATGGAGCTTGTGCTCCAGACGTGCCGCGATGTTCTCGTCGTCCTCCTCGCCGAGCTCCTTCTGGATCGCGCGCAGCTGCTCGCGCAGGTAGAGCTCCCGCTGCCGCTCGCCGAGCTCCTCCTCGACCGTCGTCCGGATCTTCTCCTGGGTCTCCACGATGCCTATCTGCCGGTAGAGGTGCAGCGCGAGGCTGCGCATCCGCTCTTCCGTCGAGAGGATCTCGAGCAGCGCCTGCTTCTCGGGGGTCGGGAGGTCCAGGTAGAAGGCGATATGGTTCACGAGCTCGGCCGGGCCGAACATGCTGCCGACGAACTGCTTGAGCACGTCGTCCGGCGCGCCGCGGTGACGGCCGTACTCGACGGCGCGCTCGCGTACCTCGCGCGACAGCGCCTCCAGCGCGGCGTCCTCCTCTGGACGGAGGGGGAGGTCGGCGAGCTCGATGACGGGGGCGCGGATCACGCCTTCGACCTCTGTATACCGGGGCGCGGCGGCCCGCCGTTCGCAGCAGAGCACGAGCTGGAGGCCCGACCCGAACCGCTGTACCTGGGTGATGCGGGCGATCACGCCGATCGAGAAGAGCCCGCCCGTGGTGGGCTCCTCGGCGGCGTCGCGCTGGGCGACAGCAAAGATGCGCTTGTCCTCTCCCTCCATCCGGAGGGCGGCCTCCACCGCGCGGAGCGTCTTCAGCCGTCCGACCGTGATGGGCGTCGCGATCCCAGGGAAGAGGACGGTGTCGCGCAACGAGAGCACGGGCAACGATCGGCGCTCGGGCATGGCCGGAGCGTCGTGCGAACCTCATGCCACGGAGGACCGTACCGAAAACTCCTTTCGGCGCGGAAGCATCGAGAATCGTGGTCACGCGCGCGGCGCGATCGATGGTAGCGTCCGCTCCCGATGCCCGCGGACACCTTCACGTTTCAGGCGGACGACGGTCGAGAGCTCTTCGTGTACCGCTGGCTCCCGGACGGGGCGGCGCGCGGCATCTTCCACGTCGCGCACGGCATGTCCGAGCACGCCGGCCGCTACGAGCGCCTCGCACAGGCGCTCTGCGCCGCCGGGTGGGCCGTCTACGCGAACGACCACCGCGGCCACGGCAGGACGGCGCGCGGGAGCGACGAGCTCGGCTTCTTCGCGAGCCAGGGCGGCTTCCAGCGGGTCGTGCGCGATCTCGCGCAGCTCATCGACCGCGAGAAGGGCGAGCACCCCGGCCTGCCGGTCGTGCTCTTCGGCCACAGCATGGGCTCCTACCTCGTGCAGGAGTACCTGATCGAGCGCGGCGGCTCGATCCAGGGCGCGGTGCTGTCGGGCTCCTCGGGCAAGCCGAGCGCGCTCGTGAACGCGGGCCGGCTCGTGGCCCGCGCGGAGCGGCGGCGGCTCGGCGAGCGCGGCAAGAGCCCGATCCTCCAGTCGATGAGCTTCGACGGCTTCAACAAGGTCTTCGCGCCGAACCGCACGTCCTGCGACTGGCTCTCTCGCGATCGCGACGAGGTCGACAGGTACATCGCCGATCCCCGCTGCGGCTTCCCCGCGACAGCGTCGCTCTGGGTCGACGTGCTCGACGCGATGGTGGAGATCGCGCGGCCAGAGCGGCAGGCGCGGATCCCGAAGGAGCTGCCGCTGTATGTCTTCTCCGGCTCCCGCGACCCGGTCGGCGGGCCGCTCAGGGGCGTCGCGCAGATGCTCGAGGCGTACCGCGCCGCCGGCCTCCGCCGCGTGACGCACCGGTTCTACCCCGGCGGGCGCCACGAGATGCTGAACGAGATCAACCGCGAGGAGGTCGTGCGGGATCTGCTCGCGTGGCTCGACGCGGCGGTGAAGACCGAGGCGGTAGCCCCCGCGCGGCCCGGGCAGCCGAGCTCCGGCGCCGCGTCCGGCTGACGGCGGAGGGGCGGCATGGGCAGCAAGGGGCGGCCGTACCGCACGCTCACGGTGGAGGGCTTCGAGGTGCTCGTCGGCCGCGGCGACGAGGACAACGACGCGCTCACGTTCGAGCTCGCCGCGCCGCACGACCTCTGGCTGCACGTGGCCGGCGGCACGCCGGGCAGCCACGTGATCGTGCGCAACCCCGAGCGCGGGGAGGTCCCGCGCGAGGTGGTCGAGCGCGCCGCCGCGGCCGCGGCGTGGTACTCGAAGGCGAGGAGCGCCGCCAAGGTGGAAGTCCACGTCTGCCGCGTCGCCGACGTGAGCAAGCCGCGCGGCGCCCCCGCCGGCACGGTGCAGCTCGCGCGGTGGAAGAGCGTGCGCGTCCGGCCGGACCCGGGGCGCGAGCCTGGGTGAGGCTCGCGCCCCGCGCCGGCGTCACGGCGCGGTGCCCCCCACGCACGCGCCGGCCTCGCAGCGCGCTTCGAGGCCGAGACACGGCCAGACAAGACAAGCCACCTCGTCCCCGTGGCACACAGGCGCGCTCTCGCCCGGGGCGAGCGCGATGCAGTTGCAGCCCCCGCAGTAATTTGCGGTGAGGCTGCAGTCGTCGTCGGTCTCGCAAGCGCGCGGCGGCGGGGCTTCCACGCACACGGGTTGTCCGTCCCGCTCCTCGCACGTGAGCCCATCCCGGCAGCGGACGGCAGCGCAGACGTCGCGGCGTTTCACGGGCCCCACCACCGCTTCCGCCCGGTCGGAGAGGTACGCCTCCTTCGCGTCGTCGAGGTCCTCCGCGGGCGGGGCGCCGCACGCGGGCAGGAGCGCGGCGCTCGCCGTTATCGCCGCGAGCAGCGTGAGAGAGATGAGGTCCACCTTCGCCGAGCGCGGCGTCGTCTTTTCATGATGCATGATCTCTTCTTCCTTTCCTTTGGTCAGCTGGCGCTCCACCGCTGTCGCTCCGCAGGCGCGGCGGCCTCCCCGTCGCCGAGGGAGGCCCGTTCGCAGCGCCGCCGCAGCGGAGAGCGGGTATCGTCTTGTTCATCCGGATCTCGGGATCGATCCTGCTACCGCGGCCCCGGGGGCCAGCCTCCCGGGACCGCGGCTCTGGCCTTCACGGCGTGCCGACGTTGATGCTCGTGAGCACCTGGTTCGTCGGTAGCGAGCACGAGACGTGGTACGACGCGAAGTTGCGCTTCATCGACTCGGGGATCGTCACGGATTCCCAGTTGTCCCCCGTCTCGATGTTGAAGGCGATGACGCCGAGGGTTGCGCCGTCCCAGTCCACCGCGCTCACGGAGCACAGGGTCTTTGGCAGCGTGGTGCTCCTGACGTTGACCTCCACGTAATTGATGCTCTTGCCTGTCGTGGTGAGCGGGCAGCTCAGGGTGACGGCCTGCAAGGCCTCGGCGCCCACCCCCGCAAAGCGGACCCGGCCGGCGTGCTCGGGCTCCTGGGCGCGGCAGATGACGCCGTGATGGTTCTGGACAGCTGCGTCGGCGACAGGGGCAATGCTGAAGACGGCTCCTGTAAGCGCGAAGAACGTGATTCTTTTCATGATGGTTGTCCCTTCGTCCGTGTCGTTGGAATGAGCTGCGCGGCCCCGCGCGCGCCCGGACGGGTCGAGCGCGGGGCGCGGCGGCTCCGCTCGTGACGGGCGCTGACGCGACGGCGATCGAGCGTGGCGCTCATGGGCCTCGTCTATCGGCCCGCGCCGCTCGGGTTCGCCTCGCGCGTCTCCCCGTCGTCGATGCAGGCTTATGCGCGAGGCGCCGCGCGGTTGACATCGCGCGCGCTTTTCTTCATCGCGCGCCCCGGCGACGAGCGCCGCGAGCCGCCGCCTGAGCCGGCTGCTCCACGCCTGCACCGCGGAGGTGCTCATGCCCGTGCGCGCGCAGACCGACGCGATCGGCTCCTCGTCCACGACGAGCGCCTCGAAGAGCTCGAGCCCGAGCGGGCTGAGCTCGGCGCGGATCAGGCCGAGGTGGCGCTCGATCTGATCGCGGGCGAGCACCGTCGCCTCGGGGTCGTCCTCCGATCGGGCGCTCCCCTCCGGCGCGTCGTCGAGCGGCAGCGCCGCGGCGTCGAGGCGCCGCCGGCCGCCGCGAAACGCCGCCGCCACCCGCTGATCGGCGATGAGGCCGACCCAGTTGGCGAGGCTCAGCCCGCGGGCCGGATCCCAGGCGCGGAGCGCGCGGCTGCCGTCGCGGAGCAGCTCGACGAACACGTCCTGTACGAGGTCGTCCTTGCGGTCGCGCGGGAGGTGAGCGCAGCGCCGGAGCAGCGCCCGGCCGACCCGCGCGTGGATCACCGGCATGAGCGCAGCGATCACGGCGCGGGTCGACTGGACATCTCCGTCGAGCGCGGAGGTGAGCAGGGACGTCGATAGCTTGGTCTCGGACACGCAAACCTCCATGGGCCTCCTCTGCTGGCAGGGGTCGCGAACGCGGCGGGCCGTGGGGCGAGCTGCCCCCGTGCCCGGGAGCGCCGCCGGAGCACGGGAGATGGCCGCCGGCGCGAGCGCGACCCGCTCGTCGCCCCGGTACGTCGACGATCATCGCCAGCGAGCGCTGGACTCCTGCCTGCGAGGGAGCGGTTCGTCACCGGGGTTAGCAGCCGGCGTGCCCGCGCCGGCGCCGCGGGCGGCGCGCGCTCTCCCGGGCGTGACGGGCCCGCCGGGAGGAGTCGTGCAACTCTTGCACGACCGGACTAGGTAACTCTTACGTGGCGGCCGGTAACTCCTGCATCGTGGCGGCCAGTAACTCCTGCATCGTGACGGCCGGTAACTCCTGCATCCGGGCGCGGCGGCCTCACCGCCTGCGCTTCGCCAGCCCGTAGCGGTTCATCTTCAGCACGAAGGTCCGGAGCGGCACGTGGAGCGCCTCCGCGGCCCTCGTCTGCACGCCGCCCGCCGCGGCGAGCGCCTCGGCGATACGCGTGCGCTCGAGCTCCCGGACCTCCTCCGCGAGCGGCCGGAACGTGCGGCCAGGGACGTCCGCGGCGGGCGCCGGCGTCGCGGCGGGCGGCGCGGGCGGCGCGGACTCAAGGCGCGGCGCGCCCGGCGGCGCGAGCGGCGCGGGCAGGTGCGCCCGCTCGATGATGCGCGCGCCAACGGTCGCCGCGATGTAGTCGATCACGTTCTTCAGCTCTCGCACGTTGCCGGGCCACGCGTAGCTCGTGAGGAGCTCCGTCGCCTCCGTCGACAGCGTCATCTCCTCGCGGCCCGCGCGCGCGCACGCGTCGGCCAGGAACGCCCGCGAGAGCGCGAGGATCTCGCGGGGGCGCTCCCGCAGCGGGGGCAAGATCACCGTGGCCGCGCCGAGGCGGTAGTAGAGGTCCTGCCGGAAGCGGCCTGCCTTGACCTCCGCCTGGAGATCCTTGTGCGTCGCGGCGACCAGCCGGATGTCGACCTCGCGCTCGCGCACGTCGCCCAGCCGGAGGATCTTCCTGGTCTCGATCGCGCGCAGGATCTTCGCCTGCGCGCTCGCCGAGAGATCGCCGATCTCGTCGAGGAAGACCGTCCCGCCGCTCGCGTGCTCCAGGAGGCCCGGCTTCGCCGCCGCGGCGCCGGAGAACGCGCCGCGCTCGTAGCCGAAGAGCTCGCTCTCGACCAGGCTCTCGGGCACCGCGGCGCAGTTCAGCGTGACCAGCGGCCGCTTCGCCCTCGGGGACCACTCGTGCAGGGCGCGCGCCGCGCTCTCCTTGCCGGCGCCCGTCTCGCCCGTCACGAGCACGGGGAGGTCCGTCGCCGCGAGGCGCCGGACCAGGTCGAAGACGCGCACCATGGCCGCGTCCGCGAGCACCGTGCGCTGCCCGCCGATCTCCAGGGTGGTCACCGCCTCGGCCGCGGTCGCCGCGGCGCCGAAGGTCGGCGCCACGTCGGCCGCGGCGCGGGCCGAGGCGATGAGCGTGTCCGCGTCGCACCCGTCCGCCGGCGCCGTGGCCACGCCGACCTTCGGCGCCGTGGCGACGGCCTGCACGGCGTCGATGAGCCGCTGCGCCATGTGGCCGGCCGCCGCCGCGTCCGCCTCGGGCAACAGCACGAGGAGCCGGTCGTCCGCCTCGAAGCCCGCGAAGTCCGTCACCGCGAGCTCCCGCTCCAGCGCGCCGGCGATGGCGCCCCGGGCCGCCGCCGCCCCGAGCTGAACGGCCATCACCGTGGCCGGCCGATCGTGGCGCAGCGACCGCTCGATCTCCCCCTCGATCCGCCGCCGCAGCTCCCCGAGGTCGAGGATCTGCCGGCTCTTCGCGGGGCGGGCGCACCGCATCACCACGACGGCATCGCCGATCGACACGACGTCGCCCGAGCCGAGCGGCCTCGCGCCATCGACGCGGACGCCGTTGAGCAAGGTGCCGTTCCGGCTGCCGAGATCCACGAGCTGCGCGCGCCCGTCGAGGAGCACGACCTTCGCGTGCTCCCGCGACGCCGCCGTGTTCCGGAGCCGCACGTCGGCCTTGGGGCCGCGGCCGAGGAGCACCACGCCGCTCCGCGGCAAGGGGAGGATCGATGACGAGCTGCCCTGCACCACGAGCAGGTACGAGCCGCCCGCTTCCGCCCCGCGTGGCGCGTCATCGGTTCGGGTCGGACCGTAGGACGACGTGGCCTCGCTCATCCGCTCGCCGGCGGACTCTCTCACCCGACCCGAGCGCGCGCAAGCTCGAGAGCGGCCCGTGAACGCGGAGAAAGTCGGCGGCGGTGCAGACACAGCGCGCGATTTTCGCCGCGGGTGCTCGCCGCCGACGACAGGAACCTCGGCGCGCGTCATGGTAGGCTCGCCGCTCACCGGGGCGGGTGATGCAGGGCCGTCCGATCATCCACGAAGAGCTCCCCAGCACGGCGCGATTCACGCTCGGCCGCCGCCTCGGCGCCGGCGCGTTCGGCGTCGTGTACGAGGCGCAGGATCGCGAGCGCGGCGTCCGGGTCGCCATGAAGGTCCTCCGCCGCCTCGACGCGGCCGGGCTGTACCGGTTCAAGCGTGAGTTCCGGGCCCTCTCCGAGGTAGTTCACCCGAACCTCGTCGCGCTGCACGAGCTGTTCTCCGAGGGCGACCAGTGGTTCTTCACGATGGACCTCGTCGAGGGCACCGATTTCCTCTCGTTCGTGCGCGGCGCGGCGGAGCCGGACGGAACGCCGGCGGCCTCGCCGTCGGCGCGGCGCGAGCCCGGCGCGCTTCCGGACGCCGGGGGCGCGCCGGCCGCCGATCCGCGCCGCTGGGGGCCGCTGCGGGGCGCCCTGCTCCAGCTCGCCCAGGGGCTCGTCGCGCTCCACGCGGCCGGCAAGCTCCACCGCGATCTGAAACCGTCCAACGTGCTCGTGACGCCCGGAGGCCGCGTCGTCATCCTCGATTTCGGCCTGGTCACGGAGCTCAACCCGGGGCCGCTCGACCAGAGCACCGGGCAGATGGCCGGGACGCCGGCGTACATGGCGCCGGAGCAGGGCGCGGACGAGCCGCTGTCGCCCGCCTGCGACTGGTACGCGGTGGGCGTCATGCTCTACGAGGCGCTCACCGGCCGGACGCCGTTCCTGGGCGCGGCGCTCGAGGTCATCATGCAGAAGCACCTCGAGGAGCCGCCCCCGCCGCGCGCGCTCGCGCCGGACATCCCGGCGGACCTCGACCAGCTCTGCGCGGCGCTGCTCCGGCGCCGCGCCGAGGACCGGCCCTCGGCGTCCGAGGTGCTCCGGCGGTTGATGCCGCCGAGCGGCGGCGAGGCCGGCGCGCCGTCCGGCGCGGAGCCGGCGATCGACAGGGCGCCGTTCGTGGGGCGGCGAGCGCACCTCGACGCGCTGCGCGCCGCCTTCGAGCGGGCGAAGGGGGGGAGGGAGGGGAAGGCAGGGAGGGCGACCACGCTGCACCTCCGCGGCACCTCGGGCATGGGCAAGACCGCCCTGGTCCGGCGCTTCCTCGACGAGCTCGCGGGCCCGCGCGGCGGCGACGCGGTGATCCTCGAGGGGCGCTGCTACGAGCGCGAGTCCGTCCCGTACAAGGCCGTCGACAGCCTGGTCGACGCGCTCAGCCGCCACCTCGCGCGCCTCCCCAGGCGGGAGGCCGCCGAGCTCCTGCCCCGCGACGTGCACGCGGTCGTGCGCCTCTTCCCCGTGCTCGGGCGGGTCGAGGCGATCGTCTGCGCGCCGCGGCGCGAGCGCGAGCCCCCGGACGCCCAGGAGCTCCGGCGGCGCGGGTTCGCCGCGCTGCGCGAGCTGCTCGGGCGCATGGCGGACCGGCGGCCGCTCGTCCTGTTCATCGACGATCTGCAGTGGGGGGACGCCGACAGCGCCGCGCTCCTCGCCGACCTCCTGCGCGAGCCCGACGCGCCCGCGCTCCTGCTGCTGCTCTGCTACCGGAGCGAGGACGCGGAGAAGAGCGAGCTCCTGGAGCGGCTCCTGCCGCCCGGCGCGTTCGCGGCGGGCATGGACGACGTGCGCTTCCTCGCCGTCGACGCGCTCGCGCCCGAGGAGGGGCGCGCCCTCGCGCTGGCCCTGCTCGGCGAGGGCGACAGGGCCGCCGCGCAGGCCGGCGCGATCGCGGCCGAGGCTGCGGGCAGCCCGTTCTTCGTGCTCGAGCTGTCGCGCGACGTGCGGGCGCGCCAGGCGCCGGAGCCGCCGCGCGGCGACGCCGGCGCCGAGGAGCGCGCCGCCGGCGCGGACGGCGGCGTCCGGCTGGAGGCGGTGCTCGCGAACCGCCTCCTGCGCCTGCCAGCGGAGGCGAGGCGCCTGCTCGAGGTAGTCGCCGTGTCGGGCAAGCCGCTCGGCCGCCGCGCCGCCCGGGAGGCCGCCGCGCTCACGCCCGAGGAGGAGCAGGCCGCGGTCGCGGCGCTGCGGGCCGGCAACGCGGTGCGCACGCGGGGCCAGCGCGACGAGCAGGAGCTCGAGACGCTCCACGACCGCGTCCGCGAGGCGGTCGTCGCGCAGCTCGGCGCCGCGGAGCTCGCGGACGTCCACCTGCGGCTCGCCGCCGTGCTGGAGTCGTCTGCGTCGTCGGCGCAGGTCGAGCCGGACGTGCTCGCGATGCACTTCCGGCGCGCCGGGCGCGCCGACAAGGCGGCCCACTATGCGATCCTGGCGGGCGACCGCGCGGCCGCGGCGCTCGCGTTCGACCGCGCCGCGGAGCACTTCGCCGCCGCGCTCGAGGCGGCGCCGGGCGGCGCGGGCGAGGCGCGCGCGCTGCGGGTCAAGCTCGCCCACGCCCTGCGCAACGCCGGCCGCGGGGCGGACGCGGCCCGGGCGTTCGCCGCCGCGGCCGAGGGCGCGCCGCCGCGGGAGAGCCTCGATCTGCGGCGGTGCGCGGCCGAGCAGCTGCTCGTGAGCGGCCACATGGACGAGGGCATGGCCGCGCTCCAGGGCGTGCTCGCCGACGTGGGGATGCGGCTCGTCGAGCCCCGGTGGGCGGCGCTGCTCTCGCTCGCGTTCTGGCGGCTCCTCCTCCGCCTGCACGGGCTTCGCTACGACGAGCGCGACGCGCGCGACGTGCCGGCCGAGACCCTGACGCGCCTCGACGTCTGCTGGTCGGCCGCGGTCGGGCTCGCGATGGCCGACGTGCTCCAGGGCGCGGCGTTCCAGGCGCGGCACCTCTTCCTCGCGCTCCGCGCGGGCGAGCCGTACCGCCTCTCGCGCGCGCTCGCGACCGAGATCGCGCACCTCGGCACCGACCACATCGAGGGGCGCCGGAAGGCGCACCGGCTCTACGACATCGCGGTGGCGCTCGCGGAGAAGGTAGGCGACCCGTACCTCTTCGCCGTCAACAAGGGCATGCTCGGCATGGTCGAGAGCCTCTCCGGGCGCTGGGCCGAGGGCCTCGCGCTCTGCCAGGAGGCCGAGGACATCCTGCGCGGGCGGTGCGCGGGCGTCGCCTGGGAGCTCGGCACGACCAGCCGGTTCATGATGGTGGCGCATTACCATCGCGGGGAGCTCGACGCGCTGGCTCGCCTCGCGGCGCCGCGCTGCGCCGACGCGGACGCGCGCGGCGACCTCTATGCGGGCAGCTTCTTCCGGGTCGGGCTCACGTACATCGTGACGCTCGCCGCGGACCGGCCCGACGCCGCGCGGGACGAGGTGCTGGGCGCCATGGCGCGGTGGCCTCGCCGCTCGTTCGATCACCTCGACTGCCTGGAGACCGTGGCGCTCGGGCGCATCGACCTCTACGCGGGCGAGCCGCTCGCGGCGTGGCGGCGGATCGAGGACCGCTGGCGCAAGATCGCCTGGTCCTTCCTGCCGAGGTTCCAGTACTACCGCGTCCTGCTCCACCACCTGCGCGCGTCCGCGGCGCTGGAGGCCGCCGCGCGCGCGGGCGGCGACGCCCGGCGCTCGCGGGCCCTCCTGCGCGAGGCGGAGCGGGACGCGGAGCGGCTGTCGCGCGAGGGCGCGCCGTGGGTCGACCCGATGGCGGCCTCCCTGCGCGCCGCCGTCGCGGCGCAGCGCGGTCACGCCGCGGCGGCGCTGTCGCTGCTGGCGTCGGCCGCCGCGGGGTTCGACGCCCGCGAGATGGCCCTTTTCGCCGCCTGCGCCCGCCGCCGGCGCGGCGAGCTCCTGGGCGGGGAGGAGGGGCGCTCGCTGGTCGGGGCGGCGGACGCCTGGATGGCGGGCCAGGGCATCAGGAACCCTGCCCGCATGGCGAGGATCTTCGCGCCGGGGTTCCGGTGAGGTCGATCTCCACGGTGCGCACCGCGGCCATCGCCGGGCAAGCGCGGAGGGCGGCGATCAGCGGGCCCTGCCCGGCGCCGTCGGTGCGGCAGGCGAGGAGCAGCAGGATCACCGCCGGGTCGGGCGGGGCCATGATCTCGGCGAGCAGCGACGCGCTGTCCGCGTCGCCCCAGTGGGCGTCCTCGATGAGCAAGATCACGGGGCGCCGGTCCGAGAGCCGCCCGAGCAGGTCGCGCAGCGCGGCCGACGCGCGCTCCCGGAGCCGCGCCTCGCTCTCGTCGCCCGGGCCCCCCGGCGCCCCGCTCACGGCGGGGACGCGGGCGAGCACGGGAAAGACGCGGGCGAGCGAGGCGACGCCGCGGGGCATCAGGGCGGCGGCCTCCTGCCGCGGGATCCGGACGAGGTAGCGGCTGAGCGCGTCGATCGCGCCGTCGAGCGCCTTGTAGGGCACCTGCTCGCGCTCGTGGCAGCGGCCCTCGAGGACGAGCGCGTCGCCGGCCGCCTTGCCGCCCAGAAAGGCGCGCACGAGCGCGCTCTTCCCCGTCCCGGCGGCGCCGTGGACGACGGCCAGGCCGGGCCGCCCTTCGCGCACCGCCGCGAGCGCGCCGTCGAGCGCCTCGAGGTCCTGCTCGCGCGCCGCGGGCGGCGCGGGCGGTGCGCGCGGCGCGGGCGCGCCCCGGCCGCCCTGCTCCGCCCGGGCCGCGCCGAGGGCGCGGGGCGCCGGCGCGGGCCCGTCCGCCGCGCCGAGCCGCCGTATCACCTCGAGCCCTGAAGGGCGCCGCTCCGGTGACGCGCACAGGAGATCCGCGGCGAGGTCGGCGAGGTCGCCTGGCGCCCACGGCGCGATGTCGCGGAGCGCGGGCGGCGCGGCGCGCTGCTTCTCGGCGAGGACCTCGAGGGCGGTCCCCGTGTAGGGCGGCCTGCCCGCGAGCGCCTCGAAGAGCATCACGCCGAGCGCGTACCAGTCGGCGCTCGGCGTGACGGCCCTGGGCCCCACCTGCTCCGGGGCCATGTAGAGCGGCGTCCCGACGATCTGCTCGGCGTCGGTCGCGGTCTGCCCGCCGTGGGTGAGGTGCGTCGCGATGCCGAAATCGAGCACGACCGCGCGCCCCTCGGGCGTGACGAGCACGTTGGACGGCTTGAGGTCGCGGTGGACGAGCTGCGCCTCGTGCACCGCGCGGAGCGCCCGGGCGACCTGGACGAGCGACGACCGCACCCGCCCGAGATCGGCGCGCGCCTCCGGTCGGGCGGCGCCGCCGGCGTCGCTGGCGTGGAGCGGCGCGGGCCAGCGCGCCATCGCATCTTCCAGCGTGGCCTCGACGTCGATCCCCTGGTCCGGGGGCGCGGTGCTCGCCTGGCTGGTCGACGGGGCCGCGCCCGCCGCGGCGTCCTGCCCGCGCACGTAGGTGAGCCAGTCGGCCCCGCGCACGAGCTCCATGGTGAAGAACCACTCGTCGTCGGTGCCGATGAGGTCGTGGAGCCGGACGAGGTTGTCGTGGGGGATGTCCGCGAGAGCCCGGAACTCCTTCTTGAAGCGGTACAGCGCCGACGCGCTCACGCGCGCGAGCGTCTTCAGGGCGACCCGCTCGCCGCGCTCGCGGTCGAGCGCCTCGTACACGATCCCGAAGCCGCCTGCCCCGAGCCGCCGGAGGATCTGAAAGCGATCGGGGATACGGGGCATGAGGCGGGGTGAGGCTCCGTGCCCGCAGGGTATCACGGTTCCGGCGGCGCGCGGCGCGCGGCCGCTGCGCGCAGCGGCCGGACGGACATGGCGCGACGTGGCGCCGCGCTCCGTCCTTCGCGCGCCTGCCGTCTCCGCGGCTGATTGACAACGCCCCGGCGGCTCCCGCATCCTGGCCACCGATCACCCCGAGAGGCCCGAGGCCGCAGGAAGATGCCATGAGCACCGTTCTCCATCGTCTGGATCAATGGGCCAACGAATCCCCTGACGCGCCCGCCCAGCGCTACAGATCCCAGGGCCAGTGGAGGACGCTGACGGCGCGCGAGTACCGCGACCGCGTTTACCACCTGGCCCTGTTCCTGGAGTCCAGGGGCTTTGACGCGAGCCAGATCGGGGCGATCCTCTCGTACAACTGCCCGCAATGGGTGCACGTCGATCTGGCGGCGCTGCTCGTCGGGGGCAAGTCGGCGGGCCTTTATCCGAACTCCACCGCGAAGGACATCCAGTACATCCTGAACCACACCGAGGCGACGCTGCTCTCGGTGCAGAACAAGGAGTATTATCAGAAGATCTCCGCGGGAGGTGGTGAGTCCGACGTGCCTGACAGCGTGAGGTGGATACTCGTCTTCGACGGCGACGCGTCCTTCTCTCCAAAGGCGATCTCGTACGAGCAGGCGCTGGCCGAGGGGCGCGCGCTCGCGCAGCAGCCGGGCGCCAAGAAGTACGCCGATTACCTGGCGAAGATCGATCCCGGCGCCGGCGCGTTCCTTATCTACACCTCGGGCACGACGGGCAACCCCAAGGGGGCGATGCTCTCGCACCACAACCTGGCCTACACGTCCGATATCGCCTCGAAGTACTGGGACCTCCCGTTCGCGCGCGGCTCGATGTTCTCGTTCCTTCCGCTCTGCCACATCGCCGAGAAGCTGCAGAGCGTGGGCGTCGGCCTCACCAAGCGCTACACCGTCAATTTCTGCTCGAAGTTCGAGAACGTCTCGACCGAGCTCCCGGACGTGCAGCCCACGCTGCTGCTCTGCGTGCCGCGCCTCTGGGAGAAGATGATGGAAGGGGTGATGGCGAAGGTGCGCGGCGGCAAGGGCGCGAAGAAGAAGCTCGCCGAGTGGGCGCTCTCCGTCGGCGCCCGCGTGGCCGAGGCGAAGTACGCGAAGCGCGCGCCGAGCCCGCTCGATGTCGTGCAGCTCAAGCTCGCCGACAAGCTCGTGCTGAGCAAGGTGCGGGCGGCGCTCGGCCTGAGCAAGGCCGAGGTGATCGCCTCGGGCGCGGCGGCGCTCGCGCCGCACATCACGACGTGGTTCCGCGCGCTCGGGCTCGAGATCCTCGAGGCCTTCGGCCAGACCGAGTCGACCGGCCTGATCTGCATGACCGAGCCGGGCGTCGAGAGCGCGGGCACCGTGGGCAAGCCGGTGCCGGGGGTCGAGTTCAAGCTGGCCGACGACGGCGAGCTCCTGACGCGCGGCCCGCACGTGTTCATGGGCTACTTCAAGGACGAGGCGGCGACCCAGGCCGCGCTCGAGGGCGGCTGGCTGCACACGGGCGACCTCGGCGAGTGGAACGAGCGAGGGCAGCTCAAGATCCGCGGCCGCAAGAAGGAGATCCTCAAGACCTCGGGCGGGAAGATGATCGCGCCGCTCCCGATCGAGGAGAAGCTCAAGGCGGCCGAGATCATCAGCCAGGTGTGCATGGTGGGCGACGGACGCAAGTACGTCTCGGCGCTGATCACCCTGACCGAGGGCAAGCTCGCCGAGCTGAAGGACCGGGGCGCCCTGAACGGCGACACGGCGATCACGAGCCCCGAGGTGGTCAATCAGGTGAAGGCGCACATCGACTCGCTGAACGCGGGGCTCGCCAGCTTCGAGCAGATCAAGAAGTTCACGGTCCTCGGCCGTGAGTTCTCGGTCCAGGACGGCGAGATGACGCCGACCCTCAAGATGAAGCGCAACGTGATCGAGCAGCGCTTCCGCGGCGTCATCGACCAGATGTATGGCGGCGAGTGAGCTCCGCTCGGGCGGCGGGCGCGGTGCGCCGCCAGGGGGCCGAGAGGGGATGCGTACGGCGCGGCCGAGCGCCGCGCTGGCTAGGTCTCGGCCGGATCAGGCCTTCGCGAGGTAGGCCTCGAGATCGTCGGCGCCGCCGATGTACTGGCCGTCGATGAAGATCTGCGGCGTCGAGGACTTGCCGCTCACGGCGCGGAGCCGCCGCGGCGAGGCCGAGACCTCCTCGTAGGCCAGGCCCCGCTGCTCCAGGAGGCGCTTCGCCTTCGTGCAGTAGCCACACCCCGGCTTCGTGAACATCAGCACGTCGTGCGGCGCCTTCGACGACGGATCCAGGTGCTTCAGCATCGTGTCCGCGTCCGACACGTCGAAGGGATCGCCCTCCACCTCGGGCTCGATGAACATCTTCTTGATCACGCCGTCTTCGACCAGCATCGAATAGCGCCACGAGCGCTTGCCGAACCCGAGGTTCGCCTTGTCGACGAGCATGCCCATCTTCTCCGTGAACTCCCCGTTCCCGTCGGGCAGGAACAGGACCTTCTCGGCGTGCTGGGCCTTGCCCCACTCATCCATGACGAACGCGTCGTTCACGGACACGCACGCGATCGTGTCGACCCCGCGCCGCTTGAACTCGTCCGCGAGCTCGTTGTAGCGCGGCACATGGCTGCTCGAGCAGGTCGGCGTGAAGGCGCCCGGCAGCGCGAACACCACCACTTTCTTGCCCGCGAACACGTCCTTGGTGGTCACGTCCTTCCACTGGCCGTCGACACGCGTGCGAAACGTGACATCCGGAACGCGCTGCCCTTCGAGGTTCTTCAACATATCTGTCCTGCTCCTCCAGTGCTCTTCCGTTGCGATCGGGAACGGCAACCCTTGTTCAACGTTGCGCGGCGCCCGTCCGGGCTCGCCGCCGCTGGCGAGAACTTAACCTCGCGCTTCCACGCCGGCCAGCCGTTGCGCGTCATCCCGAAAGCCCGCGCGCCGGCGCCATCGACGCTGCACAGCCCGCTGTGGCGCTCTTGCACGCGTCCGGCGTCGGAGCGGGCCCGACAAGACGGCCGCGGTACGAAGCCGCCGGCGCGGGGCAGCCGGCGCGCCGGCGCGGGGCGAGCGCTCAGCCGCTCCGCGCCTGCTCCACCGCGCGCCAGAGATACCAGCTCGCCACGGTGCGGTACGGCCGCCAGCGCGCGCCGCGCTGCTCGAGCTCCTTGCGCGCCGGCAGATCGCCCTGCTCGAACGCGATCGCGAAGCCCTTGCGGATGCCGTAGTCGTCCACGGGCAGCACGTCCGGGCGGCCGAGGCGGAACATCAGGAGCATCTCCACGGTCCACCGGCCGATGCCGCGCACCTGGGTGAGGCGCTCGATGATGGCCTCATCCTCCATGCGGCGGGCCTCGGCGAGCGTGGGGAGCTCGCCGTCCGCCGCCCGCCGCGCGAGATCGCGGAGCGCGAGGAGCTTCGCGCGCGAGAGGCCGGCGGCGCGGAGCTTCTCGTCCGAGGCGCGCAGGATCTGCTCGGGCGTGGGGCCCTCGTGCGCGCGCGGAAAGAGCGAGCGCACGCGCGCGAAGATGGTCGCCGCGGCCTTGCCGGTGAGCTGCTGGTAGACGATCGCCTCGGCGAGCGCGACGAAGAGGCTCGACGTCCGGTCGAGCCGCATGCGGAACGGGCCGACGACGTCGATGAGGCGCGCGAGCGCCGGGTCGGACGCGCGCACGTGCTCGACGGCGACGGCCGGGTCGAAGCCGAGCGCGCCGCCGCCCTCGTCCTCGAGCGCGCCGCTCGCCCGGGCGCCCTCGAGCGCGAGGAGGCGGAGCTTCGTCGTGACGCCGCCGTTCCCGGAGAAGCCGCCGACCTTGCCGCCGGCCGCGAGCACCCGGTGGCACGGCACGACGATCGGGAACGGGTTGCGCCCGAGCGCCTGCCCCACCGCGCGCGCCGAGCCGGGCGCGCCGAGCCGCCCGGCGATGTCGCCGTAGGTCAGCGTGGCGCCGGGCGGGATGGTGCGCGCGACCTCGTACACGCGGCGGTGGAACGGCGGCACGCGCTCCATGTCGAGCGCGACGGCGGAGAGATCGCTCGCCTCGCCGCGCAGGAGCGCGACGATGCCGTCGAGCGCGCGCTGCACGTCGGGCGGCGGCGGCGCCTCGAGCGCGCCCGGGAGGCGCTGGAGCACGCGCGCGCGCATCTCGCTGTCGCGCGCCTCCGGGAGCTGCACGAAGGCGACGCCGCGCCCGCCCCAGGCGATGCCGCACCGGCCGATCGCCGTGTCGAAGAGCGTGAATCCGTGGGCTGTCATGGTGTGGCGCGAGCGTACCGCCCGCAGCGGACGTTGTTCTTGGAGAATCTTGCGCCGCGGGGCGGCGCTCGGCCGCGCCGCGTACAGCGATGTGGAAGGAGAAAATCGCCACGGTCACGGGAATGCAGAAGAATGCCAGGGGAGACCCTGGTTGCACCGGGGGTCTTGCCGCGTTGCCGAGCCCGAAAGCCCCTGCTCATCGCGCGGGGCCCCTGCCGGACCCACGTGACCCCCGCGCCTGGGGCTCATTCGGGGCCGATCATTCTGGAACGACCTGTCCAGAATGAGCCCCAGGCGCGAGGACAGCTGGCCTCAAGCATGGGGTGCGCCGCGCGGCGGTAGGCTCTGCATGTCCTGCCGGGGGCGAGGCCGGGCCGCATTGGACGAGCTCCCGCAAGCTGTGGCGTGAAGGCGGTCCTGCCGCAGGCGAGAACCCTTGCCGTACGGTTGCCGGACCCCGGCCTGACCCACGTCGAGGTGGCCGCAGCGACGCCGGTGACGCCCGCTGGCAAAGTTTGCCGCTCTGGCAATTCTTGCCATGGCGCGGCGGCATAGATTGCCATGTCACCGCCGCCCATCCGCCCCCGAGCAGCGCGGACGAGACGACATCGCGGCCGCACGGCGCCCTCGATTCAAGCGTCTGGACTTTCTGCTCCCCTGAGGTGGGAGACTCCGTGACCGTCTCGCCGCTGATCATCGACCGACCCTTCTGCGACCATCCCCGGCTCGTACAACACCACCCAGGGACCCGCCGTGGTCCCCGGCGCGCCCGCCCTGTGCCCCGGCGATTCGGGTGGGCCGCTGTTCCGCACGGGCACGAACCTGGTGGTCGGCATCAACGCCCTCGTCTCCGGTAACGACGAGGGCGAGATCGGTAACTGGTTCACCCGCCTGGACCTGGAATCCCGCTACGACGTCCACTCCTGGATCGAGGGGCTGATCGGAGCGCCGGGCTCGACTCCGTGCAGCTCGATTTGCAGTAACCCAACCCCGATCACGTCCGCGGCATACTCCAGCGGCAACCTCGGCACGGGCGAACGCTGCTTCGAATCCACGGCAAACTCCGTGAGCGTCAACTGCGGAGGCTTTGCTGCCTCGCGCACCTTCGAGGTCAACGGAACGGCGCTGTCCTGCAACGGACAGGGGGTCACCCTCCCCGCGAAGCGCAACGGTGGCTATTGCTTCCACGCCAGCGCCGGTGCCGACGCCTGGGCCTGGTTCACCACGTGGTGAGGATAACCTCGCGGGACGGTTAGCGCCCGCCGTCGTCAACCTGGATTGGCTCCGCCTGGGCTCGCGGGCTCCTCGTCAGCGCGCCCAGGCTTCTCCCCTTCACCCTCCGCTGGGCCGCCGTCGCCAGGAATCACCCGTCACAGCAAGAAATCGCCGGGGCCGGCGCGCCGGTACCGCGAGTTCTGGATCGAGCTGACGAAGACCTCCACCCTTCGCCGAGGTCGACGCTCCTCGCCGTCGACGCGGTACTAGCCCTTCGGCCGCAATGAATCGGCGGTGTAGACGATCTTTCCCCCGACCATGGTCATGAGCACCTGAATCTTCCCGAGATCGTCCTCGGGGATTCGAAGGAAGTTCTGATCCAGCACGATCATGTCAGCGAATTTGCCGATCTCGATCGAGCCCACGACCTTTTCCAACCGCAGCTGGTAGGCCGAGTTCATCGTGATCGCACGCAGGGCCACGTTGCGCGGCAGGAGCGGGTCGTCGTTGAGCCGGTCGGCATAGGCGGGACCGAAGCTGGCAGGGTGCGTGGGGTCCCCCCTGCGGGTGACGCCGATCTTCAACGCCAGGAACTCGGCGAACGGATCGATCGGCCAGTCGCTACCATAGGCTATCCTCGCGCCAGCGCCGTGCAGGCTGCCCTCGGGCTCCAGGCGGGCATAGCGCTCCGGCCCGAGCTGATTCTTCATCGCATCGACGGAATAAGGGGCCTCTTGCGCCCACTGGAACGACATGACCGGGATCACGCCGAGCGCCTTGAAGCGACCGAAGTCCGCCGGATCGACCGTCTCGCAATGCGCGATCGCCGCGCGAATGTCGTTGCCTGGCAGTCGGGCGCGCACGTGCTCGTAAGCATGGAGCGTCTGCCGCACCGCACGATCGCCAATCGCGTGGACGTGGGGATCGAGCCCGGCCTTGACCGCCGCGAGGAGGAGTGATTTCAGCGTTTCCGGCGGAAAGTAAACGTCGCCGCTGTGCGTGCCCGGGACCCATCTGGGCGCGCCGTCCGTGCCCACGTTGACATTGTACGGTGCGAGCATTGCCGCGGTCTGGGCCGGCGCCTGCAGGACACCATCCATCATGAGCTTGACATGGCGCACGCCGATGCCAGGGGCCGGCTCCGCGGCGGCCTGATCATAGGAGGCCGCCAATGCCCTGGCCGCCTCGATCGCTTGTTCAGGACCCTTCGCTACCTTGTCAGGATCGATCAGGATGGCGAAGAGGGCCCTCGCCGTCAGGTCGCCGCTGCGCTGCACGGCTGTGAACGCTCTCAGCGTACGTTCGTCCGTGGACGCGTCCATGAAGGTGGTCACGCCCTGGCGGCGGATCGCGTCGAGCGCCGCCTTCGCGCTGCGCACGTCGTCCTCTTGCGCCGGCGCCGGGATGGCCGCCGACACCAGCGCGATGCCGGCGTCCTCGAAGATGCCCGTTGGCTGGCCGCCTGCGTCGCGATCGATCTTGCCGCCGACCGGATCGGGCGTGGCAGCGGTGATGCCTGCCAGCGCCATGCCGCGCGAGCTGGTCAGCGCGCTGTGGTGGTCGGTGGAGTGCACAAGGATCGGCCGCTGGGTCCTGAGCGCGTCAAGCGCGGCCCGGGTCGGGTCGGCGTCCACCGATACCGTGCCCTGCCGATCCCAGCTCGACACCTCGAGCCACTGGTCGGGACCCTTGGCTGGCTCGCCGTCGAGGCAGGCCTGGATCTTCTCCTGGAGCTGCGCGATGGCGAGCGTCTTGTAGTCAAGGCTGCACATCAGACGTTGCGCCCCGCCGGACATCACGTGCAAATGGCCGTCGACCAGCCCGGGCATCAGCATGCGTCCCGTCAGATCGATGACCTCGGTCCGAGCGCCCACATAATCCTGTACGCCGCTGTCGGCGCCGACATAAACGATCCTGCCGGCGCGCACCGCGACCGCCTGGCGCACCGAGTCCGCGCTGTCGACGGTGTACACGAAGCCATTCCGCAGCACCGTGTCGGCGGGCTGCTGCATGGAGGCGCCGCAGGCGACCTGCATTGAAAAAACGGCGATCGACGCCGCGTACGCGGCGCCGAACGCGCGATGACGGTGGGGGGGAACGCGGCTGCCGTCTGCAGCCCGGGACTTGTTCCTCATGAGTGCTCCTGTCGCCATCCAGCGTCGCCTGCGGCACGGCGTTGCCATGGCCGGGTGGGCTCGCTTGAAGCCAGAAAACGGAGAACTTCGCCGTCGTGGCTCGTGAGAGCTCCGCTCTGGACATGCCCTTGTCGCTCGGGAGGCCCGAGTCGAGCCCCCATCGTGGAATACACGAACCAGACCACCCCTGCAAGACCAGCGGTGGCTCGCCGGATGGCGGCTCCGATCGCCCGGGAGGGCGAGAAGGAGATCCAGACGTTTCGGAAGCGCCAGGCCGCCAACTACGGGACCTGCCCAGGTTTGACAGGACATTTTTCTAAGCGATCCGTCACCCCGTGAAAAAGCGGATCATCAACAAGTCAATCAAGCATCGAACGGGCCGCGTTCTGATGATTCATGATCATGTCGGCGTTCTCATGGCAAGTCGCGCATGGGAAGACGAATTGGCCCGAGCTGCCGGCCCTGTACCAGGCCCATCTGAAAGCCGCCCTAGAACACCGACCACGTTGATCAAGCGAGAAATGAGCCGCCAAGACACCAAGGACGCCAAGATAGGATTCTCTTCTTGGCGTTCTTGGCGTCTTGGCGGTTCGAAGTTCTGCGTTTTTCAGGCAGTTTCAACCCGTTTGCCGCTCTAGAGGGCGCGGGCGAGCCGGTCCTGGAAGAGCTTGCGGTCGCCTCGCGCCGCCTTTCGGAAGCCGCGGGGGGAGACGCCGGCCGCGCGGTGGAACGTGCGCACGAAGTTGGAGAGGTCGCCGAACCCGACGTCGAGCGCGATGTCGGTGATCGACCGGGTGTCCTCGGCGAGGAGGCGCGCCGCGCGGCGCAGCCGGGCCCGGACCAGGTACTGGTGCGGGGTCACGCCGAGCACCCGGGCGAAGAGCCGCAGGAAGTGGAACGCGCTGAGCCCGGCCTCCCGCGCGGCGCTCTCCAGGTCGATCGGCTCGTGCGCGTGCGCGTCCACCCACAGCGCCGCTTCCACCGCGCGGCGGCGGTCGCGCGCCCCGGCCTCCGGCGGGCGCCGCGTCTGCCCGGAGACTACCTCGACGAAGCGGGCCGCGAACAGCATCCCCGCCTCGTCGAGGCCGACGCCGCTCCTGCCCTCGGCCGCCGCCTGCGCGAGCTCGCCGAGCACCATCAGCTCGGGCAGCGGCGGCACGCCGCCCGTCCGAAAGGCCTCGCCCCGGGCGCCGATCGCCTCGACGAGCGCCGGCGCGAGGTGGAAGGACAGGCACTCGTCGCCAGCGACGTGGTCGTGCGTGCACATGTACTCGTCGCCCGGATGGCCGACGAGGAGCGACCCGGCCACGAGCTCGAACAACTCACCCCGGACGCGGTAACCGAAGCTGCCCTTGCGCACGTACGAGACGGAGAAGCCGCGGTGCAGCTCGGCGAACGGCGCGTCCCCGGGGCCGGCGCTGCACCGGTAGTCGAGCACCGAGATGGCGTCGTGCCGCAGCACCGTCGTGACCCTCATGCTCCACCGACTCTATCGGTGGCGGCGAGGCCGGGCAACCGGAGCCGCTCCGCCGCGTCCGTGGAGCTCCCACGCTCGTTTCACCGTGGCGTGGCGTCGAGCCGATCCGCGCCTCGTCGCGCGCGGCCTCGCCGAGACCTGTCGCCCGCGGTGAGTCGGCGCATCGGTGGGAGAGCGCAGGCGCTGGGATCAGATCCCGAGGTTTCCTTAAGGCCCTTCCCGAAGCGCGGTACGGGATACGGCGGGCACAGGGATATCCAATGAAATTGGGCTTCCCGGCGCGACGTCCCGGTCTTGCTGGCAGCGAGGGTCTCGCTATAGTCGCGCCATGCAATCGGTGGTCGACTCCACTGCCGAGCTCGAGCCTCTCGACGAGATCGGCGACGCCTGGTCCATCGCGCAGCCCGGCCTGCGGGCCCGCGCGATCCGCGAGCGCGCGCCGCTGTTGCGCGCGCGCCTCGAGGCCTCGAGGCCGGTGGTCTCGGTGAGGACCTTCGACACGATGCAGCTCGCGTATCCCACCCGCTATGCGTTCTGGGGCGCGGCGATCCTGCCGTCTCCTTTCGCGATCATGACACAGCGGGTGTTCCTGGTTCAGTTCGAGCGATCGGGTCAGCTGAAGAACCTGCTGTTCAACCCGACGGACCCGGAGGGCGCCCTGCGCGCGCCCTACCTGGAGCGGCTGCGCGCGCGCCATCCGGTGATGTCGCATCTCAGCACCCGCGTCTTCGCGCCGCTCACCGCGCAGCTCCGGGGCGCCGGCGTCGCGCCAGAGGACATCGATTACATCGCCTACGACCATTTTCATCTCCAGGACCTGCGCAAGCACCTGGGCACGAAGGGGAGCCCGGCGCCCGTCACGTTCCCGGCGGCGCAGCTCATCGCCCAGCGGCGGGAATGGGAGGCCTGGGACGCGCTCCACCCGCTCCAGTCGGCCTTCTACGTGGCGGACGGCAAGCGCGACGTGCTCGAGAGCCGCGTTCGCCTGATCGACGGCGACGTCCTCCTGGGCGACGGCGTGGCGCTGGTGCGGACGCCGGGCCACAGCACCGGCAACCAGACGCTGTTCTTCAGGACCGATCGAGGGATCTTCGGCGTCAGCGAGAACGGGGTCTCGGCGGACAACTGGTCGCCGCTCGAGAGCCGGCTGCCGGGCGTCGCGGCGCGGTGCAAGGACCAGGGCCTCGAGGTCCTGCTGAACCTCGATACGCCCGAGTCCGGCGCCGATCAGTACACCTCGATGCTGCTCGAGCGGGCGGTCGTGGATCGGGTCCCGGACCGGCCCGGGTTCGTTCAGATGGTGACCGGCTTCGAGGTGACCCGGTCGGCGCTGGCCCCCGGGGTCACGCCGACCCACCATTTCGGCGGGTTGAGCGTGGGCTCGCTCCGCCCGAAGCCGGCGCAGGCGGCGCGGGCGCCCGCGGCGGCCACCCACGAAGCCCGGCCGTGAAGGCGCCGCGCAGCGGCCGTTCCCGGGTGAACTTCCGCTGAAGTCGACCACCCGCGGCGGTGGTCCCGGGTGGACGCCCGCTGAATTACGACAGCCCCGCGGCGGCTAGACGACCATCTACCGGGCCGGCCATGGATCGAGTAGTCGTTCTCCATTCCCGTGACGCGCCACGACCTCGGCCTCTCCGCGCTGATCTCCTGTCTCGCCCTCGCCGGATGCAATGCGATCTCGGGTATCGACGGCCTGACCTTCGACGGCGTGTACGCGAGCGGAGGCGGTGGCGGCGGCGATGAGGCCGGTGGCGGCGGTGAGGCCGGCGGCGGTGGGTCGGGTGGCGACGGCGGTGAGGCCGGCAGCGGCGGTGAGGCCGGCGGCGGTGAGGCCGGCGGCGGTGAGGCCGGCGGCGGTGAGGCCGGCGGCGGTGAGGCCGGCGGCGGTGAGGCCGGCGGCGGCGGTGATGCCTCGGGCGGCGGCGGCGGCGGTGAGTGCGACGGAGCGCCCTGTCCAGCGCCGGGAGGCGTCGACGTCGTGGATCAGGCGTTCACCGAGGTGCACGGCAATGCCGGTACGGGCACCCCGGTCAGGGACCGGTGTCCGGAGGGCCAGGTCATCCTCGGCTTCCGAGGGCTCCTGGGGCCGCTGGGGGAGTCGTTCATCCATGGCCAGATCCAGGCGCAGTGTGGCCACCTGGCGCTCGACGGAGCCGGCCCGTACGCGATCACCGCGGCCCCCGGCGACATGACCCCTGTCGAGGGCACCTATGGCTCCGAGCCCTGGGAGATGATGTGCCCGGAGAACCAGGTGGTGGTGGGCTTCAGCGGCTGGTCTGGCTCCTACCTGGATCTGCTCTTCATCGCCTGTGCGCCGCTCCTCGTGACGGGAGCGCCCGGCGATCTCCGCGTCGAGATCGGGCCCGTCACGTGGCCGGACGGCGTGGGCGGCGACGGCGGCAGCGAGTTCCCGGACACCCTCTGCGGCGCGTACCAGGTCGCGAACCTCGTCCAGACCGTCGTCACGAGCAGCGCCATCGCCGCCATCGGCCTGGGCTGCGCGACGCTCTCGCTCACGTACTGAGCCGTCCCCTGTCGCCCGCGGAGCGCTCGTTCGCCGGCGGCTGCCTCGGGCCCCCACGCCGCCGACCGAGGGCGTAGGCGATGCCGCTCTGAAACGAGCCCTGCGTCACGATGCCGCTCAGGTCGGCCCCGAGCTCGATGAGCGTCCGCGCCGCCTCCGGCCCGACGCCGGTCAACACCACCTCGGCCCCGAGCAGCCGCGCCGCGCGCGCCGCCCGGACGAGCCCGTCCGATGCGTACGCGCCCGGCGCCCTGACGCCGGTGATGTCGAGAATGGCGACGGCGGCCTGCTGCGCCGCGATGCCGCCGAGCAGCACCTCGATGATCCGCTGCGCCCGCGGCTCGTCGATCGCGCCCACGAGCGGCATCGCGAGCACCTCGTCGGCGATCGGGATGAGCGGTGTCCCGAGCTCCCGGAGCGCGCTCGCCTGCGCCTCGATCACCTGCGCCTGCAGCGCGACCCGCTCCGACTCGGACGCGATCTCGGCGGTGATGTCGCGGAGGAAGATGGCCGTCGCCGCCCCCGCGGTCGCCTGTCGGTCGAGCGCGATGGCGTCCACCCGCGCCGTCCAGCAGCGCCCGTCGGCGCGCTGGAAGTCGACCCGGCCGCTCCAGCTCTCCTCGCGGAGGAACAGCGACTCCGCCTGCGTTTCGGAGAGCCCCGCCGGTCCCGGCGCCAGCCAGCGCCATATAGCGCTGCCGGTGACGCGCTCCCCCGGCGCGACCATGTCCGTGAACGCCTCGTTCGCGTGGAGGACCTTGCCCTTCAGATCGAGCACGGCGATCCCGTCGAGCGCGTGCTCCATCAGCGCCTTGGCGCGCGCGAGCGCGGCCTCTGCCTCGCGCTGCTCGGTGACGTCTTGAACGCTGCCCAGCACCACCCGCGGAGCTCCCCCCGGGTCGCGCGCGTACACGACCACGCGGTCGAGGAGCCGCCGGTAAGTCCCGTCCCGCTTGCGGATGCGGTACTCGTGCTCGAGCACCTCGCCGTCGGCCGCGCGCCGGAGGCGCTCGAAGTTCCGCATGAACCCGCCGAGATCTTCCGCGGGCACGAGGGTCGTGAGCACGCCCTCGCCCATGGCCTTGATCTCCTCGGGGCTGTATCCCGCGAGCTCGGCCATATTGCGGTTCGCGTAGACGCTCTGGACGTCGATGATATCGAACAGATAAACGAGGAGCGGGAGGCCCTCGATGATGCGCCGATCGCGCGTGGTGGCCTCGCGCAGCGCGCGGCCCTCCTGCTCGAGCGTGGCCACCTGCGCCCGGAGCTGCTCCACGAGCCCCCGGAGCTCGGCGTTCTCTGCCCTGAGGGCTTCCGCGGAGAGATGATCATCCTTCATGCGCAGCTTCCGGCTTCCGGTGTACAGGGAGACGGTGATCTTACGCTGATGCGGTCGCCGCACACCACAGGTGCGTGCCGCTCAGGCGATGCCCTCGAAGCCGGGGAGTGGATCGTAGTCCTGGTCGGGGTCGTCCTCCTCGCCGGGCTCGGCGAGGGCCGGCTCGTCGCCGTCCGCTCCGCCGTCGTCGAGCAGCCCGTCGAACGGCCCGGGGAGCGGCTCTTTTTCGTCCGCCTCGAGCAGCGCGTCCATCCCTTCAACCTCGCCGGTCTCGAGGTAGCGCTCCCACGCCGCGGGGTGATCGCGGGCGCAGAGCGCCGAGAGCGCGGCGATGCCCAGCCGCACGATGGGCTTGCCGTCGGTGCTGCTGCGGGGCCGCACCCGCAGCTCGCGCGGGGCGTACACCGTGAGCTCGAGCGGCGCCACGTCGGCCACGTGGTAGTGGACGTACTCGCGGAGCTCTCCGCCCTTCTGGAGGGTCACGCGCTCCCGGTCGAAGGTCCAGCCGAGCGCCCGGACGTGCCCCTCCAGCGCCTCCTCGTCGGCCGGGAACACGTGCAGATCGATGTCGCTGCCGCGGCGGATATGGCCGGTGGAGACCGAGCCGATCAGCCGCGGCGAGAACGGCGCGAGCGCGCGCATGGCCTCCAGCGCCACGACGCGCAGCGCGAACAGCCGGCGCGTCCGCTGGCTCCCCTCGGCGCGCTCGGCGAAGAGGAGCAGCGCGTCGCGGATCTCCCCGTTGGAGGGCAGATCCGCGGGACGGCAGCGCGCCCGCTGTCCCTCGACCTGGCCGAGGATCCGCTTCGCGGCGATCCGCTTGGCCGTGAAGTACTGGTCGACGCCCTCCTCGTACATGAGGCGCGCGGCCTCCGCGGCGATGCGGGCCCGCAGCCCCGCCGAAGCGCTCGGCGCTCATCGGGCCACCCGCGCCTCGCGCGCAGCGGCGAACGCCGGCTCGAGCGCCCGCCGCAGCCGGAGCATCGCGCCGCCGACCAGGCGGTCGCCCCTCGGCGCCCCGAACAGGCGCTTCTGCACGACCTGCTGCGCCACCCCGAGGCGGCGCGCGATCTCGCCCTGCGACAGCCCGTCGAAGAAGTACGCCTCGACGACCTCGCGCTGCTTCGCCGTCAGCGCCGTCTCGACCGCGATCCGCACCGCGGCGCAGAGCCGCGCGCGGCCCGGCGGCTCGGCCTGCTCACCCCAGAGGCGGCGATCGTTGCCCCAGCGGTCGACGTCGTCGCAGAGGACCTCCCGGCGGATCTTGCGGCTACGCGAGCGGCTCCTTTCGCAGATCATGGGCAGGGGCGGGCTCGCCGCCGATCGAGAGCAGGGTCCAATCCGCGCCGTCGAGCAGGACCTCCACGGCGGCCTCGGGGCGCAGCACGGTCGCCCCAGGCGAGCGGCCGCCGAGGTCCCAGCGGCGGAGCCGCGCGAGGTCCGCGAGGGCCCGCGTGCGCCGGAGGCGGCGCTTCGTGGCGGCGGGCGCGCGCAGCAGGTGGAGGTGGTGCCGCACGAGCCAGACCACCCGCGGGCAGACGAGCTCCGCGAGCACGTCGGCCCCCTCCTCGGCGTGGTCGGCGGAGGCGAACGCCTTGCCGACGTCATGGAGCAGGGCCGCGGCCCAGAGCCCGCGGTCCGCGGTCTCGCGGCGGGCCAGATCGAAGACCTGCAGGGAGTGGAAGAGCGCGTCGCCCTCCGGGTGCCAGCGCGGATCCTGCGGCACGCGGTCGAGGGCGAGGAGGAGATCGAGGAGTTCCTGATGCATCGCGGAGAGGGCGGCTGGGCCGCCCGCGGGCTGCGGGCGAGCGGTGCCCTTCACCCTGGGGCGCGGTCACACCCACCGGCAAGCCGCGCTCCCCGGGGAAGGGGATGGGGGAGGGAAGCGGCGGGGAAGGGTAGCGCGGTCGCGCGCCGGGCGCCTCCGGCGGGGAGCGACGCGCGCTGGAGATGCGTTAGAGTCGCCCGATGATCAGCTCGCCTTCGCCTGTTCCCTCCAGCCGCCGGTCCTCACGACCGGGCGGGCGGCGTCCTCTGGGCGCGACGCTCGCGCGCGCGGCCTCCGTCCTTGGCCTGTGCGCGCTCGCCATGTGCGATTCCCTCGACAACATCGACGTGGAGGTGGGCGGCAAGGCGGTTGTCCAGGCAGGGACCGTCATCGACGACCTCATCGCCGCGCTGGACTTCGATGCTTTCCAGAGCATCGATCTCTCGGCGGAGTTCGAGAACCAGGGGGTCACGAAGGACGACGTCGACGCGGTGCACATCGTCCACTTCACGCTGCGCATCGAGAGCCCGGCCGACGGGAGCTTCGATTTCCTGACCTCCGCGTCGTTCTTCGCCGAGACGGACGGTCAGCCGCGGGTGCTCATCGCGAAGCTGGACGAGGTGCCGCGCGGCGCGCGCGAGCTGTCGATGGAGGTGGTCGAGGGCGTGGATCTCAAGCCCTATGTCGTGGCGCCGAAGATGAGGATCACGAGCGAGGCCCGCGTGAGCGGTCGCCCCGACGAGGAGACGACCATCGCCGCGGACGTGCTGCTCGACGTCGACGTCAACGTGCCTGGCTGCTAGCGCGCGCCGTGCATTCCGGCGTCGTGCCTGGATGTCTCGCACTGTCCTTTCGAACGAGCTTTCGAGAAATCCAGACGCCATCCCACAATGACCCGACTTGCACCAGAAGAGCAGATGCCGTGCAGTTCGGTCTGGCCATCTCGCCCGCATCGTTGGTATAGCCGTCTGGCGGGAGCGAGCAGTAGTGAGCGGGCTATCGCAGGTAAAGTCGCCGGGCGGTCTGCCACGAAGACGCACCCCCCCTCGGGCCGATGGTCCCATTCGGCCCGGGGGGCTCTTTTTGTCGCGCTGGCGCCCGTGGGCTGACCCGGGGAGTCGCCGGCACCCGACGATGCATCCTCCGCAGCGCCCCGGAGCGCCGCAGGTGCCGGCGTCGCCTCCACAGAGACCGCTGGAGACGGACAATCGCGCAGGTCCGCCTGTGCATCAGCTCCTGGTCGTGGACGATCGCCGACGCCGCGACCAGGGTCAGCGAGAGAGACGCCATCGACGTGAACGCCCTCTGCGAGCTTCAGCCGTGGCCGACGCCGCCGCCCTCTTGCAGCGCGACGCGCTCCTGCCTAGGATCGTCCGCGCAAAGCCAATCCAATCTGTCAAGAATTCTCCACCAACGACCAGCAGTTGTCATAGCGTTCAAAGCACGATCGCCGGATCCACCAGTAAAAACCGACAACTCCAACGAGTTCACTCGTTTGTGTGTGATTGTCCACCCCACGCTGGCGACAAGACCATGGACAACGACAAGCCCCAAACACCCACGCCTTCCCTCACCGATCTGATGGGCGCGATGGCGGCGGCCCAGGCCGCGCAGGAGCCGTTCTTCCTTGGCCGCCTCCGCGGGCACTTCGGCGCCGACCCCCGCACCCTCCCCGTTGTCGCCGAGGAGTTCCCGGCCTCGGACCACCCGAACTTCCAGCTGGCAATCGAGACCCACCTCCGCGACGGCGGGTTCACCTCCGAGCTGCTCGGAGTCTCCGGCGGCGATGTGTTCCGGGGGGTGAGCCTTCCCGATCTCCTCTCGCCGCCCCCGGCGATGCCCGGGATCGGCGGAGCGCCGCCCTCGCAGGGGCCCGTGCAGTACCGCAACGTCCGTCTCGACGAGGAGCGCGTCATCGCCTGCGTCGTCGGCGGCATCTATCTCTTCGGCCGCGGGGGCGACCGCTTCGCGCTCCTGGTGCGCGGCCCCAGCGACGCCGGGTTCCGGCGCAGCCAGCTCACCGTCGAGGTGATGGCGGGGGACAACGAGCGCGCCCAGCGCCTCCTCGCCGAGCTCCGCGTCCTGATGCGCCGGCTCAACGTCTACCGCAGCCGCGTCGTCACCCTGAGCGAGACCACGGACGGCTTCTCGCCCGGGACCAAGATCGAGCTCCAAAGCCTCCCGCGGATCGAGCGCGACGCGCTCATCCTGCCCGAGGCGCTGCTCGCGCGACTCGAGCGGTCGACCATCGGCTTCTCCCGGCACAGAGAGACCCTGCTCACCTCGGGGCGACACCTGAAGCGCGGGCTGCTCCTCTACGGGCCCCCGGGCACCGGCAAGACCCTGACCGCGATGTACCTGGCGGGCCAGATGCGGGAGCGCACCACCCTGCTCCTCACCGGGCTCGGGGTGAAGCTCCTCAGGGAGGCCTGCGCGATGGCGCGGTCGCTCCAGCCCTCGCTCGTGGTGCTCGAGGACGTCGATATCATCGCCCAGGACCGCGACAGCGCGGACGCGAGCTGCCGCTCCCCGCTGCTCTTCGATCTCCTGAACCAGATGGACGGCCTCGCGGAGGACACCGACGTGATCTTCCTCTTGACCACCAACCGCCCGCAGGCCCTGGAGCCGGCGCTGGCGGCGCGGCCGGGGCGGATCGATCTCGCCGTGGAGATCCCGCTGCCGGACGCCGACTGCCGGCGGCAGCTGCTCGCGCTCTACGGGCGCGGCCTCTCGCTCAGGGGCGACGACCTCGCGCCGCTCATCGCGCGGACCGAGGGGGTGAGCGCGGCGTTCATCCGCGAGCTCCTGAGGCGGGCGGCGCTGTTCGCGGCCGACGCGGGGCGCGGAACGGCGGTCGGCGAGGAGCACCTCAAGGAGGCGCTGCACGAGCTCCTCGTCGACGGGGGGCCGCTCACCCGGAGCCTCCTCGGCGCTCACGCCCACCGCCCCTCGTGATCACCCCCAGCCGCCCGCCGGACGCGCCGTGAGTCCCCGCCCCATAGGTGATCAATCAGGCGTTGTAGCATGATAAAATGCTCAACTTCATCGTGGATCCACTTGATAGTTCCAGTCGCCATGGAAGTCGGCACGCCGGTCGCAAGGCTGGCTTCCCTCTCGGTGTCATCCCGCCCTGGCGCGCCGGGCCGGTCACGCCCCTGCCGCCACGAACTCGATCAGATCGGCCAGGCTCGCTCCCGCGGCATCCGCGGTCACGCCCAGCTCCTCGGCCGGCAGCCCCAGGCGGTTGACCCAGAACGTCGGGTAGCCGAACCACCGGGCGCCCGCCGCGTCCCAGCCGGCGAACGGGACGAACTCTACTGCGGGAAGTCGGGCTGGGAGGCGAACCGCCATGACGCCAAGGGCGCCAAAAACCAGGGAAATAGGAGGGGGAAATGCAGGGACGGCCCTTCCCCTCTCCTCTTGGCGGCCTTGGTGCCTTGGCGGTTTTTCTGCTGATCCGGGGCGACTTCCCGCAGTAGTGCTAGGGCCGCCCGCGCGAAGCCGCCGCGAAGCGGCGCAGAAGTCGGCCATGGCTGGCCGGACTTCTGGCGGGCGGAACTACGGGGCGCCGTCGAGCTGACACGCCCGGTGCTCCTCGAAGGCCTCGGAGCAGACCTCCTTGAACGGCGTCTCGCACGCGGACGCGCTGGAGCCCAGGCACTCGAAGAGCGGGCCGAGCCACCGCGCGATCTGCTGGCAGGGCGTTGTCGACGCGATCTGGATGCCGGTGCTCATGCAGTCGAAGTACGGCGCGGTCAGCGCGTTGCAGGGCCGCGGCGCCGAGAGCAGCTCCGCGCAGGCCTCGCGACAGCCGTTCTCCGGGCACGCCCTGTCGAAGAGCGCGCAGAAGGAGCCGCACGAGGCCATCTGCGCGTCGACCGGGTCCACGCCGCTCGCGCTCGACGACTGCGGGCCCACGCTCGCGCTCGACGACTGCGGGCCCGCGCTCACGCCTGGCGCGGCGCCCGCGCCCACGTCCGACGCGGCGCCCGCGCCCCCGGAGCCCTCGGTGCTCCCGGGGGACCCGTCGACGACGACGCTTCCGCCGCAGGCGCTCGCCCCCGTGAGCGCGACGAGCGAGGCCAGGACCGCCGAGACCAGCGCCGTTCTCATGCGGCGATAGTACACCGGGGCGGGGAGGGCGGGGGCGCGCGCCACATCGATCCCGCGCGCGCCCGGCGGCTCACTCCACGGCCTGCGACTGCTCGATCGCGTCCTCGCGGCGCTCCCGACGGTTGCACGCGAGCACCTTCTTGCGGACGCGCACCGCGTCGGGCGTGACCTCGACGAGCTCGTCGCCGTCGATCCACTCCATCGCCGTCTCGATCGTGAGCAGCCGCGGGCTGGCCAGGAGGACGTTCTCGTCCTTGCCGTGGTTGCGCACGTTCGACAGCTTTTTCTCCTTGATGACGTTGACGTCGGTGTCGTTCGGCCGGTTGTGCTCGCCGATGATCATCCCCTCGTAGACCTCGACGCCGGGGACGATGAAGAACATCCCGCGCGGCTGCAGGTGGTGCAGCGCGTACGGGGTCGCCACGCCGGCGCGGTCGGCGACGATGGCCCCGGTCGGGCGGCGCATCATCGGGCCGCCCCAGGGCGCCCAGCCGTCGAACATCGTGTTGAGCAGGCCCGTGCCGCGCGTCGCCGTCAGGAACTCGCCGCGGAAGCCGATGAGCCCGCGCGATGGCACCCGGAACTCGAGGCGGGCGCGCCCGAAGCCGGGGTTCGTCATCTTCACCATCCGGCCGCGCCGGCTGCTGAGGCGCTCGGTCACGATGCCGACGTAGGTGTCCGGCACGTCCACGACCACGAGCTCGACCGGCTCCATCACCTCGCCGTTGATCTCGCGCGTCACCACCTCGGGGTTCGAGAGCTGCATCTCGTACCCCTCGCGCCGCATCGTCTCGACCAGGATCGCGAGCTGGAGCTCGCCGCGGCCGAGCACCACGAAGGTGTCCGGCACCTCGGTCGGCTCGACCCGGATCGCGAGGTTCTTCATCGCCTCGCGCTCGAGCCGCTCCTTCAGGTGGCGGCTCGTCAGGTACTTCGACTGCTTGCTCTTGCCGGCGAACGTCGACGTGTTCACGCCGATCTTCATCTTGATCGTCGGCTCCTCGACCACGATCCGCGGCAGCGCCTCGGGCTGCCCGAGATCCGCGATCGTGTCGCCGATCGTGACCGAATCGAGCCCCGCGATGGCGATCACCTCGCCCGCGACGGCGCTCTCGACCGCGACGCGCTTCAGCCCCTCGTAGGCGTAGAGCATCTTCACGTAGCCGCGCGACTGCCCGTCCTCGCCGAGGAGCGCGACGTCGGCGCCGGACCGGGCCGTGCCGCGGACCACGCGGCCGACCGCGAGCCGGCCCACGTAGTCGTCGTGCGTCGTGTTGCAGACGATGACCTGGAGCGGCCCGTCCGGGTCGCCCGCGGGCGCGGGGACCCGCTCGAGGATGGTCTCGAAGAGCGGCTGGAGGTCCGTGGCCTCGTGCTCGAGCTCGCGCTTCGCCTGGCCGAACTTCGCCACGGCGTAGAGCGTCGAGAAGTCCATCTGCGCGTCGCTCGCCTCGAGGTCGCAGAAGAGGTCGAACACCTCGGAGAGCACCTCGTGGGCGCGCGCGTCGCTGCGGTCGATCTTGTTGATGACGACGATGACCGGGAAGCCGCGCTGGAGGCACTTCGAGAGCACGAACCGCGTCTGCGGCAGCGGGCCCTCGGCGGCGTCGACGAGCAGCAGCGCGCCGTCGGCCATCATCAGCGTGCGCTCGACCTCGCCGCCGAA
This sequence comes from Sorangium sp. So ce1128, assembly GCA_051717205.1. Classification (GTDB taxonomy): domain Bacteria; phylum Myxococcota_A; class Polyangia; order Polyangiales; family Polyangiaceae; genus Sorangium. The sequence goes on from CP181432.1 coordinate 2,232,240, forward strand.
GTCGGAGTGGCCGGGCGTGTCGACGATGTTGATCTTGACCCCGCGGTACCGGATGCTCGTGTTCTTCGCGAGGATGGTGATGCCGCGCTCGCGCTCGAGGTCGTTCGAGTCCATGACCCGCTCGGCCACGACCTCGTTCTCTCGGAAGGCGCCCGACTGGCGGAGCATGTGATCGACGAGCGTCGTCTTCCCGTGGTCGACGTGGGCGACGATGGCGATGTTGCGGAGATCGTTACGCGGCATATACGGCGGCGGCCGTGTAGCACGCGACCCACGGAGGAGCGAGCCCATCCTGCTCGAGGCCGCACGTCTGGCCGGCGCGGAGCGCGACGCTGGCCGGCGCGGAGCGCGATGGAGCGCGATGCGGGGCGGACGCGCTGCGGCTGGGCTCGTCGCAGGCGCTCGCGCGGTCGAGAGGGTTCCCTTATCCTGACCGGGCTCCCCGCGCGCGGGCGCTCTCGCCTGCAGGCGCCTCGCTCGCGGGCGCCTCGCCGCCATGCCGTACCCCGGTCTCCATGTCACGCCGCACATCCGGCTCGCCCGGCCGCTCGGTCAGGGCGGGATGAGCAGCGTCTGGGTCGCGGAGCACCTCGGGCTGAGGACGCAGATCGTCGTCAAGTTCCTGAACGAGACCTTCGCGAAGAGCCCGGAGATGGTCGCGCGCTTCCAGCGCGAGGCGGCGCTCGCGTCGCAGGTGAAGAGCCCGCACGTCGTGCAGATGATCGACCACGGGCTCGCGCCCGACGGCGTCCCGTACATCGCCATGGAGCTGCTCGAGGGCCGCGACCTGCGGCACCTCCTCGCCGAGCGCGCCCCGCTGCCGCCGCACGAGGTCGTGGCGATCGTGTGGCAGGTCGCGAAGGCGCTCGGGCGCGCCCACGAGCGCGGGGTCGTCCACCGGGACATCAAGCCCGACAACATCTTCCTCTGCGACGTCGGCCACGGCGAGGCGTTCGTGAAGGTGCTCGACTTCGGGATCGCGAAGATCGGTGAGACAGGCGATCTCGCGGCGACGAGGACGGGCGTCACCCTCGGGACGCCCTACTACATGAGCCCCGAGCAGGTGGTGGGCTCCCGGGTCGACGCGCGCACCGATCTCTGGTCGCTCGGCGTCGTGACGTACGAGTGCCTGACGGGGCGGCGGCCGTTCGACGAGCAGACGATCGGCGCGCAGTCGATCGCGATCTGTCAGGGCGAGATCACGCCGCCCACGCGCCTGAATCCGTCGCTGCCGCCGTCCGTGGATGCCTGGTTCCTGCGGGCGTGCGCCCGCTCCCCGGGCGCGCGCTTCAGCACCGCGCGCGAGCTCGCCGACGAGCTCGCGCGGGCGCTGCAGGGCCCGTCCGCCGCGGCCGACCTGCGCGTCGGCTCGGCGCCTTTCGGGCCGCCTCCGGTGGACACGTGGCCGCGGGGCGGCCCGCCGCACGCCTCGACGCCGCCGTATGTCTCGACGCCGCCGCACCCGTCGATGCCGCCGCACGCCTCGACGCCGCTGCACCTCGCGGCCGGGCGCCCGGCGCTGACGCCGGCTTCCGCGGCGCCGGCCGTCACGGCGCTCGGTACCGGCGCGACGATGCGCAGCGCGTCGAGCGCGTCGATCTCCCCCGGGCGCGTGCTGGTGCCGCTGGCGGTGCTGGGAGCGATCGTGGCGCTGGGAGCGGCCGCGTTCGTGCTGCGCGCGCGGGGCGGAGGTGAGGGGGCGGCGAGCTCCGCCTCCGCGGAGGCGGGCGCTGGCGTCGCGGGCACGGCCACGACGGCGGCTGCGGCGATCCAGCCCGCCGACGCGCAGGCGCCTGCGCCCGCCAGCGCGCCGGGCCCCGGGCTGCCGGGCGCCCCCTCCGCCGCGCCGCCCGGCAGCGCGGCAGCGCCAGGCGACAGCGCGACAGCGCCAGCGGGCAGCGCGACAGCGCCAGGCGGCAGCGCGACAGCGTCGGCCGACGCCGGCGGGGCCGCCGCGCCCCCGCCGGGCGCGAGCGCCGCCCCCGGCGGGGCCGCCGCTCGCGGCGCGGCCTCGCCGCCGAGGCCGCGCGCTCCCGGTGTCCCGGCCAGCTCGACAACCAAGCCGCCCCCCAAGAAGAAGCGTGACATCGACATCCGCTAGCCGCGCGCGCCGCCTCGGCGCCGTCCTCCTCGCGAGCGCCCTCGCCGCGCTCCCCGCGCGCGCCGGGGCGCAGTCGGCGTCCGACAACGAGACGGCGCGGCAGCTCCTCATCGACGGGCTCGACCTGCGCGACGCGAGCCAGCTCGACGCCGCGCTCGAGAAGCTGAGCGCCGCGCACGCGCTCGTGCACACGCCGGTGACGGGGCTCGAGCTCGGCCGCACGTACCTCCTGATGGGGCGCCTCGTCGAGGCGTCCGACACGCTCCGCGACGTCGTGCGCCTCCCCGAGGACCGCGAGACGCCGCGCACGCGCGCCGCGCGGGCCGAGGCCGAGCAGCTCATCGACGAGATCGCCCCGCAGATCCCGTCGTTGCGCCTCAAGATCAGCGCGCCGCCCGGGAGCGCCCCGCAGGTCAAGGTCGACGGCGAGTCGATCCCGGCCGCCGCGCTCGCGGTCCCGCGCAAGGTCAACCCCGGCAGCCACGTCGTCGTGGGCAAGGTGGCCGGGCACCCGGAGCAGCGGGTCGAGGTGACCGTCGAGAAGGGCAAGCACGTCGAGGTGCCGCTCGCGCTCGGCGGGGCGGGGCCGAGCGCGCGCCCGCCCGCGCCGCCGCGGGCCGCGGCGCCGGCCGCGCCGGGCCCCGCGGCAGGGCCGCGCCCGGGGCTCGGCCCGCTCGTGCTCGTCGGGTTCGGCGTCGCGGGCGCGGGCCTCGCGGTCGGCGGCATCACGGGCGCGATCACGCTGTCCAGAGCGTCCTCGCTGAAGGAGGACTGCGTGAACAACCACTGCCCGCCGGAGCGGTTCGACGACCTCGACGGCGCGCGCCTGCTTGGTACCGTATCCACGGTCTCGTTCCTCCTCGCCGGGGCCGGCGCCGCGGCAGGGGTCACCGGCCTCTTCCTGCGCAGGCCCGAGCCCGCGAGGACCGGCCTCGTCGTCTCGCCCGCCCTCGCGCCCGGGGGTTTCTGCCTCCGGGGGACCTTCTGAAAGCGAACACGCCATGACACGCCGATTGCTCTTCCTCGGCCTCGTCGCTGCCCCCCTCGCGCTTGGCTGCAACACGATCGCCGGGCTCGACGATCTCGACAAGCAAGGCGCCCCGCGCGCGCCCGGAACAAGCCGCTTCCAGGGCGGGTTCGTCGCCGGGGCGGCCGAGGGCAGCGCCGGCGGCGTCCGCCTCCGCGGCGTCCTCTCCTGGCACGGCGCCGCCCGCGGGCAGACCGCGGATCGAACGATCTCGCTCACGGGGGTGCTCCGATGAACGGCGACCCGCCCGCTCCGCCGCCCGGCGCTCCCGCCATGATCCCGCTCCGGCGCGCCGTCTGGATGGCGCTCGCCGCCGGCGGCCTCGTCCTCGCGAGCGTGTGCGGCACGCTCTACGTCGCGCGGGCGACGCCGGGCGCCGGGTCGAGGGACGCGCTCACGTTCGCCGGCGTGCTCACCGGCACGACCGGTCCGCAAAAGCTCGCCTTCGTCTTCAAGAAGGAAGGGGAGGAGGCGTGCTCCCCCGCGGCGCTGTCCGTGACGCCCGACGACGAGGGCGCCTTCAGCGTCGAGATCCCGCTGGCCTCATGCCCGAAGACGCTCTTCGACGGCGGCGACGTGACGTACGACGTGCTCGTCGGCGGGCAGGCCGTTGTCACCGGCGCCGCGGTGAGCCCGGTGCCGTACGCGAAGTACGCCGACCGCGTGGCGCCGCAGCAGCTCGACGAGCTCGGCGCGGCGCTCGCGAAGGCGCGGGCAATGACGCCGTGGAACCGGGCGGACGTGAAGAACGAGGTCACGCTGAGCGACACGGAGACGGACCTGGGCGATCAGCTGAACGCGCTCCTCGCGACGAGCCGCGATGTCGAGGTCACCCTGCCCAGGGACAGCGCGTTCGTGTGGAACACGCCCGTGGTGCTCTCGGAGTTCCAGCGCCTCACCATCCAGGGAGAGGGGCAGACGAACGGCGCGAACGACATCTCGGTCGCCGTCGCCATGACGGCCAACCGGGTCGACGAGTCGTCGGGGACGCCGTCCAGGGCCGTGCAGCGCGTGACAGCGCGGGAGTTCTCCTACTTCGGGCTGTACGGGGTGAACCTCAACGCGGTGACGAACGACACGCTCCCTTATCCGCCGGACTCGAGCCTGGCCGCGCTGTTCGTCCTCAGCGGCGATCACGCCACGATCGAGCTCTCGCAGATCAGGATCCTGACGACCGAGGACGTCGTGAACGTCGGCAGCCACGCTTATGGCCGCGTGAAATTCGGATGGACCTATATCGACAAGGACCCGGCCTTCGTGCCCGAGGTGCGCGCGATCAAGGCGGACAGCGGCTGGGGGTTCACGGGCAACGGCGCGGTCGTCGCCAGGTCGCACTCCCCGATGGGGCCGGGCGTCATCTATGAGGCGACGCCGCGCCTCACGTTCCTCGACTGAGCCCAGCGCGAACCGTTGACAGACGTTCCTGCGCCGCAACAGGGTGCGCGCCGTGCTGGTGCCTGGGCCCTTGCCCAGGCTCAATAGGGAACCCGGTGAGAATCCGGGGCTGCCCCGCAGCGGTAAGCGAGAACGACCTCCACGACGAGCACTGGCCCGAGAGGGCTGGGAAGCGGTGGACAGCAGGAAGTCGGCGACACCGTCGAGGCGGTCCCCGGGCTCTTCGCTGTGCAGCACGCCGGTGGCGGCAAGGCGAGCCAGTACTTCCTCCGCGGGTTCGCTCACGGCGAGTCACCGGCGTCCACCTACTCGCCGGGGTGGCCGTTCACGGCGATGGGGCGGGCGACGCTTTACTGGCGGTGAGCCACGCGCGCCGGAGCCCCGGAGCGCCGCTCGATCGCCTGCTGTAAGCTCCGCCCGGGGCCGCCGTTGCGAAGAGGTGCGCCCTCGGCCTTCGCGTCGGGGCGCCTCCACGAGGGCTCCCATGCTGCTCCGCGTCCGCTCGTCTCACGGTCCGCGCAGGCTCGATCCCGCGCGCAAGCGCCATCTCGCGCGCAAGCGCCATCTCGCGCGCAAGCGCCATCTCGCGCGCAAGCGCCCGGCGCCCGCTGCGGTCCTCCTCGCGCTCGCCGTCGCCTTTCTCGTCACCCTGACCGGCTGCGGCCCCCGCCTCGTCCCGTTCACGCACGAGCTCCGGGTGCAGCACGATCTGACCGACAGGGACGTGAAAAACCTCCAGTTCTACCTCTCTCACGAGGTCGCGCTGCGCCGCGAGCTCACGTCCGAGCGCTCGCAGATCACGAGCAGCCACAAGCTCCTGCTCGTCTCGGGGAAGGTCATCGAGGAGGTCGTCGTCGAGGAGCGCACGCCCGGCGTCGCCATCGATGCGCGCGGCGGCGTCCTCTCGGTGAGCTTCGAGCCCGGCGCGTCGCTCGCGTTCTCCGCCGCCCCCGAGCCCTCCGCGCCCGCGCCGTCGTTCCCCGGCTTCGCGACCCCGCCCGATCCGTTTCCCGGCAACGCGGGGCCGCTCCTCGCCGTCCCAGTCGCGCCCCCCGAGGGCGGCGCCCTCGGCGGCAACTACTGGCTCGCGGCCGGGCCCGGCGGCGAGGTGCGGTACCAGGGCAAGGCGTTCTCGGCGATCGAGGGCAGCCTGCGCGCCCACCTCCTGATCGACGCCGACGCGCTCGAGGAGGTCGTCGAGCGCCGCAAGGTCCTCCCGGGCGTGCGCCTCTCCGGCCGGTGACGCACCACGGCGCGCGGAGGCGGCGCTCGACCGCCTCCGTGAGCCAGCCGTGAGCCATCCGGCCGTGCGCTCGCCCGCAGCCGCCGCCCGCCGTTGCGCAGGCGCGGGCCCTGGGCTTCCATGCCCGCCCGCCCGTGCCCTCGCCCCCGCTCTCCCTGCTCCGCACGCCGCGCGCCCGCGCGGAGCTCGTCGCGAACGGCTGGGAGCTGTTCTCCGCGCTCCTGTTCCTCTCGGCGGTCGTCCCCGCGGCCCTCACCACGCCGTGGCCGGCCATCCTCCTGCTCGCCTCGATGGCCCTCTCGGCCGCGCTCTCGGGCGTGCTCGTCCGGCGCGGCGACCGCGGCTTCGCCATCGCGGCGGCGATCCGGACCCTCTCGTGGCCGCTCGCGGTCCTGCCCCTCGCCGGGCGGGGCGCCCCGGCCGCGCCCCCCTCGTGGCCAAGCCCGCTCGGGATCGGCCACGCGACCCCGCCGGCGTGGCTCGGCCTCCTGGTCACCACCGTCGCCTTCGGCGTCATGGCCGGCGGCATGCGCCGCGCCATCTACCGCGCCCTGTTCCGCGCGGACGCGCCCGACGGCGGCGCCTCCGAGGCCGCCTCCGCGCGCGCCCTCGCCGCGGCGCTCCGGCCGCGCCTCGCGGAGTCGGCGACGGCCGCCGGCATCGTCGGCGGCCACGTGATGCTGCTCTTCTCCGTCGCGTTCCTCCGCACCCAGAGCCAGCTCGTGTTCCACGCGTGGTTCGAGGTCGTCCCGCTCCTCGCGCTCTCCGGCACCCTCGGCTTCACCCTCGCCGTGCGCCCCGCCACGCGCGCGATCGTCGCCGCCCTCGAGGCCGGCCCGTCCGGCGACCGCGCGCTGCTCGGCCGCGGCCTCGCCCGCGCGGAGCGGCTCCCCGACGTGCTCGCGTCCCTCAACTTCGCGCTGTGGCTCGCGTGCACCGCGATCGGCATCGCCTACGTGCGCCCCGGCGCCGCCTTCGGCCACGCCGACGCGCTCATGCAGCTCGGCTTCGGCGCGCTCTTCGGCTTCGGCGTCTCGTTCTACCAGCGCGCGTGGCACAAGGACTCGGTCGCGCGGGCCGTCGACCTCCTGCGCGCGTGGACGGGCGCCCCCGAGCGCGGCGGCGCGCCCCCGATGCCCCTCCGACGGCGCATGCTCCGCGACTTCGGCCTGCCGCTCCTGTTCACGGGGCTCCTCTCGCTCTTCTCCTCCATCGGCCTTTACCGCGCCCTCGCGACCGGCTCGTCGTTCAACGAGGACTTCAACGCCGTCACCGCCCTCTTCGCCTCGTTCTCCCTCCTCGTGCTCGCCGCCCTCGGCGTCGTCGCGCGGGCGGCGCGCGAGCTCTCGCGGCCCATGACGCAGCTCGCCCGCGCCGCCGACGAGGTCGCGCGCGGCGAGCTCGACGCCGTGGTGCCGCGGCTGTCCGGGCCAAAGGAGGTCGTGGGCCTCGGCGAGAGCGTCGAGCGCATGCGGCAGGCGCTGTCCCGCACGATCGCCGAGCTCGAGGGCGAGCGCGCCGGCCTCGAGGAGAACGTCGCCGCGCGCACCGCGGAGCTCACGCGCGCGCTCTCCGAGCTCCGGCGGACGCAGGCCGCGCTCATCCAGGGCGAGCGGCTCGCCTCCATCGGCGAGCTCGTCGCCGGCGTCGCCCACGAGATCTATAACCCCCTGAACGCCATCGCCGGCGCGGCCCAGCCCATCGAGGAACGCGCCGCCGAGCTCCGCGCCGTCCTCGACGCCTACCGGGCGGCCGAGCGCGAGCTCCCGGAGGACCGCCGCCGCGCCGTCGAGGCGCTCCGCGAGCGGCTCCAGGCCGACGCCGCGCTCGACGATCTCGTCGGCATCTCGACCGTCGTCCACCGGGCGGTCGAGCGCAGCGTCCGCATTGTCACCAACCTGAAGAGCTTCTCGCGCGTCTCGGGCGAGCCGCTGCCCGTCGACCTGCACGCCGGGCTCGAGGAGACGCTGCTGCTGCTCGGCCCGCGGCTCCGGCAGGCGCGCATCGAGGTGATCAGGCGCTACGGCGAGCTGCCGCCCGTCACCTGCCGGAGCGGTGAGATCAACCAGGTCTTCATGAATCTCCTCGTGAACGCCATCCAGGCGTTGGAGGAAACGGCCGCCGCGCCGCCGGCGCCGCCGGCGCCGCCTTCGCCGGCCGGGGCGGAGGGCGGCGGGGTGGGGGACGGCGAGGGCGGCGCAGCGCCGTGCCCGCCCGGCGCGCCGGCGATCTGCGTCGAGACGTGGATCGATGAGGACATGGCGGCCGTCGCGATCGCCGACAGCGGCCCCGGCGTGCCGTCCGACCTCGCGCAGCGCATCTTCGACCCGTTCTTCACCACGAAGCCGCGAGGGCAGGGGACGGGCCTCGGGCTCTCGATCTCGACGGACATCGTCCGTCGGCACGGCGGCACGCTCGCCCTCGCGCCGGCAGACGACGGGCGTGGCGCCGGCCCGCGCCGCGGCGCGCTGGCCTCGGTCCTGGGCGCGCGCTTCGTCTGCCGCCTGCCCCTCGATCCTCGCCCGGGGAGCGCCCGCCCGCAAGCCGATGCGCCCCCGGCTGCGCGGCCGTCTGCGGAGGCTTGACCATCGCGCAATCGGCGCGGGTCTCCCACCCCACCACCCACGCGGAGCGCGCCCGAGATTCCTCTCCATCCGATCGCGGGCCCGTAGACCGGCTGTTTCAAACCGGATACCTTCAGCGAGCGATCCGACTCACCGCACAGCGCAATAAGGCCCCTGAGACAAGCGAAACGCACTTCCGGGGAGCGCTGAGGAGAAACGAAGGCACCATGGAGCGCGCGATTCAGCGACCGGCAGGTCCCAAGGCTTCGAGCACCGATCCGTTGATCGGGAAGGTCGTGGCCGGCCGGTACCGGCTCGAGGCACGGCTTGGCGAAGGCGGCATGGGCGTCGTTTACCGCGCCCGTCACGTGCTGATCGACCGGGTCGTCGCCCTGAAGCTCATCCGGCCCGATCTCCGCGGAGAGACCCATCTCCGCGCGTGGATGCTGCGCGAGGCGCGCGCTGCAAACCGCGTTGATCACGCCCACATCATCGATATCCACGACATCGGCGAGACCGAGGAGGGCGAGCTCTATCTCGTCATGGAGTACCTCGTCGGCACGCCGCTCTCGGCGGAGCTCGCGCGCGGCCCGATGCCGATCGCGCGATCGGTGGACATCCTCGAGCAGATGTGCGCCGCGCTCGCGCGCGCCCACGATCTCGGCGTCGTGCACCGCGACCTGAAGAGCGACAACATCCTGCTCACCCACCGCGGTGGCCGGAAGGACTTCGTCAAGATCCTCGACTTCGGCCTCGCCGCCATCGCGCGCGACCCGCGCCTCGCCCCGAAGGGCGCGGTCTTCGGGACGCCCGAGTACATGTCGCCGGAGCAGGCCCGCGGCGAGGAGGCGACGGCGCAGTCGGACCTCTACGCGCTCGGCGTGCTCTTCTTCGAGATGCTCACCGGGCAGCTCCCCTTCCGCGCGAACGACCGCGACACCCTCCTCGAGATGCAGCGGACCCACGCGCCGCCGCGCCCGCGCTCGATCCGCCCCGACGCCCACGCGCAGGGCGAGTCGATCGTGCTGCGCCTGCTCGAGAAGGACATCCGCAAGCGCTACCGCGACGCCCACCACCTCCAGGAGGAGCTGAAGGCGCTCCAGCGCGGGCTCCCGGCCCACGCCTGGGAGGTCGAGGGGGGCGAAGGCGTGCCGCTGCCGCCGCCGCCGCCGCCGCCGCAGAGCGCGGGCGTCATCGAGTGGGCGAGCCGCGCCGCGCTCTTCTCGCGCATGGTCTCCCGCGCCTACCCGTCCGGGCAGGTGCCGCAGGAGGTGCAGAACGGCCTCGCGCAGGCCTGGGATCTCGCCGCGCGCGCCAACAAGCTCGAGGGCGAGGTCGCGAGCCTCACCCGCAAGCTCGAGGCGCTCGAGCGCCGCGGCCGCGCGCTGCGCGCCGAGATCGGCCGCAAGGTCGAGGAGCTCGCGCACGAGGAGTCGCGCGTGATGCGCGAGGCGATGGCCGACGGCGAGGACGTCGAGAAGGTCCGCGTGGAGCTCGCCGCCGCCGAGAAGCTCGCGCTCTCCGCGCGCCAGCTCGCCGACGCGGCGGCCCGCCAGGGCAACCACGATCCGCTCGTCTACGAGCGCGCGGGCGCGGCCGGCGCGACCGCGCAGGCGAAGCGCGAGCAGCTCGGGCGCTACGAGCACAAGAAGAACGCGCGCGAGGCGAACGCGCGCGACCTGCGCCGCCAGATCGACGAGCTCCGCGCCCAGCTCGCCCGCTACGCCGAGGCCCTCGAGGAGGACCTCGCGCAGGGGCGCGAGCGCGTCGCGGCGCGCACGCGCGAGGGGCTCGCGTACGAGAAGTCGTTCAGCGAGGCCTCGAACCTGCTCCTGAGCCACCTCCGCAACAAGCCGGAGTGTCGGGATCTCGTGGCGGAGCTCCTCACGTCGCACGCCAGCCCCAACGCGGACTCGGGCTCCGATCAGCGGCTCTCCGGCTCCGACCGGCGACTGAACGCGACCGAGCGCAACTGAACACGACAATCCACGGAGGAGCGCGGTAATGCGCGCTCCTCCATGTTTCCGCGCGATCCTACGCGATCTCCCTACGCCATCCCCTGATGCAGCGGCCCTGACAAGGACACTCGTCGTGCGCGCGCATCGCACCCTCTCGACGGCGTCTGCGACGCATGGTAGCTAGCGCGCGCCTCGGCGGTCCCGGTCACGGTGGCGGCTCACCCGGCATTCCCGGGCATCCCGACACCGCCGGTCGCTGAGGGGCGAGGCTGTGCTGAAGCGTCGGCGTTAGAGCAAGAACCCATCCGGCGGCACGCCGGTTCCCCTTCCCCTTTACGCAGGCGGCCAACCCCTCGGAACCACGAAGCTGCGAGCGGCGACGGCGCCGCTCTCCGCCTCGGTACTTGCGATGGAGGCACACCGTCCATGAACGTCATCCGGTCTCAAAAGGCCTGGCTTGCACCGCTGCTGGCCGGGCTCGCTGCGCTCGCCCTGCTGCTCAGCGGCGGGCTCGCCAGCGCCAGTGAATCTGATCTTGTCCTCCCCGACCTGGGTTCCCAGTCGTTCGGCGGCGTCGACGGCCGCACGCTCCTCCTGGGCGGCATCGGCGTCTGCGCGCTCGGGTTCGCCTTCGGGATCATCATCTTCTCGCAGCTGAACAAGCTCCCGGTCCACCGCGCGATGCGGGAGATCTCGGAGCTCATCTACGAGACCTGCAAGACGTACCTCGTCACGCAGTTCAAGTTCATCCTGCTCCTCGAGGTCCTGATCGGCGCGGTCATGGTCCTCTACTTCGGCGTGCTGCGCCACATGGAGGCCACGAAGGTCGTGGTCATCCTGCTGGCCAGCCTGGTCGGCATCGCCGGCAGCTGCGGCGTCGCGTGGTTCGGCATGCGCATCAACACGTTCGCGAACTCGCGCGCCGCGTTCGCGAGCCTCAAGGGCAAGCCGTTCCCGACGTACGCGATCCCGCTCAAGGCCGGGATGAGCATCGGCGCGGTCCTCATCAGCACCGAGCTCATGCTCATGCTGATGATCCTGCTCTTCATCCCCGGCGACTACGCCGGCCCGTGCTTCATCGGCTTCGCCATCGGCGAGTCGCTCGGCGCCTCCGCGCTCCGCATCGCGGGCGGCATCTTCACGAAGATCGCCGACATCGGCTCCGACCTCATGAAGATCGTCTTCAACATCAAGGAAGACGACGCGCGCAACCCGGGCGTCATCGCCGACTGCACCGGCGACAACGCCGGCGACTCGGTCGGCCCGAGCGCCGACGGCTTCGAGACGTACGGCGTCACCGGCGTCGCGCTCATCTCGTTCATCCTCCTCGCCGTCCCCGACCAGGCCGTCCAGGTCCAGCTGCTCGTCTGGATCTTCGTGATGCGCATCGTGATGGTGCTCGCGAGCATCGGCTCGTACCTGCTCAACGAGGCGATCGCGAAGGCGTCGTACGGCGACGCCGACAAGATGAACTTCGAGGCCCCCCTGACGCGCCTCGTCTGGCTGACCTCGATCGTGTCGGTCGCGCTCACCTACGCGGTCTCGGCGTTCATGATCCCGAACCTCGGGGGCGACACGACGCTCTGGTGGAAGCTCTCCTCGATCATCACCTGCGGCACGCTGGCGGGCGCCATCATCCCGGAGATGATCAAGATCTTCACCTCGACCGAGTCGCGCCACGTCCGTGAGGTCGTGACCGCGTCGCGCGAGGGCGGCGCCTCGCTGAACGTGCTGTCGGGTCTGACCGCCGGCAACTTCAGCGCGTACTGGATGGGCATCGTCCTCGTCGTGCTGATGGGCATCTCGTACTTCTTCTCCGCCATGGGCCTCGAGAAGCTCATGATCGCCGAGAGCGTCTTCGCGTTCGGCCTCGTGGCGTTCGGCTTCCTCGGCATGGGCCCGGTGACCATCGCGGTCGACTCGTACGGCCCGGTGACCGACAACGCGCAATCGGTCTACGAGCTCTCGCTCATCGAGAACGTCCCCAACGTCGAGGCCGAGCTGAAGAAGGACTTCGGCTTCACCCCGAACTTCGAGAAGGCCAAGCACTACCTCGAGGAGAACGACGGCGCGGGCAACACGTTCAAGGCGACGGCGAAGCCGGTGCTCATCGGGACGGCGGTCGTCGGCTCGACGACGCTCATCTTCTCGATCATCGTCGTGCTCAGCAACCACGTGGCGAACGCGGTGCGGCTCTCGCCCGACGATCGGCTGACCGCGGTCATGGGGCTGCTCTCGCCGCTCCACCCGCCGTTCCTGCTCGGCCTCGTGACGGGCGGCGCGGTCATCTACTGGTTCACCGGCGCATCGACCCAGGCGGTCTCGACCGGCGCTTACCGCGCGGTCGAGTTCATCAAGGCGAACATCCGCCTCGAGGGCGTGGAGAAGGCCTCGATCACGGACAGCAAGAAGGTCGTCGAGATCTGCACGCAGTACGCGCAGCGGGGGATGTTCAACATCTTCCTCGGCGTCTTCTTCTCGACGCTCGCCTTCGCCTGCCTCGAGCCGTTCTTCTTCATCGGCTACCTCATCAGCATCGCGCTCTTCGGGCTTTACCAGGCGATCTTCATGGCGAACGCCGGCGGCGCCTGGGACAACGCGAAGAAGCTCGTCGAGGTGGAGCTGAAGGAGAAGGGCACGCCGCTCCACGCGGCGACGGTCGTCGGCGACACCGTGGGCGACCCCTTCAAGGACACCTCGTCCGTCGCGATGAACCCCATCATCAAGTTCACGACCCTGTTCGGCCTCCTCGCGGTCGAGCTGGCGATCGAGATCGACCGCACGACGAGCCTCGTGCTCGCGGCCATCTTCTTCGTGCTCTCGATGGTGTTCGTGTACCGCTCCTTCTACGGGATGCGCATCAAGTCGGGCGAGAAGGAGACCGCCACGGCCGGCGCCCGCGTCACGGCCTGAGCCGGGCGCCCCTCCCGCCTCTCCTCTTCCCGCCTCACCCTCCCTCTCGCCCCGCCTCTCCCCCTCCACACGCGCTGACCTTCCTCGCCGCCGCCCGGCGGCGGGGAGGGCCTTGCACCCAGCGCGCTCGCACTATAGTGACCCCTCATGCGAGCGCTCTGCCCCTCCTGCGGGCTCCATCACGAGGTAGTCCGTGTCCTCGACGACGGACACGGTGAGCAGCGCAAGGACGTCTACCAGGTCGCGCCGCTCCACGGCTGCGAGCGCACCTGGATCTCCGACAAGGAGCTGCTCGAGGCGCGCGCGCGCTTCGATCAAGACGTCGTCGTGCCCGACGAGGACGACGAGTAGCGCGGCGCCTCCCGCCGGTGATCTCGCTTTCTTCTTTTCCGTGATCTCGCCATCCGGCGGATCGCGCGAGCGCAGGAGCGACGCGCGCTCGTGAGGTGCGCGACGTACGTCTGACAAGAACTCGTCGCGCTCGTCGCACCGGGGCGCCACCAACTCCAGGCATCGTCTGCGGCCATTACCCGGCGGAGAAGATGCAATGAGGATGAGGCGTACCCTGAGGTCGGCGTTTCTTCTGGTGCTCGCGGGCGGCCTCGCCGCCCTCTGGGGCGGTTGTGGTGATGACGGGGCGCAGGGCGCGCCGGGCAAGGACGGCGCGCCTGGTCAGGAGGGCGCGCCCGGCGAGGAGGGCGCGGAGGGCGCGCCGGGCAAGGATGGCGCGCCGGGCGAGGACGGGGAGCCCGGCCCGAAGGGCGATCCCGGCGAGGACGCGCCGCCGCGGACCAACGCCGCGAGCCTCGCGGACTACGTGAAGGAGCGCGTGGAGATGTTCGCCGCCGGCAGCCTGCCCCAGGGCGAGCAGTTCCCGCTCCACGCGGCCGCGACCGACACCATCCGGACGCTCGCCGGCGTGCGCTCCGACATCGTGGTGACCTGGCTCGATCCGCTGACCTTCAGCACCGCGCCGGACGCGCCCCGGTTCGGCGCCAACAACGACTACACCGCCTTCTTCGGCGAGGGGTGGTCCGCCACCGCGGGCAACGCGCCGCAGTGGAACGGCTCCGGCACGGCCGGCTGGCTCTGGGTCAACCACGAGTACGTCTCCGGAAAGAGCCCGACGCTGACCTCCGCGCCGACCGGGCAGCACCTCACGCTGGCCCGGCACCTGCGCCAGATCGGCGTCCTCCAGAACGACGTCGAGGCGAACGTCTGGTCGCAGGAGGACGTCGACACGTACATCCGCTGGGAGAAGAGGGAGGTCGGCGGCTCCTGGCTCCGGACCGTGCAGGACCCGGCGACCGGCGCGTGGTCGGTCGACCGGAGCGCGAGCGCCGTTCGCTACGACGCGACGAGCAAGACGCTGAGCCGGGTCGCGGGGCACAAGCTCTCGAGCCCGGGCCAGGACGACACGACCGGCGCGCCGCTCCCCGAGGGGATCGTGGCCGGCATCATGGGCGACTGCGCCGGCGGGCAGACGCCCTGGGGCACGGTGATCACCGCCGAGGAGAACGTGCAGGACTACTACGGCGATCTCGAGGCGAGCTGGTCGGGCGATCAGAAGTTCCTCACCGATCGGGGCTTCGACCCGGGCGAGCCGGTGAGCCCGGTCTTCGAGGCGAGCACCAGCGCGGAGTTCGGGCGCATCTCCGATCCGAACGGTCGGCAGCCCCGCGACCACTACGGCTACCTCACCGAGATCGACCCCGGGAAGCCCGCGGGCGAGTACGACGGCGCGACGGAGGCGGGCACGGGCCACAAGAAGTTCGGCTTCATGGGCCGCGCCCGCTGGGAGGCCGCGACGTTCGCGGTCGACGACGACTGGAAGCTCGTGCCGGAACAGCCGATCGTGGTCTACGGGACCGACGACCGCCGCGGCGGCCGCATCTTCAAGTACGTGACGGCCGGCAAGTACACGGCCGGGATGGCGCGGGCGGAGATCCGCGCCCTGCTCGACGACGGCAAGCTCTACGCGGCGCACCTCGCGGGGCTCGACAACAAGACCGGCAACACCCTGGTCGCGACCGGCGCGGCCCCGACCGAGGCGGCCCCCGGCACGGGACAGTGGATCGAGCTCTCGGTGGACAGCGCCGCCGTCGCGCCGAACGCGGCCGCGCTCGGCGACGCGACCAGGACCGTCGGCGCCGCGCTGCGCGACGCGAGCTGGAACGGGATCGGCGGCTTCGAGACGGACTACGACGTCTGGCGCGCGCTGTTCACGGTGAGCAACAAGGTCGGCATCATGGAGCTGAACCGGCCCGAGGACATCGAGTGGAACCCGCGCGACCCGAGCGGCACGCCGCGGGTCTACGTGGCGTTCACCAACCACACGGGGCAGACGGCGCTCGATCAAGAGGGCAAGCTCCACGATCCGGCCACGCACGCGACCGTGTCCCCGAAGCGCGCGGACGCCGTGGGCTCGATCTTCGCCCTGGAGGAGGCCGATCCCGCGAAGCCGGGCGCGTCCATGACGTTCCGGTACTTCGAGGTGTGGCACGGCGCGAAGGCGCAGGGCGACTTCGACGCCTCCTGCCCGGACAACCTGCTCCTCGACCGCGAGGGGGGCGTGTGGTTCGGCACCGACGGCAACTTCGGCGTGGCCTCCCACGCGGACGCGTTCTACTACCTCGATCTCGACCCCGCCCACCGCGAGGGCCAGCCGGACGTGACCCAGCCGAGCTTCGGCAAGGCGTTCCGTGTCGTGGCCTTTCCGAGCGACGCGGAGGCGACCGGCCCGTCCTTCACGCCCGACATGGGCTCGATCTTCATGTCCGTGCAGCACCCCGGCGAGAACGCTTACAGCACCTGGCCGAAGGGCGACGGCGCCCTGTCGAGCGTGATCGCAGTCACCTTCCTGCCCGAGTGAGCTCCGTGCCTGCTCGCCGCGAGCGCCTGCTGTTCGCGCCCCTGGCGTTCGCGGCGCTGTCCGTCGTCCTCGCCGCAGCCGCGGGCTGCGGCGGGGGCGATTACGACCCGCTCGCCACCGCGGCCGCGCGCGCCGGGCACGCGGGCAACCCCGAGGCGTCGATCCCGCCGGTGTGCTACGCGGCCACGGCCGGCGGCGCGAACGGCTGCTGGACGTGCCACACGATCGGGATCGGCCCGAACACGCTCGCGGATCACGACCTCCAGCGCGAGTACAGCTTCTCGGACGCGGCGCGGAGGAACCCCTGGACCAACCTGCTCGAGGACCTCTCGGCGGTCGCCGCGCGGACGAGCGACGCCGAGATCCTCGAGTACATCCGGGAGGACAACTACGCGCCGCTGCGCCGGGCGCTCGCGGCGCGCCGGGATTACCCGGGGTACGTGCCGGATCTCGACCTCGGGGCCGGCCTCGACGACGAGGGCTTCGCGCGCGACGGGAGCGGCTTCCGGGCGGTGCGGTACAAGCCGTTCCCCGGGAGCTTCTGGCCGACGAACGGCAGCGCCGGCGACGTGTTCATCCGGCTGCCGGCCGCGTTCCGCGAGGACGCTTCCGGCGCACCGTCGCGCGAGGTCTACAAGCTGAACCTGGCGCTGCTCGAGGCGGCGATCGCGTCGCCATCGCCGCTGCCCCGGGTCGGCGAGGCGGGGCCTGTGGGCGCCCCGGCGGGGCGGGAGGTCGAGCCGGTGAGCGAGCTGCTCGCCGGCTTCGATCTCGACGGCGACGGCGCGCTCGAGCCCGCGGTGACCCGCGTCCTTCGCCTGCCCGCGCGGTACGCCGGCGGGGCGGCCGGCGTCGAGGTGCGCGCGTGGATCTACCCGCGCGGGACGGAGCTCCTGCACTCGGTGCGGTACCTCGATCCGGATCGCCCGGCGCTGCTCTCTGCGCGAATGAAGGAGCTGCGCTACGCGCGCAAGGTCGACGAGCCGGACGACTGGGCGATCGCGCGCGCGTACGAGCGCGAGGCCCAGGAGAAGGAGGAGGGGCAGCCGCCGTTCCACGCTGGCGGGCCCGAGGTGGGCCTGCGCAACGCATTCGGCTGGCAGATCCAGGGGTTCATCGAGGACGAGCAGGGCCGGCTGCGGCTGCAAACGGCGGAGGAGCACCGCGCGTGCATGGGCTGCCACGGCGCGGTAGGCGTCACGGTGGACCACACCTTCTCGCTGGCGCGCAAGGTGCCCGGCGCCGCGGGCTGGCGGCACCAGGACCTGCGCGGGATGCCGGACGTGCCGCAGGCCGGCCATGCGGAGCCCGAGGTGCTGACGTACCTGCGCCGCGCGGGCGGGGCCGACGACTACCGTGGGAACGCGGAGATGCTCGCGCGCTTCTTCCCTGGCGGCGCGCTCGACGAGGCGGAGGTGCGGCGCGGCGCGCCCGGCGGCGACCGCGACCTCGCGTACCTCGTGGCGCCGTCGCGCGAGCGGGCGCTCCTGCTCGACAAGGCCTACCGCGCCCTGGTGCGGGCGCAGCGCTTCGAGGCGGGGCGCGACGTCACGCTCGGGCCCGCGACGGGCATCCTGCGCGTCGTGGAAGGCGAGTCGACGGGCCTCGGCGAGGCGCAGCGCGTGTACCTCGACGGGAGGGCTCACCTCGCCTGGTGAGCGGCGGCGACTCGCTCGAAGAGAGAGCGTCAAGACACCGGGCGGGAAGAAGAGAAAAAACGCAAAGGCGCAAAGGCGCGAAGGCGCAAAAAGAACAAAGGCCAGGACGGGAACGACTCTCGGAGCCGAGAGATTTTTCTCCATCCCTTGCGTCTTTGCGTCTTTGCGTCTTTGCGTCTTTGCGTCTTTGCGTCTTTGCGTCTTTGCGTCTTTGCGTCTTTGCGTCTTTGCGTCTTTGCGTCTTTGCGTCTTTGCGTCTTTGCGTCTTTGCGTCTTTGCGTCTTTGCGTCTTTGCGTCTTTGCGTTTTTTTCTTCTCCTCTTCTCAGATCCGATCGTCGAGAGCACAGGAACCCAAGGAAATCGTTGATCTTTCTTCCCTGAACCTCACCTCCGCGCCGCCCCGCGAGCACCCTCACCCCGGCGCGCTATGGTGGCGCTCCTTTTTTCGATTCCGGTGAGCCTGTGAACCTCGCGTCCGCCCCCCTCGCCAGCGACAGCGCGCGCTCCGAGCTGCGCGTGCTCGCGCGCCTCGCGCTGCCCATCGCGGTCGCGCAGGCCGGGCTCGTCGCGATGTCGCTCGTCGACGTGGCGATCGTGGGGCGCGTCTCGGTCAACGAGCTCGCCGCCTGCGCCATGGGCCGGACGATCGTCCACACGTCGAACGCGCTCGGGGTCGGCGTCTCGGCCGCGGTCGAGCCGCTCGCGTCGCAGGCGATAGGCGCCGGCCGCCCGGGGCAGGCGTGGGCGGCGCTGCGCTCGACCCTGCGCGCGAGCCTGCTCGTCAGCGTCGTCGCGTTCGCGGCCGCGCTCGCGGCCACCCTCGCGCTCGCGCCCATGGGCGTCGACCCCGCGCTGGTCCCGGGCGTGCGCCGGTACATCCTCGGCCACGCGCTGTGGATCTTCCTGTGGCCCGTCTTCCTCGCCAGCAAGAGCTTCCTCCAGGCCCACGGCGCGACGCGGCCCGCGCTCGTCGCCGTGATCGCGGCGAACCTCGTCAACGTCGTCGCCTGCAACCTGATGGTCCGCGGCGACGAGGCGCTGCGCTGGGTGGGCCTGCCGCCGCTCGGCCTGCCGCAGCTCGGCGCGCTCGGCGCGGGGCTCGCCGCGAGCATCGCCAGCGTCGTGCTGTCGTCGATCGTGCTCTGGTCCGCGCGGCGCCGGCGCGCCGCGCCCCGGGAGGAGGCGGTCGCCGTGCCGGTCGCGGTGATCTACCGGCTCGGCGTCCCGATCGGGCTGCAGCTGCTCGCCGAGATCGGCGTGTTCGGGATGACGGCGCTGCTCGCGGGCCGGCTCGGCGCCACCGTGATCTCGGCGCACCAGGTCGCGATCGGGCTCGCCGCCTTCGCGTTCATGGGCGCGATCGGCATCGGCGGGGCCACCGCCGTCCGCGTGGGGCACGCTGTGGGCGCGGGCCGGTCGCCGCTGCGCCCCGGCCTGCTCGGCCTCCTGCTCGGCGCCGGCATCATGTGCGTGAGCGCCTCGATCTACGCCGCGTTCCCCCGCGCCCTCATCGGCGCGTTCACCCCGGACGCGCAGGTCATCGCCATCGGCGTCCCGCTGCTCCGCATCGCGGCGCTCTTCCAGGTGTTCGACGGCATCCAGGCGGTCGCCGCCGGGGCGCTGCGCGGCGCGGGCGACGTGCGGTTCCCCTTCTGGACCAACCTCGCGGCCCACTGGGTCTTCGGCCTGCCGCTCTCGATCGGGCTCGCCTTCGGCCTCGGCCTCGGCGTGCGCGGCCTCTGGTTCGGGCTCACCGCGGGGCTCGTCGCCGTCGCGGCGGTGCTCTCGGCGCGCTTCGTCCTCCTGGCCCGCGCGCCGGTGGCGCGGGCGCTGCCGCACGCCGGGTGACGCGCGCGGTCAGCTGGGCGTGAACAGCGACGTGAACGGCGGCGCGACAGGCCGCGTGAGCGGCCCCGGCGCCTCGGGCGCGCTGCCGGCCGGCGGCGGGGCGTCGAGCGGCCTCCCCGGCGCGAGCGGCCCGGGCGTCTCGGGGGGCTGGTCGGCGAGGGGCCGGTTCTGCCCGTCGACGCGGAGCACGCGCGGCGTGTGCCGCCGCGCCTCGGCCTCGTCCATGTCCGCGAACGTCGCGATGATCACGAGATCGCCGGGCTGGTTGAGGTGCGCCGCGGCGCCGTTGATGCAGATCACGCCGGAGCCGCGCGCCCCCGCGAGCGCGTAGGTCGTCAGCCGCGAGCCGCGCGTCACGTTCCAGATGTCGACCGCCTCGTAGGGCAGGATGTCCGCGGCCTCCAGGAGGTCGGCGTCGATCGTGACGCTGCCCTCGTAGTGCAGATCCGCGTGGGTCACGGTCGCGCGGTGGATCTTGCTCTTGAACATCCGTCGGTTCATGCGTGATGACCTCTGCCCCTCCCGGGGCGAGGCGGCGCCGCGCGCGCCGGTCGACGCCCGGCGCGCGCATCGCTCGCTGCCCCGCCGCGGGAAGAACGATCTTCCTCTTAGTCCAAGTGGCGGTCAGTCAAGGAACAATCGCTGCCGGAGGAGCCGGCCCCCCGCCAGCTGGACGGCGTGCTCCTCGGGCAGCGCCTCGGCGTGGCTCGGCAGCGACCCGGGCTCGCCGATCACGAAGACGACCTCCCATGCGCCCGCCGCGACGTCCTTGAAGAGCGCCTCGCGCGTGCCCGAGACGCGCGCCCCGCCGCTACCGTCGAGTTCGATCGCCACGGGCCAGGGGCGCGCTTGACCGCCCTGCACCAGGAAGACCTCCACGTCGACCGGCACGGGCACGCGCGCGCCGGGCGCCAGCGCGATCGTGAGCCGGGCGCCTCGGCCGACGTGGCGCGGGGCGCCCGGGTCACGATCGCCCTGCTGCGGGCCGTCTTCGAGGGTCGTCGCGATCGTGTACTCCGGGAGCGGCGCTGCGCCCGGCGCGAACGGCGCCGGCCGCAGCGCGAGCAGCGACACGAGCGCCCCCGCCACGACCCAGCCGGCCGCGCTCATGAGCGTCCGCGCCCGATCCCGCCGCGCGGTCCGTCGCTCGATGATCAGCTCGGGGCACGCCGGGCGCTCGCGCGGCAGCCTGACGGCGAGGTCCGCTCCCTCCAGCGTCCGCGCGGCGGCCGGCCCCGGCGCCGCGCTCGGGCACGCGTCGCAGGGCGGCTCCGACGCTCCGGGCGGCACCGACTCGCCGCCGATCGCGCGACAGACCGGCGCGTCCGTCGTCGAGGGCGCGCTCGTCCCGCTGAGCGAGTCGGCGTCGGCGCCGAGCTGCGGCGCGTCCGCGGCGTCGCCCGGCTCCTCCGCCTCGCAGTCCCACTCGTGGGGGCCGCGGAAGCGGATCCCGGACTTGCGGTCGACCATCGGACGCGGCGGCGACGGCGGCGCGGGCGCGTCGCCGCGCGGGTCCCGGAGCTGGGCGATCAGCTGATCGGCGAGCCG
The DNA here is from genome assembly GCA_051717205.1 of Sorangium sp. So ce1128. Taxonomy (GTDB): domain Bacteria; phylum Myxococcota_A; class Polyangia; order Polyangiales; family Polyangiaceae; genus Sorangium. The sequence goes on from CP181432.1 coordinate 2,253,368, forward strand.
GGCGCGGGTCTCGTCGTCGAGGGGCGTCCGGACCTCGCGCACCTGCCGGCCCTCACCCGGGCGCGCCGCGGCGCCGCCCGGGGCGCCCTGCGCGTCCTCCGGGAGCGCCTCCTCGGCGAGCTTGCGCCAGCGCGGATCGTTCCCCGGATCCTGCTGCGCGATGCGCTTCAACGCGCGCAACAGCTCGTCGTCATCCATCAGCCGCTCCCCGTGTCGAGCGACGCTGCGCAGCGCTCGCGATGCCGACAGCGGTGCAGCGGAGAAAGTGGGATACGAGGATACAGGAGGGGGAGGAGCCGCTCGCTGAACTCCAGGGCGGGGTTCTGTGTGCCCCGATTCGCCTCGTGGATCAGCGCGAGCGGCAGCTCAGGCATCTGATTCCCTTCCCCTGTGGCTCGAAACGAGCCAGTTTGCCAGCAACGTTATCCGGTTCTCTCGGCGCCCGTCAATGGACCCGAGGCACGCCGCGCCAGCGCTCTGGCACGTTTTGCACGTTTTACACGTCTCGCACGTGTTGCGCATGTTGCGCCGGCGCGGCTCGCTCTCGCTTCAAGTGGCGATGCATTGTGTTCACGGCTCACTTTTTTTCGCCGCTCACGTCCTTTTTATTCTCGCCCTTGTCGCCGCCCGCTTCTTTCGGTTCGCTCGTCAAGACGCGGACCGTGTCGCCGGCAATCTCCAGCGCTGCTGGCTTGCCGCCGTAGTGCGAGGCCATGCCGACGTCGATCCGCCAGACCTTGTCGCCGCAGGCCGAGGTGATGCCGTTCCGCTGGACCGTGTGGCCGACGACCATGCGCTTCGCGGACATCGCGGCGAGCGCCTGGTCGAGCGCCGCGCAGGCGTTCGAGCCCGGGCTCGGAGGCGGATCGCTCGAGTAGAGGCGCGCCCACACCGGGCTGTCCTCGGCCGTGACCACCGCCGGCGGGGAGGCCTTTCCCTCCATCCACGCGCGCACCTCGCGGTTGATCCGCGCCACGCCGTAGCGCGTGTGCGACGGGAGCACGCCGCCGTGCGCGAAGACAGTGTCGCCGACCGCGACGATCACGTCGCGCGCCGCGAGCTTCTTCGCATAGAGGCCGCCGGGCGCGAACGCGGCGGCGCGGGCGCGCGCGGGGGGCGGCACCGGCGCGAGGTGAGGGCCTGACGCGTCGAGCCCAGGCGCGTCCTCGAAGTCCTTGAACCCGCCCTCGGTGACGTAGCGGAAGTCGAGCTGGACGTTCATGATCTCGTGGTTGCCGTTCAATGCGTACACCGCCCCGCCGGCGGCGCGCGCCTCGGCGGCGAGGCGATCGAAGAGGTCCACGATCGCCTGCTCGCCGTCGCCGCGGTCGAGCTCATCGCCCGTCTGGACGAGCACGAGCTTCCCGCCGGCCCAGCGATCCGAGGCGTCGATCGCGCCCGCGATCCGGAGGGCCGCGCGCGTGGCAGCGAGGTCGCCGTGCAGGTCGCCGATGGCCACCACGCGGTCGGCGGCGGCGTGGGCGTAGGAGCGATCGGTGTCGGGCGGCGGCGCAGGCGAGGCGCCGGTGGAGCTCGAGGCCGCGGCCGAGGCGGCGGGCGCGGGCCGCGGCGCCGTCGAGGCGGGGCGGTCGGCGTCGCAGCCCGCGAGGAGCAGCGCGGCGAGCGGCGGGGCGAGCAGCGTGGAGAGGCGGGGAGCGGCTGACATCGGACGCTTTCCTCCGGGGCGATGGGCGAGGTGTACACCGCGCGCGCGGCGTCGCCGCGTCGCCGCGCGCGATCAGGCCGGGAGCTTGGCCGAGAGGAAGGACTTCAGCTTGATCAGGTTCTTCGCGTCGCGGCTGAAGGTCGGGGCGGTGTAGCTCGCTGCCCAGCCGGCGATCTCGTGCATGAACGACGTGCGGACCTGCTCGTCGCCGAGGATGTCGTCGACGGTGCGGCCGCGCGCGGCGCCCCTCTCCAGCGAGCGCACGTAGGTCTTGAGCCGCGCGTGGTCGGCGCCGAGCAGCTCCGCGATGAGCTCCGCGTCGCGCGCGAGCCGCGCCACGGTCGGCGCCTGGTCGCGCAGCTCCGGGGCTTCCGCCGCCGCGAAGGCCGCGGCGACGCGCAGCACGAAGGCGTCGTCGAGGAAGCCGAGGTCCTCGATGCCGTCCGGGATGAGGTCGAGCGATTTGAAGAGGTAGTTGAGGCCGCCCGCGAGCGAGCGGCGCGCCGCCTCCGGGCTGTCCGGCGAGGCGAGCAGGCCCGCCAGATCGGTGGCGTCCGAGGCGAGGCTGCGGAGCCACTCGGGGAACGTATCGAGGCAGCGGTCGTCGAGATCGGTCATGGGATCCTCCCGGCGGGAGCGGGAGGGTAGTCCGACCGGCGCGGCGTCGTCCATGCCGTCATGCAGACGAGGCGCGCCGGCGTCGCCTCGGCGCGTGCCAGCGTCGCCTCGGCGCCCCCCGGCGCCCGCCGCTACCCGCCGGTCGCCCCGACGCGCCCCGTGACGCTCGCGCTGGCGCGGACGCTCACCTGGATCCGCACCGACGCGCTCGCCGACGCCTCGGCCGCCCCGGCGACGCACGCGAGCGCGTGAGTGCCCGCGTCGCCCACGATGCGCGGCAGCGCGGCGCCGACCTGGACCACCGTCTGGGCGTCGCCGAGGAGCCGCCGCCCGAGGGCCACCTCGGCGTGCAGCAGCGCCGGCAGGTTGGCCTGCAGCGTCGCCGCGAGCCGCGCCGCCATCTCGGCGCCCGGAGACGCGCGCACCTGGACGAGCGCCGGCGTGCAGGCCGCGTAGACGTCGGCGTGCGCGCGGCAGCTCGCCTCGCACTCCGCGTCGGCGCTCGGGGGCCGCACCATCCCCGCGCACTGCGGCGCCTGCCAGGTGCCCTCGCAGCGCGCGTGGCAGGTCGCGTCGCAGCCGCCGTCGCACTCGCCGTTGCACTGCCCCACGCAGCGCCCCTGCGCGTCGTAGGCCGAGCACTGGCCGCGGCACTGCCCCACGCAGCGCCCGTCGCACCGCCCCGCGCAGCGGCCCTGGCAGTAGCCGGAGAGCCGCGCGGGCTCGCACTGCGCCACGATCTGCCCCGGATCGATCTGCACGTCGCACGCGCCGCTGCAGCGCGCCCCGGCCTGGGCGTTCGCCTGGCAGGCCGGCGGCGTCACCGCGACCTGCACGCCGGCGCCCTGGCGCAGGATGGCGTCGACCGCCGCCGAGACCGCGCCGCAGGCGCCGCTCGCCTGGCCCCCCGCCTCGTCGCGCGGCGCCATCTGCGCGGGCGGGATCCCGAGATCCGCGCCCATCCGGCGGCAGGCGTCGGCCACCTGCGCCTCGATCGCCGCCGACACAGCGGCCATGTCCTTGGCCGCCTGTACGAACGTCCTCACCTTGGCGTTCGCCCGCGCGTCGGCGGCGAAGCTCGCGCCGAGGACGTCGCCCGGCCCGCCCAGCTCGGGGCAGACGGCCTCGCCGACGCCCTCCAGGTGACCGAGCTCCGCGCAGCTCGGGCCTGCGGCGGACGCCACGACCGCGAGGGCCGCGAGCCCCCGCGCCGACCGAGCGATTCCCCTGCGCATGGCTGCCCTTACCACGACCGCGCCGGCGGCGCGCGGCGATGACGCCTACATCCCCGCGCTGCCGGCCGCGCGCCCGCCCGCCGGCCGCCAGCCGAGCACGCGCAGCGCGTTCTGCGAGAAGATCTTCTCCACGTCCGCGCGCGACATCCCGCGCTGCCGGAGCCGCGCGGCCAGGGCCGGCAGCGTCGACGCGTCGTCGAGCCCCTTCGGCGGGATGATGCCGCCGTCGAAATCCGAGCCGATCGCGACGTGATCGACGCCGGCCACACGGACCATGTGGTCGACCTGGGCGATCACATCGTCGATGTCCGCCGCGCTCGCGCCGTTCACGAACGGAGCGTGGAAGTTGAGCCCCGCGACCCCGCCGCTCCGCGCGATGAGCCGCAGCTGCTCGTCGGTCAGGTTGCGCGGCCGGTTCGCCACCGCGCGCGCGTTCGAGTGGGTCGCCACGATCGGCGCGCCGTGCGCGGCCGCGATCGGGACGAGGTCCGCGAACGCGGCGTCGGAGACGTGCGAGACGTCGATGAGCGCGCCCTGCGCGTAGACGCGCTCGCAGAACCGCTTGCCGAGCTCGGTGAGCCCGAACGCCGCCGGCTCGCCGGTCGCCGACGACGAGAGCCGCGTGTTCTGCGCGTGGTTCGGGCTGATGAGCCGCACGCCGCGCGCGATGAAGCGGTCGATCTGCCCGATGTCCGCCGCGAAAGCGCCGGCCCCCTCGATCGAGAGGAAGGTGCTGATCCTCCCCGGCTCGGCTCGCGCCGCGCCGAGCGGGAGGAACACCGGGTTCGCGGCGATGATCGCCTCGATGGTCGCGAGGATCGCGCTGGCGTCCTCGATCTGCGGGCCCTCGGGCCGCGCCCGGTCGGGTATGTAAATCGGCAGCACGATGCCGAGGTAGTTGCCCGCGACGAGCGTCTCCCTGCGGGCGTGGCCCTCGTCGAGGCGACGGTCGCGCCCCTTGAAGTGGACCTGCCAGGGCACGTCGACGTGCAGATCGACCACGTACACGGGCGGCTCGCGCGGGGGGCCGCCGGCCGGGTCCCCTCGCGTGCCCCGCGGCGCGCCGAGGGCGCCGGCGGCGCACGTGACGGCCAGCAGCGCGCGGACGCGGCCCGCGGCGCTCACCCGCTCACCAGCACGCCGAGCGCGAAGCCGACGCCGAGGCACACGAGGCCGATGACCCCCACGAGCCACCAGGCCGCGCCCTCCGGGGCCGCTGCCTCGGCGGGGAGGGGGACCTCCACGACCCGCACGTCGTAGTGGCCGCCCGTCAGCGTCGGCACGCCCGTGGGCCGCTGCGCGCTGATGTACGTCGACCCGGGGGGCACAGGCGGCGCGGGGGGCACCGGGGACGCGGGGGGCACGGCGGCGAACGCCGCCGTGGGCGCGATCGACGGGGTCGTCTGCGTCGGCGGCGTGGTGGCGCGCGGCGGGGGCACGGTCGGGGGCCTCGGCCCGACCTGCGCACTGTGCGCCTGCGGGTGCAGCGGCGGCTGCGGGGGCGGCAGCGAGGGCAGGGGGGGCGGCGGCGAGTGCGATGCATGGGGCTCGGCCCACGCGCCGGGCGCCGCGATGCCGGTGCGGTGCGCGATCGCGCTCAGCGTCTGCGCCATCTCCTCGGCCGTCTGGAAGCGCCCGCCCACGTCCTTGGAGAGGGCGCGCTGGAAGAAGAAGCCCCAGGCGGCGAGGTGCGGCGCGACCTGCTCGATCGGGCGCACCTCCTTCGCGAGCACGGCGGTGAGCCGCGCGAACTCGTTCTCGGCGGGGAACGGCTGCGTCGCCGTGAGCATCTCGTAGAAGATCACGCCGACGCTCCAGAGGTCGGTGCGCGCGTCGACGCCCTGCGCGTTCTTGATCTGCTCGGGGCTCATGTAGCCGGGTGTCCCGAGGAGCGTGCCCGCGCGGGTCTTCAGGCCCATGCCGCCCGCCGCGTCCATCACCTTCGCGATGCCGAAGTCGAGCACCTTGACGCGGAAGCCTCCGCGGGGGTCGCGCACGAGGAACAGGTTCTCCGGCTTCAGATCGCGGTGGATCACCTTGTGGCCGTGCGCCGCCATGAGCGCCTGGAGCACCTCGTGGATGATCGGCACGGCCTGCTGCGGCGGGATGGGGTTGCCCGAGTCGATGTACGCGGAGAGCGGGACGCCCTGGAGGAGCTCCATCACGAGGTACGGCGTGCCGTCCTCGGCGCGGGCCGCCTCGAAGACCGAGGCGATGTTCTGGTGGACGAACCCCTTCGTCGCCTCCGCCTCGGCGAAGAAGCGCTGGAGCACCTGCTCGTCCTGCGTGAACTCCGGGTGCAGCACCTTGATCGCGCGCTTGCCCTCGCCGCGCAGCCCGTCGGCCTCGTAGACAGCGCCCATGCCCCCCTCGCCGAGCAGGCGCACGATCCGGAAGCGCCCGCTCAGCACGGCGCCCACGAGCTGATGGGAGGGGCTCGAGGGGTCGACCACGCGCGGACTCTATCAAAGCTTCGCCGCGCCCCGCTCGCCGAAACCTCGGCCCGGGCGCGCGAGCAAGCTGCTGACGTGGGCGCGCGCCCACGTCGGTAGCCTGCCCGCGCGCGTCCCTGACGCCGGCTCGCGTCAGGGCGCGGCGTTGGCGACGGCCGAGCGCGCCGCCGGGCTCGCGGGCAGCGGCGTGCGCAGGGCCTCGCCCGGCTGCGCGCTGGCATAGAGGAGCTCGTAGACGGCGAGGCTCGTCATCACGCGCTTCGTGTAGAGCCGCGTCTCCTCGTACGGGATGCGCTCGACCCACAGATCGAAGCTCTGCGAGGGGCGCTCGGCGATCCACCGCTTCGGCGCGCCGCCGCCCGCGTTGTAGGCGGGGATCGCGAGCAGGGGGTTGTCCGAGAACTGGCCGCGCAGCACCGAGAGGTAGCGGCAGCCGAGCGCGATGTTGATCTCGGGGCGCCTCAGCGCCTCGGCGCTCCATGGCAGCCCGAGCGGCTTGGCCATGCGCTTCGCGGTCGGCACGATGAGCTGCATCAGGCCGAACGCCTGCGCGGGCGAGGCCACCTTCGGGTCGAAGGCCGACTCCTCGCGCATGATCGCGTAGGCGAGGGCCTCGGGGATCCCGCTCCGCTTCGTCTCCGCGGCGACGAGGCTTCCGAACGGGCGCGGGTAGGCGAGCTCCCAGGCGCCGCGCCAGCGCCCGACCGGGTAGTGGTCGAGCCACTCGACATTTCCCGCGAGCTCGGCGGGGCCGTCGGCCGGCGCGGCCATCGCCGTGCGCAGGATGCTGTACGACTGCGGCAGGGCGCCGGCGCGCGCGAGCAGGAACGCCGAGGCCCACATCACCTCGCGCGGCGCCGTGCGGCTGCCGACGCCGAGCAGGTCGAGCTCGCGCCGCGCGAGCCTCGCCTCGCCCTGGCGCGCGAGCTCGACCGCGCGCGCGAAAGCGGGGTGCGCGAAGGCGGGGCTCCGGAGCTCGGTGTACGGCGCGCTCGCGTCGCGATCCATGGCCGCGGAGAGGGCGCGCTGGGCGGCCGATGGATCGAGCTCGGCGAGCCGGGCGTGGGCGAGCGCCATGTAGAACGACAGCGGGTAGTCGCGGATCACCTGCTCGAGCAGCGCCTTGCCCTTGTCGGGCGAGCCGGTCTCGATGTGGGCGCGGCCGAGGTAGTAGGGGAGCCTGCCGGCGGCGTGGTACGCGCGCTCGTGGGGGAACCGCGCAAGCGCGCGCTCGAGCGGCCTGACCGCGCCCGCCCAGCCGCCGCGCTCCATCTCGAAGAGCGCGAGCTCGAAGAGGCCATCGGCGACCATGTCGCCCGACGGGTAGTCGTCGGGCATGGCGGTGAGCAGCTGCACGAACTGCGCCTGGTCCCCGAGCGAGAGCAGCGACCGCGCCCCGAGGTAGCGCGCGTCGTCCGCGAGCCGATGATCCGGGTACTCCTTCTCGAGCAGGGCGAAGCGCGCGGCCGCCTCGGCGTGCCGGTCGGCGCGGAGCGACGCGCGGCCGGCGTTGTAGAGCGTCTCGGGCCGCCGCGGGGCGGGCGCGCCCGCCCCGACGGCGACGGCGCTCGTTGCGGTCGCGGCGGTCGCGGCCGAGCCGGCCGGCACCGCGGCGGTCGCAGGGGCTCCGGCCGGCGCGGCCGGCCCGCAGCGCTCGATCGCCGTGCCGAGGACGTCGGCGGCCTCGACCCGCCGCCGGAGGCGCCCCAGCGCCTCGCCGCGCGCGGCGAACGCGTCGCAGGCGAAGGCCGAGGGCGCCTGCGCCTCGGGCAGGGCGACCAGCGCGTCGGTGACGGCGAGCGCCTCCTTGTCCTGGCGCGAGGCGAGCAGGGCGCGCGCGCGGGCGAGAAGGTCCGCCGGGCCGGGGTCGAGGAACGGCTTGCGCCGCGCGAACGGCAGCGTCGACAGAGCCTGGTCCTGGATCTCCTTCGCCTCCCCCGCGCCGGCGCCGCCCGGCGCCTCGTCGAGGACGCGCCGGGCGATCCGGATCGCCTCCTCGGCGTGGTCCTCGCCGGGGTGACGGAGCAGCGCGCGGGCGAAGCGGAGCGCCTCGGGCACCCACGTCGACGCCGGCCAGCTCCGGGCCAGGTACACCCGCCAGCGCGCGGCCGCGCCCTCGATGTCGCCCTTGTCGGCGAGCGCGCCCGCGACGATGCGATCGAGCTCGTCGGCGATCGCGACATCCGACGCGACGGCGCGCGCGCGCTCGAGCGCCGCGTCGGGCTGCCCCGCCCTGGCGAGGAGGTCGGCCGCCGCGAACCGCGCGTGATCGGCGAGCGGACCGCCGGCCGACGCGGCCGCGTCGTACTCCCTCGCGGCGCCGACGGGGTCGCCCGCGAGCGAGCGCAGCCGCGCGAGCTGGTAGCGGAACGCCGCCGCATCCGCGGGCGAGAGGGGCGCGGCGAGCGCCTGGGCCATCGCGGCGGCCGCGCTCGCGTACGCCTCCTGCTCGACGAGCTTCTGCACCGCCGCGAGCCGCGGGTCGCCCAGCACGAGGGTGAGGCGCTCGGGATCGAACACCGGGGCCTCGCCCGGCGCGCTCGAGATGACGGGCCCCGGCGGCGCCGCGGGCGGGGGCGTCTGCTGCGGCGCGGGCGGCGGGCAGCGCGGAGGGCAGGTCGTCGCGCCGCGCTCCGCGGGGGGCGTGCCGGCGCAGGAGGCGCCGAGCGCGGCGGTCAGCGCGAGCGCGGCGGCCAGCGCGAGCGCGGCGGCCCCGGAGCGGGCATCCAGCCTGGGCATGCCTGCACCATACTCCGGATCGCGCGGCCGCACAGCGCCCGGGGGGCGGCGCGCCCGGGAGCCCGCAGCGGTCAGGGCGCGGCCGCGACCACCGTGGCGGTGACCGCGGCGAAGCGCAGCAGATCGTCCGAGCGGGCCACGAGCTCGAGGTTGAAGGTCGTGTCCACCGTGAGCTCTCCCGAGGCCCCGACCTCCAGGGCGGCGGTGGGCGCGCCGGGCGGGATCTCGAGCGGCGCGGCCACGAGCCCCTCCGGCGGCGCGTTGACGATCACCTCGATCGGCGCGTCGAAGCCGTTGAACCGGCGGATCGAGAGGCCGACCGACGTCAGCGCGTCATACGGGATGTCGACGGTGGCGGGGACGATGAACAGCGCGAAGTCGGGCGCCGCGTCCGTGCCCCCGCCGCCCGCGCTCCCTTCCTCTCCGCCGTGCCCCCCGCCGCCGCTCGCCGTGGCGCTCCCGTGCCCCGCCTGCCCGCCGTGCCCCCCGGCGCTGCTCGCCGTGGCGCTCCCGTGCCCCGCCTGTCCGCCGGCGCCTTCGCTCTCAGGCGGGTCGTCGGAGCACCCGATGGCTGAGAGGGTAACCGCCAGCGCCACAACAAAGCTGAAGCTCTGCTGTAAACGCATCCAGTCGTGCCTCGTGCTGAAGAGGGTTGCGCTGCGTCCGAGGTGTGATGTCCCCGGGCGCAACCCGGTCACGCTATCGCTGCTCTGGCGCGGGCCGCAAGCGGCAGCGCGGCTGCGGGCGGCGTGCGAGCGCCGGCGCGCCGTCTCGAGAGACGGCGTGCCGGCGAGCGGAGGTGGGGTGGAGGGGGCGCGGTGGCGACTACTGCGCTTCGCAGGCGAGGTAGACCCGGATCGACTCGACCGTGTCGCCGGGGAGCTGCGTGCCGGGGGGCATCGTGCCATCCTTCACCCGCTCGTAAATTTCCTCGGCCTCGGCGCTGACGGACGCGGCGTCGTCGACGTTGACCGAGTCGGGCGCGCCGAAGCGGAATTGGCCGACCTTGTCCGTGGCGTGACAGGCATTGCAGTTGGTCTGGAGCGCGTCGAAGCCCGCCATCACCTGGGCATCGGCGTTGGCCGGGCACTCGCCGAGCGTGCCCCCGTTGTTGTTGTTGTTGTCGTCGCCGGGGTCATCCGAGCCGCCGCAGCCCTGGAGAGCGCCAATGGCAAAGGGAGCAAGGCAGAACAAGAGGATCGTACGAACGCGCATTCAAGCACCTCAACAGCGTGTTAGGGGAAGCGTGGCGAGCCAGGGGTCGAGCCTCCGACCATGCAGGCCGGCCTGCCGCCGCGCGCCGATGGTGCCTGGCGCCGCGCACCGGGTCAACAAAGACGGATCGACGTGAATTGAAGGGGGCCAGGGTCGTCCGGGTAGGCAACCGTTGTACAAACGGACGGCACCCAGGGTCGTCCGAGGCGGCAACCTTGTACAAGTTCGAGGCGCCGCGGGTCGTCCGAGGCGGCAACCTTGTACAAGTTCGAGGCGCCGCGGGTCGTCCGAGGCGGCAACCTTGTACAAGTTCGAGGCGCCGCGGGTCGTCCGAGGCGGCAACCTTGTACGAGGGGTGGCTCCGCCGCCTTCGTTCAAACGGGGCGGCTACTGCGGCACGTCCGGGACCGGCGTGTCGAGCTCGATCTCGGGGAGCGACTCCTCGTCCTCGTCCTCGTCCTCGGCCGGTGCGCCCTTGCCGTTCTTGCCGGCCGCTCGCCGGGCGGTGGCCTGGCGCAGGCGGTCCAGCGGGGCCAGCGCCGCGCGCGCCGACGGGACCGTCTCCGGCCTCTCGCGATCGACGCTGGCGACGACCTGAAGCAGGTAATCGCCGATCGCGCTCACGAGCTCCCGGAGCGGCTCGCGCAGGGCCGCGACGTCCGCCGGCGCCTCGTGCGCCTTCGTGATCCCCAGGACCTCGCCATAGGCCTCATGGGCGGCGCGCACCTCGGCCAAGAACTCGGGGCCCGCGATGGCGACAAGGTCCTTGCCGAGCGCGTCGTCCTCGGCGATCCGGCCGAGGAGGGCGTTGCTCTCGGCCCACTCGAGATCCATCGAGAGCTTGAGGAACTCGAGGCCTTCCGGGAACAGGAGCCGCGGGCGCACCTGCAGTTGCGGCTTGCGGACTTGGAGATCCTTGGGGCGGTGATCGAGGACAGGTCCGTGGGCGAGACCTTCAAGCGGTTCGCGTGGCGCGAGGGTCAGCTGGCGGTGGCGGACCGCGGCTACTGCAACCCGCCGGGGATTGCCCATGTCGTTGACCAAGGAGCGGACGTGCTCGTGCGTGTCAATCGAGGGGCGCTTCCTCTCGCGACAGCCGCCGGCGAGCCTGTGGCGCTGCTGGAGTGGTTGCGCGGCCTGCGAGGGCACGGGGTGCGATGGAAGTCTCTCTGCCACTTCGATCGTCTGCCCAACTATCGTGACGACACGATCTTATCGTCGTCCGCTTGCTCCGCCACCGCGTACGGAAAATGCGATAGTGGCCAAAATCCGGATTCGATGTGCCCAAGGGCATTTCCTCTCTTCTGTTTGCTTCGCTCTTCTGTGCTCTCTCATCTTCCGGATGGACTTTGCCGGTCTCTGAAATCGGAAATGACCGGCTTACCTGAAGCGAATGCCTGGCGACCAGCGAATGCCTGGCGACCTCAGGTGCGATCGTCGAGGGAACAATGAGCTTGGCGAGCTAGAATATCGTGGTCACGCTGTCGGGGCCGGCCACGCTCTTCTGTTATCGAGCGAGGGGGGCGCGAGGCAGCGGGGGAGCATCAGCAATGGCACGGAAAGACGCCGCCTACGCGGGGCAGAACCAGCGTGTGCGCCAGAACGGGAAGCGCGTGGGCGGCGACGACGCGAGCCGCCGCAGCGACAATGGCAATGGGGACGACGTGCGCCTCGGGCGTACCATGGTGAACGCGGTCGGGAGCACGGTGCCCGTCACCGAGTGGGATCGTCTCTCCGCCGACAGCCGCGCCGAGGTCGAGCACCTCCAGGAGGTCCTCAAGGCCGTCAAGCAAGGCGATTTCACGGCCCGCTTCGAATACCAGCGAACAGGTATCCTGAGCCGCGCGGGTGAGCTCCTCAACGACATCATCGGCCTGAATGAGCACATGACGAACGAGCTTGTGCGCGTCGGCAAGGTCGTCGGCCAGGAGGGCAAGATGCACGAGCGCGCGTCTGTCGGGCCCGCGAGGGGGTCGTGGGCGCTCGGGATGGTCTCGGCCAACCAGCTCATCGCCGACCTGGTCGCGCCGACGAACGAGGTCGCGCGCGTCATCACCGCCGTCGCCCGCGGCGACCTCTCCCAGAAGATGGTCCTCGAGATCGAGGGGCGGCCCGTGCGCGGCGAGTTCCTCCGCATCGGCACCACCGTCAACTCGATGGTCGATCAGCTCAACTCGTTCGCGGCGGAGGTGACGCGCGTCGCCAAGGAAGTCGGCAATGAGGGCAAGCTCGGCGGCCAGGCCGACGTCAAGGGCGTGTCCGGCACGTGGAAGGACTTGACGGACAACGTCAACGGCCTCGCCGCGAACCTCACGACGCAGGTGCGCAACATCGCCAAGGTGACGACGGCGGTCGCCAAGGGCGATCTGTCGCAGAAGATCACGGTCGACGCCCGCGGCGAGATCCTCGAGCTGAAGAACACGATCAACGTCATGGTCGACCAGCTCTCGTCGTTCGCGGCGGAGGTGACACGCGTGGCGAAGGAGGTCGGCACCGAGGGCAAGCTCGGCGGCCAGGCCGACGTCAAGGGCGTGTCGGGCACGTGGAAGGACCTGACGGACAACGTCAACGGCCTCGCCGCGAACCTCACCGCCCAGGTGCGCAGCATCGCCAAGGTGACGACCGCGGTCGCCAACGGCGACCTGTCGCAGAAGATCACGGTCGATGCCCGGGGGGAGATCTACGAGCTCAAGAACACCATCAACACGATGGTGGACACGCTCCGCTCCTTCGCCGCGGAGGTGACGCGCGTGGCGAAGGAGGTCGGCAACGAGGGCAAGCTCGGCGGCCAGGCCGACGTCAAGGGCGTGTCGGGCACGTGGAAGGACCTGACGGACAACGTCAACGGCCTCGCCGCGAACCTCACCGCCCAGGTGCGCAACATCGCCAAGGTGACGACCGCGGTCGCCAAGGGCGACCTGTCGCAGAAGATCACGGTCGATGCGAAGGGCGAGATCCTCGAGCTGAAGAACACGATCAACGTCATGGTCGACCAGCTCTCGTCGTTCGCGGCGGAGGTGACGCGCGTGGCGAAGGAGGTCGGCACCGAGGGCAAGCTCGGCGGCCAGGCCGAGGTCAAGGGCGTGTCGGGCACGTGGAAGGATCTGACGGACAACGTCAACGGCCTCGCCGCCAACCTGACGGTGCAGCTCCGCGACATGTCGAAGGTCGCGACCGCGATCGCCAACGGCGATCTGACCCAGAAGATCACCGTCGACGTGAAAGGCGAGATCCTCCAGATCAAGGACGTCATCAACAAGATGGTCGACCAGCTCAACTCGTTCGCGGCGGAGGTGACGCGCGTGGCGAAGGAGGTCGGCACCGAGGGCAAGCTCGGCGGCCAGGCCAACGTCAAGGGCGTGTCGGGCACGTGGAAGGACCTGACGGACAACGTCAACGGCCTCGCCGCCAACCTGACGGTGCAGCTCCGCGACGTATCAAAGGTCGCGACCGCGATCGCCAACGGCGATCTGGCGCAGAAGATCACCGTCGATGTGAAGGGCGAGATCCTCCAGATCAAGGACGTCATCAACAAGATGGTCGACCAGCTCCGCTCGTTCGCGGCGGAGGTCACGCGCGTGGCGAAGGAGGTCGGCACCGAGGGCAAGCTCGGCGGCCAGGCCGAGGTGCGCGGCGTCTCGGGCACGTGGAAAGACCTGACCGATAACGTCAATGGTCTCGCCGCGAACCTCACGACGCAGGTCCGCAACATCGCCAACGTCACGACGGCGGTCGCGAACGGCGATCTGTCGCAGAAGATCACGGTCGACGCGCGCGGCGAGATCCTCGAGCTGAAGAGCACCATCAATGTCATGGTCGACCAGCTCCGCTCGTTCGCGGCGGAGGTGACGCGCGTGGCGAAGGAGGTCGGCACCGAGGGCAAGCTCGGCGGCCAGGCCGACGTCAAGGGCGTGTCGGGCACGTGGAAGGACCTGACGGACAACGTCAACGTCCTCGCCGCGAACCTCACGACGCAGGTCCGCAACATCGCCAAGGTGACGACGGCGGTCGCGAAGGGCGATCTGTCGCAGAAGATCACGGTCGACGCGCGCGGCGAGATCCTCGAGCTGAAGAGCACCATCAACACCATGGTGGATACGCTCAACTCGTTCGCGGCGGAGGTGACGCGCGTGGCGAAGGAGGTCGGCACCGAGGGCAAGCTCGGCGGCCAGGCCGACGTCAAGGGCGTCTACGGTACGTGGAAGGATCTGACCGACAACGTGAACGCGATGGCGTCGAACCTGACGGTGCAGCTCCGCGACGTGTCGAAGGTCGCGACCGCGATCGCCAACGGCGATCTCACGCAGAAGATCACCGTCGACGTGAAGGGCGAGATCCTCCAGATCAAGGACGTCATCAACAAGATGGTCGACCAGCTCAACTCGTTCGCGGCGGAGGTGACGCGCGTGGCGAAGGAGGTCGGCACCGAAGGGAAGCTCGGCGGCCAGGCCGAGGTGCGCGGCGTCTCGGGTACGTGGAAGGACCTGACCGACAACGTGAACTTCATGGCCGCCAACCTGACGAAGCAGGTGCGCGGCATCGTCAAGGTGGTGACCGCGGTCGCGAACGGCGACCTGAGCCAGAAGTTCGTGCTCGAGGCCAAAGGCGAGGTCGCCGCGCTCGCCGAGACGATCAACAACATGACCGACACGCTGCGCACGTTCGCCGATCAGGTGACCACGGTGGCGCGCGAGGTCGGCATCGAGGGCAAGCTCGGGGCGGAGGCGAAGGTGCCCGGCGTGTCGGGCACGTGGAAGGATCTGACCGACAACGTGAACTTCATGGCCTCAAACCTGACGAAGCAGGTGCGCGGCATCGTCAAGGTGGTGACCGCGGTCGCGAACGGCGACCTGAGCCAGAAGTTCGTGCTCGAGGCCAAAGGCGAGGTCGCCGCGCTCGCCGAGACGATCAACAACATGACCGACACGCTGCGTATCTTCGCCGATCAGGTGACCACGGTGGCGCGCGAGGTCGGCATCGAGGGCAAGCTCGGCGGCCAGGCCAAGGTGCCCGGCGCCGCCGGCACGTGGCGCGACCTCACCGACAACGTGAACCAGCTCGCCGGCAACCTGACGTCGCAGGTGCGCGCGATCGCCGAGGTGTCCACGGCCGTCGCCAAGGGCGAGCTCACCCGGTACATCACGGTCCAGGCCCAGGGCGAGGTCGCCGCGCTCAAGGACAACATCAACCAGATGATCGGCAACCTCAAGGACACGACGCACAAGAATCAGGAGCAGGACTGGCTCAAGACCAACCTCGCCAGGTTCTCCGGCATGATGCAGGGGCAGCGCAGCATCGTGTCGGTCGCCCAGCTCATCATGAGCGAGCTTACGCCGCTCGTGGATGCCCAGCACGGCGCCTTCTACATGACGGAGACCGACGAGCGCAGCGGCGAGCCCGCGCTCCAGCTCATCGCGAGCTATGGCTTCGGCGGGAGGAAGAGCCTCTCCCACCGCTACCGGCTGAAGGAGAGCCTCATCGGCCAATGCGCCTTCGAGAAGAAGCGCATCCTGCTCCGCGATGTGCCCGCAGACTTCATCTACATCGCCTCGGGCATGGGCGAGGCGGCGCCGAGCTGCGTCGTGGTGCTGCCCGTGCTCTTCGAGGGTGAGACCAAGGCGGTCATCGAGCTGGCCTCGTTCCGGCCCTTCATCCCGAACCACCTCTCGTTCCTCGACCAGCTCATGGACAGCGTAGGTGTCATCCTCAACATGATCTCCTCGAGCATGCGGACAGAGGAGCTCCTCCAGCAGCTCAAGAAGTCGAACGCGGAGCTCGAGGCGCAGGCCGGAGAGCTCAACGAGAAGGCGAAGCTGCTCGAGATCAAGAACAACGAGGTCGAGCTGGCGAGCCTGAGCGTCGAGGAGAAGGCCGAGCAGCTCCAGCTCATCTCCAAGTACAAGTCGGAGTTCCTCGCCAACATGTCGCATGAGCTGCGCACGCCGCTGAACAGCCTGCTCATCCTTTCGAAGCTGCTCGCCGACAACCAGGGCGGCAACCTGACCCCCGAGCAGGTCAAGTGCGCGCAGACGGTCTACTCGTCGGGTAACGACCTGCTCTCGCTCATCAACGAGATCCTCGACCTCTCCAAGGTCGAGGCGGGCAAGATGCCCATCGACCCGAGGACGTTCCGCTTCACCGACGTCCGCGACTACCTGGAGCAGACGTTCCGCCACATGGCCGACCAAAAGTCGCTCGCGTTCGAGATCCGCATGGCCGACGACCTGCCCGAGACGCTCTTCTCGGACATCAACCGGCTGCAGCAGATCCTGACGAACCTCCTGTCGAACGCCTTCAAGTTCACGAGCAAGGGCAGCGTCACGATGAACGTGACCGCCGCGCCCGCGGCGCGGGGCAAGGGCATGATCAGCTTCTCCGTGCACGACACCGGCATCGGCATCCCGCCGGACAACCAGAAGCTCATCTTCGAGGCGTTCCAGCAGGCGGACGGCACCACGAGCCGGAAATACGGCGGGACCGGGCTTGGGCTCACCATCAGCCGCGAGCTCGCGCGCCTGCTCGGCGGCTCGATCGATGTGGTGAGCGCGGTGAACCAGGGAAGCAGCTTCACGCTGTACCTGCCCGCCATGTACGCCGGCGCCGAGGCCCCCTCGCGCGTCGCGCCCGCCGGGGCGCGCTCGATCGCCGAGGACGAACCCGCCCCCACGCTGCCGGCCGACGCCGACTTCAGCGCGATGAAGGTGCTCCTCGTCGACGACGACATGCGGAACATCTTCGCGATCCGCACGGTGCTCGAGGCGCGAGGGATCAACGTCCAGCACGCCGAGAATGGGCGCGTCGCGCTCGAGCTCCTGCAGGCGTCCCGCGACGTCGATCTCGTGCTCATGGACACGATGATGCCCGAGATGGACGGGCTCACCGCGACCCGCGCCATCCGTGACATTGCGCAGTTCCAGTCGCTGCCCATCATCTCGCTCACCGCCAAGGCGATGAAGGGCGACCGCGAGAAGGCGATCGCGGCCGGGGCCTCCGACTATGTGACCAAGCCGGTCGACTCGCAGAGGCTCCTCGCCGTCATCCACGGCTGGCGCCACAAGCCGCACGCGGCGCTGGGCCGCGCGATGGATCGAACGATATGGATCGAGCGAGAGGGGGAGGGATCGACACGTGAGTGAACAGGAGGGTACTACCCCGCGGGCGAGCATCCTCCTCGTGGACGACACGCCGGCGAACCTGTTCGCGCTCTCGACGGTGCTGAAGCCGCTCGGCGCGCGGATCGTGGAGGCAAGCTCGGGCGCGGAGACGCTCGAGTGCGTGAGTCGAGAGCCGTTCGCGGTCGTGCTCCTCGACGTCCAGATGCCGGACCTCGACGGCTTCGAGGTCGCGCGCAGCATGCGCCAGAGCGAGTACGGGCGCGACGTGCCCATCGTCTTCATCACGGCGATCCACGACGATAAGGAGTACGCGCGCCTCGGCTACGCCGTGGGCGCGGCGGACTACCTCACCAAGCCCCTGGACGTCGACGTGCTGCGGGCGCGCGTGAAGGCGTTCGTCGACCTCTTCCAGCAGCGGGAGGAGGTCCGGCGGGCGGAGGTCGCGCTCCGAACGCAGGAGCGCGACGAGGCGGTGCGGCGCCTCGTCGCGTTCGAGCGCATCGCCACGGCGGCGCTCGACACCGACGACCTGGGCGTGCTCCTGCGCCAGCTGCTCAACATCTTCCTCTGCGCCGCGAGCGCGTCGGACTCGGCGGCGGTCTTGCTCCGGGAGGGCGACGAGCTCGAGACGCATGCCGTCGTGGGCCTCCCCGACGAGGAGCTCGGCGCGCACCGCCCGGTGCGGATCGGCGAGGGCTTCTTCGGCGCGATCGCGGCGGCGCGGCAGCCGCTCGAGCGCGACGAGGTCGAGGCGCCGCGTCGCGCGGACGGCGTGAAGCCGCCGGCGCGCGGCCCGCGCGGGCTCTATGGCGTGCCGCTCCTCCACGAGGGCGAGCTGCTCGGGGTCGCGTTCATCGGCTCGACCCGGGCGAGCCGCTTTTCGGACGCGGAGAAGCGGCTCTTCGGTGCGATGGCCGAGCGCGCGGCGTGGGCGGTGGCGCGGCACCGGGAGCGGTCGCGGCTCTACGAGGCGTTCTGCGCGGCTCCCGGGCCGATCTGCGTCGTCCGTGGCCCCGAGCTCCGGTACGAGTTCGCGAACCCAGCGTGCCGCGCGCTCTTCGGAGGGCGCGAGCTCGTGGGCACGAAGATCGCGGACACCGGCGTCGATAGCGAGCTGCTCGACATGCTCTTTCGGGTCCACCGGACCGGGGAGACGATCGCGCGGGACGAGCTCCCGATCACCGCCTGCTACGGCTCCAGCGGCGAGCGCGGGACGCGGCATTTCAGCCTCACCTTGCAGCCGGTACGCGACTCCGGCCACGAGGGCGTGCTGATGTTCGCGAACGACGTCACCGCCCAGGTACGTGCGCGCCGCGAGCTCGAGGCCCACCAGGCCGAGCGCGCGGCGCTGCTCGAGCGGGAGCGCGCCGAGCGCGCAGCGCGCGCCGCGGCCGAGCTGGCCAGCCGGACGAAGGATCAGTTCCTGGGGACGATCTCGCACGAGCTCAGGACGCCGCTGAACGCCATCCTCGGCTGGATCAGCATCGCGCAGCGCGACGCGCCGCCGACGCTCGAGCGCGCTCTCGCGATCATCGAGCGGAACGCGCGGACGCAGGCGCGCATCATCGACGACGTGCTCGACGTGACGCGGATCGTGAGCGGCAAGCTTCGCCTCGACCTCGTCCCGACGAACCTCGCCGACGTCATCCACGACGCGAGCGAGTCGATCCGGCCGGCGGCGGAGGCGCGCGGCGTGGAGATCTCGATCACGATCGACGCCCTGGAGCCGACGGTCGGCGATCCGGAGCGGCTGCAGCAGGTCGTGTGGAACCTCCTGTCCAACAGCGTCAAGTTCACGCCGAAGGGGGGCAAGGTCGAGCTCAGCGCCTCGCGCGAGGGGCAGGATCTCGTGCTCCGGGTGAGCGACACCGGGCAGGGCGTCGACGTGGCGTTTCTGCCGCACATCTTCGATGCTTTCCGCCAGGCGGACGGCTCCACGACGCGGCGGTACGGCGGGCTCGGGCTTGGGCTGGCGATCGCCAAGCAGCTCGTCCTGGCGCACTCGGGGAGCATCCATGTCGCGAGCGACGGTCCGGGGAAGGGCGCGACGTTCACCGTGCGGCTCCCGATCCGCGCCGTGCCTTCGCCGCTCGCCGCCGAAGGCGACCCGATCTCGGAGAGGGCGGCCGGGCACGTGCGGCTCTCGGGGCTGCGCGTGCTCGTGGTCGAGGACGAGGAGGACGCTCGCACGCTCCTCCAGCGCGTACTCGAAGATCGGGGCGCGACTGTGACGGTCGCCGCGTCGAGCGAGCAGGCGCTCGACGCCCTCGAGCGGTGCCGCCCTGACGTGATCGTGAGCGATGTCGGGATGCCGGGCATGGATGGCTATGACCTGATCCGCAGCGTGCGCGCGCTGCCGCCGGAGCGCGGCGGCCGGACACCGGCCATCGCGCTCACGGCCTACGGCGGCGCCGAGGACAGCCAGCGAGCGTTCTCCGCCGGGTTCCAGCGGCATCTGCCGAAGCCCGTCAATCTCGGGAAGCTCGTCGCGATCATCGCCACCCTCGACGGCGTCTGAGCGTTCCCCGGGCTTGCGGGCCTCTCCCGCGACGAGGTCGCTGATGCCCGGGCGAGGCAGAGCATCCATCGCGTCGTCAATGGATTGCAAGAATGACCTCTCTCTCTCTCTCTCTCTCTCTCTCTCTCTCTCTTGCTTTTTTGCGCCTTGGCGCCTTGGCGTTAACTTCTCCGATCTCCCGCTGCGAGTAGACACGCCCATGCACCGCCTCTGCGACCACGGTCTGCGAGCAGGCGACGCATCCCACGGATGCCCGCAACGCATCGCCCAGCCATGCGATGCGGCAGGGCGCCCCGCGGATGCCCGCAAGTCGTTCTGCCCTTGCTCGGCTCATGCGCCCACAGATCCTGCGAAGGAGCCATTTTCTGAGGAGGCGAACGTCCCAGGCGAGTTCGGTGGGGCCCCCGCGCCGCCCCACGGACACCCTCTCCGGGGGCCGGGCGGCCAGGATTAGCTCGCCCGCCGCCGCTCCAGGTGGCTCTTCAGCGCCTTGAGATCCCCGTGCACGGCCTTCTTGAAGCTGCCGATGAAAAGCCGCCCGAGCGTCTCCATGAACCAGCCCATCCCCGCGATCTCGCCATCCATCTTGAGCAGCGTGCCGGCGCCCGCGGGCTCGAAGACATAGCGAAACCGGTACTCCCCCCGTCCCGTGGTGCCCTTCTGCCCGTCGACGAAGAGGTCCAGGCGCTTGCCGGGCTCCGCCGCCGTGATCTCGAACTGCTCCGTCGATTCCTTGCCGAACATCTTGCGGGTCTCACGCCACATCGCGCCCTTGCCGACGCCGCCGTCCGTGAGCTTCTCCACGCGCACGAAGTTGGGCATCCAGTCGCCGAACGTGTCGATGTCCGTCGCGAGCCGGAAGACCTCCTCGGGGGATGCATTGATTTGCTCTTCAATGGTGAACCGGAGCGGCATCTCGTTGTTCTCCTCGGTTGGCGCGCACGACGGGCCATCCTGCCGGAACCGTTCCTTCGCCGTCAACGAGCGCGTCGGGCGCGCGCCGCGGCCCGGATGCCGGCGCGGCGCCGTGCGTCCGGTCCGCCGCGTCGGGCGCCCGGCATCGCGTCGACGCCCGCGCGGCGCCGTGCGCGCGCTCCGGCCTCGCGTGAACTCGACCGCTCAGCCCTTCTTGCCCGGCGGCAGCAGCATGCCGCGCTCGCCCGTCGCGCCCTGCATCGGGCGGTGCAGCACGATCTTCCGCCCCGCCTCGCGCCCGTGCGCGTGCGCCGGCGTCCGCTGGTTGCCCGCGTGCCGCAGGTGCTGCACGTGCGGGTGCCGCGACCGGTAGTAGCTGTCGAGGTCGGCGTCCCTCACCCAGACGAGCCCCTGCTCCGCGGACACCTTCCGCTCCGCGTTCAGCTTCTCGAGGAACCCGATCATCACGCCGGCCAGGTAGGTCCGCCGGTCCTTGTTGCCCTTCACGCCGTGGGCCCGCTTGTGCTCGCTCCAGAGCTGCTCGGCCGTGTGGTGCAGGAACGCGTGCACGTAGGCGGCCATCTCCAGGTTCGCCGGCGTCCCGACGATCTCGAGGACGCTGCCCCGCTTGCCCTCGAGCGGCGAGTAGACAGGCACCCAGATCGCCTCGACGAAGAAGTGCTTGCCGAGGATGCCCCCGACGATCCGCTCGCTCTCGCCCACGCGCCCGCTCGGCTCGCCGAGGTGGCGGAAGGCGTACTGCTGCGCGGCGCGCGCCTTCGCGACGTCGAGGTTGTACTTCAGCATCAGCCGCTGCGCGGCGCTCATCGCCGCCTGCGCCTCGTGGGCATTCGGGCTGTCGGCGAGCGCGAGCAGCCGCGCGATCCGGTCGAGGATCCGGGCGTCCACGCTCTCCGCGCCCGCGTCGCCGCGCGCCGCCCCGCCCGGCTCCGCCGGCGAGGACCCCGCCGCCGGCATCCCGGCCGCTGTCGCGTCGATGCCGAGGCGCGCGCACACCTCGCGGAACGCCGGCCCGTGCGCCGCCTCGTCCGTCACGCCCAGCACCTCGTGCACGTACTGGTGCGCCATCTCGTGCTTGAGCACCTCGATCACGACGCCCCACGGCTGCGTCAGGACGAGCGGCCGCGAGATCTCGATCGCGCGCGCCTCCGAGATCCATCGCCCGAGCCGGCTCGCGGCGTCGGACAGCTCGATGGACGCCGAGCGCAGCTTCCGCCGGAAGTGCGTGTAATTGAGGGTCTGGTAGGCCCCCATGAGCTCGCGCACGAGCGCCGCCTCCAGCTCGGCGCTGAGCCGCGCCGCCGTCTCGCGCGGCGGCTCGGGCGCCGGCGCGCCGGGGGACGGCGGCGGCCCGGGCGGCGCGGCGGCCGCGGTGGAGGAGGAGGGATCGGCCGGCGGCGCGGCGGCCTCGGGGGCCCGCTGGGCGCCGCGCAACCCATTCAGGAAGAGCTGCTCCGCCATTTCGGACGCCTCTCATGGCACGCCCCGGGCGGCTGTCGAAGGGTTTTCTCGACCCGGGCGCGCCGCTCCAGCCGGACGGGCCCTTCATCGAGCCGCCACCGACCCGCCGCAGAAACGTTCCCGATACGCCATGTCCTCGCTAGAATCGCGCGCCTCACGTGTCCCGTCCCAAGGCGTTGAACGAACCCCAGGCGGCCGAGGCGGACGCCTCCAGCCGATCCTCTCGCGGTCTGAGCCGCGATCTGGGCGCCGAGCGCGCCGCGGCGCGCGCGCGGCTGCGCGCCGTCGCCCGTGCCCGGCGCCGCTACGGTCGCCTGCTCCTCGCGCTCCCCCTGCTCCTCGTCGTGATCGTGGACGTGCGGATCCGCGGGGATCGCCTGCTCGACCTGAGCGGCAAGCACGTGGCGAGCTACCTCGGCGCGATGGCCGAGAGCGCCGCGCTCTGGGGGCTCCTGCTCTTCGCGGCCTCGGCGCGGCGGGGCGCGGCCCGGTGGGTCGCGGCGCTGCTCTTCGTCGTGCTCGCGACGCTGTCGCTCGGCGGCCAGCTCTACTTCCACCGCCAGTACGCGACGTACCTCAACCTCGACGCCACGCTCTTCGGGACCTCGCTCTCGGCGAGCCTCTTCGGCCAGCTCCGGGCCGACGGGGCGAACTTCCTCCGCTCGGCCCTCCCGCCGCTCCTGCTGGCGATCGCGCTCGTCTGGCTCGGCCGGCGGATCGTGCGGCCCGGCCGCACGGCGTGGGCCCGCGCCGCGCGCCTCGCCGCGCCCGCGGGCGTGGTGGCCGCGCTCGTCCTGCCGTGCTCCTACCGCACGGTGCAGGCCTCGACGCCGGACGTCATCTACTTCCACGCGATCGGCGGCCTCATCAAGGAGCTCGTCGGCGTCCAGACGACGGCGCAGGTGCGCCCGGGGCTCCGCACGCCGCCCGCGCTGCCGCCCGTGACCCCGGCGCCCGGCCCGCGGCGCAACGTGCTCTTCATCCTGACCGAGAGCGTGCGCGCCGACGCCACGTGCTCCGCGCGCGCGCCCGCCGGCGGGG
Organism: Sorangium sp. So ce1128; assembly: GCA_051717205.1. Taxonomy (GTDB): domain Bacteria; phylum Myxococcota_A; class Polyangia; order Polyangiales; family Polyangiaceae; genus Sorangium. The sequence goes on from CP181432.1 coordinate 2,276,365, forward strand.
ACGGCGCGCCCGGCGCGTGCCCGGGCACGCCGCGCATCGACGCGGCGGTGCCCGGCCGGCTGCCGCTCACGCAGATGCGCTCCAACGCCTCGACCACGGCGATCGGGCTCGCGGTGCTCTGGTCCGGCCTCCAGCCGATCGCGACGCGCGAGGAGCTCCACACGGCGCCGCTCGTCTTCGATTACGCGGACGCGGCCGGCTTCGACAGCGCCTACTGGACGAGCCACCACATGATGTTCGCGAACTCGCGCCTGTACGTGCAGGACCTGCCGGTCTCGCACCAGTGCGGCGCGACCGAGCTCGATCCGCTCGCCGACATAGATCTCGGGGCCGACGACCGGCTGCTTTCCGCGCACGTGCGGTCCGAGCTGCTCTCGCTGCGCGAGCCGTTCCTCGCGGTCGCCCACTTTGGCAACACCCACGTCCCGTACCTGGTCGACCCGGCGGAGGCGCCGTTCCAGCCCGCCCTCGAGAGCAAGGCGCCGGACGACAACGACGCCTACCACAACTTCTACAGGAACGCGGTCTACCGGCAGGACGCGGCGATCGCGGAGCTCATCCGCTTCGTCCGGAGCTCTCAGGTAGGCGAGCGCACGGTGATCGTCTTCACGTCGGACCACGGCGAGGCGTTCCGGGAGCACGGCCAGCTCGGCCACACGGGCTCGATCCTCGAGGAGGAGATCCGGGTGCCCGGCTGGGTCGATGCGCCGCCGGGCACGCTGACGGCCGCGGAGGAGGGCGCGCTGCGCGCGGCCCGGGACGAGCCCGTCTTCCACACCGACGTGGCGCCGACGCTGCTCGACCTGATGGGCCTGTGGGATGAGCCGGCGCTCGCGGGCTACCGGGCGGCGATGGTCGGCCGCAGCCTGCTCCGGCCGTCGCCTGGGCCGGCGGCACAGGCGCTCACGAACTGCACCGGGATCTGGGGCTGCGCGTTCAAGAACTGGGGGATGATGCGCGGCAACATGAAGCTCGAATCCCGCGCCTGGGACACCGCCTGGCATTGCTACGACGTGCTCGCCGACCCCCGCGAGCAGCGCGACCTCGGGCCCGCCGCCTGCGGCGACCTGCCCCGGCTCGCGGACGCGATCTACGGCGGCCCCGCCGGCAGCGTCGATGTCCCGGTCCACCTCCGCGACCGCGCGGCCAGGCCCCGCCGCGACTGAGCCGGATGACGCCGGACATCGACCGAGACGGCGGCGCGCTCCGCGAGCCGCCCGCGGCCACGGCTGAAGGGCCCGCGGCCACGGCTGAAGGGCCCGCGGCCACGGCTGAAGGGCCCGCGGCCACGGCTGAAGGGCCCGCGGCCACGGCTGAAGGGCCCGCGCCTCTCGCTGGCGGGCCCGCGCCCCCCGCCGGCCGCCCGCGCGCGGCGCGCCGGGCTGCGCGCCGCCGTCGCCGCCTTGTCGGCCTTGCGCTCCTCGCCTCGCCGGCGCTCTGGTTCCTCGTCGCCGACGTGCTGCGGCGGGGCCGCCACATGACCACCTTCGACCGGCTGCACGCGGCGGGGTACGCCGCGACAGTGGCCGTGTCGCTCGGGTTCTGGGGCGTCCTGCTCTATGTCGCCTCGGGCCGCCGCGGCGCCCTGCGCGGCGTGACCGGTGGCCTGTTCGTCGTGCTCTTCACGCTCGCGTGCGGCGTGCAGGGGGGCTTTCACGCCCTCTACAACATCTACTGTTCCATCGACTCCCAGATCCACTCCCAGTCGATCCCGTGGTCGATCGTGGGCACGCTCCCGCTCGGAAACCCCCGCGTGATCGCCCATCTCGCCGTCGCGCTCGGGCTCGCCCTCGGGGCGCTCGGGCTCTCCCGCCGCCTCGTGCGCCCGCGGCGGCTCCGGCGGCGCGTGGCGGCGGCATTCGTGCCCCTCGCGCTGGCCGGCGCGGCGATGATCCCGGTGAGCTACCGGGTGATCCAGTCCTCGTCGGCCGACATGATCTACTTTCACGGCGTCACCGCCGTGGTCAAAGAGCACCTCGGCATCACGGACGAGTCGCCCGATCTGCGGGTGCAGCGCCGCGACCCGGAGCGCGTCCCCCCGCTCGCCGCGCGGCCCGCCCGGCCGCGGAACGTGGTGCTCATCCTCCAGGAGAGCCAGCGCGCGGACGTGGCGTGCGTCGCGTACGACCCGGCCTGCGAGCAGGCGACGCCGTTCTCCAACGCCGCCGCGCCTCGCCGCATGCCGCTCTTGCAGATGCGGGCCCACGACTCGACGACCGCCATCTCGATCTCGAACATCTGGTCCGGCGTGTCGCCGATAGAGGGCATGGAGTTGCTCGGCTCCGCCCCGCTGCTCTGGCATTACGCCCACGCGGCCGGGTGGGACACGGCGTACTGGACGAGCCAGAACCTCATGTTCGGGAACGCCCGGCTCTACGTGCAGGACATCCCGGTCTCGCACCGCGTTGTCGCGACCCAGCTCGATCCGGGCGCCGACCTCGATTACGGCGCTCACGACAGGCTGCTCACGGATCGTGTGATCGAGGAGTGGGGCGAGCTCGTCGAGCCGTTCTTCGCGGTCATCCATTACTCGAACATCCATTTCCCGTACGTGAGCGATCCGCGGCATTCGCCTTTCCAGCCCAGCGAGCTGAGCAAGTCGCCCGAGAAGAACGAGCACTTTTTCAATTACTACAAGAACGTCGTTTACCTCTCGGACATGGCGGTCGGCCGGCTCATCGAGCACATCCGCGGGACGCCGAGCGGCGAGCGCACGGTGCTCGTGTACACGTCGGATCACGGCGAGTCGTTCCGGGAGCACTGGCAGCTCGGCCACACGAGCTCGCTCTGGGACGAGGAGATCCTGGTCCCGGCGTGGATCGACGCGCCGGAGGGGACGCTCGCCCCGGAGGAGCGGGCGAGCATCGCCGGCGCGAAGGAAGCGTTCGTGTGGCACCTCGACCTCGCGCCGACGTTCCTCGATCTGATGGGGCTCTGGGACGAGCCGCGGCTCGCGCCGTTCCGCGCGCGGATGATGGGGCACCCGCTGACGCGGCCGGAGCGCACGGTCGCGCCGGTGCCGCTCACGAACTGCACGTGGGTATGGGGCTGCTCCTTCCGCAACTGGGGGATGATGCAGGGGCCGCTGAAGATCGAGGCGCGCGAGTGGGACGGCGAGTTCCACTGCTTCAACGTGCTGGACGACCCGCTCGAGCTGACCAACCTGGGAGAGCAGGCGTGCGCGCCGCTGCCCGACCTCGGGCGGGCGCTCTTTCACGAGATGCCGAACGTGACGCCGCCCGGGAGGAAGCCGGTCGATTGGGGCGGGTGAGCCTGTCGCAGCGCCCCGAGGCGCGCCCGGAGGTGGTCTGCGTCGTCGCGGCGCGCGTCTCGCGCCGGCTGTCGTGCACTCACGAAGATGTGACCGAATCAACGGACAACTATATTGGCACCCACCGTGCGGAGGTTTCTCCGCGAGACGACCGATGATCAGTCCCCAGGGCGGCGGGCGGCAGGCTGTGTGGCGGGGCGGGGGAGAATGGGTGTATAAGCTCACCCATGATCAACCTTGAAAAGTTGTCCCTCTTGGGTGCGCGGCAGCGCAGGTCGGGCGCGGCGTGGCGCCGCGCCGGAGTGTTCGCGGCATCGGCGGCCGCAATGTCGCTGTCGAGCTCTCTGGCGCTCGCCGAGCAGTTCGTGGTGCTCGACGAGACCTGGGACCACCTGCCCACGCTGGCGGACTCCCACTACCGCGTCGATCCGCCAGCGTCGGCCCCGACCAACTGGCGCAGCCCGGTCGATTACACGTCCGGCACGGCTTATTTGCACCTGGAGGTGCTCACCAAGCCGACCGACGAGCCGACGAAGTTCCAGGTCTGCTTCGAGGCGACGCCGACGTACGCCTGCACCGAGCAGTCGCCGACCTACACGATGACGGGCGTCGTCGACTGGGAGTCGCCGTTCTCGGGGTTCTGGTCGCCGCCCGGCGAGTCGGTGGACTGGAGCCAGGGGATCCGCAAGATCGCGGTCATCCTGAAGGACACCCAGAACGGCAAGCCCTCCGCGGACAACGTCGGGGCAGACCGGGCCGCGCGGTTCATGCCGACCCGGGTGCGCATGGTGGTGACCGTCGTGGAGCCGGGCAGCGAGTATGTCCCGCCGGGGCCCGCGGATCCGGGCGCGGGCGGCGGCGGCGCGAGCGGGGAAGGGGCCGGCGGCGCTCCGACCGAGCCCGGCGCGGGAGGGGCGGACGCCTCCACCAGCACCGGCAGCACTGGCAGCACTGGCAGCACCGGCAGCACTGGCGGCGGGGGCAGCACGGCGGCGGGCACGCCGGGGGCCGGCGGCGGCGAGCCCACGGGGCAGACCCCGGAGCCCGGCGCGAGCGACGACGATGGCGGGTGCAGCCTCGCGCCGGGCCGCACGAGCACGGGGTTCGCCGCCTGGGTGTCGCTGGCGGCCGCGGCGTTCTTCGCGCGATCCCGCCGGAGGTCCTGAGGAGCGCTCGCGCAGCACGGTCGACGCCATCCTCGGAGCGCGGAAGCCGATCCAGAGGACGTAGACACGGAGAGGCCGCGCACGGCCTCGGCGTCGAGGAGCCGCGCGCGCTATGCCGGCGCCGACGAGGTTGAGCAACGAGCCGCTGCCGCCGCCTCGTCAGCCCCCGATGGCCACGAGCGCCGCCACGAGCCGCTCGATCTGCTCGGGCGCGAGCCCGCTCTCCGCCAGGTCGTCGCGGGCCTTGGCCAGCACGGACTCGCGCGTGAGCCCGCGGGGCAGGCGCACGAGGAGAAAGGCCATCCGCGCGGTGATGCGGGCGATGGCCGGGCGCAGGTCGTCGTCCAGCGAGAAGACCGGCTCGCTCGTCTCCGGGGCGGCCAGGGCGCGTCGCTCGACAGCCTTGGCGCTCTCGATCTGGGCCCGGAAGAAGGCGTGAATGGCGTCGTCGGCTGGGGGCGGCGCGCCGCGCGCGGCGGCGGCCTGGAGGACGGCGGCCCTCCCGGCGGCGAGCACGCGGGCCTCCTGCGCGGGGTCCTCGATGGCCCTCCCGGCGCGCCGCTTGGTGGCGGCCACCAGGGGCATGAGCGCGAGGCGCTCGGCTGTGGCGCAGAGGAGCGCGTCCACGGGCAGCGCGGTGGGCCCGCCTCCGCCGGGGCCGAGGTGGAGCGCGCGCAGCTGCCCCAGCGCGCCGCGCTCCTCCTCGGCGAGCAGCCAGGTGTCCAGCTGGGCGGCGAGCTCGGGCCGGTCGGCGCGCACGTAGAGCGCGACGACGTCGCGGGTCAGCGGTCCGATCCGCTCGATGCGGTCGAGTCCCTCGGCCCAGCGCGGGGCCTCGAACGTGTTGGTCATGGCCGCGTCCGCGTCGCCGCGGGCGAACGTCTCGCGCACCGCGGCGTTATCGGAGATGGCGACGACCTGGGCGCGGCGCAGGAAGCTCCGGGCGACGCGCTCGAGGTGACCGCCGCGGTTGACCGCCACGCGCAGCTCGGGCCGGTCCAGCGCGCGCAGCGCGGCGCGGGCGCCCTCGAGTCCGAGCCCTGGGCTGCCCGCGGGCGCGGCCCACGCCGGGCGCCGGAGGAGCAGGACGGCGCCGCCGCGGGCCACCGGCACGGTAAAGCGCCCGGCGATGGAGCGCTCCGGGCGTACGGTGATGCCGTCGGCCGCGAGATCGAAGCGTCCGGCGCGCAGGTCCCCGACGAGATCGGGCCAGCGGAAGCGTGTCCAGGAGAGCGCGAGCTGCTGCTCTGCGGCGAAGCCCCCGAGGAGCGCGGCGGAGAAGGCCTCGGCGTGGTCATCCTTCCAGACGCTGAAGGGCGGGTAGTCGCCGCTGGTGCCGGCGCGGAGGGAGGCCGCCGCGGGGCGGGAGCTTGCGGCCGCCCCCGCATCCGGCGCGGTGGAGACGGCAGGCGCGGCGGAGACGGCAGGCACGGCGGAGACGGCAGGCACGGCGGAGGCGGCCCCGGCCGGCCGGGCGGAGACGGCCCCGTCCGGACGGGCACACCCCGCCGCGGCGAACCCGAGGACCAGGACCAGCGTGATCCGCGGGCCCGCCGTGCGTCGCGAAGGCCGGGCTGGGGAGCGCGGCGCGCGGAGAGCGCTCGTCATGAGGGCGCGGAGGATACTCCCTGCGGCCGGTCAGGCGGGAGGGTTTCAGTAGGGCGCGCCAGGCGCGATGCGCTCCCGAGCCAGGGGACGGCGCGAAGCTGACGAATGTCGTCCTCGGCGCCCCGGCCGCCGAAGTTGGCGGGTCCGATTGAGCCAAGAGGACGTCGGAGTACGGGTCGCACTACCAGGTTGGGCAGACACGCCGACCTACACGTTCCGCGCGCACGTGCGTGAGTTGCTCCACGACGAAGCGGGTGCCGTCGAAGATCTCGAGAAGGTCAGCGCGCTCGACCCAAACGACGAGGTCGCCGTCTCCGAACGCTGTCGTCTCGAGACGAGCCTGCGCTCGCCGCGCATGGTGGGCAGCCTCGCGCCCGACGGCCGCCCGGAGTCGTTCGAGGTCTCGGTCGGTCCCCCGAAGCTGACGCTCCAGCGGGTCTACACCCGAGGGAAGCTCTAGGCGCCGCTCCACCGCTCGGCCAGCGCGAGCGTCCGCGCGTTCTCGCGGCGGGCCAGGAAGAGCTCGCGCAGCGCGGGGTCGCCGACCGTGGCGGCCCGCGCGAGCAGCCGGTCGCGCGCCGCGGAGATCGCCGCCCGCGCCCCGGCAACATCGCCGTTCGCGGCGAGCGACTCGGCGTGGGCGAGGCGGACCAGCGACTCGCCCTCCTCGACCGTGCCCAGCGACTCGAGCATCGACATCGCCTCGCCCGCCGCGGCGAGCGCCTCCCCGGCGCGCCCCAGGCCGAGCAGCGCCTCGGCCAGCACCGCGAGCGCCGCGGCCCGGAGGGGCGGCACGGCGTCAAGCGCCGCGGCGGCGGCGCGCGCCTCGCGCTCGGCTTGCTCCAGATCGCCGGCGAGCAGGTGCGCCTCGGCGAGGTAGGTCCGCGACGTACCGACGGCGCGCGGGTCGCCCTGGCGCTCCTCCTCCTCGAGCGCCTGCCGGAGCGCCCGCTCGGCCTCCGCGAGCTCTCCCCGGTGGGCGAGCACGTAGCCGAGGTTGGCGAGGGCGTGCATCGCCGGATCGTGCAGCCCCATGCGCTGCGCCTCGTCCATGGCGGCGCGCAGCGCCCGCTCGGCGCGCTCGAAATCGCCGAGCTCCGCGTGGAAGAAGCCGAGGTTGCTCCGCGCAACGCACGCGTTGCGCCGGTCGCCGGCGCGCTCGAACGCCTCGAGCGACGCCACCGTGGTCTCGAGGCACGCGTCGAGGCGGCCGCTCGCCAGGAGCTGCACCGAGCGCGCGTGGCACACCCGCGCGAGCACCTCCGGATCCGGCGCGCCCCGCTCGTCCGCCGCCCCGTCGAGATCGCCGAGCAGCGCGTTGGTTGCCGCGTAGTCGCCGCCGAGTGCGACGAAGCTGGCGCACTCGGCGATGCACACGAGCCGCGCGCCCGCGGCCCCCTCGGCTGGCGGCTCGCGGCTCGCCGCGCCGGCCCAGCGCGCGACGCGGTCGTAGTTCCCGAGCTTGCCCGCCGCGACCGCCGCCTGCTGGATCGCGCGGAACCAGCCCGCGGACCCGCGGCGGAGGTGCTCCGCCGCCTCGACGCCTCGACGCCGCGCTGCTCGCCGCGCGCGAACTCGCCGCGCCAGGCGTGGGCCTCGGCCTGGACGAGGCGCAGTGCCCCGAGCAGCTCCCCCGCCACGCCGCACCGGACGCCGCGCTCGGCGAGGTCGAGCGTGGCAACGAGGTCGTTGCCGAGCAGGGCCTGCTCGGCGGCGCGCTCGTACCAGACCGCGGCCCACCCCGGGTTGCCGCCGCGCTCGAAGTGCTCCGCCAGGAGCGCCGCGTCGCCCTCGCCCGCGCGCTCGAGCCACTCGCCCGCGAGCCAGTGGCCGAGCTCCCGATCGCGCTCCGTGAGCATCCCGTAGGCCGCCTCCCGGATCAGCGCGTGCCGGAAGGTGTACTCGGTCTCGCCGGCGAGGCTCTCCCCCCGGCCGCGCACGATGAGCTCGCGCTGCTCGAGCATCTCGAGCGGCCGCGCGGCGTCCCCGCCGCCGAGGAGCGCGGCCACGCCGCCCTGCCAGAACGTCTCGCCGAAGACGCTCGCCGCCCGCAGGGCGCGCCGCAGATCGAGATCGAGCGCCTCGAGGCGGGCCTGCACCATGACGAGCACCGTCTCGGGCACGCCCGCGCCCTTGCCGCCCGCCACGGCGCGGAGCTGCTCTTCCAGGTAGAACGGGTTGCCATCCGCGCGGCCCACGAGCGTCTTCACGAGCTCGTCGCTCGCGTCCTGGCCGAGCGCCTGGCGCACGAGCCGCTCGCTCGCCCGGCGCGTCAGCCCCGCGAGGCGCACCTCCAGCGCATCGCGGGTCATCCAGAGATCCCGGAACGTCTCGCGCACCTCCGGCCGGCCGAACCCCAGCACGAGCAGCGGCAGGTCCCGCAGATTTCGCAGCGCCCCGTCGACGAGCGTCACCGTGGGCAGGTCGCCCCACTGCAGGTCCTCGAGCACCAGGATCACGGGCCCGCGCGCGCACTCCGCACGGAGGAAATCCTCCCAGGCGGCGCGGAGCTGATCGTTCATGAGCACCGGGTTGCGCCGCGCCGCCCGGAGCTGGACGTCCTCGTCGTCGGAGAACCGGGCGCCGACGAGCTCGCCGAGGAAGGCGGCCACGCGCGCGCCGCCCTCGGCCCCGCGCTGCGCCACGCGCGCCCTGAGCTTCTGCCGCCGCGCCTCGAGCGGCTCGCCGTCCACGAGCCCGATCGCGCGCCGCAGCGCCTGCGCGAGCAGCCCGAACGCGGAACCGGCGCGCATCGGGTCGCCGCGCCCGATCCAGATCTGCGGCCCCTCGCTGCGGGCGCGGAGCCGCTGGAGCAGCTCGTACCGCAGCCGCGACTTGCCCGAGCCGGCCGGCCCGATCACGACCGCCGCGCTGGCCAGCGACTCCTCCGCGCACTGGAGGAACACCGTCTCGAGCAGCGCGAGCTCCCGCTCGCGGCCCACGCACGCCGTCGGCTTGCCGAGCAGGAGCGGCGGCGCGTCGAGGTGGTCGTCCCGCTCGCCGTACAGGCGCTGCCAGGGGCCGTCGGGCGCGACGTCGAACCGGCCGCCGAGCAGGCCCGCGGTCACCTCGTCGACGCGGATCGGCGCCGCCCCGGCGGGCCCGCGGCCCGCCGAGGTCATGACGACCGCGCGGTCGATCAGCTCGCCCACGGGCGCGCGGGGCCCGATCTCCGCGCGGCCGGAGACGAGCGCCACGGGCGCTCCCCCGAGCACCGCGCGGAGGGAGAGCGCGCAGCGCGCCGCCCGCACGGCGAGGTCGGTGGGCGCCTCCGCGCTGGAGAGCACGATGACGGGCGACTGGTCGGCGAGGATCTCGAGCTGCCCCCGGTAGCGCTCCGCCACCGCGCGCAGCGCCCGCGTCCGCCGGTCCATCTCCTGCGCCAACCCTTGCGCCGAGCGCGCCAGCGCCGCCTCGACGATCGCGTCGCGGGCCAGGATCAGGCTCACGACCTTGCGCTCGCTGCTCGTGATCTCGCGCGACCGGGCGCCGGCGGACGGCGCGCCGATCAAGTCGAGCACGCTCTCGCTCAGCGCGGCGAGCTCCGCCGCGACCGCGTCGCCGTCGTCCGGGCGGCGGTCGCGCGCCTTCGAGATCATCCGCGCGATCAGCGCCTCGAGCGCGGCGGGGAGCTCCGGGCGGAGCTCCCGGAGCCGCGGCGGCTCCTCGAGGACGATCTTGAGCACCACCGAGAGCGGATCGCTCCCCTGGAACGGCGCGCGACCGGTGAGGCATTTGTAGAGCACGCAGCCGAGGGAGAAGACGTCGGCGCGCATGTCGAGGTCCGGCTCGCCGCGCACCTGCTCGGGCGCCATGAAGGCCGGGGTGCCGAGCATCGCGCCCGTCGCCGTGAGCCGCTGGTCGACGCCGGCCGCGCGCGCGATGCCGAAGTCGATCAGGGTGACGCCCTCGACGGCGCCGCCCGCGAGGAAGATGTTGCTCGGCTTCAGGTCGCGGTGGACGACGCCCTCGCGGTGGACGGCGCCGAGCGCGGCCGCGACGCGCACGCCGAGCGCCATGCTCTCGGCGAGCGTGAGCTCCGCCCGGCTCAGCCGCTGGGCGAGCGTCTCGCCCGAGAGCCACTCCATCGCGAGGTACATCTGCTGCGAGCCGGTCACCCCGTCGGCGATGTACCGGACGATCCCCGGGTGCTGCAGCGCCGACAGCGTCCTCACCTCGCGCTCGAAGCGGCCCGACTCCAGCTCCCCGGAGCCCCGCAGGGTCTTCACCGCGACCGTCGCGCCGCTCCACCGGTCGCGCGCGCGGTACACATCCCCCATGCCGCCGGAGCCGGCGAGACACTCGATCTCGAACCTGTCTCCGACGATCTCTCCAGCGCGCATGGGCGCCCGAGCATACCGCGGCTCGCGGCGCGTCCAACGGCATCGCCGGCCGACCCGCCCCCGCGGCGGGCGAGGAACCTCTGCTCTCACCGGAAAATTGCATCGATGGGGCAATCGTCCCCGGCCGCGCCCGGGGGCGGGAGCGCTTGAATCGATTGGCTTTCTTACGGACTGGCAACGATTTGAATGTCCCGCTCCGGTCGGACCAGGTCAGATATGCTCCCGGCCGGCCGAACGACTCCTCGTGAGAACAGAGAATCGTTTCCAGCGGAAGGAGCATCTCCGTGCCGGTTTATCCCGGCGCACCTACGTTCCCATGATGCCTTCTCCCCCTGCTGGTCGCCGGGCTCGCGGTCGGCTCGCAGAAGACGTCCGCGCCGCGCGGAGCTCCCTGGCGAACCCGCGTCAGCGCGCTTGCCCGATGCGGCGCGTCCACGCCGCCATGCTCGGCTTCTCGCTGCCGTCCGCGCGCAGCAGGCCGAAGTGACCCTCCGTGCTCGCGGGCTGGTCGGGATCATCGATGAGGCTGTAGACGAAGGCAGGGCCTCCGTACGGCTTCTGGACCCACGTGTCCCAGAACACGCGCATCTGGCGCGCGTGCTCTTCTTCACTGACGTGCACGAAGCCCGGGATGGGCGCCGTTCCGCCCGTGGGTGCGCCCCACTCGGTGATGACGATCGGCTTGTGGGCGTCGCCGTGCGCGGCGAGGATCGCCGCGACGGCGTCGAGATTCTGGAAGATGCCGTTGTCCGGGGTGGGAGGCGACGGCCAGGTGTAGGGGTGAGCGGCGACCCCATCGAACGCCCCAGCCGCGTAGGTGTAGAGCGTCTCCATCCAGAGCTGGGCGTCCTCGAGCGGCCAGAGCGACCCGCTCCCCGCGAGCACCACCGCGGCAGGATCCGCCGCCTTGATGGCGAGCGACGCGGGCACCAGCGCGTTCTCGGCGTAGAGCCGCGCTTTCTCCGCGAGCGAGGCGCCCCCGTAGTCGTCGAACACGGGCTCGTTCTCGATCTCGTACACACGCGCGCGCCCCGCGACCTTCTCCACAACGGCCGTGGCGAACGCGCGGTAATGGTCCGGGTCGAGGTCCTGTCGGCCCTGCTCGTCGCGATCGCGGTGCTGGATGATCAGCACCACGGCCTCCCCGCCGCGCGCGCCCCAGCCATCGAGGAGCCCGTCCAACCCGCCCCAGTTCACGCCCGGATCGGTGTAGTCATAGCGATGGACCTCGACGCGCAGCCAGCGCGCGCCCGAGCCGGCCATTGTATCGAGGCGCGCCGCCAGCGTGTCGCCGGTCCAGTAACGCTGGAGGAAGCCGTTGGCGAAGCCGGCCCGGGCGCGCAGCGTCGCCGAGGTCGTCACCACGAAGGCGTCCACGTCGAAGGCGTCGCCCGGCGCCGCGTCTTCCTGCAGCACGTAGGCGTCGATCACGTCGAAGCTCCGGGCCACGCTGGCGTCCACGCAGATCCGCTGAAACGAGCTCGTGAGCGCGACGCTGGGCGCGCTCGCGACGGCCACCCACTCGCCGGCGGGGGTGCGCTCGCGCAGGATGATGTGGATCGGCTTGCCGACCGCCGAGGAGGAGGCCGCGGCGACGGACGCGCACGCCCGGTACGTGGTGCCCGCCGTCGCCCACGGGACGGTGTCCGGATCGTCGTCGATGGAGTAGGCGTCCCCGGCGCCGCCGAAGGTGACGCGCCCGACACGAGCGCCCTCCGGCGCGTCGGGCCGCTCGACGGTGGCGAGGTGGCCCTGCCACGAAGCCCACTCCGCGGCGTTCGCCTCGAACGACGGATTGCGGATCAGGTTGTCGGTGCCGAGCGCGTTTGCCATGGCCACCTGCGCGGGATCCCGCCCCGCGGGCTCGCCGCAGCCGGCGCCCAGCGCGACCGCAGCAGCGGCGGCGACGCTCCGCGCGCTCGCGCGGCGCCGCCCCCGCGGGGCGCTCGGCGCGGGTGTGGTCCATGCTCCACGAACGGGTGACACCCTGCGGGGTGACACCCTGGACTGTATCGGTATCGCTGAAGGCATAGTGATGGTCTATCTAGCATCGTGTCGACGTCCGGTCTCGCTGGCGGTGGGCTCGCGCTCACGACAGCCGACGGCTGGACGTCTCGTGCTCGATTGTCCCGAGGGAGTCGCTCCTGCTCGTCCCTGACCGCGGCTTTACACTACTTCAAATACAACCTGCGGGTGCCCTCTTCTCCGGCGAAAACATGGCTCTTGGGGCCGCTCGCGATCGCGGCGCGCGCAGGGGTCTCCCTCGTCGAGCGCTTGACCCAGCAGGTTTTGCCGTTAGCCTCCAGGGATACGTATCGCTGACTCACTCCCTGGCGAAGCTCCGGGAGCTCTGTAATTATCCGCCGTCCACTTTCTTCTACTCGATAGGGCTGATATGACCTGGAAGTACAGGACACCGCTGGGCGCGGCCGTGGCCGGGCTCGCCGGAGCGGCGCTACTGGCGCCGGCGCCAGCCGCGGCCGCACCGAACGAGGCGACTCACCAGCGCACGGCGATACCGGCCTACTGGGGGCCGGACACCGCAGGCGGAGCCGAGATGTTCGCGCGGCTCGCGCAGAATGTCCCGACGAACGACATCGTCGTCATCAACGGGAGCGCGTCGAAGCCAGAGGAGCCGTTCAACCAGGCATGGGCCGAGGCGATCGAAGAGATCCACGACGCGGGCGCCATGGCCCTCGTGTACGTGGACAGCGGCTATTACGGCTTCGGCTTCCCGCCGGTGGCGCCGCACTCCACCAGGCCGGACGGCCCGGGCGGCGGCGGCAGCTCGGTCGCCGACTGGACGGCGCAGATCCAGCAGGATATCGACGACTGGTACGCGCTCTACGGCGCGTATGGCGTCGACGGCATCTTCCTGGACCAGGTCGTCGCTCCGTGCGGCACCGAGGACGCCCCGGACCTCTACGTGGACCTGTACGCGGCCGTCAGCGACTACATCAGCAACAACTACCCCGGGGCGTACCTCATCCTCAATCCCGGCATACCGGTGGAGTCGTGTTACGAGGATGTCGCCGACACGATCGTCACGTTCGAGGGCAGCTACGCCACGTACATGGGCGACGACTTCCCGACGGCTCGGTGGCAGCTCGAGAGCACGAGCCCCGACAAGTTCTGGCACCTCATCTACGACGTGCCGGACGAGACGGCGATGGCCGAGGTCGTCGCGCGCAGCAAGCAGCAGAACGCCGGCTTCGTGTACGCCACCGACGACCGGCTCGTCGTCGACGCTGCCGGCGCCGCACTCGACTTCCCCTGGGATACCCTCCCGCCGTACTGGGACGCCGAGCTGGTCGAGGCGGCCGGCGTGGACGACACCTGGGCGCCCGATCCGCCGGACGGCCTCAACGCGACGGCCACGTCAGGCACCTCGACGGCGCGCGTGACCGTGACCTGGGACAACCCCTGGGATGACGTCGCGACCGCCGGCTATGAGGTGTTCCAGGACGGTGTCTCGATCGGGACGACTTACGACAACGAGATGACGGTGACCGGCCTGCTGCCGTCCACGAGCTACACATTCCAGGTCAAGGCCTGGGACGCGGCGGGCAACGCGAGCGACCACAGCAGCCCACTGTCCGTGGCCACACCTGCGGCAGCCGCGGCGCCGATCCTGAGCCCGTCCTCGTGCCTGAGCGACTCGGTGGCGAGATACCAGGCCACGTACGTGGATCCGTTCGCTCATCATCGCGTGTTCATCAACAGCGACAACGACACCACCACCGGGTACGACCTCCCTCCGGGGCAGCCCGCCGGTATCGATTACATGATCGAGAACGGCTGGCTTTACCGGCACACCGGGCCCGGGTGGGCGTGGGTCCTGGTGAGCGGGGTCTCGCCGCTGGTCTCGACCACGGAGGATGTGTATGTCTGGGAGGTGCCGATCAGCGTGTTCACCGGGGCGGCCACCACGCAGGTGGTGGTGTTCCAGGGCGGCTCGCCCGACGCCTACAGCGAGACGCTCACGGTCCCGCTGAGCACGGGCTGCTGAGGCGGCGCCGCGGCGGCGCGGTATCAAGCGTGGTCGAGGTTCGGCCGTCCGCGAGAATACGAATGTGATCGTCGCGTACCCGGTACAGCACGCTGTAGGGAAATCGCCGCACGAGCCACCAGCGAACATCGTTCTCCACAGCTCTCCCCGTGAGCGGTGACGTAGCCAGGGCATCGACTGCACCTTGAACCTCGGCGAGAAAGGCGTCGCCAAGGCCAGGACGTGCCCGAGCGTCGTAGGCGGCGGCCTCGTTCAGCTCGACCTCAGCCAGGTCGTGAAAGATGACCGGGAGCGTCACCGGAGCCGCGCGCGGGCGTCACGAAAGACGTCCTCGGCGGGTCGCCCCCGGGACGGATCTGCGTCAAGCTCTGCGTCCCGGCGCGTCGCTTCCTCGGTCCAGAGGCGCCTGTGCTCCTCCTCGGAGAGCTCATCCAGGCTTGCCAGAAGCGTCTCTGCGAGACGTGCGCGCTCCGCGACGGGCAGCTTCAGGGCTTCGGCTTCCAGCTCGGGAAGGTTCACGGGGGGATTGTACCGCGCGGCTCGGAGGCTGCCCAGGCGCGCTCCCCCATCGGCGAGGAGTTGCCGCGACGACGGCGACGGCCGACGTTGATTGGCGGGCGCTTGCGGTCACCGCGGCCCCGGCTCGGCCGGACGGCGCGGCAGTGCGTGGTTCGCCGTCGGCGCCGCTCGTTCTCGACCGCGAGGGCCGTGTGCTGCGCCGTCGCGGTACCTCGTGGGATCTTGCGGCTCATGCAACGAGCCATCCAGGACCCGCCGCCCGGCTTCGACGGCCTCACCGTGCACGAGCAGATCGAGTACGTCCAGGCGCTCTGGGAGCGGATCGCGGCGAGGGAAGACGAGGTGCCGGTACCCGAGTGGCACAAGGCCGAGCTCGATCGCCGGCTCGCCGAGGTCGAGGCCGCACCGAATGCTGGCCGCTCCTGGGAACAGGTCGAGGCCGACCTCCGTACGCGCCTCGCAACGCGTCGATGAGCCGGCTCCTCGTTCTCCCGTCTGCCGAGCTGGACATCCGGGAGGCGGCCCCCGCGCTCGTTTCCATGCGCACCTCGACCTTTCCACCGCCGGGCTCTCGCGACCGTCGGCGCGCACAGCCCGGGCATGTTCCAGCTTGTACCCCCGCCCGCGGCCGGCACGCAGGCAAGGCACGTGCGACGCGCCGCAAGTTCTCGCGATCATGCTACGGAGTTCGAGCTGTCCTGCTCAACGACCATGCTCTCGTGCAAGGCAGGAGAGGCCGGCCGTTGCCCCGGTGCTCCTAGCCTGGTATGGCCAGGGTGGCTGTTATGAGCTGGACCAAGGATGACCAGAGCAAGCTCGACCGTCTCCGTGGCCAGGAGCTCTCCGGCACGCTGACGGAGCCCGAGCAGGCGGAGCTAGCGGCGCTCATGGCGCGGATCGAGGCGGAGGAGGCGGCGCTGCTTGCCCCGGAAATGGCTCGGCTGCGTGCCGAGGCCGGAGACGTGGCGGCCGAGCTGGCTCGGGTCGAGAGCGAGAACGAACAGCTGGCCCAGCTCATGGCCCAGCAACAGGCCCTCGTGGCGGACACGCGCAGGTTCCTTGAGGAGTTCGACCGGCGCCGCGCCTCCATCCTCGACGGATTTGCCCGCATCGCCGGCGACCCGCTGCACGCTGCGTGAATGGCCGTCTCGACGGAAGCGCGCGCCATCGTCCGGGTCGCCTTTGGTGGCCGGTGTGGTTACTGCGGTGTTTCCGAAACGTCCGTGGGGGGCGAGCTGGAGATTGATCACTTCCACCCGCTGGCAGCGGGTGGGTCCGATGACATCGAGAACCTCGTCTACGCTTGCACCGCGTGCAACCGGTTCAAGGGCGACTATGCGCCCGCACACGATGCACCTGAGAGCTTGCGGCTCCTTCGCCCTCAGCGTGACGATTTCGCCATCTCGATGAAGGGGTAGCCAGCGCTACGCGGGCGGGTGCCAGCCCACCTCGGCCCAGCGCCGACGTGCGGCGACGATCGTCGGGCGGTTCATCCGGAGTGCGATGACCGTTGCTCTACCGGACGGCGTCACGCCCTCTACCCTGGTTGCGTCGACGCTCCACGTGAAGTGATCGCTCCAGCGATGGAGGCGCGGATTGAAGAGCGGCACGACTTCTCCCGTCAGCGGGTCGACCGACTCCGTGGCGCCTGCCTTGAACTCGTTGCATGGGCGGCATGCGAGGCATACATTCTCGAACGAGGTCGGCCCTCCCTTGGAGACCGGCGTGATGTGATCGTAGGTCAGGGGAATTCCGCTATTGGCCTCGCTTGTCAGGCAGTATTGACAGCGGCGCCGATCGGCCTCCTCGATACGAGAACGGAGCAGTTCGGAGACGTAGGTTGACACCGCAGTCCGTCTTCCATCTCGTGGAGGGCGCGCGCTACGGAGAAGCGACGGCGTGCCCGCGCCATCGCAGGAGCGCCGCAGCGTGCGCCTTGCGGAGCATGAACAGGTCGCTCTCGTGGCGAAGACGCTCGAGTTCGATGCGCTCCGCCGGCGTGAGGAGCCCCTGGGTGTTCCGGTCGAGCAGCTCGTCGTAGCGCGCGAGCTCTGCTTCGGACCTGTGGCTCTTTGCGATCTGCCAGAGCGCCTGGTCGTCCATCTTGTCCAGGCAGGCGAGGTCGACCTGGAACTCCGGGGGCGCGTCGTCCCAGGCGGGAGGGCTGCCGAGGCTCAGCGCCCGCAGCATCACGGCTTCGAGCGGCTGTCGGGTCGCGAGCGCAGTCCCCCTCAGCCGCTGGTAGAGCGCTTCGGGGAGAGCGAGGGTGACGGTGGCGGTCGACATCGCGCTGGGCTGGACGCGGGAGGCAAGCCCGCTTCGCCGTCGAGCCTAGCACGAGGAGCCCCTCCCGCTCCTCCCCGGCCAGCCGCGATGACGAGGGCGAACGCGCGGCGGGGCTGCCGGCCGGGGCGGTGCGCGGGAGGCTTTCGGCTAGATGCGCAGGGGCGGGACGCCCCGCCGCAGGGGCGCTGCGCGCCGGCGACGGGGCGGGGCGCAGCGCCCCGCGAGGGCCTACTCGTGGACGGCGGCGTAGCGGCCGCTGGGCGTGACGATGACGTGGGCCGTGAGCGGGACGTGCAGCTCCGAGCCGAGGTGGCGCAGCTCCAGGGTCATCGCTTCGTCCTCGCGGGTCGGCGTCGGGTCACCGCTGGGGTGGTTATGGGCCAGGACGAAGCTGTGGGCGGCCATGTCCAGCGCCGTGCGCAGAACGGTGGAGCGGCCGACGTAGAGGGCGTCGTCGGAACCGCGGGCGAGCAGGCGCGTCTCGCGGACGCGGCCGTGGGCGTCGAGCGCAGCGATCCAGAGCTCCTCGTGGACCAGGGAGGCGAGCCTCGGGCCGAAGTACCGCGCCACGCGGGCGGCGTCGGTGAGGAGCGCGCCCCGGCACGCGCGGGCGGCGTGGTAGCGGCGGCCGAGCTCGAAGGCGGCGGCGAGGCGGGTCGCGTCGAAGAGGGCGATCTGGGTGCGCTCGGCGAGCGCCGCGGGCGAGAGGCGACCGAGCGAGGGGAGAGCGGCGGTGCCGAGGAGGCGCGGGCCGACGCCGGGCAGGCCGAGCACCATCTCGAGGAGGGCGGCCTCGGTCGCGGTCGGCAGCTCGGCCGCCGTCTCGGCGGGGGCGCGGCTCATCGGGGCCACCTCCGAGAGCGGGTGAGGGCGCGGGCGAAGAGGCGGCGCGCGAGGCGGAGGTTGGCCTTCGGGCTCGTCAGCGCTTCGGCGATCGAGGATTCATCAAGGCGGCGGCTCATCCCCTTCCCCAGCCAGCGACAGGATTCTCTGGCGGATCTCGCCAGATAGCCACATGCCCGCATCGGCGAGCTTGTCGACCCACGGTCCGACGCTGTGTGTTATCCCTCGAGACTTTGCCTCCAGCAGGATCTTGAGCGTTCCCCAGACGACCAGACCTGCCGCTTGAGCCGTGCGTCGTGCCAGTGCATCGTCGAGGAGAATAACACGCGATGGATTCTCCAGAGCCAGGGCCATGGCTGCAAGCTCTCCTGCCCCCAGGTCGAGCGCGAGCCATTCCGATGGCATGGATTGGGGGTCGACGATGCTCAGCCACCCATAGGTGCTCAGCGTGGGGACCTCATACCCCTTGCGTCGCCCCTCCTTCAACTCACGATCCACAGCGCTGGGGACCCAGACGTCTTTGAACATCTCGGCGAGCCAGTCCATGGCACCGATGCGGTGAGAAGGTAGAGCAGGGGCGATGTATTGCTGATCGCCTCAGCCAACCGCGGCCTCCAGCGAGCGGAGCTCGGCGTCGAGAGGGAAGACCTTGTAGCGGCCCAGGCTCAACAGAAATTCGACCCGCGCCATTCCGGCGAGCTCCGCAGCGCGGCCTGACGAGAGCCGTCCCAGCTCGTACAGCTTGACCGCAGCGAGGGTGCGGAGCTCTCGCGCGAACTCAGCTTCGTCCATCTTCTCCGCAAGGAGCACCTTCTCGGGCACATCAACCACAATCTGTCGAGTTGCCATGTTCCGTCCTTGGTTGCTCGGAGGGTCGAGGAAGTCTGTTTTTACCACGAAGCGGGATCCCTGCGCGATCGCGTGAACACGCATGAGGGTGCGCCTTGTCCAGCGCGGTGCGCAGGACGGTGGAGCGGCCGACGTAGAGGGCGTCGTCGGAACCGCGGGCGAGCAGGCGCGTCTCGCGGACGCGGCCGTGGGGCACGGCGGCGACGCCACCGACGACGATGAAGTCGACTCGATGCCGGGCGAGCATCCCGAGGAGCTCAGCGATCTTCGTCGGAGCGGGCATGCGGTTCTCGCGCGCGCCTGCTCTCACGGGCGAGCGTGACGAAGTCGATGTGGGCCTGGAGGGTGGTGACCCGGTCTGCTGGCGTGAGGTTCAGCATCCAGCGGATGAGCGTGAGGTCGACGCCGTCCTCATTGTAGACCGGAGGTGCCGCTTCAGGATCGACCATCTCGAGTGGAGCGTATCACGCACCGATGCGACGGACGAGCTCCCGCGTCGCGGCGGGCTGTGCCGCACTCCATCCAGGCATGCGGCGCCGGGCGTCTCGCCGGCTGTCATTGCGCGGATCCTGCCCGGTCTTGTGACGAGAGACTCCCGCGATGGCCATCCACCAGGCCGGACCAGATGGTGCGGGGGCGCCATCCGCCAGCCTGAGCCGCCGCTGCCGGAAGCTTGCGGAGCAGCCGGCCGGGGCGATGCGCTGGGGCTGGCGGCTGGATGCGCACGGGCGCTGCGCGCTGCCGCAGCGGCGCAGGGGCGCAGCGCCCCGCGAGGAGACCTACTCGTGGACGGCGGCGTAGCGGCCGCTGGGCGTGACGATGACGTGGGCGTTGAGCGGGACGTGCAGCTCCGAGCCGAGGTGGCGCAGCTCCAGGGTCATCGCTTCGTCCTCGGGGGTCGGCGTCGGGTCGCCGCTGGGGTGGTTGTGGGCCAGAACGAAGCTGTGGGCGGCCATGTCCAGCGCCGTGCGCAGGACGGTGGAGCGGCCGACGTAGAGGGCGTCGTCGGAACCGCGGGCGAGCAGGCGCGTCTCGCGGACGCGGCCGTGGGCGTCGAGCGCAGCGATCCAGAGCTCCTCGTGGACCAGGGAGGCGAGCCTCGGGCCGAAGTAACGCGCCACGCGGGCGGCGTCGGTGAGGAGCGCGCCCCGGCGGGCGCGGGCGGCATGGTAGCGGCGGCCGAGCTCGAAGGCGGCGGCGAGCCGGGTCGCGTCGAAGAGGGCGATCTGGGTGCGCTCGGCGAGGGCCGCGGGCGAGAGGCGACCGAGGGAGGGGAGAGCGGCCGTGCCGAGGAGGCGTGGGCCGACGCCGGGCAGGCCGAGCACCATCTCGAGGAGGGCGGCCTCGGTCGCGGTCGGCAGCTCGGCCGCCGTCTCGGCGGGGGCGTCGACGGGGGCGCGGCTCATCGGGCTCATCGGGGCCACCTCCGAGAGCGGGTGAGGGCGCGGGCGAACAGGCGGCGCGCGAGGCGGAGGCGGGTGGCGACCGTGGGGCGCGGGAGCGAGAGGGAGGCGGCGATCTCGTGCGAGGAAAGGCCGGTGGCGGCGAGCGAGAGGACCTCGCGCAGCTCGGGGCGGAGACGGTGGAAGGCGCGGAGGAGGCCGCGGGCGACGAGGCGGGCCTCGGGAGAGGGGGCGGCGAAGGCGGAGAGGCGGTCCGGGTCGACCGCGGGGAGTTCGTGGCGGCGGTAGGCCTTGTCGCGGTAGTGCGAGGCTTGCCGCGAGGCGATGCCGGCGAGCCAGAGGCGGAGGGCGTCGGCGGGAGGAAGAGCGGGGGACGGGACGTGACGCGCTCGTCACCCGATGATCCCGAGCTGACGGCGCGACTGCGCAACGCGCTGCCCGGGGTTGGGGGCATCCTGGACTACGTGGCGGCGCTGCTCGCGGAGGACGTTGGCACGCTGGACCTGAAGGACTCTACCGGAGCCTGTTCAAGCAGCGGCTGCAGGTCGACGACCGCGCGCTGAAGATGCTCGACCGCACGCCCGGTCCGCTGGCGTATCCTCGGCGTATGGCCCGTACCGCCCCGGTCCCGAACATCCCTGCCATCCCCGGCATGAACCCCGGCGTCTTCGTGATGGGCGGAGGCGGCGGAGGAGGCGGGAGCGGGGCGCGCGGCGGCAATGGGTCGAAGAACGGCCAAGGCTCCGACGGAAAGAACGGAGGCAGCGGCGCCGGCGGCGGCGGCAAGAGCGCCTGCGGTTCCCCCGGGAAGGACGGTGGTGGATGCCCCCAGCACCACGGCGGGAGCAGCAGCGGCGCGGCGTCGCATGGAGATCCCATTGACGTGATCACCGGCCGCGTGTTCACGGCGCCCGTCGTGGACCTCGATCTGCCAGGACCGCTACCGCTCGAGTTCGCGCGCTCGTATTCCACGACCAGCCGGGAGCGGGACATCGGCCTCGGCCACGGCTGGACACACAGCTTCGCCTGGGAGGTGGAGCTGCGCCGCGGCGGCGGCGCGAAGGTCTGGACGGACGATGGTCTTGACGTGTCCTTCGACGTCGTCGAGCGGGACACGGGCGTCATCGGACCGCACGGATGGGTGCTCCACCGACACGAGGAGGGGTTCGCGCTCGACGTGCCCGACGGCACGCGGCGAACCTTCGAGCCGGACCTCGGCGACCCGGCGCGCCGGCGCTTCCGCCTCGCGGCGGCCCTGGACCGCGCCGGGAATCGGATCCAGCTCCACTACGGGGGGAAATCGCTCTCGCGCATCGTTGACTCCGTTGGCCGGACAATTCGTGTCCTGACGACGCGCGAGGGGCGGATCGCGGCGCTCGAGATCGTGTGCGCCTCCGGGAAGGTCGTGCGCGCCGCGACGTACGAGCACGATCCAGAGGGGAATCTCGCCAAGGTCACCGACGCGGACGGCCACGCGACGGCATACACGTACGACGACGACCATCGGCTCTCGTCGTACCGCCTGCCGACGGGCCTGGTCTTCTTCTTCCGCTACGATCGAGAGGGACGCGGCATCGAGACGTGGGGTGAGCATGAGAGCGGCGTCGATCCGTGCCTCGCGGACGGCCTGCCTGAGCTCCTCGCGGACCGGCACACCAGGGCCAAGGGGATCCACCACGTCAAGATCGACTACGGCCCTGACGGCTACAGCGAGGTCGCCGACGCCGCGTGCGTGTTCCGGTACTTTGGCAATGCGCACGGCAAAGCCGACAAGGCGGTCGCGAACGGCCGCGTCTTCACCCGGACCTACGATGCGCGCGGGCACCTGACGTCGTACACGGACGCGATGGGCGCGACCACACGCTGGGAGCGCGACCTGCTCGGCCACGAGACACGCGTGATAGACGCGCTCGGCCAGGAGACGCGCATCGAGCGCCTGCCGAACGGAGACATCACCCGGGTTGTCGATCCGGGCGGCGGCGAGACGGTCGTCGAGTACACGAAGGACGCGGTCCTCATCAAGGATCCCACCGGCGCGCTGTTCGAGCTGCGCTACGACGCGCGCGGGCTTCCCCTTCAGACGATGGCCCCCAACGGGCGGGGCCGGCGTTATCGCTACGACGACCACGCCAACGCCGTCGAGGCTTCGGACGAGCGCGGCGTGGTGCTCTGGCAAGCGACGTACGATGAGCTCGGGCGCTGCACATCGGCTCGCGACGAGAGTGGTGCGGTCACCTCCTACAGGTACAGCAACAAAGGGCTACTCGTGTCCATGGAAGAGCCGGGCGGGCAGAGCTGGCGGTTCGCTCATGACGGCCTGGGCAATGTGATCGAGGAGATCGATCCCGGCGGGCGGAGGACTGCCCTCGTTCGGGGCGGCACCGGCTCGCTCGCCGAGGCGCGGCTGCCCGACGGGAGCACGGTCCGGCTGCGTTATGACCGCAAGGAGCGGCTCGTCCGCATCGTCAACGCGCGGGGGGAGACGTACTCGTTCGAGCTCGGGCCGACCGGGCTGAAACAGCGCGAGCGCACCTTCGACGGTCGCGAGATTGGCTACGATCACGATCTCGCGGGCCGCGTCGTGCGCGCGTCGTTCGCGCACGGCCACGCGGTCTTTCTCGAGCGCGACCTCCTCGGGCGCATCGTGAAGCGGACGCGCGCCGACGGGACCGAGGAGACGTTCGAGCACGACTTCCGGGACGACGTGCTGGCCGCTGAGACCGCGAGCGGGAGGGTGGAGTTCGTGCGCAACGCCGCGGGCGCGATCGTCAAGGAGCGGCAGATCGTCGGCGGCGAGGTGTTCGAGGTTCAGGTCGAGCACGACGCCATCGGCCTTCCCGTGCGCCTCCGGACGTCGCTCGGCCACACCGCGGAATGGCGCCGGAACTACGCGGGGCACAGCTTCACGCTGCGGCTCGACGAGGCCGAGGAGATGGAGGTGCGGCTCGACCTTGCCGGGCGCGAGATCGAGCGTGCGCTGTCACGCGGCGGGCGCGTGCTGCTGCGCTACGATCTGGCGGGCAGGCTGGCCGAGAGGCAGGTCACGTCGCCAGCGCTGGAGCGGCGGGTGCGTCCGGGGGAGCCCGCGTGGACGGGCGCGCGTGAGCCTGCGACGACGATCCACCAGCGTATGGAGTACAGCGCGTCCTCCGAGCTCGCGGCCCTGTGGGACGCGCGATACGGGTGGACGCGCTACCAGCACGATGCGCTCGGACAGCTCGTCGCGGCGGTGCCGGAGGGCGCGCGCGGCGAGCTCTTCGCCTACGATCCGGCGGGCAACGTGCACGACGCGAGTGGGACCGGCGCAAGCCGGGAGTACGGCGGCGGCGATCTGCTCGTGCGCGCGGGCGCGACAGCGCTCGTCTGGGACGAGCTCGGCAGGCTCGCCGAGCGGCGCTCGCGGACCGATGCGGGCGAGCGCGTCACGTCATACAGGTGGGCAGATGCGGGCACGCTGTCCGAGGTGGTCTTGCCGGGCGGGAGCGTGATCGAATACGCGTACGACGCGTTCGCGCGTCGGCTTAAGAAGGAGGTCTACCGGAGAGGCGCCGACGGAAGGCGGCAGCTCCTCCGGCGCACACGGTTCTACTGGCACGGGAGCACCCTGCTGCACGAGATCACCGAAGCTGACGAGGTGAGATTCGAGCGGCGGTATTGCTTCGATGACGACGGCGAGCCGCTGGCGCACCGGGAGCTTGTCAGGCGCGGCGGTGAGACCCGCGAAGGCGCGTGGGTCTACTATATCAACGACCTGGCCGGATCCCCGGAGCGGCTCCTCGGCGGCGACGGCCAGATCATCGCCGAGATCTCGAGGACGGCGTGGGGCGAAGCCGCGATGCGCGAGGGAGCGCGGGCGGCGACGCCGCTCAGGTTCCTGGGGCACTACGCCGACGCGGAGACGGGGCTCCACTACAACCGCTACCGCTACTACGACCCGGCGCTCGGCCGGTACATCTCGCCGGATCCGGTGGAGCCGCTCGGCGGGCTCAATACGTTCGCCTACGCCAGGAATGATCCGTTCGGCTACGGGGACCCGTGGGGGCTCGTGTACACGCGCATCGTCGACAACAGCACGCGGCCGGCGACGGTGCTGTACGAAGGATACAATATCGACGAAGCAAGGAACAAGAAGCCTGAAGCAGGCGGACAGATCCCGCACAGCTACCACAAGAACTCGTGCGCCGAGACTCAAGCGCTCCAGCGCATGAAGAACGACATCGCCGCCGAGGTCGAAAGCGAGCAGAGCGCCGCCAAGAAGAGGGGGACCAAGAGGCAGCCATTCGTTCCGATGGCCAGCGAGGAAAAGGAGGCAGAAGTAAACCGCCGGCTCAAAGCTAAATTCGACAATCCCAACGTCTCGATCGAAACATTTCAGAGCAAAGGCGGCAACCGCGTGAACCCTTGCGACCTTTGCCAGCAGATGTTCGCGAGCCTCGGAATCAGCCACGCGGTGGTAGGGGAAGAGGGAAAGCGCGGCAAGTTCGGGAAGTACCGGCGAAGATGACGTGTCATCCCCGCATTGAGGAGAGTTCGATGGAGGGACGGTTCTTTGGTGACGGCCAGTCCAGTGCGTTCGAAGCGCTGCGGTCGTGGCATGAAGCGGGGCGCCCGTCGGCGTGCGTCGTCCATGGTCCCTCCGGCGCAGGGAAGAGCACCGTTGTTGAACGCTTCTTCCGTTCGATCGCGGGTCCTGGCACCCTGAAGCTTCTCGTCCACGCCGGACGTGTTTTTGGCGCGGCCTTCGAAGAAGAGGTGCTCGCGCGGCTCTCAGCCGGCCCATGGCCCGAAGGTACGGGGTTTGACGAGGTTCACTTCGGTGTCCGCACCAGCCTCGTCAACCGCATCGTGAACTGGGACGGCGAGGACGGTCAGCCGCAGCTCTTGATTGGCTTGATCGCGCCTGACGCCTGTGTGGACTGGCCGGACGACGCTCGCCGCTCGGTGCTGGACGAGCCAGGCCCCGCCGCGCGTGTGCTGGTGGCGGTCTCCGGCACGCGCGACGTTGCCGAGCGATGGGCAGAGCGGCTTGGCCTCCGCGCCGCGCACGTGACCTATGTATCGGTCGGCGGATTCCGCTTGGAGGAGATCGATCCATCTCTCCGTGACCATCTCGCCTGGGCGGCGGTCGACGGTCCAGGTCCACGCGCTCATGTGGACGCGATCGCGAGATCGCTCCGCGATCGCGGCGCGGCGCCCATGGAAGCGCTCATGACGACCCTCGCGTGCGCCTTCGCGCCGCTCGACGCGACCGAGCTGGCGCCGCTCCTCGGCGCGCAGGTCGCCAAGGTGACCGGCTCTCTCGACACGCATCGCGAGGCCGTCGAGTCGGTCCTCCAATGGCGTGAAGAGGGTCACCGAATTCGCTTTCGTCATGAAGCCCTGCGCGCCGCCTGGGCGGCCGCGCGCCCGGAGCACGTCGCGCTCGCTGAGCAGCGGTTCGCCGAGGCTGCCCGAGCGCTCGTTCGCACCTGGGAGAGCGGCGACACAGCCGAGAGGGGCGCGGTCACCTACCTCCGCCGGTACGCCGGCGACCATCTCGTCTCCTCCGGCGCACCGCGCGCCGATCTCCTTCCGCTCTGCGCACCCCGGTGGGCATGGCCGCGCTCGCGCGACGACCTCGCTGCGCGTCGGGCGGAGCTGGGACGCGTGCGACGCTCGATGGCGGCGCCGCTTTTCGCCTCCGACGCCGTGGCAATCCCGTCCGACGCGCTGTCGAGCTTCGTGCGGGTCGCGCTCGCGCAGGGCGCGCTCGCAACGCTCCACCGCGCGTGGCCTCCTGAAGCCGACCGGGCCGACGAGGAGGCGTGGAACGATACGGAGCGGGCGCTCGCCGTCTCGCTCTTCGCTCTCGCGGCGCGCGCCTCTCCGTCGCTGCGCGCCAGCATCGAGGCGCCCGCGCTCGACGTCGTGAGGCGGACAGGCGCGGCATGGCGCGGTGATGGCTGGGAGGATGCGCTCGCATTGCTCACCGCGGCGCGCGCTGCATCGGGCGATGAGGCGTCGACGTTCGCGCGGTGGGCGGTCTCGGCCACGTGGCGCGCGGACGGAGGGCCCGACGGCTACTTGAGCGCGTGGCTCACGGCCGCCGAGTTCCTGCCGCGCTCCGAGGCAGAAGCGCTGGTCCAGCAAGCCGTCGAGCGCGCGCTGTCGAGCGCGAAGCCGGGGCAGGCGCTCGCGCGGCTCGCCACGGCGGATGGGATAGGGCAGAACCATGCGCTCGCGCAGCTCGCCACGGCGGCGGTGTCTCTTCCACCGACGTCCCGAGCGAACGCCCTGGCGCCCCTCTTGCCCGTGCTGCCCGATGAGGAGCGGGCCCGCGCTGTCTCGATGTCCCTCGATGCGTTCTTTGCCGACCACGACGAGGGCGCCGAGAGGCACGACACCGACGCATGCACCGCGGCGCTGCTTCCCTTCCTCGGGCTGGCCGAGCTCTCGAGGCTGCTGGACGAGGCCCTCCCGCCCCCTTCCGCGCTGGCCGTGCGGTTCGCCGAGCTCGGCGCTCCGGAGCGCGCGCTCGGCATCATCCGAGAGCGCTGTGGCAGCGGGATCTTCGCCGCTCGTCCATTGCTCTGCGCCGCAGCGACCGAGGGAGGCCGCTCCCTCGCGCAAGCGGCGCGCGACGCGGTGGCCTCGCTGGATCCCCCGTGGGCCGCCGCGGGGCTCGTGTGTGATCACGCGGCCGAGGCGATCCAGGTGCTCGGGCTCGAGACGGCGGTGGAGATTGCCGAGGGAGGCGGCGGAGGTGGCTCGGAGGCCGCGCGCATCATGGCCCTCGCGGCGCTCTGTCTCGCCGCCCCCGAGCGGTCGCGCCCCGCGCTGGCCGCGCGCGCCATCGCTGCTTACCACGACGACCGGGGTACTGAGGGTCTGGAGAGCGTGGTGCGCTGCGCTCCCTGGATGTCGCTCACGACAGCGGCAAGGCTGTTCTTCGTGAGCCTCGGGGACGCCGCGGAGGACGTCACGCTCGTCTCGACGCTGAGCCGCTGGGGCGGCGTGGAGCAGCTCGCGCCCCTCATCGCGCGCGTCGGCGGAGATGACGCGCTCGCGGCTGTCGCCAGCGTCCTCCCCGAGGCGCTCCGGTGGAAATCGCGGAGGAAGACCGATTAAAAAGGGCGCTAAGGAGAAGCGATCGCGTGCCCGCGCCATCGCAGGAGCGCCGCAGCGTGCGCCTTGCGGAGCATGAACAGGTCGCTCTCGTGGCGAAGACGCTCGAGCTCGATGCGCTCCGCCGGCGTGAGGAGCCCGTGAGCGTTCCGGTCGAGCAGCTATCTTGCGGCTCATGCGACGAGCCATCCAGGGCCCGCCGCCCGGCTTCGACGACCTCACCGTGCACGAGCAGATCGAGTAGGTCCAGGCGCTCTGGGAGCGGATCGCGGCGAGGGAAGACGAGGTGCCGGTACCCGAGTGGCACAAGGCCGAGCTCGATCGCCGGTTCGCCGAGGTCGAGGCCGCACCGGATGCTGGCCGCTCCTGGGAACAGGCCGAGGCCGACCTCCGTGCGCGCCTCGCAACGCGTCGATGAGCCGGTTCCTTTATCGCCCGTCTGCCGAGCTGGACATCCGGGAGGCGGCCCCCGCGCTTGTTTCCATGCGTACCTCGACCTTTCCACCGCCGGGCTCTCGCGACCGTCGGCGCGCACAGCCCGGGCATGTTCCAGCTTGTACCCCCGCCCGCGGCTGGCACGCAGGCAAGGCAGGTGCGACGCGCCGCAAGTTCTCGCGATCATGCTACGGAGTTCGAGCTGTCCTGCTCAACGACCATGCTCTCGTGCAAGGTAGGAGAGGCCGGCCGTTGCCCCGGTGCTCCTAGCCTGGTATGGCTAGGGTGGCTGTTATGAGCTGGACCAAGGATGACCAGAGTAAGCTCGACCGTCTCCGTGGCCAGGAGCTCTCCGGCACGCTGACGGAGCCCGAGCAGGCGGAGCTAGCGGCGCTCATGGCGCGGATCGAGGCGGAGGAGGCGGCGCTGCTTGCCCCGGAAATGGCTCGGCTGCGTGCCGAGGCCGGAGACGTAGCGGCCGAGCTGGCTCGGGTCGAGAGCGAGAACGAACAGCTGGCCCAGCTCATGGCCCAGCAACAGGCCCTCGTGGCGGACACGCGCAGGTTCCTCGAGGAGTTCGACCGGCGCCGCGCCTCCATCCTCGACGGATTTGCCCGAATCGCCGGCGGCCCGCTGCACGCTGCGTGAATGGCCGTCTCGACGGAAGCGCGCGCCATCGTCCGGGTCGCCTTTGGTGGCCGGTGTGGTTACTGCGGCGTTTCCGAAACGTCCGTGGGGGGCGAGCTGGAGGTTGATCACTTCCACCCGCTGGCAGCGGGTGGGTCCGATGACATCGAGAACCTCGTCTACGCTTGCACCGCGTGCAACCGGTTCAAGGGCGACTATGCGCCCGCACACGATGCACCTGAGAGCTTGCGGCTCCTTCGCCCGCAGCGTGACGATTTCGGCGCGCACGTCGAGGAGACGGTCCACGGTCGGCTGATCGGGCTCACGCCTCGTGGCTGGTTTCACATCCAGCGACTGCACCTCAACCGCCCGCAGCTCGTCGAGAGGCGCCATTTGCTCCACGTCCTTCAGGCGCAGAGATCCGATCTCTCGCGTTCACGGGAGGCGGAGGCGCGTCTGCGGCGGGAAAACGAGGCGCTCCAAGGCGAGATCACGCGTCTTCGGGCAGCCGTGGCCGCTTTGCTTGGTGGAAGCGAGCGCTGAACGCCCGGCCGTTCGCGATGCCGCTACATCCGTGCTGGAGGTTGACCGGGCCTTGCTCCGGGCGTGATCCCGCAGGGGCGGGGCGCCCCTCCGCAGGGGCGCTGCGCCGCGCGAGGGCCTACTCGTGGACGGCGGCGTAGCGGCCGCTGGGCGTGACGATGACGTGGGCGGTGAGCGGGACGTGCAGCTCCGAGCCGAGGTGGCGCAGCTCCAGGGTCATCGCTTCGTCCTCGCGGGTGGGCGTCGGGTCGCCGCTGGGGTGGTTATGGGTCAGGACGAAGCTGTGGGCTGCCATGTCCAGCGCCGTGCGCAGGACGGTGGAGCGGCCGACGTAGAGGCCGTCGTCGGAACCGCGGGCGAGCAGGCGCCGAGCCGGACTATTGGCGCCCGCGCCAGTAGAAGGGCCGCCGCTTCTGATGTGCAATCGCGAGAATACGAATGTGATCGTCGCGTACCCGGTACAGCACGCTGTAGGGAAATCGCCGCACGAGCCACCAGTGAACATCGTTTGCCGCAGCTCTCCCCGTGAGCGGTGACGCAGCCAGGGCGTCGACTGCGCCTTGGACCTCGGCGACGAAGGCGTCACCAAGGCCAGGACGTGCCCGAGCGTAGTAGGCGGCGGCCTCGTTCAGCTCGACCTCAGCCAGGTAGTGGAAGATGACCGGGAGCGTCACCGGAGCCGCGCGCGGGCGTCACGAAAGACGTCCTCGGCGGGTCGCCCCCGGGACGGATCTGCGTCAAGCTCTGCGTCCCGGCGCGTCGCTTCCTCGGTCCAGAGGCGCCTGTGCTCCTCCTCGGAGAGCTCATCCAGGCTTTCCAGAAGCGTCTCTGCGAGACGTGCGCGCTCCGCGACGGGCAGCTTCAGGGCTTCGGTTTCCAGCTCGGGAAGGTTCACGGGGGGATTGTACCGCGCGGCTCGGAGACTGCCCAGGCGCGCTTCCCCATCCGCGAGGAGATGCCGCGACGACGGCGATGGCCGACGTTGACTGGCGTGGCGGAGGCACGGAGCGACCTGACCGAGCTCGGGCTAGCCAAGCCACGGTCGGTTGCTCCACGTGCTCCAACGCCTCTGCGGCTGCCGGGACTCCCGGAGTTCCCGGCCGGGGCGGTGCGCGGGAGGCTGGCGGCCGGATGCGCAGGGGCGCTGCGCCCCGGGAGGGCCTACTCGTGGACGGCGGCGTAGCGGCCGCTGGGCGTGACGATGACGTGGGCTGTGAGCGGGACGTGCAGCTCCGCGGAGAGGTGGCGCAGTTCCAGGGTCATCGCTTCGTCCTCGCGGGTGGGCGTCGGGTCACCGCTCGGGTGATTATGGGCCAGGACGAAGCTGTGGGCGGCCATGTCCAGCGCCGTGCGCAGGACGGTGGAGCGGCCGACGTAGAGGGCGTCGTCGGACCCGCGGGCGAGCAGGCGCGTCTCGCGGACGCGGCTGTGGGCGTCGAGCGCCGCGATCCAGAGCTCCTCGTGGACCAGGGACGCCAGGATCGGGCCGAAGTACCGCGCCACACGGGCGGCGTCGGTGAGGAGCGCGCCCCGGCGTGCGCGGGCGGCATGGTAGCGGCGGCCGAGCTCGAAGGCGGCGGCGAGGCGGGTCGCGTCGAAGAGGGCGATCTGGGTGCGCTCGGCGAGCGCCGCGGGCGAGAGGCGACCGAGGGAGGGGAGAGCGGCCGTGCCGAGGAGGCGCGGGCCGACGCCGGGCAGGCCGAGCACCATCTCGAGGAGGGCGGCCTCGGTCGCGGTCGGCAGCTCGGCCGCCGTCTCGGCGGGGGCATCGACGGGGGCGCGGCTCATCGGGCTCATCGGGGCCACCTCCGAGAGCGGGTGAGGGCGCGGGTGAAGAGGCGGCGAGGTGCTCCTCCGGGGCGGGGCTGCAACCGAAGCGGGGTTGCGGGCATTCGAGCCGGCGAGCGGCGAGCACCGACCAGGGGGCGTCGATTCCTTGCGGTACGCCGCATCGCGGTCGTGTGCGAGACGGCTGTTTTCCCCGTAGCGAGCTTCGCGCCGATGCTGACAGCAGCCGCCATCAGGTTATCATCACCGCCATGGCACGCACCGCACCGGTCCCGAACATCCCCGCGATCCCTGGCATGAACCCCGGCGTGTGGATCATGGGCGGTGGCGGCGCGGGCGGAGGGGGAAACGGACGGGGTGGCAATGGACAGGCCGATGGACAAGGGGCCAATGGGCAGAGTGGAGGCAACGAGGCCAATGGCGGAGGCAAGAACGCCAGCGGCTGCGGCCAAGGAAAAGGTGCCGGTTGCTCCAACCCCGTGCACGGCGGGGGCGGCGGCGCTGCCGCGGGTGACCCCGTCGATATCGTTACCGGCCGCGTCTACACCGAGCCCGTCGTCGATCTGGCGCTGCCTGGCCCTCTGCCGCTTATCATCACCCGCGCGTACTCGTCGACAGCGCGTAGCCGCGACGTAGGCCTCGGCTTCGGGTGGACACATTCGCTCGCGTGGGAAGTCGAAGTGCGGCGCCGCTCGGTTCGTGTGTGGCGCCCCGAAGGAACTTTCCTCTCTTCTCGCCGCCTGGAAATCGGAGACTCCACCATGCTCGAGGATGGCGCCCTGCTTCTCCACGACGCGACCGGGTACACGCTCATCACCTCGGACGGCCGACGGCATGAATTCCCCGGCACTCCCAACCCGGGTCAGCGCCTGCTACTGAGCCGCATCACCGATCGCAATGGAAATGCGATCAAGCTCAACTATCGGGACGGCATACTCGAGTCGGTCATTGACAGCGTGCAGCGTGTCGTCCGTGTACGCCGCCATCAGGGCGGCCGCATCGCGGCATTCGAGGTAAAGAACAGCCCGTCGCAGGGCCGGTGGATCGCCTACCGGACGTACACCTTCGATACAGCTGGGGACCTCGTCTGTGCGACGGATGCAGAGGGGCACGAATCGAGGTTTTCTTACTCCGAGCATCTCATGACGTCTCACACGTATCCGGCGGGCCTGCGCGTGGTGTATCGTTACGATGCACAGGGGCGCTGCGTCGAGACGTGGGGGGAGCACCCGGGCGCGCGTGATCCAAGCCTCGCGGAGGACGTACCGGCATTCCTGGCAGACAGGACGACGGAAGCGAGGGGCGTTTATCATTGCAAGCTTGAATACGGTGGCGACGGATACACCGAGGTCATCGACTCACGACAGGTACGCCGCTACTTCGGAAATGGACTTGGCAAAATCGACAAAGCCGCCTGGGGCGTCGGCGTCCACACGTCTTCCTACGATCAGTACGGCAACCTGCTCGCCTATACGGATGCGCTTGGCTCGACCTGGCGCTGGGAGCGAGATGCGCAGGGAAACATCGTCCGCGCCGTCGATCCCATGGGCGCCACGACCGAGTATCGTTACGATGAGGCCGGGAACTTGGCCGAGATCATCGACCCGCACGGGGTCTGGACGCGCTACGAGCACGACGCACGCGGAAATCTCCTTGCCGTCCATGACGCGTCAGGCGACGTGATCCGCTATGGGTACGATGAGCGCGGCCTGCTTGTGGAGGCCATACTCCCCAACGGGGGTGTGACGAGGATCCACCGAGATGCGCACGGCAATCCGACCGAAATCGTCGAGCCTAGCGGAGCCTTCAAGCGCATACGCTACGACTACCTGGGATGCGTGCACGCCATGACGGACGAGCGCGGGTATGAGCGCCGGTATGTCTACAGTGCCCGGCGCGAGGTCGTCGCGGTTCATCTTCCAGACGGTGGTCAATACTCGTTCGCCTACGATGCGGACGGCCGGCTCGAGCGCCTCACGGACCCCGTCGGGCGCGTCCACGAGCTCCGCTGGGCCGGGCTCGGCGCGGTGCACGAGCTCCGAAAGCCGGACGGAACGCACATCCGCTACCGCTATGATCGCGAGGGGGCGCTCACGCTCGTCATCAATGAGAAAGGGGAGAGCCACCGGATCTTCCGGAACTCAGCGGGCTGGATCGTCGAGGAGCAGACCTTCGATGGTCGACACGTTCGCTACCAGATGGACGTCGCCGGGCGAATCACCCTGATCGAGAGCGACAGCCATGACAAGACAGAGTTCGTCTACGACGCCTGCGGACGCATCGTCGAGCGTATCTATTCGGACGCAACGAAGGACAGCTTCGCATACGATGCCTGTGGCCGCATGATCTCCGCCTCGAACAATGCCGTCGAGTGCGAGTTCACTTACGATGACCGTGGGCGGATGACGCGCGAGACGCAGATTTTCGGAGGAGCAACGAACGTCGTCAGCAGCGTCTACGACGCGCTCGGCAAGCGTCGGATGAAGCACACCTCCCTCGGGTACCGAGAGGCGGTCGAGCACGACGCCATGGGCCAGCCGGTGCGCCTGCTCCTCGGCGAAGTCGATCCCATCGAATTCCGCTGGGATGCGCAGGGGTTCGAGACCGAGCGCGTGCTCCCGGGCGGCGGTGCGGTCCAGACGAAAGTGGACCCCCTCGGACGCGTCGAGCGACGCCGCGTGATCAAGCAGTCCACCGGTCCCGTGGTCGGCCCCGGGCAGCCCGAGTGGGTCGGTCCATTGCCGCTGAGCATCACAAGTGAACAGGCCTACCGGTACTCGCCAGCTGGTGACCTCCTGGAGGAGTGGGATCTCTCCAAGGGGCGCGTCATCTACACGTACGATCCAGTCGGGCAGATCCTCTCCAAGCTCCCGGAGCAGGCGCGCGCCGAGGTCTATGGCTACGACGAGGCAGGAAACCTGTTCGAGCAGGGGGCGGGCGCAGAACCAAGGACATACGAGCTCGGAGGAAAGCTCGTGCGGCGCGGGCGCTCGGAGCTCCTTTACGACCGTGATGGGCGCCTCGTCGAGAGGCGCGTCACCGAATCTGACGGGCAGCGACGCATGTGGAGATACCACTGGGACGCGCGCGGGCTTCTCTCCAATGTCGTGAACCCGGACGGGCAGAGTATTGCGTTCGTGTATGATCCCTTCGCGCGCCGGGTCGCCAAACGCACGGTCGCGAGCGACGGCGTCGTGTCACTGACTCGGTTTGTCTGGGATGGCGACGTGCTCGTGCACGAGCTCCGCGAATCGACCGGTGCTACCGGCGCCCCCGTCGTGGAGCAACGGACCTACTGCTTCCGGCCGGGGACGGTCTTCCCGCTGGCCCATGTTGACGCCATTCCTGATGGCTCGCGCAGCCTGGCGGCTGAGTGGGTTCATTACGTGAACGATCGCACGGAGCGGCCCTCCGCCCTCCTCCGCGGCGACGGCGAAGTTCTCGCGCGCCTCGGGACCCGGGTGTGGGGCGGCGTGGAGCAACAGGAGAGCGCCCTCGCCACCACGCCGCTGCGCTACCCAGGCCAGTACGAGGACGAGGAAACCGGGCTGTGTTACAACCGCTATCGGTACTACGACGCGGAGAGCGGACGGTACATCAGCGCCGATCCGATCGGCCTTCAAGGCGGTCTGCGGCCGTTCGGCTACGCGAACAACGAGCCGTTGCTCGTGATCGACCCCGATGGGCTCGACCCGGTGCTCTCGACGGTGAGCGGCAGCTCCGGCTCCTTCACGAGAGGTAGCCAGGAGTCTCCGGCGGAGATCGGGGGCGGGACGAATCCCGATCTTCACGACATTGTCAAGCAGTCGCTCCCGCCCCAGGTCAACGGCAAATATCCCGGCGGTCCCGATCCAACGTCGTGCGCGGAGCCCCGCGCGCTCACGGCTTACATAAAGAAATGGGAGAAGGACAATCGGGACGGCAAGCCGCTCGATCCGAACAACCCGCAGGATCACGCAGACATCCGGAAATGTCTCGGTTCGGTCGCAAGCATCAGCGCCCAGAACCCGGCGAACGGGAGCCAAGAGGCCGTTGACCGCGCCCCCTGCCCCAATTGCAGCCAGCTCCTCGCGAACCTGCACTCGAAGTGGGGTGGTCCTAGACCGGATACGATCCAAGAAGGCTACCCTGCGCTGACCGGGAAGAAGGGGGCGAAGAGGGGGATCGGCGAGCGCGCGAACTTCTCGAGCCCGAAGGATCCGAACTGGCTCAAAGACCCACTTCCCGAGGACGTGAGCTACCAGCGGCACGAAAACTACGGGAGACCGGTGTGATATGAGCACGCAGGTGGCAGAGGAGCTGAACAACATCCTGGAGAAGCTGTCGGAGCACGCGCGGCGCACGCTGACTGCCTTCGGCGTACAGATCGAAGCGGCCGGCCGCGTCGATGAATCGACGCTCCGCGACGCCTTGCGCAGCAAGGGGCTCCCGGAGCTCGACGCTGCGCTTCAGTTCCATCGCGACGTCGGTGGACTCTCCGTGCCCGCGCTGTCGCTCACCTTCGCCACGGCTCGCCGGCTGGCGCACGGGCCGGCCAGGCGGACGCCCGACGGAGAGGTAGCCATCCCGGTCGGCCGCAGCGGAGGTGCGGCGTACTTCATCGATGCCCGCGGCGTGATTTATCGGATGCGCGACGCGCCGCGAGACAAGGAGCTCACCCCGGTTGCCACGAGCCCCTGGACGCTGCTCGAGAAGATCGCCCTCCTCGCCACCGTCGAGCCGCTCGCGAAAGGGGCGCTGCGCTTGCGATTCCGGCCGTATGTGGGCGCGGCGCTCGCGGGAGCGCTCGGCGCGGAGCCTGCCGTCGAGGCCACGGACAGCTTTCACCGCTTCTTCCGCCGCGGCTCGCTCGTCATCGCAGACGGACACCCGCTGCGGGACGAGGGGGAGCGCGATACGCTCGTGTGGGCCCCCGCCCTGGAGGACGCGGTCGCCGCGCTGCGGGCCGCGGGCTCGGAGTGTGGAGCGATCGGCGCGGAGCTCACGACAGCCGCCGCCGAGCTGCAGATCGAACCGCCGAGGAGCGCGCCGGGGGCGCCGTCACCCGAGGTGCTCCTCGAAGGCGGCGCGATCGCGCTCCTCGCGGGCGCCGGGGAGGAGGGCACCGCCGGCCATGTGTGGGCGCCGCCAGGGCGTCCGCGTCTGGAGCAAACACGGCTCTTCGCGGGCACGCTGCTGTCCTGGGAGACGGTCGACGCTCGGGGTGCACGCATCCGTGATTTCACCGGCGCCAAGGACACGCTGCGCCCGCTGCTCACGCCGCGCGCCGTCCGCGGGCTCTTGCGGCTCGGCGCGCGCGTTGACCCCCGGCGCAAGGGCGAGCGGGCCTCGCTCGAGCACCTGCTCTCCTGTTGGGAGCTGCCGGCGCACGAGGCGGCGCTCGACTTCGAAGAGCGCCTGGGCGGCCTTCGCTTCGCCAACGTGCAGTGGGGGCCGTTCGGCATCGTCGGCGCGTGGCCGGACCGGCCAGCTGCGAAGGAGGCCGCGAGCGTGGACGAGGGCCAGCTCGTTCCGATCGGCGCCGAGATCCTGGGCAGCGTGAGCTACGCCGTCGACGCCGAGGGCACGGTGCACCTGGAGGACGAGCACCTGGAGCCCACGCCGATCGCCGTGTCCTGGCCGGTGTGCCTCGAGCGCCTCGGCGCCGCGAGCGCGGACGAGGGCGAGCTCCCGTGCTCCTGCCAGATCAAGGCGCGTGTCGGCCTGGCGGTCGCGGCTGCGCTGGGGGCCGCGCCGGTGCCGGAGGGCACGGACCAGCATGCCTCGATGTGGTACCGCGATGGCGCCTCGGTGCTCGACGTCGCGGCGGACCCCTACAACAGCGAGCCACGGACGACGGTCGCTGCGCGCAGCGAGGGGGACTTGGTGATCGCCCTCCAGGTGGCGCTCCAGGCTGCCCCCGATGCCGCCGTCGAGGTGCTCGGAGTGAAGGGAGATCCTTCGCCGCCCGCGCCGGAGGAGCCCGTCGTGGTGCGCGCGCGAGTCTGGGGCAACACGTGGGACAAGGCGCATCGGGAGCTGTGCATCTACGGTGGGCCCGAGCGCTACCGCTTCGTCTGGCGCTGAAGCGCCCTCGCGCGGTTCAGCACGGCCTTTGGGTCCGCGTGCTCCAGCGCGTTGTGCGGCTGCCGGAGGCGACGGAGATGCGGGCGTGGGCGGTACGCTGGAGGCTTTCGGCTGGATGCGCAGGGGCGCAGCGCGCCGCCGCAGGAGCGCAGGGGCGCAGCGCGCCGCGAGGGCTACTCGTGGACGGCGGCGTAGCGGCCGCTGGGCGTGACGATGACGTGGGCGGTGAGCGGGACGTGCAGCTCCGAGCCGAGGTGGCGCAGCTCCAGGGTCATCGCTTCGTCCTCGCGGGTCGGCGTCGGGTCGCCGCTCGGGTGATTATGGGCCAGGACGAAGCTGTGGGCGGCCATGTCCAGCGCCGTGCGCAGGACGGTGGCGCGGCCGACGTAGAGGGCGTCGTCGGAACCGCGGGCGAGCAGGCGCGTCTCGCGGACGCGGCCGTGGGCGTCGAGCGCCGCGATCCGGAGCTCCTCGTGGACCAGGGAGGCGAGCCTCGGGCCGAAGGTTCGCGCCACGCGGGCGGCGTCGGTGAGGAGCGCGCCCCGGCGTGCGCGGGCGGCATGGTAGCGGCGGCCGAGCTCGAAGGCGGCGGCGAGCCGGGTCGCGTCGAAGAGGGCAATCTGGGTGCGCTCGGCGAGCGCCGCGGGCGAGAGGCGACCGAGCGAGGGGAGAGCGGCCGTGCCGAGGAGGCGCGGGCCGACGCCGGGCAGGCCGAGCACCATCTCGAGGAGGGCGGCCTCGGTCGCGGTCGGCAGCTCGGCCGCCGTCTCGGCGGGGGCGTCGACGGGGGCGCGGCTCATCGGGGCCACCTCCGAGAGCGGGTGAGGGCGCGGGCGAAGAGGCGGCGCGCGAGGCGGAGGTTGGCCTTCGGGCTCGTCAGCGCTTCGGCGATCGAGGATTCATCAAGGCGGCGGCTCATCCCCTTCCCCAGCCAGCGACAGGATCCTCTGGCGGATCTCGCCAGATAGCCACATGCCCGCATCGGCGAGCTTGTCGACCCACGGCCCGACGCTGTGTGTTATCCCTCGAGACTTTGCCTCCAGCAGGATCTTGAGCGTTCCCCAGACGACCAGACCTGCCGCTTGAGCCGTGCGTCGTGCCAGCGCATCGTCGAGGAGAATAACACGGGATGGATTCTCCAGAGCCAGGGCCATGGCTGCAAGCTCTCCTGCCCCCAGGTCGAGCGCGAGCCATTCCGATGGCATGGATTGGGGGTCGACGATGCTCAGCCACCCATAGGTGCTCAGCGTGGGGACCTCATACCCCTTGCGTCGCCCCTCCTTCAACTCACGATCCACAGCGCTGGGGACCCAGACGTCTTTGAACATCTCGGCGAGCCAGTCCATGGCACCGATGCGGTGAGAAGGTAGAGCAGGGGCGATGTATTGCTGATCGCCTCAGCCAACCGCGGCCTCCAGCGAGCGGAGCTCGGCGTCGAGAGGGAAGACCTTGTAGCGGCCCAGGCTCAACAGAAATTCGACCCGCGCCATTCCGGCGAGCTCCGCAGCGCGGCCTGACGAGAGCCGTCCCAGCTCGTACAGCTTGACCGCAGCGAGGGTGCGGAGCTCTCGCGCGAACTCAGCTTCGTCCATCTTCTCCGCAAGGAGCACCTTCTCGGGCACATCAACCACAATCTGTCGAGTTGCCATGTTCCGTCCTTGGTTGCTCGGAGGGTCGAGGAAGTCTGTGTTTACCACGAAGCGGGATCCCTGCGCGATCGCGTGAACACGCATGAAGGTGCGCCTTGTCCAGCGCGGTGCGCAGGACGGTGGAGCGGCCGACGTAGAGGGCGTCGTCGGAACCGCGGGCGAGCAGGCGCGTCTCGCGGACGCGGCCGTGGGTGCACGGCGGCGACGCCACCGACGACGATGAAGTCGACTCGATGCCGGGCGAGCACCCCGAGGAGCTCAGCGATCTTCGTCGGAGCGGGCATGCGGTTCTCGCGCGCGCCTGCTCTCACGGGCGAGCGTGACGAAGTCGATGTGGGCCTGGAGGGTGGTGACCCGGTCTGCTGGCGTGAGGTTCAGCATCCAGCGGATGAGCGTGAGGTCGACGCCGTCCTCATTGTAGACCGGAGGTGCCGCTTCAGGATCGACCATCTCGAGTGGAGCGTATCACGCACCGATGCGACGGACGAGCTCCCGCGTCGCGGCGGGCTGTGCCGCACTCCATCCAGGCATGCGGCGCCGGGCGTCTCGCCGGCCGTCATTGCGCGGATCCTGCCCGGTCTTGTGACGAGAGACTCCCGCGATGGCCATCCACCAGGCCGGACCAGATGGTGCGGGGGCGCCATCCGCCAGCCTGAGCCGCCGCTGCCGGAAGCTTGCGGAGCAGCCGGCCGGGGCGATGCGCTGGGGCTGGCGGCTGGATGCGCACGGGCGCTGCGCGCTGCCGCAGCGGCGCAGGGGCGCAGCGCCCCGCGAGGAGACCTACTCGTGGACGGCGGCGTAGCGGCCGTTGGGGGTGACGATGACGTGGGCCGTGAGCGGGACGTGCAGCTCCGAGCCGAGGTGGCGCAGCTCCAGGGTCATCGCTTCGTCCTCGCGGGTCGGCGTCGGGTCGCCGCTCGGGTGATTATGGGCCAGCACGAAGCTGTGGGCGGCCATGTCCAGCGCCGTGCGCAGGACGGTGGAGCGGCCGACGTAGAGGGCGTCGTCAGAACCGCGGGCGAGCAGGCGCGTCTCGCGGACGCGGCCGTGGGCGTCGAGCGCCGCGATCCAGAGCTCCTCGTGGACCAGGGAGGCGAGCCTCGGGCCGAAGTACCGTGCCACGCGGGCGGCGTCGGTGAGGAGCGCGCCGCGGCGGGTGCGGGCGGCGTGATAGCGGCGGCCGAGCTCGAAGGCGGCGGCGAGCCGGGTCGCGTCGAACAGCGCGATCTGGGTGCGCTCGGCGAGCGCCGCGGGCGAGAGGCGACCGAGGGAGGAGAGGGCGGCCGTGCCGAGGATGCGCGGTCCGACGCCGGGGAGGCCGAGCACCATCTCGAGAGGGCGGCCTCGGTCGCGGTCGCTCGGCATCAAGGGCCTGCTGGTGCCTTCACCCGGCGCGGACCTCGCCCCTGCCTAACGTTGGTCTCCTTGAAAGGCGGGGTTGCCTTAAGATACGCTGCCTTCCTGATGAGTGGGGGCGGCACGACGGGGTGCGGTCGGACTTCAAGGCTCTCCACGGCTCTCCACGCGGAGGCGGCGGCCAGCGGTCGAGGGGCTGATCACGCCGAGAGGGCCGCGGTCGATGATGTGGGTGTACATGACCGTGGTCCTCACATCCTTGTGGCCGAGCAGTGTCTGAATCGTCCGGATGTCGGAGCCCGCCTCGAGCAGGTGGGTCGCCAAGCTGTGGCGGAGCGTACTGCATCTCGCGCGCTTGGCGAGCCACGCCGCGCATCCGGCATCATTCAGGGCCCTCTGCACTGCCGATGCATGCAGGTGGTAGATGACCTGTCGGCGAGTCGCGGATTCGGTGCAAGGCCAATAAGCGGGGAAGATGTATTGCCAGGCGAGGCTGGTGGATTTTTCTGGAATTGCAGTACGTGGGGCAGGTTGACCTCACCGCGTGCGGCTGCAATTCCCTTCTTGTGCCGCCGCGCCATGGCATCGAGCGCCACGGGTCGCGGTATACATGCGAAACTGCGTAGACATGTCGTCCATCACAGTTGATCGCGACGCTGTGCGGGTGAATTGATGAGCGAGTTGGTAAACGAGCAGACAGTGCTTACGCAGGCTGTTACCGCGCCCTCCCAGTAATGGACATCCCCCAGATCTCGATCCGTGTTCGTGATGGATATCCACCCATCGCTCCCGGCCCCTCCATCATCGAGTCGGTGCGGACCCGAGAGATGGAGCCGGGGTGGACGCAGAGGGCGCGGCGTCGGCGAGCGTTCGCCAAAGTGCATTCCGGGTAGACGTCCGAAATTCTCACAAAATCTTGCATCGATGCTCGCCGTCTCCCGGACCGCGAGCATTCCTGATCCATTGCCACAATTACCACGGCATCTGGCGGCATGTCTCCGCTGCCGCTGGCGTAAGGCCAGCGGCAGCGGAGCGGAGCATCGGCGCGGGGCCGGCCACAAAATAGGCGACGAGGGGATGCGTGTTGTGGCGACTCGTCCTCCCCTCGTCGTGCTCCGAGGACCTTGGAGGAACGGAGCCCATGCAGGATCGTTCAAGCCGACATCGACATCAAGCGCTGGATGACCGCGCTGCCCTCGGTCGAGCAGATGCGGCCGCCGCGCTGCCCCTGCTGTGACGCGGCCAGCCGCCCCGTGAACGGCCCGCGGGTGATGCGCGGTCACGGCCTGCGCGAGCGCCAGGTGTGCGGCCCGCTCGACCCACGCGGCGCTCCCCAGCAGGTCACGGTGCGCGCTCGGCGCTACCGCTGCAGCGGCTGCGGCGCGATCACGGTCGTCGTGCCGCGCGGGGTGCTACGCCGACGGCGCTACGCTGCATCGGCGATCGGCTGGGTGCTCGCTCGCATCGGACTCGACGGCGCGACCACGCCGGTCGTCCGTGCCGAGGTCTGCGGCGCCGTGATCGTGGGCGTCGCGGCGGCCGAGCGGTGGCTCGCGCCGTCGCGATGGATCGAAGCCAGTCGCCGCGGACAGCTCTTCCCCCGGCTCGGACGCCACAGCGCCGAGAGCCGCCGCGCGCACATCGCCGAGCGCACGGCGATGCAGCTCGTGGCGCTGTCTCCGCGGGGCGGCGCCGGCGAGCCCGCCGCTCACCTGGCGTTCCGCGGCGCCGCGCTCGCAGCGTGATGCCCATGCTCCGCGAAACGCGGGCTCCGGCGACTCCACCATCCAAGATCGGGCACGGCGGCGGGGCGCTCTGGCACTGGGTTTCCACGGGTCGTCGATACGCACCCGTGGAAAGGACCGTTCGTGGACATCCTCAAACCCAAAGATCACGCGGAGGAAATCGCCCTCTTCCGCCACGGCCTCATCGGCCAGATCTGCGCTCGCGATCTCGAGCATGGCGATCTCGTCGAAGCGCTGCGCACCCTCTCGAAGGAGCGCGTGCGCCCGCCGGGGAGCGCGTGCACGCGCTCTTTCGCGGTGCCAACCCTCGAGCGCTGGCTCTACGCCTACCGTCAGCGGGGGCTCGAAGGTCTCTGCCCTCGCGCCCGCTCCGACCGCGGTCGTGGCCGGGAGCTCGACCCCGGGCTCCGGCAGCTTCTTTGCGACATCCGGCGCGAGCACCCGGCGGCCTCGGTGCCGCTCATCCTGCGCACCCTTCGCGCCGATGGACGCCTGGACGCCACGGTCAGCGCCTCGACCGTGCGTCGCCTCTACCGTCAAGAGGGACTCGACAAGATCGCGCAGCGCGACGGCAAGGGGCCGACGACCCGGCTCAAGTGGCAGGCCGAGCACCCGGACGCGCTCTGGCATGGCGACGTCTGTCACGGCCCGACGCTTCATCTCGACGGGCGCCGGGTCACCGTGCGGATTCACGCCCTGCTCGACGACGCCTCGCGCTTCATCCTCGTCGTTTCGGTCGAGAGCGACGAGAAGGAAGACACCATGCTGCGGCTGCTCGTCCGGGCCCTCCGCCTCTACGGCATTCCGACCGCGCTCTACCTGGACAACGGTGCAACCTACCGTGGTGATGCCTTGCGCCTCTTCTGCTCGCGGCTCGGGATCACCCTGCTCCACTCGCGCCCCTACGATCCGCAGGCGCGCGGCAAGATGGAGAGATTCTGGAGGACGCTACGGGAGAACGTGCTCGACCACCTGGGCTCGATCACATCGCTGGAGGACATCGCCTCTCGCATCCAGGCCTTCGTCGACGTCCACTACCACGCGTCCCCGCACGCCGGTCTGATGGGGCGCGCGCCGGAGCTCGTGTACGCGCCCGGACAGCGTGAGATCGACGCCCTCTCCGAGGCCCGCTTGCGCGAAGCGCTCACGCTCCGGCAGCGTCGGCGCGTGCGCCGCGATACGACCGTCTCCGTCCGCGGGCAGCTCTTCGAGCTGGATCACGGCTACCTCGCCGGCCGCACCGTGACGGTCGCCTATTGCCTGCTCGACGAGCCTCTGGCCCCGGTCGTCGAGGTCGAGGGGCAGCGGATCCCGCTTCGTCTCGTCGATCCGGTGCACAACGCCCACGTGAAGCGGCCGCCGCGCCATGTCACGAGGACCGGCGCGTCGCCCAGGGGAAAGCCGGTCGCCTTCGACCCGGGCGGCGCGCTACGCGACAAGGCTGCGCGCGATCAAGTTGCGGCGGACGACGCGGACGCCGTCGACGGAGAGGAGGACCTCGATGCGATCTTCTGATGTTATCTACTACGGGCTTAGCAAAGCCGCCTTCTCCAAAGAGCAAGAAGATGCCGAGCTGTGGTTGCCCACCTCGAAGCAGATGCTCGTCGACGACCTCGAAGCGGCGCTCCACGAGCGTGCCAGCGTGCTCCTCGTGGGGGAGCCCGGGGTCGGGAAGACGTGTGTGCTACGAGCCTTGCGACATCGGCTGCCTGAGGCCGGATTTCGCCTGACCTACTGCCACAATGCGACGCTCGGGCGCCGCGACTTCTACCGCTACCTCTGCCACGCGCTCGGGCTGCAGCCGACCTCGAGCGCGGCGAACCTGTTCCTCGCGGTCGAGCGGCATGTCCACGAGCTGCGTAGAGATCAGGTGCATCCGGTGTTTCTGCTCGACGAGGCCCATCTGCTGCACCCGGACATGATGGCGCATCTGCATATCCTCTTGAACCACGAGTGGGACAGCCGAGCTCTCTTGTCGATCGTCCTTGTTGGCCTTCCGGAGCTCGAGGGCCGAATGGCGTTGCGCTCCCACCGCTCGCTGCTCACGCGCATCCATCGCCGCTTCGTGATCGAGCCGGCGACGGTGGAGGACACGACGGAGTACGTGGCATTCCGGCTGAAGGGCGCCGGCGCCGACCACGAGATCTTCTCGCGCGAGTCGCTCACCGCGCTGCATGAGCTTGCGTCGGGCTCGCTGCGCGAGATCGACCGCCTCGCCTCGGCGGCGATGCGGGAATCGGCGCGCCGGAAGCGGAAGCTGGTCGACCGCGACGTGGTTGTCCGCGTCGCGGACACGCTCACGCTCTCCTCGGCGCTCGGCTGAACGGCGGCTCGCGGCCCGCGAGGAGCGTCGGCCTCGCGGGCCGTATCGCGCCAGGCCCACGATGGCCATCCCCTCGCCACAGCGGCGCTGGCCCGCACGATGCCCATCGCGCCGCGTGGCGCCGGGGCAGCGCCTACGATGGCCATCACCCGATAGCGCCCTGCCGAGCGGCCGCCAGATGGCCATCAGCCAGGCGGCGCGCGGTGCCATCAGCCAGCCGGCTCGGTAACACATCCGATGCGCCGACGTAACCTTGAAGCAGCGTGACCATGCACATGAGCGCCGGTGGATGGGGCGGCTCCCCTGCTCCCGTCGTCCGGTACATGCTCTCGAGCTGCTCTTGGAACGCCTCGTCGAACAGCTCGTGCCGGTGCAGCCTGAGAAAGCCGAACAGTGTCCTTACGCGTGTCAACCGCTTCATCAGCGACTGCTCCTGCCGCGACAGCTCCACCGGCGGCGACCATCGTTCCATCCATGCACCT
This sequence comes from Sorangium sp. So ce1128, assembly GCA_051717205.1. Taxonomy (GTDB): domain Bacteria; phylum Myxococcota_A; class Polyangia; order Polyangiales; family Polyangiaceae; genus Sorangium. The sequence goes on from CP181432.1 coordinate 2,320,780, forward strand.
CCTGGCGCGGACGAGATCATGGCCATGCAAACCTGTCGATCCTTCCATCGGACCGCTCAGAATTTCCAAAAAATCAACCTGATCGATGCTCTAGAGGAATCGAGCCCTCGATGGCCTCTGATACCGCTATCGATGGACTCGCCATGGACGCTGACGAAGCCTCGAAGCGCGCTGCCCGGGCCCGTGGACGCGCCGGCAGCGGCCCAGGGACCGGGGCCGCCGCGAGCCACGGACCCTCGCCCAGGACCCGCGTCGAGGCGGGTCCCGCTCGTGACCCGGCCGAACTTGCGGTAAGCTCCCTGTATCATGAGCGACGTCGAGGATGTCCTGGTCGTAGCGCTGCGTCTGTCGGCGGAGGACCGAGCGGCCGTGGCGGCCGCGCTGATCCAGAGCCTCGACGAGCCCGAGCAGACGACCGAGGAGGTCGAGGCTGCGTGGGCCGAGGAGATCCAGCAACGTCTCGCCGACGTCGACGCCGGGGTCGTCACGCCGGTCCCCTGGCCGGAAGCCCGGCGCCGCATCCTGGCGGCTGCAAACGGCCGTCGTGAAGCTCGTTGAGGTTCTGCCAGCCGCACTCGCGGAAGCCGAGGAGGCTGCGGCGTGGTACGCGGAACGGGATCCACGCGTAGCGGTACGGTTCGCCGAAGGGATCGAGGCAGCATTGACCCGAATTGCGGAGGCGCCGGACCGCTGGCCCTCTTACCGTTACGGGACGCGTCGGGTGCGTTTGACACGGTTTCCCTATCTCGTCGTGTACCGAGACGAGCCAACGCGCATTCTTGTCGTGGCCATCGCACACGCAAAGCAGAGGCCGGGCTACTGGAGAAAGAGGTGATGTGAGCGCCGCATGCGGTCCCACCGAGCTCTGATGGTTGGACGTCCAGTGACGAGCCAACCCCGGCTCTGCACCCGCGGTTATAGCGGCGGGCCGCTGCACCCGGGCCTGTGGACGCGCCGGCTTCCACCGACGCGGCTCGCTGGACGAGCTCCAATCCAGCTATCCAGGAAACCGGAGCGTCTCCACGGCGACGCCGTTCTCGCCCGAGATCATCTTGCCCTGGTCGTCCCAGCTGATGCCGCCCTTGCCCGGCGGCCCCAGGGTGAAGGTGACGCCCTCGACCGTGAGCCGGTCCTCGTCGAGGTAGGCGATGCCGATCGAATCGCCGCCGCGCCCCGGGCCGCCGTAGCCGCCCTCGGCGCCGTCGCCCCCGGGGCCCCCGTTGCAGGAATAGGCCGAGCGGTCCTCCAGCACGCCGCCCGGTGCGCCCCGGCCGCCTCGTCCGCCTCGCTGGGCTCGCCGCCGTCGCCGCCTTGGCCGCCGACGGACGTCTCGATCTCGCTGTCGCGCACGGTCACCCTGGCGTGCAGCGCGACGAGGCCGATGCTCGGGTAGCCGTTCTCGCCCCCTTGCCGGTGATCCTCGCGTCCCGCGTTCGATCGGTGAAGACCGCGACCACGTGATCGCCGGCGTTCACCGCGGGCGAGGGCGGCGCCCGAACGCAATCTCATGATGCGCTGTCCTCGCGGCGACGCAGACCGCCTGCTCGGTCGTCGGTTGGGGTGGCCGAACGAGCGTTGCCTGGTCTGCCGCGGGCCTGTACTATCCACGAGCTTCATCCCCGAGGCCTGTGCATGAAACCGAGCGTCTACGTAGAAACCAGCATCGTCAGCTATCTGACCGCCAGGCCGAGCCGCGATCTGGTGCGAGCGGCGCACAAGAGGTGACCGGCGAGTGGTAGGCAGGGCGCGACGCCTACGACTTGTACATCTCGCAGCTCGTGGTCGACGAAGCTTCGGCGGGCGACCCCGATGCGGAAGCGCTGCGGCTCCAGGCGCTCGGCGACCTGCCGCTGCTGGAGCTCACGCCGAAGGCTGTCGGGCTCGCCCGGCAGCTCCTTTGCGCCGCCGCCCTCCCGTCCAAGGCGGCCGGCGACGCAGTTCCTATCGCGCTCTCCGCGGCGCACGGCATGCGCTACCTGCTCACCTGGAACTGCGCGCACATCGCCAACGCCACGATGCGCCCCAAGATCGAGGAGATCTGCCGAGCTGGTGGCCTCGAGCCTCCGATTATCTGTACGCTTCTGGAGCTCGTGGAGGAGTAACATCATGCGCTATTCCGATTCCATCATTGACGAGGCTCGTGCTACTCGCGACGCCATCGCCAAGGAGTGCGAATATGATATCGATAAGCTCGCCGAGGCGCTCAAGGCGCGTGAGGCCAATAGCGGGCGGAAGGTCGTACGGCTGCCACCGCGCGAGGTGACGCTCGTTCGGAAAGCCTCGTGACGAGGCGATGGGCGATAGCTCCGCCCAACAAGGGCCTGCTGACCGACGTGTGGTTGCGCGCAGCGCACCCACACGCGGCAGAAGCCCAAATCGTTAGGCGGGCGCGCGTTGTTCGCGTAGACACCTGCACTTGTACGAGAGCAAGCCCAGCGCAGCGCCGACGCACCTCCATGATCAGCCGTTGGCGGCGGGAGGGAACAATTGCGCCCCGAAGGTCCCGCCCTCCCCCCTCCCTCGGCGGCCTCGGCGGCGGGCTCGACGCCGCGGCTCGCTCGCTGGACAGTGCGGTAGGCTGGTTCTAGGATGGATGGCGTGAAGGCAGAGATCGAGACCCGCTTCGCCGCGAACCTAGAGCGCGTCCGACACCTCGTGGACGTGTACCAAGGCGCCGCGGCAGGGCCGGGACGCCGCCCGGTGGAGACGACCGACGTCCTGCGCGCGGCGGTCGTCTTCCTGCACGCGACGCTCGAAGACCTCCTCCGCAGCCTGCTGGAGTGGAAGCTCCCGCTGGCCGCCGCGGCACACCTCAAAGACGTACCGCTGGCGGGGAAGAAGCCACGATCGACCTTCACCCTGGACGATCTCGCGCCCTTTCGTGGCACGAGCGTGGACGACCTCATTGCTCGCTCCGTCCTGGAGAATCTCGAACGATCGAACTTTAACGATCCGGGCGAGGTGGAAGGTGTCCTGGAGCGGATCGGACTGCCGAAGGTTCTGTTGGATCCCTACCGAGATAAGCTGGGTCCCATGATGAAGCGCCGGCACTGGATCGTTCACCGCGCCGACCGCAACACCGCGACGGGGCGCGGTCATCACGCCGCGCGCGCTCTCCAGCAGGAAACCGTCGAGGTGTGGAGCGAAGCGTTGGAGCAATTCAGCGCGGGTGTGCTGGCTCAACTGTAGGACGTCAGGAGGACGAGCATGGCGACGCGAGCAGAACTGGAGCAAGCCCTCACCACGATGCCCAACGTCGACGAAGCGAACGTCGTCGGAGAGCAGAGCCTCATCGCTACCGTGGTGTCCGGGTCGTTCCGCGATCAGAACGAGGCGCAGCGACAGGAAACGGTCTGGAGCTACCTGCGCCAGCAACTTGGGTCCGGTGCCCTGCAGAACATCGAGTTCATCTTCACGAATACTCCGGAGGAGAACGCCGCATAGGCATCGGCCGGCGTTCCGCACCCTGAGCCGCCGAACCATGGCTTGCAGGCGGCGAGCACTCACCCCACCACCGGGCGCAGCCCGGCGCCGAGAGCGCAACTCGCGGCGGCCGGCCAAGAGGTACTCTCCTTGCTTGACGCCGAGGTGTTCGAGGAGGTGCCGGCGCCTCCCGCCGCGCGCCCCGCTGACGGGGCGGCCCCGAGGGGTAGGGGGAGCTTCGGGTGCTCAACCGATCACCCCCATGGCCGCCGCTGCACCCGGGCCTGTGGACGCGCCGGCTTCCACGGCCGCGGTTCGCTGGGCGAGCTCCCTCCAATCCAGCTATTCAGGAAACCGGCGCGTCTCCGCAGCGACGCCGTCCTCGCCCGAGATCATCTTGCCCTGGTCGTCCCAGCTGATGCCACCCTTGCCCGGCGGCCCCAGCGTGAAGGTGACGCCCTTGACCGTGAGCCGGTCCTCGTCGAGGTAGGCGATGCCGATCGAGTCGCCGCCGCGCCCCGGGCCGCCGTAGCCGCCCTCGGCGCCGTCGCCCCCGGGACCCCCGTTGCAGGAGTAGACCGAGCGGCCTTCCAGCACGCCGCCCGGTGCGCCCCGGCCGCCTCGTCCGCGTCGCTGGGGCTCGCCGCCGTCGCCGCCCTGGCCGCCCTGGCCGCCGTCGAGCGGCCGGGACTCGCTGTCGCGCACGGTCACCTGGGCCCCTGCGACAGGACGATCCGGCGCCCCGCAGCCCGCACGGCCGCGATGACGATGCCGCCGGTTTGCTGGTCCGCAGGCATGCTGCCGACGCCGACGTAGACGGGCGGCTCGCCGGCGGCGAGGAATGCCTCCAGCTCGGTTACGAGCGGGCCTGCCCAGCGGCTGGGCTGCACGGCCGCCGGTCCGTGGCGGACCTTGAACCGACGGCAGACGGATGACATGCTGACGCGAGGCGTTGAAGGCGGAGACACTCATGGAGAAGCGAACCATCGAGCAGCTCGAGGCGGCACTCGACGCCGTCAGCAAGGACCTGGCGCCCCGCGTCGAGGAGCTCGCTCAGAAGAGCACAAACGGCGTCCTCACGCCTGAAGAGCACAGAGAGTATGCCGAGGTCGTCCGCTTGAGCGACATGCTCAGCCTCCTCAAGCTTCAGGCAGAGGAGGTATGGAGCATGCGCGCGGCCTCGTGAAGCTGCCGAGCGACACGCGAGAGCTGGTCCAGCGGCGCGCCCAGGGGGCATGTGAGTACTGCCATCCGCAGGGCGCATCCATCTTGCCCCACCAGGTAGACCACATCATCGGAAGGCAACATCGTGGTTCGGATGATGTCGACGACCTGTGTCTATGCTGCATTCGCTGCAACTTGAAGAAGGGGCCGAATATCGCGTCGATCGACCCCGAGAGCAAGCTTGTCGTACAGCTCTATCATCCCAGGCGACACGCTTGGCGAGAGCACTTCGTCACGGAATCGAACGGAATCATCAACGGGCTTACAGCGGAGGGGCGCGCGACTGTCCAGCTCCTGGACATGAACGACGAGGTTCGAGCTCGCTTGCGCGCCTTCCTGCTGCGCCGAGGCCGGCATCCGTGAGGTCGCGGCGAGGCTCGACACGGTGCGGGCTCGATGAACCGAGCGACCTGCTGCTGTGCGATACCTGGTACCCCGAGGTTCACGCGAAGGCCCGCTCGGTGATGTCGGCGGCGCCGGCCGTGCCATCCACCGCCACGGTGCCGGCCATCGCGGCCGCGCGCAGCGACCGCGTGGATCGAGGGCGCGTCCCCCAGCGCGGCCCCTGAGACATCGCGACACGGCGCCCCGCAGCCCGCACGGCCTCGATGACCATGCGGCGGACATGGCACGCATCGCCTGCATGGCCTGCGCGTCCGACGGACCGATTTCATGCTTCATCACGGACAGCCACAGGTCTGATCGCGCTGAGTTGCTTTCACCAGGTGATCAACGGGGAACGATGCACCCAGGTGTCGTCGCGCACTTGGTCCAAGACAAAGCTCGCGACATGTGCTCGCGATATGGTTCCGCCGTGGAAGCTGGAGAGATCCGTGAGCGCGCGGATTGTGTTGCGGCTGGGTTTGTCGTTGAGGACGGAGGGGCGAACGAGAACCCAGTCGAGCCCGCTATCTCTGACGATGGTCTCCTGCCGGTTCTTGTCGGCGTACACCTTGCGCAAGAGAAGCGGGAAAATCAGGTTGTCGAAAAGAAAGCCGCCGTGCCCAGCACTGTCACCGGCGCCAATCCCTGTGATGCAGACCAGACGTGAGACTTGCTCGATCTTCATTGCGCTCACGAGCGCGCGCGTCGCGGACGAGAGAAGGGTCACCTCACGGAATGGGCTAGCGGGTGTGCCGAGTGCACTGACCACGGCGTCCCGGCCTTTGAGCGCTTGGCGCAGGACCCTCTCGTCGCGGGCGTCTCCGACGATGAGCTTCGCCCCCTTGAGGTCACTCGCCTTCTCGGCAGAACGCACGAGCACGGTCACATCGTACCCTCGCGCCACCGCCTGGCTGACGATCAGGCGGCCGGTGGCGCCGGTCGCTCCAAGGACCAGTATCTTCGGTTGGGCAGTCCGGGTGTTGTCGGTCACGGAGTCTTGCATGGTAGCTACCTCGGAAAGCGGGACGCCTCCTGAGAGGCAGTCCCGTCGTTCATGTCCCTTGTGGTGATCAGAGCCGGCCCTCCGCGAGCAGCTCGCGGGTGCGCTTCAGCGTTGACAGCAAGGCGCTCTTGTAGCCCTTATCGCCGTTCATCCACTCCTGCTCGGCCTGCTCCTCGGGGCCGTTCGGCTCTTTGCCGCGCAGGCCGAGGTAGCAGTAGAAGCGGAGCTGGAGCGTGCCGTCGGCGTCCTCGAACAGCTCGTTGATGATCGCGCCCTCGCGGGGACCGGTGGCCTGGAAGAAAGTGACCTTGCTCTGCGGCTCGAACGTGATGATCTCGCGCAGGTCGTCGCCTGCGATCGTGGCTTCACGCACGATGTGAGAACCGCTCTCCTCGACGACGTCGCAACGGGTGCAGAGGCCGGGCGGGAGGAACAGGCGGGCGTCGCGGGCCTTGAGGACCAGGCCCTCCCATGCCTGCGCGCGGGTCAGCTCGGTCTCGCCTTCCGGGTTCACCGGGACGGTGGCGGTCGAATAGATCATGATGATGTTCCTTGTCGTGAGTGTTGAGGTTCGCTCGGCCGTCAGACCGAGGTCGCGACCTCGGCGGCGAAGTCGCGGTAGGAGCGCAGGGGACGTCCCAGGAGCGTGGTGAGACGTACCACATCGCCGGCCTCGGGGAGCATGCCGTCGGTGAGGAAGCGCTCGCTCATCAGGCGCATGTCGAAGGCCATCCAGCTCGGCATGAACTGCCGGAGGTTCTGCTCGAACCCGGCGGTGTCATCGCCAGGATAGGCGATCGGGCGCCCCAGGACCTCCGTCCAGATGGCTGCGGCATCCGCACCGGTCAGCGTGTCGGGACCGACGAGGTTGATCCGGTCGAGGGGAAGCGGGGCGGCGGCCTGCTCGCGGCGGATCAGCTCGATGGCCGCGATCTCGCCGATGTCGCGCGCGTCGATCATGGCAAGCCCCTTGCCGCCGATCGGCATCGGGTAGACGCCGTATCCGGTCACCACGTCCTTGATCGTGAGATCGTTGTTCATGAAGTACGCGGGACGCAGGATGGTGGCGTTGAGGCCCATCTGCTCGATCATGCGCTCGACGGCGAACTTGCCCGCGAAGTGCGGCACGTTCACGTAGAGGTCGCTGTGGATCACCGACAGGTAGACGATCCGCTCGACGCCGGCCTCGCGGGCGAGGTTGAGCGCGATCAGGGCCTGGGTGAATTCGTCAGGCACCACGGCGTTGAGCAGGAAGAGCGTGGAGACGCCCGAGAAGGCGCTCCGCAGCGAGTCGACGTCGAGCAGGTCGCCCTGCGCGACGGCGACGCCCGCCGGGAAGTTAGCTTTGGCGGGATCGCGGACGAGAGCGCGCACGTCGGCGCCGCGCTTCGCGAGCTGTTCGACAACTTGGCGGCCGACTGTGCCGGTTGCGCCGGTAACGAGGACGGTCATGGGGATCACTCCGGTTTGGGTCAAAAGACACCCTGTAAATTAGTGATGTACATTCGTGCCGATAGACGTTATCTTGAGACAGGCCGTCTCACTGGTGGAACGCATGGATCTGCTTGCTCTCGCTGATTTCAGCCTCGTCGCCCGACACGGAGGCTTCGGACGAGCCGCACGCGCCGCGGGGCGCCCGAAAGCGACCCTGTCCCGCCGGGTCGCGGAGCTGGAGGCCGCCCTCGACCTGCGTCTCTTCGAGCGCGGGGGGCGCACACTGAAGCTCACCGAGGAAGGACGGGCGCTCTTTGAGCGAACGGGGGCACTGCTCACCGAACTCGACGAGGCTGCGGCAGCGATCGCCTCGGGTGGGGGCCGGCCGCGAGGCAAGCTACGAATCAGCGCGCCTTTGCTCTTCTCGCAGATCGCGATGGGTAAGATTGCGGCCGGGTTCGCGCTGAAATATCCGGAGGTCCGGCTCGAGGTCACGACGGAAGATCGGACCGTCGACATGGTAGAGGAAGGTTATGACCTGGTAATCCGGGTCAATCCGGATCCGGATGAAAGCCTTGTCGGACGAATCTTGCTGCGCGATCGGCTGGTCGTCGTCGCGAGCCCGGGCCTCGCTCGGCCGGCGGACAATCTTGCTGTTCCGGCTGTAGTGCGGGGGGCAGGCGACCGGACTGCAGCCTGGGACGTCATGGCGCCAACTGGAAGATCACGCATCGTGGTTGATCCAGTCCTGCGCCTGTCGTCGCTCGTCATGGTCCGCGATGCTGTCCGAGCGGGCGTCGGCGCCGGACGCCTCCCAATTTCACTTGTAAGTCACGATCTGGCCGCTGGAACTCTGGTGCATTGGGGCGATGTGGACGGCCCAGACATCGCCCTGTGGACGCTCTATCCGTCCCGGCGGCTGCTGAGCGCTCGTGTATCCGCCTTCCTCGACTTTTTGAAGGAAGCCTTTCCTATGGGAAAGCCTGACGAGCTGGCGGCCTATATCGGGGCATGAGGCGGCTAACCCCGCCGACTTCTACGCTACGGCACTTGATTCACACGTCCCACGCGATCTTCAGCTCCCTGAGGCCGCGGTGGATCGGGTTCACGATGTAGCTGAGCTCCTGGTCCGGCGCGAGCCGCAGCCCCGGCAGGCGCTGGAGCAGGAGCTCGAGGGCGACCCGCACCTCCAGCCGCGCGAGCGGCGCGCCGACGCAGAAGTGGATGCCGTGGCCAAAGGCGATGTGCCGCGTCACGTCCTGGCGGCGCAGGTCGAACCGGGCGGCGTCGTGGAAATACGCCTCATCGTGGTTCGCCGAGGCGAACGTCAGGGCGAGGGTCGCCCCCTTCGGCAGCTTGACCCCGCCGATCTCGACCGGCTCCGTCGTGGTGCGCATGAGGGCCTGAACCGACGTGTCCGCGCGCAGCGTCTCCTCGACCGCCCTCGGGATGTTCGCCGGGTCCTCGCGGACGAGGCGGAGCTGGTCGGGCAGGCTGAGGAGCCGGTAGACGCAGAGGCCCAGGAGGTTCGTGGTCGTCTCGTGGCCCGCGAGGACCAGGACCGCGCAGGCGTTGATGAGCTGCAGGAGCGGAACCCGTGGCTCCTCCTCCTGCGACGCCTTCACCAGGTCGCTGAGCAGGTCGTCGCGCGGCCGCGCGCGCCGCTCCTCGATGAGGCGCGTCCAGTAGCGCTCGGACTCGAGGAGGCGGCCCACGACCTCGCGCTGCTGCTCGGGGGTGAGCTGGACCGCGACGAGCGCAATCCAGTCGTCCGCCCACTGCTTGAGCTTCGCGAGGTCGTCCTCCGGCGCGCCGAGGACGCTGAGGATCGCCCGCATGGGCAGCGGAAAGGCGAGCTCGCTCACGAGGTCGGCGGCGCCGCGCCCCGCGAACCGATCGATGAGGCTCGCGGCGATGGCGCGGACGCGCGCCTCGAGGTCGGCGGTCTGCCGCGCCGCGAACGCCTTGTTGACCATGCGCCGGATCTGCGTATGAGAGGGCGGGTCGTTGTCGGTGAGCGAGCTCTGGGACAGGTAGCTCGCCCGCATCGCCTCCCGGGTCTCGGGCGTACGGTCGAGCGGGACGCTCACCGACTGCGCGGACGAGAAGCGGGCCGGGTCCTTCAGCACGGCGATGATGTCGTCGTACCGGGTCACGTGCCACATCCGGGTCAAGGGGCTGTAGAAGACTGGCTCTTCCCGCCGCGCGCGAGCATAGAACGGGTACGGATCCTCGAGCTGCGCGCCATGAAACGGGTTGAACTCCGCACCGAGGCGCGAGACCGGGCAGGTCTCTGCCGGCGTGGCGGGCGACGTGGTCGCGTCATCGGCCGGGTCGATTGCCATGATTGCGTGATCCTGTCTCGAGGCGCTCGGGCACGCTGGGGCCCGCCTCGGGCCTCGGACGTGGCCGCGCGTCATTCGTGCGGTGTTGCGGCGCCATGCCTGTCGGCATGGCTCCTCTACGGATGAGCGGAGCCTGCGGAGGGGAACAAACGCCATGTTGCCTGTCAAGGCCCGCTCCGGCGACCCTCCGCGTCGCGCGCGCCGCTGGCGACACATCGACGAGGCGGGCCGCTTCGACAGCTTCGGCACCTCCTCGGCGAGCAGCGGCGCCTGGTTTGCTGCCGTCGACGCGCCTTGCCGCCGACGCGCACCGCGGTCGACGTCGATTGCCATCATCGTGCTTTGCCCTTGACGCTCGCCTGGCAGCTCCGCGCGAAGCGCGAGGCGCCGTGGTACACTGGCTCGCGCTCGGACTGGCACACATCGTCTGAGCCAATCTGAGCCGCGCCTCTGGGGACCCGCCCACAGGATCGCGCGAATCGTAGGGATTCCAGGTTGGTTCGCGAATTGCTCCTGGGCGGTGCTCGCAAGGGTGACCGGTGGCAGGCGTGGCACGCGCTGCCGCTGATCCCGAGCATTGGCTCAGGAGGATACGAGAATGACCAGCATGTTCAGGGGTATCGGGGCGTTTGCGGCGGCAGGCGCGTTGTTCGCGGTCGGTATCGGCGGTTGCGTCTCGCCTGCGGGCGATGACGCAGAGCTCGGATCGATCAGCCTGCCGCTCGCGGCGGACGCGCCTTCTGGGGCGCGCTACCAGCTTCGCAACGCCACGTTCCAGATCTCGAGCGACTACTACTGGTACGGCGCTACGGGAGTGGGAGTGGGAGGAGGAGGCGGCTTCTCCACCACCTCCGCCGCCACCACCGCCGCCGTCACCACCACCTCCACCACCAGCGGCGGTGGAGATAGCGGCGGCAACACTTTCTTGACGATCAGCTCCGAGGACGAAGATCCGGACGCGCGCTCCATCACCGTCGACCTGGAGCGGGGCTCGTACTACGTCAGCCTGCTCCCTGGCTGGCACCTCGAGAAGATCGAAGACGGCACCGCGACCCCCGTCGAGGCCACGCTGCTGTCGTCGCAGTCGATCAACGTCTACGTCTGGCCGCAGTCGACGACCTGGGCTTCGTACCAGTTCGGTATCGGGGACCGCGCGCTGTGGCTCAACGGCAAGCTGAACATCGGCATCGATGTCTACGAAGATCTGGACGACTACTACGGCGGCGCGGGCGGCTTCGAAGGAGGCACGACCAGCGCCGGGGTCGGCGGCGGCGTGTCCGTGTCGGTGTCCTCCAGCTCTGTCGGCGCCGGCGGCAGCGGCGATTGACGCTGCAGCGGAGCGCGCGGCGAGCCCGCTCGTCGCTCGGCCGGAGCGCCGACAGGCCTCAAACCGGCTGTCAGGCCGCCATCTCGCGCTGGATGACCTCGAGGCGCTGGATGGCGGCCTCTCGCCTCGCCGGGTCGGGTGATCAGAGGTCGCGGAGCGCGAGCGGCCCGATGTAGTCGAGCTTGCCCACGTCGATCCCGTTGTGCCGCAGGATCGAGTACGCCGTCGTGGCGTGGAAGTAGAAGTTGGGGAGCGCGAACTGGTACACGAAGTCCGCGGCCTTCATGCCCTTGCCCGGCATGAAGGCGAGCGGGATCGTGCGGTCCTCCGCGCCCTGGAACGGCTCGGGCCTCAGCGCCTTCACCTGCTCGAGCGTCTTGCCGATGCGCGCGCGCAGCTCCGCGATGGTCTCGTCGGCCGTCTGGGGCGCCGGCGGCTCCGCCCCGGTGAGGAGCGCGTTCAGCCTCAGGGGCCAGGCGAGGACGCCCTGGATCTGACGCCTGAGGTGCCACTGATCGGGCGCGAGGCGCGCCGTGAGCAGCACCTCGGGGTCGAACTTCTTCTGCTCGGCATACGCCTGCGCCTTGTCGAACCAGGTCGGCACCTGGCCGAGCATGCGAGCCATCTGGGGGAACGAGCTGTCGTAAAGGCTCATGATCTTCTCCTCGTCAGCGGTAGCAGCCGGCGCTGCTGGTCGCCCGGCGGCCTCCGCGCGTCAACCCTCGCAAGGACGAGTGACGCGCGCCACGGAGCCCCGAGCGGCGGTGTCGCCCGGGGCTCCGCAGGTCGCCTGGAGGCGCTCAGTTCAGCGAGTGGAACACGCCCGCCGCATCGAGCGTCCACATCTGCGGATCCATGCCGGGGATATCGGATGTCCGGATGTAGAGCAGCCGGACGCCCTTCTCCTCCAGCTCGGCGAGGAGCGCTGGATCCAGCCCGGGCTCGAGGCGGGGCTCGAAGATGAAGTCCTCCGAGAAGTTGTGGTGCGCCGGGTGGTACGTCTGCGCATGGTAGCCCCGGAGCACGATCGGGGTGCTCGTCAGCCCCTCGATGCGCGTCTCCACCCACTTGTGCATGGGCGCCGTGTACCCCGCCGTGGGCCCCTTGGGGTAGGGCGGCCAGTAAAAGGACGTCCGCACCTCGACGCCGGACGGCGACGAGAGCGAGCGCTCCTGGAGCAGCGCGCCCTCGACCGGCGGGCCGTCCGCAGGGCAGACGTCGAGCCACACCGTCTCCGACGTCACGGTGATCGGCGTCTGGTCCCACTCGAGCGCCGGCACGGGCGTGGCGTACTCGGCGCTGAGGACCAGCTCGAAATCGCTCAGCGAGACCAGCGGGCCCACCGACGGCGGCAGCAGCTCCGGCACGGGCGAGGTCGCGAGCGCATACGTGACCCCCGCGGCCCCGGCGCCGTCCACGAACGAGTCCGTGGACGTCCCCTCGGCGTACGCGTGCGACGCGCCCGGCCACGCCGCCGGGCTCCCCGTCAGCGTCGCCACCGATCCACCCGAGAGGTAGTCGAGGCCCACGTCGTCGAAGAGCGTGCTGGCGAGGGCCGCCGGCGTGAGGAAGGCGCTCTTCGTCGAGAGGCGCGCGCGCACCTTGAGCCGGTGGTTCGCGAAGACGTCGCCGATCTCGCCCTGGAACGTGCAGAGCTCCCGCGGCTCGTCGAGCAAGAACGGCGTGAGGCTCGGCGTCGTGTCCGGCAGCGAGACCTCGCGCACCTGCTTCACCACGAGCTCTCCGGGCCTCATCTTCTTGAACTCGTAATCGAGCAGGTACGACGTCTTCTCCGGGTGCACCTCGACGAACCGCTGCTCGACGCGGCCGAGCAGGTCGGCGAGCTCGCGGTATTCGCTCTCCCACTCCAGCACGTGAGCGCCGAGCGGGACGAGCGTCGAGCCGGAGCGGAGCTGGACGTAGGTCTCTCCCTCATCGCCGGTCACGGTCACTACCTCGGGCAGCGCGCCGCCTTCCGGGTTGGTGACGGAGGTCGCCCCGATCTGCGTCACGAGCTTGATCTCGTCCAAGGGGGGAACGCCGCGCGAGAGCGTGGCGACCCCGTTGGCCAGCTCGTCCTCGTCAGGATAGGAGTAGTGGACGAGGACTCCCATCCCGACCTCGTCCTCGTTCACGCCGTAGAGGAGGCGGGCGATGTAGGCGTTGTCGTTGTAGAAGCTCGCGTACACCTTGCGGATCGCGCGGAAAACGCCACGCTCGTTCTCCTCGTCGGCGTCGCAGAGGCTCGGCCCCGCCGCGTCGGCGTCCTGGTCGTCGGCCAGGCAGCCGCTGTAGCTGTCGTAGAGCCCGGCGCCCGTGAACACGGCGCTGTCCTCCACGTTCGTCGAGCTCCGGAACCGGATCTTCCTCGTGGGCGTGAAGCCCGCGATCGCCGTCTCGACCGCCTGCCGCTGCGCCGTCGTGAAGTCGGTCTCCTTGGTGATCCGATCCCGGATCGCCGCGAGGTCGGCCTTGAGCGCCTGCATGTCCGGCGGGTAGGTGTAGCCGGCGAGGCGCTCCGCGATCTCGGCGCGCAGGGTGCTGCCGCCGGGCATGGTCTGGTCGAGGAAGTCGTCCCAGAGATCGAAGGACAGCGCGACAGCGACGTCGGAGCTCTCCGGGATGGCGTCCCGCAAGAGGCCGTAGTTCGCCGCCTTGCCCCCGAAGTGGACGATGTCCGCGGGGCCGAGATCCTCGGTGGAGCCGGAGTAGGCGCCGAGCGGCTGCTTGGGCTTCAGCCCGAGATCGCCGGGCTGCTTCAGCGCGAGGAGCTGCTCCCGGTCCGCCGGCGCGATCCTCCCCTCGGCGTCGAGGAGCGCGGCGCGGCAGACGACCCCCCACTGGAGCGACGCCCGCAGCGCTACCTCCTGGCCGTCGAGCCCCTTCGCCCGCGCCGCGGCGGCCGGATCGCCGATGTACACGAACGGGATGCCGAACGAGGTCGCCAGCAGGGCGGTGTGCGCGTTCGGGGTCGAGGGCGACAGCGAGATGATGCCCGCCACATAAGGCACCTCCGCGGGGATGGAGTCGGTGAGGAGGATGTCCTCGGCCCGGAGCTCGCCGCTCGCGTAGGCGGCGTCGATCATGTCCGGGGGGACGTAGCGGAGCCGGCCCACCGCCCAGCCGGCCGAATAGCACTGGTCGCCGTTCAGCCACCTGTCGACCGAGCTCACGGGGAACCCGCTCTCCGCGAAGAACGCGCTGTTCTCCACGGCCGATGCGGTCTGCTCGTAGGTAGGGAAGTAGAAGGGCTGCGCGCCGTCGGGGGCGTCGATGCTGTCCTTCACGAGCTGGAGGACGACGCGCGCCACCTCGGGATCGTAGGCGTCCTGCCGGACCAGCTGGATGCCGTACTCCGGCTCGACGTACGAGTTCGGGGAGATGAGCACGGCGCCGAGGATGGCCTCCTGTCCTTCCTCGTGGAGCGAGACCCTGTCGAACTCGTCCAGCGACATGCCGAAGAAGGGGTCGAGTCGCGCCGTGGCGAACTCGCCGTGGAAAGGGAACTTGTTGCTGTCCTGGTAATAGACCTTGGTGGGGTCGTGCATCAGCACGGTGAACTTCACCCACATCGGCCCGTCGTACGTCGAGTAAGCGAGGAAGGGGTCGAACGGGAAGCTGAGCTCGTTCTTCCAGTCCTCGGAGGGGGTGATCTCGATCGGGTAGGTGTCGACGGGCCACGAGGAGCCGCCGCCTCCCCCTTCGCCTCCGTCGCCCCCACCTTCACCTCCGTCGCCCCCACCTTCGCCGCCCGCTCCGCCGGTGGCGCCGCTGCCGCCGTCGCCGCCGGTGGCGCCGCTGCCGCCGTCGCCGCCCGCGGCGCCGCTGCCGCCCGAGCCCCCGGAACCCCCTGACGAGCCGTCTCCGCAGGCGGTGAGAGTCCCTGCGCCCAGCAGCGCGAGCGCAAGGCAAGCCAGTCGACCGATTCGTTGAAACCTCATGGTCAGTACCGAAATACAACTACCGGGCCAGCGTCTTCCCGAAAGCTCGTGGCGCCCGGGGGCTGCGCGGCGGGGCGTTCATGTCACGAGAATGGCGCAGGCAGGCACAACCGCGGGGCGCCGCGCGCGGTGGCGCGGTGGCTCGGTGGGAGCGCGCGCGCCGCTGGCTTTCCTGCCGATTTTTCTTGGGGTTTCAAGCGGTTCGGCGTCCTAGGATACGCCGATGACCGAACGAAGGGCCGCGCTGATCTTCAACCCTGCTGCTGGCCATGCAGGCGATGTGGTCGAGTCGCTCCCCTCGCGGCTCGAGCGCGATTTCGCGCTGACCGTGTACGAGACGAGCGCGGATCGCAGCGCCGTCGCGTGCGCCGAGGCGGCCCGCCGGGAGGGCGCCCCGCTCGTGATCGCGGCGGGCGGCGACGGCACGATCTCCAGCGTGGCGTCCGCGCTCCTCGGGACCGACACGTGCCTCGGCATCCTTCCGCTCGGGACCGCGAACTCGATCGCGCACACCCTGGGCATCCCGGACGCGCTCGAGGGGGCCATCGAGGTCCTCGTCCACGGCGAGCCGACGCGCATCGACGCCGCCCGCGCGAACGGGAGGACGATGATCCTGCTCTCCGCGGTAGGGCTCCACGCTGACACGGTCGGCGAGACCCCGCAGGACGCCAAGCAGCGCTGGGGCGTGCTCGCTTACATCAGCACCGGGCTGAAGAAGCTGATGAGCCTCGAGCCCTTCCAGGTCGATATAGAGACGGACGACCATCGGATCCACTGCCGGGCTGTCGCGGTGACTGTCGCGAACATGGCGCCTCCGCGCACGGTGCTGGCGCAGGGGCCGCCGGTCGTCTCCCCCGAGGACGGGCGGCTCGATCTCACCATCGTGTCGGCCACCACGCTGGTCGAGGCGGTCGCGACCGGCCTGCACCTCCTGAGGACCGCGCTCGACGGCGAGCCGGCCGAGCGTGACAACATAGGGTTCCTTGCCGCCCGGAAGGTCCGCATCTCCACGGATCCGCCGCAGCACGTGCTCATCGACGGCGAGGAGGTCGGGACCACGCCCCTCGTGGTCGAGTGCCTGCCGCGCGCCTTGACCGTCATGGCGTCCCGCCGCGAGGTGGTCGCCGCCCCGCCCCCCGCCGCCGAGGTCGAGGTGAAGCTGGAAGGGCTGCCGGAGCTCGAGGTAGAGCCGAAGGCGTGACGCGGCCGCGCGCGCGCCCCGCGCGGCGGCGATAGCAGCATCGTGACGGCGAGCTCGGAGGAGGAAGCCAGTCGCACCCTGCGCGAGGACCCCGCGCGGCGCGCCCTCGGAGACGCGGCGGGCCCGCGCCTTTCGCCGGCCTCCCCGGCGTGGTAGGGCGTGCGGCGATGAGGCTGACCGCGCGAGCCATCGAGCTGCCGGCGCTGGCGAGCGCTCATTCCCATGCGTTCCAGCGCGGGATGCGCGGCGAGGCGCAGCGGCCAGGGCCGTCGGGGGCGGATGATTTCTGGTCGTGGCGCACTGCCATGTATGCGCTCGCCGGGTCGCTCACGCCGGAGTCCATTCATGCGATCTCCAAGGTGGCCTATCGCGAGCTCCGCGCCGCGGGCGTCCGCACGGTGGGCGAGTTCCACTACGTGCACCACCAGCCTGACGGCGCGCCGTACGCGGATCGCACCATCCTCGCGGACGCGGTGATCGAGGCGGCGCGCGCGGCGGGCCTCCGGATCGCGCTCCTGCGGGTCGTCTACGCGCGGGCGGGCGCGGGCCGGGAGCCCGAGGGGGCGCAGCGGCGGTTCTCGGACGCCTCGCTCGACGCGGCGCTCGCGGACGTCGACGCGCTCAGGGCGCGGTATGCGGGCTGCGAGGACGTGCGCGTCGGGGTGGCGCCGCACAGCGTGCGCGCGGTGCCGCCGGCGTGGCTCGGCGAGATCGCGCGGTACGCCGGGGAGCGCGGGCTCATGCTGCACATGCACGTGGCCGAGCAGCCGGCCGAGATCGAGGCGTGCCTCGCGGAGACGGGCCGGCGCCCGGTGGAGCTCCTGGCCGAGCGCGGGGTGCTGAGCGAGCGCTTCGTGGCGGTGCACGCGACGCACCTCGCGCCCCACGAGCCGGCGCTGCTCGGCGCGGCGAGGGCGTTCGCGTGCCTGTGCCCCACGACCGAGCGCGACCTCGGCGACGGGCTGCCCGACGTCGGGGCGCTGGCCGGGGCGGGTGTGCGGCTTTGCGTGGGCATCGACAGCCACGTGATCACCGACCCGTTCGAGGACCTGCGCGGCGTCGAGCTGGGCGAGCGGCTGCGGACGGGCAAGCGCGTGACGCTGCGCGGAGAGGGCGGCGCGACGCCGGCCGAGGCGCTCTGGGAGGTCGGCTCGCAGCGGGGGGCGGAGGCGTGCGGGTTCGCGGACGCGGGCGGGAGCATCGCGATCCGCCGGGACGCGCCGGCGCTCGCGCTGGTGCGGGAGGAGCGGCTGCTCGACGCGGTGGTGTACAGCGGGAGCCCGGCGATCGTGGAGGGGTGAGCCGCGGTCTCACCAGAGGTGGCTCGAGGGCTGGGTAAGGCTCGAGGCCTGGCACGACACGGCGAGCTCACCGCTCACCCCATCGCGCCCGCGATGAGCTGCGCCGCCCTCAGCACCACCGCGGCCGCCGCCCCCACGTCCCACACGCGCGCCAGCCACCATTGCGCCTCGGCGCCGCTGCTCCACGGCGCGACCCACGCCGGCGGCTCCATCAGGTCGGCGACGGCGAGGACCCGCTCGCGCTGCTGCGCCTCGCGGTAGCCGCTGCCCCCGCCGCCGACGTGCTCCTCCGCCCGCAGGTACGCGAGCAGCCGCGCCCCCCGGCCCTCCGGGAGCAGCGCGCCGCCCGCGCCGAGCGCCTCCGGCGTCGCCGGCAGCTCGACCGCCGCGCCCCCCTGCTTCACCCGGAGCACGCCGCCGCCCGCGCGCTCGACGCGCGCGCGCACCCAGCCCTCGGCGCGCTCGCCGCGGAGCAGCGCCCGGAGCGGCGTCAGGTCGGGGCTCGGGCCCAGGCGCGGCGCGCGCTGCCCGCGGAACAGGCGCGCGGCCAGGACCCAGAGCACGATCGGGAACACCGACAGGATCGGGCTCACCTCGAGCGCGCTGACAACGCCCGCCATCCCGTCGAGCACCGGGAAGGCGAGCACGCCCGCGGCGGCGAACGCGCCGACGGCGATCGTGGCGCCGAACCCGCCGACGACGCCGAAGGCGACGTTGCCGATCGCGACGACGCCGACGGCGACGTTGCCTATCGCGATGAACCCGCGCGCTACGTTGCCGATCGCGATGACGCCCGTGACGACGTTGCCGAACACGAGGAACCCGTTCGCTACGTTGCCGGCGTCGACCCAGCGCGCGCGCTGCACGGCGGCCGCCGGATTGCCCCGCGGCGCCCCGCTCATTCGGTCACCTCGAACGCCGTGCGGCCGACGAGCTGGCCGTCCTGGGTCTCGACGTCCACCGTCCAGTGTCCGCCCAGGCGGCGCGGCAGGCCCCCGCCCACGAGCTGCGATTTGAGCCGCACCGCGCCCTCCGGGCCCGGGACCCGCAGCGTCTCCTCCGGCGCGCGGAGCACCTCGCGCCCCTCGTGGCGCCAGACATGGAGGAGGCGGTCGCCGTCGCCGCCCGGCACCACGACGTCGGTCACCGCGCGGAGCTCGCGAATCACCGAATAGTGCAATGATTTCACGGACATCGCGAGCCTGCCGTCCGGGAGCACGGAGGGGCCCACGGCGGCGGAGGACAGGTGCATCGGCACCGGAGGGATGAGCTCCCGCGTCCCGTAGGCGAGCCCGACCCCGGCGGCCGCCGCGACGACGAGGAACACAACGCCCACGCGGCTCCAGAGGGCCCCGAACGGCAGGTGCAGCGTGCAGAAGCCGAGGACGGACACCAGGGCGGCGGAGAGCAGCGTGTAGAGCGTCCGGGTGTCGGGGAGCAGCGCGGGGATGACGAGGTTGAGGCACGCGAACAGCGTCACCCCGTAGAACACCGAGGCGAGGGTCTTCCAGCGCATGAGCACGCGGTCGAAGACGAGATCGAGCGTCGAGAGCACGGCGCAGGCGCCGAGGAGCAGCACGAACCACCGGTTCGGCGCGTCCAGGCTGGCGCTCTTCCAGTAGAACGGGAGGAGGAAGAAGAGCATGCCCTGATAGAGGTTCTTCAGGACATAGGTCATCACCAGGAAGCGCAGCCGGGCGCCGCGCCACGCCGTCGCGAAGTCCTGGCGGGTGCCGGTACCGAAGAGCCGGAAGAAAAGGAGCACGAGCAGCCAGGCGATGCTGACCGAGATGGCGAGGAAGCGGGCGTGCTCGAACCCCTTCTGCGCGAAGCTCACCACGAAGGCGCCGAGGCTCAGCGCGTAGGCGGTGTGCAGCCACCAGAGTTTCTTGTGGTGGCGCTTCAGGAACGAGCGGGCGGCCGACTTGAAATCCTGGGGCCGGCCTTCCTCCGCCTCGTCCTCGCCGGTGTTCAGGTCGACGAAGGACGCCTTGGGCTCGGCCTTGACGGTCGGGGCGTCGTCTTCGGCGGATTCCGCGGACCGCGCTGGCCGGGCGGGCATCTTGAGCGTGCGGTCGTCGTGGTCCGCGCCGGGGGCGGCGGCCCTCGGCGGCATGCGCAACGTGGGCTCGTCGATGGCGCCGCGGTCCCGGCTCGCGGGCGCCGCGGCGCCGCCGCTCGGCCCTCCGGGCGCGCGGGGCGGGGCGTCGCCCGGCGCGCGGCCGGGCTCGTCGCTCGGTATGTACACGATGGTGGGCACCTCCCCGAAGGCGTCGGGGACGCGCGGCTTCTGGACGACGGTCGTGGCGCTGGAGGACGGCGGCTGGACGACGGTCGTGGCGCTGGAGGACGGCGGCTGGACGACGGTCGTGGCGCTGGAGGACGGCGGCGACGGCCGCGAGGGCGCGTTCGCGTGGGCCTCGGGGGCCGAGGCTTCAGGGGAGCGCGGCGCGTGCTGTTTCATGTACGGGGCGCAGCGTACCCGACGGACGGTCCGCCTTCGAGCGCCGGCCGGGGGGGCGTCACCGCCGGGCGCGGCGCTGCGTTCCGCAGGCCCGGAGCGCCAGGGCGGCGAGCGCGCGGGCGGGGGCGCGGAGGCGCGCTGGGGCGCGGAGGGGCGATCGGCTGGTTCCGCGGTCAGGCCGCAGCGGGCGCTGGCGGCGCCGCGCACCTGGCCCTCAAGGCTCTTCTTGAAGCGGAGGTCGAAGAAGCGGAGGAGCGTTTGCCGGTGCAGGGCGGCCTCGGCCGCCGGCTTCGCGAAGGTCGCGGCGGCCCGCTCCTGGCGCTGCTGCGCGGCTTGCCAGCGCGATTGCGTGACGCGCAGGAGCTCGATCACGATAACCCTGTTTGCACCAGGACGACGAATGCGCCGCTTGAGTCGATGCGAGCGTCGTTCACGCAGAACGAGCCTGGCACGTGCGCCCCGTCGACCGACTCCACGATCGTGAGCGGCTCCCTGGAACGCGGGGTCACGCGCGTTTTGTGCTGTGAGCGCTAGCCGTTGACCGGCGCCGATCCCTCCCGCAACAGCGACCGCGCCGCGATCGAGGTCCTCGTCGCCGGCGCGCATGCCCGAGCTCGGCTCGCCGGCGCCTGAGCACCGGTGTCCAGTCACCAGCGCCCGATGTGGCCCTCGGCCTGCGCGGCCGCTCCGCGCCGGCCAGGTCACCGACGACCCCGAGCTCGCCGGCACCCGCGACCGCTCCGCGATCGACCAGGTGGACGGCGCCGATCCGAACTCGCCGGCGCTGAGCGCCGGTGTCCAGTCACCAGCCGTCGACGTGGCCCTCGGCACCCGCGCAGCCGCCCCGAGCTCGCGCGGCGCTTCTACCTGGCGGAGAGGATCCCCTGGCCCAGGGGCGACCCCGCGGCACTCGTCCAGGCGGACGCGCGTGCGGCCGCGGGCGTCATTCCTCGTCCTGCGTAGCGCGATCTTCAAGTCGCTGGACGCGCTGGCCAGCTGTGCCGTCGTCCACCACAACCCAAGGAGCCAGCGGGTCGTACGCTGTGACACCCCACACCGGCAGCGGCGGTCCTTGAGCGATTTCAGTAAGACCGTGTCGTTTTATTTTATCGCCGACAGCCGTCAACCTGTAGCGGGCCTCTAGCATAGGTGGCCTGTCCGTCCTATAGGGCACACTCTCCAGCGCGGCCTCAGCCCCCCGGTGCTCGGCCCACTGGCGCAGCCGCATGGCGAGAAAGCAATCGCCGATGCGCATCCCCCAACCATCACGCAGCTCTTCGCCCGCCGATGAACGGTGCATAAACACGTCGACGGGCGTCAACCAGTCTTTACTGAGACACGCGAACAAGAGCTCATCAACCCAAGATAGGGTAAGCGCGCTACCGTCCACCCGAGGAAAGAATGCAGCTTGGTGGGTGCCCAGCTCTACGAGATCCTTCCGCACTCGATCTGCGCGCCCCCCCTCGGTGGACAGCACCGGAGATCGACCGGATAGCCTTCGCCAAGAGCGCGCCATGTGCTGGACACGCGTCCGAGATAGAGCGCGCGCGTCGTCTAGACCGCGGCGCGCGTCAGCCGGCTTCACGTGGACGAATCCACGGCTAAAGCCATCCTCCGGCGCATCTCCCAGGACGACGATGTCGAGCTCCGGGTGCTCGGGCCGATAGCGGAGCCTCCATGCGCAGATGGCCCACAGCATCATCCTGTCCCTCCACAACCCGGACGTCCATACGATGATTCGATGACGCGACCTCACTGCGCTGATAACATCATCGAACGATGAGCGAAATTGTGTTCTTTCCCGACCTCGAAGCTTCCAGTAGTCGCACCGCCGCTCACAATGGTCTTCAGGATCGGATGCGCACGGCCCCTCCAGCACGTTATCGAGCACGAAACGCACAGGAAGACGAAGTCCGCGCCGAACCGCTCTCCGAATATCCTCATTTGTAGTGACGTGAATATTCATTGAAACCTCAGTATAAACACTTTTTGCAATCCGGCGATGGAGGGTCCCCGGACGTGCATCGTCTATAGCAGGTTCGACACTTCGTCTCGCCTGGGTCTCCAGACCCTGGACTTGCACAAGACCGCCACGGAGCGCGATCCATACAATCCTGATACTTCTCATCGCAGCTTTTATTACTTGTCCGCTCGCAATTTTCTCGACAGCTACGATAATCAGCGTAGGCGCTCTCGCCGCACGCCCTCCGCTGCGCTTCGCTCTCGAATTTACCACATGCGACAGAAGCAGACTCGTAGTCCGCCTCGCACTTCTCGTTGCATGGGCTCTGGGCCGCGATGTTGCAGACGGGAGGAGCGGGATCCACGTCCTGCGGCTCCAGCGGCGGGACAGGCCCGAAGCCTCCGGTCCCTGTCGGGCCGAAGCCGTAGCCGCCGACCCCTGTCGCGGTGACGATGATGCCACCGGCACCGCTCTCGCCATCACTCCGGAGGTAGCAGTCTCCGACATCGAAGTTGCACCCCGCGAGACCGAAAGATAGAAGAGCACACAGTTTGTTCATTTGGACTCCCCACCGAATCTCCAAACAGGTCCAGTCGCGACCATCACAACCCAGCTACCAGGAAGAAATCGGCTACTCCCGCCGGCCCAGTCCACGTTAGGGGCCGTTCGGAAATTATTTCCCCCTCGGTCAGGAGGTGGCATGCGGCTTACCTGGTGCGGCCCGCCGCTGCGATGAGAGGATACTGTCGACCTCGGGGAGTAATTCCCGAACGGCCCCTTAGCGCTCACGGACGCGCCCAGACGACCAGCAAAGAACCAATCAGACTGCCCGCGAACACCTGGAGCAAGACCCACCACGCTGTCGCAGAACACGACACCACACACGGGCATCGCGTAGATCGCCAGGGACGGCCCAAGACTGACGTTGCCTGTCTTCGTGACGTATCCAAGCGTAACGGCCGTTCGATCGTAGACCCCTACACGTGCCCCTGGGACGATGCTGAGCATGTTGTGGACTTCGATCCGGAAGTCCTTCTCTCTGCGCCAGAGCCACCCGACAGAAGGACTCACCGCAAGTTTTGGCTCGGTCCCGACCTGGATCCCGCCCACGCTCACGCCGCCGCTGACCTCGAGTGCCTGTGCGGGCGCCGGGACAACGACGAGCGCACAAGCGCAGAGCAGGCAGACCTTGGGGTGTGAGCACGTAGACATGGCGGAAGCCCTGGCCGGATCGCGACCCGCGCTGTGGGGCGCGAACGATTTTTCTGGGCGTGTGGCGTTGGCGTCAAAGAGAAACGCTGCGGTGAAACCGCAACGGATGGGGGTCGAGCCGTCCGGGGCGTGCGCTGGTGCGCACGCGGTTACGCGGTTGGAGTGTTCGTCAACCAACTGGTCAACCAACTGGTTGACGAACGGCCAGTCACCAGCGCCCGATGCGTCCCTCGACCTTCGCGGCCGCTCACGTGGCTTGGGGCTGCACGACGTCGCCCGTACGCCGGAACGTGGCGGCACGGTGTTCTACGGGGTGACGCTCTTCGCGTGCCTCAACCTCGTCATCCCCGCGCTGCTCCCCAACACCCGGACGCTCTACACGCTGCTCTCCGCCGCCCTGGTCGCCGCCAGAGCGAGCGTCAGCGGCTCGAGCGGCGGAGCGCTTCGTCGTAACGGGCGACCTCGCCCCGCGCGATCTCGTCCTCCGGGTCGATGCGCAGCGCCCCGGCGAACTCCGCGTAGGCCTCGCGGTGCTGTCCGCGCGCTTGCAGCAGGGCGCCGCGCAGCGAGCGACCTCGCGCCAGGAAACGCCGCTCTGCGGCTTCCCGCTCCGCGTCCGGCCACGCGGCGAGGCCGGCTGGCAGGGCGCGACGCTCGAGCAGCCGCTCGAGGCTCTGCGCAGCGCGGCCATAGCCCGGGCCCTCGCGGAGCCGCATGAACTCGATCCGCGGGCGATCCTCGGTGTTGAGGGGCGCGCCCGCGGCAAGCTCGCGAACCTGCGCCGGGCCGAGCAGAAAGCTCGCCACCACGTCCCCCGGATCGCGCAGCCCCGCCGCCCGCGCGCCGCCAAGGCCGCGCAGCCCCTCGCGCACCCGCGCGGCGTCCAGCGCGACCGGCTCGCTCGCGCCGACCAGCGCGAGGTAGTGCCCCTTCTCCCACGCCTCGACATGCGGAAACACCGCGAGGAACGTGGCCATCACCGACCGGACCGCGTCGAAGGTCATCTGATCCAGCGGGAGCCACTCGAGGACGAGGCCGCCGCGCTCCAGCCTCTCCCTGCACGCGGCCAGGAGCTCCTGGCTGTACAGCGCGGAGGCCCCGGGCCGGTACGGCACGAAGAGCCCCAGCACGATGACGTCGAAGCGCCGCCGCGTGCGCTGCAGGAAGCTGCGCCCGTCGTCCAGCACCACGTCGACGCGCGGATCCCTCAGCAGATCTCCATTGTGGCCCGCGAAAGCGCCGGCTGCGCCGACGATCGCCGGCGAGATCTCGACCACCGTGAGCTCCTCGACGCGGCCGTCCCGGAGCTGCGGCAGCGCGTGGATCCCGGTGGCCAGCCCGATCTCGACCACCCGCGCTGGCCGAGGGTGCAGGAGCAGGGGCAGGGCGCCCTGGCGGAGCATCGACTGGACCATCGCCGGGTGCGTCGAGCCCCAGCGATGGCGGCGATCGGTGACGAGCGTCCGGACCCCCTCTTTCTCGAGGACATCCACGATGCCGCTCGCGTCCTCCGCGTGGAACACGACGCGCCCCTCGGCGCTGCGGGCCGGGAAGAACCATTCCGTGCTGGCGGCCGGGAGCACCAGGAAGAGCTCGATGAGCAGCGCTCCGTAGACGATCTGCGCGATCCGCGTGATCCGCCACCCCGCTCGGCGCGCGCCCGGGCCCTCGCCGGCCGCATGGAGGCGCAGCGCGAGCAGGGCGCCGCCGAGCGCCACGGCCGAGAGCAGCACGGTGCTCTTGCCGAAACCGAAGCTCGGGACGAGCCAGAGCCCGCTGGCGATGCAGCCGAGGACCGCCCCCAGGGTGTTCGCCGAGAGCACCATCCCCACGGCGTGTCCCGCGCTCGACCGAGCGCCGCCCGCCCGAGCGCGGCCCGCGAGGGTGAGACAGAGCGGCAGGCTGGCGCCGAGCAGGCATGTCGGCGCGAGCATCGGCAGCGAGGCGAGCGCGAACTGCTGCGCCAGGGCCGCGTCGAAGGACGCGGGCGCCGTGAGCAGGGGAGTCGCTCCGAGCCAGCGCATCACCACGAAGCTGAGCAGGGCCGACAGCGCGACGCCCGCCTGGCACGCGACGAGCCCCAGCGCCGCCGGCGCGCGCGCGCCGAGGCGAGCGCCGGCCCAGCCGCCGAGCGCGGTGCCGGTGAGGAAGGCGGCGAGCGTGCAGGTGAAGGCGAAGGTCGTGTCGCGCGTCACCGCGGCGAGCACGTGCGTCCACACGATCTCGAGGCTCAGCGCGACGAAGCCCGAGACGCCCGCGAGCGCCAGCGTCACGCGGAGCGCCGCCGGCGTGCGCGGCGCACCCTCGCCGTCGAGGCGCCCCTCTCCGGAGAGATCGCGCGCGCCGCGGCCCGGGCTCCGCCCCGCCTCGCCCCGCGCCTCGGGCGCCGCCGGCGCGGGCTCGGCCGGCTCGTCTCGCTCCGTCCCGGCGCGCCCGACAAGCGCCAGGGCGAGCAGCGCGACAGCCACGCTGACGGCCGCGGACACCTGGTTCGTGAGGGAGACGCCGAGCGCCGGAAGGAGAAGGAGCCCCGCGGCCGACGCGCCGAGCACCGCCCCCGCCGTGTTGGCGGCGTAGAGCCGGCCGGCGTCGGCGCCGAGCCTGTCGCCACGGCGGATGCACCCCTCGGCGGCGAGCGGCAGCGTGGCGCCCATCAAGGTGGTCGGGACGAGCAGGACGGCGAGGGAGCCCAGGAAGCGAACCACGAAGCCGAGCGCCGGGCGCTCGAGCAGGGGCTCGTAGAGCCACCCGTACAGGCCGCCCACCGCGGACAGGCCGAGCGGCACGAGCAGCGCCGAGACGCCGATCGCCGCCTCCAGCGCGGCATAGGCGCGGAGCGGCGCGCGGACGCGCGGCGCGAGGTGACCGCCCACGACCCCTCCGAGCGACAGCCCGGCCATGTAGGCCACGAGCACCGCGGTCGTCGCGTGCAGGGCCACGCCGAACACAGCGCCGAGCGACCTTGTCCAGGCGACCTCGTACGCGAGCGACGACGCCCCCGAGAGGAACAGGATCGCCATCATCCGCAGCTGCAAGGGCGCGCTTCCACCGCGATTCGAGCTCGGCAAGGGGTGACCCTCCGATCGGCACAACGAGCGTCCTCCGGGGGCCGGAGGGCCGGTCCGCCGCCGCGCGCTCCGCGCGGGGCGGGAAAAAGGGGGCAAGCCCCGCGGCAGGCGGGGCCTGCCGGCGCGAGATCGCGCGTCGCCTTACTGGACCTGGATGGTGAACTCGTCGGCGAGGCGGCCGTTCACGTCCTTGAAGTACGCTGTAGCGCGCTTCGGGTCCCCGCTGACGTTGAACCGGATGAACAGGGCGCCGTAGGCGGCGGTGCCCGACATCAGCGTTCCGTTCTTCACCCACTTGTTGCTCGCGTAGTACGACGACCACCACGTGTCGTCGTCGTGGCTGGCTGCCTCGTAGTCGCGGAGGCCCACGCCGCCGAGGCCCGACACGAACACGAAGTTCCGGTTCGGGGCGAGCTCCACCAGGTTGAAGGCGCCGGTCTTGCCGTGGCCGGTCCCGGCGTTGCCCACGTCGGTGAGGGTCAGCGTGCGCGAGTAGGAGTGCTCGTGCCCTGTCGCGACGATCGCGCCGGCGCCCATGCACTCCTGGTACGCGCTCCAGCCGACCTCGTTCGACTTCCCGCCGACCTGCATGTCGTGCTGGTTCTTGTGCCAGGCGCACACCGACCAGATCGAGTTGTCGTTGGCGAGCGAGTCGTGGATGAAGTTCACCTGATCGGACGCGTTGGCGGCGCAGGTCGAGCGGAGCTCGCTCGTCCCGATGCAGGACTCGACGATGTAGAGCCCGTGGAAGTTGCACGTCGCCTTGACGCCGAGCTCGCCGGTGCAGTTCATGTCCGGCACGCGCGCGTGGCGCGCCTGGATGTAGCTGGCGTACCCGCTGGCGCCGCCCCACGCCGGGGCGTCGTGGTTGCCGATGACGGCGAAATAGGGGTAGTTCGCGCCGAGGATGCTGTTGATCCGGTTCTCCCAGGCGGCCGGGTTGCTGGCGTAATCGAAGTCGCCGTTGTGGATGGTCGCGACGGCGCCCTCGTCCTTGATCAGGTTGAGGACCGCATCCGCGTTGCTGTTGTTCCCCTGGTCGCCGATGAAGGCGACGAGGAGCCCGGGGTCGGTCGAGCTGCCGGTGCCGCTCGACGCGCCGTAGGTGATCGTGAGCTTGGGCCGCTGCGCCACGGTGGCGTGCTCCGAGGAGGCGAAGTCGATGCCGTCCGTGTTCGACGAGCTCGCGACGATGATGCCGTTGTTCGATGTCCCGTCGACCCACGCCTGGACGAGCGCCACGCCGGCCGCGTTCAGCGTGATCGTCTTCGAGCCGGCGCCGCCGGTGACGCTGCCGACGAGGCTGCCGCGATCGGTCGCGCCCAGCGCGCCCGCGGTGGCCCACGTCGTCGTGCCGGTCGCGTTGTTCCAGGTGACCGCGGACTCGCTCCACGCGCGCTTCACCTCGTAAAGATTGTACGTGTTCGAGGAGCCGTCCGTGGCCTGGAGGGTGATCGACGCCGACTGGACGGTGCTCCCCGCGGGGATGCCGGAGAGGGTCCATTTCAGCAGGCAGGACTTGTCCACGCCCGAGCCGTCGTCGCCGTCGGCCTCGCACGTGGTCGCCGCGCCGAAGTTCGTTGTCGCGGCGCCCTGCTTGATCGTCGCGTCGGTGGAGCCGGCGTACGACGAGCTCGGGAGCGACCCCTGCTGGAAGGAGACCGTGGTCAGCGCCTGCTGCGCCTCCGAGACATCCTCGAGGTCGTCCTCTGCTCCGCAGGCGTTGATGACCGCGATCACCGGGAGGGCGGCGCAGAGGACGCCCCTCGACAGCCGGGACCAGCTCGTCATGAGCCGCTTGTGTACGGGTGATTCAGCTCGCGCGCGCGAATTCTGCATGAATGCGTGCCTTCCGTTTCATGGGTTGAAATTCGATATGAGCGTGGCGCGAGCAAGCTAGTGGAAGAGCTGTTGATAAAGGCTCTACGTTTCAGTGGCGATTCCGTATCCTTTTCATGATGCGCGAGCCCGGGCCGGAGACGGCCTGTCCTCGCCGCCGATCTCGGTGCGCAGGCCGTGCGGGAGCTCCCTGTATGTCCGGGCGCGGCGGCGGCGGTGTCCGGAGGTGCGACGCGGGAGTACGGCGCGCAGGGGCGGGCCCGGAGGCTCAGCGGGTGAGATCGCGGAGAGGTTGAGCCGCCTGCTCGCCTGACGGATCGCGACGGCGCGTCAGTAAAGGTCTCCTGTGCACTGGACGGCGAAGCTCCCTGATGCGTCTCGCGCACAGGCCGGCGCGCTGGAACACCCTCCCTTGCCAGGGGCGCTGGCCGCTTGGGCCACGCAGTCGCAGGACGGCTCCGCCACGCAGGAGGACGGTATTTCTTTGCACGACCTCTGCGTCGGCATCCTGAAGAGCTCGACGTGAGGATCTTCGACGACCCGGCAATACTCGACGTCCGACCTGCAGAAATAGCTGCCGCAGGCGGATGTCCCCGGCGGCGCGGCGCCGGCGCACTCCTCGCCGCTGCCGATGCTCACGCCGGCCCGCGCTGCCTCGCAGGCGTTCGGGTAGACGCGCCCATCACAGGCGCAGACCTGCGTGGGCGTGGCCGTGTCGCACGACGTGGGGCGCTGCTGGCACACCCCGTAGTTCCCGGGGACGACGCCTCCCTCGCCACAGTCGCCCGGCGGGTAGACGCAGTACTGGTCCGCGGCGCACGTCTCGGAGCCGCACGACCCCGGCTCCGCGGAGCCCTCCGCGCCATCGCCCGGCCCGCACGCCGCGAGCAGCGCGGTGAGGATCGCAGCGCCTGCGCGCGCCGCCGCGCCGTGCCTGCTCCGATGCATCGCGTGATGGTGCGCTGAACGCCGCCTCTCTGTCCTCGCCGGCAGGTTCATGTTGCCTCCTCCTGTCACACGATCATCGGCCGAGCCCGGACAGCGCATGACCGTGCGCGGGAGCAGCGCCGCGTCTCTCGCGTCCTCTCAGGTCCCGTGATGGGTACAGCGAACCGGATCGAGAAAAACCGCCAGGACGCCAAGGACGCCAGGAGAATGAGCAAAGAGAAAGGGAAAGAGAAGCTAGGTGATGGCTCTCCTGGAGTCCCTGGTGCCCGGCTCGTGTCGTTCTCGTCTGGCACCGCTATAGAGGAAGCGGCCGCCCGGGTGTGCAACAAGTCGGTGTCGGGACAGGGGCGGAGACTCCGTGCTGAGTGCCAGTCGGCGATGTGGCGATGAGGTGCGCGGGGGCTGTGGCGAGCGATGCTCGTCGGAGGGCTCTCCGTCGATCGCGGGCGCTTCCGTCTCGAGGTGATCGCCGCGCGCCCCGCTCATCAGGTGATCGGGGACGCTCCGGTCAGTCGAGGTCGGGCCGCGCGCTGCCCATGCCGATGGCCCACGCCATCGTGTAGCGCGCGTTGATCTCGCAACGAGGGTTCCAGCGCAGGGCGCCGTGCTCGTCTTCCCAGCGGAAGGCGTCGATCCCGAAGGGCCCGAAATAGCCCGCGCCGGCGAGCGCCTCCCCCGACTCGAGCGCGGCCTCGACGAGCTGCCGGCGCTCGCCGCCGTCGAGATCGCCGCCTTCGGCGAGGGCGGCCCCCAGGTAGGCGCCGTTCGCGTCGCAGCGCTGGACGCACGGGGAGCCGAGGCGCACCGCGCCGCTGCGGGCGACGTGGCCGTGCAGCGAGAAGTCGCCGCGGCGCTCGACCCAGGGCTCGACCTGCAGGCCGCTGTCCGCGGAGGCGGGGTCGAGCGACGCGACGGCCCAGGGCCGCGCGTCGGGCGGCAGGGCGCCGCGGGCGACCCGGCGCCGGCCGCGTCCGGCGAACCCGAACGGCCGCTTGAGCAGCCAGTGGCCCGTCGGCGTGGGCTCCGCGATGACGGCCTCGAGCTCGGCCATCGAGACGAGGTAACGCGCCCCGGGCAGCGTCTGGCCGAGGTCCGCGCACAACCTCCGGTGGTTGACGCGGCGGAGCACGTCGAGCGCCGGCGCCTCCGCCGCGGCGACGCCGGCGCGGCCGAGGAGGCGCAGGGCGCGCGGCGTGGGACACCACGCGCGGCCGACGAGCGGCGCCCCCGGTGGGGCCGGCGGCACGAGCGGCGAGGGCAGGGCAGGGCTGAGCACGACGTCACCGGGGCGCAGCAGGGCCGAGACCCGGCCGGCGAGCTCCGGGGCGCGGCCGGCGACCGCGGCGCGCGGGGTGTACCCCGCGGGGCGCGCCAGCTCCTCGTCGGCGTCGAAGTTCAGGACCCAGGCGCTCGCTCGGTCCATGAGGCCAGGGCGTCGAGGAACGGCTCGGTGAGCCCCGAGCGGCTGCGGTCGCGGCGGTTCATCGGCTCGCCCCGCATGAGCAGCGGCGAGAGGGGCGGCGGGATGTGGCGGACCCAGGTCTCGAAGTCGACAGGGCCACCGGGCGGCGAGCCTTCGCTCGAGTCGCGCGGTGCCCTCTCGCTGGTCCCCTGCGGCGCGCCCTCGCTCTGCCCCCGCGGCGCGCCCTCGCTCTGCCGCCGCGGCGCGCCCTCGCTCTGCCCCCGCGGCGCGCCCTCGCTCTGCCCCCGCGGCGCCGGCGCGCCCTCGCTCTGCCCCCGCGGCGCCGCGTGGGCGGCGCTCCCGCTCGCCTGCGTGAAGCGGCGGAACCAGCGGACGCCGAAGCGCACGTGCGGGATCTCCTCGGCGCAGACCCGCTCGGTGAGCGCGGCGCCCTCGACGTCGCCGATGGCGCGGAAGCGCTCGGCGAAGCGCGCCGTGTGGTCGAGGTTGCCCCCCTCGAGGCCCATCCCCATCACCGCCACGAACTGCGCGGGCGACGCGGCGGCGGGCACCCGCGACCAGAACCAGTCGCGCACGGGGAAATCGCCGAAGCGGTGGCCGATCGCGGCGAGGTAGCGGGCGTAGAGCTGCATGTGGCGCACCTCGTCGAGGGCGATCCGGACGAGGCCGCCGCGGAAGGCGCGCGGCGTCTCCGGGAAGGCGAGCAGCGCCCACGCCATGAGCTCCGCGGCCTGGAGCTCGTGGTGCAGGAACGCGTGAAAGAGCTGCGCGCGGCGCGCGGGGTTGCGCAGCGCCTCGGGCCCCGGGCTCTTCTGGGCGCGCGGCGAGATGCGCAGCTCGGCGGGCCGTCCGGGTCGCTCGATGCGGCGCGGCGGGGGCGGCACGGCGTCCGACTCCCAGGCGGAAGGCACGGGCGGCGGAGACAGCTTGTGCTCGAGGTCGGCCGAGAGGATGTAATCCCAGGCCCATCGCTCGACGGTGCCCGGCGGAGGCGCGTCGCTGGGCGGTGCGGAGAGGGGCTGCATGGCGCGGCGGAACAGGGCGGCGCCGCTCTCCTACCACAGCTCTGACGTGCCCGCGCGCGGCTGCCGCGCGCCGCGCGCAAGCCCGTCGCCGCCAGCGGTCGCCCGTCGCCGCCAGCGGTCGCCCGTCGCCTCGCAAGCCGTCGCGCGCCGCCGCCAGCGGTCGCCCGCCGCCTCGCAAGCCGTCGCGCGCCGGGGCCCGCGCGCGCCCGCCCGCGCCCACGCCGCCGAGCCGTCGAGCCGCCGGCCGCCGGCCGCCATGTCACGTTGACAAAGGCCTCCGCGCGGAGACGACATTTTGCCGGGGAATAAACAAGAACATCGACATTTGCGCGGGAGAAGGCCGGCCGCGGAGGGTGGCTTACGCCTTGCTCAGAGGGGATCGCATGAAGGCGGAGCGGCGTTCCCAGGCGGTCGACAGGAAGCGCGAGGAGCAGACGGTGCTGGTCATCGGGGGCAGCGGGGGCATGTCCAGCCGCTACCGCGATGTGGTCGAGAAGCACGGCTGGTCGCTGCGCCACTACGAGAACCGCGTGCCGCCGGGCGCGCGCCGCAGCGTGGGCAGGATCGCGCTCATCGTGATCATGGTGACGATGGTCTCGCACGCGCTGCGCGACCAGATGCAGAGCCTCGCGTCGGAAGGCGCGCCCGTCGTCTACCTGCGCAGCGCCTCCGTCTCCGCGCTGCGGGCCGCGCTCGAGCAGCGGGCCGGCTGACGCCGCGTCAATCCTCCGCGGCCGGGGAGAATCGCCCCACCGGTACCCCGCCGCCCGCCGCTCCTCCTGTCATTCCTTTTATCTCCAGATAAGCCCCTCTGGCCCTGTCCAGGGCCCCCTCGGCCTCGGTCGGCCCGGCTCGCCCCGCGGCGGCGCGCTCGCGTGCGCATCCCCCCAGGACACCTCGGCGCGCGGCGCGCGCGACGGGAGCCCAGCCATCGAATCGGCTGGATGCATGCCTGTCGCGCGCGAGCGCCGGTGCCCGCCGCTCGGCGGCGCGCGCCGCCGCAGCGGCTGCGCTCTCCATGTCACGGTGACATGGACCTTCGCGCCGGGAGGACAATTTGCCCAGGAATAGAGCGCTATATCGATGTTTGCGCAGGAAATGGCGCGCCGCGGAGGGTGGCTTACGCCTTGCTCAAGCGAGATCGCATGAAGGCGGAGCGTCGTTCTCAGGCGGTCGACAGGAAGCGCGAGGAGCAGACGGTGCTGGTCATCGGGGGCAGCGGGGGCATGTCCAGCCGCTACCGCGATGTGGTCGAGAAGCACGGCTGGTCGCTGCGCCACTACGAGAACCGCGTGCCGCCGGGCGCGCGCCACGGCGCGGGCAAGGTCGCGCTCATCGTGATCATGGTGACGATGGTCTCGCACGCGCTGCGCGACCAGATGCAGAGCCTCGCGTCGGAAGGCGCGCCCGTCGTCTACCTGCGCAGCGCCTCCGTCTCCGCGCTGCGGGCCGCGCTCGAGCAGCGGGCCGCCCTCGAGCAGCGGGCCGCCTGACCGGCGGCAGCGGGCGCCACGAAGCCTTCAGCGCACGCCGACGAGGCGCTGCATGAGCCGCTGGAACTCGGGGATCGAGAGGTCGATGTGCTCGACCACACGGCCGTAGAGCGTGGCTGTGGGCACGTTGCGGCCGCCGAACTCCTTCTCGAGCTCGGAGAGCTTCCAGAGGATGATGCGCTCGGCGCGCGTCAGGCCGTCGCGCACATCCGGTAGATCATCGAACGGGGATCGCCTCGTGGACATGAGCTGGCTCCGATCAGGCGGCGGGGACCGAACAGGTGGAGCTCGCGCCTACTGCACGACCCCGAGGACGCGCTGCTGACGCGCGAGCTCCGCCGCGTTCTTGAGCGCCTCGAACAGCTCGCGCGACGCGGGCAGCCCCCGGATCACGAGCTCGGGGTCGCTCGCGTCGCGCGTGAACACGCGGATCTCGGCGATGTCGAGCAGCCGCTCCATGAAGGTCTGGCGAAGATCGATGTCGTGCACCCGCCAGAGCTGGAGGGTCTCGACCCGCCGCGTGAGCAGGCCGGCCTCGTAGTCGATCGTGCGATCGGTGATCTTGTAATGGAGGCTCTTGCGCTTCCAGTGCAGGATGCCGAGCCACACGAGGCCCACGAGCACGAGCGAGAGCACGCCCGCCGCGACGTAGGACCAGAACCACGCCTTCCAGCTCGGCGTCCCCTCGAAGATGACGCGCGCCCCGCCCGGCGAGGGGGCGAGCGCGGTGTCGACATGGGCGGCGTGGGCGAGCGCGCCGGAGGCATGGGCGAGCGGCGCCGCGGGGGCCGCCGTGGCCACAGGCGCTCGCTCCTCCAGCATGCTGCCGCAGAAGCGGCACTTGATCGCGGCGTCCTGGATCTGCTCCGCGCAGAAGGGGCACGGTTTCACGCTGGCGATTGTAGTACGGCGCCCGCGGGCCGAAAGCAGCGATTGCATTCGCCGGTGCCCGTCGTCAGGATCTGCCCCGCACGGCACGCGACGCGCCTGGCGCCGGCCGCCCGGTGGAGTGATCTCGATGAGCAACGTCAAGGGCAACGCGCTGGGGGGATTCAAGAGCTTCGTGGCCGCTCAGCACGGCCCCGACGGCGTGACCCGGTGGCTGGAGTGCCTGGGGCCGGAGGACGCCGCGCGCGTGGGCGGCATCATCCTGCCGAACGGCTGGTACCCGGTGAGCATCTGGAACAACCTCGTCGATCGCTACGTGGCGCTGTACGGGGGCGGTCATCCGCAGGGCTTCCGGCCCGTGGCCAACGCCATCGCCGAGGAGGACCTGCAGCGGTTCTTCACGGTGCTGATCAAGGCCGCGTCCCCCGAGACCGTGCTGAACCGGTCCGCCTCGCTCTGGGAGCGCTACTTCGACGAGGGCACGATGGAGGGGGTCCCGGTCGCCGTCAGGCGCTTCACGGTCCGACTCACCGCGTCGCGGCTCCCGGACCGCGGCCCCGGGCCGGTCACCTGCGCGGTGGGCGTCCCGGCGTGGCAGGACCGGATCATGGCCCGCCTGGGCGTCCGCGAGAGCCGCGCCCTGCACACCCGCTGCCGCTTCCGCGGCGCCAGGGCCTGCGAGTTCGACATCTCCTGGTCGTGACCGGGCCTCGAGTGCTCGTCCGATCGCGTCCAGCCGCGCTGTCGATTCGGCGCCTCGATACGGGACCTGCGACTCCCCCTCTCCGCTCCGGCACCTCGACTACGCGCGCGGCGGCAGCTGGGCGCGGGGAACCGGCGCGGCCAGGGCAGGCGCCGGCCGCTGGAACACGCGCTGGAGCGCGGCCGCGGCGGCGTGATAGCCGCACATGCCGTGGACGCCGCCGCCGGGCGGTGTCGAGCTGGAGCAGAGATAGATTGAGGGGTTGGGCGTCGAATAGGGGCTGAGGCTCGCGACGGGGCGCGCGAAGATCTGGAGCCAGTCGTTGGCGCCGCCCGCTATGTCGCCGCCGACGTAGTTCTCGTTATAACGCTGCCAGTCGCCGGGCGTGTGGACGAAGCGGGCGCGCACGAGATCGCGGAACCCCGGGGCGAAGCGCTCCATCTGCGCCTCGATGCGCGCGCTCATGTCGACCGGGCAGCCGGGCGGTACGTGGCAGTAGACCCAGGCGGTGTGCTTGCCGGCGGGGGCGCGCGTGTCATCGAAGAGGCTCTGCTGCGCCACGAGGCAGAAGGGGCGCTCCGCGGGCGTGTCGCCGGCGAGCGCCCGCTCGGAGGCCGCCAGCTCGTCGAGCGTGCCCCCCAGGTGCACCGTCGCCGCGCGCGCGGCGGCGGGCGCCTTCCAGGGGATGGGGCCGTCGAGGGCGTAGTCGACCTTGAACACGCCGGGGCCGTGGCGGAAGCGCTCGAGGCGGCGGCGGAAGCCCGCCGGCAGCCGGTCGCCCGCGATGCGCGCCATGGCCGCCGGCGTCGTGTCGAACAGGTAGGCGCGCGCCTCGGGGAGCTCGTCGAGCGACGCCACCCTGCGGCCTGTCTCGATCTCGCCGCCCCGCGCGCGCAGGATGGCGGCGAGCGCGTCCATGAGCGCCTGCGAGCCGGTGCGCACCACGGGCCAGCCGACCGCGTGCGCCGCCAGCGAGAGCACGAGGCCGAACGAGGCCGAGAACAGCGTCTCGAGGGGCAAGAACGAGTGCGCCGCGCAGCCGCCGAACAGCCCGCGCGCGGCGTCGCCGCGGAACGTGTCGCGCGCGAGCCCGTCTGCCGAGCGGATGGCCGAGAGGCCGAAGCGCGCGAGCAGGAGCGGGTGGCGCGGCGGGATGGGGAGCGGGCCGAGCAGCTCCCCGAACAGCGCGCCCTCGTGCGCGAGGAGCGGCGAGAACAGGTCGCGCCAGGCCGCGGCGTCCTCCTCGCCCAGCGTCTCCGCCATGCGATCGAGATCGGGATAGAGCAGGCCGACCCTCCCGTCGGGCAGCGGGTGCGCGAGCGCCGCCTCGGGGTTGATCCAGGTGACGCCGTGCTCTGCGAGCGGCAGCGTCCGCATGAAGGGCGAGATCACCGCGGTCGGGTGGATGGCGGAGCAGACGTCGTGACGGAAGCCCGGGACGGTGAGCTCGGCCGTGCGCGCGCCGCCGCCCACGGTGCCGCGCGCCTCGATCACGCGCACCTGTAGCCCGGCCCCGGCCAGCGCCACGGCCGCGGCGAGCCCGTTCGGACCCGCCCCGATCACCACTACATCCACGGCGCGAGGTCCACGGCAGCCGGCATGGGGACAACGGGGTACCCCATCGCGGGGTGGACGGGAACGAAAAGCGTGCCGGGCTCAGCGGCCGAGCGCGTGGACGGTCCAGGTGATCGCTGCGACCGGCGGCACATACAGGGTGGCCCAGAGCGCGCCCCAGCCGATCGATCACGGCAGATCGCCCTCGCAGCCGTGATGGTCGCTGGCGACGCGGCCGAGCGCCTGCACGAGCAGCCAGTACAGCGCGCAGAAGACGAGCGGCGTGGCGACCTCGACGGCGACCCACGCCCGGCGCGCTCGGCGGGGTGGCCGATTCCACGGCGCGAGGTACACGAATTCGGCGCGCAGGCGGAAGCCAGAGGGCTCACTCTCCCGGGCGCCGGATGCGCACCCGGGTGTCATCCACGACGACCACGGAACCGTTCACATCGAGCTGGTCGAGGAGCGCGGCAAAAGCCATCACCATCTCGTTCGTCGTCCGGATACTCCGCCGCGCCGGCCGGAACAGGACGATTCCTGGATGGGTTCCAGGGCGATACTTCCGCAGGTCAGCGAACTCGACATCCAGCGTCATGAGCACCCTGCCGGCGTCCTTCGCGGCCAGGCCGACCACCGGATCCGCCGCCGAGAGGAGCCCCTCGTCCGCGACGGTGTCGACATCGTGTCCCAGCGCGGTGAGCTCTGTTTTGAGATGCCGCGAGAGGTTCTCGTCGAGCTTCAGCCTCATCACGCCACGCGCCAGACATGTTCCCGCGCCAGCTCGCCTGCGTACGCGATGGCTGCCTGAATGTCTTCCTTCGTGAGCTGTGGCAGATGCTCCAGGATCTCCTCCGGCGTCATCCCGTCCGCGAGGCTGTCCAGGATGATGCTCACGTCTATCCTCGTCCCTTTGATGCGCGCCATACCTCCGCAGGCGTTCGGCGACACGTCGATGCGTTGCAGTAGAGGGTGAGGTGCGTGCGTCATGGTTCCCTGAGGTTACGCGCAGCCTCCCGACCTGCCAACCTCGCCGGGACCTGGCACGGTAGGCCTCCGGGGAGGGGGCTCGCGAGCTACCGCCGCGGAGCGCGCTCCCCGCGCCTGCTCCGAACGCCATCCCCGGCGCCCCGGTCCCCAC
Source organism: Sorangium sp. So ce1128 (assembly GCA_051717205.1). GTDB lineage: Bacteria > Myxococcota_A > Polyangia > Polyangiales > Polyangiaceae > Sorangium. Next base: position 2,358,081 of record CP181432.1, read on the forward strand.
CCCCCGCCGCGAGCGCCTCCTTGCCCGCGCGCCCCATCCTCCGGATCGCCGCCTCCCGCCGCAGCGCCTCGCCCTTGTCGGCCGCTGCCTCCACGTGTACCAGCGCGAGCGGCCCCCTGCCGCGCGTGTACCGCGCCCCGCGCCCCGCCGCGTGCTGCGCGAGGCGCGCCTCCACGTCGCGGGCGATGCCCGTGTAGAGCGACCCGTCGCCGCAGCGCAGGATGTACACGTGCCAGGCCGCGGTCACTCCTTCGGCCCCTCGTTGTAGCCGCGCGGCCGGTACTTCGGGTCCACGCCGCCGTGCTTCGCGCCGTTGTCGAGCGTGTCGACCGCGAGGTACGCGAGCCACGTCCCCGGGTGCTCCTCCGCGAGCTGCCGGAGCTCCGCCTCGTGCGCCGCGAGCCGCTGCTCGTCGTGCAGGCACTGCAGCGCCAGCGCGATCAGGCTGAGCTCGTTCGGGCCGAGCTCCATCCCGCGCCTGTAGTGCGGGAAGGCCTCCTCCGCGCGGTGCATGCGGCAGAGCGTGTCGCCGGTGTACACGTGGGCCATCGGCCAGCTCGGGGCGAGCTCCACGGCGATCTGGCTCTCGGCGAGCCGGGCCGGGAGGTCGCCCCGGGCGCCCTTCATCACCGAGTAGTTGAGGTGCGCCTTGGCGCTGTTCGGGACCGCCTTCTTCGTCGCCGCCCAGAAGTCGAGGTCGTTCCGGTAGTCCATCGCGTGCCGGTAGGCCTGCACGCACTGGAAGCCGAAGAAGATCGTGAACAGCGCCGGCGTCACCCACGCCCGCCACGACCAGCGCGCGCGCGGCGCCAGGGTCGAGCCCGCGAGCGCCTCGTGCAGCCACGAGAAAGCGACGGCGAGGACCAGCGACGAGCCGATGGCCGGGAAGTACCAGAACCGCTCCGCGCGCACCGTCGGCAGCACGACGGGGATGTTGGAGTGCGGGAAGTAGCTGACCACGATCCAGGTCAGCCCGATCGCCGCGATGCACAGCCCCGCGTAGCCCTGGCGCAGCGGCACCCAGACGCTCCGGTCCGCGGTCGCCGGGCAGGGCAGGGGGCGCGTGCCCTCGACGAGGAGCCCGAGGCCGAGGAGCAGCGCGGGCAGGAACGGCAGCGGCCAGAGCACGAGCGGCAGCGCCCGGAGCATCGCCATGCGCCCCGCCGGCCGGAGCGTATGCCAGTCGTACGCCGCGAGCCCCACCGCCGCGGTCGCGAGCAGCGCCCCCGCGATGAGCAGCGACCACCTTCGCGACGTCGCCTGCCCGCCGTCGACAAGGAACGCGGCGCGCACCGAGCGCCGCTCGCGCCGCTCGAGGTGCTCGCGGCGGAGGGCCGCGATCCAGAGCGCGAGCGAGCCGAGCGGGGGCAGCGCCATCATCGCGGCGCCGGCGACGCTCTCGAAGAAGACCAGCCGGTCGGGCGCCGGCTCCTGCGGGTACGAGTAGTCGCCGCTGAGCGTCCAGGGGAACACGACCTGGGTGAGGCCTCGCCAGTAGACGCGCAGCGCGCCCGCGATCCGGTGCGGCGTGTCCGCGCCGCTCAGCGGGTTGTTGAGCGGATCGCGCGGAAGGGGCGCCTGGTGGAACCAGACGAGCGCGTCGTGCAGCGCGCGCTTCACGAGCGGCGCGCCTTCCGGGAGCGGCGCCGTGAGCTCGGCCGGCATCGGCGCCGGGAACCAGCGCCGCCGGAGCTCCACGTAGAGCACGAACGCCGCCCCCGCGGCGAGCAGCGCGAGCAGCGCCCGGACGAGCCGCGCCGGGCGCGTCGGGTGCGTGAGCGGCGCCGCGATGAGCGCGGCGAACGGGATCAGCGGCACGCAGACGAGCGCGCTCTCCTTGGAGAACAGGCCGAGGAGCACGGCAGTGAAAACGCCGAACGGCATCGCCCACGCGGGCAGCGTCAGGGCGGCGAGGGCCGCGATCGCCCCCATGCCCCCGAGCACGTCGGCGATGCCCACGATGCCGCTCACCGCCTCGGTGAGCACCGCGCAGCCGACGAAGATGAGCCCGGCGAGGTAGGCGAGCCCGCGCTTGCGCGTGAGCCAGAACGTGATGCACGTGAGCAGCGCGCCGTTCGCCGCGTGGAAGAGGACGTTGTAGAAATGGTGAAAGAACGGCTGCCGGGTGACGGCCCAGATCGTGCGCCAGAGGAGGTTCGGCAGCGGGCGGTAGGAGCCGACGCTCCGGTCGGGCGGCAGACCCCAGAAGTCGCGGTGGATGGCGTCGATGAAGCGGAGCCCGCCCTTCGCGTTCACGTACGGGTTGGCGAGGAGCGCCTCCTGCTCGTCGAAGATGTAGTTGGTCGACGGCGTGCGCGTGAAGAGGACGATGGCGAGCAGCGCGAGCGGCGCGACAGCGGACAGGAAGGTCGGGTCGAGCGCGAGGAAGTAGCCGCGCACACGCTGCGCGGCCCTGCCGAGGGCGGTCGTGGCGACGGGCGGTCCGGCCGGCGGCTGCATGGACGACGGCGGCGGCGCGGAAAGCGGCGGCGCGGAAAGCGGCCCCGCCATGGACTCGACGAGGGCGCCCGGGGCGGGCTCTGGCGCGGCGTGCTCGCCAGCGCGGTACGGGGGCGGCGCGGTCACGACGGGCCCCTTCAGCCCTTGCTCTCCGGAGGAGCGCCCGGCGCGCCCTCCGGCTCGGGGCCCTCCGGCTCGGGGCCCTCCGGCTCGGGGATCGACCAGATGTCGCCCCAGAGCGGCTGGCCCCCGTCGACGCCGTGGACAGCGCCGGTGATGAAGTCGTTCTGGTCGCTCGCGAGGAAGACGATGAGCCGCGAGACCTCCTCCGGGGTGCCGAGGCGCTTGAGCGGGGTGGCGCGCCGCGCGAGCTCGAGGAGCTCGTCGCCGTACTGCGAGGTTCCGCTCGACCGGATGTTGCCTGGAGCGACGGCGTTGACGCGGATGCCGAGCGCCGCCCACTCGACGGCGAGCGAGCGGGTCAGGTTCTCGACGCCGGCGCGCGCGGCGCCCGTGTGCGCCATGCCCGGGAAGCCGCGGCTGACCGACGCGGTGACGTTCACGATGCGGCCGCGCCGCGCCGGGATCATCGCCCGCCGCGCTACCTCGCGGGTCATGAAGAAGGTGCCGTTCAGGTTGTTGCGGACGACCGCCTCCCAGCCCTTCGTGCTCATGTCCATGGCCGGGCTCGGGAACTGGCCGCCGGCGTTGTTCACGAGGACGTCGATGCGGCCGAAGCGCTCGAGGACCTGGCCGACGAAGGCGGCGATCTGCTCCGGCTCGCGGATATCGCAGGGGGCGGCGAGGACGTGGTCGCCGGGGATGCCGTCGGCCTGGAGCGTCCCCGCCGCGGCTTCGAGCTTGTCGGGCTTGCGACCGCAGAGCGCGACCTTCGCGCCGAGGTGAGCGAGCTCGCGGGCGCACGCGAGGCCGATCCCGCTGCCCCCGCCGGTGACGACCGCGACCTGATTTTCGAACAGTCCTCGGGCGAAGATCGAGCGCACCTGGGTCACGCCCCGCGTTTACAACGGGTCAGGAGGCGGCGCCACAAGCTGGCGCTCCGCGGGTCGGTGCACCTCGACGCGAACTGGCCTGCTGGCACACCGCGGCAGCGCCTTTCGCCTGGAGCTCCCAGATGGCCCTGGATCTCGCAGGGCCCGACTCCCGTCCAGGATGCGCGGGCACCCAGGGGAGGAGGCGCACGTCGTGACGACGAACGGATCCTGGATTTTTACAGTCGTCATGCGATATGTCCGTTTTAGCGGACGATTTGCGCATGTTCGTCCGTTATGGTGGACGTTGCGCGCTCCTCGGTGGTAAGGGGAGGCGTGGGTCGGATTGCCGCGCTCACGCGAGCGATGGACTGCCATGTTCTCGGCGCGGGTCGCCGCCGTGGCGCGCGCAGGACGACCGCACGACCGGGGAACACCGAAGCGTTCCCTCCTGGAAAGGACGATCATGAAGCTTTACTACACGCCTGGCGCCTGCTCTCTGTCTCCACACATCGCCCTGCGCGAGTCGGGGCTGTCCTTCGACCTCCAGCGGGTGGACCTCAAGGCGAAGAAGCTGAAGGACGGCGGGGACTTCCTCGCCGTCAACCCGAAGGGGTATGTCCCGGCCCTGACGCTCGACAGCGGCAAGCTGCTCACCGAGGGGGCGATCATCGTCCAGTACATCGCGGACAAGGTCCCTTCCTCCAGGCTCGCGCCGCCGGCCGGGACGATCGAGCGGCTGCGGCTCCAGGAGTGGCTCCACTTCATCGCGACCGAGCTGCACAAGGGGTTCGGGCCCATCAACCACCCGAAGTCGACGGACGAGGTCAAGCAGGCGTTCCGGGAGCGGCTCGATGCGCGGTTCGCCATCCTCGCGAAGGGCGTTGAAGGCAAGAGCTTCCTCCTCGGCGATACGTTCACGGTCGCCGACGGCTACGCGTACTACACGCTTCGCAACCTCCGCCGCCTCGACGAGCAGGCGCTCGAGAGGTCGCCTGGGCTCAAGTCGTACTTCGAGCGCGTCGGCGAGCGCCCCGCGGTGAAAGCGGCGCTCGCCGCCGAGGGGCTGTCGTAAGTCGTACCTGTCGTGAAGCGACGCGCCTCGCTCCGCCAGCCCAGGAGAGCTGGCCGAGCACCGGGGCTCCACGCGCGCTCCTCCGGGCGAGAGGTGGAGAATCCGGTCAGAGCGCGCGCTGTCAGAGCTTGCTCATCAGCCGGGACACGACGCGGTGGTGGAGCAGCTCGGGCATCGCCCGCTTCGCCCGCCAGAACCAGCGTCCATCGCGGTGCGGCACCGCGTAGAGGCGGCCGGCGTCGACCGCCTCGATCGCGCGCCGCGCCACGTAGTCGGCCTGGAGCCCCTCGCGCCCCATCAGCTTCTCGGCGGCCGCCTTCCTCCTCGCGTCCATGCCGCGGCTGCTCTCGACGATCTGCGTCTTGAAGAAGGTAGGGCACAGGACCGTGACGCCGACGCCGTGCGGGGCGAGCTCGAGCCTCAGCGTCTCGGAGAGGGAGACGACGCCGGCCTTGGTCACGCAGTAGGGGGCGATCTCGGGCACCGCGAGGAAGCCGGCGGCGGACGCGACGTTCAGGAAGTGCCCGCTCCGCTGCTCCCTGAAGCGCGGCGCGAACGCGTGGCAGCCGTGGATGACGCCCCAGAGGTTGACGCCCATGACCCACGACCAGTCCTCGAGGGAGAGCTCGCCGACCTTGCCGGCGGCGCAGACACCCGCGTTGTTCACGACGAGATCGACGCCGCCGAGCGCGCGATCGGCCTCGCCCACGAGCGCCGCGACTTCGTCGCTCCGGCTCACGTCGCAGCGGACCGTGTGCGCCTCGCCCCCGGCGTTGGCGACGAGGCGCGCGGTTTCCCGGGAACCCTCGTCGTTGAGGTCGGCGAGGAGCAGCTTCGCCTGACGGCCGGCGAGCTCGATGGCGAGCGCGCGGCCGAGGCCCGAGGCGGCGCCGGTGATGACGGCGCGGGGGTGCTTGGGGAGGCTCATGGCGTGGCGCATAGCACGGAGGCCCTCCGCGTGGAGCCTCGCCGTGCCGCACGGCGAAGTGCTCGGTCAGCAAGGGGTCGCCTGCCCGTGGCGTCCTCGCCGCGATCCCGCCTGGCGCGCCCGCCGAGGACCAGCGCCGCGACCAGGACCAGCCACGCCGAGCCAGGCTGGCCGGGAGCCGACACGCTGCAGCCGTCGTCCCCGCCGCCGTTCCCCGAGCTGGCGCATATCCCGGCCCTGCACACGCGGCCCTGCTCGTCCGGGTCCCCGCCGTCGCACGGGGTGCCGTCCTTCCTGGGCTCCTGGACGCACACCCCCGCCTCGGCGTCGAAGACGCCACGGTTGCAGGCGTCGAAATCATCGCCGCAGATCCGCCGGCCGAGCTGCGCTTCGTATAGATTCGATGGCTCGATGTCGCGCACGTTCTCGAACCACTCGTTTTCGTCCGTCATCGAGTCGAAGGCCGCCAGCTCCCCGATCACGTTCGTCTGTATCGACGCCCAGAGGAGCGGCACTTGCATGGGCGCGTCCAGGTTCCAGTAGGTGTTCCTGGCGCCCGCGTGCGGCCGCGTGCAAGCGGATCCGCTGCTTGCGTAGTTATAGGGCCCTATCTCGGTGAAGAGCGACTCGAACGGAACGTCCCCGTGGTGGTCGAGGGTGTTCGATGCCCACCTCCTCCAGGGCAGGCAGCGCGTGGATCTCCGGCGTCCAGGCGAGCCGCACCTCGTTGAGGCGTCAAAACAACAAGGCGCCAAGCACGCCAAGGGAAGACGAGCTCCCCCGGCGTACTTGACGCCTTCGCCGTTCAACCTGTCCTTGTGCTAGGCGCTCCCGCGCGCACCTCCCTGTTGACGACCGCCGCCCAGCCGCTGTCCCAGGAGCTGCTTCGCGCGCTCCGCGAGCCGGAGCTCCTCCTGCCGCACCTCGCTGAAGAAGGAGGCTAGCTCCTGATCACCCTGCTTCTGCGCGTCCTGAACGTACCGCGCGTAGGTCTCCGCGCCCTGGAGCGCATGGTAGAGCACGCTGACCAGATTGTAGTCCTTGTCGGCGATAACGCTGCTCTCGCTGCGGCCCTCCTGTAGACCGGAGCCCTGCTGTCCCTGCGCGCCCGCTCCCTGCTTCTGCTCGTTCGCCATTCCAGACCTCCTCAATTTCCCCCCAGCGGCGCCGGTGCAATGCAAGCCGGAGGCCGCACCGCGGAGCCGCTCGCGGCATGGACGACTCCGCGCTTTCGGCGCCGTCGCTCCGCGCCGCGCCGCACCGCGCGTCGCGTTTCGCCACAGCAGGCAGACGCTCGCGCAGAATTGCGCCACTCCAGGAGGTCGCGCCTCTCACGTCCAGGGAGCCGCGGGCGCGCTGCGTCGAGCGCGCCCGTGCGCCGCACGCGTGTTGCTCAGCTCGCCTGAGCTGCGCTTCCCGTGCGCCTCGCCTCGCGGGCCCCCGCCGCCCCGGCGCGGCGCGCCTCCAGTCCTCCGTCGCCAGCAACGCGATCTCCGCCCCGGCGTCGGAGCTGTGTGGATACCGGGACCGCGAGTTCGACGGGCGCGTGGTGATCGCCCCCACGCCTGCGAGATATCGAGCAGACCTGCGCCGGCGCCAGCTGATACGCTGCGTCCTCGCACCGGCTCTCCCTTCCAGCCCTCGGTCGATCCTTCCCATGCGCTCACGGCTTCACGGCTTGCATCTCTCGATCTCCCCTCTCTCCCAGGTGCTCGCGGCGCTCGCGCTCGCGCTCGCGACCTCGGCGTGCGGCGCCGACGGCCCCGGGCCGAGCGAGCAGCGGGACACCGGCGTCCACCCGCGGCTCCTCGCGCGCCCGGATCACCGCGACGTGCTGCGCTCGCGTGTCGAGCGCGAGCCCTACGCCTCGATCCTCGCCACCCTGAAGCGCCGCGCCGAGCGCGCCTACGAGGAGGATCCCGACCCGGCGTCGTGGGACCACCGCACGAACGGCAACAACGCCTCGACGGCGCAGGCGAACGCCCTGCTCGCCTGGGCCTTCGAGGACCGGGCGGCGGCGGACAAGGCGCGCGAGTTCCTGCGCCGCCTCGAGACCGACTGGGACACGAACACCGTCCTCGACATCAACATCCGGATGGCGAAGACCTTGATGGGGTACACGAACGCATGGGACCTCCTGAGCGCCACGCCGTGGCTCCCGGCGGACGAGTCCGCCGAGGCCGAGCGCAAGATCACCGAGATCACCGGCCAGCTCTTCGCCAAGTACGTCCAGCACGACTTCTACCGGGACCTCCTGCTCCGCCCGGCGCAGAACAACCACCCGATCCGGACCGCCGACGCGATCGCCTATGTGGCGCTCGCGTTCCCCGGGCACCCGGCGGCCGAGACCTGGTGGAACTGGTCGATCTCGGAGCTCGACTACCTGTGGGGCCCGAACGGCCAGTACGTGCAGCCCGACGGCGGGGTGTCCGAGGGCCCGTACTACTCCGCGTTTGCGTGGGGGCCGACCGCGGCGGTCTTCATCGCGCTGGACAACGCGCTTGCGGGGCCCGCGGCCTTCACGCGCGACTGCCGCACCCGGTCCGACGAGGACCCCTGGGCCGGACACGGCTGCGTCGGCGGCGAACAGACGACGTTCGAGCTCCCGCTGCGCGGCGGGCTCTTCACGAGCGCCGTCGACTGGTCGCTCGCGCTGCGCTTGCCCTGGGGCAGCCGTCCCCCGCTCGACGATGCCGTCTTCACCCCGTTCAACGGGAGCTCGCTGCTCACCTCCTTCGGGGGCAGCGGGGCGTACCGCTGGGACTGGGAGCAGAACCGCGACAACCCCCAGGACATGGAGTTCGGCGCCGACCTCATCGCCCATCACCTGGTCTATATCGACGACGCGGTGGCCACCGAGGAGCCGCCGCGCCTCACGCGCTTCCTCCCCGACGCGGGCAACGCGGTGTTCCGCTCGGACTGGGGCGAGGAGGCGCGCTGGCTCCTGCTCGTGGCGGAGCACGGCTCGGCGCGCAAGGCGATCCACGACCACGTGGACGGCACGTCCTTCTCGCTCGCCGCCTACGGAGAGTATCTGTTGATGGACCCCGGCTACTACAAGCCCGACTCGCTCGACAACGCGAAGACCAGCCAGTCGCCGTCGCACAACGTGATCCTCATCGACGGCAGGGCCGCGCCCGACAAGGGGCTGTTCAACAACTTCGGCGACGCGGACGCCTGGATCCGCAACACCCATGACGGCGACGCTGTCGAGTACGCGGAGGCGCACCAGGACTACCAGGACACGCACGTCGAGCGCTCCGTTGCCTTCGTCGACGGCCGCTACTTCGTCGTCGGCGACCGCCTGACGACGGCGCACCCCGCGGCCCGCGCGCACGCGTGGCGGCTGCACGGCTACGCGGGGCTCACCTCCGGCGGCGCCTTCGAGCTCCTCGCCGACGGCGCGCGCTGGGAGCGGACGCTGGCCGGCGTCGAGGTGCGCGTGCAGTCGACGGCGCCCGGGCTCGCCGTCGTGGAGCCGCCGTACACGCCGCTCGCCGCGCCCCACGTGCACGAGTTCGAGGAGGACCGCGAGGCCGCCGACCACGCCGTCATCGACGCCACGGTCGAGGCCGAGGCGCCGGGCTTCCTGGCGGTGCTCCTGCCCTACAAGGTCGGCGCGGACGCCGGCCCGGACGCGCCCCTCCAGGCGGCGCCGATCGAGGCGGGGCCCGGCGTCGTCGCGTGGCAGATCGAGGGCGACGGCGGGATCGACGTCGCCGTCCTGAGGAGCAAGGGCGCCCCGGGGTCGCTGGCGCTGCCCGGCGGGCAGGTCCTCGAGACAGACGCGGAGCTCGTCGTGCTGCGCGTCGAGGGCGAGCGGCCGTTCGCGCTGATGGCCCGGGGCACGCAGGTGCTCCTCGACGGGATCCCCCAGGTCACCGCGCCCGATGCGACCGGCGTCGCCGTGGAGGAGTGAGATGCCGATCGCCGCCAAGCAGCGCGCGTCCGCCAAGCAGCGCGCGTCCGCCAAGCAGCGCGCGTCCGCCAAGCAGCGCGCGTCCGCCAAGCAGCGCGCGTCCGCCGTGTCGTCGCGCCTCCGCGCGCTGCTCGTCGCCGCCGCCGTGATGGCCGCCGCGGCCGCGGGCTGCTCGAGCGACCCGGGCGCCGGCCCCGGGGAGGCGTGCACCGCGACCCCGCCGTCGGCGGAGGACGCGTTCGCGCGCGAGCGCGCGCCCGGCTCCGAGAGCATCGCGCTGGCGCGCGCCGTCGCCGACCGCTGGATGGCCGAGCACCCCGCGGAGTCGCTCTCGTGGGACTGGGGCGAGGGCACGGTGATGCTCTCGCTTGTCGATCTCTACCGGGTCACGCAGCACGCCCCGTACCGCGCCTACGCCCGGCGCTACATCGACCGGCACATCGAGTACGGCTACGAGATCACGACCAGCGACCGCTGCCCGCCGGCCGTCGCCGCGCTGGCGCTCCACGAGGAGACGTGCGCGGCGCCCTACGGGAAGGTCGTCGACGACGTGCTCCGCTACCTGTACGAGGAGGCTCGCCGGACGGAGCAGGGCGGCATCAGCCACCTCGGCGTGTCGCCGCTGTTCGAGCCCACGCTCTGGGTCGACTCGCTGTTCATGTTCGGGAGCGTGCTCGTCCGCGCCGGCGAGCGCGCGGGCGGCGCGGGCGACCCGCGCCCGCTCGACGAGTTCTCCAATCAATTCAAGATCTTCGCGCCGCTCCTCCAGGACGAGCCGGGGCTCTTCCGGCACGCGTACAACTGGGCGGCGCCGCAGGACCCGGACGTGTACTGGGCGCGCGGCAACGCCTGGGTCACGGCGGCCGGCTACGAGTACCTGGGCGTGCGTGCGGCGCGCGGCGAGCGCGACGAGGCCGTGGCCGGGGCGCTCGCCCGGCAGGTAGCGGCGGTCCTCGACGCGCAGGACCCGGAGACCGGCCTCTGGTGGACGATCCTGAACCGCCCCGGCGAGATCTACCTGGAGACGAGCGCCACCGCCCTCTTTGCCGCCGGGCTCGCGCGCGGCCTGCGCCACGGATTCCTCGACGCCTCGGTGCGCCCGGCGATCGACAGCGCCATGGCCGGCGTGCGCTCGCGTATCGCGCTGGACGGGTCGGAGCGCCCCGTCGTGACGGGCATCTCCGGGCCGACGACGGTGGGCAAGCTCGAGGACTACGCGGCGGTCGAGCTCCGCGACGACATCTCGTACGGCGTCGGGGCGGTCATCCTGGCGCTCGTCGAGACGTCGGGGCTGTAGCGCTGCATTCTTCTGGTCCTCCGGCCGCGCCGCCGGCGCGCCCGTGCGGCGCGATTGCTTCGCTGCCGCGCTTCGCTTACGCCTCGGCTCGTCCGCAGGCTGCCGCGGCGCGCTATCCCTGGCGGTACCCCTGGCGACACGAGGGACGCGCCCTGAAATTTCCAGGCGCGTCAGGCGAACCGAGATCGGGCGCACCCCGGCCGTCGTCCTGGAAAGTGCCCCGGCCACCCGCCGAAAACCCCCCATGGCTCCACTCGTGAAGCTCGACGCGATCACCAAGACCTACTGGATGGGCGAGGTGGAGGTGCATGCGCTCCGCGGCGTCTCCCTCGAGCTCTCCCGGGGCGAGATGGTCGCGATCATGGGCGCCTCCGGGTCGGGCAAGTCGACGACCCTCAACGTCATCGGCACGCTCGACAGGCCGACAGGCGGCCGGTACCTCCTCGACGACGAGCCGGTCGAGGAGCTCGACGAGGTCGAGCTCGCGCGGCTCCGCAACCGGAAGATCGGGTTCGTCTTCCAGTCGTTCAACCTGCTGCCGCGCGACAGCGCCCTCGCGAACGTCGAGCTGCCCATGGTCTACGCCGGCGTCCGGCCGGCCGAGCGGCGGGAGCGGGCCGCGCGCGCCCTCGCGCGCGTCGGGCTGGAGGATCGGGCGCACCACCTGCCGAACCAGCTGTCCGGCGGCCAGCAGCAGCGCGTCGCCATCGCCCGCGCGATCGTCAACGAGCCGCCGCTCCTCCTCGCGGACGAGCCGACCGGCGCGCTCGATTCTGCCACCACGCAGCAGGTCATGGAGCTCTTCTGCGCGCTGCACGCGCAGGGGATGACGGTCATCGTCGTCACGCACGACCCCTCCATCGCCGACTACGCTACCCGCGTGATCACCTTCCGCGACGGCGCCATCGTCGAGGACACCGGCCCCCGCGGGCGGCGCGTCGCCGTCCCGGCCTCCCCGCCCGGGCCGGCGTCGCAGCCCGGGCCGGCGTCGCAGCCGGGGCAGGCGCCGCAGCCCGGGCCGGCGCCGCAGCCCGGGCCGGCGTCGCAGCCCGGACCGGCATCTCAACCCGGGCCGGCGCAGCCTGGAGGTGCCTCGTGAGCGCCCGCCGCCGGCGGCGCCTCTGGCCGTGGCTCGTGGGCGCGCTGGCGCTCGCCGGGGCCGGCGCCGTCGTCGTCGGGATGACCCGCGGCGGCCCCCCGCCCATCGACCCCGCGCTCGTCGTGACCGCCAAGCGCGGCGACCTCGCCGTCGAGATCCTCGAGACAGGGCGCATCGAGGCCCGCGAGCAGGTCGAGCTCAAGTCCAAGGTAGCGGGCCAGGTCGCCGAGGTGCTCGCCGACGAGGGCGCCCGGGTCGCCAAGGACCAGCTCCTGCTCGTGCTCGACCCGACCGACTACGAGCGCGAGGTCGCCCGCGCCGAGGCCGAGCTCGCCCAGGCCCGGGCCGCCGCGGGCTACGCCAGGCGCGTCGTCGAGCGGCGGTCCGCCGGCGTGGAGGCCAGCATCATCGCCTCGGAGGAGCTCGACCTCGCGAAGCACGAGCTCGCCGCGAGGACCATCGCGATCCGCCTCGCCGAGGTCTCGCTCAACGCCGCGAAGGACCGGCTCCGGTACACGAAGGTCTCCTCGCCGCTCGACGGCACCGTGATCCAGCGCAACATCGAGCCCGGCGAGGTGGTGACGCCGGGCGTGGAGTCGACCTTCGACGGCAAGGCGCTGCTCACCATCGCCGACCTCTCGACGCTCATCGTGAAGGTGGACCTCAACCAGATCGACGTGGCCAAGGTGGCGCTCGGCCAGCCGGCGACGCTCACGCTCGACGCCCTGCCCGGCAAGACGTACACGGCCAGGGTCACCAAGATCGCGCCCGCCTCGGTGAAGCCCGCGGATCGCCAGGTCGACGTCTTCCCTGTCGAGGCCGAGCTCTCCCAGGTCGACGAGCTCATCAAGCCCGGGATGACCGCCGACGTGCGCATCCGGCTCGACAGCAGGCCGGGCGTCGTCTCCCTGCCGATCGAGGCCGTCTCCGAGGAGGGCGGCAAGCAGACGGTCACGCGCGTCGTCGACGGGCCCGACGGCAAGCAGATCACCGAGAAGGTCGAGGTAGCGCTCGGCGCGCGCAACGACCGCGAGGTAGAGATCCTGAACGGCGTCCCGGAGGGGTCCCGGGTGCTCATCAACCCGCCCTCGGCGGCCGAGAACGAGACCAAGATGTGAGGTGGGCCGTCTACCTGGCGATCGCCGCGAAGGCGCTCTCGGCGCACAAGCTGCGGTCGCTGCTCACCGTCCTCAGCATCACCCTCGGCGCCTTTGCCATCGTGCTCATGACCTCGCTCGCCGAGGGCGGCCTGCTCACGCTGAGCCGCGGCATCGAGGAGCTCGGCGGGGCGCGGCTCATCCTCGTCGCGCCGAAGGAGCCGGAGCGCGCCGAGCGCAAGAAGACGATGTACGTCACCGGCTTCACCCGCAAGGACCGCGACCGGCTCGCGCGCGGCGTCCCGCACGTCGTCGAGCACTCCATGTACGCCATGCTCGGCTCGCGCGACGTGACCACCGACGAGGGCAAGGAGGACCGCTCCGACCTCGTCGCGGCCGACAGCGGCTTCCTCGGCGCCTTCCGGATGCGCGTAGGCCGCGGCCGCGCTTTCTCCGACGACGAGGACCGCCGCCGCGCCCGGGTCTGCATCGCCGGCCCCAAGCTCGCCGCGCGGCTCTGGCGCGGCGACCCGATCGGCCGCTGGGTCACGGTCGGGTCCCTGCGCTGCCGCGTCATCGGCGTGCTCGCCGAGAGCGATCGCCTCGGCGTCAGCTTCGGCTTCAGCTGGGACGACCTCCTCGTCGCGCCCATCGACACGGCGGCGGACGTCGAGCCGACCGTGAGCACCTCGGCGCTCCTCGTCATCAAGACCGACGACCCCCGCAACAACGACCCGGTGAAGCGCATCCTCAACGCGCTCCTCGTCGAGCGGCACCACGGCGTCGACGACTTCACCCTCCTCGATTTCAGCAGCATCATGCAGAAGTTCGACGCGATGTTCGCCACGATGAAGGCGATCGTCGGCCTCATCGCGGGCATCGCGCTGCTCATTGGCGGCGTGGGGGTGATGAACATGATGCTCGTCAGCGTGTCCGAGCGCGTGCGCGAGATAGGCATCCGCAAGGCGCTCGGCGCGGCGCCGCGCGACATAAGCGCGCAGTTCCTCTGCGAGGCGGCGCTGCTCTCCGGCTTCGGCGGCCTGCTCGGCGTCCTCGGCGGCGCGGCCGTGGCCGAGCTCGCCTCGGCGGTCATCCGCCGCTTCACCCCGGGCTGGGTCGGCGCTGTCTCGGTGTCGGCCGTCATCGCGGCGCTCGTCGTCTCCTCCGGCGTGGGCGTCGTCTTCGGGTGGCTGCCGGCGCGGCGCGCGGGCGGGCTCGACCCCGTGGCGGCGATGCGGCGATGAGGCTCGGCGACCTCCTCCACTCCGCGCGCGCCGTCGTGGCCGACCGGACCCGCGCCGCGCTCACGCTGCTCGGCATCATCATCGGCACCGGCTCGATCGTGCTCCTGGCCTCGCTCCTCGCGGGCGGCGAGGAGGCGCTGCTCCGCGCGAGCCAGCAGGCCGTGGAGGCCGATCTCATCCAGATCCACCCCGCCGAGGTGAACGTCAAGGACCGGCGCCGCACCCGCCGCGACCTCTCGCGCGCCGACGCCCGTGCGCTCGACGCGTCGCGCGCCCTCGGCGGCGCCTCGGCCCTGAGCGAGTCGGTGCGCGATACAGAGGCTCGCGCTGGCGACAAGAAGAAGCGGATCTCGCTGGTGAGCGCGGCGCCGGCGGCGCCCGCGCTCTACGACCTCGAGCTCGCGGCGGGCCGGTTCCTCACCGAGGAGGACCTCGCGTCGCGGCGGCGCGTGGGCGTCGTCGGCCACGAGGTCTGGGCCGATCTCTTCGGCGGCCCCCCGGAGCGGGCCGCGCAGGCGGAGGCCCTGCACATGACGGCCGACGGGCACCTGTGGACGATCGTGGGCGTGCTGAAGGATCGGCCCATCCTGGGCTCCACGGACAGCACGGACATCTGGAACCGCAAGGTCCTCGTCCCGGAGACGACCTACGACGCGCTGTTCTCGCCGTCGCACAAGGCGGACCGCGTCTACGTGCGGCAGGAGCCGATCGTCGCCGTCCGCTCGCCGCTCGCCGCGCTGCGCGGGATCATCGACGCGACGCTCCGGCGGCGCCACCACGGCGTGAAGAACTTCAGGATCGAGGACAGGGACAGCCACGGCCAGGAGCAGCTCGTCCTCGACATCATCAAGATGCTGCTGCTCAGCACCGGCGTCGTCGCGCTGATCGTGGGGGGCATCAACATCATGAACATCATGCTGGTGACCGTGACCGAGCGGACGCGGGAGATCGGCATCCGCCGCGCGGTAGGCGCCTCGCCGCGCGCGATCCTGCTGCAGTTCCTCTGCGAGGCGGCGGCCGTCTCGCTGCTCGGGGGCGTGCTCGGCGTGCTCTCTGGCGTGGGCCTTTCCTGGGCTGCCGGCGCGGTGCTCGAGCGGATGGTAGGCCGCTGGGCCTTCCAGGTGGAGGTCTGGTCGATCGTCCTGGGCCTTGGCCTCTCGGTCACGATCGGCGTGCTCTTCGGCTTCTACCCGGCGTGGCGCGCCGCGCGGCTCGACCCGATCGAGGCGCTCCGCACGGAGTAGCGCGGCTCCCGGGCGGGGCGCCCCGTCGCCGTCGGCGCGCGGCCCCTCACGTCGCGGCGGCGGCCTCGGGCGCGCCGGGCCTTTCCGCGCTCTCCTCGCGATCTCGCTTCGCGTGCGGGAAGCGGTCCATGCGGCTGAGCACGGGGAAGCCGAGGGCCCACAGCGCCGCGACGGCGAGGGTGGCGCTGCCGCCGATGAAGATGGCGGGGAGCAGGCCGAACCAGCCGGCGGTGAGGCCGGACTCGAACTGGGCGAGCCCGATGAGCCCCAGGTCGAACACGTCGCCGGTGAGCGCGTAGACCTGCCAGCCGATCGCGACGCTCTGCATCTGCACCGCGATCGCGGAGAGCAGCCTGGCGGCGAGGTAGAAAGAGAAGCTCCGGTGGCGCAGCACGCCGAGCCCGGTGAGGTTGTTGGAGGACATCTCGACGCCTGCGGCGACCCTGGAAGGGCAGTGTGGACTCTCGCTCACGCAAAAGAGCGACGGCGTATGCCGCGACCGAGTCCGCGAATCGCGACATACGCCGTCAGCACACCATTTGCTTCCGCAACGTCCGTGCCATGCCCCGCGCCGGCGCGCAACGGCCGCCCGCCGCGCTGTCGGGCCCGCGCGCGACGAGCGCGCCGGCGGCCGCTGCTGCTGCTCCAGCAGCACCGGTGGTGCTCCGCTGCGTCGCCACGAGCAGCCCCGCCGTGCCGAGGGGCGCTCACCCGCGGATGATTACCCAGATGGTGTCGTCCTGCTGCCGCGCGGCCGGCTTGTAGAAGAGCGACACGTCGACGTGCCGTGTCTTGTGGGGAAGTGGAACACGAAGCCGAAGGTGGCTCTTCAGCCCTGCGCGAGCCGGGCGAGCGCCTCGCCGGTGAGGCGGTAGACGGTCCACTCATCCATGGGCTTCGCGCCGAGCTTCCTGTAGAAGCCGATCGCGGGGTCGTTCCAGTCGAGCACGGACCACTCGAACCGCCCGCAGCCGCGCTCCACTGCGAGCTTCGCCAGGTGCACGAGGAGGGCCTTGCCGTGGCCTCCGCCGCGGTGCTCGGGCAGCACGAAGAGATCTTCGAGGTAGAGCCCGGGCTTGCCGAGGAAGGTGGAGAAGCTCTGGAAGAAGAGCGCGAAGCCGACCGCGGTCCCCTCCGCTTCGGCCAGGACCACCTCGGCCGCGGGCCTCGGGCCGAAGAGGTTCGCCTCGAGCTCCCGCTCGTCGAAGACGGCCTCGTGCGTGAGCCGCTCGTACTCGGCGAGCATGCGGATGAGGCGGGCGATGGTGGGGAGATCGGCGGCGGTGGCGGGGCGGATCATGGCGTCTCTCCGGCGCTTCATACAGCACCGCGCCTTCGGAGCGGAAGCAGCGGAAGGAGATCGCGCCGGGAACGCGCCTGGCTCGCCCCGGGTTCGAGCTCGAGTATCCCCGTGTCCGCTAGGGGATCCGCGCGCTTGAGCTGCCGCCGCGCTGACGCGCCGCCCGGCGCGGCGAGCGCTCGATGCGGCGCGGCTTGCCGCTGGCCGCGCGCACGCCCTAGGCTCGCCGCGCCCGCATGACCACCACGACCGCGCCCTCCGCCGCTGGCCCGCGCTGGCTCTACCTCCACGGCTTCGCCTCGGGCCCGAGCTCGACCAAGGGCGTCCAGATCGCCGCGCACTTCGGGGGGCGCGGGGTCGCCGTCGAGCGGCTCAACCTGCGGGTGCCCTCGTTCGAGCGCCTGCGTCTGAGCGCGATGATCGAGGCCGTGAAGCAGGCGATCGGCGGCGAACGCGACCGGGCCGTGGTGTTGGGCTCGAGCCTCGGGGGCCTCACCGCGTGCCGCGTCGCCGCGGAGGACGCGCGGGTGTGCGCGCTCGTGCTGCTCGCGCCGGCGTTCCGGATCATGGAGCGATGGCGGCAGCGCCTCGGCGAGGAGGGCTTCCGGGCCTGGGAGGAGCGGGGGTGGCTCGACGTCGACGACTACGCGGAGAAGCGGCGAGCTCGGGTGGACTTCGGCTTTGCCGTGGACGCGGCCGAGGTGGATGAGCGCTCCGGGGGCTGGCCCGACGTGCGGGTACCCACGCTGATCGTCCACGGCCGGCACGACGAGGTGGTGGATATCGAGCTGTCGCGCGCGTTCGCGGCAGCGAAGCGGCACGTCCGGCTCGTCGAGGTGGACGACGGCCATGAGCTCGTTGCCTCGATTCCTCGCATCCTCCGCGAAGCGGACGATTTCCTGAGCCCATTCCTCGGGAGCTGACGAGCGCGCCGCGCAGGGCTCGCGTCCAGGCGCTCATCGCCACCTGGCGAACGCTGAACCCCTGTTCAGCGCGGCACGCCAGGCGACCGTCTCGCCGTCCGCTCAACAACCGACTCGCATTCTATGCGTGAACGGCCCAGCTATCAAGCTCAAAGAGTTGCGCCTAAAGCTCGGGTGCATCCGGCTGCGGATCGCCCGCGGCCGAGCGATCGGAGGAGCGAATGGATATGGAGACAGCGCCGGTTGATCGGCACACCGCGCACACCGCGTCCGTCAACGGCATCGACATGCATTACGAGCTCCGCGGCGAAGGGACGCCGCTCGTCTTGCTCCATGGCTTCACCGGGGCGAGCGGCGACTGGGCCCACGTGTTCGATCTCGCGGAGCTGGGGCGTGATCACACGGTCATCGTGCCCGACCTGCGCGGGCACGGCCGGTCGAACAACCCGGCCGGCTCCCTGACCATCCGCCAGTGCGCCCTCGACGTCTTCGCCCTGCTCGACGAGCTCGGGGTGAAGACCTTCCGCGCCGTGGGGCTCAGCCTCGGCGCCAAGTGCCTCCTGCACCTCGCCACGCAGCAGCCGGATCGCGTCGAGTCGATGGTGCTCGTGTCGGCGGCTCCGTACTTCCCCGAGCAGGCCAGGGTGATCATGCGCTACGTCTCCGGCGAGGGCCGAACGGAGGCGGAGTGGGAGGAGATGCGGAGCCGCCACAGGCTCGGCGACGCGCAGATCCAGGCGCTGTGGCGGCAGCCGCGGCTCTTCGCGGCCAGCCACGACGACATGAGCTTCACGCCTCCCCACCTGTCGACCATCACGGCGCGGACGATGATCGTGCACGGCGACCGCGATCCCCTCTACCCGGCCGAGCTCGCGCTGGAGATGTACCACGCGATCCCGCGCTCGTGCCTGTGGCTCCTGCCGAACAGCGGGCACACCCCCGTCTTCGGCGAGTGGAAGGAGCCGTTCGCCCGCGCCGCGCTGGCCTTCTTGCGCGGCGAGCGTGGCGAGCAGGCGGCGGCCGGCGCATAGCGCGTCTGACCCGCATTGGACCGCGCGCAGGGCTCCGGGGGCCTTCTGCCGATCTGGCAACTTCATTGACGGGCGTCTGCGTTCGGCATAAATCGACGAAGTGGCTGAAGGTGCCGTCAGGCTGGCGATCCTGGACGTGGATGGAACGCTCTACCCGGGCGCCGCCGGGGTAGAGCTCTTGCGAGCGCTGGTGAAAGGCGGCATCTGCGAGAGCGACAAGGGCGAGGCGGTCTTCGACGTGCTCCGCCGCTATCGAGCCGGGGAGATCGACTTCGCGACGATGTCGGTGACCGCGTATGATCTATTCGCAGCGGCCTTGAAGGATCGCGCGTGCGCGGACGTCGAGCAGGCGGCGCGGGAGGCCTGGCGGCGCGAGCGGAGCAGGCTGTTTTCATTTGCGCCGGAGCTCGTCGAGACGCTGAAGGAACGCGGGCTCGAGCCGGTGCTGATCTCTGGTAGCCCGCAGGAGATCGTGGGCCTGGTCGCCGAGGAGCTCGGGGTCCACGCCTTCCACGGCGCGCATTTCTCGCGGCGGGGAGGCTTCTATACTGGCAGGGTCGAGCTCCCCTCCGGGATGTTTGGAGAGAAGGAGCGTATCCTCTCCACCATCCTCCGTGGGAGAGACGTCTGTTTGCAGGGATCCATCGCGATCGGTGACTCATTGACGGATTCGGTGCTATTCCACCTCGTGGGGAGCCCCGTCGCGTTCGAGCCGGCTCCTGAGCTCTTGTCGCTCGCTTTACACCATCGCTGGACCGTCGCCGACCGGAACACCATTCTGGACAGCGTTCGGTTGCTGCTCCAGTAGAGCGCGGCGCTTTGCATAAGAGAGGAGGATAACATGCGTCATTCACCGTCAGGCGGCCCCTCGTTTCGCTGCCGAGACGTCGAGCTGGGACGCCGCGCCGCTGCGGCGCGGGCGACCCTTGAGCGCTACATCATCTCACGGGTGGAACCGGACGGCGCGGTCCGCGACGAGTGCCGGAGCCGGGTCTTCGAGTCGGCGCTGATGCTCCGCCTGCTCAGGCTTGAGAGCGCGTATCCCGAGGTCCAGGCGCGCACCGTCGTGTATCTGGAAGACATGCGCCGGAAGGACGGGCTGGATCCGTTCGACGCCGCCCTCATCGACGGGGTACTGACGACGGCGCAGAAGCCCGAGGGGATCGAGCACTACTTCTCGACCTGCCAGCACTTCGCGACTCGCCGCAAGCGGATGATGTTCGGAGCGGTCCTGGCATTGACGAATGGGACGCGTTTCGACGCCGAGTTTCAAGAAGCGGACTTCGCGCCGAAGGAGCAGTACCAGAGCTGGGTGCGCGTAGAGGTGCTCGCGCTCAAGATCCTCTATGCTGTCAGCCTCGGCCGTCTGGGGTGGATCAAAGACGAAGACGTCGCCGTCATCGCCGAAGCGCTGGCGCAGAGCCCCTCCCGGGAGCACATGATGCCACGGCAGATCCTGGCGCTGCTCGCGCTCCGCTCCATTCCCGGGCAGGAGCGCACGATCCGCAGGGGCATTGAACGGCTGGTGGTGCTCCAGCGCCGGGACGGCGGATTTCCGTACATCTCTGGGATGGAGATCTTCAGCACCGCGGTCGCGGGCCTGGCGCTGACCGGCGCCGGCTCCGACAGCAACCGGTCCACCCTCGTGCAGATGGCCGAGTATCTGGCCAGCCATCAGCAGACTGACGGCGGCTGGGCCTATGCGGAAGGCGTCCGCCAAACGGACGTCGACGATACGTCGTACTGCCTGGAGTTTCTCAGCTCGATCGGAGCGCATAGATACGCCGAGCCCTGCGCGCGTGCGACAACCTACCTGCTCGCCATGCAGGCCCGGGACGGAGGCTTTCCGACCTTCGCGCGCGGCGCCGACCCGGAGATCGCCATGACCGCGGCGGTGATCATGGCGCTTGCAGCCGCGGCCGAGGTGCCCGCGGAGGTCCTCTACCGAGGCGCGAGCTACGTCCTGGAACGTCAGAAGGCCGACGGGACGTTCGAGCGAAGCTGGAGCCTGAGCGAGACGAACGCCATCTATCGAGCCATGGTCGCCATGCGGCGGCTCCGATGCCACCCGTCCAGCGATCTGGCCCGGAAGATCGAAGCGGCTGCGGAGAGCTCGCGGGGCTACCTCGTCCGGTCGCAGAACGAGGACGGCGGGTGGGGTCAGGTCCGGGGCACTCCGAGCGACGTCATCAGTACTTCATACGCCTTGAGCGCGCTGAGCCATATCGGCGACAACGCGACACTGGAGCGCGGGCTCTCGTACCTCCTCTCGCGCCAGCAGGCGCACGGCGGGTTCGTCTCGGTTCCCGACCAGGCGGGGCCGCGTCCCATACCCTACGACATCCCGATCCTCGCCGATATCTTCGCCCTGCTCGCAATGAATCATGCGCTGATGTCTCGCACCGTGTCGTCGCGGCCGCGCGGCGTGCTGCAGGTGTGCGCGCCCAGCGTGGTCGTTGAGTGAGCAGACGGACTCGAGCCCGAGCACGGAAAACTTCTGACGCGATACTAGCGCTCGACGCAGCGGGCCGCGACGTAGCGGCCGTTCGGGTCGCTGTCCACGAGCAGAGGGCCCACCTCGGAGAGCTCGAAGGTGACCGTGGTCGGATCGACCGCCGTGATGTTGAGCCTGCCGAAGCCCGTGTCGCCGCCCCCGCTCGCGGCCCCCGTGCTGCTGCAGTCCGCGCGAGAGGACATCCCGAAGATCGAGAGATCGCCGCTCGCTGTATCCACCTCGCCCACGACGAGCATCGACTCGGGCATGCGGATCTCCAGATCCCACCAGTCGCTGCACGGCTCGGACGTGGGGCTCGCGTCGGGATCGCTGCAGGACAGGGGCAGGGTGGCGATCCGGATCGTCACGGTCGAGTCGCCATACACGATCGCGCTCGCCCCCGGCGTGGCGCCGCCGGAGGTCGTCGGCGGCCTCGGCGTGGGGCCGACCGACGCCGACGGCGAGGGGTCGACCCACGATGTCGTCGAGCCCGGTTCGCTCGCGCTGCCCGCGCCGCCGGCTCCGCCACCGCCGCCGTCCACGACCACAGCGCCGCCGCACGCGGCTTGAACCAGCAGCGCCAGCGAGCCGGCCGCCATCGAGAGTCGTCGGGGTGAGCGCATCATCGGTCGCATCGTACCGCCCGCCGGCGGAGATTGTGTAGACGGCGAGCGCTCGTCGGCCCGCGCAGGATGGCTGACGCGGCCCTCGAAAAGCGGCCCGGCAGCCGCCTCATCGATGAAAATTCCCGCAGCCGGCCGCGGGTCGGAGTCGTGCTCCGTTGTCGTGAATTTATGCTGTGAGCGGACGACCAGATCGCTCGCCGCTTCGGCGACATCGCGTGCCCTCTGCGTCGACAGCACCCGCGCGGGATGGATGATCGATGGATGGATGGCATGCGCAGCACTCCCGTGCGCGCGAGCCCGCGGCTGGACTGTGCGGCGCGCGTGTGTGCTACCATCGACCACAGCACGTCCGGGTCGCGACTGCCGCATGCCGGAGCGCGCTGCGCGGAGCTCTCATGAACGCACCCGTGGTCGAAGGAGAGGTGATCGCCGGCAAGTACCGGGTCGATCGCGTCGTGGGCCGGGGCGGCATGGGGATGGTGGTCGCGGCCAGCCACCTGTTCCTCCCGCAGCGGGTCGCGATCAAGCTCCTGCTCAGCGGCGACAGCCCGGCGCTCGTGCAGCGGTTTCTCCGCGAGGCGCGCGCGGCGGCGCGCCTCAAGGGCGAGCACGTCGTGCGGGTGCTCGACGTCGGCGAGCTCGAGTCGGGCGTCCCGTACATCGTGATGGAGTACCTGGAGGGCGAAGACCTCTCCGACGTGATCCGCGCGCGCGGCCAGCTCGACGTCGCGGAGGCGGCCGATTACGTGCTGCAGGCGTGCGTGGCGATGGCCGAGGCGCACGCCGCGGGCATCGTGCACCGCGATCTCAAGCCGGCGAACCTCTTCCTCACGACGACGCCCGGCGGGGCGAAGCTCATCAAGGTGCTCGACTTCGGGATCTCGAAGGAGATGCCGAGCGGCGGCGAGGGCAGCGGCGCGTCGCTGACGCAGACGCGCGAGGTGCTCGGCTCACCCATCTACATGCCGCCGGAGCAGATGCGGTCGTCGCGCTCCGTCGACGCCCGCTCCGATATCTGGGCGCTCGGCGCGATCCTGTACCGCGTGCTCGTCGGGCGGCCGCCGTTCGAGGCGCCGGCGCTGGCCGAGCTGGTGCTGCAGGTAGCGAGCGCGGAGCCGGTCCCGCCGAGCGCGCTCCGGAGCGACCTGCCCCTCGAGCTGGAGGGCGTGATCCTCCACTGCCTCCAGAAGGATCCAGCCCGGCGGCCGCAGACCGTCGCCGACCTGGCGCTCGCGCTGGCGCCCTTCGCGTCGGCGGGCGGGCAGGAGCGCGCGGAGCGCGCCGCGCGCATCCTCAGGGCGCCGCCGTCGGCGTCGTCCCAGTCCAGCAGCGCCTCCGTGCCGGCGCCGGGGCCCGGGCCGGACAGCAGCCCGAGCACCACGCCGGCGCCGATGGGGAGCCTCCCGCCCACGACGCGGGTGCTCGCGCGGACGCCCGCGCAGCCGACGTCCCGCAGGACGACCCTCCGCGTGGCGCTCGGAGCGGCCGCGATGGCCTCGCTGGCGCTCGCGATCTGGGGCGCCGTCGCGCTGCGCGACGGCGCGCCGGAGGAGCGAGCGGCGCTGGAGCCAGCCGCGGCGGTCCCGCAGGGCGACCCGGCCGCGCGGCGCGCCGAGCAGCGGCCGGCGGAGGGGGAAGCGGACCCGCGCATCGCGCCGGAGCCGCCGCCGAAGGTCGAGGTGAAGGCCGCGCCGGAGCCGCCGCCGGAGGTCGAGGTGAAGGCCGCGCCGGAGCCGCCGCCGGCGATACCTCCGCTCCTCACGCCTGTCGGCGCGGCGGCGCGCCCCGGGGCGTCGCTGCAGCCGCGCCGGCGCGAGCCTCCGGCCGAGATCGCGCCGCGCGCGCTCTCGACGTCCGCGCCCGTGAAGGCGCCGTCGCCCGAGGCAGGGAATCGCTTGGAGCTCCAGCTCAAATGAGATGGGGATCACCGGGCGCCGACCGACGGCACCTCTCTTACCCGACGAGGCATCGATGCGTTCACGTAGGCTGGCGATGCGGCTCGCGCCCGCGGTCGCCCTCTCGGCGCTGACCGCGGCCGGCGGCGCGGCGGCGCAGCAGGTCGCGCCCGCGCCGCCTGGGGGCTCGCCGCCTGCCCCCGCGCCGGCCATGGCCCCGCCGGCGCCGCTCGCCGAGACGCTGACCGGCGCGGCCAGGGCCGACTACGAGCTCGGGAAGACCCTCTATGGCAACGGCGACTTCGCCAACGCGTTCATCAAGTTCCAGCGTGCCTATGAGAGCTCGAAGGACGCGCGCCTCGTCTGGAACATGATCGCCTGCACGTCGAAGATGCACCGGTACCGGCAGCTGCTCGCGCTCGTGGAGAAGCTCCGGCAGGAAGACAGCGGTGTCTTGCTCCCGGAGGACTGGGCGAAGCTCGCCGACCTCGAGCGGAACGCCAGCGGCCTTGTCGGCCGCCTGCGCTTCGCGGTGAGCGAGGGCGGCGCGGAGGTGACGATCGACGGCGAGCTGATCGGGAAGACGCCGCTCTCGGACAGGGTGATCATCGATGCGGGAACGAGGCGCATCCGTGTCTTCAAGCCAGGATTCAAGGAGCACGTCCGCGTCGAGAGCGTGTCCCCCGGCGACGAGGTGCTCCTCGAGGTCCGGCTGGAGCCGCAGGTCCACACCGGCAGGCTCTCTGTCCTCGGGTCGCCGGGCGATCGCATCGCGCTCGACGGCAAGCCCCTGGGCCAGGGGCAGTGGGACGGCGCCGTCCCGAGCGGCCTCCATGTGCTGCGGGTGACGGCACCGGGGATGGTGCCGTACGAATCGCAGATCGTGGTTCAGGACGGGGCGCTGAGCAGCGTCCGCGTCAGCCTGACGCCAGTCGAGCGGACCGGGGCGCCGGTGTGGGTATGGGTCTCTGGCGCCGCCCTCGCCGTCGCGGCGGCGGTCGTGATCGGCGGCGTCCTGCTCCAGCCCGGGCCGGCGCCGCCGATCCGGGGCACCCTCGGCGACGGAGAGCCGCGTCCCACGGGGTTTGGAGGCCGCTGGTGAGGCGCTCCTTCTGGTCCGTCGCGGCGCTCGCGGTCGCCTCGGCGGGGTGCTCGGAGGCGGCCACGGGGGAGCTCATCGTGGCCATCCAGACGGACATGGCCGTGCCCAAGGATCTCGATCACATCGAGCTCCACGTCGAGTCCGGCGGCAAGCCCGTCATCTCCAGCGCTCTGCACCCGCTCGGCCGGGGCGCCGTCGAGCTACCCGCGACGCAGGGGCTCCTGGTCTCCGAGGACCCGAGCCGGGAGATCAGCATCCGCGTGCGGGCGATACGGCGCGATCGGGCTCGGGACCGCGATCTTATCCGCGTGGAGCACACGGTGCTCACGACCGTCCCGGCGCGCCGCGTGGCGACCCTCTGGGTGCCGCTCCAGTTCCTGTGCAGCGTGGGTGAGGCGGGTGGATCCGGTTTTGCGAGCCCATGCCCGGACGACACGACGTGCGTTGCCGGAGAGTGCAGAGACCGCCACGTGAGCTCAGCGCTCCTGCCCGACTACGTGGAGGAGGACGTCCTGCGTCGCGATTGCTTCGACGTGGCGAGCTGCTTCTGGAGCGCGGTTCGGACCGAGGACCTCGAGGAAGACTGCACGATCGCGGCGAGCGACGACGTGAACGTCGCGATCGCGACCGAAGGAGAAGGCGCTTGCGGTGCTTCGGGGTGCTTCGTGCCGCTCGACGCGGAGAGCGACTTCGGCTGGCGCAGGCGCGGTGATCGGATAGAGCTCCCGAAGGCGCTCTGCTCCCCGGAGCGGCGGGCCCGGCTCGACGTGGTCACTGCGGACGTCACACCGGAGTGCCCCGCGAAGCGGATCGGAGACCCGCTCTGCCGTGTGAACGAGAGCCAGCCGGTCTTCCTGGCTGCGCGGCAGCGGAGCCCGAGCTCGCTAGCGGTCGGCGAGGACAGCGTGTTCTGGACCGAGCAGGGCTCGTTGAGCGAGCCGGACGGAGTCCCTGGCGACGGCGCGGTGAAGCGGGTCGCGCTCCAGGGCGGCGTGCCGGAGACGCTCGCATCGGAGCAGGCGGCGCCACGCCACCTCGCGCTCGACCGGGCGAGCCGCCAGGTCTTCTGGACGAACCGCGGGATCGGCGCGGCCACGACGGCGCTGATGCGACGGAGCTTTGACCGCGATGATCACGCCGTCCCCCTGCTGGAACAGCGGGAGCTGGGCGCATCGGGCGCCCTGGAAGGCCTCGCAACGGACGGCGAGTTCCTGTTCTGGACGCTGGTTTCCGGGAGCGATGCGCCCGGTCATGTGGGCCGTGCAAAGCGGGACGGGGAGGCGAGGGAGACGGTCGCCGAGGTCCACGACGCCAGGCGCATCGCGGCGGCGAACGGCGTTGTCTGCTGGACCGAGCTCGGCCAGGGCGACAGAGGCGTCGATGGCGTGGACGATAACGGCTCGGTCTCATGCCGGAAGGACGGTATGACGGTGACGGTCGCCACGGGGCAACGGACGCCGTACGGGATCGCGCTCGACGAGAAGAGCCCGACCGAGGTGTTCTGGGTGAACTTCGGCGGGGAAGTCGTGCGGGGACGCGTGGACCGCGAGAGTCCCGAGGTGATCTTCAAGGATCACGATCAGCAAGGCCCGTACGGCATCGCGCTCGATGAGCGCTCGGTTTACTGGACCAACTTCATGCAGGGCACGGTCAACAGGCTCCCTCGTGACGCGCCGCCCACCAGCGATTGCCGCGACGGCGCGTGCGCGCTGGCCACGGGGCAGCGCAGGCCGGGGGCGATCGCGGTGGATACCAAGGCGATCTACTGGGTCAACGAGGGGTCGCCGGACAGGGCCGACGGCGCCGTCTTGAGGCTCGCGAAGCTGCCGTCGCGATGAACAGCGCGGCGGCCGCGCCGCCGCCCGGCGCCGCCGCGCCGGCTGCCCTGCAGCCACAGCCTCCTTCATCGGTCGCGGGCCCTGAGCCCCCGCCGCCTGACGCCTCCTCGCCGCCGGCGCCACCCTGCGACGACGACGAGGCCTCTGGCGCGCCGTGGATGCAGTTTCCGCCGATGCACACCCCGTCTTCCTCGCACGTCACCCTGTCCTCCTTTCTCGGGTACACGCACTCGCCGGAACCAGGATCGCAGGTGCCTTTCTCGTGGCACTCGTCCATCGCGTTGCAGGGGATCTCCTCGGCGGCGCAGTCCCCTGCTCGGCAGAAGTTGATGGTGCAGAGATCGCCGTCATCGCAGGCCATGGTGTCGTCGTTCGTGTGGACACAGTCGCCCGCTCTGCAGGCCTCGCGCGTGCACGGGTTAGGGTCGTCGCACGTCGCCGTATCGTCATCGGTGCCGGCGCAGGTGCCCGCGCGGCAGGTGTCGCCGCTCGTGCAGGGCTCGCCGTCGTCGCAGGCAGGCCCCGTGAGGAGCGAGCACGTGCCGTCGGCGGGGCCGCCGGCCGCCTTGGAGCAAGCGTCGCAGGCGCCGCCATCACAGGGGGCGTCGCAGCAGACGCCGTCCACGCAGAACCCGCTCTGGCACTCGCATCGGTCCGAGCACGGCGCGCCGGGTTGGCTCAGGGTGAACCGCTCCACCGTGGCGTACTTCTGGTTTCGCTCCTCGCCTCCCGTGATCATGACGGATCCATCCTCCTCGAGGTACGTCGCCTCGTGGAACGCGCGGGGCGCTCTGAGCGGCGCTGCCTGGATCCATCTGTCGTCTTCCGGATTGTAGAGCTCTGTATCCGTGTAGTACGTGTTGCGGTCGATTCGCCCGCCCGCGACGAGCACGCAGCCGTTCGGGAGCAATGTTGCGGAGTGCCCGTGACGCTCGCTGAAGCGGAGCATCGGTTTGCCGGCCTCGAAGAGCTTCGTACCGGGATCATAGATCTCCGTGAGAGCGGAATACCCGATCACGAGGACGCGCCCATCCAGGAGCAACGTCGCCGTGTGCATGTACCGCTCGGCCCCGCTCGTCATCGACGGGCCCGGGCTCCACATGTCATTCACCGGGTCGTACAGCTCGGTGGTCAGCAGCCCTGTGCCGTTATAGCCGCCCACGACGAGGACTTCCCCCGAATCGAGCAGCGTGGCGGTGTGCAGCAAGCGCCCCTCACCGAGGGGTGCTGCCGGCGTGAGCTCGCCGGTGCTCGGATTGTAGCGGAAGACGTCGTCGTAGACCGCGGCCTGGTCCAGGTCGGCCCCCCCGCCGACGATCAGCACCTCTCCTGCTTCTCCCGCGAGCCTGGTCGCGGTGTGGCGGTAGAGAGGGCCGGGATAATCGTTCATGGGGTTGAGCACGTGGATCGTGCCTCCCATCGTCCACACGCCGGAGCGCGCGTCGTACACCTCGTACGTGGAGCTCGGCTCGTCGCCTTCCTCGACGTCCCCGCCCACCACGAGGACGCGGTCGCCGTCGATCGCGGTCGCCGTGTGCTCGGTGCGCGCCCTCAGCATGTTGCCTGGCGCGGGGGAGGCGGACCACTCGTCCTCGGCGGGATCGTAGATCTCGGCGCTCCTGACGCTGACACCGGAGGTGTTGGTCCCTCCCGTGACGACCATGCGCGTCCCGAGCAGCGCTGCCGCGTGACGGCTGCGGCTGCTCCCCATGGCAGGCGGGGGCGGCGATTGCCACTCCGGGTCGACGAGCACCTGCTCGCCCTCCGCGTCGACGAACAGCTCGATCCGCGCCCCGCGCGCCGTGAGCCGCGCGCCTACCTCGCGCCCGCCGGACGCGTACGCCGCCGGCGCCGTCACGCGCAGCCGCACCGCCCCCGCCGCGTCGGCGATCTCGATCGCCCCGTGCCGCTCCGCCAGCGCGCCGCCCTGGACCTCCCATGCCGCCACGGGCGCCCCGCGCTGCACCGCCTCTGCCTCGAGCAGCAGCCACTCCTCGACGCCCTCCGGCGTCGCGGTCCAGAACGACGACCCTCCGGCGCGCCGGTAGGCCACCGCGCGATCCGCGAGCATCGCCTCGCCCTCGACCCCCACCTCGCGGACCCTGAGCGTCGTGTCCCCGTCGAGCGAGAAGAGGATCGCGTCGCTCCCCTCGCTCGGCAGCCGCGCCATGACGCCGCCGGGGCGCCCTGCAGCGGCTCGCGCGAGCCCACCGTCGCTCCGGACGAAGCCCGGGCCAACGCTCAGGACAGCCGCGGCCCGGTCCGGGAAGGCGCTTCGCAGCGCCTCGTCCGGCGGCGCATCGGGCGCCGCGCACCCAGCGAGCGGCTGCAGCGAAGCCAGAAGCGCAGCGGCGGCGAGCAATATATATAGGTCACGGTGAGGTCTTGTCATGGCGGATGGGAGAACATCGTAGGCAGTCCACCCCATGCCGCCTAGAGCCGCGCACAGAAACCCCGTCCGGGGTTCCTGACGCGCGATCCAGGGTGCTTGCGCCGCGAGTGACGGCGTCCGGGGCGGAGCCCCGACGGAAGCCGAGGGAAGTGGAGGGCCGGGGCTCGCCGCGCGCTCTGTCGCGGCGCGACCTCGATCCGCGCTTCAGCTGGTCAGCCCTGTCAGCGGCCCTGTGCAGTAGTTGGGGTCTCCGAACGACTCTGTATCGACGCCCATCGACTGGAGCAGCGACACGAGCAGGTTGTTGTGCCCGACCTGCTTTTGCTGGGAGACGTAGCGGCCCGTCTTGAAATGGCCGCCCGCGGTGCCCGCGAGGACATAGGGGATGTTCTGGCGCAGGTGGTTGCCGTCGGCGTGCTCGTTTGTCCAGAAGATCACCGTGTTGTCGAAGACCGAGCCGTTCCCCTCCGGCATGCTCTTCAGCTTCGCGATCAGGTAAGCGACCTGCTCGGCGTAGAAGCGGCTGATCTTCATGAGCCGCTCGCGGTTCGCCGGGTCGGCGTAGCCGTTGTGCGCCAGCGGGTGGTGGCCTTCGGTGATGTCTGGCCCGAGGAAGCTCAGCACCTTGGTCGTCGCGGAGTTCGTGAACTGGAGGCTCACGACCCGCGTCAGATCGCAGGCGAGGGCCATGGCCATGAGATCCAGCTGGAGCCGCGTGGTCTCGGGCATGCTCGCGACCTTGTCGGGGTCGATGTCCGGCGTCAGCGCCGGCTCCGCGCACGCCGCGGAGGTCGGCGCCACGCCGCGGTCGAGGCGCGACGCGATGTCCTCCACCGACGCGAGGTGCCCGGCGAGCTTCTCCTGATCCGCGGCGCCGAGGCGCTTCTGCAGCCGCTTGTAGTCCGCGGCGACCTTGTCGAGCACCGCCCGGCGCTGCTCCGTCTTGCGCGTCGTCGCCTCCGGCGCGACGGAGAAGTCGGAGAAGAGGCGGTCGAACGCGGCGTAGGGGCTGTTCTCCGGCGGCAGCGGCTGCGCCGGGCCGCGGTACGAGATGCGCGCGCCCACGTTCGCCCCGTAGACGAGGATGCCGAGCTCCAGCGACAGGAACTTGGTCCTCGTGCCGATGTGGTTCGCGATCTCCTGGTCGACCGAGATCCCGTCGGCCCACCCGCACGACAGCCCGGCGTCGCCCGGGAAATCCCCCTCCTGCATCGGGCGCCCGGTCAGGCACTGGCCGGTGCCCTTCTGGTGCGCGTCGCCCGGCCCCACCAGCGCCGACAGCGCGCTCACGTTGCCGAGGACGAGGAGGTCCTCGTTGTGGTCCTTGAGCGGCGCCAGGATCGGCGACAGCTCCTCGCCCTTCTGGAACCGCGAGGACGACGGCCAGAAGTCCGGCGGCACGGTCCCGTTCGGCGTGTAGAGGACGACGAAGCGCTTCGGGAACTCGGCCCCGAACGAGGCCCGCCCTGTCTGCTCCGACGCGGGGGCGAGCCGCTTCGAGCAGCCCATCACCTCGAGGAACGGCAGCGCGAGCGCCGCGCCCCCGAGGCCCCGGAGCACGGCGCGGCGGCTGAGTCGAAACGGCTTCATCAAGGCTCTCCTTCTGCGCCGTCTGCGGCGGCTCCTGCGTCGCCTCCTGCGTCTATCAAGCGCCGGTAGCGGAACGCGTCGGTCTGCGTGAGCGCCACGAGCAGCGCCTTGATGTTGTACCCGGACACCTCGAACGCCTGCGTCGCCTGCGAGATGCTGCAGCTGTCCGCGCTCTGCTCGGCGCGACCGTGGCCGAAGCGGAACCACTGCTTCACCACGCACGCGCGCACCTGCTCGCTCTCCGCGAGGCGGTGCGCGAGCTCGACCGCCCCGTCGAACGGCCCGTCGATGTCGGTCTGCGTCAGCTCGCCGCTCGCGTCGATCGGGATGCCGTTCTCGGCGTCGCGCCAGCGCCCGAGCGCGTCGTAGTGCTCGAAGCCGAACCCGATCGGGTCGAGCAGCGCGTGGCAGCTCTTGCAGCCCGGATCCGACACGTGCTGGGAGAACTGCTCGCGGGTCGTCTTCGTCGGGTCGACCATGGGCGGCTCCGGCACCACGTCCGGCGGCGGCGGCGGGATCTGGCAGAGCAGGCTCTGGCGCACGAACCGGCCGCGGTGGACCGGCGAGGACCGGTTCGGCTTCGCGTAGAGCGAGAGCAGCCCGGCGTGCGTCACGAAGCCTGCGCGCTGCGCCGGATCGAGCGCGACCTCCTCGAACGCCTCGCCCCGCGGGCCGCCCTTGATGCCGTAGAACTCGGCGAGCTCCCGGTTCATCATCGAGTAGGGCGCCGTGAACAGCGTGCTCACGCTCGCGTCCTGCTCGAAGATTGCGTGATCCAGGAACGCCTCGGTCTCGGCCTGGAACAGGCCCAGGAGCTCGTCGCGGTACTCGGGGTAGAGCTCCGGATCCTTCCCGCCCGCGGCGACCTCGTCGATCTTCGCGAGCCCGAGCCACTGGCGGTGGAAGTTCTTCACGGCCTCGCGCGCCCGCGGATCGTCCAGCATGCGCCGCGCCTGCGCCTCGATCTCCGCGGCGGTGCCGAGCGCCCCCTGCTCGGCGGCGGTGAAGAGCGCGTCGTCGGGCATCGTGCCCCAGAGCAGGTACGAGAGCCGCGAGGCCACCTCGTACGAGGTGAGCGGCACGATGTCGCCCTCCACCGGATCAGGCATGCCGAGCTCGACGCGGTAGAGGAAATGGGGTGACTGGAGCATCGCCTGGAGCGCGAGCTCGAGGCCTGTCGACGCGTCGTCCGGCGTGTCCCCGAGGGCGAGGCCGCGCTGGAAGAGCGCGACGAGCTCCTCGATCTCGTCCTCGGCGAGGGGCCGGCGGAACGCCCGCTTGCCGAGCGAGGCGATGAGCGCCGCGGCCTCGCCGCGGCAGGCCGCGCCCCCCGCGGCCTCGCGGCACGCGGGCAGCTCGCCGAGCAGCTTGCCCGCCGCGCGCGCCGCGACGCCCTCGGCCGCGATCATGTACTGCTCGGCGAGCAGCGGGCTCACCACGAGCGCCGCCGCCTGGTTGTTGAAGCCAAGCGACTCCTCTTCCGGCACGAAGCTCTTCGCAGGCCGGCTGTCGTCGCCGAGGAGATCGAAGATCGTGTTGTCGTACTCCATGCGTGTCATCCGGCGGAGGGGGGACTCGCCGGGGTCGATCGTGGCGCACAGCGGGCCCGTCGCCTCGCCGTCTCCGTCGTGCGCGGGCAGATCGCCGTACTGGCCTGTACAGGACGCGAGGAGGAGCAGGCCGATGGGCCAGCGGAGAGCTCGTGGTTCAGCCATGATGCCTCGTCAGCGAGTGCGAGCGGGGGCCGAGGGCGGGTGCGTCGACCCCCTTCGTGCAGCGCGCGGCGCGTGATACGCGCCCCCTCGCCATCATCCAGGGAGCCTATGGCAGTCCGCTGCTCCGCGATAGGAGCCGCGCGGGGAGAGGGCGAATCAAGTGGGAGCTCGGGGCCGATGTGATCTTCCCGTGCGCCCGGGTCTCACCGCGTGCACCGGTGAGCGCGGACTCCGGTCCTCGAAGGCGGCGCTCGACCCTCGACATCCAGAGCGACTATGCTCGCGCCCAATGCAAAGGCGAACGCTCGCCTGTCCTGTCTCTGCTGTTGTATCGCGGCGCCGCGCGCGGCGCTGCTCGTCGGTCGCGTTGCTCGCCATGGCGCTCGCGGCGCCGCTCGCCGAGAGCGCCGCGGCGCCCCGCGTCGATCAAGCGGGTCGCGAGGAGGGCGACGGCCGCCCACCGCCCGTCGGCACCGAGCTCTTCAGCGCGGAAGTCGATCTCGAGATCGCGGGTCGCACGCTGTCCTATACCGATCTGCTCTCCGAGAACCTCCGCACTTACGAGGTGCTCGGCGTGCCCATGCCGACCGTCCGCGGCGAGCTCTACCCGCTCGCGCGCAGCGCGCTCCCGGTGCTCCGCGACCTCGGCGTCGCGCTCTCGTACGCGCGCGCCGTCGGCCTCGACTCGGAGGGCGCCGGGGGAGCGAGCGTATCGACCTCCTGGAGCCGCCTCCACGCCGGCCTCAGGGGCCGTTTCCGGCCAGCGGGGCAGGCCGGGCCGGTCCTTTTCGCGACCGGCGGACTCTGCTGGATCGACTTCGATGTCGAATCGACGGGCGACCCGTCGCGCGACGCAGCCTCGGTGTCTTATGTCACGTTGCGCCTGGGCGCCGACGGCCGCTTGCCTGTCGGCCCGGTCGCGCTGGAGGCGGGGGCGGGCTACCAGGCGCCGCTCTCGATGGGCGCGCTCGCGTCGCACTTCCGCGAGCCGAGCGCCGGCGGCGTCGACCTCCGCCTCGCTGTCGCCGTCCCGTTCGCGCCGGGGCTCGAGGCGCGCGCCGGCGCTTCCTACACGCGGTTCTTCTATGACTTCGACTCCGAGCCCGAGGACCCGTTCATCGCGGGCGGGGCGCTCGACCAGCTCTTCGGCGTTCACCTGGGGGTGGCCTATCATGGGTACTGAGGTTCGCGGACGGCGCGCGGCGAGCGCCGCGCTCCGCCTCCGCCGCGGCGTCTGGACGGCGGCCGCGCTCGCCGCGCCGGCGCTGCCGCTGCTTCTGCTCGCGGCGTGTCCGGGGACGATCGAGGACAAGGAGCGGTTCCAGCGGCGGGACGGCGGCCCGGACGTCGCGTGCGCCGACGTCCCCGCGGTGTTCGCCGAGCGGTGCGGCGGCGCGAGCTGCCACGGGCCGGGCGAGCCCGCGGCAGCCCTCGACCTCGTCACGCTCGGCGTGGGCGTCCGCGTCGCCGGCCGCCCTGCGCAGAGCTGCGCCGGGGTGCTCGCCGACCCCGAGCGCCCGGAGGACAGCGTGCTCTACGCGAAGCTCACGGACTCCCCGTCGTGCGGCGCGCGCATGCCGCTCGGCGCGGCGCCGTACTCGCCCGAGGAGCTCGCGTGCGTCGCCGCGTGGATCGCGGAGCTCACGCCGGCCGCGTGCAGCGGCCCCGACTGCGGCTGTCCCGGGTGCGTGTGCGCGCCCGGTGCACAGGAGGCGTGCTACACGGGCCCGGAAGCCACGCGCGGCGTCGGGCGCTGCGCGGCCGGCACGCGCACCTGCAACGCCGAGGGCACGTCGTGGAGCCCCTGCGCCGGGGAGGTCCTGCCCTCGTTCGACGCGTGCGACACGCCCGACGACGAGGACTGCGACGGCGTCGTGCCGGCCTGCGAGGACGTGTGGAGCCGCGGCTTCGGCGACCCGAACGGCCAGTACGCCCGGTCCGTGGCGGTCGACGAGGAAAGGAATGTCATCGTGGCCGGCCAGCTGGAGGGCACCGTCGACTTCGGCGGGGGCCCGCTGGTGGCGACGGGGACGGGCGCCGACGCGTTCGTGGCAAAATTCGACAGGTACGGCACGCACCTCTGGAGCAAGCGGTTCCCGGGCGAGGGCAACCAGTTCGCGATGGCGGTCGAGGTCGACCTGAGCGGCGCCATCGTCGTGGCGGGGCGCGCCTTCGGTAGCATCGATGTCGGCGGCGGCGAGCTCGCATCGCACGGCAGCGACGACGTGTTTGTCGCCAAGCTCGACAGCGACGGCGAGCACATCTGGAGCAGGATCTTCGGCGGATCCGGCGCGGATCGCTGCGACCGCATCGCCATCGACCCGACGGGCGCCGTGATCGTGGCGGGCGGCTACAACGGCACCGTCGACTTCGGCACCGGCGCGCTCGCGAGCGCGGGCATGCGCGACGCCTTCGTGCTGGGGCTCGGCGGGGAGGACGGCAGCACGATCTTTGCCGTGCGCGCCGGCGGCGCGGGCGACGACTACGCGAGCGCTGTCGCGACGGACGCGGACGGCGAGGTCCTCGTCGCGGGCCACTTCTCCGGCGCGGTCGATCTCGGCGGAGGGCCGCTCGAGAGCGCGGGGCTCTCCGACGTCTTCCTGGCCAGGCTTCGTCCCTCTGGCGACCACCTCTTCAGCGCCCGGTTCGGCGGCGCCGAGGCCGACGAGATCCACGACGTCGCGGTCCAGAAGGCCACGGGCGACGTCGTGCTCACGGGCACGTTCGCGTCGACCATCGACTTCGGCGGCGGGCCGCTGGCGAGCGCTGGCGGGCGCGACCTGTTCGTCGCCAGGCTCTCCGGCGACGGCGCGCACCTCCTGAGCCAGCGCTTCGGCGACGCGGAGGACCAGCTGTTCACCGACTTCGAGACCGGCGCGCGCGCGAGCGCCGCGGTCGACGCGGATGGCAACGTCCTGCTCGCGGGGCCGCTCTTCGGCGCCGCGGACTTCGGCGGCGGCGCGCTGACCAGCCGCGGCAAGACCGACGTGTACCTGGTCAAGCTCGGCCGCTCCGGCGATCACCTGTTCAGCTCGCTATTCGGGGATTCCCAGACTCAGGTCGCGCTCGACGTCGCGGCGGACTCAGGCGCGAGCGTCGTGCTCGCCGGCCGTTTCTACGGCGGCATCAACTTCGGCCAGGGGCTGCTCTCGGGCGCGGGCCAGGGAGATGCGTTCGTCGCGAAACTTTCTCTTTAGTGTCCGGTTGTAAATTTGGTGCTTTGTTGTACAAAAGCGCTGTCTGCGGAATTGTCCTACCGCAGAGGCCGCTTTCCGCTTGTGCCAAATTGCCTCGAATGGGGCAGGGTGGCCTGTCGCGCGCTGTCGAACCGGCCTAGTTGCTCCTGTTCTCGCTTCGTTTCCAGCTTCTCCGCGGTGGCATGCTCTCTGCTCGGTGTGGCCCGACCGTGCGGCAATTGCCGCGCACCCCCCTATCGGAGAAGGCCTGTCGAGCCAAGCGGGCGAGTCCGGAGGAGCAGAGGTAATGCGCATCCTGCTTATCACCAAGATCTTCCCGAACGCGATGAACCCTGGCCAGGCGCCGTTCAACCGGCGACAGTTCGCCGCGCTGTCGCGTTATTGCGATATCGACGTCTTCGCGACCATTCCCTGGTTTCCTGGCGCGTCCAGGTTCTCCAAGTGGTCAGTTTCAGCCGATGCGCCTCGCGAGGAGGTGATCGAGGGGTTGCCGGTGCGCCACCCGAGGTTCCTGTATCTCCCCAAGGTGGCTCCTTACCTGAACGGCCCGCTCTACGCGGCCTCGATGCTCGTCGAGCTCGCGCGCCATCATCCGGCGCCGGACGTCATCGTCGGGTCGTTCGCCTATCCGGACGGCTTCGCCGCTGTGTGCCTCGCGGAGCTGCTCGGCGTCCCTGCGGTCGTCAAGGTGCACGGCTCGGACATCGACGTGCTCTCGCAGCAGCCGGCGGTGAGGCCGGCGCTGGAGTGGGGGCTCCGGCGCGCGACCCGCGTCGTCGCCGTGAGCAAGAAGCTCGCGGACGGGGTCCATGCGCTCGGCGTCCCGCGCGACCGCATCGACGTGGTGATGAACGGCGTCGATCGCGCCATGTTCCGGCCGCGCGATCGCGGCGAGGCCCGCGCTGCCCTGGGCCGCTCCGGGGAGCGCCGGCTGCTGCTCTACGTGGGGCACCTGCTCCGCGACAAGGGCGCGCTCGACGCGATCGCCGCGTTCGAGCGGATCGCCCCGGCGCACCCGGATCTCGACCTCGTGCTGGTCGGGAGCGGCGCCGACGAGCAGGCCTGCCACGCGGCGGCGGAGCGGCTCGGCAGCCGCGTCCTCTTGACGGGCCGGCTGCCGCACGACCAGGTGGCGCGCTGGGTCGCCGCGTGCGACGCGCTGGTGCTGCCGAGCCATCACGAGGGCACGCCCAACGTCGTCATCGAGTCGCTCGCGTCCGGGCGCCGCGTCGTCGCGACCGACGTCGGCGGCATCCCCGACGTGCTGTGCAGCCCCGAGCTCGGCGAGCTCGTGTCACCAGGCGACCTGCCCTCCCTGGCCGCGGCCATGTCGCGCGCGGCCTACGCGCCGTACGATCCCGAGCGGATCTCGGCGCTCGCCGGGTGCTCGGGTTGGGACGAGAGCGCCCGCGCGTTCTACAACTCGATCCTCGCGGCGCGCGGCGAGCGGCCCCTGCCTGTGCCGGTGTCCGTGCCGGTGTCCGTGCCGGTGCCGGCGCTGGAAAGGCGCCCTGTGCTCCAGCTCGACGCGCCGCCGCCCTCGTCCCGCAGGTGGGCGCCCCCGCCCGCCTCGCGGCGGTTCCCCGAGGCCGTGCAGCTCGGGGCGAGCCAGGCCTGAAGCGGCGCGCGCCCCTCGCTGGCGCGCGGGCGAGCCAGGCCTGAAGCGGCGCGCGCCCCTCGCCGGCCGCGCGTCGCGCGCACGCCCCTCGCTCGCCCTGCCCCGCTTCAGGCGGCCGACACGGCCTTGTCCGGCCGCAGGCGGACGGTGGGGCCCGGGTCGGGCGGCGGGGGCTCGGGGCGCGGCATCGCGGCGCGCGCTGCCCAGAAGCTCCTCGCGTCCTCCGGCGTCCACGGCGGCGTCGGCGCGCACGCGTCGAGCGCGGCGAGCAGCTCGCGCGCGCTCTGGTAGCGGTCGCCGGGCCGCTTGGCGAGGCACCGCATCACCACCTCTTCCAGCTCCGACGAGAGCGGCCACGGCGCGCGGAGCGACGGCGGGATCGGCGGCATCGTCAGGTGAGAATAGACGAGCTTGCCGAAGCTCCGGCCGTCGAAGGGGGCCACCCCCGTCAGCAGGTAATAGAGCGTCACCCCGAGCGAGTAGATGTCGCTGCGGGCGTCGACGGTCCCCGCCGAGATCATCTCCGGGGACATGTACGTCGGCGTCCCCTTGATCACGCCGACGTCCGTCATGCTCGCGTCTCCCTCCAGGGTCACCTGCTTGGCGATCCCGAAGTCGAGCACCTTGAGCACGTCCTGCTCGTCGCCGACGCGCGTGATGTAGAGGTTGTGGGGCTTGATGTCGCGGTGGATGACGCCCGCGTCGTGCGCCTCGGCGAGCGAGAGGCAGGCCTGCCGCGCGAAGTGCACGACGCGGGCGGCGGGCATCGGGCCGTGATCGCGCACCAGGGTGGCCAGGTCGGCGCCGGCCAGGTGCTCCATCGCGATGTAGAAGATGCCGTCGCTGCTCGCCCCGAAATCGAAGATCCGGATCGTGTGCGGCGACGTGAGCCGGCTCGTCGCGCGCGCCTCGCGCTCGAAGCTGCGCACGTCGCCCTCCGATTTGCTCTCGCTGCGGAGCAGCTTCAGCGCCACGTCGCGCCGGAGCGACTCGTCCCAGGCGAGCCACACCTCGTTCTGCCCGCCCCGGCCGACCGGCGCCACGAGCCGGTAGCGGCCGAGCTTGCGGGCCTCGTAGACCTGCTGGCGCGCCGACCAGAGGCCGTGGCTCGCCGCGGAGACGAGGATCGCGGTGGCGAGCACGAAGATGTAGTTGCAGGCGAAGACCACGAGCGAGCGCGGCGACGACCACTGCGCCGCGAGCGCCGGGTCGAGCGACGCCCCCGCGCCCATGATGATCGGGAAGCTGAGCGCCACCGGGAGCGTCATCCGGAGCGAGCGCGAGAAGTGCGTGGGCAGGATCGTCGCGTCGACGAGCATCACGATCGAGAGCCCGTGCATGTAGTTCCAGGTGAGATCCCCGAACTCCAGGGCCATCACCGAGATCAGCCCCCCCGTGCTCCAGACCGCGAAGACGTGCGCCGCGTCGAGGAGCTCGGCCGAGGTCTGCGCGCGCCGGGCGAGGAGGAACAGCCAGAGCAGGATGACCTCGCCGAGCAGCCGGTAGAGCAGCAGCCGGGTGACGGAGGCGCTCGGAAAGACGGCCAGCACCACGAACACGTCGAGCGCCGCGAACGTGGGCCAGGTCACGAGCGCCGTGGGCAGGCCGCGGGCCATAGCGCGGCGCTCCTCCGCCGTGTCGGCGCTGCGAAGCCCCTGGGATCCCGTCGAATGAAGGCTGCTCGAGGCGGTCATGGTGCGGCGCGGCCCAGGGTACGCAGGCCGCATTGGAGCGCTGCGCTGGCGGGGAGTCAAAGCGCACGTCGCCTCCCGGAGGAGCGGGCGAGTGCGGCCGCGCGCCGCTCGCGACCGCGCCGGCGCGGTCGCGAGCGGCGATGAACGGCGACGAGGAACCAGAGGCTGCTACAGTGGCGCCCGATGCCGGAGCGGTGCGCGTGGGTGACCTCGGATCCAGACTACATCGCCTATCACGACGAGCAGTGGGGCGTGCCGCTGCACGATGACCAGGCGCTCTTCGAGATGCTGACCCTCGAGGGCGCGCAGGCGGGGCTCAGCTGGCTCACCGTGCTGCGCAAGCGCGCGGCGTACCGCGAGGCGTTCGCTGGCTTCGACCCGGCCCGCGTCGCCCGCTTCACGCCGGCGCGCGTCGAGAAGCTCCTGGCGAACCCTGGAATCGTGCGCAACCGGCTCAAGATCGAGTCGACCGTCAACAACGCGCGTCGCTTCCTGGAGGTGCAGCGCGAGCACGGCACCTTCGACGCGTACCTCTGGGGTTTCGTCGGCGGGGCGCCTGTTGTAAACGCCTTCCGGGCGGGCGCGGAGATCCCCGCGAAGACGGCGATCTCCGACGCGCTCAGCAAGGATCTCCTGCGTCGCGGCTTCAAGTTCGTCGGCTCGACCATCTGCTATGCGCTCATGCAGGCGACCGGGATGGTCAACGATCACCTCGTGAGCTGCTTTCGCCACCGCCAGGTGAACCAGGTGAACCAGTCGAAGAAGACGGTCGGCGGCCCGGGCGCCACGAGGAGCAGGGGGAAGCAAGGATGAAGCAGCGGACCGCGCTCGTGATCATCGATGTCCAGAATGGCGTGCTCGACGGGGAGGCCCCGGTGCAGGGGGCGAGCGCTCTGCTCGCGAACATCGGAGCGCTCCTCTCGCGCGCCCGCGCCCGCGGCGTGCCGGTGGTCCACGTGCAGGACGACGAGGTGGGGGAGGTGGGCTCCGCCGCGTGGGACATCCACGCGTCGATCGCGCCGGCGGACGGCGAGCAGCGCGTCCGCAAGCTCGCCTGCGACGCGTTCTTCGAGACCGACCTCGCCGCGCGCCTCGAGCGGCTCGGGGTCGACCACCTCGTCGTCGCGGGCTGCAAGACGGAGTTCTGCGTGGACACCACCTGCCGGCGCGCGGTGACCCTCGGCTTCGGCGTGACGCTCGCCGCGGACGCGCACGGCACCTCGGACAGCCCGGCGCTCCCGGCGGCGGCGATCGTCGCGCACCACAACCGGCTGCTGGACGGCTTCGGCGTCATGGTGGCGGGGCGCCCGTGCGAGATCCGCGCCGTCCCGCTCGCGCAGATCGAGCTCTGAGCCCGTGGCGAAGATCGCCTACTACGTCCACGGGCGCGGGCGCGGGCACGCGAGCCGCGCGCTCGCCATCGCGGGGGCGCTCCGCGAGGGCGGCCACGAGCTCAGGATCTACGGCGGCGGCCAGGCGGCGGAGATGCTCGGCGCGCTGCCGGAGCACCGCCACGTGCGGCCGATCGGTCGAGGCCTCGGCGGCGTGATCGAGGTCCCGCGCCGCGTCGCGAAGGAGCTCGTCGAGCAGGCGGGCTTCCGGCCGGACGTCATCGTGAGCGACGGCGACGTGCCCTCGCTGCTCGCGGCGCGCGCGCTCGGGATCCCGGCGATCGCGCTCGGCCACGACCTCGTCTTCTCGCGCTGCCGCCTGCCCGAGGGGCTGCCGCGCCTCACGGTGCTCGCGTGCCGGCGCACGACGTGGGCCTCGAGCTGGGCGCGCCACGCGGTCGCCGTCCACTTCCTGCCCGCCCTGCCGAGGACGCCGGGCACCGTCGTCGCGCGCCCGGAGCGCCGGCCCGCGCCCGAGGGC
This sequence comes from Sorangium sp. So ce1128, assembly GCA_051717205.1. GTDB lineage: Bacteria > Myxococcota_A > Polyangia > Polyangiales > Polyangiaceae > Sorangium. The sequence goes on from CP181432.1 coordinate 2,398,723, forward strand.
GCCGCCGAAAGCGCCGAGCCCGGAGCGGTCGTCTGCTACTTCAGCGAGTACGACGCGCGCGGCATGCTCGAGCGCGTCGCGCGCTCCGGCCAGCGCATCATCGCGTTCGGCGCCCCCGGCCTCGACGTGCCCGGCGTGCTGGCGCGCCCTTTCGATCCCGGCGCGTTCCTCGCGCACCTGGAGGTCGCCTCCGCGGTCGTGACCACCGCCGGCAGCAACGTCCTCGCCGAGTGCGTGCTCGCCGGAAAGCCGGTGCTGGCGCTCCACGACGAGCGCCATCACGAGCAGACGCTCAACGCGCTCGTGGCCGAGCGGGCCGGCGTCGCGGTCGCGAGCTCGTTCGCGGCGCTGTCGCGGGACACCGCCGCGCGCTTCTTCGATCGCGTGCGCGCCGGCGACTTCGCGCGCATTGATCTGGAGCGCGCATTGCCGAGCGCGCCGTCGGCGATGCGCATCGCGCTGGACGAGGCGCGCGCGCATAACTAGGTGCGGTGGCGCGTTCGCACCCTGGCCGCCAGCCTGGGCAACGCTAACGGCACGAAGTTTGCTAATCAATCTGGACTGACAGGCTGATCGACCCACGAGGAATGGCTGCTGTGGTGAGCAGCATGCCGGGCTCGCGGTCGCTGAACGACACGGCTGTCGCTGGCGCGACATGAACGTCATATCGCCGCCCGTCGCGCTGCGTGCACCGGTCGTCGATCACGGTTCGCGCCGCTTCTCGAAGGAGCAACGAAGATGACCATGGATGCAATACGGCCGCTCGGTGAGCACCGCGGTGATCGCGCACAGCACGAGGCGATCGCGTCGGTGCGCCACACCCCGTCGACGGGCCCGGCGCGGGGAGGCCACTCCTTCGCCAGGGCGCAAGCGGCTGTTCCGGAAAATCCATTCGCTGCCCTTTCCGGAGCCAACGGGCGGCCGCTCAAGGTCGCCATCCTCAGCGACTTCACGCGCATTCCTTACGCGAACGGGGCCGTGTTCCAGACCCGGGCCCTGTATCGCGCGCTCAACACCTGTGGTCACCAGGCAACACTGATCGGACCTCGGGATCCGGACGCCACGGCCGACGAGATGCCTCCGGGCACCATCGCCCTGCCCAGCTTGCCGCTGCGCACCTACCCGGGGGTGCACCTGCCCATTCCCCTGGATTCGGCGGTCTTCGATCCCATGCGGTGGGATTTTGACATCTGCTTTGCCCAGACCACGACGCTCCTGGTCGAGTTCGGCATCTGGCTCCGCAAGATGCGCGGCATCCCGCTGCTCTGCGTGAACACGACGCACCTCGCGGCCGCGTACGACGTGCTCCTGCCGGAGCGCGTCTCCCGGATCGGCGCGGTCCACACGGTGCTCCACAAGACGCTGCGCGCGCCGATGGAGCGCCTCTTCGTGGACCTCTACAACCAGGGCGACGGGCTCGTCGTGCTGAGCGAGGGCCTGCGCGACTACTGGCGCGAACGGGGGGTGGCGGTGCCCATTCACGTCATCCCGCGGATGGTGCCTGAGGACGTGTTCGATCGCGCGATCGGCCCCGACCCGTACGCGCCGCTGCTCGAGGAGCGCGGGCTCGACCCGCGCGGCCCGCGCTTCGTCTGCGCCGGGCGACACACCCGCGAGAAGTCGCAGCACCGGCTGATCCGCATCTTCGCCGAGCACATCGCGCCGCACCACCCGCAGGCGACGCTCACGCTCGTCGGCGACGGGCCGGACAGCGCGGCGTACGCGGCGCTGGCGCGGGAGCTCGGCGTCGCCCGGCGCGTGATCATGACGGGCGAGGTGCCGTACAGCCGCATCTCGGACTACTACCGGCACGCGACCGCGTTCCTGCACGCGTCGCTCAGCGAGACGTTCGGCAACGTGCTCAGCGAGGCGCTCTGGTGCGGCTCGCCGACCGTCGCGTTCGCCGACGGCATGGGCGTGAGCTCGCAGATCCAGAGCGGCTACAACGGCCTGCTGCTCGATCCGGGCCGCGGCGCGCTCGCGGAGGACAAGGCGAACGCCGCGTTCGGCAACGCCGCGCTCGCGCTCGCGCGCGACCCGCAGGCCGCCGCGCGGCTGGGGAGCGCGGCCGCGCAGCGCGCGCGCGAGCGCTCCTCGCCGCTCGTGGTCCAGAGGATGCTCGCGAACGCGTTCGTGAACGCGCGCGAGCACGCGGCGCAGTCGGGCATCCGCCCGCTCGTCGACGGGCCGAAGGCGCTCCAGTGGCTGGAGACTTTCCGGCACTTCCGCTCCTGGGTGGGCGTCACCGGCGGCCTGTTCGCGTTCGGCCACCTGCGCCCGGCCGCGGCGCCGCGGCCGAAGGGGATCCAGCCGTCATTTTGCGCGTGATTTACGCGTGATTCTGCGCGCGGCGGCGCTCGCGCCGTCGTTCCGCGCGCCGCGCGCATGGTAGACCTGCCCCGCGCCGGGCCCCCCGGCGCCGGCTCGAGGTGTTCTTCGCATGGTTCTCAGGATGATCGGGGCGCTCGTCGATTTCAGCGGGCGCCGTCCCTGGCTCGTGATCGGCCTGGCCGTCGCCGCCATGGCGGGGCTCTGGGGTTACGCGTCGCAGCTCGAGCTCCGCACGGAGCTCCGGGAGCTCCTGCCGAGCGACAGCCCGGCGTTCATGGCCTACGAGCGCCAGGCCCGGCGCGTGGACGGCGGCGCGCAGCTCATCGTGATCGCCGAGTCGCCGGATCGCGCCGCGAACGAGCGGTTCATCGACGCGCTCTCGGAGCAGCTCGAGGAGCCGCTCCGGCGGCGCGCGGCCTGCCTCGCGGCGTGCGCCGACGACGCGTGCCGGCAGGCGTGCGGGTCGGCGTCGCTCATCCGCTACGTGGAGTCCGGCACGAAGGACGTGCGCCGCTTCTTCGACGCGAACAAGTGGCTCTACGCGGGCGTCCGCGAGCTCGAGCAGGCGGACGAGGCGATCGAGCTGGAGCTCGCGCTGAGGAGCGGCCTCATCGACGACCTCGACGCGGGCGAGGGCGGCGGCGCGAGCGGGGGCCAGGCGGCGGGCGCGCCGGCCAAGAAGGGCCTGTCGCTCGACGACACGTGGGCGGAGCTCGAGCGGCGGCTGAAGAAGATCGACGAGTTCCCGAGCGGCTACTTCTCCACGCCCGACGGGCGCATGGTCGCGATCCGGATCGTCTCGCGCAGCGCGGGGATGGGCGATCGCAGCGCGGCCCAGCTCCTCGACCAGGTGACCGCGCTCGTCGGCAGCCTGGAGCCCGCGAAGTTCCACCCGGCCATGCAGGTCGGGTACGCGGGCGACATCCCGAACGCGATCGCCGAGCAGCGGTCGCTCGTCAGCGAGGCGGTGTGGGCCACCGTCATCGCGCTGGTGCTGATCCTCGCGGGCGTGGTCGCCTACTACCGCTCGCCGTGGTCGATCGTCGTGATCGCCCTGCCCACGGCGTTCGGCGCGAGCGCCGGCTACGCGTTCGCGACGGCGACGTACGGTTACGTCAACACGGTCGGCGCGTTCCTCGGGGCGATCATCGTCGGCAACGGGGTCAACTACCCGATCGTGCTCCTGTCGCGGTACCGCGACTTCCGCGCGCGCGGCATGGCGGCGGACGAGGCGCGGCGCGAGGCGGTGGTCAACGCGTTCCGGGCCGAGCTCGTCGGTGCCAGCGTGGCGGCGATCGCCTACGGATCGCTCACGATCACGCACTTCCGCGGGTTCAGCCAGTTCGGCACGATCGGCTTCGTCGGGATGCTCATGGTGTGGGCCTCCATCGTGCCCCTCGTGCCCGCGACGCTCGTCGCGATCGAGCGCGTCCAGTCGCGGCTCCCGCGCTGGCTGCGCGATCCGCCGCCGCGCATCTCGGAGGAGGGCGCCGCCGGGCCCGGGGCGCGGACGCTCGCGCGCGTGACGCGGCGGTGGCCGGTCGTGATCCTCGCCGTCGCGCCGGTCACCCTGGTCCTCGCGGCGTGGGTGCTCCCCGCGTACGTGAGGGACCCGTGGGAGTACAACTTCGCGCGCCTCGGCTCGAAGAGCTCGCGGGAGAGGGGCGCGGGGAGCTGGTCGGTCAAGGCGTCCGAGGTCTTCGGCGGCAAGATGAACGTGGCGGGCGCGATGATGCTCGCGGACACCCCCGAGCAGGTGCCGGCCATCAAGGCGCAGATCCTGGCGAACGACGCGAAGGACCCGCAGGGCAAGCTCGTGGCCGACGTCGCGACCATCGCCGATGTCCTCCCCGGCACGCCCGAGGAGCAGCGCCGGAAGATCGAGGTCCTCGAGCGGATCCGGAGCCGGCTGACCCCGCGCGTGCTGCGATCGTTGACCCCGGAGGAGCAGGAGCGCGCCCTGCTCATGAAGCCGCCGGAGACCCTGCGCTTGATCACGCCCCAGGACCTGCCCGACCTCATCCGGCGCCGGTTCGAGGAGAACAACGGCGTCGTGGGCACTGTGTTCTACGTGAAGTACAAGAACGACGTCTCGTTCTCGAACGGCAAGAACCTCCTCAGGATGGCGAACACGACCGGCAACGTGGTCCTCCCCGACGGTACACACGTCGTCACGGCCAGCAGGCCGACGGTCTTCGCCGAGATGATCCGGTCGATGGAGCGCGACGGCCCGCTGGCGACGGCGGTGTCGTTCCTGGCCGTCACGGGCGTGGTGGTGCTCGCGACAGGCAGCCTGATGGGCGCGCTGTCGGTGCTGTCGGCCCTGGTGCTCGGCGTGCTCGGGACGGCGGTCGCGATGGCCCTGCTCGACGTGAAGATCAACTTCCTGAACTTCATCGCGCTCCCGATCACGTTCGGCATCGGCTGCGAGTACCCGTTCAACGTCTTCGATCGCGCGCGGCTGCTCGGCGGCGACGTGGCGCTCGCGGTGAAGCGCTCGGCCGGGCCGGTGGCGCTCTGCAGCTACACGACCGTGCTGGGCTACGGGTCGCTCGTCTTCGCCGACAACCAGGCGCTGAACTCGTTCGGCTGGGTCGCGGTGAGCGGCGAGATCGCGTGCGTCGCGAGCGCCCTCCTGTTCCTCCCGGCGCTGCTCCACGTGATGAACCGCACCAGGGCGCTGGGGGGCATGTGGAAGGGCGGCCTTCTCTGGAGAGGGAGCAGCCACTCGTGAAGATCCTCGACGTAGCGGAGTTCTTCTCGTCGCGCGGGGGCGGCGTGCGGTCGTACCTCGAGGAGCTCGTGCGCCAGGGCAGCCGGCGCGGCCACGAGGTGGTCGTCGTGGCGCCCGGGCCGCGCGACGAGGTGGTGCAGCTCGAGCAGGGCCGCATCGTGCGGGTGGCCGGCCCGCCGATGCCGTACGACCCGACCTACCACGCGCTCCTGCGGCTCGGCGCGGTGCGCGCGATCATCCGCCGCGAGGCGCCCGACGTGCTGCAGGCGAGCGCGCCGTACACGGCCGCGCTCGTCGCGGCGACCGAGCGCTCGGTCCCGCTCCGCACGTTCGTGTACCACTCCGACCAGATCAGCACGTACGCCGCGCCGCTGCTCGACCGGGTGCGCCCGCGCGCTGTCGCGCGCGCCCTGGAGGGCGCGCTGTTCGCCTGGCCGCGGGCGCTGTCGCGGCGCTTCGACGCGACGATCGCCCCCGGGACGTTCATCGCCGAGCAGCTCCGCGCGCACGGCTGCGAGCGCGTCCACCGCGTCACGTTCGGCGTGCGGCGCGAGTCGTTCGACCCCTCCCGCGCGGACGACGGGCTGCGGCGGAGCCTGCTCGGCAGGTTCGCGGACGAGCCCTCGGCCGCGCTGCTCCTCGTCGCGTGCCGCCTCGCCGTCGAGAAGCGGGTGGCGCTCGTGATCGACGCCGCGCGTGAGCTCGCGGCGCGGCGCCCGGTGGCGCTGGCGGTGCTCGGCGACGGGCCCGAGAGGGCGCGCCTGGAGCGCCGCGCGGCCAGCCTGCCGCAGGTGAGCTTCCTCGGCTTCGCCAAGGACCGCGCCACCTACGCGGCGCTGCTCGCCAGCGCCGACGTGTTCGTCCACGGGGGCGCCGCCGAGACGTTCGGCTTCGTGCTGGGCGAGGCGCTCTGCTCGGGCCTGCCGCTCGTCGTCCCCGCGGCCGGCGCGGCGATGGACTTCGTGAGCCCCGGCGCGGCCGAGGCCTACCCGCCGCGCGCCCCGGCCGCCGAGGTCGCCGCCGCGATCGAGCGGATGCTGCAGCGCCCCCGGAGCGAGCGCGTCGCGGCGGCCCGCGCCGCGGGCGAGCGGCTGCCCGCCAGCGACGAGCACTTCGACGCGCTCTTCGCGCTGTACGCGGACCTGCTCGCGCAAGGTCGCGGCGCGGGCGCGCGGCGGCCCCGCGACGCCTGACCCCGCGCGATGGAGCCCGCGACCGTGCGCCCGATCCTTTTGATCTCGCCCGCCTTCGCGCCCCAGACGAGCGTGGGCGCCTTCCGCTGGGTGAAGCTCGCGCGGCACCTGCCGCGCCACGGCTTCCGCCCCGTCGTCCTGTCGGGGACCTTCCCCGAAGATCCGCGCGATGAAGGGCTCCTCGCCGCGCTGCCGCCCGAGGTGGAGGTCCTCGACGAGTACCTGGATCCGGCGGTCCTCGCCGCGGAGGCCGCGGTCCGCGCCGTGCGCGCGCGGGCGCCGCTCGCTGCACCACCCCGCGCGCGGCCGCTCGTGGGGCTCCGCCCGTTCCAGGCGCTCACGGACCGCTGGATCGCGCACGCGCCGCACGGGGCGCGGGCGGCCGTCGCCGCCGCCCGTCGCACCGGCGCGCGCGCCGTGGTGGTGAGCGCCGGCCCCTACTCGGCCTGCCCCGTCGGCGTGTACGTGAAGCGCAAGCTCGGCGTGCCGCTCGTCCTCGACCTGCGCGACCCCTACTCGCTCCACGAGACGGGGAACGGCCCGCCGTCCGGCCTGGCCGAGCGGGCGCGGCGCGCGATCGTGCCGCGCCTGGAGCGGCGCTGGCTCGAGGCCGCCGATCACGTGATCCTCAACACGCGGGCCGCGCTCGAGGCGTACCGCGCGCGCTTCCCCGGGCTCCTCGGGAAGTCCTCGTTCGTGCGGAACCACTTCGACCTCTCGCTGTACGCGCCGGCGCCCGCGCCCGAGCCGCCCCGCCGCTTCGTGATCCTGCACCTCGGCACCCTGCGGGAGGAGGCCTCCGCCGAGCTGATCGGGGCCGCGCTGCGGCGGCTGATCGAGCGCGAGCGGCTCGCGCCCGGCGATGTAGTGCTGCGGCAGATCGGCCGGATGTCCGCCCACGATCGCGCCTGCTTCGAGCGGATGGGGCTCGCGCCGTTCGTCGAGGCGCTGCCCGCGATCCCGCAGCGCGAGGTGCTCGGGGAGCTCAGGCGGGCGCACGTGCTGTTCACGATGTGCAGCCCCCACGTCGTGCTGCGCATCTCCGCCAAGACGTACGACTACATCGCGTCCGGGATGCCGATGGTCAGCGCGATCGCGACCCGGGAGCTCGACGAGCTGCTCGCGTACCGGAGCGACAACGCGCGCGTCGCGCCGGACGACATCGACGGCGTCGCCGCCGCGCTCGCGCGCCACCTCGCGCGCTTCCGGGAGACGGGCGCGCTGCCGGTCCCGGTGGAGCCGCCGCGCGAGCTCTCGTCCGAGGCGGCCGCGGCCAGGATCGCCGAGATCCTGGATGGCGTGATCCGGGCGGCGGACAGCGGCCGCGCCGGCTGAGCCGAGGGGCGCGCCGCCGGCGCGGGCTTTCGAGGCCGGCGCGCCGGCGCCGCGGCGCCGGCCGTGCTCTAGACTGGCGCGCGGCCGCCGCCGGCCGGATGGCCGCGGCGACACGGCCGCGGCGCCACCACCCTGATCGGAGCCCTGCATGCGCTTTCTCCACCCCGAGCGTGACGAGAACCTGGAGCTCGCCCTCGAAGACGTGTTCCTGACCCCCGGGTACTTCGCCGGCGGCTCCCGCCTCGACACCGACCTGCGCCCGACGGACTTCCCCGGGGGCTCGCACCCGATCGTGTCCGCCAACATGAACGCGGTCACCGGCAAGCGGATGGCCGAGACGATGGCCCGCTTCGGCGGCCTCGGTGTGCTCCCGCAGGACATGGATCTCGACACGGTCGAGCGCATCGTCCGCCACATCAAGCGCGCCGACCCGCGGTACGACACGCCGCTCTCGGTCTCCCCGCGGGCGACGCTCCGCGACGTGCACGGCATCATCCGGAAGCGGTCGCACGACATGGTGGTCGTGGTCGACGACGAGCGCCGCCCGATCGGCATCGTCACCCACGCCGACCTGCGCAACCGCGACCAGTACACGCCCGCGTCCGCGCTCATGTCGTCGCGCCTCATCACCATCCCGGCCGGCACGCCGAACCGGACGGCGTTCCTGCTGATGGAGGACGCGCGCGTGAAGGCGGTTCCCGTGCTCGACGCCGACGGGCGGCTCCACGGCGTGCTGACCCGCGACGACGCCGTGCGCCTGGAGCTGCTCAAGCCGACGCTCGACGCCCGCGGCGAGCTCATGGTCGCGGCGGCGCTCGGCATCTCGGCGCAGGCGGCACAGAGCGCCGCCCGGCTGCTCGAGATCGGCGTCTCCGCGATCGTGCTCGACACAGCGCACGGCCACCAGCGCCGGATGATCGAGGCGGTCCGGGCGGTGCGGGCCGCGGTCGGCGACGCCGTCCCGCTCGTGGCCGGCAACGTCTGTACGGCGGAGGGCACGCGGGATCTCATCGAGGCCGGCGCCGACATCGTGAAGGTGAACGTCGGCCCCGGCGCGATGTGCACGACGCGCATGCAGACCGGCGCCGGTCGGCCGACGTTCTCCTCGGTGCTCGCGTGCGCCCGCGAGGCGAGCCGTCACGGCAAGCGCGTCTGGGCCGACGGCGGCGTGCGGCACCCGCGCGACGTGGCGCTCTACCTCGCCGCCGGCGCCTCGCGCGTCATGGTCGGGACGACCCTCGCCGGCACGTACGAGAGCCCAGGCGACGTGATGGAGGACCGCGACGGCCTGCTCTACAAGGAGAACTACGGCATGGCCAGCGCCCGCGCGGTCAGCGAGCGCACCGCCGATCTCGACCCGTTCGAGCGCGCCAAGAAGGTCTTCTTCCGCGAGGGCATCTCGACGTCGCGCATCTACATCCACGAGGGGCGCGAGAGCGTCGGCGCCATCCTGATCGAGATGATCACCGGCGTGCAGTCGGCGTGCACCTACGCCGGCGCGGCGAACCTCGACGAGCTCCACGACAAGGCCGTCATCGGGGTGCAGACGCTGGCCGGCTACGGCGAGGGCAAGCCGCACGGCCTGGAGCGGCGCTGAGCGGGCGCATCGCAGCGCCGCGATCCGCCATGAACCCGCGCGCTGGCGACGCTGCGCTTTGATGCCCCGTCGAGCGCGTGGCGCCGTGCGCGCGAGGCGGCGGTGATGGCCGCGTAGCGCTGGTGGCCGCGGCGCGGGATGACGGAAGCGTGACGTGACATCCACCCGGTCCACGACGAACCTCCGGCTGCCAAGCCGTCGAGGTCATCCATGCCGAGCGAACCTGCCCCGCGTTTTTCAGCAACCCGCCGCGCGATTCGCCGGGTTGTCGGCCATACCTGGCTCTCTGTATTCGGCTGGCGCGAGGAGGGCGTGAAGGATCTCCCGCCGAAGGCGGTGCTGATCGCGTGGCCCCACACCTCGAACTGGGACTTCCCGTTCACGCTCGCGGTGAGCTACGTGCTCGACCTCGAGTTCTCGTGGCTCGGCAAGCACACCCTCTTCGAGCCGCCGTTCGGCTGGTTCTTCAGGTGGCTCGGCGGCGTCCCCGTCGATCGCCGCGACCGGAACAACCTCGTCGCGGCCGTGGTCGACGTGCTCAAGCAGCGCGACGAGCTCCATCTGATCATCGCGCCCGAGGGCACGCGCTCGCGCACGAAGCGGTGGAAGACGGGCTTTTATTACGTGGCGCTCGGCGCCGGCGTCCCGATCCTCCTCGGTTACCTCGATTTCCCCCGGAAGCGAGGCGGGATCCTCCACGTCTTCTACCCGACGGGCGATATAGAGGCCGACATGGCGACGATCCGCCGCCATTACGAGGGCATTGAGGGAAAGCACACGAGCCGGATGAGCGAGATCACGCTCGGCGCGAGGAGCGCCCCGGCGAACGAGGCCGTGCAGCACCCGTGAGCCGGGGCCGGCGGCGCGCGATCCATCCGCGCGCCGGCTGCGCGCTGCCAGGAGCGCGCGTCAGCGCAGCGACGGCGCGCGCACCGACGAGGCGGGCCCGGCCGTGATCCTCGCCGTCAGGACGCCCGCGAGCGCCCACTCGTAGGTCGAGCGGTCCGTGTACACGACGAACCTGCCGCCCGTCGCGAGGTTGGCGACCGTGACGCCCATGGCGATGAGCCCCGGCCGGACGAGGATATGGACCTCCTTCAGCTTGCCGGCGTTCCGCAGGTGCCACGCCGTGAGCTTGGTGCGGACGTCGCTGTCGTAGCCGGTGCCGAGCTCGAAATCGTCGAACACGATGGGGTGCAGGCCCGAGTCGATGAGGGTCTCCAGGTGCCTGACCGCCGGCTCGATGAGGTCGAGCGTCGCGTACCCCTCGAAACGCCGCGTCACGACGTCGGACGCGGGGGTGCGGACATCCAGGATCCCCCGCGACGTCGACCAGCGATCGCCCCGTGCTCCGAGCCGTGTGTGTGCCAAATCCATCTCGAATTCGAGACTTTAGTCGATGGGCGGCGCTTCGCCATGCGATCGTGCGGCCCCGCGACGCCCGCCCATCTCCGGAGACCGGACCGCGCGCCGCGACGCCCAGCGGCCGGGCCCGCGCGGCCGCGGCGACCGGGCGGGGAGCGCGCCGCGCCCGCGATCGAGGCCGCCGGGGTGGCGGCGGCCGGCGCTCCGGCGCGTTCAGCGCGCCCGGTCGCCGCCCCGCATCGGCGGAGCGCCGTCGGCGCGGCGGAGCGGCTATGATGTCGCGACTGTTTCAGCCGCCGGCCGGTGCCGGCGGCTCCGCGAGGCGTCTTCGCCCGCAGCAGAGGGACGAAGGAGGATCTACCGAGATGAGAGGACATGAATCGAAGGTGCTGCGGCTCGCTGTCGTGGCGTTCGCGTGCGCGATGATGGCGGGCTGCGGCGGCCCGCTGCGCTACACGCCGCAGGGCATGGGGAAGGCGCCGGGCGCCGACGCCGTGGTCGTGGCCGACGTCAACTTCGACGCGGCCATGACTCGCCTCGACATCAACGCGAAGAACCTCCCGCCGCCGGATCGCCTCGAGTCGTCCAGCACCGCCTTCGTCGTGTGGGCGCGCCCGGACAGCGATTCGCCCTGGCAGCGGGTCGGCGCCCTCAACTACGACGCCGAGGATCGCACCGGCAAGCTCAAGGACGCGAGCGTGCCGCTCACCCGGTTCGAGCTCGTCGTCACCCTCGAGAAGAACAGCAATCCCGAGTCGCCGTCCTCGGAGCTCGTCTTCAAGCAGGACGTCGAATACTGACGAGGCTGTGCCTCCGCCGAATGAACCGGCAGGCGGATGGCGAGGAGGAGCAGCACTCGGCGGTGAGCTTCTTGCTTCATGGATCCCTCGCGGGGTACCGCCAGTCCCTCGCGAGGTGCCGGCGGATGCCTTGCGGGGTGTCGGCGGATGCCTTGCGGGGTGCCGGCGGATGCCTTGCGGGGTGCCGGCGGATGCCTTGCGGGGTGCCGGTGGATGCCTTGCGGGGTGTCGGTGGATGCCTTGCGGGGTGCCGGCGGATGCCCTGCGAGGTACCGGCGGATGCCTTGCGGGGTGCCGGCGGATGCCTTGCGGGGTGCCGCTGGACACCCCGCGAGGGAGTGGCGCACAAGGGGCTGAGATCCAACCGATGGCACCGCCGCCGGGGGGAGTGCACCAGGCGCCGCCGCGGGGTACCCGGTAGAGCCAGCGGCTCGGACGCAGCGGCGAACGACCTCAGAGCGGCGCGGGCTGCGCTGGCTCGTCCCTCTGCGCCTCGGGCTTCTTCCCCTTGCGCGCCTGCTTGGTCATCGCCCGGAAGTCGTCGAGGACCGGCGCCAGGATGGCGCGGAAGGTCGCGTTCTGGCGGGCGATCGTGCGCGCCAGATCGAGCGCGGCGAGGCCCGGACCGATGACCATCTCGCCGGTGGCGAGGGCGTCGTCGTCCAGGTGGCGCGCCAGGTCCTCGAGCGCGTCGGCGACCTTCTGCTCGGCCACGGCGCGCTTCAGGCGCCGCTCGAGCAGCTCCACCTCGAATCGCTCCGGGTCATCGCCATCGTCCTGGTCCCCGAGCACGTGGAACGATCGAGCGAGCGTGCTGTCCTTGCCGTCCCTGGGGCGCAGGAGCGCAAACAGCTTGGCCAGCGGAGGCCCCAGCACACCGAGGCTGCGGCCGACGCTGCGCTTGCGCCGGCCCTCCTCGAGCCGCTCGAGACCAGGCCAGAGCGATTTGATGGCCTCGATGTGCTCGAGCGTCTTCTCGACGCGCTCCTCGATCTGGGCAGCCGAGAGCTGATCTACGTCCGTGGGGTCTTGCACAGGTTGCTTGGGCATGAATCGACCTCCTTGGTTGGGCGCGCGTCGAAAGCGGCACGCGCGGATCCGGGGAAGCTACGTGGAGGTCGCCGCCGGAGGCAATCCGCTCGACGCGGCGAAGACGTGCTCGACGAGCGCCCGCCTCCATGGCTCGCCGGGGGTCCTCCGGTATCCACGCGCTGCGCTGCTCGGGGCTCGTCGAGGCGCCGAGTCGGTGTCCATTGCGCGGCCGAACCTGTAGCCCCGCGCGAGCCCCGGCGATGATGCGGTCCAACGATCGGTGATCGCCGGCCGAGGAGCTTGAAGGCGACCGAACCTCGAGGCGCTCGAACGCTGGCGCCCGCCCGGCCGGTGCGTCATCGCCAGATCGAGCACCAAGAGTTCGAGTGCATCCGGCACGGAACCGTGAACTTCGTGACGGCGCTCGTCGTCCACACCGGGAGGACGCGCGGCTGGTTCATCGAGCTCGCCGCGTGTGTGGGATCTCACCGGAGCTGCCTGGAGAGCGCCGCCGCCTGCGGCGTGTGCGCGTGATCTGGGACGGCGGCCTGTCCCACGACGCGGAGGTGACGGACAGGTCCTGCGCCGAGCACGCCGTTACCTACGCTCCCGTTCGATGGATGCTCCTGAGTTTGCCCGGGCCACAACGAATTCCTCGGTGAGGTGCAATCCACAGATGTTTCGGGAAGTCAAAGGTCTGTTGCGCGAGCAAGATCCGTATCGTACCGTGCGAAGTCGCCCTTCATGGGCGATGAGCCGGGGGGCAAGTGAGAACAATTCCGACGATAACATTGCTGACCAGCGCGACGCTTCTGACAGCCGGAGGATGCGCTTTCGAGGACGCCTCGGGCGATGGCGAGACAGGCGAAGTGCGCCAGGCGCTCTTGCCAGGGGAGGCAATGCCGCCTCGTCCAGTGATCGGGCCTGGGGAGAGCAACTGGGCGCCTGCCGAGCCCTCAATCTCTGCGTCGGAAGCTCCTGCGGACATCGGGGCAGAGCAGGCTTGCCCGAGCCTGTCCACCACCGACCTGAACACGCTGAGCCCGAGCGATCTGGTCAACACCTTGCTGGGGAGCGGAGCAGGCGCGCCGGTGGTCAGCAATGTCAGTTTCACGGGCGCGAATATCGCGGCTGGAACGTTCACGGGAGGAACGGAGCCCATCGGATTCGAGAGCGGCGTCATCTTGAGCAGCGGCAACATCGCGTCGGTCGTCGGGCCGAACGCGCAGGACAACGTGACGACGAACAACGATCTGCCCGGCGATGCAGATCTCGACGGTCTCATCCCCGGTTTTTCTACCCTCGACGCGACCGTCCTCGAGTTCGACTTCGAGTGTCCCGGTACCGAAGCGCTCACGTTCCAGTACGTCTTCACGTCGGACGAATATAACGAGTTTGTCAATAGTTCTTTCAATGACGTGTTTGGTTTCTTTGTCAATGGCACGAATGTGGCGCTGATCCCGGGTACGGCAACTCCGGTGGCGATCAACAACGTGAACTGCGGCAATCCGTACGATCCCCTGGCCGGCGGCCATTGCGATAAGTTCATCAATAATGACCTGAGTGACGGCGGCGGGGCAGTCTGTACCGAAATGGATGGGCTCACCGTGGTCTTCACGGCCGAGGCGCCGGTCAATCCCGGTGTGAACCACATTCGCCTGGCGATCGGCGACGCAGGCGATCAGAACCTGGACTCCAACATCTTCCTCAAGGGTGGAAGTTTCACGTGTAATCGTCCCCCGGTCGCCAAGTGCAAGGACGTCATCGTACCCGCTGACGCCGTGTGCTCGGCCAACGCGTCGATCGACGGCGGTTCCTCCGACCCTGACGGGGATGAGATCACGTGCGTGCAGACCCCTGCGGGTCCCTATCCGCTGGGCGCGACCGGCGTCACCCTGACCTGCACGGACCCCTCCGGGGCGAGCGACTCGTGCACAGGCACCGTCACCGTGGTGGACGTCACTCCGCCCGACATCGAGTGCCCCGCCGATCAAACCGCTGAATGTGTGAATGGCGGCGCGACGGTCGATCACGGTAACGCGACGGCCAGCGACAACTGCGGTGAAGCGTCGGTGGCGTGCGTGCCGCCTTCCGGCTCGATCTTCGATCTCGGAGACACCGCCGTCGATTGCACCGCGAGCGATGCGTCGGGCAATGATTCGACCTGCCAGTTCAACGTCGCTGTCGTCGATACGACTCCGCCGACCGTCTCGGTCGGCGGTGCGGGTGAGCTCTGGCCGCCCAATCACCGCTACGTCACTGTGAGCCTTGACCAGTGCGGGATCGAGATCAACGACCAATGCCAGGGCGTGCTCGATCTCGAGAACGCTGACCCCACCATCACCTGTGTGACGTCCGACGAGGTAGAGGATGGCTTCGGCGATAGCAACACGACCGACGATATGATCATCGACGCGACCTCTGTCCGACTGCGAGCCGAGCGCTCGGATGACCAGGACGGCCGCGTCTACAAGATCCAGTTCGAGGTCAGCGACGAAGCTGGTAACGCCACCACCGCGGTGTGCAAGGTGACCGTTCCGGCGGATCAGGGCCCCGGTGGCGATGCGATCGACAGCGGTGTGCATTTCACCGTCGGCACGTGCAACTGAGATCGGACAGTCTCGAGCTGTGACGTGAGGAGCGAGCGCAGGACGGCGAGGGCTCGCATCGTTCGACCACGTCGTCGCTCATGCTCTCGCCGTGGCATGTTCGTCACACGAGCCCGACGGAAGGCGGCGGCCGTCCGGATACGCCGCCGCGGACTCGCATCCCTTCGTGCATGTCGGCGCCCGACAGCACACGCCGCTTCGGCGTACCCTGCTGGACGATGACGTGCTCGCCGCCCTGGCCGCCCGCCGGAGCCTGAATGTCCGCACGGCTTCTCGGCAATGTCGCGCGCTCGGCCGCTGGCGTCCTCTCGATTCCATATCAGTCTAGTGCGCTGATGATCGACCGCGCGTGTCCGTCAGGCTCGGATCGAGCCTTGAAGGGACATCGCCGTTCCCGCGGTACGCGGAGGAGATCGAGATGCCAGTGCCAGCGGACCTCTTCAGAAGCGCTCCGTTCATGAGGGTCCTGTCGCCGCTCGTCATCGTCGCTGCCATGACCGCGGCGGGCTGCGATCGCCCCCGGGATTCGTCGGGCCCGGAAGTCGGCGGCGGGGGGAACGGCGCGGGCGGAGGGGGCGGAGGCGGCGGAGAGGGCGGGGGGAACGGCGCGGGCGGAGGGGGCGGGGCGCCGTGCGGCGCGGCCGCGGATTGCCCCGGGGTCGACAGCGAGTGCCAGCGGCGCACCTGCGAGGGCGGCCGGTGCGGCCTCGACCCGGCCCCGCGGGGCAAGCCCGTGGCCGAGCAGGCCCCAGGCGACTGCAAGAAGAGTGTTTGCGACGGCCGAGGCGCCGTGATCGAGCTCGATGACGAGCGAGACGCCTTCTCCGACGGAGACCCGTGCTCGGCGGACGTCTGCGTCGCCGGCGCGCCGGAGAACCCGCCGGCGCCGGCGGCCACGGTGTGCGGCGGGCCCGGCGCGGCCGGAGGTCGCTATTGCGACGGGAACGGCGCCTGCGTCGAGTGCCTCGCCGCGGGCGATTGCCTGAGCAACGTCTGCGTCGCGAACCGGTGCGTGGCGCCCGCTTGCGGCGACGGTGTGGCGAACGGGGACGAGACCGACGCGGACTGCGGGGGCCCCACCTGCGTGCCGTGCGCGGACCTGGCCGCCTGTCTCGCCGACGCGGACTGCCGGAGCGGCATCTGCAGGGACGGACGGTGCGCGGCTTCCTCGTGCGGCGACGGCGCGAAGAACGGGGACGAGACGGACCGCGACTGCGGCGGCCCGGCGTGCTCGCCGTGCGCCACCGGCAAGGCGTGCGCCGTGGACGACGATTGCCTGGGCGGCCGGTGCTCCGGGACGACGTGCCTCCCTTCGTGCACCGACGTCGCCCGGAACGGCGCGGAGACGGACATCGACTGCGGCGGCCCGGCGTGCGCCGGGTGCGCCGCCGGCATGCGGTGCGCGGCTGGGCGCGACTGCCTGAGCGGCGTGTGCAGCGCCGCAGGGGAGTGCGCCGCGCCGGCGTGCGGCGACGGCGTCGTCAACGCCGCCAGCGAGGCGTGCGACGACGGCAACGCGAGCAACACCGACGCGTGCCTCGCGACGTGCGCGGCGGCGGCGTGCGGCGACGGGTTCGCGCAGGCCGGCGTGGAGGCGTGCGACGACGGCAACGCGAGCAACACGGACGCGTGCCCGGTGAGCTGCGCGCGGGCGGCGTGCGGGGACGGGTTCGTGCGCACCGGCGTGGAGGCGTGCGACGACGGAAACCGGAGCGCCGGCGACGGGTGCAGCCCCGCGTGCCTCATCGAGGGCTGCGGCGACGGCGCGGTCCGGGCTGGCGAGGAGTGCGACGACGGCGACACCGACAGCGCCGACGGCTGCCCCATCACGTGCCGCGCCGCGCGCTGCGGGGACGGGTTCGTGCGGGCCGGCGTCGAGGGGTGCGACGACGCTAACGCGTCGGGCGGCGACGGCTGCAGCGCGACGTGCGCCGTGGAGGCGGGCTACACCTGCCGGAGCACGCCCAGCGTGTGCACCTACACCAAGGAGCGCGATTGCGGCGACGCGGACGACAACGACCTCGACGGCGAGACGGACTGCGACGACCCGGACTGCGCGCTGGGCTGCGAGGCCGTCGTGGGCGACTGCCCGCCCGGGCAGGTGCTGTGGGTGCAGTCGTCCGCGGACGTGCCCAGGAACGTCGCGGATCGCTCGACCGTCTCGAGCGCGCTCGCGGTCCCGTCGGTCGGCGTGATCCGGCGCGTGTCGCTGGAGCTCGACATAACGCACCCGTTCGATGGGGATATCGACGTCTCGCTCACGTCTCCGGCGGGCTCGACGGTCGAGGTCTCGAGCGACAACGGAGGCTCCGGCGACAACTACCGCGGGACCATCTTCGACATGGGCTGTACGGCCCCGGTCACGGCGGGAATGGCGCCGTTCCGCGGGTGCTACCGCCCGGAGGCGTCGTTCGTGGCGCTCTCGTCCGGGCCGGCGAACGGCACGTGGACGCTCCGGGTCGGGGACGACGCCGGATCCGACTCCGGCACGCTCAACGCGTGGTCCCTCGCCCTCTGCATCGACCCCTGATCGCGCCGGCGTGCCCGCGGCGCCGGTGTGCCCGCGGCGGCGGCGCTCGCCGCGCCACACTTCTTCGCGCAGCGATCCGGCTTCTTTTACCTACGGTGCGCCAAGCACAGCTTCGATCAGGAGGATGCCATGTGAAGTCCACACCAACTGAAACCTGATGTAGCGACCCAGCGGGTTGAATTCCTGCCCGACCAAGGTAGGGCCGCCAGTCGGAAGCGAGTCTTGCGTGGTGACCGAGGGCAACCCGGACTACGAAGCGTAGACAGCGAGCACGCGGGCCGCGGAATCGGGCTCCGAAAGAAAGAAGTCGTGGAAGCCGACGGGACCGTAAGCCCGGAAGGCAACATCGAGGGAGCGATGCGTAGGGACATGTTCCCGGAGGCCTGCTCCTGAGATTCCACCGGAGTCGAAGAGCCGGGGCATGCGTGGCGAGGGTCGCCGAGGAACTTGGGAGGTCCCATTGGCTCCGTCGTGAGACGGAACCGTGAAGGCGAGCGCGAGCGAAGCCGAAGCGGGGCAGCGGGACGTCGGAGCGCGCCATAGTAGCGACGAATCGGGGGAACCGAGCCGTGGGACCCCGTGGAGCGAAGGGCGCGCCGGGACACGGAACCGTAAGAGGGAAAGATGGAAGAGACATCGGGCTTGGTACCCATCTCAACGCGACTCAAACGGATAGCAGGGCTGGCGCGGCAACTCCGCGAACAGCCGCTCACGACGCTTGCTCATCACATCGACCTGGAATGGCTACGTGAGGCACACCGAAGGACGCGCAAAGATGGCGCGATGGGCGTGGACGGACAGAGTGCGGACGACTATGCGGCACACCTGGAGGACAACCTCCGGTCGCTTCTCGAACGCGCGAAGTCCGGCACGTACCGTGCGCCGCCGGTGCGCAGAGTCCATATCCCGAAAGGGTCTGGCTCGGAAACGAGGCCGATCGGTATTCCAACTTTCGAGGATAAGGTGCTGCAACGCGCAGTTGCCATGGTGCTTGAAGCCGTCTACGAGGAGGAGTTTCTGGACTGCTCGTACGGCTTTCGTCCCGGCCGGTCGGCGCAACAAGCGCTGGACGAGCTGCACCGAGAGGCGATGAGGATGGCTGGCGGTTGGGTCATCGAGATCGATATACGGAAGTATTTTGACTCGATCGATCACGAGCGTCTGGGCGAAGTGCTGCGTCGCCGGATATGCGATGGAGCGATTCTACGCCTGATAGGTAAGTGGTTGAATGCGGGAGTGCTCGAGGACGGAAGTCTGAAGTACCCGGATGCGGGTAGTCCGCAAGGCGGGGTCGTTTCCCCGATTCTTGCGAATGTCCTTCTGCACGAGGTGTTCGACGTGTGGTTTGCCAGAGAGGTGCGACCGCGCATGCGCGGCCGAGCCCATCTGGTGCGCTATGCCGATGACGCTGTGATGTTGTTCGAGTACGAGGAGGACGCGCGCCGCGTGATGGCTGTGCTACCGAAGCGATTCAGCAAGTACGGTCTGACGCTGCACCCGGACAAGACCCGGCTTCTGCCGTTCAAGCGGCCGGACCGGATGACGCGCCGACGCGACGCGGACGAGGGGCCGTACAAGCCGGCCACCTTCGACTTCCTCGGCTTCACCATCCACTGGGGCAAGAGCCTCGCGGGCAAGTGGGCAGTGAAGACGCGAACGGCATCGGATCGCTTCCAACGGGCATTGAGGGGTATCTCGCAGTGGTGCAAGGCCCATCGCCATGAACCACTCGAGAGGCAGCAGCACGTCTTGAACCTGAAGCTCCGAGGCCACTACGGCTACTATGGCCGCCCTGGCAATCGGGCGAGGCTCTGGACTCTTCTGCATTGGGCCACGCGGGTGTGGTGGCGATGGCTGCATCGCCGCTCCCAGCGTGGTCTCTCCTGGGCGGCAATGAATCGGCTCCTGAAGCGCTACCCGCTTCTGAAGCCGACCGCCGTCCGAATCGTGTAGCGAAGCCGTGTTTCGAAGAGCCGGATGCGGGAAATCTGCACGTCCGGATCCGTGGGGGCCCCGGGAAGGCGACGACCCGGGGCTACCCGACCGCTCTGGCGAAGATGCTCGGCTACCGCCTCCACGGCGCGCAGGCGGCGACCGCCGAGGTGTGGCTCCAGCTCGCGCGCGTGCCCGTGGCCAGCGTGACCATCCTGGCCGGCACGGTGCTGCGCACCCAGGAGGTCACCGAGCCCGTGCGCTTCCACCTCACGGCGCCCGCCGTCATCGCAGCAGCCGCCGATCCGCCGCGCGTCCTCGCCCTGGTCGAGAACTCGAAGACGCACAAGCAGCTCTTCGACGCGCGCGGGCTCGCGGACCTCGAACTGCACCTCGACGTCGCTCCGCACCTCGACGGCTCGGCCCTCGTGTCGACGCCGCAGGGCGCGTTCACCGAAGTCGAGAGCTTCCTCGACTCGCGCCCCAACGACCGGCACCTCGTCGTCACGGTGGACCAGAATGATCGCGCCACACTGCGCTTCGGCAACGGCGTGAGCGGCATGCCGCCGAGCGGCACCGTCGCGGTCACCCACAAGACCGGCGGCGGCAGCGCGGGCAGCGGGTAGGAAGCTTTAGGGCGTTGCTGCCGGCCGCGCCGTGCCCAGGAGGGTAGTCCGCGCACAGCCATTCCGACCTGTCGAGAATTTCACACCAGCGACCCGCAGTTGACATAACGTACAAAAAAAAGTACGTTCCACTGGTCCGCCTACAAAGACCAACAGATCCAAACGAGCTCGAGCTCACTCAGCTGTGTAATATTGCCTACGCCACGCTGGCGTCTTCGCGACTCGTCACAGCTTCGGCTGGATTATAATCTGCTTGCTGACAACCAATGAACGATCGGAGCGGCGCGTCGGCTCTTTGGCTCTCGATGGCCATGCACGGTATTGGGCACCTAACAGATAACGACCGTGAAAAGAGGTCCCGGTGACGCAACATTCGAGGAAAGAAGCCACTCAGCCGCTGACGCGCAACGGACGCATCAAGACTTTGCTCCCGCGCGTCGCGCGGTACGCGAAGGCAGTCTGGCTCGTTGGTCTCCTTCCCCTCGCTCTCGGCTGTACGGGCGACATCGGAACGGGCGAGCCTGGCGACGGCTCGGACCTCGACGCGGTCCCGCAGTCGCCCCCGTCGATCGGACTGGTTCCCACGCCTCGCATGGCGCGGCTTAGTCGGCAGCAGTGGTCGAACAGCGTACGCGATCTGCTGAAGCTATCCGACATCTCGGACGTGGACAGCATCGTCTCCGGAGATCCAGTCCTCGGCTTCGACAACGAGGCCGAGGCGCTGTTCGTCACGGAACAGTTACGCCAGCAATTGGCCGACGCCGCCGAGAAGCTCGCCGACAAGGTGACGGGCGACGACGCCGCGCTCGCGCGACTCGTCCCCGCGGACGCTCCGATGGACACCGCGGGGCGCGGCAAGGCTTTCATCACGTCATTCGGGAAGCGCGCATTCCGTCGTCCATTGACGGACGAGGAAGTTGCCACGGAGCTCGGGCTCTTCAATCAGGGGCCGACGCTTTACCCCGGAGTGGATCCCTTCAAAGCTGGTGTCAGCCTGGTGATCCAGGCGATGCTGCAATCGCCGCACTTCCTTTATCGGACCGAGCTCGGCAAGGCCGCCGCGGGCGCCGCCCAAGTCCCGCTGGACGACTGGGAGCTTGCCACCAAGCTGGCGCTTTCGATCACGAACACCATGCCGGACGACGAGCTGTTCGCCGCCGCCGAAGCGGGTCAGCTGCGCGAAAAATCCAGCCTGCTCGCGCAAATCAAGCGACTGCTGGACAGCCCGGCAGGCATCGCGGGCCTGAACAACTTCAACCTGCAAGTTTATCGCCTCGGTACGTACGACGGCATCACGCGCGACCCGACGCTGTTCCCCGACTTCAAGCCCGGCACACCGGCGGCGATGCGGCACGAGGTGCTTCAGTTCATCAACTGGATCTTCACGCAGGGCCGCGGCGTCAAAGACTTTTACACGACGCCGGTCGGCTTCGTGGACTCGCTGCTGGCGCCTCTTTATGGGGTTAGCGGCAATGTGTCGACCGACCCGTCCATGCTCACGAAGGTCGACCTCGATCCCAGCCAGCGCTCGGGGCTGCTCACCCAACCGGGGTTCCTTTCGTCGTATATCTCGGGCAGCGAGCCCGACATCATCCACCGCGGCGTGTTCATCGCAACGCGGATCTTGTGCAAGACGATGCCGGCGCCGGATCCCAACGCCATCGGAAAAGGACTAGACAACACCCCAGGTCTGACCAACCGTGAACGCGTCGAGAGGACGACCGGCAAAGGCACCTGCGGCGAGGTCTGCCACGCCAAGCTTTTCAACCCGCTCGGCTTTGCATTCGAGAACTACGATGCCATCGGCAAGTACCGGACGACGGATCAGGGCAAACCGGTCAATGCTGGCGATAGCTACACCTTGGACGGACAGCTCGAGAGCTTCAGCAATGGTGTCGAGCTCTCGCATCTCCTGGCAGACGCGAAGGAGACTCACGCCTGCTACCTGCAGAACATGATGAGCTATCTCCACGGTCGAAAGCTCGCGGCCGAAGAGCAGCCCCTCGTCGACTATTACGCCCGGCTGTCGCGCGACGGGATGGTCTCGCTTCACGATCTCGAGCTGGCCATCGTGTCGAGCGATGAGTTTCTCAATCGCCTTCCCTGAGAGCAACCCATGAACACGCGAAAGTCGAATCCGTTCCACTTCAATCGACGCATGGTGTTGAAAGGAGCCGGCGGCCTGATGTTGGGTCTGCCGCTGCTCGAGGGTTTCATGCCCCGAACCGCAGCGGCCCAGACCCCCACGCGCTCCCCGTTCGTCATCATCATGGTGGCCGGCAATGGCGTCGTTCAGACCGGCGTGACCTTGGGCGGCGGCGGCGAGCCGGAGATGTTTTGGCCGACGACGACTGGCACTCTGACCAAGGAGAACATGCTGGCGGACAAGCGGACGCGCGCGACCGGCGAGCTCTCGGACTACGCCGATAGGCTCCTCGTCGTTCGAGGCGTCAATCTCCCTTTCAACTCCTCCGGTTGCTCGCATTCGGCTGCGGATGCGCAAATCCTCACCGGCGCCAAGTTCTCTGGTAGCGGCACGACAGTTTCGTCTTCGGGAAGCTCGGTCGATACCGCCATCGCGAAGGCCAAAAATCCGCCCGGGCGCGACCCGCTCGTGCTTCACGCGGGCATGTATTCACCTGGCGGGACTGGCTTCGACATCCCTGGGTACGTCTCGTACGTCGCGCCGAACCAAGCGCGTGTGTACATCGACTCGCCTTACAAAGCGTACCAAAGGATCATCGGCGTGGTCGGCGACGGCATGGCATCGAGCGCAGCGGAAACCGAGGCGCAGATGTTGCGCGCCGCACGCAGCAAGAGCATCAACGACGTTCTGCGCGCCCAAATCCAAGCTCTGCTCGCACGGCCCGAGCTCAGCAAGAGCGACCATGACCGGCTAGATCAGCACCTCACTGCGATCCGTGACATCGAAGTGAGGATGTCCAGCACGCCGTTGACCGTGTCGGACGCGGATGTGGCGAGTATGAGGGAGCTCGACTCGAAGCCTTACGACCAGGCGTCGCACGAGACACTCATCAAGTTGCATA
Source organism: Sorangium sp. So ce1128 (assembly GCA_051717205.1). Lineage (GTDB taxonomy): Bacteria > Myxococcota_A > Polyangia > Polyangiales > Polyangiaceae > Sorangium. Next base: position 2,421,854 of record CP181432.1, read on the forward strand.
TGGATCTGATGGCGTTCTCGGCCGCGGCGGATTATAGCCGCGCGGCGGTGCTGAAGATCGGTGATCGCGAAGACGATCATAATTACACGATCAACGGCCAAACGTTCAAATTTCACGATGCCTCGCACAGGAACGTCCGCAACGGTCTGGAGCTCTGTCACGCGGTCGATCGCCTGATGATGAACCGCTACAAGTACCTGCTCGACTTGCTGGCGTCGTACAGCACCCCGACCGGGCCGCTGCTCGATCAGGGCGTCGCGGTGTATACGAACCAGATCGCCACCGGCGCCCACTCGTTCAGCAATGTTCCCTGGATTTTGGCGGGGACGGCGAACGGATTTTTCAAGAAAGGCCTCCAAGTCGTGGTCGGATCCGGCAAGCAGCCAGACGGCGGCCAAGACGGCAAGGCGGGAGACGCGTCGACGGGCGTCAACAAGATGCTGAACACACTGTTGACGGCAGCAGGCGTGACCAAGGACGGCGGGGCTCCCACGGATGATTTCGGAGATTCGTCGCTACCCAAGGGGATATTCACGGAGCTCGTCGCCTGAACCGTCATGCACCGGCCAGGAAAGGCCGCTGAATCGAAAAGTTCCGGTTCGGCGACCTCGTCGGTTTGCGGCATGCAGCACGGGCGCGAGGATCCTATGTCGACCGCTCGGCGTGGGCGATTTCGCTGGACTTCGGAACCCGCCTGCGTGCCGTGCGCGGACCTGGCCGCCTGCCTCGCCGACGCGGACTGCCGGAGCGGCATCTGCAGGGACGGACGGTGCGCGGCGTCGTCGTGCAGCGACGGTGCGAAGAACGGGGCCGAGACGGACCGCGACTGCGGCGGCGCGGCGTGCCCGCAACTACCGCGGGACGATCTTCGATATGGGCTGTACGGCCCCGGTCACGGCGGGGATGGCGCCGTTCCGCGGGTGCTACCGCCCGGAGTCGTCGTTCGCGGCGCTCTCGTCCGGGCCGGCGAACGGCACGTGGACGCTCCGGGTCGGGGACGACGCCGGGTCCGACTCCGGCACGCTCAACGCGTGGTCCCTCGCCCTCTGCATCGACCCCTGATCGCGCGACGCGCCGCGGCGACGGCGCTCGCGTCGCCTCTCCCTGTGCGCGCCTGGGCCTTCGCGCGGACAGGAAGGCGACGCGCTCTCTCCCGCCTCACCGCGCCGGTCAGGCCCGAGCAGCCGCGCTCGCCCGGCCTGGTCCCCCGTACCGGCGGCCCTCGATCCGTGCCAGGGTGCGCGCGTGCCCTGGGTTCGCGCATCGCTTCGAGGTCAAACCGTCTACGCCCGCGCGGATGGCGCCGGCGCCCTGGCCGTGGAGGAGGGGGGCGGCGTCGAGATCCGCTACAAGCCGCACGACGGCCGCAAGTACAGGGCGCGCCCGGACAACCTGACCATCGTCGACCCGAAGGTGCTGCCCGACGACACCTGCGGCCCTGCCGAGGCGGTCGTCAAGGCGCGCTCCGGCGAGCAGCCGGAGGGGGCGGTGGGGGCTCCGGCGGCGTCCGGGCCAGCGCGCGCGCAGCGCAAGGCGCCGGCGCGGGGGGCGACCGCCGCCGCGCCTGTCCCGGAAGGGGCCGTCATCGTCTACGCCGACGGCGCGTGCTCGGGCAACCCGGGGCCCGCCGGGCTCGGCGTGGTGGTCATCGACGGCAGCCGGCGGATCGAGCGCAGCGAGTACCTAGGCACCGCGACCAACAACATCGCTGAGCTGACAGCCATCCTCCGGTCGCTCGAGGAGGTGGACGAGCCCGAGCGGCCCATCGTCATCCACACGGACAGCCAGTATTCGATCGGCGTGCTCCAGAAGGGGTGGAAGGCGAAGGCGAACGCGGAGCTCATCGCGTCGCTGCGCGGCGTGCTCGCGTCGCGCCCGCGCGCGCGCCTCGTGTATGTGCCGGGGCACGCGGGCGTCCTGCTCAACGAGCGCGCCGACGCGCTCGCGCGCGAGGCCGTCCGCGAGCGCGCGTCCCGGCGGACGGTGTATCCCGGCTCCGGCTGAGCCAGCGAGGCGCCCGCCATCGCTCTGTTTCCGCGTTGGCCGGAGCTGTCCCGGAATTGGTACACCGACTTCCGTCTTCCGTCTGTCTTCCCCGTGCGCGTGCGCGTGCGCGCTGACTCCGGGGAATCGCGCACGCGCACGCGCACGAAGGACGAGCACGCAAGACGGAAGACGGAAGACGAGAGACGGAAGACGGAAGACGGAAGACGGAAGGCGAGAGACGACAGACGAAGGACGACAGACGTCTGCATCAAACCCAAGCGAAAACCGCTCTGGTTCGAGTGGTGGCACTCGAGCCTCGGCGGCCGTGGCCGCCGAGCGCGTCGCCTGTGGACACGCGCGCGCTCGGCGGGGGCCCCGCGCGGCTCAGGAGAAGCCGTCGATGGCCGCGTTCAGCGTGGCGCTGGGCCGCATCGCGGCGAACGTCTTCTGATCGTCGAAGTGGTAGTAGCCGCCGAGGTCTACCGGCTTCCCCTGCGCGCCGATCAGCTCGCCGTCGATCTTGGACTCGTTGTCCGTCAGGGTCCTGGCGAGCTCGCCGAACCTGGCCGCCAGCTCCTTGTCCTCGGTCTGCTTGGCGAGGGACTGCGCCCAGTAGAGCGCGAGGTAGAAGTGGCTGCCGCGGTTGTCGATCTCGCCGACCTTGCGCGCCGGGCTCTTGTTGTTCTCGAGGAACAGGCCGATCGCCGTGTCCAGCGCCTTGGCGAGCACCTTGGCCTTGGCGTTGTTGGTCTTGTTGGCGAGGTCCTCGATCGAGACCTGCAGCGCCAGGAACTCACCGAGCGAGTCCCAGCGCAGGTAGTTCTCTTTCTGCAGCTGCTGGACGTGTTTCGGCGCCGAGCCGCCGGCGCCGGTCTCGTAGAGGCCGCCACCGGCCAGCAGCGGCACGATGGAGAGCATCTTGGCGCTGGTGCCCAGCTCCAGGATCGGGAACAGGTCCGTCAGGTAGTCGCGCAGCACGTTGCCGGTGACGCTGATGGTGTCCTTGCCCTCCTTCATGCGGCCGAGCGTGAACTGCATCGCCTCCACCGGGCTCTTGATCGGGAGCTCCAGGCCGTTGGTGTCGTGCTCGGACAGGTAGGCCTTGACCTTGGCGATCAGGTTCTTGTCGTGGGCGCGGTTCTCGTCGAGCCAGAACACCGCCGGGGCGCCCGTGGCGCGCGCGCGGTTGACGGCCAGCTTGACCCAATCCTTGATCGCGATGTCCTTCGTCTGGCAAGCGCGGAAGATGTCGCCAGCTTCGACCTTCTGCTCCAGCAGGGCGTTGCCGGAGGCGTCGACGACGCGCACCGTGCCGCTCTCGGCGATCTTGAAGGTCTTGTCGTGTGAGCCGTACTCCTCCGCGGCCTGCGCCATGAGCCCCACGTTCGGCGAGCTGCCCATCGTGCGCGGGTCGAACGCCCCGTGCTGCTTGTGGAACTCGATCGTGGCCTGGTAGATGCCGGCGTAGGAGCGATCGGGGATCGTGAACTTGGTGTCGTAGAGCTTGCCGTCGGTGCCGTACATCTTGCCGCTGGAGCGGATGGCCGCCGGCATCGAGGCGTCGATGATAACGTCCGAGGGCACGTGCAGGTTGGTGATGCCGCGGTCGGAATCGACCATGGCCAGCGTCGGGCGTTGCTCGTAGACGGCCTTGATGTCCGCCTCGATCTTCGCCTTCTCGTCTGCCGGCAAGCTCTGGATCTTGTTGTACAGGTCGCCGATGCCGTTGTTCGGGTCGAAGCCGACCTTGGCCAGCGTGGCCGCGTGCTTGTCGAGCGCCTCGGCATAAAACACGCTGACGGCGTGCCCGAAGAGGATCGGGTCGCTGACCTTCATCATCGTGGCCTTGAGATGCAGGGAGAACAGCACACCCTGCTTCTTCGCGTCCGCCACCTGCTCGGCGTAGAACGCGCGCAGCTCCTTGACGCTCATCACGCTGGCGTCGACGACCTCGCCCGCCTGCACCTTGACGCTCGGCTTGAGCACGGTCGTCTTGCCGCCGGCGACGAGCTCGATCTTCAGCTCCTGCGCCTTGTCCACCACGACCGACTTTTCGCTGCCGTAGAAGTCGCCGCTCGACATGTGCGCGACGTGGCTCTTCGAGTCACGGCTCCACGCGCCCATCGAGTGCGGGTGCTTCCTGGCGTAGTCCTTGACGGCGGGCGAGGCGCGGCGATCGCTGTTGCCCTCGCGCAGGACGGGGTTCACGGCGCTGCCGAGCACCTTGGCGTAACGTGCCTTGATCGCCTTCTCCTCCTCCGTCTTCGGCTCGGAGGGATAGTCCGGCACGGCGTAGCCCTGCTGCTGCAGCTCCTTGATGGCGGCCACGAGCTGCGGGATGGAGGCGCTGATGTTGGGCAGCTTGATGATGTTGGCGTCTGGCGTCTTGGCCAGCTCGCCGAGCTCTGCCAGGTGGTCGCCGAGCTTCTGGTTGTCCGTCAGGCGCTCCGGGAAGTTGGCGAGGATGCGGCCCGCCAGGGAGATGTCGCGCGTCTCGACTCGGACCCCGGCGGCTTTCGTGAACGCCTCGACGATCGGGAGGAGCGAATAGGTGGCCAGGGCCGGCGCCTCGTCTGTCTTCGTGTAGATGATGGTAGAATTTTGCGTTTCCACTGTTTCCTCGAGGGTTGAAAGGGCCGGGATTGTCGGAAAGGTTTCGCCCGGAGCCAAGGGCCCGTCGCACCGTACGCCTTCTCGACCGCGCGTCGAAGACGCGCTGGCTTGCGCGCCAGATGTCCGGTCCGGTCCCGTCTCCCTCGATGAAGGGAACGACGGGGTTGTCCGGCACGAACAGCGCGCCGGCCTGCGACATGGAGATAGGCTGTCCTTGAGTGGGCTCGGGGAAGGTTGTGATTGCGGCCGCTTACCGCGCCGGGATCGCTGCGGCAACAGGCTGGACCGCGGGACTCGCCGCGCGCCGCGAGGGAGGCGCGCCGCGTCATGCAGGGCCGCGCCGGCCCGGAAACGCGTGGAACCGGCTGGGGCCAAATGGTAGAGGCGCCCGATGCGCGCACCGCTCCGCCTCGCCCTCGCCGGGCTCTTCGCCGCCGTCTCCCTCGCGGCCCCGCTCGCCCGCGCGGTCGTGAGCGAGCGCATCGTCGCGGTCGTCGGCGATCGCGCCATCCTGCTCTCGGATCTCCGGCAGCGGGCCCGGCCCTTCCTCCTGCAGATCCAGGCGCGCGTCCCGCCGGGCGCGCAGCAGGCCGCGGCCGAGTCGCAGGTCCTGCGCGAGCTCATCCAGAAGATGGTGGACGAGGAGCTCGAGAGCCTGGCAGCCGAGAAGGCCAATGTCCGCGTGACCTCCGAGGAGATCGAGAACGCCTTCCGGAACATCGCCGCCGCGGAGCAGACAACGATCGAGGAGCTGTTCCGGCTGGCGCGGACGACCTCCGGGCTCACCGAGCAGGAGTACCGCGACGAGATCCGCCGGCAGATCCTCGAGGGCAAGATGCTGCAGCTGCGCGTGAAGGGCCGCGTGCGCCTCACCGAGCAGGACGTGCAGTCCGCCTTCGATCGTCTCGTGCGCGAGGAGCGCCGGCGGCGCGAGTACCACCCGGCGTGGATCGTCCTGCGCGTCCTGCCCGGATCGAGCGCCGAGGCGGTCGAGGAGCGCCGCGCGCTGGCCGCGGCGCTCGCGGATCGCGCGCGGGGGGGCGAGGATTTCGCGGCGCTCGCGCGGCAGTTCTCGGACGACACAGCGACGCGCGAGGAGGGCGGCGACCTCGGGGTCCGCGCGCCCCAGGGGACGCAGGCCGCGGCGACCGGCCAGCGCGAGGTGATGGCCCCGGAGCTCGAGGCCGCGCTCATGGCGATCGAGCCCGGCGACGTGACCGGGCCGATGCGCGCGGGCGACGCGTTCGTGGTGATGAAGCTCCTGAGCCGCCAGCCGTCGCGCTTCACCACGCTCGAGGCCGCCCGCCCGGAGATCCTGCAGCGGCTGCAGGCCGAGATCCTGCAGAAGGCAAAGGTGAAGTGGCTGGACGAGCTGAAGCGCGGGACGCACGTGGAGGTCCGGCTCTGACGCGCGAGGGCGCGAGGAGCGCCGGCGGCAGGAGAGGCGCGGGCGGCGCCGGCGACGCCATCGTCCCCGAGTGCACCGCGTGCGGCACCTGCTGCTTCTCGAGCCTGCCCGAGTACGTCCGGGTCTTCGGGTGCGACCACGATCGCATGGATGACCGCGCGCGGGGGCTCACGCACTTCATCGGCAACCGCTGCTACATGCGCATCGAGGACGGCCGCTGCGCCGCGCTCACGCTCGACGCGGAGCTCGGCCGGTTCCTTTGCTCGATCTACGAGGCGCGGCCCGACTGCTGCCGCGCCCTCGAGCGCGGCAGCGGCGCGTGCCTCGGCGAGCTGCACGAGAAGCGGGAGCGGCCGCTGATCGCGCTCGAGAGGCTGCGGCGCGGGGCTGCGCAGCGCAGCGGCCGGGATGGGTAGCGCTGCTGCGGGAGGTTGACCTCTCTCGGCAGCCTCCCGTCGATGCAGGCTCGCGAGTGGACCTGTCGGTTCGAGCGCCGGAGCGATCCGCCGCCGGCGCGATGGTTCCCCCGGGCCCGCGCCGGCGCGCCGATGCTGGCGCTGCCCGCCTCGCCGTCAGGGCGAGGCGTCCCTGTCCTCCACCGGCGGCGCGCCCGCGTCGAGCACCGCCCGGTCGATCCGCATGCTCACGTCGAGCGTGACCGTCTGCCCGGCGGAGACGGAGATCGTGCGCTTCTCCTCGGGCGCGTTCGGGTGCCGGAACGTGACGAAGTGCCGGCCGGCCTGGAGCGGGATCGGCCGCGCCATCGGCGTCACGTCGATGAGCTCCCCGTCGACGACGACCTCCGCCCACGGCCTGGCGAGCACCTTCAGGTAGCCGCGCTCCTCGGAGTCCGCGGCGGGCTGCCGCGCTTCAGCGCTCGGCGGCCCGGCCGCGTCGCTCTGGCGCAGGCCGAGCTCGATGAGCGCGCCGCCCGCGAGGACCAGCGCGAAGATGCCGACGAGCCGGCTCACGTCGGGCGCGAGCGACGGCGCGCTCCGCCGCTCGGCGGGGGGGCGCACGGACGGCAGCTGCGCGGGCGGCAGCTCGTCCCCGCCGAGCTTCGCGGCCGCGAGAGCCCGCGGGATGAGCGCGCGCGACGCCGGGTGACCGCGCTCGGAGAGCTCCTCGGCCAGGGCGTCCGCGACGGCGCGGCCGTTCTCGTAGCGCTGCTCCGGGTCCTTCTCGAGGCACCGGAGCACGACCCGCTCGAGCCCGCGCGACACGTCGGGCACGAGCCCCCGCAGCGGCAGCGGCGGCGCGCTGCGGATGCGGTGCGCGACGGCCCTGCCCTCGGCCCACCGGTCCTCGTCGCGCTCGCGCGGCGCGCGGTCGCGCTCGCGCGGCGCGCGCGACGGGCGGGACGCGATCGACGCGCTCGACGTACGATTCACGTCCTCCGCCTCCGCCTTGGGCTCGTCGAAGGGGCGCGCGCCGGTGAGCATCTCGAACAGCACCACGCCGAGCGTGAACACGTCGGCCTGCGGGCCTGTGTCGGCCCCGAGGATCTGCTCCGGCGCCATGTAGTCGGGCCGCGCGAACGTGTCGCTGCCCTCGAACGGCTCGGGCAGCGACGGCAGCCGGCCGTCGAACGCCGCCGCGAACTCGAGGATCTTCACGCCGCCCGACGGCGTGATGATCACGCGCTCGGGGCGCAGCTCGCGGTGCACCACGCCCCGCTCGTGCGCGTGCCCGAGGCCGCGCGCGATCTCGAGCGCGATGGCCGCGGCGGCGCCCTCGTCGAGCCGGCCCGCGCGCGCGCACAGCTCGGCCAGCGTCGGCCCCGAGAGCGGCTCCAGCACGAGCCAGATCCGGTCCTCGTCGCGCTGGAAGTCGTGGATGTCGATGATGTTCGGGTGCCGGATGCGCGCGAGGATCTTCGCCTCGCGCTCGAGGCCGGCCGCGAACGCGCTCGCGGCCGACACCGTGGGCTTCAGCGTCTTGACCAGCGCCGCCCGGCCGAGCTCCGCGTGCTCGGCCCGGTACGTCACCGTGAGCGCCCGCGCCGAGACGGCCTCGCGCAGGATGTACGGGCCGAGCTGCCTCTCCGCCGCGACCACTTCCTACTGTCGAACGCGGAGCGAGCGCCCCGTCATCGCCGCCGGCTGCGGGATGCCGAGGATCTCGAGCATCGTCGGCGCCACGTCGCAGATGCGCCCGCCCGACCGGAGCGCGACGCCCTTGTCGTGCTGGTTCACGTAGTAGAGCGGCACCGGGTTGAGCGTGTGGGCCGTGTGGGGGTTGCCGTGCTCGTCCTTCATCTGCTCGCAGTTGCCGTGGTCCGCGGTGATCATGAGCGCGCCGCCGGCCTCGCGCACGGCGTCCGCGATGTCCCCGAGCCCCTTGTCCACCGCCTCGACGGCGTGGATGGCGGCCTCGAGGATGCCCGTGTGCCCGACCATGTCCGGGTTCGCGAAGTTCACCAGGATGAAGTCGTACTTCCCGCTCTTGATCGCGGCCACGACCTCGCTCGCGACGCCCGCCGCGCTCATCTCGGGCTTCTGGTCGTAGGTGGCGACGTCGCGCGGCGAGGGCACGAGCTTCCGGTCCTCGCCCTGGAAGCTCTCCTCGCGCCCGCCGTTGAAGAAGTACGTGACGTGCGCGTACTTCTCGGTCTCCGCGCACCGGAGCTGGGTGAGCCCGGCGCCGGAGATCACCTCGGGGAACGACTGGGTGATCTCGTCCTTCGGGAACGCGACAGGCAGCTTCAGCGCCGCGTCGTACTCGGTCATGCAGCTGTAGCAGTGCTCCTGGAAGGCGTGGACCGGCTTGCCGCGGTCCGTGAGGAACTCGAGGACCTCGGGCGGCAGGTTCCGCCGCGTGAGCATCGCCGAGATCTCGCGCATGCGATCGGGCCTGAAGTTGACGGCGAGGCCGACCTCCTCTCCCCACCACTCCCACTTCGCTTCCTTCGAGGCGAAGTCGGCCATGAAGTCGCCCTTGATGCCCTGGTAGTCGCCGATGCGCACCGGCTCGACGAACTCGTCCGTCTTGCCGAGGGCGTACGACTGCTGGATCGCGTCGTACGCGCTGTCGACCCGCGGCGCGTCGCCGCGCACGATCGCCGTGTAGGCCTTCATCACGCGGTCCCAGCGCTTGTCGCGGTCCATGGCGTAGTACCGGCCCGAGACGGTGCCGATGACCCCGACGCCCTCGAGCGCCTGCTCGACCTGCTCGATGTAGCCCCACGCGCTCTTCTGCGCCGTGTCGCGCCCGTCGAGGAACGCGTGCAGGACGACGGGGACCTCGTGGAACTTCGCGAGCTTGAACAGCGCGAAGAAGTGATCGAGCGACGAGTGCACGCCGCCGTCAGAGACGAGCCCGAAGAGGTGCAGCCGGCACTTGCGGTCCTGCGCGATGCGGAACGCCCTGTCGATGATCGGGTTCGAGCCGAGCTTGTTCTCGGCGATCGCTACATCGATGCGCGAGATGTCCATCAGCGCGATCCTGCCCGCGCCGAAGTTCAGGTGGCCGACCTCGCTGTTGCCCATCTGCCCCACCGGCAGGCCGACGTCGGGGCCGCTCGTCCCGATCAGCGTCTTCTGGGCGTCGCGCTTGATCGCGTCGAGGTGCGGCGTCGTCGCGAGGGCGATCGCGTTCTGGTCCTTTTCTTCGCGCTCGCCGAATCCGTCGAGGATACAGAGGACGAGCGGGCGGGGGCGTTGACTGGGAGAGGGGGCGGCTTCGCTCATGGCGGCGGAATCTACAACGAAGCCGCGGCGATCGGGGGGACGGCTCAGGGAATTTCGACCCCTCCTCGGCGCCCGCGGGGCCGGGCCCCGCGGGGCCCGGCCCCGGCGCGCCCGCGGGGCGCGTGGCTGTCCCGCGCCCGCGGCCTCCCCTACGATGGCGGACGCCGCCAAGGGAGGACCTCGATGACCCAGGCCCAGGCCCCGCCGTTCCACCTCGCCTTCCCGGTCTCGGACCTCGAGGCGACCCGCCGCTTCTACGGCGACGTGCTGGGCTGCCGCGTCGGGCGCGAGGCCGCGCGGTGGATCGACTTCAACTTCTTCGGCCACCAGATCTCGGCGCATCTGGTCGATAAGGCCCGCGTCGATAAGGCCGGCGCCGTCCTCCCCACGAACCCGGTCGACGGCAAGGACGTGCCGGTGCGCCACTTCGGCGCCATCCTCGAGTGGCGCGCCTGGCACGCGCTGGTCGAGCGGCTCCGCGGGCTCGGGGTGCAGTTCCTGATCGAGCCGCACATCCGCTTCGTCGGCGAGCCCGGCGAGCAGGCGACGCTCTTCGTCGTCGATCCCAGCGGTCATGCGCTGGAGTTCAAATCGTTCAGGGACACGGGACAGATCTTCGCAACGTGAGCCGCGGGCGTACGGCGTGCGTGCTAACATCCGCCCATGTCCGACAGCGCTCGTCGCGCCACGTACCAGGATGTGCTTGACACGCCGCCGAACCAGGTGGGCGAGATCCTGAACGGCGTGCTCCACGCGACCCCGCGGCCGTCGCTGTCGTGCCGCAACGTCACCTCGGTGCTCGCCGGCGAGCTCTACCTGCCGTTCCGCCGGGGCATCAAGGGGCCCGGGCGCTGGGCGCTGCTCGTCGAGCCCGAGCTGCACCTCGGCACCGATCCGGACATCGTGATCCCCGACATCGCCGCGTGGCGCCGCGACCGGATGCCGCAGATCCCGATGCGGAACGCGGCAATCTTCCTCGCGCCCGACTGGGTATGCGAGGTGATCTCGCCGTCCACCGAGGCGCTCGATCGACGCGACAAGATGGAGATCTACGCGCGCGAGCACGTGGCGCACTACTGGCTCATCGACCCGCGGCTCCGGCTACTCGAGGTGTACCGCGTCGACGCGGGGCGGTTCGCGCGCGCGGGCGCGTGGGAGGGCGAGGTCACCGTGCGCGCGGCGCCGTTCGACGCGGTGGAGATCGAGCTCGGCGTTCTCTGGCAGGAGTAGCGCAGGATCAGCGCAGGATCAGCGCGGGAATAGCGGGCGCGCGCGGGGTTCCGGGTCCGCCCGGAGCGACCGGAGTGTCCCCGGAGGCACTCGTGACAGAGAGGGAGCGAGGCCGGCGGAGCTGTGCCAGCGGGCGGCCGAGGAGATCGGCCGGCTGACCGGCTTCGATAGGACGATGATCTACCGGTTCCACGAGGACGGGCGCGGGGAGGTGATCGCCGAGTCGCGCGCCCCGGAGATGGAGCCTTATCTGCACCTGCACTACCCGGCTTCCGACATCCCCGAGCAGGCGCGCCGGCGCTACGTCCTCAACCGGACGCGCCAGATCGTGGACGTCGACTACCGGCCCGCCGCCATCCTCCCGTCCGACAACCCGCTCACCGGGCGCCCCCTCGATCTCTCGTCCTCGGCGCTGCGCAGCGTGTCCCCTGCGCACCCCGAGTACCTGCGCAACATGGGGGCGCGCGCGTCGATGTCGATCTCCCTCCTGCGGGGCGACGCGCTCTGGGGGCTCGTCGCGTGCCATCACCGGCAGCCTCACCGCGTCTCCTTCAGGCACCGCATGGCGTGCGAGCTCCTCGGCCAGATCCTCGCGTGGAAGATCGACGCGATGGAGCAGCGCGGGAGCGCCGAGGCGCGCCTGCGGGCGGGCGCCGTCTGCGCCCGGCTGCTCGAGCAGATCGCGACCGAGCGGGACATCGCCGCCGGCCTCTCGGCGCGATCGGCGACCATCCTGGACCTGATCGACGCGGGCGGCGCCGCGATCCGGCAGGACGGCAGGTGGACGCGCCTCGGGCAGACGCCGGGCACCGCGGACCTCGACGAGCTCGCGCGGTGGCTAGAGGAGCGCGACGCCAGGGCGGCGTACGCGACGAGCTCCCTGGCGAAGGAGCGCCCGGCGCTCGAGCGCCTGAAGGACGTCGCGTGCGGCGTCCTGGCGATCCAGTTCCCCGGCGCTTCGTGCTCCCTGGTCGCGTGGTTCCGGCCGGAGCTCGAGCGCTGCGTGCTCTGGGGCGGCGAGCCCGACGCGGGGGCAAGCGCCCGCCACGGGGGCGGGCAGCTCCACCCGAGGACGTCCTTCGCGGCGTGGCGGCAGCTCGTCCGGCTGGAGGCGCAGCCGTGGCAGCCCTCGGAGATCGCGGCCGCGGAGGACCTGCGGGGCGCGATCGTGGGGACGGTGCTGAGCAGGGCGGCCGAGCTCGAGCGGCTCAACCGCGAGCTCCGCGAGGCCGTGCGGATGCGCGACGACTTCATGTCGATGGCGTCGCACGAGCTCAGGACGCCCATCTTCACCCTGGCGCTCCAGATCGAGGGCGTGTCCCGGGCCGTGAGCGCGCGCCGCGACGCGTTCACCCCGGAGCGGGTCCAGGCGCGGACCGACGTGGCGCGGCGCCAGGTGAAGCGCCTGGAGCAGCTCGTCGGCGTCCTGCTCATTTCTCGCGCATCACGCTCGAGCCGGGGCTCTCGCCGCTCGCGGAGGTCCTGGCGCTGCGTCTTCTTCGCGCGAGCCGTGGTCTATTGCGGTGCCTCTCGCTCCGGCTGCACCATGGCTCGTGGCGAAGGCGGAAGACGACGCGGCGGAGGCGCGGGACGAGGGCAGGGGAGGCGCAGGCGCCGCGGGCGCCGAGCGCGACGGCGGGCCCGTTGACGTGCTCGTGGTCACGGCGCTCCAGGACGAGCTCGAGGGGGTGCTCGCGCAGGGGGAAGGCGGCGCCGAGGGGTGGCGCGCGCAGCGGGACCTGGGCGGCTTCCGCTACTATCGGCGCACGTTTCCGGGCGCGCAGGGCGGCTCGATCTTCGTGGCCGCGGCGTGGATCGGCGAGGCGGGCGAGCGCACGGCGGCGATCCGGGGGTAGCAGCTCCTTACCGAGCTCGACCCCGCGTGCCTCGCGATGTGCGGCATCTGCGCGGGCGACCCGGGCAAGGTGGCGCTCGGCGACGTGATCGTCGCCGACCGGCTCTACAGCTTCGACCAGGGCAAGCGCATCGCGCCGCCGGGCAAGGAGGCGGAGCTCCTCCACGACGTGCGCACCTTCGATCTCGCGGCCACGTGGAAGATGGACGCCGCCTTCCTCGCGCGCGAGCTCGACCTGGCGGCGCTCTCCCGCGAGCGCCCGCCCTCCCGGGAGGCCCAGCAGCGCTGGCTCCTCGGCGCGCTGTACGCGCACGAGGCGGAGGGCGGCTCCGCGCCCATGGCGCACCCCGATCGCAGGCGCGGCTGCCCGGGGTGGACGGCGCGGCTCAAGGAGGCCGTGCGGGAGGGGCTCGCCGCGATGAAGGGCGGCGCGCTGCGCCTCACCGAGGCCGGGCGGGAGAGGATGCTGGAGGAGCAGCTGCTCCACCCGGATGGGCCACCGGCGGATCCGCCGCTGCGCGTGCACGTCGGGGCGATCGCCACGTTCACGGCGGTGCTGCAGGATCCTGGTGTCTGGGGCGACCTCCAGCGCATGGTGCGGGGCACGCTGGGGCTCGACATGGCGGGCGCGGCGATCGGCGATCTCGCGGCGCGCTGCCAGAAGCGGTCGATCTTCATCAAGGCGGTGAGCGACCACGCCGATCTCGCCAAGGATGACGGCTTCCGCGCGTTCGCGTGCCGGGCGTCGGCGGCGGTGCTGCTCGCGTTCTTGCAGAAGCACCTCGAGCCGGCGCGGCGGCCCGAGCGCGAGCTCTCGGGGAGGCGCGCGATGGCCGAGGGCGTCGAGCCCTGTGCGGAGAGCGGCGAGCTTGGCGAGCGCGCCTTCGAGGAGCGGCACGACGGTTTCCTCCAGCGCATCGAGCGCGTGGCGCTGCTGCGCGCGCCCGGCGCGACGGTGACGCGGCACCGCGCGCCGCCGCCGTTCGCGGGCGTGCTCGAGGTGGCGGCGCGCGACGGCTCGCTCGTGGACGTGCGGGTGATCGGCGCGCTGGATCAGTCGATCACGGAGGAGCTCGTCGCGCGCTACGTGACCGACGTGGAGCATCGGTTCCGGCAGCACGACCCGCTGCTGCGATCGACGCTGATCCACGCGGGCCCGCAGGCGCCGCCGGAGCTCGCCCAGCGCGCGTGGCGCCGCGGCGTCGTGCTGAAGAGCTTCTCCGAGTACCAGGGGCTCATCGATTTCGGCCGGTACCTCGCGCGGCAGACGGACCCGCTCGAGGCGGACCCGATCTACCCGCCGTGGCTCTATGTAGATCAGCCGGCAGTGGTGAGCCTCGGCGACCGCGAGAAGAGCGCGACCGAAAGCGCGCTCGCGTCGCTCTGGGAGCTGCTCGACGCGCCCCGGCGGCGCTTCGTGCTCGTGCTCGGCGACTTCGGCGCGGGCAAGACCTTCCTCTTGCACGAGCTCGCGCGGCGGATGGCGAGGGACAAGCACCCGCTCGTGCCGGTGCTCATCGAGATGAGCCGGCTCGAGAAGCAGCGCTCGCTGAGCGTGCTCGTGGCGCAGCACTTCGCGCTCGCGGACGAGCCGGTCGATCCGCGCGCCTTCAGCTACATGCTGGCCGAGGGGCGGATCGCGCTGCTCTTCGACGGCTTCGACGAGCTCGCCTTGCGGCTGACGTACGACCGGGTGCTGGAGCACTTCGAGACCGTGGTGCAGGCGGCCGAGGGGGTCGCGAAGGTGGTGGTGACCAGCCGGACGCAGCACTTCCTCGACGACCGGCAGATCAAGCAGGAGCTCGCCCGGCGGGCGGAGCAGGTGCAGGGCTACCGGCTCGTGCAGCTCCAGGGGTTCGGGGAGAAGCAGATCAGGCGGTTTCTGGGCAACCTGATCCCCGATCCTGCGGAGGCCGAGGCACGCTACCGGCTGCTCCACGAGGTCAAGGATCTGCTCGGGCTTTCGGAGAACCCGCGGATGCTGGGGTTCATCGCGAGGATCGAGGAGAAGAAGCTCCTCGAGGCCAAGGAGGGGACGGGGAGATCACCGCAGCGAAGCTGTACTAGCTGCTCGTGAATCAGTGGCTCGACCACGAGCACCAGCGCGCGAACCCGCCTGGGGCGCCGCGCGGGATCTCGCGCGGGGCGCTCCGGAGGGCGATGACCGATCTCGCGCGGCTGCTCTGGGGCCGGCGGGTGCGCGCGGTGGGAATCGGCGAGCTGCCGGAGAGCCTCGTGAAGGGCGTGCAGCCGGTGGACGGGCCGCCGTTGGAGCGGGCGATGGTCGAGTTAAGACCGTAAGGCTGTGGGAGGTCCAAAGCGGGCGAATCCTCCGCGTCTTCGAGGGCCAAGGCAATATAGTGATCAGCGTCGTGTTCAGTCCCGATGGACGAAATCAGGCCTCCGGGTCGGATGACAGGGTGATTAGGTTGTGGCAGGTCGATGGTGATCACTCCCTATGCACCTTCGAGGGCCATCGTGACTGGGTGAGGAGCGTTGTGTTTAGCCCGGATGGCCGGATGATTGCCTCGGCATCCGATGACAAGACCGTAAGGTCATGGGAGGTAGAAGGCGGTCGAGCTCTCCACTCCTTCGAAGGTCATCGTAGTTGGGTCATGAGTGTTGCGTTTATCGCTGGTGGTCGGACGTTGGTTTCTGCGTCGGACGATAAAACCATAAAATTGTGGGAGGTCGAAAGCGGTCGAGTCCTCTCTACCTTCGTTGTGGGACTTAGAAAGCGGTCTGTCCGTCCGCGCTCTCGAGGGCCACAAGGCTTCGGTGCAGAGCGTCGCCTTCAGCCCTGACGGCACGCTTGTCGCCTCTGCATCCGCCGATGGCACCCTCCGCCTCTGGCGTGTGTCTACCGGCCGGTGCCTCGCCATCCTCCTGCCCTGCCCCGAGGGCTGGGCCGCCTTCACCCCCGACGGCCGTTACCGGTTCGGCGGCGACATCGCCGGCTCTTTCTGGCACGTGATCGGCCTCTGTCGCTTCGAGCCCGGCGAGCTCGACCCCTACCTGCCGACCCCTCTCCGCATCCCCGACGGCGAGCCCCTCATCGTGCTCCCGCCCGCCGGTACGCCGCCCGCGAACGGCGTGGCCTCGACGGAAGACGCCTGAGCCCAGGCCGAGCCGTGATGTCTTGAATGGATCCGCGCCGCAGCGCACGCGGCCCAGGTCCTACGCAGGCCGGGGTCGGGCGCGTGCCCTCTGGAAGGAGCCTCGCTCTTCGCGTGCGGTGCGGACAGCCGCTTCTGCGTCTCGCCGTGGCTCAGCGGTCCAGCTTCTTCGCGAGCAACTCCTGCACCTCGGGCGGAATCGCGTGCAGGATCTCCTCGGGCGTGAGCCCCTCGAGGCGCTGCTCGGGCGTGAGCCCCTCGAGGCGCTGCTCGGGCGTGAGCCCCTCGAGGCGCCGCTCGGGCGAAAGCCTTGCCAGAAGCTTCTCTGGAGGCAGCTGCGCGACCATCTGCTCCAGCACCTCTTCGTAGCTCTGGCGAGCCAGCTCGTAGTCCTTCATGGCCATGGTGCCCCGCTGCCTCCGGAACTGTTCGACCTGCTGATAAAGCACATTGTACACCCGAGCTTCCTCCGGATCCAGCGGCAGAATCTGCCCCGCTCCCTTCAGGTACGCCCGGGAAAACATGTAGAGCAGATGCTCCGTGGGGCTTTGCCGGCAGGCCTCGCGTGTCTCCACGCCGTGGAGCAAGAAGCCGTTGAGCTCGCCCCGCCAGAGACCCCCTCCCAGCGGAGCGAAGGTGCCGCGGTGGCGTTCGACCTGCCTGGCGAAGCTCGCGGGAATGCGATCGGCGATGACCATGAGGCACAGCTCGTCTGGATCGAGCAGCTTGTTGTGCCGCATGTAAAGGGCGCCGTAGGCGAGCAACGTCAGCACGTCCTCGGGCGCCAGGTCGTCGGTAGGGCCTTTGTGCTCGATGAGGGTGTGGTGTCGCAGATGACCGAAGATGCTGTGGAGCTTGCGCGCGTCCCCGGCCGGTTGGTCGACCAGACGCAGGACGACGATGTCCACCCGGAGCGGCATGCGGTTCAGCAAGAGCTCGGGAGACAGCCGCCAGCCGCTGGGCAAGTAGAACTCGAGCAGGGCAACGAGCATGGGATGCCAGGCGGTGACACTCTCTGGCGGAGGTGCTTCGGGCTCGGTCATGACGCAAGACGCGTGTAGCCGGTAGCAGCGCGTGAGGCCAGGAGAAATCATGACGACCCTGTCGAGTATGCATGAGAAATACTGTGCGGATTTGCGCATTACGGAGCGCGGTAGCGCGTAACATCTGTGCTAGCGCGAGAGGTGCGCGTCACTTGCGTGACAGGCGATGCGCTCAAGTGCCCAGCCCGTCCGCAGCAGGTTCAAGACCTCTCGCGCGCCCGCGACCATGAAGCTTCCCCGGGCAGCCCCGGCCGCCCGCGCTGGAGGCGCCCCCGCTGGATCAACAAACCGAGATCAGCGCCTGCGCCTCCCCGGAAGTAGGGTGTATGAAACATCCCATGAGCGCGCCGCCCGTTCCCCCGTGACCGCTGACCAGCTTCGCCCGGGCGATCCCTACGAGCTGTCCGAGGGCCGCCCTGTCGCGTGCATGGCGACCGGCCGGCGTGGCGGTCGGAGCAACCTGGTGGGCGGCGAGGTGCTCGACACGGAGCCCGCGGTGGAGGCCGCGGGCGTGGACGTCGGCGTCTCGCCGCGGCTGGAGATGCTGGGGTCCTCCGGAATGCGGTTCCCGTCGAGGCGCTCTACGACCGGAGCGCCGCGCACGAGGTGACCCTGCGCAACCTGCTGCAGCGCAAGGGGTACGACGGCCTCGACGCGGTGCTGGACGAGGGACGGAGGCAGGGGCGAGCCGCGGGTCTTCGCGCCGGGGTGCGCGACATCTGTGCGCTGCTCGGCATCGCGCTCTCCCCGGAGCGCGAGGTGGCGCTCGAGGCGATGGACGCCGCCGCGCTCGGCGCCCTGCGCGAGCACCTGATGCGCGATCGCCGCTGGCCCTGACCGGACTTCGATCAGGGGTGCCCGTGCCCCTCGCCGTCGGGCTCCCCTGATGTCGCCGTGCCATCGGGGGCGCCTCGAGAAGGTCGAGCTGGCGACCTCCAGGATGCCAGTTGGCCACCGGCGCGGCTCGGCTCAGGGGCTCTACAGCGTCCCTGGGCTATAGAGCTCGGCCGTCGGCCAGGTCCTCACGGTCTCGTTGCTGCTGCCGCCCGCCACCAGGACGTGGCCGGTCGAGAGCAGCGTCGCTGTGTGCCAGTAGCAGGTCGTGCTCATCGAGCCTGCGTCCGTCCAGGTGTTCGTCGCCGGGTCGTACAGGTCGCCGCGCGCCAGGGCCTCGAAGTCCGCATCTCCGAGGCCGTCATAGCCGCCCACGACCAGGACCTTGCCGCCCGGGAGCCGCGTGGCCGTGTGCCATGCGCGGCCCTCGCTCATCGAGCCTGCGTCCGTCCCGGTGTTTGTCGCCGGATCGTACAGCAGCGCGCTGCTGAAGTAGCGGCCGGTGTTTTCATCGCGGCCGCCCGTCACCAGGACCTTGCCGCTCCGGAGCAGCGCTGCCGCGTGCCCTTCGCGTGGCGAGGGCTTGCAGTCCCTCAGGGCAGACGGAACAGCGGGCGACCGTGCGGCGAGGACGGCCAGGGGATGGCGGCGAGCACGAGGAGCAGCGCGAAGAGGACGCCGAGGGCCATGCGCCGGTGCCGCGCCGTGGCGTCCGAGGCGCGCTTCGCGCGGGCCAAGGCGATGTGGGCGACCACCAGCGCCATGACCATCGCAAAGACGTGCTCGACGGCGAAGAAGCGCAGCGTGGGGACGGGCATGGCGGCCCGCAGCGCGGCCAGCGACTTGGGTGTGAGCGGGCTGAGCACTACATAGAGCACCAGGCCGAGGAGGAGCTGGGTGTCCAGCGAGCCGACGAACGCGGCGCCGAGCTTGCGATCGGCCGCGGTCCACGGCCTGCGCTGGGCCCAGCCCCGGGCCGACCGCACCAGCGTCGCCAGCCCGAGCAAAAGGACGGCCCAGCGCAGCCACGAGTGCAACACGAGGACGATGGAATAGATCATGGTCTCTGCTTCCCGGCCGCGGTGCCGGCCTCGATGATGTACTGCGCCACGTCGGCGAGATCCGACGCGCGCATGCCGCGGAAGCTGGGCATCGGGGGGACGTCGGTGCGCTTGCGGCCCGGCTCCACGGCCCAGCGGACGATGCCCTCGGGATCGGTCGCATACAGGCCCGCGATCTCGCTGAGCGGAGGGCCGACCACCCTGGCGGCGGGGGCGTGGCAGGCAGCGCAGTGGGTGGAGAAGAGGGACTTGCCCTTCTTGGCCTGGGGCGAGAGCGCGATTCCCTCGTCCGCGGGAGCGGTCCGCGTGCACGCGGCCGCGAGCAGGGGCAGGGCGGCGAGGAGCGGCGACCATCTCATGTGCGGGCCGGAACGTAGCGCATGACCGTGCGCAGCAGGCAATCGCGACGCTACGAGGAGCA
Organism: Sorangium sp. So ce1128; assembly: GCA_051717205.1. Classification (GTDB taxonomy): domain Bacteria; phylum Myxococcota_A; class Polyangia; order Polyangiales; family Polyangiaceae; genus Sorangium. The sequence goes on from CP181432.1 coordinate 2,441,110, forward strand.
CCCCCTCGCCGCAAGCGCATAGCGCCTTGCCCCGAGGCCGGGCGAGCTCCGGCTTCGGTAGCGCGGGCGCGCGGGCGCGGCCGGCCGCGCGCCCCGGCGCGCTACGCCGCCGCGCTCCGCGCCTTCCAGCCGGCCGCGAACTCCTCGATATGTGCCTTCAGGTAGGCGCACTCGCGCCGGACGATCCTCGACGCGAACACGTCCTGCAGCAGCCTGTCGGCGACCTTCCCCAGCAACGGGAGGTTGAGCGAGCCGCGCAGCTCGTCCGAGAGGAGCGTCGCTCCGCCGGGCAGCGGCTTCAGCCGATACTGGGAGGAGTGCGGGAAGCCGCTCCTCGGCTCCTTGAGAGCCGTCTCGACCCAGCCGATCCCCGCCCCTTCCTCCCAGTGGGTCACCCGCGCCCCGCGCGCCTCCGGGGTGCTCCCGAAGAACGAGTGATCGATGAGCACGCATGTGCCTTTACCCCGGCGCTGGTCGGTCTCGAAGCGCATCGCGACGTGGAACTCGTTCACCTTCATCAGGCGCTCGAGGTCGCTTATCCACGCCCATGCGATCTCGATCGGCGCCTCGACGCGGATGCTCTCCCGGATGTATAGCAATGGAACCCTCACTTTCGCCCGGCGAATCCGGCGCGGTCACCGTAGCACGGCGGGCAGGGGCTCACCGGCGCCAGCGGCTCACCGGAGCCCTGGCTCGCGGCGCTCCGAGCCTTCGGCCCGAGGCGCTCGAGTCAGGATGTTCCTGTATCGGACCCGATCGCCGTCGTCTGGAGCGCCACGGGCGGGGCGTCGACGGCCGTGCTCGGACGCGTCCGGTACAGCGACACGGACCAAGGAACGCCAGATACCACGCCACGATAGCTCGGAATCCTTCTTTTTAGCGACGTGTCTCCGCCGGTCTTGGGCGCGCTCGCTACCGATACTGGCCATCCTCGTCGGACCGTGGAGCGCGGCGTTGACGTCGACCGGGTGCACGATGCGCGCAGACACGTTGGCTGGCCTGCGCGGCCCCGCGCCGGCGTCGGCCAGGCGTTGCAGCGCGCGGCCGGGGCTCCCTCCTGCGCGCTTCAGGGTAAGCTGGCGGTCGGATCCACCATGCCCCGCTCTCCCATCCCGACCTGGTGCTTCGCCGTGGTGCTGGTGAAGCTCGGGAACCGCTTCCTCCTGGTGCACGAGCGCAAGCACGACCAGCTCTGGTATCTGCCTGCGGGACGGGTCGAGCCCGGCGAGACGTTCGCGGAGGCGGCGCGCCGCGAGACGCTGGAGGAGACGGGCGTCCCCGTGGAGCTGCAGGGCATCCTGCGCATCGAGCACAGCCCTACCTCGCTGCAGGCGCGCTTGCGGGTGCTCTTCCTCGCGCGCCCTGCCGGTGACACGCCGCCGAAGAGCGAGCCGGACGAGCACTCGCTCGAGGCGCGCTGGGTCACGCTGAAGGACATCAAGGCCCTGCCGCTGCGCGGCCCCGACGTGGAGCCGCTCTGCCGCGACGTGCTGGCGGGGGTGCCCGTGTTCCCGCTGTCGCTGCTCGGGCCCGAGGGGGATCCGCTCCTGTGAGCGGCGCGCGCCCGGCGCGGTGCCGAGGCGGCGGCTCCGGCGCCCGGCGCGGCCTCTCCGCTCAGACCTGGCCGCCGGCCTTCCACCGCTCGAAGCAGCGCCCGGTGAGCGCCGCGAGCTCGGCGAAGAGCGCTGGCTCGTTCGTCTTGAAGTTGAAGCACGACTTGCCCTGCATGCGCTTCTTGAGCTCCGGGCTCATGCCGCCGAGCAGCTCGGGGTCCGTGTAGACCGGCATGAGGTAGAAGCTCGTGTAGGCCCGGCCCGCCCGCGCCGCGCCGAAGAAGAGCGGCTTGCCGTTCGGCCCTTTCGTGCGCGTGTCGAGGTAGTAGTTGTCGGGCGTGTCGTGCACGACCACGAGGTCGCGCGCGTGCCGCTGGAGGATGCTCCGCAGCGCCTCGAAGGCGCTTGTGCTGCCCTCGGCGCCCGCGCCCTTGGTGGTGGTGTCTTTGGCGGCCGCGCCTTTGGCGGCCGCGCCTTTGGTGGCCTTCATGGAGCCGGCTTTCCCGGGCGCCTTTGCGCTCGTGGTCGCCTTTGCCTTCACTGCGCCCGCGGTCTTCGTCGTTGTCTTCTTCGCCGTGGCCACGCTCGATCCTCCTGGGCCGAGGGTACACAGCGCGTCCCGCGGTTGCCTATCCGCTTGCGGCTAGAGCTTCAGCTTCATCCCCTCGTGGCTCGCCACGAAGCCGAGCCGCTGGTAGAAGCGGTGCGCGCGCAGCCGCGCCTTGTTCGAGGTGAGCTGCACGCGGAAGCACCCCCGCCGCCGCGCCTCGTCCATGGCCCAGCGCATCATCGCCTCGCCGATCCCGCGGCTGCGCAGGCTCGGGTCGACGATCACGTTCTCGACCTGCGCCACCCTTCCTCCGTGGTTCGCCACGTACTGGATGATGGTCAGGTGAAATGCGCCGACGACGCGCCCCTCGACCTCGGCGACGAGCAGCGCGTTGTTCGGATCCTCGGCGATGGCCGCGAGCGCCTCGCCGTAGCGCGGATCGAGCGGCGGACCCGGGTGGTCCGTCTTCAAGTTGCCCTCGTCGGGGATCGAGAAGAGATAGATGACCGTCGGCAGGTCTGCCTCGACGGCGCGGCGGATGGTGGGTACGAGCTGCGGCTGGCTCACGCCGCCATTCTGCCCCATCGCGCGGCGGCGCTGGGACCCGTACGCCGCCCCCGCGCGCTCGCCGCGCCGGCCCGCGCCGGCCCGCGCTCGCCGCGCCCGCCGCCCGCCACGCCCCGCGGCCCTCACGCGCCCGCGCGCGAGCCGTTCGCCACCAGCGCCAGCAGCAGCTCGGCCACGCGCCGCATGAACCCGTAATCGAGCGTCCCCGGCAGGTCCGTGCCGCGGTGGTAGTTGGGATTGCGGAACTCGGCGGTGTCGGTCCAGAGCACCGCCGGGATGCCGGCCTTCCAGAACGGCGCGTGATCGCTCCGGTGGAGCACCGGCAGCAGCCGGTCCACGCCGAGGTACGTCTTCAGCCCGACAACGCGCAGATCCGGCGTCGCCTCCTTCGCCGCGCGGACGATCGCGGAGACGCTGGCGTTCGACGGTCCGCTCCCCAGGAGGCCCAGGAAGTCGCCCACGTCCGGCATCCCCGGGATCGGCACGGGCAGCGGCGCGCGCTGCGAGCCGCGGGCGCGCGACGTGAAGCCGACCATCTCGAGCACGTGCGCCTCGCGCACGCGGAGCCCGCGCCCGTGCGCGAGGCGCATCACGAAATCGGCGCTGCCGGCCAGGCCGTCCTCCTCGCCGTTGAACGCGACGAACGCGACGGGCGCCCCGGGCGCGGCGCCGGCGAGGGCGCGCGCGACCGCGAGCGCCACCGCGACGCCGCTCGCGTTGTCGTCGGCGCCCGGCGTCGAGGGGACGCTGTCGTAGTGCGCGCAGACGAGCGTGCACGCCTCGCCCGCGGCGCGCTCGGGCACCGCGACCACGTTCCGGAAAGGCCCCTCGATCGACGTCCGGTACCCGAGCGCGGCGAACAGGTCCCCCAGCCGCTCGCCGACCCGCTGGTTCACCGCGGCCTGATGCCAGAAGTTCCTCCGGACCGAGAGCCACCCGACGTGCTCGCGCAGCTCCTCCTCGTCCACGCCGGACATCGCCTGAAGCGCCGGCGCGCTCTGCGCTCGCGTCTTGCTCACCCACATCGATTCCTCCACGTCTCCGCGCGTCTCCGCAGGTCCCGCCGCGCCCCCGTGGCGCCCGTGTGTTCCCCCTCGACTTACGTCGTAAGCTTATGGTGTAAGTCCCTATGTCGTCAAGGATCGGATCCTCCGAGAAGCACGGTCGCGGCGCGCTCTCGCGCGCGCGCATCCTGGAGGCGGCGCTCGGGCTCGTGGATCGCGAGGGGCTCACGGCGCTCAGCATGCGTCGCCTCGGCGCGGAGCTCGGCGTCGAGGCGATGTCGCTCTACAACCACGTCCCGAGCAAGGCCGCCGTCCTCGACGGCTTGCAGGAGGTGATCCTCGACGCGCTGCCGCTCCCGTGTCCTGCGCCCGACTGGGTCGAGGTGCTGCGGGGCGCGGCGCGCGCGTTTCACGGCGCGCTCGCCGCCCACCCGAACGCGCTCCCGCTGTTCGCGTCGCGCCCGCCGGTGACCCCGGCCGCGCTCCGCCACGTCGACGCGGCGCTCGGCGTCCTGCGCGGCGCGGGCTTCGGCCCTGACGCGTGCGTCAGCGCGTACCAGGCGCTCGTCGCCTTCGTCGTCGGCCACGCGCTCGCGTCGTCAGGCCCGGCTGGCGACGCCTCGGCCCCTCGCCACGACGCGCTGTCTCACGAGGAGTTCCCCCACCTGACCGCGGTCGTCTCGGGCCTGAAGGGCCACGACGCGCGGCAGGACTTCGAGTTTGGCCTCGACGCCCTTCTCATCGGGCTCCGCGCGAGGGCGATGGCCGAGCGCTAGCTCCGCGCGTCAGACCTCCGGCCAGGGAAACTTCATGTTCTCTTCCTTCTCTATGCCTCTGGGATTCTCGTTCCTCCCCTGTGCACCATCTGGACACAGCCAGTCGAGCCGTGCACAGTCACCGCACCACAGCGTCAACCGAGAGGACGATGTAAATGCGCGTCATCAACGCATCTAGCATTCCCGCGATCGAGTTCCTCAAGACGGATGAACGCACCCTGCTGGGGCTTTTCAAGGATTTCAGGAAACACTCGGAGCTCTCGGCTTTCCTCCCAGAAGCTTGCCGACTGTCCCTGAGATGGGTGCGCCTCTCTCCGGATCAATCGTTCAGGCCTCGTGAGCTCCCGACGAGAGGCATGCTCGTCATCACCGATGGTTCCGGCGAGGTCCTCGGCGATTCGCCCCGGCGGGTCCAGGCCGGAGACGTCGTGCTGGTCCCTCCCGGCGGGCTCCCCGGGCTCGTGGGCGGGGCGCCTGACGGGCTCTTCGCTATATCCATTCATTTCGATGGCGAGGGCGCCCGCTGGGACACGCCGTGTCTCTGCGCGACGCCCGCGCCGGACGGCCCGGGCGAGGACCTCTCGGGCGGCGCCGCGCCTCACCTCGATCGCCTCGTCGAGGAGAACGAGGCCCATGCGCGGGAGTTCGCCGGCAGCCCCCTGATGCGGCTCGTCGGGTCCGAGCGCGCCCGCGGGGACGACGTGAAGCGGCGGATGCTCGGCGCGCTCCAGATCTGGTCGGACGCGTTCCAGAAGGTCCTGTGCGCCAGGGTCGTGTTCGAGTCCCACCCCGCGGCCAGCGCGATCGCCGAGCGCCACCTGGCCGACGAGGTCGGTCACAACCGGCAGCTCGCCCGGATGCACGGCCCGTCGCGCGCGCCGTCCTGGGACCGCGGCATCGCCGCGGCGTCGTCCTGGTTCATCGAGCGGATGGGCTCCGCGTCCACCGAGGAGCGGACCGTCCTCGTCCATTTCGTCATCGAGCGCTGCGCCGACATCCTCCTCACCGCGACGCAGGCGCTCTTTCCCGGCTCGGACTATTTCTCCACGCACGCCCAGGTGGACGCCGACCATTTCAAGCTGGGCTACGATCTCCTGAAGAGCTTCCCCGGCCTGGACGTCGCCCCGCTGCGCGGCGCGCTCACCAAGGGGTGGCAGATGATGAACATGATCTGCCAGCGTATCAACGACATCGCCGAGGGCAGCGAGGCGACGATGGACTTGCCCGAGCCCTACGCGCGTGCCGGCGAGCTCGCCGGCGATTCACCGCGCGAGCTCGCGGACTTCATCCCCGCTCCCGTCGCCGTGTGATGGTCCCGCCAAGGCACCAGGGACGCCGAGAGAAAGGACTCTTCATCCTTTCTCTCTCTGTCTCTCCTGGCGTCTTGGCGGTTTTCTCTCTCTTCGACCGGCTCGGCGCCCTGGCCCCCGGCGCCTCGCGCTAGCTCGCGGCCTTCACCACGTCGGTGATACCCTGCACGCTCTTCGCGCTCTTCGCGAGCATCTCCTTCTCCTCCGCGGTCAGCGGCAGCTCGACGATCTTCTCGATGCCCTTGCCGCCGAGGACGACCGGCACGCCCATGTAGATGTCCTTGTAGCCGTACTCGCCGTCCAGGTAGGCCGCGACCGGCAGCAGCCGCTTCTGGTCGAGCAGGAAGCTCTCGGCCATCGCGACGGCGCTCGAGGCAGGCGCGTAGTAGGCGCTCGTCCCCATGAGCTGCACGATCTCGCCGCCGCCCTTGCGCGTCCTCGCGATGATCGCGTCGAGCTTCTCCTTACTGATGAGCTCGGTCGCGCGCACGCCGTTGATCGTGCACGCCGACGGGATCGGCACCATGTCGTCGCCGTGACCGCCGAGCACCATCGCGCGCACGTCCTTCACGGAGACGTTCGCCTCGCGCGCCAGGAACAGCTGGAAGCGCGCGCTGTCGAGCACGCCCGCCATGCCGAGCACGCGCTCGCGCGGGAAGCCGGTGCGGCGCTTGAACTCGTACACCATCGCGTCGATCGGGTTCGAGATCACGATCACCAGCGCGTCCGGGCAGTGCTCCTTCGCGCCGTCCGCCACGCTGCGGATGATCGGCAGGTTCGTCGCGACGAGGTCGTCGCGGCTCTGGCCCGGCTTGCGCGGGATGCCGGCCGTGATGATGAGGACGTCGGCGCCGGCACAGTCGGCCCAGCTCGAGGTCCCCTTGATCGACGCGTCGTAGCCGAGGACGGCGCCGTTCTGCTCGAGGTCGAGCGCCTTGCCTTTCGCGAAATCGGTCTTCTGGGGGATGTCGAAGAGCACGACGTCCCCGAGCTCCTTGCGCGCGATGAGGGCCGCGAGCTCCCCGCCGATGTTTCCGGCGCCAATGAGGGCGATCTTCTTTCGGTTGGCCATGGGCGGCCCTTTACCACCCCCCCGGCCGGGGACCAACGGGGCTCCCGGGTGGACCAACGGGGCTCCCGGGTGGGCCGCCGGGAAGGAACTCGGCCCGCGGCTTCGGAAACCTGTCGACTCGGCCCGCGAGGCCGGGTAAGCCGCGCCCCATGGTCACCGAGGACGATCTGCGCACCGCGCTCGGCAGGGTGCTCGAACGCACCTCGCTCGCGGGCCCCTTCGCCCGCTACGAGGGCAAGGTGCGGGACTGCTACACGACGCCGGACGGCCGGCGCCTGCTCGTCGTCACCGACCGCATCAGCGCCTTCGACCGCGTGCTCGGCACGCTGCCGCTGAAGGGGCAGGTGCTGAACCGGCTCTCTTCCTTCTGGTTCGAGCGCACGCGCGACGTCGCGCCGAACCACATGCTCTCGCAGCCCGACCCGAATGTCCTCGAGGCGCTCGAGTGCACGCCGCTGCCGGTCGAGATGGTGGTGCGCGCCTACGTGACGGGCGTGACCTCGACCAGCATCTGGACGCACTACGCGCGCGGCGAGCGCGTCTTCTGCGGCCACCGGCTCCCCGACGGCCTCCGCAAGAACGAGCGCCTACCGCGGGCGATCCTGACCCCGAGCACCAAGGCGCCGAAGGGCGGGCACGACCTCTCCGCCTCGCGCGAGGAGATCCTCGCCCTCGGGACGATCGCGCCGCGCGACTTCGACGCCGCCGCCGAGATGGCCCTCGCGCTCTTCGATCACGGCGCCCGCTACTGCGCCGACCAGGGGCTCATCCTCGTCGACACGAAGTACGAGTTCGGCAAGGACCGGAGCGGGAACATCGTCGTCATCGACGAGATCCACACCCCCGACTCGTCCCGCTTCTGGTTCGCTTCCTCCTACGCCGATCGCTTCGCGGCCGGCGAGGACCCGGAGTCGTTCGACAAGGAGTACGTACGCCGCTGGCTGGCCGCGCGGGGCTTCCAGGGTGACGGGCCGATCCCGCCGATCCCGGACGAGATCCGGATCGAGGCCTCGCGCCGCTACATCGAGGCGTTCGAGCGGATCACCGGCGCATCCTTCGTCCCCGACCTCGAGGACCCGGCCGTGCGCATCCCGCGCAACCTGGGAGTGTAGGTGGGCGCGGCCGCGCCCGTGCTGGAGCGGCCGCGAAGCGGGCGCTGGGGGTCGGGGCGGAGCCCCGAGGAAACAAAACTGGTGCCGCTCGCGCGAAGCCGCCGCGAAGCGGCGCAGAGGTCCGGCCATCCGTGGCCGGACCTCTGGCGGGCGGAACTAGCGTCGCGCCAAGGGCGCCTGGAGCAAAGCGAGTGAAAGCCGTCGTCACCGTCCGATTGAAGAAGGAAGTCCTTGATCCGCAGGGCGACGCCGTGAAGCGCGCCCTCACCTCGCTCGGGTTCCCCGGCGTGAAGGGCGTGCGCGTGGGCAAGCTCATCGAGATAGAGCTCGATCCCTCGCTCGGCAGCGCGCCCGATCTCGAGGAGCGGCTGAAGAAGATGGCCGACGAGATGCTGGCGAACACGGTCATCGAGGACTACGAGGTCACGCTCGCGAAGTAGCCCCGCCGCGCGGCGGGCCGGCGATCGAAGGGCGCGAGGGCGCGGCGGGCAGCAGCGCCGGTGCGCCGCCGCGCCGCGCGCAGCCGCCTGCGGCTTCAGGCCTCGGGCGCGACGAGCTTCTTCGACCAGAGGATGGCGTCCTTGCGGGCGCGGCCGACGACGAGGTGGCGCGCCATCACGGCCGAGCGGCGGAAGCCGTTCGCGAGCAGGGCGGCGCACAGCTCCTGGTCGTCCGCGGGGGCGAAGGTGAACGTGCTCACGGCCTTCTCCTCGACGAGGCGCTCGCAGAGCGCGCCGATCGCCGCCGTCGTGGCGAGCCGCTCCGACTCGTGGCGCGGCGAGGAGAGGATCTCGAGGAACGAGTTGCCGAAGCACGACTGCATCTCCCACGCCGCGTGCAGGCTGAAGCCGCCCCGCGCGGACAGCGCGTAGCCCGTCCGCACCGCGTCGCGCCCGAACGGCTCGAAGCCCGTGAGCGCCCGCCCTGCCCGCTGCGCCGCTGCGACGGCCCGCCGCAGCTCCGGGCCGCTCGCCGGCGCGATCTTGATCGCGGGCAGCGGCCGCCCCTCGCTCTCCCGGAGCAGCCGCCGCGCGCGGGCGATCGTGCGCTCCGCGAGCAGCACCGCCGGTGAGCCCGCCTTGCCTTCGCCCTCGGCGCCCTCGTCGTCGTCGCTCTCCTCGCGCAGCGAAGGCGACATCTCGGACACCACCGCCCCGAGGATCCACGCGTCGCTGCGCTTGTAGAAGCCGGGGATCGACCCCTCCCTGACGAACCCGAGGCGGGTCCACGTCGGCACCTCGTCGCGCTCGACCAGGGTGAAGATCTTCTCGACCCCCTCGCGCTTGGCGGCCGACAGGACGAAGTTCCGCTTGGATGGGGTCGGCCCCGCGCGGAAGTCGATGATGCGGAGCGTCCGGTGCCGTCGGTTGACCAGGAGACAGAGCGAAACAGCGTCGTTCCGGAACAGGAGCTCGTCGACACCGCTGCTCGACGTCGAAGAAAGGTTTCTCGCCGCCATACCCCTCGTGCTCTCGGCGCAGGCGTGATGCCTCGGGTCACGCCGGCATTGCAGAGTTGCAAATTGCAGATCTGCAATGCCCCGTAGCAGCCAGGGCCCACAGCGTCAACGATGTCGGCCGACCGAGGGAATCAGGGGGGACCGCGGGAACCGCAGAGTCCGGCGGGGGAGCGAGCTCAGGGGGGAGCGGCGAGCCGGCTCGCGTCCGCCGGCTTGACGCCGAGCGCCAGGAGCGCGTCCTTCAGCTTGGCGCGCTGGAGGGAGATGCGGGTCGGCATGCCTCCGGAGATCTTGAACGTCTCGAGGAAGTTCACCCCGCTGTCGAAGCGGGCGGCGAAGGTGATGCTGTCGTTGTCGACGACGACGGAGATGGGCGCGCGCTCCTGCCCGATGAGGAGGAGCAGGGTCTTGTCGTACGCCCCGCCTCGCTGGGAGGCGTCGACGAGGACGAGGCCTGGCTCGACGCGCTCGTAGCGGAGCGCGATCCGGCGGGTCTCGGCTTCCATGGTGGCGAGCTCGGCGCCGGCCTGGTCGATGGGGGTCCAGAGCGACGGGTCGGCGAGGCCGGACGCGAGGTGCCGGACGATGAGGCCGAAGAGGGCCTGGTCTCGGGGGCGGGCGCGGAGGGCGCGGTCCATGCGCGTGGCGGCCGGGCTCGGCACGCCGATGCGGGTGTCGATGGCGCGGGCGTCCTCGTCGCAGCCGGGGTAGGGCTCGACGCCGCCGCGCATCCACTTGGCGCCGCTGGCGAGGCCGTCGAAGTCGACGTGGCAGACGAGGGTGTCGACGCGCCCGGCGCGGGCGACGACCTCGGGGGTGACCATCTCGGGGCAGGCGCCGTGCTCGGCCTTGGTCGACAGGACGAAGCGGGAATCGCCCGCGAAGCGCGCATGGTGGGCGCTGTCGTGGTGGTCGACCCAGGCGGCGAGCCGCGGCCCGAGCTCCTGGATGAGGGGGAGCGTGACCGTCTCGAAGCTCTTGCCCCCTGCCTCCGAGGCGAAGGCGATGTCGAGCACCGCGACGTTGCCGCGCAGGTCGCGGGCGCGCGGGAGCTTGCGGGGGGAGGCGAAGGCGAGATCGAATCCGTGCATGGCGTAGCTTCCCGGGGGAGGCAGGCACCGTCCAGCCGGGCTGCCCGGGATGAGCTGCCTCGGGCGCCCTGCTCAATACACCGGAAACGCCTCAAGCGCTGCGGGGTAGGACCTTTCTCGGGCGGAGCCTGAATGATCCGCTAGGATGATCCGACCAACGGTAGGGACGGCTCGGCGCGCCGGGCGGTCCTGCAGGTTGCCGCCGCGCAGGAGGCCGGCGGCTCCAGGGGAGACTCGACAAGAGAGGACCGCGCGTGCGACTGCCGCGAGCGCGGGACTGCCGGCCTACGTCGGAGGAAGTGGATGAGAAGCGACGTTCTGGGACTTGGTCTTCTGGCTCTTGGGGCGGTGCTCTGCGGCGCGGGGCTCCCGGGCGTGCCGGCCATCTCCGAGGCCCATGCTGAGCCCGCGCAGGTGGCGGTGTCGGCGGCGCAGGTGACCGGGGTGGCCATGCAGGCGGCGGTGTCCGGGCCGACCTGCAAGCTGAAGGGCACCGCGCCGGTGCCCAAGGGCGCTCGGCTCTACGACGCGCCGAGCGGCGGCCGGACGATCGCGAGCTTCACCGGCGCGCTGGTCCCGATGACGCTGAGCGCGATCCCGGCGGATCCCGCGTCGGGCCGGGCGCGTCTGAGCACGTCGGAGGGCTCGCCGGCGCTGCGGATCGACGGTTACGTCGCGCCCTCGGACGTCGCGGTGTTCACGACGCGCGACATCCCGGTCATCGCCGGGCACATCTGGATCTCGAGCGCGCAGAAGGTGAAGCTCGTCGCGGCGACGGGCGACTCGCTCCGCGCGGAGCTCTCGATCTCCGGGTCCGAGGGGCAGACGGCGAAGGGCTCGGCCTCGTGCGACGCCTTCGCGCTGCAGCGCGGCGCCCCCGTGAGGATGGAGGTCCCCGGCAGCGCCCGCGGCTACCTCATGAAGACGTCGACGATCGAGCTGTTCGATCGCGCGGGCGGGGACGTGATCTTCACGCTGAAGATGCTGGAGGGGACGGCCCAGCTCTTCTGGAGCACCGAGGCCAAGAACGGCTTCGTCCACCTGATGTCGCGGGGCGACCTCACCATCGACGCCTGGGCGCGCCTCAAGGATCTGGAGCCGCTCAAGAAGGGCGAGATGATGGACCAGTACATCCCGCCGACGACCGCGGTGGCCGGCGCGCAGCTGGCGCTCGACAAGGCGCCGCCGATCGTGAAGGCGACGAGGTCCATCCCGGTCCGCGCGCGGCGCGACAACAAGGAGAAGCCGATCGGCGAGATCGAGGCCGGGGCGGAGATCTACCTGCTCGAGACGGTGGCGGGCTGGACGAACGTGCTCCCGAAGGCGCTCGGCATGACGCCGCCGGACGAGGGCGGCTTCTGGATCCCCGCCGCCGAGACGCCGAAGTAGCGATGACGCCCGGGCCCGCCGCGACGCGCGGCGGGTCTGCCTTGCTGCCGGGCCGGCGGCGCGCTGCCTGGGTTCAGTCCACGAGCGCCCTGCGAAGCCAGACGAGGAACTCCGACGCCGCGCCGGTCTCGGCGTCCAGGTAGCGCGCCGTGATCGCCTGGCCGAGCGGCTTGCCGGGCTCGTCCTGCACGGCGAGCCACGCGTGGATGCGCGCTTTGGCGCGGTGGATCTCGGCGAAGCGGCGGCTCTCGGACGGGATGCTCGCGAGGAAGCCATCGACGAGCGGCAGACAGCCATCGCCTTGAGGGATGAGGAAGGCGAGGAAGTCCTCGATCATGCCGGGCAGCCGGTTGTCGGGCATGAGCCACAGGCCGAGGTTGGGCAGCCGCGCGTCGGTGTCGACGAGGAAGGTTCCGCCGCGCATCGGCGCGGCTGGCACGTCATGGTACCCGGCCCGCAGGAGCCGCGCGCGCACCGCTGCCCAGCGCGCGGCGACGTCTTGATCGGCGTCAATGATCGCCGCGAGACGCTCCATGTCGCTCGCCCTGGGCTCGATCTGCAGGAGGTCGAGGAGCCCCTCCACGCTCTCGGCGGGCTTGATCTTGAATTTCTCCGGGACGCCGTGTCGCTTGCACAGCGCGTACATCACGTGCTCGTCGTTCTTCCCTTCGACGAGCAGGAGGCGGCGGCCCATGGCTAGCGCACCTCGACGTGGTGCTTGGTGACGAGGGGCAGCTCTGACTGGTCGAACAGGATGGCGCGGTGCTCGTCTCCGCGCTGTTCCAGTCGGATCAGCTGCGCAGACCCCGCGGGCTCGTCGGCGACCGCCTGCTGCAGGGCCTCGATGGCATCCCAGGAGTGAGTCGCTGCGAAGACCTGCACGTCCAGCTCGTGCGCCGCGCGCAGGAGGAAGCGCCACACCTCGGGGAGCGCGCTGTAGTGGATGCCGGACTCGATCTCGTCCGCCAGGAGAATGCGCTCGGAGAGCCCGGGGTCGCGAGGGTCGTCTTCGGCCTTCCGGACCCCGTCGCTCGCCATCTCCAGCGCGAGCGCGAGCTGGAAGACCCGCGTCGTTCCGTCGCCCAGGCGCTTCAGCGGCACCGGCTCGGGGCGGCCGGCCACGCGAACCATGACGACCCGATGACCACGCCGGCCTGGATGCTGGATCAGGGTCACCCGCTCGATCGGCGCGATGCTCTGAAGGCAGCGCAGCACCCGATCCTCTCCGGCCTTCAGGGCGAGCGCGTCCCAGGCCCGCCCCATCGCGGCTGCGTCCATGCCCTGAGGAGAGAGAAAGGGCGGCCATGCGGACAACCGCCGGCGCAAGGGCATGCTCATCGGCCAGCTGAGCTCATCGCTGGAGAAGCGCTCGTACTGGCCAAAGCGCTGGATCTCCAAGCGTGGCAGGGCGTCGTCCGGCTGCCAGTAGAGGATGATCTTGAGCGCCGCATGAGGCTCGCTCGGATCTGCAAGCTGGAACGAACGGTCTTGGGCTGCGTTCTCGCCCGTGCCATGAAAGAGCGAGGACGCGTGCAGGAGCGCCCCTTCACCCTCCGCGTCCGCGCTCAAGAGAATATCACGTGGGGGCATGAGCTCTTCGCGCGCGGAGAGCAGCCGGGCGAGACTTGCTGGATTGCCTCCGTCCACATAGAGCCGCAGCGCCTCGAGCAGCATGGTCTTGCCGACGTTGTTCCGGCCGACCACGAGGTTGACCCGGGCGAGCCTGTCGATGCGCAGGTGCCTGAAGGTTCGGAACTGCTCGACCTCGAACGACTGGAGCATCAGCTGCCTCTCGGGATCACACCGTAATACAGGACCACCGCCGGCGGCAGCGTCCGCATGACATGCTTCGGCGCCGGTCCGCGCTTCAGCGCGCGGAGGTTTCGGCGGTTCAACTCTTCGAGCGCTTCCCTGCGCGAGGCGACTACGATGGCCTACATGCACAGATCGCGGTTTCGTTCCGGGTGGCTGCGCATGAGCGTCATAGCGGGCGTGGTCGCCGCCACTTCGACCTGGCTCGGCAACGCCGCCGCGCAGGTGGCGCCCGTGGTGCTCCCCCACGCGGCGGGCCAGCAAGCGCTCGCCGTCCGCATCGACGCGCGCGGGATCACCGCCCGCGCCTGTCCTGCTGCGGCGGCGTGCGCTCCCGACGGCGGCAAGGTCCTCGCCGTGCCTTCCGAGGCCGCGCCGCTGCTCGGCGGCGCGCGCGTCGTGCCGGTCACCCTGGCCGACGGCAAGCGCCTCGCGAAGATCGAGGCGCCGGTCGCTGCCACGCCGGCCGGCGCCGCCGCGACCGCGCTCGGCGCCGGGGGTGGCAGCTGGGTGATGCTGCTCGCCGCGCCGCTCGCGGGGAAGGGGACCGAGCCGGTCGTCCTCTGGAGCGGCTGGACCGGCGTCTCCACCGGGGAGCACGGCGAGGGGCGGAGCGACGCCGTGGTCGTGGAGCCGCTCGCCAGCGGCAGCCGCGTGCTCGTCGGGCAGCTGCGCGACGACGTGACGATCTGCGGGCGCCCGGCGCTCGTCGGGGCGAGCGAGGTCGATCCGCGGACGATGACGCTCCTGAAAGGGGCGAGCTTCCAGAACCTCCCCCTCGAGGAGCGGCGCGCGGCGAGCAAGGTGGCCGCCGAGCGCCGCGAGGCCGACGTGGCCGCGCCCGCCTTCCGGCTGCTGCGCCCCACCGCGGCGTCGAGCGCCGTCGGCAAGCGCTTCGCAGAGATCGCCGACGGCGACCCGAAGACCGCGTGGTCCGAGGGCAAGGCGGGCGCGGGCCGGGGCGAGTTCGTGTCGCTCTCGTCGGCGGACGAGGTCGGGATCACGGGCCTCGGCCTGCGCATCAAGCCGACCGAGGGCGTGGACGGCGGCGCCGCGCCGCGCACGCTCTTCGTGGCGACGCCCGATCGGCTCTTCCAGGTGAGCCTGCCCGAGGACGCGTGGCTCAAGGAGACCGCCGGCTACGAGGTGAAGCTGCCCGAGGAGATCAGGGCCTCGTGCCTCGCCGTCATCCTCGACGACGCGTACGCGCCGCGCGGCGCGCCGGCGGGGGCAGGGGACCGCGGCGCCCCTTCCGGGCCGGAGGTGCGCGTCACGATCGCCGAGATCACGGCGCGCACGGCGTTCGACGGGCAGGGCCCGGCGGCGCTCGTCGGCGCGCTCGCGGGCGGCGGCGAGCGCGCCAGGGCGGCGGCGGCCCTGCTCGCGCGCAGCGGCCCGGAGGCGGTCGAGGCGGCGATCGCCGGCTACGACAAGCTCGATCCGGCGGGCAGGCAGCTCGCGGCGGGCGTGATCGACACGGCGCCTTGCGCGGCGCAGATCCCGTTCTTCACCGCGCGGCTCGCGTCCGGCGCGGCCGCGGCCGCGCGGTCCACGTCCGGCGCGGCGGCCGCCGCGCGGGGCCGGACGCGAGCCGCGCCGCCCGAGCCGGATCCCGAGCTCCACCACGCGCGCGATCGCATCCGCCGCTGCGGGCGCGCGGCCGCGCCGGCGCTCGCCGAGATCGTGAAGGGGGGCGCGGCCGCGGCCAGGGTGGCGGCGGCCCGCGAGATCGCGCTCGTGGCGCCCGCCGAGGCGATCCCGGCGCTGCTCGACGCCCTCGCCAGGGCGCGCGGCGCGGCGCGGCGCGAGCTCCGGGCCGCGCTCGCGCTGGCGGCGCGGAGCGAGCGCGCGGCCGACGTTGTCGAGGAGGAGGTGCAGCTCGACCGGCTGCGGGCCCGCCCCGAGGGCGCGCAGCTCGATCTGCTCCGCGCCCTCGGGCCGTCGCTCGGGCGCGTGAGGGGCGGCGGCGCCGCGTTCCAGGCGCTCGCCGCCGCGGCGGGCGCCCCCTTCGAGCGGCGTTACCTGCTCCAGGCGCCGGCGGCGGCGCTCGCCCGCGCCGGCGAGGCTCCGGCCGAGGCGTATCTGCGCGCGTCGCTCCGGAAGGACGCGGACGCGCACGTGCGCCTCCGCGCCGCCGAGGTAGCGGCGGACGTCCCGGCCCTCGCGCCGGACCTGCTCGCGGCGGCCTCCGATCCGGACGTGCGCGTGCGCGAGGCGGCGATCGTGGCGCTCTCGCGCGCGGCCTCCGCCGGGGCGAAGCTGCCCGCCGGCGCGCCTGCGGCGCTCGCGGCGCGGCTCGCCTCGGACCCGTGGACGTTCATCCGCGGCAGCGCCGCGCTCGCGATCGGCGCGATGCCGGCGACGCCGGCGGGCGACCGGGCGCTCGTCGGAGCGCTCGCCGACAGGTCGCCCGAGGTGCGCCGGAACGCGCTCGACGGGCTCGGCGCGCACCGCGCGGTCGCGCACATCGAGGCCGTGCGCGACCGCGCGGAGGACAAAGAGGAGGACGTCGAGGTGCGCGCGCGGGCGATCCTCGCGCTCGGGGCGATGTGCGACGCGAGCTCGGTCGATCTGTGGACGCGCCTCGCGCTGCGGGCGAAGGCGCCGATGGGCGAGCGCGATCAGCGGCTCGGCTCGGCGGCCCTCGCGGCGCTCGGCGCGGTGCACCCGGCGGACCTGCCCGCGCGCCTCAAGCCGCTCCTCGACAAGGACACGCCGCACGGCCTGCGCGAGACGGCGAGGGCCGCGCTCTCCGCGGCGCCGCAGTGCCGCCGGTGAGGCGGACATCGCCCTACTGCGCCGCCAGCTTCTTCAGATCCTCGTGCCAGTGCTCGTACGGGCGGAGCGGCGTGACCTGGATGTCGGTCACGAGGTGGGAATAGCCATGGCTCCAGAGCGGCAAGCCGAGGAGCGCAGCGTCCAGCGCGTCGGCGGACTCGACCTCCACGACCCCGAGGATCTCGGGCAGGCCCGGCACCTTCCAGAGCTGCTTGATCGTGCCGGCCGTCCGCGCCTGCGCGGCGGCCTCGGCCTCTTTGAGCCAGAGCCCATAGAACTCTTGGTTCGTCATCTTCTCCGGCTTGGTCAGCCGCACTCGCACCAGGAACAGCATACGTGACCTCCGCGAACTCCAGCTCCGGCACGCATATTACGGCGCACCTGCCCGCTCCATCGCCGCAGCTCCGCAGCCGTGGCTAAGAGCCTGTCTAGCAGCCGTCGCGAGCGGCCCGAGCCGTCGGTCGGCCTCCCTCGACGTACTTGTGTACGCCTCGGTCGGCCTCTTCGGTCGGCCTCCCTAGCCTCGGGCCGCTCGCGACGGCTGCTAGACAGGCTCTAAGAGGACAGGAATGCCCGCAGGTGGGCGTTCAGGAGGTCGGCGTCGTCGAGCCACCAGTGCCCGCCGTCGGGGATCCTCACGACCTTCAGATCGGTCGCGTACTCTCCCAGGCCGTCGAGGTTCCCGGGCAGGGCCATGCGATCGCGCTCGCCCCAGAGCACCAGCGTCGGCGTCTGGATCACGGGCGTCGTCTCCTTCTCAGGGAACCCCTCGGTGTCGCCCGTCACGCGGTAGTAGCTCAGGGCGCCCGTGAGCGCGCCCGGCTGCGCCCACGCCGCAAGGTAGGCGTCCCGCTCCTCGGGCCCGACCGGGCGCCGTCCCTCGCGCTCGCCGAAGCGGCTCTGGAGCAGCCACGCGCAGCCGTCTGCAGCGAGCACCTGCTCGGCACCGGGCGCGCGGAACCGCGCGACGTAGGCCAGCGCCGCCCGCTGTGCCGGGCTCCGGCGCAGCTCGCGCCGGAGGACCGCGGGATGGGGCGCGTTCACAATCACGAGCCTGTCCAGGTACTCGGGGTACGTGGCGGCGAAGCTCCACGCGATCATCCCGCCCAGGTCGTGCCCGACGAGCGTGAGCTTCCGGCGGCCCAGGCTCTCGACGAGCGCCCGCACGTCGTCGACGAGGCGCCTCATGCGGTATGCGTCGGGCGCCGTGGGCCTGGACGACAGGTTGAACCCACGCAGGTCCAGCGCCACGGCCATGTGATCGCGGCCGAGGTCCTCGAGCTGGCGCCGCCACAGGTACCAGAAGTCCGGGAAGCCGTGCAGGAACACGACGAGCTCGCCGACCCCCTGCGTGACGTAGTGGAGGCGGACGTCGTCGATCTCGACGTACGCGTGCACCGGCCGCCGCGCCGGACGACCCGCGGCCGGGCGCGCCGCCTGCGCGGCCGCCCGCGAGGCCGGGCCGCCCGCGCCGAACCGCACCGGCAGCCTGGCGAGGCTGCGGACGGCCATCGTGCTCTGCCAGGCGATCCCCTCCTCGATCACGCGCAGGTCGTCCGCCTCGCAGCACACCTGCCGCACCGCCTCCTGGAGCTGGATCCGCGCGAGCGGTGCGCCGATGCAGAAGTGGTGTCCCTGGCCGAACGCGAAGTGGCGATTGAGCTTCCGTCGCACGTCGAGCCGGTCCGGATCGGGGAACTCGTCGGGATCGCGGTTGGCTGCGGCGAGCATCAGCAGGACCGGGGCACCGCGCCGGATCGTCCTGCCGCCGAGCTCGATGTCTTGCAGCGCGGTCCGGAGGACGGCGGGGACGGACGTGTCGAACCGCAGGAGCTCCTCGACCGCGGCGGGCACCAGAGCCGGCGACGCGCGCAGGAGCTCGCGCTGATCCGGGTTGCGGTGGAGAGCCAGGATGGCGTTGCCGAGCGCGCCGCTCGTCGTCTCGAACCCGGCGAGGAAGAACGAAATCGCGTTGGCGACCGTCTCGTCGGGCGTGAGGCGCTCGCCGTCGACCTCGGCCTGACCGAGCAACGTGAGCAGGTCGTCCGCCGGCGCTCGCTTCCTCCGCTCGACCTCGGTGCGGATGTAGTCGATGAACGTCAGCACGACCTCGTTCGCGCGCTCGAATGCCTCGCGCTCCAGGAGGTGATCGAAGACGGGGGTGAGGGTGTCCGCCCACGCTCGCAGCATCGACGCGTCCTCGACCGGGAGGCCGAGCACCCGGGAGATCGCGCGGATCGGCAACGGCAGCGCCAGGTCCTGGATGAGGTCGGTCTCGCCCTTCGCGCGCGCCCGGGCCATCAACGCCTCGACCTCCTGCCGGATCTGCTGGCGCGAGCGCTCGACGATCGCCGGCGTGAACGCCTTGGCGACGAGCGCGCGTATCCGCGTGTGCCGGGGCGGATCGAGCGTCGGCATCATGTTGTTGATGATCCGTGTCACGGGCGTGCTCGTCTCGCGGCGAACCCAGGAGCTGAGCGCCGAGGGCGACATCCCGCGCTGCCCGGCGAGGAGCCGGCGCCCGGGCTGCTCCTCCGCGTTGCGGCTGTCCGACGAGAGGCGCGGATCGCGGAGGCTGGCCGCCACGTCGCGGAAGCGGGTGACGATCCACATGGACAGCGAGCTAAAGTGGACCGGGGCTTCGCGCCGCAGCCGCGCATACGCCGGATAGGGATCGCGCAGGAAGTCGGGGTCGAAGGGGTCGAATAGCGGGTGGCCGCCCTGCTCGCGATCGCGCGTGCCATCGGCGAGCGGCACGTCGGAGCGGACCGCCGCGACGGGGTGGCGGCCCGCCAGCCCGATCAGGGGATCGTCGTCGCCGACGATCCCCTCCAGGAGCTGCCCCAGCCGCTCCACGTGAGGTGGCCGGACCATGGTCACGTGGTCGCCGGGCGTGCGCCTGGGGTCGAACGAGCCCACGCGCATGCGCCCCCAGCCCAGCATCGCGTCGTCGAGGCAAAGCTCGAGGCCTCTCGAGGCGTGCAGCATGGGCGGCATCGACTCCTCCGCCAGGAGCAGGGTCACGCGCAGGTCGGACGGCGGGGGCCGGTACGCAGCCATGGCGCGGAGGTTCGCCTCGTAGGTCTCGATGAGCCGGTCCATCCGGATCTCCGGCGAGATCGCCTCTGTCGCGGCCGTGGCCCGGCGCAGCAGATCGAGCTGCTCCTCGGATGACAGCGAGGCGATCGTGTCGTAGCCGATCGCCTCGCCGCGGCCGTGGAACTGGCGCATGAGGGCCACGAGCTCGAAGATCGCTACAGCCGCGGGGCTGTCGGGCGGGATCGCGCTCGAGCGGACCAGGATCGTGTCGAGCAGCAGGACCGCCGCGACCTCGTGCCCCTGCGCGCGGAGCTGCCGGCCGGCCTCGTACGCGACGAGGCCGCCGAACGAGTGCCCGCCCAGCTGGTACGGGCCCTCGGGCTGGAGCGTCCGGATCTCCTCGACGAAGCGCGCCGCGATCTCCTCGACGCGGCGGAGCGGCGGCTCCTTGCCGTCCCACCCCGGGAGCGGGAACCCGTAGAACGGCCGTCGCGTCGCGCGGGCGAGCGGCATGAGGTAGAGGGGCGAGCCGAGCATCCCGCCGACGAAGAAAAGCGGGCGCCGGACCTCGACGGGTCGCAGCTCCAGCATCGCCATGGCGCGCGGCCCGGGCGCGGCGGCGCGGTCGACGCGCGCGTGGGTCATCAGGTGATCGACGATGCGGTCGAGCGGCTCTTCGAGCGCGGAGACGGCCGGGAGCTTGACGCCGAGGTCGTCCTCCAGGCGACGGAGCAGCTCCAGGGTCGCGAGGGAGTCGATCCCGAGCTCCTGCAGGCGCAGCCGCCCCGCGCCGTCGCGCGGCGGCTGCCGCGTGACGGCGGCGACCTGCTCCACGAGGTAGCGCTCCAGGGCCGCGCGGTGCTCGCCGCCGAGGGCGAGGCGCAGGCGCGCGAGTGGCCCTTCGTCCGGGCGAGCCGCGGGCGCCGGCTCCGGCGCGGCCGGCTCCGGCGCGGTCCAGGCCGACGCCAGGGCGACCTCGAGCTGTCCGTCGGCGAGCGCCGCGCGCGTCGCCTGGCGTTGCAGCTTGCCGCTGGAGGTCTTGGGGATCGTCCCCGCCTTGAGCAGGACCACCTGGCTCGGCGCGACGCCGTGCCGCTCGCTCACGGCGCGCCGGACCGCGAGGACGACGTCGTCGAGCGCCTGAGCGCGCGGCTCGCCGCCCTCGGCGAGCGCGCGCGTGTCGACCTCGGCGACCACGACGAGGTGCTCCTCGCCGTCGCGCGCGACGGCGAGCGCGGCCGTGCACCCGGGGCGAACGAGCCGGTGCGCCTCGGCCACGGTCGCCTCGATGTCCTGAGGATGGTGGTTGAGCCCGCGGACGACGATGAGGTCCTTGATCCGTCCGTTGATGAAGAGCTGGCCGTCGTGCACGAACCCGAGGTCGCCGGTGCGCAGGAACGGCCCCTCGCCGGTGCCGGCGATGTGGGCCGCGAACGTCCGGCGCGTCGCCTCGGGCTGCTGCCAGTAGCCCTGCGCGACGCTGGGGCCGGCGAGCCAGATCTCGCCCACCTCGTCGGGGCGACAGGGCGAGAGCGTGTCGGGGTGGACGATCGCGAGCCGGTGGTCGGGCGGCGGCTGGCCGCAGCCGACCAAGGGCCGCGCGTCGCCGCTGTCGCCCGTCGCGGGGCGGACGAGGCGGCGCGCCAGCGCGCCCCCGTCGAACGTTCGCACCACGGGCGGCGCGGCGACTGCGCCGCCCGTGGCGAGGACGGTCGCCTCGGCCAGCCCGTAGGCCGGATAGAACGCTTCCCGGCGGAAGCCGCAGCCGCGGAATGCCGCGACGAAGGCGTCGATCGTGTCGGCGCGGACCGGCTCGGCGCCGCTCAGCGCGAAGACCCAGCTCGACAGGTCGAGGCCGGCGCGCTCCTCCGGGCGGATCTTCCGCGCACAGAGCCTGTAGGCGAAGTCCGGCGCGCTCGCGTGCGTCGCCCGCGTCCGCGTGATCGCCTGCAGCCACCTCAGCGGGCGCTCTAGGAACGACAGGGGCGACAGGATCGTCCCGGCGCCGCCGACGTAGAGCGTCCCGAGCAGCCCGCCGATGAGCCCCATGTCGTGGTAGAGAGGCAGCCACAGCGCGGACCGCGTGCCGGCGTCCGTCTCGTACAGGACGTGCATCGCGTCGAGGTTGTGCATCAGGTTGCCGTGGGTGAGCATCACCCCCCGCGGCGTGCCCGTGGAGCCCGACGTGTACTGCAGGAACGCGAGCGTCTCGGCGCCGAGCGCCGGCCGGGTCCAGCGGTCGGCGCCGGCCGCGTCGACGGCGTCGGTCGCGAGCCAGCGCACGCGCCGGAGCTCCTCGCGCTCTGGCGCGAGCGCGTCGACCATCGGCAGGAGCGTCGAGGTGGTGAGCCCGAACGCCGGCCGGGCGTCCCGCACGAGCGCCTCGAGCCGCGGCAGCTCGCGGTGGAGCCGCGCAGGATGCGGCGGATACACCGGCACCGCGGGCGCGCCGGCGTAGAGGCACCCGAGGAACGCGCTGACGTACTCGGGGCCGGTCGGGTACAGGAGCAGCGCGCGCTCGCCGGCGCCGCCCAGGCTGCGGAGCAGCGCGCCGATCGCCCGCGCCTGTCGATCGAGGTCGCCGTACGACAGGACGGCGTCGTCCGTCAGCCCGTCCGTCGTGAAGCGGAACGCGGGCCGTTCGGGGTGCGCGGCCGCCGTCCGCCGGACGAGGTCCACGATCGTTGGACGGGGAGGGTGCGCCGATGAACTGTGGCCCTCTCTGGGCCAGGAGGGGTCGGACGCCATCTGGAGATCGTCAACCATCGCTTGGTTTTCACTCCTCCGAGAATGCGGCCGCACTGGGCGCCGTGTGCGCTCCGCATCATGCGGTCGCGTTTGAAACTCACAGCGACGATCGCATGCGCTTGCGGAGCTGGTGCAGCAGGCGAGAGGACAGGTCGCGTCGGTCGGGGGTAGAGCGTCGGCAAAGATGCCCCCTTGGCGACGCTGGCCCTCGATCAAGCGCATGGAAGCCGCGGCTTCGTTTGAGAAGAGCCCGGGTGCTCATCGAGCTGCTGAAGCTTGGGAAACGGAAGTGAGGCCAATGGAAGCGCAGGCAAGGCGCCTCCAGACTGTCACGGCGGCGTGCATTCGCGTGGGCCCCGAGGGGCGACAAATCGAAGCTCCAGGTTGCGGGAATGCCCCTGGATGGAGAATCGATGTGAAGACGAGCGTCTCCTGCATCGATCTCTTCCGCCGACGATCAGGTTACGGAACGATAACCGTCGGATGACCAGGTTCGATGAGGACACCCCCGGCGATCTTCGCGTCGAGGGCCGCGCCGAGCACGTGGCGCGTGTCCTCGTGGGTCGCTCCGTGCGCCTGGTACTTCCGGATGCTCTTCCACTCGCGGGCGCCGCCGACGATCCCCCGTTCGGCTGGACGCGGGAGAGCAGCGTGAAGAGCACGCCGGGGTGCTTGTCGGACTGGTAGGCCGGGGCTCCGGCGCGGCTGCCGAGCTCGTTCTCGCCCTCGCCGACGAGGAAGACCCGGATCCTCTCGGGCCGCCTCATCACGGCCGCGGGCCTCCGGCGAGGAGCGGCGCCTCGTCCGCGCCGTTCGCGTAGCTGAGCCAGAGCTCTCCGAGCGCGTACACCCGGGAGCGATCCTCGAAGCGCGTGCTAGTGCAGTCGCGCGAGCGGGTGCCCGTGATGCTCGTCTCCGTCGTGAACAAGCCGGCGGAGGCGATCCTGCGAGGGGTCGCCGGCTACGTGCGGAAGCCCGTCACCGCCGCGGAGCTGCGCTGCAGCGGCATGACGTGCTGGCGCAGGTTGCGCGACTGGCAGCAGGCTGGCATCCGGGATCGGCTCCACCAGGCCTTGTTTGATGAGCTCGGCGGCGCCGACAAGATCAACTGGGATCGTGCTGTGCTGGATGCCTCGCTGGCTCCGGCAAAAAAGGGGGCGAAGAGACTGGTCCGAACCCCACGGATGGCGGCCGGGCGGGCACGAAATACCACCTCCTGGTCGATCAGAATGGAATCCCGCTCGCCGTCGAGATGACGCCGGCGAACGTCCATGACTCGAAGATGTTCACCCCCATGATGGATGCCGTGCCGCCGATCGCGCGTCCTTGCGGCCGACCGCGGCGCCGCTCCAAGAAACTGCACGCCGATAAGGCCTACGACGACCCGGCGTTGCGCCTGGCTTGCCATCTGCGCCACGTCGTGCCCCGCATCGCTCGCAAGGGCATCGAGTCATCAGGTAAGCACGACGCGAGCGCCGGCGAATACCACGCCCTCGATCTCACCTCGCCCCGCGGACGGTCCGCCGCGGCAGCACGGCGCGCGCGCGCGCGATCCACTCCGTGAGCGACGTGGCGTCCTGGGGGACGGCGTCGAGGTCCGCGTCCTCCGCGACGCGCACCATGGCGGCGCCGTCGTCCGGCATCATGCCCTTCGCGGCGAGCATCGCCTGCGCCCTGAGCGGCGAGAGCTCCTCGGTCGCCTTCTCCCCGAGGAGCGCGAGGATCCAGCCGCCGAGCGCCGGCACGGCCACGCCGCCGATCACCTCGGGCGGCGCGGACAGGATCGACGACACGCGCCGGATGCCCTCCGCGACCGCGTCGCGGCGCGCCGGATCGCGATCGATGTCGCGGGAGAACGCGAGGACATCGCACCCCGCCTCCTTCGCGTCGAGGGCCGCGCCGAGCACGTGGCGCGTGTCCTCGTGGGTCGCTCCGCGCGCGTTGTACTTCCGGATGCTCTTCCACTCGCGGGCGCCGCCGACGACCCACCCGTTCGGCTGGACGCGGGCGAGCAGGGTGAAGAGCACGCCGGGGCGCTTGTCCGACTGGAAGGCGGGAGCTCCGGCGCGGCTGCCGAGCTCGTTCTCGCCTTCGCCGACGAGGAAGACCCTGGTCTTCTCGGGCGGCTTCATCACGGCCGCGGGCCTCCTCCGAGGAGCGCCGCCTCGTCTGCGCCGTTGGCGTAGCTGAGCCAGAGCTCGCCGAGCGCGTACACCCGCGCGCGGTCCTCGAAGCCGGGCGTGTCCAGGATGCGCGTGGCCTTCATGCCCTGCTCGCCCGAGCGGGTGATCACCGTGACCTCCTCGGGCTGGAGCTCGTTCACGACGAGCGGGCTGTGCGTCGCGACGAGGACCTGGGTCTTCTCGGAGACGATGCGCAGCGCGCGCATCACGTCGGCGATGCGCGCGGGGTGGAGCCCGTGCTCGGGCTCCTGCGATCGACGCCAGCATACCCGCGCGCGCGCCGGCAACAAACTTGGCCCACCCCGCTCCGTCCCTCTACGCCGCGGTGTCATGCGTCGCCTTCCGCCGATCGCGCTTCTCCTCGTCGCGCTGGCCGCCACCGTGGCCATCGGCTTCGGCGTGCGGGACGCCAGCGCCAGCGTCGCGTATGAGTCGCCTTACACGTTCGAGCAGACCTTCGGCACGGCGCTGCGCCTCGTGCGCGTCGACCTCGGCTTCAAGCTCGTGGAGAAGGACGCCTCGAACGGCTACCTGCTCTTCGAGTACCGGAGCCCGGAGAGCGGCAGCCGGGTGACGCAGGGATCGATCGAGGTCGTGAACGGCAACGCCGGCGTGCACGTCGCCGTGCAGCTCCCCGCGATGCCGCAGTACCACGAGCAGGTGCTCCTCGACGGCCTCGTGAAGAAGCTCGCCGCCGAGCACGGCGACCCCCCGAAGAAGGCTCCCCCGCCGCCCGCCGACGCGGGCGTCCCTCCCTCCGACGCGGGCGCGCCTTAGCCGCTGCGCCGCACGTACTCGAAGTCGACCGGCTTGCCCTTGAGCCCCTTGGCGGGCGCCGCGATCCAGTTCGCCATCTGCTTCGGATCGAACACCGGCTTCTCCATGAGGCTCTTCACGTAGGCCTCATCGCTCGCGGTCGGCAGCCACTCGTCGCGCCGGCGCTCCCACGCCTCTTTCGAGATCGGGTTGCCCTCGACGTCGAAGTGGAGCCCCGCGTAGATCCCCGAGCTCCGGTGGAAGCGCCGGCTCGGCAGCCTCAGCCTGAACGAGACGCCGGCCTCCTCGATCACCCGGTTCATCTTGTCGATCCCGCGCTGCGAGTCGCTCACGTACTCGTCGCGCAGCACCTCGTTCATCGCGTTGCGGAGCGGCACCTCCTCGCGCCGCCACCCCGACACAGCGCCGCCGCCCGCCGCGACCGGCACGTCGATCGCGTACACGCCCTCGATCGCCCGGTGATCCTCGTACGACTCCTCCTTCGCGCGCCCCTTCACGCTCGAGGCGAAGAAGGACGCGGCGTTCGAGGAGATCTCCCCGCCGAAGAGGTCCAGCGACAGCGAGTACCAGAGGTTCAGGTACTTCTGCATCGTCGGCAGATCGATGCCGCCCTCGGCGCGCGCGTCCTCGTTCTTGTTGCGCTTCATCAGCTCGCACGTCCGCTGGCAGATGCGGAGCAGGCCCGTCTCGCCGACGAACATGTGGTGCGCCTCCTCGGTCAGCATGAACCGCGTCGTGCGCGACAGCGGATCGAAGCCGCTCTCCGCGAGCGCGAGCAGCTGGTACTTGCCGTCGCGGTCCGTGAAGTAGGTGAACATGAAGAACGAGAGCCAGTTCGTGCACGGCTCGTTGAAGGCGCCCAGGATACGCGGCTTGTCCGGGTCGCCGCTCCGCCGCTCGAGGAGCGCCTCGGCCTCCTCCCGGCCGTCGCGGCCGAAGTGGCTGTGCAGGAGGTACACCATCGCCCAGAGGTGCCGCCCCTCCTCCACGTTCACCTGGAACAGGTTCCGCAGGTCGTAGACGCTCGGGCAGCTCTGGCCGAGCAGCCGCTGCTGCTCCACGCTCGCCGGCTCCGTGTCTCCCTGCGTCACCACCAGCCGGCGCAGCATGTTCCGGAGCTCCCCCGGCACCTCTTGCCACGCCGGCTCACCAAGGTGATCGCCGAAGCCGATCTTCCGATCGGGCACCGGATCCGCGAGGAAGATGCCCCAGCGGTACTCCGGCATCTTCACGTAATCGAAGTGCGCCCACCCCTCGTGGTCGACGCTGATCGCGGTGCGCAGGTAGATGTCGTCCGCCTGGAAGCCCGCGGGCCCCGTCTCCCGCCACCAGTCGATGAACTTCGGCTGCCACGCTTCGAGGGCGCGCTGGAGCTTCCGGTCCGACGCGAGGTCGACGTTGTTCGGGATCCTCTCCGAGTTGATGATTGCGCTCACGTCCGCCTCCAGTCGAATTCAGGGCGCTCCGGGCGCCCGTACATGGTCAGCGCGCCCCGCTGGCCCACCGCGTTGGGACGCTGGAAGATCCAGTTCTGCCAGGCTGACAGCCGGGAAAAGATCTTCGTCTCCATCGTCTCGGGCCCGCAGAAGCGCAGGCTCGCTTCCATCCCGGTGAGCGCGTCGGGCGACAGGCTCACCCGCTCCTCGATAGCGAGCCGCACCTCGTCGTCCCAGTCCATCGCGTCGGGCGTGAAGGTGCAGAGCCCCTCCTCGAGCGCCTCCTCGGCGGACAGGAGCTCCTTCCTCTCCTTCAAGGCGTCGACGCGCTCCGGCGCGCCCAGGAAGCGCGACGCGAGCCGCGTCAGGCCGTTCGACATCCCGAGCGGGCCGAAGTTCAGCGAGCTCAGCCCGATGAACGCTGCCTCCTCGCCGTCCCCTCCGCCGTCCAGCATGTAGGACCGGTCCGCCGCGAGGGCGAGCTCGAACAGGCTCCCCGCGAAGCACGAGCCCGGCTCGATCAGCGCGAAAACGCTGCGCGCCGTGAGGTCGAGCCGCTTGAGCACGCGCCGCATGTGGAGCAAGACCTCCCTCACGAACCAGTCGTCCCGGCTCGCCCACAGCGCCTCGTCCGCGTCCCGCACTGCCGCCGGAGAGCCGGTCGTCTTCAGCAGGACGAGGCCCACCGTGGGGTGGTTGAAGCGGAGATCGAGCAGCGCGTCGTCGAGCTCGCGGAACGCCCGGAGCGCCCAGAGATCCGCGCCTGCCCGGCGCATCCCGTCAGCGTCCGACGGCCCGTCTCCCTCCGGCGCCCGCACGCAGATCTCCGCCGTCCGCGCGGCGTGGTCGACCTTCAGCGACACGTGGCGGTACTCGCAGGTGGAGACGTCGCCCTTCTCCGCGCGCCGCGCCTCGAGCGGCGCGAGCTTCACCCCGGGCCCCTTCCTGTCCGGCGTCGCCGCCGCGAGCTCGGCGGCGCGCTGGGCCACCGCCTGATCGAAGCGGCTCTTCGGGATCGAGCGATCGACGAGGCCCCAGTCCTGCGCGCGCTTGCCGCGCACCCCCTCGGCCAGGGTCGAGAAGACGTCCGCGAGGTCGCGCCGCACCTTGCGCTTGTCCACGAGCCGCGTGAGCCCCCCCGTGCCCGGGAGCACGGCGAGCAGCGGCGTCTCCGGGAACGAGACGGCGCTGCTCCCGTCGTCGCAGAGGAAGATCTCCTCGCACGCGAGGGCGAGCTCGTAGCCGCCGCCCGACGCGACGCCGTTCAGCGCCGCGAGGTAGCGCTGCCCGCTCTCGGCGCACGCCTCCTCGAGCGCGAGCCGCGTCTCGTTCGTGAACTTGCAGAAGTTGACCTTGAACGCGTGCGTCGACGACCCGAGCATGTAGATGTTCGCGCCCGCGCAGAAGATCCGCGGCTGCGCGCTGGTCACGACCACCGCCTTCACCTCGGGGTGCTCGAAGCGCAGCCGCTGCACGATGTCCGCGAGCTCGATGTCGACCGCGAGGTCGTAGCTGTTCAGCTTCAGCTGGTAGCCGGGCCGCATCGGCGCTTCCTCGTCGACGTCCATCGCCACGCGCGCGATCGCCCCCTCGAACGAGAGCTTCCAGTGCCTGTAACGGCCCGGCTCCGTCTCGAAGCGGAGGGGCGCGCCCTCGCCGGACGAGCCCTCTTCCCGGGCCCTGGTCTGCGGCGCTGAGGCCGCCGAAGGAGGAGAGGTGGTCGCTTCCATACCCGGTTGAGCCCACCACCCGGGCGCCCTCCCGTCAAGCACTATAGTGCTTGATGACCATGTCTTCATGAAATATAGTGCAGTGCCGAGATGCCGTCCCGACAGAACCCGCGCAGAACGCCGCGTGCACCGCGTGGAGCGCGTGCGCCGCGCGCCGGGCAAGGTCCGGAGTCCCCGGAGGCCGGGTCGGCGGAAGGGGCGAACGCCGCGGAAGGCGCGCCGCCGATCCTCGCGCACCTGGCCGGGCGGCTCAGGCAGCGGCGCCAGGAGCTCGCGCTGACCTTGCGCGAGCTCGCTGAGCTCGCCGGGGTGAGCGAGCGCTTCCTGGTGCTGGTCGAGAGCGGGCGAGCGAACGTGTCCGTGGTGCGGCTGGAGGACATCGGCCGCGCCCTGGGCACCTCGGCCGCGGCGCTGCTCGGAGCGGGCGAGCTCGTCGAGGGCGAGGCGTCGCGCGGCCCGTCTTCCGAGGCGGAGGGCGGGTCAGGCGGGGCCCTCGTCGCGCTGCTCGGCCTGCGCGGGGCCGGCAAGACGACGATCGGCGGCCGCGCTGCGGCGCGGCTCGGGGTGCCCTTCCTCGAGCTCGACGGCCTCGTCGCCGCGCGCGCCGGGATGAGCCTCGCGGCGCTGTTCGAGATCCATGGAAACGCCTATTACAGGCGGCTGGAGCGCGAGGAGCTCGCGCGGCTCGCCGACGCGCGCGCCCACGGGATCGTCGCCACGGGCGGCGGCCTGGTGACCGATCCGGCGACCTTCGAGCGGCTGAGGCGCTGCGCCGTGACGGTCTGGCTGCGGGCGAAGCCCGAGGACCACTGGCGGCGCGTGGTCGAGCAGGGGGACGCGCGCCCCATGGCCAACCGGGCCGACGCCATGAAGGAGCTCAGGGCGCTCTTCCAGGCGCGGCGTGCCCTCTATGAGCAAGCCGACTTCGTGGTGGACACGTCGGCGCTCGGTCTCGCCCGGTCTGTCGATCGCGTGGTCAAGATCGCCCGTGAAGCTGGTAGAAGGGACGCGACGCGCTCGCCTTGATCAGGGGCGCGCCCCCCTCCCATGTCCATGCCGCGCCTGAAAATTCTCTTCGTGGTGTCCGAATGCGTCCCCTTCAGCAAGACCGGCGGCCTCGCCGACGTTGCCGGCGCGCTGCCGCTCGCGCTGGCAGAAGCCGGCCACGACGTGCGCGTCGTGATGCCGGCCTACCGGGTCGCCAAGCGCTACCTCGCCCGCCAGATCGCGGCCGCCGAGCAGCAGCTCGAGGGCAGCGGGCCCGTCTCCGCGCCGGCCGTCGCCGAGGCCGCTGCCGGCGCGCCGCCCATCGCCGCGGCCGACGCAGCGCTGGCCCAGGCTGCGCCGACGGACGTCGCCGCGCCGGATGCCGCGCCCTCCCTCATCGCGGCGCAGGGCGGCGACGGCGCGCCCCCGGCCGAGCGCTTCATGCCGCACCGGCTGCCGGCGCCGCTCGGCGTGCCGGTCGGCGGGGGCGAGGCGTGGACCGGCATCTGGGAGACGCACCTCGAGCCGGGGACCCCCGGCGCGCCCGCGCCCCGCGTGTACCTGCTCGAGCACGACGTGCTCTACGACCGCGACGGCATCTACGGTGACGCGCACGGCGAGTTCGGCGACAACCTCGCCCGCTACGCCCTCCTGTCGCGCGGCGCGCTGCAGCTCTGCCACGCGCTCGGCTTCTGGCCGGACATCGTCCACGTCCACGACTGGCAGACGGCCCTCGTGCCGCTCTACATCAACGTCCTCGAGCACCGGTCGCCGCTCGCGCGCGCCGCGACCGTGCTGACGATCCACAACCTCGGCTACCAGGGCTGGTTCCACAAGTCCCAGCTCCCCACGACGGGGCTCGGCTGGGACCAGTTCCACAGGTTCTGCCTGGAAGCGTACGACAGCATCAACCTGCTCAAGGCCGGCATCTACAACGCCACGCTCGTCTCGACGGTCTCGCCCAGGTACGCGCAGGAGATCCAGACGTGGGAAGGCGGCGAGGGGCTCGACGGCGTGCTCCGGGATCGCGGCAGCGACGTGATCGGGATCCTCAACGGCATCGACGACGCCATCTGGAACCCCGCGACCGATCCCCACATCGCCGCGACGTACTCCGCCGAGGACCTGAGCGGCAAGCGGCTCTGCAAGGCGGCGCTCCAGCGCGAGATGGGCCTCGAGGAGCGCCCCGACGTCCCGCTCCTCGGGCTCATCAGCCGCCTGGCGACCCAGAAGGGGATCGACATCCTCGCGGGAGCGCTCGACCATATCCTCTCGCTCGACGTCCAGTTCGTGATCCTCGGCTCCGGCGAGCGCTGGGCAGAGGACCTCTTCTCGCGGCTCTCCGGCTCGAGCGACCGCTTCCGCGTCTATGTCGGCATGAACGAGGGGCTCGCGCACCGCATCGAGGCCGGCGCGGACCTCTTCCTGATGCCGTCGCGCTACGAGCCCTGCGGCCTGAACCAGCTCTACAGCCAGCGCTACGGGACGCTGCCGGTCGTGCGCGCGGTCGGCGGCCTCGACGACACCGTCGAGAACAACGTCACGGGCTTCAAGTTCGAGGAGATGTCGTCCATGGCGCTCGGGAACACCGTCGCCTGGGCGGTGCACCTCTACCGCGCCGACCCGGCCTACTTCCGGACGATGCAGCTGCGGGCGATGAAGAAGAACTTCGGCTGGTCACACCAGGCGCGGCAGTACGAGGCGCTCTACCGCCTCGCCATCTCCCGCCGGACCGGACGCCAGATCTGATCGCCCGCACTGCTCGTCCCTCCCGGGGGACGCGGCGCGATCAGCTCGCGCGGGCGCGCCTCCCTTCCGGGAAGCGCCGCCCGGGGCGCGTCGCTCCTTCTACCTACCTACTCCTTCTGCGGCTCGGGCGCGGCCGGGGCAGCCGGAGCGGCCGGCTGCGCGGTCCCGGCGGCCTCGCGCGTGCCAGGCTGGCCCTTCGCCATCAGCGAGCGGGAGAGCGCCCGGTGCTTCCCCTCGATCAACGACACGAAGCTCGTGACGACCGGCAGGTACAGGGCGGGGGAGCTGATCCCCTTGTCCGTCAGCTTGGGCTCTGCCGCCTTCACGTCGCGGATGAAGTTGTCGAGCGCGGGCGCCATGATCTTGGACCACGGGTCGGTCTGGTTGGTCGTGCCGTGGGCCTTGAGCGCCGCCGCGGACGTCTCCAGCTTCTGGAGCTGGGTCCTCGCCGCCGCGGGGTCGATGTTCTTGCTCGCGAGGATCAGCATGAGCGCGCGCGCGTCCTCGAGGGCCGTGAGCGCCGCCTTCTGGCCCTCGTCCGCCTTCGCGAGGTCGGGCAGGTGCGACGAGTGCCACGCGGACACCGCAAGCCCGAGCTTGTCGGAGTGCGCGTCGAGCTTCTCGAAGTCGGCGAGGAGCTTCGCGTGGAGCTCCTTGCCCTTGGCGAAGCTGTCCTTCTTGTACTCCTCGCGCTGGTAGTAGTTGGCCGCCGCGGCGATGTTCTTCGCGAGCTCGGTCGCGAACGGCGCGTACTCGGAGAGCGCGGCGTCCACGTCCGGCATGGCCGGCTCCTTCAGGCTGAGGGCGACGGTGCAGGCGCGCGCGTTGCGCTCGTACGGCGCGCGCACGCCGATGTTGATCGGCCGGCGCTCGTCGGGCTTGGCGGGCCCGGCCTTGGCGCTGCCGCCCGGCGCCGCCGCGGCCGCGGCGGGCGGCGTGGCGGTCGTCTTCGGCGCCGCGGGCGTGGTGGGCGTGGGCGGCTTCGCGGGGAGCGCGGTCTTGCCGACGTCCCCGGGCTTGCTCTGATCCTCGATGCCGAAGCTCGGGACCTTCTTCTCGCTGGGCTCGTCCTTGCCCAGGCTCGCGAGGTACGCGTCGCGGGCCTGTTTCAGCGAGAGCGTACCGAAGTAGCAGGCGTCGACGCGGTACTCCTTCATCGACTGCGGGTCGACCTTCGCGATCGGCGACACGGGCGTCCGCAGGTTCGCCTTGCCCTTGTTCGACGCCGCGGAGCTTGCCGGCTCCGGCTGGGGAGGAGGCGGGTCCTCCTTGCAGCCGGCAGCACCGCTGGCGACGAGCACGAGCGCGATGGAACAGAGAGACCTGACGGAAATCATTCGGTGTGCCTCCTCGGCTGGCGCAGGAACGGGGCGCATCATGCCTAAGCCGGCGGCGCTTGCAACACCGGCCATTGGCGAGAACTTGCGTCCCTGGTCGGGAAGAGCCCGGCTCCAGCCCCAAACCCGCGAGGTCGCCGGGTTCTTCCAGGCATCCGCTGTGGCTGATGAAACGATCAGGGTCTAAGGTCCGCGTCGTGAAGCTGAGAAGCCTGACCCTGGATGAGCTGGCCATCGACGACGAGCGCTCTTTCCGGCACGTCGCGCTCTACGACGATCTCAAGCAGGTGCTCCGGCGCGACGGGTACCGCTTCCGCGTGCCCGAGGTCGAGGCGAGCTGGGATCGCGTCGTTTTCTTGAACCTGACATTCTGGAGCCAGAGCGAGCAAGGCGACCTGATCGCCAGCGATCACCTCGCCGCGGACGTCGTCGCGCACGTCGCCTGGCACCACCTCGCCCACCGCGCCCTCACCGCCGCGAGCGCCGGCACTCCGCCCAGCGCGGAAGGGCTCCTGCTCGCCGAGGCGATCGCGAGCGCGTTCGATCTGTACCTCGTGGGGCGCCTCCTCGGGCACGCTCCGAACGCCGACTTCCTGGCCACGCAGGTGCCCGCGATGGCCGAGGCGGCGGAGGCGGCCGGGCTCTCCGATGCCGGCTTCGAGGCGCTCCTGGAGAGCGTGTCCGCGGACCCGGAGCGCGCCTTCGAGGACCTCCGCGCCCTGCTCTTCGACGTGACCACGGCGCTCCTGCCCTGCGATCGCATGAGCCGCGCGGCCGAGATCCTCGCCGGCTTCGATGCGCACCGCTTCGCGCCGCTCCTGCACCACTACGAGCTGTCGAACTGGATCCTGTCGACGCGCACGCTCGGGTCCCCGCCCGCGCCCGATCCGGCCGCGCGCGCCGTCGACACGGCGCTGCGGAGCGCGGCGGTCTCGCTGGAGTGGCTCGAGCAACGCTGGGTGCGCCCGCCCGCGCCCCTGCCGCCTGTGATCGCCAGCACGCCCGCCGCGTAGGGCGGAATCATCCGGCGTCGCCCCGGCGCCAGCCGAAACGGCGCGGGCAAGCCTTCCCACGAGGGCGACCGCCCCGGTCGCCAGCGAGAAAGATTGCGCGTTCTGCCGAGCTGCGCGATCCTCTTCTCAAGGTGCAACTCGCCTGCTCTCTCTGCAGGGCTTACGTGGAGATCGGCGTGGGACGCGAGATGCGTCCGTCCCTTCCGTTTGTCTGCAAGTCCTGTCGCACGAAGAGCAAACAGGCAGCGTCCGACAGGACGGGCGGCGTCGAGCCGCGCTCTTCCCCCTCGGGCGTTCCGAGCTCCGTGAACGGGCGCGACCGGCGGGAGCCGCCGAGCGAGCCGGAGCTCGCGAAGCCGTCCTCCGGGCGCGCGTCGGCGAGGGACTACGGGCTGTCCGGCGACCTGCTGGACGCCGAGTCGACGCTGCCGGGCGCGGGCATCCAGCGCGAGCGGGAGCTCGCGGGCGGCTCGGAGCGGCGCGTGGGGGTGGCTCCGGCCGCGCGGGGGAGAGGGCTCACGCTCGCGGAGCGGATCGCGCAGCAGGACCTGGGCGACGAGCCGGGGTCCAGCCCGAGGGCGCGCCCGCTGGATGCGCTCGACGCCGCCGCGGAGGCCTCGCTCGAGCACGCGGTGGTGACGCCGGACGGCGGGCTGGGCCGGCGCGACATCCTGATGCGGTCTCGCACGTTCGCCGGCGTCCCCCGCGATGAAGCGCGCCGCGGCGGGGCGGCGCCGTCGACTGGCCGGAGCCCGTCCGCGCTCCCTCCCGCCGACTCCGATCCCGTATCGATCCAGGACCTCGCCCAGATGCTCTCCCCCGGGGTCGAGCCGCCCTCGCTCTCGTTCGGGCAGGACGGCGCCGAGGACGAGCGCGCGAGCCACCCCGCGCCGGCGACCGCGCCCGGGCCTCGCGCGACCGCGCACACGCCGGTCCCGGTCCGGCCGCCCGCGCGCCGCGAGCATCGCACGGCGACAGCGACGGTGCGGCCGCGGTCCGCGACCATCCCGCGCGCGAGCGCCTCCCCCCGGCCGGTCGCGCCGCCGTCCGAGATGCCGCCGGCGCCCCTGTCCGAGATGCCGCCGGCGCCTCTGTCCATCGACGAGGGCCGGCCGTCGTCCCACCGCTCGTCGCCCGAGCTCCGCCTCCAGGACGTGCAGGCGATGGCGGCGCTCGCCCCGCAGCCGTTGCCTTCCGCGCGGCGCCCCCGGTCCGGCCCGGGCGCCATGCCCGCCGACTCCTCGCCGGCGGATCTCGCCCTGCTGGGGTCGCTGTCTCCTCCGCCGGCCACGGTCCCGCCGCGCGCCGCGGAGGAGCCGCGGCGCGAGCGCGCGAGGCCGAGGGCGGCAGAGGCGCGCGGCGCCGCCGGGCACCTGCGCGAGCAGGGGAACGACGAGCGGCCTTCGCGCGAGCCGCCGGCGCGCGCGAGCAATGCCCCCCGTGTGGCCGCCCGCGCGTCGACCGACGTTGCCGTCGGCCCGTCGGGCGATCGCATCAGCCAGACCGACCTCCGCGGCCGCGCCGGCCGCAAGGAGGACTCCGGTCTGATCGACCTGCGCAGCATGGCGCCGCCGCCCGGCGCGGAGGCCGACGAGCGCCGCAACGAGCTCCGGGCCGACGAGGAGATCCTGAGCATCAGCGGCGGGCTGTTCGACAGCGCCGCCGGGGGGCGGAGCTCTTCGCCCTCGCTCCCCGCGCTCCCCGAGGAGCCCATCGAGCCGGATCTCCTCCTGGCCGCGGAGGGGCACACCGCCTCCGGGGAGGAGACGCCGGTGCGCACCTCGATCACGGCCGGCTCCCTCGTGTCCGAGGGGCGGCGCGCCCTCTCGACGCCGGCGGCGCGCCAGTACATGGCGATCACCGGCTGGGTGACCGTCGTCTTCATCGTGTTCGGCGCCGCGCTGTACTTCGCGCAGGCCCGCGGCAGATCGGCCAGCGCCGCGGCCCAGGTCGCGGCCGCGGGCAGCAGCGGCGCCGTCGCCGCGGCCCCGCCGGAAGAGGCGCCGCCGCCCGCCGCGCCTGCTCCGGCAGGTCAGGCCGCCGACCGGGAGCCGTCGCTCGACGACGAGCCGGTCGCCGACCCGCCGGCCGCAGCCCCTGGCGTGGCGGAGCAGGCGCCGGCCGCTCCCGCCTCGGCCATCCCGGCGGGCGAGCCGGCCGCGCCGCCGCCCGAGCCGGCACAGGCAGGCCCTGCGCTCGCGGCAGCGCCTGAGCCGACCCCCGCGCCGGCCGTGAGCGCCGCGCCGGCGGCGAGCGCCCCGGCAGCGCCCCCCGCGCGGGCAGCGCCCCCGGCGCCGGCGGCGGCGGGCGCGAGCCCGCAGGCGAGCGACAAGCCGCCGAGCGACGGACCTCAGGCCGCCGAGAAGCCAGCCCGCGCCGCGGCGCCGAGCGCGCCCGACCGCGCGAAGCCGGCGGCGAAGCAGCCGGCGCCCACGCAGCTCCTCCCGGCGCGGGACGAGCCGGCCCGCTTCGATCAGAGCGCGGCGAGCAGCGCCCTCGCGTCCGCAGCGGCGGCCGCCGCCGGGTGCACCGGCGAGGGCCTCACCGGCACGGCCCGGGTGGCCGTCACCTTCTCGCCCTCGGGGAAGGCAATGTCGTCGCGCGTGGAAGGGGGCGACCTCGTGGGGACGGCCACCGCCGCGTGCATCGCCGCCGCGTTCCGCAGCGCCACGGTGCCGCCCTTCGAGGGAATTCCGGTCACCGTCATGAAGCAGGTGAAGATCCGCTGACGACGGGCCGAAAGCTTCCTATCCTCCCGCCGCTGTGCTGGTCGCGCTTCGGGTCAAAAACTTCATTCTGATGGATGCCCTCGAGCTCCGGCTCGAGCCTGGCTTCAACGTGCTCACCGGCGAGACGGGCGCGGGCAAGTCTATCGTCGTGGGCGCGCTCTCGCTGGTCCTCGGCGGCCGCGCGAGCGCGGAGCAGATCCGCCCCGGCGCCGACGAGGCCGAGATCGAGGCGCTGTTCGATGTGCGCAGCTCCGATCGCGCGATGGCGATGCTCGACGCCGCGGGCATCGCGAGCGGCGGCGAGCTCGTGGTCCGCCGCGTCGTCCAGGCGACCGGTCGCTCGCGCGCCTACCTGAACGGCCGCCTCTGCACCGCGGGCGAGCTCCAGGCGCTCGCTCCGGAGCTCGCCGACGTCGCCTCGCAGCACGAGAGCGTCGCGCTCACCGACCCGTCGACGCACCTCGGCTACCTCGATCGCTTCGGCCGCCTGGTGCCGGCGCGCAGCGAGCTCGCGGCCGACGTCGCCGAGCTCGAGGCGCTCAGCGCGCAGCTCAGGGCCGCCCGCGAGCTGGAGCGCGGCCGCGGCGAGCGCGAGGCGTTCCTCGCCTTCCAGCTGCAGGCCATCGACGCGCTGTCGCCGCGCCCCGGCGAGCTCGCCGATCTCGCCGCCGAGCGAAACCGGCTCCGCCACGCGGGCCGCCTGCACGACATCACGCGGCGCGCGGCCTCCCGCCTCGACCAGGGGGACGAAGCGATGTGCGACGAGCTCGCGCGCCTCGCCTCCGAGCTCCAGGCTGCCGCGGAGATCGATCCCGCCCTCGACGCCGTCGCCCGCGCGGTCGACGCCTGCTGGACGGAGCTCAGCGAGGCGGCCCGCCAGATCGCCCGCTACGCCGAGCGCGCGGAGGCCGACCCGGATCGCCTCTCCGAGATCGAGGACCGCCTGTACCGCCTCGAGGGCCTGCTCCGGCAGCACGGCCCCACGATCGACGACGTGCTCGCCGCGCGCGCGCGCCTCGCATCCGAGCTGGAGCAGCTCGCGGGGGTCGAGAGCCACGTCGCGGAGCTCGAGCGGCGGCGCGACGCCCTGCTCGCCGTCGCCGCCGAGCGCGCCCGCAAGCTCTCGATGAAGCGCCGGAAGGCCGGCGAGAAGCTCGGCGCCGCGATCTCCACGGAGCTCGCCGACCTCGGTATGGGGGGCGCGCGGGTCGTCGTGGACGTCGCGCCGCACGGCGGCGACCGCGCCGAGCTGGTCGTCGACGGCGCCCGCCTCGGCCAGGACGGCATCGACCGCGTCGAGTTCCTCATCTCGCCCAACAAGGGGATCGAGCCTCGCCCCTTGCGCCGCATCGCCTCGGGCGGCGAGCTCTCGCGCGCCCTCCTCGCCTTGAAGCGCGTGCTCGCGGAGTGCGGGCCGGCGGGGCTCTACGTCTTCGACGAGGTCGACAGCGGCGTCGGCGGCGCCGTCGCCGACAAGATCGGGCGCGCGATCGGCGACGTGGCGCGCCACCACCAGGTGCTTTGCATCACGCACCTGGCGCCCATCGCCGCGTTCGCCGACGCGCACTTCGTCGTCGCCAAGGAGAACGCGGGCGGCATCGCGAAGAGCTCGGTCACGCGCGTCGACAAGAAGGACCGCATCGCCGAGGTGGCGCGGATGCTGTCGGGCGCGAAGGTCACCGGCGCGTCGCTCAAGGCCGCGACGGAGCTCATCGAAGCGGCACGCCTCTAGAGCGGCGGTCACCCGCTTCGGATACGGGCCCATCTCGACGTTTTCGGTGCTCAGCGCCCTTCCGTGCGCTTGCGCGCCGAAAACGCCGATCTGGGCCCGTCTCCTGTGCGGGTGACCGCCGCTCTGCGACGGTCGTACCCGAGGCGGGGCCGGCGCGGATCAGCCGCGTGGCGCGGATCAGCCGCGTGGCGCGGATCAGCCGCGTGGCGCGGATCAGCCGCGCGGCGCGGATCAGCTCCGCGCGAGCGTGTAGTCGTTCAGATCGACGCGGATCAGGTCCTTGAGCCAGGGGTGCACCGTGATCGCGGTGCGGTACAGCCCCTGGGCGATGCGTCGGTAGCTCGTGTGTCCCTGCTTCGCCGAGCGGAGCTCGATCACGTGGAAGAGCTCGCGCAGGTTCAGCGTCCAGAGCGTCCTCACGCGGAAGCCGAGCGGCACGGCGTACTGCGCCTCGAGGGGGTAGCGCCCCTCCATCGCGTGCCAGGCGTCGCGCGCGGCGAGCATCGCGTCCTGGAAGGCCTCGGCGTGGCCGAGCTCCGAGAGGACCTGCGGCGTCTCGAAGCCGAGCCGGCAGGTGAGCCGCTGCGTCGCGGGCGTCAGCATCCGGTGGCGCTGCAGGTCGCGGTACGCGCCGTAGTCGAGCATCAGCTCGAAGGTCATGGTCGACGCCTCGAACGCGCGCGGCGGCGCGTCGTACGGCCCGCGCTTCGCGCACGCCGCCTGCGCGATGCCGATGAGCTCCGGCAGCGTCGCGCGGCGGAGCGCGTCGCCCAGGTTGTAGGCGTGCACGCCCGGATCGCTGCCCTCGTACGCCAGCGCCAGCGCGATGCGCTCCAGGGCGTCCTTGTCGTAGCGCACCAGCCGGACCGGCTGGTTTATCACCATCGTCGCGCTCACGCCCTCCTCCGGCGGAGTGTAGACCCGCCTCATCGCCTTGGCGATGGTGCCCTGCAGCTCCTTCCGGAGCTCGTTCGGCGCGGCGTACTTGACCAGCGTCGGGGTCACGGCGAGCGCCGCCGCGTGCATCTCGCGGCCGACCCTGCGCACCTCCTCGAGCGGGTGCGACATCATCTTCGTGAGCAGGATCTCGAGCGCCCTCGCGTTCGCGGTGAGGCCGATGTTCGTCCGCGTCCCCGCCGGCAGGAGGCCGCGCAGGAGATCGCACGCCTGCGCGCGCAGCGCCCCCTTGTAGGCCGCGTCCGACATCTTCTCGGGCTTCGGCTCGCGCGCGCTCAGCCGCTCCGTCACCTTCGGGACCAGGTCGAGGTAGGTCGCGAAGAGCCGCTCGCTCGAGGCCTGGTACCTCGCGCTCTGCTCGGCGTCGAGCTCCGGCAGATCGATGAACGCGTGCTGATCGAAGACCACGTAGCGCGTGCTCTTCTCCGTGTACGAGCCGAGCCGCAGGTCCTCGATCACCTTGGACGCGACGATGCTCACGTTCTCGATCGCGAGGTGCACCACGGCGTGCTCCGCGACGGACGCGTGGCCGTAGCCGACGACCCACTTCTCGTGGAAGCTCCGCGCCTTGTCCGACGCGAAAGCGAGCCCGCGCCGCGACCGGTCGTCGCCCTGCGGGGCGACGTCGAGCTCCTCGTCGCCGAGCAGGCGCGCCAGGTTGGTGCGCAGGTCGTCGCGGCTGCGCGAGTAGTACGCGAACAGCACGGCGATGACTTCCTCGGGCAGACCCGACAGCGAGAAGACGTCAGCCGTCAGGCTCGACACATACGGCGCGACTCTCGCGCGCGACGCTTCGTCC
Source organism: Sorangium sp. So ce1128 (assembly GCA_051717205.1). Taxonomy (GTDB): domain Bacteria; phylum Myxococcota_A; class Polyangia; order Polyangiales; family Polyangiaceae; genus Sorangium. The sequence continues at coordinate 2,480,799 of CP181432.1, forward strand.
AAGGCCATGCCCCTGCTTCTACCCCTAACCTACGCCGATCGGTCCACAAAACTCCGTCTCAGATCGCCGGCTCCGGTCCGCTCGGCTTTGCTGGCCGCGGCCGGCCGGCGCGCGCCACGCGGAGCGGCGCGCTCGCCCTGCGCGTCAGAGCGCCCGCGCCTCGGAGACGGCGAACGGATCGGGGAAGATCTCGCTGTTCGCGAGCGGCCGGCTGCGCCGGGTCAGCACCTCGCAGCCGCTCTTCGTGACGACGATGGTGTGCTCGAACTGCGCCGACAGCGAGCGATCGGCGGTCAGCGCGGTCCACTTGTCTTCCTGGATCTCGACCTCGTACGTGCCGATGTTGATCATCGGCTCGATCGTGAAGCACATGCCGGCGCGGAGCCGGGTGCCGCTGCCGTACTTGCCGACGTGCGAGACCTGCGGCGCCTCGTGGAAGCGCCGCCCGATGCCGTGGCCGACGAAGGCCCTCACCACCGAGCAGCCCTCGGCCTCGGCGAACTCCTGGATCGCGGCCCCTATATCGCCGAGGCGCGCCCCGTCCCGGACCTGGGCGATGCCGAGCTGCAGGCAGCGCCGCGACACCTCGGTCACGTGCTTCGCCTCCGGCGAGGGCTTGCCGATGTAGAAGGTCGCGGACGTGTCCCCGTAGAACCCGTTGTAGATGGTGGTGACGTCCACGTTGATGATGTCGCCCGGCTCGAGGACGCGATCGCACGGGATCCCGTGGCAGACGACCTCGTTGATCGAGGTGCAGACGCTCTTCGGGAACCCGTGGTAGTTGAGCGGCGCGGGGTAGCCGCCGCGGCGGATCGTGTCCTCGTGGACGAACGTGTTGATGTCCTCGGTGGTGATGCCGGCGCGGATCATGTCGCCGACGCCGAGGAGCGTCTCCGCCGCCATCTGGGAGGCCACCCGGAGGGCGTCGACTTCCTTGACCGTCTTGATGCTCACATTGCTCACGGCGCAGACAGCTCCCCGAGGACGACGGCCTCCTTGACGGCCGCGGCGACCTCCGCTGTATCAGGTGAAAGGTGCCAGTGGAACTCCGGCTCGCCTGCCTCGCCGGCGAAGCGTCGGATGAAAGCGATGAAGGTGAGCCCGCGGAGCCGCGCGTCGACCGCCTTGGCGACGCCGAACGCGCGGCTCGTGGGGCGGATGTGGAGCTCGAAGCTCCGGTCCTGCACCCGGGGCTTTATCAGCGGCGCGTCGGCGGCCTGGACCCCGAGGTGGTAGCTGCTCTGCTCGCCGATCGAGTCGACCGTCACGGTGCTGACGCGCACCCGCGTGACAACGTCGGCCGTCTGCGCCCTTTCCCGGAGGAACGGGTCGGACCTGGGCGAGGGGCCGTCGAGCGAGAAGCCGACGGCGGCCGGCTCGATGCTGTCGTCGAACACGTCGACCGCGTGCCCCTCCCACGCCGGCAGGCCGGAGTACGGGTCGACGGACGTCGCGGGGCGCTCCTGATCGGCGATGCAGCCGCCTGCGGGGCCAACGGTCGCCAGCGCGGCGAGCGCGAGGCGCAGGGGAGCAGCACCGGCGGCGGAAATCATTCCTGGGACCGGAGCTCGTAGCACGTCGCCCGGCGCCTGTCAGGACCCGGCACACACCGGCGACATGCGCTGCTGAGACCGCCATCGTCTCCGTTCTCGTCCGTTCTCGTCCGTTCTCGTCCGTTCTCGTCCGTTCTCGTCCGTTCTCGTCCGTTCTCGTCCGTTCTCGTCCGTTCTCGTCTTTATTATCGCCATTATCGCCCGTTCACAGAGCCGTTATTCCCGTTCCGACCGCTCTCGCGCCCCCGTGTGGTCGCGCGCGCCTCCCGCCGCTGACCCGTCGGCCTCGTCGGTCTCGTCGGCCTCGTCGGTCTCGTCGGCCTTGTCGGCCTTGTCGATTCCGCTGTCCGCCGCGCGCTGCGCTCCAGCTGTCCGCCGCGCGGTGCGCTCCATCGATCCGGACGAGCGGCCGTCCAATGGTCCGGCGGCTCGGTCGATGGTGGTCGGCGCGGAGACCCTATTCTCCTGTCCTACCGCTGGTGCTAGCGTGCCCGGGCTTGCCGGGCGGGTCGTCCTAACTTTTGCGATTGCAGAGCGCGCAGGGACAGGGCCTGCGCCGGCTGGAGGAGGAACATGAAAGCGAAGAGGCTCCTGGGAGCGGGGTTGGCCGTGGGGCTTGGCCTTGCGGCGATCACGAGCACGGCCGTGGTGGCTGCCCAGCCGAAGCGGGAGAAGGGCGCGGCGGCCGCTGCGGCTCCCGCCCGGCCCGCCGAGCCGCCGGTCACGAAGAAGACGATCGCGCTGACCCCTCCAGGGATCGCGTGGGGGTTGAGCACCAAGCAGGTCGCGGCGGTCATCGACAAGATGCTCGATGAGGCCTACGTGCCGCGTTACAAGGCGACCTCGCCGGGCGTGAAGATGAGGGCGCTCGACGCCGAGCTCGCCGAGGAGAAGAGCGCGTTCCGCCGCAGCCGCATCGACTTCGGCAAGCTGCCGACCGGCATCGACGCGACGCCGCTCAAGGGCGAGTACACCTACCTCAACAAAGAGTCGATGATGACGCTGACCCGCGACGGCGGGAAGCGGTACTTCTTCTTCATCCAGGACAAGCTCTGGAAGATCATCGACGAGCACGCGCTGGGCGAGGGCAGCCCGCGCGGGAAGGACTTCCAGTCCGCCGTGGTCAAGCTCGCGACGGCGCTCGGCGTGCCTGGCCGCGTGACGCCGCCCGATCCGGACAAGGGCCGCTACGTCACCGAGGTCGACTGGAAGGACGCGGGCACGCGCTTCCGCGTGATCGAGCGGAGCGAGACCGAGATCGCCTTCGCCTACGAGGATCTCGTGACGCTCAGCAGCCTCGACTCGCTCCGCCCCAACAAGCCGGTCGACGCGAACGCCATCGACCCCTCCGTCGCGTCCGCCATCCGCAAGAAGGAGGAGGCCCCTCCCGGCCCCCCTCCCACGACCGACAAGTCCGGCAAGAAGAAGTAGCCCGCATCCCCGCGCCGCCCCGCGAGCCGCCCCCACGGGCGGCTCGCGCCGTTCCGCGTCCCAGCGGTCCCGCCTGAGGCGTCACCCGCACAGGAGACGGGCCCAGATCGACGTTTTCGGCGCGCAGGCGTACTCCAGTACGCCGAGCACCGAAAACGTCGAGATGGGCCCGTATCCGCAGCGGGTGACGTCTCAGGCGAGGGAGGCGCCTTCGGGGACGCGCATCCCGTTGGTCACCACGACGCGCGCCGACGGCGCGACCGCGAGCACCGCCGGCTCGATCACCGCGCGCGCAGTGAGCATGGCGCCAGGGCAGCCCGAGCACGCGCCGGCCAGGTGGAGCGTCAGGTGATCGGGCTCGACGGCCACGATGTAGAGCTCACCGCCGTCGGCTCGGACGAGCGGCGCGATGACCTCGCGGCAAACCTTGAGAAGCTGATCGATGGAAGCCGGCATGGGGGGTGAGCTCGGCAGCGCGAGCCAGTCGCGAGACTAGCACGGCCTCGCTCGATCGGGCGATCGCCCCGCTGCCCGCCGCCGCGGGGCCGATACTGAGGGACAGCGGGGCGCGCTAGCTCGCGTCAGCTTTCCGCTCAGAGCGTCGACACGAGCGCGGCGACGCCCGCGTCAGCCGCGAGCTCCGGAGCGCGCTGCGCAGCGGCGCCGAACGTGCGACCGGCGATCTCGACGGTGCCGCTCCACGGGCCCGAGGCGGTCTTCGCCGGCAGGTCCAGCTTCTCGAGCGCCTCGGTGTTGACATCGGGCGTCACCGGTCCGCCGTACGCCTTCGCGCCCTTCCAGGCGAAGACATAGAGCAGCGGCGTCGACTTCAGCCCGTCGCGCTTGGCGATCTCGGCGATGTCGCGCTTGGCCGCCTCCTGCAGCCGGTAGGCGTAGGCGCGGAACGACCAGCCCGTGACGAAGAGGCCCTTGAGCTCGCCGCCGCTCGCCTTGACCGGATGCGCCGCGACCCACTGGAGGTCGGGGCCGTTCCTGACGCCGCGCATCTCCTGCATCTCGCCGAACGCCTCGACGACCCCGCTGTTGGGATCGAGCACCTTCCTGAGCTCAGGGAACGAGGCCAGGACGGACCGGTTGGCGAGCATGTCCGGATCGGCCTCGCTGCGCAGCACCGTGCCGCTCGGATCGGCGAACGAGAAGAAGGTGCTCTTCGCGAACTCGAGCTCCTTCACCGAGGCGCGCGCGCCGGCGATCGCCCGCTGGAGGCCGAGCAGGTTCGCGCCCGGATCGGTGTCGACCAGCGCCGCGAGCTTTGCCGCGCCCGCGGGGAGGCCCGTCCGCACCTGGCCGACGTCCTCCGCGAGGACCGGGGCGAGCTTGGCGCAGAGCTCCGCGGCGTGCTTCTGCGACGTCTTGCCGTCCTCCTGGCACGCGCTCGCGAGGGTGGCGGCCAGGGCGCAGGCGAGCACGAGCGGCTTGCTTTCGCTTCGAGCGAGGGTTGAAGAGCGCATCATAGAGAACGACTCTCCAAGGGGAGCGGAGTTCCATCCACCGGGGCCATCGCTCCTCAAAGGGTTTCGGGGGTTACAAACACGACCTCGACCCGGGCGTTGCGGGCGCGCTCGCTGCCGCCCGGGTCGACGACCGGGGCCGCGGACCCCGCGAGGAACGGCGCGATGGGCTGGGTCGCGGGGGAGGCCCCCGCGGCGCTCGCGCCGGGTGCCGAGCCGAGGGCACGGACGACGGCATCGGCCCGCGCGGACCACGCGGGCTCTTCCCTGGCGCTTACGTCCCTGTCCGTGTGCACCACCACGGCGACGGGAAAGGAGGGGTGCGCCGCGGCGACCCGCGCGAGGTCGCGGAGGCGCGCCTCGCCGGCCTTGGTGAGGGCGTTGCCGGCGAACAGCCCGCGGAGCGTGACAACGATGCCGCGGTCGTCGCGGACGGGCGACCAGGTGCCCGCGGCCGAGAGCTCCGCGAGCAGGGCATCGCCGGCGCCGGGCGCGCGGGTCACGGGCGTGGCGGCGCGGCGCGCGGCGGTCAGCGCGGCGAGGCATCCTGCCCGCGCGCGGGAAGCCTGGTCGATGGGCGCCGGGGTGGCGCGGGCGGAGCCGCCGACCTCCCCGAGCTCCGCGTCGAGCTTCCGGATCGCGGCGGTCGCGGCGTCGAGCTGCGCCACGAGGTTGGCGCTGGCGGGCTCCGTGGTGGCGGGCTGCGCGCCTGGCTGCGTGGTGGCGGGCTGCGCGCCTGCAGATTGCGCGCCCGCGGGCTTCACGCTGGCGGGCTGCGTGGTGGCGGGCTGCGCGCCTGCCGATTGCGCGGCGGCGGGCTGCGCGCCTGGCTGTGGAGTGGCGGGCAGCGCGCCGGCAGCTTGCGCGCCTGCAGACTGCGCCGGCGCGATCAGGAGGCGTGCCGCGCCGCAGAGCAGGCGGGCCTGGAGCGCGAGCGAGCGCGCCGCGGCGAGGCGGGCCTTCTCGCGATCGGCGTCGGCCTTGCCGGAGGGGACCACGGGCTGCGCGTCGCGGGCGACCTTGATCCGCATGTCGAGCGCGTCGACCTCGGCCGCGACGCGCGCCTGCTCGGCCTCGAGGCCTGCGAGGGACGCCTCGCCGGTCGAGCTCTGCGCCTTCGCCTCGGTCTCGGCCGCCTCGGCCCGGGCCACCCGCGAGAGCGCGTGCGCGTGCGCGTGCGCGGCGATGGCGTGCTCGCCGAGGATCTGCGCCCCGGATCGATCCTTCTTGTCGAGCGCGGCGAGCGCCTCGCCGCGCAGCTTCTCCGCCCGGGCGAACGCGCCTGGCGCGTACCGCTTCGACTCGGCCGCGACCGCGCCGGCGCGGACGTGATCGAGCTCGTCGAGCACCGCGGGCCGCGGGATGGGCGCGCACGCGCCGAGCAGCGCCCCGGCGACAGCGATCGTGGCGAGGCGGCGCGCGCTCACGGCGTGCCCTCCTTGCCCGCCGGAGCCGCCTGGCCAGCGCCCCCGCTGCCCTTTGCCCCGGCGCCCTGCCCGGCGGCGGGCGCCCGGTCGGCCGCGGGCGCCGCCGGGGTCGCCCCTCTGGCGCCGGCCTTCTTGCCGGCCTCGATCCGCTGCGCTTCCGCGCTGGCCGCCGCCCTGGTCGCCTCGCGCGCCTCGGCCTCGATCCTGTCGAGCTCCGCCGCGGCGCGGCCTCGCCGCGCCTGCGTCTCTTCCAGCAGCGCGCGCGCCCGATCGAGCTTCGTCTCGACCTCGCGCGCCCGCCTGGCCGCGTCCATCGCCGCCGTCTCCGCCGCGGCGGCGCGCAGCAGCGTCCTCGCTGTCTCCGCCCACTCGAGCGCCACCGCGTCGAGCCGTCGCGCGTTCGTCGCGTCGCCCGCCGCGCGCGCCCCGTGCGCGCGCTGGAGCGCGCGCTTCGCCTCCGCCACCGGCTCGGCCACGACCTTCGCGGCGCCCTTCGCCGGCCCCCTCGGGGCGGCCGGCTCGACGCGCGGCGCCTCGGCGGCGGTCTTCTCGCCCGCGGCGGTCTTCTCGCCCGCGGCGGTCTTCTCGCCCTCGCCAGCCCGAGGCGGCGCCGCGAGGCGCGCCTCGATCTCCTGGAGGATCTGCACCGCCTTCGCGCCGTCGCCGGGGGGCGGCGCGGGCACCGTCGAGAGCGGTCGCTCTCCCTCGCCGTGGGCCAGGGCGCTGCCGCTGCCGAGCGACGCCGCCAGGGCGAGGAGCAGCGCCTGGGTCGACGGGCGCCGCCGCGCGTCGCAGAGCATGGGGCGGGTACGCACGTCCGCCAGGTAGCAAACAGGGCTTCCGCGAGCAAGCGCGGCGGCCTTCAGCCCCCGAGCGCCGTGCGCGGTGGACGCGGGCGGCGGCGCGGGGAGGGCGCGATCACTCCGGGACGAAGTTGCGGATCGCCCAGTCGATCTGCTGCTGGTGCCGCTCGACCAGCTCCTTCCTGCCGCCCGCCTCGTGGAGGAAGACGCGATCTTCGTTGACGAAGACCGTGAGGTAATAAAGGTGCGCCTCCTTCCCCTCGTCGTGCCCGAAGCGCAGCTGGACGCCCGGCAGGCCGTTCCGGCTCTTCACGTCGACCTTGCCGAGCAGCGCGTAGCCGCCGCCCTCCCGCAGCCGCTTCTCGATCACGCGGGACCAGAAGGCGAGGTCGCCCTCTGGCTCGTTCTCGAAGGCGCGGATCCCGAGCACCACCCCCTCGGCGGTGGTCGCGCGGTACTCGTCGTCGCCGTAGCGATCGCCGAGGTCGACGAAGCCCGGCGGGGTCGCGGGCACGAAGGGCCGGCCGCAGCCGGGCAGCGCCGCCGCGCCGAGGAGCGAGGCGACGAGGACGAAGGCGTGGCGAAGGGAGTGCATCATCGGAGGCGCCCAGGTCACAGGTTGAGGAGCCGCGAGAGGCCGAGCTCGTTGAGCCAGTCGATCGGGAGCCGCGGGCCCGACGGGGTGATGGTCTCCGTCGAGCGCGGATGGAAGGAGACGGTGAGGGTCGAGAACGCGACCCGGTCGCGCAGGAACTTGAGGCGCCCCTCCAGGCGCTCGAGCTCGCCGGCGACGCGCGCGAGCTCGCGCTCCAGCTGGATGGACTCCTCGACCTTCGCCGCCTTCTCGAGGAGCTTCTCCAGGCGATCGCGCACCGCCCGCGCGTTCCGGATGCGGACCCCGAGGTCGAGGAACTCCTCGGTCACGTCCTCCGCGACCACGTTGCGCTGGAGCATGTCGCCGAGCCCCTCGAGGCGCTTCAGCGCCTCATCGAACCGCGCGGCCGGGACGCGGATCGTGATCGTCCGGTCATCGCGGCGGGCGAGGAAGCCGCCGAGCTCCCGCGCGAGCGCCTCGACCTTGCCGAGCGACGCGCTCACCTCGAACACCGCCATCCCGATCTGCGCCGTGTAGATGAGGAGGGGCGCTGGCGCCGCGCTCACCTCGGCGGCGCCCTGCTGCGCGCCCGGCTGGGCAGCGCCGGCAGCGCCGGCCGGCGTCGTCGCGGGTTGCGAGGCAGGGCCGGGCGGCGCCGGCTTCGCCGCCGCGGTCTGGGCGACGGGGCCAGGGGGCGGCGGCGCGGGCGATGGCGCCGAGGTGGCCGTCGACGTCGGCCCGGGCGGCGCAGCGGCCGCCGGTGGCGCAGCCTTGGCGAGCCCCACGGTCGCCACCGACGCTTTGAAGTCGTACGACGCCTCCTCGCGCGACGACGCGTCGAACGCATCGCCGCCCGGGACGGGCATTCCTGCGGCCGCATCCTGCGGCGCGTACGCCGGCATCGGCGCGCTCGCGGCGTCGCCCGCCTCGGCGTAGCGGCCGCCTGCTTTCGAGCTGGCGCAGGCGACGGGGCCTGCGAGCAAGGCAAGGAGAGCCCAGGAGGGCAGCGTTCTTCGCATGGTTCCTCGAGAGGTGGCGCCGATCGGTATGCGCGGAACGCACCCGGCTCGGACGACCTTACAGCATGCGCAACACGACGCGGTCGTCCGGCATGCGGAGAGCCCGTCCATCGGAGACGAGCGCCAGCGCGCGATCGCCGCCGGGCGGCGTCTCGGAGCAGGCCGGCCGCAGGCGATCGCCGGCGGGGGGTGTCTTGGCGCAGGCGAACGCCCGGCGATCGCCGGCGGGCGGCGCCTCGATGCGAGCCGGCGGCCGGGGATCGCCGGCGGGCGGGGTTCAACTGTAAGCAGGCTTGCAAGCGATCGCTGGCTGGCGGCGCCTCGGTGCAAGCTGACTCCCGGCGATCGCCTGCTGGTGGCGCCTCGACGTGAGCCAGCTTGCACGCGATCGCCGGCTGGCAGCGATTTGGGGTGAGTTGCCTTACGTGGAGTTGCCGCCAGGAGGCGATCGCGCGTGAGAAAACTCACCACGATCGCCTCCTGCTACCCGATTCGCGCGAGTGGACAGCTGCATCCCCGCCGGCGGGCGGCAATATGAGTAAGAGGGCTTACTTTTGCGGGGTGAAATGCGCCGTGTGAAGCCATGCAGCTTGCCGCATGGGCCCTGGCGCGCGCGATTCGTCGTGGGGCTGGGGGTGAAGAACGCCAGGCTCAGGCGCCGTCGAATGAATCGTCGTCGTCGCCGGCGGGCAGCGCGGCGTCCTCGACCGGCGCCGACTCGGTGGGCTCGGCGGCGCCGTCCGCGGCGCCCTTTCGGCCGCGCCGGTCGGCCCGGGCGGACTCACGGCGGAGCCGGCCGAGGAGGCGTTCGGCGACCTCGCCGGTCGCCGCCTTCTCCAGCGCGAGGTTCGTCTCGACGGCGCGGACCACGCGGATCCAGGCGTTGCGCGCGTTCTGCACCTCGCGCGGCGTGGCCCCGTCGGTGTTCGGCGGAGCGGTCAGCGCGAGCTGCTCGCGCTGCGCTTCCACCTTCTCGAGCTCGAGCGCGGCCGCGACCCAGGCGTCCACGACCTGCGCGAGCGGCCCCTCGGGGGTCTTGAGCTTCTTGAGCAGCTTCTCCGATGCCTCGTCGAGCCGGGACCGGAGCAGCTTGGCGTCGCCGGCCTGATCGCCGTAGCTCCGCGAGATGGCCTTGAGCCCTGCCGGCGCGAGCCGATCGCGCAGGTCGAGGAGCGCCGCCGCGAACGCGGGTTCGTCGGTCATCTCGGCGAGCGCGCCGAGGTAGTTGAACGTCCCGCGGAGCTTGCGGTCGTGCGTCGCGTCGAGCGCGATGGCCTTCTCCATGAGTGTCTTCGTCTGCTGCTGGAGGCTGGAGCCGAGCCGCTGCGTGGTCCTGATCCGGTCGTGGGCCTCCTGGACCGCGGGCAGGAGCGGCGCGAGCAGCGGCAGCGACGTGAAGACCTTCCGATCCTGCTCCGGATCGAGCCACGGGCCGGAGATATTGACCATCGCCTGGGGAGTGAGATTGCGATAACCCATGAGATACCCTCCTTTGGTCAGGGGCGCCCCGAGTCTCGACACCGGTCGAGCCCGCCGCAAGCTTCCGGCACGCTTGCGGGCCGTCGCGGTCGTGCTCCGCCGCCGGCGATCGGCCACTCCCGCTCGGGACCGCGGTGAACGGCCGCATCCGCGGCGCGATGCTCGGCAGCGAGGAGACCACCCCGCCGCCGCCGAGATCCGTGCTCCGCACCTGGTCGTTCTCGTCCCAGGTCAGCTCCTCGATATGCGGCATCGACGTCATGTTGCCGTGCGCGTCATGCGCATAGGTGCGGAACGGCCCGTTCTCCGGTTCCCCGGTCGTGCTCGTCAGCCGATTGTTCGCCGTCTCATATGCATACCACCGGCGTCCAGCTCCCCGTGCCCGCCTGGTGCACCATCCTCAGCAGGTTGCCTACGGCGTCATAGACGTACTGCTCGGCGTAGTTCCTCAGCGCCTGCGCGTCGTTCGCGTGCGGCAGCGACTGGATCGGCAGATCGTTCTGGTCGCGCTGCACGTCAGCAATCCCGCCCGCGTGCTCCCGCCCCGTCGCCTCGATCAGCCGGTAGACCGCGTCGTACACGTACTGCGCGCTCGGCGATACCACGGCATCGTTAAAGAACACCGTCTGCTGCGCGCTGTCCCCGATCGCCACGATGTTGCCGACCGGGTCGTACATATACGTCAGGTTCTGCAGCACCGCGCTGTCCGCGCTCCGCGTCGTCCTCAAGCGCGAGAGCCGGAACGTCAGCGGATCGTACGTGTATGCCGTGGAGGTGCCGTTGCCATACTCGATCCGCTCGCGCTGCCCCTTCGCGTCGTAATCGATGTCGTCGACGAACGTCGTCCACGCCACGGCGCCGCGGACGCGCGCCTCGACCCGCTCGAGCAGCCCCGCCTCGTTGTACGTGGGCTTGACCTCGCTCGCGTCCGGCGCGGTCAAGCTCGTCGGCCGGTTCAGCGCGTCGTACGCCGGTCGTACGCCGTCTGCGTCCCGAAGCTCTCGGTCTCCAGCAGCGGCTCGGCCGCCGTCGCGATGGCGGACACATGCGTCAGCGCCGCCAGCACCGACCAGTCGGCGTCCGCATGCACGTCGCTCCGCAGCCGGCGCGAGGCCTGCAACACGTTGCCCTTGAAGTCGTACGCCTGGCTCGTCACCACACCCGCGCCATCATACACCTGGTACGGCCGCCCGCGCAGGTTCAGCGCCGTCGCCTGCGGATGGGCTTCGCCGTAGACGTAACGGCGCACGAGGCGCTTGCTGCCCGAGCCCAGCTGCACGTGCTCGTGCGTCGGCCGGCGCAGGCCATCATACGACGAGCGGTAGACGAACCCCCGCCCGTTCCAGGCGCGCAGCCGCTGTCCTGTCGCGCCCGCCAGCATCCAGCGCTCGCCACCATCGTTGCTCTGCTGATAGAGCAGCTGCCCGCCCAGCCCGAAGCGATGCTGCATCGCCTGGTTGCCGCGCGCGTCGGTGATCGCGAGCGGCTGCCCCTCGATATCGAGCGTGCTCTGCGTGACGTACTGCCCCTCGGCGCCGTTGTCCGCCATGGCGCGGAACACCCGCCCCAGCGCGTCCAGGTGGCTCACCGCCGGGGTACCCGCGTGCGCGGCCGCCAGGTCCGCCGCGCGCCGCTCCGCGTCGCCCGCCGGCAGCGCCTGGCGCGCCGCGTACCACGCGCTCTCCAGCACCGTGTCGTTCGGATCGTGCGACGTCTGCTTCCACGCATCGAACTCCACCCGCGAGAACGTGCCGTTCGGCAGGTCGGTCCGGATGAGCCGGCCGAGCGGATCGTACCGCAGGATTGGCGTGACCCCCCACTCGACGAGCTCCGCCTCGTCCTCGTACTCGTGCGTCGCGCTGAAGAACGGTTCGTACTGCTTGACCGGATTGCCTTTGTTGTCCAGCACCGTGCGCCCGGCGCCGACCCAGCGCGACGTCGCGTGCGAAAAGACCAGGTCACCCTGCGCGTCGTGCACCAGCGCGCCGTTCGCGTCGCGCTCGGGCGCGAGCCCCGGCTCCGCCTTCACCTTGCGCAGCACCTCGTTGCCCGAGCCGTCGGAGTAGATGTACGTGTCCGGCCAGCGCGGGTTTCCCGGTCCGTGCTGCTCGCCGACGCGGGCGTGCACCACGTTCGGCTTGCCGCTGCTCTGGAATTGCTCGAGATCGTACTCGAATGTGACGGTCGGGTCGGCGGGCGTGTCGCCCTCGCCGGCCCCAGGCTTGCCCATCACCGCCAGCAGCGTGACCCTCCCCAGCGCGTCGAAGCGCACCTCGCTCACGTTGCCGTTCGCGTCCGTGAGCTGCCGCGGGGCGAGCACACGGTAGTCGGGGACGGCTTCCACGACGTTGCTCAGCGGATCCGTCACCTGGGTCACGAGCAGGCGATACGCATCATAGACCACCTGCGACGTGTTGCCGAACGGATCGACGAACGCCGTCGGCTGGTAGAAGTGCGCCGCCGAGGGCACCGCCCGCCCCGAGGACATCCAGTAGTCCGCATCGCCCGAGAGCTGGAGATAGCCTCCCTCCGCGAGCACGCCGCTCGTGACGCGGGTTCCGAACACGGAGGTGATCAGCGAGGGGGTGAGGATCTTGGCAAAGCTCTCATACGGCAGCGCCCTGCTGCCGACCTCGCCGAACGGCAGAGGCCCGGTGAGGTCGTCGCGCCAGTACCTCGTGCGCGCCTGCTGCAGGAGGCGCTTCTGCGAGGAGCCGTCCGGCGCGCCGTCGTACGCGAGCAACGCGGCGCCGTCCGCCGCGTCGAGGACCGTCTGGAACGCCAGCACCCCCTCCTCGCCGAGCGGCAGGCCGTGCAGCTCGTAGGTCCGGCTCCCGGTCGGCACCCCGATCCGATAAGCACCTTCCTCAGCCGGGATCAGGTGCTCCACGTCGTGCTCCGTCAGCGTCGCCTTCCCCTGCTCCTGCTCAGGGAACGCCGCCCACGCCGCCCGCCGGCGATATCCGATCTGCGCCGTCCGCATGACCGCGCCGTAATCGTCGACCTCCAGCGTGAGCGCGTGCGCCACGCGCGGGTCGCTCTCGCTGCGCTCGTAATGGTATTCCAGCGCCTCGCGCGGATGGGCGAAGAACACCGCGTGCGCATCGCCCACCGCGGGCTGGAGACGCCGCATCGCGTAGCTGTGCTCCTTGACGACGTACGGACGCGGCTCCTTCGCCGACCCGTCGAGCGCATAGACCTCCTGGCGGAGGGGCCGCCCCTTGAGCGCCCGGCACGCCTGGCGCATCTCGACGGCGCGGAGCCCTTCGAGAAGCGGTGTATCGTCCAGACGGACCGCCCCCGCGTCGTCGGAGCAACCGCTCGTCCGCAGCCAGCGCGAGTTGCCCGCCCCGTGCCCCTCGCGGGCGCGGCCGTGCACCACGCTTCGTCACATTTCGTGATTTTTACCGCTTAGATATCACATCAGTTCACTCACCGAATCGGCAAAGGCATCGAACGCGTCTCGCTGTCGTTGAATCAATCCGTCCAAATGGGCACCGCAGTGCGGGCAGTAGCGAATCGGAATTTTCATGGCAACTGCGATGGGAACATTCTTCAGGGCCGAGATATTATCACGCTGCGACGTAAAAGCTCGATCGAAAGGGCGAGCCTGCAGGTACAGTCGCCGGATCTCACCGTCTCGAAACGCCAGAACCGAGAATCCTTTATCACCAGGTTCCCGTGTGAGATTGCCCATCCACACACAGCAAGGTTCAAAAACCATGCATGCTCCCTTCGTGGTATTTAGTCCACATGATAATTGTTCGTTTCTTTAGAATACTCACATTTGAACCGCCACTCGATAGCATTGCCAGTCGTCCCCTCGAGAGAGTCCCGAAACTGCTGAACTCCACCTATGTCTTCGAGTTGATAGAGTCGTTCCGGTTCGATGTGGCGGGGGCCGGAAACGGAGTGATGGAGTGGCGAGCGAGGCACCGCCAACCGAAAGGGGCGGAAACAGACGGGCCCTCCTGGACACCACCGCGCCGGCCCCCGACCTGGCTGCTCGTCTGGTAGAGCAGCTGCCGCCCAGCCCGAAGCGATGCTACATCGCCGGGTTGCCGCGCGCGTCGGTGATCACGAACGGCTGCCCTTCAATATCCAGCGTTCTGTCCCACGTTGTTTCTCGCCTTCTGGTGCCTCGGGGGGAAGGAGGGGGGACAGCGGTAACCTGGGTTCGATTCAAATTTTTAGCGACGACTACCTCGCCGCGTACGCGCGCCCCGCTACCGCACGCTCGTGGCTACACCGCATCTATCCGCTCTTTAGCAGGCGTCGCCCCTCATGACGAAGCTTCTGCGTGGGACCAGAATCGGCGAGTGCCGCAAGCGCTCGTTCTACCCTCGGCGAGCGATCCATGGTTTTAGCCCAGCTTAGCGCAAGAGCAACCCAATGCTGGGACTGACTCGCAAGCCCCGTAGCCACCACATCTTCGACCGGAAAGAACTCGATGAACTCCTCCGATATTCCTTTCGTTTGCAGCCCTTCCAGAAGACGTTGGCGCGCTTCGACCGGCGCAACCTCTAGAATCGGCAAGAGGTATACGCAGTCTTGTCCCGGTGGAAATTCTCTCGCGGATTTGTCCCCTATTCTGGCCCACCAGCCATCCGAGGAGACGCCCAGGTCCAGCCGTGCGGTCTCGAGCGACGCGACAGGAGTCAACCGGATCACGGATCCATCGATCGGCCCATGCAGAACTCTCCAAGGGATCGACGACCCGGCCAGACTTGCCACGAGCTTACGGCGCCGTTTCGTATCCATCAATGCTCCCACGGTGTGTGTTTGATTTTGATCCCATGTTTGCTCATGAAGTCGACGAACTGTTGCCTAATCTCGGGCGTCCAATTCATGCCGTAGTGGCCGCTCCACTCATCGGTGACCAGTCCTCCATCCTGCCGCGAGATGCGGCCTCCAACGACGCTTGGGTGCGGCGAGATCCCGGCCTCCTGCAAGATGCTGTCGTGCCCGTGGGGTAGCCTGTCGGTGCTCATGACGAACCTCCCGCTCTTCGAGTCGAAGATGAAGTCCGTCAGCGGCTCGGCCGCCGTCGCGATGGCGGACACATCCGTCAGCCTCGCCAGCGCGGACGTAACGGCGTTCCAGCCGCTAGCCGCCCGAGGCCGGCTGCACGTGCCTCTGGGTCGGCCGGCGCAAGCCATCATACGCGAAGGTGCCTTGCGGTGGTCGCGATCTTCGAGGAGAAGAGAACATCTCGGCCGCAAAGGACCGGCCCGAGTGGCGGCGGCTCGAGGCCGCCGCCCACCACGGCAAGTTCGATGCCGTCCTGGTCTTTCACCCAGCGGTGGTGGATCTCGAACGCGCCATCGAGCTTCGTGCCCGGGGTCTCTCGGTCCAAGATAGTCGAGAAGCTCGGCGTGTCAGCGTCGATCCTGCAACGGGTGTTTCGGAACCACAGGGCGGATCGATGGAGCGTCTGATCCACGTGCAGAACGCGGAGGCGGGAACGTCAAAATTCATCCCAGTCACCGCGTTCATCAAACAACTGGTGAATTTCGGGGTAGTGCATGCCTTCGACCTCGTTGAGCGCATCGGTGATGGCCGGAAGCGTAAAGCCGCGTCCGCGCATCTTGTCGAGCGCCTCGTGGATCGTCAGGCCCGAAGCTCGCAGCCTCTTCAGCTCAGCTGTTGCGGGACCGATGTTCTCTCGCCAATCCATGTTCCTCCTCACGGCTTACGTGAGACAGCTCTTTTTGTAGCCGGATCATAGCTATGCTGCGTGTAGCCGTACTTATCAAGAGTCTTCGCACGTGGGGTCTCAGAGATGCTCTTTTTGCCGGACATCCTATTATCCATCGACATATACCCGCTAACCGACTTCACTTGCCCCCTCGCGGACGCTTCTGCAATAATCTGCCCATAAAGCTCGGTGCCGCCGCCCTGCCTCTTTGGCGCAGCGGCAACGTCATTGATATGCAAATTGCCAGTCTTCGGATCATACGTACCTAGAATCTTGCCCCGCGCCGAACGTATTGAAATGTTAATCCTTCCACCGTCTTCTGGCGTCACAACAATTTTGGGCTTAACGGGCTCAGCTATTGCTGCCGACCGCGCATCGGGAGCGGCCGGTGCTGTCGGCTCTGGCGCAGCCGCTGGTTTAGGTGCAGCCGCTGGCTCGGGTGCAGCCCCTGGCTTGGGTGCAGCCGCTGGCTCGGGTGCCGCCGCTGGTTTGGGTGCAGCCGCTGGCTCGGGTGCAGCCGGAGGCTTGGGTGCAGGCGGTTTCGTGACGGGCGGATTCGGAGCTGTGGAGAGTGCCCATCTTGAAAATCTACCAAACGCATAACTTCCCGCCAATGTAGCAGCCGCGTTTACCGCCGTCTCTCTTGGGCTATCCCCGAAAATGGCATAACCAAAGCTCTCGACGACGCCCGCGGCTCCATCCGCTAGAGCCTTGCCGTACTCACCCCGGCGCCAATTATGGACCGAAGCGCTAGCGCGAACGGTTGCATATTCCAGCGCAGCCTCTCGTGTGGCTGTTGACTGCCCTCTCGCTGCGCGATCGCTTTCGATCTGGGCGATGAGATTGTTCACTGAGGCGTCGTCGTAACCAGCCTGTTCCGCAGCTTGCCACGCAGCACGCAACTCGGGTGACATTGACTCAAATGCTTGATTTCCGGTACGGTCGACGTACCGCACCGGGTTCCCTCTCACGTACGCATACAGACTCGGCCCATCCACCATTCCCGCCGGGTCCGCCGCTGTCCACCTCCCTAACCACGGCGCGTAGTACCTCGCCCCGTGGTAGTACAGCCCCGTCTCCTCGTCCTTCTCCTTGCCCGTATAGCGATACCGCCTCTGGCTCACCTCCACCGCGATGCTGGCCGACCAGTACGCCGTCGTCCCGTAGGGGTGGTACTCCTCGTAGCCGATCACCAGCCCCGCCCCGTCGACCTCCAGCGTCGCCGACTCGAGGTGGTTGTTGAGCTGATAGCGCACCCGCGGCGTCACCGTGAACGGCCCCGACGTGTCGACCGTCTTCGTCTCCACCATCGCCACCCGCCGCGCGCCATCCATCACGTGCAGCGTCTGCCGCTCCAGCAAAAGCCCCGAGCTGTTGTGCCTCCGGTACACCTCGTAGCCGCCGAGGTAGATGCGCTCCTCCACGAGCCCGCTGTGCTCCCAGACCTTGCGCACGCGCTGCCCCGCAGCATCGTAGTCGTAATAGACATCGCCGCCGCCGCCGAGATCCGTGCTCCGCACCTGGTCGTTCTCGTCCCAGGCCAGCGCCGTGATGTGCGGCATCGCCGTCATGTTGCCGTGCGCGTCATGCGCATAGGTGCGGAACGGCCCGTGCTCCGGGTCCCCGGTCGTGCTCGCCAGCCGGTTGTTCGCCGTCTCGTACGCATACCACCGCGTCCAGGTCCCCGTCCCCGCCTGGTGCAGCATCCTCAGCAGGTTGCCCACCGCGTCGTAGACGTACTGCTCCGTATAGTTCCTCAGCGCCTGCGGGTCGTTCGGGTGCGGCAGCGACTGGATCGGCAGGTCGTTCTGGTCGCGCGGCGCGTCCGACAGCCCGCCCGCGTGCTCCCGCCCCGTCGCCTCGATCAGCCGGTAAACCGCGTCGTACACGTACTGCGCGCTCGGCGACACCACGTCGTTGTTGAAGAACACCGTCTGCTGCGCGCTGTCCCCGATCGCCACGATGTTCCCGACCGGGTCGTACACGTACCTCAGGTTCTGCAGCACCGTGCTGTCCGAGCTCCGCGTCGTCTTCAGGCGCGCGAGCCGGAACGTCAGCGGGTCATACGTGTACGCCGTGAAGGTGCCGTTACCATACTCGATCCGCTCGCGCTGCCCCTTCGCGTCGTAATCGATGTCGTCGACGAACGTCGTCCACGTCACCGCGCCTCGAACACGCGCCTCGACCCGCTCGAGCAGCCCCGCCTCGTTGTACGTGGGCTTGACCTCGCTCGCGTCCGGCGCCGTAACGTTCGTCGGTCGGTTCAGCGCGTCGTACGCCGTCTGCGTTCCGAAGCTCTCGGTCTCCAGCAGCGGCTCGGCCGCCGCGGCGATAGCGGCCACATCCGTCAGCGCCGCCAGCGCCGACCAGTCGGCGTCGGCATGCACATCGCTGCGCAGCCGGCGCGACGCCTGCAGCACATTGCCCTTGAAGTCGTACGCCTGGCTCGTCACCACACCCGCGCCATCATACACCTGGTACGCCCTGCCGCGCAGGTTCAGCGCCGTCGCCTGCGGATGGGCTTCGCCGTGGACGTAGCGCCGCGCGAGCCGCTCGCTGCCCGAGCCGAGTTGCACGTGCTCGTGCGTCGGCCGGCGCAGCCCGTCGTACGACGAGCGGTAGACGAACCCCCGCGCGTTCCAGGCGCGCAGCCGCTGCCCCGTCGCGCCCGCCAGCATCCAGCGCTCTCCGCCATCGTTGCTCTTCTGGTAGAGTAGCTGCCCGCCCAGCCCGAAGCGATGCTGCATCGCCTGGTTGCCCCGAGCGTCGGTGATCAGGAGCGGCTGTCCTTCGATATCCAGCGTGCTCTGCGTGACGTACTGCCCCTCGGCGCCGTTGTCCGCCACGGCGCGGAACACCCGCCCCAGCGCGTCCAGGTGGCTCACCGCCGGCGTCCCGGCATGCGCCGCCGCGAGCTCCGCCGCGCGCCGCTCCGGGTCGCCCGCAGCCAGCGCCTGGCGCGCCGCGTACCATGAGCTCTCCAGCACCGTGTCGTTCGGATCGTGCGACGTCTGCTTCCACGCATCGAACACCACCCGCGAGAACGTGCCGTTCGGCAGGTCGGTCCGGATGAGCCGGCCCAGCGGATCGTACCGCAGGATCGGCGTGACCCCCCACTCCACGAGCTCCGCTTCGTCCTCGTACTCGTGCGTCGAGCTGAAGAACGGCTCGTACTGCTTGACCGGATTGCCCTTGTTGTCCAGCACCGTGCGCCCGGTGCCGACCCAGCGCGTGGTCGTGTGCGAAAAGACCAGGTCGCCCTGCGCGTCGTGCACCAGCGCGCCGTTCGCGTCGCGCTCGGGCGCGAGCCCCGGCTCCGCCTTCACCTTGCGCAGCACCTCGTTGCCCGAGCCGTCGGAGTAGCTGTACGTGTCCAGCCAGCGCGGGTTTCCCGGTCCGTGCTGCTCGCGGACGCGGGCGTGCACCACGTTCGGCTTGCCGGTGAGCACGAATCGCTCGAGGTCGTACGCGAACGTGGCCGTCGGATCGTCGAGCGTATCGCCCTCGCCGCCGCCCGGCTTGCCCATCACCGCCATCGCCGTGACCCGGCCCAGCGCGTCGAAGCGCACTTCGCTCACGTTGCCGTTCGCGTCCGTGAGCTGCCGCGGGGCGAGCACACGGTAGTCGGGGACGGCTTCCACGACGTTGCTCAGCGGATCCGTCACCTGGGTCACGAGCAGGCGATACGCGTCATAGACCACCTGCGACGTGTTGCCGAACGGATCGACGAACGTCGTCGGCAAGTAGAAGTGGGCCACCGAGGGCACCGCCCGCCCCGAGGACACCCAGTAGTCCGGGTCGCCCGAGAGCTGCAGATAGCCGCCCTCCGCGAGCACGCCGCTCGTGACGCGGGCCCCGAACACGGACGTGATCAGCGAAGGCGTGAGGACCTTGGCGAAGCTCTCGTGAACGAGCGCCCAGCCGCCGACCTCACCGAACGGCAGCGGCCCCGTGAGATCGTCGCTCCAGTACCTCGTGCGCGCGTGCTGCAGCAGGCGCTTCTGGAACGACCCGCTCGGCGTCCCGTCGTAACCGAGGTACGTCGCGGCGTCCGCCGCGTCGAGGACCGCCTGGAACGCGAGCACCCCCTCCTCGCCGAGCGGCAGGCCGTGCAGCTCGTAGGTCCGGGTCTCGGTCGGGACCCCGATCCGATAAGCACCTTCCTCAGCCGGGATCAGGTGCACCACCTCGTGCTCCGTCAGCGTCGCCTTCCCCTCCGCCTGCTCGGGGAACGCCGTCCACGCCGCACGGCGGCGATACCCGATCTGCGCCGTCCGCTTGACCGCACCGTGCCTGTCGACCTCCAGCGTGAGCGCGTGCGCCACGCGCGGATCGCTCTCGTTGCGCTCGTAATGGTATTCCAGCGCCTCGCGCGGATGGGCGAAGAACACGGCGTGCGCGTCGCCCACCGCGGGCTGGAGCCGCCTCATCGCGTAGCTGTGCTCGGTGACGAGGTAGGGGTGCGGCTCCTGAGGCATCCCCTCATTTCGGACCGGGATTTCCCGGTAAATCCTCGTCGCACACTCCCGCTCATCCCGGCAGCAGCCTGGTCGCAGGCCCAAATTCTTCGAGAAAGGCGCGGAAAGCGGCAAAAAAAATCGAGGGATTCCTCAGGTGCGGCTCCCCCGCCGAGCCATCGAGCGCATAAACCTCCTGACGGAGGGGCCGCCCCTTGAGCGCCCGGCACGCCTCGCGCATCTCCACGGCGCTGAGGCCTTCGAGAAGCGGTGTATCCTCCAGACGGACCGCCCCTGCGTCGCCGGTGTAATACTCGCTCTCGTACTGCGCCGAGATCTTCGCCCGCTCGATCCACGCGCCCGTGTGGAACCACGTCTTCGTCAACACCGGCGGCAGGTGCAGCTCGGGATCGGCGTTCGCCGCGGGCGGCGCGAAGCCCGTCCCGCTGAACGCTCCCCAGGGGCGGCAATCGTGATCCCGTCAAAGTCCGTTCTGGTGAGCTGAAACATTTCGCCAAGTGGCGCGGCGAGGCTCTCAATGAGCTCCCCGGGCGGCGCGGCAATCGTTAGGGTATCGGGTATGACTGTTGGGTCCAATGCGATAGCCGAGGACCGGCCGTTAGAATATCATACAGCTTCGCCCGCTGTCCTGTCGCGCCACCAGCATTCTCCGCTTGCCGCCGTCGCTGCTGTTCTGAAACTGTCAGGTTCGCCACGCGGCGCGAGGAGATTGAACGCGCCACCGCCTTCGACAGCACTCCCCGGCGGCCGACGCGTCCTTCAACACCAAAGCTGACTGCACTTCGACTACATGCTCGAGGCTCCCGCACCCCCATTGCACAAACGAGACGTTCGAGAGACCAACACAACACCGGAGGCACCGAACACTTTCTTCGCAGCACTCACATTGGCAGAAGATCAATCAGCAAACTGCGCCGCCGCTTTCAAAGCAATCATCCACCGACGACGGCATCCACACCACACACGTGGCGCACCAGGCGATCCAACCAACATACGAGGCAGCATCCAACATGCCTACCCACTGGCACTCAGATATCACGCCGAGATCGCACCTCTCGAAAGAAACGACGCCAACCCAGCAGCCAAGCCGGCAATCACCTCACGCTCGATTTCGATCACCAGCGGCTTGCCACTCAGAAAGGCCTCGGGCGACTGCAGCCACGACACTGCTACCTCGCCTTCAAGCGCCGACTTCAAAGCCAATTCCGGAAAGGCGATGGCCCGAAATGCGGAGAACAGGCGTGGGACTTTCACCGGCACCCCCGGCAATACAACATTATTCGAGTCTTCATCTACCAGACTGATCAAGATGGCTCCGGTGTACGTGGCCACCTCAGCCACGAATGCAGCCAGCTGCTCCAGACGACGAGCGGCGCAGGTCTCCTCCTCGATTAGACCCTCGATATAAACCATCCCGTCCACGATGCATCCACTGCGCCATCGACGCAGCTCTACCACCACGTTGGTAGAAACGTTCACAAATTCGCGCCGAAACACCGCCGCAATACGTTTCATCTGCGAATAATCAAACTCTAGTACGCCATCGGCGTCTCGCAGATCTGTGCCTTCACGAAACTGCGTACGATCAAAGCGTCCCGCCGAGTCCCAAGCCTGCACCTCGACAATATTGTACTTGACTTTCAGCCCGAGCAGCCTGGCCACCGCCAGCTCGAAGTCGTTCGGGCAGAAGCCAGACAGAGCACAGTCACGGGGAGCTATCATGCCGTCACCTCGTCAATGAAACACACCAGAAAGCCCTCTCGGCCCTTCGATAAAGGTGATGAATTGACTATCCGAAGCCCGAACAAGAACTCCACGACCCGCATCATCGAAGAAGACGATACCCTTTTCTCCCACATACCCCGAAAGCTTCATCCGCCCAAACTGCCGCGAAGTCGAACTTTGCAAGATCTCCCTTACCGCCCCCTGCGCGGCATCTTCGGTCAAAGGAATCGAGTCGAACAACCCCATGCGCTTGGAATCCCCTTGCCTTCGCTGCAGTTTTCTCAATGCCTCCGACACAGTACCGTCGCCATGCGGTCGCGCTGACGACACTACTATATCGTCGAGCTGTCGCGCACCGATCTTCACCTGCCTTGCGGGTCTCGATGTATCAATATCATCCGCAAACTTCTTGCCTCCTTTCTCGACGGCCTCCTCGGCGACCTCTTTTCCGGCTCTGGTTGCGGCCCTCGTGGCTCCCTTTATCCAGTCGAACCCGGGAACAATGCCAATTGCAGCCGCACCAAGCCCTAGAAACGCGCCTGGCTCGCCCTTGGCGACACGTCCAGCCGCAGCTGCGAAGTCCCTTATGTCCGCAATTTGCCCCACTATCGGAATGAGGCCGACGGCGACGCTACCTGCCGTTGTGCTCCACGAGTCATTTTCCGAAAACCCGCCGAGAGCGGCGCCTTCGAGAAAGGACCAGACTCCGTTCTCACCACTCGTCGAGCTCGTCTCCGGGCTGGTGCCCTCAAGCTCTAGAATGGCCCCCAGTGAACCTTCCGCCTCATACTCCGCATTCGCTGCCACGAGCCAATCCGGAGCCGACCCCTGGCCTCTCATATAGCCAAGCAACCAAGTCGGCGTTCCTGATGAAGCAGCAGGTGGCGTTTTGGAAACGACAGCATTGTCACCGCCATCAATGACGACGGGTTCATCGTGGATTCTAGCAAACTGCCCGTCCAAGACAGGATGCTTAAATTGAACGGCGCCCCATTCATCAGGATTTGAGGACTGGCGACCGCTTGGGTCAGACAGGACGCTCGGGGCGTTCCGACAATACACATACAAATTTGACCCATCAATCATCCCGGCTGGGTCCGCGCTCGTCCACCTCCCGAGCCACGGCGCATAGTACCTCGCTCCGTAGTAGTACAGCCCCGTCTCCTCGTCCTTCTCCTTCCCCGTGTACCGGTACCGCCGCTGCGAGACCTCGATCCCCGACGCCGCCGACCAGTACGCCGTCGTCCCGTACGGATGATACTCCTCGTACCCGATCACCAGTCCCGCCCCGTCGACCTCCAGCGACGCCGACCCGAGGTGGTTGTCGAGCTGGTAGCGCACCCGCGGCGTCACCGTGAACGGCCCCGCGGTGTCCACCGTCTTCGTCTCCACCATCGCCACCCGCCGCGCGCCATCCATCACGTGCAGCGTCTGCCGCTCCAGCTCCAGCACCAGCCCCGTCCCGTTGCGCCTGCGGTACACCTCGTAGCCGCCGAGGTAGATGCGCTCCTCCACAAGCCCGCTGTGCTCCCAGACCTTGCGCACGCGCTGCCCGGCCGCGTCGTAGGTGTAGTAAACCACCCCGCCGCCGCCGAGATCCGTGCTCCGCACCTGGTCGTTCTCGTCCCAGGTCAGCGCCGTGATGTGCGGCATCGCCGTCATGTTGCCGTGCGCGTCATGCACATAGGTGCGGAACGGCCCGTGCTCCGGGTCCCCGGTCGTGCTCGTCAGCCGGTTGGTCGCCGTCTCGTACGCATACCACCGCGTCCAGATCACCGTGCCCGCCTGGTGCACCATCCTCAGCAGGTTGCCCACCGCATCGTAAACATACTGCTCCGTGTAGTTCCTCAGCGCCTGCGGGTCGTTCGGGTGCGGCAGCGACTGGATCGGCAGGTCGTTCTGGTCGCGCGGCGCGTCCGACAGCCCGCCCGCGTGCTCCCGCCCCGTCGCCTCGATCAGCCGGTAGACCGCGTCGTACACGTACTGCGCGCTCGGCGATACCACATCGTTGTTGAAGAACACCGTCTGCTGCGCGCTGTCCCCGATCTCCACGATGTTCCCGATCGGATCGTACACGTACGTCAGGTTCTGCAGCACCGTGCTGTCCGAGCTCCGCGTCGTCTTCAGGCGCGCGAGCCGGAACGTCAGCGGATCATACGTGTACGCCGTGAAGGTGCCGTTGCCGTACTCGATCCGCTCGCGCTGTCCCTTCGCGTCGTAATCGATGTTGTCGACGAACGTCGTCCACGCCACTGCGCCTCGAATCCGCGCCTCGACCCGCTCCAGCAGCCCCGCTTCATTGTACGTCGGCTTCACCTCGCTCGCGTCCGGCGCCGTCACGCTCGTCGGCCGGTTCAGCGCGTCGTACGCCGTCTGTGTGCCGAAGCTCTCCGCCTCCAGCAGCGGCTCGGCCGCCGCCGCGATGGCGGACACATCCGTCAGCGCCACCAGCGCCGACCAGTCGGCGTCCGCGTGCACGTCGCTCCGCAGCTGCCGCGACGCCTGCAGCACGTTGCCCTTGAAGTCGTACGCCTGGCTCATCACCACGCCCGCGCCATCATACACCTGGTACGCCCTGCCGCGCAGGTTCAGCGCCGTCGCCTGCGGGTGGGCTTCGCCGTGGACGTAGCGCCGCGCCAGCCGCTCGCTGCCCGAGCCGAGCTGCACGTGCTCGTGCGTCGGCCGGCGCAGGCCATCGTACGACGAGCGGTAGACGAACCCCCGCGCGTTCCAGGCGCGCACCCGCTGTCCTGTCGCGCCCGCCAGCATCCACCGCTCGCCCCCGTCGTTGCTCTTCTGGTAGAGCAGCTGCCCGCCCAGCCCGAACCGGTGCTGCATCGCCTGGTTGCCGCGCGCGTCGGTGATCAGCAGCGGCCGCCCCTCGATATCGAGCGTGCTCTGCGTGACGTACTCCCCCTCGGCCCCGTTGTCCGCCACCGCGCGGAACACCCGCCCCAGCGCGTCCAGGTGGCTCACCGCCGGCGTACCCGCGTGCGCGGCCGCCAGATCCGCCGCACGCCGCTCCCGGTCGCCCTGGGGCAGCGCCTGCCGCGCCGCGTACCACGCGCTCTCCAGCACCGTGTCGTTCGGATCGTACGACGTCTGCTTCCACGCATCGAACACCACCCTGGAGAACGCGCCATTGGGCAGGTCGGTCCGGATGAGCCGGCCGAGCGGATCGTACCGCAGGATCGGCGTGACCCCCCACTCCACGAGCTCCGCTTCGTCCTCGTACTCCTCCGTCGCGCTGAAGAACGGCTCGTACTGCTTGACCGGATTGCCCTTGTTGTCCAGCACCGTGCGCCCGGTGCCGACCCAGCGCGACGTCGCGTGCGAAAAGACCAGGTTGCCCTGCGCGTCGTGCACCAGCGCGCCGTTGGCGTCGCGCTCGGGCGCCAGCCCCGGCTCCGCATTCATCTTGCGCAGCACCTCGTTGCCGGAGCCGTCGGAGTAGGTGTACGTGTCCAGCCAGCGCGGGTTGCCCGGACCGTGCCGCTCGCGGGCGCGGGCGTGCACCACGTTCGGCTTGCCGGTGCTCTGGAATCGCTCCAGATCGTAGGTGAAGGTGACCGTCGGGTCCTCGGGCGTGTCGCCCTCGCCGGCCCCCGGCTTGCCCATCACCGCCAAGAGCGTGACCCTGCCCAGCGCGTCGAAGCGCACCTCGCTCACGTTGCCGTTCGCGTCCGTGAGCTTCAACGGCGCGAGCACCCGGTAGTCGGGGACGGCTTCCACGACGTTGTTCAGCGGATCCGTCACCTGGGTCACGAGCAGGCGATACGGATCGTAGACGACCTGCGACGTGTTGCCGAACGGATCGACGAACGTCGTGGGCAAGTAGAAGTGGGCCGCCGAGGGCACCGCCCGCCCCGAGGACACCCAGTAGTCCGCATCGTCCGGGAGCTGGAGATAGCCCCCCTCCTCGAGCATGCCGCTCGTGACGCGGGAGCCGAAGACCGAGGTGATGAGCGAAGGCGTGAGCACCTTGGCAAGGCTGTCATACGGCAGCGCCCTGCTGCCGACCTCGCCGAACGGCAGCGGCCCCGTGAGATCGTCGCTCCAGTACCTCGTGCGCGTGTGCTGCAAGAGGCGCTTCTCGAAGCCCCCGCTCGGCGTCCCGTCGTAAGCGAGGTCCGCCGCGCCATCCGCCGCGTCGAGGACGTCCTGGAACGCGAGCACCCCGTCCGAGCCGAGCGGCAGGCCGTAAAGCTCGTAGGTGAGACTCTCGATCGGGACCCCGATCCGATAAGCACCTTCCTCATCCGGGATCTGGTGCACCACGTCGTTCTCCGTCAGCGTCGCCTTCCCCTCCTCCTGCTCGGGGAACTCCGCCCACGCCGCCCGCCGCCGATACCCGATCTGCGCCGTCCGCTTGACCGCGCCGTGGTTGTCGACCTCCAGCGTGAGCGCGTGCGCGACGCGCGGATCGCTCTCGCTGCGCTCGTAATGGTATTCCAGCGCCTCGCGCGGATGGGCGAAGAACACGGCGTGCGCGTCGCCCACCGCGGGCTGGAGCCGCCTCATCGCGTAGCTGTGCTCGGTGACGAGGT
Source organism: Sorangium sp. So ce1128 (assembly GCA_051717205.1). GTDB lineage: Bacteria > Myxococcota_A > Polyangia > Polyangiales > Polyangiaceae > Sorangium. Next base: position 2,507,026 of record CP181432.1, read on the forward strand.
ACGGGTGCGGCTCCCCAGCGGAGCCGTCGAGCGCATAGACCTCCTGCCGGAGGGGCCGCCCCTTGAGCGCCCGGCACGCCTCGCGCATCTCGACGGCGCGGAGCTCCTCGCGAAGCAGCGTATCCTCCAGACGGACCGCCCCCGCGTCGCCGGCGTAATACTCGCTCTCGTACTGCGCCGAGATCTTCGCCCCCTCGATCCAGGCGCCGGTATGAAACCACGTCTTCGTCAGCACCGGCGGCAGGTGCAGCTCGGGATCCGCGTTGGCCGCGGGCGGCGCGAAGCCCGCCCCGCTGAAGGCCGAGAACGACTCGGTGTCCCGCTGCTCGACCATGCCGAAGCCGCGCATCTCCCGCTCCACCCCGTCGTAGTCGCCGTGGTGGTACGCGTACGTCGTGACGAAGCGGTGCCGCGAGATCGCGTCGAACACCTCGACGCGTTCGATGACATGGACCACGAACGGCAGCCGCGTCACCCACGGGCGGCCCGCGGCCATATCGGCCAGGTAGAACTTCGTCGACGGCGCGTAGGTCACCGTCGTGGTCCTTCCGAGGTTGTTCGCGATCGAGGTCAAGAGGTGCGGCTTCTTGCTCCCGAGCAGATCGATGTAGCGCACCGCCGGGCGCGCCCCGGGCAGCGACGAGGTCCAGACCAGGCACCCGGTCCCGGAGCCGACCAAATCAATCACGTCGACCGCCGCGAGGTCGCTCACGTCCGGCAGCCGCGGCAAGATCACCGGCGCAGCCAGCGTGTTGCCGGCGTTGTTCGCATAGAAACGCACGCCGTCCGGGTGCAGGTAAAGGATGTCGGTCGTGCCCGAGCCGTCCACGTCGGCGAGGCGGATGCGCTTCGGGTCGAAGCGGCCCTCGTGGTCGAACCGCATGCTGCCGCCCATCTGCACCTTGGCGCCGAACCGGCAATGGCCGAGGTTGGGCCAGTAACACACGTTGCCGTTGCGGATGCGCACGAGGTCAACCAGCCCGTCACCGCTCATGTCGGCCAGGAAGATGCTCTGCGCCGCGTCGGTGAACACGAGCGACGGCCCGCGCTCCTCGTCGCTCGGCCGCGCGATCGTGATCGGCCGGTCGAAGCCGCCCTTGGCCAGCGACGGATACCACGTGAACGTGTCGGGCCCCGTGATGAGGATGTCCTCGTGGCCGTCGCCGTTCAGATCGATGAGCCGGACGTTCGGGTCGCTCCAGTCGACGTTCGGCTGGGATGCGAACGGCCGGAACGGCGCCCAGCCCGCGTCGGTGCGGTCGAAGTAGCCCGCCACCGGCCGCTCGAACACCACCCTCTCCTTGCGCCCATCTCCGTCGATGTCGAGCAGCTGCCCGCCGGAGACGGCCGGGCGAGATTGCAGCGGCCGCGCCGGGGACAAGAGGCCCGCGCCGAGGTTCTGCTTGTAATAAAGCGCCTCGCCCTCCTCGATCAGCACGCCGGGCAGCGCCTCGCCGTCGAGATCGATCCACCTCCGCCCAGGCCCCATCGTGCCGCCGGGCAGGTCGCGAAGACTCTCGGGGTCGAGCGACTTCACCTCGTGGTGAATCACCGGCTCGCTGTACGTCAGCGCGATGGGCGGGAGCGCCTCGCGGCTGTACGCCTGGGTCTGCGGGTCGCGGACATATCCGGCCTGGATCGCGGTGGCGAGGCGCGTCAGGTAAGCGTTGTCCGCATACATGAGGTCGAGCGACCGCACGAGGCACGGCGCCTCGCCGAGCTCGGACAACTGGTGAAACATCAGCACGCGACGGCAGAGCCGATACGTGCGGATCTCGAAGCCGGCGCGGTACACCGAGAACGGATCCTGGCGTACCGGCCACGGAGCGCTCTCCGCCGGCGAGGGCGCCAGAGCGTCGTGCTCGCCGTAATCGAAGACGACCTCGAACAGGCAGCTCTCCGCGTCGCCCGGCACGGTGTTGCCGTAGCGGACGCGCTTGAGATAGCGGTTCGCGACGGCCGCGCGGCCCGCGTGGCGGTGGCTCTCCGCGGCCTCGCCGCGCGCGACGCCGGTCAGGTCCTCCGCCTTGTACGCGTAGGCGACGACATTGCCCTTATCGTCCCGGGTATCCTCCAGCAGCCACGAGAAGATGCGCTCCGGCCTGACCGGGTCGGCGATCCGCGCCTCCGGGCTCCGCCCGTAGACGCTCGTGACGTTGTCCGGCGTCGTCGCCGTCCAGTACACGTTCCCGCTCGCCTTGACCTCGCGGCGCTCGATGCGCGCAAACGCCCCCTCGACGCGCGGACGGTAGCGGATCACCCGCTCGCTCTCGGTCTCGTACCGGTCGAGATCGGCCCCGTCGATCGACCGGGCGGGCACGAGATCCTCCGCACCGGACAGGACGAACACATCGCTCTCGTGAGCGTCGTCGTAACGCGGAAGGCCCTTGTCGGTCTTTCGCGTGATGCGCGGGATCGACAGCTGCCAGCCGACGCCGAACGGTCCGTTGCCAGCGCCCGAGTCGTAGGTCACCGCGATTCCCGGCCCGAAACCCGCACGTCCTGGGCTCAGCGGCAGCGGGATCGAGAACGACCCCGTGCCCGTCACCGGGTTCGCGGAGAACTTCTCATCAACCCCGCGGATCGCGCCGCCGCCCTTCGGCAGCGCGGGCGCCGGCAGCGCCGGCGCCTTGGGCGCGCCGGGCAAGCCCTTCGGAGCCTCGGTGTCTCCACCGGGCCTGTCCCGGGCGAGGGACGCGGGGTCTCGGCTCTTGCCGCGGGCTCCGGCGTCCGGTGCCGCCGGTGATGCTTTCGGAGCAGCGGTGGTTTCCTTCTTGGGCTCACGAGCGTTCATCCGTCTCCCTCTTCCCATGGCAATGGGCGGCCCGCGCGCCCGGAGCGCCTCGCTCCGGCACCACAGCGTCGGCCGCCGAATCCGTGAGCGGCGCCGGGCCAGCGCCGCTCACGGACGGTTCGAACTCTTCACGGCCCTGTCCTCGTCGCCCGGTTCCCCCCCGGGACAAGGGTTCGTCCCCTCTGCGGGCAGCGCTACTTGTAGAACACGTTCACGATCACCGCGTTCGCCGCGGGGTCGTTGGTGTCGTTGTCCGCCGCGCCCGTGGTCGCGCCGATGCCGATGCCGAGCGAGAACTCGATGCCGTTCGTGTGCCCGGCCGAGACCACCTGCCCGGCCGGCACGTAGAGCGTCGCGACAGGGGTGCTCGTACCGATCTGCGGGGCCGTCGCCATGTTGTAGAGCTTCACGAACACCCCGCTCGCTCCGGTATTGGCGAGGTGCCAGCCGAACACCTGCCCGGGGGAGCTCTTCACGTTCTGCCCTGTGCTGTTCAGACCGACGCGGCGGTAGACCGAGAGCCCACCTGCGGTGGCCGGCTTCACGTGGACCGCGCCGACGGTGTTGGTGCCGGCCGGGAGCGACCCGACCAGGCCCACCGGCAGCGGGTCGTTCTGCGAGACGTCGACGGCGGTCCCGTCCACGCCCGTCTGCACCTTGGCGCGCAGGACGTGGACGCCGAGGATCTCGTCGGTGGCGAGGAGCGTGCCCGCGCCCTCAGGAAGCGTGATGTTGTCCGACATGGATACTGACTCCTTGGTGAGAGATCGCCTGGGTTTCTTCTACGATCACGCCGACGCGAAGCCGTACTCGCAGAGCAGGTAGATGTCCTGGAGCGTGTCGTTGAGCCGGCTGTTCGTCCTGAGGTCGCTCGCGATCTCGCCCACCGCGTCGCGGCTCGCGCTGAGCGTCCAGGTGCCGAGATCCTGCTCGTTCAGGGGCAAATCCACCTTGTCGCTGGCCCCCATGTTGCAGCCGCCGGCGCTGTCCAGTGGGTATTGGTTCAGCGTGCGCGAGTCCTGCACCGCGACGCCTGGCCGCGCCATCGTCACCTGGAGCTTGCCCTGGAGCACGCCCTCCTTCCAATAATGCGTCTTCCCGTTCCACCGCGCATAGAGCGTGTAGCTCTTCAGCGCGATCTTCTGCGTCGCCGGGGCGTAGGGGAACATCTCCGGCGTGAGCGGGATGGAGAGCTGCTGCGCCACGTTGTCATCCGACGGCGCCACCATGAACCGGGCCCACTCGGCCGGCAGCTCGGACCGCAGGCTGAAGAGCCGGCGCCTCACCGGCATGTTCGCCTTGTAATACTCCTTCGCCGCGGCCGCGAGGGTGCCGTCCGAGCGCGCCGTGTACCGGATGTGCAGGATCACATCGCTCACCGCCGCGATGTCGAAGCGGTTGTTCGCCGCAGGGAGCTCGATCTTGTAGGTGCCGAGCACGCCCGCGCCCTCGAAGGGGAGATACCGCTCATCGCGCAGGTTCGGCTCGAACAGGCCCGCGTCGTTCACCCCTCCGCTGGTCGCGATCACGCCCGTCAGCGGCACGAGATCCGTCCGGAAATTCGCGGTGTCCGCATAGGTCTGGGCTGTCACCGCCGGCGGCTGCGGCGGGCGCACGCGCGTGTTGCTCAGCGTGAGGGTGCAGCTCACACCCGCGTACGGGCCGGTCACGGTCGGTACCGTGACGGCGACCGACTTGATGCGCCGGAAGTAGTGCCCCGGGTAGTCGAGATCGAACACCTCCTGCGTCAGCACGACCTCGCAGGTGCCGGTCTCGCGCAGCCGCATGAGCTGCTCGGGCGCGACCTCGGCGAGCGAGACGTGCTTCACGAGCTCCGCCTCTCGCGGCGTCTGCTCCAGGAACGCGACCTCCAGGCGGCGGAGATCGTGCTGGAGCCGCTCCCCGGCGAGCAGGCCCTGCTTCAGGCTGTCCCAGGCGCCGAAGCGCACCATGGCGGGCGTGTTGTCGGGCGTGCCGAGCTCGAACCGGAGCGCCCGCTCCGCGCGCTTGGCCATGTCGTAAGCCAGCGTGTACGTCTGGTAGTGGACGGTCGAGAGCTCCGCCACCATCCAGTCGTACAGCTCCTCGGTCGTGCGCTTCCTGTCCTGGAGGAACGCGAGCACCTCGCGCGCCTGCTCGGTCTGCCGATCGTGGTTCCTGAGCTCCACCTCGGCCACCGCGGCGCGGATCTTCGCGGCGACGATCTGCTTCTCCAGCCCCTGCATCTCCTTGGCCGCGAGCCGCTCCTGCAGCGCCCACTCCTCGGCGCGCCGCTCGTAGCCGGCGAGCGTGGACGCGAGCGACGCGCCTTCGCGCAGCGCGCCGGCGGCCATGGAGAGCGCCTGCGACGCCGCCTCGATCGACGCGCCCGAGGCCTGCCCGCCGATCGTGGTGAGGGCCACCGGGCTCCCCATCGCGCCCGCGCCGCCGAACGTCGTCGGCGGGGTCGCCTCGACGCCGGGGGCGACGGCGGCGATCGCCTGCGCCGCGAGCCCGAGCTCCATGCCCGCGGCGCTCATGGCCAGCGCGCCCTGCTCCGCAGCGCTGATCCGCGGCAGGCCCGCGTAGTGGTCGCGGCGGAGCCGCGCCGTCTCGTGCGACCGCTCGAGCGAGGCGACGGTCGCCTGGGCCTCGTTGACCTGCTGCGCCTTGATCTCGCGCACCGCCGCGAGCAGCTCGACCTCGTGGCCGGAGCGGAGCCGCGCGATCGCCTCGCCGTCCTTCTTCTCCATGGCGGCGAGCAGCGCGGCGCCGAGCCCGGAGACCGCGCCGCAGAGTTCCACCGCCTTCGCGTGCACCACCTGGAAGCGGTAGGGGAGCCGCGGGGAGCTTGCCTCGCTGAGCACCGTCGTGAGATCCACGCCGAGCGCCCTGGCCTGCACGAGCAGCATCGGATCGATGGGCGGCTCGAACAGGGGCAGCGTCCGGACCACGCCCTCGATGCTCATCGAGTGCCGGATCTTGAAGAGCCGATCGGCGACCGTGTCCCACAGCCCCGAGAGCGCCTCGTCGCGGGGCACGCAGAAGTACAGCTCTCCGAGGTCAGGCGCCCGCTCGTAGATCGTGGGGTGCGGCGGCTTCATCAGGACCACCAGGCTCTCCGCCTCGACGCGGGACCGCGACCCGATCACCGGGTCGGAGAGGTCTCCGAGCCCGAGCGCCTCGAGCTGCCAGTAGTTCCGCGGCGTCACCGCGTCCTTTCGCTCGATGCGCACCGAGCGCCGGCCGAGGATGTTGCCGGCGAGGATGTACAGCTGCGTCGCCTCGTTGAGCGACTCGATGGTCTCGCGCCGGAAGAGCTGATCGCCCCAGGCGATCAGGTTCTCGACGTACTTCAACACCACCGCCTTCTGGTAGGCGATCGGCCGCATCCGCGCGACGAGGTGCGGATTGAACGGGTCCTTCCGCCACGCCTCGATCTGCGCGACCAGATCGAGCTTCTCCGGCTCGTCGTCCCGGTTCGTCAGGAGCGCGCCCATCAGCCTGGCCATCGCGCCCTGCTGCGAGGCCGGCCGCTCCCGGAGCTCGTCCTCGATCGAGGCGAGATCCTTGTTCTCGCGGAACGGCCGCACGTTCCAGAAGCGCTCGGGCGCCGGGGCCGGATCGCCCGTGGTCGGGTCGAAGAGGAAGTGGAACCAGCGCTGCGCCTCGGCGTGCCGGCCGCTCTGCATCAGCCGGAGGGCGATCAGGAACGGCGCGTGGAAGAACAGCTCCCAGTTGTAGAGCGAGTAAGCGCCCTGGAACGAGAAGTCGACCTCCTCCTTCGGATACGGCGTGAGCACGTACTCGGGGTCCGGGTCGTATGTCTCCTCGAAGACGTCGCGGGAGCGGAGCTGGATCGGCTCGGTCGGGTGGAGCGACCACTTGAGCAGCCCGTCCACGCCCGAGCGCTGCAGCTCCTTCCGGAACAGGCAGGCGTAGGGGTGGTAGAAGGACATGAAGCGGTATCGCTTCGCGTCTTCGTAGACGTGCGCGATGCGCGTCTCCTCGGGCGCCCTCTGCGCCCACTCGGCCGTCGTCGGCCCCGCGCGCAGGGCGAGCACGCCGTTGTTCCTGGCGATGTCGCCGTACGCCGTCATCCCGGGCTGGATCTGCGAGGCACGATGCCACTCCGTGTGCTCGGTCAGGACGAGCTCGGCGAGGAACGTCGAGCTCGCGTCCTTGTAGAAGAAGAACGGCGCGCCGGCCGAGGCGCTGTCGTCCCTCTCCCCGTCGCCGACGATCTCGTGCGGAATGAACGCGCGGAACGGGGTGACCTCCCTGAACAGCGTGATCCACTTCGGGAGCTCGTTGAGCTCGAGCGGAACGTACAGGCTGGACGCGAGAAAGTTCGAGAGCACCAGCTGCCGCTGCGAACGGGTCATGTAGGGTATCGCCGGCCGGAATGGCGCGAGGCTCGTGTAAGCGGTGCCCTCCAGCGCACCGCAGCTGCTTTGCGCGAAGTGCCCGACGCGCTTGCCTTCGTAGTACGACATCTGTACCGCCGCGATCCGGCGTGGCCGCTGGTCGGATTCGCGCTCGGGAAACAGCGAGACGTCCGTGAACTCGTCCAGCTTCATCGACATCTCCGAGCCGCCGCTCCTACGACGCGCGCCCCACGTGCCGTTCCGGCGCTCGCACCACGCGAGCCGGATGTAATGGCTCGTCACCGCCGTTTCGCCCGGCGTGCGCGTGTCGTTCGGCATCGGCTGCTCCGGCTCGGCGCGCTCCTCGATGATCGGCCAGTACAGGTGTGGGCGACGGTCCTCCACGGTGAGCAGGACGCTGTCCCCCTCGATGTCGAGATCGATGGGCTCCCAGGGAGTCCAGGACAGACCGTCCACCCGCGTGCGGTAGAAATACTTGTACGGCTGGGCCGCGGTGCGGCCGACGACGTGGAGCACGTCGATCGGAAGGTGCGTGTCGTCGCCCTCCTCCTTCTGGTGGAACGCGCTCGCGATCTCGAGGTTCGCGACCTCGTCGAGCCTGTCCAGGTACCGCTCGAACGCGCGCTCCGCGGCGTCGTCGGTGATGTCCTTCTGCCGGAGCTCGGCCTCCAGATCCTTGAAGAACGGCGACTTGTCGTCGCGCAGCGACGGGTCGAGGTACAGCTCGGGCTGGAGGAGCACCTTGCGGCTCGCCTCCCAGACGCGGTAGCTCTTCCGCCACGCCCACTCGCGCGCCGCCTCCTCCGGGAGCGTCAGCTCTTCCGACTCCAGGTTCATGAGCGCGCGCTGCACGAACGTCTGCACCGAGCCGATGGCCTGCTTCAGGCGCGAGGTGATCACCGCCGGGCTCGTCTCGACGTCCACGAGCAGGTCGGCGAACAGCTCGTCGCTGTCCTCGTATCCCCGCTTCGCCACCAGGTACGCCACCAGCGTCGACCGGAGCCGCTCGCGCAGCACGTCGCGCAGCGGCGGCGCCACCCGCGCCCACTCGGCGTCGGAGTACTTCGCCTTCGCGGCCCGGACGATGCTCTCGGTGGGCACGGCGTCGTCCGACAGCACCGCGCTCTCCCACGCGAACGCCTGCGCGGCCGAGACGCCGAGCCGCTTCAGCATCGCCATCGCGCGCCGCAAGGTCACGATGATCCAGACCTGCGACGACGCCTCACCCGGGTTGAGGATCATGTTGCGGGTGCTGATCACCTCCGCCACGTCGGCGGCGGGCCAGCCGGTAGCGACGGCCAGCGCCTCGGGCGTGTTCACGAACAGGTTCACCAGCGACGGGTTCGGCCCGACGAGGTGGGAGCGGAGCTCGACGAAATCCAGGAGCCTTTCCCAAGCATGGAACGACGGAAAGTCGGTGCTGTTGCTCTCGGCGCGCGGCAGCATGTCGAGGTTGATCGCCGGCCAGTTGTGGGCGAACAGCGGATCGACCTCGTCGGCGCTCAGCCCGAGCTGCCGCACGAGGGCCGCTGCCTTGGCCAGGTGCTTGTAGGCGGCGAGCTGCGCGGCGCGGCTGAGGTCGTCGAGCGACGGCGTCGGCGAGGCGGGTAGCTCCGCAGGCAGCGAGAACGCGCTGCCGAGCGGCGGGTCGCCCTGCTGGGCCGCCAGGGTCAGGATGTCCGTGAGGAGCAGGTGCATCGACCGCGCGTCCAGCTTCAGCGCCGCGGCGAGCGTGTCCTCGACGAGGGCCGCCTCGGCCTCGCTGTCCGGGGCGCCGTTCTTGCCGCGCAGCGCCAGCAGCGCGCCGAACATCTGGTCGAGCACGGGGTTGATCGCCTCGTCCGTCACGGCGATCCGCGCGTGCGGAGACGACCCCGCCCGGAAGACGACATCAAGGTCTGCGGGGGACAGCCCCGAGCGCCGGACGCGCTCGACCGTGTCCAGGAAGCGCAGCGTGCGTTCGGGGTTGTCGGCCTCGAACGGCTTGTAGGTGCTCAGGTTGTAGAGCACGAGGAAATCGGGCAACGACAGCCGCGCCGCCCGCGCAAAGGTCACGTAGCGGTGGAGCTTCGCGAGCGTCACCAGCGCGGGGTCGGAGGTGTTCGCCGGGACGAGCACGGGCAGGCCGAGCCCGGAGTCCTCGGTGAGCAGCGACAGCTCCTCCCGGCTGATGCGCAGGGCGGCGAGGATCGCGGGCGTGTGGGACTCGAGCAGGTCGGCGGTCGAGAGGCTGGCGACCCCCGGCAGCGCGAGCGCGGCGTCGACCGGGTTGGTCACGGTCCTGTTCTGGAAGAGCTGCTCGTAGAACGAGGGCGTCTCGCCGGCGTCGCGGCGCCGGGTGTCGAGCGGCCCGAACCAGCTCGCGAGCACCGCGATCGGCAGCGAGATGCCCCGCTCGGCGCGCAGCGCCTGGATTACCGCGATCACGCGCAGCGCCCGGTTGTTCACGAGATCGGTGCCGCTGGGCGCGCACGCGGCCAGCACCTGATCGAGCTCGCGGATCGACCAGCCGAGGCGCAGCCGGAGCCGCAGGAAGCGGTGCAAGGTGTTCAACGAGCCCACGGCGTCGCTCAGGCCGCCGATGCTCTGCTCGTCGATCTTGCAGCTCCCCGCTGGCTGGATCGCCGGCGATCCGAAGCGATGGAGCACGGACGTCTCGAGCAGGTCGCGCAGCTCGTCGTAGGACAGCCCCGAGCGCTTGAGGAACACCGGCACGTTGAACAGCCCGCCGGGGATCACGGAGACGCCCCAGGCGCTCGCCAGGGTCGCGCCCGAGATCGGCTCGCCGCGGATCAGCCGGAGCTCGCGCCATGAGAGCCCGAGCTGGTAGGCGGCAATGTTCTCGGGATCCCAGGTCTCCGGGCTTTGCCAGCTCGCCCTCAGCTCGGTCATGAACGCGTGCAGGGGCACGCCGAGGTGCTCGAGATAGACGCGCGCCTCGTGGTGCCGGTGGTGATACGGCAAGCCGAAGGGGAAGTCGCGTTCCGCCAGGCGCTCGTAAGCCCTCTCGTGCCAGTCCTCCTCGCCGCTGGGCGGGTTCGGCATGGCCGCGAGCTCCTCGGCGGTGCCGGCGGTCGCGATGTGCTCCGGGAAGGCGGGCGGGGCCTCGTTCTCCTCCAGGGTCTCGCCCACGAAGGCGTGGACGAGGATCTCGTTCACTAGGTCCACGTACGGCAGCGGCGTGTCGGCGTTCTGGCACGTGAGGTCGATCCGGCCGATGTCCGGGCGCCGCCCGGCGCGCGCCGGCGTGGAGCCCGGCGCGCTGCCGAGGAGCAGCTCCTTCGCGGTCCACTTGGTGCTGCCGCTCTTCGTGACCCTGGAGTTGTACCGGTCGAGGAAGCGGAGCAGGTCGACGAGGTACGCCGCCGGGCCGTAGACCGAGGCGCAGTGCGCGCACGCGCACGCGTCGGAGGAGCCGAAGAGCGCCTCGTACGTCGCGAAGGCGGGCGCCGCCTGGCTCGCGCGGCGCGCGGGGTCGGGCAGGGTGTAGGCCGACCCCTGGTTATAGGCCGTGCCGAACTTGAGCGACAGCGCGAGCGCAATATCCGAAACGGCGACCGCCTTGTCATAGATGTCGTTCGCGATCGCGGAGCCTCCGAGGGCAGGGCCGAGCTCGGCGCCGAACCGGGGCCGGCCGTGGATGGAGATCTCCCGCGCCGACTTGAACCCGGCGTCGAGCAGCACCTTCGCCTCGTCGTACCTGGGTGTGAGCTTGTGCAGCCGCTCGACCGCCTTGAGATCGCGCACCGCGGCCGTGGGGTTGGAGAGCCCCGCGACCGCCCCCGGGTTCGACGCGATGAAGTGGCCGGCGCGCGTCTCGCCGAGCTTGAACGAAGGGTTGTTGTTGAAGAACGTGGGCAGCTCGCTCCCGCCGACCACGGCGATCGCGGACGCGACCGCCTTCGACGGGAACGCCACCTCCAGGGCCCGCCGGAGGACCTTCGCGTAGGTCGCGCGCCTCTCGGCCACCGTCGCTCCGGGCGTGTCGGCCGGGTAGTTGATGGGCGAGCCGTTGCGCTGGAGGGCGAGGATCGCGATCCAGCCGGCCTCGCTGTAGGCCGCGAGGTCCTTGAGATCGACGAACTGGTGGTCCTGCCAGCGATCCCACAGCTGTTCGATGAGCGGGAAGTGATAGCGCGTGAGCGCGCCCAGCTGCAGCACGAGCTGGAGCCGCGGGATGGCGAGCACGCCCTCGCCCTGGTACTCCGGCAGGGACGCGATGTGGGCCCAGAAGGCCTCCGGCGTGCCTTCGAATGCCAGGTACTCGGCGAGGAATTGCTGCGTGTAGTCCTCGGACAGCACGAGCTCGACGAGCTGACCGAGGTTGCAGGTCGCTCCCGCGGGCGGCGCCCCCGTGGCGAGATCGACGGCGGCCTGGGTGAGGAGATCGGCGAAGCTATCGCTGACTTCGCCGCCCACGATCTTTGCTTCCCTCGCCTCGTCGAGCACGCGACGCAGCGCGGGTCTGGGGTACGCCAGGAGCCCGCGCTGGGTGGTCGGCAAGCCCATGCGGACGAAGGGGTAAAAAGAGTCGGCGGACCCGCCGACGCCGACGGACGTCAGGAGGGAGTCGGCCCCGACGAGCGCCTCGACCTGCCCGCGCTCCACCTCGGTCGCCTTCGCGAGGAAATCGACATGCTCGCCCTGGAGGGTTCTGAGGACCACCCCCTGCGTATGGGCTGCGGTGCGGGACTTGAGCTGCTGCAGCTCCGAGGGGCCGCGGTCTTCCTGGTTCTGGCTGGTGACCAGGTCGACGACAGCGGTCGACGGGGCGCGGACGAGGAGCGCGGAGCGGCCCAGCTCCTGATTCGACCCGTTATAGACGATCACCCGGAGATCCGGCCGTTGCTTGCCGGACGCCAGGAGGGGCGAGTACGAGATCTTGTAATGACCCGACGAATCGGTCGTGGACGAGCCGATCTCTATCTCTGACGTCAGCTTCACGTCGTAGGCGCGCACCGGCGCGTTCGCGACTGCCGCGCCTTGCTCGTTCCGCACACTGCCGCGCACGATCGCGGAGGCCGGAGCGCGCCTGGTCGAGGTCGCCGCGAGGTCCACCTCGATCCGGACGGTGGCGGGCGTCGGCGACACCTTCCATTGCGTGTAGCGCGTGACGTACTCCGCGGCCCCGGGCGAGAACACGCGGAGCGCGGCCACCGGCGTCCGCCCCTGGAAATGACGATCCACGGCGGCCTGATCGAGCGACATCTCGAAATCGCCGTTCTGATCGGTCACGGCGACGGCGACGAGATCCGTGGTGACCTCCGCGCTGTCCCACGCTTCGACGCGCACATTGTCGACGCCACGCTCCGTCTTCGTTCGGACGACTCGACCGGAGAGTTTGTATTTCTTCATGGGAGCTCCCTTCGATTCCATGGTCAAGAACCACCAACTGGCGCGGTGTTCAGCCGCCGGAGGTCAATGCGCCTTGTCGCCCGATGATGGACAGCGGGGCAGACGGAGGCCTTGGAGCCCGCGGCGCGACGAATCCGTGCGCCCCTGCTCCGCGCGGGTCCCCATCTCGCGGTTCCGCGAGACATCTGATGGTTTCTGTCAATCGCGTGCAATCGCGTATAATCGCGTGATCCAGCCCTTGCGAGCGTCCGCGGCCACCGCCCGACTCGTATGCAGGGCTTGCAAGGCGAATTACCACGGCGCGCTTCGCTGGACACTTTGCAAAGAGCGCTCGCCATTCGATGATCCCGGCGTGTCGCACCGTGTCATCGCCTCAGGCCTGCGTCGTATCGAGAGCTCCAGCGTCTGCGCTACGAAGTCCAGCTGGCCCGCCGGCAACAGGGCCGGGTCGACCCCGACAACCGCCTTGTCGCCAGCGAGCTGGAACGTCGGTGGGAGCTACGCTCCTGCCAAGCACCGTGAGAGTGATCCGGCTTCGGTATCAATGTATTCACCGCTACAGACCCAATAGTACGGATAGTACGGAACCAGAAAGCCAATGTGAAACCACAGCGTTCGACTGTCGGTCACATTGGCATAGAGATCGAGGGCGAATAGCAGGCATCCAAGGACCCCGCAGGCAGGTGAAGCGAACCGTTCATGACGCCAGAAGGGAATCGTTCATACATCCGACCCAACAAGGCATGCCAACGCTCGTCCGTAGCTGCGCGCCACCGCGCGGCTACGAGCCGGGCGTATTCTTCGGTTTCCTTGTGGCGCTCGACGTCGATCTGCTCAATGTCATCACGTCGCTCCGGCGAGGCGGGGCGGAGTGAGGTGGTGCCGCGCCGGATTGGACCAGCGCGGCGTCCGGTCCCCGCGTTGGGCCGAGGTGAAGCTTGCTGCGTTCTGCGTTGGTCGTCTGTTGGTCGAAGGAGATGCGCCCGCCGGTTACGGCCATGGAGCAGCGACTCCACGACACACGGCACGCGGATCTGGCCGTGACGCGCCGCCAGGTGGCGGAGCTCCGTGTGTTCGCGCCTGCCGGGGCGGCGCCCGTGATCGTGGACGGCCGGCTCGTGGACGAGACCGGCCGGATCTACGTCGAGCCCGGGCAGCATGAGGTCACTGCGGTGTTGCCGGACGGCCGGAAGGCGCGCTCCACCGTGCGTGTCGCCGCGGGGAAATCGCAAGCCGTCGCCTTGAGCCCCGAGCCGGCGAGTCTCCATCCGGTCGCTCCGCCGCCGGTTGTGCCGGCGGGCGCCCCGGCACAACCGGCGGCTCCTCCGGCGCCTTGGCTTCTTTACGCGGGTTCAGCAGCATCGGGGGCGTTCCTGGTGTCCGGGATCGTGCTGCACATCGTGGCATCGCTCGAGGACAGCGCGCTCCAGGCCGAGATGCGCAAGCCCCGCTCGGCGGGGAACCCGAAGTTGCTGGAGGGTTTGCACGCTATCGAGCCGGCCGCATCGTCGTTTCGGTCGCCGCGATGGCCGCGCTGTGCGCGGGTGTGCTCTTGACGCGTCCGGCTCGGATCGTGCTCCGTGCGGAGAAGCTCCCGGCTGCGCCGACGGAGCAGGTCATGACGCCGCCGAAAGGGGAGCGCCTGCCGCCGACCTGGTGGACCAGGTCGGTCTGCCGCATGTATCCGCGGAGATTGACGGAAAGCTGTACCAGGGGGCGTGCGAGCTCGTCGTCCAGGAGCAGCAAGGCGACCCCTACGAGGCCGACGTGGCGGCGGGGCCGTGCGAGATCATCCGGAACTTCGACGGCATGGAGGCGCGCCTCGAGACGGCGACCTTTCACGTTTACGACTGCAGCGGGGCCGAGTAGCCGAGCTAGCGCGCGACGATTCTGCTTGGCTATGGCGGAGGAGCCGCACGTCGCCGGCCTCGCCGCAGCCCTCCGCGCGGCGCTGCGGGGACCCGCGCGCTAGGCGCCCGCCCCGGGCGGGGTATCCGCCGCGCCAGGCGCGCGGCGGAGCTGGCGCACCCAGTACGAGACGCCCGCGGCCGCGCCCGCGCCCGCCGCCGCGGCGAGCGTGGGGGGCAGCGCCGCGGGGAGCGCGATCGCGGCGAGCACGGCGGCGAACTGCACCGTCGTGGCGAGCTTGCCCGGGATGTTGGCGCTCGCGGTCGAGAGGCGCGCGCCGCGGAAGCGGCGGCTCAGCGCGATCCAGAGCGCGAGCGGCAGCTCGAGGATCTCGCGGGCGAGCAGCGCCGGGATGCCCCAGAGCGGGAGCACGCCGCTCCGGAGGAGCGTGCCCACCACCGCCAGCGCGAACACCTTGTCCGCGATCGGGTCGACGATCGCGCCCATGCGGGTCACCTGACCGGAGCGGCGCGCCATCCAGCCGTCCAGCACGTCGGTGATCCCGGCGCAGCAGAGGACGGTGAGGGCGAGCGCGGGCCGCGTGGCCACGAACGGGAACAGCGCCGCGAGCGGCAGCCGGGCCAGGCTCATCAGGTTCGGCGGGAGGGCGAGATCGCGCGCAGACAGGGTCGGCATTGCGGGGATCCCATGCGTCGCAGGTGCGTCGCGGCAGCCGGATGGTCCTGGGCCACATCGGGCGCGGTCAAGCCCGCCCGCGCCCTGGCCGGCAGCAGCGCCGGCCTGATCTACACGAGGCGATCGCGCGGGATCAGCTGGCCACGCGCACGGTGAGCACAGGGACGCTGCTCTTGCGGATCACCTGCTCGGCGACGCTCCCGAGGAACAGGTGCGTGATCCCCCGGCGGCCGTGCGTCCCCATGACGATCATGGCCGCCCGCTGCTCCTCGGCGGCGGCCAGGATCTCGGTCGCCGGATCGCCGTCGCGCAACAGCGCCCGGAGCCCACCGGTCTGCGCCGAGAGCTGCTGGACCGCGCGCGACGCGGCGGCGCTCACCTCGGCGTGGAACCCGGGCATCAGCGCCGGCTCGAGCCCGGGGTAGGTGTAGACCGGGAGCTGGTAGACGTGCAGCAGCACGACCTCGCGCCCCAGCTTCGCGCCGAGGTCCTTCGCGAGCTCGACGGCCTTCAGCGAGGCCTCCTCGAAGTCGACGGGGACCAGTATCACGTTCGCGCCTTCCTTCATCGCGCTCTCCTCGCCCGCGGAACCGGGTGGACCAGGTGTCCCTTCGATCGTTGCCCGCCCCCGGGACGCTTTCGCCGCCGACGGAGGCGTATCGCGCGCATCTTGGATCCAAAGCCCGGGCGATCCCAGGAGAAACTGCGCCGTCAGGCCGGAGCTGACGCCCGGGGCGGTACGCCGCGCGCGGCGGCGGCGCGCCCCCGGAGCGTCTACGGCTCTCGCGGGGCGGTCAGCCGCGCACGTACGAGCGCGTCCTGGTTCGCGCGCACGAGCGACGAGAGCAGCGAGCACTGCGCCCTCCGCCGCGCGACGTAGGCCGCGTCGCGCGCGATCGCCGAGCGCGGGCGCTCGCGCTCCTCGCGCTCGGCGATCGCGAGCGCCTCCTCCGCGCGCTTCAGCTCGGCGATCGCGAGCGGCGAGAGCGGGTTCTCCTGCGCCTGCACGACGGCGGCGCGCGCCGTGAGGAGCTCGGGCGGCGGCGCGGCCGCGCTCCTCGCGCAGCCGGCGAGAGCGAGGGCCATCGCGAGCGGCGCTCCGGCGCGCATGCGGCCCTCCTACTCCGCCCCGCCGGCAGGCGTGCTCGCCCGGTCCAGCGTGCGGCTCGCCGCGTCGCGAAGGCCCGCCTCCCTCACGACGAGCGTCGAGAGCTCCGCGTCGACCTCGGCCCTCCGCAGCAGCCAGCGCGCGCCCTCGTGATCGCCCACCGAGAGCCGCCGCCGCGCCTGGGCGAGCTCGCTCCTCGCCAGCGCGAGGTGCATGGCCGCGCGTCGGTCGGCGCTCGCGCCCTCCCGCTCCGCCCCGCGGATCGCCGCCCGGGCGCGGGCGAGCTCGGGCGGGGCAGGTGGCGAGCGGATGGCGGCGCACCCGGCGAGCTCCAGGCTGGCGATCACGAGCGCGGTTCTGGCGAGCATTTGCGTGGATTCCTGATCTGGCGGCGCGCCGGTGGAACCGTTGCTCACGGCCGCGCGCCCGGGATCGCGCTGTGCATCGGGCAGGCCAGCCTGGCCGGCGCGCTCCAGGCGCGCGGGAGCGGCGCCGCCGCCGGTGGTGCCTTCGCTGGCGGCGCCGGCGCTGCCGTCGGACGGCTGCCGTCGGGCGCTCTCGAAGGCAAGAGCGCGAGCTCCTGCGCGCGCATCGAGCGGGAGCTGGCGAGCCGCGAGGCTGAGCGCGTCTGGAGCTCCTGCGCGCGCATCGAGCGGGAGCTGGCGAGCCGCGAGGCTGAGCGCGTCTGGAGCTCCTGCGCGCGCATCGAGCGGGAGCTGGCGAGCCGCGAGGCTGAGCGCGTCTGGCCGTGACCTACCTGGCCAGGACCCGCAGTGGTACGCTGTGGCGATGAGCGCGCTGCGAGCAAAGGTGCAGGGTGGCCGGCTGGTCCTCGACGAGCCGACGAGCTTCGCCGAGGGCACCGTGATCGAGCTCGTGGTGGCCGACAACGACGACCTCGACGACGAGGAGCGCGCCCGCCTCGACGAGGCGCTGGAGCTATCGCTGGCGAGCGCGCGCGAGGGGACGATCGACGCGGACGATCTCCTGGCCGAGATCGCGCGCCTCGAGCCGGCTCGCGGATGAAGCGAGCCCGCATCCGGCTCACCGGGGATGCAGCCCGACAGGCGAGGGACGCGGCCGTATGGTGGGTCGAGAACCGCCCGGCCGCTCCCTCGCTGTTCCGCGAGGAGCTCGCCGCGCTGCTGAGCTTGCTCAGGACAGCGCCGGAGGTCGGGGCCCCGCACGCACACCGGCGGATCAAGGGCGTTCGCCGCGCCCCACTGCCGACATCACGCTACCTGGTCTACTACGTGTACGACCCCTCGGGCGGAGAGGTCCTCGTGCTGGCCGTCTGGAGCGCCCTCCGCGGGCGGCCGCCGCGGCTCTCGCTGGAGTGAGCAGCCCCGTTCGTCCGACCCGCCATCGCGGCGCGGACGCGGAATGTGCCCCTGCGGGACCTTGCCAGGGGTCTCGACGTCGGCGACGTCCCCGCCCGCGCGTGCTCCCGCCCGCGTCGATGCTGTCCTCTCCACGACCGGAGCCCGTGGCCCGGCGTTTCGACGCGCCCCCTCGAATAAACTGCCGGCGCCCGCCGTCTCCGGTCTGCCGGCTTCTTTCTCTGCGCTCGTCGCTTCCGCTACCCTGGCAACCGCCGTGCCGATCGTCGACCCGAACCTCCGCACCACGATCGTCCACGCGTTCGCCGTCACGGTGGCGGACCCGTCGAGCCTGGTGCGCACCACGTCGCGAGGCGGGACCGACGATCCCGAGAGGAGCAGCCGCGGCCCCTCGATCCTCCCCGACGTCGGCCACGTCGTCGGCGGGCTCTACCGCCTCGGCCGCCTCCTCGGTCAGGGCATGTTCGGCAAGGTCTACGTCGCCCAGCGCGTCGACGTCCCCGAGCACCAGGTCGCCCTCAAGCTCATGCCCCGCTCGCTCTACGCGATGCGGAACGTCGAGCGCGAGCTCGTCATGCTCGCCACCGTCGGCCACCCGCACGTCGTCCAGCTGAAGGACCACGGCATGAACGCCGACTACGTGTGGCTCACCATGCCCGTGTACGAGGGCGAGACCCTCGCGCAGCGCCTCGAGCGCAGCCCCCTCAGCATGCGCGAGGCGTACGACATCTTCCTCCCCGTCGCGCGCGGGCTCGAGGCGCTCCACGCCGCCGGGCTCCGCCACCAGGACGTCAAGCCCGACAACATCTTTCTCGCCAGGTTCGCCGGCCGCGTCCACCCGATCCTGCTCGACCTCGGCGTGGCCGCGGAGCGCGAGGCCTCGTTCTGCGCGGGCACCGCGCTCTACGCCTCGCCCGAGCAGATCCGCGCGCTGAACGGCTTCCCCGGCGTCGTGCCGCTGACCGAGAAGATGGACACGTACGGCCTCGCCACGACGCTCCTCTACTCGCTCGTGAACCCCAGGGACTTCCCCGGCGAGTCCGCGCAGACCCGCACCGAGCTCGTCGAGTCGCACGACGTCCGCGCCGACAAGCCGCTCGCGGACAACGCGCTGCCCGACCTCACCGGGCGCCCCCGCCAGCTGTTCCAGGAGGCGCTCAGGCGGTGGCTCGCGATCGACCCGAACGAGCGGCCCACGATGCGCCAGATCGCCGAGGAGCTCGAGGTGCTGCTCGAGCCGGAGCGCGAGGCGGAGCGCGAGGCGGAGCGGCTGCTGATCAAGCAGAAGACGTCCTACCTGCGCGTGCGCATCGCGGCCGGCGCGATGACCCTCATCGGCTGCGCGGTCGTGCTGCTCGGCTTCTCGAAGCGCGAGACGCTGCGGCTCGCGAGCGAGCTCGATCGCGCGCGCCAGGTGGGGGCCGAGTCGTTCGACAAGCTCGACACGTGCATCGCGTCCCACCAGATCGCCCAGTCCGAGACGAACGCTTGCCGCAGCGCCCGCGACCAGGACCGCGCGGAGTTCAACGAGACGCTCGCCACCCTCCAGAAGAGCGACTCGATGACCGAGGCCGAGCACGCCCGCCAGATCCAGTCGCTGCACGCGACCCACGCGGCGCGCGTGAAGACCTGCGAGGAGAGCGCCGCGGCCGCGGAGAAGGCGAGCATGGCCGACCGCGAGCGGCTCGCCGAGTCCGAGAAGGCGCGCGCCGCGCTCGTCACCGAGCGCGACGAGGCCAAGGCGCTCGCCGAGCAGCGCGCCGCCGAGCTCGCCACCGTCACACAGCTGCGGGCGTCCTGCGACGCGGAGCGCGCCAGCTGCATCGCAGAGCGCGACCGCTTGAAGGCCGAGGCGGCCGAGCCCTACGAGGGGCCGCCCTCTCCGGCGCCGCAGACGCCGGCCGCCGCGAGCGGCGCGACGCCGCAGCCGCCGGCGAGCGCGGGCGCGCCGGCCGCCGCGGGCAACGGGGCGGCGACGGCGACCCCAGCGGCCTCGACGCCGTCCACCGCCGCTCCTCCCTGAGCGCCGCCGCTGGAAGCGACAGGCGCGGCTGTCGCCAGGCCGCCTCTGCTTGTGGCGACCGCCAGGGGAGGCTATCCGTAAGGCCAGGGAAGGCGAGGGCCATGGGTGACATCTCTCGACGTGAAGTGCTGCGTCGCCTTGGCGCGGCGGGCCTCGTCCTCGGGGGCGCGGCCGGGGTCGCGGCGGCCCGGTGGGACCGCGGCGGCAGCGCCGCCATCGCCGCCGAGCGCCCGCAGACGCGGGACTACCGGCTCCGCGACGCGCCCGCAGGGGTGCCCGAGCTCGTGGTCGCCCGCGCCGGCGCCGAGGCGCTCGCCGAGGGCGCGCCGGACCCCGCCGCCCTGGTCCGCAAGGCGGTGGACGCGCTCGGCGGGATGCGCCGGTTCATCTCGCGCGGCGATGTAGTGGTCGTGAAGCCGAACATCGGGTGGGATCGCACGCCCATCCACGCGGCCAACACCAACCCGAAGGTCGTCGCCGAGGTGGTGCGCCTCGCCTACGACGCCGGCGCCAAGACCGTCATCGTGACCGACGCCTCGTGCAACGAGCCGAACCGCTGCTTCCAGCGCTCCGGCATCTGGAAGGCCGCGTACGACGTCGGCGCCGAGGTCGTGATCCCCGCGGCGCACCGCTTCCGCGGCATGCGCCTGAAGGGCGAGGTGCTCGACGACTGGCCGGTGTACACGCCGCTCGTCAACGCGGACAAGGTCATCAACGTCCCCATCGCGAAGCACCACAACCTGTCCAGGTACACCGCCGCGATGAAGAACTGGTACGGGGCGCTCGGCGGCCGGCGCAACCGGCTCCACCAGAACATCGACGTGTCGATCGCCGATCTCGCGACGTTCATCCAGCCCACGCTCACGATCGTGGACGCGGTCCGCGTCCTCATGCGCAACGGGCCGCAGGGCGGGAACGTCGCGGACGCGAAGGACATGCACACGATCATCGCGACGACCGACCAGGTCGCCGCCGACGCGTATGGCTGCCAGCTCATCGGCCGCAAGCCCGAGGAGATCCCGTACCTGAAGATGGGCCACGACCGGGGCCTGGGCACGATGCACTGGCAGAATCTGCGGCTCGCCGAGGTGTAGTACTCATGGCCAATCCCGATCCGACGCCGGCCGTGCCGGCGCACCGCCCAGCCGCAGCGGCAGCGGCGCCGACCCCCGTGGCGCCTGCGCGGGTGGCCCCCTGGACCGCGCTGCTGCGCAAGGCGCGCGCGATCGTCCGGCCCGCGCCGAAGCGCCGGCCCGGCTCGGGGCTGCCGGCGCGCAAGGCGATCCAGGTGCTCGTCTGGGTGCGCCGCGCCGTGCAGGCCGGCTGCCTCGGGCTGTTCCTGTACTTCCTGTTCCAGACCGGCTTCCGCGGGTCGTTCACCTCGGCCGAGGCGCGCGTCCGCCTGCCGCTGCCCGTCGAGGGCTTCCTCCTCGCCGACCCGTTCGTCGGCGCGATGACCCTGCTCTCGACGCACACCGTCTACCGGGGCCTGCTCTGGTCGCTCGGGATCCTCGCGCTGACGCTCGTCTTCGGGCGCGTCTTCTGCGGCTGGATCTGCCCCTTCGGCACCCTCCACCACTTCTTCGGGTGGATCTTCCCGTCCCGCTACGGGAAGGGGGGCAAGCGCGTCGAGGCGAACAAGACGTACTCCCGGCAGCGGGTGAAGTACTACCTGATGTACGCCTTCCTCGCGGCGAGCGTGGCCGGCAGCGTGATCGGCGGCCTGTTCGACCCGATCTGCGTGGCGGTCCGCGCGATCGGCCTCGCCGTCATCCCGGCCGCGCAGTACGTCGCCGCCGTGGTGACCGGCGCCGCGGCCGGGACCGGGAGCCGGCCGGTGCAGTTCACCGCCGACCAGGCGCAGGACTTCCTCGCCTCGAGCGTGTGGCAGACGAAGCAGTTCTACTTCCACCAGGCGTGGTTCGTCGGGATCCTGTTCGTCGCGATCCTCTTCATGAACCGCTTCATCCCGCGGTTCTGGTGCCGCGTGCTCTGCCCGCTCGGCGCCTTCCTCGGCGTGTTCGCGCGCTTCGCGCTCTTCGGGATGCAGAAGGACCACGCGAAGTGCACCGACTGCAACCTGTGCCTCGTGCACTGCCAGGGCGCGGACTCGCCCCAGGGCGGGGTGAAGTGGCGGCAGGACGAGTGCCACATGTGCCTCAACTGCGAGAACGCCTGCCCCGAGGACGTCATCAAGTTCCGCTTCCTCCCGAACCGGAAGAGCGCCCTCGTGACGCCCGACACGGGCCGCCGCACCGCCCTCGCGACCGCCGCCGCCGGCGCGGTGATGATCCCGACGGCGCGCATCGCCGACGTGCTCGACGCGAACTACGACCACCGCGTCATCCGGCCGCCGGGCTCGGTCGAGGAGCGCGAGTTCCTGGAGCGCTGCATCCGGTGCGCCGAGTGCATGAAGGTCTGCCCCAACAACGCGATCCACCCCGCGTTCTTCGAGGCGGGGATCGAGGGCATCTGGACGCCGATCGTCATCCCGCGCATCGGGTACTGCGAGCACTCCTGCGTCCTCTGCGGCGACGTCTGCCCGACCGGCGCGATCCAGAAGATCACCGAGGAGCAGAAGATGGGCATCGGCCAGAAGCCCATCTCGATCGGCACCGCGTTCTACGACCAGGGGCGCTGCCTGCCGTGGTCGATGAGCGTGCCGTGCATCGTCTGCGAGGAGTTCTGCCCGACGTCGCCCAAGGCGATCTGGGTCGAGGAGGTCGACATCCCGAAGCGCGAGCCCGTGGCCGCGGAGCACGGCAAGGAGCCGCCGCTGAAGATGGTCCACGTGCAGCGTCCGCACGTCGATCCGTCGCTGTGCATCGGCTGCGGGGCGTGCGAGAAGGTCTGTCCGGTGCAGGACAAGCCGGCGGTCTACGTCACCAGCGTCGGCGAGACCCGCTCGAAGACGAACGTCATCCTTCTTGAGGACACGGATTACAACAAGCCGTCTTGACCCGGGCGCGCGCCTGCTCTGCGCGGCGGGATCACGGCAGGAGGCAGCTCGGTTGCGCACGCTTCGCTTCTACGGAACCCTCTCGCTGGCCGCGCTCTCGGCCCTGCCCGGCTGCGGCGAGCCCTTCGCGGCCGGCTCCGCGTCCGCCACGTCCGCGTCGTCGAGCTCGGGGACCGGCGGCGGGGGCGGCGCGGGCAGCGGGGGCGGCGCGGGCGGTGACGGCGGCGTCATGATGCCTTCGTCCTCCTCGTCAACGTCGGGCGGGGGCGGCGAGGGCGGCTGCGCCGCCTGCAAGGAAGGGGAGTTCTGCACGGCGAGCGAGACGTGCGTGCGCTGCTCCGACCGCAGCGGCCTGCTGTCGTTCGGGACGCCTGCGAAGATCGAGGTCGAGGGGACGTCGCCTGCCTTCCCGCGCGTGCGCGATGAGGCCGGCGAGGGCGGGACGACCCAGCGGCTCGTCTACGTGGCCGGCTTCGGCTCGGAGGACAGGCAGATCGCCACGGCCACCGGGCGGCCGTGGACGGCGGGCGCGATCGTCTCGAGCGCGATGGTCAACTCGCCGCAGTCGGAGTCGGGCCCGCTCCTCCTGCCGGTGGACGCGCTCTCGCCGCGCGACGGCTTCGCCCCGGGCTCGCTGCTCTTCGACAGGTTTCTCGCCGGGCCGGGCAGCCTGCGGCGGCTGTTCGTCGCGGACGCGCTGGAGGCGACGACAGCCGAGACGTTCGAGCCGCTGAACCTGGACGGGGGGAGCCACTCGGTCGCGGTCGCCCACGCCGCGCGCCCCTACCGGTACTGGTTCATGAGCGAGCAGCAGGACGACGGGGGGATCACGCACCGGCTCGTCACGAAGCGCGCCCACGACGGGGAGGCGCAGGCGCTCAACATCACCCTGCCCGGCGACTGTCCGGCGCAGGGCGAGGACCTCGCCCCGTGGGTGACGCCCGACGGCAGCGTGCTCTTCTTCCAGGCGCCCTACAGCCCGCGGGGCGACTGCGCGCAGGCGTCGGTGCTGCGGAGCTTCTACGTGAAGCTCGGGCCCGACGGGCAGCCCGTGGACGGGCAGCCGGCGAGGATGCTGCTGTCGAACCTGTCCCCGACCGTCGCGGTCATGACGCCGTCGCTCTCGCCCGACGAGTGCACGCTCTACCTGGCGTCCAACCTGGACACGGACGGGAAGCAGCGGCTCTACGCGGCCTCTCGCCGCTGATCAGCTCACTGCGCCCGGAAGCCCTCGGCGGGGCGGAGGCGGGCGGCGTACAGGCTGGGCACGATCGTGGCCGCGAGGCAGATCAGGATGGCGATGCAGCCGGTGATCAGGAACTCCTGCGGGCGCGCCTGCACGGGGAGTCGGGAGATGAAATAGACCTTCGGATCGAGCGGGAAGCCGTAGACCAGGAGGCCCTTGCACACAGCCACGCCGAGCAGCAGCCCGAGCGTGGTGCCGGCGACGCCGATGATGCCGCCCTGGTAAAGGAAGATGCGGAGGATGGCGCCGTCGGTCGCGCCCATCGCCTTGAGCACGGCGATCTCCTTCTTCTTGTCGAGCACCACCATGATCAGCGTCGCGATGACCGTGAACGCGGCGACCACGATGATGAGCGCCAGCACCGCGCTCATGCCGATCTGCTGGATGCGCAGCGCGGTGAAGAGGCCGTGGTTCAGCTCCTCCCAGTCCATCGTGTAATAGAGCCCGTTGCTGAGGAGCTTCGAGATCTCGCGGGCGATGCTGCTGGCGTTGTCGATGTCGTCGACCTTCATCTCGACGCCGGTCACCGTGTCGCCGTGGTCGTAGAAGGCCTGCGTCTCGTAGAGATCGGCGTACGCGAGCTTGGTGTCGTACTGCTCGAAGCCGGCCTCGAAGATCGCGATGACCCGGAACCGCTTGGCGACCGGCGGCTTGATGGTGCCGTTCGAGAACGAGAAGCCGATCGTCGGCGAGGTCACGGTGACGCACTGGCCGAGATCGAGGGACAGGTTCTTCGCCAGCGCGGCGCCGATCACGATGCCCGGCATCTTCGCGATCTGCTCCTTGTCGGCGCAGGGGTCGGGATCGACCTCGGCGGGGAGCTCGTCGTCCTCGGGGAGCACGCTGACGTACCCGCCCTCCGGCTCGACCGAGCCCCGCGGGGCGCCCTCGGCGATCGCGACCTCGGCCTCCTCGCCCTCGTCGGCGCCGGCGTCCGCCGCGCCCTCGAGATCCACCGCGGAAGGCGCGGGCTCGGCTCCGGCGTTCTGTGCGTCCCGCGCGGCGGCGGCGCGCTCGTCCTCCTGGATCCGCGCCTCGTAGGCCTTCAGGAGATCGAACTCGCCGCCCGCGTCCGGGGGCTCGAGCGCGCCGCGGGCGCCCGCGTCGCGCTCGATGGAAGGGACGTCCGGCAAGGAGGGCGGCGCTGCGCGCTCGGGAGGCTTCGCGCCAGGGCGCCGCAGCCCGCTGAGATCGCCGCCCGGGAGGATGTGGCGAGGGAGATCGAGCACGGGCACGGCGCCGTCGGTCCCCACACCGAGGCTCCGGGCCGGGTCAACCCCCTTGACGAGGACGCCGGTCGCCGTCGCGTCGCCGTGCGTCAACATCATGGGGTTGATGCTGAAGGGCGCGACGCCGATGACGCCAGGCACCTGGGCGACCTGATCCATGATCGAGCGATACTCCCGGAAATCCGTCGAGTACTTGATCACGAGGACGTGGGCGTTGACGCCCAGGACCTTGTCGCGGAACTCCGCCTGAAAGCCCCCGGTCACGCTCATCACGGTCGCGAGCGCCGCGACCCCGAGCGCGACCCCGAGGATCGCGAACGTGGTGCCGACCGAGATGAACGCGCGCTTCTTGGAGCCGAGATATCGCAGCGCGACCTCGATAGGGTAGCTCATCGCGGTGCCCTCCTAGCAGAACGCCGCGCGCGCGGCACGCCGGGGTGCGGCCGTCTGGCGAGACGCGCGCGGACTTTCGCGCGCGGCGTTCGCATGCCCTCGCTTCCCGGACCGAACGCCTGCTAGAATCCAGCCCTGCCGCAGATGGCGGCATGTGGCGTGCACCTCTGCCCGCGAGCCTTCCATGAGCGCCACCAAAAACGAGCACCACACCGCGCGCAGCAGAGTTTTCAACGATGATGCAGGCGCGCTCGATGAGGCGCCTGTGTCGCGCCCCACCGGCGCGGCGGGCGGGGAACGCTCGTCCGGCGTCGGGGCCGCGAGCGCGCCGAGCGTGGAGCCCGGGGACGCGGGCGACGGCGACGTGCCGGTGGAGGTCGAGGTCCGCCCGTCGTCGAGGCCGTCGAGGCCCTCCAGGTCGGGCTGGGTGGAGGGGCCGGCGAGCGAGGCGCCGAGCTTCGTCGCGCCGCCGCCGCTGCGCCAGAAGACCCCGCGCTTCGCGCGGCAGAGCGAGCCCGACCTCGACGAGGTCGGCGGGCGGACGAGCGCCCCTCCGGTGAGCGAGGGCGAGCCGTCGTTGGAGATCCCGCCGCCGGACGAGGTCGAGCCGCGCGAGCGGCGGCCGCCCGGCGCGAAGGACCCGTACATCGGGACGACCTTCGATCACCGGTACAAGATCGAGCGGCTGCTCGGCGAGGGCGGGATGGGGTACGTCTACCTCGCCCGCCACAAGGTCATCGACAAGCGCGTCGCCGTGAAGGTGCTCCGCGCGGAGCTCGCGCGGGACCGCGAGATCTTCGAGCGCTTCGTGCAGGAGGCCCGCGCCGCGTCGAGCATCGGCAACCCGCACATCGTCGACATCTCCGACTTCGGCGACCTGCCGGACGGCTCCACGTACTTCGTGATGGAGTACCTGGAGGGCGTGAGCCTGGCGCAGCTCATCGACTCGCCGAACGAGCTGCCGATGGACCGCATCTGCCACATCGCGCTGCAGCTGTCGGCGGGGCTCGCCGCCGCGCACGAGGCCGGCATCATCCACCGCGATCTCAAGCCGGACAACGTCTTCGTGGTGGCCCGCGGCAGCGACCCGAACTTCGTGAAGATCCTCGACTTCGGGATCGCGAAGGTGTCGACCAGCACGACGACCAAGCTGACGCGCGCGGGCGCGGTGTTCGGGACGCCGCACTACATGTCGCCCGAGCAGGCCGCGGGCGCGCCCATCGACCACCGGACCGACATCTACTCGCTCGGCGTGATGCTCTACGAGCTCGTGAGCCGGCAGCTCCCGTTCAACGCCGACAACTTCATGGGGATCCTGACGCAGCACATGTACAAGGCGCCGGTCCCCATCCGCGCGCTCGTCGGCGGCCCGGATTGCCCGCCCGGGCTCGAGGCGGTGATCCTGAAGTGCCTCTCGAAGAAACCGGAGTCGCGCTACCAGACCATGGGCGACCTCCACGCGGATCTCGAGCGCGTGAAGGGCGGCGGCGTGCCGGGCGCTGTCGCGGAGATGATGGCGCGCTCGGGCGGCTTCAACGTGCCGCACGACTACTTCAAGACGTCGAAGGTGATCGTCCCGGCGACGCCGCCGTCGCCCCCGCGCTCGCCGTGGCCCCGCTACGTGTGGGTCGCGGGCGCGGCGGCCGCGGTGGGGATCGTGACGGCCATCTTCGTCATCGGCGGGAGCGGGTCGGCCAGCCACACCGCCGCGCCGGCGCCGAAGCCGCCGGTCGAGGCGCCCGCGGCCACGCCGGCGCCCGGGCCCGCGCCGGTCCAGAAGACGGTGGTCGCGCTGGCCGCCGTGCCGGAGACGGCGGTCGGCTACCGCAACGGCGTGGAGATGAAGCTGCCCGCGAGCATCGACGTCGAGCGGGGGCAGACGGTCACGATCGACATCCGGGCCGAGGGGTACGTCCCCAGCACGGTGGTGCTCGACGGCACCGAGCCGAGCAAGCTCGTGAAGCTGGTGGAGGTCGACGACAAGGGCGGGACGAAGGCGAGGCCCGGCTGGGTGGGCCGGCCCCCGGCGACGCCGTCGACGGTCCGCACGCCCAAGGGCTCGGACGTCCGGGACCCCTGGGCGAAAGAGAAGAAGTGAGCGCCCGCGCGGCGCGCGACCCGCTCCGCTTTCGCCGTGATAAGCCGCGGGGGTGACCCCGGTAGACCAGCTCATCACCCTCGTCCCCGAGGACGTGCTCGGCATCTGTCGCCGCCTCCGCGAGCGCGGCAAGCGCGGCTGGATCGTCGGCGGCTGCGTGCGCGACCTGCTCCGCGGGCAGCCCGCCAAGGACTGGGACGTCGCGACCGACGCGCTGCCGGACGAGGTCGTGGCGTCGTTCCGGAAGGTGATCCCGACCGGGATCCAGCACGGGACGGTGACCGTGCTCGTGCGCGGCGTGCCGTACGAGGTGACGACGCTGCGCGGGGACGGGACGTACAGCGACGGCCGGCGGCCGGACCGGGTCGAGTTCGTGGACGATATAACGGCCGACCTCGCGCGGCGGGACTTCACCATGAACGCGATCGCGCTCGATCCGGTCGACGGGCACCTGATCGATCCGTTCGGCGGCCAGAAGGACCTCGAGGCGAAGACCATCCGCGCGGTCGGCGACCCGAACGAGCGCTTCGCCGAGGACGGGCTGCGGGTGCTGCGCGCGGCGCGCTTCGCCGCGACGCTGGAGGGGTCGATCGAGCCCGAGACGGAGCGGGCGATGGGCACCGCGCGGTCGCACCAGACGTTCCGCTGCGTGAGCGCGGAGCGGGTGCGCGACGAGTGGCTCAAGGCGATGCGCGCGCGCCGCCCGAGCGTGGCGTTCGAGATCATGCGCCGCACGGAGCTGCTCGCGATCACCTGCCCGGAGATGATCGAGTCGGTCGGGTGCGAGCAGAACCGCTGGCACGCGTTCGACGTGTGGGGGCACGCGATGGCCTGCCTCGACGCGTGCAAGCCCGAGCCGATCCTCCGCGTGGCGGCGCTGATGCACGATATAGGCAAGCCGCGGACGCGCGCGTTCTCCGACAAGACGCTCGACTACACGTTCTACGAGCACGAGCGGGTCGGCGCCGAGATCGCGGAGCCGATCCTCGCGCGGCTCCGCTTCTCCAACGACGAGCGGGCGCGGATCGTGGCGCTGATTCGACACCACCTTATCTGCTACGACGACACCTGGACGGACGGCGCGGTGCGCCGCTGGCTCCGCCGGGTGACCCCGGCGCTCGCGCCGGATCTCTACGAGATCGGCGTGGCGGACGCGCTCGGCAAGGGGCGCGAGGTGACGGAGGACATCGCCTCGATAGGGCGGCTCCGGGCGCGCGTGGAGGCGCTGCTCGCCGCGGGCGCGGCGCTCTCCGCCAGGGATCTCGCCGTGAACGGCAGTGTGCTGATGAAGGAGCTCGGGATTCCGCCCAGCAAGCTCATCGGGGAGATCCTGGAGCGCCTCGTCGAGCTCGTCACCGAGGAGCCCGAGGCGAACACGCCGGAGCGCCTGCTCGCGGCGGCGCGCGACATCATCGCTTCGAGAGCTTCAGGCTAGCTCCGCGCGATCTACACGAACGTGCTGCTACACGAGCGTGATGCGCGCGCCGGCGGGTGCGCGGCGCTCGTCACGTGTGCTCGAGGGTGGTCTCGACGGGGCACACAGACCCTCCTTGTCGCGCGGCGCGCCCGTCCACCCGCGCTCGGCCATGTGCTCGCCCCTTAGGGGAGCCCGTCCCAGATCGCGAGTCGAAAGGTCGCGGACGAGGTACATGGACCGACAACGGTGGTCGGTTGTCTACCTCCTGTGAGATTCAAATAATTCATGCTGATCGCATCCATGGGAACGTGTCTCTGGTAACATCTGTCGCTGCGCATTCTCGCGCCCCCCATTGGGAGGTCATTTTGAAGGTCTCGACGAAGACGCTTGTTGGGCTGGTCGGTTTGGGTTTGCTTGCGGCGGCGGCATCCATCGGTGGGTGCTCCGGCGGGGGTGGTGAGGCGAGCTCCGGCAACAACGGCTCTGGCAGCGGCACCGGCAGCGGCGACGGTGGCGGGGGCGGCGAGACGACCGGGAGCGGGATCGGGAACAGCGGCGGCTTCACGCCCGACGGCGGGGTGCCTGACGGCTCGCTCAACGAGGACACGGCGTGTGTCGCGACCAGCTTGCAGGCCGATTACGAGCAGCGCCCGGCAGACATCATCTTCATCATCGACAACTCCGAGAGCATGACGGAGGAGATCGAGAGCGTTCAGCGCAACATCAACCAGAACTTCGCCTCGATCATCGACAGGAGCGGGATCGATTACCGCGTCATCATGCTGTCGAGGCACGGCAGCTCGTCGGCGGAGCAGTCCGTCTGTATCGAGGCGCCGCTCGGCAGCGGGAGCTGCTCGCCGGTGCCGGCGACGCCGAACTCCAACCCGCCGCACTTCTACCAGTATAACCTGGAGGTCGGCAGCCTCGACTCGCTCTGCCTGGCCATCGACACAGTGAAGGGCGCGGTGCCGCCCCGGGGCGAGGCCACGTCGCCCGGGTGGTCGCAATGGCTGCGAATGAACTCGCTCAAGGTGTTTGTAGAGATCACCGACGACGGCGCCGACTGCTCGACGAGGGCGCTCGGCGCGGACAAGGTGCTCACCGACGACGGCGACATCAAGCTGTACGACCTCGACGACGACCTGCCGGAGAACGAGAACACCGAAGGGGGCGCGCTCTCGGCCGAGGCGTTCGACGCGGCCCTGACGACGATCGCGCCGGAGTACTTCGGCACGCCGAGCGCGCGCAACTACATGTTCTTCAGCTTCGTGGGCATCAAGGTGAACACGCCGCCGACCGCGCCCTGGCCGGCGGACGAGCCCGCCACCTGGGAGCAGTGCCGGCCCGGCTCGGTCGACCCCGGGACGACGTACCAGACCCTCAGCGTCATGACCGGCGGCCTGAGGTACCCGATCAACCAGTTCGACACGTACGACGCCGTGTTCCAGGCCATCGCGGACAGCGTGATCTCGGGCGCCAAGCTGTCGTGCGAGATCGAGGTGCCCGAGGCGCCAGACGGGCACTCGATCGATCTGGACACGGTGCAGATCGAGTTCACGCCGAGCAACGGCGGGCAGAAGCAGACCTTCTCCCAGGTGAAGAGCCCCGAGGAGTGCACGGCGATGTCGTTCTACATCGACGAGGGGCTGATCAGGCTGTGCCCGGACACGTGCACCATGGCGGTCCAGGACAACGCGGCGAGCATGAACCTGCTCTACGGCTGCTCGGTCGATCCGCTCTGAGCGAGGGAGCGCTCCCGGGCGCGGCGCCCGGGAGCGCGACGCCCGCGCCTGCTAGCCTGAGCGGGATACAGATGCGGGTCGATGTGGCGTGCCGTGCCGGCCACGGCGAAAGCGAGGAGCCCGAGGTGCTCACCCTGGGCGAGCGGCGCGTGCGGGTGACCGAGATCCTCGACCGGTGGCCCGGGGGGGATCACCTCTACTTCAAGGTGCGCGGGGACGACGGGGCGCGGTACATCCTGCGGAGAGATTTCGAGATCCTCGTCTGGGAGCTGGAGGTCTACGAAGCGGAGTAGGCCGGCCCCCGGGGAGGGAGCGCGTCGCGCGACGCGCTCCCTCCCCGGGGGCCTCGTGGCCGTTGGAAAGGGGGGTTATCCGTGGGGGCGGGGGTAGATGGGCCTGCCGCGGACGAAGGAGCGACGGACCGTGGCGGTCTCGGGGGCGAAGACGAGGTGGTTCAGGAGCTCGGCCTCGCCCAGGACCCGCTCGGGGAAACGGACGGCGATGAAGTCGGCTTCCTTGCCAGGCTCGAGGCTGCCAATGGTGCGGCCCAGGCCAATGGCGTCGGCAGTGCCCTGCGTGGCCGTGAAGAAGAGATCGGCAGGGGTCAGACGGTCGCCAAGACAGAGGGCATTGTCAAAGGCGCTCGACATGCTGCGCCGCATGTCGAAGCTGCGGCCAGCACCGACGTCGCTGCCAAGCGCCACGGGGACAGCACGGGAACGCGCGTCGTGAAGGCGCATGCGGCCGCTGCCCAGGAAGAAGTTGGAGTCAGGGCAGTGCACAACCGAGGAGCGCACCTCGGCGATGCGATCCCACTCGCGCGGCGAGAGGTGGATGCCGTGCGCTAGCAGGGCGCGGCCGGTAAGCAGGCCGACGCGATCGTAGACGTCGACGTAATCGCGCGCCCACGGGTGCTCGCGCAGCGTCGCCTCGCCCTCGGCCGGGTTCTCGGCGACGTGCGTCTGCACGAGGAGGCCATGATCCGAGGCGAGCTGCGCGGCCGCCTCCATCAAGGGGCGAGAGCACGTGGGGGCAAAGCGGGGCGTGATCGCGAACTCGAGCAGGCCGAAAGCCGCGCCGTGCCAGCGCTGCACGAGATCGCGGGCCGCCGCGATGGCCTCGTCGCGAGGGACACAGAGCTCCTCGGGGCAGTTCTGGTCCATCAACGTGAGGCCAGCGATGCCGCGCAGGCCGGCGTGCTCCAGGGCGCGGAACAGCCGGTCGGTCGCGCCAGGGCACGAGCTGGAGAAGGCCACGCAGGTGGTCGTGCCCGACGCGAGGAGGCAACCCGTGAACTCGCCGGCGACGAGCTCCGCGTAGCCGTCGTCCCGGAAACGAGCCTCCTCGGGGAAGACGGACCGCTCGAGCCAGTCGAGCAGCGCGCCGCTGGCGCTGCCGATGATGCGGGTCTGCGGGAAGTGAACGTGCGCGTCGATGAAGCCCGGCATCAGCACCGCCGGGCGCAGGTCGAGCACCAGACCGCGGAAGGCGCCCGGGGAAAACGGGATCACCTGCTCGATGATGCCGGCCTCGCCGACCACGAGCAGCGCGTCGTCCAGGAAGCGGACCGGAGAGCCGTTCGCCGGCGCGGCGAGCGGGGTGAGCAGACGGCCGCGGTAGGCGCGCGGCGACCGGGGGCCCGGCGCGCTCATCGGATCGCGATCTCGCTCCGGCGCGCCCAGCCCATGACCATGCTGCCGCCCTGGTTCTTGGCGACGAGCGCCCACGCGCCCGACTCGCGCACGATCATCACGAGCTCGCCAGCGGCGATCGCGCCGACCCGGGCGCCGTCACCGGGCTCGTCGAGCAGCGTGATGCCGCGCGAGGCGATGCCGAGCTGGAGGGGCGAGGGGCCGCCCGGCTCCTCGGCCTCCTCGTCGAGGCCAGGATCCTCCTCGCGCGGCGACCGCGGGTCGTCGGCGCCCGGGTCCTCGTCGAACGGGAAGCGAGGGTGAGACCGCGAGCGCTCCGCCGCCGGGGAGCGGCGCTCCAGGAGATGCGCGAACCGGCCAGCACCCTGCATCGGCGGCCGCTCGCCAGAGAGGGCACGCAGGAGGAGCGGGGCCGTCGGGAGGAGGGCGACGGCGGCGGCGGCGACGAGCACGAGCCCGGTCAGCCGATCCAGCCGGCGCGCGTGCGGCAGCGCCGGCGCGGCGCCGGGCGGCGCAGCCACGGCAGCGGGG
The DNA here is from genome assembly GCA_051717205.1 of Sorangium sp. So ce1128. Lineage (GTDB taxonomy): Bacteria > Myxococcota_A > Polyangia > Polyangiales > Polyangiaceae > Sorangium. The sequence goes on from CP181432.1 coordinate 2,539,824, forward strand.
CGCGCGCCGGCGTGCGCGGCGCTCGAGTCGCGAGGGCCGGGCGAGGCACCCTGTCCGGCGGGGGAGTCGTCCATCAGCGCAGAGGATACGCGCTGCGGCGAGCCGGGTCGACCGCGCGGCGCCTCGACGCGAGGCGCCGGCGCGCGCTTCAGCGGAGCTCGCGCGGCAGCGGGGCGACCGCCGGGTCGCTGGCGACAGGGCCCTCCGACGGCGCGGCGCGCGCCGCGTCGTGGTCCGCGCAGCAGCGGAAGCCCTGCTGGTAGAACATGTGGTTCTCGTCGTGCGAGCGGGTCGAGGGGCGGCAGCGCGTGCGCACAGGGCCCCAGTAGCCGCCCTTCAGGATGGAGGGGCGCTCCCCCTCGCGGACGGAACGGGTCCACTCGTCGATGTTGCCCGTCATGTCGTACACGCCGAACGGGCTGCGGCAGCGAGGCTGCGCGCCGGACGGCCGGCCCTGCCAGAGCCGATCCATCTCGGCCATGGCGGCAGGGCCGCTCCGCGGGCGCAGCGCGGTCTCGATGTACGGGCGCCACGGCTGGTCGACGACGCACGCCTCGGGGTCGCGGACGTAGCCGTAAGGGTAGGGGCGCGCCTCCTCGCCCTCGCAGGCGAAGGTCCACTCGGCCTCGTCGCAGAGGCGCTTGCCCTCCTCGGCGCAGAGCTCGGCCGCCTCGTAGAACGAGACGAGGATGAACGGATAGACCCCCTTCTGGTTGGGGTACTCGTAGCGATCGATGCAGAAGTGCATCGGCTTCGTGTCGAGGTCCCTCGACATCAGGAGCCATTGCTCGCGATCGAACTCCGCGCACCGCTCCGGATAGTCCCGGCTGATCCAGTGCTTGCAGGTCGTCCGCTGCATCTCGTCGATGGTGCGCAGGTCGCCCTGGGCCTTCGGCGCCGGGTCGAGCTTCATGAGGCCAGAGACCTCGACCATGCCCGTGGGACACACGCCGCGGTTGCCCTCGATCTGATCGGTGGCGTCGCGCGCCTCGGCGGGGGACGAGGCGATCTGCCAGTGGCGATCGCGCACGAGGCGCCACTCGAAGCGGAGCCGCCGCGGCAGCGCGGCCGTGATGGCGCCGGCGCCGAGCGTCAGCGGCACCGACGGCGCCTTCGCGAGCCGCACAACGAGCAGCGCGAGCGAGGCGACGCCCAGCGCGAAGCCGGCGGCGATCAAGGCGCGCAGCGCCCTCGCGCGGGGAGGCGCGGGCTTCCGCGTCGGACGGGCAGGTGGATGCATGATCCCTCGCGTAGACTTTACTGCGCGGGAGACTCGAGGGCGGATAACTTTTCACGGAGCCGCCCGACGTCGTCGGGGCGCTCGCCGGAGAGGTCGCGGGTCTCGCGGGGGTCGCCCCCGAGATCGAAAAGAAACAGCCGGTCGCGCTTCTTGCGGCGGGCGACGATCAGCTTGAGTTGCCCGTCGACGATCGCCGACCGGCGGGCGGTGCGGGCGAACACCGGGCCGCGGGGGGCGCGGTCGGCGCCGATCGCGATCGCGGCGAGGGAGCTGCCCTCGACGGCCGCCGCCTCGGCGCCGCCGAGCTCGAGGACGGTGGGCGCGATGTCGACCGTGCTCACCGGGTGGGGGTAGCGGGCCGGGGCCGCGCCGGGGAGGGCGACGACGAGCGGGACGCGGATCGCCTCCTCGTAGAGCTCGACGCCGTGCCCGACAGGGCCGTGCTCGCCGAGCCCCTCGCCCTGCGCGCCGTGGACGATGACCGCGGTGCGGCCGGCGCGCGGACCCCTCGCGACGGCGTCGAGCAGCGCGCCGAGCTGCCGGTCGACGTAGGCGATCTCGCCGTCGTAGGCGGCCGTCCTGCCGGAGCCGAAGCGGATGCCGGGGTGGGCGAGGTAGCGCTCGTGGGCGTCGAAGAGGTGGAGCCAGAGGAAGACCGGCTGGGGGCGCTGGGCGTAGCCCTCGAGGAGCTCGATGGCCTTTTTCACGGCGAGGTGACCGGTCGCCTCGCGCTCCGGGTGGGCGTCGCCGTAGACGGTCTCGAAGCGATCGAACCCCTGATCGAAGCCGCGCTCCTGGCTGATCCACGTGAACGAGCTGACCGCGGCGGTGAGGTAGCCGGCGCGCTTCATGCGCTCGGCGACGGTGTCGTTCTCGGGCAGCAGCGTGGGCCACTCGCGGCGGTCGCGCGCCGCCCGGTTCAGGCGGCGGCCGGCGACGAGGGGCGAGAGGGCCCGCTGCGTCTCGCTCGAGGCGGCGTAAGCGCGCTCGAACAGCACGCCGCGGGCCGCGAGCTCGGCGAGGCGCGGGGTCGTGTCGCGGCCGTAGCCGTAGGCCGACGTGTGGTCGGCGCGGACCGTGTCGAGGGTGACGAGGAGGATGTCGGGGCGCCGCTGGGCGGGCGAGACAGCGGGGGCGGGCGCCGGCGCGGCGGGGGAGGCGGCGGCCGGCGCGGCGGGAGAGGCGGCCGGCGCGGCGGGAGAGGCGGCGGCCCGGCGGGAGAGGCGGCCGGCGCGGCGGGAGAGGCGGCCGGCGCGGCGGGAGAGGCGGCCGGCGCGGCGGGAGAGGCGGCGGCCGGCGCGGCGGGAGAGGCGGCCGGCGCGGCGGGAGAGGCGGCGGCCGGCGCGGTGTCCGCGGCGGCCCTGGTCAGGACGGCCGGGACGACCGCGCCGCGATCGTCGCGCGACGCGGGCGCGGCGGCGGCGGGCGCGCGCGGGGCCGGAGCGGCCGGGAGGGGCTCGACAGGGGCGCCCGCGAGCGCCCTGGCGGGGCGGGGGGCGTCGCCCTGGGCGCCGTCGCTGCAGTCCTGGTCGATGCCGTCGCCCGGGATGTCCTGCGCGCCAGGGTACCGGCTGGGGTCGCCCTCGTCGCAGTCGCGGCCGCCGAAGTGCGAGCCCATCCCGTCGCCGTCGCGGTCGGTCCACCGTTCGAGGGCGCCGAAGAGCGTGGCCGCGAGCCCGCCGCCGGCGCGCACGGCCTGACCGAGCGGGGGGAACGACTCGATCCGGGCGGTGGCGGTCATGAGGACCAGGGCGGCGAGCGGGACGCCCGCGAGGCCGGCGATGCGGCCGACGGCGGCGCTGAGGTCGACGCTGGAGACGAGCGCGGTCGCCACGAGCGCGATGGCGCCGTCGACGATGGCGGCGCGCACGGCGGCGCCGGCGTCGCCGGTCGTGTTGTTGCCCGCGAAGGCGGCGAGGGGCGCGAAGGCGGCGACGACGGGCAGGACGCCGATGGCGGCGCCAGCGACGGCGAGGATCCACGGCTTGACGCCGCGGGCGGCGAGGCGGTCGCCGAGCGCGACGAGGCGCTGGGTGAGGAGCGCCGCGGCCGCGACGCCGGCGAGGCCAAGGACGCCGAAGGTCGCGCCGCCGAGGCCGCGGTGGTGGGTCGCCGCCTTGAGGAGGGCGGCGAGGGCGGCGAGCACGGGCAAGGCGACGCCGATCCACAGGGCGACGCGCAGGACGGCGAGCCGCTCGCCGCCAGCGCCGACGATGCCGCGGAAGCCGCGGCCAGCGGCGCGCGAGAGGATGAGCGCGAGCGTGACGAGCGGGAGCAGGACCGCGGTGCCGACGAGGAGCCCGTCGAGGAAGGACGCGCCGGCGCGGGCGGTGCGCAGGGCGGTGGGGACGGCGGAGAGCGACGCGACGCCGAGGCCGAGGACGCAGGCCTCGCCGAGGCGGGTGGTCCAGGCGCTGCGGCGCGGCGGCGGGGGGGCGGAGCGCGCCGGCGGGGGGACGGACCGCGCCGGCGGCGAGCTCGGGTGGGCGGGCGGCCCGCCCGGCGCTCGCGGCGGGACGCTGTCATGAGAGCCGGCGGCGCTCGGCGGCGGGGGACCTGGTTCGGCGGTGATCATGGGCACACAGGGGGAGGGCCGCGCGGCGCCTCGCGAGGGCCTGTCGCGCCTGGCCGCGAGGTCGTGCGCCCTGGGGATGACGGGGCCTACCATCGGCGTGCGGGGCCGCAAAGTATCCTGCGGGACTGGACGAGCCGGGGACGGAGGGGGCGCGCTCAGGTCTCGAGGTCGCTCGCCGTCGGCGCGGGCAGCGCGAGGGGGCGCGCGCTGGCGGAAGCCGGGCAGCTACGGCACGGTCGAGGCCCAGCTCCAGGAGCACGAGGTTCACCGTCCCGACGTGATGGGCTGGCGGCGCGACCGCCTCCCCGAGCTGCCCGACAAGACGCCCATCCTCGTACGGCCCGACTGGGTCTGCGAGGTGCTGAGCCCCTCGAACACGCGCAACGATGTGGTGAAGAACCAACGCACCTACCACCGGTGCCAGGTGCCGCATTCCTGGATCGTCGATCCGATGAACGAGGTGCTCACCGTCCATCGCTGGATGCAGGATGGATATCTGATCGTGCTCACGGCAGAGCGCGGCGAGCGGGTCAAGGCAGAGCCGTTCGATGCGATCGCGTGGTCCGTCGGGGTGCTCTTCGGGGACGACCCGGACGAGGAGCAGCGCGGCTGCTCGGCGAGACGCCGCTTCCACCGCGGCCCCCAGCGCGTTCTGGTACGTGACGATCCCGCCTTCTTGAGCCGCTCGATCCGGTGCCCCCTGGCACCCCGAACCCGTCCGTGATGTAGGTGGCCATCCGCGCCCGGGCGGGATCGTGCTTTGCTCGGGGTCGACCCGCCCTGCCCCCGGTTTCTCCTTGCCCTGGGGGTCGTCGTGACCGTTATCCTCCCAGCGACACTGCCCGTCCTTCTTTCTGAGCAATCCTCATCTTTGCTGCGAGCCAAGGAGCTACGTCATGACGCTGCTGCGACGTCGCGCTGTCCTCCCCGCGCTGGTCATGATCGCCTCGTCCGCCTGCGGAGGTGATGACGCGGTGAGCGGGACCGGGCTGTCCTGCGGCCCCGGCACGATCGAGGCCGACAGCGCGTGCGTGCCGGCGGCGATGACCCCCGAGGTCACCTGCGGCGAGGGGACGGAGGAAGTCGACGGGGAGTGCGTCCCGACCGCGCTCGCAGCCGGTCATTTCCTGAGCCCGCTGGTGCAGCTCCAGAGCCTGCACGAGGTGGGGAGCCACACGGACGAGGTCCGCGTCCGCGACGACGGTTTGCTCCTCAATTGCAGCTACACATTCAACGTCATCGACGCGGAGGACCCCGCGGGCATGGAGCTGCTCGCGGGGGGACTCAAGCACTCCATCCCCGACGATACCCGCACACCCGGCTGCAAGCACCTCGCGTGGGACGACAACCTCGTCTTCACCACGCACCTCGGCAATATCCGGAACCCGGCTTTCCTCAGCGGCTGGGACATCAGCGATCCCGAGGCCCCGGTGCAGCTCCACGTCCTGCAGGAGCCGGGGGTCAGCTACGAGGGCGTCGACGTCGCGAACCACAACATCTTCGTGGGGCTGCACGGAAATGGGCTCGGCGTCTACAACTACGACAGCGCGGTCGGGTTCACGCGCGTCGGGAGCCTGGGAGGCTTCACGAACGCGTGGGGCATCGCCGCGCGCGACAATCAGGTCTTCGTCGCCGACGGCGTGGACGGGCTCGTCACGGTCGACGCGACGGACCCCGCACAACCGATCGAGCTCGGTCGCGTGGCCACCGGCGGCCAGGCCAAGGGGGTCGTCGTGGACGGCGACTTCGCCTATGTGGCGGCGGGCTCGGCGGGCGTCGCCGTGGTCGACATCTCGGATCCCGCGAACCCGGTCGTGGTCGGCCGCGCAGAGATGCCCGGGACCCCGCTCCGCCTGGCGTACTCCGAGCGCCGCCTCTTCGTCGCGGCGTGGAACGACGTGCGCGTCTACGACGTGTCCACGCCCGCTGCCCCGACCTTCATCGCGGCCGTGCGCATCCCGAGGGAGTTCGAGTACGAGGATCCGGATCGCGAGCTCCCGACGATGCGCACCTTCGGCGTCGCCGCGCGGGGTCGAGACGTGTTCATCGGCACCTGGGAGAACCCGTATTCCTACCGCCTCGAGCCGGACCGCCTCGCCCCCAACATCCGTCTCCCGGAAGCCGCTTCCCGGATCGACTTCGGCCCGGTCGCCGTCGGGGACAAGAAGACCGTGCCGCTGGAGGTCACGAATCAGGGGACGGCGCCGCTCACGCTGGTGGACAACTGGATCAGCGGCTCGGCCTTCAGCGTCGAGCCGCGCCAGGCCCGGATCGAGCCCGGCGGGAAGATCGAGCTCGAGCTGACCTACCTCGCGTCGGCGAGTGATCCGGAGATCGGTTATCTCCACATCGTGTCCGATGATCCCGCGGCCCCGGTGCGCAAGGCCTACCTCGTCGGCAACGCGCCCGGCGTGAGCGTCGGCGCGCCCCTGCCCGCGACCACGGGCACGATGCTGGATGGCACGACCTGGACCTCGGAGGAGTCGGCCGGGGGCGTCCTCTTGCTCACCTACTTTGCCACCTTCTGCCCGGTCTGCGCCAACCACCTGCCCGACACCGAGGAGCGGTTCTGGCGGAAGTACAAGGACCAAGGCCTGCAGATCGTCGCCCTCAACCCGAGGGAGCCGGTCGACCAGATCGGCCAGGTGCAGGCGTACTGCGACAACATCGAGATCACCTTTCCTGTCGGGCTCGAGGAGACCGCGAGCACCTATGCCGCCGTGACGTCGAGCTTCCCCGGACCGAACCCTTTCCCGGTCGACGTGATCGTCGGAAAGGACGGTATCGTCCGGTACGCCAGCCACGAGTACGACCCGGATACGATGACGGCGATCATCGAGCAGGCGCTGGCCGAATGACGGGCCGCGCCCTGCTCCTGCTGGTCGCGCTCATCACGTCCGCTTGCGACGGCCGCTCGACGAGCGGCGCGGGGGACGGCGGCCGCGCAGCGACGGGCGGCGGCGACGGGGGTAATGGAGCGACGGGCGGCGGCGACGGGGGTAATGGAGCGACGGGCGGCGGCGACGGGGGTAATGGAGCGACGGGCGGCGGCGCAGCGGCGGGCGGCGCGGGGGGTGGACCTGGCTCGGGTGGTGGTCCGGCGGGTCTGGGCGTGATTGGCGTGCTCGCGGACGAGGCGGGGCAGCCGATCGGCGGTGCCCCCGTGCTGTTCTGCAACACCACGGTCTGCTACTCGGATAGATCGAGGGCGGACGGTCGCTTCACCTTCATGTGCGACGATGAGCTGCCCGTCGACTTCGTGGTGAAGTCGACGGAGGACGTGGGGGGGACGCGGCGCCGGGGCGTGACCATGTTCCCGCTGCGCTTCCTCCACGCGGGCACCGTGGACGCGGGAACGCTCTTCGTGCCGCACCTGCCCGCGGGCGCCATCCTGGGCCCGAACAGCCGCGATCCGCAGGTCGTGGAGGTCGGCGACGGACTCCAGCTCACCGTGAGCCGCGCGGATCTCGTCGCGCCGCCCGGCGTATCGCTCCACGACATCGCGGCCCGGCGGATCCCGCCGGAGCATGTGCCCCCGCTCCCCGAGCTCGGCGGAGAGGTGATCGTGGCGGTCTATGCGCTGTTCCCCTTCGCGACCACCAGCGACTCGCCCATCGGGGTTCAGGCCCCCTCGGAGCTGGCGCCCGGGACGCCGGTGAGCTTCCGGAGCATGAGCGAGTACGACGGCAAGCTCTCGGCGCCGGTCACCGGTGAGGCCGACGGCGCGTTCGTCAGGACGGCGCCGCGCTCCGGGATCGGCGAGCTGACCTGGCTCGTGATCTCCAGATAGCGCGGACGCCGGAAGCGGCGCACGACGACGGAATGAAGACCGAGCGGGTTCGGCCTGTCCGGAGAGCGCGTCGCGAAGACACCCGTGAGCGGATTGCGCGCGTCGGACCGTGGATGGACGCGGAGGACGTCGCGACATGCCTGGTGAAACCACGTGATGACGAGGATCTCGTCGCCAGCGGCGAGCCCGTGCAGTCCTTCCGCCGCCCACGGGTGCACCTCTATCCAGGCGTCGGGCGCCCCCTCCGATCCTTGTCTGGGCGCCTCGCTGCGGCTCGTGAGCTCGGATGAGATCACGCCGATCGGCCGCAGCTGCGCTTCGACCAACGCTGCCTCCTCCATGAGCTCAGGACCGGCGCGCTGGCTCGGCGAGCCAGCGGATCAGCGCGTCGCCCTCGAGATCGAGCAACGCGTCCTCGACCTCGCCCGGACCGAGCGCGCGCGCTCGCTCGATGATCGAGCGCTCCTCCTCGATCGTGGGCCGCCGCCCGACCCGCCGTGCGAAGAGGCGGCCGAGCAACTCGGCGATCGCCTCCTCACGCCCCTGCTTCTGCCCCTTCTGCTCGGCTTCGATGATCATCTCCCCGATGATCGGCGTGCGCCGGAGCAGCCCTTCCTCCATGTCCTCCACCATCGTCACGAGCTCCTTTTGCAGAGTGTGCCCCCAGGGGTCGATCGTCGCCAGCACCAGGAGCGCCGTGTACAGCTCCGCCCGCTCCTCGCCCGTCGCCGCCCGCGCGTGGATCTCCGCGACGACCTCCCGCATCGTCGCTGCGGTCGCGTCCCGGGCGAGCGGGGCGAAGACCAGCCAGAGCACGCTGCCGCGCGCCCGGAGCTCGGCGACCGTGCGCTGATAGACCGCGTCGATGCGGAAATGCACGCCGCTGAACCGCCGCTCCGGCCAGGCCGTGCGGCGCACGCCGGTCGCAGGCAGGCGACGCCTGCGGCCCGAGAGGACCACAGCGACGCTCTCGATGGGCGGCACCCGCTCACCGGGCGCCTCGACGCGCAACGCGGTGAAGAGGAAACCGAGGTACTCGAAGACCTGATCCAGAACGTCGTCGCGCAGCGTGAAGCAGAACTCCACGTGCAGCACGCGCGGCGCGCCGTCGACGCGGAGGCGCAGCGCCTTGTCGAGTCGGCGCTCGAGCTTGGTGACCTGCGTGTCGATCCAGCCGAGGACCTCGACAGCGCGACCCTCGGGAGCGAAGGCGCGCGCCAGGTCCTCGGGGCGCCTCCGGGCGATATGGCGCAGACTGATATCGACGTTTCCCATGCAGCGTGCGCTGGCAGGTCGCATGCCAGTGCGCCGAGCGCAGGATCACCGGGACTCTCGCGTACCCGGCGCGCTCCGGGCGGTGGCGGCGCCATGGCGGGTCGCGGCCTCGCCGCCATCCAGAGCGGCGACTCGGGGGCAGCGCAGCGCTGTCGCCGAGACACTCCTCTCTTCCGAGCGACCAGCGTCCAGACAGCCTGACAGCGGACCGAGCCCGCCTAGCATGGATATCTCCCGCCGCGCCGATCCCGACACCGCGTCTGTCCCGCACACCAGGCACCGACCGCGCGGACATCCGCCAGGCCGCCGGCCGACGGCGCTGCGCCGCGGCGCGCCGGTCGGTAGACAGACAAGACCAAAGACCGGCAGAACCAGCGAAGCGGAAACCGCAGCGAACCCGCTTGACCCCCCGCGCGACCGCAAGCTATGTTTCCCGCATGCATCGCGCGCTCACCGCGTCCTGCGCTCACTCCGGCTCCGGGGCGTTCGTCCTCGGCACCGTCGTGCGCGCGGTCGCCCTGGTGGGTTCGCGCGCGGCAGGGCTTCGCTGGTGGCGCTGGTGCTGTACCGCGGCGGGCCCTCACGACGGGTAATGCGCCTCCCTGCGGGGAGGACGACCTGAAGGAAAGAAGAAAGAGGGCCCGCCGAACAACGGTGGGCCTTTTCGTTTTTGTCCGCTATGCAGGGCGCCGCAGTCCGACGCTCGAGTCTCGAGGAGCAGTGTCTCTCGGAACGGCCGTGAACATGAGGAGCGAACCATGATGCATGCAGTGATCGATGCGCTCTGCGCGGGCGTTGACCTCTCCGCGGAGCAGACCGAGGCGCTGTTCCGCGACCTGGTCGCGGGGGCGCTGACCGAGATCGAGCTCTCGGCGCTGCTCGTCGCGCTCAAGGCGAAGGGCGAGACCCCCGCCGAGATCGCGGGCGCCGCGCGCGCGCTCAGGGGGGCATCGGCGCCGTTCACGCGGCCTTCCTACGCCTACGCCGACTGCTGCGGCACCGGCGGGGACGGGCAGTCCACCGTCAACGTGTCGACGGCCGTCGCCTTCGTCGCCGCCGAAGGGGGGCTGCCGATCGCCAAGCACGGCAACCGCTCGATCTCTTCCCAGTGCGGCTCCGCCGACGCGCTCGAGGCGCTCGGCGCCCGGCTCGACCCGCCGGCCGAGGTCTCGCGCCGGGTCCTCGACGAGGTCGGGTTCTGCTTCCTCTTCGCGCCGCAGTACCATGCCGGGCTCCGCCACGCGATGCCCGTGCGCCGCGCCCTCAAGGTGCGCACCATCATGAACCTGCTCGGCCCGCTGGTGAACCCGAGCGCGCCGCCCATCCAGGTGATGGGCATCTACGATCCAGAGCTCGTCACCACCGCCGCCCGCACGCTCGGGATGCTCGGCTGCCAGGCGGCCCTGGTCGTGCACGGCGGCGGGCTCGACGAGATCGCCCTGCACGCCCCGACGCGCGCCGCGCGGCTCCGCGACGGCGTCATCGAGGAGCTCACGATCGACCCCGCGGACGCCGGGGTCGCGCCGGCGCCGATCGAGGCGCTCCGGGGCGCCGGCCCGGCGGAGAACGCGGCGTGGCTCCGCAACCTCCTCGCCGGCCGCGGCGAGCCCGCGCACAGCGACGCCGTCGCCATCAACGCGGGCGCGCTGCTCTGGATCGCCGGGCGCGCCGACAGCCTGCGCGAGGGGACCGCCGTGGCGCTCGACGCGCTGCGGTCGGGGCGCGCGGGCGAGCGGCTCACGCGCTTCGTGGCGCTGAGCCGGGAAGGGACCCAGGAAGCACGGAAGGAGGCGCACCATGGCTGAGCAGAGCAATGTCCTCGCGCGCATCGTGGAGCGGAAGCGGGCGGACGTGGCCGAGCGCGAGCGGCGGACCCCGCTCGCCGACCTCAGGGCGAAGGCAGCGCCCACGTCGCGGAGCCTCCGGCGCGCGCTGTCCGCGCCGGGCGCGCGGTTCGTCCTGGAGTGCAAGAAGGCCTCCCCGTCCGAGGGCCTGATCCGCCAGGACTTCGACCCGCACGCCGTCGCCGCCGCGTACTACGGCGTCGCCGACGCGGTGAGCGTGCTGACCGACGAGCCCTTCTTCCAGGGCAGCTTCGAGATCCTCCAGGCGGTGCGCGCGGTCCTGGACGTCCCGATCCTCTGCAAGGACTTCGTCGTGACCCCGTACCAGGTGGTCGAGGCGCGCGCGCACGGGGCGGACGCCATCCTGCTCATGCTGTCGGTGCTGGACGACGCGACAGTGCTCCGGTGCCTGGGCGCCGCCGAGGCGCTCGGCATGGAGTGCCTCGTCGAGGTCCACGACGACGCGGAGCTCGACCGCGCGCTCGCGCTGCCGGCGCCTGTGATCGGCATCAACAACCGTGATCTCAGGACGCTCAAGGTAGATCTCGCCGTCTCGGAGCGGCTCGCCCCGCGCGTGCCGCGCGACCGGATCGTCATCGCGGAGTCGGGCGTCGAGTCGCGCGCGCATGTGGACCGGCTCGCGCGCTCGGTCGACGGGTTTCTCGTCGGCACGTCGCTCATGCGCAGCCCCGACATCGCCGACGCCGCGCGCGCGCTGGTGAACGGCCGGGTGAAGGTCTGCGGCCTGACCCGGCCCGGCGACTCGCGCGAGGCGGAGCGGCTCGGCGCCCGCTTCGGCGGGCTCGTCTTCGCCGAGGCCTCGCCGCGCCGGGTGACCCGGGAGCAGGCCGAGATCGTGGTCGCCACCGCCGCGGGGCTCCCCTTCGTCGGCGTTTTCCTCAATCAGTCCGCAGATTTCGTCGCCGATACGGCGCGCGCGCTCGGGCTCCGCGCCGTGCAGCTGCACGGCGACGAGGACGCCGCGTTCGTCGAGGGCCTGCGGCGCGCGCTCCCCGAGGGGTGCGAGGTCTGGAAGGCGGTCCCGATGGCGCCTTCCGGCGACGCGGCCGGCAGCCCCGGCGCGGCCGGCAGCCCTGGCGCGGCCGGCGAGGGCGCCGAGGTCGAGCGGCGCGCCGACCGGCTCGTCTTCGACACGCGCACGGCCGAGGCGCGGGGCGGCACTGGCCGGACCTTCGCCTGGAGCGCGATCGAGGGCCACCCGGCGCGGCCCCGGAGCCTGCTCGCGGGCGGGCTCAACCCCGACAACATCGACGCGGCGCGACGGGTGGAGACCTGGGCGCTCGACGTGAGCTCGGGCGTCGAGAGCGCGCCCGGCGAGAAGTGCGCCGACCTGCTCGTGCGGCTGTTCGACGGCGCGCGCGGGCCCTCGCGCCACGGCCCCGACCCCGCGGCCCCGGCGGACCGCGCCTCCCCCTGACCGCGTCTCCCACGCTTCCACGACGCACAACCCCACGCACACCGACGATCGAGGCAATCATCATGCAGCAAAGCGGCCGCTTTGGCGCCTTCGGCGGCGCCTATGTCCCGGAGATCCTCGTGCCCGCGCTCGAGCAGCTCGAGCGCGCGTACCTCGAGGCGCGCGGCGATCCGTCGTTCGCGGCGGAGTTCGATGCCCTGCTGACGACCTACGCCGGCCGCCCGACGCCGCTCACCCTCTGCCGCAACCTCACCGGCGACCCGCGGGTGAAGGTGTACCTGAAGCGCGAGGACCTGCTCCACGGCGGCGCGCACAAGACGAACCAGGCGCTCGGCCAGGGCCTGCTCGCGCGGCGCATGGGCAAGAAGCGGCTCATCGCCGAGACAGGGGCAGGCCAGCACGGCGTCGCGACAGCGATGATCGGGGCCCTGCTCGGGATGCCCACGCGCATCTACATGGGCGCGAAGGACGTCGAGCGGCAGCGGCTCAACGTCTTCCGGATGCGGCTCATGGGGGCCGAGGTGGTGCCCGTGAGCTCGGGCACGCAGACGCTGAAGGACGCCCTGAACGAGGCGCTGCGCTACTGGACCGAGAGCTACGAGGACACGCACTACCTGATCGGGACCGTGGCCGGGCCCCACCCGTTCCCCACGATCGTGCGCGACTTCCAGTGGGTGATCGGCCGCGAGGCGCGGGCCCAGATCCTGGAGACGGAGGGGCGCCTGCCCGACGCGGTGGTCGCGTGCGTGGGCGGCGGCAGCAACGCGATGGGCATCTTCTCCGAGTTCATCCCGGACCAGGGCGTGGCGCTGATCGGCGTCGAGCCCGCCGGCCACGGGCTCTCGACCGACAAGCACGGTGCGACGCTCCTCAAGGGCCGCCCGGGCGTGCTGCACGGGTCGGAGACCTACATCCTTCAGGACGAGCACGGGCAGGTCGCCGAGACGCACTCGGTCTCGGCGGGGCTCGACTACCCCGGCGTCGGGCCGGAGCACGCGCACCTCATGACGTCGGGCCGGGCGACGTACGTGGCGGCGACCGACGAAGAGGCGCTCGACGCGTTCCAGACGCTCGCGCGGAGCGAGGGCATCATCCCGGCGTTCGAGTCGGCGCACGCGATCGCGCACGCGCTGAAGATGGCGGCGGAAGCGGCGCAGGCAGGGCGAGAGAAGGTGCTCGTCGTGAACCTGTCGGGCCGCGGAGACAAGGACATGGAGCAGGCGCAGAAGCTGCTCGATCCCGGGAGGTCGACATGAGTCGGGAGGCGATGACGACGCGCTACGATGGCGCATTCGAAAGGCTGCGGCAGCGGGGCGAGGGGGCGTTCATCCCCTTCCTGATGCTCGGGGACCCCGACCTCGCGACGAGCGCGCGGCTGCTCCGCGCGGCCGTCGAGGGCGGCGCGGACGCGATCGAGGTAGGGATCCCGTTCTCGGACCCGATCGCGGACGGCCCGACCATCCAGGCCGCCGCCGTGCGGGCGCTCGGCGCCGGCGTGAGGCCGGTCGACTGCATCGAGCTCCTCGGGCGGTTCCGGGCGGAGGCGCCGGATGTGCCGGTCGGCATCCTGACGTACGCGAACCTGGTGAAGCACCGCGATCTCAAGGCGTTCTACGCGTCGGTGGCCGCGGCCGGGGTCGACAGCGTGCTCGTCGCCGACGTGCCCGTGCGGGAGTCGGAGCCGTACGTGGCGGCGGCGCGCGCGGTGGGCGTGGCGCCGGTGCTGATCGCGCCCCTCAACGCCTCGGAGGCGACGCTGGAGCTGCTCTCCGAGCGGTGCTCCGCGTACACCTACTGCGTGACGCGCAAGGGCGTGACGGGGGCGAACGAGCAGCTGAGCCTCAGCCACGGGACGCTCTTCGAGACGCTGCGCCGGTTCGGCGCGCCGCCCGCGATCCTCGGGTTCGGCATCTCGAAGCCCGAGCACGTGCGCGCCGCCCTCGCCGCCGGTGCGTTCGGCGTTGTCAGCGGGTCCGCTGTCGTCCAGCGGGTCGCGGCGAACCTCGGGGATCCCGAGGCGGCCGCGCGCTCCGTCGCGAGCTTCGTCCGGGAGATGAAGGCGGCCACGGCGCGCTGACCGCGGCGCCGCCCGGCCGCCGTCCCCCCGGACGGCTCGCCGCGGGGCCAGCCGCGCTCCCTGCAGCGGCCGCGCGGTTCGCTGCTCACCGCTTCCGCGCAGCGGCGGCCCTCGCCAGGATGGCCCCCGCCCACCCCCAGGAGTCGTCCATGCGGCTGACCACGAAAACGACAGCGCTCCTCGCCGCCGTGGCCCTCGGCGCGGCCGCGGCGCACCTCGAGGCCGCCGGCGCCCTGCTGGAGGCGCCGGACGCCCCTGCGACCGCCTCCTTCCACATCACGGCCGGCCCCGTCTCGATCGCGCTCCACGCGGCGGTGCTGGGCGGACAGCGCGAGGGGTCGCTGGCGCGCGTGCCCGCCTGCGCCCACCTGGTCCTCGGCATGGCGGTCCCGGACCTCGGCCTGCGCGCCGTGCACAGCGTGAGCTACGCCGCGCCGGCGCGCGACGGCGACGGCGCCGCGACGCGCCTCGCCGGGGCGCTCACCAGCGCGCGCCTCCGCGCGTCGCTCTCGTGGCAGGCGGCGGGCTGAGCGCTCACGGGCACGCGACGCCGCACCGGAGCTGCGAGAGCGCGGTGCACGACGCGTCCCAGCCGAGCGTGCAGCAGTAGCTGTCCCCCTCGGACTTGTCGCACACCGTATCGACGCAGCTGTTGCAGGCGGGGTCGAGCGCCTCGCCCGCCTCGCAGAGGTCGTGCGCGCACCCGCAGGCCCGCCCGCAGGCGGCGGCGAGGCCGTCGATGCAGTGGGCGTCCCACGCGCTCATGCAGCACGCGGGGTCCGCCGCGCACAGCGCGGCCACGCACGGGTCGCAGCCGGCGACGAGGGGATCTCCCTCCTCGCACGGGTCGTGGCTGCACTCGTCCGGCGGGCACTCGCCGCAGTCGGCCGCGCACGCGTTGCAGGTCTCCCTCATGGGCTCGCACACGCCGTCGCCGCAGACGGGCGGGCACTCGCCGCAGTCGGCCGCGCACGTGCCGCACGTCTCCGGCGCCTCGCACCGGCCATCGCCGCAGCCCGGCGCGCAGGCCCCGCAGTCGCCGGGGCAGCCCTCGCACGTCTCGCCGGCGTCGCACCGCAGGTCGCCGCACGCCGCCGCCCCGCCGGAGCCGGTCGACGCCGCGCCGCCGCCGGCCCCGCCGTGGCCGCCCTGTCCCTGTCCGCCCTCCCCGCCGCTGGACGCGCTCGCCGCGCTGCTCGGTGCGGCGCTGTCATCCCCGCAGCCGAAGGTCGTCAGGGACGAAGTTAGGGCGAGCAGAGCACACGCACGGAAAGAACGGTTCATCAGGGGAGCCTCGTCGTCTTGAGCTGAGGGAGCTGCCATTGCGCCCCCGCCGTCGCTGAGCCGCCGAGAGCGCGATCAGTGTAGTGAGGGCGAAGGATTCTAGCGTTGCCGCTGGAGCGGCCTGTCAGGCATTTGTGCCGGCGTGGCGAGCGCTGGCCGGGCCGATGGCGACCTGAGCGGCGAGGCGCGCGGGCGCGGCGCGGTGTCGTCCCCTGTCGCCGGCGCGGCGTCGCCTTTCAGAAGAGCCCCACGGAGAAGTGGAGGGCGCCGTCGATCTCGTCGAGCTCTTCGCGCGGGTCGAGGTTGAAGCCGTAGTCGAAGGCGAGGGGGCCGATCGGGGTGTTCACCCGCAGCCCGGCGCCGAGCCCGTAGCGGAGCAGGCGCGGGTCGAGGTTGACGTTCCTGGCCCTGATCCAGAGGTTGCCCGCGTCGAGGAACAGGCCGAGCTGGAGCAGATCGGTCAGCGGGACGCGCAGCTCGGCGCGCGGGTTCACCATGACCGTGCCGCCGCGGGGGATATCGTCGGTCGAGAGCGTGGCCCCCTCGGGCAGCACCTTCCTCGCCTCCTCGATCCCATCCTCCGGATACAGCGACTCGGCCAGGTGCGAGCGGAGCGAGTCGACGCCGCCGAGGAAGAAAAGGCGATCGGGGTACGTCCCGCTCTCGGCGACGAGCGGCTGGATGTATCCGCCGGACAGGCTGAGCGCGAGGGTGAGCCCCGACCGGCGCGCCAGCGGGATGTAGCCCGACACGCGGCCCGTGAACCGGAGGAAATGGCTCTCGGGGAAGCTCGACGTGTCCTTGACCGAGTCGAACACGTCGAACGCGTCGACGTGCTCGACCCCGCCGGACAGGAGGAAGCCGCGGGTCGCGGCGAAGGGGGTGTCCCGCGTGTCCCAGGACGCGTCGAGCCGCTGCGCCAGGGCGATCGTGCGGCCCTCGGGCATGCGCAGCTGGTTGAGGATCTCCCGCTTGTCGGCGTCCGAGTCGCCGAAGAAATCGACCTTGTTCAGCTCGGTGGAGACGGCGAGCTGCGCGGTCACGGCGCGCCGCGGCCGGTACGTGAGCGCGGGGATGAGCGCGTCCTTCGCGAAGCCGAAATCGAGCTGGTTGTCGCGCACGTCGACGCCCGACAGCGACAGGCTGACCAGCGGGCCGAGCCCGATGTCCGGGAGCGTGACCGAGATGGTGTTGCGGCGCTCCAGCTGATCGGCGTCGTTGAGAGCCTGGTAGTGACGGCGCGCCGCGGGGTCGACGACCATGAACTCGAACAGGTAGCTGAGCTGCACGCGCAGCGTGAGGCCGACGGCGAGGCCGCCGATGTTGCGGTGCCCGTACTCGAAGGCGAAGCGGACGCCCTCGCCGGTCGAGAACCCGATCTGCGGGTTCAGGTACTGCGGCAGCTGCTCGACCACGTGGATGATGACCCGCTTGTTCTTCTGCGGGACGTCCGGGTCCTCCAGCGAGATGGACACGCTGGAGAAGGGGCCCAGCGTCGCGATGCGCTCCTCGCTCAGGCGGGCCTGCCCCTGCCGGAACGGGGCGCCCTCGCGCAGCAGCACGCGGCGGAGGATGAGCTGCTCGTCGGTCCGGACCGCCCCCTTGACGACGATGCCGGTGACGATCACCCGGTCCCGCTCCGACACGATGAACCGCGCGCGGGCGCGCGTGCGGTCGGGAGACGGCTCGATCGCGGCGCGGACCTCGGCGAACGCGTAGCCGAGATCGCGGTACGCATCGAGGATGCGCAGCCGCGCGGCGTCGAGGGCGAGCGTCGAGAGGGGCTGTCCGAGCTCCAGATCGGCGATGTCGCTGAGCCAGCGCTCGCTGAACGGGCGCTC
The DNA here is from genome assembly GCA_051717205.1 of Sorangium sp. So ce1128. GTDB lineage: Bacteria > Myxococcota_A > Polyangia > Polyangiales > Polyangiaceae > Sorangium. Next base: position 2,557,188 of record CP181432.1, read on the forward strand.
CTCCGCGCAGAACGTCCGGTCCCGCTCGCTCAGGCCGGCCTGCCCGCAGAAGCCCTTGTTCCCCTCGAAGGCGAGGTCGTAGAGCACGGTCTGCGGGCCGGGGTGGACCGGGATGCGGAGCGTCACCTCGGGGGCGCACGCGATGTGCCGCGCGGGGTCGGGGCGACAGGTGAGGGCGGCGGGGACGGGCGGCTCGGGCAGGGGGAGGCCGAGCGCGTCGGTGCGGCACTGCGCCGTGACGCGCTCGGCGACCGGCTCGGGGATGCAGGTCCCGGGCGGGGAGCGGCGCGAGCAGGTGGCGCGGAGCACGGAGACCGGGCCGATGACGGCGTTGAGGTAGCCCTTGCTGAAGTAGAGGTCGCGCAGGTGCTTGAGGGCGCGGTCGTAGGTCTCCGGCGCGTACGTCATCGCCGGGATGAGCTCGACCAGGCGGGCCCGGCCGCCGGCGCCGCGGGTCGGGCCGAAGAGATCCGCGACGCCTCGCGGGTCGGGGAGCGTGAAGACCTCGCCGGGCAGGTCCTCCTCGAGGAAGCTCTCGATCTCGCGGCCGAGGTCGTCGGCGCTGAGGTCGCCCGTGAGGCAGGGGAAGACGCGCTTCGTGACGCGCACCTGTTCGTTCTCGCGGATGGTGAAGGTCAGGTACCGGACCGGATCCTCCGGCTTGCCGCCCAGGGAAGGGGTGACCTCGGCGTCGAGGAAGCCGCGCGCGACGTAGAACGAGCGGAGCTTGTCGGTGAGGTCGTTCGGCTTCGTCTCGGTCGTCTCGCCGAGGCCGAGCGCGGCCTCGAGCGCGTCGTCGTCGAAGGCGCGGTTGCCGTCGAAGGCCGGGACGATGCGGGCGCCGGGCTCGAGGTAGACGTAGAGGTAGTTGTTCGGGCCGACGGCGAGCACGCGATGGGAGACCTGGGCGTAGTGGAAGCCGTTCTGGCGGAGCAGGTCGGTCATCTCGCGGTCGGCGTCGGCGAGGGCGGGCTCGTCGACGCGGGCGCCGGCGCCGAGGGGGTAGCTGTCCTTGAGCGAGCCGAGCTCCTTGTCCGCGCGCGGCTCCACGACGAAGACGCGCTGGGAGACGATGCGCGGGGCGCCGGCCTCGATGTTGAGGGCGAGGACGATCGCGGACGGGTCGTCTGTGTCGACCGCGCGCACAGTGACCGCGGCCGCGGGGTAGCCGTGCTGCGCGTAGAAGGCGCGCACGCGGGGGCCGATCCCGGCGAGCGTCGCGGCGGTGATGTCGCCCTCCTCGGAGACGCCGGCGGCCTCGAGGGTGTCCTGCCGGTCGAGCGCGCTGCCGGTGAGCTGGATGGTCGCGATGCGTCGGCGCGGGACGACGACGATCCGGAGCGCGGCGCCGTCGGGCATCAGGCTCGCCTCGGCCGACGCGCGGGCGAAGTTGCCGGAGGCGAGCAGCTCGCGCATGGCGCGGCGCGCGGCGTCGAGGCTGAGCGGCTCTCCGAGCTCGACGCTGGCGACCGGCGACGCGCTCTGCCAGCGGTCGCCCACGGCGATGACGTCGATGCGGACGATGGGCTTGCCGGCGAGCTCTCCGAGGGCGATCGGCGGCTGCAGCGACGGCACGTCGGTGGCTTCGGTGCTCGCCCCGCCCGAGGGCGCTGGGCGAGCCTCGACCTGGCTGGCCTCAACCTGGTTGGGGCGGCTGGCCTCAACCTGGTTGGGGGCGGGGTTGGCCTGGGCCTGGTTGCCGGGGTTGACCCCAACCTGGTTGGGGCTGGCCTGGGCCTGGTTGCCGGGGTTGACCCCAACCTGGTTGGGGCTGGCCTGGGCCTGGTTGCCGGGGTTGACCCCAACCTGGTTGGGGCTGGGGTTGGCCTGAGCCAGGGCGCCGGGGTTGACCCCAACCTGGTTGGCCTGGCTCGCGGGCGCCTGCTGGGCGCGCGCGGGGATGGCGGTCGCGCCGAGCGGCAAGAAGCCGAGCAGGAAGGGAATGAGGGAGGAGCGAAAGCGGGCCATCAGGCGCGGAGCGCCGGGCGACGAAACCGAAACGAACCGGCGCCGGCTTGCACGAGGAGCGCAGCGTAGCCCGGTTGGGCGGAAAGTGGGCAAGAGGCCGCCCGCGCGGCGTTCGTGCTGGCGCGCCGCCCGCGCAGCGCGCGTCGCCGCGGCGTTCGCGAGCCGACACGCGCTGCGCGGGCTCCAGACCCTGGCTCGGCCCGGCCGGACCGGATCGCGGCGTCGATGTGCGAGACGCGGGGCTCTCGGCGGGCGGACCTCGTGCTAGCGTCGCCGCCCGTGCGAGGCACCGGATGAAGGACCTGGCGATGCTGGTCGGCGCCGTGGCGCACGACGCCAAGGTGGTCACGCTGTGGGAGAGCCTGCGCGAGCACTTCCGCGAGCATGGAATCGTGATTGATTTCGCGCTGTTCTCCACCTACGAGCGCCAGGTGGAGTCGCTGGTCCGCGGGCACATCGACGTGGCCTGGGACAGCGCCATCGCGCACGTGCGGGTCAAGCGGCAGACCGAGGGCCGCTCCCGCTCGCTGGCGATGCGCGAGATCGACCGCGACTTCCACAGCAAGCTCCTCGTCCGCCGCGACGCCGCGGTCGGGGCGCTGAGCGACCTCGAGGGCAAGGTGCTCGCGGTGGGGAGCGCCGACTCGGCGCACGCGCGCATCCTGCCGCTGCACTTCCTCCGGCAGGCGGGGGTGGCCGTGGAGAAGATCCAGCTCCTGCCGTTCGATGTGGACGTCGGCAAGCACGGGGACACCGCGACGAGCGAGGTCCAGGCGCTCGCGGCGCTGCACGACGGCAAGGCGCAGGCGGCGGCGGTCGGGGACGCTGTGTGGCTCGCCGAGCAGGCGAACGGCCACATCGACCTCCGCCGGGTCGACGTCCTCTGGACGACGCCGGCCTACGACTTCGCGATGTTCGACGCGATGCCGTCGCTGCCCGAGGCGAAGGCCGAGGCGTTCCAGCGCGCGCTGCTCGGCATGACCTGGAAGAACCCGAAGCACCGGCGCATCTTCGAGCTCATGGGCCACAAGCAGTGGGTCGCCGGCCGCGACGACCGCTACAGCGCCCTCGACGCGGCGCTCGCCGCCGCCACCTGAGCGCTGCGGGCGCCGAGCGGACCGCGCGCTACTCGAACTCGAGCCGCCACCGGAGGTCGGCGCCCACGTTGCCGACCGGCGAGCTCGAGGCGTCGTTCGCGTTGTCGTAGGAGCCCTGCACGCTCATGCGGTCGCTGAGCTTCACCTCGACGCCCGCGCGCACCTGGCTGCCCTGCGAGAGCCCCGTCGTGACGTTGGCGCGGACAGCGTCCGTGATGCGCTTGCCCAGGGTCACCGTCGGCTCCGGGGCGCCGTTCCTTGACGAGTAGCCGGTCCCGAAGCGGAACTCGTCGATGATGGGGACGATGGTCTTCACCGCCTTGTCGGCGCCCGTCAGCGAGGAGAGCGCCTCGAGGCCCATCGTCTCGCCGAGCGACGACACGACGCCCTGGCTGAGCTCGGCGCGCGTCACGCCGAGCGTGAGGAGCAGGACGATGCCCTCCTGGCTGAGCGGCGGGTCGCTCGTGAGGTTGAGCCGGAGGTTGTCGGCGTCGCCCTGGGCGTGCAGCTTGATGCGCCACTGCCCGCTCGAGTTCGCGCCCGTGCCGAGGCCCGCGCTCGCGGGCGCCGCCGGCTCCGCGCCGGCGGACCCGTCCGCCGCGCCGCTGCTCGCCACCGACGTGTAGCGGCGGTACTCGCTCTCCGCGCGCACGTCGACCTTGGGCGCGATGCGGAACGGGTCGTCGAAGCGGACGTAGCCCTCCCGGACCTCGAACTCGGTGCTCCGCAGCATGAGCTTCGAGTCGGGCAGGATGCGCAGCGAGCCGCGCGCGCCGAAGCGCTGGTTCGTGCCCGACAGCTGGAGCCCTGTCGGCGAGACCTCGAGCCGCATGTCCGCAAGATCGTTCGAGAAGCGGAGCGGCTTCGGCGACAGGACCGTGACGTCGAACCGGGCCACGTCGGCCGCCGGGTCGTAGGTCTGCACCGTCGTCCGCTGGCGGCCCGTGAGGTCGCCGAGATCGACGGCCATGAGGATCGGGCGCGTGTAGCTGAACGACGTGAGGGTGACCGTGCCCATCACGAGCGGCAGGTTCTTCTCCCCCGCCTCCTCGTCCTCGACGCCGGGCCGGAAGGTCGCGGTGAGGTTCGCGTTCGCGGTGAGGTTCACCCCCTCCGCGACCGGCAGCTTCACGCCGGTCGCCACGATCGAGGCCGTCGCCGTGCCGAGGGCCAGGCCGCGCACAGGCATCTGCCCGACCGCCGTCACCGTGCCCGTGCCGACCCGCGCGGTCGCCCTGGTGAGGCGCACCTGGTCGCCGCCGATCGCGATCTCGACGTCGATGTCGTCGAGCGACACAGGCAAGCCCACGACGTCGAGCTCCCCCTCCTTGAGCGTCGCCGAGCCCGAGTAGCGCAGCCCCGCGAGCGGCCCGGTCACCTGCACCTCGGCCTGCACCGTGCCCCGCGCGTGCCGGATCTGCGGGATGTCGGCGCTGAGCCGCGACAGGTTCGTCGGGCTGACCCGGATCGCGAGGTCGAGATCCGGCGCAGTGAACACCCGCTTGACCTCGCCCGACGCGGTGAACGCGGCGGACAGGCGCGAGGCGGTGTGCGCCTCGAGGTGGAGCTCCGGCACCTTCACCGTGTTGCCCGCGAGGTGGATCGGCCCGGTCGGGCTCGTGAGGGTCAGCCCCTGGCCCTCGCGCTCCAGCTTGAGCGCGTCGACCGTGAGCGTGAGCGCCGCCTGCCGCGGATCCGCGAGCGGGAGCCGCGCTATGTCGAGCGACGCGGTCAGCGTGCCCTTCGGCGGCGCCGCCGAGAAAGCGACGCCCGGGATCAGGTTCGCGAGCGTCCCGAGGTCGAGCGCGTCGATGCGCACCTTGCCGTCGACGATCTTGCGCTGCTGGCGCGTGACGCGGAGCCCCTGGAGCGCGATCTGGCCGCCGAACAGCGAGCCGTTGGCCACGAACGAGCCGTCGGGGAGGTCGCGCTCGAGCTCCGCCGGATCGAACGGCGCGCCCTGGGGGTTGCCGCAGATCCGCGTCTTGCCGAGGACCCTGGGCTGCCTGTCGGTGGGCACGATCGTGAGCTCGACGCGCGAGGGCGGCAGGCTCGCGTGCGTGCGGCGGATGCCGACGCGCGAGACGTGGACGTCCGCGAACCCGGCCATCCTGCTCACCGTGCCGCCGAGGCTCGCGACGAGCGAGACCGAGCCGTCGAACAGCGACGCCGCCGCGCCGAGCGCGTCCACCCGCGCGAGGGGCAGGCCGCTCGCGATGACGCTCCCCTTGAGCGCGCCGCCGTGCTCCACGGACACGCTCGCCAGCACCGAGCCCGTGCCCTTGCGCAGCGACGCCGAGCGGACGTCGAGCCGCATGCCGTCGGCGCCGGCGGCCTGGTCGTCCCAGATCAGGTTGAGGTCGACCTCGCCGTCGTCGAAGCGCTCCTCGAGGAGCTCCACGTCGGTGAGGCGCATCCCGGCGCTCACGGCGAGGTAGCCGCCGCCGCAGCGGTCCTCCGGGCCGCCGAGCGCGAAGTGGGCCCGCGCCGTCCCGCTCGCGGTCGCCTTGTAGGCGGCGAACCGCGGATCCTTGTCCATGCGGAGGATCTCGAGCAGGTCGCGCGCGGCGAGGTGCGGCGCCTCGCGCGTGTCGACGGTCGCGTCCACGACGACGACCCCCGACGCGCTGTCGAGCGGGCGCCCCCTGGGCAGGTTGCCCGCCGGGTCGAAGTCGATCTTGATCGAGGGGACCCGGACGCGGCTCGCCCCGTGCCGGACCCGCGCGTTCTCGAGCGTCAGGAAGAGCGGCTCGAACGCGACCGGCGAGGGCTCGAGGTCGCCGATGGGGAAGCCGGTGAACACGAACTTCTCGATGCCTACCTCGCCGGTGAGCTTCGGGTGCGCGTACGAGCCGTGCATCGAGGCCTTCATCGTGGCGACGCCGGCGAGCTCGAGCGCGGCGAGCGGCGAGACCTCCGCGAGGTCCACCCGCGAGCCCGGGTGGACCTCGACCCCGAGCTGGTCGTTGAAGCCGAGCGAGACGGTCGTCCTGAGGTGAGAGCTCGGCGTGTCGACCGAGAAGCCCGCGAGCACGACGGCGTTCTGGCGCACCTGGAACGAGCCGCGGATCGCGGCCTCCTTGACGCCCATGAGGCGCTGGCGGGCAGGGTCCTTGGTCGGGCGATCGAAGATCTCGAAGCCGCGCGACTGCACGGCGAGCGGGCCCTCGAGCGAGAGCGGGGACAGCGTGCCGCCGAAGCGATCGAACCGGCCCTCGCGCAGCGTCCAGGCGACGTGCGCCTGGGGGTGCACGCCGAGGTCGCGGAGCAGTCCGGGCAGCTCGATGTTGGCGAGGTCGATCGGGCCCGCCTGGAGCGGCATGCCCTTCTCGAACGGCTTGATCTCCGCGCTCGCGATCTTCAGCGTGCCGTCGGCCCAGGCGACGTCGGCGTTCGAGAGCTGCACGGCGTCGGAGGTCGTCGAGACCTCGCCCGAGAGCCGCGTCACGAAGACCCTGCCGTCGAGGCCCGGCTGGTCGAGCAGGAGGGTGCCCTTGACGCGGGGGAGCGCGAGCCCGAACGGCGCGGCCGCCGCGTCGTACTCGGCGGCGACGTCGAGCGAGACAGCGCCCGACGCGGGCGGCAGGTTCACGAAGCGGTGGACGATCGGCACCGGCAGGCGCGCCCGCACGCGGCCCTCGATCCGGTGCGGCATGCCGCCGCCGAGGCCGATGGCGCGCAGGGCGCCGAGCTCGAGCTCGACGCGGCGCCAGTCGCCGTCCGGCAGCGCGCAGGGCGGCGTCGTGCCGGGATCCGGGTCGAAGTCGGCGGCGCCCTCGAGGATGAGCCGGCGGACGAGCGCGCGGTCGGGCTCGACGCGGACGCGCGTGTCGAAGCGGCAGACGACGTCCTCGTCGACGCTGTCCTCCTCGGCCTCGCGGCCGGGCGCGGCGTGCGTGTGGACGACCGAGACGAGGCCGGAGCGCATCGCGATCTCGAAGGCGTCGGACGGCTCGGCGGAGACGTCGACGTCGACCTCGCGGGCCTGGATGCGGACGTTGTCGATCGTCAGGTCGAGCCGCGCGTCGGTGATGGCCACGGAGGAGAGCGGCGCGCGGTCGAGCTTGCCCTTGTCGCCGCTGCTCCCGGTGCTCGGGAGCTTGAGGTTCCGGAGCTCCCCGTCCTTCACCACGGCGCGGACGCGGGGGCCGATGATCTCGACGTCGCCGGCGTCGATGTGCCCCGCGAGCAGCGAGAAGAGGCGCGGGCGGATCGCCACGCGCTCCAGCTCGAGGAACGGCGCGCCGCCGTCCGAGGAGTCGACGACGAGGCGGTTCAGGCCGACCATCAGGGGCCAGGCCTGCACGCGCACGTCGTAGTGGGCCGTGATGCCGAGCTCGCGCTGGAGCAGCGCGGCCGTCTCGCGCGCGGCCCAGGCCCGCACCGTCTCGGTCCGCACGAGGAAGCCGAGCGCGAGCGGGATCGCCCCGATCACCGCGAACGCGACGCACAGCAGGCGCACGGCGACGCGCCCCCAGTCCCTGCGGGCTCTCGGCGGGGAGCCCTTTCTCCTCGTGCCGTGCATCGGGGCGCAGCTTAGCTGAACCGCGGTCGAACGCTTACGTGGGCGGGGTGATCCTGTACATGGAAAAGACCGGCGCGTGGTCGCTGGCTTCCTCGATCGACGGCCCGTGCGGGATCTGGACCGAGCTCGGGTCGAGCATGTCCCGGAGCAGCGGGTTGACCAGCTGGTGGTCGATGAGCTCTAGCTGTCCGTTGAAGTCGTACGTCCACCGATCCGCGGGCGGCAGGGCGGCTGCGACGTCCGCGAAAGCCGCCGCGCCGGCGCCGGCGACGGCCTCGACGGGGGGTGAGCCGGGCACGTCGTTGAAGTCGCCGAGCACGGCGATCGCGGCGGTGGGGTGCTCCGCGGCGAGCGCGTCGGCGATGGCGCGGGTGCGCTGCGCCTCGGCCAGGCGCCGGTCGGGGTTGTCGGGCGCCGCCTTCGCCTTGAAGTGGACCCCGAGCAGGATGACCTTGCGGCCGCCCCGGGTGAGGTGGAGCTCCAGGCAGTCGCGCGTGAACGTATAGACAGGTCCCTGCGTCCCGCGCAGCGTGAAGCGGTCGTCCCGGTGCGACACGACCTCGTCGAACGGGATCTTCGAGATCGCGCCGACATCGATGCCGCGCGGATCGTACGCCTCGACGAGCGCGGCGTGCGGGTACGCGCCGCCGAGCTCGATGCGGTTCAGGTCCTCGAGCACGTCGAGGTGCTCGACCTCCTGGAGCACGGCGACGTCGGGGGCGAGCGCCGCGAGCACCGCCGCGACCGCCTCGCGCTTCTCGCGGTAGCGCGCGGGGCTGAGCACTGTCTCGTCGGTGCCCTCTGTGTCGTCCTGATCGTTGAAGAAATCCTTGGTGTTCCACGTGACGACCGCGAGCGGCGCGGCCTCCGGCGGCGGGCCGACCGGATCGGCGCCGCCGTCCGAGCCGCTCGCGCCGTGACCGGCGGAGCCGCCCGCGCCGTGACCGGCGGAGCCGCCCGCGCCGCCGCTGCCCGAGCCGCCGCCGCCAGCGGCCCCGCCGCCCTCGGTCGACGAGGCGACCTCGAAGGGCGAGCGGGTCTCGGCGGGGTCGCGGCAGCCGGCGGCGGCCAGCAGGGCGAGCGCGCCCGCCGCCGCCGCGGCGGTGAGCCCTGCGCAGGGGGAGCTCCGGAGCATGGAGGGGAAGAGCTACTGCGGGCGCCGGCGTCGCACCAGACCGGAAACGTGCTCCGTGGGTGGAACGCCGCTGACCGCAGCGTGGAACGCCGCCGACCGCAGCGTGGAACGCCGCCGGGCGCGGCCGGCTGCGCCGTGTCAGCTGGCGGTGAGCTTGCGGTAGCGGAGCTTGCGGGGCTCGGCGGCGTCGGCGCCGAGGCGGCGCTTCAGGTCGGCCTCGTAGTCGGCGTAGTTGCCCTCGAACCAGACGACCTTGCTGTCGCCCTCGAACGCCAGGATGTGGGTCGCGATCCGGTCGAGGAACCAGCGATCGTGGCTGATGACCACGGCGCAGCCGGCGAAGTTGAGCAGCGCCTCCTCGAGGGAGCGGAGGGTGTCGACGTCGAGGTCGTTGGTCGGCTCGTCGAGCAGGAGGACGTTGCCGCCGCGGCGGAGCAGCTTGGCGAGGTGGAGGCGGTTGCGCTCGCCGCCGGACAGGTCGCGGACCTTCTTCTGCTGGTCGCTGCCGGCGAAGTTGAAGCTCGCGACGTAGGCGCGCGAGTTGACCTCGCGCTTGCCGACGAGCAGCCGGTCCTCGCCGCCGGAGATCTCCTGCCAGACGTTGTTGTTCGGGTTGAGCGCGTCGCGCGACTGGTCGACGTACGCGAGCTCCACTGTCTCGCCGATCCGGAGCGCGCCGCTGTCGGGCTTCTCCTGGCCCATGATCATGCGGAAGAGCGTGGTCTTGCCGGCGCCGTTCGGCCCGATGACGCCGACGATGCCGCCGCGCGGGAGCGAGAAGGTGAGGTCCTCGACGAGGACCCGGTCGCCGTAGCCCTTGCGGAGGTGCTCGGCCTCGACGACCACGTTCCCGAGCCGGTTGCCGGCGGGGATGTGGATCTCGTTCTCCTCGACCTTCTTCGACCTGTCCTCGGCGAGCAGCGACTCGTAGGCGGCGAGGCGGGCCTTGCTCTTGGCCTGGCGGGCGCGCGGGGCCATGCGCACCCACTCGAGCTCGCGCTCGAGGGTGCGCTTGCGCGCGGACTCCTGCTTCTGCTCGAGCTCGAGGCGCTTCTTCTTCTGCTCGAGCCAGCCGGTGTAGTTGCCCTCGTACGGGATGCCGGCGCCGCGGTCGAGCTCGAGGATCCAGCCGGCGACGTTGTCGAGGAAGTACCGGTCGTGGGTGACGGCGACGACGGTGCCGGGGTACTCGTGGAGGAAGCGCTCGAGCCAGGCGACGCTCTCGGCGTCGAGGTGGTTGGTCGGCTCGTCGAGGAGCAGGAGGTCGGGCTTCTCGAGGAGGAGCCGGCAGAGGGCGACGCGCCGGCGCTCGCCGCCGGAGAGCTTGGTGACGTCGGCGTCGGGCGGGGGCAGCCGGAGGGCGTCCATGGCGCGCTCGACGACGCGGTCGATCTCCCAGCCGTTGGCCGCCTCGATCTTGTCCTGGAGCGCGGCGTACTCCTCGAGGAGCGCCTCCATGTCGGGGGGCGACTCGCCGAGCTTGGCGCCGATCTCCTCGAAGCGCTGGACAAGGGAGCGGACGTCGTGCACGGCCATCTCGACGTGCTCGAGCACTGTCTTGCCCGCCTCGAGCTGCGGCTCCTGGGCGAGGTAGCCGATGCGGATGCCGTCGGCGGGCCTGGCCTCGCCGAGGTACTCCTTGTCGACGCCCGCCATGATGCGGAGCAGGGTGCTCTTGCCGGCGCCGTTCGAGCCGAGGACGCCGATCTTCGCGCCCGGGAAGAAGGAGAGCCACAGGCCCTTCAGCACCTCCTTGTTCGGGGGGTGCACCTTCCGGACATCCTGCATCGTGAAGATGAATTGAGGAGCCACGGTATCTCCTGCGTGTGTGCGACCCGGCGCGGGGGGTTGGGGGGCGTGCCGCCCGGCCTGTCGAGCGGCGCCCCGGCTGCTGGCCGGGCTGGGGGAGAGCGCCGTATGCGAGATCGACGGCTGTCGGTCAAGAGGCGTCGAGGCAGGCCGGCGGCCGCCGGGCCGGGCGAGGGAGCGGGAACCGACGTTGGCGGTGTGTCTGCGCAGGCCGCAACAAATCAAAGGAATCAATGATTTTCTGGAGTTCACCCTGCGCCCGGCCATGATACCGAGCGTGAAGCTTGCCCGCCTGCTTCTGGTCCTCTGCGCGGGATGTGCTGGCTCCGGCCAGGGAGCCGATGCGCCCCCATCTCCGGACCTCGCCGCGCGCATCGATGCCGGCACCATCGCCGTCATCGCCGACGGCGACTTCGTGGCGCAGACCTACGCCACCGGCCGGCTGGCGCCGGTCGAGGCCGGCCACCGCGACGTGCTCACCATCCTCTCGCGGGCGGACGGCGCGCTGACCACCTCGGCCATCGAGGTCTCGAACTCGGTCACCGCCGCGCCGGAGGTCCTGGCGCTCGCGCGCGACGGCAGCGCCGCCTTCGTCACCGAGCGGCTCGGCCCGCGTCCGCCCGGCGCGCAGACGATCCCCGAGCTTCCACCCGGGCGGCGCCTCTTCGCGATCGATCTGTCCAGCAAGGGCGCTCCGAGGCTCGCGGACACCGCCGAGATCGGCCCCTCCCCCGAGGCGCTCGACGTGAGCCCCGACGGCTCACGCGTCGCGGTCGTCGCGAACACGCCCGAGGCGAGCCTCGTCCAGATCGTCCCGTACGCGAGCGGCGGCTTCGGGCAGGTGGCCAGCTTTCGCCTGGGCGACCTGGGCATCGTCGGCACCGGCTCGGGCCCGCGGGGCGGGGTGACGGCCACCAACGTCCAGTGGCATCCGTCGGGCCGCTTCCTCGCGGTGAACCTCGATACCTGGAATCGCGTCGCCTTCCTCGAGGTGACCGAGGGGGCGAACGGCGCGATCGCGCTCCGCCGCTGGGGCAACCTCGTCGAGGTCGGTCCGGACCCCTTCGTCGGCCGCTTCACGCCGGATGGCCGGCACTACCTGACCGCCGACTGGGGCCGCAACTTCGCGGCGACCACCGTCGAAGACCGGCTCCCCACCGCGCCGTCCGCGATCAGCGTCATCCGCCTGGCCGATCCGCAGGCCAGCGCCGACGCCGCCGAGCACCGGCGCGTCGGCGGTGCCGAGACCGATCTATCGTCCGAGGGCCTCGCGGTCAGCCCCGACGGCCGCCTCGTCGCCACCGTGAACATGCGCGGCACCGCCTTCCTCCCGGGGTCGCCCCGCTTCACGCGCGAGGCGACGGTGACGCTGCTCGCCTTCGATCCCGGGAGCGGCGCCCTCACCAGGATCGCCAGCTACCCGTTCGAGGGCGTGCTGCCCGAAGGCGGCAGCTTCGATCTCTCCGGCGATCACTTCCTGGCGACGGTGTTCCAGTACCACGAGGGGGGCCCGCCCGGCGGCGGTGTCGAGGTCTTCCGCGTCGTGCACGGGGAGCGCCCCGCGCTGGAGCGCCTCGGCCGGCTGCCCCTGCCGCACGGGGTGCACCACGTCGACGTCGCCCCGTAGAGCGGTCCTGGACCGCGGCGACGACACCTCACGCGGGCCGGCGGTTGCGCCCGAACGCCTGTCGCAGGGCGGCGAGGTCGTCCCGGCCGACCTCGCGCGTGGCGACGAGGAGGCCGACGTACACGAGGCCCACGAGGACGGCCTCGCCGAGCACGGCGACCTTGCCGAGCCACGGCAGCCGCGCGCCGACGGCGATCGCGGCGGCGAGCGCGACGCCCACGCGGAGCGCCGTCCGCGCCGGGACGAAGCCGCCGGCGACGCGGTGGAGCAGGGCGCCGGCGGCGACCGCGGAGGTGGCGAGGGCGAGCGAGGTGGCGATCGCCGAGCTCACGAGCATGTCGGGGCCGAAGGAGGCGCGGGGGACGGCGACGGAGCAGCCGACGGCGACGAGGAGGACCGTGGCGGCGGTGAGCGCGGCCGCGACGCGCTCCCTGCGGAGGCTGGTGAGCGCGGCCGAGGCGACGCCGAGGATCGCGAAGGCGCCCATGCCGAGCGAGAGGACGCGGAGCGCGCCGTCGCCGCGGCTCCAGATCTCGACCGGGAAGGCGAAGCGCAGCACGTGCGGGGCGAGGCCCGAGATGGGGGCGCAGAGCAGACCGGTGAGCAGGAACGAGAGGCGGACGCCGGTCATGGCGTAGCGGCGCACGGCGGCGCGGTCCTGCTCGGCGTGCGCGCGGGCGAGCATCGGGAAGAGGATGAACGTGACGGAGAGGAGCAGCTGGTAGGGGAGGAACGCGAAGAGCTGCGCGCCGCGGTAGACGCCGATGAGGTCGTCGGCGGCCTTGGCGCCGAGCGCGAGGTGGTTCGTGGCCTGGCCGAGGAAGCGGCGCAGGAGGAAGAAGTCGGTCTGGAGCAGGAGGTTCAGGAAGGTCTGAGAGACCGCGAGCGGCAGGAGGAAGACGAGGTGCTCGCGGATCGAGGGGCCGGCGCTGCCGCGGCGGCCGAGGCCGGTCCGGGTGAGCGCGAGGGGGACGATGACGGCGGCCGCGGCGACGAAGCCGGCGATCGCGCCGAGGACGCCGCTCTGGCCGGCGCGGAGGAAGAGGAGGGCGCCGGCGGCGATGCTCGCGGTGCGGAGCGCGCCGTAGCCGACGTCGAAGCCGGCCTGGGTGAGGAACCGCCGCTGGCCGTTGAGCGCGCCGACGAGCGGGGCGTAGAGGCCGTAGAGGAGGACGACGGCGGCGGCGAGCCGCAGCGGGCCGGCGACGTGCGGGGCCTCGGAGAAGGAGGCGATGGCGCCGGCGAGGAGCGCGAAGGCCGAGGAGACGGCCACGGCGAGGACGGCGTGGAGGGCGAGCGTGCGGCGGAAGGCCTCGGCGGCGTCGCGGTCAGCGACGCTGGAGACGGCGCGCGAGACGCCCTGGATGCCGGTCGCGACGATGACGTTGTTGACGACGCCGACCCCGGCGAGGACGACGGAGACCTCGCCGTAGCCGTCGGTGCCGAGCAGCCGCGGGAGGATGAGCTGCTGGACGAAGCCGAAGACGATGAAGGAGACCTTGGCGCCCGCGATGGCGAGGCCGCCGCGGCCGGCGGAGCGGGCGGCGGCGGGGGAGGTGGCGGCGGCGGGGGAGGTGGCGGCGGCGGGAGAGGGCGCGGCAGCAGCCGAGGAAGCCGGGGCGGGGGCGGCCGGCGCCGGGGCGGCCTGCGCGGGGTCCGGGGGAGCCTGCGAGGGGTCGGGGGCTTCGGGCGGCGGCGGAGAGGGCACGGCGGCGCGCGGCACGGCGGCGTTGTCGCAGAAGCACGCCAGGCGGGCAATCTCGCCGGAGCGGGCGAAGGCGAGCGTGCGCGGGGCGGGCGGGGCAGGGCGAGGGGACGGGCGAGCTCACATGCCCGTCACCAAAGTGAAGCGCCGTGCGGATTCGCTTGACGGGAAGGTCCGGCTGACTATTCTCGCGCCGTCTCCGAAGCATTCCAGCTTAGCTCAGTTGGTAGAGCAGGCGGCTGTTAACCGCCGGGTCGCTGGTTCGAGTCCAGCAGCTGGAGCCATTTCTATCTCGTCGCGAAGTTTCGGCGAGGGTCAGTCAACAGAAGCCTCCGAGGAGAAATCCAAGGGGGCATCGCCGTTTCTGCGCACAAATCCGGGATCTTCACGCGTAGGCGCGACGGTGGCAGAGCAGAGAGCGCCCTCGCGCTCACCTCGCCCGCCGCGGACCGCTTCTCGCCTCTCTCGGTGTCCCGCCGGAGAGAGAGGCCGACACTATTTAGCCGGGCTGGTAAACGCTAACCGCGAGCGCTAGGAGTTCGCGGGCGCGCGGGATGGAGCGCCATCGGTGACGACGCACCTGTCCTGCGCGGTTTGCCACCACGCTATCGAACGAGGTGGACCTGACGCGCGGCGGAAGCGACAATTGGCGGACTAGGACCCGCGCGATGAAGCCCGCAGGACGAAGTGGCGGCGCGACACCCGCGAGGACATCGAGCTGCTCCGCGCGCAGGTCGACATCGTCATCAGCCACGACGCTCCGGCCGGCATGCAGTTCGAGCGACAGCGCCGAGGAGCTGGCTTCACCCGCGGGGCCGCGCAGGTGACGGCGCTGAAAGAGACCTTCGGCGCGGAGCCCCGCGCGCTCGAGGATGTTCTCCTCCTCGCGCCCGCCGACAAGCTCGAGGAGCGCCAGCGCGAGTACCCCGGCGTCGAGGTGCGTCCGCTGAAATTCGGCGCCGCCGAGCTGCGGACCAGCCGCTGGCGATTCCTGATGGGCGCCGCCGGCAACCAGGCGACGTACATCCGACAGCTGAACCGCGTGATGAAGCCGCTCCGCGACGACTTGACACTCGATGGGCTGAACCAGGAGATCGAAGCCTCGTCATTGCCCGACCATCGCAAGGGCATGGCGAAAATGCGCCTCGAGCTCGCGAGCGAGTACATCGACGACTCCGCCCGCTTGAAGGACGAGATCCGCCCGGGGCGCATGAGCATCGTCAGCACGCTCACACCCGAGAAGAGGGCCAACCTGCGCCCCGGCGAGGCCATCATCTGGTCAAGCAAGGCGACCGACGAGTCCTTCACCAAGGGCGCGGTGAAGATCCGCTGCCGCCCGCGCGTGACCCATCACGGCGGGGCGACGAAGACGGCGGTGGGGTCGTGACCAGCGGACCTCGCGCTACACGTTCACCGCGCACGGGCCGCTGCGGCGGGGGCAATGTGCCATGACGAGCACCTCGTTCTCGGCAGCGGACTCGGCGCTCGGGTACCTCTATCAGGTGCGCGTCGGACTCCTTTGGTCGTTGCGACGACTGAAGGCAGGCGGCAGCTTCCTCGTGGCCCTCGAATCCCTCGACGACGTAACGTTCGAGACGAAGACCGGTACGGCGCAGGAGCTTCTTCAGACGAAGCACCACTTGAACCGCGAAGCATCGCTGTCGAACGCGAGCCCAGATCTCTGGAAGTCGCTCCGGGTCTGGTTCGAAGGCCACACGTCCGGTCAGATTCCTGCGGGTACCGAGCTGCATCTCCTCACGACGGCGACGGCGCCGACGAACTCGGCAGCCTGGTTCCTCCGGGTCGATGGCCGAGACGTGGGCAAGGCGCTTTCGATCTTGGAGTCCACGACCCAGTCGTCAGAGAGTGCAGCGAACGCGCCGGCGTACAAGGCGTTCAACGCTGCGACTCCCGCGGCGCGTCGTGCTGTCTTTGACTCTGTTGTGGTTCTCGACCGGGCACCTGACGTGCTCGCCATCGACAACGCGCTCAAGCAGGAGGTCTTCTGGTCCGCCGAGCGCAAGCATCTCGATGGGTTCCTCGAGCGACTCGAGGGATGGTGGTTCCGCCACGTCATCCGGCAACTCGCGTCGACTGCGAGCGGAACGCGCATCCTCAGCGACGAGATCGAAGCCGAGATGTCGGACCTGCGCGAACAGTTCAAGCAGGACGCGCTTCCAATCGACGAGGATCTTCTGATCTTCGAGCTGGATGAATACACACGGACGTCACATGCGACGTCAACCTTCGTTCGACAGCTCGAGCTCATCGAAGCAGGCAAGCGACGCGTCGCCGCCTCCATCCGGGACTACTACCGCGCGTTCGAGCAGCGATCGCGCTGGCTCCGTGACGAACTCCTGCTCGTTGGCGACCTCTCTCGCTATGAGCGAAGGCTCGTCGACGAGTGGGAGCTGGTCTTTGAAGCGATGAAGGACGACCTGGACGTCGACGCGGTCGAGAGTGCGAAGTGCAAGGCCGCCCGCGGGGTCTTGAAATGGGCCGAACAGGCCACGGTCGCGATCCGTCCCGGTGTCACCGAGCCGTTCGTTGTCCGAGGTTCGCTTCACATGCTCGCTGACGGAGCCCGCGTGGGTTGGCACCCGGACTTCCGAGACCGCCTCGCTTCGCTTCTGGGCGGCCAAGGAGGCAAAGCGGGATGACTCCCTGGAGCACGCGATCGCCGGAGGAACGAAGTCTGCTCAACCCGAGCTTTTGCGCAGCCCTCTTGTGGCACGCGGCATCGGGGTACTCGAGCGACAGCAACTCTGCGATGCCGATCGAGCTCTCGTTTCTTGTGCTGCCGCTGGTGCTCCATCGAGAGACTCGCGAAGCGTTCCCTCGCTCGACGACCACGTCGCTCGCCGCATGGCTGACTGAAGTCCCTCTCGTCCGGACGCGAATTGGAGAGCGAGCCACGTCGCTCGGTCCGTTCACCAAGGAAGCGATGCTGTTCGGAGGCATGCACGGCCTCTTGCTGTTGAGCGCCGAAGGCGTTCGCGCGAACGGAGCGCTGAAGAAGCAAGTGGCTGCGGGCCTCAAGGCAACGAGCGACGAGGTTCGGATCTGCGCCAAACGCGCTGAGTTCCTCGGGAAGTGGTTCGAGAAGGCCGGTCGCCCCGAGACCGTGATGGCGCTTCTCGGGGTGAGGCCATGACTGTCCAACTGCTCGACATCGTCCTCTACAGCCACGACGGCCGCCAGCGCGTGCTTCCGCTCAAGGCGGGTCGAGTCAACGTCATCACCGGAGCCTCGAAGACCGGCAAGTCGGCGCTGATCGACATCGTCGACTACTGCTTCGGGAGCGGGCAGTGTCGCGTCCCTCACGGCCCGATTCGGCAACGCGTCGCGTGGTTCGGGGTTCGCCTCCAGCTGCAAACCGGCCAGGCGTTCATCGCGCGACGCTGCCCGACGACGGGCGTATCGAGCGAGGACTTCTTCGTGGATACGGGAAGCTCCGTCGAACTACCCGAGGGCTCGATGCTTCGTCAGACGACCAACTCGAAGGGCGCGCTCGCGCTCCTCACGTCGTGGGTGGGCATTCGCGACAACGTTCACGAGACGCCGCCGGGCCAGAAGAGGCCGCCCCTGTCGGCGACGGTCCGCCATGCTCTGGCGCTCTGTTTTCAGCGGCAGGATGAGATCATCAGGCGCCGGCAGCTGTTCCACGGAGCCGACGACACCTTCTTCGCGCAAGCACTGAAAGACACGCTCCCGTACCTCTTGGGCGCCGTCGATGACGAGCACGTTCGGAAGCAGGAGGAACTGCGACGTCTTCGTGACCAGCTTCGCTCGATTGAGCGGCGACTCACCGAGATCGCGGCGCTGCGCGGTGATGGGGTGAGCAAGGCTGACGACCTACTCGCGCAAGCAAGGGACGCGGGCCTCACGAGCGCGATTCCGACCTCGTGGGAGGAGACCGTCGCTGCTCTCCGTGCAGTCGCGCAGACGCCCCTCGCGAGCATCGACGTGGCCGTGCCTGATGGCACGGAGTATGGACGGCTCTCGACCGAGCGAGCCGAGTTGCTTGATGCGCAGCGTCGACTCCGAGACGAGATGAACGCGGCGCGCGCCTTCGCGAAGGAGGAGAAAGGCTTCTCTCGCGAGGCGGACGAACAGCGAGCCCGTCTTACGACGATCGGCATCTTCGAGGGGGCAGCGCCGGGCCACTCGTGTCCGCTTTGCGCGCAAGACCTTTCCACGGAACGCACGCCCCCTTCGGTCGCGAGCATCCGAGACGCGTTGAATGAGGTGTCGATGCGCCTTGAGTCTGTAGCACGCATCGAGCCTCAAATCGAGCAGGCGATCGGGGAGCTGGAGAAGCGCCTTCAGGGGATCCAGCAAGCACTTACCAAGAATCGCGCGCAGATGGGGGCCGTGCGCGCCGTCAACGGAAGCCTTTTCGAGGCTCAGACTGACGCTGCCCGTAAGGCCCATATCCTCGGCCGGATCAGTCTCTATCTCGAGAGCATGCCGGATCTCCCGGACACCAAGACGCTCGAGGAGCAGGCTGAATCGCTGAAGGCGAAGTGCCGGCGGATCGAGGAAGAACTTAGCGATGAGCGCGTCCGGGAGCGCATCGAGTCGATCACGTTTCTCCTCGGCGAGAGGATGACCAAGTGGGCTCGCGAGCTGCTCCTCGAGCATTCTTCGTCTCCGTTGCGCCTGGACCTGAAGAAGCTCACCGTGGTCGCGGACACGATCGACGGAGCAGTGCCCATGGAGCGCATGGGCAGCGGTGAGAACTGGGTTGGCTACCACCTCATCGCGCACCTGGCGTTGCACCAGTGGTTCGTCCAGCGGTCCCGGCCTGTGCCTCGCTTCCTGTTCCTCGATCAGCCCTCGCAGGTTTACTTCCCCGCGGAGAAGGACGTCGAGGGCTCGATGGCTCTCGTCTCCGAAGACGATCGCCTGGCTGTCTCGAGGATGTTCCGGCTTGTGTTCAACGCCGTCGCCGAAGTCGCGCCGGGCCTCCAGGTGATCATCACGGAGCACGCGGACCTCGCGGACGACTGGTATCGAGAGGGCGTCGTGGAACGCTGGCGTGGTGGCTTAAAGCTCGTTCCCGAGGACTGGCCTCGCGAGGGGGAGTCGGCGTGACCTCCTTCGTCCCGCACTTTACGATCACGAACCGCATCACTGGCGCTCTCACGACAATCGAGCGCGCCCGCGGCTTTCTCGAGGCAGCCACGCTCTCGGAGGACTGGGTGCGTCGCATGAGCCAGCGCGCGCTCCTGCTCGAGGCGCATCACACGACGCATATCGAGGGCACGCAGCTCAGCATCGAGCAGGCCGAGCAGGTGTGGGCGGGCCGCGTCATGAAGGGGGCTGACGCCGACGACGTGCGCGAGCTTCTGAACTACCGCGACGCGTTCGATCTCGTCAGCGAGTATCTCTCGGGCGGTGCGCCGATCAGCGAAGGACTCATCCGCGAGATCCTCTACCGTGCGGGCTACGACTTCAAGCGCCTCTTCACGATCAGCGAGTACTACGACCGGGACCGAGCGGCGTTCTACGCGGCACTCCAGGGGGGGCCGCCAAGCGGACATGGACCTCACCGGCTGGCTCGAGTTCTTCGTGACCGGGCTCTCGATGCAGCTGCAAGAGGTGAAGGCGAAGGGGGAGCAGGCCATCCGCGCCGACGTCGTCGCGGCGAGCAAAAAGCTGAACGCTCGCCAGGCGGCCCTCATCGTGGCTTTCCTCGAGCGGGCGAAGCTGTCCCTCGCAGACTGCGAGAAGCTCATGCCCGACGTCGCCCGGCGAACCCTGCAGCGGGACCTGAAGCTGCTGGTCGAGGCCGGCCTGATCGCTGATGTTGGTCATGGGCCGACCGACCCGACCCGGCACTATCGATGGCTCGGGATCGCCAGCGGGGAGCTGTGACGAGCTATGACAGCGAGCTATGACAAGCTGTGACACCGAGCTGTGACAGCTCTCGACGAGCACGCCTGCGGCGACGAGCAGCTCGGTCGCGCAGTCGGCGGTGGTGGGCTTCGCGTCTCCACGAGCTTCATCACGGACGCGACGGTCACCACCGGGTGGCGGGGCAACAGCGCTTCCAGTGCTCGAGCAGCAAGGTCAGGATTAGGCGCCCGATACGGCCGTTGCCGTCGAGGTACGGGTGGATGGTCTCGAACTGCACGTGAAGGAGGCCCACACGCACGAGCGGCGGCAGCGTGTCGCCTGCGTGCAGGTACTCCTTGAAGGCGCCAAGGACTTCGCCGATCGCGTGCGGCGGAGGCGGGACGTACGCGGCGTTGCCCGGACGGCTGCCGCCGATCCAGTTCTGGCTGCGCCGCACCTCGCCGGGCAGCTTCTCGGCGCCGCGAACGCCGCGCGTGAGCCGCTGGTGCGTCTCGTTCAACAGGCGCATCGAGAGCGGCAGCCCTTTCGGATCGGCGAGCTGGGCGCGTGAGTAGGTGAGGTCCGCTCGTATCGTCCGGTGATTCGCTCCCGCATGATTGGGCTCGCCAGGAACGCTCGCTTGTCCAGGCGCGACGGGTAGGAAAGCCCGCGTGCCTGCAGCGAAGCGCTAGGAACGGCTGCTTTACTAGCTCGCCAAAGAGCCCGAGCTGCTTCTCGTGCGGGATCGGCAGGACGCCGATGATGACCCACGGGTTCGGAGCGACGAAGTGGAACTGCTGCGTCGTGCCGAGGAAGAAGTGCAGGTCCTTCTTGAAGAATTCGTCGAAGTACTTCTGGCGGACCTTCGCGAGCGCCTTCGGCTCGTCGCCGTTCGCCGACTGGAGGCAGTTCCGGTAGAGCGCGCCGGCCTCCCAGTCCAGATCTCCGTGCTCAGGAGGAACGCCTTCGCGCAGAGGTTGAGCGGCAGCAGAAGGCGTAGGTCACGGCCGCGCGCGAGCCGGGCACCCACGCGTAAGGCCATCGACGCCATATGGCGCATTGCCGCCGCCCCCGCCGTTCGGACGTCCTCCCCGCCCCATCTGGACACCCCCCGGCTTACCTGGACATCCCGCCCATCTGGACAGGGGGTAGGCTCATCTGGACATCCCGCCCGCCCATCTGGACAGGGGGTAGGCTCATCTGGACATCCCCCTCGCTCATCTGGACATCCCCCCCCGCCGCCTCGCCTCCCGGCTCCCCCCACCCATGTCCAGACCCTGCTCCGTGCTGGACGTCCGTCCGACCGAGCTCATCCTTGCCCACTTTGCGCCGTGCCCCGAGGGGCGCTGGTCGCAGGAGGAGGGGTCAACGTCATCATGGCAAAGCAAGGAACGGACTTCGATCGCTGGGTCAAGGTCGCCGCCGGGTCGGAGCGGACCGACAACCCGCTGAACATTCCGTACGACATCGCCGTGCGCGAGGCGGTCGCCGCCGCGGCGTTCGTGAAGAAGTACTGGGAGCCTGACGGCGATCGCCCGGGCCTCAAGCGGGTCAAGAACCGCCTGCCCGCCTCGAGCAGCGAGGAGTTGCTCTCCATCGTGCACGCCGTGCAGGAAGCGCAGACGCGGTTGCTCCTCGTCGTCGATCCGGCCGTGGCCGATCTCGGCGAGCGCGCCCGGTTCGTCGTCGATGAGCTCGAGTCGGCGCTCGAGTTCCTGCTCGACGACGACGTCGACGAGCCCGCCGACGCGCAGCTCGCGCGCATCAAGGAGTTCCACGCGCAGGACGGCCAGCGCTCGAGCGCCCTCTCCCAGGCGCTCCGCGACTACGCGGGGCTCGCGGAGTCGCTCAAGGACCGCCTGGTCGAGGCGGACGAGGCGTTCGACGTGCGCCTCATCGCCGAGGCCAGGAAGCTCGCGGAGGACCTGCAACGGCGAGCGCTGGCGGCGGCCCCCGAAGCCGGCGCCTCGGCCGCCGCGACCACGACCCGCAACCAGCTCCTGCACCTCATGGTCGCGCGGGTCGGCGCCATCCGGAAGACCGCGGCCCACGTCTTCCGGCGCCACCCCGAGATCGCCCGCGAGGTGACGAGCGCCTACGAGCGGCGCCGGCGCGCGGCGGCGCGGCGCGAGAAGGCCCGCAAGGCCGCCGAGCCCGGACAGGCCAACGGCAAGCCGGCGGCGGCGCCCTCGCCTGGGACCCCGGCGCCAGCGACCTCCGCGCCAGCGACCTCCTAGCAGGGACCATCGATGGCCCCCAAGGGGCCACAGGGGCCTCCCTGGTACCCGCGGACCACGATAGCCGCGCGGCGCGGCCTGCCCTTGCCCGCGCTGGGCCCGTCGATCGAAGACGCGCGGCTGGTCAGCGGCGTGATCGAGCTCTCGAGCCGTTTGCTCTCCCGCTCCGCTCGCCGGAGTCCCGCGCACGTGATCGAGGTGGCGGCGCTCCTGCGCGATCTGCATCGCCTGCGCGAGGCGATCGGATTGGGCGCGGCTCAGCAGCTCGACGACCCCGAGACGCCCGCCGCGGCAACCGCGGCGACGCCCTCGAGCAGCGATCAGAAGAATGGCCCGCGCCGCCACATTGCTCGCGTGTTTCGGAAGACGTCATGGATCCTCCAGCGCCGCGCTAGATGGCGCCCGAGCAGGACGAGCTCGGCGCGACCTCCTCGCTTCAGCGCGGCCCCCGCAGCATGGGCCAGCGCCCAAGGGCAGCGCGTCGCAGGTGACCGGGGGTTGTTGCCGCGTCGAACTTGCGCCCGGCAACAGGCTTACTTCGCGAAGAGCGCAGAACACGCGCCTACCACGGCGAATTCTCCTCGTCCTCCGGCTCCAAGAGCGTGGCACCGTCACACTCGACTGACGTGGCTCCCATCTTGCGTCTTGCATCGCCCGTACCATGCGAATGGTTCCGACGGTTGCCGTCATCGTATCGATCCATGGAGTCGCTCCATGCGTTGCATCTTGTGTCATGCACCCATCAGAAACTGTCGATGAGACGGAGGTCGACATACCAACAAGCGATCCAGAAGCTAACAACCTGACACTTGACGACGAAACGGAGAACGACCCCACGGCCGAAACGGACGCGATCGGCTCACTCAAAATCATCCGCTGCAAGAGACATGAGCACGGCGCCGAGTGCATGACGAAGTGCGCCGATGCAGGAATATCATGCCCGGGCGGGCGAAAACATCCATACAAGGACGACGTCAAAACGGGACTACTGTGGCAGTGCAGAGGCCTCGGCCTGGCCACCAGCTGCTGATACTACTACAAGAACGGAGATAGCTGTACGTTCTTCTTCGGCAGAGTTCCCGTCATGTGCCGCTACGTGGGTGGAACTCCTGATTGAGAGCGCGCGCAAAACGCTGCTTCCCGCGCCGCGCGCTTCCAGTCCTGCCCGAACAGAAACTCCATGCATCGAAGTGCGAGCGGGCAGAATTCGAGCGATCGCTCTCCGCCCGAGAGCGCAGCGGAACCTAGGCTGCGGAGTCGCTGCATCCGCTCGACGTCTTCCACGGTGGTGGGTGTAGGCCCGCGCAGGCGACCTCGGATTTGCTCCGCCATCACCCCCTCGACGGCGGTCATGGTGTTTTCCCATGCCACGGGATCCACCTGGAGATCGGCGTCGCCGCGCTCGATCGCGTCGGCGAGAATGCGGATGTAGCCGGCGGCGTAGACCACGGTCATGGTTGCCCAGTCGAGCAGAGCCTCTTCCTCGTCGTCGAGCAGATCCTGTTCCTCGTCGTCGTCGTTGGTGAGGGGCTGATCCGGGTGAGGCATGCCCGGAGTCTAGTCCAGTCTCCCGTGTGGTCCTCCCCCGCTTCCGTGGACACCCCCGGAGGCACCAGGAGGCAGGGATGGGACGGAGAGGGAGGAGGGCGTTCACGCCCGAGTTCAAGGCGGAGGCGGTACGGCTGGCGAAGGCGGGCGACCGGAGCATCGGCCAGGTGGCGAAGGACCTCGACCTGACCGAGACGGCGCTGCGCGACTGGATCAAGCGCGCGGACATCGACGCGAGCCACGGCCCGCCGGGGGCGCTGACGGCGCCGGAGCGTGAGGAACTGCAGCGGCTGCGCCGCGATGTGAAGCGGCTGGAGATGGAGCGCGACATCTTAAAAAAAGCGGCGGCCTTTCTCGATATGCGTCAACGATAGTTGACGCATTTGGCCACACGCCGCTTCGCCGAGATCGTCAAGGAGCTCGAGCGCACCACCGAGCGCAACGCCGTCGAAGCCGAGGGCGAGCTGCGGAACTCCCCCACGGTGCGCCCACGCCGCCGCGGGGCGCCTCGCCGAGAGGGAGCCGCCCCAACCTCCCGGCGCCACTGAGCGCGTCCACGCTGCCGCTGGGTGGTGTGGTGCAGGCGGGATGCAGGCGGGCGCCTCGCCGAGCTCGGCACGCCTGGCGTCGAGATGGCTGTGGGCTCGCGTGGTGGTATAACGAGCAGTTCTTCACGGTGCGCCTTCGGCCGACCAGAACGCATGAGCCCGACCACCCCCCGCCCCGACGGCTAGCACCCCACGGATTTCCCCGCTCGTCCCTCCCTCGAGGGCACGCCCCAACGAGGCCGTGCGCCTGCGGGAGCTCTGCGCGATCGCCGTGGTCGTCATGTTCGCGCGCAGCTCGCTCTAATGACCAGCGCTACGAGCTCGCCCTCCCCACGGTCGACGGGCCTGGGCAGCGGGCCGTGCCGCAGCTGGCAGCCCTTCGGCATGGAACAAGCACAAGCTCGGCGACCGCTGGAGTCCACCTGATGGCGCCCACCTGGTCGAGGGCAGAGCGGCCACGGCGTGGAGGTGGACGCCGGCGAGCTCGGGCCGTCCACCTGAGCCTGGCCGTCCCTACGGCGTCTGCTGGCCGAACTGGCGGGCTCGGCTCTCCCGGGACATTCCACCCGCGGAAGACTCGCCCAAGCACCCGATGGTCGCTCCTCGTGCCTGTCTCTTCGCGGCCGCAGCGTGATATCCTGGTGGCTCACTGGACAGGAGATGCACGCCGTGAATGAGGATGACGTTCGCCGGATCATGCTCAACCCATTCTACGCGATCCAGATCGCGCCCATGCTCGCTGAGCCCCACGATCCGATGGTCACCGAGGAGCAGTGGATCGCGGCGAACGCGAGGTTGATCGAGGAGATGGGAACAGAGGCTTGGCTTCGCGAGCTACTGGCCGTGCTGAAGGGGAACTTCGTCGCGGCGCCCTCGCAAGGGCCGACGGGCTCACCGTTGAGCACGCGCACCCCGCACCGCACCCGCCGACGCCGATAATGGCGTCAGGGTCGCGCCGCCCCCAGTCAGCCCTGGCCCGACCTCGGGCACGTTGCCGGCGACGAGGAGCTCGCCCTGTCCCCCTGCGCCGTGGCGCGGCCGTGGTGTCGAGGCCAGCTTTTGCGGTGCTTCTACCTGGGGTAGCAGCGGCATCCGTGCGGAGATTTACTCCAAGCCCCCTGGCCAAGACCTCGACGATCCCGACACGCCCACGTGTTCCCCCAGCGGGCGGTGTGTGTCAGGAACGAACATGATACGGGTGAGCGCCGGGGTGTTCACGCGCGTAGCACATCACAGGACCTTGCCCCGTACCGCCCGAGCAACAACGGAGCGATTGCTGCTGGCATAACGATCGCGACGTCGATGCGTATGCAAACAACCACATTGCTCACTGTGCTCTCGGTCGGTTTCTCGCGCCTGGGCTCGCCTGTGCTCGCGCAGGCGAGCGAGCTGGAGATTCCACCGGAGGACAGCATCGAGCCTGACAATTCGTTTTTGGAGTGCATCACCTACACGAAGAGGAGCGCTGAGGAGCGGGAAGGCTTTTGCCGCGCTCTTGTCAGTGACGCCTACCGGCGAGAATGCTGGAGACACACGAATGACAGCGCCCGCGGCTGGCTGGCGTTCTGCACAGTATTCGCGACTCATTGACCGCATTGTGCTAAACGCCGCGCATGATTGATGATGACGTTTTTGCGAGCCGGCGTCTGACGTTCACCCCGACGGGCGGCCGTCCTGAGGTTCTCGATGTCAGGATCGGCCGCCCGTTCTCATTTCCTGGAGTTGCACCGTTTTGGCGTGTAAACATCGAGATACGTGGCGCGTCGGAGGCCGTCCACGAGCGCGTGACGGCCGACGACTCGGCGCAGTGTCTCGATATCGCGCTTGACGTGATTGGAGACAGCTTCCTGGTGCGCTGGCTGCAGCGCGGAGAAGTGACGTGGAACGGACTCCACCACGGATTCGGCAGCGACCGCCGCGAGCGCGCCAAAGAACAGCTAAAGGGCGGCGGGGGAGACTAGCCCTGAAATATGCGAGGTGGCGTCGGGAGCTCGCCGCGAGGGTTCGCTCTTTCCGTGCAGACCATGCAGACGGTATTCTGACGTCACGCCCGGCTCACCACGGCCGTGTCGTCGGGCATCTCGACGGCCCAGAGTAACGTTCAGAACTCACGAAGCCGAATTCGGGGTAGCAGCGGCAGAGTCGACCCGTCCCGGGCGGCACAGGTGCGCAGGCGGTTACGCGGCTGGAGTGTTCGTCAACCGATCGGTTGGCGAACACTTCTCCATGTCGATTTTTTCCTTGACTCGGACTGCGCATCGATGCCTTAGGCATCACAGACCATCGGTAGCCAACGGGCAGGTTGACGACCTCGCGCGCGGTGGCGAGTATCCTCGATGCCGGCTCGTGGTGCCGCATCGCTCCGGCAAGAGAGCTCGGGCCTTGGGGGCCTGGGGCTCTCGCCTGCCGTCTTCGCGCAGCGCTCAGCTCAGCGCGGCCACGGCCGCGCGTCTCGCGCTCGATGACCTCGACGCCGGCGCGCTCGACGAGCCCGCGCTCCAGGGCCTCGACGCCGGCCGCGCGCGTGCTCCAGTACCTCGACGCCGGCGCGCTCGATGAGCTCGCGCTCCCTTGGATCCTCGGCCGCGGATGATGACCGCGAGCGCGAGCGCCAGGACAAGCACCGCCGGGCCGGTGAGTCGCATGCTGAACTCTGCCGGCGGCCGGTGGTCGTGGGTGCTTACTTTGATGTGCGTGAGCTCGTGTGTCTGATCCATGGGTCTCCTCCGGGTCGTGCTCGACGCCGCGAAGGACCTTCGGAGCAGCTAGTGGACCAGCGACAAAACGCCGTGGACACGCGCTGTTGCGCTTGCGCACGTCGGGGGTTCGACGTCCGATTTGCTGCAAACTGCGGCAGCAGCCAACGCGCTCGACGAGCTCGCGCTCCGGGGTCCTCGACGCCGGCGCGCTCGACCAGCTCGCGCTCCGGGGCCTCGACGCCGGCGTGCTCGACGAGCTCGCGCTCCGGGGCCCTCGACGCCGGCGCGCCCGACCAGCTCGCCCCAGGACCTCGACGCCGGCTGTGCCTCAAAGGGGTACCGGTGGCATCCGCGGTCGGGTAGGCCGAGGAGAGCGCCCTGAAGGACGCCCTCCCCGGCCTACCCGACCACGGCCGGGGCCAGGACCCCGTCGGGGGTGTCTACGGAAGCGGGGGAGGACCACCCGCAATGGCAAGAGCTCTCAGGTCTTGTACGACGGATCGATCCGATCCAGCTTCCGCAGCAGCGCCGGCCAGGCGATGTTCGCGCCCTGGCCCACCGTCACCGTCTTCAGCACGTTCGCCATCCCATCGAGGATGCGCGGGTCCACATGGGTCAGCTCGCCCCCGCCCGCCTGCGCGTCGATCTGGATGCGGCAGGTGTTCTCGAAGGTGTACATCGAGAGCCACGCATCGGGGATCGTCGGCCCCACGGTCAGCAGGCCATGGTTGCGCAGCACCAGGAAGTTCTTGTCGCCGAGGTCCCGCTGCAGCCGCGGCTTCTCCTCGTCGCGCAGCGCCACGCCCTCGTAGTCGTGGTAGGCCAGCGAAGCCAGCACGAAGGTGCTCTGCTGGCTGATCGGCAGGATGCCCTTCTTCTGCGCGCTGACGGCGACACCGGCGCGGCTGTGCGTGTGCAGCACGCAGCCGGCGTTCTCGCGCACCTGGTGGATGCAGCTGTGGATGACGAAGCCGGCCGGGTTCACCGGGAAGGGCGAGGCTATCACCTTCCTGCATTCCTGGTCCACCTTCACCAGCGAGGACGCGGTGATCTCGTCGAACATCAGGCCATAGGGGTTGATCAGGAAATGGTGCTCCGGCCCCGGGATGCGGGCGCTGATGTGCGTGAACACCAGGTCGCTCCAGCCGTAGAGCACCACCAGGCGATAGGCCGCGGCGAGGTCGACGCGCAGTTGCCACTCCTCGGCGCTGATCACTTCGCGCAGGGAAGCGATGTTCATGGATTCACTCCTTCAGGTAGATGGACTGGCGCGGCTGCGCCATCACGCGCCGCAGCATGGGCAGGAATTCCTCGATCGGCAGGGTCTCCGCCTGCGGGTCGAAGGCGGGGTTGTCGTAGAGGGCGCAGAACTCCTCGGTGCGGTCGTAGTGCGGGTGGGCGCGGAACTGGTCGCGCATGTTGCGGTTCAGGCCCAGGTGATGGAAGAAGTAGTGGCCCTGGAAGATGCCGTGGTTCTGCACCATCCAGTGGTTGGCCTCGCTGACGAAGGGCTTGAGGATGGCCGCCGCGATGTCGGGGTGGTTGAAGGAACCCAGCGTGTCGCCGAATGTCGTGCAGCAACGCGCACACCACGTACTCCTCGTCGCGGCCGTCGCGCAGGGCCCGGGTGGCGGTCTGCAGCGAATGCGTGTAGCGATCGACCGGGAAGCCGCCGTAATCGCCCTGCAGGATCTGCAGGTGCTTGACCACGCGATCGGGCAGGGCCTGGGCGAAGGGCATGAACTCGCCGGCGATCAGCTGCCAGTCGGCGGCGGTGCTGTCCTGCATGCGGACGAACTGGGCGCGTGCGCTCATCTCTTGTCTCCTTGGCCGGGCCATTCTTCGCTGGTGCTTGACCCAGGACTGTCAAGCTTTCGACAATCCAGGGCAAGCCCAGCTGTCACGCCCGTGTCAACGACCGCCACCGCCGAGTTGCTGCAGCGCCTGTCCGGCAACGCCTGGTTCGCCGGCCTGCCGCTGGCGGACCGCCGCGCCCTGCTGGCGGCCTGCGAGCCGCGGTCGCCCCGAGGGGAGTTCGGGCGGCTCCCTCTCAGCGAGGCGGCTCGCGGCGCCGTCCAGCGGCTGCGTGGGCGCGCCGAGGGGCACCGCGGGCGTTCGGGAGGTCGGGAGAGTCGCCTCGCGGCGAAGGGATCATCTCCTCCAGGTAGAAGCGCCTCAAACAGTGGGCTGGACTGCACCGCGGAGCCGCTGACGCCCGAGAAGTTCCCCGTCTCGGGCATCAGGGGCTCCGCTGGGCAGCCGAGCCGCCCGAAATCGCCGGCGGCGCGCCCACGCCGCCGCTGGACGGCGCTGGCCGGCCTGCCCGCCGGCTCAGGCGGCCGCCTTGCCGAGCTCGGAGCGGCTGGCGTCCAGGGGGACGGCGTCGAACTCGGGAGCGCGCCGGCGTGGTCGGCGGCGGCGCTTCTACCTGGAGGAGTTGATCCGCACCTCGTTAACGTCTCGCCGCCTCGCCGAGGGCGAGGCGGCCGACCCTCTGCGGCGCCTCTCGGCGCGTTCACGTCACTGCTCGGCCCAGTCTCGCCGCCAGAGCTCCACGAGGCGCCCTTGGCGCGTCCACGCTGCCGCTGGGCGGCGCCGACGTGCCTCGCCGAGGGCGAGGCGTCCGTACTCTCCGCGGCGCTCCTCGGCGCGTCCATGCCGCTCACAGGTCGCCGCTGCGCGCGAGGGGCGCGCTGGCACCAAGGTGTTACAGCGATGCGGATCCAAGGTACTGGAGTGCTCTAGCACCGGAGCAGACGGCGCGGGCCGCGGCGTCGAGGTCTTCGAGCGCGTAGCGGCCGTCGGCGTCGAGGCGGCCGTGGGCGAGCTCGGGGGGGCGGTCTACGGCGGTCGTGGGCTGTTCACATCGGGCGCCCTGCCGGCGAGCTCGGCAAGCCGGGCGCGGCGCCGTGCTCATGCCCATGTGGCCGCTCGTCGGCCGATCGGTCGACGAACACTTTCCCATGTCGAATTTTTGTCTTGACGCATCCCGTCGCGGCGTGCGCGCCGGCCGTACCGGCAGTCACGCGGTGACATCGGTGTTCCACAACCACATGGTTGACGAACAACCCGCACCATTGAACAGCGGGCCGTGGAGGTCGAGGAGCGCGTCGGCGACATCGACGAGGCCATGGGGCTCACGACATCGAAATATCGATCTCGGGGAACCCGACACACTCCATTTCGAACCGCGAGAGCCGGCCAACTGCTTCGTACTTGGATAGCATCGCCGGGATCAAGTAGAGCGCGCCATACAGCGCCTGAAATGCATCGAAGCCCGCACCATGGGACTTATGGGTGTCCCCCCCCCCAGTGACTTCTACGTCAGCTTCCCAGCACAGGGCTGCTGGCCTGTACTCGGGCGCCCAGACTCGTACCTGGATATTTTCTTGGCTCCCGTTCGGTAGTGTTAGCGTGAGGGTGCGTTCTGCGATTGGGTCCGGCATGACGCCCCAGCTAGCGCACTCGTCGGCGGTGTCAAGTGTCCGAGCTCAGCAGGAGCTTAAGCACCTCTCCCGCCCATTGTTGAGCGCCTTTTCGCAGATGCTCCTCAGGAGCATGGGCGAGCGCTCTTCACAGTAAAGATCCCATCGGCTCGATAGCGCTAAGCATGCAGCAGGGCAGCTGGAACGACACTTGTTGTGGCCTGCGGCTCGACCTTGCATGTGCTCCCGTAGGCACAGAATCGTGTCCCCGCGCGTCATGTACTCGGTTGAGCCAGCCGCTCCACACATGAGCTGCCAGATGTCGGCCCCATCGTCTACCGCATCTTCGCACCTGCCTCGTGTGGCTCGAACTTCCATGGGTTCAGCTGCGATTCTGCTCTCATTATCAAGAACAGCCTCCGATCCCGGTGTCGGGTCCAGCGCGCACGCGGAAATGGAACAGCAGACTATGGCCGTGGTGATGGTGTCGAGTGTTCGCATGCCGGCGCTGTTGCGATCGGCGTGCCGGGCTGAAGCGCGCTGCTGTGGGGCAGGTCAACAGCTCTGCGCCTGGTCCAGGCTTGGCGCATGGCAAAGGCCAGGCGTAAAGGTGCGTAATGCTGCATAAATTGTTCGTCGCTGTGCTGATCTCTTGTCTTTGCCGGCTCTTGGTCAACCGATAACTGATGGATGGGCAGAGAGCACTCCTGAGCGGCTGCTTCGACACCGGCGGCGCCGCACGCTCCAGGAGCTCGACGCCGGCCGCCTCGCGCGCTCCACGAACTCGACGGCGGCTGCCTCGACGGGCCGCGGCGCCCGTGGTCCGCGCGGCGTACATGGCGCCCGAGTAGGCAGCGCGGCCGCGGTGTCGGCGGCCGAGGTCGACGAGGCGTGTCTGGCCAAGACGACCGGGCGAGCAAGGGAAGCCAGCCACCCACCCGAGCGACCGGAGTCGCCCGGGCCCCTCGCGCGCTCAGAGGCGCAGACGCGGACGTCGATGAGGGCTTGCGGGGGGCTGGTCGCGTGAAGCATTGCCCCGGGTCCCTGAGCGTCAAGGACCACGTCCGCGCGCCGGCGAGCGCGGAGGGGAGCGGGCGAGTCAGCGAGCTCTCACCACCCGCGGCGCGGCTCCCTCGCGTGCAGCATGAGAGCCCACAAGAGCCGGCGGAAATCCGCGCTACGCGCGATGTCGCGCAAGATCAGGAAGAGCTCGGCGCTGTCCCGCGCGATCCAGGGATGCGCCCCCGGCAGGGCGACCCGGACCCCCCGTCCCCGTGCCTGTCTCTTCGCGGCCGCAGCGTGATATCCTGGTGGCTCACTGGACAGGAGATGCACGCCGTGAATGAGGATGACGTTCGCCGGATCATGCTCAACCCATTCTACGCGATCCAGATCGCGCCCATGCTCGCTGAGCCCCACGATCCGATGGTCACCGAGGAGCAGTGGATCGCGGCGAACGCGAGGTTGATCGAGGAGATGGGAACAGAGGCTTGGCTTCGCGAGCTACTGGCCGTGCTGAAGGGGAACTTCGTCGCGGCGCCCTCGCAAGGGCCGACGGGCTCACCGTTGAGCACGCGCACCCCGCACCGCACCCGCCGACGCCGATAATGGCGTCAGGGTCGCGCCGCCCCCAGTCAGCCCTGGCCCGACCTCGGGCACGTTGCCGGCGACGCGGAGCTCGCCCTGTCCCCCTGCGCCGTGGCGCGGCCGTGGTGTCGAGGCCAGCTTTCGCGGCGCTTCTACCTGGAGGAGATGATCCCCTGCCGAGGTGCGAGCCGCCCGAGCTCCCCCGGCGCGTATCGCACGGACGCGCCGCCGCGGAGGGGGGCCGAGCTCGCCTCGAACTCCTCGCCGTCCACGCGCCCAACTCGGCCACGCTTCCGCTCTCCAGTGCTTGCCGAGGCGCTCTGGTCGAGACGGATCGGGCGTGCCCGCGGGTGTGCTGCGCGGTCGAGGAGGTGTGTCGCTCGGCGCGCTGTCTGCGGCGACGGCGGCCTGCGCGGGCGTCGCCGCGGATCCCAGGGTGTCTGGCGAGAACAGCGGGGCCGCGTCGCGCGCGCTGCTGGAGCGCATGGGGTCGTACCGGGGGAAGCTGCGGTAGGCGCCCAGCAGGACGTCCTGGCACAGGTCGTCGAGGTCGTCCTCGGCGACGCCGAGGAACCGGAGCATGCCAGGCGTGCCAGGTCGCCTGCTTCGTCACTCGCCGGAGGTCGTCGTGATCGTCGGTGTGGACTTCGGCGCGCCTCGATGCGCGCGTGACCAGCGGCGCAAGATCATCGCGATCGCCGCGCACGCGACCGACTGGAACCGCTACCGCATCGACGCGACTGGCATGAACGCGCGCCTCCTCACGAACGACCCTCCGGGGTGGAGCGCGAAGGAGCTTCTTGACGAGCTGCTCGCCCACCCGGCGCGTGTCGCAGCGTTCGACTTCCCGTTCTGCGTCCCGACCGCACTCCTGTCCGACAGCAAGTTCGCCGCGGATGCCGGGTACAGGGACGGCTCGTTCGTCGGTTGGCGGGCGTTCAACTGGTTCGTCGCCCAGCGGCTCCCGATCACCGACCCGCTCGACTTCGGGCCATTCGCAGCGTGGCGCAATCGCGCCGACCGCGCGCGGCTCTGGACGAAGCGCGCGACCGACATCGCGGCCGGAGGCCAGCCGCCGCTCAAGGACAAGTTCCAAGCGACGTTTCAGATGACTCTCCTGGGCAACGCGCTCCTCGCGCGCTTGTGGGAGTCGCACCACTATCGGGTGCTGCCCTTCCCAGGTGGGCGCGGCTCGGGCGAGGTCATCGAGGTCTACCCGGGCGCGACGCTCCGGCAGATGGGCCTGGCGAACTACAAGGCGAGGCCGGATGAAGCGGTCCGGCTCGGCATCGCTGCGTGTGCCGCCGCAGGGATCAAGCTCGACGTCGACCTCCGGCTGCTGGCGCTCTGCTGTCGCTACAGCTCGGGCGGCAAGACCCCCGACTATGATGCGGCCGACGCGTTCGTCGCCCTATGCACGGCGATCCTCCACGCCGAAGGCGCGTGTCGTCCGGCCATCGTTGACGGTGACCCTTCGTTGAAGGAACGCGAGGGCGCCATCTGGATACCCACCATCGCCAGCAGCGATCCGGCGTAGGCGGAGGCCCGAACCGAGGTCATGTTCCTCGTACGCCTTGGTTCACACCTGCTCGCTGAGCACCACTTCCAAACGCTCGGGCCTACGGTGCCACGTCATCGACGCGAAGAGCTCGTTGAGTACGCGGCGCCGGTTGATGGACCAGAGGCCGTCCCAGACCGCGGCGTACTCGCGGAGGCGCGCCTTCACGTTGTCCGACCACTGCGCGAGCGGTTCGGAGATCGCTTCGAACGCGAGTCTCTCGACCTCGCGTCTATTACCGGCACCAGGTTCCGCACACCTGGATCATCGACCCCGAGGAAGAGACCCTGGCCGTCTAGCGCTGGACGCAGGAAGGTTACGTCGAGATCCTCGCCGCCGAGCGCGGCGAGCAGGTCCGGGCCGAGCCGTTCGAGACGACTCCGCTGCAGGTCGGCGTGCTCTTCGGCGACGACGAAGACGACGAGCCCGTGCGGGAACCCTAGCACTACTGCGGGAAGTCGCCCCGGATCAGCAGAAAGACCGCCAAGGCGCCAAGGCCGCCAAGAGGAGAGGGGGAGGGCCGTCGCGGTATTTCCCCGTCGTATTTCCCTGATTTCTTGGCGCTCTTGGCGCCTTGGCGGTTCGCTCCCCGGCCCGACTTCCCGCAGTAGTGCTAGGCTCTGCCTGACGAACGTCCCGCGGATCGCCCAGTGCCCGAAAGACGTCGAGTTGCACCGTGGTGCCCGTGGTGCACATCAAGCAAGCGTGGCCAGGCGGCTCGCCATGTACCGCGCGGGCGACGTCCCGAGCGCTTTGCGAAACATGGTCACGAAGCTGCTCGCGCTCTCGTAGCCGAGGTCCAGCGCCACGCTTTGCACGGTCGCGCCACGGGAGAGCTTCTGGATGGCGAGGATGATGTGGAGCTGCTGGCGCCAGCGGCCGAAGCTCAAGCCCGTCTCCTCGACCAGGAGACGGTTCAAGGTGCGCTCGCTGACGCCGATTCGCTTCGCCCACGTCTTCGTCGTCGCGCCGATCGCCGGATCGGCGGTCATCGCATCCACCAAACGACGGAGCCGCGGATCGATCGGCATGGGCAGGCGATGCTTCTCGATCGAGACCGTCGCGAGCTCGTCGAGGAGCACGCTCACCAGGCGCGCGTCCGGTCCTTCGAGATCGTAGAGCGCGGGACGCGTCGCCAGGCGCAGCAAGAGCTCGCGGAAGAGCGGCGTCACCGACACCGCGCAGCAATCCTGCGGAAGGTCCGGCGCCGCGCCGGGCTCGACGAAGACGCTGTAGCCCTTGAGCGGCGCGCGCGCGCGAATCCGATGCGTCACTGACGCGGGGATCCACAGCGCCGACTGCGGCGGCACGATCCAGAGGGCGCTCGACGCTTCGCAGATCAGCTCTCCGCGCACCAGGTACAGGAGCTGCGATTCGCGGTGCGCGTGAGGCTCGCTCTCGAGCCCGCCGCTCGCCATGCTGAGCCCGATCGCGTTCACCGGCCGCGCGACCGCGGTCTTCCAGCGCCCACGCGCCGCGAGCGCGAAACGGGTCGCGAGCGACTCGAGCGACGCCGCCGCGCCACCGGGCACGTTCGCCACCTGGACGTCTCCGCGGATCGTCCAGCCCGTCGGATGCGCAATCCGTGTCGCCCTCGAATTCCGCCGCTTCGCTGCCATGGCCGATTTGATAAACAATTTGTCCTGATTGCGTAATACGGTCAATGGCAGCCGGCTGCTATGTTCTCCTCCGTGCTCCCGCCTTCCACCCCTTCCCCGGTGTTCAGCGCAGGGGGCAATGCCTGTGAGGAGGGCAAGCGAATGCTCCGAGAATGTGTGTCCTTGACCCGAGGCCGACCATGAAGTTCGACCCCTTCGCCGTCCTGCCCGACGGGCGGGTGCGCGCCGTGCTGCGGCGCCTCCACGACGAGGCCGACCGGCAGGTGCCGGGCGTGCTCCTCCACTTCCTGCCGCAGCTGCCGCGGATGCTCCTCGGCCGCCGCGTCGACGCCCCGGGCACGGAGCTCGACTTCGCCGACAAGTGCAGGCCGACGGTTTCTTCCGTATAGCCCTGGCAGGCATCTTCTGCAAGCCCGTCGGCGGTGCGCCATTCGATCTCGGAGGCACCCTGCGCAGTCGGACGGTCAGTGCAAGGTGATCTACCGCTTCACGTCGTGCAGCCACGTCGAACGCCGACCAGGCATGGGAGAGCTCGGCAAAGTTCGCGAGCGCCTGTCAGAAACCTGCCTCGGACCACGATCAGACCGGCAGGATAGATCACGCCGGGAGCGGGCAAGAATTCCCGCCAGAAAAACCGGTCGATGACACGCGGTCGCTGGAAACAGTAGCGATTTTCATAGATTCCGCGGGGCGCCTTCCGCCGCCGCATCGCCCGCGGTGAAGGGCCCGCGGCATCACCGGTCCCACCGTACGGCCACGCTGCACGCGCTGGTTGACATAGAGAACCTTACGCGATCCGCATCCCTCCTGGAAAAGTGACGCTGTATCAACAACCTATCGATGCATCGAATGGGCCGCCTTCACTCCACAGCCTGCGGGGCGTTGACGCCTAGTTGCTGCCCGCGCGCTCGCTCACCCCGCCGTGGCGGGGCTTTGTCGGTGGGCTTCGCCCGGGGGATCTCCCCGTCGGGCGCCACCCCAGCTACGCGGCTTCGACATTCTGCCGATTCGGGACTTTCATCCTATGGATCCATGGATACCTCCAGGCATCACACAACTTCTCTCACGCGGGGGGCTTGTACCAGCGCGCCACGCGATCGCGCCAGGTGCGTGTGCTCTCGTCCCTCGATACCTCGGGCGCGGGTTTCTACGCAGTCCAGAGGCTCGAAGATAGCATGGGGTCGTCGAAGGCATACCTAGGATCTCGCCCACCTCGCTCACGGCGGGTTAGACATCGTCGCGCGCCCCCGGCGACCCAACTGGTGGAGCAGCGCGCCGCCGCCGCCGAAGATCGCCACCATCAGTGGCCAGTAGGCGCCCACGTGGGGTCCGCTCCTTAAGATACCGTAGACGAATAGTGAGAGAGACGATCCGACAAGCCGCCCCAGGCCGTCGGCCATCTGCATGACGCCATAGTACGTTCCCCTCCTCGCTTCGTCGGCGTGCCGCTTGACCGCCTCGTCCAGGCACGGGGTGATGGTGATCTCTCCGAGGATGAAGACGAAGGTGCCCCCGATCAGGGCCCGTCGGTTGGTTCCAAGTCCGAAGATGAGCATCCCCGCGCCGCAAAGCACGAGAGTAACCACCGGCCAGTCGCGCGGCGTCATGCCAAGCCGGTGAAATCGCTCGACCAGCACATAGTTGAACAGGTAAGTGAACGAGATGACCGTGATCATACTGGTGGCATAGGCGAGCGATATCATGCGATCGCCTCCGTAGTGGTCGACGATGAACTTGGGAATGATGGTGCCCCAGCAGCCGAGGGGGACGAGCCCCACGAGTAGCAACAGGAGATCAGCCGTGAACGCGCGGTGACGCAGCGCCGCGAAGATGTCCCGCAAGGTCAGCTGGTCACGCTTTCCGGGTGACCGCAACAGGTCGGGCTGCGCGAGGAAGAAGAGCCAGACAACGGACATCGTGGCGATGCAGAAGACGACTTGGGCCCCGTATCCAGCCCACGCCGCGATCTGCGTCGCGAGCATGTTTCCCGAGAAGGAGCCGATATTCATCAGCGTGGCGCGGAGCGAGATGGCCTGCCGCAGCCGCGTCGCTGAAGATCGGGCCAGGAGGGCCTTATTCGCAGCGATCCTACCGGTCACGAGCACGATGCCGAGCAGCGCGACGGCCGAAAGATGGGGCAGGAAGGCATTCGCGGTGAGGAGGAGCCCGAGCGTACCCGCGCTCACCAACAGCGCGCTGGCCGCCAGCCGGCGACCGGAGGAATTGTCTACGTAGATGCCCACCAGCGGCGCACCTACCGCCTGCACGAAAACGAAGGTATTGAGCAGCAGCGCGATCTCGCCGTACGAGAGGGATGTCAGGTGCTGATAGATGACGAAGAAGAACGGCAAGAGCCCGCCACGCCCCATAAAGAGCAACCCGCTACCCACGACGCAGGGGGCGATCGACAAGGCATTCTCAAGCCGCGCTGCCCACGCCGCCTGGTCGGGCTCGCGCCGCGTGGCGGGCGGGCTTGCACCGCCCTCCTGTCTATCCATCGTCCGTCTCGATCAGGTCGTCGAAGGACGATATCGCACGCGCATCGCGGTCGAGTTCGTCGATTGTACTCCCAACGAGCTCGATATTCAAGGGGGGTAGATAACCGCGTCGCGCGGGGCCGACCCACTCTCCAGGCAGGGCTTTGACTACGTGACTTGAGTAGGTCGGCAACGCGCTGAGCCGCTCCGGTCGGAGGCACTTCCGGAACCGGCCCTCTCGCCGGGGGAATGGGGTGACAACGCCCATCGGTCGCCGCCGTGTCGGGGCAAGGTCGAACGCCTTCCCTCCTTGCATGAGATAGTAGGAGTACATCAGATCGATGCCGAAGACCTCTTGCAGCATTCGGACCCGGTTGCCGCCCGGACGCGCGCCGATCTCCAGGAGGCGCGGCCCAGCGGACGTAGAGATAAACTCGACATGAGCCACGCACCCCGAGAGCCCGAGGGCCTGGCAACCGGCCCCCGCGAGGTAGGCCGCGCTGACTTCTTGCGCCTCCGACATCCGGGACGGCGCTACGCGGGCGAAGTGATGGAAGTCGTCCCAGCCGATGTCACGCCCCACCACCACGTCTACTACCGGAGTCCCGTGGACGCTGCCCCCCGCGTCGACGATGAAATCGATCGAGTGACAGCTCCCGCGTAGGAGCGCCTCGGCCTGGATCACCACGGCTTCGTCCTGGCGCCCGACTCGGTCGAGGTGATGGCGGACCCCTGGCATCGTCCAGCGATAGGCTGCGACGGCCTCCTCGATGTCGCTCACCTGCGAGACGTACATGCTCCCGTAGAGGTTGGTCGGCTTGAGCACGAAGGGGTAGCCGTGCTGAGTGCCGAAACTCCGGAGATCCCGCTCGTCACTGATGACCTCGATGGCCGCCGTGGAATCAGGGCCGAGCCGCTCGAGGAAGCGCCGGCGCATCGCGGTCTTGTCCAGCGCCAGCGCTGCTGCCTCACGCGAGGGCCCGGGGAGGTCCAAAGCCTCGGCCAGCGCGGCGTGATGCATGACCCCCCACTCGACCGTGACAAGGAGCGCGAGTGTGCCGTATCGATCTCGCCAGCGCTGCAGCACGTGGAGCGGCTCGTCGCCGGCGAGCGAGACGTCCGCGATCTCGACGAAATCGGCTTGGGCAGGGATGCGCGCGAGGGGGGTGCGCTCGTAGAGGAGGGCCAGACGGAGGCCGCGCCGTCGGAGTGACTCGTACTCGGCCGGGCGGACCGCGCCTACGAAGACGACGAGTTCACCTGCTCCACACTCCCGCTGCAAGCTTGCCGGGCCCCTGGTGTTATCTTTCATGTCCATGTGACCTTCACTGCAATGCGTTCAGCACGTTGGAGAGGCGGCAGAGCCCGGCGTAGAGTTCCTCTTCGCCGATGGCGTACGAGATCCGGATACCCACGGGATCGCCGAATGCCGAGCCCGGGACCACCGCGCAGCGCGCCTTGTGCAGCAGGAGCTCCGCCAGCTGGTCGACATCTTCAACCCGCTCGGCGCCCAGCCGGCAGCCCAGCTTGTTCGCGACCTTCAGGTAGAAATAGAACCCCCCCTCTGGCTGCGAGACGACGATGTCCCGGATAGTCGAGAGGAGCTTGAGCCCTGCCTCCCGGCGCGCGGCGAGGCGCTGCCGCATCGCCGCCGCGGGCCCGCCCTCGCCGCGCTCGAGCGCGGCGAGCACGGCGTGCTGAGCGATCACATTGGGGTTGGACGTGGTGTGACTCTGCAGCGCCTCGATGGCCTCGATGACCACCCTTGGGCCCGCGGCGTAGCCCAGCCGCCAGCCGGTCAGGGCATGGCTCTTGGAAAACGAGTTGATCAGCACCACGAGCGGTCTGACCTCCGGACACCGAGCAACGATGTTTGTGTGTGTAAACGGCGGATAGGTGAACTCGCGATAGCACTCATCGAAAATGATTACGATCCGGTGCTCGATCGCGAGGCGAGCCACGGCGTCGAGCAGCTCCGGGCTGCAAATGGCCCCGGTGGGGTTATTGGGAGTGTTGAGGATGATACCCTTCGTGCGCGGCGTGAGCTTGGCGGCGAGGGCGTCGACATCGACGTGAAATCCGGTCTCGCTGGTGTCGAGGAATACGGGTGCTGCGCCGGCGATCCGGACCTGGGTCGGGAAGGTTGTCCAGTACGGCGCCGGGATGATCACCTCGTCGCCGGGGTCGAAGAGAACCATGGCCGTGTTGAACAGCGCCTGCTTCGCTCCGGCGGTCAAGACCACGTCTTGGTAGCCCCATACGGTACCCGTCTCCGCGGCGAGCTGCTGCGCGATGATCGCGCGCAGCGGACCAATCCCCCCGGTGGCCGTGTACTTGTTATGACCCGCAGAGATGGCTCGAGCGGCCGCCTGCTTGATAAATTCACTGGTGTCCGAGTCGAGCTCTCCGGCGGCGAAGTTGGCGATCGGCGGCCCGCTGGAGGCCAGCGCCTGCGCCAGCGTGCGCACGCCGGAGGTCTTGGAACTGCTGATGATCTGGGTACGCTTGGCCAGCATATTCTCTCCCTCTAACGAGAGCCGCGCTCAGCGGCCCGGAAGGTACCTTCGCTCTGCATCGAAGAGTTCGTCGTAGTCAAACATGGAGAATATCGTGTCGAGTGGCGCGATCTCACCATCGACCCCGGTGACGCTCTCCTCGGCTTGGATCCGCCGTGAGACACGGAGCATGGCGGCCGCTGCGGCCCTCATGTTGTGGTTGGCCCAGATCACTAGCGCGACGCGCGCGTCGCGGAATCTCTGGACAGGGGTGTGGTAGTATCGCGTCGGAATGATGATGAGCGGGCACCGGCCCGACCACCGGTCGGCGAAGGTGAGCACCTCATCGGCGACGTCCTTCTTCGAGTGGATCAGGATCGCGTCTGCCCCAGCATCCTGGTAAGCGTCGGCGCGCCGCAAAGCTTCGGGCATGCCGTGACCGGAGATCAGTGCCTCCACGCGCGCGACGACACAGAACGCATCGTCGGTCTGGCTATCTTTGGCAGCCTTGATTCGCCCGCAGAACTCGGCGGGATCCGCTAGCGGCTGTCGTTCGCCAAGGAGCGAGTTCATCTTTGGGAACAGCTTGTCTTCCAAGCAGACGGCGGCGATGTTCCGCCGGTTGAGCTGCTTCACGAACCGCCGGACGGTGTTGAAATTCCCGTGCCCGCTGTCGCCGTCGACGAAGATCGGGATGCTGGTTGCGTCCGCCATGAACTCCAGCACGTCCATCACCTGGGACCAGGACGCTTCGTTGCTGTCGCGTACGCCCAGGGCGGTGGAGATGGAGAGACCGGAAGCCCACATGATCGGAAATCCTGCCTCCTCAACGATGCGCGCCGAAAGCCCGTCGTGGGCTTCCATGGCGAAGGTGAGATCCGTGGACAGGAGGAGTCGACGGAAGATCTCGGTCTTTCGCATAGCTCGGGCCGCCTTGGCGGGCTGGTTCGCTGGAGTCATTACGGCTTCCTCCCAGAGGTTTCACTGAACACGGGAAAGTGTGGGCCTTCGGAGGTTGCCGGCCATCGCATGCGACAAGCGCGTGCGATGTGCGAGCACGTCGACAAGAGGCACACTTATGGCCGAGCGGCTGCTGGAGGCTGAGCCCGATCGTCCGGGGGGCGAATCGATGGTTCAAGGACCCGATCGCATTGACGAAGTGAATCGACGCGTGCAACGAGTCCAGAACGCGGTCACCAGCGACGCGACCCGGTGGGTGTCAAGATATTTGACCGGTGATCAGTCACATCCTCATGAATGCTTGAGCCTCGTCAGTGTGGGAGTTGAGGGTGACGGGACCGATGGGCGTCCAGTTGCGGGTTTGGCCGGTCCAGCGCAGGGGCGTTCTGCGGCGAGCCCGCTCGTAGAGAGCGTGGCGGGCAGCGAGCAACGCGCCGTCGCGCCCCTGCTGCCGGTCGTCGGGCGTGACGAGGCGGAGGCTGCTGTGCAGGTGCTCGCCGTTGTACCAGGCGACGAACCGCTCGACCCAGCGGCGTGCTTGTTTCATGGTGGCAAACGGGCGGCGTGGGTACTCGGGTCGGTACTTGAGGGTCGGGAAAAGGGCCTCGGCGTAGGGGTTGCCGTCGCTGACGCGAGGGCGGCTGAAGGAGGGCACGACACTCAATCGCTGGAGGGTGGCGAGCATTGTCGAGCCCTTCATCGGGCCGTCGTTGTCCGTGTGCAGCACCAGGCAGCCGGAGCCCACAGCTCCTCCGCGGCAGGTCAGCTCGATCAGCCGAGCGGCAGCGAGCATCGACTCTGCGGTCTCGACCGACCGCCGACGATCTTGCTGCTGTACACGTCCACCACCAGGTACAGGAAGAAGTATAACGCTCCGCGTACCGCGCTCTTGAGGTAGGCGATGTCCCAGCACCACCCCTGATTGGGCCTCTTGGCGACGAGCTGGCGAGGACGACGGGCGCTGGCCGGTCGCGCTTGATTGCAGCGCGCCGGCAGCTCCTGCTCACGCCAGATGCGGTAGAATTTCGACTCCGAAGCGAGGAGATCGACGTCAACTACTTTGGTTCTCCCGCACTTCTGCCGCAGACGACAGAAAAGCAGCCGAGCTCTTCCACCAATTTGTCCGCGGATCCTAGATGACGAGCGGGTTCACCTGGCCTCTTCAGCAAGAGTGCTGGAGAGCCATTGTCGCTGATCACGAGGCACACGCCGTGGTCGGCCAGGCGCGGCACGATCTGCTTGGGCGAGAGGTCGCGAAACTCGAGGCTGGTGGCCGTCTCGGCGATAGGCCGGCGCTCGGCCTCGGTCAGCTTGTATACCGGGGCGTGGTCCGGTACAGCTCGGCCGTGTTCGCCGCCAGCCTCACTTCTCGAGCACGCCACAGTGCGCGCGCCGAGCCCGAGCGCACGGCAGGCCGCCGCGAGCCTAGCGCCGCCCTGGACGGCCTCGTCGAGGAGCGAGAGCGTCTCCTGTCGGTCTCCGGGTCCGTGTCGTCGTCCCCGCCCCCCCAAGATGGCCTGTGCTTTTTGAAGTACCAGGCGGGCCGCCGCGTTGGCCAGCGCCTTGCCCTTGCGCCGCAGCTGTCTCTCTAACTCCCGGAGGCGCCGTGACGGGGCCGCTGCTGTGCCCTGGCTTTGCCGGCCCGCCCGGCGCCTCCCGCGCGGCCTTGCGCCGCTCGGAGAGCTGCGCCTCGTGTAGCCCCTCGCGGCGACGGAACTCGCCCAACTCCCGCTCGGAGAACGCGGCCGCCCCCGTCACGGCGCGCAGCCACGGCGCGCAGCCTCTGCTCCGGGATCCAGTCCTCGGTGCGGCGAGCGGCGGAAGGGGGCGGAGGCGCGGAGCGGCCAGCGTCGTCGGACATGCCCGCAAGGTTACGAGCATCGCGAAGCCAGCGCGAGAGCGTCGTCTGATGCACCCCTATCTCGACGG
This sequence comes from Sorangium sp. So ce1128, assembly GCA_051717205.1. GTDB lineage: Bacteria > Myxococcota_A > Polyangia > Polyangiales > Polyangiaceae > Sorangium. The sequence goes on from CP181432.1 coordinate 2,599,977, forward strand.
ACAGCGCTGCCGCGGCTGGTCCTCCTGGGGCGAGGTGCCGCTGGACGATTTTTCTTTTGAACGATTCTCGAGTACTCTATCACCTTGAAGTCTGTCGCCACTCCCCGAAGCCGGCGCTCTGAACATCCGTAAGCAGATCAGAGCGGGCGCCAACTTCTCTGGGGGGGTGTCGCGTTCTGGCACTCCCTACGCTGGCGCTCCCCTTGGGGGCGCGCCGTCCGGCACCTGGGCTGGTGCACCACTCGGACCGCGGTAGCCCTACGCCAGCGATGATTACCGCACGGTGCTCGGGTCCCATGGGCTCATCCCGAGCATGAGCCGCGCCAGCGACTGCTGGGACAACGCTGTGGCCGAGAGCTTCTTCGCGATGCTGAAGGCGGAGCTGGTTGAGCACGAGCGCTACCTGACGCGTGCGGCCGGCATTGCCTCGATCGGAGACTACATCGACAACTTCTACAATCTGAAACGACGACACTCAGGGCTCGCCTACATGAGCCCGATCGGGTTCGAATTGAAGACCTACGTGGCCGCGCTCGCGGCATAGTGAAACTGTCCGCGCAAGCGGGGGAGGACCTGTCGACGAGGCCGGTGCGAGCGCTACATTGACGATGGATGGGTGTGGCTGTGTCTGTACGTTGCCCGAGCGAGGAGCCGTTGCGCGAGTTGGTCGAGTCATTCGCGGCGGCATTGGAGTTGTGCCTGTGCGACCCGTGGGTGCCCGTAAAACAGGCGCTCGGCCTCTGCACTCCCAACCTCGAGCGCCTGCTCGGCGGCCAGTGCGAGGGTGCACCATGGCGGCATCGCAAGGATGATGTGTATCATCACTGTACAAAAGGGAAAGCCATCAGCGAAACAAAATCCGTCATCTACACCGTGGCCGTACTCGATGCTCTCAGAGTGTTCGTTCATGTAGACGAACAGTTCTACGAGAAGCTCGATGTGCCGCTCGAGGTCAACACGAGAGACGATGAAGCGATGGTGGGCGACGATACCCTCCTGAGCAGCTTCGATCTCGACAGTCACATCCGACAGTGTGTTGTCGCAGCATTTCACGTTTGGGACGAGTTCCTGATGGGACTTAAAGACCTGCACAACGTGGGGCTCGTTACGCTGTCCATCAGTGCCGACCGGCTGACATCTCGGGACCTCCGGCTCTCGCTGGCAACGTTTGTGCAATCGCTCGCCGTGCATCGGAGCAAGATGGCGAAAGCGGCCGCGCGGAGCCGGTCGACGGCTCGCTCGATCCCCGATGACCTGGTCGAAGGGACGGCCGAGCACTCGGAACGCAAAATCGTCGGAATAGAGCCTGGCGACACTTTCCCAATCGAAGATGATATGGCTAGGCCCACGCACAAATTCGGCAACACACACCGAGAACATGCGCTCGAAATATTTTTCCCATCGTTTGGCTCGCACTTACCCCGAGTCCCCACGACACTACAAGAGCAGAACGTATACCCGCTGGCAACGGCAACCGCCACCGGATTCGATCTCGACTATAGTAGTTTGCTCATCGTCGACCGAATTGTGATCGACAAATTTGCCTATGATTTCGTAAGTGACCCGCGCAGAACACACCTAGAAACCATGAGGGGCACAATCAAGCAACTCATGGATGAGGGTATGCTTCGCACGGAGGATTATGGCGAGATTGCCAATAGATCGACTCAAGAAATCAACCGACGCGTCGATTACCTTGTAGAGTGCCCCGAGGCATGGCGTCCGACAGCGCGCGAGCACTGGAATATCTACAGCGCTCAACTTCCGGAGCTTATCACGCGATATGCTGATCGAGCCGATCCGATGGTGGAGAGAGTCCACTTCGGGGTCTATTGCCACCTAATGAACACCCATGGGCGCATCGACAGCAAGGAAGTCGACGCATTGCACGGATTAATCATGTCACGCAGAAAGAGAATCTCCAGCGGCGAACTGCAGCTCATGCGCGAAATCCTGAAGCCGATTTTGTCGCACATTATATTCATGCACATCATCAGGAGAGAGTTGGGCGCTCCGTTTATCGATTGGGACGACCTCGGTGTGTACTATAGCAGGATTGACAATATTGTCTTGGATGCGACCGATGTGGACAGCGGAATTCCGGCCACGAGGAAGATGGCTGATCAATGTCGCGAAATGTTCCGAGTAGCGCTGCCTGAACTCCGGCCAGATTCGTTGGCAAAGACACTTAAATTCATTCGAAATAGACCTGCGGTTGCGTCACTGAAGGCGGAGTTGCGCGCTGCCATTGACAATAATCAGCCACTTGACGCAAAATGGGCATCTAATGTCAGAGACATGGCAAACATAGAGCAGCTCGTGCGCCAAAGCGGACACAGAGAAATTTCCTTGCTCGGTCCAAATGTCAGAAAACCATGTAGATTTGATTGGTATTATACGCTGCTACGTGTAAAATGCGGCTTATGAGTAGTTGTGATCGCACGCTCATGTACTCGAGCGTCGGACTGCACGCTGAGCCGCTCCAAGGCAAAGCAGGGGTGGGCGCAGTACCTCACGAGCCGCTCCCGCCGCTCATCGTCCCAGCCCTCGGTCCGTACCGCAGCTTGCACATTGAACCCGTCGTACTCCGCCGTGAACGGTCCCCGCCGCTTCGTCTCGAACCTCGCCTCGCCGGCGTCGGTGTCGTGCTCCCCGTCCTGATCGAGCCGCACGAACCGCCTTCCACGCAGTGCTGCCTCGGCACAAGCATCGAGCGCGCTCGGCTCTCCTACTTCGGTAGACCGCCCCTCGAAGGGGCGATCCTCGAGAAGTCTTGGCTTCCCCAACCAGCGAACTGCACGATCGCGCACCCTTCGGACCATTCCCGCGAGCGCCTCCGCGGAAGGGGCAAGGGTGTCTCGAAACAAGTACCTCGCGCTCTTCCGCTCGGGCACCGAGTACTCGGTTCGGCAGCCGGCGCGCCCAGGCTGACCGGGTCCAGCGGCAGCCCCGACCGGCGGAGGGGGCCCGCGCTCGGCGAGCACGCGGCGCGCATGGACAGCGCTCGAGCTGAGAGCGCCGCGGGCGTGAAGGAGCGCGCGACGAAGGCGTCCTGTGCGAAAGGCGCGTACGCCTCGGGGATCAGCCCTTGCATGCGGGCCCCCCCGTTGCTCGTGAAGCTCGTGCTCGGGCCATAGCCCGGCTGATCCAGCTTCACCCGTACATTGAATTCCTCGAGCGCTTTCGCTTCGCCGCCCGACTCGCGGAGGTCGGCATCTCGACCGCCGCGTTCGACCCGGCTGATGTAGATGCCGCCAAGACGGCGGCAAGATGACGCATCCCGTTGCGGTGATCAGCGACACGGGGCCGCTGAGCTACCTTCACCGACTCGGGCGTCTCAACATTCTTCCCGCAGCTCCCAAATGAACTCGCCGCCCGAGCCACGTCCTGCGCAATACGCGCAGGTGATCGCTCCTCGCGGCATGACGCTCCCCAGCTGGGGAGGTGAGCACGCTCGCCGGTTGTCCGTGCTCGCGAACCACGATACGCTCACCTCATGGCAACCGCCTCCCTCCGGCTCCGCTGAGCAGGACAGCGCGTCCCCCGCTGCGCCCCGCGCATCCCGCGCAGGCGCGCCGGTCTGCCGCGCTGTCGAGCCGTCCCTGGACCCCTTTTCGGAGGTCGGGGGCGTGATGCGCGCGCGGACGCGGGGGAACGCCATCCGGTAGCCCTCGTCGCGATCTGCTCCTGCTCAGCGCTCGACGACCTCCTCGGACGTGTTCGCCGGAGGTCGTGTCATGCCTGCATCAAAGCGCTCGGACCGCGAGCCCCGTAGTTCTCCTGTGCTCAAGGCGATCGTCATCGCCGTTCAGCCCCCCGAGGCCGCAGAGGCCGAGGTTCATCGATCGCTCTCGGAGCTCAAGCAGCTGCTCCTTGGCCTCGATATCACCGTCATCGCGGAGGTCGTCCAGAAGAGAAGCGTCCGCTCGTCCCCCACATATCTCGGCGAGGGAAAGCTCCGCGAGCTCGCGGCCCTCACCGGAGGCACGGGCGAGGTCCCGAGGGGACCGGAAGCCCATCAGGCCGACCGCGCGGCGCACCAGCCGGCGGAGCACCTCATCGTGGTCGCCGACGACGAGCTCAGCCCTGCCCAGCTGCGGAACCTGCAGGCGGCGCTCGGCGTCGACGTGCTCGACCGGACCGCCGTCATCCTGCGCGTCTTCGAATCGAGGGCCCGCACCCGCGAGGCGAGGCTCGAGATCGAGCTCGCCCGGCTCGAGTACGAGATCCCGCGGATCCGCGACGATCACGCGCTCGGCGATCGCGAAGGCGGCGGCGGCCGCGCCGCTCGCGGCCACACGAACGTCGAGCTCGCGAAGCAGCGCGCCCGGGATCGCATGGCGGCCGCGCGCAGGGAGCTCGAGCAGCTGAAGGCGAACGCCGAGCAGCGCCGCCTCTCCCGCGCAGACGTCTTCCGGGTGGCGCTCGTCGGCTACACCAACGCAGGCAAATCGTCGATCATGCGCCAGCTGACGGGCAGCGAGGTCCTCGTCGAGGACAGGCTCTTCGCGACCCTCGGAACGACGGTGCGCCCGCTGGCGCCGCCGGCGACGCCGGCCGTGCTCGTCGCCGACACGGTGGGGTTCATCCACCGGCTCCCCCATGCGCTGGTCGCCTCGTTCCACTCCACGCTCTCCGAGGCGCGGGAAGCGTGGCTCCTGCTCCACGTCGTCGACGCCGCCGATCCAGCGTTCCGCGCGCAGATCCGCGTGACCGAGCAGGTCCTCGCGGACATCGGCGCCGCGGAGACGCCGTCGCTACTCCTGCTCAACAAGGCGGATCGCCTCGGTCGCGAGGAGCGGGACGCGCTCGCTGGCGAGCATCCGGGCGCGCTCCTGATGAGCGCCCTCGATCGCCACGACGGCGACGCTCTCCGGGCGCGGATCGACGCCTTCTTCGCACAGCACCTCATCGAGCAGACCGTCTCGATTCCCTATGATCGTTACGGTGTGCTCGCCGAACTGCGCGACCGGCTCCAGGTGGTCCGGGAGGAGTACGGGGGCGAGCTCTCCGTCACCGTCCGCGGCACCCCGGAGGCGCTCGGCAAGCTCGCGGCGCGCCTCTCCGGCGGCTGACCGCGCGACCATTCGCGGGCGAGCCGCCGCCGCGCACGCCCGCGCGCGTTCATCAGGCCACGGCGAGGAGCCGCTCGGCCGCCGCGCGCGCGCCGGCGATGTTTCGCGCCGTGGGGCCCAGCTCCAGCTCGGCCAGCGGACCGCTGACGAACAGGCCTGGCCCCCACTCGAGGCGCGCAGAGACGATCGGGTAGCCGCAAGCAGCGCAGCGAAGTCCCAGGCGGTCGAGCGCCGCGTCGTCGACGAGGCGCCCGCCGGGGCGGCGGGCCTCGAACCGGCCCCGGGACGGAGTGGGTTCCCGACGACGCGGTTTCCAGGGAGGCGCTGGGTCGTCCAGCCAGCTCAACGCACCACGCAAACCAGGAGATCGTCCGGAGCGCCTCCGCGGTGCGGCACGCTGTGGCCGGCGACGTGATCGTGATGAAGGGCGCGCGGCACGCGTGCCGTCGCGGCGCCGTACACCGGTCGCCGCCGATCGAGGCTTCCGGCACGATTCGCGTGGTGCTCGCCGCGAGCCCGGCGGACGCGTCGTGACCGGCCCCTCACCACTTCCTCGCCTGCGACCTCCTGCCGCCCGCCGGGCGAAGGGAGGGAGCCGCGCCCGCGACGCGTCGCCGCGTGGTGCAGAGATCGTCTATTCGCCGCTTCAGCGAGCGGAGCTGACGAGCTCCTCCACGAAGCGCGACCCCGGCCGGGCCGCGAGGTCCTCCCACGTCCCGGCCTGCGTCACGCGCCCCGCCTCGAGGACCGCGATGCGCTGCCCGAGGAGCCGCGCGTCCTCCGCGTCGTGCGTGACGACGATCGTCGGCAGGGCGAGCGCCCGCAGATAGCCCGCCAGGAACGCCCGGACCTCGCGGCGGGAATGGACGTCCAGCGCCGCGAGCGGCTCGTCGAGCAGCAGCGCCCGCGGGCTCACGGAGAGCGCGCGCGCGAGCGCCACGCGCTGCTGCTCGCCCCCGGAGAGCGTCTGCGTCCGACGATGGGCATGCTCGGCGATGCCGAGGTCGTGGAGCATCGCGGTGACCCGCGCGGCGCGGGCCGCGCCGCTCCGCCGTGACGAATCGCTCCTCACCGCGAACTCGATGTTCTCGCGGACGCTGAGGTGCGGAAACAGCGCGTAGTCCTGCGGCACGTAGCCGATCCCGCGCCGCTCCACAGGCACGTCGACCCCGGCGTCCGTATCGAGGAGCACCGCGCCTCCGACCTCCACCCGCCCTCGCTCCACGGGCAGCACGCCGAGCAACAGCGACAGCAAGCTCGTCTTCCCCGCGCCGTTGGGCCCCACCAGGGCGAGCGTTCCCTCGCCGGTCTCGATCTCCGCATCGACGCGCACGCGGCCGACGCGCGCCGTCACGCGGGCGCGCAGGCCCGCCGCGCCCGTCACGGCGTCGCCTCGGGGCGCCCGGCAGAGCGCCGCGCCACGGCCCGCACGGACAGGAGCAGCGCGAACGCCACGACGACCAGGACCATCGACAGCGCCTGCGCGGCGCGCATGTCCGCCTCGAGCGCCGTGTAGATGGCGAGCGGGAGCGTCTGCGTCTGCCCTTGCAGGTTCCCGGCGAACATGAGCGTCGCGCCGAACTCGCCGAGGGAGCGGGCCCAGCTCATGGCCGCGCCAGCGACCAGCCCCGGGGCTGCGAGCGGCAGCGCCACGCGAAAGAACACCCGGAGCGGCGACGCGCCGAACGTCCGCGCCACCACCACGAGCTTCGCGTCGACCCGACGGAACGCGCTCGTCGCCGCCTGCACGAAGAACGGCGCCGAGACGAACACCTCCGCCATGACGACCGCCGTCGTCGTGAACGTCACGGACCACCCTTCCGGATACAGCCAGCCAGCGAGGAGCCCGCGCCGCCCGAAGGCGAGCAGCATCGCGACCCCCGCGACAGCGGGCGGGATCACGATGGGCAGCTGCACCGCCGTCTCGACGGCGCGCGCGATGCGCCCACCCGCGCGCGCGAGCGTCCACGCGAGCGGCGTTCCCAGGATCACCACGACGACGAGGCTGACAGAGGTGGTGACGAGGCTCAGGCGCAGCGCGGGCCACACGAGGGGATGACGCAGCCCCTGCCCGACGTCCGCCGCCGTGGCCGTCACGAACAGCGCCAGGATCGGCACGGCCAGGAACGCCACGAGGACCCCGCCGACCGCGGCCAGGACACCCCGCTCCGCGCGGAGGCGCGCGCTCACGGGCCCGGTCCGCCCCCGGAAAGCCCGAGGAACCCGGCGCGCCGCAAGGCGCTCTGCCCGGCCTCCGAGAGGACCAGATCGACCCAGGCGCGCGCGAGCCCGGGGTGCGCGGCGCCGGCCACGACAGCGATCGGGTACTCGGCGACGACGTTGATGTCGGGCGGGATCGCCACGATCGACACGCCGTCCTGCGCCGCCTGCGCGTCCGTCCGGTAGACGACGCCGGCCTGCGCCTCCCCGAGGCGCACCTTGGCCAGCACCTGGCGCACGTTCAGCTCGCGCGACACGACCTTCGCCTCGACGCGCGCGCGGAAGTCGGCGCCCATGGACCGGGACGCGCGGTCGAGGAGCTCCAGCGTGTAGCGGCCGATCGGGACCTCCGGGGTGCCGATGACGATGCGGGCCGCGGCGGGGAGGTCCGCGAGCCCCCGGACGGTGCCGGCGCTCTCCTTTGCGACAACGATCACGGGCTCGTTGCGAGCGAAGACGGCCGGGCTCACCGCGCGCCCGGATCTCACGAGCTCGTCCATGTGGCGCTGATCGGCCGAGGCGAACACGTCGACCGCGGCGCCGTGCTCGAGCTGCGTGCGGAGCTCCTGCGTGCCGGCGAAGTTGAAGGTGACCTCGACGCCGGCGTGAGCGCGCTTGAAGTCCTCGCCCATCGCGGTGAACACGTCCCGCAGCGAGGCGGCGGCGAAGACGACGAGCCTCTCCTCGCGCCCGGCAGGCGCCGGCTCCGCGCGCTCGCAGCCGCCAGACGAGATGAGGAACGCCGCCACCAGCACGAGCAGGAGGAACCGCAAAAGCGATCTCCGGGCACAGCGCATCTGCGCGACCCCTCGGTTCCGCGCGTTCCGTGCCTCCGCGCGCGCCATCACGCCGCCCCGACCTCGGCGACCCGCTCGCCCGCCGGGCGGACGTCGTAGCCGAGCACCGAGAGCTCACGGCGGAACTCCCCCGAGACGAGGACGTCCAGCAAGCGCTGCACCCTGGCGTCGGCGAGCGCCTCGCGCGGGATCGCGAGGTCGTAACGCTCCTCGGCGAGGGTCACGAAGCCGAGTCCGAACGCCATCGCGGCGTCGCGCGTGGCGACGCCCGTGTCCGCCGCGCCCATCGCCACGGCGCGCGCGACGTCGAGGTGGCCCGCGACCCGCAGCTGCGGCTTGCGCGCGAGCTCGAGCGGCAGCCCGCGATCGCGCACCTCGCGCTCGAGGAGCCGCTGGGCGCCGGCGCCCGCCTCGCGGCCGGCGAGGCGCAGGCCAGGGCGACCGAGGTCGGCGACGCCACGGATGCGGTCCGCTTCCTCGCGGCGCACGACGAGGCCCGCTTCCCAGCGCGCCAGCGTGATGAGGACGATCGGCTCGCCGTGGCCGAGCCGGCGGACATCGGCGACGTTCGCCTCGCCCGTGCGCGCGTCGACGAGGTGAACGCCCGCGATGTGGGTGCGCTGCCTCGCCAGCGCCTGGAGGGCCGCGGTGCTCGAGCGGGGGAACCAGAGGAACCGGCCCGGCCCCGGCCTCGTGTTCAGGCGGTCGGCGAGTAGCCCGAGGCCAGCCGCGCAGCCCATCATCACGACGTTCTCCTCCACCTCGGCGAGCGCCCGGAGGGGCTCGACGGCCGCCTTCCCGCGCCGCTCGCCGGTCACGATGCCGTCCGCGGCCATCCGCACCGCGTCCTCCACGAGCGGGTAGGCGACCCAGCGGCCCGCGATGCGCGCCATCGCGGCGCGGCCCGGCGCCGCCGGGGCGTCGGCCTCGGCGGTGACGAAGGCCGCCGCCTCCCGCGCGCGCGTGCCGTCGAAGAGGTCCTCCACCTGGCAGTCGAGGGCCCTCGCGATGCGCAGCGCGACGTCGACCGCCGGCGTGGCGCGGCCCGCCTCGATGGCGCCCACGCTCTGCCGCGTGAGGCAGGCGCGCTCCGCGAGCGCGACCTGCGACAGCCCGCGCGCCTCGCGCCGCTCGCGGACCCGGTTCGCAGCGCGGTCAGCCATGGCAAGCATCCTTTACACCGAGGAAGGCATACGCGTCATCCGCGGACGTGCGCGTCCCCACCAGGACGAGCCGAGCCGCCCCGCTCGAGCGCGCCGGAAGCTCGCCTCCATCGCCTGTCCGCGCGCCCCCTCCCGGCACCTGTCGAAGCCGGCGCACGCGGCGCTTGCCGGCCATACCGACTTGTTGGTACGGTCCATACCGACCGGTAGGTATGGCATGAAATCACCTGACTCCACGCGAGATTCCAGATCGCAGCTCGTCGACGCCGCCATCCGGGTGATCCGCTCGAAGGGGTACGTCGCGACCCGGGTGGAGGATGTGTGTGAGGCGGCCGGCCTGACCAAGGGGAGCTTCTTCCATCACTTCAAGAGCAAGGAAGACGTGGCGCTGGCGGCGGCCGAGCGCTTTGCCACGATGGCCGACAGCAGGTTCGCGGCCGCTCCGTATGCGAGCGCGACGGACCCTCTCGAGCGGCTGCTCGGCTACGTCGACTTCCGCATCGCGATCCTCCGGGGCGCGCTGCCGGACTTCACGTGCCTGCTCGGGACGATGGTGCAGGAGACCTACGGCACCCACCCCGCGATCCGCGCAGCCTGCGACAAGCACATCAGCGCGCACGCGGCGTCCGTGGCCCAGGACGTCGCCGCCGCCAGGAGCCGCTACGCGCCCGAGGCGCGGTGGAGCGCCGACGGCCTCGCGCTGTTCACGCAGGCCGTGATCCAGGGCGCGTTCGTCCTCGCGAAGGCGAGGGGCGGGCGCGACGTCGCGGCCGAGTGCCTCGGCCACCTGCGCCGCTACCTGGAGCTCTTGTTCACCGGGGCCAGCTCGTGAGTCGCCTCGGGACCGCGATCATCTCCGGGGCTTACCCTCTTGCTCGTTGACGGAAACCGAACCGCTGGAGGTCGACATGGGAACAGTGAATGTGTTCAACTTCGTGACGCTCGATGGCTATTTCGCCGGACCGAACGGGGACCTCAGCTGGAACAGCCACGGCGCGGAAGAGGGTGAGTTCGCTGCCAGCTCGCTCGGCTCCGGAAGTACGCTCCTGTTCGGGCGCGTGACCTACGAGCACATGGCGAGCTACTGGCCGACGCCGGACGCGCTCAAGAACGCCCCGGCCGTCGCCGAGGGGATGAACCGCGCGGAGAAGGTCGTCTTCTCGAGGACGCTGAAGGACGCCGAGTGGAGCAACACGAGGCTCGTGAACGGCAACCTCGAGGAAGAGGTGAGGCGGATGAAGCAGGTGCCCGGGAAGAGCATGACGGTCCTGGGCAGCGGGAGCATCGTGACCCAGCTGGCGCAGCAGGGCCTGGTCGACGAGTTCGCGATCATGGTGAACCCCGTGGCCCTGGGCGATGGTCGGCCGATATTCAAGGGGCTCAAGGAGCGGCTCAACCTGAAGCTCACGGCGACAAAGACGTTCAGGAGCGGGGTCGTCCTCCTGTGCTACCAGACCGTCGAGAAGGGGTGAGCTCGCCAGCCGGCCGCGAGGCCGTGCGCCCATGCGGGCCGCGAGGGCGCTCGGGCGAAACACCAGCAAAGCGGCAATGGACGGAGTTGCCGTATTTCCAGGGCGCTCGCGATCGCCCTGGCCCCTGTGCGCTCTCGCTCGCCGCCGGCGCTCGACGTTGTTCCGGCGCGGCTCCGGGGCCACCTTGCTCATCGCTCTGCCTGGTCTAGTTTTCGGAGGGAATTGAGATCAGGAAGGACTCCGGCCATGCCGACGCGGACGCGCTTCGAGGCCACGGCGAAGATGGGCTACGCCATTCTGACCGTGCTCCTGGCGATCGGCATGGCGTTCTCGATTCGACGCTTCTCGTCCGTGGCAGACGCTCAGATCGCCCGGCTTCGCGCCAAGGAGCACGCAGTTACGCTCGTGGAGCGGCTCCGATGGAGCAGCGAGCTCGTCGTGTCCCAGGGCAGAGGCTATCTCCTCTCCGGAGAATACCAGCTCCTCACAGAGACCCAGGACTCCAGGGGTCGCCTCAGCGAGAACGTTCGCACGCTTCGCGAGCAGCCGCTCAGCCCGACGGGTCTCCGGCTGGTAGCGGATATCGACCAGGCGGCCAGGAACCTCATCCGGCTCCAGAAAGAGCTGTTCGCTGCCCGGCAGCGGTCCGAGGACACGAGCGCCGTCGTGCGTCGGTTCGACGCGGAGCTGCGGCCGCTCCGCCGCGAGCTCGACGCTCGCCTCGCTCGCCTCATCGACTACAACGAAGCCGTCGTCAAGGACCACTACGAGCGTGCAAAGATGGAACGAGTCCAGCTGGAACAGCGGCTGTATGGGCTGCTGGGCTTGCTGGTGCTGGCTGGCCTCGGAATCGCGTGGTACTTCACGAAGCGGCTCGGCCGATCGTACGAGCAGGTGCGCGACGCGCGCGAGGCCGCGCGCAAGGCCCTCGCGGCCCGCGACGAGCTCATGGGCATCGTGGCGCACGACCTGCGCAATCCGCTCGGCGTCATCGTGATGAAGGCCGCGCTGGTGCGGAAGGAAGCGGAGTCCGAGAAGATACGGCAGCACGCGGCGTCGATCGAGAACGTCACCAGGCGGATGGATCGGCTGATCAAGACCATGCTCGACGTGACGACGATGGAAGCCAGCCAGTTCTCCGTGACGCCGGCGCCGTGCGCGCTGGAGGAGCTCCTCCGCGAGACCCTGGAGATGTTCGGCCCCCTCGCCGAATCCAGACAGGTGCGCTTCGAGCAGAGCGCGAAGGAGCCCGGGCTCTTGATCCGCGCGGAGCGGGAGCGCGTGCTCCAGGTGCTGTCGAACCTCCTCGAGAACGCGCTGAAGTTCACGCCCAAGGGCGGTCAGGTGACCCTCTCGGTGGACCGGGAGGGGCCGATGGCCCGCTTCGCCGTCGTCGACACCGGGCCGGGGATCCCCCCCGAGAACCTCCCGAGCCTCTTCGAGCGGTTCTGGAAGGACGAGACGCGAGGGAAGAAGGGCACCGGGCTGGGCCTCTACATCGCCAGGGGGATCGTCGATGCGCACGGAGGCCGCATCTGGGTGGAGAGCGAGATCGGGCAGGGCGCCCGGTTCTACTTCACGATCCCGGTCGCGGAGCCGGCCGCACAGGAGGCGTCTGCCGCGGAGGTGGGAGCACCGCTGCACCCGGCCTGAGCAGGGCCCGGGACCCGGCGCGGCTCAGGCCCCGTCAGGAGCGGTACCCCGAGCGGAGAGGCTCGGTTGCTGGCGGGCGGAACCCCGCCCTGGACAGCGGCCTGCCCCGGGGTTGCCCGGGGGTTCATTGCCGCTCGCCAGCCGCGCCTTCCTCGCGGACGCGCGCGTAGAGCAGGACGTCTCCCACCCGCCCGTCCTTCACCACGTGACGGCGCATCCGCCCCTCGTACGCGTAACCCGCCTTCTCGAGCACGCGGGCGGACGCGCCGTTCCAGTCGAAGACCCCGGCCTGGATGCGCTCGAGGCCGAGCTGCTCGAGCCCGTACCGGGTCAACGCGAGGACCGCCTGGGTGGCCAGCCCGCGGCCCCAGTGGGGCGCGCCCAGCCAGTAGCCGATCTCCGCGGTGCGCCGGTGCACGTCGTCGAAACGCTCGAGGCCGATCCCGCCGGCCACCTCCCCGTCCACCACGATCGCCAGGCCCTCGCCGGGCTGCGCGTGCTCGGTGCAGAAGGCGATCCAGCCCTCGGCGTCCTTGCGCGTGTACGGGTGCGGGAACCGATCCCGGAGGTTCGCCCAGACGCGGCGGTCGTTCGCGTTCTTCACGAGCGCGCCGGCGTCGGCCGGCGTCCAGGGGCGGAGCGTGAGAGAGGGCATTTCGAGGATCATCGGGTCGCTTCCTCCGGTCGAGCCTCGCCGGCTCGGGTGGTCGATCGATCGAAGAGCTTCACGAGCAGCTCGGCCCCGAGCCCTGTCGCGACCATCCGCTCGCGGCGGTTCGAGAGCAGCGCGCCGAGCCACGGCACCGCGCCGCCGTCCCCGAGCGGCAGCTCGAGGCCGTCGTCCCGGCGGACGTGGAGCTGGATGAACGGCCCGGTGTAGTAGCCGAGCCCCTGCAGCCGCGCGAGATCGTGGACGACCTCGACCTCCGGCCGCGCGCGCGCGAGCGGCTCGGCCACCTCGGCGACCCAGCGCTCGGCCCGCGCGAGGAGCTCCGGTCCGAGGCCGAGCGACCGCGCGGCCACGACGAGATCCGCGGCCGCGCGCGGCAGATCGACGGAGGCCTCGCGCAGGGCCGCCTCCGTCGAGCCGGGCTCGTGCGCCTTCGCCCGCCGCGCCAGCGCGTCGGCGTCGAGGCCGCGCGCGGCGAGGGCCGCCCGGACGAGGGACGTGTCGGAGAGGACCACGCGCAGCCCCGCCGCGCGGAAGCCGGCGCCCGGCAGCGCGCGGACCAGATCGGCCCAGACGAGCAGGTGCTCGAGCAGCGCGCGGCGCTCGCAGGCGTCGTCCTCGCTCCGGCCCGGCGAGCGGGCCGCTGTCACGAGCGCGAACAGGCGGAAGTGCGGCGTGAAGCCCGGGGTCTTCGTGGGCTGCATGCGCAGGACGCGCTGGCTCGCGCAGAACCGCAGCGACTCGCCGCCCCGGGCCTCGCGCCGGCGCCGCGCCGCGTGCAGCGCGAGCCCCGTCGTCGGGTCCGCGGCGACCTCGGCGAAGCGGACCGTCGCGAGCACGTTGTTCGGCTCGACGCCGGCGCACGCGGTGGCGCCGAGCGGGACGACAGGCGCAAGATCCACCACCTCGAAGGCCGCCGCCGCCGCGAACGCCGCCGCGTCGAACGCGTGCAGGCGCCGGGCGTCGGCGGTGGAGGCGTGCGTCATCGGCGCCCGCTCGGCGTGGTCGAGGACGTCGGCGAAGCTCCGCCGCAGCGCGCGCTGGCGCAGGGAATGGAGCAGCAGCGTGGTCAGCTCGTTGCCCGGGAGGTCCTCCGCCAGCAGGCGGTCGAGCGGCTGCCCGGCGTGCGCCTCGGCCGCGCGGCGCGCGATGCGCGACGACAGCTCGCCGGTTTTGCCTTCGGCGGGCATCCGCCCCTGGCGAGCGATGGTCGGCGTGGTGAGGTCATCCTCGGTGCGCATGGCTGGCTCCTCGTCGACACAGTGACCTGGAGCTGGCACCCTGGAAAGGGCCACAGCCGCGGACTTCGATGGTGCCAGCGCGCTCCGCCTCCCACGCCTTCCTCCGCCTCCAGCGCGGCGCGCCCGCGACCCTGGCCGCCCAGCTCGTGGAGCAGCTGCGCCGCGCCGTGCTCGATGGCGTCCTCCAGCCCGCTCACCTGCTGCCTTCGTCCCGCGAGCTCGCGCGGGAGCTCGGCGTGTCGCGCAACACCGCGCGTGGACGCGCTGCCGCTCTCGCGCAGCACGGCGTCGCGCGCCGGGGCGTCGCGCGTGCCCGGGCTCATCCTGGGGTTCGGCGCGCACGCGGAGCCGGCGCTCCTGGAGGCGGCGCGGACGCTCGCGGCCGTCGTGGCCCGCGCGATCGGGGCGCGCGAGCGGCGGTGACGCGCGGGCGGCCCGGCGGGGCTCAGCGGCCGCCTGCGACGTCCAGCAGGGAGCCCGTGCAGTAGGAGGACTCGCTCGAGGCGAGCCACAGGATGGCGCGCGCGACCTCCTCGGGGCTGCCGGCGCGGCCCAGGGGGAGGGTCGCCCGGAGCCGCTCGGCGCGCCCTGGGTCGCCGCCGCTCGCGTGAATGTCCGTGTCGATGATCCCCGGCCTCACGGCGTTGACGCGGATACCCTCCGCCGCGACCTCCTTCGCGAGGCCGATCGTGAGCGCGTCGACCGCGGCCTTCGAGGCGGCGTAATCGATGTACTCGCCCGGGGAGCCGAGCTGCGAGGCCCTGGACGAGACGTTCACGATGGCGCCTCCCTTGCCGCCGCGGCGCGACGACATGCGCCGGACCGCCTCGCGCGCGCACAGGACGCTGCCGAGGACGTTGGTGGCGAGGATGCGCTGCACGCGCGCCGCGGTCATGTCCTCGAGGCGCGCCTGTCGGTCGAGCACGCCCGCGTTGTTCACGAGGGCCGTGACCGGCCCCAGGGCGCCGTCGACGGTCTGGAACAGGCGCACGACGTCGTCTTCCACGCTCACGTCGGCCGCGATCGCGAGGGCGACGCCGCCGCGCGCGCGGATCGCTTCGACCACCCGCGCGGCGGCGGCCTCGTCGCGCAGGTAGCTCACCGCGACCGCGTAGCCATGCTGCGCGGCGAGCGACGCGGTGGCGGCGCCGATGCCGCGGTTGCCGCCGGTGATGATCATGATCTCGGCCATGCCGCGGGAGCATACTCGAGCCCTCCGGGGGGCCGACGCCGCTGCCCGGCGCCGCGTTGGCGACAGGCGGCGAGGGGATGAGCAGGGCGTCGCGGGCGCCGCGGCGGGAGAGGGGAGCTGGCGCGCGGTTCTCCTGGCGCGCGATGCTCGCGGTCGCGCTAGACTCGCGTCCGGTCGCCGCCCCCCGGCGGGCGCCGCGTCCGCCGTCCCCGATGGGCCCGATCCGCACGTGCGCCGCCGCTGTCCTCGCCGTCCTCTCGGCCGCGTGTGCCGGCCAGGCCACGGCGGCTGCTCCGGTCGAATCGGCCGCTCCGCGGGCTGGCTCGGTGGCTCCGCGGGCTGACTCGGCCGCTCCGCGGGCTGGCTCGGTGGCTCCGCGGGCTGGCTCGGCCGCGGCCCCGCCGGAGCGCGCCGATCCTGCCTGGACGCCGCCGATCGTGCACACCCTTGCCGTGTTCACGGTGACCCGCAGCGTGGAAGCGGTGCTGTGGCCCGACCCCTTCGCCGACTTTCGCCCGGAGCGCTGGGGATACCACTATGGCGAGGCGTTCACGAGGCCGCCGCTCTTCGACGCCGCTCAGCCGGCCTTCCGGTGGGATCACGACCCCTGGCCGATCAACGTGTTCGGCCACGGCCTGCTCGGGAGCGAGATCTACCTGAGGGCCCGGACTTGCCGCTTCAGCGCGCCGGCCGCGGTGGCATTCGCCATCGCCGGCACCCACCTATGGGAGTACGGCTACGAGGCCAACGGCGTCCGCCCCTCGGCCCTCGATCTCGTCTATACGCCGCTCGCCGGGGCTCTCCTGGGCGAGCTGCGGTATGCCACCTGGCGCGCGGCGAGGGGCATCCGGAGCGCCCCGGCGCGCCTGCTGGTGCGCGCGCTCGTGGACCCGTTCGGCGAGATCGAGAGAGGCGCTGGCGTCTTCGACTGCTAGAATACCGATCACGTTGATCGAGAGAGAAATGAACCGCCAAGGACGCCAAGATAATGTTCTTTTCTTGGCGTCCTTGGCGCCTGGGCGGCTCGAAATTCTGCTCTCTTCTGGCGGTTTCAACCCGTTTGTCGCTCTAGCTCCTCATCACCCGGGTTCGTCCCTGGTTGCACGGCCTTATTTGACGCAGAGTGATTCACATGAAGGCGGGAAGATCATTGATCTTTTCTTCCCGCTTTCCCGTCTTCATGTTCGAATCCGGCCACCACCCAAGCATGGGGCCAGCCCGCGCATGGTAGCGGACGAACGGGAGTCTCAGCCCTCGCTTTCGGGCAGAGGCGGAGGCGGCGGCAGCGCGCGGGGGGGCTCGATGCTCGTCGGCTCCGCCCTGCAGTCGATGGTGCGGCCCTCACAGCCACAGACGTTCCCGCCCAGATCCTCGTAGACCGTCAGGGAGGCCTCATCGACGTACCTCACGATGTCGAGCGGCTCGCACGTGAAGGTCGTTGACCCGATCTGCACCGTCGCGCCGAGGTTGTAGATGCCGGCCGCGGCGCTCCGCTCGATCGCGCTGTCCCGGACAACGACGTTCGCCTGACCCGTCTCGTTGTTGTATGCGAGGATGCCGCAGCCGTTCATGCCCTCGGGCGTGGGCCCCAGGGTGTCCGCGATCGTGGTCGACTCGACTGTCGCGTCCGAGTCGCTGAGGAAGACGCCCACATTGCTGTTCCGCTCGATCAGGACGTTGTGCAGGCGCGCGCTTCCGCGCTCGCCGAGGTCGGGCAGCGACTGGACATTGACGCCCCGGCCGAACTCCTGGTTCGGCAGCGGCCTCGTGTCGCGCACCACGGTCGAGTCCAGGGCCGCGTCGGCCCCGAAGACGGCGATCCCGGTCCCGTAACTGCCTTCCACCGCGCTGCCGCGCACCCGGACGTTCGCGCGTCGCTGATCGTGCGCGATCTCGATCCCGGCACCGTAGTCCGGCGCGCCGAGCACGACCTCCCGCACGAGGAGGCCATCGATCTCGCCGTCGGAGCCGTTGACGACGACCCCTCTCTCGCGGCTCCGCTCGACGAGGACGTGCCGGAGCGCCACGCGGGAGGGGCGCCCGTCGACGGGGCTCGACTCGGCGTAGAGGCCCACGCCGTGGACCGCATCGCCCTCCGCCGCCCCCGAGCCCGTGTCGCGCACGACCGTCGCCTCGATGGTCGCCTCCGCGCCGATCACCGCGATGGCGGCGGTGTGGTTCCGCTCCAGGGCGCTGCCCCGGACCGTGAGGGTCCCCGGATCGAAGCTCGGGATGTGGGTCGCCGCGAGCCCGGTGCCCGGCATGTCCTCCGCGAGCCAGGCGACGTCGCGGATGACGCTGTCCTCGACGATGCCGTCCGCCCCGGAGAACCTGATCCCGAGCCCTCCGACGCGCTCGATGACGACGGATCGCGCCGTCACGCTCGCGCGGCGCTCGAACGACTCGACCTGCATCGCCATCGCATGGCCGTCGAACGGGTGCTCCGGGTCCCCGGTGGCGAGATCGATGTCGCGCAGGACCGTGCCCTCCAGCGTCAACGCGGCGTTCGCCACGACCATGCCCGCGCCCGTGGTGTGCTCCACGAGCGCCCCGCGCACGGTCAGGCTCGTTTCGGACTCCACGCCTGCGACGAGGAGGCCGACGTCGCTCGTGTCGTGGATCCAGACCCGCTCGACCACGACATCGCGCACGTTCGCCACACCGAGGCCGATGCCCTGCCCGCGGACAGCGAGGTCGTGGATCTCCGTGGCGCTCGCGCCCGTGTCGACCTGGACGGCGATCCGCGCCGCGGGCGGCCCGACGATCTCGACGCGCGCGGGGCACCGGCCCCAGAGCCGCACGGGCTGCCTCGAGATCAGCAGCTCCTCGACGTAGCTGCCCTCCGCGATCGCGATGAGGGCGCCCTCGCCCGCGTGGTCGACCGCGTCCTGGATCATCGTCCACGGCCTGGCCTCCGTGCCGTCGCTGGCCATCCCGGCGTAGGCCGCATCGACGAACTCGGTCGTCTCATCGATCGGCGCGCCGCCCCACGGGCCCGCCCCGCAGGGAGCGACGTCACGCCACGCCGCCTCGCCGGGGATGGCCATCTGACCTGGCGGGCCCGCCTCCTCCGGCAGGACGGGCACGCAGCCCTGCGCTCCGTCGGGCGCGAAGCCGCTCCCGCACCGCCCGGGCGGGACCCCCGCCGGCTCGCAGCCCGCGCCGGTCTCCAACGCGCCCGGCGGGCACGGGAACGTGGGCCCGGCGTCCGTCCCTGGGCCGGGGCCCGGGTCAGGGCGCTGCGCGCACGCCGCGAGCAGGGCGATCTGCAGGAGAGAGAGGGCGAGTCGGTCTTGGCGCATGGTGTTTCGGTGCCTTGTGGGAACGACACGATACCTGACGGCTGGCCTCGCGGCGCGCTCCCCCTGGATGGAATGCGCTCGCCGCAGGCGAGGGCCTCGGCCGGCGTGCTGCCTGGGTCGCGCCTCCCGGCGCGATCTTCCGGTGAGGTCGCGGGCGCCGCCGTCCTGCGGCCGCGGCGTCGCTAGGCCTCCGCGCGGTGGAGCTCCTGCACGAGCCCGACGAGCCCAGGCGACGAGGACGTGAAGTGGATGCGCACCTCGCGCTGTTCCGGTCGTTCACCGCGTCCATCGCCAGCTGCATCTCGATCGCGCAGGCGACGCGCGGCAGGCGTCGTCGCCGGTCGCGAACGGGGCGCCGAAGAGCGCGAGCATCGCGTCGCCGATGAACTCGATGAGCGGCTAGGAAATCATAGAGCCTTCACCTCGGTTCTGGATACGCGCGACGTCCCGAACGATCATCACGGCGGCTGCGGGACAAGCGCTCCAGGCGACAAACGCTTACCGGCGCCCCCCTGCTCGTTCTACACCCTTTTCGTGCTTCCTGCACATCGCCGTCCAGAGCTCCCGCTCTGTCGGGTTGTCTTCGATGAGCTCATCGGCGTCTTGAATGCCCGCCCGTATCGCAGCGCTGATGAACTCGGGTTCGAACAGTACATAGCTGAGCACGTCGGGACGGCTGTACGGGTTCACGGAGGTCAGCCAATACAGAAGGCTGAGATCGAGATGATTCAGCTTGCGCGTGCCACGCAGGATGTCTTCCAGGGCTCTCGCCGCCACGGAGCCGACGTCGTCTTGCCCTGACGGGCCGCCGAAGATGATTGCGACGCGATTCTGTTCCCGAAGCGCACCTTTCTCCGTTGTTTCCTTGGCAATCTTGAGGAGCAACCGGTTCTGTTCCAGCAGCACCCGAACGTCCTCGACCATGCGATCGGAGGTTATCACGCGCATGATCTGCAAGATGTGATCTTGCATCGATGGTGAGTGGTGGATGTTCACTGCTGCCGACGAACCATACAGCCGGGAATCCGTCGAGACCACGATGATGTGATTGGCGCCGAACGCCATCGCGGGCGCCAGCGGCGCGTTGAGGCGCAATCCACCGTCGACGAAGTAGCGGCCGCGAGCCGGCGAGCCGATCCAGGCCGGCGGGAACAGGACCGGGATCGCGGCCGACGCCAGCACGTGCTCTGCCGACAGCTCGGTGCGGACGTAGTCGATAGCTCGCGTGTCGTCCGGCGGCACCGTCGCAAGATCGTCACGGCGTGTTTGATAGAATACCTTGGTTCTCCCCGAGCCGCTCTCGGTCGTGGCGACCGCGAGCACATCGACATAGGGTTCCTCGCCTTCATTGATGTTGTCGTTGATGATGTCCCAGTCGATCAGGGTCTGATTTTTTAGATTGGATAGCAGCGGCCCCGTGTCGAGCAAGCTCCTGGGGCCATCCGTGCCGAGCAGCAAGCTGGCGACGTATTTTATGCCTGCGCGGAGCAAGGAGACCCAGACCGACCCCAGGACAATCTCTTTGTTGATGCGTTGCCAGCGTTCCACGATCTCGCGACTGACGTCCTCCGCGGTCCTGTGGCCCAGCGTCGCGAGCAAGGCGGCGTTGATGGCGCCAGCGCTGGTGCCGACGAGGATCTTCGGCCGACTATGCTTGAGCTCGGGCAGCAGCCTGGAAACAAAGCCGGCCTCGTATGCGCCGCGGGCCCCCGCGCCGGTCAACACGAGCGCGACTCGACCTTCAGGCACGCCTTCGCAGCCGCCCCAGAATGCGGCCGTCTCGTCGTGATCTGACATGACGCTCTCCCTCCCCCTTTGGTATGATCTTCAATCACTCCACAGCGAGCGAGAACCAGGGCGCCAAGCCGCCCCTGCGCCGTGGAGTCCGACAGTGAAAGGGTACCACGGTGAGGGTGGTGGCGGTAGCGACGCTTAATTACGTCGAATATGCGCGCTCGTCCGTGCCTGGCAGATCCCGCAGGCTATGGAGTGAGGGCGGCGCCTTGGATGCATGGATAATGTGTTGAACTGGCGTCGCTTTTCCAGGAGGGTGTCGGATCGCATGGAAGGAAGTTCTGCCAACCCGGGGGTAGGTCCCGCAGCTGGGGCTTGACGTTCCGAAACGTTTGGATTTCCTTTTCCAGGGACATCCGGCTCCTGTCCCGTCTTGCTGCTTCGCGTACGCAGTCCAGCGCACCGGGGAGCCAGGGGATCTCCCGGTGCTCGCACACGGCACCCCGATCGACGTGATTTCGCCGCTCGATGTCCCTGCCTGCGCGTACCCCTGTCAACGCTTCGCCGACCTCCTCGCGGATGCCTGCGCATGACTCGGGGCCATCGTGGCTCGCTACGCCTTCGATGTAGGTCTCTTGCATACCCGTCTCCGTGCCGGTTGATCCCGGCGCACCCACGTCCACATGATGCTTTCTCCCCGAGCGCGCTCCTCGTCCCCGCGGCGCCCTCGGAGACATGCGTGCGCATGTTGAGCGAAACCTCGCTCACTTGCGCGCGTACCTGCGCATCGAGGGCCGCATCCTGGGGATGCCGCCCGCGCCCTGGCCGGCGCTCCGCCGGTCCCGGGCCGCGGTCGTGAGCTCGGGCCCCGCGGCACGCGCGTTGCTTGAAGGACCGCGAGCTTCGGGGCTGGAGCGGCGCCGGAAGGCACGCTCGTTGTCCGGCTCGACGATCACGGGGTGTCACAGGCGACATGCCGCCTTGGACCTCAAGGACTCTTCGGAGCGAATCCGAGAGGGCGCGCGCGGTCGTTCGCGGATCATCGGGAGTGACCGCGCCCGTCGATACGTAGTCACCGTCTGAAGGAGATTGCCATGTTGAATATCCAGAATACCGAGTCGATGCTCGAGATGCAGACGACCGCCGGCGCGTCCGACGTCGTCGACACGAAGGCCGGCGTGCAGCGCCTCGAGCTCACCCTCAAGAAGATCAGCGAGAAGAGCAACGAGACGCTGCAGTGCGTTCCCCTGAGCTCCGCCTGCACGAGCGGGTGCTTCTCCTCGGTCAGCTCGATCGAGGCCGCGTCGAGCGCGGCCTTCGACAGCCTCGACGAGGGGCAGCTCGAGAGCGTCATTCGCATGCACGACAAGGCGCTCGACGTCATGGGCCAGGACGCCCTCGTCTCGGCCGCGATCGCCAAGGGCGTCGAGCTCGGCGCCGACAAGAAGTGAACCCGTAGGCGCACCCTGGGCGGCCCGGACGCGCGTCGCGCGTCCGGGCCCCTGGGGCGCCGCCCGCCCCGTTCAAGGAGCCGCCACCATGTCGGAGATCTCGCTCATCGATCGCCTCGCGCCGCTCATCGACGAGCGCTGCGGGATCATCCGCCGCGTCCGCCGGTTCATTTTTCCCCCCGGATTCGAGGGGCAGATGCACGGCTTCACCGCGTTCCTCGGCAGGGCCGCGGCGCTCCACCCGGGCCCGTCCCGCGTGGGCTCGAAGCTCGGGTCGCTCACCGGCTCGGGCACGGCCGTCGACGAGACCACGGCCCAGATCCGGGCCGTCTGCGAGGCCCTCGAGCGCTACTGCGGCGTCATGTACCCGACCGAGGGGGTGCTGCGCGCGACGCCGCGCTCGCTCGGCGATCGCGCGCTCGACCCCGCGCGGCTGCCGCGCTGCTCTGCGCGCGAGCGGGCCCGCGCGCCGTCGGCCTTCCGCCTGCGCGAGCCCGATCCGGATCGCGACGAGCTCTGGGTGCGCGGCTTCTCGCTCACCCACGAGCGCCCGATCTGGGTGCCGCTCACGGCGACGTACATGGGGTTGCCGCTGCCGATCCGCGAGCACGCGCTCTTCCCGCTCTCGACGGGGTTCGCGGCGGGCGCGAGCTTCCGGCAGGCGATCCTCTCCGGCCTGTGCGAGGTCATCGAGCGCGACAGCCTCGCGCTGTTCTGGCTGCACCAGCTCCGGATGCCGCGCATCGCGCCCGGAAGCGCGCGGAGCCCGCTCGTCGCGGAGCTCCTCCGCAGCGCCGAGGCCGCGGGCACGGAGACGACGCTCCTCGATCTAACGACCGACGTCGGCGTCCCCGTGATCGGCGCCGTGCAGACGTGCGCCCACAGCGCGCCGCACGCGATCGCGATGGCGGCCTGCCGCCCCGACGGCGAGGCCGCGGCGGCGCGCGTCCTCGAAGAGGTGGGGAGCCTGCGGGTGGCGCTGACCGAGCCCGCTCCGCCCGTCACCCGGGAGTCGTTCTTCACCGACGCCGATCAGACGCCCGAGTCGTTCGGGCGCCTCTACGCGGGACTCGACGGGCCGGCGCGGTTCGAGTTCGCCACGCGCGAGGCGCCGGTCGCGACCGCCTTCCCCCGGCCGATCGAGGGCGACGACCCGCTCGCGGCCATCGTCGCGCGGCTCGCCGCGCTCGGCATGGAGGTGGCCGCCGCCGACGTGACGATGCCCGAGGTCCGCGACTTCGGGATCGTCGTCGTGAAGGTGATCGTGCCCGAGCTCCTGCCCATCAGCTTCACCCACCACGCGCGGTACCTCGCGCACCCCCGCCTGTACGACGCGCCAGAGAGGCTCGGGTACGGCGCTCGCACAGAGGAGTCGATCACCGATGATCCGATCCCGTTCGCCTGAGGAGACCCCGGCCTCGGAGCGCGCCGCCGGCGCGCCCGCGGTGCACGTCATCCGTGACGGAAAGCTCGGCGCCCGCTGCGCGGAGCTCCTGACCGGCGCGGGGGCGCAGGTCACGACATCGGCGCTGGGCACCGGCGTGCCGGAAGCGCCGTCCGACGCGGTGATCGTCCTCGCGACAGATCGCCCCCGGCCCGCGGCGGCGCTCGCGCTCGACGCGGCGGCGTTCGCGGCGCAGGTAGCCTGGACGTCGGGCACGCTGCTCGCGCACGAGCTCCGGATCGGGCCGTCGATCGTCCCCGGCCGCACGCCGTGCTTCGCCTGCTTCTCGCGGCGCGTGCGCTCGGTCGCGCTGGACCTCGAGGCGCACGATGCCCTCGATGGGCTCGGGGCCTCGGCCGACCTTCGCCCCTGGTTCCAGGGCGAGCTCGCGGCCGTCACCGAGCAGGCCGCGGCGCTGCTCGCCGCGGAGGCGCTCGCGCTCTTCAAGGAGCGCGGCGCGCCGGAGCCACCCCGCGCCGGAGCCGCGCGCATGGGGCGCTTCTGGGAGTGTGACGTGACGTCGGGCGGGCTCCGCGCGCGGCGCTTCGCCCGGGTCGGGCTGTGCGGGCGGTGCGCCGCCGGCGAGCACGCGGCGGGGCGCGGGGCGTCGCTCGCGGGCTACTTCGCCGAGCACCCGCTCGCGCTCGCCGGATCGTCCGGCGTGGGAGGTGAACGATGAGCCCTTCCGATGATGCCTACGAGGCCCGCGATCTCAGCCGCTTCGCCGAGCTTTACTGGGAGCTTCGCTGCCCTGAGCGCCCGCGCTTCGTCGAGGACCTCCTCCGCGTGGCGCTCCCGGGCGGAGATCTCCACGTCGTCGGCGGCGAGGCGCAGATCATCCAGGGAGCGTCGCTCCCGTGGGTGATGGAGAACCTCGTGCCGCTGCTCGACGGGACGCGCACCGTCGGCGACGTCGAGGCCGCGTTTCCGGGCATCGTCGCCTCCGACCTGCGGGACGCGATCCACCTGATGCACATGCACGGCATGCTGGAGGAGGGCGAGGGAGCCGCGGCCGACGAGGCCGAGGAGCCGCGCCGGGCGCAGCGCGCGTTCTTCAGCAGGTACCTCCGCCGGACCGGGCGCAACCGCAGCCGGGGGGAAGCGCAGCGGGCGCTCGAAGGCGCGCGCTTGCGCGCGCTGGGGGACGAGCCGCTCGCGGGGATGCTCGTGACGATGCTCCGCGAGGCGGGCGTCGCCGACGTCCTGCTCGCCGCGAGCGCCGGGGAGCTCGCGCGGGGCGAGGTCGATCTGGCGGTGGTGATCGGCGACCAGGCAGCGCTCGAGGCGGCGGCGCGCGCGTGCATCGCGGCGCGCGTCCCGATGCTCGCCGCGAACCCCGGCACGTGGACGATCGGGCCGCTCACGATCCCCGGGGCATCCGCGTGCCCGGCGTGCGTCCGGCTCCAGATCGCCGCCGCCGCGGCGGATCCCGCGCTCGACGACGCCGCGCAGCGCGCGCTCTGGGGGCGCGCGCTCGTGAGCCGGGTCGCGCAGCACGCGATCTTCCACGCGAGCGGGCTCCTCGCGGTGGCCCCGCTGGAGCACGTCGAGGTGTGGCGGCCCGGCGCCGGCGAGACGGCGCTCCACCCCTTCATGACCAGGCTGCCCAGCTGCCCGCTCTGCGGCGGCGACGCGCCGCCGCGGACGGCGACGCTCCCGTCCGGCCACGCGGAGAGCCTCGCGCGGATGTTCCACAACACGACGGTCGTCCAGCCGTGGCACATCGGCCAGCACGCGGGGATGCAGGCGCACATCAGCCCGGAGGTGCGGAAGCTGCAGAGCACGCCGGCCGCGCCGTCGCCGCGGCGGCCTCCGGAGGGCGCCGGCACCGAGGTCGCCACGCCGCTGGGCGCGGCGTTCGGCGCGCCCGCGGGGGTCGCGCTGTCGCGCCGGCGCGACGCGACGGGGACGCTCGACGCGGGAGCGCTTGGCGCGCTGCTCGAGCTGAGCTTCGGCGGGCGCGTCGAGCGCCGCGCCGGGGGCGAGGCGCACGTGCGTCGCAACACAGCGTCGGCCGGGAACCTCGGCTCGGCGGAGGCGTACGTCGCGGTGGCGCGGGTCCCCGGGATCGCGGCGGGCGTCCACCGGTTCGAGCTCGCCGCGCGAGAGCTCACGCCGCTCCGCGGCGGCGTGGCCGCGGGCGCCCTCGCGCGCGCCGCGCTCGCGGGCGGGAGCGCCGAGCACGCCGCGGCCGTGGAGTCCGCGGGCGCCGTGATCGTCGTCGTCGGCTCGGTCGCGCGGGCGTGCTCCAAGTACTACGCGCGCGGGTACACCTACGCGCTGCTCGACGCCGGGCTGATGGCCCACCGCGTGGAGCTCCTCGCCCATGAGCTCGGCCTCGCGGCGACGACTGTCTGGGCGTTCGACGACGAGGTCGTCGCCCGCGTGGTCGGCGTCGACGGCATCGATCTCGCACCGCATCTCCTCATCGCGCTCAGGGGCGCAGCCACGGAGGCTCGCGATGTCGCTCGCTGATCAAAGGATCTCGTCCACGCTCGCCGCGGCGACCCGGCCCCTGCGGGGGGTCGCCGAGCTCGCCCTCGCGAGCCGCTACCCCGAGGCGCGGCCGTCGCCGGAGCCGGCGCTGCCCGCGCCGTCGCCGCTGCCCGGGGACGCGGAGCGCGCCCTCTCGCTGCCCGCGCCGCGCGCGCTCGAGTCGGTCCAGCGCTCGCTCGCGTCGGTCATCGCCGCGCGGCGGAGCGGGAGGCTGGCGACGGGAGCCCTCGACGCGGCGACGCTCGGGACGCTGCTCGCGGCAGCCGCGGCGCGGCCGGCGGGGCTCGCGGACGCGACGCTCGATCCGCTGCTGTTCCCGGTGGTCTTCGACGTCGACGGCATCCCGCCCGGCGCGCACCGGTACGACCGCGGCGAGCACCGCCTCGCGCCGATCGGTCCGGCGCCGCGCGCGCGGATGGCCGAGACAGCGATCCTGCAGCACGAGCACGCCACGGGCGCGGCGGTGCTCTTCCTGGTGCTCCCGATCGGGCGGTGGCTCGTGGCGTTCGGCGATCGCGGCTACCGGGGCGCGGCGTTCGCGGCGGGGTGGCTCACCGACCGCCTTTACCTCGTCGCGGAGACGCTCGGGCTCACCTACACGGCGACCGGCGGCTTCGCCCCCGCGATCGTCGATGAGGTCCTCGGGCTCGACGGCCGCGACCATACGGCGTTCTTCGCGTTCGCTGTCGGAGGGCACCGCCACCCGACGTCCCGAGAGGCGCCTCGCGGCGGGCAGCCGCGATGAGCCGCGCGTTCCAGATCGCGCCGTGGGGCGCGCTGCGCGTCGCGGGGATGCCGGCCGACGCGCTCGTCGGGCTCCGCCTCCGCGAGAGCCCCGCGATCGAACGCGAGCTCGCCGCGGCCGAGCTCGAGCTCGCGGCCGCGCGGACGGAGGCGGCGGCGAGCCTGTTCGACGTCGTGCACGGGTGCGAGGACGAGGCGCTGCGCCGCGCGGCGCTCGAGGCGAAGCGGCGGCTGTTCAACGGAAAAGCCGTGGCGCCCGGCGCGCTCGAGGGCGCGAGGACCGCGCCGCCGGTAGGGGCGCGCGCCGCGCTCGCGCTCGTCGACGCGCGCGCGGCCCGGTGCGCCGCGCTGGAGGAGCGCTACGAGGCGACGTTCGCCGCGGAGTGGATCGCCGCGTCGGAGCGCTTCCGGCAGACGCTCGGGAGCTCGCGCCTGCTCGGGGGGATCCTGCTCTCGAGCGCCGACCACTGGACCACGGCGCAGAAGCTCGCGGAGATCCCGAGCGGCGCGCCGCTCACCTCGGCGCAGCAGATCCGCGAGGCCACGATCGCGCGCTACGTGTTCCGCGCGACGGCGCGGACGACGCCGTTCGCCGGCTTCGCGGGCGTCGCGCTGCTCGACCTCTCCGCGTCGCCGACAGGCGCCGGCGACGCGCCGCGCGCGCCGCGAGCGCCCGCGGCGGCGCGGTGGCGCAGCCTCCCGCAGCTCGCGCTCGCGCGCGCCGGGGAGCTCGTCGCGCGCGCGATGTCCTCTCATCCGGCGGCTCACGCCCACGCACGCGCGCGCCTGCCGCTCCGGATGAACCCGCTCCGGCGCTTCGCGGCGGGCGCCGCGCCGTCGGTCGTCTTCTCGCGCGCCGGGTCGGGCGAGCTGATGTCGCTCGGGTGGACCCCCGCCGTCGCCCGCCTCGTCGAGGGCGCCGAGGGGCGCACGCTCGAGGAAGCCGCCCGGGCACTCGCGTCGGACGACGCCGACGAGCGAGCGTGCCGCGACGTCCTCGAGCAGCTCATCGAGGCGGGCATGCTCGAGCCGGCGAGCGTCCCGGTGGGGCCGACCCCCGCGGCGCTGCGCGCCGCAGCGGACGCCCTGGGCGAGATCGGGTGCGCGGGCGCATCGGACGAGCTCCGCTCGGTCGCGCGGCACCTCGAGGACTACGCGACCGCCGACGTCGAGACGCGCGCGCGCCTCGCCGCCGAGCTCGGCCGCGGTCGCGGGCGCTCGTCCTTGCTCGAGGATATGATGGTGGACGGCGCCTTCGGCGCGGAGCTCCCCGCCACGCGCGGGGCGCTCGCCGCGGCGCTCGAGCCGGTCGTGCGCTTCGTGCGCGCGAGCGCCTGCGGGGCCGCGCACCGCCGCCTCTGCGCGGCCTTCGTCGAGCGGTTCGGTCGTGACGGCGTGTGCGACGACGTCGGCGGCTTCGTGACCGAGCTCCTCGAGGACCCGCGGCGCGTCGCGCGCATCCGCGGCGCGTCCGAGCCGATCCGCTGGATCGACGCGGAGCTCGGCCGCGTCGCCGCCGCGGCGACGGGCGACGTCGTGCGCCTCGATCCAGGCCTCTTCGAGGGGCTCGCCGCCCCGGACGCGCCGTCGTCGATGGCGCTCTTCCTCCAGATCGAGCCTCCCCGCCCGCGCGACGGCGGTGAGCCGCGCGTCGTGCTCAACGGCGCGCAGGCCGGGCGCGCGAAGTACCTGTCGCGCTACCTCGCGGACGCCGCGGGGCGCGCCCCCGAGGCCCTCGAGGCGATCCGCCGCCGCCTTTCGCGCGAGGAAGGTCCGCTCCCCGTCGAGCTCTCGCCCACGCTCGGTCTCAACTTCCAGGTGCACCCGCGCCTCACGGAGTGGGCGCTCGAGCTCCCGTGGGAGCCGGGCGCGCCCGGCGACAAGGTCCTGCCGCTCCGCGATCTCTCCCTCCGCTTCGACGCGGCGGCGGTCGAGCTCCGGCTCCGATCGCGGCGCCTCGGCCGCGAGATCGAGCCGATCCACCTCGGCTTCCTGCGGGACGCCGCGCTCCCCGATCCGCACTTCCTGCTCCGCGCGCTCTCGCCGCGGCTCCGCGACGACACGGTGGCGGAGCGGGCGGACCTCTACAACGTGCTCGATCGCCTCGACCTCGCCCGGGGCGTCGCGCTGGCCCCGCGGCGCCCGCGCCTCACGGTCGGCCGCGTCGTGGTGGAGCGCGCGCGGTGGGCGATCCCGGTGAGCGCGGTCCCGCGCAAGGAGCCGAAGCAGCCGTACGCGTCGTACTTCCGCGCGATCGCGCGCCTGCGGCGCGATCGCGAGATCCCGAGCCGGGGGTTCGCCCGGTACGTCGGGCAGGACGCGGCCGGGTTCGGCTTCACGGAGACGAACATGTACGTCGACTGGGAGAGCCCGTTCACGCTGATCGGGTTGGCTCGCCTGCTCGGCGGTCCCGGCGACGGGAGGAGGAGCGGGTACCTCGTCTTCACCGAGCTCCTGCCGGAGCCCGAGGCGTCGTGGCTGCGCCTCGACGGGAGGCCGCACGCGGCGGAGCTGCTGGTCGAGATCGACGGCGAGAGGAGCGCGCGATGAGCTGGATCTACCGGAAATTGTTCCACGATCGGGGCCCCGAGGGCGAGGGGACGGACGCGCTCCTCCTCGGCCTGATCGATCCGCTCGTTTCCGGGCTCGAGAGGAGCGGCGCGATCGATCGCTTCTTCTTTCTCCGGTACGCCGAAGGAGGGGACCACCTGCGGCTGCGCGTGCGCGCAGCGCCCGGGCGCGACCCCGAAGGCGTGGCGGCGCGCGTGGACGCCGCGGCGGCGCGCTGCGCCGCCGTGTCGCGCGCGGAGGCCGCCGCGTACGAGCCGGAGCTCGAGAAGCACGGAGGACCCGTGGGGATGGAGATCGCGGAGCGGCAGTTCTTCGCGTCGAGCAGGTTCGCGCTCGGCTGCATCCGGAAGACGGCGGGGCGACCGCGGGCGCGCGCCCTCGTCGCGGCGTGCGCGCTCGACGCGCTGCTCGCGCGCGCGGGCGTCGCGGGCGACGCGCGGCGGTCGTTCCTCGCGGAGTACGCGCGGCACTGGCGCACGTTCGCCCGCGCGATCTCGGGCGTGGAGCTCGCCTGCGCGGCGCCGGACGCCGAGTCGGTCGCGCTGGTGCACGCGCTCGTGCGGGGAGAGGGGCTCTCCGCGCTCGGCGAGCTCGTCGACGACGAGCGCGCGCTCCTGGCCGCGTTCGACGCAGATCTGCCCGAGCTCGCCGAGGCGTCGCGGCGCGGAGCGCTCTGCGCGCCGCTCGCGACCGTCGTGACCAACCTCGCCCACACGTTCCACAACCGCCTCGGGCTCACGCTCGCCTTCGAGGTGTGGGTGGCCGACGCGCTCGCCGAGGCGGGCGCCCCGCACGAACCGCCGCGGGCTCGCCCGCCGAGCGTCGCGCCGGGCGAGGCGTGGCAGCTCCTCGCCCGCGCGGCCGAGCAGCGCCGGCCCGTCACCGCGCTCCTCGACCCCGGCGGAGGCGCCGCGCTCGACGAGCTGCTCGACCCCGGCGAAGGCGCCGCCCGCCGCGACGGTGTCCGGCTCATCGCGCCCGCCGCGCCCGCCGGCGGGGCGTCCGCGCCGTTCGCGCTGCTGCGCGCCCTCGCGGACGCCCACCCGGCGGGCAGCGCGCTCCTCGCTGCCCTCGGCCGCATCGAGGCCGCGCACGACGCGCCGGAGTGCCCGCTGCCGCCCGACCCGGCCTCCGTGGCCGAGGCGCTCCGCGCCTTCCTGGCGGAGCACACGCTCGAGCCCACGGTGCTCGTCCTCCGCGGCGTCGACGGCGCCGACGCCGACACGCAGCACGCCGTCGCGTTCCTCGCGCGCGCCCTGGAGACGGAGCCGCTCTCGCTCGTCCTCGCCGCGGGCGGGCGCCCGAGCCCCGGGTGGGCCGCGATCGTGGCCGAGATCGAGGACGGGCCGGGGCTCCTCCGCGTCGCGCCCGCGTCCGCGCCCGCGCCCGAAGGCGAAGCGGCCGCCCCCGCGGTGACGCCGGGGCCCGCGACGGTCGCGCGGGGCGAAGCGTTCTGCCGCGCCGGCGCGCTGCACGAGGCCGCCGCGATCCTCGGCGACGCCCTGGCGTCGCCCGGCCTCTCGCCCGCGGCGCGGGCCGACGCGCTCGTGGCGCTCGCGAGGACGATGCTCCGCATGTCGCGCCCCGCCCTCGCGCGGCAGGCGGCGGAGGCGGCGCTCCGCCTCGGCCTCCCGGAGCGCCGCCGCGCGCTCGCGCGGCGCGTCCGGATGGCCGCGCTCCACAACCTGGGCGAGACCGCCGCGCTCGACGCGCTCCGGGACGAGGTCGCCCGGGCCGCCGCGTCCGGCGCGTCCGCCGCGGAGCGCTGCTGGGCGGAGCTCGACGCCGCGCTCGCGTGCGCCACGAGCGAGCGCCGCGCCGAGCACGAGGCGCGGCTCGACGCCCTGCTCGCCGCGCCGCGCGGCGACGCGCCGCCGCAGTGCCTCGCCGCCGCGCACGCGTGGCGCGGCGCCGCGCACGCGGCCCGCGGCGAGCTCGAGCGCGGCCTCGCGCACCAGCGCCGGGCGCTCGCCTTCGCCGAGGAGCTCGCCGATTTCCGCCGCGCCCTCATGCTGCGCGTGCGCCTCGCGAGCAGCGTCGCGGCCGCGGGCGAGCTCGCCGAAGCGGCGGCGCTCTTCGAGATCGCGGCCTGCCACGCGGCGTGGATCGGCCTCTTCGACCTCGCGTCGCTCGCCGCGCAGAGCGCGATCTCGCTCGGCCTCGCGCGCCGCGACGCCGCCCCGGTCCGCGCGTGGCTCGACGACGCGCGGCCCGCGCGCGCGCGCGTGTGGCGCTCGCCCTACGGCGAGCTCGCCGTGCTCTACGCGCGCGCCGAGTCGGCCCTCGCGCGGGGGGAGGCCGGGGCGGCGGGGGCGCACCTCGCTCGCCTGCGCGCGCGCCTCGCCGCGCTCGGGCGCGCCGCCCCGGTCAACGCGCCGCTGCTCGCGCTCGCCGCGGCGCACCTCGAGGCCGACGTCGCCGCCTTTGCCGGGGACGACGCCGGCAGGGCGGCCGCCCTCGGGCGCGCCGCCGAGCTCACCGCGGGCGTGCCGCCGGAGGAGCGACGGCTCGTCGCGGCCCTCGCCCGCGCCCGGCGCGACGCCGCGCGCAGCGACGGCCGCGTCGACCGGCCGGCGGCCCTCGGTTTGCAAAGCACCTGAACCATCTCGAGTCGCGCCCGCCGCGGGCGCAGAGCGAAGGAGAAGCATCGTGGAGACTCAGACCAAGCTTCCGCCCATGCCGGGGCTCTCGGGCCCCGAGAGGAAGCGCTTCATGAACGGCACCCACCGCACGGCCTCGCCCGAGGAGACCTTCGATCGGATCAAGGGCTTCATGCCGGCGATGGGGATCACGCGGATAGCCAACGTCACCGGGCTCGACGCGATCGGGATACCTGTCGTCGTCGTCTGCCGCCCCAACTCGCGCTCTCTCTCGGTCAGCCAGGGAAAGGGGCTGACGCTCGCGGCGGCGAGGGTCTCGGGGCTGATGGAGTCGATCGAGGCCTATCACGGCGAGAACATCCTCCGGCCGCTGCTCCTCGGCTCCTCTCGCGAGCTCCGGCGGTCCCACGCGATAGCCGACGTCTTCGCGCTGCCGCGGACCTCGAGCGTGCCGCTCGACGAGGACACCCCGCTCCTGTGGGCCGAGGGCTACGATCTCATGCGCGGCGCCCCGGTGTGGGTCCCCTACGAGCTCGTGCACGTCAACGCCACCGCGACGGGCCGCGTCAACCCGGGCATCTTCTGCTGCTCGACCAACGGGCTCTCGTCGGGAAACGGGCTCCTCGAGGCGGTGAGCTACGGTATCTGCGAGGTGGTCGAGCGCGACGCCACGGCCGTGTGGGGGGCCCTCACCGACGAGGAGCGGGACGCGAGGCGCCTCGATCTCGACAGCATCGATGATCCCGGCTGCCGCGAGGTGCTCGCGAAATTCTCGGCCGCCGGGATCGCCGTCGGCGCGTGGGAGACCACCTCCGACGTCGGCATCCCCTCGTACGAGTGCCTGATCGCCGAGCGGAAGGAGGACGCCATCCGGGGGCTCCACGGCTCCGGCGGGCAAGGCTGCCATCCGTCGCGCGCCGTCGCGCTCCTGCGCGCCCTCACCGAGGCCGCGCAGACCCGGCTCACGGTCATCTCGGGCGCGCGCGACGACCTCCTCCGGACCGAGTACGACCGCCACCGGAGCCCCGATCACGTCCGGCACCTCCGCCGGCTGCTGACCGCGCGCGGAGAGCGCCCGTTCTCCGCGGGGCCGACGTTCGCGGGCGAAACGTTCGAGGACGACGTCGCCTGGCAGCTCGAGCGGCTGCGCGCGGTCGGGATCGACAGCGTCGTCGCCTTCGATCTCACGAAGCCGGAGTTCGGCATCCCCGTCGTCAAGATAGTCATTCCCGGGCTCGAAGGGATCCACTCGTTCCCCAACTACATCCCTGGCCCTCGGCTCCGCCGCGCGCTCGATCGCCGGAGCGGGAGCGCGAGGAGCCTGAAGGAGATCGCATGAGCATCATCGTCTTCATCGGTCCCACCCTCTCGCTCGAGGCCGCGCGGGCGGAGCTCGACGCCATCTATCTGCCGCCTGTCTCGCAGGGCGACGTCTACCGGGCATGCGCGAAGCGCCCGAGCGCGATCGCGATCATCGACGGCTACTTCGAGCGGGTCCCGGCGGTCTGGCACAAGGAGATCCTCTTCGCGATGGCGCAGGGCATCCACGTCTTCGGGAGCTCCAGCATGGGGGCGCTGCGCGCCGCCGAGCTCTCCGCCTTCGGCATGGAAGGCGTGGGCGCCATCTTCGAGGGGTACCGCGACGGCCTCATCGAGGACGATGACGAGGTGGCCGTCGCCCACGGCCCCGCGGACAGCGGCTTTCGCGCCGGCTCCGAGGCGATGGTCAACATCCGCAGGACGTTCGACGCCGCGGCGGCCGCGGGCGTGATCACCGCCGCCACGCGCGACGCGCTCACGGGGATCGCAAAGGCTATTTACTATCCCGATCGCGCCTATCCCGTGATCCTCGAGGCCGCGTCCCGCCAGGGCCTGCCGCAGAGCGAGCTCGCGTCGCTGCGCGACTTCCTCCCGAAGGGGCGCGTCAACCAGAAGCGCGACGACGCGATCGCGCTGCTCCGGCACCTCCGCGCGCGCGCCGAGGCGGGCTTCTCGCTGAAGACCGTCACGTACAGGTTCGAGGTCACCGAGTTCTGGTGCCGCACCGAGCAGCTCGCCGGCGAGATGGTCGCCGCGGAGCGCCCGAGCGCCGGCGACGCGTCGCCGTACGACACGGTCGTCTTCGACGGCATCCTCGACGAGCTCCGCCTCGACGCGGCGGCGTACGGCCGGGCCAAGCGCGGGGCCATGCTCCGTTACCTCGCGCTGAAGGAGGCCGAGCGGCGCGGCATCACCGTGGACAACGCCGCGCTGGAGCGGACGTCCGACGCCTTCCGCCGCGAGCGGCGGCTCTACGAGCCTGATGAAGTGAAGGCGTGGATGCGCCAGTTCAGCGTCGGCTGGGGCGAGCTGACGAGGCTGCTCCGCGACGAGGCGCTCATCGGCTGGGTCGAGAAGGCGCTCGACGAGGCGGCGCAAGGCCACGTCCGCGACCACCTCTCGGTCTCTGGCGAGTACGCGAAGCTGCTCTCTCGGGCCCGCGAGAAGCAGCAGCGCCTCGCCGAGCTCGGCCTGTCGAACCCCGCCTTCTCCGACGCCGGGATGACCGAAGGCGACCTCACCCGGTGGTATTTCGAGCGATGCCTGGGCGCGCCCGTGCCGCCCGATCCGGCGAGCGCGCTGCGCTCCGCCGGCTTCGCCGATGCCGACGAGTGGAAGCGCGTGGCGCTGCGCGAGGTGTGTTATCGCCGCGCCGCGCCCGGCGACCGGGCCGCGAGCGCCCCGGCCCCGGAGCGCCGGTGACGCCCGCGATCTCGCTCCGCGGGGCGACGAAGGTCTTCGCGTCGCGCCGGGCCGTCGACGCCGTGTCGTTCGAGGTGCGGCGCGGCGGCGCCACCGCCCTCCTCGGCCGGAACGGCGCTGGAAAGACGACGACGATGCGCCTCGTGACAGGCATCCTCCTCCCCGACGAGGGCGCGGTCGAGGTCCTCGGAGGCAGGAGCGACAGCGTCGCGACCCGCGATCGCGTCGGGTACCTCCCGGAGGAGCGAGGCCTGTACAAGCAGATGCCGGTCGCCGATCACCTGGCCTTCCTCGGCGAGCTCAAGGGCGTCCGCCCGCGCCGCGCGCGCGAGAGCGCCGCGCGGCTCCTCCGGTCGCTCGAGCTCACGCACGTCGCGCGCGCGCGGATCGAGACGCTGTCGAAGGGCAACCAGCAGAAGGTGCAGCTCTGCGGCGCGCTCGTCCACGACCCGGAGATCCTTGTCCTCGACGAGCCGATGTCGGGGCTCGATCCCGTCAACGCCGCGCTCGTGAAGAGGCTCTTCGGGGAGCTCCGCGCCGCCGGAAAGACCCTGCTGCTCTCGACCCACGTCATGCCGCTCGCCGAGAGCCTGGCCGACCACGTGGTCGTGGTCGATCGGGGGCGCGTCGTCCTGGAGGGGCCTGTCGGCGAGGTGAAGGCGTCCTTTGCCGGCAACACAGCGCGGATCGAGTTCGACGGCGACGGGACCTTCCTCCTCGGCGTCGACGGCGTGGTGAGCGCGCGGATCGAGCCCGGCGTGGCAGAGCTCGTGCTGCGCGACGCCGGCGACGCGCAGCGGGCGCTCTCGGCGGCGCTCCCGCGCCTCCGGGTGCGAAGGTTCGAGGTCTCGTCGCCGTCGCTCGACGAGATCTTCTCTCGCGTCGTCGGCGAGGGCGCCCCGCCGCCGCTCGCCAAAAGGGCGCGCGCGGGCCGGGGCTCCGCGCTGGAGGCCTCGTGAGCCGCATCCTCGTCGTGTTGAAGCGCGAGTACGTCGCCTCGGTGAAGACCGCGTCCTTCGTCCTCACGACGCTCGTCCTGCCGGTCCTCTTCGCGGCGGTGGGCCTGCTCCCTGCGCTCATCGTCGCCGCCGGCGTCGGCGACCGCTCGGTCGTCGTGGTCGACGGGACAGGCCGGCTCCGCGGGGTCGTGGAGGCCGCCTTCGCGGGCCTCGCCGAGGACGCGTCGGCGCGGTCCGCCGCGAGGTCGCTCGGCGCCGCGATGGGCAGCGCGGTGCTCCCGAGGGCTGCCCGGCTGCGGCTCACCTACGTGGCCCCCGGGGACGCCGCCGCCACGAGCGCGGCCGTCACGGCGCTGCTCGACGGCGCGAGGGCGGGCGCCGCGACGGGAGGGCACGGCGTGGACGGCGTGGTGGTGCTCCCGCCCGCGATGCTCGAGGATGCCGGCGCGCGGGGCGCGGTGTACGCGAGGGGGGCTGACCTCGATGCCGTCGAGCACGCCGCGGCGGCGGTGGCGCGCGGCGTCGCCGTGGCCAGGTGGACGGCGCGCGGCCGCGACGCCGCCGAGATCGAGGGCCTCCTCTCGCCCCCCGCGTTTGCGTCGGCGCCTCTCTCCTCGAGCGGCCCTGGGGGCCCCGGCGGCGACCTCGACATGCTCGTCGCCTTCGGCTTCGGCGGCCTGCTCTTCGTCGCGATCCTCCTGAATGGTCGCGAGATCTTGCGCCGCATCGTGCAGGAGAAGTCGGACCGTATCATGGAGATCCTCCTCTCCTCGGTGACGCCGTTCGAGCTCCTGTCCGGGAGGATCCTCGGCCTCGCCGCCGCCGGCCTCACGCAGATCGTCGTGTGGCTCGGGATGGCGGCCGTCGCGGGCGTCGCGATCGGCGCGCTGGGCGGGCCGCGCCTCATCGACGCCGAGACCCTGTTTCGTCCCATGGTCGCCGTGTACTTCGTCGTGTTCTTCCTCCTCGGATACCTCGTGAACGTGGCTGTCTATGCCGTCGGGGGCGCGGCCGCGAGCTCTGAGAAGGCCGCGCAGCAGCTGATGAGCCCGATCTCGATGGCGCTCTCGGCGCCGCCGTTCTTCCTCGTGGTCATCGCCGGTCACCCCGGCTCGACGCTGGCCGTCGTGCTCTCGATGATCCCGATCTACGCCCCGATGGTGATGTTCGTCCGGGTCCTCGTCTCCGAGCCGCCGCTCTGGCAGATCCTCGTCGCCACCTTCGGCACCGGCGCGACCGTGCTGCTCTTCATCTGGGTCGCCGCGAAGATCTTCCGGACAGGCGTCCTCTCGCATGGAGCGACGCCGACCGTCCGCGAGCTCTGGCGCTGGGCCCGCGCCGCGTGACGCGGGCGGGAGACTACGTCTCTCGATCGACCTCCGATGCCCCTGTCGAAATGCCGCCTCCCGCGCGCCGAGAGCCGCGCGAGCCGGTGGTGCTGTCATCTGAACATGAAGGCGGGGAAGCGGGAAGAAAATGCCAATGATCTTCGAGTCTTCCCCTGAGGCATCCCCTCAAATTCTTCGGAAAATTCACAGGGAGGCGGGGAGGCGGGGAGGAAAATCTTCAAAATACTCCCTATCTCCCCGCCTCCCTGTTCAATTTCTCCGCTGAAAATGGCTACAAATGAGGGGATTCCTCAGAGTCTTCCCGTCTTCATGTGGAACCTCTCTGGGCAAATGACAGCACCACCCGCGAGCCGGTCGTGCCGGGTGCACGCCATGACG
Organism: Sorangium sp. So ce1128; assembly: GCA_051717205.1. Lineage (GTDB taxonomy): Bacteria > Myxococcota_A > Polyangia > Polyangiales > Polyangiaceae > Sorangium. Next base: position 2,637,230 of record CP181432.1, read on the forward strand.
CTCCTCCCGACACCGCGTCCGCGCAAGCTGCGCGAGGCCTCGCCCAACAGCTGAGCGAGGCTCTGCGCAACGACGCCAGCCCGCCAGGGCGACGCGCGTGGCGCCCGCTCGAATACAGGCCTTTCCGGCGCGATGCTGGGGCGGGGCCGGGCGCGACAGCGATGGTATGCGCCTTGCTCATTCCGGGGGCGCGGGCGTCGAAGCCTCGATACCCGCGCCAGGACCAAGAACTCCCATTCCACAGGGCGCGACCTTGCCACCGACGTCAAGCCGGCTCGTGCACGGTCGCGCCACGAGGTTCATCATGAAGATCTCATCGACGCTGTCGCTCGTTTCTCTTCTCGGATCGACCATGTTGATGGTCGCCGGCTGCATGGCTTCGCCGGTCGACAGCGCGAGCGACGCCGACGCCGACACCGACGCCGACGTCGAGACGGGTGAAGAAGTCGGAACGGCGGCCGACGCCATCACGAATGGATGGACGCCCGAGACGTCCGACGGCTGGGCGCCCGTCGCATGCGACAGCGGCAACGCCATGAGCGCGTTCCGTTGCCGCGGCTCCGACTGTGACAACATCAAGGGCTATTGCTCTTCCCTTGGGACCTACAACACGTCCACGTACTGGACCTCCTATTTTTCCGAGGAAAGCACCAGCTGGCGGACGTGCAACTACGGGGATTTCGTCACGGGGCTCGCGTGCACGGGCTCCTACTGCGACAACGTGTCGCTCCAGTGCTCCCATCTCAACGGGAAGACCTGGGGCAATTGCTACTGGAGCGGGTTCATCTCCGAGGAGAACGGTGGGACCATCTATTTCCCGCCGAACTACTACATCGCAGGCGCGGAGTGCGACGGAGACCACTGCGACAACATGGCATTCTATTACTGCCAGGCTTACTGACGGCGACACGCTCTTCGTCGGGGCTCGCGCCGGGGGGAGCTGGCGCTCCATCCGCGGGCAGGGCCCCGTGCATTTCGAGCTCGGCCTCGCCGCCGCCGTCGAGACCGACGTGACACACGGCCCCGCGTCGCCTGGAGCTACCTCGACGTCGAGTCGACGCGAGCCGTGACACGCACCATCGGAACGACCCCCGGCGCGCGCCGCTTCGACCTCGTGTATCCTCGCCTCCATGCGCCCCTTCGAGCTCGTGCAGGGGACGAGCGCCAGGTTCATGATGACCGAGGGACCCGAGCCGGTGTGCACGGGGCTCGCTGTCGCCGAGACGCTCGCCGCGCGGCACCTCGAGCGCGACGCCGCCGACAGTCTCGGCGCCGCGCTCGCCTTGGCGACCACGCTGCACACGCCGGGGCAGCGCGAGCGCTACCGACGTCTGCTCGAACGCGCGATCGAGCAGGCGGAGCGCGCGCTGGCCGCCGCCGAGCAGGAGCGCGCCGCCCTCCAGGAACATGAGTTCGCCGTCGGAAGAGAACGAATCCTCGCGACGAGGATGGGCGCCCGTTCGACGTTGGCGAGGGCCCACGCGGCGCGAGCAGAAGACGCGCTTCACGGAGCGGGCCAGCTCTCGTTGAGCGCGCAGCGCGCACCGACGCGCGAAGCCTGCGACGACGGTTGGCGGCGCGCGGAAGCGATCGTGACCGGCGCAGAGGCCTCGGCCCGCGCGGCCGCGATCAGCGCCACAGAGCTCGAGGCCGGCTCGCCGCGGTCAAGAGTCGCACGCGCGGCGCACGCGGCAGCTCACAAGGCCGAGGTCGCCGCCCGCGCGGCGCGCAGGATCATCGAAGAGCGAAACCACGCGTATACGTTCCACACGGACAACGGCTTCTCGTTCGGCGAGGGGTGGTACGTCGCCGCGGCCGCCGTCCTCGCGGGCGCGGTCATTCAGGTAGAGCCAGGCAAGGCCGGGACACCCCAGGCCGAGGCGTTTCTTCGCGATGCAGGCCTGAGCGATCACCTTCAGGCGTACCGCTCGCGCCCGCGCGCGGTGAAGCAGACGACGGAGATCGTCGCGCGCGCCTTCAAGGCCGAACCGTCCTCCGCCCAGCGGAGACTCCGCGCGGCGTTCCTCGGGGACGCGCCGATTCCGGGATCGGTGACCGGTTGGGTCGATCGCCGGCTCGCGGAAGCGCGGGCCGGAAATCCATGCCGGAAGAAGGTGCTGCTCTGGATCCGCGAGGGCCTCCACCACCCGCACCGAAACACGACGCTCGCCGAGCTTCTGGAGCTGACGGACCTCGTTCAACGCACGGGCCTCGTGCCTTTGTTGACTGGCGACGCCCTGCGAGACGGACAGGTCCCCGAGGGCGCGGTCGACATGACTCTCTTCTGGAAGGACCCCACCTTTCGGCAACTCGACATGCGTCGGGCGCAGCTGCAGTTCTTCGAGCACTTGAAGCGAACGCACGGCCTCGTCGGCCAGCTCGGCGTGACGACCGCAGGCATGGACGGCCCCGCGCTCATGGGGCTTCCCACGATGTATCTCACCGATGCGCCGAACGTGCGCATGCGGGAGTGGGTCGGCGCGGTGCCGGGATACCAGGAAGTCGTGCGCGAGGGGGGTCATCTCGAGCGCGTCGGCCGTGTGTTGTCCGGATGGGCCGCAGCTTCGTAGGCGGACGATCATTCCCTCGGGTTGGACAGGCAACCGCTTCCACGATCCGTGCTCATCACTGGTTCATGTTTCGCGAGAAGGGCCCAGAGATTCACGCCAGGAGGATCGAGCTGAACGCCGACGAACCAGATCTGTTCGGCGAGCGCCAACCAGGCGCTGGCGTTGCTAGCGCTGAGTTCCTCTGCGGGCTTGGGGCTCACGCCTCTTCGAGCTCGACCGGTCGCCGCTGACCGCATGGGATGCGCTGATCCGTCAAAACGGAAACAGCAAGGCCAGCGCTGTCGCCCCTTCTTCCCGCGCCGGTGCGTCCGGCACGTCGGACAAGCGCCCGTCCACAGCGCAGCGCGTTCCCGTCTCCCTCAGGAGCGCGCAGTCCGCGCGCCAGAAGATGCCCAAGCAGTATTCTACTTCCACTGCAATTGCAGCCGGATTGGTCGTCGCCTGCTCGGGTTCCATCCGCCATACCATACTGTGCATCCACTATAGCAGACAAATGCCGCTGCGCCTGACCCAGGGATGCTGGATCGAGGTGAGTGCGCCAAGGCCACGTCTGCCACGCCGGGCCTGGCCGGTCCCGGGCCCGAGCTCGAGGTCCTGCGCGGCGCTCGCCGCGGCGGTGCAGTGCGTCCGAGAGGCCCTCGAGGGCGGCCCGCTCCGCCGCGCCGGGGATGCCCGATCGCTGCCAGATGGCGAGCAGCGCAGGGTGCTAGTTCCGCAGCGCGTCGCTTTCGAACACGTGATCGTGAAAGAACTCGACCTCGACGCCCGGGCCCAGCGTGTCCCACGCCGCGAGCGAGCGCGCCACGCGCTGGTAGTCGTCGAGCACGGCCACACGGAAAGAGGCGGGCGGGGTGCTGGAGGGCATGCTTGCCTGGTAAGCTTGCATTTTAGCGGATGGTCGTCCACTATAACGGACATGGCTCCTTCGCGTCCCTTCCGGCCTGGCCTGCTCCGCGCCGCGTTGCCCGCGATCTTCCTGCTCGCCCTGCTGGCGTTGTGCGGCGCGGCGGGCTGCTCGCGCGCTGACGCTTCGCGTGCCTCCACCGCCGGACCGGAGAGCGAGTTCGAGACGCTCGAGCTCCGCTACCAGGGCAACAACGGCACTGTGTCGCCGATCGAGCTCGCGGAAGATCTCGGCTACCTCGCGCCGATCCGCCTGCATTTCATCGGCAGCACGGTGAGCGGCCCGCAGAGCGTGCAGGCCGTGGTCACCGGGGACACCGACTTCGGCGGCGCCTTCAATGGAGCCATCATCAAGCTGATCGCGGCCAAGGCGCCCATCATCGCCGTCGCGGGCTACTACGGTGTCGACGAGCAGCGCCAGAGCGCCGCCTACGTGCTGGACGACAGCCCGCTGCGCACCGCGCGCGATCTGCTGGACAAGTCCATCTCCATGAACACGCTCGGCGCTCACAGCGAGTTCATGGTCAAGGAGTTTCTGTCGCGAAACCAGATCACGCCGGAGGAAGCCCGGCGCGTCACGCTGCTCGTCGTTCCCCCGGTGAACGGCGAGCAGCTGCTCCGCCAGAAGCAGGTCGACGTGGCGACGCTCGGCGACATCTACCGCGATCGCGCGCTCGAGCGCGGCGGCATTCGCCCGCTGTTCTCGGACTACGAGCTCTACGGCAAGTTCACCGCGGGCAGCTACGTGATGAAGACCGGCTTCATCAAGGAAAACCCCAGGACCGTGCGGCGTTTCGTCGAGGCAACCGCGAAGGCCATCGAGTGGGCCCGGAGCACCCCGCGCGAGACGGTGGTGGCGCGCTGCATCGCGCTGATGAAGAAGCGCGGTCGGAACGAGGAGGACTCGGCCATCAAGTTCTGGCGCAGCTACGGCGTCGCCGGCAAGGGCGGCTTGATCGCGGAGCGCGAGTTTCAGATCTGGGTCGATTGGATGGTCAAGAGCGGTGAGCTCAAGCCGGACGAGATCGCCCTGAACCGCCTCTACACGAACGAGTTCAACCCCTACGCGAACGAGCAAGCGGTGAAATAGCTGAGGCATCCCCTCAAGTTCTTCGGAAAATTCACAGGGAGGCGGGGAGAAGGGGAGGGAAATCTACAAAATACTCCCTGTCTCCCCGCCTCCCTGTTCAGTTTCCCCGCTGAAAAGGGCTGCAAAATGAGGGGATTCCTCAGGTGAAATAGTCAACGCCGGAAGCGGCGCTGCTCCAGTTCCGCCCGCCCGAAGTCCGGCCATAGATGGCCGGACTTCGGGCGGCGGAACTAGAGCGGCAATCATGTTGAAAATCTTCTAATTTCAATAGGTTACGCCGCCACCTGGACCAGCCGCTGGGCGGCCTCGAGATTCTGGATTGCTGCTGCGCGCCGGAGGTCGAACAGGTTTCTCCTGGTGCCGATGTAGCGCGCGCTGTGTCCTTTCCGCGCCGCGATATGGGCGAGCGCATGCTCCACAGCGGTGCGCTGCCGGAGCACGGCGCGTCCTGGCCCGGTCTGCTGCAGCTCCCGGAACTTGCTCTGCAGCGCTTCGTCCTTGGCGATGGACACGGTTCGCCCTCGTCCGGACGCGGCTTGGGTGCACTTGGCTCGGAGGGGGCACGCGCCACACTCCTCAGGATCGAACTCGACCGTGTCGCCTGGTTCGAACACTTCGACCTGTCCTGCCGGACACGTAATCGTCTTGGCGCGCAGGTCAATCTTGAAGTGGCGCTTGCTGAACAAGTCGGGGCTGCGAGCCCGCTGCCCCCAAGGCTTCGAGAATACCTGGCCACTCGTGCCGATCACGTCATCAACGACGGGACTGTTCACGTAGGCGCGATCAATGTGGAGTTCGGCGATGCGCAGCCGCTGACGCTGAATGTCCTTGGCGATCGGCGCGGCTCCCTCTTCTTCGGGCCGATTCGCGGGCGTGACCGCGCAGGCGACGATGACGGGAAGGTCAAGGTCTCGTGCGATATGTTCCTTGTAGCCGTCGAACCGCTTCGAGCGGCTCTTTCGGCCGTGGCGCATCTCGGCATCCTCAATGGAGATGCGGCGGTCAGGCGCAACGCCTTGCCGGATGCGAACGGTCCCGTCCTCGGCTGTTTCCAGGTCCTGGTGTCGAACCTGTGTGATGGCATCGAGGTAGGGGCGAAGTGGCTGCTCGACGACATCGTCGAGGTGGCGGTCCACCCACTGCTGTAGCGAGGACACCTGCTGCTCCAGCATCTGGATGCCCAGCGCCTTCTGTTTCGGGTCGCTCCAGTCGAGGTCGAGCCCGGCCTTGATGCTGGGCGCCAGAAGCAGCGGGATGCCCGCCTTACGGCATATCTCCTCGGGCGGACGCTCGGTGATCTTCGACACGACCTGGACGATACTGCGTGCAGCATGGCCGAGCAGATTGATCGTGTCCTCAACCCGCCCGGCCCCCGCTAAAGGGCGGCTATCAATGGCCACGCGCAGCGCTTTGGACACCGCACGCCTCTCGCCGTCCGTCATGGCGCCGGACCGGACGAGCGCCACGGTCCGCTCCAGCAGCACCCGGTCCATCTCGTGCGCGACCATGCGCTCTCGGAATCCCTGCAGCGCGCCCTGCGAAAATGGAGGCGTGGCCGCACCCAGGCAGCCGAGCACCATCTGCCAGCGCAGGTCCACGACGGACAGCTCCACCGCCTCGGCATCCGATGCGCCGACGTAACCTTGAAGCAGCGTGACCATGCATATGAGCGCCGGTGGATGGGGCGGCTCCCCTGCTCCCGTTGTCCGGTACATGCTCTCGAGCTGCTCTTGGAACGCCTCGTCGAACAGCTCGTGCCGGTGCAGCCTGAGAAAGCCGAACAGTGTCCTTACGCGTGTCAACCGCTTCATCAGCGACTGCTCCTGCCGCGACAGCTCCACCGGCGGCGACCATCGTTCCATCCATGCACCTCCTGCCGCGGACGAGATCATGGCCATGCGAACCTGTCGATCCTTCCATCGGACCGCTCAGAATTTCCAGAAAATCAACCTGATCGATGCTCTAGAATGTCCTCCATTGTACGTTGCCTCCTCGTCGTGAGCGTTCGTGTCCGACGTAAGGCGGATCTCGGCCTTGTGCTGCCCGAAGGCATCACCAGCGCCGCCGCCTGCTAGCACCAAACGCCCCCGAGCCCTTCGGAGCGTTCACCAACGACTTCCGCCTCAACGCATGATCGACGCCTGAGCCCGGCGGCTGCGAGCTCTCGTCTCTGTGGGATGCTTGTCGCGAGGAGGGGACGATGGCGACGGACACGGCGACGACCCAGGCGAGCGAGGCGCCGCAGCAGGCGTGGGTACGCTGGCAGCGCGAGCATGCGGACGTGCTGGAGGGGGCGACGCGCTCGCAGCAAGTCCTGCTGGAGGCGGCGGTGCGGTTCGTGGCCGTCATTGCGGCCCAACCGATCCTGCTGCGCGTAGCAGCCTATTTTCTCCTGCATGCGGAGATGGGCCTGACCGCAGCGCAAGTGGGCGCGGCGGTGGGCCGCACCGACCGAGCCATGCGCACCGTGCGCACGCTGTCGGCGCACCAGATGCTCGAATCGATCTGGGCGGAGCTCGGGCGACACCGGCAACCGCGGCTGCGCCCGGAGCATGCGGGTCCGATCGCGAAGTACCTCGTCGACCATCCGCGATGCACTCAGCCCGAGGTGGTCGCGTTCATCGCGCGCGAGCTCGGCATCGACATCGAGCAGCAGACGCTCCGCCGGTTTCTCGACGCCTACGGCCTTTACGTCTTTCGCCCTGATCACGATCGCGCGGAGGCGCATGTCGCGCGCCCCACCTCATCGGGCGCACCCACTTCGGGGGCGCCTTCCTCCTGCTGCCGGCCGCGCTCGCCCTGAGCCGCGTCGCGGAGCGCACGCTGCAAAGGGCGCTGGGAAGCGCGGATAAGACGCGGCGCCTTGTGCTGTCGCTGTTTTTCCGCGCGGCCCTGGGCATCGAGCGCATCTTTCATTTCGAGACCCTCGACGATCCGGGCTTCGCGATCCTGTCCGGCGGCAAGAAGGTCATGTCTCGGTCTCGCCTCGGCGGGCTGGTGCGCGCGGTGACGACGGCAGGGGTCAAGAAGCTCACGCACGCCACCGAGTCGTGGGGCGCGCTGCGCCACCGAGTGGTGACACTGAGTCTCGACGAGCACGTCGTCGCCCGCTTCACGCGCAAGTTCAAGATCCCGAAGGGCTTCCACACTCTCCGCAACAAGAAGATGCGCGCCGAGAAGCTCTTCTTCCTGCACTGGCCCGAGGCGCGCCGCTTCCTCGGGCTCGTCGTCACCCGCGGCAACGGCAAGCTCATCGATCGGACCCTCGACTTTCTCCGCGCTGTGCGTCGGCGCGTCCAGGTCCGTCAGCTTCGCCTGATCATCGACGCGGGTGCCTCCGCCACCAACGAAGGCCTCCGACGCCTCGATCGCTTCGGCAAGACCGTGTTCTTGATCCGCGCGCCTCGTCGGCCAGGCTATGTCGACGCCTGGAAGCGATTGCCACGAGCGCGGTTCACCCCCTACGAGGAGCCCGGCCGGTATAAGGGCGCCAAGCCCAAGCAGATCGAGCTCGCCGAGACGACCACCACGATCCGCGGCATCGCTCGGCCCCTCCGTACCGTTGTCGTGCGCGAGCGCGCGATGAAGGGCAAGGACCGCTGGCACGCGCTCTTCGTCTTGCACGACAACACGACGCCGGCCCTGGAGCTGCTGCACGAGTACCGCACTCGCCAGCACCACGAGCAGGGCCACCGAATCGGCGTGCACGACCTGTGGATCGACACCTCGGCGAGCGGTTACCCCAAGCGCGGCCGGCCCGACCGCCCGGGGTTTCGTCAAGGACCGCTCGCGCTCTGCGCCTGGATCGCCGCGCTCGCCTGGGACGCGCTCCGCGCCCTGGGCGACGCCCTGCCCCCTCGCTTCCACTTCGCCCACCCGCGCACGCTGCGGCGCTGGGTCCTGAGGCGCGACGCCGACCTGATCCTCACGCCCTCGCACCTGCTCGTCGTGCTGGCCTTCTTGCCGCGTCGAGCCTGGCTCCGCCCCCTCGTCCAACGCTTCAATGCGGCCGAGATTGCCTTGCCGTGGCTCAGCGGGCGCCACATCGTGATGGGGTTCGCCGCCAGCGGCCGGCTGCCGTCAGACGCACGGCCTGTGCTGCAAAGCGCTGTGGAAGTGCGTTCTGGCAGTGCGGAGAGCTATGGGGGCGTTTGGTGCTAGCTGTCGATCGACAGCCGATGAGTCAGCGAATCTGCTTGAGCAGCGCTTCGCGCTCCAAGGCGAGCCACCCTTGCGGGAACTCCTGCTTGTGCATCTCGAGCAGCTGGCGCGCCTCGAGGTCGGCGAGGGCGGTGTGGGCGTCCAGCGCCTGGCGGGCGTCGCGGATCAGGCGCCGCTCGCGCTCGCTGACGGCGGGGTGCACGGCGCTCTTGGGCGCCGCGTTTCGGCGCACGACACTCCCGGGCACCTCGCCACGGGGGGGAGCCTCGGCCGACGCCGCGGGCCTATCCACGGCGACCAGGGCGCTAGCGTCGCCTTGCTGCGCGGACGGCTCCACCTTGCGCGCGGCTGGCGCACCGATCTCGGCGGTGGCGCTCGCGCCGCCCTCTCGGGCAGACGCGGTGACCTCCGGCGCGGCTGGCGCGGAGCCGGGCGCGCGAGCCGCCGCGGGCAACAGCCAAGGTTCCAGGCTGTGCGACAGCCCGGAGATCAGCGCGCCCGTCAGGATGACGAGCGCGCCCTGTGCCAAGATCCTGAAGACCAGGCGCCGCAGAGTAGCCAGCCACGACTCGCGACGGTAGAGGCCGAGCGCCACGGGGACGCACGCCTCTGCGTCCCGTCCCCTTGCAGCCTGCTCGGCCGTATAGCGGCGCTTCTCCACGGCGAGCTGCTCGAGCGCCCGCTGGTGCTGCGTCTTCACCGCCTCCGTCGTGAGGCCAAGCTCGCGGGCGATCTTGGCGAGCGGGATCTCCTCGAGGTCATGCTTGATGAGGAGGTGTCGATACTTCGGGCCGACCCGGTTGATCAGGCGGCGCGTGAGCGCGTGCCGCTGGCTCCCGCGCACCAGCTCCTCTGGGTTCGGGCACTGGGCTCGGAGCTCGCTCTCGTCGAACGATGTCAGGACCTCGCCGCGACGGCGCGCGGTCCGCACATGGTCGCGCGCCTGGTTGATGGCGATCGTGACGCGGTACGCCGCCGCGTCTCCGCCCGGAGCGATCCGCTGGTCCGCTTCCAGCCCGCGCAGGAGCGCGTCTTGCGCCACGTCCTCGGCATCGCGTGCCGGAACGCCGAGACGCCTCGCGAGGCGCCGGAAGAGCTCGAAGCTGCTGGAGATGCTCGACGGGTTGCCCACGCTGATAGCACGTCTGAGCGACCCCCTCGGGGTCAGCAAAATGCACGGCCGCGATCACTTTGGTCGGACAATGTAGTATAAATAACTACATTTCACCCGGGTCGGCTGGAAGATCGCCGACACATGGGACGGATGACTCGATTCCGCCATTCTCTTGCGAATTCTCTCCTAAGGCGCTGCTTTTCAGCATTTTCTCCCGGTTGACGTCGCGTGCTCGGCGTAAGTACCGTCGTTGCATGCGTTGCGGTGCGCACCTGTTGTTCATTTTGCTCACGCTTGGCGCTTCAACGGGCTTGGTCAGCTCGGCCGATGCTCAGCAGCGGTCTCCGGCCTCGGGGAGAAGCGACGGGTTGACGGTGAAGGACCTTGTTCGCCGTGCTCGGAAAGCGCGCGACCGCGGAAGCTGGACGGAGGCCTACGAAGCCTACAAGGCGGCCCTCGATGCCGCAAACGTGCCGCCCGGCGTGAAGCTCGACCGCGCGGAAGTCGACCGCGGGGCGTTCGATCCCGCCGAGATCGCCGGCGAGCTAGGCCTCTGCGAGCTCGAGCTGCGTAAGTACCGTGACGCGGCGGAGCACCTGACCTGGAGTCTTGAGCGGGATTGGGCGCTGCCGAGTCAGCTACAAGAACGATTCCTGACCGGGCAGCGGAAGGCCGCGTTTTACGTCGTTGAGCTCGCGCTCTCCGTCGACCCGCCGGACGCCGAGATCCTCATCGACGGTCAGAAGATCGGTCGGACCGCGCGGACCTACAAGCTGTTCCTCGAGCCCGGACGACACATGGTGCGGGCCCGGGCGCCGGGTCGCGAAGATGGCTTTCACGCGTTCAACGGTGAGCCGGGTGATAAGCAGGAGATCTCGATGAAGCTTCCGGGCCCGCCGGTGAGCAGCGCCAAGGAGGCCCCGGCGGTGCCGAAGACCGCGCGCGTTGTGCCCACTGCACGCGCGAAGGATCCCGACCCGTGGGCTTCCTGGCCGGGGACGCTGCGCGTCACAGGGATCGCCGCCGCGACGGCCGGCGTGTCGATCGGTACCATCCTCATGATTCGTGCGGACAAGCTCGACGACGACCTGACCGCCCGGCGTAACCGGCTTCTGGGCGATCCGTCTTCGAGCTCGTCGACGTGCTGGAAGGCGCCGCTGAACTCGCCGTGTGCCGAACTGGCGCGCCTGCAAGACGCGCGCAACCTGTCCGGCCGCGCGGGGGTAGCCACGGTCATCGCGGGCGGTGTCGTCGGCGCGGTGACCGCCGCGTCGCTCTTCACGGACTTCTCCTTCCTGGGATTCTCGCCGGCTCGGGATCGGATCCACGTCTCGCCCGTGGCGACCGGGAAGGAAATCGGTGCGCGAATCGAGGGGTTATGGTGAGGGCACGGGAGTCCGAGGGGACGGGGTCGCTGTCGCGCCGATGCGCGGTTAACACGGTCGCTGCTGTCGCAGTCTGCGTGTGGGGAGCCAGCATGCTGACAGCATGCAACTCCTACTCCGACGACTGCTGGGAAAGGCTGGAGTGTCCTCCCGATCCGGAGCCTCCGCCCGACCCGTGCGAGGGAGACCCCGCTACTGCGCCGGCGCTCGACATGTGCGGGGTGTTCGTCAGCCCGTTGTCGGGTGACGACAGCAGACCTGGCACGAAGGACGCGCCGGTGAAGACCCTGCAACACGCGATCGGGCTCGCGGCACACGGACGAGGCGACGGCGAGAAGCGGACCGGGCGCGTGTTTGCGTGCGGCGGCTTGTTCGAGGAGGAGATCACGCTGCCCTCGGGGGTCGACCTCTGGGGCGGGCGTCGGTGTGACGACGGGGACTGGTCGTATCAGGGATCATTCGGCGGGCCGGATCACCCGACGATCATCGCTCCGCCAGGCGGGATCCCGGTGCGAGTCCTCGGGGTGGAGGGTACGGCGCTCGTGGGGGACAACGCGACATCGGTGATCGCCGGCGTGCGAATAGTCGCGGCGGACGCCTCGGCGCCCGATGGCAAGTCGTCGATCGCGATGATTTTGAGCACCGGGGCCAGGGCGATCGTGTCAGACAGCAAGATCATCGCGGGCGACGGCAAGGACGGGGAGCCGGGCGGGGACGCGTTCAGCGTCCGGGCGATGGCTGGCGTTGTAGGTAACGACGGCGCGAACGGATGTACCGCGGACGCCACCGTGGGCGCCCTTCCGGTGGTCACCATGTGCGAAGACGGCATCGAGTCGACGGGTGGCCAGGGCGGCGACGGCGGGCTCGACGTCGGCGGCGATGGCGCACCGGGACAGCCGGCGCTCGGGGGAAATTCGGAGCGCGACGGCCGCGGAGGGCTCGGCGCAGATCTCACGCGATGCAGCGACGGGCTCGATGGCGCAGATGGCGCTGACGGTGGTCGTGCGGATGGCGCGTTTGGCCCAGGCTTCCTCAGCGAGGATGGATGGATCGGTGTCCGTGGTGAGGACGGGAAGAAGGGCGGCGTCGGCCAGGGCGGCGGTGGCGGCGGCGGCAGCAAGTCGCGCGGGCCCATGTTTGCGTGTCCGACAAGCGGCCCACAAAGTGGTGCGGCCGGCGGCTCGGGGGGAAGTGGGGGTTGCGGCGGCAAGGGAGGCAGGGGCGGCGGCTATGGCGGCGCGAGCATCGGTATCGTCGCGCTGGAGGGCACTGACCTAACCGTCGCGGACACGGACGTGTTCACGGGCAAGGGCGGCAACGGCGGGGTTGGCGGGACGGGTCAACCGGGCGGCATTGGTCAACGGGGCGGGGACGGTGGGCCGGGCTTCGGTCCAAACGGCATGTGGGAAGCTTGTGATGGCGGCTCTGGAGGCGCCGGCGGCCGCGGAGGCGATGCCGGCGGCGGGCTCGGAGGCGCCTCCGTCGGCATCGCCTACGTGGTGCCCAACTTCGCCATCAGGCCCGGGACCACGATTGTTCCCGGAGACGCCGGTGCAGGCGGCCTCGCGGGGAACGCCGGACCGGAGGACGAGGTGGGCAGAGGGCAAACCGGCCCACGAGGTGCTCTGCATGCCTTCCCTGCGGCAAGCGAGCCGATCCATTGAATCGCGCCTCGCGACACGCTGCCCTCGAGGGATGCCCATGAACCTGAATTACACGATCCTCCTCGTCTTTGCTCTGCTGCTCGCCTCGGTTGGCTGCGGAACCGCACCGGGGATGGACGACCCGAACGGTGCGCCGCCGTGTGACGATCTATCGACGTGCGCAGGCGATCCGATCCCCGAGTCCGTCTGCCTGGAGCAGCTTGCGAACGGTCAGGTGGTCAACGGCTGCGGCGTGTTCGTCAACCATCCGTTTTTCGGCGGTGACGACGCGAACCCCGGCACGAAGGACAGACCGGTTCGTTCCATCCAGCGCGGCATCGAGCTTGCACGCACCGGGCGCGGTCGCGTGTTCGTCACGAACGATGGCTTCGAGGAGTCCATCACGCTGCCCGCCGGGGTGGATATCTACGGAGGCTTCAATGTCGTCGGATGGGAACGCCTGGAGGAGACTCCACTCCCGGTGCAGGGCATGACCTCGCTCGAGCCCCGCTCGGTCGGGCAGATCGCGCTGATCGTCGAGCCAGCCCGCGCCGGCGACACGGGGGCAGCGGACGGGGTCTCAATCATCGATCACGTGCGCCTCCGCAGTTCAACGCATGTCGGGATGATCGTTCAGTCGGGCACCGCGGTGGAGATCATCGGGAGCATCATCGAAGCCGACTACGGATTGGGGGGCCGCGATGGGGAGAAATGGCCGGGCCGGGCAGCGTTGGGGCCGGACGGGCAGTATGGGGGAGACGCATGCTCCGCAGCGATGGTCCCGGGCGGGGCTCGGGCGGTGAACTCCTGTGAGGGAGGGATCCCGAGCGTCGGTGGCAAGGGAGGCGACGGGCTCGCCGACGACGCTGGAGATGGGGAGGACGGCGAGCCAGTACCGCAGCCGAACCCCAACCACGATGGGACAGGAGGACTTGGCAACCGGGCAGACGGTGGTTGCAGCAGCGGCGCGCCCGGGAAAAGCGGCATGTGGGGCGCCGCCGGCGCAGCGGGCAAGGGCCGCGGGCGGCTCGATGAGACCGGATGGCACGGCGACGGGGCCGGCGACGGCGCCCGGGGGATGCCGGGCCAAGGCGGCGGCGGGGGCGGCGGGCGTCGCGGTGGGCTCGCGGTGTGCGGCGTGGCCACCAAGGGCGGCGCCGCCGGCGGCTCCGGAGGCGCGGGCGGTTGCGGGGGGCGGGGCGGCCGAGGGGGCGGGAACGGCCAACCGAGCATCGCGATCGTGGCGCTCCACGCCAAGGTGACGGTGCGCGATAGCACCATCACCAGCCACGACGGGGGCCAAGGCGGCGACGGCGGGGAGCCGGAGGAAGGCGGCGACGGCGGCCGAGGCGCTCCAGGAGGCGCCTTCGGGGACGGCATGTGGTCGTGCCAGGGTGGCAACGGCGGCCGCGGAGGGGACGGCGGCTACGGCGGCCCCGGGCGCGGCGGCGACTCGATCGGCATCGCCTACCTCGACGAGGACCAGCTCACGCTGGATGGGGTCACCTTCGAGCTGGGGCTGCCGGGCCCGGGCGGCACGAGCTGGGACTGGTCTGGCGAGGTGATCACGGGGGAGGAGGGGATCGCCGTCGAGACACAGCGCTTCCCTGAATAGGAGCGGCGCAATCACCACATCGTCACGGGAGCCCATGGCCAGTCTATGCCTTACGTTTGATTGCATGTTCCGATTCTGTACCACCCCGTTGAACGTTTCGAGTCGCATTGCGCAACGTCGAGGGAGAACCATGCAAACCAGAAGAGCAAGCCATCTTTCGCTTGTGCTGCTGATTGTCGCCTCCGGCTGCGGCACTGCGGCGGACGATCGCCCAGCGGCGTGTTACATGGTACCGTTTGAAGGTGAGGCTCCGCCGGAGTCCGTCTGTCTCGAGCGTCTCGCCGCCGGTGTGCTCGAGGATGGCTGCGGCGTGTTCGTGGCTGACGACCTTGGCTGCGGGGACGATACAAATCCTGGCACGAAGGGTACGCCGGTGCGCACGCTGCAGCGCGCCGTCGAGCTCGCCCGAACCGGTCGAGGGCGTGTGTTCGTCTGCGCCGGCGACTTCGTCGGTCCCCTCACGCTACCGTCCGGCGTGGATCTCATCGGGGGATTCAGTTGCTGGGATTGGAAGCGCACGCCCGGCACGCGCTCGGTTCTTCAGAGCGACAAGCTGTACTCCATCGTGACCGTCTTACCGGCGAGCGCCGGAGATACGGGCGCCGCGGACGGGGTGTCGACGATCGTCGACATGAGCCTTCTGGCGGGCCACTCGACCGCGATGCTCGTTCGGTCCGACACCGCCGTCGAGATCATCCGAAGCGAGATTCGCACTGCCGATGCATGGGGAGGCGACTGGGGCGGGGATTACCCCGCGCCGTTCCATGCGCCGGACGGAGCGGACGGCGTGTCCGGTGGAGATGCGTGCTCTGCAGCCATCGTCGCTGGCGGGCCTGCGCCGGTGAACCAGTGCGAGGGTGGAATCCCGAGCATCGGCGGGAAGGGAGGGGACGGGCTTCCCGACGGCGGTGACGACGGGGAGGACGGGCAACCGACACCGACGTGGGACCCAGACCCAGACGGTTGGGGAGGAGACGGCGACACGAAAGGCCACTGCATAGGAGGACTCTACGGGAGCGACGGCGCGCCAGGCACGATGGGTGCCGCCGGCCGGGGCATCGGACGCATCAGCGAGGCCGGATGGGAGGGCGACAAAGGAGGCGACGGTAGCCCAGGCATACCGGGCCAAGGCGGCGGCGGTGGCGGCGGCCGTCGAGGCGGGTTAGCCGCCTGTGGGGTCGCCTCCCTTGGAGGCGCCGGCGGCGGCTCCGGAGGCGCTGGCGGCTGCGGAGGTAGGGGCGGCCGAGGGGGCGGGAACGGAAACCCGACCATCGGCATCCTAGCGCTCCACGCCAAGTTGACGGTGCGGGACAGCGTAATCACAACCCTCCACGGTGGCGGGGGCGGAGCCGGCGGGTTAGCCGAGCGCGGCGGCAAAGGCGGCCAAGGAGCACCGGACATTGCTCTGGCGGACGGGACGATGACCTGCGGCGGCGGCGCTGGCGGCACAGGAGGATACGGCGGCCCCGGCGGCCCCGGGCGCGGAGGCGACTCGATCGGGATCGCCTACCTCGACGAGGACCAGCTCACGCTGGAGGACGTCACCTTCGAGCTCGGACCGCCAGGCAAGGGCGGCATCAGTGATAACCGCGACGGCAGCCTGGTATACGCCGAAGACGGCAACGCCGTCGAAACGCAGCGCTTCCCTGAATAGAGGCGGCGCACTCGCCTCCTCGCCGATACTTCGAACGCGGTCCCGAGCGCCCTCCGCCGTGTCCAGCGCCGCGCTTGTCCGGTCATGATGGCGTCATGACGCCATCAGTAGTGTCGCTACAGCCCTGCGTCGCCCGGGCGGTGATCTCCTTGACCACCAGCAGCATCTGGTTCGTCTGCCTGGACACACGCAGGGACAGTGCGCGCACCGGCTCGCGCTCGACGCCGTCGAGCGGTGTGCTGGCGACGTCCTTTGGCTCCGCCGATGTCGTCTTCCTCCTTCGTCGCGTACGCGAGCACGCCCCCTCCGCGATGCCATATTCGCTGCGCAGAACTCCTCACCATCGAGCAGCATACTTGATGCGAAGGGCTGGAGCATAAACGATGACTGGGCGCTAGTAGCGCGGAGCGCCAGCTTAAATGTACTGATTCCTCGACTTGCTCACTCGAAAAAGACGGGGTGCCCGTGGATGAGTTCCAGGATTAGCTGTGGAAAAAAGCGTTCGGCGCTATCTAGGAAAGCTCGAATGAAGTATCCAAGGTCACTAAGCTGAAGTGTGGAATCATCAAGGAATTCAGGCTCGTACCGGGTTATGTTCGAAAGAATGAACATGGCGGCAATATATGCGGGGAGCCGCTGAAGGAGTGTCACTCCTCCCCCGGCTCGATGGTCGTACCACCACGCATCATCTCGCATACGCAGGTCGTGAATGAGGAATCGCTTGCAGAACTCTGCCACAAGCTCTTCATGCTCGACCTGTACCTTCAGACGTAACGTGAACGGACCATGAAGCTCGCACACGTCTGCCATCCAGGGAAATAGCTGCGTCCATTTTTGTTCGAACGTCTGCTGCGACTCGCCTGGAACCTGAAAATGCAGCGTAGTGGGCTCTTCTCCCCGGATGTAAGCTCTCACCTCGACGCGAACCACGGAGCTCACGCCTCTATTGAGGAGATAGAAATCATTCTGCATTTCTGGAATAACCGCAAACAGGTCACGTAGCGAGTACGTCTTGTTGTCCAGTTCAGCAGCAGGCGTTCCAATCGAATCGGCGAATGTGCGGAAGGTGCCCTGGGCACCCACCTCCGCTTTACATTCAAGGAGCGTCGGGCCGGCACGGTATCGGAGCCCATGACTTGGAGATCCGAAATCACCTTGAAAAGCGAGCATTACGCCGCGCGTGAGATTTAGCATGGAGTAATATAGCATGAGCGGCTTAGTGAGCGCAGAGGAGTCACTGGACGCGCGGCGCAGCTCAATGGCCTGTCTCACTTTCAGGCTGGCGGGCCGAACAACCTTTGGCTTGTTTCCTTTGGATTTTGCAATCCGCGTCAGATTGTCGACGGTACCGAGGCGCTCGATGTTACGCCACACGGTCTCAAGAGGGTCTGAAGACCGCAGAATGGTACCCCGTTGAAAAGAGCCAACGTATGGGATCGCTCGCCAAATAGGCTTCATGCTGCCTTTCTGTTCATACTGTGACTGCGTCCAGATTATGATGCGGCTTCTGCCCGTCAAACGGAAGCATTTGATGTATCAACTTTAGTCGACCGAAGGCTTAGTAACTTGCTCGAACTCTAGAATCGACGCGCAGTAAAGATCTCCCGATATCCCTGCCTTTTCAAACAGCTCCGCAACGACGTCGCTTGCGTCGCTAAAAAGTTTACGAGCTTGGTCGGGAGCACAGGCTTCTGTCCATGCAGGACGCAGAGCAGTTGTCTTGTGCTCCTGACCTTCATCGGCCTCAAAATTTCCTTCGACCGTCTCTGTCTTTCCGTGTGCAAGCGCGTTCCTGTACTCCCATAGCGCATGGATCCCTTTGTAAGGCGTCGCGCTCCAGTTAGGTCTCATCGCGAGCCGTTCGAGGATCTTTCTCATTTTTTTTTCGGGACCTAACTTCCTCTCGATGACGAGCCAGTCGTCAAACAAGCGGATCCCGAGGTGGTTCAGCGCCGCTTCCACCATGAACGCCGTCGCAACGATCGCCATCATCGACGGGTAGAACGCTCCGCGCTCCTGGCGCTCGGTGACGCTTTCGGCGGACTCCACGAGCCAACGCGCAGCCCTTGCTATGTCCGCAAAGGTGTGCGTCACTCGCTTCCCCTTGTACGTAGCCAGATTTTCCATGAGTGTACCCCCGTCTTTAGCCATCGGACCGCACGGCCCACAAGGGTGTGGTGAAGGTCGATCGCGTCGATGACGGCTGGCAATGGTACCGAACGTGGAGGGCTGGCGCCAACGCTGAAGCGCCGCGTTCTTCGCGAGCTCGACCTGGGGGACGCTCTCTCGACGGGGCCCGGTCCGACGCGGCCGCCGGGCTCGGCGAACTCGCGGGGCTTGGCTCCGCCATCGGCGCGACGCGGCCGCCGTGGCGGCTCAGCCACTGCCCCGCCCTGCGTTTGCGCACCCGGTGCAACCGCCAGAAGCTCCGCAACCATGGTCCTTGGCGGCGCCGTCGCGCGGAGTTCCGGCCCGTCGAGGCACGTGCTGTCCCGGCGTGCGGCACGGACCATCCGGCTGGCATGCGCTCCGAAGTAAGCGCCGCCGCGGCGTGACCCCTTGCCGCTCTCGCCGGGGTCGAGGGACTGGACGCGGGGCGGCGTCAACCTGAGGCCTTAAATGGTTCCCTGCATGGCAGTTTCGGCCGAGCAGCAACGATCGTGAGCGTCAACAGATCACGATGGCGCGATCCGTGTGATCACGACGGGCGGTACCCGCATTGCCCGGACCGCCGCAACTGCCGACGCGCCCTGAACGCCGCGAGCCTCCGTCTCCAACGCAGGCGAAGACGCCCTCGCGGGCGTCCTCCCGTGCCCACGCGGGCCGCGGGCTGGCGCCTCCCCGCGTCCAGCATCGTCGACTCCGGCGAAAGCCACAAGGGGCCATGCCCATGGCGACGAGCGGGCGGTTACGCTACGGCGGCGAATTGCGCCTGCTCGATCAACGTCGTAGCGGCTGTGTCAGGACGCTCCGGGATCGGAGTAGGCCGGCGGTGTGTCAAGGCGACGCCCGGAGGCGGGATGTCGGCCGTCGGCGAGACGACTGCGACGGCTGCCGAGGACGAGCCGACGACCGTTGAGAGCGCGCCGCGGGTCGACCGGTTGACGATCTTCCGTACTGAGGTGGTTGGGCGTCCTACACCGGCGCGGCGGACGCGTGGCGACGAGATCCTGCTCGTCGTGGCGCGTCTCGACGCGGGGGCGCGGCTAACGGTCTGCCCGACGCGCCGCTCGCGGGGACGCCGAGGGGGCGCTCAGAATTACCAAATTGCCCCCTTCGGTTACCCCCCTTTTCGGCCCGTCGGAGGCGCTTCCCAGAACACCTAACCCCGCGACAAGACGACGGTTTACCCGACGAGCCTACAAGGGTATCTCGTGTCGAATTACCTTTTGTGCAGAGTTACCTTTTCGGGCCTCCTCTGGCGGCGTCAGTCACGGTTGCGCGCGAACTCAAAACGCATGGAGGTAAGGCATGGCACGAGCAGCGCTCGCGCGTGCATCGACACAGCTTGCTCTGCGTCAGGCGGACAGCGGCATGCTCGCCGTCCAGGCTCTGGTCCTCGAGACACCCGCCGGCGGACGGTTCGGCCGCAAGGTGACCGACCAGCCCGCGACGGCGACGGCCACCGCGACGCTCGCGATCCCGCTGGACGGGCTCACGATCACAGCGCCGCCGCCGGAGATGCTCTCGCAGAAGAACGTCGAGGCGGTGACCGGCATCCCCGCGCGCGTCTTCCTCGACACGATCCGTGCGCCGGGCTTCCCCCTGCCGGTCACCAAGCTCGGCAAGCTGCGCCTGGTCCCGCGCGAGGCGTTCGTTGCTTACTTGCGGGCGCTGGCCGAGGAGCCGGCGTCGCGCCGCGATGCAGAGGCCGAGGAGCGTACGCGGGTTGCCGCAGTCCTCGCCACCGCCGGCCTCGAACCTGTCCCGTGTCCGCGCACTGGCCGAGCGAGCGCTCCTCGCGATGCCGCGAGCCGTGGTAGGTTGCCGCAGAAGTAGAGCGGGCCCGCTCGGCGCTGGAACGCCGGGCGAGCCCTTGATCGACCCCCGCATCACCGGAGACCGATCCATGACCGACGTACCGCAGAGGCGGGCGGGTGCCAAGCGCTCGCCTGCCATCCGTTCAGCATCCCTTCCCGCATCGACCGACCGGCGCACCCGGCCGAGCCGCTCTGCCGGGCGCCCCTCTCTCCCCGCGGAGGCAGATGCATCCGACGCGGGCCCGCGGGAATTGGCGAGCCCGACGCAACGTCCGAAGCCGACAGCCCGCGCAGCAGGAGACAAGCGCGCCAACGGCTCCGGCTCCGTCCGGCTGCGAGGGAAGACATGGACCGCACGCCTCAGCCTCGGCGAGGCCGGTCGATGCACCTTCAGCTTGCCGACGTGCCGAACCGAGCAAGAGGTCCACGCGCGGCTGGAGGTGCTATCCGAGCTCGCCGGGCGCCTGCTCGCTGCCGGGCAGATCGTGGTCGGCGTGCCACTGCTGGAGCAGGCTGCCGCGCGCGAGGGGACCGCGCTCCGCGATGTCCGGCTCGCGATCGACCAGCTGTGCAAGGGCGAGGCGCGTCCCCGCTCATCCGGGGACACCACCTTCGCCGAGTTCACTGAGCGGGTGCTATCTGGCCAGCTTGCCGAGCAGTACCCGCTGCATGTGAAACCACTTCGACATCCGGAACAGTACCGACATAAGCTGAATCATGTTCTGGGAGTGCTCGGCCCCGTCCCTCTTCCTCGCTTCACGGTCGATCACGCGGATCGCGCAGTCTCTATGTTGCCGGCACATCTTGAGGCTTCTTCGCGTCAAGGCATCGCAAAGGTCATTCACCGGATACTCGCGCTCGCGACCTATCCGGCGCGTATCATCGCCAACAATCCGTTGCCACGTGGATGGGTTCCCAAGGCGGACAACAACAAGGCCAAAAGCTCTCTATACCCCGACGAGGATAAGCGCCTCATGGCTGCGGTGGATGTTCCACTGTCTTATCGGATCTATTATGGGTTTCTGATCCGTGAGGGGATGCGTGCAGACGAAGCTGGCAGGCTGGAGCCGTCTGATCTGGATCTCGAGCGAGGCGCCATCGTTCTTGACGAGAACAAGACCGATGACCCGCGCGCGTGGGCGCTCTCGCCCGATGTCGTGCGCGCGCTGCGCGTCTACTTTGCGATGTGTCCCCCAAAGCAGCGTGTTTTCTCCAGGCCAAGCGGGCTACCCTTACCCGGTCGTGATGGGGCGAAGATCTTTCGAGATCACCTGCGTTGCGCCGGTATTGAAAGACCTGAACTGTTCGAGACCACGGAATCTAGGTTGAACATTCGCTTGCACGACACTCGCGCGACCTTCATCACCATCAAGCTAGCGAACGGGCGTACCGAGACGTGGATCTCCGATCGGACCGGGCACAAGTCGAGCAGCCAGATCCACCACTACAAGCGCGCCGCACGTAAGGTCGCGGAGCTCGGCTTGGGAGACTTCGCGCCCCTTGATGAAGCGATCCCCGAGCTGCGCGGCAAGGGCCGAGCGGTCGGAGGCGCTCGCCTGTCGGGGGGAGCGGAGGCCGGGGCGGCGGGCGAAGGTCGCTTCCTGGGAGCCGCGCCTCAGGGGCAGACGCCGCCATCGGCCGACGTACCGGCTGCCTACGCGGCAGAGGACAAGGCGGCGGCGGACGGGGGCGGGTTGGGCCCGCGTTGGGCCACACCGGCGCCTAGCGCAGTGGCAGAACATCCGGAAGTGATTGAAATGGTTAACGTTTCTTCCACTCGCTCCGCATCCGCACGGAAATACCGCCAGGATTTCTGTGGCGGGCGAAGCGTATGAGAAGAGCGGGAAGACGGAGCTCGCAAGGGCGAGCTACGAGACGGCGGTGCGCAAGGGGACGGAGAACTCGGATCCGCTGCTGCCGCTGTTTGAGCAGAACCTCGATCGCATGAGCCAATCGGCCGCGAAGCGAGGCCGCGGTGGGCTGCGAATAGCGCCCTCCACGCGCTCGCCGCCTGCCGGCGAGCGCGTCAGGGCTGCACGAAACCTTCGGGCGGACCGATATGCTGATTGTGGATCACGATCTCGTCGATCTCGAACCAGTTGCCGCTGTCGGTGACAGCGTCGTCCCCGAAGTACCCGCCCAGAATGTCGATGTAGTCGAACGTTCCTCCGGTCTGGGACCCGCCGATCAAGTCGTTCTGCACGTATAGGGTGTCGTTGAACACCCCGTCGGTGGTCGTCAGGTAGAGCCGTATCCACCCCTCGGAGAGGTCGGCCTCGAACTCCCACGACACCCACTGATTCTCATAGCCACCGTCGCCGATCCAGAACGTGTCCGAGCCGTCCGGCCACCACGGATCGCTCCCGGGAGCCACCTTGTACTGGCACACCGTCCCGTCGCACGGGGCCGGGACGAACGAGTTCGCCTGGGCAGGGTTCGGCCGCGTGATGATCATCGGCCTCATGTGGGTCGCGTCGTTCACGCTCTGGACGAAGAGGATGGTCTTGTTGCCGAACGCATACTCGCCCATCGTGGGGCCCGCTTTCATGAGCCAGCGCATCGAGAGGTGGGTTGGCGGCGTGCCCGTCCGCAGGTGGAACTGGCCGAGCCCGGAGTAGGCCTGGACCGGTGACGGCGGGGTGAATCGCGCTGCACCACCCCCGTTCCATCCGCCGGCGTCGTTATAGGTGTGCGTGGCTCCCCCGGTGACCCAGACGATACTGAGGTCGGAGTCGTAGGCGTTGCTCGCGAATCCGATGCACGCAGGGAACGCCGTGACCAAGGCGCCGTTTCCGTTGTTGCCCGTGACGTTCTGGATGTCGGGTCCTGCGCCGCAGAAGCTCGACGCGGAGCCGCCGGAGCCCGTGCTGCTGCCGCCCGTGCCCCGAGCGCCGCCGCTGCTCGAAGCGACGCTGCCGCCGGCGCCAACCGAGCCGCTCGCGCCGCCCGAGCCGCTCGCGCCGCCCGAGCCGCTCGCGCCGCCCGAGCCGACGGTACCGCCGCCCGAGCCTCCTGTCGATGCCTGTGGCTGGGACTCTCCGCACGCGGAGGTGAACAGTAGAGCGAGAACAATCGCAAGTCTTGACCGCATAAGGCCACGTCTCCATCAAGCCAAAGAGTTACGGTTTTCGAACGCCGAGCAGCGTACACACGCGAGGCCCTGGCCCGCAAGCGGCTCGGCGGAGGCTTCGTGAGATCTACGCCGCAGCAAGCCGAAGTCCCTCGTGCGCCCAAAGGGATCGCGGTCGTGGAGCCGCGGCGGGGCTTTGGCGGATAGGAAACCATAGAGCTCTCGCCCGTGTCAAGCCCCGCGGGAACGGCGCCGGGCGAGCCGTCGTTCGCGTTCGCCGCATCAACCACCCGCTCGCCCCGTCGCAGGGCCCGCGCGCCGTGCATTGGGTGCAGCTCTGGCTCGACGACCGCGACGTGCGTTCGCCATGACGGGCTCGGGCCGTGTGCCCAGCTACGCCGCGTCGAACCCGAACCCCATCGGTTCCCACGTTGGATCGCGCGCGGGTGCTGCCGTTCGGGGCTGCGAGGGCAAGTTCAGATGATCGAGGATGCGGCGCACCACCGCTGAGTCGGTGATCGTGGAAAGCACGCGCATCCTCCGTTCGCATCTCGGGCATCGGAGCGCATCGAACCCGAACGAGCGCTTCATGAGCACGGCCCACTCGACGTAGCGCGACGTAGCGAACAACTCCCCTTCGAGCAGTCGCCCCCAGTGCAAGACCGAGATCAGGGTCGGCTCAACTCGCACCGTGGGGTCGGCATGCACGAGCGACCTCGCTGAGAGCGCCGGGGGAGCGCACGGCGACGCGGGCGCGGGCGACGCGGGCGCAGGCGCGGGCGACGCGGGCGCAGGCGCAGGCGCGGGCGACGCGGGCAGAGGCGCGTGCCCCGCGCACGGCTCAGACTTCGCGGCGCGGGCCGGTGGTTCGGGTGTCACGAGAGAGCGCCACGACGAGCGAGGCGCGAACACGCCATGGTATCTCACAAGCGGGATCTTCGGCGGAGGAATCAAAGCCGCGAGCCGGGCCATGAACTCCATTGGACTCATGACGCGGTGAGTGCGTCCCCGCCGAGGTGTCTTCATCAAGTACGCTATACGCCCATCGGGCAGGAGCTCGATTCGATCGAGTGCGAAGGCCGGGCGGGTGCAGTACCGCACGAGCCTCTCGCGCCCCTGATCATCATCCGCTGCGATGCGCACCGCGCAATGCACGTCGAACCCGTCGCACGCCGCGGAGAAGCGTCGCTCCCGGCGCTCGAAAGCCGCGTCGGGACTGTCCTTGTGCTCGAAAGGCCGCGCAAGGAAAGCTCCACCTGCGAGTGCGAGCTGGGTACACGCATCGAGTGCGGAGGGCACGACGGTCTCGTTGCTACGCTCCTCGGCCGTGCGCTCGTCGAGGTAACCGCGGCGCCGGCTCCAGTCTGCCAGTACCTCCCTGCCGATCCAATCGATCAGCATGTCATAGAAGCGTTCTTCCAGGCATTGTCGCCTCTTGAGCTGGATCTGTACGAGAAGGCGATACAATCGCGTCACGACCAACGCCGGGAAGACAATAACGCCCAAGACCGTGAGCTCCAGCGTCTGCGCTACGAAGTCCAACTGGCCCGCCGGCAGTACGACCGGGTCGACCCCGACAACCGCCTTGTCGCCAGTGAACTGGAACGACGGTGGGAGTTGGCTCTAAGAACATTGCACGAGGCGGAGGAGAGATTCGAGCGTGTTCGTCAGGAGCACGACAAGGTGGTTCCGCTCACGGTCCCGCGCGACTTACGCGCAGCGTTCACCTCGCTCGGGAAGTCGTTGCCCGAGATATGGCGCAAGGGCCCCCTGAGCCGCACCCAGCGCAAGGATCTGCTTCGATGTCTGATCGACAAGGTCGTCCTTCGGCGAATGGAAAGCGACTGCGTCCACGTCCGCCTTGTATGGCGGGGCGGCGCGGTCAGCGAAGCGGATGTTCTGGTGCCGGTTGGATCTCTTCGTTCCCTCTCGGGCTTCGAGACGATGGAGGCAGGAATCCTCGAACTCGAGACCCAGGGCAAGTGCGATGAGGAGATCGCCGCCTTGCTCACGCAGGAGTGCTTCCGCTCTCCGCAGCGGACCACGCTCCTGCCAAGCACCGTGAAAGCGATCGGACTTCGGCATCAACGCATTCACCGCTTCCATAGACCCCGCCCGCGGCACGTCAAGGGTTTCCTGACCGTGCCCCAACTCGCCCAGGCTCTCGGGGTCAAACCGCACTGACTCTATCACCTGATCCACTGCGGGAGGATCGATGTCGAGCGGGACCCGGACACAGGTCTTTACCTCTTTCCGAACCGCCCATCGACTCTCAAGAAATTCCAACGTCTCCAGAGCGGCGCGGCCCGCCGCGTGAGTCCTTGAAGGGAGGACCAAGATGCGTGATCCATGGTTCCCTCCTGAAGTTCCTCTCGACACGGATCCCCTTTGCTTGACGGGCTCCGGTGCCCTCCGTTCGCCCGCGTCGTCGCTCGTATGGGACCCTCCGACTCCCTCGTCTCCTTCGGCTTCGGCTCCGGTTCCCCTTGCTGTGGGCCTACCGCGAGGCGGATGCGCATTTCCTTGCGGAGCCCGCTGGGCTCGGCTGCGAGACACGGGCATCCGCGGCGTGTCTCGCGCCGGGGACGGATCACCGGCTCCCCGTCGTACCGGCGTCTCTCGTGGAGAGACGAGGGCCTCCCAGGTGCCTGGGCCGTCCTCTTGCTGCGCGCCGCAGCCAGCTACCCCGCCGGGTGCGTCCCCCTCCCGCCCTTGCGAGGTAGGACGCTGTTGCCTTCAGGCGGAAGAACACCCTGGACACCCGGAAGTTGGAGGATTTCGTGGCTGACACGCTGCGGCTCGCTCGCTCGCCTGCCTACGCATCGCCGAGCCCCTCACGGGACCCGTCGCAAGGCTGGCTTCCGGCTGGTCGGGCGTGACCTTGGCCGGGCGGGATTCGCACCCGCTGGACAGCCAACCCGATTTCAGAAGCTACCGCTCACTCCTTTCCCTCGGGACCAGCCTTGCCTGGTCGCACTCTTCCAGCCTTCATGTGAACTCTCTCCGGGCAAATGCGACTACTACCAACGAATCAGGCACGGGCCGCCCGCCGACCGGCAGGCTGAACGAGCCGCCGTCATGGAGCTATTGCATTTGAGACACATCTCAACGATCATAGGGGAACTCAGATCGTTCGTATTCCTCGTTACCATGCACGCTCTCCTCGTCCGCGTACATTCCTGGTTTTGCGCGTTGCCGCTCTCGGTAGTCGTCGAGACGATGCGCGCACTCGACATCCGGAAGGTCGACAGCGCGCCGCGCTTCATTCGGGGGCTCTCCATCGTTCGAGGGACCCTGTTGCCGATAGTCGACTTGGCAGCGCTCCTCGGCTCCGAGGGGGGACAGGGCAGACGCCTGATCCTGGTCCGCGCCGGCGAGCGCCACCTCGCGCTCGCGGTCGATGAGGTCCTCGGCATCCGGCGCCTCGACGATGAGGCGCTCACGCGCACGCCGCCGCTCGTCTCGTCGGCGCTCTCGGAGGGGGTCGAGCAGCTCGGCTCGCTCGACGGCGAAGCACTGGCCACGATCGAGGTCATGAGGCTCATCCCTTCCGACGTGTGGGATGCCCTGCGGCAGGCCGGATGACCGCACCAGCGTGTCGAGAGATCGCGCTCATCGAAGCGTTCCTCGAGGAGCAGCTCGGCCTGTCCCATGCCGCCATGGACCTTGGAGACGAGCTGGAGGGGGTGCTGAGCGGGCGGGCGCAACAGCGCGGCTGCGTCGGCTTGCTCGGGTATTACCAGCGCCTCGGTGACCACGAGTTCGCGCGCGAGGAGCTCCGCGCGCTCGCGCCGCTGCTCACCGTGGGCGAAACGTATTTCTTCCGGGAGCCGCAGCAGATCGAGGCCCTGCTCGCGGTGGCGCTGCCCGAGCGCCTCGCCTCTCGCCCTCCCGACGCGCCGGTGCGCGTGCTTTCCGCCGGGTGCGCCTCGGGCGAGGAGCCCTACACCATCGCGATCGCATTGCATCACGCCGCGTGGGGCCGCCGGCAGCATCGGGTGAAGATCCACGGCATCGACGTGAACCCGAAGGTGCTTCGGAAGGCCGAGCGCGCGCGGTACTCGCGCTGGGCGCTCCGCTCCGTGGCCGACGACATGCGCGCGCGCTGCTTCGCGCCGGTCGGCGACGAGTTCGAGCTCCGGAGCGACCTGCGCCGCCTCGTGACCTTCGAGGAGCGCAACCTGATGAACGACGACCCCGACTTCTGGGCGCCGGGGTCGCTCGACGTGATCTTTTGCCGAAACGTGCTCATCTACCTTGCGCCGCAAAAGGCGCGCGAGATGCTCGACAGGTTCGCTCGCGCGCTCGCGCCCGGCGGCTTTCTCTTTCTCGGTTCGAGCGAAACGCTGCGCGGGACGACGACCGAGTTCCTGGCCGAGCATTCCCACGCGACCTTCTACTATCGGCGCAGCGGCGGGCAGCTGGGCAGCGCTCGTGCGACGCCCGGAGCCGTGGAGTTCGATAGCCCGCCTGCGGGACATCGGCCCGCCGCTCCTGAACCCGAAACCAGGCCGTGGTACGTGGCCATCCAGGAAGCGTCGGAGCGCCTTGCGCTGGTGGGCCCGAGTCCCGCGCCGGTAGACGCGGAGCCGCCGCCCGTGGCCGACGCTCTCCGCGCCCAGCCGGACGCACCTCAGAGCGAGGCGCTCGTCGCGAAGATCCTCGATCTCGTCAGCGGCGAGCGGTTCGACCAGGCGCTGGCCTTGCTGCGAGCGCTGCCCGAAAGCGCGCTAGAGGGCGCCCGCATCGCGCTCCTATGTGCCGTGATCCACTGCCAGCTGGGCGAGCTCGCCGAGGCCGAGCTCGCCTGCAACCGCGCTCTCGAAGCCGGCGATTACGGCGGTGCCCATTACGTGCTCGGTCTGTGCAGCGAGCAAGCTGGCAGCCTCAAGGCGGCAGCGCAGCACTACAAGGCCGCGGCGTGGGTCGATCCGACCTTCGCGATGCCGCACCTTCGGCTCGGGACCCTCGCGAAGCGCGGCGGTGACCTGGCGACGGCGTGCCGCGAGTACGGCTACGCCGCCGCGCTCCTGGAGTCCGAGCAGCGCGAGCGCGTGGCGCTCTTTGGCGGGGGTTTCTCACGGTGGACGCTGATCGGGCTGTGCGAGTCCGAGCTCGCTCCACTCAGAGGTCGCACATGATCAAGGGTTCGGAGCGGGTCGCGCAGCGGCTCGCAGAGCTGAAGAACGCGTTCGACTCCTCATTTACGCTTCCGATCGCCGAGCGGGAGGAGCAGCCGCGCCGCGCGCTCCACATCCGCGCTCGCGGCCGACAGCTCGCCGTGCGGGTCGACGAGCTCGCAGGCGTCGAGCCGTGCCGACGGATCGTGCGGACCCCGAGTCGGCCGCGCGGACTGCTCGGGCTCACCGGCGTGCGCGGTCAGCTCGTGGCCACCTACGATCTCGCCGCTCTCCTTGGAGATCCTGCGCACGCCCAAGACGCTCCCGAGGAGCCTCTCCGCTGGATGCTCCTCTGCCTCGGGAACCCCGAGGTAAGCCTCGCGGTCGAGCAGATCGAGGACTACGTCCAGTTCTCGGACGCCGACCTCCGGCGTGAGGACAGCGAGAAATCAGGAAATCATGTGAGGGAGGCGCTGATGAAAGACGGTATCCTGCGCGGTATCGTGAGCGTCTCCGCCCTTCTAACGACAATCACGCAACGGGCGCGCAGCGCGCCTGAATCCCAGACCGGAGAGGCATGAAGACGCGTACGTGGACGATCGGCCGGCAGATCACCGCAGGATTCGCCCTGCCCCTCGTGGTCATGGTGCTCCTGGGGCTCTCGCTGTTCCAGAACACCCAGGCGCTCCTTGATAACAACCAGTGGGTGAAGCACACCCATCAGGTCCTTCAACGTTTTCAACTGGTGCTCGTCCAGCTGCAGGACGCGGAGACAGGGCAACGAGGCTTCGTGATCACCGGCGAGCCAGCGTTTCTATCACCCTACGAGTCCGGGCGGAGAGGGGTCGATGCGGAGCTGAACGAGGTGGCCAAGCTCACCGCGGACAACCCGGCGCAGCAGGCGCGGATACAGAAGCTCCGCGACCTCGTCCAGGAGAAGACGAGCGAGCTCTCCGAAACGATCGAGATGCGGCGCCGGCTCGGCTTCGAGCCCACGCAGAAGGTCGTGGCGGAGGGTCGCGGCAAGCGCGTGATGGACGCCATTCGCGCCCTCGTCGGCGAGGCGAGCGAGCACGAGCGCGAGCTCCTGGCGCAGCGGGACGCTGCGTACGCGAAGAGCGAGCGGAGCCTGTACATAAGCCTCGTGGGCGGCACGGGCTTGACCATCCTCGTCGTGCTGGCGTTCGGCTTCGTCATCATCCGCGGCATCAACCGCCGTATCGAGACCGCGTGCGTGCAGGTCCAGGGGTCGGCGACCGAGCTCCAGACGGCGGCGGCGCAGCAGTCGCAGGGCTCCAGGGAGCAGGCCACCGCCACCAGCGAGGTCTCGACGACGATGAAGGAGCTGCTCTCGACGTCGCACCAGATCGCCGAGAGCACGCAGCGGGTGACGCAGATCGCCGCAGAAACCGACGCCGCCGCGCGTCTCGGCGAAAACACCGTGCAGCAGGCGCGGGAGGCCATCGACACCGTGCAGCGCCAGGTCGAGCAGATCGTGGCGCACATGCTCGACTTCGGGAAGAAATCTCAGGAGATCGGCGGCATCCTGCAGATCATCAACGAGCTCGCCGAGCAGACGAACATCCTCGCCATCAACGCGACGATCGAGGCGGCGGGCGCGGGCGACGCCGGAAGGCGGTTCTCCGTCGTGGCCGACGAGATCCGGAAGCTCGCAGACCGGGTCGGCGGGTCGACGAAGGAGATCCGGTCGCTCATCGAGGAGCTCCGCGCGGCGGCCAACACCACGGTCGTCGCCACGGAGAGCGGCTCGAAGGCGGTCGGAGCGAGCACCCGCCAGTTCACCGAGGTCGCGGTCGGGTTCAAGAGGATCGTCGATCTCGTGAGCAGCACCGCGGGCGCCACGCGGGAGATCGAGCTCAGCACGAAGCAGCAGGCGACCGCGGTCGAACAGGTCAACGTCGCGTTGCTCGACGTCAACAAGACGGCGCGAGAGACGGAGACCAGCTCAGCGATGACGCTGACGACATCGTCGGAGCTGGCGAAGCTCTCCCGGGAGCTGCTCCTCCTGGTCCAGCGGTCTCAGATCCAGGGCCACGCCCGGTCCCAGCACGAGTAGGTCCGCGCTTGGTCGAGAACCTCACAAAGTACTTTCGCATCGAGTCGCAGGAGCTCATGGATGGGCTCACGCGAGGCCTGCTCGATCTCGAGAAGCAGGGTGGCCGGGGCCATCAGCTCGACCAGTGCCTTCGCCTCGCCCATACGCTGAAGGGCGCTGCAGGCGCGGTAAAGCAGCCCGACATCGCCGAGCTCGCCCACGCCATCGAGGACGTGCTGGCGTCGTTCCGCAAGAGCGGAGAGCCGCTGCCCAGCGCGCACGTGAGCGAGCTCCTGCAGCTCGTCGCCGCGATCCAGGAGGAGCTTTCGCAGCTCGATCGCGCGCTGTCGGAGGCGCCGGACTCCACGGCCGATGCGGCGCTGCCCCGCGCCGCCAACGGCGGGCGGATCGAGATCGCCCGCGTCGAGGTCTCCGACGTCAACGATCTCTCCGACGAGATCGCCGAGGCGCTCGTTCAGCTGGGCACCCTCCGAAGTGGTGCGGATGCGCTCCATCAGGCCGACCGGATCGCCGCGAAGCTCGTCGACAAGACGGCGTCGCCGGTGCGGATCGGCTCGGCCGCCGATCCGCTCGGCACGAAGACACGGCACCTGCTGGAGGAGCTCCGGGCGGTGCTTGGCCGCGCGCGCACCGAGATCAACGCCGGCCTCGATCGCATCGAGAGCGAGCTCTGGCAGGCGCAAGGCCGAGCGCGTGAGCTGCAGCTCGTGCCCGCAGCCGGCGCGCTCGCGGCCGTGGAGCTCACGATCCGCGAAGCCGCGGAGTCGCTGGACAAGGCGGTGGACGTCGAGGTCAGCGGCGGCGAGATCCGCCTCGACGGGTACATCACCGCTGCGCTCCGCGAGGCGATGCTCCACATCGCCCGCAACTCGGTCGATCACGGGATCGAGCCGGCGGAGGTGCGTCTCGCGTCGGGCAAACCTGCGGCGGGTCAGATCCAGTTTCGCGTCGAGCGACGAGGCAGCCGCGTCGCCTTCGTCTGCAAGGACGACGGCCGGGGCATCGACGTCGATGCCGTCCGGAGCGCCGCCGTCCGCTCGGGCGTTCGCACGAAGGTCCCGATCGAGCAGCTCACGAGCGAGGAAGCCATGCCCCTCATCTTCGAGGCGGGCGTGAGCACGAGGACAGCGATCACCACGCTCTCCGGGCGCGGCGTGGGTCTCGACGTGGTGCGCGAGACGGCGATGAAGCTCAAGGGGACCGTGACCGCCTCGTCCGCCCCCGGGCGTGGGACCACGATCGAGATCGTCGTCCCGGTCTCGCTCTCGTCGCTGCCGGCGCTCCGGATCAAGGACGGGGTTCAAGAGGTGCTCGTCCCGCTGGAGGCGGTGAGAGGCGCGCTCCGCCTGGTCGCGGGCGCGATCGTGCGGGGAGGGGGCCGCGATGCGATCCTCTTCGAGGATCGGCTGATCCCGTTCGCGCCGCTCGCGTTGCTGCTCGAGGACGCCGCGTCGATGGGGAACCCTCGCGCGGCGCTCATCCTCGATCTCGGGGCGGGTAGCGCGGCGCTCGGGACGGAGCGCTTGCTCGGGTCGACCACCGTGATCGTCAAGCCGCTGCCGAAGGCGGCCGGCTCGCCGGCTGTGGTGACGGGCGCGACGTTCGACGCGGCCGGCGATCCGGTCCTGGTCCTCGATCCCAAGGGGGCGATCGAGGCGATACGCGCCGCCGTCTCCACGGCGGCGCTGCGCGACCGCACCCGGCCGGCGCGGCCACCCATCCTGATCGTCGACGACTCGCTCACGACCAGGATGCTCGAGCAAAGCATCCTGGAGGCCGAGGGCTACGAGGTCGATCTCGCCTCCTCCGGCGAGGAGGGGCTGCAAAAGGCCTCCGCTCGCCGCTATGGGCTGTTCCTCGTCGACGTCGAGATGCCCGGGATCACGGGGTTCGAGTTCGCGGAGCGGATCCGCGCCGACGAGGGGCTGCGCCACATCCCGCTGGTCATCGTCACGTCGTTGACCTCGCTGGAAGACCGCCGCCGCGCGGCCAGGGCCGGCGCGGACGGCTACATCGTCAAGGGCGAGTTCGACCAGCGGCACCTGCTTCAGACCGTCACCAGCCTCCTGGGACGCGAGCACGGAGACAAGGCGTGAAGCGGATACGGGTGCTTGTCGTCGATGACTCGTTGACGCTGCGCAAGCGCCTCGTCGCGGCGCTTCGGGCGGACCCCGAGATCGAGGTCGTCGGCGAGGCGGCGGATGGAACGCATGCCATCGAGCTCTGCCGCACGCTCCAGCCCGACGTGCTCTCGCTCGACATGATGATGCCGAACATGACAGGCATCGATGTGACGGAGCACATCATGGCGCATCGGCCCACGCCCATCCTCATCGTCTCGGCGTCGACGGAGCGCGGGGAAGCGCTGCACACGTTCGACGCCCTCACGGCGGGCGCGCTCGACGTGCTCGAGAAGCCGCTGGGCGACGAGCGATGCATCGGCTGGAACGAGCGGTACACCGCGAGGTTGAAGCTGCTCTCCCGGATCAAGGTGATCACCCACCTGCGCGGGAGACACAGGCAGAGCCCCGGAGCGCTCGCGCAGCAAGGTCCGTGGGCAGGCGAGGCGGGCGGACGGCAGCTCATCGCGCTCGGGGCGTCGACCGGCGGCCCTGTGGCGTTGCTCGAGGCGCTCCGCGGCGTGCCTGCGTCGTTCCCGGTCCCCATCCTGCTCGTGCTCCACATCGGCTCGTCGTTCGCCCCGATGTTCGTCGAGTGGTTCGGCTCGCAGCTGCAGCTTCCGGTCTCCCTGGCGGTCGACGGCGCGCCGCTGCCCCGCCCAGGGCAGCCGGGGCTCGTGATGGCCCCTGCCGATCGTCACCTCGTCGTGCGTGGCGGGCTGCTCCGGCTGACGGATGCTCCGGAGCGTCACTCCTGCCGTCCGTCCATCGACGTGCTCTTCGAGTCGATCGCCCGAGAGGTCGGCGGCGGCGCGCTCGGGTGCCTGTTCTCGGGCATGGGCCGCGACGGCGCCGACGGGCTGCTCTCGATGCGGCGCGCCGGCGCGATGACGATAGCTCAAGATGAAGCGTCATCGGCCGTATTCGGGATGCCCCGGGAGGCCATCGCCCTTGGCGCGGCGCAGCAAGTACTTTCGGCGACGGACATCGGCACCGCGTTGATGTCGTTGATGACGACGGGGAGAAAGAGACCATGAGACCCCATGTGTTGGTCGTTGATGACAGCCTGACGCTTCGCATAGATCTCAACAGCCTGCTGGCGGTGGCCGGGTTCTCCGTCACTGTGTGTGAAACGATAGCGAACGCGCAGGCCGCCCTGAAGAAAAGGAGCTTCTCGCTGGCGATCCTGGACGTCGTGCTCCCGGACGGGGACGGGCTCGATCTGCTCAAGGAGATCAGGACGAACCCCGAGACCATGAGCATGCCGATCATCCTGCTGAGCAACGCGGTGGACGTGAAGCGCCGCATTCAGGGACTCAGCACCGGAGCAGACGAGTACATCGGGAAGCCCTACGACCAGAGCTACATCGTGCGGCGCGCGCTGGAGCTCACCGACAATCGGCAGGCCAGCCCCACGTCGTCGTCGTCGTCGAATGGCACGAACGACTCCATCACAGGCAAGAAGGTCCTCGTCGTCGACGACAGCGCGACCTACCGCAAGACGCTCTCGTACCACCTACGCCAGGCGGGGTGTGACGTCATTCCGGCGAGCTCTGGAGAGGAGGCGTTGACCCTCCTCGGCGTCTCGCGCGTCGACTGCGTGATCATGGACCTCATGATGCCCGGAATCGGCGGGATGGAGGCCGCGCGACGGATCAAATCGTCTCCGGCGACATCGCAGATCCCGGTGATGATCCTGACAGGCATCGACGACGTCTCGATGCAGGAAGAGGTAGCGAGCGTCGGGGCCGAGCGTTACGTCAAGAAGTCGGCGGAGCTGCCGGTTCTCAAGGCGATTCTGCGCAGCCTCATGCTCAAGGAAGAGCCTCGGGCACCCGACAACGCGGCGACGACGAACCTGGCCGCCGGCGCGTCGGCGTCCGACAGCCAGCCGCAAAGCGCGAGCGACGGCGCCGGGCCGAGGAGCTCATGCCGCGGCGCGGACCTCCGAGCCCACAGCGTACCGCCGAGCTCACTTTTGGTCGAAGTGATCGCGGCGAGCGGCCTCTCCGCGGTGATCGGGCCGAGCACCATCGCCAGGGCGTGCCGGCGCGCCGGCGTCGAGCCGGAGACGCTCACGCCCTCAGGTCTGGTTCAGGCGCTCCCCGCGCTCAAGGAGACGCTGCGCGTGTTTCTGCCCGCGCACGAGTATGAACAGCGGGTCGCGGCCATCATGTTCCTGGCGAGCGGCATCTCAGCGACAGCGTTGCTCCTCTGCGAGCTGCTCTGACGCGTCGTGCAATGAGCTCTCGGCGAAACGATCGCGCGTCATCAGAACGGCCAGGTCAGCACGGCGCTGGCTGGGCCGATCGACACCACCGGCACGTCCTTTTGGTCGAGCGCGAGCCGGGACCTCGTGGCGAGCAGGCCGGCGGTGAGCAGCCCCGACCCGACGACCTGAAGGATCCCGTCGCCGACGAGCTCGCCGAGACCCGCCGTCGTGGTGCGGTCGTGCGAGCTGGTCTCGAGAGCAAGGAACGGACCCGCCAGCGGGATGATCAGCACGGTCGCGCCGGTGTTGCCATCACGGAGGGCGGCTCCCATGCCGAGCAGCGCGGCCACATAGCCGCCCCCCAGCAGCGCGGTGCCGGAGATGACGAGACTCCGGCGCGGCACCTGATCGACATGATAGCCGGCGGGGACACCGCCAGGCGCGGGTGGCTCGTAGCGGGGAGGCAGCGCGGGATGCGCCTGGCTCCCGGCGCCGAGCTCCCACTCCGCGAGCGCATGACTCGCCGGCCAGCCCGGAGCAACGTAGGGCGCCCCGGCATAGAGCGGGTGCGGCGGCGAGGGGAGGTCGTCCTCCTCGTCGAGGACACGGTTGCGCACGAGCCACGCCTTCAGAGCCCGGCGACCCGCTTTGCGCACGCCGGAGACAGGGGACTGCGCGTGCGTCTGGATGAGGCCCAGCGCCTCTATCAGGCCTGTCTCGCCGAGCGTCAGCACCAGCTCCGACAACGCGCTCTCATCGCTCTCGCGCCGGGCGACATCGAGGAGCGGCCGCATCGCAGGCACGGGCGGAGGCCCGGAGCTGCGGAGCTCACGCGCGGCGACGACGCGATCGCCTGCGTCGGCGCTCCTGAGATCCCGGATCAGCTCATCCAGGGTGTGCTCACCATCAAGCTCGCGAATGGTCGCACGGAGACGTGGATCTCCGATCGGACCGGGCATAAGCCGAGCCGTCAGATCCACCACTACAAGCGCGCGGCGCGCAAGGTCGCTGAGCTCGGCTTGGGGGACTTCGCGCCTCTGGACGAGGCGATCCCCGAGCTGAACGGCAGGGGCGGCCGTTTAGGTGGAAGTGATCCCATGTCCGCGGGACTGGAGACGGGCTCGCCGTCGCCGAGCAACGACGTGTCCCTTGTCCGCGCGCTGCACCACCGAGCGCCGGGCGCGGTCGATGACCACGCCGGCCAGCCCCCTGCAGGCGCCCCGGTGGCTGCAGGCGTCCCGTTGGGCCCGCGTTGGGCCACGCCGGCGAGCGACCCGGCGGCGAATCAGACAGAACAGATTGGCGGATAGGAAACCATAGAACTCTCGCCCGTGTCACGCCCCGCGGGAACGGCGCCGGGCGAGCCGTCGTTCGCGTTCGCCGCATCAGACACCCGCTCGCCCCGTCGCAGGGCCCGCGCGCCGTGCATTGGGTGCAGCTCTGGCTCGACGACCGCGACGTGCGTTCGCCATGACGGGCTCGGGCCGGGTGCCCACCTACGCCGCGTCGAACCCGAACGCCATCGGTTCCCACGTTGGATCGCGCGCGGGTGCTGCCGTTCGGGGCTGCGAGGGTAAGTTCAGATGATCGAGGATGCGGCGCACCACCGCTGAGTCGGTGATCGTGGAAAGCACGCGCATCCTCCGTTCGCATCTCGGGCATCGGAGCGCATCGAACCCGAACGAGCGCTTCATGAGCACGGCCCACTCGACGTAGCGCGACGTAGCGAACAACTCCCCTTCGAGCAGTCGCCCCCAGTGCAAGACCGAGATCAGGGTCGGCTCAACTCGCACCGTGGGGTCGGCATGCACGAGCGACCTCGCTGAGAGCGCCGGGGGAGCGCACGGCGACGCGGGCGCGGGCGACGCGGGCGCGGGCGACGCGGGCAGAGGCGCGTGCCCCGCGCACGGCTCAGACTTCGCGGCGCGGGCCGGTGGTTTGGGTGTCACGAGAGAGCGCCACGACGAGCGAGGCGCGAACACGCCATGGTATCTCACAAGCGGGATCTTCGGCGGAGGAATCAAAGCTGCGAGCCGGGCCATGAACTCCATTGGACTCATGACGCGGTGAGTGCGTCCCCGCCGAGGTGTCTTCATCAAGTATGTTATACGCCCATCGGGCAGGAGCTCGATTCGATCGAGTGCGAAGGCCGGGCGGGTGCAGTACCGTACGAGCCTCTCGCGCCCCTGATCATCATCCGCTGCGATGCGCACCGCGCAATGCACGTCGAACCCGTCGCACGCCGCGGAGAAGGGTCGCTCCCGGCGCTCGAAAGCCGCGTCGGGACTGTCCTTGTGCTCGAAAGGCCGCGCAAGGAAAGCTCCACCTGCGAGTGCGAGCTGGGTACACGCATCGAGCGCGGAGGGCACGACGGTCTCGTTGCTACGCTCCTCGGCCGTGCGCTCGTCGAGGTAACCGCGGCGCCGTAGCCAAAGAAGCGCACGCTCGCGGACGCGTCGCGCCACAAAGCCGACATCGTCCTTTGAAGGCGGCGGCGCATCGTGGAAGCGCACGCCCATGACGGTCTTCTCGAAAACACCGTCAATTGCCAGCGTGTGGAAATGAACGTGAACGTTCAAGCTCGAGCCGAATCTCTGAGGGAACCCAACCGAGCCCGTCCGTGCGCCGGCGATGCTCGCGAGCCGCGTGGTCACGCGGGCGATCTCCTCCGCGAAGATGCGCTCCATCTCCGCGAGGACGTCGGACCTTGTGGCCGCAAGCGCACGCAGTTCGAACGGAAGCGACATGACCCACTGCCTGACAGGCACGTTGGGCAAGATCCGACCGACGAGCGTCGCCGCCTCATTGCACATCCGGCGCGAGGCGCAGCTGGGGCAGGGGCCGCGGTGCTTGCATGAGAAGGCGACGAGCACATCGTGCCCGCAGCCATCGCAGTGACATCGGACGAAACCTCGCGCGAGATCGCCACACGCGAGGTAGCCCTCGAAGGCGGCGACAACGTACTTCGGGAGCGGGGCCTCGTAGGTGCGCGCTGCGTGCGCGACGAAGGCCGCGAGGTGCTTCTGGACAAGACCATACAACACGGTCTGATGCGGCTCGCGAGGCGCGTAGGCGTGCGGCGCTGGCCGCGAGGCCCTTGGACGCGCCGACAGCGGCCGAGACTCCGCTTGGGTGAGCATCCCGGCGGCTGCGAGCGAAACGCGGGCCGCTCGTGCTCCGCGGGGAATTCAGCGACACAAAAGCCGGCGGGACCTGGCGGCGCCATGGCGGAGCAGTAGGGCGCGACCACGACCGCTCCTGCGGCGAGCGGCGGCTCTCAGCCCGGCAAGGGCGCTGCCGCTCTTCCACCCGCCGAAGGGGGCGATCGCGGCCGTCGACGGCGCGCTGCGGCGGACTTCCATGGGGGCGATCGACATCGGCGCCTTCGAGCACGGCTCGGGGACGACGACGACGCCGACCGAGCCGGCGCCTCCGCTGAGGGGCAGTCCAGGAACGCCCGGCCCGAGGAGACCGTGTTCTTCGCGCGGCGCGGGGGATGGATCGGCGGGATTAAGCTGCCCTACGCGCCCTGACAAATCCCCTCATTTCGTGGCCGATTCCAGCGAGAAATTGAACATGAAGGCGAGAAGGCAAGAAGATTTCCCAGAGATTTTCCTTCCCGTCTTCCCGTCTTCATGTGAATGGACAAGTTCTATGCCGGCAATCGTTCACGACCCGGAGGCACCGTTCACCGCGACGATGCCCATCTATGTCTTGCCGATGAGGTCGCCCTTGCTCTCTCGGATGAAGAATTATGGTAATCGTTCACGACCCGGAGGCACCGTTCACCGCGACGATGCCCATCTATGTCTTGCCGATGAGGTCGCCCTTGCTCTCTCGGATGAAGAATTATGTTACATGAAGGCGGGAAGGCGGGAAGGGGTGATTTGGATTATAGCTGAGGCGGCGCAGCCCGTGCCGTAGGACCGCGACGTTAAAATTGACGACAAGGGCGGCCGGTAGCCTGGTGAGCCTGAGATAGGTCAGCGCCTGTGCCTCGTGTACGGGCAGTAGCCGCTCCACCGCCTTCACCTCGACAATCAGGCAGCTGCCGACGACGACATCGAGACGATAGCCGCACTCGAGGTGCACTCCCTTATAGACAAGCGGGAGCGGACGCTGGCGCTCAAAGCTCAGGCCGCGAAGCGAAAGCTCATGGCAAAGGCATTGCTCATACGCCGACTCAAGCAGCCCAGGACCGAGATGTCGATGTACTTCGATGCACGCCGCGATCACCTCCGCGGATGCTGGGTCGACATCCCGGTGCCAGGGGACCAGCCGCCCGGCAGGGAAGGTGCCAAGCGAGTGCTCGCGCATCTCCACGAGACGTTCCCCGACTTCCAGATCTCGGTCGTGGAGGTTTTGGTGGACGGAAACAAGGTCGTCGTCCGCTCCGAGATCACCGGCACGCAGCGCGGCGTGTTCATGGGTCGCCCGGCGACAGACCGGCAGCTGCGCATGGGCGCGATCGACGTCCACGAGGTCGTCGGCGGAAAGATCGTTCGCACGTGGCACATGGAAGACTGGATGACCGGCTTCCGACAGCTCGGCCTGTTGGACGGCTAGTGGACCGTTCGACAAGTCTTTCAACATATTTGTAGAACGGAGACGTGCGATCGCGGCTTGCCGCCCCTGCGCAGGTTCGACTGGCCACCGCGGACTATGTTGAAAGACTTGTCGAACAGTCCACTAGGAAGCCTTATTGGTGAACGAGAAAGGATCTGGCCCATGTCGATCATCGTTGGACTCTCTGGCAGCCTGCGCGAACGCTCCTTCAACACCGCGCTTCTTCGCGCAGCGCGCGAGCCAGCGTAGGTGTGGATAATAGTACTCCGGCCCCTCCCAACCCTGGTACCTCTGACCCACGGGTACGGTTCAAGCACCGCGTACAGCTGGCACGGAAGGCCGTCTCGATTGCCGCATCGATCGAGGCGGAAAGCGCGAATGGGCACGTCTGCGCGTGCGGCTGCGGCAAGCCCATCCGGGTCCTGCCCCAGCACCACTCCCAGGGCATCCCGAAGTACTTGCGGGCCCACCACCCCATGGCCATGACCCAGGAGACGCGCCGGCTCCGTGAGGCGGGGCCCGCAGGCTGTGGAGCGATACGTGGATAAGTTGCTGAGATCGCGCCGTTCTCACAGGGGGGATGGGCGGATCGCATAGAGGATGTTCTGTCACCTTGGGCAGCCGTGACGATTCCGCCTTGACATTCTCGAATCGTTTTGCTTTTCCTTCCCCCTCCGCTGGCTCCGTCGTCACGGCTACCTCGACGAGCGCGCGTCCGCCGTTCGCGCTCGACCGGATCGAAGCGCTGCCTGACGGACGCGTTTCGTACCTGTTGAAGGTTCCGCGTCGGGGACGGAGCCACCGCGTGATGAGTCCGATGGACTTCATGGCCTGGCTTGCGCCTTTGATTCCCCCGCCGCGGATACCTCTTGTAAGATACCACGGCGTGTTCGCGCCGCGCTCGTCGTGGCGCGAGCTCGTGACGCCCAAGCCGCCGCCGGAAAAGGCTGTCAAGCCGAAGCCCTGCGTCGAGCATGCGTCCGGTCCGCCGGCATCGCCGGCCCCCGCGCCTGCTTCTGCGCCTGCACCCGTGCTCGTGTCGCCCGCGCCTGCGCTGCCTTGCGTTCTGCTGTCACCATCGGTCTCCTCGCCCGCGCCTGCCGAACCTGTCGTCCGCGTCGAGCCGACCACGATGACGGTCGAGCATTGGGGGAGGCTGCGCGAGGAGGAGTTGTTCGCGACGTCGCGCATCATCGAGTGGGCCGTGCTCATGCGACCAACTTGGGGGCTCGATGTCCTCGCATGCCCACGATGCGCGCGGAAGATGCGCGTGCGCAGCACCATCACCGACCGCGCCACGATTCGCCGCATCCTAAAGCACCTGTGTGTACGTGCGGACCCGCTCCCGCGCGCGCCAGCGCAGGACCCCACCGGCGCGCAGGTCGACTTCGGGTTCGACGCCGACGCCGACGCCGCGTAGCTCGACGCGCCGCCGCCCGCCGCCGCAGCAGCAGGTGTCCAGGAGGTCACCAAGGCCGAGGTGTGCGCAAGAGGAAGCCCGACATGCGCAAGCGGGGAGCGAATGCGGGGCTGAGGAGCGAAGCAGGCCCCGCCCGAGGTGCCCCACGACGGGGTTGACACCGGCGAAGGGTCTAGCGTTTCCTACCCGCCACATGGAGCGCGTCGCTCCGGTAGGCTCACACGAAAGGATGCCCACCATGTCATCAGAGGGCAACAAGCTCCTCATGCGCCGGTTCGTCGAGTTTATCAACAGTGCGAGCGAGCGGCTCGCCAACGAGCTCATCCACCCGAACGCGACCTTTCATGTTCCCGGCCGTTCGGAGCCGATGGTGGGGCCAGCTGGCTACCTTGCCATCATCGAGATGATGCGAGGAGGCTTCCCCGACATTCAGTGGACCTTGGAGGAGATGGTTGCCGAAGCGGACAAGGTGGCCGCGCGCTTTACGATGCGTGGGACGCACAAGGGGCCTTTCTTTGGAGTTCCGCCCACGGGGAAGACAATCGCCGTCCAGGCGATGAACCTCTACCGGTTCTCCGATGGGCAGTTCATCGACGAGTATGGGCAGCCAGACTTGCTCGGACTGCTGCAACAGATCGGCGCCGTGCCCACGACTTGAGTGGTCATCGTTGAGGGCAGCCCAGTCGCAAACGAATACCTTGGCCTGCAGGTCCCGCCACCCGCTGTGGTAGCTCGCGCCGAAGTACTGGACCGATACCGTTTCTCGGCTCGATGCGCGGCAGCGCGCGCCACTTCGGCGCTCGTGGGAAACCGCGGACGCAGCGACCGAGCTCGCCGCCGCGATCGCTCGGGCCCCGTAGCGCTTTTCAGGGCGGATAAGTAACGCCAAGACCGTCCGCCATGTCAACGCCTCGTGCGGCGGCGCCGCGCGGCCCCCTCCGCCGCGCCTTCGCGCACCTCGCCCCGCGCGACGCCCACCGGTGTCGGCCTATCCGGGCGCACCACGGCCTCGACGCGCGCCGCATGCGCTCGCCTCACCGGTGACGACGGCGGTCGCAAGCTCCTACGCCGCGTCGAACCCGAGCTCGGTCTGCACCCACGTGGGATCACGCGCCGGTGCGCGGGGCAGCGGTGTCGAGCGGACGCGCAGAGGATCGAGGATCTTACGAACGACCTCGGGGTCCGTGATCGTCGCGAGCACCTTCATCTTGTGCGAGCACCTCGGGCACACCAGCACGTCGAAGCCCCAGATGCGTTTCATCATCACGGCCCACTCGACGTACCTCGATCGTGCGAACAGCTCGCCGTCTTCCAGACGCCCCCAGTGCGCGACGCTGATCATCGTCGGAGCGACGAGCGCGATCGGCTCGGCGGGCCCCGCCGGCACAGGCGCGAGCAGCGACGGCGGCGTGGCCGCGGGCATGGGTGCGAGCGCGGGTGCAGCAGGCGCGAGCGCGGGCGTGGATGAGGAGAGAGGCGCGGCAGGAGCGAGCGACGTCGGCGCAGACGTGGGTGTCGATGCCGCCAGCACCGCGGCGCACGGCTTCGGCTTTGCCGCCTGGGGCGGCGGCTTCGGCGTCACGAGCGGGCGCAACGAGGAGCGCGACGCAAATACGCCGTGGTAGCGGACGAGCGGGATCCTGGCCGGGGGAATCAGAGCCGCGAGCCTGGCCATGAATTCCATCGGCGTCATGACGCGATGGGTGCGTCCCTTGCGCGGCGTCTTCATCAATTATGCGATCCTGCCGTCGCGTAGCACCTCGATGCGATCGAGTGCGAGCGGCGGCCGGGTGCAATAGCGAACGAGCCGCTCGCGACCACGGTCGTCGTCGGCTGCGATGCGCACCGCGTAGTGGACGTCGAAGCCGTCGCACGTCGCCGAGAAGCGGCGCTCTTTGCGATCAAGGTCCGCATCTCGATTCTCCTTCGGGTGCTCGCCTGGGCGCGCGAGGAACGCGCCACCTGCGAGCGCCAGTTGCGTGCATGCCTCGATGGCGGAGGGCTCGGGGGTCTCGTTGCTCCGATCCTCGGCCACGCGCTCGTCGATGTAGCCCTTGCGGCGCAGCCATCGGAGTGCGCGGTCGCGCACGCGCCTCACCACCTCACCAACGTCGTCCTTCGACGGAGCCGGCGCCTCGTGGTAGCGCAGCGGATAGGAAACCATAGAACTCTCGCCCGTGTCGAGCCCCGCGGGAACGGCGCCGGGCGAGCCGTCGTTCGCGTTCGCCGCATCAGACACCCGCTCGCCCCGTCGCAGGGCCCGCGCGCCGTGCATTGGGTGCAGCTCTGGCTCGACGACCGCGACGTGCGTTCG
Source organism: Sorangium sp. So ce1128 (assembly GCA_051717205.1). Classification (GTDB taxonomy): domain Bacteria; phylum Myxococcota_A; class Polyangia; order Polyangiales; family Polyangiaceae; genus Sorangium. The sequence goes on from CP181432.1 coordinate 2,680,244, forward strand.
CCATGACGGGCTCGGGCCGGGTGCCCACCTACGCCGCGTCGAACCCGAACGCCATCGGCTGCCACGTTGGATCGCGCGCGGGTGCTGCCGTTCGGGGCTGCGAGGGCAAGTTCAGATGATCGAGGATGCGGCGCACCACCGCTGAGTCGGTGATCGTGGAAAGCACGCGCATCCTCCGTTCGCATCTCGGGCATCGGAGCGCATCGAACCCGAACGAGCGCTTCATGAGCACGGCCCACTCGACGTAGCCCGACGTAGCGAACAACTCCCCTTCGAGCAGTCGCCCCCAGTGCAAGACCGAGATCAGGGTCGGCTCAACTCGCACCGTGGGCTCGGCATGCGCGAGCGACCTCGCTGAGAGCGCCGGCGGAGCGCACGGCGACGCGGGCGCGGGCGATGCGGGCGCGGGCGCGGCGGGCAGAGGCGCGTGCCTCGCGCACGGCTCAGACTTCGCGGCGCGGGCCGGTGGTTTGGGTGTCACGAGAGAGCGCCACGACGAGCGAGGCGCGAACACGCCATGGTATCTCACAAGCGGGATCTTCGGCGGAGGAATCAAAGCCGCGAGCCGGGCCATGAACTCCATTGGACTCAGTCCCGGACGTCGACCGAGTCGCCAGGCGCGCAAGCTGAAGGAGATGACTGGAACTGGGCGACACGTGCCTGGCTGATCCTCGTCCACGTTACTTTCGGCGAGCTTCGTTGTGCCAACCGTCGCCGGCCCGTACCAGGCGGCAACTCGTTCGCAGACTGTCCTGCCTGGTTCGATGAACGAGTCAGCGATTGGCTATTTCACGATCGAGAAACGAACGAATCATCGGAGCCATTACTTCCAGCTTGTCCTCGAGCGCGAAGTGGCCAGTATCGAGCAGATGGACTTCCGCCTTCGGGAGGTCGCGCAGGTAAGGGTGAGCGCCTTCTGCCGGAAAGATCTTGTCGTTCTTGCCCCAAACGATCAGCGTCGGCGGCTTGCGTTCGCGGAAGAACGCCTGAAACTGCGGGTAAAGCGGCACATTGGTGCGGTAGTCGTAGAAGAGATCGAGTTGTATGTCTTTGTTGCCTGGCCTGTCGAGACCAGCTTGATCGATTACCCAGTTGTCTGGACTGACACGCGACAGGTCTTTTACTCCGTCCGTATACTGGAACTTCGTCGTATCCAGTGTGACCAGACTGGACAGGGCTTCCCTGGTCTGTACTGAGCCATCGCTCCAGTATTTCTTGATCGGGTCCCAGAACTCGCGCAGGCCTTCCTCATAAGCATTGCCGTTCTGAACGATGAGTCCGCTGACCCGCTCGGGGTGCTTCAGGGCGAGGCGGTAGCCAACCGGCGCGCCATAGTCCATGACGTACATCGCGTACTTGCTGACGTTGAGTTGCGCCAGCAGGCCGTCGACGATGTCGCAGTAGTGACCGAAGGTATAGGCGAACTTGTCGCGGTTCGGTGCGTCGCTCTGGCCGAAGCCGGGGTAGTCCGGGGCGATCACGCGGTAGCGGTCAGCCAAGTGCGGCAGCAGGTTGCGGAACATGTGTGACGAGGTCGGAAAGCCATGAAGCAGCAAGACCACGGGGCCGTTGGCGGGGCCGCCCTCTCGATAGAACACGTTCACGCCCTCGACATTCGCCTTACGGTAATGAATCGTCACCGGTGCTCGAGGAGCAGCGGTCGCCGGCGTCGCCCTGGGTGCAGAAGGCGAAGCGCAACCAGTAGAAACGGCTGCTACGCCGGCAAGCAAGAACGAGAAAGCAAATCGCATCATGATCGGTATCTCCATCCAAAATCGTTCGGAAAATTCGCGCATCCCGACAGCCTGGCCATCAGGGACGGCAACACATCAGTCACATCATTCGACCTCTCGAGCGCGAGGCAATCGCCACGAATGGCGAGCATAAGCAGCGCGAGATGGTGCTCGAGCTTGCCACCACGCAGGGCAAGTCGAAGGTATCGGCCTGTCAGACGCGATACGTACGGACGCTTCCCACGTATCGCGTCAAGACCGCAGGAACGTGAGTAGGTCCTCGTTCAATTGCTCCTTGTGCGTATCGGCCAGGCCGTGCGGCGCGCCGCGGTAAATCTCGAGATTGGCTCCCTTCACGAGCCTGGCCGACAGCTGCCCCGAGTTTGCGAGCGGCACGATCTGATCGTCGTCCCCATGGACAACCAACGTGGGGACGTCAAACCTCTTCAGGTCTTCGGTAAGATCCGTCTCCGAGAATACCTTGATGCAGTCGTAGGCGTTCTTGTGGCCGGCTTGCATCCCCTGCAGCCAAAACGAATCGATCATGCCCTGCGAAACCTTCGCGCCGGGCCGGTTGAATCCAAAGAACGGGCCACTCGCGAGATCGAGATACAACTTCGAGCGATCGGCGAGCGAGGCGGCACGCAGTCCGTCGAAAACCTCGATCGGAACGCCCCCCGGATTCTGCGGCGTCTTGAGCATCAGGGGCGGTATTGCCGAAATCAAGGCTGCTCTCTTGACGCGTTTGGTACCGTGGCGGCCAATGTACCGAGCAACTTCTCCGCCCCCCGTCGAGAATCCAACGAGGGTCACCTCGTCGAGCTCGAGGGCTTGGAGCACCGTCGCGAGGTCGTCAGCGTACGTGTTCATGTCATTGCCGTAGAACGGCTGGCTCGAGCGACCGTGGCCGCGGCGATCATGCGCGACACAGCGGAACCCGCGTTCGGCCAGGTAGAGCATCTGCGCCTCCCAGCTGTCGGAGCTGAGCGGCCAGCCGTGGCTGAAGGCAACGACGGGTCCCTTACCCCAATCTTTGTAATAGAGGCGTGTGCCGTCGGCGGTAGTGATGGTAGTCATGTCTTCTTTCAGCTCAGCGATAGTTCGGGCAGTGAAGCTCGGCTCGTTCGGTGGATCGCGGCGGTCACCCCCGCTGGTGCGCCTCTGCGAGCTGCCCGACGGGCTTCGCCCAGTCCATGTCGACGGCGCCGTAGGTCGCGCCTGCATCCGGCCGGCCGTTGTCCTTCATGATTTCCATCATGAGCGTGGCGAAATCGGCGACGATGACCCCCGCCTGCAGCAGGCGCAGGAGACCGACCTCTCGCTTCGTCTTGTTGAACGTTCCGCAAGCATCCACCGCCACGTAAGGGGTGTAGCCCTTACTGGCAGCACTGAGGGCTGGAAACGTGGCGCAAACTTCCAATGAGAGTCCGGCGAATATCAGCTTCCTCCGGCCAGTCGCCTCGATGGCTTGAGAAGTGCGTGCGTCGTCGAACACATTGACGGTCGACCGGTCGAAGATTTCTACGCCAGGCAAAGCCTCGACGAGCTCCGGAAACGTCGGCCCCCACATGCTGTGGCGTGCAGTCGTGGTGACGACAATCGGCAGCTTCAGCAGGTTCGCCGCCTTGGCAAGGCCGACGACGTTGTGTTTGAGCTCAGACGGCGTCATGTCACGCACGCCCGTCATGAGCCCGACCTGATGGTCGATGAGGACGAGTGCAGCGTTGTCGGACGTTAGAGGTTCATAGGGATGGGTGCGATCGAACATGCTTCTTCTCCGGATCCCTTCACGGTAACTCTCGTCGCCCAGAGGCTAGGAACTTAAACAGAGAGACTACGACTGCATATGATGCAAACCATGTAATCGATATGTAGCTCCCGCTGCCGCTACCCACTATGCGGGCCGATGCGATGCTTAAGAGCGTATGCGGCCTTCGAGGAGCTGGGTCTCCCAGGCGAACGCGACGCCGCTGCCGCCACCGTGTCCGGCGAGTACTTCTGCCATGGCGGAAACGCTGTGTTCACGCGCCCAGTCGCGTTGCCACTCGCCGGTGATCGCGAGCCAGGTGATCGGAACCGCCCCCGCCGCGACCATGCGACGAATCGCCATGTCGTGCGCTTCGGCCGAAACGCCACCGGACGCGTCCGTCACGACGAATACGTCGTAACCGTCGCCCAGCGCGTGGATCGCGGGCATGGCCAGGCAGATCTCCGTCCAGAGCGCAGCCAGTACGAGCTGCCTGCGCCCGGTCTTCTCGACCGCCTCCACAACCCGGCGGTCCTCCCAGGTGTTGATGAAGGTACGATCGATCGGCTTCTGCTCCGGGAAAACGTCCTGAAGGCTCTTGATCAGGTGGCCGCCTCGTTGCTCCAGCACGGTGGTGAGGATCGTCGGCACCTTGAATGCCTTCGCGGCCTTGGCGAGGCCGACCACGTTGTTGACGATGAGCGTGGGCTCGTGGCTGTGCAGGTTCGCAAACTGGAAAGGTTGGTGGTCGATCAGGACTAAAACGCTGTCTTCCGGACGCAGCAGTGCCTGCAATCCCGTCTTGGCTGCCATGGGTGCTCTCCTTGGGCTTGGCTGGTAGGCCGCGCTAACTCGGCGCGGCGAGCCGGGTGGGGTGACTCCTACGACACGAGCACTGGAAAAGCACTGGACGATCCGGACACCGCCTGTACGAACTTGAGGTTTTTATGCGCCGAGCCGCGTCAGCCGAAGCGTTCGCGCCGCCAGGCGCCGGGCGTCGCCCCCACCACTTTGCGAAACACACGCCCGAAGTGCGCAGCATCCGCGAAGCCCGTCGCCGCTGCCACGTCCTCGAGCGAGCTCCTCGCGTCGAGCAGCAGGGCCTGCGCGCGGCTGATTCGTCGCTCGATCTGCCAGCGGTACGGAGCCTTACCCGTGGACTCCTTGAACGCCCTCGCGAAGTGACCCTGGGATAGCCCGGTCAGTTCCGCGAGCTTCGCGAGCGCGACGGGGCGAGAGACGTGGGCGTCGAGATACTCCTCCACCCGGCGCAACTGCCATGGCGGAAGGCGGTAACGCCGAGCCGGGGAGGGCTGCCTCGGAAGGAGCAAGCGGGCGACGATCGCGGCGGTGAGCCCGTCCCCGTACAGCTCCGTCGACGGGTCGGCCTCGTGCGCCGCATCGGACAACAACTTCAGCAGGGTCCAGAGCCTGTCATCGGAGAAGCGCAGTAGCGGTGTCGACACTGCCTCGGTGCTGAGCCTCTCACCGACGCGCCCCTCCAGCGCGCGTACGTCGAATACGAGCGTGATGTCCTTCACGTACCGAAGGTCGGGGGTGTAGCCCCAGATGCTCATCCCCGCCGGCGCGAAATGCATGTGGCGCGGCGTGTAATCGATCGGGCAGCGCTTACCCGCCTGCAGCCGCGGCTCGCAGCGGCCACCGACCTCTTCGAGCAGCCCCGAGAGCCGCACCTGGTTCTCGAAACAGAGGTGGTTGTAGCCTTCGCCCTTGCCCCAGAACTCGCTGATGTCGACACAGACGCCGTTCCAGATCCTCCTCGAGACCGAAAGGCGCGTCACGTGAGGCGGTAGCGGCGTGAGGCGATCCGCGCGCGACTGAACCTGCTTGAGTTCCAACGACGATGCCATGGAGCTCGAGCAGGATAGACGCGGCGGCGCGCCCTGTAAAGTGAAGTCGCGTCACCGGACCGCAACGGCGGGCTCGCTCGCGCGCGTTGAAGTCCGACTGACAGCCCAGTATCCGCGCCGCTCGCGGACGTCCCAGACGAGGATCGTAACGGGTCTTGGCTTCTTCTCCCAGCTCTCGAGGTACATGACGTCCAGCGAGGCGGATAGGAAACCATAGAAGCGGATAGGAAACCATAGAACTCTCGCCCGTGTCAAGCCCCGCGGGAACGGCGCCGGGCGAGCCGTCGTTCGCGTTCGCCGCATCAGACACCCGCTCGCCCCGTCGCAGGGCCCCGCGCGCCGTGCATTGGGTGCAGCTCTGGTTCGACGACCGCGACGTGCGTTCGCCATGACGGGCTCGGGCCGGGTGCCCACCTACGCCGCGTCGAACCCGAACGCCATCGGTTCCCACGTTGGATCGCGCGCGGGTGCTGCCGTTCGGGGCTGCGAGGGCAAGTTCAGAGGATCGAGGATGCGGCGCACCACCGCTGAGTCGGTGATCGTGGAAAGCACGCGCATCCTCCGTTCGCATCTCGGGCATCGGAGCGCATCGAACCCGAACGAGCGCTTCATGACATGGTATCTCACAAGCGGGATCTTCGGCGGAGGAATCAAAGCCGCGAGCCGGGCCATGAACTCCATTGGACTCATGACGCGGTGAGTGCGTCCCCGCCGAGGTGTCTTCATCAAGTACGCTATACGCCCATCGGGCAGGAGCTCGATTCGATCGAGTGCGAAGGCCGGGCGGTTGCAATACCGCACGAGCCTCTCGCGCCCCTGATCATCATCCGCTGCGATGCGCACCGCGCAATGCACGTCGAACCCGTCGCACGCCGCGGAGAAGCGTCGCTCCCGGCGCTCGAAAGCCGCGTCGGGACTGTCCTTGTGCTCGAAAGGCCGCGCAAGGAAAGCTCCACCTGCGAGTGCGAGCTGGGTACACGCATCGAGCGCGGAGGGCACGACGGTCTCGTTGCTACGCTCCTCGGCCGTGCGCTCGTCAAGGTAACCGCGGCGCCGTAGCCAAAGAAGCGCACGCTCGCGGACGCGTCGCGCCACAAAGCCGACATCGTCCTTTGAAGGCGGCGGCGCATCGTGGAAGCGCACGCCCATGACGGTCTTCTCGAAAACGCCGTCGATTGCCAGCGTGTGGAGATGAACGTGAACGTTCAAGCTCGAGCCGAATCTCTGAGGGAACCCGACCGAGCCCGTCCGTGCGCCGGCGATGCTGGCGAGCCGCGTGGTCACGCGGGCGATCTCCTCCGCGAAGATGCGCTCCATCTCCGCGAGGACATCGGATTTTTTGGCCGCAAGCGCACGCAGTTCGAACGGAAGCGACATGACCCACTGCCTGAAAGGCACGTTGGGCAAGATCCGACCGACGAGCGTCGCCGCCTCATTGTACATCCGGCGCGAGGCGCAGCTGGGGCAGGGGCCGCGGTGCTTGCATGAGAAGGCGACGAGCACATCGTGCCCGCAGCCATCGCAGTGACATCGGACGAAACCTCGCGCGAGATCGCCACACGCGAGGTAGCCCTCGAAGGCGGCGACAACGTACTTCGGGAGCGGGGCCTCGTAGGTGCGCGCTGCGTGCGCGACGAAGGTCGCGAGGTGCTTCTGGACAAGACCATACAACACGGTCTGATGCGGCTCGCGAGGCGCGTAGGCGTGCGGCGCTGGCCGCGAGGCCCTTGGATGCGCCGACAGCGGCCGAGACTCCGCCTGGGTGAGCATCCCGGCGGCTGCGAGCGAAACGCGGGCCGCTCGTGCTCCGCGGGGAATTCAGCGACACAACAGCCCCTCGGCGCGCGAGGAGCTCCGCGGAAAGGCGACGCGCGGCCCAGGGTGGGGCGCCGCGAACACGGTGGCGTCGATATCGGTGCAGGGAGACGTGAGCCCGTGCAGCTTCCTCGGCGGCGCGTTCGAGTCCGGGAGCGTTCGAGAGCGGCCCTTCGAGGCCATCTGGCGCGAGGGCCACGCGTTCCGGCGGCTGCGCGGCGGCTCCGGGGAGGAGGATCGCTTCACCGGCGGCTGCCGCGCCCGATCGCAGTTCTTCGCGGGCTCGGCGTTCGAGGAGGACCCCTGGCAGGCCCGCGCCGACGGGCGGCGCCCAGGCCGCGTGAAGCTGCCCGTGGTCGGCGGCCCGCTGGAGGGATCATGGCGCTGATCGAGCAGGCGATCGCGCGGGCCGAGGAGCAGCGGGCGCGCGGCGATCTCGAGGGCGCCGCCGCGACGCTGGACGCGGTGGCCTATCAAGACCGCCCTCGCGTGCTGCCGATCCTTCAAGGGATCCTCGGCGTAGCGCGGCGGATGAGCGCGGCGCACGCGAGGTATCGCTTGCCCACCGAGGCGGAGTGGGAGCGCGCGGTCCGGGGCTGCTTTCGCGGCGCCGCGTACCCCTGGGGGGACGAGCCGCCCGACGCTACCTTCGCCGACTTCGACCGCTTTAATGATTTTTCGATCCGCCCGTCGCGCGCGTTCCGGCCGAACGACTATGGCCTCTTCTCAATGGCCGGCGGGGTGTAGGAGTGGTGCGCGGATCACCACGACGCGACATTTTACAGGCGGAGCCCGTCGGTCGCGCCGCTGTGCGAGCTCCCGGACGATATCCCCGGCCGGATGCACGTGCTTCGGGGCGGCTCATGGTCCTACTGCGGCGACGTGCTGCGCGTGAGCTGCCGCTCGGCGGACAGCAACGGAGCATCGCCGAACATAGGGTTCCGGCTCGTGCGCTGCGCAGGGCAGGGGACCCCGTGAACCGCGGGCGCGATCGTGAGCGTCAGGGCGCCGGGATCACCTCGCCGTCGTCCGCGTAGGCGTTGTCCTCCCAGACCGTGGGCGTCGTCTCGTCGAGGTGCACAGGCACGCCCAGGAAATTCCGATCGAAGCGGTTCCCGCGCACCACCACCTGGCCCGACGTCGAGTAGAGCCGCAGCGGATACCAGCTCTCCCCGCCGAGCATCATGTTGCACTCGACCGTCACGTCCGAGGACGGCACCTTGTCCGGGGTCACGAAGATCGCTGCGTTCACGCCCCCGTCCGCGATCGGCGGCGACGTCGGATCGACCCAGTTATGCCGGAACACAATGTCCGAGCCGCCCATGCTCTGGATCCCGTCGACGTGGGCGCCGTCCGACCCCGCGAGCCCGTCGATTAGGCAGTCCTCGATAAGCACGTGGGAGGCCGCAAAAATAAACCCGTCGTCGCGGTCATGCCCGAACCCGGAGTGGGCGTGGGTGCGCCGGACGGTCGTGTGATCCGGGAAGCCAACGCCCCCGGTGACCTCGCTGTCCTCGATGGTGAGGCCCGACGCGCTGTCGGTCGCGTAGACGGCGTAGTACTGGTCGCCGATGAGCCGCGAGCGCTTGATCGTGATGTCCTTGTGATCGAGGTAGAGCCGGCCGCGCAGCTCCACCGCGTCGAAGACCTGCCCGTCCTGCTCTGTGTGGATGTCGCCCTCGATGATCTCGAGATCCGGCGTCCCCGGCGGGATGCCGATGGTGGTCGCGTCAGGCCAGGGCTTCGAGCAAGGGTCCTCGCTGGATCCGCCCCCGCTGCCCGCGCCCCCGCTGCCTGTCGCTCCGCCGGCGCCCGACGCAGGGCCGCTGCCCGATCCTGCCAGCGTGGTCGTCCGGCCCTGGCCCTCGCCGCCCGCGCCGCCCGCGCCGGAGGCCTGCGCGCCCGCGTCGTTCTCCGACGAGCCGCACCCGACGGCCACCACCATGATCTGCGTTAAAAGCGCTGCATGCAAAACAAAGGATCGCTTCATGGGCCGATACTTCCCCACCGGCCTCGGCGCTGACAAGCCAAAACCTCGCGAGGCGCGGCGCTCGATCGTCGTCGCGGGGCTCTCTTCGTGGCACGCTTCCAGAGGGCGTTGAACCCACGCAGTGAATCGATGAACAATTCCTTTCTCACGAGCCTCGCTGGCGCCGCGCTGCTCTCGGCGATCCTCGGCTGCTCCGGCGCCGCGCCGGCCGGCGACGTGGCGGCCACCAGCGTGAACGGCGACGCGGCGGCCTCCGGCGCGAACGGCGACGCGTGGCGCAAGCAAGCGATAAAGTGCAGGGCCTCTGCCGTCATGCCCGCGCCTACGAAGGAGCGGGGAGTGCGCGAGGGGCCCGTCATCGCGCGCCTCGCGTGGGGCATTGATGAAGACGGGAGCCGCTATGAGATCGCGTTGTCCATGTTGATGGCGCGGATGTCGCGCTCGCTGAGCCCGTGGGCCTCCAGGATGCGCGCCGCCGAGAGCTGCAAGCAGGTGCCCTTGAACACCGCGAAGCGCTCTCCCTTGAAATCCTTGATGCTCTGGATCGGCGAGTCCGCGGGCACGGCGATGTACAGGTTGGTCTTCGGCCCGCTCGCGAGGATGCGCGTCTTCAGGCCGCCGGCGCGGCCGATGATCGACGGCAGATCGCCGAGCAGCGAGAAATCGGTCAGCCCGTTGGCGTACGTCTCGTTCACGGCCGGTCCGGCGCCCCGCAGGAAGCTCCAGCGCACCGGCACGCCATCGCTCTTGAATTCACCCTCGAGCGCGCTGCGCAGGCTGAGCAGTGACCAGGCCGAGCCCCCCACCGCCGGGCGATTGCCGACGCCCACGCCGGGGTTGGCGACGCGGATCTCGCTGGGTTTTTCGGCAGCCTGGGCGCTCAGCGCAATGACGAGCGGCGCGAGCACGAAGGCGAGCAGCTTGAACAGCTGTTTCATGCAAAGTTCCCTTCCGGTTGGCGTCCCTCGCGATCTATCGAGCGGACGATTCGTCCACTATAGCGGATGAGGTGACCAGGCGAAAGTGGGTATTGCGTGGTGACGCCCTCCGGACGCGCGCGAGCGGCCGCGCTCCCGCCGGTCGGCGGTCAGCGGTCACCGAACAGCGGAGGGGGAGGGGGGCCGCGCTTTCGCGCTCCCTCTCAGGGCGAGACCTCGAACAGGCACCGCGTGATCGGGATGCCGACGTCTGCCCACACGTAAAGGTAGTATTTCGTGCCCGGGACGAGCTCCTCGGGGCTCCCGTCGGCGGGATAGCCCTGCTTCGTGTTCGGCTGGACCTCGCCGTAGGTGATACCGCTCTTCACGGGCGCGGCGCTCGCGGGCACGTCGAGCCGCCAGATCGTCCCCTCGGGCAGGTCGAGGTTGGGCGGAGCGTCCGGGTTGCTGGCGTCCGCCGACAGGATGTAGACGTAGCGGGCGTCGCCGCCGGTCCAGGTGACTTCTCGGCCTGGGTGATGGGGCTCGCATAGACGCAACGACCCGGCGCCGCGAAGGCCTCCGGGGCGGCGTCGTCCTCGGCCCCCTGACAGGCGCCCAGCCCTGCGGGGAGCGAAGGTCCCTCGTGGCGCGCCGGGCGGCGCGGGATCTCAGGTGCGGAGCACCTTGATGAGCGCGGCGTGCTCTTCGGCACCGTGGCCCGCGTCGATCTCGCGGCGGAACAGCGCCGCGGCGAACCTGGGGAACTCGGCGTTGATATTGGCCTCTCCGGCGTGTTGCACGAGCCGGCCGATGTCCGCGCCGGCCGTCTTCAGCGCGCTCTCCGGGTTGGCATACGTGCCGTTCTCGATCACGTCGCCCATGTGCCTGGCGTCCGCCCCGAGGATGGGCGCGAGGCTCGCGAGCATGGCCCCGAAGGACGCGACGCTGAGCCCTTCGGCCTCGCAGATCAGGGCGCCGTGGCACAGGCTGATCCAGCGGCCGGCAAGGTAAGAGAGCACCGCCGCGAAGAGCGCCGACGAGCGTCCGATCGCCTCACCCATGTAGGTGACGCCCCCTGCGAGGGTCTTCAGCAGCGCCTCGTTCCGCTGGTATGTTGCGCGCGCCCCGGAAGCGAGGATGACCGCCTCGGCGCCGCCGATCTGGCGCGGCCACGCCAGGATGGCGCCGTCGAGGTATTCTGCGCCATGGTGCAGAGCCCACGCCTCGGCGTCGCGCGCCTCCTGCGGCGTGCCGGTGCTGAGCTGAATCAGCGCTCGTCCGGCGAGCGCGGCGGCGACCCCGTCCGTCTCCAGCAGCTCGCGCGTCGCCGCATGATCGGACACGCAGACGACGAGGACCGGGCTCGCGAGGACCGCGGCGGCGACGCTCGGCGCCAGCACGGCCGTGCACGCCCTGGCCGAGTGGGGCACGAGGCACGCGTCGAAGACGGCCGGGTAGGGCGCAGGGAGGCGCGAGGCCGACCGCGCCTCACCGCAGCGCGCCGCGCGCCGGGCTCGGGTACCATGTCATCGCCTTCTCCCGGAGGCGGCCCACGAGGCGTCCAGTCGGGGACTGGCTCGACTACCCACCTTCGTGACGACTCCATCGTTCGGAGCGCCCTCGCCGCGGGTGAAGGCCCTCCGGCCGGCCGCCGCGCCGAGGGCTGCGGGCCAGCCCATCGAACTGTCTCGCCGGCCGATGGGGGGCGGCGTCACTCCTTGAAGCTGGCGGACGAGAGGCCGTGCTTGCGGAGGAGATCGTAGAAATCCGTCCTGTTTCTGCCGGAGAGCTTCGCGGCGGCGCTGACGTTGCCGCTGGCACGGCGGAGCACCTCGACGAGGTAGGCGCGCTCGAAGGCGTCGCGCGCCTCCTTGAGCGAGGGGAGCTCTGCGCCAGGGTCGCCGAAGGCGACCGACATCGCCCCGCCCGGCGGGCGGTGGCGCGGGCCGGCGCGGAGCACGGGCTCACGGCGCCCGAGACCGAGCGCGCGATGCGGGCGCTCCTCGCGCTGACGGAGAGCGCGCACCAGCGCGGCTCGCGCTGACGGAGAGCGCGCACCAGCGCGGCTCGCGCTGAGGGGCACCCGACGCCGCGGCGCTGGGCGCCCGCCATCCCGGGCTCATGGGATGGTGATTCGGGACGTGAGCCGCAATGAGACGCACCCGGCCCGGGAGCTGCAGGCCTCGCGGCGCCTGCCCGAGGCTGTCCGCGGCGGCAAGGATGCCCGCCTTGAAGGGCGCTCTCACGAAAGCGTGGGGAGGATCTCCTCGAGCCGCTCGAACGTCTCGCGCATGCCGGCCTCCATGCCCGACTGGAGGTGAGCGTCGCGATCTGCCTGCGACTGATAGACGATCCTGCTCGTCAACATCGTCTTCCCGTCGCGCTCGTCGTACGTCGCCGTCACGATCATCTCGTGGCCCGGCCCCAGGGGCTCGTAGTTCTCCGTGCAGACGATCCGCTCCGGTCGCGCGATCTCGCGGTACACGCCCGTGAACCCGTGCTCGCTCCCGTCCGGCGCGCGCAGGACATAGCGCCACCTGCCGCCCACGCTCAGGTCGATCTCGCAGACCGACATCGTGAGGGATCTCAGGCCGTACCAGCGCTTCACGTATTCTGGCTTCGTCATCGCCTCGAAGACGATGCGCCGGGGAGCCGCGAACGTGCGCGTGATGACGACCTCCCGGTCCGATCTGATCTCCAGATTCGTCGCGTCCTTCATCAACTCTTCTCCTCTTCCTCGTTGCGCTGGATCTCGGCCAGCAGGTCGTCGAGCTGCTCGAAGCGCGCGTCCCAGATGCACCGGAATCGCTCGATCCATTCGTTGAGCTCGCGCAGCGGCCTCGCGCGCAGTCCATAGATCCGCTGCTGCGCTTGCGGCCGGACGTCGACGAGGCCGGCGTCCCTCAGCACGCGCAGGTGCTTCGACACCTGAGGCTGCGGCAGGGGGAGCCGGTCGCTGATCTCGCCGACCGGCCGGGGCCCGGCCCGGAGCAGCTCGACGATGCGCAGGCGAGTTGGATCGGCGAGCGCCGCGAACATCTCGACCATCACGAGGAGAATATGTCCGATCGGGTATATGCTCGTCAAGGAATATATGCGGCGCGGTGGCTCGAGGCCCGGCAAGGCGCTTGCGCGGGCCGGCGGCCTCTCCGCGTCGACGACCCACGCGGCGCTGACGCCGGAGGGCTCGGCGCCGGCGCCGCTTGCGCACGCGGTGACCGTCGCGCGAGGTGGTGTTCGCGCGGGGCTGCGGCCTTGTTTTCAAACCCGGCCACCACCCGCGCGGGGGTCACGATGACGCTTTGCGTGCAGCCACCTCTGCGCGCGAGCTGTTCGGTTGATCTCCCACTTTCTCCTTCACCCCTCGCGCCGGGCCTGCTATCTGCGCAGCTGACTTGCTTTCCTGATCCCGTACTGGACGCCCCTTGCTCGATGCCAGGTACATCGGGCGAGCGCCTTGCTTGGAGAACGCAATGAATCACGACGTGAATGCGGGGTTGTTTGTCGGGCCGCCGCGGTGGACGCGCGGCTTTCTGCATCTTGCGTTGCCGGCGATGATGCTGATCGGATGCGATGGCTCGGTAGGGGATTCGGGATCTGGAGGCGGCGATTCGACTTCATCGACGTCGGCTTCCTCCTCGGCGAGCGGCTTGGCGTCATCGACGTCGGCGTCCTCGGGCAGCGGTACGGGGGGCGACGGCGGCACGGGCGGCAGCGGCGGCACGGGCGGCGGCGACGCGTCGACGTCGGCGGCCAGCGGCGGCGGCGGCGCTGGCGGCGCTGGCGGCGCGGGCGGCACCGGCGGCGACGCGTCGACGGTGGCCTCCACCTCGAGCGGCACCGGCGGCGACGCGTCGACGGTGGCCTCCACCTCGAGCGGCACCGGCGGCGACGCGTCGACGGTGGCCTCCACCTCGAGCGGCACCGGTGGCAGTGGCGGCGGTGACGTGTCGACATCGTCCGTGACGACCACGACGTCCGGCACCGGCGGCAGCGGCGGCATGGGCGGCGGCGATGCATCGACCTCGGCGGTATCGACCTCGGCGGTATCGACCTCGGCGGTATCGACCTCGGCCGTGACGACGACCGGCGCGGGCGGCAGCGGCGGCGCCGGCGGCAGCGGCGGTGAGGGCGGCGCGGGCGGTGAGGGCGGCGCGGGCGGCGCCGACGTGTCGACGTCGGCCGTGACGACCACCACGACCGCCGTGAGCTCGACGACCTCGACCGGGACGGGCCCGGTCACGGGGACGCCGGTCGAGCAGCACGGCCGCCTGACGGTCATGGGCAACCGCGTCGTCGACGAGTACGGGGCAGAGCTCCAGCTCAAGGGCATGAGCATGTTCTGGAGCGTCTGGGAGGGAGAGAAGTTCTACAACGCGTCCGCCGTCAACACGCTCGTGGACGGCTGGGGTGTGACCGCCGTCCGCGCCGCGATGACCGTCAGCGCGGGGGGGCTCGGCTACCTCCACAATCCGGACGCGGAGAAGCGCAAGGTCAAGGCCATCGTCGACGCCGCCATCGCCAGGGGCATCTACGTGCTCATCGACTGGCATGATCACGACGCGGTCCTGAACGATCACAAGGAAGCAGCGAAGCGCTTCTTCCGGGAGATGGCGACGGAGTACGGCGACGAGCCCGGCGTGATCTTCGAGGTCTACAACGAGCCCGACCGCGAGACCTGGCCTCAGGTGAAGGCGTATGCAGAGGAGGTGATCGGGGAGATCCGCGGCGCCGGCTCCGACAACCTCGTTATCGTCGGGACGCCGACCTGGTCGCAGGACGTGGACATCGCCGCCGCGAACCCGATCACGCGCTACAGCAACATCGCCTACACGCTGCACTTCTATGCCACCACGCACAAGGCCGCGCTGCGCACCAAGGCGAGCAACGCGATGGCCGCGGGCATCCCGCTGTTCGTGACCGAGTGGGGCACCTGCGAAGCCAGCGGGTCCGGCGCGCTCGACCTCGGAGAGGCGCAGACCTGGCTCAACTTCCTGAGCACCAACAAGATCAGCTGGCTCAACTGGTCGATCGTCGACAAGGCCGAGGCGTGCGCCGCGCTCCGGCCCGGCGCGAGCGCGGGCGGCCCCTGGTCCGACGCCCAGCTCACCGACTCGGGACGGTGGGTCAAGGGGAAGATCGCGGCGCCCTGACACGAGCGCCCCTCGCGAGCGCACCCGGCACGGGCCGGGCGCCGGAGCGTCGACGACGGCGCTACGTGGGAGGCCGTCGAGAGCGGCAGTACGCGCGATCTGGAGGCGGCCTGGGGCAGGGGCGCCGCGCCTTGATGGACGACCGGACAGGGGGTCGAGCGCTCCGGTGACGGCGCCAGGGACAGGTGAAGGCGCGCCAGGGTGTCCCTGGCGCGTTCGCCCCTGTCCCTGGCGTCGGTTGAGGCGTTCCTGGCGCGCTCGCTCCTGTTCCAGGCGCCGGTTTCCACGTCCCTGAGGCAGCCGCCTTCCGCCGCGCTCGGCCTGGACCCCTGTCCCGGCCGGCGCTCTCCCTGTCCCTGCGGACCAGCTGGGTGTCCCTGGCGGCGCGCCGGGGCCCGCGGCTGCTAGAACCCGGCGCATGAGTCCCCCGCCGCGCGAGCGCCTCCGCGAGCTCTTTGCCAAGGTCGATGCGTTCTTTGCGAACGCGAGCGCCCGCCATGGCGCGCGGATGGCCTGCCGCACCGGGTGCAGCGACTGCTGCCGGCGGCGGTTCTCCGTGACGTCGATCGAGGCCGACGCCCTCCGCGAGGCGCTCGCGGCGCTCCCCGAGGCCGACAGGGCGGCGCTCGCCGCGCGCGCGGGGGCGGGCGACCCGGGCGTGTGCCCAGCGCTCGACGGGGAGGGGAGGTGCGCGGTCTACGCGGCGCGGCCGCTCATCTGCCGCACGCACGGCCTGCCGATCCGGTTCGCGCCGCCGGGCGGGCGCGCGCTGCCCGTCATCGACGCGTGCCCCAGGAACTTCGTGGGAGAGGACCTCCAGGCCATCGAGGCGTCATCGGTCCTGGACCAGACGACGCTCTCGACGGTGCTGGCCGCCCTCGACATGGCCCACGCCGACGCGGAGGGGCGGCCGCGCGGGGAGCGCGTCGCGATCGCCGCGGTGCTCGCGGGAGAGGGGTGACGCGCGCTCCGGACGCGACGCGATCCGCATCCCTCCTGGAAAAGTGACGCTGTATCAGCAACTTACCCATGAATCGAGGGGGCCGCTTTCACTCCACAGCCTGCGCCCCGCGCCCGTGACCAGGGCGACCCGCTTCGCGCTCTCCTTCATTGTCATCATTCGCTCCTTATTCGCTCCTTCTCCCGGCACGCTTGCCCGAGGCGGCGGACCTGTCAACGAGCTCCCGGGATGGCCAAGTGGCGTCCCCGCGTTGCGCTTGACAGTCACCCGTCGCTCGCTTCCAGATAAGAGATGTACGAGGACCCCTCGCAAGCGTCCGGGAGACCGGAATCAACCTCGGCGCATAGGACGGGAAGATCTGAATGACCACCCTGACCCTGTACGGGGCCGAAGGCTCCGGTTCCATCGCCGTGGAGGCGGCGCTGACGCTGCTGCGGATCCCCCATGCGCTGATCGAAGGCGCCACCTGGGTGGAGGAGACCGCCAGGGATCGCGTCGCGCCGGTGAACCCGATGCGGCAGGTGCCGACGCTCGTGCTCCCGGGCGGGGAGATCATGACCGAGAGCGCCGCGATCCTCATCTATCTCGCGGACACCTACCCGGAAGCGCGCCTCGGGCCGGCGCTCACGGATCCTTCGCGCCGGCAGTTCCTGCGCTGGATGGTCTATGTCTCTTCAGCCATCTATTCGCTGCACTGGATCAAGCCTGACGTCTCGCGCATCGGGGCGCCGCCCGAGCTTCGAGCTGCGGTGGTCGACGCGGTGCACGAGCGAATCGCGTTCTGCTGGAAGAACATGGACGAGCAGCTGACCCCGGGGCGCTACCTCCTGGGAGACGAGCTCACCGTGCTCGACCTGTACGTCACCGTGGTCTCGCGCTTCGGCCCCTGGCGCCCGCGCTTTCACGAGGTGGCGCCGAAGATGACGCCCGTGGTCCGGCGCGTCGACGCGGAGCCGAGGCTGAGAGAGTTCTGGGCCAGGCGCTTCCCGCTCGAGGAAGGCTCGGATTGACCTCGCCGCAGGAGCCACGAGGCGCGCAGGGGCCAGGCATCATAGGAACGTGGGTGCGCAAGGTCGATCCTGCTGGTTCCCGCACCTGCCGACCGTGGCCGCGCAACCGGACACGTCGGAGGAGCCCCGCCGTCGCCTGAAAATGGTGAGGTAACTGGCCTGCTCCGCGCCGACAACGCTGTCACTCTGCAAGATTCCACTGCATACGGCTCACTTGCCCAATGCGGCGATCTTCTCGTTCACCCAGTCGTCGCCCACGAGCGGGTGCACGCCGGCGCCGTCCCGCTCGAGGTCGATCCCCACCGACAGCAGGCCGCTCTTCACGAGGAACGCGCCGAGCGGGTCCTGCCCATCGGACTTCGTGAGCCGCCCGCGGATCGCGAGGTTGCCGCCCTGCGCCTCCAGCAGCCTGAAATCGACGTCGCTCGCCTTGCGGCTGACCGTCGCGGAGGCCTTGAGCCCCTCCATGGTGAGGAGCCCCGCGGCCCACCCGGGGATGGCGTCCTCGGCGTCGAGCAGCCTCACGGCCGGCTGCGCGTCCTTGCACTCGATCCGGACCGCCGCCTCCATGAGCCCGCGCCCCACCTTCGCCTCATCGATGTCGACGCGCGCCCACCAGTCCGGCCACGTCTCGCCCTTGTGCTCGACCGCGAGGTCCTTGATCTCGATACGGCTCTTCCGGAGCCTGGCCGTCGAGCTCAGGAGGTCGGCCGCGTCGAGCTCGAGGCGCGCCTCCGCGTCGCCCTTCACGGTCGTCTCCTTCCACCTGAAGGCGCCGTGCTTCATCAGGAGGCTCAGCGAGCCCGAGCCGCGCCCGAGCGGATCGAGCTCGAGGCTGCTCCGCATGAACGCGGCGCCGCCCGTGAACCTCGGCGCGTCCGGCGCGGCGCCGTCCGGGTTGAGCCAGCGCAGGTCGGGGACGGCCGCGGCGACGACATCCACCTTCGACGAGAACCCCGGCGGGAGCCTCATGAGGTGGAGCTCCGGCGCGTCGAGGACGGCGCTCGCCCGCTCCACCACGATGGGCGGCAGCCCCTTGCCGGGGCGCTCGAGCGTCGCGCGGGGCAAGCTCACGTCGAGGCGCGCGTCGCCGCGCTCGCCGACGCGGAGGTCCAGGCTCGCCTCGACCGTCGCCCGGAGCGACGAGGCGGAGGCCACGAGGTGGCTCGTCGCGTACGAGGCGGAGCTGCCCGGCTCGACCTTCCCCCGGTTCACGACGAGGTTCGTGCGGAGCTGTCCGCTGCCGTCCTCCAGCCGCGGCTCGGCGTCCGGGCCCGCGAGGAAGCGGATGAAGTCGAGCCCCGGGAGCTGAGCGTCGAGGCGCACGCGCGCCCAGGTGGTGTCGAAGATGTCGAGCCCGTCGATCTCCCGCGGGTCGAACGTGTTCATCGTCACGTCGGCGTCGCCGTCGACCCGCGCGACGACGCGATCGGCGAGGTGCACCTCGCCCGACCGGAGCTCGAGCGCGAGCGGCCCGACGCGGGCGGCGCGGAGCGGCTTGTAATAGAACCCCCCGCGGATGCGGCCGCCGCCGGCGTACCGGTACTGCTGGATCCAGACCTCCTTGAGCGTCGTGTCCACGCCCTCGAGGTGCGCTGTCCAGAGGTTGTAGCCCTCGTCCGAGGTCTCGAGATCCCTCTTCGGCGGCAGCTCCGGCTTGAGCGGGGGGTTCGCGAAATTCGGGATGGGGGGCAGCGCCATGATGTGCGGCGCCGCCAGATCGCGCTCGCTCGTCGGATCCACGAGCAGCCGCATCCGGAACACGAAGCCCTCGGCGCGGACGTCCTCCGCGTAGAACTTCTTGCGGAGGAGATCGGTCAGGTGGATGTCCACGTCCGCCTCGTCGAGCTCCACCGCCCACTGCAGGACGCTGTCGGACCCGCTGAGCCGGAACTCCTTGATGTGCACGACGCCGGGCCAGAGGCTCCAGGCCGACCCGTAGTAGAGCGACGCGTCGGTGGGGTTGTAGCTGATGAGCCGCGCCATGAGCTTCGTGCTCAGCATGACGTTGACGATCACGACGTAGCCGAGCCAGAGCGCGATCGGCACGATCAACAGCACCTTCAGCGCCCTGGTCGCCCGCGGCCCGATCCACTCCTCGAGCCACTCCCTGAGGCCAGACGGCGACTTCAGCGCTCCAGCTGCCTGCATGAGCACCTGCGATCGCACGCGCCGTGCCGCCGAGCTGGCCCGCAGCGCCGGAGGCGATCTCAGGGCTCGCCGTAGCGATCTGCCTCGATCGTGGCGAACGTCGCCAGGCGCGGAGCGCGCCTGATGCGCGATTTCCCGGAGATCTCCCGGGAAGCGAGCGCGCCGCGCGGCCTTCGCCCGCGCCGAGCCCGGTGGGCACCCGGCTTGCTAACCTTGCTAACGCTGACGACCGCTGCGCTGCCGAGTCTGTCGCACGCCAGCTCCCGCTGGATCCGATTTTCCAGCATGAAACCGAGGTCACCATGAAGCACACGGTCCATCACGACCTGAACGACGAAGAAGCGAAGAAGGCCGTCCTGCGGGCGCTGGCGCAGTACTGCGATCGGTACGCGGAGTACTCTCCGTCCATGCTCTGGAACAGCGAGCGGAGCGCGGAGCTCGGCTTCTCCGTCAAGGGCTTCAAGCTCGCGGGGCGGCTCGATCTCCGGCCGCAAACCGTCGATCTCGAGATCGACGTGCCCCTGCCGCTGCGCATGTTCAAGCGGATGGCGATCGCGGCGATCGACACCGAGGTCCGGCGGTTCATCGGCGAGGTGCACCGGGAGCGCTCCCGGCGCGCCCCGGCCGTGGAGGACGCCATCTGAGCTGGTGACGCCATGCAGAGCGCCAGCGCCACAAGCCTCCGATCCAGGCCTCGCTCGCGGAGCTCTCCGCGCCGCGAGCGACGCTCCGCGCCGGGCGGCGCCGTCCGCCGGCACCGCGTCAGCCTGTCCGTCGAGACCGTCGAGACCGTCGCGCTGGCCCGCGAGGCGGGGTCGGTCGCCGCGGCCGCGCCGCTCACCCCGTCGCCGATCGAGTCCGCGAAATCGGCCGGCCTGCGGTACGTCAACGACGGCGAGCCGGGCATCTCCAGGCGCAAGGCGGGCAAGAGCTTCAAGTACCTCGACGCCGAGGGGCGGCTCATCAAGGACGAGGAGACGCTCGCGCGCATCCGCCGCCTCGCGATCCCGCCCGCGTGGACCGAGGTGTGGATCTGCCAGAGCGAGCGCGGGCACATCCAGGCCACCGGCCGGGACGCGCGCGGCAGGAAGCAGTACAGGTATCACCCGCGCTGGCGCGAGGTGCGCGACGAGACGAAGTACGACCGCATGCTCGCGTTCGGCTCGGCGCTCCCGGCGATCCGCGCGGCCACCGAGCGCGATCTCGCGCTGCCCGGGCTGCCGCGCGAGAGGGTGCTGGCGACGGTGGTGCGCCTGCTCGACGAGACCTCGATCCGCATCGGGAACGACGAGTACGCGCGCGACAACAACTCGTACGGTCTGACCACGCTCCACGACGAGCACGTCGAGATCCAGGGGGACCGCATCAGGTTCCACTTCAGGGGCAAGAGCGGCAAGGAGCACGAGCTGACGGTGCGCGACAGGCGGCTCGCGCGGGTCGTGAAGCGCTGCCAGGACGTGCCCGGTCACGAGCTGTTCCAGTACATCGACGGCGACGGCCAGCGGCAGCGGATCCACTCCGACGACGTGAACGAGTACCTGCGCTCGATCGCGGGCCAGGAGTTCACGGCGAAGGACTTTCGCACCTGGACCGGTACGGTGCTTTGCGCGTCGTTCTTCTGCGAGATGGAGGTCGCCACGACGGCCCGCCAGATGAAGAAGTGCGTGGCGCAGGTGATCGACATGGTGTCCGCCCGACTCGGCAACACGCGCGCTGTCTGCCAGCGCTGTTATGTCCACCCCTCGGTGATCCGCGCCTACACCGAGGGCGCCCTGCAGACCCTGCTCGAGGCGGAGCACGCCGTCACGGACGAGGCGCTCGCGGCGCTCCGGCCCGAGGAGGCCAAGATGCTCCGGATCGTCCGCGGCTTCAGCGAGCGCGACGCCGTGCCGCTCGCGACCCAGCTCCGCGCGAGCGTGCGCGCGGCCAAGGCGCGGCGCGCCGGCGAGAGCGCGAGGCGCGCCGGCAAAGGCAAGAGCGCGAGTCGCCCCGGCAGAGAGCGGCGCGCCGCGGCCTGAGCCGTCTCCCGCCCCGAGGCGCCGCCGCAGCCGCGCGCTGGCCGCCCCGACCCCCCGAAGAGATCGCCGTGTCCCTCCGTCACAGCGCGCGCATCGCCTGTGGCGTTGTGCCCCGGACGCGACCGTGCCAGTCGCCGGTTCATGAATTGTTCCGGGGACTTGGCGCAAGGATGCGCCCGGTACGCTTCGTGTTCTGCGGGATCTCCGACAGGCGGCGCGAACCCCAAGCCAAGGAGATCTGCATGGCGACCCAGAGGTTTATCACCGAGATGGTGCGGACACGTGTGGAGGCAGAGGACGCCATCCGGCGGCTCCTGGACAGCGGGCATTCGCGTCGGGACATCTGCGTCATCGTGAGCGAGGCAGCCCGCCGCCAGCACTTCACGCGGTCGCGCGTGCAGGGAGCGGCCGTTCACGGCCAGGCGCTCAGCTCGATCCTCGCCGGGGCGTGCGCGGGCCTGGTGGTCCCCGGGTTGCGGCTCACGGTGGCCGGCCCCATCGCGGTGCAGCTCGCGGACGGCAGCTCGGCGAGCACGACGGCCAGCCTGAGCAGCGTGCTCGTCGACGCGGGCATCCCGGAGCAGCGCGCGCCGGAGGTCGAGCGGCGCCTCAAGGAGGGGGCGATGCTCATCGGCGTGGTGGCCCGCGACGACTCGGACGCCGCGGCGCTGCACGCGCTGCTGCGCGGCGTCGGCAACGGCGAGTCCTGCGGCACGAGCAAGGGCGCGCGCGTCTTCGCCGCTCTGTGATGCTCATCGCTCCCGTGGAGGTCTGTCCGGCAATCGAGGGATGAGCTCGCTCTGAGCTCGGGACGGGGGCGGACAGTGGAACGCGATTTGAATGTCATTCAAAGAGATCAGCCGAGGCTGACTCGGCGTGAGGCGAAGTTGTACCCCTGAGGCAAAATGGTCGCGCGCTCCCCGCTGCGAGGCCGAAATTTGGCGGTCTCGCTCACGGTTCTTGCGCGGAGGGTCGGCGCGGAGGCTGGGGCTCGGGAGGTAGGGAGGAGAGCAATCGGCGTTCACCAGACACCTCAGGAGAGTACCCATGGAACAGGTCGCATTCGCAGACGAGAGCGTGGGCCTGGACGGCCTGATCGATGACGACGCGATCGAGCAGCTCAAGTCGTTCTGCCGGGGCGAGATAGCCGCGGTCGAGACGTACCGCCAGGCCATCGCCGCCGCGCGCGAGGAGTGGGTGGCCCAGCACCTCCGGCTCAACCTGGCGTCGCACGAGGCGCGGGTGAAGATGCTGCGCCGCCGGATCGAGGAGCTCGGAGGCGACCCGCCGGAGAGCTCCGGGCCGTGGGGCGCGCTCGCGAAGGTCGTCGAGAGGACCGCGGTGGCGCTCGGTGACAAGACGGCGCTCTCGGTGCTCGCGGAGGGCGAGGACCACGGACTCAAGGACTACCGGAACGATCTCGAGGAGCTCGACGTCGAATCGCACGTCCTGGTCCGGGATGTGATCCTGCCCCAGCAGATGTCGACGCTCCGCTGGCTCACGAACCTCAAGCGGCAGATCCCGTGAGGCGGCGCGGCCCAGAGCTCCAGGCATGTCTCTGCTTGCAGCTCCTCCGTCGATGAGCGCCAGATCATTCGCCCTCTCGAGCGTGGTCAACGCGAGCTCAGCGCTCTGACAGGCACGGTCCCGGCCACCTCGGACGCGCCATCGGGCTGACTCGTCCGTGGATTGTTCCCGGGGGCGTCGTGTGCGATACTTCCGGGAGACGCTGAGGGCAGCGCTGGGCGCTGCCACCGGCGAGATACCCCCGCTCACCCCTTCGCGCCGTACTCCGCCTGGAGGAGCTTCGCGATCGTGGAGAGCTGCATGTTCGACGTCCCCTCGTAGATCTTGCCGATCTTCGCGTCGCGGTAGAGCTTCTCGACCGGGTAATCCCTGGTGAAGCCGACGCCGCCCATGAACTCGATGCTGAGCGAGGCCGCCCGCTCGGCCACCTCGGAAGCGAACAGCTTCGCCATCGCGGCCTCCTTCACGAACGGCTGGCCCGCGTCCTTGAGCCGCGCGGCGTTGTAGACGAGGAGGCGCGCGGCCTCGATCTCCATGGCCACGCGCGCGTACTGGAACTGCACGCCCTGAAAGCTCGCGATCGACTGCCCGAACTGCTTCCGCTCGCCCATGTAGCGCATCGCGTGCTCGAACGCCCCGGCGGCGAGCCCGAGCATCTGCGCGCCGATGCCGATCCGGCCCTCGTTCAGCGTCTCGATAGCGATCTTGTAGCCCTTGCCTACCTCGCCGAGCACGTTGCCCTCCGGCACCTCGCAGTCCTCCAGGACGAGCTCGCACGTGCTCGAGGCGCGGATCCCGAGCTTGTTCTCCTTCTTGCCCACCGAGAACCCGGGCGAAGAGCGCTCGACAACGAACGCCGTGATGCCCTTGTAGCCCTTCGAGGGGTCGACGCTCGCGAACACAAGGAAGAGCGAGCTCTCGTTCGCGTTCGTGATCCAGAGCTTGCGGCCGTTCAGCACCCAGCGGTCGCCCTTGCGCTCGGCCCGGGCCGCGAGCGCGAAAGCGTCCGAGCCAGAGCCCGCCTCGCTCAGCGCGTACGAGCCGACCCACTCCCGGCTCAGCCGCGGGAGGTACCTCTCCTTCTGCGCGTCGGTGCCCCAGCGCAGGAGCGCATTGGCCACGAGGGTGTTCTGCACGTCGACGAGCACGCTGACGCTCGGGTCGGCCACCGCGAGCGCCTCGATCGCGAGGATCGCGTTGAAGAAGCTCGCGCCGGAGCCGCCGTAGGCCTCCGGGATCTCGATGCCCATCAGGCCGAGATCGAACAGCGGCGGGAGCAGATCGCGGTCGAGCGCGCCCTGTTCGTCCATCGCCGCCGCGCGCGGGGCGATGCGCTTCCGGGCGAAATCAAGCACCGAGTCGCGGAAGAGGCGCTCCTCGTCGGAGAGCTGGGTGAGCGGAGGATGGGACACGACGGTTTCTCCTTGTGGGCCCGTGGCGCGGCGCGCCGTCAGGGGTCCCCACTATGCACCGCGAGGACCGCAGGCGAAAGCCGCTCGAACGCGCCGCAGGCCGCCTCAGCCGTCGTGTCCCCGCTCGCCCCGGGGCGGGATCGTCCAGGCTGCTACGCGCTCTTCCTCCCCGCGCCCGCGGGCGCGTCGCGCCGGCGGCAGCGCAGCAGCGTGTGGGCGAGCCCGAGGTGGTCGATCTCCGCGTCGACCGTGAGCCCCGCCTCATCGATGCAGCGCTTGATGTCGGCGGCGCTGTACATGCGGCTGTTCCCGTTCGCGAGGCACGTGAAATACAGGGAAGAACCGTGCAGGCAGTGGACCGCCACCTCGTTGGTCTGCCGATCCCAGAAGGTGTCGAGGATCCAGAGCACCGTCTCATCCCCCATGGCGGCGCGGGCACGCCGGAGGATCTGGACGATGTCCGCCTCGGAGAAGCACACGAGGAACTGGCTCATCCAGATGGCGTCGAAGCCTGTCGGGAACGCCTGGCCGTGATCCAGGAAATCGATGGGCGTGCCCATGACCCGGCCGAGCAAGCCGTTCTGCTCCACGTTGACGCGGGCGTCCTCGAGCTGGCCGGGCAGGTCCAGCACGGTGACCCGCACGTCGGGGTCGTGCTTGCAGCACCGGATCGCCCACCTACCTGTGTTGCCGCCTATGTCGAGGAGCGTCCTCGGCCTCCGCTCGAACACGATGGGCAGCGCCTCCGGGAACGCGGAGTCGGAGTAGAGGTGATCGAACGCGAACCAGCTCTCCCTCACCCGCGGCGGCAGCGCGGGGAGCGCCTCGTAGACCGTCGGCCACTCGCCAAAGACCTTCAGTCCCGCCGGCTTGCCGTCCTCGATCGCCTCGTCGAGGAAGCGCATGCCCTCGTAGCAAACGTCATGGATGAAATCCATGTTGACGCGGGTCATCCTGTCGTTCTCGACGATGAGCCCGACACGCGTGATCGTGTAGCGCTCTCCGCGGGCGCCGGCCGTCTCCACGAGGCCGAAGCTCAGGCTCGCCTCCAGCAGGGTCTTGGTCGCGTAGGCGGACAGGCCAGTGTCCTGCGCCACCTCCGCCGCCGTCCTGCCGCTCCTGCCGGCGCGCTGGAGCGCCTTGAGGACGCCGCGGTTCCGCATGACCCGCGCCACCTGGAACATGACGGGCGCGAACGCGATGCGCTGGGCGGCGAGCATGGCGTCGAGGGTGGGGTTCGGGGCGGGATCGTTCTTCATCGAGCTCCGGTCGTCGGGGGTGGGGTGATGGCTAGCGAGCGCCCTCGCGCTGGAGGAGCAAGGCGAAGCCGCCGAGGCCCGCGAGCAGCGCGCACTCTGCCCGACCTTCCTCGGCGAGCGAAAGCCCCATCACGCCGCAGATCAGGCCGAAAGCGAGGGTCGCCGCGCCGAGCCGTCGCTCGTCGGTCGGCCGGGCAGGTGGAGAGGGCGGTCTCGTGCGGTAGGGGCTCGCCACCGCGGAATCATACCACCGGCGCCGCGATCACAAGGACGCCGCCGCGATCTCGGTCAGCTCCTCGTCGGTGAGCGGCAGCGGGTTCGCCTTCATGCTGCTCGCCGCCTTGGCCTTCTCGACCAGCGCCGGGAGGTCCGCCTCGCTCATGCCGTAGCGCCGGAGCCCCGGGACCGCGAGATCGCGGCAGAGCTCGCGCACCCAGGCGATCCCCTCCACGGCGCCGGCCCCGGGGCGGCCGGTGACGAGCGCCGCGATCTCGTCGAAGCGCGGCAGCGCGGGGTGATCCGGGCTGCGCGCGCGCAGGGCCCGCAGGTTGACCTCGAGGACGGCCGGCAAGAGCGCGGCGCACACGGCGCCGTGGGGCGCGTCGAACGTGCCCCCGACCGGCGCGGCGAAGCCGTGGACCGCGCCGAGGCCGGCGTTCGCGAGGCAGAGGCCGCCGAGCAGGCTGGCCACGGCGAGGTCGTCCCGCGCCGGCGCGTCGGGGCCATCGAGCACCGCGCGGCGGAGCGAGCGCGCGGAGCGGCGGATGCCCTCGCGCGCGAGGCCGTCGGTGAGCGGGTTGCCGCGGCTCGACAGGAGCGGCTCGATGAGCTGCGAGAGCGCGTCGAGCCCGCTCGAGGCGAGCACCTCCGGCGGCGCGCCCGCGAGCAGGTCCGGGTCGACCACAGCGAGGCGCGGGAGCATGAGCGGGCTGCGCAGGCTCGCCTTCACGCGGGCTTCCCTGGACGCGAGCACCGCGTTGCGCGTCACCTCCGAGCCGGTGCCCGCGGTCGTGGGGATCGCGACGAACGGCACGGCCGGCCGGGAGAGCGCCTGGCCGCGGCCGACTACCTCGAGGTAGTCGAGCGGGTCGCCGCCGTTCGCGAGCAGCGCGGCGATCGCCTTGCCGGCGTCGAGCGCGCTGCCGCCGCCCATGGCCACCACGACGTCGCACCCCTCGGCCGCGGCCGTGGCCGTGCCCTCGCGGGCGAGCTCCACCGTGGGCTCGCCCGCGACGGCGAAGGTCACGGCGCCGACCTTCGCCTCCGCGAGCGCGGCGAGCAGCGGCGCGGCGCGGCCGGGTCGCTGCCCGGTGACGACGAGCGCCCGCGTCCCGCCGAGGCCGCGCACGGCCGCGGGCACCTCGGCGAGCTTGCCCGCGCCGAAGACGATGCGCGTCGCGGTGGCGAACTCGAAGGCGAGCACCTGGGCGGGAACGTGGGCGGGAACGTGGGCGGGAACGTGGGCGGGAACGTGGACCTGAGAGGCCATGTCAATACCCCGCGTCGTCGGGAAAGACATTGACGTATTTCCGGCTGGTCCGCGGCTCGGCCATCATGTCCGCGACGGTGTCCCGCCACCGCTTGTAATGCGCCGTTTCCTTGTGCGCGGCCGGCGCCTCCTTGGTCCTGTAGATCTCGACGAGCACGAAGCGCGCGGGATCCTCGAGGTCCTGGACGACGTCGAACCGGGCGATCCCGGGCTCCTTGACGCTCTCGCGCGCGTTCTCGAGCGTCGCCTGGCGGAAGGCGTCGGCGAGCTCGGGTTTGACATGCACGTGGACATGCACGATGAACAGGCTGTTGGGCATGCGCGCAATCTAGCTCGTGCCCGCGGCGGCAGGAACCCGGGTCGTGGCCCGCGTCGAGCCACGCGGCCCGGCGCGCGGGCCAGCGGCGGGGGCGCGCTGATCCACGCAGGCGGCGCGCGGCCCCTCGCGCCGATCCACGCGGCCCGGCGCGCGGGCCAGCGGCGGGCGCGCGCCGATCCACGCGGACACGCGCCGCCGAGGGGCGCTCCGGCAGAGCGCCTTCGGCCCCTGCGTCGACTCCCGACTTGGCCCGGCCGGTTGCGCCATTACGATCCACGTGAATCGGCGGGTGGCCCGGCAAGTGCCGAGTCCATGAGCGCCGCGAGCGAGGAAGGTCGATATGGCGGATCCGACCACGGAGAGCCCGCAGCCCGAGGCTGCGCCCGATGCGGCGCTGTCCATCGCGCTGCATTCCATCGAGTTCCGGTCCGATCACGGTCTCCTGAGGGACTGCGAAGGAGAGAGCGGCTGGAGGAGCGCCGGGGACCCGTGCCCCCGGCCCGAGTGGACCCCGGAGCGCGCGGTCCCGGTGTCGGTCTCGATGGGCAGGAACCTCGTTATCCGGCTCGGGCTGGAGTCGCGCGGCGGCGCGCCCGGCGCGGCGCCGGCCGGGATCCGCGGCGTCGGACCGGCGGGGATCGCCTTCGAGAGCCGGAGACTCGCGCGCGGCGGCGCGCCGCTCGATCTCTCCTCGTCGCGGAAGATCGAGAGGAAGATCCAGAAGATCGACCTCACCCTGAGGTGGTCCGCGGGTGGAGCCACTGTGTCGCCCGCGCACACCGCGAACATCGTTTATGTAACGATGGGCAGGCCCCAGACCGACAAACAGCACGTCTGGGAGGAAGATGGGGTGACCTTGAAGCGGATGGACAGGGCGGTCTCCTGGATCGGGCCGCTCGACACCCTCGATCCCCACGAGATCGTGGACGGGCTGCTCGCCAGGTTCCCGACCTACACGCTCCAGCCGAGCCCCAGGGTGCCCCGGCGGTACCACCACCCGACGTACATGAACGACGAGGGCGGCGCCTGGGCGATGAGCGATTATCCGGAGGAGACGGGCGAGTGCCAGGCGATCGTCCGCCTCGTCCGCGGCATGCTGCGCCAGCTCGGGATCCCGGGGCGGACGCGCATGATCGTGGTATGGGGCGATCCCAACGTGGGCGGCGGGCGCGAGACGCTCTCGGCCGACCTGGAGGAGCAGCCGTGGGCGGGGCTCGACGTGACGAAGATCGTGGGCGACCGCGTGTGGCGCGCGGCGCTCATCGACGGTCCGGTCGAGGCGGGGCGGACCTATCCGGCCTCCCACACGCGCCTCCCCGACGGGACGTTCAGCCCGGGGCTCAACCGGTACGAGGCGTGCCTCGAGTTCTCGCACGGCGGCCGGACGAGGTACTACGCGGGAGGCGCCGGGGTGTTCGACAGCCTGGAGCCGATCCTCGGCGTGTTCTGGGGGCTCATCTGGTTCAGCTCGGCGCCGAACGACGGGTTCCGCGTCGAGGAGATCGTGGCGACCTACAGATCTTCGGGAGGTGGGTGATGAACGCGCAAGGACATCTCGGGCAGGACATCGAGGCGCGGGTCGCGGCGTGGCTCTCGGCCGTGGCGCGCGTGCCCCCGGACGGCTTCACGCCGGTCGAGCGGTTCGACGACGTCCCCGCCCAGGCGCGGGCCGATTCGTTCTACTGGTGCGACTCGATCTTCCGGAGCGAGCTCAACCCGCACAACGAGGCCCTGGGGGCGCGCCACGCGTTCCACGCGGCCACGGACGACACGCCAGACCTGCTCCGTCACGAGCTCACCGCGGGCGGGCTCGAGCTCACCGTCACCGAGGGGCGCAACTTCGTCCTCGTCCAGGTGGAGCGCTCCAGCCTCGATGTCCTCTCCCTCTGCGGCCCGGACCGCGCCGCCGCCGTGCGCCGCGTGGCCGAGGCGCTCTTCAACACGGGCGTCGAGTCGAACACCGTCGGCGTCCCGTCGGCCGCCGGCCCGGTGCTCTGCCCGGTCCCCCGCGAGGTGGCGGACCTCGAGGAGGGGACCGTTCTTTCGAGCAACCCGGCGGCGGATCCGGATCTCCTCGCCTGCTGGAAAGACCGCACGGAGTGCGGCGTTCAGGGCGGAAGGTTGTACTTTCTCTGCTACAAGAAATCGTCCCAGCGCGCAGGGTTCGCCAACGCCTGGCAGTGGTTCGACGACCGGAGGGCCGGCGTCGGGTGACGCGGAGGGCGGAGGGAAGCGCCGCGCCGGTATTGCGTCTGCGCGCCGCGCGCGGGATGTTGCGCGGGTGGCGGGAGCACAGCAGCCCAGGATCTTGATCTTCCCAGGCGTCTGCGCGGGCGCTGCGCAGGCGCTCGCGGCGGCGCGCGGCCACGTCGCGGTCCCGGCGCGGGACATCGAGGTCGGGCTGGATCTCCTGGCGACCCAGCCGTTCGACGTGGCCGTCGTGCCGGCCGACGGGCCGCTCGAGGCGGCGCTCGCGCTGTGCCGGCGGCTGCGCGCGGCGCCGGGGGGCGACCGCGTGGCCGTCGTCGCCGTCGCCGCGAGCGCGGACGCGACCGCCGCCCTGCTCGAGGCGGGCGCGACGGCCGTGGCCGCGGCGGACGAGCGGTCGATCGCGATCCAGCTCGACGCGGCGGTGTGGTGGGTGCGGCGGCCGGCCGCGCACGTGGCCGACCGCGCGCCCGCGGAGCGCGCGCTGCTCGAGCGCGCGGCGCGCTCCCTCCGCGACGCGTCCGCGGAGATGATCGGCCTCTTCGTCTGGGACGCGGCGGGCGGCATCCTCGACGCGAACGACGCGTTCCTCCGCATGGTGGGCTGC
This sequence comes from Sorangium sp. So ce1128, assembly GCA_051717205.1. Taxonomy (GTDB): domain Bacteria; phylum Myxococcota_A; class Polyangia; order Polyangiales; family Polyangiaceae; genus Sorangium. The sequence goes on from CP181432.1 coordinate 2,710,434, forward strand.
GCGCGCGAGGACCTCGAGGCAGGCCGCCTGAGCTGGGTGGCGCTCACGCCGCTCGAGCTCCGCGCGGCCGACCAGCGCCTGCTCTCGGAGGTCCTCAAGAACGGCATCTGCCCGCCGTTCGAGAAGGAGTTCGTCCTCCGCGACGGGCGGCGCCTGCCCGTCCTCCTCGCCCCCGCCCTGCTCGAGGGGTCCCGGGATCGCGGCGTCTGCTTCGTGCTCGACATGACGGCGCGCAAGGCCGCCGAGGGCGCGCTCCGGGCGAGCGAGGAGCGCATGCGGCTCGTCGTGCGCGCGACGAGCGACGCCTTCTGGGACTGGGACCTCTCGTCGGGTCGCGTCACCGGGAGCGAGCGGATGCGGAGCTTCTACGGCACGGGCGGCGCCGACATCGAGGAGGACGCTGTGTGGTGGTTCGAGCGGGTCCACCCCGAGGACCGCGACCGCGTGATGAACGGCCTGCGGCGCGCGATCGAGGGGCGCGGGTGTACGTTCGAGCTCTGGTACCGGTGCCTGCTCGCGGACGGCAGCTACGCCGACGTCCACGACCGGGGCATCGTCCTGCGCGACGGGACCGGCAAGGCCTACCGGATGCTCGGGGCCGCGTCCGACGTCACCGAGCGCCGGCAGATGGAGGCGCGCCTCCAGCTCGCCGATCGCATGGCGTCGCTCGGCACGCTCGCGGCCGGGGTGGCGCACGAGATCAACAACCCCCTCGCGTACATGGTCGCGAACGTCGATTTCGCGCGCAAGGAGCTCCGCGCCAAGGGCGCCGCCGCGCGCGTCGACGCGCTCATCGCGGCGCTCGACGAGGCCGCGGAGGGCGGGGCGCGCGTCCGGCACATCGTGAGCGGCCTCAAGACGTTCTCGCGCGCCGACGACGGCGCGCTCGGCCCGGTCGAGGTCGACCGCGTGATCCAGCTCGTCCTGCGGATGGCGCAGCAGCAGGTGCGCAGCAAGGCGCGCCTCGTCGTGGAGCTCGGCCCGGTGCCGCCCGTCCACGCGAACGAGGCGCAGCTCGGCCAGGTGATCCTGAACCTGCTCGTCAACGCCGCGCAGGCGCTGCCGGACGGGAAGGAGTCGGAGAACGAGATCCGGATCACCACCGCCCTGGCGCCGCCCGGCCGCGTGCGCATCGAGGTGCGCGACACAGGGCCCGGGATCGCGCCCGAGCTCCGGAGCCGCATCTTCGACCCGTTCTTCACGACGAAGCCCATCGGGGAGGGGACGGGGCTCGGTCTCGCGATCTGCCACGGCATCGTGACGAGCTTCCGGGGCGAGATCGGGGTCGAGAGCGAGGTAGGCAGCGGCGCGTGCTTCCGGGTGCTCCTGCCCGTCTGGCGCGCGGACGCCGGCGCCGGGGACGAGGGCGGGGACGCTCCGGACGACGCCGACGACGAGTACCCGGAAGAGGCCGCGCAGTAGGCGCGGCGCCCGCCCCCGGCGGACAGGCTCGGGCCGGGCGCGCGCCGAGCGCCCTCCACCGCCGGCGCTCGGCGGCCCGCTCGACGCCCGGGAGGCGGTGAGGCGGCAGGAAAGCGCGGCGATGTCCGCGCATTCCCGCCTTGAACGGCGGGCGCCCGGCGACGCGGCCACTACCGGGCGGACCGGCCGCTTGCATGGGCGGCTGCGCGCGCCCAAGGTGCCGGACCGGCCCGTGAACGCTCGATCGATCACGGCCAGCAGCAGGGCTGTTCAGCGGATCAGCGGAGGGCGAGCGCGCCGCGCGGCGCGAGCCCGTGGTGAGGTTCGAGCATGGGCGAGAAAACGGGCCGCATCCTGGTCGTCGAGGACGATCTGGACATCAGGAGCATCCTGTCGCAGCTGCTCCTGTTCGAGGGCTACGACGTCGAGGAGGCGGCGGACGGCGCCGAGGCGCTCGCGCTGCTGCGGACGAGCCAGCCGCCCGCGCTGATCCTGCTCGACCTGATGATGCCGGTCATGGACGGATGGCAGCTCCGCGCCGAGCTCCAGCGCGATCCGGCGCTCGCGTCGGTCCCGGTGGTGATCGTGTCGGCCGACGTGCGGGCCGAGCACGAGGCGTCGCGGCTCCGCGCCGCGGGCCTCCTGAAGAAGCCGCTCCAGATCGAGCCCCTGCTCGAGCTGGTCCACCGGATCTGCGGCGCGCCGGGGCGATGAGCCGCGACGCCGCTACTGGCTCGCGTCGAGCGAGTCGAGGAAGTCGTTGTACGCGTCGATCTTGTCCGCCGGGACCACGTCGAGGCCGGTGTTGACCCGGACGTCATCGACCATCTGCGGTGCGAGGATCTCCCTTGTCGCGTCGAGGCCGATGTTCTTGATGCCGTAGAGGATGTACGGCACGAGGTACCCTTGGTAGTACTGCCTCTGGGTGTGCGTTGCCTTGATGCGCCCCTCGCGCATGTAGTCGACGGTCCTCGGATCGAAGTCGAAGGCGACGATGGGGATCTCCGGCTTGCCCGCGGCGTCTGCGGCCATCGCGCACCGATAGGAGATGTTGAACAGGCCGATCATGCCGACGACCGGCGGCTCCGCTGTCTCGAGCTCGGTCTTCATCCACGCGATGTCCTCGGTATCGCCGCCGTCATCCCAGGTGGATTGACGCACCACGACCTCGTAACCGGCCGCCTCGAACACGTCCCGGGCACCCTTCGTCCGGGCCATCCCGTTGCTCCAGGCCTGGTTGACGTTGCCGTGGATGATCACCGTACCCGGCGCCGGGGGCAGCATCGCGAGCAGCGTCTTCCCCGCCGTGGCCCCGGCGGCCTCGTCGAGGGTTCCGACGAAGAGCGAGCGCTTCGAGGACGCCACGTCGGTGTCGAGCGTCACCACGTGGACCCCCTTCGCGACCGCCTCGTCGACGGCGGCCGTCTGGATGTCGTTGAAGGGCGCGAGGCCGAGCCCCTCCGCGCCGTCCGCCACCGTCTGGCCGATCTGTTGGTTCTGGAGCCGCTCCGCTTCATCGACGTCTTCCGACTGCGCGACGGGCCCGATCACGTTCCCCGTGGCCCCGAGCTCACCCAGGGCGCGGTTCGCAGCCATGACGACCGGCGCCCAGAAGCCGTCGGCGTCCTTCAGCACGACCCCGATCTGCATCGGCTGGGCCGAGCTCTTGTTGATCGCGGCGATGAGGTTGTCGAGCGTCGCCTCGATCTCCACGGGAGTGAACTCGTTGTCGGGAGTCGGCGCTCGCCTGATGGGCGTGGAGTCCTCGCCCGCATCAGGGGTAGTTGACCCGCACGCCGCCGTCATCAGCGTGAGCCCGAGAGCCGTCATTCCCCATCGCCCGATCCTCGTCATGAGCCCCTCCTCGTCCGTGGTTCGTTCGGCCGTGCGCGACACCCCTCGGTGAGCATCGATCTTGCCGCGAGATCACCGCCCGACGCCGCGTGTGACGGAGACGGGGCAAGATCGACGGGGGTGTCGCCGTGGGTGGTCCACTCTCGCATGAAGTCATGCTGATTCAGCGCATGCGTCGTCTGCGATAATTGATAAGCGGACCACACGCCGGTTCGAGCTGTCAAGGGGGCATGGAGCCATCGGTCATCACTCATCAGCGGGAGCGCGCCCCGTCGAGGTGGTGTGGACCACAGGTTGTTCGCTGGCGCGATGCTGAAGACGCTCTCCACGTTCTTTGCGCCGATCGCCACGGGCGCGAACCGAGCCATGGGTGAGCTCGACGTCACAGGGAACGTGGTCGGGCCCCTCGAACAGACGGGTGACCAGCAGAAGTCGATGGAGCTCCGGAATGAGCAGATTGAACAGGCCTTGATGGATGGCGTTGAAGGGATCGGCATCTCGCCCTTCGGCGAGGCCAACGCAGCCGCTGTCGATGCGGCCGTCGCGCAGGGGGTCCACGTGGTGACGCTCGACAGCGACGTGGCGACCTCGAAGCGCTCGATCTACGTCGGGACCATCAACAAGTCTGCCGGAGAGACGGCTGGGAAGACGCTGCTCGCGCTGCTGCCCCCGGCGCCGGGTACGGTGGTGATCAGTAACGGTGCCGTAGCTCGAGGTAGAGCTCGCGCGGCGCCAGCGGGTACTCGAAGCCCGAGAACCCAGGGTCAGGCCCGGTGGCGCCGAGGATGTTCTTGGCGCGCAGCGCGACGGTCGTCTCGTGACCCGGGATGACCCAGAGGTTCCGCGCGACAAGGCTGGCGTTCCACCAGAGGTACATGGGCAGGTCGAAGCTGCCGCCGTTCTCGAGGATGCTCGCGTCCGCGGCCCGCCGGGGGCCCACGAGGATCCCCTGCGTCGAGAGCTCCAGCGGGATGAAGCTCGGCGACGGCACCTTCACGTAGGCGCCGGCTCGAGCGATCCAGCTCGGGTAGGCGACCATCGCCGGACCGACCAGCTCCGCCTGGTACCCGACCTGGCCGGAGTCCCGGGTCGAGTAAACGGTCTCGAAGGACCCGTAGCCGCCCAGGTCCTCGCCGCGCCGCAGCTCGGCGCGCGTCGCCCAGATCAGGGAAGTCTGACTGGCGACGTTCTGGGCCGTCTGGTTGATGCCCCGCGGAACGAACTCTGCCTTGTCGTTCAGGCGGCTGTAGGAAACGCCGGTGCTCGCCGAGAACGAAGCCGCGGGCCTCCACGTGACCTCGGTGTCCACGGTGTGGATGACCTGGGACTTCAGGTCGTCGTTCCCGATCACGTCGCCCGGCACGAGGGGCTCGGCGTACAGCAGGTACGGGGACGGCGCCTTGAAGGCGCTGCCGTACAGCAGCTTGGCGACGACCGTCTTCCCCAGGTGCGAGGTAGCGCCGAACCGGCCGGTCAGCTGGTTCTCATACTTGCTGTGGTGATCGTAGCGGACTCCCCCCGTCAGCTTCAGCCATGGATCGAGCACCTTGAGGTTGGCGCTGAGCAGCGCCCCGACGTCGACCAGCTCGGCCGAGAGCCGCTCGCGCTCCGGCGAGCCAAAGGTCTGACCCGTGAGCTTGCTGACCCGACGGAAGGAGGGGAGGTCCTCCTTGTCATAGACGGACTCCAGGTTCAGGATCACGTTGAAGCGGTCGAGGGGAACCCACCGGAGCTCGACGTTCGCGTCGACGCCGCGATAGGCCATGCGCCGCTCGATGTAGTACCAGCCGCCAGCGACGTCCACGCGGTCGCCCGGGAGGACGCCGCCTTGAAAATACATCCCCTGCACCGCGAGCGCGAACTCCCGGTTCAGCTGGAGGAGCCCGTCGACCGCCACGCGATGTTGCTGCAGGTTGACCACGGTGCCGGCTGGACGCCCGAACGTGTCCGTTCCGCCGGTGAGCTGCGCCCATTGCGCGAAGTCGCCGCCGCGCCTGAAGGCCGACCAGTAGGCGCTGACCATGAGGTGGTGACCGCGGTCCGGATCGCGAAACGCGAGGCGTGAGCCGAGGACCGCCGACGACCGCCTGAGGTTCTCGGCGATCGAGCGTCCCTCGTTGTACGCCGGCACGCGGGGGGCCGGAGACTCGATGGGCATCTCCAGGCCGCTTCGATCGCCGAGCTCCGCCGCGGCGGTCAACATCATATCGAAGCGGTCGGTGAACATCCCTCCCACGGCGTCGAGGCGGCCGCTCGGGTGGTCCTTCGTCAGGCCGACGTGCCCCGTGGCGTCGATGAAGGGAATATCCTCCGACGACAGGGTGATGATGTTGACGACGCCGAGGAACGCGTCCGCGCCATAGAGCGCCGACGCCGGGCCGCGGACGATCTCGATCTGCTTGACCGCCGAAAGCGGGATCAGCTCCGTTCCAAGCCAGTTGCCGCTGGTGGTCCGGAACGCGACCGAGCGCCCGTCGATCATCACCTTGATCCCGCCGCTCTCGGACCCCAGCCCGCCCGTCATACCCTGCACGCCGGCGTTCGGCAGGATGTGGTCGTCGATCAGATAGAACCCGACGACGTGCTCGAGCACCTCGCCGACGCTCTCGTAACCCCAGCGCCGGATCTCCTCCGCGGTGATCGCCGTCACGATGGCAGGCGCGTCGTCCAGCGTCTCCAGCGTCTTCGTGGCGGTGGACACCTCGACGTCGAGCAGCCTCAGGAGGTCCACGTCCTCGAGCGCGTCGTTCGAGTTCTCTCTCCCCGTGACCTTCGGCGCTCCCGGGGCTGTCGCGGCCGTGGGCTGGGCCCATGCGATACCCGGCGTCGCGGCGATCACCAGGGCAACAATCCACTTGGCTTCGAGCGAGACAGAGGTCATGCGGGTGCGGTTGGTTCTGAGCCTTTGACTAGAGCGACAAACGGGTTGAAACCACGAGAAAAAGCAGGAATTTCACAGGGAGGCGGGGAGGCGGGGAGCGAGAGACGGCAAGAGGGAGAGATTCATTTTTTTTCTTCCTCCCCGCCTCCCCGCCTCCCTGTGAAAATTCTCCGGGTTTCAACGTGATCGGTGTTCTAGGACAAATTGGGCGCAACTCTCACGTCGGCTTCGGCCGCGGCGAGCTCCTCCCGCAGCGCGATGCTGACGGAGTCGAACTCTTGCCGCATCCGTGCCAGGTCGTCTGTCGGCGGGAGCTCGCCCTGACCGGCCGCGAGCTGCATCTTCTCCGCCAGCTCCGCGACGCGCGACGCGCCGATCGAGAGCATGCTGCCCTTCAGCTTGTGCGCGCTCGCCTTCACCTCCGCGGCGAGGGCCTCCCGGATGGCAACCTCCAGGCCGTCGAGCTGCGACGGGACGTTCTTCAGGACAAGCTCTATCAGCTTCCGCGAGCGCGGGACCTCGGGGTCGAGCACCGGCAGCGCCGCCGGCGCCTTGCCGTCGCTGGCGCGCGCAGAGACCGGCTCCGGCTCGTCCCGGTGCAGGACCACGTGCCGCCACAGGGTCTTCTGCAGGGACTGCGGGCGCACCGGCTTGGCCAGGTAGTCGTCCATCCCCGCGGCCAGCACCCGGTCCCGCTCGCCGACGAGGGCGTGCGCCGTCAGCGCGATGACCACCGTGTGGCGATTCCTCTTGCTCTCCCACTCGCGGATCTTCTGCGTGGCCGTGTAGCCGTCCATGACCGGCATCTGGCAGTCCATGAGGACAGCGACATACTGCTTCCGCTTGACGCACTCGACCGCCTCCAGGCCGTTGGCGGCCGTCTCCACGCGCAGGCCGAGCTGCTCCACCTGCTCCATGGCGACGTAACGGTTGATCTCGTTGTCGTCGACGACCAGCACGGGGAGCTTGCTCGCGAGCTTTCCCGGCTCCACGCCGGGCTTGCTGACGGGCGCGGCCTTGGTGCCCGTGAGCGCGCTCTGCAGCGTGTTGTAGAGCTCGGACACGCGCAGCGGCTTGGGGAGCTGCGTGACAAGGCTGGAGTCGAGCCCGCTCAGGGCCACGCTCGATCCCATGTGGTAGAGCGCCACCACGGGCAGCGTCTGCAGCGCCGGCACCGTCTGGATGGTCCGGAGGAACTCCTCCAGGCCGAGATCGTCCATCTGGACGCCGACGACGGCGGCGCTGAACGGCCGGTTCTCGAGCAACGCGAGCTCCAGCCGGTTGATGGCGTCTCGCCCGGATGCGGTGGACTCGGCGTCGAAGCCCCAGGCCACGAGGTGCTCCACGACGACGTCCCGCCAGCTCTTGCTGATCTCCACCACGAGCGCGCGGCGCCCGCTCGCCCACTCGGCGGACCGGATCTGCTCGCCCCCGGACGTGACCCCGACCTTGATCGTGAACCAGAACTTGCTGCCCTGCCCCGGCGTGCTCTCGACGCCGATCTCGCCGCCCATGACCTCCACGAGGCGCTTGCTGATCGCGAGCCCGAGGCCCGTCCCGCCGTGGTTGCGGACCATCGAGCCGTCCACCTGCGTGAAGGCGGAGAAGAGCTTCTTCTGGTCGTCGGCGGCGATGCCGGGGCCGGTGTCCACGACCGCGAGCTTGATGAGCGCCGAGGTCTTTTCCTGCTGAGCCGACGAGGCGTCGATCAGCACCTCTCCGCGCTCGGTGAACTTGATCGCGTTGCCGACCAGGTTGGTGAGCACCTGGCGAAACCGGTCCGGGTCGCCCACGACGCCCGTGGGGACGCGGCGCTCCACGCGGTACACGAGCTCGAGCCCCTTCTCGTGCGCCTGGCTCGCCATCAGCTCCGCGACCTCCTGGATGACGAGGCGCAGATCGTAGGAGACGTGCTGCGCCACGTACTTGCCGGCCTCGAGCTTCGAGAAGTCGAGGACGTCGTTGATGATCGCCATCAACGTGTTCGCGGAGGCGTCGACGGTCTCCACGTAGCGCCGCATCTTGCCGTCGAGCGTCTGGTTCTGCATGAGCCGGATGACCCCGAGGATCCCGTTCATGGGAGTCCGGATCTCGTGGCTCATGTTGGCGAGGAACTCGCTCTTCAGCCGGGAGGCCTCGAGGGCCTGCTCGGTCTTGACGCGCAGCTCCTCGAACGCCTGCTCGTTCGCCTCGACCATGCTGTTGAACGCCGCGCCGAGCAGCTCGAGCTCGTCGCCGCTCGCGATCTGCACGCGCTCCCACTGCTTCAGCTGTACGCCGGTCGCCTGGTCCGCCGGCGCGCTCGAGCGGAGCCCGGTGGCGATGGCGCCCGCCGCCGAGCGCAGCGCGAGGAGCGGCTCGGTGATGTGCACCGCGACCCGCTTGACGAGGAAGTAGCTGGCCGCGACGCTGCCGAGGATGAGCGCCCCGATCAGCCCGAGCGTGGTCACGAGGCGGGCGGAGGCGAGGCTCCGGGCCTGGACCATGCGCTCGACGACGCTCTTCGTGCTGATGCCGTAGATCACCGTCCCGGCGTGGGTCCCCTCGGAGACGACAGGGGCCGCGACCTCCAGGACGTCATCGCCGCCCATGGGGTTCGCGCGCCGCCGCAGCACGGGCCGGGAGTGGTGCTCCGCGCTGATCCCGAGGGCCTGGAGGTCCTTCGCGGTGAGGGGCGGCGCGTCCTTCGCGCTGTTCGCCGGGCCGAGGCCGCTCGCCGCCCACACCCGGCTCTCGGCGTCGAAGAACAGCCCATAGGCGATGTCGTTGTTCTCCGAGACGGTCTGGTAGATGAGCGCCTTGACGTCCCCGAAGAGGTTGTCCGCCACCAGGCTGCGCAGGGCCAGCGCCTGGTTGAAGCCGAGCAGGCGGGCCTTCTCCTCGAGGCTGCCGAGGAGCTCCTGCTCGCGCTTCGCCTGGACCTCGCGATCCGTGGAATAGATGAGGGCGCCGCTGGAGAGGAGCGTGGCGCCGCCGAGCAGCAGCAGCGCGCCCAGGATCAGGCGCAGCAGCTTGATGCGCAGCGACCCGTGGATGTTCGGGGTAGCCATCGTTTACTTTGGACGCCGCGGCGAGGACGGAGGGCCAGCGTTGGGATAGGGCACCGGCGCAGGCGCGCTGCTCTTCGCGGCGCGCGCGGCCACCGCGCGCTCGATCGCGGGCGCCAGGTCGACGTGCAGCTTGGATTTCGAGACGATGCCGTCGGCGCCTACCTTCTCGCCGAGCGCGCTCAGCTGCTCGATGTCACAGCCGGAGACGAGGACGATCCCCAGGTTCGCGAGCTGCGCGTTCTCCCGGAGCAGCTTGGCCAGCTTGTCACCGTTGATGGTGGGCATGTTGATGTCGAGCGCGACGGCGGTGATCCCGTCGCGCTTGATGACCGACGTCGCGCCGATGGGGGTGGCCAGCTCGAAGACGTAGAAGCCAGCTTTTACCAGAACGGCGCACATCGCCTCGCGAGCAATGTCGTCGTCATCGATCACGAGCACCCGAATCATGAAAACCTCCTCCGGGACTCCATCCCCATCGACACGCGCTCACCGGCCGATGAGAAAATCAACCTGCCCGAACTGGTTGGAATCGAGGCCGAAGCGCCGCGCGAGCCTCACGTCGACAAGGCGCTTCACGGAGATGGGGAGGCGGACGTCTGACGCCCGAAGCTTCCAGTCGGCGTCCGCGAGCTCGTAGAGGAGGTCAGACGCCTGCACCGCGAGCGCCTGTGTGTCAGGGATGGCCGCGAAGGTCCCGAACTCCGCGTGCTCGTTCACGAGCGAAGGTACGGCCACGACCACCGGCGCGCCGAGCCGACCAACATAAGGCAGCCAGACGTTGGTCAGGAACCTCGGGTTCAGGAGGCCATTGTCGTTCGGCAGCCAGATCGCGTCAACGGTGTCGCGCTGGAGGTTCACCAGCGCGGCGCGGAGGTCCTGGACACGCGGCTTGTTCGAGAGCTCTTGCCTCACGAAGGTGAGCTCCTCGACCTGCATGAGGGCTTCCTGTCGGGCGATATGGTTCGCGAAGCCCTGGCGGTACACGACGCCGATGCGACGCACATCGAGGCCCAGCGTTCGCAGCCCCACCATGGCCGTGACCGCCGGCACCTCGTAAGAGATCGCCACCGAGTTGGGGACGGTGTGCTGGAGCTCCTCGGCGAAGGACGCCATCAGGATCAGCGCGACGGGCGGCGCCGCGGCGGTCCGCGCCCAGCTGCGGTACAGGAGCACGGTCGAGTTGTTGACGAGCACCACCGCCTGCGGGCGATCCCGCGCCACGATCCGCGCCACGAACTCGGGGCTCGAGTCCTCGACGCGCATCGGTGAAATGGTGACGCGGTAGGACTCGGACAGCTCGACGCGGAGCGATTGCAGCATGTCGTCGAGCTGCGCGTCCGACGGGGCGATGATGGAGATGGCGGGCCGCCCGTCCGGAGGCGGCAGCGCGGCCAGCGGATCCGGATCCTTCGCGGTGTGCGAGGCCGCGCCCGACGAGCAGCCCAGGGTAAGCACGAGGCCCGCGAGGAAGGGGGCTCGCCAGAGCAGGCGCCGATAGCGGGGACGCTTCGACCTCATTTCCATTCGTCCACCCCCAGATCAGCCAGCACGGCCTTGGGGAGCCTCCGGATCGCGTTCTCGACAGGCTGGCGGTCGCTGAGGAACGTGACCGCCACGTGCCCGACCCTGGCGGTCGGGAGGCTGAGGATCGTGAAGCTCATCTTGCTCTTGGACTCGAAATCGGAGCGGAAGCGCTCCGGGAGAAGCACTGCGTCGGCCGTCTGAAACTGGAGCAGCTGCAGCAGATCTTCGACCTTCGTGACGCGCTGGACGTCCGGCGTTGCGCTCACGCCCAGGAGCCCGGCGACGAACCTGGGGAGCGCTCTACGCTCGACAAGGTCGACCATCCCGTACCTGAGGGATGAGAGCATGTCCTTGGTCAGCGACCTCGTGGAGACCAGGAGATATTGCTCCGCGTCGCTCCCCGCCCTCACGCCCTGGAGGTCGGGTGTCCGGTTGAGCGAGGCCAGGACCGGCTTTGGCGAGAGCGCCGCGTTGGGCGGGCTCGCCTCGAGCGCCGTCTTGAAATCACTCAATTTTCCAAACACCGTGACGTCGACGCCAGGCATCGACTCCTCGATCTTCTGCTCGAGGGCGCGAGCGCGGAGCGGCGTCACCGCATAGACATAGAGCGTGGCCTGCGGGCCGGCCGTGGACGGCGGGCTGATCAGCAGGAGACAGCACCCGAGGAGCAGCGCCGCCGCGACCAGGGCCACCGGCGCGCGCGCGGGGCGGAGGAGCCGGCGAGGCCAGCGCTGGGCCTCCTCGAGCCGGACAGGCGCGGTCGGGGTCTTGTTATCTGAGCCAGACGCACCGGACCGAGCAACGGCAGCCAGGTGGTTGTTTTGCGGCATACACGATGAAAGAATGCGGTACGCGACGCGCGCTGGATAGGCGAGGTGCGCGAGGGCAGCCTCGACCGCTGACCGCTGTCCCCGTGAGGAGCGCCTGCATGTCCTTTCCACCCCGCTCATGCCCTCCTGGTCATCCTAGTAGATAACGTAGACGACGCGTAACCCTCCCTGTCAAGCGCCCATGGGAGGCGACCATGACGTTCCGATCGCGCTTGGCGAGCTGGGGCATTGGCGTGGGCGGCACCACCGGACCGCCGCTGCCGTCGCCGTCGACGGGCCAGCGCGGCTCCCGCCGGTGTCGCTGCACACGCGAGGCGCGCGGATGCGCGCTTGACACGTCCGTCTGTTCGGCCATCGATGTCGAGCCGGGGGCCGCCCTCGTGTGAGGCGTTCATGTCTGGCGGAATCATCGGATGGCAAGCTCAATTGTCGCGGCACATCCTGCCTTATCGACCTACATGCTTGTCGATGGGGTGAAGTTCGAGGCGGAGTAACACTCCCGACCACAGGAACGACCGAAGGAGACGTCGGCGCGATCGTCCCCGGGGGCGCGGCGAGCGAGCGCGGCCAGCGAGCCTGCACGTCGCAGCACCAGCCTGCGTGGGCGCCAGCACGGCGTCGCGTCTCGCGACCCGTGGCCGCGCGGCCCACGGGGCGGGGCCGCGCCGTGAGGCCCACGGGGCGGGGCCGCGCCGTGAGGCGCAGCGCTAAGGGACCGGCTGCGCCGCGAAGGGCGCCTTCTCTTGCGCGGGCAGGCGGGCGCCGCGCTCCTGGAAGTACTCCTCCAGCCGCAGGTCGGCCTCGTCCCCGAACAGGATCCGGCACGCCTCGCGGAGCCCGGGCGAGCGCGCGAGCTCCTCGTGGCGGACCAGGAGCGAGATCTTCGTGCGCCGCCGCAGGAAGTCCTCGAGCTTCGCGACCATCTCGCGCCGCGCGGCGTGCGCGACCTCGCACCGCAGGTCGTCCACCCCCTCGATCAGCGCGTCGGCCATGCGCGGGTCGCGCCGGATCGCCTCGAGCAGCTCGAGCGCCTCGGCCCCGTACCGGCGCCACAGGCGCGCGCTGAGCGGCTCGGACGAGCGCGGCGGCGTCCGCGCGTCAAGCTCGAGGAGGCGCGCCTTCGCGAAGAACTCGTCGCGCGCTGCCTCGCGCGGCTCGCCGTACCAGCGCTGCGCCGGGCGGGGAAGCGCGACCCCGAGCTCCTGCACGGCGGCGCAGATCTCGTCGCCCACGTTGATGCAGTCGGTGAGCTTGCCGCCGAAGACGCTCACGTGGCCCTGCTCCCGGTTCACCTCGAGGACGTGCTTGCGCGACAGCTGCAGCCAGTCCGCCGCGCCGCCGCCCTCCTGGACCGCCAGGGGGCGCACCCCGCAGCGCTCGGCGATGATGTCCGCCTCGGTCAGCGGCCGGGGCAGCCTGAGCCGCTTGTTGATGTTGGAGAGCACGAACTCGCGGTCCTCGGCCGTCACCTCGGCGTGCGGGCGCTCGACGCGGGTGTCGGTCGTGCCGATGCACGTCCTCGACCCCATCGGGATCACGAAGAACAGCCGGCCGTCGTCCGCGAAGAACGTCAGCACGCGCCGGCTCGAGGTGAGCCGATCGACGATGAGGTGGATGCCCTTCGAGAAGATGTGGCGGTGGCTCGTCCGCTGGCCGGTCAGCGCGTTGTGCGCGTCGACGAACGGCCCGCAGGCGTTCACCAGCACGCGCGACCGGATGGTGAGCTCCCGGCCCGACAGGACGTCTCGCGCGCGCGTGAGCCACGCGTCCCCGTCGCGCCGCGCGCCGAGCGACTCGACGTAGTTGGCGGCGCGCGCCCCGTGATCGAGCGCGGAGCGGACGAAGCCCCAGACGAAGCGCGCGTCGTTGTCGACCAGGTACGCGTCGGAGTACTCGAATCCTCCGTCGCAGCCGTCCAGGTTGATGATGGGCTCTTCCCTCGCGATCGTCCGGCGGGAGAGCAGGCGGGGGATCTTCGTGAAGAAGCTGCCGATGATCCAGTAGAGCCACGTGCCGAGGAAGAGCTTGAACAGGCCGTGGCGGAAGCCCCGCTCGTGGGCGGTGTAGAACCGGATCTCCTGCACCGTCGAGGGGTAGCTCCTGAGGAGCAGGTTCCTCGACACGCAGAGCTTCCGCACGAGCGGAAACTCCAAGCTTTCCATGTACTTGATGCCGCCCCAGGCGAGGTTCGACGACTCCTGGCTGGTGAAGCCCGCGAAGTCGCCGCGGTCGATCAGCGCGACCTTCGCCCCCTTCGCGGCGAGGGCGGCGGCCGCGACAGCGCCGTTGATCCCGGCGCCGAGGACGAGGACGTCGAACGTCCCGCGGCTCAGGCTGTCGATGTTCGTGGCCCGCAGCATCGATGGCGATCCGGCGTCAGGCGCGGTGTGCGCGCACCCGCAGCTCTATCACGTCCCGGGGCGGTCCGGGGCGCCGGGCGGGCTGAAAAGCGCGGCGTCGCCGCCGCGTCCGTCCAGCTCCATGCAGGCTCAGGCCATCAGGTCATCGGGTCATCGGGCCATCAGCCCATCAGCCCATCGGCCATCAGGCCGTCGTCGCCCCGGTGCGACTCCGACGACGGCGCCGGGTGGACGCGGCGCGGGCTGCTCCTCCGCGGCGCGCTGCCGTGGACGCCGGCGTGCTCTGTGTGCAGCAGCTGCCAGCGCGCCATCTCGGTGTAGACGCCGCCCCGCCGCAGGAGATCCGCGTGCGCGCCGCGCTCGACGACGCGGCCGCGCTCCATCACGTAGATCTCGTCGCAGTCGACCACCGTGCTCAGGCGGTGGCTCATCAGCACGATCGTCCGCTGCCCCTTCAGCGCGCGCAGCGCCTCGCCGATGGTCCGCTCGTGCTCGGCGTCGAGGCCGTCGGTCGGCTCGTCGAGCACCAGGATGGGCGCGTCCGTCAGCAGCGCGCGCGCTATAGCGATGCGCTGCCGCTGGCCGGTCGACAGGTTCAGCCCGCCGTCGGCGATCTGCGTCGCGTAGCCGTCCGGCAGCGCCTCGATGAAGCCCGCCGCCCCGGCCATCTCGGCCGCCCTCCGGATCTCGGCGTCGGTCGCGAAGGGGCGGCCGTAGGCGATGTTCTCCGCGACGGTCGCCGGCATGAGGATGACGTCCTGGAGGACGAGCGCTATGTGCCGGCGCAGGTCGGCCATGCGGATCGCGCGCGTGTCGATGCCGTCGAGGCGCAGCGCGCCGCGCGTCGGGTTGTGGAAGCGCGGCAGGAGGCTGAGCAGCGTGGTCTTGCCGGCGCCGACCGAGCCCACGAACGCGACCATCTCCCCCGGGCGGATGGTCGCGTCGACCCCGCGCAGCACCGGGTGGCCCGGGCGGTACTCGAACCCGACGCCCTCGAGCTCCAGCAGGCGCGGCTGCTGCGGCAGGGGGGCCGCGTCGTGCGTGTCGATCACCGCCTGGTCGCGGTCCAGCACCTCGAAGACGCGCTGCGCGCCCGCGACGCCGCCCTGCACCGCGGCGCCGGCGCCGGTCAGCTTGCAGAGCGGGTCGTAGAGCATCCCCAGGTAGCCGAGGAACGCCGTGAGCGCGCCCAGCGTCATGCCGGGGTCGCCCGCGCCCGCGCGGGCCTGGACGACGAGGTAGCCGCCGTAGCCGAGCACGAGCGCGCCGCCGAGCCCGAGGATCGAGCCCACCGTGAGCGTGTGGCGGAGCTCGTCGTGGTGGAGCCTGAGCCAGGCCCTCACGCTGTTGCGCAGCGTCGCGTGGAAGCGCGCCTCCTCGTCCGCCTCGCGCCCGAAGGCCTGGACGAGCCCGATCGACGCCATCGAGCGCTGCACGGACGTCGTGAGCTCGCTCTCGACCTCCTTCGCCTCGGTGCACTTCCGGTGCAGCGCCCGCCCGAACTTGACGTTCGTGAGGAGCAGCGGCGGCACCACCGCGAGCGCGAGCAGGGTGAGCGCCGGGCTGCGCGACGCCATGATGCAGAGCATGACCGCGAGCGTCAGCGCGCTCCCCATCACCGAGACGGCCACGTTGAGGATCCCGTGGAACCCCGTGGCGTCCTGGTTGAGGCGGTAGAGCGCGTCGCCCTGCGGCTGCGCGCGGTGATAGCCGATGTGGAGCGCCTGGAGCTTCCGGTACACGTCGCAGCGCACGCGCGTGAGCCCGCCGTAGCCGATGCGGAAGTTGAGCAGGGTGCGGCCCATGCCCACGAACTCCTGCGCGACGCGGAGGACGAGCGTCATCGCCGCGAGCCCGAGGACGCGCCCGAGCAGGCTGTCCGGGAGCGGCGCGAGCAGCAGGCGATGCACGAGGTCGCCCTGGCGCGGCCCGGTCGAGATGAGGTCCACGATCACGGCGACCGGCCACACCTGGAGCAGGCTGATCGCGATGGACACGCCGACCAGCAGGCAGAGCGCCCCGAGGCGGGCCCACTCGCCCTTGAAATAGGCGCCCACCCGGAGGAAGAACCGGAGTCGCTCCGCGCCGGCCGAGCGGCTGGGCGCGGCGAGCGTGCTCCTCGGGGAGAGCCTCGATGTCCTGCCCTCGCGCCGCGGCGGCGAAGGGCGATAGTTCTTGCGGTGAGCCTGTGCGCTCATGGGGTCGCTGAGCCTCTTTCCTGTCTACGGTGGAGCGGATCGCCCGGAGGCTCGGTAGGGCCCCGCCTGGCGGTGCATCGGTTTCGACCGGTAGCGCGGTATCGGGGCCGAGGTGTAACAGCCCATCGCGGCCGCGCTCTCCGCATACGCCGCGACGAGGCGCGCTCGTGCTGATTTGCTGCTCGCTTGTCCGGGACTCCAGGGCTGGCGCGCCGGCGCCGTCACGGCACAGGCCGACGGATCGGCCGGGTCTCCGCGCCTACCCGTGAATCCGCCGCTCGACCAGCGCGAGCCGGCGGCCGAGCGCGCGCGCCGGGGCGAGATCGATCCGGGCGGGTGTTTCGCCCGCGGCTGCCCGGAGCGGGCCGCCGCGCCCCGCCGCCGCGCTCGCCGGATCCATCTCCGCGCGGGCGGGGGCCTGGACCAGGGCTCCCTGGCGGAGGAGGGCGGCGATCATCGCGTGGAGCGCCGCGCGCTGCGCCGCCTGGATGGGAGACGGCGAGCAGAACACACAGGCCACCTTGCCGGCGAGATCTCCCGCGAAATGAGGCGATCCGTCGAGGAGGCGCGCGAGCTCCGCGCTCATCGCGCCGTAGCGCGCCGGCGAGCCGAGGGCGATTCCGTCCGCCCACAGGAGGTCGTCGACCCGCGCCAGCGGGACGGAGGCGAGGTGTTCCCGGGCGGCACGGATTCGCTCAGCCGTCCTCCAGCGGCCCTCTGGCGCCGCGAGATCGGCGACCTTCCGCAGCCGCACCGTCGCCCCGGCCTGCTCGGCGCCCTCCGCGACAGCGGCCGCGAGCGCGGCCGTATCGCCGTAGAGAGAATAGAAGATCACGGCCACGTTCATGGTGAGCGGGTATGCAGCCGTCGTACCGTCGCCCGCTCGCGCCGGGCGCTCCGCGCCGCCCCTGAAGAGCTCGCTTCTCGCGCCTTCCTGCGCGGTTCGTCGCGAGCGATCCCGCGGCGCGCGGCGCGCGTTTCGTTCCGCGGCGCGATTCAAATTGCGCGCTGTGGAGGGAGGCCTTATGGGTCCTCGATGGACGGGAGCGAACCGCGCGGGGGCGACATCGGGGATGTCCCGCGGGGTTCTGTGCGCCCGAGCGGCGCCGGGGGAGCGGGGTGAATCGAGGCCATCCGTCCAGCGCGCCGTCCCCGCGCGCGACCGGCCGGGCCCTCGCGGAGCGCGGCCCCTCGCGGCCGAGGACGATCCTCGTCATCGAGGACGACCAGGGCGTCATGAGCGCGCTCATCGAGGTCCTGTCGGACGAGGGCTATGAGGTGATGACGGCCGCGAACGGCGCCGAGGCGCTGGCCATGCTGCGCGAGGGGCCGCCACCGTCGCTCATCGTGCTCGACCTGATGATGCCCGTCATGGATGGATACGCCTTCCGCGCAGAGCAGCTGCGCACGCCCGCGATCGCCGGCGTCCCCGTCGTCGTGTTCACGGCGGGGGCGGCGCCGCGGGCGGCGGAGCTCGGACACGTAGATATCCTGAAGAAGCCCGTCCGCCTCCGCGCGTTGCTCGACGTGATCGGGCGCTACGTCTGACGCGCCGGCGGCCGGGCGCAGCACCCCGCCTCGCGGTCGGTCTCCGGACGTCCTCTGTCCCTGAAGATGCGGTGTCGTCCGTGACCTCGAGTCGGTGAACTGCCGTCGACCCCGCGCGGCGGCCGCGTCGCTCGAGCGGATGTCGCGTTCGGCGCGTCCTGGTGATGAGCTCGGCTCCGGGAGCGGGCGGAGCGCGCGGGTCGATGGACTTGACGTCCCGGGATGCGTGCGCTCGTCTGTCCGCACGGACATCAAGGAATGAAGCCGACCTCGTTCACGCTGCTCGCTCCCGCAGAGGCCGCCATGGCCGCTGGCGGAGGCCGTCCTGCGATCGCCGTCGGCGACATCTTCGTCTATCAGCCGCTGGGCGCCTCCTTCCGGTTCACCTGGCCGAAATAGCGCCCCGGGGAGACGTCATGCAGCGCGCGAAGACAACGCTTAGTACCGGTCTCCTGCTCGCGGCCGCCGCGACCGGCTGCGCGGGCGATCCCCCGGCGCAGCCCGAGGGGTGGGACCGCGCGGTGGCGCTGCGTCCGGCGCGCGATCTCGACGCGCGGGATGGGGTCGTCGAGGTCGATCTGACGGCCCGTATCGAGGAGCTCGAGCTCGTCCCCGGCAAGCGGACGCCGGCCTGGACCTACGACGGCGGCATCCCTGGCCCGCTGCTCCGCGCCAGGGTCGGAGATCGCTTGATCGTGCACCTCCGCAACGAGCTCCCGGCGCCCACGACGATTCACTGGCACGGCGTGCGGCTGCCGGCGGCGATGGATGGCGCGCCCGGGCACAGCCAGCCCGAGACGGCGCCGGGCGGCGGCTTCACGTACGACTTCATCGTGCCTGACGCGGGGCTCTACTGGTATCACCCGCACGTCGACTCCGCTGCTCAGGCGGGCAATGGCCTTTACGGCCCGCTGCTCGTCGAGGATCCGGGCGAGCCCGCGGCGCTCGGGGACGAGCTCGTCCTCGTGCTCAGCGACATCAGCGTGGACGAGGAAGGCGCGCTCGCGGACCCGGACTCGGGCGGCAACTTCGGCACGCTGTTCGGGCGCGAGGGCGGCCTCTTGCTGATCAACGGCCGCGTCAACCCGGTGATCGAGGCGCGCGCCGGGCTCAGGCAGCGGTGGCGGCTCGTCAACGCGGCCAGGTCCCGTTATTACCAGCTCGTGATGGCCGATCACCGCTTCACGCGCATCGGCGGCGACGGCGGGCTCCTGGAGCGCCCCGTCGAGATGGACAGGATCCTGCTCACGCCCGGCGAGCGCGCCGACGTGCTGGTCGAGCCGCGCGGCACGCCGGGCTCGACGCTCTCGGTGCGCTGGGTGCCCTACGACCGCGGCTATGGCACCGCCTTCGAGCGGCCCGAGGCCGAGGCCTTCCGGCTCCACCTCGCGGACGAGCCGGCGGCCGAGGACGAGCCGCTCCCCGAGGTAGCGCGGGAGATCCCGGCGCTCGACACGTCGGCGGCGAGGCGCGTCGATCTGAAGCTCACGCTGCGGGAGGGCCCGGGCGACCTCGTGATGGGCATCAACGGCGTGCCCTCGTGGGAGGCGGAGCCGCTCGCGGCGACGGTGGGCGAGACAGCGGTGTGGACGGTCGAGAACACGATAGATTTCGACCACCCGTTCCACCTGCACGGCTTCTTCTTCCAGGTGCTCGGCGCCGACGGGCAGCCGGTCAGGCCGCTGGAGTGGAAGGACACGGTGAACGTGCCTGTCGACGGCACGACGCGCTTCGCGGTCCGCTACGACAACCGGCCAGGGATGTGGATGTTCCATTGCCACATCCTCGACCACGCCGACGCCGGCATGATGGGGATGCTGCACCTCATGCCGTGACGGCGCGGGAGCCCTCGCGCCCGCCCGGGCTCGCGCCCGCGAAGACCCGGAGCGCGCCGGTGAGATCGGGGAAGACGACCGCGTCGCGCGCGGGCTCGCCGGGGCCGTAGCGCAGCCAGAGCAGCGGCCACGCGTAGGCGCGCACCGCCTGCGCCACGACGCGGCCGCCGGCGGCGAGCGCGGCGAGGCCGGCCGTCGCGCTCTCGATCGTGCCGGCAAAGCGGTGGGTGTAAAAATCCGGCTCGACCACCCGTTCGGCGCCGCCCCGGTAGGCGGTGCGCGCCGCGCGGGGGCGGAGGTCGAGGCAGCGCAGCGGCTCGGGGGGATCCGCGTCGCCCAGGGCGCGCTTCAGGGCGCCCTCGAGCGAGAACAGCGCCGGCACGAAGGACATCTCGGGCGGGGCGTAGAGCTCGCGCACCTCGAGCAGGCGGTCCTGCACGTGGCGGAGGCGCACCCGTCGCACGTGGCCGTCGCCCGTGCAGGTCGCGCAGAAGATGAGCCTCGCCCCGGCGCCGCTGCACGCGGGGCAGGGCCGGAGGCCGAGATCCTCGGCGAGGCGCCGGTGCGCGCGGGCCTCGAAGGTGCGCGGAGGCGGCGGCTCTCCGGCCTCGAGCTGACTCGCGGCCTCCGGGCTGAGATCGACGACCTCGGCCCAGCCCTCGCGGCGCACGAGCGACGCGAGCACCACCAGCGCGGCCACGTGGCGCTCCTCGGCCGGCGCGCCGGGCGGCAGCGCGAGGCCCTCCGCGCGGGCGCGCCCGAGGGTCGGCAGGTACCGGGCCACGGGGTCGGACGGATCCACGCGGCAAGGCTAGTACGTCGCCGCCCGAGTTCATCCCTGGTCGCGCGGGAGGTCTCACAGCGCTGCGCGGCCCGAGGAGCCCTCGTTGGCCTCGCGACACGGGCAGGCACCACGCGCGAGCCCAGGCGCCCTCCGCTCCCGCGGCTCATTCTGGACTGACCGTTCCAGAACGATCGGTCCAGAACGATCCGCCGGAGCGAGGGGCGAGGCCAGGTGCCCTCCGCTCCAGCGGCTCATTCTGGACTGATCGTTCCAGAACGATCCGCCGGAGCGAGGGGCGAGCTCAGGTGCCCTCCGCTCCAGCGGCTCATTCTGGACTGATCGTTCCAGAACGATCCGCCGGAGCGAGGGGCGAGCTCAGGTGCCCTCCGCTCCAGCGGCTCATTCTGGACTGATCATTCCAGAACGATCGGTCCAGAATGAGCCGCAGGAGCGAGGGTCAGGTGAGCCCGGCGGGATCCCCGCGCTGCGCAACGAACAGGGCTCCTCGGCCCTGGCGGCGCGGCCGCGGCACCTCAGTGGTGCGCGATCAAGCCCATCATCTCGAACGGGTTCGTCTCCAGGTCCGCCGGGGTCAGGAAGTCCTCGACGTCGAGCCACTCCACGAGGGTCCGGCACTCACTCACCTTCCACGGCGCCACGAGCGCCGCCATCTCCTCGGGCGTGCGCAGGTAGACCTTCTGCCCGGCGAGGGACGAGGCGCCGTTCAGCTGGCGCCCCGCGGTGGCCGCGCGCCCCACGACGAAGCTGAGGGCCAGCGCGCTGCCGCTGGCGCAGAACGCGTGCAGCCTCCGCAGGAGATCGCGCGTGTGCTCATCGCTCATCATGTACAGGATGCCGATGCTCCCCACCGCGATGCGCCGGTCTGCGCCGAAGAACTGCGCCGCCGCCGCGAGCAGGGGTGACGGCTCGCGCAGATCGGCCTGGATATAGCGCATGTTGGGCCTGTCAGCCAGGATCTGCTCGCCGTAGATCACGCTCACCGGATCGATGTCCGAGAACAGGATGCGCGCCTCCGGCAGGTAGTCGTTGAGGTGCCCTTGCGTCGGCAGCCCCGAGGCGAGATCGAGCACATTCGTGATCCCCGTGTCAGCCCATTGCTGCCCCACGAGCTGGATGAACCAGCGATTGAGCTTCGCCCATTTCGGGTAGGTCGGCACGATCTTCATCATCTCCGTGGCCGTGTGACGATCTACCTCGTAATTATGGTGCCCTCCGAGGACATAGTCATAGACCCGACCGATGTGCGGTTTGCTTGTGTCGATCTCCATCGTTCCCTCCTCGAGCGAGCTGGCGGCGCGCGCGTCAGCGGCCGCGGTACGAGTGCGCAGGCGCGCGCTGCGAGCGGGGGCTGCCGCATACCTCGAGCCCCTCCCGTCGCAGCGCGTAGAGGATACCGCTTTGAAGGTTGGCCAGGACGACGATGCCCGCGAGACTGGCGCTATGGTCGCTCAGCGCGCGCGCGATCTCGGAGCGGATGCCGACGAGCACCGGGTGGGTGCCGAGGAGGGTGAGCGCGCGCGCGGTGCGCACGAGCGCGGCGACGACCTCCTCGTCCACGGCCGGCACGCCGGTCACATCGATGATCGCGGTGCGCGTTTGCCGCTCCACCACGTCCCTCAAGAGAAACTCGGTGATCCTGTCCGCCCGCTCGATATCGAGCTTCCCGATGAGCGGCAGCACCACGATGTGGTCGTACACGGGCATGATCGGCGTCGAGAGCTCCATGATCATGCGGCGCAGCTCGCGCTCGCGGTTCTGTATGGCGCGCTCGAGCGCGATCTGCATCTCGTCGCGCTGGACGCCGATCTCGCGCCGCTCCTGCTCTGCCACCGCGTCCACGATCAGCGTCAGGCAGTCGTTGACGCGCGCCGCCTCCTTCAGCGCTCCGGGCGTCCTGTCGGGCAGGCGCCCCAGCACGTCGCGCACGAGGGCGCGGCTCAGCCCGAGCACGGCGCGCAGCCCGAGCCCCTGCGCTCCGAGCTTTTGCCCGAGCGACAGGGCGGGCGCCGTATCGCCGGCGGAGACGAAGCGGAGCAGCTCGGCGAGGATCTGCTGCGCGACCTGCGGCAGCCGGAACGGGGGGAGGCCGCTGCGGTTGTGAACGACGTTTTCCTTGAGCGCCTTCGCTGCGCTCTTCGTCAGCGCCTGGTGCTCCATGTCTATCCAGCTCTGCATGGAAGGTCCGCTTTCTTGGCCCTGGCGAGCCTGTGTCGCATCGGTGCTCGGGGAGTGGGAGAGTGGATGACCTCCGGGGTGCGCAAGCCCATCGGAGAGCGGGCTGGATTGGACCTCGACGCCATGCCGCAGCGGCTCGCCATGCAGACGAATGTCGTGGCTCTGCAAGCTGTTATCCCTCTTTACGCAGCCGAATGCCCCCCGCGCCGTGCGTCCACCTTATCAGCGTCCCGGCCCGATGTGCTCAGTTACAAACGCGGCGCGCGGCGGCGCAGCCATCACACCAGGTGCGCCCGCACCGCGACGCCGGTGGCGCTCGCACGATATGCCACATCGAGGGCCACATATCTCTCGAGGAAGTGACGGCCGTGGCTGCTGCCGTTGAGGTGATAAGCCCAGATCGTGCCGAGCACGGTCGCCGCGATGGCGATGCCAGACCGGAGCCAGTCCCACGCGTTCGGAAGCCTCGAGTTCGCGGCGATCTCAGGCAGCGCCGCTGCGAGGAAGACGAACATCAAGAGGTAGATGAACCGGGCTCGCTCGGGCAGGGTACCGTGCGCCAGCGCAGCCCTGAGCGCGCGCTCGCGGCAGGCCGCCCGCCGCCTGTCGGCCGGGTGGCAGCTACCCGCGCCCTCTCGCAGCAGCCGTCGCATACGGCGGCTCGCGGCCCGCGCGCAAGGCCGCGAGGTCGGCGCGCATCGTCCTCGCGTCGGGGTACCGCTCTTGCTTCAGGAAGGCGAGGGCGCGGTCCACGACGGCGCACAGGCCGGGCGGCACGTTGGGGGCGTGCTGCGCGAGGGGCGGCGCCTTCTCGGTGGCGACGGCGATGAGCAGGTGCGCGTCCTCCAGCTTGCCGTGGATCGTGCGGCCCGCGAGCAGGCGGAACATCGTCGCGCCGAGGCCGAAGAGGTCGGTCCGGCCGTCGATCTCGCGGATGAGGCCCAGGCCCTGCTCGGGCGCCATGTAGTCGTCGGTGCCGATCGACACGCCCGTGCTGGTCTTCGTCATCTCCGGCACGCCGGCGACGTCCTCGAGCAGCGGGTCGAGGACGCGCGCGAGGCCGAAGTCGAGCACGCGCACGCGCCCGTCGTTGCCGATGTGCAGGTTCTCGGGCTTGAGATCGCGGTGAACGATGCCGTGGTCGTGCGCCACGATCAGCACGTCGAGGACCCGCTCGGCGAGCGCGATCACCTGGCCGACAGGGAGCGTCCCGTGCCGGACCATGCGGTCGAACACGGTCTCTCCTTCGAGCATCTCCATCGCCATGTAGACAGCGCCGTCGTCGGTGGCCCCCGACTCCAGCACCTGCGGCAGCCCCTCGCAGAGCGGCGCCACGGCGGCGAGCGCGTTCCCGATCGGCCCCTCGCGCAGGAACCGCTTGCGCACCTCGTCGATCTCGGCGAGCTCGGCGTGCAGCACCTTGACCGCGGCCACGCACCCGTCGGCGCGGCGGCAGTAGAAGACGCTCGCCATGCCGCCGACCCCGAGGACGCGCTCCACCGCCCATGGGCCGATCCGCGTGCCGATGCGCTGCTCTGCCAGCTCTTCTTCGGTCACCATGGGGCGATGGTATCACCGGGGCCGCCCGGCCCGCCTCGCCTTCGGTAGGCGGTCCCGGCCGCGCGCCCCGGCGGCGATGCCCCCCTCGGCGCGCTGGCTCCTCGACGCGCTCGGCCGTGGCGCGGACCCGGCGTCGCCGGCTCGCCTCATGTAGGCGACTGGCACGGCGCCAGATGGCTCGCGATGAGCCCGTCCACGGGGCCGGCTGTGCCTCCGGTGAGGAGGCACGCCAGCGCAGGGCGGGGGCGAGGGTCTGGATCGGGGACGTACCGTCCAGCGTCGAGGCGATAACGCCAGCGGGGACCCCGGGCAACGAGATCGGTGATCGCGAGGAGGAATCGATCGATGTCCGCCGTGCCGGTGCCGACGCCGAAGCTCACGCGCACCGCGCCAGGCACCGCCGCGGATCCCTGTGCTTCCGCGCGATCCTCGGCGAGGGCGGTCATGAGCGGGTGCGCGCAGAACGAGCCGTCGCGGACGCCAACGCCGTGCTCGGCGCTCAGGGCCGCGGCGACAGCGCCGGGATCGAAGCCCCGGACGCGGAACGTCACGACGCCTATACGCGGGTTCGCGGGGCCCCACATGGCGACGCGCTCGACCCCAGGCACGTCGCGGAGGCCGCGCGTCATGCGGTCGAGCAAGCTCGCCTCGTGCGCCGCCACGGCGGACATGCCTACCTCGGCGAGCGCGCGGCAGGCCGCGGCCAGCGAGACAGCGCCGACTACATTGGGGGTGCCGGCCTCGTGGCGGGGCGCGCCGCTCGCCCATTCGACGCCGTCGAACGTGACGCGCCGGACGGCGCCTCCGCCGGCGAGGTAGGGGCGCGCGGCGTCGAGCCAGTCCCCGCGGCCGACGAGCACGCCGCCGCCGAAGGGGGCGTAGAGCTTGTGACCGGACAGCGCGAGGTAATCGGCCCCGATCGCGGCGAGGTCGATGGCGCGGTGGGGCGCGAGCTGGGCCGCGTCCACGGCCAGGCGCGCGCCGCGGCGATGGGCGACCTCGGCGAGCTCTGTCAGCGGCCACAGCTCGCCAGTGACGTTGCTGGCCCCTGTCACGGCGAGCAGCCGATGGCGCGAGGGAGCGCCGCGCAGGGCGTCGTCGGCCCGCGCGATCGCCTCCTCCACGCTCGCGGGCACCGGGAGGAGGACGAACCTACCGCGCCGCCATGGCAGCTGGTTGGCGTGGTGCTCCGAGGCGAAGGTCACCACCGTCGTGTCCTCGGGCAGCGCTGCGGCGAGCAGGTTGAGCGCGTCGGTCGTGTTGCGCGTGAACACCACCGTATCGTCCGCCCGCGCTCCGACGAAGTCGCCCACCGCCTGGCGAGCGACGGCATAGAGCTCCGTCGTGACCGTGGAAGCGAACCCCGCGCCGCGATGCACGCTGCTGTACCAGGGCAACAGCGCCGCGACCGCATCGAGCACCGAGCGCAGGCACGGGGCGCTGGCCGCGTAATCGAGGTTCACGTAGCCCACCTGCTCGCCGGTGACGAGCGGCACCGAGAGGTCCGCCCCGACGACAGGTAAAGGGAGAGCGCCGCTCGCGAGCGGCGCGCGCGCGGCCGCCTCGGGACGCGAATCCACCACAGAAGCCATCGACATATCACCTCACGAGTCCAGGAGACTCCGGGCGACCAGAGTCCGCGCTTGCCGGCCGCACATGCGGCCGGCCAGGTCCTCACCCGGGACACCCCACCGCGGTTCGGAGGGTTGTCGGCCAGCGAGCCGGGGCTACGCGCTGGCGCTCATGACCTGCGCTATCATTACCTCGAACGTCGCGTCGTGGCAAGGGCCTGCTTGACATCGCCGCGGCCCGCGCGGCTGACGGTGCCGGTACGGTGATTGCATTGTGATGAAGACTTCCGGGGTATGGCGATGATGCTCATCGTGACTCCTGGCCAGGGCCATCACGGCCGCCATCACCGCATGACGCGGACTGCGCGTGAGCCCTGCGCCCTGCCGTGCTTCCCGAGAGAACCCATGACGAAGATCGCTCCTGTTCTCGGCTTCATCCTCCTGTGCGCTTCCTGCAACCTGAACGAGAATGTCTCTCCGGTGGCCCACGGCGGCCCGGCGCCGGGCGACGCGGGCGCGGAGCCGGACGCCCCCGACGGCGGCGCCGAGGACGACCTGTTCGCGCAGCTCCCGACGAGCGCGGCGACGGCCACCGGGCAGCGGGGGGCGGCGGCGACGGTCGATCTCCGCGGAACGCTGGCGGCGATCGAGGTCCTGAAGAGAGGCGGCAACGCCGTCGATGCCGCGGTCGCCGCGGCGGGCGTGCTGGGCGTGACCGATCCGTTCTCCTGCGGCATCGGCGGCGGCGGCTTCATGCTCATATACCTGGCCGCCGATGACAAGGTGATCGCCCTCGATCACCGCGAGACAGCGCCGTCGCGGCTCGACGCGAGGCTCTATTATGAAGACGGCGTCCCGGTGGCGTTCAACGAGCTCATCACCAGCGGCCTGTCGGTCGGCGTGCCCGGCACGGTGCGGGGATGGAGCGAAGCGCTCCGCCGCTACGGGACCCTCGGGCTCGGGGACGTGCTTCAGCGGGCCATCCAGGTCGCGGATGCGGGGTTTGACATCGACCAGACCTTCTTCGATCAGACAAGCCGGAACCTGGCGCGCTTCCAGGCGATCACGAGCAGCAAGGAGCTCTTCCTGGGGCCCGACGGCGAGGCCTGGCCGGTCGGCGCCATCTTCAAGAACCCGGAGCTGGCCAGCACCTACCGCCTCATCGCCGAGGGGGGAGAGAGGGCGTTCTATGAAGGACAGGTCGCCGAGGCCATCGTCGCGGCGGTGCGTGAGCCGCCAGTCGTGCCCGGGAGCGCGCTCAACGTCCGCGCCGGGGTGATCGAGCTCTCCGACCTTCAGGACTACGAGGTCCGCTTGCGACCGGCGGTCTCGACCACGTACCGGGACTACACGATCTACAGCGTCGGCCTCCCGAGCAGCGGCGGGATCACCCTCGCGGAGGCGCTCAACCTGCTCGAGGGCTATGACACAGCGACGCTCGCGCCGGTCGAGGTGTTGCACCGCTATCTCGGCGCCTCCCGGCTGGCGTTCGCGGATCGAGGGGCCTTCCTCGGCGATCCCGAGTTCGTGGACGCCCCGGTCAAGGGGCTGCTCTCGAAGGACTACGCGGATTCGCGTCGCGCCCTCGTCGACCTCGTCCAGGCCCCGACGGCCGCGGCGGCGCCGGGCGACCCCTACGCGTTCCAGACCGACCCGAGCCCCGCGCCGGGCCGCGGCCCAGCGGAGAGGGGCGGGGGCGCTGGACCCAAGGACGCGGACGACAACGAGACGACCCACATCACGGTGAGCGACGCCGCCGGGAACATCGTGGCCTATACCTGCACCATCGAGTACGAGGGCGGCAACGGCATCGTCGTTCCCGGTCACGGGTTCTTGCTGAACAACGAGCTCACGGACTTCAACATCCCACCCGACCCGGGCTCGCCGCACCCCAACGTGGTCGAGCCGGGCAAGCGCCCGCGCAGCAGCATGAGCCCGGCGCTCGTCATGAAGGACGGCAAGCCCGAGCTTGCGCTGGGCTCGCCGGGCGGGTCCACGATCATCACCACGATGCTGCAGATCCTCGTCGGGTACGTCGATCTCGGCCTTCCCATCGACAAGGCGCTCGCGGCGCCGCGCGTCTCGCAGCGCAACTCCGGCGACGGGGCGAGCGACGCCGAGACGGCGTTCCTGAGCACTCCGGAGGCCGAGGGGCTCACGTCCCTGGGCCACGTCCTCTCCGACGCGGGCACGCTGGGAGGCGAGATCGGCGCGGCGACCGCCCTCCGCTTCAACGGCGACGGCACGGTGACAGCGGTCGCAGAGCCGTCTCGACGTCACGGTGGGAGCGCGATGGTCGAGCAGGAACGGTAGGCGCGGCGCGCTCGCACCCCCGGAGCCCGGGCTCCAGGGCCACGCGGCGCGCCTCGAGGAAGGGGGGTGCGCTCAACGCGCCGGTGGCCAGGCGCCGATCTGCGCGAACGCGGCGAACCAGTCTTCGAGGTGCCACGTCCGCGCGATCCGGCCCTCCCGCAGCTCGTGAAAATCGTGGCACGGGACGCTGATCTCCCGCCCGCTCGCCGCGACCCCCATGAAAGTGCCCCGATGGGTGCCCGTGAGCACAGACCGGACTGCAGCCCGGCCCGGCTCCTGGAGGACGTCGAGCACCGCGATGTGTACGTCGGGGAAGGCCTCGAAGAAGGCGCGCAGGATGGGCTTGACGCTCTCCGGGCCCTGCCCGTGACCCGGGGGCAGCGGGATGTCTTCCCAGTCCTGGGTCACCGCCTCGTCGATGAGCTCTGGCCGCCGCTCGCTGAAGGCGCGGTAGAACTTCAGCAATGCTGCGAGCTCTGCCTCGGCGGCCGCAGTCCTGGCAGGAGCGGTCGGATCAACAGCATCAAGGTTCGCCATGCTCGCTCTTTCTCTCCCGGGTGTAACAGCGGATTGTCAATCCCACGGAAACAGGTGGCGTGCGGGATGGCAATGAACGCGCCAGGGGAAAGCGCTCCCGCCCTTCAGCACACCAGCCCCGCGGCCTTTCCGATCGAGTGTCGTACGTCCGGCGGCCATGGAGCCGGCGGCGCGCGGGCCAGCGGCCCGGGGTGGGGGCCCGAGCCAGGGCACGCCGGCGGCGTGCACGGAGCGCATGGTCCGCTTGGTGGGAAATCATACCTCGGACGGCGCGGCGATCCCCGCCTGTCCGCCGGCGACCCGCCGAACCGTCGCCGCCCTGTGAAGTCTCCACGGAACGATCGAGCCTGAGGGCGGTCTCGCCTTCCTGCGACCCTGTGCGCGGCGCATCGTCCTCTCGATCGCGGACGGAACCGTCGCGGGGACGGACTGCTGCTCCAGCAGCAGTCGATCCGCAATGTGCTGCTGCCGCAGCATTCGACTGCCCAGACTACGATTTATCAAAGCTTCCAGTTCGGTCCGGCATATCCATTACTGGGGACTGCATTGCGGCCAGCGGAGCAAGGCCGATGTACAGAGGGCGCATTGAATTGTTGAGAGTTTGTTAAGCTCGGCGGCCACCCGGCCCCGCATGGCCGGCCGTGCCTGCAGCCCGTCGTCGACCGCCGGGAACGTCGCAAGCCTGGCGGAGCTCCTGCAACTGCCTGGCCTCGTGTTCCAGCGCTGCTGCAGTCTGCGCGGGCTGTCTCGCTGGCTTCGGGGCGGCTGCAGCGCTGGAGTGCCTCTCCCGGGACGCGGTTGCGCCACGGCAACGGCACGCGCCGGCCTGCGCCCTCGGGACACGAGCCTACATGAGCAGCACAGGTGAGCCCGAGTTGGCGCCTGCCGGCCAGCGGTCGTATCGCGCCTCGCAGAGCAAGATCTTGACGGTATTCGACCGGCTCGCCTCGCCGAGGCGCCGTCTCGCGCGCGCCGACGAGGAACGCTACGACAGCATGTGTACGAAACCGCTGCTTCATGGTGAGATCTCAGTTGTTGGCACGTTAATTGTTTAATGTAAGCGAGCTGGGCGACAGCTTCGGCGTCCTCGGTCGCCCTGATGAGCGTGAACGGCTCCCCGATCCGTTGTGGATTGCGTGCCGTAGCAGCATTTCGGCGCTGCATTGTCCGGCGCTATTTCGATGCGTCGGTTCGAGGACGGAGCTTTATGAACGCGCAGATCATCGATGTCGTCAGCTTCATGCCAGAGCGCAGGGTCGTGAACGAGCTGCCCGAGGGGGGCTCGCAGGACGCCCTCGCGGACAACGCCTTCTTCAGCGGCGTTCATGAGCGGAGGTTCGCGTCGCCGGACTACCTCTCCGAGGACCTCGGGGTGCGGGCCGTCGAGCGGCTCCTGGAGAGGACGGGGATCCTCGCCGAGACGATCGATCTCATCATCTGCTCGTGCATCTTCTCGGACACCTTCTGGCCCGGCATCGGCCCTGCGATCCAGCACCGCGTCGGCGCCCGGAACGCGACGATCCTCAACATCGACACGAGCTGCTCCTCGTACCTCTCGGGGCTCAGCACCGCCCGCGCGTTCATCGAGTCAGGGCAATACAAGCGGGTCGTCGTCGTGACGGTGACCAACTTCATCTCTCGCCTTCCCGAGTTCCAGAAGTCTCGCCGCTCGTTCGTGCTCGGCGACGGCGCCTCGGCCACGCTCCTCATGCCGGGCGCGGCGTCGATCATGGCCCGGTACGAGCGCTCCCACGGCGAGTACTACGGTCTGTTCCGGTTCGAGCCCGACTTCGTCGACGGGCAGTTCAAGAACTACTGGGAGCGCGGCTGCGGTCCTATCACGGTCAACTTTTCCAAGGACATGGTCGAGGCGATCCGAGAGAATGCGATGCGGCTCGTGCCCGACGCCGTCGGGCGGTGCCTCGCGGAGGCCCGGCTGTCGACGAGCGACGTCAACCTCCTGATCACGCACCAGCCGAACGACACGTTCCTCAAGGAGTGGCGCGCCAGGATCGGGATCCTCCCTCCGCGCACGCATGACACCCTCGTGCGCTACGGCAACATGTTCCAGGGCTCGATCCCGGTCACGCTGGCGGACGCGCTGGAGAACGGTCGCGTTCGTCGCGGCGACATCATCGCGCTCGGGACGTTCTCGAACGGCGGCGACTTCGTGAGCTCCATGGTGCTTCGCTGGCAGTAGGGTCGCCAGCGCCTTTCATTCTCGGACATCTCGAGCTTGCCAGGCTTTTATCGCGGAGTGCTCGTTCCAGCTTGTTACATCGAATCACCTGTTTGAAGCCGTGCGTGTCGTGAACTCGTCCACCCTCGACCTCGCCAGCTCGCACATGGAGCGGGCTGTAGCGTGTCAGGGGCGACTCGCGCGCACGGAAAGGACATGCAGTATGAAATTGGCTGATGCGCTGGTCCTCACGCTGAGGGATTGGGGTGTTCGGTACGTCTTCGGTGTGAGCGGCGCGAATATCGAGCATCTGCACGACGCCATCCATCGGCATGGACAGGGGGAGCTCTTCTCTGTCCTGGCGAAGACGGAGACGGGCGCGGCGTTCATGGCGGACTGCCGGGCGCGGGTCCACAAGACGCTGGCCGTCTGCTGCGCGACGGCAGGCGGCGGGATGCTCAACCTGGCTGTCGGGATCGCCGAGTCCTACGCGGAGGCGGTCCCCGTGCTCGCGATCGTCGGCCAGCCTCCGACAGCGCTCGAGGGCCGGGGGGCATTCCAGGACTCGTCGGGCATCGGCAACTGCGTCGATGCCGTCCAGCTCTGGCGATCGATCTCCAAGTACGTCGGGAAGATCAGGACCCCTCACGACTTCTGGCCGATGCTGCGCGACGCCGTCGTCGCGGCCACGTCGGGCCGGCAGGGCCCGGCCGTGCTCCTCGTGCCCCGGGATCTCTATGATCAAGAGGTCGGCCCGCTTCCGGTCGACTGGCCGGGGGACCTGTCGAGCTTCAGCCGGTCGCGGCCTGTCGCGATAGGCGAGGTGATGCCCCTGCTCGCGGCCATTCGCAGCGCGCGCCGCCCGCTGCTGCTCATCGGCCAGGGGACGCGGCGCTCCGACGACTCCGGGGCGGTCGAGGCCTTCGCGCGCGCTGTCGGTCTCCCCGTGGTGACCACCATGTCGGCCCGCGGCGATTTCCCGCACGACGACCCCCTCTATCTGGGAACCGTCGGCGCGGCGGGACACCCCTCGGCCCACGAATACTTGCGGGACCAGGCGGACCTCATCATCACCGCTGGTGCGTCGCTCGAAGTCATGACGCGCTCCCCTGTCGAGCGGAGCTTCAAGGACAAGCGCTTCGCCGTCATCGACGTCGATCCCGAGGCGATACACCGCATCCTGGAGCCCGAGATCACCATCTACGCGGATGTAGGCCGCGCCTTCCGCGCGCTCCTCGACCTGCTGGAGAGGACTCCGATCTCACCGTTCCCTCCGGTACGCGGGTACACGCGGAGCTGCTATGAGCCCCGCCTGGCGCCGGCCATCCCGGGCGACGAGCAGGGTAGCGCGGGGGCCGACACGCTCCTGCAGAGCGAAGCGCTGGCCATCCTCGAGGCGTACCTGCCGCGGAACGGCCACGTGGTGTTCGACGCCGGCAACTGCGCCGCCGCGGCCATGCACTACCTCTCCGTCCCTCCGGGCTCGACATCGACCATCGCGCTGGGAATGGGGGGAATGGGCTATTCGATCCCTGGCGCCATCGGCGCGCAGCTCGGATCGGAGCCCGGGACCCGGACGACGGTGATCTGCGGCGACGGAGCGTTCCTGATGCTCGGGCTGGAGGTGAACACGGCCGTCGATCTCGGGTTGCCCGTCCTCTTCGTCGTGTTCAACAACGCGATGCACGGCATGTGCGTCACGAGGCAGCAGCTCCTCTTCCAGTCCCGGATCGAGGCCGTGCGCTACCCAGCTTCCGATTTCGCGACGGTCGCCCGCGGCCTCGCGCCCGAAGGCCGGCTCTGGACGGGGTCTGCTTCCACGCCGCAGGAGATGCGCGAACGCTTGAGCGATTACCATGACAACCATCCCGGCGTGCCTGGCGTGCTCGACCTCCGCCTGCTGCGCGAGGAGACCCCGCCGTTCGCCCCGTTCCTCGGAGCGGACGCGCCGACCATCCCGGCGTCGGCGTTCAGCGCTCACCAGCGCGGAAGCTCACCTGCGTGAGGTGGGCAGCTACCTCGCGCAGGGACATGATTCTTGGATTGAAATAAGAATGATGTTGTAGATACTGTGTTTTGGATCCGCTCGTTTGCCTGTATGTCCCTTGTGTGAACGCGGTGGGTCCTCAGGATGCGATGACCGCCGACGCTGGAGTCGGCGGCTTGAGGAGGCTTTCATGTACGCGCGTGATTCCGTGAAGTTCCTGGTGCTTGCTTGCGTCTTTGCCACCGGTTGCGCAGTGGACGCCGTGGACGCGGCCGACCCTGAGATCACCGACGAAGCACGGCAAGAGATCCGGGGGTTCAGCGTCGAGTTCTCGAACGTCGTCGAGACGATCGGCCTGGATCTCGTTCCGACCGACGAGGCCCGGGCCCTGGTTCCGGAGGAGTTCGTGCTCGCCGGCGAGGGGCAGCCGGTCACCCCGCTCGCCGTGAGGACGGCGCACGCCGATGGCATCTCGGTGAACGGCGGGACGCCCACGCCTGGCTCGATCGTCCAGATCGGCGCCAGCATCGTCTCGCCCGACGGCACCGGGGACGTCAACAGCTATACGCTGTGGTACTACACCGACAACGCGCTCCTCGCGGTCAAGCTCGTTCAGGCCGGCTTCCTTGCCCAGTATGTGCCGACCCTCGAGTACGATTACTCGCTGGCGAGCGGCGACAGCAACATTCACGTGCGGGTGCCGTTCCCCGGCGCCCCTCGCCTGGTCATCGACGGATCGATCTCGCCCTCCGGCGCTCCCCCGGCCCCGTTTGCCTCGAACTGGTGGGTGTCCACCTGGCGCGGCCCGGTCAAGCAGACCACCACCATCTCGAGCCTCGTCTTCGGCGAGGCCGACGTCACCCTCGAGACCCGCGCGGATAGCGCGCTCGGAGCGCTGCTCGGAGGCCCGACAGCGGAGTTCGCGGTGCTCGACAGCTTCAATCAGTTCCCCGACGCTGACTCCACCGTGCAGCTGGCGCCGTTCTAGGAGGCGCCCTGGGGCTCACCGCCGCCGGAGCGCCGATCCACGAGGGCGCTGGCTGGACCTAGCTCACCGCCGGATGAAGCGCGAACGGCCCGGCCGACGAGGTGAGGAAGCGATGTGATGTGAGCTGGCGTGGCGCAGGCCAGCGTATGACTTGACCGCGATTGCGATTCGAATTTGAAGGAGAGCACGATGAGCGTTCATGACGACAGAGGGCCGTGGAGCCGATCCGGGCTCGTGAAGAACGGGGTTTCCAGCAGGGAGATCCCGGGGCTGTATGTCTCCGAGGATCACTCCATCGAGGAGTGCGTGAAGCACATCCAGGGGATCACCAAGGAGACCTACTCACATAACGAGATCTTCGGGCAGTACTGCCACCTCGGCGAGTACATTCATTGCCCGGTCGAGATGGCGTACGAGTACGCGGCCAACGTCTACAGCCTGGAGGAGTGGACCTTCAGCCTGCGGAGCCTCCATCACCTCGGAGGCGGGTTGTACAAGGGGAAGGAGTACCTGGCGAAGGACACGTCGATCTACGTCCGCGCTGAAGCGTACCCGGACAGCCGCGTGGTCGACTACCCCTGCGCCTGGGATCAGGGGGACGAGCTGTGGATGCGGTATTATTTCCGCTTCATCGACGCAAGGCCCACCATCCGCAAGCCGGGCACGATCGTGCTCTGGACCAATTGCAAGCACCCTTATTACGATCGGGCCACGACCGAGCTCCCCGATTACATCAGCAAGCCGCGCGAGCGGACGGACCGCGCCTGGGTCGGCGATATCTGGGCCGACTTCGACGCCATTCACAAGATCGAGATGGCCAACCTGAAGGCCATCCTGGAGTACCGATACTCCAAGCTGTAGCGTGATCCGCGCAGGTGCTCACCCCGATCGACGAGGCTGGCCTCTCTCTCGCGCCTCCCTGCCGGTCTCGCGATGCTCATCGCGGCAGGTCGCCGGCGATGGCCCGCCGCTTCCACACGTGATAGGAGATCTGTGAACTTCATGCATGCAAGGGGCGGCGTATGGGCCGCCCGGCTGGCCGCGGCGGCCAGCGTGCTGATCTCGAGCTCGGCCTTCGCCACCGGTTCCGGAGTCCTGACCGGCACGGTCCTCGACTCGTCGACCAGGAAGCCCGCTGCCGATGTCGTCGTCACCGTGACGTCCCCTGCTCTCCAGGGAGAGCAGGTGGTCGTCACCGATCCTTCCGGCCAGTTCCGGATCCCGAACCTGCCCCCGGGCGCCTACACGCTCAGGCTCGACAAGGAGTCGTTCCGGCCCTACAGCCGCAGCGGCATCGAGCTCCGCGTCGACAGCACCATCCGGGTGAACAGCGAGCTGCTCCCCGAGGCGCTGAAGGCCGAGGAGATCGTGGTCGTCGGCAGCGCGCCGACGGTGGACGTCGGCTCGAGCGCGACAGGCGTGAACGTCAACTCGGAGTTCGCGAGCCGCATCCCGCTCATCTCCACGGGCTCGAAGGGGGCGGCGACGCGCTCGTTCGAGGCGCTCGCCGACGTGGCGCCCGGCGCCAACGCCGACCAGTACGGCGTGTCGCTCAGCGGGACGACCTCGCCTGAGAACCAGTACGTGATCGACGGCCTCTCCGTGAACAACCCGGCGTTCGGCATCATCGGGACGCCGCTGTCCGTGGAGTTCATCAAGGAGGTCAAGGTGATCACCGGCGGCTACATGCCGGAGTACGGCCGCGCCACCGGCGGGTACCTCGACGCGGTGACGAAGTCGGGCTCGAACGATTTCCACGGCGCTGTGTTCTTCAGCATCACGCCCGGCGTCCTCGAGGCGGGGCGGACGCGGCTGCAGAGCGAGGCGAGCACGATCACGACCGACACGCGCCTTTCGTCGCTCCGGGACGTCGGCGTCGAGCTAGGCGGCCCGATCCTGAAGGACAAGCTCTGGTTCTTCGCGGGGGTCTCTCCGTCGGCGGCGAGCTATCGGCTCGAGCGAGAGCTGAACTTCGACAGGAGCGAGCCGATCCCTGGCACGCAGCAGGTCTTCTATGCCACCCAGCATAGCGTCCAGTACCTCGGCAAGCTCACGTTCCTGATCGATCAGGACCACACCGTCTCGCTGTCGGTCTACGGCTCGCCCACCACATCGGGGGGCGACGGCAACTTCGGTATCAACCCGAAGGACGGCACGGTGGAGCTCAACAACAGCTCGAGCAACAACGTGATCAACGGGAGCTTCGGCGCGCTCGCGCACAGGTACGTGTCGAGCGCGACGGATGCCTCGCTGAAGTGGTCCTCGGCCTTCAAGAACAAGACGTACCTGCTCGACGTCACGCTCGGCGTGCACCACGAGGAGAACTCGATCCGCGCCGCCGACGGCACGAGGATCGGGAGCGGCAAGGGGCTGTCCGACATCGCGCAGGTCCACTGGCAGCGGGCCGCTCCCGGGTTCCACTCGATCAACGATTTCGAGCCGTCCGCGGCGACGGCCGACTGCGAGCCGGCGGGCACGACGAGCGCGGAGAGGTGCCCCGTGGCCACCTACTTCAGCGGCGGTCCCGGGCCGCTCAACGAGACAGTGCTCGACAGGTACCAGGGCAAGGCCGTGCTCACGAGCCTGCTCACCGCGCTGGGCCACCACATCGTCAAGGTCGGCGTCGACCTCGAGCTGATGCGTTACGAGTCGTCCCGAGGCCACTCGGGAGGAAACATCTTCGCCGAGACCGCCGACGGGACCGCGTTCACCGGTTTCCGTCGGCTCGGCTTCCTGGTCAACCCCGACGAGGCCGTGCCGCTCGACAAGTTCGAGACCGTGTCGACGTCGACCACGATCGGCGGCTTCGTGCAGGACAGCTGGAGCATCCTCGACCAGGTCACGGTGAACGCGGGCGTCCGGTACGACGCGCAGCTCCTCTATGGCGGCGACGACAAGCTGGCGATAGCGCTCCCCAACCAGTGGTCGCCGCGCGTCGGGGTGATCTACGACTTCACGCACTCGGGCCGCTCCAAGCTGTTCGCGAACTACGCCCGGTTCTACGAGAGCATGCCGCTCAACATCATCGACCGCGCGTTCCCCGGCGAGCGGCAGGTCTTCTCCCTGCATGCGGCGGCGGCGTGCGATCCCCGTGACGTCTCGCAGCAACGCGACGAGTGCGATCGGAACGAGAACCTCATCACGACGAGCGCCCCGTACAGCCCCAACCAGAAATGGCGCGTCATCGGCGGCGACGGCGGCGTCGATCCGGACCTCGAGCCGCAGTCGACGGACGAGATCGTGATCGGCGGCGAATACGAGATCTACCCCAGGCTGCGGGTCGGGGTGCAGTACACGAAGCGTTACCAGAACCAGGTCATCGAGGACATCAGCCGGGACGAGGCGAGGACGTACCTCATCGGCAACCCTGGCTACGGCGTCGCGAAGGATTTCCCGAAGCCCACCCGCGACTACGACGGGTTCACCGTGCATGCCGAGAAGACCTTCGCCGACACGTGGCTCGCGCAGGCGAGCTACACGATCTCGTACCTGCGCGGCAACTGGGCCGGCCTCTTCCGCGCCGAGACAGGGCAGCTCGACCCGAACATCAACTCGGATTTCGATCTCATGTCGCTCCTGCCGAACCGGAGCGGGCCGCTCCCCGGCGATCGCAGGCACCAGATCAAGCTCTTCGGCGCCAAGGACTTCCTCTTCCAGAACGGCGTGATCGTCAGCGTGGGCGGGGCGTACCGGTCCACCTCGGGCCAGCCCACGAGCTACCTGGGCTCGCACCCGCTCTACGGCCCCGATCAGGTCTACATCCTCGAGCGGGGGAGCGGCGAGCGCCTCCCCTGGGTGCACACCGTCGACGCGCACGTCGGCGTCGGCGTGCAGCTCGCCCGGGAGAGCACGCTGCTCATCACCGTCGACTCGTTCAACATCTTCAACTTCCAGGCGCCAACGGCCCTGGACCAGCGCTACACCGTGGCCTCCGTGCTGCCGATCGAGAATGGAACGAGGGCAGATCTCGGCCAGCTCAGGAACGTCGACGGCTCCGCGTTCGAGCCGAACAACAAGAACCCGAACTTCGGAAAGCCGATCGCGTATCAGCCGCCGCGCACCTTCAGGATCGGCGCCAAGGTGACCTTCTAGGGCGATCGTTCTGCGAGACAGATGACAATGAAACGACTGATCGGAACATCTCTCGGGCTCCTTGCCGTCGCCGCGCTGGTCGTGTCGTGCGAGCAGCGCAGGGTCACCTGCACCGCGGCTCACGGCGCCTTCGCGGCGAAGTACACGCTGAAGCCCGGCTCGAAGCAGGGGGAGGGCGCCTGCGACACGCTGAAGGGGGAGATCATCGGCCTCGAGAAGTACAACCCGCGGCAGGCCGAGAACCCGCAGCGCCCGGATCTCACGAAGGCCCACCTCGCCATCCGGACGTCGGGGATCGCCTTCGCGGCCGTGGGCGCGCAGGTGGAGCCCGCTGCGGTCGCGCTCGATTCGATCGGAGAGTTCGCCTCTGTCGATCCGGACGAGTACGACGTCTGCGCGGTCCCCTCGTTCACGGAGGCCAAGCTGAGCCTCCCCGCCTACGAGGAGCCTCCGCCTGCTGACGCGCCGGAGGACACACCGCCCACGCAGCACCCGGCCGTCGAGATCAGCTACGAGTGGAGCAACCTCCGCATCTACGTGACGGCCGCATACCCGGGCACGCAGATCGTCGGGGACCTGACCTACACGGAGAACGGCTGCTCTGCTTCCTACAGCGTCGTTGGCCTGTACCCCGCTGTCGAGTGCCTGCGCGACGGCGCGCCGGATCCGGGCCTTTGCGATCCGCGAGCCGACCCCGCGAGCGGTCGCGCGTTCGGCTCCGGGATCAACCCGGACTTCGCTGACCGCTCGACCTGCGACGCCGAGACGGGCCTCTGCGTCCTCACGTCCCTGCCCGAGGAGCTGCAATAACCCAGGTCACCGCACCAGCGCTCCGCGCCGGGGACGCCGGCGCAGAGCGCGCGGTCGAGGCGGTGCGCCGGTGCTCGACGATGGCCCGAGGAGCGCGAACGGTTCGTGAAGGGCGGGGAGCGGCGCCCCGCTGGAGTCGATCCAGCGGGGCAGGCGCTCGGCGACGGCGACCCGGAGACCCCGCGGAGCCTGGCGCCCCTGCTCGCTGGGCCGCCGGTCCCGCGGGATCGTACGCCTCACTTCACGCCGACGACGAACGAATCCGAGCCGACGAGCCGCTCCGCGCGGACGTCGCGGAAGCCTTGATCGCGCAGCCAGCTCGCGCAATCGGCGCTCGTGTAATCGAAGCCCTCGGGCGTCTCGAGGAGGATGGTGAGGCTCATCATGAACCCGGCGACGTTCTCGCTGCGATTGTCGTCGATCATCGCGTCGTACACGACGAGCACCCCTCCCTCGGAGAGCGCGTCGTATGCCTTCTTGATGAAGCTCCGTTTGTCCGCGAGGTTCCACCCGTGGAGGATGTGCCCCATGGTGATCACGTCCACCGGTGGAATCGAGTCCTTGAAGAGATCGAACACCTGGAACTGCACCCGATCCGTGAGCCCGTGATCCCGGACGTAGTCCTCGAAGACCGGCTGTACGGGCGCCAGATCGAGCCCGATGCCCTTCACGTGCGGGTGCGCCAGCGCGACCTGGACGGGCAGGCCTCCCTGCGCGGTGCCGACGTCGGCGAAGGTCTTGTAGCGCTCCCAGGGAAACTTCGCCGCGATCGCCCGCGCCGACGGCAGGCTGAGCCCGGTCATCGCCTGCGTGAATTCACGATACGTCTCGGGGTTCTTGGAGAGCCACGAGAAGATGTCCTCGCCCTCCGCGACCTCGTTCTTCGGCTCACCCGTGCGCAGCGCGTCGGTGAGCGAATTCCAGATCCGGTAAAGCCGCGCGTTCGACATCTCCAGCATCCCGCCGATGTACGACCGCTTCGCCCTGTCGAGGAAAAGGTCCGTCTCTGGCGTGTTCGAGTACCGGCCGTTCTCCCGCCGCAGCAGCCGAAGCGCCACCAGCGCATCGAAGAAGTCGCGCGCCGCGCGGGGGTGGATTCCGATCCGCTCGCGCAAAGCCTGCCAGTCGAGCGGCCCCTTCGCGAGCTCCGTGAATACGCCGAGCTCGACTGCGCTGAGGAGCGTCTTCGACTCGGCGTAGCCCATCCCGAGCCGTACAATCGCGTTGTGATCCAGTTCTTGTGTCATTTGAGTTACCTGTGTTCGTGCTCCGGTGTCACGTCTATGTATTGCATATAAGAGGCACGAAAGCTCTCGAAAAGTCAGGTCCATTGCTGTCGTCCGTCACGCGCGCGCACCCGCGCAGCCACGCTGACCGCGCGGTGGGGACAGCACATGGGATGGCATTTCATTGTCTGATACCTTTTCATGCGAGTTGAACCCGCCTTGGAGGCTGTATGAGCATGACTCGAATATATCGGGCTGGTTGGATCGGCGTCGCGGCGCTGGCGTACGTCGCGAGCTGCCAGGAAGACGGCCCAGTGAACCCGGTGCCTGTGGCGGCCGCGCCTGCCTGCGCAGGCGTCGGCGCTGAATTCGAGGCCAGCTTCGACGCGCTGGCCAGGCTTGTCGCGGCCGAGACCTACCGCGCCGAGCAGTTCGCGAACGAGGAGAGGTTCGTCGCGAGCATGCAGAGCATCGCCGACGACCTGAACGCCCAGGCACAGCAGTTCAACGAAGGGCAGAAGACCCACAAGATCGAGCCCTGGGAATGGAAGGTCGAGAGCGGCAACCCGGCCGAGCCCAGGTACTACTGGGTCTTCGGCTTCCGGCTCGGCAAGGGGCCCCGCAAGATCTCCCTGAACACCCACTTCGATACGGTGTCGCCCGGCGACACCGACGTGTGGGAGCCGTTCAAGCTGACCAGGGGCACCGGCGAGACGAAGCATGGCGGTGCACAGGACCTATGGGTGGGCCGCGGCGCCATCGACGACAAGGGCCCTGCGCTGGCGACGTTCCTGGTGCTCAAGGACATCGCCCGGGCGTACGACGGCAGCCCCCTGCTCGACGACATCACCGTGGAGCTCATCTTCGACACCACCGAGGAGATCGGCGGTATGTCGATGCGACGATACCGCGAGGAGAACGCCGAGGAGGCAGCGGACCTCGAGGTCATCTTCGATACGTTCTGGTCCGTGCGCGCGGAGAAGGGCATCGAGCGTCCCGTCTTCACCCTCCCGCGCGAAGCTCCCCCCGCAGCCGGCGTGTGGATCGAGTCGCTGAACACCCCCTCCGGTCCAGTGAATCAGATCCCGGACCGGGCCGAGGCGATCCTCCGCAGCGACTCGCCAGCGCAGCTCGAGGAGCTCGCCCAGCACATCGAGAAGGACTACGCCGATCATCCGTTCGACGACCCGTCGTACAGGCGGGCGAAGCTCACCGTCGACACCTCGGGCCTGCCGGATGAGCTCAAGCTGACGACCGAGGTCGCAGGCGCGCAGCACGCCTCCGTTCCCCAGGAGAACCGCGCGGAGGGGGCCAACCCGCTGGTGTCTTTGACCAATTTCCTGGGCGCGCTCTCGGAGGCGGAGGTCCTGGCCGACAACGATGTCGCGCGCATGTGCAGGTTCATCAAGTCCACGTGGGGCACGAAAACGTTCGGCGAGACCCACCCCGATCTGCTCGAGCGTCATGACCAGGTGTTCACCGAGGGCAACGGCACCACCTATGCGCTGACCCGGCTCTACACCGAGCCGGAGCCCGGAGCGATAACGCTCAGCCTCGATGTCCGTTACGCGATCGGCCACCACGGCCAGCCCTGGGACGGAGAGAGCGAGGGGCTCCTGTGCGGCGCAGAGAGCGAGTTCGCGGGGATCTTCGCGCAGATCGTCGATGAGTTCAACGCGACCTCCGATGGCGCCCCGGTCTCCTTCGAGACCGTTACCAGGGTAGCGCCGGACATCCGCCGGGTGGACGGCCCCACGTTCAGCCGGATCAGCAGCGCCTTCGAGGAGGTGACGGGCGAGCCCGCTCCCGCGGTGGCCATGGGCGCCGGCACGGACGCCAAGGCGTACGTGAAGGCCATCGCCGCGGGCGCCCTGTTCGACACCAACTTCGGGGCGCCGGTCAATTATCACGGGATCAGGGAGGCCGCGCCGGTCCGCGACCTGGCGCTCAGCACCAAGATCCTCTGCAACGTCGTCGACCGGGAGATCAGGCTCGCGAAGGAGCAGCATCTGGAGCCGGTCGCGGGCACGTGCGAGGGCGCTCGCGAGCGCCCTCGCTCCTTCACGGTCGACAGCGATCACAGCGATCACTGACGGCGCCTCGCGGGCAGAGCGGCAGGGGGGGCGCCGCTCTCGCTCACTGAAACGACGAGGCGAAGGCGGCCACCGTGGTCTCTGGCTTGCCGAGCTCCTTCCAGGTCGCCTCTGCCTGAAACGGCTCAGGCGCGTTGTTGATCGCGTCGGAGATGTGCCAGACGTAGTTGAACGTCGGGGAGAACAGCCCGAGCACCTTGAAGATGCCGAGCGGCGCCGCCCCCACGGCGAGCTTCTCCTTCGTGTAGTGCCTGGCGAACTCCTCGGCCGCTTCCTTCGCCGTGAGCGGTTCGGGGCCCTGCACCACGTACTCCCGCGACGCATCGCCGGGGAGCGCGAGCGCACGCGCGACCTGCTTGCCGTAGTCGCGCGCCGCGATCCAGTAGGCCTTCTCGCGCGCGGCGCCGGCGAGGTTGATCCGCTTGCCCTGGCGGCTCCGGTAGGGGATCGACTCGATGAAGTTCGACGGGTAGAAGATCGTGCTCGGGATCCCGCTCTCCTTCAGGATCGAGAGCGCCTCGCGCTTCATGTCGAAGACCCACCAGCTGAAGCCGTCGTATCGGTGCAGGAGCGATGAGAGGTAGGCGATCCGCTTGATGCCCGCCTCGCGCGCGGCGGCGACGATGTTCTTCATGCCCTCCGACTCGACGCGCCACGAGCTCGCCGACGCGGTGACCGGCACCGCGAGGCTCACATAGACGATGTCGTGACCGCGGAAGGCCTCGGTCAGCGACTTCACGTCGCTGACGTCGCCGGCGACGATGTTAGCGCTCGCCGGCAGCCGCTTGCTCGCGAGGGTCGCATTCCTGTCGCGGACGAGGCTGGTCACGGCGAAGCCCGCGGCGACGAGCTCTTGAGTCACAGGGGCGCCGAGCATGCCGGTGCTCCCAATCACGACGATGCGAGGGGAAGCGCTACTCATGGAGAAGTCTCCTGGGTTCTCTGGGGTACAGCGTTACGAATGAAGGTTCGTCGCAGCGGCTACCGCTGGCCGTGCGCGGTCCGCCCCGGCCCGTCGAGGGGGCCGGGCTCCTGGACATGCACCGGGTTGTAGCGCCCATGCGCTGGCGCATCCATGCGATGTTGGCTCGATCTCTTTCGAGAACGTCCACCGGGGCGTCGGCTTGATGGACATCCTCGGATCGCCTACCCTTGCGTCAATCCAATGGACCTTCTCAGCGAGATCGTCGGAGAGCTCCGCCTCGAGAGCGTGTCGTATTGCCGGCTGGAGCTCACCGCGCCCTGGGCGCTCCGCTTTCCGGCCGGCGGACGGGGGATCCACATCATCACGCGCGGGAGCTGTTGGCTCGAGATCGACGGAGCGCGGGCGCCCGTCGCCGTCGCGAGCGGCGATCTCGTCGTGATGCCCAGCGGCCGCGGGCACGTGCTCCGCGACGCGCTCGAGCCGCGCAAGACCAGCTCGATAGAAGATCTCGTCCGGGGCGCGTACCCCGGGCGCGCCATCGAGCATGGCGGCGCCGGCCTGCCGACCACCATCGTGTGCGGACAGTTCCGCTTCGGCACCCTCGGCCATCCCGCGCTCGAGGCGCTGCCGCCCGTCCTTCACCTGCGGGGCGACGAGCGGGCCGGCCCGTGGATCCAGGCGCACACGCAGTGCATCGCCGCCGAGGTGAGCGCGCCGGCCGAGGGCGCGGCGATCGTGACCGCGCGTCTGTCGGACGTCCTCCTCGTGCAGGCGCTGCGCGCGTACCTCCGTGACGTCCCCGCCGACGAGCGCGGTTGGCTGCGCGGCCTCGCCGATCCGCAGATCGGACGCGCGCTCGCGCGGATGCACAGGAACCCGGAGCTCGACTGGTCTGTGCTCACGCTGGCGCAGGAGGCCGGCATGTCGCGGGCGGCGTTCTCTGCTCGCTTCTCGGAGCAGATGGGGGCGTCGCCGGGCAAGTACCTCGCGGACTGGCGCATGTACCGGGCAAAGCTCCTGCTGCGGTCCGGGGCTGTGTCGGTGTCGGAGGTCGCCGCGTCTGTGGGTTACCGTTCGGAGGCCGCCTTCTCGTACGCTTTCAAGAAGGTCGTGGGCTCTTCGCCGTCGGCGTACCGCCATAGCTATCGGGAGACCGGCAGGCGCGGCGGGCAAGGAGAGCAGCCTCGGAGCTCAGGGTGAGGGGACGACCGCGCGGCTCGCCGGGCGCGGCGCGGCCGATCAATGCGCCGACACGCCGTTCTGCGAGGTCGTCTGGCGGAGCCCGAGCGCCGCGGCGCGCTCGGGGAACAGGCCGAGCAGCCTCCGCAGCTGATCGCGCCCGACCCCGAGCCCGCCCGCGGCGACCGCGGCCGGCCACGATTTGCCGAGCGACCGCTCGATGACCTCGTGCATCTTGCGCAGATCGGTGAGGATGGGCGTGAACGTCGTCGGATCGTTGAAGTTCTCGACGAAGGCGTTCGCGAGGATCTGCTGTCCGCTCCGGTTGTCGGAGCGGCCGTCGCTGCCGTATTGCGACAGCAAGAACTCGAGCGCGGGGCGGTCGAGCGGTCCGAGCAGGAGGTTGGTGAACCTGTAGGCCGCGTACCCGTGGGTCCGGTAGTGGCGCTCGAAGGTGGCGGTCATCCACGCCTCGTCGAACGGCCGACCCTCCTGCTCCGCCACGCGCTCGACCAGGTTGCTCACCATCTTGTTGCCGTTGTTTGCTCCCTGAGCGCCGATCGGGTCGAACGACATCGCCGTGTCGCCCAGCGCCGTCACGAGGCGGCCCGAGGGCAGCCGGCCGACGGGCTTGCGCACGGTCGGCGTCAGCTTTCCGACGAGCCACCCGTGACGATCGGACAGCTCGGCGTCCTTGAACCAGGCGTGGTGCCAGGGGATCAGCTCCTTGAACACCGTCTTGGCGATGGCGACCACCTCCT
Organism: Sorangium sp. So ce1128; assembly: GCA_051717205.1. GTDB lineage: Bacteria > Myxococcota_A > Polyangia > Polyangiales > Polyangiaceae > Sorangium. Next base: position 2,755,137 of record CP181432.1, read on the forward strand.
CTCCGCTCTTCGCGTTCTCGAAGCGATCCAGCGGCCCCTTCGGGATGGCCTCGACGAGCACGCTCCAGCTCGGGCCTACGTCCTTGTGGTAGTAGGGGATGTAGAACGCCTCGCCGACGCCGGGGAAGAGGTTGCTCACCACGGGGAGCAGCGGGAGGCCGTCGAACGCGAGCGGGGGGCCCTTCACCATGATCATGGCCAGGTTGCGCGGCGGCCTTTCGAAGACGCTGCGGATGGGGTCGCGCTCGAACAGCGACGCCAGCTCCTTCCGCCCGGCGGCGACGACGGTGAGCTCGTTCTCCGCGGCGATCTGGTCGAGCCGGTCCAGCGTCACGGACTCGATCTTGATCTTGCCGCCGCGCGCCTCGAGGTCGTGCATCCAGCGGTGGCTCTGGAGCCGCAGGTCGACCGCCATGGAGGGGCTGTCGAGCCGGCCCGTCAGCGTCGGGATGCCGTGGCCCCGCGCGGGGCTCACGATGAACTGCCCTCCATCGGTCTTCGGCGCCTTGTCTTCCCAGTGGGCGAGGCCGAGCTCACGTTCGTACCGCAGCGACATCTCGGCGCGCCCGGCGGTGCCTGTGGGGCGCGACTCGTTCAGCCATTGATCGGGAGTTCGATCCGAATAGAGCGTGACTTCATGGCCAGCCCGCACCAGGGCATGGCCGGCGAGCAGGCCGGTCTGACCGGAGCCCACGATCGCGATCTTGCGCATACGGTACCCTCTCTTGAGCGATGGCTTCTCGGCTCCGTCCGGGGGTGACCGGAGGTCGCGCTCGATCGAGCGCCTGGGCCTCCGGCGGCTCTCCCCGATACGAATAGAGCCTGACGCGCCATTCTATCATCAGGCGCCACCGGATGGCGCCGACATGGTCGTGCCGCCGGAGCGATTGCTGCCATGGCAGCAGGCTGCTGAATGACTGCTGCCATGGCAGCAGCGTCGCGTCGCGAGAGCGGGATAGCGCGCTGTTTTTCAACGAGACCATCTTCGAGCCTCCCGCGCGCGGCGGGCTCTGCCTTCGGCGCGGAATTTGTAAGCGAGGCCGCCGCGTCCTGCGAGATGGCCTGCCGGTCCTCGCGCGCTGCCAGCTCCGTCGTCGTCTCGACGAGCTTCCGCTTGGATCGAAAGAACCAAAATTCCATGGCCACACGCGATGCCGAGAAGACGCCACTCACTTCCTACCAGTGGCGGCTCCTCGCGTTCCTGGGCGTAGCCTCGTTCTTCGAGGGCTATGACCGTCTGGCGATCACGCAGATCCTCCCGAACCTCGGCGCGGAGATGGGGCTCTCGGCGAAGGGGGAGGGGCTCCTGATCGGGGTCATCAGCCTGGGCTCGATGCTGGCCTTTCTCCTCGTCCGCAAGGCCGACCACTGGGGGCGGCGGCGGCTCCTCACGATCACCATCGTCGGCTATACGCTCTTCTCCTTGCTCACTGGCCTCGCGCCGAACGTGTTCGTTTTCGCCGGCTGCCAGCTCTTCGCGCGCATCTTCCTCGTCGCCGAGTATGCGGTCAGCGTGGTCTACGCGGCCGAGGAGTTCCCGAAGGACCGGCGCGGGCTCGCGATCGGCCTCATCGAGGCGTTCTCCAGCCTGGGTACCATCACCTGCGCCGGGCTCGTGCCGCTGTTCCTCTCGACCTCGCTCGGGTGGCGGACCATCTACTTCTTCGGCAGCGTCCCCCTCGTGCTCATCGCCGTGTCCCGGCGCGGCCTGCGCGAGACAGCGCGGTTCGAGCAGCTCGTGCGCGAGCGGAAGCCACAGGAGACTCAGCCGTTCACGCGCATCCTGAGCTCGGCGTACCGCGGGCGGATGCTGAAGCTCGCCCTGATCTGGGGGCTGATGTTCGTCTGCGTGCAGAACGCCGTCACGTTCTGGAAGACGTTCGCCACCCGGGAGCGCGGGCTCACCGACAGCCAGGTGGGCACCAGCATCATGATCGCCGCGCTCGTCGCCATGCCCCTCGTCTTCACGTCAGGCAAGCTCATCGACGCCGTGGGCCGCCGCAAGGGCGCGGTGATCACCTTCACGGTGGCGGCCGCCGGCGTCTTCGGGGGGTACTCGCTCCACTCCCACGCCGGGCTCACGGCCTCGCTGGCCCTGTCCATCTTCGGCGGGAGCGCCGTCCTGCCCGTGCTGAACGCATACACGACCGAGCTCTTCCCGACGCACCTGAGGAGCGACGCGCTCGCCTGGTCGAACAACCTCCTCGGCCGGATCGCGTACATGCTCTCCCCGGTGTTCCTGGGCATCGCCGCGGAGCGGGTCGGCTGGGGGCCGGCCATGTCTGCGACGGTCATTTTCCCGCTGATCGCGCTGGGGCTCATCCTGTGGTTCCTCCCGGAGACGCGGGGCAAGGAGCTCGAGGAGACGGCGCGCGTCTGACTGCGCTTGCATCGAAGAGACCAAGAGGAATCTGAACCTATGAGCACGCACGATCTCAAATCATTGTACCGGGAATACGTCGAGACGGTCTGGCACAAGAAGAATGTCGACGCGGCGGGCGACTACTTCGCGGATGACGTGGTCGACCACGCGGCTCCGCCCGAGCAAGGTCCAGGGCTCGCGGGGCTCAAGAAGACGTTCGCGATGTTCCTCGAGGCTTTCCCCGATTTTCGCATCACGATCGAGGACCTGATCGCGGAGGGGGACAAGCTGGTGGCGCGCGTCTCCTTCACAGGCACCCACCGCGGCGCGTACCACGGCATTCCGGCGACGAACCGCCGGGTAGAGTCCGGCGGCACGCACATCGTCCGCTTTGTCGGCAAGAAGGTGGCCGAGCACTGGGCCCACAGCGACGACCTGCGCACGAGGCAGCAGCTGGGTCTCATCCCGACGCCGGGGCAGTAGAAGGAAGGCTTGCAAGATGAGCGTCACGCTCGAAGTACCCAGATCTGACGATCGGCTCCTGCGGCAGCTCTGCCTGTCGATCTACCATGCTCCCACGGTCAGCGCGGCGATCGAGCTCGACCTGTTCTCGCTCCTCGAGGCGGCCCCCGCGACGATCGAGGAGATCGCCGCCAAGGTGAGGCTCAGCCCGCGCGCCGCGGAGGCGCTGCTCGCCACCCTGGCGTCCCTCGGGCTCCTGGTGCGACAGCAGGGCAAGTTCGACCTCACCGAGCTCTCGCGCAGCTACCTGCTCCCGACGAAGCCGTATTACTGGGGCCACATGCTGCGCATGCTCCAGGAGATCCCCGTCTCGCACACGAGGATCCTGCAGGCGCTGCGGAAGGACCAGCCCGTCGAGGGCGGGGGCGAGGGCAAGGCGCTCACGGAGGTGTGGGACGCCGTGGACGTCCCGCCCGAGCGCGCCGCCCTGATCACCCGCGCGATGCACAGCGTCTCGATGTCCACGGCCGTGGGGCTCGCCCATCAGGCGGACCTCTCGGGCGTGCGCCGCTTGCTCGACGTCGCGGGAGGATCCGGGTGCTTCTGCATCGCCTTCGCGCTTCGCCACCCGGAGGTGCGCTTCACCGTCGCCGACCTCCCCGCGGTGGGCAGCGTGGCGCAGGAGTACATCGCGGAGTACGGCCTGCGAGACCGCATTGACGTCGTCGGGCTCGACATGTTTCACGACGCGTGGCCTTCCGGGCACGACGCGATCTTCTTCGCGAACATCCTCCACGACTGGGACAGGGCGCGGTGCCTCCACCTGCTCCGCCGCAGCTTCGACGCGCTCCTGGCGGGGGGGCGTGTCTTCATTCACGAGATCTTGCTCTCGAACACGCAGGACGGCCCGCTCACCGCGGCGCTGCTCTCCATCAACATGATCTACCTGACCCAGGGAAAGCAGTTCACGGCGGCAGAGCTTACCTCGTTGCTCCACGAGAGCGGCTTCGAAGAGGTGACCATCACGCCTGTCCTCAGCGAGTACTCGCTCGTCAGCGCCAGGAAGCCTCGCAGAGCATAGCGGGCCCTTGAGCGGCTCCGACCGGCGGTGTGGTGTGGTGATCTCCGAGCGTCAACCGAGCTCACCGCGCCCGCGGCGGGGGAGAGGCGGAGGCGGCTCCGCGGGGGGAGCGGATCGGATCATGAATGCGGGAAGGCGGGGAGAGCGCTTATCGCGTCTTCCCGCCTTCCCGCATTCATGTGATCTCCAGCTGGACGGGTCGACGCCATCGTGCCCGGCGCGGGGCTCTTCAGGTGGCGCCCGCGCCTCGAGGCCGCCGCCCTGTCGGGCCGCGGCCTCTGCGGCACGCGCCAGCGCGCTGCGATCAAGCCTTCCAGGCGTCCTTGTGGTCCTTTGCGTACTGCGCCAGCGTGCGCGGCTGCCGGCCGGTCAAGGTGGACACGGCCTGGCTGACCTGCGACGCGGCCCCCTGCCTCACGAACCCGAACAGCGCCGCGAGGTACTGGGCGTACGCCTCGGAGAGCCCCGCTTGCACCGCCCCCTGGATGAAGGAAGCGTCATCCGCGTTCACATACTGGATCGACCGCCCCGACACCTGAGAAAGGACGGCCGCCGCCTCGGCGTAGGTCAGCGCCTCTGGGCCGGTGAGCGTGAAGGCCTGCCGGTCGAAGCTGTCCGAGCGCAGCGCCGCGACAGCCGACGCCGCGATGTCCCTGGCGTCGATGAATGCCGTCCGGGAATCCCCCGCCGGGATGGGGAGCACCCCCGCATGCACGATCGGCGAACGCCAGAAGGTGTGGAAGTTGTCGAGGAACCAGGTCGGACGCAGGATCACGTACGGCGCCCCCGACCGCTCGATGAAGAGCTCCACCTGACGCAGCGGGACCCTGTCGTCGTACTCCACGCCGGACGCGGTCATCAGCACGAGCTTCCGCTGACCGCCGGAGAGCGCCGTCTCCACGAAGGGAATCAGCAGCTCGTAGTGAGAGAGCTCGCCGGAGGGCGACAGCAGGAACACCCGGTCCACCCCCTCCAGGGCCCCGGCGAAGGTGCTGCGATCGCGGAAGTCGAAGCGCACCGCCTCGACGCCGCGCGCCGGCGCTACCTTGGCGGGGTCGCGCGACCCGGCGCGCACCTGTTCCCCCGCCTCGGTGAGCTGTTCTACCAGCAGCTTTCCGACTGTACCGGTGCTCGCCAGGACCAGGATCTTCTTGCCGCTGCTGCCTTTGCTGGTGGCCATCTCGTTCCTCCTCCCGGCGCGCGGGATGCGTTCTGCGCTGGAGCCGGGTGCACGGCAGTATCGGGTTCCATGTTGAGACGATCCATGCGAGTTCGTCTATATTTCATGTCCAATCGTCTCTCGCCGTGATACTCTCGGTGAGCCATGTCCACCGACGTCCTCACGGATTGGTACCGCGTGCTGTGCACCAAGGGGGTGTTGCTGGCCCGTAGCCGCCTGCCGGCGCCCTGGGGGATGCGCCTCGGCGCCCGCGCCCAGGTGACCTTCCACATCGTCACCGAAGGGACCTGCTGGCTGCGGCGCGAGGGCGCAGCCCCGCTGGCCCTGCACCAGGGGGATCTGTGCCTCTTGCCAGAGGGGCTGGCCCACGAGCTTGTGCACGCTCAGGACGGCCAGTCCGAGCCGCTGGAGCGGCTCCTCGCGCGGACGTCAGTTCCCGCCACCGGCGGTCTGATGACAACGGTTGTGTGCGGGGCCTACTGCCTGGACGCGCAGCTCGCCAAGCCGATGCTGCGCGGGCTGCCGCCGGTGGTGCATTTCTCTGCGGCGGAGGTGCGCGCCAGCCCGCCGCTCTCTGCGACGATGTCGCTGCTCACCTCCGAGCTGGATCGCCCCGGTCCGGGGAGCGAGGTGCTGGTGCACCACCTGTTCGACGCCCTGTTCGTGTACATCCTGCGGGCGTGGTCGGACGGCGTGGCCGTGGCGGCGCCCGGCTGGCTGACGGCGCTGAAGGACGCGGCGCTCTCGCGGGCGCTGACAAGGATGCACGCGGACCCGGCCGCCCCCTGGACGGTGGAGCTGCTGGCGCGGGAGGCGGGGCTCTCGCGCGCGGGCTTCGCCCGCCGATTCACGGCCGAGCTGGGCGAGCCGCCGCTGGCTTACCTGACCCGCTGGCGCATGGGGCTGGCCTCGCAGCTGCTGCTTCAGAGCGAGGCCTCGCTGGCCGAGGTGGCGCGCCGGGTGGGGTATGAATCGGAGTTCGCCTTCAGCCGGGCCTTCAAGCGCAGCCGCGGGATGGCCCCGGCGTCGTTCCGGCGCAGCGGGACGGGGACGCAGGGATCGGCCGTGATGTGAGCGCGGGCGGTCGCCCCGCGAGGGCACGGGCGCCGCGGCCCTGGCGGCGTCCCGGGCGGCGCCGTGGCGGCGCGCTGCGCGAGGGGCGGCGCCTCTCTGCGTGGCGACGGCGATGAGCAGGTGCGCGTCCTCCAGCTTGCCGTGGCGCCCCTCCGCGCGCGAGGGAACATACTCGAGGCCTGCCATGCGCTCCCTCCCGACTGCCCATCGTCCGCTCGCGGAAGCGCTCGCGCTCGGCCCCGCCTTGCTCGCGCGCGCCCGCCTGGCGCCCGCCGCGCCGTGGCTCGCCGCGAGCCTCGTCGAGGGCCCCGCCGTGGTGCTCGGCGCGGCCCAGCGCGCCGGGCGCGTGGTCGACCTCTCCGCCTGCGCGGCGCGCGGCGCGCCGGTCTTCCGGCGCTCCACGACCGGCACGGCCGCGTTCCTCGGCGGGCGCGGCGTCGTCTGGACGCTGGCGCTGCCGCACGTCGCCGCGCTGGCGCCCGACGCCACGGCCCGGACGCTGCTGAACCGCAACGTGCGCGGCTTCCTCCGGGGCTTCACCCGCGCCGGCGCGGCCGCGCACTACTTCGGGCGCGAGTGGATCTCGCTGCAGCACCGCCCCGCCGCGCTGCTCGGCGTGGACGCCGCGGAGGACGGCGCGGTCCTCATCGAGGTCCTCGCCGGTCATGACGCGCCGCTCGCGATCCCGGCCGAGCTCACGGCGCCCGACGAGCGCGCCGTCGATCGCTGGCTCGGGAAGGCGCCGGCGGCGCTCTCCGAGGTGCTGCCGGCGCGCTCCTCGCCCGAGGCGCTCGCGCGCGCCGTCGTCGAGGAGATCGCCCTGCGCGCAGGGCTCCCGCTGATCGACGGCGGCGGCGCGCCGGAGCTCGCGGCCGAGCGGTTCCAGCCGATCACCACGCCCGACGACCCGGCGCCGCCGGGCGCCGGCCCCGCGGTGCTCGCGCGGGTGCCGATCGGGTGGATCGAGGCCGCCGCGCTCGGCGGGGCGCCGGCGCGCGCATGGCTCGGCGGCGATGTCCTCACGGCGCGCTGGCTCCTCGACGCGCTCGGCCGGGGCGCGGATCCCGCATCGCTGGACACAGGGGCCGCGCCGCTGGAGGGGGCCAGCCTCTCCGATCTGCGCGCGCTCGCGCAGCGCGCGCTCTCCGCGGGCGGCGCGCTCGATCGCTGAGCGCGCCGCCCGCGGCTCTTCGCCGCGGCTCCGCTTCGTTTTCTCTCTTCTGTGTTCCTCTCTCTGTTCCTCGAGACCGCCGCGAGCTCACCCTTGCGGCGGAGATGCCATGAGCGGTCAAGGTCTCTGATCGAGGACGGTGCTCGGACGAGAGGGGGACGAGCCGCCACGACCACCAAGACAAGGGAAACATAGAAGCAAATGGAAGAGGAGAAGAGACGGCACCAGAGAAGAGACTATGAGCTCTCGTCTTGGCATTCATGGCGGCTTCCCTGATCGAGATCGCACTACCCGACCCAGCCGAGCACCGTGCTGAGAAGGCAACGCTGGCCCGGCGCGGGCGTGGTGGGGCGCCGGCCACGCGCGCCAGGCAGCGGCGTGGTCCTGTGCGTACTTCGCCAGAGTGCGCGGGGCGCGGCCGGTAAAGGTGGCCACTCCCGTGCTGCCCGCCGCTGCGGCGTCCTGCCGCACGAACCCGAACAGCGCCGCGAGGTAGCTGGCGTGATCCTCGGTGATGCCCGCTTCGAGCGCCCCCTGGACGCAGCCCGCGTCGGCAACGTCGACGTGGCGGATCGTTCGCCCCGAGGCCCGCGACAGGATCGCCGCCGGCTCGGCGTAGGTCAGCGCATCTGGCCCGGTCAGCGAGAACGCCTGCCCGTCGAAGTGGTCGGTCCGCAATGCGGCCGTCGCGCAGCCGCGATGTTCCGGGGGTCGACGAAGGCGGTCCGGGAATCCGCCAACGGGAGGGGGAGCACCCCCGCCTGCACGATCGGCCCGCGCCAGAATGCCGCCGCCGCCATGACGGGCTTCGAGTGACGACCAAACCCGATCAAGCCATCTCGGGCTCTTCAGCGAACGCGTCGCCGGTCGCACCGAAGCAGCGAGTGGAGAGCCAGCTCTCGACGCCCGCTCGTCGCGGAGCGCCGGACGTGCTACAAACGAGCAGGGCAGAACTTTTGCACGGGATGCCAATATGGAAAGCGCGAGCAGCCAGGAAGCGGTAAACGCAGCCATCGAGGATGTTCATCGAACACTTCCCACTCTGACTACGAGCCCGCACGTCAGCGAGCTCCAGGTTGAGCTGGCAGTCGACTCCAACGGCCGCGACGCGGTATTCATCACCGTCATCCTGGACGATGACCCCTCGGGCGAGCCCTACCCTTGGGCGCGGCTCAGGCCCATCCACGACTTGATCTGGAAAGGATTTACGGAGCGGGCGCTGGATAGGTGGCCCCACATCGAATTCCGCCTGAAGTCCGAGAGCGAAGGCGACACCGATGAGCCTGGAGCAACGGTGGAGTAGGTAATGATCAGCCCCCACGATTTCCTTGCCGTCGCCCGGGATCTTGCGAAGCTTGATTCACGTCGACCTAGACAAGCCAGCCTGCGGCGTGCCGTCTCGACGGCGTATTATGCGCTATTCCATTTGCTGATCCGAAGTTCCGTGAGCGCGCAGGTCGGGTTCGGGCCGACGAACACGCACCGCGAGATTGCGGAGACTGTCGTACGATGGTTCACGCACACAAGGATGGCCGAGGTATGCGGTCTCTTCGCTGGTCCGACTGTCCCGAGCAAGCTCCGTAAGGTGCTGCCCAAAGGGCCACAGGGGGCCGCCTCGGTCGCTGCCTCAGCAGCTCTACAGGGCGTGGCACGGGCGTTCCTCGATCTTCAACAAGCCAGGCATGACGCTGATTACGATCCATCCAAACGCTTCACCCGCCAAGGCGTGCTCACCCACGTAGGTCAGGCGGAGCAGGCCTTCAAGGATTGGGATATCGCGATCTCGGACCCTTTTCGACCGGTTTTTCTATTGCTCATGCTCACCGGCGATGCAGTGATCAAAGATCGGTGAGAAATGCTGAGTTCGGCGTTTGAGCAGCGGGCTGCCCAACCTGCCGCTGTTGCCGATCGCGCTTCGCGCGTCGGCAGATCGGCAGTCGATCTTCCGCTTGCTGCCCAGAGGACCAGAACCTGGTTGCCGCTGCAGCGCCCCGCGAGCGCGGGCGCTCGTCGAGGCGCTGAAGGGCTACGCCGCGGTCGTCGCGCCGTCGGAGCGCTGATGCGACACGATGTCGCAGAGACAACCTGCCGCACTGGCGAGCTCGAGGCCGCTGGCTACCTCATGCGCATGAGGCGTCGAGATACTCAGATCAGCGTCGTCAACGCGCCTCGCAGGAAGTCACGCGCGACGACGACGTCGTGGACCTCGTCCGGGCCGTCGGCGATGCGAGCGGACCGGGCGAAGCGGTACCAGAGCGAAAACGGCATGTCCTCGCTGTAGCCGAGCGAGCCGTGCATCTGGATCGCGTCGTCGAGCACCTGGCAGAGGAGCCGCGCGACGTGGTTCTTCGCCATCGAGGAGTAGGGGCGCGCCTCCTTCTCCTTGCCTTGCTCGAGCATCGCCGCGCAGTGCAGCGTCATCAGGTTGCCGGCGTGGATGCCGGAGGCCGCGTCGGCGATCTTCTTCTGGATCATCTGGTGGTGCGCGAGCGGCTTGCCGAAGCTCTCCCGCGTGATGACGTACTCGCGGCACATCGCGAGCGCGCGGTCGGCCCAGCCCAGCCAGCGCATGCAGTGCGTGAGGCGCGCCGGCACGAGGCGTCGCTGCGCGAGGAGGAAGCCCTCGCCGACTCCGCCGAGGACGGCGTCGTCGCCGACGCGCACGGCGTGGAAGCGGAGCTCGGCCTCGCGGTGCGCGAGCATCGGCGGGCTCATCACGGGGATGTCGCGCACGTGCTCGACGCCCTCGGCGTGACGATCGACGACGAACATCGTCGCGCCGGTGCGAGGATCGTCGGATGTCCGCGCCATCACGATGAGGAACGCCGCCTCGCCGCCGCCGGTCGTGTACCACTTGTGTCCGTCGATCACCCAGCCGCCGTCGACCCTGGTCGCCTTCGTGCGCAGGTTCGACGGATCGGCGCCGGCGCCGGGGGCGGGCTCGGTCATCGAGAAGCCGCTCGTGATCTCGGCCCGAGCGAGCGGCGCGAGGTACCTCGCGCGGATCGCGGGCGAGGCCGCCTTGAGCAGGAGGTCCATGTTGCCCTGATCCGGAGCGTCGCAGTTGAAGCAGGCCGCGCCGAGCGGAGAGCGGCCCATCTCGCGAAATAGCGCGCACATGCCCATGATGCCGAGCCCCAGCCCGCCGTGCTCGACAGGCAGGTGCGGAACGAAGAGGCCCTCGGCCCGCGCGCGCTCGCGGAGCGCCGTCAGCGTGTCCTTCCGTCGCCCGCGATCCTCTTCGAGGATCGCGGGCTCGTTCGGGATGACGTGCGCCTCGACGAACGCGCGCACGCGGCCGCGGAGATCGGCCAGCTCGGGGGACAGATCGAAGGAGATCGTCACGGCGGCAGTATAGGAGGCCGATCGGCTGCGTGATAGGGTGGGACGCGCGATGGCTCTCACCCCGCCGACCAACACGCGCGCGCCGCGCGAGGCGCACCGGATCGACGAGGCGGCCCTCGGTCGCTGGCTCACCGAGCACGTCGAGGGCTGCGCGGGAGGCGCGGTGGCCGTCGCCCAGTTCAAGGGCGGTCAGTCGAACCCGACGTACTGGGTGGGCGTCGACGGCGGGCCGGGCGGAGATCTGGAGCTCGTCGTGCGGAAGAAGCCGCCCGGCAAGCTCCTTCCCTCCGCGCACGCCGTCGAGCGCGAGTACCGGATCCTGCGCGCTCTCCAAGACACGGAGGTGCCCGTACCGGAGGTGCTCGCCCTCTGCGAGGACAGCTCGGTGATCGGCACACCGTTCTTCGTCATGCGGTACGCCGCCGGGCGGATCTTCTGGGATCCGAGCTTGCCAGAGCTCGGGACCGCCGGAGACCGCCGCGCCATCTATGCCGAATACGTCCGTGTCCTCGCGGCGCTCCACCGCGTCGACCGCGCCGCCGTGGGGCTCGCGGACTACGGCAAGGTCGGCGGCTTCGTCGCTCGGCAGGTCGACCGCTGGTCGAAGCAGTACGAGGCCTCGCGTACGGGCGAGATGCCGGCGATGGAGGCGCTCATGCGGTGGCTATCCGCGAACGTCCCGGCGCACGACGAGACGACGCTCGTCCACGGCGACTACCGGATCGACAACCTCGTGTTTTCGTCCGGTTCTCCGCCCGAGGCGATCGCGACGCTCGACTGGGAGCTCTCCACGCTCGGACATCCGGTGAGCGATCTCGCGTACGCCTGCATGGGCTATCGCATCAACCTCCCCGGTCGCGGCGGTCTCGCCGGGGTCGATGTCGCGTCGCTCGGGATCCCCACCGAGGACGAGATGGTCGCCTCCTACTGCGAGCTGTCCGGTCGCGACCGCATCGAGGCGTGGCCGTACTTCATGGCCTTCGGCATCTTCCGCCTCGCCGCGATCGCTCAGGGGGTCTACAGGCGGAGCCTCCTGGGCAACGCGAGCTCGGAGGACGCCGGCGGGTACGGCGCGGCCGTGACGATGCTGTCCGACCTCGCCTGCGAGATCGCGGGTATCTCTCCCCGCTAGTTTCTAGAGCGACAAACGGGTTGAAACTGCCTGAAAAGCGCAGAGCTTCGAACCGCCAAGACGCCAAGGACGCCAAGAAGAGAATCCTATCTTGGCGTCCTTGGTGTCTTGGCGGTTCATTTCTCGCTTGATCAACGTGATCGGTGTCCTAGAGCTTTCCCACCGTTAAACAGATCTGTGCTTCTGTTTGCGACGACTTGGTTGAATACGGCGAGGCCATCCAGCATGAGCATCAGTATGCTACTACTTGTCACGGCGGTACCAGAGCGCTGCCCGGCATCGCGGCGAGTCTCATCCCTCCACATCCCGACATCGCCGCCATGATACCGCTTAAGCCAGGCGTCGAGGCGATCACCTCGGACCCGTGCCCCGATGTCGGCACCATCGAGCATCCGGACCCGCACGCGCACGCGCCGATGAGCGCCTCGGCCTCGCTCTGCTCCTCACCACCTTGCCCCGCCGCCCGCCCCCGGGCAGGCTTCCGCCATGGGCCATCCCGCCGAGAAGCAGCGCCACGCCACGTACGCCGACCTCGAAGCCGTCCCGCCGAATAAGGTGGCGGAGCTCGTCCGCGGTACCCTGTACGTGTTCCCCCGGCCGGCGCCGCGCCATGCGAACGCCGCGTCGTCGCTGGGGGCCGACCTGCACGGCGCTTTCCAGCGCGGGCGAGGGGGCCCGGGCGGCTGGTGGATCCTCGACGAGCCGGAGCTGCACTTCCCTGATCCGGACGCGCCGGGCGAGATCGACGCGCTCGTACCCGACCTCGCCGGCTGGCGCCGAGAGCGCATGCCGGAGCTGCCCGAGACGGCGTACTTCGCGCTCGCCCCGGACTGGATCTGCGAGGTCCTGAGCGCATCCACGGAGGACGTCGACCGCGACGAGAAGATGCCGGTCTACGCGCGCGAGGGCCTGCGGCACGCATGGCTCGTCGACCCGATCGCGCGGACGCTCGAGGTCTACGTGCTCGACGCGGATCATCGCTGGGAGCCCGCGGTGGTCCACCGCGAAGCCGCGCGCGTCCGCGCTGTGCCCTTCGACGCGATCGAGCTCGATCTATCAGTTCTCTGGGCGAAGTAGCGGAGGCGAGCCGGCCGGCCAGGGGACGAGCAGCGCCCCGAAGCCCCCGCCGCTGCGAGGACGGCATGGGATCTCCGAGTTATCCCTGTTGAGGGTGCCGACGGTGGCCGAGCTCCGCGGCGCGCGTGGTGAGGGCGAGCTCCCCTCCGGGCGCCGGCGCGGACGGCGCGCAGACCATGGCGTGGCGGCAGGCCGGGCAATGGCGTCCGTCACCGCCGACGAGACGTATACTAGCGTCGAATCAAGAGGAGAGGACTCCACTCGAGGTGGTGACGCTCCCCGCGTGCCAAACAGGCTGTCGAGCTACACGGCCACGTGGAGCGGCTGGACCACCGCGGCGAACGCCGGGAGCGCCTCGCAGCGGGCCGCGTGCGCGGCCAGCGCCGGCCGCCGCGCAGTGTCGAAGAGCGACGGGTGCGCCTCGCCGAGGAACCGCAGGGCGCAGGCGACCGCGATGTCGGCGTGGCTGAAGGCGCCCAGCCAGAAGTCGCCGCCCCGGGCGGCACGCTCCCGCTCCAGCAGATCGAGCGTCTCGGAGATCTGCGTGACGCAGCGGTCGACCCAGACCGGGCTGCGGCGGTCGCCGGCGCGCAGCACGTGCTCGTAGAGCAGGCTCACCGCCTTGTCCGCGAAGCCCGTGGCGAGCGCGCAGACCCGCAGGCCGGCGCGGCGCGCCTCGCCCGAGGGCGGCAGGAGCGCGCGCTCGGGCCCCACCAGGCCGTCGAGGGCGTCGAGGATCGCCGCGCTCTCCACGAGCGCCTCGCCGTCGTCCATCACGAGCACCGGCACGCGCCGGAGCGGGTTGTACTGCGCGATGGAGTCCGCGTCTGCCCACACCGACCACGGTCGATGCTCGTACGCGAGCCCGTAATGCTGGAGCGCCACGGCGACGCGGCGCACGAAAGGCGAATCGTACTGGCCGATCAGGATCATGGATCCGCTTGTAACCGAGGGCGCCGGCCGCGGCAACGCGCGGCCGCGCGCGCTACCAGACCGTGCACATGTTGGTCGGCCGCATCGGCGTGCCGGGCGCGCACTTGAACGCCTCGCCGAACTCCGGGAGGTTCGCGAGCGGCCCGTTCACGCGGAAGCGCGGCGGGGAGTGCGGGTTCACCTGCACCATCAGCCGCAGCGCCTCGTCGCGCATCTTGCCGCACCACGCCTGCCCGTGCGCCAGGAAGAACTGCTGATCCTCGGTGAAGCCGCCCGCGACCGTCTGCTCCGCCGCCCCCTTGCGCATCGCGCGGTACGCCATGAACGCGAGCTTCAGGCCCCCGAGATCGGCGATGTTCTCGCCCAGCGTCAGCTTGCCGTTCAGCTTCAGCCCCGGCAGCGCCTCGTAGGCCGAGTACTGCGCGTCGACACAGCCGGTCTTCGTCCTGAACGCCGCGCCGACGTCCTTGGACCACCAGTCCTCCAGGTTGCCCTTCGCGTCGAACTGCGACCCCTCGTCGTCGAACCCGTGCGTGAGCTCGTGACCCACCACCATGCCGATGCCGCCCAGGTTCACCGCCACGGCCGACTTCACGCTGTAGAACGGCGGCTGCAGGATGCCGGCGGGGAACACCATGTGGTTCCGCTGCGGGTCGTAATAGGCATTCACGGAGGGCGGGCTCATCTGCCACTCGTCCCGGTCGAGCGGCTTGTCGATCTTGCCGAGATCCCACCGCGTGTGGAAGGCGCGCGCCGCGAGCGCGTTCTTCGCGTAAGCCTTCGGATCGACCTCGAAATCGTAGGTCTTCCACTTGTCAGGATACCCGATGAGGTACGCCATCGCGCTCAGCTTCGCCAGCGCGCGCTGCTTCGTGCCCTCATCCATCCAGTCGAGCGACCGGACCTCGCGCGCGAACGCGTCGCTGATCTCGCGCACCATCGACTCGGCCGCCGGCTTGCTCTCGCCGGGGAAGCTCGTCTTCACGAACGGCTGCGCGAGCAGCTCGCCGAGCGCGTTGTCGGTCGAGTCCACGCAGCGCTTCCAGCGCGGCCGCACCTCCGTTTGCCCGGTGAGCGCCGATTGCAGCGTGAAGCTCTCGTCGACGAACGCCTTGGGCAGCGCGGGCGCGGTGGAGCGCACCACGTGCCACGCGAGGTAGCTCTGCCACGCGGCCGGCTTCGCCGCCTTGAGCAGCCGGGAGAGCCCCTCGAAGAACCGCACGGAGGTCACGTTCACCTCCTTGATGTCCGGGCGGCCGATCCCCTGGAAGTACGCGTCCCACGGGAAATCGGGCGCCGTCTTCGCGAGCGCCGCCCGGTCCAGCTTGTTGTAGAGGCCCTTCGGATCGCGCCGCTCGACCCGCGTCTTCGAGATCTTCGCGAGCTCGGTCTCGATCTGCACCACGTCGGCCGCCGCCGCCTTCGCCGCGGCCTCCTGCGCCCCCGCGAGCCGCATCATCCGCGCGACGTGCTCCTGGTACTTCGCGCGGAGCGCCTTCGATTTGTCGTCCTCGTTCAGGTAGTAGTCGCGGTCCGGCAGGCCGAGGCCGTTCTGGTCGAGCTGCGCGATGACGCGCGTCGCGTCCTTCATGTCCTGCGCGGAGGCGATGTCGAAGAGCGCCCAGATGCGGCGGACATGGAGCTCGGTCACGAGCGCCCCGACGCCCTTCGCGTCGCGCACCCGCCGCGCCTTCGCGAGGAGGTCCGCGATCGGCTTCGCGCCGGCGGCCTCTACCGCGGCCTCGTCCATGCAGGCCCCGTAGTAGGCCCCGATCTTCTTGCTCACCGGATCCCGGTCGCCGGCCTGCGCGGCCTCCTCGAGGATGCGCCGGAGCTCCGCCTCGTTGCGCTTCTCGATCTCGTTGAAGCTCCGCATCCAGTACGACTCGTCGCCCGGGACCTCGGCCTTCGCCAGCCACCCGCCGCAGGCGAACTGGTAGAAGTCCTGGCAGGGGTTCGCCGAGCGGTCGATCGCGGCCTCGTCGAGGCCGACGCTCTCGAGCTTCGTCTCGACGACCGGCAGGCCCTGGGGCGCCGGCTGCGCGGGCACCGCGGGCGCCGTGGCGGCGGGGAGCGGCGGCGGGCTCGCGGCGGGGCCGCAGGCCGGCAGCGCGGCGAGGGCCAGGGTGATCGCGAGCGGAGCGGCAGGCTGTCGTTGCGTGCGCATGCGGCGCTCTACCATGGACCGCGCGCCGCGCGGATCCCGTGATGCCGGCCGAGGCCCGCGCCCGCGCGTCCGTCCGGGCGCGCGGTCCGCCTCACTCCCGGTCGAGCTTGCCCATCAGGCTCAGGGTGAAGTAAGCCCCCATGTACTTGAGGTGCGGGCGCACCTCGAGGTGCACCCGGTACCAGCCCGCGCTCCCCTCGACCTCGGTCACCACGGTCCTGGCCTTTCGGAGCGGCCGGCGCGAGCGCACCGCGGGCGCCACGACATCCATGTCCGCGACGTACTGGCCGAGCCACGAGTTCAGCTCGCGCTCCAGGTCGCCGCGCTCCTTCCACGTGCCGATCTGCTCGCGTTGGAGCACCTTGAGGTAGTGGGCGAGCCGGCTCACGAGGAAGATGTAAGGCAGCTGGGTGCCGAGTCGATAGTTGATCTCCGCGGCGCGCCCCTCCTCGCTCTGGCCGAAGAACTTCGGCTTCTGCACGGAGTTCGCGGAGAAGAAGCACGCATTGTCGGTGTCCTTCCGGAACGTGAGCCCGATGAAGCCCTCCTCGCTGAGCTCGAACTCGCGGCGCTCCGTCAGCATGATCTCGGTCGGGATCTTCGTCTGGATCGCGCCCAGCGCCTCGTACTCGTGCAGCGTGAGCCCCTCGACCGTCCCGCCCGACTGCGGCCCGATGATGTGCAGGCACCAGCGGTGGCGCGCGAAGCTCTCGGCGAGCCGGGTCGCGAGCGCGTAGGTCGGGGCGCCCCAGCAGTACGCCGCGTGGTTGCCCACGACGTCCTCCTCGTACGAGAACGCCTTGACCGGTACCGTGCTCGCGCCGTACGGCAGGCGCAGGAGGAAGCGGGGGAGGAGCAGGCCCACGTAGCGCGCGTCCTCGGACTCGCGGAACGCGTTGTACTTCACGTACTGCGGCCCCTCGAAGAGCGCCTTGATGTCGCCGAGGTGCGGCACCTTCCGGTAGTCCGTGAGCCCGAAGAACTGCGGGCCCGCGACGGCCAGGAAGGGAGCGTGCGCCATCGTCGCCACGGCCGCGCACTTCTGGAGCAGCGCGATGTCCTGGGGCACGGGGCCAAACTCGTAGTTGGAGACGATGGCGGCGAACGGCTTGCCGCCGAACGCGCCGAACTCCGAGGAATAGGCGATCTTGTAGAGACCGCTCCTCACCACCTCGGACGAGTCCTCGAAATCGGCGAGCAGGTCGTCCTTCGAGCAGTTGAGGATCTCGAGCCGGATGTTCTCGCGAAAGTCGATGTGATCGACCGCGAACTTGAGCCCGCGCCAGGCCGCCTCCAGCCGCTGGAACACCGGGTGGTGCAGGATCTCGTCGATCTGGCGCGACAGCCGCTGGTCGAGCTCGGCGATCCACAGGTCGACCAGGGCGTTGTCGATCGCCGCCCCGCCCTCCGGCCGGCGGACCGCCTCGCGGAGCGCGGCCTTCACGCCCCGCTCCATGCCCTCGTACGCGGCGCTGGCCGGCCCGATCCCCGTCTGCGCCAGGATCTCCGCGACGAGAGAGCCGGCGCCCTCCCGCGCGGGCGCTTCGTGCTGCCCCGCTTGCATGTCCGCAATTTACCACGGGCGCTCGCCGCCTGGAAGCGACGGACACCCGGCGCGCGGCAGTGTCCCGCGCCGCCTCGTCAAGCGCCAGCGCCGGCCCGCGCTCGCGCTTGACGAGGCGGCGCGGCCCGATCCGGAGACCCGGACAGAACGCTCCGCCAGCACGCAAGCCAGCACGTGAATCAGGTGTCGAGTGGACATGAAATGTACGTGGCGATCGAGCGACTGCAGTGTTACAAATCCTTTGTGGGTGCCCTCATGGAAGTCGCGGAAGCAGGGGTTTTCGTTCGAAGGTGCCCTCTCGCATTCCCGGATCCGGGGCTGCCGCCCCCGCGGCGACGCCCGTCCTGGTCGTGGCCGCCAAGCGCCGTCGCCGCGCGGCCCTAGCGTCCCGCGCGGCCAGGAATCCAGAGAAGCCAGCCGCGGTGGCGCGGAGAGCAGAGGTTCCCTTCTGTCTCTCTCCCTCCGTGTCCTCTGCGCCTCTCGGGGTTCACGTTCTCTTTCGTCCGTCGGGCGCGCTGCCCGGCGTCGCGGGTCGTGTCATTCGAGGAGAGGAGGGGGGGATGGAACGCCTCGGGCTCGGCATCATCATCGGTGTTGGTCTCGCCAGCTTGACAAGGATCACCCGTCCGACCGTCAAGAGGGCCATGAAGCTCGGCTTCGTCGCGCTCGAGGCGATCAAGAGCGCGCTCGGCGAGGGCAGGGAGCGGCTCGCGGATCTCACCGCCGAGGTGCGGGAGGAGATGGCGCGACAGCAGCAGGGCGCCGACGCGTCCTCGGGGGTGCGCGTGAAGATGGAGCCGCCCGCGAGCTGAAGAGAGGGAGCCGCCCGCGAGCTGAAGAGAGGGGTGTCCGGGTGACCCGGCCTCGCCGGCCGGGAGGTGAGCCATGTCGAGCGATCGAGGGGTCTTCATCATTCACTGCATCCCGGGGCGCGTGCGCCTCGGCGTCGACGCCCTCCGCCGGGACCCGGCGCGGGCGGGGGCGATCGCGGAGCTCGCGCGCGCGTGCCCCGGCGTCGTCGACGCGCGGGCGAGCGCGTGGGCCGGGAGCCTCACGGTCGAGCACGAGCCCGATGTCCCGCTCGAGGACGTCCTCTCCGAGCTCGCGCAGATCCCGGAGCTCTCGGGCTGCGGCTGCCGCCCGGTCGACGAGCTCTCGCCGCCGCCGCGGCGCTGCGCCGGGCCGGTCGAGCCGCCCAGCCCGGGCCGGACGGCGCGCCTCGTGGTCAAGGCCGCGGACCGGCTGAACGCCGCGTCGCAGGCCGTCCCGCCGCCGCAGGTCGACCTCAAGCTCCTGATCCCCGGGCTGCTCGTCGGCTCCGGGGTGCTCCAGGTGCTGATGCGGCGCGCCCCGAGCGCGCCTCACTGGATCACGCTGGTCAAGTATGGACTCGACGCGTTCGTGGTGCTGAACCACGGCCGTATCCAGGGCTTCTTCGCGAGCTCGGGGGCGCCCACCGGCGGCGAGATGGGGTGACCATGACAGCGCTTCTGTCGAGCGGGACCGAGCCGGTCTCCGTCGTCCACGCGATCCCCGGCAGGGTCCGCCTGCGGCTCCCGCGCCTCCGGCGGGACGCGGCCTTCGGCCCGCTGCTCGAGGCCGGGCTCACGGCGGTGCCGGGGGTCCTGTCCGTGCGCGTCGCCGAGGGCGCGTCGAGCGCCGTCGTCGAGCACGACCCGCGGCAGGCGGACGTCGACGCCATCGTGCGCGCCGCCGCGCTGGCCTCGGCGGCGCCGGCCCCGCGCGGGGCGCTGCGCGTCGCGCGCCGCGCCCGCGAGGCGCGCCGCGCGGCCGCCCTCGCGCGGCGCCCGCTCTACCTCTCGAGCGCCGGCATGCTCTTCTCGCTCGGCTTCGTCTCGCCGCTGCTCGCGTACCCGTTCATCGCCGCGACGTCCCTGCCCATCCTCAGGCGGGCGTGGGACTCGGTGGCCCGGCAGCGCAAGCTCAACGTCGACCTGCTCGACAGCCTCGCGATCGCCTCGGCCGTCGCGACAGGCGACGCCATCAACGCCGCCGGCATCATCTGGCTGGTCACGCTCGGCGACCACATCCGCGATCTCACCCAGGCCCGCGCCCGGCGCGCGATCCGCGGCCTGCTCGGGTACCAGCAGGACCTCGCGTGGGTGGTCCGCGGCGACGCCAAGGTGCAGGTCCCGGTGGCCGAGCTCGTCGTCGGGGACGTCCTTGTCGTCTACACCGGCTCGGTGATCCCGGTCGACGGGACGGTCACGGACGGGGAGGGGCTCGTCGATCAGCAGACGCTGACAGGCGAGTCGATGCCCGTGCTCAAGGGCCCCGGCGACCGCTGCTTCGCGGCGACCGCCATCAAGGACGGCAAGCTGTACATCCGCGCCGACCGGGTCGGCGGCGACACGACGGCCGCGAGCACGGCGCGGCTCATCGAGAGCGCGCCCGCGCTGGAGACGCGCGCGCAGAACTACGCGGAGGTCGTGGCGAACCGGCTCGTCCCGCCGGCGCTCGCGTGCTCGGCCGTCGTGCTCGCGGCCACGCGGGACCTCGGCCGCGTCTCCGCGATCCTCACGATCGACTTCGGCACCGGCCCGCGCGTGTCGGCCCCCACGACGGTGCTCGCCTCGATGAACGCCGCGGCGCGGCGCGGGATCCTCATCAAGGGCGGCGCCTACCTCGAGAAGCTCGCGAAGGTGTCGACCGTGGTGTTCGACAAGACGGGCACGCTGACCTCCGGCGTCCCCGAGGTGACCGACTTCCTGGTCCACGACGCCCTGTCCGAGCGCGAGGCGGCGACGCTCGCCGCCGCGGTGTCCGCGCGGCAGACCCACCCCGTCTCGCAGGCGGTGCTCCGCCTCGCCGAGGCGTGGCGGCTCTCGGTGCCAGACCGGGAGGAGTCGCGCTACCTCGTCGGCAGGGGGGTGCAGGCGAGGGTCCTCGGCCGGGTCGTGCAGCTCGGCAGCCCGCGCTTCATCGAGGAGCTCGGCGTCGCCTGCCGCACCGAGGCCGGCGCCCGGAAGGCGCTCGAGGCCGCGGCGAAGTCGCTGCTCTTCCTCGCCGTCGACGGGCGGCACGTCGCCACGCTCGCCTACCGCGACGCGATCCGCGCCGAGAGCCGCGCGACGATCCGGAGCCTGCGCGAGCGCGGGATCGACGACATCGTCATGCTGACGGGCGACAGCCGCGAGGTGGCCCGGCAGGTCTCCCTCGAGCTCGGCATCACGCGGTTCTTCGCGGAGATGCTGCCCGAGGACAAGGCCGAGATCACGCGCCGGCTCACGCAGGAGGGCCGCACGGTCGCGGTCGTCGGGGACGGCATCAACGACTCGCCGGCGCTCTCGTACGCCGACATCGGCATCTGCGTCTCCGCGGGCGCGGAGATCGCCCGCGAGACGGCGGGCGTCGTCCTCGTGGAAGACGACCTGTCGAAGCTCGTCGAGGCGATCGACATCTCGCGCAAAGCGATGCGCATCATCCACCAGAACTTCACGATGATCCTCGGCGTGAACGCGGTCGCGTACGCGCTGTCGATCCCCGGGCTCCTGAACCCGGTCATGGCGACGCTCATGAACAACGGCTCCGCGGTCCTCGCCTGCGTGAACGGCCTCCGGCCGCTCATGGCGGCGCCGCGCCGGCGGCCCCGCCGCGCGGGCGCGTAGCCCGGCGCTTCCGCCGGCGTCGGACGCGCCGGCGGACACATTCCGCCACGCGCGACGTCGCTGCTCGGCACACGCGCTGCACTCCGGATAGAATGGTTGGAATGGGGAGCGAAACGCGAGCTGACTTGACCTCCTCCTCCTCGGCGCGGCCGCGCGCGGCGAGCTGGGCTGTGCGCGGGCTGCCGGGCGCGGCGCTGGCGGCGATGATCGGGTGTGCGGCCTTTGCCCAGCCGGAGGTGTTGCCGCACGTGCAAGCGTCCAGCCCGGAGGAGGCCGGCCGCTACCTGATCCTCGTGGGCGGGTGCAACGATTGCCACACGGTCGGCTGGGACCGCTCGAGCGGCAGACTGCCGTCCTCGGAGTGGTTGACGGGCAACGACGTCGGCTATCGAGGTCCGTGGGGGACGAGCTACGCGGCCAACCTCCGGATCTCCGTCCAGAACCTCAGCGAGGAGGCCTGGGTGCAGATGTTCCGCGCGGCCGCCGGGCGCCCGCCGATGCCCTGGCTGAACTACACGACCATGCACGAGCGCGATCTCGTGGCGATGTACCGCTTCATCCGGAGCCTCGGCGAGAAGGGCGCGCCCGCGCCGCAGGCGGTGCCGCCGGGCGAGGAGCCCACGACGCCGTACATCCTGATGGTCCCGCAGCAGCCGGCCGCGAGGCGCTAGCGTCCTGCCTCACGGCCGCTCTCCTCAGGGGCGCACGCCGTCGACCGGCTCGACGTGCAGCTCCAGCCGGCCAGTGTCGAGCTGCGACATGTCCAGCAGATCCTCGATCAGCCGGACGAGGCGGTGCACCTGCCGATCCATCCGTTGCAGGGCGCGCCCGAGGCGCTCCTCGGACGTGTGGCGGTCCCGGCGGAGCAGCGCCTGGAGGCCGAGGCGCAGGGAGGTGACGGGCGTCCTG
This sequence comes from Sorangium sp. So ce1128, assembly GCA_051717205.1. GTDB lineage: Bacteria > Myxococcota_A > Polyangia > Polyangiales > Polyangiaceae > Sorangium. The sequence goes on from CP181432.1 coordinate 2,777,223, forward strand.
AGCTCGTGCGACGCGACGCTGAGGAACTCGTCACGAACGCGCACCGCGTGCTGCGCCTCGCGATAGAGGTGGGCGTTCTCGAGGGCGATCGCGATCTGGTCCGAGAGGAGCTCCAGCACGTGGACGCGGGCGCGCGTGAACGCGCACGTGGTGAGGTTGTTCTCGAGGTAGACCACCCCGAGCCGCGTCTCCTTCCGCTGGATGGGCAGGACCAGGACCGACCTCGATACGCCCTCGGCGAAGTGATGATCGCGGTCGCGCTCCGGCTCGCTGGCTGCGCGCCTCGCGGAGGTCCTGGGCCAGGCACTCGGCGCTCTGGTACCGCAGCTCCGGCATCTTGGCGAGGAGCCGCTGCACGAGCTCGGAGAGCGTCGCCGGGACGTGGGGGCTCACAACGTGCGCGGGCACGGGGCTCCTCGCCATGTGGGCGTGCACGAGCGCGAGCGGATCGGGGTCCTGAAACGGCGGCGCGCCGGTGAGCATGGCGTGGAAGGTCGCCCCGAGCGCGTACAGATCGGATCGCCAGTCGACGAACGGGATCATCCGCCCGAGCTGCTCGGGGGACATGAAGGGCAGCGCCTTGAGCTGATCGAGCTCCACCGCCCCGGGCACGCTCGTGAGCTCGGCCGCGTCCGCGAAGTGGACGAGGGTGACCTGCCCGCCGGCGCCGAGGACCACGCGGCCGGGGGCGATCGCGCGGTGAACCACGCCGCTCGTGTGGATGCGCGCGCAGGTGTCGGCGAGCGCGATGGCGACGTCGAAGAACGCGTCCAGCGCGAGCGGCCCCCGGGCGAGCCGCCGCTCCAGGTCCTCGGGGCCTGCGTCCTCGAGGACGAGCACGGGCGCGCCCGCCGGGCCCTTCAGCGCGAGCGGCCGCGCGACCCCGGCACGTCGAGCCGGCGCAGGAAGGCGTGCTCTCGGAGCAGGAGCGCCGCGGTGCCCTGGGCCGGAGGGCTCCCCCGGGCGGTCTTCTCCACGACCGTCCTGCCAGCGATCGTCTGCCTGCGGAGCAGAAAGCGACCGCAACGGTGGACCTCCGTCGCCTCCGCCCGAGTCATACGCGTCTCCCCCCTCGCGTGACCCGTGCGACTATAAAGCAACCTGCGTGAGCGTGCGAGCTGAGAAGTCCTCGCTCTCGCGACAAGGCAGGGACGGGTTCATGTGCCTGATGGAGGCATTCTCAGCGCATCGATGGGCGCCGAGTGTGCCGATCGGCCGAGCGTGCATTGGTGGCGCGCTCGAGGCTGCCGGCCGGGCTGGTTACGCGCGGGTGGCGCTACTCGTCCGCCTGCGGCGCGAGGCGAGGAGCAGCCCGAGGCCGGCGATGGCAGCCGTCCCCCCGTCGTCCCTCGAGCCCGCCGCGCTGCAGCCGCCGGCCAGTGTGACATCGTCGCTTGGCTCCGGCGTCGCACCGGCGTCACCCGCGCTGCCGGTGTCACCCGCGCTGCCGGCGTCACCCGCGCTGCCGGCGTCTCCCTCGGCCGCCGCATCGCTCCCGGCGTCGACGGGCCCAGCCCCGGCGTCCGCGCCGCCTTGCCCGCCTTCCCCGCACTCCTCGCCGCTCGACGGGACGCCTGCGCAGACCCCCGCGCGACAGGAATCGCCGCCCGTGCATGGATCTCCGTCATCGCACGGCGTCTCGTCGGGGCCGGGCGCGGCGACGCACGCGCCGGTCACGGGGTCGCACGAGGCGACATGGCAGCTGTCGGGCGCGGCGCACTCGGTCGGGCTCCCGCCGGCGCAGGCGCCTGCCTGGCAGGTGTCGACGCGCGTGCAGGCGTTGCCATCGTTGCACGGCGCGCCGTCGGGGCCGGGCGCGGCGACGCAGCTGCCGTCTTCCGGGTCGCACGAGGCGACATGGCAGCTGTCGGGCGCGGCGCACGCGACCGGGCTCCCGCCGGCGCAGGCGCCTGCCTGGCAGGTGTCGACGCGCGTGCAAGCATTCCCATCGTCGCAGGCGGCGCCGTCGGGGCTGGGCGCGGCGACGCAGCTGCCGTCTTCCGGGTCGCACGAGGCGACATGGCAGCTGTCGGGCGCGGCGCACGCGACCGGGCTCCCGCCGGTGCACGTGCCTGCCTGGCAGGTGTCGACGCGCGTACAAGCATTCCCATCGTCGCAGGCGGCGCCGTCGGGGCCGGGCGCGGCGACGCAGCTGCCGTCTTCCGGGTCGCACGAGGCGACATGGCAGCTGTCGGGCGCGGCGCACGCGACCGGGCTCCCGCCGGTGCAGGCGCCTGCCTGGCAGGTATCGACCTGCGTGCACGCATTCCCATCGTCGCACGCCGTGCCCGTGAACGGCGTGCAGACGCCGTCCTGCGCACCTCCAGCCGCCACCGAGCAGGCGTCGCAAGCGCCGCTGTTGCACGCCGACGCGCAGCACACCCCGTCGGCGCAATACCCGCTCGCGCACTGGCCGGCGCGGGAACAGCGCGCGCCGTCCTCCCTCGGGTCGGCATAGACGAACGCGCTGGCCGTGCTCTCGACCTGCCGGTAGTCCCAGGCGAAGGTGTATCCGCCGGCCACGAGGACGGCGCCGTCCTGGAGCGGCGTGGCCGTGTGGTATCCGCGCGCCGGGAGCCAGGGCGCCGGCGACCACGCGTTGCTCGCGGGATCGTACGTCTGGACCCGGCCGTAGATGTTGTGCGCGTGCTCCAGATACGCCGTCGTGCAGATGGTCCCTCCCCAGGGGAACATGTAGATGATCGCCTCGACGCCCCCGCTGATCATGACCTGGCCGTCCGGGAGCCGCGCGGCCGCCTCGCCGAGCACGCCGTTGCTGTAGACGTAGTCGAACTCGTCCATCGACCCGCTCGGGGGCGTGTCGCCGAGCTTGCCGGGGGCCGCCGTCCACGTGTCCGCGACGGGGTCGTAGACCTCGGCGAGGCCGTCCCGCCCGGTGGCGAGCACGCGTCCGTCCTGGAGCAGCGTCGCCGTGAGGTGGTTGGCGCCCCCGTCGCGCGCGGCGGTGAGCGACCAGCTCGCCGTCGCGGGGTCGAAGAGCTCGGCGCGGCCTGCGAGCTCCCCGGACGCGCCGCCGGTCACGAGCACGCGCCCGTCGAGCAGGAGGACGGCGTGGTGGGGGCCGCGGGCCGCGGCCATCGGGGGGCCTTCGGTCCACGCCCCGGTGGCCGGGTCATAGAGCTCGACGGCCGCGGCCTTCGCCTCCCCGGCGACGCCTCCCGTGACGAGGACCCTCCCGTCGAGGAGCCGCGTGGCTGCGTGGCGCCTTCGCGCCACGCGCGGCGGCGCGGCCGGCAGCCACGCGTCGAGCGCCGGGTCGTAGATCTCGGCGCTGTCCGCCGCCGCGTCCAGCCCGCCGACGACGAGCACCCTCCCGTCCGGGAGGAGCGTGGCCGTGTGCTCGAGGCGCGCGCGGGACATCGGCGCCGCGGGCACGAACACCGCGGTGTCGGGGTCGTAGATCTCGGCGCTGTCCAGGTGTGTCTGCGAGAAGGAAGGGTCGCAGATGATCCCTTCGTCGAGCCCGAGGAGCCCGCCCGCGATGAGGACCCTGCCGTCGTCCAGCAGGGTCGCCGTGTGCTCGCCGCGCGCCGTGAGCATCCAGCCGGCGTCGATCCACGCGGGTTCCGCCGGCGCGACGCCTCCGGGCGGGCCGCCGGCCTGCTCGATCCGCTCCGGGGACAGGAGGCCTCGCCCGGTCTCCGCGGCGTCGCCCGCGTCGGGCGGCGCGCTCGCGCACCCGAGCGCATGGAGGGCGACGAGCGCCGCGAGCCAGCGCGCGCTCCGGTCCGTCCGCAGTCGCCTGCCCTGATGGGCCGCCTTCCCGGCGGCGGGCGGGCGCGGACCCGCACCCGCCTCGGGGGCCGAGCTCCGGAAGCGGGCTGATCGCTGTGCGCGGCCCGGGGGCACGCTGTCGTGAGGTGGGATGTCCCGTGTCGGCTTGTCGGCTTGCTTCATCCTGACGGCTCAGGTGCGCCCGGCCGGGCGACATTCACGCGCGCTCGTGCTCGCCGTCGCCCCCGGCCTCTCGTGTCCTCCCGGCCGTCCTCACGCCGCGTCGCTCGTATCCTTCTTCCTCCTCGCGAGCGACGCGGCGGGCACCACGCCGTCCAGCCGGCCTGCCGGCGGCGCGCTGGCGGCCTGTCGGGGGCCTGCCAGGGGCCTGTCGGCGCGCGATCCCCTGAGCTCCCGGTGGTAATAGCGGCGGAAGACGAGCGTCGCGCGGTCGGTCGCGACGCTGACCTCCTCGTGGGCCTCGGGCACCTCGGCCGGGTGGGACGACTCGACCACGGCGCGGTCCTCCAGGAGGATGCGCCGGTTGAACAGGGCAGAGAGGCGCATCAGCGGGTTGTAACGGCCGAAATCGCGCGTCGCGATCAGCAGCATCCGTGTCCGCGCCGCGTCGATGGGAATGCAGAACATGTGTATCCGGAGATCCCGACCAGGGATGTTGATCCGGAGGACCATGCCGCGCGGCCGCCGGTGCCGCGGAACAGCACCACGTCCTCGCCGGCGACCCGGACAGCCAGCGGCTTGCTTCCGAGCCGCCCGGCGACCTCGATCGGCGTCCACACCCGCGCGAACCCCTCGAACATGACCACCTCCGGATATTTATTATACCAAACGGTATATTTTATTTCCGGGCGAGGTGAAGCCGGCCTGTCAGGAGCCGAGCCGAGGCGATGGGCAACGGAGCGCATGGCCGCTCTCCCCCGCAGATATTCGTAGATCGTTCTGTAGAATGTTCGCCCTATGGGTCGACCTGCCGGGAGCCGGAACCCGGATTTCGAGGCCACGCGGGCGCAGCTCGCGCGCGCCGCGCTCGCGCGGCTGATGGAGCCTGGCGGCGCCGGGGCGAGCCTGCGCGAGCTCGCGGCGGCGGCCGGGGTGAGCGTCGCGACGATGCGCCACTACTTCGGCGGGCGTGAGGGGGTCGTCGCGGCGGCGCTCGCGCGCGCGCACGGCGACGGGCTGCGCTACCTCGTCGAGGTCGCCACCGGGCCGCTCGAGCCGCTGCCGCGCTCGCTCGGGTGGCTGCTCGCGCAGGTCACCGAGGGTTTCCGCCGCGGCCCGTTGAGCCGGCTGCACGCGCTCGGCCTCGCCGCGGGGCTCGGCGACGCGGCCCTCGGCCCCGCCTACGTGAACGAGCTGCTCGAGCCGACGCTCAAGGCCGCCGAGGCGCGCCTCGCGCGGCACGTCGCGGCCGGCGAGCTCGCGCCGTGCGACCTGCGGCACGCGGCGCTCGCGCTGCTGGGCCCGCTCCTGCTCGCGCTGCTCCATCAGGGGCCGCTGGGGGGGCGGGTGTGCAGGCCGCTCGACCTCGACGCGTTCGCCGCCACGCACCTCGACGCTTTCCTCCGGGCGTTCAGCGCAAAGGCCCCTCCCGCCGCGCAGACATGACCGCATCGGAGCAGACAGGAGGACGAGCAGACAGATCGACGAGAACCGGCGCACCCTGACGGCAATGCGGCGCGCTTCCGGCCGCTGTCGACCTTGCTGGCGCGAGCGGGCTTGAGCGGCTCGACGTCCCGCGGCGGCGCGCGATGACCGCCAACCGATCGAGCGAAGGTGCTAGGATGAACCCACGCACGTCCGGGGGGGGTGGGCGGCTGCCCCTGAGCCGGTGCGCGCTGCGGGGAGCTTTGATGAACGCACCTGTCGTCGCGGGGGACGTGATCGCTGGGAAGTACCGGGTCGACCGGATCCTTGGCAGCGGCGGGACGGGGATGGTGGTCGACGCCAGCCACCTCGCCCCTCCGCAGCGGGTCGCGGTCAAGCTGCTGCTCGGCGACCGCAGCCCTGCGCGCGCCGAGCGGTTCCTCCGGGACGCGCGCGCGGCGTCGCAGCTCAAGGGCGAGCATATCGCGCGGGTGCTCGACGTCGGCCAGCTCGACTCGGGCGTCCCGTACGCGGTCACGGAGCACCTCGAAGGGCGAGACCTCGCCGAGCTGCTCCGCGAGCGGGGCCAGCTCGAGCTCTCGGATGCCATCGATTACGTGCTGCAGGCCTGCGTGGCGATGGCCGAGGCCCACGCCGCCGGCATCGTGCACGGCGACCTCACGCCGGCGAGCCTGTTCCTCGCCGCGACCCCCGACGGCGCGACGCTCGTCAAGGTGCTCGACCTCGGCCTCTCGAGCGAGCTGCCCGGCGCGAGCGAGGGCGACGGCGGCTCGCCGGCAGAGCCCCGGGAGGCGCCCGGCGCTCCGCTCTACAGGGCGCCGGAGCAGCTGCAGCCGTCGCGCCTCGTCGACGCCCGCGCCGACATCTGGGCGCTCGGCGCGGTCCTCTACCGGCTCCTGACGGGGCAGCCGCCGTTCGAGGCGAGCTCGCTGGCCGACCTCGCGCCCCGCGTCGCGGGCGCGGAGCCGCCGCTGCCGAGCGCGCTCCGGTCCGACATGCCGCCCGCCGTCGAGCGCGCGCTGCTCGGCTGCCTCGAGAAGGACCCGGCGCGGCGGCCGGCGAGCGTGGCCGAGCTGGCGCTCGCGCTTGCCCCGTACGCGTCCGCGGCCAGCCAGGGGCACGCGGAGCGCGCCACGCGGATCCTCGGCGCGACGCTCCCGCCGCGCCCCCGCGCCTCGCTCCCGACGATCGGGCTCGGGCTCAACGCGAGGCCGCGCGCCGCGCCGCGCTTCCTGCTGCAAGAAGGCCTGCTGCAGCAGGGCGCCGCGCCGCGCACGCCGGCGCCCTCGCGGCCCCCTCAGCAGGGCGCGCCGAGCCGGGGGAACAACGCGGCGCGCCTCGCGCTGATCGCGGCCCTCGCGTCGCTCCTCGCGATCGTCGGCGCGGCCGCGGCGCGGTCCGGGGTCCGCGGCGACCGGCCCGCGGCGCGTCCGGAGGCCGCGACGTCGACGCAGACCGCTCCTCGCTGAGGGCCGCTGTCGCCGCGGGCCCGGAGCGCGCCGCGGCATGGAGAAGCCGGAGAGCGGCCGCGGTCGCGCCGACGACGGCGAGCCATCCGCGGCCGCCCCGAGAAAACGTCCCATCCGCGCAGAGCGGCTGTCGTAGTATCGGCCGCATGCCGCATCCTCTCCCACACGATGGGGGCGCTTCCGCTCCGTCCGCGCGTATCGGCAACGTCGCTTTCCTCGGATATGGCCGCTTCGGCGCGGCGCTCGGGTCGCTGCTGCGCGACGCGGGGATGGCGGTGCGCGCGTACGATCCAGGCGCCGAGATCCACGGCGCCGCGCGGGCCGCCTCGCTCCCGGAGCTCGTGGCGGGCGCGGACCTCGTCCTCGTCGCCGTCCCGGTGCCGGCGATGCGCGAGGCGCTCGGGTCGCTGCGGCCTTACCTCGCGCCTGGGCAGGTGGTGGCCGACGTGGGCAGCGTGAAGGCCGTGCCGGCGCGGGCCATGGCCGAGCTGTTCGGCGCGCAGCAGCCGTGGGTGGCGACGCACCCGCTGTTCGGTCCGGCGAGCCTCGCCCGCGGCGAGCGCCCGCTGCGCGTCGTCGTGTGCCCGAACCCGGCGCACCCGGACGCGGTGCGCCGCGTCGTCGCGCTGTTCGAGCGGATCGGCTGCCAGGTGCTGGAGCAGGCCCCGGAGGAGCACGACCGGGTGATGGCGTTCACGCACGCGCTCGCGTTCTTCATCGCCAAGGGCATGCTGGACGCGGGCGTGCCGGCCGGCGCGCCGTACGCGCCGCCCTCGTTCCAGGGCATCGCGCACACGATCGAGACGGTGCGCGTCGACGCGGGGCACCTGTTCGCGGCGCTGCACCGCGAGAACCCCTTCGCGGGCGAGGCGCGCCGCCGGCTCATCAACGCGCTCGTCTCCATCGACCGCACCCTCGACGTCCCGACCGAGGACGCCGCGCCCGAGGACATCGCCGCGCTCGCGATCCCCGACCTCGGCGCGCTCTCCCCCGAGCTCCGCGAGACGCGGGAGCTCATCGACGACCTCGACCTGGAGCTCGTCGGCCTGCTCGCGCGGCGCTCCGAGCTCGTCCAGCGCGCCGCGCGCGCCAAGGCCACGATCGGCGCGGCGGTCCGGGATCCCGTGCGCGAGGCGCGGCTCATGGAGTCGCGCCGCCGCTGCGCCATCGAGCTCGGCCTCGACCCCGACGGCGTCGCCGAGGTCTTCGAGGTGATCCTCCGGTACTCGCGCTCCCTGCAGGAGCGCCGCTCGTCCCCTTAGCGCCGGCGCGCGAGGCGCGGCGCCAGGGAGAAACGCCTCACCGTGGAAACACGAGCGACACGCAGGGTGTCAGCGGAGCCCTCTCGAACTATGCGCCTTTTCGTCCTGGTTTCGTGGTCTCTCTATGATTCGCGATCTTCCTCACGGCCTCTCCGCGAATCGGCCCTCGCCCGGTGAGGTGTAGAATTCCTCTTTCCACGCGGACACTCTTCGGTGTAGGGTTCCCGTGCGGGGATCATGCAGCAGCATCAGGAGCCCCCTCATTGGCACTGCAGGTGAGCCCTGGGTCGCAGGTACGAGAGCGCCTCGATTACGATACAGGCTCGTCAGTGCGGTTCAGGGAGGGCTGGAATGGATCAACGGAGCGGCCTCGCCGAGAGGTCAGAGCTTTCCGGGAGCGGGGGCAGCAGGGCCGGGGAGGGGGCGCCTGTGCGCCCGGCCAGCTGCGGGTGGGCGTCGCCACGCGCGCGCGGTGGCCACGCTCGCCGCCCTGGCGGGGCGCGCGCACCAGCTCACCGCGCGCTGCGATCGCGCGCGGCGCCCATTCGACGACATTGGCTCCCTGAGTCTCCTCGGGCGGAGCCTTGACGCCGACGCGTAAGGCCCGCCTGAAAGCGGTGGACAGAGAAGAGTTCCTGATGATGCTGCGAGGTTGGCGACGGCGCTGACGTCGGGGCAGGGGGCAAGGAGACGCGGGATGAGGGCAGAAGTAGGCAGGGTCAACATCCTGGTCGTTGACGACAGGCCCGAGCAGCTCCTCTCCCTGGAGGCTGTCCTCGCGCCGCTCGGCGAGAACATCGTCAAGGCGGCGTCCGGCAGGGAGGCGCTCCGCAACCTCCTTCAGGGCGAGTTCGCGGTCATCCTCCTCGACATCAACATGCCGGAGATAGATGGGTTCGAGACCGCGACGCTCGTCCGCCAGCGGAGGAGCACGCGGCACACGCCGATCATCTTCCTGACGGCGCACACCGATCGCGTCTATGTCGAGCGCAGCTATTCGCTGGGGGCCGTGGACTACATCATGACCCCGTTCGCCCCCGAGGTCCTCCGCACCAAGGTGTCTGTCTTCGTCGATCTGTTCAAGAAGACACAGCAGATCCGGCTCCAGGCGGAGTCGCTGCGCGCCCACGCGGAGCAGCTCCAGCGGCTCAACCGCGCCGCGCTCACGATCAACTCGGCCCTGTCGCTCGACGCCATGGTCGCCGCGATCACGGAGGCGGCGCGCGACGTCACCGGCGCCCACCAGGCCATGACGGTCGTGAAGCTGGAGATGCAGCCGGGCGAGCGGGCGCGAACCGCTGTGTCGCTCTCGGAGCGGTACGCGACGTTCCAGCAGGAGTCGCCCCCTCCCATCGCCGGCCGGTTGAGCGCGTTCGTGTGCGGCAGGAACCGGCCGCTCCGGATGACGCAGCGAGAGCTCTCGCAGCACCCGGAGTGGCTGGACGACTGCGGGAACACGCCGGCGCCGCGCGGGTACCTCGCCGTGCCCCTCACGGCCGCGGACGGCCAGAACATCGGGTGCATCCAGCTCTCGGACCGGCACGACGGCGAGTTCTCGGACGACGACGAGACCGTCCTCGTGCAGCTCGCGCAGCTCGCGTCCATCGCCATCCAGAACTGCGTCCACGCCGAGGCGCGCGAGGCGAACCGCCTGAAGGACGAGTTCCTCGCCACGCTCTCCCACGAGCTGCGCAGCCCGCTCAACGCGATCCTCGGCTGGACGCACCTCCTGCGCAGCGAGCCGTTCGACGAGCAGCGGGTGTCCCACGGCCTCGAGGTCATCGAGCGCAACGTGGCCGCGCAGACGAAGCTCATCGAGGATCTGCTCGACGTCTCCCGGGTGGCGACGGGCAAGCTGCGCATCAGCGCGGCGCCGATGGCGCTCGCGTCCGTCGTCGAGGTCGCCATCGACGCGATCCGCCCGGCCGCCGAGGCGAAGCGGCTCACGATCGACGTCTCGCTCGACCCTGCGCTCGAGGTGAACGGCGACGCGGACCGCCTGCAGCAGGTCGTCTCGAACCTCATGTCCAACGCGCTCAAGTTCACCCGCCCCGGGGACCACATCCTCGTCTCCCTCCGGCGGGCCGGCGCCCACGCGGAGCTCACGGTGCGCGACACGGGCGAGGGGATCGCGCCCGACTTCCTGCCCTTCGTCTTCGAGCGCTTCCGCCAGGCGGACAGCACGAGCCGCAGGTCGCACGCCGGCCTCGGCATCGGGCTGTCGCTCGTGCGCCACATCGTCGAGGCCCACGGCGGCTCGGTCATGGCCGAGAGTCAGGGGCTGCAGAAGGGGTCGGCGTTCGTGGTCCGGCTCCCGCTGCTCGGGGCCGAGCGCAGCCTGCTGGCCGCGCCGCTCCGGGAGGCGCGCTCGCGCGCGCTGGCCGCGTCCGAGGCCACGTTCGATCTCGGCGGGCTCCACGTCCTGCTCGTCGAGGACGACGCGGACGCGAGGGAGCTCCTCCAGGAGGTGCTCTCGCAGCACCGGGCCGAGGTGACCGCCGTGGCGTCGGCCAGCGAGGCGCTCGCGGCGTTCGTGGCGGCTCGCCCGCACGTGCTCGTGAGCGACATCGCCATGCCGGGCGAGGACGGATACGAGCTCATCCGCATCATCCGGCAGCACCCGCCGCACGCCGGCGGCGATCTGCCCGCGCTGGCGCTGACCGCCTACGCCCGCAAGGAGGACCAGAAGCGCGCGCTCGAGGCCGGCTTCCACATGCACGCCACGAAGCCGATCGAGCCCGCTGCGCTCGTGGCCGCCGTGGCGAGCCTCGCGGCCAGGGCGCGCGCCGGCGAGCTCTCCGGCGCCCGGGATCGAGGCTCCAGCGAGGAGATCAACCCGTGACGGCCGAGGCGAGAGCCGGGGGGATCACGGGCGCTCGACCCCGTTGCTTCGCGGGAGGACGCACGGAGGGCCGTCAGGTGACGGAGCGCCGTTTGCCTGGAGCGCGCTGGCGCTCCGTCACGCGCGCTCATCCCGCCTGAGCGAGCCCGACCGAAATCGGTCGCGCTCGGTCGCCCATCGGTCGCGCTTGATATCGAGATCTCTCCCGGGCGCGCCCGCGCCCGCGCTCGCGAGGAGAGGAGGGATAAGGGCGCTCCTGAGCGAGGGGCGCAATCGTCTCTCCGCCCTCCGCGACGTCTCTCCATCGTCCGCGGCGCATCGGCCCCGGCGGCCTCCTGCCCGCCTCATCGCTCTTGGCGGGCGCGAGCATGACAACGTTGTCAGGCGTCGGCGCCTGGCTTCATAGCTCCCCGCGGGCTCATCCGCGCAAAGGCGAGCACAGCGCCGGGGACCCGCGCCACGCGAGCCCCAGGCCTGGGACTTGCACCTCATCTCCACCGGTCGGCAACGAGCAACGTGCCCTCATGACCAGACCGGGATCCAACCCCAGACCGGGAGCCAGACGACGCTCATCCGCGGAGCAGCGCGGCTCTTGTCGCGCTGCGCGCGGCGGCGGCGGTACTCCTCCAGGTCGATCACGCGAGCAGGGTTTTGGCTCATGGGGCTTCACCTCTGGAGGTTTATCCGTTATAACGGATGCCCTGTCAAGCACCGTCGTTTCCCGCGTCCACGCGCGCGCCGCCGCGTCGGCGAATGTGCTTGACCAGCGGGCGCTCGCGGTAGTCCACCCACATGCAACGATGATGCAGTGAGACAAAAAGCTTGCGTAACCAGTATGGTGGCCTATTATCCACAATAACGGAATCACCATGGAATTGTAACCGAACCACCGCGCATGGAGCGCTCGTGGGGCTCGCGAGCGCACATTTTTACGCAGCTATCGGCGTTGAGTGAACCGCCGGGCTGTGGGGCAGTGGTCGGTGCGGGGCTGTACCGAGCCATTCTTTGGGGGGGAACAACCCAACGGAGAGAACGATACATGAAAGCTTCGAAGAGCATCTTTGCAAGCGCGCTGCTGCTTGGCGCGACCGTCATGATGATCGGCGCCGGATGCGGCGATGATGATGAAGGCGACACGATGTCGTCCACCACCACCACGACCAGCTCGGTGACGACCACCTCTGGCACCGGCGGCGAGGGTGGCACGGGCGGCGGTGAGGGTGGCGCTGGCGGCGGCACCGGCGGCGCTGGCGGCGGCACCGGCGGCGCTGGCGGCGGCACCGGCGGCGCTGGCGGCGCTGGCGGCGGCACCGGCGGCGCTGGCGGCGGCACCGGCGGCGCGGGCGGCGGCGCGGGCGGCGCGGGCGGCGCCTGAGACGAGCTCGTCGGTAGTGCTCTTCCCCCGCCAGACCCGCAGTGCGGGTGGCGGGGGAAGGGCTCCTTCCTGAGCTCGGAAGGGGATCACGGGAGGGCTGGGAGACGGGAGATGCTGTTGCGTCTCTCCACCTTCCCGGAGGTCCCGAGCACGTTCAACTCAGCTCATGGTTCCGTCGTCGCCGGCTCAACCCGGTCTGGACGGACAATGCGTCAGGCGACGTCGGCGCTGTTGCGTTGCGCTGCTACGCCGTTTTCGCGCAGCGGCGCGCCTATTTCGCATTGCGATACGCCCGCTTCGCATTACAGCGCGCCCGCTTCCCATTGCTGCTCGCGCTTCGCGTCGCCCAGGCGCGGGGATCCGCCGCGTCCGGCATGGCCCCGGATCGATCCATTGAAACCACTCAGACCCGCCGAGATGACTCAGAGATCTCTCTCGAGCTCTTCTCTCTACTCTCTCGGCGTCCCTGGCGAGCTGGCGGTTCAATTCTCTCTCGTCGACGCGCCGCCCCAGGTGCCCTGTACCGCGCAGCCACCGTGGCGCTTCAGCTCCTTCCCATCGAAGCGCCGCGCCGCTAGGTGCTCGGCGTCTCGCACCTCGCCCGGCGAAGCTCCTCGTTCAGCCGGGCGACCTCTGCCGCGAGCGCCTCGTTGGAGCGCCGGAGCTCGATTGATGTCTCTTGCGCCTCGCGGTGGCGCAGCGCGTTGTGCACGGCGACCGCTGCCTGGGAGGCGAGCAGGCCGCAGAGCTCGACCTGACCGGCGCGGAAGGCGCCGGCGACCGCGTCGCCCTCCATGTAGAGCACGCCCACCAGGCGGCCCTGGTGCGTCATGGCGACGCACAGGAGCGAGCGCCCGCCGGCCTCTACCACGTAGGGGTCGTCCGCGAAGCGATCGTCCGCCGAGGCGCCGGCGAGGACGACCGGCTGCTGCGTCTGCGCGACGTGCTGGACGACGCTCACGGCGAGATCCGCCGCGGAATCGAGCGGCGTCGCGGGGCCGATGCGGAGCTCCTCCGGGTCGATCGTGCGCTCCGCCTCGACGGTCAGCGCGCCGTCGCGCGCGAGGAGCAGCACGGCGCGCCGCGCCCCCGTGCTCTCGAGCAGCACCCGGAGGAGCCGGTCGAAGAGCCGCTCGAGGACGAGCTCCCCGCAGATGGCGCGCGACGCGCGGAGCACGGCCATCGCGTCGAGCGAGCCGGAGCGCTCCACGCTCGCCGGCACCGAGGCCTCCGGCGGCCGGCTCTGCTGGCCGAGAAGCGCGACGCGCGCAACGAGGTGTGGGTACTTTCGCGACAGCTGTCGCACCTTGGCCGTGGCACCCCACCGCGCGTACGCCTCGTGGGCGTCCATCATGTACACGTGGGCGATCCGCTCCCTCCCGCTCGCCAGGTGGAACTTCGCGCAGAGCTCGCTGGCGAGCGCCTCGTCCCGGACGAACCCGTTCACCTTCGCCACCTCGATCGCCTGATCGTAGAGCTTCATCGCGGCGAGCTCCTCGCCGGCGGCGCGCGCCGACTCGGCGCGGACGAGGAGGTGCTTGTGACGGTAGTTGTCCGGGCACTGCTCGGCCCACTCCGCGAGCCGGTCCCTGTAGCTCGGCAGGGAGGCCGCGCTCAGCTGCCGGCCGCGCGACAGCGCCGGCGAGAGCTGCGCGAGGCAGGCGTAGAAGAAGACCTCCGTCGCGAGGTGATCGCCGACCCCGCCCTGCATCTTGGCCTCGGCGAGGGACCCCATCCGCAGCGCCCCCTCGTAGTCCTCGTGCAGGAAGCAGAGCTGCTGCTTCAGCGCGTGGTGGATGAACGCGACGGCGCTGTAGCTCGGCGCCGCGAGCTTCTCCTCGTCGATCGCGCCGTGGACGGCGCCGCTTTCGGGCGCGAGCGTCGCGCCGCCGCGTGCCGGGCTCATCAGCTCGTCGAGCGCGCGGCGCACGCTGGTCAGCGCCGCGACCGCGAGCTCCTCCCGCGCTCGCCGCGCCAGCGACAGGAACCCGTCGACCTCGGCCCGCACCGCCTCGCATTCATCGCCGAGCCCGAAGCGCACCAGGGCCGTGTGGACGCACGCCTGCGTCAGGTAGGTGAGATCGCCCGTCCGGAGCCCGGCCTCCTGGGCCTCCTTGAAGAGATCGAGGCTCGAGAGGAGGTGCTTGGTGAAGACGCTGATGTGCGCCCCGAGCAGAAGGCGGAGGCGGCATGAGAGCTCGTGCTGGCCGGAGCGCTCGTTCAGCTCGAGCGCGAGCTCGCCGAGCTCGTAGGCCTCGTCGTAGCGGCGGAACATCCGCGCGGCGACCCAGGCGTAGGCCATGTAGCCGTACGGGGAGACGCCGCCGTGCCCGTGCTCCAGCGACAGGTTGACCTGCCTGGCCGCGATGAAGGTGCAGAGCGACGGGCTCACGGACGCGGCGGGCATCGTCAGGGACATGAGGAGCCGGAGCGCCGCGCGCGTCCGCGCGTCCGACGTCTCGGGCTCGCCGAGCAGGTCCTTGAGCCGGCGCGTGCCGAGCGCGGCGCGCGCTGCCGCGAGCTCGGCGTCCGCGGCCGCCTTCCGCGCCGGCCCCTCCTCGGGGAGGTAGACGCCGAGCATCGCGAGCGCCGTCTTCCCGAGCGCCAGCGCCTGGTCGAGCCGGCCTTGCGTCGTGTACACGGCGATGCGCAGCTCGTGCGCCCGGGCGCGCTCGAGGTCCGAGCGCGCCTCCGCCGCGAGCACGTCGAGCAGCGACTCCGCGCGCTCGAGCTGGCCGCCGAGGTACGCGCACTCGGCGGCCTCCGCGTGCAGAGCGAAGGCGAGCTCGTGGTCCTGCTTGAAGCTCCCGTCCGGCAGCGCCGAGATCCCGGCCTCGAAGAAGCCGGCCGCCGCGGGGGGCGCGCCTCGCTCCTTCGCCTTGAGGCCGGCAGTGAGGTTCATCGCGGCGAGCTCCGCGCGCTCGCGCGGCTCGACGATCAGGGGCGCGCCCAGGTTCAGGTGCTGCGCGGCCTCGAAGAGCGCCTCGTCCGAGCGCTGGCGCTGCGACCTCGCCTCGGCCATGCGCCCGAGCCGCAGGTGGATCGCGCGCCGCTCCGCGTCCGGAAGGGCGGCGTAGGCGGCCTGGTACACGCCGTCGTGCAGGAAGCGCAGCCGCAGCGCGTCATCGCTGAGGGGCTGAGGCGCCTCGTCGGCGCCCTGAGGCGCGAGGATGCCGGCGCTCTCCGCCTCGCGGAGGAGCGCGGTCACCTCGGCCTGCGATTGCTCTGCGAGCTGCGAGAGCGTGGCCGCGTCGAGCTCGTGGCCGATGCAGGCGCCGAGCGCCACGGCGCGCCGCGCGGCGGGCGAAAGCCGGTCGAGCGGGCGCTGCGCGCTCGAGGCGCCGTCGTCCAGGAGCTGCGGCTCCGCGAGCGCGCCGAGGTCCCACGAGGCGGTGCCCGCGCGCGCGTCCCAGCGCCGCAGGTACGCGTCGACATCGACCTTCAGCGCCTGCGCGCCTGGATAGCGCTCGTCAGCTGGCTTGCAAAGGAGCTTCATCACGATCTCCGGGGCGATCGCGGGGGCGCCTGCAGAGGGGCTTGGAGGCGGCGTGGGCGTCCGCGGTGGCCCCGTTGCTCGCAGGGAGCTCCTTCGTGATCGTAGATGGGTAGGGGACCATGGAGGGGCGTCGCCCGCGGCAGCGGGCTCCTCCAGCGGCGCGACGTCCGCCGGAGTCGGGCATCAGCATCCTACAATAAGTGGGCAGGGGTGCGCTACGGTGGCAGTGCCCCGGTCTTCCTTGGCTGCGCGCGCCATGTGCGCCACGCCCTGAGGAGCTCGGCCTCGCGCTCCGGCGAGAGCCCCGCCCGCGGCTTCGCATTCCGCTCTGGCGGCAGTGTTTTCCACCACGACAGCGTGTCCTTCACCGTGTCCGGCACGGGGCGGAACTTGAGCCCTGCCTTGCGCGCGCGCTCGGCGCTGCGCAGGTGAAAGGCGCTGGTCTCGCCCTCTGCGGGCGTCCAGATCGGCAGGTCGACCGGCTCGCCGGGCGGCTTCTCGAGGAACTTCGCGCTGACCCAGGTGAAGCGCGCGTCTGCGCCCGAGGCGGCCTTGCACGCGTCGAGCAGCCCGCCCATCGTGAGCGGCTCGCCGGGCCCGGCGGCGTTGAAGACGCCTGTCGTCCTGGTGTCCACGACGGTGACGAGCCACTCGGCCAGATCGCGGACATCGATGATCTGGACCGGATCGAGCGGCGTGCCGGGGGCGAGGACCTCTCCGCCCCTGGCGACGCGAACAGGCCAGTACGTGAATCGGTCGGTCGGGTCCTCGGGACCCACGATGAAGCCGGGGCGAACCTGCGTGACCCGGCCGGGCATCGCGGTCTCGGCGGCCTGCTCGCAGAGCGCCTTGAGCGGGCCGTAGTTCTCGAACTCCTTGCCCATCGTCTCGACGGTGGGATCTGGCATCGTCGCGACAGGCGCCGTCTCGTCGGCGCCCGGGGTCGTGTGGCTCGCGTACACGGACAGGCTCGAGATGAACACGTACTGTCGCACGCTGGGGGCGAGCAGCTCCGCCGACGCCTTGACGATGCGCGGCACGTAGCCGGAGTTGTCGATGACGGCGTCCCACGCGCGGCCGGTGAGGGCCTTGAGCCCGTCGCCCTTGGCCGGATCCCGATCGCCGTGCAGCTTCTCGATATCGGGGAAGAGGTGGGGCCGCGTCTTGCCGCGGTTGAAGAGGGTGATGGTGTAGCCGCGCGCCTTCGCCGCCTCGACCACCGCGGGCCCGAGGAAGCCTGTTCCACCGAGGACGAGGAGCGTCTTCTTTCCGTTTCCGGACGTCGCGGGCGGCTGCGACGCGGGCGGGTCGACAGGACCGGGCGCGCGCGCCGGACCGCTCCCTGCGCTGACGGGCGCGGGCGAGCTGAGCCTCGGCGCGGGTGAGCAGCCGAGCGCAGCCACCGAGCCCGCCGCGGCGGTGAACGAGAGGAAATGGCGGCGTGAAGAGGGCATGAGGCGGTTCTAACCGATCGCGCCCTCCTCTTCCCAGATGAGTTCGCACGCATCGAGAAAAACCGGATTGCGCGTACCGGGGAGAACTTTGAAAGGGACGGTGCATGGTCCACATCCTGCAATGTTTCCATCCTACCCGCGCCGACGCGGGAGAGGAGAAGTGCGGTATGCGGTCTGTCTTGGGGGCGTTGAGCGCGCTCTGCGGGGTCATCTGCTGGGGAGCTGGTTGTGCTTCTGGGCCTGCGGATGGCGTGCTGGAGGGCGAGCCGGGGGGTGACGGCGTCGATGCCGTGGGGGCGAACGCGGAGCACAGATCGCCTTCCGGGATGTGCGGGACGGGGGCAGCGGACGCTGCAGGGGTGTGTCAGGACGCCGCGGTCGGACCCGGCGGGAGCGCGTCCGCCGCGGGCGAGCCCGGCGCGGGCGAGCGGTCCGAGCCGGCGTGCCGGCGGCGCCCGTTCAGCCGGCAGTTCCCTGGCGCCGGCGCGACCCTGCGCGGCTTCACCCTCGACAAGGCGGGCCGCGCGCTGCTCGCCGGCTCCTTCGATGGGGAGCTGACCCTCGGCGGCACCCGGCTGGTGAGCGCGGGCGCGTCGGACGCCTTCGTGGCGAAGCTCGACGCATGCGGCAATCCGCTCTGGAGCAAGCGGTTCGGCGACGCCGCGGCGCAGGGCGCCATCGACGTCGCCGCGGGCAGCGGGGGCCACACGCTCGTGCTCGGCGAGTTCGCCGGCGCGCTCGATCTCGGGGCGCGCCGGCTCACGGCCGCGTCGCCGTCGGGCGCCGACCTGTTCCTCGCGAAGCTCGGCCCGGACGGCGCCACCCGCTGGGCGGCGCAGATCACCGCCGAGGAGGACGCCATCCTGAGCGGCACGGCGCTCGCTGCCGACGTCGACGACGTCGACGACGGCGGCGACGGCGGCGCGCTCGTGCTCGGCAGGCTCGAGGGGGCCGCGACGGTCGCCGGCGTGCGGATCGAGCGGCGGTCGATCGGCGCCTTCGTCGTCCGGCTCGACGCGTCGGGCCGCTTCGCGTGGGTCAGCTATCCGCCGAGCGGCGCGGACAGCGAGGAGATCGGCATCGAGGTCGACGAGGACGGCGACGCGATCCTCGCGAGCCAGGACGCGCGGGGCACGGCGACGTCCGTGACCAAGCTGAACGAGGACGGAGAGGTCGAGTGGCACCAGCGGTTCCGCGGCTCCTCGGATCAGCTCGAGATGGCGTTCGACATCGCCGTGGATCCGGACGGCGCGGCGCTGCTCTCCGGCAGCGGCGTCTTCGGCGATCCCGCGCTGCCGGGCGGCCCGCGGCCGTTCGTCGCCAAGCTCGACGACGACGGCGACGTGGTCTGGGTGAAGCGCTTCGACGCGCAGAACCCCCGCCGGGTCGCGGCGAGCGAGGACACCGTGGCGCTGGCCGGCGACGCGCTGTGCGAGGCGGACGACCCGGCGTCGTGCAGCGCGTGGGCGGCCGGGCTCACCGAGGACGGAGAGGCGCAGTGGACGCAGCGCCTCGGTGCGGACGTCCAGGTCGCTGGGCTGGAGATGGACCCGCTGGAGCGGCCGGTGCTGGCCGGGTCCTTCCGCGGCACGATCGCGCTCGGCAGCAATAGCTTCTCCAGCGAGCAAGGCGCGCTGTTCGTGACCCGCCTGGCGGAGTCGGACTGACCGCGCCCGGGCGCCCGGTCATCCGGGCGCCCCCGCGGCGCCCCCGCGACGCGTCGCCCCACGGCTTCACGGCGATCGATCCCGCGCGGCGGCAGCGCGCGGGACGGGCCCGGCTCACAGGCCGAGCGCGCGGCGGATGGTGGCGGTGATCTCCTCCGGGGTCCCGCCCACGTCGACGCGGAGGGCGTCCTCGGGCGGCTCCAGCGCGGCGAGCTGCGTCGGGAGGAGGCCGGGGGGCATGAAGTGGTGGGCCCGCGTCGCGAGGCGCGCGGCGATCAGCGCGGGATCGCCGGTCAGGTGGACGAGGCGCATCTGCGCGGGGTCGACGAGCAGCTGCGCGCGGTGGGCCGCCTTGAGCGCCGAGCAGGCGATCACGGCGCTGCGCCCCTCGTCGAGGAGCTGGCGGATGCGCCCCACGAGCGCGGCGATCCACGGCCCCCGGTCCTGCTCGTCGAGCGGCTTGCCGGACCGCATCTTCTCGATGTTGGCGGCGGGGTGCAGGTCGTCGGCGTCGACGAACGCCCACCCGAGCTCGCGCGCGAGGTGTACCCCCACCGTCGTCTTGCCGGCGCCGCTCACGCCCATCACGATCACGATCACGGGCGCCGCGCCTCCTCGAGGGCTGCCTCTCGGTCTTTCCGCATGGCGGGCGCAGTCTACCATGCGGCGCTGTGGCGCACGCACCGCGCGCCCGCGCCCGCGCGCGCGCGCGCCACAGTGTGCCGTCTCCGGACCCCGCGATCACGGCGCGCTGAGCCGCGGCGCCAGCGAGCGCAACCGCTGCGCCGGCGTCACGCAGGTGCTGCGCCGCGGCCCGGACCCGGCGGTCCGGCACGCGCCCTGCTCTGCCGGGCGGCATGCGCAGGCCTCCGATCTCCGCCGTTCTATTGCCGTTGTCCCTTGTTTTCGCGGGTTGTGTCTCCGACAGCATCGACCCGCAGCCCGAGCCGCAGCCCTCGGCGTGCAGCGATCCGGGCACGGCGGGCTGCGTCGTCGCCTCGGACAAGCAGCGGATCAGCGATCCTGCCGTGCCGGCGGCCGACCTCAAGGAGCTCGTCGGCGGCAACACGGACTTTGCGCTCGCCCTTCACCAGCAGCTCGCCGGCATGCCGGGCAACCTCTTCTATTCGCCGTACAGCATGTCGAGCGCGCTGGCGATGACGTACGCCGGCGCGCGCGGGGCGACGGAGACGGAGATGGCGGGCGCGCTCCGCTTCACGCTGCCGCAGGAGCGGCTGCACCCGGGGTTCAACGCGCTCGACCTGGCGCTCGCGCGCCGCGGCCAGGGCGCCGAGGGGAAGGACGGCGAGGGCTTTCGGCTCAACGTGGCCAACGCGCTCTGGGGGCAGGTCGGCTCATCGTTCGCGCCGACGTTCCTCGACGTGCTCGCGGAGAGCTACGGGGCCGGGCTGCACGTCGTCGACTTCGCGCAGGCCCCTGACGAGGCGCGGGGGATCATCAACGGCTGGGTCGCCGAGCGCACCGAGGACCGGATCAAGGACATCCTGCCCGAGGGCGCCATCCAGCCCGCGACCCGGCTCGTGCTGACGAACGCCGTTTACTTCAACGCAGCATGGCAGTTCCCCTTCGACGAGGAGGACACGGCCCCGGGCGACTTCAACCTGGTGGACGGCACCGCCGTCTCCGTGCCGATGATGAGCGGCAGCGCGCAGGTCGGCTATGGCGAGGGCGACGGCTACGAGGCGCTGGAGCTGCCCTATGACGGCGGCGAGCTGTCGATGGTGCTCGTGCTCCCGGCGGAGGGCGGGGAGCTCGAGGCGGGCCTCGATCGGGAGCGCCTGGTGGGCGTGATCGGCTCGCTCGGGACGCGCAGCGTCACGATGACGCTGCCGAGGTTCAAGTTCGAGTCGACCCTGGACCTCGTCCCGCAGCTCGCGGAGCTGGGGATGCCCATCGCCTTCACCGGCCGCGCGGACTTCTCGGGCATCGATGGGCAAGGCGGGCTCTTCATCAGCGACGTGCTCCACAAGGCATTCGTCTCCGTGGACGAGGCGGGCACCGAGGCGGCGGCGGCGACGGCGGTGGTCATCGGCGAGACGTCGGCGCCCGAGCCCGCCACCATCCGCTTCGACCGTCCGTTCCTCTTCTTCATCCGTGACATCGAGACCGGCGCGATCCTGTTCGTCGGCCGCGTGATGAACCCGTCCGAGTGAGCAGCCGGGTCCGCCCAGCGAGGGTGCCGCCGCTCCCCGGTCCGGCGCACCCGCACTCGGCGCTGAGCTCGTCGAGGCGTTTTTCCTCTCGAGATCGGACCGCCGCGCCCCTCGCCACCCTGGATACTCCTTTACCGCGATCTCCCGCCCTCTGGATCGCGTCGAGCGCGGCGCTGGGCGCCCTTGCGACACACGTGGCATTTTGTCGCGCGGCGCCGGAAGCGCAGTGTCCGGTTCGTCCGGCTCGCGCGGTGAGGCGAGGCGGGCGGCGTCAGTAGACGCGGGGGACGAGCCGCGCGGAGGTCTGGCGCGCGTAGTCGTCGTATTCGGGGAATGTCTCGCGCAGCACGCGCTCCTCGTACCCCATGCGGATGACCTGCAAGGCCAGCTCTGTCGAGTAGATCAGGAGCGCGGCGATCGACGGATAGAGCAGGAGCAGCCCGGCGCCCTGGATCATCGCGGCGAGGTATACCGGATGGCGCACGAGACGGTACGGGCCGCCCATGACGAGGCGGCGCGCCTCGGGCATGACGCTGAACGATTTGCCCAGCCATCCGATGCTGATCACCGCGAGCGCCATCCCCGTGACGATGAGCAGCGTGCCCGCCACCTGGCGCCCGGGCGCCGGCGGGGCCTTGGGCAGCCACGCCAGGCTCGCCGGCAGGAGGCCGGCGGCGAGCGCGGTGACGCGAGGCACGACACCCTTCAGCTTGCGCAGCGGGCGGAGGCGCACCAGCGTGAGCGCCGCGACCAGCAGCAGATAGGCCTCGGTGGCGAGGAGCGCCGCCAGCGTCGTCCCGTACGTGAGCCCCGTGGGCCCGCGCCAGAGAAACAGTTGAGCGTGGATATCCCGCCCGACAAACAACGCATTATAAAGCATCAGGACGGCGAGCGGGAGCCGCATCGCGAGGTCGTAGAGCACCGCGCCATTCATTGTGATCCCCCTTGCGATGGAGGGTGAGAGCGGGCGCGGGCGCGGTCAAGCCAGCACGGCTTTGCGCCGTGTCGTATGCGTCAATCATCCGTCAACCATCCAGCGCGGGCGCAGCGCGTCGCGGGGGCGGGGGCCCGGGGACACACGCTGTCTGCCGGGGACAGTCTGGCGGGTTCTCCTCGAGGGGAGCGGTGCTCTCTCTCGTTTGCGGAGGTGCCTTGATCATTCCTCCTGCGGCGCGGCCTCGCACTCGCCCTGCGCGTAGACGGCGACGCCGTCCATCGCGGCCTTACAGGCGTTCGCGTAAGTCCGGTTGTCGCAGCCGCAGACGGGCTTGTAGTCCTCCGCGCAGGACGCGGGTCGCTCCGCGCAGAGGCCGGACGCGTCCGCCCAGCCGCACACGTCCTCGAGCGTGTAGCTGCAATAGAGCCCCGCGGCGCACACGGGCGCGGGGCCGCGCGTGAAGCCGCCGCAGCTCTCCCCCACGTCGGAGATCGGAGCAGGGGTGTCGGGCGCGCAGCCGCCGCCTCCGACCCACGCCGCGCCGCAGGCCGCCGCGCCCTGACGTGCGTGGGCGAGCTCCGCGGGGGCCGCGCTCACCACCTCCGGCTCGATCGCGCCCTCGGCTGCACCGGCCGCCGCGAGGTCCATCTCCGTGGACACGGCACAGCCCGACGCCGCGAGCGCGAGCAGAACACCCAATCCGTCGAATCGTTTCATGAATCAACCTCTCCGGATAAAGGAAGTCCACGGCACGCGGCGATCGCGACGCAGATCCGACCCCCTGCCCCAGGCGCGCAAAGCCCGACGTGGTCCGCTGGGGGAGCTGCGCCCTCGTCTGCTGCCTTGGACTGGCGAGGTACTAGGACGTGCGAAATGCTCTGTCAAGCAAGGTTAAAAAATATCGGCTTCAGCGGAATCGGTGGTAGAGACCTCGCGGATGATCGGGGGCGGCCGAGCGGTGTTGGCCTTGGCGCAGGCGTGGTGGGCTGGGTCGCCGGCCAGCGACGGAGAAGGGCGGCTCAGCCGTATCGGAGCTTGAGGATGAACACGATGCCCGAGAGGATGAGCGTGATCGCGTTCGCGATGATGATCGGCACGTCCCCGGTGAGCAGGCCGTAAATGAGCCACAGGCCCACGCCCGTGACGAAGGTCGCGTACATGCCGACGGAGATCGAGCTCGTGTCGCGCGTGCGCAGCGCGCGGAGCACCTGCGGTAAAAAGGAGATCGTGGTGAGGGTCGCCGCGACGAGGCCGAGCGCAGTCACTACTTCTGGCTTCATCTGTTTCTTCGTATCCCTTGGGCTCGCGCGCCGGTGCATAGGTCGAGCCCACCCGGGTAGACAGGGATATACCGACGTTTTGTTGAGGTGCCGCCGTCACCGAGGGACACGCGTCGCCGCCGGACGCAGGGAGACGAAATCTCCTGGCTGCCGTCGCGCGCTGCTCCCGTGGCGGGAGGGTCGCGGTGGCAGGCGGGCGGGCGGCCTCGCCGCTCAGAG
Organism: Sorangium sp. So ce1128; assembly: GCA_051717205.1. Taxonomy (GTDB): domain Bacteria; phylum Myxococcota_A; class Polyangia; order Polyangiales; family Polyangiaceae; genus Sorangium. Next base: position 2,800,759 of record CP181432.1, read on the forward strand.
CGCTTTGACCATTCTCTCCACCGCGTCGCGGATCTCTTCCTCGTCCAGCGCCGCGAAGCCGAGCCGCAGGAAGGGGCGCTTCTTGCCGTCGAACGCGTACCGCCGACCCGGCGAGAACGCCACCTTCCGCGCGAGCGAGCGCTCTGCCCACGCGTCCGCGTCGATCGCCGCGTCCACCTTGGCCCACAGGGCCATGCCGCCGGCGGGCACGCGGAAGTCGAGCGCGCCGCCGAGCCGCGCGCGCAGCGCCTCCACGAGGAGATCGCGCCGCGCCCTGTAGGCGCGCCGGGCGCGCTGCGCGTGGCGCTGCACCTCGCCGTCCTCGAGCAGCTCGGCGACGGCGCGCTCCACCGCGTGGTCGCCTTGCCGGTCGACGAAGGTGCGGTGGAGGGAGAGCCGCTCGATCAGGGGCTCGGGCGCGACAACGAAGCCGAGCCGGAGCCCCGGGGCGAGGATCTTCGACAGGGTGCCGACGTAGACGACCACGCCGGCCGTGTCCGCGCTGGCGAGCGGCAGCACCGGGCGGCCGTCGTAGTGGAACTCGTGATCGTAGTCGTCCTCGATGAGCGCGATGCGGCGGATACGGCAGAGCTCGAGGAGCGCGACGCGCCTGCCCGGCGCGAGCACCGCGGTCGTGGGGTACTGGTGGTGCGGGGTGACGTAGACGGCGCGGAGGCGCTCGCGGTCGGCGAGCTCCGCGAGCGCGTCGACCGAGAGGCCCGCGGCGTCGACCGGCACCGGGACGAGCCGCGCGCCCGCGAGGCGGAGCGCCTCCCAGGCGGGGCGGTAGCCATACGACTCGACGGCGACGGCGTCGCCCGGCGCGAGCAGCGCGCGCGCGACGAGGTCGAGCGCCATCTGGCTGCCGCGCGTGACGAGGACCGACTCCGGCCCGGCGGCGAGGCCGCGCACCGCCGAGAGCATCGCGGCGAGGGCGGCGCGGAGGCGCTCGTGGCCGCGCGGATCGGCGTAGTCGAGCAGCCGCTTCGGCTCGGCGCGGAGCGCGCGGCGGTAGGCGCGCGCGAGCGCCGCCGTGGGGACGAGGCGCATGTCGGGGAGGCCGCCGCTCATCCGGAGCGTGCCCGGCGGGACGAGCGGCATGTGTCGGAGGGAGGTCGCGCCGAGGTCGAAGCCGAGCTTCGCCGGCACCTCGGTCCGGGCGGCGGCGCGCCGGGCGAAGCGGCGCGGCGCCGGCGACGGCAGCTCCGCCGCGACGAAGGTGCCGCGCGCGGCGCTCGCCTCGATCCAGCCCTCGGCGGCGAGCTCGCGGTACGCGGCGAGCACGGTGTTGCGGTGGACCGACAGCGACCGCGCCAGCGCGCGGCTGCCCGGGAGCTCGGCGCCGGCGCGGAGCCGGCCGCGGCGGATGTCGTCGGACAGGGCGCGCGCGATCTGCAGGAAGATCGGCTGTGGGGCGGCGGGATCGACCGCGAGCGAGAGCTCCCAGGGCATGCGGACTGGTCTAGCAGAAATCTACGATCCGGATCTTCTGGACGTACCAGCTGCGCGGCAGTCTCCGACCATGCGCAGAGAGATCTTTCGGATGGATCGGGCAGAGGCCGAGGCGCTCATGGCGCTCGCGCCGGTGATGCACGTGGCCTCGACGACCGCGGAGGGCGAGCCCCTGCTGCGGACGGTGCACGGCGCGCTGGTGCGCGGGGCGATCGCGTTCCACGGCGCGCCCGCGGGCGAGAAGACCGAGGTCGTGGGCCGGCCCGCGGTCGTATCGTGCGAGGAGATCGTCGCGTCGATCCCGAGCTATTTCACCGATCCTGAGCGCGCCTGCCCGGCGACGACGCTCTACCGGAGCGCGCAGGTGCACGGGGTGATCGAGCGCGTGGACGACCCGGATCACAAGGCCGAGGTGCTCGAGGCCCTGATGCGGAAGTACCAGCCCGAGGGCGGTCACGCGCCGCTCGACGCCGCGAGCCCGCTCTACCGCAAGGCGATCGCGGGGATCCTCGTGCTCGCGGTCCCGCTCGAGCGGATCGACGGCAAGGCGAAGCTCGCGCAGAACCGCACGCCCGAGGAGCGGGCGCGGCTCCTCACGAGGCTCTGGGAGCGGGGTCTGCCCGGGGATCCTGCGGCGATCGAGGCCCTCCGCGCGGCGTGCCCCGACACGCCGGTGCCCGCGTTCCTGAGCGCGCCGGCGGGGTGCGCGCTCGCGTGCGCGCTCGGGCCGCGCGACGTGGAGGCGGCCGTGGATCTGCTGGAGGGCGCCTACTGGAACCAGGGCGTGTCGCGCGAGGCGCTCGCGCGCGCGCACCTCGGCTCGCCGGCGTGGGTGGGCGCGCGCGACGGCGCGGGCCGGCTCGTGGCGACGGCGCGGGCGATCAGCGACGGGAGCAAGCGCGCGTGGATGTTCGACGTGATGGTCGCCCCGTCGCTGCGCGGCCTCGGCGTGGGCGAGGCGGTGGTGCGGCTGCTGCTCGGCCACCCGGCGGTCCGCGGCGCGAGCCACGTCCACCTGGGCACCCAGGACGCGCACACGTTCTACGCGCGGTTCGGGTTCCGCGACCGCGCGGAGCTGCCGCCGCGGCCGTTCACGTCGACGGAGATGCAGCTCGTGCGCGCGTGAAGCGGCGCTCGGGCGGCCGACGCGGCCGCGCGTTCGAGCGGCTGCGCGGCGGCGGCCTGCGAGACGCATGGCACATTCCGCAACAAACCATGGTGGTGTGTGCCACGCCGTTCGTGTGCACGACGCGAGAACCAGCGTTTTTATCCGTGTTCGCACCGGCACGCTGGTTGCTTCTCCGCCGCTGTATGGAACGCACGTTGTCAGCGTTTGCTCTTGCACTCATGTCTCTCGCACCCCTCTGCACGACGCTCGCGTGCGGTTGTGTTGCCACCACGAGCGACGACGATGACCTGACGAACCCAGAGCAGACGTCCGCCTGCGAGCCCCGGCAGGCCGGGATTTCGGCTGATTTCGAGCTCACAGTCGAGGGTTTCGAGGATTGGCCGAGAGACGGGTTCGATGCCTATCAGTACAATATCGCCGCGCCATGCCAGGTGGAGGCGGCCAGCGCAGCATCACGCGACCTCGCGTGTACGGACAAAGACGGCGCGGTGCATGCTATGACACTCACGATCCTCAATCCCGACATCATCGGCGCCGTTCCCGCGAGCGGTCCCGTGTTCGTGCGGACGGCGCGATATACGGATTTCTCCCCCGTCGATGACCAGGAATGGTTCGAGGTGCGCGCCGGCTCCGATGTCACGGGCGCGCTGCTCGTGGGGGGCGTTCGCGCTGCCCATCCGGCCCCTTTTTCGCCAGCTGACGGCTATTTCGCGCCGATCGGGATGACGTTGACCACCGAAGAAGGATGTCCCGAAGAAATCCGAGATGAATGCCTGATCAGCCGCAGATCACGGCTCAGCTTCTGGGGCGACGAGGTGCCCGGCGCCTCGATCCTCGACGGTCACGAAGGGGATATCGACGCGAGCGGGGCATACCGCGCGATCGTGGGCGCGAGTGTAGACAACCACATGAGTGGCCTTCTCGCCTGCGGGGGCGACGATCCGCGCTACCTTCCTGAGTTGCGTGTCTTGATTGGCGCAAAAGCGAACGAGGGACCCTAGAGCAACAAGCGGGCTGCAACCGCCAGAAATGAGCAAAATTTCGAACCGCCAAGGACACCAAGATAGCGTTCTGTTCTTGGCGTCCTTGGCGCCTTGGCGGCTCATTTCACGCCCGATCAATGCGATCAGTGTTCTAGCGCTCCGCTGGGAGCGTGCGGCCACGCTGGCGACGCGACCGCCGAGGAGTCGGCAGGTCACCGTCGCGCCCTCGCCGGTGCTCCCCCGATCGGGGGTCAAGGCGGGGAGGGTCGGGAGCGCCTTGACCGCCTTCGTTAGCGCGGACGCCCGGTCGGGGCGTGCCCGAGTTACGCGAAGTTGCGGGAAGGCCGAGGACCCAGCGCGCCACAGTGGATTCGAACCACTGGCCTTCGGCTCCGGAGGCCGACGCTCTATCCAGCTGAGCTAGTGGCGCACTCTCGCGGGTTTCGCGAGGGGCCCCGAACCTACCCAAGACCGGGCTCTCGCGCAACCCCATTCCTGCACCTTCGCGCGCCGTCGCCATCCCGCCCCATCCCGTCCACCCGCCGCTCGCCGAGGGGCCGCGTCAGCAGGGCACCGGCGCCGCCGCCCGTCCGTCTGTCTGCCTGCCTGCCTGCCCGCGCCTGCCCGCGCGCGCGCAGGCAGGCCAAAACTTGGCCACCGGGCCGTCTGTCCGGCATCCCCAGGCCATGGATGCCCGACAGCGAAGCACTGCGATCTCGGCCCCCGCGCGCGGCTCCTTCCCGCTTGCCCTGGCTGTCGCCGTCCTCGCCTCGCCGATCCTGCCGGCCTGCGGCGACGGGGAGAACGCCACGCCCGAGGGCATCGTCAGCCTCTCCGCGGGCGCGGCGCAGACGACGTCCGAGAACGACCCGGCCACCCTCCCGCGCGTGGACGGGCCCCGCATCGGGGCCGTGCAGATGGTCGCGCCCATCTACGAGAAGGCGGACCGCCGCTCCCCGAAGCTCGGCTACCTCCGCGCGGGCGGGACGGCGCCCCGCGGAGAGAAGCCCGTCTCGTTCGACGACTGCCAGGGCGGCTACTACCGCGTGCTGCCCGCCGGATACATGTGCGCGGAGGGCGAGGCGACGATCGACATGCAGCACCCGATCCTCCGGGCGCTCACGCGGCGGCCCGACCTGTCCAGGCCGATGCCGTACCCGTACGCGTTCGTCAGGGCGATCGCGCCGAACTACTACCGGATGCCCTCCAAGAAGGAGCAATTCCAGTACGAGATGAGCCTGGAACGGCACCTCCGCAGCTACAAGAAGCTCAAGAAGAAGTGGGACGAGATCAAGGTCGGCGCCAACGACGTCCCCGTCGACGCGCAGGGCAACGCCGTCGGCGACCCGCCCGCCGAGCCGCCCGAGCTCGGCGACAGCGAGCTCTTCGGCGGCAATGGCAGCGACGAGATCCCCTGGTTCTTCAAGGGCGGGCGGCAGCTCCCGAACATCTCGTCGTTCAAGGTCCCGGGCTACGCGATCATCACGAACCGGATCGCGCGCAAGGCGGGCCTCGCGCTCATCGACACCTTCATGGGCGACGGCGGGCGGCGCTTCGCGCTGACCACCGACGCGCGGCTCGTGCCCACCTCGAAGCTCAAGCCCGCGCGTGGCTCGACCTTCCATGGCGTCGACATGACCAAGGGCTGGGAGCTGCCGCTCGCGTTCGTGCACCGGCAGGACGCGAGGCGCTACGACATCTCGGGCGGCGAGATGGAGAAGGCGGGCGAGCTGCCCTGGCACACCGCCGTGCAGCTCACGGGGCGCTCGAAGAAGGTCGGCGGCGCGCGCCTCGTCGAGGCGAAGGACGGGACGTGGGTGCGCGACTCCGACGTCGCCATCGCGGTGAAGCCCTCGGAGCTGCCGTCGTTCGCGCAGGGGAACGTGAAGTGGATCGACATCTCGATCCTCAGCCAGACGCTCATCCTCTACGAGGGCAAGAAGCCCGTCTTCGCGACCGCGGCGGCGACAGGCCGCGACGGGCTCGGCGACCCCAGGAAGACCTTCTCCACGGTGCGCGGGACGTTCCGGATCCGTGACAAGCACATCACGACGACGATGGACGCGCACGAGGTCGACAACAAGTTCGAGCTCCGCGACGTGCCGTGGGTGCAGTACTTCGAGGCCGGCTACGCGATCCACGCGGCGCCGTGGCACGACGACTACGGCAAGCCGCGCAGCCACGGGTGCATCAACCTGTCGCCGATCGACGCGCGCCGGGTGTTCCTCTGGACCGATCCGCCGGTGCCCGAGGGGTGGCACGGCGTGAGCACGGGGAAGGCCACGGGGGAGGGGACGATCGTCCACATCCATCCGTAGCCGGGCCGTAGCCCGGTAGCCGGGCCGCAGCCGGGCAGGCCGCAGCCGGGCAGGCCGCAGCCGGGCAGGCCGTAGCCGGGCGGCCCGGCCCCCGGAGACGCCGCCCGCGGCGTGGCGCGCCGCCGCGGGGGCGGGGGGACGGGCCGCGAGGCGCGGCGTCAGTCCTCGTCCGCTTCGGCTTTGAAGCCGCTCTCCTTCATCACCTTGTCCTGCACCACGGGCGGGCAGATCTCCAGGTGCTCGACGCTCATCGTGAACGTGCCTTTGCCCTGGGTCATGCTCTTCAGCTTCGACTCGTACTCGAGCACCTCGGCGAGCGGGACGAACGCGTTCACGATCGTCTGGCTCTCGACCGAGTCCGTGCCGATGATCCTCCCGCGGCGGCTGTTGATGTCGCCGATGATGTCGCCCATCGCGGCGTTCGGCACCGTCACCGAGAGCCGCACGATCGGCTCGAGCAACACCGGCGCGCACTGCGCCGCGGCGGCCTTGAAGGCCTTGCTGCCCGCCATCTGGAAGGCCGCGTCCGAGGAGTCGACGTCGTGGTACTTGCCGTCGGTGAGCCGCACCTTGACGTCGACCATCGGGTAGCCGGCCAGGACGCCCTTCGACATCGCCTTGACGATGCCCTTCTCGACCGAGGGGATGAACTGCCGCGGCACCGCGCCGCCCACGACAGCGTCCTCGAAGACGAAGCCGCCGCCGCGCGGCAGGGGCTCCATGTCGATGTAACAGACGCCGAACTGGCCGTGGCCGCCGGTCTGCTTCTTGTGCTTGCCCTCGACGCCCGCGGCTTTCCGCGTGATCGTCTCCTTGTACGCGATGTGCGGCGGGCCGAGCCGGCAGTCGATCCCGACGCGCCGCCGGATGCGCTCCACCGTGATCTCGAGGTGCAGGGCGCCCAGGCCCGAGACGACGAGCTCGCGGGTCGACGCGTCCTGGTGCACGGTGAGCCCCGGGTCCTCCTCGGTCAGCCGGTGGAGCGCGTTGCCGACCTTGTCCTCGCCGCCCTTCGCGTCGAACCGCACGCCGCGCGAGAAGAGCGCGGGCGGCAGCTCCGGCGCGCCGAGCAGAAACGGCTGCTTCTCCTCGCAGATCGTGTGCCCGCTCAGCGTGGCCTTCAGCTTGTGCAGCGCGACGATATCCCCGGCTCGCGCCTCGTCCACGGCCTTGTGGTCCTTGCCGACCACGACGTGGATCTTGCCGAGGCGCTCCGCGCTGCCCGTGCTCGCGTTGAGCAGCGCGGCGTCGGGCCGGAGCACCCCGGAGAGCACGCGCGCGAACGACGTGCGGCCGGCGTGCGGATCGATCGACGTCTTGAAGACGAACGCCGCCGCCGGGGCGTCCGCCGACGCCGGCCGCTCCCCCGGCTGCGGCGCGGCCCCGGGCTTGCTGCTCGGGACGACGCCGCTCCACGCCGGGCGCTCGGTCGGCGGCGGCAGGAGCTCGACGATGGCGTCGAGCAGCGCGGCGACGCCGCTCGGGCGGACCCCGGAGGCGAAATACACCGGGACGAGCGCCCCCCGGCGGACCGCGGCGCGGAGCCCCTGATCGAGCTGCTCCTGCGTGAGATCGCCCTCGGTCAGGTACCGCTCGGTGAGGTCGTCGTCGCTGCCGGCGACGTCATCGACGAGCTTGCCCCGCGCCCTCTCGACGGCGCTGGCGACGTCGGCCGGCGCCGGAGACCCCGCGGCGGCGGCGGGGGCCTCGGGCCTGTCGAGCCAGGCCTTCTTCGTCCGGAGCGCGACGACCCCCCGGTACTGCAGCCCCTCGCCGACGTGCTCCTCCATGACCGCGACAGGCGCCTTGAGGCGCGCTCGGACGTCGGCGAGCACCTCGTCGGGCCGCGCGTTCTCGGCGTCGACCTTCGTGACGACGATCATGCACGGCAGCTTCGCCTCCTTCACCCAGCCGAAGACGCGCTCGGTGATCGGCTGCACGCCGTCCTTGCCGCTCACGACCAGGATGGCCGCGTCGACCGCCGCGAGGGCGAGCCGCGTCTCGGCGAGGAAGCTCCCCTCTCCCGGCGTGTCGACGAGGTTGATCTTCTTCCCTCCCCACGAGAGGTGCGCGACGCTCGCCTCGAACGAGCAAACGTGCTCTTTTTCCTCGGCGGTATCGTCGAGGACACTCGATCTGTCGTCCACCTTGCCGAGCTTGCCTGTCGCCTTGGTGACGTACAGCATCGCCTCGGCAAGCGATGTCTTCCCAGCCCCCTTGTGTCCGATGATCGCAACGTTCCTGATGTCCCCTGCCTCAGTCGTTGTCATTCCTCGTTCGTATCAATCCCCGTCGGCAACGAGAAGGCCGGCGGGCGATTTTCGCGGCGCTTTCCTCGACGCGGGAGGACAGCGAAGACGTGCGGCGCGTCGCTCACCCGAGCTCTGCCGCGACGCACTGCGGCGTGGGCGAGTGGACAGCGCGTGGCCGGCGTTGCCTGATCGGGTCTGGCGCGCGGGAGCTCGGCGCGCGACATGAGCACTCTCCGCCTCGCAATCCAGATGGTGCTCGGAATCGCGCTGCCGCTCGCGCTCCAGCTCTGGGACCGCCGGCGGCTCACGCCGGTCACGCCGGAGCAGCGCAATGCCTGCTGGAACGGAGCGACGTGGGGCGCCGCCCTCTACGCGTTCGGCCCGCTGTCCATGCTCGGGTGGTGCTGGGTCACGCGCGACGTCCAGCGCGGGCGGCTGACCGCGCGCCGGGCACGACGCTGGGGCGCGCTGAAGGCGCTCGGGCTCGGCGCGGCATCGACGTCGGCGATCGTCCTGGTCATGAGCGGCATCGACCACGTGGTAGCGCTCCTGTTGGGTCTCCCACCGTGAGCCGCGTGGACGGCCGCGGCCAAGCGCGGCGAGGCGACCGTGGCTGCACGGGCGTGGACGGTGCATGGCAGCGGGTCGCGCGGCCGGGGACGGCTGCATGGTTGCCAGCGACGCTGATGGCCGCGCGGCCGGGGACGGCTGCATGGTTGCCAGCGACGCTGATGGCCGCGCGGCCGGGGACGGCTGCATGGTTGCCAGCGACGCTGATGGCCGCACGGCCGGGGACGGCTGCAGGCTGCCAGCGACAGACGCATGAGCGCTGCGGGGCCGGGCATGGCTGGATCGCGAGGAAAGCGCATGAGCGCTGCGGGGCCGGGCATGGCTGGATCGCGAGGAAGGCGCATGGGCGCTGCGCGGCCGGGCATGGCTGTGTGGCTGCGTGGCCGGCCGGCCAGCTGGCCGGCCAGCACAGAAAGGACACTCCCGTGCGGATGTGTCGCTAGACGACACGTCATGGACGCGATAGCAGCATTCTGAATCTGCTATTCAGAGGACAGGTTCGACTCCACCCGCGGAGCTCGCGGACACACATCGAGGCAGTGCGTTGACGTCGCTGAAGCCCAGAGCAGAGGATCGCGCGGCCGCACACGAGCGGAACGACGCGCCGCGGGCGGCCGATGGCGGCCCGGGAAGGCAGGAGGTCGTCGCCGGCAGGTACGCGGTGGAGACCCGGATCGGCGCCGGCGGCGTGGGCGTCGTCCAGCTCGCGACCGATCTCGAGTCGGGCCGGCACGTCGCGCTCAAGCGCGTTGATCCGAAGATCGCCCAGAACCGGCACGCCGTCGAGCGGCTGCTCCGGGGCGCTCACGCCGCGCGCGCCCTCTCGGGCCGGCACGTCGCGCGGGTCCTCGACCTCGGGGTCGACGGAGGCGCGCCGTTCGTCGTGACCGAGTACCTAGAGGGGTCCGACTTCGCGAGCTACCTGCAGCGCCGCGGGCCGCTCCGGGTCAGGGAGGCGGTGAAGTACCTCCTGCAGATCTGCGAGGCCGTCGCCGAGGCGCACGCGGCCGGGCTCCTCCACCGCGACATCAAGCCCGAGAACCTGTTCATCAGCTTCGGCGACGGCGCGCCGAGCGTGAAGGTGCTCGACTTCGGCGTCTCGGCCGTCGCCTGCGGCGTCGAGAGCGAGGGCCCGAACGCCGCCTCGGGCGCCATGCGCGGCTCGCTGCTCTACATGGCGCCCGAGCAGATGCGGTCCGCGGGCGGCATCGACGAGCGCGCCGACATCTGGTCGATCGGCGCGATCGCCTACGCGCTGCTCTGCGGCGCGAGCCCGTTCGAGGCGCGCACCGAGCTCGACGTCTGCACCAAGGTCCTGAACGAGCCGCCCGCGCCCTTCCCCGCGCACGTCGAGCCGGCCGAGCTGAGGGCGCTCCTGCTGCGCTGCCTCGACAAGGACCCGGAGGCGCGCCCCCCGGACGTCGCGAAGCTCGCGTTCGCCCTCGCGCGCTTCGGGGGCGAGGGCTCGGAGGACGCAGCCGAGCGCGTGTGGGAGGTGCTCCGGGCAGAAGACGAGACCGTCCGCATGGCGAAGCCGGCCCCCGCTCCGGGCGGTGACGAGTGGGAGGCCGACACGCTGGCCGACCTGCCGAGGATGTCGCCCGACGATCTCATGCGCGACCTCGAGACGACGGCCAAGTGGGACTCCCCCGGGCGAGGCAGTCACTCCGACGTCACGCTGGTCTCGCACGCGGGCGCGTCGTGGGACGGCAGTGAGCAGCTGCGGGCGAGCCGCACGCCGCCCCCGCCAGTCGTCACGGTGACCCCGCCCGAGCGCTCCTCCGATCTGGCCGCGAACAGGCCGGCGCAGCGGTCCTCGGACGAGGAGACGCCCATCCCGCTCGGGCGCAGGCCGGCGCAGCGTGTCAGCACCGACGCGGCGCCGCGCGTCACGCCGGCCGAGACGGAGCGGCTCACGGTGGTGCGTCGCGGGCCGTCGCCGTGGCCCCGGCGGCTCGCCATCGCGCTCGCGGTGCTCGGGCTGTTCGCGGGGCTGGGCGGCGTCTGGCTCGTGCAGGCGCGCACGCTCGACGCCGGCACGGGCGCCCTGCCTGCGGCGAAGGGCGTGACGAGGCGCGTGGCCCAGGCGGCGCGCTCCGCTGCCGCGATCAAGCGGCCGGCCGTGGCAGCGCCCGCCGAGCCGGAGCCCCTGCCGGAGCCCCCGGCGGCCGAGCCGGACGCCGAGGGCTTCGCGGGCCCGGGTGGCGAGGCGCCGCAGGCCGTGGCGCCCGGGGCAGGCCAGTACCAGCCGCGGCGCCCCGACGTGATCTACGACGAGGTCGAGCGCGAGCGACGGCGGCGCGAGAAGCTCGAGCGCGAGCGGAAGTGGCGCGAGGACACCGCGCGAGCGCTGCAGCAGCGCGACGCGGGCCGGCGGGAGGCGCCGCCGTCGGCGGAGGGCGCGCGCGAGCCGCAGCCACCTCCGTCGCCGCAGCCAGCGGAGGGCGCGCGCGAGCCGCAACCGCCGCAGCCGCCGCCGGCGGAGGGCGCGCGCGAGCCGCAGCCGCCGCCGCCGGCGGAGGGCGGTGGCGCGCAGCGCCCGGAAGGTGGGTGACGTCCGCGACACCGCCGCGCGCCTGCCTGGTATAAGGCGTCCGTGCCAGCGATGAGTCGAGGGGTACGTGCGCTCGCCCGGGCGGCGGGCGCCGCGCTCGCCGTGTCCGCGGCGGCGGTCGGCGGTCCTGCGCGTCCTGCGCGCGCCGCGCCGCCGCTCGCGCCGGAGCACCTGCCGCACGGCGCGGCGGGCTGGTCCGTGTCGGGCTGGGGCGGCGTGCGCGGCGTGACGATCGGGCCGATCGAGAACCTGCGGCACCCGGGCCGCGGCTACGGCACCGCGGCGAGCGGGCGGGCGATGGACGAGGCGGTGGCCATGGGCGCGACCTGGGTCAGCCTGACGCCGTTCGGCCGCGTGTGGGACGGCAAGGGCACCGGCGTCGATCTCGTCTTCGAGGCGCCCTTCCAGGAGAACCGGCGCAACGTGCTCGCGGCGATCGCGCAGGCGCACGCGCGCGGGCTCAAGGTGCTGCTCGTCCCGCACCTCTGGGTCGAGAGCGGCGAGTGGCGGGCGCAGATCGACCCGGGGGACGACGCCGGCTGGGCGCGCTGGGCCGAGTCGTACCGCCGGTTCCTGCTCACGTGGGCCGCGGTCGCGCGCGAGGGCGGCGCGGAGATGCTCAGCGTGGGCGTCGAGCTGCGGAGCTGGGTGACGACGCCGCGCGCGGCGAGCTTCCTGCCGATCATCGAGGCCGTGCGCCGCGTTTATCCGGGGCTGCTCACCTACTCGGCGAACTGGGACGACGTCGAGCACACGGTCATCTTCGACGCGCTGGACCTCATCGGCATCAACGCGTTCTACCCGCTGGCGGAGCGCGAGGGCGCGTCGTTCGAGGAGCTCCTGCGCGGCGGGCGCAAGGTGGCGGAAGGGGTGGACGCGGTGGCGCGCGCGTGGGGCAAGCCGGTCCTGCTCACCGAGATCGGCTACACAACGCGCCGCGACCCCGCGGTGCGCCCGTGGGAGTGGCCCGACCGGATGAAGGGCGTGGTGGTCGACGAGCGCTCGCAGGCCGAGGCCTACGCGGCGGTGGTGGCGCCGTTCCTCGACGCGCGCACCTGCGCCGGGTTCTTCGTCTGGCGGCTCTACGCCGACCCGGACGACGTGTCGCAGGAGGCCGAGTGGGGCTTCTCGCCGAGGGGCAAGCTGGCGGAGCTCGTGCTGCGCGACGCCTTCACCGCCCGCTGGGCCGCCGACGGCCCCTGGCTACCCGGCGAGGTGCTCGGCAAGCACCGCGCGCGCACCCCCGGCGTCTTCGGCTGGGAGCTCGATCCGGACGAGTAGACGATCCGCTTGCGCTCGCCGGCCGAGCTCAACGTAGAATGGATCTGCACAGGCCGTTCCTCGAGCTGCTCGAGCGGTATCCGCCCCCGGCGTCGGCGGCCCAGCGCCGCGACCGATCTGGAAGAGGATGAAGCCGAGGCCGAGGAGCCCGACGAGGCCTCGGGCGTCAAGCCAGCTTGAGGCGCCGCAATTCCTCGTAGCAGCGGACAGCAGGGCGCCGGTAGGTTTGCAGATGCTGCGAGCGGATCGCGACGGGCACAGGCGCAGGCACTCCACGAACCACTTCGGTGGTCAGGAGCGTGCCGCCGTGCGCCAGGGACCGTGTCCGTCTCACCGGGGTGGCGATCATGGGCCGCGACGAAGCCGCGAAGAAAGGCACCGAGCTCCAGAGCCTGTTCGACGGCGTCGATCTCCCGGACAATACACGCCGGGTCTATACGGCGCATTGGCGGCAGTTTGAGGGCTGGTGCGCCACGCGCTCCTCGCGCGCGCTCCCCGCTCGGCCGCGTCTCCTGATCGCCTACCTTGCCATGCTCGCAGCGGAGGGCCTGTCGGCATCGACGCTGAGGCGCCTGCACCGCGATTGCCAAGGTGCATGAGCTGCACGGCTTCGCTCCGCCGACGAACCACCCGCTCGTGATGGCGTGGCGGCGCCGGCTCATCGACGCGGGCTCTCACGCGCCCCAGAAGGCAGCCGAGCTGACGGCCGCCCAGCTTGCACAGATGATGGCCGCGATGGGCGGCGCCCTGGTCGACCTGCGCGACCGCGCGCTCCTGCTCGTCGGTTATGCGGCGAGGCTCCGGCGCGCGGAGCTCGTCGGGCTGAACGTCGCCGATGTCGTCCACCGCGAGGAGGGGCTCGAGCTCCTTGTGCCGCGCGGCGGATCCTCATCCCGCCCGGCCATCACGCGATCACGTGCGCCCCGCGCGCGGTGCGGTCGTGGATCGACGCGGCCGCGCTGGCGCCGAGCGGGCCGCTCTTCGTCGGGATTAACCAATGAGGTCAGCTCGGCGGGCGGCTGTCCGATCGCGCCGTTGGCTTGATCGTACAGACCAGGGCCCGCAAGGCTAGCCTGTCGATCCAAGGCATCAGCGCGGACTCGCTTCACGTGGGCTCGCGAGACGAGCGCCGCCTTCTGTAACGGACGCGGCACCCGCGCCGCGTCCGAACAAGATGATCCATGGTCATGTCGCAGCAACGGGCGCAGCGGTGCGCGAAGGCGGATTCTCCGCCGACGCCGCCGCGAGCGTTCTGGGAAGCGCTGCATTGTTCACGACGAACGGGCGGCGGCGCCTCATGGCGTCTCACGCCTGGCGCCGAGGCTGTCCAATGAAGTGATCGAAGCATCCCATCCTAGAAAGACCGCATCTACGTCGATCCCAGGCTCCCGGAAGGCGCTTGACATGCGCTGCGACATCATGCGCTCCTGTCCGCGAGGGAGGCCGCGATGGCGCCGGTTCCGCAACGTGCTCTGCGGGCGTTGATCCCGCTCTTGATGTGCCTGAGCTGCGTGCTCGCGCAGGCGGGATGCTCGTGCGCGCCCGAGCTCCCGCCGGTTCGTCCTCACAGCACCATCGCCTGCCGGACGGGCGATACGCATGAGCCGCCGAGGGCCGGCCGCGCGCCGGGGGTGAAGACCGTCTCTGCCGGCGCGATGGCGGGGGGGTTCTCGGTCACGAGCAGCGGAGAGGCAGTGTATGTGATGCCTTTGGCCACCATCCCGGGGCGGGCGGACGTGGAACCGCGGCTCGCCCTGCGATTCGATAACGGCGCCGGCGAGGGTGTCCTCGGGCTGGGCTTCTCCATCGCCGGGCTGTCGGCAATCACGCGGTGTCCGAAGAACCTCGCGCAGGACGGGGAGATCCGGGGCGTCCGGTACGACGCCGACGACGCGCTATGCCTCGATGACAAGCGGCTTGTCGCCGTGGGGCGAGCGCCGGGGATCATCGAGTACAGGACGTTCCCCGACACGATGGTCAAGGTGGTCGGGCACTACGCCGCGGATGGGGACGCGCCCGCGGAGGCGCTCTTCTTCGAGGCGATGATGCCGTCCGGGCTCGTCATCGAGTACGGCAGGAGCGAGAGCGGCAAGCCGCTCGCGCTGGGCGGCGCCCCGCGCGCGTGGCTCGCCACCAAGACGCGCGACGGCCGTGGCAACGCCATGACCTACGAGTATTGCTTCGCCGGGGCCGAGGAGGGCTTCACGGCGGAGTACGCGCTCGACGAGATCCGCTACACCAGCTTCGAGGGAGAGCCGTCGCTCGATCCCTCGCGGGCGGTTCGGTTCGTGTATGAGACGAAGGAGCCGACCGATGTCCGGACGCACTACGCCGGCGGCATGGCGCTCCAGAGCGCGCTGCGCCTCGACGAGATCCAGATGCTCGGCCGGGACGACACGCTGGTCCGGCGCTACGGGTTCACGTACGAGGTCAGCAAGACGACGCGGCGGACGCTCCTGACCGAGGTCGAGGAGTGCGCGGGCGACGGGGTCTGCAAGCCGCCCACGCGATTTCAGTACAGCCGCGGCGAGACCGGGTTCCGGAGGATCGCGACGAGCGTCTCTAAGCCGACTTCCAGGAAGGCCAGCCCGATGCTCTTCGACATCGATGGCGACGGGCTCGATGACCTCGTGCTGCCGGACACGCACCCGGCGCTCAGCACGCCTCGGAATCCCGTGACAAGCTGGCTCGTCGCGCGCAATCAAGGGTCGAGCGGGTCGGAGGCTCACCTCGAGCCTGCGACCCTGGCGCTGTTCGAGGACTGGCCGGTGGTCGCCGATCCGCCCGAGCCCGCCGATCCGACGATCCTTCAGCCGGAGCTCGGGACGGCCTTGGATTACGACCAGGATGGCCTGATGGACGTCTTGCTCCATGACGTTCACGGCGCCACCGACACCTGGCTTGTATTGCTGGCCCGGCCGGACCGGACCTTCGAGGTCCACGACACGGGCATCCGCCGGCCGTTCCCGCTCCGCGTCCCGCCGCCTGGGCTGCGCATGCCCGAGGGCGCGATGCACCTCGCCGACGTGGACGGCGATGGGGTACCCGACCTGGTCCAGTGCGACGACCACAGCCGCGAGCTGACCCAGAACCCGCTCGAGGCGACCTGGTTCGTCCACCGCTGGAAGCCGGAGCGCGACGGGACGCCGGCAGGGTTCGACCCCGAAGGGGAGGCGCTCGCCCCTCTCAACGGGTTTCCCTGCGAGATGGAGCTCCAGACCCTCGACGTGAACGCCGACGGCAAGGTCGATCTCGTCGTGGCGACCGTGCTGACGTTCAGCGACAACACGATGGTCCCCGCGTCGACCTACGCCGCGCTCACCCGCCGGCGCGACGGGAGCTGGGAGGTGTTCGACACCGAGCTCCCTCAGCCGCCTCCCGGCGGTCGTACCGTGTTCCTCGACGTCAACGGCGACGGGCTGCCAGACGCCGTGCAAGCTGGCTTCAGCCACCGCGGGCTGCGCACGTACCTCAACACGGGGCCGACCTTCGATACTCCGTCGGTCGACAGCCTCGGCCCGGTCGGTCTCGGCGATCAGGACACGTTCTTCCGGCTCGCCACGCCGCTGGACTACAACGGCGACGGCCTGCAGGATTTGTTGATGCCGGTGCCGCCGGGCACGCTGCCGGGCTCATCGCTCGCGCTACCCTCCTGGGCCGTCCTGGAGGCGACGGGCGCGCGCGACGGGCCGACCTTCGCGCTGGTCGACCCGGAGATCCCGTTCGAGGCGGCGGTCGGGGACGTCGTCACGCTCGCCGAGCCGCACGGGCCGCGGATCGGGGATCTCAACGGCGATGGAGCCCAGGACGTGGTTTTGCCGATCGACGGCGTGTTCACGATCTTCCAGAACCGCGCGGCCGATCGGGATCTCCTCGTCGCGGTCGCCGACGGGATGAACGCGCACGAACCGAGCGAGGCGGGCTTCGTGCCGAACGTGAGCGTCTCGTATGGCCACCTCACCGATGGCTCGATCACGAACGACACGGCCGCGGGCGCTGCGGAGCGGGGGAGCATGCTCTACCTGTCGCGTGACGACCCGGCGAACGGCTGCGATTATCCGCGCCGCTGCGCGGTGGGGCCGCGGCGGGTCGTCAGCGGCTACGCCGTCAACAACGGCGCGGACCGGCCGCGGCGCTTCGAGGTCCGCTACCGCGACGGGCGCTACCATCGGCTCGGGCGCGGGTTTCTCGGGTTCGGGGAGCGCGTGGTCGTCGAGGTCGACACCGGCGCAGCGACGGCCGAGCGCTACGACAACGTTACGTTCGACGAGGAGCTCGAGATCTTTCCGTTCGCCGGGCAGGTGGCGCAAGAATGGCGCTGGGCTCCAGGGCTGCTGGGTCAGCCGCGGCCGGAGCAGTTCGAGCTCTCGTTCCTCGACCTGAAGCGGGAGCTGGTGCCGGCGAGCGAGGGCGCGAGCTATTTCACGCTCCTGACCGAGCGCCGGCTCCGGCGAGCGCAGGGGGTGTATCCGCCGGCGGGCGGCGATGCTCCCATGGTGCGGGGTTACGTCGAGCGGGTGGAGCGCGGCGGGGGCGGCGCGACGCTGCTGCGCGACACCGTGGCGAAAGTCACGGACTTCGATGCGTTCGGCAACGTGCGCGCCGAGGAGGTCTCGACCCGCGGCGTGGACCTGACGCTTGAGGTCACGCGCACCTTCAAGAACGATACCGAGCGCTGGGTGCTCGGCCAGCTGGAGACGGAGGAGGAGTGCAGCGCCGCCACGGGGAGCTCGCAGTGCCGCCTGCTCGCGCGCACGACGACAGTCTACGGCGAGATCGAGACCGAGTCGATCGACAGCGACGACGGCATCCCGGACACGAAGCTCGATGTCGTGGTCGCGCGGGACGACTTCGGCAACGTCACGGAGGTGACGGCGGACGACGCGTTCGGCCATCACCGGTCGTGGAGCACGACGTACGACGCCGAGGGGATCTTCCCTGAGACGCACGTCAACGCGGCCGGCCACACCACGCGCGTGGAGTTCGACGATGGGCTCGGCGTGCTCGTCAAGCGGGAGGATCCGAACGGGCTCGTGACCGAGTGGAGGCACGACGGCTTCGGCCGCCTCGGGCTCGAGAGAAGGCCCGATGGGACGCAGACGGCGATCGCGCTGTCGCGCACCAAGGACGGCGGCCCGGACCAGGACGCCTGGCGCGTGGTGCAGCGGACCACGACGGCGGGCGGCGCCGACGATACGGTGGAGTACGACAGTTTCGGCCGTCCGATCCGGTGGTTCTGGTACGGGCCCTCCGTAGAAGGCGCCACCGGCGAGCCGCCGCGCTTGATGCAAGCGATCGCGTACGACGCGCGCGGCGAGCACATCGCGCGGCGCTCGGTGCCGGTGAGCGAGGGCACGCCGGAAGACGACATCCTCTACGACGTCTACGAGCACGACGCGGTAGGGCGCGAGGTGCGGCACACGACGCCGTGGGGCGCGGTCGTGGAGACCGATCACGACGGCCTGCGCGCCGAGGTCACCGATGCGCTGGGTCACGTGACTGTGGTCGAGAACGACCCGCTGGGACGACCGGTGGCGGTCACCGACACGGCGATGGGGGTCACGCGCTACAAGCATGGCCCGTTCGGCGCGCTGTACACGGTCACCGATCCGGGCGGTGCGATCACGCGGACGGCGCGCGACGCGTTCGGGCGCGTGCGGCAGCTCGACCATCCCGATCGGGGCACGACGGTCTTCACCAACGACGGCTTCGGCGAGCTGCTCTCTTCGACCGACGCGCTCGGGCGGGTGATGGCGCTCGCCTACGACGCGCTCGGGCGCACCCGCTCGCGCGTGGACGAGGACGGCGCCGAGCGGCAGACGACCACGTGGACCTGGGACACCGCGCCGCACGGGATCGGCAAGCTCCACGTGCTCGAGAGCCCCGACGGCGAGAAGACGTACGGCTACACCGAGCACGGCAAGCTCGATACCGTGACGCTCCGCATCGACGGAGAGCGCGCGGCGCTGGAGAGCAGGCTCGACTACGATGAGCTCGGCCGCGTCGAGGCGATCACCTATCCCACGCCCGCCGGCGCGGCGCCGTTCGTGGTGGCCCACGACCACGACGCGCACGGCCACGTGCTCGCCGTGCGCGACAGCGCGACCCGATCGGCGTACTGGCGCTTGACGGCCGTGGATAACGCGGGCCGCTTCCGCGAGGAGACGTTCGGCAACGGCGCCATCACGGAGCGGGGCTACTACGCGGACAGGCAGCGGCTGAAGAGCGTCATCACCCGGAGCGGCGCGGCGGCGGTGCAGGAGCTGGACTACGGCTACGACGCGCGGCTCAGCCTCACGCGCCGCACCGACGCGCTGCAGCCGCAGCACCGGAGCGAGCGCTTCCGCTACGATCCGCTCGAGCGGCTGACGTGCGCGTACTTCAGCGACGTCGAGAGCGCGACGGCGCCGTGCGCGCTCCGCTACGACCACGACCCGAACGGCAATCTCACCTTCACGTCGGACGCCGGCGCGCTCGCGTACGAGGACCCGCTGCACCCGCACGCCGTCACCGGCGCAGGCGCCGACAGCTTCGGCTACGACGCGGTCGGCAACCAGATCGCGCGACCGGGCGGCGTGACGGTGAGCTACACGCTGTTCGACCTGCCGGCGACGATCACGCGGGGCGCGAGCACCGTCTCGTTCGCCTACGACGGCGACCAGCAGCGGATCCGCAAGACCACCCCGGACGAGGAGACGCTCTACTTCGGCGATCTCTACGAGCGGGTCACCGACGTGGCGACGGGCGCGGTGGAGCATCGCTACAACGTCCACTCGCCGGAGCGGGTGGTGGCCATCGTGACCCGCGGAGGCGCCGAGCCAGGCACGCGCTACGTGCACGTCGACCACCTCGGCTCGGTCGATGCGCTCACCGGCGAGGACGGCGATGTGATCGAGCGCAGGAGCTACGATCCCTTCGGCCAGCGCAGGGACCCGGTGTGGGGGCAGCCCGCGCCGGCGTCGTTCTCCAGCGGGACGGCGCTGGGGTTCACCGGGCACGAGGGCGACGAGGAGCTCGGGCTCGTGAACATGCGGGGCAGGATGTACGACCCCAGGATCGGGCGGTTCTTGACGACCGATCCGCTCGTGCAAGCGCCGCTCTCGGGCCAGAGCTGGAACCCGTACAGCTACGTGCGCAACGACCCGCTCAATCACGTGGATCCGAGCGGGTTTCAGGCAGAGCCCGAAGGGCCTGAAGGGTCGCAAGCTCCAGGGTTGCTCGAGGATGACGGAGTCACTCCATCCCCGAACCACCTTCAGGTCACTGTCAGAGGGCCTCCGCCCCCGTGGCGCACGCGCGAGGCCGAAGCCGCGGAGGTCGGAGCGACGACGGCGCCTGTCGACGTGGGCACGACCGGAACCTCGTCGGGCTACGCGCCGCAGCCGGTGACCGTCTCGCCGGAGCACGCCGGTGCAGGCGGCCCGGGCACCGTCGTGGGTCAGGCCTTGCTGGGCGCCGCCGAGGGCACGCGCGACGTAGGGGTGGGCATCGCGCGGACGATGGTGCTCAACGCGCTGACGTTCGGGATCTACAGCGGCTACGAGCTCGGCGACGCAATCTGGGAAGGCTACGAGCAGGACGGGATCCTCGGCGCGCTCAACGCCGTGAACCCGCTCTACCACATCGGGCAAGGCGCCGCGGACACGGCGCTCGCAATCGACGGAGGCGACTACCGGGAAGCCGGCGCGGCGGGGACGAAATCGGTGATCCTCGCGGCGGCTACCATCTTCGGAATGGGGAGGGGACTGGGGGCGGCGGCGGAGGAGGCAGCGCTTGCCGCTCGATCCGCCAAAAGCATAGCTGATCTCAGCACGAGGGCGAGGGAGATCCACGGCGCGGTCTCACCAGCGACGCAGCGTCGCACGACCATCGCCGTAACTGACACTGCCGAGGGGACGAGGGTCGTCAGCTCCAGCGAACGCACCCTGAGGCCTGCCCAAAGAGCCCTGCTTCGTGGAGGCGAAGTGGAGGGAATCGGTCCCGGTCACGCCGAGGTGACTGGCGTGATTACCGCACGAAGAATGGGGCTCACGCCGACGACCACAGGAGCTAGTCGCGCCATATGTCCGGAGTGCGCGTCATTTCTTGAGGCCCAGGGGGTTGCACCAGCAACACATCTCAGGCCCAGGTAGAAGGCCATCATGGAACAAGCATTCAACACCGGATTACTGCGAGCACGGGCAGAGCGCCTATCTCACCGGGGGCGACTCGCCTTCGTTTTGTCATGCGCTGAGCGGCTAGCACCAAATTACGTCGCTTTCAGCAGGCATCATAAGTGGGGCGACATCGGAGCGCTCTCGGAAGCACTCGACATGGGCTGGAGATACCTCCGCGGCGAGACGGTTGACGCTGCGGCTCTGTGTGAGGGTCTTGCCCGGTGCGAAGCGGCGGAACCCGACACCGAAGACTTCGATTCAGAGTTTGTATCCGCGGGCCTCGACGCCGCCAATTGTTGCGAGCTTGTACTGCAGCTTGTTAAAAAGGACGAAGTTGAACCTGCGGTAGAGGCCGCCTCGCTGGCCCGTGACACTGTGGATATGCATATTCAAGAATTGGAGTCACTGCGACCGCAAGATCCAGACTTGGAGACGCGAATTCTTGAGCATCCATTAATGCAGCGGGAGCTCAGGCGACAAAGAGAAGACCTGGAGCTTCTAGAGCGGATGCCGCTGAGTGACGACGTGGTAGAATGGATAGGGCAGTTGTGGCGGACGCCTAAGGCAAGCAACATCGACAGGCCAGCGTGATGCCGGCGGGAAACGGTGCGGACCGGCTGCGGCGATTCGAGGTGCGTTACCGCCACGGGCGCTACCACCGGCTCAGGCGGCAGTTCCTCGGGTTCGGGGAGCGCGCCGTCGTCGACGGTCGACACCGGCGCCGCGACGCCGCTGCGCGACACGATGGCGAAGGAGACGGACTTCGACGCGCTCGGCAACGTAGGCCGCGAGGTGCGGCACACGACGCCGTGGGGCGCGGTCGTGGAGACCGATCACGATGGCCTGCACGCCGAGGTCACCGATGCGCTGGATCACGTAACCGTGATCGAGAACGACCCGCTGGGACGGCCGGTGACGGTCACCGACACGGCGATGGGGGTCACGCGCTACAAGCATGGCCCGTTCGGCGCGCTGTACACGGTCACCGATCCGGGCGGTGCGATCACGCGGACGGCGCGCGACGCGTTCGGCCGCGTGCGGCAGCACAAGTATGACATCCATCACATTAATTTCACGAATTCGGGGGCACTAACGACTTCTGGAATCTGGTGCCGGTCGAGCGCAACACCCACGGACTGTTCAACAATTTTTGGCGCTCGTTTGTCGAGTAGGGCCGGCGAACATGAACACTATTGAGCTCAGTGGGCGACACTCTCGGATCCATACGGGAATGTACAAATCACAAGAACATGTTCAAAGCCAGGGTCGAACGAGTTTCTCACGAGGGGGACGAGGCGACCTGCACGACCGGGGGCTTCGATCACAACTTGGGCAGTATCCCAGCTTGCCAACATCGCAACATCCACTTAGAACGCGCGCATCTACGGCCGCCTATGAATCGTCGCGGACCACGGGAGCGCGTCTATCGGTCGCAGCATACCACATGAGTATCCCCCGGCTCCAGCGTGCCGCCTTCTATCTTGGAAACTGAAGGGGTGCATGTGCCAGGCTCGTTCTGCGTGAACGCGGACCGCATCGCTGCGAGTGGCGCGTTGTCAGCCCTGCTGCATAACGGCGAGTCGCTGTTGGAGATCACCGTGTTACCAAGCTCGTCGAAGCAGCGAACGTCTTGGTAGAGCGTGGTCTCTACCGTGCATCTCCCACCAGTCGGTGCGCCACAGGAGCATGGCGTGCAGGTGCGGGTATCGATGACCGTGGAGAAGTCATGCCGAAACGGGTAGCCCTTCCAGCATTCGCCACTGTCCTGTGGAGGGTAACACGTAAAGGCTGAACCAGGGATCCAGTTGGGAGCCCTGGGTTTGCAAGCCCTTACGTCTGCCAGCGGACGGCGCCACGGCTCCGGCACCGGTGCCACGGGCGAGCAAGGAGCTAGCGCTGGCGGCTCGAAGGTCACCGACGCAAAGGTGTCGCTCTGGACGGGCATGGCAGCCGCTGCGCAAGACCCATCCCAGGAACCGGTGGCTTCCACGGCCCCGACATCGTCCTCGCCAGGGCAGACCGAGGCGTGTGCGGTCACCTTCAACGGCAGCATGCAGGCGGCTGGGCCGCACTGACAGGGTTCACATTTGTCCAGAGTTTCCTTCCCGACCAATCCCTCCCACAATATTTCGTCTCCGAAGAGGCAGTCCGTGTCGCCGCCATGATTCTCAAGCCGAACGTAGATTTGGTCGCGATCGTCCGGAAGTGGCAAATCGTAGGATTCCGACGAGCAGCCGGTGAGAGCGAAAACGGCCAATATGCGGAACGCAGCCGAGCGCATCGTGGTCACCACCCCTTCACGGCAACGGTTTCGTGGCGCAGCAGAACACGCGCGCATCGTTATGTTCTACCAGGCCGCGGACTTCAGACGTGCTCGTCGTTGGTGTGCAGCTGCCCGGCTCGTCCTGCGTGAGCACCACGCGCACAGCCGAGAGCGGCTCCGGCGCGGGGGTGTCGTGGCATGTCGTGTCATTGAGGCCAATCCCGAAACCCGTGTCAAGCTGATTCACGCAGCCGGCATCACCGTACAAGAGCACGTCGACCCTGCAATTGCCTCCTGATGGAGGGCTGCAAGCGCACGGCGTGCATGTGCGGTTGTCGCGGCGCCGGCTCGCATACTTCAACCTCTTGGAGAAGCCCGGTCGGCAAAGTCCATCGTGCTCGGGCGTGATGCACAAGATAAAACGGCGCGAAGCATTCTGTTCCGCATCGTAGGGGCAGACCCTGGCAAAGTCTCCCGAGATGGGCGGCGGCTCCAGTTGCGAAGGAACGCACGCGCGTTCCAGGGCCGGCGGCTCGTAGGTCACCGAAACGAAGGTGTCGCTCGCGATGGGAGAATCGACCGGAGTGCACACGCCGACTGGGCTCGCTGCGGCATTGAACGTGACCCGAGTTCCTGCTCCGGGATTGGAGCATAGCGACGACTGGGCCGTTACTGTGGACGGCAGGACGCAGGCGGCGGGACCGCACGTACAAGCGCCGCAGATCTCGGGAACAGTCTCGTTACCCCAACCCTCCCATTCGACCAGGCGCTCGCCGGGACATGGAGGTGCCTCCGCCTCGGTACCCACCCACAGCCACACGGGATCATCGTCCATTCGTGGGCCATAAACGTCCAGTTCATCGCCACAGCCAAGCAGCGCCGCCAAGCTGAGAGCAAAACAAGAGCCTGATCGCATGGTGAATTCTTCCCTTGGCTCAGTACTTGTGCGGCCCGCAAGCAACCAGCCCGTAGCAGATGTCGCCATCCTTCGACGGCGTCTTCACGGCTTGCCTCGTGAAAACGACCTGGCGGTCCGTGACGGAGTGAGACTCGACAGGCGGCGGCGCTTGGGGAGCATCGAACGGCCGCGGGGCAGGCTGTGCGCTTGCTCGGACGGCTGCTACCTGGACAGCCTGGACGACCCGCGCGAGGCGCGGCGCGGCTCTGCGGGGGGACTGCTCCCACCAGCGGAGGACCGCTCCCGAGCTCCCGAGCAAGAAGGCGAGCGTGAGCACGGCGCCGAGCAGGCGCACAGGGGAGCTGCGCCGCGTGCTGCCGCTCGAACGCGGAGGGGTCGAAAGCGCCGGTGGCACGGGCAGTACCGGGGAACGCGGAGGGGTCGAGGGGGCCGGCAGTACGGGCAGCGTCGGATCGAGGTCCGGCAGCTCGGCCGAGGGCAACCGCGATACGACCGGAGGCGCATGGGAGACGTTGTCCCGCGCATTCCGCGGCGGCATCGCGCTCTTGAGCGTGTCGGGCGCTCCGGAAGGCCGCGGCGTGGCGACCGAAGGCACATGGGCGATGCCGTCCCGCGGTGGCATCACGCTCTTGACCGCATCGGGCGCATCGGAAGGGCGCGGTGTGGGGAGCTCGCTGGCTCGTATGCCCTCTTCACTCGAGGTCGACCGCTTCGCCTCGTCCTCGACGGAGCTCAGCGCTTCCTCGTCCGGCTTGCGCCGAGAGCCGGATGGTTCCGCGAAGATGTGCGCGTGGGGAAGCTCCGGCGGTCCGCCAAGCTCCTCCCACTCATGCGCAAAGGGGGTCAGAACAGAGAGCATCTTCTCGATGCTCGGTTGCCGTCGCTTGGGGGCCTCCTCAAGGGCGGTTTTCATCATCACCTGAAGCAGGGGAGGAGCTCCGGCGGGGAAGCTCCGGTGAGGGGCCCACGGCGAGAGCGCGCGTTTGCCCAAGAGCTCGTACATGAGGGTGCCGAAGCCGTAGACGTCCGCGCGAGGTCCCAGACGACCACCCGAGATGAGCTCCGGCGGCGCATATCCATACGGATCTTGACGAGCTTCCTCCGCACCAAGCTGAAAGAGACGCGCGAACCCGAAGTGCGTTATGGCGTAGCGGCCATCGCCCACGATGAAGACCCGATCGGGACTGAGGGCGCCATGGATGATGGAGAGCTCGTGCGCACGCACGAGACAGCGGCCGATGTCGAGCAGCACCTTGAGATCCGCCGGCCCGAGGTCGTTCTCGCGCGTCGCGTCAACCAGCGGGATCGCGTCGCTGAGCACGGGGGTCGCTGCCCACGCCACGGAGCCGCTCACCCCGCCGTAGAGCACGCGGACGATCTCCGGGACCTCGTCCGAGAGGCGCTGCAGGCGCGCGATGTCTTCAGCGAACACGGCGTCATCGAGGCGCGCGCCGTGGCGGATGTGCAACCAGACCAGATCCCTCTTGTCGCCGATCTGCCGCGCGAGGAAGTGGCGGACCATGCCGCGCTCCTCGTTCAGGATCTCGTGGCCTTCCCAGACATGGCCGATGGCTACCATACGAGCTTGAGCTCCGCGCCTCCGGCTCGCGTCCGGATCTCCGCCTTCCCCCGGGGGAAGACCACATAGACGACGGTCGCGGCGCCGAGCGCCGCGCCTGTGATGAGGGCAGCCGTACCGAGGCCGCGGAACACGTTCGCTCGTGTGTTGGCCGCGTTCGCTTCGTCGTAGACCTCGCTGAACCGCGCACTGCTCGGGAGCATCGAGCCGTCATGCAAGCGAGACACCTTGGCGGCCGTTTCGCGCTCCGCGGCGTCGCTGGCCAGGTGAAGGCCCACGCCTGCACCGAGCAGGGCCACCGAGCCGGCCGCGCCGGTGCCGATGATCCAGGGGTTCCGCCGGGAGCGCGCCGACGCTGGAGCGACCCGAGCCGGCGCACGGGATCTCGCAGGGGAGGACTTCGGAACCTCGAAGGTGAGGGAGACGTGCCGCGAGTCCCCCGCCGCCACCTTCACGAGCGCGCGGGCCACCTGCCCGTGCTTTCCGGTCGCCGTGACCTCGTGCTGTCCAGGCGCGACGAAGACACGACCGCCCGCGCTCAGCTCGCGACCGTCCACGAGGATCCGCGCCGTGTCCGGCGGGGCGCTCACCTGGAGTTCTGCCAGGCGCTGCCGGACCGCCGCGAGATCGGCGTGCCTCACCTCGTAGCGGCGGCGCTCGAGGTCGTTGGTCGGCGCGGGCATCTGCTCGACGCACTTGGAGAGCTCCTCCTCGGCCTGCTCGAGGCGATCGAGGCGCAGATCGTATTGCCCGAGCTGGCAGATGGCCATCGGCGTGGGATCGAGCGCGTAGATCTGCGCCCAGTAGTCGCGAGCGCGAGCGATCTCGAGCCGCTTCGCGGCCTTCTCCGCCTCTTGCATCAACTCTTGAACTTTTCGGGCCCGCTCGGATGGCTCAGCGGCGCCAACGCAAGGGAGCAAGAGGACCGCGGCGAAGATCGCGGCGCGTGATGGGCGTGTAAGGAGAGCAGCACGGCGCACGGTTCACCTCGTCGGGAGCAGATCACGCTTCCATGATTTGCCTCGCCAGACTCGATGGGATCCTGTCCGGCGCGGCATTGCCATCTACATCATCCAGTGGCCGGCGGGGAGCGCTCCTGGTGTAGCCGTCTCCCGTGCGGTCCGGGGCAGTCGCATTGCATCTTCGGCTGTGAAATTCCCGGCGGATGTCAAAGAAAAGTGCATGCGGTGAGCGCCACAGACAGCCATGGCGCGGGGGAGCGTGCGTTCAGGGTGGAACCACAGCGCGCCGCCCCTGTCGACGAACCAGCCATCAGGCGCTGACCACCGCTGTCCATCACGCCCCCTCGCCATGGTTCCGCGTCGCGTCGCGATCATGCCCGGCGGTTCCACCTGGAGACGCCGCGCCCGTAGCCTCGCGTGATCATGGCTACCAACAAAAAGAACTCGCGCCGGCAAGCCCTGGCGTCCGTCTTCGTTCCTGGCACCGACCCGCTGGCGTTCGCGCCGCCCGTCGTCACCACCCTCTCCGCGCAGCTCGCGGGGTTCACGGCCGAGCCCCACGGCTACGATCCCAAGCTCGCCGAGGATCTCGTCGCCGCGTACCGCCCGCGGCTCACGGCCATCACGCCGGAGCGGCTGGAAGTCCCGCGCGTCGACGTCGAGTCGGTCAGCCGAGCTCTGCTCACCGTGCACGCGCTCACGCAGGCCCCGCCGCTCCTCGCGCTCTACCGCGGCGCGGCCGCGCAGGGGGAGTTCCAGCTCGACAACCTCGATCACCTGAAGGCGCTCGCGCTCATCCTCCTCCACGCCTACCGCCAGGCGGACGCCGCGGGCGCGTTCACCAGCGGCGCCAAGCTCTCGGCGGCCCTCGACAAGGAGTCGGCGGAGGTCGAGTCACGTCTCCAGAAGGTCTGCGAGCACTTCTTCGGCGACGACCCGGAGATCGGCCCCGTCCTCCGCCGCCTCAGCGCTGGGACGGGCTACCTCGATCGCGCGTACGACCTCCTCGGCTACGCGGACATCTACCAGGCCAAGCACGACGTCGTGTCCACGGATCCGGTCCATTACCGTGCGACCGACCTCGCCGACGCCCGGCGGCTCGCCTCCCAGATGCTCGCCGTGCTCGGCGCGGCGCTGAGCCCGAAGGCGCGCGAGGCGTACGACCTGCTCCAGCGCGCGTGGACGCTCGCCAGGCCGCTCTATGTCGAGGTCCAGGAGCTCGGGCTGCGCTTCCTGCGGTACGATCCGCAGCGCGACGCGCGGTTCCCGTCGCTGTACGTGGTGGGGCGGGCCGGCCAGGGCCGGAAGAGGACGAAGAAGGAGGCTGCGGCGCCCGCAGGTGGCGCCTCGGCATCCAGCGCAGGTGGCGGGACGGCGACCGGCACGGGCGGCGGGGCGGCGACCGGCGCGGGCGGCGGGGCAACGCCGGGCGCTGGGGCGGCGACTGGCGCGGGCGGCGGGACAACGCCGGGCGCCGGTGGCGGCGCGACGTCCGGCAGCGGCGGCGGGGTGCCACCGGCGACCCGGGGCACCGAGACGCCGGCACCGGTCTAGCGGACAACCACCCGGGGGTCGTGTCCACCTGTTCAGGTCCGGCATGCTCGACGAGGTGATCCGGAGTTGCAACTCCCCCTGCGGCCTCGATCGAGGTCCTGGCCGGAGTTGCAACTCACCCGGGGGCCTCGTCCGGGGGGCTGGCCGGAGTTGCAACTCCCCCTGCGGCCTCGATCGAGGTCCTGGCCGGAGTTGCAACTCACCCGGGGGCCTCGTCCGGGGGGCTGGCTGGAGTTAAGGACCGCCGATCATCCCCGCGGACGTCCCGAGCCGAAGTCAAGTCACAGCGCGCGCTCGACACCTCCACATTTCCTGCTCCACGCCCTCCGTTCTCGGCCCCGGGTTCCGTGCGGAGCCTCCCGGCGCCCCCGCCCATACCCCTGCGGCCTCCCGAAAAGCTTGCTCCGCCTCCGCCGCCCATGATGCAAGACGGGTGGCCGAGGGTGCGGTCCCGACGCGGAGCCGTCGGCGCGCGCGGCTCCTTCGCTCCGGAACTGCCGCGGCGTCGAGATAGACGGCGGCGCGCGCGGCCGCCGCCGCGCCCGGGCACACCCGGCGAAGTCAAGCGCCATCGTGCGCGTTGCTGCGGATCTGGGGCCACGGCTGCTCGCTAACCAAGCGGTCGACGACAACCCAAGCCGCGTCACCGGATCCGCACCAGCGCACGTTCCGGACGGTCGGCACCTCTCGTTGAGTCCGACTCGCCGATTTTCTCTTTGACGCCCACGCCACTCGCCCGGAAAATCGTTCGCGTCCCCGCAGCACGCGTGGCGACCTCGCCAGGGCCTCCGCACATGTCTATGTGCTCACACGGCAAGGTCTTCGTGCTCTGCGCTTGTGGGCTCGTCGTTGTCCCGGCGCCGGCACAGGCCCTCGAGGTCAGCGGTGGCGTGAGTGTGGGCGGGATTCAGATCGGGACCGAGCCACGACTTGCGGTGAGTCCTTTCGTCGGGTGGCTCTGGCGCCGAGAGACGGACTTCCGGATCGAAGTCCACAACATGCTGAGCATCGTTGCTGGGGCACGTGTAGGAGTCTACGATCGAACAGCAGTGACTCTTGGGTACGCCACGAGCACAACTACCGTTAGCCTCGGGCCGTCCCTGGCGATCTACTCGGTACCGGTGTGTGGTGCCGTGCTCTGTGACCGCGTGGTGGGGGTTGCTCCAGGCGGACGTGGCCAGTCCGATTGGTGCTTTGCCGGGCCCTTGGGCGTGTCCACCAGCGTCGATGTGGAATGGGCTGGCGGCAGTAGTCGCGTTCTTCCTGGAAGTCTGGTAGGGCGCCAAGAAATCAGGGGAAGTAGGAGGGAGAAATGCAGGAACAGCCCTTCCCCTCGCCTCTTGGCGGCCTTGGCGCCATGGCGGTTTTTCTGCTGATCCGGGGCAACTTCCCGCAGCAGTGCTAGCTTTCGTCGACCCCGTCGAAGCATTCTTCGGATAGGATTCGCTCCAGCATGCCCGTTCGGCCTCGCACCCTCGCAGATTTCCCTGACCTCCTCCGATCTTTCGACCGCCGCCTGAACGACGAGGTGGATCCCCGAGCCGTGCGGTATGGGAGCCAAGAGCATTTCTGGTGGCGTTGCCCCAGAGGACCGGACCACGTCTGGCAGGACTCCGCGAACCACCGTACGAGGGGGCGCGGGTGCCCGTTCTGCGCAGGCAAGCGCGTGTCGACCACGAACTGCCTGTCATCCGTGGCGCCCAAGGTCGCGCGCGAATGGCACCCGACGAGGAATGGTAACCTGACCCCGAATGATGTAACGGCGGGGTCCGACCGGCTCGTCTGGTGGCGCTGCCCGAAGGGCCCTGACCACGAGTGGCAGACCGAGGTGGAGCTGCGCGGTCGGCGTGGGCTCGGATGCCCGTTCTGTGCGGGCAAGCGCCCGTCCGTGACGAACTGCCTCGAGACGCGCTACCCCGAGCTCGCCGCGGAATGGCACAAAACCCGTAATGGGCTTCTCACCCCGCAGGACGTGACCCCCGGTTCCGATCGCAAGGTATGGTGGCGCTGCCCGCGCAACCGCAGGCACGTGTGGAGTGCATCGATCGCCAACCGCGTTGCAGGAAACGGCTGCTCCCACTGCGCTGGCCAGGCCCCGGGCCCTCAGCGATCGCTTGCAGTCCGCGCGCCCCATCTCGCGGCCTTCTGGCATCCGACCAAGAATGGCGATCTCAGCCCGGCAGACGTCACCCTGCACTCGCGCAAGAAGGTCTGGTGGAAGTGCCCGAAGGGACCTGACCACGAGTGGTGCGCTGCACCCACGCAGCGGGCCACCATGAAGGTGGCCTGCCCGTTCTGCGCAAGCGATCGTGTCTCGATCACGAACTGCCTCGCGACCCGCTTTCCGGCCGTCGCGCGCGAGTGGCACCCGACGCTGAACGGTGCGCTCACGCCTCGGGACATCATGGGTGGAAGCGCGCGCATGGCGTGGTGGCGCTGCCTCGTTGGCCACGTCTTTCGCGCGTCGATCTGCAACCGGACCCTGCGCGGCAGCGGTTGCCGCGAGTGCTGGCGGCGCAAACGACCACAAGCGCTCACCGTCAAGCGCAGGCGCGTGGTCTGGCTGCCTGGCGATTGGACGTGATGCTCTCCGCCTCCACGTGAGCTCGCGCAATGCGAGGCGCGTGCAATCCGGGTTCGCCACGCGGGGCATCGCTTCGTCAGCGCCCCCGGCGGGCCGTGGCCGGCATCGATGTCCGCGCGCTTGACCCAGTCGCGCAGCGCCGTCTCGGCCAGATCGCGCTCTCGCCCAGCTTGACCAGATTCGTCGCTGCACGCACGAGCCAGACGTTCTGCGCCACGAGGCAGACCAGGCCCCGGTCGCGGGCGCTTACACCGGCGTTCCGCCCGACGCCGACGGCAGGCGCAGGGTGAACGTCGACCCCTCGCCGGCCGCGCTCCTCACCTCGATGCGCCCGCCGTGCGCCTCGGCGATGCGGCGCGCGGCCCACAGGCCGAGGCCGACGCCCGGGGCCACGCTGCTCGACGACGGCGCGCGCCAGTAGCGCTCGAACAGCCGCCGCTGGTCCTCGGCCGCGATGCCGACGCCGTGGTCGGCGACCGCGATCGCGACCTCGGCCCCCTCGCGCGCGACGGCGACGTGCACGGCGCCGCCCTGCGGCGAGTACTTGATGGCGTTCGAGACGAGGTTGTTGAGCACCTGCTCGATCCTCACCGGGTCGCAGCGCAGCGGGACGGGCTCCTCGGGGACCGACAGCCTGAGCTCGTGCGCGGTCGCCGTCGGCCGGTAGAGCTCCACGACCTCGCGGGCGAGCTCGCACGCGTCCCGCGTCTGGTGGCGCAGCTCGAGCTCCCCGCCCGCCATCCGCGCGATATCCATGAGGTCCGTGAGCATGCGATCGCAGCGCGCGACCTCGTTCCCGACGCGGGCGAGCATCGGCCTGAGCCGCTCCTCGGGCGGGAGAGGCCGATCCGGCCCGAGGCGGTCGACGGTGAGCTTCAGCGCGGCGAGCGGGTTGCGCAGGTCGTGCGCGACGCTCGCGAGGATCCCGAGCTGCTTCCGGCGCTGCTCGGCCAGCGCGTCGGCCATGTCGTTGAACGCGACGGCGATCTCGCGCAGCTCCTCGAGCCCGCCCTGCGGCGCGCGGGCGTCGTGCGAGCCGGCCCCGTAGCGATCGATCGCGGCGCGGATCGCGAGGAGAGGGCGGTAGACATGCCTGTTCAGCTGCCAGAATGCGAGCAGGACGCCCGCGAGCAGCAGGATGGCGGCCCCGACGCTCATGGTCTCCGAGAGCCTGTTCACCTCGTCGACGCGTTGCCGGGCGATCCGCGCCTCGGCGAGCTTTGCGGCGAGCAGCCGCTCGAGCGCGGCGAAGGCGCGATCCACCTCCTCGGAGGCCCCAGCGTCCGCCACGGCGCCCGGGAGCGCCATCCCGTTCGCGTGCGCGCGCGCGGCCGCGCGCGCGGCGAGGTAGCGCTTGATCTCCCGCTCGGTCGCCTTGAAGACGTCGATGTGGTCCGCGGTGACGGGGTTGTCGCGGAGATCCTCGAGGCACCGATCCATCTCGCGCCGTGCGGCGTCGCGCGCGCGGGCGTGCTCGGGGAGCTGGGTCAGCGCGGCGCGGGCGCTCTCGCGCTCGTACGAGAGGAGGTGGACCTCCAGCTCCATGATGGACCGCACCTCTCGAACCATGTTGAAGAGGCACGCGACCTCGTGGTCCGTGTACGCCGTGCCGAGCATGAGGCCGCTCGCCGCCAGCAGCGCGAGGGCGGCGAGCCAGGGCTCTTCAGGATCGATGCCGGCACCCGGCGAGATCAGCGCGCCCGCTCGCCATCCCCGCGGGCCTCCGGGCTCAGACGGGCGGCTTGTCCAGGCCCTTCGGGATCGACAGCGCGGCCCTGGCGATCGCCATCTGCCGCTCCAGCTCCTCTGGCGACGCCGGGGTCTCCAGGATCAGCGCCGCGTCGCCCGGGACGTGGGCGGCGACCCGCTGGAACGCGTGCGCCGCGCTCTGGCTCAGGGCATCGTGACGGCTCCCCGCGTTCACCTCGCTCACGTGGAGCTGCTTCAGCCGCGCCCGGTGCTCCTTCACCAGGAAATGCGCCTCCGTCATCGTGCGATCGACCTGGTGCGCGTGGCCGATGTCGAAGCAGAACGACGCCTCCGGCAGCGCGTCGAAGAACGCCCCGAGCTCCTCCACGGTGCGGCCGGTCCGCTTCCGCTTGTCCATGTTCTCGATGGCGAGCAGGCTCCCGAGCTGCCGCCAGGCCTCGTGATCGTGGAGGGTGTCCGGGTGGAGCACGACGAGCCAGCCCAGCGCGGCCACCTCCGCCATCGCGTCGGCGACGACGCGCTCCTCCGCGGCGTCGAAGCGGCTCGGGGCGTGGAACGATACGTAGTTAAACCGCGACAGGTCGAGCGACCCGAGGAGCCGGAGCAGCGGCTTGAGCTCCGAGATGCGCAGCGCGGAGAGCTCGACCGCGGTCGCGGAGCTGCCCTCCAGCATCGAGAGCGCCCGTTCGACGTCGCTCAGCGCGAGCGCCCCTGTCGAGTAGCCGATGGGTCGCATCAGAACACCCCGTAGGTCTGGATGAGCTTGCGGAGCTCCGGATCCTCCTCGAAGAAGAGCCGGTTGAGCCCATCCTGGAACTCGCGCCCGATGTCCCGCACCCGCTTGAACGTCGGATCCTTGCCCAGGTGCTCGTCGAGCGGCAGCTGCTTCAGCCGGCCGCGCTCCTCCTCGTTCGACAGGAGCGCGAGGAACGCGTCGTAGCTGTCGAACAGCATGCGCGCCGTCTCCGCGGAGATGGCGGGCCGGAGCAGCACCTCGGCCAGGCTATCCAGCGGGGTCACCCGGATGCGCTCCCTCAGGAAGCGCACGAGCGCCGGCGTCGAGATCCCGCCCTCGTCGGCCCATGTCGTCCGGTCCTTGCCGAACAGCTCGAAGCCGAAGCAGGTGATGAGCCCGCTGACGAAGATGAGCTTCCGCGACATCCTGAGCTTCGCGTTGCGGAGCGCCCAGCCCGAGCTGCGCTCCCGCTGCTTGTAGACGAAATCGACGGCGACGGTGCGCCAGTACCGGACGATGTCGTTCAGGAGGAACATCGGGATGATCTCGCGCTTGCTGCCGTAGAGCAGCCCGCGATCGTCCTCCACGTAGCGCGAGAGCACGAGCCTGAGCACGCGCTCGTGGGCGTCCGGCTTGCCGATCGCGAGCGACTCCAGGAGCAGCAGGATGCGCTGGGTCGTGTTCTTGTTCGTGTCCTCCTGCCCGCCGATCTGGTGGAGGATCGGGTGACTGAACGCCACGTTGCCGAACACGCCCGTCGGGCCCGGCTCGTGGAACTTCGCGTCCTTCAGGATCTTCGTGATGGCCTGGACCTGGCTGAAGTGCCCCTCGTCGGCCTGACCGTCGATGAGCAGCGTCCAGTCGAGATCGCTGCCGGTCGTGTACTCGCCCCGCGCCAGCGAGCCGAAGACCACCGCGCTCGTGTCGCACGGGATCTGCTCGCGGAGCAGCGTCGCGAGCCGCGCCCGGGTCTCCGCCGAGAGCCGCGCGGCCGCCTCGATGCTCGGCCACGACCGCCCAGCCTTCTCCCCGATCCGCTCGATGGCGCTCCGCGGCGCCCCGCCTTCATCTCGTGTCATCTTCCCCGATCCGCTCGATGGCGCTCCGCGGCGCCCCGCCTTCATCTCGTGTCATCTACCGTGCCCTCGATCGCACCTGGCGCGCCCGGCGCGCCTCACGCCCCGCCGTCGCCCGGGAGAGAGAGCCCGAACCACCGGTTCACGAGGCCATGGTGCTCGGTGAGGCGCTCGCGGTAGCGGGGGGTGCCCTCGAGCGCGGCCCGCTCGAAATCGACCCAGTAGAGGGCGCCCGTCTTCTGCCCGATGAGCACGTTGCCCAGCTTGACGTCGAGCGGCGCGACGCCGCGCGCGTTCATCGCCCGGACGATCTCCTCGATGCGGCCGCGGTAGGCGTCGCCGCCGCCCTGCGCGAACGCCTCGATCTCCCGCCGGTCGCGGTCCGGATCGAACAGCTGCCCGAGCGGCGCGAGGTCGATGTCGAGTACCTTCTCCCCGCGCTCGGCGACCAGGTGCTGGAGCGTCTGGCCGCGCACGTAGTCGAGGAACAGGGTGCGCGTCGTGAGATGGATACCGCGGATCCTCGGGACGCTGGGGAGGTCGCGCAGGCGGAGGAGCGCCGCCGCTTCATTATAGAAGAAGAGGCCGAGCAGGACGAAGAGGTGCGCGTCGAGGGGCGCGTTCTTCGGCTGGCCGATAAAGCGCTTGCGGACGCAGACGTAGCCGCGGTGCAGGACGACGTGCAGCCGGTACCGCAGGCGCGGCATCTTCTCGCTCCGGCGGTTGAAGAAGGCGACGTCGGCCGGGTGGATGGCGAAGGCGAAGCCGTCTTGATCGAGCTCGGCGAGCACCCTGTCCCCCGGGCCGAGCTCGGCGACAGACGGGATCTCGCTCGGGGTCACGGCGTCCGGCACGGGCAGCGGGTTCTCGTCGAGCCGCCGCGCGAGGAGGGCTCTGACCGTCTCCAGCCGCGCGGCGAGCAGCCTCGTCGCGCTGTCCATGCCTGGCACGCGGCGCAAGCCCTGGTCGAGGGCGCGCCGAAGTTCAGGGTTCATGCCCGTCTAGTAGCCGCTTCCGCTCGCCAAATCAAAAGGCGAGGTGACGGCCACGCGAGGTGGTACCTTGGTCCAGCGCGCGCCTGCCCTGCGCGCCAGACGGCACGTGCGCTGGCGCGCAGGGCAGGCGCGTTGGCAGCGCGTTGGCAGCGTGTTGGCAGCGTGGGTGACGGTGGCGCGGTGCTGTTTGCTCTTCAACAGGAGACCCGATTCGGGTAGCAAGCCTCATGGGGACTTCGACGCTGCGGATCGTCCATGCCGTGAGCAGCCTCAACGGCGGAGGTATGGAGCATTTCGTGCTGCGCCTCGCCGAGGCGCAGCGGCGCCACGGCCACGACGCCTCCATCGTCGCGCTGCGCGGCGGCCCGCTCGAGGAGCTGGCGCATCAGCGCGCGCTGCCGGTCACGGTGCTGCGCGGGCGCCTGCCCGCGCGGGTCGCGCAGGGGGCGCTCGCCTTCGCGCGTCGGCGGCCGCACATCATTCACGCGCACAACCCCACGTCGCTGCACTACGCCACGGTCGGCAAGCTGCTCACGCGGGCGCGACTCGTCTTCACCGATCACGCCCAGACGCGCGGGATCATCCGCGTACCTTCGCGCTTCGAGTGGCGCGAGACGGACGCCGTCGTCGGCTGTTCGCAGGACACCGCCGACAAGAGCGGCGCTGTGGGCGTGGCCAGCAACATCTCTGTGATTCACAACGGCATCGACATCACCCCGGCGCGGCGGACGCGCGAGGAGGTGCGCGCCGAGCTCGGCTTCGGCGCGGGCGCAGCGCCCGCGGCCTCGTCGGAGCCCGCGGCCTCGTCGGAGCCCGCGGCCTCGTCGGAGCCCGCGGCCGCGCCGGAGCCTGCGGCCTCGTCAGAGCCTGCGGCCTCCTCCCGCGGCGCGTTCCTCGGGATCATGCCGGCCGCGTTCCATCCGGTGAAGGGGCACGACGTGCTGCTCCGGGCGCTCGCGCGGCTCAGGGATCGCGGCGTCGCCGTCACGGTGCTCATCGTGGGCGACGGGGACGAGCGCGACCGCATCCACGGGCTCGCGCGGGAGCTCGGGATCCACGGAAAGGAGGCGCGCTTCCTCGGGTTTCGCAAGGACGTCCCCGATCTGCTCCTGGCGGCCGACTTCTTTGTCTTGCCCTCGCGCGACGAGGGGTTGCCGCTCGCGGTGCTCGAGGCGATGGCGCGCCGGCTGCCTGTCGTCGTGACACCGGTCGGCGGCGTGCCGGAGGTCGTGCGCAGCGAGGAGCACGGCCTCCTCGTCCCGGTGGACGACTCCGACGCGCTCGCGGGCGCGATCGAGCGGCTCGCGCGCGATCCGGCGCTCGGGCGGCGGCTCGGCGAGGCGGGGCATGTCCGGGTCCGCGACGACTTCTCGTTCGAGAAGATGACGCGCAAATACGAGCAGCTCTATTTCAGCCTCACGTGACGGGCGAGCGCGCGATGAAGGTACTCGTCTTCACCCATCATTACCCGTCCAAGCGGCTGCCGACGATGGCGCCGTACAGCTACCACACGTACAGGGCGCTCGCGCGGCGCTGCGAGATCCGGCTCGTGGCCCCGATGCCCTGGTGGACGCGGGCGCGCGGCGCATCGAGGGAGCTCCTCAGCGGCACGCGCGAGTCGCACACCGGCATCGACGCGCTGTTTCCTACCTACTGGTCGATCCCGGGGCTGCCGCGGCTGCACGCTCGGGCGATCCATGCGTCGCTCCGGGGCACGATGGCCGGGCTGCGCCGCGAGTTCCCCTATGACGTGATCCTCGCCGCGTGGGCCTATCCTGACACTGTCGCTGCGGAGGCGTTCGCGCGGGAGGCCGGGGTGCCGGTCGTCACGACGGTGCTCGGCAGCGACATCAACGAGCAGCCGAGGAACGCCGTGTTGCGGGCGCAGATCGCGCCGGCGCTCAAGCGCTGCGCCCGGGTGGTGGCGGTGAGCGGGGCGCTCGGCGAGCGCCTGGTCGAGCTCGGGGTGCCGCGGGAGCGCGTGGTGGTGCAGCTCAACGCGGTCGACGGCGAGCGGTTCTCGATCCGGGACCGGGCGGCGCCGCGGCAGCGCCTTGGCGTCCCCGCGGACGCGAAGGTGGTACTTTACGCCGGCTATCACGTGCCCGAGAAGGGCGTGGACGTCCTCGTGGAGGCGATGGCGCACCTCGACCGGTCGGGCCGCCGCGACGTGCACCTGATGATGGTGGGCGGCGGCGAGCTGCTCGAGCCGCTGCGCGCGCGGGTCAGCGAGCTCGGCCTTGGGGATCACGTGCAGCTGTTCGGCTGGGCGCTGCCGGCGGAAATCCCGGACTACATGGCGGCGTGCGACGTGTTTTGCCTGCCGAGCCGCCGCGAGGGGTGCCCGAATGTCGTCCTGGAGGCGCTCGCCTCGGGCCGCCCTGTCGTGGCGACCCGGGTGGGCGGCGTGCCGGAGCTCGTGCGCGAGGGGCAAGGGGGCAATGGCCTGCTCGTCCCGGCCGGCGACCCTCAGGCGCTCGGGGACGCGCTGGTCCGGGCGCTGGAGACGGCGTGGGATCCGGCGGCGCTGCGGGGGAGCGTGGGCGCGCTCTCCTGGGATGTCGTGGGGGAGCGCTATCACGCGCTCCTGGAAGAGGTCCTCGGGGAACGGCGCGGGGCGGGCTGAGGCACTCGGCTGGTTGCCCGGCCCCCGTGGAGGGTGGTCGTCGCGCGGGGCAGGGACGGGCAGAACTCGCGTGGGACGTCCTGTGCCCGACGTGCTGCGCACGCCGGACACAGGACGTCAATTGCGCTCAAACATCAGCCCGTCCCCACCCCGCGCGACGACCACCCTCCACGGGGGCCTACCGTCTCCGTATCATCTGGAGGCGAGCTCTCCATCATCTGGATCGTAACCTCTGTCGTAGACGATTTCCTCTTCTCGGAGAGCCGAGGAGGAGGGGAGGGGTCGTGCGCGGGCGCGCATGGGGACGGGCCGATGTCCGAGCATGTCCCGCCGATGACTCGCCCGATCGAGGGCGAGTCATCGGCCATGCGAGTCCGGCGGGGCCCCGCGCGCGCCTGCGCACGACCCCCCTCCTCCTCGGCCGCTGCCGCTTGGATCTTCCGCGTGTCAGGTCAGCTCGCGCAGGGCGGGGGCTTCAGGCGGTAATCTCTGTAGTCGCCGGGGTTGCCCGTCTTGCCGTCGAGCGCCGCGATCGCGATGTTGTACATCTCCCGCGCGGTGACGTAGTGGAGCACCCACTCCTTGCCGTCGTTGTACCGGGTGGTGAGCTCCCGGTGGAGCGTGTGGCTCCCCGCGCCGAGCAGCGACTCCGCCTGATCCTCCGGCGCGCCATGCGTGTAGACCTTGACGAACACCCACTCGGGCCTTCCCTCGATGTGGATGTTCTGATCCACCCACGTCTTCACCCGGTCCGGCGTCGGCGGGTCGACCGCCTGGAGCGCGCCGTACTCCATGCGCACCCGCGTCCGGTTCCCCCGGCGCGTCAGCGCCAGCGCCAGCGGACCCTCGATCATCAGGATACGGTCCTCCAGCACCTCGCCGACCTTGGCGCGCGCCCCCACGGCGTGGGCCTTCCGGCGCGCGAGGTTGCCCGTCGGCCAGTAGATCTGATTCACGATGCTGTGCTGCGACTCGTCAGGCGCCGACGGGAACGTGTAGTCGGCATAGCAGCCCGTCTCGAACAGGAGCGGGAGCTCCGCGTCGACTCCGCAGTTCCGCGAGTCCCGCCCGGAGTTCGCCAGACACCAGTTGCCGTGGATGAACCCGTAACGCATGCGCCCGTCCGCGTCGCGCGAGAAGTGCCCGTGCTTCCCCAGGATGTCCAGGTACCTGAGGATGTCCGCGCGGAGGTTCTCCTCCGTGTCGTTGTGATGGTGCAAGTGCAGCTCCACCTCGCCGAAGCCGCGGCGCGTGAGGTCCGCCAGCGCGTCGAGCCATCCAGGCGTGTACTGCTCCCCGGGAAAGAAGAAGCTGTGGCGCGGGTGCCGGCCGTCCCCGTCGCGGTAGGCGCTGGCCATCTCGGGATACCGCTCTGACCACGCCCTCACCCGCGCGTCGCCGACCTCCGGGGTGGCGTTCTCCCACCCGGGCTCCCAGTGGTCGCACACCGCGAAGAGGAGGTGCCGCGGGCCGATCGGACGCGGAGCGCGGGCGTTCTCGATCCTTTGCCGGGCGTAGCCGCCGAGCCAGTTGTGGAGGTTCTTGTTCTTGAGATACTGGATCTTCGCCTGGAGTGTTCCGATCATGAGCTCTCTCGACCGCGACGCGTGGGACCGGCGGCCGCCGCGGCGGGGCGATACTAACCTGGTCACCGAGGCACTGCTACAGCCGCATCGTGGTCGGCCCTGCGATCGAGATCACCTCTTCAGCTCGCGCGCCGCGCGCGGTCTGTCCCCCTCCGGCACACACACGTACCGCGGTCGGGCTGCCCCGTCGCAATCCTGCGCTGTGCGATCGGCGCTCCGCAGACCCCGTCGGAGCCCGAGGCGGCGCTCGGGTCAAGGACGAGCTGCCGAACTGCACCAGACCCTCCCCGGGGTCAGCAGCAGGCAGGCGACGTGACCAGTCCACCGCCGGGGCAGGACGTCTCGGAGCTCACAGCGGAGCTCACAGCGGAGCGGCGGGCACAGCAGGACGGCGGAGCGCCGGCGCAGGCAAGGCGGCGGAGCGCCGGCGTAGGCAGGACGGCGGAGCGGCCGGCGACGGTAGATGTGCCACGAAACCAGAGCCGGCAGCGGGCTGCGAGCACGCGCAGCGCGCCCGCCCGCTCGCCCGCGCAGCAATCCGCCCCGGGCTGCCTGGGCCCGGCCTCATTCCCCCGGCACGAGGCGCGTTGCCGTTCTGGACAGCCAATGCGGCCCTTGCTCCGGCGGCGCGCATTGTGCCTGCAATTTTGGCGTTTGGCTATCCAGCGAACGATCCGGTCCCCGATGTGGGAGACAAATCGCCCCACCTGTGGCGCTTTTGTAGTACCAGGCTCCGCTGCTCCCCATCGACCGTTGTGTCCGCGGTGAGCGAACCCACCGGAACCGTGGTGGCACGATGCCTGCTCCCGGCTGTAGCTGGCTGTAGGCATCACCCGAAGCGTAAGGAGCCAGGCATGATTTCAACCTCGATGACGCCGACCGAAGAGCTGGTCACCCTCCCGCCGCGGAAGACTTCCCTCGAGTCATCAGCCTCCATGGCGGAGGCGTGCGAGCTAGCCCGACGGCTCGCCGACATGATCGAACGCCTCAGGGTGTGCACCCCGGAAGGCGACCAGGCCCACACGCTCCGCATCGCAGAGGGGATGGCGCGCAGCGTGGCGGACGCCGTGACCGACGTCATGCGCAGCCGGCGCATGCACTCCGCCTAGCTTTCGCCACGAACGTCACCAAGATCACAAGGGCCGAAGGGGGGGCCCACCCGGCCTGGAGACCAGCATGATTTTCAAGCGCAAGGGACTGCGACCTGGGGATCCGTACCCGCTCGGCGCGACATGGGACGGTTCTGGTACGCAGTTCGCGCTCTACTCGGAGAACGCTGAGGCGGTCGAGCTGTGCCTCGTCGATGACGAGGGGAATGAGCAGCGCCTGCCGATACGCCACCGCACCTCCTTCGTGTGGCATGTCTACGTGCCAGAGATCGGACCGGGACAGCGGTACGGCTACCGCGTTCATGGCCCGTGGGCCCCGGAGCGGGGGTTGCGATTCAACCCGCACGTGCGCCTGCTCGACCCCTACGCGAAGGCGCTCGCGTCCCGGGTCCAGTGGAATGCGAACTCCTTCGCCCACTGCACCGGCGAGCCGGACGGGGACCTCCGCATGTCGGAGGCCGAGGCGCTCGGCGCCCCCCTTGGCGTCGTGATCGATCCTTCCTTCGACTGGACCGGAGACCGGTCCCCGCGCGTCCCTTTCCACCGCAGCGTCATCTACGAAGCGCACGTCCGCGGCCTGACGATGCTGCACCCGGAGATCCCGGAGGAGCTCCGCGGGACGTACCTGGGCATCGCCCACCCGGCCATGATCGGGTACCTGAGATACCTCGGCATCACGGCCATCGAGCTCCTGCCGGTGCACGCCTTCGTGCACGAGAAGTTCCTGCTCGACAAGGGGCTCCGGAACTACTGGGGCTATCACACCATCGGCTTCTTCGCTCCGGACGTCGGATACCGCGCGGGCAACGACGTGACCGCCGAGGTCCGGCAGTTCAAGGAGATGGTGAAGGCGCTCCACGCCGCCGGCATCGAGGTCATCCTCGACGTCGTTTACAACCACACGGCGGAGGGCAACCACCTGGGCCCGACGCTGAGCCTGCGCGGCATCGACAACCCGACCTACTATCGGCTCGTCCCCGGCGACGAGCGCTACTACTTCGATTACACCGGCACGGGGAACACCCTCAACGTGCGCCACCCGCAGGCGCTCCAGCTCATCATGGACTCCCTGCGGTACTGGGTCCTCGACATGCACGTCGACGGGTTCCGGTTCGACCTCGCGGCGGCGCTCGCGCGCGGCCTGCACGACGTCGATCAGCTCTCGAGCTTCTTCACCATCGTCCACCAGGACCCGGTGCTCAGCCAGGTGAAGCTCATCGCCGAGCCCTGGGACGTCGGCCCCGGCGGCTACCAGGTCGGCAATTTCCCGGTGCGCTGGGCGGAATGGAACGGCCGATACAGGGACACGCTGCGCGACTTCTGGCGCGGATGCGGCGGCACGGCCTCGGACCTCGGATTCCGGCTCACGGGGAGCAGCGACCTTTACGAGAACAACGGGCGCAAGCCGTACACGAGCATCAACTTCGTCACGGCCCACGACGGCTTCACCCTCGCGGACCTCGTCTCGTACAACCACAAGCACAACGAGGCGAACGGGGAAGGCAACTGCGACGGCGCGGACGACAACCGGTCATGGAACTGCGGCGTCGAGGGGCCCACGGACGACCCCGAGATCCTCCAGCTCCGCGCCCGGCAGATGCGGAACATCATGGCGTCTCTCCTGTTTTCGCAGGGCACGCCCATGATCCTCCACGGCGACGAGCGGGGGCGCACGCAGGAGGGCAACAACAACGGGTATTGCCAGGACAGCCCGCTCACGTGGCAGCCGTGGACCTGGGACGAGCCGTCGCGGGCGCTCCTCGAGTTCACGCGCAAGTGCCTCCGCATCCGTCACGAGCACCCCGGGCTCAGGCGCTCGACCTTCTTCAAGGGGCGCCCGATCCGCGGCGGCAAGACCTACGATATCCAGTGGTATCGCCCGGACGGGGAGCTGATGACCGACGAGGACTGGTGCAACCCGTGCACGCAGTGCCTGGGCGTGTTCCTGTCGGGAGAGGGGCTCGACGATGTGGACGAGTCGGGCGACCGGCTGGTCGACGACGACTTCGTCCTGCTGCTCAACGCGTCTCCGGGCGACATGAGCTTCGCGCTCCCCTTCGCCAATGATTCCAGGCCGTGGCAGCTCCTCGTGAACACCCACGACGACGCCGTCACCGAGACGCGCAAGGGCGGCGAAGAGACGCAGCTGACCTCGCGCTCGCTCAAGCTCTTCCTCCGGGCCCGGCGCGGCGCCTGACCGGCGCGGCCGCGCTCGCGGCCGCCCGTCAGAACCCGTTGAAGGCGCCGAGGAACAACGGGGGGCCAGCGAACGCCGCGTCGAGGAGCGCGGCCGCCTTGGCGCTGCCCACGACGAACCCCTGGCTCAGGAGATCGCGCGCCGAGGTGGCGCCGAAATAGACCTGCGTGAGCCGCTCGATGGACAGCGAGAGACGGTCTCCCGCCGTGCTGCCGGGCGCAGTCTGGACGCCGCGCGCCGCGAAGGTGACGTCGAAGGCGCGCGGGGCGTCGGTGAACACAGGATCCTCGACGTCGAGGCCAATGGCGCCGCGGACGCCGTGCTTCCTCGGCGAGGGGTGCAGCGCGAGCGCGGCGGGGACATCGACGATGCGCCCCATCGCGCCGGCCGCCGTCAGGCCGAGGACGTTGCGGCGGTGCGCCGTGTGGACGGGCGGGCACAGGCCGGGGTGCCGGGCCGCCGTCTCGTAGACGACCGGCTCGTCGCGGATGCCAGGCTCGTCGAGCAGGGGCGCGCCGTAGCCGCGCGGGAGCATGAGCTCCACGACCTCGTACTGGTCGCCGAGCGCGCCGAGGAAGCCGATGAGCCCGCGGTAGGCGCCCGGCGTCGGCGCGCGGAGCTCGCGGACGAGCAGCTGCTGGACGCCGTAGGCCCCGCCCTCCGGGACGTCGAAGAGCAGGTAGCCGGCGATCGCCTTGGAGCCCGGATCCACGTAGACCGCGCCGCTCGGGGAGCGCTTGAACACGCGCACGTCCCACCAGTACTCGCTCCGCTTCAGCTGCCCCGTGGTGTCGGTGCGCGCGACGTCGTACGCCTGCTTGATGAG
This sequence comes from Sorangium sp. So ce1128, assembly GCA_051717205.1. GTDB lineage: Bacteria > Myxococcota_A > Polyangia > Polyangiales > Polyangiaceae > Sorangium. Next base: position 2,844,176 of record CP181432.1, read on the forward strand.
CGGCTCGTCGCGAGGGCGGGAGAAGGCCCGCACGTGGCGGCGCAGCACCGAGTCCGGGAGCCGATCGGGCGAGGTGCGCACGACGTCCCGGAGCTCGCAGACGCCGAAGCCGAACCTGCGGTAGAACGACAGCCGGAAGGGGTGGAGCAGCGTGAGCGCCTCGCCGCGGCGGCGCATGCGGCGGAGGCTCTCGCGAACGAGCCGATCCGCGATGCCCCGGCGGCGGAACTCCGGGAGCACCGCCACGGAGGCGAGGCCCTGGAACGGCACGTCCGCGCCCGCGAAGCTCATGGTCAGGTCGAGCGAGGAGACGTGCCCGACGAGCTGGCCGTCGGTCTCGGCGACGATCACGTTGTCGAGGGCGAGGTGCGCGTGCTCGGTGAAGTACCGCAGCCACGCCTCCGGATCGCCCGCCTGGAATGCGCGGTAGGCGACCGTGGCGAGGGTGCCCTCCTCGCCCTTGCGGGCGCTGCGGAACACGAGCTCGTGGTTGGAACGGCTCGGGATGCGGGCGCGCGCCATGAGGGCTAGCCCGCCTTGCCGGGCGCGTCCGCCGAGCCCGGCGCCGGATGCGGCGGCCCGGAGGCGGCGGCCCGGCGCAGCGCGTCCGCCATCTCCTCGGCCGTGCCGAAGCGGGCGGACGGCTCGCGGGACAGCGCCTTGACGAACCACGCGTCGAGGGCGGGCGTGACGTCGGCGCAACGCTCGCTCGGGAGCGGGAAGATGCCGACCCGGATGGCGCCCAGCAGCGCCTCGAGCCCCTTCTGCTCGAACGGCGGGACGCCGGTGAGCGCCTGGTACGCCATGATGGCCACGGACCAGAGGTCCGAGCGGCCATCGACCCTCTTCGGGTTGAAGAACTGCTCCGGGCTCATGTAGACGAGGCTGCCGACGACCGCGCCCGTGGCCGTCAGCGTGGTCCCGTCGGGGTCGACGTCGCCCCTGGCCACCCCGAAATCGAGCAGCTTGACGCAGGTGCTCCCGCCTGTGTCGGCGAGGAAGACGTGCTCCGGCGTGATGTCCCGGTGGATGATTCCGAGCTTGTGCGCCGCGGTGAGCCCTGCGCAGAGCTCCGATACGATGGTGACTGTCTCCGTCAGGGAGAGGCGCCCGGCGCGCGCGAGCCGGTCGGACAGCTCTTCACCGCGGAGCAGCTCCATCACGATGTAGGGGAGGCCGTTCCCGGCGACGCCGTGCTCGTGGACCTCGGCGACGTGAGGGCTCTTGATCCTCGCCATGAGCGCGCCCTCGCGGTGGAACCGGGCGACCGCGGTCGGGTCGGTCGCGAGCGACGCAGAGATGAACTTGACGGCGACGTCCTTGCCGAGCCCCTGGTGGTGCGCCGTCCAGATGCTGCCGATCCCTCCCATTCTGAGGAGCGTCACGAGCGTGAGGTGCGGCGCTACTTGGGACCCGGGCTCGAGCCGCATAGATATGGCCAGTATGCATGAAGCGTCCAGCTCTCGCCACAGGGCGGGCGCCGCGCGGCGGGCAGAGGGGGCGCGTCGGTTGTCGGCGCGTTCTCATGGAGTTGTCTCGCGTCGTCGCCGCGTCGTCGCCGCGTCATCGCCGCGTCCTCGTCGCGCCCTCGCCCGGTCCTCGTCGCGCGCGGCGCTCGCGGTCGTCGCTTGTCGCGCCGGTGCGCGCTGGCCCCGGACGGCGCCCCCTCCGCGGCGCGGCGTTGCGCGGCTCAGTACAGCCCCTCGGGCGGGCGTCCATCGGACATGAACTTCCTCGCCACGGCCGCGATCCGCCGCGCGTGGAGCTCGCGCCGGACGGGCACGAGGTAGGTGAGCAGCGCCTCCAGGTACGCGCCGTCCGGCTGCGGATCGGACGACTCGAGCCGCTGCAGCGCCTCGAGGGTCTTCACGGCGTGCGCGGTGAAGATCGGCCTCACCGCGGCGTCGAAGGCGGCGAAAGGGGCGAGCTCGGCGAAGGCGCGGCGGCGACCCCCGGCGTCGAGCTCCCGCGCGATAGCGAGCGCCCCGCCGACGTCGCGCGCCGTCGCCGCCTGGAGCAGCGTGCCGCCGGGCGCCCGCGCCGCGGCCCCGGGCGGCGCGGCGGCGTGCGCGACGTCGGCGGCGCGGAGCTTGCCGACGAAGCCGGCCGCCAGCACGGCGAGCTGCGCGGCCTCGCGCGGGAGGGACTCGCGGCCGAGCGCGGCGGCCGCCTCCGCGAAGGTGACGGCGTGCGTGACGTCGAGCACCCCGACCTCGGCGTCGAGGCGCTGCTCCCAGGCCGGATCGAAGCGCGCGAGGCGGAGGGCCGCGGCGTGGCCGATCGCGCCGAGCAACGCGAGCGGGCCGGCACCGCGCGCGAGCCAGCGCACGGTCGCCTCGACGGCCGGCCGCTCTCCTGCGAGCACCTCCGCCTCGAACGCGGCGCGCTCCGCGGGGTCGAGCGGCGCGGGGCTCAGGCCCGCGGGGGCGGCGGCGCGCGGATACGCGGAGGCCGCGGAGGCGGCGGCGCCCTCGGGACCGGACAACGGCAGCTCGGCCACGCGCGCGAGCGCGGCGCGCGTGGCGGCGAAGGGGGGCAGGCTCGTGTCGGCGGTGGCCCAGGCGAGCTGCACCGTGGAGGCCGCGAGGACCTCGTCGGCGGCGGCGGAGAACCGCCCGGCCAGCTCGAGCGCCTTGGCGAGGAAGATCGCGCCGTGCCCGTAGTCGTGGAGGTGCTGCGCGACGAACGGCATGAGCGCGCGGCGCGCGCCGGCGGCGCCGCGGACCTCGACGAGCTCGCGCATGCGCGCCTCGGCCTCGTCGCGCCGCTCCGCCGCGAGCGCCTCGCTCACCTTCTCCGGCTCGTCGAGCTCGAAGTCGGCGATGCGCGCGAGCGGCGAGCGCCCGCCGGCCCTGCCGGGGCCCTTGCCCCGCGGGCCGAGCCGGGCCGACGCCTCGCCGATCGCGTGGGCGGCGACCACGAACGCCTCCTCGGCGGGCACCCAGCCGCGCTCGATCCAGGTGCAGAGGTCCGCGAGCAGGGCGAGGCCGTGGTCGAAGCCGTACTCGGCGCGCTCCGCCCCGTCCTTGGCGAGCACCTCGAACGCGAGGTGCAGGCTGCCGAGGCCGGTCTCCTCCCGGTGCAGCCCGAGCGCCCCGAGCCGCAGGCCCTCGCGCAGGGCGCGCGCCGGCTCGTCGCGCCGGATCGCCTCGCGCAGGCCGGCGACGAGGCGCCGCACCTCGGCCGCTGTGTCGACGGCCCGGTTCAGGAGCACGCGCCCGCTGTCGACGCGGGTGGCGTAGCGCCGCACCGGCTCGCCGCCGAAGGCGCAGGCGCCCGTGGCGATGTCGAACTTCCAGTTGTGCCACGCGCACGTCAGCACGCCGCCGCGCACCGCGCCCTGCGAGAGCGGGTAGCCCTGGTGCGGGCACCGATCGTCGAGCGCGTGGACCTCGCCGCCCCGGAGGACGCAGGCGAAGCGCCGCCCCGCGTCGTCCTTGCGCAGCACGGGCTCCTCCGTCGGAAATTCGGAGAGGGGGCCCAGATCGATCCAGTCCGACTTCATGGCTTCTCCACGCCGCGTGCGTCGCGCCGGCGACGGACATCGTAGCCGAGAGCAGGGCGGGGCGGGACCGCGAATCCGGGGCGCGCGCCGAAAAGACCCGGCGCAGCGCCGCCTCGATCGCCCGCCCCGCTCAGCCCTTCACGCACATCACCTGCCGGAGCTCGGCGACGATCTCCACGAGATCGCGCTGGTCCTCCATGACCCGCTCGATCGGCTTGTACGCGGCGGGGATCTCGTCGAGGACCCCGCCGTCCTTGCGGCACTCCACGCCGGCCGTCTGCGCGGCGAGGTCCTTGACGGTGAAGCGCCGCTTCGCCTCGCCGCGGCTCATCTTGCGCCCCGCGCCGTGCGACGCGCTCTCGAACGCCTCGGGGTTGCCGAGGCCCCGCACGATGTACGAGCGTGTGCCCATCGAGCCAGGGATGATGCCGAGCTCGCCCTTGCCCGCGCGGATCGCGCCCTTGCGGGTCACCAGCACCTCCTCGCCGAAGTGGTGCTCCTCGGCCACGTAGTTATGGTGGCAATAGATGGCTTCCTGGATCTCGAGCTGCGGGAAGTGCCGCCGGAGGACGTCCTCGGCGAGCTGGAACATGGCCTCGCGGTTCGCGCGGGCGTACCGCTGCGCCCAGAAGAGGTCGTGCCGGTAGGCCTTCATCTCCGGGGTGCCGGCGAGGAAGACCGCGAGGTCGCGATCGGGCAGGTCGCGGTTGTGGGCGAGCTTCTTCGCCGTGGAGATGTGGATCTCGGCGAGCTCTTTGCCGATGTTGCGAGAGCCGGAGTGGAGCATCAGCCACACGCCGCCTTCCGTGTCGAGGCAGAGCTCGATGAAGTGATTGCCGCCGCCCAGCGTGCCGAGCTGACAGCGCGCCTTCGTGAACAGCCCCTGGACCTTCGGGGTCAGGCTCTTGAACTCCTCCCAGAGCGGCAGGCCCGCGAACCCCTTCGGCGGCGCGTCGTGGGCGGCGAACCCGACGGGGATCGCCCGCTCTATGTCGCTGCGGATGCGCTTGAGGTCGTCCGGCAGGTCGGCTGCCTCGAGGTTCGTGCGGAGCGCGCCCATCCCGCAGCCGATGTCGACGCCGACGGCGGCCGGCGCGACAGCGCCCCGCATCGCGATGACCGAGCCGACGGTCGCGCCCTTGCCGAAGTGGACGTCCGGCATCGCGGCGACATGGTGGAACACCCACGGCAGGGCGCTGATGTTGCGCAGCTGCTCCAGCGCGACCGCCTCGACCTCCTCCGGCCGGGTCCACATCTTGATGTCCACGTTCCTGCCCTTGATCTGCGCGGGTCCCATACGAGCAGGATAGCGCGCCGGGCGGCGCCCGCAGCGCTGGCCTGGGGATCGGGGCGATGAGAGGACAGTTGCCGAGCTCTGCAGGCCTTTCGCCTGGAGCGCCGGGCGGCGAGGGGAGGGAGGGGGCGCTGCGCGCTACGGGAGGAGGTTCGAAGCGTCGAGATCGATCTGGTGGATGCCGAACCGCTCCGCGGCGACAAGGACCTCATCCCGCGCCCGGTCGACCAGCACGTCGGGGCGCCACGCGCCCGTGAAGAACGCCTGCGCCACGGGCTGGCGCGGGTCCTCGTAATCGACCATCAGCGTGCCATTGTACACGGTGAAGAACGCGCGGCGCTCGGCGGCGAACGGCAGGAGCGACATCGAGCGATCGATCGGCGTCTCCGAGATCACGTCGAACCCGGTCGACGAGATGGTGTCGCTCGGCCTCAGGATCGCGAGGCTGCCGGACTCGTAGCCGTAGCTCCACCCCCAGTACGTCGGCCAGCTCCGCTCGCCGTACGTCATGAGCGCCCTCTGGTGCTGGTCGATGACGATGGTGTCGTCGATCGCCTTGCCGGCGAGCTCCTGGTAGTTGTTCAGGTGCGCGAGCCCGCCGTGCAGCGTCGATCGCGCGATCGCCGGCTCGATGAAGTAGCTCCCCCATACCCGGTCGCGGGTGAACACCTTTACGCCGCGGATCGCGAGCGCCTCGCCGGGGACGTTGATCGGCGGGCCGAGGGCGGGCGCGCCGGGGCGGGACAGGTCGACGCGCCGGAGGAAGTAGCGCGCGTGCGGGCGCGGGTCGTCAGGCACCGTGGCGGGCAGCTTGACGGACACGTAGAGGTCGCCCTCGTGCGCCAGCGTGCTCACGGCGTCCTCCTCGGCCGGGAGCGCGAGCGGGGGCGCCACGGCCGGATGATCCGGGTCCGAGAGGTCGACCACGTGGACGGTCATCTGCCGGACCTGGCGGTTCGCTTCGCCGTCGTAGCAATACGACTCGAGCAGCCCGTCGAGCGCGGCCTCGTCGGCGACGGGGACGCACGTGTCCTCGGAGCCGAGCCGCGTCGTGCACGCGGCGAACCCGCCCGAGCAGTACTCCGACCCGCCGTCGAGCGACTGGCAGGTGCGCTGCCCCGTGTAGTACGTGCAGCCGTCCAGCCCCGAGCAGGAGTACTCGCCGCGGCTGTACGTGACGTACGACTCGCACTGATCGGCCGACCCGATAACGGTCCAGGAGTCGGTCTTGCGCGCGAACGTGAGCGACCTGTTCGTGACGTGGACCCTCGTCGGAGCGTAGTAATAGTAGTCGTAATAATGGCCGTAGGTCGGGGGCAGGTCCGTCGTGACGAGCTGCCCCGCCGCGCGCGGCCGCAGCGGATCCGAGAGATCGAACACGCCGATCGTGGTCTCGTAGCTGGGCCAGCTCACGTACCTGGAGGTCACGACCGCGAGCAGGTCGTCGCCGATTTTATAGTAGCTCGCGTCCGGCGCGACCGGGAAGCTCGCCAGCGGCGTCGCGACCGCGGCCACGTCCGCCGCGGCGACGACCTCCGCCTGGGCCATCTGGCCTGCTTCGCGCTCCCAGGACTCCTGCTCGGGGTTGCGGATGCGCACGCGGTGATCGCCGTACCCGAGGATCGTGCTGTAGTGGGGCGCGAGGTCGATATCGCCGAGCTTCTCCGGGTGGTCGAGATCGCGCTGGTCGTACAGGCTGAGCTGCGTCTCCGACACGTTCGCCGCGGTGTCCGGGCCGGTGCGGAACGAGCGGCGCACGGGGGAGGCGTGCTTCATCACGCCGCGGCGGGTCAGGGTCGTGCTCGAGAACGTGAAGATCTGCACGGCCGACTCGTACGTCCACCGGTCGCCCGTCACGCTGTAGCCGGAGAACGGCAGGAGCACGAGGCCGGTCTCCGTTTCACCGCTCGGCGCCGCCACGCTCACCGCGCCGTCGAGCACGGTGAACGCGCGGTGATCCCAGCTGGCCTCCGACCAGTTCCAGCCGCCCTCGCTGCCGGCCACCTCGGCGCGCGCGATCATCGGGCTCGGGTTGGTCAGGTCGGTGATGTCGTACAGGCTCGCCGCGAGCCGGCGCCCCCCGCCCTCGTCGTTCACGCCGATCCCGATGAGGCGGGTCGCGCCGAGCACCGGGCGGAGGAAGTCGTTCCAGCCGGAGACGATGAACTCGCTCTTCTCCTCGACGTTGCCGTCGGGATCGATCGAGAACGCGTGGAACGGGTCCATGCGCCTGTAGGTGACGGCGAACGCCCGATCATCGAGGAAGACAGCGCCGTAGAGCGACTGTCCCTCGCCGAAGTCCTCCTCGTCGATCGGCGTGAGGTTGTCGGGATCCGAGGCGTCCCACGTCTGCAGGTGGCTCGCCCCGTCGCCCCACTGCGGGCCGGAGAAGACGCGCAGCGTGTCGTCGCGGAAGTCCATGTGGAACTGCGAGCGCACGTAGCCGTCCACGGTGACCGTGTCCCGCAGCGTCATGAAGCCGTCGATGCTCGAGATGTCGACGATCGACACCTGGCTGTTCTCGTTGTCCCAGCCCTCGGGGCCGCGCGCCACGAGCAGGACGTCCCCCTCGCCGTGGATGCCGGTCACGTACCCGCCGAGGTCGAGCTGGCTGCGCTCGACCAGCGCGCCCTGGGTCACGTCGAAGCTCTTGACCACCGCCTCGTTGTGATACTCGTATTCGCCGTTCCCCAGGTCGACCCACCCCCAGTTGGTGCTGGCCACGTAGAGGGCGTCCCGGGTCGCGCCGTTCGCGTACCGGCTCGTCTGGATGTACCCCGGCACGTCGAACTGCGACAGGAGCACGGGCGCGTTCCGGTTTCCTATGTCGATGAGCAGGACCGCCCCGCCCGCGCGGCGCTCCATCGTGAGGCTGCCCGGCGTGGCGCGGAACCCGACCCAGTCGTTCAGCAGCACGATCGCGCGGTCGCCGTCGACGTACATCTCGACAGGAGTCCCGGAGACCGGCATCTGACCGATCATCGCCGGGCTCTCCGGATCGTGGATGTCGATGACCTGGAGGCCCCGGAAGGTGTTGAGGTTCAGGAGGTGCCCGTCCCCGAGGACCCGATAGATATCGCCCTCTTCGAGCTCGCGCTCCTCCTCCTCTTCTTCCTCTTCCTCCTCCTCTTCTTCCTCCTCCTCTTCCCCGTAGAACACCGTGGGCAGATCGTCCGCCGATACGAACGATGTCGTCCCGCTCAGCGGATCGGCGAACTCGGCCGTGTCCTCCGCGAGGCCGCCTTCGTCCGCGCGATCCGCTCCGGCCGTGCACCCCGGACCGACCGCGAGGAGCGCCACCCCGAGCCAGCATGTCAACGCTGCGCCGCGCTGTGTTAAGAAGCTCATCCCACCACCCGGCTCCTTTCTCTCAGACCTGATAAGAGAGCGAGAGTGGTTTGTATCGCCACCGCGTGCTTCCGGCGCAAGGGAGAAATAGCCCGAGTACATCGAGGATCCGTGCTGTCGTGCGCCCGTCACAAGCGGCCGCGTACGTGCAAGACGCCGACGGCCGCGCGTACACACGGCGCCGATGTGAGCCACGGCCGCGCGGCGGACGCGGGCACGCGCGCCTCGCCTCCGCCGGGCCGCGTGCCCCGTTCGGCCTTGCGGAGCCTCGGAGTTGCTGATACGCGTCGAAATCGCTGCTTCCGGGGTACTTATCCATGCCGTCTGCACGCGCTCTCACCCTCGCAACCCTGGCGGCGCTGGCCGCTGTGCCCTCGGCGCTCACGAGCGGTTGTGACAGCCGCAAGCCCGGCGAGCAGGCCGCGGCCGGCAAGCCCGCCGCCTCCGCTCCGGCCGCGACGACCAGCGCCAGCGCTCCGGAAGCCCGGAAGGGCGCCGTGACCCCGGGCGACGACCGCTTCGCCGCCCAGATCGCGGCGAATCTGTCCCGGGTGCCCGACCCGGCGATCCAGCTCCCGGAGGGCGCGAGCGCCGAGCTCGACAATGGCACCTTCCGCGACCGCACCATCGCCTTCGTCCGCCAGGTGGCCGCGGGCGCCGACAGGGTGACGTGCGATCTGCCCCTGTCCTCCAAGCGCCCCTTCCGCGCCCTCGTGATGGGCTTTCAGGAAGGGAAGCAGATCGCCCGCGGGGACGCGTCGGACGCGGGGCTCTGCGTCGCGCTGAAGGACGCCACGCGCCGGGCCGTGGCCGCGGCGGGCGGCGCGCGCGAGGCGCTCGCCGGCGCGCGGCTCGTCGTGGAGCTGCCGGATCATCACGAGTCGGTGGTCGAGAGCGTCGAGAGCGTCGAGGGCAAGCGCAAGGGCGTCGAGCTCACCGAGGGACTCGTGCCGGTCCGCTCCCTCGACAAGGCGCTCCTCACGAAGCGCATCGAGGACGGCAAGGGCTATCTCTTGCGCGTCATCGACCCGCAGCACAAGGGGGTTCACAAGTACTACCACGCCCCCGCCGACCGGTTCGAGAACGAGCTCCACACGATCTACACCGCGTCCACGGCGCTGACGCTGCTGAAGCTGCACGCCTACAAGCCGGATGAGCGCCTGCTCCGCCTGGCGACCGACGCCGCCAGCTTCATGATGGGCATGCAGAGCCTCGATGAGCGCGATCGCACCGCCGGCGGCTTCTTCTATGCATTCGACCTCGAGCGCAAGCGGCCCGAGCGCCGGCTGGTCGTCGGCACCGCGTCCAAGTCGATCTTCACGCTGATCGAGCTCCACGGCGTGACGAAGGACAAGAAGTACCTCGAGTCCGCCGTGCGCGCGGCCGACTGGCTGATCGCGATGCAGCGGCCCAATGGCAGCGTGCGCTCGGCCCTGAGCGGGCAGGAGGGCGGCGCGTGGAAGGTCCAGGGCAAGGAGTCGACGCTCTACACGGGACAGGTCCTCTCCGCGCTGTCGCGCACCTACCGGGCCACGAACAACAAGAAGTACCTCGACGCCGCGGCGCAGACAGCGGACTTCCTCCTCGCCAAGATCGCGAAGAAGGGCTGCTTCCTCGGCGACGACTACCGCAAGCCCAACCCGATCTCGAGCTCGTGGGCCGTCCTCTCGCTGCTCGATTTCGCCAAGGCGAGCGGCGATCAGCGCTTCGAGCAGGCCGTGTTCCGCTGCGCCGACGACCTCGTGAAGCGGCAGTGGCGCAGGCCCGAGGACGCCTACCGCTACGGCCGCTGGCAGCGGTCGCTGTCGAGCAGCGGGACCGGGTGGCTCGCCGAGGTCATGTCGGAGGTGTACCACCACTGCCGGCAGAAGAGCATGGAGGGCTGCGACAGGTACAAGGACGCGGTGGTCGCCGCGATCCGGTTACTGTTGCAATACACCTACGGGCCGGAGAACTCCTTCGTGGTGAAGAACCCGCAGGTGGCCGCCGGCGGCGTGTTCTGGAGCGTCAGGGATCGCTACGTGCGCACCGACTCGGTGTGCCACGCGATGAACGCATACCTCAACATGATCGGCGAGCTCGGCGACGGCCCGCTGCTCACGTTGCCCGAGCGGCCCCTCGCCGAGCGGATGGCGCTCGCCGCGGAGACGGCGAGCGCGGGCGCGCCGGACGCCGGGCCCTCCGAGGAGGACGGCGAAGGCGAGGAGCCCGCGGGGCAATCCGGGCCGAAGGGCGACGACCCGGACGATTGAGGGGGAGGCCTCGCCGCGCGAAGCGCTGGAGACGCGGTGGACCGAGTCCGCCGAGATGTCCACTCCTGCGGTCGAATCCGGCCGGGGCCGGCGTGGGTTCGTGTATATGGATCGGGCGTGATCGACCCGACCGGGGGGCACCGCAGGAGGCAAGAGGCCGATGGACAACAACGACTCGAACACGGTGAGCGGCGCTTCTTCGGGCGCGAATGCCGGGGCGAGCGGCGCTCCGCGGACGGGCGGCGCGGGCAGCGCGGGCGCTGAAGAGGTGGCCGGCGTGGCGGGCAGGATGAAGATGGCCACCGCGTCCTCCACGGCGGGCTCGGCGGACGCCGCGTTCGCCGAGGCCATGTCCGCGCTCCGCGCGAGCCTGGGCGGGGAGCCCGACCACGTCTTCCTGAGCTACACCGAGGCCTACGATCTCGACGAGCTCGCGCGCGCCACGGCGGCGCTCCCGGCGTCGGTGCGGGTCCACGGCTCGAGCTCCTGTCTCTCGGTCATGACCGCTGCCGGGATCCACGGCGCGGGGGGCCCTGGCCTGGCGCTGTTCGGCATCGCGGACGCGCAGGGCGCCTATGGCGCGGCGGCCGAGCCGATCGGCGAGTCGCCGCGCGCAGCCGCCGCGTGCGCGGCGCGCCGCGCGATGGAGGACGCCGGCCGGGAGGGCAAGCCGCCGGCGCTGTTCTGGCTGACCGCGCCGCTCGGGGTGGAGGAGCAGATCCTCCTCGGGATCGAGGACGCTGTCGGGCCCGACGTGCCGGTGTTCGGCGGCTCCTCCGCGGCGAACTCGCTCGACGGCGTGCTGTCGCAGCTCGAGCACGGGAAGGCACACCGCGGCGCGGTGCTCCTGTCCGCCTTGTACCCGTCGGGCGAGATCGCCCATGCGTTCAGCTCCGGCTACACCCCGACCGAGCACCGCGGCTGGGTCACCCGCTCGGAGGGGCGACGGGTGCCCGAGATCGACGGGCTCCCGGCAGCGGAGGTCTACAACCGCTGGACCGACGGCCTGTTCTCCGCGCAGCTCGGCGGCGGCTCCATCGCGGCGGAGAGCTCGCTCAGCCCGCTCGGCCGGCCTTCCGGCTGGGCCGGCAAGGTCCCCCAGTACCTGCTCATCCACCCGAACGCGGTGGACAAGGACAACGCGCTGACCTTCGGCGTGCACATCAACGAGGGGGACGAGCTCGTGCTCATGGCGGGCTCGAGGGAGGGCCTGCTCGGCCGCATCCAGTCCGTGGCGGGCGCCGCGCTGGAGGCCGCGCGGCCCTCGTTCCAGCCGCAGGGCGCGCTGGTGATCTTCTGCGCCGGGTGCATGCTCGCGGTGCGCGACGACATCGAGCGCGTGGTCCAGGGCATGGCCGCCGCGCTGGGGCCGACGCCGTTCCTCGGCACGTTCACGTTCGGTGAACAGGGCTGCTTCGTCCGGGGCAAGAACCAGCACGCGAATCTGTCCATCGCCGTCGTCCTGTTCGGGCAGTAGCGCCACGCATCGAGCTTCGCGCCGCTGCAGGAGAACCCCCGGATGTCTCAGGTGAAGATCTACGGAATCAAGGAACGGCTCAACCCGGTGAAGGAGATCCTGTCGAAGGTGATCCACGACTGCGTCATGGAGGCGCTGCAGCTCCCGCAGGACAAGCGGGCGCATCGCTTCTTCCCGATGGAGCGCGAGGACATGCTGGCGCCGGGCGGGCGCACAGACGCCTACACGATCATCGAGATCTCGATGATGACCGGGCGCAGCGTCGAGACGAAGAAGAAGCTCGTGCGGCTCCTGTTCGACAGGATCCGGGACGAGGTGGGCATCGACCACCAGGACATCGAGATCTGTATCTCGGAGTCGCCGCCCCACGACTGGGGGTTCCGCGGCATGCACGGCGACGAGGTCAAGCTGAACTACAAGGTCAACCTCTAGAGCGACAAACGGGTTGAAACCACGAGAAAAAGCAGGAATTTCACAGGGAGGCGGGGAGGCGGGGAGCGAGAGACGGCAAGAGGGAGAAATTCATTTTTTTTCTTCCTCCCCGCCTCCCCGCCTCCCTGTGAAAATTCTCCGGGTTTCAACGTGATCGGTGTTCGTGCGCCAGGCCAAGCCTGGGCGAGGAGGAAGCGATGAGCTGAAACTTCGCGAAGAAACCCGGCGGGTGAGAGTCCCGCCCGGCAAGGTTGGCCCACCAGCCGGAAGTGAGTCTTGCGTGGCGCCGGGTGACCGGCGTCGCGAAGCGTAGACAGCGAGCGTGCGGGCCGTGGGATAGAGCCTCGAAAGATCAGAGGTCGTGGGGCCGACGTCGTGAATGCAACGGAAGGCAACATCGTCGCGTCAAGAGCGAGCCCGGGTAGCCCCCACTCGCAGGGCCTGGCGCGGTGACCCGCCGGGGTCAGAGACCAGGGCACGTACGCAAGGGTTTCCCGAGGAACCTGGGAGATCCCGCTGCCTTCACCGAGAGGTGGAACCGCCGAGCAGAGCGCAAGCGAGCGAAGCGGGGGTAGCGGGAAGTCGGAGTGCACTCGTACTACCGCGGAAGCGGGGGAACCAACCCGAGGGACCCCGTGGAGGGAAGGGGAGCACCGGGGCACGGGATCGTTGGAGGGAAAGATGAAGGAGACATCGGGCTCCGAAACCATCTGCACGAAACTCGAACGGATAGCGGAGCTGGCGCGGCAAGCACCCACCATGGTGCTGACGACGCTCGCCCATCACATCGACCTGGACTGGATGCGCGAAGCCTACCGGCGAACGCGCAAGGACGGCGCGCCCGGCGTGGACCGGCAGACCGCGGAGCACTACGCGGAGCAACTGGAGGATAACCTCCGGTCGCTGCTGGAACGAGCCAAGGCGGGCACGTACCGCGCGCCGCCGGTGAGGCGGGTCCACATCCCGAAGGGCAACGGGGAAACACGCCCGATCGGCATCCCGACCTTCGAGGACAAGATCCTGCAGCGCGCGGTGGCGATGGTGCTGGAAGCCGTCTTCGAGCAGGATTTTCTTGACTGCTCGTACGGTTTCCGGCCTGGCCGTTCGGCACACCAAGCGCTCGCGTCGTTCTGGGACAAGGCGATGGCGATGGCGGGCGGATGGGTCATCGAGGTCGACATCCGAAAATTTTTCGACACGGTGGACCGTCAGCACCTGATGGATGCGCTGCGCCGCAGGGTACGAGACGGCGTGCTGCTCCGTCTCATCAGCAAGTGGCTGCACGCGGGAGTGCAGGAAGACGGTAGCCTCAGCTACCCGAAGGCCGGCACACCGCAGGGCGGCGTGATTTCGCCGATCCTGGCGAACATCTACCTGCACGAGGTGCTCGACACGTGGTTCGAGCGCGACGTCCGACCTCGGCTCCGAGGCAGGGCACACCTCATCCGCTACGCGGACGACGCGGTGCTGCTGTTCGAAGTGGAAGAAGACGCGCGCCGGGTGATGGCCGTGCTACCGAAGAGATTCGGCAAGTACGGGCTGAGCCTGCACCCGGACAAGACGCGCCTGTTGCCGTTCCAGCGGCCGCCGAAGAGACGACCCCCGCCGAGCGGCGGGGCGTCGCCGACGTGGCCGTCGACGCTCGATCTGCTCGGCTTCACGCATCACTGGGGCAGGTCGCGGCGAGGCAACTGGGCGATCAAACGCAGGACCGCCAAGGACCGCCTCAGCCGCGCGCTGCGGCGCGTGGCGGAGTGGTGCAGGGACCACATGCACGATGAGCTGAGCAGCCAGCAGGAGGGCCTGGCCATGAAGATGCGGGGTCACTACGAGTACTACGGGATCACCGGGAACTCGGAGGCGCTCCGTCGCTTCGCCTGGGAGGTCGTGGCGGTGTGGCGCAAGTGGCTCAATCGCCGCTCGCAGAACGCCAAGATGACCTGGGAGCGGATGCACCGGTTGCTGAAGAGGTACCCCCTTCCGCGGCCGCGCATCACGCACCCCGCTCCTGCCCGCTCGTAGCGAACCCGTGTCCCGAAGAGCCGGATGCGGGAATTCCGCACGTCCGGATCTGTGGGGGGCCGGGGGGTAGTCGACCCCGGCCTACCCGACTAGCACTACTGCGGGAAGTCGCCCCGCCGCTGCGGAGCGCGGGAAACCGCCGGAGGCACCGGCCCCATGAGGGTCGCCGTGTTGCAGGCCCACGCCGTTCCTGGGCAGGTGGGCGGAAATCCCCGGCCCTCGCGCGGTTCCGGGAGCGTCGCCGCCGCCGGGGGATCATCGGGTAGCCGCGTGTCACGCGCGGCTTCCCGCACCCAGGTCACCGGGTGTAATATAACGGCGCATGCGTCGCACCTTTCCTGCCCCGCTTCCTTCCGCCTTCCTCGACGCTGCCGGTTGCTCCTCCAGCGGTGATCCAGCAGCGGTGATCCAGGCGGAGGTTCCGGGCCGACCAGCGCGGCCGCGGGCGGAGCCGGTGACGACACAAGCACCGGGGAAGGCGGGGCCGGCGGAGGGGAGGGGGGAAGGGACAGCAAAACCATTCGAGGATGTCAAGGCCGAATCACCACGTCCCCCTCGGGTGATCGAAGATCCCATGTGCGATCCACCGACCCCCCTGGAGAGGCGACGGGCTATCGATAACCCTCATCCACGCATCCAGGAGGGCGCCCCTCACTCCACAGCTCGCGCGCAGACATCGCGCTCGGGAATGACGAGCACGCGGTGAGGCAAGGCGGGAAATGCCGGGCGCGAGGCCGAGCGGCGCAGCGCCCTTCGAGGCGACGCGTCGGCGCGTTACAGGCCGATGCGTCGCAGGCTTCGAGCTCCTCACGAGTCGTCGAAGATCGCGAGACGTGCGCTCTGAATCCGGGCGAGGAGGATTGTCCCGCTTACGTGCGATCAAACGTTATCGCGTGATCAGATCGCCCCTTCGCGGGAATAATAACGACGCTTAGATCTCAATCGACTCCGTTCACTCGGACGGGATCGACGGTCGATGCGTCCGGTAGAATTTTCCAGCAGTGGTCGACGGTACCCATGGCTCCATCGACCACCACGTACCGGACCACCGCAGGCGCACGTCTTTCGAAGAACTTGGACCATCGCATACGAGCGGCCGGCCTCAGCGCCGGATGTCACGGCCGGTGCCCAGCGCGGGCGGCCGGCGACACCGGTCAGCCGCATCAACGAGGAAACACCGTTATGAGCTACGCACGCATTGCCATCAGGAAGGGTCGAATCAGATCCTCGCTACTCTGCTTGCTGCTTCCCCTGTCGCTCGCCACGTTGACCGCCTGCGGGGACGACGACGGAGCGGCGGGCGAGCCGGGGCCGAAGGGCGAGCCGGGCCAGGCCGGTCCGCCGGGGGAGAAGGGCGAGCCCGGCGCTCCGGGGGAGAAGGGCGAGCCCGGCGCTCCGGGGGAGAAGGGCGACCCGGCGACAGGTGTGGTCGAGCCGGGCAAGTACGTCTCGATGGAGGGGGGAGCGGGTCGCTTCCCCCTGGCCGTGGACGGCAAGGTTCCTCCGCTGGTCGTCAGCTCCACCGACCACGACGGCGTGGTCCGCGTCGTGAACGACCTCGCGGCGGACATCGCGCGGGTGACCGACGCCACGCCGGAGGTCGTCGAAGACGAGATCCCCGAGTCGGCGACCGAGGTGATCCTGGTCGGGACGCTGGGCAAGAGCCCTCTCATCGATCAGCTGGAGGAGTCCGGGAAGCTCGATGTCTCGGGTGTGTCCGGCAGGTGGGAGACCTTCGTCACGCAGATCGTCGAGGCTCCGGTCGAGGGCGTGGAGCGAGCGCTCGTGATCGCGGGCAGCGACCAGCGCGGCGCCATCTACGGCGCGTACGATCTCTCCGCGCAGATCGGCGTCTCGCCCCTGTACTGGTGGGACGACGTCCCGCCCCAGAAGAAGCACGCGCTGTACGTGCTGCCCGGGCTCCACACGCAGGGCGAGCCCGCGGTGAAGTTCCGCGGCTTCTTCATCAACGACGAGAACCCCGCGACGGGCAACTGGGCGGCCAAGATGTTCGGGCCGGGCAAGGCGCCGGGCTTCCCGGGCGGGCTCAACCACCTTTACTGGGAGAAGGTCTTCGAGGCCGCGCTCCGCATGAAGGCGAACTACATCTGGCCCGCCGTGTGGGGCCGGGCGTTCGCGGAGGACGACCCCGAGAACCACAAGACCGCCTCGCGTTACGGCATCGTGATGGGGACCTCTCACGAGGCCCCGATGATGCAGGGCATCGAGGAGTGGAACCGCCACGTGGTCCCGGAGGTGAAGGACGCGGCCGGCAACGTCGTCACTCCCAAGACGGATCCGTACGACGGCACCGGCGACTGGCGCTTCTCGGTGAACTCCGAGGCGCTGAAGGCGCACTGGACCAAGGGCATCCAGCGGATGGCCGACCAGAACATCGAGGGCGTCGTCACGCTCGGCATGCGCGGCCCCGGCGACGTAAGCCTGCCTCCGGAGGACGGCATTCCGCTCATGGAGGAGATCATCGCCTCCCAGCGGGAGATCCTCGACAACGTGATGGACCAGGATCTGACGGAGATCCCTCAGGTCTGGACGCTCTACAAGGAGATCCAGGGCTACTGGGACGCCGGCATCCGCGTGCCGGATGACGTCACGGTGGTCTGGGCCGACGACAACTGGGGCAACATGAAGCGCCTGCCGAAGCCCGGTGAGCAGCGGGCCGGCGGTTACGGCATCTACTACCACTTCGACTACGTCGGCGGCGGCCGTAACTACAAGTGGGTGGACACGACGCTCCTGCCCAACGTCTGGGAGCAGCTCCACCTCGCCTACAGCTACGGCGTGGACCGGCTCTGGGTGGTCAACGTCGGGGACTTCAAGAACGAGGAGCTCCCGCTCCAGTTCTTCCTCGACTACGCCTGGAACCCGGAGCGCTGGCCGATCGAGCGCCTCGGCGAGTGGGAGCGGCGGTGGACCGAGCAGCAGTTCGGCCAGGAGCACGCGGACGTCATTGCCGATATCCTGCACGGCTACTCGCTGCTGCAGTCGGATCGCAAGCCGGAGCTGACGAACCGGAAGATCACGGTCGATTACGACCTCCTGGTCAGCCAGCCCTCGAACGACGTGCCGGATCCCGACACCGCCGCCGTCACATACGACGACAGCGCCAGCCCGTTCAGCCTCACGAGCTACCGAGAGCTCGAGCGGGTCGTGGAGGAGTGGGAGGCGCTGGCCGCGCAGGCGGAGTTCGCGGGCAAGCTGCTCCCGCACGAGGCCCAGGACGCGTACTTCCAGCTCGTGCTCTACGAGGTGAAGGCGACCGCCAACCTGTACGCGCTGCGCCTGGCAGGGTTCAAGAACCGGCTCTACGCGGCGCAGGGGCGAGCTTCCACCAACGAGCTGGCGTCGACCGCGGAGGCGCGGCTCCAGGACGACCTGGCGCTCGCCTACTACTACAATCACGAGCTCTCCGACGGAAAGTGGGAGGGCTTCCAGACGCAGCCGCACCTCGGCTATGGCGCGCCGGGGAACCCGTCCTGGCAGCAGCCCGAGTACCAGTACAACAACATCCAGGAGTTCATCTGGCCCGAGCTCGTCTCGATCGACGTCCCTGAAGCGGCGGAGCTCGGCGTGGCGATCGACGGCTCGAGCAACTACTGGACGGCGGCTGGAGCGGGCGACGCGAGCAACGCGCAGCCCGTGCTGCCGACGTTCAGCCCGTACCAGACCCGGCCCGAGCAGTACATCGAGGTGTTCAACCGCGGCAGCGAGCCGCTCGAGTACACGATCGAGGCCGAGCTCCCGGTGGAGTGCCCCTCTGGTTGGGCGGCGAACACGCCGTGCCCGTCGTGGCTGACCATCTACCCGAGCCACGGCACCGTCGACAAGGAGGTCCGCGCGACGGTGAGGGTTGACTGGACGCTCGCTCCCACGACGTATCCCGACCCCGAGAACCCGTCGCAGTGGCTGCCGCTGGAGTTCCCGCTCGAGATCCCGATCACGGTCCAGGGCTCGGACGGCAGCTCCGTGGTGGTCACGGCGCGCGTCGACGACCCGAGGAAGATCGCCTGGAAGCCGAATCAATTCATCGAGGCCAACGGCTATGTGTCGATGGAGGCGGAGCACTACAGCCGCGCGGTCAACACGGATGACATCGGGTGGAAGCGGCTCCCGGACATCGGCCGGACCGGCGCGGGGATGACGCCGTTCCCGGTGACCGCCAAGACCCAGGAGCCCGGCGACGACTCGCCGCGCCTGGAGTACGACATGCACCTCACCAGCAGCGGCGAGGTGACGGTCTGGGTGTACGTGTCGCCCAGGAACAACTTCCAGAACTGGGCCGAAGGAATGCAGTATGGCGTGTCGATCGACAATGGCGAGATCGAGACGGTCAACATGACCTACGCCATCGAGCTCAACGGCAACGGCAACAAGATCTGGGAGAGGCACACCTCGGACAACGTCAACATCCAGCGCATCAAGCTCAGGATCGCCCAGCCGGGTGACCACACGCTGAAGTTCTGGATGGTCCATCCGGGCGTGATCCTGCAGAAGATCGTCGTGGACGCGGGTGGCGTGGAGGAGAGCTACCTCGGTCCGCCCGAGAGCTACTGGATGGGCAAGGGCCTGGAATAGCCCAGAGTCCGTGGTCATCGATCAGAGGGCCCGCCGTGCACGGGGTGCGCGGCGGGCTCTCGCCGTTTGTGCGCCCAGCATGGGTCCCCCGCCTGCTGCTCCAGCAACACATCCGCAGCACGAGCCTGCTGCTGGAGCAGCAGGGGGCATCCGGTATAGCGGATCCTCGTCTTGCGCAGCGGACATAAGCCTGGTATGACCCGTGCAGAGCATCGACGGAGCAACGTTCGTCGATCTGCTCTCCTGACAGGGTGCGCGGCGCCTGCTGCGCTCCGCTGATCTTCCTTCGCCGCCGGGAGGCGTCCGGCCATTCGGGCCTCCTCTGTCTCTTTCCCCGGGACGGCGCTCTGGAAGGGCGGGCGCGGCCGCGGTGCGGGCGCACCTCCGAGCCTCCGCGGGGCCCTCCGGTCCTCGCGAGGGCCTGGTCCGCGCAATGCAACACGTCAGGGCGACAGCACATCTGAAGGCAGCCATGAAAACTCCAGTGGTCGCGCTCGACGCGATTTCACTCGTCCTCGCCAGCACGACCATGACAAGCGCCCTCGCGGGCGCGCTGGCCGTCGTGCGGCTCCGCGCCGCGGCTGGCGACGCGCCGGCGCGCGGGCGCTCCTCGTCACTCAGTCGGCGCTCGCGGCGCTCGCGGCGCTCGCCGCGCTCGCCGCGCGTCACGGTCCGCCGGAGCGGCGCCGACGTCGAGCGATGGACCGCCACGCGCTGTCCGGGTGCCGCGCTCGCGGCGCTCTAGCTCGTAGGCCTCTCACGTTTACAGGACAGGACGGGGCGCCTCTTCGGCGCGCCGCCTCGTGCGCCTTGACCGCGGCTGCCCGGCGCCGAAAGCGACCGCGCGGCCGCGCGACCGCGCCATGGAGATCATCGACATGAGCATCTCAGCCTCTCACCTCTTGTTGAAAGACGGCAAGAAGACCTCTCGCTCGCGGGCGGTGCGCGACAAGCTCGATCACCCGGTCATCGACACCGATCTGCATACGATCGAGTTCGCCCCGATCCTCGAGGATTACATCGCGAAGTATGGCGGCGCGAAGTACGTCGACGAGTTCCGCCAGGCGATCAACCGGGGATTCGGCTACCTGAGCAACGAGTGGTACGAGCTCACGCCCGAGCAGCGCGCCGCGCAGCGCTCGGTCCGCCCGCCGTGGTGGGCCCTGCCGACCAAGAACACCCTCGATCTTGCCACTGTGTCGCTGCCCAGGCTGCTGCACGAGCGGCTCGGCGAGTCGGGGACGGACTTCGCCGTCCTGTTCCCGAACGTCTCCACGTTCGCCACCCACGTCGGCAAGGAGGACCTGCGCCGGGTGCTCATCCGCGCGGTCAACGCGTACCACGCTGACGCGTACCGGCCGTACGCCGACCGCCTCACGCCGGTCGCCGCCATCCCGCTGCACACGCCGGAGGAGGGGGTCGAGGAGCTCGAGTTCGCCGTGCGCGAGCTCGGCCTCAAGGTCGCGCTCATCCCGGGCAACCTCCGCCGGCCCATCCGGGCGGTGGCCGAGAAGTACCCGTCTCGCCACCATCCGGACGTCGCGCGGCACGCGAACTGGCTCGACACGTTCGGCGTGGACAGCGAATACAACTACGACCCGTTCTGGGCCAAGGCGGTCGAGCTCAAGACCGTGCTGACCACCCACTCTGCCGGGATGGGGTGGACCAGCCGCAGCTCGGTCTCCAGCTACATGTACAACCACATCGGCCACTTCGCCTCCGCCTCCGAGGCGCTCGCGAAGTCGCTCTTCTTCAGCGGCGTGACGCGGCGGTTCCCCGACCTCCGCGTCGGCTTCCTCGAGGGGGGCGCGGCGTGGGGCGCGACGCTCTTCGCCGATCTCGTCGGCCACTGGGAGAAGCGCAACGGCAAGGCCGTCCAGAACTACAACCCTGACCTCATCGACGCGAAGCTGCTCTACGCGCTGTACCAGCAGTACGGCGGCCAGGAGGTCGAGGCGCGGCTCGGCGACATCAACGCCGTCCTCGGCGGGGCGCTCGGCGTGTCGAACAACTCGCGCCGCCAGCCGCAGGACCCGGGCGCGCTCGACGATTTCGCGGCGGCGGGCATCGAGCGGATCGAGGACATCCGCGACAGGTACGTGCCGAACTTCTACTTCGGCTCCGAGGCGGACGACCCGACGATCGCGTATGCGTTCAACACGAAGGTCAACCCGCTCGGGGTGCAGCTCAACGCCTTCTGGGCGTCGGACAGCGGCCACTGGGACGTGCCGGATCTGACCGAGGTCCTCGCGGACACGTGGAGCCTCGTCGAGCGGGGGGCGCTCACGGAGGCGAACTTCCGCGATCTCGTGTTCACCCATCCTTACAACTTCTTCGCTGGCAAGAACCCCGGCTTCTTCGCGGGCACCGCGGTCGAGCAGAAGCTGCCGAAGAGCAAGGCGGCCTGACGGAGAAGCGCTGGGCGGGGCCGGCGGAAGCGGCCCCGCGCGGCGGTGATCTCGAAAAAACGAACCTCTTTGGATCCATTCATGCGTCTGCTTGACCGTTCAAGAACAGCTATCGCCACGATCCTGGCGACGACCCTCGCCCTTTGCGTGACCCAGGCGAGCGCGCAGAACCCGCCCGGCAGAGCCCAGGGTGATCGCCCCGCGCCTGCGCCCGCCGGAGCGGCGCCAGCGCCCGCCGGAGCGGCGCCTGCGCCTGCCGGAGCGGCTCCGGCGCCTGCCGGCGCGGCGCCTGCGCCCGCTGGCGCGGCGCCAGCGCCCGCCGGAGCGGCGCCAGCGCCTGCCGGAGCGGCCCCGGCCGCCGTGCCGGGCGCCGCGGCTGCCGCACCGGCGGCCCCCGGCGTGCCGTCCCCCGTCACCTCGCCCGCGGGGGATCCGGCCGCTGAGGCCTTTGTCGAGCCCGATCCCAACGTCGCCACACGGGACGACCTGCAAGGGCTGGTCACCGACCTCGAGAACTTCAAGTTCCAGTGGCAGCGCGAGCGCGATCTTCACACCGCCATCTCGACCCGCTCCCTGCTCATCGGTGGCGTCATCCAGACGCGCATCGGGTGGACGGAGCAGCCGGTGAACACGGCGACCTCGAACGACCGCAAGGTGACGTTCGACACGGGCGCCGCGCTCCTGTCATTCAACGGCATCCTCTACAAGGACTACGAGGAAGGGCGGAACCTGACCTACTCGCTGCGCTTCGGCGCCTCGCCCCAGCAGGCGAGCAACAACAGCTTCCTCAACCTGCTGGACGCCCAGCTCTCGTACTCCGTGCTGCCCACCCTCGCCCCCGAGGACTGGGTCCTGCAAATCACCCTCGGCCAGCAGCTCTTGCCGTTCGGCCTGGAGGTCCCGGCGAGCGAGGAGCTCAAGCCGGTCATCACCAACGCGCAGTTCACGACGAAGCTCGGGCTCAACCGGCGCGACCTCGGCCTCATCGTCCGCGGCGACGTGCTGCCGCAGGTGGACTACGGCTACAACTACCGCGCGCCGGTCCTCGCCTACGCGGTGGGCCTCGTCAACGGGAGCGGACCGAACACGCCCGACGACAACAGCGAGAAGGACATCATCGGTCGGCTCGCGTTCACCGTGCCGTCCGAGTACAACTCCATCCTTCGCCAGATCACGCTCGGCGGGAGCGTGTACATCGGCTGGCAGAACACCTTCCTCAAGGACGAGAAGAAGACGCTGTCCGGAAAGGGCGTCAAGCGCCGTTACGGCGGTGACATCTACTACAATCATTACCCGATCGGCGTCACCTACGAGTTCATCTACGGCCAGGACGACGTGACGCTCGGGACCACGCCGGAGGATCCCCAGAAGACGAGGCTCTCGAGCCTGTCGCACGTGGCGACGTTCTTCTACAACTGGGGCGAGCAGTTCCTGAGGGGCTACCGGAACCAGGGCCGGTACGACGACTGGTGGCCGAAGACCTACCAGCCGTTCATCCGCGTCGACCTCTTCGACCCGAGCACCGAGGTGCTGGAGAACCGGGTCGACGTCTACACGCTCGGCTTCAACGTTTTCTTCGCGGAGACGACGAAGTTCCAGCTCAACCTCAACCGTCGAGACGACCGCACGAGCAAGGAGGGGGCCCGGCACGAGGTCCAAGCCCAACTCCAAGGCGGCTTCTGAGCGATGCTCACCCGCTTCGGATACGGGCCCACCTCGACGTCTTCGGTGCTCGGCGTACTGGTGTACGCCTGCGCGCCGAAGACGCCGATCTGGGCCCGTCTCCTGTGCGGGTGAGCATCGCTCTGGCGGCGGCGGTTCTTACGGCGGAATGCAGAGAATTCAGAGAGGAAAAATATGAGACGAGCTCTTGTCATATTGCAGATTTTTATTGCGGCGATATTGACCTTTTCGGCGCGGGGGGCGCGGGCGGACGCGCCGAGCGTCATCCGGATCGCGTTCGCCGGGGTGGGTATCGGGAACCGGCCGTTCGTGGGGGGGAGCAGCCTCAGCGTCGTGCACGCGCGCGGGCTCCTCGAGGAGGAGTTCAAGAAGGACAACATCAAGATCCAGTGGTCCTTCTTCAAGGGCGCTGGGCCCGCCGTCAACGAGGCGTACGCGAACGGGCTCCTCGACTTCGCGCTCCAGGGAGACCTGCCGTCGAGCATCGGCAGGGCAGGGGGGCTCAAGACGAAGCTCCTCGCCGGGGTGTCGACGCGCCAGCACACCTACCTGGCCGTCCCGTCAGACTCGTCGATCTCGTCGCTCGCGGACCTCAAGGGCAAGAAGGTCGCCCTCTTCAAGGGCACGAACCTCCAGCTCGCCGTCAACAAGATCCTCGCGGGAAGCGGGCTCACCGAGCGCGATCTCCGGATCCTCAACATGGACTCCGCGACAGCGAAGGCGGCGCTCGCCACCCGGGACATCGACGCGGCGTTCGGCAGGTACGACCTCCTCACGCTCCAGGACCAGGGCATCGCGAAGATCGTCTACTCGACGAAGAACGACTCGCCGGCGTACCTGCGGCACGCACACCTGATCGTCACCGAGGATTTCGCGAACAAGTACCCGGACGTGACCCGGCGCGTCGTGAAGGTCGTCGTCCAGGCCGCCCACTGGATCGCGCAGAACGAGGCGAACCCGGCGCCGATCTACCAGCTCTGGTCCAAGTCGGGGGTGCCGTACTCGAACTTCAAGGCGGACCAGACGGGCGACTCGCTCAAGGTGCGCGCGAGCCCCCTGTTCGATGAGTACCTGATCTCCCGCTACAAGGCGGCCGTCGCGGACGCGAAGCGGTTCGGCCTCATCAGGAACACGTTCGACGTCGACTCGTGGATCGATCTGAGGTTCCTGAACGCGGCGCTCAAGGAGCTGAGCCTCGAGGGCTACTGGCCCGAGTTCGACGCGAACGGGAAGGTCAAGCACCCCGGCAGGCAATGAGGGCAGCGCGCGCGCGGCGCTGGCGCCGCGCGCGCAGCAGGGCGGCCGACCACAACAGAAAGGCATTCAGATGACGCAGCAGGGAATTCAAGAAAGCCAGGCCCAGGCCGCCTACAAGCTCGCGGCGCCCGAGGTGGCGCTGCCCGCGGGCGGCGCCGCGCGCCTCCTGTCGCGCCGGGTGGGCAACGTCGCCGTGGGGCTCATCTTCCCGGCGGCGCTCCTCCTCGCGTGGAGCTACGCCTCGCAGCGCGAGCTCATCCCGCCGCAGATCCTGCCGGCGCCGGGGCTGGTCGTCCAGACGCTGACCGAGCTCGCGAGCTCGGGAGATCTGCACTCGAACATCGCGACCAGCCTCGGGCGCGTCTTCGGCGGCTTCGCCATCGGCGGCGCGGCCGGCCTGCTGCTCGGCGTCGCCATGGGGCTCTCGCGGCGGATCGAGGACTACGTTCACCCGCTCTTCAGGGCGCTCGCGCAGGTCCCCGTCCTCGCGTGGCTGCCGCTGTTCATGATGGTGCTGGGTATCGGCGAGTCGCTCAAGCTCGTCCTCATCGCGCAGGCCAGCCTCATCCCCGTGGCGCTGAACACGCTCCAGGGCATCAAGAGCGTCCCCCGGTCGTACATCGAGGTCGCCCGCGTCTTCCGGTTCAGCAACGTCCAGCTGCTCCGGAAGGTCGTGCTCCCCGCCGCCGTCCCGTCGATCGCGGTCGGGATCCGGTACGGCCTCACGCAAGCGTGGCTGTCGCTGGTCACGGTCGAGCTCCTGGCGTCCTCCGAGGGCGTCGGGTTCCTGATCGTCTGGGGCCGCCAGCTCTTCCAGCTCGACGTGGTGCTCGCGGCGATCCTCGTCGTGGGGATCCTCGGGCTCGCGCTCGACAAGGGGCTCGAGAAGATCGAGGCCCGCCTCCTCCGCTGGCGGCGCGCCGCCCTGTAACCCTCGCACACCCCCCGGATCGAACATGAGCGCCATCACCCATGCTCTGGCCACACCGCGGCTGCGGCGCGGCCTGGTCCTGCCCGTCTTCCTCGTCTTCGCCTGGATCGTTGTCTGCCGCTACGAGCTCGCCAACACCCGCATCCTCGTCCCGCCGCTCGCGGTCTGGGAGGCCGCGAGAGGGCTGCACGAGAGCGGGGAGCTCTGGGAGCACCTCCGGGCCAGCCTGACCCGGGATCTCCTCGGACTCTCGCTCGGGACCGCGGCGGGCGTCGCCGTCGGCGGCCTCCTCGCCGTCTCGCGCGTCGCCGACAGGCTGTTCTCGCCGAGCTTCCACGCCGCGAAGCAGGTCGCGCTGTTCGCGTGGATCCCGCTCATGTCGGTGTGGCTCGGCGTGGGCGAGCAGGCGAAGGTCGCCTTCATCGCGCTCTCCGCCTTTTACCCGGTCGTCGTGAACACCTATGAGGGCGTGCGGAGCGTCGGTGTCGAGCATGTCGAGGTGGCGCGCGTCCTCCGCTTCTCGCGGTGGCAGGTCCTCCGCAAGGTCATCCTGCCGTCGGCGACGCCCTCGCTCTTCGCGGGCTTCCATCAGGCGCTCATCTACGCCTGGCTCGGCACCCTCGGGGCCGAGTACCTGCTCGAGCCCGCCCCTGGCGTCGGCAGCCTGATGGTCGACGGGCGCGAGCGCTTCGCCATGGATGTCGTGCTGGTCGGACTGATCGTGTCCGGCCTCGTGGGCTTCGGCCTGAACGTGCTGGCCACGGCCGCGGAGGACCGCCTGCTGCGATGGCGCGTCCGCGGCGTGTGAAATCTTGGAGGATAACGTCATGAGCTCGCCCGGAGTCATCAACATTCGCGACGTCAGCAAGAAGTACGTGGTCAAAGACGAGTCGTTGCAGGTCCTCCAGGGGATCGGCCTGACCATCCACCCCGGCGAGTTCATCAGCGTCGTGGGCACGAGCGGTTGCGGCAAGTCGACGCTCCTCCGGCTCATCGTCGGGCTGGACAGCGATTACCAGGGCGACATCCTCGTCGGCGGCGCGCGCGTCGAGGGGACGAGCCTCGACCGAGGCATCGTCTTCCAGGAGCACCGGCTCTTCCCCTGGCTCACCATCGAGCAGAACGTCGCGCTCGGCCTCGAGAGCTCGACGTGGACGCAGGCCGAGAAGACCCGCGCTGTCGACGAGCACCTCGAGCTCGTGGGCCTGTCGGCGTTCAAGCGGGCCTACCCGCACCAGCTCTCCGGCGGCATGGCGCAGCGTGCGGCGATCGCGCGCGGGCTGGTCAACAGGCCGGGCATCCTGCTCCTCGACGAGCCTTTCGGCGCGCTCGACGCGCTGACCCGCACGAAGCTGCAGCAGGAGCTCCAGCGCATCTGGCAGAAGGAGCAGATCACCATGATCCTCGTCACGCACGACGTCGAGGAGGCCGTGTTCCTGGGCGATCGGGTGGTGGTGCTCGAGCCGCGGCCCGGGCGCATCAAGCGCGTCGTCCCCGTCAACGTGCCGCGCCCCCGGTCCCGCACCGATCACGACATCAAGGCCCTCACCGACGAGGTGCGCAGCTACCTCCTCGAGGCGTGACGCGCCGCGCGGCTCGAGCGAGCCGGGGCCGCCCCTAGGGCTGCGCCCCCCACAAGACGCTGGCGCCCGGCCATGGCGTCCGTTATAATGGACGGAACATCCGCTATCATGGTGAGTGAAGCCCGATGACGATGCCGTTGCTCACGCTTCCCAACCCGGGTGCCCTGGCTCTTTCTCTGCGTGCCAAGGCGCTTGTCTTCGAGGATCCCCGGTCGCAGGCGATCCTGGATCGGATCCGGCAGCTCTCGCCGAGCGACGCGACGCTGCTCGTGACGGGGGAGACCGGCACGGGCAAGGAGCTCGTCGCGCGCCACATCCATGCGCTGAGCCACCGCCGTGGCCGGCCGTTCGTGGCGGTCAACTGCGGTGCCTGGTCGGAGTCGCTGGTCGAGAGCGAGCTGTTCGGTCACGAGAAGGGCGCCTTCACGGGGGCGACGACCTCGAAGGCGGGGTGGTTCGAGGCCGCGGACGGCGGCACGCTCTTCCTCGACGAGATCGGGGATCTCTCGCTGCCGCTCCAGGTGAAGCTGCTCCGGGTGCTGCAGGAGCGCGAGGTGGTGCGGCTCGGCTCGCGCCAGCCGATCCCGATCGACGTGCGGCTCATCGCGGCGACCAACGTGGACCTGGAGGCGGCGGTGACCGCGCGGAAGTTCCGCGAGGACCTGTTTTACCGGCTCAACGTGGCGACGCTGTCGCTCCCGCCGCTGCGCGAGCGGCCGGGGGACATTCTCCCGCTGGCGCGCTACTTCCTCGAGCTCTACGCGCAGCGGCTCGGCTCGGCGCCGGCCGCGCTCACGGCGGAGGCGGCGGCGCGGCTCCTGGAGCACCCGTGGCCCGGCAACATCCGGGAGCTCGAGAACGCCATCCACCACGCGCTCCTGGTCTGCAAGAGCCACCAGATCACGGTGGCGGACCTGCGCCTCACGGCGCTCCAGCCGAGGACGGCGACGGTCCCTCCTCCTTCGGACAGGGGGAGCGACCGGTGGGCGGCGGACGTCGAGTCGCAGTCGCAGGTCAGGCCGACGCCGCAGGCGGCGTCGCTGGAGGGCGCGCTGCTCGCGCTGTTCGAGCAGAACCTGCCGAACCTGCACGAGCAGATCGAGGAGACGATCATCCGGACGGCGTACCGCTATTGCGATCGCAACCAGCTCCAGACGGCGCGGCTGCTCGGCATCAGCAGGAACATCGTGCGCGCCCGGCTCGCGCAGTTCGGCGAGCTGGCGCGCTACCGCGCGGTGCGCGGCGGAGCGGCCGCCGCGGCGTTCGGGCGGGGGGAGCCGCGCTCCTCGTCGCGCGCCCCGGAAACGACCTGAGGGGAGCCGCGCTCCTCGTCACGCGCCTCAGAGGACGACCTGATAGGGCGCGCCGGAGCTGCTGCATGGGCCCGCGCCGTCGCGGAGCCACCCCGGCGCGGCTCAGGAGCGCGGCGCGGGTGTCGGGCGCGAGCGGCCCGGCGGACGGGGGCGAGCCCTCGCGCCCGGGTTCCTCGTCCCGAGGGCCTCGCGCACCGTCGTGGCCGTGGCAGCTCGTGCGATCCACCGGTCGAGCTTCGCCGCGTCGGCGCAGCCCCGGATGCGCGCCTCATCGTCCGGCGACGGCGCGAGCCCGCGCGCCCGCAGCAGCGTGATGAGCGCCTCCTGTCGGCCCTCTGCGCGCCCCTTGGCCTCGCCCTCTGCGCGTCCCTTGGCCTCGCCCTCTGCGCGTCCCTTGGCCTCGCCCTCTGCGCGTCCCTTCTTCCGCCCCTGCGCTTCGAGGAAGAGGCGCAGCTTCCTGGCAGCCGGAGTTTCCGGGATCTTGTCGGGGTTCATCGAGGCCTCCCTGAGGAGCTCCAGCATCCGCTCGCTGAGCACGGAGAGGATCGCACGCTGCTGGGCCCGTCGCAACGCGCGCGGCAGCCGCTCGGTCAGCTCGAACGCCCGCTCGACGACGGCGCGCGCCGCGGGGCCATGGCGGTGTTGCATGGCCCAGGCAGCGAAGAGCGCGAGCTCCGGGCGGCGCTCGTCGAGCAGCGCCTCGCTCTCGGCGGCGAGAATGGCGGTCACCGGCCAAGTTCTGCTCGTCTCTCGAGACGACATGACCGCTGTGTTCCGTGGCCGCTCAGAAACCGAAATGGGCGCGTTGACCTGCCCGGAATACACTGATCGTTCGCTGTCGCGCCGACCTCACTGGGCCTGGAGTGCTTCACTGAGAAGGCGCCAGCAGAGCGCCCGTGTTGCCCCCAGGGCGAGACGCGTCTCCACGTCTCGCGAGGCAAGCCCGGCGCGCTCGTGGCCTGTGGCGGTGGCTCAGGCGTGGCTTGCGCGCATGGGAGGCTGTCCGGCCCGGCTCGCGATCCAGCGCTCCAGATCGGCGCGCGAGGTCACGCCGCTGCGGCGGTCGACCTCTCGCCCGCCGTGGAAGAGCACGAACGTCGGCACCCCCTGGATCCGCCGGCGCTCGGCCTCCGCCGGATCGGCGTCTGTGTCGAGCTTCAGGACCAGCACCTTGCCCGCGTTTCCGCGACCCAGCTCGTCGAGGACGGGCGCGACGACGCGGCACGGCCCGCACCAGGTGGCCCAGTAGTCGACCAGGACGGGGATCGGAGAGCTCGCGACCGCCTGCTCGAGCGCGGCCCCGTCCACCGGCTGCGGGGCGCCTGTCGTGTCGAGATGAGCCTTGCAGCGGCCACAGAGGGGCCTGTCCTTGACCCGCTGGTCCGCGACCCGGTTGATCGAGCCGCAGCGGCCGCAACGGTAGATAGCCATGCTCGTTCTCCTTGGCGTCGCCGCGTGCCGCGGCATCGTGAAGAACTTGGATCCGGCGCCCGCCTTGGCAACGGGGGCTTTACACTGAGCGATCGGGCTCCAGGGTCACATCATGGAACCCACGAAAGAGAACGCAGGGCCGGGCGAGCAGGCTCAGCAGCAGGTTGGCGGCGAGCAGCAGGAGCCGGGAGCGCCGACGCGGCAGCTGAACGACGAGACAACGCAGGGCTCGAGCGACGTCGAGCAGATCGCACGCCAGCAGGGGGCGTCGCAGCGGGGATACACGGCAGACGGACCGCAGAACGACCGGCCGGCGCAGTTCGATCCCGCGCACCCGGGCGGGCGGCCCGAGGGGGATCCGCGCCGGTGACAGCGGGCTGAAGGGCAGGGCGCCGCGACGCTTGCTCGCCGCGGCGTGATGCTCGGCGCAGCGTGGTGCTCGGCGCGGGCGCGATCGACGTGGCGCCGGGCCGAGCCGGTTACCGCGGCGGCGCCTCGCATGCCCGTCGCGTCACCTCGTGGCGGTAGTCGAACATCCGCTCCAGCTTGCGGCGGACGAACCGTTCGCCGCCGAGCCGGCCGATCGCGCCGAACGGCAGATCGTAGTCCACGTGGTCGGTGAGATAGCAGCCGCCTGCGCCATCGGGGTCCGTGCGGTGGGTGTGGAGCCAGCGCTTGAAGGGCCCGCTGCGCTGCGTGTCCTGGAACATCCGGCCCTGCTCGTACTGCGTGTGCTCGGCGACCCAGCGCAGCGGGACAGGGCCGACGCGCGTCTCCATCACCACGCGCGCGCCGACAAGGATCCCGCCGGTCTTCTCGAGGACGCGCGCGTGCTCCCAGGGGGGCGTGAGGCGCTCGAGGGCGTCGGGCTCCTCGTGGAAGGCGAAGACCCGCTCGGGGGGCGCGGCGATGCGCGTGCGCTTCTCGAAGATGGGCATGGCCGCACCATGGATCGCGGCCTGCCTGCGCGCCCGGGATGACGGCCCGGCGAGCGCCCTCGCTCAGAACGCCCACGCCCAGGTGATCGCGGCGGGCTCCGCCCCCGGTTCCTGCGGCAGCGCGCCTGCGGCATACCGCGCGGGGGCCGGCTGGATCGGGTGGATGGCCGCGATCGCGAAGCCCGTCACGTGGCCCAGGATCATGCCGGCGCCGACGTCCTGCCACGAGTGCGCGCCCGAGCCGATCCGCAGGGCCATCGTCACCACGGTGGCCACCTCGGCGAGGGCGAGCGCGCCGAGGCGCGGCGCAGCGTCGCCGGTCGTGCGCAGCGCGAGGTTGAGGCGCGCGCCCGCGATGGCCGCGACAGGGGTCGTGTGACCGGACGGGAAGGCGTCGAAATCGAGGTCGGTCTCTCCGCATCGATCCGTCCGCCAAGAGCGCGGCCGGCACCGGCCCGACAGGCGCTTGATCATGTTCGAGAGGCCGGTCGACAGCGCCGCTGCCTCGACCTCGATCAGCGACGTCCTGAGCGCGCGGGAGTAGGGGTCGGGGACGCCGGCGCCCGCGAGGTAGCTGCCCTCGAGGGCGTACCCGCTGCCGAGGAGGAGCAGCGTGCCCACGGTGGCGCCGGTGAGATCGCTGGCGAGGCCGATCGCCTCGTTGCGCTCCTCGCTGGAGGCGGCGCCCCACGCCGAGCGGCGCTGGGGCAGCAGGTACGTCGCGAGCGAGGCGGTGCAGGCCGCGACGACGGCCACCTCGCCGCCCGGCGTCCCGAAGGCCCAGTCCGGGGCCGCCGGGCCCACCTGCGCGGCGGCGGGCGTGCTCCACGCCAGCGCGCACGCGCACGCGAGCGGGGCGGCGCATCTCACGGCTTCTTCGCTGCGGGGGGAGTCGCCTGGGGCGCCGCGGGCGCGGCGGGCTTTCCGGCCTGGGGCGCCGCGGGCTGCGCGGGCGCTGCGGTCTTTCCGGCCTGGGGCGCCGCGGGCGCCGCGGGCTGCGCAGGCGCGGCGGGCTTTCCGGCCTGGGGCGCCGGCGCTGCGGTCTTTCCGGCCGCCGGCTGTCCGGCCGTCACGCCGGGCGCCTTCTGTACGGTGACCGGACCGAGCTGCAGCGCCGAGAGCTGCTCTCCGACGGCGCCGGCGTCGCCCACCAGGACGACCCGCAGCTGCTCGGGCGCGAGGTACTTCTGCGCCACGCGCTGCACGTCCTCGGGCGTGATCCGCTGGATCCTCGCCGGCCGCGTCCCGAACTCGTCGAGCGGCAGATCGTAGACCGCGAGGCTCGCCACCGTCGACGCTGTCGCGCCTGCCGTCTCGAAGCGGGCCGGCAGCTGGCGGATGAGGTTCGCCTTGGCGTCCGCGAGCTCCTCGAGCGTGACCGGCTCCCTCCGCATCCGGTCGATCTCCGCGATGATCTCCCGCACGGCGGGGCCGGTGTTCTCCCGCACCACCGCGCCGCCCGCGGCGAACGGGCCGGGGCCGTGGCGCATATCGAAGCCGGAGCGCGCGCCGTAGGTGTAGGCGTGCTTCTCGCGCAGGTTCAGGTTGAGCCGGCTCGAGAACTGCCCCCCGAGCAGGGTGTTCATCACCAGGATCGCGTCGTAGTCCTTCGTCGCGCGCGGCACGCCCGGCAGCGTCACCGTCACCGTCGACTGCGTGAGCCCGGGCCGGTCGACGAGCACGATGCGCGGCGCGCCCGCGCCGAGCGCCGGTGGGGCCGCGGGGAGCTCCGCCTGCGCCGGGACCGACGGCGCGCCGATCGGCCCCTTCCAGGCGCCGAAGACCCGCTCCACCTCCTTCACCGCGTCGGCCTTGGTGATGTTCCCGGCGATGGCCACCGTGGTGAGCTCCGGCCGGAACTGCGCGGCGTGGAACTTCGCGAGGGCGCCGGCGGTGATCTTCTTGAGCACCGCCTCGGTGCCGAGCAGCGGCGCGCTGTAGGGGTGCCCTTCGGGGTAGAGGACCATGCCCTGGGCGATGGAGAGGAGCGACGCGGGCCTGTCGTTCATCTCGGCGAGCTGGGTGATGCGGCGCGACCGCTCGCGCTCGATCTCCGCGGGCGCGAACGCGGGGTTCATGTACGCGTCGCCGAGCAGCGTGAGCATCTCGCCGAACCGCGGCGCCAGGCTCTCGCCCTGCACGCCGCCGCCGTCGAAGTTGACGCCGGACGAGAAGTTCGCGCCCAGCTTGCCGAGCGCGTCGCTGAACTGGAGCGCGCTGCGGGTCTTCGTGCCCTGCGTGAGCATCGCGCCCGCGAACGCGCCGACGCCCGGCGCGGCCTGGTCCGCGCCCCGGACGGTGGTCACGTCCACCGCCACGATCGGCAGCTCGTGCCGCTCCACCACGAGGACGCGGATCCCGTTCGCGAGCTTCGCCTCCTCGATCCGCGGGGGCACGAAGACCACCTCCGGCCCCGGGGGCGGCGGCGAGCGGCGGAAGGCGTCCGCCGGCTCGGGCGCCGGCGGCGCGGCCGAGGTCGGCGCGGGCGGCGCTTTCGCGGTCGCGGCGGGCGGCGTCGACGTTTTCGGAGCGCAGGCGGCGAGCGCCACCGCGGCGAGCGAGATGGAGAGGATTCGTTTCATGCGCATGGCTCAACCCCCCTTCGGCGCGGCCGTGCCGGCCGCGGGCTTCTCGACCGCGGGCTTCCCGACCGCGGGGTTCTTGACGGCCGGTGCTGCCGCAGGCTTGTCGTTCGCCGGTGCGGCCGCCGGCTTCGCGGCTGCAGGGGCTGCTGCCGCCGGCGCCGCCGCCGCGGGCTTCGCCGCCGCAGGGGCTGCTGCCGCCGGCGCCGCCGCCGCGGGCTTCGCCGCCGCAGGCGCCGCCGCCGCGGTCTGTTTCACGAGGCGCCCGGCCTTCGGGGCGCCCGGCTTCGGTGTCACGAGGGCGATCACGCGCCGGCCCTGGGGCAGGAAATCCGCCGTCGCCTTCTGCAGGTCGGCGGCCGTGGCCGTCTCGTACCTCGCGACGTCCTTCGGGAAGTACCCCGGGTCGCCGGCGAGCTGGTTGTAGTTGTTGATGGCGTTCGCGCGGGCGGTCACCTGCTCCATGCTGAAGACAAGATCCGACAGCAGCTTCGCCCGGGCCCGGTCGTGCTCGTCCTGCGTCGGCGGCGCCTTGCGCAGCTTCTCGAGCTCGGCGTCGATCAGCTTGAGCGCCTGCTCAGGCGACTTGCCCTTCTTCAGCGTGGCGGTGATCTGGAAGGTGCTGGCGAGCTGGCTCGATTGCTGGCCCGCGAAGACGTCCTGCGCGATCTGGAGATCGTAGACGAGCCGCTTGTAGAGCCGGCTCGTCTTGCCCGACGAGAGGACGTTCGCGACGAGGTCGAGCTCGGCGTCGCCGGGCGCGAAGCTCGGTGGCGTCACCCAGCTGATCGTCACGCGGGGCAGCTCCACGTCCGCCTCGATCTCGAGGCGCTTCTCGGTCGCGAGGTCGCCCGGATCGGGCTTCGACACGACGGGCGGCGGGGCGCCCTTCGGGAGGGAGCTGAAGTACCTGTTGACGAGCTCCTTCGTCCTGGCCCTGTCGATGTCGCCCGCGATGACGAGGGTCGCGTTGTTCGGCACGTAGAACGTCTTGAAGAAGGCCTGGACGTCATCCATCCGGGCGGCGTCGAGGTCCTCGGGCGTGCCGATGGTCAGCAGGTGGTAGGGGTGGCTCTCCGGGAACATGGCCGCGCGGATGAACTGCGGCACGAGCCCGTAGGGCGCGTTCTCGTAGTTCTGGCGGCGCTCGTTCTTCACGACGTTGCGCTGGCTCGCGAACGTCTCCTCGTTCGCGTGGTCGAGCAGCCACCCCATCCGGTCGCTCTCCAGCCAGAGCACGAGGGCGAGCTCGTTGGCCGGGACGGTCTCGAAGTAGTTCGTGCGGTCGGCGTTGGTCGTCCCGTTGCGCTCGCTCGCGCCAGCCCGCTCCAGGTACTTGAAGAACATGTCCTCGCCGACGTTCTTCGAGCCCTGGAACATGAGGTGCTCGAAGAGATGCGCGAAGCCGTTCTTCCCTCTCGGCTCGTCCTTGGAGCCGACGTGGTACCAGACGTTGACGGCCACGACGGGCGTGCGGCGATCCTCGTGCAGGACCACCTCGAGCCCGTTCTGGAGCGTGTACTTCTCGACGGGGATCATGACGCTCACGCTGGCCGAGGCGGGCGCCGCCTCCCCCGGCTTGGCCGCGGGCTGCGCTGCTGGCACCCCCGGCGCTGCACCGGCCGGCGCCGCTGCCGCCCCCGGCTTCGCTCCAGGCTGCGCCGCCGCCGCGGGCTGCGCCGCTGCCGCGGGCTGCGCCGCCGCCTTGGCGGCGGGTTGCGCCGGCGCTGCGGGCTGCGCCGCCGCGGGCGACGGCGCCGCGGCCGGCGGCGCGGCGTAGGCGGGCAACGTCAGGCCGAGCGCGGCGACGAACGCGCTGGGCAGGGACGAGAGCGCCCGGAGGCGCCTCCGCGGGGACGGATGGTGGGCTCGCATGCGCGCGGTTCTACCGCAGATCGCCCGAGGCGGAGCGCAAACTTCGCTCGCGAAGGGGCCGGATCGCCGCCGCGCGGATCGCGCCCGGCGGCGGGTCCCGGTCGCAGCTGCAGGAGAGCTCACAGGAAGGTCCGAAGGCGTGAAGAACGTTGATTTTTCCTTCCCACCTTCATGTTCCAGTCCGGCCACCGCCCGGCGGTGTGCCCGGTCCCCGGGCGTGCCCGGTCTCTAGAGCGTTGCTCGGCCGCGTCTGGTAATGCAACACGGAGCGGCGGTCACCCGCACAGGAGACGGGTCCAGATCGGCGTTTTCGGCGCGCAAGCGCACTCCAGTGCGCTGAGCACCGAAAACGTCGAGATGGGCCCGTATCCGAAGCGGGTGACCGCCGCTCTAGAACGGCGTGACGAAGAGCTGGTACGGCCCGAAGTCCACCGGGGTGCGCCCACTCACGGTGATCGCCCCGAGGCCCCCTCCCGCCCGTGTCCCGAAGATCGCGGCGTTGGCTCCCTCGGGATCGCCCGCGCACGCGTTGAGCGGGCTGGAGCACTGGGCGGTGGTCGGGTCGCAGGCGTCGACCGCCGTCTCGATCGTCATCGGGAAGTCCGCCAGCCCGCACGAGGACACCATGACGGCCCTCCCCGGGCAGATGGGGACATAGAACGTCTGCTCGGGGCTGCTCGGGCCGCACGCGGACCCGGGCGGGATCGGCCTCCCGGTCGTGTCGCCGCTGACGAGGCCGCTGCTCGCGATGACCTCGGCGTCCTCGCCGAGGCACGACGTGCGCTGGAACGCGAGGCGCACCCTGCCGAAGGCCTCGGGCCTCACGGCCTTGACCACCACCGTGTAGGTCCCCGCCGGGAGCCTGGCCGCGAAGTTCGCGCCCATCGTGAGCTCGCCGCAGCTGTGGGCCGCGCAGCCGACGGCGGCGCCGCTGCAGCCGTCGCCCTCGAGCACCGCGAGCACCGTGTCGATCTCCGACTCCAGGGTGCCGAGGTACACGACCTCCTCGGACGGGAGCGTGAAGCGGAAGAACACCTCGCCGCCCTCGCCGCCGCACGACAGGTCCACCTCCGGCGTGTTGTCCGCGGTGATCTCCGCGGCGTAGCTCAGCGAATCCGTGAGCTCCCCCGGCGTCTCGCAGCGATCGGCGCCCGGGATCGGCGTGCAGCCGTCGTCCGGGACCCCGTTGCAGTCGTCGTCGACCTCGTTGCCGCAGAGCTCGGGCATCGGGAAGGTGCACTCCACGCCCCCTCCGCAGCCGTTGTCGGGGATCTCGTCGCAGTCCTGGTCGATGAAGTCCCCGCAGATCTCCGGCTCGGGCATGCAGGCCGTGTACGCCGGGACGTGGACCGGCACCTCGACCACGTTGTTCTCGATCGACTGCTCGGCGATGGCGCCGGTCGGGTTGACGGCGACGCGGAGGACGTAGTCCCCCTCGGGCACGCCCGTCACGTCGACCCACTGGCACGCCGTGCCGACCTCGTAGACGTCGGCCCACCCCGCGCTCAGGAAGTTGCACCCCGAGCCCCCCGCGCTCGGGAAGCCCGGCGGCGCCGGCGATACGGGGTCGAGAGGAGCCATGTCGAGCAGGCAGAACGCCTGCTTGTGGCCCTGCGCGATGACCGCGCCGGCGGCGTCGACCAGCCGGTAATCGGTGAAGTTCAGGAAGTGGAAGTGCTGGTGGCACTGCGCGTACTCGAAGAGCGGGTTGTTGAACTCGGGGCCGGGGTCGACGTGGCCGGGCCCTGCGTTCTCGATGCGCCCCTCGAACTGGAGCAGGTGCCGCCGTCCGGGGCCTCCGATGCACCCCTCCATGATCTCGCACGCGTCCGCGGGGAACGTCTGGTACGAGAACTGGAGCGTGTCGACGATGCGCCCCTCGTGCGGCCGCAGGTCGGGCACCATGCAGACGTCGGCCTTGCACTCGTGTCCGCTGGGGCAGCACGCGCCGCCGCAGATCGTGCCGTCGCACGCCGGGTAGTCGACCGGCAGGACGATCGTGTTGTTGTCGAAGCTCGCCTCGGCGAGGGTCCTCCGCGGGTTGACGGTGACCTCGAGCTCGTAGAGCCCTGCCGGAACCCCGGTCACGTCGAGGGCGTTGCACGCGACGGTGCCGGGCTGCTCGACGTGGTCTCCCGGCCCGAGGCCCTGCGCGTCGCAGCTGTACTGTCCGCTCGCCATCGCGACGCAGCGCGCGTCGAGCTCGGCCTCCGCGGCCACCGCGTCGCCCTGCCTGAGGACGGCGCGGAAGAGGCGCGGGACGACGTAGCTGCTCTCGCAGAAGTTCGGCTCGAACACGTCGCTCTCGGAGGGGGCGCCGAGCTCGAGCGGCACCTCGCCGGCGTTCCTGAGCGAGACATTGAAGCGCATGAGCGCCCGCCGCCCGCTCCCGCCGACGCAGCCCCGCTGCACCTCGCACGCGTCCTCGGCGACGCTCACCGCGTCGAACGTGACGGGCTCCCCGCGCTCCGCGGGCTCGAGCACGAGGTCGGCCGCCATGCACTCGCCGCCCACGCACGCGGCGCCGGGGCTGCAGCACGCCGCGTCGCCGCAGGCGCGCGCCTCGTCGCACGTCGCGGTGCAGCCCGACGGCTTGCCCTCGGTGTCGAGCTGGCACCGCGCGCCCTCGGGACAGACGATGTCCGAGCCCGCGCACCGGACGCCTTCATCGCCGCCGCCGCCGCCGTCGCCGCCATCGCCGCCGCCTCCTTCGCCTCCTCCACGCCCGCCGTCTCCCGAGCTGCCGCCGCCTCCCGCCCCCGCGCTCGAGGGCGGCTCGGTCGGCGCGTCGTCGCCGCAGGCAGCGGACGCCAAGAGGAATGAGGCCATCAACAACGTTCCGACAAGCTTCTTCATGTACACCTGGTGAGGCGTGACAACCGCGACGCGCGCAGGGCGGCGTCATGTCGCCGCCGGGCAAGCCGGCTATCGTAGGGACGCGCGCCGCAGAAATCAGCACGCGCGACCAGGTGCGCAGGATTCTGACCGGTCAGGGGCTCGGCAGCGGCAGCGGGGTGGCCGAGGGGATGGAACCGAAGTTCCTGAACAGCACGAGCTGCGCGGCGCTGGCAGGGTCGGACGAGCTCCAGTCGCCCAGGAGGACCGCGGCGTACCAGAGCGTCTGCAGGGAGACAACGGCGCTCCGGTTTGCATCGGGCGCCCCGGTCGGCTGCACCCCGAGCCACTGCGCGCCGGCGGCGCTCGGCGCGGCGAGGTCGACGCCCGTCATCGCGCTCGTCGACCCGAAGGCGACGCCGGTGAGCACCGGGGTGAACGTGTCACCTCGAGTCCCGTCTTCATTGACCGACCAGTGGCCGAGGTCCACCGCAGGCGCCGTGGCCGAGGCATGGATCATCATGACGCGAGGCTCGGTGAACGTCCCGTCCAGGCTCGGCTGGATCTTCCACAGCTTGAGCTGCTGCGCGTCATCGCCCGTCCCTCCGGCCGTGCCCATCAAGCCGCCGAGGTAGATTCCCCCGGGATCCAGCGGGCCTGTCGCCTGATCGCCGACCACCACGGCGTCTTCCGAGCCGTCGCCCGCGCTGGCGTCGACGAGCGCGAGCGTCGCGCCTCCCGGCGGCAGGTCGGTGTACGTCGGCGCCTCCGCGTACTTCAGGTTGATCGCGACCTGCTCCGTCCCGGAGACCACGTTGAGGTTCGACGGCGTGGGCGGCGGTGACGCGTGGAACAGGTAGACGAGCGGATCCCGCTTGACCCATACAGCGGGCGCGTCGTCCCCCGCCGGGACGATGAGCAGCCCGTGTGCGCGCTTGTCGTCCAGGACACGGGTCGGCTCCCCGGTCTCGATGACGAAATACGATCTCCCTGCGGCGAGCGACCCTGAAGGGATCGAGAAAGGCGCCTGGCCCGTCGGCCCGAAAGCGATGGGCGCGGTGACCGTGATCGATCGCGTGGCGAGCGGCGCCACCACGCCTTCCTCGTCGCTCGCGCTGAATCCGTCGAGCGCCGCCGCGGGCGTCGCGCTTCGATCGACGTAGAAGGACTTCGGGTTGAACGTGTTGAAATCGGCGTTGACGAAGCGCAGGGCGACCTCGTCGCACCCCGGCGTCGCGAACTGCTCTTCTGCGACGAGCAGGTGCGGCTTCGTCGTGTCGGTCTGCTCCAGGATCCCGACCGCGATGACCGTGTAGCGCGCCCCGCTCCGCACGGTCATCGGATCGGCCGCGATCGTGAGCCCTTCGGCGCTCCGCGCCGAGAAGGTGACCGCGCCGGCCTTGATCTTCGCGTACTTCGTCACCGACGCGGCTGCCTCGCCGGCAGACACCTCGCCGAGCTCGGGCACCGGGTCCCCGTCGACACGGAAGTGGAGCGCGGGCGGATCGGCGAGCCCGACGGGCCCGCTGACGTTCGAGAGGAGGGCGTTGATGAACCGGACCTTGGGCTCGGGGTCAGCGTCCGGCGGCAAGCCGCACCCCGGCGCTCCGCCTCCGCCGGCCTCCCCGCCTGCCCCTCCAGCGGCCTGCGCCCCGCCCGCGCCACCCTCTCCGCCGCCGGACGCGCTCGTGCCGCCGCCCGACGCGCCGGCGCCGCCGGCGCCGCCGCCCGCGCCGCCCGCGCCGCCCGCGCCTCCCGCGCCTCCCGCGCCGTGCCCGGCTTCTCCCGGCGCGCCGTCGTCGCCGCAAGCACCCGTGACCGCCGAGAGCGCGCCCAGCGCGGCCAGCGCGATCGCCCACCGTTCATGCCTCTTCATCGTGGAACTCCCGTCATGCGCGTCGCGCGCCCGAATGACTCACTCCGCCGGATATTTCAGCTCGCAGGCATCGCGCGGGACCGCGATGATGCCCTTGGTCAGCTCGTCCCGCATGTAGATGTAGGCCATCACGCCGGCGTTGAAGACCGCCTTCCGGAGCCAGGCGTCGACCTCTGGTGAGCTTGCGTCCGCCGAGCGGAGGGCGTCTGTCAGCGGGTTCCCGAGCGTGCAGACGTCCCTCCACATCGGGACGCCGAACTCCGGCGGCACCACGTTGGCGAGGATTGTCTGCCAGTTTCCGCTCGCCGCCGCCGCGTCGTACCGAGCGCCGAACCCGTGCGCGTCGGTGCGGATCTCGTCGCACACCGCGCGCGCGACGCCGAGCATGTTGGCCTTCGACTCCTTGAACGCCTCCTTGGCGCTCTGGATGTCGAGCGGGATAGGTACGGCGGTCACGATACGGTTGTTCACGAAGACGTTGAAGAAGATGTCCTCCTCTTGCTCGTCACGACCGAACGCGACCGTGGTGCCGCCCGTCGCCATCCACACGAGGTACTTGGCCGCCCCCTCGGGCCCGAGATCGTCGTCGCCGGCGTCGGGGCCGTGGAAGGCGGCGAGGTTCTCGTTCGGCGCCCAGCGCGGGCCGAAGAGCCCGTCCACGAGGCTCGCGACCCGCGCCCCGGACGTCGCGCGGAGCGCCCTGGCCGCGCCGGTCTGCGCGTCCCCGTGCACCCCGTGGCAGTTGGCGCAGATCCCGGCATAGATGTGCTCTCCAGGCGTCGCCTTGTAGAGCGCGCTCCAGGGGTACAGCGGCCTCCCGGTGCCCTGGTTGAGCATCCACGGCTCGATCTTCTCGGGCTCCGGCGCGTCCCCCGGGAAGGCGCAGCGGGGGACGAAGAACCCCTGGTTGTAAACGGTCTTCGCCAGCGCCTCGTGCTCGCTCGTCACCTGCTCCGCGCGGATCCAGCCGTCGATCTTCGTCTTCCAGTCGATGTTCCGCGGAACGTACGGATACCGCTCGGTCGTGTCCTCGAGCACCCACCCGACCTCGCGGTGCTGCGAGCAGTCGAACTGGGCGCGCCCCTCCGCGACGTCCGCCGCGCGCTCGGCCAGCGCGACCGCCTCCGGGTCGTCCGGCGTTTCTGCTCCATCGCGCGCGTAGTCGCGCGGCACCGACGCCCACCAGCGCGCCACGAGGATCGGCAGGCGGCAATCCACCGACGCCGTGTGCATGGGCATGTGGAGGTTGAAGAACGCCTCTTGCTCCGGGTTCCCCATGGGCAGGCCGAAGGCCCGCGGGGTGAACGCGCCCGTGGGCAGCATGACGCGGCGGTAGATCCCCCCGCTCGGGATCGCGCTCCGGAGGACACGCTCGTCGAACGGCCTCGGCGGAACAGGGAAGTACGGGATCCCGTCCGAGCCCACGGTGTCGAAGTGGAACCCGAAGACGCTCCCGCCCGGCGACATGTTCAGGCCGCGCAGCGTGGGCTTGCTCGCCACCGCATAACCGCGGGGATTATGGCAATGGGCGCAGTTGCCCGCCATGTAGGCTTGCATGTTCAGCTCGTCGCCGTTTCGCGGCCGGCGGGGCAGCGCGGTGTCCTCCAGCCTGGGGAAGTCCGCGGGCGTGATGGACGCCGCGGCGCCGCGCACGACGCCGTAGGCGATGAGACGCTCGAGCTGATCGAGCTCGTCCTCGAGCACCTCCTCCGTGTACACGCCCCCTTCGCCGCTCGCGCGCCGGTTGAGCTGGACGGGCGTGATGCCGAGGACGAAGCTCTCGCTCTCGGAGCCCGCGTGGCACGCCACGCAGCGGGTCGCGCCGGGCACGGCGTAGCTCTCGAGCCTTCCGGTCTTCTCGTTCTCGACATAAGGGCGGACGTAGTCGGGGAACGGCTCACCGTTCAGATAGAGCTCCCGGCTGTCCGGCGACGCCGGATCGAGCCCGGTCCCGAGGAGCTTCGCGCCCGTCTCCTCGGAGCTCCACACGTATGTGCCGAAGATCGCGTCCTCTGCGTGCTCGCGCGTCACGATGATGCGCGTCTCCATCTTGCGGTACCGCGTCACGCCGTCAGGCTCCGTCACGGCCCTGAAGAACGTCTTGTAAAAACGGGTGTTCGGCGGGATGCGGAGGCGCTTCGTCTCGGGGTCGTAGGTGATGGCCTCTCCCGCGGGGACGTGTACGAAGCGCAGCTTCGCCGCGTCGTCCGACCAGAGCGGGTACGTCGGCGCGTAGGCGATGGTGCCGCGCCTCGCGAGCACCTCCGTGTCGAGCGAGACGAAGTCCGTCTCGGAGAGCTCCACCGGGAGGTCTCCGAACGATCGCATCGCGGCGAAGCGCTCGTCGACGACCTCGTCGCGACCGATGATCTCGGCGTCGGGAATACAGCTCCCGAGGTCGGTCATCGCGTCGCCGGCCTCGCGCGGCGTCACGAGGTCGCCGCCTGGATCGACCTCGCCGTCTCCCTGCGGGAGGACGTACGTGCCGTCGGGGCACCCCTGCTCGATCCACGACTGCAATCGACGGCCGAGCGCCTCTTGCCCGCCGATCTTGTAGGGCATATCCCCGCTGAGCATGACCTCGACGGGCGTCTTGCCTTCCTCGCCGCGCGCGCTGCACAGGTTCTCCGGCGTCCCGGTGTAGGTGAAGCCTCCTTGCTGCGCCGGGGCTTTGTGGCAATTGCCGCACTGGATCTCGATCTCTCCGGCGAGGTTCTCGAACGTATCGAGGGCCTGCTCGACGGTCGCCGAATGGCGCTGCGGGATCAGCTCGTGCGACCGCGCCGGGGTGCAATGGCCGCCTGCGCCGCCTGCGCCGGCGCCGCCGCCGGCGCCGCCGCCGCCGCCGCCGCCGGCGCCGCCGCCTGCGCCGCCTGCGCCTGCGTCGCCGCCGCCGCCGGCCGCGGGCGACGCTTCGCTCGCGCCGTC
Source organism: Sorangium sp. So ce1128 (assembly GCA_051717205.1). GTDB lineage: Bacteria > Myxococcota_A > Polyangia > Polyangiales > Polyangiaceae > Sorangium. Next base: position 2,886,739 of record CP181432.1, read on the forward strand.
GTCTCCGCAGCCATTCCCGGTCACGAAGACGAGCCCTAGCAACAGCGCGGTCGTGCCCGTTGCCCCCCAGCGAAAAGCTTGATGCATCTCTCCGAACCTCGAGCTCGCGGCGACAATACAGGGCGCCGCGGCGGTCGAAATGACACGATGTAGATTCGTTGATCAATGGCGAACGGCCGACGTCACGGCGCCGTCACGCTTGCGCGGTGATATGGACCCGAAGCGCCGGGCCCGCTGCGGTCGCGGGCGCCGTGCCGTGACCAGCGCGATTGCCAGGCTCAGCAAACGCGAACGGAGCGCGCCGGCGGTGGTGTACCTGCCGGCGCGCTCCGCTCTTCACGTGGTCTGTCGCTTCAACGATCAGCTCACGGGCAGGCCGTGGTGCCGCAGGCGAGCGGGGTGTGCGGCAAGACCGCCGGGTCGGTGCACGCGATGAAGCCGTTCGCGATGAGGTCGTTCTCGAACGTCTGCGCGGTGGCCGAGCTGAAGGGCGCGAGGCCGAACGCCCACTTCAGGAAATTCCCCTCCGCGGTGGCGCGGGGGCCGGTCGGGTTCTCGTTGAGATAGAGGAAGCGCGCGTACTTGTACGCGGTGGCCGGGCTCGTGATGAGCGCGCGGATGTTGGCCGTGGTCGGGGCCTTGGTATCGATGTTGAGCTTCTTGTTGGCGAAGGTGCCCGTCGCGGTCGCGTCCAGGCCCGCGTACGCGAGCGCGTTGATGTCCGCGCCCGCGAGCTTGCCGATGCAGGTCGTGGCCGAGTCGGTCTTCAGGCAGGGCTTGGCCGTGGTCGGCGTGCCGGAGTACGTCACGATCGACGAGGTGTTCGGGGTCGTGGTGGTCCCCGCCGGATCGGTCGAGAGCCGCGGCCCGGCGAGCCCGTCCTCGACGATGATCTTGACGCTCGAGCAGAACGCCGTGCAGCTGTTGAGGCTCTTGAACGTGTCGGTCGTGCCCGAGGCGTCGTCGCGGCGATACAGCTTGATGGCGGACGCGGGGCTCGACGAGCCCGAGGAGATCTCGCCCCACGTGTCCTTCAGAGCGCAGCTCGCGGCGCTGCCGGTCCCGTCGCCGCAGAAGGCGCCCTTGACGTCCGCAGACGCCAGGTTGGTGGCGGCCTGGGTGCTCTTCGTGTAGAGGGCGATCGCGTCGAGCGCGATGCGGTGGCTGATCTCGCCGGGCTGGCAGGTGTTCAGGTTGCGCGACATCGGGGCGATCGTCTGGCCCTTGGTCCCGTTGCAGTACGTCGCGCCGGCGTAGGTCACGCCGCCTGCCGTCCCGCGCAGGCACTTCTCGCCGTTGCCCGACCCGGTGCCCAGGTACTTGAGCCCCGTGATCCCCGAGTGCGTGATCGCCGCGGTGAAGGCGTCAAACAGCGTGTCGGAGCCGAAGAAGCCCGTGCCCGTCGGCCCGGTCAGCTCCTGCTCGGCCTCGCCGGTGACCCCCTCCTCATCGACCGCGTCCGTGTCCGCGACGCACGCCGCGACGTTGACCGAGACGCCCCCGACCAAGAGGGTCGCCATCGTGAACTTGATCATCTTCTTCATGTTCGTCTCCATGGATGCAAAGTTGCCAGGCGCCGGCGGACCTCGATGTCGTCGGTCCGTCGGCGCGAATCTCAACAGGACAAGAAAGGCCTCCGGACGGCCGATGCGGCCGCCGGCGGGCAATGAAAGTCTCTATCTCTCGCGGCCGGTGGTCCTCACTTCGTGGTCACCGTGCGGATCTTGCCGAGGCGCATCCCCCACTGCTCCGTGAACCAGAGGTCGAGGACGCCGCAGCCCTTCAGCGACGGGACCAGCGTGAGCCCGTACGGGCGGGAGTCGGCGTTCGGGAGGGCGAACTCGGTGACGACGCCCGCGCTCGTGATGCGCCCGATCTTGTTCGCGTCCGCCTCGGTGAACCAGAGATTGCCGTCGGCTCCCAGAGAGAGCGACACCGGGCCGGCCCCCGCGGTCGGGAGCGCAAACTCGGTCACGACACCGGCCGCGTCGATCTTCGCGAGCCCGCTGTCGTGGGTGAACCAGATGTTGAGGTCGGGCCCGATCGACAGCAGGTTCGGGCCCGAGATCGTCAGGGGGAGCGGGAACTCGGTGACGGCCCCGGACGGGCTGATCCGCGCGATCTTGTTGCCGAAGGACTCCGTGACCCAGAGGTTCCCGTCGAGCCCGGCGGCGATCCCGCGCGGCTGGCTGCCGGCGGTCGGCAGCGCGAACTCGGTGATCACCCCGGCCGGCGTGATGCGTCCGATCTTGTTGCCGAGGGTCTCGGTGAACCAGAGGTTCCCGTCGGGCCCGGGCGTGATCGCGTACGGGTTCGAGTTGAGCGTCGGGATGTCGTACTCCGTGACGACGCCGCTCTTGGTGATCGCGCCGATCCGGCTGCTCCCCGACTCGGTGAACCACACGCGCCCATCCGGCCCGACGGTGATGCCGAGCGGGGTCGCCCCCGCGGCGAGCGCGTACTCGGTCACGTTGCCGCTGGCGTCGGCGGCCGCGATCTTGTTGGTCCAGGTCTCGACGAACCAGACGCGGTTGTCGAGGCCGAAGGTGATGGATCCCGGCCCGGTGCCCGCGGGAATGGCGTACTCCGTGATGTCTCCGGCGGACGCCGCCGGGCAGTACCCGGCGCTGGCCGGCTCCGTCTTCGCCACGAGGGCGGCGCCGACCATGACAAGCAAGGCAACAATCGACTTTTTCTTCATTTCGTTCTCTATCAGGGCTTGAGGTTGAGAGCGTCCAGCGAGACCTCATGTCACGAACCTGTGGACGCCGCGCCTGCGCCGCGCGCCGGCGTCGCCCGGCGAGCGCGTCGAGCCGCGCCCCTGCGACGTCTGCCTTTCGGCGCTCACGCGCGTCGCTGGCTCGTCACGATCCCGCTCGGCGACCCGTTCGGAACTGCGTTGATACACTGCATGCGGACACGGTGCGTCCCCGATCCCCTCCCCGGATACAGATCCCGTCCTATGCCGATTGGCACCTGTTTGCTCGCGAGATGAATCACGAAAATGCGTGGCGAATCGCGTGTCGCGCGTCGGTGAGGTGCCGGCGTCAGGCGCGATAAGAATGCCACGCGAGGTCGCACGCCGACCGGACACCCCCAGCAGGTCGTCTGGACGGCGACGGCTGCGCGGTGCTCCTGGCCCGACCCCGTCGAGCCTCCCAAGAACCTGAAGCGTCGCCGCGACGCCGACACCGGGCGGAGCGAGGACGAGCCGCGCTCCTGCCGCTGCTGGTCACCCCGCGTCGAAATACTCTGCTGAGGCGCTCGAACGCTCAGACGTCTTCGCGGTTCGGGCGCATCGCGCAATCGAGACCCACACGTCGTAGCTCGCTATGCGGGGAGACGGCAGCCCTTGCCCCCCGGCGGCTCTACGTGCGGCGGACTATAATCGGAGCGAGGACGAAATGCGCGAAGATTGTGTTACGTGTTACCGACGCATTGCCGGTGATTATGGCATCATGGTGTTGTCCCCGATCGGCGCGGCGTATGACATTCAAGGCCTGTTCGTCTGGCAGCTCTGCGACGACCTCTTGCCGGATCGGCATCACGTCCACACGAGAGGCCGCAGCTCCTTTGAGTGCAGGCGCCGCGCCTCCGGGGAGCTGAGTCCGAGGATGCAGAGGCCGGAGCGCGGCCGTCTGACGCCCGTCCCCTTCTGTGCGGCGGCGGCAGCAAGTTTCACCTCGTCATCCGGAGGGCGTATACTCTCGCCGACATGGCCTTCGTCGTCGTCATCACCGGTGCATCCAGCGGGATCGGTCGGGCGCTCGCGTTCTCCTGGGCGAAGCGCGGCGCGAGCGTGGTGCTGAGCGCGCGCGGACAGGAGCCGCTCGAGCGCGTCGCCTCGGAGGTGCGCGCGGCGGGCGGCGACGCGCTCGCGGTGGCCGGGGACGTCACGGTCGAGGAGGATCGCAAGGCGCTCTGCGAGCGTGCGCTCGGCGCGTACGGCCGGCTGGACGTGCTCGTGAACAACGCCGGGCGCGGCTACTACGCGCCCTCGCTCGAGATCGATCCCGCCGAGCTCGAGGCGATCTACCGGCTCAACGTCGTCGCCCCTGTGCGCCTCGCGCAGCTCGCGATCGAGCCGCTCTCGGCCGCGAAGGGCACCATCGTCATGGTCTCCTCGGTCGCGGGGCTCGTCGCCGCGCCGCGGATGGGCGCGTACGCCTCGTCGAAGTTCGCGCTGGAGGCGCTCGCGATGTCGCTGCGCGCGGAGGTGTCGTCGCGCGGCGTGCGCGTGCTCGTCGTGCGGCCGGGCCCGGTCGCGACCCCGTTCCACGCGAACGCCGTGGTGACCGACGATAACGTCGGCTACCGCCCGCCGGGCCACCGGCCGCAGAGCCCCGAGGCGGTGGCCGACGGGATCGTGCGCGCGGTCGAGTCGGGCCGAGAGGTCCTGGAGACGAGCCTGTTCGTGAAGGCGGCGAGCCTCGCCGCCCGTGTGGCCCCTGGTCCGATGCGCTGGGTCTCGAAGCAGATGGCGCGCCGCACGGGGCTGTGAGGGCAGCGCGCACATGTAGCGTGCCGCTGCGCTCGGGATAAGCTCAGGCCGAGGAGCCCTGGATGACACCCCTTCGTTGGCTTGCCGCGCTCTTGGCGCTCACCGTTCCCTTTGCGGTCCCGGCGACGGGCCTGGCCCAGCAAGATGCGCCCGTCCCGCCGTCCCCTGAGCCGATTCCGTCGGCCTCGGCGCAGCCCCCGCCGCCGCCTGCGCCGCCGCCCACGCCGGTGCCGCCCGCGCCTGCGCCCACCCCTGCGCCCACGCCGGTACCGCCCACGCCGGTGCCGCCCGCGCCTGCGCCAGCGCCCACGCCGGTGCCGCCCGCGCCTGCGCCGCCGCCTGCGCCTGCGCCCGCGCCGGTGCCGCCCGCGCCTGCGCCTGCGCCGCTGCCGCCGCCCGCGCCGGTGCCGCCCGCGCCTGCGCCTGCGCCGCTGCCGCCGCCCGCGTCGCCCGCGCCGCTGCCTCCGCCTGTGTCGCCTGCGCCGCCGTATGCGCCTGCGCGGCCGTACGCGCCCGCGCCGCCGCCTGTGTCGCCGGCTCCGCCGTACGCGCCCGCGCCGCCGCCTGTGTCGCCGGCTCCGCCGTACGCGCCCACGCCCCCCGCGCAGACGCCGCCTTATGCGCCCGCGCCGCCGTCCCCGCGGCCGTCGTCTCCGCCCCGGAGCGAGCCCGCGCCGCGGCGCCCGGCGCCGCCCCCCGATGAGGCCCCGGAGGACGCGGAGGCGGTGGCGCCGGCAGCGTCGTCTTCACCGGTCGAGCCCGAGGATAAAGAGAAAGAGCCCGAGGACGAGGAGCGGGACGGCGTCCGGCTCCGGTATGGCAGCACGCTGGGCGGCGGGATCATCAAGTCGCCGACGGGCACCGGCGGCGTCTTCGCGTGGACTGGCCGGATCGGCCTCCAGATCAACCACACGTTCGGGCTCTATTACCAGAACACCCCGATGTTGACGCTCACCCCCGAGAGCACGGCCAACAGCGCGGGGTTCGAGGCTGGGTTCATCGATTACAACTCGATCCTTGCGAGCTTCACCGTGTTTCATGTCCTCGACTTCGGCGCCGGACCGTCGATGGACTACGTGGCCGTCGCGAGCTGCGCGGCGGAGTACGCGGGCCTCGAGTCGGGCGCCGGCTGCGAGAGCACGTCGGACTGGTATCCGGGCGTGCATGCGCGCGGCGGACTCATCCTGGGCGGCCTGTCCGGCGATGGCCCGCGGCGCAGCGGGTTCGCCCTCGCCGCGGAGCTCCACCCGGTGTTCATGCCCGAGGCCACGACCTTCACCTTCACGATAGGGGTCGGCGGAGAGTGGTACTGACGAGCGCGAGCCTCATGCTGCCTCGAGTGCCTCTCTCGACCTGACGCCAGCACCTCGCCGACGGTTTCGGGCGGCCGATTCGTCCTCTCCCGTCCTCCGTCGTCCGTCTCCCGTGCGCATGTTCGTGCGCGTGCGCGCTCTGGTTCGCACGGGCTGCGCCGGTGAGCCGGGGTGCCGGTGAGCCGGGGTCAAGACGAGAGGAGAATCAACCGCCAAGGACGCCAAGAACGCCAAGAACGCCAAGATGAGAGGATACTTGGAGTTCCCTTGTCGCAGTGGGCGCTCTTGGCCTCTTGACGACTCCAGCCTTATGTCGCTTCAGACCGAAGCAGCGGACCGGGCCGGGCTCACCGCAGCGCCGCGCGCAGCGCGCGGACGGCCTGGCTCTGCGTCGGCTGATCGAGGAAGCCAGCGAGCCAAGCCGGGTCGAGCTCGGGAAGGAACGTGCTCCGCGCGTGGGGCTCGTACCGCTCGCCCGCGAGCGCGAAGATGCGGAGCCCCTCCTCGCGATCCCACATCCAGACCTCGGCGACGCCCAGGCCTCTGTAGATCTCCAGCTTGTCGAGGCCGCCGTGCGTCCAGGCGACCTCGATCGCCAGATCTGGGATCTCCTTGTTCGTGTCGCCGACGATGTAGCATTCATCGGGCTCGGCCCCGCGCTCCCTGGGCGCATTGCGGAGCGTACACGCGCCATACCCGCTGAGCTCGATGCCGCGCTCATCGCAGTAGGCCTCGAGGAGCCGCGCGATGGTCTTTTTGATCCCCTCGTGACTGCGGGACGGGCTCATCAGCTCGATCGCTCCGTTCAGGTAGTACATGCGCACGCCGGCCCGGTCCCCCCGCACGGCGAGGAGGATCTCGTAATCCTTCCACGTCATCCCGTGGAGGATGACGTGCTGGTCGCACTCCTCGTGATGGGGCCGCGGCCGCCCGGCCTGGGGAGCGGCGTTCGTCGCGACAGACTGCATGCGCTGGAGGATACCTGGCGGCGCAGCCCGCGGCGAGCCTCGTGATCCGCCCCGCGCAGAGCCAGCACCCAGGTCGCGATCTGACCGAAGGGTCGAGCCGTAGCCAGCGTCCATGTCGCGATCTGATCGAAGGGTCGATCCGGAGCCAGCGCCCAAGGTCCCGACCTGGCCGAAGGCTCGTCGTGGAGCCAGCGGTCGCCCGTGTCCAAGGAGACGTGATGCGCTCGATCCCCCGCTCGATCTTCACCGCCCTCGCCGCCGCGATGGGGCTCTCCCTCGCGGCCTGCGCCGCGGCTCCTCCGCCCGCGCCGAACGCGCCGGCCGCGCCGGGCCCCGGCCCCGCGGCGACCCCGCCGCCAGCCCCGCTGCCCGAGGACGAGGCGTTCGCCGTCCGCGGGACGCTCGAGGACGAGTGGCTGCCGCTCCTCAAGCAGGCGCCCTTCAACCCGAAAGCCGCGCTGGTCCCCCCGGCGCCGGCCGGGGTGCCCGCCCCGCCGGGCGCCTGCGAGGCGTTCGCGCGGCGCGCACCCGTCGCGCCCGCGCGGGCCTGCGGCGATGCGCAGGGCGCCCTCGACGCGCTCGACGCCGCGCTCGCCGAGGAAGACGCCGCGAAGCGCGACGCGCGGCTCGCGGGGGTCGAGACCTGCGCGGGCCTCGAGGCAGGCCTCGCGCGCGCGCTCCGGGCCGAGCTCGCGCCCGTCGCGTGCGGCGACGCGATCGCCGCGCCGTTCCTCGAGGCGCCGCCCGCGACGCTCAAGGGCGACCTCTACCAGGTGCTGCTCGGCCTCACGCTCTCCGCCCGGCTCGCGCGCACCGCGACCGAGCCGCCCGCGCTGCGGCCGCCATACGATCACCAGCGCGTGCTCGCGTTCACCAAGGGGCCGCTCTTCACGTGATCGCCACCGACGCGACCGGGGTCTGTCTCCTCCGGTCGATGCCGCTCGTACCGGTACCCCTCTTCATGGGATGCATGCTGCGCGCTCGAAGGACCCACGCACGTCGCCATCGCGTGCGTCGTGCCAATCGAACCCCCCCCGAATTGCCATGCACCTCAGCGACCCGCCGCCATGGCGCCCGCCATCGCAGTGGTCCCTGCTGCCCAACATTCAGCCCAGCAAAAGTCAACTTGCCGTCCCGGCCAGTGTGCACCTGTCGCGGGTGCCCAGTCTGGCGACTACGTTCATCAATGTGGTACGCTCGACGGGCTTGGGGATATGCATCTCGTATCCCGCCGATAATGCCTGTTCGCGGGCGCTCTGGTCGGCGTAGGCGGTCAGCGCGATCGCGGGCGTTTGACCGCCCTGATTGACGGGCAGCGCCCGAACCGCTCGAATCAGCGCATAACCGCTCTCGTCCGGCAGCCCGACATCGCTCACGAGGACGTCCGGGCGCCACTCTTGGAGCAATTCAATGCCTTCCCGAGCTGCCGCCGCCACGCGTACCTCCGCCCCTGCCTCTCCCAAGATGCACGTCAAAAGCTCCCGCACGTCGGAGTCGTCGTCCACCACGAGCACGCGCAGTCCGGTCAGCATTGAGGGGAGCAACCCGGCGCCGCCTTCCCCAGCGCCAGCCAAAGCCGGCGCTCGGGTCTCCTCGACCTCCGGCATCAGAGGCAAGTCGACGGTGAACACCGCGCCCTGACCCTCACCGCCGCTCTCCGCGCGAACCGTGCCGCCGTGCATTCTCACCAAATCCCGCACGATTGCGAGCCCCAGGCCAAGTCCGCCGTGCCGGCGCGTGGTCGAGCTATTGGCCTGGCGAAACGGGTCGAACACATGGGGAAGAAAATCTGCGCTTATTCCCTCGCCGGTATCGCTGATGCGGAGTTGAGACATCGCTCCCACCTCCTCCAGCGACACAGCCACGCGCCCGCCGGGGGGCGTGAATTTGATGGCGTTGCTGAGCAGATTTCCCACGATCTGCTCGAGGCGGCCGCGATCGCCCCAGACCCTGCTGGTCGTCGAGCCGAGCGATAGCGAGATACAGACGCGCTTCGCTTCCACAACTGGAGTTACAGATTCGAGGACCGCCTGAATGACCTCGGCCATGCTGACCGACTGCGGCTTCAGGTCCATCTTGCCGCGGATGATGTTGGAGACGTCGAGGAGCGTCTCGACGAGCCGCAGCTCGGCCATGCTACTGCGCTCGATAACCTTGAGCCCGCGCTGCACCTTGGGCACGTCCCGATTGTCCATGCGGAGAAGAAGCTGCGCCCAGCCGAGGATAGCGGTCAATGGGGTTCGCAGCTCGTGGCTGAGCGTGGAGAGGAATTCGTCTTTCAGCCGGTCGGCGGTCTCGGCCTTGGAGCGCGCCGCCTGCTCACTGGCTAAAAGCCTCTCCCGCTCTCCCTCTGCCCGCTTGCGTTCGGCGATCTCATGCCTCAGAATCTCATTGGCCGCGGCGAGCTCGGCCGTGCGTTCCGCCACTCTCCGCTCCAGCTTATCGTGGGCGCGCCGCAGCGCGGCCTCGAATCGCTCGCGCTTCTTGATTTCCCGCCGCAGCTGCGCGTTCTGCAGCTCGAGCTGCGCGCGCAGCGAATACAAGGCCAGGTGTGTCTTGATTCGCGCTAAAACCTCATTGATCTCCAGCGGCTTGACGACGTAATCGACGCCGCCGGCGTCAAACCCGGCCACTTTATGCGCCGTCTCTCCCAGAGAGGTCATGAAGATCACGGGGATGCCTTTGGTGCGTTCAGATGCTTTCAGGCGCCGGCATGTCTCAAGGCCATCCATTCCCGGCATCAATATGTCGAGGAGGATCAGATCGGGCGAACGGAACTCGACCTGCTCCAGCGCGTCTTCACCATCCTGGGCGACTGCCACCCGAAAGCCTCGCTCTTCGAGTTGAGCCATGATCTCAGCCACGCTGGCGGGCACATCGTCAACAATCAGGATGGTATACGACTGAGCACAGGGCTTTGAGGTTCTGGTCATCGGGAAACCTACACCAAAGTAGCGGCAGTGTGAACCGGCGCAACAACCGTACACCCCAGCCAGCCGCAGGGGTTTCCGCCTGGGCGCGCCCGCCATTGTCCTCGATCGGGAGGCGCGGTCACGGGAGCTGCCGTGACGCCCTGTCGAGCTGTACCCGGAGCAGGGCGCGGAGCCGCTTGGTCTGGAAGCTCTTCGCCACCGCGCGCACCTGGCCGATCCATGCGCCGAGCCGCGAGCCGTCTGCCTCTTCAAGCCGATCGAGCTCATGCAGCACCCCGGAGATGTACCCTTCCTTGGCCAGCTCAAGGAGCCGCGCCAGCTCCTGGGCCGGTGGGGGCGTGAGCATGCAAATCTCCGCCTCGGTCATGGTGGGAAGGGCCACGGCCATGCCCGGTCCCGCTCGGCGTATCCACTCGAGCTGGAGAGTGGCTCGGAGCAGCTCCAGGAGCGCGGCGGCCTGCACCGGTTTGGGCAGAAAGTCATCGCATCCTGCGCTCAGGCTCGCGTGCCGCTCGGCCTCCGAGGTGCTGGCGGACGAGGCGATGATCGCGGTCCTGGCGAGCTCGGGCCCTTGCCGCAAGCGCCTCGTCGTCTCGTACCCATCCATGCCCGGCATGGCCAGGTCCATCAGAATGACATCCGGCGTTCGCTCGAGTGCCAGCGCGAGCGCCCGCTCGCCGCTGTCGGCCTCCAGCAGCTCGAAGCCCAGCGGCTGGAGCAAGTCGCGCAAGAGCGCGCGGTTCTCGGCCTTGTCGTCCACCACGAGAATCGTGCGGCGCTTGCCCTCGTACCCGAGGATCGCCTCCCACGACAGCCCCGCGCTGGCCTTGGCCGCGGCCACCTCGAGCAGGCAAAGCGTCACCGTGAAGACCGTGCCGCCGCCGAGCTGGCTTTTGACCTCGATGCTCCCGCCCATCCGCTCGACGAGCCTCTTCGTGATCGCCAGCCCGAGGCCCGTACCCTCGGCGTGCCGCTTTTCGTCACCGACCTGCTCGAATGCCTCGAAGATGCGCCCCAGGTGCTCGGGGGCGATGCCGGGGCCGGTGTCCTTGACATGGAAGCGCACCGCGCGCCCTTGATCTTCCGGCGGATCCAGCACCTCGATGCGCAACGTCACCCCACCCTGCTCGGTGAACTTGATGGCGTTGCCCAGCAGGTTAAACAGCACCTGCATCAGCCGCTTCTCGTCGGCGCGCACCCTCAGCCGCTCGGGGCCTGCATGGTCGTAGGCAAAGGAGATGCCCTTCTGCGCGGCGCGCACGCGGCACATGTTGACCACGGTGTGCAGCAGCGTGGGCAGGTCGACCGCGGTCGGGTGGAGGTCCAGCTTGCCGGCCTCGATCTTGGCCAGATCGAGCACGTCGTTGATGAGGCTGAGCAGGTGCGTGCCGGCGGTGTGGATGATGCGGGCCGAGTCGGCGGCGTTGGCGGGCAGGTCGGGCAGCCGGCCGAGCAGCTGGGCATAGCCGAGAATGCTGTTGAGCGGCGTGCGCAGCTCGTGGCTCATGCTGGAGACGAAGTCGCTCTTGGCGCGGTTGGCGTTGTCGGCCGCCTCCTTGGCGGCCACGAGCTCGGCGGTGCGCTGCGCGACCTCGCGAGCGAGCCGCTCGCTGTAGGCGGAGAGCTCGGTATAAAACGTCGCGTTCTCCACGGCCGTCGCCGCGAGCGCGCCGAGGAGCGTGACCAGCTCGACGCGCGCTTCGGGGAAGGCGTCCTGCACGTGCGGGTGCTCCAGGTACATCACTCCTGACAGGCGCCCCTGGTGCAGCAGCGGCACGGCCAGCACCGAGCCGGGTCGGTGAGAGAGCAGGTAGGGGTCCTCGTCGAAGCGGCTGTCGGCCGCGGCTGCCCCGAGCACCACCGGCTCCTTTCCCCGCGCCACGTACTGCACCAGCGTGGCCAGCAGGCGGGTCGAGCCGGCGACCGGCTCGTTCAGCGAAAGCTCCAGTTGCTGCGGGTTGGCGGTGAGCTGGGCGGCGATGACGAGCTCGCCGCCTTGCACGAGGGCGAGCACGGCGCGCTCAGCGCCGGAGTACTCGGCGAGCAGGCGGAGCATGCGGCCGACGAGCGAGCCGAGGTTTCGGTCGCCGGAGAGCGCCTGCGCGGCGCGCAGCGCGGAGGCGATGTCCAGGGACGCGTTGAGCGTGCGGTCGGTGATGGTCGTGCTCGTCGGCAGGGATGTCCCGTCCGGCGGCTCGCCGGCCGCAAGGGCCGGGCGGCCCGCGGTCGCGATGCTGTCCGGATAGCGCTGGGCGAGCTGCGCGGCAGCCCCGCGCGCCCCCCAGCGCAGGTAGGCGTCGTGCGCAGCCGTGAGATAGGCGCAGGCTAGCTCTCGATGCCCGCGGGCGAGGCGGTGCTCGCCGGCGAGGCGCAGGCCGAGCGCCTTCGCGTTGATCAGGCCGTCATCGCGGGCCTGCTCGATGGCCCGGTCGTACAGGCGGCCGGCCTCGTCGTGCTCTTCCCGGGCGCGGGCGAGGCCGGCCTCCATCAACAGGCGCATGGCCTCGAAGGTCTCGGGGCAGCTCTTTGCCCAGAGGGCGAGGCGCGCGCCGTGGAAGGCCAGCCGGTCCATCAGCAGCGCGCGCCGCTCGGCGGCGGCGGTGGGCAGGATATGCGCGCCGGCCACGCAGAGCGTGAACGTGAAGGCGAGGAGCGAGCGAGCGCCCCACGACGCCTGCCAGTCCGGCTCGATGGCGAGGGCCGCCTCGATCGCCCGCGTGTCGGCGCCAAGGTGGAGCCCGGTAAAGCCCGCCACTGTGCCGGCCATGAACCTCTGCGGTTTCAGGCCGGACCCGCATCGCGCGATCTCCTCGAGCGTCTGCTCGACGGCGTGCGCGGCCTGCGCCTGTGAGAGCGCGGCGACCGAGCGGGCGATGATGTTCCGAAGCGTCGTGGCCATCAAGTCGCGACAGGCCATGCGGTCGAGGTCGTGCGCGAGGCGATCGAGGTCGGCTCCGGCGATCATCTCGAACATCGCCCCTTCGATCTCGCCATGGGCCTCGTAGACCAGGGCGCGCTCCTCGGCGGCGGTGCGCATCGCGCGCGCGTAGAGCTCCCCCTGCTTCGAAGGCGGCGTCCAGAACTGGGAGGCCAGTGTGCCGGTGAAGAGCGCGATGGCGCGCGCGACGTCGTGCTGATCGATGAGCGCCAGCATGGCCTCGTTCAGCCGGCGCGCCGGCGACAGCTTCCCGAAAGCGTACGCCAGGAGCAAGGCCGTGGTCCCGAACCCCGAGAACGAGCTCTTCGTCAGCCCGTGCCGCAGCGTCTCCGGCACGATCATCGGCCAGCAGCACCAGCTCAGCAAGGGATTCCCGAAGACGGCGCAGCTCCCCAGCACGTCCAGGATCCTGCACCGCAGCGCGTGGGCGCGGTCGGTGCTCATCGGCAGCGCCTTCCAGTCCTCGACGGTCATGCGCTCCACGGCGGGCTCGATCTCGGCGATGAGCGCGTCGAGCAGCGCCTGCTGCTCCTCCGGGGTCCTCGGCAGCGGGCGCCCGAGCCACGAAAGGGCCGTGAGGCCGAGCTCGACGCCCTGCGCGAAGCGGCCGGCGACCTGAAGATACATGATAAAGATGCTGGCCACGCGCACGCGCTCGCTCACGTCCGGCGCTCGCTCCAGGCAGCGCTGAAAGAGCCGCTCCGCTTCGTCGACCTGCGCCGCGAGCCAGAGCGCCTCGGCCATGCAGAGGTGCACCTCGAAGGTCGTCTCCGGCGCCTCGATCCACCCCTCCTCTCCCAGCAGCGACGCGGCCGTCCCGAGGAACGACACGGCCTGCGCGTCGGCCGCGCTGGCCTTGGCCCGCTGCCCCGCGCGCAGATTCTGCTCCGCCAGATCGCGCTTTTCCTCGGCCTCGGTCAGCCGCTCGGCGGCCCGGTTGCGGTGGTAGAGCGTCGCGAACAGCTCGCCGTCGGCGCACGCGAGGCCGTACCTCGCCCGCAGCGCTCGGCCGATCCCGAGGTGCAGCGACAGCCGCTCCTCGGCCGTGAGCGCCTCGTAGGCGGCCTGCTGCACCCGGTCGTGCACGAAGGCGTAGGCCTCGTGCTCCCGCTCGCCCGCGTGCACCAAGAGCCCCTCGCGCGCCGCCGCCGCCAAGAGAGCGCTGACCGTCTCCGCCTGCTGCCCGAGCAGGTGCGCGAGCAGCTCCCCTTCGAACCGGTCACCGATGCACGCCGCCGACTGCAGCGCGCGTTGCAGCTCGGGTGACAACCGCTCTAGTCTGCGGGTCAAGAGCGCGACGACGTTGTCGGTGATCCCCGCCCGCTCGATCGCCTCCCGCTGCCATCCCCACCGACCCGTCTCCGCATCGCGCACAAGCAGCTTCCGCTCGTGCAAGAGCTGCAGGAACTGCCCGACGAAGAACGGGCTGCCGTCGGTCTTGTCCTTGATCAACCGCGACAGCTCCTCCACCTCGGCCTCGGGCCGATCGAGCATGTCCGCTACCATCGCCGCGACGGCTTCGGCGCCCAGAGGCGAAAGCGCAATCCGGGAGGGCACGGCGCCCGGGGCAGCGGAGGCATCCAGCAGCGCGTTCAGCGAGTGCTCGGGGCCCACGGCATCGTCCCGGCAGGCTCCCACCACGAGCAGGTGCTGGCGCGCGGGCTCCTTCAGCAGCTCGCCCAGGAGCGACAGCGACGCCGCATCCGCCCACTGCAGGTCGTCGATGAACAGCAAAAGCGGGTGCTCAGCCGTGGCCAAGGTCCGCACGAAGCGCAGCACCGTCGTCTGGAAGCGGAGCTTGGCCTCCATCGGCCCGAGCTCGACCAGCGGCTTGGGCTCGCCCAGGATGTGCACCAGCTCGGGCATGAGCTCGACGAGGATCTGCCCATCCGGCCCCGCGGCCTCCTGAAAGGCTTGCCTCCAGCGCTCCAGCACCTCGGCCGGGTCCGAGAGCCGCCGCCGCACCACCGACCGCAGCGCCTGCGCCAGCGCCGCATACGGAGTGCTGCGCTGTAGCTGATCGAACTTGCCCGAGGCGAAGATCCCCCGCCGCGCGCGCACCTCGCCCTGCAGCGCCTGCACCAGCGCCGACTTGCCCACGCCCGACGGCCCCGCCACCAGCGAAAGCACCGTCGCGCCCCGACACGCCTGCTCGAACATCGCCGCGAGCGCGGCGCTCTCGCGCTCCCGGCCGAACAGGCGCGAGGGCGCTCGGACCCGATCCTCCCAGTCGCGCTTGGCCAGCGGAAACGGCGCCACCGTCCCCATCTCGACCCAGGCCCGCGCCGCCCGCTCCAGATCCCAGGCCGCGCCGCTGGCGGTCTGGTAGCGGTCCTCGGGGCTCTTGGCCATCAGCTTGAGCACGATCGCGCTCACGGCCTCGGGGATGCTTCGCTCTGGCGCGCGCTCGTGCGGGGGCACGGGCGCCCGGGCGATGTGCGCGTGGATCAGCTCCAGCGCGTCGGTCGCCTCGAAGGGCAGCGCGCCGGTCAGCATCTGGTAGAGCGTGGCGCCCAGCGCGTACAGGTCCGCCCGGGCGTCCGGCGCTCGGTTCATTCTCCGCGTCTGCTCGGGTGCCATGTACGCCAGCGTCCCGGAGACCGCCTCCAGCGGCATCTGCGCGGCGAGCTGGGGAGTCCAAAACGTCGCGAGCCCGAAGTCGATCAAGCAGGTGTGCGTCCGCTCGGCGTCGATCAGCACGTTGTGCGGCTTGATATCGCGGTGCAAGAGGCCGCGCCGGTGCACCTCGCCCAGGCTGCGCGCGAGCGCGGCGCTGAGGCGCAGTGCGACCCCGAGCGGCAGCGGGCCCTCCTGGGCGAGCACGCGGGCGAGCGAGGTGTCGCCCCAGGCCTCCAGCACGAGCGCCGGCTTCCGATCGTGCTCTTCGAGGCCCAAGGCCCGGATGACCCCGGGGACCTCGAGCGCGCGCAGCACGGCGTGCTCGTGCTTGAGCTGCTCCCGCGCGCGCGGGCTCGGCGGCTCGCCATGCGGCAGTTTGAGCACCACCTCGCCGCCGGTCTTGGCGTGGGTGGCTCGTACGATGCACATGTTCGCTCCAGAGTGCAGGACCTCGCCGAGAACGTACTCCACAGCGAACAATTCTCGCTCATGAGCTGACGAGCGTCATGCTCCATCGTGTACGAGCTCGCTCGCGCCAAGCTCGTTGGGCTCGCCCGCACAGCAGGGGAAATGGAATTCAAGCCATTCAGAGCAATTCAGAGATATCCAATCCGAGCCCCCCGAGCCGAGCTAACCCGAGTTTACCGCGGCAAAGGGATGATCACGCTCGACCGTGGTGGGATGGTGATGCGGATCGGCCTATGTCGCTGATTTGAACAAGAGGACGCGGGCGGAATGCTGCTTCGAGTGGTTGACCTGATGGAGTCGTCCCTCGAGGCGGGCGAGCAGATGTGCGCGATGAGCGGAAAATCAAGCAGAACTGCCGCGTGCTCGGCTCCGGATGGACGTGTCGAGCGTGGGCTGTATGACCTAGCCCGTGGCGAGCCTCACCAAGAAGATCATCGGCGGCAGGCCCTACTACTAGCTCCGTGACTGCCAACGGATAAACGGCCATGCGCCCGGCCCCGGTCGAGAGAGCGCGAGCCGGCCACGGCCGGACAGGCCTCGAGCGCTCTCGCCCACGCGCGGTCGCCCCCGCGCGACCCGCCGCTCGATCCGGCAGCCTCACAGGCCATCACGTTGCGCCCCCGCCCCTGCCTCCGCGGTGATATCCACGACTGCCCGCCGCTCGGGTCCCGAGGCCGCCCGCCGGCCCTCGGCGAAACCTTTGCGGGTTGCCCGTGTCCAAGGAGACGTGATGCGCTCGATCCCCCGCTCGATCTTCACCGCCCTCGCCGCCGCGATGGGGCTCTCCCTCGCGGCCTGCGCCGCGGCTCCTCCGCCCGCGGCGCACGCGCCCGTCCCGCCGGGCGACGCCCGGCCGGCGACCCCGCCGCCGGCCCCGCTGCCCGAGGACGAGGCGTTCGCCGTCCGCGGGACGCTCAAGGACGAGTGGCTGCCGCTCCTCAAGCAGGCGCCCTTCAACCCGAAAGCCGCGCTGGTCCCCCCGGCGCCGGCCGGGGTGCCCGCCCCGCCGGGCGCCTGCGAGGCGTTCGCGCGGCGCGCACCCGTCGCGCCCGCGCGGGCCTGCGGCGATGCGCAGGGCGCCCTCGACGCGCTCGACGCCGCGCTCGCCGAGGAAGACGCCGCGAAGCGCGACGCGCGGCTCGCGGGGGTCGAGACCTGCGCGGGCCTCGAGGCAGGCCTCGCGCGCGCGCTCCGGGCCGAGCTCGCGCCCGTCGCGTGCGGCGACGCGATCGCCGCGCCGTTCCTCGAGGCGCCGCCCGCGACGCTCAAGGGCGACCTCTACCAGGTGCTGCTCGGCCTCACGCTCTCCGCCCGGCTCGCGCGCACCGCGACCGAGCCGCCCGCGCTGCGGCCGCCGTACGATCAGCAGCGCGTCCTCGCGTTCACCAAGGGGCCGCTCTTCACGTGGGTGACGGATCAGGCCCGGGCGATCGAGGACCTCGGGCGGCTCGGGGTCGAGCTGCCGTTCTATGCGAAGGGCATCGTCGCCGTGGAGTCCGGGCGGGCCGACATGCGGCTCGTCGAGGCGGTGCGGTCGGCGCCGCTGCCCGACGCCATGCGGAAGGACGCGGAGCTCAGCAACGTCTACTACGCCGAGCTCGACCAGCTGCTGGAGCCCTGGAAGACCCGCGGCCGCGACGCCGCGCTCGTCGGCCTGCGCGAGCTCTCGTCGGTCGGCGTGCTCCGCGATCCCCGCGTCGACGGCGCGCGCGCGATGCTCTCCCGCCTCTACGGCGGCCGGCGCGTCGACGCGCTCGACGCGCTGGAGCTGCCGCCGCTCCCGGAGGCGGCGGCGCCGGCGTCGGGCGCCGAGCGGCTCGCGGCCAGGCTGCCGACGTACTACGCGGGCCGCCTGCTCCCGGCCGACGCGGCGGCGCGGCCGGAGCTCCTGCGCGTCCTGCTCGGCCGGGGGGTGCCGCTGCAGCACCGCGCGGCCCTGCGCACCGCCCAGCTCTCGCCCGAGGCGCGGCTGCTCTACGCGCGGGCGCGGCTGGAGCTCGGCCGGCTGTACTGGCGGGCCGTGGACTTCGATCAGGCGACCGCGCTGCTCACGGCGTGGCCCGAGGGCACGCCGCGCTCTCCCGAGGCGACGATGCTGCTCGCGCTCGCGCTCGGCCTGCGCAACGGCCCCGAGGACGCGGCGCTGATGATGCGGCGGGCGCCGCTCGCGGGGCTCGGCCTCGGCGACCTCGCGGCGCTCGACTGGGTGGCGCGCGCGAAGCCCGCCTCGCCGTACGCGGGCATCGCGGCGTACGACGCGGCGCTGATCAAGCAGATCGCCGCCCCGCAGGGCGCGGACGCGCGCTACTGGTCCGACGTGGCCGCGCGGTTCCGTGAGGCGCAGGCGCTCCTGACGGGGCCGCTGGCGAAGGCGGCGGAGGAGCGGGCGCGGGCGGCGGACGAGGTCGCGCGGACGGCGCGCTGAGCCGCGGGCGCTGAGGCGCGGGCGCTGCGCCGCGGGCGCCGGGCCGCGGGCGCCGGGCCGCGGGCGCTGCGTCGTGGCGAGCGGTGGATCCCGGCGAGCTGCCCTCAGGGGGCGGTCTCGCCGGGCGGCTTGTACTCCGTGAGCTGGCCGGTCGCGTGGACGTGGGAAAATCTCCTCTTTGCCTGCTCCCGTTGCAACCGGAGGCACAAGAAGAACAAGTTGGGCGGAGAGGAAGATGGAGAGGGAGAGATTCACAGGGAGGCGGGGAGGCGGGGAGGCGAGAGCCGGGATCAGTCGTTCGAACTAGCAGTCTCAACGCCGGCTGCTTCGGGTTGGGTCGATGCCGGGCGGCTGGTGGTGCCGGAGTGGTCGTCTTCGATGCGAAACCGGGCGAGCCGGACAGCCTCGGCGCCGCGGCGTACCAGGCGGCGGATCCCGCGGCGGAGCACCGGCGTGTTGAAGTTGACGAGCAGTCCGACGTCCAGGTCCGTCAGCTGCAGGTACGTGAGCACCTGAGCTTCATGGACTGGCAGCAGGTGATCGACGGCCTTGAGTTCCAGAACGAGCTTCTCCTCGACGACAACGTCGAGTCGATAACCACAGTCGAGCATGACTCCCTTGTAGATCACCGGCAGCGGCCTTTGTCTCGCGAAGCTCAATCCGGTGAGCGACAGTTCATGGCACAAGCATTGTTTGTAGGCGGACTCCAGAAGCCCGGGACCGAGGTGGCGATGCACCTCGATACACGCTCCGAGGACTCGCTCGGACAGATCCCACAATCTCCCTATCGCCAACTCTGTGTTCATACCCGTATGTCGACGCGGGACGAGACCCAGTTGCGCAGAATTGACGTCCCCGGCACCCGCCCTACAAAACGAGCGACCTGGAGGCAGCCGGCCCCGAGCGAGCTCGAACGATGGTCCCCATCTCTCGCCTCCCACCCTTGTCTGTACTCTCTCTCTCGCCTCCCCGCCTCCCCGCCTCCCTGTGTACTCTCTCTTTCTCTGTCTCCCGCCCAACAAGCCGCTGCTGCCGGCGGTGCTGCGCGCCGCGGCAGACCGGCAGGACGTTTCCCCTCGCCCAGGGTAGCGGCATCCTGCCGACGGGCCACAGTCCCCCGGGACCAGAGCGAGCCCTCCTCGTCGATCCTTCAGGCAAGGATGACCCGCTCGACCACATCCAGTTCGTGCCGGACTGGTCGGGTTGAACCGGACGACGCGGCGCCCGGACGCGCCGTCCCCGATGCACGACGCCGCGCTCGCGGTGTGGACGCCACACCATGGACGCGTGTGCCCGCGGTGCCCACCGCAGCCGGCCCGGCGAGTGCTGCGCGGCTGTCATGACACGTACGAACGACGTCGTGCGTCTTGAACATGCGACGCGCAAGCGCGTCGGCGATCCCGCGGTGTCGGAGGTCTCCGGTGTCGTGCTCGTCCACAATATCGCCTATGAGAAGCAGGTGCTCGTCCATTACCGGGACACGGCCGGCATCTGGCGCGCCGCCCCGGCGAGGTATGAGTCCGCGCCGCCGTGGGGCTCCCCCGAGCGGTGGGTGTTCTCCGGGATCATCTATCCTGCCGACTACCCGGAGCCGGCGCGGTTCGCGATCCAGGTTGTCGTCGCCGGGCGCGAGTACTGGGACAACAACGAGCAGCACGATTATCTGCTGGATCCAGAGGGGATCGTGTTCGGAGATGGGCAGACCTTCGGCTTCGATCGTCTCCAGCGCATCGTGGAGTTCGTGGGCTGGCGATATCACATGGACGTGATGAAGATCGAGGAAGCCATGCCGCTCCCCGGCCGCGGCTACACCGCGCGCTACAAGGTCACGATCGGGCGAAGCGTGGGACCGGGCCGCTACGCCCACGTGCGCTGCGTGGCCCTCGCCGTGCGCGGCTCGGACGTCAGCGTCCTGAGCCACACGGCGTGCGAGTCCATTCCTCCGGTCGAGCTGCTCATCCCTTGAACAGAGCGCCCGGGGGCCGGTGGCGGCACGACGCCCGCCGGCGATTCGACCGCTGGACGCGCCCGTGAGGCCGCGACGTCGATGAGAACGCCGGGGCGGTGCGCCGCGCTGCCGGCACTCTTAGATCCACCAGCCGCCCGAACCGGCCGCGCCGCCAGTGCCGCCTGCGCCGCCGGCGCCGCCTGCGCCGCCGGCGCCGCCAGCGCCGCCTGCGCCGCCTGCGCCGCCGGCGGCGCCGGCGCCGCCTGCGCCGCCAGCGCCGCCGGCGCCGCCAGCGCCGCCGGCGCCGCCGGCGCCGCCTGCGCCAGCGTCGTCGCCCGGGCCAGCTCCGCCATCGCCGGGATCCGGGAACGGGCCCGGGCTGATCACGCCCCCTCCTATCGCGGCCAGGTCATAGACTCGGTACGTCGAAAAATAGACACCAACCGGTTTGAGCACGACACCGGAGCTCACGACGACGGTCTCCGACGCGCCGCCTCCCCAGCTCCAGCCGCCGGCGCTGACGACATCCCAGGTGATCTTCTGGAAGACCGGGTAGGCCGAGACCCGCGCAAACGCAGCCGTGGGGACGAAGAAGGTCGAGCTGGCCGCCAGCGCGATGGTCTCCGTCACGCTGAATCCAAGCGCCTCGGAGATCTGTGCGTTCGAGGGCGTGCAGTCGCCCGGCATGCCCGAGGAGGGCTGTGCGTCCCCTGGCATGCCGCCCGGCATGCCCGGGGAGGGCTGTGCGTCCCCTGGCATGCCCGGGGAGGGCTGCGCGTCCCAGGGCATGCCGCCGCCGGGCATGCCCGGGTAGGGTTGCGCGCCCCAGGGCATGCCGCCGCCGGGCATGCCCGGGGAGGGCTGCGCGCCCCAGGGCATGCCGCCGCCCGGCGTACCCCAGGAGGGCTGCGCGCCCCCGGGCATGCCGCCGCCGGGCATGCCCGGGTAGGGCCACCTGTTCGTGGGGGCGCGGCTGCCCGTCCTGCCCGATGAAGGCTCCGGATTCGTGGGCGTGATGGTGCTGGTGATGCTCACCAAGGGCGCGACGCTCACCGCCACGGAGACGTCGAGCGTCCGCGGGCCGAACCCCTCCGCCACGCGGAGCAGGTGGGCGGGATCCTCCCAGTGGTACGTCTCCGGGAAGGCGACCACATTCGCGATGCTCAGGCCGTAACAGAGGGGGCCGCGGGCCTCGCCGATCTCGGCTCGTACGCCGCCGCGATCCGCGCTACCCGGCGCCTCACGCGGACCCACGCACGTGATGGATGAAACGAGCATCGCCGCCGTGCCGAGCGTGACCTTTATGTCAGGAACAAACATCTACGCTCCCTGGATTGTGGTCAGAGCCGCGAATGAACCGAGCCGCTCACGCGTGGAGAGCGCCGGGAAACGGATTGTTTTCCTCGGCGCCCCGGTGTCCCGAAAAGCCATTCGTTCCGAGAGTGCGCAATCAGGGCCAGCAAGCCAGCTCGTGCGTGCGGCGAGCGCCCAAAGCCGTGGGGGGGCGACCAGTCGATGCGCATAGAAGGCCTATGCGACGACCCTCGATGCAAGAAGCGGGGAATGGCCGGGTGAGCTCGCATGTAGGCGCCGCGCCGAGATCCGGCGCGAAGGATGGTTTGGATGGACTGCCCCTTGCCGCCCTCCGTAGGCGCATGAGCGGTGCGCACAACGAGCCGGATCGGAGCTGCCCGTGCCGGCGTTCGTGCTCGCGCGCGAGGCGCAGAGAGGCGAGTGTGAAGAGGTCTGCGGTTGTAGGGGCCGCGCTGTGCGCCGTCGCTTCGGCTCACACCGTCACCGCCTGCACGCCCGGCGGCGACCTGCATCCCGACGGTGGGGCCGTCGAGCCACCGGCATCCTCCCTGGGAGTCGCGAGACCGAGGTTGAGCGACTACGGGTGGGAGCCGGTCCGCCTGAATGATTTCAATGGCGACGGTATGGCGGACATGCTCTGGAGCAATGCAGAGCAGAGCCTGATGGCGATCTGGCTGATGGAGGGAACCCGGCTCCTCGCGCCGGGGCCGTTCATTCCGGGACCGATCGGCCAGGGGTGGGCGGCGGCCAACGCGGGCGATCTCAACTTCGACGGCATGGCGGACGTGCTCTGGCGCAACGCCGAACAGAACCTGATAGCGATCTGGCTGATGGAGGGGAGCCAGCTGCTCGCGCCGGGGCCGGTGATCCCGGGACCGAGCGGCCACGGCTGGGAGGTGGCCTCGGTGACCGATGTCGATCGCGACGGCGTATCGGACCTGCTCTGGAACAACGCCGAACAGAACCTGATAACGATCTGGCTGATGGATGGGAGCCAGCTGCTCGCGCTGGGACCGATCACTCCGGGGCCGGCCGGCGAGGGATGGGTGGCGATCACCGCACAGGACGCCAATCGCGACGGCATGGGAGACGTGTTCTGGAACAACAAAGAACAGAACCTGATGGCCGTGTGGCTGATGGATGGCACGCAGCTGCTCGCGCCGGGACCGGTGATCCCGGGGCCGCTCGGCCGGGGCTGGAGCATGGTCACCGCGCAGGAGTTCAATCTCGATGGCATGGGGGACGTGCTCTGGAACAACAAGGAACAGAACCTGATGGCCGTGTGGCTGATGGATGGCACGCAGCTGCTCGCGCCGGGACCGGTGATCCCAGGGCCGCTCGGCCGCGGCTGGGAGGCGCGCCCCGGCGCCGACGTCAACTTCGACGGCATGGGGGATGTGCTCTGGTACGCCGCCGGAACGGACCAGGCGACGGTATGGCCGACGGAGGGCACGCAGCTGCTCGCGCCGGGGCCGGTGATCCTCGGGCCCCACGACGGCTGGTGACACACCACATCGGTGTCCGGCGCGAGGGCTGGTCTCGGATGGACTGGCGCTTGCAGTCATCCCGGGCGCGTGAGCCGCGCGCCCACGGGCGAGGGCGCGCAGGCCAGGAACAGCGGTCGTGCCGTGCACGAGGCGCAGGCGAGGCGAGGCGAGCGTGAGGAGTTCCGTGATGAAGATGGAGTGCCTGTGCGCAGTCGTTGCGATTCACGCCGTGCTCGGCTGCGCGGGCCGCGTCCACGACGGCGGGTGATACGGCGCCGCCCTCCGCCCGGGCCGGGGGCGGCGCGGGTCAATGCCGCCGCTTGTTCTGGACGCGCGACTGCGGGAGCCCGGCGCGGCTCTTCTGGAGATAGCAGATCTCGACGAGCGTCGGCCACAGCTCGAGCGAGCCCTTGAACTGGCTGATCACGTCGTCGATGATGCGCAGGAGGTTCTGCTGGAAGAAGTCCGGCTCGAACCCGTAAAAGGTCTTCTCGAGCGTCACGGCGAAGCGGCGCAGCGCGCCGGCGCGCTCCGGGCTGGCCGTCGCCTCCGCCGCGCCCAGCACGCGGGCGTGGAGCGCGGTGATCCGCCCGAGGATGCGGTCGCAGTCCTCCGCGGTCACCTCGCCGTCGTAGTCGAAGCCGATGCTGAGATCGTCGACCGTCGAGAGGGTCGACTTGATCTTCAGCTTGAGGAGGTTCGACACCTCCTCGTTGAAGACCTCGGCGGCGAGCGGGCTCCGCATGTAGTTGCTTTTGACGTGCGTCTGGGCGGCGTCGACATGGGCGGCGGCCACGCCCTGCTGCTGGATCCAGAGCCGGTAGATGTAGTCCTCGAACCTGAGCCGCGTCGGGAAGAACGGCGGCAGGCCGAAGCTGTTGTCGTAGCCGGCCACCCCGCAGTCGATGCGCCAGTTCTTGTTGGTGACCGCGGGGCGGAAGTTGACGAGGACGTAGACGTCGTTGAGCTCGTCGAGCTCCACCTGCCCCTCGTTGTCGAGGAACATCTCCACGTAGTCGATCGCGTCGACGTCGTTCGTCCCGGAACGGAACGTCTGCGCGACCTTGATGACGGCGTCCTCGGGCACGTCGCCCGACTCGAGGAGCAGCGAGTTCTCGCGGGCGAGGCCCTGCGTGGCGTTGGTCTCGAGGTCCATGGCGCTGTCGCGGAGGAGCTCGCCGCGCACGTGGTTGGCCGGGATGTCCATGACGCGCTTGCCCAGGACGTCGTTGAACGCGCCCAGGATGTCGAACGACTTCCGGGTGAAGCCGCCGCCGTTCGCCTTGAGGAGCTTGCCCCGGCAGATCTCGTCCTGCTCGAGGGACTCCGGGCTGTCCTCGACGAGCGCGTAGGGGCGCATGTCGTCGTCGGCGCTCAGCATGCGGCAGCCCAGCGAGTACATCAGGGTGAAGTTGCGGTTCCCGCCGTAGCTCGGGCGGAACAGGTTCCTGACGAGCGGCTCGAGCTTGCGGTCGCGGAGCCTCTGGTTCAGGTACCCGATGAAGGCCTCCTTCTCGCGCGGGCCGACGTAGTAGAGGTCGTTGTAGGTCGCGGTGTCCTCGAGCCGCGCATAGTATTTCTGCTGGTTGTGGACGTTCGAGTCGTCGAACACGATCATCGTGATCGCATGTCCGTTGCGCCAGAAGTGCTCGTCATAGAGGTGGATGGTCTCGCCCACGTCGCGCAGCCGGTACGTGGGGATGACGAAGAGTGGTGGCCTGCTCAGCATGACGGGCGCAAAGCTAGGACCGCCGGCGTCAAGAAACCGTCAAGAGGCGGTCGGACGCCGTCAAGAGATCGTCAATGAAGAGGGCGCTCGCGGGCCCGGCGGCGGCGCCCGGGCAGGCGCGACGCCCGCGAGGGCCGGTGTCCTGGCGGCGGCCGGGAGGCCTGATTAACGCGTTTTTTACGCCGGGAGGGCACGCCTTGCGGAGATCTTGAGGGGGCGAGAGCTACATTGTCGCCGTACCCCATCAACAGCCACACCCACGGAGCGCCCTCATGGAGTCGCCGATCACCTCTGCTGCCGCCTCTCCCTTCAGGACGCGTGCTGAGGACGACCTCTCGACCTCGGAGGACGAACCCCGGACCGACATGGACCTCGCCGCCGTCTTTGTGCCCACGTGGCTCGCCTGCATGCTCACGACGGTCTCGGCGATCGCGCGGGGCGAGGCGTTCGGGGGCGCGACCACGCTGGCCGCCCTCGTCGTGATCCTCGTTCCCTACCTGCTCAGAGACTGGCTGAGGTCGCCGAGCCCGGCGGATGCCCGGCGTCGGCGGCGCCGTTGACCACGCCCGGGCGGGCGTACGGCGAGGCGATCGGCGCGCGGGGGCGCGGGGCCTCATCGCCTCCGCGCTCTTCCTTTTTTGCGTGGTCGGGTTTTGCGTGCTCGGGCCGGGGCAGGCGAGGCGATGGTTGAAGGCGCGGTCCCACCTTCTTGATACTTTCTTGACGGCGCGCCTCCCCGGATTGACAGCCTCTTGACCTGCGGAGGACTACCCTGAGCCCAGCTCGGTCGGCACGTGCACTGCGGCGCTGATGAGGTCGCCGCGGGTGCCGATCGTGCTGATGAGGTCGCCATGGACATCGTCTACTTGGGACTGACGGTCCTCTGTTTCTTGCTATTTGCAGGGCTCATCAAGCTCTGTGAAAGGGTCTGAGCGCCATGATTGCGTTCACCTGGATCTCGGGCGTCCTCGCCCTGGGTCTCCTCTTTTATCTGATCTTCGTCCTCCTCAAGCCGGAGAGCCTGTCATGACCGCCAGCAGCGCGCTCCAACCAGCGCTCTACCTGGCCGTCCTCATCGGCCTCTCCGTTCCGCTCGGCACCTATATGGCGCGGGTCTACCAGGGCGAGCGCGGCCTCGTGGCCAGCGTCCTCGGGCCGGTCGAGCGGCTCATCTATCGCGCGGCGGGCGTGCGCCCGGATCAGGAGATGCGCTGGAAGGACTACGCCTTCGCGGTGCTCGCGTTCAACATGGCCGGGCTCCTCGTCCTCTATGCCCTCCAGCGGCTGCAGGGCGCCCTGCCCCTGAACCCCGAGGGCATGGCCGCCGTCCCGCCCGATCTCGCGTTCAACACCGCCGCGAGCTTCGCCTCCAACACGAACTGGCAGGCGTACGGCGGCGAATCGACGCTCAGCTACCTGACCCAGATGGCCGGGCTCGGCGTGCAGAACTTCGTGTCCGCCGCCACCGGCATGGCCGTGCTCGTCGCGCTGATCCGTGGGATCACGCGGAAGACGGCGGACACGGTCGGCAGCTTCTGGGTCGATCTCGTCAGGAGCACCCTGTACATCCTCCTGCCGCTCTCGCTCCTGTTCGCCGTCCTCCTCGTGTCTCAGGGGGTCGTACAGGGCTTCGGCGAGTACCAGAGCGCGTCGCTGCTCCAGGCCGTCAAGGACCAGAGCGGCGATGCGGTCGTTCATCAGGTGATCCCGATGGGGCCAGCGGCCTCGCAGATCGCGATCAAGCAGCTCGGGACCAATGGCGGCGGCTTCTTCAACGCGAACTCGGCGCACCCGCTCGAGAACCCGACGGCCCTCTCGAACTTCCTCGAGATGCTCGCGATCATGCTCATCCCCGCCGCGCTCTGCCACACGTTCGGCCGGATGGTGGGCGACAGGCGCCAGGGCTGGGCCGTGCTCGCCGCGATGACAGCCATCTTCGCGGTCCTGCTCGTCGCCTGCGTCGCCTCGGAGCAGGCGGGCAACCCCGCGCTCTCCGGCCTGGGCGTCGATCAGGCGGCGAGCGCGCTCCAGGCGGGCGGCAACATGGAAGGGAAGGAGACGCGCTTCGGCATCACGAGCTCCGCCCTCTGGGCGACCGCCACCAGCGCGGCCTCGAACGGTTCGGTCAACGCGATGCACGACTCCTTCACGCCCCTCGGCGGGCTCGTGCCCCTCTGGCTCATCCAGCTCGGGGAGGTGGTCTTCGGCGGGGTCGGCTCCGGTCTCTACGGCATGCTGATGTTCGTCGTCATCGCCGTCTTCGTGGCCGGCCTGATGGTGGGGCGCACGCCGGAGTACCTCGGCAAGAAGGTCGAGGCGTTCGAGATGAAGATGGCGTCCCTGGTCGTGCTCTTCCCGGCGATCACGGTCCTCGTCGGCACCGCCGTCGCCGTGGTGACCGAGGGAGGGCAGAAGGGCGTCTTCAACCCAGGGCCGCACGGGTTCAGCGAGGTGCTCTATGCGTTCTCGTCCGGCGCGAACAACAACGGCAGCGCCTTCGGCGGCCTCAGCGCGAACAGCCCATTTTACAACACCGCCATCGGCGTCGCGATGCTCATCGGCCGCTACGCGGTGATCGTCCCCGTCCTCGCGCTCGCGGGCTCGCTCGCGCGGAAGAAGCTCGTCCCGGCCGGCCCGGGCACGCTGCCCACGCACACGCCGCTGTTCGTCGCGCTCCTGACGGGCACCGTGCTGCTCGTCGGAGCGCTCACGTTCGTCCCCGCGCTCGCGCTGGGGCCGATCGTCGAGCACCTGGAGATGACCCGATGACGATGAACCTCCACTCCACCGCCGAAGCGATCGCCAAGCGCGGCGCGCCCGCTCCCCCACGCCCCGAGCTGTCGCCGCCGCCGAGGCCGCGCCACCCGTCGCGCGACGTGAAGGGGAAGAAGACCGCCGCGAGGCCGCTCCTCGACCCGGCGATCCTCAGGCCGGCGATCGTCGCCGCGTTCCGCAAGCTCGACCCGCGCCACCAGGTCAAGAACCCGGTGATGTTCGTGGTCCTCGCCGGGAGCGCGCTCACCACGGCCCTGCTCGTGCACGCGCTCCTCGGCGAGGGCGAGGAGCCGGCCGGGTTCATCCTCGCCATCTCCCTGTGGCTCTGGTTCACCGTGCTCTTCGCGAACTTCGCGGAGGCCGTGGCCGAGGGGCGCGGCAAGGCGCAGGCGGACACGCTCCGCAAGGCGCGGCGCGATGTCGAGGCCGTGAAGCTCTCCGCCCCGGAGCGCGACGCAGCGCGGACCACCGTGCCGGCGTCGAACCTCCGGAGGGGAGACCTCGTGCTCGTGGAGGCAGGCGCGATCATCCCCGGCGACGGCGACATCGTCGTCGGCGTCGCGTCGGTCGACGAGAGCGCCGTCACCGGCGAGAGCGCTCCGGTGGTGCGGGAGAGCGGCGGCGACAGGTGCGCCGTCACCGGCGGGACGCGCGTCCTGTCCGACTGGCTCATCGTCCGCATCTCCGCGGACCCCGGCGAGGCGTTTCTCGACCGGATGATCTCGATGGTGGAGGGCGCGAAGCGGAAGAAGACGCCGAACGAGATCGCGCTCGACATCCTGCTCGCCGCGCTCACCATCGTCTTCCTCCTCGCGACCGTGACGCTGCTGCCGTACTCGAACTACGGCGTCCGGGCGGCAGGGCAGGGGACCCCGGTGAGCATCACCGTGCTCGTGGCGCTGCTCGTCTGCCTGATCCCGACCACGATCGGCGGGCTGCTCTCGGCCATCGGCATCGCCGGGATGGACCGCATGATCCAGGCGAACGTCATCGCCATGTCGGGCCGCGCGGTCGAGGCCGCGGGCGACGTGGACGTGCTGCTGCTCGACAAGACCGGCACGATCACGCTCGGCAACCGGCAGGCCACGGAGCTCATCACGGCGGACGGGGTCGAGGCGAGGGCGCTCGCCGACGCCGCGCAGCTCGCGTCGCTCGCCGACGAGACGCCCGAAGGGCGCAGCGTCGTCGTGCTCGCGAAGGAGAAGTACGGCCTGCGCGAGCGCGACCTCTCGACCCTCGAGGCCCGCTTCGTCCCCTTCTCCGCGCAGACCCGGATGAGCGGCGTGGACGCCGGCCCGCGCGAGATCCGGAAGGGCGCCTTCGATGCGATCGAGGCCTACGTCAAGGAGAAGGGCGGCGCTGTCCCGGCCGCGGTGCGCGCAGTGACGGAGGCCATCTCCCGGAAGGGCGGCACGCCGCTCGTGGTCGCCGAGGGCGGCGCGGTGCTCGGCGTCATCCACCTCAAGGACATCGTGAAGGGCGGTATCCAGGAGCGCTTCGGCGACCTCCGGCGCATGGGGATCAAGACCGTGATGATCACGGGCGACAACCCGCTCACCGCCGCGGCCATCGCCGCCGAGGCAGGCGTCGACGACTTCCTCGCGCAGGCCACGCCCGAGGCCAAGCTGGCGCTGATCCGCGAGTACCAGGCGGGCGGGCGGCTCGTCGCCATGACCGGCGACGGGACGAACGACGCCCCCGCGCTGGCGCAGGCGGACGTCGCGGTCGCCATGAACACGGGCACCCAGGCCGCGAAGGAGGCCGGGAACATGGTGGACCTCGACTCGAACCCGACCAAGCTCATCGAGATCGTCGAGATCGGCAAGCAGCTCCTGATGACGCGGGGCGCGCTCACGACCTTCAGCCTGGCGAACGACGTGGCCAAGTACTTCGCCATCATCCCGGCGGCGTTCGTCTCGACGTACCCCGCGCTCGGGCGGCTCAACGTCATGGGGCTCGCCACCCCGCGGAGCGCGGTGCTCTCCGCGGTCATCTTCAACGCGCTCGTCATCGTAGCGCTCATCCCGCTCGCGCTCCGGGGCATTCGATACCGGTCCGTCGGCGCGGAGCGGATGCTCCGCAGGAACCTGCTCGTCTACGGCCTCGGCGGGCTCCTCGTGCCGTTCGTGGGGATCAAGGTCATCGATCTCCTCCTCTCCGCCCTCGGCCTCGTCTGACCACCCAAGGAAAAGAACGCTATGCTCGCGCACCTGCGACCCGCCCTCGTCCTCCTCCTCGTCCTCACCGGCGTCACGGGGTTCGTCTACCCGCTGCTCTCGACCGCGATCGCGCAGGCGGCCTTCCCCGAGCAAGCGAACGGCAGCCTCGTGCGGAAGGACGGCCGCGTGGTCGGCTCGAGCCTGCTCGGCCAGCCGTTCGATGATCCTCGCTATTTCTGGGGACGCCCCTCGGCGACGAGCCCCGTGCCCTACGCCGGACAGGCCTCCGCCGGGAGCAACCTCGGGCCCATGAACCCTGCCCTGGCCGAGGCGGTCAAGGCCAGGATCGACGCGCTCCGCGCCGCGGACCCGGAGAGCTCCGCGGAGGTCCCGGTCGACCTGGTGACCGCCTCCGGCAGCGGCCTCGATCCGCACATCAGCCCCGCGGCGGCGGAGTACCAGGTGCGGCGCGTGGCGCGCGCGCGCGGCCTCCCCGAGGCCGAGGTGCGCCGGCGCGTCGCGCATCACACCGAGGGGCGCCTGCTCGGGCTCCTCGGCGAGCCGCACGTGAACGTGCTCCTCCTGAACCTCGCCCTCGACGGCGCCCGCTGAGGAGAGCGCGAGCGGTGGCGGACGCACGCGACGACCGGCCGGATCCCGAGGCGCTGCTCGCCGCGGTGCGCGAGGAGGAGGAGCGCGAGCGGAAGGGCAAGCTCAAGATCTTCTTCGGCGCCGCGCCCGGGGTCGGCAAGACGTACGCGATGCTGAAGGCGGCGCGGTCGCTCCGCGAGGACGTGGTCGACGTCGTCGTGGGGTGGGTCGAGACGCACGGGCGCGCCGAAACGGAGGCGCTCCTCGACGGGCTGCCACGCCTGCCGGCGATCGAGGTCGACCACCGTGGCAGGACGCTCCGCGACTTCGACCTCGACGGGGCGTTGAAGCGCCGGCCGGCGCTCCTCGTCGTCGACGAGCTCGCGCACACGAACGCGCCCGGGCTGCGGCACCCGAAGCGCTGGCAGGACGTCCTGGACCTCCTCGACGCCGGGATCGACGTCTACACCACCGTCAACGTCCAGCACATCGAGAGCCTGAACGACGTGGTGGCGCAGGTGACCGGCGTCGTGGTCCGGGAGACGGTGCCCGACTCGATGATCGAGCGCGCCGACGAGATCGAGCTCATCGACCTGCCCCCGGACAACCTCCTCGAGCGGCTGCGCGAGGGCAAGGTCTACCTCTCGGAGCAGATCGAGCGGGCGGCGAGCAACTTCTTCCGCAAGGGCAACCTCATCGCCCTGCGCGAGCTCGCCCTGCGGCGCACCGCCGAGCGCGTGGACGACCAGATGCGCGGCTACATGCGCGCCCACGGGATCCAGAAGACGTGGGCCGTCGCCGAGCGGATCGTCGTCTGCGTGGGGCCGAGCCCCATGTCGGCGCGGCTGATCCGGGCGACGCGGCGGATGGCCGGCAGCCTGAAGGCGGAGTGGCACGCGGTCTACGTGGAGACGCCCTCCCAGGCGCGGCTCTCCGTGGCCGATCGCGAGCGGGTCGACCGGAACCTCGCGCTCGCCGAGCGCCTCGGCGCCAGCACGGTCCAGCTCCACAGCGCGGAGGTCGCCGGGGAGGTCCTGCGGTACGCGAGGCGCCACAACGTCAGCAAGATCGTCGTCGGCAAGCCGACCCACCCCCGCTGGAAGGATTTCGTCTACGGTTCGCTGCTCGACGATCTCGTGCGCCAGAGCGGCGACATCGACGTCTACGTCATCCAGGGGACGGCGGAGCCTCAGAGGCCTGAACCCGGGCCGCCGGAGCGGCGCCCGATCAGGCCGCTGGCCTACGCCTGGAGCGCGTGCGTGGTGGCGCTCTGCACGCTGGTCTCGTGGCTCATGCACCCGTTCTCCGACCTCGCGAACCTCATCATGGTGTACCTGCTCGGGGTCGTCTTCGTCGCGAGCCGCTTCGCGCGGGGTCCCGCGGTGCTCGCGTCGGTGCTCGGCGTCGCGGCCTTCGATTTCTTCTTCGTGAAGCCGTACCTCACCTTCGCGGTCGGCGATCTCCGGTACCTCCTCACGTTCGCGATCATGCTGGTCGTGGCGCTCGTCATCGCCGGCCTCACCGCGCGCATCCGACGCCAGGCCGACAGCGCCGGCGACCGCGAGCAGCGCACCGCGGCGCTCTACGCGATGAGCAGGGAGCTGACCGCCCTGCGCGGGATCGACAAGCTCAGCCTGGCGGCCGCGCGCCACGTGCGCGACGTCTTCGAGGCCGACGCGGCCGTCCTCCTGCCCGGCCCCGACGGGCGCCTCGCCGTTCGGGCGGGCACGGCCGAGGATGTGGCCGCCAGCGAGCAGGAGCGGGTGGTCGCGGAGTGGGCGTACGCGCGCGGCAAGGCCGCGGGAGCCGGGACGGACACCCTCCCGAGCGCGGGCGCGATGCACCTGCCGCTCCAGGGCTCCTCCGGGCCGATCGGCGTCCTCAGCGTCCGCCCGCGCCTGCCGTCATCGTTCCTCGACCTGAGCCGGCGCGAGCTGCTCGGCGCCTTCGCCACGCAGACGGCGCTCGCGCTGGAGCGCGCCCTGCTCGCGCGGCAGGCCCAGCGCGCACAGCTCCACGCGCAGGCGGAGGAGCTCCGCAACGCCCTCCTGAGCTCCGTCTCGCACGATCTGCGCACGCCGCTCGCCACGATCACCGGCGCCGCGGGCGCGCTGCTCGATGACGGCGACGAGGGGGCGGCGCTCGACCCGACGGCCCGGCGCGATCTGACGCAGACGGTGCTGGAAGAGGCGCAGCGGCTCGAGCGCCTCGTCCGCAACCTGCTGGACATGACGCGGCTGGAGTCCGGGGCGCTCGCGGTCAAGAAGGAGTGGCTGCCGCTCGAGGAGGTCGTCGGGGCCGCGTTGAACCGGGTCGAGGAGCACCTCGAGGGCCGGGAGGTCTCGATCGAGCTCGGCCGGGCGACTGGGCTCGTCCCGGTGGATGGCGTGCTCATCGAGCAGGTGCTCATCAACCTGCTCGAGAACGCGCTCAAGTACTCGCCCGCGGGCAGCCCGATCGCGATCCGGGGGTTCACCGAGGGGAGCGCGGCGGTGCTCGAGATCATGGATCGCGGTCAGGGCATCGCGCCCGGCGAGGAGGAGGTCATCTTCGAGAAGTTCTACCGGGGGCGAGGCCACGGCCGCCAGGGCCTCGGGCTCGGCCTCACGATCTGCCGCGGCATCGTGGCCGCGCACGGCGGGCGGATCACGGCGGAGAACCGGCCTCACGGGGGCGCGATCTTCCGCGTGACATTGCCCATCGAGGGCCGCCCGCCGAACCTCGCGAGCCCGGAGCTGCCGGCAGCTTCGGGGGCTTGATAGCCTGGTCGGGCGAATGTCGGACGCGTCCCCCCTCGTGCTGCTGATCGAGGACGAGCCGCAGATGCGGCGGTTTCTCCGCGCGATGCTGGCGGTCCGCGGCTACCGGCTCGTGGAGGCGGAGACGGGCGGCGAGGGGATCGCCCAGGCGACGACGCGCAATCCGGACATCGTGCTGCTCGATCTGGGGCTCCCTGACATGGACGGCCTGGAGGTGACCCGGCGGCTCCGGGAGTGGAGCGCTGTCCCCATCATCGTGCTGTCGGCCCGCGGGCAGGAGCAGGACAAGATCGACGCGCTGGACGGGGGCGCCGACGATTATCTGACGAAGCCCTTCAGCGCGGGCGAGCTCCTGGCGCGGCTGCGCGTGGCGCTGCGCCACGCCGCCCACGCGGCGCGCGGAGCGAAGGAGGAGAGCTCGAGCTTCAAAGTGCAGGACGTCGAGGTCGATCTCGCGCGCCGGGTCGTGCTGCGGGCGGGCGAGGAGATCCACCTGACCCCCATCGAATACAAGCTGCTCACGACGCTGATCCGGCACGCCGGCAAGGTCCTGACCCATCGCCAGCTCCTCGGCGAGGTGTGGGGCCCGGCGTATGCGGGGCAGACGCACTACCTGCGCGTCTACATGGCGCAGCTACGGCACAAGCTGGAGCGCGACCCCGCGCGGCCGCAGATCCTGATCACCGAGCCCGGCGTGGGCTACCGGCTGAAGGGGGCTTGAGCCATCACCGACCTCGGTGCGTCGAGGGCGCCGGCAGTATTTCGACGACAGGCAACAGACGTCGTGATCTTGCGGCTGGGCAGCTCAGGTAGCTTCCCGAGACCGTTCCCGGTGCGGGAGGGAAGCTCAGCTACCCCGCGGAGACCGTTTCCGGTGTCGGAGGGCAGCTCAGCAGCAGGCCGTGCCCGGTGACCCGGTTGAAAAAACGTGGTCCAGCAGGCGTGCCGTGGCGCGCCCGGCCTCCTCGGCAGCGAGGCGCGTGCCGGCGCACGTGGATGCCGCTCCTCGTCCTGGACATGCTCGACCGGAGTGCGGCGCAGTGGTCGAGCGCTGCGACAACACGTCGCATTCTCAAGGGATGGCGACCTCACTAGAGTGCCAGAGCTTTCCCCGGTGGAGGTCTTGAATGAAGACGATGTTGCAGAGCTGTCTGACCGTTGCAGGCTCGCTGTTCACCGCGGCCCTGGCGCACGCGCATATCTCGGTGTCGGGCCCCGCGTTCGCCGGCGCCACCCACGAGGCCACCTTCGGTGTCGGCCACGGATGCGACGGCGCGGATACCTACCGGGTGAAGGTCCAGATCCCGGCCGGGGTGACCTCGGTGCGACCGCTCGACAGCACGTTCGGCAAGGCGGTCCTCGAGAAGGACTCGTCAGGTAATGTCACCGCCGTCGTCTGGACGAAGCCCGCCGCCGACGTGCTCCCGGCGGACACCAACTTTTACAAGCTGGCCGTGCGGTTCAAGGTCCCGGACTCGCCGTTCACGACCCTTCACTTCCCCACGATCCAGACTTGCCGCGCTGCCGACGGCACCGAGACGACTGCCGAGTGGACCGACACCTCCGGCGAGCACGGCAGCCACGACGCAGACGCGGGCGCCCCGGCCACGCACCCGGCGCCGGCGCTGACGATCCTGCCGCCGCGCGCGCCCGGGTGGAACAAGTACACGGTGAACGAGCATGTCCACGACCTTTCGGTCTTCAACGACGCGCTCATCGTCTGGGCGGGGAAGGCGGCGTACAGCCCCAACCCGAGCACCCAGAGCCTGATCATGACGGAGCCAGACACGGAGGTGCTGACGATGATCCATCCCGGCACCGAGATCTGGGTCAAGTACTGAGCGCGGGGGTCAGATCATGCGAGCATGGCTCCTCTTGATCGCCGCCTGCGCGCTCTGCGCCTGCACCGACGACACGCGCGCGCCCCCGCCCGACCCGGCCAGCGATGCGGGAGACGGCGGCAAACCCGGGATCGACGCGGGGGGCCAGCCCGACGGCGGCGCCCACGCTGACGCGGGCGACCCGCTGGACGCCGGCATTGACGCAGCGGCGCCGCTGTCGCCGCTCGAGCGCCCCCCGGAGCTGCCGCGGCCGCCCGCCGGCAGGCTGCCGGACGACCTGAAGCCGCCGGTCCGCTGAGTGCGAGCTCCGTTCACGCGTGCGTGCGGGCGAGCGCTGCTCAGAAGTCCGCGCAGTCAAGAAGGCCGATCACTGCGGCGGCATAGGACTTGTTGACACGGAAGACCTCGTCCGCGGGAAACGCTCGCTGCGCCAGATCCAGGTGGTGTTCGGAGCCCAAGCATAGCTCTGCTTTGGGGTCATCCAGCTCGTCGAGCGCTCCGCGGTCCGCTGACCACCGGTCGATCTTGGCGACATGTCGGCCACATGCGACCTGGCATAGCCTGCGTGCCTCGGCGGTGTTCTGGTAAAGCCATGCCTCGATGCTCCGGAAGGGGGTGAGGCGCAGCAGACGCGCAAGGGCTGCTGCTGCGGCTCGGTCGATGTCCTCGTCTGGTATCGTGAGCGCGTCCCGCTCACGCTGGCGACGCAGCGCGTTGTGAACCCCGGGCAGCACGTAGGTGCTCACGAACTCTGTGAATTTCACGACGTTCTCGCTCGACGCCCGCTCGGCCCATCGGCGATCGCCGTCCACATGGAAGGCGACGAATCCGACCGGATCCTCGATGAGCTTCGCCGCGATCGCTCTGTCGAGGAGGACGATCTTCTGCCGGTCGAACGGGCTCCGGCTCTTCCACAGGTTGCCGCGCATCGCGCGCTGCTCGTGCTCGCCCTGAGGCTCGAACGCGATGAGGTGAGTCCGGCACTCCGGATCCACGAGCAGCACCATCTTCTTCACGAGCGCGGCGATGGTTTCACAGCTCCCTTCGGCGCTGTCCTCGGTGAGGACCAGGATCGAAAGGCGGGAGCGCTCCCCGGTCACCACAGGCCCTTCGTCCTCAGGATCTCGCTCACCTGGAGCGCCTCGGTCCGGTACGCACGGAAGAAGGCCTCTGCGTTTTGCTCATCCATGTTCGCCCAGACCGTTCGAGGGCGCCCTTCGTGGCGCTCGCGGCGGCAGAGGATGAAGCACCGCCGCACATCCTCGGCGGAGGCGAAAGGGAGGAAATCGAGCAGGAGGGGATTCTGGCTCGTCAGGAACGACTGCCGGTCGATGAGCCTCTTGAGGCAGGCCTCGATCCAGTCGTAGTGCAGGCCGTTCACGAGCTCGTCGGCGATGACGATGTCCTCGCTCACGGCGAGGTAGTGGAAGAACGAGAGCAGCCGTTTCTGCCCATAGCTGAGCGCGTTGTGGGTGATGACGGAGTCGTCTTCCAGGGTGAACGTGAAGGCGAATCCCGCATACAGCAGCTCTTCACCGAGGTTCGTGATTTTCTTCGAGCTGAGGCGCAACATCAAATCAGAGCCAGAGCACTGGAATAGCTCCACCACATCGCCGAGAAAGGGCAGCTCGGTATGCGGGATGCTGAGGCTCTTAGCGTCAAGCGACGTGGGGCTCTGTTCGAGCACGTGACCCACCACGGAAGGGGTACGCGTTGACGTCCTGACGCTTAGGTGGCCGTCGGTGTGCTTCAGGATGCTGAGCAGCGGGCTTTTGATGCAATCCCCGGACTTTCGATCCGAGAGCTCTCCTGTCATCGCTTCGAACGCGCCCAAAGCTTCATCGAACCTGCCGCGTCCGTCGTTGTCCAGGACATCCTGGCGCGCGGCGATGAACCATGCGGGGCCGAGCTTCCCCCGCGCCTCGTCGAAGATGCCGTCAAGCGCCCACAGCAAGAAGCCCGATCGGAAGGGGGCAGATACAGGAATCGTCATGTTGGGGACGGGGGCGTTGCCGATGTAGCACTCGGCTCTCACCGGGGTCACTACGACGCGGTGCTCTGGCACGTGCCGATGGAAGCGGACCCGGGCTTCGTAGGACCAGGCTTGGCTTGCGCCGTCTCCGGAGCCGTCTCGCTGTCGACCCCGAGCCAAGCGCGCCTCCGGCATGGATTCATCCGACAGGTCGTTCCGAATTGAGACAACAAGGCTCAGATCGTTCGACTCGAGCTCGTACTCCAGCGCGAAGTCCTCTCCTTCCAGCGCTCCAAAATCCGACGCCAGCGCCATCGCGATGAGCTTCAGCAGCGTCGTCTTCCCGGTTCCATTCTGGCCGAGGAGCACGTTGAACGTGTCGTTGAAGACGAGCTCCGTCCCCGGCGCCACGCCCCGGAACCTCTCGATCCGCAGCCGCTTCAGCTTTGCCATGCGTCTCGTCATCTACCGCGCGCCCGCGCGCCCGGGCAAGCTCGGCCTGACGCCCAAGCCCGCGAGGATAGCGCGCGGTCGCGGGCGAGAGCGCGCGGTCGCGGGCGAGAGCGCGCGGTCGCGGGCGAGAGCGCTCGGGCGGCGCTCCGGCGCCTCCGTCTCGGTTGATCCCGGCGCGCTCCCGGGTTGCGATCGCTCCCCCGCGATGCGACAGATCCTCCACATCGACATGGACGCGTTCTTCGCGTCGGTCGAGCAGCTCGACGACCCGTCGCTGCGGGGCCGCCCCGTCCTCGTGGGCGGGGCCTCGCGGCGCGGCGTGGTCGCGGCCGCCTCGTACGAGGCGCGCCCCTCCGGCGCCCGCTCGGCGATGCCGATGGCCGAGGCGATCCGCCGCTGCCCGCAGGCGGTCGTCGTGCCGGTGCGGCACGCCCGCTACGCCGAGGTGAGCGCGCAGGTCTTCGCGATCTTCCGGAGGTTCACGCCGCTCGTGGAGGGGCTGTCGCTCGACGAGGCCTTCCTCGACGTGACCGCGAGCCGGTCGCTCTTCGGCGACGGCGAGGCGATCGCGGCGCGGATCAAGCGCGCCATCCGCGACGAGATCGGGCTCACGGCCTCGGCGGGGGTCGCGCCGTGCAAGTTCGCCGCGAAGATCGCGAGCGACCTGCGAAAACCGGACGGGCTCGTCGTGGTGCCCGCGGACGTCGCCGCCTTCCTCGAGCCGCTGCCGCTCGAGCGCATGTGGGGCGTGGGCCCGCGCGCGGCCGAGCGCCTCCGCGGCGCAGGGCTCGCCACCATCGGCGACCTCGCGCGCTGCCCGGCGCCGCGCCTGCACGAGCTCCTCGGCCCCGCGTGGGGCGAGCACGTGCGGCTCCTCGCCGCCGGCATCGACGAGCGCGAGGTCGTCCCGGGCCGCATGGCGGAGTCGATCGGCGCGGAGGAGACGGTCGAGGAGGACCTGCTCGGCAGGGCGCCGATCGAGCGCTGGCTGCTGGAGCTGTCGGGCCGCGTGGCGCGGCGCCTGCTCAAGGCGGGCCTTTCCTGCCGCGCCGTGACGGTGAAGCTCAAGTACTCGGACTTCACGCTGCGGACGCGGCAGACGAAGCTGACCGAGCCGGTCGGGGACACCGACTCGATCTACGCGTGCGCGAAGGGGCTGCTCTCGCGCTTCGACCTGTCGCGGCCGGTGCGGCTCGTCGGCATCGCCGCGGGCGACCTGACCAGCCAGACGGCCAGCCCGACCCTGAGCCTGTTCCCGGTCGCCTCCGAGCGCCGCCGCCGCCTGGAAGGCGTCGTGGCCGAGGTGGCCGATCGCTTCGGGGGCAAGGGGCTCACGCGCGCGGCCCTCCTGGAACAGCCGCCCTCCGGCGAGCGCGGCGCGGCCACGGAAGGGCGGGGGAGCGCGCGCGAGAGGAAGTAGCGGGAGCAGAAACGACGCGAGGAAGCAGGGGCGACGCGAGGAAGCAGGGACGACGCGAGGAAGCAGGGGCGACGCGAGGAAGCAGGGACGACGCGAGGAAGCAAGGGCGACGCGAGGAAGCAGGGACGCGCGAGGAAGCAGGGATGACGCGAGGGCGAAGAAGAGCCTCGCGACGAACGCGTTGCGAATCCAGCGGAGAGCTCGTGTAGAGTGGAACGATGGCCCGGATCGTCGATACCCGATGCCCGCGATGCGGCGCCCCGCTGCCCGTTCAGCCGGGGATGGATTCAGTCACCTGCCAGTACTGCGGCGCGCGCTCGCTGATCGATCGCGGCAGGAAGCCGACCACCGCGCCGATCCCGCAGGGCATGCACGTCGTCCGGGTCGCCCCGCCGTCCAGCGGCGCCGGGGTCTTCGTCGTGCTCGGGGCCGTCACCGCCATGATGGTGGCCGGCGGCATGGCTGGCTTTCTCTTGCTGCGCGCGCCGGGGCCGTCCGCGGCCGGCGCTCGGCCTCTCGTCGGCAGCGGACCGCGCATGTACTTCGGCGACCGGCCCATGCTCGCCGACGTGAACGGCGACGGGGCGCCGGATGTGATCGGAAAGAGCAGCATCCCCGCCGGCGAGGAGTGGATCGGCGCCTACGACGGGCGCGACGGGAAGCCGATCTGGAAGACCGCGGTCCTCACCAAGGACGCGACAAGCCACGAGGCGCGGCGCGCGGTGGTCGCCGATCGGGTGATCTCGATCGACGCGCTGGGCAAGGCGCAGGCCTACGATCTGCGCACCGGAAAGCCGTCATGGTCGGTGCCGCTCGGCGAGAAGCCGAAGCGGGTGTGCCAGGGCAACGGCGTGATCGTCGTCGAGACGGTCGACGACGTGAAGCACGGGCTGGATCCGGCGAGCGGAACGAGGCGCGAGCTCGCGAAGGACGCGGCGTGCAAGCCGGTCCCGAGCTCGAACGCGAGCGAGGCGCCCGGCTACAAGCTCGTCGGCTGGTCCGATTTCGACGAGCTCGGCCTGCCCAGCCTGCACGAGATCGAGGGCATGTCGGCGCACAACGCGCTCGTCCCGAGCGGGCCCGGGCCGCGGTTCCTGCTCGGCCGCCGCAGCAAGGGCAGCCAGGTCAAGATGGTCGCCGCGGTGGACAGGAAGAAGGTCCTCTGGAAGGACGTGGTGCCCGGCGTCGATCCGCTCACCACGAAGGCCATGGGGTCAGAGGAGGCAGCCTACGAGGGTGGGCTCCTGGTCGTCCCTTATGACATGAACGACACCAAGGAAGGTACGCGCCTCGCCTGCTTCGACGGAGGCACCGGCAAGCGGCTCTGGGACGTGCAGGTCCACAAGAAGTCGCAGGTCTCGAGCGGGATCTCGACCTCGGCGAACGACGTCTTCTACGCCACGTGGACGGCGGTTTACGTGTTCTCGCTGAAGACAGGGCAGCTCAGGTACATGATCGGCACCGAGTTCTAGCCGGGCACGATCACGGGTCGGCGGCCTTCAGCAGCTGCTTGTCCACGTTCGCGCTGGTGAAGAGGCGGTTGAGCGTCGCCGGCGCCTTCTCGAGGCCCTCCTGGACGTCCACGCGATTCTTGATCTTGCCCGAGCTCACCCAGCCGCCCTCGGGGCCGCCTGCGATCCCGATCGCGCGGCAGCCCTTGAGCCTGGCGATCTGTCCCACCATCATCCCGGTCGAGCCAGATCCGCTGCGTGGGGTCGACCGATAGATAGAGCGTGCGCACGAGGATCTCGCCGTCCTTCGGCTCGGGGATGGGCTCCTCACCGAAGGTGCCCGGCGGGCGCCGAGCCCGGCTCCGCGCCGCGCCACGCCGGGGTCAAGCAACGTCGCGCGCCGCTCGCCTCGAGGCGATAGACAAGCGCGCGAATCGAGGTGGTAGGCGAGCGCGTGGACGCATGCTACGGTCGCCGACGACGCCTGACCCGCGTCGCTCATGATCGCTCCTTGCTGAAGCCATCGCTCTGTCCCACGGCCGTCCGGGGTGAGCCGTCCATCACGGCCCAGCGCCCATCGCTGGCGGCGGGCTCACGCCGCGCGGCGCACTGACGTGCAGCCGCGGCAAGGACCGCGGACGCCGCGGGGATCGACGTCCGGCGGGCGCGTGTCGGACGAGCGTGGCTTTCACGGGCGAACGGGTCGGGGCGCTCGAGGCCCTCGGCGCGCCGGTGCTGGTCTCTCGCTCGCGCCGGCGCCGGAACGAGGCCGCGCGAGCGCCGTGCCGGGGGATCGCGGCCGGCCGGTCCGGCTCGCCGTCGCGGCTCGGCCCAGGGGGCGGACAGGACAGGTTCTGAAGGAGAGTTCGTATGAAAAAGATCGTTTATGACGTCGCGGTGACGCTCGACAACTTCATCTCGCACGAGGATGGCTCGGTCGAAGGCTTCCTGATGCACGGAGATCACGTCACGGAGTACGCCGAGCGCCTGAAGGGCTACGGCACCGTCGTGATGGGAAGGAAGACGTACGAGTGGGGCTATCCCATCGGGCTCGTCCCGGGGAAGCGGGCGTATCCGCACATGGATCACTACATCTTCTCGAAGACGCTGCGCTTCGACGAGGGCGCGGAGGTCCATGTCATCGATCGCGACGAGCTCGCTGTCTTGCGGCGGCTGAAGGAGGGCGACGGGGCGGACATCTACCTCTGCGGGGGCGGCGCCTTCGCCGGCTTCCTCCTGGACCACGGGCTCGTCGACCAGATCGTCCTCAAGCTGAATCCCATCCTCTTCGGCCACGGGATCCGGCTCTTCGGCGAGAGCACGAGGAAGGTCGAGCTGGCGCTCCTGGAGTCGAAGCCGTACACGAGCGGCGCGGCCCTCCTGAGGTACGACGTGAAGTACGGGGGCGCGGCGTAAGCGGCGCCCGCGGCGATCTGCGGGGCCGAGCTCGACGCGCCGAGCCACGACGGCCCGCGCGACCGCGCGGGTCGTCTCGCTCGCCTGCCGCGATCGCAAGACCGCGATTCACCGTCGCCATGGCGTTCCTGTGGTGGGCCTCTCGTTCCATGTCGTCGCCATCGCCATGATGCTACTCGCCCCCACTGCGTCACCCTCGTCGGTCGACTCCGCAGGTGGTCTGACGTGGATGCCACACTCGCAGTGGAGCCAGCGTCGATGTCCGCCAGGCACACTGAGCTCCCGACGATGAATTCAAGTGTCCAGGCTGTGGAGAAGAGTCTCCGTCCAGGATAATCTCGCGACGTACTGGCCTGGCTCAGAGGAGCTCGGATGCGGCGGGAGCCGCCAAGGCGAACGGCGGCTCGGCCGCGCAGCCTCGCGGGGATTATCGAGGAGGGGCAAGGATGACATCAGTTCATTCTGCGGCGGTGCACGGGTTGCTGGTCGGCACGCTCGCCATGATGGGTTGCGGCGGGGACGACGCGTCGGGCAGCGGCGGCGCCGGCGGCAGCCCCTCCGGCTCCAGCACTTCGTCGAGCTGGACGGGCGGGACCGGCAGCTCGACCAGCACGGGGTCTGCGGGCGGCGACGGCTCGGGCGGCGGCACCATCGAGCCGGGCGAGCAGTGCTCTGGCTGCGCGCGGCTCTCCGTGCCGCTCACGCGCGCGAGGCAAGCGACCACCGTGCCCCGCGAGCCCGCGATCCGTGAGGATCTTCCGTCCGGAAGAGCGTAGGCTCGCGCGCCCTCGCGATGCCGTCCGTCAAGCGCAATCCATGGCTCATCTGCGCCTTCTACGGCGTGCATTCGATGATGTTCCCGACGGCGATCTTCCCGCTGTTCTGGACCAGGGACATCGGGATGAGCGTGG
This sequence comes from Sorangium sp. So ce1128, assembly GCA_051717205.1. Taxonomy (GTDB): domain Bacteria; phylum Myxococcota_A; class Polyangia; order Polyangiales; family Polyangiaceae; genus Sorangium. The sequence continues at coordinate 2,929,130 of CP181432.1, forward strand.
CCACGATGATGAGCGTCCAGGGGTTCTTCAGCCTGAGCATCGCGCTCTTCGAGTTCCCCTCCGGCTACATCGCCGACCGCCTCGGCCATCGCCGCGCGCTCGTGCTCGGCAGCGTCGCCATCCTGCTCGGGTGGCTTGTCTACGCGCTCGCGCGCTCTCTCTGGTCGGTGGTGATGGCGGAGCTCGTGCTCGGCGTGGGGTTCTCGCTCATCTCGGGGGCGGACGCCGCGCTGCTCTACGACTCGCTGCGCGAGCAGGGCAGGGAGCACGAGTTCGCCCGCTGGTACGGCCGCATGCGCTCGGTCGCGCAGATCTCCTCCGGGAGCGCCGCGCTCGTCGCGGGCTTCCTCTACGCGCGCTGGTCTCGCCTGCCGTTCGCGATCGAGGTCGCGTGCTGGGTGGTCGCGCTCGGGATCGCCCTGCGGTTCGGCGAGACAGCGCGCGCGCAGCCCCGGGTCGAGGACCACCTGGGCCGCATGCGCGCGATCGTGCGCGGCGCGCTGGTCGAGCGCGCCGATCTGCGCGCGGTGATGCTGCTCGGCGTGGTGTTCGCGCTCGCGGCGTACCTGCCGACCTGGCTGATGGCGCTGTACGCGACCGAGGCCGGCGCCAGCGTCACGTGGATCGGCCCGATGTGGGCCGTCGCGAGCTTCACCACCGCGCTCGGCTCCATGCTGAGCGAGGGCGCCGGCCGTCGGCTCGGGATGACGGGGACGCTGCTCGCGTGCCTCGCCCTGATGGCGGCCGGGTATCTCGGCCTCGCGCTCTCCCATCACGCGCTCGGGTTCGCGTTCTATTTCCTGCTCACGTTCGTGCGCGGGCTGCACATGCCGCTGCTCCACCACGAGGAGCAGCGCCTCGCGCCCGACGACGATCGCGCGAGCTGCGTGTCGCTGCGCAGCTTCCTGTTCCGCGCCGCCTTCGCGCTGCTCGGGCCGGCCGTGGGCATGGGCGTCGATCGCCACGGGCACCGCCCCGTGCTGTGGGCCGCGGGCGCGCTCATGGTGGCGCTCACGCTCGTCGCCCTCGGCCTGTTCCGCGCCCGCGCGGCGCGGCCGTCGCACCAGGTGAACAGGGCATGATCGGCGCGGCGCGCGCGAGGAGTGCTACGGCGTGGGTCATGAAGAAGGTTGCGCGAGAGGAAGAGGCGGACCGGTTCATCGCGTTCGTCGGCGCCGGGTCCTGGGAGGTCATGCACGGGATCCTGGAGCGTCAGTTCGCCGTCCTCCATAACCGTGCCCAGGTGCTGATCGGCCTGTGCGGCATCGTCATCACCACGACCGGCTTCTCGGGGCGCCTCATCGCCGGAACCAGCCGCGCGGCGCAGGGGCTGATCATCGCCGGCGTCGCGACCGTGCTGTTCTCTGCCACGCTCATCGTCTGGGGTGTGCAGCACATCCGGTGGCTCACCCAGCAGCCGGGCGGCGATGTCCGAGGCTGGCTCCTCGTCGCGCTCGCCTACCGCGATCGCAAGACCACGATCTATCGCATCGCCATCGCGTTCCTGCTGGTGGGCCTCTCGTTCTATGTCGTCGCCATCGCCCTGATGCTGCTCGACCCGACCGCGGCGCCGTCGTCCGGGGGTCGCTGAGCTGGCGATCTCGGCGGGCGCCCCGCGCGCGATGCCGCCGTCGCCGTCCTCGCATTCCCTTCGCGCCACAGGGCTCCTCCGGGGCGGCCTGTCGAGCACGCGCCCGCTCGCCTGAGGCGAAATGCGCCGCACGCCCCGGGCGCGGTGGCGTGATGGACGCGAGGGCGCGCGGCGAAGCGCGCCGAACGCGGCGAGTCGTGGCCGGCACGCTGCGTGCTTTGACCCGTGGGAGGACCGAAAAACACGACCACGGAGAACGACGGAACAGCCGCGATCCGCCCCGCGAGGCGCGGTGGCTCCGGTCTCCGCGCGGGTGATTGCCATGTACGAAACAGGTTTTGATGCTGTCGAGAAGGACTTCAGGGCGCGCCGCTGGGACGAGGAGCCGATGCCTGCGGGCGTGCCTCCACAGACCTCGAGCCTGGCGAAGGCCGCGGCGGGGGCGCTCGCCGGGGCCGCGGCTGGGGCGGCGATTGGCGCCATCGCCGGCCCGCCCGGGGCCGTCGCCGGCACCGTGATCGGCACGCTCGTCGGGACGGTCGCCGAGGTGGTCGTCGCGCGCGATCGGAAGCGGGAAGCAGCGCGGGACGCCGCGCTCGACGAGGAGATCGGCGTCATCGGCGGGCACATCGGCGACGCGCTCCCGGGACAGCCTCCGGTGCAGCGGGGCACCTTCTCCGCGTCGGCCGCCGGGACCGCCGAGATCGCCGGGACCGGCCCGGCCGGCGGGCCGCTGCAGAACGTCGAGCAGCTCTGATCACCCGGCTCCGGATGCGCCAGCGCGGAGCCGGCGCCGATCCCCGCGCCGCGCAGCGCGCGGGGCCGCTTTCCCTGTCGATCGCGGGGGCCTTGCGGCTAGCATCTCCGGCCGGAGAGCGACATGAGCGCATCGACCGCACCTCGCCGCGTGACCATGGCCCCTGGCGGTCCCGAGGTGTCGCGGCTCGCCTACGGGTGCTGGCGCATCCTCGACGACCCCGAGGGCGCGGGCACGTCGCGGGTGCTCGACAAGATCCTCGCCTGCCTCGACCACGGGATCACCACCTTCGATCACGCGGACATCTACGGCGGCTACCGCTGCGAGGAGGCGTTCGGCGCGGCCCTGCGGGAGCGCCCCGGCCTGCGGCAGCGGATCGAGATCGTGACCAAGTGCGGGATCATGCTGGTGAGCCCCGCGCGGCCGGAGAACCGGATCAAGCACTATGACTGCTCCCGGCGACACATCGTCGCGTCGGTCGAGCGGTCCCTGAAGAACCTCGCGACCGACCACATCGACGTGCTGCTCCTGCACCGGCCGAGCCCGCTGCTCGATCCGGACGAGGTGGCGGAGGCGGCGCGCCTGCTCCAGGAGCAGGGCAAGCTGCGGCACCTCGGGGTCTCGAACTTCTCGCCAGGCCAGCTCGACGCCCTGGCCAGCCGGCTCGCGACGCCCGTCGTGACCAACCAGGTCGAGATCCACCCGCTGCGGCTCGACGCCTTCCTGGACGGGACGCTGGATCAGTGCGTGACGCGCCGGATCGCGCCGATGGCGTGGTCGCCGATGGCGGGCGGACGGCTGCTGCACGACCAGGGAGCGGCCGCGACGCGCGTGCGGGCGGCGCTGGCCGAGCTCGGGCGCAAGCACGGGGCGGAGCTCGATCAGCTCGCCTACGCGTGGCTGCTCAGGCACCCGGCGCGCATCGTCCCGGTGCTGGGCACGAACCGGATCGACCGCATCCAGGCCGCGGCGAAGGCGCTCGATATAGCGCTGGATCCGCAGGACTGGTTCGCTGTGTGGAGCGCGTCGACGGGCGCCGAGGTGCCCTGAGGCATAACCACGGGGGCGCGTGCCGCATTGCGAGATATTTCCTCTCACAGCATAAATGACGAATGCGCCGGGGATGATGGGCTGAGGCCGGCAAAGAGCGCTCCGATCCGGGATCGCTCGTCGGCTCGATGCGCCGGAGACGCGGCGTTTCGCCTGCAAATGGCAGCGAGGCGGCGATCGAGGAGCGCCCGGCGCGCGGCGCGTCCATTCCGGGCTCGCCCGCCGGCGCTGTTGAGAAAATTCCGGCTTCGGGATAACGTCGCGGCGCGCGCGGTTGGTCCGGAGAGGGCTCGAGTACTGCAGGAGCAGGTACGGCGAACGGCGGCCGCAGTCGCGCGGCCTCGCGTGCGCGTGGAACATTAAAGAGAGGGTACGAATGAGATCAGTTCTTTCCTTGGCGGTGTTTGGGTTGCTGGTCGGCTCGCTCGCCATGACGGGTTGCGGTGATGACGACGGCTCCGGCGGGAGCGGCGGGGCGGGCGGGGGCAGCTCGTCGACGACGACGAGCTCGTCGCGCTCGTCGAGCTCGTCGAGCGGCTCCGGCAGCTCGACCACCACGGGGTCCGGCGGTGAGGGCGGCGAAGGCGGCGAAGGCGGCGAAGGCGGCGCGGGCACGGGCGGCGAAGGCGGCGCGGGCACGGGCGGCGAAGGCGGCGCGGGCACGGGCGGCGAAGGCGGCGCTCCGGACATCGGTCCCAGCCCGGACGAGAGCTGCTCGGGTTGCGCCCGGCTGGCCGTGCCCCTCACCTATGCCAGCACAGGGACGCTGTTCCAGTTCGACTGGCCGGAGCTGATCGACCTGACCGGCACCACCGTCACGTTCCGCGTGAAGACGCACGCCGGCACCGGCGGTGGCGTGCAGACGTTCGTACAGAACGGCGATGCGCAGGGCTGGGTGGGCGTCCCCTGGGATTTTACGAACCTCAGCGACCTGAGCGAGTGGACGGAGCTCACCATCGACGTCGATGCCGCCGCTGTGGACGCCCCGACGTTCGACAAGACCGCGGTGAGGCGCATCGGCATCAAGATCGATGCTGGGACCACGGGGCCCTGGGCCAACCCGACCGTTGTCTACGTCGACTCCATCACCGTCACGAGGCCCGTCGGCACGAGCGGTGAGGGCGGCGCCGGCGGCATGAGCGGTGAGGGCGGCGCCGGCGGCATGAGCGGTGAGGGCGGCGCCGGCGGCATGAGCGGTGAGGGCGGCGCCGGCGGCATGAGCGGTGAGGGCGGCGCCGGCGGCACGAGCGGTGAGGGCGGCGCCGGCGGCACGGCGGGCGAGGGCGGCGCCGGCGGCGCGGCGGGCGCCAGCGGCGAGGGCGGCGCGGCGGGCGCCAGCGGCGAGGGCGGCGCGGCGGGCGCCAGCGGCGAGGGCGGCGCGGCGGGCGCCAGCGGCGAGGGCGGCGCCGGCGGCACGAGCGGCGAGGGCGGCGCCGGCGGCACGGGCGGCGCCGGCGGCACGGGCGGCGCCGGCGGCACGGGCGGCGCCGGCGGCACGGGCGGCGAGGGCGGCGGCACGAGCGGCGAGGTCATTCATGTGATCGGTCCGTTCGAGTTCACGACCGACCTGCAGGGCTTGCTGGTCGGTGACTACAATGTCGTGTTCGGATCGAGGGCGGATTACCTCGGCGAGTGAGCCAGAATGGCCTGCGGCGCTCGTTCTCGCGCTGCTGCGCGGAGCGAGCGCCCGGTCCCCCGTATCGACGATCATCGAGGCGACGCGCCGCCGACGAGGTCCGGGACGCGGAGCGCCTCCACCAGCCAGCGCGCGGCGGCGCCTACCGGATCGGGGGCGGGTCGAACAGCGTCAACCGCCGCCGTTCGACCCGAGGGCGCTGCCCGCCGGGTCCCCAAGGTCCGCATGATCCGAACCGTCCACACGACCCGCTACGTCACCCCGCTCCGTGAGGGCGGGTCGCTGCCGGCCCTCGTCGAGGCCGACGACGACGGGCTCTACGTCCTGAAGTTCCGCGGCGCCGGCCAGGGGCCGAAGGCGCTCATCGCGGAGCTCGTCGCGGGGGAGATCGGGCGCGCGCTCGGGCTGCCGGTGCCCGAGATCGTGCTCATGGAGCTCGATCCGGAGTTCGGACGCGCCGAGCCGGATCCGGAGCTGTCCGACCTGCTCTCGGTGAGCGCCGGCCTGAACCTCGCGCTCGATTACCTGCCGGGGTCGCTCCCGTTCCAGCCGCTCGCCGGCGCGGAGCTCGACCCGGCCCTTGCGGCGGCCGTCGTCTGGTTCGACGCCTTCGTGAGCAACGTGGACCGGACGCCCAAGAACCCCAACCTGCTCCTGTGGCACCGCCGGCTCTGGCTGATCGACCACGGGGCGGCGCTCTACGTCCACCACGCCTGGACCGACGCGACCGATCCGCTCGCCGACGCGCCCGACCGCTTCCCGCTCGTCAGCAATCACGTGCTGCTCCCGTTCGCCGGCGACCTCGCCGCGGCCGACGCCGCGCTGAGCGCCCGGCTCACGCCCGAGCGCATCGCCGACATCGTCGCCGCGATCCCCGACGCGTGGCTCGTCGAGCAGGCGCCGCCGATCAGGCTGGCGGGAGAGCGGCGGTCGGCGTTCGCCCCGGACGCGGTCGAGGAGCCGCCCGCGCCGGCCGCGTCGTCGCTCGCGGCCGTGCGGCGCGCGGCCTACGTCGCCTACCTGACCCACCGCCTCGCGTCGCCGCGGGGGTTCGCCGAGGAGGCGCGCGATGCCCGCGCCCGGCGCTAGCCCTCCGCGCGCGCGCGACGCCGCCGACGCTTTCGATTACGCGGTGCTGCGCGTCGTCCCGCGCGTGGAGCGCGGCGAGCGCGTCAACGTGGGGGTGGTGCTCTTCTGCCGCGCCCGGGGCTTCCTCGACGCGCGCCTCGAGCCCGACGAGCGGCGCCTGCTCGCCCTGTGGCCCGCCCTCGACCTCGACGCGGTCCGCGGCCACCTCGACTTCATCCGCCGCGTCTGCGCCGGCGACCCGGCGTGCGGGTACGTCGCCGGGCTCCCCCAGGCCGAGCGCTTCGGCTGGGTGGTCTCCCCGGCCAGCACCATCGTGCAGCCCTCGCGCGTCCACTCCGGCCTCTGCGCCGACCCGGCCGCGGCGCTCGAGAGGCTGCTCGCGGCCCTGGTGCGGCCGGGCTGAGCGGCGCGCCGCGCTCACCGCGGCGCCAGGCGCCGGCGCGCCCCCGCGCGAGCTCGACCCGACACGCGCCAGCGGCTCGCGCTCAGTGGCCGTCCTTGTCGAGGCCCAGCGCCCGCTTCACGGCCGTCACGACGCCCAGCACCACGGCGCCGGCCACGACGCCGACGACGGCGTCGGCGAGGGACGGCACCACCGCGCCGAGCACCGGGCCGGCGCCGTGGGTCATGCCCTCGATGTGGTGGTGCAGCCACGGCACGCCGTGCGTCAGGATGCCACCGCCGACAAGGAACATCGCCGCCGTGCCGGCGACGGACAGGCCCTTCATCAGCCAGGGCGCCGCCTTCAGGATGCCGCGGCCGAGCGACTGCTGCGCCGGGCTGCCCTGGCGGCTCAGGTAGAGGCCGGCGTCGTCGAGCTTGACGATGCCGGCGACCACGCCGTAGACGCCCACCGTCATCAGCAGGGCGATGCCGGTCAGCACGACCACGCGCGTGACGAGCGGCGATGTCGCCACGGTCCCCAGCGTGATCGCGATGATCTCGGCTGACAGGATGAAGTCGGTACGCACCGCGCCCTTGATCTTGTCCTTCTCGATCTGCACGAGGTCGACCTTCGGGTCGGTGAGCGCCTGCACCAGCTCGGCGTGGTGAGCCTCGTCCTCCTGCTCGCTGTGCAGCAGCTTGTGGGCGACCTTCTCGAAGCCCTCGTAACAGAGGAAGGCGCCGCCCACCATCAGCAGCGGGGTGACGGCCCAGGGCATGACGGCGCTGATCGCCAGCGCCGCGGGCACCAGGATGGCCTTGTTGAGCAGCGAGCCCTTGGCCACCGCCAGCACGACCGGCAGCTCGCGGTCGGCGTTGACGCCGGTCACCTGCTGGGCGTTCAGCGCCAGGTCGTCGCCCAGCACGCCGGCGGTCTTCTTGGCGGCCACCTTGGTCAGCACGGCGACGTCGTCCAGCACGGTGGCGATGTCGTCGATCAGGGCGAGCAGGCTGCTTCCGGCCATGGAGTGAGGTCCTCGTCGAATGGATGGGGTGGATGGCGCCGCCGCGGCGCCCCCTCGGGGCCGCCGCGGCCGGCATGGTAGCGGGCGCCGCTTCCGGGTCGAAGATCCCGGGCGTTCACGTCGACCGGCGAGCCTAGCACGGCCCCGGGCGGCGCCGCGTTCGCCGCGCGCGGTGCGGTGCTCGACGCGCGCAGGCGCGCCCGCGAGAGCGCCTCGACGTGGCGACGTGGTGCCGGAGTGACGGCGGCATGACGACCGATTGGTAACTGTCCAAGATGTTGGCGCGAGGTCTGACAGAATGGACATCCCGGCTTACCTTGAAAGCATCTGGACGTCAGCCACGGACGTCAGCGGGATACGCCAGCGGAGGGCGCGCGCAGGTGACGGGGCAGCCGGGCCAGCGCAGCAGGACTTCGCGTGGACGTCCGTGGCCGGGAGCGCAAACCGTTGTTGGAGGGAGCCATCATGAAGATAGGCATATTGCTCGGCAGCACGAGGACCGGCAGGCAGTCGCACAAGGTCGCCCATTACCTGGAGAGGAGATTGCAGGAGAGGCGCGTCGCGACCGACCTCATCGATCTGGCGGAGAGCCAGCTGCCCATCCTGGAGGAGCGCGGCGGCCGGCACCCGCAGCTCCAGGCGAGGGTTCAGGGCCTGAGCACGCGCCTCCACGAGGCAGATGGCCTGGTGTTCGTGACGCCGGAATACCACGGCAGCTTCTCCGGCGTGCTGAAGAATGCGCTGGATTACTTCTGGGAGGAGTTCAATCGAAAGCCGATCGGCGTGGCCGCGGTCTCCGCCGGGAAGCTCGGGGGCATCAACGCCTCGACCCAGCTCCAGCACGTGATCCTGAGCCTCGGGGCCTTCCCGCTGCCGACGAAGCTGCTCGTCTCGGAGGTCCAGAGCGCGTTCGACGAGTCGCTCCAGGTGAAGGGCGAGCACGTCGCGAAATCGACCAGCAGGTTCCTGGACGAGTACCTGTGGTTCGCCCGCGCCATCGTCGAGGCGAAGCGCGCCGCGCCGGAGCAGGCGGCGTAGCGACGGTGCGGCGGCGCGGCGGCGCGGCGGTCGGAGGAGGCCGTCCGGATCGAGCGCGCCGGCGCGGCGTGGATCAGGCGCTCTCCTCGATCCCCGACGGCTCTTCCAGCCCCGGCGGCTCCTCCAGGCTGATGCGTCCGAGCCGCCCGGCGCGGAAGTCGTGGACCAGGATGTCCGACGCCTTGTGCAGGTCCACCGCCCCGCCGCCGCGCAGGCAGCCGCGGCGGCGGCCGATCTCCTCGATCAGCGCGGCCGCCGACGCCGGGAGCTCCTTCAGCTTGTAGCGGGCGACGAGGAGCTCGGGATAGCGCCGCAGGAAGTACCCTGCCGCGAAGAGGGCCACGCTCTGGTAATCGATGGCCGTGTCCGGGATCGCCCCGCCGACGGCGAGGCGGAACGAGGCCGCCTCATCGTCGATCTTGGGCCAGAGGATCCCCGGGTTGTCGGAGATGGCCATGCCGCTCTTCAAGGTGACGAGCTGCTGGCTCTTCGTGACCGCGGGCTCGTCGCCCACCTTGGCCACCTTGCGCTCCATGAGCGTGTTGATGAGCGTCGATTTGCCGACGTTGGGGATCCCCACGATCATGGCCCGCACCACCTTGCCAGGGCCGTTCTTGGGGGGCGCGAGGCGCTTGCAGAGCTCCGGGATCCGGCGCCGCGCCTCGGACGACTGGTTCGCGGAGATCGCGAGCGCGAGCACCTTGCCGCCGGCCGGCGCCCCTTCCGGAGGCGCCGGGTGCTCCGCCTCGAGGTGACGGAGCCACGCCTTGGTGACGGCCGGGTCCGCGAGATCGCTCTTGTTCAGCACCTTGATGCACGGCTTCTGGCCGCGCAGCTCGGCCACGACGGGGTTCTCGCTGGCCCGCGGCATGCGGGCGTCGAGCACCTCGATGATGACGTCCTGCGACGGCATCGACTCGGCGAGCACGCGCCGAGCCTTGGTCATGTGGCCGGGATACCATTGAATCGACATCCGTCGCGTAGCTCTATCACGCCCGGAGGCTCAGGCGCACCCGTCCGGGCCGCAGGCGGCGCCCTCGGCGAACGCCTGCTCGGGCTCGGCGGCCGCCTCGTCCCACGCCTTCTGGAGCACGCGGACGAGGTGCTCCGCCGGCTGCGCGCCGGAGGCGCCGTACCGCCCGCCGAACGCGAAGAACGGGACGCCCGTGATGCCGATCGCGCGCGCCTCGGCCTCGTCGGCCCGCACCTCGCGCGCGTAGGCGTCGCCCTCGAGCGCGGCGCGCACCTCGTCCGGGTCGAGCCCCGCCTCGCCGGCGAGCCGCGCGAGCACCTCCGGGTCGCCGATCGCCTCGCCCTCGGTCATGTAGGCCCGGAGCAGCCGCTCCTTCACGGCGTCCTGCACGCCGCGCTCGGCCGCGAGGTGCAGCACGCGGTGCGCGTCGAAGGTGTTACCGGGCCGGACCTTCTCGAAGTGGAGCTCGAGCCCGTCCGCCGCCGCCACGTCGGTCATCTGCCGGATCATGGCCTCGGCCCTGGCGACGGAGGCGCCGTACTTCTTCGCGAGGCGCTCGGCGTACGGGACCGGCGGGTCGAGGACGCGCTTCGCCGAGGGGTCGAGCTCGAACGCGCGCCAGACGACCTCGACCGAATCCCGGTGCGGGAACATGGCGAGCGCGGCCTCGAGCCGGCGCTTGCCGACGTAGCACCAGGGGCACGCGATGTCGGACCAGACATCGACACGGAGCTTCTTCATGGATCTCAACGTAGGTCCGCGCGGCGCGTCCGGCCAGGCGCCCGCCGCGGGCGCGCGGCGCGCTATGCTGCGTCTCATTGGCGCCCGATCGTCGCTGCCACCCTGTCCTCGATCCCGCCCCAGGACGCTGGCCGATCCGCCGCCACGTAGGCCTTGAGGAACACGTCCCGGTCCTCGAGCACGACGATGTAGGACACCACCTGTATCCCGTTCTTGAGCTCGTGCCTGACGCTCAGCGCCGGCCTTCCGCCCAGCGTGATGCGCGTCGCCAGGCCCTTCCTGGCAGCGTCCTCCGGCGGCATCTCGTCGAGCTCCTTGCGCGCCTGCTCGAGGTCCGCGTCGACCTGATCGGGCGTCGTCTCGCCCTGGCGCGGGACCACGATGAGCTGGAACACCACCGGCGTGTCGGGCAGCCGCCCGTACGTGTGGAGGCGGACGCCGTTCTCCTCCTCCTCCGAGGCGGCCCGCGCGAGCGACTCCGGCAGGTCCAGCGCGACGCCCGTGTCCGCGACCGCGGTGCGCGTCAGCGCCGGCGGCGCGGCGAGCTCCCACGGGCGGCCGACGGCGAGCGCCACCACCACGGACAGCGCCATCGCCGCGCCCATGAGCGCGGCCGCCGCCGTGAGGAGGGGGCGCGGCCTCGGCTCGGCGTCCGACGGGCGCTCGCGCCGGTCGAGCGGCGTGAGGCCCCGGGGCAGGACGGTGACGGCGAGCGCGAAGCCGACGACGCCGCCGCCGAGGTGCGCGAGCAGATCGACGCCGGGCATCAGGCTGATGGCGAGGTTGAGCCCCAGCGGCCACCACGCGCGGCTGCGCATCCGCGCGATCATCGACGGGGGCAGGAGCCCGTGGGGCCGGAGCGCGATGCCGATGCCGGCGGTCATGAGGCCCCAGATCGCGCCCGACGCGCCGACGCTCCACCGGCCCTCGTCGAGCGCGCTCCCGATCGTGCTCGCGATCGCCCCGCCCAGCGCCGAGGCCCCGTAGAGCAGGAGGAAGCGCCGCGGGCCGACGAGCGCCTCGAGCATCGGGCCGAGGGACCAGAGCGCCAGCATGTTGACGAACAGGTGCACCGGGTTGGCGTGCAGGAAGGCCGAGGCGAAGAGCCGGTAGATCTCGCCGCGGCGCACGGCGTCGGCGTTGTCGGCGCCCATGCGCCAGAGCGCCGCGCCGTGGGTGCCGGAGCCGAAGGCGTAGCTCACGGCGAGGAGCAAGGCGCACGCGATCACGAGCGTCGCCGTGACGCGGCGGCTGCCCGAGAGCCGGTCCACGATCGCGCGCTCCTTTTGCGCCAGCGCGAGCGCCTCCGCGAGCGCCTCGGGGCCGATCGGGCCCACCTCGGCGAGGCGCGCGTGGGCCTCTGCGAGGAGCGGCAAGGCCGGCCCCTTCACGCGCGCGAGCGCGCCCGCCGCGTCGAGGTGGTGGAAGCCCATGCGCACGGGCTGGATGATGGGCGACGCCCCGGAGAGCGCGGCCTGGCCCGCGGCAGCGCTGCCGCCCACCACGACGAAGTGCGCAGGCGGCCCGCCGGGGGGGATCGCCTTCACCAGGGGCCCGAGCCGGGCGCGGAGCTCGTCGGCCGAGGCGTCGGCAGCGGCCGTGACGAGCACGAGCCGCACCGGGGCCGTCCGCCCGACGAGCTCCGCGATGACCGCGTCGCAGTGGAGCAGCAGGAGGTCGTCTCGCCCCTGGAGCAGCGCGGCGAGCAGGCGGTCGCGTTGAATCAAGGTCTCGTCCCCGGGCACCGGGCCCATGGTCGGTAGCTCCACCACACTCTATCTCCTCCTCGTGCGCTGCTGCGAGAGGCCCAGCGAGCGTAGCGGAAAGCCGGCGCGAGCAGGATCGCGAAGCGCGCTCGGCGCGGCGCGCGCTTCGCGGCGCGTGCTTCAGGCGAGCTCGGCGACGACCGCGTGGTGGTCGGACGCGGCGCCGACGTCGATGACGTGGGCCTGCGCGAGCCGGCCGGACAGCCGCGGTGAGAGCAGCACATAATCGGTCCGCGTCTCGACCTGCGCGCCGGGGCGCCCGCGCAGCGCGGTGGCCCAGCGCGCGGAGCGCGGCCGGACCCGCAGGGCGTCGGTCCAGCCGACCGCCTCGATCGCGTCCATCGTGTCGAACCGCGGCGGGCTGCCGTACTTCTCGATACCGGCGGCCGCGAGGCGCGCGTCGAGGTCCGCGGGGTAGGGATCGCGCCGCGACAGCGCGTTGAGGTCGCCGGCGAGCGCCCAGAGGCCTGCGGCGAACCGCTCGGGCGGCACGAGGGAGAGCAGCCAGCGGGCCTCGGTGAGCCGGCGGTCCTCGCTGCCGGCGTTGAGGTGGGTGCCGAGCACCACGAGCGGTTCGCCCGCGAGCGAGAGCTCGACCTCGACAAGGCAGTGGGCCAGCGCCTCGGGCGCGTGCACGCGCGCCTCGACGAGCGGCGCCCGGCTGACCACGCAGACGTGGTTGCGCCGGCCGTTCGGCCGCGGGTTGGCGCGGCCGAGCACGGCGTGCCGCTCGCCGGACGGCGCGCCGATCGCGTCGGCGACGGCCCGGAGCCGGGCGCCGTCCTCCCAGCCGACGCACTCCTGGAGGACGAGCAGGTCCGGGCGCGCCGCCGCGGCGATCGCGAGGATCGCGTCGAAGCGGTCCTCGCCGCCGAAGAGGATGTTGAAGGTCATGATCTTCATGTCGGGATCAGGCTAGCTCGCCGCGGCGGAGCGGCTCCAGGGCGCGCTGAATCCGGTGGACGCGGCGCCGGCGACAGCGCACGAAGCGGGCATGGCCGCGCGCGGGGCCGCGCCCCGGCCCGACAGACCCTGGATCCGACGATGAGCACCGAGCACCGAGGCCTCCGAAGCGCCCTGCACCTCGTCCCCATCCTCTCCGCCCGCGCCGGGGCGGCCGCGGCCTTGCCGCTTGCGCGCGGCGAGGGCAGCGCCCCCTGCGCTGCGGAGGAGAGGGCGTGATGGCCGGCGAGATCATCCCGATCCGCAGCGACTCGCCGCTCTATGCCGGCGCGCTGCGCCTCCGGCACGAGGTCTTCGTCGTCGAGCAGGCGGTGCCCGCGGACATCGAGGTCGACGAGCTCGACGCCGACGCGCAGCACTACGTGGTCCTCGACGGCGCCGAGGTCGTCGCGACGATGCGGATCGTGCCGTACGACGGCGCGCTCAAGGTGGGCCGCGTCGCGGTCAGGAAGGATCTCCGCGGCGCCGGCCTCGGACGGCGCCTGCTCGAGGAGGCGATCCGCATCGGGGCGGCGCAGGGCGCGCGCGCGCTGGTCCTGAACGCCCAGGTCGCGGCCGCGCCGTTCTACCGCAAGCTCGGGTTCGTCGAGGAGGGGCCGATCTTCGACGAGGCGGGGATCCCGCACACGAGGATGGTCAGGGTGATGGCCTGAGCCCTGAAGCGACAAGGAACGGGTGAGCCGATGACCACGCAGCGGATCCTCCTCGCCGGCGCCACGGGCGCGGTGGGCTTCGAGCTCTTGCGCCTGCTCCGCGCGCGGGGGTGCTTCGTGCGCACCCTCTCCCGCGTCGAGGGGAACGCCGCGCGCCTCCTCGGCCTCGCCTCCGACGTCGTCGTCGCCGACGCGGCGGAGCCGGGGGCCGTCAGCGGCGCGCTCGCGGGCATCGACACGCTCGTCTCCTGCCTGGGCGCGAATGTCTCGATGACGCTGCGCGAGCGCAGGAGCTATCACGACGTCGACGTTGTGGCGAACACGAACCTGCTCGAGGCCGCGAAGCGGTCGGGGACGAGGCGCTTCGTCTACCTCTCGGCGCAGCCGGGCCCGGGCTACGCCCACACCCGCTATCTCGCCGCCCATCTGCAGGTGGAGGAGCTTATCCGCGCCTCGGGTATCTCGTTCTCGTTCGTGCGCCCCACGGGCATCTACTCTGCGCTGAACGACATGATCAGGATGGCCCGCACCGGCCTGGGCGCGGTGCCCGGCGACGGCTTCGCGAGGACCAACCCGGTGCACCCTGTCGACGTCGCGGAGGCGCTCGCCGAGGTGGTCGCCGGAGGCCCGGACGTGCTGCCTCTGGGCGGGCCCGACGTCATGACCCGCGACGACGTGATGCGCCTCGCCTTCGAGGCCGTCGGCAGGAAGGGGCATATAGTGCACGTCCCTGCAGGGGTGCTCCGGTCCACGAGCGTGCTGCTCGCGGGCGTCCATCCGCGGCTGTCGGATCTGCTGGAGTTCGCGGCGGCCGTGACGACGTCCGACTCGGTCGCTCCCGCGCGCGGCACGCGCCCGCTGCGCGCCTGGTTCGACGCGCTCGCGGGCGCGCAGGCTGGCCGGCGATAGATAGGGAGACAGCTAGTTACCTCATCTACAGGGGCTCACGAGCGATAGGTGCTGGAGCCCCGGATGGGTTGAAACCTGAAAAAGTACGCTAGCTTACGGGTCGGCGATCGCAGCGCGTCCGCCGCTCCCGGCAAGCCTGGGCGGCGCCAAATCCCTTATTCTGGCCGCCCGGCTTCCGCCGGGAGGAGGTTGTTCATGCGTCGATGGTCCGTTCTGGTGTGCGCTTCAGCGCTCGTCGCGTGTGGTTCGGGGGGCGACGCGCCGGGCGGCGGCGATGCCAGCTCCAACTCCAGCTCCGGGGCAGGGGGCAACGGCTCCGGGGCAGGGGGCAACGGCTCCGGCGGTGAGGGCGAGGGGCTCCCTCACGCGTTTCGCTACGGCGCCAACCTCGGCCACCGCAATGCGGCCTGGGGCGACGACAAGGAGGCGACGCTGGCGGCGCTCGCGGGCGTCCGCAGCCTTCGCGTCAAGCTCCCGGCGGCCCATCTCGCGACGTGGGGATACGATATCGAGCTCGGCGACGTCCAGACGTACGCGTCCCTGGACATGGCCGATCACATCGGGTTTCTCATCGGCTCCGAGTCGGTCGATCTGACGGTGGCGCCGCCCGGCGCGGCCGACTGGGAGAACGAGCACTACATCCCGAAGAGCCTCTACGAGCCGATCTTCTTGCCCGACGGCACGGTGAATCCGGGCAACGCGTGGGCCTCGTACGTGTACCGGACCGTCGATACCTACAAGCCCTGGATCCACCTGTGGCACGTGTGGAGCGAGCCCGACTGGGTGGCCGACTGGCGCGTCACGGAGACGTGGGAGACCGAGCCGCCGGCCGCCGCCGATCTCCCCCGGTTCAACGGGTCGATCTTCGACTACGTAAGAATGCTGCGCGTCGCGAGGGAGGCCGCGCGCAGGGCGGATCCGGACGCGCTGATCGCGACGGGGGGCATCGGCTACCCTGCGTTCCTCTCGGCGATCCTGCGCTACACCGACAACCCCGACGGCGGGGCCGTCACGCCGGATTACCCGGAGAAGGGCGGCGCCTACATCGACGTCCTCGACTTCCACTATTACCCGATCTTCAGCCGGAAGAGCTCGGACGCGTCCGTCGACGAATTCCTCGCATCCAAGGACGCCTTTGCCGCGGTGCTCGCCGACGCCGGCGTGGAGGTGCAGGGGTGGAACGTCTCGGAGACCGGCGCGCCCCTCGCGTCGACGCCGGAGTACCCGGACCTGGGGAACCCGACGTACGCGCGCAACTACCTCATCAAGGTGATGACGATGGCGCAGGCGCACGGCATCGGCGGCATCGACTGGTTCATCCTCTCGAACGGCGAGGTGCGGACCGAGGACGTGTTCGAGCTCATGGGGCTCTACAACGACATAGGCGCCCTCACCAGCGTGGATGAGGCGACCAAGACCGAACTCGGCACGGCGTACACCACCCTCAGCGAAGTGCTCCTTGGCGCGTCGTACGATGACGGCGCGACAAGGGCGCTCGCGCTGCCGGAGGGCGCGCGCGGCGTCGTCTTCAAGAAGGACGGCAAGCGCCGCATCGCCCTCTGGGCCGTGACGCCGAGCGACAAGGAGGACGCGTCTGCGAACGTCGAGCTCGCGACGGCGACGGGGTTCGATGTCCACGCGTGGGACGGCGCCAAGACATCCGCCGACGCGAGCGGCGGCAAGGTGACGCTCGCCCTCACGGGCAGCCCGGTGCTCCTGATCGAGCGGTGATCCCCACCGGCGGGCCCACATCCGGAGCTCGGAGAGACGAACCGGGCGCTGTACCCCGTCTCTCATGGTGCCGTGTCAAGGGCGCTGAAGCCGATCCGGGCGAAGACCCACCCGCGCGTGCACTCGATGGGGCAATTCGGCAAGGCGGAGTTCGAGGCGTGGCTCGCTTGGCTCGATGCTCTCTGGCCAGGCCGCTCTACTCCGCCTCACCGCCCGCCTCACCCCTTCTGCCGGACGCCCTTCGCTCTCCGGTAATCCTCGAGCTCCTCCCGCCCCGCCCTCCCGGCCCGGTCGAGCGTCTCCAGCCACTGGTCGCGGTGCTCCCGCATCGCCTCGAGCACCGTCTCGGCGACGACGAGGTTGCGGTACCACTTGCCGTCCGCCGGGACGATGCACCAGGGCGCGTGCTTGGACGCGCAGCGCCGGAAGGCGTCCTCGTAAGCCTCGGTGTACTCGTCCCAGAGCTCCCGCTCCTTCCAGTCGTTCACGTTGAGCTTCCAGGCGGTCGAGGGGTTCTTCTCGCGCTCGAGGAGCCGCTCCTCCTGCTCCTTCTTGCTGATGTGCAGGAAGAACTTGATCACGATGGTCCCGTGCTCGGCCAGCAGCTCCTCGAAGTCGTTGATGTGGTCATAGCGCTCGCCCCAGCGCGACTTCGGCTCCAGATCGTGCACGCGCACGACGAGCACGTCCTCGTAGTGGGAGCGGTTGAAGATCGCGAACTCCCCCGCGCGCGGCGCCTGCCGGTGGATCCGCCACAGGAAGTCGTGCTCCCGCTCCTCCTTCGTGGGCACGCCGAACGAGCTCACCGAGACGCCGCGCGGGTTGAGCGCGCCGACGACGTTCTTGATCGCGCCGTCCTTGCCCGCCGCGTCGCGGCCCTGGAGGACGATCAGGACGCTGTGCGTCCTCGCGCCCCACATGAGCTCCTGCAGCTCCAGCAGCTCCTTGCCGAGGTCGTGGAGCCGCTCGGCCGCCTCCTGCTTGCTCGCGTCGCGGGGCGGGTCGGTCGAGACGTCGTCCAGGCGAAACTTCGAATCAGGCTTCGTGAGTCGCGTGATGGGCATACGCGCCAGCCTACACGATCCCCAGGAGCCCACGGCCAGCGCGGCGGCGAGCGCGCGGCGGCGACGCGCCCGCGCCGGCCTCGCCCGCTCGCCGGCCCGCTCACGCCGAGCGCAGCGCCGCCGTGCTGACCAGCCCGCCGCGCCGCGCCGCGAGCTCCCGGAGCAGCGCGATCCACGCCTCGGGCTCGTGGAGCGTCAGATCGGGCTCGACCCGGGGCTCCGGCCGCTCGGACGAGGCGATGTACACGCCCACGCCCCCGTTGGCCCGCGCAAAGGTGATCGCCGGCTCGTCCGTCGTGTCGTCGCCCGCATAGACCATCATCGTCCCCGGCGGCAGCCGCGCCAGCACGAACGCGAGCGCGCCGCCCTTGTCGTGCGCGGCGTCCCGGGCCTCGTGGATGCTGCGCCCCTCCATGACAACGAACCCCCTCCGCCGCGCCGCCTCCGCCCACACCCCGAGCGCGGCGAACGCCGCGGGCCGGTCCTCGGCCGAGACGAGCCGCCAGTGGAGCGCGATCGAGCAGCGCTTGCGCTGGACCCAGAACGCAGGGACCCGCCGCGCGATCTCGTCCGCGTCGCGCTCCAGCACGTCGAGCGCCTCGACCGGCGCCTCCGCCGTGTACACAAGCGCCCCGCCCGGCGCCGCGATCTCGGCCCCGTGCTCGCCCACGCGCCAGACCGCATCCAGGGTCGCCGTGCGCGCCGCCACGTCGTAGATCGTCCTGCCCGTGACGACGGCCACGGCCGTCCCCGGAGCGTGCGACAGCGCCTGGAGCGCCTCGAGCGCGACAGGCGCCGCCGCCGCCCCCCCCGAGACCGCGGCGATCTCGGCGATGGTCCCGTCGAAGTCGGTCGCGAGCAGCAACGACGGCGCGGCCGCCGCGCGCTCGATGAACTGGCCAACGTCCATGCTGTCCCGGAGTTTATTGTGAGCGGAAGCGGGAAACGATTCCAAGCCGCCGGTACGGACGTACGATTGTGATTTGAGTCACTTGTTCAGGGAGGCGCTGCGCCGCTTCGCCATGTCACGCCGTGCTCTGGCGCCCGCCGCAGCGAGGGCGGGCGCCAGAGCACGGCGGCGCGCGTCAGAAACGGATGATGACCTCGTGAACGCGGCGCCCCTCGGTCTTGCCCTCGACGGCGCCTGACCCGTCGTCCGCAGGCGCGGCCTCGTCCGCGGGGGCCTCCTTCTCGGCGGGGGCCGGCTCGTCCTTCTTGCACTCGTACTTCACGCGCCACTCGGTCTTCTGCGTGGTGCTGGTGCTCTGCTGCTTCCGCTTCTTCGGGCCGAAGAAGTCCTTCTCGCGGCGCTCGCTGGACTCCGACGTGGACTCCTCGCCCACGACGGTCTCCCCCTCTTCGACGATCTCGTAGCTATCGGGGCCACCACAGGTCGTGGCCATGGTGCTGTTGGCCTTCTGCATGGCCACCTCGCGATCGCCGAGGATCGCGAGCTCGCCGCCGACCTTCGTCCGCCGCACGACGCGCACTTCGCCGTACGGCTTCCAGCCGCACGCAGGCGTGGCACAGAGCGCGAACGAGGCAATCAACACATGAATCACAGGGAATTTCATGCCTTGCACCAGTACCACCCTGCAAACGGCGGGAGCAACAACAAAGCGAGGACAGACGCGGTGCAAAGCGTGCTGCGCGCGCCGCGCCGGCGCGGCTGCGAGGCGGCCAGTGGCTCCGCGACTCGCGCGGTGGAGACCCCCGGAAGCTGCACTGTAGTCCGACCGCGACATCGTTTGAAAATTTCTCGCGTTACTGAACTGGCCCAGGTCGCCGGGCGGGCCGCCCCGCGCGTGCGGCGTCCGGGCGGCGCGGCGGTGCCGTCGCCGGGCGCAGCGGCGCATCCCTGCTCGTGCCGGAGCAGCGGATCATCACCGGCTGCTGCCAGGGCAGCAACGCGCGCCCGGGCGGCGCCGCGCGAGCGCGCGCGGACATGCGGCATGGGTGTTGCTGACCGGATGGCGTCGCTGAGCATTTGCCGAGCGTTCACCGGACGTTGTCCGAGCGCCGGCCGAGCATCGACCGAGGTCCAACTGCGCACCTTCATCGACAAGAACCGCTTTCTTCTCGTGTTCGCGGCGCTGTCCTCGGTCATGGGCATCAGCGTCGGCGTGGCCAAGGTGACCACGACGCTGTACGCGCTGGATCTCCAGGCGAACGAGGCGCTGCTCGGGCTGATCGCCGGATCGCAGAGCATCGGGGTGCTGCTCATGAGCATTCCCATCGGGCTCCTCGTCGATCACCTCGGGCCGTCGCGGCTTTTCGTGCTCGGGAGCCTCGTGGCCGGGACGATCTACATGGCCCTGCCGGCGGTCCCGTCGCCGGTGTTCCTGCTGGCCTGCACGACCGCGATCAGCTTCTTCATGCCCATGCGCTTCGTCTCGCTGAGCACCGTGTTCATGCAGCAGCTCGAGACGGTGGGAGAGGGCAAGGCCGGCTGGTACCGCGGGACCCATATGGTCGGCATGTTCCTCCTCGGCCCCATGCTCGCGGCCAGCCTCACGAGGGCGCTTGGCTTCCCGGGCACCTACCGGCTCATCGGGGTCTCGTTCCTGGTCACCGTGTTCATGTCGCCGATCGTCTTCGGTCGGTACGCGGCGCGGTCCACCCCCGCTCGCGCGCTCCGCCTCTCGGGCGTCCGGTCCGACCTCGCGCTGCTCGCGCAGGACATCGATCTCCGCGGCGTGTGCATGATCGAGTTCGCGACGCAGTCGGTCAACTCGTTCTTCATGTTCTTCATCATCCCCATCGGCATCACCGTCGCCCACCTGACGGCGGCCGAGGCCTCGGGGCTCCTCGCCTGGCAGGGCGTGACCTACATCTTCGCGCTGTTCTCGCTGGGCGGCCTCGTGGGCCGGGTGGGGCACGAGCGCACGTACCTCGCCAGCCTCGTCCTCGTCCCGAGCGCGCTCTTGCTGCTCGGCCTGTCGCGCGACCTGGCCCCGCTCCGGGTCGGCGGCCTGATCCTGGGGCTCGGCCTCGGGCTCTTGCAGATCGCGAACCTCACCCGCATCGCCCGGATCGGCGCGCGGGTGGGGCGGGGGAAGGTGGCCGGCCTGCACGCCCTGGTGGGGCCGTCAGGAGGGCTGTTCGGCAGCACCGTGGGCGGCCTTTTGGGCCGGAGCCTGGGGCTCCAGACCATGTTCCTGCTCCTGTCCGTGCTCTTCGGCGTGCTCCTCGCGATGGCGCGCAGGGCGTCCAGCGCGGTGGCGGTGCCCCCGGCGGCCACCGAGCCCGCGCCGGCCGAGTGACGGGCCAGCGGGAGTGGAAGGCGCGAGGAGCAGACAGCGTCGTTCGATGTCGATGGCGTCGTCAGGAGAAGAGAGATGAGCCAGCGCAAGCGTCAACTGAAGCTGGGAGCGTTCCTGATGGCCACGGGCCATCACGTGGCCGCCTGGCGCCACCCGGCGGCGCAGGCCGACGCCGGCCTCGGCCTGAGGCCCTGACGACACGAACGGCGCTTCCAGAGGCCCTGAACCATGCGCGATTCTCACAGGACATCTCGAATCAAAGCCACCCGCCGCGCGTTCGTCGCGGCCCTCTGCGCCGCGCTCTCGCTCGCGGCGTGCTCGAAGGCCGAGCCGGGCGGCGGCCAGGGCAAGGGCGACAGGGCCGCCGGCGACTACGAGGTGCTGGAGCTGCGTTATCAGGGGTTCTCCGGCGTGGTCTCGGTGCCGGAGCTGGCGGACGACCTCGGGTACCTCGCCCCGATCAAGCTGAGCTACGTGGGCAACACGATCAGCGGACCGCAGGACATCCAGACGGTGGTCACCGGCGACACCGATTTTGGGCAGGCGTTCAACGGCGCGGTGATCAAGCTGATCGCCGCCGGGGCGCCGCTCCGGGCGGTGGTGGGCGGCTACGGGGTCGACGCGAAGCGGTGGAGCGGCTTTTACGTGCTCGAGGACAGCCCGATCAAGGCCCCGCGGGACCTCCTCGGCAAGAAGGTCGCGATGAACACGCTGGGCGCGCACCACGAGTTCATGCTGAAGGAGTACCTGTCGCGGCAGGGGCTGACGAGCGCCGAGATCGAGCAGGTAACGCTGGTGGTGCTGCCGCCGGTGAGCGCGGAGCAGGCGCTCCGGCAGAAGCAGGTCGAGGTCGCGGTCCTCGGCGACATCCTGCGCGACAAGGCGCTCGAGCGCGGCGGGATCCGGGCGCTGTTCTCGGACCACGAGCTGTTCGGGGAGTTCACCGCCGGCAGCTACGTGCTGACAAAGCGCTTCCTTAAAGAGAGCCCGAACAGCGCCCGGAAGTTCGTGGAGGCCGCTGCGCGCGCCATCGAGTGGGCGCGCAGCGCCCCGCGCGACGAGGTGGTGGGCCGCCTGCGGAGCATCATCGAGCGGCGAAACCGCAACGAGGACGCGTCGATGGTGAAGTACTGGACCAGCATGGGCGTCGCCGGAAAAGGGGGGCTCCTGGCCGCGAAGGAATACCAGGTCTGGATCGACTGGCTGGTGAGGGACGGCGAGCTCAAAGCGGGGCAGATCAAGGCCGAGGACCTCTACACCAACCAGCTGAATCCGTTCGCGCCGCAGGTCCAGTGACGATTGGCTTCGTTGTTCAACGATCAGCCCCCCGAGGAGCCCTGACATGCCGAGATCCTCTCTCCGGGCCGCGCCCGTGTGCCTGGCTACCGCCCTGGTCCTGCAAAGCGCGACGGCCCACGCCGACGTCGTCCTCGACTGGAACAGGGTGACCGTCCAGGCCACGAAGACAGCGGGGCGGAGCACCAATGCGCAGAGCCGTGACCTCGCCCTCGTGCACCTCGCGGTGCACGACGCGGTGGCCGCGATCGTCCCGCGCTATCAGGCCTATTCTTCGCACGCCGTCGCCGCGGGGCCGGCCTCGGCGGACGCCGCCGCCGCGGCCGCCGCGCACGCGGTGCTGAAGCAGCTCTTCCCCGCCCAGGCCGAGGCGCTGGACGACGCGCTGAGCTTCTCGCTCCAGGGCATCCCGGACGGCGGTCGCTGATCCGGAGTGGACATCGCTCCTCAGCCCGCTCCCCGCTCACCCGGATTACCCGAGCGGCGCGGCGACAGCGGTCTCCGCCGGCCTGGATGTGCTCAGGTACTATTTCGGCGACGACGTGAGCTTCTCGCTCGCGTCCGACACCTATCCCGACGCCACGCGTACCTTCGCGAGCTTCAGCCAGGCGGCGAACGAGGCCGCTCGCAGCCGCTATTACGGGGGCGTCCATTTCCCCGTCTCGACGGCGGCGGGGCAGGCGCTGGGTGAGAAGATCGCCCGACAGACGTACGTCACCCTGCTCCCGCCGAGCCCGCACGACGCGGGCCAGGGCGGCTCGGGCGGCGGCGGCGGGGCCGGCGGCGAAGGGGGTAGCGGCGAAGGGGGTAGCGACGGCGGCGCTGGAGGCGGCGACTCCCCGGGGCCGGCCGAAGACAGCGGTTGCTCCGCGGCGACGGGGGCCGGAGCAGGCCGCCCGAGGGCGGGTTTCCTGATCGCCAGCGCCGCGCTCGCGCTGGCCGCTCTGCGCCGGCGCCGGAGGACGGGTTGAGACGAGCCCCGGCCGGAGCTGCGGGCCGCGCGTCACGCCGCGCCGCGGACCGCCGGGGCAGCTATCCGCTGCCGAGGATATTTGAAGATTTTCCTCCCCGTCTCCCCGCCTCCCTGTGCATTTTCCGAAGAATTTGAGGGGATGCCTCAGGGCCCGAGGAGGATCGATCTCCTGGCGTCATCGGGCTCAAACGTTCTTCGCCACGCCGCCACGCTGGCGGCGCGGCGGCCCCTCACGGGATGACCTCGACGGCCATCCCGTCGCCGAGCTCCGCGCTCGCGAGCTTCACGATGCGCTCGCTCCCGTCGAGCCCCGTCGCGATCTGGATTGTCGCGCCCGTGTCGCGCTCGACGGCGATGGGCACGAAGCGGATCTTGTTCCCGGGGTCCACGATGGCCACGCGGAGCCCCTTGGCGTCGTTGTAGAGCGCCGTCGCCGGGACCTCGAGCACGCGGCGCGGCGTGGGCAGCGTCAGCGCGACCTCCGCGTACATGCCCGCGAGGAGCCTGCCGTCGGGGTTCGGCACCCGCACCTCGGTGTTCATCGTCCGGGTCTCCGCGTCGAGCGCGCCGGCCGTGCGCGCGACCGTGCCCTGGAACGGCTGCCCCGCGAACTCGCGCACCGTGACCTTCGCGGGGGTGTCGACCCGAACGCTGGGCGCGACGTCCTGCGGGACGCCCACGAAGACGCGCGCGGGGTCCGTCGCGGCGATCTTGAAGAGCGGCGTCGCGTTGCCGGCCGTGACGAGCGCCCCGCGCTCGACCGTGCGCGAGGTGACCGTCCCCGCGAACGGGGCGGCGATCTTCGCGAACTTCTTCAGGTCGAGCAGGCGCTGGATGTTCGCCTGCGCCGCGGTGATCGCCGCCTGCGCCACGGTGACGCTCGCCTCGGCGACGTGCGCCTGGCCCTGCCGCTGCTCGAGCTCCTCCTGCGGCGCCACGCCCGCCGGGACGAGCTGCTCGTAGCGCTTCACGCTCGACAGCGACAGGTCGCGGTTGGCCTTCGCCTGCAGGAGCCCGGCGTTCGCCTGCACGAGCTGCGCGCGGGCCTGCGCGAGCTCCTGATCGAGCTCGGGCGTGTCGATCTCGGCGAGGACCTGCCCCTCCTCGACCTTGTCGCCGAGATCGGCGCTCCACTTGCGCACGTAGCCGCTCACGCGCGGGTAGACGACCGTCTCCTCGAGCGGCAGGATGCTCCCCGGCAGGACGAGCTCCCTGTCGCTCGACACCGGCTGCGGCGCGACGACCGCGACGCGCGGGGCCGCCCCCTCTCCGGCCCTCACGCCCTCCTCGAGCGCGGCGCGGGCGCTCCGGCGGGGCAGGTAGGCAGAGGCGAACGCCGCGCCGAGCACGACGAGGACGCCCACGCCGAGGGCGACGCCGCGCGTCCTCGTCATCACGGCGGGCGGGGGCAGATCGAACCCGAGATCGTTGGCCGGCGGGGCCGGGTGCGGAGCTGGGGCGGGGTGATCGGGGGGGCTCATAGGTCCTCTGCGAGCAGGTCTCTGGCCGGCGCCTTGTTCCGGAGGATGCTGTACATCACCGGCACGAAGAACAGCGTGGTGATCGTCGCGACGAGCAGGCCGCCGATGACCGCGCGGCCCAGCGGGGCGTTCTGCTCGCCGCCCTCGCCGAGGCCGAGCGACATCGGCAGCATGCCGAAGATCATCGCGAGCGCGGTCATGAGCACCGGCCGGAGGCGCGTCATGCCCGCGGCGAGGGCCGCGGCGCCCGCGTCGCGGCCCAGCTTGCGCTGGTCGTTCGCGAACGTCACGACGAGGATGCTGTTCGCCGTGGCGACGCCGACGCACATGATGGACCCCATGAGCGCGGGCACGCTCAGCGTCGTGCGCGTCACGAAGAGCATCCACGCGATCCCCGCGACAGCGCCCGGGAGCGCCATCAGGATGATCAGCGGGTCGAGCCACGACTGGAAGTTCACGACCATCAGCAGGTAAACGAGCACGACCGCGAAGAGGAGCCCGTAGCCGAGCCCCGTGAACGAGGAGTCCATGCTCTCCGCCTGCCCCTTGATGGTGACCTTCGTCCCGCGCGGCAGCTCGGGCCTGAGCTCGTCGACGACGCGCTCGATGGCGCTCGCGACCGAGCCGAGGTCCGTGCCGTCGACGTTCGCCTGGACGTCGAACGTCCTCGCGACGTTGTAATGGGTGATGTTGGCCGGCCCCGTGCCGCGCGACAGCGACGCGACGTTGGACAGGAGCTGGGGGCGGCCGTCGCCGGTCGACAGGGGCGTGGCGTTCACGTCGTCGAACGACCCGATCGCGTGCTGGGGCGTCTGCACGGCGACGAGGTACTGCACGCCGCGCTTGTCGAGCCAGTAGGTCGGGGACGTCTGCCCGCTCGACGAGAGCGAGATGAGGACGTCGCTCGCCACGTCGCGCTGGCTGAGCCCCATCTGGTCGGCCATGGTGCGGTCGACGTCGATGCGGAGCTGCGGCCGCGCCGGCACCTGCGCGAGGTGGACGTCCACCGCGCCAGGGACCTTCTCCACGCGCCCGGCGATCTTCTGCGCCACGGCGAGGGTGTCGTCCTCCTTGCCGATCGGGCCCACGACCTGGACGTTGATCGGCGCGGCGAGGCCGAAGTTCAGCACCTGCGTCGAGATGTCGGGGGCGAGGAAGAAGAACGTCGTGTCGGGGTACGTCGCGTTGAGCTTCGCGCGGAGCTTTCGGACGTGGTCGGCCGTCGGCCGGTGGTGCTCCGCGAGCGCGATGAAGATCTGCCCGTCGGCCGACGAGATCTGCGCCCCCTCGCTCAGGGACAGGTTGATGCCGCTCGCCGGGATCCCGATGGTGTCGAGCATCGTGCGGATCTCGTCCGGCGGGATCACCTCCCGGACGGTCTGCTCGATCCGGGCGAAGCGCCGCTCGCTCTCCTCGAGGCGGGTGCCCGGCGCGCCGCGCACGTGGAGCTTGATGAGCCCCGCGTCGACGCTCGGGAAGAAATCGCGGCCGAGCAGCGGGATCAGCGCGACCGAGGCGGCGACGAAGGCGAGGAACACGCCGACGAACCCGGCGCGGTGCGCGAGCGCCCACGCGAGCCACCCGCCGTAGGCCGCCCGCAGCCGGTCGAAGGCGCGGTTGAACGCGGCGAAGACGCGCCCGAAGAGCCCCTTCTTCGACGTGGGTCGGGGATCGGCGTTCGCCGTCCCCTTCTTCGACGTGGGTCGGGGATCGGCGTTCGCCGTCCCCTTCTTCGACGTGGGTCGGGGATCGGCGTTCGCCGTCCCCTCCGCTTCGTGGTGGCCGTGGGCGTGCTCCGCCGCCTCGCGCTCGAGCAGCAGGCGCACGAGGGTCGGGACGAGCGTCCGCGACAGGAAGTACGACATGAGCATGGCGAAGACGACCGCCAGGGCCATCGGCACGAAGAGCGACTTCGCGGCGCCGGCGATGAACGCCACCGGCACGAACACGATGCAGATGCAGAGCGTGGCGACGAGCGCCGGGACGGCGATCTCCTGCGCCCCGTCGACGATGGCGCGCAGGAACGGCTTCCGCTGCCCCAGGTTGCGGTGGATGTTCTCGATGGCCACCGTCGCGTCGTCGACCAGGATGCCGACCGCGAGCGCCATCCCGCCGAGCGTCATCACGTTGAGCGTGTAGCCGAGCGCGTTCAGGGCGATGATCGAGACGAGGATCGAGAGCGGGATGCTGATGACGACGATGAGCGTGCTGCGCCAGCTCCCGAGGAACAGCAGGATCATCAGCGCGGTGAGCCCCGCGGCGATGAGCGCCTCGTGCACGACGCCGTCGACCGCCGCGCGCACGAAGATCGACTGATCGAAGAGCAGCGAGACCTTGAGCTCCTTCGGGAGCTTCTCCAGCGTGGCCGGCAGCATCGCGTGGATGCGCGAGGTGACGTCGAGCGTGCTCGCGTTCCCGTTCTTGAGGATGCTGAGGAGCACGCTGCGCTTGCCCTCCACGTGCACCATGTTCGTCTGCGGCGCGTTCCCGTCGCGGACGCTGGCGACGTCGCGGAGGTAAACGGTCGTCCCGTTGACGGTCTTGAGCGGCAGCTTCCCGAGGTCCTCGAAGGCCGCGGGGCTGCTGTTCATGATGACGGGGTATTCGTTCTCCCCCATCTTCGCCGTGCCCGAGGGCAGGATGACGTTCTGCAGCCCGAGCGCGGCGTTCACGTCGCGCGGCGACAGCCCCCAGGCGAAGAGGCGCTGCGGGTCGATGTCGACCATGATCTGGCGCTGCTTCCCGCCGTAGGGGTACGGGATCTGCGTGCCCCGGATCGTGGCGATGTCGGCGCGGATGAAGTTGACCGCGTAATCGAAGAGCTGCTGCTCGCTCAGCGACTCGCTCTCGAGCGCGGCCTGGAGGATGGGGACGCTGGAGGCGCTATAGCGAATGATGAGCGGCGGGCTGATGCCGGGCGGCATCATGCGGATAGCGGACTGCGAGACCGCCGTGACCTGCGCCGTGGCGGCCTCGACGCTGGCGCCGGGCTGGAGGAAGATCTTGATGATCGAGATGCCGGTGAGCGACTGGCTCTCGATGTGGTCGATGTCGTTGACTGTGGTCGTGAGGAAGCGCTCGTAGTTGTTGACGATGCGCTTCTCCATCTCCTCGGGGGGGAGGCCGCCGTAGTTGAAGATGACGGACAGGACCGGGATGTCGATGTCGGGGAAGATGTCCGTCGGCATCCGGGTGATGGTGAACACGCCCAGGATGACGATCAGCATCGACATCACGATGAACGTGTACGTGCGTTGAAGCGCGATCCGGACGAGCCACATGGGCCAATTCCCGTCCCCCCACCGGAGCGCCCCGGTTGAGGGCGACGCCTGGGGCAGACTCCGCATTTAGGGTGCCCCTGACGTTCGTCCAATCTATTATTTCGTATCACACGATACCTTCAAGGTATGGACCTGCGCCACCTCCGGTATTTCACGGCCGTCGCCGAGGAGCGGCATTTCGGCCGCGCGGCGCAGCGGCTCGGCATCGCGCAGCCCCCGCTGAGCCGGCAGATCCAGGATCTCGAGTCGGAGCTCGGCTTCTCGCTCTTCGATCGCTCGCGCCGGCGCGTCGATCTGACGCCCGCGGGCGAGGTCTTTCTCGCCCACGTGCGGCGGGTCTTCGACGCGCTCGAGCTCGCGGTGCACGAGGCCAGGCGCGCGAGCGTCGGCGAGACAGGGCGCCTCGTGGTCGGGTACCTGTCGTCGCTCGCCTACAGCGGGATCACCGAGCTGGTCCGCGCCTTTCGCACGGAGTTCCCGTCGGTGGAGCTCGCGCTCCGCGAGATGCCGCCGCAGGAGCAGATCGAGGCGCTCAAGGACGGGCGCATCGACGTCGGCTTCGTGAGGGCGCCGCTCAACGACGCCCGGCTCTCCGCCGAGTGCGTGCGGCGCGAGCCGCTGGTCGTCGCCCTGCCGGCCGACCACCCGCTCGCAGGGCGCAAGCGCATCCCGCTCGAGCTGCTGTCGCGCGAGCCGTTCGTCGTGTTCCCGCGCCAGCGGGGGTCGGCCTTCTTCGACCTGGTGATGGCGCTCTGCCGCGAGGCGGGCTTCTCCCCGCGCATCGTGCAGGAGGCGCTGCACCTCGACATCCTGAGCCTGGTGGCGGCGGGCTTCGGCGTCTCCATCCTGCCGGACTCGATCAAGAACATCCGGCGCAGCGGGCTCGCGCTGCGGCCCATCGTGGGCGCGCCGTCGACCGACCTCCTCGTCGCGTGGCGCGCCGACGACGCGTCGCCCACGCTCGGGCAGTTCCTCGCGTTCGTGCGGCGGGTCGGCGTTAACAAGCCGCGCGCCGCGCGCCGCGCGCGGGGCGAGGTCGAGCCCGGGCGCCGCGCTCCGGGCGAGGTCGAGCCGGGGCGCCGCGCTCCGGGCGAGGTCGAGCCGGAACGTCGCTCCCGCAGGCCCGGCGCGCGCCGGGCCGCCGCGGCGGAGGAGGAGGAGTAGCGCGCTTCCGGAGGTCGAATTCCAAATGGCGCCTCCGGCTCGCCCCCACGTACCCGCAGCATCGAGCCCTCCCCCGAAGGAGGGATATGTTGCGATCTCTCCGCCCCGTGGTCTCAGCGGCTTTCCTCTCCCTCTCGCTCCTTTCGTGCGCGCGCGGCGCCAGCCTCGATCCCGGCGCGGGCGAGAGCCACGGGGAGGGCGGGAGCGCCGGCGCGGGCGGCGTGGCCGAGTGGGGACGGGCGAGGCGCGCTCGCCGTGTTCGACACGCAGCGGGCCGCGCTCCGGCCCCGACCGAGGTGCCGCTGTGGCGGTCACCCCGCGCCGCGCGTCGGCCGCGCGCGCCCTCGCGCGAGCGCGTCGGCCCTGGCGACCAGCGTCGGGATGCGGTGCGCCCCGTGCATCGCCTGCACGAGCCGGGCTGCGTCGCCGAGGTCGAGCCCCCGCGCGGTCACGAACAGCGGCCGCTGGCTCGAGCCGCGGCACACGTGCGCGGCGAAGCGGCTCCCGCGGAAGGCCGTCTTGGCGACGCCGACGACCGCGAACGCGCCGCCGAGGCGCTCGTGGAGGTGCGCGCCGAGGCCGGGCGCGCCGGCCTCGTCGAGCTCCACGTAGCCGTCGATGACGAGCGCCGCGGGGCGGGCGCGCACGCGCCCGAGGACCTCGAGCAGGCAGGGCAGCTCGCGCTCGAAGAAGGCGCCGGGGCGATACGGCCTGACCGACGGGAGCGTCGCGATCTGCTCCTCGCTGGCCGCCGCGTCGGTCCATCGCTCCGCGATCAAGCACGCGGCCCTGGCGCCCTCGCCCTCGTAGTGGACGTCGAGGACGGCGATCCGCGGCGCCTCGCCTGCCGCCGCGCCCGTCTGTCCCGCCGCCGGCGCTCCCGGGGGACCGTTGTCTGCCGCGGGCCCTGCCGGCCGCGGCTCAGGCACGGTGCACCCGCGGCGCCGCGACCGGCCGCCGCCGCTTTTGCAGCGCCGAGAGCGCCCTGCCGAGGGTCGGGTAGAGCGTCATCCCCTCGAGGTCGATGCCGAGGTGGGTGAACCCCTGCGCGACCTGCGGCCGCATGCCCACGACGATGACCTCGGCGCCGAGGAGGAGGGCGGCGCGGGTCGTCTTCACCAGCGACTCGGCCACCTGCAGGTCGGCGAAGGGCACGCCGGTGATATCCATGAGCAGCACCTCGGCTTCCTGGCGGCTGATCTCCGCGAGCACCACCTCGAGGACGTGGCGCGCGCGCTCCAGATCGATGGCGCCGACGAGCGGCACGAGCAGCACCCCCGCGTCGAGCGGGATGACCGGGCAGCCGAGCCGGTGCACAGCGTCGGCCAGGGAGCGCTCGCGCTCGTACGCGGCGCGCGTCTGCCGTTCCTGCTCGACCAGCGAATCGATCAGCGAGGCGCGCTCGAACGAGGCGGTGAGCATCGCCACCCACACGTCCATGTCCCGGTGATCGAGCCCGAGCGGGCTGCTCACCGGCGCGCAGACCGCGAGGATGCCGCGATCCTCGCCGTCGCTGCGGAGCGGGAGGAGCCGGATGACGTGGTCGCCGTCGTACTGGACGGCGGCGGGCAGCCAGTCGCCGCGCGGGAACTCCGCTGCCGCGACGCGCGTGTCCGCCGCCGGCGAGGCGAGCGGCTTGCCGGGGGAGGTGCTCTCGACGATCCGCAGCGTGGGGCCGGCGTCGCCGCGCGGTTCCCACACGGCGAGGCAGCCCCAGCTCATCTGCACGGCGGAGAGCCAGCTCAGCTTGCTCCCGCCGCCGGCCGCGTGCTCCAGGAGCGTCTCCCGGATGACGAGGTTGATGTCGAGCAGGTCGTTCAGGTAGTCGGCGCGCGCCGACTCGATCGCCACCCGGCCCTGCACCACGTCGTGCCGGGCCTGCCGGATGTACGCCGCGACGCGCTCCCCGGCGGCGTCGTCCGCCGCGCCGCGGAGCATCGCCTGGCCCGCTTGCTCCAGCCGGTCGATCATCCGGAGGAGCATGCCTACATCGGGCATCTGCCCCGCGACGTCTCGCCACGCCCGCTCCAGCGCCGCTGCCGGGGGGCCATGCGTGCCCTGGGCGGCCGCCTCGAGCCCCGCGAGCACGTCCGCCACCCCGGGCCAGGCATCTGCCGGCGCCGCGCCCGGGTCGACCGGCGCCGAGAAGCTCGCGAGGGCGACAAGCTCGCGGGCGAGCGCGTCGGCCTGGCCAGCTGCGCTCTGGCCAGCAGCGATCCCGCGCGCGCTCGGCTCGACCGCTGCCCCGGCGGGCGAGCAGCCGCAGGAGCGGCGCACGATGAGCGTCGTCGGCCCGATGTGCCCCGCGCTCGGCACCTCCCGGCCGGCGAGGAGATCGATGAGCAGCTGCGCGGCCGTCCTGCCGAGCGCGTCGAACCGCTGGCGGACGGTGGTCAGCGGCGAGGAGGCGTACCTGGCCGCCTCGATGTCGTCGAACCCGACGAGGGCGATGTCCTCGGGGACGCGGAGGCCTGCCTCGGTGAGGGCGTCGAGCGCCCCGAGCGCCCCCTGATCGGTGGCCATGAACATGGCGGTGCACGACAGGCCCAGCTCGAAGAGGCGTTGCACGGCGAACCGCCCGCTCGCCCTCTCGTTGTTCGGGAGCTCGATGACGAGCCCGGGATCGAACGGAATGCCGTGCTCGTCGAGCGCATCCCTGTAGGCCTGGAAGCGCTGCCGGATGTCCTCATGGGTCATGTTCCCCGCGAAGAGGATCCGCCTGTGCCCGTGCTCGATCAGGTGACGTACGGCCGCCAGGGCGCCCCCGTGGTTGTCGGGCACGACGTAGGGGCAGCGCGCGTCTCTCGCGTGGGTGCTGAGGGTCACGACCGGCCGGCCGTCGTCGAGGAAGCGCTCGAGATCTGTGGGATTGATCACCGCGATCCACCCGTCGATCTGGTCGCGCGCGAGCCTGAGCTCGTGAACCTCTCGCGGGGACGACCTGACGGCGAACACCCGGTATCCGGAGCGCCCGGCGGCCGACTGGATACCGCCGAGCAGCTCGCAGAAATACGTCCCCCAGATGTCGGGGCACATGATGCCGATGGCTCTGTCGAGCGACATGGTGGGAGAGTCCTCGGTTGTCCTCGGCTCCGGCGTGCGCCGCGCCGCGGTCACAAACGGGTACATCTATCATGGGACACACGCGTGTGTCATGCCGACCGGCTGCGTGCGCGTGGCGAGAGCGCGTCGGCTTCACGTTTTCGATAGCCTCAATGACACTCGACGGCACGCGACGGTGCTCGGCGGAGGTGCTGTGTGCACGCCGCGATAGTATCGGATGGCCGGCGTTGCTTGTCAGCACCGTTTGTCTTGTCGGGAGATCCGCGGCAAGCGATCTCATGGGCTGGAGTGCCCTCGTCGACTCGTGAGGGCGCCTCGGCGCGTCCTGCCGGACGAATGCAGGGTTCCCGGAACTACCGCGTGTAGTGAATCGTGATCGGCGGCGACCAGGCCGCGATCGGGGTCTCGTGCTCGTCCTGCGCCGGGCGAAACCTCTTCGTCATGGCGCACCGGGCGGCGGCCTGGCCAAAGCCGTGTCCTGGATCGCTGAGGACCCGCACCGATCGAGGGGAGCCGTCCGCGCCGATGTACACGGAGATGACGGTGACCGCCGACTCGATGTCTTTTGCCTCCTCGGGAAAGGAGCAAACCCACGCGCCGGGCTCTCCGGTGCTCATGAGCTCAGGAGGCGACGCGCCGCCGCATGCGCCTGCCGGGAGCAGGGAGGAGAGGAGCAGGAGCGTCATGGTCGCCCGGGTGTGCCTCGTCATGGAAGCAGTGCATATACCCGAACGGCGGCTCCCACGCTCGCTGGCTGCGCGGGGTCGACTCGTCGACATCGCGGCAACGCGACGTCGCTCTGGTCGTCACCGGTTCCTTCCCGCAGCGGCCCGGCCGAGACTAACGCCCCGTGCGCCGGGGGCTGCTCAGGATCGCTCGCGAAGGGGAGGGCCTGCTGCTCGAGGACCACCCGCCCCCGGCGCTTCGGCCGGCGCGGCGGGCCCCCGGCCTCGGCCGGCTCGCCCTCGGTCCGCTCGGCGCAGCGCGGGCAGACGGCCGGCGATGGCTCGACCGGCTCCGGCGCCGCTGCGGCAGGCGGAGGCGGCGCGGGCGGCTCCGGCGCCGCCTCGGGCTGCGGTGGATCGACCGGCTCCGGAGGCGGCTCCGGCTCCGCCCGCTCCAGCTCGGCGCGGCCGCGCGCGTGCTCGGCGGTCACGAGGGCGCGGAGGGCGCGGGCGGCGGCCCGGTGCTCGGCGGCGGCCCGGCGCAGGCGCGCGACGAGCTCGAGCGCCGCCCGCGGCGGGGCGTGGAAGCGGGCGCGCTCGCGGTGCGCGCAGCCGTCGTGCGCGCCGCCGCCGCTGCTGCCGCAGTCGATGCAGATCCGCTCGAGCGAGAGCGGCCCTCCATCGCCGGAGAAGGTCTCGTCCGCCGCTGTGTCGTCGGGCGGGATCGCGTCGATCGGGTCCTCGTTGGGCGGCAGCTCTTCGACGACGACGGCGGCGGCCTTGCGGGAGCGCATGCCTGTCGGCTAGCAGATCGTTGAACGGATGTACAGTACATGTCTGCCACCGCGGGGCGGCGAGATGTCCGTCCTTCGAGTCCCACCAGCTCGTCGAGCGCTCCATGAGTGGCGCTCTGACCCGATGGTGCCCCGCGAATGAGATCGACGCGATGGCGTGGTCGGTCCTCCGATTCCTGAAGAACCTGTCCTCCGGGCCGTGCCGGGCCGCCCTGCCGGGGGCGCGATGCGCTCGCGCAGCGGGTGGAGCGCGCCTCCTCCCGGAGCGCGTGACCCCCTCGGCGCCGCCGCGGCGCAGCGTCCGCGCGAAGCCGGTGTGATAGCGTGCTGGTATGGTCTTCCCGCTCGCGCCACGCGCGCAGAGGAGCGCGCTGATCCGGCCAATCCGAGGTGTCCGATTCGCGCGTGCCGCCCGCCTCGCAGGGGCGGCCGCGGCCTTCTTTGCGCTCGGCTGCCAGAGCATCCTCGGCATTCACGAGGTCTCGCGCGACGGCGACGGCGGCGCCGCGTCAGGCGAGGGGGGGAACGGCAGTGGCGGCGGGCCCGGGCACGGCGGCGGCGGGGCGGGCGGCGGCACGGGCGGCGAGGGCGGGACGGCCCAGGAAGGCTTCACGATCGCGGTCGAGCCGGCGGCGCCGCGCGTCTCGCGCGGCAGCTCGGCGGAGCTGACGGTCACCGTCGCGCGCTCGGGCGACTTCGCGGGCGACGTCGAGCTCTCGCTGTCGGAGCTGCCGGGCGGGGTCACGGCGAGCCCGGTCGTGGTCCCTGGCGACGAGGCAACCGGCGTCCTCACGGTGACCGCCGACGCGCTCGCGACGGTCGGCGGCGCCGCGCCCTCGCTCCGGGCCAGCGCGCCCGGCCTGGAGGAGCGCGCGGTGCCGGTCTCCCTCCTCGTCGCCGACCCGCCGGGGACGCTCGACCAGTCGTTCGATGGAGATGGGATCGCCTCCAGCGGGACGGCCCATGAGGCGCGCGCCGTCGTCGTCCAGAAGGACGACAAGATCCTCGTCGCCGGGGTCGACGGCGAGACCTGGGGGCTCGCGCGCTTCCTGCCGAGCGGCGCGCTGGATCCCGAGTTCGGCGACGAGGGGCTCGTCGTCGGCCAGGAGGGATCGGTGGCGTCGCTAGCGCTCCAGCCGGACGGGCGCATCCTCGCGCTGGGGACACGGAACGATCGGCTCACGATCGTCCGGTTCAACGCGGACGGCGGGGTCGATCAGGCCTTTGGCGCGAGCGGGGTCGCGGCGATCGAACACGCCTTTGGAAGCGACACGGAGGGCTTCGACGTCGCCGTCCAGAGCGACGGCGCGATCGTCGCCGTCGGCGTCGCGGCCGCCGGCAACCGCGGCGTCGTCGTGAGGTTCACTTCCACCGGCGACGTCGATGGCGCCTTCGGCGGCGGGGGCGTGGTGGCGCTCGAGGAGCGCCCGTTCCACGGGCTCGCTGTCGGCGAGGGCGACCGGATCGTGGCGGGAGGGACCATGGCGATCCCCGGTGGGCCGACCTTCGCGGTGACACGGCTCGACCGGGACGGGAGCCCGGACCCCGACTTCGGGACGGGCGGCACCGGCTCCCTCGACCACGCGCCGTACAGGGACGCCGACCTCGCCCTCACGCCCGACGGGAAGGCGGTCCTCGTGGGCTACGCGCTGGATGGCGTCAACGAGTGGGCCTTCGCGAGCTTCGGCGCGGACGGCTCGGCGGACGCAGCGTTCGGCGGGAGCGGCCTCGTGCGCGGGAACCTGGGTGAGGCGCACTATGTGCGGGGCTACGGCGTGGCCCTCCAGGCCGACGGCAAGATCCTCGGCGCTGTCGCGGGGGGCACGGCGAGCGCGGGCGTGACGGCCTCCATCCTCCGGTTCCTGCCGGACGGCACGAAGGATCCCGGGTTCGGCGCCTCGGGGGCTGTCGTGCTCGACGACCACCCGGAGACCAACCACCTCTACGCGGTCGCCGTCCAGCGCGACGGCCGCATCGTGGCCGCGGGGAAGCGATCAAACCTGGGGCTGATGGTGGTGCGCGTCTGGGATTAGCCGCCGGCGGCGGGCCCTCACCATGACCTCCTGGTGGATCTACGCGCTGCTGTCCGCCGTCGCCGCGGCCGCGACGGCGATCCTCGCCAAGATCGGCGTCCAGGGCGTCCCGTCGACCCTGGCCACGGCGATCCGCACCGTCGTGATCCTCGTCTTCGCCTGGGGGATCGTCCTCGCGGGCGGCCAGCACCGCGAGATAGCGAAGCTCGACGCCCGCGCCGTCGTGTTCCTCGCCCTGTCGGGCCTCGCCACCGGGGCCTCCTGGCTCGCGTACTTCCAGGCGCTGAAGCTCGGCCCGGCGTCCCGCGTCGCGCCCATCGACAAGCTGAGCCTCGCGTTCACCATCGTGCTCGCGGCGGTCGCCCTCGGCGAGCCCATCACCTGGAAGCTCGCGCTCGGCGTCGGGCTGATGGTCGCCGGCGCCCTGCTCACGCTGGGCTGACGCG
Organism: Sorangium sp. So ce1128; assembly: GCA_051717205.1. Classification (GTDB taxonomy): domain Bacteria; phylum Myxococcota_A; class Polyangia; order Polyangiales; family Polyangiaceae; genus Sorangium. The sequence continues at coordinate 2,964,959 of CP181432.1, forward strand.
CGGGCCGAAGCGCTGCGTGCACCGGCCGAAGCGCTGCCTGGCGCGCAGGCGGACGCTCCGGCCGGCGCGCAGACTGAAGCGCTGCCCGACGCTCATTCGCGGCGCAGGAGCCCGTAGCGCGCGAGCTTCCTGTAGAGCGTCGTCCTCGGGATCCCGAGGCTCCGCGACACCTCGCACACGTTCCAGCGGGAGAGCTCGAGCGCGGCGCGGATCCGCTCCTCCTCGGCGCCCCGGTAGTCGGCGCGCGACCGGCCCCGCGGCGCGGGCGCCGCGGCCGGCAGCTGGATGTCGGCCGCGCCGATCTCCGGGCCGGGCGCGAGCACGCACGCGCGCGAGAGGACGTTCTCGAGCTGCCTCACGTTGCCGGGCCAGCCGTACGTAGCGAGCCGCCGGAGCGCACCCCGGGAAAGCCGGAAGGCCGGGCGGCCCTGGCGCGCCGCGAGCTTCTCGACGATCGCCTGCGCGATCGCCGGGATGTCGTCCGGGCGGTCGCGCAGCGGCGGCAGGCGGATCTCGATGACGCTGATCCGGTAGTAGAGATCCTCGCGGAAGCGCCCCCGGGCGACCTCCTCCCGCAGATCCCGGTTCGTCGCGCAGACGACCCGCACGTCGGGGACAGGGATGCTCCGGTCCGACCCCACGGGGCGGATCGATCGCTCCTGGAGCGCGCGCAGCAGCTTCGCCTGCACGGCGACCGGCATCTCCCCGAGCTCGTCGAGGAACAGCGTCCCGCCCCGCGCCGAGAGGAACAGGCCGCCGTGGTCGCGGACGGCGCCGGTGAAGGCGCCCTTCAGGTGACCGAAGAGCTCCGACTCGAGCAGCGCCTCGGGCAGCGCGGCGCAGTTGACCGCCACGAACGGCCCCTCGCGCCGGGGCCCGCCCGAGTGGATGGCGCGCGCGACGAGCTCCTTGCCCGTGCCGCTCTCGCCCGTCACCGTCACCGTCACGTCGCTCTCCGCGACGCGCTCGCAGAGCGCGAGCACCGCGCGCATCGGGGCGCTCCGCCCCGCGATCTCCGGGAAGTCGCGGCGCGCGTCCGCGCGCGTCCGCTCGAGCTCGTGCGAGAGCCGCTCGATCTCGTCCGCCTGCGAGCGCATGAGCTCCGCGACCCGGCGCTGCTCCTCCTCCAGCGCCCGCGTCCGATCCCGGAGCTCGGCCATCAGCCTGCCGTTGTGCAGCGCGACAGCGATCTGGTCCGCGAAGGCGCCGAGCAGATCCGCGTCGCCCTCCGCGAACTTGCCGCGCTGGAACCGGTTGTCGAGGTAGACGGCGCCGAGCACCGCGCCGTGCGCGCGGATCGGCACGCACACGATCGACCGGAGCCGCAGGCTGTGCACGGACGCGTTCCCGTGGAACCGCTCGTCGGCCAGCGCGTCGACAGTGAGTACGGCCTCCCCGCGCTCGACCACCCGCTTCGCGATGCCGTGGCTGAACTTGAGCTGGCTCTTGCCGACGCGCTCGCGGTCGAGGTTCCGCGCGACAGCTACCTCGAGCCTGACCTTCGCCCGCGCGTCCCCCGGCGGCGGCGGCGATGTCGACGGCGACGGCGACGGCGACGCCAGGATCACGAACCCCCGCTCGGCGCCGGTCAGCTCGATGGCCGCATCCATGGCGAGGCGGAGCACCTCCTCCGCGTCGAGCGTCGAGCTCAGGCGCCGGTTGACCTCGAGGAGCTTCATCACGAGCTCCATGCGGGCCGCCGGCTGCGCGGGCCCGCCCCGGAGCGCGGCCCGCCGGGGGTGCCGCCAGAAGACCTCGGCGAGCTCCGCCGGGAGCGTGCTCCCGATGCGCTCCCAGCACTCGAGCGCCGCTGTGCGGTGCCGCTCGGCCAGCGCCGCCGCCGACCGCAGGCGGAGCACCTCCGCGGACACCTCCTCGTGCCTCGCGTGGAGCTCGAGCTGCGAGACCCTCGCCACGAGGCCCGCGCCCCGCTGCACCTCCGCGAGGGCCGCGTCCGTGTCGCCGAGGGCGAGCGCGAGCTCCGCGCCCGCCGTCGCGCGGCGCAGCGCGAGGTCCGCTGCGTCGGTCTCCCGGAGCAGCGCCGCGGCCTCGGCGAGCCGGGCGCCCGCCGCAGCCCGGTCCCGCGCCGCCAGGGCGACCTCGGCGGCGTGGATCATCGCCTCGCACGCCTCGCGCTTCGAGCCGCGCGCCGCGTGGCCCGCGCGGGCCTCCTCGAGCAGCCGCGCCGCCTCCCCGAGCGCGCCGCGCGCGGCGGCGATCTCCGCGGCGAGCCCGAGCGCCGCCACGGCGATCTCCTCGGGCACCTCCGCGCCCTCGGGCGCGCGCAGGCGCGCCACGCCGAGCTCGGCCCGGTCGAGGAGGCCGATGTCCGCGTGGATCTTGGCGAGGTTGAAGCGCAGCGTCGCCTCGGTCCGCTCCTTGGCGAAGGCGGCGGCCGCCCGCAGCCCGCGCTCGTAGCAGCGCAGCGCCGCGCCCCAGTCGCCGAGCTGGTGCCGCGCCGTCCCCAGGTTCAGCGCGGCCGTCGCGAGCAGGTCGCCGAGGCCCTCCGCCTCCGCCAGATCGAGCGCGTCCTGGAATCCGCGCGCCGAAAGGGCCGTGTCGCCGGCGCGGTAGGCGTGGAGCGCGTGGTAGCTGAGCGTGCGGACGCGGGCGCGGGGCGAGTCCGACGCCGGCCGCAGCGCCACGGCGCGCGCGAGGCTGCGGAGCGCCCCGGCCTGGTCGCTCAGGTACCCGAGCGCGAGGCCCAGCGTCTCGGCGAGCTCCGCGGCGGCCGACGCCGCCGCGCCGGGCGGCGAGGCCGCTGCGCCGGGCGGCCGGGCCGCCGCGCCGGGCGCTGAGGCCGCCTCGCCGGCCGGGAGCGCGGCCGCGGCCTCCGCGACAGCGAGCGCGCCCTCGGCCTCGCGCCGGGCCTCGTCGTAGCGGCCGAGGCGCAGGAGGCAGCGCGCGGAGAGGCTCGCGAGCCGCACGTCGACGGCCCCGGCCGAGAGGGCGCGCGCTCGCTCGAGCTGCCGCAGCGCCCGCGCGACCTTGCCGAGCTTCTCGTAGCAGCGCGCCGCCCGGTACGAGAGCTCCGCGCCGACGTCGGGCGGCGGCGCGGGCGCTCGTGCCCGCCTCGCCCGCCTCGCCCGCGCGAGCAGCGACAGCGCGCGCCTCGGGTCGCCGGCCGCCTCGAGCGCGGCCGCGGCGGCCACGAGCGTCCGCGCCTCCGGCATGGCCGCGCAGGCGGCGTCCGCCGCGCGCACCCAGGCGCGCGGCGCCCACTCGAACATCGGCTCGGAAGCGGCGAGCGCCCGCCGCGCCGCCTCGTGGTCGCCCGCGAGGGCGAGCGCCCTCGCCCGGTCCGCGGCGCGCTGGCTGCTCCGCGCCGGGGCGAGCGCCGCCTCCTCCGCGCCGGCGACGAGGTGATCCGCCAGCGCCCGCGCCACCTCGCGCACGACGCCCGCGTCGAGCCAGGGCACGAGCGCCCTCGCCTGCCCGGGCTGGCCGAGGCGGTGCCCGTCGCCGTCGAGCCGCGCGAGCCCGACGGCCTCGAGCGCGTCGAGCGCCGCGCGCCCCACGCCGAGCGCCGCGGCGGCGCCGGGGCCGAGCGGGTCGGCGACCGCGAGCGCCGCGAGCGCGCGCGCCTCGCCGCGGTCGAGCGCGGCCACGCGCCGGCGCCAGAGCTCCGGGGTGCCCGTCGTGTCCACGAACCGGTCGAGCTCCGCCTCGCTCAGCCGCCGCTGCGCCAGCGCGGCGCAGAGCTCCTTGAGCGCGCGGGGGCGGCCGCCGCTCGCGCGCAGGAGATCCGACACGCGCGCCGCCGTGGCCAGCGGCGCCGTCCACACCCGGACCGCCTCCTCGCCGAGGGGGCCGAGCGGGAGCTCGACGACCGCGCCGCCGCCCACGTCGAGCCGATCGGCGGAGGCGATGAGCCAGAGGAGGGCGTCGGTCGGCTCGGTCGACCGCACGAGCGCCTCGAGCAGCGCCCGGTCGCGCGCGCCGAGCCGGTCCGCGTCGTCGATCGCGAGCACGCGGGGCCGCTGCGCGCAGTCGACCAGCGGCGCCAGCGGCGCCAGCGGCGCGCGCGACCGCGCGAGCTCGCCGCGGGCCCCGAGCAGCGCGTCGACGCCGGTCGGGAGCGACCCGCCGCCGAGCGCGCGGAGCAGCAGCGCGCGCAGCGGATCCTCGCCGCGGGGCGCGCCCTCGAAGACCGGCGCGCGGAGCTGCGCGCGCCACTTGAGCTCGCGGAACAGCCGCGACTTGCCGGCGCCCTCCTCGCCGGTGACGACCACGGCGCGCGGCCCGCGCTCGCCCCGGAGCAGCGCCTCGAGCGCCGCGCCGAACGCCTCGACCTCGCGCTCCCGGCCGACGATCTCGCCCGGCTCGCTCACGGCGGCGGGCGCGCGCCGCGGCAGCTCGCCGGCGGAGAGCGCCTCGAGGACCTCCTCCACGCCGGAGGGCCGGCTCGCCGGATCGTCCGCGGTGAGCCGCTCCGCGAGCCGGCGCGCAGCGGCGGGCAGCGCCCCGGAGAGGAGGGGGAGCAGGTCCTCGAGCGTGCGCCCAACCGCGAAGAGATCGGAGCGCGCGCTCGGCGGGGCACCCCGGAGGAGCTCGGGCGCGAGGAACCGCGCCGTGCCCGAGAGGTCCCCCGCGGCCGCGCGCATCCTCCGCGCCGCGCTGAGATCGATGAGCACGCCCGCGCCGTCGTCGCGCACGAGGACGTTCTCGGGCTTGAAGTCGCCGTGGACGATGCCCGCGCCGTGGAGCCACCCGAGCGCGTCGAGCGCGTCGAGCAGGACGGGCAGCGCCGCGCGGAACGCGCGCCCTCGGGCGTGCTCCGCCAGCGTCCGGCCCCGGATGAGCTCCGCCGTGGCGTACGTGAGCGGCGCGCCGGCGGACGTGGTCCGGGCGAAGTCGTACGCGCGCGGCAGGCGCGGGTGCGCGCAGGCCGAGAGCAGCGAGAACTCCCGCCGGAACGCCTCGACCGCGCCCGCGGAGCCGAAGCGCAGCGCCTTCAGCGCGACGTCGCGATCGAAGAGGCGATCGCGCGCCTCGAAGACCGAGCCGAGCCCGCCGCGCCCGAGCGCGCGCACGACCTCGTAGCGGCCGTCGACCACGGCCCCTGGCGCAATGCCGGGCTGTACCATCGGTACAAAGTGGAACAGAATGGTACAAAGAAGGCGACCAGAGCCTCCGGAAATCCGCGCGGTCGCGCTGGCACGGCTGTTGAACAGCCTGGCGGCGTGATGCGCTGGATCGCGGTCCTTCTGGTGGCGTGCGGGGCCGGGTGCGGGGTGAACCCGATCCCGGAGCCGCCGGCCGCGCCCGAGCTCGGCGACGTGATCGGCGACGTCTGCATGGTGTGCGATAGGTCGACGGTCGATCTCGCCGGCGGCCCGGGGAGCGCGACGAACGCCGACGTCGTCTGGGCGGTGAGCCTCGACAGGACCGCGCCGCCCGCGGTGGCCGACGTCGGCGCCGACGGGAGCTTCGCCCTCGCGCTGGAGGCTTACCTGGGCGACGAGGTGCGCGTGCAGGCGCGGCGCGGCGAGCACCGCTCCGCGCCGGCGGATCTCGTCGTCGCGGACGGCGTTCTCAAGGGGGCACCGCGCCCCCTCGCCGACTGCTTCCACGTGGAGCCGGAGCTCGAGCTGCCCGACACGGCGGTCGGCGAGGTGTCCACCGTCGCCCTCCGCCTCGAGCACGGCTGCGCGGACCCGCTCGCGATCGACGCGATCGCGCTCCGCGCGCCGGCTGCCGACCTCGCCGTGCAGGGAGGGCCGGCGCCCGTGGTCCTCGCGCCCGGGGAGCCCCTCGATGTCCGCGTGGAGTTTCGGCCGCGGGCTTCCGGCCCGCGCGAGGAGGTGCTGCTCATCGAGGCGTCCTCCCCCGCGTCGACCCGGCGGGCGGTGACGCTCTTCGGGCGCGGCGTGCCCTGAGTCGACGAAAAGCTACCGAGGCCCCCTCCTGGAGGCCTCTGGCGGGCCTCCAGGGGGAGGCGCGCTCTCACGAACCATCTCTCTTGCGACAAGACCATGGAGACGAACATGCGAGTACATGCCTTGTGGTTCCTTTCGGTGTCCGCGATCCTCGGACCGCTCGGGTGCGACCCCCAGGTGAGCGGCGGGGACTGCCCGGATCCGCGCGATCCGGAAGTCCGCTATGTCTCTCACGATCCGGACGAGTGCGCTCTCATCGACTTTGATTGCTCGCCGCCGCAGACGCTCTTCTCCGACGAGTGCGGGTGCGGCTGCCTCGGCCCCGAGGCGCCTGCCTGTCCGGACCCGAGCGATCCGGAGGTCCATTACGTATCGCGCGATCCGCGGGCGTGCGAGGCCATCGATTACGTGTGCTCGCCGCCGCAGACACAATTCTTCAGCGAGTGCGGGTGCGGCTGCATCGGCCCCGAGGCGCCGGCCTGCCCGGACCCGGGCGACCCGGAGGTCCATTACGTCTCGCACGAGCTGCGGGAATGCGAGCTCATCGATTTCGCGTGCTCGCCGCCGCAGACGATGTTCGTCAACGAGTGCGGGTGCGGCTGCCTCGGCCCCGAGGCGCCGGCCTGCCCGGACCCGGGCGACCCGGACGTGCGCTATGTCTCCCACGACATCGAGGAGTGCGCTCTCATCGACTTCGTGTGCTCGCCGCCAGAGACGCAGTTCGTCAACGAGTGCGGGTGCGGCTGCATCGGTCGGGAGCCCGCCGTCGGCCACGCTTACTAGGTCTGCCGATCGGATCCAGGGGATCACATGCCCTCACCCGAGGCCATCGCGCTGGAGGAGTGAGGCGGCGCGGGCGCGCGGGCCGGGGCCTCCGGCGAGCGCCGAAGTTCCCGGTCGAACCGTCGAGGTCGGTGATAGGCTCGCCCGCCTACGAGGGAGGTCACTACCGGGATGAAGAAGGGGGCTACCAGCCAGCGCACCTCGAACGTGATCGGCGTCGCGTCGCTCTTCTGTGACAACTCCTTCAATGCCGTCGTGTTTGCTGGCATGCACCGCGCCGCGCGGGCGCGCGGTTACCAGCTCCTCGTGCACTACGGGTCGCCCAGGAGCGTGGCCGAGCGCGGGGTAGGGCTCCACCAGTTCGCCGGCTGGATCGCGATGTACACCATCGACGGCCTGGAAGAGCTGCTCTCGGACGGGAAGCCGGCCGTGATCTTCTGCGCGCCCGCGCTCGGCGAGCGCTGCCCGATCGTCCGGGCGGAGAACCGCGATTCGATCCACCGGCTCGTCCAGCACCTCATCGACCTCGGCCACCGTCGGATCGCCTACATAGGCAAGTGGTCCTCGGACGACTTCGTCGAGCGGAGCAGGGCGTTCGATGACGCGCTGAGCGCGGGCGGGCTCGATGCAGGTCTCAACCGGCTCTCCTGCTTTGACGGGTGCTCGATCGTCTACACCGAGCAGCGCCTCGGGGAGCTGCTCGAGCGCGACGGCAAGTTCTGCGACGCGATCGTGGCGGGAAACGACGAGATGGCGATCGGGGCCATCCACGCGATCCAGGCGCGCGGCTACCGCGTGCCCGAGGACATCGCCGTCGTGGGGTTCGACGACATAAGCATCGCCCAGCACTGCGACCCGCCGCTCACAACGATGCGGCAGAACCCCGAGCTCCTCGGGAAGATGGCCGTCGAGCGGCTCATCGAGCAGCTCGACGGCCTCCCCCCTCCGCAGCCCGTGACCCGCGTCCCCGCCGAGCTCGTGGTGCGGCGCTCGTGCGGCAGCGCCTCGTGGAATCCCGGGCAGCTCGCGCAGGAGCTCGACGCGCCGGGGGACGACTGGCAGCGCGACCTGCCCAGGCGGCTGAGCTCGTTGCTCGCGCTGGGAGCGCCCGCGCCGCCCGGCGACGCGCCCCTCGTCTGGCCCGAGGCCGAGGTGATCGCGCAGGGCCTCGGCGCGGCGCTCACCGGGGCGGAGCTGCCGGACATGGCGGCGATCGAGCGCGCCTTCGCCGCCGCGGTAGCGCGCAACGACAGGATCGAGGCCCTCCTCGCGGCGGTGAGCCAGATCGAGGCGACCGCCGCGCGGCAGCTCGCCGGCGCGCCGGCGCCGGACGCCGCGAGCCGCATGGACACCTTCCTCGGCCGCGTGCGGCTCGCGCAGCAGCGGGCCCTCGCGGCGTCGGAGCGACGCGGCGTGACGAGCCTCGAGCGGCTGGTTCGCGCCAACATGGCCATGACCGGGCTCCTCGCCTCGAAGCATGTATGGAAGGACGAGCGCCTCGGGTGGCTGCGGCACACCACCGTGCGCGTCGGGTGCCTCGCGCTGTGGGCGGACGATCAGGGCCCGGACGGGCCAGAGCTCCTCATCGACAGCGTGCAGAGCAGCGATCCGGCCCTGGCCGCGCTCGTGGGGCGCCGGTACCACGCTGCCCTCTTTCCGCCGCCCGAGCTGCTCGAGGCCGGGTCGCCGGACGAGCTGGGCGGGCATCTCGTGATCGTCCCGATCGCGAACGCAAGGCGCGACTGGGGGACGCTGGTGCTGGGAGGGCTGTACACGGAGAGCTTCGCGGACAACCTCCAGCCGCTGGCCATGTGGGTGTCGCTCCTCGTCGCGGCGTTCGAGCACCACGACATGGAGGCCGCGCTGCACGCGGAGCGCGACATGCTGGCCGCGGCCTACGAGCGCGAGCGCGCGCTGTCGACGACGGTGCGGGAGCTCGGGTGTCCGGTCATCCCGCTCTTGCCAGGGGTGCTCCTCATCTCGCTCATCGGCGCGCTCGACGCGGCGCGGGCGCAGCAGATCCTGGAGGCGGTGCTCGCGGGCGTGGCGCGGGAGGGCGCCCGGTGGGTGCTGCTCGATCTGACCGGCGTGCCGCTCGTCGACGAGGCGACCGCGGCGGCGCTCGCGCAGACGGCGCAGGCGACGCGGCTGCTCGGGGCGCGCGTGAGCCTCGTCGGCGTGGGACCCAGGATGGCGCAAAGCATGGTCGAGCTCGGCATCGAGCTGCAAGGCATCTCGATCTTCCAGTCGCTCGCCGCCGCGATAAACCACCTGACGCGGTCACGCGGCTGACAGCCCCTCGACTTCCTCTCGCGGCGCCGCTCCGGAGCCGACATGGGCCGGCTTGCCAGGGTGTCTGACCGGACTCCGGGGTGACCTGCTTACCAAGGTGTCTGACCGGATCCGGGGTAATTATATGTCCTCACCCGAGGCCGTCGCACTGGAGGGATGACAGGGTGGCGCGGGCGCGCCGAAGTTCCCCGGTTGCAGGGTCGAGGTCGGTGATAGGCTCGCCGCGTGGTACGCGGCGAGGTCACGACCGGGATGAACAAGGGGCCTGTCAACCAGCGCGCCTCGAATGTGATCGGCGTCGCATCGGTCTTCCTGGACAACTCCTTCAACTGCGCTGCGTTCGCTGGCATGCACCGCGCCGCGCGAGAGCGCGGCTACCACCTCCTCCTGAGCCACGGGCCGCCCCGGGCGGTGCACGGGCGCGGGGTAGGGCTCCAGCAGGTCGCCGGCTGGATCGCGATGTACACCACCGACGGCCTGGAGGAGCTGCTGTCCGACGGGAAGCCGGCCGTGATCTTCTGCGCGCCCGCGCTCGGCGAGCGCTGCCCGATCGTCCGGGCGGAGAACCGCGATTCGATCCGCCGGCTGGTCGACCACCTCGTCGGCCTCGGCCACCGCCGCATCGCCTATATAGGCAAAGCGTCCTCGGACGACTTCGTCGAGCGGGGCGAGGCGTTCGACGAGGCCATGAGCGCGCACGGGCTCGACACAGATCTCAACCTGCTCTCGCACTTCGACGAGTGCACCATCTGGTACACCGAGCATCGCTTCCGGACGTTGCTCGAGCGCGACGGCAAGCTCTGCACCGCGCTCGTGGCGGGCAACGATGAGATGGCGATAGGCGCGCTGAACGCGATCCGGGCGCACGGCTACCGCGCGCCCGACGACATCGCCGTCGTGGGCTTCGACGACATCAGCGCCGCCCAGCACTGCGACCCGCCGCTCACCACGATGCGGCAGAACCCTGAGCTCCTCGGGAGGGTGGCGGTCGAGCGGCTCCTCGAGCAGCTCGACGGCCGCCCCCCGTCGCAGCTCGTGACCCGCGTCCCCGCCGAGCTGGTGGTGCGGCGCTCGTGCGGCAGCGCCCGGGGCGCAGCGGGCCCGCCCCCTCCTCCGGAGCTCGGGCAGCGGGACGACTGGCAGCGTGAGCTGTCCTGGCACATGAACCGCGCGCTCGAGGGGCCAGCGCTCGTGTCGCCCGGCAAGACGCCCGTGATCTGGCCCGAGGCCGAGGTGATCGCGCGCGGCGTCGGCGCGGCGCTCACCGGGGCGGAGCTGCCGGACATGGCGACGCTCGAGCGCGCCTTCGCCGCCGCGGTTGCGCGCAACGACAGGATCGAGGCCCTCCTCGCGGCGGTGAGCCAGATCGAGGCGACCGCCGCGCGGCAGCTCGCCGGCGCGCCGGCGCCGGAGGCCGCGGGCCGGATGGAGATCTTCCTCAACAGCGCGCGCCTCGCGCAGCAGCGGGCCCTCGTGGCGTGGGAGCGGCGCAGCGTGAGGGGCCTCGAGCGGCTCGTCCGCGCCAACATGGACATGAGCGGGCTGCTCACGTCGAAGCAGATCTGGAACGACGAGCGGCTCGGGTGGCTGCGGCACACCACCGTACGCGTGGCGTGCATCGCGTTGTGGGCGAAGGACGCGGGCCCGGACGGGCCGGAGCTCATCATCGACGCCGTGCGCGCCGACGATCCGCGCCTGGCCGCGCTCGTGGGGGGCCGGTCGCCGGCCGGCCTCTTTCCACCGCCCGAGCTGATGGAGGCCGCCTCACCGGGCGAGCCGAGCGGCTATCTCGTGATGGTCCCGATCGCGAACGATCAGCGCGACTGGGGCACGCTGGTCATCGGCGGGCTGCACACGGAGAGCTTCACGGACAACCTCCAGCCGCTGGCCATGTGGGTGTCGCTCCTGGTCGCGGCGTTCGAGCGCCACGACATGGAGACCGCGCTGCACGCGGAGCGCGACATGCTGGCCGCGGCCTACGAGCGCGAGCGCGCGCTGTCGAGCACGGTGCGGGAGCTCGGGTGTCCGGTCATCCCGCTCTTGCCTGGCGTGCTGCTCATCTCGCTGATCGGCGCGATCGACGCGGCGCGGGCGCAGCAGATCCTGGAGGCGGTGCTCGCGGGCGTGGCGCGGGAGAGCGCCCGATGGGTGCTGCTCGATCTGACCGGCGTGCCGCTCGTCGACGAGGCGACGGCAGCGGCGCTGGTGCAGACGGCGCAGGCGACGCGGCTGCTCGGGGCGCGCGTGAGCCTCGTCGGCGTGGGACCCAGGATGGCGCAGCGCATGGTCGAGCTCGGCATCGAGCTGCAAGGCATCTCGATCTTCCAGTCGCTCGCCGCCGCGATCAGCCGGCTCACCCGGCGCGGGAGATGACCGTCCTCTGGTCTGGTCCTCGCCGCGCGTCGCTGAGTTGCCATGCCTGCAAGCCCGATCTCAGGAGTGAAAGGCATCGGTGCATTCACCTAGGGCTAACCCTCAAGGATCCTTCGGTGATCCCCCTGGCCCGCATCCTGCTAAGTACCTGGAGCAGAGCGCCCGTGACGGCTTCCCCCCCCCGCCGTCGAATGGGCGCTCTTTTTTTGTGCCCAGGTGTCCGCCTCCGCTCCGGGACCCGGGCGCCGGCAGCGACGCGCGTCTGCGCACCGGGCTCGCGGGCCGCTGGTGACGCACCGCTGGCAGAGCCCGGGTGGCCGCCGGCGCGCGGACTCCGGCGCCGCCCTCGCCGCGCGGTCGGCGCCCGCGGGAGGTCCGGGCTCCACCGCGCGGTGTCCTGGTGTCTGTCGGTGAGCGGTCATCCGAGGATGGGACGGAGGCAAGATGGCGAGTAGCACCCGCGGCGATCATGCGTTCACGGCACAGTCCCTCACGGGCGCCTCGTTCGAGCCGATGTACGCGGGCGCGCTCTCGTTCCTGCGCCGCAAGTACTCGCGGGATCTGACGGGGGTGGACGTCGCGGTCACGGGGCTCCCGCTCGACACGGCGACGGTCCACCGCCCCGGGGCGCGCTTCGGCCCCCGCGCCGTGCGGGAGGCGTCTGCCCTGCTCGCCTGGGATCGCCCGTATGGCTGCGAGTTCAACCCGCTCGAGCGGCTCGCGGTCGTCGACTACGGCGACTGCCAGTGGGATCTCGGCCGGCCGATGGAGGTGCCCGCCGCGATCGAGGCGCACATCGCGGGGATCCTCCGCGGCGGGGCCGCGCCGCTGTCGATCGGCGGCGACCACTTCGTCACCTTGCCCGTGCTGAGGGCCCTTCACCGGCAGCACGGCACGCTCTCGCTGATCCACTTCGACGCCCACTCGGACACGTGGAGCCACGACGACGAGGCCGGGAGGATCGATCACGGCACGATGTTCTTCCAGGCCGCCCGGGAGGGCATCGTCGATCCGGCCCGCTCGGTGCAGATCGGGATCCGCACCTACAACCCGGATACGTGTGGATTCCAGATCCTCGACGCTCCCTGGATTCACCGCAACGGCGCCGCTGCCGTGATCCAGCGCGTCCGGGAGGCGGTCGCGGGGCGCAAGGTGTATGTGACGTTCGACGTGGACTGCCTCGATCCCAGCTTCGCGCCGGGCACGGGCACTCCGGTGTGCGGCGGCATCAGCACCGCGACAGCGATCGAGATCCTGCGCGGGATCGCGGGCATCGACGTGGTCGGCATGGACGTCGTCGAGGTAGCGCCGGCCTACGACGCCGCGGGCATCACGGCGCTCGCCGCGGCGACCATCGCTTACGAGCACCTCATCCTGTACGCGCGCCGGCCGGGCGCCGGCGCGGCGCCGGGGCTCACCGGATAACGCGGCCCGACGCCGGCGCGGCTGCAGCTCGCCGCCGGCGCGTCCGCAGTCCGGCGCCGGCGCGTCCGCAGTCCGGCGCCGGCGCGTCCGCAGTCCGGCGCCGGCGCGTCCGCAGTCCGGCGCCGGCGCAGCAGCAACTCGCCGGTCGAGACCGCAGCGCGGCGCCACGCGCGAGGCGAGCGCTCCTCGCCGGCGCCGCGCGGCCACGCATCCGCGGCGCGGTCGCCGTCTGGCCCCGGCGTGTTGCGGAGCTGCCAGGTCTGCAAGCACCGATCTCAGGATTGAAAGATGTCGGGCGCTTCACTCGGGGATAACCCCGAGAAACACGCAGGGATGGCCCTGGCCCGCATCCTGCTAAGTACGTAGAGCAGAGCGCCCGTGACGGCTTCCCCCCCCGCCGTCGAATGGGCGCTCTTTTTTTGTGCCCTGTACGGGGCGCTCGAGGCTCCCCGCGCGCGGAGCTGCCATCCCATGGCCACCACGCCCGGCGGAGCGTCCACCGGGCGCGCGCCGGGCGCCGCGCTGCGGGCGCGGGCCTCATGACCGCCCTGGCGTCCTGGCCTCCAGCCCGCGAGCGCTCAGGGCGCGCCCAGGAACTCCCGTACCGCCGCGAGCGCCTCTGCGCGCGCGTCGTCGAGCACCGCGTGCCCGGCGCGGGGGAAGGGCCGCGCCTGCACGAGCTCGCGGGGCAACGCCGCCACGAGCTCGCGCGCGTCCTCGACCGTCGCGAACGGGTCGAGATCGCCGGACAGCACGAGGGTCGGGCACCGGACGCGCGCGAGCTCCGCGCGCAGGTCGTACGTCTGCATCTCGCCCGCCACGAAATAGCCGCCCACGTCGAGGTGGATGACCGCGCGCCCGAGCGCTCCTTCGTCCTCCGGGGACTGGCGGTAGAGCGGGAGGCAGACGCGGATGTAGTCGCGGAAATTGGGCATCGGGTCCGCGAAGAACCGGCGCGCTATGTCGGCCGCCTCCGCGCCCCCGAGCCGCTCGAAGACGGACAGCATGCGATCCAGGCGGAGCCTGGCCGTCGTGCTCGACAGGATGAGCTTCCCGGGGTGATCCGGGTATCGCGCCGCGTACGCCTGGGCCACCATGCCCCCGAACGAGTGTCCGAGCACCACGGGCCGCTGGATCTCGAGCGCATCGCAGAACGCCCGCACGTCGTCCGCCCACGTCTCGAGGTTCCACCGCTCGGGCCCGCTGCGATCGCTGCGCCCGCAGCCGCGGTGGTCGAGGTAGACGACCTGCGCCACCTCGGCGAGCGCCGCGCCGAAGGGGAGGAACTCGGTGTGATCGCCGCCCGGCCCGCCGTGCAGCAGGATGACCGTGGGGCGCTCGCGCATCACCGGGCCCTCGGGGACAAGCTTTGACCCTTCCACATCGAAGAACAGCCGGACGTCGCCTGCCTGTACCCTCATCGTGATCCACTGAAATCACAGACCGCAATGCCGCGCCAGACCCTCGCTGCGCCCGGCAGCTCGCACCATGTGTGGCATATCGCCTCGCGATGCTCGGCGGCGGTGGCCGTCCACCTCCCTGTTGTAGGGCTCGTCTCGTCGCTGTGTCACCCGGACAGCGCCGGGAGCACGCGCTCGCCGAAGACCTCGATGAAGGCCTGCTGGTTCAAGGTCACGTCGTGAACGTGGATGATGCTGAAGCCGAGCTCGGCTTCCTCGCGCAACCAAGCCACGTGCCGCTTGGCATCGGCTGAGACGCGCACCTGCGCGGCCACGTCCTCGGGCCGCACGAAGGAAGCGGCCGCGTCGAAGTGCTCGGGCATCACCAGGCTCGCGAGGAGCCGCGGCGGGAGCACATTCGTCCGCCAGCCGCCGCTCGTCCGCTGGCGCGGCGGCAGCTCGTCACTCCAGCACGATGCCCGCTGCCGCGACCCCGACGGCCTGGGTCAGCCGCCGCATGTAGTCCCAGTTGAGGCGATCGACCGTGTCGCAGCGCTCGTGGTAGCAGGGGTTGCCGTCGTCGCCGAAGAAGTCCTGCGCCACGGCGACGGACGGCACCCCGTAGCGCCAGAACGCGGCGTGATCGCTGCGGTTCGTGCAGGCCTCCGTCCGGACCAGGCCGAGCGCGCCGCCCGCCGCGGCGGCCTCGACCGAGGCGGCCAGATCGGCCGATGTGTTCTCGTTGCAGTGGATGACGTGATAGCACCCGTCGTCGTTCGAGTCGTATCCGGTCATCTCGAGGTCGAGCACGCCGACGACCTGCGCCAGCTCCCCGTTGCGGTCGAGCTGCTGGGCGTAGGCCTTCGAGCCGAGGAGGCCTGTCTCTTCCTGATCGAAGGCGACGACGCGGAGCCCGACGCGCAGGGGCGCGTCCTTGAGCGCGCGGGCGATGGCGAGCGACGAAACGATCCCTGAGCCGTCGTCGTCGGCGCCGGCGTTGCTGACGGAGTCGTAGTGGGCCGCGAGGATGAGGACGCGTGACGGGTCGGCGCCGGGCCTTTCCGCGATCAGATTGACCCCCTGACTCCAGCCGCTTCGATATGTATGCTCCCGGACGGTGAACCCGATGGCCTCGTACTGCTGGCGCAGCCAGCCGCGGGCGAGGGAGCGCCCGCTCTCGGAGCCGCGCTCGCGGATGACGACCGTGCGGCCGCCGACGGTCACCGGCGTGGCGCCGGAGAGCTCTCCGAGGCGCGCCTCGAGGAACGCGGCGTCGATGTCGATGTCGATGTCGGGCGGCTCGCCGCCGAGCGTCGCGCGCCTGTCCGCCGGAGCGCCGGCGCGCTGCCCTCTCGGCGCGCTCGACACGGCGACCTCGCGCTCCGCGATCGGCTCCGCGTGGTAGCGGCGCGAGCCGAGCCAGTCGTGCGGGTCGCGCCCTGCGGGGACGGCGACGACGGCGAACCCGCCGACGCGCGCGCGCTCTCCCGGGAGCGGCGCGTCGGGCAGCGGCCCCTCGACGAGGTGCAGCGGAGCGTCGCGCTCTTCCGTGAGCGCGACGCTCTGCCGGGCGCCGTCGACGGCGGCGCGGGTGGCGACGACCTGGCCATCCGGCGTGGCGAGGCGGTTCAGAAACGTGGTGACGGAGTCCTTGTCCACGAGAGAGACGTGGACCTCTTGAGCTGCCGGCGCGGTAGGATCTCCGGCGGCGCACGAGGCCGAGAGCAGCGCAAGGACGGCGCATCCTGCGGCGTTGGCCCAGGAGCGATTACGGCGTATCGCCATGTTGTCTTCCCCTTTTGACGCCACCCTACGGATCTCATCTCGAGAAACCAAGAACTATCTCACGATGAGGCCGGTCCTCACTCATTGCTGGCGGATGCATGGCAGCTCACAGGCATGCTCGGCTGCAGCTGTCGAGTCACGGTCCAGCTTGTCGGGCCGCGGCGCGCAAGAAGAGGCCGCTCGGCCTGCTGGACAGGGGCGATGACGATGAGCTTTAGTTGAAGAGAAGAAGATTGAGCCGCCAGGACGCCAAGAGAAGAAGAGAAGAGGATTGCGTGCCCGGGCACGCGAGGCAGGGTCTCGCCGGACCCGTGCTGGTAGGGTGACAGGCAGCTGCCGTTACATGTGCACGATCCGACCCAGGTCGCGACCGCGACGGGAAGCGCATCGGGCCGGTCGGGTCACCCGGCCTTGCGGCGAAACTCCACGAAGAACCTCACCGGACCCTCGGGGTCGACGTGGTGAAGCACCTCCGGCACCACGATCCCCGGAGACTCCGGGCTCAACAGGAAAGCTCGCCCGCCCAGCCCATCGACACGATAGTGGAGCCGCCCCGAGACCACGTGGATCACGCCCCAGACGCCGGGCCTGGTCGCATGGTCCCTTCGCAGGCCGCCGGGGATCGTGCCCTCGTCGAACTCCGCCGTTCGCTTGTACGCGACCAGCCCGTCGGGCATCTCGAGCCGATCGCAGCGGGCGCAATCGAGCTCGGTGCCGAGCATGGACGCGCGGCCCTCGGGGGTGATCACCCAGGGGCGCGTGAGGAAGGGGGGCTTGTGCCGGACGTGCTGACCGTGACCGCAGCTCAGCTCCGCCACCCAGTCTTCCGCGTCGTCCTGGTGGTAGCCCGTGATCGGTCGGAGCATCGTCTCAGCTTACGTCACCCGAGGCCCTGCGGCGACGGGACGGGCTAGTGGGCGCCAGCGTCCGGGCGGGGCGCCGTCGCGGAGCGCGAGCTGGCCGCGACGGCAGGTGTCGATGGCGGACGCGAGCATGCGCATCGCCTCCTGGGGGGTGCGCGCGATGACGGTGCGATGAACGACAGCGCGGCGCGGGAGCGCGGCTTGCCGGCGCGGGCCGGGGCGCCGCCCGGGCCTCGGCGCCGCCGGGGCCTCGTCGAGCGCGAGGTGGCAGGCGGCGCCGCGCGCGCAGCCCGTGCGCCGAGGCGCAGACCGCGCGCCGGCGCGCTCCCATGGGGCGGCTGTTCCCGCCGCGGCCCGGCTGCGCTAGTGAGCGACGAGGAGACGCCCTCGTGAACGCCCCGCGTGACACGCCCCCTGCCGCACCGCCCGCGAGCGCCGGCCTGCTTCCGGCAAACCAGCAGCTCCGGCTGCCGGACTTCACGCTCGGCGGCGCGCTCACGGCCGAGCAGCGGGACTTCCTCGACACGTACGGGTTCATCCGCTTCAGGGGCTTCGCCGGCCGCGACGTGGTGCGCTCGCTCGTCGAGGAGGTGGAGGACATCGACCGCCGGCTCGTCGCGGAGGGGAGGACGCAGATCCACGGCGTCCCGCTGATCCTCGGCACGAGGAGGGACGGGTCGCGCTACATCCAGCGGATGGTGTTCGCGTCGCTGTTCGGCGAGCGCCTCCGCGCCTTCTTGCGCGATCCCCGCTTTGGCGCGATCCTCGACGTGGCCGGGCCTGGCTACCGGATCGGCGAGCGGGAGCGCGACGGGCTCGTCATCAATCATTACCGCCACGAGCCGGGGTCGACATACCAGCGCCTCGGCTGGCACACGGACAGCCTGCGCGACGTGTTCTATCTCGAGAAGCCGCGCCGCTACCTGAACGTCGGCTTCTACCTCGACGACTCGCCCCTCTCGAAGGGCGGCGTGCGGCTGATCCCTTCCTCGCACCGCCAGGGCCTCTTCGCGATGGTCACCCGCAAGGCGTATTTCCTCGACCACCGGCCGGACCCCGGCGAGTACGCGCTCGAGGCCGAGGCGGGGGATCTCACCATCCACGACGGCCGCATCTGGCACCGTGTCGCGCAGGCCACGGCCACGGGCGACGCGAGCCAGCGGCGCGTGATGTACCTGCCGCTCATGAGCGGGCCGCTCAAGGAAAAGCACGAGAACAGCCCCACACCGCTCTATTTCCGGCTCAAGCGGCTCGCGGGGTACTGAGCGCCTCGATGTCGATCGCGATCGAGGAGGCGAGGAGCCGCGCTGATCTCACCGACATCCTCGATCTGCCGCTCCGCCTCCACGCGGCCGATCCCGCCTACGTGCCGCCGCTCCGCCCGCTTGTCCTGCGGCGGATTGACCCGAAAAACCCCTTCTTCCGCGGCGCGAACCTCCGTTTCTTCCGGGCGCGGCGCGGGCGCGAGACGGTCGGGAGCCTCTCGCTCCTCCTCGACGAGGGCCACGACCGCCACAGCGGCGAGCGCACGGCCTTCTTCGGTTTCTTCGAGTGCGAGCGCGATCCGGAGGCGGCGCGGGCGCTCTTCGGCGCGGTGAGCGAGCGCGCGCGGGCGCTCGGCGCGACGTCGCTGCGGGGCCCGCGCAACGTCACGCGGGTGGAGGACATAGGGCTCCTGATCGAAGGGTACGAGTCCCGGCCGCCGATGCTCGCCGGCCACCACCCGCCGTACTACCGCGAGCTCATCGAGGCCGAGGGGTTCTCGAAGCGCTACGACATGCTCGCCTATGACACCCCGCTCTTCGACTCGGCCGGGCGCCGGCGGGAGCTCCCCGAGGCCCTGCGCCGGAAGGCCGCTTCCGTGCGGATCCCTGGCCTGGACGTGCGCCGCGTCGCGGTCCATCGCCTCTCGCGCGACATGGAGGTCGCCCACGCTGTCTTCACCGAGGCGTACCGCGGGGTGCCGGAGGTCGTCCCGATGTCGCGCGCGGAGTTCGTGAACCTCGGGCGCGCGTTCGTGGCGCTCGCGAACCCGCGTCTCCTGCAGATCGCGACGGTGCGCGGCGAGCCCGCGGCGTTCGCCGTGTGCTTCCCCGAGCTGAACGAGGCGTTCGCGGCGGCGCGCGGGCGGCTATGGCCGCTCGGGTGGGCGCGCGTGGCGGCGGCGCTGCGCCGCGTCCGGACGGCGAGCTTCAAGCTGATCGGCGTCGTGCCGGCGTACAGGTCGACGGGCCTGTACGCGCTGCTCGTGCAGCACGTGGTCGACGGCGTGCGGGCGGCGGGGTACGAGCGCCTGGAGGCCTCGCTGATCCACGAGGACAACGCGCCGATGCGTCACATCGTGGAGTCGGCCGGGTGCGTACCTTACCGGCGTTATCGCGTCTACGAGCGCCCGCTCGGGCGGAGGGAACAGGCGACATGACGACAGCTGCCCCGCACCAGAAGACGCCGTTCACGCCGTACCAGCGGCGGCTGTTCTGGTTCCTGAGCGTGGCCTCGTTCTTCGAGGGGTACGACTACCTGGCGCTCACGCAGATCCTGCCGAACTTCGGCGCGGAGATGGGGCTCGCCGCCCGCCACGAGGGGCTGCTCGTCGGGTTCATCAACTCGGGGACGATGATCGCCTACCTGCTCGTGCGCAAGGCGGACGAGTGGGGCCGGCGGCGGGTGCTCACGATCACCATCGCGGGATACACGCTCTTCTCGGTGCTCACGGGGTTCGCGCCGAACGTCTATGTGTTTGCCGTCTTCCAGCTCCTCGCGCGCATCTTCCTCCTCGGCGAGTGGGCGGTCAGCATGGTGTACGCGGCCGAGGAGTACCCGAGCGACCGGCGCGGGATGGTGATCGGCGTCATCCAGGCGTTCTCGAGCCTTGGATCCATCGTGTGCGCCGGGGTCGTGCCGCTGCTCCTCTCGACGTCGTACGGCTGGCGCAGCGTCTATTTCGTCGGCGGGATCCCGCTCGTGATCATGGCGGTGGCGCGGCGCGGCCTGCGCGAGACGGCGCGGTTCGAGCAGGCGGCGGCCGCGCGGGAGCTGGAAGGCGCGCAGCCGCTCACGCGCATCTGGCGCTCGCCGTACCGCGGGCGGATGCTGCAGCTCGCGCTGATCTGGGGGCTCACGTACATCTGCACGCAGAACGCGGTGACGTTCTGGAAGACGTTCGCGCTGCGGGAGCGCGGGTTCAGCGACGCCGAGGTGGGCGCCAGCATCACGTTCGCCGCTGTCGTGTCGATGCCGCTCATCTTCGCCTCTGGCAAGCTGCTCGACGTGGTGGGCCGCCGCAAGGGCGCGGTGATCATCTATGCGCTGGCGGCGGCCGGCGTGCTCGGCGCGTATTCGCTGGGCTCGCGCGCCGGGCTGACGGCCGCGCTGGTCTTCGCGATCTTCGGCGCGAGCGGCGTGCTGCCGGTGCTGAACGCGTACATGACGGAGCTCTTCCCGACGCACCTCCGGGGCGACGCGCTCGCCTGGTCCAACAACCTGCTTGGCCGGATCGGCTACATACTATCTCCGGTCGCCGTGGGCTTCGCCGCGGAGGAGATCGGCTGGGGACAGGCGGTGTCCGCGACAGCGATCTTCCCGCTGCTCGCGCTGGCGCTCATCCTGTGGCTCTTGCCGGAGACGCGGGGCAAGGAGCTCGAGGAGACGGCGCGGGTGTAGGGGCGATGGCCAGACGTCTGGCTGTGGATGGCCAGACGTCTGGCTGTGGCAGCGCCTCCCTCTTGTCATCATCCGTCATCGGAGCAGCGCTTCAACGACAGCCCTGTCCGTCGAGCCACGAGATTCCGCGGTTCTTCTCCGTTGTCCCGCTCGCGCCGCCCCCGTCCGTGTTCGAGAACGACATGGAGACGCTGCTGCCGCTGGACCGGTTGGTGATCTCCATGGTCATGTTGTTCGGGATGAGAGCGCTGCCGTTCGGGTAGTTCGCCCCGATGTAGTACCGCATGCGCCCGCTGGGCAGGGTCCTGCACAGGGCCATCTTGCTCTCCAGGGCCACCCAGTTGCCCTGGTTGAAATTGGAATCCTGGGGCACGAGGTTGGCCCTGCCTCCCCAGCCGCCCAACTGAGCCGCAATCATGTGGCCTCCGTCGTAATCGTTGGACGGGTTTTCGGCGTCACCCCACCGTCCAACGCTGCTTTGACACGACTCGCGTCGGGGTGCGCTGGCAATGGGCGGCAAGTATGCATACGCCCTGCTGGGTCGGCCGGACCCGTCGATGTAGTAGTGCTCGCCATCGAAGGAATGCCACTTGTTGCGGTCGCCCGCAGGGAAGTACTGCGGGCAGTCGCTGATGAGCTCCTGAGTCGCGTAGCCGATCCCATACTCCTCGAGGGCGCTGCGGATCTCGTCCTCGCTGCCGTTCTCGAACAGGTCCATCACCCCATCGGGGCCGCCGAAGTCTCTCTCCAGGTCGTCCAGTGGCTCTCCGCCGACGATCGGATCGGCTCCACACGCAGCAAGCAAAAGAACACTCGCCAGACGCAACACAGACATCGCCTTCATGGTCATACTCCTTGTGGGCCCGCGCATCGGCCAACCCGCTGTCGCTCGGTCCGGTAAGGCCGATGGCGTCAGGTGCTCGGTACCACGGTGGTTGACCATGTTACGGGAACGCCGGAAGCTTCTATCGAGACGGTTTGATTGAGTTCGTATCGCGGACGTGTTGATCGCGAACGCGGGAGCGAGTCGTCTAACCTCACCAAAGAAGAGACCATGGCCGAGGATTCGCTACATCGCGCAGAGGGAGCGCGCGACCGTCGCACCGGGTCGCTGCGTCCCCCCAGGCGCACCAGATGCTCGCGGGCATTACCAGACGTCTGGCTGTGGATGGCCAGACGTCTGGCTGTGGATGGCCAGACGTCTGGCTGTGGATGGCCAGACGTCACCCGCACGGCGTCACCCCGCGGGAATCGCCGCCCACGACGTGCCCGAGATCTCGCCTCCGATGCTCCACGGCGTTCTCCGGGGTCCGCGCTTCACCGAGGCGTGCTAGAAGGCGGCGCACATGAGCAGTCTATCCGAGCGCGCGTTTGCCGAGATGGTCGAGGCGGGGTGTCCCTCGTGCGGGGGGCGACAGCTGAACCTGCGCTCGTACGTGGACGGGCTCGTGCCGCTCATGGAGGGCGAGCCCGTCGGCCCGGTCAAGTGGGTCTACAAGGGCGAGATGTTCGTCGACGGCCTGTACGAGGTCGCGTGCGGCGCGTGCCAGCACGTCCTGTTCAAGGACGATCGCTGCCCGCGGTGCCACGACGAGGGAGGCCTCGCGCGCGGGCTCACGACGACCAACGCGTACGCGGTGCCGGAGCGGTGCTCGCGGTGCGAGCACATCGAGGTGCGCTACATCGCGTTCGTGCCAGCGCGCGTGAAGTATGAAGGAAAGCGCGCGGACAAGGCGCAGACGAGCGTCGAGCTGCACGACCCCGGGTTCCACGGCTATCGCGTCGACTGCAAGGACTGCGGCAAGATCGCCGAGCGCGCGGACGCGTGCCCGATCTGCGAGAGGCCGGCGCCGATCCGGGCGCGCTTCAGCTGAGCGGTCGGCCACGAGAGGCCCCTGCCGGCGGACGCCCCGGCGCGCCGAGCGAGCGCTGGAGCGACCTCCCGCAGCGGCGCTACTCGCCGAACGCGAAATACGTCGCCGAGATCCTCCACACCCCGCCCTCGGCGAGCGCCGAGATCTCCCACTCGAGCGTGTGCTCCCCCGGCGCCCGCAGCGCGTCCGCGTCCGAGGCGAACGGCGGCGACTCGCTCCCTGGGCACCAGTTCGCCCTCGGCGCCCTCACGCTCTCGATCGCTCCGCACGGGTTCTCCAGGCAGTAGTCGAACCCGTCGCCCGCTGGCCCGTAGTGCGTGAGCGTGCAGAGCTCCTCGCAGTCGTCCCGCCAGGGCCTTATCCGCTCGATCTCGCCCCCATCCACCAGGATCCTGTGGGTCCGCCTGCAGAACTCCTCTGCCGGCCCGATACACCCCGTCTCGATCTCGCCGCCCCCGTGGCCTGTCGCGCGGTATTCCAGGCGCGAGCTCACGGTCCCCTCGGGCACGCGCACGGAGAGCGGTCCTGGCTTGTCAGCGCTCGTCTGCGATCCATTGAACAGCGGGATCACCGCCAGCACCTTTCTCGGCGCGGGCCCGGGCACCGCCTCGATCGTGGCGCTCACGTTCCACCCGCCGTTCGAGCCGCTCACTTGCCCGCTCCCGTCGGACCATGTCGGGATCACCGCCCGCAGCCGGTGCTTGCCCGCGGCGAGCCCGTTCGCCACGTCCGTGATGTCCACCTCCAGGTGCAGCGGCCCCCCGAACGGCGTGATCGCGCGGACGAGCTCGATCCCGGGCGGCCCGGCCGCAGGATCGCCCGGATCGTCGAGCGAGAACTCGAAGTTCCGATCGAAGGCGTCGCAGTCCGCTGGCCAGTTCTGGCCTTCCGGCGGCGGGTTGTTCTCCCACGTCTCGAACGGGTAACACGTGGTCTCCAGGTCCACGACGAGCCTCACGCTCGCGAACGGCCCGTCGCGGAGCTCGAACTCCGTGTTCGCCTGCTGGAAGTTCGGCTGGCCCGCGTCGCTCGTGATCCGGACCTTCTCGAACGCCGCGATCGCGTAGGGCGACGCCGTCTCTCCGTCAGTCAAGCTGCCACCCGAGCCGCCCGAGCCGCCTGTCCCGCCCGAGCCGCCTGAGCCGCCCGTCCCACCGGCCCCCGGTTGCGTTCCCCCGGGCGCCTGCGCCGCGTCCTTGCCGCAGCCCCCCGTGACGACGGCAAATACGAGCGCCCCGGCGAGGGCGCCTCGCGCACAACATCCAAGCGACATGGGATCCTCCGGGCCGTGCCTGCTGGCGGGGCGCCACGATGGCCTGCGTGGCACCCGCTGCGGTAGCATCCTCCTCGCCATGTCACTCGACATCGATCATGTCGTCCTGTGGGTCGAGGATCCGCTCCGCGCGCTCGAGTTTTACACCCAGGTGATCGGGCTGACCAGCGTCCGCGCCGAGGAGTTCCGGGCCGGGACGGCCCCATTTCCGAGCGTCCGCCTGTCCGAGGCCTCGATCCTCGACCTGATGTCCGTCTCCTCCGCCGAGTTCCTCCGGAAGTATACCGGCGAGGCGAAACCGTCGGCCGCCGGAAAGCCCATCAACCATGTCTGCTTCGCGATGGAGCGCGACGCGTTCGACGCTCTGGCCGCCCGGCTCACCGCGGCGGGCGTCGCGATGCACACGAAGAGCAGCCCGTCGTTCGGCGCGCGGGGCTCCACCATGCACTGGTTTTACTTCCAGGATCCGGACGGAAACACGCTCGAAGCGCGCTATTACGAGGATTACGAGGAAGCGCAGATCCCGAGCTGACCGCGGAATACGCGCGAACGTCCCGCAAGGCGATGAGGCCCGGCCAGCGCCCGCGCGCCCGCTCGTCGCGGTTCGTCTTCACCCCTCTCGCCTTCCGTCTGCGCGTCACTTCACCGGAATGAACTCCTCGAGCGCCTCGAGCAGGCGCGCCACGACGGGCAGCGTCGGATCGGTGTACGCCGCCTGCTGCGACGCCTCCGAGAGCGTCGCCTCCTTGAGCGCGTGGCTCATGCCCTCGATGACGACCAGCTCCGCGTCCGGCCGTGCGCCGGCGAGCAGCTCGGCGTCCTCCACCTTGACCTGGATGTCGGTCGTCCCTTGCACGACGAGGATCGGCGCCGTCACCTTCTCGATCTCCGCGGCGGGGTCGTACTTCATCCACGAGATGATGTACGGCTGCACGCTCGGCCGAAACAGCCCCATGAACAGCGGCGTTTGCGGGACCTCCTCCACGAGCTCTCCCGCCTCGAGCTGGCCGAGGATCTCGTACGCCCTCTCGCGATCCTCGTCCGGCAGGCTGGCGAGCTGCTCGCGCAGGACCGCGCCGATCGGCCGCCCCGCGCCAGCGATCGAGACATAGCCGTCGATCCGGGTCTTCTGGGCCACCAGCATCCCGAGCAGCGCGCCCTCGCTGTGCCCCGCGATAGTTACCGTCGCGAACCGCCCGTCGTCGCGGAGCTTCTTCACCCACAGCCCGGCGTCGTCGGCGCCCATGTCGAAGCGCAGCTCCTGCTCCTCGCGGGGCGCCGCGGCGACGCTCCCGCCGATCCCGGCCTTGTCGTAGCGGATCGACGCGATTCCCCTGTCCCGGAGGCCCTTGGCCAGGAGCTTGTACGAGTCCGCGAGCATTCGTGGCCAGCAGCCGCTCGCCTTCGGCAGGCTTGATGACGTTGTCGCGCACGAGCGCGCGAACTCTCTCGTCGGGCGTGGTCATCATCATAGTCCCACCTTCCGCAGCGCCTCTTCGGCCTCCTTCGCGGAGAGCCGCCCGTTCTCGAGCGCGTCGAGGATCTCGTGCCGGCGCCGCTGAACCCCCTGCTCCAGCGCGTCGAGCCGGCCGATGATCTCGTCGAGCCGGTTGCGCACGGTCGGGTAGCTGACCTGAAGGTGCTGAGCCATCGCCTTCAGGCTCCCCGACGAGCGAACGAAAGCGGCCACGAAGGCGAGATCGTCCGGCGACAGCTGGAGCAGCGCGGGGATCTCGAACTGACCGTCCAGATTGGTTCCGCACGCCTGACAGCCGAGCCGCGTCGCGCGCAGCTCGCCGTCACAGCTCGGGCATCGAACGACAAATCTTGCCACGGGATGACCGTATTATTGACCCGAGGCCAATAATGCCAATCTCGTGTTTAGTAAAATTGATTCGAAATTATGTTTTGTTGATCGGGTGCCGGGCTACCCTCGCCCGCGGCGGCTCAGCGCCGCTCGCGCCGCCGTGCGAAAGCGAGCGCGACGACGAGGCCGGCGAGCGCCAGGGGCGCCGGGGCCGCGGGCGAGCCGGCGGCGCGGCAGCTGCAGCCGCCCTCGTCGCCTTCCTCGCCCTCGTCGCCCCCTTCATCCGCCCCGCCGGCCCCCGAGCCCGAGCCGGTGGCGCCGGCGCCGGAAGCGGCGGACGTCGACGCGCCGGAGCCGCTCGCGGCGCCGCCGCCCGTCCCCGCGCCGGTTCCGGTGGTGCTGGCGCTGGCGCTGGCGCTGCCGCTCGTCGCCGCACCCGCGCCCCCTGTGTTCTCGGCCCCGCCGGTCCCGCCGCCGCCTGCGCCCCCGGCGCCGCCTTCCCCGGTGGAGGGCAGCTCGGGGCGGACATCCTCGAGCGTGTCGCCCTCCACGGCGTCATCGAGGACGATGATCGGGCTGTCCGTGAACTCGGCCGGGTTGCGCAGCAGGCCGAGCTGCGTGAAGTGCGCGTTGTTGTCGGCGAGGGTCTGCGCCTGGCCCGCGGTGACGACCTGCTCGCCGTCGAACCACACGTCGACCGAGCCCTGGGAAGGGTTCGTCGACCACCGGACGTGCAGCGCGATGCGGTGCCACACGCCCGGCGTCACCGCGCCGTCCGCCTCCCAGTGCACCTTGTTCGCGGGCTTGCGGGTGGCGAAGCTGATGCGCTGTCCGACGACCTCGAACGACATCATCTGATTGTAGGTGGCGTCGGACTCCCAGTACCCGATCTGCGTCGGCGGGTCCGCCGCGAGCGCCTCGGGGAGATAGAAGCTCCAGGCGAAATACGTCTGGGCGCCCTCGGCCGTGCGGCCCGCGGCCGGCTTGTGGTTCAGCTCGACGCGCTTGATGCCGTTGGACCACCTGGCGTCGTTGGTGAGCTGGATCTGCCCGGCGCGCGTGCCCTGCAGGACAGGCGACGTCACCACGGTGATGTGCTCACCGTTCAGGCTCGTGTTCCACTGGGACAGGTCGCCTGTCTCGAAGTCTCCGGTCCAGACCGGCGCCGCCGAGGCGCCCGTCGTGACGGTCATGGCCAGCGCCGCGGCGGGCACGGCGGACAGGAGGAGCGACCGCCGCCCGAGCAGCGCTCGGCAGCGGGCAAGCAGCGATCGATGTGCGGTAAGATGAGCAACAGAAGTCATCGGCGGATCTCACGCCCTTTCCGGCTGGCCGTCAACCGTGAAGGAGCGCCCGCAGGCGCGCTGGGCCCCCTCTCGCCGAGCGTGTCCACCGCGCCGCCGCGGGCTCGCGTCACGGCATCTCGGCTGGCGAGGCCCGGCGTGTCACCGCACATGGCGCGGCCCGCGGGCGCGTCAGGCGGCGAGCTCGACCCAGAGCGCGCGCGTCTGCTGCGACGGCAGGTGGATGAGGTGCTCTCCGGTGTTGAGCGCGTTGCCGGGGCAGGTCCACGGCTCGAGGCAGACGAAGTCCTTTCCTCGCAAGGTCCACACGACCCAGTGCGTGAACTCGGGCGAGCCACGGACGGCGATGCGCACCCCGGGATCGCCCGCGATCGCGAGCGCGCTCTCGGTGGAGCCGTGATCGAGCAGGTGGAGATCTACCTCGGGCTGGGTCAGGTCGAAGCCGGAGAAGGGCACTTCCTTCTTCGATGTGTTGTCGAACGCGCGCGTCGCCCGCGTCTCGATCGAGGCCCGGGGCTTGTCGGCCTGGGAGACGGCGAAGTACGGGTGGAACCCGGCCCCGAAAGGCATCGGCGGCGCGCCCTCGCCTGTCTCGTTGGTGATGCGCAGATCGATCCGGAGCGCCCTGCCGCGCAGCGTGTAGGTGAACTCGGCGCGAAAATCCCAGGGGTACTGCGCGCGCGTCGCCTCGCTCGAGCGCAGCCCGAGGCGCGCGTAGGCGCCGCCCGACGCGAGGGTCCCGAGGTCGTCGAGCGACCACGGCAGGGTGCGCGCGAAGCCGTGCTGCCGCATCTGCCCCGCCGCGCCGGAGGCCGACCAGGCGTCGCCGGCGAGCTTGCCCGGCGACGGGAAGAGCACCGGGTTGCCGCCGCGCACGTTGGCGGTGGGATCGTCGAACGTGGCGCGATCCAGGTAGAGCAGCTCGCGGCCGCCGACGGTCAGCTCGGTCAGGATGCCGCCGCGGGCCGGGGCCAGCACCGCGCGGCTCGCGGCGTCGCTGTCGGCGAGCTCCACGGTGGGGATCGCGCCTTGAATTTCCTTCACGCTGAACATGGGTCCTCCGGTCTCCTCGTCACCTGTGCAGCCACTCGAGCAGCGCGACAAGCGCCGCGAGCGCCGCGATCGGGAGCGCGATCCACCCGAGGACCGTCGCCCAGCCCCGGCGCAGCGAGCGGCCGCCGCGATCCTCGCACGCGAGGCAGATCGCCCAGACGCGCGCGCCGCCCTCCGTGAGCACGCAGCAGTCGCCGCACACGGGCGCGTGGCAGCGCGCGCACGGCCCCGCCGCCTCGGCGCCGCAGCGCGCGCAGCGGGCGACGGCCCCGCCGCCGCCGTCGTGGAAGATCAGGCCGCCGGACATGTGGCTGCGCGGTCCGGCGGCGATGCCGCCGCGGCGGGAGGCTGGGCGTGTGCGCGCGCGCGGCGGCGGGGCGGGGCGGGCACGCTTCAGCTCAGCCCGCAGGCGCCGGGGCCGCGCGGGTCGCCGCAGCTGCCGCACGGCCCCGCGGCCGGCACCGGCGCCGCGCCCTGGCCGCGCCCTACCGCGAAGACGGAGAGGATGCGCTCGACGTCGGTCGCCTGGCAGGTGGGGCAGGGCGGGGCGGCGTTATCGAAAATGAGTTCATCGAACGACCGGGAACACGCGCGACAGATGTACTCGTGGACGGGCACGGACGTATCCTCCGCCCCGATTCTGCGAGCTCCGCGGGCCGGAGACAACAGAGAGCGCCGGGCCCTCGGTAAGCACGGCGCGCCGCCGGGCGCGCTCCACCGCAGGGTCGAGAGCGCTCCCGGTCACCGCGGCTGCAGTCTCCGGGGAACCTGGTATGATCGCCGAGGAAGCCCATGCCGTACGCCAGCGAGACCTCGCTCGTCCCGATCCCGCCGCCTGGAGAGGACGAACTCCCCCACGACGACGGTGAGCCCATGGAGAGCGATCGCCACCGCAAGCAGATGCTCCTGCTGATCGAGTCGCTGGACCTCTTCTGGAAAGGTCGCGACGACGTCTATGTCAGCGGCAACATGGCGATCTATTTCAGCGAGCTCCAGACCATGAAGAACGACTTCCGCGGTCCGGACGTGTTCGTGGTGCTCGACACGGTGCGCCGGGACAGGAAGTCCTGGGTCGTGTGGCAAGAGAACGGCAGGACACCCGATCTGGTGATCGAGCTCCTCTCGGAGAGCACGGAGTCGGTCGATCGCGGCGAGAAGATGCGCCTCTATGCGAAGGTGCTGCGTGTGCCGGAGTACTTTCTGTTCGATCCGATGAAGAACATGCTGGAAGGGTATGTGCTCGACATCGGCTCTCGCCGCTACGAGCCCATGGTGTCGAGCGCGGATGGCGAGCTGGTCAGCCAGCAGCTCGGGTTGCGTCTCGGCGTGCGCGAAGGCCTGTACCTGGGCAGCAAAGGGGAATGGCTCCGCTGGCTCGACGCCGCGGGGCGCGTGCTCCCCACGGCGGAGGAGCAGGCCCGCGCGGCGGAGGAGCAGGCCCGCGCGGCGGAGGAGCGGGCGCAGACGCTCGCGGACAGGCTCGCAGCGTACGAGAAGCGCTTCGGACCGCTCACGTGAGATCCGCTCACGTGCGCCGGTGAACGCCGACGGGCCGCGCCCTCACGCGAGCCGCGCCTCGATCATCCCCAGCAACGTCTGCACGTCGTGACGCCTGCCCTCGGGCAGCCGGCCCTCGGGGTCGCACGCCGCGAGCAGCGCCTCGGCCGCTCGCCGCGCCTGCCGCGCCTCCGGCGCCGCCTCCTCGAGCGCGCCCGTCAGCTCCACGAGCAGCCGCAGCGAGGAAGCGTCGTCGCGCGCGTCGCGCAGGAACGCGACCCGCGGCTCCGGGCGCGCACACGTCTCGCGCACGAAGCGCTCGAGCCAGCGCGACGTCGCCGCCATCCTGGCGAAGTCGAGCTTCTCGGGCGTGTCCTCGGGCGTGTGGTAGGTGCGCGACCGCCCGGAGGTCAGGAACAGGAACGGCACCTCGCGCCGCCAGAAGGCGAAGTAATCCGAGAGCGGCGGGATCACCTCCGCGTCCGCCCGCCGCACGACAACGCCGGGCTCGGCGCGCGCGAGCGCGTCGACGTGCGCCGCCGTCCCCGCGCTCCGCTCGGCCCCGAGCGCGAAGAGCGACTGGCGCACCTCGGCAGGCGTGCCCTCCGGACCGATCGCGCGGCCGACAAGGTCCATGCACACCATCATGTCGATGCGATCGAGCGGGACGGGCGAGCTCTTCGCGAAGTGCACCGAGCCCATCGTGCTCGAGAGGAAATGGGGCGGCTCCTCGCCGTCAAACGCCGCGACGATCACGCCGCGGCCGGCCGGCCGCGCGGAGGCGAGCGCGCGGGCGACGTCGACGAGGATCGCGACAGCGGCGGCGTTGTCGTCTGCCCCCCAGAACACCTGCTGTCCGAGGCGCCCGAGGTGATCGAAGTGCGCGCCGACGAGCAGGTACCTGTCGGTGTCCCCCTCCAGGGTGGCGAGGACGTTCGCGCCGCCGAGGCCCGGCACCTCCTGCTCGAACGGATCGAGGCCGGCGGCGCGCAGCGCCTCGACAACGACCGCCCGCGCGGCGGCGCCCTCCTGCGTCCCCGGGCGGCGCCCCGCGCACCGCGGCGAGCAGAGCTCGCTGACGACAGCGCGCAGGTCCGACATCATGCGAGGCCGCCGTCCGCCCTGCTCAGCGCAGGCCGGGCAGGCCCAGGCCGGGCAGCGACTTCCCGATCGCCGCGACGAGCTGATCGTGCGTGATCGTCCCCGCGAGGCGGAACGGAAGATCCACGTTGAGCGTCTCCCCGCCGATCGCGACGGTGCCGTTCACCAGGTACGGGACACCCCGGCCCTGCGCCGTCAGCGCCGCGATGCTGGTGAGATCCTGCCACTTCACCGAGAGCGGCACCTGGAGCGGAGTCCACTGCTTCGCGGATAGCTTGAGCGGCGCGGGCACGGTCACCGTGCCGACGTCGTACTTGCCGTCGAGCAGCACGTTCGCCTTCACCGAGCGCGTCGAGAGATCGATGCTGTTCGGGTTGTACGCCTGGATCTGGACCCGGAAGTCGATGCCCTGAGCGGTGACGGCGGTCACCGCGGCGACCTCGGGCTTGAGCGTGGGCGGCTCGGGGCGCGAGCACGCGACAAGGGTGACGGCGGCGGCGAGGAGCAACGAGCGCACGGGAGGAGGTGTGGCGCGGAATCCCATGGAGCTCAACGGAAATCGGGCGCGGCGTTGGCCCCCCCGCGCGCGGGGACGTCCTCGATCTGCTATGCCCGGCTCATGGGCATCCTCCCGCTCGCCGAGCGCCTCGCCAAGAGGGCGCTGAACAGGTCCGGGGTGCATAGCCGCTGGGTCGACACGTCGGTCTGCAAGCTGCACCTCTACGATGCCGCGGGCACGGGCCCGCTCCCGACCGTGGTCCTGCTCCACGGCATCGGCTCCTCGGCGCTCCCTTTCGCGCCGGTGCTGCAGCGCCTCCGGCGCCGCGCCCGCCGCGTCATCGCCGCGGAGGCGCCGGGGCACGGGTGGAGCGCGGCGCCGGCGTCGGCGTTCACGCCGGAGTGCCTCTCCACCGCCATGAACGAGCTGCTCGAGCGCGAGCTCGACGAGCCCGCCATCGTCGTCGGCAACTCCCTCGGCGGCGCGGTCGCCGTGAACTTCGCGCTGAGCTCGCCGGCCCGCGTGCGCGCGCTGGTGCTCGCGTCGCCGGCCGGCGCCTGCATGGATCAGACGGAGCTGGCAGAGCTGCTCGGTGTATTCAAGCTGCGGTCGCGGGCCGACGCGCACGCGTTCTTCGCGCGCCTCTACCACCGCGTTCCCTGGTTCACCCCGCTGGTCGCCGGCGACGTCGTGCGGATGTTCTCGCGCGAGACCATCGTCTCTTTCACGAGCTCGGCCCGGTGCGACCACGCCTTCACCCCCGAGCAGCTGCGCTCCCTCTCGATGCCCATCCTGCTCATCTGGGGCCGCTCGGACCGCCTTATGCCGAGCGCCAACCTCGCGTACTACCGGCGGCACCTCCCGCCGCACGCAGAGATCGAGGAGCCGGAGGGCATCGGCCACTGCCCGCACGCCGACGACCCGCGCCGCTTCGCCGAGCGGATCGTCGCGTTCGCGCAGGACGTGCTCTCGCGGGGGGCGAGCGCGGCGGCGCCGGCGGACGCGGCGGCGCCTGCGGGCGCAGCAGCTTCCGGGGCGCCGGCGTCAGGCGTCGCCGGGGAGCGCGCCGTGCCGCTCGAGCAGGGCACGGGTCGGGCTGCGACGTAGCGGCGTGATCCGGTCGCCGTTGCCGACGAGCATGGCGGCGCTCATTCCCCCGTCGCCGCGGTCGCCGCGGTCGCCGCGATCGCGGGCGGCACCGCCGCCGTCGCCTCGGCCGCGCGCTCGCCCTCGGAGAAATCGAGATCGATCCCGACGATCTTCATGAGCCGCAGCGCGTTCGCGCTCGTCACCACGCCGGACTTCAGCTTGTAGTCGAAGGTCATCCGGTCATCGACCACGAGCTCCTCGAAGTGCATGTTGCGCACCCGGCCCGAGGTCTCCTGCTCCAGCACGGCGAGCCCCATGTCGTGGGACGACACAGCGCCGATGGCCCCCCGCTCCACGAGGTGCCGCACGACCGCCCTGGCCCCGATCTGGCGCTCCCGCGCGTTCGTGCCGTGGAGGATCTCGTCGAGCAGGAACAGCACCCGCTCGCCCGCGTCCACGCCGTCGACAACGCGCTTCAGGCGCGTCAGCTCGGCGTAGAAGTGCGAGACGCCGTGCTCGAGCGAGTCCTTGATCCGCATGCTCGTCCGGACGCGGACCGGCGACATCGACAGCGACGACGCGCAGACCGGCGCGCCCGCGAGCGCGAGCGCGGCGTTCACCCCGATCGCGCGCAAGAGCGTGCTCTTGCCCGACATGTTCGAGCCCGTCACGAGCAGCGCGGCGCCCGCGCCCTCCAGCGAGACGTCGTTCGTCACCCGGCGGTCGCGCGGCAGGAGCGGGTGGCCGAGCCGCGTCGCCGCGAAGCGGGGCTCGCCGTCCCGCACCTCGGGGTAGGCGTAGTCGGGGTTCTCGTGCGCGAACGTCGCGAGGCTCGCGAGCGCCTCGACCTGCCCGAGCGTCCGCATCCACGCCTTCACGTGCTGGCCGGCGCGCAGCTTCCACCGCTCGAGGGCGAGCGCGCACCACACGTCCCAGAGCAGGAAGATGTCCGCGACCAGGTGGATGAGCCCGCTGTGGCGCAGGTCCGCGTAGCCCACGCGGGTCTCGAGCGCCGTCATCTCTCGCGAGGCGAGCACGCCCGAGGGCCCGGCGAGCGCGGCCTTGAGCTCGTTGAGCAGCGCCGACGAGAACGCCTGCTGCTCGATGCGGGCGAGGAGCGGCCGGTACCGCGCGAAAGGCGCCTCGCGCGACGACGCCGCCGCGATGATGGGCGCGATCGCGGGCCGCAGCGCGAGCAGCACGAGGAACTGGGCGCAGAGCGGCAGGAGCCAGGCGTGGCGCAGCAGCCCGAGCTCTGCCCCCGGGAAGAACCTCGGCGCCGCGAGCAGCGCGAGCGTCAGCGGCACGAGCACCTTCGCCGCGGTAAGGAGCGCGCTCACCGGGAGGCTGCCGGCGCGCGCCTCCGCGCCGAGCAGCGCCGGGGGCGCCTCGGCCCACGCGATGAGCGGGCCGGCCTCGCGCCCGCGCGCCCCCGCCTGCATGCCCTCCACCGCGAGATCCTCGCGGAAGGCGCCGAGGCCGGCGAGCTCGCGCACCGCCTCCTGCCGCGCCGCCACGTCGGGCGCCGGGGCGGGCTCCGCGAGCCAGGCCGCGAGCGTGGCCTCGCCCTCGCCGGTCTGGGCCACGTCGAGCAGCTGGAACAGCGACGCCTGCCCGAACACGTCGAGGTCGCCCGCGTAGTCGTGGTCCGGCGCGGCGAAGCGCTCGCCCTGCTCCGGGAAATCGGCGAAGTCGCCGGCGACGCGCCGCTTGCCGCGCACGTAGAGCCCGATGCGCTGCTCGACCTCGGTCATCCGGGTGACGAGCCGCGCGTGCGCGACGAGCAGCCCGAGGAACGCCGCGGTCACCGCCATGGCGGCGTACGCGACCCACCGCGGCACGTCGCCGAAGAGCGCGTACCCACCGGTCACGGCCGCGGCCACGAACGAGACCCCGCGCAGCAGCGAGAACGTCCTCGACCGGCGCTCGAGCGCGCTGGCCTCGGCGCGCAGGACCGAGAGGCGGTCGTCGTAGGCGGAGAGGACGTGTTGCGCGACGGCGGCGGGGGGCGGGTCCACGGGGCGCTCTCCATAGGCCACCGCGGGCTGTGCATCCAGCGGGAGGGGCGGCCCCTCACACGAAGGCCACGAAAGCGTGGAGGCGTCCTGCCCGGCTGCTCGTACAATGGCGCCATGGACCAGAACCTGCTGGATCGCCTCAAGGCGTACACCGTCGTCGTCGCGGACACCGGCGACATCAACTCGATCGAGAAGTTCCGCCCGCAAGACGCGACGACGAACCCGTCGCTCATCACCGCGGCGGCCCAGATGGCCGAGTACACGGACATCGTGGGCGGCGCCCTCGCGTGGGCCCAGAAGGAGGCGAGCCAGGGCAACGAGCCCGGCGACGCCGTGAGCCTCGCGTTCGACCGGCTCGCCGTCGACTTCGGCCTGCGCATCCTGAAGATCATCCCCGGCCGCGTCTCGACCGAGGTCGACGCGCGCCTCTCCTACGACACCCAGGCGACCATCGAGAAGGGCCGCCGCATCATCCGCCTCTACGAGGAGGCCGGCGTCTCGCGCGAGCGCGTCCTCATCAAGATCGCCTCGACCTGGGAGGGCATCCGCGCGGCGGAGGTCCTCGAGAAGGAGGGCATCCACTGCAACCTGACGCTGCTCTTCGGGCTGCACCAGGCGATCGCGTGCGCCGAGGCGGGCGTGACGCTCATCTCGCCGTTCGTCGGTCGCATCCTCGACTGGTACCTGAAGGACACGGGCCGCAAGAGCTACGCGCCGGCCGAGGACCCCGGCGTCGTCTCGGTCACGAAGATCTACAACTACTACAAGAAGCACGGCTACAAGACCGAGGTGATGGGCGCGAGCTTCCGGAACGTCGACGAGATCAAGGAGCTCGCCGGCTGCGACCTCCTGACGATCTCGCCGAAGCTGCTCGCCGAGCTCGCTTCCACGCCCGGCGATCTGCCGAGGAAGCTCGACCCCGAGGCGGTGCGCGCCATGAACATCGAGAAGATCACGATGGATGAGGCGACGTTCCGCGCGATGCACACCGCCGACCGGATGGCGAGCGACAAGCTCAGCGAGGGCATCGACGGCTTCGCGAAGGCGCTCGCCTCGCTCGAGGTCCTGCTCCGCGAGCGCCTCCAGCAGACGGCCGCCTCCTGAGGGCGGGCGAGGCGGCGCGCGCCGGACGAGGGGCGAGGGGCGAGGCCCCGCGGAAACGAGCCCCTCGCCCCGCGCCGCGCCGTCGGGGGAAGAAGGCGGAGGGCCGGCTTGCGTGCGGCCCTTCCGCTCTTCTAGGATTCGTCAACTTGAAGTGCTCTCGGGACGCAATCGACCGCGCGAAGCCACGCGCGGTCGGTTGCGGTTCTCTGTCCGGTTCGCCGGTGGAGCCGTCCCTGGCGCCAGGTCATCGAGGAGGCGAGGTTGAAGCTCACGTCACAGGAGTACTGGGAGAACCACTGGAAGGGCTACGCCGGCGCCGAGGACATGGGAGGCGGCTGCGAGCTCTACGACGACATCGCTCCCTTCCTTCCGCGCGGAGAAGGTTTGTCGTTCCTCGAGATCGGGTGTGCCCCGGGCCGCATCCTCGCCGACTTCTGCGGGAAGCTCGGGTACGCGGCCTACGGCCTCGATTACGCCTGCGAGCCGGCGATCGTCGAGCAGGAGCTCACGAAGCGCGGCATCCGGGTCGGCAAGATCGAGAAGGGGGACTTCTTCTCCTGGAAGCCGGCGGAAAAATTCGATATCGTTGCTTCCTTCGGCTTCATCGAGCACTTCGATGACGCGGGGGCGGTGGTCGATCGGCACTTCGAGATGGTGAAGCCGGGGGGCACGGTGGTCGTGGCGATGCCGAACTTCGCCGGCGGGCAGAGGGCGCTCCACTGGCTGCTCGATCGCAAGAACCTGAACGGCCACAACACCCGCATCATGAACCTGCCGTTCCTGGAGGCCGCCGCCCGGCGCAACGGCGCCGAGATCGTCCAGGCGCGGTACACGGGCGGGCATTTCGATTTCTGGCTGGACGACGAGGCGCCGCTCCTGGCGCGGCGTGTCATCTGGAGGCTCGTTCCGCCCATCAAGGCCATCGCTCGCCGGGTGGTCCCCGGCGAGACGAACCCCTGGTTTTCCCCCTTTCTGTTCGCCATCTACAGGGCGCCCAGGCTGGCCGGGGGGACGCCCGACGCCTGAACCTCCCCGATGAGTGAGCCCACCGAGAATCCCCTCTCCCCGCCGGCGGTCCAGGACGCGGAAGCCGACCGCCGCTTCCGTGAGTGCGCGCACCGCCACGGCTGGGATCCGGATGACCCGTGGGTGGGAGGGTACGTCGCCTGGGAGTGGCGGCACAGCCGCTACGCCTACGACGACCTCTTCACGTCCGTCCGCGGCAAGAGGGTGCTCG
The DNA here is from genome assembly GCA_051717205.1 of Sorangium sp. So ce1128. Taxonomy (GTDB): domain Bacteria; phylum Myxococcota_A; class Polyangia; order Polyangiales; family Polyangiaceae; genus Sorangium. The sequence continues at coordinate 3,001,278 of CP181432.1, forward strand.
AGTTCGGCTGCCACCTCGGCGCGACGTCGGTCGTCCTCGCGGCCCTGGGCGCGGAAGTGACCGCGATCGACGTCGACCCCTCGTACGTCGAGCTGACCCAGCTGAACGCCGAGCGCCATGGGGTCGGGGACAGGGTCCGCGCCGTTCACGTCCCCGACACAGCCTCGATGCCGTTCGCGGACGAGGAGTTCGCGCTCGTGTCGTGCAACAGCGTGCTCGAGTACATCCCGCCCGACGCCCTCGGCGCCGTCCAGCGCGAGATCGACCGGGTGCTCGAGCCGTGGGGGTTCATCGTGATCCTGGGCACGAGCAACCGCCTCTGGCCGATCGAGCAGCACAGCCGCCGCCCGCTGATGAACTACGTGCCTCGCGCGCTGCGCCCGCTCTTTCCGGGCAAGTCGATCTACAGCGTATTTCCCTGGCAGCTCCGGCGGGGGTTCGGCGATTATGCGGATATCTCGCAGCAGGATCGGGGCCGGCTGATCGTCGATCTCAAGGCCAAGATGGGCATGTCCGGGCCACGGCTCATGGCGTTCTCTGCGGCGAACCGGGTGCTCGGGCCGCTCGGGATGCACGTCGGCTTCGTGTCGCCGACGGTCACGATGGTTCTTCAGAAGCGCGGTGAGGGAGGTACAGGCAATGGCTGACGGGAGGACGCGGGTATACATTACCGTGGACGTGGAGTGCGCTGAAGAGCGCATCACGGGCGACAACATCTCTCCCGCGATGGGCTACGACCTCCGCATCTGGGGCCGCTTCGTCAACCAGCGCGATCCCCTCGGCATCGAGCTCATCATGCGCGAGCTCGAGGCGTGCGGGCAGCGCGGGACGTTCTTCGTCGAGGCGATCGGCTCGTACAGCTTCGGGATGGACGGGCTCACGAACGTGTGCCAGGCGCTCCACAGCCGCGGGCACGACGTGCAGCTCCACGTGCACCCCGTGCAGCGGCGCGCGGACTGGCACACCCGGGGCGAGGCTCGCGTCTCGGACGACATCGCCGACTACCCGGTCGAGGAGCAGGCGCGGCTGCTCCTCGAGGGGCGCGACCTGCTCGTGCGCGCGGGCGTCCCTGCGGGCGAGCTGCTCGGCTACCGCGCCGGCAACTTCGGCGCGAACAACGACACCTGGCGCGCGATGAAGCTGGCGGGGCTCGTGCTGAGCAGCAACTACAACCCCTGCTACTTCACCAAGAACTGCAAGATGCAGTATCCCGGCGCGCGGCTCGGCCTCTTCGAGACGCCCGAGGCGGGGGTGTACGAGCTGCCGGTCACGAACTTCATCGAGCCGACGAAGCGCTTCAGGCATCTCCAGATCACGGCGGTGACGCTCGACGAGATCAAGCACTGTCTCCTCCGCTATCGCGCGCTCGGGGTGAAGGAGGTCACGCTGGTGACCCACTCCTTCGAGTTCTACTTCCTCGATTCGGCGGCGGAGCGCCGCGGCTACCCGAACCGGCTCAACGTGGAGCGGCTCCGCGGCCTCTGCCGCTTCCTCAAGGAGAACTCGAAGGATTTCGAGGTCGACACAGTGGGCGCCCTCGCGCGCCGCCTCGCGGACGCGTCGCCCGAGACCGACGAGAGCGCGCCGCCCTCCCTGCAGTTCCCCCACTCGAACGCCATCCACCACGCCCGCCGCGTCGTCGAGCAGGCGTACAAGCGCGTCGCCCAGCGGCTCAACTTCGGCTGACCGCGGCTGGCGGCGGCCGGGGCCTCGCCCGGGCGGCCCGCGCCGCGCGGCCGAGGCGTCGTCAGGTCGACCGCGCCGCCCGCGCCGCGCGCGGCGTTGGCGCGGACGGCGCCGGCGCTCCGGTGCTAAGTAGCGCGCATGCGGCTCACCGGACAGATCCACGTTTCGCTCAAGGGCAGCATCATCCAGCGCAACCCCACCCTCTGGGAGAGGCTGAAGCGCGGCCTCGGCGCCGCGGTGGACCTCGACACAGATCGCATGCGCGTCGAGCTCGAGGCCACCGCCGTGGTCGACCAGGTGCGGCGGGCGCTCGTCCAGCTCGGGGTCGGCAACGCCCTGTCGCTGGTGATCGACGATACGGTCATCTTCCAGGACACCGACGGCAAGCCGGACGACCTGCCCGATCTCGTGCTCGCGCTGTCCGAGCACTCCGCCGTGTTCGGGCGCGGCTTTCAGGAGCTCAGGTTCGCCGCCGAGCACGAGGAGGCGGGGCTGCACCTCGTCATCGAGACGCGGGCCCGCACCGAGCACGCCGAGGACGAGCCGGCGGGGATCATCTCGGTCGGCGGGCGCCTGCGCGACCTCGAGCCGCGAGCCGGCGAGTCCGCGGACGATTACCGCCGGCGCGTCGAGCCCCTCGCGAAGGACCCGGCCCTGTTCGAGACGGCGCGGCTCCTGTTCGAGTCGTTCGTCGGGCGGCTCGAGGGCGCCCTCAAGGCGGCGATGCCGGAGGCGCGCGTCGCGCAGCACCACGCCGAGGCGCGCGTCGTGCACGCGCCGGGCGCGCCGGTCGCTGATGGCGCGGCCGCCGAGCAGCGTCCGGTGAATCCCACGCACCCGGGCTACGATCCGTTCGTCGTCTATTACCCGCCCAGCCCGCTCGGGATGATGCTCGACATGATGCTCATCTCCTCGTTCATGCACATGCTCACGCCGCCCCACGTGCTCTTCGTGAGCCCGGCGGGCATGCCGCTCGGCACGGCGCAGGAGGCGGCAGCGAATCCTGCCCTCCTGAACGACAGCGATCGCGGGGGCGACGAGGATCCCGCGGCGGACGACGCGGGCGACGCGGGCGACGCGGCAGACGACGGCGGCCCGTGGGGCGATGAAGGCGACGGGCTCGATGACGGCGGGCTCGATGGCGGCGGCGATTTCGGCGACTTCGGCGATTGAGCCGCTTCGTGACGGGCGAGCGTGCTCATCCATCATGGACGACGAATGGCAATCATGGTACGGCCCATTGCGGCCGTGACCGGTGCTGGCGTGGAGTTCGTCTCGCGCTGGCGTGTTGAAGGTCGCGCGCGCCGAACCCAGAGCAGGAGAGCGCGATGAAGAAGAGCGAGGCGGCGCCAGGCAAGCAGCCGCAGGCGGCGGGCGGGGGAGATCCGGAGATCGCCCGCGAGGTCCGCACCATCATTGCAGAGCGATGTGGGATGAGCGTCGATGCCGTGACTCCCGACCTGTCGCTCGAGAGCGGCCTCGGCGTCGATTCGCTGGCGCTCATCGAGGTCAACGTCGCATTGGAGGAGCGATTCCAGATCGTCGCGCCGGATTTCGCGGCGCCCGATCAGGCGCAGATCAGCACGGTGGGCGACGTGATCGCCTTCGTCGAGGCCCAGCTCGCGGCGCGGGGCGGCCGGGGAGGCGCCCCGTGACCGCGCCGCGCACGCGCGCCGAGCGCGAGGCCGCCGCCCGGACGCCCGAGGAGCAGCGGGAGCACGAGCGGCGGGAGGTGGCCGCCCATTACCAGAACGACCCGGAGATCTTCTCCATGGTCCTCGACAGCCGCCTCGCCTACGCGACGGGCATCTTCCTCGATCCCGCCGAGAGCCTCGAGGCGGCGCAGGAGCGGAAGTACGACTGGGTCCGTCGCGAGCTCGACATCCAGCCCGGCGAGCGCGTCCTCGACGTGGGGTGCGGCTGGGGGTCGAACCTCATCTATCTTGCGCAGCACACAGGCGGGGTCTTCCGGGGCGTCACGCTGAGCGACAAGCAGCGGCAGGAGGCGCTCCGGCGCGCCGACGGGGCGGGCGTCGCCTCGCGGGTACACATCGATCTCGCGCACATCGAGGATATCGACCTCGAGCCCGGGTCGCTCGACGCCGTGCTCTTCGTGGGCAGCATCGTGCACATGCACAACCGCGAGCGCATCCACCAGAAGATCGCGGCCGCGCTGCGCCCCGGCGGCAGGCTGCTCATCTCGGACTGCTATTTCCCCGCGCGCGCCCGCGGCGACCGGGAGAGCGCCGCCACGCAGTACATCTTCGTCCAGGCGCTCGGCTATTGCCGCCTCATCTCGCTCGCCGAGGAGCTCGGGCTGATCGAGCAGGCCGGCCTCGATATCCGGCGCGTCGAGGATCTCACGAGCTCGTACGTGCACACGGTCGCCCGGTGGATCGACAACGTGCGCGCGAACCGCGCCCGGATCGACGAGCGCGCGCCCGGCTTCTCGCGGCTGCTCCAGACCTACATGACCGTGGGCCGGCTCTCCTTCGCGCGCCGCACCGCGCTCGAGTACATGATCGTCGCGACGAAGGGCGGCGGCCGCGAGCGCCTCGGCGTCGCGCCCTCGCCCGAGCCGAGGCGCGCGCCGTGAGCCGCGCGCCCTCTGCGCGGACCGTCGCGGGCCTCCTCAGGGCCCGCGCCGAGGCCACGCCAGACCGGTTCGGGTTCTACCACAAACAGCAGGGCGAGTTCGTCGGCTGGTCGTGGGCGGAGTACTGGCGCCGCGCGCGCGCGGCGGCGTCGGGCCTGACCGAGGCGGGGGTGCGCCCGGGCGACCGGGTGCTCTTGCTCGTGACGGACGTCGAGGTGGCGGTGCCGTGCCTCTTCGGCGTCTGGGTGCTCGGCGCGGTGCCGATCCAGGTCGGCGTGCCCTACCGGCTCACGGACGTCGCTGCGTTCCTCGGCGAGCTCCGGCGGACGGCGGCCCGCGTCGGCGCGCGCGCGCTCGTCGTCTCGTCCGCGCTGCTCGGCTTCGCGCAGGGCGACGGCGGGGCGGACGACGTCGCGCAAATCTTGCAAATCTTGCAGATCGCCGCCGAGCCGCTGCTCGACGCGCCCGTCGCGGGCTCGCTGCCCGACCCGGACGGCGCGCCCGGCCCCGCGCTCATCCAGCTCACGAGCGGCAGCACCGGTCATCCGCGCGGGGTTGTCATCCCGCACGAGCGGCTGATGCTGCACCTCGACGCGATGAGCCAGCGGCTCCCGGTGCGCGGCGAGGGCGCCGGGGGCGTGTCATGGCTGCCGCTCCACCACGACATGGGCCTTGTCGGCGGGCTGCTCTTTCCGCTCTTCAACGACTTCCCCGTCCACATGCTCTCGCCGCTCGAGTTCCGGACGCGGCCTTTCTCGTGGCTCGCGGAGATGTCGAGCATCCGGGGCGTCATCTCGCTCGGGCCGCCGAGCGCCTATTCCATCTGCATCGGGCTCGCCCGCCGCGCGGTCGAGGCGGGGCTCGATCTGAGCGCGTGGCGCTGCGCGATGATCGGCGCGGAGCCGATCTCCCCCGGCTTGCTCCGCCGCTTCGCCGACGCGTTCGCGCCCTCGGGCTTCCGCATCGAGGCGTTCTTCCCCGTCTACGGGCTGGCCGAGGCGACGGTCGCCGTGACGTTCCCCGACCTGCTCGCCGCGCCGCGCTTCCTCACGGTGGATCGCGGCTTGCTCGAGCGCGAGGGCCGCGTCGAGGAGGCCGCGCCCGGCCCCCTCTCGCTGGAGCTCGTCGGCGTCGGCAGGCCGATCCCGCGCACGGAGATCCGGATCGTGGACGCCGGGCAGAGCCCCGTCCCCGAGCGCACGGTGGGGGAGATCGAGGTGCGCTCGGAGACCTTGATGGAGGGGTATTTCGGCGAGCCCGAGGTGACGGCCGAGACGCTCGTCGACGGGTGGCTGCGCACGGGCGACCTCGGCTTCCTCGACGGCGGGGCGCTGTTCGTCACCGGCCGGAAGAAGGAGGTGATCATCAAGGGCGGGCACACGATGATTCCCGCCGTGATCGAGGAGATCGCCTCCCGGGTCGACGGCATCCGGGCCGGGTGCGTGGTCGCGGTCGGGCTGTTCGCCGAGGAGCGCCAGACCGAGTCGGTCTACGTGGTGGCCGAGACGCGCGCCGACGCCTCCGAGCACGCCGGCCTCGCGGAGCGCGTGCGCGAAGCGCTGCGGGCGAACGGCGTCACCGTCGACCAGGTCGTCCTGGTCCCGCCGGGGGACCTGCCCAAGACGACGAGCGGCAAGCTGCGACGCCGCGAGGTCGCCGAGCGGCTGCGCGCGGCGGCCGCTCGCTGAGCGCGGCGCCGCACACAAGCTATTCCGGATCGCACTCTCCGTTTGCCACTCAGCCGTCCTCCAGGCGTCTTTTCCGTTCGCCTCAACGATGGACAGACCTGCCGCGGCGCGGCCGATTTCGCGGGCGCTGCAGGGCTGTACGCGATAAATCCCCGAACCGCTCTCCGGAGCACAACCGAACGGGACCGTCCATGTTGAGCCGCCCGAGAGACCACAAGTCCACCTGTCCCGCCCCGCTTTCGCCCGAGGCGCGCGCGTGGGAGCTCGAGCAGCTCCGGGCGCTTGGCATCGAGGACGACGACTGGAGCTCGGACGACCAGTGCCCCTTCTGTGCGGGGCGGCCCCTGGCGGTGGAGAGCAAGCGAGAGCGCGGGTGAGCGGCGAGGGGCGGTGCGCCCGGTGAAAGCTCGCCCTCCGCCCGCCGAGCCGGGTCACCGGGGCGAGCGCCCGGGGACCCGCGCGGATCACTCCGCCATCTTGCCCTTCACCCACTTGCCCGAGTCGGTGAGGTCGTTGTCTGTCCAGTTGCCCATGGGGTTCGACCTGGGCTTGAGCGCGGAGCACGCCTCGGCCTTGTCGCCCAGCGACCAGTTGGCCCAGCTGATGTTGTGCGAGTCCAGGAAGTCGAGCCAGGTCTGCGACTCGCCGAGGTCGAGCGTGCCGTTGCCGTCGGCCGAGCAGGTCCCCCACTCGGTCACGAACAGCGCCAGCCCCTTGTTGATGGCGTAGGTGGCCTTGTCGCGCAGGAAGCCCTTGTGGGTGCTGGCGTAGAAGTGCAGGGTATACGCCACGTTCGGGTCGCTGAGGGGGTTGTCCGCGGCGGCGTCCACGTCCTGCGACCAGTTCGGCGAGCCGACGATGACGAGGTTGTTGGCGCCCTGGCCGCGGATCTCGGCGATCACCGCCTCGGCGTACTGCTTCACGGCGGACCAGTTGTTCGTGTTGAGCGGCTCGTTGAAGACCTCGAAGATCACGTTGGGCACGTTCTTGTAGGTCTGCGCCACCTCGCGGAAGTAGCTCTTCGCCAGATCCTGGTGCTGGTGCGCGTTGTGGTCGTGCCAGTCGAGGATCACGTAGATGCCCTTCGCGATCGCCGCGTCGGCGACGGTCTTCGCCTTGCTCTTCTGGCCGTTCGCGTCCTCCAGGTACCCGCCCTCGTTCTCGATGCCCATGGCGGCGCGGACGACGGTCGCGTCCCAGTTGTCCGCGATCGAGTTGACGACGTCGGCGTTGTAGTAGTTGCTCCACTGGCTCCAGAAAAGGCTCATGCCCTTGAGCTGGACCGGGGAGCCGTGCTCACCCACGATGTTGCCGTTCATCACCCGGAGCTGGCCGTGGCGCTCGACGGGCGTCCCGTCCGTGGGCACCACCCCCGAGCTCGTGCTCGTCGTCGTTGTCGAGGTCGCCCCCGTGCCCGTCGTCGCCGTGGTGCTCGAGGTCGCTGTGGTGCTCGAGGTCGCCGTGGTGCTCGAGGTCGCCCCGGTGCCCGTGGTCGCCGAGGTCCCCGTCGTCGTTCCACCGCCACCCGCGCCACCCGCGCCGCCCGAGCCGTCGTTCGTCGACGAGTCACCGCAGCCGATCAGCATGCCTGCTTGCAACGCAATCACGGCGAGGCCAAATGACCACTTCGACCTGCCAAGCACACCGCGAAGCGAAACGCTCTTCATCATGTCCTCCAAGGGAAGTCTCCGGATGGCGCGGCATTAAAGAGGGAGTTCAGCGTCATGGCAAGCCCTCTGCATCACAATAGTTAAGGGACCAAACTCAAGCGGATCTTGTGGACCAGCACACCCTGCTGCGGTGTGCAGCTCATGACGCCGAGCGGCCCGGGCACCGGTGAGAGCGTGAGGTCACGCCTGCGCGGGCGTCGATTAGACCGAGCTGCGGTGTGCGAGCAACTGAAATTTTCCCGCAAGACGCATGCCAGTCCGTGAGACGCGCGCAGCGGACGCTGCTGCGCTGCGTCTGTCGCTGCGCGCGGGGCGTATCCCGCGTGGATCCACGCAGGATACAGCGCTCCCCTTGGTGGTCAGGTGACCACCCTGGTCAATCGCCTATCCATGCGCAGAGCGTCAATATCGCTCAGGAAATCGAGAGCGAAACGCCCCTGAAATGTCAAGCATCGAGCGCGCCCGGCGCTGCGTGTCCGTCCGTGCCACCGAGAGCTCCGATGATCCCCGAGGACCACCGTAGGCCTCCGTGGAGGGAGCTCTCCGCGCGGCGCCGAGAGCTCCGATGATCCCCGAGGACCACCGTAGGCCTCCGTGGAGGGAGCTCTCCGCGCGGCGCGGGGAGGGCCGATGTTTGAGCCCGATCGACGTCGAGAGTCCGGCGTGCGCTGCGCACGCCGGACTCTCGACGTCCCAGGCGAGTTCGGCGGGGTCCCCGCGCCGCGCGGAGAGCTCCCTCCACGGAGGCCGGGCAGCTCGCGCACTCCTCCTCACGCTCGTAACGCGCTCTCCAGAGCCGTCACCTCGGCACAGGGACCGGCGGCGGCTCGTCGTCCGGCGTGATGCAGGCCGACAGGTCGAACAGCATGAAGAGCAGCGCCTTCTCCTGGGCCGACAGCCCGTGGATCTCCCCGTCGCCGTCCTCGCAGCCGCTCGGGAAGGGCGCCCCGGCCACGTCGCTCGCCGCCACGTGGATGTCCGTGTACACGAACCGGCCGCACTGCGCTTCTTCCGGGGAGCCGATGGGCGTGTTGAACGTGAAGTACTTGACCCCCGCGCGCGCGTCGAACTCCTCGTTTTCGTCGTTGTAGAGCCACCGCGTCGCGATCTCCTCGTTCACCGAGTTGACCCAGTGCTGCGGGTCGTGGATCTCGATCTGCCCCGGCACCATCGACGCCCCCACGGTGACGAGCCAGTCCCGGAGCGCCTCGCCCTTCGGGAACGTCGTGTCCACCAGCACGGGGAGCCCGTCGTCGGGATCGCTCGCCTCGTCCCAGTCCGCCGTCTCCGGGAACCGCTCCGGCCCGAGCCGCAGCCATGTGTTGTGCCAGTGCGACGCGAACACGCGCCCTCCCGCGGAGGCGTAGTCGAACATCGCGCGCAGCGCCGCCTCTGGTTTGTCTGCCTCGAACTCGGACCCCTCGCACGACAGGATCACCATGTCGTACTGGCTCAGGTTGTCGAGCGAGCCCCAGAAGTCGCGGGCGAGGGAGAAGGTCGCGCCGTTGTTCAGCCCGTCGCGGTACCGGCTCGTCGCGCTGTCGCCCTCGAGGGCGCGCCCGGCGAACAGGTTCACCCGCCCGTCGCCCGTCTCGGTCGTGAACTCCGCCGCGTCGATTCCCATCTTGTACAGCAGGCACTCCAGCACGTCCGCGCCGCCCGTCGTCAGCGCGATCTTCGGGATATGGCCCTCCGCCTTGTTGCGCGGCAGCCGCACCGTCCCGTCCTCGGTCGGGTTGTCGACGCACGCGTCGACCTGCGGCAGCACGATCTCGCGCCGCCATTTGCCGATCTGGACGACGAGCGGGATGTTCTGGCCGACCGGCACGTTCTCCAGCACGAACCGCCCCTTGGTGTCCGTCAGCGCGGTCGCGATCGGATCCCCGGAGAGCGTCACGTCGCACCGGTCGCAGGTCGCTCCGTCGGTGATGGGGTCAAGCTCCCTGTTCGGGACGTAGACCATGACATTGTAGAGCGGGATATTGCCCGCAGGCTCGTACACGGTGCCGCTCACGGTGGTCTTGCCGCCGCCCTCACAGGCGATCTGCTGGCACTCGAGCCCCTCGCACCCGCCGCTGCCGACGCCTGATCCGCCGCTGCCAGCGATGATGAACGGTTCGCCCCCGAAGCCGCCCTCGGCGCCCTGGTGGGCGCCCGCGCCCGCGCCGGCGCCGCCGGCGCCGGACGCATTCGCGGCCGTTCCGCTGGAATCGCCGCAAGAGCACCCGGCGATGACGGCCGGCGCCATGGCCGCCGCGGCCAGGAGCCATCCTGCGCTGCTATGCAATCTCACCATTCGATCCTCCAAGCGCGGAGGGGCGAGGGTGCCCTGTTCCGCCCATTCAAGGGTAATCGAGGCAAGGGGGAGCCGGGAAGGGATAACCATGCAACATTGCGTGCGGGACACGCTTTGCCGTCTCCCCTCTCCATGAGAGCTCCCCTGTCCACGAGAGCGCAGCTCTCCTACAGCACCGCCAGCGTGAGGCGCCGCGCTCGCCTCGCGCGCTGCTCGGGTGCCGTGGATACCGAGCGAGCCGTGCGCGGACAGGCGACAACCACCCCAGTTGCCGTCCCGCCGACCACGCGACCGCCCCACGCCGCCCCTCGCGTTCAGCTCGGCCGCGACGCGCAGGCGCGCGGTGCCACCACGCGAAGGCGCGCGGTGTGGGGCTCGTGCTCGCCCCCCTGCGCCGCGTTCCGTCGTGGCGAGACGGCTCGTGGCGGAGTAGGATGCGGCGCTTTGGAATCTGTCATCCCTGCACCTTCTCTTCCTCGCCCGCGGCTGCTTGACATCACCTGGCCCATCTTCAGCGAGCACCTCCTGCACATGCTCGTCGGGGTGTTCGGCGTGTGGCTGGTCAGCCGCCTGTCGGACGAGGCCGCCGCCGCGTACGGCCTGTCCAACCAGATCATGTTGACCTTCATGATCACCTTTCGCTTCGTCAGCGTCGGCGCGAGCGTGGTGGTCACTCAGTACCTCGGCGCGCGCGACCGCGAAGGCGCGGAGCACGTCGCGCGGGCGTCGCTGGCGGCCAACGTCTGGATGGGCCTCCTCAGCTGCGCCATCATCGCGCTCGGCGCGAGGCCCCTGCTCGAGCTGATGCGCCTGCCGCCGCCGCTGTTCCCGATCGCGCAGCCGTACCTGGTCGCGGTCGGCGTGATGCTGGCGTTCGACGCGGTGAACTTCTCGATGGGCTCGGTGCTGCGCGCGCACACCTATACCCGCGACACGCTGCGCGTCATCGTCGTCATGTACGTCGTGCAGCTGGCGCTCAGCCTGCCGCTCATGTTCGGCGTCGGCGGGTGGCCGGGGCTCGGCATGAACGGGCTCGCGCTCGGCGCGGTGATCGCGCGCGCCCTCTCCTTCTGGATGTACCGGCAGCTCTGGATCGCGCGCCTCGGTATCCGCGCGACCTTCGAGGACTTCTGGCGCATCCGCCCCGATCGCCTCCGCGAGATGCTGCACATCGGGCTGCCGGGGGCGGGCGAGAACGTCGTCTATCGCATCAGCTTCATGATCATCCTCGCCATGGTCGCCAGCATGGGGCAGACGGCGCTCACCACGCATACGTACACGATGCAGATCGTGCACTTCCTGATGCTCTTCGGCCTGGCGGTCGGCTTCGGGACCGAGATCGTGGTCGGCCATCACATCGGCGCCGGCGAGCTGCACGGCGCCGATCGCCAGGTGCGCGGCGGCCTCGCGATCGGGCTCTGCGTGTGCGTGACCGTGGTGCTCTCCGCCGCGCTGCTCGGCCCCCGCTTGCTCGGCCTTTTCACGCGGGATCCGGAGGTGATCGCCGCCGGCTCGAGGCTGCTCTGGCTGACCCTCCTCGTCGAGCCGGGCCGCACGATCAACCTGGTCGTCATCAACGGTCTCCGCGCCTCCGGCGATGCGCGCTTCCCGGTCGGGTTCGGCGTCTTCTCGATGTTCGCCGTGGCCGTCGGCCTGTCCTGGCTGCTCGGCGTGCGCCTCGGCTGGGGCCTCGCCGGCATCTGGGTGGCCTACGCGGCGGACGAGTGGGTCCGCGGCCTCGCCATGTGCGCGCGCTGGCACCTCCGCGGCTGGGTGCCCCACGCGCGGCGCACCGTCCGGCGCGTGCGGCTCCACAGCCGCCCTGAGTGACAGCTCGTCGCCTATCGGCGGACTCGCTATCTGTCCCCGCTCCAGAAGATGGCATGTCTGTTGCTCTCCCCTCGCGCGAAGGAGACACGTCATGGCTCAAGACGAGCGCACGAGGGAAGGACGAGGGCCCGAGAGCCCTCCTGCCAGCCCGCCCGGCTACGGTGGGATCTCCGAGGGCACCGTGGGTGACCCGGGCGGGGCGGGGCAGAAGGGAGCACCGGCGGCGCCTCAGGGCAGCGCGCCCGCGGCGGCGCCGCAGGGCAGCGCTGGCAACCCGGGGGCGAGCGAGAAGGCGGCGCGCGGCGAGGACCTCGACGAGGGCGACGCGGAGCCGGAGCCCGTCGACACGCCCCGCGGGCGCGGCTCGAGCAACGAGGTGATCCCCGGCGTGCTCGACCAGAACAAACCGCTGAACCCGGAGTCGAGCGCCGAGCACAAGAGCAGCTGGCCTGACGAGGGCGCGACTGGCGAAGCGGGCGCCGGCTAGAGCGGCGGGCACCCGCTGGCACGCGAGGCGGGAGACGGACAGCTATCCTGCCGGCGTGCTCACCTTCTCGGCCACCGCCATGCAGAGCGCGGCCACGCCGCGCCTCGGCACGGTGACGAGCTTCTCGCGGAACGTGGCGCGCTGATCGGTGTAGAGCTTCGACACCTTGTGGGAGAGGATCGTCGAGCTCCAGACCGCGACCACATCGGCCCAGCGGAGATCGGCGTCGGCCTTCGCCGCGTTGCGGTGGCCCTCGCCGTCGACGATGCGGATATCGACCTCGCCCGAGAGCAGCTGCCGCAGGTCCTCGGCCGTACCTGGCCCGCCGCCGACAACGAGCAGCCGCCGGAGCCCGCGCGCGCGGAACGCCTCGATCATCGCGAGCGCCGCGCGCTTGTTCGCAGAGCTGCCGCACATGTCGCAAACTGCATCGGTGCCCACCTCGACGGCGCGCACCGCGGCCCTGACGGGCAGCTTCATGCACTCGGCGCAGCGGCGCTCGACCGGCTCGGGCGCGGGCGGGGGCGGCGGGGACCGGCCGAGCGCCTGCTGGGCCCGCTCCGCGACGTCCGCGGGGAGGAAATCCGCGGGGTGCCGGAAATCCGAGGCGGGCGCGTTCTCCGCCAGCCACACGAGCAGATCGGTCTCCGAAACATTCAGGGATCTTGCGAGGTTGCGCACACGGACGGATCGCGCCATTGCGACGCGACTGTGACATGTACGGCCGGGGGGCGCCCTGCCCGATCGCGCAGGCCGCCGGGAACTCGCCGCGATCCGGTGCGGCGCGCGCCGCTCAGTCGAGGGCGGCGGCGCGCCGGAGGCCGTGCCGCTGGAGCAGGCGGTGGAGGTACATGCGGTCGAGCCCTGCCTTGCGTGCGGCGCGGCTTACATTCCCGTTCGACCACTCGAGCAGGGCGGCGAGGTAGTCGCGCTCGAACCTGTCGATGATGGCGTCCTTCGCCTCCTTGAAGGGCATCTCGATGTTGGCGGCGGCGGGCGGCGCGGCGGCGGCAGGCGGCGCGGCGTCGCGCTCGGCCGGCGCGGTCGCCCCCATCGCGGCGCCCTCGCCGAGCACGACGCGGCGCTCGACGTAGTTCCTCAGCTCTCGCACGTTGCCGGGCCAGTCGTAGCGCTTCATGTCCTCGATCACCTCGGGGGGGAAGAGGTCCACCTTGTCGATGGCGCCGAGCTCGTTGAGGAAGCAGTGGACGAGCAGGCCGATGTCCTCCTTGCGCTCCCGGAGCGGCGGCACGCGCACGGTGAGCACCGAGAGGCGGTAATAGAGGTCCTCGCGGAACCTGCCGTTGTTCACCTCGCGCTCGAGGCGCCGGTTGGTGGCGGCGATCACCCGGATATCCACCTTGCGCACCCGGCTCTCGCCGAGCCTGCGCACCTCGCGCGAGGCGAGGGCGCGGAGGAGCTTCGGCTGCATCTCCAGCGGCAGCTCGCCGATCTCGTCGAGGAAGACGGTGCCGCCGTCGGCCTCCTCGAAGGCGCCGGCGCGGTCGCGCGAGGCGCCGGTGAACGAGCCGCGCACGTGGCCGAACAGCTCGCTCTCGATGAGGCTCGGCGAGATGGCGCCGCAGTCGACGATGACGAGCGGCTTGTCGGCGCGCGCGCTGCGCTGGACGAGCTCGGTGGCGATGACCTCCTTGCCGGTGCCGTTCTCGCCCTCGATGAGCACGTCGGGCGCGCTCTTCGCCACGCGCTCGAGGATGGGGAAGAGGCGCCGCATGGGGACCGACACGCCCTGGAGCGCCCCGAAGCTCACCGCGCGCGCGAGCTCGGTCTCGGCGACGGCGTCGGCGTCGCGGATGCGCACGACCGACTCGCCGAGCTCGATGCGGCACTCCGGCAGGATGGCGTCGGCGTCCCGCACGCGGACCCCCGCGATGTAGGTCCCGTTGAGCGAGCCGACGTCCGTCAGCCGGAAGGTCGCCTTGACGCGCTCGAGGATGCAGTGGAAGCGCGAGACGGCGCGGTCGGCGAGGACGAGATCGTTGCTCGGGTGGGAGCCGACGCGGATGAAGTCGCCGTCGAGGACCATCGTCCGGTTCGCGGGCTTTCCTGCCTCGCGCTCGACGCAGAGCTCGAGGCGGGGCACCGCCAGCACCTCGGACTTCACGCGGGGCTCCGTGGCGGCGATGACGCCGGGCGGGCCGGGGTCGTCGGGCGTGGCGGGGGGGCGCGGCATGCGCGCCATCTTCGCAGGAGACTGCGGTCGTTCCAAGTGGCCCTGCGGCCGGCCAGTTCCCGCCCGTCAGAAGTCAGGGGGGCGCGTCGCCCGCGGCCTTGAGCCACACAACGGTGGCGCCCCACCCGCCGCGGGAGGCCGGCGCGTCGCGGAAGTCGTCCACGGCGGGGTGGCGCGAGAGGACGCTCCGGACGATCCGGCGCTGCACGCCCTTGCCGCGGCCGTGGATGATCCGCACCTCGCGGAACCCGCGCTGCTGCGCCTCGTGGAGGTATTCCTCGACCACCGACGCGACGTCGCGCGGCGCGAAGGTGTGCAGGTCGATCGCGTCCTCGATCGGCATGACCACGATGTCGTCGGCGCCCGGCAGAGCGGGTTCTTCTGGCGGATCGGCCTCGGGCGCCTCGATGCAGGCGGGATCGGTCAGCGCGGGCGCCCGGGGCGAGAGCGCGCGGTCGAGCCAGTCGCGGAGCCGTCGGAGCATCCGCGCGGTGTAGCCGAGCCCCGGCCGGCCGCCACCGCCGGCAGCGCGGCGCGCGCGGGCGTCCCCGGCGGCGCTCGATCTACTATATCACATTGTATATATGGCACCGGTGCTCTAGGGTCCGGCGCCATGTCCCTCCGCGGCGCCATCCTGGGCTTCCTCTCGTTCGAGCCGACGAGCGGCTATACATTGAAACAGCGGTTCGACGGGTCGGTGCGATCGTTCTGGTCGGTGACGCAGAGCCAGATCTACCGGGAGCTGCACGCGCTGGAGGGCGAAGGGCTCGTCGAGGCGCGGACAGTCCCGGGGGACGGCAAGCCGGATCGGAAGGTGTACTCCCTGACGGAGCCGGGCAGAGCGGCGCTGAAGGAGTGGCTCGAGGCGCCGCTCGAGCCGCTCATGCTGCGGCACCCCTTGCTGCTCAAGCTGGTGTTCGCCGCGCACGTGCCGCCGGCGAAGCTCGACGACATCCTGGCGAGGTATGCCCGGGATATCGAGGCGACCCGGGTAGATCACGAGGGGCGGCTCGGGGACGAGCAGATCTTCTCGCTGGCGCGCTCGGCGCGCGAGCGCGACATCTGGCGGCTGAGCATCGAGCACGGGCTCGCCTGGTGCGACGCGGAGCTCCGGTGGATCGAGCGCGCCCGCGGCGAGCTGTCGGCGGAGCGAGGCGGCCCGAAGCGAGGGAGCCGGAAGGCAAGGTGACCCGGGGACGCGCGGCTCACGGGCGCCGCCCCGCTCGGCTCACCCGCCGCCGGGCGGCTGCTGCCGCGGTGGGCTCAGCGGCATGGCCCGTCGCTATCGTGGACGCTCCTCCGCCAGACACGGCGGACTGTCCGCTCGCGAGGAGCGCCCGTCCGCTCTCCTGGAGGAAAGCGATCCGTCCATGTCCTTCAAGATTGCTCGCTTGCGCGCCGCCAATTACACCCGTCTTCAGAAACACCGACGGAGACGGAGGGTTCCACCATGATGATGCCGATGACCTCGATGCCGATGATGAACATGATGCCGATGATGGGCGGCATGATGCCGAACATGATGAACATGATGCCCGGTATGGGCATGATGGGCGGCATGATGCCGAACATGATGATGCCGATGATGGGCGGCATGATGAACATGATGCCCGGCATGATGAACATGATGCCCGGCATGATGAACATGATGCCCGGCATGGGCATGATGCCGAACATGATGATGCCGATGATGGGCGGCATGATGCCCGGCATGATGAACATGATGCCCGGCATGGGCATGATGGGCGGCATGATGCCGAACATGATGGGCAGGTCGATGATGGCGGCGTGAAGCCGGCGAGGGCGGCGCCTCGCCGTCCTCGCAGCGCGGTGCGATACGTGCGCCGCCGCGATCCTGGCGGAGCAGGCCTGAAGCAGGCCGCTCCGCCAGCTTTGTTTTGTGCCCTCACGCGCGCGCCGTTCGCCTTTGCCGCGAGCTGCGCAGCGGGGGATCAGGTGCGATGATGCGCTGGCTCGTTCCTCTTCCGGTTCCAGATCACGCCTTCTCCGGATGATCGGGCGGACCGCTCGCTGGCAAGCTCAGCCGGAACGTCGCGCCGGTGCCGGGAGGGGAGCTCACGGTCAACGTGCCCCCGTGCGCGGCGGCGATCCTGCTTGCCAGGTAGAGCCCGAGGCCCATGCCCGACGCGTTCCCGCCGGTGACGAAGCGGTCGAAGATCCTGGGAAGGAGCTCCGGCGGCACGCCGGCTCCGTGGTCGATGACGTCGAGGTGAACGTACTCCATCCCCGAGCGCAGCTCGCTGCTGAGCTTGATCAGCACCCACTTCCCCTCGGGCGAGTGCTTGATCGCGTTGCTGACGAGGTTCTCCAGCGCCTGGCGGAGGCGAGACCTGTCCCCTGTGACCATGAGCTCCGGCGGGCCCTCGACGCGGACCTCGACGCTGGGCGTCCCGAGCGTCCGGGCGACGTCCTGCGCCAGCGCGGCCACGTCCATGGACATCGGCACGATCTCGAACAGCCCCTGCTCGAGGCGCCCTACGTCCAGCAGATCCGAGATGAGGTGGCCGAGCTGAGCGACCGACTCGCTCGCCCGGTCGAGATCGCGCATGTCGTCGGCCCGGCCCTCGATCTCCGCGCGCCGGTGCAGCAGCTCGAGGCGGCTCAGGAGCGGGCTCAGGTAGTTCCGCAGATCGTGCGCCAGCACGGTGATCAGCTCCTCGGCGACCTGGCGCCGGCCCTGCGCGAGCGCCGCCGAGGTGACCTGCTCGACCAGCTCAGCCCGGTGCGTCAGGGCGCCGATCCAGTGCGACACAGCGCCGAGGAAGCGGAGGTCTTCGTCGGAGAAGAACTCCGGCGCGGGGGACTGGGCGGAGATGACCCCGCGCCGCTCGCCGTCGACGACGAGGGGGACCGCCATGTGCGACCGGATCCCGAGGTCGTGGACCACGCCGGGGAGCTCGCCGGGCACCTGGTCCGCGTGCCCGGTGATGTGAGGATCGCCGGTCGTGAAGACACCGGCGATCGTGCCGCCGTTGGCGACCGGGTGGATGTCGAGGCCGATCGACCGCTGGAGCCGGCCCAGCGGCGTGTTGCTCGTCCCCAGGGCACGCAGCGTCTTCCTGGTGGGGTCGAAGAGGAAGATGTCGATCTTGTCGGCGCCGAGCGCGCTCGCAAGGAGCTCGCTCGCCTGATTGAGTGACTGCCGCAGGTCGGCTGCCGTGAGCTCGAGCAGGCGCTCGAGGGTCGCCATCAGCCTACCTTCCTTCGAGGAGGCTTCCATTACGGACATGCTGCTTTCTTTCTCCGTCGACCAGCTCTATTGCGTGCCCCTCGCAGCAGAAGCGTGAGCCGGGCTCGGGGGCAGGAGATTCCCTCGTTATGCCGAGGATGTCGTCCGATGGCCAGGCCTGGACGGCGCGGGCTGGCGCTGCGGCGCGCGCTGCGTACGCCGGTGCGGTATCGGCCACGCGCGGCGCGTCGTCAAGCTCGCTCCGCCGGCGCGCCGGGCGCGGCGCCGGTTGCGCCGGTTCCGGACCGGACGCGCCGGGGGCGGCGTGCCTCGGCGGCCGCGCGCGTCCTCCGCGACGCCGGCGGTCGCCCGCTGCCTCGCGGCCACCTGCGCCCGCGACGTCGCGCCCCGTCCACAGGCAGGCTCAGCCCGAGCGAACGATCGCGTCGCGGCGTTTCCTCCGCAGGGTCGAGGAGCACCTCGAGCGTGTCGGTGCGCGGCGCGCGGTGTCGATGACGTCGCCGAGGAGGTCACTCCCCTGCTCGATCGGCTCCCGCGGACTCGGCGCCTGGGCTGCAGCGCGCGATGCCTCTGCTATCCTGACGCATGGGACTGCGCGAGTACTGGCGTAAACGCGACTTCTCCGTCACGCCCGAGCCTCGGGGAGAAGAGGTCGCCGCCGCGCCCGCCGACGCCGAGGAGCGGACCTTCATCATCCAGAAGCACGCCGCCTCGCACCTGCACTACGACTTCCGCCTCGAGCTCGAGGGCGTGCTCAAGAGCTGGTCGGTGCCGAAGGGGCCGAGCCTGGACCCCGAGGTCAAGCGGCTCGCCATGCACACCGAGGATCACCCGCTCGAGTACGGGGATTTCGAGGGCATCATCCCGAGAGGGCAGTACGGGGGCGGGACAGTGCTCCTGTGGGACCGGGGCACGTGGGTCCCGGTCGAGAATCCCCACAAGGGGTATCACGCCGGAAAGCTGAAGTTCCTCCTGCGGGGCGAGAAGCTCCGCGGCGGCTTCACGCTCGTGAAGACCCGCGGGCGGGACGATGACGACGAGGGGAGGAGCTGGCTCCTCATCAAGGAGAAGGACGCGGAGGCGCGCTCCATGAAGGACTACAGCGTCGTGGAGGCCCGGCCGGAGAGCGTGGCCACCGGGAGGCAGCTCGACGAGATCGCCGCGGCCAAGGACCGGGTATGGCAATCGAACCGGGCCGAGAAGAAGAAGGTGCCGGAGGAGAAGGCGCCCGGGCGCGGGGAGCGACGCGAGGGCGGCCTTTCGCGCGCCGCGGCGCGGGTCGAGGGCGCGCGCAAGGCGGCGATGCCGGCGAAGGTGCGGCCGCAGCTGCCGGAGCGCCTGCCGGCGAGGAAGGGGAAGGGGAAGGGGAAGGGGAAGGCGAGCGGAGCGCCGGACGGCGAGGGCTGGCTGCACGAGATCCAGTACGACGGCTGCCGGATCATGGCCCGGGTCGAGGAAGGGCGCGTCCGGCTCGTGGACGAGAAGGGGAAGGACGTCGAGGGCCGGTTCGAGCACATCGCCAGGGCGATCGCGGGGCTCGGGCCGAAGAGCGCGCTGCTCGACGGCGAGGTGGCGGTGCTCCGGCGGGACGGCACCACGGCCCCGCCGCCGCCCGGCGCAAAGGCAGCTCCCCGGGGCGGCGAGGTCGTCTACTTCGTCTTCGATCTCCTGTACCTGGAGGGCCAGGACCTCCAGGCGTCGCCGCTCTCGGCGAGGAAGCAGGCCCTGAAGCGGCTGCTCGGCGCCTCGAGCGAGGGCGCGGGCCCCCTGCGCTACGCCGACCACGTCGAGGGCTCGTGGGAGGAGGTCGTCCAGAAGGGGTGCCAGCTGTCGCTGAAGGGGATCGTGTCGAAGCGGATCGACGCGCCCTATGTGCCCGGCCGCGGCCCGGGCTGGGTCCGCGCTTCGTGCGGCAGCGCACCGGGGCGGGAGGCGGAGAAGAAGACGGCGGCGCGCGGGGCGGGCGAGCGCGCGGCGCCGAAGAAGACGGCCAGGGCGCGCGCGGCCGCGGCGAGAGGCGCGGAGGGCGGCGAGGAGGCCTCGGTCGCGGGCGTGCGCCTGTCGCACCCGGACAAGGTGCTGTATCCGTCGCAGGGGATCACGAAGCGCGAGCTCGCGCTCTACTACGCGTCGATCGCCGAGCGGATGGTGCCGCAGGTGAAGGACCGGCCGCTCACGCTGGTGCGCTGCCCGGAGGGCGCGGACCGGGAGTGCATCTACATGAAGCACTCGAAGGTGTGGGGGCCGTCGGCGCTCCGCCGCGTGACGATCCAGGAGAAGACGAAGGCGGGCGAGTACCTCGTGGCGGACTCGGCCGAGGCGCTCGTGTCGCTCGCGCAGATGGGGACCCTGGAGATCCACACGTGGAACTCGACCACATCGAAGCTCGAGCTGCCGGATCGGGTGGTGTTCGATCTCGACCCGGATCCCTCGGTTTCATGGGACCGCGTGATCGCGGCGGCGCTCCTGCTCCGGGAGCGGCTCACCGATCTCGGCCTCGAGAGCTTCGTGAAGACGACGGGCGGCAAGGGGTTTCACATCGTGGTGCCGCTCGCGCCGCGGAGCGGGTGGGACGAGTGCCTCGCGTTCACGAAGGCGCTGGCGGGCGACATCGCGCGGCGCGACCCGAAGGGGTACACGATCGTGGTCTCGAAGGCGCAGCGGAAGGGGAAGATCTTCATCGACTACCTGCGCAACACGCGGGGCGCGACGTCGGTGGCCGCATACTCGACGCGGGCGCGGCCGGGGGCGCCGGTGTCGACGCCGCTCTCCTGGGAGGAGCTCGGGCCGGAGGTGCGCTCGGATCAGTTCACGATCAGGAACCTGCCCGAGCGCCTTGCCTCGCTCAAGGCGGACCCGTGGGCGCGCTACGGGAACGTCCGACAGAAGATCACGCCCGCGATGCTGCGCGCGCTCGGGATCCGGCCGTAGCCGCGGGTGTGCGTGGGCGCGCGCCTCCCGCGTCGACGCGCGCCTTCCGCCTCGACGCGCGCCGCCGCGCGGTGGCACGCTTGCCGCGCCGGCTCGTCCACACCACATCCCCGACCACCTGCATGGCTTCCGAACGCAAGACCCACCGCGCCCTCACCGTCGTCGGGCTCATCCTTTCCCTCGCCATGGCCGCCCTCGAATCCACGGTCGTGGCCACCGCGATGCCCACCGTGATCGGTGATCTCGGCGGCATTCACCAGTACGCCTGGGTCACCACCGCCTACCTGCTCACCTCGTCGGTCCTGGTGCCCATCTGCGGCAAGCTGTCGGACATCTACGGGCGCAAGCCCGTCATGCTCTTCGGCATCGCCGTCTTCCTGATCGGCTCGATCGCGAGCGGCGCGGCGCGCTCGATGCCGCAGCTCATCGCCTTCCGCGCCCTCCAGGGGGCCGGCGCCGGGGCCATGCAGCCGATGGCCATGACCATCTCGGGCGACATCTTCGATCTCAACGAGCGCGCGCGGATCCAGGGCGTCTTCGGGGCCGCGTGGGGGCTGTTCGGCATCATCGGCCCGATGGTGGGCGGCCTCATCGTTCACTACCTCTCCTGGCGCTGGGTCTTCTACATCAACATCCCGTTCGGCCTCGCGTCCGTCGCGCTCGTGGCGACCTCGTTCCACGAGCGCATCGAGAAGCGGCCTCACGAGCTCGACTTCCTCGGCGCGGCCCTGCTGTCCGCCGGCGTTGTCGCGCTGCTGCTCGCCACGGGGCGGCTGGGCGGGGGGACGACGCTCCTCGCCGCGATCGCGTCCGTGGTGCTGTTCGCGGCGTTCTTCGCGGTCGAGCGCCGGGCGCCCGAGCCGATGATCCCGCTGCCGCTCTTCCGGCGCCCGGTGATGCTCATCTCCAACGTGGCCGGCGCCATCCTCGGCGGCGCGATGATGGGCACGATCACCTTCGTGCCGTTGTTCGTGCAGGGGGTGCTCCGCGGCACCCCCACGGACGCCGGGAGCGCCATCGCCCCGATGCTGATCGGCTGGCCCATCGCGAGCGCGATCGGCGGGCGGCTCATCCCCCGGGTAGGGTTCCGCCCGCTCATCTGGCTCGGGCTCGGCGTCACGGCGCTGGCGGGGCTCGCGCTCGCGCTCGGCGGGGCGCACGACACGCCGCTGATGCTCCGCGCGACGACGCTGGTCTTCGGCGTGGGCATGGGGCTTTCGAACGTGGCGCTGCTCATCGCCGTGCAGAGCAGCGTCGCGTGGGATCAGCGCGGGATCGCGACAGCGAGCACGATGTTCTCCCGGCTGCTCGGCGGGGTGGTGGCGGTGGGCGTCATGGGCGGCGTCCTGACCGCGCAGCTCGCGAAGGACCCGTCGATCCCGGAAGACGCGGCGAGCCGGCTGCTGACGGCGGAGGGGGCGCGGGGGCTCGATCCGGCGATCGTGCAGCACCTCGGGGAGGCGCTCACGTCCGGCCTCACCACGGTGTTCTGGATCATCGCGGCCATGGGCGTGGTCGGGTTCATCTCGGCGCTCTGGTTTCCCCACGTGCCCATCCAGGCGGGGGACGACAAGGCGGTCGCGCCGCCCAGCGAGGCGGGCATCGGGTGAGGCGTGGGACCCGCGGGGCTGCCGAGCAGCGGAGAAGAGAGGGGGCGGGCGTGCCGAGGTGCACGGCCCCCGGGGAGGGTGCTCGTCGCGCGGCGCGGGGAGGGCAGAACTCGCCTGGGACGCCGTGTCTCCGGCGCGCTGCGCACGCCGGAGACACGGCGTTATTTGGGCTCAGACATCAGCCCTCCCCACGCCGCGCGACGAGCACCCTCCCCGGGGGCCTGCCGCTGTCGAAAGGGGCTCGGACATCAGCCCTCCCCGCGCGACGAGCACCCTCCGCGGGGGCCTGCCGCTGTCGAAAGGGGCTCGGGCATCAGCCCTCCCCGCGCCGCGCGACGAGCATACTCCGCGGGGGCCTGCCGCTGCCGAACGGGGCGAGCGATTGATTCGAAACCAACTTTCTGACGTGTGAATGGGAATCGATGAGCTGGGGGGGCCAGGAGATCGCAATGGCGTGGGGACTCTGGCTCGCGCTCGGCGGGGCAGGGTGCCAGGATCAGCGCTTCGTGATCGGCAACTTCACGCCAGGACAGGGCGGGGGAGGCGCGCCGGAGCGGCCGACGTTCGATACGCCGACGGCGGTCGCGGAGCTCAACTCCGAGGCCAGGGAAGAGGACCCGACGCTCACGGGCGACCTGCTCGAGATCTACTTCATGTCCGATCGCGACGGGAACCGGGACCTCTTCACGTCGCGGCGGGCAGCGCTCGGCTCGCCCTGGGACGCGCCGCGCGCCGTGGAGGAGCTCAACAGCGCCGAGATCGAGGACACTCCCTCCGTCTCCGGAGACGGGCTCAGGCTCTGGTTCTTCAGCGCGCGCGACACAGCATCCTTTCTCGGCGTAGATTTACCGTCGGACGCGATCGTCCCGGCCCGGACGAGAAATTCGAGCGACCCGTGATTGATCGGGGGCGCTCCGGTCTACCTGGGGAAAGCGGGATCAAGAACACCCCCCCAGGAGCTTCAATGCATCCTCTATTTGGCCGGTCGCGGCGACGATGTGGGTCTGTACGTACGTGGGGCCTCCTGCTCGGCGTCGTCGCGTCGCTCACGGGTTGTGGCTCGGAGACTCCGGGCCCGAGCTCCGGCTCGGGTGGTCAGGACAGCGGCGCCACAAGCACCACCTCCACGACGACCGCCTCCGCCACCGCGGGCACCAGCGGCGCGGGAGGTCGCGCCGACACGACCGGCACCGGGGGCGCGGGAGGGAGCGGCGGCGCCGGAGCCGGAGGGAGCGGAGCCGGAGGGAGCGGCGGCGCCGGAGCCGGAGGGAGCGGCGGCGCCGGAGGCAGCGGCGACCGGTGCGCGGAGGCGCTCCACGACCCCGCGAGCCCGCCCGGGGCGCTGCGCCTATCAGGGGACCTCGGGACCCACGACCCGTCGGTCATCCAGGCCGGCGACCGGTATTACCTCTTCCAGACCGGCGACCGGCTCCCGATGAAGACCTCCTCGGACCTCCTCGACTGGCAGCCTGCAGGTCGGGTGTTCGAGGCGAGGCCCGCCTGGCTCGCAGAGCGGGTGCCGGGCGTGAGCGACCTGTGGGCGCCCGATATCTCCCGCTTCGGGGACACCTACCATCTCTACTACTCCGCCTCGACGTTCGGCAGCAACAAGTCGTGCATCGGACACGCGACCAAGGCATCGCTCGACTCGACAGAGCCGTGGACGGACCGCGGGGCCGCCATCTGCTCGAACGACGACGCGACCCAGGACGACTGGAACGCCATCGACCCCAATGTTGCGCTGGATGAAGACGGCACGCCGTGGCTCGTGTTCGGAAGCTTCTGGAGCGGGATCAAGATGGTGAAGCTCTCCCCGTCGGGGGAGCGGGCCGACAACGAGCTCCACGCCCTCGCCTCGCGCCCCGGCGCCGGCGGGGCGCTCGAGGCGCCCTTCATCGTCCGGCGCTGCGGCTTCTACTATCTGTTCGTCTCGTTCGACTCCTGCTGCCGCGGGGTCGACAGCACGTACAAGATCGCCGTCGGCCGCTCGACGAGCATCACCGGCCCGTACGCGGACAGGGAGGGCGCGGCCATGCTGTCCGGCGGCGGCACCCTCCTCGTCTCGGGGGACTCCCGGTGGCGAGGACCCGGGCACAACGCCGTCCTGTTCGCCAAGGACCGAGCGTACAACGTCTATCACGCGTACAACGCGGAAGCGAACGGCGCCCCCACGCTGCGGATCTCGGATCTGGCGTGGGACAGCGACGGCTGGCCGGTCTCCGGAGGGCCCTGACGTGCGCCCCGCTCACGGCCGAACAGCGACGCTCGCGATCGCGCTCCTGCTCGGGCCGGCGCTGCTCGCGAGCTGCGGCGAGGAGACCTCATCGCCGCAACGGCAACGAGTGTCATCGCCGCTCCGCAGGTCGTCGTGAGCGGCGCTCCACGGATCGGGCCGCGTCGACCCGGAGCGGCGCGGCCGCCGTCGACGAGGCCCGCCGAAGCGTGCCTTGACCAGGACTTCCGGCCTCGTGCATCGTGGTTGACGTGCGAAAGCTTGCGACCGACCTCCCGCCCCCGGCGGAGGGAGCGCCCCCGCGGGCGGACGAGCTGCTCGGGCTTGCTCGCGCGGCGGCGGCGGGCGACCCCGCGGCCATTCGCACGCTCGTCACCGAGCTCGGCGGCTCCATGCTACGGACGGTGAGGAAGGTGCTCGGCCCTCGTCACCCCGACGTCGAGGACGTCACCCAGGAGGCCGTCCTCGCGCTGCTCCAGGCGCTGCCGTCCTTCCGCGCGGAGTGCACCGTGGTCCATTTCGCGAACCGCGTCGCCGTGATGACCGCGCTCGGCGCGCGCCGGCGCCTCCGCATGCGCGCTCGCTTCGACGCGTTGGACGCGCCGGTCGAGGCGGCCGCGGACGAGAGCGGCCCGTCGCCGTTCGCCGAGGCGGTCTCGACCCGGCGGCGCGAGATGGTGCTCGAGGTGCTCGACAGGATGCCGGAGTCGACGGCCGAGGCGCTCGCCCTGCACTTCGTGCTCGGGTACACGGTCGACGAGATCGCGGCGCTCGCCAGCGTCTCCCCGAACACGATCTGGAGCCGGCTCCGGCTCGGCAAGGAGTCCCTGCGGCGCGCGTTCGCCAACAACACCAAGCTCGCCGAGCTCTTCCGGGGGAGGGAATCATGAGCCTGGACTGCCGGAGCGAGCTCCTCACGCGGGTGCGCCGCGGCGTCGCGACCGAGCCGGACCGGCTCGCCTTCGACGCCCACCTGGGCGCCTGCGAGTCGTGCCGGATCAGCTGGGAGCTCGCGCAGGACTTCGACGCCGTGGGCGCGGCGGAGCCCGGGGACGCGGAGCTCCTCGCGCGCATCGCGAGCATCGCGATCGGCGGGGCAGCGCTCGACGTGCGGCGCGAGGGCGCGCCGGTGCGGCCCGACAACGACGTGCGGCACGGAGACGACCTCGCGCCGCCCGGGGGCGGCCTCGCCGGCGCGCGCGGGGCTCGCTGGAAGCGCAGCGCCTGGCTCTACGCCGCGGCGGCCGTCCTCGCCTGCGGCGTGGCGGCCGCGGCGCTCGTACAGCGGCGCCCGGCGCCGGAGCCGACCCCGAGCGTCCGCCTGCTCCAGCCCTCGCTGCGCGCGGTGGTGTCCCGCCCGCGCGCGGACGCGCCGCTCGTCGACGAGCCCGCGCCGCCCGCCGGTGAGCCCGCGCCGGAAGGCGCGCCGGCGCCCGCCGGGGCGGCCGCGGCGCCCGCCGGGGCGGCGCTGCCGGAGCTCGCGGCGCCGGCTGCGCGGCCGCAGGAGGCCCCGCGAGGGCCGGGCGCGGCCGCGTCCTCCGCCCCGACGGCGGAGCAGCTCTTCCGGGAAGCCAACGACGCGCGGCGCGCCGGCAGCACCCAGCGCGCCATCGAGCTCTACCGCGCGCTCCAGAAGGGCTTCGCGAGGTCGCCCGAGGCCACGCTCTCCCTCGTGTCGCTGGGCAGCTTGCTCCTCAACAGCGGCTCGCCCGCCGCGGCGCTCGCGCAGTTCGACAGGTACCTCGGCATCGCCGGCGCGCGCCCGCTGGCGGTCGAGGCGCTCTACGGCCGCGGGCGCGCCTTGCGGGCGCTCGGGCGCTCCGCCGACGAGGCGCAGAGCTGGCGTCGCCTGCTCCGGGAGCACCCGAGCTCGCCCTATGTCGAGCACGCGCGCCGCCGCCTCGCCGAGCTCGGAGGGTGATCACGAAGCGAGCGTGGACCGGGATCGGGCTCTCCGCGGCGCTCGCGCTCGCCGCGGCGCCCGCGCTGGCGGCCGGCGGCGGCGCCGTCCCGGCAGCGCCGCCGGCCGTCGCGCCCGGCGCGCCCGGCGCGCCCGCGTCCGCTACGAGCTCATGCTCGAGCAGGGGACCGAGACCGTCCTCGCGCGCTACCGCTTCCGGCCCGGCGTGCTCCTCGGCGTCGAGCTCTGACGCCCGCCCGCGTCGGGTCCCGGGGAGCGCGGGCGGGCGTCAGAGCTCGACGCGAGCTGCTCCGCGGCTTCCTTCGTCGGCGCAACGCTGCGTCTCCGAGCGGCTGCTCCGGCCCCTGCAGGAAATCCGGACAACGTGTGATTGATTGTGGGCGCTTCGGCTCACAGGGAGGGCAGAGCGGTGCCTGGCGGGTGGCCTCGTACCTTCTTCAGCCACATCCAATTCATCCACACCCAACGGACAGTGAACTTGATGGTCGCTCGGCGGCGCGCTCGCGTCCGAGCGAGCGACATGCGCTTGCCGGTCGCCCTGCGGCGTCGTGCCTCGATGGCCGGGGGAGGAGAGAGAGAGTCCATGTCTCGATCAACCATTCTTAATTGCAGTTACAGACGAGGTGCGGTTCCTTTGCCTGCGCTGCTCTCGGCGGCCCTCCTTTGCGCATGCAGCGCCGAGGACAGCTCGGCTGGGGCTGCCGGCGCCGCGGGCCATGGCGGCGGCGAGCCGTCGGGCAGCGCTGGCAGCAGCACCGGCGGCGGCAGCAGCACCGGCGGCGGCAGCAGCACCGGCGGCAGCAGCAGCAGCGCTGGCAGCAGCAGCGCCGGCGGCAGCCCGGGAGCGGGCGACGGGGGCAGCCTGGACGCCTGCGTGGGCGCCGGGCAGGAGCCGGTGGGGCGGCTCATGGAGAACCTCGGGCGCGGGCTGGTCGCCGTGAAGACGGGCGACGGCGTCTACGTCGGGTGGCGCCTGCTGGGCACGGATCCTCCGGACGTGGCCTTCAACCTCTACCGCGACGGCGCCAAGATCAACGGCGAGCCCATCGCGACGTCGACCAACTACGTCGATCGCGACGGAGGCGACCGGTCCTCGTACGAGGTTCGGCCCGTCCTCCAGGGGCAGGAGCAGCCGCCGTCGAAGCCCGCGACCGTGATCGCGCGCAACTACATCACGGTTCCCCTGCAGACCCTCTCCGGCCACACGCCCAACGACGCGTCCGTCGGGGACCTCGACGGCGACGGAGAGCTCGAGATCGTCCTGAAGCAGGAGCAGACCCCGCGGGACAACTCGCAGAAAGGGAGCACCGGCGAGACGAAGCTCGAGGCGTACGAGCTCGACGGGACCCTCCTGTGGAGGATCAACCTGGGCCGCAACATCCGGGAGGGCGCCCACTACACGCAGTTCATGGTCTTCGACTTCGACGGCGACGGGCGGGCCGAGGTCGCGGCCAAGACCGCGGACGGGACCGTCGATGGCAAGGGCAAGGTCCTCGGCGACCCGGACGCGAACCACCGGAACGGCGACGGCTATGTCCTGAGGGGCCCGGAGTTCCTCACCGTCTTCGACGGGAGGACCGGCGGCGAGCTCGCCACGGTCGATTACATCCCGGCCCGGGGCAACGTCGACGACTGGGGAGACAACTACGGCAACCGCGTCGACCGCTTCCTCGCCGGCGTGGCGTACCTCGACGGGAAGAGGCCCAGCCTCGTGATGTGCCGCGGATACTATACGAGGACCGTCCTCGCGGCGTGGAACTGGAGGGATGGCCAGCTGACGAACGTCTGGACGTTCGACAGCAACGACGGGCGCCGGGAATACGCCGGGCAGGGCAACCACCAGCTCAGCGTCGGCGACGTCGATGCTGACGGCAAGGACGAGATCGTCTATGGCGCGATGGCGATCGACGATGATGGGTCGCCGCTGTGGAACACCCGGTACGGGCATGGTGACGCCATGCACCTCACCGACATCGACCCGGACAGGCCGGGCATCGAGGTCTTCGATATCCAGGAGCGATTCGACGACGCCGGCGCCCACCTGAACGACGCCCGGACCGGGGAGACCCTGTGGAAGAAGGCGTCGCAGGCCGCCGGAGATGACGGGGAGGGGCCTGGCCGCGGCGTGGCGGCCGATCTGGATCCGGCGCACCGGGGGCTGGAGATGTGGGTCGCGGGCGCCGGTCTGAGCGGCAGCCTCTGGAACGTGCGGGGAGAACGGGTCGGCGACGCTCCTTCCTCGTGCAACTTCGCGGTCTGGTGGGACGCCGATCCGCTGCGGGAGCTCCTGGATCGCAACCGGATCAGCAAGTACGGCGGGGGCAACCTGCTGACCGCCGACGGGTGCGACTCGAACAACGGGACCAAGGCGACCCCTGCCCTCAGCGCCGATCTCTTCGGTGACTGGCGGGAAGAGGTGATGTGGAGGACGACGGACGGCAAAGCCTTGCGGATCTACACGACGACGATCCCCACGGATCGGCGCATCCACACGCTCCTGCACGATCCCCAGTACCGCCTCGGGATTGCCTGGCAGAACGTCGCCTACAATCAGCCTCCGCACACGAGCTTCTACCTGGGCGACGGCATGGCGGACCCGCCCGCTCCGGAGATCTCGGTGCCCTGCTTGCCGTGATCCTCGCCGAGCGGCGCCCGCGCGCTCGCCCCGCGGCGGGCGCGCCGGCGCCGCTCATTTCTCGAGCGCCCGCACGCGCATGTCATCTATGTCCTCTTTCGGAGCACGCCGTCGAGGCGTGCTCGTGCGTGCACCGTCCTCTCTCAGGAGCCTGCCATGATCATTCGACCCATCTGCTCGACCGTCCTGCTGCCTTCGCTCGTGTTCGGCCTCGCTGCGGGTGGTTGCGACCCAGGAGACGCCAACGACGAGCCCGCCGCGCAGAGCAGCAGCAGCAGCGCCAGCGACAGCAGCAGCAGCAGCAGCAGCGGTGTGGGGGGCGCGAGCAGCGGCTCCGGGGGTGGCGCCGGCGGCACGGGCGCTGGCGGCGCCGGCGCAGGGGGGGGAGGCGGTGGCGCGGCCGGGGGGACGACGAGCACCGCCGGTGGAGCGGAGGGCAGCGGCGGGAGCGCCGAGCTGCCGGACGTCTCGGTGTACGTCGCCGGCGACTCGACCGTACAGACCTACGCGAACAGCCCGATTCACCAGGCGGGCTGGGGGCAGATGCTCGGAGAGTTCTTCGACGAGCGGGTGCACATCGAGAACCGGGCCATCGGCGGCCGTACCGCGCGCCGGTTCATCGAGGAGGGGCGTCTGACCGACATCCTGGACGACATCCAGAGCGGAGATTACCTGCTGGTGCAGTTCGGCACCAACGACAGCAACAGGACCGCGACGTACGAGCGCGACGGCGTCACCATTCCCTACTACCTGGACCCCGCGACGGACTTCAAATCGTACCTCACGCAGTACATCACGGGCGCGCAGGAGCACGACGCGATACCCGTGCTGGTCACCCCGCCGCCGCGGCGATCCTGCTCCGGGGACAGCCATGATTTCGGCAACGGCCTGGCCGCGTATGCGCAGGCGATGCGGGAGCTCGGCGGTGACCTGGACGTGCCCGTCATCGACCTCAACGAGAAGACGCTCGTCTATCTGAGGTCGATCGGGTGCGTGGCGGCGGGCGAGGACTTCTTCCTCATCCGGGCGGACGGCTCGGTCGACGGCACCCATTTCCAGGAGACCGGCGCCCGCATCATGGCGGGCTTCGTGGCCGACGGCACCGCCGACACCGGCCTGCTGCTCGCGCAGTACCGGAAATGAGACAGCGCGTCGGCCTTTCCACCCGCCGCTGAGCCCTGCGGGCGAGGCGCGCGCGACCTCGATCTCGCATGTTCCAACACCGTCTCCTGGAGGTCTCTTGCGCTGCTTCCTGCCTGCTCTCCCGATCGCGCTGCTCGCGCTGCTCTCTCCGGGCAGCGCGTCCGCGCACGATCCCTTCGAGATCACCGTCGAGGCGAGCTTGCACGTCGACCGGCTCGAGGTGCAGACCACGATGGGGCGCGGGACGGCCGCGACGTCGTGCCCCGCCGCGGCCGGCGAGCGCCCGAGGGAGGGCGCCGCCGCGCGCGAGGCGCTGCGATCGCGCATGGAGGCCTGCGGGCCGCGCCTCCACGAGATCACCGCCGGCGGCGAAGCGCTGCGGCCCCGCGCGTCGAGCGCCGCGCTCACCGTGGAGGACGATATCGAGGTGACGCTCGTCTATCCGCCACCGGCGACAGGCCCGCTCCGGTTCGACGCCGTGCTCCTGAAGCGCCTGCCCGATACCACCTATGGCGTGGAGATCACGGTGAGGAGCGAGGGCGCGCTCCTTGGCCAGCGGCTCCTGCGCGCCGAGGACTCGACGTTCGAGGTCGAGATCGGCGCGCCGGCGGCGGGCACGGGGGCGCCGGCGCCGGCGAAGCCCCCCGAGATGCCCTCGTTCGGCCAGTATCTGCGCCTCGGCGTGGAGCACATCCTCACGGGGTACGATCATCTGCTGTTCCTCGCCGCGCTCCTGGCGGTGTGCCGCGGCGTCCGATCGGCGCTCGGCATCGTCACCTGCTTCACGCTCGCGCACTCGCTCACGCTGGTGCTCGCCGTGTGCCAGGTGGTCACGCTCTCGGGCCGCATCGTCGAGCCGCTCATCGCCGCGACGATCGTGTTCGTCGGCGCCGAGAACCTGCTCCGGGGCGAGGAGCCGAAGGGACGCTGGGCGCTCACGTTCGCCTTCGGGCTCGTTCACGGCCTGGGCTTCGCGGGCGTGCTCAGGGAGATGGGGCTCGGCGAGGACGGAGGCTCGATCGTGGTCCCGCTCCTCTCGTTCAACCTCGGTGTCGAGCTCGGACAGCTGGGGATCACCCTCCTGTTCTTGCCGATCCTGTGGAGGTTGCGGGCCGTGCCTGCGTTTGCGCGCCATGGCGCCAGAGGCCTGTCCCTGGTTGTCGTCGCCCTGGGGCTCTACTGGCTGGTGGAGCGCTCGGTGTCCTGGCCGCGCGGGTAGCTGGCCGCGTGCGCCTGTGCGCTGGCGGGCAGTGATCGACGTGTTGTTCTGCAGCTCGCGCAGCTCGTCCGCGTCCCACCAGATCAGGAAGTTGACCGACGCGGGCTGGCTCCCGACGTTCGACCCGCTGGAGGCGGACACGAACGGGGGCGTGATCGGCGCAGCGCTGCTGCTGCAGGATTGAACAAGGCTCGATCAGCGATCTCGCCTGGGCAGGCCTCTTCGAGCGCTGCCGCGCACCCGTGACCCGCCGGCGGGGCGCCGCCCTCCCGCTCCGGCGGCCCCGTGTGAGCCGCGCCCGGAGAGCGAGGGGCAGCACCCGCGCTCAGATTGTCCACAGGAACACCACCGACTGTGGACAAATGTGCAGTGGTCCGGGACCCTCCGGCGGCCGCCCGGGCGCGCCTGCTCGTCGACCGCGTCCGCCGGCGCCCGGCGCGATGCGCACCCGCGGCTCGCGCCCTGGATCAGGGCGCCGGCGGGCGAATCTGCTTGCGGATCTTCTTGAGGAAGGTCTGCGTGCACTTGCCGTGGCTGCCCTCGTGCTCGATGATCTCGCGCGTCAGCTTCGCCTTCGTCTCGTTCGAGACGGTCGTGCTGGCCCGCACCTCGTTCGCGAGCTGGCCGCCCTCGAGGGTCGCGGGCCACGTCTGCTTCTCGACGACGGCCGCCACGTTCGTCGGGCGGTGGTGCGAGGCCTTCGTCTTGGTGACGTCGCGGAGGCCCCCCTCGTCGGATCGACGCCCCGATCCGTGGCAGCTCGGGCACGTGGTGGTGTTTCCAAACGAATTGGCGATGCGACCGTCGCCTCCGCAAATGCCGCACGTCTCTGCCATCATCGCTGGGGTGTACTGTATTTCCTGTGCGCGCGCAGGTCTTCTCTCGCGTCCCGGTGCGATGCGCCGCGCCGTACCGGCACAGCGGACGCGCGCTCGGCGCCAGGCGCCCGTCGTTCGAGCGGCATGAGCGCCGAGCGGCATGAGCGCCGAGCGGCGTGAGCGCCGAGCGGCGTGCGCCGGGCTCATCGCGATCGATGTGCCCAGCCCGATCGGGCGCGGCGCGCTGGCGAGCGGGAGAGAGATCCAGGCCCGCGCCGCGCGGCATCCGGATGTCGGCCGGCGCGGCTGCGCGAGGGCTCGCTCAGCCGGGGCGGGGGCTCGCTCATGGGCCCGCAAACCACCTGGGTCCAGTACACTTGCGCGCGACGTGAAGCCGAACACCCCACCATGCTGCCCTCACTTTCCATGAACAGGCACAGCATGGAATCGACGGATGATCTGAACCGTCACGTCGTTGCCGCGCCTGCTGGAGGAGGCTGGGCAAAAAATCTTGCGCTGACACGCCTGCATTCCGAGCGCTAGAACACCGATCACGTTGAAACCCGGAGAATTTTCACAGGGAGGCGGGGAGGCGGGGAGGAAGAAAAAAAATGAATTTCTCCCTCTTGCCGTCTCTCGCTCCCCGCCTCCCCGCCTCCCTGTGAAATTCCTGCTTTTTCTCGTGGTTTCAACCCGTTTGTCGCTCTAGGAGACCCACAGGCAAGGCCAGCGGTCACGCACACCGCGTTTCCATTGAACGGAGGCTGCCATGTCTCGCGCAACGTTCTGCTCCCGTGCTCCAAGCTTGCTGTCCTTCTTGCTTCTCGTACTACAAGTCGGACACGCTGCGGCTGCTGCATCTGCTGCACCTGTAGACAGGCCGATCTTGCCTGGGCGCTACTTCATCCGGTATGAAGCGGCGCCACGCTACCTGGACGTCTCCGGCGACAACCCGAGTGCTGGTACGCCGCTACAGATCTGGCAAAGGGTCGGCGGACCCAATCAGGAATGGGAGGTCATCAAGTCACCCGAAGATGGCTACTACTATATTCGGTCGAACATCCGTCCGGACGTGGACCGCTACCTCGACGTGCGATGGGGCGGGACGGCACCAGGAACGCCGGTCCACATCTGGGACTTCAACGGAGGCGACGCGCAGAAGTGGCGAATCTTGGACGACAACGGGACGCTCGTCCTCCAGTCGCGGCTCGGCACGTATCTGCAAGTGGAGTCCGACCGCAACGCCGATGGTGTTCAGGTCGTCACGGGGCCCAACACTGCAGGGCGGACCGCGTGGCGGCTCGAACCGGTCAAGGTGATCCCCGGCACCTACTACATCAAGACAGACCTCGCGACCCGCTATCTCGATGTCTACGAAGTCAGAGCGGCGGCGGGTACGCCGCTGCAGATCTGGGACAAAGTTGGCGGGCCCAATCAGAAATGGGAGATCATACCCGTCCCGGGGGAGGAGTCCTTCTTCATCAAGTCGGAGATGGGCCGCTACCTCGACGTCGAAGGGGGGAGGACGGCACCGGGAACACCGGTTCACATCTGGGACTTCAACGGGAGCGACGCGCAGAAATGGAGGGTTGAAACCCAACCAGACGGCACGGTCGCGCTGAGATCGAAGCTCGGAACCTACCTCGACGTGGTCAGCGCGCGTACGCAGAACGGGGCTCGCGTCGCCACTGCACGGGATGCCGCCGAGCCATCGCGACGTTGGAGCCTGGAGCCGATCGTCTCACCTGAGCAGCTACATGGATGGGCGGACCTCCACACCCATCCCATGAGCCACCTCGGGTTCGGGAAGAAGCTGATGCACGGCGTGCCCGACGTCGGCTCCTTGATCCCTGCGGGTACGCGGGACTGCAATCCCACGGAGCTGAGGGCGACCTCCATCGCACAGGCGCTTGGCCACTGCAACTCGACCCACGGTGGCTGGGGCACGGACAACGGCTGCGGCGACTACGTCCGGGCCGCAATCTTGAGCCACGGGCTCGACACACGCTTCGTCCACAAGACCGGTAACGTTCACGGCGACCACGAGCACGAGGGCTACCCAGATCTGCCGTTCTGGCCGCATCAAACCTCGGTCATTCATCAGCAGATGTGGTGGTCGTGGATCGAGCGTGCGTACCAGGGTGGATTGAGAGTCATGGTCGCCCTGGCTGTGAACAACGAGCTGCTGGGGACCATGGTCAATGGCGATCCGCCGCGCGACGACCGCGCGTCTGCCGACCTGCAAATCGATGAAATGCACGCCTTCGTGGGGCGCCACAGCGACTTCATGGAGATCGCGTTCAGCGCGGCCGACCTTCGTCGCATCGTCAGTGACGGGAAGCTGGCTGTCGTCCTGGGCGTGGAGGTGGATAATCTAGGAAACTTCAATACGTCGAATCCATCATTGGACGACGTTCGAGGGGAGATTCGCCGTCTGCACAGCAAGGGCGTTCGATACGTGTTTCCCATTCACGTGGTCGACAACAAGTTCGGAGGTGCGGCCGTATATGAAGACATGTTCAATTATGCGAACAAGTTCAGCACGGGCGCGCCCTACACGATCGCGAGTGCGAGTGATCCCACCATCA
Source organism: Sorangium sp. So ce1128 (assembly GCA_051717205.1). Classification (GTDB taxonomy): domain Bacteria; phylum Myxococcota_A; class Polyangia; order Polyangiales; family Polyangiaceae; genus Sorangium. The sequence continues at coordinate 3,036,034 of CP181432.1, forward strand.
CGCTGCGTATGCCGTCCGAGCACTCGTGGATGAAGGCGATCCTGGACGGAGTCAGCGTGATTCCATACCCGCCTGCCTTCAACTTGTTCGAATGCCCGTTTCCGGTCATTGGCTGCTGGGACCAGTTCAGGCGCATCAACGATCTGCTCCAGCCCGATCCGCGCACGGCAGCCTACGACTCCATCCCAGGTGGCCATGTGAATGCCCGCGGCCTGACGCAGCTCGGTGAGTTTGCGGTGGCAGAGATGATGCGCATGGGGCTGCTGATCGATCTCGATCACATGTCTGAACGGTCGATGATCCGGACCATAGAAATTGCCGAAGCGATTTCCCCTGGAGGATACCCGCTCATGATGGGGCACACCGGCATTCGTACGGCGGAGGAGCCGGGGAGCGAGCGGTCCGTCAGCGCTCCCGTCGCCGCGCGGGTCAGCCGGTTGGGCGGCATGATGGGGGTCGGTTCCGCAGACATCTCCCCTGCCGGATTCATCAGGTCGTACAATCGTGCGTTCGAGGCGATGGGCGGGCGCGTGGCGGGCATAGGCACCGACGCGAACGGACTCGAGCCGCTGCCCCGCGCGACGACAAACCTCGACCCGGGTGAGTTCTACAGCGGGTTCATGAGGTCACGGACGGGAAACCGCGAATGGGACTACACAGCCGAAGGCACCGCTCACTACGGTCTGATGTGGGACTTCTTGCGCGATGTGGAGCGGCAGCCAGGACGTGGCGCAGCGGTGGTCGGCAATCTCTACCGCTCCGCCGAAGCGTTCGCGCAGACCTGGGAGCGGGCCGAGCAGCGTGCCGCGAGCGCGCTCCCCTGAGCTCAGAGCCCGGCCTTTTCGCAGGGAATGTCGTACTTCTCGTTCACGAGCAGGGCCCACGGTCATCGCTGCGACCGCTGCGACGCCACGAGGACGCGCCCTGTCGTCGGACACGAGCCAGCGCTCGGGCGGAGCGGCGGCGGAGGGTTACAGCAGGCTCCCCCGGAGGAGGACCTGCGCGACGTTGAAGTAGATGACGAGCCCCGAGACGTCGACGAGGGTCGCGACGAACGGCGCAGAGGCGCTGGCCGGGTCGAAGCCCAGCCGGCGGATCGCGAAGGGCAGCATCGAGCCCGCGAGCGTCCCCCACGTGACGATGCCGACCAGGCTCACGGCGACGGTGGCGGCCACCTCGCGGTAGTGCTCCCCGTACGTGTGGAATATGGCCTGCCACACGAGGATGCGGACGAGGCCGATCGTGGCGAGGATGACGCCGAGCGACAGGCCGGCGGTGAGCTCGCGACGGACGATGCGCCACCAGTCCTTGACCGCGACCTCGCCGAGCGCCATCGCGCGGATGATCAGCGTCGTCGCCTGAGACCCGGAGTTGCCGCCGCTCGAGATGATGAGCGGCACGAACAGCGCGAGCACGACGGCCCTCGCGATCTCCTCCTCGTAGTGCCCCATGGCGCTCGCGGTGAGCATCTCGCCGAGGAAGAGCGCCGAGAGCCAGCCGGCGCGCTTCTTCACCATGGCGAGCATGCCGGTCTGCATGTACGGCGTGTCGAGCGCCTCCATGCCGCCGAGCTTCTGGATGTCCTCGGTGGCCGCCTGCTGGACGACGTCGACGATGTCGTCGACCGTCACGATCCCCTTCATCCGGCCCTCGGCGTCGACGACCGGGAGCGCGTTGAGATCGTGGTGCGCGATGACGCGCGCGACCGCCTCCTGGTCCAGCGTGTCGGGCACCGAGATGACGTCCCGGCGCATGACGTCGGACACTGCCTTGTCGCCCGGCGCGACGAAGAGGTCCCGGAAGGACACCACGCCTTGCAGCCGCTGCGCCTGATCGAGGACGTACGCGTAGTAGATCGTCTCGAGCTTCTCCTGGGCCTGCCGCTGGAGGTACCGGATGGCCTCGCCGACCTTCATGTCGGGCCGCAGGCGCGCGAACCGCGGGCTCATGAGGCCGCCAGCCGCGTCCTCGGCGTACGCCATCAGCGCCGCTACCTCGCGCCGGGTCGGCTCGTCGAGCAGCTCGAGGAACGAGGCGCGGTCGTTCGGAGGGACGAGCTGGATCACGTCGGCCGCGTCGTCGGGCGCGAGGAGCCGCATCCAGAGCGTCCGCTCGCTGCCCCGCATCGCGAGCAGGATCGCCGCCTGCTCCTGCTCGGACAGGCTGAGAAAGAAGCTGTGGACCTCGCTCCGGTCGACGTGCTCGAAGCTCTCGCCGCGCTCCGCGGGCGACAGGACAGCCCAGATCTCGCGAAGCTCGGCGGCGGTGAGACGGTCTTCAGGCATGGCGCGCCTCCGCGACGGGGGACTGGGTGGGAGAGTGAGGCAGGACGAGGCGGCCCGGGCGCAGGCGCTCGGTCTCGCCGACGCGAGGACACGGCGTCGGTCCATGTCCTTCTACACGAGCCCAGCTGCGCGCGGGAGGCCTCAGCGGCGCCCGCGATCCATTTCCTTGAGGGCGAGCTTCGCGATTGCCCGCAGGGTGTCGAACACCCCGCGTCCGCTCGCCGCGGCGGCCTCGAACTCGGGCGCTCCGCTCGGGTTGAGCAGCCCGCGGAGCTCCGCGACATCGGCGATCCCGTCGAGATCTCGTTTGTTGTACTGGATGACGAACGGCAGCCGCCCGGGCGAGCGGCCCTCTTCTCTGAGGTTGTCCCACAGGTCGTCCATCGACTCCAGGTTCGCGTCGAGCCGGGCGCGCTGCGAGTCGGCCACGAACACGACGCCATCGATTCCCTTCAAGATCAGCTTCCGGCTCGCCCTGTAGAAGATCTGGCCAGGCACTGTATAGAGCTGCAGGCGCGTCCGGAAGCCGGACAGCCCCCCGAGATCGAGCGGCAGGAAGTCGAAGAACAGCGTGCGATCGCTCTCGGTCTTGAGCGAGATGAGCCGCCCCTTGGCGCTCGGCACGGTCCGGTCGTACACGTACTGGAGGTTCGTCGTCTTTCCGCAGAGCCCGGGCCCGTAATAGACGATCTTGCAGTAGATCTCCCGGCTCGCATAGTTGATGAACGCCATCGGCGTGCTCCTCTAGAGTCCGCGTTCGAGGGGAGGCAAAGCCGTTCCCCGCACTGGAAAGAGAGCGCGACCGCGTCCCCCACACCGGAGGCGAAGGCGGCCGACATCTCCCGCACTGGAGGGGAAGACGACCGCCGCCTCCCGCACCGGAAGAGCAGGCGATCGCCGACCCCGCGCTGGAAGGGAGGGCGACGGCCGCTCCCCTCTCGAATCACCGCATCGCCCGCGGCGCGCGCCCGGGCTACAGGGACGCGACGCGCCCCCGCGCCTCCGCGCCGGCGCAAAAGCCCCGCGTCACGCGCGGCCGGCGGCGACTCCCATGGTCGCTGCGCCCGGCGCCGGGCCGCCGGCGCTCAGCAGGACGCGTCGGCGATCGCGTGCAGGGCGGCCACGAACCCTTCGAGCGAGGCGTCGCGCGCGTCGCTGTGCTTCACCAGCCGCTCGTTCACCGCGATGAGCTCCGCGACATCCGCGCTCGCGCCCGGGATGCGCCGGAGCTCGTGGACAGCGCGGCTCACCCGCGAGGGCGGGTCGAGGCACGCGAGCGCCGACAGCGCCGCCATCGCGCCCGCCTGGTGGCCCGCCGCGAGCGCCTCCCGCGCCATCCCGAGCAGGACCAGCGCGAAGGCGACCTGGATCGCCTCCAGGAAGCCGCGGGAGATCTCCTTGCCGCCCTGGCCGGCCTCGCTCCACGCGAGCGTCACGAGCTCGCCTATCTCCGAGAAGGCGCGCCTCGACATGAGCGTGGAGAGCGTCTCCAGGCCGTGCCTGTCCCAGGCTGCCCGCGTCGTCAGCTGGCGCGCGAGCCACGAGAGCACCGGATACGCGTCACCCCCCGCGCGGATCGACCCGAGCGCTATATCCATCAGCGCGGCCCTCGCCACGCCGTGCGCCTCGAGCCAGCCGAGCAGGTTGGCCCGCTCTCCCGCCCTCGGCGTCCGGCGCGCCTTCTCGAGGATCGCTTCCTTCAGCGGCGCGGGGAAGTGGAGGATATCGACGCTCCAGTCCTCGTCCGACCCGCGCGCGCGCTCCATCGCCAGCGCGGCCAGCGCGGCGTCGTCGAGCGACAGCACCCCTGCGCGCCGCGCCGCGAGGATCTTCGCGACCGGCAGATCGCGCAGCGCCGGGCGCTCCGCGTCCAGGCCGTCGAGCTCGTTCCCGTCGAGCAGGGGCGGCAGGCCCCGGTAGACCCCTGGCGTGAACATGAACCCGGAGGCCCACTGGACAGGCTCGCGCCGGCAGCGCGCGAGCACGCGCTCGTAGATCCCCGCGGGGACCTTCCCGCGCACGAGATCCGAGAGCTCGATCCACTCCTCCTCGTCGAGCTCCAGGCGCGGCACGCTCAGCACCTCGTGCTGAAAGTGCGCGGGATCCCTGATCGCGAGCCGGGCGAGCTGCTGGATCACCGGTCCGCTGAAGCCGCTCTCGCAGCGCGCCCTCCAGCGCAGGAGATCGGATGTCCCGAGCTCCTCGATGTGCTCGGACAGAAAGGCATGATCGTCCGGCTCGAGCGCCGGCTGGCGAAGCACGTGAAAGAAGGCGACCGGACGGGCGCGGCCCTTGTGCGCGCGCACCAGGGCGTCGATTTCCGCCTTTCGCATGGCGCGACCTCATCATCCCCGGCCCATGAGGGCTCGGAGACATCCTCGGGTCTATCGTCGCCTGGCGCTTGCGCGGCCCGTCATGACTCGTCGGTCGGTGGAATGACGGATCCTGTTCCTGACCGGTGCGACGAGAATAGCGCCAGCGCGCCCCCTGTCAAGCTGAGCGGTCGCGGAGGGGGCTTTGGCTTGTTTGGCCTGGCTGGCCTGGTTGGCCTGGTTGGCCTGGCCCGTCGAGATCGGGTGACGCGCTCCGGGAGCCTCATCGCGCCATGGCGGCGCCGTCAGCCGGCGATGAACAGCAGCGGCAAGGCGACCGGTCCGCGCACGGTGAGCGTGCGGTTATAGGCGATCTCCCCGGGGCAGCGCTCGACCCGGGGGAAGCGCGCGACCAGCGCCTCGAGCGCCGCGCGGGCCTCCATGCGTGCCAGCGCCGCGCCGATGCAGAAGTGGATGCCGTGTCCGAACTGGAGCCCTCCGTGGGAGCCGCGGTGCAGGTCGAACCGGTCTGGATCGGGGTACTGCCGCTCGTCGCGGTTGGCCGAGGCCACGAGCGCGAGCACCAGCGCCCCCGCGGGCAGCGTCGCCCCGGCGAGCGAGACCTCCCGGGTGGTCAGCCGTGGGACGGACTGGCTCGGACCGTCGTACCGGAGCACCTCCTCGAGGAAGAGCGGCACGAGGTCGGGTGCGTCGTGCAGGCGTCGCATCATGTCCGGGTGGTCGGCGAGGAAGAGGAGCGCATTGCCGAGGAGGTGGGTCGTCGTCTCCAGCCCGCCGAGCAGGAGGAGGACAAGGAAGTCGACGATCTCGGTGTCCGTCAGCGCCTGTCCGTCGAGCTCGGCGCGGACGAGGTCGCTCACCGTGTCGTCCGCGGGCGCGCGCCGCCGCGCCGCGACGACGTCCTTCAGGTACCCGGTCAGCTCCGCGATCGTCGTCCGGATGCGCCCGGCGTCGGCGGGCGGCTCGGGCCCCGGCGTGACCGAGAGGATGTCGTCGGCCCATCGCTTGAAGTGCGCGCGCTGCCCGTGGTCGAGCCCGAGCACCTCGCCGATGACGAACGCCGGCAGCGGCATCGCGAGGGCGTCGATGAAGTCGACCTCTCCCGCGAGGCCGCTCGCGAGCTCCTCGGCGACGGCGCGGACCCGCGGCGCGAGCCGGACCACGGTGCGCGACCCGAACGCCCGGTGGATGAGCCCGCGCAGGCGCGTGTGCGCCGGCGGGTCCAGGGCGAGCATCGAGTTCGCGAGCGGGTTGTAGCCCACCCAGGGCGGCTGCCACGCCGCCTTGAAGCCATGAGATGAGAAGAGCTCGGGGCTCTTCAGCACGAAGAGCACGTCCTCGTACCGGCTCACGGCCCACATCCCGCCGGGCTCGACCTGACAGACCGGGGCCTCGCGCCGGAGCTCGGCGTAACGGGGATATGGGTTTGCGCGAAACGCGGGCGCCAGCACGTCCATCCGATGATGCATCGCAGTTGCCTCCCGGGTCCCTCGGCCGGGCGGCGCCCTCGAGGGGCTGCCGGGGCGAGCGGACCGCGGGGCGTGCGAGAGCACCCCGGGGGCCAGGCGGCGATCGCCTGCGTTTCACGGTCCGCGAGCGAGCCGGCGCGCGCGCTGACCGGTCAAAATGACCGGGTTATCGGTCATCTTGACCGATCGAAGCCCGGCAGGCGGTGGGCCTCCCGGGCTTCGGTCTCTCGTGTCAGCGCGCCGCGCCGTGTCGCGCGGTCCGCCTCACTTGACGAACACGAGCAGCTTCTTGATGCCGTTGACGTCGAAGACCTTCACGCCGACGACATCGCTCACGTCGACGTCGTTGTTGCTGAGGACGTCGCCGATCTTGATGCCGTTGGCCACGTCGACGTCCTTCAGCACGTTCTGCAGGTTCAGGATCTGAAGGTTCAGGACGAGGTTGTTCAGCGTGTCGTCCACGATGTCGATCTCGGCGTCGTTGAGGACGTCGTCGAGGTACACGATCTTGATGTGCTCGGCGTTGATGACCTCATCGTTGAGGTCCAGGGTGTCCGTGAGCTGAGCGGCGACGGCCACGAGCCCGGAGGCCACGGTGGTGTAGTCCGGGGCGTCGGCCTTGACCGGCGTCTCCCACGACGCCAGCGCGGGGGCTGACAGGCTGAGGGCAACGAGAGCAGCGCCAACACCCGAGAGAACGCGAGACTTGAGCGACTTCATGTTCGTTTATATCCTTGAGTTTTGTGTGTTCAGTCCGCTTTTGTTCATTCAGAACGCAGAACGTCGGTTCGCTGACAGCCTGTCACCTATCCATTGAGCCGATTGTTTGCTCGGGCGGCTCGGGTCGTCCGATGCGCGCGTCCGTTTCGATCGATCTCGACCTGGGGTCGTCGTCCGACGCTCTCGCGCCGGCTTCGTGCAGCTGTGTTGTGCCGAGCGGGCTTCATTGAAGAAGCCCTCCCGTGTGGCGTGTCGATGCGTAGGGTCGCAAGCGCCACTTCAATGCTTGTTCGTGTCAGCTCCGGCGCTCTCGCGCTCTGTCGAAAGACCGTTTCGTCTTCGCATCGGTGCTTATTCACGGATGATGCCAACCCCAGAGTGGCGACCGGAGCGCCCGAGCGCGAACAAGTTCAGCGCTGCTGTCGCTTGGGGTTATCGGAGAGACATATATGCCTCATCGCGGCTGTGACATTGAGACAATAAGCCACGCGGAGTCGATGGCTCTCGACGCGTGCGCTCAGGCATTGTCGATCTGGTTTCTCATGATACCATAGCAGGTTTTGCCTGGCAAGGCGGGCGTGTGTCGTGTTGGCGCAATCTTACTGGATGATGGCAATGCGACGTTGACTTCCGAGCCAATAGAGTCGACGGCGAGCTCATCAACCCTGGCGACTCGGAGCGACACCAAGGCGCGACCTCGCCTGGCAACGACAGTTCGCTGCGGAAAGGCTGTTGTGCGCGAGACGCGGGCCGCCCCGTCGGCTCTGCGGTCGCCATGAGCCGCGGCGCGCGCGAGGGGTGAGCGGAGGGCGGCAGAGAGGAGCTCGTACGGGAAGAACCCGGCGCCGGTACCGCGATGGTGGGGCAGGGCGCAGCGTGGTGAATGGATGATCGCGCCGAGCCGCTCCGGCGCGACGCTTCATGGTCTGGCCCAGCGATGGTGATGGACAGCGGGGCTTGCGAGAGCACCCCGGAGGCCAGGCGGCGATCGCCTGCATTTCACGGCCGCCGAGCGAGCCGGCGCGCGCTTACCGGTCAGAATGACCGGGGCATCGGTCACCTTGATCGATCGAAGCCCGGGAGGCGGCGGGCCTCCCAGGCTCCGGTCTGTCGTGTCAGCGCGCCGCGCCGAGTCGCGCGGTCCGCCTCACTTGACGAACACGAGCAGCTTCTTGATGCCGTTGACGTCGAAGACCTTCACGCCGACGACATCGCTCACGTCGACGTCGTTGTTGCTGAGGACATCGCCGATCTTGATCCCGTTGGCGACGTCGACGTCCTTCAGCACGTTCTGCAGGTTGAGGATCTGCAGGTTCAGGACGAGGTTGTTCAGCGTGTTGTCCACGATATCGATGTCGGCGTCGTTGAGGACGTCGTCGAGGTACACGATCTTGATGTGCTCGGCGTTGATGACCTCATCGTTGAGGTCCAGGGTGTCCGTGAGCTGAGCGGCGACGGCCACGAGCCCGGAGGCCACGGTGGTGTAGTCCGGGGCGTCGGCCTTGACCGGCGTCTCCCACGACGCCAGCGCGGGGGCTGACAGGCTGAGGGCAACGAGAGCAGCACCAACGCCAGAGAGAACGCGAGACTTGAGCGACTTCATGTTCGTTTGTATCCTCGAATTTGAGGTGTTAAGTTCGTCTTTTTGTTGTCAAGAACGCAGAGCGCCGGTTTGCTGACAGCCTGTTACCGATCCATTGAGCCGATCGTGTGCTCGGGCGGCTCGGGTCGTCCGATGCGCGCGTCCGTTTCGATCGATCTCGACCTGGGGTCTTCGTCCGACGCTCTCGCGCCGGCTTCGTACAGCTGTGTTGTGCCGAGCGGGCTTCATTGAAGAAGCCCTCCCGTGCGGCGCGTCGATGCGTATGGTCGTACGCGCCACTTCAATGCTTATCTATGTCAGCTCCGGCGCTCTCGCGCTCTGTCGAAGACCTCTCGTCTTCGCATCGGGGCCTATTCACGGATGATGCCAAGCGCAGAGTCGCGAGCGGAGCGCCCGGATCGCGAAGAAATTCAACTCCACTGTCGCCTGGTGTTGTCGGGGAGACACCTGTGCGTCACCAGGGCTGCGGCATCGAGACAAAATAGGTCACGCGGAGTCGATGGGCTCTCGACGCGTGCGCCAAGTCGTTGTCGATGCGATTTATCATGATAGCATAGCAGGTTTTGCCGAGCAAGCTGTGAGCGCGCTGCGTCAATGCAACCTCACTGGCAGTGCGACGTCGCCGTTGACTTGTGAGTCAATGGTGAGTCGATGGCGAGCTCATCGGTTGTTGCGGCGTCGTCGCCGCGCGGAGCGACCCCGGAGCACCTCGCGCGAGGCGACAGTTCGCTGTGAAGAGGCTGTCGCTCGCGAGGAGCCGACCGAGACGTCACCTCTGGAGTGGCCGGGAGCCGCGGCGCGCGCGGGGGGTGAGCGCAGCGCTGGAGAGAGGAGCTCGTACGGGAAGAACCCGAACTCGCTACCCGGAGGGCAGGACAAGACACAGCGTGGCGCATGGGTGGTGGCGATGAACCGATTTGATGCGTTGCGTCATCGTTCCGGGCCCGGAGGTATCGATCCAGAAAAAATGGTCCATGTAATGGGTATCTGCTGGCGCCATGCGTCATGCTGCTTACAGCAGGCAGCAGTGATGGCGCGCGCAGGCAGCGGGCCTTCTACAGCATGCAGCAGTGATGGCGCGCGCAGGCAGCGGGCCTTCTACAGCATGCAGCAGTGATGGCGCGCGCAGGCAGCGGGCCTTCTACAGCATGCAGCAGTGATGGCGCGCGCAGGCAGCGGGCCTTCGGTCGCGGGCCCTCGAAGGTTGTTCCCCATGCGCAGGCCGAGGCATGAGGGCGGCGGCGAACGCGCGGGTGGCCAGCGGCTCACGACGGCGAGCGCCGCGACCAGCCGCGGCCGCACCGGGGGCCGGGATCGCCGCTCGTGACTGGATCGTGCTCCTCGCTCGAGCTTGGCGCGGCGGCGGTGTCTTCACATCCAGGCACATTGACGAGCGGCAGCGCCGCGACAGGGCGGCGCCGTCGGCATCGTGCTCTGGCAGCGAGACGCTCGCGCGACTCACCACAGGAGACACACACGCGCTGATCCAGAAGAACCACAGGAGACGAGTCGTGCAGGAGGAGGAGCGAGGCGGCCAGTGAGCTCTCGATGCGCCCGCCGCTTCCATCGCGCGGGCCCGCGCATAGATCTCCTGAGGTGATGGCCCTCGGCGCGGCGCGGTGTCTCGTCGCGAGGTGACGTCCGCGGCGATCGAGCGTCTCCGCAGCGGCGGTCGCGCAGCGCGAGCGCACCCTGCAGCGCGGTCGCCAGCGGCGCCTGCGCTCAGCGATCCAGCCACGAAGCGATCCAGCCACGAAGCGAGGTCGAACACCCCGGTGCATTCGTCCACGGTCTTCCACGGTCGTCCAGGATGTCGAGACGAGAGGAGATCTGCTTGCGTCATCCCGCAATCGATTGCGCGTTGATTCTTGTCGTGCCAACTCAACTGGAAGCGACGCGCCCAGCCGCTCGGCTGAAAGGCAGCAGGAATCAGGTGTTGTTGACGACGCAGATCGGAGGGAAAGAGAGCAGACCGCGCTGGCGCACATGTTGCCGATCTGCGCGACAGACGCCCACGCTGAAAGCGCCTCGGCTCTGCCGGGGCGAGCTCCGTGGAATCATTCATTCTCGACGAAAGCAAGGTTGGGAAGAGCCATGACCGAACAACGACGAGCGTTCAACCGCAGGCAGTTCTTGCAAGGGATGACCCAGTTCGCGGCGGTGGCCGCCGCGGCGCCCGCGCTCGGCTCGGACCCCTGGAGAGGCGTCACCTGCACCACGCTCACCGCGGGGCAGCCCGAGGACGTGAGCATGAGCTCTGAACGGCTGGAGGACGTCTTCGCGCGGATCCAGCGCCGGGTGAACGACGGCCTGTTCCCCGGCGCCACGGCGCTGGTCGCGCGGCATGGAGTCATCGTGGGTCACCGAGCGTTCGGCAACAAGGTCGCCGGCGTCGACGACCCGGTGACGCTCGATACGATCTTCGACCTGCAATCGATGACCAAGGTGCTCTCGACGGCGGCGTCGGCGCTCGCGCTCGTGCAGGAGGGCGTGATCCGGCTGCACGATCCGGTCGCCCGCTACCTGCCGGAGTTCGCCGCCAACGGAAAGGGGGCCGTCTCCGTCTATGACATGCTCCGTTACTCGGCCGGTTTGCCGATGGACAACCAGTTCCTGGACATGACGGACGACGAGACCGTCTGGCGCCTCATGGCCGAGACGCCGCTCGAGTACCCGACGGGTACGTCGGTGCTCTACAGCGATCTCACATACCGCCTCCTCGGTCGCATGATCGAGGCCGCCGCGGGGGAAGATCTCGATACCGTCGCGAACGGGCGCATCTGGGGTCCTCTCCGCATGAACGACACGATGTACAACCCGCCCCCGGCGCTCGTCGAGCGCATCGCGGCCACGGGGTACTGCGACCTCCGGGGCTACGTGGCCCGGGGCGAGGTGCAGGACGAGCAGGACTTCGCGCTGGGCGGCATCACCGGCTGCGACGGCGTCTTCTCCACGGCGAGGGACATCGCCGTGTTCTGCCAGATGATCATGAACGGCGGCGCCTACGGCCACGCCGAGGTGCTGCGGCCCGATCTGGTCCGCCAGATGAAGAAGAACAACACGCCCCAGGTGACGGCGGCGGCGACCGACACCTCGCCGATCAACAACCTCCTCTTCACCCCGAAGGGCCTCGGCTGGGAGCTCTGGACGAGGCGCTTCTCCAGCGGCGGCATGCGCCTGTCGCCGCGCGCCTACGGCAAGGCGGGCGGCGCCGGCACGGTGATGTGGGTCGATCCGGATCTCGAGATCATCGGCGTCCTCCTGACCAACCACGGCCTGCCGCGGCCGTTCGACGAGCTCGGGTGGGACCGGATGCTCGACAACATCGGCTGCGCCGAGTTCTTCGACGGCATCATCAACGCGGTTCACGACTGATCGCCCGCGCCGCTGCGCTCCCTCTCCAGCGACGCGGCGCTGCTCGCCCCTCAGCGTTTCGCCGCCCAGGTCCATCCCCCGCCCGATCCATCAAAGGTCTCCCGAGCTGAGGAGGAGCTGGCGGCCACCCTGAGCAAGCTCAGGGCGGAACGCGTGAATCCTGGGGGGCCCGACAGCAGAGGGCGTGGACGCGGTGTAATAACATGGACATCAAGTCAGTAAAGACCGGACAGCCGGCCGCGCGGCCTTGCCTGGAGGGCTTGAATCGACCAGGACCAGGCGGCGCCGGCATACCGCCCGGCCTGCGCCACACGTGAGGGAAACTCATGCATATCAAGACCGTACTCATCATCGACGATGAGGAGGGAATCCGGGAGACCCTCCGGATGGCGCTGGAGCTCGAGGGCTACGAGGTCCATACGGCGGAGCACGGCAGGGCGGCGCTAGAAGCGCTCGAAGGGACGCTGCGGCCGGGCGTTATCCTGGTCGACCTGATGATGCCGATCATGAACGGATGGGAGTTCATCGCCGCCGTCACGCAGGATCGTCGGTTCTCGACGATCCCGATCCTGGTCTTGACGGCCTTTCCCGGCAGGGCGGGAGCGCTGCCTGCTCGGAGCGTACTGAGCAAGCCAATCAGCCTGGACGCGCTCCTCGACGTCCTCCATCACTACTGTGGCTGAACGCTGCGCGACGTCCGAGCGACCAGGCAGGCTTGACACAGCCTGTACGTGCCACAGCCTGTACGTGCCGCCCCGACCGAGACGCCGGACTGAACAGCTCGGCCGTCCCCCGCTACGGGGGCTCCTCGGCGCGCGGATGGACATCGGGTGTTTTTTGCGGATCGCCGTCGAAGTGACGGCGGCGGAGGAGGAGCTCCATGCGCTGGGCATCGTCGATCTCTCGTCGCTGGCGAGGGATACCGCGGAGGGGTTCTGCCAGGAGCTCTCCTCCGTGGGATCGTGCCTGTCGCTCTGCGCGAGCGAGCCAGTCGTCGGCCGCTGGGATCGGTTCCGGATAGAGCAGGTGCTCGTCAACCTGCTCGCGAACGCGGTGAAGTATGGGAAAGGAGAGCCGATCACCGTGGGCGTTCAGCGCCGAGGAGCGCTCGCCGAGCTCTGGGTCCAGGACCATGGCATCGGCATCCCGCGCAAGGTGCAGGACCGGATCTTCGATCGCTTCGAGCGCCTCGTCTCGTTCCGGAGCTTCGGAGGCCTCGGGCTTGGCCTGTACATCACCCGCCAGATCATCGAGGCGCACGGCGGGACCATTCGTGTGAGCAGCGCGCCGGGGCAGGGCGCGACGTTCACGGTCGAGCTGCCCATCGGCGGATCGTGAGGGCTCGCGGGAGCCCCGCGGGCGCGCTCGGCCCCCTTCAGCCCGGATCGAGCTCGTAGACGGCCGTCGTCGTCTTGCGCCCCGTGAGGTTGCGCTCGCCGAGCGCGCGCAGGGGGAAGGCGCCGCCGGCGAGGCCCCTCGTCGCCGCGGAGACCAGCACCTGGTTCGGCGCCGCGATCGCCTCGAGCCGCGAGGCCACGTTCACCACGTCGCCGATCACCGTGTACTCCATCCGCTTGTCAGAGCCGATGTTGCCGACGATCGCCTCTCCGGAGTTCACGCCGACGCCGAGGCGGATCTCTATATCGTACCTCTCGCGCCACTCCTCGTTCGCCGTCTCGAGGAAGCGCATCATGTCCTCCGCGGCCGCGAGCGCGCGGCGCGCGTGATCTTCCTGGGGGAGCGGGGCGCCCCACACCGCCATGACGCAGTCGCCGATGAACTTGTCGACCGTGCCCCCGTGCCGGAACACGATCTCGGTGAGCATCGAGAAGAGCTCGTTCAGCAGGGCGACCATCCGCTCGGCGTCGCGCGACTCGGCGAGCGGCGTGAAGCCGACGACGTCGGCGAAGAGCACCGACACGGCCGCCCGCTTGCCGCCGAGGGCGAGCGGGTGCTCGCCCCGGACGATCGCGTCGACGACGGCCTTGTCCATGAACCGGCCGAGATCCCCGCGGAGCTTCGCCTCGCGCGCTATGTCGGCCTCCCCCTGCTCGAGGTCCTCGGCCATGCGGCGGAGCGAGGTAGTGAGCTCGCCGATCTCGTCGCTCCGGCCGGCCCGCGCGTCGCCGAGCGCGATCTCGCGCCAGCGCCGGGCGCCGATGAGCCGCGCCTGGGCGACGAGGTGCAGGACGGGGCGCGTGACGTGCCGGGCGGTGAAGACCGCGAGGGCGAGCGCGAGGACCAGCGCGCCCGCGGCGACGGCGAGGCCGCGGCGCCGCATCTCGTCGAGCGCCGCGAAGGCCACCGGCTCCGGGCGCCAGATCGCGACCGCCCAGCCGAGGTCGGGCAGCGTCTCGATGGCGCCGATCATCCGCTGGCCGCCCTCGTCGTGCGGGCCGAGCACGCTGATCTTGTCGGTCCACACAGCGCCCGGGGGGAGCTTGCCCCACAGCGGCAAGCCGGAGACGTCGCTGCCCGGCGCGGCGCCCGGCACCCCGAACGCCGCGATCGCGCGGCGCTCATGGCCCGCGATGAGCAGCCGCACCTCGCGGCCGCCGAAGCGGCGCTCCGCGATCGCCGCGAGGTCGCGCCCGAGCGCGTCGAGCCCCACCTGCGCGACGACGTAGCCGGCCGGACCCGGCGGCGAAGGCGCGGCCGCGCCGGCGGCGTCGCCCGGGGACCGCACGCGGGCCACGAGCAAGCCCTGGCCCGGCCCGACCACGCCGAAGCCCACGCCGTGCTCGTCGGCCAGCCGGCGCAGCGCCGGCGGCGCCGCGGGCACGTCCGCGCCGGACGACGCCTTGCGGATCACCGTGCTGATCCCCGCCTCGGGCACCTCCAGCCGCACGGCGTCGATCAGCGCGCGCGTCGCGACGAGGGCGCGCACCGACGCTACCGCATCCTCGTCCCGGATCGCCCCGACCGCCGCGTGGCCGAAGATCGCCGCGGCCGCGACAGCGTCGCTCTCGACGTCCCGGACGAGCTGGATCGACACCGAGGCCACCTCGGAGAGGATCGCCGCCTGCAGGCTCTCCTCGGACGTCCGCACGGCGCGCCGGTTCACGTCGGCGAGGAGCGTCACGGCGACGGCCAAGGGGGCGATGGCGATCGCCGTGAAGAGCGCGATCGCCTTCGTCTTGAGCGAGAGCGCCCTCACGCCGGGGCCTCCGCGCGCGCCTCGCCGCCGCGACGGCCCGTCACCGCCGCCCGGCGCGCGCGGGCGGCGCGACGACAGGGCGCGTCACCCGGCGCATCACTCAAGCGGGCCGTCCTTCCAGCCGGCCGCGCCCTCGTCCGTGCGCTTGCGGATCTGGAACTCCACCCGGCGGTTCTTCGCCCTGCCGTCGCGGGTGCGGTTGTCGGCGATGGGGCGGCGCGCGCCGAAGCCGCGCGCCTCGAGGCGGCGGGCGTCGATGCCGTGCGCGGTCAGCCACGCGACCACGGCGAGCGCGCGGCGCTGCGAGAGGCGCAGGTTCGCCTGATCCGCGCCCTGGTTGTCCGTGTGGCCGTCGACAGCGACCCGGGCGATCTCGGGGTGCTCCTCGAGGACCGCCGCTACCTCGGAGAGCAGCTCGAAGCTCTCCGGCTCGATCTCGGCCCGGCCCGTCGGGAACTGCACCTGCTGCAGGATGACGATCTGCGAGCCCTCGATGCGCACCGCGAAAGGGCAGCCGTGCGTCGCGCGGTCCTCGCTCGGCTTGCCGCGCTCGTAGGGGCAGGCGTCCTCCACGTTGGGGATGCCGTCGCCGTCGGTGTCCGCGGGGCAGCCGTGCCGCGATGTGGGCCGCGGCGCCGCGCTCGCGGCTCCGCCCGACGCCGCGCTCGCGGGTGCCCCCGGCGCGGGCCGCGACGCCGCGCTGGCGGGGATCTCGTCGGCGGCCGCGGTGCTCACCCCCGGCACGTCCGGGCAGCGATCGTCGACGTCGTAGATCCCGTCGTCGTCCCGGTCCGGCGGGCAGCCGCGCCGGAACGCCTGCCGCGCCCCGGGCGCCGCGGCCGGCGGGCGCGCCTCGCCGATGACCCGGGGGCACGCGTCCTCCGCGTCGGGGACCGAGTCCCCGTCGAGGTCGGCGACCGGCGCGGGCGCCCGCGCGGCGCCGCCGCGATCGGCGCCCGCCGCGGCCGCGGGCGCCGTGGCCGCGGCCGCCGCGGCGGGCGGCGCGGGCAGGACGTCCGCGGCGAGGCCGAGCGCCGCGAAGAAGCGCGCCTTGGGCGTGCCGGGCAGCCGCCCGAAGCCGGGGCCGGCGCCCGCGTCGACCGTGAGCGGGCCGAGCGCCCAGCGCGCGGTGAGCAGGAGCTCCGCGCCGGCGCGGCCCGGGACCTGGAGCGGCACGCCGGCGCGGCCCGGGGCCTCGACCGACGGCGCGCCGGCGGCGGCCCAGACGGAGAGCTCCGACCCGAGCTGCAGCGGGCCCTTGCGGACGCCGACCCCCGCGGCGAGGAAGACCTCGCTGCCGGTCAGGCTGTCCCCCGAGTCCTGCTGGAACCGGCCGCCCGCCGAGGCCGCCCAGCGGAAGCCCGGGTGCTCCGCCCCCACGAGCACGCGCGGCGCGTAGCGCAAGGCGCCCGCGCCGGAGAACGCCGACTCGTCGCCGGTCGGCAGCCAGACCGAGAGCCCGAGCGCCGCCGCCGGCCGGAGCCCCTGCTGCGGCAGCAGCGCCACCCTCCCGCCCACCTGGAGATCCGCGAGGGAGACGCCGCCGGCGGGCGCCGCGACGCTGATGCTCCCTACCGCGCCGGACGCGCCGCCCTGATCCAGCACGAGCGGCGCGTCGAGATCGAGCTTCACACGGCGCATGAGCTCGATGCTCGCGAGCGCGTGGAGGATCGCCTGCCGGTCCACCCACGTTACCGCGCCGGGGGGATCCGTCCCGCGGACGCTGAGCGGTTGATGAGAATAGGAGAACAGAAGTCCGACCGCCGGCCGGAGATCGCCCGACACGACGGCAGAAGGCACAGTGGACAACCCATCGCCCGCGGGCGCGGGAGTGAGCCTGTCGAGCGCGGTGGCCTCCTGCGCCGCGGCCGGCATGGAAAACGAGGCCGCGGCGAGCAGCGGGGAGGCCAGGAGGGGCGCGATGGCGCGCGCCGACCAATACGCCATCGGTCTGCTCGTATCGCATTGCCTGGTCTCTTGCAACGCCGATCTCGATCCGGTAGCGTGCCGCGGGCGTGGCATCGTCAAATGGCCTGTCCGTCGCTATCGCGGTGCTCCTCGGCTGCGCCAGCCACGTTGGTTACACCGGCGCGGCGAGCGCCAGAGAGCCGACGCCCGGATATCCAGAGGCGGTCATCCAGTGGGGCGTGCAGCGCGGAGAGACCTGCGATGACATCGCAAATGTCCTCTACGGCTCGTCCAGCCATGTCGGGCTGATCCAGCGGTACAACCGCGTCGCTTGCGGCCCGGGCACGACGCTGGCCGAGGGGCTCACGCTCGTCCTCCCGGCCGAGGTGACGTCGATCCCGGACGCGAAGATCCGGTCGATGCGCCCGGACGTGCGCGCGCGCCCGGCCGGCGGCGCCTGGTCGCCGGCGACTCCGGGCATGCCCCTCCTCACGAACTCGAGCGTCAACACGCTGGACGACGGGCGGGCAGATATCGAGTTTGTGGATCGGACTCGGGTGCTCCTCGCGCCCAACACGCTCGTCGTCATCTACGGTACCGCGAGCCGAACCCGGGTGTCGAAGACGCCGCCTGCGGCCGTCGAGCTCGAGGACGGCGAGGTGAAGGCGGCGCTCGCCGCGCTGCGCGGCCAGGCGGTCGACGTCGTCACGAGCGAGGGCGGCCGGGTGAGCGCGTCGTCGCGCGACACGGTGGTGCAGCGGCGCGGCGAGCGGACGACGGTCGCTGTGTTCGACGGCAAGGCGGGGGTCAGCTCGGGGGGCCTCTCCGTCGTGGTCCCGAAGGACCATGGCACCCGGTTCGTGGGCAGGTCGCCCCCCGCGCGCCCGCGCCCGCTGCCGCCGCCGCCGGAGTGGACGTCCGCGGACGCGCCGGCGATCGCGCTCGCCCCGGCGGGGCTCGGCGTCCTGTCGGCGTCGTGGAAGCCGGCGCCGCAGGCGGCCGGCTACCGCGTCGAGGTAGCGCGCGACCCGGAGCTCAACGACCTCGTCGTCCGCGAGGAGGTGAAGCCGGACGTCGTGTCCTTCCGCGCGGAGAAGATGCCGGCCGGCGCCTACTTCCTCCGGGTCCGGGTGATCGACCGGGAAGAGTACCTGGGCGTGGGCGCGGTGCGCCGGTTCCACCTCGTCGCCGCGCAGGCCGCCGGGGGCGTCTCCCCGGCGGCGCAGGAGATCACCGCGAACCCGTACGGGATCGTCGAGCTCACGCCGTCGCCGGCGCTCGAGCTGGCCATCGACGGCGGGCCTTTCGGCCCCGTCCCCGAGCGCATCGACCTGCTCCAGCGCGCCCCGCGCGAGCTCCGGCTGCGCGAGCGCGGCAGCGCCGGCGCGGAGCGTCCGCTCGGCGCGGTGACGTCGCTCCCGGTCCGGTACACGAAGGTGAGCGCGGCGGTGCAGGCCGCGCGCGCGGCGGACGGCCAGGCGCTCGAGGCGCGCGTCGCGCTCGAGGGGCTCGAGGGGATCGACGTCGCGCAGCGGGTGGCGCCGCGGCTCATCGCCCACCTGCCGGGCGGGGTGCGCTCCGCCGCGCTCGCCAGCGGCGGACGTGGCGGCCCGCTGACCGCGCGGATCCCGCTGCCCCGGGAGGCGGCGCGCCCCGGGGAGCCGCTGCGCGTCCGGCTCGACGTCGTCGACGGCCGCGGCGGCGTGCTCGGCACGCGCGAGGCCGAGCTGCCGGCCGCGTCGCTGGCGTCGCCGGCGACCGTGCCCGCGCCGCCGGCCGCGCCCGTGCTGGGCGCGTACCTCCCGCTGCTGCCTGTGTCCGGGGTCTCCGACGTGCTCTGGCTTGCGCCGACGCCGCCCGCGGTGGTCGCCGTGGGCGCGGCCGTGGCGCGCTCGCGTTCGCGCTCCGGAGACGGCTGGGTCGCCGCGGGGCAGGTGCGCGCGAGCGGCGCGGTAGGACCGGTGGGGCTCGACGTCGCGCTCCGCTCGAACCCGGCCGGAGAAGGCGAGGCGGCGGGCAGCGCCGGCTGGCTCGGCGCGCGCGTGCGCGTCCTGCGCCTCGGTCGATCGGCGTTCGAGCTTGGCCCCACGCTCCGCCTGGGCGTGCCCCTGACCGACGCCGGCCCGCCGGTCCGCATCGAGCCCGGGGTCGCGCTCGGCGGCGCCGCGGGCCCGCTCACCTGGGTGGTCGACGCCGGCGCGCGCATCCGCGCAGCCGGGGAAGGCGACGCAGCGGGCGGCGACGGCAGCGCGGCGGGCGGGGAGGGCGGCGCATCGGGCGACGGCAGCGCGGCGGGCGGCGACGGCAGCGCGGCGGGCGGCGGTGAGCTGGCCGCGCCGCCCGCGCAGGGCTTCCTGGTGGCGGGCGCGACGGCCGACGCGACGCCGTGGCTCCGGCTGCACAGCGCGCTGGATCTGCACCTCGTCCACCGGGACGGCGGGGCGAACGACGTGCTGGGCGGGCTGTCGGCGGGCGCGGAGGCGGGCGGCGCGCTGTTCGGGGCGCTGTCGGTGCGGGTGAGCCCGTGGCGCGAGGCGGGCGACGCGCCGGTGACGGCGCAGATCGCGGTGGGCTTCCGCGAGGCGTCGCCGTGAGCGCGGGCGACGGCGGCGGGGAGCCGGACGGCGGCGGGGAGCCGGACGGCGGCGGGGAGCCGGACGGCGGCGGGGAGCCGGACGGCGGCGGGGAGGCTGACCGCACCGTGCTGGCCGACCGCACCGTGGTGAAGGCCCCGCGCGCGCCGGGCGCCGCCGGCCGTGTCGGGCCGGATCGGCCGGCTTCAGGTCGGCCGCCGGCCGCGGAGACGCTCCCCTCGGAGGAGCCCGGCGCGGGCTCATCGCAGCGCGGGGGCGTCGGGCGGGTGCTCGGCGGCAAGTACAACCTCGTGCGGCTGCTCGGCGCGGGCGGCATGGGCGAGGTCTTCGAGGCGGAGCACGTGCTCCTCGGCGTTCCTGTCGCGGTGAAGACCATGCACCCGCACATAGCGGCGCTCCCCGAGAGCCGGCGGCGGTTCCTCCGCGAGGCGCGCGCCGCGTCGCGGCTCGTGCACCGGAACGTGGTCAAGGTGCTCGACCTCGGGGGCGACGAGGAAGGCGGCGACGGGCTGATCTACCTCGTGATGGAGCTGCTCAAGGGGCAGTCGCTCGCCGCGCGGCTCCGGGCCTCGCGCGAGCTCCTGGACCTCGCGGAGGTGGCGTCCATCTTCGCGGACATCCTCGACGGCGTGGGCGCCGCGCACGCGAGCGGCATCGTGCACCGCGACCTCAAGCCGGAGAACGTGCTGCTCGCGGAGCAGGAAGGGGAGCGCGTCGCCAAGGTCGTCGATTTCGGCCTCGCGCACCTCGACGACCCGCTCGACGCCGGGCCGACGCTCACGTCGAAGGACATGGTCGCGGGCACCCCGGAGTACATGAGCCCGGAGCAGTGCCGCTCGCTCTCGGTGGGCCCGAGCTCGGATCTTTACGCGTGTGGCTGTATTCTTACGGTGATGCTGCAAGGGAGGCCGCCGTTCTCCGGGCTTCCGGCGATCGAGCTCATGGCGATGCACATGTTCTCGATCCCGCCGCCGCTGGTCCGGCCGCCCGGGGCGCCGCCGGTCCCGCCGCTCCTGGAGCGGCTCCGGCTGGATCTGCTGGCCAAGCTGCCGGAGCGGCGTCCGGAGAGCGCCGCGGCGGCGCGGGCGCGGCTCGCGGAGGCGATGTCGCAGGAGGCCGAGGCGCGGCGGCTGCCCGCGCGCAAGGGGGAGGCGCCGCCCGGGGAGCGGGGCGAGCGCGCGCCGGCGTGGCCGGAGAGCGAGACCGCGGCGCGGCTCGAGTCAGCGCCGGAGCACGCCGTCGCGCTGCTCCGGCTCGCGCCGGCGGGGCAGGGGCTCAGCGAGGCGTGTGAGATCGGGCTCGACGCGCAGGGGATCCACCTCGCCGAGGTGCCCGACGCCACGGCGCTGGCCGACTCGGGGCTCGGTGTGGCCGTGATCGACGCCGGCGCCGACGTGGACGCCGCGTGCGCGCTGCTCGAGGCGCTCGGCCGCGCGGCGCCCGGCGTGCGCGCCGTCGTGTGCGCGGCCGGGCTCTCCTCGGACCGGATGAACGCCCTCGTCGCGGCGGGCGCCGCCGACGTGGCGCGCTACCCGGTCGCGCCGGACGTGCTGTCGCGAAAGATCGCGCGCGTGGTGCGCCGGGGGCGCTAGCACCTAAACCAGTGGCTCAACCTCGACGAGTTCGAGCTGGTGCAAGAATGAAAGTGCGACTCCTTCTCTCGCTGTCTGCGCTGGGCACTCCGCTGCTCGTTGCGACGAGCGGCCGGGCCAAGGACTACTACGTGGCCCCGACGCCCACCGGCAACGACTCGAACGCCGGCACCGAAGCCGCGCCGTGATCACCCCGACTTCAACGGTGACACCAGCCCGAGCAGCGCCGACGACTCAGCCGGCTGCGCGTGCAGCACGCTTCGCGGCCACCGGCCGGATGCAGCGAGCCTCGCGCTCCTCAGCCTCGTGCTTTGGAGCTTCAGAACGCGCCGGAAGCGCTGAGCCCCAGCCCTCTGGGGAGCGCCTGCGGACGGACGCTCAGCGCCAGGTCCGCGCGCACGAGCTCGTCTGCTCGCCCTGATCAGCCGAGAGGATGACGAGGCGCTCCAGGGGCGTGGTCAGCCGAGGCTGGTTCAGCAGATCGCGCGCCTCGACGGGGCGCGCGGCGCGGGCTGGCCCCGTGCTTGAGCCCTGCTGCCCTCGCTCCTGCGGTTCATTCTGGACCGGTCATTCTAGAATGATCATTCCAGAATGAGCCGCAGGAGCGAGGGTCACGTGAGGCCGGCAGGGTCCCCGCGGCGCCCGATGAGCAGGGGCTTTCGGGCTCGGCAGCTCGGCAAGACCTCGCCTGCAACCAGGGACGAACCTGGGTGGCGCGCGATGATTCCACGGTGCGGACCATGCCCCTGTCCGGGCCGAGGCGGGGTGAGGACACACGGGCGCGATGCCGCGGTGTGCAGCCCGATCCCAGCGGCCTGCGCCGGCCCGCTCCGGCCCGGCAGCACAGTGCAGTTTGCTCCGGGCGCCCCCGCGAGACCCTCTGGCCCCGCGCTTGTATTGGCCTCCCGCGAGGCCATGCGGCGGGTCGATCCGGCCCGAGGCGGGCCGGAGGGAGATCATGAATCCAGCCGCGAGCGCGCCGCGAGGCGGGCGTCTCACGCTGCGGCCGCTCGCCGAGCGGCCGCGGTGCAGCATCGTCATTCCCTGTTACAACGAGGAGCGCTACATCGAGGACGTCCTCCGCTGTGCCCTCCGGCAGCGTTATCCGACGGATCTCCTCGAGATCTTCGTGGTCGACGGCGGCTCGCTCGACAGGACACGGGAGATCGTCGCGCGCCTCGCGGCGGCCGAGCCGCGGGTGACGCTCCTCCACAACCCCGCCCGGATCCAGGCCGCGGCGATGAACATCGGCATTCGCCGATCGCGAGGCGAGGTGATCGTCCGGATGGACGCGCACGCCGATTACGCCGACGACTACGTGGCCGCGTCGGTCGCGGCGCTCCGCAGGACGGGCGCGCTCAACGCGGGCGGCGCCGCGCGGCCGCGCCACCGGAACGGCTTTCAGCGGGCGCTCTGCGCGGCGCTCTCCAGCCCTCTCGGCGTGGGCGGCTCCGCCTACCGGGACCCGTCGCGCGAGGGGTTCGTCGAGTCCGTGTTCAACGGGGCCTTCCGGCGCGAGGCGTTCGAGATCGCCGGCCTCTACGACCCGGCCGCGATCACCAACGAGGACGCCGAGCTGAACCAGCGCATCATCGAGGCAGGCGGCGCGGTCTACCTGTCCCGGGAGATCGTCGCGTACTACTACCCGCGGTCGTCCTTCGCGGCGCTCGCGCGGCAGTACCTCGCCTACGGCATGGGGCGCGCGCGCACGCTGCGCTGCCGCGGGCGGCTCCTCTCGCTCCGGCCGATGCTGCCGTTCTGCATGGTGACGGCCTTCGCGCTGCTCGCGCTCGCTTCTGCGCTCTTCCCGTCCGTCCGGCCAGCGCTCGCGGTCGCGTCGCTGGCGTATGCCGCGCTCGTCATCGCGGAGTCGCTCCGGCTCGCGCGGCGCGGCTCGCCCGGCGATTTCCCCTTGCTCTGCGGCATCTTCCCCACGCTGCACGCCGCGCACGGCCTCGGGTTCTGGGCCGGCCTGCTCCGCGGCGCGCGGGACCGCGCCGGACGGCGCGAGGCCGAGCGCCTGCCGGCGCCGTGAGCAGCGCGGACGGCGGCGCGATCCGCGGGGAATCCCAGGACTCTGCGGCTCGAGCCGGGGGCGGGCGCGTTGCTCGGCCGGGGTCCCTTTGGTATCGTCGCGCGGTGAGCGCGCGCGGGACGTCGTTTTCATCGTTCTCCTCGGTCGCGACCGAGCTCATCGCGCTGTCCCGGTGGTGCCACGAGCACGGCTGGACGCCGGCGACCAGCGGCAACTTCTCCGCGCGGCTCGGAGACGAGACGCTCGCGATCACGGCGTCCGGGCGGCCCAAGGGGGCGCTCGGCCTGTCGGACATCGTCGTCGTCAACACGGAGGGCCGCCTGACGGGGCCGTCGGCGGGCCGCCCGTCGGCCGAGACGGCGCTGCACTGCCAGCTCTACCGGCGCTCCCGCGGCATCGGAGCGGTCGCGCACACCCACTCGCGGGCCGCGACGGTGCTCTCGCGCCGGTGCGCGCAGGAGGGCTACGTGACCCTCGCGGGCTACGAGGTGGCCAAGGCGCTCTCCGGGGTGACGACGCACGAGGACACGGTGCTCCTCCCCGTCTTCGGCAACACGCAGGACATCCGGAGGCTGGCCGAGGACGTCGAGGCGTTCATGTCGGCGCACCCGCCGGTGCACGGCTACCTCATCGCCGGCCACGGGCTCTATACCTGGGGAGCGGACATCGTCGACACGAGCCGCCATATCGAGGCGCTCGAGTTCATGCTCGACTGCGCGCTGCTGGAAGGGAGGATCTCATGAGCTTGCTGCGGGTCTACCAGGAGAGCGATCCGACGAAGGCCGAGGAGTACACGACGCTCGAGGACATCGCGCGCGTCGCCGCCGCATCGCAGATCCGCTTCGAGCGCTGGTCCGCCGAGCGCCCGCTGCCCCCGGGGACGTCGCCCGAGCAGGTGCTCGAGGCGTACGCTGGCCCGGTGAAGCGGCTCTCCGAGGCGTGCGGGTTCGTCACGGCGGACGTGATCTCGGTCGGGCCGAGCACCCCGAACCACGGGGAGATCCGGCGAAAGTTCCTCGACGAGCACATCCACACCGAGGACGAGGCGCGCTTCTTCGTCGAGGGGCGCGGGCTGTTCTGCATCCACCAGGGCGATCGCGTGCTCTCGTTCCTGGTCGAGAAGGGCGACCTCATCAGCGTTCCGGCCGGGACGCGGCACTGGTTCGACATGGGGCCGGCGCCCAAGTTCACCTGCATCCGCTGGTTCTCCGACCCGAAGGGGTGGGTCGCCGAGCACACGGGGTCGGACATCGCGTCGCGCTTCCCGCGCCTGGAGGCGTGACCGTGGCCGCGAGCCCTGCGCGCGCGGTGGTGGTCGACATCGAGGGGACCACGACCGACGTGCGCTTCGTCCACGAGACGCTGTTCTCGGTGGCGCGGAGGGATCTGGCCGCGCACGTGTCCGCGCAGGCCGGCAGCCCCGAGGTAGAGGCTGCGCGGGGGGCGGTCGCGCGCGAGCGGGGCGTCTCCGAGGAGGCCGTGAGCGACGGAGAGCTCGCGGCGGCGCTGCTTTCGTGGATCGACGAGGATCGCAAGGAGACGTCGCTGAAGGCGCTGCAGGGGAAGATCTGGCGCAGCGCCTACGAGTCGGGGGGGCTCCGGAGCCACGTTTACCCGGACGTGGAGCCGGCGCTGCGGCGATGGCGAGATCTCGGGGTGACGCTCGCTGTGTTCAGCTCCGGATCGGTCGAGGCGCAGGAGCTCTTGTTCCGGCACTCGACGGCGGGGGATCTGACGGGGCTCTTCACGAGGTTCTTCGACACGACGACCGGGCCGAAGCGGGAGGCGGAGGCCTACCAGCGCATCGCGGAGGCGCTCGGGCTGCGTCCGGGAGAGGTGCTGTTCCTGTCCGATGTGGCGGCCGAGCTGGACGCGGCGGCGAAGGCCGGGATGCGCACCGTGCAGATCCTCAGGCCGGGGACGGCGCGGGACGCGGGGGGGCGCCACGCGGTCGCGGAGGGGTTCGACCAGGTCGCGGTGGAGGTCGCGGGGGAGTAGGGCCCGGCCGGCTGCAGCGGAGCCAGCGGTGGAGGGGGTGCGGCGCGGGGGGTCGGCGGGGCGGTCCCACAAACTCGCGCCTTTTGGTGGCTATTGCCCGGTGAACGGGGGGCGAGATCAGGGGGCGACTCGCTGCGGTGCGGGCCGGCGCTCGGGTTTGTGGGGGCCTGCCCCGCCGACCCCCCGCGCCGCACCCCCTCCACCGCTGGCTCTCTCGGTCGCGTACGGGAGAGGGGGGGACGGTGGTCGCATTTGGGAGCGAGGGACAATGAGCGTCAAGGAGAGCTATGATCGCGTGGCCGGGACGTACGTGGAGACGTTCTTCCATGAGCTCGAGCGGAAGCCGTTCGATCGAGAGCTGCTGGATCGGTTCGCCAGGGAGGTCGCTGGACGCGGGCCCGTCTGCGATATGGGGTGCGGGCCAGGACAGATCGCCGCCTACCTGGCGTCACGGGGGGTCGAGGCGCTCGGCGTCGATCTGTCGCCCGAGATGGTGGCGCACGCCGAACGGCTGAACCCCAATATCCCGTTTCGCCAGGGAGATATGCTGTCCCTGGACGTGCCCGACGAGGCCTGGGCAGGGATCGCCGCGTTCTACTCCATCATCCATGTCGGACGACAGAACGCCGTGCGCGCCCTGGGAGAGATGCGGCGCGCGCTGCGCGACGGTGAATGGCTCCTGCTCGCGTTCCACGGAGGCCACGAGGTCATCCACCTCGACAGCTGGTGGGAACAACCCGTCTCGGTGGACTTCACCTTCTTCGAACCAGAGGAGATGACGGGCTACCTGAAGACGGCCGGCTTCGCCGTCGAAGAGTGCCTGGAGCGGGCCCCCTACGACTTCGAGCACCAGAGCCGGCGCGTCTACATCCTCGCGCGAAAGGTATGATCGTCGCGACGAGGGTCGAGCGCGCCTGGGCGCCGGCCAAGCCCGCAAGGAGCAGCGCCGTGTAGGCCGACAACGAGCACAAGCTCGTCGCCTTGCTCGATGAGAAGCGCGAGCTGCTACATTCCTCAGAGCAATCCGGTGCCGACCCAGAGCCCGGGCTCGTACGCGAGGAGCGTGTCCACCTCGTTCGAGCCGAGCACGAGAAAGCTCGCGGGAGAGAAACCGACGAACAGGTGCGAGCCGACCGGGAACTGGATCCCCCACGCAAAGCGGGCGCCGAAGGCGCCGACGCTCTCGAAATAGGGGGATTCGAAGAAGAGGCGGTGGTAGCCCGGCGTGATCCCGACCGACATCTCGACGTGCGAGCCGACCGGCATCACGAGCCGGAGCGGCACGCCGATCGCCACCTGGTCGGCGTCGGGCGCAAAGAGGCCCCGGAGCTCGACGCCGATCTCGAAGCGGCGCGTTTCGCTCACGCGGAGGCGGGCCACGGCGCCGAGATCCAGCGACACCCCGTCCTCGACCGCAAAACGGGCCGGGACGAAGTAGCCGGAGAGCCCGACCGAGAGCGCCATCCGGCGCGCGTTGGCCTCCGCCTGATGGTTCACCTCGGGGCTCGCCGCCGCGGGTTTCGCCGGCGCGTCCGGCGTGCGCTCGGACGGCTGTGCGGCAGGCCGGGGCGGCTGTGCGGCAGGCGCGGGCGGGGGAGAGTAGGGGGGTGGGTATCCGCCGGCCTGAGGCGGCGCGTAGGGATAGGGCGCCGGGTACCCTCCCGCTGGCGGCGCGTAGGGGTAGGGCGGTGGGTATCCGCCGGCCGGAGGCGGGTACGGCGGTGGGTATCCGCCGGCCGGAGGCGGGTACGGCGGTGGGTATCCGCCGGCCGGAGGCGGGTACGGGTAGGGCGGTGGGTATCCGCCCGCTGAAGGCGGCGCGTAGGGGTAGGGCGGTGGGTATCCGCCGGCCGGAGGCGGGTACGGGTAGGAGGGCGCCGGGGGGCCTCCCGCGGGCGGCGGGTACGGGGAGGCCGCGGGCGGCGGCGCCGGAGCAGGCGCTGCGGTCGCTCCCGCTGACGGAGCCGCCGTCGGCGCCGCGCGTGGCGCGGGCTGGGCCGCGGCGTCACCCGCGGCGAGGCCCAGGGACGCGAGCGACAGCAGCGCGGGCACCGCCCCGGCGGCGCGGCGCCCGCGGCGAGCGCGCAAGGCCACCGCCGCGAGGCCGAGCATGAGCGCCAGCGAGACGAGCTGGGCGGTGCTGAGCCCGCCGTAAACGCCGCGCCCTGCGTCCCCGCGGACCAGCTCGATGAAGAACCGCCCCGCGGCGTAGAGCGCGAGCCAGATCCCGAACGCGCGGCCGTCCCTGTGCCCCCGGACGAGCCAGACGGCGGCGATCGCGCTCGCCAGCGCGCCGAGCGCCGCCTCGTAGAGCTGCGTGGGATGGACGGGCAGGCTCGGCGCCCCGAGGGGCACCCAGCCGGCCGCGGCGTGGTCCATCGCCGCGGGGCTGCCGGCGGGAAACCGGACGCCCAGCGCGCCGGCCGTGACGCGGCCATAGTCGCACCCCGCCAGGAAGCACCCGGTGCGCACGCAGGCGTAGGTGATGCCGAGCCCGGGCACGAGCCGGTCGAGGAACGGGCGCACGGGCGCGCGGTGGCGGAGCAGGACCAGGCTGGCCACGACGACGCCCGCGAGGAGGCCCCCGTACGCGGCGCGGCCGGCGTGGAGCACCGGACCCCAGGAGCCCCGCGCGAGCGCCTCGGGCGCGGCGCGCAGCGCCTCGAAGACATAGCCGCCCAGCAGCGCCGCGACGTAGCCCGAGAGCAGCGCGCGGCCCTCGACGGCGACGTCACCGCGGTCCCGGCGCACGAGCCAGAAGAACGCCGTCGCCCCGAGGAGCCCCGCGACGGCGACCATCACCGCGTAGGTCGGCGAGAGCCACGGCGGCAGCCCGTGGCGCTCCAGCCAGAGCATCACGGCGCCGCTCACGCCCGCCTCCGGATGCGCAGCAGCATGTAGCCCGCGGGCACGACCAGCCAGAACGCGGCGCCCAGGGGCGGCGGCGCGCCCGGGCGGCCTCCCTCCAGGTCGCGCCGGCCGGCGCTCAGGCGGCAGGTCGTCGACGGATCACCGTCCTTGGCGTTCTTGCAGTCCTGGTTGCAATCGCTGCAGTTCTGGTTGCAATCGCTGCAGTTCTGGTTGCAGTCGCTGCAGTTCTGGTTGCAGCCCGAGACGTCCTCGTTGCAGCCCTTGCAGCCGCCGCCGCAGCCGTCCGTGTCCGTGTCCGTCGTGCCGCCGGAGGGGGCGCTCGGGACGCCGGCGGAGACGGTCGGCCTGCCGAACTGAAGACAGCGATCGAGCACCGCCATGCAGCCATCGTCCGCGGCGAACGCGAGCGCGCCGTTGCGGCCTGCGATCGGCAGCGCGGAGCAGGCGCCGCTGCCCGCGGAGTAGACGCACTCCTTCACCCCTTCGATGCTCATCAGCGCGAGCACGCAGAGCGCCTCGGCGTTCAGCGCGCCGGCGTTCACCCACGAGCACTCGGCCTGCGCATCCGCGAACGCCGGGTCGGTCCGCTCGTGATCGCAGGACGCGGCCAAGGCGCAGGTGCACACGTCCCGCACGTCGGCGGCGCACTCGGCGATCGAGCCCGGCAGGTGGTAGGGGTTGAGCTCCACGGATCTCGGCTCGATCCGGGGCCCTCCGGTGATCACGATGGCGTCGCCCGAGGGGCCGGTGAGCGCGGGCGAGCCCGGGGGCGAGAGAGCACCGAGCGCGACCAGCCACGCCGCGTTCACGTACACCGTACGATCCAGGGCGACCACGCCCGCGGGCAGCCCGGTGACGCGGATGAGGTCGCGCGCATCGGCGCGCCGCGCGAGCTCCGCCAGGATGACGCCGGCCCGGCCGTCGAGCGCCGCTTCCTCGAGCTGCGCGGTTTCCGGCGATGCCGGCTCTCCCGCGAGGACCGGCCGTTCGAGCGGCCCCTCGGGCCTGCGCTCCGGCGCAACGGACGCAACGGACGCAACGGACGCAACGGACGCGACGGCGCGGAGCACGAACCCCTCCGCGGAAGGCTCGAGCGCGCCGAGGACGATCGCGTCCTCCCCGCGCTCCTCCCGCGCCGCGTCCGCGCTGCGGACGAGCGCCGGGACGCTCGCGATCTCCGCATCGTCGATGGCCGTCTCTCCTCCCGCCGCGCCGTGCGCCTCCTCCAGCCGCACGCCCAGATCGTGGAGGGCCTCCTCGGGCAAGGCCGCGAGGACCTCCGGCGCGGCGCTCAGCGCGTCGCGCAGCGGCAGGTCGTCGTAAGGCGGTGTCTCCGCGCCGCACGCGCCGAGCGCGGCGATCGCAAGCAGCCCAGCGGCACAGCGGATCGCTCTTCCGATGACGATGTTCGCGCGCATTCGCCCCCTCGCTCCCCCGAGCGTGCGGACCCTGACTGGACACGTCGCGCTCAGCCGCGCGGGCGCATCGCCGGTGAGGACACCGCCGCGAGGAGACCACGAAGAGCGTGCCAGAGGGAGCGGCGCTGGCCAAGACCCATGCGGGGGAGCGCCGAGCGGGAGCTCGCGTCGATCGCGAGAGGCTCCTTCAACGAGGCACATCCCGGACTCCGACATCAGGCGGGCCTGGCGACATGGTGGGATGCCTACATCGCGGCCCCGCTGTCGGCCGCGCACGCCACCCGGTAAATCGCCGTTGGCGGGCGAGCTGGAATGCATTCCGGTGGTATGCGCGATGTGACCGGTTCACCTGCACGGCCATGAGCGCGTGCGGCACCGGGACCACCTGCGACCGGGACAAGCCGGACCACCGCGCCTGGGCGCACCGCCGGCACGTGGGATCGGCGCGTCAGCTCGCTCGAAAGGGTTTCTTGTCCGTCGTGCGCACGCTCTCGCGGGACATGAGCCGCTCGTGCCACGCGCGGAGGCGCGGGTGCGGCTCGAGGAGCGCCGCCTCGGGCGTGAGGAGCAGGTAGTGGACGACCGGCACGACCATGATGTCGGCCAGCGTGAACCGCTCGCTCGCGAGGAACGCGCGGTCGCCGAGGAACCGGTCGAGCTGCGCGAGGCTCGTCCGCACCATGGGGATGGCGGCCTGCACGGCCTGCTCGTCGGGCGGGCCACCGCGCAAGGCCTCGGGAAACAGGCGGTTATACAGGATGCCAGGACCGACCGCCCGCAAGAAATACGCGTCGACGATGCCGACGATCTGGTTCATGCGCGCGGCCTCGCGCGGATCGCTCGGCTGGAGCGGCTCGCCCGGAAACACCTGATCGACATACCGGAGGATGGCCTGCGTCTCGTAGAGCGTGAAGCCGTCGTGCTCGATCACGGGGACCTTGGCGAAAGGGTGCCTTTCCAGGTGCGGCGACACCCGGTGGGCCCCGAAGGCGACGGCGACGAGCTCGTAAGGGACCTTCTTCTCGACGAGCGCGATCTCCGTGCTCCAGGTGTACGACGATCCGGGCGTTCCGTGGACGACAAGGGCTGTCATGTCGAGCTCCTCAGACAAGGGGAGCGGCCTCGACGTCACCGGCAAGGCGGCGCACGAACGTCGACGAGCCACTCGAATTGGTAAGTAAGAACTTACTAATATCGTTCGGCTGGTCAAGCTATTTCTGCTTGCCTGGATTGAGGCGTTTGCGCATGCTTACGGTGTGGACCCGGTAGGCCAGGTGCTCGCGGCGCTCGCCGATCCGACGCGCCGGCAGATCCTCGAGCGGGTGCGCGGGCGCCCGCTCTCGGTGGGGGACATCGCGAAGACGGTGAGCGTGAGCCGCCCTGCGGTCTCGCAGCACTTGCGGGTGCTGCAGGAAGCCGGGCTCCTGCGCTGCCACAAGAACGGGCGCCAGAACTTCTACGGCATCGATCTCGGGGGGCTCACCGCGCTGCGCTCGTACATCGAGGGCTTCTGGGATGACGTCCTCGGCGCGTTCCAGGCCGCGGCCGTCCAGGAGGCCGAGCGAAAGAGGAGGCACTGAATGTCAGAGGTCACGGCAAGGTCGCCCGGCTCGCCGGCGCGAGGCGCGCGGGGAGGCGCCGCGGTCCACGACGGAGGCGCGCGGTGAGCGCGATCCCGCCGATCCGTCGCTCGGTGATCGTCCCGCTGGATCCGGCCGCCGCGTTCGAGCTCTTCGCGCGGCGCATCTCGGCGTGGTGGCCTCTCGCGGCGCGCTCTGTCGGCGCGAGCCGCGCGGTCTCGTGCGCGATCGAGGAGCGCGTCGGCGGCCGCGTGTACGAGCGCGGGAGCGACGGCAGCGAGACCCTCTGGGGGACGGTGCTCGCCTGGGAGCCTCCCGACCGGCTCGTGATCACCTGGCACCCCGGGCGAGAGGCGAGCGAGGCGCAGGAGATCGAGGTCCTGTTCCTCGCGCTCGGCGCGCATACGCGCGTCGAGCTCGAGCACCGCGGCTGGGAGCGGGTGCCAAAGGACGCCGCCGCGCTGCGCGCCCGCTTCGAGGGCGGGTGGCCCTCGTTGCTCGCGCGCTTCGAGGCGCTGGCCTCGGGAGAGCCCATGCCCGAGGTGACCGGCCCAGGCTGCCAGGTGGGGCGGTGATCACCGCAGGTCGAGCCATCGTCGCGCGGAGCGGGTGACAGAACGAGGCCCGGCAACTCTCGTGATGGCGCGGCAGCTCTCCGGCGCTACCAGGCGCCGAGCGCGCCGCCGTGGGCGCCCGCGGCGGCGCGCTCGGCGCCGTCCTCGCCCAGGCAGCCGGCCGTCAGCGCCGGCGAGCCGGCGCTCAGGTGAAAGTCGCCCGCGAGCAGATCCGCGAAGATCGGGTCAGCGTCGATGTTCCCGTCCTGACCGGGCACGATCACGTTGCCCAGCCGCTCGTTCTCGAAGAGCACGTCGCTGCCGCGGTCCCCGTCCAGCGCCGCGCTGAGCAACGTTTGCCTCGCCAGAGCAACATCTGCGTTCTTCTCGAAGAGAGCTACGCAATTCTTGCCGAGTCGCCCCGGCGCGCCCCGCGCTCCGCGGCATCTCTCGGCATCTCTCGGCATCTCCGACTGGCCCGCGCATTGCTCTTCGCTCCTCGCGTCGCCGCGCGGAGCAGGCGTGAAGCCCGCTGGCCGCGCCGTCGTATCGCTGTGAGCTCCGGGAGCGCAGGCGCGCTCCCCGAACAGAGAGGTATCTCATGCGCAAGATGATGACTGCAGGGTTGTTGGCGATCTCCGGAGTCCTGGCGGCCTCGATGGGCTGCATGGCGCCGCCCGCAGACGAGCCGATCGCGGACGAGGGGGTGGCCGCCGAGGTAGGGGAGGAGGCGGCGGAGCCGACGGGGGAGGCCGCGGACGAGCTGTCGGTGTGCGGCAGCGGGCTCGTGTGCCAGTGGGGCTTCGCGAGCGGCGCGACCTACTGCGAACAGTACGCTTCGGGCCCGAGGATCTACTGTTGTCCCTCGGGGTACGGGCTCGTCAACAACACGTGCGTCCCGAAGTGCGGCTCGGGGCTCCAGTGCTCGGGCAGCAGCATCCCCGGCTCGCACTCCTGCACCCAGCGGGACACGGGCTCGAGCATCATCCATTGCTGCGAGTCGGGCCAGCGCATCTCGGGCGGCCGCTGCGTCTGGTGAGGCTGTCGGTCTGACCAGCTCGCAGGGCGATGAGCCCACGAGCTGGCTCGCCCTCGAGATACGTCAGGGGGCCGGGCCGCGGTGCTCCTCGACACCGCGGCCCCGCTATCTGCTCGGGCGCCATGTACGCTGGCGCGATCGCGAGCTCGCCGGCGTCCGGCCCGACCGCTCCGGAATTCGTCTCTCTCCAGCATCAGCTGCCCATCGGCCGCTGCCCTCCCAGGGAGGGATGGGGCCGCTTTCGCTCGCCGGGCGCCTTCGCTCGCCGGCCCGCCCGTGTGCTGGGTGACGAGCCAGGGCTGCCCGAGGTACACTGCACCC
The DNA here is from genome assembly GCA_051717205.1 of Sorangium sp. So ce1128. GTDB lineage: Bacteria > Myxococcota_A > Polyangia > Polyangiales > Polyangiaceae > Sorangium. Next base: position 3,068,886 of record CP181432.1, read on the forward strand.
GATGAAGCTCGCCATCGATCTGTCGCCAGCGCAAGCGGACCGTCTCCATGAACGCGCAAAGAGTCTCGGCTTGCAGCCGGAAGAGCTGGCGCGGGCCGCTGTGGCGGATCTGCTGACGACCCCGGAGGACGAGTTCCGTGCTGCCGCCGAGGTCGTCCTCCAGAAGAACGCAGAGCTGTACAGGCGGCTCGCCTGAAAGTGCGCTACTTGACCTTGGCGGAGGTCTTCTTCCTCCACGAGCGGGTTCTGGCGGCGAGCGGTGGCGCCGCAGGCGTTCGAGACCTCCGCGCCGTCGAGGCTGCCGTGGCCCAGCCAAAGGCGACCTTCGGAGGTGAGGAACTCTATCCTATGTCGTCGCCAAGGCAGCGACACTGTGCTTCTCACTCGTGCGAGGCCACCCGGTTGTCGATGGAAATGAACGTGTCGGTCACGCCGCGATGAAGGTCTTCCTGATGCTGAACGGCTACTCCCTTGATGTGAATGTCGACGAACAAGAGCGCATCATGCTCTCGCTTGCCTCCGGCACGCTTTCACGGGACCAGCTCCTCGCTTGGCTCGAACAGCATGCTCGGCGACGGGAGACCTTCGTCTAACAGGACATTACACCCGGCGGCCTTCGGCCGCGGGTGAATGTCAGGGCGTTGTGTGGGCGAGAAGGCGTCTCGGCGGCGTACGGGGGCGAAAAGAGACTGGAACAGCTGCCGAGCTTGCAGAACGCACCACCAGTGTCCATTGGAGGCGCTGTCGCGTACGACGCTGATCGTCTGAGTATGTCGCTTTGATGTGCGAGGTACACCTTGCGTGATTCGGCTCGCCACGGCTGACGGTGCGGTCGGCCGTGGGATGGCTCTCGTTGCACGATGACCGCTCGCGCGCCACAAGCTCAAGCCCAGCTCGCTCATCCTCCCCTGTTCCCGATCGGGCAAGGGGGAGCGGTCGCGGGCGGCAATCCCGCGCGCGAACCTACGGCGCAAAGCGCATCGTCTCGGCGGCGAAGCCATCGCTGCCTCGGTTCGCCTTGTCGCGCGTGAATCATCTTTGTTACATCGATGACTGCGGGAAGGCGAAGTGCCCCACCTGCCCGGACTTCGTGAACGAGATCCTCCAGAACATTGTGATACGGTCGTGGTGCTCTTACGTTTGCGTCAAGATCGGGACATCGCCGCCCGAGGTCGTTGCCGTCGGTGCCGGCGCCATCTCGGCGTTCAAGAACACCTCCTTCGGACGCATCTGCCGACCATGCTGTGGGCCAAGGCGACGTCGTGGCCGTCGCGAGAGCACCTGGTCGAACATGTGGACCAGCTCCTGTCCGCCTTCGGAGCGGAGCTCGACCAGCAGCGATTCGCCGCGCCCGCCCGGAGGCTGCGCGCGCTGCTGTCGGCCTGGGAGCCGGGGCCCGAGATCCCGGCCGACGTCTCGGAGGCCGCCCGCGAGCTCCTCGCCGCGCTGGGCATTGAGGAGCCACCCGGCGGGTGGGACGCGCCCGAGGGGCCGCCGGAAGGGCCGAGCAACGACAGCGGATGAGGCCTGCTGTCCGACTGCGCTCACGTGACCCGAGCGCACGACGCGCGGTGGACGTTCCCGCCGCGGAGAGCGTCCACGGGAGGGGCCGTCAACGCAGCGGCTGGTCCTGGGGGCGACATCCGCGGCGAGGGCGAGGAGGACGAGCATCGCGCTCGGACCGAGCCCCGCGAGCACCGAGCTCACCCGGAACCAGACGCCGAGGAGCAAGCTCTCGCGCGCCTTGATGACGGCGAGGAGCCTCAGCGCGTCCGGATCGCTCACGTCGGTGCGGATCGTCCAGACCGCGTGCTCGCGCGCGCCGCTCACGTCCCCGCGCCGGCGGAGCACGTGCCCCATGAGGACGAGCGCGTCGGCGTGCTCAGCTCGGCCTCCAGCGCGGCGCGCGCCCAGCGGCTCGGCGTCGTCGACGCGGCCGCGCGCGAGGAGCGCACCGGCGAGGGCGACGAGCGTCTCGACGCCGCCAGGGATTGCGCTCGACCGGGCAGGGGTGGGGTGCAGTCGGGCGCGGCTGCCGCCTCTACTCCTGCGATCCCTGCGCCACCGTTCGCTCCGAGGCTGCTCTTGACGGGGGCCCGGCCTCCAGCGCTGTCTGCGTCCCCAGAGCGGCTGCAGCGACGGAAACGGCGCGACGTGGTAGACTGGACAGCGGCGAAAGTGGAGGTCGGGCATGATGGACGCCGAGCAAATCTTCGAGGAGATCCGTAGTCTTCCAACCGATGCGCAGCGCACGCTCATCGAACGCATCGTTCGGGAGCTTGGCGGCACCCCGAGCGAGCCGGCGGGGCTGGCGGGCCCATCGGACGATCCGTTCCTGGGGCTGCTCGCCGACGAGCCGGAGCTCGCCGACGAGATCCACCAGGTCGCGATCACGTCGCGCCACCAGGGGCGCGAGGCTTTCAATGGCGACGAGAACCATTCTTGATACGGACATCTGGTCCGAGATCCTCAAGGCGAAGGATCCGATCGTCGCAGAGAGGGCGCGCAAGTATCACGCGGAGCTAGGGCGCTACACGCTCTCAGTGATCACCGTCATGGAGGTAGTTTACGGCTATTCACGCGTGGGTCGTGACGATCGGATTCAACAATTCTTGTCGCTGCTGGCGCGAGCAGAGGTCTTGTGGCTCGACCCCACGGTAGCCGAGCTCGCGGGCCGGATCCGAGCCGATCTCGAACGCCTGGGGAGCAAGTTGACGATCGAGGATACCCTGATCGCAGCGACGGCGATCCGTCACGGGCTTCCCGTCGCAACCGGAAACACGCGTCATTTCGTCAAGATCCAAGATGCGGGGTACCCGCTCGTGCTCGAAAACTGGAGAGAGCCTAGCTTGTGAACTCGCAGGGTACTCAGGACGCCCTGCGGTACGCATAGGGCCCAACAAGCCGCGGAGGGCCAGCTTGCTGCCCGGATGGGCGAAGATTGCGATGCTCGCGCCGCCCGCGGTCCGGCGTCCCGTCGCCCCCTTGGCCGCCGGTCGACGTCAGGTCGCCGCACACGGTCGTCACGGCGGGCGCGCCGGTCACGGTGGCTGCCGAGCAGGCCTCCTTGCCGATCGCTCCGGTCACCCCATGCGATGGCAGTGCGTGCAAGTCGTCGCCGTCCCTCCTCCACGTTCAGCACCGAACGGCGTGTCCCGCCCGTGCGGCCCTGGGCCCACGGCGCTGCGCCGCTTGCCGGCGCCCCGTCCGCCGCTCTCATCCGGGTGGGCCCGGGAGATGAGGATGGGGCGTGGCATGGCTCCAGTGACGGGGGCAGCGCCCCCGAGGAGGGCGGGAGCGGCGGCGGCCCCATCGACGATGGTACGGGCGGCAGCAGGGGAGGCGCAGGAGGGCACCGGGGCGGCGCAGGAGTCACGCGATTGTGACGTAGGACACGTAATGGGGTGCGCAGGAGGGGGGCGAAGGCAGCGCAGGAGGGCGCCGGGACGGCGCAGGAGGGAGGCGAAGGCAGCGCAGGAGGGCGCCGGGACGGCGCAGGAGGGGGCGAAGGCGGCGCAGGGGCGCCGGACGGCGCAGGAGGGCGCCGGGACGGCGCAGGAGGGCGCAGGAGGGCGCCGGGACGGCGCAGGAGGGGGCGAAGGCGGCGCAGGAGGGCGCCGGGACGGCGCAGGAGGGCGCCGGGACGGCGCAGGAGGAGCTCGGGTCCGCGCAGCGGGGCGTCGGAGTCGCGTGTCAAGCGACACCCGCTCCAACCCGAAACCGATGGCGAGGACGACCGCAGAGACGCTCGTGTGGTGCGTCATCCCCGAGCCGTGATGCAGTGGCCAGCGCTGCCGGTCGTGCTCCTGCTACCGCGCTGGGGTGATGGTCACCTTCAGCATCTGGTTCGACGCAGGATACAGATAACCGTCATCGACGGGCCGCACCTGGTCCGTGGGATCGTCGGCGCCCATCTGCGGCCCGGCCTGGCGTGGCGCCTGGTCGGGGCCCACGCCGGGCCACTGGTTGGCCTCGGTGCCCGTGTCCCAGATCGAGATCTGGTCGGAGACATCATCGCTCACCGGCTCGCCGCTCGCGTCGAACAGCGCGATCCCCTCCTCGCTCGGCGCGAAGAACAGATCGTTCGATTGCCCCAGCATCGACGCGAAGCTCAGCCGATCGCCGGGCCGCGCGGTCACCGTGAAGCTGAACTTCGCGCCGGGCAGCAGCGGCCCCGGCATCGACGCGTCCACGGGCGTGTTGTAGACCAGCACCGACGAGATCCCGCTCTCGCCCCCGACCTCGGCCTCCAGCGACTCCGCAAACGTGGTCGGGTTCCCGTCCTCGGCCAGCATCTCGAGGCCCTTGCCCCGGTCCGCCTCGCCCGACCTGAACAGGGGCGCTGCGGCCCCGTGCACCACCGCGACGCCCGGCGCCGCCGGCGAGGTCAGCCCCGCGCGGGGCATGGCCCCCTGGTGCAGCATCATCGGGTTGCCGTCCTCGGCCTGCGCCTCCAGCCCGTTGCCGGGGTACGCCTGCCCGACCGTGAACAGCGGGTTTTCCATCGTGTGCACCACGAAGAGCCCCGGCGACAGCGGCACGGCGGCCGGCTCCCCGCCGTCGGGCATCAGCGTCCCCACCTCCGACATGTTGGTGATCCGGATCGTGAACTCATTGCCCGGCTCCGGCGTCACCGTCACCTGGATGACCTCCGCGACCGCCGGGTAGGTATAGCCATCCTGGACCAGCCGCACCGTGTTGTCCGGGTCCGGAGCTCCCGTATTCGCGCCGCCCTGCCGGGGCGCCTGATTCGGCCCGGCGCCCGGCTCCTCGTTGGCCTCGCTGCCCGCGTCCCACAGCAAAACTTGGTCGGTCACGTCCCCGCTCACAGGCTTGCCAGCCTCGTCGTAGAGCGCGATCCCGCCGCCATCGGGCGCATAGAACAGATCATTCGACTGCCCGAACATCGTCGTGAACGACAGCCTGTCGCCCGGCAGCGCGCCGACGCGGAACTCGAAGCTCTTCTCCGGGAACAGCGGCCCGGGCATGCTCTCGCCCACGGGCGTGTTGAACACGCCGGCCACCCGGTAATCCCGCGCGGGCGTCACGTTCTCGATGGTCACATCGAAGCTCGTGGCCGCATCCCCGCCAGCGGCTCCCCCGCCCATGCCACCGGCGCCGGTGGTATCGCCGCCTCCGCCATCGCTGCAAGCAGCGGCGAGGGTGAGGACGAGGGGCAGGGCCGAGAGCGCGCGATTCCGAACCTTCATGACGATCCTCCAGAAGCGGTGAATGAGATGACGCGACCTGGATCGCCCCCGCCGCGGCGAGCCGCGTGGCAGCGATCGGTCCTCCAACGCGCCCCGGAGACCGGAGCGGCCGCGGGCGCTCGCATGGCGCCCGCCTCGGCCTGCGATGGCCCGTGGCGCGTCGTTCGATGGTGCTACGTCATGGGTGCGGCTCGGTTTCGCGACCCTCTCATGCGCCTGCACGATCGTGCTCGGGAGAAATTTTCAGCGCCGCGTGGTACGCGCACCTCGTGTGGCTGTCCAGCGGAGGCGCCGAGAGCGCGCTGAAGCCGCTTCTCGAAGAGGCGGTCCCGCTTCGCGAGAACCTCTTGAGCGACGCCGAGGCGCTCGCCCGCCGCGGCCTGCTCGACGCGGAGACGGTCGCGGAGATCCGCGCAGGACAAGGGCACATCGACACGGCCAACGACCTCGTGGCGCTCTCGGCGCTGTTCAGCGCGAGCTGGCCCGAGATCGCGAGCAAGACGGCGGCGACCGAGGAAGAGGTGAAGCGCGCCGGGGAGATCGGGCCGCAGCTCCTCGCCGCCCTCGGCGTGAGGGAGCACGGCAAGGGGCCGGGGCCGACCGAGGCCGCTGACAAGAGGGCGCGCGCGTTCGCGCTGCTCGTGCACGCCTACGATCAGACCCGCCGCGCGATCGCCTACCTCCGCTGGAACGAGGGGGACGCCGACACGATCGCGCCGTCGCTCTACAAGGGCCGTGGTGGTCGTACCGCGTCGTCGAGCGACACCGCCGCGGCGCCGCAGGACGCCGCCCCGGCCGGCCCGACGGCGCCGGCATCGCCCGGCGCCGCGCCTCCGGTGGTGCCGGCGAACACGGCGGCGCCTGGCGCTGCTGCGCCGGGCACGGCGGCGCCTGGCGCTGCGCCCAACGGCGTGCCGCCTGTCGCCTAGGACACCGATCACGTTGATCAAGCGAGAAATGAACCGCCAAGACACCAAGGACGCCAAGATAGGATTCTCTTCTTGGCGTCCTTGGCGTCTTGGCGGTTCGAAGTTCTGCGCTTTTCAGGCAGTTTCAACCCGTTTGTCGCTCTAGTTCCTGGACGGCGGCCGCTCCGAGCTCGCCGACATTCGCATCGGCCGTCCACCGCCGCACGGGAGGTCCCGGTGACGGCCTTTCGTTCCAGGGAAGGGCTACACCGGATCCACCCAAGTCCAGACGGGCGAGAAGAGGCACATGTAGATCGTCGCCTCGCCCATCATCATCACCCCGTCCATGTCCACATCCGGCACCACCTCGTTCCCGAGCTCCGGCGGGATCGGCTGGTAGCCGGGATACGTGGCCTCGATCTCTTCTGCGATCGCCGCCGGTATCTCGTCGGGCTCGCCCGTATCGTGGATCCCATCATAGGGCCCTGCGCTTCGCGCGGCGCCCCGGCCCCCGGCCGCTCCCCCTTGAACGGCCCTGTACCCGCGGCGTAACATCGAGGGAGAACCATGCGAAGCCCGCGCCTGACGTACCTGTCCTCTGCGCTGTTGCTCGTCGCGGCCGGCTGCAGCACCGCACCGCCAGCGGGCGCGCCGTCGGAGTCCTCCTGTCTCGAGCGCCTCGCCGCCGGTATTCCGGAGTACGGCTGCGGGGTGTTCGTCGCTGGCTACACCTCCGGGTCGGATGACGAAAACCCCGGTACGAGGTCCATGCCGGTGAGGAGCCTGGACCGCGCCATCGAGCTCGCGCGTACCGGGCGAGGACGCGTCTTCGCGTGCAACCACCCGTTCCACGGTTTCACCGTGCTGCCGTCCGGCGTGGATCTCGTCGGGGGATTCAACTGCACGACGTGGGAGCGTGAAAACGACGATCCCACGCGGATCACGTCGCTGATATCGAGCTCCCGCGCCTTGACCGTCATGCCGCCGAGCCCCGGAGATACGGGAGCCGCGGACGGGGTATCGACGATCATGGACGTGCAGCTCTGGGCGGAGGGCCCGACCGCGATGCTCGTCCACTCCAAGACGGCGGTGGAGCTCATCCGGGCCCAGGTTCACACCGAAGCCGGGCAGGCGGGCGAAGATGGCTACCCGTGGCCCTCGCCGAACCGGGGAAGGCACGGACCCGATGGGCAGGAGGGGGGAGACGCGTGCTCGGCGGCCACCGTTCCTGGCGGCGCCGCGGCGGAGAACCCCTGCTTCCAAGCCACCCCGAGCACCGGTGGCAAAGGAGGGGATGGGCTGCCCGACGCCGCCGGCGACGGCGAGTACGGGGAGCCGCGCGTGGCGGCCACCTCGACGGATGGACGGGGGGGAGCGGGGGAGGAGATGGACGCCCCTTGCGAAGCGGGTCGAGCCGGGCTCGATGGCGAGCCCGGTGCGCTGGGCACCGCCGACGGGGGCATCGGGCACATCACCCCGAGAGGGTGGGAAGGCGGCAGAGCCAGCTACGGAGGCGATGGCATGCCAGGCCAGGGCGGCGGCGGGGGAGGCGGTCGTCGGGGCGGGCTCGCCGTCTGCGATGCGGCGTCCAAGGGAGGCGCCGGCGGCGGCTCCGGGGGTGCTGGCGGCTGCGGCGGTCGAGGCGGCCGAGGGGGCCAGAACGGACACCCGACGATCGGCATCATCGCGCTTCACGCCAACCTGACCGTGCGCGACACCTCGATCTGGACAGGCGAGGCCGGTCCGGGCGGCAACGGCGGCGCCCCCGAAAAAGGCGGCAGAGGCGGCAGAGGCGGGCCGGGAGGCGCCTTGGGCGACGGCACCCGGTCCTGCGCCGGCGGCGCCGGGGGCGACGGGGGCGACGGCGGCTACGGCGGCCCCGGACGCGGCGGCGATTCGATCGGCATCGCCTACCTCGACGAGGATCGGCTCACGCTGGAGGGGCTCACGGTCGAGCTCGGGCCGCCGGGCAAGGGCGGCATCAGCTGGAACGCCGATGGCACGCTGGTGAGGGGGCCGAGCGGCGAGGGCCACGAGACGCTTCGCCTCGCCGAAGCCGAATAGCCGCGGTCACGTCCGGGGAGGACGGCGCGGATCTCCACGACAGCTACGAGGAAGCCTCGGGGTCCGAGTCGAACGGCCAATTCGAAAGGAAGCGGGAGGCCCACGCGATCGTGTACGTCAAGCGTGCCTCTGAGCGTGGCATGAGCCGAGATGGGGACTCGACGCGCCGACTCATCCCGTTCCGCGGGGGAACCGCAGCTCGGCGCGGGTCCCCGCGCCGTCCGGCGCAAGAACGAACGTCGCGCCCTGGGCCTCGAGGGCGAGGCGGCGCCTGACGAGCATGAGGCCGTTGCCCTCGCGCACCTCAGCGAGGCTCACGGCCGGACCGGTGTTGACGAGACGGACGACGAGGCTGTCGTCCGCGTCGACCTCGAACGTGAGGTCGAGCCGACCCGACGACGACGCGGCAATGCCGTGAAGAACGGCGTTCTCGATGAGCGGCTGCACGAGCAGGTGCGGGATGCGGCGCGGCTCCGCGCGAGGGTCCAAACGCCAGGTGACGGACAGCGCTTCACCATACCGGGCCTCGAGGATGGCGACGTAGCTCCGCAGCCAGGCGACCTCGCGCTCTACCGTGTGCTCGCGCGCTGGATCGTGCTGGAGCGCCTCCCGGAGCAGGTCGCCGAGGGCGGTGAGCGTCTGGCGGGCCTTCTGGGGGTGCTCCTTCACGAGGCCTGCGATGGCGTTGAGCGCGTTCAGCAGGAAGTGCGGCTCGAACCGGGAGCGCAGCGCCGCCAGCGAGCTCACGGCGCCTGCCACCTCGACGCCCGGCGTGCCGCCGAGCAGCTCGATGAGGTAGTTGCGCGCCCCCGGCTCGTCTTCGACCACGAAGGCCCTGATGCTTGCGTCGCTTCGCTCCATGACAGCGCGATCATTCTCCTCGAGCTCGAGACATCGCGAGCCCGCTCACTTCCCAGCCCAAGCCGGCGCGCTCGCGCGCCGTCGGCCCTCTCTTGGACCGTCGGCGCCGGCGCCCACCGCCCTCCGGGCCCTTGCTCAGGATGCGCGCACCACCGCGGACATGTCAATACGCTCCGCGAAATCGATGCCGAGCGCCTGGCAGATGGCGCTGTAGACGTGCCCTTCGCGCATGACGGCGCCCTTCACGGGCGCGCCGGTCGCAGGATCGAAGCCGTACGAGAGCCCCGTGTCCGGGTCGACGCCGCCGAATACCCGGTTGCCGTTGAGGAGCGGCGAGATGAGCACGCTGCCGTTGTTCAGGTCGTGCCCGGTCCCGAAATCGAAGTTGACGCCGCCAGCCGGGCGCTCCTTGGTGCGACCGAAATCGGTCGCGATGTAAATCAAGCTGCGGTCCCACATCTTGCCGAGCGCGGGATCGCCCAAGTGATCTTGCGACTTCAGGAGCGTGATGAGCCCGTCGACGACCTTCATCGTACGTCCCCACATCACCTGCTGGGCCGTGAGGTGGGTCGTGTGCGCAAAGTCGAAGGACAGGGGCGTGTCGATGACCTGACCACCGGGTAGGAAGCTCGGCACCTCGCTCACACCCAGGGTGAGCGCGCACGAGACCCCGTACCGGGCGAGGAGGAATGCGACGGCCGCCTGCGCCTCGAACGCGTCGCCACGGGCGAGGTCGGGCAGGTGCTGGAGCAGGAGGCCGGCGTCCGGGGACAACGCGAGATCGTACTCGGAGAGCGGGTTGTCCTGGTCGGGCTGGAGGAGCATGAGCTTGGTGACGAGGTCCGCGGCCTCGAGCGAGAGGGCCGCGCCGTCGCGCCGCTCGCGATACCCCTGCAGCAGCGATGAACCCTGGAGTTGCGCGGCGCGCGGGGAGGCCGCCTCGAGATCGCCGCGCACCTTCCGCGCCCGGTCGATAAGCTCGCGGCTGGGGGCGCGCCGGATGCCGCGCGAGCCGTGCGTGTTGAGCGCGAGCATGAGCGGGTTCATCACCATCTCTGCGCGGGCCCATGCCGGCACGCTGGCGTCTGTCCCCGGGTAAAGAAAGCCAGCGCGAGCCAGGCCGCAGTTGGGGAGCGAGAGGCCGCGCCCGTAGACCATGGCCATCGCCTCCATCAGCGTACGCCCGCCTTGGAGGCCATTGCCGGTCACGGAGCGATGCTCGGCGATGAGGTGATTCACGCTGGTGCACTCGTGCGCGAGCACGACGAGATCTTCCCCGTGGCGCTTGACGAAATCGGAGAGCTCGTATTCGGTGCCGAAGGGGTCGGCGAGCTGCGTGCCGACGATGTTCTTGACCGTCCGGATGCGCGAGCCGGGCGGCTGCACGACGAGGTCGTCGGGGTAGGCGGGCGCGTTCGCCGCCGTGGTCTCGGTCGCGGCGATGGGCAGAAAGCCGTCGATGATGCTCGCCCCTCCGTAGGCGGCGATGACGAACAGCAGCCGATCGGAGGGCCCGGGCTCCGGGCCCGCCTCGGCGCGGCGAGCCACGGTGAGGGCGGACGGCAACAGGGCGGCGCCGGTCGCGATGGCGCCGGCGCGCAACAAGCTCCGGCGAGAAAAGGCAGTACGCAGATCCATGGGATACCTCGGCTAGTCAGCGGGATCAGAGGAAGAGGAAATCGGTCGATGTGCCGACCGCGAAGCACGAGAGCACGGCGAAGTCCCGGGCGGAGATGGGCTGTCCATCGGCGTCGACGACGAGCGCCTTCAAACGCGCGATCTCGTCCGTCGTCGGGTCCCGGGAGAGCAGCCGGCGGTACAGCGCGACGATCTGCGCCGACACCGCGGCATCGATGCTCGCGTCGGACAGGGGCAGATCGGGCCGCTCCAGGTCGATCTGGCCAAAGACCACCGGCGAACCGGCCTTGTCGGCGTCGACGCGGTGGATGCACGCGCTCAGCACCGTCCGCTCCAGGGCGAGCGTGGTGGTCAAGAGCGGCTCGCTCGGCGGCCGGTTGATGCCCTGATTGGCCGCGTCCGAGCCGCCCAGCGGAATCTTGTAGACCTCGGCGCAGCGGCGGGAACCCAGCTCATTGCACACCTCGTCTTCGCCGAGGGCGAGCGCCCGCTGGAGGTCGCGCGTCACCGCGCCGACGCGCTTCCAGAGGGGCTCGCGCGCCGAGGTGGGCCTCTCGCACGGGGCGCTCTCTGCCGGCGGGGCAGGGGCCGCGTCCTCGGCGCAGCCGGCGCCGGCGGTCATGGCGAGGATCGAGAGCAGGATGGTGCGAAGCGACATCACGAGCCTCCGAACGAGCTGAGATCGATGATCCGGTGGATGAGGCGATTGGCGGAGTAGCCGTCGCTCGGGAGAGCCTTCCAGGCCTGCTCGAGCTCCGGCTCCTCGAACGGGGCGGGATCGCGCCCGAAGGCGTGGCGGAAGAAGAGCATGGCCAGGTTGCGCTTGAACGCGTCGGATTCGGCGGCCACGCGCGCCCAGGCGACGACGTCGGCCACCTCGGTTCCGAACAGCACGCTCTGGGGCTCGTTCCAGCCCGGGATGAGGACCGCCGGGCGAGCCTCGTTGTAACCGCCGAAGATGCCGGAGGGGCCCTGGATGCCCTCGTAGCGCGCGAAGGCATAGCTGAGCGGGTCGAGGGTGCTGTGGCACTGAGCGCAGGTCGGCGCGGCCACGCCCTTTACGTCGATGTCCGTGGGCTCGCCGGCGACGGGCCAGATGCCCTCTTGGCGCGCGATATCCATGCCCAGGTAGCTGCGGTAGGCCTGCGCCGCGGTGGTGCGCGGGAGCGGGCTGAACATGGTGTTGACGATGAGAAACCACTGCGTGGTGATCATCCCCGCGCGCCGCTCCGGGGCGAGGGGCTGGCCGCCGATCTTCTCCGTGTTGGGCTCGCCGACCAGGGTCTCCGGGCCATCGATGACGCCTTCGATCCTCTCGAGCGCGCCGTCGTCCCGCCGGCGCACGTGGTATTGTGCGGTGAGGAGCTCGCGGGCGTCCCGGTCGCCGGTGAGCACGTAGCTGAAGAGCCGGTAGTCATAGGAGAAATCCGCGAGCGGGAGGTCGATCGGAGAGTCGACGTTCACCGCGGCGACTGGCCGGATGAGCGGGTCGCCGATGCGGACCACGCCCTCGTCTCGCCAGTACGCGCTCGCAAGGCACGACTCGGCCTGTTCGTGCAGCAGGAGCCTCTGGTCCTCAGGGCTCGGCGAGGAGTCGAGAGCGACGAGATCCTCATACGAAGGCGACTGTCCGCAATAGATGACCGCGACCCGTCGGGAAGCCAGCATGACGTCATAGGCTGGCTCTGCCGCAGCTGGCCCAGCCGCGGCGGCATCGAGCGGCCCGCAGCGATCGCTCGCGCGCCCCGGCGCGGTGCCGGAGGCGATCTCCTGCGCGTTCGTCTCGCCATCGCCATCCGCGTCCGTGGCTTCGATCGCGCGGAGCGCCGCCGGCAGCGAGGAGTCGAAGTCGCCGCGCATTGCCGCCATCACGGCGAGCCCATACGCATTCCAGGACACCGGCGCGGTGGAATCATGGCAGGTATCGCAGGTGGCGAGCCTGCCCGCGCAATAGGGGCTGTTCGAATAGGTGTCACAGAAGATGCGGGGAGCGGTGGGTTTGGCGAGCGCAGGCGCGGCGATGAGCGTCGACGCGAACGCGAGCGAAATCCAGGGCGCGCGGTGGCAGCGCCGGTGCTTGTGAGCGAGGGTCGGCATGGAATCTCCTTATGTTGCTGCGCCTCGGACGCCGCACGCGTCAGGGCGATCGCGGCTCGCGCTCGGCGCCGGCCGGGGGCGCTCGTCGCCGTGGGCCGCGCGAGGCGGCGCGCGATGTCGCGGTATCAAGAGTCTTAGCCGCCGCCCGCGTCCGCGCCCGCGGAGCTGGACGAGAGGCCCACGGCCGGCGACCAGAGGCGGATGTTGGGCGACGAGCCGGAGGCGACCGCCGTTCGTCAGAGATTCCGCTCTGGGATATGGCGCGACATGCTCAGCGATAGGAGGGGTATCCCTGAGCACGTCGCTCGATCGACTCGGTCGAGCGTGTTTTCAGCAGCGCTTCCCGCTCGAGCACACTCACGTCAAGGCTTCGTCCGGTCCCGCCCCGTCATCGCAGAAATTCTGGCGGGATTTCTGACACGCGGAGCTAGCTAGGCCGGCGCGGCGCCGGGCTCGTCCGCCTCCGGCGGGTTCAGCGGGAGCTCCACCACGAACGTCGCGCCCGCGCCCAGCTTGCTCTGCACCCGGATGGATCCGCCGTGCGACGCCACGATCGAGCGCACGATGTAGAGCCCGAGCCCGAGGCCGCCGAAGTTCCGCACCGACACCGCGCGCTCGAAGCGCTCGAAGATCCTGCCCTGATCGGCCTCGGCGATCCCGATCCCTTGATCCCGGACGACCACCAGCGCGCGATCGGCCTGCCGCCGCACGCCGACGAGGATAGGCTTGCCTGCGCCGTACTTCATCGCGTTCGACAGGAGGTTGATGACGACCTGCTCCACGCGAGACGGATCCCACTGCCCGACCACGGGCTCTTTCAGATCGAGCTGCGTCCGGCAGCAGGATGCCGCGAGCTGCGGGCGCATCCGCTCGACGACCTCGCTCGCCAGCGCCGCCAGATCGACCTCCGCGCGCGCGAGCGTCAGCCGCCCGGCGTTCAGCCGCGTGACGTCGAGCAGCTCGTCCACCAGGTGCCCGAGCCGCACCGTCTGGCGGCCGAGGATCTGGAACATCGCCTCGAGCCGCTCCGCGGGGAGCTCCGCGAGCGCGCGGCGGCGCAGCAGGCGCTCGCCCCTCTGCACCTGCATCTGCAGCGAGGTCAGCGGGGTCTTGAGCTCGTGAGAGGCGACGACGAGGAACTCGTCCCGCCGCTGGATCGCCTCCTGGGCCTCGGCGAACAGGCGGGCGTTGTCGAGCACGAGCGCCGCGCGGCACCCCAGCTCCTCGGCCAGCCGCAGCTCGGCGGGGCCATAACGGCGCTCGGGCGCGGTCGCCAGCACGGTCATGACGCCGAAGTACCGGCCGCGCGCGGCCAGCGGGACCCGCAGGAACGCATGAACGCCGAGCTGCTCCCAGAGAGGCCTGACCCGCGGGTCGAGCGAACGCACCTGCTGTAGCAGCGGCGTGACGCGGCCCTCTCCGCCCTCGGATCCGGCCGGCGACGCCTCCGCCAGAACGCGCAGCGCGGTCTTCAGCGCTTCCAGCTGCTCGCCGGGCACCCCTGCCGTGACCGTCCAGCCCGGCGTCCTGCCCTCGAAGAGCACCTCGATGACGCACTGATCCGAGAGCTCCGGCACCGGGAGCTGCGCCACGCTCTCGAACGTCGCGCCGTAGCCCAGCGTCATCAGCTTGCAGCTCGCCTCGGCCAGGAGGCGCTCGGCCTGCTCGGCCCGCTTGCGCCCGGTGATGTCCGTAGAGATGCCGCCGAGCACGCCGGGCATGACCCCCTCGCCGAGTGGGAACTTGACCGACAGGTAGGTGTGCGGCCCGTCCTCCAGCGGCACCGTCTCCTCCCACTCCATCGGCGCGCCCGCCTCGAGCACCTTCCGGTCGTGCTCGCGGATCATCTCGGCGACGGGAGCAGGGAAGAGCTCGGCATCGGTCTTGCCAAGGAGCTGCTCGCTCGGCACGCCCAGGACGGTGCCTATCTGCCGGTTGGCGAGCAGGAACCGGCCCTCGTGATCCTTCAGGTAGATGGCCGCCGCCGAGTTGTCGACGATGGCCTGGAGCATCTCCTGGTTGGCCTTGAGCGCCTGTTCCGCCCGCCGCCGCTCGGCGTTCTCCTGCTCCAGCTCGGCATAGAGCATCGCGTTTTCCAGCGAGATCGCCGACTGCGACGCGAGCAGCTCGATGACGCTGAGCCGCCCGGGAGTGAAGGCGCCGGTGACGAGGTTGTTCTCCAGGTAGAGCAGGCCGATGAGCCGGGCCTGGCGCACGATCGGGAGGCACAGCACCGATCTCGGGCGCTTGCGCCGGAAATACTCGTCCTCCAGGAAGGGGTGCCGGGCGGCGGCGTCGTCGAGCAGCACGCGCTCGTGGCTCCGGCGAACATAGTTGAGGACGGACTGCGGCAGCGCGGCCGAAGACGCCTCGCCCGCGCCGAGCAGCCGCACCGCGCCCCCCGGCGTCTCGATCGCCGCAGCCCACAGGCGATCTTCCCGGACCAGGAGGACGTGTCCCTCCCCGGCGCCCGCGTGCTCGACCACGATGCGAAGCAGCATCTCGAGCAGGCGCGGGAGCTTGAGCTCGCCGGAGATGCTCTGCGACGCCTTGACCACCGGCAGGACGTCGAACTGCTCGGCCCGTACGGCGAAGGTGACGGTGGGGGCGATCGGCCTGCGCTCGACGATGTGGGGGTAGCGCTGATCGAGCTGCTCCACCTTGGCGTGGGCGCCCCACGTGAAGTAGGCAGCGCGGGCCTTTTGCAAGTGGGCGTCGGCAGACGTGGAGAGGCCGCGCGCGCGGTAGAACCCCGCGGCGAGCTCGCAGGCGATCGCCTCGTGCTGGACGAAGCCGCCCTCCCGCGCCGACGCGATGGCCTGCTCGTAGAGCCGGATGGCCTCCAGCTCCTGCCCCAGGAGCCGGGCGATCTCGGCGCGGACCAAGGCGTGCTTGTGCAGGAAGTTGTCGGGGCCGCTCCTGGCCCACTCGCCGAGCCGCCGCTCGCACTCGAGCAGCTGCTCGGGGAGCTCCCGCTGCGGGGCATCCCGCTCCGCGTCGCAGAGGGCCGCGAGCGAGAGCGCGAGATAGTAGAAGTTCTCGGCGATGACCGCGTACGGCGCGGTCCTGAAGGGGTACTCGACCATCACGAGGGTCGCCGCCGCGGACGCCTCCCTGGGAGAGCCGAGCACGAAGAGCGCCTGCGCCTTCAAACCGTTGTAATGGACGGCGCGAACGCCGTGCAGCGCCCCGTCCTCCAGCCGCGCCTCGAAGGCCGGCGCATCCAGATCGGATCCATCGAGCATCGAGAAGCGGACCGGCCTCCCGCGCAGCGTCTGGATCATGGCGTGGACGCTGAGGAGGGCGCTGTGCGCGAACGCGTGACCGGCCCTGCGCACGAAGCCGAGGCGCTCTTCGACCTCGTGAAGCACGTCCTCCAGCGGCTCGCCAGAGAGCAGCGGGAACAGCGCGATCCAGGTGCAGCTCAAGCACGCCATGTTCAGATCCCCGGACTCGACCGCGGCGCTGAAGCCGGCGCGCGTGTACCGATACGCCTCTCTGTAGTGGCGTGTCCAGAAGACGACGGTCGGTCCGAGGTAGCTGAACACAACCGATTTCGTGGTGAGGACACTGCTCCTGTCCGCGAGGTCCTGGCCGAGCTTGCCGAACCGATAGGCCTCCTGGTATCGCCCGAACCTCGGGCCGATCCCCCTCGCGAAGGCGGTGTACGCGACAGCGGAGTGCTCGGCGTTGCCGTGGCGCAGGCTGATCTGGACCATGCGCAGGACGATGAGAAAGTGCAGGTTCTGGTCCACGAAGACCGCAGGAAGGGACATAGCCTGCAGCACGCCCATCGTGAGCCTGATCTCCGGGGGCGTCATGGGGGGCAGATGGATCAGGTCCTCGATGGCCCGGTCGCCCACGGCCTGCCAGACGTTCTCGGTCTCCTCGTCAATCTGTGCGCCAGAGGGGTGGAGCGGCAGATCGATGCCGCAGGCGCGGAGGCACGAGAGCCCGATCTCCACGGCGCGGGCGCATTGCCCGCGGGTGTGGTAGAAGGCAAGGACGACCTCGACGGCGGCGGCCATCTCGCGCCGGGTCCTCGCGCGCTCCATGAGCTCTTGCAGGAGCCGCTCGGCTTCCTCGAAGCTCCCGGTGAGGTACGCGACGTTCGCGCGCTCGAGCGTCAGGTCGTAGGTCAGCTCGTGCTGCGTCTGCCAGCTGTCCGGCGCGAGCAGGCCGAGGCCTGCGGCGAAGAGCGCGGCGGCGGATTGGAAGGCCGCCGCCGCCTTGGCCTTCCTGCCGGCGCGCAGGTTCAGCGCGGCGAGCTCGTCCCGCTCCGCTTGGCAACGAATGAGCGCGGCGCCGCGGTTGAGGTGGCCGACGACGTCGAAGAGCGCCTCGTCGCGCTCCTTCGCGTGCTGCGCCCTGAGGAGCAGCCGACCGATCCCGAGGTGCATCTCGGCGAGCTGTCCCGCCGGGATGAGCGAGTAAGCGGCTTGCTGTACCCGGTCATGGAGGAATCGATAGGCGCCGTCCCGGCGGAGGAGCAGCCCCTCCCGCACGGCCTCCTCGAGCGCGTCGCGGAGCTCCGCCGCCGGACGGCCCGCGACCACCACGAGGGTGTCGAGGTCCAGGCTGCTGCCGAGGCACGCAGCGAGCTTGAGCGCGTCCCGCGCCGGGACCGAGAGCCGCTGCAGCTTGCCCGCCATCAGCTCGCCGACGTTGTCGGTGAACCCCTTGTCGCGGATCGCGGCGATGTCCCACCGCCACCTGCCCTCCTCCGCGTCGAAGGCGATGAGCCCCTCCTGGTGCAGCGCGATCAGGAACTGGAGCACGAAGAACGGGTTGCCGCCGGTCTTCTCGTAGACCAGCAGCGCGAGCGGCTCGACCTGCCCTTCGGGCGCGTGGACCGCCTCGGCGACGAGCGCCGTGACGTGGGCGGCCGAGAGCGGCGCGAGGACGAGCTCGGAGACGGCGGCGCCGCGCTTCCGCACCTCGGCCAGCGTGAGCCGCAGCGGGTGCGCGGGGCCGACCTCGTTGTCGCGGTACGCGCCGATCAAGAGGAGGTGCTCGGCCCCGGCGTAGGTGGCGAGCTGCTCGAGCAGCTGGAGGCTGGCCGCGTCGGCCCACTGCAGATCGTCGAGGAAGAGCGCCAGCGGGTGCTCCTTCTGGGCAGTCGCCGCGACGAAGCGCTGGAGCATCGCGTGCAGCCGGCTCTGGGCCTCGGCGGGCGGCAGCTCGGGCACGGGCGGCTGGGGGCCGAGGAGCAGCTCCACCTCGGGGAGCACGTCGGCGAGCAGCCTCCCGCTCGGGCCGAGGGCCTCCCGGAAACGCTGCCTCCAGCGCTCGACCTGCTCCTCGCTCGCGCCGAGGATCTCCTGTATCAGCGCCCGGAACGCCTGATGGAAGGCGCGGTAGGGGACGTCCCTCGCGGTTTGATCGAACTTGCCGGAGAGGAAGAACCCCCGCTCCCTCACGACCGGCCGGTGCAGCTCGGCGGCGAGCGACGACTTGCCGATGCCCGAGTAACCCGATACGAGCACGAGCTCTGGCCGGCCCTGCGCCACCACCCGCTCGAACGCGGCGAGCAGCGCCTCCACCTCGCGCTCGCGCCCGTACAGCCGCTGCGGCACCTGGAACCGGTCGGAGAGGTCGCGCCCACCGAGCGCGAAGGGCTGGATGGCGCCGCTCGTCCGCCACCTTGCGAAGCACTCGTCCAGGTCGTGGCGCAGGCCGGCCGCGCTCTGATAACGCTCCTCGGCGGCCTTGGAGAGCAGCTTGAGCACGACTTCCGACAGGAGCGGGGGAATCGACGGGACGAGCGCGTGCGCTGGCGGCGGCTTCTGGGCGATGTGGCAATAGACCCACTCGACGGGATCGCTCGCCCGGAACGGCAGGGCGCCCGTCAGCATTTCGTAGAAGACGACGCCGAGGGAGTACAGGTCGGTCCGCTCGTCGATCCAGCGGTTCATCCGGCCCGTCTGCTCCGGGGCCATGTAGGCCAGGGTCCCCTCGATGAGCCCGACGTGCTCGAGGTGCTGGAGCTCGCGGGGTATCCGGGACGCAATCCCCAGGTCGGTGATCTTCACCTCGCCGGTGGTGGGGTTGAGGAGCACGTTCTGAGGCTTGATGTCCTTGTGGACGACGCCGTGTCGATGCACCCCGGCGAGCGCCTCCGCCAGGCGGACGGCGAGGGGGAAGAAGCGTTCGAGCGGCATCGGCCCTTCCAGGAGCCGATCGAGCGACACGCCGCCGAAATCCTCCAGGACCAGCGCCGGCTGATCGCCGAGCATCTCGAGCGCATAGGGCTGGACGACGGCCGGGGTCTCGAGCGTCCGGGCGACCTCGTATTCGTGACGCAGCCGCTCGCGGGCACGGGGGCTCGCGTGATCGCGCCGGAGGACCTTGAGCACCACGGGACGGCCGTCGACCTCGCGTACACCTCGGTAAAGAAGGGTGTCTGAACCCTCGCAGAGGACCTCGACGATGGCGTAACCGGACGAAGCCCCGGGATCGGACGAGACGGGAATGGTGGTGTCCACAGGAGCCCTGCTACGGGTCATGGCGAAGCATGCTGCCATGGCCGGCGCGCATCGCCATCGCCTTGAGCGGGCGAGGCGCCGGACATCATCCGTCCTCCTCCGCGAACCAGCGCGCGCCACGCGCCACACCGGAGCCACCCTGTCGATGACATCGTGACAGGACTTCACGAAGAAGATGCCGACCAGGTGGGCTCGCGAACCCGGTGAGACAGGGGGCGCTCGCTCAGCGCAGCGCGCAGGCGAGCCCACCAGGTGGGCTCGCGAGCCTGGCGAGGCGGGGATGCGCTCAGCTCATCTCGAGGAAGAGCCGATCGGGATCCTCCAGATACCCGATGATCTCGTAAGCGAACGCCGCCCCCACGTGACCATCGATGATCCGGTGGTCGAACGACAGCGACAGCAGCATCACCTCGCCGATCACGATCTGCCCGTCGCGCACCACCGGCTTCTGTTTCATCTGGTGGATCCCGAGGATCGCTACCTCGGGGAAGTTCAGGATCGGCGTCGCGAACAGCCCCCCTTGCTGGCCGAGCGACGTGATCGTGAACGTCGAGCCGCCGAGATCCTCCGGCTTCACCCGCCCCGACTTCGTGTCCTCGCCGAGCCGCGCGATCTCCTTAGCGATCTCCAGCACGCTCCGGCGATCCGCGTCGCGCACGACCGGCACGATGAGCCCGGCCTCGGTCGCGGACGCGATGCCGATATGGTAGCTCTTCTTGACCACGATCTCCTGCGTGGCCTCGTCGAAGGTGCTGTTCAGCGTCGGGTGCTTCTTGAGCGCGGCGACAACGGCCTTCACGAAGAAGGGCAGGAAGGTCAGCTTGACGCCCGCCTTCTCGGCGAGCGGGCGCAGACGTGCGCGGCGCTCCTTCAGCGCGGAGACGTCGCACTCCTCGACGAAGGTGAAGTGCGCCGCCGTGTGCTTCGACCGCGACATCCCCTCGAAGATCCGCTTGCGCACGCCGCGCAGCGGGATGCGCTCGTCGCCCGGCGACTCGGGCAGCCTCCGCGCGCGCTCCCCCTCGGGCCGGGCCTCCCCGCGCCCGCGGTCCTCCGCCAGCAGCCCGGCGGGCGCCGCAGCCGTCTCGCGCTCCCCCGCGCCGCGGGGCGCCGCCGCCCTCGGCGCCATCGCGGGGACCATCGGCTCCGTCGCGGCCTCCATCTCGGGCGCCTCGAGCGCCCGCACGTCGTCCTTGGTCACGCGGCCCCCCGGGCCGGTCGGCGGCACGCGCCGCAGGTCGACCCCGAGGTCGCGCGCCAGCTTGCGCGTCGCCGGCGTCGCGAGCGGCTTCTCGTTGAAGTACGCCGCCGCGCCGGCGCCCATGCTGCCGTTCATCCAGGCGGCCGGCGCCGGCGCCACCAGGTTCATGCCCGGCAGGTCCTCCTTGATGTCGCCGACAGCGGTCGCCGCGGGCTCCGCGGGGCCGGTTTTCGCGGCATTCGCGGCCTCCTTTCGCATCCCCGTCCCCGACGCGGGCGACGCCGCGGCAGGCCGGTCGTCGAGGTCGAACACGACGAGCACCGAGTGGACCGGGACGACCCCGCCCACCTTGCCCCGCGTCTCCACGATCCGACCCGCGCGCGGCGACGTGATCGTCACCGTCGCCTTGTCGGTCATCACCTCGACCATCGGCTGGTCCTCGGCGACCACGTCGCCCGGGGACACAAGCCAGGTCACGATCTCCCCCTCGGTCACGCCCTCGCCGATGTCCGGCAGCTTGAACTCGTACTTGCCCATGCGTCAGTACCTCGCCGTCTCGAGGATCGCCGGAAGGATACGATGCGAGAGCGGGAGGTACTCGTTCTCGAGGGTGTAGGGGAACGGGGTGTCGAAGCCCGTGATCCGGAGCGGCGGCGCCTCGAGGTGGAGGAACGCCTTCTCGTTGACCAGCGCGACGAGCTCGCCCCCGAGGCCGCAGCTCTTCGGCGCCTCGTGCACCACGATGAACCGGCCCGTCCGCTTCACCGACTCGATCACCGTGTCGATGTCGAGCGGCCACAGCGTGCGCAGGTCGATGACCTCGCACTCGATGCCCTGCGCGGCCGCCTGGTTCGCCGCGTCGAGCGCCTCGTAGAGCATCGCGCCCCAGACCACGAGCGTCACGTGCCAGCCCGGCCGGACCACCTTCGCCTTGCCGAGCGGGACCGTGTAGTCGCCCTCGGGGACGTCGCCCTTCGCCGCGCGGTAGATGCGCTTCGGCTCGAAGAACAGCACCGGGTCCGGATCCCGGATCGACGAGAGCAGGAGCCCCTTCGCGTCCGCCGGGTTCGACGGGCACACGACCTTCAGCCCCGGCACGTGGATGAACTGCGCCTCCGGCGACTGCGAGTGGTAGTGCCCGCCGCGGATGCCGCCGCCCACCGGCGTGCGGATCACCAGCTTCGACGGGTACTCGCCGCCCGAGCGGTAGCGGTACTTCGCCAGCTCGGACACGATCTGGTCGTACGCGGGGTAGATGAAATCGGCGAACTGGATCTCCGGGATCGGCACGAGCCCGTAGAGCGCCATGCCGATCGCCGTCCCCACGATCCCGCCCTCGGAGAGCGGCGTGTCGATCACCCGATCGTCCCCGAACTCGTCGAACAGGCCCTGGGTCACGCGGAACACGCCCCCGACCTTGCCGACATCCTCGCCGAGCACGACGACCCGCGCGTCCCGCCGCATCTCGTGGCGTAGCGCGTCGTTGATCGCCTGGACCATGTTCATCTGAGGCATGCTCTTCGTCTCCGTCTCTCGGCCAGAAGGTGGGAGTGCAACCTCACAGGAGCCCCGCTCCCCTGGGGACCCCGTCGATCGCGGGCGGCGGCGCCACCCCGGCCGCGCCGGCGCCGGAAGGCGAGCCGCCCCGCCGACGACGCCGTCCACGCCGCGCCCGCGCGGCCTAGCGGCCGCCGTGGCCCTTGGGCCTCGGGCCCGCCTTGAGCTGCTCCCGCTGCTCGACGAGGTGCCAGGGCGGCTCCGCGTAGACGTCCTCGAACATCGAGTCGAGCGACGGCGGCGCCACCTTCTCCGAGACCGCGATGCAGGCCTTGACCTCCGCGTCGACCGCCGCCTCGATCTCGCGATCCTGCCCCTCGGTCCAGCCCTGGGCGCGCTCCAGGTGCCGCCGCAGCCGCGCGATCGGGTCGAGCCGACGCCACGGATCGAGCCACGCGTCGGGGCGGTACGCCTTCGGGTCGTCGCTCGTCGAGTGGCCCGACAGGCGGTACGTCATCGCCTCGATGAGCGTCGCGCCCTCGCCGCGCGCGGCGCGCGCGATCGCGTCGCGCGTCACCTTCACGACGGCGAACAGGTCGTTGCCGTCGACCCGCACCCCGGGGACGCCGTATGCGACGCCCTTGCACGCGAACGTGTTGCTCGACGTCTGGCGCTCGGTCGGCACGCTGATCGCCCAGCCGTTGTTCCGGCAGAAGAAGACGACCGGCACCTTGAACACGCCCGCGAAGTTCAGGCCGTTGTGGAAGTCCGAGGAGCTCGTCGCGCCGTCGCCGAAGTAGACCAGCGAGGCGAGCTCGTCGCGCTTCAGCTTCGCGGCCCACGCGAAGCCCACGGCCTGCGTGATCTGCGTGCCGATCGGCGAGCTCACGGAGCCGAAGTGCCCCTCGCGGTAGGTGTAGTGGTCCGGCATCTGCCGCCCCTTCACCGTGTCGTTCGCGTTGCCGAACATGTTGTCGATGTACCGCTGGAGCGGCAGCCCCCGCCAGAGCGCGGCGCCGAACTCGCGGTAGCACGGGAACACCCAGTCCTGGGGCCGCGTCGCGGCGACGCTGCCGAGGACCGCGGCCTCCTCGCCGAGCGAGCCGATGTGGAACCCGATGCGCCCCTGCCGCTGCAGCGCGACGAGGCGCTCGTCGAGCTGGCGCACGCGCACCATGGCCTTGTAGAGGGTGACGACCTCCGACGGGTCGAGCTTGGGATCATGCGCGGGGTCGAGCGAGCCGTCGTCGCGCAGGACCTTGATCACGTCGTCGGCACACGTGTCGAGCGGGTGCCGGGCGACGGCAGCCTGCGGCTCCAGGCTTGCCCCTGAGACGTTCGGCGGGCGGTCGGTGGAGTACGTCGCGGTGCTCATCGGCTCGCGGGACACTAATCAAAGGCGCTCCCCGAGACCAGTACCGAGACGCGGCGTTCGCTCATTCGCTGTGCGCGCGACGTTGACTCGTCGCATCGAACGTGCCGCCTGCTTGACTCGTCGCGGCGAGCGCTCCCGCGCCGCACGTCGCAGACCGCACGCCGTGGTGCGGATGTCCCGGCTACACGCTCCCGGGCTCGGCTGCCTGCGCGAGCGCCTCGTCGACGGCGGCCACGTCGAGCTTGAACCCGCGCGCGAGCTGCTCCAGCACGCCGCGCTCCGGCGCGCTCACGCCGCTGGAGGCGTGCGCCATGAACGCCGCCACGCGCAGCACCTCGCGCTGGTGCTCGGTCCGTCCGATCGTGCGGGCGACCATGCTGACGCGCTTCTCCATCCCATCCTCGGCGAGCATCTCGCACAGGTCGGCGATGAGCGCCTCGAGCTGCTTTTCGTGGACGAGGTTCTGGCAGGCGTCCACGACGATGTCCTGGAAGCGCTTGCGCTCGTCCTCATCGAACTGGCCGTCGGCGTTCGCGACGAGGAACGCGGCCTCGATGATCGTCTCGAAGAGCGCCACGGCGGCCGGATCGAAGCCGGTCGGCATCGTGATGTCCTCGATCGGAGGGCGTGCGCTGTAGGCCCTCGCCGCCTGGGCGAGGATCGACGCGACGCGCGCGCGCGGCGTCTCCGAGCCGGGGCGCGGGGCGCCGGGAGCAACGCCGCGGGGGCGCCTGTCGATGGGAGCGGACATCGTTGTGTCGGACCCTCCTGCGTGGCTCAAGCTCGGTCAATCGCCGGGAAGCGTCAAGGCGCTTGCAGCCGCGAACGCGGTGCGCCACCGCGATGCCCCTGCAAACGCAGCGAATTTCTCCACCCCCCCGGTCCACCCCCCGTACGCGCGTTCCAGAGCGGTCCCTCGTACGCGCGTTCCAGAGCGGGGCTCGCCCGCACAGGAGACGGGCCCAGATCGGCGTCTTCGGCGCGCAGGCGCACTCCAGTGCGCCGAGCACCGAAGGCGCCGAGGTGGGCCCGTCTCCGAAGCGGGCGAGCCCCGCTCAGCGGCGGATGAGGGAGGAGGCGGGGACCAGCCGCGCGGGGCTGGCGGATGCCGCCGCCGGGCCGTCGAGCGGGATGGGCTCGTCCGGGGCGAGCTCCGCGGAGAGGCGGGCCGCCTCGCGCCGCGCCACGGCGAGGCGCTCCTCGAGGAGCGCCTCGACCTCGGCCGCGCCCGCGGGGCCCTCGCCAGCCGGGGCGCCGGCGGACGCGGCGGGCAGCGCGGGGCCGCTCCGGTCCATCAGGCTGCGGACGAACACCTCCGCGGCCTTGTAGCTCGACCGCACGAGCGGCGCGCTGGCGGCGTAGAGGAAGCCCATCTCGAGCGCCGCCCGCTCGAAGGCGGCGAACGTCTCGGGCACGACGAAGCGCTGCACGGGCGCGTGCTTCGACGAGGGGCGGAGGTACTGGCCGATGGTCACGATGTCCACCCCGGCCTCGCGGAGGTCGCGCAGCGCCTCCAGCACCTCGTCGTCGGTCTCGCCGATGCCGACCATGATCGAGCTCTTCGTGAGCCGCCGCGGCGCCGGCGCGCCGCGCTCCGCCGCGTCCGCGGCCAGGCGCCGCTGGCGCTCCTTCGCGCGCCGCAGCACCGCGAGCGACTGGTCGTAGCTCGACCGGACGTCGCGGATGACGCGGGTGATGCGGCGGACGACCTCGACGTTGTGGGCGAAGACATCGGGCCCGGCGTCGACCACTGTGTCGACGCCGCTCATGTGGCCCTGGAAGTCGCCGACCAGCGTCTCGATGAGCAGGTCGGGGCGGAGCGCGTGCAGGCGGCTCACGGTGCGGGCGACGTGGTCGGCGCCGCCGTCGAGCAGGTCGTCGCGGTTGACCATGGTCATCACGACGTACTGGAGCGATAGCCGGGCGATGGCGCGGGCCACGTGCTCGGGCTCGCGCACGTCGACAGCGCCGCGCGGGTCGCCGGTCGTGACCGCGCAGAAGCGGCAGCCGCGCGTGCACACGTCGCCGAGGAGCATCACGGTCGCGGTCCCCTCGCGCCAGCACTCGCCGACGTTCGGGCAGCGCGCCTCCTCGCAGACCGTGTGGAGATCGAGCTTGCGGAACGTCTCCTTGAGGTGGTGGTAGGTGTCCCCTCCGGGAGCGCGGACCTTGAGCCATTCAGGCTTGGGCGAGAACTGCGCCATCAGGGCTGTCCTTAGCCCATGCGGCGGGTGAGCGCGAGGGGGAGGCGGCCGAGGGTGGAGGGTGAGCGCGGGGGCTCACCTCCGGGGCTTGCGTTCCGGCGAGCCCCTCTGGTGGCTCGCCTGCACTCCAGCCCCTCCGGTGAGCCCCCGCGCTCACCCTCCACCCTCGGCCGCTGGCGGCGTTTGTCGTGTCTAGGCGCCCGGCCCCGGCGGCACGGAGCGGCTGATCTCGCGCGAGGTCAGCTTGCCGCGCTCGGTGAAGATCGCGGTCACGAGCTCGGCCGGGGTGACGTCGAAGGCCGGGTGGCGGACGGGCACGCCGGGCGGGACGAAGCGGCGATCACCGACGACGGCGAGCTCGTCGCGGCTGCGCTCCTCGATCGGGATCGACGCGCCGCTCTCGGTCGCGAGGTCGATCGTGCTCCACGGGGCGGCCACGTAGAACGGGACGCCGTGGTGGCGCGCCAGGCAGGCGAGGCCGTAGGTCCCGATCTTGTTCGCGACGTCGCCGTTCCGGGCGATGCGGTCGGCCCCGACGACGACGGCGCCGATCTCGCCCTTCTGCATGAACCACGCGGCCATCGAGTCGGAGATCACCTCGACGGGGATGCCGTCGCGCTGGAGCTCCCACGCCGTGAGGCGGGCGCCCTGGAGGTACGGGCGGGTCTCGCACGCGAGCACGCGGATGGTCTTGCCCTCGGCGATGGCGGCGCGGATGACGCCGAGCGCCGTGCCGTAGCCGCCGGTCGCGAGCGCGCCGGCGTTGCAGTGGGTGAGGACCGTGCCGGACTCGGGCAGGCGCGCCGCGCCGGCGCGGCCCATCTGGTGGCAGGCGGCGACGTCTTCCCGGTGGATCTCGCGCGCGAGCTCGGCGAGCTCCCGCGCGCGCTCCTCGCCGCGGCGCCCGGCGTGCTGCAGGGCCGCGGCGATCGCGCGGCGCACCGCCCAGCCGAGGTTCACCGCGGTGGGCCGGGCGGAGGCGAGGTGCTCTCCCGCGGCGCGCATGGTGGCGACGTAGCCGGAGGCGCCCTCGCCCCGGGCGGCGCGCGCGGCGAGCGCCATCCCGTACGCGGCGGCGATGCCGATCGCCGGGGCGCCGCGGACCACCATCGACCGGATCGCCTCGGCGACGCCGGCGGCGTCGGTCGCGGTCACGTAGCGCTCGCGCTCGGGCAGCTCGCGCTGCTCGAGGAGGAACACGCGGTCGTCGCCCTGCGCGAGCTCGACGGCCGAGTAGTCGGCGCCGGAGAGGGCCTCGGCCGGCGCCCAGGGCGGCGCCGATCGCGCGCCGTCACCTGCGAGGGATCTCTGTTCTGCTTCGAAGCTCGTGCTCATTCAGCGCCTCCCGTTCGAGCGTGACGGCTCTCCTTGCGACCCCGCGTCCGTCCCCGAGCCCTCGGCGCTCGCGGCGAGCCGGCCGCGGATCTCCTCGGCGACGGTCGCGAAGTCCTCGGCCGCGTCGGCCTTGCGGTCCGCGAGGTAGGCGCGGAGCGCGTGGGCGGCGAGCAGCGCGATGCTGGCGTTGATCCCGCGCGATGTGAGCGCGGAGATGACGTCGCCGTTCTTGAGCAGCGTCTCGAGGTCGTCGAAGACCGCGGCAAGCTCTGGCCCTGGATCGATGCCGCCGCCGGCACCGGGGCGCGCCTTCTCGTCCTCGTCGTCGTCGCGGCTCACGGTTCGCGCCTCATTTTTTGGTGGTCGTCGCCTTGGGGATCGCGGTGAAGGGGAAGTGCGGCGGCTCCACGCCGGGCACGCACTGGTACCTGGAGAAGTCGGTGATGCCCTCCTCGCGGAGCAGCGCCTCGTCGATCCACGCCTGGCCGCGCCGGGCCGACGGCTCGCGCGAGAGCAGCGCCAGGGTCGCGTCGGCGATGATGTCCGCCTTGCGCCAGAGCTCCGGGCCGCCGAGGCCGAAGTTCATGGTCGCGTAGCTCTCGATCGCCGTGGCGGGCCAGAGGGCGTTGGCCGTGATGTTGTGATCGGCGTACTCCTCGGCGATGGCGTGGGCGATCATCGTCATGCCGAATTTCGAGACCGCATAGGCGCCGTGGTGGGCGCAGGCCGCGGCGTCGACGGGGGGCGACATCATGATGATATGGCCGTACCGCTGCGCGATCATGTGCGGGAGCACCGCCTGCGAGAGGGCGAACGACGCGCGCACGTTGATGCCCATGATGAGGTCGAACTTCTTCATGGGCGTGTCCACGACATCGGCCCACCAGAGCGCGCCCGCGTTGTTGACGAGCGCGTCGATGCGCCCGAAGCGCTCGGCGGCGGCGGCGACCGCGGCCTTGCAGGCCTCGTCGTCGCGCACGTCGAGCTTGAGGGGCAGCGCGCGGCGGCCGAGCGCCTCGACCTCGCGGGCGACATCGTGGATCGTGCCCGGGAGGCGCGGGTTCTCGGCGACCTCCGTCTTCGCGGCGACGACGATATCCGCACCTTCCCGCGCGCAGGCGAGGGCGACGGCCCGTCCGATGCCGCGGGAAGCTCCGGTGATGAAGACAACGCGGTCCTTGAGGCGCATGGAGGGCGGTCATAGCACAGGAGCCGCCGAGGGGGCGGCCCTGCGGTTCGCTGCCCGGGGAGACGTCGCGAGCGGAGCGGGGGCGGAGCGGGGAACAGCGCGGCAGGCTCTGCCGGGGACGGCAGCGGGCGAGGGCGCTGAGCGGGCGATCCGACCTCGCCGCGACCTCGCGACGACCAGGGAGCCTCGCTGAGATGTCAGGGGGCTTTCAACCCGGAGCCTCGCTCCGGGGGCCGCGGGGCGAGCCGTGTGCCGTGTACCGAAGGCGCGCATCGACCTGCGGCGCCGACCGCGCGGCGCGGCCCCTCGGCACACGGCGCGATGCGCGCCCGGGACCATCTGGGCGAGCGGACGTTCGGTGTCGATCCTGAGGAAGCCCCTCGTTTGCAGCCAGTTTCGGCAGAGAAATTGAACAGGGAGGCGGGGAGACAGGGAGTATTTTGAAGATTTTCCTCCCCGTCTCCCCGCCTCCCTGTGAATTTTCCGAAGGATTTGAGGGGATACCTCAGGTGTCGATCCTCAGCTGGCCGCGGTCGCTGGCCGCGGTCTCCTCTCGGCGCACGGACACCCACCCTTCGGCTCAAGGGAGATGGGGTGTCCCGTTGGCTCCCTGTCGCACACCGATCTCGGTTGAAGAAATCCTCTCTCATCGAGTCTCGAGCAGCTCGGTTTCACGGCTTTTGGAAAGATCCAGCGATGCAGCGGCAAATCATGCGTGCTTGATTGTTTCGTCTCTGGACATGCCAAGGTTCAGGTGACACCGTGTCTGGAGCGAACGGAAGGGAGGCGTTGCGCTGCGCTGGAAAGCGCAGGGCGCTGTTCGGCCCCCTGAACAACGCTGTACTGGGGTGGCCTGTCGAGGCGCTGGCGCCCCGGCGCGACCGTCGGCGCGAGCCGCGGCGCCGGTGCGAGCCGGGCTGGGACAGGCTCAAAGAACTAGGAGTATGCAAATGAGTGCCTTGCATCGGACGCTTGTCCTCGCCTTCATCGCTGGCTGTTCTGCCGTGGGCTGTCTGAGCTCGACCGGCGTCGACGAGGAGCTGTCTGACGGGAAGTCCGAGCCGCTGGAGGGGTCGGTCTGCGATACCGCTGCAGAGGGCGCGGACGTCACGCTCTCCTGCCCGGCAGGGGAGGTCATCACGGCGATCGAGTTCGCGAGCTATGGCCGGCCTCGCGGGACCTGCGGGGGCTTCAGGGCGAGCACGTGCAACGCGTCGACGTCGAAGTCCGTGGTCGAGCGCGCGTGTATCGGGCAATCGAGCTGCACCGTGCTCGCGAACAACGCGACGTTCGGCGACCCGTGCAGGGGAACCACGAAGCGGCTCTACGTCCAGGCGGCGTGCGCCCCCGCGCCGGACGGCGGCTCGACGAGCGGCGAGGGCGGCTCGACGGGCGAGGGCGGCTCGACGAGCGGCGGGGGCGGCTCCACGGGCGAGGGCGGCTCGACGAGCGGCGGGGGCGGCTCCACGGGCGCTGAGGTCTGCGGCAACGGCGTGTGCGGCGCGGGCGAGGACTGCTCGAGCTGCGCGAGCGACTGCGGCGCGTGCTCGACGTGCGACGGCGCGGGGCCGAGCACCACGCCGCTCGACACCGAGGAGCAGGCCTTCCTTCGCATCATCAACCAGTACCGCGCCGAGAAGGGCCTCGGGGCGCTCTCGGCCTGCACCTCGATGAGCCGCGCCGCCCAGGGGCACAGCGAGGACATGCGCGATCAGAACTACTTCTCGCACACGAGCCTCGACGGCCGGACGCCCTGGGCGCGCATGTGCAACGCCTGTTACGAGCTCGGCTGCGGTGGGACCGCCATGGCCGAGAACATCGCGGCCGGCAACTCGGGGGCGCAGGCGACGTTCGACCAGTGGAAGAACTCGGACGGCCACAACAAGAACATGCTCGGATCGGCCTTCAAGGTGATCGGCATCGGGCGGGCGACCGGGGGCGGTACCTACGGGTCCTACTGGACCACGACGTTCGGCGGCAGCTCCGAGGCGAGCTGCAACTGAGCAGCTCGCCTGCCCGGAGCAGCCTGTCACGCCTGAGGCGTTGTGCTACGGCGGCTCCGCGCGGATCGGGTGCCAGGACACCCGATCCGCGCTGCTCGCCGCGGCGGAGCGCGGCAACCGCGATCCGGCCCGGCGATTGCTATACGCATACGCCGGGATGACCTGGCGGTAGAACAGTAACCCATCCACGCAAGCGAAGAATCACGAAGGCCGGCAGGACGCGGTCGTCCAAGGGCACTGCTCGCGTTGCTCACCGGGCGCGCCCTCACGATGTCCGATCGGCGTGGGGAGCAGGTATCCCACGCTCGATCCGGAAGGTAGCGCCCAGGAAGGCGGGGAGTCGGAGGCAGATCCAGGACTTCCCGCCTTCCTGGGTACAGACGGTGTCCTGGCGGTGCGCACGGCGCGCCCACTGCCCGCTTCGAAGAACGTCATGGCCGAACACATCATCTATCTTCTCGGGCCGTATCGGATCCCCGGCTTCCAGGGCGAGCGAAACGTCCGCGTCTACCTGCCCAGCGAGGGGGCGCGTGCCGAGCCCTCGCCTGTGCTCTTCCTGTTCGATGGGCAGAACGTCTTCCACGACGATCCCTCGTACAGCGGCGGCTGGCGCCTCCACGAGGCGGTGCGCGATCTCGCGGATCGGGGCCTCGTCGCGCCGGTCCTCGTGGGCATCGATCACGGCGGGGGCGAGCGGCTGACCGAGCTCTCGCCGTTCCCGGGGGACGGCAGCGAGGGGAGGCTCGACGACTTCCTCGGCTGGATCACTTCCGAGATCGTGCCGGCGGTGCAGGAGCGCTTCGCGGTGCGGCGCGATCCGGCGGGCACGGCGATCGGCGGCTCGTCGATGGGGGGCCTCGCGGCGCTCTACGCGCATTTCCGCCGCCCCGACGTCCTCGGGGCGGCGCTGTGCATGTCGCCGTCGCTCTGGTTCGCGGAGCGCAAGATCTTCGATTTCATCGCGGCGCAGCCCGTCCCGGCGAGCTCGCGGCTGTACGTCGACGCTGGCGCCCAGGAGGACGGCGGCTCGGTGCTGCGCGACGCCGCGCGGCTGGTCGAGCACCTGCGCGAGCGGGGGTACAGCGAAGCCAACCTGCTCTTCTGCCCGGACGAGGCCGGGACCCACAGCGAGGACGCCTGGCGCCGGCGCGCCCCGGGCGCGCTGCAGTTCCTGTTCGTCGAGGCGACCAGGGAGCAGCCGGGGGACGCCGGGGCGGCGGAGGGGTCGCAGCGGGCCGCCTGAGCCGGGGGCGCGTGGACCGCCAGCACCCCGGCGGCGTCGGCTGTACCTCCGCCCGCCAGGACAGGGCCGCGGTCTGCTCCCGGGCGTGGTATGACGTGGACCTGCGCATGCGGGAATCGTTGCCGAGGGTAGATGTCGGGATCTTGACCTTCCGAGAGGACGAGCTCGAGGCCGTCCTGGAGCGCTTTCCGAGGGAGAAGACCCTCTCTTCGGGTGGAGCCCATGCACAAGGATGTCTTGAAGTGGGCGTCGAACCTTCCAGCGCTGGTCTTGCCGGGGTGGAAACACGAAAAATTCACGGGTTCGGCTCCCAGTATACCCCATGAGTTCGCAGGAGATGTCCTGCTTGAAGATGCCGTGGTCTTGTCGCTCAAGCACCACTTTGCTGCATCCTCGCCTCTGTTCAATCCGGCTCCGCGCGTGAAGCTCAGACCACCACGCCAGGTGACAGGTATAATCGCAGCAAGCGATTATGCGTTGACTGACGATGATCTGAAATCTATTTTTCGGGAGCGCGGCACGACGTTCGCGCGGTCGAGGCCAAGTCCCTGAATGCTTACGACGCAGCGCATGCGCACAAGCTGCCCGTGATGTCGATCAGAGGCATCAGTGAAATCGTCGGCATGGAGCGCGACCCTGCGTGGACTCGTTATGCCTGCCGAGTGGCCACATCGTTCGCGCTGGGCTTCCTGAAGGCGCGTCCCATCGAGCCACGTCTGCCCGCCGCGCACCTCACGGCAGCCACCGAGGCATCTTCCGAGAGGGAAGTCGACCTCACGAAGATATTCTGGACAAAGCACCTGTCGCTTTCGTCCGTACGAGGGTTCCCCCTGCTGAACCTTCCTTTGAAGCCGCCGGTCAATCAGAATCAGGGACAGTGGACGGTTCTCCTGGGCGACAACGGAATCGGTAAGACCACCCTCCTTCGTGCCCTTACACTCGCGCTCTCTCCAAGTGATGTGGTCCATGCCGTGCTGGGAAGGATGGGATCCACCTCCCCGACGGTGCGAGCCGGCAGTGCGAAGGCTGTCATTCGTCTCGCCGCTCACGATGAAGAGGACCTCACGACGCTCACCCTGGAGCCATCTCCAGGCGGCGAGGTCCTCCGGCGGCGGACCTTCACCGAAGCCGCCATGCCCTTCATCGTCGCCTACGGCTCCCGCCGCGGGTCCGGCCTTCTTGATTCGGGGCGCAGCACCGAGCCTACTCCCCTGACCGCCGTCGAGACCCTCTTCGACGAGGGCGCCAGCCTGATGCAGCCTGATTCGTGGCTCATTCGATGGCAACTCGCCGCATTGCAGGGTGGCAAGAATTCACAGGATGCGCGCTTCTTTGACGCGATCCTCACCACGTTGTGTGAATTGCTGCCGGACGTGAAATCGGTCCACGTGAGCGCCAAGGGCGTCGAGGTCGAGGGACCCACCCTCGGCCGGGTGCCGCTCGGCGCGCTGAGCGACGGCTACCGGACGACCATGGGCTGGATTCTCGACATGGTGGCTCGCTGGGTCGAAGAGGCGAGGCGGCGCAACATCCAAGTAGACGAAGATTTTCACGAGAAGATGACCGGTGTCGTCGTGGTCGATGAGATCGATCTGCATCTTCATCCTCGGTGGCAGCGCGATGTGATCTCGATGGTGCGCGGACATTTCCCACGGATGAGCTTTGTGGTCACCACGCATAATCCGTTGACGCTTCACGGCGCGCACCCAGGCGAGATCTACGTGCTGCGGCGGGATGCGAAGGGCAATGTGGAGCTCCTCCAGCGGGACCTGCCGCCCGGCGCGGGCGCGGAGCGGATCCTCACCGGCGAGTGGTTCGGCCTCTCGTCGACGCTGGACGACGGGACGCTGGACATGCTCGCCAAGCACCAGCGGCTCATCCGTGAGAGCGGTCTGGACGCGCCCGAGGTGGTGAAGCTGGAGGAGGAGTTGCGGCGGTGGCTTGGGTCTTTCGCGGATACGCGGGTGGAGCGGCTGGCGCACGAAGCTGTGGCGGAGCACGTCGAGAAGGATCTGCGCGAGCTGACGCCCGAGGAGCGGAAGCAGGCGCGGGCGAAGATTGCGGCGATGCTCGATCAAAAGCCGGGGCCGGTAAAGCCGGGCTCGGTGAAGAGCAAGCCAAGAGCGAGACGAGCCAAGCAATCGGCGGGTTGAGCGGGGACATGCTCCGGTTCCGGCGTCCCAAGCCTCCCAGGAGGTTTGTGAAGGAAGTCGATGCGGCCCGTCGCGCCGTGGCGCGCGCGAGCGCCGCGGGGCAGGCGCCGGACTTTCTCCCCTTGTGACGCAAGGACGAGTACACGCGTGAGTTCGTCGCCGCGCAGCACGGGAAATGTGGCTACTGCGAGACGTACGCGCTGAACCATCCACCGGCCATCGAGCACTACGCGCCAAAGGGTGAGCTTGAGGCTTTGGCCAACGAGGGCATCGAAGCGGATGGGCTGTATGGCGTCCGGGATCGTGACACGCGGCAGATCAGCCCGACCGGCTTCTGGCGGGATGCCGCCCCAGCAGCCGTCCGCTACCGCCGCCCCTTGCTCCGCTTGCGCGTCCCCTGGACGATGCGCGCCGCGTAGCGCGCCGGCGGCGCGCTCGCGGTGAGCGACGCGGCGAGCCGGGCGGTCTCCGCGTCCGAGAACGAGCCTTTCCGGAGCGCGGCGATCGCCTGCGCCACGACGTCGCGCGACTCGGGGCGCTCCACCTGCGTCTTCTCCTCGAGCCAGCGCACGACCTCGGCGAAGCGGGCCGCGAACGTCGCGATCTGCGCGGGCATCCCCTGCCGGAGCAGCCGTAGCCCCTGCAGCCGCTCGTCGGCGCGCGGCGAGCGGTCCGACATCGCGAACGCCTCCTCGAGGCGCGCGACCACCTCCGCGCCCGCCGAGATCCCCGTGAGCAGCGTGCGATCCGCGAGCGCCTCGAGCGCGACGTACGCCTGCAGGTAACCGTCGGTCCAGGAAGCGAGCTCGCCGACCGCCGCGTCGCCCCGCGCCGCGATGACGGCGCGCAGCGCCGCCACGACGCCGTCGCGCACCACGCGCCGCGGATCCTCGGCCAGCTGCTCGAGCTCCCCGAGCGGATCGAACCCGCCCCGCGCCCCGCGAGCCCCTCGCGCGCGCTGCGGGCTCGCCGCGCCTCCCGCCCGTCCCGGCGGCGCGCCCTGCGTCGCCATCGCCGCGAGCGCCTGCGCGGCCACGATGAGCGCGTACTCCTCGGCGCTCGCGCAGAGCGCCCGCACGAGCCGCTCCGCGGGCGCCCCGCGGTCGGCGATCGCCGCGCCGACCGCCCGGGCGAGATCCAGGTTCACGCGCGGCAAGGGCGCGTTCGGCCCGAGGTCGGGGCCGGGCGCGCGCACGCCGCCCCGCCGGGCAGGCAGCCCCGAGCTGCGATCGAGCAGCGCGAGCAGCTCGGCCGGATCGCCGAGCTGCACGGCGCGCTCGATCGCCGCGTCAATCTTCGGGTTGCGCAGCGTGCCGGGGGGCGTCGCGCCCCGGCGCAGATCCGAGGAATCGGCCATTCAGAACCCCAGAGAAAGGCCGACCTCCGGGGAGAGGACGGCGGTGACAGCGGGAAATGTGAGGCCCGCGCGGAGCGCGAGGTTCAGCGAGACGGCGTCGAGCGGCGCATACGCGACGCCCACGCCGACCGACGCGAACCCCTGGCCCGCTTGCCTGGTCGCGGCGAGCGTCTGCTGCCGGGCCTCGAGCCGCCCGCTCCGCCCCGGCCTCGTGCACGGGCTCGTGATGTCGGCGGCGTTCGCCCCGCACGCGGCCGCTTCCTCGAGGACCTCCACGTCGACCTCGGCGTCGACCTGCGCGACGCCGGCCGCGGCGAGCACGAACGGACGGGCGCCTAGCTGCTCGAACGGCCGCGCCGCGAGGAAGTACTGCGCGCGCGCCTCGAGGTGGAGCGGCAGGAACGACGCGCCGCCGCCCGAGGTGCCGCCGGCGGCGAAGCCGACGCGGCCGCCGACGGTGAGGTTGTCGATCAGCAGCCGATCGTAGGCGATCGCCACCCGCAGCGTCGCGAGCGCGAAGCCGAGGTTCACGTCGTTGGCGACCCCCGGCGTCGGCGTGCCGTCATACCGGCTCCCGTCGCCGCGCAGGCAGACGAAATGGTCGCTCGCCTGCGACGCGACCGTGCACACGTCACGGCCGGAGAGCAGCGCGACGTCGGGGGAGAAGGTGAGCGCGACCCAGTTCCTGCGGACAGCCGGCGCGGCCTCCGACGCCGACTCCGATGCCGATCGCGGGACGCACGCGCCGCCGACACAGGCGAGCCCGCGGTTGCACTGCCGGTCGTCGAGGCACTGCCGCGGCCGCTCCTTCTCGGGCGCCGCGCACGCCGCCGGGGGCGCGTAGCCGGGCCAGTGCGGCGGCGCCGCGGCGGGGCGCGCCTTGATCTCCGTGGCCAGCGGGGCGTCGCGCGCGCCCGCGCTCGCGAGGATCGCGCCTTCCTCGTCGATCGCCGCGACGTGGTAGCGCAGCGTCCCCTCCTTCTCGAGCGCGGCGCACGGCACGTTGATGCCGAACCCCTGGCCCCGCAGCTTCTTCATGACGAGCGGGCGGTACTCGTCCTCGCCGGGCGGCAGGTACCAGACGGTCACCTGCTTCACGCTGGGCAGCAGGTCGGCCGGCACCTCGACATAAAGAGGGACGGGCGTGCGGACGCGCTGCTCGGGCGGGGGCGTCATCTGTAGCCGCGCGCCGGCCGCCGCGGACGCGCCGGCGCCTGTCGCGGCGCGCGCCTGCTCGAACGCGAACGAGACCTCCGGCGTCGCCAGGCCCGGGTCGAGCCTCGCGGACGGATCGATGCGGAGGGCGTCCGCGAAGGCGTCGCGCGCGTCCCCCAGCTCCTTTCGCCCCTGGGCGAGCACCGAGCCAAGCGCGACGAACAGCCTGGCCTTGACCGCGGGCGAGCACCCCGACTCGCCGCAGGCGTCGATGGCAGCCCGGAGCTTGCGCTCCGCCTGATCGAACCGGGTCTCGAGGTAATCGGTCCCCATCGCCTCGTTCAGGGCCGCCTCGGCCTGGGCGTCCCGGGGCGGCGCCTGCGCGGCCGCGGCACCCGCCGTGAGCCACCCGGAGAGGCTGACGGCGATCGCGAGCAGCGCGCGCGGCGCGCAGGGAGCGGGGCCGTTGCGTACGGGCATCGGCCGGCAACGTAGTCCACCGGTGTGGCCACGAGCTCCACAAAAATCCGAAAGCCGGCCGCCCGGCCACCCGACCTCCGCCCCACGACGGGCGCGGAATGGGCAAGTAATCCACAGGTTGTGCCCAGCTTGTGGATTACCTGCACGTGGCCCCTGGCACCTCGCGGAGCTGCCCGGGTCCTCGTTTGATCGTGGGGGCGGCAGCTCCTCCAGACCCCGGAGCCGACCATGGCCAGCCCGGGCATGGACGCGCCGCCCACACCGATACCACCGATTTTCTTGCGATCTCGCGCACTCCGCGGCCCGAGCGCCGCAGAACTTCCGGGCGCTAAAGTCCCTCCTCCGGCACCGATCTGCAACCCAAAAATCACGCGCCTGAGCCGGGTTTGGGCAGTCCACAGGGTTGTCCACAGATTGGCCACCCGATGGCCCCAGACGACGCGCAGGTTTCGTCCATGCCGGGCCGGTGCTGGCCCGGGGTGCGGGTCTAGATTGACAGACTCGTGACGACGTGAAGAGGGGAGCCGGCGGGCGCCCGGGTGCGGCGGAGCCGCCCGGAGGCGCGCGGCGCCGCGCGCGGCGTGCTAGCTGGTGCGCATGCGCCTTCCGGAAATCCCCGAGGAAATCGCGCCGTCCCTCGGCGCCAGCGACGCGCCCGTCCTCGCCAGCGACGCGCCCGTCCTCGCCAGCGACGCGCCGGCGCTGGCGCAGCTCGCTGCGCGCCCGCTGATCCGGAGGAGCGCGCGCGCCGGCGCGCGGCTCGCCGACCACGACGCGGCCTCGCTCGCGGAGCTCCTCCGCAAGGCCGGCGGCACGGCTTCCGCGGCGCGCGCGGTCGCCGGCAAGGTGGTGCGCCACGCGTTCGGGGCGGACCCGGCCGCGCTGCAGCCCGCGCCTGCATGGGACGCGGCCGCGCTCGCCGCCCTGGGCGTCGGGGCGTGGGCGCACGAGGCCCTGCTCGCGCTCGATCCCGGCCTGTCGCTCGAGATCGCCGAGCAGGCGCCCTCGACGGACGACACGCTCCGGCTCGTCCTGCGCGCGCGCGACGGCGCGCTCATCGAGTCGGTGCTCATCCCGGGGCCGGCCCGCACGACGCTCTGCGTCTCGAGCCAGGTCGGCTGCGCCCGCGCCTGCGCCTTCTGCGAGACGGGGCGGCTCGGGCTCGCGCGCCAGCTCGCCGCTGGCGAGATCGTCGATCAGGTCCGGATCGCGCGCGCGCTCGCGGCTCCGCGCGGCGGCGCGCCGCTCAGGAATCTCGTCTTCATGGGGATGGGGGAGCCGTTCGATAACCTCGGCGAGGTGCTGAAGGCGATCCGGCTGCTCACCGACCCGCGGGCGTTCCGGTTCGCCCCGTCGCACGTGACCGTGAGCACCGTCGGGGTGGCGGACAAGATCGAGCCGTTCTTCCGCGACGCGCGCGCTGAGCTCGCCGTCAGCTTGAACGCCCCAGACGACGCCCGCAGGCAGGCGATCATGCCGGTGAACGCGCGCTTCCCGATGGCGGCGCTCAAGGAGGCGATCGCGAGGTCGATGCCGCCGGGCCGGCGCGTGCTGTTCGAGTACGTGCTCTTCGACGGCTACAACGACGCCCCGGAGGACGCGGATCTCCTCGCGGCGTATGTCGCCGGGCTCCGGTGTCGCGTGAACGTCATCCCCTGCAACCCCGGCCCGGATCCCGCGCTCCGCCCGCCGTCCGCGGCGCGGCTCGACGCCTTCGTGGCGCGGCTGTCCGCGCAAGGCGTGACCACCCTGGTGCGGCGGCCGCGGGGGCGCGACGTGGGCGGCGCCTGCGGCCAGCTCGCGGGGATGGCCCGCGTCAGGCAGCCATCGCCAGCGTGAGCGCGGCGTTCCGGACGAGCGGGGCCCCCACGCGGAGCGCCCCGTTGCCCGCAGCGAACGTGCGGGCGACCTTCCCCGCGTTCCGGTTCATCCGGGCGACCACCGTGCGCCTGTCCGCGTCGCCCGCCGTAGCGAGCAGGGAGAGCAGGTCGTCCCAGACCCTGTCGCGCCACTTCCGGAGCATGAAGAGCACGACGCTGGAGACCGTGCGCTGCACGTCCCTGGTAAAGGTCGCGATGCGGGCGAGCGGGCAGCCATAACGATCGCTCAGGATCGCGAAGATTTCCGGCATCGCCGCCGCGAGAATTTCATTCACAAGGTCGTGGTCGTGGCGGTAGCGGCCGAGAAGCCGGGCGTCCTGCACCGCGCCGTGCTGGACGATGTTCTGGTAGAGCCCGAGAGCCAGGTCGTAGTTGATGTGCGCGTTGATGCCGAGGAGGGCGTGCACCGCCGCCGCCGTCCCACCCGCGCTGTTGCACTGGAACGCCACATCCCAGGCCTGTACGCCCGTGGAGCGCCCGTCCAGCGACGCCTCCAGCGCCTTCAGGTAGTACTCGCAGAAGATCCCGGCGAGGCGCGAGATCCACGCGGGCTCGAGGAACCGGTCGTCCGTACCGTCGACGACCGCCTCCTTCACGCGGCGCGTGATCACGGCGTAGACATCGGGGAACACTGCCCGCGGGTCGTTCCTCTCGCGCAGCCGCGCGGCGACCGTCTCCAGGGCGACGAGCGCCTCGGCGACGTTCGCGGGCTTCATCGTCACGCCCTCGAGGACCGCGTGACGCGCGGTGGACGCCGCGGGCTGACACGCGGCAGACGACCGCGTCTGCTTGCTGATCATCGCCAGGGGTCGCTCGGAAGTAAGGGTGTTCATGGCTGCGCTGAGCGAGCGAATTCAAGGATCGTGCCTGTATGTCCGGTTCGCAGTCGTACACTTCGCGTCGTCCCTCCGGAGCGTTCGGCGCGGCGCTCGAGCGCACGCGACCGGCGCAGGCGCGCTGGTCCGTTCCGCGTTCCTCTGCACGATTTCCCTCGAATCCAGCGAATCGCAGCCCTTCGCACACCCGGGCGAGCGCGCGAGCGCCGCAGCTATGTTTTGCGCCTAACCGGAACGGGGCCGGTCAGCGGGGTGCTATCTCGGCGCCATCCCCCGACAGGGTGAGAGAGCTGACCAGCGCGTCAAACTGCCCCATGGGGCAGTTTGTTACGCGCGGACGGAGAACCTTCACGCAAAATGCGGGAGCTCCTGACACCCCGCGGTTTTTGACGACTTGACGCGACACGGTGCGACACCCTGAGTTAGCGCCGGAAGTTTCAGATCGCCGGGGATGGGCCGTATCCTGGACGGAGCGACCCGCGCCTTTGCGCGCGTCCACCGTACAGACCGGCGCGAGGGGAGGTCTGCTGTGCTCCTCCGCGGCCGCCATCGCCGAGCACCATGAGCTTCCTCAAGATCGTCTGTTCCGAGCCGAGAAACGAGCTCGCTTCATTTCTTCAAGCCCTGCCGCTCGAGCCCGCGGAGCCGGCCATCGCGCTCGTGCTGAGCACCGCGGATCTCGCCTATCCGCTCGTCGCCGCGCGGATGTTCCTCGCTTCGGCCAGGGAGGTCGGAGCGTCGCACCTCTTGTGGGTGGCGCCGTATCTCCCTCCCTCGAGCCGCGTGGGGCGGCAGATTCGCGACGCTGAGGCATTTGTGCGCGCCTCCGGGCACAAGGTGACGGCTGTGTGTCACGGACCATTGCTCAGCGCCCTCACGCTCTGGAGCGAGGACATCCGGCTCCGTCGCACGCTGCCGCTGCCGCTCGGCGACGGTGCTCTGCCGTGGGTGGCGCCGGCCGACGTGGCCCGCATGGCGCTCCGCGCGCTCGAGCAGCCCGGCGCCGCGTCGCCGGTGGTCTGCGGGCCCGCCGCGTGCACCGGAGCCCAGGTGGCGGCCGCGCTCTCCCGCGCCGTCCGGGCGGGGCTGGCGAGCGATCGGTTCGCGTCGCGGCGGTTCGAGGAGATCGATCGCGACAACAACCGCGCGCTCAGCGAGGACGAGCTCCTGCCCTACCTCACCGGCCTCGGCGTGCCGGCCGACGAGGCGAAGACGCTGCTCATGGCCGCGGACACGACCGGGGACGGGACCCTCGATTTCGAGGAGTTCACCGCCGGGTTGCGGGGGCGGCTCGACAACCTCGTCCAGCAGCTGCTCCGCCAGGACACCTTCGAGATCCGGTACGTGGACACGCCGGCCGACGCGGCCGTGGCGACGCTGGCCCGGGCGGGCCTGCGCAAGGCGGCGGCCGAGGCGCTGATCGAGGGCTGGACGAGCCTGGCCAGCGAAGGGATCCCCGCGGACGCGCGCGGACCCGACGACGCCTGGCTCGAGCTCCCGCCAGCGAGCGTCGACGCGTGGGCCGAGCGGCACGCGCTCGATCACGTGAACGTCCACCTCCTCCCCGGCCAGGGGCTGCTCTCGCTGCGCGAGGGGCTCGTCGACAACAGCGCGGCGATGGGCGCGCTGGCGGGCAAGGAGGCCGCGATCTCGAACGTCGTGGATGGCGGCGGCCGGATCCTGGCGCTCTTCCGCGCGCTCGACGGGACCGGCGTCTCGGCGCGATGGCTCGACGCGGTGCCCGCGAGCCTCCGGTGGGTTGTGTGCGGCGACCGCGACAAGCGCCGCGCGCTCCTCGTTTCGGACGGACAGCTCGCCGGGCTGCACGTGGAGGGCGAATGGCAGGGGCTCCCGTCGGCGATGCGGCTGCTCATGGCGCGCGCCCCGCTGCCCGGCTGGCAGGTCGCGACGTTCCGGGAGCTCGGCGAGCTGAAGCTCGAGCAGCCCGCGACGCTGTGCGAGCCGGACGAGGTCGTGTGCAACTGCGCCGGGGTCAAGCGCGGGCAGATCAC
Source organism: Sorangium sp. So ce1128 (assembly GCA_051717205.1). Classification (GTDB taxonomy): domain Bacteria; phylum Myxococcota_A; class Polyangia; order Polyangiales; family Polyangiaceae; genus Sorangium. The sequence goes on from CP181432.1 coordinate 3,110,069, forward strand.
GAGCCTCATCGCGTCCGGGTGCGCGACGCGCGCCGAGCTGTCGGAGCGGACGCGGGCGGGGCAGATCTGCGGCGGCTGCGTCCCGGCGATCGAGGAGATGTTCGGCGCGTCGAGCCTCGTGCAGGCCGAGGTGAAGGGGGCGCAGGAGCTCTCTCCTGGAATTTTCCAGGTCAAGCTGGCGCCTGTCGGCGGCGCGCCGGCGGCGTCCGAGCCCGGGCAGCACGTGCTCGTGCAGGGCTACCTCGATCGGCGCTGGGTGGCGCGCGCGTACACGCTCTCGGCGCCGGCGGTCGCGGGCGGGGACTACGAGATCACGGTGAAGCGCGAGGAGCTCGGGGTCTTCTCGCGGTGGCTGTGCGAGCGCGGCGCGGCGTCGCTGCTGCGCGCCTCCGCGCCGCGGGGCAGCTTCGTCCTTCCGGCGCCGCCCGTGGATCGGGTGGTGTTCCTCGCGGGCGGGATCGGCGTCACGCCGGCGATGGCGATGCTGCGGGCGCTCGACGGGAAGGCCGTCCGCCCGGACGTGCGGGGCTTCCTGCTGGACTGGTCGGCGTCGCGCGCCGCGGACTTCCTCTATTTCGAGGAGGAGCTGCGCGCTATCGCCGGCCGCACGCCGGGCGTCGGGTTCCGCCTGCGCGCGACGCAGGCGGAGGGGCGGCTGTCGAGGGAGAGCGTGGTCGAGCTGTACCCCTACCGGCCGGGGTCGCGGGCGCTCGTGTGCGGGCCCGAGGGGTTCATGCGCGACGCGCACGAGCACCTGCGCGCGGCGGGCTGGCCGGAGGACGCGATCCAGCGGGAGCTGTTCACGTCGAACGTCGACGCCGCGGGGGGGATCCGCCCGATGCCGCTCCGCCGGGCCGGCGCGCCCCGCGCGGCCGGCGGGGTTTGCCCGGTCGAGCATGCGTCGTTCCACCTGACCCCCACCGCGCCCGAGGCGGCGCTGACCGAGGCCGAGGCGTTCCTGCGCCAGTGCTACGCGGAGCTCGGGGTGCCCTCCGCCGCGGAGGAGCGCTGGAAGGAGGTGCGGGCGAGCCTGGAGAAGCACGGGACGTACACGCACCTGCCCGACGAGCTCGCGTACGGGGCCCGGCTCGCGTGGCGCAACAGCTCGCGCTGTATCGGGCGCTTCTTCTGGTCGACGCTCCACGTGCGCGACATGCGCCACCTGAAGACCGAGGAGGAGATCTTCGGGGCGCTTGCCGAGCACCTCGACCTGGCGACCAACGGGGGCGACATCCGGGCGACGATGACCGTGTTCAGGCCGGGGGAGCCGCGGATCCGCATCTGGAACGGGCAGATCATCCGCTACGCGGGCTACCGGCTCCCGGACGGGGGCATCCTCGGCGATCCGGCGAACGCGGAGCTGACGGAGCAGGCCCTCGCGCTGGGGTGGCCGGGCGGGGAGCGGACGCGCTTCGACCTGCTGCCGCTGATCATCCAGATCGGCGACGCCCGGCCGCGGTGGTTCGAGCTGCCGCGGGAGCGGGTGCTCGAGGTGCCGATCGTGCACCCGCGCCACGAATGGTTCGCCGAGCTCGGGCTGAAGTGGCACGCGCTGCCGGCGGTCTGCAACATGGCCCTCGACCTCGGCGGGATCCACTACACGGCGGCGCCGTTCAACGGCTTCTACATGGGGACCGAGATCGGCGCGCGCAACCTGAGCGACGTGACGCGGTACAACCAGCTGCCGCTCATCGCGGACCGCCTCGGGCTCGACCGGTCGCGCAGCGACACGCTGTGGCAGGACGCCGCGATGGTCGAGCTGAACATCGCGGTGCTGCACTCGTTCCGGCAGGCCAAGGTGCGCATCCTCGATCACCACGCGCTCTCGGAGTACTTCAAGAAGTTCGAGCAGCAGGAGCGGCAGTGCGAGCGCCCTGTCTATGCGGACTGGACGTGGATCGTCCCGCCGATGTCGGCGTCGACCATGGCGGTGTTCCACACCAACATGGAGAACAAGATCCTGAAGCCGAACTACTTCTACCAGGACGATCCCTGGAAGCCGCAGAAGGGGTAGCGGCGCAGGTGCATCCACGAGCGGGCGCCGGAACCTGGTACCGCGTCGCCTGAGTTCCTCCCTGGTTGCGAGAGAGGTCTTGCCGAGACGCCCGGCCCCCGGAGGGGGTGCTCGTCGCGCGGGCGCGGGGTGGGGCCCCACCGATCCGTTGCGAGGGGGGTGGCGGAGGGGGTGCGCGACGGAACGGATCCGTTGCGAGGGGGGTGGCGGAGGGGGTGCGCGACGGAACGGATCCGTTGCGAGGGGGGTGGCGGAGGGGGTGCGCGACGGAACGGATCCGTTGCGAGGGGGGTGGCGGAGGGGGTGCGCGACGGAACGGATCCGTTGCGAGGGGGGTGGCGGAGGGGGTGCGCGACGGAACGGATCCGTTGCGAGGGGGGTGGCGGAGGGGGCGCGCGACGAATCGCGCCTGCTGGAAGGGGCAGGTGCCAGGAGGTCGGACGACCGTATGCCGAGCGCGACCGCCTCGATGGGTGAGGGATCCGACGTCCGCCTGGCCCGCTCGCTTGAGCGGGCGCCGTCCGGCGTTCGCTGTCGCTAGCCTCCCGACGGCGAGTGCCTTCGTTGACCCGTGAGGCGTCGCCGGCCCATAGTCCCAGTGTGGCGCGGGACCCGCTCGGCTGGACGGACCTCAAGGTCGACCATCTAGAGGCGCTCGAACCAGACCAGTTCGAGCAGTTTTGCTTCGATCTGATCCAGTTCGAGGCCTATGAACGACACGACGGTCCGGAACTCGACGGTCCAGCGGGGCGGAGCGTTGCGGACGGGGGACGCGACATCCTGCTCACCGTGAAGCGGTCGCCCGTCACCCCCAAGATCGATTACCAGAAAGCGCATGTCCTGACCCCGCTCACGGAGGACGGGCAGGTCCGCACGGCCTACAGCTGCAAGAGCGGGGAGAACTGGCTCAACCTCGCGCTGCGGGACGTGCATGATCGCAAGGGCCCTGGCCGGGTGATCGAGGTGCTCCTGGAGGGCGGCTATTTCAAGCTGCTCATCAACACCATCGGAAAGCGTGACTACGAGGTCGAGAGGAACGGCATCAAGCGAACCCCCCACAAGCACCTCGCCGCAGCGCTCTGGGACCGCCTGAAACAGGAACGGCCGGACGCGGAGGATCCAAGCGCGCGTATCGAGATCCTGGATGCCCACGTGCTCACCGGCTTCTTGCGCGCGCGCCGGCCCGAGGGCGGCACCATCGCCGCGTGGGCTGATCACTTCGGCCTTGTCCCCCTGCTGCACGGCCTCGACGCGTGGCGCGCCCAGCACCGGGAAGACAGGAGCGAGCCGGCGTTCACCGACGATGCCGCGCGGCAGGCGCTACGCGATGCCCTGCTCGCGTTCGTCCGGTGCGCCGCGACCACGCCCCGCGAGCTCGCCGCGTGGCTCATCGGCCCTCCTGGCGTCGGCAAGACGCGCCTGGTCCTGGAGGCGCTCGCGAGCGACCCGAGCATCGAGCAGCGCGTGCGGGTCGCCTGGAGCCCGGAGGAAGCGCTCGATGCGCTCGGCGCCGGACGGCTCCTGGTTCGCCACCCGGCGATCGTCTTGATCGTGGATGACTGCCCGACGATCCAGGTCGACATGCTCGCCGCGCGCTTCGTCGCCGCCGCGGGGCCGCACGCTTCGGCGCGGCTCCTGGTCGTGACGCCGGCGCCCGAGCAGGTGCTGGCCGGGGCGAGGCTGTCCCCGCGCTGGTACCTCGAGCCGCTCGACGCGAGAGCCGCCCGGGCGCTCGCGGCTGGCGCGCTCGGAGCGTCGACCGACGCGGAGAGGGTCCACGATATCGCCCGGCTGAGCGAGGGCTATCCATGGTTCGTCGACCTGCTCGCACGCGAGTCGCTCGTCGAGGGGCGGCCGCCGCGCGACGTCCGCGAGGCGGCGCAGTGGGCGCTCGCGGCCCACTGGGAGGCGCGTCCGGGGCCGGATCTCGAGGCGCTCCGACTCCGCCGGGCGCGCTGCCTGCTCGCCGCGTCGATCACGCGACGGATCGACTGGGCCGCGCTCGCTCCGGCGCGGCGGGACGACGTGGCCCGCGCCGTGGGCCTCGAGCGCGGGGAGGACCTGTTTGACGCGGCGCTTCAATGCGCAGGTCGCGGGATCCTACGGCGCAACCAGGGCTGGAAGTACAAGTACGTGACGCCGCTCGTGCTCGAGCGCGAGGTGATCGCTTGGCTCCTCGACCCCGACGGCGGGCATGATCCGGGAGGCCGCACGCTGGTCCGGTACGGCCAGGCCTACCTGGACGACTTCTTCGAGACCCTGTCGCGGCTCGGGCTCCCCCGCGAGGTGGTAGCGGACCTTGCCCGGGTCGGAATCGAGGATCTCGAGCGGGCGCCGGTGGACTGGGGAGAGCTCCGGACGCTCGGCTTCCTCGGGCCGCGCCTCCTGTTCACCGCCCGGCACGCCCCCGGCGCGGCCGCGCGCGAGCTCCGCCGGCGCGTCGAGGCCACGAGCATCCAGGAGCTACGCGCGCGCGTCGAGGAGCGCCGCGGGATGATGTTCGCCCTGGAGGAGCTCGCGACCCGCGCGGACGCGTTTGAGGACGCGGAGGCCGCGCTGCTCCGGCTCGCGCAGGCCGAGAACGAATCGTACGCGAACAACGCCACGGCGACGTGGGCGGGCCTGTTCCTCGTCGAGATCAACGCGACGCACCGAACGCTCGCCGAGCGCATGGCTCTCCTGGAACAGCGCTTGAGCGACCCGGAGCCCGCAGTGCGCACCGTCGCCATCGAGGGGGTCCAGGCGGTCCTTTCGGCGAGGGCGCACCGTCGCGCGTACGAGGCGATCGACGGTGCCTGGACGGCACCCACGAGCGAGGAGGCGCGCCTGGCCCGCGCCCAGGCCTGGACGCTCCTCGCGGCGCGCTTCGCCGATCCCGATCCCACCGTCGCGGCCAAGGCGAAGCGGGCGGGCATCCGCGAGCTGCGTGGCGCGGTCCGGGCCGGGATGGGCGACCACGCCATGGCGACCCTCGCCGCGCACCTGGCCGATTTCACGGAATCCGAGCGCGTCCAGCTCCGCGATGCCCTCGAGGCCGTGCGCACCTACGACGCGGGCTGGCTCGCGCCCGACGGCGAGTATCCCGGGCGCCTCGAGGCGCTGCTCGCGCCGTCTTCCTTCCAGCAGCGCCTTCGCCAGCGCGTCGGGGCGTGGGGACCGGCCGCGCTCCGCAAGAACGATGACGCGCTCGACGATGCGCTCGCGCGCGAGGGCCTCGCGGGCGATGCTCCGGTGCTCGGCGAGCTCGACTGGCTCGTGTCCGACGAGGCTGTGCGCGCGCACGTGTTTGCGTACGCCCTCGGCCGCTGCGACGAGCGCGGGCTGCTGCTCGCCGGGCTCCGCGCGCGGGCGAGGGCCTGGCGCAAGGCATGGAAGGGACGGATCGTCTTCGCGCGCTATCTGGGCGGCTGGGCGCAGGTGGGCCGAGATGCGGCGGCGGACGCGGTCCTGCGCGAGCTGAGGCTGGACACGGACGAGGCGTCGGTCCTCGCCCTGGCTGTCGTCGAGCTGGGCGCGACGGAAGAGCGCCTCGCCTGGATCCAGCGGGCGGTGCAGGGCGGCCTCCTCGACGAGGCCTGCGTCCTGGAGCTGGGCCGTCGTCGCCACTGGCTTCTCCATGTGAGCGATACGGCGTTTGCCGCCTTCGCGGGGGCGCTCGTCGAGGGCACGTCGATCGAGCCCGCGGCGGCGGCGCTGGAGCTCCTGGTCGATCACATCGAGGACCGACCCGAGCGCGCGGCGCCCTTGCGAACGCTCTTGCTCCGGGCGCTCGAACGCCTGGCGCCCCACCGCGTGCACGGCATGACGGACCACTTCTGGGAGCTGGGGGCGCGGCTCCTCGTCGAGCAAGGGGAGGCGGCGCGCGTCGCGGAGCTCGCGCTCGTCGCGCTATCGCAGCCTCGCGGCGCCAAGGATCACGCGTGGAAGGCATTGCATGCGGCCGCCGCGCGCGACGCCCGAGCGGCATGGCGGGCGGTCGCGACGGCCCTGGACCGGCGCGACCCCGCGGCGGGACACCTGCAGATGGCGTTCATGTTTCACCGCTCGTCGTTTGCCTGGCCCGCGGAGGACGTCCTCGCATGGGTCGGGCAAGACGCGCGCCGTGGTCGCACGGCGGCAGCGCTCGTACGTCCTCGCTCGCCGGAGCTCGATCCAATCGTGCGCGCGCTGGTGCAGCGGTTCGGGCCGCGGAGCTCGGTCGCGGATGAGATCATCGCCCGTGTCCACAGCACCGACGGGGCGGTCGCGAGCCTGGCCGAGCACGACGCCGGGCAGCTCGATCGCGCGCGCGCGTGGCTCGCCGACCCCGACCCGAGCGTCCGCGCCTTTGCCGAGCGACTCATCGAATCCCTGACGCGCAGCCATGAGCAGCACGCGGCGGACGAAGAGGACGAACGCCGCCGCTGGGGCACGTAGGGAGGGGCAGAGACGTCGCGCGAGCCTCGGTGGCGCCGGCACCGCTGACACCGGCCTCCGGCGCGGAGCTCCCGCTCTCCCGAGGTCCTCGCGGCGAGCCTCTGGCCGAGTGGCCTTTCGTGATCGTTCTTGGTGAACGGAATGGTACCATCCGCCTGCTCGATGGACGACGAGGAGCTCGCGGCGCAGCGCATCGGCACGAGGATCGGCACCTGGACGGTGGAGCGCGTGCTCGGGGGCGGCGGGATGGCGAGCGTCTTCCTCGGCCGGCGCGCGGACGGCCACGCGGCGGCGGTGAAGGTCCTTCACCCGTCCCTCAGCCAGATCGAGGAGCTCCGGAAGCGGTTCCTGCGCGAGGGCCCGATCGGCAGCGCCCTGGCCGCGGTCGGCCCGCTCTGCGAGGGGCTGCCGCTCGTCCTGGAGTCGGGCGTCGCGGACGACGGCGCCGCGTACCTGGCCATGGAGGTGCTCGAGGGCGAGACGGTCTTCGACCGCATGGCCCGGATGGGGACGCTCCCCGCGGGCGAGGTGCTGGCGCTGGCCGAGCGGGTCCTCGACGTGCTGGTCGTGGCGCATGCGCACGGCGTGGTCCACCGGGACCTCAAGCCCGAGAACCTGCACATCGGGAACGACGGGCGCGTGAAGGTGCTCGACTTCGGGATCGCGCGGGTCCTCGATCCGCTCCCGTTCGGCATGGGGGAGCTGCCGGAGAAGACGGCGACGAAGACGGGGGTGGCGCTCGGAACGAGCGAGTACATGGCGCCCGAGCAGGCGACGGGGAACGTGCGCGAGATCGACGGCAGGACCGACGTCTTCGGGCTGGGCGCGACGATGTTCCGCCTGCTCTCCGGCCGCGCGATCCACGGCGATGTCGCCGACGCGCGCCTGCTCATCGCCGCGGCGACGGAGCGGGCGCCTTCGCTCGCGGCGTGCGCGCCGGACGTGCCCTCCGAGGTATGCGACGTCGTGGATCGCGCGCTGTCGTTCCACAAGGCCGAGCGCTACCCCGACGCGGCGACGATGCGCGCCGACGTTCGCGCGGTGCGGGCGGGCCGGCTGCCGCCGTACGTGGTGGCCGTGGAGGAGGGGCGAATCTCGGCGGGGGCCCGGCTCCCGCCGCGCTGAGGGGGTAGGGCCGCCCGCCTCGCGGAGGGCCGCCCGGAGCGGCAGCGGGCGCGTCAGCGGCCGCGGCGGCAGCGGAGCTGGCCGTTGTCGTTCTCGATATCTCCTCTGCACCGGCGGTAGTCTTCCAGGCGCGTCCTGTGGTATCTCCCTCTCCGGTCCTCGCACCGCGCGAACAGCGTGCCGCGATCGGTCCGGACGTCCCTGCACGTCCTGCGGTAGGAGCCTTCCGGCCGCCGGTCCCGGTCCTGGGCTTGCGCCGGGTCGCTGCTGGACATCACGGTGGACAACGAGAGCGCGCCGAGGATCAGCGCGACGAGTGTGTTCTTCATGGTTCTCCCCCCACGTTGGCGCAGCGCCTCGCGGGGCGATGCGTTGTTGAGCTCTTAGGGCGGGTGCTCCGGGAGCGCAATCCTGCTGGAACTGCGAGGGGGTGAGATGTAAATGGGAAGAATTGAACCACAGAGACACAGAGGGCACAGAGGGAAGAGGGAGGGGAGGATATACCGCTGTTTGTCTATCTCTGTTCTCTCTCCTCTGTGCCCTCTGTGCCCTCTGTGCCCTCTGTGCCTCTGTGGTTCAATCTATGTTATGTTCCAGAATGAATCGAGCTGCTCGTGCTCTGGCCTGCGGGCAGGCGTTCCTCGATCCATGGAACTGAGCTGTGGAGATCGATGGAAGGGGACAAGACATGACGGCATCCATGACGGCATCGCGCCGATCCTGGTCCGAGCCGGGCCTCCGCTCCCAGCTCATGACGCTCATGGACACGGTGTTTCCCGGCCTGGTGCAGGTCATCGATCGGGCGCGCGCGCTGGGCGCCGCCTGGGAGGACGTGACCGTGCCATTCGTCGCCTCGGCGGAGGACGGGCCCGTGAGCCAGGTGAGCGTGATGCGCTTCGCGATGGTGCTGGACGGGACACCGGCGGACGTGGGATGTCTCCACGCGGTCTGCACGCACCCGGCGTATCGCCGGCGGCGGTCTTCGTGGACGGGGACGACGCCGTGGGCGGCGCGGGTGCGGTGCGGCTGATGGTGCGCGGCCCCTTCCCGGAAGGGCCGCTGATGCTGCCGCGACCGTTCCGGTGCTGAGCGGCGCTCCTATCCGCTCCTGCGCTCCTCGCCCGCGAGCAAGCTCGCCGCCTTCGCGAGATCCGCCTGGAGGTGCGCTTTCGCGGCCGCGCGCGACGCCTCGTCGGGCATGCGCAGGAGCGCTGCCGGATGGTATGTCGCCATCCACGCCTCCGCCCACGGCGTCTTGAAGACCTGACCGCGGCTCTGCGTGACGCTGAATCGCCCGCCGAGGAACGAGCGCGCCGCCGTCGCGCCGAGACACACGATCACGCGCGGCCGCACCGCCTCGACCTCCGCCTGGAGCCAGGCGCGACAGGCCTGGATCTCCGGGCCGACGGGCTTCGCGTGCAGCCGGCGCTCGCCGCGCGGCTCCCACTTGAAGTGCTTCACCGCGTTCGTCACGTAGATGCCGCCCCGCGACAGGCCCGCTCCGGCGAGCGCCTCGTCGAGCACGCGACCCGCCGGACCGACGAACGGCCGCCCGCAGAGGTCCTCCTCGTCTCCAGGCTGCTCCCCCACGAGCATCAGCGCCGCGTCCGCCGGGCCCTCGCCGAACACTGTCTGCGTCGCCCGCTCGCACAGCGCGCACGCCTGGCAGGACGGGGAGCGTCCGGCGCCGCGGGAGCGTCCGGCGCTGCGAGCGCGGCGGGCGCTGCGAGCGCTGCGTCGAAGAGGACGCCCTGGCCCTGCTCCGCCACGTCTTCCCAGAGCACGTCCTCGGGCGGCGCCTCGCGGGCGAGCAGCGCGCGGGCGGCGTCGCGGAAGGCCTCGAATGTCGGAGGGATGGGCGCGCGGATCACAGCTCCCCGGAGCGCGCCCCCTCGCGCGCCTCGAACAGGCCGAGCTGCGCCGGGGGGCGGACCCGCTGTGCGAGCCCGGCGCGGTCGAGATCCCGCGCCGCGCTGCGGTGCTCGTCGGCCGTCACGAGAAACGGCGCCGCGCGGGCGACCGGGACGCGGAGCCGCGCGAGATCGGCCATGCGAACGGCGCGGTGGCGGCGCATCGCGAGCACGCGCTTGACCGTCCGCACGCCGAGCCCGGGCACGCGGAGGAGCGCCTCCCGGGCCGCGGTGTTCACGTCCACAGGGAAGAACTCGCGGTGCGCGATCGCCCACGCGAGCTTCGGATCGATCGTCAGATCCAGGTTCGGCGAGGCCGCGCTCAGGAGCTCGCCCGCGGAGAAGCCGTAGAACCGGATCAGCCAGTCCGCCTCGTACAGCCGGTGCTCGCGCGCGAGCGGCGGGGAGTCGGCCGGAAGCCGGGCGTCGGCGTGCGGGATCGGGCTGAACGCGGAGTAGTAGACGCGCCGCAGCCCGTGCGCCGTGTACAGCCGCGACGCGGTGGCGAGGATCTCCTTGTCGCTCGTCGGCGTCGCGCCCACGATCATCTGCGTGCTGTGCCCCGCAGGCGCGAACGCGGGCCTCCGCGGGCTCGGATCGTCGCGGGTCTCGGCGATCCGGGTGTGGATCTCTGCCATGGCGGCCTCGATGGACGGCATCGTCTTCTCGGGCGCGAGCGCCGCGAGATCCCGCTGCGTGGGCAGCTCGACGTTGACGCTGAGGCGATCGGCGTAGCGCCCCGCCGCGTCGAGGAGCTCGGGAGAGACGCCCGGCGCCGCCTTCAGGTGAATGTAGCCGCCGAACCGGTGCTCCTCGCGGAGCGACCGGACGACGGCCACGAGCTGCTCCATGGTGTAGTCGGGGCTCTTGAGGACTCCCGAGCTCAGGAACAGACCTTCGATGTAGTTCCGCCGGTAGAAGTCGAGCGTGAGCGCGACCACCTCTTTCGGGGAAAAGCTCGCCCGCTCCACGTCGCTGGACAGGCGGTTCACGCAATACTGGCAGTCGTAGATACAGACGTTCGTCAGCAGGATCTTGAGGAGGGAGACGCAGCGGCCGTCCGGCGTGTAGCTGTGGCAGATGCCCATCCCTTGCGTGCTGCCGATCCCCTGCGGCGGGGCGGGACGGCGGGATCCGCTGCTCGCGCACGAGGCGTCGTACTTGGCGGCGTCCGCGAGGATCGCGAGCTTTCGCTTGAGCTCCATGAGCTGAACAAACGTGGGGGATTCCGCCTCCTTATGGCAAGTCCTGGCAAGCCCTGCGCCGCACGCGCGCGGACACTTTGAAGCGAACGGGCCAGGCAGGCAGGCGAGCCGTTCTCGACGCGTCATCGCGCCCGTGTCGCTGGGCCTGCCTCATGGCGTTCATGGCCTGATGAGGCGGCTCGTTTGAGCTCGCTTGTGATGATCGTGGTGTGTTACTCCGGAGGAGTGCGGACTTCCTTGACGATCGTGATGGCGGTCATGGCGATTATCGCCGGCGCGAGCAGCGCCGGTTGTGGCGGCGAGGAGGCCCCTGCCGCGACGGAGAGCCACTCCGGACAGGGCGGCCTCGGCGGAGGCGGCGGCCTCGGCGGCGGTGGTCCCGGCGGCGGCGGCAGAGGTCCCGGCGGCGGGGCCGGCGAGGTCTCGTCCGGATCGAGCAATGCCGAGGTATCGAGCTCGACCGGCGTCGGGGGCGGGGAGGCAGGCCCGGTCGACCGGTTCGGGATCGCGATGCTGCGGCCCACGCTGCCGTCCGGCAAGGCGTGGTTCTCGACCTGGGACAGCGGCGTCGCGCGCACGTTCTCGGGGGTCGACCCGGAGGATGCCTGGTTCGACGCCGACCACGGCGACGCCTCCTATGCAACCGACGGCCGGGGCGTCCTCAAGATCAGCGGCAGGGTCCCGCGGATGTACGTGCACGACCCCGCGCTCATCGATCAATGGCGCGACGTCGAGGTGACCATGTATTTCCTTCGCGCCGACGACGACGGGACCGCTTATGGAGGCCTCGTCGCCATGGCGCGCACCAACCACGGCACGATCGGCGACGAGGACGTCAACAAGTGCGATACGCGCGGGATCGCCGCCCGCATGCGCTACGACGGCAAGATCGATTTCGAGAAGGAGACGAGTCACCCCGCCTCGGTGGCCATCCTCGGGAAGACGCACTGGGAGGGGGGCATGCCGGAGCAGGTCTGGATCGGCTACAAGCAGCTCGTCTACGACCTGCCGAACGGCGATGTGAAGCAGGAGCTCTGGATCGATGAGACCGACGGCGCGAACGGCGGCACCTGGGTGAAGATCCACGAGCACGTCGACCAGGGGACCGACTTCGGCGTGGCCGGCGAGCCCTGCGAGCCGGGCGCCGATCCCGCGATGCGGCTCACCCGGGAGCCGACCCGCCCGGGCTCGGAGACCGGCAAACCCAATATCAGCGTCTACTTCCGGAGCGACGGGGTGGGCCCCGATGGGCTCCTGTACAAGAAGGGCAGCGTCCGGGAGATCGTGCCGTGACCGTCGCGAGGATCGTGCCCTGATCGTCGCGTCGCCAGCGCGGCGGGCGCGCGGGCGCCCGGATACCTCGAACGGGCGCTCCGGTGTAACTTTACACAGGGTGCGACTTCGCCGATCCTGATGGGATGAAACTACGTCTCTTCCCAGCTTTGGCGCTTGCTTTCGCGCTTCATGGCTCCGCAGACGACCAGCGCCGGCTGGGTGACCGCCGAGCCGTCCGCGCACGGCCATGTCGCCTTCGGAGAAGCGAACGACACCGCCCGCGACGACCCGCAGCCAGGCAACGAGTTCCCGATCGTCTGCGGCATCGACGAGGGGGCCCGGTGGATGTGGTACGAGTGGGACCCGGACCGCAGCACCGGCAGCCCGTTCCTGTGGCCCGGCGGCAGCGGCAACGCGACGAAGGATTTCCTCATCTTCCGGCTGGGCGCCGAGTTCGTCCCCGAGGTGCCTCGCTGACGGTTCGCCGCGCGAAGCGCCGGATCGAGGCGGGCGCGCGTCGGACGCGGGCGGCGCCACCGGTCAGGCGGACGTTGCTGGCCGCGGGCGCCGCGCCTTCGATGGGCGCCGGGCGCGCGAGCGTGAACGCGATGGGGATCCGGGGGGAGGCGCGAGCGCTCGCTGGAGCGCGAGGCTCGCTGGAATCAGGTCTGCCGGGCGGCGCAGGCCGCCCCTGGAGCAGCGCCGCGGCCGTCGAGAGCGGCCGCGGCGGCCTTCACTTCGCGTCGACCTTGACGTTCGCGTTCGCCTTGAAGCTCGCCTTCGCGCCCGCGCCGCCGTTGCCGTCGCCGTCCACCGCGGGGGCGGTCGCCTTCAGATCGAACGACGGCGGCGTGTTGGGGTCGCACTCCGGCGGCGGCCCGAACCCGTCGGCGTTGAACTTCCACGCGACCGAGCCCGAGGCCGACGGATCCTTCCGGATCGCCTTGATCTCCACCTCGTGCTCCCCCGCGCGCGCCGGCGTGCAGTACGAGAAAAGGTAGAAGCGCTTCATGTGCGCCTCGATCTTCGCCGCGATCTTGTCGAACGACTCCTTGACCTTGGCCTGGTCCGCCGCGAGCTCGGTCCCGTCGCGCCCGATCTCGTCGAGCCGCGCCTTCTCGATCTCGGCGCCGACGCCGACGACGAAGATCTGGTAGGTCTCGTAGTCTTCCTTGTTGAGCTCCTTCAGCATGTCCTCCCGGCTCACGCGGTTCGCGCGATCGGTGCCGTCCGAGAAGACGACGAGCGTGCCGAACTTGAGCGGACGCCGGTCCTTGTCGAGCTGCTTCTTGAGCTCGCGGATGCCCTCGACCACGCCGCCGTGGAGGTTGGTCGACGTGTCCTTCGGCTTGTAGCTCCGGAGCCCCTCGAGCCCGCCCTGGACCGAGCCCTGCGCCTCGGTGAACGGGACGACCGAGTGGATCTTCACCTCGCCGTCGAACGCGTAGACGCCGACCTTCTGGCTCTTGCCCACCCGGTCGCTGAACGACTGCGCGGCGTCGACGAGCGCGTCGGCCTGGCCCGACTCGGTGATGCTGCCGCTCATGTCGACGAGCAGCATCGTGTACATGACCGCCGCGACCTCGGGGTTCTGGATGGTCTGCTTGCTCTCGAACTTCGAGACGAGATCGCCGTCCTCGTAAATTTCGAAGTCCTCGGCGGTGAGGCCGCCCACCGGCTCGTCTTCGCCGGCGTCGACGCTGAAGAACACCCAGACGTTGTTCGGCTTCTTCTGGGCGGAGTTGATCCGGGTCACCCGCAGCCCGCCGCCGCAGGCCACGCTCGAGAGAGCGAACAGGGCGGCGAGCAGGATCCGGAACGCTGGAGAACAAAGGAGAATTTTCACGGCCGCGATTAGCGCGCATCCGGCGGCGCCGTGTCAATTCACTGCCGCAGGCGGCCGGCCCGGGCGCGCCGGGCGGGCACGGCCAGGTCGACCGGCCCGGCGGCGCTTCCCCCCTCCGGCGCGTCGTCGCGCGCGGCGCCCTCCTCCGGCGCGGCCCCCTCGCCGGCCAGCGCCGGACGGCGCTCGCGCCAATTTACACCGGGAAGGAGACCGCCGTACATAGGCCGGCGCGCCGCCGAGGAGCGCGCGAGGCGCCTCCGGGCATTCAGCCAGTTGCTCCTTCCCAGCGGATTTCCGTTACCCTGTCGCCGCATGGCACGCATCCTGATCGTCGAGGACTCGCCGGCAATGCGAGCGTACGTACGCTCGACGCTCGAGGACTGCGTGCTGGGGCTCGCGGGCGACGTCGACATCGTGGAGGCCGTGAACGGCTTCGACGCGCTCCGGCTCCTGCCGCGCGGCGCGTTCGACCTCGTGATCACCGACATCAACATGCCCGACATCAACGGGCTCGAGCTCATCCGCTTCGTCCGGCAGAGCGACCGCTACCGGCGCGTCGGCATCCTCATCATCTCGACGCAGGCGGCCGAGCGCGACGTGCAGCGCGGGCTGCGCCTCGGCGCCGACCGCTTCCTCGCGAAGCCGTTCACGCCCGAGGCCCTGCGCGACGCGGTGGTCGCGTGCCTCGACGGGCGGGCCCAGAGCGCGCTTGACGGCGAGCCCCCGCCGGCCGACGGCGGCGCCCCGGCGCCCCCGCGCCCCGCCGGGCCCGCCACCCGCGCGAAGCAGCCCGGCTCCGGCGAGGAAGGCGGGGGCTGATGGTCGACAGCGGCGATCGCGCGCGCGAGGAGTTCTTCTCGGAAGCGCAGGAGATCGTCGAGGGGCTCGGGCGCGACCTGCTCGCGCTCGACGAGGCGGTGCGGACCAACAAGGTCGACCCCGACGTCATCAACGACGTCTTCCGCGCCGTGCACACCCTGAAGGGGCTCGCCGGGCTCTTCGGCGCGACCCGGATGGCGACGCTGTCGCACGAGCTCGAGGAGCTGCTCGACAACCTGCGCCTCGGGCGCATCGAGATCACCGCGTCCGTCCTCGACCTCCTGTTCCGCAGCGTCGAGCTCTACGGGCGCATCCTCCAGAACGAGAAGGACGGGCGCGACGCGCCCATGCCCGAGGTCGACGACCTCCTGCGTCAGCTCCACCAGGACGCCGGCCCGAGCGCGGCCGGCCTCCCGGACGACAATTACGATCTCGATCCGGGGCTGCTCTCCGTGCTCACCGAGTACGAGGAGCACCGGCTGCGCACGAACATCGCGAGCGGGATGACCCTGTTCCGGCTCCGCGTGCAGTTCCACCTCGCCACGATCGACCAGGCCCTCGACGACCTGAAGATCACCGCGAAGCCGTACGGCGAGATCATCACCTACCTGCCGACCGGCGCGGGCGCGGACCAGGACTCGATCGAGCTCGACATCCTCATGGCCTCGCGCGCGCCGCTCGAGGAGCTCCAGCGCGCCCTGCACCAGGCCGGCGCCGCGGTGGAGGAGATCCCGCGGCGCAACAACAACGGGCACGGCCGGGTCGCGCCGCCCGGCATGCCGTCGATGTCGGCCGCGCTCCGCGGCGGCGCGCCGACGGGCGTGTCGCGGGCCGTCGACCTGACCGGCTCGATGGCGGCGAGCCCGCCGTCGAGCGCGCGCGGCACCCGCAAGGGCGAGCTCAGCTCCATCCGCTCCGTCGCGCAGACGGTGCGCGTCGACATCCACAAGCTCGACCGGCTGATGAACATCGTCGGCGAGCTCGCCCTCGTCCGGTCGGCGCTCGGCCGCCTCGTCGAGCGGCTCCGGGCGGCGCCGACCGAGCGCGAGCTCTCCCTCGACCTCCACCGGCTCCAGCGCACGTTCGACCGGCACCTCGCCGCGATGCAGGCGGGCATCCTCGAGGTCCGGATGGTCCCGCTCGGGCAGGTCTTCGACAAGCTCGCCCGCGTCGTCCGCCAGATCAGCCGCGACGCCGACAAGCTCGTGAACCTCGTCATCACGGGCGCCGAGACCGAGGTCGACAAGCTCATCGTCGAGGAGCTCAGCGACCCGCTCATGCACATGATGCGCAACGCCATCGACCACGGCATCGAGTCGAAGAGCGTGCGCGAGGCGGTGGGCAAGCCGGCGGTCGGCACGATCGCGCTGAACGCCTTCCAGAAGGGCAACCACGTCGTCATCGAGATCGAGGACGACGGCAAGGGCATCGACGTCGACAAGCTGCTCGACGCCGCCCTGCGTCGCGGCGTCATGACCCAGGAGGACGCGCGCACCACGAGCTACCGCGAGGTCCTGAACCTCATCTTCCAGCCGGGCATCTCGACGAAGACCGACGTCAGCGAGATCTCGGGGCGCGGCGTCGGGATGGACGTCGTGAAGACGAACATCAGCAAGCTCGGCGGCGTCATCGACGTGCACAGCGAGCCCGGCATCGGCACCAAGATGACGGTGACGCTGCCGATCACGCTCGCGATCATCAGCGCGCTCATCGTCCGCGTCGCCGACAGGCTCTTCGCGATCCCGCTCACCAACGTGCAGGAGGCGGTCGCGCTCGACGAGGCCACGGTGCGCCAGATCGACGGCCGCGAGATGATCACGCTGCGCAACAGCACGCTCCAGCTCTGCTACCTGGCGCGGCTCTTCGGCCTGAACGAGGAGGAGGAGCTCAGCGCGCGCATCGCCGGCCTGCTCGGCGGGGCGGCGCGCGGCGGCTCGGCGGCGCGGCCCGCCGTCGGCGGGCGCCGCGGCTCCGACGGCCGCGCGACGCTCGGGCTGCAGGGGGGCAACAAGCGCAAGTACATCGTGGTGGCGTCGGTCGGCGCGCGCAGGCTGGGGCTCGTCGTGAGCACGCTCATCGGCCAGCAGGACGTCGTGATCAAGGCGCTCGGCCCGTCGCTCTCCTCGGTGCGCGGCTTCTCCGGCGCCACGGAGCTCGGCGACCAGCGCATCGCGCTCGTCCTCGACGCCCCGGCGCTCATCGAGGAGATCCTCCACGGGGGCGGGGACCGGCAGCGCAACGATCCGCGGAGCACCCATGGCTAACCTCTCCCGAAGGCCCGCCCGGATACCTGTCTCGAAGCGGAACCCGCGCGCGCAGGCGACCGGTCCGCGCACCGAGTACCTCGCCTTCACGCTCGCCGGCGACACCTACGCCGCGCCCGTCTCGCTCGTGCGCGAGATCCTGAAGCCGCCTCCGCTCACGCCGGTGCCGCGCGCGCCGGACTCGACGATGGGCATCGTCAGCGTGCGCGGGCAGCTCGTCACCGTCATCGATCTGCGGCGGCGGATGCGGCTGCACGAGGGCGCGCCGCAGCGGCGGGCGCGCATCCTGCTCGTCGACGCGGCGAACGGCGAGACGCTCGGCCTGTTCGTCGACGAGGTCCAGCAGGTCTACCGGCTCGCCGACGCCGAGATCGAGCACGCCGCGACGGCGCTCGGGGGGGACGTCGCGGGCTACATCGCCGGCATCGCCCGGCCCATGCACGGGGCGAGCGCGTCGGACGGCACGCAGGGCGAGGCGCAGCCGCGCGTCATCATCCTGCTCGACCTGCAGGCCATACTCGCGTCCTAACGGACGACTCGTCCGCGCCCGGGCGGCTCGCAGCGCCCGGACGCTCGGAGGCTCAGATGCCGTTGACTGGAGAGCGCAGCCGTCCCGACCCGCAGAAGAGCCTCGTCGGCTTTGTGGTCGGCGACGTTCACTACGCGATCGACATCACGCGGGTGCGCGAGATCGTGAATCCCCTCGAAGTGACCATGCTGCCGCACACGCCCCCCGAGGTCTCCGGCGTCGCCAACCACCGCGGTGAGGTGGTGCCCGTGATCGAGCTCCGCGTGCGCTTCGGGCTCCCCCCGGTCGAGCCGAGCCGCACCACCAAGTGGATCCTGGTCGACGTGGGGACGCACACGGTTGGGCTCGTCGTCGACGCGGTGACGGAGGTCTTCGGGACGAGCGGCGACTACCGGCCGACGCCGCCGGTCGGCGGCAGCAGCGACCTGCGCGGCATCGTGGGCGTGACGACCCACGACGAGCGGATGATCTTCGTGCTCGACGTCGGGCGCTTCATCGAGCTCGCGCTCGCGCTCGCCGCGTCCGGCGCCCTCCTGGAGGCCCCGTGAGCCGCGCCTCCGACGACCTGGGCCCGTTCAGCGGCCCGCGCGTGAGCGACGCGAGCGTCTGGCCGACCGAGCCCGACTCCATCTCGCCCAGCGTGCGGAGCACGCCCATGCCGATCTCGGCCATCGCCGCGGCGCTCGCCGCCGACGACGCCGAGGAGCGCCGCCAGGCGGCCGCGCGGCTCGGCAGGGCCGACGTCACCGAGGCCCTGCCGCTCCTCTTGCGCGCGCTCGGGGATCCCGACTGGCGCGTCCGCAAGGAGGCGACCTACGCCTGCCACCGGCTGATCCAGGCCGCGCCGGCCGCGGCCATCCAGGGCGCCGAGGGCGAGCGCCCGCCCGCGCCCCAGGGCGGCGCCGAGGGCGAGCGGCTGTCGGCATCGCAGCTCCTCGTCGGGGCGCTCCTCGACGCGCTGCGGACCAGCGACGACGTGGGCCTCAGGAACGCGGCCATCGAGGTGCTCGGCTACTGCGGCCGCGACGCCACGCCGGCGCTCGTCGGGGCGCTCGGCAAGCTCGCGGGCGACGAGCGCAAGCTGGTCGTCGACGCGCTCGGCCGCACGCGCGACCCGGCGGCGCTCGACGCGCTCTACGCGGCGCTCGCCGAGCAGGACGACAACCTCCGCCAGAGCGCGATCGAGGCGATCTCCGGGATGGGGCTCATCGCGCGCGAGCGGGTGACGGACATCCTCTACGAGCGGCTCGCCGACCGCGATCGCTTCGTGCGGCTCACCGCGCTGAACGGGCTGAACGGGCTCGAGGCGCCGGTGCCGTGGCGGGTGCTGTCGTCGCTCATCGAGGACCCGATCCTCCGCTCGGCGGCGCTTGTCGCCGCGGCGCTCGCGGAGAGCCCGGAGGCGCCGCGGGCGCTCGTCGCGGCGCTCGCGACCGCGCGCGGCGGCGCCTTCGCCCAGCTCGTGCGGGCGCTCGCGCGGCTCGTGGATGGGCCGCTCGCGCAGCACGCCGTGGAGGCGCTCCAGGCGGCGCCGCCCGAGGTGGGCGCCCGCCTCGTGCAGGCCGCCGCGGCGCAGGGCACAGGCGGCGCGGAGCCCCCCTCGTGGCGCGGCCTCGGCGCCGATCCGGTGAGCGGCCGCGCGCAGGCGCTCGTGCTCGCGGCGATGGCGCGCGCGCCGGGCGCGGCCGACGCCGCGGTGCAGGCCATGATCGAGCCCGCGCTCGTCGAGACGGCGCAGCGCGCGCTCGGCCTGCTCGGCGGCGAGGCGCTGCCCGCGGTGCTCGCCTACCTCGATCGGCACATCGATCCCGATCCCGATCTCTGGGAGGGCCTCGACGACGCGACGGCCGCGCTCATCGACGGCGCCGTGGCGATCGCGCGGCAGCGCGGGCGCGAGGGCGAGCCGGGGGCGCCCCTCGTCGAGCGCCTCGATCCGCAGCTCGACGAGCTGCTCGGCGCGGTGCGGCGGTCCGTGAAGAGCCCCTCGACGCTCGTGGCGACGAGCGCGCTCTACGGCCTCGCGAAGATCGGGACCGCGGACGACTTCCCGCTCGTCGTGTCGCAGACGCGCGCGATCTCGCTGCCGGTCGCGCGCGCGGCGGAGAGCGCGCTCGCGGGGCTCTCGGAGCGCTACCCCGAGGCGGCGCGCGCGCTCGCGCGGCGGCTGATGCAGGCGGAGGAGACCCACCTCGCGGCGGCGATCGTGATCGAGGCGCTCGGCTCGGCGGATCCCGAGGAGATCGCGTTCCTCACCGGCGTCGCGTCGGCGGGGGACGTGCGCGCGCGCCGGGCGGCCGTGACGGCGGTCGCGGCGGCCGCGGGCGCCTCGGCGCTCGACGTGCTGAGCCTCTCGCTCGCCGACGAGGAGCGGGAGGTCCGGCTCGCCGCTGCGCGCGCGCTCGGCCGGCTGTACGCGTCGCTCACGGAGTCGAACCCGGCCGGCGGCGACCGGGCCCGCGCCCGCGAGCTACTCGGGCTGGTGCGCGCCTCGGGGGAGCCCGAGCTCGTCACGGCCGCGGCGCAGGGCGGCGCCCCGTTCCGCTCGGATCCTCCCTGGAGCGAGGCGGGGGATCGGCAGAGCGCGCCTGGTTCCATCGAGGGTGGCGAGGGCTCCGCGTCGACCCCGGGCATGTCCGGCGGGCCGCCGTCGGGGAAGGTGCTGTGAACCGGCGGCGGGACGACGAGATCCGCCTCTTGCCCGACGAGTTCCAGAGGCTGAGGGAGCTGTTCAACAAGCACTGCGGGCTCCAGTTCGGGCCCGAGGCGCGCACGTCCATGGAGCGCCGGCTCCGCGAGCGGGTGGTCGTGCTCGGGCTCTCGTCGTTCGGGCAGTACTACGAGTACCTGCGCTTCCACAGCCGCGGGCGCGCCGAGCTCGACGAGGCGCTCGAGGTCATCACGGTCAACGAGACGTACTTCTTCCGCGAGGACTACCAGCTCCGCGCTCTCATGACCGAGATCGTGCCGATGATCGTCAAGGCGGGGGGCGCCAAGGGCCGGCTGTCCATCTGGAGCGCGGGCTGTTCGACGGGCGAGGAGGTCTACTCGATCGCGATCACCGCGCGGGAGTCCGGCGCCACGGATCGCCGCGAGGTCCGCGTCTTCGGCAGCGACATCTCGCGCCGCTGCGTGGTGGCCGCGCGCAAGGGGGTCTACGGCGCCTCATCGTTCCGCGCGACGCCGCCCGAGATCAAGCGGCGCTACTTCACGGAGCGGGCGGACGGGTTCCACGTGGTGGACGAGCTGCGGTCGCTCTGCCAGTTCGGCCACCTGAACCTGCTCGACTCGTCGCGCGCGGCGGTGGTCGGGCGCGTGGACGTCATCTTCTGCCGCAACGTCCTCATCTACCTGGACGAGGAGTCGCGGCGCCGGGTGATCGACATCTTCTACGAGCGCCTCTTGCCCGGCGGGTTCCTCCTGCTCGGCCACTCGGAGTCGCTCCTGAACGTGACGACCGCGTTCGAGCTCGTGCACCTGCGGGAGGATCTCGTGTACCGCAAGCCGGCGGCCACGCTGCGTCTGGGGCTCACGGAGGGCCCGCCGGAGCGGGGGGGCGGGGAGGGGGGCGGATGAGCGGGGGGCGGATGAGCGGGGGGCGGATGAGGCGTCGACGAAGTGGAGGCTGTACAGGCGACGGGTGGTCCCATGGCGCTCCTGGTGGGTTAGAATGAACCTCCGGCGGAAGGTTTTGCGCTCATGACATTCGCTCCCCTGCGCGTGCTCGTCGTCGACGACTCCGCGTACAACCGGCGCAACATCGCCGAGATCTTGAGCGGAAGCGACGAGATCGAGGTCGTGGGCAAGGCCGGTGACGGCGACGACGCGCTCCGCCAGGCCGCTCAGCTGAGGCCGGACGCGATCACGCTGGACCTCGAGATGCCGCGCATGGACGGCTTCACGTTCCTGCGCATCCTGATGGCGCGGCAGCCCACGCCGGTGATCATCGTCTCGAGCTACAGCCACAAGGAGAACGTCTTCAAGGCGCTCGAGCTCGGCGCTGTCGACTTCGTGGCGAAGCCGGACCGGCAGTTCACGGCGGACGCGCAGATCCGCCGGGAGATCATCCAGAAGGTCCTGCTCGTGCGCTACCTGCGGCCCCGGTCGCCGATGCCGGCGGCCACGACCCCGGCGCGCGCGTCGCAGCCCACGTCGCCGCGCGCGGCGCCGGAGGCGTCGCGGCTCGGGGTGTCGCTGCGCCACCTCGTGGCGGTCGGCTCGTCGACGGGCGGGCCCACGGCGCTCCTCGAGATCTTCAACCGGATCCCGGATCGCTTCCCCGGCGCGATCCTCATCGCGCAGCACATGCCGGACAAGTTCACCCGCACGTTCGCCGAGCGGCTCGATCGCAAGGGCGGGCTGCGGGTGGTGGAGGCGCAGAACGGCGATCAGGTGGTGGCCCGCAAGGCCTATGTGTGTCCCGGACGGATGTGCATGGAGATCGCGGTGACGCCGGGCAGCGGGGTCGGGCTGAGCGGCGACATCCGGATCCGGGTCGGGGCGCCGGCGCCTGGCGATCGGTACGTGCCGAGCGCGGACCGGCTGTTCCGGAGCGTGGCGCAGGTGGGCGGCAGCCGCGCGGTGGGCATCATCCTGACGGGGATGGGCGACGACGGGGTGAACGGCGCGCGGGCGATCCGCGCGGCCGGGGGCACGGTGGTGGCCGAGAGCGAGGACTCGGCGGTGGTCTACGGCATGCCCGGCGCCGCGGTGCGCGCGGGGGTCGTGAACGAGAGCCTGCCGTTCACGGCGATCGGCGACTTCATCGCGCTGCTCTCCTAGAGCGACAAACGGGTTGAAACCACGAGAAAAAGCAGGAATTTCACAGGGAGGCGGGGAGCGAGAGACGGCAAGAGGGAGAAATTCATTTTTTTTCTTCCTCCCCGCCTCCCCGCCTCCCTGTGAAAATTCTCCAGGTTTCAACGTGATCGGTGTTCTAGCCGAGGCGGTGGTCCCTCGAGAGCCCGAGGAAAAAATCGAACCACAGGGGGCACAGAGGGCACAGAGGAGAGAGAGTTTTCTGCCCCTCTCCGATCTGAAACGTCCTTCTGTCCGAGCGCTCTGCGCTCTCTTTGTCTCCGAGCTCTCTTTCCTTCCTCTGTGCCCTCTGTGCCTCTGTGGTTCAGATCTCTTCCTTCATCACACCCATCCCGGTGCTGTGTGCTCCAGACCCCCGAAATCTGGCGGCCGCGGCGGTTCCTGGCTGACTGCCAAAGTTGACCCCCCAGGCGCATCGTGAGACAGGTCGGTCGCTGACATGCGGATCCGACGCGCCGCACGCAGGCTTGTTTGGCTTGGCTGGATGGCCGCCCTCTCGGGCGTCGCTCTCGACGGCGTCGCTGCGCCTCCGGAGGCCGCTACAGCGGCGCCGGCCGCGGCCGAGCCTGCGAAGGCCGAGGCGAAGGAAGCGAGGAAGGGCGGGGCGGCCGAGGGCAAGGCGGAGAAGCCTGCGCCGGGCAAGCCCAGCGGCGGCGCGAAGCGCGTCGCCGCCAAGGCGCAGGCGAAGCCGGCGGCGCGCTCGAAGGCGCCCTCGAAGAAGGGCGCGGCCAAGATCGCGCGCAAGCCGGGGGAGCCCGGCGCGCCGGACGAGGCGGCGCGGCGGGTCATCGCGGGCACCGCGACGCCGGCCGGGTCGAGCGTCGGCGAGTCGCCCGAGCTCCGCACGCTGCGCGAGATCGACCAGACCCTCTTTCCAGGCGCCGCGCCGAGCGCCGGGCCCGCGTGGCCGGTCGACGGCACGCTGCTGCTCGGCGCGGGCGAGCCGCGCCTCGAGGCCTCGGGCCTGCCGCCCTCGGGCCTGCCGGCGCCGCCGTTGCAGGCCGAGGAGACCCGCGACATCTCCTGGCTGCGGCAGCTCGAGCTGCCCGAGATCCCGGTCCGCTGGGACGGCCGGGTCGTGCGCTACCTCGAGTACTACAAGGACGACCCGCGCGGCCGCTCCGCCGTGGCCTCCTGGATCAAGAAGAGCGGCCGCTACGGCGCCGCCATCCGCCGCGTCCTCCGCGAGCAGGAGCTCCCGGAGGATCTGCTCTGGCTCTCGCTCGTCGAGAGCGGCTTCGACCCGACCATCCACTCCCCGGCTGGCGCCGCCGGCCTCTGGCAGTTCATGCCGGAGGGCGCGCGCATCTACGGCCTCACCGTCGATCGCTGGATCGACGAGCGCCTCGATCCGGAGCGCTCGACCCTGGCGGCGGCGCGGTACCTCTCGGATCTGCGGCGGCGCTTCGGCAGCTGGGAGCTCGCTTTCGCGGCCTACAACATGGGCTACGGGGGGCTGCTCGCGTCGATCCGGAAGTACAACACGAACGACTTCTGGGAGCTGTCGCGGCTCGAGGCCGGGATGCCGCTGGAGACGGCGCTCTACGTGCCGAAGATCCTCGCGATCGCGATCGTGGCGCGGAACCTGGAGGTGTTCGGCTGCGACGAGCTGGAGCTCGATCCGGCGGTGACGTTCGACAAGATCTCCCTCGGCTCCGGGGTGTCGCTGCAGTCGGTGGCGGCCGCGGCGGGGGCGGGGGCGCCGGAGATCGAGGCGCTGAACCCGCAGCTCGTGGCGAAGCGCACGCCGCCGCTGCCGGTGGACGCGAGGGAGCAGGCGCGCTGGGAGATCCGGGTGCCCGTGGGCGCCGGGGCGCGCGCGGCGAAGTCGATGCCGAAGCTCCTGGAGCGCGAGCCGAAGCTCGAGCGCTACCTGGTCCGCTGGGGCGAGTCGCTCGACGACATCGCGACGTTCCGGGGGACGACGCGCTGGACGCTGCAGTCGCTGAACGGGCTGCGGCCAGGCGAGCCGGTGCGGCCGGGGTCGCTGCTGTTCGTCCCGGCGGCGGAGGGGGTCGGCGTGGCGGCGGCGGAGCACCTGCTCGCGAACAGCGCGCCGCTCTCGTCGGAGGCGAGGCCGGTCGTCGTGGTCCCGGCGCAGCGCTTCTCGTACGAGGGGCGCCGGCGCGTCTTCTACCGCGTTGTCGCTGGCGACGGGCTGCGCGATCTCGCGGCGGTGCTGTCGGTGACGCCGGACGAGATCTGCCGCTGGAACACGCTCGCGCCCGGGGCGTCGCTCCACGAGGGGATGACGCTCCAGCTGTTCGTCCCGAGGTCGCACCGCTACGACGGGGTCTTCCTGCTCGACGAGGCCGAGGCGCGCGTCATGGAGGTCGGCTCGGAGGAGTTCTTCGCGCACTTCGAGGGGCTGAAGGGCCGCAAGCGCATCGAGATCGCCGCGCGGGAGGGCGACTCGTTCAGCAAGATCGCGAGCCGTTACGGCCTGAGCGTGGGCAGCCTGGAGCGGATCAACCAGCGCTCGCGGCGGAGCGTGCTGATGCCGGGGGACCGGCTGGTTGTATACGTGCCGACCTCGCGGCCGGACGACCCGCCGCCGGTGGAGCCGCGCGAGGACGAGGTCCGCGTGGCGTCGGCCGAGGCCGCGGGCCCGGTGGACGACGGCGACAAGGCGGCCGCGGCCGTGCCGGTGAAGCCGGCGGGGGTGGCGGCGTCCGCGGAAGCGCCGCGCGCGGGCGGCGCGCAGGACGGCCGCAAGGCGGCCGGCGCGAAGGATGCGAGCGGCGCGCCGGGCGGCGGTGCGGTGGCGGAGGCGGGCGGCGGGGAGACGAAGCCGGCGCGGTCGGAGCAGGCGAAGGCCGAGGCGGGCGCGGGCGAGACGAAGCCGGCGCGGTCGGAGCAGGCGAAGGCCGCGGGCGAGACGAAGCCGGCGCGGTCGGAGCAGGCGAAGGCCGAGGCGGGCGCGGGCGAGACGAAGCCGGCGCGGTCGGAGCAGGCGAAGGCCGCGGGCGAGACGAAGCCGGCGCGGTCGGAGCAGGCGAAGGCCGCGGGCGAGACGAAGCCGGCGCGGTCGGAGCAGGCGAAGGCCGAGGCGGGCGCAGGCGAGACGAAGCCGGCGCCATCGGAGCAGGCGAAGGCCGAGGCGGGCGCGGGCGAGAAGCCCGGCAGCGCGGGCGAGAAGCCCGGCGCGTCGGACGCGGGCAATCCGGCTGGAGCGCCATCGGAGGAGAAGAAGGCCGCCGAGGGCGAGAGGAAGCCAGCGCCGGGCGGTGCGGACGAGAAGGCCCCGGCGGGGCGCGCCAAGGGAGCGCAGGGCAAGGAGAAGCCCGCGACCGGCGGCGGCACCGCGCTCTGAGGTCGCGTCGTCATTGGAGGCGAGCTCCTCTGTGCAGTGGGGGCGAGCTCCTCTTCTGTTTCTGTCGAAAAGGTGCCACGCACCTGTAGAAAGGGTGCAACGCACCCGATGTAATAATCGGGTCTTGCTGGACGGCTATCTCAGGTCTCGTCGCGCCCATGCACGCTGGCGGGCGGACTGGTCGCCTCGATCGCCGTGAACGGTTCAATGATCCTGTAACAGTGCAATGCGCCCTTGGGCACCGTCCAGGAGTCGCCCGGCTCGAGGCGCACCATTTGCCCCTCGATGTGCAGCTCGGCGCGTCCCTCGATCACGAAGCCCACGGTCTCATAATCGCGAGCGGTCGGCTGTTTATCGTCGCCCGGCGGCTCGCGCTCCCAGAGCCGCATCGAGACCTGGATTCCGGAGGCCAGGTATTTTTGTCCCATCTGGCCTCGCGGAGAGCGGCCGGAGGAGACCTTCATGATGGTTGTGTCGCTCATCAGCGCCTCGCTTTCATCCTCGATCGATCTGTCCGGTCATCTGCCCGGTTTGTCGAGAAGCGTGGGTGCGATCGTGGATTCGAGCCTGGCTGGAGCGAATCGGGGCTCTCCCGCTTTCCTGGTACGTCGCTCCTCGTCGGTCTTTCGTCGCAGAGAACGTATCGCGACGGCCCGAACTGCTGTAGGATGGATCGCTCAGGAGGCGCGTCCCGTGGACCTGGGGTTCGGATGCTACGTTTCGCGTGAGCGCGCGCAGAAGGGGTCGCGCGGAGCGAGCGCGGGGCGGCGTGAGCATCCGGGGGGAAGAGGGCACGGCCCCGCTCGCCTCGCTTCGCTGGTCGCGATCGTCCGGGCGCGCTCCGTGATGTCGAGGCGCGCTTCGCCGCTGGAAAGTCGCTGATGTCCCCATCGAAGAGTTCGACGTTGCTCGCGTCCGGCGTGCTGATCGACAGGAAGTACCGGCTCGTGCGCCAGATCGGCGAGGGAGCCATGGGCGTCGTCTGGTCGGCGGTGAACGTGGCGACCGCCCGCGAGGTGGCGCTGAAGCTGATCCACCGCCCCGAGGCCGAGTTCCGGCTGCGGCTGCAGCGCGAGGCGCGCAACTGCGGGGCGCTGCGGCACCGGAACGTCATCGACATCTACGACATGGGGGAGACGGAGGCCGGCGAGCCGTTCCTCGTGATGCAGCTGCTCACGGGCGAGACCGTGGCCGAGCTGCTCGCGCGGCGGCGCAAGCTCGAGCCGGGGGTCGCCGCGTCGATCGGGCGCGACGTGGCCCGGGGGCTCGCGGCGGCGCACGCGATGCACACCATCCACCGCGACCTGAAGCCGGCGAACATCTTCCTGCACCGGGAGCCGGACATGGACGAGCCGGTGGTGAAGGTGCTCGATTTCGGGGTCGCCAAGAACCTCTCGGTCAACGACGGCCTGCACACGGTGCAGGGCGGCGCGGTGGGGTCGCCGCTCTACATGAGCCCGGAGCAGGTGAGGGCCGAGCCGAACGTCGATCACCGCGCCGATATCTGGGCGCTCGGCGTGGTGCTGTTCGAGATGCTGACCGGCGTGCGGCCGTTCCAGGGGGACGCGCAGGCGGTGTTCATGGGCATCCTGACGGGCGAGATCCCCACCGTGTCCAG
The DNA here is from genome assembly GCA_051717205.1 of Sorangium sp. So ce1128. Classification (GTDB taxonomy): domain Bacteria; phylum Myxococcota_A; class Polyangia; order Polyangiales; family Polyangiaceae; genus Sorangium. The sequence goes on from CP181432.1 coordinate 3,137,218, forward strand.
GTACCTGAGGCGCGTTGACCAGGGGCTTGTCGATCTGATCGCCCGGTGCATGCGGCGGGATCGCGCGGAGCGGATCGGGTCGGCGGCGGAGATCGCGGCGCAGCTCGACCGGTACGCGGGGCGGGGCGTTGACGCGGCGTCGCGGCAGACATCGCCGGAGAGTTACGTGCAGCCGGCCGAGGGGGCGGGCGGCGGGGGCCAGGGGTCGCAACCCGGGTCGGGGAGCGCTGTCGCGGGTCTCTCGGGGCCGGCGCCGATCGCGGAGCCGAGCTCGGTGAGCGCGGGCGCGCTGCCGCTGGCGCTGCTCGGCGGCGGGCCGCGGGCGCCCGTGCCGCTGCATGACGCGCCGGGGTCGGCGAGGTTGCCGTCGCTGAATCCGGGGCAGGTGGCGGCGCTGGGCCAGCCGGCGGGGGCGTGGGACGCGGCGGGCGCGGCGTCGCGGCGCGCGGGGAGCTCGGAGCAGATCATCGCCGCAGCGCCCGCGGAGCGCGCCGCGTGGGAAGAGGACGTGGCGACTCTGCCGCTGGTGAGGGGGAGCGCGGATGCGGCGGTGGCCTCGAGGCAGCGCGCGGGATCGGGGCAGCACCCGGCGGCAGGGTCTCCCGCGGGGGCGCTGCTGACGCCGCTGCCCTCGGCGCTGCTGACGCCGCTGCCCTCGGCGCTGCTGACGCCGCTGCCCTCGGCGCTGCTGACGCCGCTGCCCTCAACGCAGGCGGCGCAGGTGGCGTCCGCGGTGCCCGGGCTGGCCCAGGCGAACGCAGCGCAGCCCGCGCAGGCGCAGCCTGCGGCGGCGCAGCCTGTCCAGGGCGCGGCGCCGGAGCGCGCGCAATGGGGAAGCACGGTGCGCATGGCGCTGCCGGCGATGCCGGAGCGCATGCCGGGGGCGGCCGGCAGCGGCCCTGCGGCAGCGCCGACGACCGCAGGCACGGGCGCGCCGTCGGGCGGGGTCTTCGACTCGACGGTGAAGCTCGGGGCGGAGGCGGGCGCGAGCGCCTCGGATTCGCGGCCGGGCGCGACGACGGGGACGGGCGCGCCGCCGCAGACGGGCAGCTCGTCGACGACGCCGCTCGTCTCGAACCACCCGTCGGTCCATCAGACCGGCGCGCACGCGGCCCAGGACGCCCGGGATTCAACGCTGCACGGCGGTGACGATCAGAAGCGCCGGAGGACGGCCGCGACGCTGGCGATCGCGGCCGCCGCGCTGTCGCTGATCGTCGTGGGGATGCTCATCGCCCTGCGATCGGGCGAGACGTCGCCCGCTGCGCCAGAGTCGCCCGCGGCGACAGAGCTGCCCGGGAGCGTGACGCCGCCGGCGAACAGCGCCGGTGGCGACACGGGCACCGTGCCGGAGCGCGGGGGAGCGCTGCCGCAGAACCAGGCGCCGACGGCGCAGCCCCCGGAGGCGCCGCCGGGCTCCGCGACGCCCGTGCCCCCGGCGCCGAGCGCCCTTCCGGTGAACAGCGCTGGCGCCGCGCCGGGCGGCAACGCTGGCGCCGCGCCGGGCGGCAGCGCCGGCGCCGCGCCGGGCGGCAGCGCTGGCGCCGCGCCGGGCAGCAGCGCCGGTGCGGCGACCGGCCGCGGCGCCGGTACGGCGGTGGCGACGGCGAGCAGCGCGAAGCCGCGCGCTTCATCGAGCTCGCCCGCGCCGGCGGCGCCGCAGAGCGCGAAGCCGCCGTCGGGGGCGAACCCGTGCGCTGCGCTCAAGTTCATGGAGAAGAAGATGTGCGAGGCGAGGCTCAAGAAATAGGCTCGCTCTCTCTCCGCACCTCGGTCACGCCTCACCCGATGACACCAAGGTCGCGCCCGGATTCGCCTGGTGCGACGCGGGCGTGACGTTCAGGTGTGCTGAGCGCGTTCCGCGCTCGGGAGCACCGGAGCCGGCCTCGCGCTCCTGCGCTCTCATGGCCCCGCGCGCGCCTTTGCTTGACGGTGCGCTGTCTCACCTGCGACAATTGCCCTCAAGCGCCCTCCATCTGCCTTCTGCGTCCGCCCTTACGCGAGTCCACCCATGCAGTCTCCCTCGCCTCCTGCCGCGCCGCCGCCAGGTGCGCTCGTTTGCGGCAAGTACCGCCTTCTTCGCCGGATCGGCGAGGGCGCGATGGGGGTCGTCTGGGCAGCGCACAACGAGGCCACCTCGCGCGAGGTGGCGCTCAAGCTGCTCGTGCGTCCGGACCCGGAGCTCCGCGTCCGGCTGCTCCGGGAGGCGCGCGCCTGCGGCGCGGTGAGCCACCGGAACATCGTCGATATCTACGACGCGGACGAGGCGGAGAATGGCGATCCGTTCCTGGTCATGCCGCTGCTCTCCGGCGAGACGCTCTCGTCCTTGCTCAAGCGCAAGCGAAAGCTCGAGGTCCCCGAGGCCTCGCGCATCGCCCGGGACATCGCGCGCGGCCTCTCCGCCGCGCACGAGCGCGGCATCATCCACCGCGATCTCAAGCCGTCCAATATCTTTCTCCACACCGAGCCTGGCGAGAGCAATTACGTCGTCAAGGTACTCGACTTCGGCGTGAGCAAGTTCCTCACGGGGCCTCAACAGGTGCGTACCGCGACAGGCATCCTCATTGGCTCGCCGGCGTACATGAGCCCGGAGCAGGTGCGGGCGCAGGGCGATATCGATACGCGCGCGGACCTCTGGGCGCTCGGCGTGGTGATGTTCGAGATGCTCACCAGCAGGCGGCCCATCCAGGGCAGGGCGCACGAGCTCCTGCGGAACGTGCTTCAGGGCGATATCCCGACGGTGTCCCAGTTCGTCTGGCAGATCGACCCCGGCCTCGACGCCCTCGTGTCGCAGTGTCTCCAGCGCGATCGCGAGAAGAGGCCGCGCTCGGCGGCGGACGTCGCGGCGGCGCTCGAGTCGTTCGTCACGCCGTCGACGCCCCCGCGCGTCAACTCGTCGCCGGGGTTGTCGCCGGACCTCCGGCACGACGTGCCACAGCACCTCGGGCGCGGGTCGTGGGGCGGGGCTGCGGTCGGACCGCCGCCGGCGCCGGCGACCGCGACGCCGCTCCCGGCGTCGGTGGCGCGCCTGCAGGCCCCGCAGGCACACGCGAGCACGCCGGCGTCCTCGCCATCGGCGCGCGGGGCGGGCTCGTCGCCGGCGCTGCCGCCTCCGGCGAGCGGAGGCCCGGCGGCGCCGGTTGGCCGGAGTCCGGCGTCAAACAATCCCCTGCTGGGGGAGCACGGGACGATCAAGCTCTCCCCGGGGCAGGCGGCCGTTTATCGGCCGGCGCACGGTGCGGTGTCGGCGCCGGGGGTGCCGGTGAACGGCACGGTGCCGCTCGGGCCGCTCCCGGCGCCGAGGCGGTCGTCTCCTGAACATGCCCGGTCGCCGGTCCTGTGGATCGCGGTGGCGGTGCTCGCGGCGGCGCTCCTCGTGGGGATCGGCATGGCCGCAGGGTATCTCCTGTTGCGCGCCGGAGCGGAGAGCCCGAGGGGGCGCGGCGGGGAGCGTGCTACGTTCCGCGACGCCCTCTCGCTCGTGATGGGCAAAGAGACCTCGCGCGCGGCGGTGCTGCGCGTAGAACAACCTTGCTGAGCTCGATGTCGAAGTCCTTCACGCAGATTGCTGCTGGCCTGGTGATCGCCGAGAAGTACAAGCTGGTGCGGCGGATCGGGGAGGGATCCATGGGCGTTGTGTGGGCGGCGCTCAACCTGTCCACGTCGCGCGAGGTGGCGCTGAAGCTGATTCACCGCCCGGATCCCGAGCTCCGGCGGCGGCTGCAGCGGGAAGGGCGCAATGGCGGGGCGCTGCGGCACCGCAACGTCATCGATATGTATGACATGGGGGAGACCGACTTCGGTGAGCCCTTCCTCGTGATGCAGCTGCTCGCGGGGGAGACGCTCGCGGAGCTGCTCCAACGCCGGCGGCGGCTCGACGCGGACGTGGCGGCGTCGATCGGGCGCGACGTGGCGCGGGGCCTTTCGGCGGTGCACGCGCTGCACATCGTCCACCGCGATCTGAAGCCCGCGAACATCTTCCTGCACCGGGAGCCGGACGCGGACGAGCCGGTGGTGAAGGTGCTCGATTTCGGGGTCGCCAAGAACCTCGCGGTGAACGATGGGGTCCGCACGGCGACCGGCGGCGCGGTGGGGTCGCCGCTCTACATGAGCCCGGAGCAGGTGAGGGCCGAGCCGAACGTCGATCCCCGCGCCGACATCTGGGCGCTCGGCGTGGTGCTGTTCGAGATGCTGACCGGCACGCGTCCGTTCCAGGGGGACGCGAGGGCGGTCTTCACCGGGATCCTGACCGGCGAGATCCCGAAGGTTTCCCGGTACCTGCGGCGGGTGGACCCGGGGCTCGTGGAGCTCGTGGCGCGGTGCATGGCGCGCCACAGGGACGACCGGATCGGGTCGGCGGCGGAGCTGGCGGATCTCCTCGAGGGCTACACGGGCGCGGGCGCGCGGTCGGGCGTGGGGGCGAGCGCCGCCGCGGGGGGCGGGGGGCCCGGGATGGCCGGGGGGCCCGGGATGGCCGGGGGGCCCGGGATGGCCGGGGGCGGCGGGCAGATGGCGCCGGCCGAGGCGCCGGGGTTTCCCGGCGGAGGGCCGGCGGGGGCGCTGCTGTCGCCGGTGCCCGGCGGGATGGTGGCTGGGGCGCCGCGGCACAGCGAGCCTCCGGCAGGGCCGCCGCTGTCGCCGAGGGCGAGCGCGATGCCGGGCGGATCGCAGCCGGCGCGGATGGCGAGCGTGGCGCCGGCGGGGATGCCGCTGCCGCTGATGGGGAGCGCAGCGCCGGGCGGGTCGCAGCCAGCGCGGATGGCGAGCGCGGCGCCGGCGGGGATGCCGCTGTCGCCGATGGGGACCGCGGCGCCCGGCGGATCGCTGCCAGCGCGGATGGGAAGCGCGGCGCCAGGCGGGTCGCAGCCGGCGCGGATGGCGAGCGGGGCGCCGGAGCAGGAGTGGAACGCCGAGCTGACCCAGAAGCTCGAGTTTGACGCCACGCCGAGCGCAGAACCGGGGATGGGGGCCCCGCCGCCAGGGGCGCCAGGGGGGCACAACGACTTCGGGAGGTCGACGACCGCGCCGCTCGTGCCGAGCCCGGAGGCGGCTCGGGCAGGGCAGCCGTCGCCGTGGGCAGCGCGAGCGACGCCGCTCCCTGCGCCGATGCCGCAGCTGCGGCAGTCGCGGCCGCAGGAGGTCTGGAAGCGACTTCCTCGCCCGGTCCTGGCGGCGCTGGCCGCCGGCGCGGCTGGCCTGGTGGGCGTGGTGCTCTTCTTCGCGTTGCGCTCGCCAGCGCCCCCGGAGAGCGCCGCGGGGCCCGAGGTGCTGCCGGAGGCCGGGATCGAGGGCGACGTGAGCGCCGCCAGGTTGCCCGAGGCGCCGCCCCCGCCGGCGACCGCTGCGCCTCAGGCTGCGGCGACGCCCGAGCCGCCCAGGGCCGATGAGCCCGTGGACGCAGGCGGAGCGGACAGCGCGGCGGGCGCGCAGACAGCGGCCATGGTGGAGCAGAAGGAGCCAGCGGTGCCGTCGGCGCCGGCGGTTGCGGCGCCGCAGCCGGCACCGTCCGTCGCTGCGTCGCCGCAGCCGGTGCGGTCCGTCGCTACGGCGCAGCCCGTGGTGAAGCCTCCCGCGGCGCCGACCGCGTCGGCAGCGCAGCGACCTGCACAGCAACCCGCGGCTCGACGTCCGCCCCCGGATCCGTGCGCGGGCAAGACAGGGTTCATCCGGACGAACTGCCTGCGCGAGAACGCGAGGAAGAAGGACCCCTACGCCCCCTGAGCGGCGCTGACGGGCTGTCGCGGTCTATCCCGTCCCAGCGAGAGCGTGGCTTCCGTGGTTCCGGCCGCGCGGGCGCGATGGTAAGCCCGCGCGCAGGCGGTGGGACCCGGGGGCATATGTCGGACGTGATCGAGGCGTACAGGCTGCTTCCGGGCATGCTGCTCGCCAGGAAGTACCGCCTGAGCCGCAAGATCGGGCAGGGCGCGATGGGGGTCGTCTGGGCCGCGAGCAACGAGGCCACCGGGCGCGAGGTGGCGCTCAAGGTGATCGCCCGGCCCGATCCCTCGCTGCGGAAGCGGCTCCTGCACGAGGCGCAGTCGTGCGGCGCGCTGCAGCACCCGAACATCGTCGACGTGATCGACGTGGCCCGCACGGAGAGCGGCGAGCCGTGCATGATCATGGAGCTGCTCGTCGGCGAGAGCGTCGCGGCGCTGCTCGAGGCGAGGCGGCGGCTGGACGCGCCGCTGGCGGCTCGGATCGCGCACGACGTGGCGGGTGCGCTGGCCGCGGCGCACGCCGTGCAGATCGTGCACCGCGACCTGAAGCCGGCGAACGTCTTCCTGCACCGGCCGCCGGAGGCGAGCGACTTCGTGGTCAAGGTGCTCGACTTCGGGGTCGCGAAGAACCTGGCGGACGCGCGCGGCGTGACGTCGACGCTCGACGCGGCGGTGGGCTCGCCGTTCTACATGAGCCCGGAGCAGGTCCGCGCGGATCGGGACATCGATCCGCGGGCGGATCTGTGGGCGCTCGGGGTGGTGCTGTTCGAGATGCTGACGGGCGTGCGGCCGTTCCAGGGCGAGGGGCCGCAGCTGCTCTCGCAGATCCTGGAGGGGGAGATCCCGAAGGTGTCGCGCTACGTGCGGCGCGTGGACGAGCGGCTCGTGAGGATCGTCGACCGGTGCCTGCGGAGGGAGAGGGGGGAGCGGTTCGGGTCGGCGGAAGAGGTGGCGGGGGAGCTGGCGGCGTTTGTGGTGCGGGGCGGGGGGGTAGGGGGGTTGCCCGAAGGGCGAGGAGGCGGCGGCGCGGCGGAGGCCGAGCGCAGGGAGCTGTGGACGACGGGGGAGCGCGTCGCGCCGGGGGTGGTGGGTAGGGCGGAGCAGGAGACGGTGGTGGCTCAGGAGCAGAGCCGCAGGGCGAGCGCAGAGGAACTCGCGACGACGGTGCCGGTGGGACGGCCTGAGGAGGGGAACGGCGGGAGCCAGACCGCGGCGGGGCAGGGAGGGCAGGCGGGGCAGGGGCAGCAGGCGGCGAGTGCGGTGTCGGTCTGGGGGGCTGGAGGGCCGCCGGTCAGCGCGGTATCGAGCGTCTGGGGAGGGGTCGCGGGAGGGCCGGTCCCTCGAGCGTCGGGAGCCGGGGTGACGACCGGGGCGCCGGTCGCTGGGGCGCCGGTCGCCGGGGTGCCCACCAGCGGGGCGTCAAGCACCCGAGGGCCGACCGAGGCGGCGGTCGCCGGGGCCAGGCCGGTGGTGACGCTTCGTGGAACGGTCGTGATGCAAGGCAAGGTCGCCGAGGCGCAGCGGCAGGCGGCGATGGCGATGATGGACGCGGCGAGGGCGCAGGCGCAGCGGGCCGGAGCGCACGGGGCGAGCGCGCGAGCCGCTGCCGAGGTGGGGACCAGCGGCGAGGCGAGGCGAAGGAGGGGGAGATCCAGGGCCGTGGCCGTGGCCGTCACGCTTGCGGTGGGTCTGCTCGTGGGAGTGCTCGCTGCAGCGTGGCTTGTCGGCTGGGAGAAGCGGCCGGCTGCGCCTGCCGGAGCCGACGGCGGCAATGTGCCGGCAACCGGTGCGACGCAAGCATCTCCGCGGGACGTGCGGGAAGCGGAGCGAGCTGCGATGATCGGGACGGCCAGTGCCATGGCTGTTCCGGAGCGGCCGGCGGTGACAGGGGCTCCGGCGGCGGTCGCGCCGCCAGGGCCGAAGAGCGCGGATGCGGTCGGGCAGGGGGAGCGTGGGGCGAAGGCGGGGCAGGCGGTGCGGGTCCCGGGAGCGGCGGAGCAGTTGCCGCAAGCACGGCCGCCGGAAGGCGCCCGGTCACCCGGTGCGGCCGCGACGGCAGCGGCGGGCCAGGTGCGCCTGCCGTCGCACGCGGCGGGGACAGCGGCGACGGCGGGAGACCGGATGTCGCGGTCCGGCGGGGTGTCGGGTCCTGGAAACAAGCCGTCGCCGGCGGACGAGGTGTATGGGGTGCCGTCGCGACCTACGGCGCCTGCCGCACGTGGCGTATCGCCGGGCGAGACGCCTGCGCCGGAGAGGAAGAGCCCTGCGCCGCCCCGGCCATTCTGAGGAAACTCGCAGCTCGCCTCGACGGACGGCCACCGTCGTCCTCGCGGTGCGGGCGGCGTGGACGGCGCTGTCCGAGCAGGCGTCGCGCGGTGCCACGGCACGAGCTCGTGGACACTCGGAGCGCAGGACGTGACAATACTCCCCCCAGGGGGTGGATCCGCCGTGCCTGTGCCCTTGCGAGAGCTGTCAAGGGGTGACATCGAAAAATCGATGCGGAACTTCGAAAAACCGATGTGCGGCTGCCAGTCGAGCGCATCCCGAAGGATCGCGTTTCACCGGTGTGGCGCGTGAGCGACCGCGGTGGCCGGCACGGCCGGGAGCGTGGGGGCGAGGAGCAGACCGAGGCAGAGACGCGGGCAGGACCTCACGGAGCCTGAGCGCGCTGAGGAGACGAGAAGTCCAGCATGTCGCTGGCTTGCCCTGCATCGCCGTCGTGCTCGTCGTCGCTGCCTGTACCACCTGGGCCAGGCGTGCCGAGTTCGACCATCACGCCGTCGAGGGACGGCGGGGAGGTGTCTGGAGTGCCCTGGAAGGCGATGCCGAGGGAATGGCCGCCCTGACCGCCGCCGCCTCTGCCGCCGGTGCCTCCCTGGCCTCCCATCCCGCCGTTGCAGCCGACGGGCACGCCGTAAGTGATCGAACCCGCCCCGCCCAACCCGCCCCACCCGCCCAATCCGCCGGTCTGGCCGGCGGTACCGTCGCCGCCCTTGCCGCCATCGCCGGCGATCAGGCGGACGTCACGGAACGTGAGCTTTGCGTTGATGCTCATCAGGGCGATGCTCGACCCACCGGGAGAGCCGCCCTTGCCGCCCGCACCACCGCAGCCGCCCGCGCCGCCGTTGCCGCCGCTGGGGCCGCCATCGTTATCACCAGGGCATGAGGTACTCCCGCGGGAGCCACCGCCACCCCCGCCACCCTGGGCGGTCTTCCCGCTTCGGCCATCGCGGCCGGATCTACCGGCGTAGCCGGTGCTCGAGAGCTGGCCGATGCCGCTTGCCCCTGCGCCTGGCTCGCCAGGGTCACCATCTCTTCCCCGCTCGCCCCTGGTACACGTCCCGTCTGTGGCATCGTAACCGCCAGCGTTGGGATTGGCGTCCGCGCCGGGAGAACCGCTGACGCCATTGGTCCCGCGGTCAACGAAGCCGTTCCCGCCTCGTCCGCCGATCGAGTCGTCGGAGGGGTCCTCTGTGCCGCAATCATTGGCCAGCGGCGCCACGGTTTCCACGACTTCATCCGAGCATGCGGCATTACCCTGGTTTCCTCGGGGGACTTGAGCGGGCTGTGGAGGAGCGGACGCCCCCGGGGCTCCGGGGGCCGCATGGCCCGCCTCGAAGATGCACCGAACCATGTCGACCTCGCAGAGCTCGGCGATGGCTGCGATGGCGGAGATCCCCGCGTCGTCCGGATCGATGGACGGAGTGAGGACATGGACATCCTCAAGGCGCACTCTCGCGCCTCCAGCGCGCATCGTCAGGGGCACAACCCCGGGCAACGCCGTGAGGGTGGTCTTCTGCTCGCCATCCCACGTCCACTTTGCGCTGCAATCAAGCCCACCGAAGATGGTCACGCCCGCGGTCACCGTGACCGCTTCCTCGAACGTCTGGGCGCAGGCGTACACGCGCCGCGCCGTCTCATCCTCGTTCTGCGCGGCGAGCTGGATGGCCTCCGCGAGCGTCTTCACCGGCGTATCGGGCTTCCCATCACCGCCGTCGCTCGCCGTGGCCGACACGAACACGCCGCAGGTCTCGTCCGCGGTCCAGCCCTGTCCGTCGCTGGGCACGCACCCCAGCGGCGTCGGCCCTCCCCCTGCACCTCCGGTTCCTGCTGCACCTCCGGTCCCTGCACCTCCGGTTCCTGCTGCGCCTCCGGTTCCTGCTGTGCCGCCCGCCCCGGCGCCGCCTGCGCCGCCATCCCCCACGCCCCCGTTGCCGCATTGATGCAGCTCGCTGCAGTCTGGTCCGAGGCAGCTCGTCGCCTGGATTGCTGCCGCGATCGATGTCATGGCCAGCGTCGAGGCCCCGCGCGCTGCAAGCCGTATCGCCCTCTTGGTCTGTCGGTTCATGGGTTCCTCGACTCAGAAAACGCCGCCGGCGACGAGTCCACCGCCGCCCGGGATCACCAGCGGAAATAGGTGCACTTGCTTCTCTGGTTCGCTCGGCGCCGTGGCAAGCCAGTAGTAGCCGAGCGTCCCAGCCGCGCTCGCGCCTGCGCCGATGAAGCTCCACACCGCCAGGTTGCTGAACAGATATTTGTTGCCGACCAGCGCGCTCAGCTTGCTGCACTGCTGCGTCTGGTAGCTGCCAGCGGGGTTCGCGCAGTCGACGTCTCCGCCCTCCATGGCGTGGACCACGCTCCACTGCTGTCTCGCGTCGTTCGCCTTGCCGTTGGCGGCGAGCGTGAACACCACGCCCGCGAGCGTCAGAGCTCCTGCCGCTACCCCGCCGCCGATGAGCGCGACCGTTTTCACGTCGCTCCCCGCGGCTCGGGTCGCATGGCCTGAGGGTGGGGCCGTCACTGCTGCCGCTGCGGGGGCGGGCGCCAGATCGAGGGTGACGCGCTCTCTCCTTCCCTCGCTCACCCGGATTGTCTTCGTCACCGGAGTCTGGCCCCGCACGGTCGCGACCACCGTGTGCTCGCCGGGATCGCGTTCCACAGGCGCCGCCGGAGCGACGCGCTCTCCGTCGAGCGTCAGCTCCACCGCGCCAGGCTCCGCGCCCGTGACAGCGACCTCCAGCGTCGGGATGCGCGGCGCCAGCGCAGCGAGCTCGACCCGGGCATCCGCCTGGGCCTGCTGGAACGCCTGCGGAGCGCTGGCCGCGAGCGGCTCGTCGATGACGCGCTGGTAGAGCGAGCGCGCCTCGAGCAAGCGACCGAGCCGCTCGCAGGAGCGCGCCGCGAAGACCAGGAACGGGGGCGCGTGGACCTGCGCCTCGGCGTCACGAAAGGCCGCGAGCGCCTCTTCGTAGCGGCCGGCGTTGAAGAACTCCCAGCCCTTGTCGGCGAGGGCTCGGGCCGCGGCCTTGGCCTGCTCGGTCGACCGGGCTGGTTGCGCGATCACGGTAGCCGGCACGGCCGGGAGCGCGAGCACGAGGAGCAGACCCACGCTGAGTCGTCGGCGGAAGCTCATGGGTAAGAGGTGCATATGGGCTGTAGGCGGTCCGGTTGAACTCCGGCGTGTCCCAGAGGACCGTCCGGCCCGCGCCCGGGCGAGGGACGGACCGAGGCGGTGACGTCGTCAGGGCGTCATGGCGCCGGAGCGCGCTGCGGAGACGAGAAGTCCAGCAGGTTGCTGGCTTGCCCGGCATCGCCTTTGTGCTCGTTGTCGCTGCCCCTGCCGCCCTCGCCGGGCGCGCCCAGTTGGACCATCATCACGCCGTCGAGGGATGGGGCGGTGTCTGGCGTGCTCTGGAAGGCGATGGCGAGGGAATGGCCGCCCTGACCGCCGCCGCCCCGGCCGCCGGTGCCTCCCCGGCCTCCCGACCCGCCGTTGCAGCCATCGTGCACGTCAATTGTGCTCGAACCCGTCCCGCCGGGCCCGCCATACGCGCCGGGTCCGCCATCCTGGCCGGCGGCACCGTCGCCGCCCCTGCCGCCATTACGGGCGATCAGGCGGACCCCATCGAACGTGAGCGTTGCGTTGAGGCTCAGCAGGGCGATGCTCGACCCACCGGGAGAGCCGCCCTTGCCGCCTGCACCGCCGCAGCCGCCAGCGCCGCCGTTGCCGCCGCTGGCGCCGCCATTGGTGGGACCAGGGCATAAGGGGCTCCCGCGGGTGCCGCCGCCACCCCCGCCGCCCTGCGCGGTCTTCCCGCCTTGGCCATCGCGGCCGGGTAACCCGGCGTATCCGGTGCTGGAGAGCTGGCCGATGCCGCGCGCCCCTGCGCCTGGCGCGCCGGGGTCGCCATCGCTACCCGTATCGCCGGTGGTGCACGCCCCGCTTGTGGCAACGTATGCGCCAGCGTTGAGATTGGCGTCCGCGCCGGGAGAACCGCTGCCGCCATCGGTCCCGCGCTCGACGAAGCCATTCCCGCCCCGCCCCCCGATCGAGTCGTCGGCGGTGTCCTCTGTGCCGCACTCGTTGGGCACCGGCGCAACGGTCGATACCTCGTTCGCCGAGCATGCATATACCCCCCGGTTGCCCTGGGGGGGTCGCGCGGGCGGGGGAGGAGAGGCCTCCCCCGGGGCACCGGGCGCCGCATGGCCTGCCTCGAAGGTGCACCGAGCCAGGTCGACCGCGCAGCGCTCGGCGATCGCTGCGATGGCGGAGGTCCCCGCGTCGTCCGGATCGATGGACGGAGCGATGACATGGAAATCCTCCAGGCGCACCGTCGCGCCTTCCGCGCGTATCGCCAGGGGCACAGCCCCGGGCGACGCTGTGAGGGTGGTTTTCTTACCATCCTCCCACTGCCAGTTCGCCTCGCAATCAAGCCCACCAAAGATGGTCACGCCGGAAGTCACCGTGAGCGTTTCCTCGAACGTCTGGGCGCACGCGTACACGCGCCGCTCCGTCTCATCCTCATTCTGCGTGGCGAGCTGGATGGCCTCCGCGAGCGTCTTCACCGGCGTATCGGGCTTCCCATCACCACCGTCGCTCGCGGTGGCCGACACGAACACCCCGCACGTCTCGTCCGCGGCCCAGCCCTGCCCGTCGCTGGGCACGCACCCCAGCGGCGTCGGCCCTCCCCCTGCGCCGCCTGTCCCTGTGGCGCCGCCTGTCCCTGTGGCGCCGCCCGTCCCTGTGGCGCCGCCTGTCCCTCCGACGGTCACGCCTCCCGCGCCCCCTGCTCCGCCCTGATTCTCTTCACACTCCCCGGGCTTGTGCGTGCAATCGTCGTGGAGCGGGAACGGGAAGCAGCCGGCCAGATCGAGGCTGGAGGCCATCGTTCCGAGGACGAACAGCGCGGCGATACGAGCAGTCCGAGGCATCATCCATTCTCCATCGTCTTGAGGTCACCGTCGTCAGAACGCCCCGCCAGCCGAGATCCCAACGTGGTTGGTGCCCACCATGGGCGTCACCTGGACGCGAGCCTCAGGCTCCGAAGGACTGCTCACGACGCCGTAGAGCAACGTCCCGAGGCCGACCGTCCCAGCCCCGACGAAGCTCCAGAACGCCACATTGCTGTAATGCGCGCTCTCGTCCAAAGCCTGGCTCTGCCGCATGCACTCTGGCGGTCGGGGCGTGTTCAAGCAGCTGTTCTGACCTCCGCCGAGCAGCGTGCCCTTCAGCGTCTCGGCCTCGCCGGCCCTGTTGTTCGCCAGCACCGTGAAGAGCACGCCCACAGCGGCGCCAACGCCGGTCGCGATCCCACCCCCGACCAGCACCGCCATCCTCCCGCCGTCCCGCGACCCCTCGGGCGTCGGCAGCACGTCTCGCCCCGCGCCGCCACGCTCCGCGTCGAGCGCCGGGGCTCGCTTCAGCTCGAGGACCACCGCCTCCGTGCCCCCCGCGGTCGCCGCGACCGGCTGCGCCTGCGGCACATACCCGTCGAGCTTCGCGCCGACGTCATGCCGCCCCGGCTCGAGGAACACGGGATCCGCGAGCGGCGCTCGCCCGACGCTCGTCCCGTCGACCGTCACCTCGGCCCCGTCCGGCGCGACCCGCACCGTGACGGCCGCGACCTGCGCCCGCGCCTCCTGCAGCGACGCCTCCGCGCGCTGCCGCTCCTGGACCTTCGTCGCGGGGGCCTCGCGGAGGTAGAGCGTGAGGTACTCGGCCGCGTCGCGTGGCTTGCCCACCCGGAGGGAGGCCACGCCCAAGTTCGACGCGATCTGGTAGTGCGGCTTGAGAACCCACGCCGCGAGGAACGCCGCATGCGCATCGTCCCACTTCCCCGCCTTGGCCGCCTTCACCCCGTCCTCGAAGAGCTGGCGCGCCTTGTCCGTCAGCGCGTCGCTCTCCTGCGCCTCGGCCCGAGGGGTCGCTTGCTGTGCACCGGCGACGGGCGCCAGCAAGGTCATCGCTACACTCAAGGTCCACAGCAGCGGGCGCTTCGTCGTCATGATGAGTCCGGCGTTGCTTCAGGGAGCTGCGGTTCAGGCGAAGGTTACCGCAGCACTTTACCCACCCTGGAGCTCGAACCGTACCTCTTCCGAGCGGTGACGGAAGCTTTTGTGGTCCCGTTCCACAGGGGGTGTGATGGTGCAGTGGCGCCGTAGCGCCTCGTGCTGCTGCCGTGATCGCGTCGCAGCAGGGCTTTGGTCGGCTGTTTCCTGGGTGAAAAGAGCGTCCGGAGTGACGGAGACGGCAGCGTTCCTCCCTCGGATCTCGCTCAGATCCCCCACCCCGGCTTCGTTTCCTTCGTTGCCCCCGAGGGCTGCCGCGGGCTGGGGTTCGACGGCTGCGGCGGCGGTCGCTGGGGGCTCGCGGTGTTGACCGAGGGACGGTCCCGAGTCCGTGTGCCGGTGGATGCTGCGGGGGGGCTGCGATCGACGGCCGGCGCGCTGGTGGGACCGGGGGCTGGCGTGGAGGTGGGACCGGCAACCGGGGCGCTGGTGGCTCCGGCAGCCGGCGCGCTGGTCGGAGCGGGCTCCTGCGCTGCTGATTCTGCGGCCGCATCCGAGCCGGCGTCCATCGCCGGCGCGGATGGTACGATCACAGGTGCAGCGCTCGACGACTCCGAGGGCTGATATGTAGGGTTCGCGGGGGTTGTGGACCTGACGTCGCCGGTCGTCCCCGGGCTGGAGGCAGCTAGCTCGGGGGTCGCCGGAGCACCTGCCGGAGAGGGATGCTCGGCGTACCGGCCGTAGAGCGCTCCCATGGTCACGCCGATCCCGCTGAGGGCGGCCGCTGCTCCTGCGAGGACGACCCATGTCGTGCGCGTGGAGGAACGGCGTGCGCCTGACTGCTTGGCGGGATCGATCGTGCCGGTCAGCGTGCCCGCCGAGACAGGACCCACGAGCGGCGCCGGGACCGGCGGGAGCGGCCCGGCGGGTGTCGTGCCACCCGGCCCATGGGGCATTCCGGGCAGGGGTGTCGCGGTGCCCGCGACGAAGCCGGTGGGGGCCTGGTGGAACGGGCCGTGCGCGTCCGAGAGCGAGGACATGAACCTCGGCGCGCCAGCGATGCGCGCGAACTCGTCGACCATCTCGCGGACGGTCTGAAACCGGTGGGCCCGGTCGCGCGCCAGCGCCCGGTGGAAGAAGGCGTCGATGGCCGGGGGCAGGTCGGGGGCGAGCTGGGTCGCGAAAGGGATCGGGTCGACGAGGATCCTGGTCATGACCTGCGCGAGCACATCGCCGGGGAAGGGGAGGTACCCCGTGACCATGCGAAACAGGATGACCCCGAGGGCCCAGAGGTCGCTGCGCGCGTCGAGGTCGCGATCGGCGCGGAGCTGCTCCGGGCTCATGTAGTGGGGCGAGCCCATCACCTCGCCGGTCGTGGAAGCGTCGGCCACGAGCTTCGAGGTGGTTTCCTTGGCGATGCCGAAGTCGAGGAGCTTCACCATGTCCTCGTCCTCGCCGTCGACGCGCGCGAGGAAGAGGTTGGCGGGCTTGAGGTCGCGATGGACGAGGCCAGCGTCGTGCGCGCTGCGCAGGGCCTTGCCGGTCTGGGCGAGGATGCGATGCGCCTCCACGAGCGGGAGGCGGCCGCGCCGCTGGAGGCGCGCGTTGAGGTCCTCGCCCTGGAGGAGCTCCATGACGAGGTACGGGACGCTCTCATGAAAGCCGAAGTCGTGCACCTGCACGACGTGCGGGGTCCTGAGCTGGGCGGCTGCGCGCGCCTCGCGCTCGAAGCGGGTGCGGAACGCGGGGGACTCGGCGTAGGCCGGGTCCATGAACTTGACGGCGACCGGCGTGCCGAGCTGGAGATGGCGCGCGACCCAGACCGAGCCCATGCCGCCGCGAGAGAGCGGGCGCTCGAGGCGATACTTGCCGATGAGGACGGAGCCGGCGCCGAGGTGCATGGGAGGCGGGAGGAAGGGGCGGGAGCAGCCTAGCGGATTTGAGGGCGGGGGTGGGGGAGAGGGGTCGTGGGCGGCGGCGATTTTGATCGGGGCGGTCGGGGGGATGAGGGGTGCTGCGCCCCCATCGGGCTGGGTGCAGTGTCGATCGGTCAACGCGGCAAGCGGCCATCCGGGCAACCGAGGTCTCGAGGCCCTGCCGGCTCGCCAGAGCTGAACTGACCGGCATCGGAGCCAGGCAGGAACGCATGGAGCGGAGCGAGTTGCGGCAAGCTACTGCGGAAATGGGAGCGCTTTCGCCGCTGCCCCATCGACGGGATCGCCTTGGCCGCCCGCGCCGCCGAGACCGGGTTGACCGGGGGTGATTTTGACGCCCTCGATGTCGCCATTGGCTGGCAGGTCGGTGTCGCGGAAGGCGATACCGAGCGAGTGACCGCCTTGTCCGCCAGCACCTCGACCGCCGGTGCCGCCGGGGCCGCCCCGGCCCCCAGCGCAGGCCGGGTCGAGCCCGATGCTGCCCGCCGGAACGTTTCCGCCCGGTCCGCCCATGCCGCCGGGGCCACCATCCTGACCGAAGCTGCCGTCGCCGCCGTCACCACCCCTGCCGGCGCGTAGGGTCACCTCCTCGAAGGACAAGGTGGCGTTGATGCTGACGAGGGCGATGCTGGAGCCACCCGGCCTGCCGCCTCGTCCGCCGTTGCCGCCGCAGCCGCCTGCCCCGCCCGAGCCGCCGCTCGCGCCGGGACGAGCTTCTCCGCTGATGCCTGGACAGCGGCGCGATGTTTCGTCTGCCGTTATCCCTCGCGCGCCACCGCCACCGCCGCCGCCGCGTCCTGGTGCTCCTGGGCCACCATTCGCGCCGGGAGTGCCGGTGTAACCGTCGTCGGACGAGATGGCCCCGATGGCCGGAGCGTTCGTGCCCGGGGTGCCGGGCTCTGCAGTGAACGGCATGCCGTCGTTGTCAGTGTCGCCCCGGCCGCCGGGACCGCAGTTAGGGTTTCCTGACGGGGCTTCACCTCTGCCGCGGTTGGGCTCGTCGTTGCGCGCGGTCGTAGGGTAGCCCTCATTCCCAGCGCCCCCGCTGTCGGTGTCGCCAAAGCCGCCCTTGCCACTTGTCGAGACATCACTGTCGTCACGCATGCCGCAGTCGTTCGTCACTCCTGCGCCGCCAGGTGTCACAAGGGCCTCGGAGCACGCGTCGGCGCCCGGCCGTCCGTCGTCACCCTTCGGGGCAGCCAGCTCGTTGCCCGGACTGTCATCGTACGCCAATCCGTCCGCCCCCCGCGCTGCACCTCCGGCCTCGAGCTCGCATCGTTCGAGCTCCACCTTCATGCCGTCGGCGATCGCGGCGATTGACGAGAGCCCATCGCCCTTTCGCTCTCCGTCTGCAACCTGCGCCTCCGCCGGCGCCGCCACGACGTGCAGATCCTCGAGGTGCACGGTCCCCGTCCCGCGCATCTTCAGCGGGATCTGCCCTTCACCCGCTGTCAGCTTCGTCTTCGTCTCCGTCCACTTCCAACCGTCGGTGCAGTCGAGCCCACCGAAGATCGTCACAGTTTCTGGCACAACCACCTGTTCGATGAACGTCTGGTCGTCGCCGGCGCATGCATAGATGCGCCTCGCCTGAGGCTCGGCGAGGGCAAGCTCAATGGCTCGTCCGAACGTCTTGACCGGCTCGTCTGGCGTCCCGGAGTTGTCGTCATCCCCCTTGACCGACACGAAGACGCCACATTCTACCTCTGCAGCCCAGGCCTGGCCGTCGTCCGGTACACACTGCGGTGGCGGTGGAGGCTGCCCTCCTGCTCCCCCCCCGCCCCCCTGGCACGCAAGGATGTCCGCGCAACGTTTGTTGTTCCCCTCGGAAGAATCCTCTTCGTTGGCCTGCTGCGGATGAGAAAAGGGAAACCCAATATCGCTGCACCCGGCCTCGCTGGCGACCAGGGCCATCGTCGCTAGAAAGAGCACAGAAGCGACACGAGCGCGATGACGCATAGTGCAATCTCCTCCTGTTCAGGGACGCCAGCTCAGAGCTGTCCGCTGAGTGAGACTCCGGTAACACGCGGCCCAATCAGCGGTGCCAGCCCTATGCTCGGCGCCGCCTTCTCCACAGGCTTGCTCGTCACGAGCCCATACACCAGCGTACCAACCCCGATCGCCCCGCCCGCCACGAAGCTCCAGAACGCCGCGTTGCTGAGATCGACCTTGGCATATACCGTGTCCCTGAGATCCTTGCAGCCGGGCATGCTCAGGCCACGACAGGAAGAGTCCTTGTAACCTTGATCAATCAGTGCGTTCCGCTTGTCCTCAGCCTCGCTCGCCCGCGAGTTGGCCATCACCGTGAGGATCACGCCTGCCGCAACGCCGGCACCGGCCGCTATCCCACCCCCAAGAAGAACCGCCGTCCGCATGGTGCCGAGCCGCGTCTCCGGTACCGGAGAAATCAAGGTGTCGGGACGCATATTCATCTTTGCGGCAGGCCCGCGTTCGCTGTCTGGCCGCTCGATAACCGGCAGAGCATCCATCGTAGCCTGATCAAGCTCGACGCGCTCCCTCACCCCCTCGACCAGCCTGATCGTCCTCGTCAGGGGACGGCGCCCCGGGGCGTGAACCATCAAGGTGTGATCGCCGGGGTCTCCTGGTACAGGAGTTGAAAGAGCGACGGACTGTCCATCGAGCGTGAGAACTAACGCGCCAGCGGCGGTGCCCGTGACCACGATCTCCACCGTCGGAATGCGCGGTTCGATCTCAGCCAATTCCTTCTTCGCGGTGCCCTGCGCCTCTACAAACGCGGGGGGCGCACCTGCCCCGAATTGTTCGTCCACGATGCGCTGATACGCGTTGCGTGCGTCGAGGAGTCGTCCCAGCTTGACATGGCAGCGCGCCACCATGAGCAGGAATGGCGGCGCATGGACCGTGGAATCGGCGTTTCGAAACGCCTCGAGCGCCTCGGCATATCGATGTTTCTCGTAAAGATTCCAACCGTGTTCGGCAAGTGCGACCGCGGCTGCTTTTCCCTGCGGCGATGTCTGTCCAACCTGCGCATCAGCAGGCGAGGCGCAAAGCACACCGAGGAGTAGGCACATGCCTGCCGGACCGTACCTCATGGCTTTTTTTAGCTCAGGAAGCATTTCTTTGGATGGCGAAGTCGTGCGCCTACATGCTCCAAAAAATCGAGCTTCTCGGCGACGTGTCCAGGCTCAATGCTGTTACTTCATGTAAGGGCGTATGCGTCAGGCGGCGCCCGACCATCGAGATCATAATGTTCGGAGCAGCACGATGGCGACGTGTCGTGGAACGGTGTCGCCGTCGTCCCTCTGCGCGGGGCTCATGAGGCTTCGTCCCACCCCCGGGCGATACCAGTGAGCTCGCCATCGAAGCATCATACCGTGCTTACCTGAGCAGGAATGGGGAGTTGCCGATGGACTCTGAGGAACTTGCTACTGCTGAGAGGTGACCGAGCAAGCGGAGTTCTCGGCGAAGTTCCAGCATTCTGCGGCGAGGCCATTGGCCCCTGGTGCACCGTTGTTCGGAGCGGTGCCCGCCCCCGGGCCGCCCTTCCCTCCATCGCCAGAGGTGAATGAGCCCGGGGTGATTATTCGCAACTCTCCCCCACGCAAGGCGACGCCGAGCGAGTGACCGCCGTGGCCACCGCCGCCCGGGCCGCCCTTGCCGCCCCGGCCACCGCGCCCGCCCGCGCAACTCTCCTCGGCATCACCTTCAGGGGCCCCGGGTTCACCACCTGAGCTCCCGTCTCCACCTAGCTGGCCTTCTCCTCCGGACCCGCCGTCCCCACCGGTGCGAGCAACGAGACTTACTCTGTCGAGGGAGATCATGGCATCGATAGCAATCAACGCGATGCTGGAGCCTCCGGGATGTCCCGCGTGGCCCCCTTGACCCCCACAGCCCCCGCTGCCGCCTGCGCCGCCGCTGGCGCCGGGCAGCAGAACCCTGGTGGTGCTACCCTCACACGTCGCAGCTATTCCCCTGGCGCCACCTCCGCCGCCCCCGCCTTGGCCGGGCTTACCAGTGCCACCTCGCTCTGCGGGCGCTCCGGTGTAGCCATTCGCGTCGATGGTGCCCAGGCCTTCGGAAGGACCGGCTGGTTCACCAGGGACACCGACGGCGCCATTTGCGCCATCAGTGCACATTTGTTGGTCAGCCGTTTCTCCGGTGCCGCCTGCGCCTTGGGCCGGCTGCGATGTGGCCGGCTGCCCGGGCGCGCCGTCGCCGGCATCGGAGGGTACGGGACTTGAGACAGTACCCATCATGATGCCGCCGTTGCCTCCTTTTCCTCCTTCAGATTGCCCGTCAGCACATCGTGTGACTGGACCTGCTGGTCCATCGTGCGTAGATCCTGGGCTGCATACCGCCAGGCCCGAATCGCCATCGATGCCGTCGAGCATCGGATCCTTTGCGATGATGCCCGCCTGCGCTCCGCCCGTCGCGTTGCCGGCCTCGAACGTGCCGTTGACGATGCTGACCGTCCCCCCGTTCGCCAGCAGCGCGATCGACGACTTCCCTGGAGAGCCGGCGTCCGCGGCGCTTGCATCCGCGGCGACGACGTCGAGGTTCTCGAGCCGGTTGTTGCCGCCGCTCAGCGTCAGGGCGATGGCGTCAGCCGGCCCCTGGAGCGTCGCCCGCGCCTCTGGTGACCAGGTCCAGGCACCGTCGCACGCCGTGAAGCCGCCGTAGATCTTCACTCCATCGGTGAAGATCACGCCGATGTCCTCGGGATACGTCTCTCCCATCTCACCGCACGCATATACCCGCTTCGGGCTCTTTGCGGCTGCCTCGGCGAAGCGCTGGAACGGCCGCTCCTTGCTGCCGTCCCCACCGGCTGCCGCGCTCGATCTCACGAAAACCCCACAGGATCCATCCGGCGGCAAGCTTTTGTCGGCGAGGTCACAGTTCTTTGTCGGGTCCGGTTGGCCACCTGTGCCACCTCCCGTGGTGCAAGGAGAAACTTCACAACCCTCGGCGGGATCATACTCATCCACGCATCCGACCCCCTCGGCACCCATGGCTGCTGCCGCCAGAACGAGCACAGAAGCGAGACGGACACGATGACGCATTCTGAATCTCCTCTGTTCCACGCACGTCCGGTCAAAACTTTCCGCTGACCAGGAGCCCGGAAGCCCCCGTTCCCAGGAGCGGCACCACCTGCACGACGGGTCGCGATTCGGCTGGCTTCATCGTCACGAGCCCGTAAACAAGCGTACCAACCCCGATCGTCCCGCCCGCCACGAAGCTCCAGAACGCCGTGTTGCTGAGATCGACCTTGGTGAGTACCGTGTCCTTCAACTCCGCGCATCTCGACGGATCGATGTCCGGGCACAGCGCGAAGCCATCGCCTTCCGCGACCAATTCTTGCCTCAACCTCTCGGCGTCGTTGGCCCGCCCGTTGGCCAGGATCGTGAGCACCACGCCTGCTGCCACCCCAGCACCGGCCGCGATCCCACCTCCGACGAGGACCGCAGTGCGCACGTTGTCGCGCGCCGCCCCTGGCACCGGAGAAATCGAGCCGCCGACTCGCCCCCCGACCTCGGCGGAGGGCGTGCGCTCGAGCTGCAGCACCGCCGTCTCCCTCCCCCCCGCTGTCGCCACAATCGACCGCGTCTTCGGCTCATGCCCCTCGAGCCTCGCGCCGATGTCATGCTTGCCCGGCTCCAGGAACACCGGATCCGCCAGCGGCGCCTTGCCCACGATCGCCCCGTCGACCATCACCTCCGCCCCCGCCGGCGCCACCTGCACCGTGACGGACGCGACCTTCGCGAGCGCCTCTTTCAGCGACGCATCCGCGCTCTGCCGCTCCTTCACCTTGGTGGCGGGAGCCTCGCGAAGATATCGTGTCAGGTACTCCGCGGCTTCGCGATTCCTGCCCAGCTTCAGGCAAGTCACACCCAGATTCGAGGCGATCTGGTAATGCGGCTTGATCGCCCATGCCGCGAGGAACGACGCATGCGCATCGGCCCATTTCCCTGCCGCTGCCGCCTGTCTCCCCTCTTCATAGAGCTGCCGCGCCTTGTCCGTCAGCGCGTCGGTCTCTTCAGCGACAGCCGGCGTGGCCGCCTGCTGCGCGCCGGCGGCCGGCGACATCAACGCCACGGCGACGCTCCAACACCACAGCAGCGGACGCTTCTTCATCGTCAGAGTCATCAGAAGTCTGGCTTCCCTTCGGGGAGAGGCGGCTCGGCGGTGCTCGACGCCGGCACCTTACCCCCTCTGGGTTTCGGTTCAAAGCGCCCCGTCGCGGCCCCACCCGCCTTGGTGTTCCTGGTCCGCCCCGATTGCTGCGGCTTCGACGGAGGCTCGCTCTGCTGCGGCTGCTCTTGCCCCGCCTGCGGCTTCGCCGTCGCTTCCGGCGGCGCCCACGGCGACGGCAGCGCCGTCGCGGAGGGCGCGCCGGTCGCCGCCGCGCCCGTCGCCGCCGCGCTGGCCTCGGCGCTCGCCGCCGGCGGCGCTGCGCTCCCCGAGGGCGGCGTCGTCACGCCCGCACCCGGCGCGTCCGGCACTGCAGGCCCCACCTCGGGAACCCTCTGCGATACGAGCACCGCGACCACGCCCGCCACGACCGCGAAGCCGAGCCCCGCGACGGCCCAGATCCATTTCCGCGACGAGGCCGGCTTGTCCACGATGACCGGGATCTCGTCGCGCTCCTCCCCCCCGCCGCCTGGCAATGGCGGCAGCGGCGCCACCGCCGCAGGCGCGCTCCACGACGCGCCGTTCGCCGCTAGCCCGGCAGCGCCGCCCGCCGGCTGCCCGGGCACGGCATTCCCCAGGCCAGCCTGGCCCAGCCGCACGGGCCCCGTGTTCCCAGCCTCGAGCCCTGCCGGCTGCGCCGCAACCCGCGCCGTGCCCCCCAGCAGCTTCTCCGTATCGATGACCAGCGTCCCCTTCGGCCCAACCTGCTGCGACGCCGACATCGATGCCGGCCCTGCCGCCGCGCCGGCTCCCGCTTCTCCCCACCCGACGCCCGCCCGTCCCGGCGCATGCGCGTCGTTCCACCCGAGCCCCACGCCCCGCTGCGACGGCGGCGTCGACGGCGCCGCCCGCCGCTCCCGCTCCTGCAGCGCAGCCCCCGGCATCCCGCCCCCCGCGCCATGCACCGGCCCCGTCCCCCCGTGCTGCGCCGCGAACCGCTCCCGCCATCCCCCGAACTGCGGCTTCTCCTCCTGCTCGCCCTGCGGCCGCGCCCCGAACATCCCCCGCGCGATCTCCGCTTCGTCCTCCGCGACCTCCTCGATCCGGAGCATCACCCCGTGCCGGTCCTCCATCGTGACGTCGCGCTCCCTCACGAACCGCACCGACACCCCGCCCGGGATATCCGCCTCGCGCCCGCTCGTGATCGACGTCCACTTGATGTTCGACCGGTAAAGCACCGTCGCGATCTTCGCCGCTGCATGAGCGATCGCCCCGAACGGCTCATCGTGCTTGTGCACGATCACCACCCGCTTCGGCAGCGCCCCCTCGTCGGCCACCCAGTCCCACGTCGCGCTGCTCCGCCGCAGGTACGGCAGATCCCCGTACTCCTCGACGTACCGCTCCAGCACGTGCGGCACCCGCTCCGGCGCCTCCCGCACCGCGCCCACGTACTCGCGGTAGAACATGCCAGCCGACGAGTTCAGCTCGGTCGCGTTCATCACGTGCCGGTAGAACGTCGCCGACGCCTCCAGCAGCGTCGCATACCCGAGGTCCCGGTCCACCGCGACGAGCCCGTGCGCGAAAGGCGGATTCCCCCGCCCGGCGTGGTCGACCGCCCCGCCGATCCGGAACCCGAAGATCAGCCCCACCGCCCCGTGCCCCGGCTCGTGCTGCGTGTCGTCGCGCGACAGGTTCCCTATCGCGAACGCGTGCGTCGCCCCCGTCGCGGGCTCGATGTACTTCATCAGCCGCGCCAGGTGGCTGAAATGCGTCGTCGTGAGGGGCGGCTGGGGCACCTCCGGGCAGTACATGAAGTCGATCTGGTGCCCCGGGATGTTCCCGTGCAGCACGTGATACCACGGCGCGTCCGCCGGCGCGCGGTACCGCGGGATCACATACCCCGAGGCGCCCTCGCTACCGTACATTGGGCCTGACCTGCTGCGGCAGCTGCGGGGCAGGGAGCTGCGCGGTCCGCGACAGCGCCGGATTCGGACCCATGTCCTGCTTCATCCGCTGGAGCAGCTGCGGATCATACGCGTTCTTCGGGAGGATCCGCTCCACGAAGTGCGAGAACAGATGATGTGTGCTGTGCCCATAGCTCGCCGACCCGACCAGCACGCGAATATCGATGTTGTTCTTGTACCGCTCGAGGCTGTCGATGAGCGGCTTGTAATACCCGCGCGCCTCCCGCTCCACCTCGGCCGGCGTCCCGGACAGAACATCGGACTTGTTGATGAAAAGCACCACCGCCTTGCACGACGCCAGCGTCTTCGGGCTGAAGAAGAACTGGAGCGACTGCTGCTGGAACTCCCGGAGCTGCTCCTGGATCCGCGACGGCTCGAGCTTCTGCCCGTCCTTGCCCGCCAGATCCACGACCATCAAGAGCCCATGGATCTCCTCCATGATCAGCTCCTGCTGCGCGTCCACGATGTGCTCGCCGCCCCAGTCGCCGATCTCGAAGACGTGCTCGGTCAGCACCTCTTTCGTGAGCACGTGGCTGACCGTCCGCTCGTAACGCTCGATCTTCGTCCCCTGCAGCGTGCCGAGATCCACGAGCGGATTCGCCCACTTGAGCGTGAGCGACGTCTTGCCGGTCCACTTGATGCCAAGGGTCAGGATCTTGTACCGCTTCTGCGTGATCTTCGGCCGGCTCTCGAGCTCGCTCTTGTACCAGTCGATCTCCTTCTGCTGCGCGTCGAGCCAGTCGACCTTCTGCCGGTCCTCGCTCCGCGCTATGTCGAGCGCCTGCTGGAGCTGCCCGTACTGCGACCGCATCTGATCCAGCTGGCTCTTCGCCTGCCGGAGCGCCTCGATGTGCTGGTTCGCGTCCTTGAGCTGCCGCCTCAGCTGCGTGGCCTGTATCAGCAGGAACACGGCGCCTGCGCCGCACGCCACCGCAATCAACCCGAGCACAATCGGTAGAACAACTTGCATGCTCACAACCCTCGCGCCCCGCCGGGCGGCTCTCCCAAGCTGTCCTGTCCCGTGCGGCCGGAAGAACGGCGAGCGCGGGCCGGCCTGAATTCTGGGCTCTCATCAGACCACGGCTCGCCGCAGCGTACAAGTCCGAGGTAATCCCCGGCACGAGCCGTTCATCCACCGCCGCACCGCCCCGCATGGCCCCACACACCGCTGCCCCGCACCCCGAGCGCCAGCGTCCGCCAGCCCCGCAGCCCAGCGCAGCCTCTCTGGCGACGCCCCCGCTGCCGGCCTCTCCCGCTCACCGCACGCCGCCGCCCTTGCGCGTCACCCGCGGCAGCGCCGTCCTCGTCTCCGGCGCGAGATCCAGCGTGTCCCGCTCCCCGGCCGCGAGCCGCAGCGCGCCCGCATACGCGATCATCGCCCCGTTGTCCGTGCAGCTCGCGAACGGCGGAACGAACAGCCCGAGCCCCCGCCGCGCGCACGCCGCCGCCATCTTCGCCCGGAGCCCGCGGTTCGCCGCGACGCCGCCCGCAAGGACCACCCGCTCGATCCCCTCGGCCCGCGCGGCCCGCACGGTCTTCTGCACGAGCGCGTCGACCACCGCGCCCTGGAACGCCGCGCACAGGTCGTTCAGCGCCTGCCCCTCCGGACGCCCCCGCTTCGCCACGTGGCGCGCCACAGCGCTCTTGATGCCCGAGAAGCTGAACTCCAGCGACTCCTTCCGCGCCATCAACGCCGGCACCGCCTCCGAAGCGGCCGCCGCGTCCCCCTCGGCCGCGAGCCGGTCGACCACCGGGCCGCCCGGGTACCCGAGGCCGAGCAGCTTCGCCACCTTGTCGAACGCCTCGCCCGCCGCATCGTCGCGCGTCGCGCCGAGCTCCCTGATCGCGCCGAGCGCAGGCCCATCCACCCGGTAGATCGCCGTGTGCCCGCCCGAGGCGAGCAGCGCCACGTAAGGGAACGCCGGCCGCTCATCCGGCGCAGGCATCGCGGGCGTCGAGCGCGCGCCTTCCCGCCGCAGGAACACAGCGAGCAGGTGGCCCACGAGGTGATCGACGCCGACGAGCGGCTTGCCCGCCGCCCACGCCAGCCCCTTCGCCGTCTGCAGGCCGACGAGCAGCGCCCCCGCGAGCCCCGGCCGCGATGTTACCGCGACGCCGTCGAGGTCCGCCACCGTCAGGCCCGCGCGCGCCAGCGCCTCGCGCACGACAGGGACCACCGCGCGCGCGTGATCGCGCGCCGCTACCTCGGGCACGACGCCCCCGTAAGGCGCGTGCAGCGCCACCTGGCTGCGCACGACGTCCGAGAGGACGTCGCCGCCCTCGGTGACCACCGCCGCCGCCGTCTCATCGCACGATGTCTCGATCCCTAGAACCCGCATGTCCCCGTCCGCCGCGTCAGCCTGAAGTTGCCGAACACCTGCCGCTGCCCCGCCGCAAGCGGCTCGCCCGAAGGGAGCGGCGCCTGGCCCGGCCGGAGCAGGCGGACCTCGACCGACTCGTCCGTGCGCAGCGACAGGATCGCGAGCAGCGACTCTGCCCCGGGATCCGCCGCGCTGACCGCGTAGATCGCGTTGCGCTCCCGGCCCTCCCCGAACTCCAGCCGCGACAGCGGGTCGTGGGCGAGCGCGCCGATCGGCCGGAGCGGCGCGCCGTCGAGCAGGCGCCGCTCGGGCGTGGTCCCGTCGGGCGCCTCGTAGGTCCACAGCGCGCCCGGCGGGTCCGGCCCGTCGAGCGCTTCCGCGTCGAGCGACAGCCGCATCTGCACCCGCGGGCTCAGGCCGGCGCGGAAGGCGCCGCCCAGCGTGATCGCGCCGCAGTACGCCTCCCCCTCGGCCGTCGAGAACCGGCTCACGTCATCGCAGCCGGCCGCGCCGCCCGCGCCGATCGCGCCGGCCAGCGCGAGCGGCGCGAGCCGCAGCGCGACGCGCCGCGGCCCGGGCAGGGCGCCGCTGCTCAAGGCGCGACGCTCCGCATCAGCTCGGCCGCGGCCTGGCGCACGCGCGGCTCGGGGTCGCGAGCCGCGAGCTGCTTGAGCACCGGCGCCGCCGCCGCGCGGTCCGCCGAGGCGAGGGCGCGCGCCGCCGCCTCGCGGACCAGGGCGTACGCGTCGGAGCGGGCCGCCGCGCCGAGCGTCTCCGCGACCTGGCCCGGCCTGCCGCCGGCCCCGCCCGCGCCCGGCGCGCCAAGCCGGCCCAGCGCCTCCGCCGCGCGCACGCGCAGCGGCCAGCTCGACGAGCTCCGCAGGAGCTCCGAGACGGCCGCGATCGTCGGCCCGTGCCGGACCGCGCCGAGCGCCGAGAGCGCCGCCCGCCGCACGCTCTCCTCCGGATCGCCGAGCGCGTCGACCACCGCGGCCTGCGCCTCCGGCTCAGGCCGGGTCGCGAGCAGCTCCACCGCGCGCGTGCGCACCTCGATCGCCGGGTGCCGCACGAGCGCCACGAAGCCGCTCACGACCGCGGCCGCGACCCCTTCCACGGCGGCCTCCACCTGCTTCTTCAGCTCCGCGCCGAGCTCCGCCCGCCCGTCCGTGAACGGCGCGAGCCCGAGCGCCGCCCCGCCCGTGGCCGCCGCCCGCCCGCCGCGCGACCCGCTCGACAGGATCGCATCCGCGACGACAAGCGCCCGCTCCGGCGACGTCGCCACCGCGGCGACCGCGGCCCGCTGGAGCGCCGGGCCGAGCGCGACGAGCGCCGCCGCGCGATCCTCGGGGCCGAACGGATCCGGATCGAGCCCCGCGAGCACGTCCTTCACCGTCAGCGCCCCGTCCGGTACCGGCAGCGGCTCGCGCGTGCGCGGGTACACCCGCCGCGTGAGCGCGACCGCCGCCGACACAGCGGCCGCGCGCAGCCCCTCGTCCGACGAGAACGCGCCGGCCGCGATCGCCTGGGCCGCCCCTCCCGAGGCGGACGCCTCGGCCTCGCCCGGCCCGCCGCCGCCTCTCGGCCCGCCGCCGCTGCCGCCGCCAAGCCGCGCGAGCGTGAGGAGCGCCGCGCGGCGGAGCTCCGGCTCGCTCGAGTCGGCGAGCGACATGAACAGCGCCGGCCCCTCGCCCCCGCCCCCGAGCTCGCCCAGCGCCCGCACCGCGGCCGCGCGCGGGATCGAGCCGGCCTCGGGCGCCCACGCGACCGCGGAAAGCGCCGCCGCGTGCTTCCGGTCGCGCGTCAGCCCGAGGCCGATCGCGGCGATCGCCCGCACCTCCGGCGCCGGCGACGAGAGCAGCCGCGCGAGCAGCGCCTCCGCCCTGGCCGCCGCGGGCCGGGCGCCGCCCGCCGCGAGCCGCGCCACGCCCCAGGTCGCGGCGACCGCGACAGCGTCGTTCGGCAGCACGCTCGCCGCCGCGTCCCTCGGCGCGAGCATCTGCTCGTAGCGCTCCAGCATCGCCGGGTCGCGCAGCGCGCCGCACGCGATCATCGCGCGGGCGCGCAGGCCCTTGTCCGCCTGCCCGATCGCGAAGTTATAGAGCGCCGGCCCCGCGCTCTTGTTCTCGACGTAGGCCAGCACCTCGATCGCAATCTTCTGCTGCGACTCCTTCTCGTCGGCAAGAGCGTCGAGCAGCGGCTTCACGGCGCGCGCGCCGATCTTCGCGAGCTCCGCGCGCGCGCCCGCGCTCGCGGCGCGGCCCTCGCTGCGGACCTTCTGCATCAGCGGCAGCGTCATCGCCCCGTACAGCTCCACGAGCAGCCGCCGGTAGAGCGGCTTCTGCGGGTTGCCTACCGCGACCGGCAGGAGCTCGCGCTCGAGCACCTCGAGCGAGCCCCGGCCGAGGTTCACCTGCATCGACATCCGCGCCGCGCGCGCGACGAGCTCCTCGTCGTTCGACGCCCGCACAACCCGCCGGAAGAGCCGGTCGGCCTCGTCGGACTGCCCCGCCGTGAGCAAGAGCTCGGCGAGGTCGAAGTACACGGGGAACAGCCTGTCGTTCTTCGCGAGCGCCTGCCGGTACTCGGCGATGGCGCGCGGGAAATCCTGCCGCCGCCGGTACATGTCGCCGAGCTTCTGGTGGCCGCTCGCGTCCTCGGGCGACAGCTCGACGGCCCGCGCCGCGTACCGGATCGCGTCGTCGTCGCGGTAGAGCTCCGCGGCGTACTGCGCCATGCGCTGGTAGAACTCGCGGGCGCGCTTCGGGTTCACCTCGACGAGCTTGCCCAGCACGTCGATGGCGCCGAGGAGGTTCTGCTGGAGCACGAGCACGCGCTCCAGCGCGAGGAGCGAGTCCTCGTCGCCCGGCGCGGCCTGCACGAGCCTCCGGAGCGTCGCCTCGGCGTCGGGCAGCCGGTGCAGCTTGCGCTGCACCTCCGCGAGCAGCCGCCCCGCCTCCAGGTCGGGCGGGGTCGCGTTGAAGCGCGCGCCGAGCGGCGCGACGCGGCTCGGCAGCTCGTGGGTGAGCGACCAGAGGCTGACGATGTGGGTCCGCGCCTCGCGCGCGAGCAGCTTGTCGTTGCCCGCGCCGGCGAGCAGCTGCTCCCAGAGCTCGCGCGCCTCCGTGTACCGCGGCCCCGCGTTGCCGAGCGAGCTCGCGGTGCGCTCCAGCGCGATCGCCAGCGCCTTCTTGTAGCGGCTGTTCGCGGGATCGAGCTGCGCCGCCTCCCGGAGCGAGGCGAGCGCCTCCGTCACCATGTCGTGGTCGAGGTACACCTCGCCGAGCGTGGCCGCGGCGCGCGCCCGGTTCGGCACGACCTGCTTGATGCGCGCCCAGGTCTCCAGCGCCTTCTTCTTGTCGCCCGCCTGGAAATACCGGTCGCCCAGGTCGACGAGGTGGCTCGGATCGCCGCCCGCGGCCCCCGCGAGCCGCTGGAGCACCCGGAGGGCCCGGTCCTTCTCCTCGACCCGCTCGTAGAAGTCGGCGATGGCCGCGAGCGTCTCGGGCTCGTTCGCGACGCGCCCTTCGAGCTGGGTGAGCAGGGCGAGCGCCTTGGGCCGGTCGCCCCGCTGGATGAGCGTCTCGCACAGCTCGAACACGAAGTCCGCGTTGTTCGGCGCCGCCTTGATCAGGAGCTCGTACTCGCGGATGGCTGTGTCGAGCTCGCCGGCGGTCTGGAGCAGGTGGACGAGCCGGAGCCGCGTGTCGATGTGCTTGCCGTCGAGCGCGAGCGCCCTCCTGTAGATCGCGATCGCCTTGTCGACGTCGCCTGTCTCCTCGTAGAGCGCGCCCAGGGTCGCGAGCCGCTGGAAGTCCTGCCCCCGCTCGGCCTCGAGGATCGCGATGAGCTCCGCGAGCTTCCCCTCGGCGCGGAACGCGTCGGTCATGATGAGCAGGATCTCGGCCCGCACGCCCGCGGCGCTGCCGGCGATCGCGAGCGCCCGCTTCAGCACGGCGAGCGCCTCGTCCATCTTCTTCTGCCGGGCGAGCGCCTGCCCGAGGTCGCGCAGCGCCGGCGCGAGCGCGCGGTTGTCGCCGGCCGCGGCCTTCACGAGCTCGCGGAACTCGGCCTCGGCGCGCGCGTGGTGCCCGCGCGCGGCGAGCTCGCGCCCGAGCTCGGCCTTCACGAAGAGCGACCCCTGCGCGTTCTTCACGAGCGCCTCGTGCTGCGCCTTGGCCGCGTCGAAGTCGGAGAGGTCGAGGCTGAGCGCGAGCAGCGTGCGCCGGGTCTGCTCCACGTCCGCGGGGACCTTGAGCAGCGGCAGCGCCTTCTCGTAGTGCGCGCGGGCGCGGGCCTTGTCGCCGCGGTCCGCCTCGAGCTGGGCGAGCGCCATCATCGCCGCCGGGTCCTGGGGCCGGTCCGCGATGGCGGCCTCGTACGTCTTGATGGCGTCGTCGTACCGCCCGTCCTGCTTGTAGATGCCGGCGAGCACGACCTTGGAGGCCCAGGCGTCGGCCCCTGGCTGCGCCGCGCGGCGCTCGAACTCCTCGACGAGCTTCTTCAGGTTCCCGTCGCGCTCGCGGTAGAGCTGGGCGAGGCGCTGCAGGGGGAAGGGCGCGCTCGGCTGGCTCATCACGATGGCCGTGTAGCGGGCGATCAGCGCGTCGTTCGACGGGCCGCCCCGCTTCGCGTCGCCGGCCTCGGCCGGGTCGGGCTTCGCCGGCGGCTCCTCGGCGGGCTGCGGCCGCGGTCCGGGCTGCGGCCGCGGTCCGGGCTGCGGCCGCGCGGCGGGCCCCGGCTTGCTGACGCCGGGCTTCGGGGCCTTCGGCTTGGGCCGCCTGCCGCGGCCGGACGGATCGAAATCCGCGGCCTCGGCGTGCGGGATCGCGAGCGTCGCGGCTGCGGGGATCAGGACCGCGAGGCAGCCGGCCAGGACGTGGGATCGCACCGGGCTAGGGTAGATCGGCCGTGCGCGGCGGGCCATGCGGAGCGGCGGCGGCGGCGCCTTCGACGAAAGGGCACGATGTCGGCAGAGCGGCGCGCCGGGGGCCGGACTGCTGAGCTCCGCTGGCGCCTCCTGCCATCCCGGCGGGGCGCTTGACGCGCTGGGGGCGGCCGGGGACAGTCCCCTGCGCGCCGCGAGACCCCACCATGCCCTTCGTCCCCGCCCTCGGCCAGTCCGACTTTCGCGAGCTCCGCCGGGCGGGCGCCGGCTACGTCGACAAGACGTCCTTCGTAGGACAGCTCCTCGCCGATCCTGCGCAGGTCGTCCTCTTCCCGCGGCCGCGCCGCTTTGGCAAGACCCTTAACCTCTCCACCCTCGCGTATTTCCTCGGGAAACACGACGAGGACCTCTCGCCTCTATTCCAGGACCTCGCCGTCTGGAGCGACCCGGCGGCCCGGGCGCATTTCCAGCAGCACCCTGTCCTCTTCCTCACGTTCAAGGACATCAAGGCCAGCTCTTACGAGACCACGCAGGAAGGGATTCGCAGCGAGCTCCAGGGCGTCTACGCGAAGCACCGCTATCTCCTCGACGAAGGGGGGCTCGAGCTGCATGAACGACCGCGGTTCGAGCGCATCCTGTACGGCGAGGGGACGGAGGAAGACTGCCGTCGTTCGCTCAGAGACCTCTCGGATCACCTCGCGCGCCATCACGGCCGCAAGGTGGCCATCCTGATCGACGAGTACGACACCCCGATCCAGTCCGGTTACCTGAACGGCTTCTTCGATGAGGTGACGCTGTTCTTCCGGAACTTCTTCTCTGCCGCGCTCAAGGACAATCCCTCTCTCTTCAAGGGCGCGCTCACGGGGGTGCTGCGGGTCGCCAGGGAAAACCTCTTCTCCGGTCTCAACAACATCGTCGTATCCTCGATCCTGAGCGATCGCCGCTACGCGACCTCCTTCGGCTTCACCGAGGCCGAGGTCGCCAGCGTCCTCGAGCAGGCGCGGCCCGACGGCGGCCCCGCAGGGCAACCCGCGCCGGCGCCGCTGCCCGAGCCGCCGCGCCTCGACGAGGTCCGGGCGTGGTACAATGGGTATCTCTTCGGCGGCCAGGTCATTTATAATCCCTGGTCGATCCTCAACTGTGTGGCCAGCGGCGCCCTCCGGCCGTACTGGGTCAACACCGCCTCGACCGATCTGCTCCAGGATCTCATCGCCCGGCGGGGACTCGGTCTCTCCAGCGAGACCGAGGCGCTCTTGCGGGGCGAGCCGGTCGAGGCCCGCATCGACGAGAACCTCGTCCTGCGCGACCTGGACCAGCAGCCAGAGGCGCTGTGGAGCTTCCTCCTCTTCGCCGGCTATCTCACGACGACGGCGGTGCGGGAGGAACTCGGCGAGATCACCGCCTCGCTCGCCATTCCCAACATCGAGGTCCGCGTCGCGTACCGCGACCTGTTCCGATCCTGGCTCCGCCGCGGCCTGCCGGAGCGGCGTCACGCCGAGGCGCTGCTCCGCGCGCTGCTCGGCGGCGACGCGCCGACGCTCGAGGCGCTGCTCGAGCGGCTGCTCGTCACGGTGATGTCCTATCAGGACCCCGCAGGCCGGGAGCCGGAGAAGCTCTATCACGGCTTCATCCTGGGTCTCCTGGTGCAGCTCGAGGGCGATTACGACGTCCGCTCTGACCGCGAGTCCGGCTTCGGCCGCGCCGACGTCCTCGTGCGGCCGCGGGCGCCGGGTCGCCCAGGGGTCGTGCTGGAGCTCAAGGTGCCCCAGCGAGGCGAGACCCCGGAGCAGGCGCTCTCGGCCGCCGCGCGGCAGGTCCGCGACCGCCATTACGCGGCGGAGCTGGTCGCCGCCGGCGCCGCGCCCGTGCACGAGCTGGTCGCCGTCTTTGACGGAAAGCGCGCGTGGGTGAGGACGGTCGATGAGGCCCTCTCCGGCGCAATGGAAGGACGCTCGCAGGACTGACGCTTCGGACGCACGTTACGTGCGAAGCCTCACCGCCTGCCCGCCGTCACGCCGCGCCGCTCGACCGACATCCCGCGGCGCCCTGCGGAGGTTGCCTCGCTCACAGCAACATTTGCTGCGTGGAAGGCCGCCGGTTCTGGCTATCCTGGGCCCCTGCGATGGGCTGGTCCGACGCACCGCACAGGCGAGCGCTGCGGCTCCCTGAGCCGCCGCAGGGGTACCGCTGATGCGCGCAGGTGACGTCGTCGGAAACCGGTTCGAAATCGAGGGGCACGCGAGCGCCGGCGGCATGGCGCAGATCTTCCGCGCCCGCGACCGCCTCAGCGGCGAGCCGGTCGCGCTGAAGGTCCTGCAGCGCACGGGCCCCCAGGAGACGAACCGCTTCATCCGGGAGGCCCACGCGCTCGCGGCGCTCCGTCACCCGGGCATCGTCGCGTACGTCGCCCACGGCACGACCGAGGGCGGCGACCTCTACCTCGCCATGCAGTGGCTCGCCGGCGAGACCCTCGCCGAGCGCTTCCTCCGTGAGCCGCTCACCGTGCCCGAGAGCCTCGCGCTCGGCATGCGCGTCGCGTCCACGCTGGGCGCGCTCCACCGGCTCGGCATCGTCCACCGCGACCTCAAGCCGAGCAACCTCCTGCTCGTCGACGGCTCAGTCGATGAGGTCACCCTCCTCGACTTCGGCGTCGCGCGCGTCGCCGAGGCCGGCCAGGAGCTCACCATGCCCGGCGTGATGCTCGGCACCCCCGGCTACATGGCCCCCGAGCAGGCGCGCGGCGAGGTCGCCATCGACGCGCGCGCCGACGTCTTCGCCCTCGGCTGCGTCCTCTACCGCTGCCTCACCGGCCGGCCCCCGTTCGTCGGCAACGACGGCCTCTCCGTGCTCGTGAAGGTCCTCCTCGAGGACCCCCCGCGGCTCCGGGAGCTCCGCGGCGAGGTCCCCGCCGCTGTCGACGACCTCGTCACCCGCATGCTCGCCAAGGCGCCGCGCGATCGCCCCCGCGACGGCGCGGCCGTGGCCGCCGAGCTCGCGTCCCTCGGCGATCTCGCGCCCGGCTCGCGGCGCGTCCTCCCGTCGCCCGCCGGCGGCCCGACCCCCGAGCTCACGACCGGCGAGCGCCGGATGATCTGCCTCATCCTCGCCCGCGACGGCGCGCTCGACAGCGACGCGACCCGGTCGGAGGGCGAGGACGCGCTCCGGGTGCGCGCGCTCAGCGCCCTGGCCGAGCGCCACCAGGGCCGCCTCGAGATCATCGAGTCGCGCTCGCCCGTCGTCGTGCTGTCCGGCGCGCTCGCGCCCACCGACCTCGCCACCCGCGGCGCGCGGTGCGCCCTGGCGATGCAGGTGCTGCTCGGCGGCGCGCCCGTCGCGCTGGTCTCGGGGCGCACCGAGATCTCCGCCCGCTCCCCGATCGGCAAGCTCATCGATCAGGCCGCCGCGCTCCTCGCAGGCGAGGCGGCGCGGCCCGGCGTCGTCCGCGTCGACGAGGTCACGGCCGGCCTGCTCGGCGCGCGGTTCGAGCTCGGCGCGGACCACGCCGGCCATCTCCTGCGCGGCGAGCGCGACGACCTCGAGGTCGTGCCGCGCCTGCTCGGCAAGCCGACGCCGTGCGTGGGCCGCGACCGCGAGCTGTCCCTGCTCGAGGCGACGTTTGCCCAGTGCATCGAGGAGCAGACCCCGTCCGCGGTGCTGGTCACGGCCCCGGCCGGCATGGGCAAGTCGCGCCTGCGCACCGAGCTGCTCCGGCGCCTCCGGGCGCGCGGCGAGCCGATCGAGGGCTGGATCGCGCGCGGCGACCCGATGAGCGCCGGCGCCGCCTTCGGCCTGCTGGCGCAGGTGCTACGGCGCGCGCTCGGCGTCGCCGACGGCGCGCCGGCGCCGGCGGTGCAGCGCGCGATCCGCGAGCGCCTCAGCCGTCACGGCGAGGACGGCGCGCGCATGGCGCCCTTCCTCGGCGAGCTCCTGGGCGCGCCGTTCCCGGACGAGGACAGCGAGGCGCTCCGGGCGGCGCGCCGGAGCTCCTTGCTCATGGGCGATCAGCTGCACCTCGTCTGGGAGGAGTTCCTGCGCGCCGAGTGCGCGGTGCAGCCGGTGCTGCTCGTCCTCGAGGACATGCACTGGGGCGACCTGCCCACGGTCGCCATGATCAACAGCGCCCTCCGCAACCTGCGCGACGCGCCGTTCATGGTGCTGGCGCTCGGCCGGCCCGAGGTGCGCGAGATGTTCCCGAAGCTGTGGGCCGGCCGCGGCGTGCAGGAGGTCGAGCTCACGGGGCTCTCGCGCCGCGCCAGCGAGCGGCTCGTGCGCCAGGCGCTCGGCAACGCCGCCACCGAGGAGGTCGTCGCCACGCTGGTCGAGCGCGCCGACGGCAACGCGTTCTTCCTCGAGGAGCAGATCCGCGCCGCCGCCGAGGGGCGAGGCGCCGCGCTGCCGGAGACGGTGCTGGCGATGGTGCAGGCGCGGCTCGAGGCGCTCGATCCCGAGGCGCGGCGCGTCCTCCGGGCGGCGAGCGTCTTCGGCCAGAGCTTCCGGCCGGGCGGCGTCGCCGCGCTGCTAGGCGGCGCCGACGCCGAGGTGGCGCACCGGCTCGCCGAGCTCGTCGAGCGCGAGGTGATCCTGCCGAGGCGGCAGCCTGGCCAGGTCGGCGCGCGCGGCGCCGGCCTCCTCTCGTCGGCGTCGTCGGCGCGCGGGACGGTCGGCGACGGGCCTGCCCGAGAGGCGCCGCCGGCCTGCGCGGACGCGGCGCTCGAGCAGGGCTCGCCGGGCGAGGCGGGCGCGCTCGAGCCCGAGTACAGCTTCCGGCACGGGCTCGTGCGGGAGGCGGCGTACGGGGCGCTGACGGACTACGATCGGCAGCTCGGCCACCGGCTGGCGGGCGAGTGGCTGGAGGGGGAGGGGAAGGGCGACGCGGCGGAGCTCGCGGAGCACTTCGAGCGCGGCGCCGAGCCGGGGCGGGCGTCGGCGTGGTACCGGCGCGCGGCGGAGCAGGCCCTGCGCGGCAACGACCTCCTCGCGGCGATGCGCCACGCCGAGCGCGGCCTCGCGTGCGGCGCGTCCGGGGCGGAGGCGGGCGGGCTGCTCCTTGTCGAGGCGGAGGCCCGCGTCTGGCGCGGCGATTTCGCCGTCGCCGAGCAGCGCGCGCTCGATGCGGCCGCGCTCTTCGAGCCGGGCTCGCCGTCGTGGTACGCCGCGGTCACGCAGGTGGTCATGGCCGCCGGCAAGCAGGGGGCCCTCGACCGCGTGGAGTCGTGGGTGATGAAGGCGCGCGGCGCGGCGCCAGCGGGCGGCGCGCTGACGGGCAGGGACATCTGCCTCGTCGAGGGGGCCCTCTGGCTCGTCTTCGGCGGCCGCTATGCTGCCGCAGACGCCATGATCGAGGCGCTCGAGCGCAGCGAGCGGGAGGGCCGGCTGCTCGACGTCGAGGTGCTCGCCAGGCTCTACGAGGCGCGCGCCATCCGCGCGATGACCTCCGGCGACCCCGGCGCCTGCCTCGAGGGCATCGAGGCGGCGCTCGCCGTGTTCGAGCGGAGCGGCGACCGCCGCAACGCCTGCTCGCTGCGGGTGAACCTGGGCGCGATCACCATGGAGCTCGGCGACTACGAGGGGGCCGAGGCCGCGCTCCGCGCCGCCCTCCGCGCGGCCGAGCAGATGGAGCTCACGGATCTGGCCGCGTTCGCTCGCAGCAACCTGGGCAACGTGATGATCGCCCGCGGCGACCTCGACGAGGCCCGCCGCGTCGAGGCGGAGGCGATCGCGACGTTCCAGCGGCTGGGCGATCCGAGGGCCGAGGGCGTCGCCCGCGCCTACCTCGGGAGGGCGGCGCTGCTCGGCGGAGATCTCTGCGCCGCCGAGGCCGAGGCCCGCGCGGCGTCGGAGCTCCTCCAGAGCGCGCCGCCGCTGCGCGCCGCGGCGTGGGCCCTGTCCGCGCGCGTGCTGCTCCGGAAGGGCCTCGCCGACGAGGCGCTCGCGCTGTCCGGCGAGGCGCTCTCCCTGCTCGAGTCGCTCGGCGCCGTCGAGGAGGGCGAGACGCTGATCCGGCTCGTCCGCGCCGAGGCCCTCTTCGCGAGCGGCAGGCAGGCCGAGGCGATCGCCGCGATCGCGAGGGCGCGCCACAGCGTGCTCTCCCGCGCCGGGCAGATCTCGAATCCTCGTTACCGGGACCGCTTCCTCGCCGCGCTCGACAACGGTGAGACGCTTGCGCTGGCGGCGCGGTGGCTCGGCGAGGGCGACGCGCCCTGAGACTGCGATCCACCGTACATGGGATTCTCTTGCATCTCTACGAACGCGACGCGTCGTGAGGCTGCGATCCACCGTATATAAGATTCGTCCAACGCGTCTCTGCGATCGCGAAGCGCCATGGGACTGCAATCCACCGTACATAAGATTCGTCCAACACATCCCATAAGATTCGTCCAACACATCCCTGCGATCGCGACCCCCTGTAACCCTGCGATCCGCCGTACGTAGGATTCCCTGCTCACGGCTCTTCCGGGGTCCGCGCACAGCCCACGACCGCGCCTGCCCGACCGCTCTGGCGCTGCCTTGACGACGTCGTCGCAGGCGTAGATTCTTCAGCTATTGCCCGCAAATCCGTTGAGGGAAACCCTGATGCGTGTTTCATTCGGGTTGGGGGGGGCTATGCGAAATCGTATCGAACTGGCGATCTCGATCCTGGGCCTGGTGAGTGTCTGTTTACCAGCCTGTATCGGTGAGGCTGACTCCGTGGGGGAAGACAGCGATACGGCGGCGCAAGAGGTGTTCACGCGCAACGCGTTCACGAACAACGCGCTCAGGGCCAACGCGCTCACGACAGACAGGCTCGCGACGGCGCAGCTCACGGGCAACCCGCTGACGAGCGACGCGCTCGCGCGCAGCCCCGAGGTCATGAATGCGCTGCGGGACCCTCTGGCCCGCGAGTTCTTGACCTACGCGGCGGGCTGCGGGCTTCCGGCGGGTCAATCCGCGCAGGTGTCCATCGACGGCGAGACCCACGTGTTCAAGGGGGATATCGGCCTCTCGCCCGAGTGGGGCCGAGCGCACGGCCAGTGCAACGCCCACTGTCAAGGCTGGATCTCGGCCTGCATGCTGGCCAGGATCAATTACCTCGGCGAGAGCCTCCCCATCTCGATGCGCGGCAGGAACAATGCCCTCGACTCGGATCCGGCAGAGCGGGAGGCCTTCCCGAACCGGGAGGGCGCCTATTTCGGCGATCTCTTCGCCGCGGAGCAGGTCCGGTTCGCGTGCAGGTCGCCCGGGTCGACGCTCATTCGCCGCGTGTGCGGCGGGACGGGCGTGGACACGCAGGGCTGCATCGTCGACGTCCTCGGCGAGTGCGACGACGTCTGCGGCTCGCCGGCGTCGGACGGCAGCTTTCCGAACTGCGTCGGTGGTGGCCATACGATTCCGACGACGGTGACGATCTTCCGCCAGTGATCTCCCGCCGGTAGCTGCGCGCGCGACGCCTCCCCGCTTTCGTACTAGAGTCGCGTCGCCATGAACCGAAGGCTGCCCGCCGTCCTCGCCTGCCTGCTGCTCGCCGCCTGCGCCTCCCCGGAACCCCGGCCGAAGGAGCCCCTCGGCCAGATCCCCGAGGCGACGACCACCGCGAAGCCCGAGTGGCTCCCGTTCCGCGTCCGCGCCGGCAAGAGCGTCGCCGCGGACCCGCGCGAGAAGCACTTCGCCGAGCTCCGGCAGCTCACCTTCGGCGGCGAGAACGCCGAGGCGTACTGGTCGCCCGACGGCAAGAAGCTCGTGTTCCAGTCGACCCGCGACGGCAACAAGTGCGACCAGCAGTACGTCATCGACCTGGAGAGCGGCGACGTGCGCCGGGTCTCGAACGGCCAGGGCAAGACGACCTGCGGGTACTTCCTCTTCCCCGCGCCCGCGGCTCCCGCGGACGCGCGCGTCCTCTTCGCCTCCACGCACGCCGCCGGCGAGGCGTGCCCGCCGAAGCCCGATCATTCGCAGGGTTACGTGTGGCCGCTCGACGAGTTCGACATCTACACAGCGAAGCTCGACGGCTCGGATCTCCGCCCGCTCATCCAGGGCAAGGGCTACGACGCCGAGGCGACCGTCGCGTTCGACGGCTCGCGCCTCGTGTTCACGAGCACGCGCGACGGGGACATCGAGCTCTACACAGCGAAGCTCGACGGCTCCGACGTCCGGCGGATCACGAGCACGCCCGGCTATGACGGCGGCGCCTTCTTCTCCCCCGACGCGACAAAGCTCGTGTGGCGGGCGAGCCGCCCGACCGGCGCCGCGCTCGACGACTACCGCGCGCTGCTCGCCAAGGGGCTCGTGCGCCCCAGCGCGCTCGAGATCTTCGTCGCCAGCGCCGACGGGCAGAACCCGCGCGCCGTGACGAGGAACGGCCGCGCCAACTTCGCCCCCTACTTCCTGCCGGACTCGCGGCGCATCGTCTTCGCCTCGGACTTCAGCACCCCGCAGGGCGCGCGGGGCATGCCGAACTTCGACCTGTACCTGGTCGACTCCGAGGCGCCGCCGACGGCGGACGGCGTGCCGCCCGTCGAGCGCGTGACCTTCTACGAGGGCTTCGACAGCTTCCCGATGTTCTCGCCGACCGGCGAGCACGTCGTCTTCGCCTCGAACCGGTACGGCGCGAAGCCCGGCGAGACCAACCTGTTCGTGGCCCGCTGGGTCGAATGACCGCGCTGCCGTCGCGGACCCGCTCGCCGGTCGCGCTCGCGTCGGCGTGCGCGCTCGCGGGCTGCTCCGGCGCCCCGGCGCAGCCGGCCCGTCCCACCGAGGCCGCCGTTCCCTCGGCGGACATCGCGGGCGCCGCGTACGCCTCGCCGGCGCGCTGGAGCTACCACCCCGCAGCGCCCGAGGCCGCCGTCGCGTGGGCGCCGTTCGTCGGCGCCGGCTGCGTCGTCGTGGCCCAGGGCGGCCAGCGCTGGACGGTGACGCCCGATCCCGGGGCGCCGGCAGCGGCCTCGAGCGCCGCGCCGGCCGCGCGCTGCGCGGGCCAGGGCAGGACGAGCGCCTCGCCCGCGCCCGAGGAGTTCACCGCGATCGTGCGGCGCTCGCCGGCCTCCTGGATGTTCGTCGGCGCCAGCGGGGCGATCTACGAGGCCTCCTCGCCGCTCGGCCAGTTCACGCGGACGCTCTCGCCGCCCGAGCCGCTCGCGCAGGTCGCGGGCGCTGGCGGCGCGCTGCTCGGGGTGACCCGGGGCGGCGGCGTGCTCCGGTGGCGGGAGGACCTCGGCTGGAGACCGGTCCCGCTCGGCGGTGCCGCGGGGCAAGGCGGGCCTCCGCCGCCGCGCGCCTTCGGTGTCGCCATGGCCGAGGGGGGCCGCGCGCTCGCGCTCGCGCTGCCGGAGGCGCTCTTCGCGAGCGAGGACGGCGGGTCGACCTGGGCGCGCGCGCCGCTCCCGACGATGGGCCTCTCGCGGGTCGGCGTCCTCGGCGGCGAGCTCCTGGCCGAGGGGCTCCTCGCGTCGGCGACCTGGGATCCGCGGCGCGCACCGGCGTTCTCGCGCACCACGGCGATGCTCCCGCGGGCCGATGTCGAGCTCGCCGTCGCGGCTGCGCGCTCCCCGTCCGCTGCCGCTGTGTGGCTCGGGCGGGCGGCGATGGCCGGCGATCGCTACGTCGAGGCGGTCCGCCCGGACGACGCCGGCGCGCCGTGGCTGTTCGCGAGCGGCCCCATCGAGGGCCCGCTCAAGGAAGCGCCCCTGCCGGGCACGGGCGAGTGCGGCAGCATCAAGCTCGGCGCGAGCGGCCGGCGCATCGTCGCTGTGTGCGCCGAGCCGGACGGCGACCGCATCGCGGCGCGGGTGCTCCGCAGCGCGGACGGCGGCGGCACGTGGTCGCCCGCGGCCACGCTGGAGACGCCGGACATCGACCAGGTCGGCGTCGCGGTGGCGCCCGAGGGCGCGGCGCTCCTGACGGGCGTCTGCAAGCCGATCGACGGCGCGGGCAGCTGCAAGCCGACCGCGCCGCTGCTCATGACCCAGGACGGCGCCCAGGACACCGAGCGCGCGGCGGTCGCCCTCGCGGCGGCCCCGACGCTCAGCGCCCCCGCCGCGCTGCCCGCGTTCTCGGCGGACGGGCGCTCTGCCTACTTCGTCGGCTACCGCGGCAAGGACGAGCGCCTCGCGCTGTTCGTCTCGCACGACGGCGGCGAGACCTTCGCGCCGCGGTCGCTCGACGCGAACGCCGCGGCCGCGCCCGCGCCGCGCCCCGACGGCGCCGAGGACGAGGACGAGGAGACCGAGGGCGGGCCGGGCGACGGCTCGCCTTCCGAGGGGTTCGAGATCGTCGAGGAGAGCGCGCTCCGCCCCGCGGACGACGGCGCCGTGGGTCTGCTGCTGTCGGAGCGCGGCGCGCTCACGTACCTGATCGCCGACGAGGACGGCCGGGTGCTCACCATGGCGGCTGCGCCGGCCGAGAGCGCGGCGCTCGCCGGCTTCGGGCGGCGCGTTGTCGCGCTCGCGTCGCGCGCGCCGCGAGCGCGTGCCGACGGCGAGGACGTCGCGGTGCTCTGGGAGTCGCTCGACGGCGGTGTGAGCTGGGCGGAGCTCCCGGAGATGCCGGCGCTCTCGCGCGAGCTCGCGCAGGCTCCGGTCGCGATCGCGTGCGGCGCGAGCGGCTGCCTCTTCGGCGACGTGGCGACCCGCGTCGGCTGGGGCGGCCAGGCCGAGGGGGCGCCGCCGCGCGCGCCGGATCCGGCGCCGCGCGCTCAGCCCGCCGTGCGCACGCCGATCGTCTGCGAGACGCTGCCGTCCTCGAAGTGGACGCGCGTCGAGCACGTCGACTCGAGCGGCCTCGGCCTGCCCGACGGCGACGAGCTCCTGCGCGGCCGGTCGGTCTGGTCGCTGCTCACGCGCGCCCCGAGCGGCGCCGTCGACGTCGTCTCCGCGATGCTCCCCGAGTCGGGCGCCGGCGAGGCGCGCGTCGTCACGCGCTCGCTGCTGCCCGCGGTGCCGGCGGGGTTCGGCAGAGCGCGGGTGGCGACCAACGTCACCGCCCAGATGGAGGGCTACGCCGCGGCCCGCGTGCGGCTCCCCGGCGGCGCGGCGAAGCTGGGCGCGCCGATGCGCAACGTCGAGGTCGCGTGGGAGAACTGGATCGAGGGCACCTCGGGTCGCGGCGCGATCCCCGACGCCGGCCCGTTCGAGCTCGGCGACGTGAAGGTCGTCCCGGATGCGGCGCGCCAGCCGCCTCCGGCCGCCGCGCGCCCTCAGCCCGGCGCGGCCCCGCGCCGCGCGCCGGCGCCGCCCCCCGAGGACTTCTTCGATCCAGCGCTCCTGTCGGTCTCGCTGCGTGGGCTCTTCATCCGCCCGCACTCCGGCAGCGCGCACTCGGCGCTCACGTTCTTCTACGAGCCCTCGGGGAAGCTGCAGCGCTTCGATTTCCCTTCCTGGCCTGCGTCTGGCCCCCGCGGCAGCCTCGACGTGCGCGCCGACGCCGTCCTCGCGGACGGCCAGCCTGTCGGCGTGGGGATGGTCCGGCAGGCGTCGAACGGCCCGGTGACCGCGATGCTGCTCGCTCACCGCCGGGCCCCGGCGCCGTCCGCCTCCCCGGATCCCGGCGCCGCATGGGCGATCGAGGCCGTGACGATCGCGCCTCCGGCGGGCCACGATCGACTCGTGCACACCGACTGGACCTACGCTGGCAAATCGATCGGCGTCACGACGCTCGTCGCCGATCCAGGGCACGCCGCAGCATGGGCGCTCTTCCAGCCGTTCCGTGCGGACGGAACCCTCGGCCCGGCGCAGCCGTTGCCGACTCCATTCGATCTCGGGGACGTGCCGCGCCCCTGTTCTGCTGCCGAGCGCGCTGCGACAGCGCGCCATGAGGCGCCCCTCGCTCTCGGCAGCGAAGCCCTGTTTCCGGGCACGCGCCACCCTGTCCTCGTCACCGATGCCGCTGGCCCCTCCGGCGCGCCGGAGGTGATGGTGCTCCTGACCTCCTCCGTCGTGCTCCACGGCACGCCTGCCGCGCCGTGCGTGGCCGGCTGGGATGCGAGATCGATCGGGCGGGCTCCTCTCTCCGCGATCGTTCCGGCCGATCTTGCGCAGTCGTGGTTGTTCCGGGTCGCGGCGGGCTCGTCCTCGGCGAGCGGCGCGGCCGTCGAGCTCCGTCCGATGGCGTGCCGCTTCGATCCGGGCGCCAAGGTGCCGGAGGCGGTATGGAACGAGCCTGGCACGGCGCGCTTCGACCGCTGAGCAGCCTGGTGATCTGCCGCTATGTGCGGTCGAGCAGAGGACGGCTCGCTGAGCGGTCGAGGCGATGATCGCCGCTGGGCGGCTGAGCGATCGAAGCGATGCGTGAAACGAAGCAGATGGTGCGATGAAACGATCCCGGATCCGAGCTCGCGGTAAGCTTTCAGCGGCTCCCGCATGCGCCGCGGCGCTTGCGTTCGTGGTCGCCACGGCGATAGCCTGGCCTGCCTGAAAGGGAGGCGGCATGATCCGGAAGCGACGGCGGTTCGAGCTCAGGAAGACGCTGTTCCTGCTTCCGAACCTGATCACGCTCTCATCGATATTCTGCGGCTTCGACTCGATCCGGCGCTCGGCGACGGCGCAGTCGGAGGATGATTTCTACCGCGCCGCGCTGCTGATCGTCTTCGCGATGTTCTTTGACACCCTCGACGGGCGTGTCGCGCGGATGACGAAGACCCAGAGCGCCTTCGGCCTGCAGATCGACTCGCTGGCCGATGTCGTCTCGTTCGGCGTGGCGCCGTCGATCCTCGTTTACCAGTGGACGCTGCACCGCTTCGACCTCGCGGGGCTGCTCGTGTCGTTCATCTTCACGGCCTGCGGCGCGGTCCGGCTGGCTCGCTTCAACGTCCTCTCGATGGGGGAGGCGGGCAAGCCCACGAAGCCCTCGAAGTACATCGTCGGCCTGCCG
Source organism: Sorangium sp. So ce1128 (assembly GCA_051717205.1). Classification (GTDB taxonomy): domain Bacteria; phylum Myxococcota_A; class Polyangia; order Polyangiales; family Polyangiaceae; genus Sorangium. The sequence continues at coordinate 3,181,270 of CP181432.1, forward strand.
ATCCCCGGCGCCGCCGGGATCCTGGTCTCGATCGTTGTCGCCAACCACGCCGCCGCCGGCGCCATCGGCGGCGAGCGCTACGCGTCGGCGATCCTCGCGACCACCACGATCCTGTCGCTGCTGATGGTCTCGACGATCCGGTTCCGCTCTTTCAAGGATCTCAAGCTCAACGTCCGGACGGTGCTCTTCGTCGCCTTCGCGGTCGGGTCGAGCGCGGTGATCTCGACGCAGCTGCAGCCGGCGTTCGTGCTCGTGTGGCTGCTCGGCTTCTACGTGCTGCTCGGGATCTTCGAGTCGCTCTGGCACCTGCCCGCGCGCCTCCGCGGCCTGCCGCGGGACTCGGCGCCTCCCCCCCGGGTACCCCCGCCGGCCTGACGCGGGCCTGCCGCGGCTCGGCCCCGCGCCCCTGGCGTCGCAGCTCAACCGCTCGGGCCTGTTTTTGAGTAGACTGAGCGCGATGAAGAACCGCGTGTTCTTTCCGCAGGCCGCGCTCGACGAGTGGATCGCGAGCGACCGCGTCGATCTGAACAACGACGAGCTTCTGATCAAGACCGAGGGCCGCCGCTACAAGATCATCGAGGCGATCCGCGTGCTCCGCGAGGTGACGGGCTCGGCGGACATCCACGAGGTCCTTGGCAGGGTCAAGACGCGCGCCTTCCTGCGGGAGCTCGGGGCAGAGATCCTCGAGGGTTCCATGATCATCGGCGACAACGCTTACGACGTGGTCCCGGGGTTCATCGGCGCGCCGGTCGGCACGTTCGCCGAGCACCGCAAGGCCGCGACCGCGGCGACCGCGACCAACAGCAGCCTGACCAGCGACGAGGAGCTCCTCGCCGCGTTCCTGACGAGCGAGATGTAGCGGCGTCGCGTCGCGTCGCGTCGCACCGGCGCCCTTCCCCGGAGCGGCGCGGGCTGGAGCGGCGCTGCCGGTCGGGGGCTCCCGGGCGCTGGGCCCGGCTCTTCTGCCCTGTCGGGCCTGTTCTTACGAGAGTACGCCTCCGCCGCTGCAGCCGGCGGGCCATCCCCGGTGAGGCAGGCTATAACGGGGGCCATGCCCGAGGCCCTCTCCGGGATCAGCTTTGTGCTCGCGCTGCTGTTTTACGGCGCCGCCAGCGCTCTCTTCTTCCTCGATGTCGCCCGCAGCCGCACGCGGCTCCCCTCCACGGCCGACTTCGCGGGGTTCGGCGCCGGGCCGCACCACCACCACGACCCCGCCGCGCGGCCGAGCTCCGCGGCCGCGCCGGCCTCGCGCCACGCGCCCCTGCTGCTCGGCCTGGGCGCCCTCGGGCACGCGACCTACGTCACGCTCGCCAGCTTCGTCGCGCGCGTCTGCCCGGTCCACTCCATGCACTTCATGCTCTCGGTCGCGTCCCTCTTCGCGATCGCCGTCTACCTCGTCGCCCGCCGCCGCTTCCGCATCGACGCGCTGGGGCTCCTCATCGGGCCGCTCGGGCTCGCCTTCCTGCTCGGCACCTTCTTCCTCGGAAAGCCGCACCCGGAGCCGAAGCTCAGCCCGCTGTTCATCGCGGCCCACGTCATGGCGAACCTGCTCGGCATCGCCCTCTTCCTCCTCGCCGGCGCCTCCGCCGCGCTCTATCTCGTCCAGGAGAAGCGGCTCAAGAAGAAGCGGCACGTCGATCGCCTGGGCAGCCTCCCGCCGCTCGACACCCTCGACCGCGCCGTCCACCGCTTCCTGAGCGCCGGCTTCCCCCTGCTCACGCTCGGCATCGTCACGGGGACTTACTGGGCGCACCGGCTCGAGATGGGCAACACCGAGGAGGTGATGCGCGCCATCTTCGGCTACGCCACCTGGCTCCTCATCGCGCTCGTGCTGCTCCTGCGCGCCGCCGCTGGCTGGCGCGGCCGGCGCGCGGCGTACGGCACCATCGCGGGGCTCGCCTGCGCCGCGGCGGTGCTCGTCATCTATCTCGTCCGTCCCGCCGCGGGGCTCGGAGGCTAGCGCAGGTGATCTTCGTCGGGCTCTCCCACAAGACCGCGCCCATCGAGGTGCGCGAGCGGCTCGCGATCGGGCGCAACCAGCTCCCCGAGGTGCTCGCGCGCCTGACCGCCCACCCCGCCATCGGGGAGGCGCTCGTGCTCTCCACCTGCAACCGCGTCGAGGTCTACGCCTCGCCGCGGCAGATGGCGCCGGGGCTCACCCGCTCCGGGAGCGCGGCGCCGCCGTCCGAGGACGAGGCCTCGCTCGACAACGAGGCGCTGCGCGCCGCCGCCTCGGTCCTCGTCGGCATCGGCGGGGACGCCGTCCGGGGCCACCTGGCCGGCTGCGTCGGCAGCGAGGCCGTCCTCCACCTCTTCCGCGTCGCCGCCTCGCTCGACTCGATGGTCGTCGGCGAGCCGCAGATCCTCGGTCAGATGAAGGAGGCCATCGAGGTCGCCCGCGGGGCGAAGACCCTCGGCGCCAGGCTCGGCCGCGCGGCCCACCGGGCGATCAAGGTCGGCAAGCGCGTGCGCACGGAGACGGCGATCGGCGCGGGCCAGGTCTCGGTCTCCAGCGTCGCCATCGATCTCGCCCGCCAGATCTTCACGGATCTCGCCGGCCACACGGCGCTGCTCATCGGCGCCGGCGAGATGGCCGAGGCCGCCTCGAAGCTCCTCGTCCGCGCCGGCGCTCGCCTCGTCGTCGTCAACCGGAGCCCGGAGCGCGCCGCCGCGCTCGCCCGCGAGGTAGGCGGCGAGCCCCGCCCCTGGGCCGAGCTCGAGCGCGCCGTCGTCGAGGCCGACATCGTCGTCTCGTCGACCTCGAGCCCGAGCTACGTGGTCACGCTCGACCTCGTCCGTCGCGCCCGCAAGGCCAGGAGGGGAAGGAGCCTGTTCCTCATCGACATCGCGGTCCCGCGCGACATCGACCCGGCCGTCAACAAGCTCGACAACGTCTACCTGTACGACGTCGACGACCTCTCGCAGATCGTGGCGCAGTCCGTCGAGGGGCGCGCCGCCGAGGCGGCGCGGGCCGAGGCGATCGTCGTGGACGAGGCGCAGGCGTTCGAGGCGTGGACGCTCGAGCGCGCCCTGACGCCGACGATCGTGGGCCTGCGGGCCCGCACGCGCTCCATCCTCGCGGCCGAGGTCGAGCGCAGCCTCGCCGGCAAGCTCCGGCACCTCGGCCCGGCCGAGCGCCAGGCGCTCGCGCTGATGATCGACGCCGCCACGAACAAGCTGCTCCACGTGCCCACCACCCGCCTCCGCGCGATGGCCGGCGACCCCCGCGTCGCCGAGCACGTCGACTCGCTCCGGGAGCTGTTCGCCATCGACGACGCGCCGGTCGACAGCGGCGTCGCCCGGGCGCTCGCCGAGGGGGAGCTGCGTGAGACCCCGGAAAGCCTTCGCACGCCGCTATCGGCCCGCGGGGCGGAGCCGCCCGCCTCCGGCGAGCGCGGCGGCGCCTCGCCCCGGCCGGCGGATGACGGCCTCTATGCCCGGCAGCCCGGCGCGCGCGCCCAGCCCGCCGAGGCCGGCGTCATGGCCGTCGCAAATCCGGCCGCGGCCGTGCGGGCAGCTGGGCTAAAGGGAGCGTGACCGACATGGAGCTCACCCTCGCCACGCGCCGCTCGGCGCTCGCCCTTGCCCAGTCCCGCGCCTTCGCCCGTTCCCTCGAGGCGGCGGTGCCCGATCTCACCCTCCGCGAGCTCGAGGTGGTGACCTCGGGCGACAGGACGCAGGATCGCTCGCTCCAGGACATCGGCGGCAAGGGGCTGTTCATCAAGGAGCTCGAGGAGGCGCTCCTGGATCGGCGCGCCGACTTCGCGGTCCACTCGATCAAGGACGTCCCCGCCGAGATCGCCCCGGCGCTGTGCCTCGCGTGCATCCCCGCGCGGGAGGATCCCCGCGATGCGCTCGTCACCCGGAGCGGCGCGCTGCTCGCGGAGCTGCCGGCGGGCGCCCGGGTCGGGACCTCGAGCCTCCGCCGCGCTGTCGCGCTGCGCGAGGCGCGCCCGGACCTCGTGATCGAGCCGGTCCGCGGCAACGTCGACACCCGGCTGCGCAAGGTCTCCGACGGGGCGTTCGACGCGATCGTGCTGGCGCTCGCCGGCCTGAAGCGGCTCGGCCTCGCGGGCCGCGCCACGGAGGTCCTGTCCCCCGAGGTGTCGCTGCCGGCCATCGGCCAGGGAGCGCTCGGCATCGAGTGCCGGACAGACGACGGGAGCGTGCGCGACGTCCTGGCGGCGCTCGTGGACGCCGAGACAACGACCTGCGTCACCGCGGAGCGCGCCGTGATGGCCGCCGTGGAAGGCAGCTGCCGGACGCCCGTGGCCGCGTACGCGGTGCGGGACGGCGACGCGCTCTGGCTGCGCGCGCTCCTCGCCGAGCCCGATGGCACCCAGCTGCGGAGGGCGGAGCGACGCCTGGCGTGGCCCGGCGACGTGCGCGAAGCCGCGCGCCTCGGCGCGGATCTCGGGGCGGAGCTCAAGAACCGCTGAGGCGCACGGAGGCCGGAGGCCCACGGGCGATCTCGGGTGCTCCGACGTCCAGACCGCCCCGCGCTTCTCACACCGGCGTGTCCGTGCCAGACCGGAGGCCTGCCGGCGGTCTCCCGCCGCCCAGCGCTCCATGCCGGGCTACGTCGCGTTCGTCCTCCACGCCCACCTGCCGTACGTGCGCCACCCCGAGCACGCCCGCTCGCTGGAGGAGCGCTGGCTCTTCGAGGCCCTCTGGGAGTGCTACCTCCCCTTGCTCGGGGTCCTCGATCGCCTCGCCGCCGATCGCGTCACCGCCCCGCTGACCCTCTCCGTCTCCCCGCCGCTCCTCGCGATGCTGCGCGACGCGCTGCTCCTCCGTCGCTTCGAGGATCACCTGCGCCGGCTCACCGCGCTCGCCGCCCGGGTCGAGGCCCGCTTCGCCGGGAGCGGCTTCGCGCCGGCGGCCGCGTTCTACCGCGCGCGGCTCGCCGACGCGGCGAGCGCCTGGGAGGCGCTGGGCGGCGATGTCCCGGGCGCCCTGGTCCGCCACGCCGCAGCGGGGCGCCTCGAGCTCCTCACCACGGCCGCGACGCACGCCTACCTGCCCGGCCTGCTCCCCACGCCCGCGTCGATCCGGGCGCAGCTCCGGCTCGGCCGCCGCGCCTTCGCGGCCCTCACCGGCGCGCCGGCGCCTCGTGGCTTCTGGCTGCCCGAGTGCGCCTACGCGCCGCCCATCGACGCCGATCTCGCGGCGGCCGGCGTCCGCTTCACCGTGCTCGACGCCCACGCCCTCACGCTCGCCGCGCCGCCCGCGCCCGCGGGCGCCGCCGTCCCCGTCCTCTCGCCTTCTGGCGTCGCGTGCTTCGGGCGCGATCGCGACAGCGCCCGCGAGGTCTGGTCGCGCGACGCCGGCTACCCGGGCCACCCCGCCTACCGCGAGTTCTACCGCGACGTCGGGCTCGATCTGCCCGAGCGCGAGCTCGACGGCGAGATCGGCCCCGACGGCGTCCGGCTCATGACCGGCCTCAAGCTCCACCGCGTGACCGGGCCCGGCCCCGACAAGGCGCCTTACGACCCGGCCCGCGCGTCCGCGCAGGCGCGCGCGCACGCCGCGGCGTTCGTGGCTCGCCGCGAGGCAGCGCTCGCGTCGATCCGCGGGGCGCCGGCCCCGCCCATCCTGGTCGCCCCGTACGACGCCGAGCTCTTCGGCCACTGGTGGCTCGAAGGTCCCGAGTTCCTCGAGCACGCCCTGCGGCGCCTCGCGGCCTCGGAGCGCGCTGTTCCGATCGCGCTGGGCGCGTATCTCGAGCGCCACCCGCCCGCGGCGGTCGTCGAGCCCGCGGCCTCCACGTGGGGCGAAGGCGGATACGGCGCGTTCTGGACCGGCCCGAGCGCGGCGCGCCTCTGGCGCCACGCCCATCACGCCGAGCGCGCGGTGCTGGGCGCGCTCTCGCGCCGCCGCGACGCGGGCGGCCTGCCCGGCCGCGCGCTGGACCAGGCCATTCGTGAGCTCCTCCTCCTTCAATCGAGCGACTGGGCCTTCATGCTGTCCGTCGGGGAAATGGTCCCCTATGCGGAAGCGCGCGCCCGCGCCCACGCGACCCGCGCCCTCCGGCTCGCGAGCCTCGCCCACGAGCCCTCCGCCGCGCCCGCCGATGTCGCATGGCTCGACGCGCTCTGCGCGCTCGACCCTTTCCTGGCCGAGCTCACGGGCCCGGCCCTCCGCGACGCCTTCGATCCGTGGCGCTGAGTCGCCGCCCCGTCCCCGGACACGCCCGCGGCTCACCGACTGAACCCCGCCCCGGGAACAGCCGATTCTGCTCATGTTGAATTACCATGTGATGGTATTCCCGCCACAGTGCATTGAAACCCGCGCCGCAGCGCGACGCGCTTCCGATCCGTGGGGGGACGCGGAGGGCGTCCGCAGGGCGCCCGGCGCCGTGTTCCGGGCCGTCTTTCGGGAAGATGACCGGCGATTCACTTTCCCGTTTCATTGCCGGTTGCCGGCCGAGACAACCCCGAGCACATTGCGAAGCACGTTTTCCTCATGCATGGCGGCACGAAGTGCGAGGAGGACGTAGACATTGGCAGGATGACCCCCTTGATGACCGGCCGGTCAGCGCCCTACTGTGGTGCCCGCCAGCTTTGCTCCTGGACCGCACCGGCAGGCGCTGGCAAAAACCCGGGCGGACTCCCCATGACACATCCTCCTTGCGGACCCGAGCGCTGTATCGCTCGAAGGGCCTTCGGCGCTCGTAGCGCCGCATCGAATCACTCCCGCGCCGCCGTCATCGCGGCGCTGCTCGCGGCGCTCGCGGCGTCCACGTTGACCGCCTGTCGCCGCTCGGACGCGGGCACGCAGCCGTCGCCGACGCGCGACACAGCGGCGCTCCGCGAGAAGCCCGCCGTGCGCTTCGGGAAGGTGACCGCGCGCCCGCTCGCGCAGACGCTCGACGTCAGCGGCACCCTCGTCGCCGACGAGACCAGCGAGGTGGCCACGCAGGTCGCCGGCTCGGTCCTGAGCGTCGAGGTCGACGTGGGCTCCCGGGTCAAGAAGGGCGATCCGCTTGTCGTGCTCGACGCGCGCAACGCCGCTCTCCAGTCGCAGGCGGCCTCCGCCGCCGTCGCGCAGGCCCGCGCCAGGCTCGCGCTGCCCGAGGGGGCGTCGCCGAAGGGCATCGATCCCGACCAGGTGCCGGAGGTCCGCGCCGCGAAACAGAGCATGGAGCTCGCGAAGTCCGAGGCGGATCGCGTGAAGCAGCTCTACGACCAGGGCGCGGTCGCCCAGTCCACCTGGGACGCGGCGCGCACGCAGGCCCAGAACGCGGCCGCGCAGTACGACGCCGCGGTCAACGGCATCCGCGCGACGGTCGCCTCGCTCACGTCCGCGCAAGCGCAGGCGGGGCTCGCCTCGAAGTCGGTCTCCGACACGACGGTGCGGGCGCCCTTCGACGGCGCCGTCTCGGAGAAGCGGATCAGCGTCGGCGAGTTCGCGAGCCCGGGCCGCGTCGTCGCGGTCGTGGTCCGCGACAACCCGCTGCGGCTCCGCATCGACGTGCCCGAGGGGGACATCGCGCACATCGAGGTGGGCAAGCCCGTCAGCGTCTCGGTCGCCGCCTTCCCCGACCGCCTGTTCCCGGGCGTCGTGAAGCGGATCGGCGCGAGCCTCAAGGAGTCCTCGCGCACGCTGCCCGTCGAGGCCGAGTTCGACAACAGCGAGGGGAAGCTCCGCCCCGGCTTCTTCGCGCAGGGTCAGCTGACGCTGACCGGCGAGTCAAGAACGGCGCTCCTCGTGCCCGAGGCGGCGATCGGCACCTCCGGGACGAGCGCGCGCGTGTTCGTGCGGTCGAGCGATCGCGTGACGGAGCGGCTGGTGAAGACCGGCCGCAAGATCGACGGCCTCGTCGAGGTCATCGGCCCCGTCGCCGAGGGCGACGAGGTCGCGATCGACAAGGTGGGCGAGCTGGCGGACGGCATCGAGGTCGCAGCGGCGCAGTGAGCCCTGCGCACCGGCGTCTCATTACTGAAGAAAGGTAGCGACCATGCAATGGCTCGCGGCAATCTGCATCCGTAGGCCGGTGTTGGCCTCGGTGATCGTCCTGCTCCTCACGGTGCTCGGGGCGTTCTCCTACTTCGGCCTCGGCGTGGATCGTTTCCCCAAGGTCGAGTTCCCGTTCGTCGTCGTGACGACGGTCCTCCCCGGCGCCGCGCCCGAGGAGGTGGAGACCGAGATCTCCGACAAGCTGGAGTCCGCGGTCAACACCATCAGCGGCATCGACGAGCTGCGCTCGGTCTCGGTCGAGGGGCTGAGCCAGGTCATGATCTCCTTCCAGCTCGAGAAGGACGTCGACGTCGCCACGCAGGAGGTGCGCGACAAGGTCGAGAGCGTTCTCGCGGAGCTCCCGGAGGGCATCGAGCCGCCGATGGTGGGCAAGATGGACCCGGACGCCGCCCCGATCCTCACGCTCGCCGTCTCGTCCCAGAAATCGGATGTCCGCGAGGTGACCGAGTTCGCCGACAAGACGCTGCGGCGCGAGCTGGAGTCGCTCGCCGGCGTCGGCCAGGTGCTGGTCATCGGCGGCCGGAGCCGCCAGATCAACATCTGGATCGATCCGGAGAAGCTCGAGAAGTACTCGCTGACGGGCGGCGTCGTGGCCCAGGCGCTGGCGAGCCAGAACGTGGAGATCCCGGCCGGGCGCATCGAGCAAGGCGGCAGGGCGCTCACCCTCCGGACGCGCGGCCGCGTGCAGTCGGTCGCGCAGATGGAGGACATCGTGCTCGCGAACCGCGACGGCTACTCCGTCCGGCTCGGCGACGTCGCGGAGGTCCAGGACGGCATGGCAGAGCAGGAGTCGGCTGGCTTCCGCGGCCTCAACCCCGCCGTGCTCCTCAGCATCCGCAAGCAGAGCGGGACGAACACCGTCGAGGTCATCGACGGGCTCAAGGCGAGGATCGGTGAGGTCCAGAAGCGCCTCCCCGCGGGCTACGAGATCGTCATCGCGCGCGATCAGTCGGAGTTCATCAAGAACTCGGTCAACGCGGTGAAGGAGCACCTTGTACTCGGCGCGCTGCTCGCCGCGATCATCGTCGCGCTCTTCCTCGCGAACGCGCGCAGCACGCTCATCTCCGCGATCGCCATCCCGACGAGCATCATCTCCACGTTCGCCCTGATGAAGGTGGCGGGCTTCACGCTCAACGGGATCACGCTCCTCGCGCTGACCCTGGCGGTCGGCATCGTGATCGACGACGCGATCGTCGTCCTCGAGAACTGCTACCGCTGGATCGAGGAGAAGGGCGTGAGCCCGTGGGAAGCGGCGCTCCAGGGCACGCGGGAGATCGGCCCCGCCGTGCTCGCGACGACGCTCTCGCTGATCGCGGTGTTCCTCCCGGTCGCGTTCATGAGCGGCATCGTCGGCCGGTTCCTGAACTCGTTCGGCCTCACCATGGCGTTCTCGATCCTTGTCTCGCTGATCGTGAGCTTCACCCTGACGCCGATGCTGTCGGCGCGGTGGCTGAAGAAGCCGGCGAAGCACGACGCCCACAGCTCCAAGGAGTCTCGCTTCTACGGGCCGATCGAGCGCACGTACATGACGCTCCTCCGCTGGTCGATGGCGCACCGCTGGGTGATCGTGCTCGCCTCGTTCCTGGCGCTGGTCTCGATCCCGGTGCTGGGCGGCCTCGCGAAGTTCAACTTCCTCCCGGTCGAGGACGAGTCGCAGTTCCAGGTCGTCATGCGCGCGCCCGAGGGCGTGAGCCTCGACGGGACGCGCGTCATCGCCACGCGGCTCGCGACGGATCTCGAGAAGCTCCCGGGCGTGCTCTACACGCTGACGACGATCGGCGACGACGCGCAGAAGACGCCGAACCTCGCCAGCATCTACGTGAAGCTCAAGCCGGCGGGCGAGCGCGACCTGTCGCAGCAGGACCTCATCGATCGCGCCCGGCGCGAGCTCAAGCCGAAGTTCGACGCGGAGAAGCTCCGGGCGAGCATCGGCGTCGTGCCCGCGTTCTCCGGCGGCCAGAGCGCCCAGATCGCCTATCAGGTGCAGGGCCCCGACCTCCAGAAGATCGGCCAGTACTCCGACGCGCTGCTCCAGAAGCTCAAGGCGATGCCGGGCGTCGTCGACCCGGACACGTCGCTGCTCGTCGGCAAGCCGGAGATCCGGGTGCTCATCGATCGCAAGAAGGCCGCCGATCTCGGCGTGCAGGTCGGCGATGTGGCCAGCACCCTGCGCCTGCTCGTCGGCGGGTACAAGGTGTCGACCTACAACGAGGGCGGGGAGCAGTACGAGGTGCGCGCGCGCGCGCTGCCGAGCTTCCGCTCCGACAAGGAGGGCCTCGCGAAGATCACGGTGCCGTCGACCAAGCTCGGCGCGGTCACGCTCGACAACGTGGTGACGTTCGCCGAGGGGACGGGCCCGTCGCGCATCGAGCGGTACAACCGCCAGCGGCAGGTCATGCTGACGGCCAACCTCGAGGCGGGCTACTCGCAGCAGACCGTCGTCCAGGAGCTCGACAAGGCCACGGCGCAGATGAACCTCGCGTCCGGCTACTCCGCCGGCCCGGTGGGCGCGTCGAAGGAGCTCGTCAAGATGATGAAGAGCTTCCTGGTCGCCCTCCTCCTCTCGCTCGTCTTCATGTACCTGGTGCTCGCCGCGCAGTTCGAGTCGTGGCTGCACCCGATCACGATCCTCCTGTCGCTGCCGCTGACGGTGCCGTTCGCGTTCCTGGCGGTCATCATCTTCCGCCAGTCGCTCAACATCTTCTCGCTGCTGGGTATCGTCGTGCTGTTCGGCGTCGTGAAGAAGAACTCGATCCTCCAGATCGATCACACGATCAAGCTGCGCGAGCACGGCCTGCCACGGGCGCAGGCCATCCTGGAGGCGAACCGCGACAGGCTCCGGCCGATCCTCATGACCACGCTCGCGTTCGTGGCCGGCATGATTCCGCTCGTCGCCTCGAGCGGCGCGGGCTCGGGGACGAACCGCGCGACCGGGTTCGTGATCATCGGCGGGCAGACGCTGGCGCTCCTCCTGACGCTGCTCGCGACCCCGGTGGCCTACTCGCTGTTCGACGACGCCTCGTCGTGGCTGAAGCGGGTCCTGCCCTTCATGCGGGGCAGCGACGACCAGGGACAGCCTGGCGGGGCGGGGGAGGGCGGCGTCGCTCCGGCGGGCGACGGGATCATCGCGGCGGGGCACCACGGCGCCGCGGCGCGCGCCGCGGTCGCGCACGAGGGGGGCCGGCCGGCGCCGGCTCACCTCGACTAGCCCCGGCGGCTGGCTGCGCTCCAGGGCCGCGGCGCGCCCGCGCCCGGCGCTGGAGCGACCGCGCCGCGATCAGGCGATGCTCACTCCGCGTCGCCGTGGACCTTGCGCAAGATCACATCTAGCAGACCGTCGAAGGCGTCGCGCATCGCCCAGGCCTGGGCGGCGTTGTCGTCCAGACCGGCCGCCTTGCGGCGGCCCTCGGCGAGCGCCTGCTTCGGGCCCCTGCACGCGGCGCCGAGCCGGCGCTCCATGTCGAGGGCGGCGCCCTCGTAGATGTGATAGCAGGACGCGAAATCTCCCTCGTTGTAGAGGGGCGAGCCGACCTGGATCGCGCCGTCCATCGTCCGCGCCAGCACGAGGAGGTCGCCCTCCGTGCACCCGCGGAGCAGCGATAGCGCGTGGTGGGGCACCGAGCGCTTGACCGCCGGGAGCGCTGGCTCCTCGTCGGCCGTCTCGGCCGCGAACGTCGAGAGCGGGACGGGATCGGGGTGTACGAGCAGCTTCTTGAGGTAGGCCGCGGGCACGCCGAAGTTGAGGTTCTGCCCCTGCGTCGCGACGGCGGCGGCGACGCCGATCACCTCGCCGCGCTCATTGAACAGCGGCCCGCCCGAGGAGCCCGGCGCGATCGGCGCGGAGATCTGCAGCAGCGTGAGCGCGGGGTCGACCACACGCACCGCGCTCACGAGGCCGTTCGACACGGTGTCGGCGAGGCCGAGCGGGTGGCCGATCGCGACGACCGGATCGCCCGGGCGGACCGCGCCGCTGTCGCCGAGGGGCAGCAGCGGGAGCTTCCGCGGCGCGTGGATCCGGACGATCGCGAGGTCCCGATCCTCGTCGAACGCGAGCACCTCGAGCACCGGATGCTCGCTCTGATCCCAGAGGACCACCTCTAGGTCCGGCATCCCGGCGATGACGTGGAAATTCGTCGCGATCCAGCCGTCCTCGCGGACGAGGAAGCCCGCCCCCAGCGAGCCGTCGCCGCGGATCGTGACGACCGCCGGCGTGGCGCGCGCCGCGATCTGGGCGGGCGTCATCGCGACGGTTTCCCGCGACGCCGCGCTCGCGTGCTGGCCGGAGGAGCCGGCGCCGCAGCCGAGCGTCGCGAGCGCCGCCGCCGCGACGAGCCCGGTGAGGCGCGGCCAGACGGGCCGACGCGGGGTCCGAGGGCGCGAGGGACGAGCGGCGCAGGGGCGCCGGTCGTCGTCATGGAGCTCGCCTGGCAGGCTGCGGTGGTTCATGTCGCTCCCCGGGGCACCGCTCGTGAGCGGTATCCCTCCACCAAGCGTAACGAAGACCCGCCGGATCGTCTCGCGCGCACGGCGAAAATTCAGGCGTGGCCGCATATGCTGTCGCGGTGAAACAGAACCACGACGCGCGCGATCCGATCTTCGCCCTGAGCGACGAATTCGTCGCAACCTTCGCCGCCCGCTGCCCCGCTCACGCCACCCTGGCAGGCATCCCGTGCGACGAAGGCGCCTGGAACGACTGGAGCCCGGCGGGCGCCGCGGACTGGGCCTCCACGCTCGCGTCCTTCCGGGAGCGGCTCCGGTTGCTGCCGCCCCCTCGCGGGCCAGAGGCGCGGTGGGGGCGCCTGGCACGCCGTGTCATGGCCGATTACCTGGACGAGCGGCTCGACGATTTCCGCCACGGCGAGCACCTGCGCGATCTGAACAACATCGAGTCGCCATTCCAGCACCTCCGGATGGTCTTCGACCTCGTGGATCTCGGGAGCGCCGCCGGCTGGGAGGCGGTCGCGTCGCGCCTCGAGGGCCTGCCGCAGGCCTGCGACAGCTACCGCGCCTCGCTGGAGGAGGGGCGCCGGACGGGCCAGGTCGTCGCGCGCCGCCAGGTGGGCGCCGTCATCGAGCAGGCGCGTTATCAGGCGGGCGAAGCGTCGTTCTTCCTCACGCTGCCGGCCGCTTACGAGTCGTCCGGCTTCGCGACGGGCGCTGGCCGCGAGCGCCTCGCCGCCGGGGCCGAGCGGGCGCGCGCCGCGTTCGGCGCGCTCGCCGGGTACCTGGAGCATACATACCTGCCCAGCGCCCGCGCCGTGGACGCGGTGGGGCAGGAGCGCTACCTGCGCCTTTCGCGCCGCTTCCTCGGCGCGAGCATCGACCCGATCGAGACGTACGCCTGGGGTTGGTCCGAGGTGCACGCCATCGAGGCCCAGATGACCCGGCTCGCGGACGAGATCCTTCCGGGCGCGTCCCTGCCCGAGGTGATCGAGCGGCTCACGACCGACCCTGCCCTGTGCGCGCATGACGCGGACGAGTTCCTCCGCATCATGTCCGAGCGCCAGCGGCGCGCGCTCGCCGAGCTCGACGGCGTCCACTTCGACATCCCTGCGCCCATCCGCCAGATCGAGGTGAAGATGGCCCCGCCGGGCGGCGCGCTCGGCGCGTACTACGTGCCCCCGAGCGACGGCTTCAAGCGGCCCGGCACCGTCTGGTACGCCCCGGGCGCGAAGCGCGAGTTCCCGCTGTACGAGGAGATCACCATCGCGTACCACGAGGGCTTTCCCGGCCATCACCTGCAGTGCGGGCTCCAGGTGCACCTCGAGGAGCGGCTGAGCCGGCTCCATCGCTTCCTGGTGACGAACTCCGGCCACGCCGAGGGGTGGGCGCTCTACGCCGAGCAGCTGATGTACGAGCTCGGCTACTTCGAGCGCCCGGAGTACGTGCTCGGGATGCTCTCGGGCAAGCTCACGCGCGCCTACCGTGTCGTGCTCGACATCGGCATGCACCTCGATCTGCCGATCCCCTCGCACGCCCCGCTCCACGCCGGGGAGCCATGGCGCTACGAGAGCGCCGTCGAATACCTCCACCGCCGGGCTTTCCTCACGCTGGAGCACGCCCACAGCGAGGCGACGCGCTACCTCGGCTGGCCGGGGCAGGCGATCTGCTACAAGGTGGGTGAACGGGTCGTCCTGGAGCTGCGCGAGGAGCTCCGGCGCCGGCAGGGCGAGGCCTTCGACCTGAAGGCGTTCCACGCCAGGGTGATCGGCTCCGGGTCGGTCGGGCTCGACCACCTGCGCGAGATCGTCCTCGAGGACCCGGAGGACGGGGCGGCGCGCTGAGAGCGCTCCGTGGAGCAGCGGCGAGCACGGGGCGGCGAGCGCCTCACCCCTGGCCGCGCCGCCGGGTGCGTCTGGCACGGTCCTTTCTTTCCCTGTTCCCAGCGCCTTCCACGGCGCCACGGAGGTCGATTCCTCCGGGCGTCGCGCTGGCATTCTCTGGCACAGGAGCGAATCCCATGACAGTCCACCGTCTTTCTTGGTTCCACGTCAGCGGCCTGGTCTCGTTCGCTGCCCTCGCGTCCGCGGGCGCGCTCGCGGGCTGCAACATCAACGTCGTGGGTGGCGGGACCACCTGCGAGGTGGACGGCGTCGTCCACAACCCTGGCGAGTCGTTCCCGGACAGGGACGGATGCAACACCTGCTTCTGCAATGAGGATGGGGCGGTCGCGTGCACCGACGTGGCGTGTATCTCCGACTGTACCTACGACGGCGTCGACTACGCCCCCGGCGCGTCGTTCCCCGCCTCGGACGGCTGCAACACGTGCACGTGCGACCCCTCCGGCAGCGGCAACGTCGGCTGCACCAAGATCGCGTGCCACGGGTGCGAGCCGGGGACGGAGCGCCCCGCGGACGACGGCTGCAACAGCTGCACGTGCGACGCCGACGGCAACCTCATCTGCACGGACGTCTTCTGCGCCGAGGGCTGCTCCCAGGACGGCATCCACTACGAGCCGGGCGACTCGTTCCCGTCCCCCGACGGCTGCAACACCTGCACGTGCTCGGCCGACGGGACCATCGCGTGCACCGAGCGCGCTTGCGCGTGCGACCCGGAGGCCGAGTGGTGGCGCAGCTACGTGGCCGACAGCCCGGAGCAGTGCCAGGTCATCGACTTCATCTGCCCCGAGAGCACGAACTATTTCGGCAACGCATGCGGGTGCGGCTGCGAGCAGGACGCGAGCTGCCCGGAGTATTTCAACTGCATGCCGCCCGAGCCGTGCGACGTCGAGGCGATCCAGGCGCGCTGCCCCTACTCGGAGATCGCGTACTGATGATCAGCCGCCGGCGCGCCCGTGACTGCCTCCGGGCACGCCGGGCGTGTCTCGCCCGCCCGCCTCCCGGCTCGACGCCCGGCTGCGAGCGTGCCAATCGAGACGGGTGAGCTCTCCCCCAGCGAGCGACGCCCCCGAGGCGCGGCCGAGCGGCTCGGACCTCTGCACCGCGTGCGGCCTCTGCTGCACGGGGCTGCTCTTCGACGTCGCGCCGCTCGAGGAGCACGAGCTCCCGCTCGCCGACAAGCTGCGCCTGCCGCTCGCCTGCAACCAGTACCACGACGCCTTCAGGCTGCCGTGCCCCTGCCACCTCGACCGGAAGTGCACCGTGTACGAGACGCGCTTCTCCGTGTGCAGCAGCTACGAGTGCGGCCTGCTCCGGCGCTGCAAGGCGGGCGAGGTGCCGCTCGGCGAGGCGCTGACCCGCGTCGAGCGCGTGCTCCGCCTCGCGGACGCCCTGCGCCGGCGCGTACCCGCAGAGGAGCCTCCCCGCCCGCTCTGGGACGAGGCGCGCGAGCACCTCCGCCGGCGCGACGCCGAGGACGCATCTCCGGCGTGGCGGAGCGAGCGGGAGTCGCTCGTCACCGCGCTCGCCGAGCTCAGGGTCGCGTGCCGGGAGGGGCTAGATCCGTAGCGCCGGCGGCGCTGGAGAGGGAGAGGCCGCCGCGGCGCCGAGAGCGGGAGAGCGGGCGGTGATCCCCTGTGTCCTCGGCGGCTCGATGCGCAGGTCGCTCTCGCTCGTCGGGGAGATCCCTTGTCGCCCGCCTCTCGCGGAGAGCGCCAGATCCTGAAGACATCGAGGCGCGCGGAGACTCCCGTGCTTCGTCCAGGTCGGGCGTGATCCGCCCTCGATCTGTCGCGCGGCGCTCCGGGCCGACTGGCTCGTCCTGGCCTCCCGGCAGCTGGCTCCGCGCCGTATATACCGACGATGGACCCGAAGATCCGCCGAATGACCAACACGTATTCTGCCGTGACCGCGGTGACGAGCTTCGTCACGCAGCTCATCCCCGGTGCAGATGAGCTGATCGTGGTTCCCATTCATTACTACTTCTCCGCGTCGATGACACGGCGCCGGGGCGTGCCGCTCCTCAAGGCTCCGTGGCTGCAGGTGAGCAAGATCATCTGGGGCGGCGCGGCCGTGCGGCTCTTCGCCAACTTCACGCTCGGCCTCGTCCCCGTCGCTGGCATCTTCTCCAACGCTGTCACCGCCGTCGCCCTGACCGAGCTCCTGGGACGCTACCTCGACGGCGCGCTGAGCAGCCCGGCGTCGCCTCCCGAGGTCTCCATGAAGGCCATCAAGGACGCGATTCAGCGCCCGCTGCGCGCGTGGGGACCTGGGCGTGTCTGGCCCGCGATCCGTCGCGCTTTCCATGGCTCTGCCCCCGCGTCGACGCCTGCATGAGGAGCCCTGTCGCGATATCGGGTAGAGTGGAGCTCACGTCATCCCCGGGGGGCAGCGGTCGTGAGGAGATCCCGGATCGAGGAATCGCCGGTACCGGGGCGTCCGCGCCACACCGTCGCTCGCCCGCGCTGCCGAGCGCAGCGCGCTTGTCCGGCCTGGCCGGTGTCCAGGCCGCGCCGGGGCCGGATAAGGGGCGCGCTCGACGCGGGCGGCCACGCCCGCGCGCTGCGTCGCGGAGCGCACCGCCAGCGCCCGCGGCGGGGGCCGCCGGCGTCCGTTCACGCGCGGCGGTCTCTCCTGGCGATCGCCGCCCGGATCGAATAGATCCCCCGCCATGCTCTCCGAGACCCGCGAGAAAGTCCTGGACATCAAACGGCGCTTTGAGGCGCTAAGGGGGCATCTTTGACGTCCCCAAGCTCGAACGGATGCTCCAGGATCTGACCCAGACGACGCTGTCGTCCGGGTTCTGGAACGATCAGGAAAAAGCCCAAGCCGTCCTCCGCAAGCGCGCCCAGGTCGAGTCGAAGCTCGAGATGGCGCAGAAGCTCGGCCGCGAGATCGAGGATCTCGCGGAGTACCTCGAGCTCGGCGCTGCCGAGGGCGACGAGGGCGTCATTGCCGACGCCGACGCGCAGGCCGACGCGATCGCCGCGCGCCTGCGCAAGGCCGAGCTCGACCGCATGCTGGCCGGCCCCGCCGACCGCGGCAACGCCATCGTCAGCATCCACCCGGGGGCCGGCGGCACCGACGCGAAGGACTGGGCGTCGATGCTCCTCCGCATGTACCTGCGCTTCTGCGAGCGCCGGGGCTACAAGACGGAGATCATCGACTACCAGGACGGCGACGAGGCCGGCATCGACGCCGTCACCTTCACGGTGAGCGGCGACGCCGCGTACGGCTATCTCCGCTCCGAGGCCGGCGTCCACCGGCTCGTCCGGATGAGCCCGTTCAACGCCGATCACACGCGCCAGACCGCGTTCGCCGCCGTCGAGGTCACCCCGGACAGCGACGACGAGATCAACATCCAGGTCAACGAGAAGGACATCGAGATCACGACGATGCGCGCCGGCGGCAAGGGCGGGCAGAACGTGAACAAGGTCGAGACGGCCGTTCGTCTGCGGCACATCCCGACCGGCCTCAACATCGTGTGCCGCGCCGAGCGCAGCCAGCACCAGAACCGCGCGATGGCGATGAAGGTCCTCAAGGCGAAGCTGTACGAGATGGAGCTCCAGAAGCGGGAGGCCGAGGTCCAGGCCCACAACGCCTCGAAGAGCGCCATCAACTTCGGTAGCCAGATCAGAAACTACGTCCTCGCGCCGTACCGGCTCGTCAAGGACGTCCGCACCTCCACCGAGGCCACCGACGTGGACGCCGTCCTCGACGGCGATCTCGAGGGCTTCATCGAGGCCTACCTGCTCGCCGCGGCGGGCGGCTCGCTCCGGAAGGGCGGCTCGGTCGCGGAGGACGACGCTCAGTGAGCCAGCAAAAAGACAGGCCGAACGACAGGAAAGCCGAGCGGCTCGTGAAGGAGACCGCCGAGGCCGCGCGCGCCGAGGAGACGCTGATCGCGACCCGCAAGGCGAAGGCGGCGCGCCTCCGCGATCGCGGCGAGAACCCGTTCGCCAACGACGTCACGGCGGGCGAGCCGCTCACCGAGCTCGCGGCCGTTCGCGTCCGCTTCGAGGGGGCGCGGGCCGCGGCCGAGCCGAAGGCCGAGGGCGCGGCGCCGGACCGGCCCGCTGCGGACCGGTACGATCCGGCGCGCGTCGAGCCGCTCCCGTTCCGCGTCGCGGGCCGGGTGCTCTTCGTGCGCTCGTTCGGCGGCGTCACGTTCGTCCGGCTGCGCGACCGCACCGGCGAGCTCCAGCTCTACTGCGAGCAGGGCAGCCTCGCCGATTTCGAGCGGCTCGAGGACATCGATCTCGGCGATTTCGTCGAGGCCCGCGGCGTCGCGATGGCGACGCAGAAGGGCGAGCTCTCGATCCGCGCCGAGCGCCTCCGGCTGCTCACGAAGGCCTACCGCCCCCTGCCGACCAAGACGAGCTTCAAGGACGTCGAGTCGCGCTACCGCATGCGGTACGTCGACCTCGTGGCCAACCCGCACGTCGCGGGGGTCTTCCGCGCCCGCAGCGCGATCGTCGCCGCGCTCCGCGAGTTCCTCGACGCGCGCGGCTTCCTCGAGGTCGAGACCCCGACGATGCACACGCTCGTCGGCGGCGCGACCGCGAAGCCGTTCAAGACCCACCACAACGCGCTCGATCTCGAGCTCTTCCTGCGCATCGCGCCCGAGCTCTTCCTGAAGCGGCTCGTGGTCGGCGGCTTCGAGCGCGTGTACGAGATCGGCCGCTGCTACCGGAACGAGGGGCTGTCGACGCGGCACAACCCCGAGTTCACGATGATCGAGTACTACCAGGCGTACGCGACGTACGAGACCCTGATGGACGCGACCGAGGCGATGCTCCGCCACGTCGACGCCCGCCTCGCCGAGCGGCTCCCGGCCGAGCACGCGGCCTGGGCCGCGCAGCGCACGTACTCGCTCGAGCGCTTCGCGCGCGTCCCCATGGCCGAGGGGATCGCCCGCGCCCTTTCGAAGTCGGGCCTGCCGGCCGACGTCCCGCAGCGCGTCGCCGCGGACGACGCCCCCATCAAGGAGTGGGCGAAGGCGGCGAAGGCGAGCGGGCGCGAGATCGACTGGACGAACTTCCGCGCGGGCGCGAAGAAGTGCGAGTCGCCCGGGGAGCTCGTCTTCTCCGCCTACGAGTACGTGGTCGAGCCGTTCCTCACGAGGGACTACCGCACCGAGGCGGGCGACAAGAGCATCCCCGTCTTCATCATCGACTACCCCTTCGAGGTCTCGCCGCTCGCGCGCAAGAAGGACAGCGACCCTGCGCTGGTCGACCGCTTCGAGCTCTTCATCGACGGCCGCGAGCTCTGCAACGCCTTCAGCGAGCTCAACGATCCCGAGGACCAGGACGCGCGCTTCCGCGCGCAGGTCGCCAAGAAGTCCCGGGGCGAGGAGGAGACGATGGACTACGACGCCGACTACGTCCGCGCCCTGGAGCACGGCCTCCCGCCGACGGCGGGCTTCGGCATGGGGATCGATCGCCTGACGATGCTCCTCACCGGCGCGACGTCGATCCGCGACGTCATCCTGTTCCCCCTGCTCCGCCCCGAGACCGACACGTGACCGAGCTCTCCAAGCCGCTGCAGATCGCGCTCCTCGCCGCCGTCGCGATGGGGGTCCTCCTGCTCGTCTGGCGGGGCTACACCCGCTTCGGCAAGAAGGGGGAGCTGGAGCCGCGGCGCCCCCGCGTCGCGCGCGTCGGGCTCGTGATCGCGCTCGCGGGCGCCAGCTTGCTCGCCCTTGCGCCCCTCGCAGCCGGCCAGCGGTTCAAGGGCCTCGGGCTCCTCGGCGCCTTTTTCTCGAGCAACCCCGAGAAGGTCGGAGGGCTCCTCGCCTCGCTGCTCGCGGTGGGCGTCGGCCGCCTGCTCTTCACCGAGACGGATTTCGCCTGGAGGCTCTTCGGCAGGGCAGGGCCCAAGGCGCGGGAGCTGCTCAGGGCCTTCGGCGTGATCTGCCTGCTCGCCGCGATCGCCATCGGCATCCTCTGGCTCGCGGTCCTGCCGCTCCATCCGACCCTGAAATGGATCCTCGGGGGCGTCCTGATCGGCGTGGGCACCGGCTATCTGGTCGCCGGGAGCCGCCCTGTCCGCAGCGGCCTGTACCGCGCGCTGGGCTGGTGGTGGGGCGCGCTCGTCGGCGTGACGTTCGGGGCCACCGCGGTGCTCACGTCCAGGATGCCCACGGGGAGGCTCGCGTCGGTCAACGCCACCGATCAGATCATCCGCTTCACCGCGCTCGCCTCCAGCGTCGTCTTCCTGTTCTTCGTGCTGTCGGCGCTCTTGCCGATCATCCTCGACACCCTCGAGCGCCGGAGCTTCGTCCCCTACGTCGGCGCGCGCCACGTGCGCGCCTCGAAGAGCGGCTTCCTCACGGTCATCTCGGTCCTGTCGATGGCCGGGGTCGGCGTCAGCTCGTGCGCCCTGTGCTCGGTGACGAGCATCATGGGCGGCTTCGGCGCCGACCTGAAGCGCAAGATCCTCGGCAACAACGCGCACATGGTCGTCGACGTATCCCGCCCCGGCGGCTTCGGCGACTGGGACGACAAGCTCACCAAGGTGCGCGTCGCGCTCGCGCCCTACGGTGCCGCCGCGACGCCCGTCGTGGCGGGCGAGGCGATGGGCTCCAGCGCCTCGAACACCGCCGGCGCCCTCGTCCGCGGCATCGATCCGGACACCATCGGACAGGTCATCGACCTCGCCAAGAACATCGAGGTCGGCAGCTTCGACTACCTGCGCGACCCCGAGAAGCTGACGAGCCTGCCTCCCGAGGAGATCATCGGCCGGGGCCCGGGCGGGGAGCCGTACTTCAAGGGGCCGGACTTCCGCCAGCCGTCGGACGTCGACCCGTCGGTGCGCGACTACCTGAAGCAGCAGACGCGCGTGTACCCCGGGGTCATCATCGGCCGCGAGCTCGCGAAGTCGCTCCACGTGCTCGTCGGGGACGAGGTGACCCTCCTGTCGCCCATGGGCGAGCTCGGTCCCACCGGCGTCATGCCGCGCTCCCGCAGGTTCCGCGTCGCGGCGATCTTCTATAGCGGCATGTACGAGTACGACGTCACGCACGCGTACGTCTTGATGGAAGAGGCGCAGAAGTTCTTCAGCCTCGAGGACAAGATCACCCACATCGACATCCGCGTCCCGGATCCCGAGCGGGTGCAGGAGGTCCGCCCGGCCGTGGAGGCGGCGATCGCCGCGCTGGACGAGCCGCCGCCGGAGGGCGGCAAGCCGCCGCCGGAGCTCCGCGTCCGCGACTGGATGGAAATGAACAAGAACCTCTTCAGCGCGCTCAAGCTGGAGAAGATCGCGACGTTCATCATCCTGTCCATCGCCATCGCCGTCGCGAGCTTCTGCATCGTCTGCACGCTGCTCCTCATGGTGACGGAGAAGGGCAAGGAGATCGCCGTCCTCAAGGCGCTCGGGGCCTCCGACAACGCCGTGATGCGCGTGTTCATGCTCGAGGGCGTCATCATCGGCGCCATCGGCACCGTCTACGGTGTCGGCACCGCGCTCGCGGCCTGCACGGGCCTGTCCTGGTTCGGTGTCCGGCTCGATCCAGACGTCTATTACATCGACCGGCTGCCCGTGAACGTGAACGGCTCCGACTATGCGATGGTCGCCGCGGCGGCGCTGCTCATCTGCACCATCGCCACCCTCTATCCGGCCCGCGCCGCCTCGAAGCTCTCTCCGGTCGACGGGCTCCGCTACGAGTAATCATCCCATGTCCACTCCGCTCGTCGTCGTCGAAGACCTCCGCAAGACGTTCGTCCACATGGGGCGCGAGCTCCACGTGCTCTGCGGCATCGACATCGTCATCAACCAGGGCGAGGTCGTGGCATTCGTGGGCCCCTCCGGCGCCGGCAAGAGCACGTTCCTCCACTGCATCGGCACGCTGGATCTCCCGACGAGCGGCCGCATCCGCCTCGGCAACGACGAGCTCACCGGCCTCCCGAGCTCGCGCCTCGCGGCGATCCGGAACCGGACGATCGGCTTCGTCTTCCAGTTCCACCACCTGCTCCCCGAGTTCAACGCGGTCGAGAACGTGATGATGCCGGGGCTCATCCAGGGGAAGACCCGCCGCGAGATGGAGCCGCTCGCGCGCTCGCTCCTCGCCGAGGTCGGGCTCGCGGAGCGCGCGACGCACCGGCCGGGGGAGCTGTCGGGCGGCGAGCAGCAGCGGGTGGCGCTGGCGCGGGCGCTCGTCCTGTCGCCGAAGCTCCTCCTCGCTGACGAGCCGACGGGGAACCTCGACACGGCGACGAGCGACTCGATCCACCAGCTGTTCTTCGAGATGAACCGCAAGCACGGCACCACGATCGTGGTGGTGACGCACAACCTCAGCTTCGCCGAGTCGATGCCGCGCGTGGTGACCATGCGCGACGGGGCCATCGAGAGCGATCGCATCGGCAGCGAGCGCGCCGCCGCCATCGGGTATCGCGCCGGCTCAGCCGGATAGCCGCCCGCTCAGGAGCTCGGCCGCGCGCAGCGACATGGCCATGATGGTCATCTGCGGGTTCACGCCGAGCGACGAGGGGATCGCGCTCCCGTCGCACACGTAGAGCCCGGCGACGTCGTGCGCCTGGTGATCCAGCCCGAGGCATGACGTCCGCGGATCCACCCCGATACGGCACGTCCCGAGCGGGTGGAACGCGGCGATGTCCAGGTCCCCCGCCTTGATCTGCCGCGCCCTGAGCCGCTCCAGGTCCTCGGGGCCGTTCACCTCGTCGCAGCCGGCGACGAGCGGCAGGACCCGCCGCGCCCCGGCGGCCAGGAACACCTCGGAGAGCAGCTCGATCCCGCGCTGCATCTTCGCGACGTCCTCGTCGTTCATCGTGTAGAGCACGAGCGGCGTGCCGCCGATCCCGGGCCTCACCTCTCCGCGGCTCGTGTCCTTGATCATGAACCCGAACGTCGCGAGGTGCGGATACCGCTCCATCAGCTCCGTGTAGCGGCGCCCCGTCCACGGCACGGCGAGCGCGGCGACGTCGAACGGGAGCGAGCCCCCCTCGAACATCAACCCCTCGTCGGCGAAGTGGTCGATCTGGTAGCCCTGCGGGATGCCCTGCCACTGGTCGATCCGCTCATCGAAGAGCGCCATCACCTTGGACGCCGGGTGGATCGAGAGGTTCTTCCCGAGCATGCCGCTCGAGAGGCACGCGCCGCTCCGGCGCAGGAGCAGCGGCGTCATGAGCGCGCCGCCGGCCACCACGACCGCCTCCGCCCTGACCACGAGCCGCGGCCGCCGTCGTCCTTGTCTGGCCCGGCCGTCGGCGGCTCCGGCCCTCGTGTCGCCGCCGAGGATCGCCGTCGCGCCCCGCGCGCGCCCCGCCACGATGTCGATCGTCCTGACGCGCGCCGCCGTGATGAGCTGCGCGCCGCGCTTCAGCGCCTCGGGCACGTAGCTCACGTCGGTCGAGCGCTTCGCCCCCGTGGGGCAGCCGAAGCAGCAGATCCCCTGCCCATCGCAGTCCGGCGCATTGCGCTGGAGCGGCCCGTGCCGCAGGCCGAGCCGCTCCGCGCCGCGCTGGACGATCGGCCCGATCGCCCCGAGGTGCAGCGGGTCGGCCGGGGCGACCTGGAGCATGCGCTCGACGCGCTCGTAATAAGGAGCGAGCCCGTCGGACGAGAACTCCGAAGGCAATCCCATGCCGTCTCGCCAGGACGCGAAGGTGCTCTCCGGCGCCCGGTAGCAGGTGCCGGAGTTGATCACGGTGCTCCCCCCGACGGCGCGCCCCGCGAACACCGGGATTCCCACGTTGCCGAGCGCCATGTCGAGCCCGTGATCGCGGTACATGTCCCGGTACGCGCGCGCAGGCCGCCCGGTGAAGCTCGCGCGGCGGTGGTAGTCGCCCTCCTCGAGCATCAGCACCGCGTGCCCCCGCGACGCGAGCTCATAGGCCGCGGCCGCCCCGCCGGCTCCGGTGCCGATCACGAGCACCTCGCACTCGAGCTCCAGGTCCTCCTCGACCTCGCGCCCGCTCGTCACCTGCGCCAGCCAGCGGGGCTCCTCGTTGCGGACCGTGGGCAGCTCGTAGCGGCAGCCGACGTGCTGGAACATCTCGGGCCGGTCGTAGTGGAGGAACCGGAGCGGCGTGAGCACGGCACGCAGCAGCGAGCGCAGGGCCCGCGCGCGGCTCTGCTCGAAGCCGCGGAGCACCTCCATCCGCTCCTCGAGCGGCAGCGCCGACAGCGGCCTGAGCCGGGTCGGCACCGGGGCGAGCTCCATCGCCCACAGCGCCGCGCGCAGCCCCTGCGCGAGGTGCGGCGGGATCGAGGAGAGCCAGCCCGCGAGGCGGCTGGCGGTCGCGGCGCCTGCACCCTCGAGGAAGCGGCCGGGCGGCATGGCCGCCTCGGCGAGCGCGGCGGCGATGCGCCTCTCCCGCTCGGAGAGCCCGAGCTCCGCGCCGCCCGCTGCTGCCACCGGCGCGCTCTCCGCGCCGCGCTCATCCTGCGTCGCCGCCCCAGGCCGGAGCCCCCTCCGCTCCAGCGCGGGCAAGCGCCTGAAATCGAAGTCCAATCCCAGGGCCATGGTCGTCGAACTCCCGTGCGAAAACTTCTGTTAATTCTGTAGCAACAGAATCGACACGGGGCAAGGCGACCTGAGCCGCGAGGCGTGCGCATTCCAGACGAAGCGCGCAGGCGTCCGCGGCTGCGGCTAAGGCATGGGCAGGACCCAGACCGGCGAGAGGGGTTGTAGGGCGAGGTGCTCCCAGGCGTCCTCGGCGATCGCCAGGCCGCGCGCGCCCTCATCGCGGAAGGACGCGGTGATCGCGCGGAAATAGGGGGGATCGGGGCGCTCGAGCGCGAGGATACCCTTCGGGTCCGACGGGCTCGGCGCGAAAGGGCGGCCCGCCTTCCCCCGGCGCGTGTCGCTCACGAGCGAGATCTCGTCCATGCGGGCGGTGAAGTGCGGCCCTCCGTCAAACGGATCGACCCGGTGGGCGTAGCGGAAGCCGATGCGGCGCAGGAGCTTCTCCACCCCTCGGGTCTGCGACCCTACCTTTCCGATCACGCGTTGCGCGTCCTCGGGCAGCAGCGAGGCGTAGATGGTCCCCTCCGGGAAGAGCCCCTTGATGAACTCCTTGTTCTTCTTGGAGAGGAGGTCTGCGTCGGCATAGCTCATGTCGGTGAACTTGCGCCCGAGCGCCTCCCAGAGGTGGCTTGTCCCGTCCGGCTCGAGCGGGGGCATCAGCTCCGCGAGGATCTCTTCCTGGAAGAGCTCGGGGCGCGCGGCCATGTAGAGGAAGCGAACGTAGGAGATCATGGTGCCGAGCCGCTCGGGCCCCTGCCGGTAGGCTGGCATGAGCACGAGTCCCCCGATCTCCGTGGGGCCGTTGTACGAATAGCCGATGCGCAGCACCGTGTGATGAAAGTGCTTGTCGATCGTGGCCGAGTATTTCTCCTCGTCGAGCACGTCGAAGAAGATGTACGGGATTCCGCGCCGCCCGAGCTGCGCGATGATCATCGACGTCCCGACGATCGTCCCCCTGCCGCCCTTCGTCAGGTCGACGAGCACGAAGACGTATTGGCGGAGGCGAGGGTCCTGGATCGCCCCGCTGAAACTCTTGTGGCTCTCGGCGACGATCTCGTGGATTGCGTCACGGTTGTTCGGCAGGTTGACCGAGTTCAGGTGGCGCGCGACATCGAGGAGCTGCTCCTCGTCGCCGGTCACGGCTGCGCGTATTTCGTACGAGATCATCGCCTGAAGACTACGCGTGGCGCTCGCCGTTGGCCATTGCTCCGGAGGCGGCGCGCAGCGCGAGCGAGACGCACAACAGAGCTCGCCGCGCGCCTCGCGCCGGCTGGCAGCGGATGGTGAGGAAACGCGACCGGGCCCGGCGGCGGCGCGCGTCAGCCGAGCTGAGCGCGCAGCGCCTCATCCATGGCGTCGAGCGGCGGCTCGTGCCCGGTGTACAGCCGGAACTGCTCTGCCGCCTGGTGCAGGAGCATCCTCCCGCCGTGAACGGCGGTCGCGCCGCGCCGCCGCGCTGCCTCCACGAGCTCCGTGACCATCGGTTTGTACACGATGTCCATGACCAGGAGATCTTCCCGGAGCGCCTCCTCCGGGACGGGGCTCCGCGGATCTACCTCGGCCATGCCGCGCGACGTGGCGTTCACGAGGACGCCGTGCTCGGGCGAGAGCGCCCCTGTATCGAGGGGCACGGCCGTCCCGCCGACCGCCACGGCGAGCTGCCGCGCCTTCTCGAGGTCGCGGTTCGCGATCGTGACGGTCGCGCCGCGCTCCGCCAGCCCGAGCGCGATCGCGCGCGCCGCGCCGCCGGCGCCGAGGAGCAGCACCCGCGCGCCCCCGAGCTGCGTCACCTCCTCGAGCGCCCGCACGGCGCCGAGCCAGTCGGTGTTGTAGCCCCGTAGGCGCCCGTCATCGTTGACGATCGTGTTCACCGCGCCGATCCGCGCGGCGACCGGGTCGATCTCGTCGAGCAGTGGAATTACCGCCTGCTTGTAGGGCATCGACACACCGAGGCCGCGGATTCCGAGCGCCCGCATCCCGCGCGTCGCGCCTTCAACATCGGTCACTGCAAAAGGGATATAGGTAAAGTCGAGCCCCAGCGCGCGGTAGCCGGCGAGGTGCATCGCGGCACCTGTCGATACCGGATGAAGCGACATTGATCCGCAGAGTGTGAGGCGGCCCAGACCTCGGGAGAATGGTGCAGTCGATGAAGTACAGCGGTGCATGCGGCGAAGCTGGCCTGTCTCGAGCGCGGATGCTAGCCCCGGCGGAGATGAGCGATCCCGGCTCCCCCCGGCCGGCGGCGGAGGCTGCGTCAGCGTGCCTCGAGCCCGCGAAGACCGGCCTGTTCATTCCCCGATCCGATCGCGCGTTCGCGCGCCGCGCCTACCAGACGGTCGCGCCGTTCGCGCGTGGCCTCCTCAAGCTGCTCGCGGCCCTCGTGATCCTCACGCTCGGCCGCTCGACCCTCGCGGACCAGTACCATGTGCCCACCGGCTCGATGTGGCCGACGATCGCCCCGGGCGATCGCATCCTGGTCGACAAGGTCGCCTACGGAGTCCGCGTCCCGCTCACGGATCGCACCCTGTTCGACCGCAGCGGGCCGCGCGCCGGCGACGTGGTGCTCTTCGCCGATCCGCGCGGCGGCTCCACCCTCCTCGTCAAGCGGGTGATCGCGCTCCCGGGCCAGACGGTGATGCTCCGGGACGGCGTGCTGTACGTCGACGGCGCGGCGCAGCCGGTCGAGCAGCTCGGCGACGGCTCGCGCGTGGAGCACCTCGGCCCGGTCACGCACGCCGCGGGCGAGCCCGACCTCGCCGCGTTCGGGCCGGTCGTCGTGCCCTCGGACCACCTCTTCGTGATGGGCGACAACCGCGCCGCCTCGCTCGACAGCCGGGCGATGGGGGCGGTGCCGCGGGAGCTCGTCCGGGGCCGCGTGCTCCGCGTGGTCTATCACCACGACGCCGCGGGCTTCGACATGTCCCGCGCTCTACGGAGCGTCGACTGAGCACCCGCCCCGCGCTCCGCTGCTCGCCATCATCGCCCTGAGCTCATCGCCGCTCAGGGTCTCCACCTCGTAGAGCCGGGCGGCGATGCGCTCGAGCGCCGCGCGGTGCGCGTGGATCATCGCGCGCGCCCGCGCCTCCGCATCCGCGAGGAGCCGCGCGACCTCCGCGTCGACCTCGCGCGCGGTCGCGTCGCTGCACTCCCGCGGCCCCGCGCTCGCGGGCGGCCCGCCCCGCGCCTCCTCGAGGAACGACAGCGGCCGGCGCGGCTCCAGCGCCGAGAGCCCAACCCCCTGGCCCATCCCGAGCTCGCGCACCATGCGCCGCGCGAGCTCCGTCGCGTTCAGCAGATCGTCCTGCGCGCCGGTCGACACGTCGCCGACGGCCTCTTCCTCGGCGACGCGCCCTCCGAGCAGCACGACCAGCCGGTCGAGGATCTCCTGCCGGCTCCACAGGTAGCGGT
This sequence comes from Sorangium sp. So ce1128, assembly GCA_051717205.1. GTDB lineage: Bacteria > Myxococcota_A > Polyangia > Polyangiales > Polyangiaceae > Sorangium. Next base: position 3,209,485 of record CP181432.1, read on the forward strand.
CCTCGCGCGGCTGCTGCATCGTGTACCCGAGCGCCCCCGGCCCGCGCGGCACCACGGACACCTTGCGCACCGGGTCCTGCGTCGGCAGCAGCGTGGCCGCCAGCGCGTGCCCCACCTCGTGGTAGGCGACCACCAGCTTCTCGCGCGCGCCGAGCCGCCTCCCGCGCCGCTCGATCCCCGCGAGCCCGCGCTCGATCGCCGCCTCCAGGTCGGTCTGCCCCACAGCGGCCGCCCTGCGCCGCGCCGCGAGCAGCGCCGCCTCGTTGACGATGTTCGCGAGATCGGCGCCGACGAGCCCGGCGGTCTGCGCGGCCATGGCGTCGAGATCCACGTCCGGATCGAGCGCCACCTTCTTCGCGTGCACCGCGAGGATCTCCTTCCGCTCGCCGAGATCGGGCCTGTCGACGTGCACCCGGCGGTCGAAGCGCCCCGCCCTGAGCAGCGCCGGATCGAGGATCTCGGCGCGGTTCGTCGCGGCGATCACGACCATGGCCGTGTGCGCGTCGAACCCGTCCAGCTCGGTCAGGAGCTGGTTGAGCGTCTGCTCGCGCTCGTCGTGGCCGCCGACGGAGCCGCCCAGGCCTCGGGCTTTGCCGACCGCATCGAGCTCGTCGATGAACACGATGCAGGGCTCCTTCTCGCGCGCCTGGGAGAACAGATCGCGCACGCGCGCGGCGCCGACGCCGACGAACATCTCCACGAACTCCGACCCGCACGCGCTGAAAAAGGGGACGCTCGCCTCTCCCGCGATCGCCCGCGCGAGCAGCGTCTTGCCGGTGCCGGGCGGGCCCACGAGGAGCACCCCCCTGGGCATCCGGCCGCCGAGCTTCTCGTACCGCTCGGGCGCCTTCAGGAAGTCGACGATCTCGCCGAGCTCGGCCTTCGCCTCGGCGCTGCCGGCCACGTCGCGGAAGGTCGCCGCCGACCCCCGCGCCTCGTAGACCCGCGCCCGGTTCTTGCCGAAGGTGGTCGCGGCGTTCGGAACGTTCCCTGCCGCGGTCTCCCGGCGCGAGGCCAGGTGGACCACCGCGACCAGCCCGGCGAGCGGCAGCACCAGCCAGAGGTACGGCAGGAGCCCTCGCCCGTCCGCGACGCGCGTGTACGGGACCCTGCGCCGGTCGAGAGCGGCGAGCAGATCCTTCTCGGTCTGCTCGATGCGCCCGGTGCGGTAGCTCTGCTGCGCGCGCGCGCTCAGGCCGGACGCCGCCCGCCCGATGTACACGTCGTCCTGGATCTCGACCTCGGCGAGCTCTCCGCTCTCCGCGAGAGCGCGGAAACGCGCGTATGGAATGCGGCTGTCGGAGGCCACCACCACCTGGATCAGCAGCGCCGATCCGAGCACCAGGACGAGAACAATCCAGAGCGACCGCATGCGCCCGCCTCCGCGCGGACAGGCGACGTGGCCGGCAAGCCCGTCCTGTCGCCACGGTGCGCCCTGCACGGAGCCTGCCAAGGCGATCCGTGCACCGCCGGGGAAAGCCGGGGTCGATCGATGGCCGCCCGCTCCGCCTCACCGCTCCACCGCCTCACAGCACAGCTTCACAGGGCCGAGCGCGTCCGTCGCGGCATGGACGCACGCCGCGAACCGATCAACCCTTGTCGCATGGGGAGAGCTCTTGTCTTGATCACTGGTCCCGTATCGATGTTGCTGCTCGGGTGCGCCGGAGCGCCGCCGCCTCCGGCCGAGCAGCCCGAACCCGAGCGGCAGGAGGAGCCCGCGGCGAGCGTGGAGCCCACGCCAGAGGCCGCCGCGGCGCCCGAGGCTGACGCGGCCGCCGCGACGCCGGTCTCGGCGTCCTCAGCGCCGCGGCGAGATGACTCCGTGCCGGACGACTACGCGCTCATGCCCGGCGACTGCGTGGAGCTCGGCAAGAAGCTCACGGTGCTCACGCGCACGGAGCAGGTCGCGGCGCTGAGCGCCAAGCTCACGCCGGAGCAGCGCGGCGATACCGAGAAGAAGATCGACACGGTCGCTGCCAAGCTGGGCGATCAGTACGCGCAGATGTGCGAGCAGAACGTCGGCAAGCACGTGGATCCCGGGTCGCTCAAGTGCGCGTTCGACGCGCGGACCGTCCAGGCCTTCGAGGCCTGCCTCAACGGGTCGCCGGCGCCCAAGTGACGCGTCCGCGGCCCGGCGCGCGCCGGGTGACGGCGCGCTCGATGCGGATATAATGGCCGCGCCCATGGACGCTTCGCTCCTCGATGACCCCTGGATCGCCGCTCAGGTCGACGCCGCCGTGGCGCCGTACGTGGACCGCCTGCCGGCGCACGAGGTCGCGTGGATGCGCGAGCAGCTCGCGGAGGTCTTGCTTCACGATGAGGAGGCGATCCGCCTCCTCCGGCGCGCGCACCCGCGCGAGGTCGACGAGAGCGGCGAGCGGGCCTTCGGGGTTCTCGGCACCGCCGGCCGCGCCAAGGCGGGGTAGCGGTGCGCGCTCCGGAGGATCGGCTGATCGCCGAGGGGCTCGACCTGCTGCGCCTGGTCGCGAAGCGCATCGCGCGCCGCCTGGGACACCGCATCCCGGTCGAGGATCTGGTCGCGCTCGGGCACCCGGCGCTTATCGAGGTGGCGCGGGCGTACGACCCGAGCCGGTCCACGTTCGAGGCGTACGCCAAGCGGAAGATCCGGTGGGCCATCTTCGACGGCATCCGGCGGGAGACGCGCTGGCGCTCGGCGGCCGCGCGTGCCAGCGCGCTCGCCGCGTCGGCGCGGTTCGCGGAGGGGCGCGGGGCGGACGAGGACGCCGACGCCCCTGCCACGCAGGAGGCGTACGCCGCGCGGCTCGGCGGCCTGCTCGCCGGGCACGCGGCCGCGATGGCCCTCGGCCTGGTCTCGGTCCACGGTGACGTCGCTGCCGTCCCCGACGCTGCGGATAGCCCCGAGGAGTGCGCCTCGCGCGCCCAGCTCGCGCAGTTCGTGCGCGACGCCGTGCGCGAGCTCCCCGAGCGCGAGCGCGCCCTCGTGGAGCGCCACTACTTCCACGGCGAGCGCTTCGATCAGATCGCGCAGGATCTCGGGATCAGCAAGAGCTGGGCGAGCCGGCTGCACAGCCAGGCCATCGAGCGGCTCGGCGAGCGGCTGCGCGCAGCGCGCTGATCGCGCTGCGCGGCGGGCGCATCGCCCTTCGCTGTTCGTTGGCGGGCGGGCGGCGGTTATCGCTGCCGGCTCTGGACCGAGCGGAGGTAGGGGGCCAGCTCCTCGTCGCTGACCGGCTCGTTGCTGATCACCCGGTGGTCGCGCGGCATGAAGTTCACGAGCCGGACCATCATGTGGTCCTTCGCGACGGTCATCTTCCCCTTGCGGCGGAGCTCCGCGGCCTCCTGGAAGGTCTGCACCTTGGGATCGTAGGCGATCATGTGCAGGTCTCGCCCGAACGGCTGGGGCAGGTCTTCCACCTCGACGATCTTGTAGATGCGGATCCCTCCGCTCCTCTCGGTGGCCGCGACCACGGCGCCGACGACGAGATCCTTGCCCGTCGGATCGGAAGTTTCGGGGACAGGGGGCGCGCGGTCACAGGCCGGCGCGAGCGTCAGGGTGCCGGCGCACAGGGCGACGGCGAGCGCGATCGACCTCATGGGCGCTGAATAACATCGATGCGACCCGGCGCAAGCGGCTAGCCGTCGCCACGCGGGCGGCGGCCGCGCGCCGCAACGTCTCCCGCCGCCTCGCGGGCTCGTGGTAGACGGCGCCTTCCGAGGTTCGAGACAGCGGTCGGGAGCGATCCCTGGAGGAATGCGATATGCGACTCGAGGACACGAAGTTTGTGGTCACAGGCGCCGCCCAGGGGCTGGGTCGCCACTATGCGCTGCGGCTCGCGGAGTTCGGGGGCCAGGTCGCCGCGGGCGACGTGAACGAGGAGGGGCTCGCGTCGCTCGTCGAGGCGGGCAAGGACCTCCCCGGGAAGATCCACGCGCGGCCGTTCAACGTGGCAGTGGAGGCGGAGGTCGAGGCGTTCGTCCGCTTCGCGCACGAGGCGATGGGGGGCCTGAACGGCCTCGTGAACAACGCCGGCATCCTGCGCGACGGCCTGCTCGTCAAGAAGGACCGCCAGACGGGGGCGGTCGTCAAGCTGAGCGCCGCGCAGTGGCAGGCCGTGATCGACGTCAACCTGACGGGCGCCACGCTCATGGTCCGCGAGGTCGTCGCGAAGATGGTCGAGACCGAGCAGAAGGGCGTCATCGTCAACATCAGCTCCATCGCGCGCCACGGCAACCGCGGCCAGTCGAACTACACGGCCGCGAAGAGCGCGCTCGCGGCGAACACGAAGACCTGGGCGCTCGAGTTCGCGCCGTTCGGCATTCGCGTCGGCGCCGTAGCGCCGGGCATGATCGAGACGCCGATGACCCAGGGCATGCACCAGAAGGCCCGCGACGCCCTGGTCGCCATGATCCCCGTCGGCCGCATCGGCGTGCCCGAGGACATCTGGCAGGCCGTGCGCTTCGTGATCGAGTGCGAGTACTTCAACGGCCGCTGCATCGACGTCGACGGCGGCCTCACGATGTGAAGCCGCCGGCGGCCCTCGCCGCCCGCGCCCTCGGCACCTGCGCCCCCGCCGCTCGCGCACCTCGTCGGCGCTCGCCCCGGCGCCTCGCCGGCGCTGGTCCCGGGGCCTCCTCCGCCGGCCAACCCGCCCGGCGGCCCCACGCTCCGTTTCCTGCCCGACACCTCGCTCCGCCAGCGCCTCCGGCGCGCCGCCTGCTCCCCCGGCGCGCTCGATCCGGGAGGGACCTGGGTCGCGAGGCAGCGCGGAGGATCCGCCTGGAGAACGTTCCCGCTTGACGCGTCGATATTGAAAGCTATGTTCAATATCAATCCTACCCGTCAACGTAGCCGGGGGTCTGCTGCATGTACGTGTGCCTCTGCATGGGCGTCTGTGATCGAGAGATTCGCGAGGCGATGAACGAGGGGGCTTGCTCCGTTTCGGAGGTGATGGAGTGCACGGGCGCCGGCACGCGGTGCGGCTCCTGCCAGCCGACGATCGCCAAGCTCGTCGGCGATGGTGAGGCCGCCTCCACGCCGCGGCGCCTGACCATGGCGCCGGTCTCCAGCGCCGCCTGATTCTCCGGCGTTCTCCGGCCGCGCCTCGGCTTCGCCGGGGAGGCGGACGGTGGCGCTGCGCGTTTCCTTCGAAATTTCTTGCGCACTTCCGTCGACCTTGCGCATTTGACCTGGGCGCTGGCGCTCCAGCCGGCGCCGTCACGCCTTCAGAGGCGAGGCGAGCACGACAGGCACGAGCGCGAGAGGGTGCGATGAAGGGTGCGAAAGATGTCGTTGACGCGTTGAACGAGGTGCTCGCGGGAGAGCTCGTCGCGATCAACCAGTACTTCCTGCACGCGAAGATGTGCGCGAACTGGGGCTTCGTCACCCTCGCTGCGCACGGGCGCGCCGAGTCGATCGACGAGATGAAGCACGCCGACGCGATCATCGATCGCATCCTCTTCCTCGAGGGGCTGCCCAACCTGCAGCGCCTGGACACCCTTCACGTCGGGCAGACCGTGCCGGAGCAGTTCAAGAGCGACCTCGAGCTCGAGTACCACGCGGTCAAGCGGCTCAACACGGCGATCGCCCTCTGCCGCGACAAGGGCGATCGCACCACCGAGGACCTCCTGGCCAAGATCCTCGAGTCCGAGGAAGAGCACATCGACTGGCTCGAGACGCAGATCGGGCTGATCGAGAAGCTTGGCGAGACCGCCTACCTGTCCCAGCAGATCCGCAAGTAGGGTAGGGTAGGGGTCGCACCCGCTCCGCCGGCGCGCCCCGCGGGCCTCCTGGCGGCGGGGGCCGTGCTTGACGTACGATACGCTGGACGCATGTCCAAGACGCCGCGGACGACCGCGCTCGCGCGGTGTTGCGCCAGCTCGGCGCGCGTCGGTCGTGATCGTCGCGCCGCTCTCGTCCCACCGGGAGGATGAGGGCGGCGGGGGAAATCCATGTCGAAGATTCTTGTCGTCGATGACCAGCGGAACATGCGGACCACGCTCGCGATGATGCTGCGTGGCGCCGGGTACGAGGTCGATGAAGCGGCGGACGGCAGCCAGGGGGCCGACCTGGGCGCCAAGGGCGCGTACGACGCCGTGCTCACCGATCTGCGGATGGGCGGCTTCGACGGCATCGGCGTCCTGCGCGCGGTGAAGGAGTCGAACGCGAACACCGAGGTCATCGTGATGACCGCGTACGGCACCATCGAGAGCGCGGTCGAGGCGATGCGGCTCGGCGCCTTCGACTACATCCAGAAGCCGTTCTCGGAGCAGGAGCTCCTCGTGAAGGTGGAGCGCGCGATCCAGAACCGGAAGCTCACCGGCGAGGTGCAGCTGCTCGCCAGCGAGTTCAAGGAGCGCTACCGGTTCGAGAACATCGTGGGCCGCTCGCAGGCGGTCCGCGAGGTGCTGGGCCGGATCGTGAAGGTCGCGCCGACCGACGCGACGGTGCTCATCACCGGCGAGAGCGGCACCGGCAAGGAGCTGGTCGCCAAGGCCATCCACGCGAACAGCAAGCGCGCCGACCGCATGTTCGTGCCGGTGAACTGCGCCGCGATCAGCGAGACGCTCCTCGAGAGCGAGCTGTTCGGCCACGCGCGCGGCTCGTTCACAGGCGCGATCTCGGCGCGCAAGGGGCTGTTCGAGGAGGCCGACGGGGGCACGTTCTTCTTCGACGAGATCGCCGAGACCCCGCTCACCTTCCAGGCGAAGCTGCTCCGCGCGATCCAGGAGAACGAGATCCGCAGGGTGGGAGAGAACAAGCCCATCCGCGTCGACGTGCGCATCATCGCCGCGACGAACCAGGAGCTCCTGACCGCCGTCTCGGAGAAGCGGTTCCGCCAGGACCTCTACTACCGGCTGAACGTCGCGCGCTTCGTGCTCCCGCCGCTGCGCTCGCGGCGCGAGGACATCCCGATCCTCTGGGAGTTCTTCCTGGAGAAGTACAACCGGAAGATGAGCTGTCGCGCCCGCGCCGCCGACGGCGTCGTCGAGGCGCTGATGCAGTACGACTTCCCGGGCAACATCCGCGAGCTCGAGAACATGGTGGAGCAGGCGGTCGCCCTCTCGGGCGGCGGCGTCATCAGCGTCGACGACGTGCTGCCCGCCGCGGTGCAGCCGAAGCGGCCGCCCGAGGGCGGCGGCAGGCTGCTCGCCGACGTGGTCGACTGCGCGGAGCGGCAGGCCATCGAGGCGGCGCTACGGGAGTGCGACGGCAGCCGGGAGCGCGCCGCCGAGGTGCTCGGGATCAGCGCGACCACCCTGTGGCGCAAGATGACCCGCCTGGCGATCACCTACCCCCCGGGCTGAACCAGCGCGCCCCCTTGCTGGGCCGGGCTGCGCGACCGCCTGGCGACCAGGGTCGACCGCGCGTACCCGCGGGGTACAGCGAGCGCGAACCGCCGTGCCCAGCAGGCCCGGGCGCGCCGGGCTGAGCAGCCGCGTGCCCGCCAGGCTCAGCAGGAATCCGTCGCCCGCCTTCATCCAGCACGTACGTGTCGGCTGAGCAAGCCACCTGCCTCAGCAGCAAATCAGGGCAGCTAACCCACGATGAATTGCATCTTTGCAATGGGAGAGCATCGGGATTTGCCTTACTGCAATGGGGCGGCTGATGTAGACTGTGTTCTTCTGTTTCACTTTGGCGTCGAGAACCGCAACGCGGGGATTCGGTAGCTTGGCCCGGCAGTTGCTAAACGGGTAGGCGTATTGGATGGCGGCGCTCGCCGCAGGAGGACGCTTAATGGCCTGCATGCTGATCGTGGACGGTGAGAATTCCCAGCGTCGCGCTCTTTCGGCTGGGCTAAGCGTCGAGGGGTTCGAGGTCGCGTTCGCCGCCTCGTTCCAGGATGCGCTGCGCATCCTCGGCTCGTCTCCGGTCGACGTGGCCATGATCGACCTGATGATGCCGGACCTGAACGGCCTCGAGCTGGCCCGCCACATCCGGCGTGCTTTCCCGAGGGTGCGGGTCGTGCTCTCCAGCGCGTATCACCTCTCCGCGCGCCAGGTCGAGCGCGCCGACTGCGGCGCCGTGGCCTTCGTCCCGAAGCCGTACAGGGTCGGCGAGATCTGTCGCTTCCTCCGCGCCAAGACGAGCGTGCACACGCCCGCGTCGTGCTAGTAGCGCGGCGTGCGCTGCGAGCTGCTCGACTACGAACTCCCTGAGGCGCTCATCGCGTCGCGGCCCCCCGAGGAGCGGGACGGCGCGAGGCTCCTCCTGGTCGATCGAGGTCGCGGCGCCGGCGAGGTCGAGCACGGCGCGATCCGCGATCTCGATCGCTACATCGAGCGCGGCGCGCTCGTCATCGTCAACGACACGAGGGTCGTTCCCGCTCGCCTGTTCGGCAAGAAGCGCGGCACCGGCGGGCAGGTGGAGCTCTTCCTGCTGCACCGGCTGGACGAAGCGCCGGCCGGCGGGGAGGACCTCGCCGCGAGGCCGCGGGAGAGCGCGGCGCGCCCCGAGCGCTGGCGCGCGATGGGGCGTGCGTCGAAGCCGATCCGCCCGGGCGCGGTGCTCGATCTCGAGCGCGACGGGGCGCTGGTCGCGCAGGTGCTGGAGCGCGCGGACGACGGCGTGCTCACGGTGCTGCTCTCGTCGCCGGCGGGGCTGTCCGTCGCCGCTGCGATCGAGGCATACGGGCACGTCCCGCTCCCTCCCTACCTCGGCCGCGGCGACGACGCGGCCGATCGCGAGCGGTACCAGACCATCTTCGCCCGCGTCCCGGGCGCGGTCGCCGCGCCCACCGCGGGCCTCCACCTCTCGCCCGCCCTCGTCGAGCGGCTGCGCGCGAACGGGGTCGAGATCGCGAGCGTCACGCTGCACGTCGGGCTCGGTACGTTCCAGCCGGTCACCGTCGACGACCTCGATCAGCACCCGATGCACGCCGAGGTCTACTCGGTCCCGGAGGCGACCGCCGACGCTGTCGCGCGAGCGCGCGAGCGCGGCGCGCCGGTGGTCGCGGTCGGCACCACCGTGGTGCGCGCGCTGGAGACCGCCGCCGACCCGGCGCGCGCCGGCCTCGTGCGGGCGCAGTCCGGCGAGACGCGCCTCCTCATCCAGCCCGGCTACCGGTTCCGCGTCATCGACGCGCTGCTGACGAACTTCCATCTGCCGCGCTCGACGCTGCTCGCGCTGGTGTTCGCCTTCGCCGGCCGCGAGCGCGCGCTGCTCGCGTACCGCGCGGCGATCGACGCCGGTTACCGCTTCTATTCTTACGGTGACGCCATGTTGATCCGCGGAGCGAGCGCGCCATGAGCCGGACGCCTGGCTTCTCCTTCTCCGAGCTCGCGCGGGACGGTCACGCCCGCACGGGCGTGCTGTCCACGCCGCACGGCGAGGTCCTGACGCCGACGTTCATGCCGGTCGGCACCCAGGGCAGCGTGAAGACGCTGACCCCCGCCGAGGTGGCGGCGACCGGCGCGAGGATCGTCCTCGGCAACACGTATCACCTGTGGCTCCGCCCGGGGCCCGAGCTCGTCGCGCAGCTCGGCGGGCTGCACGCGTTCTCGCGGTGGCCACACGCGATGCTCACGGACTCCGGGGGCTTCCAGGCCTTCTCGCTCGCCGAGCGGCGCACACTCGTCGAGGACGGCTTCGTGTTCCGGTCGCACCTCGACGGCGCGCGCAAGGCGCTCACGCCCGAGGTCGCGATGGAGGTGCAGGGGCTGCTCGGGGCCGACATCGCGATGCAGCTCGACGTGTGCCCGCCCGGCGGCGCGCCGCTCGCAGAGGTCGAGGAGGCGTGCCGCCTGACGACGCGCTGGGGGAAGCGCTGCCTCGCCGCCAAGCGCCCCGCCCAGGCGCTCTTCGGCATCGTGCAGGGCGGCACCTCGGTCGCCCTGCGCACGGCGCACGCGGACGAGCTCGGCGCCCTGCCGTTCGACGGGCTCGCCCTGGGCGGCTTCTCCGTGGGCGAGCCGATCGCGATGATGCACGAGGTCGTCGCGCAGATCGCCCCGCACCTCGACCCGGCGCGGCCCCGCTACCTCATGGGCGTGGGGACGCCGCTCGACCTCGTCCACGCCATCGGCGCCGGCGTCGACATGTTCGACTGCGTGCTCCCCACCCGGAACGCCCGCAACGGGCAGGCGCTCACGCAGCACGGCAAGATCGTCATCAAGCAGGCGCGCTACAAGGACGACCCTTCGCCGCTCGACCCTACCTGCGCCTGCCCTACCTGCGCCGGGGGCTACAGCCGCGCGTACCTGAGGCACCTCTACATGGCGGGCGAGATCCTGGTGCTGCGCCTGTTCACGGAGCACAACCTCCACCTGTATGGCCGCCTCATGCGCGAAGCGCGCGCGGCCATCGCCGAGCAGCGGTACGCGGCGTTCGCCCGCGCGTGGCTCGGGGCGCCCGACGCAAGCGAGTGACCCTACATCGTCGCCATGCGCTCCTGGCCGCGCTCGGCGCCGGCGCGGGGCGGCGCCCTCGCCGGCGGGCGCAACGTCCGCGCTGCCCGGCGCGGGTTCCGGGGTACCATGAGCGGATGGTGAGATCTCGCCGCTGGCATCGCGCCGCGCGCGCGCAGCCGCGCGCCCCGGGCGGCGCCTCGGCTGCGCTCGACCAGGCCGTGGGGTCGATCTGCCGGTCCGTGAGCCCGAGCCGGTCGTGCCAGCCGAACGGCCGTCTTCGCGCGCGGGTCGCGTGCTTGCCCGCGCATTCCTCGTCCATTAGCCTTCGGACTCGGCCCGCGGAATGACGCAAGACGCCAACAAGAAGCCGCTCGGACGCATCCTCCTGCAGCAAAGGGCGGTCACTCAGCCCCAGCTCGAACAGGCGCTCCTCGATGCGCGTGCGAAGGGGGTTCCCCTCGCCACGAACCTCATCGAGAGCGGCACCGTCTCCGAGGTCGCTGCGCTGAAGGCCCTCTCCGAGCAGAGCGGCGTTCCTGGCATCGATCTCAACCAGGTCTGCATCAAGCTGAGCGACCTCTCGATCTTGCCCCGCGAGATCGCCGCGAAGCACAAGCTCTTGCCCGTGCTCGTCCGCGAGGATCGCATCCTCGTGGCCATGGCCGCGCCCGCCGACAAGAAGGTGATCGACGAGCTCGAGTTCGTGACCGGCAAGCGCGTCTTCCCGTACATCGCGCTCGCGGGTCCCCTCGTGCGGACCATCGCGGCCGCTTACGACATGAAGGAGCAGGGCGAGCCGTTCTATGTCGGCGCTAAGTGCCCGCCCGAGGTGCTGAAGCGGGCCGGGCTCGGCGCCTCAGCGGCGTCCACCACCGAGGCGCCGCCCGCGCCCGCCCCGGCGCAGCCGGCGCGACGGCCTCCCTCCGCCGTGCCTCCGTCGACGGTATCCCAGGCGTCTGCACCGCCTGCGCCGCCGGCTCCGAGCGCCGCCCCGCCCGCGCGGCCCGCGCCCGAGCGTCCGCGCGACGACGCGGAGATCTCGTTCGCGGATCTCTCCGACGATCCGAGCCCGCCGGCGGCCCCTTCGCCGGCGCGCATCTCCTCGGCGGGCCCGCCGCTCGTCGTCGACGACGCCATGCGGAGGGCAGCGGCGGCCGACGAGCTGACGGACACCGATTTCGGCACCGCCGACCGCGACCTGTCCGTCGTCGAGTCGCTCCCTGGCGCGGGCAAGGCCCCGCAGGGCGATCAGACGACCGTCCTGGTCGTCGACGACGAGCCGGAGATCCGGAAGCTGCTCCGCCGCATCTTCGAGGAGCGCGGGTACCGCGTCGAGGAAGCCGACCGCGGGCTCCTCGCCCTGCGCATGGTCAAGGAGAATCCGCCCGACGTGATGATCCTCGACGCCATGCTGCCGGAGGTGCACGGCTTCGACATCGCCCGCCGCATGAAGGGCACCCAGCGCTACGGCCACATCCCGATCATCATGATCTCGGCCGTGTACCGCGGGTGGCGCTTCGCCGAGGACCTGAAGTCGAGCTACGGCGTGGAGGCCTACATCGAGAAGCCGTTCCGCGTCGCCGACGTCGTCGCCGCCGTGGAGAACGCGCTCCAGGCGCGCTCGATCCGCGGGGATCAGGACCGGATCTCGGCCGAGGCGGAGCGCCTCCTCGCCGCAGGGATCGCGGCGTACCGCGCGGGCGATTTCGACAAGGCCGTGCGCCACCTGCGCGAGGGCACGGCGATCGATCCGCTCGCCTACCGCCTGCACTTCCACCTCGGCCTGCTCTACGGCAAGCAGGGCCAGCTCTACGACGCGATCCAGGAGCTGGAGACGGCGCTGCACATCAATGGCAAGCACTTCCCAGCGCTGAAAAACCTCGCCGTGCTGTACCAGAAGGCCGGGTTCCGCAACAAAGCCATCGAGACATGGGAGCGCGCGCTGGGCGTCGCCCCCGATGACCCGACGCGGCAATCCATCAAGGAGCACCTGCTCGGGTTGCTCTGACCGCGCCTACCCCATGTCGTTTGGGGTCAAGCTGTCGTAGACTGCGCCGATTCCACCGGCAGCTTCCACCGGCAGGCGCGTCCCTGGATGAAATTCCTCTGCGATAACTGCAAGGCCAAGTACCAGATCGGCGACGAGAAGGTCGCTGGCAAGTCGGTACGGATGCAGTGCCGGCGATGCGGGCACCTCATTCAGGTCAGCGCGAGCGTCACCGAGAGCTCCGTGGCGCAGGCGCTCCCCGTGGAGCCGCCGCGCGCGGCGAGCGACGAGGCGCACCTCGCCCCGCCGAGCGACGAGGTGCCGGCCGCGGGGACAGGCGCGCCGGCCGCCGGCGCTGGCGCCGCGAGCCGCGCCAAGGCGCCGCCCGCATCGTCCCTGGGCCAGGGCGCTGCGCCGTCGCCCCCCCGGCCAGCCTCGCAGTCCCTCCCGCGCCCCGGGGGGGCGCCTCGACCTCCGGTCGCTCCGCGCGCTGTCCCCGGCCCCGTCGCGCGGCCCGCGCCGGGGCTGTCGAGCGCGTCGAGCCTGTCGAGCGCGTCGGGCCCTTCAAGCGCGTCGAGCCCGCGCCCCGCGACCGCACCGCAGCCGCCGTCGGTGGCTCGGGCCGCCCCGCCGGCACCCGGGAGGCCTGCGACCGCCGCTGCGCCGGCCTCCCGAGGGGCAGAGCCCGCGCCGGCGGCCTCTCGAGGGGCGGAGCCCACGTCGCCGGCGGGGGTCGCCGGCGTGTTCAAGCAGTCGATGTCCGATGACCGCCCGCTCGGCAAGGCGCCGGCCGTGCGCGCCACGCCGAGCGAGGATTGGTACGTCGGGGTCGGCGGTGTCCCGCTCGGCCCGGTGAGGCTCTCCGTCATCCGCGAGAAGGCGCTGGCCGGCGCCGTGGACGGCGATTCGCTCGTCTGGCGCGAGGGCTTCGACGAGTGGCTGCCGCTCAAGAACTTCCCGGAGCTGCTCGAGATCGTCACCCAGGCCCAGTCGACCCGGGTGTCCACGCCCGCGCGTCGCACCAGCAGCACGGGCTTCTCCGTCGTCGGTCAGGCGCAGGTCCCTCCCTCGGCGCGGATGCCCTCTTCGGCGAGGGTCCCTCCGCTGGCTGTGGCCACGCCCGCGCGCCCGGTCGCGCGCGAGCCCGAGCCTCACGGCACGGAGGATCTGCCTCCGGCGGTCGCCGGCTCGGTCGCTGCCTTCACGGCGGCGGGAGCGCCGGCCGCACCGACCGCGCCCGCAGCGCGCCCGGCGCCGGCCACGCCGGCGGTCAGCGCGCCGGCCGCGTGGCCAGGCTCCGCGGGCGGCGCCGCGCGAGGCCAGGCCGCGGGCGCGCCCATCGAGGCGCTCGCCGACCCGTTCGCGGCCGAGCCGGCGGCCCCGGTCGCCTCCACGCCCAAGCCCGAGCTGGCGGCGACCTCCTCGGCCAACGTGGGTCGCGCCGCGGGCGGCGTGGCGGCCGGCGGCTCGCCGTTCGCGTCGGCGCAAGCGGGCGGCTCGCCGCCGGTGACGGCGCCGGCGGCCCCTCTTTCCTCCGTGGAGCCCGCCCCCCTGGTGGCCACGCCTGGCAGCCTTGTCGAGACGGTCGCGCCGAGGCGGCGGTCGGGCATGAGCCCGCTCGCTTACGCCTTCATCGCGATGGCAGCGGCGTTCGGCGGCGTCTCCGCCTACGTCCTGCTGTCTCCCAAGCAGCCGCCGCCCGTGCAGGTCGTGACCGCCCCCGCCGCGCCGCTCCAGCCGGCCACCTTGCCGACAGCGGCCCCACCGCCCCCGCCGAGCGTCGATCCCGAGGTGCCTTCGGCGGCCGAGACCGCGTCAGCCAGGCCGGAGGTCGCCGCGCCGGGCAGACCGGGTAGCGCCGCGAGCCAACGCCCCCAGCCGGAGAAGCCGGTCGCCTCGGGGAGCTCTGCCCCGATCGACAGGTCCGGGTTCGGCGCCGGGGTCCCCGGCCCCTCGTCAGGGCCGGGCACCCAGGGCGCCGGCTCTGGCCTGAGCCAGCTCTCTCAGGGGGAGATCTCCAGCGTCGTCGAGTCGAACCGCCCCAGCGTCCGGCGCCACTGCTGGCAGCCCGCCCTCGATGCGCGCGCCAGCAACGCGTCCACCACCGCCCGCGTCTCGGCATCGGTGGTCATCGGCGCCTCGGGCGCCGTCCAGTCGGTCTCGGCCGGCGGGTCGGAGAAGGATTACCCCGGCTTGTCGAGCTGCATCGCCTCGCGGATCAAGTCCTGGCGCTTCCCGCCTTCCTCGGGCTCCACGCCCGTGACCATCCCGTTCGTCTTCGCCGCCCAGTAAGAGCGCGCGCTATGTAGCTGTGTAGGGGAGGCCGCACCGCCGGGGCGCTGCGCTTTACGCCTGCCCAGGCAGGCGGTAATCGACGCGATCATGGCAGAGCGCAAAGTCCGAATCCTCGTGGCGAAGCCCGGCCTGGACGGCCACGACCGCGGCGCCAAGGTGGTCGCCCGGGCACTCCGCGATGCCGGCTTCGAGGTGGTCTACACGGGCCTGCACCAGACGCCCGACATGATCGCCTCCGCCGCCGTGCAGGAGGACGTCGACGCCGTGGGCCTGTCGATCATGTCCGGAGCGCACAACACCCTGTTCCCCGCCGTCATCGAGGCCCTCCGCAAGCACGGGGCCGAGGACATCGTGGTGTTCGGTGGGGGCATCATCCCGGACGAGGACATCGCGCGCCTCCAGGACGCCGGCGTGAAGGGCGTCTTCACCCCCGGGACCACCCTGAAGAGCATCGTGGAGTGGGTCCAGACCAACGTGACCCCCCACAGCTGACCGGCGCCGCAGCCCGGCTCCCCACTCTCCCCCACCGCCCGCTTCCCCCGCCGGACCTCCCCGGCTGACCGGCGCTCGCCGCTCGGCGCCCCACTCTCCCCCACCGTCTCGCCGCACGCCTCCCCACCGGACCCCGGCACAAGCCGAGCCCGCTCGGTTTCCTGGGGGCGCCGCCCCACCTCCCGCCCGCGGATCACCGCGCCCGCAGTGGCGATCCGCCTTGCTTCCTTTCCGCCTTGCCAGGACTCCGCCTGACGTGCTCGCGCCACCCCAAGAGGGCTCCCCACTTCGCCCCACGGACCGACCCGAGTCGCTAACTTGCGATAATTTGCGCTGTTTTGTGAGGTAATGCCCTGGCGGTGGATGTCCTACATAGGTGGCCACTGGGGTCCAGAAATCTCCCAAACTGTTGACACTCGGCACCTCCCTCCGTAGCGTGGCGGAGCTTCGTGGGAAGAAGTGGCAGAGAATGTCACGAGGCGGCGTGCGCCCGGTGGAGCAACGCGCCACCAAGCCCTCGGCGGGACAGGCCAGCCGGAGCTGGGGTCGATGAGCACGATGTTTCGCGGTCACTTCGAGCACGCGATCGACGCGAAGGGGCGCACGAGCCTCCCTTCGCGCTTTCGTGACGTGCTCGCAGCCGCGAACGACCTGCGCATGGTCATCACGCCGGCCCTCTTCGACCCTTGCCTACATGCCTACCCAATGAAGGCGTGGGAGGAGCTGGAGGCCAAAATTGCAGCGCTGCCGCAGTTTGATTCCAACGTGGTCGCATTCCGGCGCCGCTACCTGTCCGCGGCCGTCGAGTGCGACCTCGACAAGCAGGGCCGGATCCTCATCCCCCCGTCGCTCCGCGAGCACGCCAGCCTCACCAAGGACGTGCTGTGGGCAGGGATGGGACAGACGATCGAGCTCTGGTCGCAGGAGCGGTGGAAGGCCGCTCAGCAGATGAGCGAGGTCGAGCTCCAGAGCTTCAAGACCGCAATCGCGGAGCAGTTCCGCCTATGAACGTCGTCAATGTAGTCCCCATGCACCTCCCCCCTCCGCCGCCGCGCCCGCGAGGCGAGCCGCACGTCACCGTCCTCGGCCGCGAGGTGCTCGCCGCGCTCTCGCCGGTCAGCCAGGGCGTCTACGTCGACGCCACCCTCGGCGCCGGCGGCCACGCCGAGACGATCCTCGAGACGCCCGGCACCCGGGTCATCGGGATCGATCGCGATGAGCGCGCCCTCGCCATCGCGCGCGCCCGGCTCGCCCGGATGGGGGAGCGGGTGACCTACGTTCACGGCGAGTTCTCCGAGATCGAGCGGCACCTCGAGGCCCTCGGCGTCGCGCGGGTGGACGGCCTCGTGGCGGACATCGGCGTGAGCTCCATGCAGCTCGACGACCCGGCCCGCGGCATGAGCTTCCGCGCCGAGGGGCCGCTCGACATGCGGATGGACCCGAGCCGCGGCGAGACGGCGCTCGAGCTCATCCAGCGGATCAGCGACGAGGAGCTCGCGGACCTCATCTACCGCTACGGCGAGGAGCGCCGCAGCCGGAGGGTCGCGCGCTGCATCAAGCAGGCGGCCGACAGCGGCGAGCTCGAGACGACGCTCGACCTGCGGCGCGCCGTGGTGCGCGCCGTCGGGCCGGCGCGCATCGGCGGCGTCGATCCGGCGACGCGCACGTTCCAGGCACTGCGCATCGCCGTGAACGGAGAGCTCGACGAGCTCGAGGCGCTGCTCGCGGCCGCGCCGCGGATCATCGCGCCCGGCGGCGTGCTCGCCGTCATCGCGTTCCACTCGCTCGAGGACCGCATCGTGAAGCGCGCGCTGCGCGAGCCGGACGTGTGGCAGCCGCTCACGAAGAAGCCGGTGACCGCGAGCGACGACGAGATCGCCGACAACCCGAGGGCGCGCAGCGCGAAGCTCCGCGCCGCTCGGCGCGTCGGCCGCCCGGAGGCGCTCGCGTGAGGCAGCGCCCGTTCCTCGTGCTCTGGACGCTCGCGGTAGCCGCGACGGTGGCGGCGTTCGTCGTGCACCTCGCATTGCGAGGGCGCACGGTCGACCTCGGCTACCGGCTCGGCCGGGCGCGCGCGGAGCAGGCGCGGCTGCGCGAGGTCAAGCGGGTGCTGTCGCTCGAGGCGGCCAGCTACGAGACGCCGCAGCGCGTGGAGATGGTCGCTCGCACGCTGCTCGGCATGACGCCGCCGCCGCCCGAGCGGGTCATCCCGGTGCGGGGCTACGCGGCGCTGCCGGACGAGCGTGAGCCGGCGAGCGGGGAGGCCGGCAGCGCGCCGCCGAGCGGGGGGCAGCAGGAATGAAGAACCTCGACCCCCGGCGCGCGCGGTGGATCCGCATCCGCATGGGGCTGCTCTGCGGCCTCATGGCGCTCGGCCTCGGCGGCGTCGTGTCCGGCGCGTACCGCATCGAGGTCGAGGACGGGGACGCCTGGTACGACCTCGCGGAGCGGCAGCGCCAGCGGCGGCTCCACATCACGCCGAAGCGCGGCACCATCTACGACCGGAACGGCGCGCCGCTCGCCGAGAGCGTGGAGGTGCCCAGCGTCTCGGTGGACGCGGTCGAGATGCTCCGCGGCATCGAGGAGAAGTACATCCCGACGCAGATCCAGCAGTACGCCGAGCGCATCGCGCAGGCGCTCTCGCTGCCCGTCGAGGAGGTCGTGGAGAAGCTCAGCCGTCGGCGACGCTTCGCCTGGCTCAAGCGCCGCATCTCCGAGCAGGAGGTCGAGGACGTCCGCGCGCTCTCGGACCGGAAGCAGCGCTACCCGGTGCGCGGGCTCGTGATCGAGGGCGAGGGGCGCCGCTTCTACCCGAACCGCGAGCTAGCCGGCCCGCTGCTCGGCTTCGTCGCCACCGACGGCGAGGGCAAGGAGGGGATCGAGCTCAGCCTCGAGCACGAGCTCCGCGGCAACGCGTCCGAGGTGCGCGGGCTTCGTGATCGGTCGGGCCGGCTCATCTTCTCCGAGGGGATCGAGGACGAGCAGGCGCTCGCCGGGCACAACGTCCACCTGACGATCGACAAGGGCATCCAGTTCACCGCCGAGCGCGAGCTCGAGGCGGCGATGAAGACCTACGAGGCGCTCGGCGGATCGATCGTCGTCGTCGACCCCGAGAACGGCGAGATCCTCGCCATGGCGAGCGCGCCGGGGTTCAACCCGAACGACTACTCGCAGAGCGACCCGGGAGCTCGGCGCAACCGCTGCGTCGTCGATCGCTTCGAGCCTGGATCCACGATGAAGGTGTTCGCCATCGCGAGCGCGCTCGCGGCGAAGAGCGTCTCCCCGAGCGCGACCATCTACTGCGAGGAGGGGAACATGGCGATCGACAACGTCGTGATCCACGACACGCACGTGCACAAGTGGCTGACTTTGCCGCAGATCCTCGGCCAGTCGTCCAACATCGGCACGGCGAAGATCGCGCTCGGGCTCGGCGAGCAGCGGCTGTACGAGGGCTTCCGCCGGTTCGGCTTCGGCGACCTGACCGGCGTGCCGCTGCCGGGCGAGTCCGTGGGCGTGCTCCGGCCGCGCGGTCGCCCCTGGGTCCAGGTCGAGACGGCCGCGGCCGCTTTCGGGCAGGGGATCAGCGTGACCACGCTCCAGCTCGCGATGGCCATGGCGTCGATCGCCAACCGCGGGCGGCTGCTCGAGCCCATCCTGATCAAGCGGATCACCGACGGCACGGGCGTCACGCTCTCGGAGCCGTCGCCGCGCGTGCGCCGCGACGCGGTGCCCGCGCAGATCGCGCGGCTGACGTCGGAGATGCTCGTCGCGGTCACCGAGGGGGACGGGACCGGCGTCGAGGCGGCCATCCCGGGCTTCCGCGTCGCCGGGAAGACGGGCACGGCGCAGAAGATCGATCCCGCGACGGGAAGGTACACCGACACCCACTACGTGGCGTCGTTCGTCGGGTTCGTCCCGGCCGAGCGGCCTCGGCTCGCCATCGCGGTGGTGCTCGATGAGCCGATGGGCGGCACCTACGGCGGCGGCTCCGTCGCGGCGCCCGTCTTCCGGCGGGTCGGCGAGATGGCGCTCCGCTACCTGGGCGTTACCCCGCGCGGGAGCGTGCCGATGAAGCTGTCGGAGATCGGCGAGCAGTCGGGGGAGGACATCGCGGCGAACACCTACCAGGTGCTCAGCGAGGCGCGCGCCGCGGCCGCGCCGATCTCGACCGCGGTGGTCACGCCGTCCGCGCCGCTCAAGACGGGGGAGCTGCGCGTCCCCGATCTCACCGGCCTGCCGCAGCGCGAGGCGGTGAAGAGCGCCGCGGCGCTCGGGCTCGACCCGAGCGTCGAGGGGACGGGCAGGCTCACGCGCCAGGAGCCTCCGGCGGGGACCGTGCTGCCCAAAGGATCGCCCCTGAAGCTCATCTTCG
Source organism: Sorangium sp. So ce1128 (assembly GCA_051717205.1). Taxonomy (GTDB): domain Bacteria; phylum Myxococcota_A; class Polyangia; order Polyangiales; family Polyangiaceae; genus Sorangium. The sequence continues at coordinate 3,228,960 of CP181432.1, forward strand.
AGCCGCCCACATGACAGAGCGCGACCAGACAGAGGCCGTGTTCACCGAGACCGAGCTCGCGCTCCGGCTCGGCGACGTGCTGCGCGAGATCCCGGGCGCCGCGCTCTCTCCGGCGGAGGCCGCGGACATGCGCGTGACGGGCGTGCACCTCGACTCGCGCAAGGTGGCGGAAGGGGACATCTTCGTCGCGCGGGCGGGGGCGCGCGCGCACGGCGAGCGCTTCATCCCCGAGGCCGTCGCGCGCGGCGCGCGGGCGGTCATCCTCGCCCGCGGGAGCGCGGCCGACACGCTCGGCGCCGCCCGCATCGAGGTGCCCGACGTGCCGCTCGCGCTCGCGCAGGCCGCGGCGGTGGTCTACGGGCATCCGACCTTCACGCTCGAGGTCGTCGGCATCACCGGCACGAACGGCAAGACGACGACGGCCCACCTCGTCCAGGCTTGCGTCGACCGGTGCGGCGGGCGGGCCGGGATCGTCGGGACGCTCGGCTACCGCTTCGAGGATCTCGACGTCCCCGCCTCGCATACGAGCCCCGAGGCCGACGAGCTCGCCCGCGTCGCCGCCGCGATGGTCGAGCGCGGCGCGACGCACCTCGTGATGGAGGTCTCGTCGATCGCGCTCGCGGCGAAGCGCGCTGACGCGATCCGCTTCCGGATCGCGGTCTTCACGAACCTCACCCAGGATCACCTCGACTACCACGGCACGATGGAGGCGTACGCGGCGGCGAAGGCGCGCCTGTTCGTGGATCTCGGCCCCGGCGCCGCCGTCATCAACGTCGACGATCCCTTCGGGCGGCAGCTCGTCGAGATGCTCGCGCCGGGCGGGCTGTCGCGCCCGGCCGCGGCGACGCTCGCGCGCTACTCGACCGAGGTGGGCGCCGGCCCGGACACGGCGGAGATCGCCCCCGTCGAGCTCGCGCACTCGGCGAGCGGCATCTTCATCCGCGCCCGCACCCCCGCCGGCGAGGTCACCGTCCGCTCCCACCTGCTCGGCGCGCACAACGCGTCGAACCTGCTCGCCGCGCTCGCCGTGGCGTACCTGCTCGGTTTCGACGTCGAGGACGCCGCGTCGGCGCTCTCGTCACCCATCCAGATCGCGGGCCGCCTGGAGCGCTGCGACACGCCGGACGACGACGATGTGATCGTGCTCGTCGACTACGCCCACACGCCGGACGCCCTCGCTCGCGTGCTCGCGAGCGTCCGCGCGCTCAGCCAGGGGCGCATCCTCTGCGTTTTCGGGTGCGGCGGCGACCGCGATCCGCTGAAGCGGCCGCAGATGGGCGAGGCGGTCGGCCGCGCCGCCGACGTCGCCGTCGTCACCAACGACAACCCGCGGAGCGAAGAGCCGCGCGCGATCGCCGACGCCATCCTGCCGGGCCTCGCCGCGGGGCGCGCGCGCGTCATCGTCGAGCTCGACCGGGCGCGCGCGATCGAGCGCGCGGTGCTCGAGGCCGAGCCGGGGGACCTCGTCCTCATCGCCGGCAAGGGCCACGAGCCGTACCAGATCATCGGCGGTGTCACGCTGCCGTTCGACGATCGCAACGAGGCGCGGCGCGCGCTCGCCGCTCGCCGCTCGCGGTCCATGGCCGACCAGCGATCGCACGGAGGCGCGGCGTGATCTACGAGCTCTTCTACCCGCTCAAGTTCCACTACGGCTGGCTGAGCTGGCTCAACGTCCTCCGGTACATCCCGTTCCGCACCATCATGGCGACGATCACCGCCATGGTGCTGACGTTCGTGCTCGCGCCGTGGTTCATCCGCGAGCTCCGGCGCAAGCAGATCGGGCAGGTGGTCCGCGCCGAGGGGCCGGAGACGCACAAGATCAAGGCGGGCACGCCGACGATGGGCGGCGCGCTCATCCTGCTCTCGCTGCTGCTCCCCACCGTGCTGTGGGCCGATCTCAGGAATCCCTTCGTCCTCGCGACGACGGCCGTCACCGCGGGCTACGGCGTCATCGGCTACCTGGACGACTTCCTCAAGATCAAGCGGAGGAACAGCGGCGGCCTGCCGGGCCGCTACAAGCTCATCGGCCAGGTGCTCATCGGCGGCGCGGCCGTGGCCTACACGTTCCTGCTCGCCTCGAAGCTCCCGCCCGACTGGGCGGAGATCAGGACGCGGCTCTCGATCCCGTTCGTCGCGTTCTCGAAGTACCCGATCGAGCTGCCGCTCTACGCCTACGTCCCGTTCGCTGTCTTTGTCGTCGTCGCGACGTCGAACGCCGTGAACCTCACCGACGGCCTCGACGGGCTCGCGATCGGTCCGGTGATCATCAACGCGGGGACGTACCTCATCCTCGCGTACATCGTCGGCGCGTCGATCGCGAACTTCTCGCTCGCGACCTACCTCGACATCCCGGCGATCGCGTCCGCCGGCGAGCTCTCGGTGTACTGCGGCTCGGTCATCGGCGCCGGGATCGGCTTCCTTTGGTACAACACGTACCCCGCGCAGGTCTTCATGGGGGACGTCGGGTCGCTCGCCCTCGGGGGCGGGCTCGGGATGCTCGCCGTCTTCACCAAGAACGAGCTCCTGTCGATCATCCTCGGGGGGATCTTCTTCATCGAGACGGTCAGCGTCATCACGCAGGTCCTCTCGTTCAAGCTCACCGGCAAGCGCGTCTTCTTGATGGCGCCGATCCACCACCACTACGAGAAGAAGGGGTGGGCGGAGCCCAAGATCATCGTTCGCTTCTGGATCATCTCCATCCTCCTGGCGCTGGTCTCGCTGGCCTCGATGAAGCTGCGATGAGGGCATGATGGACGTCCGCGGACGAACAGTGATCGTCGTCGGTCTCGGCCGGAGCGGTGTCGCGGCCGCGCGCCTCCTGATGGAGCGCGGGGCGCGCGTCATCGCGAACGACGGCGCCCCGCGCGAGCGGCTCTCCGCCGCGGCCGCGTCGCTCGAGGCGGAGGGCGCCGCGCTCGCCGTGGGCGGGCACGACCCGGCGCTCTTCGAGGGCGCCGATCTCGTGGTCGTCTCGCCGGGCGTGCCGTCGTTCCCCGCCCTCGACGCCGTCGCGCGCTCCGGGCGCGAGGTCATCGGCGAGCTCGAGCTCGCGTCGCGCTTCGTGTCGGCGCCCATCGCGCTCATCGGCGGCACCAACGGCAAGAGCACGACGACGGCGCTCACGGGCGCGATGCTCGATCGCGCCGGCCTGCGCACCTTCGTCGGCGGCAACTTCGGGACCCCGCTCGCCGAGGTCGTCCGCGAGGCGTGGGACGTCCTCGTCCTGGAGATCTCGAGCTACCAGGCGGAGCGCGTCCCGACGCTGCACGCCCGCGCCCACGCCCTGCTCAACATCACGGACGATCACCTCGACCGCTACCCGAGCTTCGCGGCGTACGCTGACGCGAAGGGCAACCCGTTCGAGCGCATGACGCCGGAGGACGTCGCGGTCGTCCCGCTCGGCGACGCGCTCGTGGCGCGCCAGGCCGCGCGGGGACGCGCGCGCGTCGTGACGTTCAGCGCGAGCGACGCCCGCGCCGACGTCGCCGTGGCGGGCGGCGCGATCGTCGATCGCGTCGCGGGCGCGAGCTACCCGCTGGAGCGCGTCCGGCTCACGGGCGCGCACAACCTCGCGAACGCCTGCGCGTCCGTGGCGCTCGCCGCGGCGCTCGGCGCGCCCGCCGGGGCGATCGCCGAGGCGCTCGCGCGCTTCGAGGGGCTCCCGCACCGCACCGCGCTCGTCGCCGACGTCGACGGCGTCCGCTACTACGACGACTCCAAGGGGACCAACGTCGGCGCCTCCGTCGCCGCGCTCTCCGGCTTGCGCGAGGAGAAGGCCGTCCTGATCGCGGGCGGGCGCGACAAGCTCGGCGACTACGCGCCGCTCGTGGCCGCGCTGCGCGACCGGGGGCGCGCGCTGGTCGTCTTCGGCGAGGCCGCGGACCGCATCGCCGCTGCGGCCAGCGGCGTCCTGCCGATCGCGCGGGCGGCCTCGATGGACGAGGCGGTCCTCGCAGCGCGCTCGCTCGCGCGGCCCGGCGACGCGGTGCTGCTCAGCCCTGCGTGCTCCAGCTTCGATATGTTCCGCGACTACAAGGACCGCGGCGACGCCTTCGTCCGCGCGGTCCGTGAGCTCCAGAGGTCGACTGGCGGATCCGCCGGGGAGGTGGCGTCGTGATGTCGTGGCGCGGAGGGTTCGGCGCGCGCGCCGACGCACCCAAGAACCGGCACATCGGTCCCTCGGAGCAGGACAAGCCGGAGCCGGGCGGGATGGCGGCGGCCGCCGACGCCTTCTGGAAGGTGCGCTCGAGCCCCTCGGGGCCGGTCGACGCCCTCCTCGCGGCCATCGTCACGGCGCTCATCGGCTTCGGCGTGGTGATGGTCTACAGCGCGAGCGCGGTCGAGGCGACGGTGCGCTACAAGGACGCCCAGTTCTTCCTCAAGCGCCAGGCCGTCTACGCCGTCCTGTCGATCGCCACGATGTGGCTCACGAGCCGCATCGATTATCGCCGGCTCAAGGTCCTCACGTACCCGGTGCTCATCGCCGTGACCGGGATGCTCGTCGCCTGCGTGGCGGGCCTCGGCCACAGGGCCGGCAACGCCTACCGCTGGATCGCGCTTGGCCCGGTCCACGTGCAGCCAGCCGAGGTGGCGAAGCTCGGCATCGTGCTCTGGCTCGCCTACTCGCTCTCCAAGAAGGCCGACCGGATCAAGTCGTTCTCCGTCGGCTTCCTCCCGCACCTCATCGTGGTCGGGCTCCTGATGCTCCTCTGCCTCAAGCAGCCCGACTTCGGCAGCGCGGTCGTGCTGCTCTTCCTGACCTTCACGCTGCTGTTCGTGGCGGGCGCGCGCGTCCCGTACATCGCCGCGTTCACCATGCTGCTGGCGCTCGCCGGCGCCGCGCTCGTCCGGTTCAGCGGCTACCGCTACGCGCGCTACCTCGCGTGGATCGACATGGACAACAACCGCGCTGACCTCGCGTACCAGCCGTTCCAGTCGGTCATGAGCTTCGGCTCCGGCGGGGTCTTCGGGCTGGGCCTCGGGCGGGGGCTGCAGGTGCTCTACCTGCCGGAGGCGCACACCGACTTCGTCTCCGCGATCGTCGGCGAGGAGCTCGGCTTCGTCGGCATCCTCGGCCTGTGCGCGGCGTACCTCGCCATCGTCTCGCGCGGCGTGAAGATCGCCCTCGAGGCCGCCGACGATTACGGCAGCTTCATGGCCTTCGGCATCGCGACGCTCTTCGGTGTGCAGGCGATGACGAACCTCGCCGTCGCGATGGCGATCCTCCCCACGAAGGGGCTCACGCTGCCGTTCCTCAGCTACGGCGGCTCGTCGCTGCTCGTGAACGCCGCGGCCGCCGGCGTCCTGCTGAGCATCAGCCGGTCGCGGACCCTGGTCGCCCCCGAGCAGCGCGGCAAGGCGGGCGCTTCGCCCGTGCCGCACGCGCCGAGCGCGTCGGCCGTCGTCGCGGCGTCGGCCGAGGAGGGCGGCGCATGGTGACCGTGCTGATCGCCGGCGGCGGCACAGGCGGCCATGTCTTCCCGATGATCGCGGTGGGCGACGCCGTCCGCGCCGCGGCGCCCGACGCGCGCGTGGTCTACGTCGGCACCGCGCGCGGCATCGAGGTGCGCGTGATGGGCGAGCGCGGCGACAGCCTCGAGCTGCTCCACGTCCTGCCGCTCCGCGGCGGCGGGCTCTCCGGCTTCGTGCGCGGAGCCGCCCGCGCGGGGCGCGTCCTCCCGGAGGCGAGGCGGCTCGTCGAGCGGCTCGACGCGCGCGTGGTGCTCTCGCTCGGCGGGTACGCCGGCGGCCCGGTGTCCCTCGCAGCGCGTTCGCTCGGCGTGCCGGTCGCGATCCTGGAGCCGAACAGCGTCCTCGGGCTCTCGAACCGGCTCCTCTCGCCGCTCGTCGACCGGGCGTACGTCGCCTTCCCGGAGGCGACGGGCGCACTGCGCCCGAGCTCGGTGCGCCTCTTCGGCGTCCCGCTCCGGCGCGCGTTCGCGCGTGCGCCGTACGCGCCGCGCAAGGGCAAGCTCAGCCTGCTCGTGCTCGGCGGCAGCCAGGGCGCGCTGGCGCTGAACGACATCGTCCCGCGCGCGATCGCGCAGATCGCGCAGGGACGCGAGCGCGGCATCGACCTCGACGTGGTGCACCAGACGGGCAGGGATCGCGAGGCCGCCGTCCGGTCGCTGTACGCCGAGCTCGGCCTCGCCGAGCGCGCGCGCGTCGTCCCGTTCATCGACGACGTGGCCGAGGCGCTCGCCGCGGCCGACGTGGTGATCGCCCGCGCGGGCGCGTCGACGCTCGCCGAGCTCTGCGCCGTGGGCCGCCCTTCAATCCTGATTCCTTACCCGTTCGCGGCCGACGACCACCAGCTGAAGAACGCGCAGTCCCTGGAGCGGACCTCCGCCGCGGTGGCCATCGCCCAGGCCGACGCCACCGAGGCGCGCCTCGCGGGCGAGATCGCCCGGCTCGCGGCCGACCCGGCGCTCCGCGCCCGCATGGCGGACGCCGCGGCTGCCCTCGCCAAGCCCGACGCGGCCGCGCGCGTCGCCGCCGATCTGCTGGAGCTCGCGCGAGCCCCGCGCCACCGCGCGCTGCGCTTCCCCCTCGGCGGTCGCGCGGCGCGCGCGGAGGAGGCGCCGCGTCGCGCCGCGATGAGGGGGGCCGCGCCGCCCGGCGCTGCCCTCGGTCAGGAGGAGGCAGGCTGATGTTCCGCGGTCGCGTTCGCCACGTTCACTTCGTCGGCGTCGGGGGCGTCGGGATGAGCGGCCTCGCCGAGATCCTGCGCTCGCTCGAGTTCGAGGTCTCCGGCTCGGATCTCAAGGAGAGCTCGACGACGCGGCGGCTCACGTCGCTCGGCGTCCGGATCGACATCGGCCACCGCGCCGAGAACGTCCGCGGGGTCGACGTCGTCGTCTACTCGAGCGCCATCCGGCCCGAGAACCCCGAGCTCACCGAGGCGCGCGCGCTCGGGATCCCGGCGATCGGACGCGCGGAGATGCTCGCCGAGCTGATGCGCGTGAAGTACGGCGTCGCGATCGCGGGCTCGCACGGCAAGACCACCACGACCTCGCTGGTGGCCACGGTCCTGCGCGCCGCCGGCCTCGATCCCACGGTCGTCGTCGGCGGCAAGATGGCGGCCCTCGGCACGAACGCCCGGCTCGGCGCCGGCGACTTGCTCGTCGCCGAGGCTGACGAGAGCGACGGCTCGTTCCTGCGGCTCACGCCGACGATCGCGGTGGTCACCAACATCGACCCCGAGCACCTCGATCACTACGGCACGCACGAGCGCATCAAGGACGCCTTCGTCGAGTTCGCCGCGCGCGTCCCGTTCTACGGGCTCGCCGTGCTCTGCCTCGACCACCCGCACGTCCAGGACCTGCTCCCGCGCATCCCGCGCCGCCACGTGACGTACGGCGTCTCGCCGCAGTCCGACTACTCCGCGCGCGGCATCCAGTTCCGCGGCCTCGAGACGAGCTTCAACGCGTACCGCCGAGGCGAGCCGCTCGGCGGGTTCACGGTGAAGATGCCGGGCGCGCACAACGTCCTGAACTGCCTCGCCACGATCGCGGTCGCGGACGAGCTCGAGGTGCCGCTCGACGTCACGAAGCAGGCGCTGGCCACGTTCGGCGGCGTCGCACGCCGCTTCACCATCGTCGGCTCGATCGGCGGCATCACGCTGGTCGACGACTACGGCCACCACCCGGCCGAGATCCGCGCCACCGTCGACGCGGCCAGGCGCGCGTTCCCGGGCGAGGACCACCGCATCGTCGTGGCCTTCCAGCCGCACCGCCACACGCGCACACGCGACCTCTTCGACGAGTTCACGCGCGCCTTCAACCAGGCCGACGTGCTGCTCGTGACGGACATCTACGCCGCGGGCGAGCCGCCGATCCCTGGCATCACCGCCGAGCGTCTCGTGCAGTCGATCCGCGAGCACGGCCACCACGACGCGCGCTTCGTCGCGGACAAGGCCGACCTCCCCGAGGCCCTCGAGCAGATCGTCCGGCCGGGCGATGTGGTCATCGCGCTCGGCGCGGGCGACGTGAACGCCTGCGTGCGGGAGCTCAAGGCGCGGCTCGAGGCGAAGGCCCTGCCGTCGCAGGAGGGCAGCTCATGACCGAGCGTCCGAGCGCCCCGCCGCCGCCGAACCGCCGGCGCGCGACGGCCTCGCTCCCCGCGGCGCCACCTGGCCGAGCGGCGCCCGCGCGCGGATCGAAGCCGGAGCCCGTGACCGCGGCGCCGGCGCCGAAGAACGAGCGCGTGCGCGCCGCGACCCCTTCGTCACACGAGTCGCCGGCCCCGCCCGCGACGAGCGTCTCGGTGCGCCCGCCGCGCCCGCCAGGGAAGGGCGGCGCGCCCGGGGAGGCGCGCCCCGCGCGGCCGCTGTCGCGCCATTTCCGCGCGCTGCAGCTGCTCGCGGGCGCCGCCGTCGTGCTCGTCGCCTCGACCGCGGTCGCGTGGGGCGCGCGCCGCTACATCGTGTCGAGCCCGCGCTTCGCGGTGCGCACGGTGCTCGTCGACGGCGTTCAGCGCCGCACGGCCGAGCAGGTGGCGAGCGCCGGCGGCATCGAGGTGGGCAAGAACATCTTCACGCTCGACCTCGAGCTCGCCGGCGCCTCGATCTCCACCGATCCCTGGATCGAGAAGGCGACGGTCACCCGCAAGCTCCCCTCGACCATCCAGGTCAACGTCGTCGAGCGGGAGGCGCAGGCCCTGGTGGCGATCGGCGGCGATCTCTACCTCTCGACGCGCGACGGCGAGCTCTTCAAGGAGCTCGCCGAGGACGACCCGGTCGACCTCCCGATCGTCACGGGGATCACGGGCGATCAGGTCGCGCGGGATCGTGCCGGCGTCGTCATCGCGGTCCGGCGCCTGCTCGACGTGGTCGAGGACATGGGGCGGGCGGGCATCGCCCGCCGCTACCCGATCCAGGAGCTCCACGTCGAGCGGGACGGGTCGATCGTCATCACCATCGGCAAGGAAGCGATCGCGCTCCACCTCGGGCAGCCGCCCTACCGCGACAAGGTCGGCCAGGCCGCGCGGGTGCTCACCGAGCTCGCCCAGCGGAAGGCGAGCGCGTCGGTGATCTTCCTCGACAACGACGCGCACCCCGAGCGCGTCGTGGTGAGGATGAAATGAGCGCCGTCGCGCTCGCTGCGAGCGTCGGCGTTCGCCGAGCAAAACTTGGCCGGTTCCGCTGGCTCATGGCAGCGTCGTGCCCGCCTGACACGCGCACGGGGCTCGTCCCCTCATGAGGTGGTGCACGCAATGAAGAGCCGGATGGAGACTTCTGAGATCGTCGTCGGCCTGGACATCGGGACGACCAAGGTCTCGGCGGTCGTGGGCGAGATCGACGCTGATGGGATCACCATCCTCGGGGTGGGCAACGTCCCGTGCCGCGGCCTCCGCAAGGGCGTGGTGAGCAACATCGACTGGACGGTGCGCTCCATCTCCGAGGCGATCGAGGCCGCGCAGACGATGGCGGGCGTCGAGATCCGCACCGTCTATGCCGGCGTCGCGGGCAGCCACATCCGCTGCCAGCAGTCCGACGGCGTCGCCGCGGTCTCGGGCGGCGAGGTCACGCGCGTGGACGTCGAGCGGGTCCTCGAGGGCGCGCGGGCGATCCCGGTCGACGCCGATCGGCAGATCCTGCACGTCCTGCCGCGCGAGTTCACGGTCGACAACCAGGACGGCATCCGCGACCCGGTCGGCATGAGCGGCGTCCGGCTCGGGGTGAAGGTGAACCTGATCACCGCCGCTACCTCGTGCGTGCAGAACGTCGTCCGCTGCGCGGAGCGTTGCGGCCTCACCGTGGCCGACGTGGTACTCGAGCCGCTCGCCAGCGCCGAGGCGGTGCTCTCCGAGGACGAGAAGGAGATCGGCGTGGCCATCATCGACATCGGCGGCGGCACGACCGACCTGCTCCTCTACGTGGATGGCGGCATCGCGCACGCCAGCGTGATCCCGGCGGGCGGCAACAACGTGACCGCCGACATCGCCGCCGGGCTGCGCACGCCGATGGGCGAGGCCGAGCGCCTGAAGCGCAACGCTGGCTGCGCGCTCGGCCGCATGGTCGGCGACGAGGAGGAGATCGAGGTCCCTGGCGTCGGCGGGCACATGCCGCGCAAGGCGGCGCGCCGCGTCCTGTCGGACATCATCGAGCCGCGCGTCGAGGAGATCTTCGCGGTCATCCGCAAGCGGATCGAGGACACCGGGATGCTCGAGCAGCTCTCGGCCGGCGCGGTGCTCACCGGCGGCGGCGTCCTGATGGAGGGCATGACCGAGTTCGCCGAGGAGATCCTGGGGATGCCGGTGCGCCTCGGTGTGCCCGTCGGCGTGCGCGGCATCACGCAGCTCGTCGCTGGCCCGCAGTACGCGACCGGCGTGGGCCTCGTTCAGTACGGCGCCAACGCCCTCGCGCAGGCGCGCGCGCTCACGCCGGTGGCGCTCGACGTCGGCCACGCCGGGCGCGGGGAGAGCCGCCGCGAGAAGGTCCGCGAGCGCGAGTCGCGCCGAGAAGTCGTCGAAGAAATGTCGATTGAAAAGAGGTCGAGCGGGAGGTTCTGGAACTGGCTTCGAGCAGCATTCTAAGCATGACGTAGCAAGAGAAAGTTGTTAGAGAATTGGGTTTGAGAGGATCGAAGAACGCACCGGCGATCCCTCTTGAAGTCGAAGTCAAGAGGGTTTGAAAAATGGCGTTCAAAGGGGAAGAGGCGCCCCTCTGAGCACCGTCCGGAGCGAGGACGTCCTCGCGCACTTAGGGTTCCGCGCCGCTCGACCTTCGCGGGGGTCGGCGCCGGGCCGAGCGGCTAGCTGAATATCCCCGGGAGGAGTTCATGAGTTTCTCCATCGAGTTTGCCGACGAGCACACCGGGTACGACGCCCGGATCAAGGTCATCGGTTGTGGCGGTTCTGGCGGCAATGCAGTCAACACGATGATCAACTTCGGCCTCGAGGGCGTGGAGTTCATCGTCGTCAACACGGACGCGCAGGCGCTCGGCGCGAGCCTCGCTCCGACGAAGCTCCACATCGGCGCGAGCGTAACGCGCGGTCTCGGCGCCGGCGCTGATCCCGAGAAGGGGCGCAAGGCGGCGCTCGAGGACGTGACCCGGGTGAAGGAGTGCATCCAGGGCGCGGACATGGTGTTCGTCACCGCGGGGATGGGCGGCGGCACCGGCACGGGCGCCGCGCCGGTCATCGCGCAGCTCGCGCGCGAGGAGGGCTGCCTCACCGTGGGCGTCGTGACGAAGCCGTTCTTCTTCGAGGGCAAGCAGCGCTCGCGTCGCGCCGAGCTCGGCCTCGCGATGCTCGCGGAGCACGTCGACACGCTCATCACGATCCCGAACCAGAAGCTCCTCTCGCTGGGCGACGAGGACCTCTCGTTCGTCGAGGCGTTCCGCAAGGCGGACGAGGTCCTATACCAGGCGATCAAGGGCATCAGCGATCTCATCACGCAGAACGGGATCGTGAACGTCGACTTCGCGGACGTGAAGACGGTCATGTCCAACATGGGCCGCGCGCTCATGGGCACCGGCTGCGCGAAGGGGCAGGGCCGCGCGCGCCTCGCCGCCGAGATGGCCGTCAGCTCGCCGCTGCTCGACGACATCTCGGTCGAGGGCGCGACGGGCGTGCTCATCAACATCGTGGGCGGCCCCGACATGCGGATGCGCGAGATCGAGGAGGCCGCGACGCTCGTGCAGGAGCAGGCGCACGAGGACGCGAACATCATCTTCGGCGCGACCATCGACGAGAACATGGGCGAGATGATCAAGGTCACGGTCATCGCGACCGGCTTCGACCACCTCGTCGCCGAGGTCCCCCAGCACCTCGCGAGCGCCGCGCAGCCCCGCGCGACGGCGCACTCCATCGGCGCGTCGCTCGCCGCCGCGGCCGGTCCGATGTCGGCCCGCTCCGCCCCGAGCGCTCCTCCCATGACGCAGCGCCAGCCGCACCGTCATGAAGAGGTCGCGTACCCGACCACCCGCCGGCCCGCGCCGCAGGCGCAGTCTGCGGGCGGCGGCAACGGCCCGCGCGACCGCGCGAGCTTCGTCCCTCCGCTCGACTCCGACTGGGACACGCCCGCGTTCCAGCGCCGGGGCCAGTAGCAGCGTCTCAGCCTGCACGGAAGACCTCGCGACGCACAGCCCTCGATGGGCGTTCACGCTGTATTGCGCGTTGACAGGCGCGGGCGAGGACTTATGGTCAGCCGGCGCCTATGCCCCCTGTCGGGCAGGATCGACGCGGCGGTCCACGATTCATGAGTGAAAAGCGCGACTTCTACGAAGTTCTTGGCCTCGCGCGAGACGCGACGCCTGACGACATTCGCAAGGCCTATCGTCAGGCTGCGTTGAAGTACCACCCGGACCGAAACCCCGGCGACGCGTCGGCGGAGTCCCGCTTCAAAGAGGCCACCGAGGCGTACCAGGTCCTCTGCGACGAGGAGAAGCGCCGCCGGTACGATCAGTTCGGGCACGCCGGCCTCGAGGGGATGGGCGCCGGGGCTGACAGCGACATCTTCTCCCACTTCCAGGACATCTTCTCGGAGTTCTTCGGCGGCTTCGGCGGCGGGCAGCGCCGGCGGCGGGGCCCGGCGCGCGGCCAGGACATCCGGGTTCAGCAGCGGCTCTCGCTGCGCGACGCCCTGCTCGGCTGCAAGCGGGAGGTGGTCCTGCGCACGCCGGTCGCGTGCGAGGAGTGTTCCGGCTCGGGCGCCAAGCCGGGGACCAAGCGCAAGCCGTGCGGCACGTGCGGCGGCGCCGGTCAGGTCTCGACCTCGCGCGGCTTCGTGATGTTCACCCAGACCTGCCCCGAATGCTCGGGCGAGGGGTCGGTCATCAAGACGCCGTGCGCCACCTGCAAGGGGTTCGGCGCGGTCGAGAAGACGCGGAAGGTCGTGGTCAACTTCCCGGCCGGCATCGACGGAGGCCAGCGGCTGCGGGTGCCGGGGCAGGGGATGCCGGGCGCCCAGGGCGCGCCGCCCGGCGATCTGTACGTCGACGTCGATCTCGCCGCGGACGAGCGATTCGAGCGAGACGGCCTCGACCTCGTCACGCGGGTGCCCGTCTCCTTCGTTGACGCAGCGCTCGGCAGCACGGTCAAAATCGACCTGCCGGACGACACGGCGGTGGACGTCGAGGTCCCGGCGGGCGTGCAGCCCGGCGAGGTGATCTCGGTCAAGGGCAAAGGAGCGCCCCGGATCGACGGCCGCGGCCGCGGCACGCTCCAGGTGATCATCCAGGTCGAGGTGCCGCGGAACCTCTCGCCCGCGGCGCAAGAGCTCCTCCGCAGGTTCCAGGACGAGGTAGCGAAGCACCAGCCGGCGGCGAAGGCGGCGACCGCGTAGGACTCGTGCGCAGGGCTGGTGAAGGAGCGCTGCAGTGCGACGCCAGCGCGCGTCGCGCTCAGCGTGTCGTGCCGATCCAGGCGCCCGCACACGCGAGGCTGAAGGCGATGGGGGCGAGCGCGGTCGCGAACACGACCGCGACGGGGGCTGCGAGGCCGAGCAGCACCAGGGAGCCCAGGATGGCCAGCGCCGCGGATGCCGCCGGCTCCAGCACGCTGCCCGTCGATGAGGCGCGAGCGACGAGGTAGCCGGCGAACGGGAAGGCCGCGATCGCTGCCGCGACGAGCAGCAGGAGCGGCGCCGCCGCGGCGGTCGAGGCGTCGCCCCGATCCACCGCCGCGAAGTCGACGCCGAAGCGGTGGCCGAGCGCGACCGCCAGGGCGAGCGTGGTCGTCATCACCCCGACCGTGACGAGCGCGCCGAAGGCGATCCAGGTGAACATCAGCGGCCGCTCCGTGCGCCGCAGCGCCTCGCGCATCGTACCGAGCGACGGCGGGGCGATGTGGGGGAGGAAGCGGCGCTCCCTTCGCTGCGAGCTGTGCGGCGACGCGCTCCGGCGGAGCAGATCGCGCGCGGCGAGGAACGTCAGGAAGCCGATGCCGAGGAGCATCGGCGCCGCGATGAAGAGCGCGGCCGGGCGGCACGCGAAGACGATGTAGTCGTAGGCGCCGTTGAGCAGCATCGCGACGAGCCACGCCGCATTGAAGCGACGGCCCCCGAGCGGCCGCTTGCGCTCGCGGCCCAGCGCGTACCCCCAGAGCGAGGCGAAGAAGAGGTGCGCCGGCACGGCGAGCACAGCCCGCACTACATCGATCGACGACAGGGACCGGCCCCACAGGTACACGGCGTTGTGGGCCGACACGAACCCGAGCGCCGCGGCGGCGGCGTAGACAAGTCCATCGAACGGCTCGTCCACGGCGCGCAGCCGGGCGATCGGCGCGACCGCCGCCACCTTGAGCCCCTGCTCCAGCGGCGCCACGACCACGAAGAGGTAGATGAGCGTGACGGCATCGAGCGTGCTGGCGGCCTTGTCGAGCCCTTGCCAGCGCTGGAGGAAGCTCTCGAGCAGCAGCGCTGGCACGAACGCGAGCGCGCCGAGCAGCGCGGTCCCCACCACGAACCGGCGCCGGCCGTAGAGGCGCTGCGACCCGAGGAGGAGCGCGGCCAGGCCCCCGAGCGGCGCGGCGATGGTGGCGATCCAGATGAGCGCGGCGGCGGCGTTCATGGGCGCGAGGGCAGGGGCGGCGGAGCTCGCCCCGCGGCCCTTAGAAGTGGAGCCCGGCGACAGCGGTCAGGGCGAGCGCCGAGCCGACGCTGGAGCCCTCGGCCGCGAGCAGATCGGCCTTGGCCTGTTGGGGCGTGGTGGCGGCTTCGCCCTTGATCCGATCGATCTCTTCCGAGGTGAGCCCCGGCCTGGTCAGCGCCAGGAGCTCCCAGCTCGCGTTCGCGCCGATCGAGAAGACCGGCGACAGGTACAGATCGAGCCCACCGGAGATCCTCCCGTAGAAGCCGCGGATCGCGATCGCGTCGGCCGCGCCGCTCACCGCGCTCTTGAAGCTCCCGAGGCCGGCGTAGCCGAAGCCCAGATCGATGTGCGGATCGAGCTTGCCGAGCGGCAGGTGCATCCCGACCTCGCCGCCGGCGCTGAAGAGCTGCCAGTCGTTGAAGAAGCCCACCCGTCCGCGCGCGCCCAGGGTGAAGAACAGCAGGCGGACTCCGACCCCGGCGCCGACGACGCCCCCGTTCGCCGAGCTCGAGATGAACCCGGCCGTGAGCTCTTCCTCGTCGATGTTGAACGTCTGGAGGCCGACGTTCTCGTAGCCTCCCTCGACGTTCAACCAGACGAGCTCGAGCCCTCGCCCCGAGTCCTCTTTCTTGGCTTCTTCGAGGCGCCGCTCCGTGTCGTCAGGTGAGACAGGCTCCGGCTCAGGCGCCGTCATCGGAGGGGGCGGCGCCAGCCCTCCGGCCTGCATCGATGGATCGTAGGGGTTCGGCTGCGCGGGCGGGGCGCCGGAGGGCGAGGGGGCGCTGGCGGCGCCGTACGGCGTGGTCCCCGGGACGGGCTGCGCCGCGGCCGTGGACGCCGCCGCGGCTGACGTGAGGACCGTGAGCAAGCAAAGCGCGCGGCGAGCGATCATTCGTCCTCTTCCTGGGTGTTCCCGTCGAGCCCGTCCATCCGTCCCCTCGACTCCAGGGTCTCGGCGTCTACCGAGGAGACCGGTGGGCCAGGCACCCGATAGCTGCCCTCGAGCCAGCGGCCGAGGTCCACCAGCTTGCACTGCGGCGAGCAGAACGGAAAGGCCGGGTTCTCGGGCCTGGGCCCCGCCGCCTTGCGGCAAATCGGGCACCTCGCGCCTGCCAAAGCTCCCATGCGGCGTAACGTAGCAGCGTCCTTCGCGGGCATGTAGCCCGCGCTCGGCGCGCGAGCCGACCGCGCGAGAACGACGCTCGCTCAGCGCGCCGGGACAGCGAGGTAACGGGCCAACCCGTTGCGCCGGACCCGGAACAGCAGGTCCTGGCGCCCCGCGGCGCGCAGGCGCGCGGCCAGGTCGGCGCCGTTGAGCACCGGCACCCCGTTCAGGTCGAGCACCACATCGCCCACCTCGAGCCGGCCCGCCGCCGGGCTCTGCGGCGCGATCGACTCGATGCGCGCCCCTTCCAGCGCGTCGCTCGCCAGCACGCCGAGCGGCGGCTGTTCGCCATCCCTGCCTGCGCGGTCGTCTGGCAGGCGCAGTCTCGGCGGGGGCTCGTGCCGGGCCGGCCGTTCGAGCCTCACCGTGGCGCGTCGGTCCGCGCCGCCGCGCTTGTACGTGAGCGTCACCTTGTCCCCAGGCTTGGATCGCCGGAGCGCGCGCGCGAGCTCGCGGGCGTGCTCGACCCGGCGCCCCTCCAGCGACGTGATCACGTCGCCGGGCTTGAAGCCCAGCCGCGAGCCGGGGCTCTCCGGCTCGACCTCCGTGATGAGCGCGCCCATCCGGCCCGGCAGCCGGAGCACCCGAGCGAGCTGCGTCGTCACCTCCTGGAAGCTGATCCCGATGCGCCCGCGGTCCACGCGGCCCGTCTCCCGCAGCTCGGGGAGGACCTCCAGGACCTCGTCGATCGGCAGGGCGAAGCTGATGCCGCGACCGTCGGCGTGGATCGCCGTCGCGATGCCGATCACCTGTCCCGCCGCGTTGAAGAGCGGCCCGCCGCTGTTTCCCGGGTTGATGGCGGCGTCGGTCTGGAGGAAGCCGTCGAGGCTCCCCGCGCCCATGGGCCTGGACGTCGCGCTGATGATGCCCCGGGTCACTGTCGGTCCGAGGCCGAACGGGTTGCCGACGACGATCACGTCGTCGCCGGGCCGGACCGCAGCGCTCGAGCCGAGGGACGCGACCCTCAGCGACTCTGCCCCGAGCAGCTTCAGCAGCGCCACGTCGAGTATCGGATCCCGCCCGACCACGGTCGCCTCGAAGGCGCGCTCGTCCGAGAGCTGCACCTCGATGCCGAACGCGTCGCCGACCACGTGATCGCTCGTCAGCACGAGCCCCTCCGCGGCGATCACGAGCCCTGATCCGATCGCCCGCTCCACCCGCGGCGCGCCGCCGCGGAAGGGGTATCTCGGGGGCGCGCGCCCGTCCGGCAGCGAGGCCGCGCGCAGGGTGGCGACGGTCACCACCACAGGCCGCACCTGCTCGATCAGCGCAGGCAGGATCATCGCGCCGTCCGCGCCCGGAGCTGCTCGAGGCGCGGGCGGCAGCTCCGCGCGCTGGATCGAGCACGGCGCGCCCGCCTCGTGGCGCGGCGTCGCGGGCGGTGAGAGCGCGGCCGCCCGGTCGTCGCAGGCAGCGAGCGGTGCGGCCCCGAGGAACCCGACACACGCCCATGCGGCAGCGTGGAGCCGTCCCACGCGCCGGACGTAGAGCCTCGAGGCGGGACCGCAAGGAGCGCCGGGACGCGCGCCTGGAGGGCTTCGTCCGCCCGGGCGACGCGGCGGCCTGGCCTGGACGAGGCGGCGCGCCGGGCGCTCAGCCGGGCGGCGCGCCTCGCGCGACCTCCGTGCGCACCACCTGGACGACGACCTCCACGAGGCGGCCGCCGGGCTGGGCGAACGACGCCTTGCCGCGGCCGCCCTCGAAGCGCCACGCCAGATCGGCCGGAGCGCCCGTCTCCCCATCCTCGGCGCCAGCGCGGATGACGGCGCTGATCTCCAGCGTCTGCTTCCCTGCCGTCACGGCCCCGCGCGCCACGGCGAACGTCCCGCTCCCGAGCAGCGCGATCGTCCGCTTCGCCAGGTTGCCGAGGTGTCGCGCGAGCGGCTCTTCCCCCTCCGGACGCCACGACGCGATGTGCCCGGCGTCATCGATGTCGATGACGAAGCGCGCCTTGCCGGCGCTCCCCAGCGGGAGCGTCGCCCAGATCGGATCCGCCTGGCACGCAGGCGGAATGGTCCTCGTGAACGCGCGCCCGAGGCTGCGCACCGCGCTCGGGCCGGCCGCCCCGAAGTCGCCCTGGCCGCCCTCGCCCGCGCCAGCGCTCGTCCGCGCGGCGGCGGTTCGCGCCTTGTCGCCGGGGGGCTCGCTGGCCTCGGGCTCCGCGCGCGCTGCCTGTCGCGGCGCCGCCCTGGGTCGGGGTGCCGCGCTGGGCCGAGGCGCCGCCTGGCTGCGCGGCGCGGCGGTCGCTGGCGGCGCTGGCTCGCCGCCGGGTTCTGCGCCGCGCGCCTCAGGCGCTCGGGGCCGGGCGGCGTCTGCGGGGGCGTGCGCCGCTGGAGCGTGCGCGGCCGCGGCGCTCTCCGATCCGGTGCGATCGTCGGCCGGGCGCGAGGAGCCGCCGCTGCCTGGCAGCGCCGCCGTGGTCCCGGTCCAGAGATCGATGGGCTCGCGCTCCTCCGCGGGGGCGGCGGGAGGGGCAGCAGCCTCTCGCCGCGACAGCCCCGCGGACGCCCACGCGCCCAGGTGGACGAGCGCCGAGACGAGGAGCGCCGGCAGCATCGCTCGTTCACCACGCATCGGCTCGCACTCCGCCCTGGAACCTTGTCGAAGGGGCCGCGGCCCCTGGCATTTCGCTGAAGCTCGTTGCCCGTCGCCTGTGGTTCTGCCAGACAGCACCGCGGCTGCAACGTTCCCGAGCGCGCCTTGAAGCTCCTCGCCCTCTCCACCTCGACCCCGCGCGGCAGCGCGGCGCTCTTCGACGCCGCGGACCCCGACGGCCACGCCCGGCCGGGCGCGCCGCTGGGCAGCGGCGTCCCTGCCGCGGATGCCGCGGCGGCGCCGGACGCAGGCGCGCGCTTGCTCGCGTCGACGACCTACGCCGATCTGCACGGGCACGCGGAGCGCATCTTCGGGGCCATCGACGAGGTCCTCGCCGCGGCAGGCATGCCGGCCGCCGCGGTGGGAGCGCTCGGCTGCGACGTGGGGCCCGGCTCGTTCACCGGGGTCCGGGTGGCGGTCGCGGCGGCGAAGGGCGTCGCGCTCGCGCTCGATGTCCTGGTCGCCGGCGTCACCTCGCTCGAGGCGATGGCCGCCGCCGCCTTCGCCGGCGGCGCGGCGAGCCCCGGCGATCTGCTGGTCCCGCTGATCGACGCCAAGAAGGGGGAGGTCTTCCTCGCCGCCTTCGACGGGCCCGCGGCCCCTCCCGAGGTGCCGCCGCGGCACGTGGCGCGCGACGCGGCGTTCGAGGCCATCGCCGCGCTCGCCGCCGGGCGCCGGATCGTCGTCGTCGGCGCTGTCGCGGACGAGATCGAGCCGCTCCGGCCGCTCGTCGCGCGCGGCGAGGCGCTGGATTTTCCCCACGCGGTCTGGATCGGTCGCGTCGCGATCGGCCGGCTCCGGGCCGCCCTCGTGGGCAGCGAGCGCGGGAGAGGGGCGGCCGAGCACGATCCGGCGCTCCTCGAGCCGCTCTACGTGCGCGCGCCGGACGCGAAGCCAGCCGAGCTGGGATACACTCCGCCCCGATGACCAGCTCGTCTGAAGGGGACGGCGTCGCACCGGACGCCGAGCGCGAGGTCCCGAGCGCCAGCGACGCGGAGCGCGCGCCGCTGCCCTCCGCGGCAGCGGAGCCTGCGCGCTCGCCCTCCACGATCGCCGGAGCGCCCGACGAGCCCGACGAGGTCGCCGTCGGCGCCGGGCCGGTCGAGTCAGGGCCCGATCCCGAGCGGCTCCGCGCCAGGTTCGGCCGCCCCTTCGAGGCGGGGGACGTCATCTTCCGCGAGGGCGAGCCCGGGACGGAGGCGTACCTCCTCGAGGAGGGGCGCGTCCGCCTGATCAAGAAGGTCCGCGGCGCCGAGCGCAGCCTGATGGTCCTGAAGCCGGGCGATCTGTTCGGTGAGTCTGCGCTCCTTGGCGGCGCGGCGCGCTGGTCGACGGCGATCGCGCTGTCTCGCGGCGTCGCGCTGGCGCTCGATCAGGGCACGCTGCAGAACCTCGTCGAGCGCAACCCGGCCGTCGCCCTTCGCATCATCAAGCAGCTCGTGGGTCGGCTCCGCGACGCGGAGGACCAGATCGAGATCATGATGCTCAACGACACGCAGTCGAAGGTCGTGAACGCGCTCCTCAAGCTCGCGCAGCAGTCGCGCGCCGCGAGCGGCTCCTCCTCGAACGGCGCCTCGTTCGCGATCTCGCCGATGGAGCTGTCCACCCGCGTCGGCCTCGACGTCGACACAGTGAAGCGCGCCGTGCAGCAGCTCCGCGAGGGCCAGTACCTGCGCGTCGCTGACGAGCGCCTCGAGATCCCCGACATCGACGCGCTGCGGAGGCTGTTCAGCCTGCTCGGCCTCAAGGACGAGATCCGCGGCGAACAGTGATGAGCAGGAATCGCCTGCGTTCTCATCCTACGCCGACCTGACTCCTGCGGGAAGCTGAATCGAGATCGCGAGGACGCGCTGCGTCTTCTCGGCAGATTCGCGGGTTGACGTGACCAGCGGCCTGGTTTACTCAGGGGTCCCCGCAGGGCAGGCGACATCCCGCCCTGACGTGTTGCCGCGCTGCGGCATTGCTCAGCAGCGGACTCAAGATCGCACATGACATCGCAGCGACACATGACAGCAGCGACCCGCGCGGGGTGCATCCGCGGCGCGGCTGTTGTCTTGTCGTTCTGGTCTCTTCTGCCGTTCGCGCCGTTCGCGCCGTTCGCGCCGTTCTCGCTCGCCGCGTGCGGCGGCGCGCAGCCTGCGGCGCAGGCGGACGAGACGCGGTCGCTCGCGGAGTACGATCTCGCGCGCGACGCGTTCCAGCACGGCCGCCTGCGCGAGGCGCTGGCGCACATCGAGAACGCGCTGTCGCTCGACGACGACAACGCGGAGGCGGCCTATCTCGGCGCGGTGATCCTGCTCGGCTTCTGCGCGGGCGACGTGCGCTCGAGCGACTGCCGCTTTGACAGCGCCGAGAAGATGGCCCGGCGGGCCCTCGACGCGAACCCCGAGATGCGGGACGCGAAGAACACGCTCGGGGTCATCCTCGTGCATCAGGGCCGCTACGACGAGGCGATCGCGGTGCTCAAGCCGCTCACCGAGGACATCCTCTACGCCTCGCCGGAGAAGTCGTGGGGCAATCTCGGCTGGGCGTACCTGCTCAAGGGCAGCAACGACGAGGCGATCGACGCGCTTCGCCGCGCCGTCGCCGCGCAGCCGCTCTTCTGCGTGGGGCAGTACCGGCTCGGCCTCGCCTACGAGAAGCGGGGCGAGCTCGATCTGGCGCGCGAGGCGTTCACCAGGGCGGTCGAGACCGACCAGCCGGAGTGCAGGCGGCTACAGGACGCGTTCGATGCTCGCGCCCGCGTCGCCGAGAAGAGGGGGCTTGTGGATGAGGCGCGCGCCGACCTCGAGCGGTGCCGCGAGATCGCCGCGACGACGCCGGTAGGGCAGCGCTGCGCCGCACAGTTACAGACGTTGCAGTAAGCCCGTAGCGCCTCTCTGTCCGAGAGGGACTTCGGGGCACGCTAGGGCTTGAGCAACGGTTCTCGGGGTGAGTAGAGTGACGACCGAATGACGATGGGTGGAATGGGATGGAGTCGATCGGACGCTACCTGAGACGCACGCGTGAGGCCCGAGCCATGAGCGTGGAGGAGGTCGCCCGCGCCACGCGCATCCCCGTGATCTCCATCGAGCGGATCGAGGCGGATCACTTCGATGACCTGCCGGGCGAGGTGTTCGTCCGCGGGTTCTTGAAGGCGTATGCCCGCGCCGTCTCGCTCCCGATGGAGGAGGTGCTGGCCCGGTACACGGCGAGCCGCCGGATCGCGCTGGTGACGCCGCTGCCCATCGCGGCGCCCGCGCGCCGCACGCAGCAGAGCAGGCGCTTCGGGGTCGCGATCGCGTTCGTGTTGCTGCTCATCCTGTTCACGCTGGCGCTCAGCATCGTGCTCCGACCCCGCGGCCACGACATGCCGCCGGAGCTGTCGGAGGGCACCCTTGCGAGGGCTCGTACCTCCCTCTCGACCTGAGGGCCAAGTTTTCACCGCGCGCTCGCCGCGGCTCGCGCTGTAACATTCCTCTCTGCCATGCCTCGATCCGTTCGCCCGCGGACGGAGCGACTCCGCACCGAGGCGCTCCTGGTCCGGCGTGTCCCCTTCGGTGAAGCCGACCTGCTGGTCGGGCTCTTCACCGAGAAGGGTGGGATCATCTCCGCCACGGCGCGCGGCGGGCGCCGCTCGGCCAAGCGCTTCCCGGCGCTCGAGCCGATGCACCTGCTGCGCGTGACCCTGGAGATCCGCCCAGGCGCCGAGCTCGCCCAGCTCACCGAGGCCGCGATCGAGCGCCCCCGCTTGCGGCTCGCGGGGGATCTCGGGCGCCTCGAGGTCGCCGGGCGCGCGCTGCGCTGGGTGCGCGAGATCGCCCCGGCGCACACCGCGGAGCAGGCGGCGTGGCACGAGCTGAACGGGCTCCTCGACCGCCTGGACGAGGCCTCCTCGGTGTCCCCGCAGGCGTTGCTCGCGGAGGCCGGCCTGCGCCTGCTGGTCGCCTTCGGCTGGGGCCTCGAGCTCATGCAATGCGTGCGGTGCGGGCGCGCCTGTGACGCGACGCAGTCGGCCTATGTCGACCCGGCGCGCGGCGGCCTCGTGTGCCGGGCGTGCGGCGGCGGGCCTCTCTTCTTGCGGCCGGAGCCGAGGGCGCGCCTGCTCGCCGCGATGCTCGGCGATGCGCCGGAGATCCCGGAAGAGGACGTCCCGACCGCGCTCGATCTCGTGGAGGGCGCGCTCACCGCGCACGCGAGCGGGAGCTAGCGCGGGCGGGCTCGGCGGCGCCTCACGCCACGGCTTTCCAGAAGCGGCTCACCGCGCGCGGCGCCTCCGGAGACCCCTCGATCTCGACGTACGGCCTGCCCGGCGCGTTGCGCGGGAAGGAGAAGCTGCCGGTGTTCGCGTAGCCGTCGCCGAGCGCTTCGCGGTGCGTGTGACCGAAGACGACGAGCTTCGCGCCGGTCGTCTTCGCCACGTGGCTGGCGCTCTCGGCCAGCCGCTCCGCGACCGTGCCGGCGTAGCGGTTGTGCCCGTTCGCCCAGCTCACGCCCATCAGCAGCGCGCCGAGCCCGAGCGCCGCGGCGCCTGCCTCGCGCGCCCCCAGCCCGAGCGCCGCGATCCCTGCGCCCATCGACAGGGTCGCGATCACGCGATCGAAATACAGCCGCGTGAACGTGCTCGCCGCGCTCTCGAGCGTCGGCGTGGCCGCGAGCCCGAGGAGCTCGTCCGCCATCGCGCGTGGCACGCCGAGCTCGTGCGCGAAGCGCTCGACGATCGCGGCGCCCACGGTCGCTTCGCCGCGCGCGCGGTAGAGCGGCCCGCTCCTCAGCATCGCGCCGATCGCCGCGTGGAAGTAGCGGTAGATGACGTGGGGCGCGCGGGGGCCGTACCAGGTGAACGCGGACAGGAACAGGTGGAGCGGCGTCTGGTCGTTCGCCTGCAGGTAGCGGTGCGCCCCGGTCGGCGCGATGAACTCCTCGACGAAGTGAACGCCGAGGCTGCGCTCGCCGACCACGAGCGGGTGAGCAGGGGCGTTGTCGGGATCGTACAGGTGCCCGTGCTCGATGTGGATCGCCCCCTCGCGAAAGAACCAGGGCGTCGTCCGGATCCGGGCGCGGGCGTCACCGCCCACACCAAGCGCCTCCGCCAGCGCCAGCGGGAAATCGGGCGCTCCGACCTCGGCGTCGTGGTTGCCCCCTGCGAGCCAGAGCTCTCCGCCTCGGTCGACGTGCTCGGCGAGCGACGCCCGCGCAGTCGGGTGAGCGGACAGCGCCTCGCGCAGCGCGATCGGCCGGGGCATCCAGGGCGACTCGGAGGAGAGGTCGAACAGATCGCCCGCCACCACGATGCGCGCGCCCGGGTGGGCCGCCACGAAACGCGCCAGGTCGGCGGTCACGTCGCGCGGCGTCTGGCGCACGAGATGGAGATCGGCGAGCACGACCGTGCGGCGCTGCGTCATAACCCACCATATTCATCACGTCCGTCCGGGCGCTGCAACTCGCCACCGGCCGCGCGATCGCGGCGGGACAGATGAGCGCAGCCTGCCGAGCTCGGCTCCTTTGTATCGTCGCCGCGGGTGCCGTCGGCTCCGGGCTCGACGCGCGCGCCGCTGCGTCCCATGCAACCATGTATGGAAGGCTCGGCGCGGACGCGACCTTTGGCGCAGCGGGGGAGCGATGGACTGCTCGCGGAGATCGACCGCGCGCTGACGGGCAGGGACATCGAGGCGCTCTCTCGGATCTACGCCGAGGATGCGGTGATCGAGGAGATGAGCAGCCGCACGCCTCCGGCCCATCCCAGCGTCACCAGCGGGAGGCACGCGATCATGGAGCGGCTCAAGAACGAGCTCTTCCGCGATCCGGTCTCGGGGTGGTCGCGCCAGCTCGATTCGACGGAGATCCTGGACGGTATCGAGACCGATGACGGGCTGGCGTTCATGGAGGTGCGGGTCTACGCCGCGGGCGATCGGGTCGTCGCCCAGCACCTGGCCCGCAAGAAAAATGGCCTCATCGTCCATGACCGCATCGCGGTCGTCTGGGACGCGGAGTGAGCCAGCGGCGCTCGACGTCGCGCCCCTGTGCGGAAGCGAGGGTGGCGCTGCTTGGCGCGGAGGCGTTGTAGAGTGGCGCAGTGACCACCGCCGTCCTCCTCAGCTGCCACGGTACCGTTGAGCGGCTCGATGATCTGCCCGCCTTCCTGTCGAACATCCGCCGCGGTCGGCCCGCCCCGCCGGAGCTGATCGAGGAGGTGCGGCGCCGCTTCCAGAAGATCGGCGGCTCGCCGCTCCTGCGCATCACGCAAGCGCAGGCGGATGCGCTCGCCGAGCGGCTCGGTCTCGGTGTCGCGATCTCGGGGCGGCTCTGGCACCCGTATCCGGCGGAGGTGCTCGGCGCCCTCCATCAGCGCGGCGTGCGGTGCGTCATCTCGCTGCCGCTCGCGCCGCAGTCCGTCGACGTCTACCACGCCGTGGTGCGCGACGCGGCCGCGAGACAAGGCGGCATGGAGGTCCGGTGCGTGCCGGCGTGGGGGCTGGAGCCGGCGCTGATCGACGCGTTCGTCGAGGTGATCGACGAGGCGCTCGCGCGCTTCCCCGAGGAGGGCCGCGCGAAGGTGGCGGTGATCCTCTCGGCCCACAGCCTCCCGCAGCGGATCATCGACGCGGGCGATCCGTACGAGCGCCAGTTCCGCGCGATGGCCGCCGAGGTGGAGCGCCGCGTCGCGCCGCGGGGGAACCCGGTGCTCGTCGCCTTCCAGAGCCAGGGCATGACCGGCGACGCGTGGCTCGGTCCCGATCTCCGATCGACGTTCGACCAGCTCGCCGCGAGCGGCGCGCGCGAGGCGCTGATCGCGCCGATCGGCTTCGTCGCGGACCACGTGGAGACCCTCTACGATCTCGACGTGGAGGCGCCCGTCCTCGCGCGGGACGCGGGCCTCACGCGGCTGGAGCGGGCGCCGGCCGTCAACACGCGACCGCGCTTCATCGACGCCCTGGAGGCGCTCGTCCGCCGCGAGCTCGGGACGGCCGCGCCGTAGGCGGGCCTGGCGACGCGCGCGCCGCCGGCGGCCGGCTCAGCGACCCGCGCCGCTGGGCCTGCGCGCCAGCCTCGACACGGTCGCCTGGACGAGCCGGGGCGCGTGCCGCGAGAGCGACACCCCGAGCTTCGCGTGCCCGGTGATGACGGCCTCGGCGCGGCGCGCGACGATGGCGTCCATGATCTGCCGCGCCGCCTTCGGTGTCGGCATGATCAGCCAGGGAGGTACCGGCTCCCGGGCACCGTCGCGCAGCTTGCCCGCGTTGTCGATCCGGCGGATCTCGCTCGCCACGAACCCAGGGGCGATGTGCGTCACCGCGACGCCCTCGGCGTGGAGCTCGCCGTGCAGCGTCTCGGCGAGGGCGCGCACCGCGAACTTGCTCATGGAGTAGGCGCCCATGGTGGGGAACGCGAGGTAGCCGCTCGCGCTGCCGATGAGCGCGACGCCGCCGCGCGAGCGCTTCAGCTCCGGCAGCGCGGCCTTCACGGTGCGCAGCGCGCCGAAGACGTTGGTCTCGAACTGCCGTCGGAAGTTGTCGAGCGAGAGCTCCTCGACGCGGCCCGCCACGCCGAACCCCGCGTTCGCGATGGCGATATCGAGGCGACCGAACGCCTCGCTCGCTTTCTCGACAGCCCGCTCCACGTCGCCGTCGCGCGTGACGTCGCACGGGGTGGCGAGCGCCTCGCCGCCGGACGCGCGGATCTCCGCCGCGAGCGCCTCGAGCCGCTCGGTCCGCCGTGCCGCGAGGACGAGGCGGCCGCCGCGCCGGGCGACCTCCCGGGCGAGCGCCTCGCCGATACCCGACGACGCGCCCGTGATGAGAACGACCTGCCCTGCGAGCCCGCTTGCCATGGCCCCCCGCATACCACGCTCGCGCGGGGAGCGAGCCCTGGCGCGCCCCCGGGCGCTCGCTCATGCTCGGCCCTTCCTCGCTCGACTAGGATTGCCTTGCCCGGCTCGACCGGGCGCCGCTATTCCCATGTAGGTCACGTGGGTACGTACGGTCACGTATGGTTGCCTACGCTCGCGCACGGGGTGTCATGCGAAGCCACTCGATCCGCCGCTCTCTCGCCGCTCTCCTCGTGGCCGCCGCCTTCGCGGTCCAGGTTCCCGCTTCCGCCGAGCCGCCGTCCTCGCTCGCGCGCGCGGAGGCGCTGCTCGCGCAAGGCGACTATGCGGGCGCAGAGAAGGTGCTCCTCTCCATCCAGGGCGGGACGGAGCGCGCCGCGGCGCAGCTCGTGAAGGCGCGGATCGAGCTGCTCACGGGCCGCTACGATGAGGCCGCGAAGACGGCGAAGGCGGCCGCCGCGCTCGGCAAGGAGGCGAGGATCGCCGCCGCTCCGCTCCGCGCCGAGGCGCTCGCGCGCCGCGGGAAGATGGCCGAAGCGATCGCGGCGGCGCGCGAGGTCGAGCGCGAGGACGAGGCTCGGCGCGCGCGGCTCGTGCTGGGCGAGCTCCTGATCCAGTCGGGCAAGCGGGGCGAGGCGCGCGCGCCGCTGATGACGATCATCGACGACTACAACGACGACAAGATCACCGCGAGCGACCCGGAGGGGCTGTCCCTGGTGGGGCGCGCGGCGCACCTGCTCCGGAGCGCGCGCGACGCGAACGACGCGTTCAACGCGGCCGAGAAGGTCGGCGGCAAGCAGCGGGTCGAGACGTTGCTCTGGCGAGCCGAGCTGTTCCTCGACAAGTACGACCCCGGCCACGCCGGGCAGGTGGTGAAGGAGGCGCTCAAGCTCGCCCCGAAGGACCCGCTGGCCCACGTCGCGATGGCGCGCGTCAAGCTCGACAGCGCGATGGATTTCGGCGGCGCCGACAGCGAGATCACGCAGGCGCTCTCCGTGAACCCGAACCTCGCCGAGGCCTATTTCGTGCGCGCCGGGCTCGCGCTCCGCGACATGGACATCGGCGCTGCGGACGCCGCGGCGGACCGTGGTCTCAAGGTCAACCCGAACGATCTGGAGCTGCTCTCGATCAAGGCGGCGGGCCGCTTCCTCGCGGACGACGCCGCCGGCTTCGACGCGCTCAGGACGAAGGTGCTCGGGCTCAACCCGGAGTTCTCGCGGTTCTTCCAGATCGTCGGCGAGTTCGCGGAGTGGGAGCACCGCTACGACGACATCATCAAGATGATGGAGGCGGCGACGCAGGTCGATCCGAACGACGCCAAGGCGTACGCCATGCTCGGGATGAACCTGATCCGCGCCGGCGACGAGAAGAACGGCGTCCTCGCGCTCCAGAAGGCGTGGGACAAGGACCGCTTCAACGTGCGGGTCTTCAACACCCTGAACCTCTACGAGAAGGACATCTCGACCCAGTACGTGACCGTGGAAGGGCAGACGTTCCGCGTCCGTTACCACAGGCAGGAGAAGCCGATCCTCGAGCGGTACGTGCCGCGCATGCTCGAGGAGGCGTGGGGCTCGATGGTGAAGCGTTACGGCTTCACGCCGAAGGTCCCGGTCTCGATCGAGCTGTACGCGTCGACGGAGAACTTCAGCGTCAGGACGAGCGGCCTGCCCAACGTGGGCATCCAGGGCGTCTGCTTCGGCCAGACGCTGGCGGCGCTGAGCCCGGCGGCGGCGGAGTTCAACTGGGGGAACGTGCTGTGGCACGAGCTCGGGCACGTCTTCGCTATCCAGCTCTCGAAGAACCACGTCCCGCGCTGGTTCACCGAGGGGCTCAGCGAGTACGAGACGATCGTGCGGCGGCCGGAGTGGCACCGCGAGGAGGATCCGGCGCTCTTCGCCGCGCTGAAGGGCGGGAGGATCCCGGCGGTCGAGGGGTTCAACCGGGCCTTCACGCACGTCGACGACATCGAGGACGTCACGATGGCCTACTTCGCGGCGAGCCAGATCGTTGTCTTCATGGTGGACGAGTTCGGCTTCCCGAAGGTGGTCTCGATGCTGCCCCGGTGGGCCTCGGGCAAGCGGACGCCGGAGGTCGTGAAGGAGTCGCTCGGCATCAGCGCCGAGGAGCTCGATCGGCGCTTCCGCGCGTGGCTGAAGCCGCGCCTCGACCGCTACGAGAAGCAGTACGTCCCCGATCTGCACGCGCCGCCGCTCGACGACGCGCGCAAGGCGGCGGCGCGGGCTCCGAAGGACGCGAAGCGGCTGGTCGAGCTCGCGCTGGCGCTGTTCGAGGACGGGCAGCGGCAGGAGGGCGAGGCGGTGCTCGCCGAGGCGCTCCGGGTCGACCCGAAGCAGCCCGACGCGACCTACCTCAAGGTGCGGGCGGCGTTCGCCGAGAAGAAGCCCGACGAGGCGGCGAGGCTGCTGAGCAAGATGATCGCCGACGGCCACGACGGCTACGTCGTGCGGATGAAGCTCGCCGATCTCGCCGAGCTGAAGAAGGATGCGGCGAGGATGAAGGCGAACCTCGAGGCGGCGTCCCGCCTGGATCCCTCGCAGGCCGAGCCGCTCCAGGGGCTCTACGACCTTGCGCGCCGGCAGAAGGACGCGGCGGGCGAGCTCTCGGCGCTGCGCCGGCTCGCGCTGCTCGACCAGCACGATCGCCGGGTCTGGCGGCGGCTCCTCCGGCTGCTCGTGGAGCGCGGTGCGTGGGAGGAGGCGCGCAAGGTCGGCGAGAGCGCGATCTTCGTCGACGTGGCGAACCCGGAGATCCACCGGCTCTATGCGCGGGCGCTGGCGCGCACGGGGCGGCATGTGTCGGCGATCTACGAGCTGAACAGCGCGCTCCTGTCCGGGCCGAAGGCGGGGGATGCGGCGGAGATCTACGGGGAGCTCGCGAAGGCGTACGCGAAGATGAAGCGGGACGACTACGCGAAGCAGGCGCTCGAGTATCAGCGGGCGATGCGGGGCGCGGCGCCGCCTGCGCCGCGGGCGATGCCGGACTGAGGAAAGGGCGAGGGGCGAGGGGCGAGGGGCGAGGGGCGAGGGGAGGGGGAGATCCCGGCTGCACGCGCCGGAGGGGGTCTCCGCGCGGCAGGGCGCGGGTGGGCGCTCGACCATCCGCCGAGGCGGGGACGGGGGAGCTTGCGCATCTACCACCACCCGGCATGTCTCCCTTCGGGCCTTGCCTCCTGGGACGTTTCGTCGCGCGCCACACAAGGCGCGCCTGAGACGTGGTGCCCTCCAGGACCTTATGGCGCCTCGGTCGGTGCTCGCCGCGCCCACCCGCGCCCTGCCGCGCGGAGACCCCCTCCGGCGCTCGCGCGGTGCCAGGTCGAGTTGCCGTGCGCCGGGGCTGACCACCGCAACACAACGCGCCCCTCGCCTCGCACTCGACGAGCACGACCTCTCCTCGGCAGACCGGAAACGGTTGGGGAGCGGCAGCTGGGAGCCCCCCGAGGAACCGGAAACGGTTGGGGAGCGGCAGCCGGGAGCCCTCGAGGAACCGGAAACGGTCCGGGAGAGGCAGCTGGGAGCCCCCGAGGAACCGGAAACGGTCCGGGGGAGGCAAGCTGGGAGCCCCCGGGGAACCGGAAACGGTCCGGGGGAGACAGCTGGGAGCCCCCGGGGAACCGGAAACGGTCCGGGGGAGACAGCTGGGAGCCCCCGGGGAACCGGAAACGGTCCGGGGGAGACAGCTGGGAGCCCCCGGGGAACCGGAAACGGTCCTACGGCGCAGCAGTCGTCATGAGCCCGAGGTTCCGGCTTGCGTGGAGCGCGGGGCTCCGTCGCTAGCCACCGGCTCGGCGGCTGCTTGCTCCCGCTGCTTCCGCACCGCGCGCGCGATGAGGGGCGCCTTACGGGCCAGGATCTCCAAGGGGAGCCCTTCCTCGCAGTACATGCGGTACCACTCCTGCCGGTACGAAACGACGCTCTCGCCGTCGCCGAGCTTGAGCCGCTTCAGCATCGTCTGCGCCCGGTCGCGGAACTCCGGCGGGCAGCGATCGGTCAGCACCATCTGGCAGGACGGCAGGATGATCTCGAACCAGCCGTCGCCGACCTCGAACGGATCCAGGACCTGATCGGAGCGGAGCGCGCTCTTGCTGCTGTTGACCCATGCCGCGGCGTACCGAAAGTTGGTCCACTCGTAGGCGAGGCTGGGATCTTCATCTCGCGAGACGAAGTGGTCGATCGTCCCCGGCGTCGAGAGCCACATCGCCGTGTAGCCGCACAGATCCTTGAAGGCGGTCCGGAGGTCGCGCGCAGCGCGGCGCCAGTACCCCGGCGTGCTCCTGGCGTCGCCCCTGGCGAGCCACCGCTGGCCGGGCTGTCGGACGTTGACGTCGAAGCCCGCGGGCTCAGGCGCGCGCTCGAACGGGATCATGCGCCCGCCCGCTCGCGGCGCACGATCCAGCGCGGCCAGAAGCGATCCTGATCGGGCAGGAGACGCACGAGCTCGCGATGGATGTCGTCCTCGTTCCGGAGCCCTTCCGGCAGCGCTCCGATCTCGCCGCGCATGAACGCCTCTGCGGCCTCCACGGCGCGCTCCGCCTCGATCGACCGCGCCTGCTCCAGGCCGAACACCGGGGACGTG
Source organism: Sorangium sp. So ce1128 (assembly GCA_051717205.1). GTDB lineage: Bacteria > Myxococcota_A > Polyangia > Polyangiales > Polyangiaceae > Sorangium. The sequence continues at coordinate 3,259,654 of CP181432.1, forward strand.
AGCCACCCGATCGCATCGCCGCGCTTCGCCCAGGGGAGCTCGCGCACGGTCACATCGGCGCCGTCGAGCTCGAACACGAACAGCTTGTCCCTGGCCGGCTTGAAGTGCGGCTCCATCGACGCGAGCACGAGAGGCGAGTGCGTCGTCAGCAGCACCTGAGGGCGCATCGAAGGGGAGAGTCCGCCGAGGACGCCGAGGAGCGCGGGGACGATGTGGCGCTGCCACTTCGGGTGCAGGTGGGTCTCGGGCTCCTCCATCAGCACGACGATGCGATCCGAGGGTTGCCAGCCGATCAGGCGTGACGCCTGCACGTGCTCCGACCACGACCACGCGATGAGGTAGGAGAGCTCGAGGATTCGCTTCATCCCGGCGGACGCGTGGACGATGGGGATCGTGCCGTACGGCAGCTCGATAGTCGGGAACTTGCGCACGTCGTCGAGGTAGAGCCGCACCGGTTTGCCGGGCGTCATCTTCTCCTCGGGGTGGGAGAGCTGGTCGAGCACGCGGCAGAGGAGATGGAACGGGTGGTTCTCGTCGCCACCTGCCGCCTCGAGCTGCCAGGTTACCCAGTCCTGGACGAGCCCGTTGCAGAACGGCTTCTCGTCGCGCCTGAGGCCATTCCAGATCTGGTTCTCCTCGAAGAGATAAGGGACGGGATTCAGCGTGAGCCTCACGAGCGGGTAAAACTTGGGGCTGTTCGTTGGCAAGCTCTGCCGATGCGGATCCCAGACCGAATACGCGCCATTCGTTCGGATGTAGAGCACGGGAGCCGTGTCCTGCACCCACGAAGGGACCTCGATGTCGGCGGGGGTCGAGACCAAGCCGACGCTCATGTCGCGATCAAACCTGTCGCGCCACTGCTGAGCAACGCGTTCGTACTTGCTCTCGAACTGGCCCGAGCTGGTGCCTGGCTCGGCTTCTCCCGAGATGCGCGCGCTCTCTTCTCGTCCCGGGTGCGGCAGCACCGGTCGGTCCGTCCACGTTCCGGTGAGCGCCCACCATGCGACCTCGAGCACGAAGCTCTTGCCGAGCCCGTTGTCTCCCGTGAGCACGTTGAGGCGCTCGCCGAACTCCAGGTCGAGCTGGTCGGCCGGCCCCGCGCCTTCCAAGTGCAGCGATCGCAGCATGTTGGTTCCGCGTACCACACCCATCGCGGCCCCGGCCATGCGTCGCGCTGCGGGTACGTCTGTACTTCGACGCCCGTAGCGCCGAGGGGAGGGTCTGCGCGGCGGCCGCGGGTGGGCGCGACGAGCACCGACCGAGGTGCCACAAGGCCCTGGAGGGCTTCCACGTCTCAGGCGCGCCTTGTGTGGCGCGCGACGAAACGTCCCAGGTGGCAAGGCCCGAAGGGAGACATGCCGGGCGGTGGTGCATGCGCAAGCTCCCCCGTCCCAGCCTTGGCGGATGGCCGAGCGCCCACCCGCGGCCGCCGCGCAGACCCTCCCCTCGGCGCGGCCCCCCGGCAGGGCCCTTCTCCCGGCTATTCGTCCTCCACCTCTCCCTTGTCCCCCCGCAACCCGAGCGCCTTGCACTTCTTGTAGAGGTGGCTCCGCTCGAGCCCGAGCCCCCGCGCCGTCGCAGCCATCTGCCCTCCGTGGTGGCCGAGCGCCTCCTCCAGGATGGTGCGCTCCGCCTCCTCGGCGAGCACCCGGAACGGCACGCCCGGCCGGAAGATCCCTCCCTTCATCGCGGCCTGCTGCCCCCCGAGGCACACCTTCACGTCGCCCTCGTCGATCGTCTCGTCCGGGGTCAGGATCACCAGACGCTCGATGATGTTGCGCAGCTCCCGCACGTTGCCCGGGAAGCTGTAGGCGACGAGCATCCCCATCCCGCCGCTCGTGAACGCCATCCCGGGCCGATCGTTCGCCTGCGTCGCGAGCGCGAGGAAGTGCCGCGCGAGCAGCGGCACGTCCTCGCGCCGCGCGCGCAGCGGCGGCAGCGACAGCGGCAGCACGTTCAGCCGATCGTGGAGATCCGGCCGGAACTGCCCCTCGCGGCACGCCGCCTCGATGTCGCGGTTCGTCGCCGCCACCACGCGCACGTCGACCTTGATCGTCTCGTGCCCGCCCACGCGCTCGATCTCCCGCTCCTGCAGCACCCGGAGCAGCTTCGCCTGCATCGCGAGCGGCATGTCCCCGACCTCGTCGAGGAACAGCGTGCCGCCGCTCGCGCGCTCGAACTTCCCCCGTCGCTGCTTCGTCGCACCCGTGAACGCGCCTGCCTCGTGGCCGAACATCTCGCTCTCGATGAGCTCGCTCGGGACCGCGGCGCAGTTCATCTTCTCCAGCGGCCCGCGCGCCCGCTTCGACGCGCCGTGGATCGCGCGCGCGACGAGCTCCTTGCCGGTGCCGCGCTCGCCCGTCACGAACACCGTCGCGGTCGCCTTGGCCGCGCGCGCGATCTGCTCGCGCAGCTCGAGCATCGCTCGGCTCTCCCCGATGAGCTCGCCTACCTGGCCGGTCTGCGTCCGGAGCGCCTTCGCCTCGGCCTCGGCCCGGACGAGGCGCAGGGTGTTGTCGAGCACGAGCAGCAGCCGGTCGGTCGAGAGCGGCTTCTCCAGGAAGTCGATCGCGCCGAGCCGCGTCGCGCGGACGGCGGCGTCGATCGTCGCGTGGCCGCTCATCATCACGACCGGCAGCTCCGACCCCGCGGTGCGTAGCCGCTGGAGCAGCTCGACGCCGTCGCCGTCAGGCAGCGAGACGTCGAAGAGCGCGATGTCGTAGCTCCGCTTCGCGAGCTTCTCCTCGGCCACCCCGACGCCGCCGGCGACGTCGACCGTATAGCCCTCGAGCGACAGGGCCTTCTGCAGGGTCGTCAAGATCGCCCGCTCGTCATCGAGCACCAGCACATGTCCGCGCGGCATATCTGCCACCGTAGCGCGGAACCGCCGCGGCGGAGGCCGCTGACCGCGGGCAGCGCCACGGCGGCGATTGGGGCGACGTCGAGGCGCGGCGCGCACCCGAATGCGCCGACGCGAATGCGTCGAGCGGGCGTCGGCAGGGGCAACAACCGATGGCAATGAGCCGACGCGGCCTCTCGCGGCGCCCGCGGCCTCGTGACAACGCTACGCCAGCGCCGTCGCGGCGCTCCGGTGCGTGAAGATGCGCGGAGAAAGGGGCTCCGGCGCGCGGGCGCTATGGTAGCTTGGCGTAGAATGTCTGCCGACGGTCCCGCGACGGCGGAAGGAGATCTGGAGCGCACGCCGTTCGCTCATCTCTTTGTCTATGCCGTCGAGCACCGGCTGACCGGCGCGCTGATCCTGCTGGAGCCCACGGGCGCCGAGCACACGGTGCGGATCGTCCGCGGGCTCCCGGTCAAGGTCCGCCCGAGCGACGGCTACGCGCGGTTCGGTGAGATCCTGCTCGAGGAGGGGGTGATCACCGCCGAGATCCTGGCGGATGCGCTCGCGACGAGGGGCCTCCTCGGCGACGTGCTGCTGCTCTCGGGGTGCCTCGACGCCCCGACGCTCGACTGGCTCGCCCAGGTCCAGTTCGTGCGGCGGATGGTGCACCTCTTCGATCTGCCCCCCGAGACCAGGTACCGCTACTTCGATGGCCTGGACGTGCTGGCCGACTGGGGCGGCGATCCCGCGAAGGTCGATCCCCTCGCGCTCCTCTGGGCGGGGCTGCGCGAGCACGGCGAGCGCTCGACGCGGCTCGAGCGGACCCTCGAGCGGATCGAGGGGGTGCCGCTCCGCGTGCACCCTGCCCTCGAGGCGGGTCGCTTCGGCCTCGGCGAGGGCGAGCTCGCCGTGATCGACATGCTCCAGAGCTCCGCGCCCACGCTCGCGGCGCTCATCAGGTCCGGGGTCGCGCCGGAGCCGATCGTGCGCAAGCTCATCTACGCGCTGGCCATCACCCGTTACCTCGATTTCGGGAAAGGCATGCCGCTCGGCGCCGAGCCTTCATCGAGCGTGCCGCCTGCCAGCGCGGCGAGCCTGTCGCTCGGGCGCATGCAGCTCCGCGCGACAGTGCACCGCGAGGGCGCCGCCGCGCCCGATCCAGCCGGCGATGGCGAGCGCGCGCCGGTGATGGGGCGAGGTCGCCGCCGCGACCGCGTGTCCTCGGAGCCGTCGCCCACGTCGACAGTCGCGCGGGTGTCTCCGCTCAGCGGAGGGTCGCTCTCCGCTGCGGTCGCGGCCGAGCTCGCCAGCGCCGCTGGCATCGACGGCGGCCGCGCGCCGCGCGAGCCGTCCGGCGCCGAGAGGGATCGCGACGCGTGGGGCTCGCCTGCTCCGACCGACGAGGGCACCTCTGGCGGCTCGCCGGTCCCCGAGGAGCCCTGAAGACCGCGCGCGGCGGCGGGGCAAGAGCCCAGGCGAGGCCGCGCCGCCCTGGAAGGCGCGCGCACGCTCCCTTATAGGCCGCCGAGCGATGCCGAGCTCCGCGCAACGCCTGCTCCCCGCGCAGGTTCACCTCCCCTCCGGTAGCGTGGTGCGCCTGTCGGATGCCGCCGCCCGCGCCCACGCGCCGGCCGTCTTCGGCGCTCCCGAAGGCCGCGGCGGCGGCGGGCACGCCTCGGTCGGCAGGTGCGCCCGCGACGTGCAGGTCCTCGCGGGCCCGTCGGTCCTGGCGGACGCGCGCGGCGCGCCGCTGGATCCGCTTGGCCTCCCGCTCCCCGACGCCCATGTCCTGCGCGCGATCCTCGCGTTCGCCGGCGTCGTCCCGGAGGAGCCTGGCAAATACACGTGCGAGAACTGCGGCGCTCCGTTCGAGGTCGCCCCGTCGAGCCTGCTGGAGATCGGCCCGTTCACCGACGGCGAGCTCGACGATCCCGAGCTCGATCGTCCGTTCGATTTCCACGCGTCGCACCCGATCCCGGCGCTGCGCGTGGGCCGCGCCGTCTGCCGCGGCGTGCGGCTCGTGGAGCGGACCGTCGACGAGGCGCTGCCGTTGCTCCGCCTGCCCGTCGACGGCGCGCTCCGGATCACGCCGTCGCTGGTCGTCGCCATGGGGATCGCGGCGCTGGGCCGGGAGCGGCGCGCCCCGGTGATCGCCGACGCGCTCGCCAGGGCGCCAGACGAGGCGTGGGCGGCGATCGTCGACCTCTACCACGAGGCGCGTTACCCCGCGCGGCTCGTCGCGGTCCACCGCTGCCAGGGCTGCGGCGCTCGCAACGACCTCGACGTGCCTCTCGAGCGAGAGCTCGAGCGCGCGCCGCTCCGCGCCCTTGAAGCCGACCCGGACGATCCCACGGCGCCGGGCTCCACCTCGGGCACAGCGAGCGCATTCCCGGATCTCGACGCCTTCGAGGCGCGCGTCCGCGCGGCGGCCGAGCGCGTCTACGAGGCCCGCGGCGTGCGGAACATCGATCTCTTCATCGACGCGGGGGTGCCGGCCTGCGACGACGGAGGCGAGCCGCTGCTCGGCTGCTACACGCCCGGGACGCCCGCGGACGAGCTCGGGATCGCCCGCCCGCCGGAGATCCGGATCTTCTATCGGACGTTTCGAACAGAGGCCCACGAAGATCCCGGGTTCGACGTCGACGTAGAGATCGTGGAGACCATCGATCACGAGGTGACCCACCACCTGCACCACCTCGCTGGAAGCGATCCGCTCGACGACGAGGAGCACGAGCAGATCGAGCGCGAGCAGCGGCGGCGGATCGGGCACGCCGAGGCCTCGCGGCGCGCGCGGCGCGGCGCCCTGGCGGATCTCGGCGGCTTCGTTCGGGCGACGTGGCCAGCCTGGTTGATCGCGGCCGTCGGAACGGCCCTCGCGTGGTGTGAGGGCGGACGCTGAGGGCCGACGCCGCGAGGCGCGAGCGCGACCGTGCGCCCGCCGCTTTCTTCGAAGCGGGAGGATGAGCTGTCTATACTGCGGCGACAGCCAGAAGATGTGCCGGGGAATACCGGCTCCTCGAGCGCCGCTGTGCTCCTGCCGAGGATCGTGAAGACGAAGAGCTCGCCGGCCGCCACGGCCGGGTCCATCAAGGCGCCACGTCCAGCCAAGCAGGGCGGCGATGCGCAGAACCGCCGGGGAAGTCCGGACGCGGTCGAGAAGCGCCGGGCGGCGCGCCGGTTCAACGAGCTGCTCCTGGGCGGCGGGGGCCGCGCCGGTGACGGCCGTACCGAGCGCCGCCGCCGGCGCCTGCTCACGGAGCTGGCCGAAGGCGTCGCGCGGCGCGGCAAGCGGGCGCTCAAGCCGATCGACGTGCTGTCGCGCGTCGAGGAGCTCCTCGAGCTGGGCGAGCCGCTCGCCTCGATCCGCAAGGCGTACCCGCCTCCGCCCCCGGTCGAGGTGACCGCCGAGCTCGTGGAGGGCCTGAGGCACCTCCACCGCGCCTACGGCTTCTCCGCGGACGTATACCGCTTCGTCGGGCTCGACGCGCACGCGTTGCGAAAGGCGGGGGTGCTGCGGGGCGGCGAGCGAGGGGACCAGGGCGGCGCTTCTGCCGAGCCCGCGCGCCGCGGCGCGGCTTGACCTTGCCTGCCGGCGCGGGGATAACCCGCTCCGATGCGCGCGAGAACGGTGAAGCTCCTCATCGCCGCTGCCGCGACGGTGGTCGTGTGCGCGGCGTCGGCTGGCCTGTCGCTCCGCGCTGATGCCCAGCCGGCGGACGCGGCCGCTGCGGGCGCGGTGGTGGCGCGCGTCGGCGACAAGGTCATCACGGCGTCGGAGGTCGAGCGCAGGATCGCGCAGATCCCGCCGTTTCAGCTCCAGAGCTTTGGCCGCACCCCGGAGGAGATCCGGAAGAACCTCGTGAGCCAGGTCCTCGTGCGCGAGCTGCTCCTCGCCCAGGGGGCGGCCGCGCAGAAGCTCACCGAGCGCGCCGATGTGCAAGATCGCATCCGCGGCGTCCTGCGCGCCGCGCTGCTGCAGAGGATCCAGGCGGAGGCGGTGGCGAGCTCCCCGGTGACGGACGACGAGATCCGCGCTTACTACGAGGCGAACCGGGACAAGTTCAGCGCGCCGCCGATGGTGGCGCTCTGGCGTATCCTCGTGACCACGCGCGAGGAGGCCGAGGCGATCCTGGCCGAGCTCAAGAAGGACCCGTCGCCTCAGCGCTTCAAGGACATCGCGCGCGAGAGATCGCTCGACAAGGCGACCAGCATGCGCGGCGGCGATCTCGGCTTCGTGGCGCCCGATGGCACCACGGCCGAGCCGGGGCTGAAGCTCGCTCCGGGGCTCATGGAGGCTGCCGCCCGCGTGAAGGACGCGGAGCTCGTGCCCGAGCCGGTGCCGGAGGGCGATCGCTTCGCCGTGCTGTGGCGACGGCAGAGCCGGAGGCCCGTGAGCCGGTCGCTGGAGCAGGAGGCCGCGTCCATCCGCCAGATCCTCGCGCACGGCAAGGCGGAGGCGCAGGTGAAGCAGCTCCTCGAACGCCTGCGAGCGCAGGACGTATCGGGTCATGCGCCCGAGCTCGTCGACCTCATCGACATCACCTCGACGGGCGATCTCCAGCCCCTGAGGCGCCCCGGCACCCTCGCGAGCAGCCGCCGCCCGGGCGCGCCCCCGCCTTCGCCCGTGCCGCGCCAGGACATGCGCTGAAGCCGGTGGCCGCCGGCCTCGACGCCGTCAGGTCGCCGCTGCCCATCGTCGTCGACATCGCGCGCGGCGTCAGGCGCGACGTCAGCTGAGCGCGACGACGAGCGCGACGGCCGCGAAGCCGGAGGCGATGGTGACCGCGAGCGCGGCGATGCTCCCAGCGCGGCGAGCGCGCTCGGCCGCGGCGGGGGAGAGGGCATAGACGCCGAGGAGCAGCGCCGTGGAGGCCTTGCCCGGTACCCGGAGCGACGCCGACAGGATCTGCTCGGCGCCCTTGATGCCGCCCGTGATGAGCATGACCAGCGCGCCGAGCGGGCCAGCCATGAGATCCCAGCCGCACGCGTAGAGGCCGAAGCGGAGCGCGCGCCGGCGCTCCGGCCGCGCGCCTTGACGGCGCGCCCCGAGCTCGAGGGCGGCCCCATGCACGGCGTGCGCGAGCACCATCCACACGGTGAGCCCTGGAATACCGATCGCGAGCCACTGGAGGGCGCTCGCGCGGGCGACCGGGTTCCGGGCGAGCTCCAGCGTCAGGCTCGGCAGCGCGAGCGCGACGATGGGCAGGAGCGCGACGACCATCGAGAGGATCGCGAGCGTCTCTGCCAGCAGGGCGAACCGCATGGCCGCCGGGAGCGCGCCGTCGGGCATCGCCGCGAAGAAGGTCTCGGCCCCGAGCGTGGTGGCCTTCGAGGTGGCCCAGAGCCGCGACCAGACGCCGCCGAACGGGCGCTCCCAGGGGATGATCGCGACGACCCCCGACCCCTCGTCGCTCGCCGCGGCGCACCCGGCGCAATCCGGCTGGCCGCAGCACGCGCAGAGGACCGCTGCGGGAACATCGAACGCCTCGTCGTCCCGCACGAGCTCACGGCGTACGCTGGCAGATCTCTGGGCCATTGCGCACCTCCGAGCAGCGGACAAAGGCCACTCCTACCAAGGTTACGTCGCACCAGCGGGCCTGTCGACCCGAGATGCCCCTGAGCGCGCTCATCGTCCTGCCGTTCACCAGGCATCAGGCCGCGCCGCGTCCCGTGCGCAGCGCGCTGCGCGTCCGCGCACGGGACGCGATGCTTCGTCCTCGCGGATCGTGAATCGGAGCGGCCCGTGGATCAGATCGCTGCGCGACGCTGGAAGACGGCCATCGGCCAACGCAGACGGCGCGATCAGTGCAGCACCTCGTCGCCCCGTCGCGGCTGTCCCGTGGGCAGGTCGTCGATCCTGCCTCCGAAGAACGCAGCGGCGATCAACGCGAGGAGCGCGATCGCCCCGGTCGCGTAGAGCCCGTAGCCCCACGTGAAGCGGACCGGACGGAGCAGCGTGCTGGCCGGCGTGAACAGCAGGCGCATCGCGACGGTGGTGAGGGCGACCGCGGCGAGGAACGCGACGGCCACGCGGGCGCCGCGCATCTTGTGGATGGATCGCCGCGTCAGCACGAGCGGGATCATCACGAAGAACGCGACCGCAGGGGCCCACGTCCACCCGAGCCTGCGCGCGAGCCCGAAGCCGCTGAGATCGCGGAGCTCGGGCGCGGCCTCGTGGACCCAGGGCGCGAAGAACGCCGCGAGGCCGAGAACCGCGAGCGCGAGCAGGGGCCCCCTGCCGCGCCCGGCGTAGGTCCACGGGAGCGGCTCCATGTGCGGCGGGAGCGGCTCGTCAGGCTCCTCGCGGAGCGCGTCGTACGAGGGCGGCAGCTTCGAAAGCGCCTCCAGCCGGAGGCCGCAGGCGGGGCACGTATGGGCCTCCTTCGCCTCGAACATCTCCCGGCAAAAAGGGCAGGCGGTGAGCCCGGTCATCGCGGCGGGAGGATAGCGCACGGCGGGCGGGCGCGCGGCGAGCGGCGCGCGCGGTCGGGAGCCTCATTCCGGGGTTCCACCGGGGCGGGGCTTAGCTCATAGTTGCCCCCCATGGGCAAGCGTGATCGGCTCCCGGACGATGAGATCGCCGGGTTCATCGCTGCTCACCCCGGCTGGGTGCGAGCGGGCGAGCGGATTGAGCGGAGCTACTCGTTTCCAGATTACGGGACCTGTGTGGGATTCGTGATGCGGGTCGCCCTGCTGGCCGAGCGGCGCGATCACCACCCGGACATCGCGCTGTCGTGGGGCAAGGTGCGCGTCGCGTGGTCCACGCATGACGCCGGCGGCCTGACCGCGCTTGACCTCGAGCTGGCCGGGCTGACCGACCGCCTCAACGCGGGCTGACGCCGCGCGTGGGCAAGGTCCTGGCAATGCTCCCGAGCGAGCTGCTGCGGCGTCTGGATCTCGGGCTGGAGGGGGACCTGCCGCACCTCGAGGAGGCGCTGACGCACCCGAGCTTCTCGAACGAGCAGCGAGGCGGCCGGCGCGTCGACAACCAGCGCCTCGAGTTCCTGGGGGACGCGGTGCTCGGCCTGTGCGTGACGGAGCTCCTCATGGAGCGCTTTCCGGGCGCGCGGGAGGGCGAGCTCTCGATGATGCGCTCGGCGCTGGTCAACACGGACGCGCTCGCGGCGTGGGCGCGAGGGGTCGAGCTCGGCGCGGCACTCCGGGTCGGGCGCGGCGCGGAGGTCGCCGGGGAGCGCGATCAGACGAACGTGCTCGCCGACGCCACCGAGGCGCTCGTCGCGGCCCTGTACCTGGATCGCGGCTTCGAGAGCGCGCGAGCGCTGAGCCGGAAGATCGTCGCGAGCCCGCTCGCCCAGCTCGCGAGCGGCAGCATGCTCGGGCGCGACGCGAAGAGCGAGCTGCAGGAGCGCGTGCAGGCGCGCGGCGCCGCGTCGCCGCGCTACCGGCTGATGGGCACGGAGGGCCCGGACCATGACCGCGCGTTCCTCGTCGCCGTCGAGGTCGATGGCAAGGTCATCGGCACCGGCCGGGGCCGATCGAAGAAGCTCGCCGAGCAGGCGGCCGCGCGCGCCGCGCTCGTGGCGTGCGCCGCGCCGGAGCCCGCGACCGCATCCGATGAACGGGCGACCGCCGAGGCCCTCGAAGGCGCGCTCGAAGGCAGAGACGCCCCGCAGGCCGGCGGGGTACCCTCCGACCGACCCGTGAACGACCGAGGACCCAGTCGATGATCCGTCACCTGTTGATTGCCTTCACCTTCGCGCTCTGCTCGCTCTTCGTCGCGCTGCCCGCCTGGGCCGGCAGTTACTTGGACAGGGCGAGCCTGCTCCTCGACGAGGCGCGCAGGGAAGGCGACATGCTCCTGCCACGGACGCACGACAAGGAGCTCATCATGGTGGTGCACGCGCTCGCCGAGGCGCGCGCCAAGGTGGCGAGCAAGATGGAGTGCCCTGCCTCCGTCTCCAGGGCGCACCCGCACCTCCTGCTTGTGCTCGAGAACAGCGAGCGCGCCGCTGACGCCGCCGCGCAGGGCAACTTCAAGAAGTTCATGGAGCACCTCACCGTCGCGCGGAACGAGGACCGCGCGTTCCGCGCCATCCTCGCCGAGCTCGGCTACGCGCTGCCCGATCTGGGCTCGAAGCGCTGACGCGACGGGCGAGGCCGCGCAGGCCTCCGCGGTGCGCGCCCGGTCGACGCGGGTCAGCGCCGGAGGCGCGTGCCGCGCGCCCCGGCGCTCCGCGCCTCAGAACACGGCGCCGAGATCGATCGCGAGGGTCCACTGGGACCCGAGCCCGGCGAACTTGTTCTCGCCGTTGATCTGGTTGGCCGAGTCCTGGTTCGCGTCCTCGGGGCTCACGACGTCGGTGATGAAGTGAGCGCCGAGCTTGACCATCTGGAACCGCAGCTGCGCGCCGAAGTGGAGCCGGTGGCGCGTCATCCGCACGGCGTCGAACACGACGGTGTTGTTGAAGTCGGCCTGGGAGCCGCCCGAGCACACCGGCTGGCCGTCGTGGGGTAGCGCGTCGCCGTTCTGTCCCTGCACGGGGTTCGCCGGCGAGTTCAGCCCGCGGAAATTGCAGTAGCTCACGGCATCGGTGTTCGGGGTGAGATCGATCAGCCCCGAATCGCCGAAGATCCGGAGCCACTGGTAGCCGGCGTAGGGGGTGACGACCACCGTGCCGCCGATGGGCAGAGGCTTCGAGATCTGCGCGTCGAAGCCGGCGACCGTCAGCTGGAACTCCTCGGTCCCGGTGACCGTCCGGACGCTGCCGCCGACGGCGACCTCCGGGAAGATTGCCGGGATCCCTCTACGGAACCCCTCGAACAGCGCCCAGCGCACGTCGGCGCCGCCGCTGATCAGGTTGGTGTTGGCGAGAAACCCGACGGCGCCGGTGAGCTCGAACCCGAACGGGAAGCCCTTGCGCACCTTGAGGGAGTAGTGCTGCAGGAAGGAGTCCGGGGTCCGGTTCTCGATGGAGAAGTCCCCGGTCGCCGGATCTTGCGGCCCCTGCGTGCCGCGCTGCCAGTAGTCCGCGTCGCTGTCAATCTTCGTGTAGTCGGCCTCGATGCCGATCTCGAACCCGCCGTAGCCCGTGGTCCGCGCCGAGTGCATCGCCGACGGCGCGACCGCGAAGCCGTACTGCGCGATCAGCTTCGCGAACGCAGCGTCGTCGGTCTGGCAGCGCTGATAGCGCGACGCGGGGTTGTAATAGAGACCGTTGTCCGGCCCCGTGATGCGGCAGGGCACGGCGCCGGCGCTCGACGCCGAGTCGCGCACGAGCCGCGCGAGCGCCGGATCCATGGTGTCGGCGGCCGCCAGCGAGGACGAGGCCACCCCTGCGAGGGCAATTGCCGAGGCGATCCAGCACGATGCGCGCATTCAGTGTCTCCGAGGCGGGAGGCTACGTGTCCGCTCGTACAGCCGTCAAGCGGACAGAGGCGCCTCCGCCGGTTCCGATCGCGTTTTGCGCGCTTCGCGTAGGCCGGCTGCCCGACGAGGCGGCGCTGCGCTGGTCATCAGCCGGGCCGCGCCGACGATCCCCCGCTCGGGGGTTGCAGCGCGGGGCGCGTCGCGGAAAGAGAGGGCGTGCTCAAAGACGGTCGCCCCCGGCTCCGCGCGGCCCCGCTCGATCCGCCGTTCCGGATCGTGCTGGTGGAGCCCGAGATCCCGCAGAATACAGGCAACATCGCGCGGCTCGCGGCGGCGACGCAGAGCCCCTTGCACCTGCTCGGGAGGCTGGGGTTCCGCATCGACGAGCGGAGCGTCCGCCGAGCGGGGCTCGACTACTGGCACCTGGTGATGCTCGAGCAGCACCTCGACCTCGCCCACTTCCGCCACCGGCACCCGAACGCGCGGCTGCGTCTGTTCAGCGCGGTGGCGTCGCGGAGCTACCTCGACGCGGACTTCCGGCCGGGCGACGCCCTCGTCTTCGGCAAGGAGAGCGTCGGCCTCGACCCCGACCTCCTGGCCCGCATGCCGGACGACGTCTTTGGCATCCCCACGCTGGGTCCCGTGCGCTCCCTCAACCTCGCCAACGCCGTGTCCATCGTCCTGTACGAGGCGCTCCGCCGGGTGGGCGCGCTCGCGGGCGCAGCGCCGGCGTGACCACGCGATGCTCCGCGGCATCCGGCGGATGAGGAGGCCGCGCGATGTGGACGCCGGCGAGGGCTCGTTCTAAGGGACGGAAGCATGGCCACGCACCGGCATCGCGCGCCACATAGCGGACCGACGGCCGCGCGCCGGGGCTGGGCCGGCGTGGCGGTCGCGCTCTCGGTCGCGGCGGTCGCGGCCGCCGGGTGCAGCAGGCGCCCTCCGAGCGGCACGCCCGACGGCGCCGTCAAGGAGCTGGTCGCGCGCCTGCGCCAGCTGCACGGCGATCCGGCTGACGCCAAGGCTGCCTTCGAGCTCCTGTCGCGGCGCGCGCGGGACAACCTGGCGTCGCGCGCGCAGCGCTACAGCGCCGCGACCGGCAAGGCGATCGCCCCCGAGGCGATGATCACGCCGTCCCGCTTCCTCCTGCGCTTCGAGCCGCAGCGCTACGTCGCCCAGATCGCCGGCGCGCACGCCCTGGTGGATGTCGCTGGCCTGCTCCCGGGGGAGCGCGTCCAGGTCCCCTGTGTGTACGAGGATGCCGGGTGGCGCGTCGATCTGGCGTTGCCTCCGCTCCCTCCCGTGCAGAAGCGGCCGGGCAGCGATCTCTGAGTGAGCCCGGCCGCGGCGGCGCTGGCCGAGCCCTCGGAGCCGCGGGCGCCACGCTGGCGCCTGGAAATTCAGACCCACAAAAGCCCGGAGGCCGGCTGTGCCGGCCTCCATCGGCGGCGGCCTCAGGGGCCGCTAACCATGAGGTAACGCCTCAGTTGGCGAGAAAGATCGCCTCGATCTCGGTCTTCACCTGCTCTTCCGTCTGGCCCCGGGCGATCGCGATCTCCTTGACGATCAGCGTCCGGGCGGTGTCGAGCATGCGGCGCTCACCGAACGAGAGTTGCTTGTCCGTCTTCAAGCGGTACAGATCGCGGAGCACCTCCGCGACGTCGTAAATCGAGCCCGTCTTGATCTTGTCCATGAACCCGCGGTAGCGGCGGTTCCACGTCTGGTTGTCGAACGCGATGGTGCGCTCGCGGAGAATGTCGAAGATTTCTCGAATTTCCTGTTCAGAGATGACCTGGCGAAGGCCGACCGCGCTCGCGTTGCTGACTGGAACCATGATCTTTCGATCCGTGTCCAAGATGCGGAGAACGTAGAATCGCTGACGGTTGCCAGCGATGTCCTTCTCCTCGATGTTGACCACCTCGGCCACGCCCTGGGCCGGGTAGACGGCTTTATCGCCCACCTTGAACTGGATCTCCGAACGAGCCTGCATATCGTCTCCTTTGCCTTCCACCCCGCCGTCTCTTTATTTTTTCGTCTGCCTCCCGAAATCCTCTCCGGGAAGCGTACGTTGAACATGCGGTTGAACCTGGACCCGCAGAACCGACACACACCGTCGCGCATTCCGAGAAAAGAGCCATGAGCCGCGACTCGAGACCGCTGTGCGAGAAGCGGCGCGAGCACCACTGCCATGACCCTGGAGGGGTCGGTGCTCGGGCGTGCACAGTGGAATCTTGAGCAGCAGCGGTAGAAGCGGACGGTTCCGGGCGGAAGGGATTGAGGTTGGGGGAACGGCCCCTTCGAAAAAGGGCCAGTTTGCGCCAGGCGCGCGCACTCTAGTGAGCCGGCCCAGATACGTCAACGAAAATCCCCGTGGCTGACCCATGGTCGCGTGATCATTCTGCTTTTTTCTCAGGATCGGCGGGGTCACAGTGTGTACCAGTGGAGGCATCAGCGTGGATGCACGCCGGCCCACCCCCCTAGTTTAGGGCAGAGTGGGCCTCTCCGGGAGAGGTGGCGGACCTGACCTGGGTGGGATGATGTAAAAATATGACGGACACAGCGGCGCGACAGCCGCTGCGTCCGTCCCTTCTTCAACCTTCAACAAATGCTCGACGAGCGAGGAGGCTCAGGCGTCACAGAGGCGCTCGGCCAGCCCCCAGCGCACGCCGCGGTCCGACGCGACGAGATCGACGGGCGCCCCGGCTAGCCGCGAGACCCACCCGAGGATCTCCTCGATCAGCACGCTGCCCGCCACGATGACGTCGGCGCGCGCTGGATCCAGGGCTCGCAGCTGCCTGCGCGCGGCGAGCGGCAGGGAGGCGAGCCGGGACGTGAGCTCCACGACCTCTGCCCCGGACACCCGCGCGCCGTGCACACGGGCGCCGTCGTAGGGGTCCACGTCGCGCACGAGCGCGGCGAGGGTCGTCACCGTCCCCGCGACGCCGACCAGGGTGGGCACGGCGGGCAGGGGCTCGACCGGGACCGTCGCCAGGGCGGCCCGGGCGTCCGCGCGGACGGCCTCGATCTCCGCCCCGACCGGTGGGTCCGCGCGGATGTGGCGCTCGGTCAGCCGGACGCTCCCGACGTCGAGGCTCACCGCCCGCTCCACCGCGCCGCCGGCGCTGCCGACGATGATCTCCGTGCTGCCGCCGCCCACGTCGAACACGATCCTGGGACCGTGGGCCGGCAGATCGAGCCCCGTCAGCGCCCCGGCGTACGTGAGCTCTGCCTCCTCCGGCCCGGAGATCACGCGCGGGGCGACGCCGATGAGCTCACGGGCGCGGGCGATGAACGCCTCGCCGCCGGCGGCGTCGCGCATCGCGCTGGTCCCGACGGCATCCACGCGCTCGACCCCCCGGGACCTGATCTCCTCGCCGTAACGGGCGAGGCAGGCGAGCGTGCGCTCCACGGCCTCGGGGGCGAGCGCGCGGGACGCGTCGACCCCCTGGCCGAGCCGGGTGATCGTCGCGCGCTCGGCGAGCGCGACGAGCTCACCACCGCGGCGCTCGGCGATGAGCAGGAGGACCGAGTTCGTCCCGATGTCGATGGCCGCGACGCTCATGCTCCTGGTCTTACTGGGTGAGCGTCTTCAGGTCGAGCATCTCCTCGACGTTCGGCAGCACCACGAGCTCGCAGCGCCGGTTGGCCTGCTTGTTCTCGGGCGTGTCGTTGGGCTTCACCGGGTCGGTGTCCCCGTAGCCGGAGGCGCTCCACCGCTCGGGCTTGAGGCCGCCGCCGGCCTTGTCCTGGGGCTGGAGCAGGAACGCGAGCACCTCGCGGGCGCGCATGACGCTGAGCCCCCAGTTGTCCTTGAAGCGACCGCCGGCCAGCGGCGCGTTGTCCGTGTGCCCGGCGACCTGGAACGAGCGCGCCGACAGCCCGGCGTCGTTGCGGATGACCTCGGCCACCTTGAGCAGGATGTCCTGCCCTTCCTTCTTGAGCGTCTCCCGGCCCGAGTCGAAGAGGACGTCGCCGGGCAGCTGGATGACCATCCGGTTGTTGCGGACGGTCACGTTGAGCCCGAGCTTCGTGAGGGCCTGGAGCTTGTCGCGCAGGACCTCGAAGCGCTTCTTGATGTCCTCGAGCTGCTGGGCGCGGCGGCGGAAGTCCTCGAGCGCGCGGGCCTGCTGCTCGAGGTTCGCGTTCAGGTTGGAGATATCCACGCCCGCTGCCTTGAGCTGGGACTTGAGCTGCTCGATCCGGGCCGCCGCCTCGTCGAGCTCGCTCCTGGCCTTCTTGTTCTGCGCCTGCTCGGCGCTCAGCTGGGTCTTCAGGCCCTCGATCTCGCGGACCTTCGCCTGCATCTCCTCCTCCGAGTAGCCGCATCCGAGCGCCCCCGAGCCGGCAAGGAGCGTTGCGCCCAGCAACAACCACGACGTCGAGCGACGAACCAACATACCTTTCCTCCTAGAGCGGCGCGGCGCTCGGCCCATGAGGGGCGGCGGCCGCGCAGGCGGCGCGACCGTAGCGAGGCGAATGGCGCCGCACAAGGCTCTCTAGAGCCTGCGCAACGCTGGTGCTCCATGCGACCATGAGCTCTCCGGCGCTGTTTGCCGCGCCGTGCAGGCGCGCGATCACCGGGAAGAAGCGCAGGGGGCCAAGACAGAGATTCCGGAGCTTGTCAACGAAAATCTTGCGCCCGGTTCGGTCTGGTTCTTTCACCACGGCCTGATCCGGCGTTTACCCTCGCAACGCTTGCGGACCAGTTTGCCTGGAACACATGGGATACATCGGTTTAGGGCCTGCAAGATTTTCCTTGACCATCACCATGCGTGGCAATATACGTCGTGCAACATCTGTTGCCTCGGTGAGGAAATTGTAGTGGCGAGGACGTCGAGCGATGTCCGCCGGGCCGGGGCGAATGCAGGAGGATTTCCAATGGCTGCTAAGAAGACCGCGAAGAAGCCTGCGAAGAAGGTGACGAAGTCGGCCAAGAAGCCGGCCGCCGCGAAGGCCGGTAAGGTCGCGAAGAAGCCGGCGCGGAAGGCAGCGAAGAAGGCCGCCCCGAAGCGCGCCGCCGCCAAGAAGACGCCGAAGCGCGCCGCCGCCAAGAAGCCCACCGCCAAGAAGGCGGCCCCGAAGCGCAAGGCGAAGGCCGCCGGCAAGCGGGCGGCTGCGCCCAAGAAGGCGGCCGCTCCGCGCGGTGGACGGGCCGCTGCCAAGCGCGCGCCGTCCAAGGGCGCGAGCACCCGCGGCGCGCGCAAGAGCACGCCGGCGCCCGCGCCCGCGAGCACCGGGCCTTCCGACGAGTCGGAATAAGGCGCAGAGGGCGCGCCTCGCGCCTCTCGATAGGTGAGGCGCCGCGCGCGGGCCCGCCGGCCGCGCAGAGACAATCTGTTCCACAGGATGCTCGAGGGTGAGCACGCCGCGGCTCCAGCGAGCTGGTCCGGGCTGATGGCACGCGCGGGTTGATGACGTCCCCGCGACGGCGCCGCCGCGCAAGGACCGCGGTCACCAGCCCCGGCGCGCGGCTCGCCGCGCTGCATGAGCGCGACGCTGAACCGCCGCGCGGCGCCCGCGCACTTGCTCGGCGCAGCCGGCCCGCGCGCGGTGCGAGCGGCGCTCGCGCCCTCAGCGCCTCCGCGATGGAACCGATGCGCAGCGCCGACAGGGGCGCGTGGCCCCGAGGGGGGCGCTCAGGTGCGCTCGCCGAGGTAGAGCCGGAGGGCGCGCGCGGCGCCCTTGCGATCGAACGGGACGCCGGCGAGATCCTCGCGCTTCGAGATCTGCTCGAACAGCTTCATCAAGAACTCGAAGAACGCCTCGCACTCGCGGATGGCGGCGTCGAGCCGCTGAGGGTCGAGCAGATCGCTGTCCTCGAGCGCCGTCATCGCCGAGATGAACGCGTCGACGCGGGGATAGTCGCCCACCCGGAGCAGCGGGTAGCCCATCGCCCGGAAGTACGAGAGGAACTCGCGCACGAACGCGAAGCTCGCGATGCCCGTCCATCGATCGGGCGCGGGGCCGGTGCTGCGCGCCTTGCTCGCGAACGCGCGCGCGATCTGCGCGAACATCCACACGTCGCGCCGGAGGCGATCGCTCGTCGCCCGCCGCGCCGCCTGGTCGTCGAAGACGCGGCCCTCCTCGAGCTTCGCGCCGAGCGACCTGCCGAGGAACAGGATCGCGTTCTGCAGCGCGGGGCGGAGGCCGTGCGAGACGGCGCGGAGGCGGACGCGGTACTCGGACTCGCTCACCAGCGCGTCGGCGGGCGGGAGGTCGTGCTCGAACGCGCGGCGCATCTCGAGCCGCAAGTTCGCGGCGAGGCCGGTCAGCGCGGCCTTCGTGGACAGGAGGCGGTGGCCCTCGGCGGCGAGCTCGTCGTGGCGCGCGACGACGTCGCTCGCGGGCACGCGCAGGAGATCGCGCTCGAAGCTGTCCGCGAGCAGCGCGCCCGCGCGGCGGCGGAGGTAGTTCGAGAGCGCGCGCGCGTCGCTGCGCAGGACCGCGAGCACCAGGTACCCGCGCCCAGCGACGCGGTGATCCGAGTGATCGAGCGCGATCGCGTCGAGCAGCCGGAGGTACCGGAGCATCCTGAAGAGCGCGAGGAACGTGAGCGCCACGAGGCGGTGCGCCTGCTCGCCGGGCACGCGGTGGATCAGCTCGAGCACCTGCGTCGAGGCGATGCGATCGAACTCCGGGCGGAACTCGAGCGCATGGAGTGGGTTGAAGAACGTGCTCTGGGCGATCTCGCGCATCGCCGTCGCGAGGTGGGCGTAGAAGAGCCGGAAGTTGACCCGGGGCAGCCGGAGCAGGCCGCCGGCGACCTCGATGAGGTTCGTGAAGCCGTGCCGCAGCACGAAGAGGCTCGACTCGGGCGACTCCTGCGCCATCGTCGCGTGGAGCAGGCGCGTGCGCGCAGTGTCCTCCGGGAGCACCGTCTCGAGGTAGCGCTGGAAGACGAGGGCGCGATCGCGATCACCGAGCATGGTCCGCGTCAGCTGGACGATGCGCGCCATGCCGTCGCGGGCGTGCTGCAGGTGCTCGTGGAAGTCGTGGCTGACGATCGTCTGGCGCCGCCCGGCGCCGGGGTGGTTCCGCGGGTTCGCGAAGCAGGCGATGCCCTTCAGGAGGATCTCGAGCTCGAAGAGCGTCTCTTCCTTCTTGTCCGCCGCGAGGCGCGCGAACCACGCCTCGCGGGCTTGCTGCTGCTCCCGCCGCAGGCCGCGCGTGTCGCGGAGCAGCTCGGCGTAGGCGTTGCGGCCGGGGTAGCCCGAGCCGCGCAGGATCCCCGAAGCGTCGCTCGACACAGACGTGCTCCTCGCCGACGATGCGCTGCTAGTTGCGTCGCTTGAAATCGAACGGGTAGGTCAGCACGGTCTCCTTGCCGCTCGGCGAGCGCGCCCAGGCGATCGACCTCGCGAGCTCTTCCATGCAGGACTCCACCTGCGGGGCGGTCACGTCGCTCTTGTCGCGCACGATGGTGGCCTCCTCGAAGGTCCCGTCGGGCTTCAGCTTGAGCTGCCAGGTGACCCTGCCCTGCGCGCCCGGGTTCTTGCGCGCGTACAGGTCGAAGCAGCAGCGGAAGCCGTCGCGCCTCGCCTTGATCGCGTCGACGAGCGGCTGCAAGCGATCGCTCGAGCCCGCGTCGGCGGAGGTCATCGCGTTGTTCATCACGACCCCGCCGTCCGGCGGCTCGTTCGTGATCTCGGAGGCGATCGCTTTGCAGTCCTCGACCGTCTCCGGGGCCTTCTTGCGGCCCGCCGCCGGCTGTGCCGGCGCGGCGGTGCCCTGATCGGCGGCGCCCGGCGCGGCGGCGGCGCTCGGCGATTCGGTCGCTCCGGTCGGCTGTGACGCAGGCGGAGGCGACGCGCCGGGCGATGCGCTCTCCGGCGGCGAAGGCGGCGCGGTGCCGCTCGAGCAGGCCGCGAACAGGGTCGCGGCGAGGAGGACTCCGGTGAACACGGCGCTGGCAGTGGCGCAAGGACGCATGGCGCGCATACTAAACGGTTCGCCTGAGCGGAGGCGAGGTGCCTTGCGTTTTTCTCCCCCTCGCGCCGACAATCCGAGCTCTCCTCGGGGCTGTCTTGAAGATCCCGCTGTTTTTCATGGCAGGCGCCGCCCTCGCTGCCCTCGCGCCGACAGGCTGCGATCCTGTCGCCGAGCCGCAGCTCTGCGGGGAGATCCCCGAGGGAGGGTGCCCGATCGGCCGGGGGGGGACCTGCGACGATCCCGTCTGCGGGGCCCTCTACGACTGCGTCGAGGGAGCATGGACCGCGGTCACGCGCTGCGATCGGCCTGGCGAGGCCTCATCGGGCGCGGGCGCGGGCGGTGGTCCGGGCGGCGGTTGCGAGGTGGTGACGCTCGATCACAGCGGCGAGGCGTCGCGCTGCACGCCCGCGCTGCAGCAGCCGGACTGCCCGGCCGAGGCCGCCGCGACGTGCGCGGAGACCGCGTGCCGGACCGGCTGTATCGATTTCTTCCTCTGCACCGAAGAGGGGTGGAGAGCGATCGCGTACTGCGACGAGCAGGGGCAGCTCACCGTGACGCCATGAGCGCTCACCTTGGCGGCATCGGCTACCGGCGGCCGGGCGGACATCGGCTGCCGGCGGCCGGGCGCGGCGCCGCGGTGCACCCGGCGCGGGGGCGTCAGCCGGCCTTGAGGAAGGGGCTCCACTCGTCGAACGGGTGCGGCAAGCCGAGCAGGATCTGCATGGTCGCCGACCACCGCGGCGGCAGCGGCTGGCGGATAAGCCGCATGCTGGCCTCGTCGGGCGTGCGCCAGCCCTTGCGCAGGTTGCACGTGCGGCAGGCGGTCACGAGGTTTTCCCAGGAGTCCTCGCCGCCGCGCGACCGAGGGAGCACGTGGTCGATGTTGAGATCGCGAACGGGCGGGCGGCGCGCGCAGTACTGGCACTGGTGAGCGTCGCGGAGCATCACGTTCTTCCGCGTGAGCCGGATCGTCGGACGCCGCATGCGGTCGTAGCGGCGGAGGTGCAGGACGCGCGGCACGCGGAGCGAGCCGCCGACCACGGAGAGTCCATCGTCCTTCTCTCGCACCGGCAAGCTCCGCCAGGCCGAGAAATCGTGAAGATCGCCGGCCTCATCGATGGCGAGGGCCGCGCCGCCGAAGAGCAGCAGGAAGGCGCGGCGCGCCGTCGTGATCTGCACAGGCTGGAAGAAGCGGTTCACCACAAGGACCGGGAGATCGAGCGGCTCGGCCTTGCGGTCGCGGCGGAACCCAGAAAACCCGTCGCCGAGATCGGGCTCCTCATGAGGAGCGCCCCCCGGGACTGTCTCTACCCCGTTCGGCACGTCGACGAGTGTAGCAACGAAAGCTCCCTTGAACATCCGCCGCTGCGCGGCAGAAATCCTGCTGGTTGTCCGCTGCCGCTGCGCGGCCCGCACGCGACGCGCGCTGTGCTTCCCTAGGGCCTCGCCCCAAACCCGTGCCCGCTTCGCCGACGCCCGGCGCCGTCGCCCTGTCGCGCGGCCGGCGCGAGACCGGGAGGCTGGCCCAAGGGCGCGAGCCCGAGGGCGCCGCCCGACGCCGCGCGGCGGAGCGCTTTCAGTCGGGCGCGGGTTTCGCTAAGACGCGTCCATGCCGAGGGACGGTCGCCTCCGGGGTCGAGCCGCCGTGGTGGGGAAGCAGGTCGGATGACGGAGCAGCGCGAAGGAGCCGAGCCAGAGCGGACGACCGGCGCAGAGCCCCCCGCCGGCTCGCCCTGGGACGATCCGATCGAGCGCGCGCCGCTCGTGTTCCTCGATCTCGAGATGACGGGCCTCCGCCCCGAGAGCGACCGCGTGATCGAGGTCTGCGCCGAGCGGGTGCGGGGGGACACCTGCGAGGACGCGATCACGGCGCTCGTGCGGCCCGAGCCTGGCGTCTTCGGCAACGCGCACGTGCACGGCATCGATCCGCGGGAGCTCGCGGGCGCGCGCACGTTCCCCGAGCTCTGCGATCGCATCGAGCAGGTGACGGAGGGGGCGGTGCTGGTCGCCCACGCGGCCGCGTGGGACGTCGCGTTCCTCGAGGCCGAGCTCGCGCGGGCGGGCCGGGCGAGGCGCGTCCCGTACTACCTCGACACGCTCGTCCTCTCGCGCCGGGCGTTCGCCCTGCCGAGCCACAGCCTCGCTTCGCTCTGCCGGGAGCTCGGCGTGCACCGCGAGCGCGCCCACCGCGCCGAGGACGACGTTCACGCCCTGCGCGCCGTGTTCCGCAAGATCGTGGAGGTCCTCGCGCCGCGCACGCCGCGCGACCTGTGGCACGTCCGGATCGGCGAACGCCACGCTCGCCCAGCGCTGGTCGCCGCGGCTGTGCGCGCGGCGGAGCACGCCGCCACCGTGCGCATGCGGTACCGCCCGGCGCGCCGGGGGCCGGAAGAGCTCGTGGTGCGGATAACGGGGGTGCGAACGGACCTCGACCCACCCCGGGTTCTCGGCTATCTGCTCCCGTCGCGCAGCCGTCGCGAGCTACGGGCCGATCGCATCCTGGCGATCGAGCCGGTCTCGCCGGGAGAGCTCGACCCCGACGGCACGGCGCGAAGGGCCTGAGATCCACGTGCGAATCCACTCGAACCGAACCACGCTGACGAGAAGCTCCCTTGCTGTTCGCCTCGGCAGCTTGCTCGCCGCGACACTCCTCGCTTCGTGCTCGACCCTGATCGGTCCGGGCTCCGCCCGCCCGCCGGCGGCGGAGAAGTGGCTCGCCCGCGCTCGGCAGGAGTTCCAGTCCGCCGACATCGACAACGCGCGCGATGCGGTCGCGAAGGCGCTGTCGATCGTCCCTACCGACACCGAGGCCCGCCTGCTCGCGGGGCGCATCGCGCTGGCGCGGCTCGACTACGGCGAGGCGCTGCGCCTCCTCAAGGGCGTCTCCGGCTCCGAGGCGGCAGGGCTCCGCGGGCGCGCGCTATGGTACAAGGGCGACCTCGACGCGGCCGCCGACGAGCTCGAGGCGATGCTCGACGATCCCGATGTGGTCGACGACTGGGCGAAGTCGATCGCCAAGCTGGCGCGGCGCGGGGCGGGGCGCGTGCCGTTCACGACCTCGGGCGGGCTCCTGGCGGCGGTCGAGATGCCCCACGTCAGCCCGGCGGCTCCGTTCTTCGTGGTCCCGGTCGAGATCGACGGCGAGTCGGCGCTCGCGATGGTGTCGACCGGCACGGGCGAGGTGGTCCTCGACAGCAGCACGCGCAAGGAGCCGAGCTGGGTCTCGCTCCGGTTCGACAGGAAGCTCGAGATCAACGACGTGCCCGCGCTCACGCAGGACCTCTCGGGCATCTCGAAGCAGATGGGCGCGCCGGTCAAGGCGCTGCTCGGGGTGAACTTGCTCCGTCACCTCAACGCGACGATCGACTACAGCGGCCGGCAGTTCGTGGTGCGCAGCTTCTCCCCGCCGGCGCCGCCCGACGCGACGCGCGTCGACCTCGCCTTCATCAAGGGCGGCGGCATGGTGCTGCGGAGCAGCGTGGGCCCGGACAAGACGGTGCAGGGGCCGATGCTCATCGACACGTCGATGACGTTCCCGATCGCGCTCGACAAGGAGGGCTGGAAGAAGGCCGGCTTCGAGGCCGACGGGCTGAAGCGGGTCGAGCAGGATCCGGAGCAGAAGTTGAAGCAGGGCGTCGTGCCGATACTGCGGCTCGGCGCGCTGGAGATCCCGAAGGTCCCGGGCGTGTACGGGGCGCCGCTCCAGGCGGTCGAGAAGCAGCTCCAGCTGGATCTGGACGGCGTGATCGGCGCCGGGCTGCTCGCCTACTTCCGCATCACCTTCGGCGACGGCGGTCGGCTCATGTGGATCGAGGACGACGCGGCCATGAACAAGGTGCTCCGGGGCGGCGCGCCCGCGCCGGCCGACGAAGGGCAGGCGCCCGCCGCGCCTGCGGGCGGGGGCAGCCCCGCGACCGGTGCGCCCCAGGCGCCTGTGCCCCAGGTGCCTGCGCCTCAGGCGCCCGCGATCCAGGCGCCACCGACCCCCGTGCCGGCCCCGCCCGCGGCCGCTCCCCGAGCGACCCCGTCCGCGGGCACGCCCAAGCGGACGCCGGACCGGTGAGCGCCATGTCCAAGGAACTGCTCGCGGTTTACGCAGGGAGCTTCGATCCGATCACGTTCGGTCACCTCGACCTGATCCAGCGGGCGTCAAAGCTGTTCGATCAGGTGATCATCGCCGTCGGTCGCCACCCGACGAAGCACCCGCTCTTCACCTACTCGGAGCGGCTGGAGCTGCTGCGCCAGACCACGAGCGAGGTGACGAACGCGCGGATCGACTCGTTCGAGGGGCTGCTCATCCAGTACTGCCAGCGCGTCGGCGCGCGCGTGATCGTCCGCGGTCTGCGCGCGGCGACCGACTTCGAGTACGAGCTGCAGATCGCCCACGCGAACGCGGATATGCTCCCCGGCGTCGATACCGTCTTCCTGCCGACGCGCACGCACTATGGCTTCGTCTCCGCGTCGCTCGTCCGGGAGATCGCGAGCCACGGGGGCGACGTCAGCCACTACGCGCCTGCCGTCGTCTGCGACGCGCTCCGGTCGAAGTTCGCCGCCGCGAAGCCCTGAGCGCCCGCGCGCTCAGTAGGTCCCGAACGGGGTCGGCATCAGCAGCAGCACGAAGAAGAGCAGCGTCACGACCGCGATCGCCTTGCGCGCGGGCGACAGTTCGCCGGGCTCGGTGGGAGGGTGCTCCCGCCCGCCCGCGCGCAGCATCACGTAGACCACGCCGAACCACGTGAGCCAGGGCATCCCGTTCGCGACCGCGGCGCGGAGCGCTTCGGACAAGCCCTCGGCGATGAAGTGCCGCGTGAAGTAGGCGACGTTGCCAAGGAAGAGCGCGAGCATCAGGTAGTGCGCGGCGCGGCTGTAGCGATCCTGCTGCTTGCCGAAGAGCGCATACGCGACGTGCCCTCCGTCGAGCTGGCCGACAGGGAACAGGTTGAACGCCGTGATGAGCAGCCCGGCCCACCCCGCCATCGCGGTGGGGCCCAAGAAGACGTCATGGTTCTCCGGGATCGGGCCGACCGCGAGCCGCCTCAGCAGTAAATAGAGAAGGCTCCGCCCCTCCTGCAGCGCGGGGCCCGATGTCGCATGCACCTCCGAGTACATCAGGCCCACGAAGAGGACCGGGAGCGCCACCGCGAGGCCCGCCAGCGGCCCGGAGGCGCCGATGTCGAGCAGCGCGTTGCGCGACTTGATCGTGCCCTTCATCGAGATCACCGCGCCCATCGTGCCGAGCGGGCTCACGACCGGGAGCGGGATGAAGTAGGGGAGCGACGCCTCGACGCCGTGGGCGCGCGCGGCGAAGTAGTGCCCGAACTCGTGCGCCAGCAAGATCGACAGGAACGGCACGGCGAACGGCCACGTCTGCGGCAGCGCCTTCACGAGGGAGAGCACGCTGTCGTCCTCCGGCGTGATCGGGGCCCAGAGGGTGCCGGCAAGGAACACGGAGACGACCGTCAGGCAGAAGAGTGCGAGGTTCTTCTTCCAGCGGAGCGGCGCTGGCCGCGGCGAGGCCGCGGCGCGCGGCCCCTTGGCGCTCGTCGCCGCTGGCGCGAGCTCGGCCCCCAGGTCCAGCGTGCTCGGGGAGGAGAGTCGATCATCGGTCATGCGCCGCTAAGCGTGGCCGCCTCCTCGTCGCCGCTCAAGCCATCCGCGCGCTCTTGCGCTCCGGGCAGGCCGTTCGCCTCCGCGTGTTGCCGGGACGCGCCGGAGGGCACGGCCAGGCCATGCGCGGCCGTGATGACTTTGCGCGTCATCCCAGGCACACGCGGGTGGTGCGAGCGAACCGGTCGGTGAGCGTCGTCGCCCCGGCCAGGGCCTGCTCCCAGGAGCTCGCGCGCAGCGGGCTCGTTCGGTGCGGGCGCGAACCTTCCGGGCGGCGCGGAGCCGGCCAGCGCTCTCGTCCGCGCCGCGTGCGCGCGTCCTTTCTGCGCCGCGTGCGCGCGCCTTTGCCCTTCGGCGGGCGCGACTGCGCTACGATCGATCACATGCCTCCCGCTCGCGTCGCCGCTGAAGCGCTCGTGGGCAAGCTCCTCTGCAACAAGTACCGCGTCGTGCAGCTGCTCGGCAGCGGCGGGGTCGGGCACGTCTACCTCGCGGACCGCATCGGCAGGCCGCACGACGCCGCGCCCTCGCGCGTCGCGGTCAAGGTCCTCCGGGCAGAGCTCCGCGACGATCCGCTGCTCGTCGCGCGATTCGAGCGGGAAGCCGCCGCGGCTTCGCGCGTCCGCCACCCCAACGTCCTCTGCGTCGAGGCGCTCGAGCGCGCCGGCGACGCGCCGTGCTTCGCGATGGAGCTGCTCGTCGGGCTCGATCTCGCCGATACGCTGACCTTCGTCCGCTCGCTCGTACCGTCGCGCGCGGTCCGGATCGCCGCCGATCTCGCCGCGGGCCTCGAGGCCGCGCACCGCGCCGGCGTGATCCACCGCGACGTGAAGCCCGAGAACGTGTTCCTCGTGCACGCCGCCGACGGGCGCGAGATCGTCAAGCTGCTCGACTTCGGGCTCTCGTTCATCCAGGAGCCGAGCGCCGACGGCTCGCTGCTCCCCCGCGTCGTGGGGACGCCCGAGTACATGGCGCCCGAGCAGGCGCAGGGCGCTCCGGCGGCGCCGACCGCCGACGTCTACTCCCTGGGCATCGTGCTCTACGAGATGCTCGCGGGCCGTGTTCCATTTCAGGGCCCGTACCCGGCCATCGCAGAGCAGCACGGGCGCGAGCCGCCGCCGCCGCTGCACCGGATCCACCCAGGGCTCCTCATGTCGCGCGAGCTCGACGCCGTCGTGCGCAAGGCGCTCGTGAAGGATCCCCGCGGCCGGTTCCCCTCGATGGCGGAGCTGCGGCAAGCGCTGCTCGCCACGCCAGAGGCCGGCGCCGGGGCGGCGTTCGCCGTCCAGCCAGACGCCGCCGCGCCGCCGGCCTCCGAGATCGGGCACTGGGGCCCCAAGCCGTGAAGCCCGCTCGCTCCGGAGGCTTCCGTCGACCTCCCTGCGCCTCGGCTTTGCTCTCACGGCGAAGCCCTGCTAGACGGCCGTTAGCATCTCTTGTTCCGGGCGACAGCCGGATCCGCTCGTCAGGCCGTTCCAGGCACGGCGAGCGATCCGGCGCGGTTCGGAGGTCCGCGGGCGCGGGCCTCATCAGCGCGGGTCGGTTCTCCAGGGGAAACTGGAATCCCAGAATCGCGCGCCAGTCGTCCTCCACTCCCTCCAGGCTCTGCCTGGCCGCTTTCTCGGTTGCTGATTATGGGTCGCACGACCCCATCTCCTGACAACGGCACAGCGGCGTTTCACGACGCCGAACTCCCGATTTACGAGAGCCGCGTCGCTCCGGGGCCACGCGTTGCGCCCGACGGCGAGCTCATGCCAACAGACGCAGGCGCCCTCGACGACGATCCGTTCCGGGTCGAGTTCGTTGCCGAGGACATCCCCACCCCGCGGCGCTACCAGGTCGTCTTCGACGAGGCGCGGATCGATCCGGACGTCCAGAAAGTCGTGCGGCGCCTCGTCCGCCACGGCTTTCAAGCCTACCTGGTGGGCGGCTGTGTCCGGGATCTGCTGCTCGACCGGCGCCCCAAGGACTTCGACGTCGCCACCAGCGCCCGGCCGGAGGAGGTCCGCGAGCTGTTCCGCAACTCGCGCATCATCGGCCGGCGGTTTCGCCTGGTGCACGTCCTCTTTCAGGGCGGGAAGGTCATCGAGGTGGCGACCTTCCGCCGCAACCCGAAGGAGGACTCCGAAGAGGGGAGCGAGCTGCTCATCCGGAGCGACAACGCGTTCGGCGTCGCGCACGAGGACGCCCTCCGCCGCGACTTCCGGATCAACGCGCTCTTCTACGACGTGGAGGCGCGGCAGATCCTCGACTGGGTCGGCGGCATGGAGGACGTGCGCCGCCAGGTGGTCCACACGATCGGCGATCCGGAGACGCGCTTCCGCGAGGATCCGATCCGCATCCTGCGCGCGCTCAAGTTCGCCGGCCGGCTGGGCTTCGCGATCACCCCCGACGTCTACGATGCGGTCGTCTACTGCCGCGACGCGCTCGCCCTCGCCGCGCGCCCGCGCCTCTCCGAGGAGATCCTGCGCCTCATGCGCGGGGGCCAGGCGCGCCGCACCATCTACCTCGCGTGGGAGACCGGGGTGCTCGACGTCCTCCTGCCGGAGGTCTCGGCGCTGCTCTACGACGATCGCGGCGACGATGGGCCGGGCCAGCGCCTGTGGCGCGTGCTCGACTACGTCGACCGGCGCACCGCCGCGGATCGGCCGCTCGACGACACGGTCCTCTGGACGCTCCTGCTCCTCGAGCCGATGAAGGAGGCCTGCGACGGCGTCCGCGATCGCGCCGCGGCGGTCGCCGATTTCCTCGAGCCCCTCATCGACCGGCTGGCCATCTCCCGCCGCTACGCTGACGGCATGCGGCGCATCGTCGCTGTCCTGCCGAGGCTAGCCGGCGGCCGCGCCGGCCGCTTCGCGCGGACGGACATCTTCCAGCCCGCCCTCGACGTGCTGGCCGCCGAGCTGACCGCGCGCGGGGAATCCACCGAGGCGATCGACCGGCTCCGCTCGGCCCCGCAGCCGCGACGCCCCCACGCCGACGCCGCGCAGTACCGGCGCTGACCGGTGCGCGGCGGTGGACGGTGGATGGAGCGACCGGCGGCGGATGACGGGGAACGTCGGCAATTGACCGGCCGGCGTGGAACATCGCCGGGGTTTCTGGTTTCATAACGACCCTCGATGTCCCCTCCGGCCGCGCGCCAGCGCTCAGCTCCTTCGCCCGATGTGTCCGTCTCCCGGCGGCGGCGCGGCGGCTGGGCGCGCAGCCTGCTCGTCTTCGCGCTCGCCTGCGCCGTCTCGCCGCTCGCCGACGCGCAGGGGTCGCTGCTGCACGAGTTCATCGCGCCGGACCCCGCGGAGGACGTCTCGCTCGCCACGACCACGCTCGACGGAGGGCTCCCGGCGGCGATCCAGACGCCGAGCGGCCTGGCCACGGCCCCGGATCCGCAGCGCCCGCCGTCGACCCCTCAGCAGGTCTACAGCAACGTCGGATCCGACGCGGGCCCTGAAGCCTCGTACGAGCCGGATCGAGACACCCGCCGGCCGAACGTCGAGCGCTACGACGATCCGTTCTCTCCCGCCACCGCCCCGTTCAAGCGGCTGCAAGCCTACGACGCGGTGAGGGCGGACTACTCGCTCGTCGTCCGCGAGCGGACCCTGAAGACCATCAAGGCCGACGCCGCGGTCTCCGGGGGCGACGAGGCGTTCTACGGGGACATCGCGGTCGATCTCGTGCCGAATGAGCCGGTCCGCATCCCGACCGTCGGGCCGGATACGCGGCTCGTGCGGATGCACGTGACCCCCGATACCCCGGTCGACGTGCTGCGCGACGGCGCCGACAACTGGTTCGTGCGCGGCACGAAGAGCGCGCGCGTCCGGCTCGTCGTTCAGCTCGCGATCGCGCGCGCGACCTTCGGCAGCGAGTTCGCCGACGTCGACTGGGGCAAGCTCGAGCGCTACCGCGCGCCGCAGGAGGCCGCCCATGAGGCGGCGTTCAGGCAGGTCGCGCAGGCGATCGGGATCTCGACGGCGATGCGGCCGCGCGACGTCGTGCAGAAGATGGTCGAGTACTTCCGGTCGTTCGCCCCGTCCGACGATCCGCCGAAGGGGCACGGCGACATCTACCTCGACCTCGCGCTCTCGCGAAAAGGCGTCTGCCGCCATCGCGCCTTCGCGTTCCTCGTCACGGCCCTGCACATCGGGATCCCCGCGCGGATGATCGTCAACGAGGCGCACGCCTGGGTCGAGGTCTACGACGGCTCGCTCTGGCACCGGATCGACCTCGGGGGCGCCGCCCTCAACATGGATCAGGAGATCGATCCGAGCCGCCCGCCCTATGTGCCGCCGCCGGATCCTTACAGCTGGCCGGAGCAGCGCGACTCGGGCCAGGACCTCGCGGAGAGGACGCGCGCCGAGCAGGCG
The DNA here is from genome assembly GCA_051717205.1 of Sorangium sp. So ce1128. Classification (GTDB taxonomy): domain Bacteria; phylum Myxococcota_A; class Polyangia; order Polyangiales; family Polyangiaceae; genus Sorangium. Next base: position 3,289,721 of record CP181432.1, read on the forward strand.
CAGCAGCAGGGGCCCGCCGGCCCGGCCGGCTCCGGCAGCAGCCCTGCCGCGCCGCCGCCCGCGGCGCCGCCGGCGCCGACCCCAGCGAGCGATCCGAACGAGCGCGCGGCCGAGCGCACCGACGTGGTCGTCACCGCGCTGGACAAGGACATCCGTCGCGGCTTCCCGCTCCACCTCCAGGGGCAGGTCAGCAGCAACGGCGCGCCGTGCGGGCACGTCCGCGTCGACGTGATCCTGACGGGGGACGCGGCGCCGCAGGGCGTGACGGTCGGTTCGCTCTCGACCGACGCGCAGGGCCGCTACGACGACGCTGTCATCGTCCCCCGCGAGGTCGCGCTCGGCGAGTACGACCTCGTGGTCGCCACGCCCGGCGACGCCCGCTGCAAGGCCGGCCGCACGGACACGGCCGCTCCGTGAGCGACGCGCCGGGACGGCCCCTGGAGCCCCCCCGCGTGGCGGTCGGTGCCGTCGTGATCGAGCGCCGCCCGGACGCGTCCGGTGCGCCTCGCGTGCTCCTCATCCGGCGCGCTCGCCCCCCGCTCGAGGGCTCCTGGTCGCTCCCCGGCGGCCGCGTCGAGCCCGGAGAGCGGCTCGCCGACGCCGTCGCCCGCGAGATCCGCGAGGAGACGGGCCTCGAGATCCGCGTCGGCCCGCTCGTGGAGGTCGTGGAGATCGTGGCGACTCCCTATCATTATGTGATCCTCGATTACCTGTGCGAGCCGATCGGTGGTGCCGTCTCTCCAGGAGATGACGCATCCGAGGCGGCCCTCGTGCCTGTTGCCGAGCTGCCGGCCTATGGCCTTACCGACGTCGCGGTCCGCGTGATCCATCGGGCCCTGACGATGGCGACCACGGGCTGAGCTGCGCGATTCAGGGAGAGCCTGGCGCGGCGAAGCCCGCGGCCAGGGCGGGATGTCGTGCGAAGAGCGACTCTCCACGTTGAGCCTGCAGCGCTGGGCAGTGACGGTGTTATTTTATTGCCTCGCTGCTCACGACGTCCGCCAGCGACAGCGCTAGGTTCCACGTGAGTGTCGCGATGAGCGCTGTACCGGAGATCGTGAAGGGCATGGCGGTCGTCGTGGCGGCGACCCTGCTCTCGTCTCCTCTCTGCTTCGCTCGGCCCGGCCAGGACGGCGCCGGTCTGTTCGCGTTGCCCGCTCCGCGTGCCTCGATGAACGCCGCGCTGGACGGAGCGCCCGGGGGCTCAGGCTGGTTCCCGGCGCGGGCCGCGCGCGCTCTCTCAAGGACCGTCAAGAGGGTGATGCGCTCGGGCATTTCCCCGATGTTCCTCGGCGTGCACGGTATCGGTGTGACCGTGTCCGGTGAAATGTGATGAGCGCGGCTACCCCACGATCGCGGCTGGCCGGATGAGCGCACGCGGCGCCTGAGCGCCGAACGCGCGCCGATCGACTCACCTTCGCGCGGTGTGACTCACGCGGCGTCCGGATTGCGGAGTTTCTGGAGACGTCGTAGACCGACCTGTCTATGAGCTCGACGCGAAGAGCGAGGAAGGAGGAGCAGAAGGAGGAGCGGCGGCGGTTCATCATCGACGCAGCCTGGCAGCTGTTCCAGGAGACCCCGTATCTCGAGGTCACCATGGCTCAGGTCGCCGAGCGCACCAGGCTCGCAAAGGGCACGCTCTACCTGTATTTCACCACCAAAGAGGAGCTCTTCCTCGCGGTTGTCGATCAGGAGCTCGCGAAATGGTTCGATGATGTGAATCGCCACCTGGCGCATTTCGGCGCCTCCCAGGGCGAGCCTGGCGCGGCACGCCCCCGGCCGCCGCGGGGGCGACGCGGCGCCGCGGAGCCCGGGAAGGACGCAGTCGCCAGCGTCGCCTCGATCCTGTCGACGACCCTCGCGGCGCGCGACGCGATGACGCGCTTGCTCTCCATCCTGCACAGCGTCCTCGAGCAGAACGTCAGCTACGAGGCTGCCCTCCGCTTCAAGCTCTCCCTGCTCGCGCACGTCGAGCGTACGGGGGCGCTGCTCGAGCGGTGCCTGCCATCGCTCGCGCCCGGGCACGGCGGTCCGATCCTCATCCGCATGTACGCCCTGCTCATCGGGCTGCGGCAGGTCTGTGACCCCAGCGACGTGATCCGCGATATCCGCAGCCGGCCCGACATGGGCCTTTTCCGGATCGATTTCGGTGAGGAGCTCCGGGCCTCGTTTGCCATCCTCCTGAGCGGGGCGATCGCGCCGCCGCTCGGCGCCGAGCGGCTCGGCGCCACGGTCCTCCGCGGGATGAGCCCGGTGGAGCGGCGCCGCCCGGAAGGATGAGGGGAGCGTTCACCAGGGATCGCGCGCCGACATCGGCGGCAGGTGATCCGCGAACGGCTGGTTGAGGATGCGGGCGATCACGGACTTCCACGTGGTTGCGTCGTTCTCGAAGTCCTCGTGCCGCCGCGCCTCGGAGCCGTGGGGCGGGGGCCGCGTGTTGGGCCCCTTGATCCACTCCGCCCTCGGGAACACGATGGGCCGGTCCTCCCTTTCCTCCGTGAGGAGCGCGAGGACGTCGGCGTTCTCCGGGTCGAGGAGCCCCGCTTCCATGCCGAGCAGGGAGACGCCGCTCGTGCCGGGCACCCGCGGGCGCCGCTCGAGCGCGTTCGACACGAGGTAGAGCAGCGACCTGCCGTACACCTCGCAGTGGTCCTGGAGCTCCGCCTCGTCCGTCAGCGTGAACAGGGCGAAGCGGCGGACCATGCCGCTCTTGATCGACGGCATGTACGTGTCGCGGAACGCGTCGATGGCGCTCGCCGGAGCGAGCAGGGAGAGCGACTCGATGGGGAGACCGAGCCCGAGCTGGCCTCGCATCGGGCCCCCCTCGATGCGCTTGCCCTTCTCCGAGGTGACCAGCTGCACCAGCGGTGCGAGCAGGAACGTGCCGCTCGAATGGGCGACCAGGTGCAGCTCGATCCTCGGATCCCTGTCCATCAGCGACGCGAGGCGGCCGATCATCTCGCGGAGGCCGCCGTGGTCGGCGTCCATGGTGGCGTCGCCCGCGGCGAGCTTCATGCGATCCCACTCGGCCTTGCCGCCCATGCGGCGGACGAGCGGCTCGAGGGCGTCGTCGCGCCGGTCGATCATGAACCCGAACGCCCTGGGATCGTAGCCGTCGTGGCGGCGGCCCTCCGTGGCGCGGTGGAGGATCTCGAGCAGGCGCGGGTAGTGATCGGTCTCCCAGAGCAGCTCGAGGGGGTAGATCTCGTGCCCGAGCAGCTTCGGCCGGAGGCGCGACATCCGGTTGATCGCGTCGATCTGCCGGCGCAGGCCGCCGCCCGCGATGAGCACGAGGCGGCGCCGCCGCCAGCTCTCGGTCGCGCTCAGGAAGTCCTCCTCCATGATGATACGGACGTCCTCCGACGACGTGCCGTAGGCCCCGCGCTGCTGGAGCTGACCGTGCATGTCGACGCTGATAAGGTGCGGCCGCAGGCTGGCGAACGTCCGGCTCGCGGACGTGAGCGGGCGCAGCGATCGCGGCTGGCTCAGGCGGATGGGGACGCCGAGCCGGCCGACCCACGCGTCGAACCCGTACTGGAGCCAGTCGTCGTAACAGAGCCGCCCGAAGCCGCTCTTGCCCCAGCCGAGCCCCCAGGAGTTCTGGAGCCAGAAGCCCTCCGCGTCATACCCGACGATCGCGAAGGCGTGGCCGCCCCAGGGGGCGATGAAGGGGTTCGTCTTGTCGACCGGCGGGATGATGCCGTTCTTCTGGGTCCCGTAGTACCAGCCGTTGAACGGGATGAGCGCCGAGGCCGCGATGACCCCGACCTCCGCGAGGGCGTTGTGCATCGCCGGGAGGTCCTTGTGGTTCACCCTTTGATACAGGCCGAGCGGGCGGAGCATCGCGTCCGACGCGCGCTCCGGCGTGAGCGTCCCATGGAGATCATTCGCGTCCCACGGCCACTGCTCATAGGCGCAAATACCGTGTTTGTGCCAGCCCTTCATGGCGCCCCTCAGGCTGGAGCCCCTCGCGTCGTCCTCGCCCGGGTACTCGTCGTAACGGCGCGCCATCGTGTACACCATGTTCTGGCTCACGAGGCCGAAGTCCGGGAACACCTTGCGCTTGCGCAGCAGGTAGTGCGCCATGGTGGCGACCGTGAAGCCGGTGCAGCCGTTGTTCCTGCCCTGGTCGAGCACGGGCACGCCGAAGTCCATGAAGCGCTCGGGCGGCATGACCGGAGGCACCTCCACCATCGTGGGGCGATAGAGGGTGTCCCGGAAATCGAGGACGTCAGCGCGGGCGTCGGTCGTGATTTCCCCGTAACGCTCGGCGAAACGCTCGGAATCGATCATGGTTTCCGATCTCGTAAGTCGCCGAGTGTCGCACGGGCAGCGCTCCGGGCAAAGTCGGCGGCGCCCGCCCGCGGTCGAGTCTGCTCGTGCTAGCGTCGGCCGAGGCGGCGCCGCCCGCGCCGACTGTGGAGGGCTGGTGGTGGGATGAGCGAAGGCGTCGGCGCAGAGGGAGAGAGCGAGAGTGCAGAGGGCGCGCGGAGCGTCGTCGAGGCGTCGCTCGAGGCGGAGGTGCTGCAGCGCCTCGCGTCGTTCCGCGGCCGGCTCGGGGGCGAGCTCGGCGCGCTGTTCGACGAGCTCGCCGCGCGCCTCAGGCTCCTCGACGGCGCGCCGGGCGAGGGCTATTTCTCGCACCCGACGGCGCTGCCGGTGCTCGAGCTGCCGCTCTGGGTCGCGACGCGGTTCGGCGCGCCGGGGCCCTCGCTGGACGAGGGATCGCGGGGGCTGCCGCCGCTCGCCGTGGAGCTCGCCGAGGCGGCCGCGGTCGGATACCTGCACGTCCGGATCGAAGACGACCTGCTGGACGAAGGGCTCGGCGATCCAGGCGCGGCGGTGCTGCTGTCCGGGGCATTGTTCGCCCGACACCAGGCGCTGCTCGCTCGCTCGCTCGCTCGCGGGAGCGCCTTCTGGGGCCTCTTCGAGGAGGTATGGCTCGGGTACGGCGAGGCGATGCTCCTCGAGCGGCGGCTCCACCAGGGCGGAGGCTCCCGCGACGCCGAGGCGTTCCGCCGCGTGCTCGCCCGCTCTCGCCCGCTCGTGCTTCCGGCGGCCGCAGCGCTGTTCGCGCTGTCGCGGCCCGAGCACGTCGCCGACCTGGACGCGTTCGTCGCCGCCCTCGCCGCAGCGCACCAGCTGTTCGTGGACCTGCTGCACGCCGAGAAGGACCGCGCGCTCGGGAACGCGACGTACGTGCTCTCCCGGCTCGGTGCGCAGGTCGACGCGAGGGACGCGGGGCGGCCCCGGCCGAGCGGGGCTGCGCCCCCGGACGACGAGCCGCGCCGGGATCCGGAGGGGCGCGGCGCGACGGCGCTGCGCGCGCAGCTGTTCGCGCGCGGCGGCTTCGACGCCATCCTGGACGAGGCGCGTTGTGAGCTCGCTCGCGCCGAGGCTGCGGCCGTGGCGCTCGGGCTGCCGGAGGCCGTGCGCTTCTGCCAGGCGCGCGCGCGGTACATGACCGAGATCCAGCGGCGCGTGTTCCTCGCCTTTTTCAGCGCGCTCGCCGGCAAGCCCGCTGCGAGCGTCGGCGCGCCCCGCTGAGCCGCCGCGAGGCGCGCGGTCGCGGCGCGCTCATGAAGGCGCGGCGATGCGCCCGCTTCCCCTTGCTAGCCGTTTGGAGGTCTCCTAGCCTCCCGAGCGAGAAAGTGAGGAGTCGTGACATCGAAGAAAACAGAGGCAGAGCTCATCGGTCGTGCCGTTGTGGATTCGAGCTTCCGTCAGCAGCTCCTTGCGGATCCTGAGCGCACTATCCAGGCGGAGGGGTACGACGTCGGACCGGAGACGCTCCAGCGCATCCGGGACGCCGCGACCTCGACGCCCGAAGAGGTCGACGCGGCCATCGCGACCGCGGCGCGCGAAGGCGGAGTCGGTATGTGACGCTGTCCGCTGCCTCAGGGGCGACCGCCGCCTGGCCATGGGTCGACGCGAGCGATAGGAAAGTGTGTGAGCGCTCCTGGGCAGCGCTGCTGGCCGCGGGAGCGGTCCAGCGCGGCGACGCTGCCTGGGGAGCGCTCGCGCTGGATCGCGGCGTGGGCGCGCCAGAGGGGCGCGGCATCCCGTGGGCCAGCCTGGCGTTGCGGCTTTGCGAGCGCGTGGGCGTGCCTGCCGCGGCCGGTGACGCCGCCGTGGCGGTCGCCGCCGTGGCTGCCGGCGGCGTCGATGGCGCTCCGGATGCGCTCGCACGGGGAGCGCTGGCCGCGCGGCTCCTCGCGCAGCACGCGGGCGGGGAGCGCGCGGGTCGCTGGCTCCTCGGCATGGCCGAGCTCGCCGAGGCGTCATGGCACCACAACCCGGTGGTCGCGCGCGCCGGAGCGGGCGCCGCGGACGTCGCCGCCGGGGCGCGCGAGGTCGTCGCCCTCTGGACGGCGCCCGCGCTGGTCGCGGGCGACGATCTCGCGCCGGCCCGGCGCTTCGGAGAGGCGGTGACCGAGCCGCTCTGGCTGCTGGACGGGCTGGTGCGTCTCTGGCTGGATCCGGCCGTGCCGGACCTCGCAGCGCCGACGCTCACGCCCCTGCTCGCGCTCTGGTTGCGCTGCGCTGATCTCGCTCCGCCCCTGCTCTGCGCGCTCTCGGGCGAGCGCGCGTCCCCCGTGCGCCGCCGCGAGATCCACAGCCTGCTCGCGACGCGCCCCTACCGGGTCGCGCTCGCCGCGCGCGTGCGGGGCTCGCTCGCGTCGGCCGGCGACATCGCGGCGAGCGCGCCGGCGTCGAGCCCGACCGGGCGCGGCCTCGCTGAAGCGAAGCGCGAGTTCCTCGCCGCGCTCGGCGAGCGCCTCCGCTTCTTCGAGGGGCTGATGTCGTTCCGCGATCTCCTCGGCGCAGGCGAGGAGCGCGAGACGTCGCGCGCGCGGGGCGACCGGACGTCGCGCGATGACGCGGGCGCGGATCTGCGGGCAGCGGTCGAGTTTCTGCTCGAGACCGCGCCGTGGCAGGACTCCTGGGAGGTACAGCGCTTCGGCGTGCTCGGGTCGCGCGAGCAGCCCGTGGGACAGTGGTTCGCGCGGGCCACGATCCTGAAGGCGCTCCTCGAGGTCGGGTGCGACGTCGGCGCCGACGCCGCGGCGCTGATCGACGAGATCCCGGCCGGCGAGCTCCGCTACTTCGGTCCCTTCCGCGAGGTCCCGCCGGACTCCGACCTCCTCTCGATCATGCTGGAGCTGGCCGTCGAGACGGGGGCAGCGCCCGGGCGCGTGGAGACGTGGATCGACGTCATGCTCGCGAACGTCGATGAGGACGGCATCGTCCCGACCTGGTTCTACAAGAGCCCCCTCGGCCCGACCACGTCGGGCACGGCGTGGGCTGGAGGCGACTGCACCGCGGTCCGGCTGAACCTGCTCGCGGGGCTCCTGTGCTTCGACGCGGCGCGATTCGCACCGATCATCGACGCGAACGTGCGGCGCGTGCTCGCCGCGGCCTCGGCCCTCGGTCTCCAGGGCGCCTCCTTCTACGGCGCTTCGTACACGGAGCTCGCCTTCCTCCGGTTCGCGCGCCTCTACCTGGCGAGGGTGGAGGCCGCGCCGCGCGCCGTCGAGGTGGCCGCGACGCGGGCGGCGATCCTGTCTCGAGCGCTCGGATCGCAGCGGCTTGACGGCGGCTTCGGGACGCCGCTCTGGACCGCGGCGTGCCTCGAGGGCGCTGCGATGATGGAGTCCCCGGATCCGCTGCTGCTCGAGCGAGGGCTGCGCTACCTGAGCGAGCACCAGCTCGTGGACGGCTCGTGGCCGGCCGAGCCGCTCTACCGGGTGCCGATGAAGCACGGCCGCGAGGGACACCTCTCCGGCAGGGCGCTGACGACCGCGCTCTGCGCGCGCGGGCTCGCCGCGGCGCGGTCGCGGCTCGCGCACGGAGGGGAGCGGCCCGCATGAACGTCGAGAAATCGCCCGAGATCGTGCGGAGCCTCCAGGCGCAGGAGATGCGCGGCGAGCAGATCGTGAACCACGTACGGATAGTGTTCGCGGTGCTCAGCCTGCTCACGCTCGTGCACGTGCACGAGATCAACACGCCGGGCGCGAACCAGATCTTCGCGCTCCAGGTCGGCGTGTACCTCGCCGTCTCGGTCGCGCTCTACGCCTTCTTCCGCCTGCGCCACAACGCCTACGTGGGCTGGCTCAAGTACCTGACCATCTTCGCCGATCTCGCGGTCCTGACGCTGACGGCGCTGGCCACGGCGAGGAACCACTCGGGGATCATCGAGTACTTCACGAGCTACCTGCCGACGGTCTACGTGCTCTGGAACCTGATGTCGGGGTTCCGCTACAGCCTGGCGGCGTGCCTGTACTCCGCGGCGCTGTCGGCCATCTTCAACTCGATCGTGCTCGCGGCCACGGTCTACACCGGCGCGATCCCGATCAGCGAGGTGTCCGTCTATGGCCAGAACGCCATCAACATCGCGGATCAGTGCCAGCAGATCCTCTACATGGCGCTCCCGGGCGTCGTCGCCGGCATCATCGCCCGCATGTCGCGCAACCTGCTCCTCCGCGCCGAGGTGGAGTCCATGGCCCGCCTCCGGCTCGAGCGCGAGAAGCAGGAGCTCGGCCGCTACCTCTCGAAGGATCTCGTCGACTTCGTCCTCTCCGATCCGGGGCGGCTCAAGCTGGGCGGCACGCGCCGGCACGTCTCGGTGATGTTCACCGACATCCGCAACTTCACCCCGCTCACCGAGTCGGTCGAGCCGGAGGTCGTGGTCTCGTTCCTGAACGAGTACTTCACGGAGATGGTCGCCATCGTGTTCCGCTACGGCGGCACGCTCGACAAGTACATCGGCGACGGCCTCATGGCGGTCTTCGGCGCCCCGCTGTCAGTCGAGGACGCGCCGAAGCGCGCCGTGATCGCGGCGATCGAGATGGTGCAGGCCCTCGAGCGCATGAACCAGCGGAAGCTCCTCGGGTGCGGCGAGATCAGGATGGGCGTCGGGATCGCGACCGGCACCGTCATCTCCGGCAACATCGGCTCACTCCAGCGCATGGAGTACACCTGCATCGGGGATACGGTGAACACGGCCGCGCGCCTCGAGCAGTTCAACAAGGAGCTCGGCTCCAAGATCATCATCTGCCAGGCGACGTACGCGACCCTCGACGACTGCATCCCGGCGCAGCCGACCGGCGCCCTGAGCATCCGCGGCAAGAGCCGCCAGGTGCACCCCTACATCGTGGACCACCAGGACCTCTCGCCGGAGCGCCTGGAGGAGCTCCGGCGAGAGCTGCTCCAGGCGCCCCGCCGCATCGAGTCGATGCCGCCGCGACCCGACGTCGCGCGCGCGCCAGCCGCGTGGCGCAGCACGGATCGTGAAGGAGCGCAATGACGCAAGGGACGTCCCGGTCCGCGGCGTCGGCAGATCGAGGCCGCTGGCGAGCCGAGCGACCCTGACGCTCAGCCCTCCGGGCGGCGACGCGCGCGCGATCTGGACCGTGAAGATCGCGCCGTGACGGGCCGAGATAAGGCGCGCGCGCGGCGCCCAACGTCGGGCGCTCACCCGGCGCTGTGCGGGCTGTTCTGGGGCGTCACGAGGGGGTCGCGCGGAACCGCCGCACCCGCGCCGAGCCGGGGCCGCCGTCCTGCGTCGACAGGCCGAGCGCCGTGCGCGCAGGCGCGTGGAGGCGCTGGAGGACGCGATCGAGCAGGCGGAGCGCGCCGTCGCTCATCTTCGCGCCGCGCGGCGAGCGGTAGCCGAACGCGACGCCGTCCACGACCTTGTAGGCGTTCTCCGTGGGCGAGGCGGGGCGCATCTCGACGACCAGCGCGCCGTCGCGCGTCTTCATGATCACGACGATCTCGCCCGGGCGCGCCGAGGCCTCGACGAAGGTCCACCCGCCGGACGTCGCCTCCTTGATCCCGAGCTCGAGCACGCGCTGCAGGTCCTGCCCCGCCGGCGCCAGCGTCGTCGCGCCCTCCACCCGGATCTCCCCGCCCGGCGGGACCACGCCGCTGCCCAGCGGCATCGCGGGCCTCCGCATCTCGCGGGGCCCGGGGAACGACCACATGTCCGGCGTGATCTCCCCGCCCTCGCGGTACGCCATCTCGATGAGGCGGCTGCGCTCGCGAGAGAGCGCGTCCTCGGACCAGCCGAGGCAGGAGCGCATCATCAGCGTGAAGGGGTCGAAGCGGAGCTCGAACGACGCGGGCGCGCGGGTCATGAGGTCGTCCGGAAGGACGAGGCTGTGGAAGATGCGGACCTTGCACGGGAGCTCGCGCGCGCGCTCGAGCGTGCGCCGGAACGTGACCGGCCCGTCGCCTGGCAAGCCGAGGAGGATGTCGACCTCGACGTCCGTGAACGTCGAGAGCTCCTCGATCACCTTGGCGAACTTCGACTCCCGGAAGGGGCGCTGCGTGCCGTCGCCGGTGTCCTTGGTGAGCGGCGGCAGCCGCGCCTCGAGGGACACGCGCGCGGCGCCGCGGAGGAACTCGAGGTGCTCGTCATGGACGTGCTCTGGATCGATGGACGCCATCAGCGTCGCCTGCTTGAAGAAGCCGACCCGCTTCTCCGCCGCCACGAGGTTCCTGAACGCCTCCGCGTTCAGGTTCAGCGGGGCGTCCACGATCTGCACGCCCGGGGCGCCCGCGGCGAGGAGCGCGCTCAGCTCCTCGACGAGGTAGGCCTCCGAGAAGACCCCGGCGGCGGCGTCGCCCGTCGAGAGGCCGCAGGTCGGGCAGCTCATGACGCCGCCGCGGCTGATCTCGAGCGGGACGATGCGGTCGGTCGGGAGCAGCTTCATCCGGATCGGCGAGGGGAGCTCGTCGGGCGCGACGTAAGGCGCTTCCCCCGTGGAGACCCAGCCGTCCGCCGTGGAGACGTGCAGCCCCGGCACCGTGCGCAGCGCCTCGGGCGAGCGCTCGCTCAGGCGGACGATGTTCCGGAACGTGAGCTCGTTGCCGTGCACGAGGGCGTCGATGCTGGCGGCGGCGTCGCGCCAGGGCGCGAGCGCGAACATCGCGGGCCGCGCGAGGGGGCCGCAGAGGACGATCGTGCGCCCCGGCCGGTTGCGCTGCAGGTGGCGCGCGACCTCGATGAACGTGGGAAAGGACCAGACGTGCGCGGCGAGCCCGACGACGTCCGCGTCGACGGCCTCGACCTCGGCGACCCACGCGTCGAGATCCCTCGTCTGCGCGTCGATCACGTGGATCGGCATGCCGGCGAGCTCCGGATCGGCGAGCAAATAGGCTTCGACACGACGGATTCCATGGCTGGACGGCGCTCCCCCACCGTCCGGCATGGTTGGCTCCATCGCGAGTAGCGCGACGCGGCGTTCGCCAGGCATCCATGGGAGTCTACCAGGGTGTCTCCCCTGTCGGGGAGTCCGTTCGCGCTCTCTGTCTGCGCTCGGCCTGGCCTGGCGCTGGCCCGGCTTCCCGTCCGCCCTCCTTGCATCCGGAGCGCCGTCGGGCTTTCATAGTGCCCAGGGCGGGAGAGGGGTAAAGGAGCGTACCGGACCGGCGGGAGCGGCGGTCTGTGTGGCTGCGTGCGCGCGGCGCCGTCGGCGTGGCGCGACGCAGCGAGCGCTCAGGAGCGCGTGCGCCGACGCGCGTAGATCATTTCGCGACGGTCGCCGTCGCGCCGGCGTGTCATCAAGGTTGCCCGCGCCGCGTCGGCTGCTGGCCAGTGGGGGCCCGCGCCGCTCGAGCGTCGCTCCCGCCAGCACGGAGACAGGGACATGCCGCCCGGCGAGCGGCCCCCGCTGCCGAGGAAAGCCGAGGGGAGCCATGCGTGGCAAGCACGTGATCCTGGTTGCAGAGGACGACGTCGACACTGCGGCGATGCTGGAGGAGCTCCTGACGCTGGAAGGGTACGAGGTCGAGATGACGGCGACCGCACGCGCGGCGCTCGACGCGCTCGCGGAGCGGCGCTTCCACGCGGTCCTCCTCGACCTGACGATGCCGGGCATGACGACGGACCGGTTCGTCGCCGAGATCGCCGGGCTGGGGACGCCCTCTCCCCTCATGATCTTCTCGGCCCGGCTGCCGCACGAGATGCGGGCGATCGCCGAGCGGCTGAATGCGGCCGCGCTCATCCCGAAGCCGGTGGACATCGATGTGCTGCTGAGCACCCTCTCACAGGTGGTGCTCGGCTCCTCGCGCGAGGGTGGTTGACGTTCTCCGCCCGCGCCAAAGGCGCCCGGGGCCGCCGCTCCGGCGGGCGCCGCGCTGCTGCGCTCCACCGCGCCGGTGGTACGATCCGCTCGCGACGCGGCGGCGCGCGACCCCGCCGCGCGATGCTCACCCTGGCTGGTCGCAGATCCGGACACACAGCGGCTTCGCCGGAGCGCTCCCGTGCTGTAACATCCGGCTCGACGCCAACGGACGACGACGCTCGATGCCCGCGATCACCCGCGATGCGCACGCCCGAACCCTCCTGCCAGAGCTGTCCGGTTCGAGCCTCGTCCGCCCGTCCGGCTCCAGGGCTTCACGGGTGACCGCACGGGCGGGCTCCGCCTCCCAGCGACTTCGCGGCGACAATCGCCACAGAGAGACCTTCATGCGCCCCCTTCCTCGCAGAACAAGCCACGTCATGCGGACCCCGAGCAGGGATTCAGGGCTTTCCCTGTTTCGCGGCGACGTCAGGCTTTCGCATAGTGGTTGATGCACCGTGCCTGCCACTCCCTTGAAGAGGATCCTCGTTGTCGATGACGATCCGGATATTCGAGAGACCCTTGCCGAGCTCCTGCAAGAGGAGGGGTACGCCGTCTCCTCGGCGGCGCACGGCGGCGAGGCGCTCAGCGCGCTCCGAACGGACCCGAGACCCGGTCTCATCCTGCTCGACCTCATGATGCCCATCATGGATGGGTGGCAGTTCAGGGCAGAGCAGAAGAAGGACCCGGAGCTCGCCTCGATCCCGGTGGTGATCATCTCGGCGACGGGGCGCGATGAGTTCGTTTCCTCGCTCGGCGCGGCGCAGTTCCTGAAGAAGCCGATCAACCTCGAACAGCTGCTCGCCGCGGTCGAACAGCACTGCCGGTGAGGCGCAGTGCCGCTGTTCGTCTATGGCACGTTGATGCGCGGCGAGCGCTCGCACGCGCTGCTCGGGGGCGCGCGCTACCTCGGGCCCGCCCGCACGCCCCGCTCGTTCGAGCTCGCCGACTTCGGCGCCTACCCGGCGCTCGTGCGCGGGGGCTCGGTCGCGGTCCTCGGCGAGCTCTACGAGCCTGACCGGGAGACGCTCGCCTCGCTCGATCTCTACGAGGGCTGCCCGGACCTCTTCCAGCGCGACGCGATCGCGCTGGAGGGGGGCGCGCGCTGCGAGGCGTACCTGATGCCCGCGGGCCAGGCGCTGGGGCGTCCTCGGATCGCGTCGGGGGACTGGCGGGAGCGGCAGCGATGACCGCGTCAGTCGGGGCCTACACGGCGCGCTGACCGCAGCCCGGGTGGGGCGCTCTCGTCCTTCTCGCCGCCTGTCCTGTCCTCGACCACGAGGAGCAGGGCCGGGAGCTCGCCCTCGTCGGCCTGGAGGCGGAAGGCGGAGAGCGACAGCGTCTTGCGCCCGGCGCGCGCGAGCACCGCGTCGACGCGGAGGTCGACCAGGGAGGCGCTGCGGCGGAGCACGTCCCGGAGCCGCTGCTCCAGCTCCGGGGTGTTCCAGCCGGCGTCGATGGCCGAGAGCGGCCGTCCCTCGATGTCGCCGAGCGCGACCGTGAACAGCTCGCAGTAGCGCCGGGTGGCCGCCCGGATCCGGAGCTCGCCGTCGAGCAGGAGGAAGGGGTGGCGCAGGACCTCGAACACGGCGGAGATGCGCTCGCGCGCGCCCGCGAGCTCGCGTCCGGCGCGCCTCGGCGCCTCGCTCTCCAGCCAGCAGATCACCGCGCCGTCGACCTCGTCCGCGGTGGTCCGGGAAGGGCGGACCCGTATAACGTAGGAGCGCCCGTCGCGCTCCTCGACCTGCCGCTCGACGGTGCTCCTCGTGTCGAGCACCTCGGCGACGACCGGCACGATGTCGGCCCAGCTCCTCGGCTTCACGTCGAGGATCGACCTGCCCACGTCGCCAGCGGCGAGGCCGAGCAGCCTGTCCGCCGCGCCAGTGACGCGGCGGATCCGGAGATCGGCGTCGAGCAACACGACGGGGACATTGATGCTGGCGAGGAGGTTCCGCAGGTCGTCGTTGGCGAGCCCGAGCGCGACGTTGCTGCTGTGAAGCTCCTCGTTGATGGTCGTGAGCTCCTGGTTCAACGACTGGAGCTCTTCGTGGGAGGACTCGAGCGCGTCGTTCATCCTGTGCAGCTCGTCGTTGCTTGCGAGGAGCTCCTCGTTCGCGCACAGGAGCTCCTCGTTCGTCGCCTCGAGCTCGTCGATGATCGACTGGAGGTACTCCCTCGTGGCGACGAGCTCCCTGCGGAGCTGGACGAGCTCCAGGTCCTTCTGGGGGGCGCTCTGGGTCGGCTCGCCGCCCGCGTCCAGCCCGGCCGCGCCCGACTCGGAGAAGAGGACGAGGAAGCAGCGCCCCTGCGGGAGCCGCACCTTGAGCGGCCACACCTCGATGTCGACGTACCGGAGCTTCTCTCCCTGCCTGATCTTGACCTGCTCGCGGCGGGCCATCACCCAGGAGTTCATCGACGCGTCGATGGCACCCCGCAGGCCGAGCAGGAGCCCCTCTCGGGCCATCTTGAAGAGGTGCAGGCTCGCGTCGCCCGGCGCCGGCTCGAGGTACGGCCCTGTCTTACCCTGGAACTGGAGGATCTGCATCTCCTCGTCAACCACCACGCCGGCCGGGGCGTGGTGCGCCATGACGATGGCGTCGGCCTCCTTGCGCACCGCGTCCATGCTGAGCCCCTCGGGGCTCCTCTGCTTCTTCGGCGCCGGCGCGGCCGCGCTCGGCGGAGCGGGCGCGGCGAGGCTGAGGGCGTGGGCCGCCTCGGACGCGGCGCGCTTGCAGAAGATCCTGTGGGTCCTGTCCACGATCCCGAACAGGTCGGGCATCGTGCCGGTGCCCTCGGACGACCCGAGGAGCAGGAAGCTCGTGGGGTTGAGGGCCTGGTGGAAGGTGTGCAGCAACCGGCGCTGCAAGCTCGGCTCCAGGTAGATCATCAGGTTGCGGCAGCTGATGAGATCGAGCTTCGAGATCGGCGGGTCGGCCGCGGCGTTGTGGCGCGAGAAGACGCACAGATCCCGGAGCGACTTGTTGACCTGGAAGCCGCCCTGCACCCGGACGAAGAAGCGGCGCAGCCGGCCGGGCGACACGTCGATCGCGAGGCTCTCGACGTAGATCCCGGCCCGCGCCTGCTGGATTGCGGCCTCGCTCAGGTCGGTGCCGAAGATCTGGATGGCGTGGTCGCTCGCGTCGGCCTCGAGGAACTCGAGCAGCGAGATCGCGAGAGAGTAGACCTCCTCGCCCGTCGAGCAGCCCGGCACCCAGATACGAACAGGGCAGTCGCGCGGCCTGTTGTGCATGAGCACCGGAAACACGTGCGTCTTCAGCGCGGCGAAGGCGCCCGGGTCGCGGAAAAACGTCGTGACCTTGATCAGGAGGTCCTGGTAGAGCTCCTCGATCTCGCCGGGGTGCGCTTGCAGGTGATCCAGGTACTCCTGGAGGCTGGCGATCCCGTGGAGCGTCATTCGCCGCTGGATGCGGCGCTTCAGCGTGGTCTTCTTGTAGTGGCTGAAGTCCACGCCCACTTCGGCGTGGAGCAGCCCGAAGAGCTTGCCGAGAGCGGGGTCGACCCCGAGCGAAGGCCGCTTCGCGGCCCAGGGAGCGAGCGCGTGTCCGGGGCGGCCCATCCGCGCGAGCTCCGCCGCGATCTGCTCGACGCCGAGGGTGAAGTCGACGCCCCCGGCAGCGATGGCGCTCTGCGGGAGCGCCGACCGGTCGGCGCTGCGCGGATCCTCCGCGAACGTGACCCCACCCTCCGCCTTCACGTCCTTCAGCCCGAGGACACCGTCGTTCCCGGCGCCGGAGAGCGCGACGGCGACCGCGCTCGATCCCAGCTCGCTCGCGAGCGAGCGCAGGAAGACGTCGGCGGGGCTCGCGCCGCCCTCGCCGCGCGGCGCGAGCTCGACGCTCATACCGGCCAGCGTCGCGCGCGTACCGGGCGGCAGGACCTGGACGTGACCCGGCATGAGCCTCGTGCCTTGTCGAAGCTCGATCACCGGGAGCGGGCTGCTCTGCGTCGCGAGCTCGAGGAGCGGGGTCTCCCCCGGATCTGCGCTGTAGATCAGCACGAGGGAGAGGCAGGTATCTCTGCTCGGCAGGCGCCGGAGGAGCTCGGCGACCGCGCCGCGCCCGCCGGCCGCCGCGATGACGCAGACGACGAGACAGCGCAGATCGCCCCCGGAATACGGCCCGCCCGCCGCGGAGGACTCGCCGGCGCCCGGGGACGGATCGAGCTCGCGCCTCGACGCAGCCTCCCCGCCGGGCGAGCGTGTGGAGTCACTCTGGCCCATTGCCCTGAATTGCGTCCGGCGTGTCTTCTTAAGTTCGGGCATTGTGGCTTGAACGGTTGGCCCCCTCCTGGGGCTCGCTTCCGCGGGGACCTGAAGATGATGGAGCTATGGTTGCGGTGCGCGAACGGTCAATGACCCTGCCGTCAGGTTCCATTGTGTTCGTCGAGCGCTGGACACCGCTTCTGACGGCCGCAATCACCCTTTCTATGAGGTCAGGAGGGCGCAAGCACGGTGAGCGGCGTGGGGCTGCGGCGCACCATCGATCCCGTCAGCGCGCCCCTTCGAGGCGGGCGAGCAGCTGTTCGAGCTGCTCCAGGACGCGCGTGCCCTGATCGGACACCGCGCGAGCGGAATCGCTGAGCCTGACCAGCGTCGCCTCGTCGAGCATTGCGCTGGGCTGGAGCCTGGCCAGGGCCTCCAGCGCGGCGCGGTGGCGCGCTCGGGCGACGTGGGCGGCCGCCACCGCGCGGCGCAGGCGTGTGCGCGGGGGCTCGAGGCTCTCGACCCTGGACCACCTCCTCTCCGGCTGCTCGCGCCGCGCCCCGTCGTCGGCCGGCGCCGACGGCGCGGCGGGCGCCCCGACCAGCGCGGCGGCCTCGTGCGGCTCGAGCAGCGCGGGCGCGTCGCCTCCCCGCAGCGCTCGATGCGCCTCGCTCCCCGCGTCGTGTTTCCGCTTCCTGCGCTGCGCATCGGACGGGGCGCAGATGCTGACCCTGATCTCCCGGTTCTCACCGGGCTCCCGGGCGTCCGCCCATCTGTCTTCGTCGACGATCTGCTTGGTCGCATCGTTGACGAGGAACACCTGATCTGCGTCGTGGAACCGCTCTGCCCGCAAGGCTCTCAACGCGGAGCATGCCGTCTCGAGCGAGCGGATGTGCTTCATGAGCGCGAGCCGCCTGCCCCGGAAACGAACGTAGATGCTGTAGCTGGTCTGGGGCGCCATCTGCCTCGCCTCGTGGGCCCGATCGAATCATGTTGTGGTCATCGGTCTTCTGGAGTTCAATCTGCCAGGTTCATCTCGCCATGGCGTCGGGTTGGACGGGCGGTTGCGTGTCACGTCCCCTCGGGTGTCGCCGCCAGCCTTCGCGCGAGCTCCCGACGCGAGCCTCTCGTCCGGACTCACGCCTCGGGCACCGTCGTCAGCAGCACCAGGCTTCCGGCGGTTCGCTCGGCGGTCCTGCACGCGGTGCGCACGAGCTGCCACTCTGCCTTCACGAGCTCCGCCATCAGCGACCTGTCTTGACACAGGGCCTTGCACAGGGACTCCTCGGCGTCGTCGCCGAAGGAGAGCACGCGTATCGCGATGGCGAGCGCGAAGTCCCTGGTCAGCTGGACGCGCAGGTCGACGTCCGGGGTGGAGACGTGGAGATCGTGCTCGGCGAGGGCGACCTCGATCCTGTCCGCGATCGGCGCTTCGCCGTCAGCACGCCACTGGATCGAGCGGCATGTCTGGCGAAGCAGCTCCTGGATCAACCGTGTGTCACGACCCCACTGTGTGCTCATACAGCCCCCCTCGACAGCTTCCGTCCCCCGGCGGAGAACCGCCCGGTGAAGGGCCCGCTGCCGTCCAGAGCGCGCGACAGGCAACGTTGCGCGTCTGAGCGATCAGGACCGCTCCCCAAGGTCGCGCTCCTTCGGGTTGCCGCGATCGGCTCCCCTCCGGCTCCTGATCCACCCCCTCACTGTCCCGAAGCCGAGGTCCTCGTCGACAGTTAGATCTAGCTCAGCTTTTGCCCGACCGACGCTAGGGCGATGAGGAATCAAGCGTCAGGGATTACCTGTACAAGACCACCGGCAGCGGTCAGGGATCTGTACCTCTCCCAGGAAAATCCTTACTTGCGCAGGTGCTGCGCAGGCCGTGCTCTTCTCACCTCCCGGGTGCCGGTCACCGCGGGCAGGTGTGCGCGCCTCAGGTCGCCCTGATCTTCGAGCGCCTGCGCTCGGCGCCCGGCGCCGAGGCAGGGGCGGAGCCGGCGGCTTGCGGCGCGCTGTGCGGGGGCGCTTCCATGACCGACGGGTCAGCGATGGCGCGCACCTCCGGGGCGAGCAGGCCATGCGTGAAGAGCTGGAGCACCTGCGAACACCAGGCCCCGATGTCTGGCCTGGACGGCGCGTCGATGAGCTTGCGCACCAGGCGATCGAAGGCGCCGGAGATGAGCGCGGCGATGACGCTGGGATCGAGATCGCGCCGGTAGAGGCCGATGTCGATCGCGTACCGGACGCGGCTCTCCACCTGGCGCGCGACGCGCTGGGCGAACTCGTCGATGAGGTAGGCGTACGGCGCCCCGCCGCCGCCCGCCAGCATCATCTTGAGCAGCGCGCGGTTCTGCCAGCAGAACTCGAGCACCTCGATGTCGTGGGCGAGCACGCGCTTCAAGTACTCGTTGATCGATGCTCGCTCGCTCTCGAAGACGATGGGCGGCGGCTCCACGCAGCCCGCGAGGCGCGCGATGAACGTCTCGACGATCTGCTTGAAGCAGTCGTCCTTGCTCTGGAAGTGCAGGTAGAAGGCGCCCTTCGAGACGCCGGCCCGATCGGTGATGTCCTCGACCCTCGCGGCGGCGAGGCCACGCTCGCTGAACGCCGCCTCGGCGGCGCGGAGCAACTCGATCCTGGCGCGGCGATCGGCGAGGCGGGGCATTCTGACTGGTCGGTCAAAGTCTGGGGGACCGAGCCACTATGGGAAGGTCGCCAGAGGCCGTCAAGCCGGCTCGGCCGCGCTACGCCGCGACGCAATGCGTTCGGGCGCCTCCCGCCGGTGCTGGCACAAGCGATGCTCCCTGGGAAACCATGGCGACCGTGGCGAGACGAAATGCAACAGGGCGCGATGCCAGGGCCGGGGAAACGACGGCGGCGGCTCTGGTCCCCAGCCATCCATCCCTGCCGAGCCTGCGTGAGGCCGCCGCGGGCTGCCGGGCGTGCCCGCTCTGGGAGCGGGGGACGCAGACCGTGTTCGGCGAAGGCGCGGCGCGATCGGACGTGCTCCTCCTCGGCGAGCAGCCGGGCGACAGGGAGGACCTGGCCGGCAAGCCGTTCGTGGGCCCGGCGGGGCAGCTGCTCGATCGCGCGCTCGAGGCGGCGGGGATCGATCGAGGCCGGGCGTACGTGACCAACGTGGTCAAGCACTTCAAGTGGGAGCCGCGCGGCAAGCGGCGCATCCACAAGAAGCCCGATGCGCGCGAGATCCGCGCGTGCCTCCCGTGGCTCGCCGCGGAGATCGCGGTGGTGCAGCCGGAGATCGTGGTATGCCTCGGCGCGACGGCGGCGCAGGCGTTGCTCGGCAGCTCGTTCCGGGTCACGCGCGATCGCGGCCGGATCCTCGCCTCGCCGCTCGCGCCGCGCACGCTCGCGACAGTGCACCCCGCGTCGATCCTCCGCATGCCCGACGAGGACTCCAGGCAAGCCGAGCTCTCCCGTTTCATCGAGGATCTCACCGCGGTGGCGCGCGCGCTCGGCTGAGCTGTCGCCGCGGCGGCGCGCGCCGCCTTCTCGCGGGGCGCGCTCGCGATGGAGTAGGATTCGCCCCGATGACCACAAGCCCACAACCGGTCCCGGGCGCAACGCACCCCGCGCCGACCCCGTCGGCCGAGCACGCCCATGGCTCGAAGAAGATGTGGCCGCTGATGCTCGCGGCGCTCGGGGTCGTCTACGGCGACATCGGGACGAGCCCTCTCTACGCGATGAAGGAGTGCTTCAGCCCCGCCAGCCCGCATCACGTCGCGCCGACGCCCGCCAACGTGCTGGGCGTACTCTCGCTGATGTTCTGGTCGCTGATGCTGGTGGTGACCATCAAGTACGTGACGTTCATCACGCGGGCCGACAACGAGGGGGCGGGCGGCATCCTGGCGCTCCTCGCGCTCGTCCCGAACAGCGAGCGCAAGGGCGACGGCCGCGGCCTCCTCGTGCTCCTCGTCCTCTTCGGCGCCGCGCTCCTCTACGGCGACGGCGTGATCACGCCCGCGATCTCGGTGCTGTCGGCGGTGGAGGGCCTCGAGGTCGCGACGTCGACGCTGAAGCCCGCGGTCGTGCCGATCACGTGCGCCGTGCTGCTGGCCCTGTTCCTCGTGCAGAAGCGCGGCACGGCCGGGATCGGGACGGTCTTCGGGCCGGTGACGCTCGTATGGTTCCTGGCGCTCACGCTGCTCGGAGCGAAGGAGATCCTCCACAGCCCGGGCGTGCTCCGGGCCGTCTCACCGGAGTACGCGGTGAGCTTCTTCGTCGCGAACAAGGTGCACGGCTTCCTGATCCTCGGCGCGGTCGTCCTCTGCATCACCGGCGGCGAGGCGCTCTACGCCGACATGGGCCATTTCGGCCGCGAGCCGATCAAGTACACCTGGTACACGATCGTCTGGCCGGGGCTGCTCATCAACTACTTCGGCCAGGGCGCGAAGCTCCTCGAGGACCCGACCGCCGCGGCGAGCCCGTTCTACGCGCTCGTCCCGTCGTGGGCGCTGTACCCGACGGTGGCGATCGCGACAGCGGCGACCGTCGTCGCCTCCCAGGCGCTCATCTCCGGGGCCTTCTCGCTGACCCAGCAGGCGGTGCAGCTCGGCTATTTCCCGCGCGTCACGGTGGTGCACACCTCGAAGGACGAGGCGGGGCAGATCTACATCCCCGAGGTGAACAGCGGGCTCCTCATCTCGTGCCTCGTGCTCGTGCTCACCTTCAAGAACTCGAGCGCGCTCGCGGCCGCCTACGGCATCGCCGTCACGGGGACGATGGGGATCACGACGGTGGTCTACTACGTGGTCACCCGGAAGACGTGGGGGTGGCCGGTCTGGAAGTCGCTCCCCCTGGCCGGGCTCTTCCTGGTGATCGACCTCGCGTTCTTCGCGGCGAACAGCGCCAAGTTCTTCCACGGGGGCTGGGTGCCCATCGTGATGGGCGCGGCGACGTTCACGGTGATGACGACCTGGAAGACGGGGCGCAAGCACCTCGCGGCGGCGATCAAGTCGGCGATCCTGCCGCTCGACATGTTCCTCGAGGATGTGAAGCGCACGAAGCCGCACCGGGTGCGCGGGACGGCGGTCTTCATGGCGTCGAACCCGGAGGGCACGCCGCCGATCCTGCTGCACCACGTGAAGCACAACCAGGTGCTGCACGAGCAGGTCGTGCTGCTCTCGATCCAGGTGCTGAACGTGCCGGAGGTGCCCGCGGATCGGCGCACGACGGTGATCCCGCGAGGGGAGGGCATCTACCAGGTCACGGCGTGTTACGGCTTCATGCAGACGCCGAACGCCCCGTCGGTGCTGGAGGGGTGCAAGCGGCACGGGCTCAACATCGACCTCGGGAGGACGAGCTACTACCTCGGCAGGGAGACGCTGCTGACGACAGGGAGCTCGAAGATGTCCCGGTGGCGAAAGGCGCTGTTCGCGTTCATCTCGCGGAACGCGCGGCCCGCGACGGCGTACTTCGGGCTGCCGCCGAACCGGGTGGTGGAGCTCGGCATGCAAGTTAATTTCTAGGGCGCTGCGGCGCAGGGATCAGGGCCCGGTGTAGCGGGCCCGTGGCCGCAGCATGTACCCCGCCTCCCGCTGCTCGAACGCGTGGGCGATCCACCCCGCGGCGCGCCCCACCGCGAAGAGCGCCGCCGCCGAGCCGGCCGGCAAGCCGAGCGCGGCCGCGATCGCGACGAGGCCCATGTCGAGCGACGGCGGATCGTGGCCGGCGTCGCGCAGCGCGTCGACGAGCGCGAGCACCGTGCGCAGCGCCGCGCTCTGCGGCGCGAGCGCGCGCGCCGTGTCGAGCAGCGCCTGGGCGCGAGGGTCGCCGTCCGGGTAGAGCCGGTGCCCGAAGCCGGCGATGGGCTCGCCGCGGCGCAGCCGCTCGTGGACCGCGGCGGCGGCGCGCTCGGGCCGGCCCGCCTCGGCGACCAGGGCCTCGACCCGGTCGGCGGCGCCGCCGTGCCGCGGGCCGGAGAGCGCCGCGAGCCCCGCGCTGACGCAGGCGTAGAGGTCGGCCCCCGTGGAGGCGGCCACCCGGACCGCGAACGCCGAGGCGTTCAGCTCGTGATCGGCCGAGACAAGGAGCGCCCGGTTCACGGCGCGCTCGGCCTTCTTCGTGGGGTTCGCGCCGAGAGCGATGAGCAGGCGCCGCGCCGTCCCGTCGGCCTCGAGGGCGGCGGTCGCCCCGCGCGCGTCCCGCCCGAGGCCGACGAGCGCCGCGAGCGATCGCACGAGCGCGCGCGCCCGGGCCCGCTCCGCGTCGCTCGTCGGGATGCGCCCGTCGCCCGAGGGCGCGCCCACGTGGCGGGTCGCGTCGTGCGCCCCGAGCGCGGGCACCGCGAGCGCGAGCGCGGTGAGCGGCGGCGCGCCCTCCGGCAGGAGCGCAGCGAGCTTCGCCGGGCGGACGCTCAGCCGGACCGGCCGCGCGGCCGGCGCGCCCTCCGCGGGCAGCTCGCCGGTCCACAGGAGCTCGGCGACCGACTCGAAGGGCACGTCTTCGAGCGCCAGCGCGACCGCCTCCTTGCCCCGGTAGACGGGGCCGCGCGGCCCGATCGCCGTGAGCGCCGACTCGAGCACCGGCTCGCCCCACCGGAGGGCCTCGGCGGCGACCGGGCCGTGACCGGCGCGCGCGTCGTGCCGCGCCTTGAGCCGCTCGATGTCCGCCCTGAGGTAGAGCCGCGCGCGCCCTCGCCCGCCGGGCACGCCCCGGAGCACGCCGCGGCTCGCGTACGCGTAGAGCGTCTCCCGCTTCACGCCGAGCAGCGCTGCGGCCTCGGCGCCGGTCACGTACGCCGAGGCCCGCTGCTCCGAGCCAGGTAGATCAACCATGAGAGCCCATCAACGTTCGATCCATCCTGTCCACCCCTCATGAGGGCGCGGCCTCGAGAACCGCCGGACGACCTCTGTCCCTCCTAGCACCGCGCCCCTCGGTCCAACTCGGGATTCTTCACGTGGGGGGCGCGCGCGCCGCGGCCGCGCTTTGCGCGCTGCGCTCCACCTCGCGGACCAGGGCGAGGCGCGCCTGTCGACCGCGCGCCGGCGGCGCCCTCGACGCGCCTCGATAGCGTGCATGGTTGATTATACAATCAAGGTTGATCAACTCCATGCGATGCCCAACATGTCCATGGCGGAGGTGATCGGGATGAAGGACGTGGCGGCGCCGCTCGTGAGCGGCCTGGAAGGCGTGGTGGTGGCGGAGACGCGGCTCTCGGAGGTGGACGGAGAGCGGGGGAGGCTCACCCTCGCCGGCCACGACGTCGAGGAGCTCGCCGGCGACGGCGGGGTGACCTTCGAGGACGTGTGCGGGCTGCTCTGGGGCGGCGCGTTGCCCGCCGCGGCGGAGCGGGAGGCGATACGGGGAGCGATCGCCGAGGGGCGGGCGCGGGCGTTCGCGCTCCTCGGCCGTCTCGGGGACGCGCTCCAGGCCGGCGACGGCATGGACGCGCTCCGCGCCGCGGTCGCGCACCTCGGGAGCGACGCCCCGCCGGCCGCGATCGCCGGGGCGGTCGCGACGTTCGCGGCGGCGTGGTCGCGGCGCCGCGCGGGCGAGGCTCCGGTCGCGCCGGATCCGGCGCTCCGGCTCTCGGCCGACTACCTGCGGATGGTGCGGGGGGCGGCGGCGAGCGAGGCCGAGGCGCGCGAGCTCGACACCTACCTCGTGACCGTCTCGGACCATGGCATGAACGCATCCACCTTCGCCGCGCGCGTGGTCACCTCGACGGGATCGGACGCGATCTCGGCCGTTGTCGCGGCGATCGGCGCGCTGAAGGGGCCGCTCCACGGCGGCGCGCCGGGGCCGGTCCTCGACATGCTGGACGCGATCGGGGCGGCGATGGGCGAGGGCGGCGCGCCGCCCCCCGGCAGCGCCGAGCGCTGGATCCAGGCGGAGCTCGCGGCGGGTCGGAGGATCATGGGCATGGGGCACCGGATCTACCGGGTGAGGGATCCGCGGGCGGCCGTGCTCGAGCGGGCGATCGAGCGGCTCGGGCGGACGGCCGGCGGGGCGCAGGGCGCCCGGCTCGCGCTGGCGCGGGCGGTCGAGCGGGCGGCGGAGGCAGCGCTCCGCGCGCGGCACCCGGACCGGCCGCTGCGCGCGAACGTCGAGTTCTACACGGCGGTGCTGCTCGACGCGCTCGGACTGCCGCGCGCGCTGTTCTCGCCGACCTTCGCGGTGGGCAGGGTCGCCGGCTGGTGCGCGCACATCGACGAGCAACGGCGCGCCGGGCGGCTCATCCGGCCGAGCTCCCGCTACATCGGGGGCGTCCCCGGAGCGGCCGGCGTCCGCTCCGCCGCGCTGACGCCGCAGAGCTCGTAGACGCTTCGATCCAGGGGTCTCGCCGTCTGGCTGAGGCCCTCGCCGTCCTGGCCGGGCCCCGTCGCCCAGCGCCGGAGGGGCGCCGACCCCCAGGTCGACACGCCGCGGACAGGACTTATTTAAAGGTGCAGGACGGGCATTCCCCTCATCCCCGTCGTCCTGTCATCCCTGCCGATCCTAGATCGCCGGCCAGGTCATTCGGCCACCCCGGAAGGGCGAAAGGCGAACGTGCCGCGCGCAGGTAGGACGTTGTTCGTCCGGCAAAGTTGGCAGCTTCGCGGGAGTACTGTTACCATGTTCAGTATGTCGCCCGTCGCTCTTGCCGCTCCTCTCGCCCGGGACCTGCTTCGCCACACCCTCCCCGAGTTCGAAGCGCGCGCCAAGACGCTCCCGCTCAGCATACAGGAAATTAATGACGCGCTCCCGGAAGGGGGACTGCCGCGCGGGGGAGTGGTCGAGCTCGCCGCACCGCGGGGGTTGGGGCGTTCCACCTCGATCGCCCTCTCCGCGTGCGCGTCGGCCCAGGCGGAGGCGCGGCTGCGCGGGACGAGCGCGACGGCGGGCGCGTGGTGCGCGTGGATCGACCCGAGCGGCTCGCTCTTCGCGCCGGCGGTCGCGCGGGCGGGGGTCGACCTGAGCCGGCTGCTCGTGGCGCGGCCCCCCGCGGAGATGCTCGCGAAGGTAGCGGTCCGGATGGCGATGAGCCGGGCGTTCGCGGTGCTGGTGATCGACGTGGCCGGGGTCCCGGGGGCGTTCGGCCAGGGGGCGGCGAAGGGGGAGCGGAGCGCGCCCGCGGCGGGGCGCCGCGAGGAGGACCTCGCGCGCTGGGTCAACGTGGTACGCAAGCTCGCCCTGGCGACCGAGGGGAGCGACGGGACGATCCTGCTCCTCACCGACCGCCAGGCGGCACGGCCGATGCCTTTGCCGGTCGCGATGCGGCTGGAGCTCGAGCAGGTGGCCGAGGATCGGCTGATGGTCCGCGTCGCCAAGGATCGCCGCGGGCGCGTGACCTCGCCGACGCCGGTGGTGCTGGGGCAGCGATCGAAGGCGGAGCGGGCGGCGGTCAGCAGCGAGCCGCGGCCCGCGCTGTCGCGGGCGTGAGGGAGGAGGAGCGATGGCGGTGAGGCGCATTGTGGCGATCGTGCTCCCGCAGCTCGCGTGCGAGCTGGTGAAGCAGCGTGGACCGGTCTCGCCGAGCGGGAAGGCGCCGCTCGCGGTGATCATCGGCGGCGATGAGGAGCGCCGGGCGGCGCTCGCCGCGGGGGCCGAGCGCGAGCCGCAGGCGCCCGCGGCGGTGATCGACGTGGTCGACGACGAGGCGAGGCGGTACGGGGTGAGGCCGGGGCAGAAGGTCGTCGAGGCGGCGGCGCTGGTCGCGCACCTGGCGATCCACCGGGTGACGTTCGCCGAGATCGACGCGGCGCTCGGCCGGGTCGCCGAGGTGGCGCTCGGGCTCGGGGCGACGGCGGCGATCCAGCTCGGCGAGCAGGGCGGCCCGCGCGCCGGCGCGCCGCGCTCGGGGGCGTCGCGAGCGAGCCGCGCTGGAGAGCGCGCCGCGAGCGAGGCGCGGAGCCCCTGGGGCGACGGCCCGTACGACACGGTGTGGCTCGACATCACCGGGGCGTCGCACCTCGTCGGCGGCGAGGAGGCGCTGCTCGACGAGCTCGGCGAGCGCGTGGCGGCGCTCGGCCACCGGGCGAGGCTCGCGATCTCCGACGGGCCGCGGCTCGCGCAGGCGCTCGCGCGGTTCGGCGCGCACGCGCCGGACGGCGGGCGTGGGATCGATGCCCTGATCGCGCCGCCCGGCAAGGGCGCGCAGGCGATCGGGCCGCTGCCGGTGCAGGCGCTTCCGGTCGAGCGCGAGGTGGCGAGCTTCCTCGTCCGGCTCGGCGTGCTCCGCGTCGAGGACCTCGCGCGCCTGCCGCGGGCGCAGGTGGCGGCGCGGCTGGGCCCGCGGACGGCCGAGGTGATGGAGCTCCTCGCCGGCCGCGATCCCGTGCCGCTCCTGCCGTTCGAGGTGCCCCGGCTGATCGAGGAGGAGGTGCTCTTCGACGAGCCGGTCGAGAACGCCGAGTCGCTCCTGTTCGTGCTGCGCGGCATGACGTCGCGGATCGCGTCGCGGCTCTCCGCGCGCGGCGAGGCGTGCGGGCGGCTCAATGTGGCGATCGCGTATGATCGCTCGATCGCGCGGCTCCGGCTCGGTGATCGCGAGGACGACGCCGCGCTGCTCCTGGAGGACGAGGAGCGCGGCCCCTCGCTGCGCTTCCACGTCGACATGCCGGTCCCCCTCTCGGACGCGGGCGATCTGCTGCGCCCGATCAAGGCAAAGCTCGAGCGGATCGAGCTCGCGGCGCCCGCGGTCGGGGTCCACCTCATCGCCTCCCGGATCGCGCGCGCCCGCCAGGTGCAGCTCGACCTGTCGCGCGACCGCTCGGTCGATCCCGACAGCCTGCCGGCGCTCCTGGCCGAGCTCTCGGCCGAGATCGGCGCGGAGCGGGTGGGCGTCCTGGAGATCGCCGACGCGCACCGCCCCGAGGCGCGCTCGCGGCTCGTGCCAGTCGCGGACGAGGCGGCCACGGCGCGCTCGTCGGCCGCGGCCCGCGCGCGCGCGGCCGCGGAGCGGGCCGCGGCGGAGCAGGGGGCGGGCGCGGAGGGGACGGAGCAGCCGGCGCCGGAGCCCGCGCGGCTCCTCGCGCAGCCGATCCCGCTCGGCCGCGTGGGGCGCGGGGCGATCGTGGCCGTCGATCGGCACCTCTACGCGATCGAGCGGCTCTCGTTCGTGATGCGGATCGACGCGGTGGAGTGGTGGACGCCCACGCCGGCCTCGCGCGACTACGCGCGCGCCTGGCTGGTCTCCGGCGCTCCCTCCGGCAGGTCCGCCCCGGCGCGGCTCGGCGAGCTGCGCCCCCCGCAAGGCGGCGCGAGCGCGAGCTCCTGCGGCGAGGCGTGGATCTACGTCGACCGCGCGACGGGCGAGGCCTTCCTGCAGGGGTGGTGCGAGTGAGCGCCGGCGCCTCGGTGCCGTTCGTGGAGCTCTGCGGCCGCTCCTGCTTCTCTTTCCTCGAGGGCGCCTCGCACCCGGAGGAGCTCGTGCACCGCGCCAAGGAGCTCGGCCTCGAGGGGCTCGCGCTCTGCGATCGCGACGGGATCTACGGCAGCGTCCGCGCGCACACGGCGGCGAAGAAGATCGAGCAGCGGGTGATCGTCGGGGCCGAGCTGACGATCGGGGCGCCTCGCGCGGCCGCCGATCGTGCCGCGCAGCGCGCCGAGCGCGCGCCGGAGGTGCAGCCGTCGGTGGTCCTCCTGGTCGAGGACAGCGAGGGGTACGCGAACCTCTGCCGCCTGCTCACGATCGCGCACGCCGATTGCGAGAAGGGGACGGCGAGCATCTCGGCGGAGGCGATCGCGGCGGCGCCGCGGGGCCTCACCGCGATCGTGCCGCTCGATCCGCTCGTGCCCGCGGACGCCTCCGGCGCGCTCATCGGCGCGCTGCGCGACGCGTTCGGCGAGCGCGCGCTCGTCGCGACCTGGAAGCACCTCGACCGCCGCGACGGCGAGCGCGTCGCGGCGGCCCTCGCGGCGGAGCGGCGCTACGGCCCCTGCGTGGTGGCGACCGCGCGCCCCTTCTACCATCACCCGTCGCGCAAGCCGCTTGCCGACGTGCTCACGTGCATCCGGACCAAGACCACGCTCGATCAGGCCGGGACGCGGATCGCTCCGAACGCGGAGGCGTACGTGCGGTCCGGCGCGCAGATGGCGGCGCTGTTCCGCGATCATCCGGCCTGGGTCGCGCGCACGGTGGAGGTCGCGTCCCGCTGCCGCTTCTCGCTCTCCGAGCTTCGCTACAGCTTCCCGAGCGACGCGCTCTGCAAGGCGGGGGAGACGTCGGATCAGGCGCTCCGCCGCCTCACCGACGAGGGCTGCCGCGACCGCTACCCCGAGGGGACGCCGCCGCAGGTGCGCGCGCAGATCGAGAAGGAGCTCGCGCTGATCGCGAAGCTCGGCGTGGCCCCGTACTTCCTCAGCGTGCAGCAGGTCGTGAAGATCGCCCGCGCGCGGCAGATCCTCTGCCAGGGCCGCGGGAGCGCGGCGAATAGCGCGGTGTGCTTCGTGCTCGGCGTGACGGCCGTGGATCCGGCCCGGTCCAACCTGCTCTTCGAGCGCTTCCTGTCGGAGGAGCGCAACGAGCCCCCGGACATCGACGTCGACTTCGAGCACGAGCGCCGGGAGGAGGTGATCCAGGCGATCTACGAGATGTACGGCCGCGACCGGGCGGCGATGGTCTCGGAGGTGATCGCCTACCGCGGCAAGAGCGCCCTGCGCGAGGTGGGCAAGGCGTTCGGCTTCTCGCCGGACCAGGTCGACAGGCTGAGCGGCCTCGTCCTCCACCACGAGGCAGACATCACCGAGCAGCGGGTGAGCGAGGCGGGCCTCGATCCGGACGACGTGCGCGTCCGGCAGGCGGTCCTGATGGCGAGCGCGCTGGAGGGCTTCCCGCGCCACCTCTCGATCCACGTCGGCGGCTTCGTGCTGTCGTCGGAGCCGCTGCACAAGGTCGCCCCGGTCGAGCCCGCGCGGATGGAGGGCCGTACGGTGATCCCCTGGGACAAGGACGACCTCGACGACCTCGGTTTCTTCAAGATCGACGTCCTGGCCCTCGGCATGTTGACGGCGATCCGCAAGGCGCTCGCGTTGATCCACACCGATCGCTACGCCGAGCTCGCAGGGCCCGCGATCCACGCGCAGCGCGCGGCGCGGGAAGCCGCGCCCGAGCCGGCCTCGGCTGATGCGGGGTGGGGCGCGTCGACCGAGGCGGCCTCGGTCGACGCGGAGCGGGCTCCCGCACCTGCAGGGCCCTGGGGCCATGCAGGCCGAGGCGCCGCGTTCGATCCGATCGGGGCGCTCGCACAGATCCCGCCGGAGGATCCGGCCGTCTACGAGGCGATCGGCCGGGCCGACACGGTCGGGGTGTTCCAGATCGAGAGCCGCGCGCAGATGGCGATGCTCCCGCGGCTCAAGCCCAGAAAGTTCTACGACCTGGTGATCGAGGTGGCCATCGTGCGGCCCGGGCCGATCCAGGGCGGGATGGTGCACCCCTACCTGCGCCGGCGGACGGGGCAGGAGCCGCCGGTGTCCCCGCACCCGTGCCTGGATCCCATCCTGGAGCGCACGCTCGGCGTGCCGCTCTTCCAGGAGCAGGTGATGCAGATCGCGATGGTCGGCGCGGGCTACACGCCGGGCGAGGCCGATCAGCTGCGCCGCGACATGGCGGCGTGGAAGAAGCACGGTCGCCTGGAGCGGCACCGCGGGCGGCTCATCCAGGGCTTCGCCGAGCGGGGGATCTCGGCGAAGTTCGGGGAGATGCTTTACCAGCAGATCCAGGGCTTCGGGGAATACGGCTTCCCGGAGTCGCACGCGGCGAGCTTCGCGCTGCTCGTGTACGCGTCGGCCTGGCTCAAGGTCCACCACCAGGCGGCGTTCACCTGCGCGCTGCTCAACGCGCAGCCGATGGGGTTCTACAGCCCGTCGGCGCTGGTGCAGGACGCGCAGCGGCACGGCGTGGAGGTGCGGCCGGTGTGCGTAGTGCGCAGCGCGTGGGACGCGACCCTCGAGCCTGGCGCCGAGCCCTCGGCGGGCCCGGCGCTGCGGCTCGGCATGCGCCTCGTGAAGGGGCTCGGCGAGGCGGCCGTGGCCTCGATCGTGGCGGCGCGCGAGGACGCGCCGTTCAAGAGCCTCCCGGATCTCGTGCGGCGGGCGGAGCTGAAGAAGAACGAGGTGGAAGCGCTCGCCGAGGCGGGCGCGCTCGCCGCGCTGGTGCCTGCCCGGAGAGAGGCGCTCTGGCGGGCGCGCGCGCCCCGCGTGGAGGGGCTGTTCGAGGGCGTGCCCATCGAGAAGGACAGGGACGTGGGGCTCCCCCCGCTCAGGCCGCTGGAGCAGCTCGCGCTGGATTACGGCCGCGTGGGCCTGTCGTTGCATGATCACCCGATGCGGCACCTGCGGCCGGCGCTCAAGCGGCGTCGCGGGGCCGGGCGCGTGCGGACCGCCGAGGAGATCAAGGCAGCGCGCAACGGGGAGACCGTTCGGGTCGCCGGGATGGTGGTCGGGCGCCAGCGGCCGGCGACCGCGAGCGGCGTGACGTTCGTGACGCTTGAGGACGAGACCGGCGTGGTCAACGTCATCGTCCAGAAGCAAGTCTTCGCAGATCACTACCAGGTGGCGCGGCACGCCGCGCTCCTGCTCGTCGTCGGTCGGGTCGAGCGGCAGGGCGAGGTGATCCACGTGGTCGCGCGCGAGCTCGAGCGGCTGGAGCTGCCGAGCGGGGAAGAGGTCGCGCTCAAGTCGCGCGACTACCACTGAGCGCGCGCGGCAGCGGAGGGGCAGGGCGGGGCGGCGACGCGGCGATCGAAGAGCCCCGCGCGCGCGTCAGCGCGAGGCGACCACCTCGTCGACCAGCGAGAGCAGCGTCGCCGCGTCGAACGGCTTCAGGAGCAGCCGGGCGTTGACCTGCTGCAGGAACGCCTTGCTGCGCTCCGTGAAGGCGCCGCCGGTCAGGAACACGACCCGGCGTTGCTGCTCGGGCGCGTGCTCGGCGAGCGACGCGTAGAAATCCATCCCCGTCATGTCGGGCATCATGAGGTCGCACAGGATGGCGTCGTAGCGCTCTCCGGCGCGGATCCGGGCGAGCGCGTCGCGCGCGCTGGCGGTCGTGGTCGTCTCGTGCCGCGGCTCGAGGGTGCCCGCGATCGCGCGCGTGAGCAGCGGCTCGTCGTCGATGATGAGGACCCGATGCCGCGGCGCGGCCTGCGGCTCGGCCGCGGCGAGCCTGCCGCTCTCGTGCGGCGAGCGCGTCGCGCCGGAGCCGGGCGCAGCCGGGGCGCGCGCCTCGCTGGTCGCGGGGAGGACGACGCGGAACGTGCTCCCCTCGCCGGGGCGGCTCTCCACCTCGATCCGCCCGCCCAGCGCCGTGACGATGGCGTGGCAGATCGCGAGCCCCAGCCCCAGCCCTTCGCCCTCTTCCTTGCTCGTGTAGAACGGGTCGAAGATCCGCCCGAGCGACTCGGGCGCGATCCCGGAGCCCGTGTCGCGCACCTCCACGACGACCCACCCGGCGGCATCGCGGCGCGTCGAGAGCTCGATCACGTTCTGCTCGGCGAGCCCCTCGGGGATGGCCTGCGCGGCGTTCACGATGAGGTTCAGGAAGACCTGCGCGAGCCGTGGCTCGTTCGCCTCGACCGGCGGCACCTCCTGGAAGCTCCGGACGACGCGGGCGCGGTGCCGGATCTCGTTCATCGCCATGTGGACGCAGGAGTCGAGCACCCGCCGGACGTCGACCGGCCCGCGGCGGTCCTCCTCGGCGCGCGAGAACGTGTGGAGATCGCGCACGATGAGCCGCACCCGCTCCGCGCCCTCGCGGGCGTCCTCGAGGAGGCTCAGCACCTCGGAGAGCTCGCTCGACGGCCCGCGGCCGTCGCCCGGAGCGCGAGCCCATGGCCCGCTGCGCGCAGGGTGGCTCCGCCGCTCGATCGCGCCGATGCGCCGGATGGCCGAGTCGACGTTCGTGATGACAAAGGCGAGGGGGTTGTTGATCTCGTGCGCGACGCCGGCGGCCAGCGTGCCGACGCTCGCCATGCGGCCGGCGAGGACGAGGCGGGCCTGCGTCTGCGCGAGCGCGTGGCGCGCTACGGCCTCGCGCGCGGCGCGTTCGCGGGCGACGGTGAGCCGCGCCCGGGCGCCCGCGTTCTCGCGATCGTCGCCCACGACCACGAAGTCGCTCGCGCCCGCCGCGAGGATGCCGTCGACGTCGGCGTCGCGGTCGGCGAGCGCGAGGAGGATCACCGCCTCGCCGCCGGGCTGCGCGCGCACGCGGCCGCAGAACGCCGCGGCGCCGGCCGGGTCGCTCCAGTCGACGGCGAGCACCGGCGGCGGCTCGCGCAGGCATCGCTCGAGCGCGCGCTCGGGATCGGAGGTGACGCCGGCGTCCGGCACGTGGCGTCGGATCAGCGCTTCGAATCGCTCGCTCGCCGCGGCGCGCCCGCGGAGGAGCAGGATAGCGGCCGATTCCGCGCAGCCCATCGACGTCCTCTCAGCGTGTGTTCGCAGCCCCTTTACCGCATCTCCACCCCGGCGTGCAGGCAGGTGAT
This sequence comes from Sorangium sp. So ce1128, assembly GCA_051717205.1. Classification (GTDB taxonomy): domain Bacteria; phylum Myxococcota_A; class Polyangia; order Polyangiales; family Polyangiaceae; genus Sorangium. The sequence continues at coordinate 3,322,489 of CP181432.1, forward strand.
CCGCCCCATCCGCCCGCCCACCCGCCTCGCCGCGCCGCCGGCCCTCGTTCGAGCCGCTCGCGCGACGGGGGCTCGCCCGTCGCGCGGCGCTAGCGAGGGCTCGCCGCCGCGTCGTCGTCGGGATCGCCGTCGTCGGCGACCCGCGACGCGCCGTCCGTGAGCGGCGGGTACAGGCTCTCGACGAACGCCGCGGAGAGCCGCTCCTCGACGCGCGCGTCCATCCGCGCCATCGCCTCGCGGAGCCGGTCGATCTCCGCCGACAGCGCTGCCTTGAGCGGCTGGCGCTGCGTCGCCTCCATCCCGGCGAGCTCGGTCAGAGCCTCCCCGAGGCGAGCGCGCGCCCCCTCGTCCGCGTGGCCTGCGTCAGCTTCCCGCACCAGGTACTCCGCGACGCGCGCGCGCCCGCGGTAGCGCACCCGCGTCCGCTCGAGGAAGTCCCGGTACGGCTTCACGGCCCCGCTGAGCGCCTGCACCGCCGCCGCGAGCGCGCGCGCCTCGCCCCGGAGCGCCTCGCGATCGGCGCCGGCGAGCGCCGGGTTGTGCTCGACGTGCGCCTCGAGCGTGGCCAGCACCTCGCGGGCCCAGCGGAGGTGGCGCAGCCCCGAGGCGCCGCGCGACAGGCGCCGCCCGGCCGCCCCCTCCGCCACCGATCCGGCGCTCACGCCACCGCCGCCGCCGGCGCGGCCTCGCGCTCCGGGCGCTTCGCCGTCTCGTTGATCCGCACGCTGACCAGCTTCGAGACGCCGGGCTCCTGCATCGTCACGCCGTAGAGCACGTCGACCGACTGCATCGTGCGCTTGATGTGCGTGATCAGGATGAACTGCGAGTGGCTCGTCATGCTCCGGATCGCCTCGTTGTAGCGGGCCACGTTCGCCTCATCGAGCGGCGCGTCGACCTCGTCGAGGATGCAGAAGGGCGACGGCTTGAACTGGAAGATCGCGAAGATCAGCGACACCGCGGTGAGCGCCTTCTCGCCGCCGCTCATGAGCTCGATGTTCCCGAGCTTCTTGCCCGGCGGCTGCGCCAGGATCTCGATCCCCGTCTCCAGCATGTCGTCGGGGTTCGTCAGCCTGAGCTCCGCCTGCCCGCCGCGGAACATCTTCGGGAACAGCGCCTTGAAGCGCGTGTTGATGCCGTCGTACGTCGTCTTGAAGAGCCGCTTCGACTCGCGGTTCATCTGGGCGATCGCCTTCTCGAGGTCGTCGAGCGCCTTCTCGAGGTCGGCCTTCTGGCCCGAGTAGTACGTGTACCGCTCCTCGGCCTCGGCGTGCTCGCGCACGGCGTCCAGGTTGACGGGGCCCATGCGGTCGAGCAGCTCCGTCAACTCCTGGATGCGCGCGCGGTGCGAGGCGTCGACCGGCGGCCGCTTGTGGTAGTCGCCGACCACGCGGGCGAGCTCCAGCCCGCGGAAGCGCTCGCGCACCCCCTCGATGAGGTGGTTGTGCTCGACGCGCAGCCGCTCCAGCGCGAGCTCGTGCTTGCTGAGCTGCGCCGACACGTCGGCGAGCTCCTGCCGCAGCCCGCGCAGGTCGGCCTCGCGCCCCGCGTGGGCCTGGCGCGCCTCGTCCAGCGCGCGCCGCGCCTCGGTCAGCGCCGCCTGCGCCGCGTGCGCCTCGGCGACGGCGCGGACCAGCGCCTCGCGCGCGATCACGATCGTCGCCGCGGCCTTCCCCGCAGAGGCCGCGCTCTCCGTCCGCTCCTGGTCGAGCCGGGTGATCCGGCCGCGGAGCTCGTTGCACGACCGCGCGAGCCGCTCGACCGTGCCCCGCGCCGCCGCCGCGCGCTCGCGCACGCGCGCGAGCTTCACCTTGCGCTCGGTCACGACCGACTGCTGCCCGAGCACCCGCTCGCGCCACTCGGCCGCGACCTGCTCGGCGTGATCGAGGCCGGCCGCCGCCGCCTCGCGCGCCGCGCGGCCGGCCGCGAGCTTGTCCCGCGCTGCCTGCTGCTCGCTCCCGCCGGCGTCGAGGTTGTCGGCGAGGTCCTCGAGCTCGGAGCGCACCACGCCCTCGCGCTTCTGCGCCGCGGCGAGCTGCTCCTCCGCGCGGCGCAGGTCCTTCTCGGCCGTCACCAGCGCGAGCTCGCCCTCGTGCGCCTCGCTGCGCGCCCGCTCCAGCGCCGTCCCCACCTCGGTGATCCGCAGGCGGAGCTTCTGTTGCGCGTCGAGCAGCGCCGTCACCTCCTCCGACTTGGTCGCGACGAACTCGTGCAGCGCGCGCATCTCCCGCTTCTGCTCGATCATGCCGGCCGCGACCGCGTCACCCGAGCCGCCGCTCACCACGCCGTCCTCGCGGACGACGGTGCCGTCGAGCGCCACGAGCGTGCACCCCGCGCCCTCCGCCGCGAGCCGCGCCGCGACGTCGGCGGACGCGACCACCACCGCGTCGCCCACGAGCGTCCGCGCCAGGGCCTCGTCCGCGGGCGCGAAGACGAGCCGGTCCACGAGCGGCCCGAGCACGCCCTCGCCGCGCGGCGGCCGCCGAGCCGCGCCGGCCACGAACGCCGGCCGCGCCGCGATCACGCTGGCGCGCCCGCGGTTGTTCTTCGACAGATCCGCGAGCAGCGCGATCCCGCGCTCGACGTCGCTCACGACCGCGCACTGCAGCCGGTCCCCGAGCAGCCCCGCGAAGGCCGCGGTCAGCTCGGCCGGCGCCTCGATCCGGTCGGCCACGAGCCCGAGCAGCGCCGGATCCTTGGTCTTGAGGAGGTTCTTCACCCCGGCGCCGACGCCCTCCAGCCGGGCGTGCAGCTCCTCCAGCGCGCGGAGCCGGTTGCGCCGCTGCCCGAGCTCGTTCTTCGCGTGCTCCACGGCGCGGTCGCTCGCGACCGCCTGCTCCCGCAGCGCCTTCATCTCCGCGTCGAGCCGCGTCCGCTCCTCCGCGGAGATCCGCTTGCCCTCGGCGAGCTCCGCCACGTTCCGCGTCAGCGACGAGCGCCGCCGCTCGAGCTCCTCCGACTCGTACATGAGCCGCCCGATCTCGTCCTCGAGCTTCGCCCGCCGCTGGCTCATCTCCGTCATGCGCCGATCGAACCCGGCGAGCGACGCCTCGGCGGCCGCGACCGCCGCGGTGGCCTCGGCGGCCCGCCGGCGCAGCGCGGCGACCTCGTGCTCGGCGGTGCGCTCGCCGTGCCGCAGCTCCTCGAGCCGCTCGTGCTGCTCCAGCGCGAGCTCGCTCTCCCGCGCCTCTTCTTCCTCGACGCCGGCGAGCTGCGCCTCGAGCTGCGCCTTCTCGGTCGTGAGCTCCTCGACCGTCTTCTCGAGCTCGCCCTGCTCCTTGGCCGCGGTGACGAGGCGCTCCTCCAGGTGGCGCAGCCGGTCGCGCGCCCGCGCGATCTCCGCCTCGTGGGTGCGCACCTGGTTGTCGGCCGCGAACGCCTCGTTCTGCGCCTTCTCGGCCCGCTCCTCGCAGGCGAGGGCCTCGAGCCGGGTGACCTCGATCTCGGCCTCGCGCGCGGCGAGCGCCGTCCGCGCCACCTGCGCGCGCTCGGTGTGCTCGGCCCTGCCGATCGACTCGTGCTGGGTGAGCACCGTGATCTCGAGGAGCTTGTGCGACGCCTCGTGGAGCACGAGGTCCTCGAGCTCCTTGCGGTAGTTGACGTACCGCTCGGCCTTCGCCGCCTGGCGCTTCAGGGACGCGAGGTTGCGCTGGATCTCGGAGACGATGTCCCCCACGCGGAGCAGGTTCTGCCGCGTCTGGTCCATCTTCTGCTCGGCCTGCTTCTTCCTGGCCTTGTACTTCGTGATGCCGGCGGCCTCCTCGATGAGCATCCGCCGGTCCTCCGGCCGCGCCGAGACGATGAGCCCGATCTTGCCCTGCTCGACGATCGAGTAGGCCTTCGTGCCCACGCCGGTGCCGAGGAAGAGGTCGGTCACGTCCTTGAGCCGGACCTGGGTCTTGTTGATGAGGTACTCGCTCGTCCCGTCGCGGAAGAGCCGGCGCGTCACGGCGATCTCCGCGTAGTCGCGGTACTCGAGCGGGAGCTGCGACGCCGCCGTGGGCTCGCTGTTGTCGAAGGTGAGCGTCACCTCGGCCATCCCGTGCTGGGCGCGGGTCTCGGAGCCGTTGAAGATGACGTCCGACATCGACTTACCGCGCAGGTGCTTCGCGCTCTGCTCGCCGATGGCCCACCGGATGGCGTCGACGATGTTCGACTTGCCGCAGCCGTTCGGACCGACGATGCCCACCACGTCCGTGTCGAAGTGGACCACCGTCCGATCGACGAACGACTTGAACCCGCTGATCTCGAGCTTTCGAATGCGCATGACGTCCCTGGAACCGGCCAGGCGGGCTTAACGTATCGTCACAGCACGCCACGTACCGTCACATCTGGCATCCCCGGGTCTACGTGCGCTGGCGTCGCGCGGCAAGACCGGAAACCTGTCCCGTCACACGTGCATCGAGGACCAGGTCTTGCGCATCCGGCGGCGGCGCGCGCCGCCGGAGCAGTGTCCAAAACACAACGGCCGCTTCTGGCAGCCGCCTTGACAGGTGGCTAACGTGGCCATATCCCTCGCGTTGTTTCGAGGAGTAGAAACGCCATGCCCACTTACGAGTACGCCTGCACATCCTGCGCGCATGAATGGGAGGCCGAGCAATCCATCAAGGAGGCTCCGTTGACGGAGTGCCCGTCGTGCCACAACGCGACGGCCCGGCGGCAGATCTCGCGCGGCACGGGCTTCATCCTCAAGGGGGGTGGGTGGTACTCCGATCTCTACGCCTCGGGCTCGAACAAGCCGCCCGCGAAGTCGGAAGGCGGGTCGAGCAGCAGCTCCTCCGGGTCGACGGGGACGAGCTCCGACTCCGGCTCGAGCAGCTCCCCCTCGACGAGCGGCAGCACCACGAGCGATTCCGGCACGTCGTCCGCCTCCGCGGCGGCCTGACGCCGCCTCGCCGATCGGCGACGGGGGTGTAGCCATCCCTGCGCGGCGGGGCGCTGCCTGCCGCGGCGCCAGGAGTGCTGCGAGTCCACCTGCGCCGGGGGCGGTGCTAGGGTGGCCGGGATGGATGAGAGAAAGCGACTTGAGGAGCTCCGCCGGCAGCTCACGGAGCTGGATCAAGAAATCCTACGAGGCATCGAGCGCCGGGCGCGCATCGCGCACGAGCTGGCCAAGCTGAGGACGGGCACGGCCCGGTTCGCCCCCACGGCCGATGCCGCCCACATACAAACGCTCGAGCGCGCCGTCACGCCGCCGTTCCCGCAGCGCGCCGTTCGGCCGATCTTCGTCGCCATCGACGCGGCCTCGCGCGCCTTCGAGGTCGCGCCCCGGGTCGCGTACCTGGGCGCCGAGGGCGACTACGGCTGGACCGCGGCGCACGATCACTTCGGGGTCGGCGGCGAGTTCGTCCGCGCGGACAGCCCCGCCGCCGCCATCGAGGAGGTCGCGCGCTCGCGCGCGGACTTCGCCGTGGTCCCTTACGAGTCGTTCAAAGAAGGGCCGATCTTCCCGACGATCCAGGCGATCGGCGGCGCCGATCTCAAGGTGGTCGGCGAGCGGCAGCTCGCGCAAGCGCTCGACCTCGTGAACCGGACCGGCAACCTCGCCGACGTCGAGCGCGTCTACTGCTCGCCGCAGGACCACGTGGCGTGCGTGAACTACCTCGAGCTCCAGCACCCGCGCGCGCTGGTGCTCGACGTGCGGTGCCCGCAGGTCGCCTGGGACCTCGCGGCCGAGAACGAGGGCAGCGCCGCCATCGTCCCTCGCGGCTTCAACGGCGGGCAGGAACTCCGGGTCGCGCGCGAGAACGTCGGTGACGAGGGCGAGCTCCGGATCCGCTACGCGGTGCTCTCGCGGCTCCCCGCGTCGCGCTCGGGCCACGACGCCACGGCGATCCTCTTCAGCGTCCACGATCGACCCGGCGCGCTCCACGACATCCTCCAGCACTTCAAGGAGCGCAGCTGCAACCTCCGGCGCGTCCACTCCCGCCCCGTGCCCGGCGAGGGCTGGGACTATGTCTTCTACGTCGAGGTCAGCGGCCACACGACCGATCGCGCGCTCGTCGCGGCGCTCGAGGGCGTGAAGCGCGAGACCAAGATGCTGAAGATCATCGGCTCCTTCCCCCTGGAGCGCCCCGACCCGCCGCACGAGCGCGCCTGATGGCGAGCGCGATGGTGCGGATGCTGCACTCTCGGGGCGTCGGCGCGCTGCGCCGCGCCGCGGCCGCTATCGCGCTCGCGGCGCTCGCCGCCCTGGCGCTCGCCGGCTGTGGCGGCGCGGACGACAGCCTCGCGCTGGTCGGCGGGGAGAAGATCGACGCGACGGCGATCGATCGCGATCCCCTGGCCGTCCTGCCGAGCGGCGCGGTGATGCTCGGCTACCTCGACGCGGCGGCGCTGTTCGCCTCCGGCCTCGGGGGTGAGGTCAACCAGATCATCGCGAGCCTGCTCCCGCTCGGCCCGGAGTCGAACTTCGTGCCGGCGCGCGACATCGTGAAGGTCTATGGCGGCCTGTACGCGATGCAGGGGGCGGATTTCTGCGCCGTCATGCAGGGCAACTTCGACGTCGACGCCATCCGCCGCGCCGCCGATGCCCGGACCGTCACCGTCATCGGCGCGCCCCTCGTGAAGACGCGCTACGCCGACAACGACCTCTTCACGGCCGGTAACGTCGGCTTCGTCGTGCTCACGCCGCACACGATCCTCACCGGCAACGAGACCGGCATGCGGCGGGCCCTCGACCGGCTCCGGTTCAGCAAGCTGCAGCGCTCCGTGCCGTCGTGGATGGTAGAGCTCTTGAGCACGAAGAACGCGTCGTTCGCCATGGCCGGCGACGTCACGAGCCAGCCCGCGGTCGCGTCCGCGGCAGGGCAGCTCCCGTTCCTCGCGGGCCTCCAGTACGTGCGCGTCATCGGCAACTTCCAGCCGCCCGGGGTCAACTTCGCCGGCGCCCTCACGTACACGGACCCGCAAAGCGCGGCGAACGGCGCCGTCGCGCTCCGCAACCTCGAGCAGGTCGCCAGGATCGCGAGCCTGCTGTCGTCGTGGGGCTTCGGCTACGGCTCCGTCCCCCCGATGCAGGTCGCGCAGCGCGAGAGCGACGTCGCGTTCACGCTGCCGCTCGGCGAGGGGATCGTGCGCATGCTCCTCCGCACGGCCGCCGAGACGGCGAGGAGCGTCGCGCTCGTGCGCTGAATCATCCCTTGCGAAGCGGCGCGCGCGTGGGCGGCGCGGCGTGGGCAGGATCGTCCGGCCACGCGTGCTTCGGGTAGCGGCGGCGGAGCTCCCGGGCGATGGCCGGGTAATGGCGCGCCCAGAACCCGGACAGGTCGGTCGTGACCTGGACGGGGCGCTGGTTCGGCGCGCACAGGTGCAGCACCACGGGCACCCGCCCGCCGGCCACGCGCGGCCCCTCCGCCATGCCGAAAAAGTCCTGCAGCCGGGACGCGAGCGAAGGCGGCGCGCCCGCCGCGTACTCGAGGCGCGCCCGCCGGCCGCCGGGGAGGACGATCGATTCGGGGGCGAGCTCGGCGAGCGCGCGCGCCTTCGCGGGGCTCAGCGACGCCTGCACGGCGCCCGCCAGATCCGCGTCGCGGAGCTCGGCGAAGCTCCTCCGCCCGGCGCAGAGCGCCTCGAGCGCGGCGAGCACCGCGTCCTCGCCGACGTCGGGCAGCCCGGCGTCCGGGCAGTGCGCGCGCACAAACGCGACCCGCAGCAGCCAGCCCTCCAGCGCGTCGCCCTTCACGAACGCCCGCCACCCCTTCGCCCTGGCCTGCGCGGCGAGCTCCCGCGCCGCCGCCTCCGCCAGCGGGCCGCCCGCGCCCGCGGCGGGCCGCGACTCGTCGAGCACGAGGGCGTCGTACGAGAGCCGGCGCACGACCTCGACGCGCTCCGCGGCGGCGTTCCACGTCGCCTCCGTCGTGTCCCGGATCGCGTCCGTGAAGAGGTCGAGCAGCCAGTCGGCGTCGATCGCGCTCGCCGCCCGGACGATCGTGCGCGCCGAGCGCCCCTCGCTGCGCTCCTCGATGTCGACCGCGACGACGAGATCGACCTCCTCGATCACGCTCGCCTCGGACAGCGCGGCCGTCCCGCCCGCGGCGAGCACGACCTCCCGTCCGCTCCGCCCCGACGCGTTGGCTGGGCGGCGGAGGCGCCCCACCCGATCGGGGTAGCCGGCGAGGATCGCGATGCGCTGGGCAGTCTCGCGCGCCTCCGCTGTCTCCGGCGGCGCCGCGCTCCGGTGGTCGGCGAGCCGCGAGAGCTGCTTGCGCGTGCGCTCCACCGCGAGCGCGCGCGCCGGGTCGATGCCCAGCCATCGCAGCCGGTCCACGGCGAACCGCGCGCGGTCGGCCTCGTCGAAGGTCTGGAGCGACGCGAGCAGGTCGGAGCTGTGCCGCGCGTCGCTGCGCCGCCCGTGGCCGTCCCGCGAGCCCGCGGGCGTGCCGAGATCGCGCTCCGCGACGAGCGCGGCGAGGGTGCACCCGTCGTCCGCGACGCCGCGCCGCTCGGCCTCGACGATCATCCGCGCCTGACGCGGGTGCGCCGGGAAGCGCAGCATTCGCTTTCCCGTCGGCGTCACGCGCCGCCCCTCGTCGAGGGCGCCGAGCCGCACGAGCAGCGCCTCGGCCGCGGCGAGCCCGGCAGCAGGCGGCGCCTCGAGCCACCCGAAGGCCTCGAGATCCGTGACACCCGCGGCGCAGAGCTCGAGCACCGTCTCGGCGAGGTCGAGCCGGCGGATCTCGGGCGCCTCGTGCTCCGGCCGCGCGGCGAGGTCCCCGCGCGTGTAGAGCCGTAGGCAGCGGCCGGGGCGCGTGCGGCCCGCGCGCCCGGCCCGTTGCGCCGCAGCGGAGCGGGCGATCGGCGCGATGCGGAGCGTCGGCAGCCCGGACCAGGGCGCGTGCGCGGCCACGCGCGCGAGGCCGCTGTCGACGACCGCCACGACCCCGTCGATGGTGACGGAGGTCTCTGCCACGTTGGTCGAGAGGATGACCTTGCGGCGATCCGCGGGGCGCACCGCGCGATCCTGCTCCGCTGCCGACAACGAGCCGTGGAGCGGCAGGAGCAGGAGGTCCTCGCTCTTCGCGAGGGCCGCGCACGCCTCCATCGACCGCCTGATCTCCGCGGAGCCCGGCAGGAACACGAGCACGTCGCCGTCGAGCCCCTCCTCGATCAGCTGCCGCACCGACGAGGCGACCAGGCTCTCGAGCGTCCGATCGCCCCAGTGCGGCGGAGCGCGGCGGTCACCCGGGCCATGGGCCTGCGCGCTCACGCGGGCGGTCGGCAGGTACTCGATCGCGACGTCGAACATCCGCCCCTCGGCGCGCAGGATCGGCGCCAGCGGGGCCTCGATCGCAGGCCCGCCGTGGTCGCCTCCGGCGTCGGTCGCCGGGGCGGGCTGCGGCGCCGGCCCACCGAGGAATGCCGCGATCGACCCGGCGTCGAGCGTCGCGGACATCACGACGATGCGGAGATCGGGGCGCGCGCCGCGCTGCAGGCGCCGGAGCAGCGCGAGCGCGATGTCGCCCGCGAGGTGCCGCTCGTGGAACTCGTCGAGCACCACGGCGCTGACGCCGCGGAGCTCCCGATCGACGAGGAGCCGCCGCGTCAGCACACCCTCGGTCACGAACCGGATCCGCGTGGCCGGGCCGGCGGCCTCCTCGAAGCGCATCGTGTAGCCCACGGTCTCGCCGACGCGCTCGCCGAGCTCCTCGGCCACGCGGCGCGCGGAAAGGCGCGCCGCGAGCCGCCGCGGCTCGAGCACCAGGATCTCGCCGCGCTCCGCGAAGCCGGCGTCGAGCAGCGCGCGCGGCGCGCGCGTCGTCTTGCCCGCCCCGGGCGGCGCCTCGAGCACCACGCTCGGGCGCGCGCGCAGGGTGGCGCAGAGATCGGGGAGGATCGGATCGATCGGCAGAGGCTGCATGGCTTCGGTGCTCCTCCGCGGAGGGAGTGCGGCCCCGGAGCCTAGCAATCCTTGGCGGTCGCGGACCTGTGATACTCGTCGGGTACCGTGAGCGCCTCGACCGATCCGACCCAGCTTTCCGCGACCGTGCTCGCCGCGCTCCTGGCCGCGCACGAGATCAGCTCCGAGGAGATCACGCGGGCGCACCTCGCGCGCATCGACGCGCTCGATCCGCGGATCCGGGCGTTCACCCAGGTGCTCCACGACGAGGCGCTCGCGGCCGCCCGCGGCCTCGACGACGAGCGCCGACGCGGGGATGTCCGCGGCCCGCTCCACGGGCTCCCGGTCACCGTGAAGGAGTCGCTCGACATGGCTGGCATGGCCTCGACGCTGGGCGTCGCGTCCCGCAGAGGCCACCGGGCGGCCAGCGACGCGGCCGTCACTGCGCTGCTCCGCCGCGCGGGGGCGGTGATCCTCGGGCGCACGAACGTCTCGCAGCTGCTCCTCTACAATGAAGCGCGCAACCCGCTCTTCGGCCAGACGGCGAACCCGTGGAGCCTCGAGCACAGCTCCGGCGGCTCGTCCGGCGGCGAGGCCGCCGCGATCGCGGCGGGCATGTCGCCGCTCGGCATCGGCACGGACATCGGCGGCAGCATCCGCGTCCCCGCGCACTGCTGCGGGATCGCCGGCCTGAAGCCCACGCTCGATCGCTGGACCAACAAGGGGAGCAACTCGGCGCTGCTCGGGCAGGAGGCGATCCGCGCGCAGGTCGGGCCGATGGCCAGGAGCGCCCGCGACCTCGCGCTCGTCATGTCCGAGCTCGATCCCGCGACCATGTCCGAGCTCGACGTGCGTGTGCCGCCCTTCCCGATGGTCGAGCCGGCGAGCGTCGAGGTGAACCGGCTGCGCGTGGGGTTCTACTGCGACGACGGCCTGGTCCCCTCATCGACCGCCGTCGCCCGCGCTGTGGTGAAGGCGGCGTCGGCCCTGCGCGTGCGGGGCGCGACGGTCGTGCCGTTCACGCCGCCTGGCATCCCCGACGCGGTCTACGGGTACTTCTCGGCGCTGTCGGCGGACGGCGGCGCGACGGCGCTGGCGCTCACGGAGGGCGGCGAGGGGGCCGAGGTCGACGTCTCGCTCCGCTCGCTCCGCACGATGGCCACGCTCCCGCCCGTCGCGCGCCGCGTCGCCGCGCGCGTCGCCGGGCTCGCAGGCGAGCGGCGGCTCCAGCGGCTCCTCGATGTCACCGGGCCAAAGTCCGTCTCCGAGTTCTGGCGCGTCACGCACGCCCTGCGCGAGGCGCGCGCCGCAATCGCGTCGGCGATGCGCGCCGAGGCGCTCGACGTGCTGCTCTGCCCACCGTACGCGACACCTGCCCTGCCACACATGGCGTCGCGCGACTTCGTCCTCGCGGGCAGCCCCGCGATGCTCTGGAACCTCGCGCAGTTCCCGGCCGGCGTCGTCCCGGTGACCCGCGTGCGGGCTGACGAGGCGCGCCGCGAGCGGCCGCGCGACCGGCTGGAGAAGCGGGCTGCCGAGGTCGATGCGAGGAGCGAGGGGCTGCCCGTCGGCGTGCAGGTGGTCGGCTTCCCCTTCAGCGAGCACGTGGTGCTGGCCGCCATGATCGCCATCGAGGACGAACTCGCCGGCGAGCCGGATCGGCCCATCACCCCCGTCGCGCCGCCCGCGCTCGCCGGATGACGCGGCGAAGGCCAGGCGCCCGATGATGCGGGCGACACCGCGACTCGATCACAAGGCCGCGCACAAGGCCGCGCCGCCGTTGCCCGGCGCTCTCACGGTTGACCAGCACGGAAGGCCCACAAAGCCGAAAGGTCCGCCGGAGAATCTTCTCCGCCGGACCAGTCGGGGCGAGTGGATTCGAACCACCGACCCCTTGACCCCCAGTCAAGTGCGCTAACCAGGCTGCGCTACGCCCCGAGCCACTCCGCCGCCTCGTTCGGTGCGGAGCGAGGCGCACCGTAGTCGAAGCCTCACGAATTGCAAGGGTTTCGCGTCGCCGATCGAGGACCGCTCCGGACGGGGCGCTCGGCGTCGACGGCGCCCAGGCCGCGCCACAGGTCGGTCCGCGAGTCGCTTCCGCAGGAACGCCGCTGCCCTCGGGGAAATCTCATGGTGCCGGCGCGGGCGCGCGATCCGAGCAGCGCGACGCGACGGTGCGCAGCGCGGCCGCGAGGCTCGCTGCGGTGCCCTCCGCGACGAGGATCCCGCCGTCGTCCTTGGCCCATGCGACCACATCGCCCGCGTCGCACGCGATGACGGGCACGCCGAGCGCGCGCGCCTCGCGGATCACCGTGGGGGCAGCCTCTTGCGACGAGGGGTGCAGCAGCACGTCCGCCGCTGCGATCCACGCGAGCGCATCGCGGCGCGGCAGCGCGCCCGTGAAGCGCACCGCGTCGCCGCCCGCGCTCCCCGCGGCGCGATCGCCAAGGCCCGCGAGGCGCTCGAGCGCGGCGCGCTCCGGGCCGTCGCCGATCACGACGAGCCGCAGCCCGGGGCCCGCCGCGCGCGCCGCCTCGATCGCGAGCTCGACCCGCTTCGTCGGGATCAGCCGGCACGCCACGACGGCGAGGCGCTCGCCGGGGCGCTGCGCGAGCTCGCCCCGGAGCATGCGCCCGCGCTCGGCGACGGGCGGGAGATCGAACGCGGGTGGCTCGACGCGCGAGGCGCCGACGAGCGCGCGAGCCTGCTCCGGAGCGAGCGCGCCCGCGAGGACATCGAGGAGAGCGCGCGCGGCGAAGACGAAGCGCGCGTCGCGCCGGAGGAGCGCGCCCACGACCGCCGCGCGCGCCGCGCGAGGCGCGCCGAGCAGCAGCCGCACGTCGGCGCCGTGCGCGCGCACCTCGAGCTGCGCGCGGGGCGAGGCGAGCAGGAGCGGCCACGCGCAGGGGACGATCCAGTGCGCGACCGCGAGATCGATCGGCCCGAGCCCGCGGAGCCGCGCGAGCACCGAGAGCGCGAACGGGCCCGCGGAGAGCAGCCGGAGCGGCGACTCGCGCGCGCGCGCCACGGCGCCCGGCCACGCGAACAGCGCGCCGCCGCCCGCGCGATGGACGACGAGCCCGCCGTCCTGCGAGGGCGGGTCGAGGACCGAGCCCCCGGCGGCGATCACGTGGACCTCCGCCCCGCTGCGCGCGAGCGCCTGCGCCGACGACCGCACGAAATGGCCTGAGGGATCCTCGTCGCTGACCGGATAGGACGTCGTGACCACGACGGCGCGCATCGGGGACCTCAGGGATCGGGGCGCAGCATGAGCTCCGCGTCCGCGTCGCTCCGACGAGCGTCCAGGGGCACGTCACGCCGCGTGGACTGATGAAACAAAATGACAAGACGCAGAGCACGCCGCGGACGCCCGATCCAGCGTCCCCGCGCGTCTTCTGCGTCTTGGCCGTTACTCTTCGGAGAGGGACGAGCGCTCTAGGCGACCATGTCCATCTTCGACCGCTTCCGGCGGCGGCGAGCAGCCTCGGAGGCCTTCTTCCGCCGCTTCACGGACGGCTTCATGTAGTGCCGACGCCGCTTCAGCTCGCGGAGGATCCCCTCGGCGGCCATCTTCCTCTTGAGGTGTTTGATGGCGCGCTCGATGCCCTTGTCGCCCACGGCGACCTCGAGCGGTTTGCACTGAATGGCGTCTGTCGGCATGTCTCGAAGCGTCCTCTTGCTGGGAAAAAACTGGCCCAGTTGGCGGGCGGAAATGCAAGCCGGCGGGGGGCCGGCAGCGCGGGGCGCGCACTATGGCAGAGCTCCCCCAGCCTCGCAAGAGGCATCCCAGCGGGACGGCGCGCGCGGACGCGGCGCGCAGGTGTCGCGCATCTCGCCCGATTCGCCTGGTTTCTCGGTCTGCCGTGGTTGGCCTGATCGGCCCGTCGCCCCTCGATCTGTCGCCGCCGGTCAGTTGCTACCGCTCAGTTGCCGCTCCGCCCGTCGGTCCGTCGCCATGCGCGATTCCATCGCGCGGTGTGATTGTTAGGACTTGCAACTGAGAAACTTTCTAAGTATCGATCTCGCCGTGGCCGCCTCGCGAACACCTGACGCCAAGGGCTCCGCGTCCCGTCCTCCGCGGGGGCGTGCGGCCGGCTTCGGCGGCGAGGGGCTCGCGGAGGACGCCCGGGTCGCTTCGATGCTGGCCTGCGTGAGGTCCTCCGGGCTCAAGCTCACGCCTCAGCGCCTGGCGATCGTGCGCGAGCTCGCGGCCGACCCGACCCACCCGACGGCGCAGGAGCTGTTCGAGCGGCTCCGGCCGGCGCTGCCGACCATGAGCTTCGCGACCGTGTACAACACGCTGGACGCGCTGGCGTCCGCGGGGCTCTGCGTCGCGCTGTCGCTGTCGCCCGGCGCGTCGCGCTTCGATCCGAACATGGCGCCGCACCATCACGCGGTCTGCGACCGCTGCGGGCTCGTCCGCGACGTGCCGTGCGAGGCGTTCACCGAGCGCCCGGAGGAGACCACCCCCGCGCCGCTCGCGGCCGCGCCCGGCTTCGAGGTGCGCGCCGTCGAGCGGATCTACCGGGGAATCTGCGCTGCCTGCGCGAAGGGCAGCCAGCGAGACGCCACCGCGCAGGCAAAGGCGCGAGACGCCGGGCGCGCTGTGGCGAGCAGTCGACTACGCCCTGCAGGGGCTCGAGGGGCGCGGCGCCCCGAACGTGTCTAGCGGAGCCGCCGAGCCGCCGAGCCGACCTGCGCGGGCACCAGGGATCCATCGTCCCAGCCGTTCAACCAAGGAGAGCGATCAACATGGCAACCAAGCAGCTTACGGGCACCAAGACGCACCAGAACCTGAAGGACGCGTTCGCCGGGGAGTCGCAGGCAAACCGCCGCTACCTGTACTTCGCAAAGGTCGCCGACGTGGAAGGTCGCCCCGACGTCGCGGGTCTCTTCAAGGACACGGCCGACGGCGAGACGGGCCACGCGCACGGCCACCTCGACTACCTCAAGCAGGCGGGCGATCCGGCGACCGGGCTGCCGATCGGCAGCACGGAGAAGAACCTGAAGGCCGCCGTCGCCGGCGAGACCCACGAGTACGAGACGATGTACCCGGGGTTCGCCAAGGAGGCCCGCGACGAGGGCTTCGACGACATCGCCGAGTGGTTCGAGACGCTCGCCAAGGCCGAGAAGTCCCACGCGGGGCGCTTCCAGAAGGCCCTGCAGTCGCTCGATTTCTGATCTTGCCCGAGGAGGGAGCGCGAGCGCCCCGGGTCGAGCCGCCGGCGGCTCGACCCGGGGCGCCTGCGCCGTCGTCTCCTGATCCTGAGCCGCCTTCCGGCGCCGGGCGGCGGTGAGCCGTCCGTTCTCCACGAACCGCCACGAACCCAGGTGATGTTGAGAGGAACCGACCAGTGAGCGTCATCCGGCGTGCACCAGACCGTCCACCGGCGACATCGCCGAACGACGAGCGATATCTCGACCCCCGCGACCTCGAGGCAGAGCTGCGGCGGACGTTCCAGATCTGCCACGAGTGCCGCATGTGCGTCGGGTACTGCGGCTCGTTCCCGGAGCTCTTCTCCCGCGTCGACAGGGACATCGAGGCCGGCGTCGCCGAGGGGGCCGAGGCCCTCACCTACGACGACTTCAAGGCCATCGGCGACGAGTGCTGGCAGTGCAAGATCTGTTACATCAAGTGCCCGTACACGGCCGATGAGCACGCGTACGAGCTCCTGGATTACCCGCGCGTGATGGCGCGCGAGCGCGCGGTGCGCGCCCAGCGGGAGGGCATCCCGCTCGTGGACAGGATCCTCGGCGAGCCGCAGCTGATCGGCGATCTAGGCTCCGGCGCCGTCGCGCCGCTCTCGAACCTCGTGCAGGCGAGCCGCCTGCTGCGCAAGGTGCAGGAGAAGGTGACCGGGATCTCGTCGGAGTTCCCGCTCCCGGAGATGGCGCGCAAGCCGTTCTCGTCGTGGTTCGCGGAGCACAGCGCCGCGGCGGACGCCGGCAAGCAGGGCTCGGTGGTGCTCTTCGCGACCTGCTACGGCGAGTACAACACGCCCGGGGTCCCCGAGGCGGCGGTGCGCGTCCTCGAGCACAACGGCTACGCGGTGCACGTGCCCGGCTGCCCCGCCGCGGACGAGCCAACGGACGCCCCGGACGGCGCGCTGACGTGCTGCGGGATGCCGAACCTCGACGGCGGCGATCTCGACGCGTTCATGGCGAAGGTGAAGCAGAACGTCGCGCTCCTGCTGCCGCACGTGCGCATGGGGAGGAAGATCGTCGTGATCGGCCCGACGTGCGGCTACACGATGAAGAAGGAGTGGCCCGAGTACCTGCAGACGGCGGAGGCGCGCGAGGTCGCGGCCGCGACGGTCGACATGATGGAGTTCCTGGTGCAGCTCGGGCGCGAGAAGAAGCTCAACCGCGAGTTCAAGAAGGGGCTCGGCACGATCGCGTACCACGCCGCGTGCCACCTGCGCGCGCAGAAGATCGGTTTCCCCGGCGCCAGGGTGCTCGGCGTCGTCCCCGACACCGAGGTGCGCGTCGTCGAGCAGTGCTCGGCCGTGGACGGCACGTGGGGGATGAAGGCGGCCCACTATGAGACCGGCCGCAAGTACGCGTCGAAGCTCGTGCGCGGCGTCGCCGACGCGGACGTCATCGTCAGCGACTGCACCCTCGCCGGCCTTCGGATGGTCAAGGAGAACGGCGCGAAGGTGCTGCACCCGGTCGAGGCGCTCGCCCACGCGTACGGGCTCGGCCCGACCTCGTATCTCGGTCCGAAGTCGTGACCGATGTTGATTGAAGGAGAGGAGCCGTCATGCGTCCCATCGATCGCAACGAGGTGCTCGGGATCGGCGAATACGAGGCGATCCGCGAGCGATTCCGCAGCCGCGTCATCGAGGAGAAGCGGCCCCGCCGCGTCCGGATCGGGGACCACCTGACCGCGGTGTTCGAGAACCGCGACTCGGTGCTGTTCCAGATCCAGGAGATGCTCCGCACCGAGCGCATCACGAGCGAGAGCGGCATCCTCCACGAGATCGAGACGTACAACGATCTCATCCCGGGAGAGGGGCAGCTCAGCCTGACGCTCTTCGTCGAGATCCCCGAGCGAGCGCTGCGCGACAAGATGCTCGTCGAGCTCGTCGGGCTCGAGGACGCCGTGTCGCTCGACGTCGACGGCGTGGCCGCGCGGGCGCTCGGCAAGCGCGAGGGAGCGATGGAGGACCGCACCACGGCGGTGCACTACCTCAAGGTGGATCTTCCGGCCGAGGCGCAGGCCGCGATCAAGGGGAGGAAGGCGGCGGTGTCGCTTGTCGTCGCGCATCCGCGCTACGCCGTGAAGGTGCCGCTCGGGAGAGCGACCCTGGAGAAGCTCGCCGAGGATCTCTCCTAGGCGCGATGGTCTCCCTCGAGCGTCCGATCAAGTTCGAGGACGTCGACGCCGCGAGCATCGTCTTCTTCGCGCACTTCCTGAACTACGCGCACGAGGCGATGGAGCGGTTCTTCGCGCCGCTCGAGGGCGGCTACGCCGCGCTCATCCTCGGGCGGCGGATCGGGCTGCCGGCGGTGCGGGTCGAGGCCGAGTACGCGGCGCCGGTGCGTTACGGCGAGACGCTGCGGATCGAGACGTCGGTCGTCCACCTCGGCAGGCGGAGCGCCACGTTCAGGTACCGCATGGTCCGCGCCCACGACGGCGTGCTGTCCGCCGAGCTCCGGCACACGGTGGTGACCACCGATCTCGAGCAGCTCGCGTCGACCCCGATGCCGGAGGACGTCCGCGCCCTGCTCAGCGCCCACCTGGAGCCCGAGCAGGCGCTTGCCAGCGCCGGTCGCCGGGTGTGAGCGCGCGGCGCCGGACGTCCGCGCCGCCGCGCCCGCGCGCGCGCACCGCCGACGAGGCGAGGCCGCGCTCCGAGCTCGAGCGGCGGGTCGACCTGACGCTCCTCCGCGACAGAGCCCACTACGACACGCTCGTCATGGGCGCCGTCGCGAAGGCGCGCGTCTCCGTGTGGATCGCGACCGCCAACGTGAAGGAGCTGCGCGTCGAGGCGCCCGTCGGGTCGAGGGCGCGGGCGCGCGGCCGGTACATGTCATTCCTCGACCTGCTGGACGCGCTCGCCGCCCGCGGGGTCGAGCTGCGCCTGCTGCACGCTGGCGTGCCGTCGCGCGCCTTTCGCGCCGAGCTCCGCCGCCGCCCCCGGCCGCCGATCGAGATGCGGCGCTGCCCGCGGGTCCACCTGAAGATGATCGCCGTCGACGGCGCGCTCCTGTACCTCGGCTCCGCGAACCTCACCGGCGCCGGGCTCGGGGCGAAAGGCGAGGGGCGGCGCAACTTCGAGGCGGGCGTGCTCACCGACGACGACCTGTTGCTCGACGAGATGCAGGCGACGTTCGACGCCATCTGGACGGGCGCCGAGTGCAAGGGCTGCCGGCTCCGGCCGCTTTGCCCCGCGCCGCTCGATCAGATCGAAAAATCCCGTTGCGCTAGGGGCCGTGATGGCCGATGAGCAGCGCATGAGCATCGCGGCACTGGACCCCGCCGATCTGGATCGTGTCGCCGTCGCTGCGCTCGCGCGCATCGACAGCGGGATGCTGCTCGGGCTCGGCTCCGGGCGCACGGCCGAGGCGTTCATCCGGCGCCTCGGGGAGCGCGTCCGCGGCGGCCTCCAGATCCAGGGCGTCGCCACGTCGGAGCGCTCGGCGGCGCTCGCCCGCCGCGAGAACATCCCGATCGTGCCGTTCGAGGAGGTCGAGCGCCTCGACGTAGCGGTCGACGGCGCCGACGAGGTGGCGCCCGATCTGGGCCTCATCAAGGGCCTCGGCGGCGCGCTCCTCCGCGAGCGCGTGGTGGCCTACGAGGCCGCGCGCTTCATCATCCTCGTGACCCCCGAGAAGCTCGTCGAGAAGCTCGGCTCACGGGTGCCCGTCCCGATCGAGGTGGTGCCCTTCGCGAGCGCGTCGGCCGCGCGTCACCTGGCCGCGCTCGGGGGCAAGCCGGCGGTCCGCAAGAGCGCGGACGGGTACCCTTTCCAGACCGACAATCACAACTGGATCCTCGACACAGCGTTCGGCCCGATCGACGCCCCGGCGGCGCTCGACGCGCGCATCCGCAAGATCCCCGGCGTCATGGACACGGGCCTGTTCCTCGACATGGCGACCCTCGTGCTGGTGGCCGAGGCGGGCGCGGTCCGCGAGCTCCACCGGCAGCGCTAGGCCGTCGGCAGCGCCCGGCAGCACCTCCCGCGCACCGCGAGGGCGAGCTTGTGATGGACGCGGCGCTAGCGCGCGTCCCGTTCCAGCCTGCGGGCCAGCTCGTCGAGCGCGAGGTTGCCCGGCGCGCCGAGCGACACGCGCGCGCGCAGGCTCGCCGCGGCGTCGCCGGCGGGGAGCGCCGCGATCTCGGCCGCGACCTTGCGGTAGGCCTCGCGGAAGGGGACGCCCTGCACGGCGAGCTCGACCGCGCGATCGGTCGCGAAGCACTCCGGCGTGATCGCCCGCGCCATGCGCTCGCGGTCAAACGCGAGCCCCTCGACGAGCCGCGGCAGGAGGCGCGAGGTCGCGAGCGCCTCGTCGAGGCCCCGCATCGTGGGGCCCTTCGTGAGCTGGAGATCGCGGTGGTAACCGGAGGGGAGCGCCACGAGGGACTGCACCTCGGCGAGCGCTCCCTGGACCACGGAGCAGGCCGCGCGCATGAGCTCGACGACGTCGGGGTTGCGCTTCTGCGGCATGATCGAGGAGCCGGTGGTGAACGCCTCGGGGAGCCGGATGAACGCGAGCTCGCTCATCGCGAACAGGCTGAGATCCCACGCGAGCCGGCGGCTCACCGCGACGACCTGCCACGCGGCCGCGAGGATCTGCGCCTCGATGATGCCGCGCGACGTCTGGGAGGCCAAGGGGTTCAGGGCCACGCCGGCGAACCCGAGCTCGCGCGCGACGCCGACGCGATCGAGCGGCAGGTTCACGCCGAAGCCGGCGGCGCCGCCGAGCGGGCAGCGATCGACGAGCGACCGCGTCGCGCGGACGACGTCGACCGCATCGGCGAGCCCCTCGACGAACGAGGCGGCCCAGTAGCCGACCGACGACGGCACCGCCCGCTGCAGGTGTGTGTAGCCGGGCATCGGCGTCTCCGCCTCGCGCCGCGCGAGATCGAGCAGCGCGTGGGCGCCGGCCGTCGCGTGCTCGGCGAGCTCGTCCAGGGCGTCGCGCTCGTAGAGCCGCATCGCGACGAGCACCTGGTCGTTGCGGCTCCGGCCGGTGTGCACCTTCTTGCCCGCGTCGCCGATGCGGGCGACCAGCGCGGCCTCGATCGCGCTGTGGCCGTCCTCGTCGTCCTCGGTGAGCCGCAGCTCGCCGGCCTCGTTCTGCTTCGCGAGCACCTCGAGCTCGCGGACGAGCGCGTCCCGCTCCGCCTCGCTGAGCACGCCGATCCGCGCGAGCCCGCGGACGTGCGCGATCGTGGCCCGCAGGTCGTACGCGAGCAGGCGCTGGTCGAGCTGCCAGTCGTCGCGCGAGGTGTAACGGAGCATTTGGGCGTCGGTCGCGCCCCCTTTATCCCAGAGTCGTACGCTCATTCAGCTCTCTCAGCTCTCTCAGCTCTCCAGGCTCTCGTCCACGAGAGCGCGGATCTCGGCAAGCTTCTTCGCCTTGCCCTCATCCAGCGATCGCGGCTTCGCCGCGCCGGCCGCGAGCTCTCGCTCGAGCTCTCGCAGCTCGTCGTCCACCGTTTGCGCCGTCCGCGCCGGCCGGCGCTTGCCGAAGCCGAGCGCGCGGGCCAGCC
Organism: Sorangium sp. So ce1128; assembly: GCA_051717205.1. Taxonomy (GTDB): domain Bacteria; phylum Myxococcota_A; class Polyangia; order Polyangiales; family Polyangiaceae; genus Sorangium. The sequence continues at coordinate 3,343,044 of CP181432.1, forward strand.
AGCTCCTCGGCTCGCCGATCGAGAAGTCGTCCGCGGCGATCCGGTCCGGGGCGCTGCGCAGCATGCGCACGAGCGCCACGTTGGAGCTGGCCCAGACAGCGGACTCGTCGAAGTGGGCGCGCGGCGTCACATCGAGGTGCCGCGCGGCGGTCCGGTCGGGCACGTCGTGCAGCCGACAGTAGACGGCGAGCGCGAGCGCGAGCTCGTCGACCGGCATCTTCGTCGCCGAGTGTACCTGCACGCCGCCGCACCCCTTCGCGTACAGGTACGAGCCGTTCGTCGTGAGGACCCCGAAGCCGAGCAGCACGGCGGCGAGATCCACGGCGGGCTCGCGGTCCGGCGGCACGAGGGCGTCGAAGGCGGCGGCCTCGCTCAGGAACATGAAAGACACCGCGCGCACGAACGCCGTCGTGAGCACCGTGGGGTTGCGGAGCTCGCCCGCGGAGATGGCGACCCGGTAGCCGCCGTCATCGCGCCGGGCGACGCGCTCGAGCTTCGTGTCCAGCGCCACCCCGCCGCACGCGCCGCTCGAGCAGCTCACGGTGCTGGCCTGCCCCTCCGGGGTGACCACCGCGAGCTCCACCGGGAGATCCTGGAGCCCGGCGTGCTCCTGTACCCGCAGCATCAGGGCGGCCACGGTCTTCGGCGAGCCGTCGAACGGATCTGGGAAGAACTCGGCCGTCGGCTGCACGAGCCCTCGGACCGGCTCGGCGCCGTGCTGAAGGAGGGCGGCGGTCGTCCGAAGGATCCAGCGGATCTGCGATTCTTCCGGTAGGTCCATGCGTCTACTTTATGCCACGGCCGCGCGCCGGTCGCGCAGTAGCTTCGGCAGGGAGGGGCACCCGGCGCCAAGGTCGGCCCTTTGTCAGCCCTTGGCTCGACGCCCGACGCCTGACCGACACATGGTCGACTTTTTTGGCGATTTTTCGTCCATGGCACTTCCTTTTCGACGGCGGTCAGCGACCGCGTAAAGTTGTGCCCCCATGACGGAAGAGGCGAAGGACATCTCCGAGAGGAAAGCCGACCACATCGAGCTATGCGCGACGGGTGACGTCGGATTCCGGGCCAAGACCACGCTTCTGGAACAGGTCGAGCTGATCCACGACGCGCTGCCGGAGCTCTCCCTCGACGCGATCGACACCTCGGTGCTGCTGCTCGGCAAACGGCTCCGCGCGCCCCTTTTGATCGCGGCGATGACCGGCGGGACCGAGCGCGCGCAGGCGATCAACCGGGAGCTGTCGCAGATCGCCGAGGAGCGCGGGTACGGCTTCGGGCTGGGCAGCCAGCGGGCGATGCTGAACGGCGACGCCTCCGCGACGTACGAGGTCCGCCAGCACGCGCCGACCGCCCTGCTGCTCGGGAACATCGGCGCCGTGCAGGCGCGGTCGCTGTCCACGGAGGCGGTCGCCGAGCTCGTGGCCCAGGTCGGCGCCGACGCGCTGTGCGTCCACCTGAACCCCGCGATGGAGCTGGTTCAGCCGGGCGGCGACCGCGACTTCACCGGCGCGCTGGAGGCGATGAGCCGGCTGGCGAACGGCCTCAGCGTGCCCGTCGTCGCGAAGGAGACCGGCTGCGGGATCGGGCCGGGGACGGCGTACCGCCTGGTCCGGGCAGGCGTCCGCAACATCGACGTCTCCGGCGCCGGAGGCACGTCCTGGGTCGCGGTGGAGACGGCGCGCGCCGACGGCGCGGCCCGCTCCCTTGGCGAGGCGCTGCGCGAGTGGGGCGTCCCGACCGCCGCGTCGGTGCTCATCGCTCGTGCCATCCGTCCTCGCTTCAAGACCGTCATCGCGACCGGGGGCGTCACGAGCGGCCTTGACATCGCCCGGGCGCTTGCTCTCGGCGCGCACGCGGCCGGCATCGCGCGCCCGGTGCTGCAGGCCTTCGTCTCGGGGGGGCGGGACGCCGCGGTGCGGTACCTCGAGAACATCGAGGCGGAGCTTCGGGCGGTCATGCTGCTCGTCGGGGCGCGCGACGTCGCGTCGCTCCGGAAGACGCCGGTGCTGCTCGGCCGAGAGCTGCGCCAGTGGGCCAAGCTGCTGAAGCAGATGGAGAAGGCGTAAGCGGTGGAGAAGGGGGGAGGCGGGCCGGGAAGGCGGGGGACCCGCCCCCGGGGCAGGGCCAGCGGGCCCAGCCCGACGTCTGTGACGACGGCGGGGCGGGGCGCGTGGGACGCTGGGCGTTGGACGCTCGCCCCTTCGGCGGGGGGTCCGGGCGCGGCTGCGGCCCGCGCTCGACGCTTCCGTCCGGTCAGCCCCGCATGATACGGTCCGAAGCTCTGGAGAACCCCGGGATAAAATGACGGAGAAAAAAGGGCGTCCGAGCGATCGTCCCCCCGAGGACCTGAAGAAGGAGCGCGATGCCTTCATTCAGCAGTTCTTCCGCAAGGGGGCGCAGCTGACCGAGGAGCTCCTCCGCGAGAACGAGCGCCTTCGTGACAAGATCACCGAGCTCGAGTCGGAGAACGGCAAGCTCCGCGCGCACCTCGCGAGCGACTCGGCCATCCGCGATCTGCTCCGCAAAATCGAGGAGCTCGAGCAGGAGAAGCGCGACCTCGTGACGCAGTCGGTGCGGATGGTGGCGGCCTCGGACCGCTTCAACAGCCGCTACTCGGAGGCGGAGGGGGAGCTCGCGAACCTGGCGAACCTGTACGTCGCGCTGTCGCAGCTGCACGCGGCGCGCAACGTGCGCCATGTCCTCCGCAACCTGAAGGAGCTCCTGGCGCAGTTCCTCGGGGCGGGCGCCTTCTCCGTGTACCTTGCGTCGCCCGATGGTAAGGAGCTCGTCTCGATCGCGAGCGAAGGCGTTGCCGTGGAGGAGATCGCGCGCATGCCGGTGACCGAAGGCGCCGTCGGCCAGGCATTCTCGAAGGGGGAAATCTTCTTCGACGAGACCAAGGACGTCTCCAAGGGGAGCATCGAGGATCCCGCTGCGGTGATCCCGCTCGACTTCAACGGGCGCACCGTGGGTGTCATCGCGATCTTCAGCACGCTCCCGCAAAAGACGGAGTTCGTGAACGTGGACACCGAGCTCTTCAAGCTCCTCGGGGCCCAGGCCGCCCCCGCCCTCATCAACGCGCGGCTCTTCACCGACGCCGGCCGGAAGGTGCCCGGCGTCCAGGCATTCCTGGACCTGGAGGACTGATCATGGCCGAGTACTCGTGTCTGATCGTTGAAGACTCGCCCATGATGCGGCAGCTCTTGGTCTTCGCGCTCGCGCGCGTGAAGAACCTCCGCGTCACCGAGGCGGATGACGGCGTCGACGGTCTCCGCAAGCTCGCCTCGACCAAGTACGACGTGATCATCACGGACATCAACATGCCGATCATGGACGGGCTCAAGCTCGTCAAGCGCGTGCGCACGGATCCGGTCCACAAGGACACCCCGATCATCATCATCACCACCGAGGGGTCTCAGGAGGATCGCCAGCGCGCGCTGCAGCTCGGCGCGAATGCGTACATCACGAAGCCGATCCAGGCTCCCCAGGTCATCGCGAAGGTCAAGGAGCTCCTCAAGATCGACTGAGGCCCGCGCCCGCGCCCGCACCGGTGGACGCGCGCTCTGCGCGGGTCGGCGCGGCCCGTCCGGCAGGCCCGTGGGCGGCCTGCTCGGACCGCGGGCTTCGACGTGTCGATCGCGCCCGCGTTCCCCGCGCCGCCTGGCGCAGGCTTACGGCTTCGGGCCGAACTTCAGGAGCACGCGGTTACGGCCGGTGCGCTTCGCCTCGTAAAGCGCCTCGTCGGCCGCGGCGATCAGCTCCAGGCCGCTCTGCACCGGGATGTCGGGGTGCGCCGCGACGCCGACGCTGATCGTCGTGGGCACGCGGACGCCCTCGTGCTCGAAGACCGACCCCTCGATGAGCAGCCGCAGCCGCTCGCCGAGGATGCCCGCGTTCTCGAGCCCGACGCCGCGGCACAGGATGCCGAACTCCTCGCCGCCGTAGCGCGCGAAAACGTCCTCCGTGCGCACCGTGTTGCTCGCGATCTTCGCGATCCGCGCGAGGACGTAGTCGCCGGCCAGGTGCCCGAACGTGTCGTTGATCCTCTTGAAATGATCGACGTCGAACATGAGCAGCGACAGGGGAGCGCTGTGCCGCCGCGCATAGGACACCTCGGTCTCGAGCCGATCCAGGAAGTACTTCTTGTTGAAGGCCTTCGTGAGGGCGTCGCGCAGCGCAGCATCGTACATCTGCTGCTGAAACGACTCATCGAGGTAGTCGTGGTACGTGAACTTGAGGACGGTCGTCGAGCCGAGGCGGATCTTGTCGCCGTCATGCAAGGGGACGCGCGTCACGTGCTCACCGTTCACCAGCGTCCCGTTGGAGCTGTTGAGGTCCTCGATCAGCACCTGGCTGTCCAGCTGGAGCAGGCGGGCGTGGCGCCGCGAGATGCCGTCGTCGTTCAGCCGGATGGTCGCCCCCGACGCCCGGCCGATCACGATCTCGGCGCCCTCGACCCGGTACATCTCGCCGACGTTCGAGCCGGCGAGCACGATGAGGTAGGCGCGGTCCTTCGGCGAGCGCGCCGGGAGCTCCTTCTGGAGTTCCCCAACGTTGGCCACCCGCGTGGCCTCGAAGTCATCGTCGGGGGGGTAGCTGCCCATGCTCCCTGAGGATGATCGTCAATCCTTGAAACAGGTTCAAGCGCGAGGGCGCGGCGCGGGCGATGTTCGCTGTCGGGTAGGATGCGTGGCGCGCGCCTGTGCGCATCACGCGCGCCGCGGAGGTCGTCCCCGCCTCGGCGCTCCCGCGCGCTTTCATCCTCACGCCGCTCTGCCGAGCGGCACCACGACCTGCTCGACCCAGAGCTCGCCCGCCCGGAGCTCGACGAACGTCGCGTCGGCGTGCCCCGTGCCGTAGGTGGTGACGGACCCGCTCCGCACCAGCTCGCCCGAAGGGCGCGCGCCGACGCGCACCCGGTCGACGTCGCCCCGGATCGCGCACGGCGCTTCCCCCACCGAGCCGACGTTGATGATGCGGACGCCGCCCACCATGCGGTCGAACGGGACGTGAGAGCCGCCACAGACCACGACATCGGCCGGGTCGTCGCCGAGGAGCGAGAGCACCTCCTCGTCCGTCATGTCGTGCGTGATCGGCTCCAGCGGATCCGCAGGGGAGCCGTGGACCAGGACGAGCTCGCCGCCGTCTTCGAGCGGCAGGCGGAACGTCGGGGCGAGCCGCGCCAGCCGCGCGAGGATCAGCTCGCCGAGCTCGGTGCGCGTCTGGGCGAGGCGATCGAGCCGCGCCCGCTCGTGCTCGCTCCGCGGCCTGACGTTGTGGATGTCCAGCGTCGCCAGGGCGCGATCCGATACGCCCTGTACGCACACCGCCTTGGCCTGGGTGAGCCGGCGCCAGGTCTCGAGCGGCTTCGGGCCGGGAAAGCAGAGATCTCCGGCGACCAGGAGCTGGGTGTAGCCTCGGCGCTCGGCGGTGGCCAGGACCGCCGCGAGCGCGTCGGCGTGGCCGTGGATATCCGAGACGCAGAGCAATCGCACCCGGCGAGCATAGGATCGGAGAGCGGCTCCGCCAAGGCGCGAGGTGAGGGCAGGGCACGATAAACTGGCGGTCGGGCGCTGCGGAACCGACGTTCGCGACCCCGCGGTCTTGCTAGCCTCGCGCCATGCAACAGGTCTCGAGGCTCCTGGAGATCGCGAACGCGATCGATGAGCAACGCGTGAAGGAGCGCGCAGCGCGGCTGTCGCCTCGCCTGCGCCCCGAGACGATGGCCTTCGCCATCGCGGCGCTCCTCACGGCCGCCTACCCCGCGGTCGGCGCGGTCATCGAGGCAAATCCGGACATCGCGGAGCGGCTCGCGGCGGAGGGCCACCAGACGGCCCGCGACCGCGCCACGTACCTGTCGCGGATCCGGGCCCGCGTCGGCGACGTCTCGGACGCCGACCGCGTCCGCCGGGAGCTGCGGCGCGTGGCGCGCGAGGAGCGGATCCGCGTCGCGCTGCGTGAGCTGCTCCCGCCCTCGGCGGGCGGCGCGGACGTCGACGTCACCGCGCGCGAGCTCACCGCGCTCGCCGAGGCCACTATCGAGGTCGCGCTCGCGGAGGCCGTCTCGGCCGTGACCGCGCGTTTCGGAGAGCCGCGCACCGCGACGGGCGCGCGATCGAAATTCGTCGTCCTCGGGATGGGCAAGCTCGGCGGCGACGAGCTCAACGCGGGCTCCGACGTCGACCTCATCTACCTCTACGACACCGACGAAGGGCAGGTGGGCCCCTCCGGCGATCGCGCCGTCTCGGTCACCCTGCACGATTTCTGGGCCCGCGTCGCGCGCCGCCTCACGTCGACTCTCGAGGAGGTCACGGAGGACGGCTTCGTCTGGCGCGTGGACCTCCGGCTCCGCCCCGAGGGGCGGAGCGGCCCGCTCGTCAACTCCCTGGCCGCCGCCGAGCGCTACTACGAGTCGTTCGGCCGCCTCTGGGAGCGCGCCGCGCTGCTCCGCGCCCGCGAGATCGCCGGCGATCTCGACTTCGGCGCCGAGGCGCTCGGGGTGCTCGCCCCGTTCGTCTGGCGGCGCCGGGTCGATCCGCAGCTCGCCGGCGACATGATCGAGCTCGTCGCGCGCGCGCGCGCGGAGCTCTCGCACGACGCCTCGCGCGACCTGAAGCTCGGGCCCGGAGGCATCCGCGAGGCGGAGTTCTTCGTGCAGTCGCTGCAGCTCATCTGGGGCGGGCGCGAGCCCCGGGCGCGCGCGCAGAGCATGCTCGATGGCCTGCGGCGCCTGCGCGCGCTCGGGTACGTGACCGACCGGGAGGGGCGGGAGCTCGTGGAGGGCTACCTCGCGCTCCGGCGCGCGGAGCACGCGGTCCAGTCCGCGACCGGCGTGCAGACGCACCTGCTCCCCGACAGCGAGGCCGAGATGGAGCGCCTCGCCCGGACGCTGCGCTTCAAGGACGCCGCGGCGTTCCTCGCCGACACCGCGCAGCGCCGGAGCCGGATCAAGGCCCGGCTCCTGTCGCTCTTGCCGAAGGGGAGCTCCCGGCCGTCGCGGTGGGTCGAGGCGGTGGCCGCGCTCGATCACGGCGACCGCGATGCGTTCGCCGAGGCGCTCGCGAAGCACGCCGTGGTCGTCCTCGGCAGCGCGGCGGGCGAGCCGGAGGCCGCCGCGGAGGGCACCGCCGCGGACCCGGGCGCCGCGGCCGAGCTCGCCGCGCCCGGCGCCGCGCCGCCGGAGCCGGGCACGAACGCCGCGCTCAGCGCGCGCTTCCGCGACGTCGCCGACGACCTCTTCGAGCTCTCGCGGCACCCCGACGGCCTGCTCGGCGCGCGCAGCCGCGAGGCGTCGTCGTCGCTCGCCGAGACACTGCTCGCCGCGGTCGTCGACGCCGCCGATCCGGAGCAGGCCGCGCGCTTTCTGCGGCTGTGCTTCTCCCGCATCAGGCACTCCTCCGTCTACGCGCGCATGCTCGGCGACGATCCGCGCGCGCTCCGCAGGCTCGTCGAGGCGCTCGGGTCGAGCGCGTTCATCGGCGACGCCATGGTGAGGTACCCCGAGCTCGTCGACGTTGTCCTGTTCGCGCGCGGCGCGCCGGGCCCCGACGTCATCAGGCACACCCTCGAGGAGAGCCTCAGCGAGGCCGCGCCGGACGACGATCCCGAGGAGGCGCTCATCGCCGCGCTCCGGCGCGCGAAGGCGCGGGTCACCATCGAGGTAGGCCTCGCCGACCTGGGCGGCGAGGTCGGAACGCGCGAGGCGACGCTCGCGCTCTCGGACCTCGCCGACGCGTCGCTCGAGGCCGCGACGCGCTTCGCGCTGGGGACGCCGGCGGGGGAGCCGGTGCGGGGGCTCGCCGTGATCGCGATGGGCAAGCTCGGCGGCCGCGAGATCGGCTACGGGTCCGACCTCGACGTCTTCTTCCTGTTCGATCCGGCGTGCGCGCCGTCCGGCGATCAGGGGCCCGGCTCGGATCCCGGCACGTACTACGCGCGGCGCGCCCGGCAGATCATCCGGCTCATCTCCATGTCGCACGCGGCGGGGCCCGGCTACGAGCTCGACACGCGCCTGCGCCCCTCCGGCAGCCAGGGGCTGCTCGTCACGTCGATCGACTCCTTCGCCCGCTACCACGGCATCCGCCGCGCGGGCGAGGCGGCCTCGGCGCCCGCGGGACCAGACTCGTCGCGCGGGGTGCGGCACATCCGCGCGGCGATCTGGGAGTGCCTCGCGCTGATCCGGGCCCGCGCGGCGGCGGGCGATCCCGAGCTCGGGGCGGAGGCGATCGCGATCGCGCACGAGGCCGCGTACCTCCAGGCGGACGACTTCGATCGGATCGCCGAGGAGATCCACCGGCTCCGGCTCCGCATGGAGCGCGAGCTGTCGAACGAGCGCCGCGGCCGGCGCGACTTCAAGCTCGGGCGGGGCGGCCTCGCGGACATCGAGTTCGCGGTGCAGCTCCTGCAGATCCGCCACGGCGCCGATCCGCGCGTCAGGACCACCGAGACGCTCTCGGCGATCGAGGCGCTCGCCTCGGCCGGGTACCTGTCGGCCAAGCACGCCGAGGCCTTCCGTGACGGGCACGCGTTCCTGCGCAAGCTGGAGCAGCGGATCCGAATCGTGCACGCGGACGCCTCGCAGCTGCTCGAGGAGAACGCGCCCGGGGTCCCGCTCCTCGCCCGGCGGACGGGCATCCGGGGCCGCACCGCGGCCGAGGCGGCGAGGGAGCTGCTCGCGCGCTACGGCGAGATCACCGAGCGCGTCCGCGCCGCCTACGAGGCGATCGTCGCGCGCGGGGTGGCGCCGAGCGCGCAGGCTGGCGGGGAGCCGAGCGCGTCGCCTCTCGGGAGCTGATCGCGCCGGCTGGCGGGGAGCCGCGCGCGCCAGCTGGCGGAGCGGCGCGCTGACGGTTGCCGTTGACCCTCGCGGGGCGCGGTGGAATGCCAGCGCGAAACGATGACCACCCAGAGCGAGCAGCACGCAGAGCCGGCGGTCGCGCGCCGCACCGCCCAGATGACATCCCTCGATGGCCTCGTCGGCGCGCACCCGGATGCGCTGCGGCAGTTCTACGAGGCGGGCAGGCCGGCGGATCCGGCGGAGCTCGGCGACGCGCCGCGAGGGCGCCTGCTCGCCCTGCAGCCGACGGCCGGGGTTCACATGGCGACGCGCCCGCTGATCACGGCGCTCGCGTCGCGCTGGATGCCCTGGAAAGGGAATGAGTTCGACCACGGGGGCAACTCCGGCATGAACGTGGTCCTCGGGAGCAAGGTGTGGCGCTTCAAGGCGCAGCTCCTACCCTCGGAGCTCGACGGCGCGCCGACGCTCGCGCTGACCTATGGCGAGAAGGCGTTCGGCAACCCCTGGCCCGTGAGCGCGGTCAAGGACGAGCTGCGGGCCATCGGCCCCGGGATCGCGATCGGGCCGATGCTGCTGAAATGGCAAGAGCGGTGGCACGCCGTGCTCTGGTTCGGGCTGACGCGCGTGGACCCGCAGTAGCCCGGCGGCTCGGTACGCAGGCTCGCAGAGCGCCGCCGGGCGCGGCCCGCGCTGCGCTCGCAGAGCGCCGCCGGGCGCGGCCCGCGCTGCGTCGCCTCGCTCGCAGCGCCCTTGTGCTCGGCGCGTCTCTGGATCGACTCCTCCTTCACGCATCGTCGACGCGTCCATCCCTGTGTGATCGTGCCGCATACCATGTCGCAGGCGCGGAGATCCGCTATGCGGGCTGTCCGGCGCCGGAGCGCGCGTGTCCTGCGCGGAGGCGGTAGTCACGGGTATCAGGCCATGCCCTATTTCACCATCGCTCCGTTCCTGCTCTTTGCAGGACATACTTCCCGATTTCTACGCTCTGGCCTACGATAGAGACTGGGCGGCAGCAGGGCACCTTTGCCCGCGTCGCCCGGGAGGCTCGAAATGTTGACTTGGTCGGGCAAGGCGGGAGTCTTGATGGCTGCGATCGCTGTGGCGCCAGGCATGATCGCTGGCTGCTCCTGCGGCGATACGGGGGGCACGGCGACCCCGGGGTCCGGCGGCGCGGGGCCTGGTGGCGGCGGTAGCGGCGGAAACGGAACTGGCGGCATCTTCGGTGCCGGCGGCATCCTGGCGAACGTCGGGGTTGGGGGCGCGGGCGGCGAAGGGGCGTGCGAGGGCCTCGAATGCCAGCAGGTCCAGTGCGAGAACGGGGCGAAGACCACCGTGAGCGGCACGGTTTACGACCCCTCGGGCAAGCTGCCCCTCTATAACGCGATTGTCTACGTCCCGAATGCGCCGCTCGATCCGATCACGGACGGCGCGACCTGCGACCAATGCAGCGCGACGCTCTCGGGCAAGCCGATCGTGACGGCGCTGACCGATACCAAGGGAAACTTCGTCCTGGAGGACGTGCCGGTCGGCGAGGACATCCCGCTCGTGGTTCAGGTGGGCAAGTGGCGGCGCGAGGTCGTCCTCCCGGCGGTCGAGAAGTGCAAGGACACCGCGACGGACGCCGGGACCATCCGGCTGCCGCGCAATCAGGACGAGGGGCACATCCCGAAGATCGCCCTGACGACGGGCGGCGCCGATCCGCTCGAGTGCTTGCTGCGCAAGCTCGGGATCTCGGAGAGCGAGTTCACGCCGGAGACCGGGACCGGTCGGATCAACCTGTTTGCCGGCCGCGGCGACGCGGGGCACCCCGTCACGACGCGGTACGCGGACGGCCTGAATCAAGGCGTGGAGTTCACGACGGCCACGAGCCTCTGGGGGACCGTCGACAGCCTTCGCCAGTACGACATGGTGATCCTGGCCTGCGAGGGCGACCCGCACGCCGAAGACAAGCCCGAGACCGCGCGCCAGGCCATGTTCGATTACACCTCGCTCGGCGGGCGCGTGTTCGCGTCTCACTGGCACAACGTCTGGCTGAAGCGCGGGCCGGCGCCGTTCCCGGACACCGCGGTCTGGGACAACTTCAACGAGGACCCGGAGAGCCCGCTCACGGCGCTCGTGGACACCACGCGCCCGAAGGGGGAGGCCCTGGCGGACTGGCTCTTCAACGTCGGGGCGTCGGAAGTGCGCGGCCAGATCGTGATCAACGGAGCGCAGCACACGGTGAACGACGTGAACGACGAGATCTCGACTCGGTGGATCTATTACGATCAGCCGGAGCCGGCCGGGATCCAGTACTTCACGTTCAACACGCCCATCGACGCCGAGGAAGACCAGCAGTGCGGTCGCCTCGTGTTCACGGACATCCATGTCTCGGCGGGGGACGTCACGGGCCCGCCCTTCCCGGAGGGCTGCTCCACGGCGGAGCTTACCGCTCAGGAGAAGGCGCTGCTCTTCATGCTGTTTGACCTGTCGTCCTGCATCGTGCCCGACGACGAGCCGCCGCCGATCCCGACCCCCGTCCCGCAGTGACGCCCCGCGCGCCGCGGCCCCCGGCGGCTGGCGCCCCTGCGCCAGCTCCGGAGCCGTGTCGCGCGGCAGCAAGACGAGCGTCAGTGTTCTCCTGATCACAGTCATCTTCTTCCCGAGTTGCCCTCGGAACGATTCCCGGCGACAGGCGCACGGCAGGTCGCCTCGCTCGCACGGGGGACGGCCGGGGGGCTTCGGGATTGGCCGCAACGGTCTCCGGAAAGTCCCGCTGCGCTCCGCCGCGCCCGACCGTGAGGCGCACGTGAGCCGCAGATCGTTGGCGCTCGCCATTGCTCTTTTTCGGCTGCAAATTCACGCTGCCAGCGCATCTGCCACTCTGCTCCAGCGCGCCTCGGCCAACAGCGGTTGAGCAGAGGAAGTAGAGAAAAGAACAAGGAAAAACGACAGCAAAGACAGGAGGCTGTCGCGGTGGGAAGCACCACGGAGATACGGAATGTCATCCATGCGTGGTCCGGGGATCCTGCTAGGATGGACCCAGGCCGCAGTGCGGCGCCACATTACGCGCCTGGGTCGTTGGCTTTCGGCTCGTCCGAAGGAGCGTGCCTACGATGGTCCAGCATCCCCCTACGTCAGCGGCCGTATGTCGGGCCCTCGAGCGCTGGCCTCGGGAGGAGGGGCGTGCGCTCCGGTCGCCCGGGGCGTTGCAGGGCGAAAGGCGCACGGAGGCGCTTCCGCTGCAGAGCGGGCTGGAGGGGATGTGCGGAGTGATGGAGGGCGATGAAGTTCAGATCTGTCCTGCGTCACCTCCGCAGTCCTCGCGCCGGTACCTGGTGGGTCGGCGCGGCGACGCGAGCTGCCCGCTCTGCGCGCGGCGCGCGCGGTCCACGATCGCGGGCCTCGGAGGGACATCGTACCACTTCCTGACCGCCACGTGGGTGATCCTCATGGTCGGCGAGCCCTTGCCGTCGTCGCCCTGAAGAGCGAGGGCGCGGCTCGTCGTCCTGAGGAGCGCGAGCGCGGCTCGTCGCCCTGAAGAGCGGGGGCATGGAGCTCGTCGCCCTGAAGAGCGGGAGCGCGGCTCGTCGCCTGAACGAGCCATGGCGCGAGGGCGCCTGCGACACGGAGGCTCCTTGAAGCGAGAGCCGCGCGCCGCCGCCGGTTCACCGTCACCGCAGCAGCACGGGCACCCCGGCGCCTGGCGCTGCTGCGCCTTGCTGCGACGGAGCCCGGGTGCTGCTGCGACGAAGGTGGGGCACCCGCGGGAGGACCGACAGCCGGGGAACCGCTGAAGCTCCCCGGGATGGGAGATGGGATAAGGAGGATCGAGGTGGGCGCTCCGCGGCGAGCGGCGCGCCCGGTGCCGCGGCTCAGCTGGCCGCCGATCGCCTTCCGGCGGTCGCGCGCTTCTGGCCCGCCCGCTGCGCCCCCGGCTGCGCCGCCCTTGTCCGCTGCGCTCCACCGCGCCCGGCGCGCCCGCCGGCCGCCCGCGGCTTCGTCGCCCCGGCGCGCTGCGGCGCCGCCCGCTTCGCGCCCGCCGCCTTGCGCGCCGTCTTCCGCCCCGCAGCGGCGGTCGACCCCGTCGTGCTCCGGCCGCGCCCTGCCGCCCCGCCTGCGGCGGTTCGCTTCCTCGTCGCCGCCGCCTTCTTCGCGGCGGCGCTCCGCTGCCGGCTCGTCTGCCCGGCGGCCGCCTTCCTCGCCGTGCTGCCCGCCTTCTTCGCCGTCGCCGTGGTGCTCCGCGCCGTGCCCGGCCGCGCAGCGGCGCCTGCTCCTGACTTGCGCGCTCCCTTCTTGGCCTGGGTCGTCCGCCGGGTCGGGCCCGCGGTCTTTCTCGCGCCCCCGGTCGCAGCCTTGGTCCGCCGGCGCGCAGCCGGCCTACCGGCCTCGCCCTGGGACGTCGCGGGCGCAGCCTGCTCCCGTTCGCCGCTCCCGACCCGCTTCCTCTGCTTGGACGTATCCTTTGCTGTCTCGCCTCTCGGCATTGAGCCCTCCCCCGAGCTCTCTCGACATGAGCTCGCTCGTGGACTCATGGTGCCACAGCGGTCCCTCTTTCCCGGTCGGAAAGTCGGCGGGAAGTACCGGAATCGAAATCAGGGACCGCTGTAGCCCACCCGGGCGCAAGCGCCTATTGCGCGTCAGGCGCGCGGCAGATCGCCTCCGCAGACCCGCGCCGGAGCGCTCAGAAATCCCAGTCGAAGCCGACGCGAGCGCCGGTCTTGAGGTTCCACTGGGCGGGTCGCCGGTAGGTCTCCAGCACGTGCTCGACCGCGATCCCGAGGCCGGCCCACGGCATGACGCCGCGCACCCGCAGGGCGGAGACGCCGACCAGCGCGCCGACGCGCAGCCCTGGGCTCACGCGGGGGTCGTCCTGGGTGAAGTACGCGAGCGACGCGATCTCGCCTTCGTAATGCCAGGTGCGGGCGTGGTAACGCAGCACCATCGGCAGCGCGACGGTGAAGCTGATCGGGAAACGGGTCTTGGTCTCCGTCTGCTCGAACTGCGCCGTGCCGCCGAACTCACCCCCGGCCAGGAACGTCCAGTGCTCGTCGAGCCCGCGGCCGAGCAGCAGCCGCCCCGAGCCGCCGGCGCCGGGGAGGACCCGACCTCCAGCTCCTTCGAGGACCGCGATGCCGCCGCCTTCGACGTTGATCGTGGTCCGGTAGGCGTCGGTCTCGCGCCCGCGGAATGCGGGCGAGGGGCGGAGCCAGAACGGGCACTCGGTCGACGTGCCGCGCGTGTCGCCCGCGCGGCGCATCGCCTCGCCGAGGAGCGCGCGCACCCGGGTCGCGAACAGGAGATCCGCGACCTCGCCCAGGTCGCCCCCGCGGCGCTGGAAGGCCTCCTCGACGGGCCCGCCGAGCTCGACGATCTTTCTGTCGAGCGCGGCGAGCGCGGCAGCGCGCGTCTCCGGGGTCGCCGAGCACACGCTCATCAGCGCCGGCGACATGATCTCGTCGAGCTCGTACCGATCGATCGTCCAGCCGAGCGACTGCTGCACCTCGATCATCTTCTCGAGATCGACGAGCAGGCCGACGACCGCGAGATCCCGCGGCGGCGCGCCCTCGGGCAGCGCCAGCGGCGGCGCGCCCTCGGGCAGCGCCCGCGGCGGCGCGCCCTCGGGCAGCGCCCGCGGCGGCGCGCCCTCGGGCAGCGCCAGCGGCGGCGCGGCCCCGGCGGTGGTCGCCGCGGTCGCTGCGAGCAACGCTGCGAGCGCGCCCCACGCCAGCGCGAACCCCTTTCCCATCGAGCCTCGCACGATCGCGCCTCGCTCCATCCGTTCAGAAGCAGGTGCCGCCGCCGCAGCTCCTGCCCACGCAGCGCAGCAGCTGGACCGTCTCCGGGCTGTGGATGCAGTCGAACCCGCAGACGGCGGGGCCGTTCCCCTCGTCGAGGCAGCCGAAGAAGCACGCCACGTCCTCGGCGCACGCGGGGCTGGCGAGGCACTGGTCGAGCTCAGCGCAGCAGCTCTCGGCCACGCACCCGCCGCACGCCGTCCCGTCGGACGGGCACGCGGGGCCGCCGCAGACGCCGTTCTCGCAGCGGCCGTCGCAGCACTCCCGGTCCGCCGCGCAGCCGCCGCCGTTCGGGGTGCAGGGGGTCCGGCAGACGCCGTCCTCGCACGCGCCGCTGCAGCACGCCGCGCCGGACGCGCACGCGTCGCCGTCCTCGGCGCACGCGCCGCAGGTCAGCCCGCAGAGCGCGGGGACCGCGCTGACGCAGGCCTCGTCCCACGCGATGCTGCAGCAGAGCGGGTCGAACCGGCAGATCTCCGCCGCGCAGTCGCCGCAGCTCGCGTCGAGCGGCGCGCCGATCGTGCAGACCGCGTGCGAGCAGGCCACGCCCCCGCAGACGCCCTGCTCGCAGACGCCGGAGCAGCACGCGTCGGCCGAGCCGCACGCGTCCCCGTCGGGGCTGCACCCGCCGCAGACTCCCGCGTTGCAGCGCTGGCTGCAGCAGTCCGCGTCGGCGCTGCAGGCGAGGCCGTCCGGCGCGCACGGCTCGAGGCAGATGCCCTTGACGCAGATGCCGCTGCAGCACGGGGCGTCGCCGATGCAGAGAGAGCCGTTCGGGAGGCAGGCCGTGGCGCACGCGCCGTCCACGCAGCTGAGCGAGCAGCACTGCTCCGGGGAGCTGCACGCGCTCCCGTCGGGGAAGCACCGCTCCCCGCAGGCCCCCCCCGTGCAGACACCGGCGCAGCACTGCGCCGCGCTCTCGCAGGGCGCGCCGTCGGCGGAGCAGCCCTGTCCGCAGAGCCCCTCGGTGCACAGGCCGGTACAGCAGTCGCCCGCGGCGGCGCACCGCGCCCCGTCCTGCGCGCAGCTGCCGCCGCCGCAGATCCCCTGCGCGCACGCGGCGCTGCAGCAGTCCGCCGCGCTCTGGCACGGGAGCCCGTCCTCCCGGCACACAGGCGCGTCCGGGGCGCCCCCCGCGCCCGCGAGCTCGGGCAGCCCGACGAGCTGCTCGCGGGAGCCGCAGCCAAGGAGGGGGGGCGCGAGGAGGGGGGGCGCGAGGACCACAAGGAGGAGAGCCGCCGCTCGGGGAAGCACGTCCCGGAGGCTACCATGGGCTAAGTTCACGACGGGCGGGCGTGACGGTGGGGCAGGGGACGACGCGCTGGACCCCGCTGGTCCGCCGAACGTGCGGACCGGAGACCGCTTCCGATGCTACACTCGCCAGCGTGTCGTTGAAGATCGACCAGGATCACGGGCGCTTCCGTCAGATCGTTCGCGGCCGCATCCGCGAGAACCTCCGCAAGTACATCTCGCAAGGCGAGCTCATCGGGCGAAAGGGAAAGGACCTCGTCTCGATTCCCATTCCTCAGATCGACATCCCGCGCTTCCGCTTCGGCGACAAGCAACGCGGGGGCGTAGGGCAGGGCGACGGCAACCCCGGCGATCCCGTGGGGGGCTCGGACGACAAGCAGCCCGGGCAGGGACAGGCGGGCAGCGGCGAGGGGGACCACCTCCTCGAGGTCGACGTCACGCTCGAGGAGCTCGCCGGCATCCTCGGCGAGGAGCTCGAGCTGCCGGACATCCAGGACAAGGGCAAGAGCAAGATCTCGAACGCCCACGATCGCTACTCGGGCATCCGCCGGGTCGGCCCGGAGTCGCTGCGCCATTTCAAGCGGACGTACCGCGAGGCCCTGAAGCGCATGATCTCGAGCGGGACGTTCCGCCCGACGGCGCCGGTCGTCGTCCCCATCCCGGACGACAAGCGTTACCGCTCGTGGAAGACGATCACCGAGCCCGTCGCGAACGCGGTCATCATCTACATGATGGACGTCTCCGGATCGATGGGCGACGAGCAGAAGGAGATCGTGCGCATCGAGTCGTTCTGGATCGACGCGTGGCTGACCCGCCAGTACAAGGGGCTCGAGTCGCGCTTCATCATCCACGACGCGATCGCCCGCGAGGTCGACCGGGACACGTTCTTCCACACGCGCGAGTCCGGCGGCACGATGATCTCGAGCGCCTACAAGCTCTGCTCGCAGATCATCGACAACGACTACCCGCCGGACGAGTGGAACATCTACCCGTTCCACTTCTCCGACGGCGACAACTGGTCGATGGACGACACGCTCTCCTGCGTGGACGTGCTGAAGACCCAGATCCTGCCGCGGGTCAACATGTTCGCCTACGGCCAGGTCGAGAGCCCGTACGGCTCGGGCCAGTTCATCAAGGACCTGAAAGAGCACTTCTCTCAGGACGATCGGGTCGTGGTCAGCGAGATCAGGGACAAGGACGCCATCGTGGGCAGCATCAAGGATTTCCTGGGGAAGGGGAAGTAGAGCGGTATGAGCAAGTTCGCGCTGAACACCGCGCTCCCCCGCTACCTGCGCACCGAGAAGGAGCGCATCGAGAAGATCGCCCAGGACTACGGGCTCGACTTCTTCCCGGTCATCTTCGAGATGCTGACGTACGACCAGATGAACGAGATCGCCGCGTACGGCGGCTTCCCGAGCCGCTACCCGCACTGGCGGTTCGGCATGGAGTACGAGCAGCTCTCGAAGAGCTACGAGTATGGCCTCTCCAAGATCTACGAGATGGTCATCAACAACAACCCCTCGTACGCCTACCTGCTCGAGGGCAACTCGCTGACCGATCAGAAGCTCGTGATGGCGCACGTGTACGCCCACGTCGACTTCTTCAAGAACAACTTCTGCTTCCGGTCCACCGACCTCGACCACCGCGGCCCGATCGTCGACCCCGTGCGGCGGAACGACAGGTACGATCCCGACCGCAAATGGATCGACAAGATGGCGAACCACGGCGCGCGCGTGGCGCGCCACATCGAGCGCCACGGCATCAACAAGGTCGAGGCGTTCCTCGATCACTGCCTGTCGCTCGAGAACCTGATCGACCCGTGGGCCCCGTTCACCGGCCGCCCCGCGCCCAAGGAGGACGAGGAGCCCACGGAAGAGCCGATGGACACCTACAAGCTCCGGGCGAAGGAATACATGGATTCCTTCATCAACCCGGAGGAGATCCTCGAGGCGCAGCGCAAGAAGCGCCAGGAGCAGAAGAAGCCGGATCGCAGGGTGCCGGAGCGCCCCGAGCGGGACGTGCTCAAGTTCCTGCTCGATCACGCGCCGCTCGACCGGTGGGAGCGCGACGTGCTCGAGATCATCCGCGAGGAGACCTACTACTTCGTGCCCCAGCGGCAGACGAAGATCATGAACGAGGGCTGGGCCTCGTACTGGCACTCGAAGATGATGACCGAGAAGGTCCTCGATGCGTCGGAGATCATCGACTACGCCGAGAACAACGCCGGTGTCATGGCGACCGCGCCGGGGCGCTTCAACCCGTACAAGGTCGGCGTGGAGCTCTACCGCTACATCGAGGACCGGTGGAACAAGGGCCGCTTCGGCCGCGAGTGGGAGGAGTGCACGGACCTCGACGCGAAGCGCACCTGGGACATGCGGCTCGGCCTCGGCCGCGAGAAGATCTTCCAGGTGCGCGCGCTCTACAACGACGTGACCTTCATCGACGAGTTCCTCACGCCGGAGTTCGTGATCGATCAGAAGATGTACACGTTCGGCTTCTCCGGGCGCAACGACAGGTTCGAGATCGAGAGCCGCGAGTTCAAGGAGGTGAAGGAGAAGCTCCTCTTCCAGCTCACGAACTTCGGCGATCCCTACATCCGTGTGGTCGACGCCAACTACGGCAACCGCGGAGAGCTCCTGCTCGAGCACGTGCACGGCGGCTTCGACCTGCGCGCCGACTACGCGCGCGAGACGCTCGTCGCGCTCGTGCGGTGCTGGAAGCGCCCGGTCGGCGTCGCGACCAAGATGGATAACAAGCCTGTGCTGCTCCGCTACGACGGCAAGGAGCACGCGATGACCCCGTACAAATTGTGAGCTCCAGCGGATCGATTGGCCGGATCGCGATCGCGATCGCGCTCGCCGGCTGCGCCGCCGCGCCGGCGCCCCCGGCGGCGCCCGCGCCGTCCGTCCCGCTCGAGCCGCCCGCACCAGCGCCGACCGCCGCGCCGGCGGGGGGCGGGGCAGCGCCGGGCGCGGTGGCAGCGCCGGAGGCGCAGGTCGGCTCGGGCGTCCCGCTCGACGCGCCGTCCACGAGCGAGGCCGCCGCGGCGAGCCCGCCTCCCCGCGTCGCGCGCGGGACCGGCACGGCGGCGGACAGGAAGCTCGAGGAGGGGGACGCCGCGTACGCGACAGGCGATTTCGCCGCCGCGGAGAGGGCTTATCGCGCGGCCGCGCTGCTCGACAGGAGAGACGCCGCGGCGATCGTGGGCACCCAGCGCGCGGCGATCGCGAGGGCCGGAGTGTCGGCGGAGTACAACGGAGCTCCGGGAGACAGGACGCTGCTCGCCGCGATCCCGGAGCTGAAGCGCGCGGCGTCGCTCCAGCCGGGCTACGCGCCGGCGCACCTCGAGCTCGGCCGCGCGCACCTCGTGCTCGGCCGCGCAGACGCGGCGCTCAGCGCGCTCGCGCGGGCCGCGGAGCTCGCCCCGAGCGACGCCGAGGCCCGCTCCGCGCTCGGCGTCGCGCACCTCGCGCTCGGCAACCTGCAGGACGCCGTCCGCGAGCTCGCGCGCTCGGCGGAGCTCGCGCCCGGCGACGCCGAGCGGCAAGCGAACCTCGGGACAGCGCTGCTCGCCGCAGGGAAGACGGCCGACGCGATCCGCGCGTACGAGCGCGCCGCGAAGCTCTCGCCGGCCGACGCGCGCCTGCAAAACGATCTCGGGACGGCGCTGCTCGCCGCGAACGATCCTGCGCGCGCGGTCCCGTACCTCGAGGCGGCCGTTGCGCGCGACCCGACGCGCGCCACGTACCGCTCGAACCTCGGCTATGCGCACCACCTCCGCGGCGATCTGCAGAAGGCGATCGCCCTCTACCGCGAGGCGCTGAAGCTCGATGACCGGCTCGGCAGCGCCTGGATCAACCTGGGCAACGCGCTGGCGCAGTCGGGTCAGCTCAAGGACGCGCGCGCAGCCTACGAGAAGGCGCGCGCCGCCGATCCCACCGATCCGCGCGTGAAGGCCGTGATGGACGAGCTCGACGCGATCGAGCGGCGCGGCGCCGCGCCGCGGTGAAGCCGCGGTGAAGCCGCGGTGAAGCTGGAGCGCTGGCCGCACCCGCTGCGGTGAGCCACGCGGGACGCCGCGCGCGCCGCCCGTGCAAACGCAGGTGGCTGGGGCCCCTGCACGAGGCATGAAGCCTCTCCCTGGCGCGCGGCGACTCGATCGGTTGCCGCGCGGTGCCGCGGCCGGAGTCGCCGGCGAGCCCAGCGCAGTCCGAGGTTGCGTGTCAAGCCCGATCTCGCCGGCCCGACTCCAGCGGTTCATGAGGCCTGGAGACGCGCCACGATCGGCGCAGTCCCCCTCCCGCACACGACGCCTGCGCACACCGCGGCTCGCGCGGCCCGCGCGGCCCGCGCGGCCTGCGCGGCTCGCCGGGAGGCGCGCGCGGCCGGGTTCGCCCGATACCGTGGCCGAGGGCACCCCGGCTCGCGGCCGAGCGCACGCCCGCTCGCAGCCGAGCGCGCTGGCAGGCCGCGCCCAAGAGGGCGCCCCCGACCCTCGGGCCGGCGCCGGCGCCCGCCGCACAGGGCCGGGCAGCGAAGCCCCGCGGCCGCGATCTCCGGTGGCGCCGCGGCGCGCGCGGTGACGGAGAGATGGAGCATGCGTATCGGCGGAGCCCGCTCACCCATCGAGTGGGCCGGCGCGGCGAGCAGAGGTGACCAAGGGGGCGAGCGCCTGCGGAGTAGCGGACACGGCCAGCGCGCGGGAGCCCGCGCGTCCCGAGCGGCCACGCCACCGCGGATGGCCCGAGTAACCCGTTGTACTTGCTTGCCAATTTCGAGCGAACGCAGCTGCGCTGACCGCCGGTGAGGCGGCGCGAACATGCGTCCGTCCGCGACTACACACCGGAGCGGGAGTGCGGATTCGCGCCTTGCGTCCGGTCACGAGAAATGATTGACAGACGCGAGCGCGCCTCGACTCCCCCTCGCCGCTCACAGTCCCTTGCTCCGGGGCGCGGCGGCGCGGGGGATCGTACCGCCGGCGCAGCGGCAGGAGCAATGGTGTAATGTGAATTACACCGTGAGCAGTGGGTCAGGCGGGGGGCTCTGGAAAACTGACCGTGCGGCGCGCCGGAGGCGCCCAGGGTGCTGCGCGGCGCGGATGCCCTGGATTATTCAGAGGATCCTAGGCTCCGCCGCCCGCCACGCCCCGGACCGGGCCGACGCCTGAACACAAGCACACACATGAAAGTCCATGTAGTGGTTTTTTCCAGTGTCATTCGTGTTACAGCCATCCTCAGCAACGTGGCATGAGAGGTGCCCGGGGTGCTGTGCTCGGCCCGGTACGGCCGGCAACAAGGTTGGGGGAAACGTGCAGGAGGCCGCGCGTTCCACTCGACGGGGCGCCCTCGATCCGGGTAGTCTACCTATGGCTCTCCTGTGACCCAATCGTCGAGGCTCTGATGTCCGTTTCCAAGCAGGCCGACACGGCTCCGACGCTGCGACCGGCCCCGGTTGCCAATCTAACCGGAATGATCATCTCAGCGAACTTCTCCGCATCCGGTTTCAGCAAGCGTTGGAGCCATTGCCATCAACTCGCAAACTATCTTGCCAGGTTTGCGAGCGCAAACGAAGGGGACGCCGAGCGTTACGCGACTCTGCTCTCTACGTTCTTCAACGAGCTCATCGAGGCAATCTACCGCAACCACGAGCGTAAAGGCGACATCACTCTCACCTTCCAGCGCCAGCAGGATCGCATCGTGGTGCAGGCGGAGGTCCCCGTCAACGACGAGAGCCTCCAGTTCTACACGCATGCAGCCGAGCTCGTCAATCAGCCGGATCCGATGGGCTGGTATCGGGAGCGGCTCGAGCACGACGCGACACAGGAGGAGATATGTTTGCTGGGGCTGCTCGAGCTGGCGGTGGTCTACGGATCCAGGCTCAATATCGATAAACCCAAGAATGGAAACTTGTTGAACCTGTCGATCGAGTTTCCATTCACTGAGGTAGATGAGACATGTGCGCTGTAGCTTCCTACGAGTCCGTAGTGCCCCCCTCGTCTTCCGGGGAAATCTCGTCGTGGCGCTCGTCTGTGAGTTTCAGCATCCGCGTCGACGAGGACGACCAGCAGGTCGCCTTCGCCGGGATGCTGCGCCCCTTCATCGGCGACCACATGAAGGCCATCCGGGCGACGCTCGAAGCGGCGGCGAAGAACGCCAGAGCAGAGCTGTGTCTCGACTTCAAGCGCCTCAAGTACATGAACAGCATCGCGTTCCTGGAGATCAACAGGTTCGTACGCTGGGCTGTCGACGCGCGCCCCAACCTCAAGATAAAGCTCATCATCTCCAGCGTCATCCCCTGGGCTATCCGCAAGTTCCAGGTGATAGAGCAGCTGTATCCGAACGTCTCCGTCGTCATCTACGACAAGTCGCTCTACCCCATCCAGCAGGTGATCGAGGACGAGGACTTCCTCAAGGTGCTCCGCACGCAGGAGAAGATCGTCTGGGAGCACGAGCGGTCGATCATCTCCAAGCACGGGCTGCTCCCGGGGATGCGGGTCGCCGACATCGGGTGCGGGCTGGGCGACTTCGGTGTCCGGCTGAGCGACGAGTTCAAGGTGGAGTACGTGCTCGGCATCGACCACTCCCGGGCGTTCCTGCGCTACGCCCAGTCGGTCGCGAAGGGCCTGCGGCTCGACAACGTCGAGTACCAGTACGGCGACGCGGCGGCCCTCCTCCTGCCCGACAACTCCTTCGATTTCGTGTCGTGCAGGCTGGCTCTCCAGGTCTTCCACATGCCCGAGCAGATCATGCAGGAGCTCGTCCGCATCTGCAAGCCGGGGGGGAGGATCTACATCACCAACGAGATGATGTCATGCACTACCGGCTACCCGGAGCAGGACGTGGTCCGCATGGGCTACAGCCGGTTCCTCGAGCTGAGCCGCATGGTCGGGATGGACTTCGACATCGGCGTGCGGACGATGGAGATCCTCGAGGAGGCCGGGCTGGAGGACACGAAGGGGAGCCTCATCGCGATCGACAACATGAACACGGATCGGGGCGACTTCGCGAAGGTGGTCGAGAGCTGGATCGTCTCGACCGCGAACGTCGCCGAGACCGCGCGCGCCGAGCCCCACATCCACCAGGACATCACGACCGGCCTGAAGGCGCACATCAACGCGATCTACAGCCGGAAGGGGTACGCGTCGTGGCCAATCTATGCCGGCTCGGGCCGCAAGCCGCTCATCGACAAGTACGATACCGATCGCTCTGCCCCGCGCGCGAAGGGGCGCGGCGGCGCTGAGAACGGTTCCGGAACAGGAGAGTTTCGGTGAGCGACATCCAATCTCCGCAGGACCCGCGCAAGAGCCCCGAGCTGTCCGGCGTGTTCGCGAGATTCAAGAAGTTCAACACGAAATTCCTGCTCGTGACGGGCTTCAGCGTGCTGATCGGCGCGCTGCTGAACGTCGTCATCGCCCGCCAGGGCATGCACACGCTGAGCGGGAAGTCCGCGTACGAGATCGAGTCCGGCCTGAACGCGGCGAACCGCGAGTATCTCACGAACCACCTGGCCGACAAGGCGCAGCACACGAACTTCGTGCTCGGCCAGGCCTACGCGGACCTCGAGATCCTGTCGGGCATCGCCCAGACGATGATCGACCGCGGAGATGAGCTGAAGCCGCTCTTCGAGAAGGCGGCGACGATGCCGTTCTTCCACGACGACCTGGTCTACAACCCGGAAGGGAACTGGTACCAGAACCGGCCAGACGAGCCCACCGGCGTGGCCGTCTGGGGCTACCTGGGCAACAAGGGCACGATCCTGCCCGAGGTGCAGGGCGCGGTCGACGACACCTCGCTGCTCAACCTCGTCCTGCCGGCGTTCAAGAAGTACGGCTCCGACAAGCTGCAGGTCTACTACGTGGGCCCCCACACGGCGCCCTACGTGCGCGTCGCGCCGTGGGCCGACATGGGGTCGAGCTTCGACAAGCTGTACCCGGGCCACAACGAGAAGAACTGGTACGACTTCTTCTTCCCGAACCTGGTCGAGAGCTGGGGCAAGTGGATCAAGGACCCCGAGCAGCTGAAGAAGCTCAAGTCCACGATCACCGTCCTCGCGCCGTACGAGGACTCGGCGGGCGGCGGCATGGTCATCACCGCGTTCCACCCGCTGTGGAACAAGGAGCGCACCGCGTTCGCCGGCGCCACGGCGCTCGACCTGACCCTCGGGCAGCTCATCGAGTCGATCAAGGACGTGCGGCTCGCCCAGTCGGGCTTCGCGTTCCTCGTGCAGTCGGACGGCAACGTGCTCGCCATCAACGAGGCCGGCGCGGGCGTGCTCCGCCTCCGGTCGGACTCGGGGCAGGGGCAGAAGTCCGAGGGCGTCGCCGCCCTCCAGCGGCACCTCAAGGACAGCTCGGAGCCCGCCGTGGCCGCGCTGTCGCTCCCGCAGAACGAGCACATCGACTACCACGAGATCCGCATCGGCGGCGAGGCCCACATCATCGCGCTGCAGCAGCTCGCGGGCGTGAACGGGTGGAAGGGGCCGGGCGCGGACATCGCCCGTGAGAACTGGACGCTTGCGTTCGTCGTGCCGAAGAAGGAGCTCTATGCGTCGCTCGTCGCGGCCCAGGCCGCGATCGAGCAGAGCAGGACGAGCATCGTGACGCAGCAGGTGGTGGCGACGATCGCGTCGCTCCTCGTGCTCATGCTGGGCGTCTACCTCGTGTCGCGCCGGATGACGGGCACGCTCGTCGCGCTGTCGTCCGGCGCCACGCGGATGCGGGAGGGCGACTACGGCGTCCGCATCGAGGTGAACTCCGCGGACGAGATCGGGCAGCTCGGCGTCGCCTTCAACGAGATGGCGAGCGAGATCGAGGCCTACACGAACAACCTCGAGGAGCTCGTCGGCGAGCGGACGCGGGCGCTCGAGAAGGCGAACGAGGAGATCAGCGAGCTGAACGCGAAGCTCGCGCAGGAGAACATCCGCCTCGGCGCCGAGCTGAACGTCGCGCGCCAGCTCCAGCTGATGGTGCTCCCGGCGCCGAGCGAGCTCCAGGAGATCCCGGGCCTCGACATCGCCGGCTACATGGCCCCGGCCGACGAGGTCGGCGGGGACTACTACGACGTGCTCCGGAGCGACGGGCTCGTCAAGATCGGCATCGGCGACGTCACCGGGCACGGGCTGGAGAGCGGCGTGCTGATGCTGATGGTCCAGACGGCCGTCCGGACGCTGCTCGCGGCCAACGAGAAGGATCCGAAGAAGTTCCTGAGCATCGTCAACAAGGTCATCTACCAGAACATCCAGCGCATCCGCTCGGACAAGAACCTGTCCTTGACCCTGCTCGACTACAGCGACGGCAAGCTCCAGCTCACGGGCCAGCACGAGGACCTGATCATCGTCCGGAAGGACGGGACGCTCGATCGCGTCGAGACGATGGGGCTCGGCTTGCCGATCGGCATCGATCTGGATATCAGCGATTTCATCGGCAGCATCGAGGTGGCGCTGGAGGCTGGGGACGTGGTGACGCTCTTCAGCGACGGCATCACCGAGGCAGAGGACTCTTCAGAGGAGCAGTACGGCATCGACCGGCTGTGTCAGGTGATCTCGCGGAACCACGAGAGAAACTCCAAGGAGATCAAGGACGCTATCATCGAGGACGTCTTGGCGCACGTAGGCTACAACAAGATCCATGATGACATTACGGTACTTGTCATTAAGAGGGTATGAGCAAGGGGGAGACTGGGCATTACCATGAGCGAAATCATCGGCGTCTACTCTTTAGACGATTCGTTCAGCGAGCACATGTCGCTGACGTTGTACCCCGACTCGTTCGCGGTGAGATGGAGCCTTTGTAACCTGACGGCGAATTTCATGGCCGAGTACTTCGGCGAGCTCTTCCCGGAGATCGACGGCGAAGACAGGCTCATCAGCCGCGACGAAGTCTCAGGCGCCATCGGGTACGTCCTGAACGAGCTGGTCGAGAACGCCGTCAAGTTCAATCAGCACGGTGATATCACCGTGACCGTCGGCATCGGGCGTGAGGACCTGGTGTGCCTCGTCAGCAACCAGATCACGAACGCCGCTGTCCCCTCGCTCCGCGAGAAGCTCCTCGAGCTCACGCAGGAGGACCCCGGGGAGCTCCTGCGGCGGCAGGCGGAGGCCAACGCCGAGGATGCAGAGAACGCCGGCTCGGGGCTCGGCTATCTCATCATCATGAACGATTACGGTGTCAGTCTTGGATGGAAGCTGGACCCGATCTCGGTCAACAGCTTCAGCATCAAGACGATGGCCAGGATTCCTATTTTGAACGAAAGGTCGAGAATGGAAATCAAAGGTGGTAACTACCGGGTTTGGTACGATCCCTCCGAGGTGGTGGTGTACCTGGAAGGCATCCTTCGTCTTGGCGGCACCACCGAGTACGCCCCCATCGAGGAGCTGCTCGACAAGGTCCTGGCCACGAATCCCCCCACCATCACGCTCGACGTCAGGGCGCTGAACTTCCTGAACAGCTCGGGGATCAACGTCCTCTACAAGTTCGCGATCGCCACCCGGAAGAAGGGCGAGCTCCAGCTGATCGTCCGCGGGTCGAAGTCCATCCCGTGGCAGGGCAAGTCGCTGCCCAACCTCAAGAAGTTCAACCAGAACTTCGAGATGATACTCTGTGATTGAGAGCGGATGGGAGCTTCCGTCCAACCCGAATCGCGCCCAGGTCGATCCATGACTGCACCCAAGGACCTCAGCTCGATGCACTCCAGAGGCTTCATACAGAAGCAGAACAATCTGGATGCCATCAGGGCGATCGTGAAGGAGCGGCAGGCGTGGAACACGCTGCTACGCGACGAGGGGAACTTCACTGACTTCATGGAGCGCTGCAGCGCACTCCTGGAGTACGTCGATAAGCTGAAGCTCGACTTCGACGATCTCTCCCTGGTGCACGAGGCGATCCTGGAGCACGCGACCAGCATCGAGAACGAGCTCGAAGGGTACAACCGGGCCATCGACGACGACCTGGCGGTGGCGCGGCAGGTGCAGCGCGCGCTGCTCCCCGAGGCG
This sequence comes from Sorangium sp. So ce1128, assembly GCA_051717205.1. Taxonomy (GTDB): domain Bacteria; phylum Myxococcota_A; class Polyangia; order Polyangiales; family Polyangiaceae; genus Sorangium. The sequence goes on from CP181432.1 coordinate 3,369,855, forward strand.
AGTGGCGCTATCGCCTCGGCGTTCGACATGGCCATCTTCCACAAGCAGCTCGCGCAGGTGGGAGGGGATTACTACGACTTCTTCTATCTTCCCGGCGAGCGTCACGCGATCGGGGTTTACGATATATCGGGTCACGGAGTATCGTCGGCGCTCATCATGGCGTTTCTGAAAGCCCAGTTCGCCCACGCCACCAAACGGCTCGACAGCCCGGGGGCGATCGTGGACTGGGTGAACCGGAGCGCCTACTCGTTCCTCCGGGAGGTCCGCCGGTACGCGACGGTGAACTTCGTCATGTTTACGGACCGATTCCTCCGCTACGTGTCGGGCGGAGGCTACGGACTCCTGGTCCGTCGAGGGACGCCTCGCTCGTTCAATCGGGTGAGCAACTTCATCGGTCTTCGCATCAAGCCGTTTCACGAGTTCGAGCTGCCGTTCGAGGAGGATGACGTCCTCGCCTTGTACACAGACGGGATGTTCGAGGCGCAGGACGCGAGCGGGGAGATATATTCCGTGCAACGTCTCAACGAAATCGTCGTCAAGCACAGCGAGGAGCCGGTGCAGGTGATCCTCGACCGGTGCATCGAGGACTACACGCGGTTCCGAGTGGCGGACGCCGACGACATCACACTGATCATCCTGCGAAGGTGCGCCTGATGAAGCCCGAGAAGAATCATTCGCAGACGTCGGTCGGTGCATCGATATACATATCTCCGATCGATCACATCACGGGCGACGTGGCCGGCCTGCTTGCGAACTTTCTGGACGCGCTCCTGGTAAGGTTCTATCCCAGACGGATCTGCCAGAAGGTCAACGTGGTGGTCACCGAGCTGGTCACCAACGTGATCCAGCACGGGACCGAGCGCGAAAGCGAAGTCCGGCTCGACCTCAGCATCGACCCGGACCGGCTACTCATCAAGGTTTCGAACCGCGTTACGCCGGAAGAGTACCGAACCGTCAAGGCGGTATTCGACGAGATCTTCGCCGCGGAGGACCCGAGGGAGCTCTTCGCCAGGACGGTGCGCGAGCGGCGCAACGACCGGCGCAGGGGCGGCCTTGGCCTCATTCGGCTGACAGCAGAGAACAAATTCCATCTCTCGACGCAGTACGTCGATGGAATCCTCGTCGTCCAGGCTACTTTCCCTTGAAAAGGCTGCGTATGTTTTCCACGAAAGGTCGCGTATGAAGGCTCTCAGCTATGGAGAAATCACGGATGGCGGGCTGAGCGTCTTTCAGTCGGTCGCCCGGCTCGATGACGACAACCGCCTCGTCCTGACCTTCGAGGGCGCTATCCGGATCGACAACCCGTACCGGTACCTGTCGAGCTATCTCGACGAGCTGGCGCGAGTCCTCCCGCAGCATCCGATCACGTCGACCGTGATGGACTTCGTGAAGATGCGGTTCTGCAACTCGAACGGCTTCTACGTCATCATGGACATCGTGGACGCTGTGTACAACCTGGTGCCCGGGCGGGTGACCGTGCGGCGGATCCTCGACGACGACTGGCAGCACGAGACCCTGCCGATCCTGCTCAACCTGAACGAGGAGCACGTGGCCGCGCGGACGACGTTCGAGGACGTCAAAGAGCCCTGACCGTGGCGTGTGGGCTGCTGAAGGCGACCGGTGATGGGCGCACCTGCGAACGAAGCGGACGTGGAGAGGTTCTTCGCTGTATGCCCCGATCCGCTCTGTGTTCTGCGGATCGACGGATCGTTCCTGCGCGTGAGCGGCGCCTGGGAGAGCTCGCTCGGCCTGGGGAGCGAGGACCTGATCGGCCGGAACCTCCTCGATTTCGTGCATCCGGACGACCTCGCCGTGACCCGGGAGCAGATGGATCGGCTCCGGCAGGGGCCCGTCACGCTCGGGCTGGAGAACCGCTGCAGGAGCAGGAGCGGCCTTTACGTGTGGCTGTCGTGGTCGATGCTCTCGGTGCCGGGCGAGGAGCTCATCTACGCCTGGGCCCGCAACGTGGGGAAGCAGAAGCGCGTCGAGCGGGCGCTGATGCAGCGGATCGAGACGAAGATGCTTGTCGCGTCGATCTCGTCCCACTTCATCAACGTGAAGCTTTCGGACATCGACCGCGGCTTTCAGTCGGCGCTCGCGGAGCTCGGCAAGGCGCTGCGCGCCGACAGGACGAGCCTGTTCCTGCTCTCGGAGGACGGGCGGAGGTTCCTGAACACCCACGAGTGGTGCGCTGAGGGGATCCCGTCGCTGATCGAGGAGCGGGCGGTCGTCTCGAGGGACGTGTACCCGTGGCTCGTCGAGAAGCTGTTCCGCCTCGAGGTGTGCGACGTGCCGCGCGTGGCCGACCTGCCGGAGGAGGCCGCGAGCGAGCGGCGGGCCTTCACGGAGCTCGGGATCGCGTCGCTCGTGCGGATGCCTGCGGCGTACGCGGGCAGGCTCGTGGGCGTGGTGGGGATCGACGCGGTGCGCTCGAAGCGCGCGTGGGACAAGAGCGTCCGGGCGCTGCTCCAGGTCATCGGCGAGATGTTCGCGATCACGCTGGAACGCATGCGCGCCGAGGAGTCGCTGCGCGCGGTGGTCGAGCAGCAGGAGTCGATGCGCGCGGTGATCCAGCGGCAGGAGTCCGCGATCGAGACGCTGTCGACGCCGATCATCCAGGTCTGGAACAGCGTGCTCGTGCTGCCGCTCGTGGGGAGCATCGATCGGCACCGGGCATCCGAGATCACGGAGAAGCTGCTGCACACGATCGTCGAGACGAAGTCGCGGTACGCGATCGTCGAGGTGACCGGGGTCGCAGAGGTCGACTCCACGACGGCGCAGCACCTCATCAGCATGCTGCAGACGATCGAGCTGCTCGGCGCGCAGGGGGTGGTGGCCGGAGTCCAGCCTCAGGTGGCGCAGACGGCGTCGTCGCTCGGGATCGATCTCTCGTCGGTCCAGGTGCACCGGGACCTCCAGGAGGCGCTGCGGTGGTGCATCCGGGAGATCCGGGCGGACGGGCGGCGGGGGAAGCGGCGGCGGGCGCGGGGGTAAGGGCGGCGTTCCGAGCTGGCCGGCCCCCGGAGAGGGAGCTCGTCGCGCGGCGCAGGGACGGGCAGAACTCGCGTGGGACGTCCTGTGCCCGTCGTGCTGCGCACGCCGGACACAGGACGTCGATCGCGCTCAGACATCAGCCCGTCCCCGCGCCGCGCGACGAGCTCCCTCTCCGGGGGCCTGACGGTCAGTCGGGGGGGCGGTGAGGGGGATGCGGTGAGCGGCGATGCGTCCGAGCGGCGCTCGAGTGCGTCCATACGGTACGAATTCGGCGGAGCTTGACGCGACCTTCGGGCGCGAATATTTCGTACACGAAGCATCGTGACAGCAACCCTGCCACCGCCGGAGAGGCCGGAGATCGACGCGATCGTGGAGATGATCATCTATCTCTACACGGAGTCGCGCCGGCTCACGAAGGGCATGGCGAGCGGGTTCGGCCTCACCGGGCCACAGCTCACCATCCTCAAGCTGCTCGAGTCCTTTCAGGACCTCTCGCTGTCCACGCTCTCGGAGCGGATCCGGGCGCAGAACAGCACGGTGACCGGGATCGTCGACCGGATGGAACGGGAAGGGCTCGTGCGGCGCGAGCGCTCGAGGGCCGACCGGCGGGTCGTGCATATCCGGCTCAGCGACAAGGGGGCGCGGCTCGCCCGCGAGATCCAGGTCGAGCCGATGGAGATCTTCCGGAGCGCGCTGCTCAGCCTGAGCTCGACCGACCTGCGCGACTTGCTCCGGATCTTGACCAAGCTGCAGCGGCAGGTGGTCTCGCGGGTAGGACAGGGCGCGCAGAAGAAGAGCGACGGCGACGGGACGTGAAAAGGGAGGTAGGGGTCATGAGAGAGAAGCCGACGTTCACCGGGGAACCGAGGAATCCGAACGAGCGAGATCCCGATATCTGCGTGGTGACCTGCGCGCTGTCAGGCGTGCTCGCCAGCCGCAAGCAGTGCCCCGCGATCCCGTACACGCCAGTCGAGATCGCCGAGGAGGCGAGGCGGGCCTACGAGGCAGGGGCGGCGGCGGTGCACATCCACGCGCGAAACGACGACGGCTCGCCGACGTTCTCGCCAGCCGTTTTCGCGAAGATCAAGGACGAGGTGCGCCAGCGCTGCCCGGTGATCCTGAACTTCTCGACGGGCACCATCCTCGAGGAAGTCAGCGAGCAGTGCGCGTACATCCGCGAGAGCCGCCCGGAGATCGCCGCCCTCAACATGGGCACGATGAACTACTCGAAGTACTCGCGCGCCCGGAAGAGCTTCGACTTCGACATGGTGTTTCCCAACACGTACGCGAAGATAGGAAAGCTCCTGTCCGCCATGAACGAGGCCGGGGTGAAGCCCGAGCTCGAGTGCTTCGATACAGGGCACACCCAGGGCGTGTGGCCGCTCATCGACATGGGCCTCCTCAAGCCGCCGCTGCAGTTCTCGTTCATCGTCAACGTGCTCGGCGGGATCCCGGCGCACGTGGAGTCGCTCCAGCTCCAGACCAGGATCATGCCGCCCGGCTCGGAGTGGGAGGTGATCGGGATCAGCCACGGGCAGTGGCGGATGCTGGCCGCGGCGCTCGTGCTCGGCGGCAACGTGCGGTGCGGGCTCGAGGACCACTTCTACCTGCCGAGCGGCGAGATGGCGCGCAGCAACGGCGAGCTCTGCGAGGTGGCCGCGCGCATGGTGCGCGACGTCGGGCGCAGGCCGGCGACAGTCGAGGAAGCGCGGCAGATCCTGGGGCTGCGAGGGGACGACGCGCCCGCGGCGGCGGGAGGGGCGGCCTCGTGACGGCGCGCGCGTACACGGTCGTCCAGGCCGCGGCCGCGGGGGGCGTCCTCCGGCTCACGCTGAACAACCCGTGGCGCAAGAACGCGATCGGGCCGGTGATGGTGAACGAGCTGCTCCACGCGCTCGCGGCCGGCGCGGCGGACGAGGCCGTGCGCTGCGTGGTGCTGACCGGCGCGGGCGACGCGTTCTGCGCGGGAGGCGACTTCGCGCAGATGTCAGGCGCGGAAGGGGCGCCGCTGCCGGAGGCGAAGGGCGACTACGCGGACCTGCTGCTCGCCCTCGCGAACTCGAGCAAGCCGATCGTGGCGCGGGTGAACGGGCACGCGCTGGGCGGCGGGCTCGGGCTCGTCGCGGCGTCGCACTTCGCCATCGGCGCCCGCGGCGCGAAGCTCGGGACGCCGGAGATCAACGTGGGCCTGTTCCCGATGATGATCATGGCGGTGCTGCAGCGGCACGTGAGCCGCCGCAAGCTGCTGGAGATGATGCTCCTCGGGCAGCGCCTCGACGCCGACGAGGCCGTGCAGTGCGGCCTGCTCAACAAGGCGGTGGAGCCGGACGCGCTCGACGCCGCGGTCGACGAGGTGACGTCGACCATCGCCGCGAAGAGCCCGATCGCGGTGCGGCTCGGGCTGGAGGCGTTCGCGGCGCAGGACGATCTCGACCTCGAGTCGGCGCTGCCGCTCCTGCGCGAGCGGCTCGCCGGCTGCCTCGCGACCGACGACGCGCGCGAGGGGCTCATGGCCTTTCTCGAGAAGCGGCAGCCCCGATGGTCGGGCAAGTAGGCGAGAGGGGCGCGTGAGAGCTTTGCGGGGGACGGGAGAGCGCCGCAGTCCGCGGCGCTCGCTGGCTCTCGGTTGAGGGCGCGCCGCTCGCCGCCGCGCGCCACGGAGGCGAGGCGCGCGGCGGCGGCGAGGCGCGCAGGATGAGGTGGCCCGTGAACATGCGAGAGCTCGTGAAGGACCTCGAGGCCCGCCGGGAGCAGGTGCGGCGGATGGGCGGAGAGGAGCGGGTGGCGAAGCAGCACGCCCGCGGGAAGATGACGGCGCGGGAGCGGCTCGCGGCGTTCTTCGATGACGGCGTGCACTTCGAGGTCGGGATGCACGGCACGCAGATGGGGCTCGCGGCCGGGGCGGACGGGAAGGACCGGCCGCCGGCCGATGCGGTGGTGTGCGCGTTCGGCAAGGTCGATGGGCGGATGGTCTGCGCGGCGGCGTACGACTTCACCGTGAAGGGCGGCAGCATCGGGCACACGGGCGAGGAGAAGGTGACCCGGCTGCGGCAGATGGCGCTCCGCGGGCGCTGGCCGATGGTGTGGTTCATCGACTCGGGCGGGGCGCGCATCGATCCCGGCTCGATGCACCCGGACAGCATCTCGCTGTTCGCCGGGTCGGGGCACCTGTTCCGCGAGCAGGTACACATGAGCGGCGTGGTGCCGCAGGTCGCCGCGATGGTGGGGCCAGGCGCCGCGGGGACCGCGTACATCCCGGGGCTCGCGGATTTCGTGCCGATGGTCAAGGACGTCGGCTCGCTGGCGCTCGGCGGCCCTCCGCTCGTGCGCGCGATGACGGGCGAGGACATCTCCGAGCAGGAGCTCGGCGGCAGCAAGGTGCACGCGACGAAGAGCGGCGTCGGCGACGCGGAGTACGCGAGCGACGCGGAGTGCATCGCGGCGGTGAAGCGGTATCTGTCGTTCTTCCCGTCGAGCTGCGACGAGGAGCCGCCGCGCCTGCCGGTCACCGATCCGGTCGAGCGGCGGGAGGAGTCGCTGCTCGACCTCTTGCCGGAGAGCCCGCGGCGCGCCTACGACATGCTGAAGCTGATCGACGCGATCGTCGACCACGGCGAGCGGCTCGACCTGAAGCCGCGGTGGGCGCGCTCGATCATCACATGCCTCGCGCGCATCGGCGGCCAGCCGGTCGGCATCGTGGCGAACCAGCCGAGCCACATGGGCGGCATCCTCGACGTGGATGCCTCCGACAAGGCCGCGCGGTTCATGCAGATCTGCGACGCGTTCAACATCCCGCTCGTCTTCCTGCAGGACGTGCCAGGGTTCATGATCGGCTCGAAGGTCGAGCACGAGGGGATCATCCGCCACGGGGCGAAGATGCTGCACGTCATGGCCGCGGCCACGGTGCCCAAGATCACGGTGGTCGTGCGCAAGGCGTACGGCGCCGGGTACTACGTGATGTGCGGGCGGGCGTACGAGCCGGACCTCATCGTCGGCTGGCCGACCGCGGAGATCAGCGTGATGGGGCCGGAGGGGATGCTCGGGATCGCGGCGAAGAAGATGTTCGGGGACACGCCGCCGCCGGCGGAGGTGAAGCAGGGGATCGTGGACATGATCCAGAAGAACATCGACGTGATGAAGGTCGCCGGGTGGGGGCTCATCGACGATGTGATCGATCCGCGGGATACGCGCAGGGTCATCGCGTGGGGGCTCGAGCTCGCGCGGAAGAAGCGGGTGGAACGGCCGGAGAAGAAGCGGGGGATCATCCCGGTCTAGGACAGAGGGAGTGCCGAGCCGCACCGGCCCCCGGCGAGGGTGCTCGTCGCGCGGGGCGGGGGATGGGCAGAACTCGCGTGGGACGTCCTGTGCCCGTCGTGCTGCGCACGCCGGACACAGGACGTCGATTGCGCTCAAACATCAGCCCATCCCCGCCCCGCGCGACGAGCACCCTCGCCGGGGGCCTACCGTGTCGATGTAGATGACCGCTTCGCGAGAGGGGCGCCTGATTCGCCTCGGCGTCCTCAGGGGCGCCTGATTCGCCTCGGCGTCCTCGGAGCGCGAGCCTGGGTTGCGCGTGAGGCCCACGCCGTCGAGGCGCGTGCGCGAGGAGGGGAGACGGCGTGGAGGGCGGCGCGAGCGCGCCGGTCAGTCGGCGTCCTCGCCTTCCTGTTCAGCCTCGGGCTTCGGCGTCTGCACGGCCCGCGGGGCGGCCGCATAGAACGGCTCCGGCGCGCTCTTCACGCGGAGGAGCGTCGCGCTCTTGGCGGCGACCGTGGCGGTGTAGGCGTCCAGATCGAGGTCGGTGCCAGGCTCGTTCGCGTGCAGCGTGGCCGTGACCTCGTAGAGGCCCTCGCGTGCGAATGTGTCGGCCGGGCAAACCTCCCGGAGAAGGAGCGATACGTCGACCGACGCGCCCGGCTTCAACGTCCTGTACATGTCGCGCGGGATCGCCCCGGTCGGCGGGGCCGCCTCGCAGACGGTCGTGCCGTTCGGGCCGGCGACGTGGAACTCGAGCATCCGCGACCGGATGGCGACGGTCATGGGGCGCTTGCCAGCATTCCTCGCGGTCACCCGGACGACGATAGACCGAGGGCTCGCCGCGTCGGACCAGGGCTCGCTTTTGAGCTCCAGTCGAGGCGCGTTGGCGTCCACAATCGGCTCGCCCGGCGAGCCGCTGCCATGGTCCTTGCCCGTCGGCGCAGGCTGTCCAGCGCCAGCAGGCCTGTCCGCAGAGGCTTGAGCCGCCTTGTCGCCCGAGGGCTGAGCCGCCTTGTCGCCAGCGGCCTGAGCCGCCTTGTCTGCCGCAGGCTGAGCCGTCTTGTCGCCCGAGGGCTGAGCCGTCTTGTCGCCAGCGGCCTGAGCCGTCTTGTCGACCGATCGCTGCGCCTGGTGGTCGTCCGAGGGCAGCTCCGCCCCGCCGGCCTCATCCCCGGCGAACTCTTTCCTCGCCGGCAGTCCGTAGCTCAGCACGAGCGTCGGCGCCGCGAGCCCGGTCGCCGGGGCGAACACCGGCGGATCGTCCGTCGACTCGGCGGCGAACGGCGGCGCGGGCGCCTTCCTCGACCACTTGGGCGGCGGGCCCCAGCCGTACCAGGCCCTCACCACCGAGCCGCCGGCGAGCGCAGCTTCGTCCTTGCCGAAGCAGAGCAGGCGCGGATCGAAATGCTCCATGTACGACTGCCCGGGCGGGAGCAGGAGCGCACGCCGCTCCGGGAAGCCGCTCGGCTTCAGCCCGGCAGGCGCCGCGCAGCGCACCGTCTTCTTCGTGCGCTTGTTCAGCGTGTCGATCTCCAGGCGCAGCAACCGCACGTCCGCCGGGATGCGCATCGGGCGCTCGCCTGCATTGTCGATCCGCAGCGTCCACGGCCCGTGCGGCGACGGCGCGATGAGCCAGACCCGCGCCGGCGCGGGCGGCAGGGGCGGCGGCGCGGGCGCCTTCTTGTTGGCGCTCGCCTTCGGTGCGCCCGCCGTCGCCTTCGGCGCGCTCGCCCCCGGCGCAGCGACGCTGGCCCCGGCAGGCGGGGAGGCGGCGTCGACCTTCGGCTTCTCTGCCGCCGCGGCGGAGCCCGGCTTCTCTACCTGCTGCGCGGGGCTCGACTTCTCTTCCGCGAACGCAGGGCTCGACGCGAGCCCCAGCGCGGTCGCGGCGATCGACGCGGCCGACGTGAACAGACTGGCGATCCGGACGAGGCGTGTGCGCATGGAGGATCCGTTCGGGAGCGAACGCTTCCGCTTTCTTTCTGGGGGCGTCAACCTTAGCGTAGCCAGCGCGCCTGGCCTCCTTCGGGGCGCCCGGGCGCTCTCCCCTCGCTCGAAGCGTGGTCATGCGCGGCCTGTACCCCATCGTCGACACCGACTCGCTCGCGCGCCGCGGGCTCGATCCGGCGGCGTTCGCCGAGGCCGTCCTCGACGCGCGCCCCGCGGCCATCCAGCTGCGCGACAAGCGGGGCGGGGCGGCCCGCATGCTCTCGCTCCTCCGCGCCATCCAGCCGCTCGCGGCGCGCGCGGGGGTGCCGCTGTTCGCGAACGACCGGGCCGATCTCGCGGTGCTCGCGCGCTGCGACGGCGTGCACGTCGGCCAGGACGATCTCCCGGTGCCCGCGGTGCGCACGCTCGCGCAGCGCGCCGGCGCCTCGCTGCTCGTCGGGCTCTCCACCCACACGACCGCGCAGCTCGAGGCCGCGCTGCAGGACCCGCTCGCTCCGCTCGATTACGTCGCGGTCGGGCCGATCTTCGCTACCTCGAGCAAGGAGCGCCCGGACGCCGTGGTCGGCCTCGAGGGGCTCGCGTCGCTGCGCGCCATGGTCGAGCGGATGCGGCCCGGGCTCCCGCTCGTGGCGATCGGAGGCATCACCCTGGAGAGGGCGCGAGACGTCGGCGCGCTCTGCTCCGCCGCGGCGATCATCGCCGCGCTGCTGCCCGAGCAGGACACGCCCGCCTCGCGCGCCCTCGACGAGGTGAGCGCGCGGGCGCGGGCGCTCAAGGAGGCCCTCGCGCAGGCCGTCGCGCCGGCGACGCCGACCGGAGGGGGCGCGCGATGAGCCTCACGCTGCTCGCGGCGGCCGCCGCGGCGGTGGCCGCGACCGTGGGCTACATGGCGGCGCGCCGCGAGCGCGAGGAGCAGGCAGGGCAGGGCGGCGAGGAAGAGCAGGAGGCGCCGGCGCGGTCCCCCGACGACGCGCTCTGGGACGAGCTGCCGTTCGCGCTGGGCGACGTGGTGCTGGCCGGGACCGAGGAGCGCTGGCTCTCGGGCGCGATCGTCGCGCGTGAGCGCGGCGAGCTCGTCGCCGCGGTGTTCCTCGCGCCCGAGGGAGCGACGCAGGGCGCGGTGGCGGCGTTCCCCGCGCCGCGGCGCGAGATCCTGTGGCTCGCGCCCGTGGCGATCGACTCGCCGCACGAGCCGCCAGCGACGCTCGAGATCGCGGGAATGACCCTGCGCCGGCGGGCGCGGCTGCCCGCGGCGCTCGCGCGCCTGGGACAGGGCGCGCCTCCGCTGGGCGACGCAGGGATCATCGCGCTCTACGAGGGCGGCGGGTACGACGCGGCCGTGGTGCTCGCGACCGACGGGCGGATCCACGCCTGGGCCGGGCGGCGCATCGAGGAAGGCGGCTACGAGCGGCTGGGCGGCGGCGGCGAGGGCTGACGCCGGCCCTCACGCGTCGCGGGGCGCTCGCGGCGACGGCGGCCACGAGCGGCTGGGCGGCGGCGAGGGCTGACGCCGGCCCCCATGCATCGCGGGGCGCTCGCGGCGTCTGTCAGCCGATGACGCTGCGCAGCTCCGCGATGAGCGACGCCATCGCCAGGCTCGGCGAGGCGTTGCGCTCGAGGTGCGACACGGCGCGGGAGACCGCCGCGTAGCGCCTGGCCGAGAGGCCGGCGCGGCGCGGATCGGCCTCGACCGCGGCGCGGGCCTCGCGGGCGAGCGCGGCGTTGAGCGCGCGCAGGTCGTCCTTGAGGGCGCCCTTGTCGCGGTCCACCGACTCCGCGAACGCGACGGCGGGCCCGAGATCCCGGGCGGCCGCGGCCGCGAGGATGCTCTTCACGAACGCGTCGCGCGAGGCGGTCTGCTCCTCGTCCGCGAGCTCGAGCGCCGTGGAGGCGCTGCCCGCGGCGAGCTCCACGGCGAGGTCGTGCCGCTCCTCCGGCACGCCTTGATCGCGGAGGATGCCGCGGACGATGGGCTCGGAGAGCGGGGCGAAGCGCACGGGCAGGGTGCGCGAGCGGATCGTGTTGAGCAGGCGATCGCCGCGCGAGGTGAGCAGGATGAAGTGCGTGCCGGGCCGCGGCTCCTCGAGCGTCTTGAGGAACGCGTTCGCGGCGCCGACGCTGAGGTCCTCGGCGTCGCGGACGATGAACACGCGCGCGCGCCCCTCGTGGGGCGGGTACGAGGCGTGGGCGAGCACGATGGCGCGGACCTGGTCGACCGAGATCTCGGTCAGCTCGTCGCGGCTCCGGCCGATGACGGCGCCGGGGTAGAAGTTCTTCGCGATGAACTGCACGTCGGGGTGGAGCGGCGACGCGGGGCGCCCCGGGGAGCGCCCGGCCGCGCGCCGGCAGGCGTCGCAGCGGCCGCAGCCGAGCGGGTCGCCCGCGGTGCACAGGAGCGCCTGAGAGAGCGCAACCGCCGCGAGCTCCTTGCCGACGCCGGGCGGCCCCTCGAAGCGGTAGGCGTGGTGGACGCGGCCCGTCTTGAGCGCGCGCACCAGCGTGCCGACCGCGGTGTCCTGGCCGAGGATGTGGGAGAACGGCACGGCCGCTATCTAGCACGACCGGGGCGCGACCTGGTCCGGGCTCGAGCGCGCGAGGGCGCCCGGCGGCGTCAGCCTGCCCGCGCGCGGCGTCCCCGTCCCCATTGCGCGCGGCGGTGGTAGCTTGCCGCGTATGCGCGTCCTCGTGCTCGGCGGCAGCCGCTTCATGGGTCATTTCCTGGTTTATCGCCTGCTCGCGGCGGGCCATCAGGTCACGCTCCTGAACCGCGGCGTGACGCCCGACTCGTTCGGCGACCGCGTCGCGCGGGTCCGCTGCGACCGCGCGGCCGGCGGGCTCGAGCAGGCGCTCGGAGGCCGCGCGTTCGACGTCGCCGTCGACTTCACCGCGTACACGGCCGCGGACGGCCGCGCGGCGGTCGAGGCGCTCGGCGGCGGGCGCGTCGGCCACTACATCATGATCAGCACCGGATCGGTGTACCTCGTCCGCAAGGGGTGCCCGCGGCCGTCGCGCGAGCGCGACTACGACGGCCCGCTGCTCCTGGAGCCCGCGGACGAGGCGGATCGCGCGGCGTGGGCTTACGGCATGGACAAGCGCGGCTGCGAGGACGTGCTCGCGACGGCGTGGCACGAGCACGGCTTCCCCGCGACCGTGCTGCGCATCCCGATGGTGAACGGGGAGCGCGATCCCCACCGCCGCCTCGAGCGGTACATCGCGCGCGTGCTCGACGGCGGCCCGCTGCTCGTCCCGGACGGCGGCGAGCACCCGGTGCGGCACGTGTACAGCGGCGACGTCGTGAGGGCGATAGCGCGGCTGCTCCTCGTGCCGTCGACGTTCGGCCAGGCGTACAACCTCTGCATGGAGGAGACTCCGACGCTCTCGGAGCTGCTCGCGCTCGTCGCCGAGCTGCTCGGCGCGCCAGCGCGCCTCGAGCCGGTCGCCTGGGCCGCGCTCCGGGCCCGCGGCATCGATCCGGTGGCGATGTCGCCGTTCAGCGACCGCTGGATGTCGATGCTGGATCCCGCAAAGGCGCGGGCGGAGCTCGGCTTCCAGCACACGCCGCTCCGGCGCTGGCTGGAGACGGTGATCACGTCGCTGCTCGCGAATCCGCCGTCCGAGCCGCCGCCGGGCTACGAGCAGCGCGCCGAGGAGCTCTCGCTCGCGGCGTCGCTCTCCGGTGCGGCGGGCGCGGGGAACGTCGACCCGGCGTGAGGTAAGCTGAGCCCGCGGCACGGCGGGACGGCGGGGATGTCTCGCGCCGTCATCCCGCCTCGCAGTGGAACACCTGGAGGAGGGAAGATCTCGCGATGCAGGATGAGCAACCCAGGCGGGTCTTGGCGGCGATCGACGCCTTCCTGAGCACGCCGCTCGACGCGGCGCTGTCGCGGCACCGCGAGGCCGATCCGGCGGCCGGCGCGCTTTCGCTATTCCACGAGGTCGCCGCGACCGTCCCTGCGTACCGCCGCTTCCTCGACGAGCACGGCGTCGATCCGGCGGCCGTCCGGACCCCGGCGGACTTCACGGCGCTCCCGGTGATCACGAAGCAGAACTACGTGCTCCGGCACCCGATCGCCGACCTGTGCCGCGGCGGGCGCGTCGAGTCCTGCGACATGATCGCCGTCTCGTCGGGCTCGACCGGCAAGCCGACGTTCTGGCCTCGCGCTGTCACGGACGAGCTCCCGGTCGCCCGGCGCTTCGAGCAGGTATTCCACGACAGCTTCCGGGCCGACGCGCGCCGTACGCTCGCTGTCGTGTGCTTCGCGCTCGGCTCGTGGGTCGGCGGCATGTACACCGCCGCGTGCTGCCGTCACCTCGCGGCGAAGGGGTATCCGATCACGGTCGTCACGCCGGGGAACAACAAGGAGGAGATCTACCGTGTCGTCCTCGATCTGGGGCCGGCGTTCGATCAGGTCGTCCTGCTCGGCTATCCGCCGTTCCTGAAGGACGTGATCGACACGGGCCGGGCGCGTGGGATCGACTGGGCGCCGCTGCGGATCAAGCTCGTGATGGCCGGAGAGGTGTTCAGCGAGGAGTGGCGGAGCCTGGTCGGCGAGCGCGTCGGGTCCACGGCGCCCTGCCACGACTCGGCGTCTCTCTATGGGACGGCGGACGCCGGCGTCCTTGGCAACGAGACGCCGCTCAGCGTCGCGATCCGCAGGTTCCTCGCTGGCAGGCCCGACGCCGCGCGCGCCCTCTTCGGCCAGGACCGGCTCCCGACGCTGGTGCAGTACGACCCGGCGGTGCGGTACTTCGAGCAGCGCGACGGGATGCTCCTCTTCACGGGCGAGAACGGCGTCCCGCTCATCCGCTATGCGATCCTCGACACCGGGGGCGTCTATGCGCACGCGGACATGATGGCGGGGCTCGCCGGCTTCGGCTTCGACCCGCGACGGGAGCTCGACGGGGAGCGCGGCGCCCGCGAGCTGCCATTCGTCTACGTGTTCGGCCGCTCGGATTTCACTGTGTCTTATTTCGGGGCGAACATCTATCCGGAGAACGTTGTCGTCGGCATCGAGCAGCCTGGCGTGAAGGAGTGGGTGACCGGGAAGTTCGTGCTGGAGGTCCGCGAGGGCGCGGACCGGGACACGTACCTCTCGGTGGTGGTCGAGCTCGCGCCGGGGGAAGGGGAGAGCGAGGCGCGGCGCGAGGCGGCGGCGCGGTCGATCGAGGAGCACCTCGTCCGGCTGAACAGCGAGTTCAGGAGCTACGTGCCGGCGGGGAAGCGCGCGCCGCGGGTGACGCTGAGGGCGGCGGGGGACCCGGAGTACTTCCCGCTGGGGGTGAAACATCGATATACGCGCAAGCCGGGGGGGTGAGGGCGGCGGAGGACGAGGTCAATCTCGGCGGCGGGCGGGGCCCACGCAGCGGAAGCCTCGGCGGCGGGCTGGGCCCGCGCATCGGAAGCCGATAATCTCGCTCTGGCTGTCGAGAGCGGCCCCGGTCCGTTGCGCAGAACGCAGGTGCGTGGCGTCGTCGATGAAAGAGCCGCCCCGTACCACCCGAACGCCGCGGACCGGACGGCGCACGGCTGTCCTACTGCTTCTGTCGGCGATCGCCTTATCGGCCCCGCCTGGCCCAGGCCTGCCAGGGTACTCGTTCCAGGTCCACTCCAAGACATTCCCGTGCATGTCATGAAGGCTCCACGGGTTGGCTTTCTTCATGCCCACGGGGGCAGCCCGGCCTCCGCCATTCTCGCGGTACCACGCGTGTTCTCCGAGGCGACGCTCGTCATCGCCGAATGAATATCGGGTCGTCGTTCCGGCGCGACACGCGTATTCCCACTCCGCTTCGTCCGGCAGTCGGAAGCCATCTGTGTCCTGCCACGTCAGGCTGTCTCGAGTCAGTGTGTAGCACCTCTGCCTCCCCGACAGCTGGGAGAGATCGTTGCAGAATTTGATGGCATCTTCCCATGAGACCTTCGTGACCGGCCGATCGGCCTCCTCCTCCGTGACACGCCCTCCCAGCACGGCCGCGTACTGTCTCACGGTGATGGGCGTGGCGGTCAGAGCGAAAGCCCCGACCTCTATTCGACGCTGTGGCCGCTCGTCCTCTTGAGCGTCCGGATCTCCTTCCGGGCTGCCCATGAGAAACACTCCGCCTGGGAGCTCAATCCACGATAACAGCGCCTCGAAGAAGTCGCTCCGGTATCTTGCCCGGTGTGCCCGGAGTTCCCCGAGATCCTCGACGAGGACGCCGCAGCGGAAGGTCCCGCGCTCCTGGAACGACCCCTCGGCTGCTCCGGAATCCGGGCGCACTGGCCACACGAGGCTCCAAATTCCGGTCACGACCGCTCGCACCTCTCCTGCTGCGATCTCTGTCACGGTCCAATCGGCGAGCAGCACGGGCTCTTGGACACGCCCCGCTCGCGGCCGCAAAATCGCTTGTTCGATCGCTCGGCGAACCGGACCGCCTTCTTCCAGGTCTCGCCGCACCACGTCCTTGAGCCCGCCCGCTCCCCGCCGCGTGTCCTCGTGCGTCTGTCGCCCCGGCTCGTCTCCGACCACCCCCGCGCTATTCGAGATCGCCCGCTCCGGCCCGCCCCCGCTCCCCGCCTCGTCGCGCAGCGCCTCGCAGAACGCCGCCACGTCCGGGAACCGCTCCGACGCCTCGAACTCGATCGCCCGCTCCAGCACCTTCCGCACCGCGTCGCTGCACGGCAGCCGCTCGAGCACGCGCCCCGGATACCGCATCATGATCGGCGGCAGCTCCGCCCCGTGCAGGCAGAACACCGCCGTCATGCCGAGCCCGTACACGTCCGCGCGCGCGTCCGCGTCCTGCGGGCGGTGCATGAGCTCCGGCGCCGCATAGAGGAAGGTCCCCAGCGCGCCGCTCCTCGTGCCCCCCGTCGTGTCGCGCGCCCATACGAGATCGAAGTCCGTGATCCGTGGCACTCCCTCCGCATCGAGCAGGATGTTCGCCGGCTTCACGTCCCGGTGCACCAGCCCCCGCCCGTGGGCGAACGAGATCGCCTCTCCGGCGCGGAGGAGCATCGGAATCACCCGCTCTGCCGGCAGCCGCTTCCCGATGACCGCGCTGTGCACGTCCTCCCCGTGGACGAGCTCCATCACGAAGTAGTGCCAGCCGCCGTCCTCGCCCTTCGGCTCCAGGATGCGCACCACGCCGGGGTGGTCGAGCTCCGCCATCGCGCGCGCTCCCCGGAAGAACCGCTCCCGCCGCCCCTCGTCGCCCGCGAGGTTCGGGTGCAGCACCTTGATCGCCACCGGCTGATCTCCCCGCCCCGCGTCGAGCGCGCGCCACACGGTCGCGAAGCCCCCGCGGCCGATCCGCTCGAGCAGCAGGTACCGGCCCTCGCTGAGCTCCTCGCCCACGTGGAGCTGGCCGCCTTCCCGGCGCTTGCGCCGGAGGTCGACGATCTCCCGGTCCACCTCCGCGGTGCTCACGCCGGCGGCCTGCAGTCTCACCCGCCGCTTCTGCGCCGCGGCGATGTCCCTGTCGATCGCGCGGATCGCCTCCTCGGCCTCGCGCAGGGTCGCCGCGAGCGCGCTCGTCGGCGCTGCCCTGGCGGGCCCCGCCTCCGGCGGCGCGCTCGCGGCCGCTTCCTCGACCGCGGCGCGGATGCCCCGGACCACGTCACGCCAGGCCTCGTCCGGGTTGGCCCAGCTCGTCACCGGCCCGCCCTCCCGCGGCAGCGCCTGGAGCTCCGCCAGAGCGGTGCCCTCCCAGTCGCACGCGCGCACCAGGATGGGCAGGACGCGCGTCGCCCCCCGGCGATGCCGCTCCAGCGCGGCGCCGAGCTCCCGCTCGTAGCAGCTGTCCGAGGCGAGGAACGCCTCGCTCACCAGCAGCACCACCACCTCGGCGCCGGAGAGCTCCGCCGCGATCGACGCGTCGTGCGCCGCGCCGCCGCCGATCCGGCCGCGGTGCCACGTGGTCACCAGGCCCTGCCGCTTGAGGGCGGCGAGGTGCGCCTCGAGCGCTTCGAGGTGCAGCCGATCCGAGGGGGCGTAGGAGATGAAGACGTTGACCGCCATGCGCTGGGCGCGGCGCGGCGGTGGCGAGGACGCTGCGCCTCGGCCGCCCGCTCCGCGCCGACCAGGCTACCAGAGGCGGCGCTGGCCTCGACCCTCCGCGGGCTCCACGCCCCCAAGGCCGTGGAAAGGAGCGATCAGGGCAGTCTCCCCGGGGCGCCGAGCATCGGCCCGTGACGTCGAGGGTCCACGACGCCGGCGCGGAGCCGTCCTCGCCGGGCTCGGTCAGCCTCTCGGCCGGATCGATGCCCGGTCCCGCCGGCCAACGTCACCGCGCGCCACGCCGGCCGTCGCCTCGCTGATGCCGGCGGCCTTCGTCCGCGCGACGTGCTCGCCGTCGCCGCCCGGCGCGCACAGCTCGACCTCGCCGCCGTTGCATTGCATCACGTCGAACGATGCGTGCCGGCGCGGATCGAGCGAGGCGTGCCGGTGCGGCAGGAACGACAGCTCGTCGCGCCTCGTGACCTCGACGCGGCCACTCTCGTCGATCGCCACGGTGAACGTGCGGTCGACGTCGCATGTCGTCTCGGGGTCAGTGAGCTTGCCGCGCACCTGGAAGCTGGCGGTCGTGGCGCCGTCGTCCATGACGGCATGGATGTTCCTCGAATCGAAGGAGGTGTCGATGGAGGTGATGGTCATCCCCGACAGGGCCGTCACGACCGGGGGGTCGACCCATGCGCCTTCGTGGAGCAGCTCGATCCACAGGAGAGCGCTGAGCTGCTGAGGATCCTTGGTGAGCGTCCCCCTGGCCCACAGCGCCGAGCCGTCGGCGACCTCGTCGCACACGAGCGGCGGAGGCGGAGGGTTGATGTGGCTGTCGTCGTCCTCACACGCGGTGAGCCCCGCCGCCGCGACCACGAGCAGCAGCTCCTTCGTCCGTTTCCTTTGACCCATCGCCTTGTCCTTCCTTCGCTTCCGTGCGCGCTCTCCCGCCACACCCGCGGTCGCAACGCGGCCGCCGGCCGCAGGACGGGCATCCTAGCGGCGGTGCGCAGACCGTCGATCCGCCGGCACGAAAACATCCTCGCGACGTCGCCATCCCCTCGGCGCAGCCCGAGCCCGGCCGGCAGCGTCCTCGCGCCACGGGAGGCGTCCCCTCGCTCTCGCTGTTGGTCCCCTCGCCCGTGCTGTGAGAAGGATGCCCAGACCATGATCGAGCCCTCTCCCCCGCTCGTCGTCCTCGGCTGCGGCTTCACCGGCGCGGTGGTCGCCGGCCTGCGGACGGCCTCCGGCGGTCGCGCCATCGCGACGACGCGCTCCTCCGAGCGCGCCGCAGAGCTCGCGCAGGCGGGCATCGAGGTGAGCGTCCTCCCGGCGCTCACCGCCGAGGCCGTCGACCGGCTCGTGACGGACGGCGCGGACGTGCTCGTCGCCTTCCCGCCCGACGGCGCGACCGACGCCGCGATCGCGCCGTCGCTCCGCCGCGCGCGCGCGATCGCGTACGTCTCGTCGACCGCCGTGTACGGCGACGCCACCGGGCGCATCGACGAGGCGACGCCCACGTCGGCGGCGAACCCCCGCGCCGCGGCGCGCCTCGCGGCCGAGGCCCTGTACCGCGAGCGCGGCGCCGTTGTGCTGCGCGCCGCGGGCATCTACGGCCCGGGCCGCGGCCTGCACCAGCGGCTGCTGCGCGGCGACTTCCGCATGACGGGCGAGGGCGACCAGCAGGGCAGGAACGTCGTCTCGCGCATCCACGTCGAGGACCTCGCGCGCCTCGCGCTCGCCGCCCTGGAGCGCGCCGCCCCCGGCGAGGCTTTCCTGATCGCTGACGACGCGCCCGTGCCGCAGATCGAGGTCGTCCGCTGGCTGTGCGCGCGGCTCGGCCTGGAGCTGCCGGCGGGCGCGCCGCGGGAGGATCTGCACGAGACGCTCCGCCACGACCGCGCCGTGGACAACGCCAAGATCAAGCGCGCCCTCGGCATGACGCTGCTCTACCCGAGCTACCGCGAGGGGTTCGAGGCGTGCCTGGCCGTCGAGGCCGCGGCGCCGTCCCTCGTCGCGGCGCCGCGCGCCTCGCGAGAGCGCGGCTGATCGGCGAGCGCCGCTCGCGCTGCGGCCCCCGCCGCCCCGCCGAGCGGCCCTCGTTCAGTGTCGCGAGCGCTCGAACGATGCCACGATGGCCCCATGAAAGCGCACCGCAGTGGACGCGCATCGTCCGACCGCAGCCCGCGCGCGTGAGCTGCCGGAGCCTCGGGCGGCGCGAGCGCGCGCGACCCGCTCCCCCCTCCCGTCGGCGCAAGCGCGCGCGACCCGCTCCCCGGAGGGCTGGAGCGGTGGGATCGCCTCGCCCTCCTGCCCGGGCTCGAGCTGCACCTGCGCAGCGACGCGACCGCCGTCGTGCGCCGGATCACCGCGAGATCCACGCGCGGTACGGCGCGCTTCCGCCGGACACCGAGCTGCCCAGCCCGGAGTCGCCGCGGTCTTCTTGAGCCTCCCGCCGCGTGAACCGCGATCCAGGCGCGCTCGACGGCTCACCAGGCCGAGCGGGCAGGGGCACCCGCCGCGCACGACCGAAGCGAGCGGCGACCGGGCGCCGCGAGCGCCGCGAGCTACAGGACGTCCGCTTCTCGCCGGGTGATGACGATATCGTCGCTGCCTCGCGTCCAGCCGTCGGCCGCGCGCGGGCCGTCCGCCTTGCCGTTCGCTCCAACGCTGGACAGCGTGTAGCCCTCGCCCCCCGGGCTCCTGCTGTACACGAGAGGGCCTGTCCCACAAGGGTCCTGCGCGAGCGACCGGAGCGCCACCGGATAGCCGCCGTCCCCATACGCCCGCTCTGCCTCGACGGCCGCGCGCGCCAGCAGATACGACGCCCGCAGGGCGCAATCCCGCCCCGCGAGCTCCTGGAGGCGCTCGGCGTTCAGCAGGTCGCCGAGCTCCGTGGCGTCGACGGCGACGGAGTCGATCGCGATCTCCTGGAACCGCGCGGACCGAGAGAGATCGCGCTGCGCGTCGCGCGCGATCTGCTCCGCGCTGCGCAGCCGCGCGTCGATCAGCGGGAGGGCATGACCGAACACGGCGTCCTTCGGGAACACCGCGGTGAGCGCGAACACGGCGGTGGACTGTGGGAGAGGAGGCCGCTCCTTGACCAAGTCACCCCCGTCGCTCAGGCTCATCGCCGCCTTCCGCAGGTGCAGGCGCTCTTTCCGGAGCACGTCGGCGAGCAGCGGCAGGTGGCGTCCTCGCTCCGCGAGGGCCTGGTCCAGCTCGGCGAGCTCTGCCGCGGGCAGCCGGGGTGCGCCGGCGACGAGCGCGGCGACGCCGCGGTAGGCGCGCGCCGCGTTGTGCATGCCGACCAGGCCAGCGACGCTCGAACCCACGGACATGTCCGCGCCGGCCTTGGCCACGGTGAGATACCGGTCCAGGGCGCCGCGCGTGTCCCCCTTGGCCGCGAGCTCGTGCCCCTCGAGCAAGAGCGCGCGGTTCGCGGGCACCAACGGATATAACTCGCCGTAGTCGACCCACGCGCTGTCGTCCGCCAGCTCGTAATGAGAGCACCGCGCCGCCTGCCGGAATGCGTCTATCTCCGGACGGTGCCGCTCGATCTCGGCGAGGAGCTCGGGGGCGAGCGGCGCGCCTGGCCCCGCCTCGAGCGCTCGCTCCACCGTCTCGGGATGGACGTCTATCCGGATCATCGCGGTGCGCGCGTAGCTCGCCCCGCAGCCGGTCGGCGCGGCGCCCGCACGGGCCGGCTGCGAGCGCTCGTGTACGCGCGCGCGCTCCGCGTCCCACTCGGCCTCGGTGGCCATTCGGTGATCCCGGAGCCGGGATTGACCCCAGGCCGACGCGCCGGCCCGGAACACCACGACAAGCGCGGCTGTCGCCGCGAGCCCCACACCCAGACGCTTCAGCCTCCCGCGGAGGCGCCCCTTCCTGTCTGTCATCGAGTGCGAAAATGCCCCGGCGCGACGGGCCATTCCGTGCCGTTTTGTCAAAAGGATCGCGTGCGGCGCGCCCCGTAGAGCACGCTCGAGCAGGTGCCGAACGAGATGGTCTGTCCGGTGTTGAAATAGACGTAGCGATAGGTCGTGTTCGCAGCGGCGTAGTTCGTGTTGCTCGCCGGATACGCGAAGAGCGACCGGTTGCGCGCGATCGCCACGACCCTGGGGGCCAGTGGCCCGTGGAGCGCACGAAAGCGACGCGGCGATACGCGCGCTTCTGCCCGAGCGGACGGCGAGGCCGAGGGATCTGCGGTGTGGAATTCAGGCATCGACGCGCGCGAGGGGTACG
This sequence comes from Sorangium sp. So ce1128, assembly GCA_051717205.1. Classification (GTDB taxonomy): domain Bacteria; phylum Myxococcota_A; class Polyangia; order Polyangiales; family Polyangiaceae; genus Sorangium. Next base: position 3,391,271 of record CP181432.1, read on the forward strand.
ACTACCCTCGAGGCTTGTGAAGGAGCGTTGCGTGAAGCTTAAGTATTGGACTCTGCTTGCGTTGGCGGCTGTGACGGTGGGCGCGGGCTGCGGGGATGACGAGGGCGCCGGCGGGGGTGCTGGGCCGGGAGGCGCGGGCGGGGCCGGCGCCGGTGGGGCCAACGCTGGAGGGGCAAGCACTGGAGGGGGAGGCGGAACGGGCGACGGCGGGGCCGGCGGGGAGGTCCCGTCGCCGCCGTGCGAGCCGCCCGACCCCACGCTGGCCGACCGCGACGCGGACGAGCTGTATGCGGCGGACGAGGTCCCGCGCTTCGACTTCCACCTTCCGGAGGAGCGCTGGGCGGAGCTCAAGAGGAACGCGCGCGACGAGGAGTACGTGGAGGCCGAGGCCTGCTACAAGGGCAAGAGCCTGGGCGTGGTGGGCCTGCGCTTCAAGGGCGGTTACGGCACCCTGAGGAAGCGTGGCCGGTCACGGACGACGCCAGCTACTACGCGGAGCGCATCGAGACGAACGAGGACGAGCGCCTGCCGGGCTGCGACGCGCTGTTCAGCGCCCTGAGCCAGGACACCGCGGGGTTCCAGGCCGCGCTCGAGGCGCTGCTCGCGGGGCCGTTCAGCCAGGGTCGGGTCGAGGAGCAGGTCGACACGTATGCGGCGCTGATCCGGACCGCCGTCGAGGAGGACCCGTCCGGACCCGGGCTCGCCGCCTGGGAGCCGGCGGTCGAGCGCCTCAAGAAGGAGGTGCCGATCCTGCGAGAGCGCCTGGAGCGCTTCGTCAGCAACACGCCGCTCGTGCCGTTCTCGTTCACGGCGGCCGGGATCAACGACTTCGAAGCCGCGGACACGCTCGGGCTGTATGTAGGGACGCTGCTTGCCACCAACAACGCGTCCGGCGCCGTGCCGGGTCTGACGCAGGAGGGGGCGCTGAGCGGCGCGCAGAGCCTGCTCCTCAGCTTCGACTTTCGCGACGAGGACCAAGCCTGGGGGCAGTACGTGTACTTCGCGGTGCCGCTCGCCGAGGCCCCTGTCGACGTGACGCCGCTCGAGGGCGTCCGCTTCCGGGCGCGCGCCAGCGGGGCGCGCTGGCTGCGCTTCGACGTGGAGAGCCCCGCGCAGAGCGAGGGGCTCTCTGGCGTCCGCCACGGGTGGGACGTGCAGCTCAGCGCCGAGCCGAAGCTCATCGAGCTCAGGTTCGCCGACATGGCGCTTCCCGGCTGGGCCATCGACGATGGGCGCGACCCCGGAGACGACGTGAACGACGTGCGCAGGTCGATCATCGGCCTCTCCTTCGGCCCGCAGATGAACGGTGTCGGCGCGAACGGCTTCATCGGCCGGGGCGAGGTCGACTCGGGCACCATCGAGATCGACGACGTCGAGCTGTTCGGCGCGACGTCCGGTTCACCCTGAGCGGCGGCGCGCAGGCCGGCGGCGGACCTGGCGGCGGAGCCCGAGGCTGGCGGCGAGGAGCAGGGCTGCGACCCCGCCCGCAGGGGGCGTGTCGGCGCCGAGGCGGCAGCTGCAGCCCGACGACTCGCCGCTCCCGCCGCCGCCAGCGCCAGCGCCGGTGGACGGGGCCCCGCCCGAGCCGGACGCGGAGGCGCCGCCCGAGCCCGACGTCGCGTCGCCCGCTCCGGATGACGTCACGGTGTCGAGCCCCGCGCCGATCGACGTGGTGGTGGTCGGCGGCGGCGGCTCAGCGACGCACGCGCCGGCCTCGCACCGCTCGCCCGCGGGGCACACAACGCCGTCGCAGACGTCGACGCAAGTCCCCTCCCGGCAATAGGTGCCGGCCTCGCACGCGACGTCGGCGCAGGCGGTCTCGACGCACTGGCCGGTCTCCATGGCGCACCGCTCGTTCGTCGGACACCCGCGGCAGTTGCACTTGAGCACGCACACGCCGCCTTCGCACACCTGGCCGTCGTTGCACACGACGTCCTGGCAAGGATCGATGCAGCGCCCGGCGCGACAGACCTGATCGTGCGGGCACACGACGCCGTCGCAGGGCGCGCGGCACTCGCCGTCATGGCACACCTCGCCCGTGTCGCAAACGACGTCCACGCAGGACTGCTCGACGCACAGGCCCTCGTTGCAAACGAACCCCGCCTCGCACGGGAACTCCGCAGATCCGCAGCGGTCCACGCACTGGCCGCGGCTGCACACCTTGTCGTCCGGGCAGGGCGCCTCCTCGTCGATGACGTCGTCGCAATCGTTGTCGACGCCGTCGCACTGCTCGGCCTGGCTGCCAGGCAGCACGAACGGCGTGCAGATCACCTGTCCCTGCGCGTCGCAATCGGAGATCCCCACGCGACAGGCGCCTATATTCTCCTCGACCTCGCACGGCTGGCCGGCCTCGGGGCAGGTGATGCCGGAGAAGCGGAACAGGAAGTCCTCGTAATCGAGGTCGTTGCCGTTGACGCCCGCGGCGCCGGCCGCGTTCCGGAAGTCGAGATCCTCGAAGCCGAGATAGAACGTGTTGAGGAGCTCGTTCGACCTGTAGATGAGGTCCGAGTACCAGGGGCCCGGCGTCTCGCACGCCGTACACTCCACGTTGAACCGGTGCTCGGTGTAATGGTATTGCGTGGCGTCCCCGTGGCCGGTGCCGTTCGGGTTGGGGATCAGCACGAACCCGATCAGGCCGCCTGCGTAAGCGGCGTTCTCCCGGATCGACACCGCCGTCAGCTCGCGCATCGCCGCCGGCGGCAGGTCGCTCGAGAAGGGAAAGAGGATCTGGACATCGCTCTCCGGCGCCGCCGTGTTGAGGCTGGCTCCGGTATTCACAGGGACGTACCGCGGCGGGTCGTCGCTCGCGCGGCTGTCGTCGACGTTGTACCAGCCGACGGCGAAGTTGGCGCCGCCGCCCTTGGCGATGTACTTGCCGCGGAACTCGCAGAGCGGCGAGAACACCTGCGGCTCCACCGCGGCATCGGCCACGACGTCGATCATCTCGTCGATGTTGTCGTTGTTCGCCGATCCGTTGAGCAGGGCGCTCAATCGATCCCCCTCCACAGGAATGACGTCGCCGTTCGGTTGCACGACGTCGGCGCGCGCCGTCCCGCCCGCGCCGAGCGCCGCCACGAGGGGCACACACCATGCAAGAGCAGACGGTTTACTGAAGATCGACCAGCGCATCGGGCCTCCTCTCCTGGCAGGACGCGTGAGTCCGAAGCGGGCAGTGGATACGAACTTCGCTCGCTTGTCCAGGCGGCGCGCGCTCGCGCGGATCACGGCCGATGTGAACGGTCAGCCCACGTGAGAGCACCGTGGGATCGGCGCGGAGAGCTCACCCGCGCCGAGGCGCTCACGCCTCGCGCTTGCGCACGAGCGCCGCGAGCTCGTTGATGAGCTCGGGGACCCCATCGCCCGTCGCGGCGCTGACGAGGTGGAGCTTCACCTTCGCCTTCGCGAACCGCGCCTTGAGCTTGGGGTAGGCCTCGCGCACCTCGGTCAGGTCGGCCTTCGTCAGGGCGACGATCTCGGGGCGCTCCGCGATCGCCGGGCTGAACTTCTTGAGCTCCTTGCGGAGCGCCCGGTAGTCGGCGAGCGGCTCGCGGCCCTCGCCGGGATCGATCGTCACGAGGTGAAGGAGCGCCCGCGTCCGCTCCACGTGCTTCAGGAACTGGATGCCGAGCCCGACCCCCTCGCTCGCGCCGGGGATCAGCCCCGGGATGTCCGCGATGACGAAGCTCGACCCGCCCGCCCGGCCGCCGCCGCCGATCTCGACCATGCCGAGGGTCGGGGTGAGCGTCGTGAACGGGTAGTCGCCGATCTTCGGCCTGGCCGCGGAGACGGCGGCGACGAACGTGCTCTTGCCGGCGTTGGGGAAGCCGAGCAGGCCGACGTCGGCGAGGATCTTCAGCTCGAGCCGGAGCTCGCGGACCTCCCCCGGCTCGCCTGGCTCCGCGCGCCGGGGCGCCCGGTCGTGCGGCGACTTGAAGTGCAGGTTGCCGCGGCCCCCCTTGCCGCCGCTGGCGACAACGACCCGCTGGCCGTGCGCGGTCACGTCGGCGATCAGCTCGCCGCTCTCCGCATCGAAGATCTGCGTGCCCACGGGGATCTTCTCGACCCGATCGGCGCCGGCGCGCCCGTGGCAGTCGCTCCCCATCCCGTGCTCGCCCCGGTCGGCCTCGAGCGTGCGCGCGTACGTGAAGTCGAGTAGCGTGGACAGGCCTTCGTCGCCCACGAAGACGACGTCCCCGCCGCGGCCGCCGTCGCCGCCCGCCGGGCCGCCGAACGGGATGTACTTCTCGCGCCGGAATGCGATCGCTCCATTGCCGCCATCCCCCGCGATGACCTTGAGACGGCACCTATCGACGAACCGCATGGTGGCGGCTCATAGCATAAAACTCAGGAAACACCCCAAAGCGGAAGGCGGCCCCGCGCTTCGGGTCGCCCGCCGGACCGCTCGACCAGGAGATCCCAGGTGCGCGCTCGAATCCTGATCGTGGACGACAACACGAGCCTGGCCGGAAATCTGCGCGAGGTCCTCGAGGGGGCGCGCGAGCTCGACGTGGAGGTCGCCCTCGCGCAGAACGGCAAGCAGGGGCTCGCGGCTGCCCGCCGCGACGGCTTCGACGTCGCGGTCGTCGACGTCAAGCTCCCGGACGCGAGCGGCCTCGAGCTGATCGCCCCCCTCCGCGCCGCCGCCCCCCACGGCGAGATCGTCCTCGTGACCGGCTTCGCGACCGTCGACACAGCGATGGCCGCGCTCCGCGCCGGCGCCTTCGCCTTCATCCTCAAGTCATTCCGCCCCGAAGAGCTCATCTCCACGGTGGCCCAGGCGATCGAGAAGATCTCGCTGAAGCGGGAGCGGGAGGAGCTCGAGCGGCGGTACAGGGCGATCGTCGACGCGGCCGACGTGCTCATCCTCGGCCTGAACGCCGACGGCAGCGTCGCCCTCTTCAACCCGCGTCTCTCCGCGCTGACCGGCGTGGGCTGCGACCCCGCGATCGGCGTGCCGTTCTGCGAGACGCTCGTCGACGAGCCCGACCAGCGCCGGTTCAACCAGTCGTTCCTGGGCGTCGTCGAGGGCGACGCCGCCGCCGAGGTCGAGGTGGGCGTCCGCGACGCGGTGGGCGCGATCCGCCGGGTGCGCTGGCACCTCTCCGGCGTCCGCAGCGGCGGGCGCGGCGGCAGGACCGACCTCGTGTACGGCATCGGCATCGACGTGACCGAGCGGCGCGCCCTCGAGCGCCGCGCCGCCGACGCCGAGGCCCTGAACGCCATGGCCCCGCTCGCCCTCGGGCTCGCCCACGAGATCAGGAACCCCCTGAACGCCGCGGTCCTGGAGCTGCACCTGCTCAGCCGCGGCATCGACCGCCTCTCCGACGAGGCGATCCGCGAGCCCATGAAGCGGCGCGTCGGCATCGTCGAGGCGGAGATCGCCCGCCTGGGCCGGCTCCTCGGCGAGTTCCTGGAGCTCGCCCGCCCGCGCGCGCCCCACCGCGAGCCCGTCGACCTGGCCCGCGTCGTCCGCGACGTGCTCGACCTCGAGGAGGAGGCGCTCGCGAGCCACAACGTCGAGGTCGTCCGCGACCTGTCGGACGACTGCTTCGCGCTCGGCGACGTGGAGAAGCTCAAGCAGGTGGTCCTGAACCTCGTCGTGAACGCCTTGGACGTGATGCCCGAAGGTGGGACCTTGCGCGCGTGTGCGTCGGGGGATGGGAGCGAGGTGTGGCTCTCGATCGGGGACACGGGGCCTGGGATCGCGCCGACGATCCTGGCCGAGATCTTCGATCCGTTCTTCACCACGAAGGCGGCGGGCACCGGCCTCGGCCTCGCGATCGTCCGGAAGATCGTCGATCAGCACGCGGGCCGCGTGGACGTCGACACGCATGCGGAGAAGGGGACGACGGTCCGCGTGCGTCTCCCCCGCTTCACCTCCGAGCCCGTCCCGCGCTCCACGACATCGTCCCCGCCGCGCGGCGCCGGCATCTGACCGGCACTTCAGAAGACGATTTCAACCGCCAAGGGCGCCAAGGACGCCAGAAGAAGAAAAATTCGCCAGTGCTCCACGCCGCCCCTCCGGACCGGCCCGCGATCGCCCTGGCTCAGGCCGTCTCCGAGCGGCGTGCCCCCGCACAGGAGACGGGCCCAGATCGGCGTTTTCGGCGCGCAGGCGTACGAAAGGACGCCGAGCACCGAAAACGTCGATCTGGGCCCGTATCCGAAGCGGGTGCGCGCCGCTCAGCCGACGATGCGCATGGGGGGCTTGAGGGGGAGGGGAGGCTTGGAGCCGGGGGCCGACGGGATCGCCGAGGGGGCCGGCTTCGGCGCGGCGTCGCCCTCGAGGGCCGCGAGCGCCACGAAGAGCCGGTCCATGCCGTAATCGAGGGCCACCTCGCGCTGGAAGACGTGGGCGACCTTGATGAGCCGCAGCGAGGTCTGCTTGCCCAGGTCGATCTCGCGCTCGAGGAACGCCTCGAACGAGCCGTACCCCTTCGCTTGATACAGCTCCTGCTGCTGGATCTCGGCGAGCACCACCCCGATATCGAAGAACCCCTTGTCGAGCCGCTTGCGCAGGGTGCGGATCTTCTGGGTCTGGTTGTGGAGCTCGGCGATCTTCGCCTTGATCTCCTCGGCGCCGCTCGGCACGCGGATCGTCGCCCGGGCGCTGCCAGGGGGCGCCGGCTCGGCGGCCCGAGCCCGGGCCTCGGCGGCGTGCTTCGCGGCGTGCCGGGCAGCCCAGGGCGCGGCGCCACGGAGGCCGAGCTTACGCTTCGAGGCGCTTGACGAAGATTTCGAGTCTTCCTTGATTACCGGATTCACGGGTTTCGCAAGCTGAGCTTCTGCGCCCCCCTTGGCGCTCGAAGAGGACTTCTTCTTCGTGCCCGTCGCCTTCTCGGAGCTGCCCTGCTTTGTGATCTTCGGCATGTCGCTGCGTCCCCCGCTGGGTACGAGATCGTCGCGGCCCTTCGCCACAAGCGCGCGCCGCCCGCGCGGGGGAAAGACCCGCACGGCTGTCAAGCCCAATTGGCTCGACAGGTCGTCGCCTTACCAAAAAATCGGCCACCCCGTCCACTAAGTTCCGGGGAGGCTCCTCGTTTTCCCGATGCCAGCATGACTCAAGATCGGCCCGCGAGCCAAAACCAGCGAGCATCGCACGCCAAGGGGTCTCTCGAAAAGCAGGTCACCGGGCGGGCGGTGCGCTGGTCACGTTTGCCCACAGCAGGGGCGCGGGGCGGAGACCTGACGACCTGACGCCAGGTCCCGCGCCGCCCCCGGGCCCGCGTCGGCCAGGCTCGGGCGCCACCGCGCGCAGCTCATTTGTTGCCTGCCCCGCGCGCTCCAGGCGCACGGGTGGCCCGCGCGCTCCAGGCGCCGCGGTGGCCCGCGCGCTCCAAGCGCGGGGGTGGGTCGTGGTAGATCGCGGTCCATGACCTCTCCGACCGGCGGCCGCGGCCCCGATGACGAACCCAAGGCCGCAGCCACTGATGCGCCGCGTCGTGCGAGCGAGATCCCGCGAGGCCTGGCGAGCAGCCGGATTGCCGTGGTGGTGAACGGCAACGCCAAGAGCGTGACGGCGGAGGTGATCGAGACGCTCGATCAGATCCTTGACACGGGGGACCTGTTCGTCTCGCGGCGGGTGGAGGAGAGCGAGGGCATCGCGCGGATCCTTGTCGACCGGGGCTACGGCACGATCCTCACCGGCGGCGGCGACGGGACGTTCACGGTGGTGGTGACGGCGGTGGTGAACGAGGCGAAGCGGCGCGGGCTGCCGCTGCCGCGGTTCGGGCTGCTGCGCCTGGGGACGGGCAACTCGCTGGCGTGGGTGCTCGGCGCGTCCGGGGGCGCGGGCGCGAAGCCCGGGCTCGCGGTGGACCTCCAGCGGCTGCGCGCCGAGGCCGGCAGCCGGAACCTGCGGCTCGTCGAGGCCGAGGACATCCTGTCTCCTTTCTGCGGCTTCGGGATCGATGCGGTGATGCTCCGCGACTACAACGCGGTGAAGGCGGCGCTCGCGCGGGGCCCGCTGAAGCGGCTCGCGCCGGGGCCGGTGGCGTACGCCGTCGCCGCGACGACGCGGACGATCCCGAGCTACCTGGTGCGGCGCACGCCGCACTGCCGCATCATCAACGAGGGCAACGACGCGATCCGCGTCGGCGAGAAGGGGACGATCCTCGGGGCGCCCATCAAGAAGGGCGGCGTCATCTACGAGGGGCCGGCGAAGATCGCGGCGCTGTCGACGATCCCGTATTACGGCTTCGGCTTCCGGATGTTCCCCTACGCGGACGACCGCCAGGACCGGATGCAGCTGCGCGTGTCGATGATCTCGCCGCTCACGTTCGTGCGGAACTTCTCGAGCATCTGGAACGGGGAGTTCGACGATCTGGAGACGGTATTCGACTACTTCGTCGACGAGGTCACGATCGAGATGGACCCGGCGACGAGCTTCCAGATCGGCGGCGACGTCCGCGGGGAGCGCTCGCGCGTGCGGGTGCGGCTGACCGAGCCGATACGGATCGTGGACTTCTACGCGCCGCCGCGCGGATAGCGCCCGAGGCGCGCCGCTCCCCTGCGACTCCATCCGTCCGCGCCATTGCGGTCGGCTCCCGCAGCGCCTCCGGTCCGGCGCCGCGGGGGCGCCCCGCGCGGGAGGGCGGAATCGAACGGGAAGGTGGCCCCACCGAGCCGGCCTGGGCGGAGGCCGAGGGAGGGGGCGAGGCGCCGCGCTCCGCCGCCCTGAGGCGCGGCGGAGCGCGGCGCAGATGCCCTGTGCCCTGACTTGCAACCCGAGCCGACCCGTCATCTCATTGCATCCCGGGGGGGCTGCGCTTGATCGGTCCCAACCCTCTCGGGAGGTGTCGATGTACCGTGACTCATTCTCTGCGATCGGCTGTGTGATCGTCCTGTCCGCGCTCTCTGCGGCCTGCACCATGATCACCGAGCGCGACGGCCCGGGGAACGCAGGCGACGAGTGCTCGACCTCGATCGGGTACGAGGAGGACGAGGCGGCGCCTGAGCCCGAGCCGGCGGAGCCCGCCGCGGACCCGCCGGGCATCAGCGTGGCCACCACCGACCTCGTGACCGTCGCCGGGAGCCGCACGACCCTGCGGCTCGGCTTCTTCGACGACCAGGACAGGCCTGTCGCCGTGCTGCCGGACGAGGTCGGCCTCACCACGTCGGACGACGGTGTCGCGATCGGGTCGCTCGTGATGAGCGAGGAGCTCGACCGCGTGGCCTACCTCGGTGTGACCGCCGGCTCCCCGGGCACGGCGACGATCTCTGTGTCGCGCGGCGGAGAGCGCCGCGACGTCCGCGTGACGGTGAGGGACAACGTGGCATCGACTGTGTCGCTGTCCCCGAAGAGCCTCGAGCTCAAGGAAGGGCAGCGGAAGTCGGTGGCGGCGTTCTTCTATCACCGGCAAGGGATGTTGCTTGACGCGCCCAGCGTCGAGGTGACCTCCAGCGATCCCCTTGTGGTCCCCGCGTCCCGGCAGTCGCCTGCGCTCGGCGACGGACGGATCCACGTCACCGCGCGCGGCGCTGGGACAGCCACCGTGACCGTGGCCGCCGGCAGCGCGCGGGACGAGCTCGCCGTCACCGTGTCGCCGCAGCCGATCGAATCCATCGAGATCATCGCGGGACCTTTCCAGTTGCCTCCGGATTGCTCGGCGCAGGTGGGGATCTCGTTCCTCTCTCCGGACGGGGACCGTCTCTGGATAGCGAAGGAAGACGTCGCCGTGACCTCCACGGGTCCCGCGAACGTGAGCGCGGAGCTGAGCACGGACGATGATGGCTTCGTGGAAGCGCTCGAGATCACCTCGGACCAGGCCGGGACCGCGACCCTGAGCATCACGGCCCGCGGGAAGCAGGTCGAGCGCCAGGTCGTCGTCACCCCGGACGCGGTGTGCGACCTCTGGGGTGAGGAGGAGGAAGAAGAGGAGGAGGAGGAAGAAGAAGAGAACGAGCTCGGGGATGCGCAGGGAGAGCTCGCCTCCGGGAGCGACCCGTTCTTCTATTTCACCTACGACGACTCGGCCAGCACCGCCGCCGTGGAGCTCGTCAAGCACAGGCTGCGCGAAGGCGAGATCCCGTCGCCGAGCCTGTCGCGGCCGTGGGAGTTCCTGAGCTACGAGCGCTTCGCGCCGTCGTGTCCGCACAACCTGGGTCTGTTCAACGTATCCATGGGGCTGCTGCAGCGGGCCTCGGCGAGCGATGCCAGGCAGAACGAGCTCCTGCTCGGGGCCTACGTGGCCGCGCCCTTCCTCGACAAGCAGCAGCGCAGCAACATGGCGCTGACGCTGGTCATCGACAACTCCGGATCCATGTCGGAGTCGGCCGTGTCCGTCGGCGGCACGAAGGTCAGCAGGATGGACATGGTCAAGCACGGTCTGCAGGGGCTCCTCAGGGCCCTCAAGCCGGGCGATCTGGTCAACCTCGTCAGCTTCAACTCGACCGCGCAGATCGAGCTGGAAGGCGCCGTGGTCGAGCCCACGAGGTCCAACGTCGCCGAGGTGCGCCGCGCGATCGACAGCGTGGTGCCCACCGGGGCCACGGCGCTCGCCGAGGGCGTCTTGCTCGCGTACCAGGTCGCCCGGCGGCACTACGATCCGAGCAAGATGAACCGGATCGTGATCCTCACCGACGCCTACGCCAACGTGGGGGAGGTCGACCCGGGCTTGATCGCGGACAACGTCGTGATCGGCGATGACGAGGGGATCTACTTCTCCGGGCTCGGGGTCGGCGAGGACTTCAACGAGGAGTTCCTCAACGTGCTCACCGACGAGGGCAAGGGGGCCTATTTCTCGCTCGTGACCATGGCCGACGCGGCGCGCGCCTTCGATCAGCGCTTCATGGCGCTGCTCGCGGTGGCCGCCAGGGATGTCCGCTTCAAGCTCAGCTACCCGCGCGCGCTGGCGCGCGCGGCCACGGCCAGCGAGGAGTCGTCCACCGACCCGGAGGACGTCCAGCCCACGAACTTCTCGTTCAATACCAGGCAATATTTCTACGAGATGTTCAGGGCGCCCGCCGCGGCCTCGTTGAGGGACGAGCGCTTCACGCTCACGATCTCCTACAAGGATCCGGTGACCCGCGAGCCGCGCTCCGAGGAGATCGAGGCGACCGTGAGCGACCTCCTGGGCCGGCACGAGCAGAACCTCCGGGCCGCGGAGGCCATCTTCCTGCTCAACCAGCGCATCGGCGGGAGGATGACCGCGTCCGAGGTCGGCGCGATCCTGGACGCGTACCCGCCGGGCTACAGCGCTCCCCTGTTCGATGAGTACAAGGGGCTGATCGAGCGCTACGACCTGCTGGCGCCCTGAACCGGGCTCCCGCGCCAGCTGGCCTACCCCCGCACCGAAGCGCCGCAGCTCGAGGCGTGACCATTCTGGCGCAATTCCCTGCCTGGCTCATGGCACATTCTGGCAAACCAGGTGAGCGGGGCGCTCGTTGCTCCTTGGATTGTTGGGGGAACCGGCGGTCGGCACAGTCGGAGAGGGCTGGCGCACGGCTTGCTCTAGACCTGTGCCATGAACAAGCACTCTTCACTGATTCGTTCTGGTTCCGTGGGATTTTTCTCCGTGTCACTCCTCCTCGCGGCGGCGTCGCTCGGCGTCGGGTGCGTCGGCGAGGTGACCTCCGCCGATGGCGAGGGGAGCGACGAGAGCGCGCTCGAAGGCGAGGAGGTCTCTGAAGGCGAGGGAAGTGACGAGGGCGAGGCGGCCGAGGCCGCTTGCAAGATCGGCGATACGCGCGATTGCAGCACCAGGGGGCTGGACGGCTTCGAGCAGTGCGAGGACGTCCAGGGCGAGCCGACCTGGACCGGGTGCCAGACGAGCGGCAGCAGCACGCCGCTCGTGCTCTCGTTCGATCAGCGGCCGGTCGAGTACCTGACCGCGATGACGGGCGCGTTCGATCTGAGCGGCCTCGGGGCGACGGTCGCCACCGACTGGCCCACCGCGGCGACACCGTGGCTCGCGTTCGATCGAGACGGCAATGGCTCGATCGACGGCGGCGAGGAGCTGTTCGGCTCGGCGACGGTGCTGTCGAGCGGCGCGCGCGCGGACAACGGGTTCACCGCGCTGCGCGAGCTCGACACCGACGGCGACGGCCGGATCACGGCGCGGGACGAGGCGTGGTCGCGGCTCGTGCTGTGGGGCGACCGCGACGGGAACCGCGCCTCGAGCGCGGGCGAGCTCGAGCCGCTCGCGTCGCGCGGGCTCGTGGCGATCGAGCTCTCGTACGGGCGCGAGCGGCGCTGCGACGGGCGCGGCAACTGCGAGGTCGAGCGCGCCGCGTTCACGTTCGCGGACGGCACCACGACGCGGACCGGCGCGGTCGTCGACGTCCACCTGCGCTGGCAGTGACGCCGCCGCCCGGGGGCGTCCCCGCGCGATGACCGCCGTCGCCGCCGCTCCGCGCGCGGCGGGCGGCGCTCGAGGACGGCGGCGCGCCATGGCCCTGCGTCCGCGAGAGCGACAGGGGGACGTGGGCTTGCGGCGCGCGCCACCACCCGTGAATGCCGACGGGGGTGGATGTTTCGTGGAGGTGGCGCGCTGTTGTCGCGACAGGAAGCGGCGCGCTGTTGTCGCGACAGGAAGCGGCGCGCGCGCTTTCCCAGCACGACGTGGCGCTGCCGTCTCGGGTGCTGATCAACCCAGCCGCGCCGGCGCCCTCCGCGGGCGTGGGCGCTCATCGTCATCGTGCAGGGCGGCGCGCGAGGCTCCCACGGAGCCCGGAAACGGCGCTCGTGGGGGGTTCACACGAAACGCCATTGCACCGAACATGGCGCCGCTCGGCTGGGGCAGCCATTCCGCGTCCTCGGCAATCGAGTCCCCTTTTCCCTGGAGCGACGGATGAACCTACGATGGATGACGTGCCTTCTCATGCTGGGGCTGACAGCGAGCGCCGCGGCGTGCGGTGACGATGACGGCGCCGTGAGCTCGAGCACCGGAACTGGGGGCACCGGCGGCGACGGCGGCACGGGCGCGACCGGGGGCGGGGGCCAGGGCGGCGACGGCGGTGCTGGGGGCACAGGCGGCGTCGGCGGTGCTGGAGGGGCGGGCGGCACTGGAGGGGCGGGCGGCACGGGCGGCGCAGGCGGCACGGGTGGCGCAGGCGGCACAGGCGGCACGGGTGGCGCAGGCGGCACAGGCGGCGCAGGCGGCATTGAGGGCTCAGGCGGCTCAGGCGGCGTTGGCGGCTCAGGCGGCGTTGGCGGCTCAGGCGGCGTTGGCGGCTCAGGCGGCGTTGGCGGCTCAGGCGGCGTTGGCGGCTCAGGCGGCGCTGGCGGCTCAGGCGGCGCTGGCGGCTCAGGCGGCGTTGGCGGCTCAGGCGGCGCTGGCGGCTCTGGCGGCTCTGGCGGCTCTGGCGGCGCTGGCGGCTCAGGCGGCGCTGGCGGCTCTGGCGGCTCTGGCGGCGCTGGCGGCGTTGGCGGCGGCGAGGCTTCAGGCGGCGCCGGCGGCACGGGCGGCGCCAGCGGCACAGGCGGCTCCGGGGGCGCGGGCGGAAGCACCGACCTGCCCGACGGCGCGGCCTGCACCGAGGACGCGGAGTGCGCAGGAAGTTTCTGCAACCGGGAAACCCTCGATGGCTGGCCCGGCGGTTATTGCATCAGCTCGTGCGAGCACACAGGCGGCACCTGCCCCGGCGATGGCGTCTGCATCGATTCCCGCGGCAACGGGCACCTCTGCTACGGGGCGTGCACCACGGCGAGCGACTGCCGCCCCGGCTACGCGTGCGTCCCCGCCGCGGACGGAACGCTGAGCTGCCGGCCCGCGTGCACCGAGGACGCGCAGTGCCCGGCGCGCGGCAGGTGCAACGTGAGCACCGGCCTGTGCAGGATCTACGAGGCGACCTGCGACGACGCCGAGGACAACGACGACGACGCGGCGGTCGACTGCCGCGACGGCGATTGCGAGGAGGCCTGCGCCGAGTTCGCCACGGCGGCCTGCGCGGCCGCGCTGCCCCTGCTGCCGGAGGTCTCGGGCGACACCTCGCTCGGCACAAACGCGTTCGAGGGCGATTGCCTGGGCGAAGGCACGGGCGAAGGCCGCGAGGACGTGTACCTGTTCACGCCGCCCGAAGGGCAGTCGGGCACGCTCTCGGTCGTGCTCGAGTCGGATACCGACCACGCGGTCTACGCGCGCTCCGCGTGCGCGGACCCCGACCCCGACTCCGAGCTCGCCTGCGCCGACCTCTCCGCCGCCCGGGTCCCCGAGTCGCTCGAGGTGCCCCTGAGCGCCGGCGAGTCGGTGAGCCTCGTCGTCGACGCGTTTGTGCCGGGCGACGAGGGGCCGTACACCCTGCGCTCCACGTTCACGCAAGCTGTCTGCGGCGACGGCGTCCTCACCCGGCCCGAGCAGTGCAACGACGTCGACGAGACCAACGGCTGCGCCAGCGACTGCTCCGCGGTCTGCGAGGGGGCGAGGGAGGCGGTCCTCGGCGTGAACACGGGCGACACGCAGACCGGCACCACCTCCTTCACGGGCGGCTGCCTCCTGCCGGACACGCGCGAGGACGTGTACCGGTTCACGCCACCGGCCGACGGCACGCTCACGCTGGTGCTGTCGTCCGACACCGACCAGGCCATCTTCGTGCGGTCAAGCTGCCTGGACGCGACCTCCGAGCTCGCGTGCGAGGATCGCCACGGCGGCGGCTCCAACGAGGTGCTCGAGCTCGAGGTGACCGGCGGCGTTCCCCTGTTCCTCTTCGTCGACGGCTTCTGGAACCTGACCGACGCCGGGCCGTACACGCTCGACGTCTCGTTCGAGCCCTGAGCGCCAGCGCCGTCGCCGGCGTCCCACCCAGGCCTGCGCTCCGGCCACCTCCTCACCGAGCCGTCCGTCAGGGCACGATCCCGTTAAGGGATCTCCCTCCCTGGCCCGGTGAAACCTCCGAGAACCGCAGCGAAATTTACCGCTAGCTTCATCGCTCCTTCACCGGAGCGTCTCTCGCGTCCGACACCCTTCGTGAGAGTCTGTTGCTCATTTCTCCTGAGCATGAGGACGCACGCCTATGCCTTCCGACTCCCCCGCACCGCCTTGGGATGAGCTCGTGCCCAGCGTCCTCGCCGGGCTGGCCCTCTTCCTCTTCGGGCTGAGACACCTGGGTCAGAGCCTGCAGGAAGTGGCCGGCGAGCGGATGAAGCGGTCGATCGCCGCGGCGACCGACAACCGGCTGCTGGGGCTGCTCGTCGGCCTCGTGGCCACTACCCTGCTCGACTCCTCGTCGGCGACGATCATCATCGTGATCAGCCTTGTCCGTGCCGGACAGATCTCCTTCCCTCAGGCGCTGGGCGTGATCCTCGGGTCGAACATCGGCACGGCGGTGAGCAGCCAGATCTACGCGTTCGACGCGATGAAGTACTACGCCCCCGCGCTGCTCCTCGCGGGGTTCCTCCTCCACGTGCTCGGCCGCGGGGAGCGGTGGAAGGGGTATGGCGCCGTGGCCCTGAGCCTCGGGCTCGTGTTCTTCAGCCTGAACTTCATCGGCGACACGATGAAGCCGCTCGGGGATTACAAGCCGCTGCGCGACTGGCTTGTCGGGCAGTCATCGGCGAGCGGCGTGATCGTCGGAGCAACGATCACGGCGATCATCCAGTCCTCGTCGGCCACGGTCGGGATCGCGGTCAAGATGGCGAAGGAGGGGATCATGCCGCTCGGGGCCGGGATCGCCATCATGCTCGGGGCCGAGGTAGGCACGTGCGCGGACGTGCTGGTCGCGTCGATCGGCCGGGAGCGGGCGGCGCTCCGCACCGGGCTGTTCCAGCTGCTGCTCAACGTGATCACCGT
This sequence comes from Sorangium sp. So ce1128, assembly GCA_051717205.1. Classification (GTDB taxonomy): domain Bacteria; phylum Myxococcota_A; class Polyangia; order Polyangiales; family Polyangiaceae; genus Sorangium. The sequence goes on from CP181432.1 coordinate 3,406,999, forward strand.
GGCCCTCGGGATCCCGCTGGTCGGGCTGCTGGCCCGGCTCGTCGAGGCGACCTCCGGCGACGTCGGCCGGCAGATCGCCAACGCGCACATCCTCTTCAACACGGCCGGAGCGCTGCTGTTCCTGCCGTTCACGCCGTGGATCGCCCGGCTCCTCGAGCGGCTCATCCCCGATCGGTCGCGGCAGGAGGCGCCAGGCGGCCCAGCGGCGTTGAGGTTGAGCGACACGTAGCGCCGCCGCCCGGGCGCTTCACGTCGCTGTCCCCTCGCGATCAGTCGTAATACTCGTTGCCCAGGTGGGTGATGAGGTCCTCCCCCATGAGCCAGCGCATCGTGTTCTTGAGCTTCATCGACTGGATGAAGAGATCGTGCTCCGGGTACAGGTCCGGCGCCGTCATCGGGCTCTTCCAGTAGAAGCTCAGCCACTCCTGCGTGCCGCGCAGCCCGGCGCGCTGCGCGAGATCCAACAAGAGCGCCAGATCGAGCACGATGGGCGCGGCGAGGATCGAGTCGCGGCAGAGGAAGTTGACCTTCATCTGCATCGGGTAGCCGAGCCAGCCGACGAGATCGATGTTGTCCCACCCCTCCTTGGCGTCGCCCCGAGGGGGGTAATACTCGATCCGCACCTTGTGAAAGAGCTTGCCATAGAGCTCGCCGTGGACGTGCGGCTGGAGGATGTGCTCGAGCACGCCGAGCTTCGAGACCTCCTTGGATCTGAACGACTCCGGGTCGTCGAGCACCTCGCCGTCGCGATTGCCGAGGATGTTCGTCGAGAACCACCCGGCGACGCCGAGCATCCTCGCCTTGAGCCCGGGGGCGATCACCGTCTTCATCAGGGTCTGGCCGGTCTTGAAGTCCTTGCCGGCGATGGGCACCTCCTGCTTGCGCGCGAGCTCCCAGGCGGCAGGGAAATCGACCGTCAGGTTCGGGGCGCCGTTCGCGAACGGGATGCGCTCCTTCAGGCAGGCCCAGGCGTAGAGCTGGGAGCTCGAGATCGCCGGGTGGTCCTCGGCGAGGCCCGCCTCGAAGCGCGCGATCGAGGCGTGGACCTCCGCGGGCGCGATGTGCACCTCGGTCGAGCCGCACCAGACGGCGACGGCGCGGGCCGCGCCGCTGTCGCGGAGGAAGGCGCGGAGATCCTCCCGGAGCTGCTCGACCATGTCGGCCTTGCTCGCGCCCTTCTTCACGTGGTTGCCGTGGAGGCGCCGCACGTACTGCGGGTAGAACACCCCGGTCATCGGCCGGATGCGCTCGAGCTCCTCGCGGACGGCATCGAGGTGACGGCGCTCGAGCACGTCCGCGTGCCGCGCCGACTCGTAGGCGTTGTCAGGGAAGATGTCCCACGCGCCGAACACAAGCTGATCGAGCGCCGCGAGCGGCAGGAAGTCCTTGATCCTGGGCGCGCGGCCCTCGGTCCGCCGGCCGAGCCGGATCGTGCCGAGCTGCGTGAGCGACCCGATCGGCGCGGCGAGCCCGCGCCGCGCGAGCAGGGTGCCCGCGATGGTCGTCGTCGAGACGGCGCCCAGCCCGGGCAGCAGGACCCCGAGCTTGCCCTCCGCCTTCTTGATCTCTTTCGGCTGCTTCACGTGACGTTGTTCCCCCCGGCCGTGGTCGTGGGCGCTCGTCGGGCAAGGGCGGGGCATCCGCCGGTGCCGTGCGCCCGGCGCGCGCGATGCCGGCCGCGGCCGCGCGGCGCCGCGATCGCCGGGAGCATGAAGCCCGGCGCGCGCGATCACCACGTCGCGGCGCGCGCGCGAGGGCGTTTCCTGCGCGCTCCCTTCGCCGGCTTCCAGCGCGCCCTTCAGCCCGGCGCCTCGGACGGCGGCGGTAGGGCGGCCGGAGCAGGGCGCGACGGGGCTCCGCAGCGGCGGGTGGGCGGCGCCGGCTCCTGCCGGCGAGCTGGCCGTCAGGGCGCGGCGGGCGGGTAGCCGGCGGCGGGGGTCATCGCGGCGATCCAGGCGCGGACCGCGGCGACGGAGGCCTCGTCGACGCGGTGGGTCGCGAGCGGCGGCATCTGCTCGGGCGTCGCGCCGGGCGCGTCGCGCCGGGACATGGCGCGGACCACCGTGCTGCGATCGGGATCGAGAGGCCTTATCCGGTAATTGCGCGCCTCCGGCGGCGCCCCCGGCGGGCGGAGCTTGGATGGCTGGTTGATCGCCGTCTGGTAGACGCGCGTGCCGCGCACGTCGCCCACCTGACCGGCAGCATCGATGTTGAGGCGCATCTCGAAGTGCGTCGCGACGCCGAGCGGGTGATGGCACGAGACGCCGCAGTTGGCGTGGAGCAGGCCGAGGGCGCTCCGCTCGGCGGCGCTCCCGGGCACCGCGAGGGCGGCCGCGCCGGGGAGCGCGGCGCCGGACGTCGTCGAGAGGAGGCCGCGCTCGACGAGCTCGGCGTAGATAAGGCCGCTGGCCTCCGGCGCGGCGAGCTGGATGGCCTCGAAGCCGAGCGGGTTATCGGTCTTGCCCGCATGGCAGCGGATGCAGTCGACCTGCGCCGGGATCGCGTAGCCTTCCACGCCCGGCACGCGGGGAACTCCGGCCTTCACCTGCAGCGCGCTCGCGCCGTCCTCGGACCAGACGTAGGTGGCGCGCGTCCAGCGATCCTCCGCGGTCTTCCAGAGAAGCCTCGTCTCGAGGCGGCGGCTCGCGCCGGCGACGGGCATCCGGAACTCCTTCCACAGCCTGGTGCCGACGGGGAAACTCCAGTCGTTCATCCGGGTGACATCGATGGTCGAGCCCGGAGGGAGGTAGATCCAGCGCGTCTTCTCGGCGCCGTCGCTCCAGAGCTCGAACGCCGGCTTGAACTCGCGGACGCCCGCCGCGATCGTGCGCGCGCCGAAGTCGCTGTAGAGGCCGGTGCAGCGGAGATCGGGAGGATCTGCGTCGCCCTCCTTGCACGGCGGCAGATCCCGGGCGGCCGCGGGCGAGCCAGCGCCGGCCCGCTCGGCCGCTCCGGCGCGGCGCTCGTCCGCGCCGGCGAGGGCGCCGAGCCGGTCCGGCGGGGGGAGGGGCTCGGTCCGGGGCGTCTCCTTCGCGCTGCAGCCCGCGCCGGCGCAGCTCGCGAGCAGCAGCGACGCGGTGGCGGCTTGCCAGAGCCGGCCGCTCGTGATGGAGGAAGAGGTGGAGGTGACCGCTTGATCGACAGACCGAGCCCCCGGCGCGCCGTCGGGCGCGCTGCGTGCGTGACGAGAGCGTGCGCGTTCCATCGGGCCGCCTGCTGCCTCCTGCTCGCGGGCAGTGTAGCCGCCTGCGACAGGCGTGTGCAGGTCGCCGGGCCGCCCGAGGGGCCTCGCGAGGGCAGCGCCATCGCATCGGCCGAGGCGGGAGACGCGGTCCCGCCGGCGAAGGCGGGCGCGGCGACGGCCGGCTCGGCGCCCGCCGCGCCGGAAGGCGCACCTCTGGCGGAGGGCGCGCCTGCGCCCCCGCCGGCGAACGCCGCGGAGCTCGCTCGCCCGGCGAAGTGCGGCGGCGTTCCGCCGCTGAAGCTCACCCTTGTCGCGAGCGGGTTCGACCAGCCTACATACGTCGCCGCGCCGCCGGGCGATCCGGCGCGCCTCGTGGTGCTCGAGAAGCCGGGGACCATCCGGCTCATCAAGGAAGGCGCCGTCCAGCCGGCGCCCTTCCTCGACATCCGTTCGCGCGTCTTCTTCCCGGCGCCGAACGCGGAGGGCGGCCTGCTCGGGCTCGCCTTCCACCCGGACTACGCGAAGAACGGGCGCTTCTGGCTCCACTACTCGTCGGCCCCGCGCGGCAATGTCGTGATCGAGGAGTGGAAGCGCGCGGCGCAGGGCGGCGACGCTGCCCACCCCGAGCCGGTCCGCTCCCTCGTCGACGTGAAGCACGGCGCCTGGAACCACGTCGGCGGCATGCTGGCCTTCGGCAAGGACGGCCATCTCTACGCCGCGATCGGCGACTCCGCGCGATCGCCGAGCCCCGCGGCGGACCTCACCTCGAAGCTCGGCAAGATCCTCCGCATCAACGTCGATGAGCCGTCGAGGTCGCCGGCGGGCAACATGACGAGCGGCGATACGATGATCTGGGACTACGGCCTGCGAAACCCGTGGCGGTTCAGCTTCGACCGGCTCACCGGGGACATGTACATCGGTGATGTAGGCCAGAAGAGCTGGGAGGAGATCCTGGTGGAGCGCCCCGGCCAGGGCAGGAACGATTACGGCTGGGAGGCGATGGAGGGCGCCCACTGCTATCCTCCGGGCTCCACGTGCAAGCCGCGCGGGGTCCCGCCCGCTGTCGAGCACCCGCGGAGCGAGGCGGGCTCGATCGTCGGCGGCTATGTCTATCGCGGGGCGAAGATCCCGTGCCTGCGCGGCCGCTATCTCTACGCCGATTACGTGACAGGCCGCTTCTTCTCCTTCGTATGGGACGGCAAGGCCGCGACCGACCGCGTCGAGCTCACGTCGGCCTTGAGCCCGAACGGCCTCCCGTCGTCTTTCGGCGAGGACGCCGCCGGGGAGATCTACGTGGTGATGTTCAACACGGGGCGGGTCTACCGGATCGACCCGGGGTGAGGCGCGGGCGTTGTTAATTCCTTCTCGCGGAGGGGACCGCCGCGAAGGCAGTTGATTCCTCACCTCTCGAACGGAGATGTGTCTATGGGAATCCTGGACGGCAAGGTCATGTCACGTCGGAGATGGCCACGGCGGGCTGGCGCCTCGAGACGCCCGCGGGCGCCGCCTTCGCCGCGTCGCTGCACGCCATGAACCGCGTCGGCGCGCCCGAGGAGGTGGCCACGCTCGTCGCCTTCCTCCTCAGCGACAAGGCCTCGTTCATCACCGGCCAGGACATCCCGGTCGACGGAGGCTTCCTGGCACAGGTGTGGCCCGCGACTCACGAGGGCGGGGGCTGAGCCGCGCGGGCCGGGGCTGAGCCGCGCGCCGTCGCTAGATGGCCGATCCTGGATCGGCGACGGGCGAGCCGCCTGACGGACGTGGCGACGATGGTGCGCTCCACCGCAGCGACGCATCGAGAAAACTGCACACGTCCTGCTCGAGCTGGCGCTGAAACGCTTCGCGATCGAAGCCGGGGGGATCGGTGGCGGGCAGGAAGCCCGGGTTGCGCATGTGGGGAGGAAACGGGCTCAGGAAGGAGAAATGGCCCCCATTCTCGACGATCTTGTAGGTGACCTGAGCCCGGTCGGGGACGAGATCGAGGACGAGCTGCCCTTGCCACCTCGGCGCGATGCGGTCGTGCTCCGCCACGAGCAAGAGGATGGGCACCCTGACGTCCTGCAAGGCGTGGTTGGGGACGAACCAGCACGAGGCGGGGGCCATCAGGACCAGCGCGTTGACGCGCGGATCTCTCGTGACCGCGACCTTCTGCCCTGGCCCCGTCCAGGGCTGCCCGCCCGCGACGGCGAGCGCTGTATAGCCGCCCATGGAGTGTCCGAGGAGCGCGACGTTGTCGGGCTGCAGGTGAGGCCCGATCTCCGCGTCGGAAAAGAGAGCATCGAGCGTCAGCCGGATGTGCCGAGGTCGGTTCTCGAGGTTCTCGACCGACTCGGAAAGGGATTGATCGTGGCGGTTGTCCCCGGGGTGCTCCGGCATCGCGACGAGATACCCGCTCCGCGCGAGGTGGGAAGCGAGCGTGCGGTACGCGAGGGGCGTGCCGCCGCCGCCGTGCGAGATGACCACGAGGGGCGAGGGGCCGCCGGGAAGGGGGGCGTCCGGAGCTACCTCGAGCGAGTAAGGCCCCATCGCGACGACCCCGGCCGGGACGTCGGTCGGGTACATCAGCAGGACCGGGAACGAGAGGTCCTTCATCGCGTCTCGCACGACAAGGCTGCGGCTGCCCACGAATCGATTCATGCGCGTTTCTCCGGAAGGCGTCGGGGTGACGGGAAGATCAAGGGAATGGCTGTCTGTTCACTGGAGCGGGAGGAAGATGTCCGTGACGGCCTCGTGATCGGGCACCTCCGGGAAGAAGCGCACCCGCTGCAGGACGAGCGGGAAATCCCGCAGCTCCTCTCCGCTCGCGGGCAGCCAGGTCGCGTACAGGTACTTTACGGCGTGGAAGAGCGTGTCGTCGCCTCCGATGTGCCGCAGGACGGCGCAGCGGCCGCCAGGGATCGTCTTCTCGACGACGCCGAACGGGTTCTCTGACACCGGGCGATTGATTCCTGCGCAAATGTCCGCGCGGTAGGCCTCCGGCGGGGTCTCGGCCGGGTTGTCGTACAGGATGTTGAACGTCGCGCTCACCCGCGGCGGGAGCCTGTTCTCCTTGCGCCACGCGATGAGCGTGCGCACCGACTCAAGGATCCGCTTCTGGTCGCCCCGGTGCTCGAAGGCAGCGACGCGCGTCGCCTCGAACCGCACGATCTTCACGTCCTCGGCGCGATGAACTGACTGCATGGGGAGGGTCCTTGTCTCTCTCAGGCGCTCATGGGTCGAGTGCCAAGGGTCCCACCGGGGCTGCTCCCGGAACTCGGACGGCGTCTGCTCGAAGGCCTTCTTGAAGGCGCGAGAGAACGCTTCGGGGCTCTCGTAGCCGCTCGCCAGCGCGATATCGATGATCCGGGCCTGCTCCCGCGCCGGCAGGGCGAGCCGGTACGACGCGCGCCGCAGGCGGACGAGCTTCACGTACTCGTGGACGCCCATCCCGAACAGCTCGGAGAACTGCCGCTGAAAGTGGTACTTCGAGAACGCGGCGACGCCGCTCAGCCGCTCGAGCGTCAAGTCCTCTTCCAGGTGCGCGTCGATGTGCTCGAGCACCCTGCGGAACCTGGCGATATAGGCGTTCGCGGCGGCTTCGGTCAACGCGGTGTCCTCCTCGGCGAGAGGCAGGGTAACGAGCGGCCGCCCGCCATGCCTGACCGAAATTGCTGAACTTCAGGGCGACCGGGCCCGGGCGCCGCCGGAGGTGGCCGGACGAGGAGCCTCACCCGGCGCGGGCGAGCTCGTCGCGCACCTGCGCCGTGATCTCGAACGAGCGCACCCGCGCGGCGTGGTCGAAGATCATGGTCGTCACCATGAGCTCGTCGGCGCCGGTGCGCTCGATGAAGGCCCTCAGGCCGCGCCGCACGGTCTCCGGCGAGCCCACGGCCGAGCAGGAGAGCATCTGCTCGAGGCCGGCTCGCTCCATCGGGCCCAGCTCGCGCTCGAAGCCCTCGACAGGCGGCGGCACGGGCCCCGGCCGGCCGCGGCGCAGGTTGATGAAGGCCTGCTGGAGAGAGGTCCAGAGCCGGCGGGCCTCCTCGTCGGTGTCGGCGGCGCACACGTTGAAGCCCAGCATCAAACGGGGCTGCGCGAGCTGCGCCGAGGGGCGGAACTCCCGGCGGTACAGCGCGATCGCCTGCATCATCTGGCCCGGCGAGAAGTGCGACGCAAAGGCGTAGGGGAGGCCCAGCGCCGCGGCGAGCTGCGCGCCGAAGAGGCTGGAGCCGAGGATCCAGATCGGCACGTCCAGGCCGGCGCCGGGCACGGCGCGCACGAGCTGGCCAGGCTCCGCCGGGCGGAAGTAGCCCATCAGCTCGAGGACGTCCTGAGGGAAGCCGTCGACGTCGCCGGCCAGGTTGCGCCGCAGCGCGCGGGCGGTGGCCGGGTCCGAGCCGGGCGCGCGACCGACGCCCAGATCGATTCGGCCGGGGAAGAGCGACGCCAGCGTGCCGAACTGCTCGGCGATCATGAGCGGCGCGTGGTTCGGCAACATGATCCCGCCCGCGCCGACGCGGATCGTCGAGGTGCCGCCGGCCACGTGCGCGATCACGACCGAGGTAGCGGCGCTGGCCACGCCGCCCATGTTGTGGTGCTCGGCCAGCCAGTAGCGGTGATAGCCGAGCCGCTCGGCGTGCCGCGCCAGGTCGAGGGTGTTGCGCAGGGCCTGGGCGGCGTCTCCGCCCTGGACAATCGGAGAAAGGTCGAGAACGGAGAAGGGAATCATGTCAGGCACCTCGCCCGACTGTTGCACGCCGGGGACGGTCGCGGGAGCGCCAGGGAACAGGTCCTCCCCGCGGCCGGCGGAGGCGCCCGTCCCCCGGCCGCTCGCGTCCGCCCGGCGCCTCGGCCCGCGGCCGTCGACCCGCCTGGAACGGCCATGACGCGGCCGCGCCCGCTGTACTACGCTCCGGGCGTGCGCCGTTCTGTCTCGCCGCTGCGCCGCCTTCCGCAGGTCCTGCTCGTCGTCGCCGCCTCGGCCGCGGCCCTGGCGCCGCCCGGGGACGCGGCCGCGTTCCTCTGGCCGAACGTGCCGGAGCAGATCGCGCGCGCGCTCAGCTCGGGCGACGTGTCAGAGCGCCGGCTCGCCGCGACCCGCGTCGGAGAGCTCGCCCCGGAGACGGCGATCGGGCTCATCCAGAAGGGTATGAGCGATCCGGACGTCGAGGTGCGGCTGCACCTCGCCGGCGCGGCCGTGCGCTTCCGGATGCCCCGCGCGGGAGACCTCGTGATCGAGTGGCTCGGCGAGGGCGACGCGCGCCTGCGGCTCGCGGCCTGCGATGTGATCCGCGCGGCGCCCACCGACCGCTCCGTCGTCGCGCTCGGGCGGGTGCTCGGCGATCCCGACCCGCACGTCCGCCTCGCCGCCGCGGCCGCGATGGGCGCGGCGGGGCTCCCGGACGCTGTGTCGCCGCTGCTCGGGCACCTCGACGACACAGCGCCCGAGGTGCGCGCGGAGGTAGCGCGCGCGCTCGGCCGGATCGGCGACGCGCGGGCGGTCGTGCCGCTCATCGGCAAGGTGCAGGACTCGGTGCCGGAGGTCCGCAGGGCCACGTCGCGGGCGCTCGGGGAGCTCGGCGACGCGAGGGCGGTCAGCGCGCTCATCCTCGCGCTGCAGGACGCGTCCCAGGACGTCCGCGTCGAGGCGGTGACCGCGCTCGGCCGGCTGCGGTCCGACGAGGCGACGTCCGCGATCGCCGATCTCGTCGCGGCGTCGCCGGGGTCCGCGGGCGCGTTCGCCGGCGCGCGCCCGGCCGACAGCAGCGCGTCGAGCAACGACGTGCGGGAAGCGGCGCTCCGGGCGCTCGGCCGCATCGGCTCCGACGCGGCGGTGAAGGTGCTGCTCGCGGCGCTCGCGAAGGACGACCCGGCGGCGCCGCGGTCCGCGGTGCGCGACGCGCTCGTCAGCGCCGGGAAGCTGGCGGCGACGGTCGTCCCGGCGCTCATCGCCGCGCTCGCGGCAGCGCCGTCAGGCAACACCGCGGCGGGCGCTGCCCTCGTGCTCGGTGAGCTCAAGGCCAGGGAAGGGCTCCCCGCGCTCGTCCGGGGGATGCAGCGCGGCGTCGTCCCGCTCCGGCACGGGCTCCGCGCGCTCGGGACGCTCGGCGACCCCGCGGCGCTGCCCAGCGTGCTCGAGCTGCTCGGCGACGCCGATCCCTCGGTCCGCCGCGAGGCGATCCGCACCGCGACAGCCTTGCTCGATCCGGCGCGGCCCGACGGGCGCGCGGTCGACCCCGCGCGCGCCCTGCTGGTCGACCCGGCCACCCCGCCCGACGAGAAGCTCGCCCTCATCCAGCTGCTCGGGCGCACCGGCTCGCCGCGCGCGCAGGCGGTCCTGCTGCCGCTCGCGACGGCCCGCTCCGCCCCGCTCCGCCTCGCGGTGATCGAGGCGCTCGGGGCCGCGCGCGCCGCCGGGAAGCTCGGCGCCGCCGTCGACGCCGCGCTGCTGGAGGCGCTCGACGACGAGTCGGCCGACGTGCGCCTCCGCGCGGCGGTCTCGCTCTCCCGCGTCGCCGGCCCAGGGAGCGCGCGCGCGCTGCTCCAGCGCCTCACTGTCGCCGCCGAGCAGGACCGCGGCGCGCTCGGCATCGCCCTCTCGGGCGCGCTCTCCCGCGCCGGCGACGGCAAGGGTGCGACGGACGCGAACAACGCGAAGGACCCGAGCGACCCGGACCTCGTCCGCGACGTAGCGGCCGCTGTCGCGAGCGCGCCGGACGCCGCGCGCGACGCGCTGCTCGAGGGGCTCGGCCGCATGCCGGGGCAGGCCGCGGGCGCCGCGCTCGCCCGGATGGCCGCGACCGCGCCCATCGACGACCGCCGCAAGATCGCCGAGGCGCTCGCGGGGCACCCGGAGGCCTCCGCGGCGCTCCGCAAGCTCGCGGGCGATCCGGATCCAGGCGTGCGCGCCAGCGCGATCTGGTCGCTGGGCGCGGTGGGCGCCGCGGACGCGCTGCCGCTGCTCCCGCCGCTCCTCAGGGACCCCGACGCCGCCGTGGCGGGCAACGCGGCGGGCGCGATCGGGCGCATCGCGGGCCGCGCCGGCCAGCCCGCGCGCGCGGCCGCGGCGCTCTGCGGCGCGCTGTCCGACGCGCGCCCGTACGTGCGCGCCAACGCGCTCGCGGGCCTCACCGTCGCCCGGGCGCGCTGCGACGGCGCCGCGGCCAGGGACCTGCTCGCGCGCGACCCCGCCGAGGCGGTCCGCCTCGCCGCCGCCGACCACCTCGCGCAGGGCGGCGCCGACCCGGACCGGCGCGCGCTCGCCCGCTGCGCCAGCGAGGACAGGAACGCGACCGTCGCGGCGCGCTGCGCGAGCCCCGCGGCGCCCCCCTCCGGCGCCGAGGACGTCGTGGTCTTCGTCGTCCCGTTCGACGCGGGCCGCGGCGACTCGGCCCGCGACGCCCCCGTCCCGCGCGCCCCTTTCGCGCTCGTGCGCGCGGACGGGCTCATGCGCCTCGGCGTCGCGGACAGGCGCGGCGAGCTCTTCGAGCGCGGCGCCCCCCGCGGGCCGCTGCGCCTCGCCGTCCCGGCGCCGCTCGTGAAGTGAGCCCGCGCCGCTGAGCCGGACGCCATGCGAAGCCGACCCGACATCGAGCTCCGGATGTCCAGGACCGTCCACCCGGGCGACGTCGTCCTGGTCGAGCTCGTGCTCCGCAGCCGCGGGAGGACGCCGGTGGACTCGATCGAGCTCCACCTGGAGGGCATGCAGGTCGCCCGCGTCGAGGAGCGCGTCCTCGTGCCCCCCCACTTCCTCTCGCTCGTCGCCCGCGTCGCCGGGGAGACGACGCTGCCGGACGGCGAGCAGCGCTACCGCGCGAGCTTCCCGCTCCCGCCCGACGCGCCCTGCTCGTACCTCGGCACGCGCGCCGAGATCCGCTACGGCATCACGCTCTCCGTCGCGATCCCGTGGTGGCTCGACGTCCAGGAGTCGTACGAGGTGCTCGTCACGCCGCGCCCCGTCACGCGCCCCGCCCGGTCGCCGGCCGCGGGGACGACGGCGCGCGGCGACACCCCCTTCATCGAGGTCTCGCTCGATGATCAGGTCTTCGCGCCGGGCGACGAGATCTCCGGGGCGGTGGCCCTCGGCAACGTGCAAGGCCGCAGCGTGCGCGGGATCGAGATCTCGCTCGTCGGCGTCGAGCGCCTCCTCAGCGCCGACCCCACCGCGTCGAACCGCGCGACCGAGGCGCACCGCTTCACCGCCTTCCGCCGCGCCGACAGCCGCGACGAGGGGCGCGAGCTGCCGTTCCGGTTCCGGATCCCGCGCTCGGTCGCGCCCTCGTTCGACGCCGGCTGGGTCGCCCTCGTCTGGGGGCTCGAGGTGCGCGTCGAGCTCGCGCGCGGCGACGGCATCGTCCACACGACGCCGCTCGTCCTCGGCGTGTTCGACAGGCCGCCCGGCCTCGGCGCGATGCGCCGGCAGATCGGCTCGGGGAGGTGGCGCGCGGTCTGGGAAGCGGTAGGCGCGCGCCACGGCCTCTCGCTCGACCCGCTGGAGCTGCGCCTCACGGGCGCGCTCGCCGGCTGCGCGGCGTCCGTGTGGATCGACGCGGGCTCGTCGTCGAGCGGCGCGCTCATGGGCGAGCTGCGCTGGCCGTCGTGGGGGCTCGACCTGGACGTCGGCGTGAAGCGCTTCCTGCTCGCGCTCTCGTCCGAGGACGACGAGGGCTTCGGCCGCCGCTACCGCGTGCGCGGGCGCGACCCTGGCCAGGTGCGCGCCGTCATCGCGGGGCCGCTGCGCCGGGCGCTGCTCGCCTTCGATGACGTCCGGCTCGACGACGAGCACGTGTCGGTCCGGTCCCGCACGCCGGGCCACGATCAGCCCTGGCTCGGCGCGTTCCTCGAGCACCTCGCCGCGCTGGCGGTCGAGATCACGGCCGCTTCCGCGCGCATCCCGCCGCCCACGCCGATGGCCGGCATGCGCCCGGCCTGGGAGCGGTTCGCGGCGGAGCTCCACGGCCGCCTCGAGGTGGGCCGCATGCGCATCCGGGACGCGCAGCTCGACGGCGCCACGTTCCACATCGACACCTGCTTCGAACGCGGCCTCCACCCCGAGTGCTCCGAGGTCACGTTGGTGCTCGATCCGCCCCTCGACGCGCCGATCGATCCGGACAACCCCGAGCAGCTGCGCGCCGCCTCGTCCGGGGCGCGCGAGGCGGTCAAGCGTCTGCGGGCCCGCGCGCGCGCGCTCCGCATCGCCCCGCACGCCATCGTGGTCACGGTGCCGGCGCCGCTCGAGGACCCCGCTACCCTGCGCGACCTGCTCGGCGCGCAGCTGCACCTGGCGGCGCTCCTCCGCGGCCCGCGCGTCGCCGGCCCGTACCGGTGAGCCGCGGCGGGCGGGCGCAGCGGAGGCCGCGCCAGCGCCGCGAACCGTACCGGTCCGCGCGGATCTCGCGGGATCCGGAGCCGCCGGAATAACGGCAGACGATGGAGGAGCCGGAGGTGCGAGCCGCGCGCATGCGCGAGCCCGCGGGATGCGCGAGTCGCGCGTGAGGCACGGGAATGACGGGAATCTCCTTATGCCTGGCCGTGCGCTGATTTCCACCCAAAACGCCGGCTGATCCGGGCTAGAGTCCCCTCCCATGCTCGACAAGCTCTCTCGCCAGGAACGCCTCCAGCTGATGCGGTTCATCTGTTCGTTCGCCTGGGCCGACCTCCAGGTGCGCGAGCAGGAGCGCGAGTTCGTGCGCAAGATGATCCTGCGGCTCCAGCTGGACGAGGAGGAGGCCAAGGAGGTGCGCAGCTGGCTCGATGTGCCCCCCGCGGCCGACGACCTGGATCCGATGAAGATCCCCCGCGCGCACCGGCAGCTCTTCCTTGCCGCTGCGCGCGAGATGATCTCGTCCGACGGCGAGATCGGCGAGGAGGAGCGCGAGAGCCTGAGCCTGCTCGAACAGCTCACGCGCTGACGCGGCCGCGACGCGTCGATGGATCGATGACCGGGTGATCGGTGGAACGATCGGTGGAACGATGAGCACGATGGCGCAGGGAGGGGCCGGCGAGGGCCGGGCCCGCACGGAATTGGCAGCGAGCTCGACCGAGAGGCCCTGGGTCGGCGTGATCATGGGCGGCAAGAGCGACTACGAGCACCTCGCGGTGACCAGCGAGCTGCTCACGCAGCTCGGCATCCCGCACGAGGTGCGCGTCGTCTCGGCGCACCGCACGCCGGACCGGATGTTCGAGTACGCGAGCTCGGCCGAGGGGCGCGGGCTCGAGGTGATCATCGCCGCCGCCGGCGGCGCCGCCCACCTGCCCGGCATGGTCGCCGCGAAGACGGTGCTGCCGGTCATCGGCGTGCCCATCCCCGCCACGGCGCTGAACGGCATGGACGCGTTGCTCTCGATCGTCCAGATGCCGAAGGGCGTCCCCGTCGCCACGATGGCGATCGGCAAGCCCGGCGCGGCGAACGCCGCCCTGTTCGCGGCGGCGATCCTGTCCGGCAAGCACCCCGAGCTCCGCGAGCGCCTCGCCGCCTTCCGCAGCGCGCAGGAAGCGGCGGTGCTCCGCGACGCGATCCTCGTGTAGGTCCCCTGGAAATGCCCATCGCTCCCGGCTCCACCCTCGGTATTCTCGGCGGCGGCCAGCTCGGCCGCATGACGGCGCTCGCCGCCCGCACGCTCGGGTACAAGGTCCACGCGCTCGACCCGGACCCGGATTGCCCGGCCCGATCGGTGCTCGATCAGTGCATCGTCGCGTCGTTCGACGACGTGGAGAGGGCGGTCGAGCTCGCGTCGCAGTGCGACGTGGTGACCCTCGAGATCGAGAAGGTCTCCACCGAGGGCCTCGCGGCCGCCGCCCGCTTCGCGCCGGTGCGCCCGTCGGCCGACGTGCTGGCCATGGTGCAGGACCGCGGCGTGCAGAAGGGCTGGCTGTCGCGCAACGGCTTCCCGGTGGGCCCCTTCCGTGAGGTAGCGACGAGCGAGCAGCTCGTCGAGGCGGCGCGCGCCATGGGCGGGGCGTGCTTCGTGAAGTCGTGCGTCGGCGGGTACGACGGCAGGGGGCAGCTGCGGCTCTCGGCGGGCGCGCCGGCCGGCGAGGCCGGCAAGGGCGACGCCGACGACGTCGGGCGCGACGCCGCCGCGCTCTTCGGGTCGCTGGGCGGGCAGCGCTGCGTGGTCGAGCAGGCGCTCGACCTCGAGGCCGAGCTGTCGGTGCTCGTCGCGCGGAGCCCGAGCGGCAAGCTGGCGGTCTACCCGCCGGCCCTGAACCACCACCGCGACCAGATCCTCGACTGGTCGCTGCTGCCGGGCCCGCTCTCGGCCGCCGTGACGGGGCAGGCGGTGCAGATCGCGCTCGATCTGGCGGTCGGCCTGCGCGTGGAGGGCCTGCTCGTGGTCGAGCTCTTCCTGCTCAGGGACGGCCGCCTCCTCATCAACGAGCTCGCCCCGCGGCCCCACAACAGCTACCACGCGTCCGAGGTCGCCTGCGCGACGAGCCAGTTCGAGCAGGCGGTGCGCGCTGTGTGCGATCTCCCGCTCGGCTCGGTCGAGACCGTCCGCCCTGCCGCGATCGTGAACCTGCTCGGCGATCTGTGGCTCGGCGGCGCGCCGCCGGCCTTCGATGCCGCGCTGGAGATCCCGGGCGTCCGGCTCCACCTCTACGGCAAGCGGGTCGCCCGGGCCGGTCGCAAGATGGGCCACCTCTCGGCCACCGGCCGCACGCCGGAGGAGGCGCTCGTCGCCGCGAAGCTCGCGATGGCCCGGCTCTCGGCGCACGCCGGGCTGCCGCTCCCCGGGCGCTGACGTTCCGCCGGGCCCGGCGGAGCGTCACCTCCTCACATTCTCGGCGCCGCAGGCGGCGTGAAGCGGTCAGGCACGTCCCGTCTCCCGTGACGCCTCGGCGCAGGCACCTGCGCCGACGAGCGCATCCGAGCGCCCGCGCGACCTGGTTGTCCCGTCGTGTCGATTCATGAGCCGCCGGCGAGCCGCGGTGCAACTAGAGCTCCGGAGAACCCTGAGGGGTGAGCGCGTGGGTTCTCGCGTGCTCTGGCGCGGCCTCGCCGCTGGCGTACTGAGCGCTTCGCTATTGCCTGTTTGTGACGGCGACGCCGCGGCCGCGCGTGCACCCATGTGGGCAGAAACCATTCGTTTACAAGAACAGGGCGGCGATGACCGCCCGCGGAGAAGCAAGGCGATGCATCGATCCTCATTGGTGGTGGTGGCGTGTGCGGCGGCCGCGCTGGGCAGCGCGGCGTGCGGGGGGACGGACACGGACGGCGACACCGGGCCGGGGACCAGCCCGCAGTTCTCCGTCGACTCCCAGGGGGGGGTCTTCACCGCGGAGGACGGCTTCAAGATCGAGGTCCCGCCGGGGGCGGTCAGCGCGGCGACGGAGCTCACGATCGAGCACGTCCGTGACACCCGTGAAGGCTCGGTAGGGCCGATGTATCTCCTCGGCCCGGAGGGGCAGACGTTCGACAAGCCGGTCACGCTCACGCTGCCGATCACCGTCGAGCTCGAGGCGGAGCTCGGGGAGAACACCTTCCTTGACGCCCGTGCCTTCACCGCGCCCCAGGGCTCCGACGATTTCACGCCGCTCTCGCGTCACGAGGTCTCCGCCGCCGGCCTGATTGCGGAGACCACGCATTTCTCCAATTTTTACGCGGGGATGACCGCGCCGACGGCGCTGGCGAACCAGCACTATTTCCCGAAGGCGATCGCCGCCGACGAAGCCTACATCTACTTTGCGAGCGGCGGCACCCAGGAGAACGCGCCCGCGGACTCGAACGATGGCTTCATCTACCGCGTCAAGGCAGGCACCGCCGAGGCGGAGGCGATCACCCCCGCGGATCCCGATCCGACGGCGCTGTGGGTCAACGACTCCGACGTGTACTGGGCGAGCGGCGGCGACAACGATCCGGTCATCCCGTCGGCGATCCGGCGCGTCAACAAGGCGACCCTGGAGGTGGAGACGGTGGTGGAGGTCGGCTACCTGCTCAGCCTCATCGGCGACGAGTCGGCCATCTATTTCGGCGACGCGGACGGGCACAACATCTACAAGCTGGCGCTCGACGGCAGCGATGGCGGCGAGCCCGTCGTCCTCGCGGCCGACGCCGGCAAGCCCGAGCACCTGGCGCAGGACGCGGAGAACATCTACTGGACCGGCGGCAAGGCGACCAACAAGGTTTACAAGGTGGCGAAGTCTGGCGGGGAGGTGACCGTCCTCGCCGAGAACGAGGCCGAGCCGACCGGGATCGCGGTCGACACGGAGTTCGTTTACTGGGGCAACGCCGGCGACGGCGGTGTGTTCAAGGCGCCGATCGCCGGAGGTGAGAAGACCCTTGTCTATCAGGGGGGCTCGATGGCGGGGCTCGCCATCAGGGGCTCGACGCTGTTCTCGACGGACATGAGCCGCAACCGCAGCGTCAACGCGCACGATCTCGAGAGCAACACGACCATCGTGCTCGCGCTTGGCCAGCACTTCGCCTGGCGCGTCATCGCCCCGGAAGGGCAGGACGTGTTCTGGGTCAACGGCGGCGACTACCGCTTCGAGGGCCAGATCGTGTCCTACCAGGCCCCTTGAACGCGCGCGTCCGGCGTCGACCGCGGGCAGCGCGACCGCCGCGAAGAACGCGGCGAACGCGACGAACGGTGCCTGCTCGTTCTCACCGCATTCCGCCGCCGGGCGGCCTCGGGCGCGCGCGGCGAGCTCTCCTGAGGCCGCTCGCCAGGGCGCGCCGCCCGCCACGTGACCGAGCGCTGGCCGCGTTGACCGCGTCCGCGCTCCTCGCGTATCTGTTCATGTTCGATGGAGATCACCCTCCCGAGAGCCAGGCTGCGGTTCGCGATGTTCGCCGTGATGGCGGCCGTCGCGAGCGCCGGGCTCGCCGTCGAGGTGCTCAAGCCGATCCTTCGATTGAAGAGCCGCAGCGGCGTCGTCCCGCTGCTCTCGCTGAGCTACGAGCAGAATGTGCCCACGTGGTACACATCGTCCCTGCTGCTCGTGTGCTCGCTCACCCTGGCGGTCATCGCTGCTGGCGCCCGCCGCGCGGGCGCTTTCGCGAGGCACTGGTGGGGGCTCGCCGCGGCGTTCCTCTACATCTCGCTCGACGAGGTCGTCGAGATCCACGAGGCGGCGAGCTCCTGGCTCGAGCTGGGCGGGGCCCTGTACTTCAGCTGGGTGATCCCGGCCGCGGTCGTGGTGGCGGTGTTCGCGCTCGCGTACCTGAGGTTCCTCTCGCACCTCCCGCGCGACACAAGGAATCGATTTCTTCTCTCGGGCGGTATCTATGTCGCCGGCGCCCTCGCCCTGGAGCTGCCGCTCGGGTACTGGACCGAGCAGGCCGGGAGCGACAACCTCGTCTATGCGCTCATCGACTTCGTGGAGGAGTCGCTGGAGATGCTCGGCGTGAATCTCTTCCTGCTCTCCCTCGTCGACCATCTCGGTGCGCAGGGGTGGACCATCGGCTTCTCGCAGGCAGCCCCGGCGCCGCGGCCCGCGGCGGTCGAGCGTCCTGTATGAGCGCACGGGCCGAGCCCGCGTCCCTTGCGCTCCTCGCCGCGGCGGACAGGACGGCTTACATCGTGAGCCGCGGGTACGACTGGGCCTTCTTCCTGCTCCCGCCGCTCCTCGCGTTCGCCGCCGGCGCCCTGATCGCCGGGACGCCGTTCGCCGAGGCGAGGTTCAGGCTCCACGGGGAGAAGGTCACGTGGGCGACGCTCTTCATCGGCACGCTGATCCACGGCCACCTCGCCGCGGTGTTCCTCCGGAGCCACGGCAACGCGGGCATCTTCCGGCAGCACCGGCTCCGCTTCCTCGTGGCGCCGGTCGCCCTGTTCGCCGCGATGATGCTGTCCATGTGGGCCGTCGCCGTCGTGTCGGTCCTCGTGGTGTTCTGGGACGTCTACCACTCGGCGCTCCAGACGTTCGGCCTCGGGCGCATCTACGACGCGCGCCAGGGGAACGCGCCGGCGCTCGGCCGGCGGCTGGACCTCTGGCTCAACCTGCTCCTCTACGCCGGCCCGATCCTGGCCGGCGCGACGATGCTCCTTCACTTCCAGAGCTTCGACGCCTTCGAGGACGTGGACGCCGCCTTCTTCACCGCGGTCCCGGCGCTGATGGCGTCGGGCCATCGTTACATCACCTGGGCCGTCATCGCCGCAGGCACCTTGTTCCTCCTCTACTACGCGCTCGCCTATCGCGCGATGTACCGGCGGGGATACCGGGTGTCGTTCCCCAAGGTGTGGCTTTTCGCGAGCACGGGGCTCTGCTCCATCTACACGTGGGGGTTCAACCCCTGGGGACAGGCGTTCTTCATCATGAACCTGTTCCACGCCGTGCAGTACCTCGCGCTCGTCTGGTGGTCCGAGGGCGGCCGGCTCCGCCGGCGGCTGCGCCTCGACGCATTCCGGTCGGGGAAGCTGCTCGCGGCGGTCGCCTTTCTCGGGGGGGTCCTCGCCTACGGGGTCTGGGCCGAGCTCGCGCCGGCCGACGACCGCGCGCTGTGGTCGATCACGCAGACCGTGGCGCTGATGCACTTCTGGTACGACGGCTTCATCTGGTCCGTGACCCGCAAGCAGGTTTGAGGCGCACAGGATGTGGGGTGTGAACACATCGGGACAGGTCCACGGGCGCGGCGGCCGATCGGATAGGATGCGCGCGGCCGGCCCGCCAGGGCGCCTTGGGTTGGCTCCGCGGCTCGAACGCTCGCGATACGCTTTGCCAGAGGGGGATATATGCGAATCCAGGGTTGTCTCCGTTCCGTGCTCGTCGCGCTCGCGGTCGCCTCGACGGCGCTCGTCTCGCCTGCCTGCAGCAAGTCGCCGCAGATCACGGCGGAGAGCATCGAGGACAACTGGGCGCTGACCGAGCAGCACGAGCCCGGCTCGGTCGTCATGACCGTGGCGCAGGACGGGCAGGTGACGGTGCTCGTCAAGGATCGCGACGGGAAGCCCATCGAGGAGGGCGTGTCGGGCAACGTCAAGGTCAAGGTGCCTGGCAAGGAGGGAGCCCCCGTGACGGCGGAGCTCGTGCCGGAGCCGAAGTCGGGGGGGGTCCTGCTCGCCAAGATCCCGCCGCTCGAGGACGACCTGACGGAGGTGAACTACGAGTTCAACGTCAAGGGCGCGCCGTTCAAGGGCGTGCTGCACGTGCCGCGCGGCGGCACCCGGGAGCTCCAGGAGAAGGCCAAGGAGAACGACGCGCACAAGCTCGACGGGATGAAGGGGCCGAACGGGGGCGTGCTCCAGCCCGTGGGCGACGACATCGTGGAGATCGTCGCCGACAAGGACTCTGGCGATCTGCGCGTGTACGTGCTGGATCTCAACCTCAAGCCGGTGCCGATCGGCGAGCGCGAGATCAAGCTGGCCATCCAGACGGCGTCGGGCCCCGACGTCATCGTGCTCGCCCCTGGGCCCGACCGGCTCTACTTCACGGGCAAGCTGAACGTGAAGGTCAACCCGACCAAGATCACGGTGGTGGTCAAGGAAGGCGGGCACACGGACGTGGTCCTCTGCGGCTACCGCTCGGGCTCGGTGATCGTTGTCGGCCCGAGCGCGCCGGTGATCGGCATCCTGGTGGCCACCGCGTGGGCCGTGAAGGTCGACGTCAAGCCGACCGTGGTCGTGCACGACGACGATGACGACGACGGCCGGGTCATCATCGTCCACAAGCACAAGCGCAGGCACAAGGGCAAGGGCAAGGGGCACTGGAAGTGGTGATGGACGAGCGCGCCGCGATCTGACGTGACGCCCCGACGCGGTAAGGTAGCGGCGCTGCGCGCCAGCGCCTCACCCGACGGAAAGCGTTCACCCATGACCGAAGCGCCCGAGCTCCCCGATCTCTCGCCCGACGACTGCCACCCGAGGGCCGCCGCCGCCCTGACCGACCCGTTCTTCTGGTCGCTCACCGACGAGACCGCCCCCTTCGGCAACGAGACCGCCCACGAGACCCTGACCGCGTTCCGCGACTTCCGCGACGAGCACCCGAAGGGCAGCCCCCTCGAGCTCCTCGACGCGCTCCTCGCCCGCTGGGAGGTGGAGAACGCCCACTGGGACGCCGTGGAAGCGGCCGAGGTCCAGGCGCTCGGCGAGGAGGACGAGTACAGCCTGCTCACCCGCGACGAGGCGATCCTCGCCCTCGCCTTCGGCCAGATCGTCACCGAGGGCAGGCTCGATCCCGAGGTCCGCCGCCGCGCGCTCCTGGCGCTGGCCCGGCAGGCGCTGCCCGCGCTGCTCAGCGCCTTCGAGGGGCGCGCCTTGGAGCGCGCGCTGCGGATCGACCGGATGCGCGCGGTCCTCTCGGGTCGCTGGGATTAGAGAGGGATTGAACCGGCAGGGACGCGAAGAGAAGAGAGAGAGATAGAACCGCCAAGGACGCCAAGGACGCCAAGAGAGAGAATTTTAGCTGAGAATCAGAAGGCGTGCGCCGGAAGCCTTCTCTCTTCGCTCTCTCTTGTCATCTCTGTCTCTCTTGGCGTCCTTGGCGCTCTTGGCGGTTTAAATTTCTCGTCCGAGCACCGCCTTCAGATCCACGAAGCGCCTTGCCTTGCGAGCCTCACGCATCGAGGCGTTATCATCGCCGCCCATGGACACCGCTTCCTTCCTCGCCGAGCTCGAGCCGAAGACGCACCACGACCGCGTTCGCCGCGTCGTGGAGCTGGGCCGCGCCGCCGCGCGCGGCGACGCCGGCGCCGGCGCCATCCTCGGCGCGCTCTCGCGCAGCGCGCAGCCGTACGAGCGCCTCCTCGCGCTCGTGAGCGTGTACGGCTCGGGAGACGGCGCGCGCGTCGTGGCGGCCCTCTCGGACCCCTCCCGCGTCGTGCGGCAGCGGGCGTGCGGCATGGTCGCCCGCTTCTGCGACGACGCCCAGGCGCTGGAGGCCCTCGGCGCCATCGTCGAGCGGCGCTCCCTCCGGCGCGCGGTCGGCGACCTCGCTGACCGGAGGCGCCAGAGCGTCGTCGACGCCTTCCTCGGCGCGCGCATGAAGCAAGGGCGCGATCCGAGGTTCGTGGACCTGCTCCCGTACGGCTCCGAGCCGCTCGTGTCCGCGCACCGGCACGACATCGACGAGGCAGGCGGCCCGCTCTGCCTCGCGCGGCTCGCCGACAAGCACCCCGACGTCGCGGCGCGCTGGTTCGGGGAGGCGATCGCGCGCTCCCGATCGCTCGACGTCCGCCACCGCTACCGCCTCGCGCCGCTGCTCGTCCCGCTCGCCCGGCGCGCTCCCGACGCCGCGCTGCGGCTGCTCCACGCCCTCTTCGAGCTCGGCGAGGAGCCCTCGTTCGTCGCCGGCCCCCTCGGCGTGCTGGCCGTCGCGCGCCCGGCCGCCACGTTCGACCTCCTCAAGGCCCGCCACGAGAGCGGCCGCCCCGCGCGGCCGCCCGGCGCCTTCGCTGTCGTGCGCTTCGACAAGGGCGCGCCCGCGCTCGGCGCCGAGCGCCTCGAGTTCCTCATCCGCCACGCCTGGGGCGCGCTGAGCGACGGCAAGCGGGGCGCGCGGTGGTTCCTGCGGCTGCGCTCCGACGACCAGAAGGCCGTCCTGCGGGCCTTCCTCCTCGGCGGGCGCGGGGGCTTCGGCGCCTTCCTGTTCCGCTACGTGAGCGCCGACTCGGCCGAGGAGCAGGCGATCCGGGAGCGGGCCTTCGAGCGCTGGTCCTGCGCCGCCCAGGCCCCCGACGGCACGATCGCGCCCGAGGTGCTCGAGGTCCTGCCCCGCGACCTGCGCGAGCGCGAGGCGCGACGGCACCTGTTCAGCTGCCCCTCGCTCGTCTCGAAACCTGATCGGCGGATGACCTACGCGCGCCTCCTCTCGTTCGCCGAGGCCAAGGACGTGCTCGCGCCGCTCCTCGGGCACCCGGAGGGCGAGGAGCGGGCGAAGGCGCAGGGGCTGCTCCTCGCGACCGTCGCGCACGACCGGGGGGCGCTCGCGGACGCCCTCGCGAACGTGCGCGCCCGCAAGTTCGAGCAGGACCCGGTGCGGCGCGCGATGCTCGCCGCGCTCGCCGCGCTGCCCGTCGCCCGGTTCGCGCCGGAGCACCTCGAGGCGGTGGGCGCCATCGCGCAGGACGCGCTCGACGCCGCGGACCTGTCCCAGGCCACGGCCTCGGCCATGGAGCGCCTCGTGGTCCGGCTGTTCCGCGTCGACGGCGCGTGGGGTGCCCGCTGGCTGGCGAAGATCCTCGCCGTGCGCGGCTCTGTCTCGACGGCGGGGCTCGGGGACGGGCTGACGAGGGCGGAGGCCGAGCGGCTCACCCCGGCGCTCGCCCAGCTCGCGGACGCGTGGTCCACCAGGGAGCGGGCCGGGGCGGTGCTCCTGCTCGCGCAGAGCCTCGGCGTTCGCCTCGAGGTGGTGCCGCCGCTGCTAGAGGCGCTGGAGCGGCTCTCCCGCGAGCTCCCGTTCGCCGGCGTCGCGGCCGCGGCGCTGGGCCTGCTGCGCATCCATGACCGGCCGCGGTTCGCCCGGCTCGTGCCCGCGCTCCTGCGCGAGGACGCGAGCTTCGTCCTGATCGGCGCCGTCGCCCGGCACGTGAGCCACAGGCGCCAGGATCTGCTCGACCCGCTGCTCGAGAGCCGGCCCATGACCGGGAGGTTCGCGACGGGCCGGACGCACTGGGTGATCGACTTCGGCGCGGGCCACGGCCGCTGGACGGCGCGGCAGCAGGAGCGGTACGCGGCCGGCCTGCGCGCGCTGCTCAAGGACGAGACGTGCGACGTCCCCACGCTGCGGTTCGCCATCGCCACGCTGGTCCGGCTCGCGTACGCCGACGCGTCGGCGATCACCCCGTTCGCCGCGGATCCGCGGCCGCCGCTGCGCGAGATGGCCGTCCGGGGCCTGCCGTGGCTCGACGCCGGCCAGGGCGTGCCCGTCCTCATCGAGTGCCTGGGCGACGATCGCGCGCGCTGGGCCATCTACGCGCTCCGGAAGGCGTTCGCCGAGATGACCCGGGAGCGGGTGCTCGCGGAGCTCCGGGCGGTGCCGACCACCAAGGTGACCGTCGCCAAGGAGGTCGTGCGCCTGCTCGGCGAGCTGGGCGGCGACGACGCCTACCGGGACCTCTTGCGGCTGGACGGCGCGAAGACCCACCGCGACGTGCGGATCGCGCTGCTCCGGGCGCTCTGGGACCACCTGGACCGGCCCGAAACATGGGACGTCTTCGGCCGCGCCGTCCAGGATCGCGACTGGATCGTGGCCTCGAAGCTCGCGGACATCCCGCTCGGCAGGCTGTCGACCGAGGCCGAGCAGCGCGTCGTGGGCCTGCTCGCCGCGATCCTCGGGCGGCCGGAGCCGGAAGCGCGGCTGGATCTGCTCCGGCGCGCCGCGCACCTGCCGCTGCGCGACGAGCGGCGCTCGCTCTTCCAGCGGCTGCTCGGGCACATGGACGCGCCCGCGCCGGAGGAGGCGGCCGAGGCGCTGGCCGCCGTGCTCGCGAGGATGCAGCCCGGGGAGGTAGCGGCCGTCGTCCGGCGGCTGGAGGAGCTCTCGCCGAAGCGCCGCCACCTCGTGGCGTTCCTGCCCGTGCTCCACGCGCGGCTAGGCGCCTACGCCGCGCGGCACCACCTGGCCGTCGGGGAGGGGCTCCTCGCCGCGCTGAAGGCGGACGCCCTCGCCGTGCCCCAGTACCTCGGGCTCGCGGAGCGCCTGCTCCAGTGGCGGGAGCTCGCGCAGGCGCTCTCCGATCTCGCCCGGCGGGACCTCCTGCACCACGACGCGATGGTCGCGGCGATGTCCGCGGTGCGGGCCTGCGTGCACCCGTCCCTCCTCGAGGAGCAGCTGCGCGAGGGCCGCGATCCGCGGCTGTGCCGGCTCGCGCTGGAGGCGCTCGTGCAGGCGGCGTCGCCGAAGAACGGGTGGACGGCGGACCGCCGCGCGCTGCTGGTCGAGCGCTACAGGAAGGACCCGTCGCCCGCGGTGGCGGGGCCGGCGTCGTTCGTGACGCCGCCGTGAGGCAGGCGCGGGGGGGCGAGCCGTCTGTAAGCGGCCACCTAGATCCGCGGAAATCGGACGCGAACTCGCATCGATCGGGCCGTCACGGCCTATGTGCTCACGCAAGACACTGATCCTACGACGGTCGACAACCGCGGGTCGACAGCCGTTGCATCCTTTCCGCTGCAGAAGCGCAGAGAGCGGCCGAGCGCTCAGGCTCGGGATCGGCCTTCTCCGCCATGTCTCCGCGGCACGGGCGGCCTGCACGCTATTCCAACCGGACGCGGCCATCATGGCTCACGTCATTTTCGCCATGGGTAAACCGGCCAAGCGCGCCACATGCGCCACCAGCACCGACGGCTCCACCGGCTTGGCGAGATGCATCTGGTATCCGGCCAGGAGCGCCCGCGTACAGTCTTCAGCGCGCGCAAACGCGGTCAACGCCAGCGCTGGCACACTCCCGCCTCGCTCCTGCGGCAACTGCCGCACCTTCTGGATCAGCGCGTACCCGTCCTCTTGCGGCATGCCGATGTCGCTTACCAGCACCGTCGGCTGGGACCGATCCAGCTCCGCCAGAGCGTCCACCGCCGAGGTCGCCGTCCATACCTCCGCATGGTGCTCCGCCAGTACCTCCAGAAGCATGTTTCGTGTGTCCGGCTCGTCATCCACCACCAGCACCCGCACCCCCTTCAAATCAAAAGACGCGCCGCCACTGTGCAAGTGGGGCCCGCGATGCAGCGCGGAGGCCGGCGGCTTTCCGGCGGTAGCTCCGGCATGCCTGGCCGCCCGCGGCAGCTTCACCGTGAAGCTTGCACCCTGGTTCTTACCTGCGCTGGCCACCTCCACCGTCCCCCCGTGCAGCTCCACCAGGTGCCGCACGATCGAGAGACCCAAACCCAGACCGCCGTACCGGCGTGTGCTCGAAGCGTCCGCTTGCCGGAACCGCTCGAACACGTGCGGCAGGAACTCCGGCTCGATGCCGACCCCCGTGTCGCTCACCGTGATCTGCACCTGCGAATCGTCGTGATGCAGTGATGCCATCACGCGCCCGCCCCGCGGCGTGAACTTGATCGCGTTGTTGACCAGGTTCCATACGATCTGCTGCAGGCGGCTCGGATCCCCCGTAAGCTGCCCCGCTGCCGAGCCGCCGCTGAACTCCAGCCGGAGCCCTTTCACCTTGGCCGCAGGCTCCACGGATTCCAGCACCGCTTCGATCGTCGCGGTCACATTGACCTCCTCCACCTCGAGGTACAGCCGCCCGGTGATGATGCGCGACATGTCCAGCAGGTCGTCGATGAGCTTGGACTGCGCCCGCGCGCTCCGTTCGATCGTTTCCAGCCCCCGGCGCATGCCTTCGGCCGAGGCGCGGCGGGAGAGGAGCAAGTGCGACCAGCCGAGGATCGCGGTCAGCGGCGTCCGAAGCTCGTGGCTCAACATGGCCAGGAACTCATCCTTCAACCGGCCGGTACGCTCGAGCTCCGCCCGCGCCGCCTGTTCGCGGTGGAGGAGCATCTCCCGCTCCTCCTCCGCGCGCTTCAGCTCGCTGATATCCGTGGAAATCCCGCAGACTGCGCACGGCCGGCCGGCTGCGTCCAGGATCGGGCACTTGATCGAGATGTACGTGTGGAGCCCGTCGTCCTGGGGCATGATCTCTTCTGCATTCAGCGGCATCCCGGCCGCCATCACCTGCCGGTCGAACGCGCGAAATGCGTCGGCATGCTCCTTGGGGAATACCTCGTGGTCGGTCTTGCCGACAACCGACTTCTGGGTGACATGCAACAGCTCTTCGAAGTGTCGGTTGACCATCAGGTAGCGGCCTTCGATGTCCTTGACGTGGATGACCGCCATGGAGTTGTCGACGATGGCCTGAAGCAGATGCTGGCTCTCGCGGAGAGCGGCGTTCGATCTGGCCAGCTCGGCCGTGCGATCTCGCACCCGTTGTTCCAGCTCTTGATGGGCACGCCGCAGCGCCGCCTCTTTTTGCTGGCGTATCGCCATCTCAGTCTGCAGCTGCGCGTTCTTCGTTTCGAGCTCCTTTTGCGTCTCGCGCAGGCTCAGGTGCGTGTTGACCCGCGCTATCACCTCTTCAATCTCGAATGGTTTGGTGATGTAATCGACGCCCCCCGCCTTGAACCCCACGAGCTTGTCAGCCGTATCGGTAAGACAGGTCATGAAGATCACCGGGATATCTCGGGTGCTTTCAGCCGCTTTCAGGCTCCGGCAAGCCTCGAAGCCGTCGACCCCGGGCATCAACACGTCCAGCAGAATGAGGTCGGGTCTCACGAGGCTGGCCCGCTTCAACGCCTCGTCAGCCTCCTGGGCGACGAGCACCCGATGACCGATGCATTCCAGATTTTCCACCAGCACGCCGACGGTGGCAGGCTGGTCATCCACGATCAAGATAGTGCGGGTGCGAGCCCCGGGCGCTGTGGAACTGCTCATGGTTGCTGTCCGCCATTCATGCGCCGCGGCTCCAGCTCCAGCATCGACTTCGGCTGGAACCCCTGGGCTAGCCGGCGCAGTTCATCGGAAAAGGGCTGGTGCCGTTCGTTCGGCGCCTCCAGGCGCCACCCTGCGGATATCCCGCGTGCCGCCATCAAAGGCTCGCTCATGCACAACGTCCTCCATCCTCGCTGCGGCCAATGGCCCATGGGTGACCTCCCTATCCGACGGCCCCCTGCAGGTGCTCCTCGACCAGGTAGAGGATCGCCTTGGACTGATAGCCTTCGGCCAGGCGATGCAGGCGGTCGGCGAAGGGGCGATAGCGTTCGCCGAGGGTGGTCAGGTAGTCGGCCCGCTTTCGGATGTCGCGCATGTTGCCCTCCAGGGCCATGGCATGCAGAACCTCCATCTCCTCCCGGGGCGGCGCCAGGAGCTCCGCGGCCCCCATATCCCCGGCTTGCTGCTCGGCGGGTCTGGCATGGACCCAGGTGAGCCCGAGCTGGGCGCCTAGGACCCGCAGCAGGCTTTCTCGGTTGATCGGCTTGGTGAGGAAGGCGTCGGCACCGGCCGCAATGCTCTCAGCCTGGTCTTCCTCGGTGGCGCTCGCGGAGACGACGATGAACGGCAGCCGCGTGAGCCCCCGAGTCTGGCGATCGCGACGAATGCACTGCATGGCTTCCAGCCCGCCCATCACCGGCATGACCAGATCCATCACCGCCAGATGCGGCGACGCCGCCATCTCCTGCTCGACGGCCTCCTGGCCATTGGTCGCTTCGAACACCTCGAAGCCCAGGTCGCTCAGCAGCTGCAAAAGCACTGCCCGATTGCTCACCACGTCGTCGGCGACCAGCACCTTCCGGCGCGGCCCCTCGTAGCCGATGGCGTCCAGCTCGGAGGGCCGGAGGGGTGCTGCGATCTCGGCCACTGGCAGGGTGACCTCGAAGCAGAAGCGGCTGCCTTCGCCGGGCCGGCTTTGCACGTGGATCTCGCTGCCCATGAGGTGCACCAGCTGGCGGCTTATCATGAGCCCGAGGCCGGTGCCCGTGCGGCGGCGCACGTCCCCCACCCGCCCGAAAGGCTGGAAGAGCTTGGCCAGCTGCTCCGGCGTCATTCCGACGCCGGTATCCTCCACCGCGAAGCGCAGGCGCGCCGCGGTCCCGTCCTGGGCCAGCCCCTGCACCCCGAAGCGCACCCGCCCCCGATCGGTGAATTTCACCGCATTGCCCAGGAGGTTGAGCAGCACCTGACGCAGGCGCTTCTCGTCCACCAGCACCGCCTGGGGCAGGTGGGGCGTGGCCTCATAGGTAAAGTAAAGGCTCTTCTGCTCCGCTCTGACGCGGATGATGTCGGCGACGACCGTCAGGAAGGTCGAGAGATGGATCGGTTCGGGGCAGAGATCGAGCTTGCCCGCCTCGATCTTGGCCAGATCCAAAAGGTCGTTGATGAGGGTCAAGAGGTGCTGGCCGCTCTGCTGGATGGTATTCAGCCCCGTCGCCTCGCGGCCTTCCAGACCCGGGGAGCGCTTGAGGATCTGGGCATAGCCGAGGATGGCGTTCAGCGGCGTGCGCAGCTCGTGGCTCATGTTCCTCAGGAACTCGGTCTTCGCACGGCTCTCGGCTTCGGCCGTCTTGCGGGCCTGGCGCTCCGCTTCGGCCTGCTTGCGCTCGGTGATGTCGGTGGAGATACCGCAGACGGCATACGGCTGCCCCGCCGCGTTGCACAGGGGGTACTTGAGAGAGATGTACGTGTGCAGCGCATCGTCCTGGGGGACATCGTCCTCGGCTTGCAGCGCCGCTCCGGTGGCCAGCACCTCTTGGTCGACGGCACGGAAGGCATCGGCCTGCTCCCTGGGGAAGACATCGTAGTCGGTCCGGCCGACGATCGCTTGCTCGCTGACGTGGAACAGCTCGGCATAGCGCCGGTTGATCATCAGGTAACGACCCTCGAGATCCTTGAGGTAGATGACCGCTGTCGAGTTGTCGACGATCGACTGCAGCAGCTCTTTGCTGTCCCGCACGGCCTGCTCCGCTCGCCGGCGTTCGCTGTTCTCCTGGAGCAGGTCGGCGTAGAGCGTGGCATTGGCGATCGAGATGGCGGCCTGGGCCGAGAGCAGCTCCAGCACCGAAAGCCGCTCCGGGGTGAACGCGCCGGCGATGAGGTCGTTTTCCAGGTAGAGCAGTCCCACGAGCTCCGCTTGCCGCAGGATGGGCAGGCAGAGGGCGGATTTGGGGTACCGATAGAGGTCGTCGCTGGCGACGATGGGATTCCGTGCCGTCCCGTCGTCCAGGATCACCTTCTCCCGGCTGCGCCGGACGTAGTTGAGCAGGGACGCCGGCAGGTCCGAAGGGGAGGCTTCGGGCTCGTGGGGAATACGCACCTCGATCTCGGGCCCCTCCGCCCTCGCCTCGGCAGCCAAGAGCAGGGTCTCGGCGCGGGCGAGGAGCAGGCAGCCCCGCTGCGCGCCGGCGTTCTTGACCAGGATGCGCATGAGCGCGTCGAGCAGGTGGTCGAGGACGATCTCGCCCGAGATGGCCTGGGAGGCCTTGAGCACCGAGCCGAGGTCGAGCGCGGTGCCGGCGGGCGCGGCGGCCTCCTCCGGGCCCGTCGCGCCGCGGAGGATCTCGCTGGGCACGAGGTCGGGGTACGCGCGCTCGAGGCGCCGCATCGCACAGGGAGCGCCCCATCGGCCGTACGCCCTGTGCGCCTCGGTCAGGTAGGCGCGGGCGATGGTGGCGTTGCCGAGCGCGCGGAAGGAAAGGCCGGCGAGCTCGTTGGCGAGCGCCTCGTCGTGGAGATAGCCGCTGCGCTGCGCGAGGACGATCGCCTCGTGGTAGCGGGCCCCCGCGGCGTGCGCATGGCCGCGGGCGCGCTCGAGCTCGGCGCCGAGCAGGGCGCTGCGGTGCGCCAGGTTCTGCGGGCAGAGCTCCGCCCAGCGCGAGAGTTTTTCAGCAAAGAGCTCCGCGCGTGCGAGGAAGAGCGCGCGCTCGTCCGGGGAGACCACGTCCGCCGCCTGCGTGAACGCGACGCCGGCGTAGCAATGCAACGCAGGGATGCCATGCCAGGCCGCCACGGCCGGGAGCTCGACGTCCATCGAGAGCGCGGTGCGCGCCGCTTCCTCGAACGCGCCCCGGAAGACGCCGAGGAGCACAGTGTAGAAGCTGGCGGCGAAGAGCGAGGCCTGGTTGTCGATCCGGCGGCATTCCTCGATCACCGCATCGATGTCGACCCATGCGCCCTTGAGCTTGGCCGGCTGCGCGGTCTCGACCGAGAGCTGGTGCGCGAGCTGTGCGACCGCGCCCACTGTCCAGGTGATGGTATTGAACCTGTCGAGCTTCCGTATCGGCTGGTAGCTCTGCGCCTCGGCGAGGAGGTCGGAGAGCGGTAGGCCGCGAAGGAGGCTGTTCGTGATGGAGTTGCTCGTGGCATAGAACGACCAGATGTACTGGCCCGTCTCGAGCCCGGCGTGCATGGCGATGAGCAGCGACTCTTTGCAGGCGGGGTAGCCCTCTCTCCAGTGCTGCACGAGGCTACCCCACATGTCGCGGAGCAACGCTTCGGACTTCTTGTCCGGATGGCGCTCCGAGAGGTCGATGGCGGCGCGGCCGAAGCGGTAGCCGAGCTCGATGTCACCGCGGCCGCAGAGGAACGCCCCGAAGTTGATGCAGCCGTAGATCGCGTGCTGCGATAGGCCGTGGCGCAGCGTGTTCTCGAGGATCTTCGCGCCCGTGATGCGGAAGTTGTTGGGGCTCAAGAACCAGCAGGGAGAAAGGAGCTCCTGGAGCACGTCCTGCATGGCGCGGATCTCCGGGTCCGCGAGCGGCGGCAGGTCTGGCAGCGCTTCGAGCGTCTTTTCCCGGACGAGAGCCATCGTCACCCGGATTTGGGCGGCGACCATGGCTTCGTCGGGGAACGGGGGCAGGTCGAGCCCGAACGGGCGCAGGGCCGCGAGCCCCTCCGCGAGCGTGGCGGGCAGGTCGTCCTTGAGGGTCTGCACGCCCATCTTGAGCCGCAGTACCTGGGTGCGATCGAGACGGCTCGTCGCCCGCTCCAGGCAATCGGAGAGGGTCGCGAGGGCCTCGTTGTGCTGGCCCGAGAGCGAGAGCATGAGGCCCGTCTTCATCGCGTACTTGAGGCGGAGCGGGTACTGCGACGTCCAGGCGTCCTCCGGAAGGCGCAAAAGGCCGAGCTGCAGGTAGCGCAGGGCGGCGCCGAAGGCGGACGAGTCCTCGGCGCGGCAGGCGGCCTCGAGGCTCATGCGGGCGAGGGAAAGGCGCTCCGCGGGGGCCGACACGAGGTCGCCTGCGTTGTTCAGGTGGCCGACGACATCGAAGAGGCTCTGGCTCTCGGAGAGGTCCAGCTTGCCCGCGAGCAGCCGGCCGATCCGGAGGTGGAAGGCGGGCCGGTCCGCCTCCGGGATCATCGCGTAGGCGCCCTCCTGGACCTTGTCATGGGCGAAGCGGTAGCCCTCGCGCCCGGGCGTCACGAGCCCCTCGCCGACGGCGGGATCGAGGCGGCCGTACACCTCTTCCGGCGAGCACTCGCTCACCGTGGCGAGCACGTCGAGCTCGAACCGGTTGCCGATCGCCGCGGCGAGCTTGAGCGCCTCCACCGCCTCCGACGGCAGGCGCGCGATGGTGCGCACCATGAGGTCGACGACGTTGTCCGTGTACGCGAGCGCCTCGATTCTGGCGAGGTCCCAGCGCCAGCCTGACCCGGCTGCGAACGTGAGCACGCCGTGGTCGTGCAGCGACCGGACGAACTCCTTGACGAAGAACGGGTTGCCGCCCGTCTTCTTCTGTACGGCATCGGCGAGCGGCCCGCAGTCATCGCGCTTGAGGCTGTCCGAGAGCATCTCGAGGAGGTGCGGGCGCGCGAGCGGGGCGAGGACGATGTCGCGCACCACGAGCCCGGCGCGCTTGAGCTCCTCGATGGCCCGGACGAAGGGGTGCCCGGGCGACACCTCGTTGTCGCGGTAGGCGCCGCAGAAGAAGAGCGCCTCGTGCGAGTCGTCGGCGAGGAGCGTGCGGAGCAGCCCCAGGCTCGCGGGGTCGATCCACTGCAGGTCGTCGAGGAACAGGACGAGCGGGTGCGCACCGCGCGTAAATACCGAGACGAACAGCAAGAAGCAGCGGTTCAGGCGGGTCTGCGCCTCCAGCGGGCCGAGCGCCGGCACGGGCGGCTGCGCGCCGATCACATAAGAGAGCGAGGGGATGACGTCGCAGACGACCTGTCCGTTCAGCCCGAGCGCCTCGAGGATCGCGCTCCGCCAGCGCTCGATGCGCGCCTCGCTCTCGGTGAGGATCTGCCGCACCAGGCCGTCGAACGCCTGGATCACCGCGCTGTAGGGCGCGTCGCGGTTGTACTGGTCATACTTGCCGCTCGTGAAATAGCCTTTCTGCCGCGCGAGCGGCCGCAGGATCTCCTGCACGAGCGAGGTCTTGCCGATGCCCGAGTAGCCGGAGACGAGCACGTGCTCGCGGCTGCCCTCGAGCGCGCGATCGAACGCGGCCGTGAGCACCTCGAAGTCCTGCTCGCGGCCGTAGAGCTTCTGGTGGATCCGGAACAGGTCCTGGCGATCGTGCTGGCCCGCGACGAAGGGCTCGATCGTCCCCGTGCCGCGCAGGGCCTCGCGACAGCGTTCGAGGTCGGCGAGCAGGCCCTCGGCGCTCTGATAACGGTCCTCGGCGTTCTTCGCGAGCAGCTTGAGCACGACGCCGGAGACGGCCTCGGGGATCGTCGGGTCGACGCGGGACGGCGGCGCGGGCGCTAGGGCGAGGTGCGCGTGGATGAGCTCCATCGGGTCCAGGGCCTCGAAGGGGCGCTGACCCGTGAGCACCTGGTACAGGATGACGCCGAGCGCGTAGAAATCCGTCCGGTAGTCGACGCCGCGGTTCATGCGGCCTGTCTGCTCGGGGGAGACGTAGGGCAGCACGTCGGCGATCACCGCCGGCGCGTAGAGCCTTTCGTGCGCTCGGGTGATCTCGGCGTCGACGCCGAAGCTCGTGAGCTTGACCGCGCCGCACGCGCCGACGAGCACGTTGTGCGGGCGCAGATCGCGGTGGATGAGCCCCGCCGCATGCACCGCGGCGAGGCCTTCGGCGAGCGCGGCCGCGAGCTCGAGCGCCTCGCTGACCGGCAGTCTGCGCGCCGGGCGCGCGGCGAGGATCCGCGCGAGATCGCCGCCCGGGAAGTCCTGGAGAACGAGGATCAAGGCGCCGGCGAGCTCCTCGACGCCGCGCAGCGCGACGAGGCGGGGCGAGGCGAGCTGCGCGATGCGCTCGCACTGGTGCTTGAAGCGCGCGACCTCGGCGCGAGTCGCTCTTTCCGCGCGCAGGACCTTCAGCAAGACCGGGACGTCCTCGCCCTGGCGGCATGCGCGGATTAGGCTGAAATCGGCGGTTTCCTCGATCTTCTCGAGGAGCGCATAACCTCGTTCGACGATCATCGACACCCCCGCTCGCTCGCCGCTGCAATTCAACTCACACGACCAAGTATATGCGCGAGGGGAGACTTGGCACAGGAATTGAGCCGCACCACCGGGGCTTGGGGCTGCCCACGCCCCCCGCACGCCCGCTCGCGCGCCGCGACAGGAGCTTTCACCGAGCTCAAGCCCCCACTTGGTTCCCTGGTGGACTGTTTGACAAGTTTTTTAACATTTTATCATTTTATCATAATCACGAGGCATGCCGCTCAACCCAGCGGTACATCTTGTGCCGCGTCCAGGACCATCTGAACGGTGCCGACGGGACGGTCGCGGATCGACATGGATCCGCTATCGCTCTTGCGCCGCCCCGCTTTCACCCCGTCAAAGATCCAACCGAGCTAGAGGATTCGAGTATTGTCGACGGCCGACAAGGCGCTTGCACTGGTGCGCCATGTTGGGGTGACCGGCTCCGGCTGCTTTGGCTATGCGTAGTGGCGCCCTGCGCCCTCGGTCGACAGCGGCAGCTCGACGCAGAAGGTCGAGCCCAGGCCGACCTCGCTCGATAGGCGGATTCGCCCGCCGTGCGCCTCGACGATGGTGCGCGTGATATAGAGGCCGAGCCCGAGCCCCCCGTAATGCTGCGACGAGACGCCGCGGCTAAACCGCGAAGAGCTGCGCCTGCACCTCGGCCGGGATCCCGATCCCGTGGTCCGTCACCGAGAGCCGTGCGACCCCATCTTCCCCGGTGATGGTGATCTCGATCGGTGAGCGTTCCCCGAACTTGATTGCATTGGTGAGGAGGTTGGTACCACGCGGCCACCGAGGCGCTGGGGCTGCGAATAACGCTCGAAGACCCGCCCGTCCAGAAGCGCGAACGTGTCGACGGCGCTCGCCTCGGGCTCGGCACAGAGGTCATGGATGCTTTGCAGGAAGATCTCGGACTCGCGGAGCTGGCCACAGGCGAACGCGAAGAAGGCGTCGGCCGAGCCGTTGGCAAGAACGTCGCCGGGGATGCGCCACATCTGCGCGAGCCTGTGGTTATGGCGCACGACGCGCCTCGCGCTGTCGACGACCAGGATGCCGTCCGCCGTTGATTCGAGCGTAGCCTCGAGGAGCGAGTAGGAATGGCGCAGCACGTCCTCGGCGTGCTTGCGGGAGGTGATCTCGGTCGAGATGCCGCAGATGCCCTCAGGCTTTCCGGCGGGGCCGCGGAGCGGGAACTTGAGGGACATGTACGTGCGCACGCCGGTGCTCTGGGGAGCCAGCTCGTCGAGCTCGATGGCCCGATCCTGCTGCAGGACAAGCAAGTCGTTGGCGCGATACCCCTCGGCCTGCTCGCGTGGGAAGAGGTCGTGGTCGGCCCTGCCGATGACCTGCTCGCGGCGCATGTGGAAGAGCTCTTCGAAGCCGCGGTTGACGAGCATGTAGCGCCCCTCGAGGTCCTTGGCGGAGATGACGGCGGTCGTGTTGTCGACGATGGCCTGAAGCAGATGCTGACTCTCACGGAGAGCGGTGTTCGAGCTGGCCAGCTCGGCCGTGCGTTCTCGCACCCGCTGTTCCAACTCTTGATGAGTACGCTGCAGCGCCGCCTCTTTTTGCTGGCGTATCGCCATCTCGCGCTGCAACTCCGCGTTCTTTTCTTCGAGCTCCTTTTGCGCCTCGCGCAAGCTCAGGTGCGTCGTGACGCGCGCGATCACCTCTCCAATCTCGAATGGTTTGGTGATGTAATCGACGCCCCCCGCCTTGAACCCCACGAGCTTGTCAGCCGCATCGGTCAGACAGGTCATGAAAAGCACCGGGATATCTCGAGTGCTTTCAGCCGCTTTCAGGCGCCGGCAAGCCTCGAAACCGTCGATGCCAGGCATCAACACGTCCAGCAGGATCAGGTCGGGTCTCATGAGGCTGGCCCGCTTCAAAGCCTCTTCACCGCCCCGCGCGACGAGCACTTGATGACCTATGCATTCCAGACTATCCACCAGCACGCCGAGATTGGCGGGCACGTCATCCACGATCAGGATAATGCGGGTGCGCGCACCGGGCGCCGTGGCTCTGCTCATGGTCGCTGACCGCCCTCCATGCACCGCGGCAGCTCCAGCCCCAGCCTCGCGTTCTGCTCGACTCCCTGCAGGCGCTCCTCGACCAGGTGAGGGGTGCTGCGAGCTACCCAGCGCGTCACTCGCACGCGGCGGATCAGAGCCATGCGCGCCTCGAGCCGCGCTGCGGCGGCCGTCTGCTTGTCTGCTTGTCTGCTTGTCTGCTTGTCTGCTTGTCTGCTTGTCTGCTTGTCTGCTTGTCTGCTTGGTCCCTTGCCCCCGGGCTGATCCGGAAGAGGCGCCCTGCGCGGCCTTTCCCGGCGCCGGCAGGGTATCGGCGGCGCCGAGGCCGGGGTGGTCCGTGAACACACAGCCGAGCACAACCGTGTCCCACAGCCACTGTTGCTCTCGCCTGTGCGCGAGCAACACGCGGGCCTCATCGCCTCCGCGCCCACGGAATGCGCAGGAGCGAAGGACTGCAGGCCACGATGCCTCGCCTTCAGACGCCGCCCCACTCACCGGAATTCTCTCTCTGCTCGTGGCGGTTGCCTGGAGAGCTTTCCGCCTGAAAGCCGGCCTTTCATGCCCCCTCGCGCCCTCCCCACGCGCGGCACCACCTGGCCGTGGGCGAGGGGCTCCTCGCCGCGCTGAAGGCGGACGCCCTCGCCGTGCCCCAGTACCTCGGGCTCGCGGAGCGCCTGCTCCAGTGGCGGGAGCTCGGGCAGGCGCTCTCCGAGCTCGGCGAGCGGGACCTCCTGCACCACGACGCGATGGTCGCGGCGATGTCCGCGGTGCGGGCCTGCGTGCACCCGTCGCTCCTCGAGGAGCAGCTGCGGGAGCGCCGCGACCCGCGGCTGCGCCGGCTGGCGCTGGAGGCGCTCGTGCAGGCGGCGTCGCCGAAGAACGGGTGGACGGCGGAGCGCCGCGCGCTGCTGGTCGAGCGCTACAGGAAGGACCCGTCGCCCGCGGTGGCGGGGCCGGCGTCGTTCGTCACGCCGCCGTGAGGGGCGCTCGCTGCGCCGCCGTGAAGGCGTTCGTCGCGTCGCCGTGCGGCGGCGCGCCGGCCGGCCGTGCAGGGTACCGGGCGGTGAACCGCCATGTGACGCGTTGCGGCCGAGGCGATCGGGACACCGACGGCATCGGGCGGCAGGTGTGTGTTATCTGCCGGCGGAGTCGCTCGGGTAGCCGATCGAGTCCGGTCGGTGTTACGGGGCGGTCGCGCGTGCTTCTTGCACGTGGCGCAGGCAGGCATCCCGGTCGGTTCGGGCCGTGGCGTCATCCAGGCCGAGGATCTCCACTCTATGTTTGATTGGCATGCAGTACGTAGTCGCAGTCCACAGCCTCAAATCGTCGACGCCGTGGAGCGGATCGAGGTCGGTCCACACATTCACCACGCCCTCACCCGACGCGGTGGCGATGCGCTTGCCATTGGGACCGAATGCCACGGCGGTGATTGGTGAATCGGAGCCGGATAGGACCAGGGGCTCGCCCGTGCCATCGGCATTCCATACTAGCACCTCGTTGCCTAGCGACGCGTGGACAACACGATTTCCGTCGGGGCTGAATGCCACGTTGAAGCCTAGCGAGCTATGACTGGTCAGGACCAGGGGCTCGCCAGTGCCGTCGGCATTCCGCAACCGCACCGTATCGTCACTAGACACGGTGGCGATGCGCTTGCCGTCGGGGCTGAACGCCACCGCCATGCCCAGGGCACCGTGGCCACGCAGGACCAGGGGCTCGCCCATAGCGTCGGCATTCCATACTCTCACCGTACTGTCACCAGACACGGTGGCGATGCGCTCGCCGTCGGGGCTGAACGCATGCTGGTGACCCGGGAGGACCGAGGGCTTGCCTGTGCCATCCGCGTTACTCATCTGCACCACATCGTCGTCTGCAAAGAGCGATGTGGTGACGATGCGCTTGCCATCGGGACTGAACGCCGCCGAAAACCGATATTCATGAACGCGAAGGACCAGTGGCTCGCCGCTGGCGTCGGCGTTCCACACCCGTGCGGTCTTGTCCTCGGACGCGGTGACGATGCGCTTGCCGTCAGGGCTGAACGCGGCCGACTGGAGGGCACCCGTGTGACCCCGAAGGACCAGTGGCTCGCCGCTGGCGTCGGCGTTCCACACCCGTGCGGTCTTGTCCTCGGACGCGGTGACGATGCGCTTGCCGTCAGGGCTGAACGCGGCCGACTGGAGGGCACCCGTGTGACCCCGAAGGACCAGTGGCTCGCCGCTGGCGTCGGCGTTCCACACCCGTGCGGTCTTGTCCTCGGACGCGGTGACGATGCGCTTGCCGTCAGGGCTGAACGCGGCCGACTGGACGACACGCGTGTGACCCCGAAGGACCAATGGCTCGCCGTTGGCGTCGACATTCCACACTCGCGCAGTACTATCAGAGGACGCGGTGACGATGCGCTTGCCATCAGGGCTGAAGTCTGCCGACCAGACCCCATCCTTGTGACCCCGAAGGACAAGTGGCTCGCCGATGGCGTCGAGATTCCATACCCGCGCAGTCTTGTCAGCAGACGAAGTCACAATGCGCTTGCCATCAGGGCTGAACTCTGCCGACCAGAGCCCATCCTTGTGACCCCGAAGGATCAGTGGCTTGCCGATGGCGTCGAGATTCCACACCCGCGCAGTCTTGTCGACGGACGCCGTGACAATGCGCTTTCCGTCAGGGCTGAACGTCGCCGAAACGATTGCACTCTTGTGAGCTCGAAGGGTCAGTGGCTCACCGATGCCGTCGGGATTCCACAGTCGCACGGTTGCTAAGGATGCAGTAAGAATGCGTTTTCCGTCAGGGCTGAACGTCGCCGACCAGACAGGAAGCTCGTGACCAAGGACTCGTGGCTTGCCGATGCCGTCGGCATTCCACACTCGCGTAGTCTTGTCAACGGAAGCAGTTACAATGCGCTTGCCATCAGGGCTGAACGCTGCCGACCAGACCCCATCCTGATGCCCCCGAAGGACCAAGGGCTCGCCGATGCCGTCGGCATTCCACACCCGCACGGTCTTGTCGAGGGACCCAGTGAGAATTCGCTTGCCGTCAGGGCTGAACGCTACTGACAAGACCGCATCCTGGTGACCCCGAAGGACCAGTGGCTCGCCGATGCCATCTGCGCTCCACACCCGCACGGCCCCGTCCGCGCAGGCGGTAACGACGTGCTTGCCGTCGGGGCTATAGCGCGCATCCACGATGGGACTCGGATGGTTGAACACCGCGCGAGCGACCCCGCCGTACAGAGCCGAGTGGGTGACGTTGGCCCACCCTTGCGGCAAGTACGGTGGCTCGGCTTCGCGCAGAAGCGCGAGCGCGGTGGTGGGATCGGCGTGAAGCTCGCGCGCTCTGGCCGCACGGGTCGCGTTGCGCGCTTTCGAGGCACCGGCCTGCGCACGAGCCGCCTCCATGTCTGCACGCGTCGCCTGCTGCTCGGCGCGCGTGGCCTGCTGGTTGGCGCGAACCGCCAGGTACGACACCATGACCGCGATCGCCGTGAGCGCGGCGATCGCGCCCGTGGCGAGCCGCCAGCGAAGGCGCCGCGCGCGCTCGGCGAACATCATGACGGCGAGCAGATACCGCTCTTCGCGCTTGCCGAGCCCGGAGCGCCACTCGGCGCCCTGCGCAGCGTGGCGGCGCTCGTGCCACGCCCTGGCATCCTCCGCGGCGCGATCGCGCCAGAGCAGCCCATCGGCCTGACCGCTTGCCTCCCACTGGTGGGCCGCGGCGTGCAGTCGGGTCAGGAACTGTGCGTCCTGCTGGCTCTCGTCCAGCCACTGCCTGAGCTTGACCCACCGGTCGATCAGGGATTCGTGGACCAGCTCGACGGTCGTGCCCTCGCGCTCGTCACCGGATTCGATGAGCACGAGCCGCGCGCTGGCCAGGTGCTGGACCACCCGCGCGATCCCGTCGCCGATGTGATCCTCACCGTCCTGTTCGAGCTCGCAGAGCTCGTCCAGGCTCACCACCGCGCGCGTACGCTCGGGCGTGACCAAGCGCAAGAACACCGTCCGCGCCAGTCGCTGCTCGCGCATCGGCAGCGCCGAGAGCACCGCGTCCGCGTGGGCGGACAGGGCACCGGCCACACCACCGAGCTGTTCATAGCTTTCTCGCGTCAGGAGCCGGCGCTCGTGATCCCGCGCCTCCCACAGCTTCGTGGCCGTAAACTGCAAGAGCGGCAAGGGGCTGCGCGTGCTCTCCAGCGTGCGGAGCATGTCCTCGATCATTTCCGCGGTCTCGAAGCGATACCGGGCGGCCTCTAGCGGCCACGTCAATGCCTCGCGCAGGCCCTCGCGCCCCATCGGCGGGAGGAACCAGAGCCCGTGGGCCACGTCGTTGATGAAATTGCAGTCCTCGGCCATGCGATCGAGGAAGTCCGAGCGGATGGCGAGCAGGACGCGCAGGGGGGACGAGGCATCGTCGGCCGCACCTTCCAGGCAGGTGAGGAACGCCGCGCGCTCCTCGGGCGCGGCGCCGAGCGTGTAAAGCTCCTCGAGCTGATCGACGAAGAGCAGGATGCGATGCGTTGACTCCTCACGGCGACAGCGCGCGCGCAGCCCCGCGCCCAGGCAGCCCGGTTGAGTGCGCAACGTGGCCACGAGCCGGTCGTGACCGGAGAGCTCGGGCGTGCTCGCCGTCGCGACAGCCGTCGTGGACGCCGTCTCGGTGACCTGCACGAGCACGTCGGCGAGCGAGGACAGCGGACGGCGCCCCGGGCGCAGGATGAACGCTTCCCAGCGATGCTCGGAGCGCTTCAATGCCGGAATCACGCCCGCGCGCACGAATGACGACTTGCCCGCCCCGGAGGGCCCGGCGATGGCCAGGAGCGGCTGGTTGCGCAGCCGCGCCGTGATGGCGGCGATCTCGCGATCGCGGCCGAAGAAGCGCGCGGCGTCCGCCTCCTGGAAGGCGGAAAGGCCGGCGAACGGGCTCTCGTCGTCGCCGAACTCGAGCGGCTTTCGGCTGGGCAGGAGCGCCTCGAGCTCGGCGAGCAACTCGCTGGCCGAACCGATGCGCTCGTCCTTGCTCTTCTTCAAGCAACGGTCGACGAGCGCGCCAAGCGCACCCAGCTCCGGGCGGCTCTCCTTCAGGTTGGGCATGGGAACATCGAAATCG
Source organism: Sorangium sp. So ce1128 (assembly GCA_051717205.1). Classification (GTDB taxonomy): domain Bacteria; phylum Myxococcota_A; class Polyangia; order Polyangiales; family Polyangiaceae; genus Sorangium. The sequence continues at coordinate 3,447,044 of CP181432.1, forward strand.
ACGATGTTCGAGAGTCGTGCGAGCGAGAATGGGTCCAGCGGGTGCTTCCCTGTGAGAAGCTCGTACAGCATGACGCCAACGGCCCAGAGATCAGTGCGATGATCGACACCCCCGCCCAGCAGCTGCTCGGGCGACATGTACCGGGGCGTGCCGAGGCGCGCGCTTCTCCGAGGCTGGCCAGCGCCTCCGGCGGGCGCTGCCCGCGCGCCCGTGATCGTCGCGATCCTTCTCGCCTCCATCTGCTTCGCGATGCCGAAATCCAGCACCTTGATCGATCCGGAGTCATCCCGGAGGATGTTCTCCGGCTTGAGATCGCGGTGAACGATTCCGAGCTCATGCGCGCAGACCAGCGCGCGAACGACAGGAATCATGAGTTCCACCACAATGTTGGGCGCCGGCGGACCGGCCAGCGTGTGGGTACCGGGCGAATCGGTCGCACTCTGGTGTTTGCGCTGGGTCATCCATTTGCGCAGCGTGGGACCCTTGATGTACTCAAGCACGATGTACGGGTAGCCACGGATCTCGTCCACCTCGTAGATGACCACGATGTTCTCGTGCCGGCAGCGCGCCGTGGCCCGCGCCTCGGCGAGAATTCGCTCGATCCCGCGCCCGCTATATCTGAGGAGGAGCTTGATCGCGACCAGGCGGCCAAGCCTCGGGTCGCGGGCCAGGAACACGACCCCCATGCCGCCCTGGCCGAGCTTGCGGATGAGCTCGTATTGCTTGATCGTGCTGCCAACAGCGGCGGGGACGGCATCCACGATGGGCTCCGCCGGCGTCGCAGGGGCCTCCAGGAAAGCGGGCATCGCTCCATGCGCTCGCTCGTCAGACATGCGGTTGGCCGCGTCTTCGGTGGGAGGTGTGCGGGCGAACCCGAACGTGCGCTCTTCGATGGACGCGATGGAGGCAACCGCGGAACTCGGGAACGTAGGCGGCTGCGGCGCGGGCACCGCGGCGTCCTGGTTCCCCTCGTCCCGCGCGGCCCGGCCCTCCTCTCGCCTGTCCTCGGCGCCGCTCCGCGCGTCGGGCTCGATGAGGTTCTCCCGGCGGAGCCCGTCCACCTGGCAGGCGTCGAGCTCGCGCAGAAGGCCGTCGGCCGTGACGTCCCGCGTCGCCATATCCTCGGCCGTCGCGCGCCGCAGGATCGCGCCGAGCGGGTGATCGAGCAGCGCGGCAGGGAACCGCGCGGGCTCGCGGTCTTCTCGCTGAACATCCCGTGCCGCCGGAGAACTGCCGCAACCTCTGCGTCTGCCCGTGAGGCACTCGAAAAACATGAGGCCCCAGGCGTACAGGTCAGAGCGCCCCGTCGGCGAGAAGCCCCGGAGCTGCTCAGGCGCCGCGTAATCCTGCCAGCCCACGAGCGCCTCGCCACCGTGGGCGAGCGCGTCGTTCTGGTCGGCGCGCGCTCTCGCGAACGCGCCGAAGCCGAAATCGAGCACCAGCGCGTTCCGCGGTGCCTCCCCGGGTGCCACCATCACGTGGGTCGGCCTGAGGTCCCCGTGGACGATGCCCTGCCGGTGCGCGCAGCCCAGCGCATCCAGGACGCGAAGCATCAGGTGCCGCGCTTCCGGCGGCTCGAGCGCACCGTGCTGGAGCAGCAGCTCGGCCAAGCTCTGCCCGGGCACGAACTCGAAGACGGCATACAGGCGCTCCTCATCCGCCCGTCCGGACTCGACGAGCCGGACGATGCTCGGATGCTGGAGACGCGCGCAGACGCGCATCTTCCGCAAGAACTGCATCCCGTGGCGCCGCACCCGGGCCGTGGCGCCTCCATCCCGGACCAGGCGCACGATCTTGAGGACGACCTGCTGCCCGCTCGCGATCTGCCGGCCTTTGTAGACGTCGGCGACGCTGCCCTCCCGGAGCAGCGAGAGGACTTCATAGCGGCTCTGGAACACCATCCCTGGAGCGAGGGTCTCCCGGTTCATCGCAGGCCTTCCGATTGCTGCCACATCGCACGGCAGCATCGGGCGAACGGCCTGCATCACGGGATCCGCACGGCGATCCCGACGGCCGAGCCCGCCCCGCACCTGCCGAGAGAGCTCGACGATGCGGCCCGCCCGATGCTCGGGCGTCAGCCTTGCTGCCCCATCGTTCCTATGGAGTCATCCCCGCCCATCGTCCAACGGCGGCGCGCCGCCCGGTGGCGGCGTTCCACCAGCGCACCGGGCGCCCCGCGCGGCACCGGACGGGCACGGTAGCTCGGCGCCGCGCGCTCAGGTGCGGCCGCGGGCGCGCGCAACGCCGCCGTCCATCACTGGCAGGGGCTTTCGCTGTCGCCGAACGCCGCGCCGCACTCGGCCGGATCGCCGAGCGCGCGGCTTACATGGAGCAGCCGGCAGGAGAGCGCGCTCTCCTCCGCGCTCGCGACCGAGTAGCCGGAGTCGCGGGCCGCCCCCGGCAGCGCGCTGCAGTCGAGCGCGCACGCGGCCTGGTCCGGGAACGTCGCGTCGAAGTACTCCTTGCAGGCCGCCTCGAGCAGCGTGCAGTACGACTCGCAGTTGCCCGTGCTGCCCGTGCTCGGGTCGGCCTCGGACCCGCAGTGGCCGTCGCCGCCCGGCCCCGTGTGCGCGCAGTGCGTGATCGGGGCCAGCATGGCGCTGTACGCGTGGTACTTGCGGCAGCCCATGGTGTTCTCGGTCCGGTCCTCCGCGCCGCCGGGGGGGAGCGCCTCGCAGACAGCGAGGCACTGCTCGGTCGACTCGTACACCGAGAGCTCGCCGGTGCAGGAGGTCATGACGACCTGGCAGAAGCTCTCGCAGCTCGGCTCGGTCCCCTCCGGCTCGATGCAGGGCTCCACCGGCATCAGGCTCGAGTGCTTGCAGTGCTCGTCGGGGTCCACGGTCGCGGAGCTCACGTGCACGAGGCGGCACTGCAGCGTGTCGCCCTCGTGGTTCGCGATGACGTCGAACATCTCGGCGTCCGTGAGCCCCGCGCACATGGCGACGCAGTCCTCATGCGTGTCGACCTCGGGCGTGCACGCGCTGGCGCGCAGCGTGCAGTAGCTCTCGCAGTCGGTGCCGCAGGTCCCGGCGCCGCCCGGGCCCGCCGGCGGACAGTGCACCGCGAGCTCGCCGGTGATCCCCGCCAGCTCCGCCTGGCGGGCGCGGCAGGCGACCGTGTTGTCCACCGGCTCGAGCGGATCGCCCGGCTCGAGCAGCGCGCAAACGCCGTGGCAGGTCTCCACCGTGGAGTAGACCTGGAACTCGGCCGTGCAGCTCTCCATCACGGCGGCGCAGTACGACGCGCACTGCTCGCTCACCGGGGTAGGCTCCGGCTCCTCTTGCGGATCGACGAAGGTGCGGTCCTCGATGCCCGCGATCGCGTGGCAGCCGAGCCACGGCGCGATCGACAGCGGGGCGAGCAGGATGAGCGACAGGAGCCCGGTCGTGAGGGTGCGCCTCATTCGAAGGTACCTCCCACGCGCAGCCCGACGTTGCGCGCGTCCACGATCGGCCCCACCTGCACGCGCGAGGTCTGCCTGGGCGCGACGACGAAGTACAGGACGGCGCCGCCGACCGCCGCGGCCGCGCCGACCCCGAACGCTATGTTCGAGACCGTGGCCGCGCTGCTCGCCTCCTCGGTCAGCGTGACGCCGCGGCGATCCTCGCACGTGGTGCCGCCCTTGCAGTACTCCTCCGCGTCGCCGTTCTTCGAGATCGCCTTCACGCCGAAGAACGTGCCGACGCCGAGCCCGACGACGCCCGCGCCGCCGACGACGAGGCCGAGCAGGCGCGCCGTGTCGCCCCCGGACTCCACCGGCGGCGCGGCGGCGCGCGGCGGCGCAGTGGGCTCCGCCGGCGACGCGGCGGAGCGCGGCGGCTCGGGAGGCGCAGGCGGCGGCGCCTCGAGCTTCTTCAGCGGCGGCACCTCGACGTTCGCCTCGGCCTTGTTGTCCCCGAGCTTCACGGTGGTCTTCCAGGTCTCGTGGCCCGGGGCGCTCGCCTCGATCGCGATCTCGCCCGGGTCCCTTGGCATGGCGATGCCGAACAGCGAGCGCTCGAGCGCCTTGCCGTCGACGCGCACCGAGAACCCCTCGATGGCCGCGTCCTCCGCCGCGACGCTGACGCTCAGCTTCGACAGGAGCGGATCGAGCCGGGCCGCCCTCGCCTGCGCCTTGCGGGCGCGCTCGGCCTGCCCCGCGGCCCTCGACTCCGACATGGCCTGTCGGAACGTGGCCCAGGCGCTCGCCGTCCGCCCTGTCTTCTCGTAACACTCGGCCAGGTAGAGGAGCGTGCCGATCCCCGGATCGATGCGGTAACTCTGCTCCAGCCGCGGGCACGCCTCCTCGTTGCGCCCCTGCTTCATCAGATCGAGCGCCCCGTCGAAGAGCGACTCTGCAGCTGCCTTCTCGGCGGCGCTCGGCTCCGCCTGCGCGGGGAGCGCCCCGGAGATCAACGCCGCGCAAAGGCCCAGGCCGACGCGGCGTGCGATGCTTCGCTGATGACGTTTCATTCGTCCCGTACTCTCCTCCGAACTGGCCATGAGAGGGCCCGAGGGCCGTCGATCGGCGGCGCGAGCGCCTCGCTCAGCGCCGCCCGCCGAAGTCGCTGATCTCGTTGTCCCGGCGCGGCTCCTGGCGCGCTCCCGAGCCCGCCTGCGGGCGCCCGGCGGGCCGCGCCGCCGCGCTCGCCGTCGGCGCGGCGGGCTGGACGGCGGGCGTCGCGGGCGCGCTCGAGGCCGCGGGCGTCGCGGGCGCGGGCGCGCTCGAGGCCGCGGGCGTCGCTGGCGCGATCGAGGCCGCGGGCGGCGCGGCCGCCGCCTCGGGCGCGGCGGCGCTCGCGGCGGCCGGAGCGGCCTCGCGCGCGGGCTCCGGCGCCGCGCCCGCGGGGGGCAGGGCCGCCGCGGGCGACGGGGGCTGCCCGCCGTCGGGGGCGGGCCCGGAGCGCACGAAGAGCACGACGGCGAGCGAGATCGCGGCCAGGGTGGCGACCGCGGCGACGGCCAGGCCGATGAGCGCGCCCTTGTGCCCTGTCCGCGGCGGAAGGCCCGTGTTGCTCCACGAGTTGACCGTGGGGCCCGTCTCCGCTGTCCCCGCGGGGGACGGCGCGCTGTGCGGCATCGACGGCATCGACGGCATCGACGGCATCGACAGGCGCCCTCCGGCGGCCTGCGCGCCTCCGGTCGTCGCGCCCGGGAGCACGCTGACCCGGCTGAGCGACGGCAACCCGGCGTCCGGAAGCCCGAGCACGCGGCGCGCCCGCTCGACGTGCACCTGGCCGCCGGGCGGACCGAACCCGACCAGCGCAACCCCCAGATCGCCGACGTTCCTCCACCGCTGGTCGCGCTCCTTGGCGAGGCAGTGCATCACCGCCGCGTCCAGCTCGCGCGGGATGTCGGAGCGGATCTGCGCGATCGTGAGGGGCGTCTCGTAGAGCAGAGCGGAGAAGAGCTGTGGAACGGAGTCGCCGTTGTACGGAGTCCGCCCTGTCAGCATCTCGTAAATGATGACCCCGAGAGACCAGATATCCGCGCGCGCGTCCACGTCCTTGGCAGAGCGCACCTGCTCTGGAGACATGTAGAGCGGCGAGCCGAGGAGGGTCGCTGTCTTGGTCAGGGACAGCTCGTCGCGCGTTATCCCGAGCAGCGACTTGGAGATACCGAAGTCGAGGACCTTGAGGATCCGCCCGCCGTCGGGCCGGCGCGCCAGGAACAGGTTCGCCGGCTTGAGATCGCGGTGCACGATCCCCGCGGCGTGCGCCTCGGCCATCGCCTCGATGGCCTGGAGGACGTACCCGATGGCCTCCATCGCGGGCAGCGGGCCTCGCGCGCGGATCTCGTCCGCGAGGTTGTTCCCCTCCAGGAACTCCATCACCATGTAGGGCATTCCGCCCGGCAGCGAGCCTACGTCGAGGACGCGCGCCACGTGCTCGCTCTTGATCCTGGCCAGCGCGCGCGCCTCGCGCCGGAACCGCTCGGTCGGGTCGCCGCCGTCGGCGCCGGGCGAGTGCAGGAACTTCATCGCGACGCGCTGATCGAGCTCCTGGTGCCACGCGGCGACGATCATCCCCATCGCACCTGCGCCAACGATCTGCTCCACGCGGTATTTGCCCGCCAGCACATCGCCCACAGCCACGGGAGGCGTCATGTGCCCCAGGCTAGCCGAGATCGGGGGGAGCACATACCTCGGAGAGCCGCACCTTGCGATCTGGACGTAAGAAGCCTGTGGATTCTTCTACCGGGGATAAGTTGTGTTCCCGGACACAGCGCGAGCGGTCTGTCGGCGGCGCTGGCGAGGTGCTCAGGGGCTCGCCAGCGCGATGCCCGCGACGCAGCGCCAGCGTTCGGTCTCCCCGGCGACGGCCCACAGCTCCAGCCGCTCTGCCCACCACACCTCCTGTGCGAGCGACAGCACGCGCGGGTCCGCGGCGAGCGCCCGGCGGCGCTGGGCTGGCAGATCGCGCAGATCGCCGTAGATGAGGCTCACGTGCGGGCGAAAGGGCGCCTCGCTCGCGCCGAACGCCGCCTCGGCGGCGCTGCGCAGCGCCGCGAGCGGCTCGGTCAGCGCGACGTCGAGGAGCACGCACTGGTGGTACGCGCTGCCGGTGGCGGGGCTGCGCGCGCGGAGCTCCACGGGGCGGCGCGCGTCGCCGAGATCGCCGAGCTTCGCGGCCAGGGCGCCGCCGTCGCCGCGCAGCCCGCCGAGCAAGGTGAGGTGGGGCGTGAACGCCGGCCCTCCGGTCTCCCGGGCGAGCGCCTCGATGAGCTGCTGCAGCCGCCCGAGCGGCGCGCCGCCGGGGACGAGCCACAGCGCGAACGCCTTCTCGTCCTGCTCTTGTCGCTGCTCCTCTGCCATCGCCGGCATCCTCTGGCGCCGCCTGGACCCGCGGGCAAGCCGCCGCCGGCGCCTGCGGGCACGCCGCCGCGGCGCCTGGTCACCTCCCCGGGCGCGGCGCCAGGCCGAGCCACACGCCGCCCGCGGTCCGCAGCGTGGCGGCGACGTCCATCCGCGGTGTCCGTCCCGGCACCGCGCTCAGCCGGAAGCGCTGGAGGATCCGGGCGAGGATGAGCTGACCCTCGAGGAGCGCGAACTCCTTTCCGACGCACTGCCGCTGTCCGATCCCGAACGGCATGAAGGAGAGCGGGTGACGGCCGCGCGCGCGCTCGAGCGCGGGAGGCCGCGCGTCAGCGGCGGCGGGTCCGGGGGGAGGCGCATCCGAGCCGCTCGGGGCTCGGGCGCCCGCTGGGTTGAACGGGCGATGGTACATGAGCCCGTCTCCTCGTTGCGGACCACGAAGGATGGATTTGATGCGCGGCGCTTCCTCGCTCCCACAGTGTGGCCGCGCGCGGCGCATGGGGAATGGCACTCTGCAGCTGCGCGCGAGAGACCGTCAGCGCGCGCGCGCCGCGAGGTGTCGCTCGATATGGCCGAGCGCCGTCGCCACGCCGTCCTCGCCGCGGATCTTGCGGCCGAGCTCCCCGGCGCGCTGCCGTATGCCGGCGTCGGTCGCGGCGTCCCGGATCGCGTCCGCGAGCCCCTCGACGGTGAGGCGCGGCCGCGGGATGGCGCGCGGACCGACGCCGAGCTCCTCGACGCGCCGCCCCCAGAAGAGCTGGTCGGCGAGGTGCGGGACGACCACCGCAGGCCGACCGGCGCGCAGACACGCGGCCACGGTGCCGGCGCCCCCGTGGATCACCGCCGCGGCGACGCGCGGATAGAGCCAGTCGTGCGGCGCGGCGTCGATCCGGAGGATCGAGTCCGGCAGCGCCATGTCGCCGAGACCGGCCCAGCCGGAGAGCAGGACCGCGCGCTGGCCGCTCCGCGCGACGGCGTCGACGAGGAGCCGGGTGGTGGCGCCAGGATCGTGGGACGTCATGCTGCCGAAGCCGAGGGCGACCGGCGGCTCGCCCGCGGCGAGGAACCGCTCGAGGGCCTCGGGCGGCCGGTAGCCTTCGCCCTCGTCGAGGAACCAGTAGCCCGTCGTGTGGAAGCTGGGCGGCCAGTCCGGCGGGTGCGGGACGACGTGGGCGCTGTAGCCGTGGACGACCAGCGTGCGGCGCAGCGTGGCCATGTACGTCCGGCGGTCCTGCGGCGGCAGGCCGAGCTGCTGCCGCACGCGGTGGGTGACGCCGCCGTACCAGCGCCACACCGTCGGCTCGATCATGAGCTTGCCGAAGAGGAGGTTGATCAGGCTGTCCCGGCGCGGAACGGGGGCGGCGAGCGCGGTCGGCCCGTGCCGCGTGGCCACGATCGAGGGCTGGAGCGGCATGCTGACCTGCACGGCGCCGGAGGCCTCGGCGATCGACGCGGCGTACGTGTCCGAGGTGAAGCTGCTCAGGATGAGCTCGGCGCCCTCGCAGGCGCGCAGGGCGTCCTGGGCCATCTCCGCGCCGAAGCGCTCGATGAGCCGCTGCAGGATCCGCGACTGGGCCATGGGGTTCGTGCCGCGCGACACCCACTCCTTGCCGAGGTCGCTCTCCATGATGTCGATCGAGTCGACGCTCGCCGGGATCGCCGTGAGCCCGTGCCCCTCGATCCAGCCCTGGAAGCTCTTGCCGGCGAGCACGCGGACCGCGTGGCCGCGCGCCGCGAGCCCCTTGCCGAGCGAGATCGCGGGCTGGACGTCCCCCCGGCTGCCGATGGCGAGAACGGTGGTCTTCATGCTTGATCGTCTCGCCTCAGAGCGCCTTCCAGGACGCGTTGCCCGAGAGCCGCGGCGGCTCCACCGAGAGGATGTAGTCGACGCGGCGGTTCTTCGGCTCGTCCACCTGGTCCGCTGTCTTCACGAGCGGCGCCGACTCGCCGAGCCCCTCGTAGGCGACGGGGAGCTTCACGCCGCGGCCCTTGAACCAGGCGGCGATCGCGCGGGCGCGCCGCCGCGAGAGGGTGAGGTTGTGCTCCTCGCTGCCGACAGTGTCCGTGTGGCCGACGATGAACAGCGTGATCTTGCCGAGCTCCGTGGTTTTGGCGACGACCTCCGAGATCCGCTGGAGGCTCGCCTCGAGCTTGGGCACCTCGGGCGCCCGGATGACATCGGAGTTGGTCTCGAACTGCACCTCCTCGTGGGGGATGCTCACGTTCCACGGGATGATCGCGATCCCTGCCCAGTAGCCCTGGGTGTCGTGGCCGTAGACCTCGATGCGCGCGACGGTCTCATCGCTCGAGGGCGTCCACGTCACGACAAGCGGCGTGCCGGCGGCGGCCCCGCCGAACGGCTTCTCCTCCTCGGCCAGGACGGCGCCCGACTGGCCGAGGACCTTGATGCGCACCTTGCTGGCGGCGCGCGACAGCTTGACCTCGATCTGGCGGCCCTTGAGGTCCACCTTGGACCTGTCGATGGTCACCTCGAGCGCCGGCGGCCTGGCCTGGGCGCCCTGCGCGGGCGCGGGCGCGGGGCCGTCGCCTCGCGCGGCGGCGGGGACGAGCAGGGAGGCGGCGAGGAGCAGGGCCGGGGCGTGGCGCATGGGGGTCACCATCTCCGAGGGTGAGGGAAGTGAGGGAAGCCGGGGCCGAGCATACCACCGGATGGCCTGAGCCACACGGTGGCGGGTGTGACGGGTCGGGGGCGTGCCCGTCGCCGCCTGCGATCGGCGAGCGCGCGCAGGGGCGCGGGGGCCGCGCGAACCGGCGAGCGCTCGCGTGGCGGGTGCTCCAGCGGGCACTCGCGGGCGCAGAGAGCGGGGGCGGTGCTCGCGCGACTCGTCGCTCCGGCGACAACGCGGTTTTGCATGGGGGCTTGTCGCTGTGTGCTGTCGTGCAGCGGCGCCACGCCAGGCCGGCGCCGCTGTGGCGGGCGCCTGTGGGATCTCGTAGTGTCCACGGGCGTCGGGAGGCCATCTGGCGAGAGCTCCACGGCGCCCCAGGGCACATGGCTGTTACCATTTTCGACCTCTTCAAGATCGGCATCGGGCCGAGCAGCTCGCACACGGTCGGGCCGATGCGTGCGGCGCGCATGTTCGCGGCGGATCTGCAGGAGGCGGGGCTGCTCGGTCGCACCGCGGCGGTCAAGGTTGAGCTGTTCGGTTCGCTCGGCGCGACCGGCCGCGGCCATGGCAGCGACAAGGCGGTGATTCTCGGGCTCATGGGCGAGACGCCGGACGGCGTGGACGTCGAGCGCGCGGGCGAGGTCGTCGAGGAGGTGCGGCGGAGCGGCCGCCTTTCCCTGCTCGCCCGGCACGAGATCGGCTTCGAGGTCAAAGGACACCTCACCTTCCTGCACCGGAGTCTGCCGTTTCATCCGAACGGCATGCGCTTCACGGCGCTCGACCAGGAGGGCGCGCCGCTGCGCGTGCGCGTGTATTACTCGGTGGGCGGCGGCTTCGTGGTGAACGAGGCCGCGGCGAAGGGCGAGAGTCCGATTGAAGAGGACAGGACGCCGCTGCCATATCCGTTCCACAGCGCCGCGGAGCTGCTCGCTGCGTGCGCGGCGCACGGCCTGTCGATCAGCCAGGTCATGCTGGAGAACGAGAAGGTCTTCCGCCCGGAGGCGGAGATCCGCGCGGGCCTGCTCCGGATCTGGGAGGTGATGCAGGCGTGCGTGCGGCGCGGCTTCCGGACAGAGGGCGTGTTGCCGGGCGGCCTGAAGGTGACGCGCCGCGCGCCGGCGCTCTATCGCAAGCTCATCGAGAGCCCCGAGGCGGGCCTGCGCGACCCGCTGACGGCGATAGACTGGGTGAGCCTCTACGCGCTCGCGGTGAGCGAGGAGAACGCCGCCGGGGGCCGCGTCGTGACGGCGCCGACCAACGGGGCGGCGGGCATCATCCCGGCGGTCCTGCACTATTACCGGCGCTTCGTGCCGACGTCGACGGACGAGGGCGTCGTGCGGTTCTTGCTGACGGCGGGCGCGATAGGCATTCTTTACAAGGAGAACGCGTCGATCAGCGGCGCGGAGGTGGGGTGTCAGGGCGAGGTCGGCTCTGCGTGCTCGATGGCCGCGGGCGCGCTGGCCGAGGGGCTGGGCGGCACGCCGGCGCAGGCGGAGAACGCGGCCGAGATCGCGATGGAGCACAACCTCGGGCTGACGTGCGATCCGGTGGGCGGCCTCGTCCAGGTGCCGTGCATCGAGCGCAACGCGATGGCCGCGATCAAGGCGATCAGCGCCGCGCGCATGGCGCTGCACGGGGATGGGGCGCACTTCGTGAGCCTCGACAAGGTGATCAAGACGATGCGCGACACCGGGGCGGACATGGCGTCGAAGTACAAGGAGACGGCGCGCGGCGGCCTCGCGGTGAACGTGGTCGAAGTGCCCCTGGAGGTCGGGGTTCACCTGCCGGAGTGCTAGCACTGCTGCGGGAAGTTGCCCCGGATCAGCAGAAGACTACACCTGGCAGGCCGTCAAGGGCTGAGCCAGCGAGACGCGCCGGCGCTGCCACGGCACGGCCGGTGGACGTGTCCGTCCGGGGGGCGCCGTGTTTCTTCGTCGTCAGGCCTGGGGCGGGAGCTCGGCGAACCGCGGCAGGTCGCCCGTGATCGTGAACCAGCTCGCCTTGAAGGCGGCGAAGATGTGGGCTGCAGGGCGGACGCCGGGATCGGTGTCGAGCGTGCCCGCGGGCACCACGGCAAAGCCGCGCTCGGGTGACAGGCGCGGCGCCGCGCCGCCGCAGCGCGTGCAGAACGCCACGGTGAAGAACCGCGCCTCCGGCACCTTGTAGCTCGCGACCTGCGCGTCACCGCGGACCCAGCGGAGCTTGTCGAGGGCGACGAAGACGTTGGTCGCGTGCGCGGCGCTGCGCCCGCGGCGGCAGCGCGAGCAGTGGCAGTTCATCATGCGAATGGGCGTGCCGTCGAACTCGAAGGCGACGTCGCCGCACAGGCAGCTCCCCTGGGTGACGCCCTCTCTGGGCTCCACCGCGGGGCGCGAGACGACCGGCGCCTGGATCTCGGGCGGCCATTCCTCGAACTGCGGCAGCGAATCCGTGATCGTGTACCAGGGCGCCTTGGAGCCGACGAACTGGTGGAGCTGTGGCTCGATGCCGAGATCGCCCTCGAGGTTGCCGGCATGGAACAGGGCGAGCTGCCTCTCGGGGGCGAGCAGCGGAGTGGCCGAGCCGCACGTGGCGCAGAAGGAACGATGACGGCTCGCGCACGAGGTGCGGATGGCCTGCTCGCCGGCGAGCCAGCGAAAGCCCGAGAGCGGCGCGATCACGGCCGTGGCGAACGCCGAGCCGTGGAACTTACGACACATCGAGCAGTGACAGTTCAGCATGATCTGGAACGGACCGTCGATCTCGTAGTGGACCGTTCCGCATAGACACGCGCCCTTGGTCATGGTCGTACCTCCCGTTGTGGCTCGCGGCTCAGAGCCCGGACACCACGCGTCTAGCCCAGAACGCGCAGCGCCACCAGGCTCCGCCGGGCGCGCCGTCGCCGCGCCCGGCGAAACCTGGTAGGCCCGGGCTGCCTGACCGCGTTCCTGCTCAAGGATGGCCAGTCGCTGAACGAGGAGTGGGCCGACGACGAGGGGGCGGAAAACCATCGGCGAGCGCGGCAGCTGGGCGGAAGACCAGCACGCTCTCCTGCTCGCTGGCCAGCACGCCGGCGGCCAGCTCCTGCGTGCCGGCGACTACCTCGCTCGGGGAATTCTCGTGGAACAGGCTGTCGAGCGAACGCGGTCCCTTCGATGCATGGCCAGTTTGACGCGCAGATCGCGACCGCGCCGATCACGGATGGATCGCTCTCGTCCTGCCCGCCTGCGGAGGCGGTGATGTCGGGGAAGGTGGACAAGGGACCTATCAGCAGGCCACCGAGAGCATGCAAGCGGACTGTTCACCGCGTCGGACTCCTGCGATCGCTCGACCACGGGCTCGCGCGCAAGTAAATAGCCGCCGCACGCCGTAGCTCGCCGCACGCGGCTCGCGCGTGCTCTCCATCCCCCTGGCCGCGCGACGCGCGCCCGTTCGAAGGTCCCCGTTGTCCAAGCCCGCGCCCATGCTCGAAAAGGGCCTCTGGAGCCTTACCTGGCCGCTCCTCTGTAGCCTTGCGCTGTCGCTGTCGCTCAGCTTCGTCGACGCCTTCTTTCTGAGCCGCGTCTCCGATCGAGCGGCGGCCGCCGTCGGCGCGCTCTTGCCCGTGCTGAGCATGACGATCATGGTGTTCTCGCCCCTCGCCCAGGCGGGGGCGAGCGTCGCCGGGCAGCTGACGGGCGCAGGCCGGCACGGAGACGTGCCCGGCACCTACCTCGCGCTTGTGCTGCTGAACGGAGGCCTGGGCCTCGTCGCGAGCGCCTTCTTCTTCACGTTCGCCCCCGCGCTGCCCGGGTGGCTCGGCCTCGAGCCGGCCATGGCGCAGGACGCGACGACGTACCTGCGTATCGTCGGAGGCTTTCAGTTTCTGCGCGCCTTCCAGATCGGCTTCACCAACGTGCTCAACTCGCGCGGCGAGACGCGCTGGGTGCTCGCGGAGGCCGCCTGCACGAACGCCGTGCACGTGTTCTTGAACGCCGCGTTCCTGAACGGCTGGTTTGGCATCCCGCAGTGGGGCGTGGCCGGCATCGCCACGTCCACGGTCATCTCGCTCGCCCTCGGGCTCACCTTCACGCAGTGTGTCGTTCGCTTCCGGCTCGGTGTGCGGCTGCCCTGGGGCATGCCCTGGGCGCTGGTGCGGGAGCGGTTGCGCCCGATCCTGCGCATCGGGTTGCCCTCCGCGCTCGAGCCGCTCAGCTTCCAGGGCACCCAGCTCGTGCTCAACCTGATCGTGATCGGGCTCGGGCCGCAGGTGCTCGCGGCGCGCGTCTACGCCTTCAACTTCTTCACTGTCACGACCATCCTGTGGGCGGTGGCGTTCGCCATCGGCACCCAGATCTCGATAACCCACCGCGTGGGCGCCGGCCGGCACGACGAAGCGAACCGAGTGCTCGAGCGGGCGCTGCGCACGACCATCTTCGGCAACGTCGCGCTCTGCGCGGTGCTGGCGGTGGTGCACCCGTGGCTGCTCGCCCAGCTCACGAGCGACACGCGGGTGAGCGAGGCCGCGCATTCGATCTTCCTCATCGCCCCGCTGGTGGAGGCCGGGCGCGCCGCGAACATCGTCATCGGCGGCGCCCTGCGGGCCTGCGGAGATTCTCGCTTCACGGCGGTCGTGGGCACGAGCCTGATGTGGTGTGTGGGCGTGCCGATGGCGTACCTGCTCTCGACCTGGCTCGGTCTCGGCCTGATGGGCATCTGGATGGCCATGGGTCTCGACGAGGGCGTGCGCGGGTTCATGAACTACTTCCGGTGGCGCCATGGCCGCTGGCGGCATCTCGGCATCGTCTCGCGCGCGCCGCTGGCGGAGCCGAGCCCCTCGTCCGTGTGAGGAGAGGCACGCCCCCAGTGCTCTGGCGTAGACACCATAGAGGGGGAGGGCGAGCGCCGTCGCCGCCTTCCGGCCCTTGCGACCTGGGAGCCCCGTGCGCGCCAGCAGTGGTGCGATCCGGAGCGCTTGATTCCGGATCCACAGCGCTCGCGACGTGGCGGGCGTGCTCACCGTCATGATCATGCTGGTGAACGGATCGGCGCGCCAGCTCCTCCGCGAGCCCTGGCGGAGAGCAGCGGCAATCTCCCGCTCCTGTGCGTAATGCGCCCTGGTCGCCGCGGGCCGCGAGGGCAGACCGCCATGGCGACGGCGCGACGTCGCCGTGAGCCCCGTCACGAGCCGGCGGATCCCGCCATGGGTCTTGCATCGTCCCCCGTCCAGATCGACCATGCGGCCGGAGCAGGGAGCGCGCCGCGGGCTCCGCCGCGCGAACAGGCGATATGGCGCAGATCACCTTCACACAGAACCTGACGAGGCACGTGGAATGCCCCGCGCTCGAGGTTGCCGGGGGGACGGTGCGCGAGGCGCTCGAGCGCTACTTCGAGCTCCACCCGCGCGTGCGCGGCTACGTGCTCGACGAGCAGGGGGCGCTCCGCAAGCACGTCGTGATCTTCGTCGACGGACAGCAGCTCAAGGACCGCGCCGGCCTGAGCGAGCCGGTGAGCGAACGAACAAGCCTTTACGTCATGCAGGCGCTCTCTGGAGGGTAGAAACAACTCATGAACTCGTTGCTCGTCGCGACCCGCAAAGGCCTGTTCCGGATCGATCGGAGCAGCGCCGGCTGGGACATCGCCCAGGTGTCGTTCCTCGGAGACGCCGTCCCCATCGTCCTGCCCGACGCGCGCGACGGCGCCATCTACGCCGCGCTCGGGCTTGGCCACTTCGGCGTGAAGCTGCGGCGCTCGCGCGACCGCGGCGAGACCTGGGAAGAGCTCCAGACGCCGGCGTATCCACAGCATCCCGAGGGCACGGCGGACTCCCTGCCCGACGGGCAGCCGTGGCCCTGGCGCCTCCAGCAGATCTGGTCGCTCGAGGCGGCCCACCCGAGCCAGCCCGCCACGCTCTTCTGCGGCACCATCCCGGGGGGCCTGTTCCGCTCCGACGACAGCGGCGCTTCGTGGACGCTCGTGCGCTCGCTCTGGGACCACCCGAAGCGCAAGGAGTGGTTCGGCGGCGGCGCCGATCTGCCGGGGCTCCACTCGATCTGCGTCGACCCGAGGCGCGCTGGTCGCGTGACGATCGCCGTCTCCTGCGGCGGCGTCTGGCAGACCGAGGACGACGGCGCCTCGTGGGACCTGCGCAGCACCGGCATGTACGCCGAGTTCATGCCGCCCGAGCGCCGCGAAGACCCCGCCATCCAGGATCCGCACCGGGTCGTCGCCTGTCCCGCCCAGCCGGACCACCTCTGGTGCCAGCACCACAACGGGGTGTTCCGCTCCACGAACGGCGGCGCCCTGTGGCACGACGTCCCCACCGCGGCCCCGTCGAAGTTCGGCTTCGCCGTCGCCGTCCACCCGCGCGACCCCGACACCGCCTGGCTCGTCCCCGCGCAGAAGGACGAGACGCGCGTCCCCGTCGGCGGCAAGGTCGTTGTGTCCCGCACCCGCGACGGCGGCAAGACCTGGGACGTGCTCCGCACCGGGCTGCCGCAGCGCCACGCCTACGATCTCACGCTCCGCCACGCCCTCGACATCGACGACACAGGCGATCGCCTCGCCTTCGGATCCACGACAGGCTCGCTCTGGGTCACCGAGGATCAGGGGGACTCCTGGCAGGCGATCTCCAGCCATCTCCCGCCCATCTACTGCGTTCGCTTCATGGCCTGACACAGCGCGCCGCCGCCCCGGCGGCGCCTGACGCGCGCGCACCCGGCGCGGCCGTTCAGCTTCACTCTGCACAGCACCATCGCATTTTTACGGTGAGCGCCGCCCGTGGAGCGGACTGTTTCCACCCTGTCACGGCGGGCGCCGGCGCTCCGGGCCACGCCGCGCAGAGAGGCGAAAGCAGCCATTCTGGCACCCAGCCATGCATGCTTTGATGCGCGCGTGACGACATGCGTCGTGATGCCAGCGTGACGCCGAGAGGGCAAGAGAAGGCAAGAGAAGGCAAGAGACGGCAAGAGACGGCAAGAGACGGCAAGAGACGGCAAGAGACGGCAAGAGACGGCAAGAGACGGCAAGAGACGGCAAGAGACGGCAAGAGACGGCAAGAGAAGCCCGGCAGTGCCGGTGTCGGAGATTTGATTACGTTTTTTGGTAAAGAGCATTTACGCTCTTGCCGCCATGGCCCATCCGTGCGCATTCTGCCTGGTGGCGCGCCCGCAATGGTCGTCAATTCCGACGATCGTGAGGTTGCGTCGATTCGCTTCCTTTCAGCAGTGGCAGCGTTGCGTTCGGGGTGCGCCCTCGTGCGCGCGCGGCCTGCAGTGGAGATCAAGAGTCATGACCGACAAGAAGCAAGGAGCACCTTCGTCCAGCTCGAACCGTACCCGTCGGCAGGTGTTGAAGCAGGCAGTGGGCCTCGGCGCGGGGCTGGCCGCCGCGCACTTGCTCAGCGGAGAGGCGTCCGCCTCGCCGCGCATCCGCTCCGGGACGTTCACGACAAGGGACGGCGTGGCGCTCAATTACCTGGAGGCGGGGAGGGGCAGACCGCTGCTCCTCCTGCCGGGGTGGTCCCAGTCGGCGGCGATGTACAGGGCGCAGATCCTCGCCTTCTCGCGGCATTACCGCGTGTTCGTGCTCGACTGGCGCGGGCACGGCGACTCGGAGAAGGTCGATCACGGCTACCGCATCGCGCGCTTCAGCAGGGATCTCTTCGAGTTCATCCGCGGGATGCGGCTCAGGGGCGTCACCGCCCTCGGACACTCGATGGGGTGCGGGGTGCTCTACAGCTACTGGGACAACTACGGGGGACGCTACCTGGACCGCCTGATCCTTGTCGACGTGGGCCCCGCGATGACGGCATGGCCCGACTGGTCCGACGAGGAGAAGCTCGAGGCAGGCGCGCTGTTCACCCCGCAATCGCTCCACGACACGGCCGCCGCGCTGCGCGGGCCCGACGGGCTCGCCACGACCCAGGGCCTCGTGGCCAGCCTGTTCAGCCCTGGCTACCCGGCAGACAAGCTCGCCGCGGTCATCGAGCAGAACCTGAAGCTCCCGCGCGAGCACGCCGCCACGCTGCTCGTGAACCAGGCCTCGCAGGACTGGCGGGACGTGATCCCGCGGATCGACGTGCCCACGCTCGTCATCGGAGGCGAGGTGAGCATCTTCAGCCCCATCTCCCAGGAGTGGGTCGCCGACCAGATCCCCGGCGCGGAGATCATCATCTTCAGCGCTGAAGAGGGCGGCAGCCACTTCATGTGGCTGGAGAACCCCGAGAAGTTCAACGAGGATGTCCTCAGCTTCCTCGGCTGATCCACGCCGCCCCTGAGCAGCCGTCGCGCGGGCCTGCGTCGCGGCGCTGCCAGCGCGCTCCTCCCCGCCGGGTTGCAAGGCCCGGGGTTCGTATGACGTGACCGCTCGTGCAACAGCCACATTCGAATACGAGCCGGTGCGTTGATCGTCGCGGTCGGCAGTGTTGTCGCATCGTGGGCCTATCCGGTCCCGGCGCCGCGGTCGGCCTCATTGGACATCCGGTGGGAGAGCGGGCATCGTGGCCGCCATGAAGGTCTTCGTCACAGGGGGCTCGGGGTTCATCGGAGGCCATCTCATCGAGGCGCTCGTGCGCGCCGGCCACGAGGTGAGCGCGCTGGCTCGCTCCGCGAAGAGCGCCGACGTGGTGCGGCGGTACGGCGCGACGCCTGTCGCGGCCGACCTCGGGACGCTGAAGGCCGAGGAGCTCGCGGGCGCCGAGGCGGCGGTGCACTGCGCCGCCCGCGCCGAGGAGTGGGGGACGCGCGCGCAGTTCTGGGAGGCCAACGTGGAGGGCACGGCGCGGGCGCTCGAAGCGGCGCGCGCCGCCGGCGTGCGCCGCTTCGTCCACGTCGGCACCGAGGCGGCGCTCTTCGACGGCCATGACCTCGTCGATATCGACGAGACGCACCCGTACCCCGACAGGCAGCGCTTTCTGTACCCGGAGACGAAGGCCGAGGCGGAGCGGCGCGCGCTCGCCGCGAACGAGCCCGGCGGCATGACCACGCTCTCCATCCGCCCGCGCTTCGTCTGGGGTCCGCGAGACGCGACCGTGCTGCCCGTCGTGCTGCGCATGGCGCGGGAGGGGAGCTTCGCGTGGCTCGACGGCGGCCGCGCGCGGACGTCGACCACGCACGTCGCGAACCTCGTGCATGCGCTGCTGCTCGCCCTGGAGCGCGGCCAGGGCGGGCGCGCGTATTTCGTCGCGGACGATGGCACGCGCTCGATGCGCGAGTTCCTGAGCGCGCTGGCGCGCACGCAGGGCGTGGAGCTGCCCGGGCGCAGCTTTCCGAGCGCCGTCGCCCTCCCGCTCGCGGCCGCGATCGAGGGCGCGTGGCGCCTCCTCGGCGTCCGCCGGGCGCCGCCGATGACCCGCTTCGCCGTCGCCATGATGTCGCGCACCGTGACCGTCAAGACCGACCGCGCCCGCGCCGAGCTCGGGTATGCGCCCGTCCTCGGCGTCGAAGAGGGGCTGAAGGCGCTCTCGGCGGCGCGCTGACCAGGGAGCCCGCGGGCGGCCGGGGCGCCGGGCGGCGAAAAGCGGCGGGATCCGCTGGAGCGCGGCCGCCCGCTGGGTGTCGCGCGCCGCGCTCGGCGTGCAGCGCGCCGCGCTCGGCGTGGGCAGGGGCACGCATGGCCGTATCGTGATGGTGCATCGGCGCGCCCACGTCTGCGAGCCTGCTGGTAGAGTGGTGAGCTCATGCCGCGATCAGCGGCACGACGTAGCCACTTCCCCGGGCGCCGGGCGAGCGCCCGGCCGACCCCGACAGGCGTTGAGCCGAGGAGACCCACGTGAGCGCTCGAATCCCTCTTCCGCCCTTTCCCAGGGGCTGGTTTCAGGTCGCCTCGTCGGACGAGCTGTCCACGGGCGGCCCCCTCCCGCTCCGCTGCTTCGGGCGGGATCTGGTGCTGTTCAGGACCCAGGACGGGCAGGCGCGGGTCCTCGACGCCCACTGCCCTCACATGGGCGCCCACCTCGGGGTGGGGGGCCGCGTCGAGCAGCGCGGCATCCGGTGCCCGTTCCACGGATGGGTGATCTCCGGCGAGGGGGCGTGCGTGCACATCCCTTACGCGGACACGATCCCTCCGAAGGCGAGGATCCGCGCCTGGGAGGCGCGCGAGCTCGACGGCCTGATCCTGGTCCACCACGCGCCCTCCGGCGAGCCTCCCGACTTCGAGATCCCGCCGCTCGCCGAGGCGCGCTCGCCGGAGTGGTCCATGGCGCTGAGCAAGCGCTGGAGGATCCGCACGCACGTCCAGGAGGCGCTCGAGAACATCGTGGATCCGGCGCATTTCGTCGCCGTGCACAGCATGCCGGAGCCGCCTCGGACCGAGCTCGAGATCGAGGGCCACGTCATCCGCTCGCGGTCGGCGGTGAAGCAGAAGGGCCCGGGCGGGCGGGTCGTCGACGGCACGATCACCTGGGAAGGCCACGGCATGGGCTACGGGACGATCCGCTTCACCGGCATCGTCGAGCTCCTCTTCGTGAACACGGTCACCCCGGTCGACGAGGACCTCATCGACGTCCGCTTCGCCTTCTGGATGCGCAACGACGGCGCGCAGCGCCTCGCCCAGGCGCTCGCCGCGGAGGTGTGCCGGCAGCTCGAGGAGGACATCCCGATCTGGGAGAACAAGATCTATCGCCCTCAGCCCGTCCTGTGCGCCGGCGAGAAGGGCATCATGACGTTCCGCAAGTGGAGCAGCCAGTTCCTCTGAGCCGCTGAGCTCGGCGGCGGGGCCCCGACCGACGAAGCCCGCCGTCGCGGCCGGCTGTCGCGCCATCGCGGCGCGCGGCCCGGCGAGGCGCGCGAGAGAGCCGGCGACAGGCGCGTCGACGCATCGCCGCGGCCATGCCCGCGCGACAGCGCTCATCAGCGTCTGACATCGATCTGACATCAATATAACATCAATTTAACGTCATCTGGCATTTGCCGCGCCGCGTCCGGAGCGCGCACCGCAATGGCGCCTCGAGTCGAGGTGGATCGAGCGAGCCCTCGAGTCGATACGCCGGCGCGCCGGCATGGATGGCAGGTGAGCCTCATGGCCCTTGCCTTGACCAAACGTGAGTCAGAAATCATTGTATGGCCGTCGAGTGCTTCCAGCGTGACCGCCTGGCGTTCAGAGCGCCGGCAGAGCGATAGAGTCCGCACCACAGAAGCAACGTACCTCAGGGGCTCGATACGACGCGGCTCCCGCGGGCCGCAGGCGCGCGTGTCGGCGCGCGCGGCGACGCGAAGGGGCGCACGCAGCGGCGCGCAGGGACGCACGCAGCGGCCCTCGGCCTGCGCCAGAGCCCCGCAAGCTCCGACGGGCCAGCGATGGCGCCGACGGGTTTCGGTCAACCATTCACGAAAGGTGAAAACACATGGAAATCAGGCCCACACAGGCAGAGATCGACAAGCTCGCGACCAAGCTGGATGAGCTCTCGGAGGTGCTCACCGAGAACGAGCGAGGCCTCCTGCTCGCGATCATCAGCATCGCAGGTCAGGCGATCGCGGCGAGGGCGAAGGCGCAGCCGGCGCAGCCGGCCGAGCCGACGACCCTGCCCAGGCTGTCGGACGCGTTCAAGTCGGCGTTCAAGGCGGGCGCCGCGGCGAAGTACGAGTTCGAGGGCGAGTCCGCCGCCGAAAAGTCCGTCTCCGTCGGCGGCGCCACCGTCACCTGGACTAACTAGCCCATGAGCTCGTCGCCCAGGAAAATCGCGAGCGAAACGGCGCCTGGCATCAGGCGACGACTATCGCTGCTCGACGCGGCCGAGCCGGGGCAGGGAGAGGTCCGGCTCGGCTCACCGGGAGTCCGGGGCGACGTGACCAGGCTGGACGCAGAGACACGGAGGTCGCGCGCGTCGTGGCGGGTCGCGCTCGTGACGATGCCTTTCGTGTCGATGACGAGACCCTCCATCCAGCTCGGGCTCCTGAAGGCAATCGGGGAGTCCCACGGGTTCCCGGTGACGACCCACCACCTGAACCTGGACTTCGCGGTCCAGGTCAGCCCGACCGTGTACGAGCACCTCTGTCGGCATCGCGGGCGCCTGGTCGGCGAATGGCTGTTCTCCCTGGCGGCCTTCGGCGACCGGGCGCCCGATCTCGAGGATCGCTTCCTCGAGGACCTCCTGCCCGGCGCGGGCGGCGAGCCCGCGGGCTCGCCCGAGTCGCCCGAGCGGCTGCGGGCGCTCCGCCACGAGGCGGTGCCCCGCTACCTCGATCACCTGATCGACGCGATCGCCTGGGGGGACTTCCGGGTGGTCGGGTTCACGTCGACGTTCCAGCAGAACACGGCCTCGTTCGCCCTGGCGAGGCGCATCAAGGAGCGCCACCCGGGCGTGACGCTGATCTTCGGAGGCTCGAACTTCGAGGGCGACATGGGGGTCGAGCTCTGCAGATCCATCGATTGCATCGATTACGCCGTGTGCGGCGAGGGCGACCTGGCCTTCCCGGAGCTGCTCATCGCGCTGCACGAGGGGCGCGATCCGGCCGGGATCCCGGGCGTCGCGTGCAGGCGGCGCGGCGAGGTGGCGAGCCCGCGATCGCGCCCGCCGCTCGAG
Source organism: Sorangium sp. So ce1128 (assembly GCA_051717205.1). Classification (GTDB taxonomy): domain Bacteria; phylum Myxococcota_A; class Polyangia; order Polyangiales; family Polyangiaceae; genus Sorangium. The sequence continues at coordinate 3,468,951 of CP181432.1, forward strand.
CAGCTCGACGAGCTGCCGGTGCCCGATTACAGCGAGTATTTCGAGCGGGCCGAGGCGCTCGGGCTCTTGCCCAGCGCGGGCCGGCGCGTCGTCGACATCCCGTTCGAGAGCGCGAGGGGCTGCTGGTGGGGCGAGAAGCACCACTGCACGTTCTGCGGGCTGAACGGCTCGACGATGGCGTTCCGCGCGAAGTCGCCCGAGCGCGTCGCGAAGGAGCTGGCCGAGCTCGCGCGCCGCCACCGCAGCTTCCAGTTCGAGGCGGTCGACAACATCGTCTCGACGTCGTACCTGAAGACGCTCTTCACCCGGCTCGCCGACGAGCGGACGGATTACCAGTTCTTCTACGAGGTGAAGTCGAACCTCACCCGGGAGCAGCTGAAGACGCTCGACGACGCCGGGGTGCGGCGCATCCAGCCAGGGATCGAGTCCCTGAGCAGCCACGTGCTCAAGCTGATGCGCAAGGGGGTGACCGGGATCCAGAACGTGAACACCATGCGCTGGTCCCGGTACTATGGAATCGGCGTCGGCTGGAACCTCATCTGGGGGTTCCCCGGCGAGACAGCGGAGGACTACCGCGAGCAGGCCGAGCTCATCGCGCAGCTCACGCACCTGGAGCCGCCCGGGGGCGCGGGCCCCATCTGGATGGAGCGGTTCAGCCCGATCTACGCGGATCGCGCGTCGTTCCCCGCCGCCTACGTGCGGCCGGAGAAGAGCTACGCCTATGTCTATCCGCAGCACCTCGAGCTCGACAAGGTCGCTTACTTCTTCGACTACCAGCTCGAGAACACGCTGGATGCGTCCGCGTATACAGGGCTGTCCAGGGCGGTGACCGCCTGGATCGAGGCCTGGACGCGGACGCCGCGGCCATCGCTCACCTACTGGTCGTCCCCGGAGCTGCTCCAGATCGAGGACCTGCGCGATCCGGCGAGCTTCGGCACGTACACGTTCGAGCAGCCGCTCGCCTCGCTGTACCTCGCGGCGAGCGATCGCCCGCTGGCGGTCGAGAGCATCGCCGCGAAGGCCGGGATCTCCGCGCCCGCCAACGAGGTGGAGGCCGCGCTGGCCGAGTTCTGCGCGAGGGGGCTGATGATGCGGGAGGGCAGGTCGTTCCTCGCGCTGGCGCTGCCGGCGAGCCCGGGGAGGTGAGGAGCCGATGAGTAGCCTGCATGTAGAAGAAACGCTGTCCCCGGAGGCGCTCGGGCGCGCGCGCGACGCGCTCGCGGGCCTCGCCGAGGCGCAGGGCGGGCGCGGGGCCTTTCGCGAGCTCCTGGAGCGGGAGGCGCCGGCGGAGCTGGCGGAGCTGCCCGCGGACGTCGCGGTGGCCGGTCGCCCCGTCGTGCTCCGGAGCCAGGCGAGCGCCGCCCTGGCGCTGGGCTCGGAGCCGCGCGCGGCAGCGCTCTGGGCGGCCGCCGAGGGGCTCGACGAGGCCGGGCGCGCCGCGCTCGACGTCCTGCTCCGGCGCGCCCTTGACCCTGTCGAGGCGCTGGCGACCTGGCCGCTCGAGGCGCTTTTCACCGCCGACGAGGCGGCGTGGCTCAGGGCGGCCAGGCCGAGCCAGGCGCCCGCGACGCCCACGCGGCTCCGCTGGGCGCCGGGGCAGGACATGGCCTATGCGGGCTACGCCTGCGCCATCGTCAAGATCACCCGCCTCTGCAACCTGCGCTGCACGTACTGCCACGATTGGCGGGCAGAGACGAACCAGATCATGACCTTTCCCGTGCAGGCCCGGCTCTTCCAGGAGCTCATCGGGTCGGGACAGCACGGCACGATCGAGGTTGTGTGGCACGGCGGGGAGCCGACGCTGCTCGGCCAGAAGGCGTTCCTGAGGACGCTCGCGCTGGAGCGCTGGTTCCAGCGCCCCGGACAGCAGATCTTCAATCGGATCCAGACGAACGCCACCACGATCGACGACGGCTGGGTGCGGTTCTTCCTGCGGTATCGGATGCACGTCGGGGTCAGCCTCGACGGGCCGCCCGAGCTCCACGATCGCACGCGCCTGCACGTGAGCGGCCGGACGACGTTCGCGGAGGTGCGCCGCGGGCTGCGCCTCCTGCGCGAGGCCGATCTGCTCAAGCACGTCTACCTCGTGATCGGCGGCGCGACGCTCGCCGCGGGCGCGGAGCGGATCATCCGGTTCTTGCAGGAAGAGGGGCTCACCCGCGTCGGCGTGCTCCCGACCCGCCCCGGCAACGGAGCGGCGCGGCCCGGCGTGGAATGGGTCGATCGGGCGACGTACGTGCGCTTTCTGCTGGACCTCGACCGGGCGCGCAAGGCGCGGCCCGAGCCGTGGATCCACGTGCGCGAGCTCGACAGCGCCGCGCGCGCCGCGCGGGGGGAGGTGGCGGGCCATTGCGAGCTGCTCGGCAACTGCGTCGGGGCGTTCTTCTCGATCGAGCCCGACGGCAGCGTCGGCCATTGCGACAAGTTCGTCGGCGATCCCGATTACACGATCGGCAACGTGTTGACCCAGAGCTTCGATGAGATGCGCGCGGGCCAGCGGGCGCAGGCGCTCGCGGCGGGCAACCGCGCCGCGCAGGCGCAGCAACAGGGGTGTCGCTACTTCAAGTATTGCCGCGGGTGGTGCCCCCACGAGCGCTATGTCGCCGAGCGCCACGACCCGGGGCACGACCCCTCGTGCTGCGGTCTCTCCGAGCTGTTTCAGGTGCTGGAGGAGGAGGCAAGTCATGCGATCGATCCACGTCAATGAGGCTTCCAGGCAACAGCTCGCCGCGCTGCTCGATCTGAGGCCGGGAGAGGTCGAGGCGCTCGTGCGGGCGCGCCCTTTCGCGGCCCTCGGCGAGCTCCGCCGCGCCCTGCCGTTCCGCGTGGCGCGCGAGGTGCGCGCGTTCGAGCTCCCGAAGCTCGACATCAACGCCGCGAGCGAGGACGAGCTCGCGCGCAAGGCGGGGATCCCGCCGGCGGCCGCCCGGGCGGTCGTCGCGGCGCGGCCGCTCTATTTCCTGTCGGAGCTGCGCGGCGTCCCGGAGCTCGACGCCGCGGCGTTCGACGCGCTCGCGGCGGTCTTCGACGTCCCCGAGCTCGCCTACCGCGACAAGCTCACGGGGAGCCGCGTGGAGCTCGTGCCGGACGCCTCCGAGGTCATGGTGAGCTTCCGCGAGACCGAGGGAGCCGCGCGCGCGCCGGGCCCCGCGGCGCTGGGGCTGCGGGAGGACACACGCCCGGGGCCGCGCGCGAGCCACCGGCTCTTCAAGGTCCCCGAGACCGAGTCGGCGCCGCAGATCCTGGCCGATCTCAAGCGGGCGCCAGACGTGGAGAAGGTGACACCAGCGTTCCGCGATCCGTCGGCGAACCGCCGGTACATGGATCCGGAGCTGTGCGCCGTGCAGTTCGTGGACGGCGTCCCCGAGGCGCGGCAGGCGGAGATCATCGCCGCCGCCGGGTTCGACATCGCGGAGCGCCACCGCACCCCGGGGCTGTTCACCCTGCGCCTCCTCGACGGAAATCGGGAGCCGGCGCGGCTCACGCGGGCGATCGAGGGCCTGAATCTCCGGAAAGAGGTGAAGTTCGCCGAACCCAACTTCATCGGCTTCGACGACCTCGAGGGCGGCGCCGCGGGCGCGCCGGCGGGCGGCGGGGCCGCGGCGGCGTGGAACCTCGCGCTCCTCCGCGCCCCCGACGCGTGGAGCTCGGGTGAGGGCTCGCCAGACGTCATCATCGCGTTGATCGACTCCGGGGTCGACACGGCGCACCCGGCGCTGAAGGACGGGATGCTGCCGCGGGGAGACGACGACGACTGGAACTTCGCGAGCGACGGGACGCTGGTCCCGGACGACGACGTCGGTCACGGGACGTTCATCGCCGGCATCCTGGTGGGCAATGGCGCGGAGTCCGTTCACGGGGTCTGCCGCGGGTGCCGGCTGTTGCCGCTCAAGGTGCCGCTCTCGGGCGAGACGGCGAGCTATGCGCGGCGGCGCGACGCCATCCTGTACGCGCTGAGCCGCGTCCCGGCAGGCAAGCGCCTCGTGATCAGCCTGAGCTGGAAGACCAGCGGCGACGTAGGCCTCATCCGGGACGCGATCGCGACGGCGGTAGAGCGCGGCGCGGTCGTCGTCTGCTCCGCGGGCAACTGGCCCGACGGCGCCGATCAGCCGCATTACCCGTCCGATTACCCGTCCGTGATCTCGGTGGGCGGCGTGGGGCCGGACGGTGTCCGGGGCAGGTATTCGTTCTATGGCAAGGAGGTCGATTTCGGGGCGCCGGGGGGCTCGGGCTCGAACGATCCTGCCGAGAACATCGTCTCGGCGGCGGTCGGCGGGGGAGCGCGATCCGATTTCGGGACCTCGTTCGCGACGCCGCACGTCGCCGGCGTCGCGGCGCTGATCCTGTCGCAGGACCTCACGCTCTCTCCCGCCGAGGTGCGCGCGATCATGGCGGCAGCCGCGGCGCCCGCGCGGGATCCCGGGCTCGGCGCCGGCCTGATCGACTGCTGCGCCGCCGTGCGCGCGGCCGCCGCGCGCGCGGGACGCCCGCAGCCCGCGCGGCCCGCGCCGCCCGACGCGGCGCCGGTCGCGCCGCGCCCCGCGCCGGAGCGCGGCGAGAGCCACGGCGGTGTGCTCGCCGCCCTGAACGAGAGCGACGCCGACGAGCTGGCGGCGCGCTTCGGTATTCCACGCATGACCGCGAGGATCCTCGTCGCGCACCGCCCAATCCGGGATGTGCAGCAGATCCGGGGGACGCTGGGCTTGCCTGACGAGATCTACGCGCAGATCGCGGCGCGCGCCGCGTCCGGCCGGGAGCCTGCCGGCGGTCTCCAGTCGTCGAGCGCGGGGGGATGAGCCATGGGAAAAGAGATCCAGATCCTGGGACATACGCCGTTCGCAAGGGAGCTCCGGGGCGCGCTCTCCGGGGCGAGCGCCCCGAGCGGCGCGGCGGCCTCGAGCGTCATCGTCGCGTGTCACTGGGACGACCTCGGCGCGCTGCGGGCGCTCGATCAGCACGCGCAGTCGCCGTGGATCCTGATCGAGGCCGGCGAGGAGGGGAGCGTGCTCGTCGGGCCGATGCTGGGCGCCGGCGGGTCGGGCTGCTTCGCGTGCTTCACCGCGCGCCGCCGGTCGAACGGGGCGAAGGGCTGCCGGCCCGTGGAGGCGGCGGCCAGCGGGATGGCGGCGCGCGTCGCCGCGGCGGTGCGGCCGTGGATCGACGGCCAGGGCGCGGCCGGCGCGGCCCAGATCGAGCTCTTCCCGGACGGCGGCGCGCGCACGCACGGCTTCGCCCCGGCTCCCGGCTGTCCGCGGTGCGGCGCGGCGCGTGCGCCTGCGGAGGCGAAGGGGATCGACTCGCTCGTGAGCGAGCGGCTCGGCGTCGTGACGCGGGTGACCGAGATCCCGAGCGGCTTCCCGCGCATCGTGGCGGCCCTGGCGGTCGGGTGCTGCACCGATCCGCTCGGGGGGAAGCAGGCCTTCCGCGCGCTCAACGACGGCATCGCGGCCGACACGACGATCGCGTCGGCCCGCGTCCGGGCGAGCGGAGAGAGCGTCGAGCGCTACTGCCCCGCGTTCGCGCCCGACGATCTGCCGCTCTCGCGCGCCCGCGATCTCGACGGGCCGTGGCTCGATCCGCGCCGCCTCGCGCCGGGCGAGCCTTTCGACGCCGACGCGCCGCTGCGCTGGGCGCGCGCCACGTCGCTCGCGAACGACGCGCCGGTCTGGGTGCCCGCGGCGTTCGTCTATTTCCCGTACCACCGCGCGCCGGGCGAGCCGTCGTTCGGCGTCCAGACGACCTGCGGCCTCGCGCTCGGCCGCACGCTCGACGAGGCGATCCAGCACGCGCTCGAGGAGCGCATCGAGCGCGACAGCCTCATGCGCGCGTGGCGCTTCCATCTGCCCGTCGAGCGCGTGGACGTGCGCCCCGTCCCGATCGAGGGGCTCCACCTCTGCCGGCTGCCTTGCGAGAGCGGCCTCGAGGTAGTCGTCTCGCTGCTCGAGCGGCCCGAGCCGCCGTATGCCGCGACCGGCTTCGCGGCGCGCCGCTCGCTCGAGGAAGCGGCGCGCGCCGCGACGCTCGAGACGGTGGTGGTGGACATCTGGCTGCGGGGGTGGCTCGCCCGGGGCGAGCCGCCGCCCGCGTACCCTCCCCGGACGCTGAGCGATCACCCGCGCGCGCACGCGATCCGGCCGGATCTGATCGCGAGCCGGCAGCGCTGGCTGCGCCCGGACCGCGTCGCTCGACCTCGCCCGCCGGCGCCCGGCTGGCGACAGATCGCGGCGCGGCTCTCCGACGCGTGCTTCGTCGAGCTCACGACGCCGGAGGTCGCGCGGGCCGGGCTGCGGGTCGTGCGCGTGATCACGCCCGATCTGGTGCCCCTCGACTGCGACGCGCAGCGGCCGCGCCTCGACGGCGATCCGACGCCGCACCCGATCGGGTGAAGGGGGCCGCCATGCAGCTTGTCTTCATCTGCGGCGGGCGCGGCACGCGGCTCGGCGAGCACAAGCCGTCCGGGGTGCCCAAGTCGATGATCGCGCTCGGCGCGGAGCCGCTCGTCGGCCGGCTCATGCGCCAGCTCCTGCCCTACCATGCTGCGAGCGCGCCCCCTGTCTTCGTCGTGGCGGGCGACGACGAGCACGTGGCGCGCTTCGCGCTCGCGCGGTGTCCCGGGGCGGCGATCGTGCGCCAGGCCGCGCCCGACGGCGTCGCCAGCGCGATGCTCTGCGCGCGGCACCTCGTGCGCGGTCCGGCGCTTGTCGTCCTCGGCGACCTGGTGCTCGACGGGCGCCTCGTGGAGCCGTGGCCGTCGCCGCCCGCGCTGGCGGTCTGGTCCGGGGGCGACGCCGCGAGCGTGCGGCGCAACTACGGCGTCCGGCTGCGCGGCGAGCTCGTGGAGGAGCTCGCGGAGAAGCCGACGGATCCGGGCGACCTCGCCTGCGGGCTCGGGCTCTACCTGCTCACCCCCGAGGTCCTCGATCTGTTCGCGCTCGCGCCGATCAACCCTGCCCGGAACGAGCGGGAGATCACCGAGGCGCTCCGCTTCGCGATGCGCCGGGGGGTCCGCTTCTCGGCGCTGCGGTTCGAGGGCCGCTACATCAACATCAACACCCCGGCCGACCTCGACGCCGCGCGCGCGCTCGATGCGGCCGCCGCGCCGCGCGGCTGACGCTCACGCCGCGCGCGCTCGACGCGGCCGCCGCGCCGCGCGGCTGACGCTCACGCCGGCGCGCGCGCGCGGCGTTGACGACGCGCGGCCTCCTCGAAGGCGGCCTCGTACCGCGCCGCCGCGCGCTCCTCGGTGAAGTCGCGGCGCGCGGTCTCCCACGCGGCGCGCCCGATGCGCGCCCGCAGCGCGGGATCGGTCAGCAGGGCGACGCAGCGCTCGGCGAAGCCCGCGACGTCGCGCACGTCGCGGAGGTACCCGTTCTGCCCCTCGGCGATCACCTCGGGGAAGAAGGCCCGCCGCGCCGCGACGGCGGGCGTGCCCTCGGCGAGGCTGTCGAAGAAGCTCCAGTGCCCGGCGCTCTCGAAGATCGGAAAGACGGCGGCGTCCACCGCGGCGAGGAGCTCGCGGTAGACAGGGAACGGCTGCAGCCCACGGAACATCAGCTCGCGCTCGGCCACGCCCGCGGTCCGCAGGGCGAAGTCCTTGAAGCTCTCGCCGCCGAGCGCGGCCTGCTCGCTGCCGTAGTGCGTGACCGGCTCGCCGACGACGAGGAAGGCCGCCCCGGGCAGGGCGCGCCGGACCTCGCGCGCCGTCTGGACGAAGACGTCGAAGCCGCGCATGGCCTCGAGCGTCCGCCCGAAATAGCCGAGCAGGGGCGCGTCTGTCGGCAGCCCGTGCCGCTGCCGGAGGGCCCTCCGCTCGGCGGCGTCCCTGAGCGGCCCGACCCGGAAGCCCTCCATGCTGACGCGCACGCGCGGCGCGACGTCGCGCGGGAGCAGCCCTGCTGCGTGGCGGGACGGCGTGATGATGAGATCGGACCCGCGCAGGCTCTTGTCGACGAGGGCGCGGTGCGCCTCGCCGGCCTCGATGTCCTCGCGCGAGGGCGGGAACTCCGGCCGCGCGGTGGCCATCTCCCGCCCGGGCAGCTCGACGTGGGAGACGACGGGCGCGCCGGTGACGCGGCGGATCTCGTGGGTGCAGCCGAAGCTCGCCTGTCCGAAGACCACATCGAAGCGCTCGTGCCGGAGCGGCTCGACCGCGGCGGCGACCGCGCGCGCCGTGCCCAGGAAGGACCCGACAGCGCGCTCGGCGCGGCTCCCCGAGGCGACGCGGACCGGCGTGAAGGGGACCGAGCGGAGCCCGGCCGCCTCGCCGGTGCCGTCCGGCGCGACGAGCGTTATCTCGTGAGCGCGGCGGAGCACCTCGAAGATGCCGGAGAACTGGCTATGACGCGCGAGGGCGATGGCGAGGATCTTCATTCGGCACCTCACCGAGCCTCGCGCGCAGCGCAGGGGCGCGCAACGCTGAAGGCGGTAGTGCGGACATAGTGTGTCCGCGCGAGGAGACCCGCCGCGAGCGGGCCTGCGCCGACGTCCGATTCGATGTCTCCTTTCGCTGGTGCGATGGACGTCACGCGGGCTCATCGCCCGATCCGGCGGTCCACGGCGGCGATCGTCGCTGCTTTTTGCATCATGGGTGCTCACCACGCGCGGCGATGCCGCGCTGGCCAGGCAGCCGGCAGGTTGCGGGCGGCTCTGTCGGCGCCGCCTGCCCCTATCGCGAGCCACTCGGCCGGGGCAAACTGGGCGAGGTCCTCGCGTGCTCGATCGCTCCTCCAGCTCGCCCCTCTCCGGCGTCGGCCTCGTCGGCGTCGGCTTCCGCCCCGAGATCGCCGCCGATCTGCTGTCCGCGCCCGGCGCCGTGGACTTCGTCGAGATCGTGGCCGAGGCCTGCTTCGCCAGCCCGGCCGCGCGGCGCGAGGCCTCGGCCATCGCCCGCATCTGGCCGGTGGTGCCCCACGGCGTGAAGCTCTCGCTGGGCAGCGCCTCGGGCATCGACATCGACCGCGCCCGCCGCCTCGGGGCGCTCTGCCGGGAGCTCGCGGCCCCCGTCGTCAGCGAGCATGTGGCCTTCGTGCGCGGCGGCGGCCGCGAGATCGGCCACCTCACCGCCCTGCCGTACACGGTCGAGGCCGCCCGCGTTGTCGCCCGGAACGTCGCCGCCGCGCGGCGCGCGCTCCCGGACATCCCCCTCCTGCTCGAGAACGCGGCGTGCACGCTGCGCTTCCCCGACGACGCCCTCGGGGAAGGGCGCTTCTACGCCGAGGTCGTCGACCGCACCGGCTGCGACCTCCTCCTCGACGTCGGCAACGTCTACGCGAACGCCGTCAACGCCGGCGTCGATCCCGGCGCGCTCGCCCTCTCGTACCCGCTCGAGCGCGTCGCGATGATCCACGTCGCCGGCGGCGCCCGCGAGCACGGCTTCTACTTCGACACGCACGCCCACCCCGTCCCCGAGCCGGTCTTCGCCCTGCTCGCCGCCGTCCTCTCGCGCACCGGGCCGCTCCCGATCCTCCTCGAGCGCGACGGCGACTTCCCGCCCTTCGCCGACCTCGCGGCCGAGCTCGCGATCGCCCGGCAGCTCGCCCGGTCCGCTCCGCCCCGCCCCGCGCCGCCGTCCCCCCGCGCCGCGCTGCTGCGCTCTTCCACCGCCGAGCCGCCTGCGGAGGCCCCCGCGCTCGCCGCGGTCCAGGCTCGCGTGGCCGAGCTGCTCACAGCCCAGCTCGACCCCTCGCCGGCCGCCGTGCGACCGCTGGATCCCGGGGATGTCGCCCGGTCGCGCGCCATCCTCCAGCGCAAGCGCGTCGACGATGCGCTCCCGCTGTTGCCCCGGCTCTCGTCGCACCGCGAGGCGACGGCGCGCCTGGCCGCCCGGTGCGTCGAGGCGTCCCCGCGGGCCCCGCGCCTGACCGCGGTCGCCGACGCGCTCCGGATCGCCGCCGCGGCGGAGGCCGACGCGCGGCTCGCGCCCGAGGCGATCGTCGATCGCCTGCTCCTCCGCGCCCGCTTCGTCGGGCCCGCGGGCGACGGGAGCGTGCGGCCCAGGCACCTGCCGTTCATTCGACGAGAGCGGCTGCCCGGAGGTCGGGTAATCTGGGCGATCAAGGGGATCGGCTCGAGCGCCGAGGTCCGGCTGATCGAGCCGCGAGGAGTGCGCATGAAGACAGGAACCATCGCCAACGGGAGCGCCGTCTCCAGGCTGCCGGCGCCGGTGCAGGCGCGGCTCGTCGAGCTCAAGGAAAGCCTGGAGCGGACGCTCGGCGACGAGCTGGAGTGCCTGCTCGTCTACGGGAGCGCGGCGCGCGGCGGTTACCGCGACGGGCAGAGCGACGTCGACCTCATGGTGGTGCTCAAGCAAGCGTCCCGCGCCGGCCTCGACGCGATCGCCAACGCGCTCCAGCTCGCGCGCTACGCGGCGCGGATCGAGGCGATGATCCTGACGGCCGCCGAGATCCCGCGGGCCGCGGACGTGTTCCCGCTGCTCTACGACGACATCCGCCGGTGCCACGTCCTCCTCTCCGGGCGCGACCCGTTCTCGGCGCTCGCGATCGACGGCAAGAACCGCCGCCTGCGCGTCGAGCAGGAGCTCCGCGAGGCGCAGATCCGGCTCCGGCGCGCGGTGGTGGACGGGATGGGCTCGGACGACGCCCTGCGGGGCGCGATCCTCCGCAAGATGAAGCAGATCCGCGGCCCGCTGCACGCCCTGCTCGGCCTGCGCGGGGTCGCCGGGGACGACGATCTCGCGACAGTGCTCGCGGGCGCGGGCAAGCTCCTCGGCGCCGACGTCGCCCCGCTGCAGCGGGCCCACGAGGCGCCGGGCGCGGCCTACGAGGCGCTGGCGGAGCTGCTCGCGCGCGCTGTCGACGACGTCGATCGGCTCGAGCACGAGGAGGCGGCGCGATGATCCACGAGATCTTCGATTTCTTCCCGTTCAACATCGAGTCGGGGCCGAAGTTCCTGGTCTTCTACTTCGTGCTCTCGGCGTCCGGCCTCTTCTTCGCCGCGCTGATGCGCCAGGCCCTCGGCGTGTCGCTCGATCGGTCGGCGCAGCCGGGCGGCGCGCCGGCGGCCGCGGCCGCCGCGGCGGGCACGCCCTACCGCTTCCATGCGCAGCCGCCGCAGCGGCAGCGGCTCTCGGCGGGCTGGATCCCCCAGCCGGACGAGTACTGGGCGATCGCGTACCTCCGGGACGGGAACAAGGGTGTCGCCGCCACGCTGATCGCTGTTGCGATGGGCGCGGGGTGGCTCGTCCCCGCGGGGGACGCGAAGGAGGCGCCGCAGGCGTTCCAGGTCGTGGGCGGCGCGCCGCCGCGGGATCGGGTGCTCTCGGCGCTCTTCGGCTTGCTCAGCTCGCTGCGCCCGAGCGCCGACGCGGGCGCGACGCTCTCGGTGGAGCAGGTGCGCGCGTGCGCCGACAGGGTCGCGTCCGACTTCGAGCGGGAGCTCCGCGAGGAGCTGGACGCCGCCGGGATGTTTCGCCCGCGCGGGACCATCGCGATCCTCTCGGCCGTCGTGTGGGCGATCGGCCTCGTCCTGCTCGGCGTCGGGCTGATCCGCGTCCTGCGCGCCGAGGAGCTCAACCGGCCTCACACGTTCCTCGTGATCGAGATGATCGCGCTCCTCTTCGCCACGTGGATCGTGGCGAAGCGCACGAGCCCTTACAGCACCATGAAGTCGGCCTATCTCCGCTGGCTCGAGGACTCGACCGTCTCGCTCCGCGCCGACGTCGCTGGCGGCCGCCGCCGGGAGGCGGTGGACATCGGCTTGACGGTGGCCGCGGCCGGCACGGCGTCGCTCGCGTTGTCGCCGCTCTTCGGGCCGATGGTCTATGCGATCACCCCGCCCGTCGTGATCTCGACGAGCAACGGCTCGTCCGGCGGATCGAGCTGCAGCTCGTCGAGCTGCGGCGGCGGCGGCGGCTGCGGCGGTGGCGGCGGCTGCGGCGGTGGCGGTGGCTGCGGCGGGTGAAGCCTGCTTCGAGGTGCTCGACGCGCTCGGCCTCTGCCGGCTGACCCGGCGCACCGGCGACCTCGACGGCGCGGTGCCGCTTCGTGTGGCCAAGGCGTGCGTGCCGCTCCTGGAGGGCGCGCCTGGCCGAGGGGGCGGCCGCGGTGGAGCGCACCTTCGCCCAGGTCTACGGCGACGACTTCCTCGCCGCGAACCGCGGGGCGCTCTGGTACCTGACGAAGTACTTCACGCCTCACCCGCCGGGCGAGCCGCACTTCTTCGTGAAGCCGTGGGCGTTCACCCGGACGCCGCCGGGCTGGTCGAGCCTGCTCGAAGGCGTCCACGGCGACGGCTACGACGTGATGCGCGGGGTTGTCGCGACCGACGCCTTCTTCGCGACCCCGGCGGTGTTCCACGTGCGCCGCATCGGAGCGCCTATCGAGGTGCCCGGGGGCGCGCCGCTGCTCCGGGTCCTGCCCATCCCGCGCGACCTGCTCAGCGCCGGCTTCCGGGAGGCCCGCTTCCTCGATGGGTGATCGGGGGTGAGGGAGGACGGCTCGAGCAGGCCCGAGAAGGAGAGGAGAAGAGAGGTTTTGAACCGCAGAGACACAGAGGGCACAGAGGGGGAGAGAAGAGAGCGGTGAAGGCGCTGTGGTTGAGTTTGTACATGGTTGATTTTCATGGATATTTGTCGTTCTGAACGCTTGAGCGCAGCTCGTCCATGAAGGAACGATGGGCCTGGCCAGGGGCGGAGCGTGGTCCGGTGAGCCTGTTTGACGAGCTCGCGGCGCGCGGCTTCTCGGTCCTCCGCGGCGATGCCGCCGCGGCGCTGGCCCCCGAGGAGGCCGCGCGGGCGCCGTGGACCTTTGCCGAGCGGCTCCTCGGGGCGAGGCCGCTCCTGGTCGAGCGGCAGCCGATCAAGGCGGTGCCGGGGGGCAGGTCGTTCGCGGGCGTTCGAGGGCGGGGCGCGCGAGTTCGTCCGGCTGCTCGTCTGGACGGAGGCGCAGCTCCCGTCGCCGCGCCCGGGTCGCGGTCAAGGAGGCGGGGCAGCGGACCTCCGGTCCTGTCTCCAAGCTCGGTCGGATCGCGTGGTTGCTTCCTGAGATGTGCTTGACAAGAACGGTCAATCGTCGGCTACGCTACCGAGACCTGGAACGATGATGGTTGTCCAGACAGGCACTGATGCTGACGGGCGCTGCGCGCCGGCAGCACACGGCCATGTTGGCCGGCGTGAGGGGCTCGGCCCCTCGGCCAGCGCACCGATCCTGGGAGGAACGAAATGACGAGCTGGTGTCTGGATCCGGACGCTTTGCGTGGTCGCATCGCGGTCGTCGCCGGGGCGACGCGGGGGGCCGGCCGTGGTATCGCGGCGGCCCTGGGAGAGGCCGGAGCCACGGTGATCTGTAGCGGCCGCAGCAGCCGCGGTCGCTCCCTGCAGTCCGACTACAACCGCCCCGAGACGATCGAGGAGACCGCCGAGCTCGTCACATCGCTGGGCGGCCACGGCATCCCCGTGGTCGTCGACCATCTCGACGCCGCCCAGGTCAAGCGTCTGGCGGACCAGATCCGAGGTGCGCACGGCCACATCGACATCCTGGTCAACGACATCTGGGGCGCGGAGCAGCTCAAGGGTGGACCTGCTGAATGGAACACGCCCCTATGGCAGCTTGACCTCGAGAAGGGACTCCGGATCCTCCGCCTCGCCATCGATACGCACCTGATAACCTCCCACCACCTCCTGCCGCTGCTGGTCGACCGCCCCGGGGGCCTCCTGGTCGAGGTGACCGACGGCACCACGGACTACAACGCGTCGCGATACCGCCTCTCGGTGTTCTACGACCTGGCCAAGGTCGCAGTGAATCGGCTGGCGTTCTCGCAGGGCCACGAGCTCGCGCCACACGGGGCCACGGCGGTGGCGATCAGCCCCGGATGGCTCCGCTCCGAGATGATGCTCGAGAACTACAAGGTCACCGAGGACAGCTGGCGCGCCGCGGCTGCTCCGCCCGGGTTCGCGGTATCGGAGTCGCCTCGCTACGTGGGACGCGCGGTCGTGGCGCTCGCGACCGACCCCAGGCGCGAGCGATGGAACCAGCGGTCGGTGACATCAGCGCAGCTGGCGGTCGAGTACGGCTTCACGGACCTTGACGGCTCACGCCCCGACGTGTGGCGGTACAGTCAGACCGTCGAGGACGGCGACCAAGACGTCGATCCGAGCGACTACCGGTAGCGACCATCGCGCTTGTACGGGGCTCCGGTGATCTCGTCACCACAGGGGACGCCGCCTGGGCTCGAGTCACGGGGGCCCCGTGCAGCCATGGGCCCGGACGCGCTCGAGGCCCTGGACGCCGGAGACGCGGCGTGCGTCGCGCGTGCTCGCGCTGCGGGCCCTGCCGCGCGACAGCGCGCTGCTTCCGCGTTGGTGCGCCGCGGCTCGCGGGATATGCTCTCGTGACATGACGCCACGTGCTCTCAAAGCGGCCTCGCTGTGCGGGATCGCGCTCGCCTGCGCGGCATGCCGGCCGGCGGTGGCGCCGCTGCCGGCCCATGTCCGCATCTCCATCGACGGCGCCGTGATCAGCCCGGCCAAGGCGGACGGGAGTCAATGGGACGGCATGGGCGTCGTCGCACCGGGGGCGCTGACCGCCATCGGCGGCCTCCTCCGCACGGAGCACCCGGCGGCCGCCGCCGCCAGCGTCGCCGGGTTTGCGGCCGAGGCGGCGGGCGCGGGGACCGAGCCGCCGGAGCCCTTCGGCTCGGCGGAGCTGTTCGTGGGCGCGCGGTCGCTCGGAAGGCGCGCGCTCGATCGGTCGGGGCAGCGCGACACCTGCACGCCTGGATGGAAAGGCCCGCCGACCTGGCACCGCGTGCCGCTCACGCCGGATGTCCACCTGAGCGGTGAGCTCCTCGATCGGGACCTCATCAACGACGATTTCATCGGGCGGTTCGCGATCAACCACGGCCACCTCGTCGAGGCGCTCCGGGCGCGCACGGTCTACCCGGTGGCCGTCAAGAACCAGGCCGCCGGACAGGTGCTGTTCGTCTGGATCGAGGTCTGGCCAGAGTAGAGGCACGCCGGCGACCCCGGAGCACGCGCACCGGCGACCCCATCGATGCTGCCTCCCTCGGCCGGATGCGCCCAGTACAGCGGGACCGGACAGGCGGCCGAGTTGAAGCTGCACCGTGGAGGTGGAGCCCCGTGCCGAAGAAGCGCATCCCACACGCGCCGTGAGCAGGGCACCAGCACGGAAACGCCGCTCGATGCCTGCATGTCCCCACTTGCGTTGCAAATGAAAGTCGTTATCATCAAAGGTACGAACGGCTCGGCGAGCGCTCGCTGGTCGCCGGCACGGTGCCGGCGCGGACTGGCTGTGCGAGCCGATCATCCCGTCGCAGGAGGTTACGACGGTGTCCGAGAGCATCTCACCAGCGGTATTGCCCGCGCCCTTGGTCATTTATCAACTCGCGATCGGCCACTATCGATCGAGCGCGCTCGCCTTGGTCGCGAAGCTCGGTGTCGCGGACCTGATCGCCGCAGGCCGGCGGAACGTGGACGATCTGGCGAGCGCCACGTCGACACAACCGCAGGCGTTGCGGCGCGTGCTGCGTCTCCTCGTGAGCGCCGACGTGTTTCGCGAGGACGACGCGGGAGCCTTCGAGCTCACGGCCGTGGGGCAGCTCCTGCGATCCGATGTGCCGGGTTCCATGAAGGCGCTCGTCGCCACGTTCGCGGGCCCTCCCATCCAGGAGAGCTGGCGGGAGCTCGAGTACTGCGTCCGCACGGGCCAGCCTGCGTTCAAGAAGGACGACCCGAACGCCGATTGGACCACGCGCTTCGCGGCGGATCCCGAGACGGCGAAGAACTTCGACAACGCAATGGCGACCGCGACCGCGCTCGCCGCGCCGGCGGTCGCGAGCGCCTACGACTTCTCGAGCTTCAACACGATCGTCGACATCGGTGGAGGGAATGGCGTGCTCCTGGCGGCGATCTTGAGCGCGCATCCGAAGCTGCGCGGCACGTTGTTCGAGCGCCCCGGCGTCATCGAACGAGCCCGCGGCGCGCTCGCTTCGAGCCCGTTGCAGTCCCGGATCGACCTCGTGCCGGGGAGTTTCTTCGAGGCCGTCCCGGCGGGCCTGGACGCGTACCTGCTCAAGCACGTGATCCACGACTGGAGCGACGCCGACGCTTGCGCGATCTTGAAGGTGTGTCGCCGCGCCATGCCGACGCACGCGAAGCTCTTGATCGTGGAAGGGATTTACCCGCGGCGCGTCGAGCCGTCGTTCGAAGCGCAGGGCGCCACGGCCAACGACGTCAACATGCTGGTCTGTACCGGAGGCCGCCAGCGCTCCGAGGCCGAATTTCGAGAGCTCCTGGCGGCCGCATCCTTCCAGCTTACGCGGATCATCCCGGCCTCGATGGGTGCCTGCGTCATCGAGGGCGTGCCCTGCTGAGTACGCCCTGACCTGCCTCCTTCTTCCCGTCCCGGAGCGAGCAGCGGCCAGACCTGGGCCGTCTCGGCATCCGTCTCTGCCGAGCGAGGGGGAACGAAGACGGAAAGCTGTGCCGGATGGAGATCGCTCTCGACCGGGGTGGACCCGAGGTGCGGGCTTCTGCTCGAGGCAGCCGAGGGGAGCCGACGGCGCCTCACGCGCCCGGTCCGGAGGTGGGCCGCACAGCACCTCGGCAGCTTCGCGAGCGACGTGCGCCAGGTTGCCGCACGCCCGGCGGCGTTGGGTCCATTGCGCCGGCGCGACGAGCGCGCGACGAGGGCGCGTCAACCGGCGTGAGCTCCTTGCTGCACGAGCGGCGCTCGACGTACCCATCTCCAACTACGCTCGCCGCCAGGAGCAAGATCATGTCCAGTCCTTCGATTACAGCGCGCGCCGCGCGCCGCTCTTGTTTCGTCGCCGCCTTCTCCGCCGTGGGCCTTGCCGCCGCGCCCGGCTCGGCGGCCACGAGCCGCACGAGCCATATTGTTGCCGAGATCACGAGCGCCAACGCGGGCCTGCCCTCGGGCGCCCGGTCCGAGAAGTACGCAGAGATGGAGGCTTCCCCTTTCGCGTTCTTCCGCGGCTCGAACCACCTGTACTGGAAGGATCTCGGGAGCTCGTCCCAGCTCTTCACGTACGGCGGCGCGAGCGCCACCCGGACGTGGCTGGGCGGCGACATGCACGTGAGCAACACGGGCTCCTTCGATGATGACCAGGGAGACATAGTGTTTGCGATCAACGATTTCGACGAGGCGGTCATCGGCGACTACCAGCTCGACGTCTGGCGCCTCGCCACGAGCCTCGTGCTGGTCGCGCGCGAGAACGGCGGTTACAGCCTCGCCGACCAGGGCTCGCTCCTCGACGCGTTCACCGAGGCGTACCTCGACGCGATCGCGAGCTACGCCGGGAACGATCAGGAGACCACACGGAAGTTCACGGCGAGCAACACCTATGGCCTGCTCGACGAGTTCCTCGCCGACGTCGAGGACTCGAACAGCCGGGTCGAGATGCTCGACGATTTCACGGTCAAGGTCGGCGGCGTGCGCACGCTCGACACGGCGAGCAACCCCGACCTCGCCGCGGTGACCGCCGCCGTCGACGCCGACGTCCGCGGTCACATGTCGGCCTACCGAGCCACCCTGAGCGGCGGCGGTACCGGGCTGCCGGCCGCCTACTTCACGGTGAAGAGCGTGGCCCAGCGCCTGCACAGCGGCATCGGCTCGCTCGGCGCGACGCGGTACTATGTGCTGATCGAGGGGCCGACCTCCGGACAGGACGACGACCGCCTCCTCGACGTCAAGGCCCAGGGCGCGCCGAGCGCGTTCGCCGGGCTCGCCGCTGCCGCTGTCTCGCAGACAAACGCGGCGAGCGGCGGCAACCAGGCTTACCGGACCGTGCTCGCGTACAAGGCGCTTGGATACAGGGTCGACGACCTGCTCGGCTGGATGACGCTCTCCGACGGCCAGAGCTACAGCGTGCGCGAGCGGTCGCCCTACAAGGACACCTTCGACACGGCGAGCCTCACGACGATGACCCGCTTCACCAACCTCGCAGAGCAGTGGGGCGAGCTCCTGGCGACGCAGCACGCGCGCGCCGACGAGGACTGGGATGCGGCGGTGTTCCCGGGCTCGGTCGACGGGGAGATCGACGCGCTCACCGACGGGGATCACGCGGGCTTCCGCGCCAAGGTGCGCTCGATCGCCCTCGATTACGCCGACCAGGTCGCGCTGGATCACGCGAGCTTCTGCGCCAATTTCTGACGGCCGGATGCGGGGCGCGCGGGAGGTTCAAGACCGCTCCAAGATCCTGACGGCGCGCGGTGTGGCACGTGTATCTGCATGAGTTGCGCGAACCCACCCGCAGAAGGAGAAGGGGCGGCGAACGCGGAGCAGCCAGCTCAGGTGAACTGAAAGCTCTCCACGATCTCGCGGAACACCGCGCGCATTTCTGCGAGCGTCTGATCTCGGCGGGGGTTCGCCTTCGCGATGCAGCCAAAAAGGGAGATATGCGCCACGCGATCGCCAGCCTCGGCGCGGAAGACGCCGTTCGCGGAGAAGCCATCGATTGCCGGACCGATAAAATCGAACGCGAACCCCGCGGCATCCCCTGATAACGCGGGAACATCCGCCGTTCGGCGGCGAACGTCGCCCTCCTTGGACTCAGCGAGCGCCTCCAACTTGCTCACGATGCCTTCGCGCTCGGCGGCAACCTGCGCAGCAGCACCGTGGTACAGGGTGACCGAGAGCGTCGTCGCACAGGTGTTGCCGCCGAGCTGCGTGAAATGACCGACGGTCCGGAGACCAGACTTCTCGATCTCCTCCGAGCGGATGAACCAGGTCGCCGGGTACGTGAGCGAGAACGTCTCGTGATCAACGCGCTTCGTGTGTGAGAAATCGACGAAGTCGTCGTACGAATCGGGCATGCTCCCCTTGGGATCGCTCCACCCGAAAGAGGTCACGGTGATCGGGTTCTTGACGCCGTCGATCGACAAGCAAGCCACGCCCGTCAGCATCACGCGCGGGTTGAGATCATGGTGCTTCTGATACTCAGCCCCTGGGATGGGCGTGACGAGCGGGTACGCCTGGTCGATCCCGCACGGATAGCGGACCTCGCGCGCGGCACCGCCCAGGGCCTCCTTCGCGGCGCCCCAGCGGCGGACCATGAGAAGATTCATCGCCATCGACGTCTGCATCTCGGGTTGCTGGACGAGCGTCTCTACGCCGGCATTCCCGCTCATGGGGGCACCTCGGATCCGCTCGACCCGGCCCGGCGTAGGGTCAGGCGTGTCCGGAGAGGCCCTCGGATCGGAGCGGAACCAGGCCGTGCACTCGCCCAGCGGGGTCTTGAAGTCTGCGGATAGGGCCCAGGATCCATCTTCCATCTGGCCATGGAGGCGAATCGCCATGGCCGTCCAGGTCCCGTCCTCGCGCTCGAGGAAATAGCTCACATACTGGCCAGCTCTCCACGGCGGATGAACGGGCTGATGTTTCGAGCCGAAGCGCTTCTTGAACCAATCCAGCATCGTTCACCTCCGATACGAGCGCCTCAGGGCTCTCGGCGCGCGACCGCATCAGCGGTCACTCTACCGCGATGTGCGTCGGTCGTCGATCAGGCCGGGCACGTGGCCGGCGTGATCGCGCTCTGGTTCCAGACCGGGAAGCAGGGAGAGACGTTCCTGGAAGCCGCGGACGACTTTCTCCGCAGCGGGATCGCGGCGAGGCATTCGTGCTCCTGTCCGTGAGCCATGGACTCGGCCGGCCTCGCAGCGGGTGGGCCTCCGTCGATCACCAGCGCGCGCTTCAGGGGTCGCTGCTCGTGGGCGCACACGGCAGCTCCGCGCCGCTGCTCACGGCGGAGATGCTGCAGAGCGCCTCGTTCCTTCCGGGCGGCCTGTGGTTCTGCGTGGCCTGCTTCGGGGCCGGGACGCCCGAACAGAGCGCGTTCTATCCCTGGCTCTCCGCCCTCGCGCGCAAGGGCGCTTACACCTTCGCCAAGATGACCTGACTTGGCCGGGCGCAACCGTGATGCGTTGGTTCACCACCGTTCGCGCACCCTGGCTGTTCTGGCGAGCTCGTCAGCAATTCGTTAACAGCAGCGGACGAGCGAGCTATCACCTGGTGTGTGTTGACACCCACAAATGGCATACAGATGTCCGCGCCGGGGTGCAGCGCAGCGCTGATCGTCGCTCTCCGCCTTGGCCGGAAGCGGCTGCGCGTCTCCAGGGTCATCCCCTGCTCGTCAGGGCAGGTGCTGTCCTGCCCGCCGCCGGGACGCCGCGAAAAAGGTGCAGGTCGCTGTGTGATCAAGGCCTGTCTCTCGCATTCGATACATGCTCGATTCGACAGGCGCTCCTGACCTCGCTCACCTCTCTCACCTCACCGGAGGTCCGGCGACAGAAATAGTGGCAGTCACGGCTGGCACCGGTATGAACCGTGGACAACGGACAGCGTCGCAGGCATTGTCCTGTGTTGCGGGTGCGTTCGCTGGGTCACGGTGGGCCGTCATGGAGGTGGGAATGCACGCAGACTTGGACGCTTTTCCCGAGCCGCTCGCGGTGCTCGACGCGAGCCTGCAAGTGCGGGAGGCCAACGTGGCGTGGCGCGACGCGTTCGGGGAGGCGGCGCGCCTCGCGCCCCAGGCCGAGGAGGCCGCGCGCGAGGTGTTCGGGGGAGCGCGCAGCCGGCTGGAGATCGACGCCGCGCCGGGCGACGGCGCCGGCCCGCAGCGCTGGACGTTCCTGCGCTGCGCGCGGTCCGAGGGCGAGCCGCTCGTGTTCGTCCACGCCCGCGCGTGCCTGGACGACGACGCCGCGCAGCGCCGGCGCGAGGTGGAGCTCGCCGAGGAGGTGGAGCTCCTGCGCAGCTTCATCGACCTCGCGCCCAACCTCATGTTCATCAAGGACCGGTGCAGCCGTTTCGTCATGGCGAACACCGCCCTCGCGGCCTGTTACGGGATGACCCCGGCGCAGGTCGTCAGCGCGTCCCAGCACGAGCTCACCGCGAGCGCGGACGAGGCCGCTGGCTTCGCCAGCCTGGACCGGCAGGTCATCGACACGGGGCAGCCGGTGGTCATCGAGGAGAAGGAGACGCGGCCGAACGGCGAGGTGCACTGGTACGAGACGGTGAAGAAGCCGATCGTCCGCAGGAGCGGCGAGGTGCAGGTCGCCTGCTACTGCGTGGATGTCACCGAGCGCCAGCGCGCGCAGGATGCGCTCGAGCGCTCGGCGCGCGAGCTCCAGGACATGGCCGCGGCCGCCCGGCGCGAGGCGGACGAGAAGTCGGCCCTCGCCGCGGAGCTCGACCGGCGGCTCGCCGTCATCCAGGCGCAGCACCAGCAGATCCAGGCGCTCTCCGCGCCGATCCTGGAGGTCGCCGACGGCATCGTCGGCGTGCCGCTCATCGGCGCCATGGATGAGGAGCGGAGCGCCACGCTGACCGAGCGCCTGCTCGACGTCATCGCGACGCGGCAGGTGCGGAGCGTGGTGCTCGATCTCTCGGCGCTCGAGCTGATCGACACGCGCACGGCCGACCGGCTGGTCAGCATCGTCCGCGCGATCGGCCTGCTCGGCGCGCGCGCCGCGGTCACCGGGATCCAGCCCGCGGTCGCGCAGACCATGACCTCCCTCGGCATCGATCTCTCAAACATCGTCACGACGCGCACCCCGAAGGACGCGATTCGCCTCTTCTCGGCGAGGCCCTGAGGCGCAGCCTGTCTGGCAACCCGGGCGGCCAGCGGCCAGCGGCCAGCGGCCAGCGGCCAGCGGCCAGATACCCGCATCGCGGGCCAGACGGTCAGGATACAACATCGTGTGTGCATGTGCCGTGTTGACAGCGCTGTTGATGCGCTTGTAAAGTGGATCGGATATCGACGTCCGGGTCTGCGATGCGCGAGGCATCAGCACTGTCGCGGTTCCCGGGCGCGTTGCAGGCGCGGTGGTGCAGGCGGCTGGGCCGGCAGGGCCCGTGGCACCTCATCGGTACCGCGCTGCACGAACCGCGGCCGTTGAAGCTGGAGGTGTGCCATGAAAAAAACGCTGGGAAGGCTCGCTGTCGTTGGTCTGATGACGATCGCGTGCTTCGTCGACGCCGATCGAGGCGGCGCCGGGATCGCTCATGCCGAGGAGGCGTCGGAGTTCGCGCGCAAGGGCGGATATTTCCACGGAAGATACGGCTGGGACGCCGCCGGCTCGCTCGTGGGGCTCGGCGACTTCGTGGCGAACGGGGTGATCGTGTTCAACCGTGATGGGACGCTGACCGCCACGGAGTCGGGGAACCTCGAGGGCGAGTATTTCACGGACACCTTCACGGGCACATGGTCGCTCGGCGAGGACGGCACGGGCACGTTCACCACGGTCGACTCGGCCGGGGGCGTCAGCGTCTTCGACTGGGTGCTCACGGCCAAGGGGCAGCGGGGGACGGCGATCAGCCGGGACCCGGGGGACGTCACGCTGCTCAGGATGGAACGACAGTAGTCCTGCGCCAGCGCACGGCGCGCGCGCGTGCGGCCGGCGTCAGCCCGCCCCGCCGGCCGGCGCGGGCTGATTCCGCTCGAGCGCGTCGATCCGCTCGAGGAACGCGCGCCCCCTGACCGGATCGGTCATGTACACGAAGGCCGCGAGCCCCTTGAGCTGCGCCAGCGTCTCGCCCTTCCCGGGCCTCCCGAGCTCCCGGTTGCGGATCGCCGCGCGCAGCGCGCGCAGCCGCTCGCGCGGGACGCGCGCCGTCGGGACAGCCTCGCTCGCGCGGTTGACGACGAGGCCTGTCACCTTTTGCCGGCTGCCCTTGCGCATCACCACGGTCTTGCTCGGGTGAAGCCGGAACCCCTCGGAGCTCAGGATCTCTCGAAGCCCACGGAGCAGCGCGCCCACCGGCGCCCGCGGCGCGCCCGCCCTCGAAGCGCCGCGCGCCACGGCGAGGTCGGGCGCCTCGGGCGCGCGCCAGGAGAGCGTGAGATCGTCCGCGTACCGCGTGTAGCGAAACCCCAGCTTGCGCGCGAGCCCGGAAACGCGCCGGTCGAGCCGCAGGCAGATGGCGTTCGTGATCGCCGGAGAGGTGGGCGCGCCCTGCGGCAGCACGCGCGGGCCGGTGGCCACGTGGAGCGTCTGTCCGCGGAACTGCACGAGCTCGCGCGGCGCCTCCGTCGAGAGCAGCGCCACGAGCGTCGCCGGCCCCTCGGCCACGCCCGCCTTGCGGAGCAGCCCCCGCACCCGACGCCAGGTGATCGTCGGGAAGAAGTCCTTGATATCCACCTTGACGATCGTGTCCGCGCCCGCGTGCGCCGCGGCGTTCGTGACGATGGAGCGGCTCGCCAGGAAGCCGTGCGCTGCGGCGTGGACCGGGAGCTTCTCGAACAGGTTGCGGAGCGCCCAGCGCTGCGCGCGCTTCAGATCCCGCTTCGGGGACGAGATGGTGCGCGCGCTGCCGTCGCGCTTCGGGATGAGCCACCGGCGGTAATGGGTGCCCGTGTCGACCTCGCGGTGGTAGGCGAGCCAGCGGAGCCGCGGGATGGTCAGCCCGAGCGCGCTCGCGAGCTCGCCCGCGCCCGGCAGCTCGGGGAGGCCGTGCGACCGCGCGCGCTCGCTCTGGCCGGGGACATCGAACCTGTCCGGCCCGGGGCGATCTGCCCAGTGCACGCCCGCGCCGAGGTGGTTGATGTGCGTGGCGAGGTAGGCCTCCCAGGCGAGGCGGCGCAGCGACCGGCGCTCCCTGGCCTCGACCTTCTTGCGCTCCTTCCACTGGGCGCGCTCCCGGTCCGACATCGCCTTGGGATCGCCCGTCGCGAGGGCGCCGCGGGCCGTGAGCTCCGCGCTCACCCACGCGTCGATCCCGCCCGCCTCGGCGATCGCCTTCCAGCGGGCGACGCGCGCCTCGTGGGCGAGCCGGCGCGCTTCGACGTCGCCGTCGCCGCCGCCGCGGACGCGAGCCGCCGCGCCGGCCGCGGGCGACGTCGGGAGGGGGAGAACGACGGGGGCTCGGGCTTGAACGGTCGCGTCGATCTTCGCGGTCATGTCTCGATAGGAGCGTGGTTGGGAATCACGACGAGCGCGGCCGGTCCGCCAGCGTGGCAAGAGCGGCAGGAACGGCTGTCGTGGATCGCGATCTCATGTCGCCAAGAGAGGCCCCGAGCGCATCACCTTCTTCTCATGGGGCACGGTAGCCTCACCGGTTCTCCGGCTAGACCAGCGCTACGGCGCGGGGAGAAACGGCGGTTGCGAGGTTGTCTCAGCTCTCCCCGCGCCGTAGCGCTGGTCTAGCCGAAGAGAACCAAGAACAGGCTACCTTGCGGAGAGTGACTGGCGGTTCCTCCAGAGCGGCGCGACGCCGCTCCTACGCTCAAGGCGCGGAGGCTGGTGCGTTCAGAACCTCTCCTGGCAACACGACGAGCAGCTGAGCCTTGACCTCCTCTCCCTTCTTCATGCAGACGACGCGTCGGCGTCGACGAATCCGGATGATGTTAACGCATCCAGGCGCTTGAAATACGCGTCGCGCGCTTCGACGTCCGTGTCAAACCAAATGCGCTGGTGGCGAGGCGCGTCGGCGCGCGCCCCCCACGACAGGTGCACGACACGGTCGTCCAGGGAGACACGATAGACCACCTCCGCGCCCGAGGCGTCGCGGCGCACGTAGGTGCGCGTCTCGGCGCGGATGAGGGCTCGGCCCTCGGCCGTCTGGCGCAGGGCGTCCCTCTCGGCGCGCTCGCGGGCGTAGGCGACGCGGAGCGCGATCATGTGCTCGCACGGCCCCTCCCGGAGGCCGCTGCGCCGGAACGTGGGGCAGCTGCACCACGCGTCCGAGACGCGGCCCTCGAGGTCCATCGTGAAGCGGGGCGAGAAGTCGCGGTGCGCCTCCCGGTCCGCGACCTCTCCGTGGATCTCGGTGCCCTCGCCGGCGATCTCGTGCACCTTGGTCGGCCTCACCGCGCCGGGCGCGCCGAGCAGGCGGTGCGCCGCGGCCTCGCGGGGCGAGCTGTAGCGGATCTCGCGCTCGTCGACCGGCTCGGCGAACAGCTCGCGCGGGCGGTAGACGCGGCGCGCGACGTCGTAGAGCACGCGGCCGCGCAGGCACTCGAGCTGGAGCGCCGCGCGGGCGTCCTCGGCGCTGCCGCCGGCCGCGAGGGCGGCGAGCGGGAGCGGCCCGCGCTCGCGGAGCAGGGCGAGCTGCCGCCCGGCGAGCGCGTCGAGCGCCGCGCGCGCCTCGCCGCGCGGCATCAGGGCATCGAACGAGGCGGCGCTCGCCCAGCTGCTGTCGGTCCAGCCCGTGAGCGCGACGGTCAGCGTCGCGCGGCCGAGATCGAGCACCCAGAAGACAGGCAGCCCGGGGCCTCGGAGCTCGGCGCGCGCGCTCCGCACGTGCGGCAGGAGGCGCGACAGCGCGAGCAGCCGCTGCCGGCCGAAGGTCCGGACGACGCGCGGCGGACCCTCGTACGGCGGGCCGTGGCCCTCGAGGAGGATCTCCCAGGGCTCCAGGATGAGGCGCGGCGGCTTGCCGGGGACGAGCTCGAAGCGCAGGCCGCGCGGCGGCTTCTTCGCCTTGCGGGTGCGGAGCACGAAGAGCGCGTTGTAGAGGTCGATCGGGGCGAGCTCGCAGGAGACCGCGGGCAGCGTCGCCGCCGATTGCACCTGGAGGAAGCCGCGGAGCCAGGTCGCGGGGACCTCCAGCGAGCGCTCGATCGACGCTGCCGCCGCGGCGCCGTGGCCGCCGGCGCGGGACGCGCCGGCGTCGAGCTCCACCCGCGTGTAGACGCGCAGGCGATCGATCTGCTCGACGATGCGCGGCGAGAGATCGACGAAGGCGGTGCCGTGGGCCGCCTCGCGGCCCTCGAAGAGATCGCTGGAGAAGGCGAGCCGGGCGTAGGCGCTCTCGTCGCGCGAGAAGACCTCGATCGAGACCTCGTCCGGGTGCACGGTGAGCACCGGATCGAGCGCGCCGGCGGACTTCGTGGGCGAGGGGGCGCCGTCGCCCTGCTTCGCGTTCGAGGCGTCGTCGCCGTAGGCGCTCTCCAGGAAGGCCTTCTGCGCCTCCCAGATGGCCGCCGTCGCCTTCTTGCCCTTCTTCATCAGGTAGGCGAGGTACGCGGTCCGGTCCCTGCCCTTGTACCGGAGGTCGCTCTCCAGGATGGTCGCCAGCGCGGCCATGGCGTCGCGGAAGAGCGCCGCGTCGCGGAGGGTGCCGCGCACGCCGACCGGACCGCGGGCGCTGTCGAGGGACAGGCGCACGCTGGAGTGGAGCGGCGCGGCGGTGAGCTCGCTCGGCGCGGCGTACCGGAGGTGGATCGGGCGTGCGAGGGCCGCCGTCATGCGTTGACTCCGTCAGGGGTCTCGGGTTGCGCGGGGGTGCCCCCGCTGCGCTTGCGATCGGCCGCCGCCCTGCGCTTCGCGCGGCGGTAAGCCCGGTACGCTGCCTTGCGGGCGGCGACGTCGGCCGCCCCCTTGTCGAACGCGAGCGCGGCCAGCGCCGCGAGCGCGCGAGCGCCGCCGGCGCGGCCGAGCGCCGCGATCGCGTCGAGGCGGGCCGCGGCGTCGCCGCCCGCGCCTTGCGCGAGCGAGATCAGCGGGGCGACGGCGCCGCGGGCGAGCATCGCCGGCAGCGCGAGGCGCCGACCCGGCTCGCTCGCGGCGAGCGCCGAGAGCGCCTCGGGCGAGGCGGCGCGCGCGGTCGCCTCGAAGCCCACGGGATCGAACGGCCGCACCGCCGCCGCGCTCGCGGCCGAGCCGTCCGGCGCGAGCGCGGCGAGCGCGGCCGCGGCCGAGGCCCGGACGCCGGCGTCGATGTCCCCGAGGGCGGCCGTGAGCGCCTCCGCGGTGTCCCGGGACCGCGCGCCGCCTGCGGCCGCCTCGGCCGACCCGAGCGCGGCGAGCGTGCCGAGCGCGCGCGCTGCCTCGCGGCGCACGTCGCCCGGAGCGCTGGCGGAGAGGAGCAGCGCGCGCAGCGCGGGCGCCATTCCGGCCGCGCCGGCGCGCGCCGCCGCCCAGATCAGCTCGCGCCACGCCGCGGCCTCGGCGCCCTGCGCGTCGCCGTGGGCGGCCGACCAGCGCTCTGCGGTGCGCTGCGCCGCGGCGGCGAGCGCCCCGGCGAGGGCCGCGCGATCGCCGTCCACGGTCCCGGCGGCGATGAGCCGCGCGGCCTCCTGCCGCGCCGGGGCGCGCTCGTCCGCGAGCATGCGCTCGAGCGCGGCCGCGGGCAGGGGACCGCGGCGGAGCAGGCCCATGGCGAGGCGCTGCCGGAGCTCCTCGTCCTTGAGCGACGCGAGCCGCGGCAGGAGCTCGGCGGGATCAGCCTCCGCGGCGAGGTAGCTCGCCGCCGGGCTGGCGATGTCGTCGTGCTCGCTGCCGACCGCGAGGAGCTCGACGCGGGTCCGCTCGCCCGGGAAGAGCTTCTCCAGCGCCTTGCGCGCGCCCTTGCGGACCTCGGCGCTCCGCGCGTCGAGCGCGCGGGCGAGCGCCTGCTCGGCCGCAGGGTCGCCGAGCAGGCCGAGCTCGTTCACCGCGACGACGCGGAGCCGATCGGGCGTGTCGCCGGCGCGCACGAGCTCCTCGAGCAGCACGCGGGCGCGCTCGCCGCCGATCCAGCGCGCGCCGCGCGCCGCCGACTCGCGGAGGTCGATCGCGTCGCCGTGGAGCGCCTGCTCGACGCGCTCCGAGACGCGCCGGCGGAGCTCGGCGCTCTCGAGCTTCGGGGCGATGCGGCCGAGCGCCTCCGTGGCGGCGGCCTGCATGCTGACTTCCACGGGCGCGTCCTTGGTGCCGCCGGAGGCCACCGCCTCGAGCTCGTCCAGCGCGCGGGCGTCGCCGAGCGTGCCGAGCGCGAGCAGCGCCCGCTCCCGCTCCCCGGGCTCGCCCGCGCGCACGACGAGCAGGAGCGGCCGGAGCGCCGCCGCGAGGCCCCTCGCGGCCACCCCCTCCGCGGCCGGCAGCACGAGCTCGCGCGCGCCCGCCCGCAGCACCGCCTCGAGCGGCCCCGAGGGCGCCCCCTTGTCCTTCACGCGCGCCGCGTACGACGTCACGGCGGCGACGCGCGTCGGGAGATCGCGGTCCGAGAAGAGCGCCGCGAGCAGGTCGTTCTGCGCGGGGTCGTCGCCGAGGTCGAGCTCGCGCGCCGCGGCGAGGCGGAGCGCCGGGTCCTTCGCGCGCGCGGCGGCGGCGAGGAACCCGAGCGCCCGCGCCGTGTCGCGCTTCTCGCGCTCGCGCCCCCTGTCGACGATCTCGAGGCACGCCTTGAACGCCGCGCCCCGGACCTCGGCGGCGTCGTCGTCGAAGCGCGCGGCGAGCGGGTCCGTGGCCTCGGGGTTGCGCGTGCTCCCGAGGGCGCGCGCCAGCGCGGCGCGGTCGGCCGGCGCCTCGGCCTCTTCCATGCGCGCGGCGAGCGCCCGCACCGCCGCGCCGCTCGCGAGCGCGACGAGCGCCTCGCGGGCGCGCGCCGACGTCGCGGCCGCGCCGTCGCGCAGGAACGCCGCGAGCACGTCGACGGCGCGGTCGTCGCGGCGGCGGGCGAGGAGCTCGGCCGCGCGCAGGCGGAGGTCGTCGTGGTCGCTCTCCATCGCGCGGCACAGGGCCGGCACGATGCGGGCGTCGCTCGACGACGCGAGGCGCTCGAGCACGCCGATCCGCAGGTCGGCGTGCTCGCTGCCGAGCGCCGCGAGGAGCGGATCGAGGCTCCCCTTCGGGCAGAGCCGCTCGAGGAGCTCGAAGGCGTAGCGGCGCACGTCGGCCAGCGGCGAGCTCAGCGCGCGCACGATCTCGGGGCGGGCGTCGTCGCCGCGGGCCGCGATCTCGTCGAGCGCGGCCCGCGCCACGTCGGCCGACGCCGACGCGAGCCCGAGCGCGAGCGGCTCGCGCGCCCCCGCCGGGAAGAGCGCCTTGAGCCCCGCGAAGGCCGCCCTGCGGACGAGGTGGTGCGGGTCGTCGAGCGCCCGGACGAGCGGCGGGACCGCCGCCGTGCTGCTGACGTGCCCCCTGGCGCAGACGTCGACGATCCGGTCGATGGCGTCCCGGCGGGTGCGGTGCGCCTCGTCGTCGCCCGGCGCTACCTGCCTGAGCAGGCCCATGTACGCGCCGAACGCGAGCCAGCGCAGCCGCTGCTGCTCGCCCTCCGGGACCGCGGCGATGTCCGGCTTGCTGCCCTGCTTCTGCCCGGGTTGCGCGAACGCGAAGAGGCGGCGGAGCCACCCCTTCCTGGGCGTCGTGTCGGTCTCCTCGGAGGCGCGCGGCGTCGTGTCCGCCACGACGGGCGCGCCCGCGGGGCGCAGCGCGGCCACCCGCTTCGCCTCGCGGAAGTACTCGACCGGCTTGCGCCGGAGGCGCAGCACCTGCGCGGCCGCGTAGCGCTGCTCCGGGTTGTCGCTGGCCAGCGCCTCGGCGAGGCCGACGAGGATGCGGCCGCGCGCTACCTCGGGCGGCCAGTCCTTCATGCCGGAGGGCTTCTCGCCGTCCGCCGGGCGGTCCCGGTCCGGCTGCGCCGCGGCGTCGGGGCGCGCGGGCATGAGCACCTCGATGAGGTGGGCGAGGTACGCCTCCGGCTCGGCGCGGAGCTCCAGGGCGCGCGCCGCGGCGAAGCGCACGTCGGAGCGCTGCGACGAGAGCGCGCTCGTCAGGAGATCCGGCGGATCGCCGCGGCGGAAGGCCCTGAGGTCGCGCGCGAGCACGATCGCGAAGACGATCTCCTGGACCTCGCGCGCGCTGTCCTCGAGGCCCTGCAGCATGCCCCCGTAGCCCTCGGGCCCGAGCGCCGCGAAGGACATGATGGTCGCGACGCGGATGGGCGGGTGCTCGTGGCGCAGCGTGCCCGTGAGCACCGGCAGCGCCCGCACGTCGCCGAGCCTCGCCAGCCCGTCGGCGGCCCACGACCGCACAGCGACGTCGGCGTGCCCCATGGCGTCGAGCAGGTAGCCCTCCTCGCCGCGCCGGGCGGCCATCGCGAGCCCGCGCGCTGCCTGCTCGCGCACGTCCGGGTAGTCGTCCTTGAGCAGCTCGGCGGCGAAGTACTTGACGAGGCGCGGCGAGCCGAGCGTCGCCAGCGCTGTCGCGGCGCGGGCGCGGAGCGGGCCGAGGACCTGGATCGGCAGCTCCTTGAACAGAGACTTGTCGGCGAGGAGCGCCCGCATCGGGTTGATCAGCTGCTCGTCGCGCCGCGCGGCGCAGAGCTCTGCCGCGCGCACCCGGAGGTCGAGGTGGCTCGACTGGAGCCCGATGTGGAGCGGCCCCGCCTCGCCGGGCAGGAGCTTGTCGAGCGCCTCGATCGCGGCCGTGCGCGGCCCGGCGTGGTCGTCCTCGAGCAGCCGGATGAGGGCGCTGCGCACGGCGTCGCTCCCCGGCGTGTGCGCGGCCCCGCGCGCGCCGCTCTCCCGGACCGAGGGGTGGATCGACGCCATGGCGGCGAGGTGCGGCTCCACGGCGGCCTTGCCGCGCAGCTTCACGACCGCCTCGTACGCGGCCTGGGCCACGCTGGCGTCGCGGTCGCCGATCGCCGCGTGCAGCCGCTCCGCGGCCCACGGCTGCTCGCCGTGCGCCTTGAGCTCCTCGACGGCGCGCAGGCGCAGGTCGGGGAAGCGCGCGAGCTGGGCGCGGTCGAGCGCCGTCTGCGGGTCCGAGGCGTGCCACGACCAGAGCGTCCGGAACGCCTCGCCGCGAACCTTGGGCGACTCGTCCTCGATCGCGTCGGCGAGCAGCGCCTCGGCCTCGGGGGGCTTCGGGCCCTTGCCTTGGCCGGCGAGCGCCACCAGCCGGTCGAGCCCGCGGACGCGGATGTCCTCCTGCGAGGAGCGGAGCGACGCCTCGGCCACGGCGAGCGGGGCCGACGACTCGAGCCGCGCGTAGGCGTCGAGCGCCGCGGCGCGCACCGCCCCGTCCGCGTCGTCGAGCATCCAGATGAGCCGCTTCTCGGCGCGCGTGTCGCGGAGCTCGGCGAGCGCTGTCGCCGCCTGCCGGCGCAGCGACGGGTCCTGCTCGCGCGTGAGCTGCAGCAGCGCGCCGAGCGCGCGCGTGTCGCCGAGCTGCGCGAGCCCGCGCGCCCCCCGCACCGCCGTGTCCGGCGTGCGGCACGCCACGGCGGTGAGCAGCGGCTCGAGGTCGGCCTCGGCGGGCTCGGCGCCCGGGCTCCCCACGCCGGGGATCTGCGCGCGCGCCGCCTGGATGGCCGCCTCGTCGGCCGCCCTGGTCTTCGACTTCGCGTCGGGCGCGGGCTGCTCGTCGCCGCCGGCGCTCGCGCGCCGCAGCACCTCGGCCGCCCGCCGCGCTATGTCGAGCGCCGCGCGGCCGAGATCCTCGTCGCGCGTCTCGAGCGCGTGGGCGAGCGCCCGCCGCTCCAGCACCTTCGCCGCGAACGCGATGCGGCGCACCTCGGCGTCCTCGTCGTCGAGCGCGCGCGCCGCGATCGGCGCGAACGCCGGCGCCGAGAGCCAGCCCTTGAGCGCGGCGCGGATGAGCGCCTCGACCCGCAGGTCGGCCGGGCCGCGCTCGAAGGCGGCGCGGAGCGGCTCCGGGCCGTCCGGGTGGAGCTTCTGGAGCTGGTCGAGCGCCGTCAGCCGCACCGACGCGTCGCGGCCGGCGAGCTTGTCGGCGATGAGCCCCGGGATGAGCGGCGAGCTGCCGTGGAGCTTCGCTACCTCGACGAGCGCGCGGCGCTGCACGTCCGCGGCGCGGGCCTCGAGCCCTGCCCGGAGCGGGGTGAGCGGCGCCTCGCGGTCGATCTCGCGCAGCGCCTCGAGCGCGGAAAGGCGCGCGGTCGCGTGCTCGTCGTCGAGCGCCTCGCGGAGCTTCGCGCGCGCGCCGCGGCGCCCGTGCTTCCCGAGCTCGCGGGCGGCGAGCGCGCGCACCTCGGCGTCGCGGTCCGAGCGGAGCGCGCGCAGCGCGGCCTCGAGCGCCTCGGGCTCATCGAGCGCCGCGAGCGTCTTGACGGCGCTCTCGCGGGCCGGCCGGGCGCCGGAGAGCGCCTGCGCCAGGACATCGAAGCCGTGCGCGAGCTCGGCGGCGCCTTCCGCGGGCGCGCCGGCCGCGTCGATCGGAAAGCGCCACACAGTGCGCCGGTCTCCCGCGGCGAACAAGGCGCCGAGCGCCTCCTTCGCGTCCGCCGCGCCGCGGCCGGCCTGCGCTCGCGACCCTCGGCGCCCGGGGCCGCCCTCGGCGGGCGGCGCGAGCGCGAGCGCGTGGAGCGGCAGCGCGCTCGTCTCGAGCGTGCGCGGCTTGCGCCGATCCTCGAGCCGGTGGATGCGGATCGCGCCGTCCGCGCCTGCGGACACCAGGCGGTCGCCGGTCTCCTTGCCGTCTTCCTGCGCCGGCGGGGTGGGCAGGCACAGGAGCGCGCGGACGCCGCCCGCGTGACCGCTCCCGTCGGCGCCGCGGATCTCGCACTCGACGTCGCCGACCAGGTACCAGAGGCGCACGGTGCCGTCGTCGCCGCCCGAAGCGAGCCGCCCGTCGCGCGGCGTGAACGCGAGCGCCGCGACCGGCCCCTCGTGGCCGGGCATCGCGCGGACGGCGCCCGTCGACAGCGTGACCACGCGGACGATGCCGTCGTCGCCAGCGGCCGCGACCAGCTCGCCGGCAGGGTCGAAGGCGACGGCGCGGAGCGGCGCCGCCGCGAGCGCGAACGACGCGATCTCGGCCGCGCTCCCGGGCGGCGGGGCGGGGGATCCGGCGCCCGCGCCGACGCGAAAGACGCGCAGCGCGCCGTCGGCGCCCACGGTCGCGAGGCGCGCGCCGCCCGGCGCCGCCGCGACCGCCGTGACGCCGCCCGGGTGCGCGTCGAGCGCCTGCGCCTCGGCCCCGCCGCCCGCGACGAGGCGCAGCGCGCCGTCGGAGCACGCCGCCGCGAGCAGGTCGCCCGCGAACGCGAGGCCCAGCACGTGCGCCGGCACGTCGAGCGAGCGCACCGGCTTGTTCGCCGCGTGATCGAACAGCGTCACCTGGCTCGCGCCGGCGGGCGATGGCGCAGTCGGCGTCCCGCGCGTCCCGACCGGCGTCGGCGCGCGCACCCCGCCGACCGCGAGGAGCCGCGGGCCGATCGCGAGCGCACGGACCTTCTCGTAGTGGCCGATCGCGTGGCTCATGCGCTCTCCTGTCCGACGCTGCCGGGGGCGAGGCCCTCGATCTCGAGCCCCGGGTGCGCGCGCCTGAGGCGCATGAGCGCCGCCAGGCACGCCTGCCACTCGCCCTTCGCGACCGAGCCGGTGAACTCGGCGATCACGGGCGCGACGAGCGCCGCGAACGCAGCGTCCTCGACCGCGAGATCGCGCACGATCTCGATCACGTGCCGCTTGGCCTCGCTCGCTGACAGGCGCCGCCGCGGGCCCGCGTCGTCGCCCGGCTCAGGCGACCGGCCCGCGGGGATGCCGGAGAGCACGTACCGCAGGAAGCGCCGGAGCGCCTCGACGTCGGCGAACCTCCCCGCGTCCTCCGGCGGCTCCGCCGGAGCGCCCGCCTCCCCGCGCGCCGCGCGCGGCTGCCAGCCCGGCGGCAGATCGCGGGGCCGGTGCTTCTCCCAGAGCATCCGCACCGCGAAGAGGCGCACCTCGCGGTCGGCGCTCTG
The DNA here is from genome assembly GCA_051717205.1 of Sorangium sp. So ce1128. Classification (GTDB taxonomy): domain Bacteria; phylum Myxococcota_A; class Polyangia; order Polyangiales; family Polyangiaceae; genus Sorangium. The sequence goes on from CP181432.1 coordinate 3,502,358, forward strand.
CATCAGCCACCCGAGGCGCTCCGGGCCGCCGATGCGCGCGTAGTGCTTCAGGATGAGCGACAGGCCGAGCTCGCGCGCGCTCTTCTTCAGGCTCTCCGTGAGCGCGAAGACCTGCGCCGGATCGAGCTCCTCCAGCGACAGCGTCATCGCCGGATCGGCCGACGGATCGCCCGCCTTGCGGAGCGCGTCGAAGGCGATGTTGCGCACCTCCCTCGCGTCGCTGTGGGCGAGCTCGTAGACGCGCGTCTGGTAGCCCCACGCCCGGAGCTCCGCGCGCGTGACGAGCGCCGCGAAGCGCCGCACGTCCTCCCGCTTGTCGAAGAGCGCGGGCCAGATCCGCTCGGCGGTGAAAGCCGAGCGCTTCAGCGCCGGCTTCAGCTCGAGCTCCTTCGCCTCCGCCTGCTCGGGCCCGAGGACCGGGTGGTGGCAGCGCAGGTAGGTCTGCGCGAACGCGCGCATCGGCTCGGGCTCCTTCTCGCCGAGCGCGAGCGCGAACAGCTTTGCGGTGCCCGCCTCGCGGTCGCCGCGGCCGCTCGGGTCCTGCCCCGGGTCAAAGTCCTGCGGCTTCATGTGCGCGAGGAGGTACCTGCGCGCGAAGCCGTTCAGCGCCGGGTCGGCGCGCCGCGCGAGCGCGAGCAGCCAGGGCAGGGTGAGCTGCCGCGGCGTGACGATCTTCGGGTTGCCGAGCACCTCCAGCGCGACCGCGCGCGTCTCGGCGCTGAAGACGAGCCCCTTCAGGCGCTCCACGCCCTCGGCGGTCAGATCGGGCAGCGCGTCGGCCTTCCGGAGCCAGGTCGCCACGGTGTGCCCGATGCTCTTGCGCGTGAGCGCCGTGAGCAGCCACGGCGTCCCGATCGCCGCGATCGGGTACTTGCCGAGCGCGTCGAGCGCGGTGCTCGTCGCCTGGTCGTCGTCCTCGTGGCGCGGGTCGTCGAGCACGCGCACCCAGAAGCCGGTCCCGGGCTCGCCGGGCCGGTACTTGGCCTTGAAGTACGCGGCGGCCCACCGCTTCTGCGCCGGCTCGCCGTAGATCATGTCGACGAGGAAGCCCTCGGGCAGCTCCGCGCGGTCGAAGCTCTCGCTCAGCGCCTTGGCGGCCCAGGCCTCGGTCTCGCCGTGCCGGAGCAGCCGCCCCAGGAACGCGTGGCCGAGCGCGCGCGGGCCCCTGCCCTGCAGCGCCGACGCCGCGAACGCGCGCGTGTCCTTGTGCGCGGAGGCGAGCAGCGCGGCGAGGCGCTCCGCCTCGAGATCCGCGGCGTGCGCGCGGGCGTACTCGATCGCGAAAGCGCGCGCCTTGGCGCTCGGCGAGTCGAGCAGCGCGAGCGCGGCGTCGTGCAGCCCGAGGCCCCGCAGCTTGCTCTGGTGGAGCTCCGGCGAGCCGAGCATCGTCTCGACCAGGAAGTCGTGCGCGCTCGCGAGCGGCCGGTAGGCGAGGCGCGCGAGCCACGCGGGCGTGACGCTCCGCAGCGCCTCGGGGAAGTCCTTCCTGAGCCCCTGGATCGCGAACCTGGCCGGCGGATCGGCCTGGCAGGTCGAGAGCAGGAGCATCAGCGGGTCGGGCGATCGCTTCCACGCCTCGCCGAAGGCGCGGTGCTTCACCATGTCGCTCGGCGGGACGCTGCCATGGAACGAGCGCCCGTCGTACTTGCCCGTGCCGTGCGCCCAGACGTGGTTCGCGACCCACAGGTCGCCGAACCTCGTGTCCGGCGGGTAGTGGCGGAGCACCTCGACAGCGAACTGCGGATAGAGCTCCGGCACGCTCCGGCCGAGCTCGCGCAGGAAGCGCCACGCGCGGCGCCGCATGTAGATGAGCGTCCCGCGGGAGACCTCGCGCCGCCCCCCGCGCGCCACCTCGGTGTCGAAGCGGAAGGCGAGCGCGCCGAAGAGCTCCGCGTCGAGGCGCGCCTCGGCCAGCTTGTAGATGCGCTTGAGCCCGCCCCACGCGCCGAAGACCAGCGGCGCGCTCCGGGCGACGTCGCAGAGCGCGCTGCGCCCTGCGTCCGTGCCTCCCTCGTAGATGCGCACGAGCAGGTCGGCGAGCTCCAGCCGCGGCGGCGGGGCGGGATCGACCTGCGCGAGGAAGCGCTTCCACGCGTCGGTCGCCCGCTCGCGCCGCTGCTCGGGGGTGCGCATGCCCTGCGCGCTCGCGAGCAGCTGCAGGAACGCCTGGAAGGTGAGCGCGCCCTCGCGTGGAGGCGCGTCCGGGGTGGGCTCCGGCTGCTCGAGATAAGCCTCGAGGACCTCGGCCAGGGCGGGCGAGCCGCTCGCGGCGAGCTGCTTGACGTTCTCTATGTCGATCGGGTTCGGTGAGCTCGCCAAGGCGCCTCCCGCGGCGGATGGCCTGAGAGAATCGCGATCCCCGCGGATCAGGTCAAGCCAGAGTCGATGTGGCGATGAAGGAAGCGTCGCCTTTTCGTGCCGCTTGCCTCGGTGTGGCGCATTCGCCTACGTGCGCGCCTCGCCTTGCCGTGCCGCGTGCGTGCTCGGCGCGTCGTCCTTGCGGGCGCGGCGGGCGTGCGCTTGCCGCGCAGCTCACGCGGCGCGCATCCGCTGGAGGCGCTGCGCGACGTGCGGGTCGCTGCCCGCGTCGATGCTCGCGAGGTAGTCCCTCAGCGACCGCCCGGTGCGGCCGAGGTGCGCCTCCAGGTGCGGCGCCAGCGCCTTCCATCGCCGCGCCCACCCGGCCTCGGTGCTCATCGAGCCGTGGTGCGGCCTATCGACGAGCAGCGCGCCGAGCCGGAGGCCGAGCTCCGGGTCGCCGAGTTCCTCGAGCTGCCGCTTCAGGACGGCGAGCGCTCCGGCGGCCGGCGAGGTCGCGGGCGGCGCCTTCCATGTGTCGCGCACCGCGCGCGCGAACGCCGCGGCGTCGAGCTCGGAGAGCAGCTCGATCGCGCCCACGAGCGGCAGCCGATCGGGCGCGCTCGGCGCGACGACGCGGGCCATGAGCGCGTCGAGCGCGGCCGACAGCGCCGCGTCCGTCGCGGGGTCGAGCCCGCCGAGCGCCTCGAGCGCGCGGTGCGCGCGGCGGACAGCGCGCCCGAGGGCCCAGCTCCGCCGGCCGCGCGCGGCCGCGAGCGCGGAGAGCGCGTGGACAGCGGCCTTCCGTCGCGCCTCGGTGGCCTCGCCTGGCCGCACGCGCGGCGGCAGATCGAGCTTCGGCGGCGGGGGCGCGGCCTCCTCGGCGCTGGCTGTCGGGGCGCCGCCGGCGGGCGCGCCTCCCCCGGCGGCCACCTCCTGGTAGCCCTCCCGGAGCTTCTCGGCGACCTTCTTCTCGAGCTCGCGCGCCGCCGCTTCCGCGGTGGGGAAGGCCTTCTCCTTGCGCTGCCCGGCGGTGCCGAGCCGGCCATAGACGACGATGAACGTCCTGTCGTCCACGTCGGCCATCCAGAACTTGGCGCTCGTCCCCTGCACGAACTCGAAGCGGCGCATGCGGGCGAGGATATCAGGGAACCGCAAACACGGTGTGGAGCGATGACCAGGGATCGAGCCGGTGCCTGCGGGCCGACCCGCCCTCCGATCCATCGGCGGGTTGCACGGCTGCAAGAACTTCGCCAAGGTGCCTTTACAGGCAGGGGACGCGCCGCTCGCGGGCTACGAGAGAAGGTGCCCCTCAGCTCGCACCCAGGAACCTCTCGGCCGTTGCGCTCCCGGGGCATGCGGGGACACCATCGGGCCATGGCCCGCACCGCTCCCATCCCCAACATCCCCGCCATCCCCGGGATGAACCCTGGCGTTTTCATCATGGGCGGTGGCGGTGGCGGTGGCGGCGGCAGCGGTCGGGGTGGCGGTGGCGGCGCGGCGGGACAGGGCGCGAGCGGAGGCAATGGCGGCTCCAGCGCGAGCGGCGGCGGCAAGAGCGCCTCGTCCTGCGGCTTGCCGGGGCAGGACGGCGGAGGATGCCCGAACCATCACGGTGGCAAGAACAGCGGCAAGGTGGCGCAGGGCGATCCTGTGGATGTGATCACCGGACGGGTCTTCACCCTCCCCGAGACAGATCTCTATCTTCCTGGCCCGTTGCCGTTCGATTTCGCGCGCGCGTATTCGAGCACGGCGCGCGATCGCGACCGCGGGCTGGGCTTCGGGTGGAGCCACACGTTCTCCTGGGAAATCGTGCTGCGCTCGCGGCGGTGCCTCGTTGAAACGCCGGACAGCACCGAGATCGAGTTTGGATCCATTCCGACCGATGCCGCCGCGCTCGGAGTGGACGGCTGGCTCCTCCACCGTGAAGATCATGGGTTCGTGCTCGATGCCCCCGACGGAGTCCGGCGCCGGTTCGAGCGCGATCCCGCGGACAGCCTCGAGCGGCGTTTCCGGCTCGTCTCCGTCGCGGATCGCCACGGGAATCGCATCGCACTGCAGTGGGAGCGCGGCAGGCTCGCGGCGCTGGTTGACAGCGTGGGCCGCTCGGTGTCGCTCCGGCCCGGCGAGCGCGGGCAGATCGCTACACTCGAGGTGATCACCTCGTCTCGCCAGCGGTACATCTTCGCCCGGTATACCTACGATGACGTGGGGCGGCTCGTCGCCGCGACGGACGCCGATGGCCATACTACCCGTTATGTTTACGACGACCGCAATCTGCTCCGCGCGCAGGAGGCCCCGACGGGGGTCACCTTCTTCTACCGCTACGACCACGCGGCCCGTTGCGTCGAGACCTGGGGTGAGATCCCGGGCGGAGAGGAGACGATCCTCGCCTCGTCGGTGACGAACGTGCTCCACGACGGAACGCTCGCCCGTGGGATCCACCATTACCGCTTCCTGTATGGCGACGATGGCTATACTGAGGTCACCGACCCGGTGACGTCGCACCGTTATACGGGCACGGCCCACGGCAAGGCCGAGAAGGCGGTGCTGGGGGGTCGGGTGTTCACGCGCGCCTACGACGAGCGCGGGCAGCTGCGCTCGTTCACGGATCCGGAAGGGGCCACGACGCGCTGGGAGCGCGACCTCCTCGGGTTCGAGACGCGCATCGTCGATCCGCTGGGCCGGGAGACGCTGATAGAGCGGCTCCCCGGCGGCGACATCCGCAGGATCATCGATCCTGAGGGCGGCATCACGCAGGTGAATTACGGCCCCGGCAGCATCGTGTGGGTCGATCCGATCGGGGCGAGCTTCGAGGTTCGGTACGACGCGCGGGGTCTTCTGCAGGAGACGGTTGCCCCCGACGGCCGCCGCACGCGCTACCGCCACGATCCTGACGGGAACCTGGTCGAGGTGGCGGGCGAGCAGGGGGCACGTTTTCGCGCGACATACGACGATCTCGGCCGGCGCACGTCGGAGACCGACGCCAAAGGCGCCGTCACCCGGCTCACGTGGACCCAGGCGGGCAGATTGAGCGGAGTGGCAGCGCCCGACGGTACGGTGGAGTGGGCGCGCTATGATGGTCGCGGTGCGCTCATCGGGATCATCGACGCGCTGGGACGAACCACCGAGCTCAGACGCGGCGGCACCGGGGTCCTCACCGAGGCTGTTTTACCTGACGGTCGCACGGTCAGGCTTCGTTACGACCGGCTCGAACGGCTCGTGGAGATCCGCAATGCCCGTGGCGAGCTTCACACGATTGCTTACGATGCATTCGGCCTGCCGGTCCAGGAGCACACGTTTGACGGGCGCGAGCTCCGCTCGAAGTACGACGCGTGCGGCCGGCTCATGGCTATCCAGAGCGGGCCGAGCACGCGCGTCGAGGTGGCGCGCGACCTCGCCGGGCAGATCATCCAGCGCACCGACGCCGATGGGCGGGAGGAGCGATTCGAGTACAACGGCCGGGGCGAGCTGGTCCTCGCGGAGAGCGACGTCGGCACGTTCACCTTCGAGCGAAACGCGGTCGGCTGGGTGACGCGTGAGGTACAGACGGCGTTCGGACGGTCGATCGAGGTCAAGACTGACTACGACCTGCTCGGAGCCGTCGTGAAGCGCACGACATCGCTGGGCCACGAGATGACGTGCCGGCGGGATCGGGCGGCGCAGCGCGCCGACATCGATCTCGACGGACGCGAACGCGTCACGATCCGGTACGGCGCCACGGGGCTCGAAGTGGAGCGGCTGTTCTCGGGCGGCGCGCGGCTGCAGTCTCACCATGATGCGCTCGATCGGCTCGTCGGGCGGCGGCTACTCGCGGGGAGCGCGCGGCGCGCAGTGCGGCCAGGGGAGCCCGACTGGATCGGGCCCCGCGACCCAGGGGTGCTCCTTGAACAGCGGTGGGAGTACACCCCCGCGGGCGAGCTCGCGACGGCGTGGGATGCCGAGATCGGCTCCACGAGCTTCGCGTATGACGCGCTGGGCCAGCTCCTCGCGGCCGTGCCGGAGCATGCCCGCCAGGCGCTCTTCGGTTATGACGAGACAGATAATCTGTACGAGGCGGGCGAGGAAGCGCCTCCGCGTCTGTACGAAGGCGACCGGCTGATCGCGCGCGGGGGGGCGCGATACCGCTACGACGAGCAAGGCCGCCTCGCGGAGAAGCGCGAGCCCGGGCCCGGAGGCGGTGAGCGGGTGACCTATTACACATGGTCGCCGCGAGGCCTCCTCATGGAAGTACGCCGACCTGACGGGGCCGCGGTGCGCTTTGCGTACGATCCACTCAGCCGGCGGATCCAGAAGGCCCTGTGGCGACAGGCTCCGGACGGGCGACAATCGCTCGCCGAGGCAACCCACTTCGTCTGGGACGGCATCGCGCTGGTGCACGAGATCCGGCAGGTTGGCGCGGCAGTACACCAGCGCACCTATGTGTTCGACGGGGAGGGGGCACCTCTCGCGCACCGCGACGTGCACCTGCGCTCAGACGGAGCGCGCGTCGGCGCATGGATGCATTACCTGAACGACCTCACCGGCTCGCCCGAGCGCCTCGTTCAGGGGGATGGCCGGCTGGCCGCCACGCTCCGTCGGACGCCATGGGGGCAGGCCACGCCCGCGCCGTCTCTGGAGGCGACGACACCGCTGCGTCTCCTCGGCCAGTACGCGGACGAGGAAACGGGGCTCCACTACAACTGGCATCGCTATTACGACCCGGAGGCCGGGCGATACATCTCGCCCGATCCGATCGAGCTCGAGGGTGGGCTCAACCCGTTCCGGTACGCGTTGAACCGGCCCACCTCGCTGGTGGATCCCGAGGGGCTCATCTACTCGCGGATCGTCGACGGGAGCGGCAAGGTGCTCTACGACGGGCGCAACCCGGGCGAGGGCGGCAACGTGAGCCCGCCCGGGCACATCAGCGACAAGCCCTGCGCCGAGGCGCAGGCGCTCACGCAGATGTCGAGCGCCATCCGGGCGGAGGTGGCGGCGGAGCAGAAGAGGACGCCCATGAAGGAGCGGATGAATCCTCAACAGATCGATCAAGAGGTCAACGCGCGCATCAAGAAGAGATTCCACGACGAAGGGCTGAGCATCGAGACATTCGAGAGCAAATACGACGCGGACAGGAACCAAGGGCGGGTCGATCCCTGCGAGCGGTGCGGTAAGATGTTCGAGGCGCTCGGCATCACGGACTGCGTCGTTGGCGCCAAGGGCAAGCGCGGGCAGTACGGCGTGTACAGCAAGAAGAGGGGGAGATGACCCCGGCGCGCGATGCCAGCGCCATGGGCCCCTGCGCCACGCTGCTGGAGGCCGCGGAGACAGCGCTCGGCGCCCCCATGCCTGCGCTTGCAGCCCTTCTGAGCGCCCTCGCCTGGCCGGTCCAGTGGTCCTCAGGCCAGGCGCGGGCGCGGCGGTCGCTCGCGGCGTGGCTGGTCGATGAGGACGCGCGGCCCTGCGTGCTCTACGGCCCGTCCGGCGCGGGCAAGACGCTGCTCTGCGCCGCGCTCGCGGCCGAGGCGCGCCAGCAAGCGCATGCGCCGGTGTTCGTGCCCGCCGGGCGTGCCCAGGGCCTCGGGTTGAGCCACCTGGTGCTCGCGCTGCTCGACGCATTGATGTGTGGAGAAGAGGGCCCGCCGGCGCCTGCCGACACGGCGCGTCTGCGCCAGTCCGTTGTGCAGCGGCTCGCGAGCGGGCGCGACGAGGACGAGCCGCCCCGGCTGGTGGTGCTCGACGGGCTCGACCAGGTGGTCCTCACGTCAGGTGAGCCCGATATCGACGTGCTGCAGCACGTGGGCGCGCGGACGCGCGTCCTGGTCTCGACGACAGGCGGACTCGACGACGCGCGGGCGTGGTACGCGCAGCTCGGCGGGAGAGAGGCGGAGACCGAGTTCGTCGAGGTCGAGGCGTGGACCCTCGCGGAAGCGGAGGCGCTTGGCGTGGCGCTGGCAGCCCGCTGGGCGGCCGCGGACGAGGGCGGGCCGGAGGCGCGCGTCGCGGCGGTGCGACGGGCGCTGCGACGCCGACCCGACGGTGCGCGCGCCGAGGCGGCGCTCGCGGCGCTCGCGCGGCTGCTCGGGCCCGCCGAGGCCGAGGTGCTCGACGAGATCGCCGGCGAGGGCGCCGCCCGCGCGCTCGACGCGGCGCGGGAAGACCTCGCTGGCATGGTGCGGTGGATCTCGAGGGAGCGGCGCGCGACGTTCGCTCAGGAGGCGCTGCGGGCGGCGTGGGAACGGCAGACGGAGGTCGAGGGGGCGCTTATCGAGGCGCGCATCCTCGATCTCTCGCGCGCGGCGCTCGAGGATGCAGCTGCGGCCCCGGCTTACCTGCGCGAGCACGCGGCCGCTCACATGACGCGCGCCGGCGCCGGCGTGGAAGACCTGAGGCGCTTCGCCGATCCCGCGTGGACGAGCGTGACATCAGCGTCGCGCGCATCGGAGGTGCTCGCGGATCTGCGCCGCGCGCGGCGGGCGTTGGAGCGAGCTGTGGAGCACCCCGGGGACGTGGAAGGAGCATCAGACCGGACGGCGAGGGCGCTCGGGGCGATCGCGCATTGCGCGCTGGCCATGGCGGCCACCGAAGAGCGCGTCGGCGAGGCGCGCTGGGCGCCGGCTCCGCTGTTCACCGACGACGGGGCGCGGGCGGGCTTCGACGCGGCACGCGCCGCGGCGCTCTGCTGCCTGGCGCAGCGCGCCTCTGCCGAGGTGAGCGACAGGCTCATCGTGGAGGCGCTCGATCTCGCGGCCGGCGTGGTATGCGCAGCTCAGCCCCTGAGCCCGGCGGCCGCCGCGCGCGAGCTGGTCCCGGTCGCGCGGGAGGCTGCCGCCCGCGAGCGACCGGAACTCGCGCGCGCCACGTTGGAGGTGCTCCGCCGGCAAGAGCTCGTTGCCGAGCGCGTCAATGCCGATCTGCTGCGCCGCGACCAGCTGGCTCTGCTCGGCTCCGCGATGCCGAGCTCGGGGGCGCCTGGATGGGTCGAAGAGGTCGTGGCTCGGACCCGGCGCGGAGATCAGCCGGCGAGCGCGCTCGCGCGGCTGGTTGGCGACGAGGGGCTTGCGCCGGACATCGCGCTGATGCTGCGCCGCAGCCTGGATGCTGCCGCGCCCGAGGAGCGCTGTGACCTGACGGCGCGGCTGGTCCCATGGCTCCCTGCGCAGGAGCGGGAGGCCGCGATCGCCGAGGTGATCGCGTGCTGGAAGCGGTGGATGGCGGACGCGGAGGGGGCGCCGCCGCCGCTCGACCCCACGTCGCAGGATGCCCTCACCTCATGGCTGCCGGAGCCGGCGGTCCTGGCGCTCCTGGAGGACGTGCCGCTCTGGCCTGTGGGGGCGCTCGCGGCGAGGCTCGCCATGCTTGGCCACACCGAGCAAGCACGGGCGCTGGTCATGCAGTGGCTGGAGTCGCCTGCCTACAGCGCGCCGGCGCTCCTGCGGGTGGCGGTGGCTGCGTCCCCGGGGGAGCTCCCCGTCCTGCGGGCGGAGCTCCTGGCGCTCGTCGGCGCGCTGTCAAGCAATCAGCGGGCGGCGATGGTACGGGAGCAGCCGGCTGCAGCGGCGGCAGTGCTCGGCGCGGAGGAGACCGTCGCGGCCGCAGGGGCCGGCGTCGACGAGTTCGGCGCTCACGCGGCGCTCGCGGCGCTCGCCGCGCTCGCACCGCACCTCCCGGAGTCGCTGCGCCCCGAGGCGGCTCGACGGGCCACGGCGCTCTACCGGGGCGATCCGGACAGCGATGCGCTCGCGCACATGGTGCTTCTCGCCCCGTGGCTGACGCCCGCGGACGCGGCCTGGCTGGTCGCCACCACCCTGGGTGATGTCGCGCCGCGGAGCACCCTGAGCAGCGTCCTCTGCGGCTGGGGCGGCATCGCGCAGCTCGCGCCGCTCCTCGCGCGCGCGGGGGGCGACGAGGCGTTGCTCGCGGTCGCAGGCGAGGTGCGGGCCGCCGTCAGCTGAGGCGACGGCAGCGCTCGAGATCGTCATTGCACCTTGATAGCCGGGGGCCCTGGACATCCACCGCCGCGGGCCTCCGGGCCGTCGCGGTCGTCATCCGGGCGCGACGTCGAACTCGATACCTCCGTCGGCCAGGGTGAAGGCGGCGTACGCGAAGTCCCCGCCCGGGAGGTGCCACACGGCCTTCCCGCCGCACGCCACCGGCCGGCCGTCGACGACCTTCAACCCCTTGACGGGCGTCGACCAGCGCGCCTTCACCATCTCCTTCGGGTTCTCGGGATCCGCGACGTAGCGGTCCATCGTGCTGAAGTCGGTGACGGCGCCGCGCTCGTCGACGAAGACGCGCGCGGTGACGGTCCTTCCGTGATCCGTGAGCGCCACGTCGAACGCTCCGTCGTCGACCGCTGTCCACGTCGCCTCCGGACCGAGCACCATCGACGGCGCGAACAGGATGGCGTCGTTCAGGTACGTGACGAGCTCGCCCGTGTCGATCTTGGCGTTGGCCTCGTCGACCACGCTGAAGGTATCGAGCACCCGCCCGAGCATCCGCCCCTGCCCGCGCACGTACGTGTCGCGCACGAGCAGCATCATGAAGCCGTAGCGGAGCCGCATGTGGAAGAGGCGCGCGATCCCGAGGCGCGAGTCGTACTGCCACGCCTCGCACGGCTTCCACGGCTGGTCGGGCTGCCGGCGGAACACGCCTGTCCACCGCGCGCGGAAGGACCACACGCGCGGCCGGCCGACGACCCGCATGAAGCGCAGGTAGCGCTGCGCCGTCGCGGGGAGCTCCTCGAGGTAGGCCTCGGTGACCGGCTCGCGCGGCCCGGGATCGCTCGGGAGGCCGGCCTCCGCGCTCTCGCGGAGGAACCTGGCGCGCATGCTGCGCGAGGGCGCAAGTCCTGCGCTGGGCGGGATGCTCGGAGTGCGTTTGTCGTCCATGGGGAGCCTGATCGGGGCGACGGCAAAGCAGCGCGCGTGCCGAGCCGCCCGCCCGCGCGCTGGCCCCCCAGGCGGGGCTCCGCGCCTCAGGAGAGCGGCGGCGAGGGCGGCCGGCGCACCAGCACGAACGGCGCGACCACGAGCGACAGGAAGCGCAGCTCGGCCTGGAGCGGCCAGCGCGCGAGGTCCTCGGCCGTGGGCTTGGTGAGCTTGCCGGACGCGATCCAGGCCTGGACCGCGGCCGCGTCGTTCGAGGCGACTGCCTCGCCGACGTCCAGGAGGTCGAGATCGGCGGCGACGAGGATGACCGCGTCGCGCGCTGCGTGGGCGCGGAGATCGGTCCAGAAGACCTCCCCGAGCGTGTTGGCGAGCCGTTCGCGCATGGGAGCAGCATAGATCCCGGGCGGCGGCCGCCAAGCCGGCGAGGCGTGGCCGCCAAGCCGGCGAGGCGTGGATCGAGCGGGCGAGGGCAGCGGGGGCCGGCCTCGGCGGTCCGGGCAGTCGTCGAGCGCTCCATGAGCGATCCCATCTCGCCAGGACGACAGGCCATCTGCTCGGAGCACGTCACCGCGTCGAAGGTGCCTGTCGCGCGACGGGCCGTCATCCCGTGTGGCGATGTCGATTGGATCGGTGTCGGCCGCGCGGCCGCCCTCGCGAGCGCCGAGAAGATCTTGTCGTTGATGGGGGGTGACGCGCCGCGCGCGCCTGGGGCGCGCAGCGCGCGATGAACGGGATCGGCTGGAGGCGCGGCGCGAGCGCTACCAGCCCATGTTGTGGTGAATCCAGCAGTCGATCTGCTCCCAGCCGGCGGGCGCGCTGAAATGGCCGTTCAGGATGTGGCCCGAGTCCCGGACGATCGCGGTCGTGACGCGCTCGGCGCTGGTATAGAGCGCCGCGTCGGAGCCCACGTACGACGCCGGCTGCAGCTCGTCCGTCTCCCCGAACTGGATGAGCACCGGGCTCGTCACGCCGTCGATGCCTGCGAGCAGCGGGTTCCCCGAGACGGCGAGCAAGCTCAGGAACTGGCCGCGCGTGTACGTGTCCGCGATGTTCGCGTTGTCGAAGGCGATGAGCGCGGGATCCGCGTTCGCGGCGTCGTAGAAGATGTCGCTGCGGATCTCCGTCGGGATGGCGATATACGGGCTCTGCAGCATCGCCGAGATCGCCTCATTTGACACCGGGATCGGGTGCGGCGTGAAGGCGAAGCCGGTGTTGACGAGGACGTCCGCGTCATTGTAGATGCTCTGAACGAACGTGCTGATGATGGCGCCGTTCGAGTGGCCGACGAGGGCGATCCGCCGGAAAGGCGTCTTGAAGACCCCCCCGCTGGTGCGCATCTCCGTGAGGACCTGATGCACGCTCTCGGCGGTCTCGGCGAGGTCGAGGAAGTCGCCGTCCGGCCGGCTGCTCTCTCCGGCGCCGAGCATGTCGAGCGCCAGGACGGCGTACCCCTCCTTGGCCATGTACTCGGCGTAGGAGTACTTGCGGCCGCCGACCGACGGGATGTCCCAGTACTCGTGGGTGTAGGTGAGGCCGTGGACAAGCACCTGGAGGGGGCGGTACTTGGTGTGGCCGCGATAGTAGAGGTAACCGACGACTTCGTACGTGTTGCCGTCGGAGAGGGTCACCGGGAAGACCAGTCGCTCGACCTTGGTGGTCTGATTCGACGACGACGCCTCGGCCTTGTTCGCCGGGAGAGCGGTGGCCGCGAGCGTCGCCGAGAAGAGAACCGTGCTGAGTGCGCGAGAATACAAATTCATCACTTGACCCTCATGGTTGCGGTAGGTGATTGGAGGTGAGACAACGTCCCTCGCGGTGCGATGTCCTGGCCTCTTCGCTCCATCACCGCCTCGCAGTGCTCGCAAACACTGGACCAGCAAGCAACTGCACCACCCAAAGTAGCGCACGATCGCGTTGCGCGCCGCCGAGCAACTGCATTTAGATGCCATGAGCCGTGGATTCGCCGTCCGTGTGAACCGCCGGATCCGCGCGGGCCGTTGCGTGGAGTGAACGCCTCGCGAATCATTGCGTTGTGCCGCAATGATTTGCGTAGATGAAGGCGTGTATGGGCCGGGGTTTCCGTGCAGATGCCGGAGCAAACGTCCTCGGCGCGATTGCTGTGCCGATGATAATTTATTGCTGTGCTTCACGAGGCTTCGTGGCCGTCATGGCCATGAGCCGTCATCACAGCCCTGACGTGGGCCGATGTGATGGCATGCGATTTTGGTAGCCACGCTGCACTTGGACCCACGCACCGGCGCGCCCCAGCAGGGTAGTGCGGCGATCCGCGCCGCGCCGCCGGCGCGCTGCTCGGCTCGCCAGCGAGCGGCGCTCGCCGCTCACGGCCAGGCAAGGGCGATGCCGCTCAGAAGCTCGCTTCGCCGCCGATGCTGGGGATCACGATGGGCCCGAGCTCCTCCGGCTCACACCCGCGCAGGATCGAACATTCGTATTGCAGGGTCTCTTTCCCGGCCGTCGCGTTGAGCACCTCGACCGTGAGCGACACCCAGCGACCCTCCCGGAGGACCCACCGCTTCTCGAGCCGCAGGTCGAGCCGGAAGAACGCCGGCAGCCGCTCTGGAAGGCTCAGCCGTCGTACGTACTCGGCGATCTGCTCGCGCAGCTGCTCGCGCCGCCGGATGTCCTCTTCGGTGTCGGGGCGGTCCTCGTCGTCGTTATCGGGCCGCTGCCCGTTCCCGTCGCCTCCCCAGAGGCCGTAGTCGAGCGTCATCGGGATGCCGCTGTAGAACACCGCCCTGCCCCCGAGCTTCCAGCCGCGGCCCAGGTCGACCGCGGCGGCCGCGTTGAGCACGTGGCGGCGATCGAAGGCGGAGTCGAAGCTCTCCCGGCCGACATGGCGGACCGAGCGCGACAGGGTGTAGGACACGAACCCTCCGACCCGCTTCGACAGGCTGCGGTGCGCGTAGATCTCCAGCCCGTGGGTGCTGCCTGTCGCGCGCAGCTCTGCCCGCTGCCCCAGCCCTATGTCGGCGCCCGGCGGCCGGTTGCCGAGGGCGTCGCTCAGGTTGAAGAAGCCGCTCCGGAACGCGGTGACCGTTGCCCTGAACCCCTCGGGCAGGCGGAGCTCGACGCCGGCGCTCGCGAGCAGCCCCGTCTGCGTGCCCCCGCTCAGGCCGCCGATCTGCAGGCCGGGCACCGCCCCGAGGAAGCTCGGCGGCTGGTGGGTCATGCCGAAGGCGCTCAGCAGGGCGACGCTCGGCGTCGCCTGCAGCCGCGTCGCGAGCCGCGGATCCACTGTCGCGGCGGTCGCGCCCGCGGAAGCGAAGAGGTCGCCGCGCAGGCCCGGGACGACCTCGAGCGCGGGTGTGGGGCGCACGACGACGTCGGCCCAGAGCCCCGCGGCGAGGTCCTCCCGGCTCGTGAACAGGCGCGCGAGCGCCCTGTCGTTCCGGCTCGGGAAGTCGCCGTCGTTCTCGCGGATGTCGATGTCGTACCGCTCCAGCTGCGCATCGGCGCCGGCGCGCACCGTCAGCCGCTCCGAGACGGGCGCGGAAAGCTCGGTGCGCGTGCCGACGAGGCGCGTGCGCCCGGCCCGCTCCCCGTCCTGGTTCGAGCTCTCCTCGTAGCCGAGCGTCACCGCGTGCCGGAGGCGGCCGCCCCTCGCGAAGAACCTGTCGTAGCGGAGGTCGAGCCGGTGGAAGTCGCCGGCGAGCACGACGTCGGTCTCCCCGTCGTCCTCGATCTGGGCGAGGTAGTCGTGCGACCCGAAGGCGAAGAGCCCGACCCTGTCGTACGGCGAGATGTCGTACGTGGCGCGGGCCTGGTAGTCCCAGTATCCGAGCTCCACGCCGGGCGAGAAAAGCGAGAGGAGCGCGCCCGGGTACGCGTAGCGCCCGCCGACAAGCGCCGTGCCGCGGCCGTCGGCCCAGGGCGCCTCGACCATGGCGCCCGCGTCGAACAGGCGGATGTTGCCCTCGCCGTGGAACAGGCGCGCCGGCTCCCGCGTCTCGCCGGCGATGACGCCGCCGATGTAGCGCCCGAAGCGCGCCGGGAAGCCGCCGGGGTAGAGGTCGACCCGCTCCACGAGCGCCGGGTGGATCACGCTCGGGCCGAGCGCCACGTGGTAGAGCAGCGGGACGCGCACGCCATCGACGAAGTAGCCGACGTTGCCCGGCGGGGCGCCGCGCACGAAGAAATACGGCACGCCGGAGGCGATGGGCGTCACGCCCGGCAGGGCCTCGATCGCGCGGAACGGGTCGCCGAAGGCGCCGGGCATCTGGCGCACCTCCTCGCGCGTCATCGAGGTCGTCATCGGCGCCGCGCGCTCGCCCACCACCACGACGTCGATGGCCTCCGGGGGCGCTGGTCGCGAGGGCGGCGCCGGCGCGGCGCTCTCCCCGGGCGGCGCAGGGCCCGCCGCAGCGGCCGGAGGCTCGGCGGTCGCCGCGGGCGCGCCGGAGGCGACGGGTGCGACGGCTCGAAGATCGCGGAACGCCACGCGGAAGAGGATGCGCGCGTTGATGGGCTGCCCGTCGCGACGGGCGGGCTCGAAGCGCCACGACGGCGCCGCGCCCACCGCGGCGCTGACGAACGGCTCCTCGCCCTCGGCCTCGACGACGCTCACTGTTCCATCGGCGTGCACCGTGATGCGGAGGACCACGGTCGCGTCGCCGACGCCGCCGGGCGGGTAGGGCGGGTCCGTGGGGCCGAGCGGCGACGGCATCGTGATCTGCGAGGCGGCCTTCGCCGCAGCGACGGGTGACTGGGCCTGAGCGGGCTCTGCCGTGGCTTCGCTGGGGGCGAGGGTGAGGCGCGCGCCGACGGCCACGGCCACGGCGAGGGCGCGCGGTGCCACCGCGGCCGCGGCGCTGGATGCGCTCCCGCATCGCAGATGCCAGTCCTCCGGTTTCACCATCGGCTCCCTGAAAACCATGGAGAGTCATGGCCGCATGCTCAAGCGAAACGTGTCGCCCGCGCGGAGCGCTGCACCTGCAGGGCGCGCGGCGCGCTCCTCGCGTGAGGCGCACCGGCCGTCGCTCCTCGCGTGAGGCGCACCGGCCGTCGCTCCTCGCGTGAGGCGCACCGGCCGTCGCTCCTCGCGTGAGACGCACCGGACGTCGCTCCTCGCGCGTCGCGCTGGACGTGCGTGCCGTCGCTGCCGTAGGTAGATGGCTGGAAGCGCTGACGTGGGCTCGAAGAGGAGAAAACCGAAGTCCTGGGGTTCCCGGGCGCTCATCGCGCTCGTCGTGACCGGTCTCAGCGCGGCGGGGGTCAAGTGCGGCCTCGAGCGCGGGCTCGAGGAGCTCGGCCTGGATCACGGCGAGGACCGCCCCTCCAGGCCGTCTCCCTCGCCCGGCCGAACCAGCAGCTCCTCTCCGCCAAAGGGCGCTCCGCCGAAGGGCGCGCCCACCGCGCGCCCGCCCGCGCTCAGCCCCCACCTCGAGCTCGGCGTGCCGGTCCGTACGGGAGCCCGCGCCGCCCGCGCCGAGGCCGCGACCGACGATCACCTGATGATCAAGCCCCAGTACGCCCTCTCGTACAACAGGTCCCGGAACGTCGCGAACTGGGTCAGCTGGCGGCTCGACGCCGCGTCGTTCGGCGACGCGCCCCGCCATCGGGGCAAGTTCCTCGCCGACAGCGCGCTGCCGGACGGGTGGTACCGCGTCCAGCACGATGACTACACCGGCTCCGGCTTCGATCGGGGCCACATGGTCCGCTCCGAGGAGCGGACGCGGACCCCCGAGGACAACAAGGCGACCTTCCTCCTCACCAACATCCTGCCGCAGCGGCACGACCTCAACGCCGGTCCGTGGCTCCGGCTCGAGGAGGCGTGCCAGGAGCTCGCGCAGAAGGAGAGGCGGGTGCTGTTCCTGATCGCCGGCGGCCTCTTCGACGAGCGCGGGCGCGAGACCTCCATCGGCAAGGACGTCGCCGTGCCGGGCGCGTTCTTCAAGATCGCCGTGGTCCTCGAGCCGGGCCAGGGGCCGGAGGACATCGGCCCATCGACGCGGGTCATCGCGGCGGTGATGCCGAACGAGACAGGGCTCCTGGACGAGGGCTGGGGGCAGTACCGGACGACCGTCGACGAGATCGAGCGGCGCGCGGGCTACGACGTCCTGACGGCCGTCCCCGAGGCGGTGCAGCGGGCGCTCGAGGCGCGCACCGACGACGGTCCCGCCGGGGGCCGCTGAGCGGCGCGCCCTCCGTCGATCACGTCTCGACGACCTTCGTCTTCAGGCCGAGCCACGCGCCCGACGGGTGGCGGCCGAGGACGTAGACATCGATCGCGACGCGCCCCACGCGGTAGACGCGAAGATCGGCCAGGTGGCGCTCCAGCAGGTCCACGAGCCGCCGGTACCGCCCCGCCTCGGCCTGCGCCGCCTCGCCGGCCTCCGCGGGCGGCTCGAGCACGGGCGCGAAGAAGTCGCCCGCGGTCGTTACCTCGACCGCCGTGTCCGCGGCGAGGCCCTCTGCCGCGAGCAGCGCGGCCGGCGAGGAAGCGTCGACGTCCCACCGCGACGGGCGCAGCGGGTGATCGGACTCGCTGGGGAACAGCAGATCCTGCGAGGCCTCCTCCAGGGAGGCGAGGAGCTCTTCAGGCGACGCGGGTTGGGCCTGCATGCGGATCTCCGGGCGGGCTGCGCGGACGAGCCCGAGTCTACCGTGGGATGGTCATTCCACCGTGAAGCTGAAGGTGTAGGGCGTCTGCATGGGCACGCCGTCCACGCCGAGCGCGCTCTTCACGTCGGAGACCGTCACCTCGTAGTCGCCCGGCGCGAGCGGCTCCGCCGGCGTGAAGATCAGGCTGCCGGGCGCGGCCTCGTCCACGGCGCCCGCGACCGGCTCGCCGTCGCGCGCCACCTGCACCGCGCCCTCGTAACCGCCGGCGTCGGGCGGATCGACGTCGCGCGAGAAGCTGATCTCGATCGCGGGCGCCGCGGCGACGACGGTCCCGTCGGCAGGGGCGGTGTCGGCCACCAGCGGATCCCGCCAGTACCGGATCCCCTTCTGCGTGTCGGGGATCGAGCCGTCGTCCCACGCCGTGGAGGTGTTGTCGACGACCTGCCCGCTGCTGCCGATCGGGATCGAGACGGCGCGGTTGTTCGTGCCGGTGATGCTGCCCCACCACTCCACGCGCTCCCAGGTGCCGCGGGCGTACTTGTACTGGAGCTCGGTCCCCTCGGGGATGTCGACCGTTGTCTGCCAGAGCCCGCCGCCCGTGTGCGTCATCGCGACAAGACCCGGATTCCACGGGCCGAGCGCGTCGACGCTGCCAGGCACATAGATCGCCGACAGGGCCGGCGTCTCCGGCGGCGCCTGGACGCGGAACGTCACGGCCACCGTGCGGGGGGTCGCCGTCTGGACGATCTCGTTCGACGCCGGCGACTCGGTGCCGTCCGCGTAGACGGCCCGCACGATGTAGGAATAGGCCTGGTGGGCGGTCAGCCCGGTGTCCGTGAACGTCGTGAGGGCGCCGTCCACCTCGGCGTGCGGGGCGTCGCCGTACAGCCCGCCGGGGAGGTGCCGGTAGACGCGGTAGGCGACCGCCTCCGGCGCGGGCTCCCAGGCGAGCTCGATCGTGTCGGCGCTCGTGCCCGTGACGTGCAGGTCGTCCGGCGGGGGCGGCGCGGTGTCCGGCGGGACGACCGTCACGAGCTCCGGCGCCGCGTCGCCGACGGCCACGCTGACCGCGCCGAGCTGCGAGATCTGGATCTCGAAGGCGACCGTCACCGTCGCGTCGGCGTTGATCCGGACGACGCGCGCGTCGACGAGGGCGCCGTCCACGGAGATGCCGATCGCCTCGCCGCCGACGAGGTTCCCTGTGTTGGTCACCTCGGCCGTCACCAGGACGAAGTCGCCCTGCACGACCTCCTCCGGCACCACGATGCTCTCGACGGTGTAGGTCGGCTGCCGGTAGGCCTCGAGGCTCGCCGTGTCCTCCGGGGTCGCCGGGCGGATACGGACAGCCTGGCCGCCGCTCGACTCCATGGCCGCGACGAGCGTGTCGCCGGCCGTGACGAGGAACCGGCTGCGGGCGACCAGCTCCGGGCGCGCGCCGTAGTCGGCCTCGGCGTCGTCCGTGTACGTCTCGGCGACGAAGGTCCCGCCGCCGAGGAAGTCGAGCGGGATCTGGAGCGCGCGGGCGGTGCCGTCCGTGCCGCTGCCGAGGTACCACGCGTCCCCGCTCCGGCGCGCCACGGTCATGTGCTCGCCGATCGCGGCGTCCAGCACGCGGGTCTCGTCCCACGTCACCGGGACCTGCTCGATGAAGGCGAACTCGGGGCGCCCCTCGTAGTGCTCGGGGATGTCGGTCACCATCTGGAGCCCGCTGAGCAGGATGACGTAGAGCGCGAGCTGGTGCGCGCGCGTCGTGTGCACCCGCGCGGGCGGGTTCCCGGCAAAGGGGCTCTCGGGGATCTTCTCCGGCGCCCAGAGGACCTCGAAGATGCCCGGGTTGTAGTCGACCGGGCCCCCGAGCATGCGGGTGAACGGCAATGTCAGCGTGTGCGAGGCGGGGTTGCCGTCGCTCCAGGCCTCGTACTCCATGCCGCGCAGCCCCTCGCGGCTCATGAAGTTGGGATACGTGCGCTCCTCGCCTGTCGGCTTGATGGGCTCGTGCGCGTCGACCATGATCTGGTGCTCCGCGGCCCTCCTCGCCACGTCGGCGTAATGGTTCACCATGCGCTGGCTGTAATGGTGATGACCCGGGATGTTCCCTACATATCCCGTCTTGATGGCGTGGATGCCGAGCGACTCGTAGAGCGCGAACGCCTCGTCCAGCTGGTCCTCGAAGCCATCGACGTTGGCGCCTGTCTCCATGTGGGCGACGAAGCCGACCCCGCGCGCTGCCCCGTAGGCGGCGACCTCCTCGAGGTCGAAGCGGTCGTTCGACGCGGTGTAATCCATGTCGGTCCAGCTGCCGTCCCAGCCCTGGTTCCAGCCCTCGGCGAGGACGAAGGGGATGCCGTGCTCGCCCGCGAAGTCCATGTAGCGCTGCGTGTTCTCGGTCGTGGCGCCGACGTGCTCGCCCGGCTCCCAGGTCGACAGGCCCTTGTGGATCTCCCACCAGACGCCCATGTACTTGCCCGGCCTGAGCCAGGACAGATCGCCGTCGCAGATGGCGCATGGATCGTTGAGGTTGAGGATCAGGTGCGACTCCATGAGGCTCCCTGCGCCCGCGCCTATGGTGAGGGTGCGCCACGGCGTCTCGAACGGCACCGTGACCCGCGCCTTGATGGCGGTGCTCGCCTGGCCGCTCTGCGCCGGCACAAGGGCGCTCCGGAACGCGTGGGGCGCGCCCGGCAGCGCCTCCAGGGTCATGGCGGCATAGTCGTCGAGATCGGCTTCGTGCAGCGCCACGTAGAGGTCGTCGGCGAGCCGGACCGTCATGGGCGTGTTGGCGTTCGCGACGGTGCTGAGCGCTCCCCGGTTGTAAAGCGACTCGTCGCCCTCGAAATCGGCGCGCGTCCACCAGGCGGTGCCGTCCGAGGCGAAGCGAAACTCAGTGTCCTCGGAGACGATCGTGAGCTCGCTCAGGCCGTCTTGCTCGGGGATGAAGTACCGGAGCCCCAGGCCGTCGTCGAAGACGCGGAAGACGACGTCGAGGCGCCTCGCCGGGGCGTCCGACTCGAGGTGGACCGTGAGCTCGTTGTAATGCTCACGAATCGCGGAGGCGGCGCCCCAGACCGGGTTCCAGGTCGAGTCCACGGTCCGCCTGTCGGCGCCGGCGACCCGCACGCCGCGGCCGAGCGGCCCGAGGTCGCCAAGGTCCAGGCCGAGCGCCGAGTCGGCCAGGATGGCCCTCCCCGCTCGCTCGACCGCATAGGAAGGGACGCCATCCTGAACGTCGAACGTCACGACGATCTGGCCGCCAGGAGACGTGACCCGCTGCTCCTCGTCCGGCTCCCCGCCGCCAAGGCCACCTTCGCCGCCGAGGCCACCCGCGCCGCCAAGGCCACCTTCGCCGCCGAGGCCACCCGCGCCGCCAAGGCCACCTTCGCCGCCGAGGCCGCCTCCGCCGCCGAGGCCGCCTCCGCCGCCGAGGCCGCCTCCGCCGGCGCTCTGACCACCCCCGGTGCCGCCGGGGGGACTGGGCTCGTCGTCACCGCAGCCGGCTGCCAGAGGGAGGAGCGACGCAACCAGGCCGAGCCAGGCGACCCGAGAGCGAACCCTTTTCGCGAGCGTTGCGCATTCGATGGTCATGGAGCGTCCGTGCGACATGGCGTACCTCCCGGGCGGCGTCAATCGTCAGCCGCCCTCTCGGGTGATGTTAACCTGTTGAATTGATTGATCATTTGTGCTGGTGTTGCCCCGCCGCAGAGGTTGCGCTTGACATCTCAGGAACGTTTCGGAGCTGCTTCTTCAGCTCCCCATCAGCGGCGGTGACGCGACGCTTCAACCTCGCTGGTACCGAACGGGAGAATCCGCTTGCTCCCGGAGCTTGGGCGATGGTACCGGGACGCGCCCGCCCCTGGGGTCCGATCCACCCTTCCGCTTTCCGTTGCCGCGTTGCATGCTCGGTGGACACCAGCGCAACGAACAAGGATTCAACCAGCCATGTCCAAGATGAAGCTCAAGCCCGGCGTGATCACTGGTTCCGCTCTTCAGGAACTGTTCGAGTACATGAAGAGCGTGGAGTGCGCGCTGCCGGCGGTGAACGTGATCGGCTCGCACAGCACGATCGCCGCCCTCCAGGCGGCCAGAGAGGCCAAGAGCCCCATCATCGTCCAGTTCTCGAACGGCGGCGCCCACTTCTTCGCCGGCAAGTTCCTGGACAACAAGGGTGAAAAGGCCGCCGTCGCGGGCGCGATCGCGGGCGCGCACTACGTGCGGAACCTGGCCGAGGCCTACGGCGTGCCGGTCGTCCTGCACACGGACCACGCCGCGAAGAAGCTGCTGCCGTGGGTCGACGGCATGCTGGAGTACGGCAAGAAGTTCTTCGAGAAGAACGGAGAGCCCCTGTTCTCCTCCCACATGCTCGACCTGTCCGAGGAGCCGCTCCACGAGAACCTCGAGATCTGCCAGAAGTACCTGCGGCAGATGGCCGCCCTCAAGATGACGCTCGAGATCGAGCTCGGCGTCACCGGCGGCGAGGAGGACGGCGTCGACAACAGCGACGTCGACAACTCCAAGCTGTACACCCAGCCCGCGGAGGTCCTCGCGGCCTACGACGCGCTGAAGCCGATCGGCAACTTCACGGTCGCCGCGTCGTTCGGCAACACGCACGGCGTCTACAAGCCGGGCAACGTGAAGCTCCGCCCGCCGATCCTGAAGAACTCCCAGGACGCGATCCAGAAGGAGCGCAAGACGGGCGCGAAGCCGGTCGACTTCGTGTTCCACGGCGGCTCCGGCTCGTCGCCCGAGGAGATCCGCGAGGCGGTGTCCTACGGCGTCATCAAGATGAACATCGACACGGACACGCAGTGGGCCTTCACGCATCCCATCAAGAAGTACATGGACGACAAGGGCGCGTACCTGAAGTCGCAGCTCGGCAACCCCGAGGGCGAGGACAAGCCCAACAAGAAGTACATCGACCCGCGCGGCTGGCTCCACCTCGGCGAGAAGGGCATGGCCGCGCGCCTCGTCGAGGCGTGCAGGGACCTGAACTCGTTCGACAAGTTCGATTTCTGATCCGCGGCGTCAGCTCCGGCCGCGCCCCCTGCGCGCGGCCTGAGCGGCCCGCCCTCGCGCCCTGCGCGCGGCCTGAGCGGCCCGCCCTCGGCGACGAGGGCGCACTCGCCCTGCTCGGCGCGCGCGCGATGTGAGGGGGCGCGAGACGGCCTGTGCGAGCTGCCTTGCCGCTCGCCGCGGTGGCTCATGAGGGCGACGAGTGCGCCGTGTGAAGCGAGCGGACCGGGGCCTTCGCCGCGCGGCGGCGACGGGGCACGCGGGAGAGCGGCAGGCCGAGGAGACCGAAGGCGGTGAGCTCGACGCCGAGCGCGGGCAGGAAGGAGAACCCCGCGAGCTCGCTGGCGAGGAGCTGCACGACGGCGATCGGGGCCGCGACCGACAGGAGCGCTGACCGGTAGCGGACGCCGTGCAGCAGCGCGAGCAGCAAGCCGACGACCCCGACGGCCAGGCAGCCGTCGACGGCGGGGAGCAGCGCCAGCGCGCCCGCGCTGCGCTGCGCGGCTCGGAGCCAGAGCAGGGCGCCGCTCCCCAGGAGGACAAGCGCGATGGGCAGATTGCCAGAGGAGCGGGCGGTCATCTTCTGGGCAGGAGAAGCCATGATGTCCGGGACGCGAGCATGCCATGTGCCATCGCTGCTCCCCGGAGAGGGGCCGCCGGGCGCGCCATGAGATGCGCGGTTTGCGCGGCGGCGCACGCCTTGCGCGTCCCGCACCAGCGCGCGCCTTCAGCTCTCCTGAGAGGCGTCGTGGCGGGTTCGCACGGCGCTCCTCGGCGGCGCCTGTGCCGCGGCTTGCCCTCGCGCGGCTCGGGCAGGCAGGATCGGTAGCGACGGGACTGGATGGGCCGCGGCGTAGGGCAAACTGGACCGACGCAGCATCGTGTAATTTTCGTATCGCTTCGAGCAGAAGGGCAGACGGCCCAGATCTGATCACGGCAATGGCGGGGAGGCTCCAACCACGTTCAGGCCGCTCGTGGCCCGCACCGAGCGGCGGCCGAACCTCCACCCTTGAGGCGTACGCACGACGTGGTCGGTGTAAACCGCGGTGGCGACAAAGAGGCTGCTGCGCCAATCGAGCACATGCGTGGCCGTGACGTACACCTTCATGATCGTCGTTTCTCCCTGTACGCTGACTTGGATGTTGCCTATCTGGTGATGTGTACCCGTGTAGCCGCCGGCGGCGAACGCCTTGGCCACCGCGTCCGTCCAGCCGTCTGCGCCGATAGACGAGAAAAAGGGCGCGTCCGCAGCATCCGTCGGGAAGAATGCCTCGAAAACACTGTCATCGGTGAAGCATGACTTGATGATCTGCCGGCCCGCTTCCACGTCGCCGCGACCGATCGTGTCGGCCGCATCGGAATACCGGATAGCGAGCGCCTCGATTTCGGACCTGGTCACGAGCTCTTCGATCTCACGAGATAGTAGATTCGTGTCCATTTTAATTTCCTCGTATCGCCCCTGTTGGTCGTGGCGCTGGGTAGTGGTCGCATTTGCCCGGAGAGAGTTCACATGAAGGCGGGAAGGTGGGAAGATCATTCAGCTTTTCTTCCCGCCTTCATGTTCAAATAGGACCACTGCCCCGGCGGCGATCATCGTTCCATCCGTGCACCTCCGGACGCGGACGAGATCATGGCCACCCGCCGCGCCGGCGAATCCAGCTGTCGCCGGGCGGCGCTGCATCCGGCGCGCTGGAAGGCGCTCCTCGGAATCAGGGTGAGCAGGTGCCGGTACCGTTGTTCTCCGCGCGCACGCTGGCGGGCCGCGGGTCGAGGCGCTCTACGAACGCGTCGACGTCGCAGCTCGGCAAGCTCTCGTTGCCCATGATCTCCATCCAGGAATTCACCCTTCGAACTCCCAGGCCGCGAAGCGTCGCGAGCGACGCGTTCTCCCTGACGATGAGGCTATCGAGCTCAGCGAGGCCCTCGAGCCCGGTCAGATCGAGCAGCGCGTCATTGTCCAGGAGATCGAGCTGTTCCACGCGGACCAGGCCGCGCAGAGCGTCGATGTCGACGAGCGCCTCGTTGCTGTAGATGCTCACTCGCGCGGTCACGCCGTCGCCCGCGCTGAGCGAGCCGAGCCCGTCGAGGCTGGTGAGCGCGGGGTTGCCGTAGATCGAGAGCATGTCTCGTACGTTGCGGAGTCCGCTCAAGCCCTGGAGGCTCGTGAGCCGAGGATTGAGGAAGATATCCAGCCGCTCGAGCTCGGTGAGCTGCTCGATGCCCGTGAGGCTCACGAGGCCGGCGTTCTGGTCCACCGTGAGCTTTGACATCTCGGCAATGCCCGCGAGCGCGGACAGGTCCGTCAGGGAGTCACACCCGCCGACGTACAACGCCTCCACGCGCGTTACAT
Source organism: Sorangium sp. So ce1128 (assembly GCA_051717205.1). Lineage (GTDB taxonomy): Bacteria > Myxococcota_A > Polyangia > Polyangiales > Polyangiaceae > Sorangium. The sequence continues at coordinate 3,527,465 of CP181432.1, forward strand.
CCCCGAGATCGATGCTGGTGAGCTTGGGGTTGTTCGTGAAGGCGAGCCTCAGCGCGCTGTCCCGGTCCGTGCGAATGCGCGCGAAGGCGTTGGCGCTCAGGAGCTCGGGATTCGAGTCGACAGCGGCCCGCTGGACACGGCGGAGCGAGGGCATGCCGTCCAGGCTGACCATCGCTGAATTGCTGCCGACGCGGAGGGTGTCGGCGGCTTCGAGCGCTGCGAGCCCGGTCAGGTCCACGAGCCGCTCGTTCGACGTGATCGCGAGGAGGCCCGCGGAGACGAGGCCGTCGAGGCCGTGCAGCGAGCTCAACTGCCGGTTTTGTTCCAAGCTGAGGCTCTCGACGGTCGTGAGCCGCTCGAGGCCTTTCAAGCTGACGAGCCCGTCGCTCTCGGCGATGTAGAGCTCCGCGAGGTGCTCGACGGCGCCGAGGCCCTCGAGGCTGGTCAGCGCGTCGTTGTCGACCAAGCTGAGCCACCCCCGGCGCAGGTTGCGCAGCCCGCCCAGCGTCGCGAGCTGGTCGTTGCCCTCGATCCTGACTATCCCCTCCTCGACGTGTTCCATGCCGGACAAGGAATCGAGCGAATCGTTGTCGACCACGTCCCACACGCGTGCTTCCGCCGCGACGCCGGCGACGCTCTCGAGGAGCGGGTTTTCTCGGATCGCGATGGTCTCCGCGACCCTTCGCAGGTTCCGGAGCCCGCCGAGGCTGAGCAGCGAGGAGTTCCGCATCACGACCAGCTCCGACCCGATGAAGGAGAGAGCGTCGAGGCCTTCCAAGCTGGACAACGCTGTGGTGTCGCTGATCTCGAGCTCACCCGTGATGGTCGTCAGACACGCAAGCGGGGACAGATCGGAAACCTCGTCGCGGATTCTGAGCGTGCCATTGAGCACCGTCGCGCCGCGCAGGGTCTCGAGATCTTTTTGCTCATAGGCCGTCCAGGGGTCGTCGAACACGCGGTCTGGATCGCACCCCGGCTCGGCGCCCCCCGCTCCCGTGCCCGCCCCTGCTCCCGTGCCCGACCCCGCTCCCGACCCGCTCGGCGTACCTTCCGGGGCTTGGCCGCCTGAACCGTGGCCACTCGAGGCGATGGGCGCGCCGCCGGCGCCGCCTGATCCTGCCGTCGATCCAACCTCGCCTCCGTCCGCTGGCGGTTCGAAGTAAGTCTCACTCCGTGCTCCACACGCCGGCGCGAGCGCAACTGAGGCAAGCACGCCCACCCACCACGGCCTCGGCATGCCGCGACCCTGGACTCATTCCGATCCCGCGTCAAGCAGCTCCCCGGCCGGGCGGCCCGGGAGGCGCTCGGAGGGGCGCGCAGCTCAGGCCCGCGGCGCCACCCCCTGGACTCGCAGCGTCTCGAGCGCGTCGCCGAGCTCGCCGTCGCGCATCGGGCGGGCCGCTACACCACGGCATCCCCGATGTCATGCGGCTCGAGCCGTCTTCCGTCGAGAGCACGCAGCGCCTCTCCGGCGGGCGCGCGGCGGTCCTGCCGGGGTCAGCGTGCCTCGAGCCAGGGTGCTCAACTCGTCTTGATCGTGAGTTCGTTGCCGCGTCCCGCCTCGAACGGGAGCGACTGGGAGAGATAGCCGTTCTGCGGGTTGCGCACGTAGTCGATATAGCCCGAGGCCTGCTCGAACGCGTTCTCGCCGATGATGAGCGCGCCAGGCCTCAGCTGCGGCTCAAGCAGCTTGAGAACGTCAAGGTAAAGGGTGAAGGCGCCGTCGAGCAACACCATGTCGATATCACCGACGACACCAGACTTGAGGGTCTCTCGAGCATCACCGACCCGGAGCTCGACGATACCGGACAGCCCGGCGGCGGCGACGTTCGCCCGCGCCCGCTCGACTTTGCTGGGCACAAGGTCGGTCCCGATCAAGCGGCCGCCGCCCATATCGCGCAGCGCGGTAGCCAGATAGATCGTGGAGATCCCCATCGAGGAGCCGAACTCCACGATGCACTTGGCCTTGCATGCGCGGGCACACATGTAGAGGAAACGCCCAAAATCCGGGGAGACATTGAGAAAATTCCCCGCGAACCCGTGATACGTGCTTTTCAGATCGTTGGCTTCGTCCTTGAGGAGCTGGGTGATCATCTCTTCTCGGGTGGCCGCCTCGCTCGGGACGTTGGCGGCCAGCGGCGCGTCGGCCGCCTCCGCTTCCTGATGAAGACGCTTGAGAACCTCTGCGACCTGGCCGTTGCTGATTGAATTCATATCCACAATTCCTTTCCTTCTGAGTGAACCGCCATGCGCGCGACGCTTGGTCGTTCACTGGGTGCCTGGGGGCCTCTCCGAAGAGGAGTGCTGCGCTGCATCGATGGACAGGAGCGTCGACGCCCGTTGACCATCGCGTCATCCAAGAATGGTCTCAGTCGAGCCCTTCTTTGCCCGGTGCCCAATAAGCTCGTGTTCGGATCTGACGGCTCGAGAGACCGAGCGATCGCAGCCGCTTGTTCAATCGCTGGATGGAGGATGCCTTCCCCGAAAGAGCGCAGCTTTTGATGGACCGGGCCTGAACGTGATCGGCGGCGACGCTCTCGATCCCGCTCAGGTGCGATTCGTCGGACGTTCGCTCGAACACGTCGGCGTTGGTGATCCCGAGATGCCCGAGAACGCTCTCCGAGACCTTCTTCGAGGTCACCTCGAACACCATGCGGACGTCTGCTGCTCCTCTGCGGGTGAAGCGCATCGCGTGCGCCAACGCGAAGGACGTCTCGTCTCCGAAGAGAAGCGCAGGTCGCTCGAGCGCGTTGAGGTCGAGCGAGTCGCGCGGGCCGAAGAGGGCGCACGAATCACCCACCTTCAATGCGCGTCCCCAGGCTGCGCCAGGGGCTTCGCCGTGCAGGAACAAGAGAAGCTGCGTGGAGCCGCTGATCACGTCCCAGGACATCGGCGTGTACGTTCGAAAGGCCCAGCCGCCGAGCGCCACCTGGACCTTGTCTCCGGGCGCCCACCGGACGCCTCGAAGCGGCTCTCCGCTCAGCGTGACGAGGTGGAACCGCTCGTCGAGCAGGCGTGACTCGCGGACGGTTGCGCTCTTCGTGAAGAAGCGCGTGAACGCGCCCTCCATGCGTCCGAGGCGTCCGAGCGCCTCTGCTTGTCCAGAACGACTCGCCGTCACATCGCACCCGTCGTTCGCGGGACGGCGCCTGCCAGGAGATCCTTCGCGACCTTCATGACCATGCGCGATTGGTACCGTTTGACAACCGAGTCGTCCAGGACGATATTGGGCTCGATTTGAGACCTGTTGAGCATCGATGAAGGGCTGCGGCCAGCCCTGGGATCGAGGAGCAAACCGATGGAACTCCGTCACCTGCGCTACTTCATCGCCATCGCCGAGGAGGAGAACTTCAGGCGCGCGGCAGAGAAGCTGCACGTATCACAGTCGCCGTTGAGTCGTCAGATGCAGCAACTCGAAGAGGAGATCGGCGCGGAGCTCTTCGAGCCATCGGGACGCGGCGTGAAGCTCACACCCGCCGGGTGGCTGCTCCTGGACAGAGCGAAGACGATCCTCTCGGACGTCGACGCTGCGGCTAAAGAGGTGAGGGAGACGGCCGAAGGCCAGATCGGAACCGTCACGATCGGCTTCGAAAGCGGCTCTGCGTATGTAGGCCCGCTGTCGACGATCCTCACGCGGTTTCGGAAGCAGGCGCCTCGAGTGAATGTGGAGCTCGTGCCCATGAGCAGCGCCCAGCAGTGGGACGCCTTGCGCGCGGGGCAGATCTCGCTCGGTTATGGGAACTACGTCCCGGATGACTCCTCGCTCCAGAGCGTCGTGCTTGCCCGGCATCGCCTGGGGATCATCGTGCCGAAGCAGCACCCTCTGGCGACCGAATCCATGATCAAAGTCAAGGACCTGGCGACCGAGCCCATGCTCATGGATCCGCGAAAGAGCAACCCTCGTTTGTATGACGACATCATCGCCGCCGTGCGCGCGCGCGGTGTGACCCTGAACGTGACTGCGGAGATTCTCGACGGAGAAGCCCTGTTGACGCTCGTGGCGAGCGGCTTCGGATTGACCTTCGGTGCGGAACCCGCGGCGCGCTTCCTCGCGGTCGGCACCGCGATCTGGAAGCCGGTCAGCGATCTCGGTCTGGAGATGCGCAACATTGCGATGTGGCGGCCCGACGCGCAGTCTCTCCTGCTCCGACCGCTCGTTGACCTGGTACGTGAATTCGGCGCCGCTCCTCGCGATCGGGAGATGGGACTGCGCAGACATGAGAGCGAGCGCCAGCGGCGACCGCGACGCGGGTAGGTGACAGGTGTGCCCCTTCGCGTCCTCGGTCGCCATCCACGCGTTAACCGAGCCCTTCTTCCGCGCCAGCCCACGGCTGCGGCGCGGGGGTAGGTCCCGGCGACTACTTCGCCAAGACGCTGGCGGAGGCATACCCCACCGCGACCATCTGGCTCGTGCCCAACGCCATCAGCGGGGTCGACATCGACTTCTTCCGCAAGGGCGTCCGCTCGAGCCGGCGCGGCGAGTTCCGGATCCCGCCCGACAACCACTGGAACGGCGCCTACGAATGGGTGATCGAGCGCGCTCGCCTCGGGCAGGAGAAGGGGACCATCCGCGGCATCATCTTCCACCAGGGCGAGTCCGACAGCGGCCAGGCGGTGTGGCTCGACAAGGTGGCCGGGATGGTGTCCGACCTGCGCACGGATCTCGGGCTGGGGGAGGTTCCATTCCTCGCGGGAGAGCTCCTCTACAGCGGCTGCTGCAGCGGCCACAACACGGTCGTGAGCCAGATCCCGGGCCGGATCCCCAACTCCTTCGTGATCTCCGCGAGCGGGCTCGCGGCCATGGATCAGTACCACTTCGATCTCGCGGGCCAGCGCACGCTCGGGAAGCGCTACGGCGACAAGATGCTCGAGGCGCTCGGCGATTGAGCGTGGCCGGACGAACGCGACGTCCCCGCGAGGCTCTCGCGCTGGCGAGAGCCTCTCACGACATCCAGTCCTCGAAGTAGGCCCGCGGGGCGCGGGCGCCTCAGGCAGGCCCCGCGCGGCGCGGGCGCCTCAGATCGCGCATCTTCTCCAGCTCGAAGAACCCCGCGAACGCGATGCCGAGCAGCGGGTAGGGGAACAGGATCGCCATCGTCAGCAGCACGCCGAGGTGGAAGAGCCAGGCGGCGCTGCAGAAGACGACGGCGACGCGCCGGCTGAACAGGGCGAGCGGGGCGCCGAGCTCCATGGCCAGGCTCGCGAGCGCGAGCGGCGGGAACAGAAAACGATAGCGGACGAGCGCGCCGCCGAGCGGAGAGTGCGTGTCGCCGAGCGCTATCTTGCGCACGTTGTCGTAAGCGACGTAGTTGCGGAGGATGTCGCTCAGCGCCCAGTCGAGGCCGCTGTTCCGGAGCTTGGTGATCCCGGCGATGAAATACGAGGTCACCGTGATCGCGCAGAGCAGCCGGAGCGGCCAGCCGTAGCGGCCGTCCGGCGGCGGCGGCGTCGACGGGGCGCCCGCGCTGCGCGCGCGCCGCGCGTCGAGCGAGTACGCGTCGGCCGCGGCGCCGAGGCTGAGCGCGATGACGTGGAGCACGAGGAGGTTCTCGGTGTGGAACACCATGCCCCAGGAGTTGCGGTAGCTCAGCACCCAGAGCAGGAGCGCGCCGAAGAGCGGCCCGGCGACGCGGAACCGGTAGCCAGCCACGAAGGCCGCGCCGGCCGCGATCGCAGCGCCGAGGAGGCCGCGCACCGCCCAGAGGGGGAGCGGCGCGGAGAGCACCGAGATCACGCCGACCGGCCTGAAGCTCTCCGGGGGCAGGTGGCCCACCCGCTGGAGGTGCACCGCGCGGACGCAGAGGTAGACGAGCGCGAAGCCGCCGACCAGGAGCCGCACGATCGCGAGCCGCTCGGCGGGCGCCTCGGCGAAGAAGGCGCGGTCGAGGCGATCGAGCAGCCGCCTCATCGCGCGCCCACCTTGCAGGTCGCGTGGAGCTTCGAGTCGAGCGGGGCCTCCTGCCCCTCGAAGAACGCCACCGCGTCGAACGTGTCGGTCCGGATCTCCACCGAGACGAGATCCGCCTGGCCGGACTGCTCCGCGACGCGCGCCGCGATGCCGCGGCAGAGCGCGCGCGTCGCGCGGGCGCCCTGCCGGATGCTCTGCGCCAGCGTGGCCTTCGCCTGCAGCACCTCCTCGCTGCCGACGAGCCGCGGCGGGATCGGCCGCCGGCCGCCCCGGGAGTCCACGCCGACGGCGCGCTCCACCGTGGCGCGGGCGTCGTGGCGACCCCACGAGAACATCGGGTAGGTCGACAGCGGGAAGCTGTCCACGGGAGGGCGGCGGAACAGCGGGGCGAGCATGAGGAGCACGAGCCCCGCGGTCACGCCGTACGCGTAGGCCTTGCGGTCGGCCCAGCGAGCGCCCGCGCCCGGGTTCGGGCCGCCTGCACCTGCGCCCGGCGTCGTCCTGTCGCCTCCGCCCGCGCCGGGGCTCGCCCCTCCGCCTGCGCCCGCGCTCACAGCGGCCCCGCCAGCGGGGCGCTCCGCCCGGGCAGGAGATCCAGCTCCCTGCCCCCGTGGCCGAGCGCGGCCCAGGCGTGCTGAACATAGTCGATGCGGATGCGGGGCGACGCCATGCTCTCGCTGAAGCCGCCCTCGATGACAACGTCGCGGCTGCACGCGAAGCAGGTCGCGGGCGACCACTGCTGCCGCACGAGGAACCCGAGCACCCGCTCCATCAGCGCTCGATCCCGGGCGAGATCCTCGCCGCGCGCCGCCTTGACCGCCATCGCCGCGGCCAGCGCCTCGCCGAACCCCGCCGTCGCCGTGTTGTGCGGCGGCAGCACGTTGCCGAACCCGTACCCGCCCACGAGATCGGGCGCCACGTCGCTCTCCTCGTCGAGCACCAGCCGCGACTTGAACGCGACGTAGTCGAGGCAGAACCGCTCGTAGTCGTCGCGGCGGTGACGGCCGAGCGCCGCGCGCGCCGCGAGGCAGTGCCAGTTCTCCTCCATATACACGAAATCATTCGCGAAATGGTCCCAGTAGCGGTTCGCGTAGTAGTCCATGGCCCGATCGACGGCGGCGCGCACCTCGGCCGCGGGCGGGAGCTCGGGGAGCGGCTCGCGGGCGGCGAGCTCCTCGAGCAGCGAAAGCGCGAGCACCGACTGGCCCCCCTCGTAGAGCTGCGTCGGGCCGAGTACCGGCGCGACGCGCGCGAGGTCGAGCTGCGGCGCGAAGCCGCCGTCGTCCCGCTGCGTCGCGAGGACCATGCGGGCGAGCCGACCGATGAGGGCGTCGTGCGCGCCGCGCGCGTCGCGCGTGTCGCTGACGACGTCGCGGCACGAGAGGAACGCGACGAGGCTCAGCGCCGTGGGGTTGAGGTTCGCGACCATCCCGCGGCTGTCCGCGGGGTAGAAGAGGGCGCCGACAGCGTCGCCCGCGCCGGCCCGGCGCTCGAGCTTCGCGAGCAGCCCGAGCGAGCGCTGCACCGTCGTCCTGAGCTCCACCGGAGCGGGCGCGCCCTCGGGGCCGGCGCCGAGCTCGCACAGCGCGAGCGTGGTGCCGGCCTGCCGCGCGATCGAGAAACCGTCGAACGAGGCGCGCCCGGTGAACGGATCGACGATGTAGCGGAACATGCCGTCCTTCCGCTGCGCGCCGAGGATGTAGCGCTGGGCCGCGGCCGCCGCCTGCCGGGCGGTCGCCTCGGTGAGCGGGACCCCAGGCTCCCCGATCCGGGACAGGAGGTGGAGCGCGCCCGCGCGATCGACGGCGTAGCTCAGGGTCTCGATCCGGAGGAGGCCGCTCCGCAGCGCGGCGTCGTCGGCGCCCGCGCCGTCGGGGCCGCCGGCGCCGGGCGGCGCAGGCTCGCCGAGGGCGCGGCGCAGGACCGCGAGGTCCACGCCGAAGCGGAAGTCGGGGACGCCGGCGAGCGGGGCGTTCGTGTTGAACGCGTCGAGCGCGATGAGCTGCCATGGCATGAGGCAGCGCCCGGCGAGGCAGAGGCCGTCGAGCCCGGGGCGCAGCGAGAGGCCGGCGAGGCCGGGACCGGGGGAGCCGAGCGGCTGCACGGCCGAGACCACGTCGATCTTGAGGGGGCCGCGCAGCGCCTCGGCGAGCGCGCCGCGCAGCGCCGCCGCGGGGTCCTCGCCGGGCGCGGGCTGGAGGCAGCGGGTGGCGGCGGCGGCGCGCTCGGGCTCCTTTGCGCGGGCGAGGTGGGTGACGACGAGGGTGGGGCGGCCGGGCTCCGGGGGCGCGGCGCACGCGGCCGGCGCCGTGGTCATGAGCGACGGCGCCTTTGCCGGCGCCGCGGGGAGCGCGTCGAAGCCCGAGAGCGCCTCGCGCAGCGCGGCCCCGGTGCCGGACGGGGCGCCGCCGGGCACCGGGAGGACGTCGGCCTTGGCGGTCCTGTGGCGGAAGAGCAGCGCGAGCGCGGCGAGCACCGCCACCGCGGCGATCGCGGCGAGCGCGGCGCGCGGGGAAGAGCGCCGCCGGAGGGGAGGGAGGCCGCCGGTCGAGGCGACGCCCCAGCACGCGAGGGGCAGGGTGAGGAGCGCGACGACCGCCCAGACCGCGAGCAGCGCGGCCGCGATGCCGCTGCCGAGGCCGCGGTTCAGCGAGGCGACGTAGACGGCCGAGGAGAGGAGGCCGTAGCTCAGGAGGGCGAGGTAGCCGAGCGAGACGAACGACGCGACCCGGAACGCGCGCGGCGCGAGCGGGTGCGGGAGGAGCGAGAGCGCGGCGGTCGCGGCGTGGAGCAGCGCGAGCGCGGCGGTGACCACGGCGAAGAGCGTCCACGGCCGGAAGGGGAGGACGAGCGCGGCCCAGGCGAAGACGGGGGCGTGGAGGGCGCTGAGCAGGCCGACGGCCCAGCGGCGGGCCGGCGGGGGCGCGGAGGCGGCGCCGGGGGCGGCGCGCGCGGGGGGTTCTGCCGTCGGGGGGGCCGGCGCGGGGGCCGGCGGGGCGCTGTCCTGGAGCGGCTCCGAGGGCGCGGGGGAGTCGGTGTCGGGCGCCTGCATGGTGCGGGACGCTTATCACGACGTCCGGCCCGCACGATCGCTGCCGTCGCGACGGCGGTGCGAGGCTCGACGGCGGCGCGAGGTGCGGGGACGCCTCGAGGCGCCGGCCCCGCTCGATCGCCGCGTAACGGAGGAGCCCGCCCGCGTCCTCGGCGACTACGGCGCCGGCGACAGCTTCGCCGGGGCCCTCACCTACCATCTCGCCCACGGCCTCCCGGTCGAGGAAGCCTGTCGCCGCGCCGGACGGCACGGCGCCGCCGTGCTGCGCGGGATCGATCCGCTCGAGACGCAGATCGGGCCCGTCGCGCCGTGACTCGGATCCACGGGGCCGCGCTCAGCACCGGATCGCATTGCAGCTGCCAGCAGAGATGACAAATTCATCATCCGGGGCGCCGCTTTTGTCGCCAAGAGTGACACGGGTGTCACGGATGCACGTCACTTGTCATGCCGTTTGTCATTCCTCGAGCAACCGCGCTTCGCGCGGGATGAATAAAAAAATAGGCTTCGCCGAGGCGCATCCCTCCGCCGGGGCGCGCAGGCGCTCCCATGCCTGCTCGACATAAGCGAGGCACTCCATGATGATGCCCATCGCGCCGTGCCGCGTCGGCGCGACGCCTGTGATGGTCATCGGGAGTTGGTCCCCTATCGAACGGCCGCAAGATGGCCATCACCCAGGCGGGACGCAGTGCCATCAGCCAGTCGGCTCGGTAACAAACACCTCCGACGTCCCGACCCGCGCGGATCTCGCGCCACTTCCGGAGTGCGCGCACACCGGTGTTAGCTCCGCAGTCGACTCCCGAGGTGGCCAGGACAGGACGGCGCCCCCCGTCGCACCGGCGGATCAGCCAGACGCCTGGCCGCGGATCGCCAGACGTCCGGCCGCGGCGAGCGGAGACTCGCTCCGGCGCGTCGCAGAGCAGGAGAGCAGATCGTCGAGCGCCTGCGGATCGATAGGCTTGATCCAATGATGGTCAAAGCCAGCCTCCTTGGACCTCTTCCGGTCCGCCTCTTGTCCCCAGCCCGTCATGGCCACAAGCATGACGTCGCGCGTTTCAGGTTGCGCGCGCAGCCGATGCGCCACCTCATAGCCATTGATTCCAGGCATCCCGATATCGAGAAAGATGATGTCGGGACGATGTTCCTCGGCCACCCGCAAAGCCTGCCACCCGTCGTAGGCAGTCCTGACATCATTGCCCATGGCATCGAGCAACGTGGCCAGCGTATCGGCGGCATCTTGGTTGTCGTCGACGACGAGGATCCGGCGCTCGTGCGAGGTCGGCTGGGGGTCATCTCCGTGGACATGCTCCTCGGCAGGGCAGCGCTCCTCGAGTGCGAGCGGCAGCGCCACCGAAAACGAGCTGCCCCGTCCCAGGCCGTCGCTCTCTGCCATGATGCGGCCGCCATGCAGCTCGACCAGCTGCTTCACGATCGTGAGCCCAATCCCGAGCCCGCCCTGCGCGCGTTCGAGAGTGGTATCCGCTTGTGTGAACATCTCGAAGATACGCGGCAGCATCTCTGGTGAGATGCCGGTGCCATTGTCCTGGACTTTAATGATCACTTCGCCGGCCAGACGCTCCGTGACGATCTGAATATCGCCGCCGCATGGCGTATACTTGGCAGCGTTGTTCAGCAAGTTGGAGAGCACCTGGGCAACGCGCATCGGATCCGCCACCAGATAGGAGCGCTCTTGCGGAAGATGTACTGAAAGCCGATGCTGCGCGTGCGCGATCACCGGCCGGCTGGTCTCCAGCGCGCGCTCGACGATGGATGCCACATCGACTCGCTCCTTGCGTAGCTCAAGCTTCCCACGGGTGATGCGGGCCACGTCGAGCAGATCATCCACCAGCCGTGCGAGCTGTTGAACCTGACGGTCCATCACCTTCCGCGCCGACTGCGCCCGCGGATTCGACGGCTCCGCGATGTGGAGTATCTGCAAGGCATTGCGCATCGGGGCCAATGGATTGCGGAGCTCGTGCGCGAGCGTGGCGAGAAATTCGTCCTTCCGCCGGTCGATCTCCTTAAGTTGTTTCTCCGCCTGCTTCAATTCGGTGATGTCGATGGCCACTCCCCCGATGGAAACATGATCCGCTGCGTTCCGGATGGGGAACCTGTACACGAGGAAGTAGCCGTCGGTGCCATCCCGGCGCGGCGCAGGCTCGACTTCCTCGACGACTCGACCCTCGCGCACCGCGCGGAGACTGGTCTCCATGTACTTCTGCGCGAGCTGTTCGGGATACAAGTCGAAGATGCTCTTGCCGACCGGATCGGAGGTTCCGGATCGGAACATGCGGAGGTAGGTGGGACTGACGTAGAGAATCTGTCCTTGCTGATCGACAATCCAAGCGGCCGCCGGGCTGTGAGCCATGAACGTCTGGAATCGCTCCTCGCTTTCGCGCAGGGCCTGCTCGGCGCGGCGACGTTCGGTGATATCGATGCCTGTGCCGATGCACCCGCGGAGCTGCGCTTCCTCGTCGAGGAGCGGCACGGCGTACAGGAGCAGACGAATCGACGTCCCATCGCCACGGATGACGTCTACCTCGTCGCCCCAAACGGTTTCGCCTGTGCGCGCTGCCCTCTGCATGGGCAGCTCGTCTGCCGGGATCTCCGTGCCGTCGCGCAGGAAGCGTAACGGCATCCGTTCCGCCGCCGGACCGCTCTTGGAAATATCGGTTTCAATGGAAATGCCCAGCATTCTCGCGCCTGCGTGATTCGGGCGGATCGACGTGCACGCAGGGTCATCGGCAACGAAGATGCCGACTGGCAGCACATTCAGGATCGCCTGGAGCTGCTCGGCGCGTTGCCTCAGCGCCGCATTCAATTCCCTGATGTGTTCCTCGGTCTGCTTACTCCGCGTGATATCACGCAGCATCCCATGGGCTCGTCCGGGTGTTCCGGCTACCGTCAGGGCCGCTCGACCCTTATGATTGACCCAGAGCTCGCCGCCGCTCGGGCGTACGAGCCTGTATTCCACATCGAATGTTGTCCCTTCGCCCGCCGCGCGCTGCAGAGCCTGCTCGATCCGCTCGCGATCGTCAGAATGAACGAGCGCAGATAGGTGCTTGCCGGTGTCGATGGTTCTGCCGCTTGGAATGCCGAGAATGCGCTCGGCGTTTGCGGAAAGGATGACCTCGTCGGTGTGTGGGTCCCAATCCCATGCGACGATCTCGGCGGCGTCCAGCGTGAACGCGAAGCGCTCCTGTTCGCGACGGAGCTGATGTTCAGCACGCTCGCATCCAGCCTGAATCGCGTGGATTCCCATATTTCGCATATCGGTGGTCTTCGGAGGTTTGCGTATTATCACGTAATGACGAACGCGTTGGTCGTCAGGTCCCCGGCAGGGACGCGGCCTGATTGATCATGATGTCGCCGCAAGCTGGCTGAGGCGAGCGCCTGCGGCGTCATCGACGGGATCCACCGCGACATCGCCGCTCCCGGCGACGGCATGATTGTAGACATCCCCGAAAAACCTGGCGAACCACCTCCTGCAGTCGACGTGCGGTAAGCGCCCGACCAACGCCATCGTGACCGTCCGTGCGGCGCCGGTTACCTGTTCCCATCGCGACGAAGGAGGAAGCGATGGCGACGAGGGTGGAGTGGGCCGAGCGGGTGGAGCGATGGGAGCGGAGCGGGTTGAGCGCCGAGAAGTTCGCGCGGCGCGAGGGGTACAAGCCGAAGCAGCAGTCCTCTTGGCGCTGGAAGCTGCGGGCTGACGAACCCTCGCAGCCCTCGCCGTCGTCGTCGACCGAACTGCCGCGGTTCCTGCCGGTGCACGCAGTGGCCGACGCATCGCCGGTCGTGACAGAGCCGATCGAGATCGCGCTGCGCAACGGGCGGCTGGTTCGCGTTAGGCAGGGCTTCGCTGTCGCTGATGCTCGAAGGGCTCGGCCTGTCGCAGGCCGGACGGCGCAAGCGCTGGAGACCCGGCGTGAGAAATATCGACGCGTCGAAGCAACGCTTGATGGATGCGCGCGGGATAGCTATCCAGCGCGCCACGTGACCAGTCCCTCTCCGTCCCAAGCACAGCTCGCCGCCGATCTGGCGGATGTCCGGCTCAAGCTCGAGCAGCTGGCGGCCGAAGGGCGCATCGCAGACCTCATCGAGCTGGTCGTTCAGCTGCTGATCGGGCTGCGAGACACCAACACCGCGCTGAGTGTCCGGCTCGCGAACGCGCTTCGTGAGCTGTACGGCCGCAAGAGCCAGAAGGTCAGCTCCGAGTAGCTGTCGCTCATGCTCGCAGCGCTCGGCGACGCAGCGCCGAAGGGCACCGAGCCCGCGCCTGCCCCTTGCGAAGAGGCGGCAGCGCCAGAGCCGGGCGACGGCTCCGTGCCGCAGCCGCCTGACCCCCCGAAGCCGAGACCGGGCCTGCTCGCGCACATCCTCGTGGACAAGTACCACGATTCGACGCCGCTCTACCGGCAGACGCAGCAGTACGAGCGCAGCGCCGTGTCGCTCTCGCCCTCGACCCTCGGCGACTGGGCGACGTTCGGGATCGACGTGCTGACCCCAGTCGCCGACCGCATCTTCGAGCGGGTGGTCGGTGCGTTCTACCTGCACGTGCGCTGTCGTACTTCAAGACGATCTACCGGGTCGAGGCCGCCTGCAAAGCTGAAGGGCTGAGCCCCGACGCGCGCAAAGAGCGGCGGGACGAGCAGTCGCTCGGCGCGGTCGACGAGCTGTACCGGTGGATTCACGAGCTGCACCCACGGCTCGTACCGAAGGCGCCGCTCTACGAGTCGACCCGTTACGCGCTCGGTCAAGAGACCGCGTGGAGACGCTGCTTCACCGATGGTCGATTCGAGATCGACAACGGTGAGGCCGAGCGAAGCCTGCGGCGTATCTCGATCGGTCGGAAGAACTACTTGTTTGTCGGCTCGGACAAGGGCGCAGAACGCCTCGCCCATGCGTATACCGTCTTCGGCTCCTGCCAGCTGAACGGTGTCGACCCGCTGGCGTGGGCCACCGACGTCATCGGGAAGCTGCAAGCCGGCTGGCCGCTGTCGCGCCTGGACGAGCTGCTGCCCGACGCCTGGGGCAAGTCGCCGACGACCGACGCATGAGCCGAGGCCCCCCGGGGGGCAGCGGCAGATCGAACGGATCCGGGGGAGCGCGAGCGCCGCCGTCCGCTGCGCTGCGGCGGAACGGCCGCGTCTGACCGCGGACGGTCGCGGCTTCGCAGGGCGCCGCTCCGCGCGGACCTTACCGCCAGCAAACGCACGCGCACGGCGCGCATTGGCGAAACGGCGAAGCGTGCTCGCGGCATCGCGACGGCGCAAGATGACGCCCGCCGGGCGGTTACGACGTGGCCCCAGTCGGCGAGATGGCCACGGCCACGCTCCGCGGAGTTCGGGATGCGCGATGGGCAGAGCCCTGCGCGCTCAACGGGGTCTCTGCCGGCGCGCGCGCCCGCGCGACACCACTTTATTGGCAGCTTGCGAACTCACCGTCTAAAACTGCCAGCTCCTGCGGATCAATTCTAACATCAGAATTCTGCAAAAATGATCGAATATTGAGCTTATTCAACCAGTAGCATTCCTCGATTTCATCGTCTTTAAGCTTGAGCTGCTCCAGTCTTGAATCTACGTCTTCTGCGACTAATTTGTAAATTAAGCCTATCAGTGGACCAGGCTGACGGGTCCACTTGACGAACATTTTCACAAACGACAGATCTGAAACTCTGAATAGCAGACCCAGCTCTTCCGCGATCTCGCGAATGCAAGCTTCTCGTGGAGATTCTCCTGGCTCAATCTTACCCCCAGGAAACTTCAAATGACTCTCTCGAACTCCTTTCAGTAGCAATATACTTCCATCGCCCCTTCGAATGAGGGCGCCTGCCCCCAGGATATACCGCCGCGCCTCTATCATTGCATGTTCCTGCCAAACCATTGGACTTGTCCTGCAAGTTCCACTCAGCCTCGTGTCAAGAATCATGCATCGCGTATCAGATTAAACAACATTCAACGGTACATCCTCCCAATCTTGAGCCTTAAGCCTTTCCAGGAAAGCTCTTTTTAGAGCTACATTCAAAAATAGGTCATAGAAATTCTTGCCTTCAAAAACGCGATCCATGTCAATTACCGACCTGTTCCACAAGTGATCAGCTTGGCTGTACATTTCATTGAAACTTCCACTCAAGATCATCAATTCTTTTAGATCGTCAAGCGATCGATTGATCGCCAGATCCTCCTTCAGCTGTATGATTTTTTCGGCATGAGGAATCGGAGAATCTATGATTTCTTTGGCTCTTTGCCAAGTTTTGATGATTGCTTCGCGCACGAACGGATTGAGCTTCTTATCATTCAACGCAAACAAATAGGGAAGCGTAAGCTCACCCGATACCAAATCCTCACGCCAATCAGCCACCTCGTCGACGATTTGCCTGAGGCCTCTCATCTTTTTAGTCATTGACCGTGCCTGCATGGACGGCATATCGCCCGATACTCTCATTGATCCTAGCACGGAAACACCAAAGAATACGCTTCCCAACAATCTTGAAATCGGGTTCGAAAAGTAGCTGTCAATTTCCAGCTCAGGAGAATCTAGCAGCTCTCGATTGAAGCGACGTTGATAGCAATTCGACATGGCCTGTGAAACACTCACAAAGTGAGGCAATGCCTCTTCAAAAGCCCCGCACAACGAAGGTGACTGCATAAAGAGAGATATTCCCATATATATGCTGGAGTTCGAGACCGTCCAAGCCGATTGGACGCTTTCACTACTAAGCATGTCAGCCGTCAAATTTGGAGAAATGGAATAATCAATCCAGGAATCAGTAATTTGAAGCGGGACAATTTTGGTCAATATATACGCCGAAGCAAACAGAATATGATCATCCGTTATTGACCCACAACTGGCTGCTGTTTCAAAAATAGGAAATGTCTGCTTCTTTATAAGACCTTTGTCCAGGGTGCTTTCAATCTTTTTCGCCGAAGAAGTGTCATGCCATGGAACAGCCTGGAGCTTATTGATGGCCTCCTCAACGTGTCTCCAGTAGCGAGGATTCAGCCTGTCGAGAAAAACATGCCTGTCAAAATTTATGGGATCACGGAAAATGTTCTGGTAGCTCAAGCTGCTACTTGGTTGGATGTTATTTAGCCATTCCAACTTCCTTGCTACCGACGAGGTTTGGGCTTCTTGAATAGGCGATTCTTGATAGATATCTTGTTCGTAGCGCAGCACAGATCCTCATTCCTCTAATTATGGCAATTCATCGACACCTGTTCCAGGAGAACGTCCGCCGTGTGCCCGTGGTGCGCGACCTTGGCGGTCGCCGCGACCAGGTGTCCCGTCTGGGGGCGGTTATTCTGCTGATCCGTGGCAACTTCCCGCAGTAGTGCTACGGATGACCGCTCTCCTCGCTTTGAGGTTGAGCTCTGCGATCCGGGTCCTCCCCTCGCGGGAGTCGCGGCTTCGGCCCACTGGAGGTCGTCGAGGAACAAGACCAGCGGCCGCCCTTTCCCCTCACTGTCCGCTCCAACCCGTCGAGGAGCATTTTGATCCACTTTTGTCGCGTCTATAGAGCATCGATGGATTCTGGAACCTATCGGAGACGTCGAGGTTTCTAGGGACAATCTGGCAATAGAGCCCCTGGCGTTCAATAGATCAAATCACCGTTCGAAGTCGTATGCCAGTCACCGTGCGCTCTGGTGCCTGTCTCCAGACATTTCAAGCAGCCTGAGAGTGATGTCGGATACAGTGCCCGGCATTCCAGGCGCCGCTTCCGTGAGCGGCCGAGGCATCCTGGAAACGTGGCGATGAGTCCATTCGATCGGGTTATTCGCTCGAATGGGTGGCGCGCCCACGATCACTTCGTAGAAGATGATGCCATGGGAATATAGATCCGTTCGGTAATCGACCTGCCGGTTCGTACGCCCCGGTCCTTTCGGGAGAGGATTGGGCAAGGAGGTCGGACCGAGCCATCTCATCTTGTGCAAGCTGATGAGTCTCAATCGGCCACGAC
Organism: Sorangium sp. So ce1128; assembly: GCA_051717205.1. Taxonomy (GTDB): domain Bacteria; phylum Myxococcota_A; class Polyangia; order Polyangiales; family Polyangiaceae; genus Sorangium. The sequence continues at coordinate 3,544,382 of CP181432.1, forward strand.
TGCGGGTGTGAGCGTAGTTTCGCTCTGGCCTACATGGATGCTTTGATGGTTTAGGCGTCCATGCACCGCACCCTTGCCGTGCGCCTCCGCACGCGCCGTGGCTACGCGCGTGGCAAGACGAAGGAACGACTTAATATCTAGTGGAGCGTTCGGCAAGTCCTTCAACATGATTCTTGCACGAAAGTTTTGCATCCGCGGCCGAGATCAGTCTGGATCAAGCAGCTATGTCCTGGGAATATCTGGAAAAGCTCGTCGAACGCTCCACTAGGGGGCCCTCGGGAGGTAACTCCTCTGATGTGGGTCCCGAAGGCGCGGCCATACCAGCCGTCCTTTCAATATCACATGCGACGGCATGCTTGCAGCGTGCAAGCGATCGGGCTCTCCTGCGTATGCTTCGCCACCAAGATTCACATGTTCGTTCCCGTTGGTGTGAAGTGCTTCACCGACGATAGGTCGATACCGGTAGCCCGCTGCCACGCGTCCAGGGCGAGGTGCATCGTCTGGGAGGTCCGCGTTGGCATTCCCGAGGCCCGACCCTTCGCCCACATCCGTTTCGACACCGGTCGCCTCCTCAGCAGGAAGTCCCTGTTCCGTCGCTTCGCGCCGATGTGCGTGAATCCGATGAAATCGAAGATCTCCGGCTTCGCCTGGCCGCGCCGCGGCCGGTTGTCGACGGCGAACCGCCCAAACCAGAGTACGCGCGTTTTTTTTCTTGGGGTGCAGTTCCAACACGAACTTCCGCAATCGCTCGCGGAGTTCGACGAGGAACCGAATGGCGTCCGACTCGGACTGGAATCCAACGAGGAGTCGAGTAGCCCGGGGGATCGCACCCCCGGGCTGCTCGACATGGTGATGGTCTTCGGCCGCAAGGACGACGCAGAGCGTCGTCCTCGAAATGCAACGTCGGTCGGCTCGCCGAGCGCGGTGAGGAAGCGGGCGATGCTGCTCGGCTCGGTGAGCAGGGCGACGAGCTTCATCCTGCCCTTGCAGACCGGGCACTCGAGGACATCGATCGCAAACGTGCCGCGCAGAAGCTCGGTCCAAGGCCGATAGCCGCCCCGCTTGCGTTCGGGAGCGGGCTCGTCGTCCGCCTTCGCGGGCTGTTGCGGCTTCGCAGGGCGCGGTCCGATGCGCTGGCGCGCCAACGTGGGCGGCTCGCAGATGCGAGCACCCCCGCGTACTTCACGGTGTGGAAGCGCGGGGGCGGGACGCTGGTCGCGAGCCGGCACAAGAGCGAGAGCGGATCCATAGAGGCCGCGACGGTCCCGTCGGCAAAGGCGCGCCTCCGCGACAGCCGCACCAAGCCGTCCTGTTGCAGCTCGACGCGCTCCTGCGCGATCGGGGGTCTCAGGACGTAGCGCAAAAGCGCCTCCCTCGCCGCGGCATGGTGCGCACCGGCGCGTGTCGCCGCGTGCAAGGTGAAGCCATCCGGCGAGGCGCACAGCGGCTTGTCGTAGGCGAGCGCGCTCGGTGACAGTGGCGACAGCCCGCGGAGCCATTGCGGTCCGGCGGGCGGCTCTCGTCCAGGCACGGCGGAGGCGCACAGCGCGGCCTCGGGCTCGTCGTCCTTGTCGATGCCATGCTCGAGATCGAAGAGCCCGCGCCGTCGCAGCTAGCGCATCATGCGCCGGACGGCGTCCTCGAGCACCTGACCCACCTGGCGCGTCTTCGGGTGACCGAGCTCGTTCCACACGAGCTCTGCGCCGGCGCACGGCGCGCTCTTGGTAGAACCGCTCCACGCTCTCGACGAAGAGGCGCGTCAGCGCGCCGAAGAGCGCGCCATCCTGGGCTAGCCTGCGCCGCCACGGGAACGGAAACGTCAGCACCCATTGCCTCAGCGCGACCCCGGGCAGCACGTCCTCGATCAGGTTCGCCGCCGTGGCACACATGCGCCGGCCCAGGCACGACGGACAGAAACCGCGTCCCTTACAGCTGAAGGCGACCAGACGGCTCTCGTCGCAACTCTCGCACCGGAGCCGCGCGAAGCCGCCGCAGAGCAGCCCGCAATCGAGATAGGCTTCGGCTCGCCGCCGCACTGCGTGACGCGGGCCTGGCGGTTGAATCGCTGACCGTCATCGAAGCGGCTTCAAGAAAGCTCGCCGTCAAGGGGACGGAGGACTACTGGATCGAGTTCGAGCGCGTGAAGTCGTTGCGCTGGGCGGAGCGGGTCAAGGATGCCCTGGATCGCTCGGCCTCGGTGGCCGCGCGCCATCCCGAACATGCGGGAAGCATGAATGACGAAATGGCGAAGCTTCTGTGGCTTGCAGGCGACCGGGACAGGGCGCGCGAGGTGTTGCACAGCAACGTCGCCATCTACGGCCGGGGACGCGAAACGCGTCGGTTCGCAGAACGATGCGAGCGCTGGGCTGGCGATATCGATCGTGACAAGTGGTGCGCCGACGGACTCCTGCAGGACCAGTGGCGGTGCGAGCAGCGACGCGCCTCGCTTACCCCCTCGGAGCTTGAACGCGCCGACAGCGTGGCCCGAGCAGCGGTGGAAGTCTTCATCCGGCTGCTCGAGGGCGGATAACCAACGAGTGATGCATACTCGTCGCACCCAGCTGGAACGGGCTCGCCGTCGACCGCGACAAGGACGGCGACGGCAAGGTCACCACGCCGAGCGCTTCCCAGTCGCCCAGGATGTCCTGCGCTCCACGGACCGGATGCTCTCGGCCGCAGCGGGCCAGACCGGATGACGCGCCGGGCTGCGTGACCGGCCTGTCGCCGATCGTCGGCGAGGGTGTCTTTGTCATACGTATGTAACGATTCTATGTGTCGGCCACGTGGCGACGACTGCGAGCGACGCGCCGAGGATGCCGGCGCCGCCTGCGTCGTTCGCTCGCGAATGTGCTCCTTGACGTCGCTGTATCTCTCGTTTAAGGTCGCGCCCAACGTCGGAGCACGCTGTGATGCACGCACATGCGCGCTGCGCTTCATATTGGACAGTGCGCTTGTTGCGCATGCAAGAATGGATACAGCATGACGAAGTCACTGGACGTTCAACACGAAGTGCCGCCGATCTTCAAACTCATCACCCGGAAATTCATGCGCAACCCTTATCCCACCCTGTCCGAACTGCGCATGTCCCGAGCCGCCACGCCGATCGAGACTAACGGCTTCAGGATGTGGCTCGTCACCCGATACGCCGATGCGCGCAGACTCTTGGGGGATCCGATGCTCGGGAAGGATCTCGTGGCCGTGAAAGAGAAAATCGAGCATTGCATGGTGAGCCCCGAAAAGCATTCGACTCTGCCGCGACCGGTGCGGCGCAGTATGTTCGAGCAGGACGGCGACAATCACCGCCGGTTGCGCTACCTGATCAGCCACGTGTTCACCCCCGAGAGGATCGCGCAGCTAGCTCCGAAGGTCGAGCGCGTCGCTGACGAGCTGCTCGAAAAGCTTCCCACGGGTGAGCCAATCGACCTGTTTCGCGCATATATTCGCCCACTCGTCACGACCGTCCTCTCCGATCTGCTTGGGGTGCCGCCAGGGTCACGAGACGACTTCTACGAGTGGGTGAACGGCACCATGACTTCGACAACCCCGCAAGCGGGTAGTGAAGCGGGACGCCGGATGTATGCGTTTTGCCATGAGATGGTTGATCTCAAGCGGCGTGAGCCACGCGACGACCTGTTCACCGAACTGGTAGAGCTGGAGCGTGCTGGTTCGATGGACTTCGAAGAGGTCGTAGCGACGATGTTTCTGCTCCTGATTGGAGGGACAGAGCCCGCCAGCGCGGCGGCGAACGGTGTGCTGGCGTTGCTCACACATTCGGATCAATTGGCGAAGGTTCTAGCCGACCCCGCTCTGTGGCCGGCGTGCGTCGAGGAGGTACTGCGGTATGAGACGTCGTTTCGCATCCTGCCTCCGCGGCACTGCCCGGTCGCCGTCGAGCTTGACGACGTCACGATCCCGCCAAACGAACTGATCGTCGTGGCCAACTCGTCCGCGAACAGAGACCCGGCCCAGTTCGACAGAGCGGATGTCTTCGACATCACGCGGAAGTCGCGCGACCACCTCGCGTTCGGCCACGGCCCGCATAAGTGCCTCGGCGCCGCACTGGGAAAACTGGAGGTCAGCACCGTTTTGAGCAAGCTCTTCGCACGGTTTCCCCGCACCACACTTGCGGTTCCACCGGAGGAGCTCAATTGGCTACCTGCGACTTTACTCAGGCGGTTGGGCTCGCTTCCGGTGGTCCTCGAGTGAAAGGGCGACAATCAAGCAATGCTAATGGAACGCATAGGATGATGGGAGGTCCAACATGAGACAGCAAAACGTCGGCCGTTAAGCAGGCAGCAGTAGCAACCACACGAAAGAGAAAACGATGGATGGTAATAGCAGCCACACGAAAGAGGGAACGATGGACTCGACGATTCAGCAAGGGGTAATTCCGGATGCCCTAGATCGGCTTCCTGCCGCGGAGTTGATGTCCGATCCATATGGTGTACTGGCCAAGCTCCGAGAAAGGTCGCCCGCTGTTCCGATCGAGAGCAAAGGTTCGCGGTTTTGGATTATCACTCGATACGAGGATGTGCGCCGGGTACTTTGCGACCCTACTATCGTGCGAGATCTTGTAAAGCACCGACGCGAAATCAACGCACACTGCACTGTGCGAGACGATGATCGGCGGGCCCATATACCGAAGGGGGCACACTCCAGTTTGTCCTATTCGGATGGCGAAAGCCACCACAAGTTTCGCCGGCTTGCGACACGTTACTTCGCGTATGAGAATCTGCAAAAGCTGGCTGAGGTAACGGACAAGATCGTCAATGAAGCAGTGGGCAGCTTCCGCCCCGGTCAGCAGATTGACTTTATAGCCGACTATGCGCGCCCAATTTGCGAAAGGGTTTTCTGTCAATTGGCAGGCATTCCGTACAACGAGCAGAACAAGCAGGCCATGCTGAAAATCGACGCGATCATGTCTTCGGACAAGAATAAGGTTGAACGAGCCGCTGAGGCGCTCGTGGCATGGGCTACAGAACTTCTTGAAATCAAACGGAAGGAGCCGGGCGACGATCTGTTTTCGGGCTTCATTAGGATCCAGGAAGAGATCGGCATGACCCAGGACCAGCTCACCTCGGAATGTATCATAATAGCTATCGGAAATATGGAACTACTAGTGGACACGGCGGGGAGCGGTGCATTCTTGTTCCTGGCCCACCCAGACCAGCTCGCGAAGGCTTTAGCCGAGCCGAGCCTCTTCGACACTGGCGTAGACGAGATCGTCCGATACGAATCGTCCTTCCGTTTCCTGCCACCTCGCTACACAACGGCTCCCATTGAGCTTGACGGAGTGACGATTCCGGCCGGAGAACTACTTCTCATGTGTGTCGGCGGCGCAAACCGTGACCCGAACTTTATCGCCGATGCGGATGTCTTCGATATCACCAGGGCAACCACTGAGCATGTTGGATTTGGGCACGGCGTGCACAAATGCTCGGGTGCGCAACTCGCAAGAAACCAGACCGCGGCAGTGCTCCGCACGTTCTTTGAACGATTCCCCGCAACCACGCTCGCTGAACCGGCCGATAAGGCTCGGTGGCGCCCAGGAAAGTTTCTGCGTAGACTGGAAGCACTCCCTGTCATTCTGGCCTAATAGTGGCCTGCCGATTAGCAACAACTATTCTGAGGAATTTATGTCTGAAATTTATGTCTGAAATTAATGAAATCCGCAGCAGAGCAGAGGGCGCAGAGTCGTTCAAGGGACGCGTCGCGCTGATCACCGGAGCGAGCCGGGGCATCGGCCTAGCCATCGCGCATGAGCTGGTGAAACGTGGTGCGAAGGTATGCATCACCGCCCGCCAACCGGAGCCACTGGTCCAAGCAGTGGAGGAACTCGGAGGCCTCGACGCGGCGATCGCGATTGCTGGGAAGGCCGACGACCCCGAGCACCAGGAGGAGGCAGTCACGAAGACCGTCGCGACCTTTGGCAGACTGGACATGCTCGTCAACAACGCCGCGACCAACCCGATCTTCGGACGCTCTATCATCGATACAGACACCGAAGCGGCCACCAAGATCCTGAGTGTCAACCTGCTCGCTCCGCTGGATTGGACCAAGCTTGCGGTGGCGAAGTGGATGAGACAGCACGGCGGCGCGATTGTCAACATAGCATCGACCGCAGGGCTGCGCGCGACGCCTGGCATCGGTATGTATGGCGTCAGCAAGGCCGCCCTACTACGGCTCACCATGGAGCTGGCCGCCGAGCTGAGCCCCGGCATCCGCGTCAACGCTATCGCACCGGGGGTGGTGAAGACGAAGTTCGCTGCCAAAATCTACGAGGGCCGTGAAGCGCGGGTCTCGGCTGTCTACCCACTCAAGCGGCTCGGGATGCCAGAGGACATCGCTGGTGCGGTCGTGTTCCTTCTTTCAGAGGAAGCCGGGTGGATCACCGGCCAGACCTTCGTCGTCGACGGGGGTGCCACAATCATGCCTTGATCAATTTTGGGAAAACTGTCAACTTGCCCAGAGTAGCGAGTTGACATAAATTTTGTGGGTTCTGTCCCATTAATCGCGAGATATGGAAAAGCAGTATGCTTTTTACTGAGGAGGCCGCTTATTTGGGCTGTTAGTGAAGGAGTTACCGATCAAGACAGGCAAGGATGGGCGACAGGAAATCCATTACAGCCGGATTTGTCGGATTTTCAAAAGCACGGCTGCATCGGTCTCTGTTCTTCATCAGGCCGGTCTGCTGGACACAAGCGTCGTGCATGGCGACGGTACGAGCGCGTAGGTAAAAGAAGCCGGATCGCTTCGCGAGGAAGTGTGGCGCGGCGAACCGAAGTGGCGGGACCGCGAGCGTCGCGACGCCTCGTTCATGGGTCGAAAGAGTGGGTCGAGCGCGGCGCGGTCCGGCGGGCGGCTCTCGTCCAGACACGGCGGAGGCGCACAGCGCGGCCTCGGGCTCGTCGTCCTTGTCGATGCCATGCTCGAGATCGAAGAGCCCGCGCCGTCGCAGCTAGCGCATCATGCGCCGGACGGCGTCCTCGAGCACCTGACCGACCTCGCGCGTCTTCAGGTGACCGAGCTCGTTCCACACGAGCTCTGCGCCGTCTTCGTGGTAAGCCCCGTCGAGAAAGACAACGTGCAGGCCCGGCGGATGTGCGGGACCGCGGCGCATCTTGTCGATCATGTCCTGCCCGATGTGCCCGTGCGCCAGTGGGTGCGAACGATGCCGTTTGCCGTGCGCCGCCTGCTCGCCCTGCGGCCCGATGCACTGACCGCAGCGGGTCGCATCTTCGTCGAGGAGATCGCGCGCTGGCAGAAGCAGAAGGCGCGCTGAGCGCGCCACGCCCGGCGGCGAGACCGGCTCGGTGACCTTCGTGCAACGGTTCGACTCTATGCTTGGGAGCTTCGTGCACTTCCACGTCGTCGCGCTCGATGGCGTATTCACTCGAAAGGACGGTCCCGAGGTCGTTTTCCACCAGGGCCCTGCGCCCTCGCGCGACGACATCGCCGCTGTCGCCGCGCGCGTCGAGAAGCGCATGATGCGGTGGCTGCGGCGGCGGAAGCTCGTGGACGACCGGCCGAGCGAGGAGCGCTCCAACGAGGTCCCCGAGCTCTCCCCGCTCGAAGCATGCATGCAACTGTCGCTCTTCGGCGGCACCTTTGTGCGCCTCGATGAGGACGGCGTCCCCCTCGCAGAGGCGGACGACGAGGATCGCTTCCGCCCCCGGGGCAAGAGCCCGTGGGCCGGCGAGGTGGCAGGCTTCAACATCCATGCGGGTGTCACGATCCGCGCGGGGGATCGCGCCGGCCTTGAACGGCTGTGCCGCTACGGCGCGCGCCCGCCCTTCAGCCTGGAGCGCATCTGGCTCCTGCCCGATGGCCGCGTCGCGTACCGTCTTCGCAAGCCCCGTCGCAACGGCGCGACTCACCTGGTGCTGGCGCCCGTGCATTTTCTGGCGCGCATCGCGGCTCTCGTGCCTCCACCCCGGTATCCGTTGCTGCGCCTTTCCGGCGTGCTCGCGTCGGGCTCGTCGTGGCGAGCCGCCGTGGTGGCTCACGGACCCGCGGCGACGAGCATCCCGGTGCCGGAGACGAAGACGAAGACGAAGACGAGCGCGACGGCGCCACCGACCTGCGCGTCAGTTGCTACCGGCGCCGCCGCGACCGGCCGCTGGCCCGCGCCCCGGCTTCCTAACCGCGGCTGTCGTACTAAGTCCTATTGGCAAGGCGAGCGGCCCGCGATCGCAGCGAGGAGCTGCTCGACGCGAATCGGCTTGACGAGGTGCTCGGCGAAGCCGGCATCCGCGCTGCGAGCGCGGTCGTGCATCTGACCGTAGCCGGTCAGCGCGATCAGCCGAGGACCGGTCGTGCCCTTCTGGCGGCAGATGGCCGCAGCCAACTGGTAGCCGTCCATATCCGGCAGGCCGATGTCGAGCAGCGCGACTGTGGGGTGGAAGCTCTCGAGCATCTCGATCGCCCCGGCGCCATCGTGCGCGAGCGCGGACTCATGCCCCTCGACGCGGAGCAGCTCCGCCAGGAGCTCACCGGCGTCGACGTTGTCATCGACGACCAGGACACGCTCGCGCACTTCCGAGAGGCATGCCTCCTCAGACATGGCCTGCCCCGCCTCGGCGCCAGCGGCGGTCGCTGGCAGTCTTACCGTGAACGTGCTCCCCATACCCGTCCCTTCGCTCGCCACCTCAACCGTGCCGCCGTGGAGGGTAACCAGGTTCTTGATCAGTGCGAGCCCGATGCCAAGTCCCCCCTCGGTGCGGTGGATCGTCGTCCGCCCTTGTACGAAGAGGCCGAAAATCCGAGGCAGCAGCTCCTGTTGGATACCGATCCCGTTGTCGGTGACGGTGATCTCGACCTCGTCGTTGATACGAGCAGCCCGGACGACGATGCGGCCGGCCGCCGGCGTGTAACGAGCGGCGTTGGTCAGGAGGTTGCTGACCACCTGGACGAGCCGCGATCGGTCTCCGCGGACCACGAGGCCCCCCATCGGGACATCCACGTGCAGGTCGTGGCGCCGCTGCTCGAACATCGGGGTCGCCATCTCGACCGCTTCGGCGATCACGCGCGGGATCTCGACCGCTTCGAGGTGCAGCTCCACTTTCCCCCGTGTGACCCGCGAGACATCGAGCAGATCGTCGACGAGATGGCGCACGTGCTCGACTTGCCGTTCGATGACGGCGTGCTCACGGCTGACCGTGCCGTGGCTGCGCACACGCATGAGCCGGAGCGCGGTCACGATCGGCGCCAGCGGGTTGCGCAGCTCGTGGCTGAGCATCGCGAGGAACTCGGTCTTCGCTCGGCTTTCGGCTTCGGCCGTCTTGCGGGCTTGGCGCTCCGCTTCAGCCTGTTTGCGCTCGGTGATGTCGGTGGAAATGCCGCAGACGGCATAGGGCTGCCCCGCCGCGTTGCACAGGGGGTACTTGAGAGAGATGTAGGTGTGCAGCCCATCGTCCTGGGGGGCCACTTCCTCGGCTTGCAGCGCCGTTCCGGTGGTCAGCACCTCTTGGTCGAGGGCGCGGTAGGCATCGGCCCGCTCCCTGGGGAAGACCTCGTAGTCGGTTCGGCCGACGATCGCTTGCTCACCGACGTGGAACAGCTCGGCGTAACGCTGGTTGATCATCAGGTAACGACCCTCGAGGTCCTTGAGGTAGATGACCGCTGTCGAGTTGTCGACGATCGACTGCAACAGCTCTTTGCTGTCCCGCACGGCCTGCTTCTCCTGCAGCAGGTCGGCGTAGAGCGTGGCATTGGCGATCGAGATGGCGGCTTGGGACGAAAGCAGCTCCAGCACCGAAAGCCGCTCCGGGGTGAAGGCGCCGGCGACGAGGTCGTTTTCCAGGTAGAGCAACCCCACGAGCTCTGCCTGCCGCAGGATGGGCAGGCAGAGGGCGGATTTGGGGTACCGATAGAGGTCGTCGCTGGCGACGATGGGATTCCGTGCCGTCCCGTCGTCCAGGATCACCTTCTCCCGGCTGCGCCGGACGTAGTTGAGCAGGGACGCCGGCAGGTCCGAAGGGGAGGCTTCGGGCTCGTGGGGAATACGCACCTCGATCTGGGGCCCTTCCGCCCTCGCCTCGGCAGCCAAGAACAGGGTCTCGGCGCGGGCCAGGAGGAGGCAGCCCCGCCTCGCGCCGGCGTTCTCGACCAGGATGCGCATGAGCGCGTCGAGCAGGCGGTCGAGGACGATCTCGCCCGAGATGGCCTGGGAGGCCTTGAGCACCGAGCCGAGGTCGAGCGCGGTGCCGGCGGGCGCAGCGGCCTCCGAGCACGTCGCGCCGCGGAGGATCTCGCTGGGGACGAGGTCGGGGTATGCGCGCTCGAGGCGCCGCATCGCACAGGGAGCGCCCCATCGGCCGTACGCCCTGTGCGCCTCGGTCAGGTAGGCGCGGGCGATGGTGGTCTTGCCGAGCGCGCGGAAGGAAAGACCCGCGAGCTCGTTGGCGAGCGCCTCGTCGTGGAGGTAGCCGCCGCGCTGCGCGAGGGCGATCGCCTCGTGGTAGCGATCCGCCGCGGCGTGCGCATTGCCGCGGGTGCGCTCGATCTCGGCGTCGAGCAGGGCGCTGCGGTGCGCCAGGTTCTCCGGGCAGAGGTCCGCCCAGCACGAGAGTTTTTCAGCAACGGTCTCCGCGCGGGCGAGGAAGAGCGCGCGCTCGTCCGGGGAGACCACGTCCGCCGCCTGCGTGAGCGCGACGCCGGCGTAGCAATGGAACGCGGGGCCGCCGCACCAGGCCGCCAAGTTCGGGAGCTCGATGTCCAGCGAGAGCGCGATGCGCGCCGCTTCCTCGAACGCGCCCTGGAAGACGCCGAGGATCACGACGTACATCTGGGCGATGGTGACTGAGCCCTTGTTGTCGATCCGGCGGTTCTCCTCGATCACTTCGTCGATGTCGATCCACGCGCCCTTGAGCTTGGCCGGGTGCGCGGTCTCGACCGAGAGCTGGTGCGCGAGCTGTGCGGGCGCGGCGATGATCCAGGTGATGGCGTTGGCCTCGTCGAGCTTGCATATCGGCTGGTAGCTCTGCGCCTCGGCGAGGAGGTCGGAGAGCGGGAGGCCGCGCAGGAGGCTGGTCAAGATGCTGGTGCCCGCGCTGTAAAACGCCCAGATGTACTGGCCCGTCTCGAGCCCGGCGTGTATCGCCGCGAGCTGCGACTCCTTGCAGGCGGGGTAACCCTCTCTCCAGTGCTGCACGAAGGCGCCCCACATGTTCCGGAGCATCGCCTCGGACTTCTTGTCCGGGTAGCGCTCCGAAAGGTCGATGGCGGCGCGGCCGAAGCGGTAGCCGAGCGCGATGTCGCCACGGAGACAGAGGAACGCCCCGAAGTTGATGCACCCGTAGATCGCGTGCTTCGACAGCCCGTGGCGCAGCGTGTTCTCGAGGATTTTCGCGACCGTGATGCCAAGGTTGTTGGGGCTCAAGAACCAGCAGGAAGAGGAGAGCTCCTGGAGCACGTCCTGCATGGCGCGGATCTCCGGGTCCTCGAGCGGCGGCAGGTCTGGCAGCGCTTCGAGCGTCTTTTCCCGGATGAGAGCCATCGTCGCCCGGATCTGGGCGTCGACCATCGCTTCGTCAGGGAAGGGGGGCAAGTCGATCCCGAACGGGCGCAGGGCCGCGAGCCCCTCCGCGAGCGCGGCGGGCAGGTCGCTCTTGAGCACCTGCGCGTTCATCTTGAGCCGCCGCACCTCGGTGCGATCGAGCCGACCCACGGCGCGCTCCAGGCAATCGGAGAGGATCGCGAGGGCGTCGTCGTGCCGACTACAGAGCGAGAGCATGAGGGCGGTCTTCCTCGCGTACTCGAGGCGGAGCGGGTACTGCGACGTCCAGGCGTCCTCCGGAAGGCGCCGGAGACCGAGCTGCAGGTAGCGCAGGGCGGCGCCGAAGGCGGCCGAGTCCTCGGCACGGCAGGCGGCCTCGAGGCTCATGCGGGCGAGGGAAAGGCGCTCCGCGGGGTCCGACATGAGATCGCCTGCGCTGTTCAGGTGGCTGACGACATCGAAGAGGCTCTGGCTCTCGGAGAGGTCCAGCGTGCCCGCGAGCAGCCGGCCGATCCGGAGGTGGAAGGTGGGCCGGTCCGCCTCCGGGATCATCGCGTACGCGCCCTCCTGCACCTTGTCATGGGCGAAGCGGTAGCCCTCGCGCCCGGCGAGCACGAGCCCCTCGCTCACGGCGGGATCGAGGCGGCCGTACGCCTCTTCCGGCGAGCACTCGCTCACCGTGGCGAGCACGTCGAGCTCGAACCGGTTGCCGATCGCCGCGGCGAGCTTGAGCGCCTCCACGGCCTCCGGCGGCAGGCGCGCGATGGTGCGCACCATGAGGGCGACGACGTTGTCCGTGTACGCGAGCGCATCGATCCGGGCGAGGTCCCAGCGCCAGCCTGACCCGGCAGCGAACGTGAGCACGCCGTGGTCGTGCAGCGACCGGACGAACTCCTTGACGAAGAACGGGTTGCCGCCCGTCTTCTTCTGCACCGCATCGGCGAGCGGCCCGCAGTCGTCGCGCTCTAGGCTGTCCGAGAGCATCTGGAGCAGGTGCGGGCGCGCGAGCGGGGCGAGGACGATGTCGCGCACGACGAGCCCTGTGTGCTTGAGCTCCTCGAGGGCCCGGACGAACGGGTGCCCGGGCGACACCTCGTTGTCGCGGTAGGCGCCGCAGAAGAAGAGCGCCTCGAGCGAGTCGTCGGCGACGAGCGTGCGGAGCAGCCCCAGGCTCGCGGCGTCGATCCATTGCAGATCATCGAGGAACAGGACGAGCGGGTGCGCACCGCGCGCGAACACCGAGACGAACAGCAAAAAGCACCGGTTCAGGCGCGTCTGCGCCTCGAGCGGGCCGAGCGCCGGCACGGGCGGCTGCGCGCCGATCACATAAGAGAGCGAGAGGATGACGTCGCAGACGACCTGCGCGTTCGGCCCGAGCGCCTCGAGGATCGCGCTCCGCCAGCGCTCGATGCGCGCCTCGCTCTCGGTGAGGATCTGCCGCACGAGGCCGTCGAACGCCTGGATCACCGCGCTGTAGGGCGCGTCGCGGTTGTACTGGTCGTACTTGCCGCTCGTGAAATAGCCCTTCTGCCGCGCGAGCGGCCGCAGGATCTCCTGCACGAGCGAGGACTTGCCGATGCCCGAGTAGCCGGAGACGAGCACGCTCTCGCGGCTGCCTTCGAGCGCGCGCTCGAACGCGGCCGTCAGCGCCTCGATATCCTGCTCGCGGCCGTAGAGCTTCTGGTGGAGCCGGAACAGGTCCTGCCGATCGTGCTGGCCCGCGACGAAGGGCTCGATCGTCCCCGTGCCGCGCAGGGCCTCGCGACAGCGGTCGAGGTCGGCGAGCAGGCCCTCGGCGCTCTGGTAACGGTCCTCGGCGTTCTTCGCGAGCAGCTTGAGCACGACGCCGGAGATGGCCTCGGGGATCGTCGGGTCGACGCGGGACGGCGGCGCGGGCGCGAGGGCGAGGTGCGCGTGGATGAGCTCCATCGGGTCCAGGGCCTCGAAGGGGCGCTGCCCCGTGAGCACCTGGTAAAGGATGACGCCGAGCGCATAGAGGTCCGTCCGGTAGTCGATACCGCGGTTCATGCGGCCTGTCTGCTCGGGGGAGACGTAGGGCAGCACGTCGGCGATCACCGCCGGCGCGTAGAGCCGTTCGTGCGCGCGGGTGATCTCGGCGTCGACGCCGAAGCTCGTGAGCTTGACCGCGCCGCATGCGCCGACGAGCACGTTGTGCGGGCGCAGATCGCGGTGGATGAGCCCCGCCGCATGCACGGCGGCGAGGCCTTCGGCGAGCGCGGCCGCGAGCTCGAGCGCCTCGCTGACCGGCATTGTGCGCGACGGGCGCGCGGCGAGGATCCGCGCGAGATCGCGGCCCGGGAAGTCCTCGAGAACGACAATCAAGGCGCCGGAGAGCTCCTCGACGCCGCGCAGCGCGACGAGGCGGGGCGAGGCGAGCTGCGCGATGCGCTCGTACTGGTGCTTGAAGCGCGCGACCTCGGCCCGAGTGGCTCTTTCCGCTCGCAGGACTTTCAGCAAGACCGGGACGTCCTCGCCTTCACGGCACGCGCGGATGAGGCTGAAATCGGCGTTTTCCTCGATCTTCTCGAGGAGCGCATAGCCTGTTCCGATGATCATCGATTCCCCTGCTCGCTCGCCAGTAAAAGGCAGCTCACACGACCAAGTATATGGGCGAGGGGAGACTTGGCACAGGGATTGGGCCGCACCACCGGGGCTTGGCGCTGCCCACGCCCCCCGCCTGCTCGCGCGCCGCGACCGGAGCTTTCACCGAGCTCAAGCTCCCACTTGGTTCCCTGGTGGACTGTTCGATAAGCTTTTTAGGCTCCCCGGCAGAATCTGTGGGCGCATGGTCCGGGCAAGAGCATAGCGACTATGGGTCCACTGACCGCGAAGCTGCGCAACGGTCATACCCGCCGCGCCGTGCGCTCTGGGGGCTGGTGGTTTACTTCGCCTACTCGATGCGCAGGGTCGACTGCAAGCGTTGTAGCGTTACGGTCGGGATGGTACCGCTGGGGGATCGACCAGGGTTGTCGCCGTCTGCTGTGGATCGGTCGTAGGGATTCAACAACAAGGCGAGGATTACGACCAGAAAAGCGTACGGGTTTCGGACGTACAAGCACGCGGAGATCGCCCTCTATCACGCGCTCGGCAACCTGCCAGAGCCGCCTTGGCTCACCCACAAGTTCTACTGAGGAGGCGGATTTTGGTCTCGGACCGCTGGAGCGCCTATTCGTGGGTTGATCTCGCGCAACGGCAGCTCTGCTGGGCGCACCTGCTGCGCCAATCCCGAGGGTTTCAGGACCACGGTCCGGAAGGAAAGACGATTGGCTGCGCCCTGGAACTGCTGACCGAATCTATGTTCCACGCTTGGCATCGAGTCCGCGATGGCCCCCTGTCGCGTAGGGAGTTTCATGGCCTCATGGCCCCGCTTCAAGGCTACGTCGTCGCTCGCCTGCGTGAGGGTGCGGCATGCTCGGTGCGCGTCGTGGCGGGTCGCTGTCGCGAAATCCTGGAAGTAGAACCTGCCCTCTGGACATTCGTCCACACCCAAGGGGTCGAGCCCACGAACAACGCGGCCGAGCGAATCCTGCGGCAAGGGGTGCTGTGGCGCAAGGATAGTTTCGGGACCGATAGCTCCAACGGCAGCCGGTTCGTCGAGCGGATTCTGACCGCCGTCACGACGCTCCGCCTGCAGAAGCGCAATGTCCTCGATTATCACCACTGGGAGGTGCTGTGGATGGATCCGAAGGCCGGGCAGTAAGCCGCACGGATCTCGGCGGAGGAGAAGGGATTCGAACACCTGGCGCGGGCGGCGGGTGGCGGCAGCGGTTTCCGCCATGGCGGCGCCAGATGGCCGCTGCTTGGCCGGCCCACCGACGACGCGTGATCGCCGCGGTTGGCCACCCCGTCACCAGGCGCCGGTGGCCTCGTCGCGCTCGCGTCGCACCGGCAGCGCCCACCGGCGGCCCGTTGCTCGGACGAACGATCGCCCAGACGGGTGAGCGGGCGGCAATCACGCTGCCTTGCGCGGCTGAAGGCCGTCGTCCGCGCCTTGTTCCATGACGCCGTGCGTCCCTCGATCTTCTTGATCGAGTCTCCCTCAATCTTCGCGCGCGTGCTCAGGTTATCAGGTCGTCGCTGTACTTGACGACTGGAACTGGCTGTTACCCATGGGCGAAGGCCGCATGAGGTGGGTCAAGCGCCAGCACCTCCGGCTGATCTCGTCCCCGGTCGGTCAATCCTGGCAGCAGCCGTCAAGCGCCTAGAGCGACAAACGGGTTGAAACCGCCCGCGCAAAGCGGAGGTTCGAACCGCCAAGACGCCAAGGCGCCATGATCTGGTTCTCTTCTTGGCGTCCTTGGCGCGCTTGGCGGTTCATTCCTCGGTGGATCAACGTGATCGGTATCCTAGTGGGCCGTCTGCCCTAATTAGGGCACCACCCTGCCGGGAACCTCCCGGGTGAATTGAAATTCAAACCCGAGGCTGCCGGGAACCTCCCGGGTGAATTGAAATTCAAACCTGAGGCTGCCGGGAACCTCCCGGGTGAATTGAAATTCAAACCCGAGGCTGCCGGGAACCTCCCGGGTGAATTGAAATTCAAACCGGAGGCTCCACACAGCCGTCGGGTCAAAGGATTCCAGTGATGCTGTACGTTTCGCGCCTGCGCGGCGCGGGGTTGTACGCGGCCGTGGCCTTGCACTCGACGGTGACTCGATCGCCCATGAACAGATCGAGGCGCAAGTCCGACGCAAGACGCTTGCCCTTGTACACGAGTGACACCGTCTCCTGGCGCACCACGCTGAGCCCTCGCGACTCAAGTTCGAAGGCAAGCGCCTCTTCATAGACGGTTTCGAGCAGCCCCGGACCTCCAAGAAGGCTGCGATGCACATCGATCGCCGCGTCGACGACAATCTTAGCTATCGATTCTCGTTCATTCCCCCTCCGTCGTTTTGCGCCTTTGCGCCTTTGCGCCTTTGCGTTGAATTCTGGCTGCTCCGCAGGATATGCGCTGTGCGCACGGACCACGTCTCGTCCAGTTGGCGCCGAATCCGAATTTCCGGGCAGCGTGGCCGCGTGTCCGCCGTCGTGTGAGACAGTCGCGCCATGCTCTCTCGCGTCCAGGTCCTCCGCTGCGCTCCGGCCGGCTGGGCGGCCTTCACGCAGCGGTTGCGAGCTCAGATCGCGCCGAGCGTCGCCTTGAGCTGGATGCTCGCGGCGGTCGTGTTCTTCGTGTAAGCCACGCCCACCACGCGGGCCTTCACGGGGGCGCCGGTCGAGTTCAGGTAACTCACCGGCTGGAAGTCAGCGCCCGGCTCGAACTGACGGCTCCCGTTGCAGACGAGCGAGCCCCCGCCGACGCGGATCAGCCCGGCGCCGGCGCGGACAAACCAGTCGACGTGGCCGCGGTCGCCGCTCGACTGGCAGGTGCCGTACGCGCTGCCGGACCCGACACGCGTGCCGTTCGGCACGGCCCAGGTAGCGCCCAGGCCGACGTCCGTCGCCGAGAGGGCGCTCGACGCCTGCCCGCCGAGCGCCGGGGTGAGCTGCGTCTCGTTGTAGGCCAGCACGTACCGGGCGACCGCCTCGGCGAGCGCATTGCGCCGGGGCTCGCTGTCCTCGCTGTCCTTGAACGTCGTGCTCTGCTCTATGTGGATCCCCTCGCCGAAATCGGACAGCTCGTTCGCGTAGTTCTCGTTCGCCACCCCGCGCGGGCAGCCCGTGGTGCCGGCGAAGTCCGCGGTCGCGTCGATCGCCACGCCGCGGTACGTCGCCCAGAGCGCCGCGGCGGACACGAGCCCCTGGCGGAGAACGAGCGGCGCGTCGCCGCCGATCAGCGCGTCGGCGTGGCACGTCACCGTCGGGGTGTACCCGTGGAACCCGACCACCTGGTCGCGCACCTGTTCGCCGTTCGCAGGGGAGAACCCCTCGCGGAGCTTGTGGAGCCCGCGAAAGCTCTTGAAGCTCAGGTCGTCGGAGTTGACGTGCCAGCGGCGCGCGTCGTTCCCGACGCTCCGCACGAGCCAGAAGTGCGCCGAGGCGGCGTGCAGGGAGTGCAGGTGCTGCACCTGCTCCCCCGTCCCCGTCTCGATGCCGCCGCCGTGTGGCGCCGTGAACGCCACGCGGCGCGCGGCCGGGCCGCCCGTCGGCGCGGCGTAGAAGTCGCCGATCCCGGTCTCGGTGT
This sequence comes from Sorangium sp. So ce1128, assembly GCA_051717205.1. GTDB lineage: Bacteria > Myxococcota_A > Polyangia > Polyangiales > Polyangiaceae > Sorangium. Next base: position 3,562,021 of record CP181432.1, read on the forward strand.
CCGGCTTGCTCGCGATCGACGGGAGCGGCTGCGCGACCCAGCCGCACGCGCTCACCGGATACGTCGTCCACGCGCCTGTCTGCGGGGACATCGTGTTCCCGAACCGGCTCTGGAACCCCTGCGTGCTCATCAGGACGAGGGCCTGCGCCTCGGGGCGGTCGTGCCACGCTTCATCGACGGTGCAGAGCGCAGTGCGGTCGTTCACCGTGATGCGGAGCTGGACGCCGGCCAGGCCGTGGCGCGTGGCGTACGGCTCCCAGACCCGGCACTTCTCGTCCATGTCCTCCGACGCCGGCGCCGCGTCCATGTCGGGATCGATCTCGAACGTGACGTTCGAGATCGAGTATCCCGGGTAGGGCGACCAGTCACAGGCGAGCGTCGTGTCCCCCTCGGAGGCGGCGACCGCCGCGCCGAGCGCCTCGTCGGAGAGGTCGATGGCGTCTTCCACGCCGCCGCAGCCAGACGCGATCAGGAGCGCGAGAGGGATGGAGGTGGCAACGGCGCGAGGGAGCGTACAGCCCCTGGCGAGGCGGGGTCGAGAACGCATGGCGCGGCTCCTTCGGGGGTCGGGAGAAGAAGATCCAGAGTGCTTCGGAGATGGCTCCTGCTCCTGGTGGAACACGTCGACGATCCGGTGGCGCGGTGGGAGAGCACGCCCGAGTCCATGCCGCTTCGCGAGGGCAAGGAGCCTGAGCGTCGACGTGCTGACCAGGGTGCGGTGTGGGTGCAGGTGCATTGTTCAATCTCCTCACGAACGTGTTGATCAGCTGCGCGGCGGCGACATGCGATCGCCGCTCGATGAATCGGCAGATGTCCGCCCGCCGACCGTACGCGGCTTTCGCCTTTGCACCCGATGTGCCGGCCACGCGACGCGCGCTGCTCCGGGGAAACGGCGCGGCGGTGCGCAGCGCCGCGCTCGCGCCGCGGCACGATGACAGGAGGGTTGCTCGAATTGCGCAGGGCGCCGCTCAACCCGCCGGCGCGCGCCCGCGCCTTCCCGCCGGCGCGGAGCGGCCCGCGCGATGTAGCGGAGATCTGGGGCCGATGAGTTCGAGCGCCTGGCCGGCGCGGCGTCCCGCTCTGCCGCGCCGGAAGGGCGACGCGCGGGGGCGCCGGGGCATCGGAGGCTGCATGACCACGCCAGATCCGAAAGCGCGGCGAACGGCGCCGGCCCGCTTCCGCCGCGCGCTGGCGGCGCTGGTCCTCGCTGCGCCGCTCCTCTGGACGAGCTGCGGCCGGCTATCAGGTCGGGTGGCGGTCGCGCGCCGGGCGGAGCCGCGCGTGCGGGCCGTCCTGGAGGAGCACGTCGCCGCCGCGCGCCCGGCGCCGCCGGCCGGGGGATCGGTCCCGCTGCTGCTCGTCGCCGACGCGGGGGGCAGCGCGCCAGCGCCCGCCGTCGCGCCCGCGAAGCGACCGCCGGGGGCGAGGCCGCCGCCCGAGATCGCCGTGTCGGCGGCCGTGCCTTTCGCGCCGGGCGCGCTGCGCGACGTCCGGCTCCTGCGCCTGCGCGACGGGCGCGGCGCGGCGGTCCCGCTCCGCGCGAAGCCGCTCGCCGTCTGGCCGCAGGGCCGCTCGATCCGCAGCGCGCTGATCGCCTTCCGCGCGGCGCTCTCGCCGGGCGAGCGCGCGATCTACACGCTGGATCACGGCGCTCCTCCGCCGGGATCACCTCCCCAGCGCGCCGGCGCGCCGGTCGCCCCGGCCGCCCCGGTCGCGCCGTCCGCCCCCGCCGCGCCGGTCGCCGCGCTCGACGAGGCGCTCCTCCCCAACCCCGACGGCCCGATCGCCGCCGTGCTGCCGCCGTCGTGGTACGCGGCGAGCGAGGTGTGCGGGCCGCAGCTGCCCGCCATGGACGACCGCCGCTTCCCCGGGTTCGAGAGCGGCATCGAGCGCGGGCTCGACCGCATGACGCCCGCGTACGACTCGTACGGCGTCAGCTGCTCGGGCGCGCACCGCACGTACTACGACGGCCCGCACGCGCTCTACCAGCGCTTCCTCCGCAACGGCGACGCCGCGCGCTACAGGCGCGCGCGCGCCGAGGCCGTCTGGTACCGCCAGCACGAGCTCAGGTTCTCGCCCGACCGGCGGCTCGCGGTCCACGTGTGCGAGACGGAGGGCTGGACGCCGGCGAAGCCCCTCTCGTGGCAGGTCCTCCGGCGCATGCTCGGCCAGGGGATGCTCGACGACTACCTGCTCACCGGAGATCCGGCGGCGAAGGAGGCGGTCCTCGCGACGGGCGAGGCGCTCCGGCAGAACCTCGCCGCGCTCACGGGCGGGAAGGAGGACGTGCTGCGCGTGACCGAGCGCAACATGGCCTGGGCGATGATGACCCTGTCGAGCTACTACGCGCTCGACCCCCGGCCGGAGCTCCTCGCGCCGCTGCGCGGGCTCGCCGATCGCACCGTGGCGTGGCAGCAGCAGGGCGCGTCGGGCGCGTTCGAGCACGACCTGCACCGCGCCGACCCGGCGGAGTGCGAGCGCGGCCCGCGCGGCGGCTCGCCGTTCATGACCGCGCTGCTCGTCGACGCGCTCATGGACTACCGCGCGCTCACCGGCGACCCGCGGGTGCGCGAGGTGGTCGCGCGCGCGGCAGGCTGGCTGGAGGAGCGCGCGCTCACCTCGGACCGGCGCGCCTTCCGCTACCTGTGGGGCTGCGAGACGGACGCGTACGACGACAGCGGGACCGCCGACCTCAACCTGCTGATCGTGCCCGTGTTCGGCGCCGCCTACGCGCTGACGCGCGATCCGCGGTGGCTCGCCGTGGGAGACGCGCTGGCCGACGTCGGCGTGAAGGAGATGCGGGTGAAGCAGCCAAAGCAATGGAACCAGGCGATGCGCGCGTTCGGGCGCTACCTCGGGTACCGGGCGGCCCTCGCCGGCCCGGTGACGGCAGGGCAGCTGTCCGCCGGGCGCTGAGGCGTTTCAACTTCCCATGTGGAGGCAGCGACAGGCGCGATCCTTCACCAGGGCACCTCGGGCGCAGCCGTCCGGTGGGGAGGCCATGGCGCAGCGCAGGGTCAGAGCCGCTGCGCGCCGCCGCCGGCCTGCTTCAGCGCGTAGCTGATGCCGCTCTTCAGCGTCCCCTTGGTCACGACGGCGCTGAGGTCGACGCCGAGGTCGATGAGCGTCTGCGCCAGCTCGGCACGGATGCCGGTGATCACCGTCCTCGCGCCGAGCAGCCGCAGCGCCGCCGCCGTGCTCATCAGCGTGCTCGCGACAGCAGAGTCGAGCACCGTCACCCCGGTGACGTCGATGATGACGACCTGCGCCCGGTTCGCCTGGACGCCGTTCAGGGCCGCCTCGAGCGCCTGCTGCGCCCGCGGGGAGTCGATCGTCCCGATGAGCGGCATCACCATGATGTGATCGGTGATCGGGATGAGCGGCGTGGAGAGCTCCGCCAGGCGGGCGTCCTGCGCCTGGATGATCTCCGCCTGGAGCGCCGCGCGCGCGTCCTCGGCCCGTGCGCGCTCCGTGAGCTCCAGCTGCAGGCGGTCGTTCGTCCGGCGGAGCTCCTCGGTCTGGCGCGCTACCTCGGTCTCCAGGCGCTCGTTCGACCGCCGGAGCGCGGACGTCATCTCCGCCAGGTGCGCGTAGAGCAGGGCGTTCTTCACGGCGATCGCCGCCTGGGAGGCGAGCAGGCCGAGCGTCTCCAGCTGCGCCGCGAACAGCGGCTCCGGCGTCGCGTCGCCCTCGATGTAGAGGACCCCGATCAGCTCGCCCTGGCACATCATGGCCAGGGCGAGGATCGACTTCGGCTTCCCCTCGAGGTATGGCGCGCCGGCGAGGCGAGCCTCGCGGCTCGTGTCCCAGTGGAAGACGGACTCCCGGGTCCTCGCGACCTCCTCCACGATGCACACAGCGAGGTCGGCGTCCGGCTGGAGCGGGGTCGAGAGCCCGAGCCGGACCGTGTCCGGATCGCTCGCGATCGACGCCTCGATGACGAGCCCGGACTCGCGCGAGAGGACGAGGACGCACTTGCGCGCGCCGGCGTGCTCGAGCGTGAGCCGCATCAGCCGGTCGAGCAGGTCGTCGAGGACGATCTCGCCCGAGACCGCCTGGGCGGCGCGGATGACCGTCGCCATCTGGGCCTGCGCCTGCGTGAGCCCCTCCAGCGCCCGCTCCAGCTGGGCGGTGCGATCCGCGACGCGCCGCTCCAGCTCGTGCGTGAGCCGCTGCAGCGCCGACTCCGCCGCGAGGCGCTCGTCCACCTGCGCCGCGAGGCTCTTCGTCAGCCTCCTGAGCTTCGTGTGCACCCGGACGCGCGCGAGCAGCTCCTCGTCCAGGAACGGCTTGGCGAGGTAGTCGACGGCCCCGAGGTTCAGGCCCTTCACCCTGTCCGAGGAGAGGTCCGTGCTCGCCGTCATGAAGATGACCGGGATCGCGCTCGTCGTCGGGTCGTCCTTCAGCCGGCGGCAGGTCTCGAATCCATCGATCCCATCCATCTTCACGTCGAGCAGGATGAGATCGGGCATCCCTTCCTTCGCGAGCCGGATCGCACGCATGCCGTCCACCGCGGCGGCGACCTCGAAGCCTGAGCCCGTCAGGGTGTCGGACAGGAGCCCCAGGTTCCTCGGGTTGTCGTCAACGATGAGTATTGTGCCGGCTTCACTGGAATCCATCATCCACTCCTCCAGGACGCGCGCGCGCACATCTCCACGTCCAAAGCGCGCGCCGTCCAGCGTCGTCGATCGCGTACGTGCTTGTCGATGGTCGTCCACGGCATCCATCCTGAGCAGCCGTGGCTGAAGCGGAGCGGCCGGCGCGCCTCCTCGCGGCGATCGCCGCGCGGTGGCCCGAGCTGGCACGCCGAGGCGAGGACAGGCGACGCTGCGGCGGTGAGCCGGCCGGGGATGCGTCGCACAGCCGATGTCTTCATGGTCTGTCGAGGGTCCTTCGCGAGCCACCGATCGCGGCGCGCCATGGCGCCGGCCTCGCGGCGGCGGCCCGACCGCGGGCCCCCCAGATTGAGCAGCATACCACGAACCCCCTACGGGCCGCGACGCCCGATGACGGGGGCTGCAACGTCCCGCGCGCGGCGAAGCCGGTCACCTGCTCCGACCGCTCACCTACGGCGACGGCGCAGTAGGTGACCCGGTGTCCGTGTATGAGGCCCCAGTCATGGCGAGGAGGACAAAACACCCCTGACAATCACCTCGAGGTGTATCGCGTCAAGAACAATGGTCTTGAGCACCGCGCCTCCATCCCCGTTGGCCTCGAGCCGGTGGCCGTGGCGGCGCGGAGCGATACAGAGGTCTGGGTCGTCAACCATCTGTCCGACAGTGTGAGCATGGTTGAGCTCACCCAGGGGGCGCATACCGGCCGCGTCGTGCGGACGCTGCTCGTGGGCGATGAGAGGCGAGACGGGCTCGTCACGCCTCGCGCGCGAGGCCGCTCGATCCGAGCGGACCGGCCCCCGGAGAGGGTGTCCGTCGCGCGGGGTGGGCACGGGCAGAACTCGCGTGGGACGTGCTGTGCCCGTCGTGCTGCGCACGCCGGACACAGCACGTCAATTGCGCTCAAACATCAGCCCGTGCCCACCCCGCGCGACGGACACCCTCTCCGGGGGCCTACGGGGGGCGGAAGCGGGGAGGCGGACTAGCCCGCTGGACGGAGCCGGAAGGCGCCGCACTCGGGGTGCTCGATGCGGCCGGCAAAGAGCGAGCCGTCGAGCGCGAGGTCGCCCCGCATGCTCACGGTGACGTAATTGGGAGGGCGCTCGAGCCACGCGCCGGGGGAGAACGACGCGGTCCGCGTATCGGCGTCGTAGCGGCCGATCATGAGGTATTTGCCGGATGCGCCGGAGTCGGCATGATGGAAGCTGAACACGGCCTTGATCCGGTCGCCCTTGACCCGGAGGATCCGGAACGTCATCTCGGTCGTGCCCTGCGGACAGTCGTAATCGCCGATCCAGGTCCGCGTCCGCTCGAAGGGGTTCGCGCCGCGAGGCTCGTCAGGGACCCAGCCGTCCGCGACGACGGCCACCGACGCCGGGGGCGGGTCCTGGAGGACGATGTAGACCGTCTCGGCGGGCGGCGGCTCCGGCGCGCGCGGCTCGCTCATGCCTGGCGCGGGGCCACAGGCGGCCAGGAGGAGGGCCGCGCCAGGAGCGCAGCGCAGGGCAGAGCGCAGGCGGGGGGCGGGGGCGTTCGCGGTACCCATGCGGGGGAGGGTACCACAGGGGAGCGCACGGGGGAGGCGGCGCGGGCGCGGTGGGGCGGAGGTGGCGCCAGCGCGCTGGCGGGCGGGGGAGGCCGCTCGGTTGCGGCGCGCGTGCTTCGACTGACGTACGTGCGCGATTCATCCGCCACGCCTGGGGGCATCCGTCACCCCGCGCAGCTTCTGCTCCGGGGTCCAGTCCTCGGAGGCACAGAGCGGGAACGTCCGCGTCAACGGTACGCCTGCCCCAGCAAGCTCGCGAGCCCTCCAGCTCACGGCGGGCGGGTGCTTCGTGATCTCGTGCCCGTGGCGATGGCCCAGCCGGGGCGAGGGGCTCGAGGTCCACAGGACGTCCGGGGCTCCTGGCGGTCGTGCTCTCAGGCACAGCGATCGGGGACGCCTGGCGGCATCGTGATGCAGCCGCGGTAGCAGTACTGAATCGCGGACTGATACCCGCCCAGGCACCGGTAGAGCGTGTTGGGGTCACCGGGCACCAGGACGCCGCCGCAGTAGGCCCCGTCCTCGAGTACAGCGCAGCCCCTGCCTCCGCCCCCGAACTCCCCCTGACGGGGGCGGCCGTTCAGCGCCTCCGGGTCCGAGCCGAAGGGATCCCCGGCCTCCGCGTCGCCTTCGTTCTCGAGCGTGTCCGGTGAAGCACAGGCTGCGCCGAGCACCGCCGCTGGGGCCACGAGCGCCAGTATTGATATCGTGAATCTCCATGTTTTCATGTGCTTTTTGCTCCTTGAAAATGCTTGGCTGATGGATATCTCTCGGCCGAGCGGGTTTGCGCCGAGCGGCTCCATCGGTTGCGTCATTGGCGGCGCGCTGATATCCAGTGCCACACCGGCTGCGCCAGACCGCGAGTAGCAGCGCCGCCCGGGGGACCAATGGGCGGCCGCTGCTACTCGCGATCCTGGCACGCAGGCGCGGTGGTCTCGGTGCAGTCCGCTCACCCTTCAGAGGGCGCCGCGGAGCCGCGATGCGCCGCCGGCGTCACCGGTGGGACGCGGCCCGGCTGCTTCGACCGCCGCCGCAGCTTAATGCTGCGGGCCCGGGTGAGGCGGGAACTGCGTGATCGGGGGCGGCGAGTACTGCGAGGGGCAGAACTTGCTCGGGGGCGGCACGAACTTGTGCGGCGGCGGGCAGAACTTGCTCGGCGGCGGGCAGAACTTGCTCGGCGGGAAGCCCTTCTTCACCGGTGGGCACTGCCCAATCTGCACCGTGCCTCCGCCGCCGTAGGCCTGGGTCCCGCCGCCGCCGAACTCCTGGGTCCCGCCGCCGCCATAGGCCGCGGCCCCGAGGGACTCGCCGCCCCCGGCCATCGCGCCTGACATCCCGGGAATGTCCGCTCTCTCGAGCGCCGCGTCGCTCGAGTCGACCACCTCGACGTCCGCGTCCATGTCGCCGTCGGACATGTCCGCCGACTCGACCGCACAACCGGCCATTGCAGCCGCGACCAGCATCAGAAACGACGTGCCATAACGAATCGAGCTCATGTAGCCTCCTTCGATGCCCTGTGCCGCTGGGCCCAGGAACATCTTGTCTCGGGTGAGAGCATGTGGCGTGCCTGACTGCATCTGTGCACGGCGCGCCTGTCTTGACCTGAAGTGTCTGTCCCGGCGTCGGCCAAAAGGTATTCATGGATCTGTGATGACACCGACGCTCCCTCCTGGCGCCCGCGCCTGGGCCGCGCCGTCGGCGTTCTGGTACCGATGTGAGGAGGAATTTGCCGGCTGGCAGTCAGCCCGCCGGGCGCGGCGAGGGTCGTCACGACGCGGAGGTGCGGTGGGCGACGAGGGATCGAGGCGGCTGCGCAGAGGTGTTGTGCAAGGGGAGAGAGGGCCGGCCCGACTTCGTCAATCGGCCCGAGCAGTGCATTCGGCCCGAGCAGCGCATCCGGGATGTCGCTCGCGCCGTCGCCCGCGCGCTCGGCGCTCCGCGGCCGACCGACGCCGTCACGCCGGGGCGCTTTGCGCCCCCTGGCTCGTGCGTCGCGCCGCTTTGACCGGCACTTCGAGCTCGCCGCTCTCTGTTAGTCCCAGACGCATCTCGTCAGGTAGGCACGATCCTGTCGGGCCGTTCGGGGCGTAAGATCGTGCTGCCCCGCCGAGGCCCGTGGTGCTGCGTGTTGCCTTCGATCGCGCTCCGTTCGCGCTGTTTCGTTTTGTCCAACCATGCTCATCATATGCTGAGAACATCATGGGGCCGGCGTGGCCGAACCGCACCTCCCCTGCTGCCGGCGGCGCCCTCGCGCGCCGAGGCGAAGAAACGTCGCGGACGCTGCGCAGGCGCGCTCGGCGTCCTCTGCTCTCGCTGCGCTCCACGCTCCAGCGAGTTCGCTCCGGGATCACCCCTGGAAGATCCGCCGGTGCGCGGCCGCGGCCGCCCGATGGCCGCATATGCCATGGACGCCACCGGACCACGCCTCGCTGTCGAAGGCCCGCTTCCCTGGCGTGCCCCGAGGCGCTTCGCGCCGGCGTCCCGGCGTCGTGAATTCCACCGGGATCGTTCAGACGAGGCGCGACAACGCCGGAGCGAGTCGCTAGCATCGCTCCGGAGCATCAATGATATCGCGGATCCGCGACATTGCCTCGAGGCGCTCACGACCACGGTCCCCCGGTCGCGCCAAACCCATCGACACGAGGACGTCCGTGGCCGTGACCACTACCATCAATTGATGGAGAGCTACGCCTCCCCTTCGTCCCCTCCCCGCAGCTCCGCCGCTACCCCAGCGAGGGCGCCCCGTGGCGGAGCAGCCAGGAGAGCTTCTTGCTCGTGTCGGTCATGCGATCGCGGCCCATCGTCAAGCTCCCTTCTCTTCTTCAAGCTTCTTCAAGCCGGAGCCGCCTCCACGCGGGGGCGCTCCGGGAGACGCCCTGTCCGGCGCAGGCGCCGGAGAGGTCCAGAGGAATACGACCGGGAGCATAGACTCCCGGCTATCATCCGGAAGCGGTATTTCTGGATACGCTATCGCGTTTCGCGATAGCCTCCCGGCATGCTCAACCTCGACTGGCTCGGCGCCTTCGTGGTCTTCACCGAGCACCTCAACTTCACGCGCGCGACGCTCGACGCCATCGCGACGGGCGAGGCGCACCTCGGGGTCGCGCCGCTCGAGGGCACGCCGGACGGGCTCGCCGCCGACCGCCTCACCGAGGTGGAGCAGGTCCTCGTCGTCCCCCACGCGCACCCGCTCGCCCGGAAGCGCCGGATCAAGCTGCAGGACCTCGAGGGCGCCCGGCTCGTGGTCCCCGGCCCCTCGCGGCCTCACCGGGCGCTGCTTGCGCAGGCGCTGCTCTCGGCGGGCGTCCGCTGGGAGCCAGCGGTCGAGGCGAACGGCTGGGAGCTGATGCTCCACTTCGTCCGGCTCGGCGTCGGCGTCGCGGTGGTCAACGCCTGCTGCCGCCTCCCACGCGGCCTCGTCGCGCGCCCGATACCCGAGCTGCCGCGCAAGGTCTTCTACCTGGTCCGCCGCCGTGGGGGCGAGCTCAAGGGCGCGCCGGCGGAGCTCCGCGAAACGCTGCTCGCGCACGGCGCGGCGTGGCAGCGGAGGGGCGCCCCGGTCGAAAGGAGCGCTCCGGCGTGCTCGACGCCGCAGCGCAGCGCCGGCCCGCCAGCACGCCAGCGCTGACCCGGCAGCGGTCCCAGCCGCGCAGATCGCGCTCACACGAAAGGGGGGAGGGGACGAACCCTCGATGGGTTTCCAGATCGCGCTCGCACGAAAGGCGGGAAGGGGACGAACCTCGATGGGCCCCTCCCGCCTTCCCGCCTTCGTGGTCGGTCGAATCCGACCCTCACCGCGGCGCCCCGGTGCAGGGGCTTCCGGGCTCAGGCCGCCTTCTTGGACTTCGACTTGCCCTGCTTCGCCTTGCTGCCGCCGATGTCGTCAGGCCGGCTCACCAGCTTGGAGAAGTAGCTCGGCTCGCCGCTCGCCTTGGCCTGCTGGTACACGAAGGCGAGGTTCGACTCCTCGAACTTCGCGAAGAAGTCGTCCCACGAGATCTCCTCGAGGGAGTCCTCCCCGCTGAACCCCGGGAAATCGATCCGGAGGACGCCGGGCTCCCCGCCCTTTTCGGTGCGCTTCACCGTCGCCGGGTGGCCGCCGCGCGCCTCCACCCACTCGCGGATCTCGTCGTGGTCGATCGTCATGTGGGACGAGTGGTCGTCCTCCCCGGCGCCCTTCGCCTCGGCGCCCTTGGCGCTGGCCTGCTTTCCGCGGGACTTCTTCCGCTCGGCTCCGCCGGACTCGCCCGACTCCTCGTCGTCGAGATCGATCTGGGCCTCCACCTCGATGTCCTGCTCGCCCTCGTCGGCCTGCTCGGCGCCCTTGGCGCGGGCCTGCTGGCCGCGGGTCGGCTGCTCGGCGCCGCCGGGCTCCTTGTCGAGATCCATCTGGACCTCGATCTCGACGTCCAGCTCGCCCTCGTCGCCCTTCGCCTTCGCGCCCTTGGCGCTGCTCGCCTTGGCCTTGCTGCCCTTCGCCGAGTCCGACTTCGGCTTGGCCTTCTGGACCATGTCGTCGGGGCGGCTCACCAGCTTGGAGAAGTTGCTCGGCTGCCCGTCCGCCGTCTTCTCCTGGTACACGAAGGCGAGGTTCGACTCCTCGAACTTGGCGAAGAAGTCGTCCCACGAGATCTCCTCGAGGCTGCCTTCCCCGCTGTACCCCGGGAAGTCAATGCGCAGGATCCCGGGCTCCCCGTCCTTCTCGGTGCTCTTCACCGTCGCCGGGCGGCCTCCGCGCGACTCGGCCCACTGGCGGATCTCGTCATGATCGATGGTCGTCTTCGATGAATTGGCCGACATGGTCATTCTCCTGTGCTCGTACGTCGTTTTCGCCGGGAGCGGCAACCCGCGTGCCAGAAGACCGCGAGGCGATCCGGGCAAGAGATGGACGAGCTCAGCCGTGATAGGCCTTTGAAAGGTCTTTCACGGACAGCGACTACAGCTACGGGTGAGCCCATTCCGTCGCCACGCAGCGCGACGGCGCGCCATCCGCGCGCGATCTGCGCGCGCTAGCCCCGGCGGCGGGGCCATGACCGAGTCGAAGAGAAGGGAGCTCTGCTGTGGTCGAGGAAAGGCGCACTGGGGCAATCTGCCTCGTCTGCGGCGAAATGCTGCCGGCCTGAACCGGATCGTCATCAAGGACGACCGCCGGCGCCCTGTTGCCCCTGCGCTCCGGCCCGACTCTTCGCCTGCGCGCGTCGGCTGCCTTGCCCGCCGGCCGGGCCTCGCCGAGGCCGTAGCCCACGATCCCCCTCGTCCAGACATCCACGAGCGTCCTCCGGGACAACGTGGATGAGGATGAACGAAGCTTCCGTCCTCTATGTAGGGGCACGAGCGCTCGTATCGAGTCTACGCGGGGAGCTCGCTTGACCAGCTCGCCGGCCGAGCCTTAGCTATCCCGCGGGAGGCTGCGCGGTGCGCAGAGCGCGATGAACATGCAACCAGACAGACCACAGGCCACCCCCTCACGGAGGTACGCTCGTTCGCCGCGCCGCGGGCGGGGAGTCGTCGCGATCGCCGTCGCGCGCGTGGCGCTTGCCTCGAGCACTTCGGTGCTCGCGCTCGGGTGCGTGCTGGAGCCCAGCGTCCCCGGCGCGACAGGGGCCGGCGGCGCCGGGGGCAGCGGCGCCGCGAGCGCCGCCGTCAGCGGCGGCGAAGCGGCGAGCGTCGGCGTCGGGAGCAGCGGAACGGCGAGCGTCGGAGCTGGGGGCAGCGAGACGGCGAGCGCCAGCTCCGGCGAAGCTGGGGGCGGCGACGCCGCGTGCCAGCCGGTGGTGCTGGCGGAGGCGGCCGGCAATCCCCTCGCCATCGCGGTGGACGCGACCCACGTCTACTGGACCCACGAGGATACGGGCGAGATCATGAGAGCGCCCATCGCGGGAGGGGCGCCGGTCATCCTCGCCGAGAGCTGCCCGACGCCCGGGCTCGCGGTGAGCGCGACGGGCGTTTACTGGACCTGCTCCCCCTATACAGGCGTCGAGCACGACGTGCCCATCGGCGTCTACAGCGCGCCCCTGGGCGGGGGGACCCCGGTGCTGCTCTCCACCGCAGGGCTGGAAGATCCGGTGGGCCTCGCCCTGGACGCGACGAGCATCTACGTGGGGGACAACTACGCGGTGATGAAGCTGCCGATCCAGGGAGGGGCCGCGGAAGAGCTCGCCCTGGGCAGCGGCTCCCGCCGCGTCAGGGTCGACGAGACGCACGTCTACTGGACCAACGCGGACGCGAGCTCCGTCCGGAAGGCGCCGATAGCGGGGGGCGCGTCCGTGGCCCTCGCCACCGGATACTTCGAGTCGCACGAGGTCGTGCTCGACGCGACCCACGTGTACTGGACCACCCCCGGCGAGGGCCCGAGCGTGGGCTCCGTGAACAAGGTGCCGAAGGAGGGGGGCACCCCGGTGGCGCTCGCGACGGACCAGCCGTCGCCGTACTATATCGCGCTCGATGAGACCCATGTGTACTGGGTCAACGTGAGCGCAGGCGAGATCAGGAGAGTGCCTGTCGGCGGCGGTGAGTCGGTCGTGGTGATCTCGGGCGTCGCGCCGAACGATCTGGCGGTCGACAGCACCAGCATCTACTGGACGGATCAGAGCGGCCTCGTGATGAAGCTCGCCAAGCAGGCACGCCGCGAGCGCTGAAGAGGACCGATGACCTGATCGGCAGGGCCGGTGCCTCGCGCGGCGCGACGCCGCCGGGCGAAGCGAATGGCGGCGCCGCAGCGCGCCACGGCGTCCATGCGCTGCGCGATCGCCGGGCGGGTGCTACCTAGAATCGAGCGCAGCGATGCCCGCTGCCGAGGCCGAGAAGTGACCGCCGCCTACCCTCTGCTCCTCCGCGTTGCTGTGCTCGCCGCCGCCACGGCGACCACGACCGCGGCGGCCGCGCGCGCGCCCCGGCCAGCGCCGGCTGCACCGGAGGCGCTCGCGCCAGCGCCCGCAGCCTCGTCCGCGCGCTCGCCCCGGCCGGCGCCCGCGGCCTCGTCCGCGCGCTCGCCCCGGCCGGCGCCCGCGGCCTCGTCCGCGCGCTCGCCCCGGCCGGCGCCCGCAGTCGCTTCCGTGCGCCCGTCTCGGCCGGCGCCCCTCGCCAAGGCTGCGCCCTCGCCCGCGCCGGCCGCCTCTGCCGCGCCCGCGCCGGCCGCTTCTGCCGGGCCGCTGCCCGCCCTGCCGGCCGCGCCGTTGCCCGCCCTGCCGGCCGCACCGTTGCCCGCCCTGCCGGCCGCGCCGCTGCTCGCCCCGCCGGCCGCGCCGTTGCCCGAGCCCGCCTCCTGGCGCACGCTCGTCGTGGGCGGCGGCCCGCGGCCGGCGATGAACCAGGTGGCCATCGAGGGCCACATCCGGTACTTCCAGTCGCTGCTCCCCGCCGCGGTGGAGCGGCGCGTCCTCTTCGCCGACGGGCGCCGGGGCACGCGGAGCGTCCAGTTCCTCGACGGCCTCCGCATGCGCTACCGCGCGCCCAGGCTGCCGCGCATCGACGGGGCGACCACCCGCGCCGGCTTCGACGCGCTCTGGCGCAAGTTCGCCGCCTCGCGCCCGGGGGACCCGCTGCTGCTCTACTTCGCCGGCCACGGGAGCCCTGATCCGCGGCGCGATCTCGACAACAACGTGTTCGACCTCTGGGGCGGCGGCGGGCTGTCCGTGCGCGACCTCGCCGCGCGCATGGACGATTTGCCCGACGGGACGCCCGTCGTCCTCGTGATGGCCCAGTGCTTCTCGGGCTCGTTCGCGAACCTCCTCTTCGAGGGCGGCAGGCCCGACGGCGAGCTGGTCGAGCGCGATGTAGTGGGCTTCTTCGCGGCGACCAGGGATCGCCCCGCGTCGGGCTGCACGCCCGAGATCAACGAGGCGGACTACACCGACTTCAGCAGCTTCTTCTTCGCCGCCCTCTCGGGCGTCGACCGCCTGGGCAAGCGCGTGGACGGCGCCGATTACGACCAGAACCGGTTCGTGGGCATGAACGAGGCGTTCGCGTACGCCCTCCTTCACCAGGCGACGAGCGACGTGCCTGTCGCGACCTCCGATGTGTTCCTGCGGCGCTACGTGAACAAGCCGGATCACGAGACCATGGGGACGCCCTATTCCAGGGTCCTCTCCTGGGCAACCCCGGCGGAGCGCGCCGCCCTGGAGGGGCTCTCGGACGCGCTCGGCCTCCGCGGCGAGCACCGGCTGCGCGCGGCGTACGATCTCGAGTTCGGGCCCGGGGCGGGCAGGAGGGACGTCGAGGACGTGACGTCGGCGCACCGCTTGCGGTTCATCCGGCTCGCCAAGAGCGTCGTGCTCGCGAGGACGCTCCGGCAGAGCGGCGACCGCGCGCGCGTCGAGCGCTTCGAGCGGCTGCGCGCCGCGGAGGCGCGCAATCCGCTGCTCGAGGCGAAAGCGGCGGTCCAGGCGCGGCAGGAAGGGCGACGGCGCGCCGCCCGGTGACACCTTGATACCGACGGCGCCCGTCGTGCCGGGCGACCCTCCGACGGGCGTCGCGGCGAAGAGGTAGATCACGTTGTAATTGCTATTGATGTCCCGGATGCGGATCGGCGAACAGGGAGGCGGGGATACAGGGAGTATTTTGTAGATTTCCCTCCCCGTCTCCCCGTGAATTTCCCGAAGAATTTGAGGGGATGCCTCAGCTCCATGGTGCCTCGTGCCCGCGCGCGTCGCGGGCCCGCGCCTGTCACGGCGCGCTGGCCTCGATCGCCTGCATCGCGACCAGATCCGTCACGCCGGGGTCGATCCCCATCTGCGTGAGCAGGGTGGTCACCTGGCCGCGGTGATGGGTCTGATGGTTGAAGAAATGCCCCACGGCCCACCAGAGCGGATGCGACTGGGCCTTCACCGCCCCGATCGGCGTGTAGGTCAGGTTGCCGAGGAGCGCGCGCTCGTCGATCTGGTGCACCCAGGCGAGGATATCTGCGTCCGTCCTGGCGCGCTCACGGGCGAGCTCGTCGAAATCGGCGTAGAGCTCCTGCGCCATCGAGGTGATCTCGATGACGCTGCCGCTCGCGTCGCGGGGGGCGAAGCGCTCCGCGTCGCCGGTGAAGCGCCCCATCCACCGGCGGTCACCGAGCAGGATGTGGTTCAGCGTGCCGTGGATCGATTTGAAGAAGGCGCCGCGATCGCGCTTGCGCTCGACGTCGTCGAGCTTGCCGACAATGCCAAAGAGCTTGTCATTCATCCATCGATTGTAGCGAGCCAGCGCGCGATATTGCTCGATCCAGGCCATGCGTCGATCCTCCGTCGAAGGCAGGCACGCACCCTACCACGCCCGTGCGGCCGGGTCGATCGCGGGCACACGCGCAACAACGTTGAAGGGCACGCCCGCTGCACGATCGAGACGATCCTGATCCGCCCGTGAGCGCCGTTGGCGGCCGGGGCACGGGCGCCCTCGCGCCGCCACGGACAGGCGCTCGCCGGCCGCCTCCGACGGTTCGCCGCCATCGCGCGCAGCGGCGGAGATCGCCCTTGATCGTGCCGCTATGGCGGACTATTGTCCTCGATAGCAGACGCGTGGTGCTCGAAGGGGAGACCTCCCTTCCGGAGCCGCCCTCGCCGAGCGCCACCTCCTCTCACCGACAGAAGGAGCCATGATGGTCAGCCTTGCGCTCGATTCAGCCGCTCTGGCAGAGACGTACGACCGCGTCAGCGATCTGCAATTCAACCACGGAAAGCTGCTCATCGAGGATCTCCAGGTCTCTCCGGGCGAGCGCGTCCTCGACGTCGGGTGCGGGACCGGCCGCCTCGGCGCGCACGTCGCCGGGCTGGTCGGCCCGTCCGGCGAGGTGGTCGGCGTCGATCCGCTGCCACTCCGGGTCGAGCTGGCGAACAGGAAGGGCAGCCAGAGCTTCCGCGCCAGCGTCGGCCAGGCCGAGGATCTCTCGCAGTTCGCCGCCGGGAGCTTCGATGTCGTCTTCCTGAACAGCGTGCTCCACTGGCTGCCCGAGAAGCTCGGCCCGTTGCGCGAGGCGCGCCGCGTGCTCAAGCGGGGAGGGCGCCTCGGGATCAGCTCGGCCGTCCGGGAGCGCCCGCACGAGTTCGAGGGGGTGCTGAGCGGCGTGCTGGCCTCTCTCGGCCTGACGGGCACCGCGGAGACGTCCGGCAGCACCACGTACAAGGTGACCTCCGACGAGCTGAAAAGCACCCTCGTCCTCGCTGGCTTCCCGGAGCCGAAGCTCCAGATCCGCACCTTCACGGACCATTTCGCGAGCACGGAGGACGTCATCGCGTTCAACCTGGCCAGCTCCTTCGGCAACTTCCTGTCCAACCTCGTCCCGGCGGACGCCGAGAGGGTCAGGACAGCGCTCGATGCCGAGCTCGAGCACCGCCGCGCGCCGGAGGGGATCCGGCTGCAACGTCACCTGATCTTCGTCGTGGCGCGCGCGGACGGCTGACCGGCCGCGCCGAATTGGTGCTCGGGTATACCAGTCTGCGCGGCCGTGATAGGTTCGCGCCGGCCGTGCCGCTGGCTACCGAGGTAGAACACACCGCCTCCGCTCCTCCAGGCCGCGCGCGCCAGGCGCACCACCCCGGCGCGGGGGGCGCGTGGTCGTGGCTCGCGCCGTGCGCCGTCTTCGGGGCGGTCGCGTCGATGTCGCGCGCGTTCGTGGTCAACCAGAACACGTACCTCGTGCACGCGGCGCTGCGCTCGGGCGCCTACCCGCAGCTCGAGGCGGACTGGTTCGCGCACACCGTCGATCCCACGCCGTTCTTCACGTGGCTCGTGGCCCCGCTGCTCTCGCTCGCGGGCCCGGCCAGCCTGCTCGCGCTGAACGCCCTCCTCAACGCCGCGTGCCTCGCGGCGCTCGTGCTCGCGGCCGAGGCGCTGCTGCCGGACGACGCGCGGCGCGCCCCGCGGTGGGTCGTCGCCTGCGCGCTCGCGGCCGCGTGGCTCGCGGGACCGCGGCCTCTGGTAGCCTTCGCGGGGGTCGCCGACCAGCACGTGGTCCGCAACTTCCTCCAGCCGGCGAACTCCGGCGCGCTCCTCCTCGTCGGCCTCGCCCTGTGGCTGCACGGCCGCCCGCGCGCCGGCGCGGCGACCGCCGCGCTGTCGGCGGTCCTGCACCCGACGTACATCCCTTCCGTGCTGCTCCTCGTCGGCGTCGCGCTCGCGCTCGACCGCGAGGCGCCGTGGCCGCGCAAGGCGGCCCTCGCCGCGCTCACCGCGGCGGTGCTCGCGCCCCCGCTGCTCTGGACGGTGACGCGGTTCGCCCCCTCCGACGGCGCGACGTTCCGCGCCGCGCAGCGGATCATCGCCGACGTCCGCATCCCGCACCACACGGACCCGCGGCGCTGGTTCGACGTCGAGGTAGTCCTCCGCGCGCTGATCGTCGCCGGGGCCGTCGCTGTAGCGCGGCGGTCGGGCAAGCTGCGCCTCGGCGCGTTCGCCGGCTTCTGCGTGCTCGGCACGCTCGCGGCCGTCGCCTTTCCCGGGCTGTACACGCTGCGGCTCTCCTTCCCGTGGCGCATCTCGAGCTGGCTCGTCCCGCTCTCCACCGCGATGCTTTTCGCCGCGCTCCTCGGGCGCCTGATGCGCCACCCGCAGCGCCTCGTCCTCCCGGGCCTCGTCGGGGGCGCGTGGGCGATCGCCATGGCGGTCGGCGTGCGCCAGGGGCTGCATCGCATGGGCCGGCGCGAGGACGCGGGCATCGCGCTCGCCCGCGAGGCGCAGCGCCGCGGGTCGGCGACGGACGTGATGGTCATCCCCCCGTCCTGGGAGCACCTGCGCCTCAACGCGCCCGCCGCGATCTTCGCGGACTGGAAGTCGCACCCGTACGCGGATCGGGAGGTGCTCGAGTGGGACCGCCGCGTCGAGCTCCTCTCCGCGCTCTACGACGAAGGAGGCCCCCTTCCGTGCGGCGCGCTGGCGCCGGTCCTCGCGGGCGCGCCCGCGCCGCGCTGGGTTATCGTGCCGAGCGGCTCGTCCCTCTCGTGCCCGGGCGTCGAGCTGGTCGCCGAGGACGCGGACGGCGGCCTCTATCGCGTGCTCGGCGAGCCGTCCCCGGGGTAGCGCGCGGCGGTTGCGTGGCCGCTCGCCTCTGCGAGGATACGGCGCCGAGAGGAGCCGGGAGCCCGGCGAGCGCGCTCGCGCGGCGCTGGCCGGGGAGAGCCCGCCTCTCGGAGGCCAGGTGAGCGAACGACTCGACATCAAGGTGCTGCACCGCCGCGGGGAGCTCGAGGCGCTGCGGGAGCCGTGGAGCGCGCTGTGGGAGCGCTGTCCGGCGGCGACGACGTTCCAGCGGCCCGAGTGGCTGCTCCCGTGGTGCCGCGAGCGCGGCCCCGAGGAGGTGCTCGCCCTGGCCTTCTGGTCCGAGCAGGGGCTCGTCGGCCTGGCGCCCCTCGCGATCCACCACTACCGCGGGGAGCGCCTCGTCGCGCTGCTCGGCGCCGGCATCACCGACTACCTCGACGTCCTCGCCGCGCCCGGGTACGAGCGCGCTGTCGCGGAGGCGGTGCTCGCGTGCCTCGACGAGCGCGCGGACGCCTGGGATGTCGCGGATTTCCACGACCTGCGCCCGTCGTCGCCCCTGTTCGCGGCCGAGGCGCCCCGCGGCTGGTCGGACGAGGTCGAGAAGCACGAGGCGTGTCCGATGGTGACGATCCCCGAAGGCGCCGGGCCGGACGACCTGTTCTCGCCGGGGATGCGCGCGCGCGTCAGCCGCGCGCGGAAGCGGCTCGCGCGGGCCGGGGCCCTGCGCGTCGACGTGGCCGACGCGGCGAGCATGGACGAGCTGCTCGACGCGCTGTTCGCGAACCATCGGGCGCGCTGGATCTCGCGCGGCGAGGGCGGCGTGCTGGACGAGGCGTTCCGGCCGTTCCACCGATCGGTCGCGCGGGGGCTGTGCGCGCGGGGCGCGCTGCGGCTGTTCGGCCTGCGGCTCGACGGGCGGGTCATCGCGTCGCTCTATGGGATCGCCGAGCGGGGCGGGCTCGCGTCGTACATCACCGGCTTCGATCCGGAGTTCGCCTGGTACAGCCCGGGGCTCGTGATGCTCGCCAGCGCGATCGAGCACGCGGCGCGCGAGGGCGCGCGGACCGTGGACTTCCTCCGCGGCCGCGAGCCGTACAAGTACGAGTGGGGCGCCGTCGATCGCTGGACGTACCGCCGGCGGCTGCGGCCCCGCGGCGCGGTCGAGGCCGGCCGGGACAGCGGGCGAGAGGCCGGGCGCGGCGAGCTCGACGGCGCGGTGGAGGCCGTGATGTCCGGCGATGTATCGCCGGAGGTCGGCCTCGTGCGGCTGCTCGGCGCCGCTGGAGACCTCGCGGCCGCTGAGCGCGCGATCGAGGCGGCGCGGGCGGCGGCGGGGCAGGGCGGGGGAGACGGGAAGGGCGAGCCGGCGGCGCGCCTCGAGGCGCTGCGCCGCTGCCTGAGCGAGCGGCGCGCCGCGTGCGCGACCGTGGCGGAGATCCTGGGCGCGCACCGGGACGCGGGCGGCGGCGCCGGGGCGGACGCGCCGGCGCGCACCGCGCGGCTGTTCGACGAGCTCTGCGCGCGCTCGGAGGAGGCGAGCGTCGCGGCGTACTCGCTCGGCGATCCGGAGCT
This sequence comes from Sorangium sp. So ce1128, assembly GCA_051717205.1. GTDB lineage: Bacteria > Myxococcota_A > Polyangia > Polyangiales > Polyangiaceae > Sorangium. The sequence goes on from CP181432.1 coordinate 3,581,704, forward strand.
CCTCGAGCGCGCGACGCGGGAGGTGGTCGAGCTCCTCGAGCGGTGGGGCCTCCTCGGGGAGGACCGCGCGATCCTCCAGATCGGCTGCGGGATCGGCCGCTTCGAGGCGGCGCTCGCGCCGCGGGTGCGCGAGGCCTGGGGGCTCGACGTAGCGCCGCGCATGGTCGAGGCCGCGCGGCGCCGCTGCGCGGGGCTGCCGAACGTCGTGCTCGCTGTCTCGTCGGGCGTCGACCTCGGCGACGTGCCGCCCGCGCGCTTCGAGCTCGTGTACGCGGTCGACTCGTTCCCTTACCTCGTGGCGGCGGGCGAGGCGGTCGTGGACCGGCACGTCGCGGAGGCGCGCCGGGTGCTGCGGCCCGGCGGAGAGCTCGTCATCCTGAACTACTCGTATCGAGGCGACCTCGCGCGCGACGCGGCCGACGTCGCGCGGCTCGCGGCCCGCCACGGGTTCGACGTGCTGGCGAGCGGCGAGCGGCCGTTCTCGCTGTGGGACGGGCGGGCGTACCGGCTCCGGCGGCTCGAGCACCCGTGAGCCGGTGAAGACCTGAGGCATCCCCTCAAATTCTTCGGAAAATTCACAGGGAGGCGGGGAGGCGGGGAGGGGAATCTTCAAAATACTCCCTGTCTCCCCGCCTCCCTGTTCAATTTCTCCGCTGAAAATGGCTGCAAATGAGGGGATTCCTCAGGGTGAAGACCCCTCGACGGTGACGCCACGACCGATTCAGCGAGGGGCGTGACCGGCACGACAACGGGTGTCGGGACCCTGCCTTCCCCGCGGCGCGGCGAGGAAGAAGCGCCGCCGCGCGCCCGTAGCAATCGGCAGAAGGTGCTGTCATGAAAACCCCGATCTACCGCGCGTTTGCCCTCTTCCTCCTGTCCTGCTCGATCCTGCCTGCCTGCGCCGCCGTGGAGCTCAACCCGGGCGCGGAGAGGGTCATCGTCACCAAGCAGCCGGCCCCCCAGGGGTGCCGCTTCGTCGGAACCGTGATCGGAGAGCAGGGCGGCTCGATCTCCGGGAAGTTCACCAGCAACGCGAACCTGCAGGAGGGCGCGGTGAACGACATGAAGAACAAGGCCCATGACCTCGGCGGCAACTATGTGGTCCTGGAGAACACCAATGCTGGCAACACCATCTCGGGAGACCGGGACAGCATCTCCGGCCAGCAGACCGACGTCACCCACATGGGCAATACCTACAGCTGCCCGCCCCAGCTCGTCGGCCTGTAAGAGCGCCTGAGCCCCCGGCCGCGCTCGAACGTCATTCCACACGACGAGGCTCCCGCCGCTGCTGCCGGCGGGAGCCTCGTGCGCATTTGACACCCGCGCGCCCGCCTGCTCGCCGCCGCCGGCGAGGCGCGCTCGACCACGTGGATGCAGGTCGAGCCGTCCCGCAGCAACGCGGCGCGCCGGCGCTCATCCAACACCGCCAGAGCGCAGGTGGAGCGTCGTCCCGGCGGCCGGGCAGGCCGCGCGGGAGGGCCCGGCCGCCGGGCCGAACCGGTCCCACCCGAGCTTGGCCGTGAGCACGAGCCCGAGCACCACCACGAACCAGCGCACCTTCCTCGGCTCGATGCGCCGCGCCACCGCGGCGCCGGCGAACGAGCCGACCACCGCCGCCGCCATCATGATCGGCGTCGCCACCGCGTCGACCGCGCCCGCGAAAAGGAAGGCGATCGCGGCCACGCCGTTGATCAAGCTGGCGAGCACCGTCTTGATCGCGTTCATCCGGTGGATGTCCACGTTGCCCGCGAACGAGGAAAGGAGCGCCAGCATCATGATGCCGATGCCCGCGCCGAAGTAGCCGCCGTAGACGCTCACGAGGAACTGGAGCAGGAACACGAGCCACGGCCGCGAGGGCAGGGCGAACTCTTCCACCGCGCCCGCGCCCGCGCCGCCCTTCGCGGAGGGCCGCGCCGGGCGCAGGTTCTGCCAGAAGAGGAGCAGCGTCGCGAGCAGCACGAGCCCGGGCACCGCGGCGTCGAACACGCGCTGCGGCGTCACGAGCAGGAGGGCCGAGCCGGCGATGCCGCCGAGCAGCGACGGCAGCAGGAGGACGCGCAGGACGCGGTAGTCCCGGGAGAGCTCGCGGCGGTACGCCCACGCGGAAGCGAGCGACGCGGGCGTGAGCGCCACGGCGTTCGTCGCGTTCGCGGCGAGCGGGGCCAGCCCGGCCGCGATCGCCGCGGGGAACGACACGAGCGTGCCGCCGCCGGCCACCGCGTTGATGACGCCAGCCACGGCGGCGCCGCCGGCGAGGAGTGCGGCTCTCGTCAGATCCACGGCGCGACATGGCCCGAGCCAGGCGGCCCTGTCAACCGCCGGCCGGGGCGCGGTGACGTGTCGCTCTCGTGCCGCGCGCCACGCTGCGCTTGAGGGGCGCGCGGCCGCGCTCCTACGATGGGCGCTTCCGCCGATCCCGGCGGTCGCTTCTCCTCAGGAAAGCCGAGCGCCATGCCGCGATCCCTTCCGCTCCTCCCCGCAGCGTTGCTCTTCGCGCTCTCGTGCTCCGCGCTCCCGCCGAGCGCCGCCGCCGAGGAGCGCGCGCACGTCTGGGTGGCCGACGACGGCACGCGCGTCCGCCGGGAGGACGTCGGCCTGCCGCTCTCGCGCGGCGAGGGCAACGCGCTCTTCCGGCCCGGCGAGCCGATCCGGCTCGGCGCGCTGCGCGCGGAGGTCGTCGCGTTCCAGGTGATCGTCGAGGCCGGCGCGGAGCCCGTGCGCGGCGTCAAGGTAGAGCTCTCGGGGCTCGGGCTCGCGTCCAGCGGAGGCGCGCCCGCAGCGGCGCCGCAGCAGCAGGCGCCGGCGCCGTCGCACCAGCAGGCGCCGCCGCAGCAGCCGCAGGCGCCGCCGCAGCAGCAGGCGCCGGCCCAGGGCGCGGCGCCCGCGCCGGCGATCGCGATCGACCGCTTCGTCGAGCACTACGTCGAGATCAAGCGGCGCTCGCGCAACGAGCAGAGGCCCGCGGAGTCGCTCGGCTGGACCGCGGCGGCGCGGCCGCCCGACGACAGGCACGTTGGCTTCCTTCCCGACGCGCTCATCCCGGTCGAGCTCGCGCCGCCCTGGGCGCCGTACCCGCTCGAGGTGGGCGCTCGCGAGACGAGGGCCGTCTGGATCGACCTCCACGTCCCGGAGGGCGCCGCCCCCGGCGCGTACGAGGGCAAGGTGGTGGTCAGCTCGGCGTCGCACGGCGACCTCGCGTCGCTCGATCTCCGGCTCGAGGTCGCCCCGGCGACGCTGCCGTACAGCCCGGTCGACTTCATCGCGTTCTACGAGGCCGACGAGGTCGCCGCGCGGGTCGGCGACGGACCCGCCGTCGAGCAGCAGCTCTGGCAGCTGCTCCACGAGCACCACGTCGACGGCTTCGCCTCGGTCCGGAGCCCCGCCGAGGTGGAGCGGCTGCGCGCGGCCATCGACGGCTCGCTCTACACGAAGGAGCGCGGCTACCGCGGGCCGGGCGCGGGCGTCCCGCCCGCCGCGGTGGCGCTCGGCGCCTACGGCGGCTTCGGCGATCCCGGGGAAGAGACGCTCCGCCGCGTCGAGGCCGTCGCGGAGCTCCTCCCGCCTGCGGTGGACGACGTGATGCTGTACGCGGTCGACGAGCAATGCGAGAGCCCCCGCGGGCCCGGGTGGCGCCGGCTGATCCGCGGCTCGCGCCTTTCGTCGCGCATCCTCGTGGGGCACTCGTGCGGCGAGGTCGACCCCGTGAAGCAGGACGTCGACCTCGTGCTCACGCCCGCCAACCGCTTCGACTCGACGTGGGCGCGGGCCGCGCGCGAGGCAGGCAAGCGGCTCTGGGTCTACAACGGCGCGCTCCCGCGGACCGGCACCTTCATGATCGACGCGCCGCTCACCGGGCTCATGGCCGACGGCTGGATCGCGGCCTCGCACGAGGTGGACCGCTGGTTCCTCTGGGAGACGGCGTTCTGGCATGACGGCAACCGCGGCGGCAAAGGCCCGGTCGACCCGTTCACCGTCGCCGAGAACTTCCACAACCAGGACGGCGACGCCTGCCTCGGCGACGGCATGCTGCTCTATCCCGGCACGCAGCGGGGGGCGTTCGCCTCCCGCTCGATCGGCTTCGCCGGCGTGCTCCCCTCGATGCGCCTGAAGAGCCTGCGCCGCGGCATCCAGGACGCCGGCTACATCGCGCTGGCGAGGCCGGCGTCGCCCGGCGCCGTGGACGCGATCGTGAAGGAGGTGATCCCGGCCGCGCTCGACGAGGCGCTCGACACCTCGCCCGCCGCGTGGAGCGGCGAGGGCGCCCCCTTCTTCAGGGCGCGGGCCGCGCTGCGCGCGCTCATCCCGGCGGACGCCGCGCTCGACGCCGCCCGCGTCCGCCGCGCGCTCGCCGACGCGGCGGCGGCGCGGCGCGCGATCGTCCCGCTCCCGCGCGCGGGCGGGCGGCCAGCGGAAGCAGATGGCCCGGGGCAGGCCGCGCCCGGGCCGCTGCGCCCGTGGCGCGGGAGGGGGCTGCTCCTCGCCGTCGCCGGGCTGGGCGCCGTGGCGGTCGCGCTGTCCATCGTGCTCCACCGCCGGGCGAGGCGCGGCGCCCAGGGCCGCGGCGCCGGGGAGCGCTGATCCGCGGGATCGCCGCTTCCGCGGCGCCTGCTACGCTCGCGCCCGCCATGCAGAGCCCAGGTAACGACCGGCGCCCCGGCCGCGCGCACCTCCGACGCCTGCTCCTCCTCGCGCGCCCCGAGGTCGGCAGGCTCGCGCTCGGCGCCCTGTTCCTGGCCATCGGCAGCGGCATCAGCCTCCTGCTCCCCCAGGCGATCCGGAAGATCATCGACGACGCGCTCGGCCCGGGCAACGGCGTCAACAGCGTCCAGGCGATCGACGACGCGGCGCTCTGGCTGGCGCTGCTCATCGTGGTCCAGGCGGCCGCCATCGCGCTGCGGTTCGTCCTCTTCTCGACCGCCGGCGAGCGCGTCGTGGCCCGGCTGCGGGCGCAGCTCTTCGAGCACCTCCTCCGGCAGGAGGTGGCGTTCTTCGACGACCACAGGACGGGCGAGCTGACGAACCGCCTCGCGTCGGACACGACCGTCCTCCAGAGCGCCGTCAGCCTCAACGTCTCGCTGGCCCTGCGCTTCGTCGCGTCGGTGATCGGCGGCGTCGCGTTCCTCTTCTACACCTCCCCGCGCCTCACCCTCCTCATGCTCGCCGTGGTGCCCGTCGTGGCGCTCGGCTCGGTTTCCTACGGCCGCCGGGTCCGCCGGCTCTCCCGCAGCGTCCAGGACGCGCTCGCCCGCGCCAGCGAGGTCGCCGAGGAGGCGCTCTCGGGTATCCGCACGGTCCGGGCCTTCGCCGGCGAGAAGCGCGAGGTGGACCGCTATGCCGGCCGGGTCGACGAGTCGTTCGAGCTCGCGAGGAAGCGCATCCGCGCCTCGGGGAGCTTCACGGGGGTGGTGATGTTCGCGGGCTACAGCGCCGCGGCGCTCGTGCTCTGGTACGGCGGCCACCTCGTCGTCGCCGGCCGCCTCACCCTCGGCGGGCTCACCTCGTTCCTTGTCTACACGATCGTCGTCGCCTTCGCGCTCGGCGGCCTCAGCGACCTCTGGGCCGACTTCATGAAGGCCACCGGCGCCGTCGAGCGCATCTTCGAGCTCCTCGATCGCCAGCCGGCCATGGCGGACACCGGCGGCCTCCAGCCTGCCTCCGTCCAGGGAGGCCTGGAGCTCCAGCGCGTGCGGTTCAGCTACCCGACGCGCCGGGACGTGCAGGTGCTCAAGGGCATCGATCTCTCGGTTCGCCCCGGAGAGGTCATTGCGCTGGTCGGGCCGTCCGGGGCGGGCAAATCGACGATCTCCTCGCTGCTCCTGCGGCTCTATGATCCCGACGAGGGGCGGATTCTCCTCGACGGGCGCGACCTCCGCGACCTGTCGCCGATCTGGCTCCGCCGGCAGATCGGCATCGTCGCGCAGGAGCCTCTCCTCTTCGCCACGAGCGTGGCCGACAACATCCGTTATGGACGGGAGACTGCCTCTGACGCGGAGGTCGAGGCCGCCGCGCGCGCGGCGAACGCGCACGATTTCATTCAGCGGTTCCCGGAGGGATATCGCACGCTCGTCGGCGAGCGCGGCGTTCAGCTGTCCGGCGGGCAGAAGCAGCGCGTGGCGATCGCCCGCGCCATGCTCAAGGACCCTCGGCTGCTCGTGCTCGACGAGGCCACGAGCGCGCTCGACGCCGAGAGCGAGCACCTCGTGAAGGGGGCGCTCGAGGCGCTGATGAAGGGGCGAACGACGTTGATCATCGCCCACCGGCTCTCGACGGTGATGGGCGCCGACCGCGTGCTCGTGATGGATGGGGGTACGATCGTGCAGAGCGGCGCGCACGCGGCGCTCATCGCCCAGGACGGTCTCTATCGCCGGCTTGTCGAGCGGCAGTTCGTGAGCGCCGAGCTCAGGACGATGGCATGATGAGCTGCTGTGTCGCCCGGCGCTCGCCCACGATGGAGACGGCCGTCTCCGAGGCGAGCCCCGCCGCGCTCTGCGACGTGCGGCGGAGCGTGCCGAGCAGCGCATACCAGCCGTGCTCGCTGCTCGTGAGGGCGCGCGCGCCGATGCCGTCCATGCGCCCGAGCGCCTTGCGCGCGACCCGGAACACGCTGCGATCGATGCCCTCGATCAGGTCGAGCGTCGCGCCGAGCCGCTCCTGCGTCTCGGTGCGCACGTCCTCGAGGAAGCCAAACCCCGCGCGCACGACCTCCTCGACCACGCCGAGGCTGCCGTCAACCCAGGTATAGATCAGGCCTTCTCGCGGGTTGCTGAGCTGAGCGTGATCGGAACCGTTGCTGCCGGCCGCGCCCTGGCCGGAGATGCTCTCGTCCATATCGAACCCCCTTCCTATTTATCGTTGTTGGCAGGCCACTCGCCTGCTGCGAACTCACTATCAACAACCGACGTCTCGGATGGGTTATCACAGGGCAACAAAAGCGTGAACTCTTTCTTTTGTGTCCGCCTCCCTTTCTCTGGTTCTCCGGATGCGCTCGCCGCGAGGGCCGTTTGGCGATGTCCGGCCTGGCGTCCTGCTGAATCTGTGAACTTCCAGCGAAACGCGCGATATGTGGCCTTCGCGTAGGTTGGGTAAGCTAGCTGCCGCAGGAAGATCCTTAGTCCTTGGCAGGCCCGTCCCGGCTAGCTAGGGTCTCGCGGTGCCCACGAGGCCCACGAGCACCGAGCGCTTCATGATGGGAACCACCTTGTCAACGCTCCTGGCCGCCTCCTGCGCGTCCGGGGCTTCCATCGTGCCCGGCGCTTCCAGCGCCCCCGACGCCGGCACGCCCGCGCCGCGAGCTCCCGAGCTCCTGGCCTTCGCGCTGCAGGAAGGCGCGATTCACAATCACTTCTTCCGTCATGGTCATATCGCCGCTCATCTCCTCGTGACCTCGGGTGTGTCGCCGCGGCTCATCGTCGCTTTCCCGGCGGGGAACATGGGGATCGCGGCGTGGTTCGACGCGCTCCCGGCGCCGGTCGAGCTCTCGGTCGAGGGGGGCCTCTCGGGGGTGGAGCGGCCGGGCGGGATGCGCGGCGTCTCGGCGCTCCTCGTGAGCGCGGTCCCGGCGCTGCGCCTGCACCGGCTGGTCCTCGGGAGCATCCGCACCGTCCGCGAGGTGGGGCGCGACGGCGAGCTCCCTGCCTGGCTCCGCGCCGACGTCGAGGCGTGCGCGGCGCCTTGCGGCGGGTCGATCGCCGTGCGGCGCACAACGCTGGACGGCGAGCACCACCTCGAGCTCCTGGTCGAGCCGCTGGACGGCACGACGGCCGCGCTCGGGCTCGACGGGCGCGTCGAGCTCGCGGCCGGGCCGCGGGGCCTCCGTTTCCGCGTGACGGCGCTCTCGGACGAGGCGCCGCTCACGCCGGTGCCCCTCGACGAGATAGCGAACGAGCGCGCCGGCGACGACCCGCGCCACCGGCAGGCGCTCGCCTTTCTCACGTACCGGGAGAAGCTGCTCGCCGGGTCGTGGCGCTTCCTCACGTACTTCGGCCGGGACACCCTGCTCGCGGTGAGGATGCTCCTGCCGGTCCTCGAGCCGGCGGTGGTCGAGGCGGGCATCGGCTCGGTCCTCGACCGGCTCAGCCCGGAGGGCGAGGTAGCGCACGAGGAGGCGATCGGCGAGTACGCGGCGCTCCTGCGCCTCGCGGCGGGCCGCGCCGGCGCGCTGCGCGAGCCCGTCCACGCGCTGCGCGAGCCCGTCCACGACTACAAGATGGTCGACGACGACTTCCTCCTCGCGCCGCTGGCCGCCGAGTACCTGCTCGGCAGCGCGCCGGGCCGGGCGCGCGCGGCGGCGTTCCTGGCGCGCCGGACGCCGGGCGGCGAGACGTACGCGCAGGCGCTCGCGCGGAACGTGGCGCTCGTGCTCCGCCTCGCCGCCCCGTTCGCCGAGACGCGGGATCCGAGGGCGCTGATCGCGCTCAAGGAGGGCGCGTCGGTGGGCGAGTGGCGCGACAGCGAGGCGGGGCTCGCGTTCGGCCGGATCCCGTACGACGTGAACGTGGCGCTCGTCCCCGCCGCCCTCCGCGCCTCGGCGCGGCTCCTCGCGAGCCCGCTGCTCGGCGCGGAGCCGGACCAGGAAGACGCCGCCCGGGCGGAGCGGTACGCGCGGGCGTGGAAGGACGTCGGCGTTTTCTTCCGGGTGGAGCTGCCGGAGGCCGAGGCGAGGCGGCGCGCGGGGGCTTATGCGGAGTCGCTGGGGATCGATCCTGCGCCGGTTGTCGCGTCGCTGTCGGGGACGCTCTCGTTCCCGGCGATCGCGCTCGACGGGGAGGGCCGGCCCATTCCCATCATGCACTCCGACGACAGCTTCGTTCTCCTGTTCACGGAGCCGCCGCCGGAAGCGCTCGAGGAGATCGCGGGCCGCGTGATTCGCCCCTTCCCGGCCGGCCTCCGGACGCCGGTGGGCATCCTTGTCGCGAACCCCGCTTTCGCGCCGGACCCGGCGATGCGTGGGCTGTTCACGGCGGCCCATTACCACGGCACGGTCACCTGGTCGTGGCAGCAAGCGATGCTCGCCGCCGGCCTCGACAGGCAGCTCGGCCGCGGCGATCTGTCGTCGACAACCCGCGCGCGAGCCGCCCTGGAGCGGGCGCGGAGCGCGCTCTGGGAGGTGATCCGTGCCTCGCGCGAGGCGAGCACGTGGGAGCTCTGGAGCTGGGCCGTCGAGGGAGGGCGTTACCGGCTGGTCCCGTTCGGGGCCGAGAGGGCGCACCAGGACGAGTCGAACGCGGTGCAGCTGTGGAGCACTGTGTACCTCGCGGTGCGCCCCTGAGCGGGCGCGCGCCGCCGGGCGCCGGCCGCTCGGCTCAGAAGCCCATGCAGTTCGCGTAGTACGTCACGGTGGCCGGCCAGTCGGAGAAGACGCCGCGGACGCCCACGTCGCGCGCGAGCACGTCGAGCATCACCATCGTGTCGCCGTCGTTGTCGATGGCGTCCACGACCGACTGGTAATAGTAGCCACCGCCGCTCGCCAGAGGGCCCGAGCGCTCGAGCGTCCACGTGATGATATCGAGGCCCGCGGCCTTGGCGGCCGTGGCGTACTCCGACGGCACGATCTTCTTGTTCCCGTCGAGCGTCACGAGCGCGAACAAGGGCGGCGCGACGATCTTCACGCCCTGGTCCGCGAGGCTCTGCATCCCGGAGACCGCCGTCTCGTAGCCCTCGGGCGTGTCGACGCGGCTGTCGAGGTACACGGCCTGCGCGCCGAACTCCGGCTCTTTCGCGAGCCAGTAGAGCACATCGTCCAGGCTGAAGGACTGCGCGAAGACGCTCTTCGGGTCGACGCCGGCCTTCTTGTAGTCGTCGATCATCTGCTGCGCGAAGTCCTCCTGCGTGTAGTCGCCCTCGTACGGCATCTCCACCCCCGGGGTCTTGAGCTCGGGCGTGAACTTGACGCCCAGGCTCGAGAAGAGCTCTATGCTCTCGGCGTGCGTCAGCAGCGTGCCGCAGGTGGCGTACAGGTCCGTGCGGAAGTCCGGTGTCGCGGCCATGTACTGCAGGGCCGTTGTCGCGTCCGGGTTCGCGGCGTCCATCTTGCCGCAGAGCTGCTTGAACTCGGCGAGCGTGATGTCGCTCGTGCAGCACTTCGCCGATGCAGGCGTGCCGGCCTCGGCGTCGGCCGGCACGAACGGCTCCGAGCACTTCTCGGCGAGCTCCGGGATCGCCAGGATGTTCGTCGTCGTGTGCAGATCGCACTGGTCGTGACGGCATACCAGCTGGCGGTCCTTGGTGAACGTGACGTCGCACTCCACGATGCCGGCCCCCATGCGGGCGGCGGCCTCGTACGACTCCCTCGTGTGCTCGGGGAACTGCATGCAAGCGCCGCGATGTCCGATCGAGAAGTCGGTGCGCTCGAAGGGCCCCTCGGAGCACGCCTCGAGCGCCTCCTTCAGCTCTCCCTCCTCCATGTCCTCGACGAGGTAGTAAGGCCGCGGGCCAAGCTGCACGCTGTACTGCTCGGCTTCCTCGGCGGGCGGGGCCGGCGGGGCCATGGGCTTCACCGACTCGTCGCCGGAGCAAGCGCTCATCGCGGCGACCGGCAGCGCGAGAAGCGCCAAGGCGATGTTGATTCTGGCGCCTTTCTTCATCATGAAACACTTCCCTCTGTGGATGGATTGAAATCGGGACGTTATGCCAGAACACTCTGGCGGGGAGATGTCTCGAATGAAACAACGACGCGTCATCGCCGCGCTGCGCGCTGTCGATGGGACGGGCGCGGCCGGCGCTCGAGTCAGGTGGAGCAAAAGCGCGCGGTGCCCGAGCGCGCACGCCAGCGCGAGCAGGATCACTGCTTTCCCGCCGCCTGCGGCGCTATCGAGGGCGCGCTGCGACGCCCGCGTGACAGCCCCGTGATTCCGCTTGCGGGGTGGTTTCCAGGCGCCCATACGCAGCGCGCGGCACCTGGTCCGCGAGGAGCAAGGAATCATGGCGATTACCCGGCGGAATCTCCTCCATGGCGTGTCCATGCTCAGCATCACCGCGATCCCTGGTCTCCAGGGGTGCTCGGGCGACGACCCTGGCGGCGACGAGCCGCGGCCGGCGTCGGGGGATGCCCCGTCCCCGTCCAGCGAGCGGTCGAAGGCGGTCTTCCAGCATGGCGTCGCGAGCGGGGATCCGCTGCCGGACGCGGTGATCCTCTGGACGCGCGTGACGCCGGTCGGCGGCGGCGGCGCCGGCGTGGAGGTGACGTGGCAGATCGCGCTCGACGTGGGGTTCACGGACATCGTGGGCTCGGGGTCGCTCACGACGAGCGCGGAGCGCGACTACACCGTCAAGGTCGACGCCGACGGCCTCGAGGCTGGGACGACCTACTATTACCGGTTCATCGCCCTCGACGGGTCGTCGCCTGTCGGCCGCACGAGGACCGCGCCGAGCGGCGGCGTGGATCGGCTGCGGTTCGCGGTCGCGTCGTGCTCGAGCTATGCGCACGGGTTCTTCCACGGATACCGCCGCATCGCCGCGCGCCTCGACCTCGACGCGGTCATCCACCTCGGCGACTACCTCTACGAGTATGGCAGCGGCGAGTTCGGGGGCGCGCGGGAGTACGAGCCCTCGCACGAGATCGTGACGCTCGCCGACTACCGCGCGCGTTACGCGCAGTACCGGCGCGACAAGGACCTTCAGGCGGCGCACCAGCAGCACCCGTTCATCACGGTATGGGATGATCACGAGTCGGCGAACAACGCCTGGAAGGGCGGCGCCGAGAACCACACCGAGGGCGTCGAGGGGGCGTGGGAGGCCCGCAAGGCGACCGCGCGGCGCGTCTACGCGGAGTGGATGCCGATCCGCGAGGAGGAGGACGGCAAGATCTGGCGCGCGCTGCGCTACGGAGACCTCGTCGACCTCCTCCTGCTCGACACGCGCTCGTGGGGGCGCGACCTGCAGGCCAGCGAAGGCGACGCCGAGGCGATCGCCGACCCGGCGCGGACGCTCCTCGGGCAGGACCAGGAGGCGTGGCTGCGCGCGGAGCTCGCCGGCTCCACGGCGGCGTGGAAGCTCATGGGGCAGCAGGTCATGATAGGGCAGATCCCCCAGCTCTTGAACGCCGACGCGTGGGACGGGTACCCGGCGGCGCGCCAGCGCTTCTTCGACATGCTCACCGAGGAGGGCGTGCGCGACGTCGTCGTGCTCACCGGCGACATCCACTCTTCGTGGGCCATCGACCTCACGCCGGCGCCGCTCGATCCGGACATCTACGATCCCGGTACCGGGGAGGGGGCGCTGGCGGTCGAGATCGTGACGCCGGGGATCACGTCGCCCTTTTTCACCGAGGAAGAGGCGCAGACCTACGAGCCGGTGGCCCTCTCGAACCCTCATATCAAGTACGTGAACCTGTGGCGCCGCGGGTACGTCGTCCTCGACGTGACTCCGGAGCGCGTGCAGGCGGCGTGGTTCCAGTACGACGCGCCGGAGCGGCCGGAGGTCGACGAGGTCTTCGCTGCGGCGTTCGCGACGCGCCGGGGCGAGAGCCATTTGCGCGAGGAAGAGGAAGCGGCGGCCGAGCGCCCGGATGCGCCGGAGGCGGCGCCGCCTGTGGCGTGAGCGCGCCGGCGGGGGGAGGCTCGCCGGCGTGGCGCGGGCGGGCGCGCCCGCACCTCATCTTACAGCGGTTCACCTTGAGCCGTCATTGCGGTCCTGTCGTCTGCGGGCGTGAGCTCTGCACGCGAGGCCATGGTGCGCACCAGCGGCGGACATCCGCGGCGTCCTTGCACGACCGCGGCCGGAGCCGCTGTCGAATCACCTGATTTTATGTTGAGCTGGTACGAGCGACCGTTTTAATATCTCCGGGCGTGGTCGCTCATCCGAGCAGCGCGGAAGCGAGAGTTAGATGAAGAAGCGATTCTTTTGCGGAGTCACGCTGGCGGTATCCATGGTGATGGGCTGCGCGAGCGAGCCGCTGGAACAGGGCCCGGGGGAGGAAGGCTTTGCGTTGATCCAGCACGACGCGTACACGCTCGAGGCGACCTGCCGGTCGGGCGCGGCATCCGTGCGCGTGCTGGTGGACGAGAGCGAAGCCAACGTCGTCGACGTGACGTATGATTTCGGCGATTCGCTCATCGCCTTCCATGTCGACTACAACCAGGGCACTGGTGACTTCGTGCCAGGCGGCAGCCCGCTCGACGCTGCGCGGGCCCAGCTCCTCGACTCTCTCCTCGAGGGGCTCACGAAGGCCGTGCCGCCGGAAGGGCAGCGCACGCGGGTCGAGGAGACGTCGGTGCGCCAGACGAGCTTCATGCAGATCGTGCCGGTCGGTGAGGTCCTCACGCCCTACCGCTACGTCTCGGAGCACAGCTGGACGCACATCTCCTGCTCCTGCGGCAATCAGTACATCGGGTCCGGCCACTATCGCCAGGCCGGCAGGGGCTGTGGCTGTAACGGCGGCAGCGGCAACGGCTGCAAGGGCCGCTGCGGTCAGGGGTGCGGTATCACCAGCGCCCCTGCGTGCGTGGGCACGACGGCATACACACAGGACTGCGCGAAGCACGACTACGGTCTCGGGACCTTCCAGGCGGCCTCCGACGACTACACCTTCGCGAGCAACAACTGTAGCTGTAGCGGGGTCGGCACCTGCAACTAGGATCCCGTTGCAAGCCCCTCGTGCCCCTGGCCGTCGTCGCGGGCATTGCCGCCCTGGGCTGCGATAGTTCCCCCGGTCCCTGCCCTGATGGGGCGCAGCTACATGGCCGCGCGCCACCGGCGGGAACCCTGCAGTGGTGCGCGAAGCCCGACGGCAAGAAGCACGGCCGCTGGGTGGAGTGGCACAAGAATGGCAAGGTCAAGACGGAAGGGAGCTACGTCGACGGCAAGATGGAAGGCGGCTGGGTGAGCTACTTCGAGACCGGCGTGAAGCAGCTCGAGGGCGATTACCGCGGCGGCATCAAGCAGGGCCTGTGGACCCTCTATCACGAGGAGGGCGCGAAGAACCGCGAGGAGATCCATTCCAGCGACTCGCGAGAGACGAAGTGGACCGCGTGGCGCGCCGATGGGACGAAATGGGCCGAAGGGACGCTGAACGAGCACCGTGCACACGGCCCTTACTCGGAATGGCACCCGAACGGCGTGCTGGCGGTGCAGGGCCAGTACGACAAGGACCAGAAGGTCGGGGAGTGGAGGTACTGGAGCAGCGACGGCGCGCCATCGGACGTTCCACAGGGTGATTTCTCGAAGGAATGAGGTGTGAGGCTCCCCCGGCCGCGCGGGCTTGCCGCCGTGCTGCTCCTCGTGGCGGCGGGCGGCTGCGGTGGGCCGCTCGAGCCCTCCGTCGGGGAGGATCGGCGCGCCGTGACCGGCGGAGCGCTCGAGCCGGGCTCCCCGGCCGTGGGAGCCATCGTCCCGGTGGCGCCGACCTGCGGCGAGGCGGAAGACGCCTCGCTGGTCCTCTGCTCGGGCACGCTGATCGCTCCGCGGGTCGTCCTGACGGCGGCGCATTGCGTGGAGAATGCGGACGCCCCGCAGGTGCTCTCGGTGGTCTTCGCGCCCGAGGTGGCGCAGGCGTCCCCGGCCGAGCGCGTGCGTACCATCGCGGGCCGGCTGCACCCCGCCTGGAGCGCTGGAGAGAATGACATAGGGGCGCTGATCCTCGCCGAGGACGCTCCCGTCGCGCCGGTGCGGCTGGAGCCGTCGGCGCTGCCGCCGGACATTCTGGGGCGGACCACGCGCGTCGTGGGGTTCGGTATCGACGATGAGGGCCAGACCGGCAGCCGGCGCAGCGGCGCTGCCCGGGTGACCGCGGTCGAGGCGGGGACCTTTACCATTGCGGCCGAGCCGGGCATGTCGTGCGGTGGCGACAGCGGCGGTCCGGTTTTCCTGAAGAGTGACGGCGCCGAGCGCCTCATCGGTGTCACTTCATTCGGCGATCCGGAGTGTACGACGGGGACCAACACGCGCGTCGACGTGCATACGGACTTCCTGCAAGCGATCCTTGACGAGGCGCCGCCGCCCGCGCGACCGCCGCTCGATCCGAGCGTGGACGCGTGCACGGTGCCCTGCGAGGTCCACGCGGACTGTCCCGCTGCAATGGCTTGCGCACGCCGGCCCGGAGGGGGGAAGAGCTGCGCTGCGGCTGGCCTCGAAGCCGGTCACTTCGGCGAGGCCTGCTCCGGGCCCGGCGGCGAGCGGCTCTGCGTGAAGGCGGGCGAGGCGTGTCGGCTCTGGCTTCCCTGTGCCGGGGGGCAGACGGAGGAGGTCGGTTGCGCGTTCACAGGGGGCCGCAGCGGCGCGGGGGGAAAGAGCGGAAAGGGGACCTTGGCCGCGCTGCTCGCGCTGGCGGTGGTTTCGAGGTGCCGGCGGTTGCGCCGTGAGCACCGCGCCACACGCGACGCGTGACGTTCGCGTCCCGCTTTTAGCCTTTCACAATGATGCCGGCGGCTGTCGCGGCGTGGCGGAGCTCCGCCGTGCTCACTCCGGTGCGGTGGCGGGGTCGTGTGACCCTTTCGGGTGGACGACGGCGGCCTCCGCCCGCTTCAGGCCGAGGCGCGAGAGCCGGGCCGGGGCGTCTCCGGGCGCGGGGTGCCGGATCGTCCCTTGCCGATCGTGTGGATCGAGCGGCGGCGCAGCGGGCTCGTTGCCGGTGACCTGCTTCAGGCCGTAAAAGCCGTTCATCGCCGCCGACAGCATCATGCCGCCGCGGCTCAGATACCGCGCGCCGCGCGCGAGGCGCTCGAGCACCGCCGCGGGGCCGAAGGCGCGATTCCACATCTGCCGGTGGGCGGCGAGGAGCTGCTCGGGGGACATGCGCGCCGGCCGGAAGGCGACCCCGTAGCCGCTGTAATGGGGCCAGTCGCGCTCTTCCAGGATCCGCCCGTCTCGCCGGTGCTCGTCGTACAGCGGCGTGCCCCGGAACGGCGTGAGGATGCTCAGGAACGGGACGTCGACGCCGATGTCGTTCAGCCGATCGGCCGTGGCGGCGATGACTTCCGGCGTCTGATCGTCGAAGCCCGAGATGAAGCCTGCCATCACGCAGATCCCGCGGTCGTGCAGCTTGCCGATGGCCTCGCGGTATTCGCGCACGCGGTTCTGGCGCTTGTCAACGCTCTTCAGGTCGGCCTCGTCGAGGCTCTCGATGCCGAGGAAGATGCCGATACAGCCGGACCGCTCCATCGCGTCGAGGAGCTCCCGGTCCTTGACGATATCGATGGAGGCCTGCGTGAGCCACCAGCGATCGAGCCCGGCGAGCTCGCGCAGGAGCTCCTTGGCCCAGCGGCGCTGGACGAGCAGGTTGTCGTCCCAGAACCAGGCGACCTTCTCCTGCCAGAAGCGGGGGAAATGCGTCGTGGCGATGTCGCGGATCACCTCGTCGACGGGGCGCACGCGGAAGCCGGGGTTGAGGTCGGGCACCGTGCAGAAGCTGCAGGTGAACGGGCAGCCGCGCGTCGCCTGGAGCACGCGGGGGACGAGGAAGCGGCCTTCGAGCAGATCGTAGCGAGGGGTCGGCAGCCCGGCGAGCGAGGCCGGTTCGCCGTGATAGACGCGGCGCTGCGTGCCTCGCGCTAGATCGCGCAGGACTGCGGGCCAGACCGTCTCGGCCTCCCCGGTGACCACCACGTCCACGTGCTGGAGCGCCTCTTCGATCCAGTACGAGACATGCGGCCCGCCAGCGACGACGCGCACGCCGAGGGCGCGGTAGCGATCGGCGAGCTCGTATGCGCGGCGCGCGAAGCCGGAGAAGAACGAGAGCGCGACGACGTCCGGCGCGGCGTCGACGGGGACGGGGCGCACCTGCTCGTGGAAGAGCTCGACCTCGTGCTCCGGCGGGGTGATCGCCGCGAGGTGGATCCCGGTGACCGGCGGGACGAAGTGAAAGCGGTGCCCCCTGCGATAGCGGGGGACGTAACTCACGACAATCCTCACCTTCATGAGCGCCTCCTCGGGATCATGCGCCTCATCGGACCGGACCCGCGATGACGACGTGGATCCACGGGCGGAAGGAGATCCGATGAGACGCGCTCAGAATAACGGAAGGCGGCTCGTGTCGATTCCAGAAGCTAGAGGAGCTACCGTGGAGGGACGGTGGTGGGCGCGTGCGGGGGCCGAGGAAGCGAGCGTCCCGGGAACCAGAGGCTCGCTACCGGGGTAGGTTCCTGGCTTCCGGCGACGACGCGGCGACCCGCGAAGCCCGTCATCTACCTCGCCGTCGTCGCGAGGCGGAGCGCGCCTGCTACCCGACGGGAAGGAGCGAAGGCATGCCACAGCAAATACTCTGAAGGGGCGTCCCCCCTGGCGGCATCAAGACTCGTGTTGCTGTCCGGATCCGGGCGGCGAGCGGTCCTCTGCGTGCTCCGGGTCGAGGCGCGCCTCCCCGCAGCTGCTGAGCGAACATCCATCCCATTGCGACGAAGGGTCTGCATATGCACATGAACCATGGCATCAGGAAGCATCGACATCGCAGCGCGGCGACGGCATCGCTCGTCAGCGTGGTCACATTGACGTTCGTTGCTTGCTCGGATCTCCCGATTCCGCCGTCCTCCGACGGCTCGGACCCGACGCCCTCGACAGCGGTGGATCCGACCCTGACGGCGGACGAATCGCCCCTCACGGCGGACGAGGCGACCGCCGAGCCGGGTTCCGGCGGCGATGTCACGCTGGAGCAGGCGTTCTACATCACGAGCCGGGCAGTGGACGCCTATCGGGACCACGCGAGGGACCGCGGGGCTCGCTTCACGGTGGACGCCGGCGTCGTCCCCGAAACCAGGCTGGAGATCGCGGCCGATCGCACCTGGACCATCCATCTGGGCCCGGACCTCCTCAGGCCGGCCTTGACGCCCGACGTCGTCGCGTTCGTCGCGTGCCACGAGATAGGCCATGCGCTCGGGGGCTTCCCCTTCAAGCGAACACCTGCGCAGCAGGAGCAGGTCGCAGGCCTGGCGACGGGGCAGTTCGGAACGGTGAGCAGCGCGGAGAGCCAGGCGGATTACTTCGCGACCAAGGAGTGTCTTCCGCGCCTCTGGTCCACCGAGCACGAGGCGAACGCAAGGTTCCGCGAGACGGTGACGGAGTACGCGAAGACGCGCTGCGACGCCGCCTGGGACGACGTCGAGGAACAGAACCTCTGTTATCGGCTCGCTGCGGTCGCCGAGGACTTCGGTCGCTGGGCGCGATCGGGCGGCGATTCCCGTCCTGTCCCGGAGCTGAGCACGCCCGACACCACCGAGGTGACGGTGACCAGGGACGAGTACCCGTCCTTGCAGTGCAGGGTAGACACCGCGTTCCAGGGGGCGCTCTGCGGGATCAAGTTCCGCGGCACCGCCATCCCCGGCCTGATCGCGCCGTATGAGCAGGTGCTGACGTTCAGCCCCGAAGTGGAGGCGGCCGCGGCGCCCGACTCGTGCACCGAGGGCCCGGGGTCGCGCCCCCGCTGCTGGTTCGCGCCGAACGCCACGGCGCCCGACTGCTCGGGCATCCCCGAGCTGGGGATGTGCGACGTGGTCGATGGGCAGTCGGTGGTGGTGCACTGCTCCCCGGACAATGGCGTTCAAACGTTCGTTTGCCCGCCGCAGGCCCCCTGCGGGGTGGATGCAGACGGCTGGGCGGACTGCGGTTTCTAGGCTTGCGTCGCCCACGTCTGGGAGGAGCGCATCAGGCGAGCGCTTCAGCGATGGGGGCCGGAGGCCGTCACTCGACGACGATGGAGGAGATCTGGTCGTTCATCGCGCCCAGGGTCGGCGTGTCGGAGGTGTACTGCACCGAGGTACCGGTGTACCCCGCGTCGTAGTACGCCGTGACCGTGTAGCCGGGGGGCACCTGGATCGAGGAGATCCAGTCGTTTGCGATCGCGCGAGCGCGCATGTCGAGCAAGTCGTACTCCCCGCGGTCGAGCACGACCGCCCTGCCGCCGAAGCCGGCGTTCTCGTACACGGTGATGCCCGAGGTGGCAGGCGGCGGGGCGTTGTAGTTCGAGTACTGTTGCCACAGGGTATTCAGGTCGTAGCCCGTCAAGTCGACCCACGTCGCGCTCGAGTACGCCCCGTCACGGAAGATGTCGTCGAGCGCGTCGACCACCGGCGGCAGGCCCACGCGGTACGTCGCGTCCATCCACTTGAAGAAGGCGGCCGCATCACCGTAGCCGAAGAGGTAATGCGACCCGTACGTCCACCCGCTCGGGATGGACCAGCCGGCCTCCTCGTTCTTGAGGCCGTAGGCGTCGCGCACATAGTCGGCGCCCCCCTCGATGATCCAGCGGGGGAACTCGCCCCAGTACCCGAGCTGGACGACGTGCATGGTCTCGTGCACGACCACGTCCGCGCCCAGCGGGTTGTTGAGCATGAACTGCCGGTTGTAGAACGTGTTGGTGCCGCTCGCCCAGGCGATGCCGGGATCGTTGGTGATGTGCAGCCCCACCGTGGTGGCCGCGGCCGGGTTGAAGCGCTGCACGAGCTGCGGGTACACGGCGTAGAACGTGCAGATCATGTCCTCGAGGATGACGTTATCGAAGTTCGGGACGGTGGTGACGTCGAGGGTGTAGGGGCTGCCGTCGCCGCAAGCCGGAGTGGGCGTGCCCCCCTTGAAGTGGAGGTTGTCGAGCACGGTGGCCGTGCTGGTGGATTTCGGCCCGTTCAGCGCCAGTATGATCCGGAGATCCGAGTAGCTCTGTTGAAGCGCGCTCTGGATGTTGGACGGCACCGTGAACGAGATCGTGCTCCACGTGTTGGCCGGCACGTCGTTCAGCGGGGCCACGTCCACCGGGGCCCTGTACAGGCCGAGGGTCGGGCTGGTCACGAACATCTGCACCTGAGCCCAGCCCGCGCTCACGGGGATCCGGATGTCGAGCGCGAGCTCGTCCGTGACACCCGAGAGGGTGGAGAGCGCCGAAGAGGCCAGCTCCGCGTACGAGAAGTCGCGCAGCCCGAGCGCTGCCGCGCCCTCCGTGTGGAGCGTCGAGGATTCGAGGATACCGGCCGACGCCGTCCAGTCGGCCACGTTCTCGAACCCGAAGACCAGGTCCTGCTGCGTCAGCGCGAGCTCCGCTGACTCGACCGGGCCCTCTTCATGGGGCTCCCCGGCGACGGCGCAGGCGCTCAGCGCCCAGCACGTCAGCAGCAGACTCGCTCGGCTCAGCAGCTTACGTGTACTGTGGTGAATCGATAGTGTCATATTCCTCGCTGTGCGCATATAGAGGGCGTACCCGCGCGAGCGAATCGTCGGATTCTTGCTCTCGCCGCGAGCACACCAGGACGGGACCCATAGCGATAGCGTCCCGCCAGCCCATCAATGCTGCCGGGGCTCGTCGATTCAAGCGCCGTTTACGTTACTTCACATGATCGCCGTTGCGCTCCGGCGAGGTCGCTGTCACGCTGCTCACCGGTTGAGCCCTCGTTGGGCCATGGCTTTCATGGGGCTGCGATCCGCCGTCATTCCCCCGGACATTCCGAGGGAAGCGCCGGATTGGGTCCACTCCCGCCTTTCTCCTCGAGAACGGTGTCACTCGGGAGCGGCTGCCATGAACATCCCCTCTCAAAGTATCGTGAGGCCACCGCTCCGGCATAGCGCTCGACAGCACCGCGCGAGCTCACGCACGGTGTAGCCATCTGGCCTGTCATTTACAGAATTCGCATGACCGGGAGCGCAACAAAAACAGAAGCGCCCCGCCTGGTGAAGGGCGGGGCGCCGGAGATTCGAGGGACGAGACTGCGAGTCAGCTCTAGCTCGGATCCACCGCGATTTGCATCTGAGCGATCACGATGTCCCCTTCCATCACGGCCTTGGCACGAAGGCCGCTGTTGCCCCGTTCGTCGGCCTTGACGGCGCCTGCGTACGCCGTCGCCAGATTGCCGGTGGTGCGCGTCTTGTACGGCTCGTACTGGGTATGAACGGAGTCGGTGAAGGCGGGATCGAAGTAGAATTGCGTCGTGAAAATGTGGTCTCCGCCACTGTAAGTGACGCGACCCCTCGACATCGATCCCTTCCTGAAGCAGACGAAGTGGATGTGAACATCGCGGCCGTTGTACCAGCCGGGGAAGATGCTCCGGAACGAGACGACGCCGTCTGCGTCCGTGGTTTGCACGCCGCGACAGAAGCGATCACTGTTGTCGAGATCGTTCTGACTCGGCCTGCCCGCGTACGGCGAGTCGGGCTTCTGTTCGTTGGCAGTACCCCTGGTCCCGAAGCCGCTGTAGAACCCTTGCCCGTCCGTGTGCCAGATGTAGACGTCCACGTCGGCCAGGCCTACGCCCCTGCCATCGCAGTCGGGTTTGCTCAGGTCGAGCACGCGCAGGTGGAGATGCATCTCCACACCGGGTTCTGCACTTTCATTGTAGCGACCACGAATGTCCTGTCGGTACAGGGAGATGTCGTCGTTCTTTTCAAGCTCGTGAATCAAGAAGGGGCCCTGACCGGCGCCATCCGTCTTGTTGAGCGCCATGCACGTCGGCACGTCGTCGAACGGCGGCGCCGTGAGGTCGCCGCCGCCACCACCTCCCGTGCCTCCCGCGCCCGGGTCGGTGCCTCCCGTGCCTGAGCCGCCCGAGCCTGCCGTTGTGGTGGAGCCAGGTCCCGCGCCGCCCGAGCCGGAGCCCGATGTGGTGGCGGGGTCGGGCCCTCCGCCTCCCGTGCCCGAGCCAGTGGTCCCGCTGGCCCCGGGGCCCGTAGAGCTTACGGTGCCGCTGCCGCTGGGGTCCGGCTCCGATTCGCTGCCATCTCCGCACGACACGGTGATGGCGATCGCCCCCAGCCCCAGGAGGGCCTGCCGCCGGTCAACGACCCTGCTCGAGGGGTCCTGGGTCTCGATATCTCGTTCCTTGCTCATAAGCAGCTCTCCTCAGATGGTCGATGACCCGTCCGTCCGACCGGACATGGCGCCGAACAGGCAGCATCTTCCCAAAAACGGCAACATTAAAGCACGACGGCGCGGAGCGTGGAAGATGAGACCCGAGCCGATCCCATCTTCCCGTCCTCATGTAGTTATCCTCCGCTGTTTCACGCGGATCGGCGCGTCAGGGATTCCAGGGTGACAGGGACCTGCGCGCCATCCTGGATCCACTTGCGCAGGACTTCGAGCTGCGCCGCTGGAAGTCCCATGGTTCAGGTCGGCATCGGTTGCTTGTTGCACGTACCGTGGAGGAAGCCGAGCCCGCCCGCCTGGAGGCCCTCAGGTAAAGCCAGCTGCGCTCAGGATCCACGGTTACGACGAGGTCGTACTCTCCGTTCCTCGCCTTGACTTTGACGAGCCCCCGCACGAGAACATCCCAGCGATGAGGATCCCCCTGAACCGATTCATCCAGCTATGGAAACGCTGGACGATCCATCGGCAGGCTCTGCTGCCAGCCTCCTTCTCGGTCTCGCGCGCCTCCTCACCGCGCGAGCGGATGTGTGCCGTGACCCCGAATTCTTTCAGCTGCGCCGGCACTTCAATCGTACCCGTTGTCCAGGCACATACCCTGCGGCTTGCGCCCGCTCGGATGCGGGCGTTCGACCGGGACGCTCTCGATCGTCTTGCGCGCCATCTTGAAGTCGTTGCGGTTGACTCCGACGACGGCGGTGGCCCCGAGGGCACCTTATCTCATGCTGGAGACGGATGGTCCGCTTCAGCTCAAGGGAGCGCCGACTTCTCGAACAGGTCCCACGCGAGGCTCGCGGTCCCGAACGACTGGTAGCTGCCGCAATGGGTGCCGCCCTGCACCGTGCACAGCGTCACCGAGGAGCCTTCGCCGCAGCTCGAATAGGTGTCGCACGACGAGTTTCCCGGTCAATCTTGCGGCGAGCCCGTGCATTCGTATACGCGCCTGGGATCGATGCAGGTTTCGGCCTTGAGCTGTTCGAACATGGCCCTCACGAACGCCACGTCGTCGACCTCCTCGTTCAATGCTGTCTCGCACCAGCGCCCGACCCGGCGCCCGTGTTGGAGGGCTGATCGTCCCCCCCCCGGACGAACATCGGGAGGCGAGACCGATGCAGCTGAAGAGGACCACCAATCGCTTCCCGTGAGCGTTCAAGTTCTTCACAGCCACCTCGTTTTTGAATTGCTGGTAGAAAGGGTGGGCGCTAACCTTCGGGGTCGGCTGATCCGCCGAGAGCTGTGCGCTGACTCGAGGGGGCTGCTTTCGTCCTCACGAGCGACTGTTCGCCGTGACCTGACGCGCCCGATCATGGCATCGGACGGTCGAGCTCGTGGAGGCGTGAGCTAGCCGGGGCCGATGGCTGCCACCTCTCCGGCGCAGCCGGCGATGAGCGCGGGCACCCAGCGCTGATCTGGCCAGAATGTGCTCGTGCAGCTCCCCGCAGGCTATGGAGCGAAGGCAGCCTTCGACGATCGGCTGAGTTGCTGATGCCTGTCTTTCGTGAAGAGCTGCACCAGCGACGCCTGCTTCCCCTCTGCCCCGAGCGCCTCGCTGTCCCCCAGCTCGACATCCGGCTGCACGCCCGTCGCCTGGATCGACTCTCCGCCCGGCAGCACCACCATCGCCGCCGGCGCCAGCACCTGCGCGCCCTCCGCCACGTCCGCCGTGACCTTCAGCGCCGTCCCCTTGCCGTACGTGCGCTCCCCCGCGACGATCGCCCGCCCGTGCCATTGCAGGCAGCCGGCGAAGAGCTCCGCCGCCGACGCCGTCCCGCGGTCCACCAGGATCCACAGCGGCGCGCGGCGCGGATCGCGGTGGCTCGACCGATACACGACCTCATCCCCATCCGCGTCGATCGCCCGCGCGAGCACGCTCCCCGGCTCCAGGAAGTCGCCCGCGAGCTCGAGGAACGCCGTGAGCTCCCCTCCGGGGTTGTCGCGCAGATCCAGCACGAGCGTCTCCAGCCCTTCCGCCTCGAGCGCGTTCACCGCCGTGTGGACCCGGGCCGGCACGTCCAGCGAGAAATGGCGAATGCGCACGTACCCGACCCCCGGGCCGAGCCAGGCGCTCTCGACCGGCGACGCGCTCGCGCACGGATGGAGCGACGCGACGAGCGCGTCGAGATCGGCCAGGAGCGGCGCGCCGGGAGGCCGGGCGCTCTCGGCGCTCCCCGCGTTGTACGTGATGAAGACGTTGGTCACGCTCGGCAGCACCTGGATGCCGATGAAGCAGTTGAAGTTGTTGCCCGCCCTCGGACAGAGGAGCGATGTCGAGGGGAGGAAGTTGATGAAGACCCGGAAGTTGCCGAACGTGTACCGCCCTTGCCCCATGAACGTCGGGTGCAGCGTGCCCGGCTGATCGCCCACCGTGATGAACGCGAACGACCCGCTGTGCAGCGCGGCCATCATCGAGAACCACACGTTGAACGAGAAAGGGAACGCCATCCCGTTCGGGTGCATGTTCGGGAAGGGGAACAGCCCGAGCACAGGAGACAGGCACACGTCCGGGAAGCCGGCGCTCATGCCGGCACCCTTGTTGTTCGCAGGGAGCATCGCGTCGGCCTCCTATCCCAAGAGGATCTGCTTGCCGTTCACCGTGACCGTCTCCTCGGTCAGGATCGTGGCGTTCTTCGCCTTCGTGAACGACGTCTTCTCCACGACCGTGTGCGACTCGCTCGCCTGCACGCTGAGGAGCGCGCTCACCCGCTGGTAGACCGAGGTGAACTTCTGGACCACGGCGTCGGCCACCATCCGGATCTTGCCCGTGTGCACGTCGAGCTCCGGCCCCCGGATCTCGACGCCCCGGTCGCCGGACAGCGAGAGCGCGCCCTCCCTCGCGTGCACCGCCACGTCGCCCTGGAGCGACAGCACCGTCCGCCCCCGCCCGTGGAGCACGCCGATGGCGTAGTACCGCTCCGCCCGCCCGATCACGAGCAGCGTGTCCCCCAGCGCCGGCTCGTACGGCAGCGCGAGCGCCATCTCGACGGCGACCGCCTGGCCGCCCGGCAGCTCCACCGCGACAGCGCCCCCCTCCGCCGCGGTGACCCGGGCCGGGCCCAGGTACTCGGCCGGCAGCGCCGCGGCGCCGGCCGCCGGCAGCGCCGCGCCGTCCGGCGCCGCGGCCCCGGCCCTCGCCAGGCCGATCCTGGGCACTTCCGCGCCGCGCGCCCGCCGCTCGAGCTCCTCGCCCGCCGGCGCGTCCACCCGCACCGCCGCCCCGCGATCGCCCTCCTTCATGGCTCCCATCGACATGGCTCCTCCTCTACGAGCGCCGCTCGGGCGGCATCCAGGCCTCGGCCTCCAGGCGATCGACGTCCGTGCGCCTCGCCGTGGCGAGATTGGCATCCAGATACCGTGTCTTCTCGTCGCGGACGTGGTGCAGGTTCGTCCAGTGCAGGTCCGCGCCGGAGAAGTCGGCGCCGGAGATATCCGCGTGCGACAGATCGGCGTGGTGCAGCTTGACGCCCACGAACAGCGCCCCGGCCGCGCGGATCTCGTGCATCACCGTCTCCCGGAGGTCGGCCCCCGCGAGGTTCGCCCCCGAGAGATCGGCCTTCATGAAGAGCGCGTTGCGGAGCATCGCCTTCGTCAGCCCGGCGCCGGCGAGCACGCTCTCGCCGAAGAACGCGGTCTTCGCCATCGCGCCCGACAGCGAGGCCTGCCGCAGGTTCGCCCCCCTGAAGTTCGAGTTCGTCAGGATGGCGCCGTCGAGGCGCGTCCGCTCCAGGTTGCACGCGGTGAAGTCGCAGTTCGACAGGTTGCACCCCGACAGGTCCATCCCCGAGAGGTCCCCGTGCGCGAAGAAGCACCGCGAGATGGTCAGTCCAGCGAGCGCCGTGCGCCTCAGGTCCACGCCGGAGAAGTCCACGCAATCGAAGATCGCCTTCTCGAAGGTGATGCCCTCCACGCGCGCGGACCTGAGCGACGTCTGCGACACGAGCGCGCGCGTGAGGTTCGCGCCCGTCAGGTCGGCGCCCTCCAGGACGCAGCGCACGAGCCGCGAGCCGGACAGGTTGGCGCCGGAGAGATCGGCCTCGGTGAAGACCACCATCTCGAGGTCCTTGCCCGACAGGTCCGCGCCCGGCAGCCGCGCCCTGAACAGCATGCACGACCTCACCGTCGCGCCCCGGAAGTCCGCGCCTGTGAGATCGCAGTTCGCGAGCATCGTCTGGTCGAGCGTCGCGCCCCGGAAGCTCGCGCCCCGGAGGTTCGTGCCCTGGAGCGACGACAGCGTGAGGTCCGCGTTCTCGAAGCTCACCCCGGCGAAGTCCATGCCCTCCAGCGCCGCGCCCGCGAGGTCCGCCCCGGAGAGGTCGAGCTGGCCGAGGCGCGCGCCGTCGAACACCGTCTTCGTGAGCTTCTTCGGGAGCACGGCCTCCCGGAGATCGGCCTTCAGGAAGACCACCGTGTCGAGCTCGGCGCCCGTGAAGTCGGCCCGCCTCAGGTTCGCCTCGGCGAACGATGAGCCCTCGATCCGCGTCTGCGCGAGCGAGGCGCCCGAGAGGTCCGCGCGCGTGAACGACGACCGCGAGAGCGTCGCGCCGTCGAGCGACGCGCCCGACAGGTCGGCGAGGTCGAGCCGCGCGTTCGACAGCGTCGCCCGCGCCAGCTCCGCCCCCGCGAGCCGCGACTCGGCCAGGTTCGCCCCCTCGATCCGCGCGCCGCTCAGGTTGGCCCCGCCGAGCTGGCCTCGCACCAGGTTGACCCCGGTGAGGTTCGCGCCGGACAGGTTCGCGTCCGAGAGATCGCTCTGGATGACCGCGGCCCCCTCCAGGTCGGCGCCGGACAGGTCCGCGCCGACGAGCGCGCACCAGGCGAGCTCGGCGCCGCGGAGATCGGCGCCCGAGAGGTCCGCGCCGCCGAGCTGCAGCCGGCCGAGCTTCGCGCCGCGCAGCCGGGCCTTGCGGAGGTCGGCGCCCCGCAGATCCATGTCGCCGAGCGCCCTGCCGTCGAGCGGCTCCCCCGCCTGCACCAGCGCCTTCAGCTCGTCCGGGGTCATCTATCCCGCTCCAGGGTCGACTTCTTCAGGTTCGCCCCCCTGAAATCGCAGCCAGAGCCCGCGGTCTGGTAGAATTTCGCGTCGTAGAGGTTCGCGTCGACGAACTTCGCCTCCGGGACACGCGCCTTGAGCAGGTCCGCCTCGAAGAGGTTCGCCCGCGTGAAGTCGGCGCGCGTGAGGTCGGCCCTGTCGAACCGGGCGCCTCGCGCGTTGGCGCCGAAGAAGCTCGCCTCTCCGGCCGTGGCCTCCGTGAAGTGGGCGCTGGTCAGCACGGCATAGCTGAGATCGGCGCCGGTGAGCGTCGCGCCCAGCCACACGCTCCCGTCGCCCCGCGCGCCCGTGAAGCTCGCCCCGGTCAGGTCGGAGCCGGAGAAGCTCGTCCCGGTGAGGGTGGCGCCCGCGAACGTGGCGGACGTCGCCTTGACCTTCGACACGAACGACCGCGTGAGCGAGGCCCTGGACAGGTCCGCGCGCTCGAGCAAGGTGCCCTCCAGGAACGCCACGGCCCACGTCGCCCCTCGCGCGATGGCCCCGGTCATGTCCGCCCGCGAGAAGACGAGCTGCGTGCCCTGGGTGCCCGAGAGGTCGGCCTCCATGAGCCGCGCGCCGTCGAACGAGGTGCCCTCGAGCGTGGCGCCGCGAAAGACGGCGCGCTCCGCCCACGCGCTCTGCAGCGTGGCGAGGCTCAGGTCCGCCTCCGTGAAGTCCGCCTCTCTCAGGTCGGCGCCGAACAGCACCGCCTGCTTCAGCGTCGCGCGCACGAGCCTGGCGCCCCGGAGGTTGGCGCCCGTGAGGATGGCGCCGGTGAGGTTCGCGCCGGTCAGGTCGACGCCGCTCAGGTCCTGGTCGCTCAGGTCCTGGTCCGACAGGTCGCTCCCCGGACCCGGCTTCCCGGGCGCGCGCGGCGGGGCCGCGGAGAGGCCCATCGCCGAGAGCTTCGGGTCGCCGACGAGCTTGTCCCAGGCCGCGAGCCCCGGGACCTGCGCCCCGCGCGCGGCGGCCAGCGACTTCGCTTCTTCCACGGCCCGCGCGACCCTCCGGAACGCCGTCCGGAGCGCCGCGTCCGTCACCATGGGCGCCGCTCCGGCGATCAGCGGCGGGAGGGCCGGGGACGCCGTCGGCAGGTTGCGCAGCGCCTCCGCGATGACGCTGCCGAGGACCTTCCCCCCCGGCACCGCGACGCCCGCGAGCGCCGCCATCGCCCGGCGGATCCTTTCCTGCTGCGGCCTGGCGACGTCTCCGAGCCGCGCCTTGAGCAGCGCCGACAAGGGGTCGAGCCCCGACGCGTCCGGCGCGGGCGCCGCGTCGGCGCCCTTCCGCTGCTCCAGGGCCTGCAGCGCCCGCCACTCCTCCTTGAGCTCCGGCGAGAGCTGCTCCTCGATCTCGAGCGGATCGGCCTCGAACCGCGCGAGGATCTCGCGGTAGTGCGCCTCGGGCAGCGGCGGCGCGTCGAGCGGCTCGGAGGCGACGAGCGTCGTGACGGGCGAGAGGTCGTCGGTTGTCACCTCCGTGAGGCCCCGCCAGGTGAGGAAGAGGGCCTCCTTGTCGAGGTCGGCGAGGAGCGTATCGAGGTGCATCGGCACCTCGCGGAACCCGCGCTCCGCGTCGCTCGCGAAGGCGCGGATCCGGAGCCCTGGCAGCCGCGACCGGAAGACCTCCGCGCCCGGGTGGAGGTTCTGGAACAGGAGCTCCTCGTCGCCGCGCAGGTAGGGGAGCTGCTGGTCGGGCCGGGCCGCGTTGAAGTACGTCCAGTCGAGGTCGTCGGCGTAGTAAGGCGCGCGCTTCTCGCGGTATGCCTTGCCGTAGTTCTTCCCGACCTTCGCGCGCCGGTCGGGGCGGTTCGGGGACACGGGCCCGAAGCCCGCGGGCGCCGGCCGATCCGAGCGCGACAGCAGGAGATCGTCCGCGGCCTCGACGTTGGGGAGCTCGCGCGTCCCGTGCCCCTTGCCCACCGGGTTCAGCGGGTGTCCGGGCCCCCCGAAGCTGTACCGATCGCCGAGCGGCATCCGGTCGAACGGCACGGGATCGCTCATGGCCGGCCCGAGGAGGCCGTCCATCCACACGCGATCGCCGACGACGCGAAGGATCTTCGACCACGACCCGACGCCGAACCGCACCGGACACTCGGTCATGCGCGCCTTGCCCGGCGTGTGGCACGCGCCGAGCAAGAGCACGTCGGCGTGAGGCTTGTAATCCGCGAGATCGCTCGGATACAGGCACTCGCCCGTCTGGTCGTCATCGTCGTCATGGAACACGTCGCCCCGCAGCGTCTCCTGCGCGAGCGCCGGATGCCCCTCGGGCAAGGACAGCGGCGCTCCGGGCCTGAGCGTGAACTTCGCCCGGACGATCAGGGTCATCTCCGGCTGGGGGGGCTGGCGCGAGGTGACCTTGCTGCCGAAGAGGAAGGGGGTGAGATTCTTGTTCGCCATCCGTGGGCTCGCCGCTCCTCGGGCGTCACGCCATGAGGTGGACCGCCGCGATGTTCGTGCGGACGGGCGCGGCCTTGCTCCGGTCCAGGGAGACCTTCTCCCGCGCCGGCCCCATCTCGAGCGAGGGGCCGACGCTGGCCTCGAGCGTCGCGGTGACGCTGATGGACGCCTCCAGGCCGAGCGTGGCGTCGACCGTGGCCCCGACCGAGAGCGTCGCCTCCGCGCCGAGCGTCGCCTCGACCATCGCCCCCAGGACGACCTCGTTGACCATGCCGAGGTTGATCGTCGTCTCGATGCCGTCGACGACGGTCTTGCTGTCGCCCTTCGTGTAGGAGTCGGCGTCGCCGTACATCTCGTCCTTCGTGTCGGCGCGGGTCTCGGAGATGATCTTGTCCGCCTCGGTCTTGTTCTTGATGGTCCCGGCCTTCGTCGTATCCGAGATGGTCTGTTCGACGGTGGTGGTGGACTTGATCGACCCGGCCTTCATTGTCTCTCGCGACGATCCCTTGACGGTCGTCTCGTCGGTCGTCGTCGTGACGTGGGTCGTCGACTCCATCGTCTCCGCCCAGGTCTCCTCGTAGATCCTGGGCACCGGCAGCTTCGCCGAGCCGGTGTAGGACGCGATGCTCTTCGCCCACGTCCTGTCGATGATCGTCGGGTTCTCCGTCATCTGCGCCGGGTAATCCTCGATCGGGCTCGGCGTGTTCGGGTCGCCGGTGCGGCTCACCAGCTTGCTCCCGTGATGGTGCTCCACGGCGTCGCCCTGGTAGGTCGTGTGCACCTCGCCCTTGACGGTCGTCTCGCGGATCCTCCGCGCGCCGCGGGGGCCCTGCACGAAGTCGATCTCGCTCCGGCCCTGGAAGGTGATGCCGCCCTCCTTGATCCTCCCGTCCTCCACCTCGGTGCTGGCCTCGAACGCCCGGCGGCCGAGGACCTTCATCTTGTAAGTGCCCCCGATGACCTCGATCTTGTCGCCGCGGGTGGTCGTGATCCGGTTGCCGTCGGTCTCGTCCCGCCAGGTGAAGTCGTCGTCGGGGGTCGCGCCGATGCGCAAGTACGACGACATGCCGCCGCCGAAATCAGGCACATGGAGGATACCGTACTTGCCATCGCCGGCCATGGGAGCTCCGTATCCGGTGGGAGCGAGGAGCGCAGTGCTCGCCGCTCGCGCCCTCAGAAATAGAGGTTGAACGCCGAGAGGACCTTGTTCGCGAGCGCGACCTCCGTCTTGCTGACATGGAGCTCCACCCCCGCCGTTCCCAGCTCGAGCTTGGGGCCGACCGAGAAATCCAGGCTCGCGGTCATGCTGAGCTCCACCTTGGCGCCGATGGTCACCTCGACGGTTCCCCCGGCCGTGAAGGTCGCCTCCCCGCCGAGCGTCGTCTCGACCATCGCCCCCAGGACGACCTCGTTGACCACGCCGAGGTTGATCGTCGTCTCGATGCCGTCGACGACGGTCTTGCTGTCGCCCTTCGTGTAGGAGTCGGCGTCGCCGTACATCTCGTCCTTGGTGTCGGCGCGAGTCTCGGAGATGATCTTGTCCGCCGTGGTGGTGTTCCTGATCGTCTTCGCCTTGGTCGTGTCCTCCATGGTCTCGTCGACCGTGGTGGAAGACGTGATCGACCCGGCCTTCATGGTGGAGGTCGACGCTCCCTTGACGGTCGTCTCGTCGGTCATCGACGTGGCGTTCGTCTTCGAGACCATCACTTCGGCCCAGGTCTCGTTCGTGATCTTGGGCACCGGGAGCTTCTCCGAGCCGGTGTAGGACGAGATGCTCTTCGCCCACGTCTCGTCGATGATCTCGGGGTTCTCGGTGGGGATCGACTGGGGCGAGGGCGGGTTCGTGTCGTCGAGGTAGTCGTCGGTGACCTGGAGCGTGGGGAACGTGTCCGTGCCCGTCTGGCTCTGCTTGATCTTGCCGTAATAGTAGTCGTAGACGTCGCCGTGGTAGGTGGTCCGCACCTCGCCCTTGATGGTCGTCTCGACCACCTTCCACGTCCCGCCGTAGTTCTGCACCCACTCGATGGTGGTGCCGCCGCCGAAGGTCTCGCTGACCTCGGTGATGTGCCCGCCGGAGATGTCCCAGCCGGCCTGGTGCTCCCCGCGGCCGAGGATGAGCAGGCGGTAGTTGCCCCCGATGACCTCGACCTTGTCGCCCTTGGTCGTCGAGATCCGGTTGCCGTCCGAGTGGTCGCGCCAGCCGCCCTTCGTGTGCAGCTTTGCTGTCTCGGCCTGGCGCTCGCCCTCGGGCACGAAGTCCGGCGAGCCGTCCCGCTTGCGCGTGTCGTCGGTGAAGGTCTGAATCCGCTCGGCGAGGTCGTCGCCAGCACTCTCGCCGAGCGGCGCGGCGGCCCCGAGGCGGAGGTACGACGGCTGCCCGCCATTCAGATCCGGCACTTCTAGGAGAGCGAATTTACCTCCGGACACTGGAGCCTCCGTGTCGGGCGAGATGGACGACGCGTGGCGTCGCCCCGTCGCGGACTCCCTGATCCTAGGCCAGGGTGGGCCGGCCGTCCATGCCGAAGCGCTGGCCGCGGTCGTCGCGGTCGCATCGCGAGCGCGCGGCCCGCGGCGCCGCGCGGCTCAGGAGGCCTCGGCGGCGCGCTGGACGGTCGACTCGGCTGCTTGGTGCGCGACGGCCCACGCGAACTCGGGGATGAGCGCGAGGGAGTGCGGGTCCTGCGTGACGCCGATCAGACCGCTGATGAACTCCATCGGGTGCTCGCGGCGGCTCCCATCGATCAAGCGCAGCTGCGCGCTCGTCAGGCCGGGAGGCAGCTCGGAGAGCCCGGGGCCCTGCGGGTTCCCCATCCCGCCGAGGGCGTCGCTGCGGGCCTCCGCTCGCAGCCATCGGTCGCGCCATGTGTCGATATAAGGGTTCGGGGTGAAGTAGTCGTTGGGCCAGGCGCGCAGGTAGGGAAACAGCACGTGGATCCACCCGGTGAGCTCGTCCGCCGGGTTCTCGTACCTGAAGAAGGCGCGCCAGAATGACGGGTCGGCGCGCCCCTCCGACGAGGCGGCGATCTGGTCGAGCACGGGCAAGACGGCGCGCATCCAGCGCTCCTGCCCGACGGCGCCGAGCATCGCCACGCGCTGGCGCACCCAGCGCCAGTCGTCGGATGTGCCGAGCAGGTACACGCGCGGGATCCCGCGCTGCGGGTACACGAGGTCGCCCGGGAACGGCGGCTCCCAGTCGTAGTGAGGCGCGAGCGGGGTCGCCACAGTGAACTCGGACGACACCCGCTCGACAGGGCCCGTGGTGGAGAAATTGGCCGCCACGAGATCTCGCAGTGAGCCGACCCGCGCGGCAACCTGCCGGGAAAAGTCCGGAAACAATGCGGGCCACGGGTTCACGGTGCCGAGGGTGAAATCCGGCCGCTCGACGACGAGCTCGAATTCGTGATCTTCGGGGAGAAAGCGGCGGCGCTGCTCGTCGTTCGCGGCGAGGTGGAGCGTGAAGCCGCGCGCCAGGCAGAACCAGATCACGTCGGGCGAGATCACGAGCGGATAGCGCTGGGTGAAGGCGGAATAGGCTGCCTGGACGAGCGGGTGCAGGTCTGTGCGCCCCACGAGCGGCAGGCGGTGGCGGTAGGAGGCCTCGATCGGCGAGCCCAGCAGGCTTTGCACCGCCGCTTCGCTGTCGAAAGCCGGCAAGGGCGCCGTCGCGGGCTCGACCTCGGCAACGGCGATCGTCGTCACGTTCATGAACCCTCGTCCTCCTGGCCCTGCGCGGCGCCCTCGCGGTCTGGCGCTTTCCTTTCGTACACGAGCGTGCCGCGCGACACAACAGCCTGCCGCATTGCGACGGCCGCGTCGGTGGCGCTGTACGGAACGAAGCGTCCCTGGAGGACGGCGTATCATTCTCCTATGTCCGGCGTGCGCGCATGCGCCTGGCAACGAGCGTTGTTCCAGGCGACGGTGAGCGATGGGGCGTGTTCGGTCGTCGCGGTCCGCGGACGAGAGCTCTGGTGACTTCTCTCATGGCGTCCTCGCGCACCTCGCGCAGCAGGCTGCCATGGCCATGAAGGCCCCTATCGTCGCGGCGGCGCGTGACAGCACCCTTTCCGGGTCGTCAGCCCGCTGCACGGGCGAGCTCGACCGGCGCGCCGCTCACCTCGCCCAGGGCGCCCGCCGCCGGAGGCTCCTCCCGGGCGGGCGGTGCGCGGCGCGCCGTGCCGCTGGCATGTGATTTTTCGCACGCAGCAGACGACCGTGAGCTTCGTCGCAGGGGTGTTGCGCGGCCCTGGTGAATGGTACACGACTAGGCGATCGCCCAGCGGCGGATCGCCCTGGAGGAGGAGCGCAGCAGATGAATACACGCCAGGCCAGCCCCCACGGGGCGAGCGTCGCGGCCAACCCGAAGGCGGCGCTTCGGATCAACTTCCTCAAGAAGGTGTATGGGTTCTTCACGGCGAGCCTGCTCGTGTCCTCCGTGGGCGCCATGTGTGCGCTGTACATCGGGGCGCCGGACGTGGAGGAGGGGGCCTCCGAGAACGCGATGCCGCCGCTGGTCGAGCTCTTCGCGAATCACCCGATCCTCTCGATAGCCATCGTGTTCGGGGTGATGTTCGGCGCCCGCGCCGTGCGCCGCATCCCCGGCGTCAACGTCCTCGCGCTCTTCGGGATGGCGGCCATCCTCGGCGTCACCACGGCGCCCGCGCTCTACATGGCGCAGGTCGCCGCGGGCCTCGGCGGCACCCTGTCGTCCGACCCGGTGCGCGACGCCTTCATCCTGACGGTCCTCACGTTCGGCAGCCTCACGCTGGGCGTCCTCCTCTCGAAGGAGGACCTGTCGTTCCTCGCCAGCGGGCTGGTGATGGGCGCGATGGTCGTCCTCGGCGCCATGCTCCTCAACGCCCTGCTCGGGAGCACGCTCCTCGGACTGGCGATCTCCAGCGTCTCCGTCCTCGTGTTCGGAGGATACGTCCTCTACAACACCTCTCGCCTGCTCCACTCGGACGAGGAGGATCCGGTCGGCGGCGCGCTCGACCTCTACCTCAACTTCATCAACCTCTTCTCGTCGATTCTGCACATCCTCTCGGGCCGGCATGGCTGACCGGTGACCGGTTGACCGGCCGCCCGCGCGCGCTCTTCTGCCGCTGATGTCCACGCGCCCCTCGCTCGCCCCGGGCGGAGGCCCGGGGGCAGCTTGACGCGCCTTTTCCGCTGGGTAAGAACGGGCTGACCATGAGTCGCCTGCTCCTCGCCGCCGCGCTTGCCCTCTCCCTGCCGTCGCTCGCCTGTAGCAAGCCCGCCGAGGAGACGCCGGCGGTGGCGGCCGCCGAGCTCGCCGCGCCGGCGAACGTCAAGCGCGTCGACATCGCCGTCACGGACGGCGGCTTCTCCCCGTCGACCGTCGATCTGAAGAAGGGAGAGCCCGTCGTGCTCCGCTTCACGCGGACGACAAAGAGCGAGTGTCTGAAGGCGATCGCGATTCCCGATCTGAAGGTCGAGAAGGATCTGCCGCTGAACACGCCCGTCGAGGTGGCCGTCACCCCGGAGAAGGAAGGGAAGATGGTGCTTCAGTGCTGGATGGGGATGGTCAAGGCGACCCTCAACGTGGTCGGCGCGTGACGCGGCCGCGTCCTCGCCCGGGCGCGGGCTCCGCGCCCTCGCCGGGGCGCGGGCTCTGTCAGAGGATGAGCCAGAGCTCGGCGTCGTAGCGCTTCCCGCCGCTCCCCGCGTCTCGCACCGCGCGGCGCGTCCCCGACGCGGGCACCTCCGCGCTGCCCGGCGCGCCGGCCTGGCGCGCCGCCGGCGCGCTGGCGTGGACCAGGTCGATGCCCGAGGCGGCGCAGCGGGCCACGGCGAAGCGGAGCATCTCGCGCACGTCGCTCGAGGTGAGCATGCCGTGGGTCCGGTGGCGCGCGATCGCGGCCGCGCGGTCGACGCACTCGACGCAGGGCGCTGTCTCGGACCTGAACCGGAAGAGCAGCGTCCCCTCGGGCCAGCCGAGCGCCGTCGCCTCGATGCTCACCACGACGAACTCGCCGTCACGGACCACCTGCGTCGCGACCGCGCTGTCCTCGGCCGCGCCGGGTTCCCCGCCCCTCAGCAGAAACCAGTAACGTTCCATGAGGCGCTCGACGTCGCGCGGCTCACCGTGAGCGATGATGTCTGTCATCCATGACCTCCGACGACATAGCTTGAGGCCGCTTCCGGGATCGGCGATGCCAGGGAGAGTCAGGAAATGTCCGTCGAGACGGACAATGTCCGGCCGCCCTCCGCCCGGGCGCGCGGCGTGGATTTCGAGGGGGTCGCGGGCAGGGAGCTGTTCGGGGCAGGGCGGGGCCGCGGCTCTCGCGCCGCCGCGCTCGGCCTTGCCGAGCTCCCGGTCGGCTCGGCCTGGCCCGACGGTGCGCTCGCCTCGCGGAACGGTGCGGAACAGTGCGGAACAGTGCGGAACAGTGCGGAACAGCGCGGAACAGCGCGGAACAGCGCGAATTGTGGTCCTTACCACAATCGAGGCGGCAACTTTCGCTTCCCTTCGGAGGTCCCGTGAGTACTCTGTGCGCCCCCAACGCGCCCGGCGGGTAACCGCCCCGGTTCTTTCGCTCCGAACCGGCTCGCATCGAGGCGCGCCGAGGGGATCGCTCTCGCGGCGCGCCGCGCGGAGCCAGTCCGAGCCACCCCCAGACGGAGCGAGAAGGCAACCGCATCATGAATCAGCATCCCGGCATCATCGGCAAGAAGATCGGCATGACGCAGATCTTCAACGAGACGGGCGAGGTCCTGCGCTGCACGGTCGTGCAGGCGGGCTGCGTCGTCATCGGCAAGCGCACCCTCGAGAAGGACGGCTACAGCGCGCTCATCCTGGGCCTCGGCGAGCGCGCCGAGCGGCACACGACGAAGCCGGTCGCCGGCGCGTTCAAGAAGTCGGGGCAGACGCCGAAGCGCATCGTGCGCGAGCTGCGCTGCAGCCCCGAGCACGCGGCGAAGTACGAGCTCGGGCAGACGCTCAAGGTCGACGAGATCTTCGAGGTCGGCCAGCGCGTGGACGCGCAGGGCCGCTCGCGCGGCCGCGGCTTCAGCGGCGTCATCCGCCGGTGGAGCTTCGCCGGCGCGGTCAGCTCGCACGGCACCCACGAGTACTTCCGCCACGGCGGCTCGATCGGTACGAACATGACCCCCGGTCGCACGCTGCCCGGCCTGAAGATGCCCGGCCACTACGGCGACGAGACGGTGAGCGCGCTCAACCTCAAGATCGCGAAGCTCCTGCCCGAGGACAACCTCATCCTCATCGAGGGTCCGGTCCCTGGCCCGAAGAACCAGGTGGTCACGATCCGCGGCGCCGTGAAGAAGCGCGGCGGCAAGGGGCTCCCCACGCCGGCGCAGCAGCCCACCGGCAAGAAGAAGGGCAGCAGCTGATCCTGGCCGCTCGGCGGAGCGCGCGCGCGCCTGTGAAGATGAAGGCGAACGAGCGCGCGCGCCCCGCTGGCGGAGCCCTCCGGTAACCTCGTGCCGCAGAAGCCCAGGAACCCGTACAAGCGCCCCGACGCCTTCACGAAGGCGGCGAAGGCGCAGGGCTATCCGGCGCGCAGCGTCTTCAAGCTCGAGGAGATCGATCGCCGGGTGCGGCTGCTCCGCCCTGGCCAGCGCGTGCTTGACCTGGGCGCCGCGCCCGGCTCGTGGTCGATGTACGCCGCGCAGCGGATCGGCGCGACGGGCAAGCTGCTGGCGGTCGATCTCTCGCCGATCACGGCGGCGTTCGGCCCGCAGGCGACGGTGGTGCAGGGCGACGCGCTCTCGCTGACGAACGAGGCGCTCGCGCAGTTCGCCCCGTACGACGTGGTGCTGTCGGACATGGCGCCCGCGACGAGCGGCAGCAAGATCGCCGACCAGGCGCGGAGCTACGAGCTGTTCATGCGCGCCGTGGCCGTGGCCGAGGCGCTGCTCGCGCCGGGCGGCGCGTTCGTTGGCAAGATCTTCATGAGCGAGGACTTCGTGAAGGCCCGCGACGCGCTGCGGAACCTGTGCGAGGAGGTCCGGAGCATCCGGCCCGAGGGCACGCGCGCGAACAGCGTGGAGCTGTTCCTGGTGGGGCTGCGAAGGAAGGCGCCGGCGAAGGCGGGGTAGTGACGCGGCTATCTGCCCCTCAGAACGCGTTGTGCCCCGTGAGCGCGTTCCCGAGGATCAGACAGTGCACCTCGTCGGTGCCCTCGTACGTGTACACGGTCTCCAGGTTCAGCATGTGCCGGATGACCGGGTAATCGAGCAGGATCCCGTTCGCGCCGAGCACGCTCCGCGCGGTCCTCGCGGCCCGGAGCGCCGAGCCCACGTTGTTCCGCTTGCACAGCGAGACCTGCACCGGGCTGATGCCGCCCGCGTCCTTCAGCCGCGCGAAGTGCAGCGCCATGATCTGACCCTTCGCGATCTCCGTCGCCATCTCCACGAGCTCGGCCTGGATGAGCTGCCGCGACGCGATCGGCTGGCCGAACTGGACGCGCTCGCGCGCATAGGAGAGCGCGGTCTCGTAGCAGGCGCGCGCGGCGCCGAGCACGCCCCACGAGATGCCGAAGCGCGCCTGCGTGAGGCAGCTCAGCGGGCCCTTCAGGCCGACAACGCCCGGCAGCATGTTCTCCTCCGGCACGCGCACCTCGTTCAGGACGATCTCACCGGTCGGGCTCGCGCGCAGGCTCATCTTGCCGTGGATGAGCGGCGTCTCCAGGCCCTTCATCCCCCGCTCCACCACGAAGCCGCGGATCGACTCGGCCCCTCCGTCATCCACCTTGGCCCACACAACGCAGAGGTGCGCGAGCGGCGCGCTCGTGATCCACATCTTCGTGCCCGTGAGCACGTACGAGCTCCCGTCCTTCCGGGCGCGCGTCTTCATCGAGCTCGGATCCGAGCCGCTGTCGGGCTCCGTCAGCCCGAAGCAGCCGATCAGCTCGGCCGCGGCCATCTTCGGCAGCCAGCGCTCCTTCTGCGCCTCGGAGCCGTACTTCCAGATCGGGAACATCGCCAGCGAGCCCTGGACGCTGACGAAGCTGCGCAGGCCGCTGTCGCCGTACTCGAGCTCCTGCAGCGCGAGGCCGTAAGCGACCGAGTTCATCCCGGCGCAGCCATACCCGGTCAGCGAGCCCCCGAGCAGGCCGAGCGCGGCTATCTCCGGGATCAGGTCGGTCGCGAACTCCTCCCGGGCGAACAGGTCCGCGGCGCGCGGCAGGTAGCGCTCGCGCACGAAGCGGCGGACGGAATCGCGGACCATGCGCTCCTCGTCGGAGAGCAGCGGATCGATCGCCATGAGCTGATCGAGCGAGACGGGCTCCTGCGTGGCGGCCATGGGCAGACCGTGTAGCCTGCCTTCGAACGGCACGGAAGGGGCAGCGCCAGCGAGCGACGCCGCTCAGGGGCGAATCGAGACGAGCGTGCCCTTCCGTAGCGAGAGCGCGCCGTGCCAGGCGGCCGGCACCTCGGGGGTCGTCCACTCGAACAGCCAGGCGGCGTCGAGCGGCGAGAGGTTCACGCAACCATGGCTGCGCGCGGTGCCGAAATCATCGTGCCAGTAGGCGGCGTGGAACGCGAACCCCTCGGTGAAGTACTGGACGAACGGCACGTCGCGGAAGTCGAACGGATCCTCGTCCTCCTCGTCACCATCCATCGTGACCGTGACGTGCTTCGTGTGGATCCGGAAGAGCCCCTGGACGGTCGAGCGCGTCGTCTTCGGGTCGCCGAGGCCGTCGGCGCCGGTCGAGACGAGGGTCACGTAAACAGGGCGGGAGCCCTCGTAGGCGACGAGGCTCTGCTGGTTGATCGAGACGTCGATCCACTTCCGCCCGCGCACCGCCCACGCTGGCGCCCTGGGGAGGGGATCGACGCGCACGACGTCGTCGGCGCGGACGAGCGAGCCGTCGCGCGCCTCGAGGTAGTCGACGCCGCCGACGCGCCGGGAGGCGCCGGACAGCGGGATCGCCTCGCGGAAGCGGAGCGGGGCGCGCGCGAGGCCGCCGCGCTCGCCCGGGACGAGGCGCGCGGCGTG
The DNA here is from genome assembly GCA_051717205.1 of Sorangium sp. So ce1128. Taxonomy (GTDB): domain Bacteria; phylum Myxococcota_A; class Polyangia; order Polyangiales; family Polyangiaceae; genus Sorangium. The sequence continues at coordinate 3,620,877 of CP181432.1, forward strand.
GCGGCGCTTCGCGAAGGCCACGGGGAGGCCGGCGTCCTCGGCGAGCTGGAGCCCCGAGAAAGCGCTCGGCCGGATGACGCGGGTGCGATCGAGCGGCAGGACGGTGAGGTCGGTGGTCAGGCCGAAGCGGCGCCCGTCGTGGTCGAAGGTCGAGAGCAGCGCGAAGCCGGAGCGCGTGCGGGCGTGGCCGAGGACGAGCGCGTCGGGCGAGCGGCGATCGCCGGCGAGCCCCGGCGCCGGCCGGCCGTAGAGCAGGACCGAGGGCGTCGCGTCGGGGGGCGGCGGCGCGACGAAGTCGGGCGCGCGCGCGGCGGTCGCGGCGCGGAGCAGGTGCGCGCCGAGGTCGGGCTCGGCGCCGCGCTGCTCTTCCTCGCTCGGCAGCCGCGCGTAGAGCGGCGGGGTGGGGGAGCGCGACATCACGTAGGTGTAGGGCAGCCCGTTGAGCCACGCCGCGCGCTCCGCGTCCGGCGCGGCGGGGTGGGCCGCGGGGGTGGCGTCCAGGACGCCAGCGAGCGCCCCAGGCGCTGCGTCTGCCGCGCCGGGGTGGGCTCCGAGGGGCGCGTCCGAGGCTGCGGGCGCGGCCTCGCCGCGGAGATCCAGCGCGGCGAGCGCCGCGTGCGGGGTGCTGGGCGTGGCCCGATCGGCGATCTGCGGCGGCGCGGGCGGTGCTGCCGCGGCGAATCGACGGACGGGGCGGCGGGACGACGCCTCGACCGCGAGGTCGTGGATGTTGAGCGTGGCGCTGGCGCCGATGCAGACGTAGCCGCTCGGCTCGATGCGGTACCAGCCCCCGGCGCACGACGCTCTGCCGGACGGCTCCGGCCGGCGCGCGATCACGGCGCCGGCGCGCAGGTAGCCGATGCGCCGGCTGGTCCAGCTTGGCTCGGCGAAGATCCATGTCTCCCTGGCGATGCTCGCGAGCTCGTCGACCTCCTCTGCTGGCGTCTGCGGGGTGGCCGGGGGCGGATCGAGCCGGGGCAGCTCGTCCGAGCCGTCGTCGACGAGCTGCGGCGGCAGCGCCGCCAGGGCGAGCGGGTCGACGCCCGGCGCTGCCAGGTCCGCGGCGGGATCGGTCGCGGCGCTCGCGCCGGGCGGCGCCGCGTGCCCGGCCGGATCCGCGGCGGTCGCCGGCTCTGCGAGCGCGGGAGCCGGGGCGGCGAGGGAGGGCACCATGGCGCTGATCGGCGCGGTGACCGCCGAGGCGGGGGCGGGGGCAGGGGACGTCGCGGCTGGCTCGGAGGCGGGGTGCGGGCAGCTCACGCTGAGCGCGGAGAGCGCAATCGTCGGCAGCAGGAGAAAGCCTCGCACGCGCATACGGAGCGCGCGTATCAGGCGGCGCGGTCGAGGGCCAAGTTCGACGCGCCCTCCCGCGCGTCAAGCGCTCGGTCCGGCGCGCTTTCTCTGCTTCAGCTCACAGGTCGCGCGCGCACATGGCGGTGACGTAGTAGCGCCGCGAGGTGTTCGCGTAGGCAACCTGGTAGTCGGTCGTCTGCTTGAACGCGGCGGCGAGGAAGCTGCCGCCGTGCATGAAGCGCGTGCTGGAGCGGTTGTCGAGCCGCGAGCAGTCGTTGCAGGGCGTCAGCAGCTGATAGATGTCGGCGCCGTCGCGGGTGGACTTGTAGGCGTTGCCGGCGAGATCCAGGTGACCCCACCGCCCGGCGCCATGGGGGAAGCTGCCGACGTCCGTGATGTCCGTGTGCGCGCAGGGATAGAGCGACGGGTACGACGTGATGCAGTCGCCCGCCACCGAGCCGTCGCCCTGGCAGCACCAGGACCCGTCCTGGAGCGTGATATCCGAGACGGTCGAGCCGCCCCAGGGGTACAGGCGCTGCTCGTCGCCGCCGGCGGAGGCGTAGTTCATCTCGGCCTGGGTGGGCAGCCGGCCGCCGTCCCACGCGCAGAACCCGAACAGCTCGAACCACGTCGCGCAGACGATCGGCTTCTTCTCCTTGGCTCCCGGGGTGTCGCTCCAGGTCGGCCAGCCGTACGGATCGCAGATGAGCGCTGTCCGGAGGGCGCCTGTGTCGGCCGCGAGCTGCGAGTTCCACGACGGGTCCCAGCCGCTGTTGGGGATCTTGGGGTGAGCGCCCGCCCCGGCGGGCGGCGGGTTGGCCTGCGTCGGGCCGCCTGTCTGCTCGATGTACTGCCGGAAGCGCCCGACGGTGATCGTGTACTTGTCGAGGTAGAAGTCGCTGATCGTGGCCGGCAGGCTCGTGTTGTTGAGCCGGTTGAACGTGCCGCCGGGTACAGGGAGAGTCGAGCAGCAGTCGTCGTTCCCCTCGACGCCGCAGTTGGCGCCTGCCCCCGGCGTGTCGCCCGCGCAGCTGATCGGCAGCCCAGGCACGCCGCCGCCGCCGCCGCCCGCGCCGCCTGCGCCCCCCGAGCCACCGGCGCCGCCCGCGCCCCCCTCTCCGCCAGAGCTCGACGTCGTGGTGGTCGTGGAGCTGGTGCTGGAGGCCGTGGTGGAGCTGGTGCTGGAGGCCGTGGTGGAGCTGGTGCTGGAGGCCGTGGTGGAGCTGGTGCTGGAGGCCGTGGTGGAGCTGGTGCTGGAGGCCGTGGTGGAGCTGGTGCTGGAGGCCGTGGTGGAGCTGGTGCTGGAGGCCGTGGTGGAGCTGGTCGAGCCGGTCCCCGTGGCGCTTTCATAACAGACATGGAGATACGGCCGCTTATCCGACGAGTTCTCGCTTGTCCTGACATGCGTGCGATTCGCGGTCTGCTCGAAGAGCACCCCGTTGTTCGGCACGGCGCCGCTCACCCAGCTCTGCACGATCCCCGTGAGGCTGAGCGTCTGGTAACCGTAGATGTACCCCGCGCTCGCCTTGAGGGTCCCCAGGACCTCTGGATCCCAGGCCGCTGAGTGCGAGTTCCACGTCACCTTGCTCTCGTCCCACGCCCTCGTGACCCGGTGTGCACGCATCGCTTCGGGGACCGCGGCGCCCATGTGAAGAGAAAGGTCCGCGGAGACGATGATGGCGTCGCTGGGAATCGACGAGAGATCGAACGCGATCAGCGCCTGCATGTACGCCCCGTTGCTCTCGCCGGCGTACATGTCGCCTCCGGTGAGCGTGGCGTCGGCATGGTTGGTATGGATGACCGCATCCCTGACCACGCCCGTATCCCCGGTGCGCTTGAGCGTCACGCAGACCGTCGCCGCCTGCTCCGCCTCACTGATGAGCTCGCCGCCAGCGTCCTGCGCGTCGACGCACCCCGCGAGCGCCGCGCCGGAGGCGGCGAGCGAGGCGAGAAGCAGATGCCGAGACCCTCTCACGAACGTTCGATTCCTCATGATGCTCTCCGAGCCACGTCGTCGGGCGAGCTCCGCCCGCGAGGCCGCTTATGATGCCGTCGCGCAGGAGCGCCAGCGTGCGCGCCGCGAAAAGCCACATCTGCCTGCGCGCCGTGAAGCATCATCTTCGTCAGGTCAGCCGTCAGATCGTTCTGCCATCAGAGCCGCGCGGCCGCGCGCGAGCAAAACGACATAATTTTACGGCTCTGATCGGAATGTGTCAATCAACAAATGGATATTTACTGTCAAAGACCTGTTGATGCTGTTTGTGGTGTCGGTGCAAAAAATAAGCATTATTGCGCGAGCCCCTCGTGGTTGTCGAGCGCCGCGGAGGCATGTCCGGCGATGTCGCCCACGTTTCCGCGTCCGCGTCCACCGGTCACGTGGAGCACGCGGATCGGTGGTGCATTTTGTCACTCAATCCAATCATGGATGGAGGGATGGATGGCGCCCGAGCAGAGGTGCGTGCTTTTGCCTACATGATTGTCCGCGCGCCTGGCTCCGTATCGTCGGAGATCCAGCACAACCCGCCGGCGCACCGACGTCGTCCGCCCCGAGCTCGTCCTCGAGCGGCAGCGGAATCGAGCGCGGGCCGCTCTCTCACGGCGGCGCCCGGAGCAGCGCCTCGCAGCGGGCAGCGTCCTCGGCGCGGTGCTCAGTGAAGCATGGCATCTCGGCTTGACCATGATGCGGCCCGGCGATGGCCGTGACTGGCGGCGCCGGACGCGAGCTGAAGAGCTCGGTCCAGCGCGCTTTCCCCGCTTCAGCTCACAGATCGCGCGCGCACATGGTGGTGACGTAGTAGCGACGATCGTCGTTCCGGTAGGAGACTTGATAGTCCGTCGTCTGCTTGAACCCGGCGGCCAGGAAGCTGCCTCCGTGCATGAAGCGCGTGGCGGAGCTGTTGTCGAGCCGCGAGCAGTCGTTGCAGGGCATCAGCAGCTGATAGATATCCGAGCCGTCGCGGGTGGCCTTGTACGCGTTGCCGGCCAGGTCCATGTGGCCCCAGCGCCCGGCGCCGTTCGGGAATTTGCCGACGTCGGTGAGGTCCGACGGGCTGCACGGGTAGAGCGAGGGATAGGACGTCTTGCAGGCGCCCGCGACGGTGCCGTCGCCCTGGCAGCACCACGAGGCGTCGTCGATCTCGATGTCCTCGACGCTCGTGCCGCCCCAGGGGTAGATGCGCTGCTCGTTGCCGCCGGCAGACACGTAGTTGATCTCCGCCTGGGTCGGCAGCCGGCCGCCGTCCCACGCGCAGAACGCGAACAGCTCGTACCACGTCGCGCAGACGATCGGCTTCTTCTCCTCGGTTCCCGGGATGCCGCTCCACGACGGCCAGTCCCACTGCTCGCAGATGAGCGCTGACCGGAGCGTGTTCGTGTCGGCCGTGAGCTTCGAGTTCCACGACGGGTCCCAGCCGCTGTTCGGGATCTTCGGGTGGGCGCCCGCGCCGACGGGCGGCGGGTTGGCCTGCGTCGGGCCGCCGGTCCGCTCTATGTACTGCCGGAAGCGCCCCACCGTGACCATGTACTTGTCGAGAGAGAAGTCGCTGACCGTGGCCGGCAGGCTCGGGTTGTTGAGCCGGTTGAACGTGCCCCCGGGGACCGGGAGCGTCGAGCAGCAGTCATCGCTCCCGTTCACGCCGCAGTTGGCGCCTGCGCCCGGCGTGTTGCTGGCGCAGCTTATCGGCAGGCCAGGCACGCCGCCGCCTCCGCCCCCGCCCGCGCCGCCCGCGCCGCCCGCGCCGCCCGCGCCGCCGGAGCCCGACGTGGAGGCGCTGGTCGTGGAGGAGGTGGCGCTGGACGTCGCCGTGGTGCTGCTGGTGGAGGAGCTGACGCTGGACGTCGCCGTGGTGCTGCTGGTGGAGGAGCTGACGCTGGACGTCGCCGTGGTGCTGCTGGTGGAGGAGCTGACGCTGGACGTCGCCGTGGTGCTGCTGGTGGAGGAGCTGGAGCCCGTTGCGTCATCATAGCAGACTCGGAGAATCAGCTGCTGTGATGCATCGATCTCGCTTGATCTGATCTGGGTGCGATTCGTGTCCTGCTCGAATATGACGCCGTAGTTCGGGACGCTGCCGTTCACCCATCGCTGCACGAGCGCCGTGAGGCTGACCGTGTACCGGGTGGAGCTTCCAACCGGGAAGCTGCCCTCGACTTCAGCGCCCTTGGCCGCTGCATGCGAGTTCCAGGTGATCGTGTACTGATCCCAGGGCGCCGTGATCCGGCGCACGCGGACGACATCGGGAGTCCATGATTTGATGGACAGGGAGAGATCCGCTGAGACGATCGTGGCGCCGGCGGGAACCTGCGAGAGGTCGGCTTGCAGCACGGCATACTGCACGCTGCCTGACGACGCGTGGATGCCGGCATACATGTCCGGTCCCCAGCCATAGTTGGTGGTGGGCATTCCTTGATGCAGGAATGCATCCTTGAAGGCGGCGGTCCCCTGGATCTGAACACACACCGTCGCCGCCTGCTGCGCTTCGTCGACGAGCTCGTCGTCCGCGCCCGGCGCGCTGACGCACCCGGCGAGCGCCGCGCCGGAAGCGGCGACGAGGGAGGCCAGGAGAAGATGCCGAGACCCGCCAACGACCGTGCGATTCCTCATGATACTCTCCGATCCGCGTCGCCAGGCGAGCTGCGCCCGCGAGGCCACATGTGATGCCCCTGCACAGGAGCGCCAAAGCGCGCTCCTGCCAAACCCATCATCCACCTGCGCGCCGCCTCACCTCTTAACAGGTCAGCGGTCGGATCGTTTTGGCTTCGATCGGCACGCGAGGAAAACGATACCGTTTTACGACTTCAAACGGAATACGTCAATCGCGAACCGAGATTTGTTGTGAAATGTCTCGTGATGCTGGTTTGTGGCTCAGGCACAAACTAGACATCATTACGCTCCTCGCTGGCGGTTGTCTAGCCCCTGCTCGCTCGTCTTGCGCTGTTTGCGCTGTTTGCGCTGTCGCTCGCGATAGCGCCGTCGCGGCGCGGCGTGCTGGCGGATTTTTACCGACTGGCCGCGTGCGTGCGGGGGCGATGGAGCAGACTCGCTTGCTTCCGCCTACCTGACTGCCTGTCCGACCACTCGGGCACTCAGGCCCCTCAGGCCACTCAGGCCACTCAGCCCACTCAGCTTCTCAGCCTGGTTCGGCCCGATCTGCCTGCGCAGTCTTCTCGGTCTGCGCAGTCTTCTCGGTCTGCGCAGCTTTCTCGGCCTGATCGGTGAGCTGAATTACCTGCCGCTGCCCTGTGCAGGAGGGGAATCCGGAACAGCGGCCCGGGAGAGGCCCTCTTCGACCTCCGTGACGATCATCGTCGCGAGGAGATCGAGCAGCGCGCGGCCCTCGTCCTCGGAGGCCTCGCGGGGAGCGCCGGTGTAGGCGGCGTCCATGCCGAGGGCGCGGAAGCTCTTCGCCCCCGCCCGGATGCCCTCCGACAGGCTCACGCCGAGGTCCGGCAGGCCGAGGGCGATGTCCTTCCGGACGAGCGCGGAGGCCGCGGCGAGGACGAGGGAGGTCTCGTAACGGCCCGCGTGGCAGGCGCCGCTCCGGAACTCGGCGGAGAGCGTCCGTGCCCAGCGGCGCGCGAGCGGGCAGGCCACGGAGGCGCGGCCCGGGGGCAGGTCGCCTGTGGCGGCGCGCACGGCGCGGTCGTGCTCCGGCTCGAGGTGGTTGTTGATGAAGCAGACGTGCGACAGGCCCGCCGACAGGTAGGCCTCCGCGACGGCGCGCAGGAAGGCGGTGAGCGCGGGCGCCGGGATCGAGATCGCGCCCGCGAAGCCCGCCGCGAAGTCGGTCACGCCATAGCCGACGGGCGGCGCGAGGAGCGCGGCGACGCCCCGCTCCCAGAGCCGCCGGCCGGCCAGCTCGGCCGCGGCCTCGCCGATGAGCGTGTCCGTGCCGAGCGGCAGGTGCGGGCCGTGCGGCTCCACGGACCCGACCGGCACGAGCGCGACGCACGGCGCGCCGGCAGACAGGAGCACGGCGAGCTCTGCCGTTGTGAGCTCGGCGAGGCGGGGCGCGGCCGGCACGTCCGCCCTACAGGCCCACCGGGTTCTCGCCGGCGGCCTCGCGCTGGCGGAGGACCTTGCGGTCGGCCTTGCCGCGGTCGTTCCTGGGGACGTCGTCGAGGAAGACGACCCATCGCGGGTACTTGTGCTTGCTCAGCCGGTCCTTCACGAACGCCTTGAGCTCCCCGGCGAGCGCGGCCTGCCCCTCCTCCGTGGCGATGCGGCCGCGCGCGTCGTCGCGCACGACGATGAACGCCTTCGGCTTCACGAGGCCCTCGTCCTCGGCGCCGATCACCGCGGCGAGGCTGACGGCCGGGTGCTCGGCCAGGCACTCTTCTACCTCGACCGGCGCGACCCAGACGCCGCCCACCTTGAGCAGCTCGTCGGCGCGCCCGCTGAACCAGAGATAGCCCTCGCCGTCCATGCGGAACAGATCGCCGGTGCGGCACCAGTGGCCGTGAAAGGTGCCCCAGCTCTTCTCGCGATCCTGGAAGTAGCCGAGCGCGACCGAGTCGCCCTTCACCCACATCACGCCTGTCTCGCCGGGCCCGAGCTCGGGCGCGCCTGGCCCGGCCGCGTCCGACGGGAGGATCTTGATCGTGTATCCCTCCACGACGCGACCAAGCGACCCGGGGCGCACGTCGCCGGGGCGATTCGTGCAGTAGATGTGGAACATCTCCGCGGAGCCGATGCCGTCGTAGACGTCCGCGTGGAACCGCGCGCGGAAGCGCTCGAGGAGCGCGGGCGGGAGCGCCTCGCCCGCGGAGAGGTGGAAGCGGACGCTGGAGAGGTCGAGGCGCGGCTCGCCGCGCGCCGCGCGGGCGTCGTCGTGGTCGAGCAGCTTGCTCATCATGGTCGGCACGTTCGTGACCACCGTGGGGCGGTAGCGCTCGACGTACTGCGCGAGCGACTCCGGCGTCGGCCGCTCGACGAAGAGGCCGGCCGTCGCGCCGACGGCGAAGGGGAACATCAGGTTCGTGCCCGTGGCGTAGCCGAAGAAGAGGCGCGGCACCGAGATGGTGATGTCGTCCTTCCGGTAGCCCACGGTCCGCTTGGCGTAACACTCGGTGTTGAAGGCGAAGTCGCGGTGCGTGTGGACCGCCGCCTTGCTCCTGCCGGTCGAGCCCGACGTGAACAGCCAGATGGCGACGTCGTCGCGCCGCGTGGGGCGGGGGCCCTGCAGGGCGGTCTTCGGGACGAGCGCGGCGCGCCCTTGCGCGAGGGCGTCGCGCAGCGAGATCCCCCGCATCGGATCGAGCGCCGGCGAGACGGGGAGCTCGGCCTCGAGGTCGCCGCCGGTCGGGACCTCCGGCACGAGCACGAGGGTCCGGAGGTCCGCGGCGGCCAGCGCGCCCGTGATCGACTCAGCCACCCGCGGGATGGTCACGACCGCCGCGGCGCGCGTGTACTCGACGAGGTACGCGAGGTCGGCCGCGGGCGCCTCGGGGTTGCCCATCGCCACGACGGCGCCGTGGTTCAGCGCCGCGAAGAAGGCCCATACGAACGCGGGCGAGTCGTGCAGCACGATGAGGACCCGCTGCTCGGGCGCGACGTCCTCGACGGCGAGATGCGCGCGGAGCCTGCGGACCTTCTCGGCGACGTCGGCGTAGGTGTGCCGCTGATCGCCGAAGAGCAGGGCGATCTTGTCGCCGAGCCCCTCGCGCAGCCGGTCGAACAGATAGTAGTCGGCGAGGTTGAACTCGTCAGGGAATGTCGGTGCGTCCATCGTCACGGCTCCTCTCGCTCACTCGCCCCCAAGCCTCCGTCCCTCGTCCCCATCCCTCGTCTCCCGTCCTCCGTCTCTCGTGCGAGTGCGCGTGCGCGTACTCGTGCCGTTCTCTCGCCATCTTCCCCGCCCCTACGCGCGTTCGCCCACCCCTCGCCCCCAGCGCGGCGCCGTGAGCCGCCGCTTCCCTCCGTCCGTTGTCGCGACGCCCGGCTCGTCGAGCCGCTCGCGGTCCCAGAGCTGGCACGTCACCGGCCGATGGCGCTGGTCGAGCGCCTCGCAGTAGTTCGAGTAGATGCACCGGCGGATCTCGCCGCCGCGCCCGAGGCGCACCTTCAGGAACCAGTCCGGATCGGCCAGCGTCTGCCGCGCGGCCCCGATGAGGTCCGCCTCGCCGCGCGCGAGGATCGCCTCGGCCTGGGCGAACGTGCAGATCCCGCCCGCGACGACGACCGGCGTGCCCAGGCCGGCCTCGCGCACGGCGCGCCGGATCTGCGCCTGCTTCGGGATCTGCCGGCCGAACGGCCCGACAGCGTCGGAGAGCGCGGTCGGCATGCACTCGTACCCGCTCGGGCCGGTGTAGGGGTACGCCGCCTCGCCGACCTTCGGCTGCTTCGCGTCCTCGAACTTGCCGCCGGTCGAGAGCGACAGGAAGTCCATGCCGGCGCGCGCGAAGGCGACCGCGAAGAAGGCCGCTTCATCGACCCGGTTGCCCCCCGCGATGACGTCGTCGCAGAGGAAGCGGCAGCCCACGGTGAAGCGGGGCGACACCGCCGCCCGCACGGCCGCGTAGACCTCGAGCGGGAGGCGCGCCCGGCGCTCGCGGTCGCCGCCGTAGCCGTCCGCCCGGGTGTTCAGCGCCGAGAGGAATGAGGCCATGGTGTAGGCGTGCGCGTAGTGCAGCTCGACCCCATCGAAGCCCGCCTCGCGCGCCCTCACCGCGGCGGCGGCGAACAGGCCGGGTAGCGCGCGCGGCAGGTCGCGGATGTGGGGGAGGCCGACGTCGGTGACGCGCTCCCGCTCGCCGAAGCGCAGCGCCTCGAGCTCGCGCGGCGCGAGAACGGCCGCGAGCAGGTCGTCGTCGAGCGCGAGCAGCCGCTCGCGCACCTCGAGCTCCGGCGCGCCGAGGAGCCCCGGCTCGCCGAGCGCCTCGGCGAGCGCGGCCCGGTGCGCGCCGGTGATCCCCAGGAACTGCCGGAGGAACCTGTCCTTCGGCGGGCGCCTGCGGATGCGCAGGAAGTCGATGAGCTGGAGGAACACGCGCGTCCGGCCGCCGCTCCGGGCGCGGACCGTCCGGACGAGCTCCTTTAGCCCCGGGATGAACCGATCGTGGCCGGCGCGGAGCAGCGGTCCGCTCGGCACGTCGCGGATGCCTGTCGCCTCGACCACGAGGGCGCCCGGCTGGCCGTCGGCGAAGCGGCCGTACCAGTCGAGCACTTCCTGCGTGACAAGCCCGTCCTCCGTCGCCCGCCACGGCACCATCGCCGGCACCCACGAGCGCTCGGCGAGCTCGAGGCCCGAGGCGAGGCGGAGCGGCGAGAAGAGGCGCGCGCGCGCCGCCTCGTCCGCGGTCGGCGGCTCGTCGCGGGGCAGCGCGTGGCGGATCCTCTCCGGCGGCTTCCACATCGCTACCGCGCCCTGCCGCCCGGGGGCTCGTCCGCCGGGGGCTCCGCGGCCGCGCGCTCGAGGATCCCCTTCGCGATGATGAGCTTCTGGATCTCCGTCGTCCCCTCGTAGATGCGCAGCGGCCGGATCTCGCGGTAGAGCCGCTCCACCTCGGTCCCCTCGATGACGCCCATGCCCCCGTGGAGCTGGACGGCGCGGTCGATGATCCGCTGCGCCGCCTCGGTGGCGAACATCTTCGCCATGGCCGCCTCGGTCGAGACGCGCGCCGCCGCGCCGGCCGCCTTCTCCGGCGCTGTGTCGCGCTTGTGGGCCGCGCGGGCGACGAGGAGGCGCGCGGCGTCGAGCTCGGTCGCCATCTCGGCGAGGTAGGCGCGCACCATCTGCTGCTCGGACAGCGGCGCGCCGAACTGCCTGCGGCGCGTGACGTGCGCGATCGCCTCGCGCAGCGCGCGCGCCGCCATCCCGTTCGCCGCCGCGCCGACCGAGATCCGGAAGGCGTCGAGCGTCTGCATCGCGAGCTTGAAGCCGCCGCCCACCTCGCCGAGGCGCGCGCTGTCCGGCACGCGGCAGTCCTCGAAGCGGAGCCGGCCGATCGGGTGCGGGACCGACATCGGCAGCGGCTCCGCGGAAACGCCGGGCGCGCCGCTGTCGACGAGGAACGCGGTGATCGCGGCGCGCCCGGCGCCGCGCCCGCCAGCGTCGCCGCGCTCCGGAGCGGCCGCGCCCGTGCGCGCGAAGACCACGAGGTGGTGCGCGAGCGGCACGTTCGAGATCAGCACCTTCTCGCCGTCGAGGACCCACCCGTCGCCCTCGCGGCGGGCCTCGGTCCGCAGCGAGGCGACGTCGCTGCCCGCCTCGGGCTCGGTCAGCGCGAAGGCCCCGATCCGCCGCCCCGAGAGCACGTCGGGCAGGATCGCGCGGCGCTGCGCGTCGCTGCCGGCCAGCACGACCGGGTACGAGCCGAGCCCCTGCACCGCGAAGATCGCGTCGGCGAGCGGGGAGACCTGGCCGAGCGCCTCGCGGACGAGGACCAGCGACCGCACGTCGATGGCGGCCCTGTCCGCGGCGCGGCCGGCGCCCGCGGGCGCGCCGCCGAGCGCCTCGGGGATGAGGTGCGCGTAGAGCCCGAGCGGCTCGCCCATGCGGCGCGCCACGTCGGCGGCGTCGCGCGCCCCGGCGAGCGGCGCGAGCGCCTCGGGGGTCAGCCGCGCCGCGAGCGCCGCGTGGCGCTCCTCGAAGAAGACCGGGAGATCGGCCGAGGAGAGCGCGAGCTTCGTCATGACCGGGGCGTCGCCTGGCCGGTGGACCTGGGGGTGGGGGCCGCGTCCGAGCCGGCGGCGGCCGGCGCGGCGGCGTCGCCCGGGTCGGCGCCCTCGAAGCGCGGCGGGCGCTTCGCCTTGTTCGCCTCGTATGCCTCGCGGAAGTCGGGGTGCGCCATGCAGAGGGCCTGCGCCTGCGCCTCGGCCTCGATCGCCGCGGCGAGGGGCATCGTCCGTTCGCTCTCCAGCATCTGCTTCGTGATCGCGTGCGCGAACGCCGGCCCGCGCGCGAGGCGCTCGGCCCAGTCGCGCGCCGCCTGCAGCGCGTCGCCGTCGGGCACGACGCGGTTCACGAGGCCGATGCGGAGCGCCTCGTCGGCGCCGACGAGGTCGCCGAAGAAGAGCAGCTCGGCGGCGCGGCCGTGGCCGACGATGCGCGGCAGGAGGTACGAGGCGCCCATGTCCGCGCCGGAGAGGCCGACCTTCGGGAAGATGAACCCGAAGCGGGCGCTCGCCGCGGCGATGCGCAGGTCGCAGGCGGCGGCGATCACCGCGCCGGCGCCGACGGCGACCCCGTTGACCGCGGCGATGACCGGGCGCCGGAGCTCGCAGATGCTCTGGATCAGCGCGCCCGTGACGCGGGTGAACTCGAGCAGCCCCCGCGCGTCGCGCGCGAAGAGCTCGGCGATGATCCCCTCGACGTCGCCCCCCGAGCAGAAGCCGCGCCCCTCACCGGTGAGCACGACCGCGCGCGCGGCCGAGCGCTCGAGCGAGCGGAAGGTGGCCGTGAGCTCGCCGTAGACCTCGAAGGTGAGGGAGTTCAGCCGGTCGGGGCGGCTCAGCGTGATCTCCGCGACGCCGCGGCTTACCTCGAGCTGGAAGGAGCGGGGGGTGAGGGTCATGGGGCCTCTCTTGGTTCGATGCGCTTCGGGGGGGCGTGTCTCGCGCGGTCAGGGCTTCGTCCGCGTGCGCCGCGGCGGGCTGCGCGCGCCGCGCTCGGCGTGCGCGCGGGCGGCGCTGCCGGGGCGGGACGGGGCCGGCATGTCCGGCTCGCGGAGCGTGGTGCGCAGCTTGTCGAGCAGCCGCGTCAGGGTGGAGATCTCGGCCGGGCTCAGCCCGGAGAACACCCTGGCGACGCGCGCGGCGTGGCGCCGCTCGGCGTCGCGGAACGCGCGCTGCCCCTTGGCGGTCAGGTGCACCCGCCACGCGCGGCGGTCGCTGGGGTCGGCCCGCCGCTCGACCATGCCGTCGCGCGCCGCGCGGTCGACGAGCCCGGTCAGGTTGCCCGCCGTGACGAGCATGCTGCGCGAGAGCGACGCGAGCGTCTGCCCGTCGCTGCGCACGAGGTTGGCCAGGAGGTCGAAGCGCGGGAGGGTCATCTCATGCTCGAGGTCCTCGCGGATCGCGGCGAGCGCGCGCTTGTGGACCGCGAGGATGCGCACCCAGGCGCGGACGGCCGCCTGGTCGCCGCGCGCGCTCTCGGGCGGGGGGACCACGGCGAGCGGCCGCCTCGCCGGCGCCCCGCGCCTCACAGGCCGCCCTCGTCCCGGTCGGGCGCGTCACCCTCGCCGGGCGCGTCGAGCGCCGCGACGGCCTCGATCTCGACGAGCGCGCGCGGCTCGACGAGCCCCGCGACGCCGACGAGGGCCATCGCCGGGAAGTGCTTGCCGAACCGCGCGCGCCACGCGGCGCCGATCGCTCGGCGCGCGCTCCGGTACGCGTCGAGGTCGGTCACATAGACGGTCATCCGCGCGACGTCGCCCGGCCCGCCGCCGGCGGCGGCGACCACCGCGAGCACGTTGTCGAGCGCCAGCGCGAACTGCTCGGCCAGGTCGTCGCTCTGGAACTGCCCCGACGCGGCGTCCCACCCGATCTGCCCCGCGACGTGCAGCGTCCTGCCGCGCGTCACGACGCCGTTGGCGTAGCCTCGCGGCGCCGGCCACCCGGCGGGCTGGACGATCGCGACGCCGCCCTTCACCGCATCACCTGCCCGCCGTCGACCGGGATCGCCTGGCCGTGGATGCCGCGCGCCTCGTCGCCGCAGAGCATCGACACGACGAGCGCGACCTCCTCGGGCTCGACCATCCGGCCCTGGGGCGACATCGCCTCGAGCGACCGCCGGGCCGCTTCCTCGCCGCGACCGGTCTTCGCGGCGATGCGCGCGATCGCCTCGTCGGTCATCCGCGTGTTCACCCACCCGGGGCAGACGCAGTTGATGGTCACCGGCGTCCGGGCGATCTCCAGCGCGATCGTGCGGGTCATCCCGACCATGGCGTGCTTCGACGCGCAGTACGCGGTCGAGTAGGCGAACCCCACGAGCCCCGCCGTGGAGGCGACGTTGACGACGCGCCCGAACCCGCGCGCGATCATCCCCGGGATGAGGGCGCGGCACAGCGCGAAGGCGCCGGTCACGTTGACCGCGAACATGCGGTCCCAGAGCGCGTCGGTGGTCCGGTCGAACGGCGCGCTCTCGGCCGCCCCCGCGTTGTTGACGAGCACGTCCACGTGCCCGACCTGGGCCTCGAGCGCGGCGAGCGCCGACCGCGCGCCCTCGCGATCACCCACGTCGAGCTGGACGGCGACGCCCCCGACGGCCGCCGCGACCTCGTCGATCTCGGCCTGCGTGCGGCCTGCGACGGCGACGCGCGCGCCCTCGCGCGCGAGCCGCTCGGCGATCGCGCGGCCGATGCCGCGACCCCCACCCGTGACGAGCGCGATCCTGCCTTCCAGGGACATGCGGAGCACCTAAATCATATATATATGAAGCACAGGCCGAAGTCATCCTCGACGCGGGCCGCCGCGGCGTCCGCGTCACCCTCGACGCGGCCCGCCGCGGCGTCCTGGTCGGGAGCGGGCGCGCTCGGCCGTCCCGCGCGGAGCGACGCGCCGCGCCGCGGCTGTCCGGCCGCTCGAGCGCGCGCGCTCCCGGTCGATCTCGACGAGCGCGTGCGCCACCATCTCGCCATGCGTCCCTCCTTCGCCGCGGCGATGATCGCGGCACCGTCGCTCGTCGCCGCGCTCGGCTGCGCCGACGCCGGCCCGAGCGTCTCGTCGATCTGGGTCTCGCCTGCGCAGGGCGAGCTGCGCGCAGAGCGGTTCTTCGACGCGCCGTGGCCGAGCGACCTGCGCCGCGAGGGCGGCGCGGTGCGGCTCGACGGCTACCACAACCCGCGTCGGCTCCGGATCCTCGACGAGTACGTCCGCGAGATGGACTCGGTCCTCGACGGCTTCTCCCCCGCTGCGGCGGGGTTCCTGCGCTTCGCCGGGCCGATCGACGTCTCCTCGCTCCCGTCGACGCCCGCCTTCGCGATGAGCCCCCTCGGGGCGGTGCAGCTCATCGACGTCGATCCGGGCTCGCCGGCGCGCGGTGAGCGGCGCCCGATCTCGGTCTATTTCCGGCGCGAGGCTGGCGTCTACTGGCCGTCCAACACCCTCGCCTTCATGCCCGTGATGGGCTTCCCGCTGCGGCCGCGGACGCAGTACGCGCTCGTCGTCACCGACGCGCTGCGCGGCGAGGGCGGCGGCCCGGTCGAGGCGAGCGCGGAGCTGCGCCAGGCGCTCGGGATCGAGCCGGCCACAGCCGGGGTGGCGGCCGCCCGGGAGGCGCTCGCGCCGGCGGTGGACGAGATCGAGGCCGCGGGCGTCGACCGAACGCGCGTCGTTCACCTCGCGGTGTTCACCACCTCCGACCCGACCGAGGAGCTCTTCGCGCTGCGCGATCACCTGCTCGCGAGCGTCCCGCCGCCCGAGGCGCGGCCCGCGCTCTGGCGGCTCGTGAACCATCAGCGGACGTGGGACGAGTACGCGGGCGTCTACGGGCCCTCGCCGAGCTACCAGGTGGGCCGGGCCCCGTACGCGAACCACGCCGACGGCGGCGGCTTCCGGACCAAGGGCGGCGAGCCGGTGATCTCGGGCTACTTCGACCTGCGCTTCTCGATCACGGTCCCGGCCGCGAGCCGCTGCCCCATGCCGGAGGCCGGCTATCCCATCGTGCTGTACGCCCACGGCACGGGCGGCGACTACCGGTCCTACGTCCGCACCCACACCGGCCTGGAGCTCGCGCGCCGGTGCCTCGCGGTCATGGGCGTCGACCAGATCTTCCACGGCGCGCGCCCGGAGGCGCCGCAGGATCCAGCGCAGGCCGGGCTCCTCTTCTACAACGTGCAGAACGTGGCCGCGGCGCGCACGAACGCGCGCCAGTCCGCGCTCGACGAGGTGCAGCGGGCGCGCCTCTTCACCGAGTCGCGCATGACGGTGCCCGCCGGCGTGTCCAGCACGGGGGACGAGATCCGGTTCGACCCGTCGAAGATCGTGTTCTTCGGGCACTCCCAGGGCGGGCTGAACGGCCCGCTCTACCTCGCGGCGGACGACTCGGCGCGGGGCGGGGTGCTCTCAGGGGCGTCGGCCGTCATGTCGGTCACCCTGCTCGAGAAGACGAACCCGCCGCCGAGCATCGCGGGGCTCGTCAAGTCGGTCTTCCTCGGGCTCCGGGGCGAGGAGGAGAGCGAGGTGAACGAGTTCCACCCGGCGATCTCGCTCGCGCAGTCGATCGTCGACGTCGTCGATCCGATCCACTACGCTGCGCGGCTGTTCGTCGCGCCCCGCGACGGCTTCGCGCCGAAGAGCATCTACATGACCGAGGGCATCAACCCGGACGGCACCGGCGACACCTACGCGCCGCCGCGCGGCATCGAGGCGCACGCGCTGGCGATGGGCTTGCCGCTGCAGTCGCCCACGCAGCGCCCGATCCGCGAGTACGGCTTCGGCGGCCCTCGGCCGGTCGAGGTGCCGCCCGGCGGGCTCGCGGGCAACCTCGCCGGCGGCCGCGCCTCGGGGGTGCTCGCGCAGTGGCCGGTGGCCGAGCGGAGCGATGGTCATTTCGTGGTCTTCGACGTGCCCGCGGCGACGGCCCAGGCCCACGGCTTCCTCGAGAACCTCGCGGCCGCGCCTCACGGCCGGGTGCCCGCGCCGTGAGCGCGGGCGGCGATCTCGCGTCGCGCGTCGCCGCGCTGCTCGCGCACGCCGGCGTGGAGGCGCGGCCTGCCTCGACGGAAGCCGGCGCGGGCGCGTGGCCTGCCGGGCTTGCCGAGCCGCCGGACGTCGCGGCGCTCTACGCGGCGGCGGGCGGCCTCGCGCTCCCGGACGGCACGCTGCTCCTGCCGCGCGGCGACGTCGCGCGGGCGACGGCGTGGCTCGCGGAGGAGCGCTCGCTCGACTGGGCGCCCGACCTCCTGATCATCGGCGAGCGGGAGGATCTCGTGATCGTGCTCGACCTCGACGTCGAGGGGGCGCGCGCCGGGGGCGGCGTGCTGGAGGTCCCGACCGACGGGCTCGCCTCGTTCCAGCGCGTCGCCCGCTCGGTGGTCGGCTACCTGGAGCGGCGCCTCGGCGTCGCGGGGGCCGAGGCCGCGTCGCCGGAGGTGCGCGCGCGCGAGGCGGCGGCGCGCCGCGACGTCCCGGCGCTCGCCGAGGCGCTCGCGGAGGCGATGTACCCGGGCGCGGAGCGGCAGACCGCGCACGCGGCGCTCACGCTGGGCGCGCTCCTGTCGGAGCGCGGTGACGAGGCGGCGATGGATGCCTTCGCGCGCTCGGTCGAGGCGCGCATCGCGGCCGCGCCGCGGGGGGCGGCCGGGCCGGAGCGCATGGCCGCGTGGCGCGCGTGCGAGATCGCGGCGCGGGAGGCCGGGGCGGAGGCGATCGCGGCGGCGTGCGCAGCGCGGGCGCGGGGCGGGGGATAGGCGAGGGGCCGGTCCTGCGCGGCCCCGGACCCCCGATCTCGGTCTCGAGACCCCCTCGGCGGCTCCCCGGACCCCCGATCTCGGTCTCGAGACCCCCTCGCCGGAGCTCGAGACCTTCGATTCCGGTCTCGAGACCCCCCCTGGCGGAGCTCGAGAGCCTCGAGCCTGCGCTGGCGACGGCTCTTCGACGTGCAGCGGACCGAGCTACCTGGCGCCCCGCTCCCGGAGCATCGCTCGCCACGCGCGCACCACCGTCGTCTGGTCCCCCTCGCGCTGCGCGAACTGCATCAGCTCCGCGACGTCGAGACCCGGCAGGAACCGGCTCCGCCCCGCCTCGGCGTAGCCATCCGGGCCGAGGAGGTGGACGGAGAGCTTCCCCCTCTTCAGAAACCAGACCTCGGGCACGCCGAGCCCGGCATAGACGGAGAGCTTGTCGATCGTCCCGCTCTTCTCGATGACCTCGATCGCGAGCTCCGGGATTCCCCCGTCCTCCACGGTCCCGAGCACGTAACACTCATCCGGCTCCACGCCCCGCTTCGCGAGCCGCTTGCGGACGGTCATGCTGCCGTACCCGCTGAGCGGCAGCTCCGCCTCCTCCGCGTAGGCCTCCACGAGGCGGGCCAGGATCTTCTTCCGTCCTTCGTGCGGTCCGCCTGGGCTCATCAGCTCCAGCACTCCCTCGCAGTAGGTCACCCGCACGCCGGGACGATCGCCGAGGACCGCCAGGAGGGCCTCGTACTCCTCCCACGAGACGCCATGCAGGACGAAGAGCTGGTCTTCCGAGCCCTCTGGCGCGACCGGGCCGGCGTGTTCGGCTGGGGGGGCGATGAGCGGTGCAGCGGCGGACATGACAGCGTGCTCCTCGGAGGGAGTATCACCGTCGCACGGCGCGCCGGCAACCGCCGCCCCAAGCGCTCGCGCAGATCTGCCCCACGCTGGACGTCCCCGGCGAGCGCCGCCGTCGTGGCGAGCGCGTCAGGGCTGGTCCGGGGGGACGCTCCGGAGCTCGTGGTTGCTCGACGCGGTGCTTGCCGTCGACGGGGAGCCAGCGTGCCGACGCCGATCGACGTGCTCCTCTCCTGCACGGATCGAGGCCACGCCCGCTCCGTCAGAACACGCGCCCGAGCCCGTCGAGCGCCGCGACCCGGTACGCCTCGGCCATGGTGGGGTAATTGAACGTCGTGTTCACGAAATAGCGAATCGTGTTGTTCGGCGCCGGCTGCGACATGATCGCCTGCCCGATGTGGATGATCTCCGCCGCGTTCTCGCCGAAGCAGTGGATGCCGAGCAGCGCGAGCGTCTCGCGGTGGAAGATCAGCTTCAGCATCCCGACCTGCTGGCCCGTGATCTGCGCGCGGGCGAGCGTCTTGAACGTCGACTTCCCCACCTCGTAAGGCACCTTCTCCTCCGTGAGCTCCCGCTCGGTCTTGCCCAGCGACGAGATCTCCGGCGTCGTGTAGATGCCCGTGGGGATGTCCCGGACCAGCTTGTAATCGGCCTGGCCGCAGATGTGACTGGCCGCGAACCGGCCCTGGTCGTAGCTCGCGCTGGCGAGCGCCGGGAAGCCGACCACGTCGCCGACCGCGTAGATGTGCGGCTGGCTCGTCTGGAAGCTCTCGTTCACCTCGAGCTGGCCGCGCTTGTTCGCCGTGATGCCGACGCTCTCCAGGCCGAGGTCGATCGTGTTGCCGCTCCTGCCGTTCGCCCAGAGGAAGACCTCGCTCCGGAGCTTCTTCCCGCTCTTCAGCGAGACCACGACGCCCTCCTTCGTGGCCTCGATCTTCTCGTACTCCTCGCCGTTCAGGACGCGGATCCCGGTGTCGCAGAAGTGGTACCCGAGCGCGTCGGTGATCTCGTCGTCGAGGAACTCCAGCAGCTTGGCGCGTGTGTTCACGAGGTTCACGGCGACCTGCATGTTGCGCAGCATCGACGCGTACTCGCAGCCGATGACGCCCGCCCCGTAGATCGTGATGCTCCGGGGGGTGTGATCCATCCGCAGCAGCGTGTCGCTGTCGAAGATGCGCGGGTGGTTGAAGTCCACGTCGTCGGGCCGGTACGGGCGAGAGCCGGTCGCGACGACGAAGGCGTCGGCCGTGAAGCGCCGGTGCTGAGTCCCGTCGGTCTCCACCGCGATCGTGTGCGGGTCGACGAACCTGGCCTGCCCCGGGATGAGCCGGACGTTGTTGTGGTCGTAGAAGCCCTCGCGCAGGTCGACCTGATCGTCGATGACGCGGTTCGCGGTCGCGAGGAGCTCGCCGAACGGGTACTCCGGGACCACATCCATCCGCTTGTAGATGGGGCTCTGGTTGATCAGGTTCATGTGGTAGATGGCGCGGCGGAGCGCCTTGCTCGGGATCGTGCCCCAGTGGGTGCAGCCCCCGCCCACCCGCGTGTAGCGCTCGATCGCCGCGACCGATTTGCCGTTCTTCGCGGCCGTCATGGCGGCGCCCTCGCCGCCCGGCCCCGTTCCGATGATGATGAGATCGAAGTGCGGGGTGGTCGCCATCGCGTGTCTCTCCTCCGGGGAACGCCGCGCGCGTCGCGCGCGCCGGCAGAGGCTACTCGAACTGGAGCGGCTCGTCGTCGTCGCCGACGCCGAGCATCTCGAGGATCTGGCGCACCTCCATGGCCGCCTCGACCTCCGGGCCCGCGTCGAGGAAGCCCTGCAGGTGCTTCCGTGCGAGCGCGCGGTTCCCGCGGGCCGCGTAGGCGAGCCCCATCGCATGCATCGCCTCGCCGTCCTTCGGGAAGCGGCGGAGCGCCTCCTTCGCCTGCGCGATCGCCCCATCGATGTCGCCGTGCCGCCGCAGCGCGTGCGACAGGGCCACGCGCGCGCCGAGGAAGCTCGGCGCGATCCGCACGGCGGCGCGGTAGGCGTCGCGCGCCGGCTCGACCTGGCCGAGCTCGTAGAGCGCGTGGCCGAGCAGGTTGTATGCGTACGGGTTCGACGGCGAGGCCTTGATCACATCGCGCAGGGCGACGAGCGCCGCCTGGAACTGCTCCTCTTGCAGGAGCTCGGCCGCCTCCTCGACGGCCTCCCAGTGGGCGGCGTCGACCGATTCGTCCACCACAGCTCTGAGCACCATGGCCCGCAGTCTAACCAGAATCGGCGCGCCGTCCCGGCCCCCTTCGTGGTACCGCCCGGGCCGTGAGGCGCCCGCCGCGGACCCGGCTGCTCTTGTGGCACGCGAGCGCCGCGCTCCCGGTCCTCGGCGCGGCCGCGGCGTTCTACGGCCCCGCGCTGGCCCGGACGGGCGGCGCGTGGCCCGCGCCGCTCGACGATGTCTACATCCACTTCGGGTTCGCCCGCGCCGCGGCCCTGGGCTACCCGTTCTCGTGGATCCCCGGCAACGGCTACTCGTCGGGCGGGACCAGCCTCACGTACCCCCTCGTCCTCGCGCCCGGGTACCTGCTCGGCTTCCGCGGCGCCTGGCTCGGCCTCTTCGCCGCGCTCCTCGCGTGCGCCGCGCTCCTCGACCTCTGCCGCTCGCTCCGGCGGCTCCTCGAACCGCGCGGGTCCGGCGCCGCCTCCGCCCGCTGGGTCGCGTGGGTCGCGCCGCTCTTCGTCGTGGCGGTGCCGCTGCTCGACTGGAGCTGGTTCTCCGGCATGGAGGTCGCGCTGCTCGGCGCCGTGCTGGGCCGGGCGCTGGTCGCGGTGCGGCGCGCCGAGCTCGCCCCGCCGCCGCGGCGCCCGGCCGAGCAGCTCCGCGCGGGGCTGCTCGCCGCGCTGCTCGTCGCGACGCGGCCCGAGGCGATCGCGCTCGCGGCGCCGCTCGCTGTCGCCGTGGCCCACGCGGCGGGCTCGCTCAGCGCGGCCGCGGCGCTCGCGCGCGCGTCGCTGCCCACCGCGCTGCTCCTCGGCGCGCAAGCCGCCGCCAACCGCGCGTTCACGGGCGAGTGGGGCGCCGCGGGGGCGGTGCGCAAGCTCATCTTCTCGAACCCGTACCCCGCGCCGCTCGAGAAGGCGGTCGAGGTGATCAAGAACCTCGCGGCGCTGCGGGTGCAGGCGCTGGAGAGCGCGCTCGGCGGCCCGTCCTGCGCCTTCCTCCTGCCGCTGCTCGGCGTCGTCGCGGCGCTCGACCGGCGCTCGCGGCGCCTGGCCGTGCCGCTCCTCATCGGCGCCTATGGCTCGCTGCTGCTCGTCGCGCTCAACGCTACGGCGCGCTACCAGAACCTCCGTTACGCCGCGCCGGCGCTCGCGATGCTGCTCGTCGCCGCGGCCCTCGGGACCGAGGCGCTCGCGCGGCGGGGGCGGCTCGCGGCGGGCGTGGCCGCGGCGCTCGCGCTCTCGGCGCTCGCCGCGCCCTCGCCGTGGTTCGCGCGGCAGATCGACCATTTCGCCCGCTCGTCGGCGAACATCGCCGGGCAGCACGTCGAGGTAGCGCGGCGGCTGGCCGCGCGTGCGCCGCGGCCGCGGCGGGTGCTGCTCGGCGACGCGGGCGCGATCCCGTACCTGTCGGGGATCCCGGCCATCGACGGGCTCGGGCTCGGCGGTTACCGGGGCATGCCTTTCGCGCGGGCCTCGGTGCATGGGGTGCCTGCCGTGGTCGAGCTCATCGAGCGGCTCGACGCCGTCGAGCGGCCCGACGTCTTCGCCCTGTACCCGTCCTGGTGGGGCGGGCTCGCGGACGTCTTCGGCAGGCGCATCGACGCGGTGAAGATCGAGGACAACGTGATGTGCGCCGCGGACGAGAAGGTGATCTACGAGGCGGACTGGTCGGCGCTCGCCCCGCCGGGAGAGCGCCGCGCGGGGGCCGTCGACGAGGTGGACATCGCGGATCTCGTCGACGAGCGGGCGCACCGCTACGCGTTCCCGTCGCCGCGCGGCGGCTGGGTCGTCGGCGCCGTGCTGCGGGACGGCGCCGACGGCGCGCCGCGGTTCGACGCGGGCAGGCTCATCCCGGAGGGGCGCGAGCAGTCGTTCGCGATCGGCGCGGTCGCCGGCGGTCCTGCCGTGCTCGCGCTGCGCACCGACGGGGGCGGCCCGATCGCGCTGGGCGTGGCGGTCGGGCGCCGCGCCGACGGCGAGGCGCGAGTCGACGTGCCCGAGCGCCCGGCGGATCGCTGGTCGGAGATCCGCGTGCCGCTGCGCGATGTAGCGCCGGGCGATGTCGTCCAGATCCGATCGATCCAGGGGACGTTCCGCAGCTTCCATGTGTGGCTGCTGCAGCCGTGACCGACGTTCCGCAGCCTCGGCCGCCCGCGACGCAGCGTGTCGGGAGGCCACGAGGACGTCGCGCGACGGATCCATGGTAAGAGCCACCACGTGGTGAAGTGGCTCCGTGCGGCGACCTTCGCGGCGACCGGCAGGGAAGTGGCCTCGTTTGCGAGGCAGGCGGTCCTCTTGCCGTACGACACCCTCGCACCGGTGATCCCTGCCGGGACGCGCGACGGTGACGACGTGGTGATCATCCTGCATGGCCTCTTCGCGTCCGCCGGTGTTCTCCGGCCGTTGCGGACGGCGATCGAGCGCCATGCTGCCACGTCGCGCGTGCCGGGGGCGCCTGGCCGGCCGGGTCCGGCGCGCGCCGAGCCTTCGGCGGGGTCGGTCCACACCGCGACGATGTCGTACGCGCCCGGGCCTGGTGTCGAGGTGCTCTCGGAGCGCCTGGCGACCATCGTCTCGGCGTTGCCGGACGGGGTGCGCCTGCACCTTGTCGGCCACAGCATGGGCGGCATCGTGTGCCGCTTCTTCGCGCAGGAGGTCGGCGACCCTCGGATCGTGCAGACCATCTCGATGGCGAGCCCGTTCGGCGGCATCCCGCGCGCCGGGCTGCTTGGCTTCGGCGGCGCGCGCGACCTCGACGTGTCGAGCCCGATCCTCCGGCGCGTCCTCCTCGGGACGGCGCGGTCGAGCATCCCGCACCTGTCGATCGTCGCGGGGGCTGACACGCTGGTCCGCTCGCCGATTGCGCACGCGTTGCCGGGCGGCGAGGTGCGGCTGATGGAGGCGCGGGGGCACAACACGCTCCTCTTCGACCCCGAGGTGGCGTCCCTCGTGGCGCGGCGGATCGTCGAGCGGCGGGGCGGCTCGCGCTGACCTATCGCCGCTCGGCGCTTCGTGGTAGCTCGCTCCGCGTGCGCTCGCCGATCGCCTGCCTCGTCGCCCTGGGGGCCCTGCTTGCCCCGCTCGCCTGGTCATCGCCTTCGCGTGCGGACACGTCCGCCTGGACCTTCTTCGGCGCCGGCGCGGTCGGCTGGAAGCAGGGCGACAATGATCTCGTCTTTGACGGCGCGCTTTCGTTCGACGTCGGCGTCGGGACCACGCCCGACGCGCCCGTCATCGTGGGCGGCCTGATGCGCGCGACGCCGATCCTCGACAGCGGGATCGATCTCGCGTTGCTCGCGCGGGTCGCGACGCGCGGCTTCCAGGCCGGCCCGCTCGGTCTGGCCCTCGATGTGGGCGGTTACCGGCGCTTCTGGGGCCCGGGCTCCACCGGCGTCGCCGGCGCGCTCACGCTGGGCGGCCCGCTCGGGATCAGCCTGTCGCTGCAGGGGAGTTACGGGACCGACAACGCCATGGCGTTCGGCGCCATCGCTGGCATCGACCTGCTGCGGCTCACCGTTTACCGCCAGTCGCTCCTGCCGGTGTGGCCGAACCCGTTGCCGGCGCAGGAGCGCGGCCGGGACGTCGCCTGGCGCTGAGGGGCGCGACACCAGGGCGAGCCATCGAGCCGGGCGGCGGGCGGTTGAGGACCGGGCGCGCGAAACCCATGGGCACCGCGGCGCCGGTTGACCGGCGAAGCCGCGCCCGGCTAGGTTGCGACCAGGCGTCCTCATGGGAGTCGTCGCAGCGCTCGCAGGCCTCGTCCCGTTGTTCATTTACCTTGCCTTTCGCGCGATGGGGCGTCACCCGGGGAGGGTCTTCCTCCAGAAGGATGAGGCGCTGGGCACAGGCGGTCGGCGCCGCGTGCCACTGCCGGAGAGGAAGCACCGGCCCGCGCCTCTTTCCGTTCGCGGCGCATTGTTCCCCCGCCTCTCTTTGGGGCAGAGGATCGTGCCAGGCATTTTCGCCGCGGCGGGCGGTCTGCGGAGGGCGTTCTCTCGTCTGTTCGACAGCTTCGCGGAGGGCCAGCTCCGCAAGAGATTGCTGGGCGCCGCGCTGAAGGCGCCGCCACGCGCCGCCTTCGTCGCCGCCCTCATGCTGCCCTCCATCAGGTGCCAGGGCGAGCGGGAGTGGTTCCTGTATCGAACCCGGGACAATCCCAGGTGTTTCTACCACGAGCAGTGTTTTTCTATGAGCTGTCCGCCCCCCAATGGAGTCCTGTGTGTCTGGCATAAAAAATACAGGAAGGAGTCTGCGTGTGTCAGCAGGACGGGTTGGGATTGAAGCCGTCGGATCTGGTGGATGCAGGTCCACCCTGAGCTTGGCCGTCATTGCGATCTCGATTTTGCGAGCGCGCAACCTAGCGACCGAGTGCGCCGTGGACTAAACAAAATGGCCATATACCGTCAAAGCAACACCATCCTCGCCGCTATTGCGCTGGCCTTGGTCGGGTGCAACGCCGAGCGGGAATGGTTCTGGCATCGGACCCGCGATAATCCCAGGTGCCTCTCCGATGCAGAGTGCTTAACCATGGACTGTCCGCCCCCCAATGGAGTCCTGTGCGTCTGGCACAAAAGAATACAGGAGGGAGTCTGCGTATGTCAACGGGACGGGTTGAGGCGTGGGAATCTGGTGGATGCAGGTCCGCCTTGAGCCTGGCCGCCATCGCATGCTCGAGCTTCTTAGCATGCGATATGATGCCATATTGCCCCCAGGGTCAAACCAGATGGGAATGCACAATCCAATCAACCGCGTGTCACATGGCCTACACCAACTTCGTGTGCGCTGGCGACATGCAAGCTGCGATCGTCGCGGCGAACAAAGAGGCGATAATAAGACTGAAGCCCCAAGACCAGAACATCGTCGGCACGACGTGCAAGAACACCGGCAACACGAGGGCTCCCCTGGTCTTCAAGCCGCCCAGGCACAGACCGCAGGGTGTCACCTCGTGCGACCTGACCGAGGCGGACGATAGCTGCGTGGCGTGCGCCAAGGTCTTCTGCTGCGACCAATACCAGGCCTGCTCCCAGGACACGAACTGCTCCTGCCTCGTCGGCTGCCTCTACCAGGGGAACTCGGTCGAGGCCTGCACCAGCCCCGCGCACTGCGGCGCGGCGTCGTTGACCTCGATCACGACGGCCGACTGTCTCAACCTGGCGTGCGGCGACTGCTCGGGCGCCGCCGGCATCGGCGAGTCCCTCTGCCCCGAGGCGCCGCTCCCGTTGTGTACGGGCTCTTCCCTGGGCGGCGAGACGTGCTCCACGGACGGCGATTGCATCTCCTGTTTCTGCAATCCGGTCACCGGGACTTGCGATTGACCGCAGCCCAGCGGGTCAGGCGATCCCGCGCGGCTCGATCCGATGTGGGGGCTCCCGCCCCGCCGAGCAGCGCCGCCGGCGCCCTCCGGAAGGCATGTCGGGCGATCCGGAAGGCCACCCCCCGCGCTCCGGAGGCCATGTCGGCCGTTCTCGAAGGCATGTCGGACGTTCCGGAAGGCATGTCGGGCGAGCTGGAAGGCCACCTCCCGCGTCCCGGAGGCCATGCCGGCCGCTCCGGAGGCATGTCGGTCCGGCGGACATGCCCTCCGGACCGCCAGATCGGGCTCCGATCCCGGCCGTCCAGCCCTCCGGACGGCCAAGGAGGCCTTCGCGCTCGCCCGACATGGCCTGGAACCGGCGCCCCTGGGCCTTCCCGGCCGGCCGACATCCCCTCCGGATCGGCCGACATCCCCTCCGGCACGCGCCGGGCGCCTTCTTGCCATACGTCGCAACCGTGCCGCGCCGCTCCGCCGGGTTGCCGGCCGAGCTCGCCATGCGCACATCCCGGTCGGGAGGTTGCTTTGAGCTCAGAGATCGAGATCGACGGCGAAGGTCCCAGCCGGCAGGTCCTCGCCGAGGTGCCGGGCCGCGCGCTCAGGTTCCTGTCGGCCGCGGGCAAGAACAGGCAGATCCGCGCGCTCCTCCGGGAGCGCGGCTACACCGACGAGGAGCACAAGGAGGGCTGGGACCTGCTCCACCGCGCCTCCGGCTTCGGCACCGGCGAGCCCGACGAGGTCGAGGACGCCGAGGTCGGCAAGGCGATCGCCGAGCTGGACGCGTGGGACGAGCCGCACTTCCGGCTCATCCGCGCGGCGCTCCAGCGGCGCCACCCGGCGCAGGAGAAGCTCGTGTTCGACAACCTCACCGCGCAGGTGGGCCCGGCCGCGGTCGTGTCCGTGAAGACGCTGCTCGACCGGCTCGACGCCCTCGAGAAGAGCCCGGCGCGCAAGGCGACCCGCAAGGACGACCACGCGGCGCTGGAGACGCTCGCGAAGCGCGGGATCACCAGGGAAGAGCGCAGCCGGCTGCGCCAGCTCGTTGACATCGCGTCGGGCGCCGGGACGGCGGCCGAGGAGGACGACGAGGAGGCGATCGGCGACGCGGCGACGGTGAGGGCGGTCGTCGACAGCCGGGAGCACGTCGAGGCGCTCCGCGCGCTCCACGCGTGGTACCGCGAATGGGCCGAGACGGCCCGCGCGGTCATCAAGCGGCGGGACTTCCTGGTCCGGCTCGGCCTGGCGCACCGCAAGGTCAAGGCGAAGGTCAAGCCGAGCCCCGCCGCGCCGCCCCCGCCGGACGTGCTCTGAGCGCGGCGAAGGCGGCGTCCTCCGCGCTCGGCCGGGCGGCGCCTCGATGTGAGAGGGCGCGGCCATTCTTGGGCGCAGAGAAACAGACTGCGGTTCCCACAGCTCGCGCTGATCCCAGTGCGCGCTGATCCGCAACGAAGAGACGCGTAGAATCAGAGGAAATCCTGACACACCGCTCGGGAGGGGCGTCCATCGACGCCCTCCGCGGTCGCCGGCGGCCAGGAGCATGTCGAGGCGCCTCGGCGCAGGCGTGGAGTTCGTGCTGCTCTGCCAGGGAAGCGCTCAGATCGGCGAAGGGAAGCCCAGGTCGGGACCGTCCCATGTCAGCTCACCGGCGTCGCTCCACAGCTTGATCATCTCGCAGGCTTTGACCATCGCGAGATAAAACGCTTGAAGGGAGTCGGCGCCGCTCGCGGTTCCAGGATGGCCTGCTTGAACGACTCCTGAATCTCGATGTCGACGACCCACTCGTTGTCCCGGTGGACCGGGCTGTGTGGCTTGCCGAGGAGCTCGTGCACCTTGCGGGGCAAGCCCTCATCCTTCAGTGTGAAGGTCAGGTGCCTTGACGCGATCACGTTGCCATCGTGCATGGCCCTCTAGCCTGGCTAGCACGTACAGATCGCGTCTCACAGCGGGCTCGACGCTGCGCGCGAGCCCCTGGAACTCCGTCTGCTCGGCGACGCGCTCCATGCCGTGTCGAGCGCGCTCGGCATGAGCACCTGACCAGCGCGGCAGTGACGCCTCCCGGCGCAGGAGAAGCTCGCACGACGCTGGCAATTTCTCTGCGCGATCCGCAATGCAGGACCCCGCAGAGATCGCGCCCTGACGG
The DNA here is from genome assembly GCA_051717205.1 of Sorangium sp. So ce1128. GTDB lineage: Bacteria > Myxococcota_A > Polyangia > Polyangiales > Polyangiaceae > Sorangium. The sequence continues at coordinate 3,649,017 of CP181432.1, forward strand.
GGATTCCATGAGCTCGCAGGCCTGTGCTAGGTATCTCGAGCAGGACACCCGCGCTGGGTCGCATCAGTCCGGAAACGACGCCGCGCCGCGTGGGGGCATCAGGGCGTCTGGTCCCCTCCTTAGGGCCAAGGTGAACCGTGAACCGCTCCGCGCTGCGCTCCCTGATCCTTCAAGCGTCCGCCGCCGCTGCGTTCTTTGTCTTCCTGCCGCCCTCCGGAGCCGAGCAGCCTCCACCGCGGCCCGCGCACATCAAGAAGCTCGTCCGCGAAGCCGAGGCTGCCTTCGACCGGCTCGACATCGCGGGCGCGCGCGCGATCTGGGCGCGGATCTACGCGCTCGAGCACACGAACGTGGCGATGTGCCAGCTCGGGCAGCTCGATCGCCGCCTGGCGCGCTGGGTGGACGCGGTGGACGAGCTCGAGCGCTGCATCGCCAAGATGGAGCCTCCCGAGACGCCCCAGGAGCAGCGCCTGTACGAGACGAGGCACGAGGATCTCGCCGTGGCGCGGCAGCAGGTCGCCGAGGTCGCCGTGCTCGCGCCGCCTGGGGTGACGGCCGTGCTCGTGGGCGGCCGCCGAGTGGACAAGACCGGGCGGATCTACGTGGCGCCCGGGCAGCACGAGGTGAGCGCCGCGCTCCCGGACGGGCAGGTCGTGAGCACGACGGTCTCGGCCGCAGCCGGCGAGTCGAGGACCGCCCTGCTGGCGCCGCCCGCGGCCACACCGCCCACGGCCGCGCCGCCCGTCCCAGCCGCCGCGCCCCCGCCGCCGCGCGCGCCGGAGTCGCCGGCGGGGCAGGAGGACGCCGCGCGGTGGATCGTGCCGGCGGGCGCCGCTGCCTCTGTGGCGCTCCTCGCGACGGGCATCGCGCTCCACATTGCGGCGGCGGGCGAGCGGGCGGAGGTCGGGACGGAAGTGTACGCCCTGGACCAATCCACATGGCAATGGCGTACCCGTGAGAACGTGGCGAGCGTGGCCATGATGGACCAGATCAGCACCGCGACCCTGGTCGCCGGCACGACGCTCGCCGGAGCGACCTTGATCTACGCCGTGCTGCGCGACGGCACCCAGATCCGCGCGCGCGTGACCGGGGCGGAGGTGATATTCGTATGGTAGGCGCCGGCGACTTCTGGGAAGGGCACCAGATCCTCGGCGTGGTCCGAGACGGCATGATCCGCACGATGCTGGCCAGACAGCTCGGCGACGCGACGGACACGGTATGGCTGCACCTGCGTGATCCCGGACCGATGGACGGAGCCACGTTCGCGGCCGAGATCGGGCGGTTGCAGGAGATCGCGCGCGCGGTGCCGCAGATCGAGCCCGTTCTCTACGGCGACGTGAGCGGATCGGTCGCCTGGATCGCGACGCGCCGCCGTGGCCCAGCGGTTCCGGTCACGGAGGACAGGCGCGGTGCCGATCTCGGGGCCGCGGCGCTCGAGACGGTGATCGCGCTCGCGGAGGTGATCGCGCGGTGTCACGACCTGGGATGGGTCCACGGCTCGCTGAGCACCGACCGCGTCCTCATCGCCCCTGACCGAAGCCTTCTCATTACCCATTTCGGCCTCGTGCGGCTGTTCCGGCTCGGTGCCTCCGATGCGGCCCGGGAGCCGCAGGTTGCCGCCCCCGAGCTGCTGGGAGGGGGCAAGGTCGGCCCGCGGACGGACGTCTACGGGCTTGGAACGGTGCTCTACGAGCTCGTCTGCGGGCGCGAGCTCGATGAAGGACAGGCTCGCTCGCCGGACCGCCGACGTTCTAGGCTCACGTTCCCGGACGGCACGCCGTCCGCGGTTCGCGCCGCGATCGAGATGACACTCGCCGAGGACCCGCGCCGCAGGTACGCAAGCGTCGAGCTCCTGATCGCGGTGCTGAAGGGCCTGGTGCAGGCATGGCCCCGGCTGGACCGCGCTCCCACCTCACAGGACGGGGCTGCGGCGGCCGCGGAGCCTGTGCCTCCAACGCTGCGCAGCGCGCAGAAAGAGCGGCTCCGGGCCCTTGAGGACGAGCCGGGAAGGCCCGGCACCTGTCCTCGCCCGAGCAGCAGTACCTCCAGCTCGGGTCGGGTGATCGTAAGCGAGCTGGAAGGGCCCGACACCCAGCCGTCAGGGGTCTCTCCGGCCGAGGAGGAAGAACCGTCGGTGCCGGAGCTCCCCTCTCTGAAGACCCTCGCACGCCCAGCGCCAGCGGAGACGCCGGATTCGCATCGACCCGCGCCGCCCGCGCTCCATGTGGAGGACGCGCCCGACCGCGGCGCCCGCCGGAGCGGCGCGGGGCGCTCGACCGCTGCGTGGGCCGGCCTCGGCGTGGCGGTCTCTGCCCTCACCCTCGCGGTGTCGTGCCTGACGTTCGCCTGGCTCTCGCACCGCGCGCAGGTCGTAGCCGTTGCGCGAAGGCTCCCGATCGTGGTCGCGCCGCCGGCCGCCCCTCGCCGCGCCACTGGCGCGAGCCCTGCCGGGGACGCGCGGGAGGCGGGTGCGATGCCTCCGCGTGGCTCGCCGCGCGGGTCGAGCCATCCGCGCCGGACCGCGGTGCTGAGCCGGGACGAAGTGACGCGATCCACCCCCGCGCGGCCGTTTTGCAATCATGGCGATGTGAGCTGCGGAGATGACGAGATGTACTAGGCAGGAGGCCGAGCGACATGCGAATTTCCGCGATGGTATTGATCGTTTCCGTCGCCGCGCCCTCCTGTGGAAGTGAGCCGGAAGACCCCGATTGCAGTCAGAGAGGACCGCGAGAGGGCGCTCATGCCGTGTGGCTCTGGGAGGGGTCCAGGGACGACGTCCCGCCCTGCCCGGAAGCGCGCGACATCCTCTGGGACGGGGTCCGGCTCCAGCCGGTGCCACCGCCGGGCGCGATGGCGAGGGCTTGCGCTGGCGTGGTGCAGAAGGAGATCCCGCCCGGGTTCGCGCTGTGCGTGATCCCCAGCTTGGTAGATGGCGTCTGCTGGGAAGGGTACGAAAAACGATGGCTCTACGTGGAAGATGGGGGACGCGAACGCGTCCTGTGCTGCCCTCCAGGAGGATCGCCTCCTGCCATTCCTGCGACCTACGGCTGTCCGTCACGGTAGACCGAGCTCAAGGGAGGTGCGTATGCGCTGGTCTGTGTTCGCCCTAGGGGTCGTTTCGTGGTCCGCCTGCCCTGGTTGCTCCCCGGACCCGCCGAGCGTCGCAGGGAGCGTCACGGTAGGCCTCGACGGAGAAGAGCTCACCATCGACACCGGTGACGGCGGCAAGCGGCCGGTGATCGGGACGGACGGTCCCGTTTCCGGGATCTGCACGCTGGGAGCTGGATACCTGGGCATGTGGGTACAACACCATACGGCGAAGTTCGAAACGCTTGATATGGGGGACGAGCCGGGACATCCACACGTGACGGCGGAGATCGCCGGGACCGCGTATCAGGGCGAGTGCCCGATCGCCGTCGAGATTCAGCGCAAGGATCCCTATGAGGCCGACGTGTCGGCCGGTCCGTGCGAGCTCTTCCGTCCGTTTGATGGTGCCGTGCTACGTCTCGAGTCAGCCTCGTTCCACCTCACGGGGTGCTGGGACGACTGACGAGGTTACCAGCGCAGCACGAAGCCCCCAGGCCCTACCGATCGAGGCCCGTCACCCCACGGTGGTCCCCGCCCGCCGCGCCCGGTCCCTGACGATCGCGGCTATCGCCTCCCCCGCGAGCCGTCCTCCGGGCCGATCCTGCGCGTCGATCGCCACGAACAGCGGCCCCGTCACTAGGCATGCTCTGCTCGTCCAGGCCGTCAGCGCCCGGACCGGGCACGTCCGCTCGCTCGGACCGAACGGGATCGGCACCGGCTGGCCGTGCAGGCGCAGCTCCAGACCGGCCTCCGCGAGGACGAGGTCATCGACATCCACGGCGGCGAGCTCCGCTGGCTGGAGCCTCGCCACGTAGCCGAGCAGCACCAGGGCGCGGTCGCGGAGATCTGCGAGGCGTGCGTCCCTCATCGCGTGGAGGATCCGCCGCACCTGTGCGGGGTCCAGCAGACTGCCTTCCCCGGGGCTCGCTCGCTCGCGGCCGTCCCGGAAGCGCCGCACGAGCGCGCTGTCGGTCGGTGAGGCAAGGTGCATGAGGTCGTGCGCCTTCCGGATGGCGCAGAGCGCCGCGTCGATCGCCTCCGGCGCCGAGCGCGCACGCTCCATCGCGAGCAGATGGAGCAGCACGACCCGGGGACGCGCGGGTAGCGCCAGCGAGCCGCGCGCCGCGCACCATGCCGTGAAGCGCCGCCACCCCGCGCTGACCTGCCGCCGCGTGCTCTCGGTCAGGTCGGGCACGACCGCGTCGAACAGGCTGTACAGCTCGGCGGATTGCTGGGTTGCTCGGGTGCGGTCCATGGCGCGCCTCGATGGAGACCGGACATCTAAAATTACCATGGATCCAGTAGCGCCGGTGTGGAGCATTTCCGGTGCTGTACGGGAAGCTGCAATCACGCCAGCACCATCGAGCAAGTCGTACCAGCGCCGCCCTGTGAATTTCCGAAGAATTTGAGGGGGTGCCTCAGCTAACGGGCTCGAGCCCGCGGCTAGGATGACCTCAGGGCGGTCCGCGGCGCACCCCCGCGTTCAGCGGCCTCCATGCACGACGAGCACGTGCATCTGCCTCGACGAGCAGCCCGGAGGCGTGGGCGTACGCAGCAGCGCAGCCTCTAACGATCACCCTGGTAGGGGGGAGGGACGTTCGGGCCCGTCTTCAGGACGAGCGCCTTCATGGCGTGAACCATCAGGCTCAGCGCAACATACGCCGCTTCGGCGCTGGAGCTTTTCTCCAGAGCCACGCGGGCTGCGCGGAGCGAACCCGTGAAGTTCGGCTCAACGCCGCCGTTGGCACGTTCATTCGTTGCCCAGTCGATGGCCTGCGAATCAGCCTCGATCCGAGCGATGGCCCGGCTGAGCGCCGCTGCCACAGCGCTCCAGTCCTGGTTCCTCTGTGCCCGCCGGAACACGTCGGTGTTCGCGTCCCCGTTCGAACCATACCGACCACAGCGGTCGAAAACGTACCTGATTGCGTCTTCGTAGTTCATGGGAGTCATGGCATCTCCATAAGAGCCGTGCCTACATAGCGCACGCTCGTCCAGTGCGCTCGTGGACCCGTGAGCCCTACGTACTTGCGTCCGCGCAACTGGAGATCTAACCCCGCGCGGACACAATGTGGGCATTCTTTCTGATGTAGTGAGCGACGCGAGGCCTCAGTTGGAAAGGCCCGACAGACTGACATGCGGGGAGGCGTCCCATGCGTGAGCTCTCTCGTCTGTGCCTCGGCGGGGGGCCAGCGCCCGCGTGCTCACGCCGCACGGCGATGGCCCGGCTCTCGAGGCGGTAGGACCCCGGCGGGGCCCCACCCCGGGCCCGCACGACGAGCACACCCGCCGGGGGCCGGGCAGTTCGGCACCACCCGCCCGCCCTTGCGCCCCCTTCTTCAGCCCGTGAACGCCGCGAGCGCCTGCACGAGCCGATCGAGATCCGCGCGGCTGTGCCGCTCGGTCACCGCGACGAGCAGCTCGTCCCGCCTCCGCGCATCGATCCGCCCGAGATCGAGCCCGGCGATGATCCCCTGCTCCGCCAGCGCCCGCGTGAGCTTGCCCGCGTCGCCCCCGCGGACCTGCACGACGAACTCGTGGAAGGTGGGCGCCGACAGCGGCAGCGCGTACCCGTCGAGCCGCGCGATCTCCCGCTTGAGGTGCTCCGCCTTCGCGAGGCACTGCCTCGCCGCCTCGATGAAGCCGCGCTTGCCCAGCATGCACATCCGCATCGTGACCGCCGTCGCGCAGAGGCCGCTGTTCGTGCAGATGTTGCTCGTCGCCCGCTCCCTTCGGATGTGCTGCTCCCGCGTGGCGAGGGTCAGCACGTACCCGCGCGTCCCGTGCTTGTCGACCGTCTCGCCGACCAGCCTGCCGGGCACCTGCTGGAGGTACTTGCGGTCGTTCCTGCACGCGAACAGCCCGACGTTCGGCCCGCCGTACTGCGGCGGGAGCCCGAGGGGCTGGCCCTCCGCCACCGCGATGTCGGCGCCGAGCGCGCCCGGCGACTCGAGTAGCGCGAGCGCGTACGGATCCAGCGTGGCCGTGATCAGCAGCGCGCCCTTCTGGTGGCACGCCTCGGCCACCCTCCGGATGTCGCCCACCACCCCGAAGAAATTCGGGTAGCCGACCACCACGCAGGCCGTCGTCTCGTCGATCGCCCGCATCAGCGCGTCGACGTCCGCCGTGCCGTCGCGGCCCACGTCGACGCGGACCAGCGACGCCTTGCCGGTCCCGATGCCGTGCACGTACGTCTCGACCGTGCCGACGTAGTCGGGGTGCACGCCCTCGGACAGCACCGTGCGCTCGCGCCCCGTGAGCCGGCGCGCCATCAGCACCGCCTCCGCCAGCGCGCTCGCCCCGTCGTACATCGACGCGTTGGCGACCGGCAGCCCGAGGATCTCGCTCACGATCGTCTGGAACTCGAAGATCACCTGGAGCGTGCCCTGGGAGACCTCGGGCTGGTACGGCGTGTAGGCGGTGTAGAACTCGCTGCGGAGCAGCAGCTGATCGGCCGCCGGCGGGAAATGGTGCTCGTAGGCGCCGGCTCCCAGGAACGAGAGCATGCGCCCGGCGCGGTTCTTCTGCGCGAGCTCCTCGAGGTGCCTCATGAGCGAGGCCTCATCGAGGGGAGGATCCATCGAGAGCGGGCGCGTGAGCCGCGCCTCCTTCGGGATCGCGCTGTAGAGCTCCTCGAGCGACGACAGGCCGACGGCCTGCAGCATCTCGCTGATTTCCTCGGGCGTATGGGGCAGGTAACGCATGGTCTTGTGCAGCGGGAAGGGTGATGCGGGAAGGGTGACGCGAACGAGCGCGGCGCTCAGTGCGCCGCGGTCTTCAGGAGCTCAGCGTACGCGGCGGGCTCCATCAGCCCGCCGAGCTCGCCCTGGTCCGAGGGCGAGACGACGATCATCCACGCCTTGCCGTAGCAGTCCTCGTTGACGAGCTCCGGGCGGTTCTCGAGGGCGCTGTTCACGCGCTCGACCCTGCCGCTCACCGGCGCGAACAGATCGCTCAGCGTCTTGACGCTCTCGATCGTGCCGAAGGCCTTGCCCGCGGTGATCGTGTCGCCCGGCTTCACGTCGAGGTTGACCAGCGTGATGTCGCCGAGCTGATCGACCGCGAAGGCCGTGATCCCGACGACGACCTGGTCGTCCTCCTGCTTCGCCCACTCGTGGTCCTTCGTGTACCGCCGGTCCGTTCGGACATCATCGCTCGCCATGTGACTTCTTCTCCCTTTGCCAACCTGGGTCTCTGGTCGCCCCGCGCCGCTTCTCGGCCGACTCGCGCGCTCGCGGCCGCGCGCCGCGGCTCAGGCGCGCTTGTAGAATGGCGTCTTGACCACGACCGCCTCGACCGAGCGCCCGCGGCAGTCGACCTGGAACGCGGTCCCGACGGTGGCCATCGACACCGGCAGGTAGCCGAGCCCGATGTTCTTGCCGACGGTCGGCCCCGGGCTGCCGCTCGTGCAGACGCCGACCTTCTCGCCGCCGGCGTCGAGCAGCGGGTAGCCGTGGCGCGCGATGCCGCGCCCCACCATCTCGAAGCCGACCAGCCTGCGCACGGGCCCCTCCTCCTTGACGCGCTGGAGCGCGGCGCGCCCGACGAAATCGCCCTTGTCGAGCTTCACCACCCAGCCGAGGCCCGCCTCGAGCGGGTTCGTTGTCTCGTCGATGTCGTTGCCGTACAGCGACAGGCGCGCCTCCAGGCGGAGCGTGTCGCGCGCGCCGAGGCCCGTCGCCTCGAGGCCGAGCGGACTGCCGAGCTCGCAGAGCGCGCGCCAGAGCCGCTGCGCGTCGGACGGGGAGCAGAAGATCTCGATGCCGTCCTCGCCTGTGTAGCCGGTGCGGGCCACGGTGCAGCGGACGTTGGCGAGCGTCGCGTCGCGGAAGTGGAACGCCGGCAGCTCGCGCAGCGCCGCGCCGTCGCCGCCCGTGAGCGCGACGATGTCGAGCGCCTTCGGCCCCTGGAGCGCCATCATCGCGGTGCGGTCCGACGCGTCCTCGAAGCTGCAGTGGTTCTGCGCCGCGCCCCGGAAGTGGGCGGCGATCTTGTCGCGGTTCGACGCGTTGCAGACGATGAGCCACTGCCGCGCGTCGATCCGGTAAACGATGAGATCGTCGAGGATCGTGCCGGCGTCGTTGCACGCGCACGTGTAGAGCGCCTGACCGTCCTCCAGCTTCTTGACGTCGTTCGTGACGAGGTAGTCGACCACCTGCCCGGCGTGCTCGCCGCCCAGGATCATCTCGCCCATGTGCGAGACGTCGAAGAGCCCGGCGGCGGTGCGCACCGCCCGGTGCTCCTCGGTCACGCCTTTGTACTGGACCGGCATTTCCCAGCCGGCGAACGGGACCAGGCGGCCGCCGAGCTTGATGTGCTCGTCGTAGAGCGGGGTCCTGCGGAGCGGAGCGGTGGGGAGCGGCTTGGTCGACACGGGCGCGATCTACTTCGAAAGGTGGAGGATGTCGACTGGCGCGGCGGCCTCTCGCGACCCAGGAGGTCGAGGCCGGCGCCGCCACGCGCGCGGCCGGCGCCGCGCTCACTCGAGGCGGGTGGGATCGAGAACCTTGCCGTCCGGCGTCAGCCCGTTGCGGCGCCAGCGCTCTTCGACGGACAGGCCCCGCTCCGGAGGCGGACGGGTCTCGTCGCGGACGACGAGCTCCGAGACGTGCGCGCGCGAGACCACCTCGATCCGGATCATCCGCTGCGGCGCGCTCTTCACTGTCGCGCGCGAGAAGATCGTCTTCGCCGGCCCGGTCTCGACGTTGCCCGCGAGGACGCGCGTGCGCACGTAGTTCGCCACCCGCTCGGCCGGGATTTCCCCGACCGCGAAGACCGCATCGGGGAAGCGCGCGCGCACCTTCATGCGCCGCGGGATGGGCAGGCCGAACGCCTGCTCGACGCCCTCGGCGAGCTCGCCCGGCAGCGCCTGGTCGACCGGCGGCCGCGGGGCCGCGGCGTCGCTCGGCGGCGGCGGCGCCGGCGCGCCCGCGTCGCTGCGGCAGGCGAGCGCGGCGCACGCGCACGCGACGCACGCGGCGAGCGCCGCGGCGGCGCGCGACAGGCCGGCTCGCTTCATTCGACGAGGGTCGCCCACGAGTCGATCTTAACGATCCTACGCGGCGCCTGCAGCGACCTCGTGCTCGTGCGCGTCACGGCCCCCTGGGCGTCCTCCTGGCCCGCGGCGCCGGTGTGGAACACGAGCTGGTACTCGGGCGGGGTCGACTGGCGGACGATGGTCTGCGCGCCGAAGTATGGATCGGAGTAGGTCTCCGACTCGATGCACGTCGGCTTCTGGGTCACGGCCACGCCGAAGACGACGGTGCCCGGCGCCATCTCCTCGAAGGGAAGCGCGCTCGGATCGTCGGCGAGGCAGCCCCTCGGGGCGGCGGCCGGGGTCGCCGCCGCGCCGACCAGGTAGTCGACGCCCCAGATCGAGCCGAGCCCGTCCGCGCACGCGTAGGTCCCGGGCGCGGCGGGCGTGAAGGTCGCGAAGTACGCGCAGCCGTTGAAGAGCGAGATCGGCCCGGTCACGCGCTTGCCGTCCGTGAAGGGGACGACCCAGTTCTCGGTGAAGCGGAGGCCGTTGTTCACCGGCTTCTCGGTGATCGACCAGATGCGCGTCTCGATGGTGCCGCCCGCCGTGAACGCCTCCTGGTCGCCGGTGGAGAACAGGACGACCGTGTTGCCGAGCGGATCGGTGCTCACGACCGGCGTCGTCTCGATCGGCTGGCTGCTCTCCGCTGTGTCGTTCTCGAACGAGTACGCGTCCCAGGCGAGGTTCACGGTCCAGCTGGCCGGGTTGGTGCTCGCCAGGCGGACGTGCCAGAGCGTCCCGTCGGCGTCGCCGATGTAGATGCGCTCGGCGACCTCGCCGACCCCCGACGGGAACGGCACGGGGATGCCGGTGATCGGAGAGTCGAAGTCGACCTCCGTTGTCCGCGACGCGAGCCCGGCCGGCCCCTCGGCGGTGAGGCCCCGGAACGTGCGGATCACCTCGCCTGTGTCGAGCCGGACGATCGTGAGCGAGCGCGCGGGGCCTACCTCGCCGGTGGTGCTCCTCTGGCCCCAGCACCGGACCGAGTCGCGGACCGCCAGGTTGCCCGTCGGCTGGAAGAACGGGTGCGTCGTGCTCTTCCGGGCGCACGCGCTCTGGTTCGTGTCGAGCGGGGCGGAGCCGCCGGGCAGGATGGCGACCGCGACCTCCCGGAGCTCGCCGTTCCTCTCGATCGCGACCGTGGCGATCGCCGGCGTCGGCGTTGTCTCGCCGAACAGCTCGTCGTCGTTGCTGTCCCTGGAGAGCTGCCACAGGAACCGCGGCTCCCGCGGGTTCGTCACGTCGAGCGCGTAGTAGAAGCCGCCGCCCGAGCCGCCGGAGGCGAGCAGCACGGTGTTCCAGGTCGAGGTGCCGGCGGCCGCCTGCGCGCCCGTGCGCTCGAAGACGACGTTCTTCACGACGGGCGCGCCGTCGAGCAGGATCGACTGCTGGTTGAACGTCTGGAGGAGCCGCGGGAGGACGTGGGGCGGCAGGAAGGACCAGAGCTCGTTGTTCTCGACGCGGTCCACCTTGAGCGGGTCGGCCGCGTTCGCCGCCGTCACCTGGAAGGCGTGCAGCTGCCCGTCGGTCGTGGCCGTGTAGAGCATGAGCGGCCGGTTCGCCTGATCCGGGTGCTCGGCGAAGGCACGGTACGACTCGTCGGGGATGGACTCGCGCGGCGGCCCCACGACGATCGGGGTGGAGTGGTAGATGCTGCCGAGCTCGTTCCCGTCGCGCGTGGCGACGTCCGCGGGCATCGGCTCGCCGGTCTCCCACGCGACGAGGCGCTCGGCGCAGAGGTCGACGGTGTTGGCCCGAAGCCCGCCCGAGCACTGCGGGGCGACGGTGGCCACGCTGGGATCGAAGCCGAGCGCGCGCGGCGCGTTGGAGAGCTCGTCCGCGAACACCGAGGCCGTCGCCGGGGCGCCGCCGCCGGTCACGGTGCCCGTGTAGCTGCCGAGACCGTCCGCGGACGCGGCCGAGGGGCGGATGCTCCGCTCCGACCAGATGTTCAGCGCGGCGTCGGCCTGGGCGATCACGCTGAAGAACCTCCGCGGCCGCGAGAGGTCGTTGGCGTTGACGTTGGCCGCGAAGTCGTCGCCCTTGTTCGGGTCGACGTCCTCGATCTGCGTCGTCATCACGCCGTTCACCGCCTCGCAGACGAAGCGCTTGCGCTCGAGGTTGCCGCTCCAGAGCGAGCCGTCCGGCGGCGGGCTGAACGAGGAGCCGAACTGGTAGGCGACCCCCGCGGCCTCGCTGCCGGTGTCCGCGGTCGTGACCGCGTTGGCGAAGACGGGGAGGGTGCGGCTCGTCGAGTTCGCGGCGATGCGCGCGAAGATCTGCGACATCACGGCGGAGAGCTCGTTGGCGTCGTCCGGGAAGTAGCCGCGGTCGGTCCCGCCCTCGATGGCGATGCGCGCGAGCGTGCAGCACGCCTTGAGCGCCCCGGCGGCGTTGTCGCAGCGCCCGGCGGGCAGGAAATCGGACTCGGCGATCGTCGAGCAGTCGGTGCCCGCCTCGGTGGAGAGGCCGAACCCGACGGTATAGGTCCGCACGCGCCGGTTCGGGTTCACGTGGGTGTTGAGCGAGTGAGCGATGGTGTGCGGCTCCTCGTACGGGCAGCCCGTCCCTTCCGGGCCCGGGCCCGGGGCCTGCGCGCAGGTAGGGCGCAGGTCGAGGTTCGGCTCGCCGTCGGAGATGAGCACGATCGAGGTCTTGCGGCAGCCGCCGCTGATGTACGGATCGTCGCGCGGCCCGAGCGGCCGGCCTTGCCATATCGAGGCTTCGTTGAGGATGTAGTCGCGCGCGTCGGTCAGCATCCCGGCGAGCGGTGTCGCGCCGTAGGGGCGCGTCGCGATGAGCGCGTTCTGGATGCGCTCGTTCGTCGTGCGGACCTCGGTGATGTCCGCCGTGTAGGAAGGCAGGGGGACGAGCGGCCCTTCCCAGAGCGGCGCGGCCGGGTTCCTGGCGCCGACCTCCATGTCCTCGACGGCGCAGTCGGGCGGGTTGCCCCGCGCCGGGTACCCGGCGCCGCTCTGGAACTCGAGGAAGTAGCTCCACATCCCCTCCATGCCGCCCGCGGGATCGGGCGTGCCGGAGAGGAGCCCGGTGCTCGCGTCGGGGAGCGTGTCGAACGTCATGAGCGAGAACCGGATGCGGTCGCGGTAGACGTCGAGCAGGCCGGACGGCTGCTGATTCCACGCCGTCGTGCAGGCCTGGGCCGCGTCGTCGTAGGGGTGCTCTCGCAGCGAGTTGTAGTCCGCCCCGGGGCCCTTCGTGCAGCCCGCGGAGAGCAGGCGATGGAAGGGGATATAATAGTTCCTGTCGTAGGGCGGCTCCGTGCCGAGGCTGAACTCGTCGACGAACTCGGAGCTCGTGCGGGGCTGCGCGTAGCACGAGAAGTCGTTGATCGGGCCGGTCAGCGACTCGACGAGCTTCGCCCAGCGGCTCTTACCGTCCTCGGAGGAAGGGGCATTGAGCGGGTTGCACTCCGGCCACCCGCCCGCCACCGTCCGCTCCATCGAGCCCGACGTGTCGACGAGCAAGAGGACGTTGGGGAGCGGCGGCTCTACATCGATGGCCTGCCCGCGCGCGCGCGGGGCGAGGAGGACGACCATCGCCGCGGAGCCCATCGTGACAAGCACCTTCGTCAGGTTTCGCATCGTGCGCTCCGGTTCGTCGCTTCCGCTACTTGCAGAGGACATGGGCTACGAGGGACAGGGCTTCCTGGCTGCCCGCCGTGGCGACGACTTCGCCCTCATCGGCCGTGGTGCCAGGGTCGGGCCAGGCGATGAGCCGCCCGTTCATGGCGACCGTGCAATAGTCTATACCCACCTGGGTCTGTTCGGTCTGGGAGGTGCCGTCGTGCTTCCCCAGCGCGGGCTGTATCCTGTCGGTCACCTCCACCTCGAAGCTCCACCGGACGTCCGTGCGACCGAGGCTCCCCGGCGCGCCGGGCCCGTCGAGCTCCAGGAGGCCTTCCGCCGCGCCGTTCTGGAGCTCGCGCGAGTTGATCGTCCAGCACTCGAGGGGCTCGCCCAGGCAGTTCTCCCCCGTCGCGAGGCCGCCGTTCAGGCCGCCCTTCTGCTCGATCTCGGCGAGCGCGAGCTGCATCGCATACTCGGCGAGGTAGTGCGTCTGCGTCATCCGGCGCTCATGGCCGCTGGCGATGGTCGACAGCGTGGCGGCGTGGGCCGCGAACAGGCCGATGGCGGTGAGCATCGTGATGACCAGCACGACGATGAACACGGCGGCGCCCCGCTCGCGGGAGCGCCGGCGGGACCGGGCGATGCTTGCGTTCTTCATCATCTTGGCTCTGCCTGGTTCGGGAGCGCGACATCGGCGTAGAGCGTGCGCATCCGGGCGAACACCGGAGGGGCTCCGGCAGGCACCGTGGCTGTCGGCGTGTTGACGCCGGCGACGATGCCGGGGATCAGGAACCTGAGCCGGCGGCCATCGGGGCGCATGGGGAAGCCGACGTCGCGGTCGGGCGCCCGGGTGCGGGTCGACAGCCGGATCTGGACCGAGCGCACGTCCTGCGGCCTGGCGCCCGGCTGGTCGTTCGCGGCGGCGATGGTGTACACGTTCGCGTTGTCGGTCGCGGCGATCGGATACCGCCTGATCTGTGGATCGCTCTTCTGCAGCACCGGGTCCGCCTGGACGGCGGAGATCCCGAATTTGAGGTCGACGGCGTACTCCGCGATGACCTCGAGCGTCGCCGGGATCTCCTGATCTTCATCGTCCAGCTCGACCCGCACGAGCTCGGTGCGCCCGTTGTCGCCGGTGAGAGCCGGCGTGATGGGCGTCACGAGCGAGGCATAGGACGTCGGTTTGCCGACGAGGCTCCGGATGTCATAGCGGACGCGGGAGATGACGCTCACCCATGCGTTCTCGCCGGTGAGGGACAGGCCGCAATCCGGGACGGTGTCCCGCGTCGTCACGCCGGGAGGGGACTTGAGGAAGACGAGGTTTCCCGGCTCCAGACGATCGATGACCGCATAGAGGTGCTTCTGATTCCGGCGGCTGATCCGCAGGATGCGGCCCTCCAGGAAGATGTCGTCCAGGCTCTGCCCGCCGCCCTGCGCGCGCTGGCTCGTGCGCCTCAGGGCGGTGCTGTCGAGGAGTCGGACGTACCAGGTGCCGTTGTCGTTGACGACGCGCGACTCGAACACCTCGGTGGTGTTCAGGCTGCCGCCGATGATGATCGCGTCGGGCCACAGGCCGTTGACGATGCTCTGGCCGAGCTCCGAAGGGTGAAGGAACACCGACCCCTGGCGCTGGATCGCGATGCCCGCGAGGTGCCTCAGGCCGCTCGGCGTGACCGGGGCACTTCCGCAGCGCTGGCTGTCGTCTGCCTGGATGTTGCGGGGCGAGAGGTAGGCGGCGCGCTGCAGGTCCGCGGCGAGCCGGTTCAGCCCGATGGTCGCCGCGAGGTGCGAGGCCGAGGCCCTCGCCTCGTTCTGGAAGAAGCGGGTCGCGTTCTTCGAGAGCAGGAAGGCCGCCAGCGACACGACGAGGCCGGCGGCCATCGCGACGAGCAGCTCCACGAGCGTGAAGCCTCGCTGTCCTGAGGCGCGCGCCCGCGCGGGGGGGGAGGTGCGTCGGTCTCGCATCGCGGTCATCTCTCCGTCGTGTTCCGGCGGACGGCGGTCGTGACGTAGACAGCGCCGAAGCGCTCCGGCTCCGCGTCGACGGTGGCCGGGGCGATCGTGCAGTCGATCGGGTTCCCGCTGCGCTCCCAGGTCACGCGGATCTCCGCCCGGATGAGGGTATCCCAGCGCCGTGTGCCCGTCGTTGTGTCGGTGAACTGGCTGAAGCGGACGTGCGTGCAGAACGCGGGCTGCGACGGGTCGCCCGCGTAGATGTCGGTCCCGAACACGTCGGCGTTCGGCGCGCCGAGCGCGGTGGTCAGCGTGGGCGTCACCTTCGCCGGGAAGGGGGCGGTGGTCATCAGCCTGAGCCAGTCGGTGTCGCTGTCGCGGTCGGGCACCCCGCCGGGATCGTTCCACTGGAGCGCGTCCACCCGCAGCCGCTCTGCCCAGGTCATGGCGATGTTGTTGGCGATCACGATGTTGCGCGCGTTCGTGTTGCTGATGAGCGTCGCCTTCTGCAGCGCGAGCACCCCGGTGGCGCCGATCGCGAGCACGCCGAGCGCCGCCATCACCTCGATGAGCGTGTAGCCGGCGCTCGCCGCCCGGCCGTGGAGACCAGCGTGCCCCGCGCTCACAGGCCGAGCCTCGCGACGCCGTTCGGCGGGACGAAGACCGAGCGGGGGAGCCCGGTCCCGGTGTTGGTCACGTTCACCCGGATCGCGCCGAGCAGCGGCACGAGCCCGGCGCCGGGGTTGTAGCGGACGAAGGTGCGCCCCCGCGCCGTGAAGCAGATGTCGGCGTCGCCGTGCACGACCCCATCGGGGGGGGTGGGATCGCGGAGCTCCACGGCGGCCAGCTCGATGTCCGCGACGTTGAGCTTCGTGACCAGCTCGGTCTCGGCCGGATCCATCCAGTCGGCCACGTTGAGGCAGCTCTTCGAGAGCTGCGAGCCGGCCACGAGGCCCTCGATCCGCGCCTGTCGCACCTCGAACTCGCCCGTCGCCGCCGTCCACCGCACGAGGACCGCCGTCCCGCGCCCGATCGCCTGGTGGCGCGCGAGGCGGTAGAGGCCGCTGATCTCCATGGCGGTGCGGTTCACGCGGCGGTCGCGCATGCCATTGACGAAGCTCGGCGACGCGGTGGCGGCGAGGATGCCGATCAGCACGACCACCGCGAGCAGCTCCGGGAGGGTGAAGCCGCGCGCGCCGCCGCGGCGCCGCGCGCGCGCTCCCGGAGAGCACGCCCGCGGTCGACAAGGATCACGCAGAGGAGGTCGCAAACAGGAGGAAGAACGCACCGAAGGGCGGGCAAAGGCAAGCCGCATGCCCCACACGGCGCGCGCCAAGTCATCGAATCGCATGGTGAATCTCTCAAAGCACCGCGCGGCGGGCGCTAACGATTGCGGCGCTATGAAAAAAGGTGCAAGGCGAACGGGCCATGCGATTGCCGCCGGAAAGGTGTTCATCGAGAGTCCCGTTTGCCCACAGCGCGACGCGCTGGCGCGCGGGGAGGTGCGCGCTCCTCGCCGGGGCGCTCGCGGCCGCGCTGTCCGCGGGCTGTAGCAAGAAGGAGGAGCGCCTGGGCGCGCCGCCTCCGCCGCCGCCGGCCGCCAAGCCGGCGGCCTGCTCGGACGGCGGGGGGAAGATCACCGACGCGGCGAGCGCGCCGTTCTTCCCGCGCATGACGGGCGGCTTCTGCCTCGACCCGAACGGCGCCGAGAAGACGTTCGGCGAATCGGCGTCCCTGCCGCTCGACAGCATCTGCGACATGTTCGACGGGGAGTGCGAGATCTACAAGGGATTCGGCGTGCGGCGCGTGGTCGAGGCGCGGTACGTGAGCGGCACCGGCGGCTCCGCGACCGTCGACGTGCACCTCTCGAAGTTCGGGTCCACCGAGGGCGCCTACGGGATGTTCACGAAGCGCACCGTGGGCGACGGCGACCCCGCCGACGAGGCGACGCCGCGCCCCATCGACGGCGGCGGCGCGGCCGCGATGGGGGTCGGGAACGCGTACCTCTGGCGCGGGCAGTACCTCGCCGAGATCACGTACAACGACGAGGCGCTGGCCGAGGCGGCGCTCAAGTCGTCGAGCGAGAAGGTCCTGCCCGGGCTCGTGAAGGAGCTCGGCTCGAAGCTGCCCGGCGAGCCGGCGCTGCCCCCGGCCGCGGCGGCGCTGCCCAGGGACAACATGATCCCGCTCGGGATCCGCTACGAGACCAAGGACGTGCTCGGCGTCGACGGCGCGGGGCCGGGCGCGTTCGGCTACTACAAGGAGGTCGACAAGCGCTACCGGGT
Organism: Sorangium sp. So ce1128; assembly: GCA_051717205.1. Classification (GTDB taxonomy): domain Bacteria; phylum Myxococcota_A; class Polyangia; order Polyangiales; family Polyangiaceae; genus Sorangium. Next base: position 3,665,963 of record CP181432.1, read on the forward strand.
GCTGTCGGTCGTGCGCGGCGACGTCGATCAGGCCAAGGACGTGCTGTCGACCCTGGCGAAGCTGCCGGGCGCGGCCCGGGAGAAGGGCATCGGCGACGGCGCGGTGCGCCTGATGCACAAGGAGGGCGAGAGCCCCGCCACCGAGTGGATCTTCGCCCGCGCCGACAAGACCGTCTACGGCGTCGGCGACGAGGCCCGCGTGCTCCGCAGCGGTATGACCGCCGACGAGCACGCCAAGGTGACGCTGACCAAGGAAGAGAAGACGGCGCGGCTGAAGAAGCTCGTCACCGCGCCAGCCCCCTGAGCGCCGCGGCGCGGTGAGCGGGGGCCCGCGGCGTCACGGCGCCGCGCGGCTCCCGCGCGCTGGCGGCGCCGCGAGGCGCCCGGCGATCACTGCGTGCGGAGGATGACGTGGAAGCCGAACGGCGTCTCGACGAGGTCGCTCACCTCGCCGACCTTGATCTTCTCGAGGCCCGCCTGGAACTCGGGGACCATCGCGCCCTTCGGGAACTTGCCGAGGTCGCCGCCGCGCTTGTCCGCGCCCGGCTCGTCCGAGTACTCCTTCACGAGGTCGGCGAACTTGCTCGGGTCGGCCTTGGCCTTCTTCATGGCCTCGGTCGCGCGGGCCTGGGCCTCTTCCTTCGTGCGCTCGATGGTCGGGGGGGCGCGGCGGCTCCCCTTGTACATGACGAGCAGGTGCTTCGCGCCGAACATCTCGCGCGGCGCCTGCGCTGACTGCGCCGGGCGAGGCGTCGGAGCAGGCGTGGGCGGCGTGGACGCGGCGGCGTGGTGCTCCTCGGGCTCCGGAGCGACAGGGGCCGCGAGGCGAGCGAGCGGCGTCTTGTTGAACATGCCGAAGAAGCCGAGGAGCCCGATCAGCACGAGCGCGCTGAGCACCGCGTGCGGCGTCCACCAGTACGGATCCTCCGGCTCGGTGCCGTCGTCCTCGTCGTCGTCGTCGCGGCCGTGGACCGCGGTGGCCTTTGCCTCTTCCTCCTCCCCGTCGTCGTTGTCCTCGTCGAGCGACTCGTCCTCGTCGAGGTCCTCGTCGTCCTTGGCCCTGTCCTTCTCGGTCTTCTTGCTCATATCGCTTCCCTGATGCGGGCCTCGGCCTTAGCACGCGCCCGCGCCGGCCGTCAGCCGATCTCCGCCCAGGCGCTCGTGAGCACCGGGTCCGGCCGCTCCTTGACCGACGTGACCACCGCGACCTTGCCGCCGTCCAGCGCGTAGCCGCGCGTGACGAGGGTGTCGCCGGGCCACACCGGCTTGCGGAACTGCGCGCCGTAGGCCCGTAGCCGGCTCGCGTCGCCGCCCGCCGCGCCCTTTATGATCGCGCGCGCCGCGAAGCCGTACGTGCAGAGGCCGTGCAGGATGGGGCCCTGGGCGAAGCCCGCCTTGGCTGCGACCTCGGGGTCGGCGTGGAGCGGGTTCTCGTCGCCCGAGAGCCGGTAGAGCAGCGCCTGCTCCGGCGTGGTCGCCTGCTCGATCACCCAGTCGGGCTCGCGGTCCTTGGGCACCGGGGCCTCCGACTCGTTGTGCGGCGGGCGCGGCCCGCCGAACCCGCCGACGCCGCGCACGATGATCGACCACACCGTGTCGAAGAGCGGCTGGCCTTCGAGCGTGGTCTTCGTCTCGACGATCACCTGCGCGAACTTCTTGAGGTCGTAGATGGCTGCCAGGGTGGCGGTCGTGAACAGCGTCCCGCTGGTCGGGAGCGGGCGGTGAACCCGGAGCGTCTGGCCGCCGTGCACGATGAGCGGCAGCTCGGCCCCGACGACCTCGAGCGCCTCGAACACGGTGCCCTGGGTCGGGATGACGCCGAACGTCGGGTAGACCTTCATGCCCCCCGGCGCGCCCTCGTAGAGGTACTCGAGCTCCTCGCGCCTGGCGCCGATGCCGAGCGCGTAGGTGGCCAGGGTCTTCCAGTTGATGGTGAAGGCGCTCGGCTGGGTCGTGTGGCCGACCTTCGAGAGATTCAGCGGCATCGTGGCTCCTCGCGGGGTGGGAACGGCCGACGAGGCGTACCGACCTGCCGATGTCGCGTCAACTGCCGCGCGGAGCGCGCGAGCGCGGCGGTCGTCCGCCGTGGCCGCGTGGCCGCGTGGCCGCGTGGCCGCGACGTCAGAGCGCGACGCGGTAGGCGATCAGGACGCCGATGCTGAACATGTCGACGCGCTCGGAGAGCGAGGCGCGATCGCCGGTCGGCGAGACCTTGCGCCGCTCCGGGAGGAACCAGCTCGAGTAGCGGATGTGGCTCCCGAGGCTCCAGTTGTCGGCGAAGGTCCACTCGCCGCCGATCGCGAGCCCCGCGGCGACCCCCTCGGTGCCGATCGTCGCTGCCCTGGGCCCGACGTAGGCCGCGTCCGAGTACGGGTTGCGATCTTCCTCGACCGACCAGGAGTCGTTGACGACGACGCCGCCGATCGTCGCGCCCGCCCATCCCTCCCAGGTGTCCGTGCGGATGCCGTAGTACCGGAGCACCCCGTCGAGCATGAAGTAGCGGCGCGAGTGATCGCGCTCCAGGCTGCGCGCGCCGCGCGCGGCCTCGGAGCTCAGCGTCGCGGCCCAGAAGATGCCCGCGCCGAAGCCTATATCGCCCCAGCGGTAGAGGTTGTGGATGCCGAAGGAGACGCTCGTCTCGCCCTGCTCGCAGGTCTCTGGCGACCCCGAGATGGGGCAGACGTCGGCGCCGGGGAGCGTCATCACGCCGCCGCTCACCTCGACCATGGTGTAGGGGAAGTCCTGCTCGCGCGCGGCGGCGGCGCGGCGGGCGGCCCTGCTCTCGTCGGCGTGGCCGGGGGCCGCGAGCAGGAGCAGGGCGAGCGCGGCGCCGCACGCGCCATGCGCCGGTCGCGCTCTCCATCGGTGCGGTGGTGCCGTGCGATCGCCCTCCCCAGCGCGGACGTTGGTGGGCGCTCGCGACGTGGCGTACCGACGGCCTGGATTCACCTTCGATGGATTATAGCCACGGACCCGTTGAAGAGGGGAGCGGCGAGAGGGAATCGGCGGGCAGCGGCGGCGGCGAGGGAGGCAATGCCGGCGCGGGCGCGGCGCTGGCCGGCGGCGGGGCAGCGCCGGGCTTCGGTGGCGCGCCCGCGCCGCCCGGGGCCGGCGAGGGGGGCGCGCCACCGGGCGCGCGCGCCGGCGGCTCGCCGGGGGGCGCGGCGCGGCCTTCGAACGGCGCGGGGCGGCGTGGCGGCGGCCTGCGGCCGGGGCCCGCGGTCGGAAGCGCAGAGGTCTCGGGAGAGACCTGTGGCGGCGGCACCGGGGCGTTGCCCGGCGGGCTCCCCGAGAGCTCGACGACGAGGTGCTGGGCGGTGGTGAGCTCCGGGTGCAGCTCGATCGCGAGCTTCGCCAGCCGGATCGCGCCGACCCTGTCGCCGGCGTACTTCCGCCCGAGGGCGTCGGTGACGATGCGCTCGGACGACTCGCGGCGGAGCGCGGCGAGCCGCGCGTCTCCCGGCCACCGCGCGAGCGCGAGCGAGAGGATGTCCTTCACGTTCTTGCCGGGCGGAGCGTCCCACGCGTGCCTGCTCATGCAGTCGCGCGCGCGCTCGATGTGCGCCTCGAGCGAGTCGCTCGCGGCCGGCCCCCCGAAGGCGCCGAGGTGCCGCCCGCCGAGGAACACGACGATCCCCACCGCGCCGGCGCACGCGAGGAGGGCGGCGGCGCGGGCGATCACGGCGCGGCGGGGGAGCGGCCGCGCGGCGGACTCGACGCCCTGCATGGTCGAAGGCGCGGGCGCAGAGTCGCGCGCGGGGTCGATGCCGAGGCCGATCGCGGTGCGCGCGGGCTCTTCCGCCGCGGGGGTGGGCCAGGACGACGCCGCGCCGCTGAAGGACGAGCGCTGGGTGCCGCTGGAGCGCTCGGCGCCGCTGTGGGCGCGTTCCGCGCTGCTGTGGGAGGCGCGTTCCGCGCTGCTGTGGGAGGCGCGTTCCGCGCTGCTGTGGGAGGCGCGTTCCGCGCTGCTGTGGGAGGCGCGTTCCGCGCTGCCGAAGGAGGCGCGTTCCGCGCTGCCGAAGGAGGCGCGTTCCGCGCTGCTGAAGGAGGCGCGTTCCGCGCTGCTGCGGGAGGCGCGTTCCGCGCCGAAGGACGAGCGCTCCACGCCGCTGGCTCTCGACGAGCGCTCGGTGCTGTCGAAGGGCGAGCGCTCCACGCCGCTCGCTCTCGGCGACGAGGAGCGCTCTGCGCCGCTGGACGAGGCGCGCTCCTCGTCGGGCCGGTGCGACGTGGGGGCCCCGTAACGCTCTGCCTCGACCGGCGTCCGGAGCGGATCGAGATCGCTGAGGTGCGCGCTCTCCAGCGTGGGCGCGGGGATGCCGCCGATCTGGGCGGCCAGGGCGGGGGAGAGGTCGAGCGACTTGGTGCGCGATTTCGAGGCCAGCTTCATGACCGCGCTGGCGCGCAGGAGCCCGGGCTGGGCGGCGATCTCGTCCGGGTCGAGGCCGCTCGCGCGCACGGCGAGGGCGAGGTCGCGGCCGAGGGCGCGCGCGTCGGGGGCCCGGTCGGAGGGCTTCTTGGCGAGGTTCTGCATCACGACCTGCGCGATGGGCGCGGGCACGTAGCTCGAGCGCGCGATGCTGCGCAGGTCCGCCGGCGGGGCGTGCGTGTGCTGGACGAGCAGCGCGACCGGCGAGTCGCCCTCGAACGGCGCGCGTCCGGCGAGGCACTGGTAGAGCATCGTCGCGATCGAATAGACATCCGCGGGCGGGCCGACGCGCTGCCCCTCGGCGCCCTCGGGCGAGATGTACTTGGCGGTGCCGAAGATGAGCCCGGCCTGCGTGGTCATCGCCTTGTCGGCCCAGTCGAGGCGGGCGATGCCGAAGTCGAGCACCTTCACGTAGTCCGGGTCCTCGCCGCGGCGGACGAGCATGATGTTCTCGGGCTTGAGGTCCCGGTGGACGATGCCCTGCGCGTGCGCCTCGCCCACGGCGTCGCACACCTGGAGGATGATGTGGAGCGCCCTCGGCAGCGGGAGCGCCTCGCTCTCGCCGCCCGCGCCCGCCGCGGCGAGCGCGGAGAGGAGCGACAGGCCGTCGAGGTGCTCCATGACGAGGTAGAGCTCGCCGCCGATGCGGGGGTCGTCCGTGGAGGAGACGCTCCCGGTCATGAGCACCTGGACCACGTTCGGGTGGACGAGCCGGCTCGCGATCCTGGCCTCGCGGTGGAAGCGGGTCACGAGCTCGGCGTTGGTGCTCAGCTCGCGGTGGAGGATCTTGACGGCCACGTCGCGCTCGATCCCCGCCTGGAAGGCGCGGTAGACGCGGCCCATCGAGCCGATACCGATGAGGTGGCGGACCTGGATCTGCCCGCCGAGCGTGAGGCCCACGTAGGGGTCGCGCTCGACGGCGCCGAAGGAGGGGCTCTTGCGCGAGCTTGCGAGCGGGGTGCCGTCGCGCGGGCAATAGAGCACGCCCGCGTCGTAGCGCTCACCGCACGAGGGGCAGCTCTTCGCGGGGGACGGCTTCATCGACAGCGCTGATGCTAGCACCGCTCTCGCCATAAATTGTCGGGTGGAGCGGCGTTTCCGCCGGTGGCGCCGCCGGGGGGCGCTCGGGCGTGGACCGACCGGCGCCTTGCGATTACGGTCGCCGCGTGAGCGGTTCCAAGGCGGGCGCGGCAAGGGCGCGCGGCGGCAAAGGGCGTGGTAACGCGGGCGCTGCTCCTGCGCCCGCCGCCCGCGGGGCCGCGGCCTCACGGGCCGGCGGGGCCGCTTCGCCGGGCCGCGAGGCCGCCTCGCCGGGCCGCGAGGCCGCCCCGGCGGTGCGCGAGGCCGCGGACGCGGGGCCGCGCGAGGGCGAGTACGTCGTCACGCTCCCCACGTTCGAGGGGCCGCTCGACCTGCTGCTGCACCTCATCCAGCAGCACGAGCTCGACATCCTCGACATCCCCGTGAGCTTCGTCACGGAGAAGTACCTCGAGTACCTGAAGATCATGCGCTCGCTATCGATCGACCTCGCGAGCGAGTACCTCGTGATGGCGGCGACGCTGGCGCACATCAAGTCGAAGATGCTGCTGCCGAGCGTGCCTGCGGGGCAAGACGACGACGGGATGCCTGGCGAGGAGGAGGATCCGCGCGCGGAGCTCGTCCGGCGGCTCCTCGAGTACCAGAAGTACAAGGTTGCCGCGGCCGAGCTGGGCGAGCGCGGCACGCTGGGGCGCGACGTTTTTACGCGCGGCATGAGCGAGAGCGAGGTGCCCAAGGGGCCGGCCCCGTTCGCGCCGACGACGATCTTCGGTCTGCTGGACGCGTTCGAGAGGGTGCTGAAGCGGACGAACGTCCAGATCGATCACGAGGTCGTCTTCGATCGTATCAGCATCACGGATCGTATCGTGGAGCTCACGGAGAAGCTCTCGGCGCGGCGGGCGATGCGGTTCGAGGATCTGCTGCTCGACAGCGTCTCGAAGGGGGGCGTCATTCCTCGCTTCGAGGTCGTGATCACGTTCCTGGCCGTGCTCGAGATGTGCAAGCTGAGGCTGATCCGGGTCCATCAGACGGACCCGCTGGCGCCGATCCACATCCAGCTCTCGGTGGCGGACGGTGCGCCCCCGGCAGAGTTCGAGCCCGAGGACTTCGCGCCCGCGGCGGAGCGGCTCGAGACGGCCGGGAGCGAAGCGGCAGGAGCGCCGCCTGCCGGCGAGGGAGGGGCAGCGGAGGCGGGGGGCGGCGAGCCGGTGCTCGAGGCGGTGGAGCTTGCGGTTGCGGAGGCCGCGGAGCTCGAGTTCGTGGAGGCCGCAGCGGAGGAGAGCGCTGAGCTGGCAGAGCCGGATCTTGCCGGACCAGCCGAGCAACCGAGCGAGGAACCTGCGGAGCCGGATCATGCCGGGCCAGCCGAGGCGCCGAGCGAGGAGCCTGCGGAGTTCGAGGTCGTGGAGGTCGCAGCGGAGGAGAGCGGTGAGCCTGCGGAGCCGGATCATGCCGGGCCAGCCGAGGCGCCGAGCGAGGAGCCTGCGGAGTTCGAGGTCGTGGAGGTCGCAGCGGAGGAGAGCGGTGAGCCTGCGGAGCCGGATCTTGCCGGGCCAGCCGAGGCGCGGAGCGAGGAGCCTGCGGAGAGCGAGGTCGTGGAAGCCGCCGCGGAGGAGAGCGTCGAGCCGGCGGGGCCTGAGATCGCCTGGCCAGCCGAGCAACGGAGCGAGGAGCCTGCGGAGAGCGAGGTCGTGGAAGCCGCCGCGGAGGAGAGCGTCGAGCCGGCGGGGCCTGAGATTGCCTGGCCAGCCGAGCAACGGAGCGAGGAGCCTGCGCAGTTCGAGGTCGTGCAGGCCACCGCGGAGGAGAGCGTCGAGCCGGCGGGGCCTGAGATCGCCTGGCCAGCCGAGCAACGGAGCGAGGAGCCTGCGCAGTTCGAGGTCGTGCAGGCCACCGCGGAGGAGAGCGTCGAGCCGGCGGGGCCTGAGATCGCCTGGCCAGCCGAGCAACGGAGCGAGGAGCCTGCGGAGCGCGAGGTCATGGAAGCCGCCGCGGAGGAGAGCGTCGAGCCGGCGGGGCCTCAGATTGCCTGGCCAGCCGAGGAATCGAGCGAGGAGCCTGCGGAGCGCGAGGTCGTGGAAGCCGCCGCGGAGGAGAGCGTCGAGCCGGCGGTGCCTGAGGTTGCCCGGCCAGCCGAGGAGCCGAGCGACGACCCGGCGTGTCTGGAGCGCGCTGAGCCCGCGGAGGAGACGAGCAACACGCCCGACATCGCCGACGGCGGGCCAGTGGTCGAGGCGGATGCCGGCGCCGTTCTGGACAGGACGCGCCGCGATCCGGTCGCGGACGCGAGCGACCTGTCGACCTCGGACGACGTCGCGGCGCCGCCGACAGGGGTGGATGAGGTAGACGCAGGGAGTGGCCGTGACGGTGGCTGATGCCGCGGCGAAGCGGCGGCGCGGATCGAAGACAACAGGACAGGGCGCGCCAGCGCGGCTGAGGGCGGCGGCGCACGCGTGGCTGGGCGGAGCGAAGCGGGCGCGAGAGGCGAAGAAGGAGCCGCGCGCGCCGAAGACGGCAGGGCAGAGCGCACCGGCGAGGGCGAGAGGACAGGGCACGCCGGCGCGGCTGAGGGCGGCGGCGCACGCGTGGCTGGGCGGAGCGAAGCGGGCGCGAGAGGCGAAAAAGGAACCGCGCGCGCCGAAGACGGCAGGGCAGAGCGCACCGGCGAGGACGAGAGGACAGGGCACGCCGGCGCGGCTGAGGGCGGCGGCGCACGCATGGCTGGGCGGAGCGAAGCGGCCGCGGGCGGCGAAGAAGGAGCCGCGCGCGCCGAAGACGGCAGGGCAGAGCGCGCCCGCGAGGGCGAGAGGACAGGGCACGCCGGCGCGGCTGAGGGCGGCGGCGCACGCATGGCTGGTCGGAGCGAAGCGGCCGCGGGCGGCGAAAAAGGAGCCCCGCGCGCCGAAGGGGGCACGGCAGGATCCGGCCGTGCGCTTCCGCGCCGTGGCATGGGCCCAGCTCGGCGACCCGGCGCGTCGCACCGCTGCCCCGGTCCGGAGCGCGACCGCGGCGCCAGGGCTCTCCGCGGTCGCGCGCAAGCACCTGAAGGGAGTCCTGGAGGCGCTCATCTTCGTGGCGGAGCGACCCGTGCCGGCCCGCGAGCTCGCGCGCTCGGCGAACGCAGAGCACCGCGTCGTGCGAGAGCTGCTGGCCGAGCTCGTCGCGGAGTACGACGGGCGAGGGTTCCGCCTGGACGAGGTCGCCGGCGGGTATGTCTTTCGAACGAGCCCGGCGTTCGCGCCCTTCGTTCGCGAGGTGACCGATCAGAAGCCGGTCAAGATGTCCCGCGCCCAGACCGAGACGCTCGCGATCGTGGCTTACCGGCAGCCGATCACGCGGCCCGAGATCGACGAGATCCGCGGCGTCGACTCCGGCGCCGCGCTCAAGTCGCTCCTGGAGCGCGATCTCGTAAGGATCCTGGGCAAGAAGGACGAGCCCGGGCGCCCGATGCTGTACGGCACGACGGCGCAGTTCCTCGAGTTTTTCGGCCTGAAGGCGCTCGGCGAGCTGCCAACCCTGCGCGAGTTCACCGAGCTGACCGAGGAGTCGCGCCGCGCCTACGAGCGCGAGCTCGGCGAGGAGCCGCCCGAGGGGGCGGTGGCGACATCGGAACAGGAGAGCTTCGCCGGCGCGGAGGGAACGATCCGGACGAGCGTCGCCAGCGCGGGGGAGAGCCTACCGGAAGACGTCGGCGTGTCGCCTACAGCGCCGCGGGAGGGAGATGCTGCGATGGAAGCCATGGAAGACGAGGTGCGTGTGGAGAGTCCGATCCCTGAGGTGGATGGCGAGCCTGGCGCGAAGGTCGCCGTCGGACGTGAGAGCGATATCGAGGAGGATGAAGTGCGCCGCGCAAATGACGAGGACGAAGAGGACGAAGAGGACGAGGAGGACGAGGAGGACGAGGAGGAGGACGAAGAGGACGAGGACGGCGACGAGGACGAAGAGGACGAGGACGACGAAGGCGAAGAGGACGAAGAGGAGGACGAAGAGGGCGACGACGAGGACGAGGACGAAGAAGGCGAAGAGGACGAGGAAGGCGAGGACGAGGACGAAGAGGACGACGAGGACGAGGACGAAGAGGACGACGAGGACGAGGACGAGGACGAGGACAAGGACGAGGACGACTGAGCCGTCATCTCCCTCTGACCTTCAAGCGCGTCGGCCCGTCGCTCATCGGCCCGTCGCTCATCGGCCCGTCGCTCATCGGCCCGTCGCTCATCGGCCCGTCGCTCATCGGCCCGTCGCTCATCGGCCCGTCGCTCATCGGCCCGCTCACGACGGTGGAGCGTCCGCCGGATCCGGATAAGCCTCTGCCAGCTTCAGCGCCGCGCTCCTGAGCTCCGGGTGGGAGAGGAGCTTGCGGAAGAGCCGCCAGAGCTCGGGGTCGGCGAGCACCTGGAGCGGCGAGACGTTCGCCTGCCGCTTCTTCTTCCGGGGGATCGCCTCCGGACCCTTGCGCCGCAGCTCCTCCATCATTCCGACGAAGCGCTTCGTCGGAAAGAGGTCGCCGTGCTCCCATGCGAGCACCGTCTCCTGCTCGATGCCCAGCGCTCCGGCGAGCTCGCGGGCCGTACAGCCGAGCTCCTGCCGGAGCTTCTTGATGTCCTCGGGGGCCATGCGAGGCGAGGGTAGCGGCCTCGAAAAAAAAAGCGACGTCGGGGCAACCGGCGGCGAGCTCCCGCCGAACTCGGCGTCATGACCCATCGTCGCCTGACCCGTCCCTCGGGCACGCCCCGCGCCCGCTACGCCCTGCCGCTCGCGCTCGCGCCGCTCGTGGCCTGCCCCCTGTCCTGCGCGCCGGAACTCGCGGCTCCCCCTCGCCTCGATGAAGACGAGGTCACCGGGACCGCCGGCGACGCGGACGCAGCCCCCGAGCTCCAGATCGAGCCCGCCGCGCCGCTGGACGCAGCGCCCCCGGTGCTGCGGCTGCGTGTGCGCCTCCCAGGCGCCTCTGCCGCGGACGTCGATCCTGCGGGGGCGCTGATCATCCGCGGGAAGATCGGTGCGGCGCACGTACGGCAGATAGAGCAAGGCGAGCTGTCGAAGGCGCTCTCGGAGCGCGTGGTCCCCTCGCTCGCCTGGCTGAACGACACGCCCTCGGGAGACATCTGGCTGACCGTGGCGCCGCTCGCCCCGCTGGCGCCCGGGGAGACCTACGCCGTGGCGAGCGGCAGCCCCTCCTTCTCGCACCACATCCAGATCGCCGCGGAGGGCTCGCCGCCCGTGCTCCCGCGGCTCTGGCCCCCGCCCGACGCCGGGGCGAGCCTCACGTTCGGCGTGTGGTGCGGCGATGCGCCCCTCCCGGAGATGGTCGCTCCGGCGCAGCTCGCCCCGGGTGGACCGGCGGGCGAGCTGCGCCGCGGCGCCGTCGATGGAATCGGCGCGCGCTGCCTGCGCTTCGAGGGCGAGCCGGCGCCCGCCGCACCGAGCCAGACGGACGATCTGCGCCTCATCGGCCCGCCCGTCGCCCTCGCGGGTGAGCCGGAGATCGTGAGCCTCGACCCACGACCGTTTGTGCTGGAATCGGACCCTCTCCCCGCCGTGGCGGTGGCGTGCGCGCTGGACGAAGTGCCCCTGGGACCAGGCTGCGCTCAGATCGCCGATGATCGGATTCTCGTCCGTTCGGCGGACGCGCCGCTGCTCTGGGCGGTCGCGGGGGCGGGGCTCGATGAGGTCCTCGCGCTGGCGCCCGGCGAGCCGTTCGTCCTCGCGCCGGTGCCGCCCCTCACGTCCGTGGAGCTCGCCGTGGCCATCGTTGACAACACCGGACGGGTGGAGCGACGGACGCTCTCAGCCATGACGCGTGCGCCCATGCCCCACGTGATCATCAACGAGGTGCTGGCAAACCCGGTAGGGGCCGAGCCGGCTCAGGAGTGGGTCGAGCTCTACAACGATGGTGAGGTCACAGCTGAGCTCACAGGGTATGTGCTCGCCGATGTGGGCGGAGAGACGGAATTGCCCTCCATTTCCCTGGAAGCCGGCGCTTACGCGCTGGTCGTCAACGAGGGCTACGTCACAGAGGATGAGCTCGATCCTCCGGCTCCTCCCGAGACGCTGCTGCTCCGCGTGCCAAAACTTGGCAGCCATGGGCTGTCGAACTCGGGAGAACCGCTCAAATTGAAGGATGGAGGAGGTGCAGTCGTGTCCAGGTCGCCCGCTTCGCCGGAGCCCAGAGCGGGGATGAGCCTGGCTCGCGTAGGGCCCCGCGCTCCCGATGGATCGGCTGGCTCCTTCGTGACCCTCTGGCCTACACCCGGACGCGTGAACATAATGAACCAGGAGATCCCCTGAAGGATGGGGAGTCTGCCTCCGCGCGGGGCGTTCTCTCTAAGGGGCCGAGAAAATTCGAGCAAAGCGGGTGACGGGCCCGTCTGTGAGAGCTAGGTTTCAATCGAGTAGACAGACGGGTGGGGGGGGCCGCCACCTGAGGAGACGCTGCCGCGCTGTGAACGCGAGCTGTGCGGCAGGTGCCTTTCGCGTGGAGTTCGGCGATGGCTGGTGTTCGTGAAAAGCTGTTGACGGCATCCGACCTCGCAGCCTTGTGCGAGGTCGACTTGAAGACAATCCATAACTGGGTAGATCGGGGGAGGATTGCCCATTTCCGTACGCCAGGGAGACACTTGCGCTTCAAGGCGGCGGATGTGGCCGAGTTCCTCCGCGCATGGGGCTATTCGGTGCCCCGGGAGCTCGCCAAGGCGACCTCCAAGTCGATGATGGTCATCGGCACCAAGGACACGATGACCCACGTGGCGCGGTCGCTCGGGGAAGGTGTGCCCATACGGCACGCAAGCCACCCCTATGACGCGCTGATCTACGCGGGGGCGGACCCCGCGGACGTGTACGTCGTCGACGTACGGGCGGTGTCCGGCGACGTCGACGCCACTTCCCTCTTCGAGGCGCTCCATCGAGCAAACTCGCAGGGGACGTTCGTCGCCCTGTCGGACGAGCCGATCAACCTGCCCTCGTTCGTGGGCCGGATCGGGCGCAACGACGCGCAGCAGCTGAAGGCCTTCCTCGTGCCTGAAGCGGCCGCGCAGACAGGGACGCCCCTCCAGGCGAGCGCCGGCGCGGCCTCGGAAGAGCCACCGCGCAGCCTGGCCGCTGGCGGATCCTCGCGCTGAGCGAGGGCCCCGGCCGTCCTGCGCCCGGCCGAGAGGCTCGGCGAGGACGGCCGCGGGCGGCTGTCGGGCGATCCGCCAGAAGCCTCAGCACTGCGGAGCGACCGGCTGCGGACGGAGTCCCCCCCTCCCGCAGCGCAACCTGGGGCCGGTTCACTGGTCGCTCTCAGCCCGCTGCTGAGTCCGGATCCGATTTTCCTGGAGATGGGTGAGCGCGAGGAGCGCAGGCTCCTCGGATGGAAGCGATTCAGCTTCCAGCGATGGTCATGGCGGAGACCCGGAACGTCGGAGCCGCTGTTGCCGTCCGGAGATCCAGATCGTCGCCGACGGCGTCGATCCGCTGAAGGAGCTCGTCGAGGTTCAGCGAGATCGTGACCTCGCTGACGGGGTGCGTCAGCTGCCCGTTCTCGATCCAGAAGCCGGACGCGCCCCGGGAGAAGTCGCCCGTCACGGCGTTGAAGCCGAAGCCCATCATCTCGGTGACGTACAGCCCGCGCGGCGTGGAGCGCACGATCTCCTCCGCGGGCGTGGAGGTGGCCTGGAGGATGAAATTGGACGTCGACGGGCCCACGCCGCCGCCCGCGCCGCGCGAGGCGCTGCCGGTGGGCGGGCGCTTGAGCTTCCGGCCGCTGTAGCTGTCGCACAGGTAGGTCTTCAGGATGCCCTGCTCGATCACGACGTTGCGCCGCGCCTGGATGCCCTCGCCGTCGAACGGGCGCGAGCCGGGCGCGCGCGGGATCAGCGGATCGTCGACCACCGTGATGAGATCGCTGGCGACGCGCGTCCCCTCGCGGCCGACGAGGTAGCTCGACTTGCGCCAGATCGAGCTGCCCATCAGGCAGGAACCGAGCAGACCCAGCATCGAGCGCGCGACGTCCGGGTCGAAGACGATCGGCGCCTCGCAGGTCGCCACTTTGCGGGCACCGAGCTTGCGCAGCGTCCGGCGGGCTGCCTCGCGGCCCACTGCGTCCGGGGCGTCGAGGTCGGCGAGGTGGCGCCGGGCGCTGAAGTAGAAGCCGCGGCGCTTCTTGTCGCCGGTGTCGTCGGCGACCGGGGAGACCACCAGCGACGCGTACGAGCCGGCGTAGCCGCCGCGGAAGCCGCCGGACAGGACGAGGGCGAAGGCGCTCGCGGTGCGCGAGAACGTCGCGCCGTCGCTGTTTGTGATGCGCGGATCGGCGTCGCGCGCGGCCTGCTCGCCGCGGCGCGCGATGTCGATGGCCTGCGCGGCCGTGACGCCCCCGCCGGAAGGGTCGTAGAGGTCGAGCGCGGGGAAGGGACCCGTGGCCATGAGCTCGGGATCGGCGGGGCCGGCGAACTCGTCCTCCTGGGAGATGTCGGCGAGCTCCAGCGCGTCCGCCACGAAACGATCGATGCCGCGGGGCGTGAGGTCGGAGGTCGAGGTCAGCGCGACGCGCTGCTTCTTGATGATCCGCATGCCGAGGCTCTTGTGGACGGCCTCCTCGACGAGCTCAGGCTCGCCGAGGCGCACCTTCGTGGAGAGCTCGGACCCGGAGCGGGCGATCGCCTCCGCGACGTCGGCGCCGCCCTTCCTGGCGCGCGTCACGACCTGATCGGCCAGCTCCATCAGTTCTTCGATCTGCTGATCCACGCGGGCTCGTTCGGACATGGGGGGACAGGGTGGTGGAGCGCGGTGGCTCCGTCAACGCGGTGAGGCAACGCGGTGAGGGGACCCGCCGGTGTGCGGGTGCGGCCTCTCAGTCCGGCCGGTTGGAGCGACCGCCCTTGCCGAGGCCGAGCCGGCGCTGCGGGCGCGTGGAGGCAGGCCGGGGCGGATCGATCACCGGCGCCGGCTCGCTCGGGACGGCGCGGGCGCGCGGGGCACCGGGGCGGTCGGCCTTCTCCCCGCCGCCCGGCGGCTCGCGCCGGAGGAGGGCGCTCACGGTGACCGCGAAGCCGGCGGCGAGCATGGTGTGCATCCAGAGGAGCGCGTAGCCGAGCGGGCCGCCGGCGACCGGGTGGACGCCGAAGTCGCCCTCGACCTGGCGGTAGGTGCCGTCCATCGCGAGGCGCCGGGACAGGGCGACGACAGCGACGAGGGCGATCGCGAGCGGCGCGCCGGCGAACACGGCCACCGCGCGGACCGAGCGCTGCGCGGTGGGCCTGCCGCCGGCGCTCGCGGCGAAGCGCTGCGCGGCGGCGAACCCGGCGGGTACCGAGGCGGCGTCGAGGAGGAGCAGCACGAGATCGATGGCGGACGGGATCCGGCGGGTGTCGACGAGGTACGCGAAGCTCCAGTCCGGCGCGAACACGAGGAAGTAGGCGCAGACCGGCGCGAAGACGAGGACGGCGAACAGGGTGACGAGGGCGAGCGGCCGATCGCGCGGGTCTGGCGCGAGCCGAGGCTCCGCCGCGCGCAGCGCGCCCGGGCGGTGAGGGGCTGCGGCGCTGAACCAGGCGAGCAGCGCGCCGAGAGCAAAGCCGACGAGGGGAGCGACGAAGGCGGGCACGCGGCGCGGAAAGTAGCCCCGTCGCCCCCTCCTGCGCAAAGAGCCTGGGCGGTTTGCGCGCGCTTTACGCCGCGCGCGTCTCCTTGGCAACGGGAGGAGCGTCGGAGCAAGGAACGCCGGGGAATAGCCGGGGGGACAGCGCCGGGGGATAGCGCCGGGAGGGGTGGGCACCGGGCGCGCAGGAGACGCGCGGCGGGCCGTGCCGCCGGCCACAGCGGGCGGACGAGGCGGAAGGTTTGCGGTGGCGGCGCTGCCGCGCTAAGCGGCTGCGCACATGGAGCCGCGCCTCGTCCGAGAGATGCTTGAGCGCGTTCGTTCCGGCGAGTTCGCCATCGAGGAGGCGCTCGACGCGCTCCGGGGGCTGCCTTTCCGGGACCTGGGTGTCGCGACCGTCGATCACCACCGCGCGCTGAGGCAGGGCGTGCCCGAGGTGATCTTCGGCGAAGGGAAGACGCCCGAGCAGATCGCCCTGATCGCCCAGGAGATCTCGGGGGCCGGGCAGAACGTGCTCGTGACCCGGGTCGACGCGGCGAAGGGGGCGGCCGTCGCGTCGCTCTTGCCCGCGTTTCGTTACGTGCCCATCGCGCGGACCGGCAGCGTCGAGGTCGCGCCGACGCCGAAGCGCGCCGCGGGGCCGGTCGCCGTCGTGACCGCGGGCACGAGCGATATGCCGGTCGCCGAGGAGGCCATCGAGACGCTGCGGGCCGTGGGGCTCGAGCCGAAGCGGCTGTACGACGTGGGGGTCGCGGGGCTGCATCGCTTCCTCCATCGCGTCGAGGAGCTGCGCAAGGCGTCCGCCGTGATCGTTGTCGCGGGCATGGAGGGCGCGCTGCCGAGCGTGGTCGGCGGGCTCGTGGCGGCGCCGGTCATCGCGGTCCCGACGTCGGTCGGCTACGGCGCGGCGCTGGGCGGCTTCACCGCGCTCTTCTCGATGCTCACGTCGTGCGCCTCCGGCGTCGCCGTGGTCAACATCGACAGCGGCTTCGGCGCGGCGATGGTGGTCCATCGCATGTTGCCGAAGGAGTGAGCGCAGGACGCGCGACCGCGGGAGCGTCGCGACGCGTCGACGCCCGCTGAACGGAGCACGCGAGACATGGGACACGAGCACGACCACGAGCACGCGGACGAGCACGGCCACGACCATGCGCACGGTCACGAGCACGCGCACGACCATGCGCACGGCCACGACCATGCGCACGGTCACGAGCACGCGCACGACCATGCGCACGGTCACGAGCACGCGCACATCCATGCGCACGGCCACGACCATGCGCACGCGCACGGCCACGACCACCCGCGCGCGCCGCTCCTCGAAGAAGGCGCGGGCGCAGGCAAGATCCTGTTCTTCGATGCGTTCAGCGGCATCGCCGGCGACATGACGATCGCGGCGCTGCTCGACCTCGGGGTGCCTCTCCTTGTCATCGAGCGCGCCGTCGCCGCGCTGCCCCTCGACGGCTTCCACCTCCACCGCGGGCACGCCCATCGGAGCGGCATCGTGGCGACCTCGTTCGACGTGCACGTCGAGGCGCCCCAGCCGGAGCGCACCTACGGATCCATCGACGCCATGCTCGCCGCGGCGCCGCTCGACCCACCCGTCGCCGCGCTGGCGCGCCGGATCTTCCGTCGCCTCGGCGAGGCCGAGGCCGCCGTGCACCGGATCCGCCTGGAAGACGTGCATTTCCACGAGGTCGGCGCCGTCGACGCGATCGTCGACATCGTGGGCGCCGCCGCGGCCATCGTGCACATCGGGGCGGAGGTCGTCGGCTCGCCGCTGCCGATGGGGCGCGGGTTCGTGAAGGCGCGGCACGGGATCCTCCCGCTGCCGCCGCCCGCCGCGGTCGCGTGCCTCCGGGGCGTCCCGACGTACGGCGTCGAGCTCGACGCCGAGCTGGTCACGCCCACGGGCGCGGCGATCATCGCGACGCTGGCGACCCGGTTCGAGCGCTGGCCGACGTTCGCGCCCGACCGGATCGGCTTCGGCGCCGGCACGCGAGAGCTGCCCGACCGCCCCAACCTGCTGCGGGTCGTCCTCGGGACGCGCTCGGGCGGGGAGGAGAGCCTCGGCAGCGCCTCGCACGTGATCGTGGAGGCGAACGTCGACGACCTGACGGGCGAGGTGGCCGGGCACGCGATCGAGGCGCTGCTCGTGGCAGGCGCGCTCGATGCGTGGGCGGTGCCGATCACGATGAAGAAGGGCCGCCCCGCGCTGACGATCGCTGCGCTCGCCGCCGCCCCGCAGGCCGACGCTGTCGCGACGGCGCTGCTGCGCGAGACGACAAGCATCGGGCTCCGGAAGATCCCGGTCGCGCGCACGGAGCGCCCGCGGCGGATCACGACGGTGAAGACCGCTTACGGCGCCATCCGCGTGAAGATCAGCGAGGGGCCGTTCGGGCCGCCGCAGGTCAAGCCGGAGTTCGACGACTGCGCCGCGGCGGCGAGGACGCACGGCGTGCCCGTGCGCGAGGTCATCTCGGCGGCGCTCTCGGCCGCGAACGGCTGACGTCGCTGCCGTCGCTGACCGCGTCACAGCACCGGGCGTCAGCGCCATGCGGTGCTGCGCGCGCGGGCGAGGTCAGTCGGGGCGCTCGATGGGCAGCGCCTCGGCCTCCCAGGAGAGGAAGCCGCCCTCGAGGAACGCGACGGGGACGCCCTCCTCCGCGAGCTTCGCGGCCACCTCCTTCGACCTGTCGCCGGAGCGACAGTAGAGGACCGGCGCGCCCGGGAGCATGTGGAGCTCGGCCAGCCGCCCCTCGATCTCGTCCAGCGGGAGGTGCACCGCGCCCGGGATGTGGGCGCGGCCGTACGCGGGGCCCTCGCGCGTGTCGACGGCGACCACCTGGCCCTCGCGGATCAGCTGCGCCAGCTCGACCGCCCGGATGGCGCCCTCGGCGCGCGGGAGGAACGGCTCGAGCAGCTCGCGGAGCTGCTTGCGGTCGATGACGCCTTGCTCGGCGGCCACCGGGCGGCCCCGGTGAAAGACCATGAACGTCGGGACGGCCTGGATGCGCAGGGTGGCGGCGATGCGCTTCGACCGGTCGATGTCGACCTTCACCACCTTGGCCTTGCCTTCGAGCTCGCGCGCGATGGCGTCGACCTCCGGCGCGACCGTTCTGCACTGCCCGCTCCGGGTGGAGGTGAAATCGATGAGCACGGGCAACTCGCTGCGGAGCACCTCGCGCTCGAACTCCTGCTCGCTGATCTCGGGAACAGCCATGGCGGGCGAATTCATAGCGGGCCTTTCCATCGAGATCGAGTGGCGCGAGGCCCCGGCCGCGGAGATCGCGCGGATGAGGCCGATTTCGGCGCAAATCGGGCGTGGGCCGGGCGTGGGCCGGGCGCGAGCCAGGCGTGAGTCTGGCCTGAACCGGGCGTGCGTCGGGCGTGAGCGCGCGCCGCGCGGCCTGCCGCGGCCGCCTCGCCGCGCCCGCCCCGCCCTCAGCGCGGCTTCCGCGCGCGCACGGTGCGCGCATCGACGGCGTCGCGCAGCGCGTCGGCGATGAGGTACGAGCCGCCGACCGTCGCCAGGAGCAGGACGAAGGGGAACACGAGCAGCCGGATCTCGCTCGGGTGGCGCGCCGCCTGGCCCAGCGTCTCCCCCCACGACGCGACGCGGGTGGGCGCGCCCATCCCGAGGAACGAGATCGCCGCCTCGAGCAGGACCACGGACGCCACCCCGAGCACGGAGCTCACGATCGCGGGGCCGAGCGCGTTCGGGAGGATGTGGCGGTAGAAGACGCGCAGCCGGGTGCTGCCGAGCGCGTGCGCCGCCATCACGTACTCCTCGCTCGACGCGCGCAGCACCTCGGCGCGCACGAGGCGCGCGATCTCCGCCCAGCGGACGAAGGCGACCGCGAGCACCAGCGAGAGCGCGGAGGGCTCGCGCTCGATGGCGCGCACGATCGCCACGACGAGGATCGCCGGGAACGTGTCGACCGTCTCGACGAGGCGGACGAGGCCGTCGTTCCAGAAGCCGCGCAGCGTGCCGGCGAGCCCGCCGAGCACGACGCCGAGGAACATGCCCACGAGCACCGCGCTCAGCGACAGGCCGAGCGCTGTGCGCGCGCCGTAGATCAGGCGCGCGGCGAGATCGCGGCTCTCGAAGTCCGTGCCGAGCGGGTGGGCGCGCGAGGGCGACGCGTTCGGGCCGGCGTCGGTGCGCTGCTCCGGGCCGTAGCGGATCGGCGGCCAGATCGCGAGGCCGCCCTCGAAGCGCGCCCTGAGCTCGGCCTCGGTGAGCGACTCGAGCGCCGCGGCCTCGGTGACCGCCGGGAGGATCTCGGCGCCGCCCGGCCCGAAGCGGGCGATCGGCGCGGGGGCGGCGAGCAGCTCCGCGAAGATCGCGAGCAGCGCGAGCACGCCGAGCAGGACGGCGCCGGCGGTGACGCGCTTGCTGCCGACCATCCGGCGAAGGAACGCCGCCGCGTGGGTCACGCCCCGCCCCTCCGGGAGAGCACCGCCGGGCCGAGCCGTGGGTCGATGAGCACGTAGGCGAGATCGGTCGCGATCACGCCGAGCGCGGCGATGCCCGCGGCGCTTATGGAGATCGCCATGAGCCAGCTCACGTCGCGCGCCTGCACGGCGAGCAGCGTGAGCTCGCCGAGCCCGTGGAGCTCGAAGACGCGCTCCACGACGAAGGCGCCGCCGAGCGCCATCGGCGGCTCCAGGACGGCGAGCGTCACGACCGGGAGCACGGCGTTGCGCAGCCCGTGGACGGCGATGGCGCGCGCGGTGCCGGCGCCGCGCGCGCGCGCGGCCCGGATGAAGTCCTGCGTGAGGACCGCGACGAGCGCGGCGCGCTGCTGCCGCGTCGGCGCGGCGATGAGCGACAGCGCGATGAGGCACGTCGGCAGGAGCAGCGATTGCGTGCCGCCCGAGAGGAGCGCGGCGGCCACGGCCACGACGGCGGTCGGGAGGACGGCGAGCGTGAGCACGGCGGCCGCGATCGCGGAGTCGCTCCGCCGGCCGCGCGAGGCCGCGCTCAGCGCGCCGAGCGGCACGGCCACCGCGTAGGCGAGCGCGATCGCCCCGAAAACGAGCGCGAGCGTGACCGGCGCGCGCCGCGCGAGCTCGTCGAGCACCGGCTCGCCGGTCGCCGCGACGCCGAGGCGGTGGGTGACCGCGCCGAGCGCCCACTTGCCGTAGCGGGTCTCGAGCACCGTCGCCGCGAGCCGCGTCGGGCCGGTGAACATCTCGAAGTCGCTGCGGTACACGTTCCAGAAGGACTTCCACCGGGTGACGCACGCGCGGGCCTCCGCGAGGTCGTCGCCCGGGGCGATCCGGTCGTCGATCTCCGCGATGTGCGCCGCGACGTCGACGAGCGCCTGCGCCTGCGCGAACGTCGCCGCGTCGCGCGGCGGCTGGAGCGCGGCGATCACCGGCTGCAGGGCGAAGGTGTCGAGCTCGAGCAGCTCGGCAGCGCGCGACGTGGAGCCGTAGCGGACCAGGCGCCTCACCGCGCTCCGCACCGACGCGCTGCGGAACTCGATGCCGCGGTCGTCCCAGAAGCGTGTCCAGAAGGCGACCGCGTGCGCCGGGTCCGCGGCCTCCTCGGCCCTCGGCAGGCCCATCCGCGCCGCGACGGGCGCGAGCGCGAGCGCGACGCGCGTGCGCGGCTCGGGCGCGAGCGCGTCGAGCGGCAGGATGTGCGGCAGCGCGGCGCCGCCGAGGCGCCGCAGCTCGTCGGCCGCGGCCGCGGCGTCGTCGCCGCCGTCGGCGATCGCCCGCGCGGCCTCCAGGGCGCGCAGGCGCACGTCGCGCGGCTCCAGGTTGATGAAGCGCGGGAGGTCGAGGAAGCGCTCCCGGCGGAGCCGCGCCAGCTCCGCGCTGGACAGCGAGCTGGCGAGGAGCGGGTCGTCGGTCGGGTCCGGGACGAAGGAGAGGACGAAGAACGTCAGCAGCGAGACGCCCACGAGGGTGGGCAGCGTCCAGAGGAGCCGGCGGAGCGCGTGGCGGAGCATCTCTCTCGCGCGGGGGTCAGCGCAGGATGGCGTCGAGCAGGTCGATGCGCATCCCGAACTTGTAGGGGGAGGCCTTTACCACCTCCGTCTTCTGGCCGGAGATCGTCTCGTCGTTGCCCTCGAGGTACCCGCCGGCGTTGATCCCGATGACCTTGCCTTGGCCGTTGAAGATGGGGCTCCCGTTCATGCCGCTCGTGCTGCGGGCGTCGTGCTGGATCAGCCAGGCCTCGGCGGCGGGTGCGGGCCGGCCGTTCGCGCCCGTGATCCGGCCGATGTTGGCGGCGAGGAAGGTGGCGACAGGGTTCGCGGCGTCCGTGAGCCGCTCCGGGAAGCCGATCAGGTACACGTCGTCGCCCGCGCCGGCCGCGGCGAGCTCCTGGCGGGTCGCGAGCTCCAGCACGGCGGCGGCGCGCCCCGCGATCGACACGACGCCGATGTCGGGGGTGAGCTGGTCCGCGCTGTCACGGTACTGCGGGTGCGTCCGCATGCTGGTCACCGCGAAGCTTACCTGGCCCCGGCCCTCGTTCTCGAGCGCCACGATCGCGCCGCCGCGGCGCTTGGCCGCGGTGATGCAGTGCGCGTTCGTGGCGAGGATCGAGGGGCGCACCGCGAACGCCGTGCAGAACCCCTCGCGCCCGGACGCGAGCATGAAGATCCCTTTTCTGGATCGATCGTGGAGGTTGCGCCCGAAGTTGGCGTTCGAAGGGTGAAGCGTCCCGAGGCGCTGCTCGATCTCCTTTCGCCGCGGATCCTCCGGCGGGAGGCGCGCGAGCTCCGCGCGCAGCTGGCTGATCTCGTCGTGCGAGGAGCGGTTGTAGACGATGAGCGCGGCGAGGCTCGCGAGCGCGACAACGAGGAGCGAGGCGAGGATGTAGGTCGTGCGGCGCTGGCCGGCGGTCGCGGCGTGCACCTCCTTGTGGAGCATGGCGTTGATCTCGACGGTGCCGCGCGGCTTCGAGCGCCCCGTGGCGGCCGAGACGGCCGAGGAGATCATCATCGCGATCGTCCGCTCGCCGACCCGCCGCGCGCCGGCCGGCGGCGCGGCCGGCACGTGCCCCGGGTGAGCGCCGGCAGGCGCGGCGTAGCCGGCGGCAGGCGCGGCGTAGCCGGCGGCGGGCGCGGCGTAGCCGGCGGCGGGCGCCGGATATCCCGCGGCAGGCGCCGCATGAGCGACGGAGGCGGGGTAGCCACTTGGCGCGGGGTAGCCCGTGGGCGGCGCCGGGGGGGCCGCGGCGGGTGCGGGGTGCGCCGGCGCCGCGTGCGTCTGCGGAGGACCCGGCGCGCGGCGCTCCACCAGCTCGAGCCGCACCCGCGGCCCCTTCGCGCCGAACGTGACCTCGTCGCCCGACGCGATCGGGTGCCGCTTGATCCGCTGCCCGCCCGCGTAGGTCCCGTTGCGGCTGTCGAGATCGTAGAGCACCCAGCCCGCCGCCTCGAGGCGCGCCTCCGCGTGGTGGCTGCTCGCGTCGCGGTCGTGGTTCGGGTCGAACACGACGTCGTTGTCCGGCGCGCGCCCGAAGCGCACCACGCGCCTGTCATGGAGCTCCACCGACCCGGCGTTGCGCCCGAAGGTGTGCACGACGCGCAGCATCACGGCGCGGGGACCCCCTGCAGCAGATCGATGCGCATCCCGATCCGGAACGGCGAGCTCTGCGTCACCTTCGTCTTGCGCCCGTCGATCGTCACGTCGTCCTCGTCGTCGATGTGCGCCGCGTGGATGCCGATCACGTGCCCGTACTGGTTGAAGATCGGGCTCCCGCTGTTGCCCCCGCGCGTCACCGCGTCGTGCTGGATGAGCACGGCGCGATCCGGCGTCGTCGCCTCGTCGTCGAGGCCGGTCACCCGCCCGATGCGGCCCTCCAGGAACGTCGCCGAGGGGCTCAGCGGGTCCATCAGGCGGCCGGGGAAGCCGATGACGTAGGCGTCGTCGCCTGGCCCGATGGCCCGCAGCTCGGCGTCGTTCGCGAGCGTCACCGCGCGCGGCGCCTTGCCGTCGATGCGGAGCAGGGCGACGTCCGGCGAGCCGGCGCCCTCCTGCCCGGACCTGTACGCCGGGTGGGCCGACATCGCGACGATGCGGAAGCGGGTCTTCCCCATCGAGTCGTTCTGCGTGACGATCGGCGTGCCGCCGCGCGCGCGGCAGTCGCGGACGCAGTGCGCGTTCGTGGCGAGCAGGCTCGGCGCGATGGCGAACGCCGAGCAGCAACCGCCGATGCGGTTGTCCACCATGTAGCCCATCACGTAGAGCGCCAGCCGGTTCTGCTCGAAGATGGCGCGGCCCGAGAGCACCTGCTCGGGGATCGCGCCCGACGGGCGCACCGCGGGCGCGCGCCCGAGGCCGACCTCGCGTGCCAGCGCGTCCGCCGCGCGCCGCGACCGGTACGCGACCACGCCCGCCACCGCCACGGCCACGAGCGCCGCGACGACGCCGAGCCCGAGGAGCAGGTTGTTGCGCGCCACCCGGCGCCGCGCCTCGTCCGCCTTGGCGCGCACGAGCGCGACCGCCTTGTCCTCGCGCTGCATCGCCTGCACGACGGCATCCCGGACGATGCGCTGCGCGGTCTGCACGTCGACGCCGACGCGACCATCCGCGTCCGGGGGGCGCGGCGGCGGCCCTTCCTGCGGGGCGGCCGGGGTCTGCCGGGCACGCTTGTCGTTGCTGCGCAGCATGGAGGTGGAGGCGCGCGCGCGTGCGCCGCGTGCGGCCTAGCGAAGCAGGTAGTAGCCGGCGATGGTAACGCACGCGACGGCGCTCACGATCATCAAGATCACGAGCCACTGCGGCGCGCCGTCGGTCGGGATCATGATCGGCTCGTCGCCCTGGACGGGCGCGCGGGCGTTGCGCTCGTCCAGGGCGTCGTCCGGCGCCAGGGCGGAGAAGGCGCGGTCGTACTCGTCGCCGTCCTCGCCCATGTCGCCGTCGGAGCTGTTCAGCCACGACTTCGGCGAGGGGGGCCGCTGCGAGATCTTCTTCTCGTCGAGCTCCTTCACCTTGCGCGCCGGCTCGGACGCGACCGAGTTCTGGGCCAGGAGGTGCTCGGGCAGCTGGTACTTCTGGTAGCGGAGCTCCTCGATGTCCTCGAGCTCCGCCGCGGCGAGCCCGTCGCCGTCGAACTTCGCGACCACCACCGTGATGTTGTCGTGGCCGCCGGCCTGGTTCGCCCGATCCGTCAGCACCTTGCAGGCCTCGATGGGGTCGTCGACGGTCCGCAGCACCTCGCGGATCTCCTCGTTCCTCACCATGCCCGAGAGCCCGTCGGAGCAGAGCATCAGCGTGTCGCCGCGCTTGAGCTCCACGTAGGTGAGGTCGACCTGCACCGAGTCCGCCGTGCCGAGCGCCTGGAGGATGATGTTGTTGTGCTCGAAGGTCTCGGCCTCCTCCTCCGTGAGCTGGCCGGCCTCGATGAGCTGGTTCACGAGCGACTGGTCGCGCGTCACCTGCACGAGCCGATCGCCGCGCAGGATGTACGCGCGGCTGTCGCCGACCTGGCCGAGGAACAGGTGATCGTCCATGAGCGCGGCGATGGTGGACGTGGTCCCCATCCCCCGCCGGGTCCGATCCAGCTTCGCCTCGCTGAAGATCCTGAGCCCGGCGGCCTCGATCGCCTGCACCAGCCGCGCCGCGAGCTCGTCGTGGTTCTGCGGGGGGCCGCCGGCGCTCATCCGCTGGTAGATGATGTCGACCGCGAGCTGGCTCGCGACCTCGCCGGCCGCGGCGCCGCCCATGCCGTCGCACACGCCGAGCAGCGCCCCCCGCTCGCCGATCACCTGGTAGCGGTCCATCTCCATCAGGCCGCGGCTCGCCTTCGTGAGGTCCGCGACGATGAAGTTGTCCTCGTTGTGCTCGCGGACCTGGCCCACGTCGGTCCGGCCGAACAGCCGCAGCACGACCTCGGGGCGACGCGGCTCGTCCGGCGCTGCTGCCTCGCTGTCCATGTCCTCGGGGCGCCCCGCGCCCTCGGCCCCCTCGTCGCCCGCCGAGCCGTCGCGGTGCGCGGCCTCCGCGGCGGGGGTCTCGTCGAACGCGCCGTCGTCATACGAGGTCGCGATCGACGGCGCCGCGTGGGCGGCCTTTGCCCGGGCGGCGGCCGCGGGCGCGTCGGGGGTCGCAGCGTCTGCGAGGTCGTCCGACCTCGTCGCGCCGCCATCCGAGTCCTCGTCGCGCGCCCCGCCCGCGGTGAGCCGCACCCGTGGCGGCGGAGGGAGCTTCCTCCCGACCTTGTCGGGGCTCGGGGCGCTGGGCGCCTTGATGGGCTTCACGGCGATGCCAGCCTTCTGCTCGCGCGCGGCGCTCGTGGCCGGACGCATCTTGGGCGGCGGGGGCGGCTTCCAGTTCACGGGCTTGCCTGCTTCCACAGACCCCGCCTTGCCGGACTCGAGCGACGCGGCGCCGAGCGGGGAGTCACCAAGGGCCTTGCCCGCGTTGCCGCTCGAGTCGGCCCCTACCGACGCCGCGCTCGGGAGCCCATCGACTTCCAGCGCCTCGGTGGGCGTCTCGCGGACGGTCTGGTCGCTCATCGGGAGAGATCCACGCGGAACAGGTGCTGCCCGATGCGCACGAAATCGCGATCCACAAGGCTGACGTCCTCGCGGATGGCGACGTAGGTCCCGTTCGACGACTCCAGGTCGGTGAGCGTGAACTCGCCCGTGGCCGGGTTCCTCCGGATGGCGGCGTGGCGTCGCGAGAGGAACGGATCGGCCGTGAACACGATGTCTCCCGTCTCCCGTCCGATCACCGTCTCATCCCGGTAGAGGTGGTACACGTCCCGCGTCACGCCCTCCACCGTCTTCTGGCAGAGTCTCGCCCGCCGGTGGATGGCGGGCGAGCCAAACAGCAACGTTCCATGCTGGATCGCATGGCCGAGGCCTCGCTCCCCGTCGCTCACGGTCTGAAACTGTAACACCTCGAGCCCCAGGAGGAGCAAGTCGCCATCTCTGAGGGCGTGCGTCTTCCTGATGCGCAGGTAGATGCGGTTCACGCTGCCCAGGTCACGGAGAACCCAGGAACCGCTCTGCGGAATGATCCGCGCGTGCCGCGGCGAGACGTACAGGTCGTCCTCGAGGAGGATGTCCCCCTCGCTGCGGCCGATGTCGATCTGCGCGCCCGCGAGCGGAAAGCTCTTCCCCTCGGTCCCGTCTTCGACGATCACGATGAGCTTACCCTCGGGCGCCCGGGTGGGCCGGGTGTCAGCCGGGACCCACGCGGGCGGGCGAACCGAGTAGGATGCCCGCAGCGGGGCGAGCGGGATCTGAGAGGGCGGCGGCGTGCTGCCCGTCTCGGTCGAGCTTGGCTTGGCGGGCTCGCCCTGCGGCAGCCGCGGCGGGTCCCGCCCGACCTCCGGGGCGGACGAGGGCGCGGGCGGTCGGTCGGCGAGGACTCTCGCCGGGCGCTCGGAGGTGGATCGCTCGCCGTCGAGCGGCGCCCCGCAGTACTTGCAGAACCGGGTGCCCGCCATGCACTGGCCGTGGCAGCGCGCGCACTCGACCGGCGGGGTGGGCGCCTGGCGCGACGAAGCGATGTCGAGCACCGGCGAGCCGACGATCTTGTCGTGGGCGCCCCCGCCGGCTGGTGGAGCCGGCAGCCGCGGGGGCGGCAGGGCGACGGGCGGCAGCGGCGGAGGGGCCGGCTTGCCCGGCGGCGAGCCGCCGGGGCCCTGCCGCTGCGTCTCGGATCCACCGCCGCGATCGTCGCGCGGCGCGGGGTCCGGCGAATGCGAGGGCCGGAGCGCGGGGTCCGGCGAATGCGGGGGCCGGAGCGCGGGGTCCGGCGAATGCGGGGCCGGGGCGCGGCGTCCTGGAGCCCTCGCGCGGTCGTCTCGATCTTCTCGAGCGGCGGGTGCGCGACGTACGGCACTTCAGGGGAGAGCGCGGCGCCCGGGTCGCTGCCCCTTGCCTTCCTGGGCGCCGGGTCCGTCGAGGGCGGGGGGACCGCTGGGGGGGGTAACGCTGGGGGGTAACGCTGGGGGGTAACGCTGGGGGGTAACGCTGGGGGGTAACGCTGGGGGGGGTAACGCTGGGGGGGGGACCGCCAGGGCGGCGCCGTCCTTCTTGTGCAGCGGCGCGCCGCACGTCACGCAGTAGCGGTAGCCCGGGGGGTTGTCCGCGTTGCAGCTCGCGCACGAGAGCCCCAGCAGCGCGTCGGTGATCGTGGGCGTCGCGGGCGGCACGTGCGCGTCGACCCGGTCCGTGACCCTCGGCCCTTGCAGGGCCGGCGCCATCTGGATGGCGCTGCCCAGGGCGCCCGACGCCGCCGTCGCGGCGCCCTCGCGCGCCGGGCGGGAGGTCACCTCCGCGCGGCCGTGCACCGCCTGCATCGCGGGCTCCGTCCTCGCCGAGCCGATCGGGCTGAACGAGAACACCGGCGCCTCCGGGCGAAGTCGTCCCGGGGCGTGGCGCGCCCCCGTCGCCCGGCCGGACGCGCGCGCGTCGTTCGCCGGCGCCTCCTCGGTCTGCGAGGGCGCCGACAGGGCCGGGAGCGACACCTGAGGCAAGCCGCTGGGCGGCGTCGGCGGAGCGACCCGCGCCTCGCGAGCCTTGAGCCGTCGGCCGCAATCCTGACAGAACGTCAGATCGCCAGCATTCTCGCGACCGCACACATCGCAGATCACGCTGCCGAGGGGACCGCGGAGCGACGGTCGAGTCAAGTAGACGGTGCGTTCTCTCGAGCGGGCAGGGGAGCCGCTCAGCGCCGACCGAGCTCGGTCCGCACCTCGAGCAGGAGCTCGAAGCCGACGAACTGCGCGATGGCGGTGGCCCGCTCGTAGTTGGCCGTGTCCTTCCAGCCCGCGAGCAGCACCGGCCGGTACACGCAGCTCACGCCGAGCACCGCCCGGCGCGACACCTCCAGCTCGACGCCGACGCCGCCGAAGATGAGGGCGCCGCCCGTCTCGACGCCCCACTCGTTGCCGTAGACGACGCCGCCGATCCCGGCGGAAAAATACGGCGCCGCGCGATAGCCGATGTCCGGCAGGTACCTCATCTCGGCGCGCAGCTGCTGGAAGATGCCAAGCCGGTAGAGGTTGCTCGAGTCCATCTTGGTGAACTGGTACGCCCCGCCGAAGTACCAGGGGCCAGGCGAGCGGTAGCCGCTGCGGATCGCGAGCCCACCGCCGCTGCCCAGGATGCACGAGTACAGGGGCCCCGACCGCGGGCATGCCGCGCCTGCGTCGAGGCTGATCTCCGCCGCGAGCGCGACGCCGTACTGCGCGTACTCGACGTGCAGCGGCGGCGGCCGGGTCGCGAGCTGCACGCGCGGCTTGACGGGAGGTGGCTGCGCGGTCGCGGTTCCTTCCTCCTGCGTCTCGATCGCATCGTCCGCCTCGGGCGCGGCGGGATCGCCGCCGGTGCCTCGGTCCGCGGCTCCCGCCGTCCGGGCGCCGGCGGGAGGGGCCGGCGCGGCGCGAGGGAGCGCGCCCTCGACCTTGCCGTCGGGAGGCGCGGCCGCCGCTGTCGAGGACAGCAGGGCGCCGGCCGCGATGATCGCGACCGGAAGCGCGCCGGGCGGAGGTCGTAAACGCACGAGTTGCTTGAGATACGCGAGAGATCTGCCGCGGGCAACGCTCCTCCGCGGCGCGGGGGGCGCGGACCGAGCGCGGCGGCCCGGGGCCCTCTGCGCCGCGGGGCGCGCCCCCGGAAAAGGCAGTACGGGGAGGGGAGCCGAGCGGTCTCTTGAAGCTCGACACCATACGCCGCTTGACGGCAGCTGCGAGGGTCGCCTAAACGAAGCCACCTTCATGGAGATTCACCTCGACAAGCGTGCCGTAAAGCAGATCCGCCTCTCTGCGGCGGATGCCGTTGAGGAAGGCGACACCGAAGCGCTGCGCGAGGACGTCCTCGAGGCGTTCTCGGAAGAGCAGGTCGAAGAGATCGAGCGTCGTCTGGACAGCGGTGATTTTTTTGAGTTCTTGACCGACGTGCTCGATGAGTGGGGGGGCGACGACGTGGACGAGCTCTTCGAGCTCCTCGAGACGCAGCTCGGGGACATCGGCATCGACCTGAAGTACGAGCCGCGCGAGGACGACGACGACCTCGACGAGGCCGATGACGACGACCTCGCCGACGATGATGACGAGGGCGACGACGACGACGCCGAGCTGGAGCCCGCGGACGACGAGGACGACTGAGCGCGGGCGGCCCGCCGCCACGGCAGCGCGGCGCGCGGCGTCCCCTCGTCAAGGCTCCTTCTTGCCGTCGAGCTCGCGGAGGATGTAGTCCGCGCACGGGCTCTTCGCGGCCGGGAGCGACGGGCAGATCGCGTGCGCGCACCGCGCGTAGCGCGACTCGGGGAGCTCCCGGGCGATCAGGGCCGCGGTCGCGCAGGCCTCCTTGGCCCTGCCGTCCTCACGCCACAGCTTCGCCTCGGCCCAGAGCGCATCGTCGCGCAGGATCGACGCGGGGTGGTCCGTGTAGAGCTTGCGCAGCTCGCGGCGTGCGGCCGCGCGGTCGCCGAGCGCGTCGCGGTAGAGGCGCGCGATCTCGAGCTGCGCGTCGTCGAACTTGCCGCGGTCGTAGCTGCCGGTCATGGCAGACTCGCGCGCCGCGAGCATCTCCCGCAGGTAGCCGATCGCCTCCTCCGAGCGCCCGAGCGCGGCGGCGAGCTCCGCCGCGTGGAAGAGCGCGTCGTCCGTCAGGCTGCCGGCGGGGTACGGGTGCGCGCGCGCGGCGGCGACGAGCGCGCGCAGCGCGCCCTCGCGATCGCCGCTCCGCTCGAGGAGGAGCGCCTCGTGGTAGGCGACGTCCTGATCGAGCTCCGTCCCGCGGAGCGCGGGCGCCTGCTGCCGCAGCCAGGCGAGGGCGCCGCCCGCGCCGGCGCGCTCCTCAGCGCGCCGGATGAGCCGCTTCAGCGCGTTGCGCGCGAGCCCGTGTGACGGGTGGCGCCGCGTCGCCGCGAGCAGCATCGCGAAGCCCGTGTCCGCGTCGCCGTGCTCGATCGCGAGATCGGCGAGCTCGAACTCCGCGCGCTCCGAGCGCGGCCCGTCCGGCGAGTCGGCGAGCAGCCGCTCGTACGACGCGCGCGCCTCGCCCCAGGCCTCCGCCCGCTCGAAGGCGCGCGCCTGCATGAGCCGCGCCTCGTCGCGGTCCTTCACGACCAGCGCGCGCGACGCGGCGCCGTCGAACGCGCGCGCCGCCTCGCGGTAGCGCCCCGCGTGGTAGGCGCGCTCGCCGGCGGCCATCGCGGCGAGGTACGCGTCGCCGCGCGCCGGCGCGCACGCGGGCCCGAGCAGCGCGGCGATCGCGAGGGCGAGCGCAGGCGCGGAGGCGTTCGCGGCGCGGCGGCTCATGCGCGGACGCCCGCGCCGTCGCGATCGCGCGGCTGCGCCAGCGCCTCGGCGAGCGCCTCGGCGAGGGCGCTCGCCGCGGGCGCGACCTGCTCGGGCGCGACGTCGAGGTGGGTCACGGCGCGGACGGCGCTCCGGCCCGCCGCCCCGACGAGCACGCCGCGGCGCCGCGCGGCGTCGACGAGCCGCTCGGCCGGGATGCCGGGCGTGTCGATGTAGAGGATGTTCGTCTCGGGCTCCTCGATCGTCGCGGGCGGCGGCTCGGTGGAGGGCCCGGCGGAGGCGCGGTGCGCGACCGCGCGCAGGGCCCGCGCGATCGCGCGCGCGGCCTCGTGGTCCTCGGCGATGCGGCCCTGGTGGTGCGAGAGCGCGTACAGCGCGGCGGCCGCGAGCACGCCGGCCTGCCTCATCCCGCCGCCGAGCATCTTCCGGAAGCGGAGCGCGGCGCGCACCACGTCGGCGCTGCCGCACAGCGCGGAGCCGACCGGGGCGCCGAGCCCCTTCGAGAAGCAGACGCTCACGGTGTCGAACGGCGCCGCGAGCTCGGCGACCGGTCGACCGGAGGCGACCGCCGCGTTCCAGAGGCGCGCGCCGTCGAGGTGGAGCGCGAGCCCGTGCGCGCGCGCGACCCTCGCGATCGCGAGCACGTCGTCCTGCGGGAAGACCCGGCCGCCGGCGCGGTTGTGGGTGTTCTCGATCGCGACGACGCGCGTGCGCGGCAGGTAATAGAGCGGCGGCTTGATCGCGTCCTCGACGTCCCCCGCCGTGAACAGGCCGCCGCGGCCGGCGAAGACGAACTGCACGCCGCTCCACGCGGGCGCGGCGCCGCTCTCGTAGAAGGCGCAGTGCGCGCCCTCGCCCGCGATCACCTCGTCGCCGCGCTGCGTGTGGCAGAGGAGCGCGATCTGGTTGCCCATCGTCCCGCTCGGCACGAACAGCGCGGCCTCCTTGCCCGTGAGCTCCGCGACGCGCTCCTCGAGCCGGCGCACGGTGGGGTCCTCCCGGTACACGTCGTCGCCGACCTCGGCCGCCGCCATGGCCGCGCGCATGGCCGCGGTCGGTCGGGTCACGGTGTCGGAGCGGAGATCGATCATCGCCTGCATGCTGAAACCTCGGCTGTCGGCCCGGGCCGACACGTTAGCACCGCGCCCTCGTCCCTAGGCCGGGCTCGCCGCCGCGAGCCGCGGGAACCGCTCGGCCATCCGCCACGCGATGCGCGTCGCCATCGCCATGATCGGCACCTGCGAGTTCACGCCGATGCTCGTGGGGAGGATGGATCCATCGGCGACGAAGAGCCCCGGCAGATCGAAGCACTCGCCGCTCTGGTCGACGATCCCGCGCCGCGGATCGTTCGCCACGCGCGCGCTCCCGAGCGGGTGGAACGCCATGCACTCGATGCGGCGCGCGTCCACGGGGGCGCGCTCGGCCGCGCGCGCGGCGTCCACGGACGTGATCGGCGGGGCGCCGAGCAGCGCGGTGTAGACCTCGCGCGCGCCGGCGGCGATCGCCATCTCGCTGAGGATCGTGATGGCGCGGCGCAGCCGCGCGAGGTCCCGCGGCGCCATCGCGTACGAGACGAGCGGCTCCCGGCCGAGGCCGCGGCGGACGCGGCCGCCGCCCTCGTCATGGATCATGGCGCCGAACACGGCGCAGCGCGGGAGCGCGCGGACGCGCCGCCGCAGCGCGGGCCCGACGCCAGGCAGGCCGGCCGCGAGCACGTTCACCGCCGAGTACACCCCGACGAGCTTGATCCCCTCGGCGTCGAAGTGGTCGGAGTACACGCTCTGGAGCGCGCCGTCCCAGCCGTTCAGGGTGTCGTCGAACCGCGCGACAACGCGCACCGCGGGGTGCAGCGTCACGTCGTTCCCGAGCGCGCCGCTCGCCCTGAACGCGCCCGCGGTGCCGAGGAGCAGCGGCGTGTGCAGCGTGCCGCACGCGGCGACAACGACCTTCGCGCGCACCCGGAACCTGCGCGGCGGCGCGCCCGGCTCGCCGCCGAGCAGCCGCCCCTCGACGCCGGCGGCGCGCCCGCGCTCCACGGTGATCCGCTCGACCAGCGCGTCGGCGACCACGCGCGCGCCGCCCGCGACGGCCGACGGCAGGTAGGCGACGTCGACCGAGCGCTTCGCCCCGGCGGGGCAGGTGAAGTTGCACCGGCCGTTCCCCTCACACGCGTCGCCTGTGTTGCGGCGGAGCGGGTGCATCGCGATGCCGAGCCGCCGCGCCCCCTCGACGAACCGCGCCGTCGACGCCGAGCGCAGCGCCTCGGGGACCTCGCGCACGTGGAGCCGCTGCTCGACGCTCTCGTACGCCGCCTCGAGCGCGCGCTCCGACAGCTCGTCGAGGCCGAGGTCGCGCACCCACCGCGCGTGCACGCTGCCCGGGATGCGGAAGCAGACCCCGCCGGTCACCACCGACGATCCGCCGACGGCGCGCCCCAGGGTGAGGGAGATGATCGGCGTCTGGCCCACGCCGAGCGCCGTGAGCATGCCGCCCTCGCGGAATAGCCGCCGCAGCGACTCGCTGGGCTTCCAGCGCTGGTAGTCGTCGGGGCGGTAGTAGGGGCCCTCCTCGAGCACGATCACGCGGCGCCCTGCCTCGGCGAGCAGCGCTGCGACGACCGCGCCGCCGGCGCCGGAGCCGACCACGACGACGTCGCACGCCTCGTCGAACCCGTCCGGCAGGTCGCGCCCGCTGACGATCGGCTCGCTCGACGCGATGGCGCCGCTCATGCCGCCCCCTCGGCGCCCGGCGCGGCGGCGGGCTGCGCGCGCGCGGCATCGCCCGGCGGCGCGACCGACGCGGGCGGCGCGCCGGCGGCCGGGCGGAGCGCAGGCAACCTGCGGCGCGCCGTGGTGCTCTCGCGGTCGAGGCCGGTGAGCGCGAGCTCCGTGCCCTCCTCGAAGGCCGGGATGCACAGCGGCACCTTGAACGCGAGGAGCAGCATTGCAAGGAGCCCGGAGCGGCTCGACTCCAGCGCCTCGAGGTAGGCGAGCCGCCTGCCGAGCGGGAGCCGGCTCATCCGGCCGAAGGCGCCGATCACGAAGGGCGGCAGGAGATCGAGGCAGGCGGCCAGCAGCGCGAACCCGCGCCGGGTCTCGGGGCTGGCCTGCCCGAGCGAGAGATCCAGCGCCGCGACCGCGCGCTCGCAGACACCCGCGCCCGGCGGGACGATCTCCCCGCGCTCGTCCTCGTCGCAGAGCATCGCCTCCGCGGCGGCCCACGCGATGCGGCGCGCCCACGGCGATAGCCCTCGCCCGGGGCGGTCCAGCCGATCGATCCCTCGCGCAGCGCGCTCGCCCGCGCTCTCTACCGCGTCGTGCATGGCCGCGAGAGCCTAGCCCGGATCGACGCGGCGCCGAGCGCCAAGGGGGCGCGCGTTGCGGCCGGGTGATCCCGGGTGCTAGCCTCGGCCACGCGAAGGGGCGCCCTTGCTGATCGGCGCCCGGCGCGCCGCTGCGCGCGACGCGCCAGCGGGCCTGGCGAGGCGCAGAACCCGCCGGCCCGGCGCGTGCGATGCCGCCGTCGATCCTGTCGGCGGACGCTGTCGACCTCGCGCGGGTATCGTCTTCCTCGCTCGCCGGTCGCGCGCCGCAGGAGCGCCAGGCCCAGACGTTCGCGCGTCGTTGCATAACGACACGCTGGCGGTTCGCCGTGGCGCGTCGGAGAGCCCGGATCGAGCCAGGCGGGAGCGCTCTTCACGGCCGCGCGCGCCGGCTGCCCGCCGCGGATCCGGTTCTGGTATGCAGCAGAGCGGCCAGGGGGACACGGAGGAACGATGGCAGAGCGATCGCTGCAGCACCGGGAGCCTGACAGCAAGGACGACGAGACGCTGAGGAGAGAGGCGCGCGTGCACCTCGCGAGCGAGCCGGCGCTGCAGCTCGTGGCCGAGCTGATCGCGCGGCTGCGGGAGCTCGACCTGCCGTGGTGGACGCCGGTCAAGCTGCGCGAGCGCTTCGGCGCGGTCGAGCGGATGGGCTGGTTCCGCGAGCGGAGCGACGTCCGCCAGCAGATCACGACGTCCCTCACCGGCCTCTCGCCGCGCGCCGCGCGCCGCAAGACGCCGGACTTCCAGGGCGCGCTCATCGACTCCGTCATCGACGAGGGCGACATCACCCCGCGCGCGTTCGAGGCCGCGTTCGATCCGCGCGACATCGCCGTGTACGGCCCGGCCGGCGGGTACTGGCAGTTCTTCCGTGAGTCGATGCCGTGGGATCAGGACACGCCGCAGCACCAGGAGATCGTCGCCTGGCTGCTCAAGGCGCTGCTCGCGGACCGGAGCCCGTTCGAGGGCATCGGGAGGACGCCGATCCTGACGCCGTGGGACGTGCGCACGGCGATCGACGGCCGGCTCTGGCAGACCCGGATCCCGCTCGAGGTCCGCGTCGCCATCGATAACGCGCGGCTCAAGCAGGAGCGCGAGCGCCCGGGCGTGCCGTTCCACGCGGACGGCGAGCTCGCGATCGCCGGGCCGGACGTCATCGCCGCGAACATCCCCCCGCGCGAGATCCTCCCCGTGGTGCAGCTCGCGCAGAAGGCGATGCGCTTCGACGCGTCGCGCGCCGCGGCGCCGAAGGCGGACACGCCGCGGGCGGCGCCGGCGGAGGTGTCCACGGGCCGCAGCGCCGCGAGCGCCGCCGCGCCGCCGGCCGCCGCCGCTCCGCCAGGCGGCGCGATCGCCGCGTCTCCGCCGGGCGCCGCGGCCGCGCCGGCAGCGCCGGCGCCCGGCGCGCCGGTGTCGACGCCGGCGGCGTCGTCGCCCGTCTCGTCCGGCGCCGCGCCCGCCTCGAAGCCAGCGACATCGCCTCCCGCCTCGCCTATGTCGACGCCTGCGGCGTCGGCGCCCGTCTCGTCTGGCGCCGCGCCGGCGTCGGCGCCGGCCTCCGTCTCGCCGGGCGGCACGACCGATCTGGGCCAGGCCGGCAAGCCCGCCGCGGGCGCCGCTCTGGCCGGGGCTCCCTCCGGGGCGACAAGCTCACCGCCGGGGAGCCTCCCGGCGTCGGTGAGCAGCCCGCCGGGCGGCTCTCCCCCGGCGCCGAGGGCCGCCGGGACCATCACGCCGCCGAGCGCGATCGTCACGAGGCCGTCGCCCGCGGCGGGCGCTGTGGCGGCGGGCGCTGCGGCGGCGGGCGCCTCGCCGGGGGTCGAGCCCCCGCGCGGCCGGCTCCCGAGCGACCCCGGCGCCTCGTCGGCGCGCGCGTCGACGCCGCCTCCGCCCCCTGCGCCGCGCGCGTCGACGCCGCCCGCGCCCCCTGCGCCGCGCACGTCGACGCCACCCGCGCCCCCTGCGCCGCGCGCGTCGACGCCGCCCGCGCCGGCCGCCGCGGGGGTCGAGTCGCTCGACGACCTCGAAGCGGAGGACGGTGACGCAGACGACGACAGCGCGCCGGAGAGCGAGCGCACGAACCCGTGGGCGGTCTCGGCCTCGGAGAAGCCCGAGAAGCTCGACGACGACCTGGACGACCTCGGGCCGGTGGAGCTGCCCGAGGGCGGAAAGCCGTCCACCCGGACGTAGCGCGCCGCTCCGGCGCGGCACGGCGCGCCGCTCCATCGCGACGCCCGCGCGCGGCCGTCTACACACTTCTTCACGCGCGATCCCGCACGCCCTTCACACGCCCTGCGCAGCTTCGACGTGGATCGAGGCCGCGCGTTTGCGGCTTCGAGCCTTGCAGCCCGGGGCCGCGCGTCTGCGGTTCCGGTCCCTGCGGCCGGGGTCGCGCTCGCGTTCGGGGGAACCGAGGCCGCGCGCACATTCCCCGTGCACGGATCGATAGCGGAGACGCTCACGGAGGGTACTCATCATGTTGGGATTCGTGGTTGGAACGGCCTGTCTGATCGGGCTGATCGCAGCGCTGCGGCGCGGTCACCGGTACGATTGCGGCGGCGCGCCCTGGGGCGCGGGGCCGCGCTCCCACGGCCGGCGCGGCTTCGGCGGCTTCGGCTTCCGCCGGCGCTTCTTCCTGTCGTTCCTCTTCGACCGGCTCGGCACCACGCCGTCGCAGGAGAAGGTGATCGTCGCCGCCATCGACGAGCTCCGCGACGCCGCCGCGGCGCAGCGGAGCGAGATCCGCAGCACGCGCGCGGACGTCGCCGCCGCTGTGCGGAGCCCGAGCTTCGACGAGACGCGCCTCGGCGAGCTCTTCGCGCGGCACGACACCACCATCGAGGCGCTGCGCAGGGCGTCGGTCGGCGCGCTCGGGAAGGTCCACGCCGTGCTCGACGACCGGCAGCGCGAGCAGCTCGCCGATCTGATCGAGATCGGGCCGTCCGCGTTCCGCGACATGTGGTCGGGCTGGGCCGGGTGGCGCGGCCACCGCGCCGATCCGTACCGGACCCACGGCGAGTGGGCGTGAAGGAGGCGACGAGACCATGATGCGACGCCAGATCACGATCGCGCTGCTCGCCGTCGGCACCGTCTTCGGTTACGCCCACGGCTTCTCCTCGCTGCGTTGCCGGGCGGAGGCCCGCCGCGACGCCTTCCACCGGCACGTGGCTTCCCTTTGCGTGGATGCCGCGCGCGAGGCCGAGCGCGCCGAGCGCCCCCCGTCGCGGAGCGCCGCGCCCGCGCGGCACGGAGCGCCAGAGGCTGACACAGGCGCGGATCGCTGAGATATAAACTGGAGAAAGGCGAGGCGGCGGCAGCGCGCTGCCGCCCCGCCCACCCCGGGTGAATCCATGGCGCTGCGGCTCCTGCTCATCGACGACGACACCAGGCTCCACGGCTTGCTCGCGAGCTACCTCGAGCAGAACGGGTTCACGGTGACTGTCGCGAGCGACGGCGCGCGCGGCCTCGCGGCCCTCGCCGCGGGCACCTTCGACGCCGTCCTGCTCGACGTGATGATGCCCGGCATGGACGGCATCGAGGTCGTGCGCCGCATCCGGCAGAAGAGCTCGATGCCGATCCTCATGCTCACCGCGCGCGGCGACGAGGCCGATCGCGTGGTCGGGCTCGAGATCGGCGCCGACGACTACATCGCGAAGCCGTTCAGCCCGCGCGAGCTGCTCGCGCGCCTCCGGGCCGTGCTCCGGCGCGCCACGCCCGACGCCGCCGGCGAGCGGATCGTGGCCGGCGACATAGCGATCGACGTGCCCGGCCGCGTGGTCACCGTGGCGGGCAAGCCCGCGGACCTCACCGGCATCGAGTTCGACATCCTCGTCGCCCTCGCGCGGCGCGCCGGCCGCGTCGTCGCCCGCGAGGCGCTCCTCGAGGAGGCCGGCCGCGGCGACGTCAACGTCGGCGGGCGGACGGTCGACGTGCACATCTCGCACCTGCGGCAGAAGCTCGCCGACGACCCCAGGTCGCCGAAGCTCATCAAGACGGTGCGCGGGGTCGGCTACGTGCTCGCCAAGGACCGCGCGTGAACCGCTGCCGCTCCTGGCTGTGCGAGAACGGGCGGAAGGTCTCGCTTGGCCGCTTCGTCAACGCGCGGCTGCACCGCCGGCTCTTCATGTGGTTCGGCGCGACCATCCTGATCACCGCGGTCGCCGCGATCGCGACGACCGGGGCCATCGACCGCGTCGGCAACTCCGGCTGGCGGCGCGAGCACGCCCGCGCCCAGTCTTTCGTCGACCACCAGTTCCAGCGCGTCTGGGGCGATCCCGTGGCCCGCGACGCCCTCGCCCGCGTGATCGCCGAGGATTTCGACACCGACCTGGAGCTCCTCGATGCGACCGGGCGGCGGATCGCGCGGTATGGCCAGCCCTGCCGGGCGCAGGTCCTGGTCTCCCACATCCACGGCGAGGGCGGTCCGCTCGGCACCGTGCGCCTCTGCCCCGGGCGCGGCCGCTCGGGCGCGTCGCTCCGCTTCACTCTGCCCCTGCTCGCGGTGGCCATCGTCCTGTGGGCGGCATCCGGCCTCATCTCGCGCCGCCTCGCCCGCCCGCTCGTCGATCTGGCCCATGTCGCGCACGAGATCGGAAGCGGCAAGCTGTCGAGCCGCGTCAGGCTCGACCGCCACGGCCACGGCGAGGTCAGCGTGGTCGCCGAGGCGGTCAACGACATGGCCGCGCGCATCGAGCGCCAGATCGCCGATCAGCGGGAGCTCCTGGCCGCCGTGTCGCACGAGCTCCGCACGCCGCTCGCCCGGATCCGCCTGCTCACCGAGATGGCCCGCGGGTGCGGCGCGCCGAGCGCGCCCGTGCTCGACGACCTCGACCGCGAGGTCATGGAGATCGACGCGCTCGTCGGCGACCTCCTGGCCAGCTCGCGCCTCGATTTCGCGGCCCTCACCGTGACCCGCCTCGACCCGGCCGAGATCGCGATCCGCGCGCTGGAGCGCGCCGGGCTGGATCCGACGCTGCTCGAGGTCGCCGAGGGGACGCCGGCGTTCGAGGCGGACGCGACGCTGCTCGCGCGCGCCCTCGCCAACCTGATCGAGAACGCGCGCGCGCACGCGGGCGGGGCCGAGCGGCTGCGGGTCCGTCCCGGCGGTCAGCGCAGCGTCATCTTCGAGGTCGAGGACCGCGGGCCCGGCTTCGCGGAAGGGGAAGAGACGCGCATCTTCGAGCCGTTCTTCCGGCGCGAGCGGGCGCAGGGGGGCGAGAGCGGCGCCGAGCGCGGCTCGCTCGGCCTCGGCCTGACGCTGTGCAAGCGCATCGCCGA
The DNA here is from genome assembly GCA_051717205.1 of Sorangium sp. So ce1128. Taxonomy (GTDB): domain Bacteria; phylum Myxococcota_A; class Polyangia; order Polyangiales; family Polyangiaceae; genus Sorangium. Next base: position 3,704,856 of record CP181432.1, read on the forward strand.
GGCGCACGGCGGCCGCGCGTTCGCCGAGCGCCGCGAGGGCGGCGGGGCTCGCGTGGGCATCGAGCTCGCGCTGCGCCCGCCGGCCGGCGACGCGCGCCCCGAGGGCGCTCCTCGCCGCGCCTAGTTCCGCGCGTCAGGAATCCCGCCAGGGATTCCTGATGCGCGGAAGATGCGCGGAAGATGCGCGGAACTAGAGCGGCCGCGAAGCGGACGCCGGGGTGCGGAGCGGGGCGGAGCCCCGAGGAACTAGGCGAGGACCGGGCGCGAGGAGGATCCGCGCGGGGGGCGTTCCCGCTTGACCGCCCGACGGTGCGGGTGCGACCCTCCCTGGGCTCGCGACCATGCGAATCCTCCTCTGCGAAGATCAGGACGCGATCCGCCGCATGATCGAGGCGCTGGTCGGCGCGAGCGGTCATGAGGTCGTCGGCGTCGGCACCGGCCCCGAGGCGGTGGAGCGCGCCTTGACCGAGCCGTTCGACGTGCTGCTGCTCGACCTGATGCTCCCCGGGAGCATGGACGGCTTCGAGGTCTGCGCGCGCCTCCGCGCGGATCCGGGCACCTCCAGCCTGCCGATCATCGTGATCAGCGCCCTCGACGACCCCGATGCGCGCGCCCGCGCCGAGCGGCTCGGCGCGACCGCCTATTACGCCAAGCCGTTCCGGCCCCTCGAGCTCCTGGAGCACATCGGCGGCATCAAGGCCGCGCGACGGGGCTGAGGCAGGGGCGACGCCGCGCGGGCGGCCGGCCGGCGCAAGAGCGCGCTGGAACATGGCGCGGGTTTTGGCTACACCCCGCCGTCATGCACACTCGGTGGCGCGGGGTTATGGCTTCGACGCTCGCGGCGGTCGCCCTGGCGGGGCTCGTCGCGGGCTGCGACGGAGATAAGAGCAAGGCGCAGGTCACCGTCGACGCGGGCGCGCTCGACGCCGGCCCGCCGCAGCCGGTGCTCGGGGGCAAGCTCGGCGAGGCGCTCGCCGCGGCGGCGTCGGGCAACCCCGAGGCGCGGCCGGCGCCCGGCGGCGCGGCGGACGGCCCGCCGGAGAACGGCGTGTTCTCGCCGGCCGCCGCGGCCGCCGCGCTCCCGAAGGACGTGCCCTACAAGCTCGAGGTCATCGACGCCGGCAGCGAGCCGAGGGCCAGGCTCGCGGCGAAGATCGACCCGAAGTCCGAGCAAAAGGTCGCGATCACGCTCGGGCTGCGCATGGGCGGGCCACAGGGGCTGCCGAACCTCGATCTCGGCGTGAGCCTCAAGGCGGAGAAGCCGGCCGACAAGCCCAAGGAGGGCGCGGAAGCGCCCGCTGCGGGCGCGGCGCCGACGAAGGTCATCGCGAAGGTCACGTCGGCGACCCTCGCATCCATGTCGGTCGGCGGCCCACCGAAGGAGCTCGCGGACGCGCTGGCGAAGTTGAAGGGGAGCTCGCTGCGCTACGACCTCTCGCCGGCGAACGTGACCAGCAACCACAAGATCGAGCTGGCCAAGGACGCCGATCCCGGGCTCCAGCCGTTGATAGCCGCGCTCGGGGAGGCGATCGCGCTCGTCACGCCGCCGCTCCCGGACAAGCCGGTCGGCCCCGGGGGTTACTGGATGGTCACCGACCGCGCCGTCGCGTCGGGCGCGCAGCTGCCGGTGCTGCGGTACCGCGTGTTCAAGATCGAGAAGGTGGAGGGCGATCTCGTCTCGCTCAGCGTGGACACGCGCCAGTACGCGGAAGGGGCCGACCTCAAGCTGCCCGGCCCGAACGGGGACGTCACGCTGACCATCGACCGGCTCGAGTCCTCCGGCAAGGCCTCGCTCACCTGGTCGCCCTCGAGCCTCGCGCCGGGCACCGCCGACGCCTCGCAGCGGCTCCAGGCGCTGCTGGTGCCCCCCGGCGCCGCGGGCCAGCAGGCCGCCCAGCGCAGCGTGGCCCAGGTGGAGCTCACCGCGAAGTTCGCCGCGCCCGCAGCGCAGTAGCGCCGGCGCGCCGGCGCCGCGCAGGGCCGCCGCGCGACCTGCGCGGCGGGCGCGGCGGCGGCACAGCCCCGTGCGGCCCGCGCGCGGCGCGGCGGTGCAGCAGCGCCGGCCACGCGCCGCGGCGCGGGCGTGCGTCCTGGTCGCTGCCTGCGAAGCCGGGAGACCCTGGGATCCGCGGCGCGCGCTGGGGTGGCGCGGCGGTGCAGCGGGCGTTGGCTAATCCCATGCATGAGCGCCCGTGCGGGGAGGCGTGACAGCTGTCCGACCCGGCTGACAGCGGCGGTCGAGCAGGCAGAGGCACGGTGCGGGCGGCATGACCTACGGGTGCGAGCGGAACATGCGCGGGTGCAGCCTCGAGGCTTACCTGAAGGAGCCAGGGCTCACCGAGGGACAGCGGCGGCGGCTCCGGCTGTTTCAGACAGTGGAGGGGGCCGTGAGCGACCGCGTGGAGGAGCTGTGCACGTGCAGCGCGGTCGACGTGACGGACGCGGCGATCCTCGTCGTGTCCCCGGCGGCGCGACGCCTCTTCTTCGGCGGCGCCGCCTCCGGCAGCGCGGATCTGCCGGGCGCGAGCATCATCCTCGGCCATCGCGCGCGGCTGCACGAGTTCCTCCACACCGTGCTGCCGCCCGTCGATGAGGCGCCGCTCGACCCTTACGCCGACCTGCTCGCGCCGTCTCCGCCCCAGTGCGTCCGCGTGCTCATCCTCGACGAGGACTCGCTCACGGTCCTGAACTACGGCGCGTTCGTCGTGGTGAGCCTCGACCGCGCCGAGATGCCGAAGGCGTAGCGGCGCTCCTCGCGTGGCAGATCAGAAACGCAGCGTCAGGCCGCGCGGGCCGAGGGCGGCGCGCGGCGGGGCCTGCCTGTCCGGCGCGCTGGCGGCGCCGCGGTCGAGGAGCAGCACGAGCACGCCGGCGCCGGTCGCGACGAGGCCGGCGCCCGCGATGATGTCGCCCGCGAGCGCCTGGGCGCGCGCGGCGTCGGCCGGGTCCCCGTCCCGCGTCGGAGCGTCCGACGCGCTCGCGACCCCGAGCAGCCCGATGGCCACGCCGGCCGCGACCGTGGTGAGACCGCCGGCGATCAGCGCGATCGGCACGACGCGGCCCGTCGCGGCGTCGGGCGCGGAGCTCGAGGCGACGCCCACCGGAGCGCTCGCCGTGGGCGCCCGCGGCCCGGCGGCCGCCGCCGAGGCGGCATCTCGTTCCAGGCTCAGCGCGATGACCACCCGGCTCCCCGGCGCTGCGGCGACGCTCCGCCGCACCTCGCGGTAGCCCGGCGCGCTCACGGTGAGCGTGTGGTTGCCCGGGTTGAGCGGCCGCGGTCGATCGAGCGCTGCCGCGGGCACGACGCCGCCGTCGAGCTTCACCACGAGCCCGGCCACGTCGCCCGGGGAGACCCTGAGCTCGAGCGCCGAGACCTGGCGCTCCAGACCCTCTACCGCCTGCCGCGCGAGCCGCTCGTACTCCCGCGTCGCCGGCGCGGACGGCTCGACCAGGAACGCGCGGAAGTTCTCCAGCGCCTCGACGAGCTGCCCCGTCTGCTGCTGCGCCACCCCGAGGCTGTAGAGCGTGATCGGCGCGCGCTTGATCGCGAGGGAGCGCTCGTACCGCTCCCGCGCCTGCTCCCAGAGGCCCTGCTTGGCGAACTCGGAGCCCTCGATGAAGATCTCGCGCGCGACGGCGACGTCGGCCGCGCTCTGCGCCGCGGCCGGCGCGGAGAGCAGCCCCGCCGCCGCGATGAGGAGCGCGAGGGGGCCCGCGAGCGCGCGAGATCGCCGCGGCGTCATGGCCTGAACCGCTCCCCGTCGGACGTGAGCGAGAACCCATCCAGCCCGGACCACAGGATGAGCTCGGTCCCCGTCCAGACCCCCACGCCGTAGCTGTGCTGCCTCGCGGCGGCCGACATGTCCGCGCCCCAGCCGGCCAGCGGGTCGTACAGCTGCCCGTCTCTCCTGAACGTCGAGCCGCTCCGCCCGCCTGCGATGAGCGCGCGCGTCCCGGTCCAGCCCGTCCAGCCGGTGCGCCGCTCGCTGCGGCTGCGCCGCGAGGGGTGGCCCGCGTTCTCGATGCGGATCCACGTGCCGGTCGCCGGATCGTAGCTCGCGCCGTCTTCGAGGGCGTCGCCGCCCGCGCCCTGGCCGCCCCAGACGAGCAGCTGGTTGCCCATCCAGACCGCGAAGGCGTCGTGCCGCGCGCTCGGCGCGCCGGCGCTGGGCAGCGTTCGCCACGCGTCGGTGGTGGGGTTGTAGGCGTGTCCCTCGCTCGTCGGCTCGCCGCCGGCCTGCCCTCCGAACAGGTAGAGCTCCGTGCCCGACCAGGCCCACGCGACGCCGGCGCGCGCCGGCGCCGCGCCGGCGCTCGCGGCCGGCGTCCACGCGTCGGTGAGCGGGTCGTACAGCGCGCCGCCGGCCACCGGCGCGCCGCCCGCGGAGCCGCCCCAGATCAGCAGGCGCGTCCCCGTCCACACGGCGATCGGCGCCCGCCGCGCGGCGGGGGCGTTCGTGGCGCTCATCGCGCGCCAGGTCCGCGCCGCGGGGTCGTACGCGGCGCCGGTCGACAGGCCCGCCGTGCTCCCGAACGAGCCGCCGCCCCAGACGAGCACCCGGGAGCCGGTCCACGCCGCGGCGGCGAGCACGCGCGGCGAGGGGGTGCCCTCGCGGCTGAGCGACGACCACACGTCGCGCGCCGGGTCGTAGAGCGCCCCGTCGTCCACGTCCCCGGTCGCCGTGCGGCCGCCCCACACGAAGAGCGCGCTCCCGATCCATGTCGCCGCGGCCATCTGCCGCGACGCGGGCGCGCCGGTCTTCGTCATGACGACCCACGCGGGCGTGCACTCGCCGTCGCGGCACTCGCGCCCGCTCAGGCACGCGTTCCCGCACGCGCCGCAGTGTTCGGTCGAGCCCAGGCTGACGCAGGCCCCGTCGCAGGCCACGAGGCCGGTGGCGCAGGGCGGCAGGCAGGCGCCGCCGGAGCAGATCTCGTCCCCGTTGCAGTCGGCGCTGGTGCAGCACTGGCTGCACGCGACAAGGCTGCAGCACTGCTGTCCGGCGGCGCAGCCCGTGCTCCGGCACATCGTGCCGCCCTCGGCGCACACGTCCGTGGTGCAGCCGTCGCCGTCCGAGCAGTCCTCGTCCGAGCAGCAAGCGCGGCACGCGTCGCCGCAGTCGTGCGGCGTGAACCCCTCGCACGCGCACGCGCCGGCGACGCACGCGGCGCCCGGCTTGCAGGCGACGCCGCACGCGCCGCAGTGCTGCGGATCCCGGGCGACCTCGGACTCGCAGCCCGGGGCGGCCGGGTCGCAGTCGGCGAAGCCGTCGTCGCACGCCAGCGCGCCCGCGGCGCAGTGCTGGTGCGGCCCCGCAGCGACGCCGCACGCGCCGCAGTGGCTCGAGCTGGTCTGCAGGTCGACGCACGAGAAGCTGCACGTGGCGAGCCCCGCGGCGCACGAGGCGGCGCACGTCCTCCCGTCGCAGTACGGCGTCGCCGGCTCGCACCGCGCGCCGCAGGCGCCGCAGGTCGCCGGGTCGGTGCTGACGGACTCACAGCCGGGTACGTCGTCGCAGTCGAGGAGCCCGGCCGCGCAGGCGCAGCCGCCGCGCAGATCGCAGGTCGTGCCGGGCGCGCAGGTGTCGTCGCAGCCCCTGCAGTCCTCGCTCGTGCCGAGCGCGGCCTCGCAGCCGTCGTCGGGCGAGCCGTTGCAGTCGGCGTACCCCGGCTTGCACCCGCACGCGCCCGCGCTGCACTCCATGTTCGGCCCGCAGGTGACGCCGCAGGCGCCGCAGTGCGCCGGGTTCGAGGAGCCGTCGATCTCACACCCCGTGTCGTCGCGATCGTCGCAGTCGAGGAGCGGCGGCGCGCAGGCGCACTGCCCCGCGGCGCAGACCGCGCCGGAGGGGCACCGGAGGGCGCACCCGCCGCAGCGCTCGGGGTCGCTGGTGAGGTCGACCTCGCAGCCGTTCGTGACGATGTTCCCGTCGCAGTTGTCGAAGCCGAAGACGCACTCGGACGAGCAGTGGCCGCCCACGCACAGCGTGTTCAGGCACGCGTCGCCGCACGCGCCGCAGTGCGACGGGTCGTTCAGCACGTTGGTGCACGACCCGCCGCAGCACGACTCCCCGTCGCCGCAGGTGGCGCCGCACGCGCCGCAGTGCTGCGCGTCCTGGCTCAGGTCGACGCACACCCCGCCGCAGCAGGCGCCCGCCGGGCACTCCGGCGCGCAGCCGCCCCCGGAGCCCGCCGCGCCGGCCTCGGACGGCTTGTCGGAGAGGGCGCTGTCCGCGAGCAGCGAGCAGGCGCCGGTGAGCACGGCCAGCGCGAGCAGCAGCGGCCAGCGTCCGCCGAGCGTGGCCTCGCGATGTTGCCTCTCGCGCGCGGAGCTCGCCTGTAGGGGCATCGCCTTCAGAAGTTCGGCCGAGCCGGGACCGGCAGGGCGGCGCCAGGAGTCTTCGAGCTCGTCCGCGACGGCGCGGTCCGGCGAGAGCCGGCGGGCCGGGGAGACGCCGCGGGCTCCTGCTCGCCGGCGCTCGAGGCGCCGCTGTCCGCCGGGCTGCGGCGAGGAACGCCGGCCGCGGGCTGCTGTCCACTGGGCTGCTGTCCGGCGGCGCGCACCGAGCCCTCGCCGGCGGCGCGGCCCTCGGCCCCGGCGCCCTGATCGAGCGGCAGGTCCCGCGGCTCCGCGGGCCGCGTCGCCGGCGAGGACTCGGCGCCGCCGGCCGCCGAGCCCGCGCTGCGCAGGGAGACGAGCGCGAGGCCGATCGCGCCGAGCACCGCGATCGCCGCCAGCGCGACGAGCGCGAGCAGCCACCGCCTGGCGGTCGGGCGCGCGGCGTCCTTTTGCGCGGCATCCTGGCGCACGAGCGTCTCCTGCCCGGCGCCGCTCCTCGACGCCCGCGTGGCCGGCCTGTCGGAGAGGGGCCGCTGCCCGCCGTCGCTCAGCCAGTGCACGGCGATCGACGTCCCGGTCACGTCCTCCTCGACGCCGTTCTCGGTCGCCCACCGCGCGAGCGCCACGCCCATGTCGCGCATGGTCCGCCAGCGATCGGAGCGCTCCTTCGCGAGGCCGCGCTCGATGATGCTCCACAGCGTCGCGTCGCCGACGCCGAGCTCCGTGATCGGCGGCGCGCCCTTGACGAGGATCGCCGCCACGAGGTCGTGGTAGTTGCCGCCCTGGAACGGCCGCTGGCCCGTGATCGTCTCGTAGAGCACCACGGAGAAGGCCCAGATGTCGGTCTGCCCGTCGACGTCGGTGATGCCGCGCGCCTGCTCGGGCGACATGTAGTCGGGGCTGCCGAGCACCGTGCCCGCCTTGGTCACGTCGCCGCCCGCGGTCTCGCTCCACACCTTCGCGATGCCGAAGTCGACGATCTTGGGGGTGACGTCGCCGCGGTCGTTCTTCACGAGGAAGATGTTCTCGGGCTTGAGATCGCGGTGGACGATCTTGCGATCGTGCGCCGCGGCGAGGGCGCTCGCGATGGGCAGGAGGATGCGGAGCGCGGCCGTGGGCGAGAAGCGCTTCCTGCGCTCGATCGCCTCGACCAGCTGCTCGCCGCGGAGGACCTCCATCACGATGTACGGGTCGAGCTGATCGGACTCCCCGAAGTCGAGCACCCGGACGATCGAGGGGTGGTCGATCCGCGCGGCGGCGCGCGCTTCCTGCTGGAGGCGCAGGGTCGCCTCGGGCGAGTTGACCTCGCGCCGGATGAACTTGATCGCGACGTCGATGTGCAGGACGTCGTTGCGGGCCAGCCACACCATGCCCATGCCGCCCTCGCCGAGGACGTAGCGCAGCCGGTATTTGCCGCCGATCACGTCGCCTTCGCGGTAGATGCGCCGCGTCGACCGGCCCGGGCCGAACGAAGGCGCGCTCGGTGCGGGAGGTATCGACAGGAACGACAGCTCTCCCGACTCCGCGGCGCTCGAGTCGGGAGCGTTCGCGCGCGGGAAGGCCGCAGAAGAAGGGGAGGAGCGGCTCACGCCCTCAGCCCGCAGAGTCGAGCCCGTCGCAGAGGCGGGCGCGGAGGTTGAGCGCGGCGACATGGAGCGAGCGTATTCTAACTTTGCCCGCCTCCCACAGCCATGGTCTCGCGCGGCGGCGAGCGAGGCGGAGCGGCGCGCGGTCAGCGTGTGGCCAGCGTGCTCGTCAGCGTACGAATGCGCGACGACGCGCGCCCTCGCCCGGACCCCACACGTCGTGCGACGTGCGACGACCACTGACAGGGCGATGGCCGGACTTGTGTTCCACGAGGATCTTTACGCGGGGACCGATCCGCACCGTGAGGGGGCCCACGTGCTCATGGACGTCGCCATCGCACACGTAACGGACCACGCCCGACCGGGCCTCGAGCACCGCGCGCCGCGCGATCTTCTCGAACGTGTGCGCCTCGCCCATCGGCTGCGCTCGCCAGACGTCGCGCAGCTTCCTGACGAAGCCGAGCGCGGTGGTGTGGATGCCCAGCATGTGGAAGCTCTCCGGGCGCTCGTCGTAGCGGTGGAACGGACGGAACCCGAGGCCGATCTGGTCCACGGTGCCGGCCGCGACGGCGAGGTAGTCGCGGTCCGGGAACGCCGATCCGTCCTCAAAGTGGACGCGGCCCTCCCAGCGCGCGGCGACCTGGGTGTCGGTCTTGAGGAGCACGGCGGCGCTCGCGCGGGCGAGGACCTTCGCGGCCCAGATCGCGCTCCGCTCCTCGCTGCGGTTGTACTCGGCGATGAACCCGTGGACGCAGCCGGTGCCGAAGATGAAGCCGTAGTGGGCGCCGATCTGCATCACGTGGCGCTCGACCCAGCGCAGCGGGTGCCGGCCGCGATCGGTGTAGCGGGCGATGAGCCCGGCGAGCAGGCCGTCGGGGCGCCCGCGCGGGACGCCGACGGCGTTGGCCACGGTGTTCATCGTCCCGCCGCGCAGGAACGCGATCGGCGGCAGCGGCTCGTCCTCGTAGACGTCGAGGAAGCCGGTGATGGTGATGTGGTTCGTGCCGTCGCCCCCCGAGATGCCGAGCACGTCGATGTCGAGCTTCCTGAAGTCCTCCGCGATCCGGGCGAGGTCCTCCCGGGTGCGCGCGGTGCGGACGACGCCGTGGTCGCCGAGGGTGCGCGCGAGCCGGACGGCGGCGCGGGGGTCGTTCTGGTTCTGGCGCGAGCGGGGGTTGATGATGACGCCGATGCCGCCCATCTAGCGCCGCCCTTTCGGCGTCTTCCACCGCGGGTTGATGTGGACCCGCATGACGTCCGCCATCAGGCCGAGGTGGGCGCAGTGGTCGGGCTTGTCGTCGCCGGTGTACCCGCGGAGGTGGAAGCCGCCGCGGTCGTAGCGCTGGATCATGTCGAGGCCGAGCACGTCGCGGCGGGAGGAGCCCCGCGGCTTGCCCCGCAGCTGCTGCACGATGAAGTTCGCCGTCTCCGCGGTGGACGCGTAGCCGGGCGGCAGGATGGAGGAGTGGCTCATGAACATGAACGCCTCGCCCGCCGCGGCGCGCCGGGCGAACGCGATGAACGGCTCGAGCTGCGCGACCTTGAGCTTGTGCTGCTGCTCGTCGGCGTACCCCGCGTGGAGCGAGTCGAGCAGCACCAGCGCGTCGACGCGCTTGCCGGCCGGCTGCCGCAGGATCTGCTCGATGGCGCCGTAGCCGGCGCTCCACGCCGAGAGGCCGAGCTTGCGGACGTAGGCCTTCTTCTTGCCGGTCTTCTTCGCCACCGCGCGCTCGATGCTGTCGAGCAGGTTCTCGAAGACGTACGGCGCCGAGAACGCGCTCGAGTAGGCGCCCGAGCCGATCCCGAGGTCGATGCCGACGAGGACGGCGCCCTCGGCCGTCTTCACGAACTCCTTCCGGAGCGCCTCGTGGCCGTGGAAATGTATGATGACGTCGAAGCCGCCGCGCTTCGTGACGCCGCCCCGGTGGGGCATGATCATCTGCCCCACCGACGGCGCGCGGGACCACGGGTCGTAGACGCCCCAGCCCGGGTCGGGCGTCATGCACGGGTTGATGTCGCCGCGGCGCTTCTTCGACGGGGTGGCGCGGCTGCTCGTCGCCCCCGGCCTGTCGCGCCGCGCCGGGCCGCGCTCGGCGCGATCGCGCCCGTCAGCCGCCGCGCCGCCCGCGCCGCCCGCGCCGGTGGCCGCCGCGCCTGCGCCGGCGGCGCCGTCCGTGGCCAGCGCGCCGGCGACCTGCTGAGGGCTCTCCGCCTGCGGTTGCGGCGTGCCGGCGACCTGCTGAGGGCCCTCGGCCTGCGCGGGGCTGTCGGCCTGCGGCGCGCCGGCCGCGGGGGCCGCCGGCGCTGCGGGCGGAGGCTCGGGCGGGGCGGTGCTGTCCTGCGCCACTGCAGGGGGCGCGGCGAGCCACCAGGTGGCGGCAAGCAACGAGAGGAGCGCCCAGCGCCCGGAGGGCCGGCGGGCCTGCAGAGGATGTCTCATGTCGGGTTGGCCTCCATTCCATGGAACGGCGTGCGGATCGAGCGCCGGGTGCAGAGTGGGCGCCTCGCGGGGCGCCGCGACGCCGCGCGGGGGCTCGGCGACGGCGCGGGGGGCCGGCGGAGCTCCCTGCGCCGGCCGGCGTCACCCGGGTGGCGGCTTCCCCGGGGTGAGGGCGGTGCCCGCGTCGGCGGCGGCGAGGATGCGCTCCTCGGCCTGCGAGGCGAGCTTCTCGACCGCGGCGGCCGCGTCGGCCGGGGGCAGCGAGCGGAGGAACTGGATGAACTCCGGCTCGAGGCCGGGCTTCACGCCGCTCAGGGCGAGCACGATCGGGATGGCGGGCTTCTCGACCTCGGCGAGCTCCGTGGCGCGGGCGCGCCAGCGGCTCGCGCCGATGGCGAGCCGGAAGGCCCACTGCGCGCCGAGGCCGATGAGGAGGCCGGCCATGACGCCGGCGACGAAGAGATCGGCGTCCTTCGGGGCGAGGAGCGCGGCGGAGAGCCCGCCGATGGCCGCGCCGATCACGATGCCGGGCTCGCCGCTGTTGTGCGCGGCCGCGGTCTTCAGGATCTCCGCGGCCTGCATGCCCGGGCGCCCGCTGCGCACGGCGTCGCGCAGCGGCAGCAGGGTGGCGAGGCGGCGCATCGAGGCGGCCCGCACGCCGAGGTAGCTGATGAGCAGGGCGCAGACGGTCAGCCCGACGCCGACGCTCACGGCCACCCGCCGCGAGAAGACCCCCTGCGGCAGCGGCTCGCGGATCATCGCGGTGTTGGCGCGCTCCCGGTCGTGCTCGGCGGCGGCCTTGAACGCGGCCTCGGCGTCCTTCGTGGCCTGCGCGACCTTGTCGGCGGGGATCTCGGCGAGCAGCGAGAGCAGCTGCTTCGCCGCCTCGAACTGCTCGGCCTCGGCGGCGCCGGGCGGCGCGATCGCGGCCGCCTTGGCGATGGCGTCCCAGGCGGGGATCGCGCTCACCCGCGCCCCCAGGACGGCGTCCGTCGCCTCGCGGCAACCCGCCAGGATCTTGGCTTGCTTGTAGAGCGGCTGGGCGGAGGCCCACGCGAGCTGCTTGTCAGGCTCCTTGGGCTTCGGCGGCGTCGTGTTGCGCAGCGCGCGCGTCCTCGTGGTCAGCGGCGTGACGGGCGTCTGGCCCGGGCTGGGCGTGCCCGCCGGGTCGAGGTTCTTGAGCGCTCCGGCCTTCTCGCCCGGGTCGGGCATGCGCGCCGATTTCGCGAGCTTCTTGAACACCTCGATCTCGGCGATCAGCTTCTCGCCGGCGAGGGCGCAGGCGCGCGCGGGGGCGATGCGGGCCTCGGAGTCCTCCGCCTGGCGCCGCGCGCCCGGGTCGGGGACGAGCCTGCCCTCCACGGTCACGAGGCGGAGGACCGCCGCGGCGATGCACAGGACAAGGATGGCCGAGGCGATGAAGGTGGCGCGGACCTCCTCGCGCCGGGTGTACTCGTTCACGCTCGCTCCCTCGGAAAGACCGGAGATGGGCAGGGCGGCGGCCAGATCGGCGCGAGGGCGGCGCGCGCGAGCGCGGCCGCACGGCCGATCCGCCACGGGGCGCCGCGATCGGCGTCGCGGCCGTTACGGCAGGGGGACACCGAAGGAGCGCGAGCCCGTCGCATGCAGTTCACCGTTAAACCAGATGCCGGACCGATACCACAGCGTCGCTCGCAATGGGGTCCGCAGCGCCCTCGCCTCGACGTCCGCGCTGTCGGGCGCCATGGTCCGCGCTTTCCAGCTCCCTGGAACTTGCTCTGCCCCGGGGCGCTGCGTGTAAAGGTGCGAAGAGGGCGCGAAGAGGGCGCGAAGAGGGCGCGGAGAAGGCGTGGAGGCTGCCGTCACATCCCACAAGTCCGTCGAACCCGCGGTCCCGGCGCGCGCGGCGCTGCCCGAGCAGGGGGCCGACGCCGCGAGGCGCAGCGCCGCCGCGGGGGCGCCCGGCGCGGCGGCGCGCGGGGCGAGCCGGGGCCTGTGGATCTCGTCCACCTACTTCGCCGAGGGGCTGCCGTACGCGATCGCGCACAAGGTGGCGGGGGAGTTCTTCACGGCGGCGGGGGCGAGCCTGGAGATCATCGGGCTTGTGTCGCTCTACGGGCTCCCGTGGAACCTCAAGTTCCTCTGGAGCCCGCTGGTCGATCTGCACGGCAGCTCGCGGCGCTGGCTCGTGGGGGCCGAGATCGCGCTCGCGGTGATCCTCCTCGGGCTCGCCGCGGCGGCGGACAGCGGCGCGCTCGGGCTCGTCGCGGCGCTGTTCGGGCTGGTCGCCGTCGCGGCGGCGACGCACGACATCGCGGTCGACGGGTTCTATCTGCAGGCGCTCGACAAGGACGCGCAGGCGGCCTTCTCCGGGCTGCGGGTCGGGGCCTACCGGCTCGCGCTGCTCGCGGGCGCGCTGCTGGTCGCGTTCGCGGGGTGGGCGAGCTTCGGCGCTTCTTTCGCCGTCGCGGCGGTGGGGCTCGCGCTGCTCGCGGGCGCGCACGGCGTGGGGCTGCCGCGCCCGGCCGTGGCCGGGCGGCCCGAGGCAGCGCCTGGCGCCGCCGCGCCCGGCGCTGCCGCCGGGCTGCGGCGCTACGTCGAGCCGTTCCGTGCGTTCCTGCGGCAGCCCCAGATCGCGTCGAGCCTCGCGTTCATCCTCTGTTACCGGGCGGGCGATGCGCTCATGTTCGCCATGTCGTCGCCGCTGCTCAAGAGCCTCGGCCTGGACACGGCGGCGCGAGGCAACGTGGGCGGGGTCGGGACGGTCGCGTCGATCGCCGGCTCGACGCTGGGCGGCGTGATCATCAAGCGGTGGGGCCTGGCGCGGACCATCTTCCCCATCGCGCTCGCGCAGAGCCTGGCGATCCTGCTCTACGTGGCGCTGGCGTGGTCGCGGCCGGCGCTGCCGTGGATCGTGGCGCTCGTCACGCTCGAGCAGTTCGTCGCCGGGGTCGGCACGGCGGTGCTCGTCGTGTTCCTGATGCGGCGCTGCGTGGACGGGTACAAGTCGTCGCACTTCGCGATCGGGTCGGCGCTCATGTCGGTCTCCGCGACCTTCGCCGGCAGCGTGAGCGGGTACCTGGCCGCCCGCGTGGGGTTCACGGCGTTCTTCGCGGTCGCCTTCGCGGCGTCGATCCCCGGCGTCGTCCTGTCGCGCTGGGTGCCGCGGGACTAGCGCGCGACGGCCGTCCGCGCCGCGGCCCTGCACGGCGAGGCTCCCGGCTGCGGACGCGGTCCCGCGCCGAGCGCGGCTGCTCTTGCGACCGGAAGGCGTGTACGCTCTCGGCGTGAAGCTCACCCAGCCCCAGCTCCGCGCTCTCGTGGGGGAGGCGCTCCGCAGCGACGCGGATCTCGACGCCTTTTGCAGCGATCACTTCCCCGACGTCTACCGCCGGCTCTCGGACGGCATGCAGCGCGTCCGCAAGGTCACGCTCCTGCTCGACCACGCGGATCCCGAGCGCCTGACGGAGCTTCTCCTGAAGCTGAGCTCAGGCGGCGACGCCGCGTCGGCGCTCGATCGGACGCTCCCGTCCGCTGGCGGGGGCGTCAAGGTGCTCTTCATGGCGGCCAACCCGCGGAGCACGACCCAGCTCGGGCTCGGCCGCGAGATCCGTCAGATCGAGGAGAAAATCCGCGCCGTGAAGCACCGCGACGCGGTGACGTTCGTCTCCCGGTGGGCTGCCCGGCCTGACGATCTCCAGCAGGCGCTCCTCGAGGAGCAGCCGCACGTCCTCCATTTCAGCGGGCACGGGACCCATGACGAACGGCTCGCCTTCGAGGACAGCGAGGGCGGGATCGCCTTCGTCGACAAGGGCGCGCTTTCGGACCTGATCGGCATCCTCAGGGACAACCTTCAGATGGTCGTGCTCAACGCCTGCTACTCCGAGCCGCTGGCCGAGGCGCTCACGCAGCACGTCGCGTGCGCCGTCGGCATGCACCAGCCGATCGGCGATCTCGCCGCGACCGAGTTCGCGGCGTCGTTCTACCGGGCCCTCGGGTTCGGCCGGACCGTCGACGAGGCGTTTCGCCTCGGGTGCAGCGCGCTGCGGCTGCACCAGATCCCGGAGCATCAGATCCCGCGGCTCAAGGTGAAGGCCGGCGTCGACGCGGCCGCGCTCCGCCTCGTCGCCCAGGCGTGATCAGGCGCGGCGCCCTGGCGATCTCCTCAAGATCCATGCGCGTGCGTTATGTTCCGCGACGCATGGCGTCTGGCTTCTTGCTCGCCCTGAATCGGCTCCGGAGAACGCACGTGAGCGCCGCGCGCCTGCGGTGTTCGGCTGCCCTGGCCCTGGCGGCGACCTCCCTCCTCGGCAGCTGCGGCCCGGCGGTGCCGCCGCCGACCGGCGCGATGCTGCCGCCGTCGGCGGTCATCCGTTGGGCCGTCGGTCCCGAGCACCGCGGCGAGGAGCCGCCGCTCGGGTACCGCTACCTGCTCGCGCTGCCCTCGAAGCCGACTGCGGGCAAGGCGAGGGAGGCGGCCAAGCCGGTCCTCCCAGGCTGCTTCGAGGCGATGGCGTTCCTCCCTGCGCCCGAGGGAGACCCGCGGTTCTTCTTTCTGCGAGAGGGGGCCGTGCTCGTCAGCCACACGAGGCACGAGATGCCCGTCCCGCTCGCCGGGAACGACCCGGCCCGCGGCATCACCCGCCTGCTTGCGTTCGCCAGGCACGCTTCGCCGCTCGGTCTCCTTGTCGCCGCCATGCCCGGCGGCACGCAGGAAGAGCAGCTCTGGCTGCTCGCGATCGGCGATCGCGCGATCGAGTCGGCGCGGCAGGTCACGGCGGAGCCACATTTCAGCAGCCAGGAGGCCTTCTTCGAGCGATTCGATGTGCCCCGCTGCTTGACCGGCGGGCGGAGCTGTCTTGTCGCGAGCTGGGACGGCGCCTCATCGTTCCTGGACATCGAGCCCGTCCGCGGGCAGCCGCCGAGGGCGTTCCAGGAGCTCGGCGGTTTGCAGGTCATCGACGCCACGTGGGCGCCGGACGGGGAAGCTTATTACGTGCTCGTCCCCTGCCACGAGAAGGGCGATTAGCGAGCCATCTCTCGACGGAGCGGGAGCAGGCGCTTCGCGGCCCGGAAGCTCTCGAGCAGCTCGTCTCGCGACGAGGGGCGCGCGAGCACATCGTGGAGGCAGCGCTCGCTCGCGGGGCCCGGGCACGCGAGCGCGCGCAAGAGCTTGTCCCTCGACCCGCCGAGCACGCCCATGCCGGATCCATGCAGCTCGTGGAGCCGGAGCAGCGCGTCCTCTGCCTGCTCCCGCTCGATCGCGTCGCCCGCGGCGATCCAGCGGAGCAGCGCCACCTTGCCGTGATAGCCCGGCGGCGCTGCGGCGCCGCAGCGCACGTCGGAGAGCACCTCCTCCGCCCGTACCGGCTCGTCCTCGTGGAGCCACATCTCTGCGAGGTTGATGCAGTACTGTGGATCCTGGAACACGTGCCACGCCCGCTCGTAGTCGGCGAGCGCGTCGCGCCATCGCTGGCGTTGCTCTCTCCAATACCCTCGCCGTGCCAGCGCTCGGGCGCGCATCCTCTCGGGGCACTCGCCCTCCGGATCGATCGGCAGCGCCTCGAGCTCCTCCAGGTCCGCGTCGACCGTCCCGGGGCCGGCCGATGCGGCGACGCACGCGGCCGCCTCGGAGAGGTGGGCGAGCAGGCAGGCCCCGGCGCCCCGAGCGAGGTCGCGCAGCGCGGCCGCCGCGGCGGGGAGCGCGTGCTCCTGGCAATCGAGGCGCGCCAGGGCGAGCTTCGCCACGGTGCGGAACCGCGCGGGCCCCTGATCTCGCAGCTCCTCCAGGAGATGGCGAGCGCGCCGCGTATCCGCGAGGTGCATCTCGGCGTCGACGTAGCGGGCCAGCGCGCAGGGCTCGTCCGCGATGGTCATTCCGGGGGGGCAGGCGAAGTTGCGCGCGTGGACCTGCACGGCCTCGCAGGAAGGCACGACGAGCAGCGCGAGGAGCGCGATCATGTCGACCGGCGCTGCCGGGTCGACGGGGCACGGGATGTCGTCGGGGAGGAAGTCCCCTCGAGAGGCCCCGAGGCGCGCGAGAGCGCTCACCACCGTGACGGCCCGCTTCCTGTCGGCCTCGGCGGCGACGTCGATCGCGAGCCGCTGCCCGAGCAGTGGGTCCTTCGCAAGGCGTCCAAGCGGGGTGAGCTGCGCCAGCCCTCGGTTGTCGATGTCGACGACCAGCGCGGCGCCGGCGCTCCTCGCCATGCGTTCGAGCGCGCCCGGACCTGCGTCCGCTGATGGAGCGACGCATCGCACGGCGCGGGCGTCGTGGAGCTTCCCGAGCTCGCGGCACAGCGCGTCCCCGGCGGGGGTGGCCATCCAGGGGCCGCCGAGGACGACGCCGCCCTCGTACGCGGTGAACGGCGCGACGGCGCGGTACGTCATGCTCCACGTCCGCCATGTCTCGAGCACGTAGCGGCGAGCGACGGCGACGGCGCCCGGATCTGCCGAGAGCCTCCACGCGGCGAGCGCGAGGGCGACGAGGGCGAGCACGCCGGCGGCGACGAGGCCGGGTCGCGACGTGGCCGCCGAGAGCGCCGCCGGCTGCCATCTCAGGAGGTGCTCGTGCCGCTTCGTGGCCGCAGGGTGCGCGTCGTACAGGGCAGCGAGGATGGTGCTCCTGTCTGCGTGATGCAGGAGCAGGGTCACTTTCCGGTTCCGGTCCATGCCGTCGCTGAAGCGGCGGTACACGTCGACGTGGTGGTCGTGGCAGAACGCATCGAGATCCGCGTCGCCCTTCAGGACGGCGTTGATCACCTGCCGGAGCGAGCCGCTCGTGGGGGCAAGGCCGCGCCGGGCGGCGCCGGGCAGCCTCGCCGTGCCGGCGCTCGACGGATCGCTGGCCTGGACCGGATCGAGCGGATCCCTGGGCATGTCCGCTCCCGGGGGCTTCGTCTGCTGGCTCATGGGCGGGCTGTCCGGATCCGGGGTGGCCTCTTGTCGGCGGTCGAGAGGCTTATCACCGGCGTCTTCGCACTGACCAGGATTCAAGGCTCGGTCCTCCAGGGCGAGGCGGCGTGGCCTGGGTGGGCGGGCGACCGCGTGACACGAACGTGTCGCTGGTGGCGCGCTCCGCGCCGGTGGCGGATGACGGCGGTGCATGCGGCGAGGAGGGCCGCCGCGACGCTGGGGCCGGCAGGAGATTGCGCTGCGAGATGGCAGCCGCAGCCGTGGCTCGGCCTGACCTTGGCGAAGGAGAGGTCGACCTTGCTGTCGCCGAGCGGCGCGTCGTCGCCGGCGACGATGAAGCTGGCCCAGTAGAAAGGGTGCGCCCGCTCCGGGCTTGCCAGCATCCCGCGCTGCGCCTCTCGCATGGACTCGCCCCGGCCGCCTCCCGCGAGCAGCCGGTCGTAGTAGGCCTGCATCAGCTCGTGGGTCGCGTTGTCGCTGACGTTCCACAGGCTCATGACCTGGGTCTCGGCGCCGGCCATCACGAGCGCGCGCCGCAGGCCGTAGACGCCGTCGCCGCTCGGCGTAGCGCCGACGCCAGTCTCGCACGCGGCGAGGACGACGAGCTGGGTGCCGTTCAGGTCGAGCTGCGAGGCTTCGAGCGCGGTGAGGAGACCGTCGTCCCCGCCGGTGCTCCGCCGGTTGGCGCCTGCGAGCGCCAGCCCCGAGCGGAGCATCGGGTTCTCGATGCGCGGGAGCGCGCTCCTCCAGGAGCCCATGCCGCTCGACCTGACGTCTATGTCTATGAGGACCGGTGGCGGCGGTGCGCGGAGCTGCGCCTGGTCCGGCAGGAAGAAGCCGTGGGTCACGATGTGGAGCAGCCGCGGGCCGTGCAGCGCCTTGAGAGCCGCTTCGGTCGCCTCGGAGCCGAACAACACCTGTGCCGCCGGGAGCTTCCGGCCGATGGCGCGCCCCTCCTCGCCGGCGGAGGCGAGCGGCGGGAACCGTAGCTGGCCCCTCTCGCCGGAGGGGTCGTCTCCTGCACCGCGCGGCTGCGGCAGCGCGGGCGCGCCGTCGTAGTCCGGCGCGGCGACGACCACATCCCCCTGCCGGGCCGGCGCCGTCGCGCGGAGGCGCAGGAGATCGCGCCCGCTCGGCAGGTAAGTGAAGAGGTAGCGCTCGACGAGGTAGCGGCCGTCCTCGTCGACGAGCGCGCCGAACGGTACCAGGTTGAGCGCGCTGTCGGGGCTCAACAGGACGCGCCGCGTCGGGCCGAGCGCGCGGCGGAGCGGCTGCATCACGAGGGCATCCAGCGCGCGGGCGGGCGGCCGCGGGTCGGTCGCGGCACGGGCGAGCGCTCGACGGAACTCAAGGACTGCGGCCCGGATGGCCCTGGCATCGCCCAGGTCGGCCCAGGCGACATCGCCTCGGTGGGGGACGACATACGCCACGTAGCGGGGTTTTCCCCATCGTGACTTGCCCGAGGTCGCCCTGGGGTTGAACGGCTGGTACCGGAAGAACTCCACGAGCGCCGCTCCCTCGGGCACGGCGTCCTGCACCTGGGTAAGGGTGACGGGCGAGAGCTCGGCCTGGGCCGCCGGGGAGCGGCGGCTGATCTCGGCCTCGAGCTTTTGTCGGTCCGCATCGAGGCGGGCGACCTCCGCGCGATACTGCTCGAGTCGGGCCTGATCCACAGGTAGCTCGTGAGACCGTGGCTCCACCGGGCCACGCCAGGCGAGAGCGCTCAGCTCGGCGCTGACGCGGCTCAGCCTGTCCAGCAGCGAGCGATCTTCCGGGGCGAGGCGACGGCGCAGCGCGGTGAGGCCGTGCGCCATGGCGTCGAGCACGCGTCCCTTCCGGCGGAGGATGGTGGTGACCGCGAGGCGCTTCGCCGCCTCGTCATTCGGCGCGAGCTGGACATGGAAAGAGATGGCGGCTCTGGTGCTGTTCCAGAGGGTGGCCATGTAGGCCCGCTTCTGCTCATCAGCTCCGATGCTCAGCACGAGGGCAGCGTTGCGGTCTTCGATGGCTGTTGACAGCTCCAGTCTCTGGGTTGCCCGGATGCTGTCACCTTGATCCTGGTGCAAGAACGCGAGGCTCCTGAGTGATTGCGCCACATCAGGGTGCTCTGGGCCTAGCGCTTTCTCTCGTAGGGCAAGCGCTCGCTTGTAGAGCGGCTCCGCTCGCGCATATTTGCCTTTGGCGCTGTAGAGTGATGCCAGGTTGTTGAGCGATTGCGCTACATTAGGGTGCTCTGGGCCTAGCGTCTTCTCTCGTATGGCAAGCGCTCGCTTGTAGAGCGGCTCCGCTTGCTCATATTTGCCTTTGGCTCTGTAGAGTGATGCCAGGTTATTCAGCGGCGTCGCCACCTCGGGGTGCTCTGGGCCTAGCGCCTTCTCTTTTATGGCGAGCGCTCGCTCGTAGAGCGGCTCCGCTCGCGCATATTTGCCTTTGTCGTGGTACAGCAATGCCAGGTCGTTGAGCGACGTCGCCACCTCGGGGTGCTCTGGGCCTAGCGCCTTTTCTCGTATGGCGAGCGCTCGCTCATAAAGCGGCTCCGCTCGCGTCTCGTCGCCTTTTGCGCGGTAAAGCGCTGCCAGGTTGTTGAGCGATAGCGCCACGTCGGGGTGCTCTGGTCCTAGTACCTTCTCTTTTATGGCGAGCGCTCGCTCGTAGAGCGGCTCCGCTTGCGCATATTTGCCTTTGGCGCGGTACAGCAACGCCAGGTTGTTGAGCGATTGTGCTATATCAGGGTGCTCCGGCCCTAGTGCCTTCTCTCGTATGGCGAGTGCTCGCTCGTGGAGCGGCTCCGCTCGCGCATATTTGCCTTTGTCGTGGTACAGCAACGCCAGGTTGTTGAGCGATGTCGCTACATCGGGATGCTCTGGGCCTAGCGCCTTCTCTCGTATGGCGAGCGCTCGTTCGTAGAGCGGCTCCGCTTGCGTGTATTTTCCTTTGGCGCGGTACAGCGACGCCAGGTAGCTGAGCGATGCCGCTACATCAGGGTGCTGTGGTCCCAGTGCCTTCTCTCGTATGGCGAGCGCTCGTTTGTGTAGCGCCTCCGCTTGTGTGTAGTCGCCTTCCCGGTTATACAGTGAGGCCAGGTTGCTGAGCGATGCTGCTACGTCGGGATGCTCTGGTCCCAGTGCCTTCTCTCGTATGGCGAGCGCTCGCCTGTAGAGCGGCTCCGCTTGCTCGTGATCTCCTTTTGCGTGGCGTATCGATGCAAGATTGCTGAGTGACTGTGCCACCTTGAGATGCTGTGGTCCCAGTGCCTTCTCTCGTATGGCGAGTGCTCGCGTGTAGAGCGGTTCCGCCCGCGTGTAGTTGCCTCTTTTGTCGTAAAGCAGAGCGATGGTGTTGAGTGATGTCGCGACGTCCGGGTGCTCAGGTCCCAGTGTCTTCTCTTGTATCGCGAGAGCTCGTTCGTAAAGCGATACGGCTCGCGCGTGCTCGCCCTTCGCATCGTAAAGCGCCGCCAGTTCCTTGAGCGATGGCACCAGCCGAGGGTGCTCAGGTCCCAGCGCGTTCTCCCGGATCACAAGCGATCGCTCGCGAAGCGCCGCGGCTCTTGCGTGGTCGCCTTTTTCGCTGCAGGTCAGCGCGAGGTTCTCGAGCGATGCCGCGACGAGATGGTGATCCCGCCCCAGCGCCTCCTCGCGGATGGCGAGCGCGCGCTCGTGGAGCGACGTGGCTCGCGCGTGATCTCCTCTCATCCTGTGCAGCTCGGCGAGGTTCTTGACGTAGATCGCCACGCGAGGGTGCTCGCTCCCCAGCTCCTTCTCGCGGAGCGCCAGGGCGCGCTCTTCGAGCGGTATGGCTGCGTCGAGGTGGCCTTGCCGGGCGCGCGCAATGGCCTCTTTGTTGAGGCGCCGCGCCTCCGCCGCGCTCGCAGATGCCGTGGCCCCCTGGATGTAGACGCAGCTGGTCATGGTGAGCAGGACCGCCAGCGCGAAGATGCTCGCCGCCCCCCACGAGCGCGGTCGCGCGCTGCGGAGCGCCATGCCCTCCTTTCGCGGCCCCCTCTGCCGCCGTCGTGCGTCCGAGCGTGGTCGCGCCTCCTCGCCCTCGCCGGAAGGCTTTCCGCGCCCCATCCGCTGTTTCTCCGCGCCCGGAATGCTCCAGAATCGACGAACCATGGCACCTCGCTCGGCTCGAGAGGCATCCCCGTCAGGAACCCTTCCTTTTACGCATTGCAAGGCACGCGCCGGGGAAGCAGCAGGGACGCCTTTGGCCATCGTGACGCACCAGGCCTCGTCGCTGACACGTCAGCGGCGCAAGGCCGCCACGTCGACGCACGACCGCGGCTGCCTTGCGCGGCGGGGCTTCCCCGGCATCCGGCGCCGGCCTGGGCTGTCCGCCGCTCCGCCGGCTCCCCGCCCATGCTTTCGGCGGCACGCGAGGGCGCAGACAGCGAGGAGCGCCGCCGCGGCGCCGGCCCCGGCATGAGGTCGCGCCGCGACATCGCAGCCGCAGCCGTGGCGCGGCGGGACGCGCGCCGCGGTGAGCCCGACCGGCCTGCCGTCGAGCGCCGCATCGTTGCCCGAGACGATGAAGCTGGCCCAGTAGAAAGGGTGTGCCCGCTCCGGGGTCGCCAGCATCGCGAGCTGCGCTTGCCGCAGGGCCTCGCCCCGGCCGCCGCCGGCGAGCAGCCGGCCGTAGTAGGCCTGCATCAGGTCGCGGGTGGCGTCGTCTCGGACCTTCCACAGGCTCATGACCAGGGTCTCGGCCCCGGCGATCACGAGCGCGCGCCGCAGGCCGTAGACGCCGTCGCCGCTCTTCACGTCGCCGACGCCGGTCTCGCACGCGGCCAGGACGACGAGCTTGGTGCCGTTCAGGTCGAGCTGCGAGGCCTCGAGCGCGGTGAGGATGCCGTCGTTGCCGCCGGCGCCTGGCCGGTTGGCGCCCGCGAGCGCGAGCCCCGAGCGGAGCAGCGGGGTCTCGAGGCGCGGGAGCGCGCCCCCCCAGCCGCCGAGGCCAGGTGAGTCGACATCCAGGGGCATCTGTACAAGCGGGCCGTGAAGCTCTCTCTCGACCGGCAGGAAGAAACCATGGGTCACGATGTGCAGCAGCCGCGGGCCGCGCAGCGCCTTGAGGGCGCCCTCGGTCGCGTCCGCGCCGAGGAGCACGAGCGCGCCCGGGAGCTGCCGGCCGACGGCCCGCCCCTCCTCGGCGGCGGCCGCCAGCGGCGTGAACCGCAGCGCGGCGCTCGCGTCTGGCGACGGAGCTCCCGCATCGCGCGGGTACGATGGCGCGGCCGGACCGTCGTAGTCCGGGCCGGCGAGGACGACGGCGCCCTGGCGGGCTGGCGTCGTCGCGCCGTGGCGCACGAGGTCGCGCCCGCTCGCGAGGTAGGTGAAGGCGTAGCGCTCGACGAGATAGCGGCCTTCCTCGTCGATGAGCGCGCCGAACGGCACCAGGTTGAGGGCGCCGTCCGGGCTGAGCATCACCCGGCGCGTGGGGCCGAGGAGGCGGCGTATGGGCTGCATGACCAGGGCATCGAGCGCGCGCGCGGCCGGCCTGGGATCGGTCGCAGCGCGGGCGAGCGCTCGGCGGAGATCGCCGACCGCGTCCTCGATGGGCTCGGATTCGCCGAGGTCGGCCCAGGCGATGTCGCCGTCGTGCCGCAGGACGTACGCGACATAGCGGGGCTCGCCCCACCTCGCCTCGAGCGAGGTCGCCCTGGGCCTGAACGGTTGATAGCGGAAGAGCTCCACGAGCGCCGCGCGCTGGGGCACGGCGGCTTGCACCTTGGCGAGCGGGACCGGCGAGAGCTCGGCTCGGACCCCGGGGCTGCGACGACTGATCTCGTCCTCGAGCTGCCGCCGCTCCGCGTTGAGGCGGGCCACGGCCGCTCGGTGCTGAGCGAGCGAGGCCTGCCCCTCGTGGAGCTCGCCAGGCCGCGATGACCTCGGACCACGCCAGGTCAGGGCGCTCAGGTCCGCGTTGATGCGGCTCAGCTGCTCGAGCAGCGAGCGAGCTTCGGGGTCGAGGCGGCGGCGAAGCGCCGCGACGCCGTGCGCCATGGCGTCGAGCGCGCGCCCCTTCCTGCGGACGATCGTCGTGAGCGCAAGGCGCTTCGCCGCTTCGTCGGCCGGCGCGAACTGGACGTGCAGCGAGACGTTGGCCTCGGTGCTCCACGACAGGGGGACCATGTAAGCGCGCTTCGTGTCGTCCGCACCGACGCTCAGCTCGGCAGCAGCGTTGCGGTCCTCGATGGCCGCTGCGCGCTGCGACATCCGGACTGCCCCGGGAATGTCACCCTGGGCCAGGCGGAGCCCCGCAAGGTTGCTGAGCACGCCGGCGACGTTCGGGTGCTCGGGCCCGAGGGATTGCTCGAGGATGGCGAGCGCCCTTTCGAAGAGCGGCTCGGCGCGCGCGTGTTCCCCTCTCTCGCTGCGCAGCTCGGCAAGGTTGTTGAGCGCTGTGGCCACGCTCGGGTGCTCGCGTCCGAAGGCCTCCTCGAAGATGGCGAGCGCCCTTTCGAAGAGCGGCTCGGCGCGCCCGTGCTCCCCTCTCGCGATGTGCAGCGCTGCGAGGTTGTTGAGCGATGTAGCCACGCGTGGGTGCTTGGGCCCGAGGGCTTTCTCGAAGATGGCGAGCGCCCGTCCGTAGAGCGGCTCGGCGCGAGCATGGTCGCCTTTATCATTGTACAGCCGTGCGAGGTTGTTGAGCGAGTTGGCCACGCGCGGGTGCTCGCGCCCGAGGGATTTCTCGAGGATGGCGAGCGACCGCTCGTAGAGCGGCTCGGCGCGCGCGTGATCCCCCTTGGCGCGGTACAGCAGCGCGAGGTTGTCGAGCAGGTAGGCCACGTCCGGGTGCTCGGGCCCGAGGGCATTCACGCGGATGGCGAGCGCCCGTTCGAAGAGCGGCTCGGCGCGCGCGTACTCTCCCTTCGCCTTGTGAAGGGCTGCGAGGTTGCTGAGCGGTGCGGCCAGGTCCGGGTGCTCGGGCCCGAGCGTCTTCTCGAGGATGGCGAGCGCCCGCTCGTAGAGCGGCTCAGCGCGCGTGTAGTCCCCCTTCGTGTCGTACAGTCCTGCGAGGTTGTTGAGCGAGGTAGCTACATCCGGATGCTCGGGCCCGAGGTTCTTCTCGAGGATGGCGAGCGCCCGCTCGTAGAGCGGCTCGGCGCGAGCGTGGTCGCCTCTCTCGCTGTGCATCCATGCGAGGTTGTTGAGCGAGGTAGCCACGTCCGGATGCTCGGGCCCGAGGTTCTTCTCGAGGATGGCGAGCGCCCGCTCGTAGAGCGGCTCGGCGCGAGCGTAGTCTCCCTTCGTGTCGTACAGACCTGCGAGGTTGTTGAGCGAGGTAGCCACATCCGGGTGCTCGGGCCCGAGGGCCTTCTCGCGGATGGCGAGCGCCCGTTCGTGGAGCGGCTCAGCGCGAGCGTGGTCGCCTGTCGCTCTGTACAGCTCCGCGAGGTTGTTGAGCGACGTGGCCACATCCGGGTGCTCGGGGCCAAGGGCCTTCTCACGGAGCTCGAGCGCACGTCCTGCAAGCGAGAGCGCGGCACCGAAGCGGCCGTCTCGATAGAGGAGGGCCATCTCCTGGTTCAGGCGCCGAGCCTCCTCCAGCGCGCCAGCGGATGAGCGCGCGCCCTGCGCGCGGGCATCTCGCGCCGCCGAGAGCAGGATCGCCAGCCCGAAGACCAGCCACGCCACCCAGCAGCGCGCTCGGGCTCTGCGCGGCGCCGCTCCCCCTCGCCAGCGCCGGTCGCTGGTACCGCATCGTACCATGTCTGCCCCCGCCATCGTTCGATCGATCCTCGTGTTCAGCCCTCGTGAGCCCCGCGCCCCCGCTCAGCCCAGGCAGGGGAGGCGCGCGTTCTTCAGCCGCGTGTTGAGCACCGGCTCCTGCCGCTCGTCCGTGGCGCCGCGGACGGCGTCGCACACCTCGGCATAGAGGACGCCGAGGTGGACCGTCCGCGCCCCGTCGCGCGCTTTCGTCAGCGCCTTCAGCAGGTGGTACGTGAAGATGCCGTGGCCCAGATCCTGGCTCTCCATGGCCACCTGGTCTCCGTCAGCGGCGGCGAAGATCGCCTGTCCCTGCCCGAGATCGAGATCCTTGAAGGATATCGGCGCGGGGTCGTCGAGGTAGCCGGGGACGGAAGGGTTATTCCGGAGCACAGGCCCCACGAAGCCGCGGCCCCCCGAGGCCCCGCTGAAGCACGCGTCGAGCAGCAAGACCACGAGCTTCGCCCCCGCCCCCGCCAGCCGCTCGAGCCAGCGCGGCACGTCGCGCTCCATGTCGATCGCGGTCGCGTAGATCCTCTGAAACTCGGTGTCGTGCGGGACGAGGTAGAGGGAGCGGCGGTCCCGCGAGGTGCGCCGCTCCGGGCTCCCGTGGCACGCGAAGTAGAGCAGCACGGTGTCGTTCTCCTCGACGGCGGCCGGGAGCTCTTCCCCGATGGCCACCATGATGTTCCGGCGCGTGGCCTGCTCGTCCTCGAGCAGCGTGACCCTGCGCTCCCCGGACCGGATGCGGCGCTCGAGGAGGTCGCCGAGCGCCCGCGCGTCGGACCGGGCGCACGACAGCGGGGGGATCGAGCTGTCCTGATAGGTGTCGATGCCGACGATGACCGCGTGAAGCATCTGCGCTCTCCTGGTTTGCTCTGGACGATCCTGCTCAAGAACGACGACCCGTGAGCCCCGGCGCCGAGGCGCCCGCGGCGGCCTGCTCGGAGCCGGCCGGCAGCGCGGTGCTCGCCGCGAACGCGCGCCGCGCGCGGCGGAGGCGCCGCTCCCACCACCAGAACGACAGGCGCCCCACGCAGCGCGAGAGGACCCCGCCGAGCGTCAGCCCCGTCGCCCCCGTGTAACGGTACTCGAACGCATCCATCGAGCCATGCTCCCGGAGCACCCTCTCCGCCTCGGGGTCGCTCGCGACCAGGGCATCGCCGTGGGCGCGGAGCACCGACAGCGCGCGCTGCAGCGCCCGCTCCGCCGGCAGGAAGCGCAACGCCCGGTAGAGCACGTCCGAGAAGATCGGCGCGAGCGCCTGCGGGACCTGCGTGAGCGGGGCGATCACCGCGCCGGCGCCCGCGTCGCAGAACGCCTGGGGGAACCCTTGCACGGGATCGGTGCGGCGATGGTCCATCCATCCGGTCCAGCAGCTCTGGAGGACCACCAGCGCGCAGCGGCGCAGCGGCAGCCGGAGCACGCGAGGCAACTCGAGGTGCCCCTCCTGTCCGCTGCCGAGGCTCAGCGCAGGAGCTCGCCCGAAGCGGCCTCCTTCCCGGCCGTGGCAGAGGAAGTGCAGCAGATCGAACCCGGGAGCGCGCGCGAGGATCTCGTCGAGGCGCGCCGAGGCGGCGTCCACGCGCTCCACGCGCGCGAGCGGGGCGACGGCCCCGGCGCCGCGGCGGATCGCCTGCTCCTCTTCCGCGGCGCAGTCCACGCGCGGACCGAAGATGAACCCGAGCACGGGCCGCCGCGCCGGCCGGGCGCGGGCCCCCTCCGCGCTCTCCGCCGCGAGCTGGCCGGTCGGATGCAGGCTCATCGAGAAGCGCCCGAGGAGCGGGCCCGCGCCGGTCGAGAGCCTGCCGAACGGGACCTGGTACAGGACGTCGTGCGGGACGATGCGCAGGTGACGCACGCCGGCCAGGGCGAGCGCGGCGTCGATCTTGTCCGGCAGGAGCAAGGCGTGCAGCTCGTCGAGCGCCGCGCGCTCTTCTGCGCGGCGCTCGCCCTGCGTCCACCCCCGGAGCGCCCGGAGGAGATCGTCGAGCCTGCGGTGAGCCGCCTCCAGGCGCGGGGAGCCGCCGGCCTCCGCGACCGCCGCGACGTGCCAGTCGAAGAAGCCGCGCCCGTAGGCGAACACCAGGACGTAGCGGCCGAAGACGAGGTACTGGAGCACGCCGTCTCCCGGCCTGAGCCGTTGGCAGAGCGCGTCGACGGCGATCCTCGCCTCCCCCCGCTCGGCCACGGCGAACCGGTGCGGCAGGGTGCGGCCGTCCTCGAAGGCGATCCGGGCCTCCTCGAGCGCCAGCGCCTGCGACTGCTCGGCGAAGGTGTGGAGCACGCGGCCGAAGCGGAGCCAGCTCCCGCGGGGCGACTCCTCGTCGAGGAGCTCCTCGTGCGCGCCGAGCGGCAGCGCGAGCAGCTCGCCGTGGCGCGCGGCGATCCGCAACGCGCCCTCGGCGTGCAGATCGATGACGCGGTCGATCACCGGCAAGAGGTGCTCGAGCAGCGATCGCTCCACGCCCCTCCGCGCGCCCGGATCGGCGTTCCCCGCGAGCAGCTCCATCGCGATCGACGCGGCGCGGGTGCTGTCGGTCACCGCGCCCTTCCAGTCGGGAGGGCTCTTGCGCGCGCGGAGGACGGCGCGCTGATCGAGCGCGAGCATCGAGACCGGCTTGAGGTCGAGCCGCTCGGCGCTCGCGAGGGCCTGCTCGAGGAGGTCTTCGCAGGCGCCATGGAGCTCGTCCTGCCCGAGATCCACGGCGAGGCGGCACCAGAGGAGCTTCAGGCGGAGGAGCTCCTCGGGGTTCACCGCGGCCCCGGGGCGCAGCAGGAGGGCCTCGGCGCGGCGGATGACACGGAGCAGGGCGGGGATGCGCCGCGCGGGATCCTTGATGCGCCGCGCCTCGCGCTCCCGGTGGAGCAAGCGGGAGAGGGTCGTCGTGGCCGGCGCGCGGGCGGACCGGCTCAGGCCGGCGGCGCGCGCGAGCTGCGCCGCGCGGTCCAGGAGCGCGCGGCGCTCGTCCGAGGGCAGCGCGTGGCCGGGCACCGGAGCCGCCCGCGCGGCCTCGCGGAACGCGCGGAGCGCCGCGCGCGCGCGGCGGCTCGACCCCCTGCCCGAGCTCACGAGCGCGTGGAGCCGGGAGCAGCAGAGGTGCGCGCGGAGATCCCCCTGCGCGGCGCCGTCGATCCGATCGAGCCGGCGCAGCGCATCGCGGAAGCTGCCCAGCGCGATCGCCTGGTCGGCGAGGGCGAGCGCGACGCGCAGGGCGGAGGGGTGGTGCTCGGGCCACAGGGCCTCGGCCGCGGCGGCGGTCCGGCGATGGTCGTCCCAGGCGCCTTGCGCCGCGGCGAGCTTGAGCTTCGTGAGGATCGCCGAGGCGACGAGGGGGCTGTCCTCTCGCCAGCCCTCGTCGGAGGAGACGGGATCGAGGGGCGCGATGCGCTCCCAGGCGCGCGCGGGGCCCTCTCGCCGCCAGATGAGGCGGGCGGCCTCCGCGCCGGCGAGCCACCGGGTGCGCGGCGGCGCGGAGGCGAGCGCGGCGTCCAGGGCGGCGACCGCCGCCGCCCGCTCGCCGCCGCGCGCGAGGTCGAGCCGGACCAGCGCGAGCCACGCGCGGACCGCGGGGAGGCGATCGGCGTGCTCGCCGAGGAGCGCCTCGAGCGCGCGGAGGGCGCTCCTGCCGCGGGAGGCGGCGGACGCGAAGAGCGCGTCGAGCAAGGGCTCGAGGCGGGAGGGCGCGCGCGGGTCGTGCGGGGCCGCGTCGAAGCGCTGGAGCGCCGCCGCGAGGGCGCCGAAGGGGCGCTCGCCGGCCGTCTCGGCCGCGTCGATCATGGCGCGCCCGGCGCCGGCGCCGGCTTGCGGGACGTCTCGCGCAGGGCATCGAGGCACGCCCGCTCCTCGGGCGTCGTGAACTCGTGATCGCCGTCGCGATCGCACGCGCGCGCCGCCTTGTACCGCTGCCACTCCTCGGGCGAGGGTTGCTCGTGACAAGGGGGAAGATCGGGGCTCTGGTCGTCGAGACGCTCGGGGTCCCGGTCGACGCACCGCGTGATGACCGCGGTGTGGCGGTGGTATCTGAGGAGCAAGCGGTAGGGGGAGCCCACCTCGGCGTAGGAGAGCGGGACATCCTTCCCCGCGGCGCGCCGCTCGTACCGGGTCCCGCCGACCTCGATCGACGCGGGCAGGCTGCGCGGCTCCACCTCGTCGATCACCCGGGTCACGTACTGCTCGTCGGGCAGCAGCATCTTTCCGGGCGGGTGAACCGGCGGGGGGAGGTCTGCCCCGCCGTGATACGACGCCGGCGCATACACCGCGACGTCTCCGCTGGAGGCGGCGCCGCGCGCCGCGCTGGATCCCGGCGTGAGCTGCTTTCGCTGCGCGAACGCGATCTTCGTGACCAGAACGTCGAGAGCGCTCCGATCTTCTCCCGCGCGCCCGCGGAGCACCGCCTCGGCCGCGAGCGGACCGCGGAGCGCCTCCAGATCCTGGGACGGCGCGCGCTTGCGGATGGCGTCAGCCACGACGCGCTCCGCGCCCTTGATGTCCTTCTTCTCGAGGGCGTGCTCGAGCAGGCGCCGCTCCGCCACGGGCGTCCGCTTCTGCTCGTGCACCTTCATCGCGCCATCGAAGTCGCTGTTCTTCAGCTTGTCGTCAACGGCGGCGAGGGTCGGGCTGCCCGGCTGGACCACCTTGCCGTTCTTCTGTGCGATGAGGGCATTCGCCGCCGCCCCGTCGAGGATCGACGCCTCGATGACGGGCTTGCGTGAGGCCGCGGCGCTGCCCGGCCGATGCGGTGCTCGGTCGGGCGCGGCGGTGATGAAGCGCGCCTTGGCCCCCGGGGGCGGGGGACCTCGGTTGCCGCCGCCGGACGCCATGAGGACCGATGTCTTGGCCTGGCCGTCGCCGCCGAGATGCACGATGACGCGGCCGTCGTCGAGGAGCACGACCTTGTGTTTCCAGGCCAGCGAGAGGGCCGCGGCGTGGAGCCCGACGCCGTCCTGCTGGATGCGACTCGCCATCTCCAGGGCGCTCGACTTGGCCTCCTGCACGACAGACGGCTTCACGTCGAGCTTCACGTCGGCTGCGCGGAGATCGGACGTCCTGAGCTCGGCGCTGACGAGCCCGTTCTTGCGTTCCTGGCCGACGAGGCGGTCGCCCTGGACCTCGACGCGCTTCTCGACCTGCTTGACGGGAGCGCTCTTGTCCCAGGACGACGTACGGCCGACCTGCGAGGGGACCGTGTCGACCTCCGCGACGAACTTGACCGCGGTGGGGAGGCTATCGATGTCGACGTTCTTGAGCTCCCCTCCGCTGCCGCGGACTCTCTCGAAGCGAAAACGGCCGGCGCTGGCGGCCTGCGGCGCCGCCTCGCCGGCGAGGCGGCCGAGGTGGGCGGGCGTCGCCGCAGCCCGCGCTGGCTTCGCCAGGACCATCGGCAGGGTCGCGGCGCTGACGCCGCCGACGAGGGACCGGCTGTCGGACCCACAGTGAGAAAACGGCTTCGATTCGAGGAGCAGGAGGCACTCCGGGCCGCCCTCGGTCTCCTTGACCCCCTCGGGCGGGCCGAGGAGGCTCACCGGACCGCGCCACCGGAGATCGCGTGTCTGCTCGACCCAGCGGTCGATGCGGTGGTCGCTCCTGACCGCGACCTCGTCGAGGAGCGCGAGGCACGCGTAATCCTCGGCGATGACCGTGCTGTGGACCACGACGGACCACTTCATGAGCTGGTTGAGGACCTCGAACTGCGGCTCCCACGCGGCGATCTCGGGGAAGTGCGCGTCCCACCACTGCACGAAGCGCCTCGAGTCGTCGGTGGGCTCGTGCTCCTTGTCCTTCGATCCCGGATCCGAGCTCTTCGCGAAGATCCTGGTGGCGATCGGCGCAAAGCGGACCGCGCCGGAGGGCTCGCGGGCGAAGCTCTCCTCGCGTACGCCGAACCACGTCCTCGTGTTCTTCGCGCTGTCGTCCTCGCACGACGCGGCGCTGCTCGCCGGGCGGGCCTCGCTCGCGAAGCCCTGGATCGCTCCTTCCGGGGCGGCGCCGTCCAGATCGATCGACCAGACCTTCGCGAGCAGATCGGTATAGAAGAACGTCATGCCGGTCGCGGTGCCGGTCAGCGGGCCGTCGTACCGCGCGCACTGCTGGCTGCTCTGCTTCCAGACGAGCTGCAGCAGATCCTCGGCGATGTCGTTGCCGAGCGAGTCCGGGAGCTTCGTGTGGAGGATCCCCTCGGCGTCGTCGCGGCTCGCCTTCTGGAGCCGGCCGCGCGCCGCGATCAGCGCCGCCCTGGCCTCCGCTGCGAACGGCTCGTTCGTGGATCCCGAGAGGTCCTCGACCATCTCCGCGCGACGGCCCTCGCCCCAGGCGCGGAGCAGGCCGGCGAGCTCGCGGGCGTCCGGGAGGGCGCCGATGAGGTGGTCGAGCTGCTTCGTCGCGAAGGAGACGCTCGTGCGCGGATCGAGCGAGAAGCCCGGCGCGCCGAAGGCCTTCTTCTGGAGCTGGAGCGACATCATCAGCTCCTGCGTGGACACGCCGGGGTTCTGCCGCTTCCACGCGAGGACGACCTGGATGTCGGGCGGCTGGATGTGGGCGGGCGCCCGCAGCGCGTCGATTTCCCGGGCGTTCTTGTTGAGCTGCGCGCGGTTCGAGACCAGGTCGAGCGAGAAGCCGAACCGGGAGAGCGGGATATAGCGGGTGCCGCGCGCCTGGGACAGCGCCGCGATGTGCTCCAGGGTGACCGAGGCGCGGCCGTTGCGCGGCCGCTGCCGGCCGGTCAGCTTCAGGCCGGACTCGGTGCACTGCGCGCTCAGCAGATCGACGCCGCCCGAGAGGAAGCCCTCGAGCTCGCCTGCCGTCGTGACGGTGGCGCTGCGGTAGCGGTGCGCGGCGCTCTCGATCTGGGCGCGCGCGAGGGGCTTCATGGCGCACACCTCCGCGCGCGCGACCTCGGGCTGGAACACGTACTGGTAGACCTGGGCGTCCACCGGGGTGGTCCCGAGGTGGAGCGCCTCCTGGTCGAGCGCCTCGACCACCTCGGCGGCCATCGCGGCGGCGTCCGCGGCCTCCACGAGGACGACGGCGCCGCCGCTCTTGGTCGACGTGGAGCGCGTCGGGCCGACCTGCATGTGCAGCACGTGCGCGAGCGCGTCATCGCGGGCGAGCGGCTCGTCGGCCACGCTGGCGAGCACCTCGTCGGCGCCCGCGCGCTGCGCGATCCGGCCGAGCGTGACCGTCCAGATCCAGTCCCGGAGCTGCTCGCGCTGAGCATCGAGCGTGTCCTCCGGGAGCGCGCCGATCGCATCGAGGAGATCGATGCGGAACGACTCGCCGCTGCATCCCGTGAGCGCTCGCCGCGGCGCCTGGGCGTCAGGAGGGCCGACCTTCGCGGGCTTTCCAGCGCTCCCGCCGGCGCAGGCCTGCGCGAGCACGAGCAGGGCCAGGAGAAACACCGCTATCGGCGCTCGCAGCTTTCCATTCGGCAACATCTGTCCTGTATCCTCTCCGAGGGCGCTTCATGGAGCACCCCACGAACCCTGGACGATACCCGCGCGCGAGGGGCTGCCTACGGCTGCTCTTCTCGCGTGCTCCACGCGGACCGGCTGCTGACGCGGGAGCCTGCGCCTGTGAGATCGCCACGGCGCGGCGTCTCGGAGCTGCCGTTGCAGGGCGGGTTCATTCGACGGACTCCAGGATATAGGAGGCGGCTGCTTGAAACGACTCGTTCTCCAGATCCTGGAAGGATGAAGAGAGCATCTTCGACTGGCCTTCGCAGAGGATGAGGACCAGCAGTCCTCTTTCCTTGCAGAAGACGATGGACGTGGCCACGAAGGTCTTCCCGCCCGACGGCGAGCTCTCGGCACACGTCGAGTAAGTGAACGGATTGCCGCTCGGCGTCGTCCCCCTGCGATGCACGACGGTAGAACGGCAGGGTTTGCTCCGGTCGAGGTGCTCCCTGTGGCTCGCGGCGGCCGCCTCGTAGCTCTCGAGCGTTTGCGCTTCCTTGGTCGACAGGATGATGGCTTGCATTCGGGGCGCGGCGTGCGCGAAGGCGGTCTCTCCTTTCGGTCCCTGGACCTGCCGCCACCTGCTGGAGGGGAGCTTTACGTGGAAGCCTTGAGCCGGGTCAGTGTAGGTCCAGGCGGTGCCCGGATCAGGTCGGATGTCCGTGAGGAAGGGAACGAGCACCGCGCTGAGTCCGGCGAGAGCGTGCAGGAGGGAAATCAGGCCCCCAAGGACGGCTCCGGTTCGCCCGGTCCGCTCGTCTTTCGCGCGGCTCCTCAGGGACGCGATCGCGAGCGCCACCCCGGAAATCCCCAGGAGCACCTGCGCACCACCAACCACGCTCATCAGAGGTCGGGGAATCCAAGCAGCCCCGAACAGCGGCAGAAAGACGAGGATCGACAGCCCGCAGGCCAGGGCGAGGTTCGCCTGTCGCCGCGACTTGTTGTCCTCGCGGAGGCCGTTCCTGAGAAAACGATAGGGCAGCAGGCCGAGGAAAAGGAGCCCCACCAGGGTTCCAACGGCACCTCCGATGTTCTGAGCTGTATTCATGGGTCCACCGTTTCCCGCTCTGCGGGCCCGGGTATCGATCGTGCCGTTCGCGGCGCCGTGATACCGGTCCTCTCTGTCTCTGCCGGCTGGACGGCCAAGCATAGCGCATGCCAGGCGGGCTCCGGCCGCATGCGGCGCGGCGCCGGAGCGTACGGCACCGCGTGCTCCATGGAGATCCGCGTGCGCGGGCGCCGGATGTGATCGTTTGATCAAGGTGCTTGATCGGTTGAAACGATCGGCCGTGAGGTGGTCTGATCGCGGCGCAGGTGGGAGCCACGGGCGTGCGGCGCCTCCCCGTCGCGCCTCGTGACATGACAGGGCTCGTTCTTGACATGTCAGCCGCGCGACGCCGACGTGTAGAGGCTCCGGCGTCGCGCGCCGGCGCGGCCTCCCCGGCAACCCCGCCAGGCGCCTGGACGAGCCCGAAGCCTGCGACGGCTCGGATGCCACCGCTCGGTCGATCGCCGGGCCCCGCCCGCGCGGCCAGCCAGAGGGCCCTTCCTCGGGGCGTCTCTTCAGATCAACGCCGGATACGTCAGCCCGTGGCCTGACACGTCATTCGCAATACGTCACCGGAGGCGGCGCGCGTCACTCGAGCCCCATCTCCCGCAGCCTCCGCCGCAGCGCCCGCTCCGACACCTCGAGCTGCTCGACCATGCGCCCCACGTCCCCGCCGCACTCCTCGTGGCATCGGCGGATCTCCTCGGCGGTGAGATCCCGCGCCGTCCGGAAGCTGGGAGAGCGCTGGAGCACCTGGTACAGCGACGGCCGCGTGATGTTGAGCCGCGCGGCGGCGGCCGAGAGGTCCCACCGGCTAGCGCGGAGCGCCTCGGCGACCTCGGCCTCCGGCACGTCGGCCGGCTTCCGCCAGGGTGCAGCCGCCCTCGGCGGCCCCTCCTGCGCTTCCGGCGCGCTGGGCGGCGCCAGCTTCCCGCTTGGCGGCGCCTCCTCCCGGCTGGGCGGCGCCTCCTCCCGGCTGGGCGGCGCCTCCTCCCCGCCTGGCAACGTCACTTCGCACACCGCCGCCTCCTCCTGCGCGAGCGGTGCCGCGGCCTGCGCGGCCTCCCGGAGCTGGCGCTCGACTGCGGGGCCCACCACCAGGCGCTCCTGGCCGCGGCTGCCGAGGACGAGCTGCCGCACCACGTTGCGCAGCTCCCGGATGTTGCCCGGCCAGTCGTGGTCGGCGAGCCGGGCCACGACGGACGCCGGCAGCCAGGGCGTGCCCGCCGGCCCCGGCGGCGCCAGCCGGTGCGCCTCGCCGATCCGCGCGAGTTCCTCCCGGAAGAACCGCACCAGCAGGCGCCCGATGTCGTCCCGGCGCTCGCGCAGCGGGGGAATCCAGATCTCGTACGACAAGAGCCGGTTCAGGAGCGGCGCGCGGAAGGTGCCGTTCGCCACCTTCTTCGCCAGGTCCGCGTCCGTCGCCGCGATGACGCGGACGTCGACCTTGCGCGCCTGCTGCGCGCCCACGGGCTGGATCTCCCCTGTCTCGAGCGCGCGCAGCAGCGCCACCTGGAGCTCTGCCGGCGCCTCGCCGATCTCGTCCAGGAACAGCGTCCCCCCGTGGGCGCGCTCGAAATACCCCGTCTGGCGTCGGTCGGCGCCGGTGTAGGCGCCCCGCTCGGCGCCGAAGAGCTCCGCGATCGCGAGGCTCGGGGCGATGGCGCCGAGGTTCACCGCGACGAAGGGCCGGCTCCGGCGCAGGCTCGCCACGTGGACGGCGCGCGCCGCGAGCTCCTTGCCGACCCCCGTCTCGCCGCGGAGCAGCACGGGGAGGTCCTGATCGGCCACGCTCCGGATCTCCCAGAGCATCCGCCGGAGCCCGTCGCTCTCGCCCACGAGCTCCCGGACCGCTTCCTCGGTCGCCGCGTCCTGCGGCAGCGCATGCAGCCCGCCCGTGCGATGGAGCAGCAGCACGACGCGCCGCGAGAGCTCCAGCACGACGCCGCGCTTCACCTGCTCCGCGGAGAACACGGTGCTCTCGCGGATCCGCCGGCCCTGCGCGACGACCGCCGTGCCGCTATCGCCGATCTCGAGCCGGATGCCGTCGCCGCCCGCGGCCGACAGGCGGAGAGGACGCCGGCTCAGGTGTCCGTCCTCGAGCGGCGATCCGGACGACTGCCCCTTCGCCGCGAACGCGGGCGTGACCCGCGACACCAGGGCGGCCCCGCCCGCGGCGAGCTCGCCGAGCAGCGCGCGCTCGCCCACGCGGTCGAGGCGAGGATGGCAGAGGATCGTGAGGGCCGGCGTCATCGCGGCGAGAGCCAGGCCGTTCGAGGTCCCGTGGCTCTCCAGCGTGGTCTCCCCGAGGGTCGACTTCGCGCCTGATCCCATAGGTGCGCGCATGGTAGGCACCCCCACGCGCGCGCCGCAAGGCGCCGCGGCCCTGCGCCCCGCGCGCTCTCGCCATGGCACACGGGTTGCTGATATCTCCGGGCGAGGGGCCAACGCCAACCGATCGAGGAGCGCCGGAGTCGTCCGGCGTCGAGGTGCTCGATTGCCTCGGAAGGTCTCCTCGTCACCGGCGCGTGCGCCGCGCTTCGTACTGGAGGATAAGCAGATGCTCAAAGGTCAGCTTGCACTGGGTGCCGTTCAGATCGTCAACGCGGGTTCTGATGAGGTGATCGGCTACGCCTACACGGTCGAGAACGGCCTGGGTCAGCTCCAGCGCTGGCTGCTTTACCGCGATCCGCAGAACGAGTTCGTCGTCCGTCCGCCGCCTGCGTCGATGGAGGGCTGGTCGCTCGCGGACTGGCAGGCGGGCGTGAAGAGCCTGTGGCGGCCGGGCTCCTACTACGTCTGGGCGCAGGCCGATCTGTATCGCCACGGCGGCACCTACCATGGAGTCACGTGGACCCGGCTCCCGGCCGCCTCCAAGCTGCCGCCGCCGACCTATTACCCGAGCGCGCCGCGGCAGCTCGATCCGGACGGAAGGATCATCGAGCTGCGCCAGTTGCAGAGGGCGCTGGGGCTCGCGTTCGCCGTCCGCGGCCTCGCGGATGCGTCCAGCATCGAGTACTGGCTGCTGCCGGAGGCTTATGAGCCGGCGGGCCGGGCGGTGTCTGCGGCGATCTCGGTCGGCGCCCGCCAGGCGAGCTCGCTCGACGCGTTCATCGACGTCGCCAACCAGAGCTGGGCTCCGGGGTGCACGTTCGCGATCACCGGGTGCGTCAACCATCACCAGCAGACGCCGCCAGCGCAGCCCTGAGCGCGCCGCCCGCCGGGAGCGCGCAGCGCACCGGACGTACGGGGCCGCGGCGCGCTCGTCGGCGTTGCGAGGGGTTCTGACGGCGGGATACCCTCGCGCGTCGTGCCCGGCCCGGACGCGGATCTCACGCCTGCCAGCGCCACGCTGTCCGTCGGGGCCGAGCTTGACGACGCCGAGCCCATCACGGGCGAGACACGCTCGCTGGGCGACGAGACGCGCGAGGTGCGCCCCCTGGTCGACGGCGCGGCCGAGACACACCCGCTGGGCGACGAGGGGGGCGGGGCGCGTCCCCGGGGCGACGGCGCTGGCGAGGCGCGCGCCTCGAACCGCGACACCCGCGCGGTCGCGGTGGAGCCGCACGGCGAGGCCGATGAAGCGAAAGGAGGCGGCGCGGCGCCGGGTCAGGTCATCGCGCGGCGCTATCAGCTGATCGGCCCGCTCGGCGCCGGATCGTACGGCGAGGTGTGGACCGCCCAGGATCTCGTGCTGGGCCGGCCCGTGGCGCTGAAGTGGATGCACGGCAGCGCCGGCGCGAGCTCCGCGCGTGTGCGCCGCGAGATCGCCGCGCTCCGCATGCTGCGGGTGCCGGGCGTGGTGCAGCTGCTCGACGAGGGGGTGGAGGGCGACCGCCCCTTCCTCGTCATGGAGCGCGTCGAGGGCACCCCGTTCCCGGGCGAAGCCGCGCCCGACGCGCCGCCGCCGTCGCGCCGCGCGTGGGCTGACATCGCGGCGCCCGCGCTCGGGCTGTTCGAGGTCCTCGCGCGCGTGCACGCCGCGGGCATCGTTCACCGCGACCTGAAGCCCGACAACGTGCTCGTCGACGCCGAGGGGCGGCCGACGGTGCTCGACTTCGGCATCTCGCTCTGGAGCGCGCCGGGCGCGCGGCTCACCCAGGCCGGCCGGGTCCTCGGCACCCCGCTCTATCTTGCCCCCGAGCAGATCGTGGACGCGCCCGTGGACGGGCGCGCCGATCTCTACGCTGTCGGGGTGATGCTGTACCAGGCGCTCAGCGGCCGCGTTCCTCACGAGGCCGAGGAGGTGAGGGTCCTCCTGCGCGCGCGGCTGTCGTGGCCTGCGGTGCCCATCCAGGACGTCGTTCCCGACATCCCGGCGCAGCTCGCCGAGGTCGTCGACCGGCTCCTGGCCCAGCGGCCGGAGGACCGGTTCCGCTCCGCGGCCGAGGTGCTGATCGCGCTCCGGGGCGGCCGGGTGCCGCGCCGTCACGGGCCCGAGCTGCCTCGCCTCGGTGATCGCGCGCCGCTCCGGGCCCTGGTCGAGGCGGCGCGCGCGCGGCGCCCGGTCGACGTCGTGGGGCCGCCCGGCTCGGGCCGCTCGCGCTGCCTGCGCGACGCGAGCGAGGCGCTGGAGCAGGCGGGGCTGCGCGTCGTGTGGCTGGAGCCTTCCCGCGCGCCGCTGGGCAGCCTGCTCCCCCTCCTCGGATCCCTGGAGGAGCAGGGCGCGCGCCGGCTTGAGGACGTCACGGCCTGGGCCGCGGCGCAGCTCCGGCGGGCGCTCGACGAGGGCGCGGTGATCCTCGCCGACGACGCGGACCGGCTCGATCCCTGGTCGGCCGCGATCCTGGAGCGCTGTCGCGCTGGCGAGGGCGCGCTCGTCCGGGCCCTCCCCGGCGCGCTGCCCGGATCCCCGCGCGCGGACGTGATCGCGCTCGGGCCGCTCGACGAGGCGGCGCTCTCGCCGCTGTTCGCGGGGCCGGACCGGCTCTTCCACCTGCGCGAGGATGCCGCGCGCGCGCTGTGGGAGCGGACCGATGGGATCCCTGCGCGTGTAGAGGCGGAGCTGACGCTGTGGCTCCAGCTCGGGCTCGCGCGCTGGGACGGCGCGACGTTCGCCGTGGAGCGCGAGGCGCTCGATCGGCTGAGCGCGGGGCTCCGGGAGACCACGCCCGCCGTCGAGGGGCGTGCGCTGGAGGAGGAGCCGCATCTCGGAGAGCTCCTGCGGTGGCTGGGCTTCGCCGGGCACCAGCTCGACATCGAGCAGCTCGCGGCGGCGATGGGTCGGCCGGTGTGGCGGGTCGAGGCCGAGTGCGAGCAGCTTGTACGCCGCGGCATCGCGCGGCGTCTGTCCGGCGATCGGGTGGAGCCGATCGGGCAGGTCGACATCACGTGGCCCGCGGCGCGCCGGATCAAGGCGCATCGCGCGATCGCGGGCGTGCTGCGTCCCGGGCAGGAGGGGCGCCTGTTCCATCTGCTGGCGGGAAACGAGGAGCTGGAGGCGGCGCGCGAGGCGATCGAGGTCGCGCTGGGTCGCGCATCGGCGGGGATGCTGGGCCAGGCGGTGGCTGCGGTCGGCGAGGCGCTCCTGGTCGCGCGCCGCCAGGGCGGTGAGGCCGCGGCCGATGCCGAGCTCGGGATCCTCTCCGTGTGGGTGAAGATCGCCTTTGCGGAAGGGACGCCGCGCGCCATGGACAGGGTGCTCTACGAGCTGTCTCGCGCGGTGGCGCGCGGCCCGGAGGTGGCGCGCCTCGAGCTCCTGGTGCAGGCGGCGCTGGCCGGGCTCGGGCCGCGCGGGGAGCGGGCGCGGGAGCTGGCCGATGACATCTCGCCGTTCTCGGACCCGGCGCTGGAGCGGCGGCGGCACGGGGTGCGGATCGCGGTCGCGGCGAGGCGAGCCTCTCCGTTGCTTCTGGCGCAGGCGCTGGTGGAGGTCGACGCGTGGGCCGAGCGCTCCGGGCATCCGACGGCGCGGCTCTGCCTTGTCGAGGGCCGCGCGCGGCTTCGCTACATCGAGGGCCGCTTCGACGAGGCGGCGGCGCTTCACGCGGAGGCCGCCGCGTCGGAGCCGTGGGTGACGGGGCGGATCGCGGCGATGCTGAGCTCCGCGTCGGCGCTGCTGGAGGCGTTCCGGCACCGCGAGGCGGCGGCCCGGGCGGAGGCGGCACGGGAGCTCGCGGCGCACTGCAGGAACCCGTACTGGGAGGGGCGCGCCGAGTGGCTGGCGCGGTCGGCGCTCTACCGCATGGGCGAGGCGGCGGAGCCCGACCTCGACCTGGTCGAGGCGATCGGGCGCGTCGGCGTGCCCCAGCTCGAGGCGCTCGTGTGCCTGACCGAGGCGGCGGTGGCGTATCGCGCGGAGCGAGCGGCGGTCGCTGCGGAGCTGGGGGGGCGGGCGGCGAGGCTGTGGCGGGGGATGGACCGCCCGTCGGGGGCGCTGCTCTCGCGGTGCCTCGCGCTGGCGGCGGGGGCGATGGCGGACGAGGGCGAGGTGGAGGAGCTCGCGGAGGCGGCGATGGCGTGTCGGGTGCCGGGCATCGGGCTGCAGGCGCTGGGCCTGCTCGGGCGGGTGGCGCCCGGGGCGCGGGCGGGCTTCCGGGGGGCGCTGGGGGCGCTGGGGGAGGGAATCCCGCGGGAGCGATGGGACGAGCGGATGGACGTGCTGTCCGCGGCGGAGGCGTTCGAGGGAGCGGGAGGGGAGGGGACGGGATAGAGACGGGCTGCCGAGGGCGCGGGGGCGCGGGCCGGCAGGGCTGACGTGTCCGTGCAGTGTCAGGAGCGGCGGCTGACGTGTCAGCGCGCGCGGTGGAGATCGTCAGGGGTGTGAGCCCCGCGAGGGGGCCGTTCGGTTGTCGAGCATGGGTCGCTTCTGCAGGTTGCCCTGGCATCGCGCGCGCGGGAGCAACGCGGCGGTGGAGCGTGGACGTGCCGGCGCCTTCTCGATCCTCAATCAGCCTGCGCCCCGCGTCGGCGCCTCCGTGCCAGGGTCGCGGCGGCGACGAGTGCGGCCGAGGCGCCAGCGAGGCCTGGGGGCGGTTGCGGTTCAACCTCGCAGTGGCATCCGCGCGGGCCGGGATGCACCTGAGCGAAGCTGGGAGCGACTGGACGGCCGTCGAGCGCTGCGTCGTTGCCCGAGACGATGAAGCCCGCCCAGTAGTGCGGGTGCGAGCGCTCTGAGCTCGCCAGCATCGCGAGCTGCGCTTGACGCATCGACTCGCTCCGGCCGCCACCGGCTTTGAGCTGGGCGTAGTAGCCGTGCATCAGCTCGCGGGTCGACGCGTCGTTCACGTTCCAGAGGCTCAGGATCTGGGTCTCGGCGCCTGCCATCACGAACGCCCGCCGCAGGCCATAAACGCCGTCGCCGCTCGTGGTCTCCCCGACGCCAGTCTGGCACGCCGAGAGGACGACGAGCTTGGTCCCGTTCAGGTCGAGCTGCGACGCTTCCATCGCGGTCAGGATGCCGTTGTCATCGCTGGTGGCCTTGCGGTTGGCGCCGGCGAACGCGAGGCCGGAGCGGAGCAGGGGGTTGTCGATGTGGAGATGGAAGCCGGGCATGCCGCGCAGCCCGCGCGACCCCACGTCCAGAAGTGGAGGGGGAGGCTGCGAGGGCTCCTGGCCGGACGCGAAGAAGCCGTGCGTCGCGATGTGAAGGACCTGCGGTCCGCGGAGCGCCTTGACCGCGCTCTCGGTCGCTGCCCGCCCGAGCAGCAGGCGAGCGCTGGCGAGCTCCTGGCTGACGGTCTGGCCTTCGGCGGCCGCCGCGGCGAGGGGAGTGAAATGCGCTGGCGCCTGCTCCTCGCTGAACGACATGCTGTCATCCGCGCGCCGGCCGGCGGGGACGGCCCTGTGATCATAGTCTGGCGCGGCGATGACGACGGCCCGTTCACGCTGCGGCGCTATCGTCCGAAGGCGCAGAAGGTCGCGCCCGCTGGGCAGGTAGGTGACCGCATAGCGCTTGACCAAGTAGTGGTTTTCCTCGTCGAGCAGAGCACCGAACGGCACCAAGTTGAGGGCGCCGTCGGGGCTGAGCAGGACCTGTCGCGTCGGGCCGAGCAGGCGACGGAGCGGCTGCATCACCAGCGCGTCGAGGGCGCGAGCCGCGGGCCGTGGATCCGACGCCGGGCGTCTTAACGCGCGGAGGAACCGCTCCGCGGCGTTCTCGATGGGCTCGGCCTCGCCGAGGTCAGCCCAGGCGATGTCGCCGCTGTGCCGCAGAACGTAAGCGACGTAGCGAGACTTGCCCCATTTGGTCTTGGTCGCCTCTGTTCCCCTCGGATCGAACGGAAGGTACCGGAAGAGCTCTATGAGCGCTGCTCCATCGGGCACGGCGGCCCGGACCTGCGCCAGGCTGACCGGCGAGAGCTCGGCCTTCACCTCCGGGCTGCGGCGCCCGATCTCCACTTCAAGCGTCTGCCGCTCGGCATCTAGGCGCGCCAGGTTCGCACGGTACTGCGCAAGCTGGCCGTTCACGTAGTGCTCGGGCGACTGTCCCGGCCGTCGCGCCTCCGGGCCACGCCACGTGAGCGTGCTCAGCTCCGCGCTCACGCGGCTCAGCTTGTCGAGCAGCAGGCGATCCTCGGCGCCCGCGCGACGGCGCAGCGCGGCGAGGCCGTGGGTCATCGCGTCGAGCACGCGCCCCTTGCGACGAAGGATCGTGGTCAGGGCGAGGCGCCTCGCCGCCACATTGGCCGGTGCAAACTGAACATGCATGGAAACGGCGGCGTATGTGCGCCCGCGGAGGATCGCCATGTAGGCGCGTTTCTGCTCGTCGCCTCCGGTGGTCAGCAGGATGGCAGCATTGCGATCTTCGATGTTCGCGGCCTGCTCGAGCATCCGAAGCGCTCCAGGAGCATCGCCGCGCGCCTGGCACAAAGCCGTAAGGTTTTCGAGCAACATCGCCACATCGGGATGTTCGCTCCCGAGCGCCTTCTCTAGGATTGTGAGCGCTCGCTGGAAGAGAGGCTCCGCCGCCCCGTAGTCTCCTTTTGCCGTGTACAGCGCGGCGAGGTTGTTGAGCGAGGTCGCCACCTGGGGATGTTCGCTCCCGAGCGCCTTCTCTCGAATGCCGAGGGCTCGGTGGTAGAGTGGCTCCGCTCTCGCGTAGTCTCCTTTTGCCTTGTACAGCGCGGCGAGGTTGTTGAGCGAGTTCGCTACATCGGGATGCTCTCTCCCGAGCAACTTCTCTCGAATGCCGAGGGCTCGCTGGTGGAGCGGCTCCGCTCTCGCGTAGTCTCCTTTTATGTAGTATAGCAAGGCGAGGTTGTTGAGCGAGGTCGCGACATCGGGATGTTCTCTCCCGAGCGCCTTCTCTCGAATGCCGAGGGCTCGCTGGAAGAGAGGCTCCGCTCTCGCGTAGTCTCCTTTTGCCTTGTACAGCGCGGCGAGGTTGTTGAGCGAGTTCGCCACATCGGGATGCTCTCTCCCGAGCGCCTTCTCCAGGATTGCGAGTGCGCGCTGGTAGAGCGGCTCCGCTCTCGCGTCGTCTCCTTTTATGTAGTATAGAAAGGCGAGGTTGTTGAGCAATTTCGCCACATCGGGATGCTCTCTCCCGAGTAACTTCTCCAGGATTGCGAGCGCGCGCTGGTAGAGCGGTTCCGCTCTCGTGTAATCTCCTTTTGCCCTGTACAGCTCGGCGAGGTTGTTGAGCGACGTCGCCACATAGGGATGCCCTCTCCCGAACGCCATCTCGTCGATTGCGAGCGCGCGCTGGTAGAGCGGTTCCGCTCTCGCGTAATCTCCTTTTGCCCTGTACAGCTCGGCGAGGTTGTTGAGCGACGTCGCCACATAGGGATGCCCTCTCCCGAGCGCCATCTCGTCGATTGCCAGCGCGCGCTGGTAGAGCGGTTCCGCTCTCGCGTAATCTCCTTTCGTGTAGTACAGCAAGGCGAGGCTGTTGAGAGATGTCGCTACATCGGGATGTTCTTTGCCCAGCGCCTTCTCTAGGATTGCGAGGGTGCGCTCCGCCAGCGGAAGAGCTGCATCAACGCGCCCCTGACCATAGAGGGCCACGACGTCACGGTGGAGCCGCTCAGCCTCCGCCAGCGCATCCGCCGATGGTGTGGCACCCTGCGCATGGCCATCGCGCGCCACAAGGAGCAGCGCCGCCAGCACCAGGATCCCCGTGGCGGCCCACCAGCACACTCGCCGCTGGCCGCCTGTTGGACTCGCCCGCGGTCCGCGCCTCCCGCCTCCCGCGCCGCACGGTCGCCTCCCGCTGTCGCGCACCGCCGACGCTCCCGGGTCAAGTC
This sequence comes from Sorangium sp. So ce1128, assembly GCA_051717205.1. Taxonomy (GTDB): domain Bacteria; phylum Myxococcota_A; class Polyangia; order Polyangiales; family Polyangiaceae; genus Sorangium. The sequence goes on from CP181432.1 coordinate 3,748,515, forward strand.
GCATTGCCCTTTCCTCCGCGCGAGCAGTCCTCGACACCGCTCCAGGACGACCGGGAAGCTATCCCCGCGCGCCAGCACATTGCAAGGCGCGCGCCGGAGCCCATCGACGCGCAGCGAACTCCCTCCACCCCCTGCCGCGCGTCAGACCGTCACCACCACATTCCTGACACGCCGGGCGAAGCGGCTGACACGGCAGCCTGCTCCCTCCGGTCGTCCAGGCCCCCGCGCCCTCGTCTCGCGTGCAGGTGCTTGCCGCGGCGATCTCCAAGGCTTCCGCGCCGCGCCCCACGGCGCCGCCGGCGCACCAGGATCGCAGCCGCGGCGAGGAGCGCGGCGGAGGCACCTCCGGTCCCTGCGGGCGGCTGCGTCCCAACCCCGCAGCTGCACCCGCGCGCACCGGGATGCACCCGACCGAAGCTGGGCTCGACCGGCCGGCCGTCGAGCGCGGCGCCGTTGCCCGAGACGATGAAGCTGGCCCAGTGGTGCGGGTGCGCCCACTTCGGCGTCGCCAGTATCGCGAGCTGCGCTTGCCGCATCGACTCGCTCCGGCCGCCACCAGCCATGAGCCGCGCGTAGTAGCCCTGCATCAGCTCGCGGGTCGACGCGTCGTCGGGGTTCCAGAGGCACGTGACCTGCGTCTCGGAGCCGGCGACCGCCAACGCCCATCGCAGGCCATGGACGCCCTCGCCGCTCAGGACCTCGCCAACGCCCGTCTCGGCAGCCGAAAGCACGACGAGCTTGGTCCCGCTCAGATCGAGCTGCGACGCCTCCAGCGCCGTGAGGATGCCGTCGTCGCCGCCGCCGCTCCCGCGCCGGTTCGCGCCGGCGAGCGCCAGGCCGGCGCGGAGCAGGGGATTCTCGGGGGGCAGGAACGAGCCCCCCCAGCCCGCCCTCGCGGATCGGCGCGCCTCCAGAGAAAACGGTGGAGGCGAAGCGTCCGGCGGATCCTCGCCGGGCACGTAGAACCCGTGCGTCACGACGTGCAGCAAGCGCGGTCCATGCAGCGACTTCACCGCCGTCTCGGTCGCTGCCGGTCCGAGCAGCAGGCGGGTCCCTGCGAACCGCCCCGCAACGGAGCGGCCCTCGTCGAGCGTAGCGGGGAGGGGTGAAAAGTGAAGATGAGGGACATCCATCGAATACGTCGGTGCATCTCCCTCCTGGCTCGGGCTCGCGGAGGCAACCGAAGCGTCGTAGTCCGGAGCGGCGATGACGACGCCGCCCTGCCGCGGCGCTGTCACCTCCCTTGACCGCAACAGTTCGCGTCCGCCGGTCAGGTACGTGAGCCCATAGCGCTCCACGAGGTAATGGCCTTCTTCATCGACGACCGCGCCGAAGGGCACGAGGTCGAGCGCACCATCAGGGCTGAGCAGGATCTGGCGCGTCGGGCCGAGCAGACGTCGGATCGGCTGCATCACCAGCGCATCGAGGGCGCGAGCCGCCGGACGCGGATCCGACGTCGGGCGCTGGAGCTCGCGCAGCAGCTGCTCCGCGGCTCGCTCGATGGGCGCCGCCTCGCCGAGATCGGTCCACGAGATGGCGCCGCCCTGCCGCAGAACATACGCCACGTAACGGGGCTCGCCCCGGCTGGTCGTCCCCGCCTCGGTTCCCCTCGGATTGAACGGTCGATAGCGGAACATCTCCACGAGCGCCGCTCCGTCAGGAACAGCTGCTTGCACCTGAGCGAGGCTCACTGGCGACAGCTCGGCCGTCGTGTCCCGGCCGCGGCGCGCGAGCTCCGCTTCAAGCATCTGCCGCTCATCATCCAGGCGCGCCAGGCTGGCGCGGTACTCGGCGAGCTGCGTCTCACGTTCCTCGAGGGATTGTCCGGGTTGGCGCAGCGCCGGCCCACGCCATGTCAGCGCGCTCAGCGCGGCGCTGACGCCGCTGAGCTTGTCGAGCAGGCGGCGATCCTCGGGGGAGAGACGACGGCGCAGGGCGGTGAGGCCGCGCGCCATGACGTCGAGCACGAGCCCCTTCCGGCGGAGGATCGTCGTGATGGCGAGTCGCTTGGCCGCCTCGTCCGCCGGCGCACGCTGGACATGGAGGGAGATGGCGGCGTCGGTGCTGCCGCGCAGCGTCGCTGCATAGGCGAGCTTTTGCTGCAAATCACCGCTGGCGCTCAGCAACCTTTCGGCGTTCTGGCTCTCGATCTCCAGCGCCCGCGCGAGGCCGCGGACGGCCTCGGGCACGTCGCCGCGCGATAGACGCAACATCGCGAGAGCCGTGCGTGTTCTTGCCACATCAGGATGCTCTTGCCCGAGCGTCTTCTCATGGATAGCCAGCGCTCGCTCGTACAGCGGCCTCGCTCTCCCGTAGTCGCCTTGCGCGTGGTAGAGGGCGGCGAGATTACCGAGCGACGCCGCCACATCGGGATGGTCTTTCTCGAGCGCCTTCTCCTGGATTGCCAGCGCTCGCACGAGCAGCGGCTCTGCTCGCCCGTAGTCCCCTTTCGCATGGTACAGCGCGGCGAGGTCGTTGAGCGATGTCGCCACAGCGGGGTGGTCTCTCCCGAGCGCCTTCTCTCGGATGGCAAGCGCGCGTTCCGCGAGCGGAATCGCCGCATCGATGCGGCCCTCGCCGTGGAGGACCATGGCGTCGCGGTTGAGCCGCTCGGCCTCCTTCAGCGCATCCGCCGACGGGGTGGTATCCTGCGCATGGCCCGCGCGCGGCACGGGGAGCAACGCCGCCAGCACCAGGATCCCCGTGACGGCCCACCAGCGTGCTCGCCGCCGGCCCACCGCCGCCGCCGTCGTCGATTCGCATCCGCCCACGCCCGTGCTGTGCGGTCGCCGCCCGCTCGCGCGCGCACGTGCCGAACCGAGATCACGTCGCATTCGCCTTTCCCTCCGCGCGAGGACTCCGCGACATCGCCCCAGGACAACCGAAAGGCGATTGCCGCACGCCTGCGCTCTGCAAGGCGCGCGCCGGGGCACGTCCGAACGCAGCGAGCGCCCTGCTCGCCCCAGGGCATCCGACCGTCACCATCACGTGCGCTGACACGTCGGGCGAAGCGGCTGACGTGTCAGCAGGCGCCCTCGGGTCGTCCGGGCTGCCGCGCTCCCGTCTCGCGTCCAGGTGCCTGTCGCAGCGAGCGCCCCGATCGCCCGCCGCTTCGAGCCGTTGAGCGGCGCCGCCGTGTCAGGAGCGCAGCCGCCGCGAGGAGCGCCGCCGAGGCGCCTGCGATGCCTTGGGGCGGCTGCGCTCCGACCTCGCAGCTGCACCCACGCGCGCCGGGATGAACCTGACCGAAGCCTGGCTCGACCCGCCCGCCGTCGAGCGCCGCGTCGTTGCCGGAGACGATGAAGCTGGCCCAGTAGAAGGGGTGCGCGCGCTCCTGGGTGGCGAGCATCGCGAGCTGCGCGTCTCGCAGGGCGCCGCCGCGGCCGCCGCCGGCGAGCAGCCGGTCGTAATAGGCGAGCATGAGCTCGCGGGTGGCGTCATCGTTGACCTTCCAGAGGCTCATGACCTGGGTCTCGGCGCCGGCCATGACGAGCGCGCGCCGCAGGCCGTAGACGCCGTCGCCGCTCCTGGCGTCGCCGACGCCGGTCTCGCACGCGGCCAGGACGACGAGCTGCGTGCCGCTCAGGTCGAGCTGCGATGCTTCGAGCGCGGTGAGGATGCCGTCGTCGTCGCCGGTGCTCCGCAGGTTGGCGCCTGTGAACGCGAGCCCCGAGCGGAGCAGCGGGTCTTCGATGTACGGGAGCGCGCTCCCCGGGAAACCGAAGCCACGCGAACCGAAATCCACGGCGGGCGGCGGAGGCGGGGCGCGGAGCTCACTCTGATCCGGCAGGAAGAAGCCGTGGGTCACGATGTGGAGCAGGCGCGGGCCGTGCAGCGCCTTGACCGCGGCCTTGGTCGCGGCGGTGCCGAGCAGCACCTGCGCCCCCGCGAGCTGCTGGCCCACGGCGCGCCCCTCCTCGGCGGCAGCGGCCAGCGGATGGAACCGCATCGCCCCGTTCGCCCTGCGGGCGGGATCTGACTCGGCGCTCGCGCCGCCGTAGAGCCCTTCCATCTCGAAGTGCATGTCTCCCACGTCCATGGCGTCCATCGTGTGCGGCGGCGCCAGCGGGACGTCGTAGTCCGGCGCGGCGATGACGACGGCGCCCTGCCGAGCGGGCGCGGTCGCGCGGAGGCGCACGAGATCGCGCCCGCTCGGCAGGTAGGTGAAGGCGTAGCGCTCGATGAGGTAATAGCCGTGCTCGTCGACGAGGGCGCCGAACGGCACCAGGTTGAGCGCGCCGTCGGGGCTGAGCAGGACCCGCTGCGTCGGGCCGAGGAGGTGGCGGATCGGCTGCATGACGAGGGCGTCGAGGGCGCGAGCGGGCGGCTCCGGGTCGCTCGCCGCACGGGCGAGCGCCTTGCGGAGCCCGTCTACGGCCTCCTCGATGGGCTCGGCCTCGCCGAGATCGGCCCAGGCGATGTCGCCCTCGCGCCGCAGCACGTACGCCACATAGCGGGGCTTGCCCCACTGGGTCTCGATCGATTCCGCCTGCGGATTCAACGGGTGATAGCGGAACAGCTCCACGAGCGCCGCGCCTGCGGGGACTGCGGCCTGCACCTCGGCGAGGGGGAGCGGCGAGAGCTGGGCCCGGACCTCCGGGCTGCGGCGGCTCACCTCGGCCTCGAGCTGCCGGCGGCTCTGTTCGAGGCGGGCCAGGCGCGCACGGTGCGCATCGAGTCGAGCCGGATCCGGAGGGGCCTCGCCAGATCGCGGTTCCTCCGGCCCACGCCAGGTGGCGGCGCTCAGCTCGGCGCTGACGCGGCTCAGCTTGTCGAGCAGCGCGCGATCTTCCGGGGAGACGCGGCGGCGCAGCGCCGCGAGGCCGTACGCCATCGCGTCGAGCGCGCGCCCCTTTCGGCGGACGATCGTGGTGATCGCGAGGCGCTTTGCCGCCTCGTCGTCCGGCGCGGCGTGGACGTGGAGAGAGACGGCTGCTTCGGTGCTCCGCCGGAGGGCGGCCATGTAGGCGCGCTTCTGCTCGTCGGCTCCCGTGGACAGCAAGGCGGCAGCGTTGCGGTCCTCGATGGCCGCGGCCAGGGTCATCTTCCGCGCTGCCTCGGCGGCGTCGCCCTGGGCCTGGTGCAAGATCGCGATGTTCTGGAGCAATGTCGCCACGTCCGGGTGGTCTTTCCCGAGCGCCTTCTCGCGGATGGCGAGCGCCCGGTCGAACAGGGGCGCTGCTCGCGCGTAGTCGCCCATCGCGCGGTGCAGCACGGCGAGGTTGTTGAGCGATGTCGCGACGTCCGGGTGGTCTTTCCCGAGCGCCTTCTCGCGGATGGCGAGCGCCCGGTCGAACAGGGGCGTTGCTCGCGCGTAGTCGCCCCTCGCGCGGTGCAGCACGGCGAGGTTGTCGAGGGACGCCGCGACGTCCGGGTGGTCTCTCCCGAGCGCCTTCTCGCGGATCGCGAGCGCCCTGCTGAGCAGCGGCTCTGCTGTCGCGTCGTCGCCAATTGCATGGTGCAGCGTGGCGAGGTTATTGAGTGACGTCGCGACGTTCGGGTGGTCTTTCCCGAGCGCCTTCTCGCGGATGGCGAGCGCCCTGCTGAGCAGCGGCGCTGCTGTCGCGTCGTCGCCAATTGCATGGTGCAGCATGGCGAGGTCGTCGAGGGACGCCGCGACGTCCGGGTGGTCTTTCCCGAGCGCCTTCTCGCGAATCGCGAGCGCCCTGCTGAACAGCGGCTCTGCTGTCGCCCGCTCTCCCTTCTTGACGTACAGCTCCGCGATGCTGTTGAGCGATGTCGCCACGTCCGGGTGGTCTTTCCCTAGCGCCTTCTCGCGGATCGCGAGCGCTCGCTCGGCCAGCCGCATCGCGCGCGCATAGTCGCCTTTGTCCTTGTGCAGGCTTGCGAGGCTGCTGAGCGGGGCCGCCACAGCGGGGTGCCATTTGCCCAGCTCCAGCTCCAGGATCACGCTCGCTCGGTCCAGCAGCGGCTCTGCGCGTGCGTCGTCGCCCTTCGCTCTGTACAGCAGTGCGAGGGTGTGGAGGCAGATCCCCACGTGAGAGCTCCATCTGCCCAGCGCGTCCTCCAGGATGGCGAGCTCTCGCTGGGCCAAGGGTATGGCGGCATTGATGTTTCCTCGCTTGAAAAGCGCAAGGACCTCCACGTCGAGGCGGCGAGCCTCCTCCGGTACGATCGCGGGCGGGTTCAGGCGGGCCTGGCGGTTCATCTGCTGGACGGCCCCGGCCGCGCCGAGGAGCCCCCCCAGCAAGCTCGAGGACAACAGGATGGCCTGAGTCGTGGTGCACCCGGATGCGGTGAGCAGGACCGCCAGCCCGAGGGAGACCGTCGCTCTCCACGAGCGCGGCCGCGCGCTGGAGAGCGCCGCGCCCCGCTCTCGCGGGCCGCTATCCCGCCGGCGGAACGCGAGCGCGCAGGCGGCGAGGAGGGCCGCAGCAGCGCCGGCGTTGGCGCCTTCAGGAGATTGCGCCGCGAGGTCGCAGCCGCAGCCGTGGTGCGGCGGGACGCGCGGCACGCTGGGCACGATGGGCAGGTCGGCGAGCGCCGCGTCGTTGCCTGAGACGATGAAGCTTGCCCAGTAGAAGGGGTGTGCGCGCTCGGGATTGGCCAGCATCGCGAGCTGCGCGTCTCGCAGGGCCTCGCCGCGTCCGCCGCCGGCGAGCAGCAAGTCATAGTAGGCGAGCATGAGCTCGCGGGTGGCGTCGTCGCTGACCTTCCAGAGGCTCATGACCTGGGTCTCGGCTCCGGCGATGACGAGCGCGCGCCGCAGGCCATAGACGCCGTCGCCGCTCCTGGTGTCGCCGACGCCGGTCTCGCACGCGGCCAGGACGACGAGCTGCGTCCCGTTCAAGTCGAGCTGCGAGGCCTCGAGCGCGGTGAGGATGCCGTCGTCCTCGCCGGTGCTCCGCCGGTTGGCGCCCGCGAGCGCCAGCCCCGACCGGAGCAGCGGGTCTTCGATGTGATGGAGCGCGCTCCCCGGGACACCGAGGCCGCGTGTACCGAGGTCCAGGGAAGGTGGTCGAGGCGGGCTGTGGAGCTCCCTCTGGTCCGGCAGGAAGAAGCCGTGGGTGACGATGTGGAGCAGGCGGGGCCCGTGCAGCGCCTTGACCGCGCTTTCGGTCGCGTCCGCGCCGAGGAGCACCTGCGCCCTCACGAGCTGCTGCCCCACGGCGCGCCCCTCCTCGGCGGCCGAGGCGAGCGGCGAGAAGCGCATCGCTTCGCCCCTTCCTCCACGTGATTGCCGCGCATCCAGCGCCGGAGCAGCCGCAGTCGGCGCCGACCGCATCGCCACGTCCGTCGCGGGGGAAGGAGCTCCCGCGCCCTCCGGCGGCGATTGCGCCGGCGGGCCGTCGTAGTCCGGCGCGGCGAAGACGACCTCGCTCTGCCGCGGGGGCGCGGTCGCCCGGAAGCGCACGAGATCGCGCCCGCTCGGCAGGTAGGTGAAGGCGTAGCGCTCGATGAGGTACCGGCCGTCCTCGTCGACGAGCGCGCCGAAGGGCACCAGGTTGAGCGCGCCGTCGGGGCTGAGCACGACCTGCTGCGTCGGGCCGAGCAGGCCGCGGATCGGCTGCATGACGAGGGCGTCGAGCGCGCGGGCGGGCGGCCGCGGGTCGACCGCCGCACGGGCGAGCGCCTTGCGGAGCCCGTGGACGGCCTCCTCGATGGGCTCGGCCTCGCCGAGGTCGGCCCAGGCGATGTCGCCCTCGCGCCGCAGCACGTACGCCACATAGCGGGGCTTGCCCCACTGGGACTCGAACGAGTCCGCCGCTGGATCCAGCGGGTGATAGCGGAACAGCTCCACGAGCGCCGCGCCCGCGGGCACGGCGGCCTGCACCCCGGCGAGGGGGATCGGCGAGAGCTGGGCCCGGACCTCCGGGCTGCGGCGGCTCACCTCGGCTTCGAGCTGCCGGTGGCTCTCCTCGAGCTCGGCCAGGCGCGCGCGGTACGCATCGAGTCGCGCCGGATCCGGCGTGATCTCGTCAGGTCGCGGCGCCTCCGGACCGCGCCAGGTGGCGGCGCTCAGCTCGGCGCTGACGCGGCTCAACCTGTCGAGCAGCGCGCGGTTCTCCGGGGAGACGTGGCGGCGCAGCGCCGCGAGGCCGTACGCCATGGCATCGAGGACGCGCCCCTTCCGGCGGACGATGGTGGTGATCGCCAGGCGCTTCGCCGCCTCGTCGTCCGGCGCGAAGCGGACGTGGAGGGAGACGGCGGCCTCGGTGCTCCGCCGGAGGGTAGCGATGTAGGCACGCTTCTGCTCGTCGGCTCCAGTGGCCAGCAAGACGGCGGCGTTGCGCTCCTCGATCGCCGTGGCGAGGGTCATCCTTCGCGTTGCCTCGGGGCCATCGCCTTGCGCCTGATGCAAGATCGCGATGTTCTGGAGCAATGTCGCCACGTCCGGGTGCTCTTTCCCGAGCGCCTTCTCGCTGATCGCGAGCGCTCGGTCGAACAGCGGCGCTGCTTGCGCGTAGTCGCCTCTGGCACGGTACAGCAGCGCGAGGTGGCCGAGGGATTCCGCCACGTCCGGATGCTCTTTCCCGAGGGCCTTCTCGCGGATCGCGAGCGCCCGGTTGAACAGCGGCTCCGTCGGCGTGTCGTCGCCTCTGGTGTAGTGCAGCATCGCCAGGTTATCGAGGGATTCCGCCACGTCCGGGTGGTCCGGGTGGAGCACGCTGTCGCGGATCTCGAGCGCTCGCTTGTACAGCATCTCTGCTGTCACGTAGTGGCGTTGCGCATGGTGCAGCAGCGCGAGGTTGTTGAGGGACTCTGCCACGCTGGGGTGGTATGGCCCGAGCGCCTTCTCGCGGATCTCGAGCGCTCGGTAGAACAGCGGCTCTACCGGTGCGTAGTGGCCTTTTGCGTAGTGCAGCATCGCGAGGTTGTTGAGGGACTCCGCCACGTCGGGGTGGTCTTCCCCGAGCGCCTTCTCGCGGATCGCGAGCGCTCTGCCGAGCAGCTGCTCCGCTGGTACGTAATTCCCCTTCTTGACGTACAGCTCCGCGAGGTCGTTGAGGGACTCCGCCACGTCGGCGTGGTTTTTCCCGAGCGCCTTCTCGCGGATCGCGAGCGCCTGCTCCACCAGCGCGGGCGCGCGTGCGTAGTCGCCCTTCGCTCTGTGTACACCGGCGAGGTTGTTGAGGGGCCCCACCATATCGAGGTGCCATGGCCCCAGCTCCCGTCTGACGATCGCGAGCGCTCGCTCCAGCAGCGGCTGAGCGCGCGCGTGGTCGCCTTTGGCGATGTACAGCGCTGCGAGCCTGTTGAGGGACGCCGCTACCCGCGGGTGCCATCGCCCCAGATCCCACTCCAGGCTTGCGAGGTCTCCCCGCTCCCAGCCGATATTGGCATCGAGCTCCCTTCGCTTCTGGAGCGCGAGGGCCTCCGCGTTGCGTCGCCGCGTCTCCTCCGGCACGTGCGGTGGCGGCTCCTGGCGTAGCGGTGGCGGCGTCGGGCTCTCGATGACGGCCTGCGCGATGACCTGCCCGAGCGCTTGCCCGATCAGCTGCGCAGCCTGCATCGAGATGCAGCCGGGCGCGGCGAGGGCGAGCAGGATCGCCAGCGCGAAGCAGACCGGCGCTCCACACGAGCGCGATCGCGCTCTGGAGAGCGCCGGGCCCTCCAGGCCCACGTTCCTGCGCCCTCGTCCTGCGCCCCGGCGTCGTCGCTCGTCCTGCGCCCCGCCGAAGGGCCTCTCCGTCGCCAATGGCTGTCCCTCCGGATCCGGGTATGTAGCGCTCGATGATCCACGGTACTATCGGCGCGTCGCGCTCTGCAATCCAGGGCGCGGCCTGGCCCGTGGCGATCATCGAGGAAGGTGTTGTGTAGGATGACGGCGAGCGCCGCGCCGCCGTCTCCCGTGCGCGGTGCAAGGTGCGCGCCGGGTGAGTCGCATGGGGACGCTTTGCTCGTGCCGAGGGGCCTCGCTCATCGCAGCGACCGATCGTGTCGCGGCCTCGCCTGGGTCGGAATCGGCCGATCTCCGCGAGCCTCGAGCGGTTCGTGGCGGACCGCCGTTGCTGACGCGCTGACGCCGATGCGCCCGCCCCATTGCGGGCGAGCCCTGGTCCGGGGCATGCGAGGGGGCGTGCGCGCATCAACCTGACGCGCCAGCCGCCGCGACTGACACGTCAGCGGCGCGACGTCAGCGCGCCGACGGAGGAGCCAGTCCCAGGGCGCCGCGGCGCGCTGCGCGCCGCCGGCGGGCTGCGAGGGCGCAGCCAGCGAGGAGGGCCACCGTGGCGCCGGTGACGGCGCCGCCAGGAGGTCGCGCCGCGAGGTCGCAGCCGCAGCCATGGGGGCGCCTGAGTGCGGGCAAGGAGGGCTCGACCGGCCGGCCGTCGAGCGCGGCGCCGTTACCCGAGACGATGAAGCTCGCCCAGTAGTACGGGTGCGAGCGCTCTGAGCTGGCCAGCATCGCGAGCTGCGCTTGCCGCATCGACTCGCTCCGGCCGCCACCGGCCTTGAGCCGCGCGTAGTAGCCGCGCATCAGCTCGCGGGTCGACGCGTCGTTGACGTTCCAGAGGCTCAGGATCTGGGTCTCGGCGCCTGCCATCACGAACGCCCGCCGCAGGCCATAAACGCCGTCGCCGCTCGTGGTCTCCCCGACGCCAGTCTGGCACGCCGAGAGGACGACGAGCTTGGTCCCGTTCAGGTCGAGCTGCGACGCTTCCATCGCGGTCAGGATGCCGTTGTCATCGCTGGTAGCCTTGCGGTTGGCGCCGGCGAACGCGAGGCCGGAGCGGAGCAGAGGGTTGTCGATGTGACGGAGGAAGCCGGGCGTGCCGCGCAGTCCGCGCGACCCGACGTCCAGGAACGCAGGCGGAGGTTCCGGGGCCTTCTGGCCGGACGCGAAGAAGCCGTGCGTCACGATGTGAAGGACCTGCGGTCCGCGGAGCGCCTTGACGGTGCGCTCGGTCGCCGCCTGGCCGAGCAGCAGGCGAGCGCCGGCGAGCTCTTGGCTGACGGCCTGGCCTTCGTCGGCCGCCGCGGCGAGGGGAGGGAAGTGCGCTGGCGTCTGCTCCTCGCTGGACGGCCTGCTGCCTTCAGCGCGCCGGCTGGCGGGGGAAGGCATATGATCGTAGTCTGGCGCGGCGATGACGACGGCCCGTTCACGCTGCGGAGCTGTCGCCCGAAGGCGCAGCAGGTCGCGCCCGCTGGGCAGGTAGGTGAACGCGTAGCGCTCGACCAGGTCATGGTTTTCCTCGTCGAGGAGCGCACCGAACGGCACCAGGTTGAGCGCCGCATCGGGGCTGAGCAGGACCTGGCGCGTCGGACCGAGAAGGCGCCGGATCGGCTGCATCACCAGCGCGTCGAGGGCGCGAGCCGCGGGCCGCGGATTCGACGCCGGGCGTCTCAACGCGCGGAGGAGCTCGTCCGTGGCATCCTCGATGGTCTCGGCCGCGCCGAGATCGGCCCAGGCGACGTCGCCGCTGTGCCGCAGGACGTACGCGACATAGCGGGCATCGCCCCATACGGTGTTGGCAGCGTGCGTTTCTCTTGGATTGAACGGTCGGTACCGGAAGAGCTCGACGAGCGCTGCACCGTCGGGCACGGCGGCCTGGACCTGCGCCAGGCTGACCGGCGAGAGCTCGGCCTTGAGCTCCGGGCTGCGGCGCCCGATCTCTGCTTCGAGCGTCTGCCGTTCGGCATCGAGGCGCGCGAGGTTCTCCCGGTACTGCGCGAGCTGGCCGTTGTTGTAGTCCTCGGGCGACTGTCCTGGTCGTTGCGCCTCCGGCCCACGCCATGTGAGCGTGCTCAGCTCGGCGCTCACGCGGCTCAGTTCGTCGAGCAGCACGCGATCCTCGGGGCGGGCGCGACGGCGCAGCGCCGCGAGGCCGTGGGTCATCGCGTCGAGCACGCGCCCCTTGCGGCGCAGGATCGCGGTCAGGGCGAGGCGCCTCGCCGCCACATCGGCCGATGCAAACTGAACATGCAGGGAGACAGCGTGGGCCGTGCTCCCGCGGAGGGTCGCCATGTAGGCGCGCTTCTGCTCGTCGCCTCCGGTGGTGAGTACGATGGCAGCGTTGCGATCTTCGATGCTCGCGGCCTGCTCGAGCATCCGAAGCGCCAGAGGAGCATCGCCGCGCGCCTGGTGCAAAGCCGCGAGATTGCTGAGCGACGTCGCCACATCGGGATGCTCTGTCCCTAGCGCCTTTTCTCGGATTCGTAGAGCTCGCTGGAGGAGCGGCTCCGCTCGCGCGTAGTCTCCTTTCGAATGGTACAGCGCGGCGAGGTTATTGAGCGACGCCGCCACATTGGGGTGCTCGCTTCCTAGCGCCTTCTCCAGTATCCGAAGAGCTCGCTGGAAGAGCGGCTCCGCTCTCGCGTAGTCTCCTTCCGTCTGGTACAGCGAGGCGAGGTTGTTGAGCGACGTCGCCACATCGGGGTGCTCGCTTCCTAGCGCCTTCTCCAGTATCCGGAGAGCTCGCTGGAAGAGCGGCTCAGCTTTCGCGTAGTCTTCTTTCGTGAAGTACAGCGAGGCGAGGTTGTCGAGCAATGTCGCTACATCGGGGTGCTCGCTCCCTAGCGCCTTCTCCAGGATCCGGAGAGCTCGCTGGTAGAGCGGCTCAGCTTTCGCGTAGTCTCCTTCCGTCTGGTACAGCGAGGCGAGGTTGTTGAGCGATGTCGCTACATCGGGGTGCTCGCTCCCTAGCTCCTTCTCTTTGATTCGTAGAGCTCGCTGGTGGAGCGGCTCAGCTTTCGCGTAGTCTCCTTTCGTGTCGTACAGCAAGGCAAGGTTGTTGAGCGACATCGCCACATCGGGGTGCTCGCTCCCCAGCGCCTTCTCTCGGAGAGCGAGCACCCGCTCCGCCAGCGATATGGCCGCATCGAAGCGCCCATGGCCGTAGAGGGCCACGACTTCACGGTTGAGCCGCTCGGCCTCCTCCAGCGCATCCGACGATGGCGTGGCAACCTGCGCATGACCCCCGCGCGGCACGACGAGCAGCGCCGCCAGCACCAGGACCCCCGTGGCGGCCCACCAGCGTGCTCGCCGCTGCCCCCCAGCCGCCCTCGTCCGGGGTCCGCGCGTCCCGCCTCCCGCGCTGTACGCTCGCCGCCCGGTGTTGCGCACTGCCAGTGCTCCCAGGTCAAGTCGCATTCGCCTTTCCTCCGCGCCAAGATTCCTAGGCACCGCTCCAGGACGAGCAGGAAGCCATTCCCGCGCGCCAGCGCAGTGCAAGGTGCGCGCCGAGGCACGCCCGAGCGCAGCGAGCGCCCTGCTCGCCCTAACCCGCATCCGACCGTCACCATCATATTCCTGACATGCCGGGCGAAGCGGCTGACGCGTCAGCCTGCGCCCTCCGCGCGTCCAGGCTCCCGCGCCTTTATCTCTGTTACCGAGCAGGCTGCTTGATGGCCGGAAAATCCGGCTCCGTGATGGCCATCGTCGACCTGGATCTCCGCTTGCAAAGAGCTGGATCGACAAGCGCACCATCGGCATCAACAACGGTGCTCGGTAACAATCTCGCGCTCATGACCTGCCGCGACGAGCACCACGATCTCCCGCGTCGCGCGCCACGGCGCCGCCTCCGTGCCAGGGTCGCGGTGGCGAGGAGCGCCGCCGCGGAGGCGCCTGCGATGCCTGCGGGCGGCTGCGGTCCGACCTCGCAGTGGCAGCCGCGCGCGCCGGGATGCACCAGAGCGAAGCTGGGGTCGACGGGCCGGCCGTCGAGCGCGGCGCCGTTGCCCGAGATGATGAAGCTCGCCCAGTAATACGGGTGCGCCCGCTCGGGAGCCGCCAGCATCGCGAGCTGCGCTTGGCGCATCGACTCGCTCCGGCCGCCACCGGCCTTGAGCCGCGCGTAGTAACCGTGCATCAGCTCGCGGGTCGACGCGTCATCGGCGTTCCAGAGGCTCAGGATCTGGGTCTCTGCGCCTGCCATCACGAACGCGCGCCGCAGGCCGTAAACGCCATCGCCGTTCGCGGTCTCGCCGACGCCGGTCTCGCACGCGGCCAGGACGACGAGCTTGGTGCCGTTCAGGTCGAGCTGCGAGGCTTCCATGGCGGTCAGGATGCCGTTGTCGTCGCCGGCGGCCTTCCGGTTGGCGCCGGCGAACGCGAGGCCGGAGCGGAGCAGGGGGTTGTCGATGTGGGGAAGGAAGCTGGGCATGCCGCGCAGCCCGCGCGATCCGACGTCCAGGAACGCAGGCGGAGGTTCCGGGGCTTTCTCGCCGGACGCGAAGAAGCCGTGCGTGACGATGTGAAGGACCTGCGGACCGCGGAGCGCCTTGACGGCGCTCTCGGTCGCCGCTTGGCCGAGCAGCAGGCGAGCGCCGGCAAGCTGGCGGCTGACGTCCTGGCCTTCGTCGGCCGCCGCGGCGAGGGGAGGGAAGTGCGCTGGTGCCTGCTCCTCGCTGGACGCGGCGCGCTGGCCGGCGGGGGCAGCCGTGTGATCGTAGTCTGGCGCGGCGATGACGACGGCCCGTTCACGCTGCGGAGCTGTCGCCCGAAGGCGCAGCAGGTCGCGCCCGCTGGGCAGGTAGGTGAACGCGTAGCGCTCGACCAGGTAGTGGTCTTCCTCGTCGAGGAGCGCACCGAAGGGCACCAGGTTGAGCGCCGCATCGGGGCTGAGCAGGATCTGGCGCGTCGGGCCGATCAGCAGCCGGATCGGCTGCATCACCAGCGCGTCGAGGGCGCGAGCCGCGGGCCGCGGATCCGACGCGGGGCGTCTCAACGCGCGGAGCAACTGCTCCGCGGCGCCCTCGATCGGCTCCGCCTCACCGAGCTCGGCATAGGCGATGTCGCCGCTCTGCCGCAGAACGTACGCAATGTAACGGCCCTTGCCCCATTGGGTCTTGGCAGCCTTCGTTCCCCTCGGGTTGTACGGTTGGTACCGGAAGAGCTCGACGAGCGCTGCACCGTCGGGCACGGCGGCCTGGACCTGCGCCAGGCTGACCGGCGAGAGCTCGGCCTTGAGCTCCGGGCTGCGGCGCCCGATCTCTGCTTCAAGCGTCTGCCGCTCGGCGTCGAGGCGTGCCAGGTTCTCCCGGTACTGCGCGAGCTGGCCGTTGTTGAAGTCCTCGGGCGACTGTCCCGGTCGTCGCTCCGCCGGCCCACGCCACGTCAACGTGCTCAGCTCGGCGCTCACGCGGCTCAGTTCGTCGAGCAGCACGCGATCCTCGGGGCGGGCGCGACGGCGCAGGGCCGCGAGGCCGTGGGTCATCGCGTCGAGCACGCGCCCCTTGCGGCGCAGGATCGCGGTCAGGGCGAGGCGCCTCGCCGCCACATCGGCCGATGCAAACTGAACGTGCAAAGAGACGGCGTGGTCCGTGCTCGCGCGGAGGGTCGCCATGTAGGCGCGTTTCTGCTCGTCGCCTCCGGTGGTCAGCAGGATGGCAGCGTTGCGATCTTGGATGTTTGCGGCCTGCTCGGTCATCCGAAGCGCTCCAGGAATATCGCCGCGCGCATGGTGCAACGACGCAAGGTTGAGGAGCAACATCGCCACATCGGGATGCTCTGCCCCTAGCGTCTTCTCCAGGATTCGTAGCGCTCGCTGGTAGAGCGGCTCCGCTCTCGCGAAGTCTCCTTTGTCCGCGTACAGCGTCGCGAGGTTGTTGAGCGACGTCGCCACATCGGGATGTTCTGCCCCTAGCGCCTTCTCTCGGATTCGTAGCGCTCGCTGGCAGAGCGGCTCCGCTCTCGCGAAGTCTCCTTTGTTCGCGTACAGCGTCGCGAGGTTGTTGAGCGAATTCGCCACATCGGGATGTTCTGCCCCTAGCGCCTTCTCTCGGATTCGTAGCGCTCGCTGGCAGAGCGGCTCCGATCTCGTGTGGTCTCCTTTTGTCATGTGCAGCATGGCGAGGCCGTTGAGCGATTTCGCCACATCGGGGTGTTCGCTCCCGAGCGCCTTCTCTCGGATTCGTAGCGCTCGCTGGTAGAGCGGCTCCGCTCCCGCGTGGTCTCCTTTTGTCATGTGCAGCGTGGCGAGGCTGTTGAGCGACATCGCTACATCGGGATGTTCTTTTCCGAGCGCCTTTTCCAGGATTCCGAGCGCTCGCTGGTAGAGCGGCTCCGCGCTCGCGTAGTCTCCTTTTGTCATGCGCAGCGTGGCGAGGCTGTTGAGCGACATCGCTACATCGGGATGTTCTTTTCCGAGCGCCTTTTCCAGGATTCCGAGCGCTCGCTGGTAGAGCGGCTCCGCGCTCGCGTAGTCTCCTTTCGTCATGTGCAGCGTGGCGAGGTTGTTGAGCGACGTCGCCACGTTGGGATGTTCTCTCCCGAGTGCCTTTTCTAGGATTCCGAGCGCTCGCTGGTAAAGCGGCTCCGCGCTCGCATAGTCCCCTTTTGCCATGTACAGCAAGGCGAGGTTGTTGAGCGAGTTTGCTACATCGGGATGCTCGCTCCCTAGCGCGTTCTCTCGGATCCGGAGTGCTCGCTGGTAGAGCGGCTCCGCTCTCACGTAGTCTCCTTTGGTTCTGTACAGCTCGGCGAGGTTGTTGAGCGGTATCGCAGCGTCGGGATGTTCTCTCCCGAGCGCCTTTTCCAGGATTCCGAGCGCTCGCTGGTAGAGCGGCTCCGCGCTCGCATAGTCCCCTTTTGCCATGTACAGCAAGGCGAGGTTGTTGAGCGAGTTTGCTACATCGGGATGCTCGCTCCCTAGCGCGTCCTCTTGAATCCGGAGCGCTCGCTGATAGAGCGGCTCCGCTCTCGCGTGGTCTCCTTTCGTGTGGTATAGCGCGGCGAGGTTGTTGAGCGACGTCGCCACCAAAGGATGTTTTATCCCAAGCGCGTTCTCTCGGATCCGGAGTGCTCGCTGGTAGAGCGGCTCCGCTCTCGCGTAGTCTCCTCGGGTGCGGTACAGCGCGGCGAGGTTGTTGATCGAGCTTGCTACATCGGGATGCTCGCTCCTTAGCGCCTTCTCTCGGATCCGGAGCGCTCGCTGGTAGAGCGGCTCCGCTCTCGCGTAGTCTCCTTTGTCCTTGTACAGCGCGGCGAGGTTGTTGAGCGAGTTTGCCACATCGGGGTGTTCTCTCCCTAGCGCATTCTCTCGAATCCGGAGCGCTCGCTGGTAGAGCGGCTCCGCTCTCGCATAGTCTCCTTTTGCATGGTACAGTACTGCGATGTTGTTGAGCGACGTCGCTACATGAGGATGTTCTCTCCCTAGCGCGTTCTCTCGGATCCGGAGTGCTCGCTGGTAGAGCGGCTCCGCTCTCGCATGGTCCCCTTTTGCCTTGTACAGCAAGGCGAGGTCGTTAAGCGACGTCGCCACATCGGGGTGCTCGCTCCCGAGCGCCTTCTCTCGGAGAGCGAGGGCGCGTTCCGCCAGCGGAAGAGCCGCATCGAAGCGCCCCTGGCCGTGGAGGGCCACGACGTCACGGTCGAGCCGCTCAGCCTCCTTCAGCGCATCCGCCGATGGCGTGGCACCCTGCGCCTGCCCCCCGCGCGGCGCGACGAGCAGCGCCGCCAGCACCAGGACCCCCGTGGCGGCCCACCAGCGCGCTCGCCACTGCCCCCCCGCCGTCCTCGTCCGGGGTCCGCGCGTCCCCTCTACTGCGCTGTAGGCTCGCCGGCCGCTGTCGCGCACTGCCAGTGCCCCCAGGTCAAGTCGCATTCGCCTTTCCTCCGCGCCAAGATTCCTCGACACCGCTCCAGGACGAGCAGGAAGCTATTCCCGCGCGCCAGCGCATTGCAAGGTGCGCGCCGGGGCACGCCCGAGCGCAGCGAGCGTCCTGCTCGTCCCACCTCGCATCCGACCGTCACCACCACGCCTTCTGACACGCCAGGCGAAGCGGCTGGCACGTCAGCCGGCCAGCCGGCGCCCTCCGGTCGTCCAGGCCACCGCGCTCTTGCCTCCCCGTCCACGCGCCTGACGCGGCGAGCGCACTGACCTCCTCTCCCGCTCGGTCGGGGCACACGCAGGTCACACGGCGTGATGAATCCGGGACGCTGGCCGGAATTCGTCGAGTGGGAAGCGGCTGCTCCGGCCCCTGCGGGATCACCGCACGCACCCAGCACGCCGTTTGAGAATCCAGCACGACCGTACCCACCCGAGAGACGATCCGATGCCCTCCGTGACCCACGAAGCCCTGGTAGAGCTGTTCAAGAACCGGCCGAGGCTGGCCGCCGAGATGCTGCAGGACGCGCTCGGCCAGCCGGTGCCGGCCTTCACGGAGGCGCGCGTCGTGTCCTCCGATCTTGCCGAGATCGTGCCCTCGGATCGCCGGGCGGACGTCATCGTCGTGCTGCTGGTCGGCGAGCAGCAGCGGCCCGCGATGGCGATCGTGGTCGAGGTCCAGCTCGGCGTGGACCCGGACAAGCCTTACGTCTGGCCGGTGTACCTCGCCCAGACGAGGGCGCAGCACCGCTGCCCGACGTGGCTGCTGATCGTGACGACCGACCAGGCCATCGCGCGGTGGTGCTCGCGGGTGATCGAGATGGGCCATCCTGGCGCGACGCTGTCGCCGCTCGTGCTCGGGCCCGAAGGCGTCCCGGTCGTGACGGACGCCGAGCAGGCGAAGGCAGCGCCCGAGGTGGTCGTGCTATCGGCGATGGCGCATGGGCAGAGCGACGCGGCGGAGGCGATCGGCGCGGCGTTCCTGGCGGCGGCAGCCGGGCTCGATGAGGAGCGCCGCGCCGTCTACGGGGACCTGGTGCTATCCTCGCTGAACCAAGCGGCGAGGCGGAGATTGGAGGCGATGATGAAGGCCGGATACCAGTTTCAGAGCGAATTCGCGCGCAGCTACGTCGCGAAGGGCAAGATAGAAGCCAAGGCGCAGGCCGTGCTTGCCGTCATCGAGGCCCGCGGGCTGGAGATCCCCGCCGAGGTCCGGGAGCGCGTCCTCGCGAGCACCGACCTCGAGGAGCTGGACCGCTGGATCCGTCGCGCCGCGGTGGTAACCGATGCCAGAGAGCTCCTCGCCACGACCACTTCCTGAATGCGCTCCTCACATCATCCGGGCACACGCTAGCGAGAGAGGCCGCCGCGCCCGGCCCGGCCATCAGGACACGCGACCCGGCCGTCAGGACACGCGACCCGGCCGTCAGGACACGCGACCCGGCCATCAGGACACGCGACCCGGCCATCAGGACACGCGACCCGGCCATCAGGACACGCCGCCGCCCACCAGGACACGCTCCCGCCCATCAGGACACGCTCCCGCCCATCAGGACATCCCGCCGCCACCTCTCCCCTCCGGCGTCCTGCCACGTGCGTCCAGATCGTGCGTCTGCTCTGGACACCCCTTCGAGCGAGCTCATCTTTGCCGCTCCGCGTCGCGTCCGCGGGGCCGCGAATCGCAGGAGGAGGGGTCGAGCAATCATCATGGCTAAGCAGGGAAAGGACTACGATCGCTGGGTCAAGGCCGCCGCCGAACAGGGGCGGACCGACAACCCGCTGAGCCTCCCGTACGACGTCGCCGTGCGCGAGGCAGTCGCCGCCGCGGCGTTCGTGAAGAAGTACTGGGAGCCCGACGGCGATCGCCCGGGCCTCAAGCGCGTCAAGAACCGCCTGCCCGCTTCGAGCAGCGACGAGCTGCTCTCCATCGTCCACGCCGTGCAGGAGGCGCAGACACGGCTGCTCCTCATCGTCGACCCCGCCGTGGCCGATCTCGGAGAGCGCGCCCGGTTCGTGGTCGATGAGCTCGAGTCGGCGCTCGAGTTCCTGCTCGACGACGATGTCGACGAGCCAGCCGACGCACAGCTCGCGCGCATCAAGGAGTTCCACGCGCAGGACGGCCAGCGCTCCAGCGCCCTCTCCCAGGCGCTCCGCGATTACGCGGGGCTCGCGGAGTCGCTCAAGGACCGCCTGGTCGAGGCGGACGAGGAGTTCGATGTCCGCCTCATCGCGGAGGCCCGGAAGCTCGCGGAAGACCTGCAACGGCGAACGCTGGAGACGATCCCCGAAGGCGGCACCTCGGCCGCTGCGACCACGATCCGCAATCAGCTCCTGCACCTCATGCTCGAGCGCGTCGGCGCCATCCGGAAGACGGCGGCGCACGTCTTCCGCCGCCATCCGGAGATCGTCCGCGAGGTCACGAGCGCCTACGAGCGGCGCCGCCGCGCTGCAACGCGGCGGGAGAAGGCCCGCAAGGCCGCGGAGAGCAAGCCGGTCGAAAACCGGCCGGGGGCGGTGCCTTCGCCCGCACCGCCCGGGAGCCCGCCCCCCGCAGCGCCCGCGAGCCCCGCCGGCGCTCAGCCCTCGTGAGCCCGGCCGTCCCCCGCCCGCGCCGCGCTTGCTTTCTGCTTCCGCGGTGCGTCCGTTTTCCGTGACAACTTGACAACGGCACCCTTGCCAGCCGCGCCTCGCCGTCGGCGCTCCCGGCCGCTTGCGTCCCGCCCGCGACCGGCACAACCCTCGGGCCCATGCAGACCCGCGCGCGTCACCCGCCGCTCCCGCGCTCCACCGGGCCGATCCTGGCTGCCGTGGCCGCGGTCCTCTCCCTCTCCGGGCCGAAGCTCGCAGCGGCAGCGCCGCCCGAGGCCACTCCCTCGCCGCCGAAGGCTGCGCCCGCGGCTCCACCGAAAGCCGTACCGGCCGCATCGCCGAATGCCGCCTCTGCTTCGCCCGCGCCCGCCGCCGCGGCGCCCGCGGCCGCTACGCCGAAGGCTGTGCCTGCTGCGGCTCAGCCCGCCGCCGCTGCGCCGAAAGCTGCGCCAGCTGCGGCTCAGCCCGCGGCCGGAGCGCCGAAGGCCACGCCCGCCGCGGCTCAGCCCGCCGCCTCTCCCCCGCCGAAGCTCGACGTCCCCTTCACCAAGTACGCCCTCAAGAACGGCCTCACCGTGATCCTCCACGAGGACCACGCCCTCCCGATCGTCGCCCTGAACGTCATGGTCAAGGTCGGCTCGCGGTTCGAGGAGCCGGGGCGCACCGGCTTCGCGCACCTCTTCGAGCACCTCATGTTCATGGGCACGCGCCGCGTCCCCACGAAGCAGTTCGACGCGTGGATGGAGGCGGAGGGCGGCTGGAACAACGCGTGGACGAGCGAGGACCGCACCGCGTACCACGAGGTGGCGCCGGCCCACGCGCTGCCGCTCCTGCTCTGGCTCGAGGCCGATCGGTTCTCGTCGCTCGCGGACAGCATGGACGCCGCGAAGCTCAACGCGCAGCGCGACGTCGTGCGGAACGAGCGCCGCCAGACGAGCGAGAACGAGCCCTACGGCAAGGTCGAGCTCCTCATGCCCTCGCTGTTGTACCCGAAGGGACACCCGTACCATCACCCGGTCATCGGCTCGCACGAGGACCTCCAGGCCGCGACGGTCGGCGACGTGACGGCGTTCTTCCGGCGCTGGTACGTGCCGAACAACGTCTCCCTCGTTGTCGCCGGCGACTTCGATCCCCAGCGGGCGCGCGACGTCATCGAGCGGTACTTCGGCGGCATCCCGGGGCAGCCGGTCCCCGCCGCGACAACGCCCGCGCCGGTGAAGCTCAAGGGCGTCGTGCGGGAGACGATCGAGGACAACGTGAACCTCCCCAAGGTGGTGATGGCCTGGCACAGCCCCGCGCGCTTCGCGCCCGGCGACGCCGAGCTCGACCTGCTCGCCACGGTGCTCGAGCAGGGCAAGGCCAGCCGCCTCTACAAGGCGCTCGTCTACGACAAGGAGCTCGCCCAGGAGGTGAGCGCGCAGCAGAGCTCCGGCGACCTCGGCTCGATGTTCACCGTCGAGGCGATCGCGCGGCCGGGCGTGCCGCTCGAGAAGCTCGAGGCAGCCATCGACGCCGAGCTCGCCAGGGTGCGCGACGCCAGGGTGAGCCGCGAGGAGCTCGACAGGGCCAAGAACCAGTACGAGACCGCCTTCGTGACCGCCCTCGAGTCGGTCGCCGGGCGGGCCTCGATGCTCAACCGGTACGAGACGTGGACGGGCCAGCCCGGGTTCGTGGAGCAGGATCTGAAGCGCTACCGCGACGCGACAGCGGAGTCGCTGCAGGCCCAGGCGAAGAGCACGCTGGATCCGGACGCGCGGGTGATCCTGCGCGTCGTGCCGAAGGGAAGCGGCGAGAAGAAGGACGAGACGAAGAAGGCGGTGACGAAATGAGATCCAGGCACGCAGGTGCGATCATCGCGCTGCTCGCAGGCGCGCTCGGCTGCGGGCCGAAGGCGCCGGCGCAGCCGCCCGCGCGGGCCGAGGCGCCGCGCCCCGCGGCCCAGGCGGCCGCCGCGCAGCCGGCGGATCCGATCGGGCCCAGGCCCGAGCTGCCGGAGCCGCGGCCGTTCACGCCGCCGGCGCCGGTGGTGCTCGACGGGCCGAACGGCGCGAAGGTGTGGCTGCTCGAGCGCCACACGCTCCCGGTCGTGTCCGTATCCATCGCCGTCTCGTCAGGATCGGCGGACGATCCGCGGGGCGCGGCGGGGCTCGCCCACATCACGGCGGACATGCTCGACGAGGGCGCGGGGCAGCGGAACGCGGTGGAGCTGTCCAGCGCGATCAACGACCTCGGCGCGACGCTCTCGGTGGGGGCGCGCGCCGACGGGAGCGTCGCGTCCCTCTCCGTGCTGAAGAAGAACTTCGCGAAGGCGTTCTCCATCCTGGCCGACGTCGTCGCGCGCCCGCGGCTCGAGGCCAGGGAATGGCAGCGCGTCAGCGGGCTCTGGCAGAACGATCTCAGGAAGCGCGGCGACGATCCGACGCGGGTCTCGTCGCTGGTCTCGGCGGCGGCGCTCTTCGGGCCGGGGACGCCGTACGGGCACCCCGTCGAAGGCCTGCTCGCGGACGCCAGGTCGATCGGGCTGCCGGCCGTGAAGGCGTTCTACAAGGCGGCGTGGCGCCCCGATCGCGCGGTGATCGCCGTGGTCGGGGACATCACCCGGGACGAGGTGATGCAGGCGGTCTCGCACGACCTCGGCGCGTGGTCGGCGAAGGGCGCGCCGGCGAGCGCCGCGCCGGCCGCGAGGGGCGCGGCGGCGAGCGCCACGCCCGGTGCGCAGCCAAGCGCCTCGCCCGGTGCGCAGCCAGGGAAGGGGGCCACGGCGGGCGCGCCCGCTGCGGCCGCGGCGCCGTCCTGGAAGCCGCCGCGGCTGGTGCTCGTCGACCGCCCGGGCGCGCCGCAGTCGGTGATCGCGGTCGTGCGGGAGGGGGTCGCTGCGAGCGACCCGCGGCGGCCGCTGCTCCAGCTCATCAACACCGCGCTCGGCGGCTCGTTCACGTCGCGCCTGAACCAGAACCTGCGCGAGGACCACGGCTGGTCCTACGGCGCCGCGTCGGCGTTCAACGAGACGCGGCAGCCAGGCGCGTTCGTGGCGCGAGCGTCCGTGGTCGCCGAGGCGACCGGACCCGCCCTGAAGGAGATGCTGGCCGAGCTCGCCAAGATGGCAGACTCCGGCCTGACCCGCGACGAGCTGGCAAAGGTGCAGGCGCAGGACCGGGCGGACCTCGTCTCGGCCTACGAGACAGTGAACCGCACCGCCCTCCGCTTCGGGACGCTGGCGCGGCTCACCCTGCCGGAGACGTTCGACGCGACGGCGAGCCAGGCGCGACAGAAGGCGACGCTCGCAGGCCTCGCGGAGCTCGCGAGGGCGGTGGACCCGAAGGGGGCGACCATCGTGGTCGTCGGGCCGCGGCAGGAGATCCTGCCGCAGCTCCAGGCGATCGGCCTCGGCGAGCCGGAGGCGTGGGACGTCGAGGGGCAGCCGATCCAGCCGAACAAGGCCCCCTGAGCGGCGCTCGTCCGCGCCGGGCGCTCCTCCTGCCGCGCGGGCAGCGGGAGGAGCGGCCGTCGTCGCGGCGTCAGGGCTCGGTGGGCTCGAAGTCGAGCGGGTTGCTGGGCGCGCCCTCGTGCAGGATGCCGTCGCCGAACCAGTAGACGAAGCGAGGCTCCTGGGCGCCGTCGAGGTAGGCCTCCAGCCTGATGACGGCGCCCTTCGTCGTGGTGAACGTCATCGCGTCGGTGTCCGCTCCGGTCTCGGCGTGGAAATACGCGATGCCCTCGTCCACGAGGCGCGTCGCGTCCGTCTTCTCGAGATCGCTCCCCACGATGTCGAACAGCTCGGACGACGTGTCCACGGAGGCGTAGAGGTCGAAGCTGCAGACGACCTTGGACTGGTTTGTGTCGCAGGTCGTCCAGAGCTTCCACGTCCCGCCAGCCGTGTACTCGACGAAGATGCCGACCCCTTCGCCCGGCTCGCTGCTCAGGACAGCGTCCGTGTCGATGGAGACGAGCATCGGGTCGTTCGTGAGAGGCGGCGGGCTGTCGTCGTCGCCGTCGTCCCAGTCGTCGCCGTCGTCCCAGTCGTCATGGTGGTGGCCATGATCGCGGCCGTCCTCGTCCACGACGATGCAGCCGCCCGTGGCGAGGGGCGCGGCGACGAGGAGGAACGACCACAGCCCGAGTGAACGATGCTTCACAAAGTCAGCGGAGAAAGTCATCGGATCTGCTCCTGCTCGTGGGCGTCGCAAGACGTGGGCCAGGCGCTACCTCGATCGCGGGCGACCCGGCCCGGGCGCCGCCCTCCCCGGAGCCGGCCCCGACGGGATGTGGATCCTCGGGCGTGCCGGGGCAGACGGCGCGCTCGGGAGCGCGCGCGGCCTCGCCACCGGCGCGCTGATCTGCGGCGCCGGCGCGGCCTGCGGCAACGACCGGGGCGCCGGCGTCGCGTCCGACGTCGACCGGTGCGGGGCGGCGCGCGGCGTGGGCGCAACGCGCGGCGTACCGACGACGCGCGGCGTGGGCGCAACGTGCGGCGTACCGACGACGCGCGGCGTGGGCGCAACGTGCGGCGTACCGACGACGCGCGGCTCCGGGGCCACCCGCGGCTGCGGGGCAGGCGAAGGGGGCGCGGCGACCGCCCGCGAGGAGCGGTGCGGCTCGCTCGTCCCGGCGCGGGGCAGGGCGCCGGACAGGCCCCGCGACGGAATGGCAGGCCTGGCGACCGAGGCCGGAGCCTCGCCGTCGAACGGCCTCGGGGTGCGCAGCGAGGGCGTCGCGCGCCGGTCGCCGACCGCGGGGGCCGGGGGCGCCGCCAGACGGCGCGACGACGGGGGCCCGAGGCGCGCGCCCGGCGACGTGCTCTTGCGCGCGTAGGCGAGGGCGCGCGGATCCGGCCTGCCGCGGAGCTTCGGCGCGGCCGAGGAGGGGACGCCTGCCTCGGCGAGCGAGGGCGACGCCGGGCGGTAGCTGCCAGGGCGGATCCCGTGCGGCGAGCTCGGGCGACCCGAGCCGCCCGAGCGGGCATCGCTGCGCCCCGGGCTGCCTACGGTCGGCCGCGCCGGCCTGTACGGGTGCGAGTGCGCGGCGATGCGCCGGACGACCTCGCGATCGCGGACGACGTGCGTGTGAACGTGGTGGTGGAACACGTGCGTCGTCGGGCAGAAGACGTACGCCGCCGGGGGAACGGTCCACAGCGAGACCGCGACGCCGCCGCTCCAGTAATAGGTGGGCGGCGTCGGGGCCCAGCCGACATAGCCGTAGTCGCCGACGCGCCAGACGACCCACGCCGGGGCGTACACGCGCCCCGGGATCCAGGCCCAGCCGTGGGCGGAGATCCAGACCCAGCGGCCATAGTGAAAGGGAATGTGGCCCCACTCGTAGTCGCTGACCCACATCCACTCGCCGTCGTCGGTCAGCGACCAGTGACCCGCGGTCTGGTACGGCGCGAAGCCGGGGCCGACAGCGACCGCGGAAGGCACCCAGACCCGGCCGTAGCTCGGGTCGTCCACCCACGTACCGTAGGGGGCGAGCGGCTCGTGGAACTCGATCAGGGCGCTCGGGTCGGTGTCCTCGTACTCGTCCACCGCGACCTCGGCGCTCACGCCGACCTCCACCTGGACCGGCTGGGTCTCGGGCGCCTGTGAAGGAGCGGTCTCACCGGCGGTGCCGGGGGCGTCGCTCGTGTAGCCCTGCGGCAGCCCCTGCGCCGCGGCGCTCGACGGCGCGGCGATCAGCGCGGCCAGCAACGGCAGCGCGCCCCGGAGGCGGCGGAGCGTGGCCCTGGCAGAGGCCGGCGCCGCCGCGGGCGCAAGGAACAAGCGGGAAGAGGACGGCGGAAGAGGCATCGGGAGCATGATGGGTCCTTCTCGAGGTGGATGCCAGGGACAGGTCGGGGCAGCTGCGGGCGCCTGCGGGCGTCTCTCGCTCGTCCTTCAGACGTTCCCACGGGGCGGCGCATTGATGCGCCCTCGAGGTCCATCGACGGCCACCCACGCCACCCACGCCACCCACGCCACCCACGTCCAATGCAAACCACGTTCCGGCGCGCCGCTGCGCCCGCGCGCCGCTGTGGCGTGCTACGCGGCGCGGCGCGGCGCGCGGCGCTCAATCGAGGTCGCTGTCCTCAATCGAGGTCGCTGTCGTCGAGCGCCGGCGTCTCCTCGCCGCCAGCGGGCGGCTCCCTCGCGAGCAGCGCGGACGGCGGCTTCAGCGTTGGCGGCGGCTTCGGCAGGAGCGACAGCCGCGCGTGCGCGTCGGCCAGCTTGCGATCGGCCTCGCGCAGGCGCCGGTTCAGCACCCGGATCACCGCGTCGGCGATCTCGGCCGTCTCCCGCACCGCCTCGTGGAAATCCTCGGCGGACACCCGGAGCAGCTCGGCGTCCTCGGTGACCACTGCGGTCGAGACCCGCGGCTCGCTGTCGAACAGCGACATCTCGCCGAAGACGTCGTGCGCGCCGAGGCGCGCGATCTCGCGGCCGTCGAGGGTGAGGCTCACCTCGCCCGAGATGATCGAGTAGAGCGTGCCGCCAGGCTCCCCCTGGCGGAAGATGACGTCGCCTCGGAGCAGCGAGACGACCAGCGAGCCGCGCGCCAGCGCCACGAGATCGTCGCCGGCCACACGCGAGAAAAGCGGGACACGCTGGAGGAACAGGACCTTCTCGATCGTGGTGTACATCTCGTCCTCGGGGTCGATGCCGGTGCCGCCGGTGACCGCCCAGTATCGTGCGTAACGGGCCACCGCGGGATCGACATCGGCCCGCAGGGCGCTCAGGCGCTCGCGGGCGCCCGGCGGGGACGTCACGGCGATCGCGATGGCGGCCGCCTCGCGGACGAGCGGGTCGGGATCGTGGGTGGCGGCGAGCGCGTCCTCGGCGGCGCCGGCGATCGCGTGCTGCGCGACCGCGTTGAGCGCGAGCGCGGCGCTGTAGGGCTCGCCACGGGCGAGCTCGCGGCGGATCCAGGAGACGACGCCGGCCTCTGGCGGCATGGGCCGCGGGGGGAAGGCGACGGAGAGCTCGAGCAGGCGGTCGACGAGGGAGACGAGGCGCTCGCGCAGCGGGCGATCGAGCAGGGACTCCAGCACCTCGAACGCGTTGGCCCGCAGCGCTGGGTCGGGGCCGAAGACGTGCGTGCGCACGAGGGCGACGACCTCGCGCGGGTACGCGAGCTCGCACAGCCGGAGCACGCGGATGAGCCCCTTCCGCAGCCGGCGGAGCAGGTGCTGATCGAGCAGCGGGGAGGCGACGCGGGGGCGCACCGCGATGTACGCCTCGCGCATGCGGACGTGCTCGACCGTCTCGTCGTCGATGCAGGCGCGGATGACCCGGAGGGGGGCCGGCGGCGCGCGCAGCGAGAGGCGCAGGCGCGAGGCGGACGCGAGCACCTTCTGGCGGAGGGCCTCGTCCGGATGGTCGATCTGGGCGAGCAACGCGTCGAGCGCGCCCTGGCTGCAGAGCCGCGCGAGCACCCGCGGGATCGCGAGCCGCGCGGCGCGCGGCGTGCTGTCGTCGTCGAGGCGCGCCGCGAGCTCGGGGATCGCCGCGTCGCCGAGCGCCTCGATGGCCCGGGCGGCGGCCGACGCGAGGCCGCGCTCGGCGAGCGCGTCGGCGAGCAGGGGCAGCAGGCGCGGATCGGCGACGCTCGATGAGGAGCGCACGGCGGCGCGGCGCACCGCGGGGTCGGGGTCGCCGATGAGGCGCGCGAGCGCGCGCTGGAGCGACGCGTGGCCGACGAGGCCCAGGATGCGGGCCGCGGCGACGCGATCGCGGGGGGACGGGCTCTCGAGGAGCGCGCGCAGCCGCGGCGCGCCGTCGAGCATGCCGTCGAGGCCGCAGTAGCGCAGGAGCGCGGCGATCGCGGCGGCCCGGAGCTCCTCGTCGCCGGGCGCCTCGGCGGAGGCGGGCCCCACGACCGCGCGCGCGGCGCTCTCGCCGGCGAGCGCGAGCAGCTCGTCGTGGGCGTCCTCCCGCAGCTGCGCGGCGAGGGCGTCGACGGCGGCGACGCGGACGGCGGTGTTCCGGTCGCAGATCGCCGCGCGCGCGATGTCGGGGCCCGCCTCGTGCCCGAGCTCGGCCGCGAGGCGCACCGCCAGCGCGCGCACCCTGGCCGAGCCGTGGCGCGCGAGCGCGGGGACGGCCTCGCGCACGAGGGCGGGGTCGAGCTGCCGGAGCTGGTCGACCGCGAAGAGCACCTGCATCATGGCGCGGCTGTAGAGCGCCTCCTTGAGGATCGCACGCGTCTGGGGGCCGTAGGCGACGCTGTCGGTGTCGATCTGGCGGCGCATCAGGGTCAGGCGCATGGCGTCGAAGTAGCCGCGCCGCACGATCGGGATGAGGGCGATGGTGACGACGCAGAGCGGGAGGGAGTACAGGCCGATCTGCGCGGCGTTGTCGACGAGCGCGGGGCCTTTCGCGGCGGCGGGCACGAGGGCGAGCAGGAGCAGCGCGCCGAGGCCGTAGCCGAGGGGCTTGGCGATCGCGGAGACGAGCGTCCGCACCCGCTCCCGGAGCGCCGGCGGGAACGGGAAGAAGAGCAGCTGCGTCGTCGCGTCGTGGATCGTGAACTGGAGCGCGTTGTCGCTCAGCTTGAGGATGGCGGCGAAGGCGAGCGAGGGGCTCGCGATCAGCGCGATGGTGCTCGCGGTGAACGCGGCCGGCATCGCGAGCAGCCCGCCGAGCACGCCGTGGCGCCGGAGGACCCAGGGCGTCACGCCGAACTGCACGACGAGGCCGAGCACGCCGACGGCGCCGTAGATGAACGCCATGAACCGGGCGAGATCGTCGCGGTCGGGGTAGGCGGTGAGGGCGATCGCCTTGAACTGGTAGTCGCCGACCGTGAGGACGGCGAAGAGGACGAGGGTCAGGAGCGCGATCGTGAGCGCGTAGCGCGATCGCCACAGCTCCATGCGCGGGAGGCGAGCCTGGATCAGCGCTTCGGCGCCGGAGGGCGGCCGCTCCAGGGGGTGCCGCCGCTCGAGCAGCATCGTGAGCGCGGCCATGGCGAGGAGCGCCGCGATGAGCACGAACAGCAGGTTCTCGGTGCCAATCCAGGTGACGGCGCCGCCGGTGGCGAAGCCGCAGGCGACCGTGCCGACGACGCGCCCGCTGCCGATCAGGCCGAAGAGGCGCTTGGCGCTGCGGGGGTCGTGCAGGTCCTGGGCGACGGCCCAGACGAGGACGCCGGTGAAGTTCGCGATGATCTCGGACCAGATGTAGAAGACGAGGTAGGCGGCGCGCACCTCCTGGCCGATGAGGACGCGCAGCAGGGCGAAGGTCACCGCCCCGAAGAGGGCGAAGGCGACGCACAGCCGGGCGCGCGGCAGGCGGCGGGCGATGCGGCCGTAGGCGAGCGCGGCTACCGCGGAGGCGGCGCCGTACACGAGCCACATCGGCGCGATCCAGGTGACGGGGAACCTGGTGAGGAAGAGCGCGTCGCGCGCCGAGCGGCCGACGACGAAGATGAGGGCGGCGAGGAAGAGCAGACAGAAGAGCAGCGCGGTCCGGTGCAGCTCGACGCGGGTGAGGGCGACGCCGAGGACGGCAGTGTCCGTGCCGGGCGCGGCGACGCTCGGGTGCACCCGGCTGGGCCGGTTCGAGGTAGGGCGCACCGACGGGGCTGGCCCGGGCGCGGGTACGCCTTCCTTGCGGGGGTTGAGCTGCCCGGGGCGCACCCCTTCCGGGGCAGAGGCGCGCTCCTTCGCGCTCGGCTCCAGGGGAGCGGCGTCGGTCGGATCCACCGCGATCAACCTAGCCGAGCTTCGCTGAACGCGCGCGTATCGATGGCCACGCGGCTCTCCCGGCGGCGGGCGAGGAGCGCCGGCGGCTCGCTGCCGGACGGCGTGGGTGCCGCGGCGTGGAGGCGCGGAGGTGACGCTGACAACTTGTCAGGAACGGAGAGCTGCGCCAGCCAGCTCGTCATCCGGCTGGGGCGGTGCGCGTGATTTCCCCTGACTTGAAGGGCTGTGCGAGGTATTTGCGGCGTGGTACGAGCTGTGCTGAAAGGACGCGCGCATGGATAAGACAAGCTTTCTCCTCGGGCCCCCGCCGCGAGGGCGGCGGCTCCTGGCCCGCCTGTGCGCGGGGGCTCTCGCGGCGGCGTCGCTCGTCGGAGGCGCGAGCCGGGCCGACGCGACGGTGGCGATCAGCAGCGACATCGAGCGCACCGGGAAGCGGCGCCCGAGCTCGCAGTCTCCGCTGTGGATCAGCCGCGAGGACTGCCTCACCGACAACGATCTTCTGTTCACGATCACGCTGTCTCCGGGGAGCTACTCGCGCGGCGATACGCTGTCCGTATGGGTGAGCGAGACGGTGGATTGCCGGCTGCGCACCGAGCGCGACAGCGACGGCGACTGCGTGATGATCGAGGCCAAGTCCGATCTGGACTCGCCGATCACGTTCCGCGTGCCCGCCGAGAAGATCGCGAGCGCGCTCCGCGCCCCGGATTGCAATGACCCTGGCCCGAGCACCAGCGCGCGCCCGGTGTCGATCTACTTCCTGCATCAGGAGTCGTCCCAGGAGGACGTGGGCGCGGACGACTCTGCCGTTTGGACGGATACCAAGATGGATCTGCTCGGCCCGAGGCCGCCGACGAACGTGAAGGTGGGCAGTGGCGACACCCGGCTTATTGTCGAATATTCGCGGTCGTCGGATGAGGACACGTTCGGCCATTACTTCTATTGCGACAGCAACATCGTGAGCTCACCGGGCTCCGGCGGCGGCGGGGCCGGGGCAGGCGGCGCGGCCGGGGCAGGCGGTGGCGCGGGCGACGGGGGCGGAGGAGGCGGCGGTGCTGCCGACGATGACGCGGCAGGCGGCGGGGGAGATGACGGCGGGGATGGCGACTCCAGCTGCGGCTCGTCGGTGCTCGTTCCCGGGGAGATCCCGGATCCCTCGCTGGTTCCTTGCGGCCGGGTAGGAAGGGCGAGCGCGGGTGAGGCCTCAGGCCTCGACAACGGCATCCCTTATGCCGTCGGCGTCGCGGCTTACGACAACATCGGGAATCCAGGCGTGCTGTCGGAGCTTGGGTGCGGGATGCCGGTGGACGTGGACAGCTTCTTCGAGCTGTACCGGGAGGCCGGAGGCGAGGCGGGCGGGGGCTTCTGCAGTGTCGCGGGGCCGGTCGGGGCAGGCCGGTGGCTCCCGGTGCCCCTCGGCGCGATGGTGGCCGGCGCTGCCCTGGGACTGTGGCGCAGAACTCGGCGGCGGCGCGCGCGCCCCTCCGCGCAGGAGCATGGATGAAACTTCACTTCACTCGGGTCACCGCGGCGTGTCTTGCCGGCGGCGCGGCGCTGCTCGTCGCCAGCGCCGCCTCGGCGCAGGTGCGCGCTCCCGACACCGACTGGCGGCGGACCGATCGGTCGAGCATCCACAACAGCGAGCGGTACGGCTCGCCTCAGAGCTTCGCGTTCGAGGTGCGCTTCGGCGGCTACTCCCCCGAGGTGGACGAGGAGTTCTCGGGAGGCGGGACGGGCCCTTACGCGACGACCTTCGGGGACGACACCCTGTTCTACTTCGGCCTGGAGCTCGACTGGCTGCCGCTTCGCATCCCCTACGTGGGCGCGATCGGGCCGGGGCTCGGGTGGGGGTATACATCGGCCTCCGACAAGGGGTTCATCGCCGGTACGGCGGACCGGTCGGCAGAGGATACGTCGCTCACCATCATGCCCATGCACCTGTCCGCGGTCGCCCGGTTCGATGAGCTGATGCGGAAGACAGGGATCCCGTTCGTGCCCTATGCGAAGGCGGGCCTCGGCATGGGGGTGTGGTACGCCGGGAAGGCCTCCGGCGCGGCGGAGCACGAGGGCGTGGCGGGCGAGGGCATCACCTGGGGCACGCACCTCGCGCTCGGCGGGGCGCTGGCGCTGAACTGGCTGGACCGGCGCTCCGCCTCCCAGCTCGATGAGTCCACGGGCATCAACCACACGTACCTGTTTGGCGAGTGGATGTACGCGAACCTGGACGGGCTCGGCTCGCGCCCGCAGATGCACGTCGGTACGTCGACGTGGGTCCTGGGGCTGGCGCTCGACATGTGATGTGGCGAGCGGCGCCGGCGCGGGGGGGCTGCCGGGGCGGGAGGAGCGGCGCTGGGCGGTGCGCGATGGGGTGGAGCGCCGGTCGGTGCTGGCGAGCGCCGGTCGGTGCTGGCGAGCGCCGGTCGGTGCTGGCGAGCGCCGGTCGGTGCTGGCGAGCGCCGGTCGGTGCTGGCGAGCGCCGGTCGGTGCTGGCGAGCGTCGAGGCGCCGGCGCGGCGGGGGACGCCGCGACCGGCGCTGGCTTCACAGCTCGTCGCTCTCGAACGACGTGCCGCTGTCCCCTTCCTCTTCGATCACCGTCGTTCCCCGCGGCCGGGCCGTGGTGGGGCGGCGCGGCGGGCTGTCGCTCTCGAACGCCTGGAGGGTCTCCTTGGAAGGGGGCCCGAAGATGGGCATGACGAGCTCGCGCGCGGTGCCCTCGCGCTCGTACGCGACCTTGAGCTCGTTCGCGCTGGCCAGTGCGCGATAGGCCGCGAACAGGTCGTCTGGGCGCTCGAGCGCGGTGCCGTTCACGTGGGTGACGACGTCGCCGGGCTTGAGCTCGATGCCGCTCCAGTCCGGGGGCAGCGCGAGGATCTTCCAGCCGATGAACGCGCCTGCCCGGATGACCTCCTCGACCGGCACGCGCCGCAGGATCCAGGGCGGCCCCTGCAGCAGGACGCGCTCGACGTCGGCGCGAGCGAGCTGCCCAGCGGGCGCCGCCTGCCTGGCCGGGGCCGTGCTCGGCGCCCGCGGCGCCGGAGCCGCCACCGGACCCGTCGCCTGCTGCCCGCCGCAACCTGCGAGGACGGACAGGGAAAGGCAGGCGCCGAGCATGATCTTTCCGTGCGTCGACATCGGGGGGACTATGCGCGGCGAGCCCGAGGGGGCCAAGTAAGAGGCAGGCGGGGCGGGGGCGATGAGAGGCGAGCGGCAGGGCCGAGGGCCCGCCGGGCTCGCGAGGGGACGGGGTTCGTAGAAAAGGGTCGGGGAGGCGGGATTTGAACCCGCGACAACGAGCACCCAAAGCTCGTGCACTACCGGACTGTGCGACTCCCCGTGCGGAGCATCCGCGAGCGGGACCATAGACGAGGCGCCCTGCCGGGGCAAGGCAGGTCGCGGCGGCCAGGTCGCGGCGGCGATCGTGCGCCCGACGCCGGCGAGGCCAGGGACGTGCGGCTTTTCAGGTGCGGTGCCGCTCGAAAAGCGCTGAGATGAGGGTGCTGTATGAGCGAGCCGCTCCAGTCGCTGTCGGTCCATCATCTGGCCGTGGTCGTGCGCGATCTGGAGCGGGCCGAGGCCTTCTACGCGGGCGTGCTCGGGCTGCCCGTGGTGCGGCGCTGGACGGACGAGGCCGGGGCGCCGCGGTCGATGTGGCTCGAGCTCGGGGGCGGCGCTTTTCTGGCCGTGGAACGGGCAGCGGCCGCCGGGCCGACGCGCGCCGACGATGCGCCAGGCTGGCACTGCGTCGCCCTGGGGATCGGCCCGTCCGAGCGGGAGGCGTGGCGCCGCCGGCTGGCCGAGGCGGGCGTGGCGATCGAGCGGGAGAGCGCTTACTCGATGTACGCGCGCGATCCCGAGGGCAACCTGATCGCGCTCAGCCACTACCCTCACGCGCAGGTGGAGGCGGGCTGAGCGCGTGCAGGGCGTGCCGACGGCGCAGGGGCGGCTGGGCGGGCGCGGCGCGAGGAGCGCGACGGGCGCGAGGCGCGGGCGCAGGCTCGGGGCCGGCGTGTGCGCGCGGAGGGGTGCGCTGAGGGGGCGGTGTGGGGCGCGCGTGCAGTGCGCGTGGAGCGCCGTGGTGAGAGGATGGAGGTCGGGCGGCGAGCCAGCGCGCTGGAAGCTGTCCGAGGGCAAGCGCGTCGAAGGGGAACAAACGAGCCGGAGGTTTCAAGATGCCGCGTTCAACGTCCGAGTCCATGTCGCCCGATGCTCCTGTGTCGCTCGTGGTCCCGTTCGGGGCCATCGGGCTCGTGGGCGGCTGGCTCACGGCTGACAGCTTTCATCTCCAGGACGATGCGCCCCGCTACCTGCTCGCCGGCGTGACGCCCGTCGTCGCGGCGCTGCTAGGCAGCTACCTGACCAGGCGGATCGGAGGCGTCGGGACCGGGAGCGCGGCGGCGGCGTCGAGCGCCGGCGCGGGGTGGGTGGACAGCGCGGCGTGGATGGAGGGCCCGGGACAGTGGACTCGACGGGGGCCGATCGTGGCGAGCCTGCTCGCGCTGTGGTCCATCGGCGTGGCCGGCGTCGTGAACGGGATGACCATCGGGCTCATGCTGGGTCCGGCGGGGATGATCATCGGCGCGGCGTTCGGCGCCGTGTTCTCGCTGCCGTTCGTGCCGGCGCTCGCGGCGGTGCTGCTCGCAGCGAACCGCGTCGGGAGGGCGCGCGCAGGCTCGATCGTGGCAAGGGCGGACCGGCGCGCCGTTTGGGCCGCGACCTCGGCGGTGATCGCGCTGGCCGTGCTGACGGCGCGGGTGCTCTTCGGGGCGCCGCTGGCGCCCGAGCTGGGGCGCGCCGTGGCAGCGGTGGGGCTCGCGGCGGTGGGGGCGCTGTTCGTGGTCGACGCGGTGGCGCTGGCGAGGGTGCTGACCCTGCCGCGAGGGCCGATGGCGGCGGGTGAGGGGGGCGGGGCGGGAGAGATCGAGGTGGAGGTCGGAGGGAGGGGCGAGGCGGGGGAGCTCGGGGAACTCGGGGAAGGAGAGACCGGAAGCGGGAGGAGCGCAGCGCGCGGGAGGGGGATGGGGGAGAGGATCGACCTCGGCCTCGGGGACGAGGTGCAGGTCGAGGTGGTGAGGCCAACCCACGCCTACCGGGGCACGCGGCAGATCGCCCGGATGGTGCGGGGGAACCGTGAGCGCGCCGCGGCGGTGCTGCGGGCGGCGCTGGCGCAGGGCGGGATCGCGCTGGCGATCGGGGCGGCGCTCTGGGGCGAGCCGTGGAAGTGATCGAGGCGCGCGGAGGCTGGCGAACGGCGCGCGCCGGCGAACGAGCGGGCTGAACGTACCGTGGCCGGGGATCTGGCTTGATGCGTGAAGCGAGGTGTGCCAGGGTCCGGCGCCCGTAGCGGCTGTTGCCCCTGCCCCCGTAGCTCAGTGGATAGAGCAGCGGTTTCCTAAACCGAAGGTCGCAAGTTCAATTCTTGCCGGGGGTGCTGAAGGATTTCCGGCACTTACGAGAGCCGCGTCCGGCGCCATGAGCTGGCTGTGGGCTGATCGATCAGCCCATGCAGACAGCCGGTGGGTCTCCCGGGCCGCTGCGTCGAGGGCAGAGTCCGCCAGGTGGGTGTAGCGCTGGGTGACGCTGATGTCGGAGTGGCCGAGGAGCCCCTTGACCTCCTCCAGAGTCCAGCGGCGTCCGCGCCAGCCTGCGACAAGGGAGGACGCGCAGGTGTGCCGGAGGTCGTGCCACCGGACCGGCCGCCGATCGTGGCGTTGCTCCGCGAAGATGCCGGCGACGGCGAGGTGCTTCTTCCAGTGGCGCGGTGCCTCCGCGGTTTGCCGCCGCTCTCCTCGCGGGCTCGGCCAGAGCAAGCCGTAGGAGTTCTTCTTTCCGGGATCAGCGAGGCGCGCGACCTGTCGCTGGGTGGCCTCGAGGGCG
Source organism: Sorangium sp. So ce1128 (assembly GCA_051717205.1). Lineage (GTDB taxonomy): Bacteria > Myxococcota_A > Polyangia > Polyangiales > Polyangiaceae > Sorangium. The sequence continues at coordinate 3,784,163 of CP181432.1, forward strand.
AGGCCGAACAGCGGGACGCGACGGATCTTGCCGCTCTTGGTCGACCTGTCCTTCTTGCCGAACCGGATCACGACGTACGGCCGTGCGACCTGAAGGTGTACGTCCCGGAGCTCGAGGTTCCACTGTTCCGACACGCGAACACCTGTCCACAAGGCGAACGCAATGAGGTCGCGATCTTCCTCCGGGATGCGCTGGCAGGACAGCAGCCGTTCCTGCTCCTCGGGCATGAGGTACGTCCACGGGTCGAAGGTCCTGCGGTCCTTCCTCTTGGCGCGCGGTAGGTGGACCTGTTGCGCTGGGTTCTCACGGATGAGCTCGCGCTCCATGGCTGACTCGAGGCAGCACCGAAGCAGGTTGAGCGTGTTCTTGACTGTCTGCTTGCCGAGCGTGCGTTCCGGCGCGGTGCGGTAACCTCGGCCCGGCGCGGCGCTCTTTCGGAGCATTTCAGCGAGCCAATCCCGTACGTGCAGCGAGCGGATGGAGGCGATCGGCCAGTCGATGAAAACGGCCGTTTCGATGTGCCTGCGCCAGCGGCTGCGGTCGCTCTTGATGTCCTCGACGCCAGAGATCTCACGATCGTCCATCCACCGGGCACCCCAGCCGCGCAGCGTATTTGTCTGGTTGTGGACCAGGTTGCGCTCGGCGATCTCCGCAAGCGCGGCGTCGAGAAGGGCCTCCGCCGCCTCGTACGTGGCGCAGGGCTCGAGACGCCCGCGGCCGATGCTGGTAGGTAGGCGCGGGCTCCAGCGGCCGTCCGGCAGACGGTCGATTGTGCCTGTGCCGCGACGGCGGCGGCGCGGGTTCGAACGCGTGGGTTGCTCGCTCATGGTCTACGGAATCCGAGGCGGTCGAGCTGGGCCCGCGCGCGCCCGGGTGAGATCGTCGGGGGGTACCACGGGGGCGACGACAAGGGGCGCGCCGACTCGTCGGGTGCGCTTCTTCGGCACGGGAGCCGGCGGTGGCGGAAGGGGCGCCGGCGGCGCGATGCTGCCTGCGGCGTCGTCGCCCTCGACGAGGGCGTCGGCCAGCTCGCGGTGGAGCTGCGCGGGCTGTCGCCGGACGGCCGGTGCAAGGCGTACGACAGCTCCGCGGACGGCGTCGGCTGGGCCGAAGGGTGCTCGATGGTCGTGCTGAAGCGTCTGAGCGACGCGCAGCGGGACGGGGACCGCATCCTTGCGGTGATCCGCGGGAGCGCGGTGAACCAGGACGGCAGGTCGAACGGGCTGACGGCGCCGAACGGCCCGTCGCAAGAGACGGTGATCCGGCGAGCGCTGGAGCAGGCGGGGATAGCCGGGACGGCGGTGGGTTACGTGGAGGGCCACGGGACGGGGACGCCGCTCGGGGACTCGATCGAGCTGCAATCGCTGGGAGCGACGCTGGGCGAGGGGAGGAGAGGCGAGCAGCGGCTGGTGGTGGGGTCGCTGAAGTCGAACATCGGTCACACGCAGGCGGCGGCCGGGGTGGGAGGGGTGCTGAAGGCGGCGCTGGCGCTGAGGCACGAGCGGATCCCGAAGAGCCTGCACGTCGAGGAGCCGCTGAGGACGGTGGGCTGGGAGGAGCTCGGGCTGCGCGTGGCGTCGGAGGCCGTGCCCTGGGCGCGGGGGGCCGCGCCGAGGTTCGCAGGGGTGAGCTCGTTCGGGATCTCGGGCACCAACGCCCACGTGATCCTGGAGGAAGCGCCGCCGGAACGGGCACAGGAGGCCTCCGCGTCACGGTCGGTGCACGTCCTCGCGGTGTCGGCGCGCAGCGCGTCGGCGCTGACGGAGCTGGCGGAGCGCTACGCGACCCGCTTGCGATCAGCAGCTGCGAGCGAGATAGGCGACCTCTGCTACACGGCGTTGTCGCGCCGGACGCACCACGCCCATCGACTCGCGGTCGTCGGCGAAACGGGAGCGGACCTCGCGCGCCTCCTGGAATCGACGGCGCGGGACCGCGCGAGCCACGCGTCGATCGAGGCGGAAGCAGAGTCGGCCCGGAAAGTGGTCTTCGTGTTCCCTGGCCAGGGGGGCAGTGGCGCGGCATGGGGCGGGAGCTGCTGGCGCGGGAGCGCGTGTTCCGCGAGGCGATCGAGGCGTGCGAGGCGGCGCTCGGGAAGTACGTCGCGTGGTCGCTGACCGAGGTGCTCCGCGGAGAGGGCGCAGCGGCCGAGCTGACCGAGGTCGACGTGATCCAGCCCTCCGTGTTCGCGATGCAGGTGGGGCTCTCCGCGCTATGGCGATCCTGGGGCGTCGAGCCCTCGGCGGTGATCGGCCACAGCATGGGAGAGGCGGCCGCGGCCTACGTCTCGGGGGCGCTCCGCCTGGAGGAGGCGGCGCGCGTGGTCGCCGTGCGCAGCCGCCTGGTCAAAGGCCAGAGCGGTCGTGGAGCCATGGCGGTCGTGGAGCTCGCGCCGGAGGAGGCGGTACCCTGAAGGGCGCGTCGTATCGCTGCCGAGCTATCCCTGGCAGCGCGAGCGCTACTGGGTCGATGAAGCGCCGAGCGCGAGGGCACCGCGAAGAGGGCACCCGCTCCTCGGCGTCGGGCAGAGCCTGTCGACGCAGCGCGGGATCCGGCTCTGGGAGACCGTCCTTGGGCTCGACGACCTCGCGTACCTCGATGACCACCGCGTCGACGGAGCTGCCTTCCTCCCCGCCGCGGCGTACGTCGAGATGGCGCTGGCCATCGGGCGAGAGCTCGGTGGGAGCCGCCCGTGGGCGGTCTCCGACCTCGTCTTCGAGGAGGCGCTGGTCCTCGATGGCCCGCCGCGCACTGTTCAGACGGTCGCGATCGAGGAAGGTGGCGTGGTCTCCTGGCAGGTCTCGAGCCTGGAGGGCACGACCTGGAGGCGCCATGCGCGGGGCACGCTGCGCCCGGCCGTCGCCTGGGACGTCGAGGACGCGCCGCTCGAGCCCGTGCGATCGAGGCTCGGACAGGCGATCTCTCGCGAGGCGTTCTATGGCCGCCTCGCGGAGCACGGGCTCGAGTATGGCCCCGCGTTTCAGGGCGTCGTGCGGGCGTGGCCCGGCGACCGGGAAGCGCTCGGCGAGGTGGAGCTCCCCGCCGCCGACGGCTACGTGCTGCACCCTGCGCTGCTCGACGCCTGCCTGCACGTGCTGATGGCCGCGCTGCCGCCCGACGCGATGGACGGGCCCATGGTGCCGGTCGGCATGGAAGCGGTCCGCATGAAGAACGGGCACCTCCGCACGAACGTGTGGAGCCACGTGCAGCTGCGCGCCGAGGGCACGGGAGACATCCGCCTCCTCGACGACGCGGGGAGGACGCAGGTCGAGGTGCTGGGGCTCAGCGTGAAGCGCCTCGAGGCGCCGCGGAGCGATCTCTACCTCGGCACGCGATGGGAGAGCGCGCCGCTCGAACGGCGCGGCGGGCGCAGCGGTCTCTGGCTCATCGTGGGCGACGAGAGCGCAACGGCGGCCGATGTGAAGGCGCGCCTCGAGGCGGCGGGCGCGGCTGCGCGGCACGTCCGGCCCGACGACATGGAGCGCGTCGCCGGAGAGAAAGGCGTCGCCGGGATCGTGCACATCGTCACCACGAGCCCGGATGACGGCGGCGATGCCGCGCTCGAGCGCGTCCGCGTGGCGGGGTGCGGCGCGGTGCTCCGCACGGTCCACGCGCTCACGAACGCGCGACACCGCGAGACGCCCCGCGTGTGGATCGTGACGCGCGGCGCGCAGCCCGCGGGCGGCCAGCCCGTCACCTCGCCGGCGGGGGGCATGCTCTGGGGGCTCGGCCGCACGATCCGCGGTGAGCACCCGGAGCTCGGTTGTACGCTCGTCGATCTGGGCGACCTCTCGCCGGACGAGATGAGGGGCCTCGCCGACGAGCTCCTGGCCGACGGCGACGAGGAGGAGATCGCGCTGCGCGGCGCCTCGCGGTTCGTCGGCCGGCTCGAGCGCCAGGCGCCGCCGCCGCCGGATCGTGCGCGCGCCGAGCTGCGGCCCGACGCCAGCTACCTCGTGACCGGAGGCCTCGGCGGCCTCGGTCTCACGGTCGCATCGTGGATGGTCGAGCAGGGCGCCCGCGACCTCGTGCTCGTGGGCCGGAGCGGCGCGACGACGCGCGCCCAGCGCGACCAGGTCGAGGCGCTCTCGGCGTCCGGCGCCCGCGTGACCGTGGTGGCCGCCGACGTCGCCTCGCGCGCCGACATGGCCGCCCTCCTCGCGCGCCTGCGCGCGGAGCACGCCCCGCTCCGCGGCGTGGTTCACGCCGCCGGCGTCCTCGACGACGCGATGCTCGTCGATCAGACCCTCGAGCATTTTGCGCGCGCGATGGGGCCGAAGGTGCTCGGGGGATGGCACCTCCACGAGCTGACGCGCGATCTGCCGCTCGACTTCTTTGTGCTCTACGCGTCGGGGTCGGGGCTCATCGGATCGCCTGGACAGGCGAATTACGCGGCCGCCAACGCGTTTCTCGACGCGCTCGCGCACCACCGCCGAGGCCTCGGCCTGCCGGCGCTGAGCATCGACTGGGGTGCGTTCTCGGAGGTCGGGCAGGCCGCGGCGGAGGCGCGGTGGGGAGCGCGCCTCGAAGCCAGGGGCATGCGCAACCTCACGCCCGCGGAAGGGACCGCGATCCTGCACGGCCTCCTGGCGGACGATCGTGCGCAGGTGGGCGTCCTGCCGATCGACGTCCGGCAGTGGATCGAGTTCTACCCGCAGCTCGCCGGCTCGCGAACATGGTCGGACCTCGCGGGCCAGGCGAGGCGAGGTCGGGCGCAGGTCGATCGCGGGCTGCACGAGGCCCTCTCGGCGGCGGGCGCCCTCGAGCGCGTCGCGCTCCTCGAGCGGTTCGTTCGCGAGCAGCTCGGGCAGATCCTGCGGATGGATGGCGCAAGCATCGACAAGAGTGCTCTGTTCAAGACCCTCGGGCTCGACTCCATGACCGGGCTGGAGCTCCGGAATCGGCTCGAGCGCAAGCTGGGCATGAGGCTCTCTGCCACGCTCGTCTGGACGTCCCCGACCATCGCTCAGCTCGTGCGGCTCCTCGCGGACAAGTGGGGAGACGGGGGCACCGCCGACACGGCTGCTCCGGTCGTCGTGACCGACCTGAAGGTGGACGGAGATCTCGCGGACGTGCGCGCCCTCTCGGACGACCAGCTCGTCGCCTCGCTCGCCGAGGAGCTCTCGCTAGGAAGGACGGAGTGAGTTGACGACATCGACACCGCCCGCTGTTCGCAAGCTTCTCGAGGACGCGACCGTCGAGCTCAGGCGCCTCCGTCGCGAGGTCGCCTCTCTCAAGGAGGAGCGCCAGCGTCCCATCGCCATCATCGGCATGGGCTGCCGGTATCCAGGCGGCACGCATGACATGGCGGCCTACTGGAACCTCCTCAGCCAGGGGGTCGATGCCGTCGTGGAGACCCGCGCGCGCTGGCCCGAAGGCGCCGAAGAACGCCCTCCCGAGGGGCGCTGGGCTGGCCTCCTCGAGGCGCCTGACGCCTTCGACGCCGCCTTCTTCGGCATCTCCCCGCGCGAGGCGGCAAAGATCGACCCGCAGCACCGCATGCTGCTCGAGGTCGCATGGGAGGCGCTGGAAGACGCCGGGATCCCGCCGCTCGGGCTCGCCGGCACCAGGACCGGGGTGTTCGTGGGCGTCGCCTCGAACGAGTACGGAGAAACCATCCTGGCGGCTTCTTCGGAGACCGAGGCGTACGATGGCACGGGCAACGGTCTGGCGTTCGCGGCAGGTCGACTTGCGTACTCGCTGGGATTGCAGGGGCCTTGCATGTCGGTGGATACGGCGTGCTCCTCTTCGCTCGTCGCCGTCCACCTCGCCCTCCGGAGCCTCCGCAGCGGCGAGTGCGATGTGGCCATCGTCGGCGGCGTGAACCACCTCGCCTCTCAGCGCGTCATGGAGATCCTCTACGCGCTGCAGGCGCTGTCTCCGGACGGTCGATGCCGGACGTTCGACGCGGGGGCGAACGGATTCGTCCGTGGCGAAGGGTGCGGAGCGCTCGTGTTGAAGCGGCTCCCGGACGCGGAGGCCGCCGGGGATCGGATCTGGGGAGTGATCCGCGGTTCTGCGGTGAACCAGGATGGGCGGTCGACGGGGTTGACGCAGCCGAACGTGCTCGCGCAGCAGGCGCTGTTGCGAGATGCGCTGAAGGACGCGGGGCTCGGGCCGAGCGACATCGGGTATGTGGAGGCGCACGGAACGGGGACGTCGCTGGGCGACCCGATCGAGTACGAGGCGCTGCGGGAGGTGCTGGGCGCGCGGCGGGCGGACGGCTCGCGTTGCGTGCTCGGGTCGGTGAAGACGAACTTCGGGCACCTCGAAGCGGCGGCGGGGGTCGCGGGGCTGATGAAGGCGGTGCTGTCGCTGCACCACGAGCGGATCCCGCGTCAGCTCCACTTCCGCGCGCTGAACCCTCGCATCTCGCTGGAAGGGACGCCGTTCGTTGTGGCGTCGGAGCATGTCGCGTGGCCACGGGGAGAGAGCCCTCGGCGCGCGGGGGTGAGCTCGTTCGGGCTGTCGGGCACGAACGCGCACGTGATCGTGGAGGAGAGTCCGCGGTCGACGGTGATGCCGGCTCCCGGCAACGCGGGCGAGATCGAGCGCCCGGTGCACATGCTGGCGCTGTCCGGCAAGAGCGAGGGGGCGCTGGAGGCGCTTCGCGGCCGGTATGTCGAGCAGCTGCGGAATCAGGAAGGCGAGGGGATTGCGGACCTCTGCTACACGGCGGGAGCGTGCCGTAGCCACTTCGAGGAGCGGCTGGCGGTGGTGGGTTCGACGCGGGCGCAGCTCGTTGAGCGGCTGGAGGCCGGCGCGGTGGTGCGGGGCAAGGCGGAGCCGAGGCGGATAGCGTTCCTGTTCACGGGCCAGGGGTCGCAATACGCGGGGATGGGCCGCCGGCTGTACGCGACGCAGCCAGTGTACCGGGCGGCGGTGGATCGTTGCGCGAAGGTGGTGGAGATCCCCTGGGAGGATGAAGAGGCGCTGAGCCGGACGGAGCACACGCAAGCGGCGCTGTTCACGGTGGAGTACGCGCTGACGGAGCTGTGGCGGTCGTGGGGAGTCGAGCCCGAGGCGGTGCTTGGGCACAGCGTGGGCGAGTACGTGGCGGCGTGCGTCGCGGGCGTGATGAGCGTGGAGGAAGGCCTGCGGCTGGTGGTGGAGCGCGGGCGGCTGATGGCGTCGCTGCGCGAGGCGGGCGCGATGGCGTCGGTGCAGGCGTCTGTCGAAGAGGTAAGGCGGGAGCTCGGAGATGAGCCCGGGGTGTCGATAGCGGCGGATAACGGCCCAACGCAAGTGGTGCTGTCGGGGCGGGAGGCGGCGCTGCGGTCTGCGTGCGCGAAGCTGGAAGCGCGCGGAGTGAAGACGAAGGCGCTGAAGGTGTCGCACGCGTTCCACTCGGAGCTGATGGATCCGATGCTGGGAGAGCTTGAGCGAGCAGCGTCGCAGGTGCAGATGTCGGCGCCGCGGAGCGTGCTCGTGTCGAACGTGACGGGGCGCGAGGCGGGGGAGGAGGTGACGCGCGCGGAGTACTGGAGGCGGCACACGCGGGAGGCGGTGCGCTTCGCGGAGGGGATGAGGACGCTGCGCGAGCGGGGGGTGAACACGTTCGTGGAGATCGGGCCGCATCCTGCGCTGCTCGCGATGGGGCTGGCCGAGGGGCTGTCGGTGGCGTCGCTGCGGCGAGGCCACGACGACTGGGACACGATCGCGGATGCAATAGCGCAGCTCTACGCCGCCGGGGTGGACATCGACTGGCGCGGCTTCGACCGCCCTTATTCCCGGCGGAGGATCTCGGCACCTACCTACGCCTGGCAGCGGCAAAAGCACACGGTGAAGCGGGGCAGGGCCACCGGAGCGCTCGCGCCGCTGCTCGGCTCCCATATCGAGGTCTCTTCCGTACCGGGGCTGCACATCTGGCAGGCGGGCATCGATCGTCGACCGACCGCCGCGACGTTGGTCGAGATGGTGCTTGAGGCCGCGGCGAGCGCATCTGGAGGCAAAGGCGCGACGCTGAAGGACATGCGCTTCGCCCGTTCCGTCGATGATGGGCCGGATGGCGCCGACCTGCAGCTCGTCCTCTCCTCCGAGAGCGAGGGCGCGCCGCCGCTCTTCCGGATCGCCTCGCGCGCCGACGACGCGGAGGCGTGGCGAGAGCGAGCCTCCGGTCGTCTCATCGGGGGAATCCGAAGGGAACCCGGCGCTGTCGAGCCAGCCGCGGCCGTCGCTCGCGTGTCCGTCGCCGCCGCCGCCGAGCGCTGCCCGGAGCTCGTCGCGCCGCGCGTGCGGAAGGGTGAAGGCGAGGTGCTGGCCGAGCTGGATCTGGACGGCGCGGAAGTCGGCAGAAAGTTCCACGTCCCCCCGGTGATCCTCGAGAGGGGGTTCGACGCCATCAAGCTGGCTGTCCGTCCGGGCGACGCCGAGATGTACGTGCCGACCGCGATAGAGCAGCTCGTGTCGGTGGACGCGGCGGCGCGCGCCGCCTGGGTGTACGTCACCAATGCCAGCTCCGGGGGGCAAACGCTGTCGGGTGACGTCCGCTTGCTCGACCGGGGAGGGCGGGTGCTCCTGGAAGCGCGCGGCGTGCAGCTCGCTCCGGCCTCGCGCGCCGAGCGAGGAGATCCGCTCACGTCGCTGCTCTACACGCTCGCCTGGCGCGATCTCGGGCCCTCACGGCGCGGGGCGAACGGTCGCCGCGTCGATGGCTCGACATGGCTGCTCCTCGCCAACGATCCTCTCGGCGACAGCGTGGGGACGGAGCTCGAGGCGCGTGGTGGCCGTGTCGTGCGCGTGAGCCCGGGCGCGAGTTACCGTCGGATCGGCGCGGAGCGCTACGAGATCCACCCGGCCGACGCCGGACAATTTCAGAGGCTCCTCGAAGAGCTGGGTGTCGGCAGCGGCCTCGCTCTCGACCGCGTCGTGCACGCGTGGGTCGTGCCGGGTACGGCCGCCGAGGACAATGGCCTGCTGGCGGCGGCGCGCCTCGGGTGCGTGAGCCTCACCCACCTCGCGCGGGCGCTCCTGTCCCTCACCCCGTCCCGCTACCCGCAGCTCTTCGTGATGACGCGCGGCGCGCAGCCGATCGCGGCCGAAGGTGCGCCGGCCGGACCCGGGGAGTCGATCGCTGCGTCAGGGCTCTCGCAATCGCTCTCGTGGGGCTTCGGCGCCGCCCTGGCGCACGAGTGGCCCGAGCTGCGCACAACCCTCATCGACGCCGATCCGGCGGACTCGGATGTGTCGGAGGTGGTCGACGAGCTCCTCGACCCCGACGACGAGGACCGGATCGCGCTCCGGCGCGGCCGCCGTCACGGTCAGCGGGTCGTGAGCGCCTCGGGCGAGTCGCCTTTGCGTCCCTCTCCGCGGTTCGATGGGACGGTCCTCGTCACGGGAGGCCTCGGCGGGCTGGGGCTGGCGCTCGCCAGGAGGCTCGTCGATCGGGGGGCCCGCGACATCGCCCTCCTCGGCCGCCGTGAGCCGTCGGCGGAGGGGCGCGCGGCGATCGCGGCGCTCGAGGCGCGGGGGGCGAGGATCCAGCTCCTCCAGGCTGACGTCGCCGACGCCGAAGCGCTCGCGCGGGCGCTCGACAGGCTCCGCAACGCGGGGCCGCCGCTTCGCTCCGTGATCCATACCGCCGGCGTCATCGACGACGCGCTCGTCGTCAACCTGACCGAGGCGCAGATCCTCAAGGTGCTCGCTCCGAAGGTGCTTGGCGCCTGGAACCTGCATCGCTTGACGAAGAGCGATCCGCTCGATCTCTTCGTCCTTTACTCCTCCGCTGTCGGGGTCTTTGGCGCTCCTGGCCAGGCGCATTATGCCGCGGCGAACGCGTTCCTCGACGCGCTCTCGTACGCGCGCCGCGCCGTCGGCCTGCCGGGAGTCTCGATCGACTGGGGTCGATGGGCCGACGTCGGAATGGCTGTGCGACCCGACGTCGCCGACGCCCTCGCCGCGCAGGCTGTCCGCGCGCTCTCGGTCGACGACGCGCTCGCGCTCTTCGAGATGACGCTCGACGGTCCGCCACAGATGATCGCCGCCGACGTGAACCTCTCGGCGCTCGAGGGCGGGCGCGCCTCCTCACCGCTCCTCCTGGACCTGGCCGTCGCCGCCGGCGGGCGCGCGACAGGCCTCCGTGCCGCGCTGTCGGACGCGCCGCCGTCGCAGCGGGTGCCGCTCGTCCTCGCGCACCTCCAGCGAGAGCTGGGCGCCCTGCTCAAGATGCCGCCGGCGGCCGTGCCGGAGCAATCGCGCCTTCCTGAATTCGGAGTCGACTCGATCATCGCCACGCAGCTCGTCAACCGCCTGCGCCGCGATCTCGCCATGAGCATCCCTTTCCGCCTCATCTTTCAGTCGGCGTCCTTGCTGGCGCTGGCGCATGCGCTGGTCGACGAGCTCATGCCCGCCGAAGACGACGTGGAGGAAACGCTCTTGCGCGAGATCGAGGCCCTCTCCGAGGAAGAGGCGATGGCGCTCGTGACCAGGTTCTCTCGAGAAGAGGCCGCGGCGCTCCCCGGTCCGGTGGAGCTCGTGGAGAACACGTCGCGCTGCCCCGAGACGGCGCGGCTCCTCGCAGGGATACCGGATCTCATTCAGGCGTTCTTCTCGATCCTCGACCCGCACAAGCACATCAAACCGCATCGCGGGCCGACGAAGACGATGCTCCGTTATCACCTCGGGCTCATGGTCCCCGAGAGATCGCCGCCGACGATGCGCGTCAAGGATCGGCACTATCAGTGGGCCGAAGGTGAGTCGGTGCTCTTCGACGATAGCTGGGAGCACGAGGTCATCAACGAGAGCGACGAGAGCCGCGCGGTCCTCATCGTCGATGTCATCCGCCCGCTCCCGATCGCGCCGCACCTGCTCGTCTGGGGCTTGAACCGTTACCTCGCGCGGCAGTTCTACTCTCGCGGCGTCATCCAGCGCGCCCGGAAGATCGCGGGCCGCGGCGACGGCGCGGGTCAGCAGCCAGCGAGCGACGCTCATGGCTGATGCCCGCCGCGATCGCCTGGAGCAGGCGCTGCGCAACCTCTCGCCGGCCAAGCGCGCCCTCTTCGAGCGCGAGCTCGAGCGGCGGCGCAGGGGCGAGGCCGCCCCCGAGCGCATCCCGCGCGCGCCGCGCGTCGGCCCGCTGCCGCTCTCGATCGCCCAGGAGTGGATGTGGCGCCAGCACGAGCGCGACCCGACGAAGTACGCCCGGAACCTCTCGGCGCCCCTACGGCTCGTCGGGCCCCTCCGCCCGGACGTGCTGGAGGCGGCGCTCCGGCTCCTGGTAGACCGCCATGAGGCGCTCCGTACGACGTTCGTTGTGGAGGACGGCGTGCCCGCGCAGATCGTGCACCAGCGCCTGGACTTCGAGCTCGTCCGCGCGGAGCTGCCTCCCAGCGAGCGCACGCTCGAGGCGATCAAGGCCGCTGCACGGCGGTTCATCGAGACGCCGTTCGACCTCGAGAGAGGGCCTGTCTTCCGGGTGAGCCTGCTCGGGTGCGGCGAGCGCGAGCACGTCCTGCTCCTCGTGATGCATCACATAGTGACCGACGGCTGGTCGATGGGGATTCTCGCGCGCGAGTGCAGCGTCCTCTACCAGGCCCTCGCCGAGGGGAAGCCTCCGCCGCTGCCGGAGCTCCCGGTCCATCAAGCGGATTACGCCGTGTGGCAGCGCGAGCGGGAGCGACGCGGCGGTTTCGAGCGGGGGCTTGCCTACTGGCGGGATCACCTGGCGGGCGCCCCCCCGGCGATCGAGCTGCCGACCGATCGCCCTCGCCCTGCATATCCGTCCTTTCGCGGGGCCAAGGTCCCCGTCGCGTTGTCCGAAGCGCTCACGCGCTCCCTGAAGGGGCTGTGCGCCGAGCAAGGCACCACGCTCTTCACGGGGCTGCTCGCGGCGTTCGAGGTCCTCCTGGCGACCTGTTCGGGGCAGCACGACTTCGTGGTCACCACGGTCACCGCGAACCGAGGGAACCCCGACATCGAGGCGGTGGTCGGTCTCTTCTTGAATTACCTGCCGCTCCGGGCGAGGGTTCAAGGTACCTTCCGGTCGCTGCTCGCGGACGTACGCGACGTGACGCTCGGCGCGTTCGCTCACCAGGATTTGCCGTTCAAGAAGGTGCTGGACGCCGTGTGTCCCGCGCACGACGACAGCCGCACTCCCTTCTTCGAGATCAGCATCCTGCTCCACAACACTCCTCCTGCTCGGCTGAGCTTTTCAGGGATCGACGTCGAGGCGATCAGCATCGATCCCGGCACCACGAGGCGCGACATGACACTCGAGTGGACCGAGCGCGACGGTGCGCTGAGCGGGTTCTTGCAGTACAGCACCGACCTGTTCGATCGCGCGACCATCGAGCGCATGGTCCGTGATCTCCAGATGATCGTGGAGGTGGCGGTGGAGCGCCCCGAGACGGAGACGGCGGAGCTCTCGCGCCTGCTCCGCGGAGCTGCCGCTCGATGAACGAGCGGGTCAGGCCGCTGAAGCAATGGCCGTTTCGGTTGTTCGTCGCCGGCCGAGCCGTCTCGATGGTGGGCGACGTGGTGTCGCGCATCGCGGTCCCGCTCCTCATCCTGGATCAAGCCGGCTCGGGCATCGCGCTCGGGGTGGTCGGCGTCCTCCAGACGGCGCCGAGCTTCTTCTTCGGTCTCGTCGCGGGCGCGCTCGCCGACCGGCTCGAGAAGCGGATAACGATGTTCGCCGCTGACGTCGGCAGCGCGCTGCTCACCGCGTTCATCCCCCTGTCGCACGTGCTCGGCTTCGACGTCTTCACGGTCACGATGGCCGTCGCGCTGCCGCTCGGCATGCTTCGCGTGCTCTACACGGGGGCGTACACGGCCGCGATCCCGGAGATCGTCGGTCGCGAGGATCTGCCCCGCGCGATGGGGCTGCTGCAGATCATCGAGGCGGGGGCGCACGTCGTCGGGCCGGCGCTGGTCGGGCTGCTCGTCGCTCGGCTGGGCGCCGCCAGCACGCTCGCGGTCGACGCCGGCTCGTTCCTCGTCTCGGCGGCCGCTCTCTGCGCGCTCCCGCGCCTTCCAGGAGCGCTGAGCGGCGCCAGGAAGTCGCTCGGGCGCGAGGTGGCTGAAGGCGTGCGGTTCGTCATTCGCCACCGTTTGCTGCGCGCCATGATCCTCCTCTGGAGCGCGGTCACCGTGGCCACGGCGGGGATCATCCCGGTCATGATGTTCTGGGTGAACAAGGACCTCCACGTCGACATGCGCTGGGTGGGCCTCGCCATGTCGATCTTCGCGGCCGGCTCGATCCTCGGCGCGTTCACTGTGTCACGCGTCCCGAAGGAGCGTCTCGGAGCCGTCCTCCTCGCCGGGGTGGTGGTCTATGGTGCGGTGCTCATCGCGGTGAGCGGCGCCTCGGGCAGCAGCAACGGGCGCATGCTCCTGTTTGCGCTGCTCGCCGTCGCTGGCGGCGCGGCGTTCGGCTCGATGACCGTCTCGTATTACACGCTCCTCCCGCTCGCGACGCCGCGAGAGCTCGTCGGTCGCGTCGGAAGTACGGCCAAGACGGTGACCCAGGCCTTCCAGTCTCTGGGAATGGTGGCGACAGGCGCCGTCCTGGAGGTGTTGCGGGGGGCGGGGAGCCTTCGCGTGATGGGGGCGACGATGATCCTCGCGGGTCTCCTGTCCGCCCTGCCGTCGAGCATCCGGCGACTGGACGGAGGCCTTTTCGTGGAGGCCAGGAAGTAGGCCGAGCGCGCCGAGGATCGCCTCGCACGCAGGGCGTCGGCGGCGGCGCAGCGGTTACGTCCGGTGCACCAGATCGAGCACGAGCTGACGGCGCCAGTCCGCCTCGACCAGGCCCTCCGGCGTGATACTGTTAGCTCCGCCACGGCTCGTCCCCGCTGACGCCGCGGCGCCGGTGCACTTGGCCCCTGCCGTTGCCGGGCAGACGGGGGACTCGCTCGTCCACCGTCTTGCACGTTCGTCGCCAGAACAATGTGCCCTCGCAGCCGTTGCCGCGCGGGAGGTGTTCGCCAGCCAAGACGTCTCGTGACATCTGGCTGGCGCGCGGCCGCGTCGCACGGTGATGGTCGCGGTGTACCGGCTCGTCGGCAGTTCTCGTCATGACATCGAGAGAGATCGCGCGCGCCGGTCGCCGCGCGATCGTCGCTCCCCGGAGCTGAGTCAAACCGAGGGAATCCACGATGAATGAGCAGTCCGCCGTCACCCGGCATCGGTGCCTCGCTCATCCCCACGACCACACGCTTTCCGGCGACGAGGGGCCGCCTCGTGGGTTGCCTCGTGGGTTGCCTCGTGGGTTGCCTCGTGGGTTGCCTCGTGGGTTGCCTCGTGGGTTGCCTCGTGGGTTGCCTCGTGGGTTGCCTCGTGGGTTGATCGATGCGTCGCACCCACCCAGGAACATCCTTCATGCCGGAGCCAGGCCGCGGCGCTCCGGCGCCGCGTCGCGGGGATTCCCGGCGAGAACCCGCTCGTGTTGTTCAGCAAGGCTTCGCTCGACTTCTGTACTTGCTCATTCCGTCGGACAGTAACCGCACGACCCAACGCAAAGAACGGAGCAATGTATGCTGTCGACACAGCGGCTTGTGAGGGCCTGGATCGGAGCCTTGGTCGCCCTGGCCTCCGCCCCGGCCGGGGCGGTCTTGCCCCCTGCCGGGTTCAGCGGCTCCGGCGCTGGGTGGGGCTATCACCCGGTCACGGTGAGGCACGCCGAGTATCCGGATGTCTGCAGCCTCGATGCGTCCTCCAACGAACCGCCGTTCACAGCAGACGATGATACAGGCACAAGCTGTCCCGATTACGCCACCGAGTCGCCGTGCTGCACCGGACCTTTCTGCCCTGTCAGCGGCGTATGCGCGGGCGATGTCGTGCTGCACGAGGACCTGAACGCTTGCCAGGGCGAGGGCTGCTGCCTGCCGGGGTCCGTCGGCCGGGGCGGCGTGGTCGATGTCCTGCCCTACCTGGCCAGGCCGGCGGAGTGGCCGTTCTCCGCCGACACCTCCGTCGACCACAGCGCCAACGTCGACGACAGCCCGGGTATCGCGCGGGCGATCGAGTGCGCGGCGTCGCTGCTGTCCTTCCGGCGCACCGTGGCTTTCCCCGCCGGGCGTTACGTGCTGCGCACGCCGCTGAGACCCCACCACGACGCGCTGACCCTGGAGGGACCGGAGCTGTCTCCCGACGCCAGCCCTGGCGATCCCGACACAGCGACCCTCGTGGCGATCCCCTGCAACCCGGAGCAGCTCCCCGGGGCGATCCAGGTCCACAAGGGCCCGAGGAGCGGGGACGGCGTCGAGGAGGTCTGGGGGCTCTGGATCCGCAACCTGCAGATCGAGCTCACGGAAGGGCCCCGAAAGAAGGCCAACAGCGGCATCCAGCTCAACCGCTGCTCGGACTGCGAGGTGGAGAACGTCATCATGCGGTACGCGCCCCTCGCGCCCCAGCTGCCTTCCTGCAAGCCGGCCAACCTGGATGGGATCACCTTCGCCATGGGCTCCGGGGGCGTGATCCGGAACGTGATCGTGGACGGCGTACCGAAGGGCGGCATCTACCTGGCCTCGGTCGCGGGGTACCATGACACGCCCCCGATCCTCGTGGAGAACTGCGAGATCAAGAACATCGACGGCCCGGTCGCGGCCGCCGCGATCAAGATCATCACCGCCAATGTGACCGTGCGGAACTGCGAGGTCCACCATAGCCTGGTTCATCCCGGCGACGGATCCGCGGCGATCCATAACGGGCACGGCCTGTGGATCGCCACCCAGGTCAGCGCTCTCCCCGATATCCCCAGCCCGGTGCCCGCCAACGTCCTGGTCCAGGACAGCTATTTTCATCACAACGGCGGCGCCGGCGTCGTCATGGCGAGCCCCATCGAGGCGTATCGACCGACGGGGATCCGGATCGAGCGGATCAGGTCTGCTTACAACGGCACCCACGGCGTGCACATCCAGGCGGGCACCGGCGTCAAGCTCCAGGACCTCTGGTCCTGGGGCAACGGGTTCTATGGCATGTACCTGAGCTCGCGGACGTCGCTGCCGGCGGGCTCGGCCCGGGTCGGGAGCGTGACCCTGGAGAGCCCGCTCATCTTCAACAACGTCCTGCGCCCCACGTCGGGCTCCTTCCCCGGGATCAAGATCGAGGCGAGCGACGTCAGGATCCACGGCGGCGAGATCGCGCGCTGTGACGCGTCGCGCGGGAGGCAGTCGATCTCCATCCAGCAGCAATGCTGGCTATCGGGCCCGACAGGCGGGGCGGTCCTCTTCCACCCGGAGGACAACGTCATCTCGGGCGTGGGCACGCACGGCACGAGCGCGCCGGAAGTGCTGGCGTGCCCTCATGAATGAGCGGTACCGGGCGAGCTACGGCCTTCCGCGCAGACGACCCGGTGGCCGGTGGCGAGCCTGCGCGCGGTCAAGCTGCTTCCCTGGAGCTGCCCGACGCGCAAGGCCACGTCGAAGCCCCCGCGCACGAGGTCGACGACCTCGTCCGAGAGATGGATATACACGCAGATGCGCGGGTGCGCCTCCGTGAACGCCTCGAGGAACGGGCGCAGGCGGCCACGCCCGAGATCGGAAGGCGCGGTGATGCGCAAACTGCCCCGCAACGAGCCTTGCCCGCGCACGTCTTCTTCGCCGCGTACCAGGATCGGCCGACGTGGGCCGAGCTCGTGCCGCCCAACCTCGCCATGCTCGTCAACGTCGTCGAGGCGATCGAGCCGGTCGCGTCCGGCTTGCAGCACATCAGCTTGATGCAGGGCTACAAGGTTTACGGCGCGCACCTCGGCCCTTTCAAGACGCCCGCCCGCGAGACCGACGCGCCGCACATGCCGCCCGAGTTCAACGTCGACCAGCAGGCGTTCCTCGAGGCTCGACAGAAGGGCAAGGCCTGGTCCAGGTCGGCGATCCGGCCGTCGGTTCGATGTTCCGGGGGATCTTCGAGGACCTCCGCCGGCGCAAGATCATCCCTTGAGCCCGGCGCTGCGCACTCCCGTCACCCCCTCCGCGCCCGCTCGTACGCCCTGAGCCACCGCTTCGACAGCACCTTCAGGCTCTCCTTCAGCCAGTCGTCGAGCTTGCACAGGTCGAGCCCGGCGAACGCCGCCGCGTGCTGGCGCGCGAGGATGCTCACCTGCGCCTCCAGCACCGCGCGGAGATCGCGCTTCGCGAGCTTCTCTATATCGACCGAGGCCCGCCCCAGGCGATCCCGGAGCAGGTAGACGCTCCGGCCCACCTGCACCTCGACGTAGAAAGGCACCTCGAGGCCCTGCCATATCGATGCCTTCGCCTGCGCGAGCCGGTCCTCGTCCTCGTGCAGGAAGCAGCTCCAGCTCGTCGCCGCGTGCGTCGTCTCCTTCAGCTCCAGGAGGCGCAGCCGCCGCTCCTCGCCCCGCTCGCGCGCGAGGACCAGGTACCGCTCGAGCCCGCCCGAGCCGCCCGAGTCCCGGTCCCGGTGAGCGAGCTCGATCACCTCGACATCCGCCAGCCCGCCGAGCTGCCCGAGCGCCTCGAGCAGCCGCCCCGCCGTCCCGGACTCCGCGCGCGACAGCTTCAGCTCAGGGTCGTCGAACCGGAACGCCTCGCCCTCGGTCCACTTCGCGAGCTGGCGTGCGTCCCTGGCCGCCACGTCGGGGTACAAAGACGAGGGGAGCTCGCGCAGCGGCTCGTTGCCCTGGAGCATGTCCTCGTACAGCTCCATGAGCTCGCCGAGGGCCTTCCTGTCGTCGAGCAGGAGCCGCAGCACGGTGAAGTACCGCAGCGCGTCCAGCGCGGCGAGCCCGGGGCCCGAGTCGTCGAGATCGTTGAACACGTAGCGCGGCCCCACCGTGAACGTGATGAGCCCGAAGTTCTCGGGGTGCGCGTCGCCGAAGCAAAGGCAGCGGCCGCCCGGCACCTGGCTCCGCGGGACGTCGAGCAGATCCACGTGCCACCCCTGCGGGAAGCTCCGCATGAAGCGCATCGGCGAGCGCAGCGCGGCCTCCCACTTGTCCTCGAACTCTGCCGGCTCGACGTGGGGATTCACCGCCCGGAAGAACGCTCGGGTGAGCTCGTTGACGGGCGGCAGATCGCTCTCTCGAATGGGGTGCATCGCGTCTCCTCAGGGCGGACAGGCGACGCGCTCGATGCGCTCGATGCGCTCGATGAGATGACGCGCCGTCACCCCGCGAGCACGTCGCCGCCCGCGCGGCGCTCTCGTAGCACGCGCGCGGGCGGGCCGTGAGCCGGGAGACGGGTTACGGGGCGACCGGGGCGACCGCGGCCACGTCGCACGTGAACGGCGCGCCCGCGCCGTACGAGCCGACGAGCACCGTGTAGACGCCGCTCTCCGGGCACGCGAAAGGCGCCTGCGGGCACAGGCCGCACGTGTCGTCGACCGAGGTGAGCGCCTCGGCCTGGGTGCAGCCCGACACGCCGTCGCACACCCGGATTATCGGATCCGACGCGCACGCGCCGCCCGAGCAGCCGCAGCCCACGGTGATCGGCTCGCCGGGGGTGCAGGCCACGCCCTCGAACCCGGGCGCGATCGACCAGCCGCAGTCGCGCCACGGGCCCGACTCGAACGCGGGGCACGCGGCGAGCGGGTCCGCGGGGCCCGGCGGGACATCCTCGGGGATCGTCACCGGGACCTCGATCGTGTTGTTGCCGTAGTCGCTCTCCGGCAACGTGCGATCCGCGTTGATCGAGATGCGGAGCAGGTAGTCCCCCGCGCCCACGCCGGTGATGTCGACCCACTGGCAGTCCAGGCTGGAGTGGTAAACGTCGCTCCAGCCGCGCTGGATGCCCTGGAAGCCGCAGTGGTAGCGGGGCGTGGTCGGCGCCCCCGGGACGCCCACGGGCGAGCTGTCGAGCAGGCAGAACGCCTGCTTGTGGCCGGTCGCGACGACCGTGCCGGTCGCGTCGACGAGCTCGTACCGGGCATAGCCCTCGAAGTGGTAGTGGCCGTGGCACGAGGAGAACTCGAAGCCGGGAACGGAGGTCGGGTCGCCGAGGATCATGTCCGCCTCGCCGATGTTGGGCGTCTGCGTCGAGAAGCGCATCAGGCGGCGATCGCCCGCCCCGCCGATGCAGCCCTCCACGATCGCGCAGCTGTCCACCGGGAAGGCCTCGTGGCCGATGCTCAGGCTGAACTGCGCCACGTCCGCGGAGACCGTCAGGTCGGGCAGCGGGCACGTCGCGCCCGGATCGAGCCGCGTGCAGGTGCCCAGGAAGCCGCCGAGGCAGCACGTCTGGCCCGACGCGCAGTCGCTGTCGGTCGCGCACAGCGTCGCCTCGGCGGGCTGCTCCTCGACGTCGATCACGATGTCGAACGAGCCCTGATCGAGCGTCACGACGTCCCCGCCGGCGCGGAAGCGCAGGGCGACGGTCGTGTTCTGGTCGGGGAACACGTCGAACCACTGGGGATTCGGGGAGAGGAACTGCGCCTGCACCTGCTCGACCGTGTTGTCGAGGTCCAGCCGCTCCAGCCGCCACCCCTCCTGGAGGAAGGTGGAGTAGCTGCCGACCGGCACCTGCGCGCTCAGGCGGAAGCGGTTCGGATCATCCTCCGTGTTGAAGAAGATCGTGTCCTCAGGCCCCTGGACCATCACGATCCCGTCGCGCAGGCGGTACGTGTTCCCGGACGCCGCCTGGCCAACCAGGCTCAGCTCGACCCGCCCGGTCTCCTCCTCCTTCCCCTCTTCTCCCACACACCCCGCGAGAGCGATCATCCCAAAGAGTGCAAACTTTGTAAGCTTCATGCGATCCGCAGTCCTCCTCGTCCCTCTGCCTCAGAACACTTGATGCCGTCATGGCACCCGCTCCTTCGCGCAAAGGTCCCGGTACGCCCGAACTTCTCAGGACATCACATGTCGCCGGAACTGTCCATGGACGCCGGCTTGGTCTCCTCTACGAGCGAGCGCGGCGCGAGCTCCCCTCGACACGATCTCGACACGATGAAGGATAGAGACGGAGGCGAGACCCCGTCAGCACGATCTCGACATGATCCCCCACCCCACACGGCGGCAGCGTCGAGCAGGGTGGAGCGCCGACGCGCCCACACCGTCCGCGCCGCGCGAAGGGCGCCACGCGGCCCGCGCTCGACAGCGCGGCGGGGCGCGCCCGCGACGACCCCGGCAAACCGGCGTGGCTCACCGCGCTCGCCATGCGACGTGGCGCGCGGCGCGCTGTGACCGCGGCCGGGTGAGACGCGTCAAATACCTGCTGTGACTGTCTACTTGACAGTTAAAGTGTCACGATGCAGGATGGTCCTCGTGACGACGTACAAGCTCGACGAGCTCGCGGGCGAGGCGGGCGTGGCGCCGCGCACGGTGCGGTACTACGTGCAGCGCGGCCTGCTGCCGGCCCCCGAGTTCCGCGGGAAGGACACCGCCTACGGGCGCGAGCACCTCGCCCGGCTCCGCGCCATCAAGGCCCTCCAGCAGGCGCACTGGCCGCTCGAGGAGATCCAGGCGCGCCTCGCGGGCGCGGGCGTGGACGAGATCGAGCGCATCGCGGCGGGGGCCCTCCCTCCCGCGGCGCCTCCCGCGGCGATCGCCCGCTGCGCCGGCCCGGACGACGCGCCCGCGCCGCCGCCTCAGGGCGCCGGAGCGCCGCGCGGCGAGCGCTGGGAGCGGGTCGAGATCGCCGACGGCGTGGAGCTCCACGTGCGGAGCGACGCGCCGGAGCGCTCGCGCCGCATCGCCCTCGATATCGAGTCCCGTTACGCAACCCCTGCCCCGAAAGGCTCGCGATGAACCCGTCCACCGATCCGTCGCTCCCGGCGCCGATGTCGTGCCTCTGCTCCTCCGAGGGCCACCCGGTCCCGCTGCTCGGCGTCTCGCTCTCGGGCGAGGTCATGGGCGGCGCGGCGCGCCTGGTCGTGCGGCAGCGCTACAGGAACGACGAGCGCCGGCCGATCGAGGCGATCTACACCTTCCCGCTGCCGGGCGAGGCGAGCATCGCCGGCTTCGCCATGGAGTGCGCCGGCCGCAGGCTCGAGGGGGAGGTCAAGGAGCGGGAGGCGGCGTTCCAGGCCTACGACGAGGCGATCGCCACGGGGCACGGCGCGGCGCTGCTCGACGAGGAGCGGCGCAACGTGTTCACGGCGAGCGTCGGCAACCTCATGCCCGGGGAGGAGACGGTCGTCGAGGTCGCCTTCGTGCAGCGGCTCCAGGCCGACGAGGGGGCGCTGCGGCTCATGATCCCGACCCTCGTCGCGCCCCGGTACATCCCGGGCGCGCCGCAGGGGGACCGGACGGCGCACGGCGGCGCGGCGCCCACGGATCTCGTCCCCGACGCGGACCGGATCTCCCCCGAGATCGCGCGGGTCGATTATGGCATCACCCTCGATATCGCCTTCGATCTGGGGCGCGACGTCGCGATCGAGAGCCCGTCGCACGCGATCGAGGTGCGGCGCGAGGAGGGGTATCGCCAGCGCGTCGCGCTCCGGAGCGACAGGGCGGCGCTGGACCGGGACATCGTGCTGCTCGCCGCGGGCGCGCCGGGCGTGCAGGCCGGCCTTGTCTGCGACAGGACCCCGGGCCAGGAGGGGACCTTCGCGCTCACCGTTGTGCCGGACCTGTTCGACGCGAAGCGGTCGTCCGCCCGGCGCGACGTCGTGTTCGTGGTCGACGTGTCGGGCTCGATGGAGGGCGAGTCCATCGACCAGGCCAGGCGCGCGCTTCGCCTTTGCCTCCGGCACCTCGCCGAGGGGGACCGGTTCGGGGTGATCGCCTTCTCCAACGATTTCCGGGCGCTCGAGCCGTCGCTCGCCCCCTTCACGCAGCGGACCCTCGAGCGCGCGGACGCGTTCGTCGACGGGTTCGTCGCGTCGGGCGGCACGGAGATGCTGAAGCCGCTGCTCGCGGCAGTGGGCATGCTCGGCGACGCGGAACGGGACCGCGTGGTCGTGCTGCTGACCGACGGTCAGGTGGGTAACGAGGCCCAGATCGTCGACGAGGTCGCCGGGCTGGGCAAGGGGGTGCGGATCTACACGTTCGGCATTGGGACGAACGTGAGCGACCTGCTCGTGAGCGATCTAGCGCGCCGGACGCAGGGCGCCGCGGAGTTCATCCACCCGGGCGAGCGCATCGACGAGAAGGTCACGGCGCAGTTCGCGCGGGCGACGGCGGTCCGGGTCACCGGGATCGAGGCGCGCTTCGAGGGGGTCGACGTCGGCGAGCTCGCGCCTGCCGAGCCCCCCGCGCTCGTCGACGGCGAGCCGTGGGTGCTCCATGGCCGCTACAGCGCGCCGGGGATCGGGCGCCTCCAGCTGCGCGGGAGCCTGCGCGGGGAGCGCTTCTACCTCGAGGTGCCGGTGGAGCTCGCGGCGGAGGCGTCGCGGCCGGGGCTCGAGGCGCTGTGGGCGGGCGCGCGGGTCCGGGAGCTCGAGGAGTCGGAGCGCGGGCTGTCCGGCAAGCGCGCCGAGGCGATGCGGAAGCGCATCGTGGACCTCGCGGTGCGGCACCGGGTCGCGTCGAAGCACGCGTCGTTCGTGGTGATCGAGCGGCGCACGGGCGATCGGCGAGCCCACGGGCAGCCCGAGGCGCGGCCCGTGCCGGTGAGCGCTCCGGCGGGGTGGGGGATGTCCAGCCGTCGCGGCCCGGTGATGGCGGCGGCCGCGTTCGCCGGGGCGCCGATGAGGCTCATGGGCGGCGGCGGGGTCAAGCTGAGGGGCCTCGTGCAGCCCGTGATGGCCCGAGCGCCCGCGGCGCCCGTCGCGGCCGCGCCCGCCGCGGCCGCGCCCGCGGCGCCCGTCGCGGCCGCGCCCGCGCTCAGGCCGCAGTCGACCACCGGCGGCCTCTGGTCGCGCGCCAAGGAGCTGTTCCAGCCGAGCGCGGCGCCGCCGCCCGCGGGCAGCTCGGCCGGCTCCGCGCGCGACGAAGCCTCCAGGGGCGCCGCCGCTCCTGGCGGACCCGCGGGACCGGAGCGCCGGTCTGGGCCCGGGTCGGTCGCCGCCCCGGCGCCGGGCGCTGCTCCCGCCGGGACCCAGGGGGACGACCTGGGGCGCGTCTTCGAGGAGCAGCTCGCTTCCGGGCTCTGGGAGCGCGGGGAGCCGACCGATCTCGGGCGGCTCACCAGCACGGCGCTGTGCCTCGCGACATGCCACGAGCAAGGCGTCGACTCGGCCCACCCCATCTACGGTGCCCAGGTCGCCAAGGCGGTCGAGGCGCTCTGCGCGCTGGCCGAGTCGCTCCTCCAGGGCGGCGGCGCGGACCGCGAGGTGGCCGCGGCGCTCGCGGCGGCCTACCTCGTCGCGAGCGGGCGGCGGCTGCGGGCGCGGGTCCACGGCGTCGCGGCGGGCGCCGCGTCGGAGGCGGTGCGCGGGGTCGCGGGGGAGCTCGGGGACGCGGGGGCGCTCAGGAGAAGGGTCGAGTCGCTACGCGGCGAGTGACAGGCGCGCCGCGGCGGGACGGCCGCGGCGGCGCGCGGGTCGTCCTCAGGGGTACGTGTCGTCCGCGCCCTTCGCGCCTGCTGCCGGGGGTGCCGCGCCAGCCGGGGGTGCCGCGCCAGTCGGGGGTGCCGCGCCAGCCGGGGGTGCCGCGCCAGCCGGACGTACCGCGCCAGCCGGGGGTGCCGCGCCAGCCGGGGGTGCCGCGCCGGTCGGGCGCGCCTCGCCGGTCGGGCCTTCCACGAACTGCGCTGTCCCCTCCACCACGATCTCGAGGCGCGGATCCGCCGGCTGCGCGGGCGCACCGCCGCCCGCATCGGCAGGCGCCAGGTCGGCGAAGGCCGCGAGGCTGAGGCGCGCGATGGGCAGGCCAGCCTCCTTGGGCTGCGCCAGGAAGAGCAGCACGGCGCGCGCCTGGGCGACGGTCACGTCCCAGCCGTTGCGCCACGCCACGCTCGGCGCGCCGCTCGTCGTGTGGCCGACGATCTGGTAGCCGAGGCCCTTGAACGCCTCCTGGCCGCGGATGATCGCGGCGATGTCCCGCAGCGTCTTCTCGCCTGCCGGGGAGAACGCGTCGCGGTTCCCCTTGAACAGGAAGCGGGTCGGGATCGAGATGACCACGCGCCCGTCGCGCGGCGCGACAGTGACCTCCCCGGCCGCGACCGGGAGGAACGCCCTCAGGACGCCGCTGTCGCGCTCGGACGCCGGGCGCGCCCCGCCCGCCTCGCCGCGCGGGAGCCCCGGGGCGGCGCCTAGATCGAGGCCCTCTGCGCCCAGCGGATCCTCCCTCGATGGCGCCGCAGCGCCCCCGCGCGCGACCTCCTCTTCGAGCTGGCGGATGCGCTGCTGGCTCGTCTGCAGGTCGCGCTGCAGGCGCTCGGACCTGTCGAGCTGGGCCTGCCACTCGAACTCGGTATAGCCGCACCCGACGAGGAGCGCGGGCGCGAGCAGCGCGGCCAGGCGGCGTCCGACGCCCGCGGCCCGGCGGAGCGAGGGGGCGACCCCGGCGCTTCCCCTCGCACTCATCTCTGCGACACCCAAAGCAGGCAATTGCACTTGGCAGGCTCCTTCTCGCCCCATCATCCGGGGCCATCCTGCTCGCGCCGGCGCGCTGAGCGGCGGGAGCCTATCCGAGCGGCCCTGGTCCCACAAGGCGCGCGCCGGGCTCGATCCTCGTTCAGGACGTCTGCGAGCGCGAAGGACGACGCCAGACGTGCTGGCGCAGGCCAAGCCGGCGCACCGCCGAGGGGGGCGCGCACCGCCCGAGCGAGCGGCGCACGCGGGGAGCCGAGCCGTCCGCGCCGATCTCCGTCGGTACGGATTTCTCCCGATCCGACCGGGGCCAGGCTCCCTCTCGATGGCTTACCGCAGCGGGAAGCCGGAATTCAACGCCAGGGCGCAAAGGCGCAAAGGCGCAAAAAGGCAAAAGGCAATGGAGAGTGGGGGAGTCATTCCTGCAATCCGTTGACCACGCGATGGATGTCCTGCCTCACTCTCACCATGCACCTCGATCGCCGCGTCGACGACAATCTTGGTTCTACTGCGGGAAGTCGGGCTGGGAGGCGAACCGCCATGACGCCAAGGGCGCCAAAAACCAGGGAAATAGGAGGGGAAAATGCGGGGACGGCCCTTCCCCTCTCCTCTTGGCGGCCTTGGTGCCTTGGCGGTTTTTCTGCTGATCCGGGGCGACTTCCCGCAGTAGTGTTAGCTATCTCCTTCTCGCTCATCCCCCCTCCGTCGTTTTGCGCCTTTGCGTTGAATTCTGGCTGCTCCGCAGGATATGCGCTGTGCGTACGGATCACGTCTCGGTCAGTTGGCGCCGAATCCGAATGTGCCAGAATGGAAAGTTCTGCCCATGTCGAATGTCGGGTGAGTGGAGCTTATCCCAGTGACCCTGGTCCAAGGCGCCCGCCGGCCTCAGCGAGGGCCGAGGACCGCGCCGACCGCGTGCCGGAAGAGCCCGGGCGCGAGCGCGAGCGCGGAGAGAACGCCGTCCCGGAGGCGCGGGCGCCGCGCGATGAAGAGCACCGCGCGCGTCGCCACCGCGTAGCGCAGGAAGGCCCGCCGGAACACGCGCTCATAGCCGGCGAGCGGGGCCGCGCCGCCGCCGCGCAGGGCCGCGTCGAGCGCGGTCGACAGCGCCGCCGCGCTCACGAGCGCGAGCGAGATCCCCTCGCCGGTGATGGCGTCGATGTAGCCGGCCGCGTCGCCGACCAGCACGAAGCGGTCGTCGTGGAGCCGCGCCGACGCGCGCTCGAGCGGGCCGCTGCCTCGCGCCGCCGAGTCGGCCGGCACCCCCGCCACCCGCTCGGCCAGCGCCGGGAAGCGGCGCACGAGGCGCTCGGCCGACGCGCGGCCCTCGAGCCGGTCGCCGTCCCACAGGAAGGCGACCCCGACGCGCTCGGGCCCCGCGGGCGTCACGTACGCCTCGATGCCGTCGGCGAGGTGCACCTCGACGAACGACGACCAGGGCGCGCACCGGAAGTGCTGGCGCAGGCCTAGCCGGCGCGGCCCCGAGGGCGGCGCGTCCCAGCCGAGCGCGCGGCGCACGCGGGAGCCGAGCCCGTCCGCGCCGACAACGTAGCGCGCCTCCACGACGCCCCGCCGCGTGACGAGCCGCGCGCCGCCGTCCGCCCGCTCGACGCGCAAGAGCGCCTCGCCCGCGGCGAGCCGCGCGCCGGCGGCCCGCGCCCGCGCCGCGAGGGCCACGGAGAGCGCCGTGCGGCGCACGCCGAGCCCGCCGGGCGCCGGCAGCGGCGCCTCGACGCGGAGGCCGTCCGCGCGGATGTACCGGATGCCCTCGATGGGCGCCCGCTCGGCCGGGTCGAGCTCGGACAGCGCGCCGAGCTCCGCGAGCGCGCGGCAGCCCTCGGGCATCACCCCCTCGCCGCACGCCTTGTCGATCGGCCACGCCGCCTGGTCCAGGACGACCACATCATGGCCCCGCTGCGCGCAGCCGATCGCGACGGCCAGGCCCGCCGGCCCACCGCCGACCACGGCGATGTCGCACCGCGCGCTCACGGCGCGGAGGGCCGCTCCGGCGCCGCGCGGCGGCCCGGCACGAGCCGCGGCAGGTCGCCCATCTGCGCCGCGTACGCGGGCCCGAGCGCCGCCTCCTCGGCGCGGATGCGCACCCGGAGCACGGCCGCGTTGAGCGCGGTGAAGACGAGCGCGGTCAGCCAGGCGCCGTGGATGAGCGGGATGGCGACCATCTCGACGATCACGGCCGCGTAGTTCGGGTGGCGCAGGTAGCGGTACGGCCCGCCGGACACCGGCCGCGCGCCCGGCACCACGATGATCCGCACGTTCCACTGCTCCCCGAGCGTGGCGATGACCCAGTACCGCATCGCCTGCGCGAGCAGCGCCGCGACGAGCGCCGCGACCCCGAGGAGCCCGGGGAACGGCCGGTCGAGCGCGTCGACCTCGAGCGCGCAGGCGGCGAGGAAGGCGGTGTGCATCAGCGCCATCACCCGGAAGTGTCCCTGCCCGACCTCGACGCCACCCTTCTCGAAGGCGCGCCGCGCGTTGCGGCGCGAGATGACGAGCTCGGCCAGCCGCTCGATCGACACGGCGCCGAGGAAGGCGAGGTAGAGCTGCTCCGAGGTCACCATCGGAGCAGCGCGATCTCCGAGCAGAAGCCGGGGCCGAACGCCATCATCACGCCGTGGTCCCCGGGCCGGGCGCTCGCCTCGTCCAGGAAGTCGCGCAGCACGAACAGCACCGACGCGGACGACACGTTGCCAATCTCGCGCAGCGAGCGCCACGAGCGGGCGAGCGCCTCCTCGGGCAGCTCGAGCGTCTCGGTGAGCGCCTCGAGCACCTTCGGCCCGCCGGTGTGGACGATCCAGTGGCGGATGTCGCCCCGCGACAGGCGGTGCCGCGCGAGGAACGCGTCGACGTCGCAGCGCACGTGCTCCCGCACGAGCGTCGGCACGCCCGCGGAGAGCACGACCCGGAAGCCGCTGTCCACGACGTCCCACCCCATGATGTGCTCGGTCTCGGGGTAGAAGACGGCCTGCGAGTCGAGCACCGCGGCCCCGCCCGTCCGGCGGCTCTTGCGGGCGGCCTGGGCGCCGCGCGCCACGACGGCCGCGGCGCCGTCGGCGAAGAGCTGCGCGGCGATCACGTTCGCCGCCGAGGTGTCGTCGCGCTGCAGCGTGAGCGAGCAGAGCTCGACCGACAAGAGGAGCGACGTGTGCGCCGGGAAGGCGCGCAGCGTGTCGGTGATGCGCGCGACGCCGGCCACGCCGGCCACGCACCCGAGGCCGAAGATGGGCGTGCGCTTGATGTCGCGCCGGAAGCCGAGCCGGTTGACGAGCCGCGCGTCCAGGCTGGGCGCCGAGATGCCGGTGACCGAGACGAAGACGATGTGGTCGACTTCCTCGGGCCCGAGGCCCGCCCGCTCGAGCGCGTCGCGACAGGCGCGCTCGCCGAGCTCCACCGCGCACGCGTTCCAGCGGCGGTTCTGCTTGGCGAACGTCGAGGCCGCGTAGTACTCGTCGATCGGCAGCGCGAGGTGCCGCCCCCGCACCTCGATCGAGCGCCGGACCCGCTCGACGAGCGAGAGCGCGTCGCCCTTGCCGGCCCAGAGCCGGCGCAGGCCCGCGCACGTCTGCTCCTGCGTTGCATAGTGCGGCGGCAGCGCCGTCCCGACCGCGGCGATCGTCGGCGCAAACGGCGTCTCCAGGCGTTCGGAGCTCATGGCGGGCGGCAGTCTCGCACCGGGGCAGGCGGCCGACCACGGCGATTTCGCCGTCAGGCGCCGCCCTAGGTTCACCGAACCTTGCGCAATGAAGGCTTGCGCGCTTCACGGTTGATCCATGCCGCCTGCTGCGCCAGAGGTCCTGCCGGGAATGGCGGCGCGCCGGCGCGCGCCGCACAAGAGACATGGCTCAAGGTTACCTCTTCCTCATCATCGCCCTCGTCTTCAACGCGACCGCGAACATCCTCATGAAGCTCGCGTCGCGGCGCGTGCCCTCGATGGAGGGGCTGTCGCTCGTCCAGAAGGGGCTCGCGCTCGCCACGAACTACCACCTCGTGCTCGGGCTCGTGCTCTTCGCCTCGAACATCCTGTTCTACGTCCTGGCCCTGAAGCGCATCAACCTGTCGATCGCCTATCCGATCATGTCGTCGGGTGGGTTCCTGATCATCTCGGTCTTCTCGGTCTATTACCTGCGCGAGACCCTCACGACGCTGCAGATCGGCGGTATCGTCATGATCGCGGCGGGCATCGCGATGGTCGCTTACAACATGAGCTAGTCACCGGCGGCGCGAGAGCGTGCAGGGCCAGGCGTGAGGTGCTGCCGGGCCGCACGGCTCCCCGCGGAGCGAGCGCGGCCGGCCTCGCCCCGTTCCTCGGTCCCACCGCCCCCGGCCGTGGAGCGAGCCCTCTCCCCGCGCATTCCTCCGCGGCGGCTGTGATAGGCTGCCGGGCGCACAGCGCCTGTGCCCGACAGCCTTCACCTCGGAGGAAGCCTCCATGCCCAGCCGATTGCTCGCGCGTCCCCTCCTCGCCGTCATCCTCGCTACCGCCGGGTGCGACAGCGCCGCGGAAGACGTGGGGCCCGCGCCGGGCGCCGACGTCACCTGCGACAGCGGGGACCTGATGATCCGGACCGAGCTCTTCTTCGGCCTCGACCGGTTCGATGAGCCATCCGTCACGGCGGAGGAGTGGCAGGCGTTCGTCGATGAGGTCGTGACTCCGCGCTTCGGGGACGGGCTGACGCAGTTCGACGTCGACGGCCAGTACCTCGCGTCGACCGGTGAGCTGATCCGGGAGGACAGCCGGCTGATCATGCTCCTCCACGACGGTGGCCAGGCCGCCTGGGACAGCATCGAGGCCATCCGCGAGGAGTACAAGCGGCGCTTCAACCAGGAATCCGTGCTGCGGATCGACGAGCCCGTCTGCGTCGATTTCTGACGGCGAAGCGCCCGGGGCACCTGCCTGCCTCGACTCTGCATCTCCAGCTCTCCAGCGCAGCGCAAAGGTCCTTGCCTGACAGGACCGAGCGGACAAAGCTCCAGGCCTGCTGGCCAGTCCCGGCACGCGGCGTCGCCTGCGCGCGGCGCTCGCCCTCCGGTCGATCACGGATGGCGGCGGGTGGCGCTCGGACGGCAGCCGTTCGGTGCGGCCGGGCAAGGATCCGCGGTGAGGCCTATATGCGCTCTCTCTCATCTTCCGTGTCGAACGCCTTGCTCCTCGCCGGCGCGCTCGCGCTCGCCTCGTGCGGCCGGGGGAGCGAGCCCTTGGGAAACGTCGAGTCCACAAGGAGCCCGGCGCCCCCGGGGGTGGGCGGCGGGTCGGGCGTCGCGGCGGGGGTGCGCTCGGCGCCGGCGGCGGGCGTCGCGGTGCCGGACGAGGAGCTCGTGGATCAGGACGGCGCGCCGGTCCGCCTGCGCGAGCTCGCGAAGGGCCGCGTGCTCGCCGTCAACTTCATCTTCACCACCTGCACGACGATCTGCTCGCCGATGACGGCCATCTTCGGCCGGCTCCAGGCCGAGCTCGGCGACGCGCTGGAGCGCGACGTGCGGCTCGTCTCCATCTCGCTCGATCCGGCGACGGACACGCCGGAGCGCCTGAAGCGCTATGCGGAGCAGTTCGGCCGTCGGCCGGGCTGGGTCTTCCTGACGGGCAGCCGCGAGCGCGTGGGCCGGGTGCTCGACGCGCTGGGCGGGCGCGCGCCCATCAAGGAGCAGCACACCCCGGTGACGCTCATCGGCCGCGAGGCGGAGGGGCGCTGGACGCGCGTCGACGGCATCGCGCCGCCCGCGCGCCTGGCCGAGGAGGTCCGGGCCTTCCTGTCGCGAGGGCCGGCGGCGCAGCCCGCGAGCGGCGGCTCGCCGCCGGAAGCGGCCGGAGCTGCCGGGAGAGCGGCCGGAGCGGCGCGCTGGCCTTGACCTTCCGGTCATCGTCGCCTGCGCGGTCACGCCAGCGAATCGGCCCGAAGAAGCGGGGGCCGCACGATCGCCGAGGGCGTCCTATGGGGTAAACAGGTTGGGGTAGCCACCAGCTCCTCGGCGCCCAGCGTCAACGGTGGGATCCGTGGTTGACGCTGGGCGCCGACGTCAGGCGAATTCGTCCAGGAAGATGCGGATCTGGACGACCTCTTCGAAGCCGAGGCGCTTGAGGATCGGTCGCGACATCGCCCCGGCTTGGGTGATCAGCGTCGGCGTCCCGCGGCGCCGACCCTCCTCCCAGCGGGCGGTAATGAGCGCGCGGTAGGCGCCCCGGCTGCGCGCGGAGGCGATCGTTGCGCCGCCGCACATGACCACGCCAGCGTCGAGAAAGAGCGCGTCGGCGACGGCGACGGCCTCGTCGCCGTCGAAGGCCAGGTAGCGCTCGAAGACGGAGACGGAGCGGTGCTCGGTCCAGCGCAGGACGATCTCCGGATCGTCCTCGGGGGCGTCGTCGCTGCCGAAGCCGCGCCGGAAGATCCACGCGCCTCGCGCGAACTCTTCGAATGTCTGGACGCGGCGGACGGTGATCGAGGTGTCCATCGATACGAGCGGCCGGGTGAGCACCATGCCGACCGAGAGATTGTCGGGCGCGAACGGCTTCATTCCCAGGGCGATCAGGCGCTCGGCCAGGTCCTTCGGCTCGGCGTGATCGCCCACTTCCCAGGTGATCTGGCGTCGCCCTTTCGCCGCGAAGATCGCCCGGACCTCGGCCACCGTTGCTGCGACCTCGTCCCCGGCGAGGCGTAGACGCTGGACCACGTTGTGGTGCGGGTCGGCCTCGGCGCCGACGATCGCGGCGTAGCCGGGGCGCACGACGCGCTCTTCGCCCGCGCGCTGTGGGCAGTTGAGGTTGAGGTTCTCGGCCAGCTCGAGCGTAGCTGCGGAGATTCTGGACATCCCGGCGTTCTATCATACGCGCGCCGTTGACGTGCGCGTGGGCCTCGTGCCCCGACGTAGATCGGGGCTCAGACCGGCTGCGAATGGCGCGCCCCTCTGTGCGCCGCTGGCCATCGGCACCCAGGCTGGAATCGAGAGGCCGTACGCCGCGAGCGCTCGCGCCGCCCTCCACACGAGCCTCCGCGCCGCTCACGATGTGCCACGAGACGGGGCACTTCATCGGCGGGTTCCCGTTCAAGACCTCCCGCCGCGGGGACAGTGCCGGCGCGCTGGGCACGTCGATCTCCGGCGAGCAACAGGCCGACTACTTTGCCACCAAGGATTGCTTGCCGCGGCTGTGGGCGAATGAAACCGAGGCCAACGCCGCGGCGTTCGCCGAGCTCGACCCTTCCGCGCGCGAGCGTTGCACGACGGCATACAGCGACCTGGCGAGCCAGCAGCTCTGCGGCCGGATCCTGCTCGCCAGCCTGCAGACGGGGCGGCTGTACGAGGAGCAGGCCGTTCTGCAGGCTCCCAGGGAGCTCGTCTACCCGCAACTCGACACACCGGACACGACCGAGGCCGCGGTGACGAAGGAGGGCCATGCTCCGTCCCAGTGCCGCCTCGGCACGCTGGTGGCGGGCGCTGTGTGCAGCGTGAAGGCAACGGGGACCGGGATCCCGGGGTTCGTGCCGCCGTACGGCGAGTATAGCTCTGCGAGCGAAGAAGCAGCGCGCCCGTTCGCGTGCCAGACCGGCCCCGGGGCTCGACCGAGGTGCTGGTTCCAGCCGGACACGGAACGAGCACCGACACGAGTGACGTCAGCGCCCCGAAGAGAAGCGCGGGCGCGAAGCGGAAGAACGTTCGCAGGGTCTTGTGAACACGAGCATGGTACTCAATACTACCCCTGTTCGCGTTCGAGGTTCGCAAGTGATGTGGTGGCGATGTCCTGCGAACTCGTCACCACAATCAACGCGCTGGCGGTCTTCGCGGCGCGCTGAGCATTGCAGGCTTCGGCGACGGTTGCCTTCAGAGCCGGCTCGTGGACCACGTGGAATCGGTACGGCTGGAGGTTGCCGCTCGACGGGGCGTTCATGGCCTCGGCGATGATCTCCCGTAGCGCCGGAGTCGCAGCTGCGGCCACACCGAGCAGCGGGGGGTTCGCATTCACGCGGGGACCCCACCACCGGAGACGCCGGTCCGACCTGAACGACGCTTGGCCTTCTGCCCGCGAGCGCTCGTGACGCTCTCGATCAGCGCGCGGAGCTTTGGCTGCTCCTGCGTGCGCGCCGGAAAGTACAGGTAGAAGCCAGGTCCCTTCGTGATGAACGCCTCGAGCACGCGCTCCAGCCGTCCCTCGGAGAGGTCGCGCTCGATGGCCTGGTCGGGTACGTACGCGAGGCCCGACCCCGCGCACGCGAGCGCGACCATGAGCGCGATATCGTCGACGACGATGCCGCCGGGAACATCGACCGTGATCGTCTTGCCTCGACGTTCGAGCTCCCAGCGATAAACGGTGCCGCTCGCGATGAGGCGCTGGCGGATGGCGCGATGATGGACGAGGTCCTCCGGCGTGCGCGGTCGCCCCGCCTTCTCGAGGTAGGCCGGCGAGCCGACGATCGACCATGACGAGTGGCTCGTGATCGGAACCCGCACCATGTCCTTCTCGACCGCGTCGCCGAGCCGGATGCCGGCGTCGAAGCCGGCTGCCACGAGGTCGACGAAGGCATCGTCGAGCGAAACTTCGATGGACAGCTCCGGGTACGCCTCCCGCATCTGCGCCACGAGCGGAGCAAGGAGCCATGCGGCGCTCATGCGCGGCGCGGTGATGCGGAGGTTCCCGGAGGGACGCCCGCGGTAGTCACCGAGCGCGGCGAGCGCGCCTTCGACGTCGGCGATCGCGGGCTGCAGGCGCTGAAAGAGGCTCGCGCCAGGCTCCGTGAGCGCGACGCGCCTCGTGGTCCGCTGAAACAGCACCACGCCGTACCGTCGCTCGAGGAGCTTGATCTTCTGGCTCACGGCGGTGGGGGTGACGCCGAGCGCGGCGGCGGCGGCGGTGAAGCTCTTGCAGCGGCCCACGGCGAGGAACGTCGTGAGCCCGTCGAGCGCGTCGATCATGCCCGATTATGAACCGCAGGTTCATAAAGTATCAATCGTTTTGCGTATTTTCTTCATGACTGGGATGCCGCATCTTCGTTCGTGCGAGGGGGGCGCAACCCCCCGGACCACGAAGAGGAGATCCCCATGGAAACGAGCGAGAACAAGCGTGTGTGGTTCATCACGGGAGCATCGCGCGGAATCGGCGCGGAGATCGCGAACGCGGCGCTCGCCGCCGGCGATCGGGTGGTCGCCACCGCGCGCGATCCGAGGAGCATCACGGACCGCTTCGGGCGGCCTGAGGCTCTCCTCCCCCTTGCGCTCGACGTGACGGACGAGGCATCCGTCGCCGCCGCGGTCGAGGCTGCCGTCGCTCGGTTCGGCCGGATCGATGTGCTGGTGAACAACGCCGGCTACGGCGTCGTCGGCGCGATCGAGGAGACCCAGGGCGACGAGGTGCGGCGCGTCTTCGAGACGAACGTGTTCGGCCTCCTTGCGGTGACGCGCGCCGTGCTTCCGCAGCTCCGTAAGCAGCGCGCCGGCCTGATCTTGAACCTCTCGTCGGTAGGCGGCTACCGGTCGGGGCCTGGGTTCGGCATTTACTGCTCGACGAAGTTCGCCGTCGAGGCGATCTCGGAGGCGCTGCACGCGGAGCTCGCGCCGCTCGGCATCGCGGTGACGGTCCTCGAGCCGGGCTACTTCCGAACGGAGTTCCTGGAGGCGAAGTCCGTCGTGGCAACGGGAAAGGTCATCGCCGATTATGCGGAGACTGCGGGCAAGGTCCGGAGCCACGCGAAGGAGGTCAGCCTCCAGCAGCCTGGCGACCCGGTGCGGCTCGCCCGCGTGGTCGTCGAGCTCGCCCGCGCGAAGAACCCGCCGCTCCGTCTTCCGCTCGGCACCGACGCCATTGCTGCGATCGAGGCGAAGAACGCGTTCGTGACGCAGGAGCTCGCCGCTTGGCGCGCCGTCTCGGCGTCGACGGACTTTCCGACATGAAGCTCGCGCGCCCGAGCGGTGCTGGCCGTTCGCATGGTCGCGGGCGGGACGCCGACGACTGCATGCTGCCGCTGGGCGTTCCTCCTGTTCTCCCTGCGCAATCCGCCGTCTCACAGGCGGCGGGGGTCGGCGACTTCAATGGCGACGGCCGGCCCGATATCGCCGTCGCGGGCACCGGCTTCGGGGACTGGCGCTTCGTCGACATCCGGCTCGGCAGGGGGCGCCTCGCCTGCCGTCGAGGCGACCCCGGCGCCCGGCTCATGCTCGCGACCACCGCACGAGGGCCGCGCTCCCGGCGCGGGGCGCGGCCGGCGGTTCCCGGCATCCACCGAGAAGACAGACTCAGTGCGTCCTGGCGCGCAAGCGCATCGGACCGCGCCTGGACTTCCTACCCGCCGGTTCCGCATCGCCGGCGCCGACGAGGCGCTCGTGCGCGTGACGCGGTCAGGTCGCGTGGGCGCCGGCTCCGTGCCGCCTCACCTCGCCATCCAGCGTGGCGCGTCGATCGGCTACGAGATGCTGGTGAACGGAACGTGCAGCTCCGCGGAGAGGTGGCGCAGCTCCAGGGTCATCGCTTCGTCCTCGGGGGTGGGCGTCGGGTCGCCGCTCGGGTGGTTATGGGCCAGGACGAAGCTGTGGGCGGCCATGTTCGTGGTCCTGCAACCCTACGGGCTTCCGGCAAACTGCGATTTACTGCAAGATCACCGAGACGCCTGCCAGGCCATTCGGGACTCCCGAGTTCGTTGCGGTGCGCGCGCCGGTGGCGCTGGCGGTCGTAATGACCTGGTCTTGAATGCTGTTGCTGTCGACGTCCGATCGCTGGATCAGCCCGGCCGGCGTGGACCATGTCCCATAGCTGTAGCCGCTGAAGAAGGTGACGAGGATCCCGCCGGGGCTCGAGGGCGTCACGCTGGGCGCGCTGATGGATGGCCCGGTGGCGCTCGCGCCGGCCGACGCAACCGCGCTGCTCACACCCGAATAGCAGGCGAGGTGAATGTCGACCCAGACGCCCGCCGGAACATTGAACGTGTACTCGGTAGGCTCGCTCGATCCCACGGCTTTCGTATAAACCATGGCGTGGAAGGGCCCGTCGCTCGTGGACGACGACTGGTCGTGCACGAGCGTGAAGCCCGACGGGGGAGTCACGTCCGGAGGATCGGCAACGACTTCGAGCGCGGCGAGGAGCAGGTCGCCCGGAAGGCAACCCTCGGGGAGCGCGACCGTCGTGCTGTCGATCGTCGTCTCGATCGATCGGAAGCCGCCGTCGCTGAACGTATAGGCATACATCGTGCCTTCGTTGAAGCCGAGGACATCGTAGAAGTATGCCCCGACAAACAGCGTGCTGCCCGACACGGTGACGGAGGATCCGAAGAGGTCGCCTGGATCTCCATCCGCGGCGAAGAGCTTGAGCTCTTCTTCTGCCCACGAGGTGCCGGTACGCAAGAAGCTGTGCACCGCTCCGGCGTCGGAGCCGAGATCGTTGTCTGAGGACGCTCCCACGAAGGCTCTATTTCCCGATCCCGTGAGCGCGACCTTCGCTCCGAAGTCACTCAATGAGCTCGTGCGCGCGGAGGTGAGCTTGGCCTCCTGCGCCCATGTCGAGCCATTACGCGCGAACACGTACGCAGCGCCGGAGTTGAAGGCGATATCGTCGTCGTTGGGGGCCCCGATGAGCGCCTTGTCCCCCGCGAGGGCGAGGGACATTCCGAAGTAGTCGTCCGACTGCCCATCATCGGCCGCGAGCACGTCCTCTTGTGTCCAGGTGCTCCCGGTGCGCACGAACGAGTAAGCTTTTCCGGTGCCGGTGAATGGCGCCCCGATGAGGGCTCTGTCCCCGGACAGGGCGATCGACGAGCCGAAGAAACCAGGCGCGGTCGGGTCATTGGCGACCAGCTTATCCTGCTCGGTCCACGTTGTGCCGCTGCGCGTGAAGGCATACACCGCGCCTGCGTCCGTGAACGCATCGTCGTCTCCGCTCGCGCCGATGAGCGCCGTATCTCCATCGAGCGCCACGGCCACGCCAAAGAAGTCGCTCACGCCCACGTCGCTCCCGATGAGCTTGGCCTGCTGGATCCACGTCGTGCCGCTGCGAACGAGAAGCCGAACAGGTCTGCGCTCTCCTGGTCGCTGGCCAAGAGTTGCGACCTCTGCGCTGCAAGCAAAGCCGAATGGGCCGCCTGCGCGTTCTCCGGCTCTGGTCCGTCCGTTCGCTCTGCGTCGCTGCATGCCATTGCCATGCTCCCGACACAGAACAGAACGAGGCGCTGGGCCCACAACCGTGTTCGTCTTCCCATCGACCACTCTTCCCTTCATCCCCGGTTCATGGAGTCACGCGTCATTCCAGGGGGCGGACTCTATGGGCCAAAAGAGCCGTCGCGCAAGAGGCTCGCCCGTTTTCAGCGCGTGGATCGCGCTGAGATGAACTTTTCTATCTGGGGCTGGGGCTCGGCAAGCGTGACCCATGCAGGCCGCGCAACTTTCTTCTTCACCCCATACGATCTTGTGCTCGCTCGCCTCGAGCCTGGCCATTGAGCGCATGAAGGCCGCCGGAACCGCGGCTTCTTCGTCTCGACGCCAGGCTCCGGGTCGCCTAGCGGCGCCCTGCGCCCAAACCCGTGCAACGCACCGCTCCTTCGGGCGGATATGCGGCGGCGGCGAGGCTGCTCCATCAACCTAAACTGTCGCGCTCCCGTACGCGCGCAGGACGGAGTGTACCATGTTCA
Organism: Sorangium sp. So ce1128; assembly: GCA_051717205.1. Lineage (GTDB taxonomy): Bacteria > Myxococcota_A > Polyangia > Polyangiales > Polyangiaceae > Sorangium. Next base: position 3,821,080 of record CP181432.1, read on the forward strand.
GGCGTCGGCTTGGAATCCTTCAAGCAGCGCTCGCCATTTCAAGATTTCTCCTTCTCACCGGCGCCAAGGGTGCCGGCTGCCAGGGGGCGAGCCCGAAGAAAATGGCGGCGATGGCAATGACCCACCCCAATTGCACAGCGAAGCGGCGGCGCGACGAGCAATCGTTCCGCATCGCCCCCCCAGCTCTAGGGAAAGCAGTCCTCGTCGCCGACGTCGATGTAGGTGCCCAGGCTCGCCGGCGAGACATGCGAGGCGCTGGCGGGGATCGCGATGGATCCGAGCCCGAGAGCAGCGACCGCCGCAGCGAGAATCCGAACGATCTTCAATCAAGAAGCGCGTGTAGGCCGGGCACTTCGGTGAAGAAGCAGACCTGCTGGAAGGAGCGCAGGCGCATGGTGTCAGCTCAGGGGGACGTCGAGGGCGCCGCGGGCGGCGGGCGATTGCCGCAGGCCTTCGTACCAGCGGCGCAGGTGCGGGTGCTCGGGATGTTCGAGCGGCAGGCCCCACCAGCGGTGCATCTCGCAGGCGATGGGGATGTCGGCCATCGTCAGGCGCTCTCCGGCCATGTAGGGCCGCTGCGCGAGATGGGTATCGAGCAGCGTGAGAAGCGTGCACACGTCCGCTGCGTCCGCATCGAAGGCGGCGCCGGACACGAAGGCGACGCTGCGATCCACGGCCCGCGGCAGCAGCTCCACCGCGTCGAAGCCGGGCGCTGGCGAGCGGCAAGGCTCCGGCAGCGAGTCGACGCGAGCGGCGGGCTCGACGTTCGGCCCAAGCTTGCTCACCCCTCCGGTGCCACCGGCAGCCCGAGCAGCCGACCGATCGCTTCGTGAACGACCGACGGGACCTGCCCTGGGTTGACAGAACATTCTTCTATGCGATCCGGTCCTCCTGGAAAAACGACGCTATATCAACAACTTATCCATGCACCGAAGGAGCTGCCTTCACTCCACAGCCTGCAGGAGCGGCCTAGGGTGGTCGGAAAACTTCCTGGATGAGGATCTCTATTCAGGAGGTTCTCCGACCACTTACGCAACCACGCTGCACGACTGCATCAGCACTGGATCGGTTTTGCTATCATCTTACAAGGTTGAGCGTAAAATTGGCTGCGTTGCCGACGTCGATCTCCCGAAACCGGACAATTCGAGCGTCGCTTCGTCCGATGCGGACGCACGACGAGAACGCGGCATTGGTGACATAGGCGGTGGAGTCTCCGGTCCAAGCGCCGCCATCGTCTGCCGCTGCGTAATAATACCAATAGCGGTTGATTTTTGCGAGATTCCCTCCATGCACGACAGCACAGAGCCCAGGGTTGATCGACCACCAGCCCTCTGTCGCGAAATTACCATATTCTCCGCACGTCTCCGGGCTGCGGTACATGATCGCCACGTCAACGCGGGCCGGCCCGGCGTTGCAGATCCTCAGCGAAGCCTGCGCGGCGCCCGCGAAGAAAACGGACGCGGCCAGCACCGAAATGATTGACAGCGTGTGCTTCATCGATGTCATGCTCCCTCCCGCCGGATTTCCTTGAGCCATGCGCTCGGCGCCGCAACAGTCTGCTAGTGAACTATTCGACAAGCTTTTGAACATAGCCGCAGGAAGGGTAAACCTGACCGATGCCCAGGTGGTCCTCCCCCGCTTCCGTCGACACCGCCGACGGCACCAGGAGGCAGGGATGGGACGGAGAAAGCGGAGGGCGTTCACGCCCGAGTTCAAGGCGGAGGCGGTACGGCTGGCGAAGGCGGGCGACCTGAGCATCGGCCAGCTGGCCAAGGACCTCGACCTGACTCGTCGGGATAGAGAGAGCCCTTGGTCTTGGCCGTCGACGTGGGCGCGACGGTCAGCCCCCCCGGCTCGCCCGAGCCTTTCCTGGCCGTGTGCGACGGCGAGCCCGAGCTGCGAACTTACCCCGCCTGCGATTCCGACGGCGCGGCATGGATGCACCCCATCACGGCGTTCTTGAAGGACCCCTGTCAGCTCTACGCGTGCAGCCAGCCGCAGCCGACCTTGCGATGGCCGTACATCGACGTCCCCGAAGATCCGTTCTGGCTTCCGGCGGAGGGCTCGCAGCCCGACAATCCGTACGTGGACCCGACAGGGGGAGTATGGAACGATCAGCGCCTCAGGGCCGATGGCCCGTGAGATCGAACGTCGCCACCGAGAAGAACTCGAAGGAGCCCGAGAAGGTGGTCTCCTGGAACGTCGTTCCACGGAGCTCGTAGGTCACCATGAGCGGCACGGCGGAGCAGAGCGGGGCCGAGAGGTAATTGAAGCGACTATCGCGGTAGTTCGCGGGCCGGTCCATCATGAGGAGCGCCTCCGTCTCGAGGGTCCCCACCGTGGACCCGCGCTCGGCGACGATCACCAGCGGCGCCAACGTCTCGAAGCGGAAGTGCGCGGAGTGGTCGCCGCTGTCGTAGTCGGTCTTCTCGATGATGAGGAAGCTGTCCGGCACCATGTGATAGCGGATCGTCGACCCCTCGACCGTGATCCAGCCGAGGCTCATCCGACCCATGGAGGTGCTCCCGGCGCCGCCGTCCCAGGCGCTCCCGTCGCTCAGATGGTAGTCGGCGTAGAGGCTCACGATCGGCATCGATGTCCCCGAGCTGCGCTCGGTATACGCCGGGCTGAAGGTCACCGTGTCGATGGTCTCGGGGCTCGGAGCGGTGCCAGGGGTCGGCCAGCTGTTGTCGTAATCGGGATCGACGACCCCGACGGCCAAGCACGCCCCGCCGCGCTCGTCGATGCCGAGGTCGCAGGCGTCGCCGATCATGTTCCCGTCCGCGTCGAGCTGGTCCGGGTTGACGTCGAAGGGGCAGTTGTCCTCCAGGTCGGCCACGCCATCGCCGTCGTCGTCGTCGTCGCAAGCGTCGCCGAGGGCGTCGCCGTCGAAGTCCGCCTGGTCCGCGTTCGCCGCCGCGGGACAGTTGTCCGCCACGTTGGGCACCTCGTCTCCATCGAGGTCGGTGTCGCAGGCGTCGCCGTCGCCGTCTCCATCTGCGTCGATCTGGCTCGCGTTGGGGACCTGCTCGCAGGTGTCGGAGCCATCCGCGATGCCGTCGCCATCGTCATCGTCGTCACAGGCATCGCCGTGGAGGTCAGCGTCGAGGTCCGCCTGGTCGGGGTTGCCGACCGCGACACAGTTGTCGATCGCGTTGGGCACGTCGTCGTCGTCGAGGTCGACGTCGCAAGCGTCTCCGCTCCCGTCTCCATCGGTATCGATCTGGTCCACGTTCGCCGTGTGCGGGCAGTTGTCCTCCTCGTTCGACACCGCGTCGCCGTCGATGTCTGCGTCGCAGGCGTCGCCGGTGCCGTCCTGGTTCGCATCGGCCTGATCCGCGTTGGCCACGAGGGGACAGTTGTCGGAGGAGAGCAACACCCCGTCACCGTCCGCGTCGAGGTCGCAAGCATCGCCGAGGCCGTCGCCGTCCACGTCTGGCTGCATCGGGTTCGGGGCGTAAACGCAGTTGTCGTCGTGGTTCGGCAGCAGATCGCCGTCGATGTCGGCGTCGCATACGTCGCCGAGCCCGTCCCCATCGACGTCGCTCTGGACGTGGTTCGGGTCCTCGGGACAGTTGTCGGTGTCGTTATCGTGCCCGTCGCCGTCGCGGTCCGCGTCGTTCGAGTCGGGCGCGCCGCCGCTGCCAGGGTCCCCGCCGCTGCCGGCATCACAGTCGCCGCCGGTGCCGCCCTGAGCACCCGCGCCGCTGCCGCCGGCACCGCCGTCACCGCCAGCGTCGTTATCCTGACTTCCGCCGAGCACGGGGTTGATGCACGCCGCGAGAGAAGAACATAGCAGCACAAATTTGGCGATGTGGAGCCAACGCATTGTGAATCTCCTTACGTTATGCCTGGGTTCAAGGACTCGATGGCAGCCGCGTGGCATCCGCCATGGGAACGAGCTGGTTTGCAGATAGGCGAGCACTCGCCGCGGGAATGTGCCTGCGGGCGAAAGGCTCGGTGCAGCATAGCTCGTTGTCCCGTCGAGCCGTGCGCTTTTAGTCGGCGTCTCGGGACGACGCCCGCTCGATCGAGAGCGATTCGTGCTCTCTCGTGCCCAGGGACGAGCTTGCGGTAGCGAACCGTCGCATTAGTGCTCAAGGCTTCCGCCCGCGCGTCGTGTCTGGCCAGCAGGACCTGGCCTCTGGCGATCAGCAGATTGGCGAGCTGTCCGCCGAAGGGGCGCATCGACCTGGGCTCAGGATGCCTGCCCCGGCCGATCAGGCGCTGGCCTTGGACAGAGCGGCGAGGAGAGGGGCCGTGAGCGCGGCGGGCCGGCGGCCGCTCTGGGGCGCCGGCCCCGGCGCGTCACGTGCTGCTCGACGTCACCGGGCAAGGACGAGGGCGGCGCGAGCTCAGACGCCGTCTTGCTGAAGGTCTCCGCGGGCGCCGCCGCGATCTACCGTGACATGTCACGGGTGTTCCGTGACATGTCACGGGTGTTCCGTGACATATCACGAGCCGAGCAGGCGCTCGACCGAGGGACTGGCGCACGGCGCGCGGTGAAGGCGCTCTATTCCGCTCCGTGCGGTCTCCTGATGGCGTAAAAATCCAGTCTCATCGCTTCCGCGCAGCGAGAAACCAACGCGTCCCGATATGGCACGCGCGCTGCTCACAGGGCTGGCAGCCGGCATGGCTTGTTCCTTCGTGCCGGGGCTTGGATGACGCGCGCCGCCCCGGCGGCGACGCGCCCACAATTCAGAGGAGCGATCATGAGAGCCGACTCACGCGTATATCTACCATTTTTGATTGCATCTCTTCTGTCGGGATGCGCAGGGACTGACGATGACGGCTCCGCGCCGCCCGAAGGTATCGGCGCCGCGGAGCTCAAGGAATCAAATCGGTTACCGGAGCCTGCCGTGCGGCGCGTCGATCCGCCCCAGCTCACGCCGGAGCAGCAACGACGGCAAGCAGAGGTCGATCAGCTCCTGGCCGAGCGATACAGCGGCTATCGGATCGTCGAGACAACCCAGGCCTATTCGGGCGACATCATCGATTGGGTGGATTCGGACACGATCCCCGGCGCGCGCCTCGCGCCGCCGCCGCCGCCCTGGTCGGAGAAAGACCTCCGCCCTGAGTCCGGCGCTCAGCTCGCGCGCACAGAGCTCGAAGCGTATCCTGAGCTACGCGGACCGAAGGGGACGACGCCGATCCACAGGCCCGATTTCTCGGTGTACGTGATGGGTCACACGGACGCCCAATCGCTTCAGGACTACATTGCAAACTATCAGGTGAGCGGGCAGCCGGCAGGTCAGCATCGGCTTTACGCTGGGCTCATCACGACCGCTCCAAACAAGGCGATCGCCGGCGTGATCAACCAGTTCCAGGGCGACGCAGAGGCGGGCACTCTCACCCTGATTGAAGCGGCAACCGCATGCCGCGGGTTGAACGAGCCTACCACGCTGGAGCTAGTCGGCGCGGTGGTGTCTCGCGACAGGGCCAACTTTGGCAACGCGCAGACGCGCATTCAGGTCGAGTTCTTCACGCAAGGCCCCACGTCATTCGGCAATAACGTGGGTGGATGGGACACCTTCGTCACCGGCTTCGTGCCCGCGGCGGGCCGCCCGTACGGTCCCAACTCCGTGGTGCTCGCGTCGACGCCAGGGCTGGCAACGCAGCAGGAAAGTCGTTTCGACATCTCGCACGACTCAAGCAACAACTGGTGGGTCGCGCACAACGGGAACTGGCTCGGATACTATCCAGCCGGCCTGTTCGACATGCTGAGCATCAGCGCATGTGAGGCGGCGTGGTATGGTGAAGTCTATGATCCAACGCCTACCGATTGGACGTGGACCGACATGGGGAGCGGAGAATACGATACCGCTGGATACGGGTTTGCTGCTTATGTGAGAAATCCCACGTACCGAGACTTGCTTGGAGTCGGCCGGTATCCGGGCGTGCACGTTCCCATGGTACCCGCCGACGCTGCATGTTACACCCGCAGTGCATTGTTGACGAGCGGTAGCCCGTGGGATCGCTTCTTCTATCTTGGAGGTAATGGTGGTAATGCTGTGGGATGCAACTAGCTGCGATGGATAAGGCTTCGCGCGCGCGACACCGACGCCCGTTGTTCTGGCACGCTCCCTGGCTGGTCTTCGCGGGCTTGACCGCGTGCGTGGCGGAGCAAGAGAAGCCTGAGAGCCCCGCCGGGCATCCGGTGGGGCGCGCATACCCGCCCCTGGCGGCCTCCGCGGGAACCGCATCGCCGGGCCCTCCGCCGCCCGGGGCTCCGCCCGCCACGCCCGCGGCGGCGGTCGTCGAAGAGGAGCCCCGGCGGCCGTCTCAGAACGTGCCGGATCGAGCTTGTACGAAGGACGGCGAGTGCGGTGACGGTTTTTGCGATCGGGGTCGCTGCGCCGCGACGTTAGCGTCGAGGCCGGTGTACGGGCGGACGTGCGAGGCGCTCCCCACGCTCAACCCGTGCGGGGCGTATCTCTGCCTGGAAGGCCGTTGCAGGTCGTGCGTATCTGACGCCGAGTGCACGAAGGCGATGGGCGCTCCCACGTGCGACCGCTTCGGAGCCTCGGAAGGGTTCCCGGGCCGCAGCTGCGGCCGGCATGTCCAGGGTCCTCCTCCCGACCCGAACCGCAAGCCGCCCGAGCTGGTTCCGGCACCCTCCACGCCGTAAGCCGCCTTGTCGAAGGGGGGACCACGATCTCCCGTCTCCCGTCCTCCGTCCTCCGTCCTCCGTCCTCCGTCTTCCGTCTGGCCTCCGCGTGCGCGTGCGCGTTCCCGTGCTCGGTCGTACCGCTCTACACGTCCTTCGATGACGGGAGAGCGGGATAGAACGGGAATGCGCACGCGGCAGACCATCATGCTGCTCGAGCTCTTCGACCGCGGGGGCGTAACGCGCCGCGTGGGCGACGACCGCGTCCCGGGCCGCTCATGGCCGACCCCCGCGCACATCTCCAGCAATCACCACGGAAACTTCCGCCTCTGCCGGCGGGCCTCCGCGTCCCGGGCGCGCGACCCGACTGCCCTTGCACCGTGAGCGCGCACAGTGCCGTCAGCGGCGGCCATAATCACATGGGCGCAGCTCCGAACGCGCATGGGACACGTATGGCGCCTGCGGCCAGCGCACCTCCTCTTTTCGATGGATCCGGCGCGGCGGTTCCCCAAAAGCCGCCGGAGCGTCGAGGTTGATGTTCACGTGCTCGGTCTCCAACGAATGTACATTTTTACCGCCGCTGCACGCGCTTTTTGCTTGATTCAATGATCCGGCCCGGCGTACCGTCATGAATTAGACAGGAGGTCAATTCATGAAGAAGCTCGTCGCGTCACTGGCGTTGTCATTCATATCGATGGTGGTCGCGGGCTGCATGGCCGGGGTGGACGACGGCGAGGTCGAGGGGGGCCAGGTGGCCGGTGAGGAGGGCGCGGTGAACGAGAGCGCCGGCGACGAGAATGTCGGCGAGGCCTCCGACGCGATCATGCGTGACGCATGGAACGGGAGCTGCGCCCAGACGCTGAGCCTGCGCACGGCGCCGAACGGCGGCTACGCCTGCGGGTACCCCATCTACTACGGGACCCTGCTCTGGGTTTACTCCATCCACGACTCGTGGGCGTACGTGTACGTCGGCAGCAGCAGCGGCTGTGCAGGTATGTATGGCTACGTGCTCAAGGATTACGTCAGCCGGAGCTGCATTCCCTAGCTAGCGCGCTCGCACGGGTCCGCTGCATGTTGTACCGGTCATGAACGTGGCGTGACCACCGCCCTGCATTCTGTCTTGGCTCGACGTCGGCTTGCCGGAGCCCGTGGCCCCGGACGCGTTCGCGGCCTTCCTCGACGGTCTCGACTCCGAGGAGGCCAAGGGCATGGCGGTCGCGGCGGCGTGCGTCAGGGCCGCGGATCCGGCGCTGGATCCAGCGCTGCGCGCGGCGTGGTCGAGCGCGCTCGCGCCGCTGCTCGCGGGGCCTTCCTATGCGCACTGGACCGAGTTCACGCCGTGGCTGGAATACGGGGCGTGCGGCGAGGTCGTCGATGCGCTGGCGCTCTACGCGGACGAGTGGTCGGCGCTCGCGGCGGGGCCTCCGGCCGGCGAGCTCTCCGACGCGCACCTGCTGTTCCTGTACGACGTCGCGCTGCCGCTCGAAACGTTGCTCTCGGCCTGGGGGAACGTCGCCAGGCAGTCCAGCTCGTTGCGCGCACGCTCGCTCGCCACGACCCTCGACGGCGTGGAGCTCTCCGCCGAAGCCGCCGAGATGCTCGCGAACCTTTCCCGCTGCTGAGGACGACTCTGCGCCTCAGCAACTTCGATAGGTCGCCTGCGAGTGACCGTGGTCGCCTGCATTGCAGAGGACCCCCATGGTTGGTAGAGGTGATGAGTGCGGCTGGCGCCGAGCGTCGCCGCCGCCTCCTCGACGTCCCGGCTCAGGTCCTCGATCACCGGCTGCACCGTGCGCACCACGAACGGCAGGCCGGCGAAGGTCATCGCGATGACCACGCCGAGCGGCGCCAGGGAGATCCTGGGGAGAAGGAAGTCCGAATGTTTCGGAGACGTCAAGCCCCAACTGCGGGACCTGCCCTGGGTTGACAGAACATTCTTCTATGCAATCCGGCCCTCGTGGAAAAACGACGCTATATCAACAACTTATCCCTGCATCGAAGGGGCCGCCTTCACTCCACAGACTGCAGGAGCTCGTCCAGAACGGCCCGGCTTCGCCCCCGGCAGGGCGATGCAGAGCCCTCAGCCGCGCGGCGTGCCGGCGCATGTCGTCCTCACAGCGCGGCCTGCGCTTTCCGGGTCGACTCGCGGCTCAGGCACGATGCCTCACTCTGCGCACGTGGGCCCGTCGGACCAGGTGGTCCGCCGCAAGAGCTGTGCCCACGGGACCCGTGGCGACATCGCCAGAAGCAGCCCTCCAGCAGGGGCGGGCGCAGTGCCTCACGAGCCGCTCCGGCGCCCGCGATAAAGTCGGCCCCATAGGCATGGGCATCGATCGGGCGCTTACCCCGTGCGCGGCGTCGATGATCGTGTAGGCGCCGTAGCTGCGGGCCAGTGCGGACAGGTCCTCGATCGGGAGAACAGAGCGTTCATCGCCACGATGCTGCTAGAACGGAAGCGTCTGGAGGACTTTCCAGACCGCGTCGATCCCGAGATCGTCATCCACGAGCCCGTGTCCCTACGGTTCGGCGGCACCTACCGCGGCCTCGACGCATTCCAGGGGTTCTACCCCCGCCGAGGCGTCCGAGGCCATGGCCTCATTCCGACGATGTGACGTATTCCCGTGAGATCCGGCAGTGCTCCCGCCTGGTTCGTCCGTAGGCCGCGAATCTACGGCGGTCGCGTGCACCACATGATGATGGGCTCTGCCGAACGGATACGTCCCTACCGCGATCGCCTGGCCGGGCGATCAGGGAGCCCAGAGCAGGACAGCGAGATCGCCGGTCTCGCTCCGGGTGACCAGGAGGTCGGGGTGAGCGTCGCCGTTCATGTCGGCCACGGCGAGCGAGAGCAGCTCGGAGCCGACCTCGATCGCGGGGGCGGGGCGGAACGTATCGCCCTCGCCGATCAACACGTTCACGCTGTCCCCCTGGAGGACGAGCACGTCGTCGTGATCTCCATCGCCGTCGAAGTCGGTCACCACCGGCGACAGGAGGAGCGATTCGAACATGTAATCTTCCCGGGAAAAGGTCTTCGCGTCGCCTGCGCCGAACAGCAGCGAGAGAGACCTGTAGTGCACCACGACCAGGTCCTGGTTGCCGTCCGTGTTCAGATCGCCCGTCGCGATGGCGGAGGCCCCGGTGTTCGCCACCGATGCGGGCATGGTGAACGACCCGCCTCCCTCGTTGCGGATCACCATGGTGGACTCCAGATCCGCGTCCCGCGCCCCGCCCGCCAGGTCGAGCTCGCCGTCGCCGTCGAGGTCGACCAGCGCTGGCGCCTCGAGCGCGGACACGCTCTCGCTGGTGAAGCTACCGTCTCCGCTCCGCCGGATCAGCCAGGCGGCCAGCTCGGCGTTCTGGGAGGCGTAGATCTCGGCGAGGCCGTCGCCGTCGAGATCGCCCAGCGCGGCGTGCGCCATCATGGGCTCGTGGAGGCCGTCGTCGGGCACCTCCAGCGCCACGACCGAGGGCTCGAACGTCCCGTCGCCCACCCCCGGGTAGATCTCCACCGCGGCGCACGGAAAGCCGTCGCAGTTCCTGATGGTCAAAAGGTCGAGGGCCGGGTCCGCATCGATCGCGGCCAGGAAGACGCCCGCGGGGGCGCCGCCGAGCGCGATGGTGTCGACGGGCTCGAGCGCGCCGTCACCCGTGTTGCGCAGCGCCACGGCGGAAGCGCCCTCGACGCCCGCCAGGACCACGTCGTTCGCGCCGTCGCCGTCGAGGTCACCGACGGCCACGAGGCGCGCCTTCTCCCCGCCGCTCGCGGGGTAAGCGCCCGCCAGCTGGTACCCTCCCGCGCCCGCGGCGCCTCCCGCGCCCGCGGCGCCTCCCGCGCCCGCGGCGCCTCCCGCGCCCGCGGCGCCTCCCGCGCCCGCGGCGCCTCCCGCGCCCGCGGCGCCTCCCGCGCCCGCGGCGCCTCCCGCGCCCGCGGCGCCGGCATCTGCAGGCGGCGTCGGCTGCACCGCCTCGTCGCTGCACCCGCCCAGGATCCAGCCCAGCGCCACGAGAGCTCCCCGGATCATCCCCATTTTCATCTGCATCGTCGGCATTCCTCCTCGGTGCTGTTGTACCCGCGCGCGCCGGTTCGATCGACCATGGGCTGCATCTGCGCTGCCGAGGGGGACCACCGAGCGCTCTTCCGCGATCCGGAAGCTCACAGTAGCTCAGCTGGAGAACGATGTGTGGGTGCCGGGGATCTCACCGGCACCCCATCCGATCACGGCGATCGCACGTAGATGACGAACTCGACCGTCGCGGTGACGCCGCGGTACTCCACGGACGCGGTCACCGTGGCCACCCCGGGCGCCACGGTGCGGATCGTCCCGCGACGGTCCACGGAGACCACATGGGGGCAATTGCTGTCGAAGCTCACCCGCATGGCCGCGGGTATAGAACAGCACCGGCAGCTCACGGAACCCGCGCACCCCCGCGGCGTCGGTCCAGGGCAGCCCCCCTCGGCGGGCTCCGCGAGGCGCAGCTCGGGGAAGCGGCGGAACAGGGTCTCGAAGGCGATCTCCCCCTCGATGCGCGTCAGGGGCGCCCCGATGCACAGGTGGATCCCCCTGCCGGAGGCGATGTGGCGGTGGGCGTCGGCATCTGACCCGCGAGTCCGTGCGCGCTGTCCGGCGTCGCCACGAAAGGGGGATCCATGTCCGTTTGCATCACCGAGGTCATCGCCCGCGACATACGCTTTCCGACCTCGCGCTCTCTCGCCGGCTCGGACGCCATGAACCGCAACCCGGACTACTCGGCGGCCTACGTCGTGCTCAGGACCGATGGCCCGGAGCGGCTCGAAGGCCATGGCATGACCTTCACGATCGGCCGTGGAAACGAGCTCTGCGTCGCGGCGATCGAGGCGCTCCGCCCCTTGCTCGTGGGCAGGCGCGTCGACGCCATGACGGCCGACATGGGCGCGTTCTGGGACGAGATCACCGGCGACAGCCAGCTCCGCTGGGTCGGCCCGGAGAAGGGGATCATCCACCTGGCGACGGCCGCCGTCGTCAACGCTGCCTGGGATCTGTGGGCGAAGATGGCGGGCAAACCGCTCTGGAAGCTGCTCGTGGACATGACCCCGGAGGAGCTCGTCCGCTGCGTCAGCTTCCGTTACATCACGGATGTCCTCAGCCCCGAGGAGGCGCTCGAGATCCTGCGCCGGAGCGCGCCCACGCGCGGGGCGCGAGAAGCGGAGATGCGGGCGCACGGCTTCCCCGCGTACACGACCTCGGCCGGGTGGATCGGCTACTCGGACGAGAAGCTGCGCCGCCTGTGCCGCGAGGGGCTCGCGCGCGGCTTCTCGCACTTCAAGATCAAGGTCGGCGCGAACATCGATGACGACGTCCGCCGGGCGGGGATCATCCGCGAGGAGATCGGGGCGGAGCGCAAGCTCATGATGGATGCCAACCAGGTATGGGATGTGGGCCAGGCCGTCGCCAGCATGCGGCGCCTCGCCGCGTTCGATCCGTGGTGGATCGAGGAGCCCACGAGCCCCGATGACATCCTCGGCCACGCCGCGATCGCGAGGGCGATCTCGCCGATCGGCGTGGCGACGGGGGAGCACACCCACAATCGCGTCATGTTCAAGCAGCTGTTCCAGTCGGGCGCCATCCGGTTCTGTCAGGCGGACGGCGCCCGGCTCGGCGGCGTCAACGAGGTGCTCGCCGTGCTGCTCATGGCGGCCAAGTTCGGCGTCCCGGTCTGCCCTCACACAGGCGGCGTCGGCCTCGCGGAGTACATGCAGCACATCGCGCTCTTCGACTACATCTGCGTGAGCGCGTCGCTGGAGGGTCGCCTCCTCGAGTACGTCGACCACCTCCACGAGCACTTCGTCGATCCGGTCGTGATGCAGGCTGGCCGCTACATGCCGCCCGGCGCGCCGGGGTACAGCATCACCATGCGGCCCGAGTCGCTCGATCAGTTCGAGTTTCCGAGCGGCGCGGCGTGGGCGACGCAAGGGCAGGCGCCTTGACGGCCCCGCGCGCGGCGGCGGCGCGCTCACGCCACGGGCTGTGTCTGGATCTGAGCCCGTGTTTCGAGGTTGACTCAGAGCGCCTGTTCGCGCCGTCGCGATGGATCGATTCCTGCGCCGCCCTCCCTCGCCTCGGGTAATCCGCTTGCGTGCGGCCGCCGGCCGGCCAATATACGCCGACGTGCTCGCCATCGAAGCGTCCTCTGTGAGGAAGATCTACCGCGGCTTCTTCCGCCGAAGCGGCGGACAGACAGCGCTCGCGGGCCTCGACATCGCCATCCAGCGCGGCGCCGCATTCGGGCTCATCGGCCTCAACGGCGCGGGCAAGACGACGTTCATCAAGACGCTGCTCGGCGTTGTGCGCCCCACGAGCGGCACCGTACGCGTGCTCGGCGGCGAGCCGGAGGACCCGGACGTGCGCGCCAAGATCGGGTACCTGCCGGAGCGGCTCTTTTTGCCAAACGCGTTCACGCCGCGGCAGTTCCTCGCGAGCGTGGCCCGCATGAAGAGCCTCTCGCTGAGCGACGGCGCGCTGCGCGCGCTGGTCGAGAGGGTAGGGCTCGGGGCCGACTCGGACCGCAAGATCGGCGGGTTCTCGAAGGGGATGCGGCAGCGCCTCGGGCTCGCTGCAGCCTTGCTCGGGCAGCCGGAGCTCCTCGTGCTCGACGAGCCCACCGACGGCGTCGACCCGCTCGGCCGCGCCGAGATCCGGAGGATCCTGGGCGAAGAGCGCGCGCGGGGGGCGACCTTGTTCCTGAACTCGCACCTTCTGTCGGAGACCGAGCGCGTCTGCGACCGCATCGGCATCCTCGCGGGCGGGCGGCTCGTGCGCGAGGGCGCGCTCGTCGAGCTGTGCGGCAGCGAGACGGCGTACCGCGTGCGGTTCGCGGACGGCGTCGATGCGGCGAGGGTCGCCGCGCTCGGGTTCCGTCCGGTTGACGGGGAAGGCGGGTGGCGTCTGGACGCCGAGAGCCCCGCGGCGCTCAACGAGAAGGTCGATCAGGCGCGGCGCGCCGGCGCCCTGCTCGTCGAGCTGTCGCGGGACCTGCGCGATCTGGAGGACGTGCTGGCCGAGGCGCTGGGCGCGGGCAGCGCCCGCGGAGGCATGTCGTGAGGGCGGCGTTGACCGTCGCCGGCGACCTCCTGCGCGAGGCCTCCTCGCGGAGGTGGTTCCTCGCCCTCGGGATCGGCGTCACGATGGCGCTCGTGGTGATCGGGGGCGCGCTGCAGCTCGAGGTGGTGGACGGCGCGCTCGCGGCGACGCGGCTCTTCGGCAGGGAGGTCGGCCGTGGCGAGATCCGCTCGGTCGACGTCGCTCTCCGCTTCGTGTACCGCGCGCTTTCGTACGTGCTGTTTTACGGGGGGCTCGCGTTCGGGATCGTCTCCTGCGCCGATTTCGGCCCGAGCCTGCTGGCGCCGGGGCGCATCGAGCACCTGCTTTCGCTGCCCGTGCGGCGGTTCGAGCTCTTGCTCGGCACGTTCCTCGGCGTGCTCGCGCTCTCGCTCCTCAGCACGCTGTACGGCGCCGTCGGGATCACGCTCATCTTCGGCGTGAAGGCGGGCGTGTGGATGGCGAGCCCGATCGTGGCGGCGCTCCTCGCGAGCGTGACGTTCGCCGGCATCTACGGGGCAATGCTCACGGCCGCGGTGATGGTGCGGAGCGCCGCGCTGTCCGCGGCGGTGGGGATTGCGCTGTTTTTCCTCGGCATCGTCGCGGGGTACCGCGAGCAGCTCGACTCATTCTTCGAGCCAGGCCTGGCCCGCGGGGCCTTCCTCGCGGCGACGCTCGTGTTGCCGCGGGTGTCGGCGCTCGCCGACGCGTCGGGGGATATCGCGGCGGCGGCGGCGATCAAGGGTGACGTGCTCGCGAGCCAGGTGGCAGGGCTGCTCGTCTTCGGCCTGGCCGCGCTCGCGCTGGGCATCTACGTGTTCGAAGAGAGGGATTTCTAGGGTGAAGCGGCGATGCTCGACGAGGCAGTGAGCGATCGAAATCGGCAGCTCCGCGCCGCGCGGGCGGGGGTGACGACCCGATGAGACCGATGAAGAAGCGGGGCGTCTGGCTCGCGGCGGCGATGGTCCTGCTCGCGCTCGCCGCGTGGCTGATGTCGCGCGGGGACAAGGAGAAGCCCACGGTCCGGCCCCGGAAGATCGAGTTTCCGCTCTACCCGCAGCCGGTGGAGCTGGAGCGCGCCAGTCGTCGCCGCACGCTGCCGCCGCTGCCTGCGCCGTCGCCCGACGTCGAAGCACCGCAATGGAAGCGCGACCCGCTGCTCGTCGCCCTGCCCGCCGATCCGAAGCGCTCGGCCATGGTGTTCGAGATCGAGGCGCTCAAGGAGTCGCCGAGCATGCAGATCTGGCTCGATTGCATGCTGTCGCGCGACAACGAGCGCGCCGACTTCGCGCGCTTCAAGGACCGATACGGCATCGATGTGCTGGAAGACGTGGAGCGCGTCGCCACGTCGAGCGCGGGGCTCGTTGTGTTCCAGGGATCGTTCGAGGGAGCGAAGTTCGAGCGCGAGCAATGGACCACGCGGACGTACGGGGAGAAAGGCATCCTCTACGAGGAGAAGGAGACGGGCAGCGTCTTTGCGACGTGGGGGCCTGACCTCCTCATCGCGAACCCGCGCGCCGAGCCTGGCCTTGTGGAGGATACGATCGATCGACTCGAATCGACCGATCCGGCGCAGGGATCCATCCTTCAGGAACACCAGGCCTACAGCGACGCTTATGGCGTGCTCTCGCCCGACGATCTCTCGAAGATGCTGCCGTTGGAGCAGGACGAGCTCGCCGAGCGGATCCGCGATACCGTCGAGCGGGTGGAGATCCACGTCGATGCCTCGGAGGATGTCGCCGTTGTCGCCGAGGTCGCCGGCCCTGCCGGCCAGGAGATGAAGGACCTGTCAAAGCTGTTCGGCGCCGCGCTCTCCGTGGGGCGGCTCAACGCGCAGCGCGATGGCCACGACGAGCTCGCCGAGCTGCTCGACTACGCGAGGGTGAAGACGGAGCCGCAGCGCGGTCCCGGGGAGAGCCAGCCGGAGGAGCAGCGCCTCTCGGTCGAGGTGGCGCTGCCCGTCGAGCTGCTGAAGAACCTCGGCCCGTGTCGTCGCGACCGGAGCGATCCGGACCGCGACGTTGAGGCCGAGCCCGAGCCGGCGCCACCGCGGTGACGCGCGTGTCGCCCGGATCCTGAAGATGCCCGTCGAAGCCGCTCACCGAGTGGCTCCTGCCCGTCGTCGACTTCAAGCTCGATCCGGAGGCCGCGTTCACGTTCAAGACGCAGCCGTATCCCGGGTGGGACGGCACCGTGAACTGCCGGATCCTCGAGAGCGAAGCGCACAGGAAGCTCAGCTACACGTGGGTCGTCGGCGACATGCTGGACACCGTCGTGACCTTCACGCTCACGCGCACGGCGTCGGGCACCCGCCTGTCCCTCGTGCAATCGGGCTTCAAACCGGCTCAGAAGCAGAACTTTGATGGCGCGCGCTACGGCTGGAAGATGATGGGCGGGAAGCTCGTCGACCTGCTCGCTAGGATCCCATGAGCCGATTCGGGCTCGTCTTCAGAGGAGGTCTCATCGAACTGGAACAACTGGGTTCGGCAGATCCACCGCGCACCTAATGAACGGGCGGCCGGCCGCACGACGGGCCGCCTTTCCGGATCGCGCCCGGCTCGGCTGGCGTCAGAAGATCCAGACGGGCGGCCTGGGCGCTGGCGACGCGGATCGCGCCGCGGAGATGTCTCGGTCGATCAGGCGGTGATCGGGATCCAGGGTGAAGCCGGTGACGGGCTCGGCGGCTGCCAGCAAGCCGGCGAGGAGGAGAGGGCCGAAGGAAAGTTGTCGCATGCGGCCGCGTATAATCGCCTCGCGGGCGCGCGGAAACATGCGCGTGCCGCGGCGCGAGATACGACGCCACCGCTACGCGGCGGCTTTCGCGCGCTGTTCTTGGTGATGATGACGGGACAACCGCACATCCGGCCACGCGATCCTTGTGGCGCAGCATGGCCGGTCCTCGGCCCTCGCGCTGGCCCGATCCGCCGCGCACAGGCTCCAAGGAACGATGTGGCCTCTTTGGGAGGCGCCCTCTCGGCCATCGTTCCCACTCCGCTCAGCCGCCCGGCCTTCCCGTCGATCGTGCTGCGCCCCGGCCAGACCTACACGCAGACCACGATTCACCGCTTCTCGGTGGACTGGGCCTTCTGTATCCTCCTCCTGCCACCGAGGCCGCAAGGGAGACCGCCATGTCGAGACATTGGAAGATTGCGGTCGTGCTGCTCGCCTTTGCGCGGTCTGGTGCCGGCTGCGCGGACCCCGAGCAGGGAGCCTCCTCCGGCGCGGGGAGCGGCGGATCCACCTCGGTGAGCGCCGCGTCCAGCTCGACCGGCGGAGCCTCGTCGAGCGAAGCCAGCAGCTCGTCGACAGGCCAGTCGCCCAGCAATCCGGTCGAGGTCGACTGCCGCAGCTCCGGGGACGGGAAGTCCACCCTGGCCTTCGTCAACAAGTGCGACAAGCCGCTCCAGTTCCTGGGGAGCCTCATCGACGGCGGGGAGCTCGGCCCGGGGCAGTTCGCGTGCCGCGACGTGGGCACCAGCGAGGAGCCGCTGTCGTCGCTGCGCTACTGGGCATACGCCGGGTCGGACCCTGGCGGGGGCCGACACACGCTGGCCGAGATGACCCTCAACACCGATTTCAACGACTTCGACTGGTACAACATCAGCCACGTGGACGCGCACAACCTCCCGCTGGCGATCGTGCCCGTCGACCTGCCGGACTGCCGGACGCTGTCGTGCCCGAACAGCCTGCTCGCGCGGTGCCCGGAGGTGGGTCACTTCAAGGACGCGAGCGGCGCGATGATCTCCTGCGTGAGCCCCGACCGGGACGATCCCACGAACCCCGTGGCCGTGTACTTCGAAGAGCAATGCAAGGACGCGTATTCCTGGTCCGGTGACGACCAGGAGTCGATGGCCGCCTGCGCTGGCGAGGACTACGATATCGTGTTTTGCCCTTGAGATGCTCCCGCGGCGCCTGCGGGGCGCGCCCGGAGTCCCCAGGCGTGCCCATCCGTGGTAGGCCGGCCGCGTGACCACCAAGGACCGCCGCGCGCGCAAGCAAGCTCCGGAGGGCGGCCGCCGCCTCACGGTGATCCCGGGACCAGGCCGGGGGCGACGAGAGCCTGCCGCGCTGCCCGAGACGATCTCCTGGTGGGACGCGTTCTACCGGGTCATTCGCCGGATCCCCGTGGGGCGGGTGTGCACGTACGGCGCCGTCGCCGCGATGGCTGGACACCCCCGCGCGGCGCGCCACGTCGGCTATGCCCTCGCCGCCCTCAAGGAGACGGGTGAGGGCGCGCGCGTGCCCTGGCAACGCGTGCTCGGGAGCCGCCCGCGCCATCGGGCGGCCGTTACCATCAAGGATCCGGTGGGCGGCGCGCTCCAGCGCAAGCTGCTCGAGGCCGAGGGCGTCGAGTTCGACGATCGCGGCAACGTCTCCCTCGATCGCTTCGGGTGGTTCTGGAGCAAGCCCGTCGCCGCGCCCGCGAAGAAGGCGCGCGGCGCCGCGCCTGCGAAGAAGGCCCGCGGCGCCGCGCCTGCGAAGAAGGCCCGCGGCGCCGCGCCTGCGAAGAAGGCCCGCGGCGCCGCGCCTGCGAAGAAGGTCCGCGGCGCCGCGCCCGCGAAGAAGGTCCGCGGCGCCGCGCCCCGGAAGCGGCGATCGTGAAAACGCCGCGGACCGGGCACGATCTTCCCCGTCGAACGCCGTCGACGCGGCGGCAAAGCGGTGGGAGCATCCGCCCGGGAGCAGTCCCGGACTGGAGTAGATCAAAGTCGATGAAGAAGAGCACGTTCTTGATGGTCTTTCCGCTGATGCTCGCGACAGCCTGCGGGGCGACAGAGGGGCAGGACGACCAGGAGGCCGCCCCGGAGAACGCCGCTTCGCAGGAGGCGATCTCCATCTCGCCCGACTTCGGTGCTCGGTACCTCGGCTGCGACGAGTTCGCCGGTGTGGGGCTCGCCCCCTTCGCCTCCGTCGCGCCGCTCGTGCCGGACGACTACATCGTGATCGAGGCTGTCCCCGGAATGGCCATCGTTGTCGCGCAGGCGGCGGACTGCGCCGAGATCAGCGTGAATGGCGGGCTTGCCCGGCCAGGCATCTTCGCGCAGCTCGGCGTCGGCGTCGTCCCTCCGACGGGCACCGGGGATCGCAACTTCTACCAGATCGCGTTTGCGACCACCCACCCGATCCTCGCTGCTCGCCTTCGTCTCCTCGGCGTGAACGCGCGCTACACTCCTTTCATGTCGTACGAGATCACGAACACCTCGGGCACCCAGGCCGATCTGGCCATCTCCGTACCTCGCCCGCTGGGCCTCGCTTTCGATCTTGACGGCCCCATCACCCTGCCTGATCCATCGGCGCCGTCCAACGCGCTCACCACGTTCAACTACTGGCATCAATCAGCGTGGCACGGCAACATCCTCCAGGAGAACGCCGTCACCGGCATCCGCCTGGGAGAGGGGAGCGGGGTGACGCTCACGGCGGTGGGCGACGATCTCGAGGCGATCCTCGGCAGCGCGACGCTGACCTTCCCGTTCTTCTCGAGCCCCGAGACCTTCGACGAAGCGGTGCTGACAGTCGAGACAGACGCTTTCTGACCTCGAGATCGCGTTTCGTCTGCTCACGTCATCGGATGGCGAGCGTTCAGTTGAACGCCCGCCGGCGCCGACGCCCTGATCCCGTCGCGGAGGCTCCGCAGCATCATGACCCCGGACAGGTCGGCGCCGATCTCCGCGAAGGCCTGCGCCAGCGCCGGAGGGACGCCCGTGACGATCGGCCTCGTGCCGAGCAGGCGGAGCGATCGCACGAGCTGCGCTATATGCTCGGCCGCCCCGGCCGTCGCCGTCGCGGCGCCGGTCAGGTCGAGGATGATGCACCGCGCGGTCCGCTCCACGACGGCGTGGAGGAGGCGCGCCGCGATCTCCTCGCTGCGCGGCCCGTCGAGCGCGCCGATCACCGGCAACGCCAGCGTGCCCGTCGCCACCTCGAGGATGGGGGCCGACAGCGTCAAGATCTCCTGCTGCTGTCGCTGCACCGTCTCGAGCGCGTCCGCGAGCTCCGCGGCGAACCGGGCCTGCGCCTCGGCCGTCCGCTCCGCCGCCCGCCGCTCCGTCTCGTCCACGTGCTGCACCAGGACCGCGCGCTCGCCGGTCACCGGATCGGGCACCTGCCGGGCCTCGACGAGGTGCCACCGCTCGCCCTGGGCCGTCCGCACCGCGGCCTCGCGCGAGGCCACCTCGCCCCGGGAAGCCGCCTCGAGGAGCGCCACCGCCACCGCCGGGTCGACGAAGCGCCCGGCGAACGGCGCGCCCTCGCCGAACGCGCGCAGCGCCGCCGGGTTGTCGAGCAGCGCGTTCCCCTGCGCGTCGAGCAGGGTCACCATCGAGGACGCGTGGCGCAGCGCCTCGACGCTCCGGGCGAGCGCCACCTGCGCCGTGTCCTCGACGCGCAGCGCCTGGATCAACAGGCCGAGGCGCCCGTCGTCGAGCTCGACGCCCGAGAAGAAAGCGCGGAGAGGCACCGGCTCCCCGCCCGGGTAGACGGTCCACGTCTCCTCCGCTGTCTGCCCTTCTCGAAGCCGCGCGACGTACCCGGCGAGGCGCGTGCGGGCGGCCGCCGACATGTCCGAGAGGTCGCGCGACGAGAGCTCCTCCAGACTCGCGACCTTCCAGAGCTTCAGCCCCGAGGCGTTGGCCCAGAGGAAGCGCAGGCGCTCCGGATCGAGCACCAGAGTGACGATGCCGGACGAGGCGAGCGCGGCGAGGCGTTCGTGAAGCTTCATCGGGATATCCAGGGGGGACGGCGCCGCCGTGTATTCCCGCATACCATGGAAGCGCGCGCCGCGCCTCGCCGATTCGCGCGGCGTGGCCCGGGCCTGCCGCCAAGGCGGCCTGCGTGCTCGGCCCGGGCCCGCCATGCCACGCGGCGCGCCTCAGGGGCCGAACGCCGTGACGACGATATCCTCGGCCCCTGCGTAGGGGAGCGGGCCGGCGCCGAAGTCCAGCGCCCCCTCGTGGTGCCGGTCAGGCCGATCGTGCCGAGCGGAGAGAGGCTGAGGCTGACCCCGGGGGTCGCGAAAAGTGTCGTCCAGAGCTCCGTCCCGCTTACGTCCGGCTTGGAGAGAGGGCCCGCGGCGACGAGGAGGTTGCCGTCCGGATCGCCGACCGTGGATATGACGGAGCGGAACGGGCGGCTGAAGAGATGCTCGCCGTTGGCGTCCAGCTTGATGAGAACATTCCCGGCGCGAAGCACGCCGCCGCCGAAGTCGACGTTTCCGTGTGGCCGCCACCGGCAACGGGGCATGTGGCCCAGTGACGCTCATGGGTCACGCGTTCCAGGTGACCGGGAGGCTCTTCACTCCGAAGATGTCCGCGGTTTCGGGGCGCAGGTCGACGTCCTCGGCCGCTACGTCCAGGCGGAGGGTTGGGAAGCGCTTCACCAGCGCGGGCAAGGCGACCCGCATCTCGATACGGGCCAGTTGCTGGCCAAGGCACACGTGGATGCCGTGGCCGAAGGCCAGGTGCCCGATGGCCTGCCGCTGGATGTCGAGAGTGTCGGGATCGGCGAAGCGCTCCGGGTCGCGGTTGGCGGTGTTGTACGACAGGATGACCGTCGTGCCGGTCTTGATGGTCTGGCCGCCCAGTTCGACGTCCTCCAGCGCCGTCCGCTGGAAGGTCTTGGCGACAGACAGGTACCGCAGCAGTTCCTCCACGGCCTGGTCGGCGATCTCGGGTCGGGCACGCAGCGTGGCCCACTGCGCGGGATTGCTCAGCAGGGCGAAGGTGCCCAGTGCCAGCATGTTCGCGGTGGTGTCAAGCCCGGCTATCAGCAGCAGGAGGCCGACACCCATCAGTTCTTCGTCGGTCAGGTCGGTGTCGGTGAGGTCGCTGAGCACGTCGTCGGTGGGATTGGCGCGCTTGGCCGCCACCAACTGTGCGATGTACTGCTGGGTCGCGACGTAGCCGGCCACCTGGTCCTGCTTGCTCACCCCGGAGACGATCGCATCGACATGCTCCTGGAAAGAGTCTCGGGTCTCGTACGGCACCCCGAGTAGGTCGCAGATCATGATCGTGGGGATGGGCTTGGCGAACGCGGTCACCAGGTCCACCGGCGGGCCGGCCTTTTCCATGGCATCCAGGTGTTCGGTGGTGACCTGCTCGACGCGCTCGGTGAGCAGTTGCATCCGCCGGACGGTGAACTTGCCCGTCAGCAGCTTCCGGTAGCGGCCGTGCTCCGGCTCGTCCATCAGGAGGAACTCGCCGGGCGGCGCCGGAGGGATTTTCATGTCGCCCAGGTCGATCAACGGGTGGCGCATGAGCTCCTTGCGGGAGCTGAATCGTGAGTCGGCCAGCACCGACCGGACCAGGTCGTAGCCGGTGATCAGCCAACCCTCGTGTCCGCCGGGGAAGGGGTACCGGCTGATGGGGCCGTGCTCACGCGCCTGACGCAGCTCCTTCGGCGGGTCGAAGGGACAGCCAGGCTCACGCGCCGTCGGCAGTAGGCCGACGGTGTGTACGGATTCCGTCATGTTCATTCCTCTCTTCTTCGCTGAATTGCGTTGTGTTGAAACGCGCGAAGCGTTCGCGAGGAATCAAAGGCTACGTTGCATTCGTAAAATCGTCAAGCTCGCTGGGGCTAAAATTCAACAAAAATAGTGCAAATTTATGGGGACATGTTGCAATGAGCATGGAGACGAATGCAACGCGGACCATCCAGTGGTTGCAATGACATGACAACGAATGCATACTGCTCGACGCTCGCTACACATTGGAGGCGCCCGCCGTGCCAGGAGACCGACTCACCCAGGAGGACCGTCGGCGCATCGCCGCGTGGCTCACCGAGGGCCTGACGTATACCGAGATCGCCCGGCGGCTGAACCGTCCCAAGTCAACGATCACCCGAGAGGTGGCCCGTAACGGCGGGCCCGAGGACTACCACGCCGACCATGCGCACCAGCTGACCCGGCTGCGTGCCCGCCGCCGCAAGCCGATACCGCTGCCCGCGACTCCGGCCACCGCCGCCGCCTACGGACGCGACCCCAAGGCGGTGTTCGCATTCGAGCAGCGGCTCGCCGAGCTGATGATCGCCACCGGATGCCCGCGCATGGTGGCGAGGATTCTGTCGTGCCTGTTCACCACCGACTCCGGCGATCTCACGTCCGCCGAGCTGGTGCGGCGGCTCCATGTCAGCCCGGCCGCCGTCTCCACGGCCACCCGATGGGCCGAGGAGCAGGGCCTGCTCGTCCGCGAACGCGGAGCCCGGGGCAAGCAGAGGTACACATTGGAGAGAAAGGTCGGGCACCGTTCCATTCTCGCCAGCGTCCGCTCCAATGAGCTGCTGGCCGAGCTCAGCCGCCAGGGGGCCGGAATCCTCGGTCGCACCACGCCCGCGGGTGCCCGACTGGACAAAGCGGGCACCTTCCTGCACCTGATCTCGCAGGACCTGGCCGACTCGGCCGAACGCCGGGTGCGCGAAGTCTTCGGCGCCTGAGTCGTGCCTCGAGGCCGGAAGCCCTATCCCCGGAACAGCTCCAGGTCGAAGGCCTCGGCGATCGCCTTGTGGCCTGCGTCGTTCGGATGGGCGTTGTCGCCGGACAAGAACTCGGTGCGCAGCTTCGTTGGTGCGGCCGGGTCACGGGTGGCCGCGTCCAGATCGACCACCGCGTCGAACTCGCCGCTGCTGCGGATCCAGCGGTTCACGTCCTGGCGCATGCGCTCGAGCTCCGCCGTAAAGACAAACGTGCCGCCGATGGGGATCAGCGTGCAGCCGATGATCCGCAGGCCGTGCAGATGCGCGCGGCCGATCAGCATGCGGTAGCCGGCGGTGATGTCCTCCGCCGTCGCCCGCTCGCTCTCCGGCATGCCCGGCATGAAGCCGAAAAAGATGTCGTTGAGTCCCTCGAACAATACCACCCAGCGCACGCCGGGCCGGGCCAGCACGTCGCGGTCGAAGCGCGCCAGCGCGCTGGCGCCCAGGCCGCCGGTCTCGCGCAGGACGCGGTTGCCGGCGATACCCATGTTGATCACCGCGCGCGGCGGCAGGTCCTGCTGCGCGGCCAGCCGGCGCGCCAGCAACGAAGGCCACGGCGTGTCCGCATCGGGCGTGGTTTCCATTCCATCGACGAGGGAATCGCCGAAGGCGACGATGGTGGCGGCCGTGGGCTGCGCCAGCACGTCGATGCCGGCGAGCCATAAATAGGACTGAAACCCGGTGGGGTTCTGCAGGTTCTGCGTGGCGGCCTGGTTGCCCGGTGCGAGCCACGCCGTGCGCAGTCCGACCTCGTGCGTCGTGGGCGTGACGTTCTCGTCGGGGATGTACAGCGAAACGACCAGATCGGTCTGCGCGGGCACGTCGTACTCGATGGGATCGCTGTAGATCTGCGCGCCCGTCGGCAACACCACCGCATCGCGCCCGCCGAAGGTCAGTTTGCTCGCGCTGCCCGCGCGGATCGCCGCGCCGCTGTCGTGCCGCGCGATCTGCGCGGCATCGATGCGCACCGGCGCGTGACCGAAGGAGTTCGACAGCGCGACGCGCACGGCCGTGCCGCCCACGGTGGCACGCGCCACCATGCGCACGGTCTGCGCGCTGACCTTCGTCGGCGCGGCCGGCGGTTCGGCCGGCTGGGGCGTGGAATCCTGTGCCGACGCGTCGGCGGCCGGCGTACCGGCCGGAGGAGCGTCGTCCGGCGGACCCGGCATCTGCGGCCCTCCACCGGGCTCGGCAGGTTGCGCCAGCTGCTGCGCCGTGCCCCAGGTAGCGATCCAGTTTCCCTGACTTGCAGGGCTTGTCCTCGTCCTTTCGCGGAGCTCGTCCATGACCCCAACCTCCTAAATTGAAATAGGTCTCGTGGTCATATTGCGGATCGATGTTTCCGTCCGGGCCCGGCGGTCGACGTGATTCCCGTCTACCGCCTCGGGGGCATGGGCGGCGCAGGCCCTCGGAGCCGGCCTGCGCCGCGCGCCTATACCGCTGCGGCCGCCTCGTGCCCGAGGTGCCGCCGGATGGCGGCGCGGCGACGGGCACGTCACTCTCATTCAGAACCAGCGCGCGAGCGCCTCGTCGAGTGACTTGGACGACGCGTCCGTCCACGCGACGACGCCGTCGGGGCGGATGAGCAGCGCGCGCAGCCCCAGCGTGTTCTTCGCGCCGGTGCACGCATGGTCGACGCGCGAGGCCCAGCCGCGCGCGAGCTCGGCCAGCCCGGCGTCGTCCGCGAAGTCGAGCAGCAGCCCGCGCCCGCGCTGCAAGCGCGCGCCGAGTCGTGTGCCGTCAGCGAGCTCGAAGTCGGGCGCGCTCATGCCGACGAGCGGATGGGCGTCGCCGAGGTCGTAGCGCTGCGAGAGGCCCCAGATGCGCGCGACGGCGGCGCTCGTGCCGTCGTTCGTCTGCAGCAGTTCCTGCACCATCTTCCCGATGGCCGCGCCGTGGAGGTTCGGCTGCAACGTCACCACTTGCGCCCGCGACCACTCGAGGACCGCGGCGGCGATCGGATGTCGTTCCTCCGTGTATGTGTCGAGCAAGCCTGTGGGCGCGGACCCGTGGACGACGGCGGCGAGCTTCCACCCGAGGTTGATCGCATCGCCGATGCCCGTGTTGAGGCCCTGCGCGCCGAGCGGCGAGTGGATGTGCGCGCTGTCGCCGGCGAGCAGCACGCGCCCGTGGCGGTACGTCGTGGCCTGTTTCGAACGATCGGTGAACGACGACGCGACGTGCAGCTTCTCGATCTTCACGTCGATGCCGGAGACCCGGCGCAGCACGCCCTCGAGGTGCTCGCGGGTGATCGGTTGCGAGCGATCGAACGCAGCCCCGTCGAAGTCCGTGACGTAGACCTGCCCCACGTCGCCGACGATGAAGAGGCCGTGAGGCGTGCGGTGAAAGCCGGGCGAGAGCTTCGCGGGATTGTCGAGCTCGCCGAGGAACACGTAGCCGGTGAACGTCGCGTCCGTCCCGACGAAGTCGAAGCCCGCGGACTTGCGCACGGTGCTGCGTCCGCCGTCGCACCCGACGAGCCACGCGGCGCGGAACGACGCCGTGCCCGCGGTGACCGTCACTCCGTCGTCGTCTTGCACCAGCCCCGTCACGGCGGTGCCCCGCTCGATGGTGACGCCGAGCTCCGCGGCGCGCGCGGCCAGCACCGACTCGACGCGCGCGAGGTCCGTCCCGCCGGGCAAGAGCGACGGGCCCGGGAGCTTGTAGGCCCACTCCGCCGGCGTGAGCTTGTTCGCGTCGAGGAGGATGCCCGCGAAGGTCCCCGCGTATTGGAACGACGACGTCTTCTCGAACGTCGAGGGGCGCTCACCAGGCTCGAAGAGCCCGTCGAGCAGGCCGCGGCGGTAGAAGGCTTCGACGGCCGCCGTGTTCAAGCCCCGGAGTCCGAGCCCGGGCGCCTTCCACGGCGACGCGGCCGTGGCGTCGCGCTCCAGCACGAGGACGGAGACACCGGCCAGGCCGAGCTCGCACGCGAGGAAGAGACCGACCGGCCCCGCACCGGCGATGATGACGTCGAAACGATGATCCAAGGGCGCCTCCTCGTGTGTTGCGGCCATCCGTCGAACAGAATGCGCCATGCGTTCGACACGACAATGACATTGATCGCAACGGTTCCAGACCCTATGGGTCTGGATGATGGAGCTGCGCCACCTTCGTTATTTCGTCGCCGTCGCCGAGACGGAGCACTTCGGAAAGGCCGCCGAGCAGCTGCACGTGTCGCAGTCGCCGCTGAGCCGGCAGATCGCGCAGCTCGAGGAGGAAGTGGGCGTCCTGCTCTTCACGCGCGCCGGGCGCGGCGTGAAGCTCTCGCCCGCCGGCCGCGCGTTTCTCGAGGGCGCGCGCGCGACGCTCGCCCGCGTGGCGCTCGCGGTCGAAGACGCCCGCGCGACGGCGCAGGGCCGCATCGGCACGCTCGTCATCGGCTTCGAGGGCGGCCTCGCGTACACGGGCCTCTTGCCGAAGGTGATGTCGCGCTTCCGCGCGCGACATCCGCGCGTGGAGGTGCGCCTCTTGCCGCTGGAGAGCGAGGCGCAGAGCGCGGCGCTGCGCGAGGGCCGGATCTCGGTGGGCTACGGGTACGCGTACGATCCCGTCGACGACGATCGGTTCGTGCGCAGCCGCGTCTTGTTCCGGGATCGGCTCGGCGTCGTGCTGCCGAAGAAGCACCGCCTCGCGAACCGGAGAACGCTCGGCATCGCCGACCTGAAGAACGAGCGCTTTTTCTGGGCGCCGCGCATGATCAGCCCGCCCTTGTACGCCGCCGTCCTGTCCGCGTTTCGCGCCCAGGGGCAGTCGCTGGTGATCCACGAAGAGAACGACGGCGAAGCGCTGCTCACCCTCGTCGCGAGCGGCGAGGGCCTCACCTTCTTCTCCGAGAGCGCCGCGGCGATCGCCCGCATCGGTGCGGTGTTCAAGCGCGTGCGCGACCTCGACATCGTCATCCTCGGGCGGCTCGTGTGGCGGGCCGCCGACGAGGCCGATCCCCTGGTCCGCTCGCTGCTCGACCTCACGCGCGCCGTGCACGAGGTGTGAGATCGGCGCGCGTCACCGCGCGACGGGTTGCAGTTCGGGCACGACCTCACGCCCGTCAACCAGCAGCGCGCGGTGAAATCCCGGAGGATCCGACGGATCGCAACGGTTCGGCCCCACGGAACAGTCCTGCCAGGGATCTGCCTCGCGAGCGAAGAGAGATTTCAACGCAAAGGCGCCAAGAGCGCAAAGACGCAAAAATGCATGAAATTGTTGCTTTGCGCCTTTGCGCCTTTGCGCCTTTGGTGCGTCAGGCCAAGCCTGACTTGACTCGTCAACTGTGAGGTGTTGGCCATGTGAATTGCCCGTTCGACATGTACGAGTAAGGGTGAGGAAGGAGGACCAGTTCCATGAGCGAAAGACCCGTACATCCACGCCCGAGGAGACTTGCGGACTGGATCAACCCGACGGATGCGAAGAAGGTCCACTCATTGATTGACAAGGTATACAAACGGAAGAACCTTGAGATCGCCTGGAAGCGCGTCCAAGCGAACCGCGGAAGCGGAGGCGTTGACGGGGAGAGCGTTAGGGCACTTCCGGTACTACGGGGTGCCCACAAATTACCGGGCATTGCAGCAGTTTCGGGAACGCGTGCGCGCAAGCTGGCACCGCCAGCTTCAGCGGAGGAGCCAGCGCGCGCACTGGACCCGACGGCAACGAACGGTTTTCGAGCAGCGGTTCCCCCTCCCGCCGCCCCGCATCCACCATCCCTGGCCGTCTCTACCGCGAGCCAGTCCGCCGACCCGAGGTGGGAGCCCGGTGCGGGAAATCCGCTCGCCGGGTTCTGTCCGGGGGGCGGCCCAGACGGACCGAAGGTAGGTCAGTCATGGGCCGTCCCTACCGGGACCCGAGGACGCCAAGAGAGAAGTGAGGAGCGAGCCCGACGCGGAGTTGGATCGCCTTGCCCACTGCGTCATCGGCGCCGCGCTCGAAGTGCACCGAGCTCTCGGCCCTGGCTTCCTCGAAGCCATCTACGAGGAAGCGCTCTGCGCCGAACTATCCTTGCGCCGCATTCCGTTCGCCCGGCAAGTGACCATCTGGTAGGCCAGGCTCGTATGGATCTCGTGGTGGATGGTCAGCTCGTCGTCGAGCTCAAGGCCACCGAGTGCATTGCCCCGATCCACGTTGCGCAGCTTCTTCATATCTCAAGGCAGCAAGACTACGGCTTGGCCTCTTGATCACCTTCAATGTGGCCTTCCTTCGTACCGGCATCAGGCGCGTGGTTCATTCCCCGTAAACTTGGCGTTCTTGGCCGAACCCGCACGCCGCGAGGACGGCGCCTCTCGCGCTCCGCGATCCGGCACGCTGTCCAGGGTCGACGTTCGAGGCGCGGCGGGGCGCGCCAAGCACGGTGACACGGCGTGAGGGCGAGGCGCGCGGATCATCGGCGACGTCGACCGCCCGGACGGTCATGCGGCGATGGCCACCCGCTCGAGGCGTCGCGCTGGATTGCAACGCAGGTGAGCCCGCCTGCTATGGGGCTTTGTGACCGCCGCCGTTTGATGGAGAGGCATGATGCTCTTTCCTGTGGTGCTTGAGCTCGTCTGAAATGAGCCGCACCAGCTCCGTGGAGAGGACGATCGCCTCCCGAGAGCCGTAGCCGTGCTTCCCCAGCTCCCGGACGATCGACTTGGCCATGATCCTCATCGCTGTGTCGTCCCCTCCCGGTCCGTTCTCGGGCTGGACGTGCAGTGGTCGCAAGTGCTCCGGCGGCGCCTCGGTCATGGTGCGATGTGGATCGACCGCGGGAGTTCGGCCGTCCTGGGCCGGTGCGAGGATCGTCCTCTCCGTCGTACTGGTACGGTTGGAGTGCCACGATCTGTCAGATTTGTCGCTCACGGTGAATCTCCGTCCTTTTTGACATGTTGCCTCGTCTCCGTCCATCGTTCCGACTCGCAACAGGGGCGATCGATGGCGAGCTTGTCTCGCCCGCCATCCACGGCGGAGCTCGACTGCCCTGCGTAGCGTGACGAAGAGGACGGTGTACGTAGGTACGTTCAGGCCTCCTGCAGAGACCAGGGCGGCGGTAAGCCACACTGGCTCAGACGCGACGATAGCAGGATCAGGGAAAATGGCATTCGACCATTCGTGTCGTGTCCTCGATATCACAGGGCTCCGCCGCCCAGGCCACTCGGGGCTGCTCCCGTGTTTCGTCGAGCTTTCGTGCTACCGCGAGGGCTCGGGGCCGGCGAGCACCACGGCGCGGTCGTGAGGTGAGCGCGCGTCCAGGCCCTGAGGAGAAGCCAGGGGCGTGACGGAGGGCTGATCGTCCAAGACTACCTCGTCGCGGCGCGCACCGACGGACCGGCCATGTGGGGGGGCGGCAGCGCTGCGCGGGCGACGGGCGCCCCAGGCAGACCGAGGTGTCCAGCGCGCTCGCGATGGGACGAACCGCCGCCGTCCGCGCCGCGCAGCGAGCGATCGGACGCAGAAGCGAGGAGCCCCGCCGTCAGGCACGTATAGATGAGAAATGTTGTCGTCAACTGATCTCGATCTGTGCTGATTTGCGCATCATTTATTGACGATGTTTCTCTCCTGGGGTAATCGGTGGAATGATTGGCGGGCCGACGCTGGAGCGTCATGAATGCTCGGGTGAGCTCTCGTGCCGTCATAGAGACGGTGGCGCGGGGCACCGATGTCGTGACTGCGTTCGTGTTTTGCATCCATGGTGCCGTATTCTTCAGCTTGGTCGGCGCCGTATTGGGTATTGAATTCGTCAACGTGTGGAGGGGAGTATGGCTACCCTGTGCAGGCCGGAAGTCGCGGTTCCGGAGTACATCGTCACGAGGGAAGATACGCTGAGGCTCGCAGAGCGGCTGCACGCGGGAAAACCGCAGCTGAATCTGGCCTTGCGGCTCATCACGAACACCGGGGTGCAGAAGCGGCACATCGTGCAGCCTCTGGAGCAGACGCTCGAGCACCCTGGCTTCGAGACCCGCAACAGGATCTACGAGCGCGAGGCCAAGCGCCGGGTGCCCCCGGTGGTACGGCAGGCGCTGGCCCACGCGGAGCTGACGGCGCGGGACATCGACGCCATCATCTTCGTCTCGTGTACCGGCTTCATGATGCCGTCCATGACGGCCTATCTGGTGAACTCCATGGGCTTCCGTTACGACACGCGGCAGATCCCCATCGCGCAGCTCGGCTGCGCGGCCGGCGCCGCGGCCATCAGCCGCGCGCACGACTTCTGCGAGGCGCACCCCGGGGCCAACGTGCTGATCGTGGCCTGCGAGTTCTGCTCTCTGTGCTACCAGCCGACCGACGATGACATCGGATCGCTCCTGTCCGACGGGCTGTTCGGGGACGCCGTGGGCGCGGTCGTCGTCCGGGGCAGCGGAGGCACCGGTGTCGGGCTGGAGCGGAACGCGGCGTATCTCATCCCGGACACAGAGGAGTGGATCTCGTACGCCGTGAAGAACACAGGATTTCATTTCCAACTCGACAAACGCGTCCCCGGGACTATGAAGCCGCTTGCCCCCGTGCTCCGGCAGCTCGTCGCGCGCCACGGCTGGAACGTGGGCAATCTTGACTTCTACATCATCCACGCCGGCGGGCCGCGCATTCTCAACGACCTGTGCAGGTTCCTCGAGGTGCCCCAGGAGGCTTTCCGGTACAGCAGGGCCACGCTGACGGAGTACGGCAACATCGCGAGCGCGGTGGTGCTCGACTCCCTCGGACGCATGTTCGCGGAGAAGCAGGTCCCCGAAGGCGCGAAGGGGATTATCGCAGGGTTCGGCCCCGGCATCACGGCGGAGATGGCCGTCGGTTCCTGGGTGACCGATCGCGGTCAAAACAGGAACAGCGTGCGTTCTGCCGCCGTAGCGTGAAGTGTGTGAGAACAGGAGGGGATGATTCAATGAGTGCACCGATGAAAGCGCCGTCGAAGACCTTCAACCTCGGCGGCGATCTTCCCGTGAACCGTATGGGCTACGGCGCCATGTACCTGACTGGACCCGGCTACTGGGGACCTCCGGCCGACCCCGAGGCGGCCATCCGGCTCCTGCGCCGCGTGGTCGACCTCGGCGTCAATTTCATCGACACCGCCGATGCTTACGGTCCGGACACCAACGAGCAGATCATCCGCCGCGCCCTCCATCCCTACCCCGCGGGGCTCGTGATCACCACGAAGGGCGGGCTGCTGCGGTCCGGACCGCAGGACTGGACGCGCCGAGGCCAGGAGTACATCGTCCCCTGCGGGCGCCCAGCGTACCTCCGCCAGCAGGTGGAGATGAGCCTGCGCAACCTGGGGCTCGAGCGCATCGAGCTCTACCAGCTCCACCGCATCGATCCAGCCGTGCCGCTGGCCGAGCAGCTCGGCGAGCTCGTCCGGCTCCGGGAGCAGGGCAAGATCCACCATATCGGCCTCTCCGGGCAACCGGAGGTCACCGTCGAGCAGCTCACCAAGGCGCGTGAGGTCACCGAGATCGCCGCCGTGGAGAACCTCTACAACGTCGCGGACCGCACCGGCGAGAAGGCCCTGCGCTACGCCGAGGAGCACGGCATCGCCTTCGTCCCGTGGTTCCCCATGGGACACGGCGACCTCGCCAAGCCCGGCAGCGTCCTCTCCGCGTTTGCCCGCAAGCGCGGCGTCACGCCCGCCCAGCTGGCGCTCGCCTGGCTGCTGCACAAGTCCCCGAATATCCTCGCTATCCCCGGCACCTCCTCCATCGATCACCTGGAAGAGAACTGCCGCGCCGCCGCCATCACGTTCGATGAGGACGAGATGGCTGCCCTCGCGGAGGTCGCCGCGACCGTGCAGACGTGGCGTCCTTCGGTCGACCGACCCGTGCCAGCCGGCGCGAAGGAGATGGCATGAACGCCGAAAGGCACCCCGCCTGCTCCCACACGAACTCCCAGAAGCTGCGCGCCATCTATGACGATCTGACGCGCATCGGGGAGTTCGCCGCCGATGACATGGTCCTCTACACCGCCTCGCGGGACCTCCGCGGCGATCGCGCGGCCGGCCGCGTCGTCGGCAAGGAGGCCGCCGTCGCCCACGAACGCGAGCTGATCCGTCTGACCGACGGCACCCTGGTGATGGCCGTGGACCACATCGTCGCCAACGATCATTTCGGCGCCGTCCTCGGCGTCCTGCGGGCGCGGCTCCGCGGGGCGACCCTCGCGATGCCGTTCTGCGGCTTGTGGCGCTTCCGCGACGGACTGATCACGCATCACTGGGAGAACGCCCACGACGCGTCCGCCACGGAGGCCTTCCTCCTCGGCCTGACCAGCGGCGCGCCCGCGTGAGGCTCACCGCCGCCGATCCGGGCGACCCTGGTCCTGCGACGAGGCGTGCGCCGGGCTCAGCGCGGGCGTGAGCGAGCGAGAATGCTCGGATCCAGACCGAGCTCTTCTTCGGCCTGGATCGGTTCGAGGATCCCCCCTCACTTCAACCGAAAATCCGTGCTCCGGATCGGCGAGACCGCCCGCGTTGGCTCCTGACGGCGGACGGCCGCCTTCATCGCGCTCGTCGCGCCGACGAGGGCCGACGATGCGACGAGCGCTCGCCCGCCGCGCCGCGCGGCGGCGCCCGGCGCGTCGCGCGGTGAGCGACAGGCGCGCTGCCGATGAGCCGGCTGTCATCACTGGCGGCGAGGACAGAAAGAGATCCGTGTCTGTTCAGAACAGTGACTGTTGTGGCACCTCGTGTCGTATCGAATCACGAAGATTCTTGACTTAACAGGAATGCGGAGACAAACCCTGTGTTCATCTGGATGAGCCGTCGGCCGACGGGTGAGCTGTGCCCGTGCTCATCCGCCTGGTTGCGCCCTGATCACGGCGCTCGGACGACAGGGGTTCGAAGCGAGCGCCCGTTGTCGATTCCACGGGGGTAGGGAGACACCTGTGCTGATGAGGCTTTCCTGGCGGCTCGGATGGGCCGCGGTGACAATGACCGTCCTCGGTTGCGCCGGCTCCGACGCGCCTCCCGCGGAGGGGGAGAGCGTGGCGCAGAGCGAGCAAGAGCTGCGCGACGATTTGCACGTACCCGAATCGGGAAGGACCGTGTTCGCGGACGTCGTGGCCATAGATCACGCCTTCGTCTACGACCGATTCGGCGCGTTCAACCCATCAGGTATGGTGTATGCGCTCCGCCGGGACGTCGAGGCGGCCGATCCATCAAGGCCGGTCGGGCCGGGCAACGCCACGCTGCGACCGGGCAAGCGCCCGAGGCCCCTCGTCCTGCGGGTCAACGCCGGAGACAGACTCTCCATCTCGTTCACCAACTGGCTCACGCCGGCCGCAGGACGGCTGCCGGACACCTCTCCGTCGACGCGGAACGCCTCGATCCAGGTGGTCGGGCTCCAGATCCGGAACATCGACGCGCTCGGAGGCAACGTCGGACAGAACGAGAGCGCCCTGGCCGCGCCGGGCGAGACGCGAAGTTACGAGCTCTTCGCCGGCCGCGAGGGCACGTTCCTCATGCACAGCGCGGGCGCCATGGTCGGCGCGGACGGCGGGCCGGGGCGGCGGATCGCCCAGACGCTTTACGGCGCCGTCCACGTCGAGCCGCCGGGCGCGGTCGCCTACCGCTCGCAGGTGACGGCCGCCGAGCTCCAGGCGGCCTCCCTTCACCCGCCGAATCCCAACGGCACGCCGCGTATCAACTACGACGCTGTCGACGCGTCCGGTACGCCGATCCTGAGGATGATCGACGACGACGGGGAGATCGTGCACGGCGATCTCAACGCCATCGTCACGGACTTCGACAAGACGGAGGCCGGGACCGCGGCCTCGGCGAACCTCGGGGCCTTCCGGGAGTTCACGGTGATGTTCCATGACATCCTGGGCGTCGTTCAGGCCTTCCCGGAGCTCCAGACGGACCCGCGCTATGGCGGCGTGCGCACGGGCTTCGGCATCAATTACGGCGCGGCCGGCCTGGGCGCCGCCGTCGTCGCCAACAGAAGGCGGATCGGTCCGAGCAAGGACTGCGCGGAGTGCAAGTTCGAGGAGTTCTTCCTGAGCTCGTGGACCAACGGAGATCCGGCGCTGAACATCGAGCGGGACGAGGAGGGGAACGCGATACAGTCCCTCTACCCGGACGACCCCTCCAACGTGTCTCACAGCTACGTCGGAGATCCGGTCCGCATCCGAAACCTCCACGCCGGTCCCAACGAGACGCACGTCTTCCACGCCCACGGCCACCAGTGGCTGCGATCGCCGAACAACGACGATGGCGCATACCTCGACTCGCAGACCATCGGACCGCGGGCCTCCTTCACCTACGACATCACCTACGGCGGGAGCGGCAACCGCAATCTCACCGCGGGAGACGCCATCTACCACTGCCACCTGTATCCCCATTTCGTTCAGGGCATGTGGGGCCTCTGGCGCAGCCACGACGTCTTCGAGGCGGGCACGCCGGACCGCCGGCTCCCGGACGGCGAGCTCGCAGCCGGGACGCCCACGCCCGCCGTCGTACCCCTCAAGAAGGCCGCGCTGCCGCCGATGCCGACCTACGCGCCGACGTCGGTCACGCTGCCCGGCGGGCGGACCGAGGTGCGCGAGGCGATGCCGGGCTATCCGTTCTACATCGCCGCGCTCGCCGGACACCGTCCGTCGCAGCCGCCGCGCGACATGGAGCACGACGGCGGGCTGCCGCGCCACATCATCACGAGCGTCCCGGCGGGGGGCGCGGACCACGGCGCCCGCGGCCAGTTCGACGTGCAGATCCATGAGGCCAACGTGAAGCTCCTGCCGCAGGAGGGCACCCCGTCGGAGGTCGCCGCGAGCAGCTTCCACGCCGGCGCGTTCCCGGGCGCCGTGCCCGCCAGCACGAGATACGGCTTCCCCGCCAGAGGCTACCCGTCCTTCACCTCGGACGGCACACCGGCGCTCTTCCTCGTGAACGGCCAGCGGCCGGCCGCGGGCGCCCCGTTCGCAAATCCGTGCCCGCCGGACGCGCCGGTCCGCACTTACCGCGCAGCCTACGTCCAGCTCGACGCCGCGTTGAACCGCGCCGGCTGGCACGATCCGCAGGCGCGCACGACCGTGCTCGAGGCCGACGTGGAGGCCACCCTCGACGGCACGCGGGCGCCGGAGCCGATGTTCATCCGCGCGCGGTCCGGCGAGTGCGTCGTGTTCCATGCGACGAACCTCATCCCGGAGTCGCTCGCGGAGGACGCCTTCCAGGCCTTCACGCCGACCGATGTCATCGGCCAGCACATCCACCTCGTGAAGTTCGACGTCACCTCCTCGGACGGCGGGGCGAACGGCTTCAACTACGAGGACGGGACGCTCGCCGCGCAGGAGGTGGTGGCGCGCATCGCGGCGGCCAACAGGCTCGGCGGCGCCCTCGCCGCCGACGGCGCGGTGTCCGAGTCGGGCGCCCGCGTGGCGCTCGAGGCGACGAGGCACCCGCGCCTGTCCGGCGCGCCGCTCGGGGCGCAGACCACGACCCAGCGCTGGTGGGCCGATCCGATCGTGAACCGGGCCGGCAAGGATCGCGCGCTCAGCACGGCCTTCACCCACGATCATTTCTCGGCCTCATCGCACCAGCACCACGGGCTCTACGGCGGCCTGGTCGTCGAGCCGGCCGGATCGAGCTGGCGCGATCCGGCGACGGGAGAGCTCTTCGGCGCGCGCGACGACGGCGGGCCGACGAGCTACCGCGCCGACATCCTGTTCCCGTCCGGCGACAGCAGGGCGCCGTTCCGCGAGTACAACCTGAGCCTCGCCGATTTCGCCATCGCCTACGACGAGTGCGGCAATCCGGTGAACCCGTCGACGCAGGCGACGGCGGCGCTGCCGGTGGCCATCACCCATACTGCCCCCTTCCCCGAGGCGATCTCGTGGCGCGATTCGGGGGTGGGGCTCGTCAACTACCGCAACGAGCCGTTCGCGCTCCGGATCGCCGAGCGCGACTGCGCGACGGGCGCGGTGGCCCAGAAGAACGGAGTCGCCGGCGACATGCACAACGCCTTCAGCTCGCGCGTGCACGGCGATCCCGCGACGCCGCTGCTCCGCGCCTACGAGGGGGACCGCACGGTGATCCGCCTCACCCAGGGCGCGCAGGCGGAGCAGCACGTGTTCTCCGTGCACGGGAAGAAGTGGCTGCGCGACGCGTCCGATCCCGACAGCGGCTACTCCAGCGGGCAGGTCATCGGCCTCTCGGAGCAGATGGACCTCGCGATCGACGCGGAGCCCATCTTCGCGAAGAAGAGCGCCGGCGGCGCCGACTTCCTCTACGCGAGCACGGCGTCCTCCGACCTCTGGTCGGGGATGTGGGGCATCCTGCGCGTCCACGGCGAGCTGAAGCCCGATCTCCTGCCGCTCCCGGGCGCGTCGCTGCCGGAGATCAAGCGCAAGGACGCCAGCGTGTGCCCGAAGGACGCGCGGCGGAGGGAATATGTCGTCCACGCGATCGCCGCGAGGGGCAACCTGCCCGGCGGTCACCTCACCTACAACGAGAAGTTCGGCCTCCACGATCCGGACGCCGTGATGTTCGTCCTCGCGGAGGACCTGCGGGCGGTCCGGTCGGGCGCGCGCAAGCCCGAGCCGCTCATCCTGCGCGCGGCGGCCGGGGAGTGCGTCGAGGTCACGCTCGCCAACGATCTGCCCGAGGATCCGCCGAAGACGCCTCACTGGAACTACAACGCTCCGATCGTCGACGGGTTCAACGTCAACCAGGTGAGGACATCGAACCGCATCTCGCTGCACCCGCAGCTCATGGCTTACGACGTGCTGAAGAGCGACGGCGCGCACGTGGGTCAGAACCCCGACCGGACCGTCGCGCCCGGGGATCGGAGGAAGTTCACCTGGTACGCGGGCTCCGTCTCCGTGACGCCCGCGGGTGAGGTCCGCTGGCTGCCCCTCGAGCTCGGCGCCGTGAACCTGAAGGACATGGCGGACGTGGTGAACCACCCGATGCACGGCGCGATCGGCGCGCTGATCGTCGAGCCGGAGGGCGCGGTCTGGTACCCGAGCCGGGACACGCGGGCGGCAGCCCAGGTGAGGTACCGGGACGAGACCGGCGCGGAGAAATGGTTCCGCGAGATCGTGCTCCTTTACCAGGACGAGGTGGCCCTGCACTCCGACAAGCCGGAGTTCCGCTGCCCCAACACGGCCCTGGCCTGCGGGACTGCCCTCGGGAACCTCGTCAGCGGCGTCGATCCGGACGCGACCGGCCACAAGGCATTCAACTACCGCACCGAGCCTTCCTGGGCGCGGCTCGGCGTGCCTCCGGAGACGCGGCTCGGCGGCATCGCGGGCCTCGATCTCAGCGACTTCTTCAGCTCGGCGGCGCACGACGATCCGGAGACACAGATCTTCACGGTGGGGGTCCATGACCGCCTGCGCGTCCGCGTGCTGTTCCCCTCCGGCCACCGGCGCCAGCACTCGTTCGGCCTCTGGGGCGCGGAGTGGGCCCACAACCCGTGGGCAGAGGGCTCGGCGTCCCGGTACATGGGCCGGAACAGCAAGTCCTACGCCATGAGCGCGCAGAGCGGTATCGGCCCCATGAGCGCGTGGAACGTGATCCCCTACTTCAGGGCAGGCGGCATGTTCGAGGTCGCCGGGGATCGCCTCTATCTCGATCATGCGAACTCCCTGCTTGCCGACGGGCTCTGGGGCATCGTGCGGGTCGAGCCGTGAGCGGAAGGACGAGCCCTTCGATGAGACGGACCTGGACGGACACGCGCGGGCTCTGGCTCTCTCTGGCCTGGCTCAGCGCCTCTCCGGCGCTCGGCTGCGGCCGGGGAGACGCTCCCCCGGCCTGGCGGCGGGGGGGCGCCGAGCCGCCAGCCCAGGGAGCTGCGCCGGCTACCCAGGGGCCGGCGCAGCCGGCGACGGCTCCCCTCCTGGCGAGCCGGATCGAGCGCGATGGGCTCGCCATCGCGTTCGCCCTGCGCCCGGTGGACGGCGGCGCGCGGGGCGAGGGGGCAGGCCGCGTCGCGGCCCCGGCAGCGGAGCCGGCGGTCGCGGCGGCCGGCGCCGAGGTCGTGGCCGAGTTCACGATCACCGACGCGACCACCGGCGCGCCGGTGACCGGCCTGTCGCCGCTCGGGTGGATGTCGCGCCGCGACGGGGCGGCCGGGGGCGCGGCCGCCGGCCGCCCTGACGGCGGCGCGGCAGACGCGACGCCGGACGACGCGGACTGCCGGGGGAAGATCAGGAGCTTCATGGCGGGCCTCCTGTCGGTGCGCCCGGAGGTGGACATGAACGCCTACCTCCTCTGGACGCTGAACCAGGACAGCACCCTCTCGGCCATCAACCCGCAGGTCGCCCTCGGCAGGACGAAGCTCCGCAGCGTCGTGAGCCTCGCGGGACCCGGCGTCTCGTTCGCCCTGCACCCCGACCGGGAGAGCCTCTACGTCACGCTCCGGGGCGGACGGGGGCTCGCCGTCGTGGATACGCGGCGGGGGCTCGTCCGGACGAACGTCCCCGTCGGCGAGGATCCGTCGCGCGTCGTGGTCGCTCCGGACGGGCGCACGGTCTGGGTCGGCAACGACGGGGACGGGACCGTGAGCGTGATCGACGCGCGCTCGACGGGCGTGCTGAAGACGCTCCAGGTGGGCCCGGGCCACCACGAGATCGCCTTCACCGGCGGCGGCCGCGCCGCCTGGATCACGAGCCAGCGAGGGGAGTCGGTGATCGTGGTCGACGGCGCTGCGCTCGATCCGCTCGGCGAGATCGCGGTGGGCGAGGGGATCGTCTCCATCGCGGCGAGCGACGAGGCGGGCATGGTCCACGCCGCGAACGCGGCGCGCGGCGAGGTCGTGATCCTCGACGCCGCGCGCCGCGAGATCGTCGGGCGCGTCGCCTTGAAGCCGGGGCTCGGCGCGCTCCAGTTCGAGCCGCGCGGGCGGTTCGCCTTCGCGCTGAATCCGGCCGCGGACGAGGTCGCCGTCCTCGACAGCGCGACGGGCAGTGTGGCGCACGCGCTCACCGGGTTCGCGGCGCCGGACGCGGTGGCCTTCACCGGGGCCTTCGCCTACATCCGCAACCTGGGCGCGCCGAAGGTCTCGCTCATCGACCGGGCGGCCCTCGGCGGCCCGGCGGCCCCGCCCGTCATCGACGTCGCGGTCGGCCAGGACGCGCCCTCGGCCGCGGGCGCGCGCGCGAGGTCCCCGGCGGCCGCGCTCGCTGCGCCCATCGCCCCCATGCCCGAGGGCAACGGCGCCCTCATCGCGAGCCCGGCCGACAGGGCGCTCTACGTCTACGCGGAGGGGATGATGGCTCCGATCGGCACCTTGCCGAGCTACGGCCGCGAGCCGAGATCGATCCTCGTCGAGGACAGATCGCTCAAGGAGGTGCGGCCGGGCGTGTACGCGACCGCGGTGCGCCTCGGCCCGGAAGGGCTCTACGACGTCGCCCTCCTCCTCGATCGCCCCCGGGCGGCGGTGTGCCTCGAGGCCACCGTGGCGCCCGCGCGCTGCTCGCCGGAGGGGGGCCACGGTGAGGAGTCCGGCTGCGGTGGAGACCCCGCGCCGGGCGTCGCGCTCGCGCCGCTCTTCGAGCCCGACCTGCGGCTCGAGGCGGGCGAGCCCGCGACGCTCCGCTTCCGCGCCACGGCGAAGGGGGCGGCCCCTGCGCTGGATGCCAAGGAGGTAGAGGTCATGATCGTCCGGTTACCGGTTGGGTTTCGCTGGAGCGGCGCGCCGCGGGCGGAGGGTGACGGCACCTTCGCCGTCACGTTCACCCCGCCCGCGCCGGGCCAGTACCGCTTCCTCGCCGCCGCTCCGGGGCGCGGCGCGCCCCTCGGCGCGCTCCCGATCGTCCCGCTGCGGGTGTCCCCGCGCGGCGCGGGCGCGGCCCGGGGAGGTGCGCGATGAGGCCGGGCGCGGCCCTCGCCGCGGCGGCCCTCGCGGTCTCGATCGCCTCGCTTGCGCCCTCCTCGCCCGCAGAGGGCAAGGCGCCGCGCGTGGAGAGGATGAAGGTCGGGGGCGTCTCCAGGGAGGACGACGCCGCGGCGGAGAAGTATTTCACCAACACCGAGCTCGTCGATCAGCACGGCCGCGCGCACCGCTTCTACGACGGGCTCCTGCGGGGCCGGAAGGTGCTTATCAACTTCGCCTTCACCTCGTGCAAGGGGGCCTGCCCCGCGATGACGGAGAACCTCGCGCGCGTGCAGGCGCTGCTCCGGGCGCGGGGGGAGCGGGTGACGCTGCTGACGATCACGGTCGACCCGGAGAACGACACGCCGGCCGCGCTGCAGCGGTACGCCGCGAAGTTCAAGGCGGGCGAGGGCTGGTACTTCCTGACCGGCACGCCCGAGAATGTCGCCGCGGTGCTGCGGCGCCTCGGCGGCCAGGTGCAGAGGCCGGAGGAGCACATGATGACGCTGCTCGTCGGTGACACGTCGACGGGCGTCTGGCTGAAGACGCTCGCCACCGAGCCGCCCGAGACCCTCGCGCACCTCGTGCAGCACCTCAACGATCGGCAGTGAGGCCGACAATGGGTTCGCTCTCGTTGAATGCGTTGAATGCGTTGAAGTGCCTGCTTCTCGCCGGCGCGCTCGCCGCCGCGAAGATGACGCGAGGGCCGGCGGCGCGGAGCGCGGGCGGTGGCTAGCCCGAGGGTCCGTCTCGACCTCCTGGCGGCTGTGCCCGCGATCGGGCTCTGCGTGGCCGGGCTGTGGGCGCTGCGCGGCGGCGCTCGCGTGCCCACGGCGCGCGGGCACGCCGGCGAGGCAACGTCGTGCGCCGAGCTCACGCCGTCCGCCCGGCGCGGCAAGCGCATCTATCAGCGCGGCGCGACCTCGGACGGCCGGGTCATCGAGGGGGCGATCGTCGGCGGCGCTGCGGCGCTCTCTGGCCGCGAGGCCGCCTGCGCCGGCTGCCACGGCCCGAGCGGGCAGGGGACGTCCGAGGGGGGCATCACGGCGCCGCCGCTCACCGCCGAGCGGCGCCTCGCGTCCAGCGGCGAGGGGGCTGGGGGCGCGACGACCGCCGCGGCGCTCGCCGCGGCGATCCGGGACGGTCGAGGACCCGCGGGCGAGTGGCTGAGCCCGGTGATGCCGCGGTACCGCCTGGCCGAGGCGGATCTGATGGATCTCGTCGAGTATCTGGGCTGCGTCGGGCGAGATCTGGATCCGGGGGTCACGGCGGACTCGGTGGTGCTGGGCGCCGCGCTTCCGCTGACGGGGCCGGACGCGCCGGTGGGCGCGGCCGTGCGCGACGTGCTGTCGGCGGCGTTCGCCGAGGTGAACGCGCAGGGGGGCATCTACCGGCGGAGGCTCGAGCTGCGCGTGGAGGACAGCGGCGGGTCGGCGGGCGAGGCCGGGGCGACGCGGCGCCTCCTGGATGGGGACGTGCTGGCGCTGGTGGGGAGCGTCCTTGGCGGCGGTCCGGCGCTGCGATCGCGCCTGGAGGAGGAGCGGACGCCGCTCGTGGGGCCCATGGCGGGTTACCCCGGGCTGCCCGGCGGCGCGGGCGCACCCGGGTTGGGGGGCGGAGCTCCTGGCCTTGCGCAGGATGCCATCGAATCGGAGGCGGTCGGTGGCGCCGGCGTCGTGTTCCAGGTGTTGCCGGGGCCGGACGTGCTGGCCCGTGCGGCGGTCAAGCACTTCGCCGGTGCTCCGGCGAACGCGGGGGCGCCCGCTCTGGTCGTACACGCGCGGGATCGCGCGGGCGAGGCCTGGGCGTCGGGCGCACGCGCGGAGGCCGCTCGTCGTGGCCTCCCTGCGCCGCCTGCGCTGTCCTTCGAGCCAGGCCTCCTCGCGCCGGGCGACGTCGCCGGCGCGGCGCGGGCGCGCGGGGCGCGAGCGGTCCTCTTCTGGGGCCCCGGCGCTGATCTCGCGGGCGCTCGGGCGGCGCTGGACGACGCGGGATCGACAGCGCCGATCTACGCCTCGCTGGGGTCCGTCGCCGAGCACGCCGGGTCGCTCTCCCGCCGCCTGTCGGGTCGCGTGCTGTTCCTGCACGCCGGCCTCTCCGGCGAGCGGGAGCGGGCGTCGGGCGCGGCGCTGCGCGTCTTCTTGCGCCGCGCCGGCGTGGCTCCGGGACCGATCGGGGCGCAGGCGAGCGCCTACGTCGCGGCGCAGATCGTGATCGAGGCGCTGAAGCGCGCCGGCGCCCATGTGACGCGGGAGGGGCTGATCGCGGCGCTCGAGCAGGTGCGAGGCTTCGACGCAGGGCCGGCCCCGCCTGTGACCTTCTCCCGGAACCGTCGGACCGGCGTCCTGGGGGCGAGCCTCGTGCGGATCGACCCGGCTTCGGGCGCCTTCGCGCCCGTGTCGGAGTGGCTCGATGTGGTCCCTTAGCACTACTGCGGGAAGTCGGGCTGCGAAGCGAACCGCCGTGACGCCAAGAGCGCCAAGACACCAGGGGAGTGGGAGGGAAAAGTGCCGGGACGGCCCTTCCCCTCTCCTCTTGGCGGCCTTGGCGCCATGGCGGTTTTTCTGCTGAACCGGGGCAACTTCCCGCAGTCGTATTAGGGCTACATCCGCCCGCTCCTCGGCGAAGGCGTCAAGGGAGCGGCTGGAGGAGCCTGAGCGGTGTCCGTCCGCGGCTGCCCAGCCATCGCTTGACCATGGCTGCGTGCGGCGGGGCGGAGGGCCGAGGGACCGCGGACAGGCGACGATCGACGACCGACGCACCTCGCCGAGCAACCGCGCCACGGATACCCCGCGGCCATCATGAGGTCGACGCCCCGTCCTCTCCGCGCTCCCGCGCTTCCTCGGCGGCGCGCGCCTCGTTGAGCGCGAAAAGCCGGTCGATCACCTGGTCCTCGAACGCGCCCGCCGCCCGCCCCTCGCCTGGCGAGGAAGGCGCGGTGTACGGCGGAACCTCCATATCGTCGAACCCGTACGCGGCGAGGACGGCGCGGTCCATCTCCTCGTGGAGGCGGCGGAGCTCGACGACGCCCGAGCGCTCGCAGGCAGGGTCCTTGAGGAGGTTGTACATCGCGGTCAGGCCCTCTCCCAGCTCGGTCATCAGCCGGGCGCGCGCCGCGTAGAGGCGCTCGCCGGCGGCGTCGAGGAGGCCGCCCGGGTCGAGGTGCTCCGGGCGAGGGAAGGGGAACGTCTCCACGCAGTCCGACGGCGCGTACCGGAGGCCCTCGCCCATCGTCGAGGAGAGCAGGCGCGCCCACGCCTCGTGCGCCCGCGACTGGAGCACCGCGAAGCGCGCGCAATCGTCGATGGCGAAGACGCACAGCTGGTCCGAGAACGTCCTGTCGACCGGCTGGAACGCGAAGCAGAGGTGCTTCGTCACCCGCGCCGCGACCAGGCACCGCCGGAGCGGCGCGATCCGGCGCCGGAGCTCCGGGCGCGGGTTCGCGAACTGCCACCACCGCGCCCTGTGGCCCGCATCGACCCCCGTGCTCCTCAGGCGATCCCGCTCCGGCTTCACCCGGCTCCGGACGATCCCCAGGAGCGCGGGCCAGCGGCCGGCCTCCTCGAGGCCGCGCTCGCCGAAGTCGATCACGTAGCGGTGCGGGCTGTGCGAAGGGGAGGAGTTGACCTCCTCGCCGCCGAGGAACGGGCGGAGCACCTCGCCGGCCGCCGGATCGCCCGCGCGCAGGGCGCACCCCTCGCCCTCGGTGAGGACGAAGCCACCGCCGCGGAGGAAGCAGCCGATGAAGCAAAGATCCCGGCTGGCCCGCAGCGGGCGCGGGTCCGGGCGCTCGGGCATCGCGCGCAGGTGGGAGTTGATGTGGCGCACGGGGCGGCCGTCGAGCAGGGGCGGCGGCGCGCCGTCGCCCGGCGACATGCCCACCGCGAGGTGGACGACGGCGACGTGGACCGCGGCGTCCCCAGGCCACGGGGCGCTCCGGACCGCATGGTAGATGACCGCCCGCCCGCCCTCGACGAGCGGCTTT
Organism: Sorangium sp. So ce1128; assembly: GCA_051717205.1. Classification (GTDB taxonomy): domain Bacteria; phylum Myxococcota_A; class Polyangia; order Polyangiales; family Polyangiaceae; genus Sorangium. Next base: position 3,864,976 of record CP181432.1, read on the forward strand.
AGCCCCGATCTCCGGGTGTCGCCCTGCGCGATGGTGTTCGTGGCGATGAGCCCCACCGTCCCGCGGCGCCCGAGCAGCGCGGCCGCCCGGCGGAAGAAGTGGGCCGCCAGGTCGGTGTTCTTCGTGGCGCCGTGCAGCCGCTCGAGCCACGCGGCGTAGACGTCGCCGTGATCCGTCGAGATCCGCTTGCCCCCGAGGAACGGCGGGTTGCCCACGAACGCGTCGAGCCGCGCCGCGCGGGGCTCCCGCTCGACCCCGGACCGGCGGTCGGACGCTCGCGCCCCGCGCGCCGCGCGCGCCTCCTCGAACACCTCCGGGAACTCCAGCGCCCAGTGGAACGCCGGCAGCGGCGGCGAGCCGCCCGGCGCGCCCTCCCGGAGCGCCCGCTGCATGGCCACGAGCTCCTCCGGCGGCGGCTGCCCGCTGCGGAGCCACGCGGCCGCGAGCTCCGCCCGGCGATCGCGCTCCCGCTGCCGGTCCCTGTCCTTCTCGTGCGCGAAGAACGCCCCCACCACGAGGTCGCCGAGGAGCCGCGCCCGGCCGATCGCCGCCTCGGCCTCCTGCACCAGGAAAGCGGTATGACGCAATGCGTTATCGTCGCTGACGCCCGCGCCCTGCGCGAGCTGCCGCGGCAACCGGAGCGCCGCCTCGATCGCGGCGTCGACCGCCTCGCGGAACGGCGACACAGGCGCGGCGGGCTCCCAGTGGAAGGCGCGCAGCTGGGCGAGATCGAGCCCCACGAGCGAGTCGCCGTGGCGGAGGGCGCGATCGACGAACGTGAACGGCTCGTCGCGCGCGAGCGTCACGAGCCAGAGCGACAGCCGCGCCAGGCTCACCGCGAACGGGTTCTTGTCGGCGCCGTACAGGCAGCGCTGCGCCACGAGCCGCCGCGCCAGGCTCACCGCGCCCTCGCCCGCGCCGGCGAGCCGCCCGGCCGCCTCGGCGTCGCCGCGCGCCGCCTCGCGGGTCCAGGCGGCCACCACCTGGTCGGCCAGGTACCGGCACGCCTCCATGAGAAAGGCGCCGGACCCCATCGCGGGATCGCAGATCGTGAGCCCGAGGAGCGCCTCCGACGGCGGCTCGTCGCCGAGCTGCCGCAGGAGCGGCTCGAGCGTCCGCGCAACGATCGGGGCCGAGAGGCTCCTCGGGGTGTAATGAGAGCTCGTCCGCCGCCGCTCGGCGCCCGGCTGGAGGAACAGCCGCCCCGCGCCGAGCACCTCGGTGTCCCTCGCGCGCAGCGGCCCGAGCGCCTCGAGGAGGTCGGCCTCTGTCCGCGCGGCGGCGAGCGCCTGCCCGAGGTGGCCCGCCTCCCGCCGCGAGAGCCCCGCACGCTCGGCCAGCCACGCCGCCCGCCGCGCCCCGGGCTGCGCGAGGGCCTCGGCCGCGCTCACCCACACCCTGTCCGGCCTGAGGCACACCGTCGGCCCGGCGGCGCGCTCGACCCGGTAGCCCATGAGCGCCTCGTAGAGCCCGCCCAGCTGCTCGATCTCGATCGTCCGGTACGACAGCGGCCGGCCGTCGAGCACGAGGAGCTTCTCGAGCACCGCGTGCACCGTGCCGTCGTCCACCGACGGCGGCCGCGGCGCCTCGCGGTCCTCCGCCGGCGGGCGCGCGCGCTCCAGGAACGGGTAGCGCTCCGGGTCGAAGAGCTGCCCTCGCCGCCCCGGCAGGGTGAGCTCGGGGCGGCGCACCCCGTGGAAGACGGCGCGGAACAGCGCGACGAGCCGCGTCCACGCCCCGAAGCGCCGCCGCAGCGCGGCCGGGCGGGCGGCGCGCTCCGCCGCGAGCTCCCGGAAGAGCGAGAGCACGCCGAGGTGCGCCGCGTAGTGCGGGTCATCGACCGGCAGGAGCCCGCGGTCCTCCGCGTGAAGCAGGAACACGAGCCGGAGGAGCGCGGTGAGGAGCCCGCCGTGGAGGTGCTCCGGGCCGCGCGCGAAGGCGTCATCGAGCGCGTCCGCCCCGTCGCGGCGGGCGGCTTCCTCGAAGCCGCGGAGCAGGGCGCCGAGCGCGTCGAAGACCTGACCCGCGAGCGCGCCCGCGACGTCTGCCTGCCGCGCCGTGCTGTCCCCGGGGACGGGCTGATCCATGCCAAGCCCCGGAGTGTACGCGAGCGCCGCGCCGTCCGCTCCGGTTCCGTCCGAGGAGGGGGCGCGGCGCTCCTCGACGATCAAGGCTCTATGTCGACGTGGAGCTCGTAGCGGCCCGAGTCCAGGTCGTAGCCGTCGACCACGATGATGACGGTCTGCCCCGCCTCGAGCGGCACCGAGAGCTCCGACGTGACCACGTCGTCCCAGGGCGAGTCGTCGTTGCAATCGAGCTCCTCGCCCGAGCAATCCCCGTCGAGGACGGCGACGACCGTGTCGTATTCGGAGCCGAGCGTGTCGATGTGGTAAGTCGCCGTCTCGGGCGCGGTGAACGAATGGATGACCTCGGGCGCGGACGAGCCGCCGCAGCTCGCGCTCTTCGCGTCGAGGCTCCCCGTGGTCGTCCCCGTCGCGGTCAGCGGGAGGACGGGCTCCAGCTCGATGGGCGCATCGCACGTGCCGGAGCCGTCGAACTGGCCCACGTTGAGCGCGTACTCGCCCTCCGCGCCATCGGTGTCGACGCTGATCACGATGGTCTCGCCGGCGTCGAGCCACACGAGCAGCCGCGAGGCCGTGCCGCCGTCGACGCAGTCCGTCTCGACCTCGCCGCACCCGCCCTCGCGCACGGACAGGATCGTCTCGATGGCGGAGCCCACCGTGTCGATGGTGTAGTACCCGTCGGCGGGCGCGGTGAAGCCATAGGTCGCCTCGCCGCCGGAGCCCGAGCCGCACTCCGGGGTCATGAGATCGGGATAGCCCTCGTTGCTGCCCGTGACCGTCTGCGGGACCGTGCTGGCGAGCTCGATGAGGGGGCACGGCGGCGCGTCCTGCTGGGCGACGCTGAGCATGTACTCGCCGCTCGTGGAGTTGCTGTCCAGCGAGACGATCACTGTCTGATCGGCGGAGAGGAGCAAGCTCACCTTCGAGGTGGTGACCTCCCCGGAGGGGTCCACGTCGTCGTTGCACCGGAGCGAGGGGCCGGTGCACGAGCCGCTCCGCACGTCCAGGACCGTATCGAACGTCGAGCCCTCCGTGTCGAAGGTGTAGAGTCCGTCGGCCGGGGCGGTGAAGCGATAGGTCACCTCGGGAGCCCCGCTGTAGCCGCAGGACGGCTCGAGCAGGTCGGGGAAACCGTCGGTCGTGCCCGTGACCGTCTGCGGCGCCGTCGAGCCGAGATCGATGACGGGGCACGACGCCTCGCGGATCTCGAGCTGGTAGGTGCCCGTCTCCTCGTAGGTGTCCAGCACGATGACCACGGTCTCGCCGGCCGAGAGGGGGACAGTCGCCCGAGCAGGGGTGACATCGCCCTCGGCGCACGTGACGTACTCGCCGGCACAGGAGCCGCTGCGCACCTCCATCAGGACGGGGAAGCTCGATCCCTGTGTGTCGAACAGGTACACGCCGTCGCTCGGCGCGGTGAAGCTGTAGGTCGCCTCGCCGCCGGTCGGGGAGGCGAAGCAGGCCGAGAGCACGTTGGGGAGATCCTCGTTGCTCCCGGTCACCGTCTGCGGGACCGTCGAGCCGAGATCCTGGCCCGGGCATGGAGGGGCCTCGAAGACGTCCAGCGTGAAGCTGCGGAGCGAGCGGCCCGGGCTCGACACGGCGACGAGCACCGTCTCCTCGGCCTCGAGGTCCACCATGAGGCTCGACTGGCTGAAGTTGCGCTCGCAGCCGAGCGAGTCGCCGTTGCAGCTGCCGCCCTCGACGACGTCGATGACCAGCTCCGCCGAGGCGCGCGCGCTGAAGACGTAGGCGCCCGCCTCGGGGGCGGTGAAGGTGTAGGTGGCGTCGGCGCTCGACGTGAGGTCGCAGTCGGAGGACACGGAGTCTTCGAGCCCCACGGTCGTGCCCGTGACCGTCTGCGGGACGACGGGCTCCAGGGCGGCCGGCGTGCACATGACCGGCCCCGGCTGGGTGACGCGAAGGGTGAAGTCGCCCCCCGCGTCGTCGGTACCGCTCACCACCACGAGGATGCGCTCGCCCTCGGCGAGATCGACGAAGATCTGCGACTGGATGCCCTCGGCGTCGTCGTTGCAGGCCAGCTCGGCGCAGGTGCCCGCCGAGAGCGCCCCGAGCGCCGTGTCGAACGGGGCCTCGAAGGTGTCGAAGATGTACGTCCCCGCGGCGGGCGCGGTGAACAGGAACGTCTGATCGGGCGCGCCCGACCCCGAGCAGCTCAGCTTGCGGGTGTCGGCGGCGTCGCGCGTGGTGCCGCTCACCTCCTGGGGGGCGATGGAGCCGATGTCCTCGGAAGGTTCCGCGCTGCACCCGCAGGCGCCCTCCTCGCACGGCCGCCCGGGATCGCAGGCGAGATCGCACCGGCCGCAGTGCAGAGGGTCCGCGCTGAGGTCGACGCAGCTGCCGGCGCAGTCGGTGAAGCCCTCCAGGCAGGTCCGCTGGCAGAGCGAGCCGGCGCACGCGCGGCCCGGGTCGCACTGCTTGCCGCACTTGCCGCAATGGTCCGGGTCGGTGCGCGTGTCGACGCAGGCGCCGTCGCAGCGCTTCATGTGGCGGTCGTCGCCGCAGTCCGGGAGGTCGCCGCCGCCGCCGCCGTCGCCGCCGCCGCCGCCGCCGCCGTCACTGCCGCCGCCGCCCTGCGACGCCGGCTCCTCGCACGCGCCGTTGACGCACGACGCCCCGGCCGGACATTCGTTGCCGCACGAGCCGCAGTTGTCGGGATCGGACCCCAGCGCCACGCACACGCCGTCGCAGTCGAAATAGGGAGCGTCGCAGATCTGCGCCGGCGCCTCGTCGCTACCGCACGCGGACGTCGCCGCGAGGACCGCGGCGGGCAGCCAGGCGACGGCCGGTGAGGGCGCGTACCTGGAGCGAAATCCGTCTCTCTTCATCGGCATCCCTTTGCGGCATGCGCCGTCGCGACGCATGGGCGGGCGGGAAATGCAAGCGCCTCTCCGACGTTCAGCTCCCGAGTTCCGCGCTGGTTGTGTGGGAAAGTCGTCGCTCCGCTCATCCGACCCGGCCACCGAGGCCGTGCCGCGCCGGTCGGCGAGGACCAGATGGCGTTTTGGCCGGGTGGGCTCTTGCGGGATCGTGCCCCACGTCGGGAAGCCAGGTCAAGGCGCACGGGCGCGCCGGGACGCGTGTGGCGAGACGCTTTCTTGCTCGCTCCGCCGCACGATGCGCAGGGGGTGTAGGCGCGCCGAGGCGAGGCGCAGAGAGGCGCGGTCATGCTGCTCGAGTCGCAGGCGATCGCGGCACGCAGGGCGCGGTGTGCGCAATGCAGAGCACGGCGTGCGGAGCGCGCGGCTGCGGTCCGGCCGGCTCATCAGGAAGCCGCGCGTGCCAGGGGGGACAACCGCTGCGCCCCTTGCTAGAACCGCCCGCATGACGCGGTCCGCACGCCCTGAAGTCCTCGCCCCGGCCGGCGACCGCGCCGCCCTCGAAGCTGCCGTGCGCGGCGGGGCCGATGCCGTCTACTTCGGGCTCCGGGGCGGCGCCGCGGGCAGCGGCGCGGCGGCGCCCTCGCCGTTCAACGCGCGCGCCCGGGCCGCGAACTTCGACGCGGCAGAGCTCGCGGAGACGATGCGCTTCCTCCACGCCCACGGCGTGAAGGGCTACGTCACCCTGAACACGCTCGTGTTCGACGATGAGCTCCCGGCGGTGCGCGCCGCTGTCGAGGCCTGCGCCGCGGCCGGGGCCGACGCGATCATCGTGCAGGACCTCGGGGTGATGCGCCTCGCGCGGGCGCTCGCGCCCGAGCTCCCGATCCACGCCTCCACGCAGATGACCTGCACCGACGCGGCCGGCGTCGAGCTCGCCCGGTCGCTCGGCGCCGCGCGCGTCATCCTCGCCCGGGAGCTCTCGCTCGACGAGATAGCGGCCATCCGCCGGGCGACCGACGTCGAGCTCGAGGTCTTCGTGCACGGGGCGCTCTGCATCGCGTACTCGGGGCAGTGCCTGACGAGCGAGGCCATCGGCGGCCGCAGCGCCAACCGCGGCGCGTGCGCCCAGGCGTGCCGCCTGCCGTACCGGCTCGTCGTCGACGGCGCGCTCCGCGAGCTCGGCGACGCGGCCTACCTCCTCTCGCCGGAGGACCTCGACGCGACGGACGTCATCCCCGACCTCGTCGCCCTCGGGGTCGCCTCGGTGAAGATCGAGGGGCGCCTCAAGGGTCCCGAGTACGTCGGCGCCACCGCGCGGCTCTACCGCGCCGCGATCGACGCCGCGCTCGGGGAGGGGGCGGGCCCCCGGGGAGCGGACCGGGATGCGGCGCTCCAGGCGTTCTCGCGCGGCTCGGGGCCCGGGTTCCTGCGCGGCGTCGACCACCAGCGGCTCGTCGACGGCCGCACGTGCGACCACCGCGGCATCGAGGTGGGCGAGGCGCGCGGCGCCGGCCGCAGGCGCGGGCACGAGGTCGTTGTCGTGCGCGCGGCCCGGCCGCTCGCGCGCGGCGAGGGGATCCTCGTGGAGGGCGGCTTCGCCGGCGAGGGCGAGATAGGCGGCCGCATCTGGGGCCTGTGGGCTGACGGCCGCGAGGTAGAGCGCGCGCCGGCGGGCGGCGACGTCGAGGTCTGGCTCGGCCCGGACAAGCGGCTGCCGGACGACGTGCTGCGCGGGGCGCGGTCGCTGCGCGGGCGCCGCGTCTTCCGCACGAGCGACCCGGCCGCCGCGCGCGAGGTGCGCGACGCGCTCGACCGCGCCCAGCGCCGCGTCGCGATCGACGTCCGCCTGGAGGGCCGCCTCGGCGAGCGCCCGCGGCTGTCGGCGGTGACCGAGGGCGGCGCGTCGGCCGCGGTCGAGGTGGACGCCCCGCTCGGCCGCGCCGACAGGTCGCCGCTCGACGAGGCGACGCTGCGGAAGCAGCTCGATCGCCTCGGGGACACGCCGTTCGCCCTGCGCGGCGTCGGGCTGTCGCTCGACGGGCCGGCGCTCGTGCCGCCGTCGGCGCTCAACCGCGCCCGCCGGGCGCTCGTCGCGGCGCTCCTGGAGGCGTCGCACCGGCCTCATCCTTGCGCGCCCGTGCCGGTCGAGGATCTCGTTGCCGGGGCCGTTCCCCCGGCGGTCGAGCCGCCGGCGCCCGGCCTCTTCGTCCTGTGCCGCAACGTGGTCCAGGCGCGCGCGGCCCTCGACGCTGGCGCGAGCGGCGTTTACCTCGATTTCCTGGAGATGGTCGGCCTCGGCGCCGCGGCGCGCGAGCTCATCGCGGCCGGGGCCTCGGTGGCGGTCGCGCCGCCGCGGATCCGCAAGCCGGGCGAGGAGAAGATCGACAGGTACCTGCTGTCGCTCGGGCCAGCGGCGATCCTGGTGCGCAGCCTCGGCGCGCTGCTCGACGCCTCGCCGGGCGTGCCCCGGGTCGGCGATTTCTCGCTGAACGTGACGAACAAGCTGGCCGCGCGCGAGGTCCTCTCGCGGGGGCTCGCCGCTTTCACGCCGTCGTTCGACCTCGACGCCGCGCAGCTCGAGGCGCTGCTCGACTCGCCTTTCGCGCCGTTCGCCGAGGTGGTGGTGCACCACCCGATGCCGCTCTTTCACATGGAACACTGCGTGATCGCGGCGGCGCTCTCGGAGGGCAAGGATCACCGCACCTGCGGCCGGCCGTGCGAGGAGCACGCGCTGTCGCTGCGGGATCGGGCGGGGATGGATCACCCGCTCGAGGCGGACGTGGGGTGTCGGAACACCGTGTTTCACGCGGCGCCGCAGAGCGCGGCGCACCTCGTGCCGAGGCTCGCGAAGAGCGGGGTGCGGCGGTTCCGGATCGAGCTCGTGCGCGAGGACGCCGAGGGGGCGCGGCGGGTGGTGGAGGCGTACCGGCGGCTGCTCGCCGGGGACGTCGCGCCCGCGGAGGTCGCGCGCGGGCTGCGGGCGGAGGGGAGCTATGGAGTCGTGCGGGGGTCGCTGCGGGTGCTGCAGGCGTGAGGGGGAGAGCGGGGGCGGGGGAGATCGGGATACGCGGTGGGGGGGTGCTACCGTGGTTTGTCGCTCGAGGAGAGAGAGCTCGGGAGGCGGGATGGGCGGTCGATCGCTTCCTCTGGGGGACCGCCGCGTTGATCAGGAGGTGGTGGCGAGCAGCTCCCTGGCGTCGCTGATGACCACGGCACGCCGAAGCCAGCGGTCCAGCTCGGCCAGATTCATGCTCGCGAGCACGCGTTCCCGGACCTCCGCGGGAACCTCGAGCCCGCGGGTCTCGAGCACGGCGAGCACGTCGTGCGCCTTGGCTTCGAGGATGCCCTCCCGCCGTCCCTCCAGCCGGCCCTTGGCCACGTAGCTGCGCGCGAACTCGCTCCGAAACTCGTATCCGCTCTTCATCATCGCCTCCAACGTCCGTCTCGCCGCCTCGTTCAGTGAAGATAGCACCAGGTCGCCGTACAGGGCGCGGCGCTCCTGGTCGAGCCTGGGCGCCGCTGCCATGAAGGCCACGCCGATGGCCTGCCCCGCCTCGCTGTGGCCGTGCGCCATCGCCGAGAGCACGGCCACCTCGGGCGCTGCCTTCGCCCGCTCGGCGTCCGTGACGACCGGGACGCCCTCGGGCCGAGCACGAGCGGTGTCAGCGTCCAGCCAGGTACCGTATTGAAACTCCGGGGCGGGCACCAGGCGGGCACCATGAACATACAGGAAGCGCATGGAGCGCCAGCCGCGAAGCGGCGGCGCAGGAGGGATGCCGCCATGGGGCGCTCCACGGCGCCATCAACCTGCTCGCGGCCCCGGCGCTCGCGTCGCACGTGGCCGTCGTGGCGCTCGATGCGTTCGTGTCGCTGGCGCTGCTCGTCGTCGCGGTGCGCGCGTTCCCGCCGCCGCCGGTCGCGACCATGGCAGTCGCGTCAGCGCTTCGTGCCTACCTCCGGCTGGCTCCCCGCCGCGGCAATCCAGCGAGGAGACGTCACCGACACGCGTTCGGGGCGGCGGTGCAGTCGCCGAGGGCCCCGCACACATAGGAGCGTGCGCACGTCTTGGCGTCATTCTGAGAGTACGCCACGACGTGCTGGGTCGACCTCCCGAAGGGACTGGTGACGCATATCGCGTACGTTCGTGCCGCCCCCGCCGCGGCGAGCTGAACGCCCTGGAGTGCGGCGCTCGCGGCGGCGCATCCCAGCGCCTCCACTTTCGAGTCCGCGAAGATCACGAGCCCTGGGCCCGCGCAGCGCGTGTCCGGCAATGCGGTGTTGAACGTATAGGCGATCGCCCCACGACAATCGGTGAAGCTCGGTTCGCGCGTCCAGGTAGCGTCGTCGCGCACACCGCTGACATCGCCGCGGCCGCCCTCGGCAGGGCCGCCGCCGGCCGAAGGCGATCCGCTCGCGGGGGTGATGTTGAACAGCAGGGAAGCACTCCAGGTAGATAGCGCCGTTGCGAGCAGTCTCATGGGTCGTCTCTTATCGTGCGAACAGGGAGAGCGGTATATCGCGCGCCACCGCCGTCCTGTCGCATTCATGGGTTTCCCGGTATCCCCAGCAATGTTCAGCGATCTTCTCCGCCATGGTCAGGAGATTGACGTCCAGCACTGCGTAGCTGGCGGCGAATGAAGCCCAGATTGCCTGGAACCCCTCCTCGGCAATCCTCGCAGAGCGCCCGTCGTGCGCGGCGCTCATGACGAGCGCGCCTGGTCGAGCCATCGACTTGCGGAATGTCCTCCGCTTTGGTCATGTTCATCCTTGCTCGTTCAGTGCACGAGCGACCACCGAACGACGCCGCCAACCACGCGACCGAGCCCGTTCAGCCGTTGAGCATTGGCAGGTAGCACGTTGGTTAGCACATCTTAGCACATCTCGTGCCGCGCCGCAGGGCTGGCGCTCCGACGCCTTTCCCGCGGGTGGAGGTCGCAAGCAGAGGTACGTTTTCTTGCCCTTTTTGCTGGTCGGCGCGCGCATGACGCGTCCATTTGCGCATTCGAGCAAGATCTCGATGCTGGCTCCTTCTTCCTCAGTCCCGACTTTCCGAGCTCTCAATGTCGTGCGGGCAGAAGGTGCCGGGATTGCGACCGAGCGGACTTGCGTTCCAGGCGGCGGCACGCAGGGTGCGCGGAGCGTCAGGTTCCCGGACCTCCGCGGGGACGTCGAGCCCGCGGGTCTCGAGCACGGCGAGCACGTCGTGCGCCTTGGCTTCGAGGATGCCCTCCCGCCGTCCCTCCAGCCGGCCCTTGGCCACGTAGCTGCGCGCGAACTCGCGCTGGAACTCGTATCCGCTCTTCATCATCGCCTCCAACGTCCGTCTCGCCGCCTCGTTCGGTGAAGATAGCACCAGGTCGCCGTACAGGGCGCGGCGCTCCTGGTCGAGCCTGGGCGCAGCCGCCAGGAAGGCCACGCCGATGGCTTCGTGGATTCGTCACGCTGCGTGCTCTGCGTGCGCCTGACGCCACGGCGCGAGCCTTCACGAGAGGGATATCGACCGGACGGGAACTCGACGGTGCCAGGCGGCCCGCGGTCGTCAGCCTTCAGCCCGGGGACTGCGGCGCCAGCGCGCCGGCGGCCTGGCGCGGGCCGAACGACAGGACCTCCCACAGGCCGTCTCCGCTGGCTTCCTCGGGCGCCCCGGCCCCGCCGACGCGCTCGATGCGCGCGTCGCCCACGAAGCGCAGGTAGCCGCCGGCGTCGCCGAAGCCGAGCGCCAGCACGTCCCTGCGCCGCGCGAACTCGAGCCGGTAGCGCGCGTCGCCAGCCGGGATCTCGTAGATCAGCCGGCTGGCGACCGGAACCCCGGTTTCCGGCTCGCGCGCCTCGTCGATGGCCGCGAGCTCCAGCCCCTCGGTGCCCTGGGCGAGCACCTCGCCGCCGCGCGCCAGGAGGAACGCGACAAGCACCGCCTTGCCGTACTTGGCGTGGCTGACCGCGCGCAGCGTGACCACGGTGTACTCGCCGATGTGCGCATGACCCCAGTACCAGTGATCGATGGCCGACGCGGGAGCGACGTTGCCCCAGTTGTGATCGTGGTATCCGACCCCGCCGAGCCGCTCGCACCGGCCGCCGGCGGTGATCTCCGCGGTCACCCGCGCGCGGGGCATCGCCGGGAGCCAGGCGATGTAGCGCGACTCATCCTCTCCGAGGAGCATGTGGCCGGTGGCAGGGCGCCAGGGCCCGAGCTCGGAGATCATCTCCAGGTCGATCGCGGTGCCCTCCAGCTCCACGTGGACCTGATGGCGTCGCAGATCGCCGCGGCACCAGTGCTCGCCGATGCGCACGTCGCAGCCCTCGCGCGACGCCGAGAACGCGTCCGGCGAGGCGACGGTGTTCTTCACCAGCAGCGAGCCGTCGGGGCGGAGCATCACCAGCGAGACAAAGGGCATGAGCGGCGCAGAGGGCGAGACCACCGGCGGCTTGGTGTGCAGCTCGATCGTGATACGGGTGCCGTCGTCAAGACGGCAGTCGTAGTACCACCACTCGAAGCTGCGTGTGCCCGGGTCGGTGCGCAGGCCGTCCTCCCAGGGCTGGATGCGGCCGGGGTCGAGGTTCAGACGCCGGTAGTGGGTGGGTTCGATGCCGAGCACCGCGGGCTGCGTCATGCGCGGAAGCTGGCACCCGCGCCGCGCCGGGGCAACGGTGCGTCTGGCCATAATGCAGACCAGGCGAGCTCGCCTTGAGCCCAAGTGCACCTATCGCAGCAGGCCCCGTTCCCTTCAAGAGGATAAAGTCAGGAGAACCTTTCGACAGGATGCGGGAGGGAGATGAGAGAGAATGTGTAAATACTTCTTTTCCGCGTCTCCGCCTGGTCAGAGGAGTCGGTCAGAAGATCCGGATGTGAGCGGCGCGGAGCGCGCGCCGCGCGACCTCAGTCCTCGTAGTTCTCGGCCTTCGAGGCCATCACCAGGTCGAGCGGCGATGAGCCCAGGAGGTTGCGCTCGATCGTGTCGCAAACGCGCGTGAGCGGCAGATCGTTCGGCTCGTGGCCGAAGGGGTCGTCGAGCTCCTCGCCGAGCGCCTCGATCATCAGGACGGGATAGGCGACCATCATCGTCACGATGGGCGTCATGAACCCGAGCGCGTCGATGAGGGCGAGGGGCAGCGTGGCCAGGTAGAGCGCCACGCCGCGCCGCAAGAGCAACACGTAGCCGAGGGGCGTCGGTGTCTTCAGGATGCGCTCGCAGCCCCCGAGGCAATTGACCAGGATGTTCAGCTCCTCCTCGGCGCACGCCGCCATGTTGCGCTCGAGGCTCCCGGCTCGCCCGAAGGCCGCGAGGCGCTCGGAAAGCTGCTGCGCAGCGTAGAGCGGCGGGTGGGCGTGCGCCGTCAGGGCCTCGAGCTGCGCCGCGGGGAGGAGCCGCTCGATCTCCGGGCGCTCGGACTGCCCGCGGAGCGAGCGCCGCGTGGCGTGGACGAACACCACCACCCAGACGGCGAACTCGCGCGCCGCGGCTGGCTCCACCGCGGCGTGCGCGCTGACGATGCGCGTGATGTTGCGGCTCGCATTCACGATCGAGCCCCAGAGGGTGCGACCCTCCCAGAAGCGGCTATAACAGGAGCATCGCGCCTGCCTACCAGCAAGGTACCTGTGCCGCAACGCGCCCGACGGCGCGCCTCGGGCGCCTCGCGCGCCTCGCAGGAGGCGGCGCTGCGTCCGCGCCTGGCGCGGGCGCGCTGGACGCGGGAGACTCGGGCTCCGACCAGGCGTGACAGGCCGCGGTGGCGCTGTACGCCTGAGTCGCCTGGAGCTGTCGCTTGAAGGTCCCGTCCCCCATCGTCCTGTTCTGGGTGGCCTCGGTCCTGGCCTGGGTCGCCGTCGTCGCGGCGGCGAGGCGCCGCCGAGGCCGGTTCTACGCGCGGTTCGTCGGCGTCCTCCTCGGCCTCCACACCCTGATCGCGTGCGCGCTCTTCCGCCACGTGGGCCCGCTCGCGCCGGTGTTCGCATACCTCCAGGGCGCCGTGTACCTGCACTTCCTCCTGCTCTCGCGCCCGCGGATGCGCCCGTTCGCCTACCGCGCGCTGGTGAGCATCCCCGCGTCGTACTTCGTCGCGGCGATCTTCCTGTCGTTCCCGTGGGCCATCGCGGGCGCGCTCGGCGCGACGCCGTACGGCCTCTGGGTGCCCTTCGCCCTCGCGGGGATCGGCATCCTCCAGTCGCTCACCGCCCGCCGCGAGGAGGTCGAGCTCGTCGTCGACCGCGCTCGCGTCGAGGGGCTGCGCCGCCACCCGCTGCCGCGCGAGCAGGCGCCCGCCGCGCGCCGACCCCTGCGCATCGTCCAGATCACCGACCCTCACCTCGGTCCGTTCATGTCCGTCGCGCGGCTCCGCGGCATCTGCGAGCGCGCTGTCGAGCGCGATCCCGATCTGGTCGTGCTCACCGGCGATTACCTGACCATGGAGTCGCAGGACACCGCGGAGCACCTCGCCGAGGCGCTGTCCCCGCTCCGCGCCCTCGAGGGCCGCGTTTTCGCGTGCCACGGCAACCATGATCACGAGTCGCCCCGGCACGTCGCGACAGCGCTCGCCCGGGCGGGCGCGCGCCTGCTCGTGGACGACGCGGCGCTCGTCGAGACCGCCGCGGGGCCGGTGCAGATCCTCGGGATGGACTTCCACTACCGCGACCGCGCGCAGCGCATGGCCGAGGTCTGCGCCCGGCACCCGCGCGTTCCCGGCGCGCTCCGGCTCATCCTGCTCCACGATCCGGGCGCGTTCCGCCACCTCGGCGAGGGGGAGGGGGACCTCGTGCTGTCGGGCCACACCCACGGCGGGCAGGTCGGCATCGTCAGCCTCGGCGGCACCTGGACCGCCATGCGGCTCTTCGTGACGATGCCCGATCACGGCCTGTGGGCCCGCGGTCCGGACCGGCTCTACGTGCACCGCGGGACCGGCCACTACGGCTTCCCCCTCCGGCTCGGCGTGCCCGCCGAGGAGAGCGTCCTCAAGGTCCACCTCGCCGCGGACGGCGCCTGAGGACCGAGCGTCGCCCCCTGGGCCATCGCTCCCCGAGCGCCTCCCCGGCCGGCTACGGCCGCGCGGGCGGGGGCGCGGCGGGCTGCGCGACAGGCCGCTTCAGGACCGTGAGGGCCAGCGCGGTCACCACCGTCCCGGCCACGATCGACAGCAGGTAGACGCCGAGCGGCGACACAGCGTTCGGGATCGCCAGCACGAAGACGCCGCCGTGCGGCGCCCGCAGGCCGCAGCCGAGCCCCATCGACAGCGCGCCGGTGACGGCGGACCCGAGCACGGCCGCGGGGATGACGCGCAGCGGATCCTGGGCGGCGAACGGGATGGCGCCCTCGGTGATGAAGGCGGCGCCGAGCACGGCCGCCGCCTTGCCCGCCTCCCGCTCCTGCGCGGTGAAGCGGTTCCTGGCGATGACGGTCGCCAGCGCCAGCCCGAGCGGCGGCACCATGCCCGCGGCCATCGTCGCGGCCATCGGCGTGAAGGTGCTCGAGGCGAGCAGGCCGACCGAGAAGGTATAGGCCGCCTTGTTGATCGGCCCGCCCATGTCGATCGCCATCATGGCGCCGAGAAGCGCGCCGAGCGCCACCGCGTTGGTGCCGCCCATCCCCCTCAGGAAGTCGGTCAACCCGGTCATGATCGCGCTGACAGGCTTTCCGACGACGTAGATCATCAGGAGACCGACAACCAGCGTCGACAGGAGCGGGATGACCAGGACCGGCTTCAGGCCCTCCAGGTTGGCCGGCAGCCGCACCGTGTCGCGGATCCACCGCGCTACATAGCCGCCGAGGAAGCCGGCGACGATGCCGCCGAGGAAGCCGGCGTTGAGCTGCGAGGCCAGAAGGCCGCCGACGAGGCCCGGCGCGAGGCCGGGCCGGTCGGCGATCGAATAGGCGATGTAGCCCGCCAGCACCGGCACCATCAGCGTGAACGCGCCCTGACCGCCGATCTGCATCAGCGCCGCCGGCAGCGTGCCCGGCTCCTTGAAGGCCTCGATGCCGAAGACGAAGGAAAGCGCGATGATCAGGCCGCCGGCCACGACGAGCGGCAGCATGAACGACACGCCGGTGAGCAGGTGCTTGTAGGGGCCCGACTGCTTCTCCTTCAGCTGCGCCTTGGCCTGCGCCACCTGCTGGCCCAGATCGGGCGCGCCCTCTGGCTCCGGCAGCGAGAGCGCCCTCGTGACCACCTGATCCGCCTTCTTCAGCGCCTCGCCCACCGATGTCTGCAGCAGCCGCTTGCCCGCGAAGCGATCGAGCGCCACGTGCGTGTCGGCGCCGATGATCACGGCGTCGGCCTTCTGGATCTCCTCCTCGGTCAGGGCGTTCTTCGCCCCGACAGAGCCCTGGGTCTCGACCCGGATCTCGTAGCCGGCCGCCCTCGCCGCGCGGGTCAGCGCTTCGGCCGCCATGAACGTGTGCGCGATCCCGGTCGGGCATGCGGTCACCGCGACAAGCAGGCCCTTTCCGGCGGGCGACGCGGCCAGCTCGGGCGCGGCCGCGCCGGCCGCCGGGGCCGGCGCGCTCGCGACCGGCGCCGCGGCGCGGGCCGAGCCGTTCGCGGCGTGGGCCGAGCCGCTCGCGGCGGCGACGGCTGCTTCCAGCACCGCCTCGGTGTCGCGGATGGCCCTCGCGGTCGACACGCGCGTGACCGGCTTGCCCTCGAAGCGCGACTCGTCGACCTGGATGTCGGCCGCCAGGATCACCGCGCTCGCGGCGGCGATGTCGTCGTCCGACAGCGGCGTCTTCACGCCCTCGGAGCCCTGCGTCTCCACCCGGAGGTCGTGGCCCTTCATGGCGGCCACCCGCCGCAGCGCCTCCGCCGCCATGATCGTGTGCGCGATCCCCGTGGGACAGGCCGTGATCGCAACCAGCTTCTCCATGGACGGGCTCTCTTTCCGGACTGGGTCAGGCAAGGTCGAGACGCTCGATGCGCGTGGCGGCGCGGAGCTCCTGGATGCGCTCGTCGGACGGCAGCACCGGCCCGACCTGGGCCAGCTTGCCGGCCGCGAACGCGGTGCCGAGGCGCGCGCACGCCTCGAGGTCGCCGCCCTCGCCGAGCCGCGCCGCCAGCACGCCCGCCACCATGGCGTCGCCGGCGCCGACCGTGCTCGCTACCTCGATCGGCGGGGGCACCGCCAGGAGCGCCCGCCCCGCGTCGACGAGGAGGGCGCCGTCGGCCCCCAGCGAGACAACCACCAGCCCGATGCCGGACCGCTGGAGCTCGCGCGCCGCCCGGAGGACCTCGGCGCGCCCCCCCGACAGCGGCGCGCCAAGGAGCTCCCCGAGCTCGTGCTGGTTCGGCTTGATCATGTCGGGCCGCGCCGCCACCGCGTGGCGCAGCGGCGCGCCGCTGGCGTCGACAGCGACCGAGCAGCCCCGCGCCTTGAGCCGCCGTACCATCTTCGCGTAGAAGTCCTCGGGCACCCCGGCCGGGACGCTGCCGGCCAGCACGAACCAGCGGTTCTCCCGGGCCAGCGCGTCGAGCTCGGCCACGAGCCGCGAGAGCGCCTCCGGCGACACGGTGAGGCCCGGCAGGTTGATGTCGGTGACCTTCGGGCCGCCCGGGCCGAGCCGGTCGACCACCTTGATGTTGACCCGGCTCCCGCCGGGCAGCTGCAGGCAGCGGTCCTGGATGCCGCGCTCGCGGAACAGCGCCTCGAACGGGGCCGCGTTGTCGCGGCCGAGGAACCCCGCCGCCGTGACCGGGCCCGAGGAGCGCCCGGCGAGGAGCGCGGCGACGTTGATGCCCTTGCCGCCCGCGGTGAGCGTCTGGGCGGCGACCCGGTTCACCGCGCCGGCCGCGAAGCCCGGGCACTCCAGCGTCTGGTCCAGGGCCGCGTTGAGCGTCACGGTCACCAGCCCGTCGCGGCGCGAGGTCCCGTCGCCCGCGCCGCTCACGCCGCGACCCCCTGGGCTCCCTGGACGAGCGCGCGCACCTCGGCGGCGGTGCCGCAGGCGAGCGCGCGGCGGGCGATGTCCTCGGCGCCCTCCATGGTGATGCCGCGCAGCAGCGCCTTGGTCGCGGCGATGCTGGGGATGCTGACGCTGAGCTCGACGAGGCCGAGCCCCGCCAGCACCACCGTGCCCGCCGGATCGCCGGCGATGCCGCCGCACGCCCCCACCCAGATGCCCGCCTCGCGCGCCGCCGCCGCGGTGCGCTCGATCATGCGCAGGACCGCCGGGTGCAGCCCGTCGGCCTGCGACGCCAGCGTCGGGTGCTGGCGGTCCATCGCCAGGACATACTGGGTGAGATCGTTCGTGCCGATCGAGAAGAACGAGACCTCGCGGGCCAGCCGGTCGGCGATCATCACGGCCGACGGCACCTCGATCATGATGCCGATCTCGATCGGATCGGCGCCGATCTCGCGCCGCACCTCCTCGGTGATCTCCATGGCCTTCGCGAGCTCCTCCACCATGGAGATCATCGGGTACATGAGCCGCACCGGCCCTTCGCGCGAGGCGCGAAAGATCGCGCGGAGCTGCGTGCGGAACAGGTCCTCGCGCGCGAGGCACAGCCGGACGCCGCGCACGCCGAGGAACGGGTTGCCCTCGGCCGGCATCGACAGATAAGGCACGTGCTTGTCGCCGCCTATGTCGAGCGTGCGCAGGATGATCGGCAGCCCGTTCAGCGCGCGCACCATCGTGGTGTAGGCCTCGGCCTGCTCGTCCTCGCTCGGCGGGGACTCGCGCTTCAGGAACAGGAACTCGGTGCGCATCAGCCCGACGCCCTCGCCGCCGGCGTCGACCGCCTGCTGCGCCTCGCCGGGCGCGCCTATGTTGGCGACCACCTCGACGCGCCGGCCGTCGCGCGTGATCGCCGGCTTGAAGCGGTCGAGCCGCTCGGCCTCGCGCCGCTCGAGCACCTGCCCCCGCCTGACCTCGGCGCGCGCGCGATCGCGCGCGGTAGGGCGCACCACCAGCACGCCCGCGTCGCCGTCGAGGATGCACGCCTCCCCGTCCTCCACGTCGAGCGCCGCGGGGCCGGCGGCGACCACGGCCGGGATGTCGAGCGAGCGGGCGATGATGGCCGTGTGCGAGGTCGCCCCGCCGACCGAGGTGCACAGGCCGAGCACCTGCTTCGGATCGAGCTTCGCTGTGTCCGACGGCGACAGGTCGTCCGCGAGCAGCACGACCGGGTGGCTCGGCAGCGACGCGGCGCTCTCGATCGCGTCTGCCAGGAGCCGGAGCACCCGCCGGCCGACGTCGCGCAGATCGGCGGCGCGGGCGGCGAGCAGCGGGTCGTCGAGCCGGGTGAGGCTGTCCGCGCCGTCCTCGTAGACCTTGCGCCAGGCCCACCCGGCGCTGTGTCCGGCGTCGACCCGGTCGTGCGCTGCGGCCACGAGATCCGGGTCCTCCAGGAGCTCGAGGTGCGCCTTGAAGATGGCGGCCTTCGCCGCGCCGGCCTTCTTTCTGAGCTCGTCGTGGAGCTGTTGCAGGTCCACGGCGGCGCCCGCCAGCGCCTGGTCGAGCCGGCGGTGCTGCACCGCGGGGTCGGCTGCCGTCTCGGCGACGGCGATGCGCTCGCGCTGGAAGGCCCACGCGGGCCCCTCGACCAGGCCAGGCGAGGCGGAGATGCCCGCGACCACGCGCCCCTCGTAGTCGAGCAGCGCGCGGTCGTGGGGTGCCGGCGCGCGGTCGGGGGGTGCCGGCGCGCGGTCGGGGCGCGCGGGCGCCGCCTGGGGGGCGTGCGGCGCCGCGGCGTCGCCGAGCCCGCCGGCGAAGGCCGCGCCGAGCGCCTCCAGGGCGGCGGCCGCGTCGTCGCCGGCGGCGGAGACGGTGAGCCGGGCCCCGGCGACAGCGCCGAGGCCGAGCAGGGCGACGAGGCTCTTGCCGTTGGCCGTCCTGTCGCCGTGGCGGACCGCGATCTCGGCGCGGAAGCGCTTGGCTACCTCGACGAGCGCGGTCGCGGGGCGCGCGTGCAGGCCGTGGGGCGATGGGGAACGCACCTCGATGGCGGTGCCGCCGGCCGGGGCGACCGCCTGGGGCGCCGCCGGGGCGCTCGCCCCGCCGTTGAGGGCCGCGATCACCTCGCCGGGGTCATCGGTCCGCGCGAGCCGGTCGGCGGCGCTCGCGTCGCCGAGCACGCCGGTGAGGTTGGCCAGCACCTGGAGGTGCTCGTCGGACCGGGCGGCGATGCCGACGGCGACCCGCGCCCGCTCGCCGTCCGCCCACGCGACGCCGTCCGGGAACTGCACGACGACGATGCCCGTGGCGCGCACGAGGTGCCGCGCGGCCGGCAGCCCGTGGGGAATGGCGATCCCGCTGCCGAGGTAGGTCGCCGCGACCTGCTCGCGCTGGAGCATGCTGTCGACGTAGCCAGGCTCGATGAAGCCGGACTCGACCATGGCGCGGCCGACGGTCCGTATCGCCTCCGCCTTGTTCGCCGCGGCCCGCCCAAGCCACACATTCCGCTCTCGGAGCTTCAGCAACGTGTACCTCCCCGTCCCCGAGGGGAGGTGTCCCCCCGTACAACACCGTCCTTCACATCGCCGACACCGACGCTCTTCGCGGACTGCTGCGAACTGAGCGCGTTTTCCTCGCGTTCCAGACTGGATACTTACCGGCGGAGATCCGATCCGCAAGGTGCAGCGGCGGTCGATTCTGCTCTTCTCTTCGCCAACGGCTGAGTGCGCGTCGATGGCGTGACGCGCCGCGCTCGAGCCGATATGCCCCCCCCGGAATCGATGGATGAGCCTGCTGCGCGCGGCGCGCGCGGTGCGCGCGGTGCGCCGTTGAGCGGCGCTCTCGCGGCGAGCGGCTCTCGATGCGAGTCGTGGGACGGGGCTCTCGCGGCGAGTCGCGAGCGCGGCTCTCGCGGCGAGTCGTGAGCGCGGCTCTCGCGGCGTGCGTGTACGGGGCAGCGCGGGCGCGACGGGCCGTGATGAGGGCTCGTCACGACAGCGCAGGTCGAGGGGCGCCTCGACTGCAGCGAGAGGCCCCTCTGGCGGGCGATGATGGCGGGATTGTTGGGGGGAGCCTGCGCCGAGCAGGCGGGCGAGCCGGCGTGCTGCGGCGGGCGCTCAGGCCTTCTCGAGGAACTTGCGCACCTGGGACTCGATCATGCTCCCGGGGACGAGCATCGGCTTGTCCGTGATGTCCACGGAGAAGCTCTGCGCGGCGATGGCATAGGTTCCCTTCACGGTCCCGGCCGGCGTGGGCACCGAGAAGCCGCCCTTGCCCTCGTCGCCGCTGAACTGGCCGCCGGCTTTCTCGATCGCTGCCTTGGCCTTCGCGACGATGTCTTGAGAGGAACCGCTGAAGGGGACTGAGAAGCTGTGCTTTGCCATGTCGTCTCCTGGTGTGCTCCGCCGCGATCCTGGTGCGACGCGAGGCCGGGCGGAGCCTAGTGCGACTACGCCACCGGCACCAGCGCGAATCGACAGCGACGGCGCGCGGCGCGCGGCGCGCTCGCGTGGTCCTCTGTGGAGACATCATGACGGTCGGCGGTGCGCCGGAGGGCACGTGAGGCGAATCGTCCCAGGGCGGCGCCGGGACCTCGCGCGCCCGGCGCGGCCGGCGCCGGGGCCGCGCCGGGCCCTCGCCCGCCGGGCCAGCACAGGCCATTGCATCTGCCGGAGCCCCCGAGCGCCGCAGGTGGCCCGGCACCGCTTACGGCACCGCGATGCACGCAGATTTCGCGACGCCAGCGAGGATTGCGCTTGACAACCTGGACGGAAGTCGCGCTTTTATGCGTCGATTGCCCCCAGCCGTGAACCGAGGACTCATGAACGATCCCCTTCTCAAACAGTCGATCCTCAGCCGAACGGGCCGGGCGTCCGCGCTCGTGCTCGGCGCGCTGGCGCTGAGCGCTGGATGCGCGACCTCGCAGGGCCCTGGAGCGGAGGCCGCGCCCTCCGCCGGCGCGAGCCCAGGCGCTGACACGGGCGCCGCGGCGAGCCCCGAGGCCGCGCGGACCAACCTGCTCAAGGCCTCCGATTTCAACGACAACAAGAGCCTGCCGTGGACCACCTCGTTCACCGCGCCGGGCGCGGGCAGCGCGGAGGTGAAGAATGGCGCCTATTGCGTGACGGTGACGAACAAGGGGTCCAACAACTGGGACGCCCAGTTTCGCCACCGGGAGATGGTGATCCAGAAGGGGCACAGCTACACGATCCAGTACAAGGCCTGGGCCTCGGCGCCCACGAAGGCGCGCCCGAAGGTCGGCATGTCGGGCCCGCCTTACGAGGAGTACTGGACGGACACCGTGGAGCTCGGGACCGAGCCCAAGACCTACTCCGGCAAGTTCTCGATGGCGAAGGCCGACGACGCCACGGCGGAGCTCGCGTTCCACATCGGCGGCGCGATGGCGTCGGCCAAGGAGCCGTTCGAGGTCTGCATCGACGACATCCGCCTGGACGACCCGCAGTTCAAGGCCAGCGCGGCCGCGGGCGCCGTGGCGGCGCCGAAGGTCGCCGTGAATCAGGTCGGGTATCTGCCCGGCACCATCAAGATCGCCAGCGTGAACAGCGCGGCGACCGCGCCGGTCGCGTGGGAGCTGCTCGACGCCTCCGGCAAGTCGGTCGCCCGCGGCCAGACCAAGGTCTTCGGAAAGGACGGCGCCTCCGGGGATCACGTCCACCTGGTCGACTTCACGGCCGTCAAGACGCCGGGCCAGGGCTACGTGCTCAAGGTGGGGGAGGAGAAGAGCTTCCCGTTCGACATCGGAACGGGCCTTTACCAGAAGCTCAAGTACGACGCGCTCGCGTATTTCTACCACAACCGGAGCGGCATCGAGATCAAGATGCCGTTCGCCGGCAAGCCCGAGCTGGCGCGCCCGGCGGGGCATCTCCAGGACAAGAGCACCCCTTGCCTGAAGGACAGCGGCTGCGACTACGCGCTCGACGCGTCCCGCGGCTGGTACGACGCCGGCGATCACGGCAAGTACGTCGTCAACGGCGGCATCTCGGTGTGGACGCTGCTCAACTGGTACGAGCGCACGAAGCACCTCGGCGCCTCGAGCGCCGACTTCGCGGACGGCAAGCTCAACATCCCCGAGGGCAAGAACGGCGTGCCCGACATCCTCGACGAGGCGCGCTGGGAGCTCGAGTTCCTGATGGGCATGCAGGTGCCGGAAGGCAAGCCGCTCGCCGGCATGGTCCACCACAAGATGCACGACGAGTCGTGGACGGGCCTCGGCCTCGCGCCGCACGAGGACAAGCAGGCGCGCTTCCTCCACAAGCCGAGCACCGCGGCGACGCTCAACGTCGCGGCCACGGGGGCGCAGTGCGCGCGCATCTGGAAGACGGTGGACGCGGCGTTCTCGGCGAAGTGCCTGAAGGCCGCCGAGCGCGCCTGGGCGGCGGCGAAGCAGAACCCGGCCCTCTACGCGCCGCCCGGCGGCGACAAGGGGGGCGGGCCCTACGACGACAAGGACGCCAAGGACGAGTTCTACTGGGCCGCGGCGGAGCTCTTCGTCACAACGGGGAAGCCGGAGTACAAGCAGTTCCTGCAGGCCTCGCCGCTCAACGCGCGGTTCCCGATGGAGATCTACTGGGGGGTCACGGACGGGCTCGGCCAGATCTCGATGGCGATCGTGCCCGGCCACGTGGACGCGGCGTGGCAGCAGCAGATCCGCGGCCGCATCGCGAAGGCGGCCGACCAGTACCTCGCCATCGCGGACAAGGAGGGGTACCGGACGCTCGTCGCTCGGACGCCTGAAGGCAAGTACGACTGGGGCTCGAACTCGGCCGTGCTCAACAACATGCTCGTGGTGGCGCTCGCCCACGACTTCACCAAGCAGCCGAAGTACCTCGACGGCGTGGTGCTCGGCATGGACTACCTCCTCGGGCGCAACCCGCTCGGGCAGTCGTACGTGACCGGCTATGGCGAGAAGCCGCTCGAGAACCCGCACCACCGGTTCTGGGCCCATCAGGCGAACAGCAAGTACCCGAAGGCGCCGCCCGGCGCCGTGTCCGGCGGCCCGAACTCCTCGCTCCAGGATCCCCATGTCCAGAGCGCCGGTCTCAAGGGGTGCGTCGCGCAGCGCTGCTTCGTGGACCACATCGAGGCCTGGAGCGTCAACGAGATCACGATCAACTGGAACGCCCCGTTAGCGTGGGTGACCGGTTTCCTCGACGAGAAGGCGAAGAAGTAGAGTCGCCGGCCCGAGGGGCGGGCGCTCCGGAGCGCGCGTGGGCTCCGGAGCGCGGCCCCGCCGGCCAGCCCAGAGGCCGGAGAGATCGCGCCGACCGGGCGCGCACCATTCGCCTCGGTTGAGCGGCCGTGTTCGGCTCGGAGCGCGGCGCGGTCGAGCTCGGAAGGTCGGGCGTCTCGCGCGGCGCTGACGTCTCGAGCGATGGCCACGTCGCCCCGCGGGCTGGGCGCGGCAGGCGGCCGATTTTTTCTGGACAACTCTGTCCATAATGGTAGGGTCTCAGGGTGACGAGACCGAAGGAGTTTGATCGCGAGGTGGCGCTGGAAGCCGCAAAGGCCGTGTTCTGGCGTCAGGGCTACGAGGCCACCTCGACGGAGGATCTGCGCCATGCGATGGGCATCGGGCGGCAGAGCTTCTATGACTCGTTCGGGGGCAAGCGGGAGGTGTTCGTGGAGGTTCTCGAGCGTTATAACGCGGACGGCGTGCGTGACTGCGTGGCCCGGGTCGAGGGCGCGCCTTCAGCGCTTGCCGGGCTCGAAGCCTTGTTGCTTTCCTTCTCCAAGGAGAGAGTGGAGCAACGTCTGCTCGGCTGCATGGGGGTGACGGCGGTCTGCGAGCTCGGGGTGAGCGACGCGGACGTCTCGCGCGTCGGCGCGGCGAGCGCTGCACGCCTGGAGAGTCTGCTCGAGCAGCAGCTGAAGCGGGCCAAGGCGGCGGGCGAGGTGCGCGACTCGGTCGACGAACGCAAACAGGCTCGCCTGCTGTATGCGGCGATCATCGGCATGAAGGTGATGTCCAAGGCGGGCGCCACCGCGGAGGCGTTGCGTGACGTGGCGAACGCGGCGCTGGATGGCTTGCGCGCGCGCTCCAGCGGCGCACGGCGTTCGAAGGCGAGGCGCTCGGCCTCAGCCTGAGCATCGCGCCCCTCGCGCCACCAACCCATTCGAGCCGCTTCGAGCCGCTTCGAACCCTTCGAGCCGCTTCGAGCCGCTTCGAACCCTTCGAGCCGCTTCGAGCCGCTTCGAACCCTTCGAGCCGCTTCGAGCGGCATTTTTTATCCCTATAATGGACATAGTTGTCCAAAATGATTCGAACAGGAGATGTCATGCGAAAGAAACTGGAAGGCAAAGTCGCTCTCGTCACCGGCGGGACCAGCGGCATCGGCCTCGCTGCGCGGCGCTGTTCCTCGCCAGCGACGACTCCTCGTTCATGACCGGCGAGGAGATCGTGGTCGACGGCGGCATGACGCGCGTCTAGGCGCGTCACGATGCGGACGCTCGGGAAGGTTGCCGCGCCACCTGCGCAGCAGAAGCAGGTCGAAGGCCTGGCGACGGGGCAGCTCGGAACGGTGAGCAGCGCGGAGAGCCAGGCGGATTACTTCGCGACCAAGGAGTGTCTTCCGCGCCTCTGGTCCCGAGGTGGCAGGCGGCGGGGCGTCGTAGTTCGAGTACTGTTGCCACAGGGTCTTACGCGATACCCTATCCGCATGCGCCAGCCTGCATCGTCCCTCGCCGCCCTCTCTCTCCTGCTCTCGTTCGCCGCGCCGGCGCTCGCCGAGGAGACCGTCAAGGAAGACGGGTGGGCGAAGTCCCAGGGCTTCCGTCTCGGCGTGGAGGCGGACGTGCTCACCCGCACCATCGAGGCGAATCTCCCTGGCCGAGAAATCGTGAGCGGCGACTGGACGAGCGGCGGCGCGGAGGGGAGCTCCTTCGCGGCGTCCTTCGCGGTGGTCGCCCAGATCAAGCTCGTCGCGGGGCTCCACCTCGACGCCGAGCTGCCTTTTGCGTACGGGAGCAGCCATGCGAGCGCTCCCGGCCCGGCGGAGGACGGCGCGGCGACCGTCGCGCCGGAGCTCGAGGGGTTCTTCTTCGGCAACCCCTCGATAGGACTCCACTACTCCGCGAACGTCCTCCCCATGCTGATGCTCATCGGCGGGCTCGCGGCCTCCATCCCCATCACGCAGGATCCTTCCGACGACACGAAGGCGGCGGCGGCGGCGGCGCTGGCCGTTCGCGGGTACTTCGACTCGCAGCGGACGCTCCTGGAGCACGTCCCGCTGCGGGCCCGCGGCGGCATCGAGCTGCGCCTCATCGAGGCGGTACATGTGCGGAGCGATGTCGTGGCGATGTTCGCCATCCCCACGGACGGCGGCGACGCGGAGTTCTTCATCGAGCAGGGCAACGAGGCGGAGCTGCGCAGCCTGGGCGGGTTCGGGATCGGCGCGCGGCTCCAGGCCGCGTTCCCGCTCACGGAGACCGACAAGCTGCAGCTCGCGGCCGAGCCCTTCGTCGGGGTGGAGCCGCCCACGTCGGGCGTGTACTTCCGGGGCGGGCTGCTCGTGGCGCTGGACGAGCCGCTCGGGTTCGGTCTGGAGCAGGGCAAGCTCGCGACGGTCCGTGTCGCGCTCGGGGCCAAATTCTGAGTCGGCTGTGGCCGCCCGCGCCCAGCGCCGGAAGCATGGCTCGAAGGTGCTGTGACATGCGAGGAGTGAGCAGGTCCCGGGGGCGAGGAGCTGCGCGTCTCCATGCGGAATCCTCCTGAGCCAGTGCGGTAGACAGCGCCCGCTGCCCGGCGGCCCGGTCCCTGGCGGCCCGCGACGCCCGCGCGATCCGCTCGCCGCCGCCCTCGCCGGCCGGCCCCTCGTCGCCGAGCGCCCGCGCGATCTCGCCCGCGACGGCGTCGATCGACGGGCTCGCGAGCTCGACGCACCGCACGCGCGCGACCCGGGTGTCGAGCAGCTCGCCGCGCGCCATCTCGACGAGCTCGCGCGCAGCGGCTGAAGAGGGCGCCCAGGAAGCGCGTGATGAGGTCGGCGTGCTGGCGCAAGGTGCCTGGGAGCACGCTGCCGAGGGCGAGCCATGGATCGGGCGACCGGGAGAGGGCCTCGAGGGTCTTGCGACGGGTGGCGCCGACGTCGGGGAACGGGGCGCCCGGGCCGAGCGTCCGCGAGCGGACCTCGCCGGGCTCGGTATCCTCCGCGGCGATGTCGTCGGCGGCGAGCACGGTTTGGCCCGCGTCGACGTCGTCTGCGGCGAACGCGAGGGGTTGCGGAGGGGGCGCGGCCCGGGGGGCTGCTTCAGGTACAGCGACCAGCGTGCGCAGGTCGAGCGGGGGCGCGCCGTCGGTGAGCGCGAGCAGCGCCGCGAGCATCTCGTCCGCGTCCCCGAAGCGCTGCACCGGGTCCGATGTCGCCGAGGTCCTCGCCCTCGAGCAGCTCCATGACCAGATACCGCAGGTCCTGCTCGGCGCCGACGTCATAGACCTCGACGATATGGGGGCTCCGGAGCTTCGCCAGGACTCTGGCCTCCCGTTCGAACCGGGCAGTAGCGGCGGAGTCTGCGGTCGGGCCGGAGGCCAGCAGCTTCACGGCGACACGCCGGTCGAGGGCGAGGTCCTGGGCCTCCCACACTTGCCCCATGCCGCCGCGGCCGATCTGCCGCTCGAGCCGGTACCTCCCGCCCAGCACTTGTCCTAGAACACCGATCACGTTGAAACCCGGAGAATTTTCACAGGGAGGCGGGGAGGCGGGGAGGAAGAAAAAAAATGAATTTCTCCCTCTTGCCGTCTCTCGCTCCCCGCCTCCCCGCCTCCCTGTGAAATTCCTGCTTTTTCTCGTGGTTTCAACCCGTTTGTCGCTCTAGGTGCACGGCCATACGCCCCCCGCTGTGCTCGGCCGCTGCTCGACGACCATGGTCCTGGCAGGCACCCGCGTCGGCCGCTGCTCGACGGCCACGGTCCTGGCAGACGCCCGCGGTAGGCGGAGCGCTGCGGCCACCCGGACCAGACCGCGAGGCTCTGCCGGGCTCCGGAGGCGACGGTGCCGTGCGGCGACGCTCCGCGTGAGGCCGTGCTTCGATGCGTCACCTGAAGAACCAGGAGGCACGGGAGAAAGGCTACCTCAACCGCCCATCCACAGGGGGTTCAGGTCACCCGGGCAGCAAGGAGCAGCCGCATGCGATGCGCCCGCGCCGCGCTGCGCCACCGCGCCGGCGCCGGCAGCATCGCGAAGCACCTCGGCTGCCTTCCGTGTTCCTCCTCCTCAGGAGCCGAGCATGTTCGGCGGGTGGGCTGGGGCACCATGGTTGACACGCCGGTGTCAAGCATTAACTAGAGACAGCCGCTGGGACTGGCGCGCTGCGGTGCAACCGCGCTGCGGCGCGGAGGACGTGGAGAGGGCGGTGAACAGAACAAGCCGCCTCCTCTTCTTCAGGCCGCTCGGTTTTCTCGCTGCGAGTCGACGCTCTCGAACGAGCGCGTTGACACCTTCGCGGCGGGGGTATATATACAGTAGTCCTCGCGGATCGCGGAGCCGGCGAGCCACCAGGCTGAACAAGCTGAGCCAAAGCTGAGACAAAGAACTGTTCAGCTCGAAGCTCCCCGGGCCGCATGGTCGATCTTCTCAAAGAAGGTTGACAGTCTCGCGACAGGATTCTAGAGTAGGTCCTCGCGAATCGGCGGAGTCGGAGAGCCCCGAGAGCATCCGAGAAGTACCAGGCGGAAGCTCGTAGCTCTCTCAACTGCCACCAGCTGCC
>CP181432.1:3897500-4432500 GCA_051717205.1 Sorangium sp. So ce1128
GCGGTTTGGCACCTCGATGTCGGCCCATCGCATCCTGGGGCTGGAGCAGGTCCCAAGGGTTCGGCTGTTCGCCGATTAAAGCGGTACGCGAGCTGGGTTTAAAACGTCGTGAGACAGTTTGGTCCCTATCTGCCGTGGGCGTAGGACACTTGAGAGGAGCTGCCCATAGTACGAGAGGACCTGGGTGGACGTACCTCTGGTGCTCCGGTTGTCCTGCCAAGGGCATAGCCGGGTAGCCATGTACGGAACGGATAACCGCTGAAAGCATCTAAGCGGGAAGCCGGCCTCAAGACTAGGTGTCCCGGGCCGCAAGGCCCCTAAAGACCCCTCGTAGACCACGAGGTTGATAGGCCGGGTGTGGAAGCCGAGCAATCGGAGGAGCTAACCGGTACTAATAGGTCGTGCGGCTTGACCATGCCCCATGGAACGTGACGAGCATCGCGCCCGGAGCTCGGGTGTGAGCAGCGTGACGCAGCGAGACGACGCTTCAAGATTCAAGAGCCCGCATGGCGAACGTCATGCGGGCTTTTTTTTCTTTGTCTTCTTTTTTTCGACCTGGGGGCCAGAGACCGGTGGCTTTCGCGACGCCGGGAGGTGGCGCCGAGCTGCCCGGCCCTAGGAGAGCTCGCGTAGGGCCTACCGCCTACGTGGAACCTCGGGGCTACGGCCCCGCGGAAACAGGGGTGCTCGGGCCTGCCGCGGAACCGGGGCGACGCGGCGCTACTTGTTCTTGGGCACGTAGATGCGCTCGGGGCGAACGCGGTGGCCGGTCACGGGCCAGAACACCTTCTTGTCCTCGAAGACCTTGCCGCCCTGGCGGTAGCTCTGCTCGATCTGCTTCTTGAAGAAGTCGGTGTCCGAGAAGATCGCGTTGAACCGCTTTTCCGAGATCGCCTTCTCGATGTCGGCGCGGAGATCGGCGCCGGCGGGGCCGCCGCCGATCCCGAGGATGTCCACGATCGCCATCTCGTGGGCGTAGGGGTGCTTGCCGACGAGCGTAGCGAGGTGGCCATGGGCGGGGAGGAAGACCTCGCCGTCGACCTTGGCGATCTTATCGAGCAGTTGCTGTCCCGCCTTGGCGTCCTGAGACTTCGGGACGTAGCGAGAAGGGTTGTAGGCAAGACAGGCGAACTGGAGGGCCGCCACCGCGAGGAGAAAGACCTCGACGCGGTGTTGCCGGTGCGCCGCGAGCCCGGCGGCGGCGTCGAGCACGGTCTGGACACCCAGGCCGAAGTAAATCGCGAGGATCGCGAAGCCCGGCATGATGACATTGGGCCAACCGCCCGCGTGCAGCCGCCCCGCCCAGGAAGCGCCGAGCATCCCCGTCGCCGCGAAGAGATAGAAGTGCCGGCCGCCCTCGAGAGCGATCGCAAAGGTGGCGCCCTGAGCCGGGCGGGCAGGAACGGCGGCGTAGTAGGGGCCCGGCGCCTGCCCTCCATCCGGCTCCGCTCCGCGACCCGCGGGGCCCGGCTCCGCCAGGCGCGCGTCGCTCGGCGAGATGACCCGGCGACCGATCATCGCGTAGAAGAGCGCGAGGAGGCAGCTCACCGAGAGCGGTCGCATCAGGTCCTCGACCCAGAAGTCGACCCACATCCGCGATACCCAGGGGTGCTGCCGCGGGAGCCAGAAGACGAAATACCAGAACCAGCCGTCGTGGATCCGGTCGAGCACAACGACGCTGCCCACCATCATCGCAGCGCCCGACGCGGCGAAGACGAGGCCGCGCCTCCGCTCGGCGAGGACGAGGTACGCCGCGATAGGCAGGAAGATCACCGACGCCGACTGCTTCGTGAGCAGCGCCAGCGTGAAGAGCGCCGCGGCGGCCACGGCAGATCGCGCGGAGCGGCGAAACCGCGCGACGTAGAGCGCCGCGAGGAGCAGGAGCACGAAGAGCGAGTCGACCCGCGCGATGTCGTAGAACCCGGCCGAGAGATGGTACGTGGCGGCGAAGACGCCGGCCGCGAGCAGGGCGGCGAGCTTGCCGCCGGTCTCGCGGTGGACGAAGCGCGCGACGAGCGCGACGGCCGCGATCGAGGCGATATACGAGACGAGCCGCGCCGAGAAGAAGCTCACGCCGAGGACCTTCGAGAACGCGGCGGCAACATAGAAGTAGAGCGGCGCGTACAGGAAAGGGACGTACTCGACCGTCGGCTTCACGTAGAGCTTTTGCCCGGCGAGCGCGCGGCGCACCTCGTCCAGCATGCCACCCTCCATCCACTCGATCTCGAACGGATAACGAAGATGGATGATCCCGAGCACGAGGTAGGTGCCGATCGCCCCCGCCGCGGCCAGCGCGACGACCACGCGCAGGAACACGACGGCGAAGCGCGGGAGGCGTTCGATCCACGGCAGGACGCGCGCGCGGAAAGCTGCGGCGCGCGCACTCCACCGCGAGGGTACAGCCAGAGGCGTGGGCGTGCGGGCGCGCTGCGGCTCGTGGGACGCAGGCGCGGGCACGACGTCGGGGGATTTCTGGGTCATCGAGGGGCCGAACAGCTGCAGCAGGGGCGACAGAGAACGCCGGCGCGGCCAGCTCAGAAGGCCAGGGCGGCGGGCGCAGCAGGGGATCGGGCGCGAGAAGACCCCAAACAGGAAGGGGGTGTCAATGCTCTGGCACGCTGTGGGCCATGGTCGATCCAGCGCGGGCCAGGATGGACACAGGATCGTTTGCAGGCAGGGGACTCCTGGCCATCCAGCGCGCCGGTTTGCACCGGAAATGCACGCGATCGCGAGAGCGCGTGTGCGCTCACCCGCCCTGGCGCCCAGGGCACGCCGGGATCGCTGCGCCGGATGCGCGAACTCCGGGATGCGCGGCGAAGCACGTTACCGACGCTCGACGAGGGGTGCGAGGCACTCTGGGGCCAAGGCGAGGCGGCGCGCCACACCGCAGGACGCGCTCGCGCCCGCCGGGCGCACGACGCGCCCCGCTCCCCGGTGGCATGCCCGCTGCACCAGGCTCGCCCAGGAGAGCCGAAGCCGTGAAAATTCCGGTACAGCAGAACATGTTCACTCAACCTGAAGATGGCGGCTGGGTGCGCACCCTGGCCAGGTTCGGGTTCGCGGCCAAGGGGCTCGTCTATGTGCTCATCGGCGCCCTCGCGCCATGACCACCGAAGTCTCCAGGCTCTATGTGCTGCTCTGCGGCTTCGAGATCCTGGAGAAGACGGTCTCGACGCGCGACCGCGGGGGGCGCTTCATCCTCGCCGAGCCGGTCTCGGCTTACCTGCTCGAGACGGCGCGGGGGCACGTGCTCGTCGACGCGGGGCTGAACAGCGCGCTCGTCCACGACCCCGCGCTGCGCGAGGAGCACTACACGAAGCGCGGGATCCGCCCGCCGGTCATCCTCCCCGAGCACGAGCTCGCCCACCAGCTCGAGCAGATCGGGGTGCGGCCGGAGGACGTGAGTCACGTCATCCTGACGCACATGCACCTCGACCACGCCGGGAACCTCGGGATGTTCCGCCACGCGCGCATCTCGGTGCAGCGGGCGGAGCACGCGTATGCGTTCGGCCCGGACCACGGGCCCGCCTGGTTCGAGCGCGACTACGACCTGCCCGACCTGCGCTGGGACCTCGTCGAGGGAGACTGGGAGGCGATGCCCGGCCTCGAGGTCGTCCTGACGCGCGGGCACACGCCTGGCCACCAGTCGGTCGTCGTCGCGCTGAAGGAGACCGGCAGCGTCGTGCTCGTGGGCGACGCGGGCGATCTCGCGGAGAACTTCGCCGAGGAGGTGCTCCCCGGCGAGAGCGTGGACGACGAGGCCGCGCTCGCCAGCATCCGCCGGCTCAAGCAGATCGCGCGAGAGCGCGGCGCGGAGCTCCTCCTCGGCCACGATCCGCAGCTCATCCAGAAGGTGCGGCTGCTGCCGGAGTCCTACGCATGAGCCGCGCCGCCGGCCGCTCCGCTCTTCACGGCATCCAGCTCCTCTGGTAGCGTGGCCCCAGATCGCGGCGCCGGCCGCACTGGAGCGCGACGTGAACTGCCCGAAATGCACCGCCTCGATGGAGATCATCACCTACGGCGGGATCGACGTCGACCGATGCACCGCCTGCGGCGGCATCTGGTTTGACAGCCGCGAGAAGGAGTCGCTCAAGGCGATGGATGGCTCCCAGCAGATCGACACAGGCGATCCCGCGGTGGGGCGGAAGAACAACGAGATCCGGAAGGTGCGGTGTCCGCGCTGCACGACGCCGATGGTGCGCATGGTCGACCCGCAGCAGGCGCACATCTGGTACGAGACCTGTAGCGTGTGCGGCGGCGTCTACTTCGATGCCGGCGAGTTCCGCGACTACAAGGAGCACACGCTCGGCGACTTCTTCCGGAGCCTTTTCGTCCGGCCGCGCAGCTGAAGAGAGCCACCCTCCGGCGCCGCGGACAGGGCGCCTCTCCGGCCAGCGCAGCTCAGCAGGAGCGGCCCTGCTCGGCGATCTCCGCGATGGATCCGCGCGCGGAGACCTCGGGGAACGTCGCCAGGAGCTCGCCCGCGCGGAAGACCCACAGCGTGCCCGGGGTCGCCTTGCTCCAGAGCTCGTCGCGCGTGAGCGGCTCGGTGGCCACGACGGCCATGCGCGCGTCGGGGCCCATGCCGTGGACATCGTTGAAGTTCACCTTGAGGTCCGCGTCCACGAGCGTCGCCTCGCCGAAGGGGGCGTGGCGGATGATGCAGGAGAGGTTGTCGCCGCAGCGGGCGAAGAGGTGCTCGCCGTCCGCGAACAGGAAGTTGAAGACTCCATCGCTGCCGAGCTCGTTCCCGAGCTCGTACAACGTCTTCCCCAGCGCCCGCCCGTCGCTCGGGTACTGCGCGCCGTAGGCGCTCCGGAGCTCCTCGAGGATGACGCAGAAGGCATGCTCGCTGTCGGTGTCGCCGATGGGCGTCTCGAGGTGGAGCTTTCGATCCCTGACCGTGGGCAGGGTGCCGTTGTGCGCGAACACGACGTGTCGCCGGTGGAGCACCCGCATGAAAGGGTGCGTGTTCTTCAGGGCCGCTCCCCCGCGCGTCATCTTGCGCACGTGGGCGATGGCGAGCGCCGTGTGGATCGGGTTCTCGCGGATGAACCGGGCGAGGGGGCTCGAGAACGCCGGGTGAGGCTCGAGGAACGTCCGCGCGAAGAGCCCGTCGTACAGCGAGACACCCCAGCCGTCGGCGTGCGGGCCGGTCTGCCCCCCGCGCAGCGCGAGCCCCGTGAACGAGAACACGATGTCCGTCGGCACGTTCGAGACCATGCCAAGGAGCTCACACATGGCGAGTATCCTCCCGCGACGCGCGCGCATCGTCAACGATCAAGAGCCCCGTGACCCCGCCGCCCGCGGAGACGTTGCTCACCGCCGAGGCCGACAGCCGCACCATCGCGCCCTCCATGCGGCCAGCGAAGACGAAGGGGCACAGATCGAAATAGACCTCTTCCTCCACGATCCCGTCGCGGAACGTCGGCATGCGCGCGGTGCGGGAGCGGCTGCGCTCCTGCACGATCGCGAGCTGCTCGCCGGCGCCGCGGACAGCCTCCCTCCACGCGGCGGGAGGCGTCTGCCACCCGAGCAGCACGCCCTTGCCGCCGTACTCGTCGTTCGGCTTCAGCACGAAGCTCTCCTGCTCACCCAGGATGAGCTCGATGAGATCCACCTCGCGGCCCTTCCACTCGGTGCGGCCTGGCCTCACCCGGCGCGTCCAGGGGATGTGCTCCGCGATGGCCGCCCGCTGCTCGGGCGAGAAGAGGCCCGAGAACGCAGGGGTGCTGAGGACCGCGAACGCCGCCTTCTTGTTGAGCGGCTTCGTGCGGAGCGAGTTCGCCACGTACGCCGCGCGGTCGCGGTAGGCGCGGACCAGCGGGTGATCGACGCCGCGCCGCCCGATGAGCTCCTGCGTGATCACCCGCCGGTAGACGAGATCGATCGGCTCCCCCCCGGCGGACAGGCGGGCTCCGTCGTACTCGAGCTCGTCCGGGTCGAGGATCCGCGTCCGGTGCCCGTCGGCCGAGAGCAGGTCCGACAGCACCTTGAACTCGGCCACCGTGTCGACCGTGGCCCAGTCGACGATGGCTATCGTGGGCCGCGGCGCGCGCCCGCCCCACGCGGCGTACCCCTCGCGCAGGGCGCGGATCAGCGCGCGGTGCGGCGCGGGCGTGCGCAGGCCCGCCCGGCCGCGGAAGGGCGCCATGTGGGGCAGAGCCATCAGCGTCTGCTCGACGAGGAGCTGATCGGTGATGCCCGCGGGAGAGTCGGCGTTGAGCTCGATGAAATAGAAGCCGCCCTCGGTCACCAGCATGTCCAGGCGCCCGACCGTGAGGAACGGCCCACCGCCGGGATCCACGGCCGCGAGGGCGCGCTCGTCCGCGGAGAGGCCCAGCTCCTCGGCCAGGTCAGGGTCCTCGAGGGCGCGCCGCGCCATGCGCTCGAGCGCGGCGGCGATCCGCTCGGCGGCGTGGGCGACCGCGGCGTAGTCCTGCGCCGCGATGAGGTAGGGCCGCAGGTGGCGGCACAGCGCGCGCGCGCCGTGCACGAGCCCGAGCTTCTTCTGGCCCTCGAGGAACGACGCGAAGCGCGCCGCGTCGATCGCTCCCGGCGCGGAGAGCCCTCTGTCGAGCTGCTCCGCGAGGTCCCTTGTCGCGTCCCACTTCATGACGACCTCACGTCGCGCCGGCGCCGGGGATCGTCCAGGCGTGCACGGGTTTTCCGGAGTCGACCTCGGCCATGTACCGCTCCAGCATCATCCTGAGCGCCTCTTCTCGCGGCGCGCCGCGCGCCTCCATCGCCTCCAGCGTGCGGAGCTGCCAGACGGCCCCGGTGACGCCCTTGGCGACGCGCCGCTCGAAGACCTCCAGGAACCGGCGCGCCTCTGCCGCTTCCACGCCCGCGGTTGCGAGCCCCTCCTCGACCTGCGGCAGCAGCGACAGGAGGAGGTCGCGCGCGCGGATGCCCCTGGGCGCGGCCCCCGGCCCCGTCGGCCAGACCAGCTCGGCGTCGAGGCCGTGCTGCGCAGCGTGGTAGAAGTTCCTGGCGGCGAGGCCGAAGGGGAACGACGGCAGGAGCTCCGCGACGGAGGGCGCGAGGGCGAGGATGCCCCCGAGCAGGAAGCTCCCGTTCGCGAGCATGTCGTCGAGGGTGGGGCCGGACGGCAAGGCGCGGAGCTCGATCCGCAGGTGGCCGCCGCCGGCCGGGTCGTACACCGGCCGATTCCAGTTCCAGACCGTGCCGTGGTGCAGGCGGAGCTCGTGGAGCTGGGGCACGCCGCCGGCCCGCGCGCAAGCGAGGTCGTCCTCGTCGCTGCACACGGGGAGGATGGGCTCGTGCAGCGCGACGCTCTCCATGAACAGCTCCGCCGCGCCCTCGCGCACCCAGCCGGTGCCGAAGCCGATGCGGGCCGGCTTCTTCCAGTCCGTATCCGCGTCCGGCGGGCGGTCGTCGCCGGCCTGCTTGAACACAGCGACCCGCGTCTCGCGCCACAGCCGGTGACCGAGGAAGATGGGAGAGTTGCCGGAGGCCGCGAGCACGGGCGCGGTCATCATCATGGCCGCGTTGAAGAGCCGCGCGAAAGCGTCGGGGTTCGCCCGGAGGTGGACCTGAAAGGCGGTGTTCGCCGCCTCCATCGCTGGATCGTCCGACATCAGCTCCAGCGGCTCGGCGCCGTCGATCCGGATGTGGAACGGCGCCTTGCGCAGCCGGCAGAGCCCCGCGGCGAGCGCGCGATAGCGGGGCAGGTTCGTGATCGTCGCGGGGCTGAAGTCCTGCCGCCGGAAGGTAGGCAGGATGCTGACCGGGACCACGCGCGCGCCCCGCGCCTCGGCGCGCTGGCGGATCGACGCGGCGGTCGCGCGCATCTGCTCGCGCAGGGCGGAGAACGGCCGGCCGGCGAGCGGCACCGCCAGCGTGCTGAGCTCGATGTCGAACGCGCCCATCTCCGGTGTGATCATCGGGCTCGCCGCCGCGCGGGCGATCTCCGGCCCGAGCGGCACGGGGCGCGCCTCGCGATCGACGAGGAACATCTCGAGCTCGGTGCCGATCGTCGTCTCCCCCAGGCCGAATCCCGGCCTGCTGAGCACCATGTCCAGGGCCGTGAGGTTCTGTTGGAGGCGCGCTTTGAACAGCCCGTAATCCATGGTCTTGAAATGATCTTGCTGGATCTCGATGCCCAAGGGACCTCCCGCTGCGATCTCGGCGAGAGCTGATCTGTTGTTCAATACGGGCTCCAGCCGTGGGCTGGAGCAGGCGCGCCGCCGGGATCGTGAATCTTTCTGCCGGGATCCGGGCACTGCAAACGCAGGGCCAGCACCGGCGAGCCCGGTGGAGGGCGTGCGGCAGAGGCGGTTTGGTTCCTGGTTGCGCGGCGCCCTGCGCGCGTCGAGCTCGACCGGTGTGGCGCGGTTGCGGAGTGTGGCAAAACGCCGCGTGATCTGTGGCCTCTCGGTGTCGCCCAGGTTTCACCGCGGGGAGACGGGGCGGCGGCTCACTGCTCGGCGCGCGGGATGCGCTGGACGAGGCACTGCCCCGCCGCGCAGCGGGCGACCGACTCCTCCTTCGGGGCCATGCACTTCGCGACCGGGCAGCTCACGGCGGCGCAGCTCTGGGCGCGCCACTGCTGGAGCGTCGCGAGCTCGTCGCGGTGGAACGCCTGGTCGCACGGCGGGCAGAGCTGGTCGCAGCAGTCCCCGGCGCGGGCGCACGACACGACGCAGTCGGCGTCCGTCTCGCACCGGGGGCTGGACGTCGCGCCGCTCCCGTCTCCGGCGGCGGTCCCTGTGTCCGCCGGGGGCGCGGACGTGACCGCGGTGGGCGTGATCGACGCCGGGGCGTCCTTGTGACAGCCGGCGAGACAGGAGAGGGCGACGAGCACGAGCGAGCGCGAGGGTGACGGGGGCTTCATGGCGGCCATCATGACACGGGCGAGGTGGCCTGGCCGAGCGCGGGACGGCGATCAGGAGAACGAGAGCGGCTGTCCCGTGGCCTCCACGACGGCCATCCACAGGTCGTCCGTCGGCTCCACCTGCTTGCGCATGCGGACGGCGAGCGACATGGGCACGTGGACGAAGCGGCCGTGCCACCGGCCGATGAGCATCTCGGTGTTGCCCGCCATCGCGGCGTGGGCCGCGTTCCGGGCCATGTTCCAGCAATACACGCTGTCCGACGGGGACGCCGGGACGCTGCGGATATGGTAGCTCGGGTCGAGGTACTTGAGCGTCGCCTCGACGCCGCGCGCGCGGAAATACGCGTTGATGCGATCCCGCAGGACGAGGCCGATGTCCTTCAGCTTGACGTTGCCGCTGAGATCGGTCGCCATCGGCTCCGCGCTCGGGGAGCAGTGCTCTTGCAGGGCGCCCTCGGCCACGACCACAACGGCGTTGCCGTGGCGGGCCAGCCGCCGCTCGAGGTGCGCGAGCAGCCCGCACGGGCCCTCGAGCTCGGCGCGGACCTCGGGGATGAGCACCACGTCGACGTCCGCCGACGCGAGCGCCGCGGTGCACGCGATGAAGCCCGAGTGCCGGCCCATCAGCTTGACCAGGCCGATGCCGTTCTTCGCCCCCGAGGCCTCCACGTGCGCGCTGCGGATGACGTCCACGGCGGCGGCAAAGGCGCTCTCGAAGCCGAAGCTGCGGTCGATGAAGTGGATGTCGTTGTCGATGGTCTTGGGCACGCCGATGACGCCGATGGGCAGGCGGCGCTCCTCGATGGCCCTGACGATCGACATAGCGCCGCGGATGGTGCCGTCTCCGCCGACGACGAAGAGCACGTTGATGCCGAGGGACACGAGCGTGTCCACCATCTGGTGCGGGTCCTGGTTGCCGCGGGAGGTGCCGAGAACGGTGCCGCCCATGCGTTGGATCTCCTCGACATTGCCGGGCTCCAGCCGCATCGGGGCGTGCCCGAGGCGCGCGACGAGCCCCTCGTAGCCGTAACGAAAGCCGAAGACGTGCTGGACGCCGTAGCTGTGCGCCAGCGTGAGCACGAGCCCGCGGATGACGTTGTTCACGCCGGGGCACAGGCCGCCGCAGGTCACGATGCCGGCGCGCATCTCCCTCGGATCCCAGAAGACGCGGTTGCGCGGCCCGGCCAGCTCGAACGCCGGCGGCCGCGGGCCGGAGGCGCCCGCGAGGACGGTGGAAAGGCGATCGTCGAACAGCACCTTGTCGGCCTCGCCGACGTACACCGTGGCCTTCTCGCCGAGCTTCTCGGCGACGGGCGAGGGGTACCGGCAGGGGCCTAGATCTTTGATGGCGAGGTCGGCAGAGGTCACCACGTGGAATGCCTCCGGGCGTGAGAGCACCACCCTGCGGCGAGCCGCCGCGGGGTCCTGCCATTGTCCTCCGGCGCCGGTTTCGTCGGCTTTTCGGGGGCGAGAAGGTGTCGTATCGCGCTGGCTGTCGCGCCGGGCGCCGCCGCGGCGCCGCAGGCGCGCCTGCAGCCTACAGCGAGCGCACCATGAGCTCCTCGTCGATGTACCTGTCGCCGTCCTTCATCGCGCGAGGGAGGAGGCCCACGACCTTGAAGCCCGCGCGCAGGTAGAGCCCGCGCGCCGCCTCGCTCGTCACGGCGACGCTGAGGTGGACCTGCTCGACGCCCGGGATCGCGGCGATCCGGGAGAGCGCCGCGTCGATCAGCGCGCGCCCGTGGCCGCGCCCGCGCGCCTCCGGGGCGACGTACATGCCCCAGAGGTCGACGCGGTGCCGCGCCTTGCGGTGGCCGTCGCGGTAGAACCCGAGCATCCCGACCAGCGCGCCGGCCTCGATCGCCCCGAGCACCGCGCTGTCCGAGGTGTCGCTCTGCTGGCGCAGCCGCGCTACGAGGTCCTCGAGCGGCCTCGCCTGGTCCTCGTCGAACGTCGTCAGGAACGGGTCGGGCTCCTCGCGAAGCGCGCGGAGCCTGAGCGCGCGGAGCTCGGCCGCGTCGGCGTCGGTCAGGCGGCGAACGGGCATGGCCTCTCTGCGGATAAACGTCTCATCTTCCGGAGCTGCGGTGAGCTGTTCGGCATCTGAGGAATCGCCTGATTGCAGCCATTTTCAGCGGAGAAATTGAACAGGGGGGCGGGGAGACAGGGAGTATTTGAAGATTTCCCTCCCCGTCTCCCCGCCTCCCTGTGAATTTTCCGAAGAATTTGAGGGGATGCCTCAGGTTCGACATGCCTTGTAACATGCCCGGACTTCCTCGCGTCGATCCTGTCGGCCTCGCGAGCCGGAGCGCTGCGAGGGCGCGGCGGGGACCGCGCTAGAACTCGACCATCAGCCCTACCGACGGGTAGACGATGAAGCTGTCGAGATCGACCTCGACCGCCCGCTCTCCGAGCACGGCGAGCTCACCGCCCGAGAAGATCTCCGCGAGCGTCAGCTCGAAGCCGAAGAACACGTGCTTGTAGCCGAGCGCGACGCCCGCCTGGCCGCCCACGTAGAGCCCGGTGCCGGAGAACGACGCGAGCTCGCGCTCGCCCGGGTAGCCGGTGAAGGCGGGCAGATCCACGACGAGCGCTGTGTCGAACGTCGTGAACATGAGCCGAGGGCCGCCCCAGACGCGGTACCACGTGCCCGCGGTCCCGATCTGGATCGGCAGATCGATCTGCCATCGCGTGAAGTCCTCGAGCTCGACGATGCCAAGGATGCTCCCGACAGGGAAATCCATCACGTAGCGCCCGACCCCGGCGCCGGCCGTCAGATCGACGCCGTGCTTGTCGCGCTTCAGGAGCTGATACCGGGTGCCCAGGCGAAACGCGCTGCCTGTATAACGGAGGTTGAGCTCCCAGCGGTCGAGCGCTGTGTAGCCGATCCCTATGTGCGGCGTGACCGACGGCGGGTTCAGCGCGAGCGCGCCGCCCGCCTCGAAGAGCGTCAGCCGCTCGCCCTCCGTCAACTCCCGCGACTCCGCGACATTCGCCAGCACGACGCCGGCGTCCACGACCGACTCGATCGCGCCGGTCGGGACCGAGACGTCGAGCCCGAGCTCGGCCTGGACATGGCCCTTGTCGGCCACGTGGGCTGGCTGGAAGGTGGAGAGCGCCGGAGCGCAGCCGCACGTCCAGAGGGAGAGGAGCGCAAAGGCGAACAGCCGCATGGTGTCTTGTTACGCTACCACGCACGCCCTCTTCCCTGGGCCGGAGCGCGGACGGATCGGGGGATGGGGAGAGGTCGCCGCGCGTTCCGCGGCCGGCCTCGATCGAGCCCGGCCGCGGAACGCGCGGCGTCTGCTCATCCTCCGAGCCTCCGAGCGCAGTGGAGGACCGGGGCCAGCCGGACCCGCCCCGCGAGGCGCCCGGCCGGGCGGGGATCAGTCCCGCCCCTTCTTCACGCCGATGTCCTCGTAGGGGTTCGGCCGGCCCTCGCCCTCGTCGCCGCCGGTGGCGCCCTTGCCGCCGAAATCGCCGTGGCCGTGCGTCGCGCCCACGGCCCCCTCGGTGTCGCCGCCCTGGTGCGTCCCGCCGGGGTTCTCGCCCTTCTGGTACGCCTCGGCGCTCTCCTGGGAGCTCTTGCCGCCGTGCTGCGCCTCGCCCGCGCGCCGCTGCGTGCGCTCGTCGACGTGCTGCTGGTCCTTGCCCTCGGTACCCTGCTTGTTCTGGTTATCCATGGGCTTCTCATGGAGCGGGGGTGCCCGGCCGCAAGCCCCCCGCCGACCCAGGCGCCCTCCGCGACCCCGGGGCGCCGCTCGCGACAGGGGCGCCTTCCGGGCGCCGCGCCGATCCGGTAGTGCTGGCCCCTGCTCCGGCTCGCGCATGCTCCCGTCGACAAGGCCTCCGTCCGTCGCCCAGCGCCTCGAGCGCGCCCTCGAGGTGCTGGCGCCGGCGCTCGACATCGTCGAGGCGCGCGTCGACGAGGGCGCGCCGCCGGCCTGGTGCGAGGCGCGGGGCTGGACGGGGTTCCTCCTCTCCCTCGCCGACGGCGATCTCGCCCGCTGCGAGGCCGAGGGGCTCGCGGCGTGCATCGACGGGCTCGGCGGCGCGCCCCCGAGCCTGAAGGCCCTCGCGCGCGCCGCGGACGAGGCCGCGAGGCTGCCGCGGCGGCCGGTACAGCCGCTGGCGCCGGCGTCCCTGGCCGAGCTGAAGGCGGTGCCGGCGCGCAAGCGGCTCCAGCTCGAGGCCCTGCTCGGCGCCGTGGCGCCCATGGCCGCCCGCGCCCGCCGCCTCGTGGACGTGGGCGCGGGGCACGGGCACTTCACCCGCCTGGCCGCCGCGCGCTTCGACCGCGACGCTGTCGGCCTGGAGCGCGAGCCCGATCGCGTCGCGACCGCCTCCGCGCTGGCCGTGGGGGGCCGGGCGCGCTTCGTCGCTTTCGACGCCTGCCAGGAGGCGCTCGCGTTCGCCCCGGACGACCTGCCGGTCGGCCTGCACGCCTGCGGGGAGCTCGGGGACCGCATGGTGACGGCGGCGGCCGAGGCGCCCTGCGACCTCGCGCTCGTCTC
This sequence comes from Sorangium sp. So ce1128, assembly GCA_051717205.1. Lineage (GTDB taxonomy): Bacteria > Myxococcota_A > Polyangia > Polyangiales > Polyangiaceae > Sorangium. Next base: position 3,910,872 of record CP181432.1, read on the forward strand.
GTGCTGCCTGCAGAAGATCGGCGCGCCGGCGCGCGTCCCCCTCTCGGCCGCGGGCAGGGCGGCGGGGCTCGTCCTGCGGCGCGAGGCGCTGGGCCTCACCAACCTCACGGCGCGCCGCGCCGGGGTCGAGGCCAGCCTGGACGAGGAGCTCGCGGCGCGCGAGCGGCGGCACGCGCTGCTCTCGCTGCTCCGGGGCCGCGGGCTCGACGTAGCGCAGGGCGAGGAGATGCGCGGGATCAACCGGCGGCGCGCGCACGGCGGGCTGCGCGAGCTCGCGGCGCGGGCGCTCGCGCTGCGGGGCCTGGCCCCGGCGACCGAGGCCGAGCTCCGAGCGCGCGAGGCGGCGGCGCGCGCGGCGTTCGGCCGGATGCGCCGGCTCACGCTGCCGCGCTACCTCCTGGCCCGGCTCACGGAGGTCGCTGTCGCGCTGGACCGCGCGATGGCCCTCGGCGAGCGGGGCCACGAGGTGGAGGCGGCCGTGGTCTTCGCGCCCGAGGTGACGCCGAGGAACATCGCGATCTTCGCGAGCGCGCGGCCGGGAGGGCTCGGCGGCTGAGGCGGCGCGCCGTGCCGCCGCGCCTGGAGGCGGCCCGGCTACGGATAGCTGACGGTGATCTCGCCGAGGAAGGTCCGGCCGTTCTGGCGGCTCGTGGATGAGAGGTAGGTCTCGGCGACCGGGTAGTCGTAACGCGCGTCCATCGTGTTGTAGAGGCCGAACACGTAGCGGACATGAAAGCGACGGATCTCCCCGGATATCGTCAGATCCGCGACGATGGCCGTCCCCGTCGTGTCGTCCCCGCCGCGGGGGATCTGCCGCGGGGCCTCCAGGTTGAGCCGCAAGCCGGCCGAGAGGAGCCTGTCCACGACCGGGATGACGCCGCGGAACGACGCGAGGTGCTCCGGGACGTTGATCACCCGCTCCCCGCCGGCGCGCTGGGCGCGCTGGTAGCCGTAGTTCGCCGACAGCATCCAGCCCTGCCGCCACTCGCGGCGCAGCTCGAGGTCGCCCCCGGCCACGATCGCCGCCAACCTGCTGTTCTCGTAACGCACCACCCCGGGGCTGTCCTCCACGAAGGAGATGACATCCGAGACGCGGCTCGCGTGGATCGCGCCGAGCGCGACCCACTCGTCGCCGAGGCGCTGCGAGTACTCGATCTCGCTCGAGAGGATCGACTCCGGGGAGAGCCTGAGACCCCGCTGGGGGTTGACGGCGGCCACCTGCGTCTTGTCGTCCTTGTAGTGCTGCTCGGAGATGCTCGGGGCGCGGAAGGCGCGCCCGCCCATGATCTTCAGGACCCCTCCGGGCGCGGGCCGGACGATGATCGCCGCGCGCGGGACCACGATCGGCTCGAACTCGCTGTAGGCGTCCACGCGCGCGCCGGCCGACAGGCGCAGCCACGGGGCGGGCGAGCCGTCGGCGATGAGGTAGCCGGCCGCGAAGCTGTAGGTCGCGCGCTTGTCCAGGATCACGGCGGCAGGGTCCTCGCGGAGGTTGTGCAGCGTCGCCTCCGGGTGCGTCTGCACCTCGCCGCCCCCGGTGAGCCTCAGACAGCGGAGCGGCGTCCACGCCGCCCTCGCCTCGACGCCCAGCCAGGTGCCGTACTGGTTCTCGGAGATCAGCTCGTCGAACGCGTAGTGGCCGTGCCAGACGAAGCGGTTCACGTGGCCGCGCACCATCAGCTGGAGGTCGGGCGCGAGCCGCGGCTCGAAGCGCACCTCGGCCATCATGTGCGTGTCCTCGTACCTCGTCCTGGGGTCGTTCAGCTGCGTGCCCACGTAGCCGGTCGGAACGACCTGCTCGCGCGTGTGATACATCCACTGCGCCGTGAGCGGCCCGTACCAGGCGCGCCCGTGGGCGCCGCCGGCCCGGAAGGCCTCGGCGTGCTCGGCGACCCGCACGCGCGGGCCGTCCCCGGGCTCCCGCAGCGCCACCGGGACGTCGAACCCGTCGGAGCGGGCCGCGGTGACGCTGGCCCGCACCCCCGCGTCCTTGCCGGCGTTGTAGTGGAACCCGGCGCGCGCGTGGCCCACGCTGTCGTAGTAGGTGCCGGCCGTCACGTGCGCGCCGGTGGGCTCGTCCCGCCCGCGGGGGACGAGGTTGACGATGCCGGAGAGGGCGCCCGTGCCGTAGAGCAGCGAGCCCGGGCCGCGGACGACCTCGATGTGATCGACGTCGTGGAGGTCGTCGCGCGCGTCCGAGCCCACGAACGAGGCGTTCAGGATGTTGTCGTTCGTCGAGTGCCCGTCCGACAGGACGAGGAGCCGGTTGCCGTAGTCGAGCGGCTCGCCGAGCCCGCGGATCCCGGCCGAGTAGACCACGTGGTCGTTCGAGAGGTAGACGCCGCGCGTGCCGCGCAGCGCCTCGGCGATGGTCGGGTACCCGAAGGCGCGCAGCTCCTGCTGATCGACGACGCTGACCGAGGCCGGCGCGTCCTCCATGCGCTCGAGGACGCGCGAGGCCGACGACACCTCCCGGAGCGGCTCCAGCGTGAGGTCGAGCAGCGCCGCTTGCTGGCCGGCCGTCACGTGGAGCGTCCGCTCGATCGGCGCGAAGCCCCGCAGGGTGACGCGGACGCGGCGGCGGCCCACGGGGACGCCCTGGATCACCGACGGCGTGAAGCCCATGGGCCGGCCGTCGATCTCGACGAGCGCGTCGGGCTCGCCGGCGCGCACGAGGATCGAGCCCGTGAGCGGGCTGAGCGTCGCCGTGACCGGCACCGTCTCGTGCGCGGCGACGGTCAGCTGCTGCGGCGCCGCCTGGTAGCCCGCGCGCGCGAAATAGAGCACGTGGCGGCCCGGCGGCAGGTCGAGGTCGCAGGGGGCCGTGCAGGCGGGCGGCGCGCCCTCGCTGTCGACGTGCACCGTGGCCTCGCTGGCGCCGCGCACGTCCACCCGCACCGTGCCGACGATGCGGCGGAGCACGAGCAGTACCTCCTTGGCCTCCCCGAGCTTCACGTCGAGCGCGTCCACCCCCACGGGCTCGTAGCCCGCGAGCTCGACCAGGATCCGGTAGCGTCCCTCGGCCAGGGCGAGCCGGCGCGGCGCCATGCCGCGAGCGCCGAGGTCCTTGCGATCGACGTAGATCCTGGCCCCCGGCGGCGACGTGACGATCTGCACCACGGCCACGCGCGGGGCGATGCGCGCGAGCGCGGCCTGGACCTCGGCGACGATCTGCGCGTCGGTCTCGCCCTCGAGCGCATCGTCGTAGTACCGGTGCGCGTCCGCGAAGCGGCCCAGCTCCTCGTACGTGAGCGCGATGTTGAAGACCACGTTGCGGTTCGGCACGAGCCGGTTGGACGCGAGGAAGTGCTCGAGGGCGGCGTGGAACTGCCCCTTCTTGTAGAGATCGCGGCCCATCTCGAAGTGGAGATCGGCCTCATCGGCCTGGCCCTCACCGTCGGCGCGGGCGGCGGAGGCGTGGAGCAGCGCGCTCACGAGGAGAGGGAGCGCGGCGAGCCTCCACCGGCGAGCGCGCGGGGCCCGGCCTGCGCGCGTGCTCGAGGGCGCTCGACGCATGCCGCTAGCGGTGCTCGCGCAGGCGCGCCGATCGCGCCGGCGCCGGCGCGCCGCTGGCCGCGGGCTCGCCGCTGGCCGCGGGCTCGCCGCTGGCCGCCGGCAGGGCCGACGGCGCGAGCACCGCGCGCGGTCGGGGCGGCCTTGCCGAGCCCAGCGGGGCGAGCGCGGCGCCGGCCGCAGCGAACCCGCTCGCCGCGACGGCCGCGGGGGGCATGACGGCCGCGGACGGCGGGAAGAACGAAGGCCCGGGATCCTCGCGCGCGGGCGCAGCAGGCCCGTCCGGCGCCGGCGCGGCCGGCGAGGCCGCCTCGCCGGCAGGCGGCGCGCCGGCGACCGGCGCCGCCGCGCGCCCCAGCCACGCGAGCGCCGCCGCGCCCCCGAGGAGCGCGACGAGCGCCGCCACGGGCGCGATCGCGCGCCGCCGCGCGGGCCGCCCGCGCGCGTCCGCTGCGGGGCCGCTCTCGCGCGCGGCCGGCGATCCCGGCGCCGCGTCCGGGCGCGCCGCCCTCGCCGGCAGCACCTCGACCGCGGACGCCCGTGTCGACAGCGTCGAGGCCGCGAGCGCCGTCGCCGGCAGCGCCTCGGCGGCGGACGGCCGCATGGGCGGCGACGAGGGCGATGCCGGCGACGCCGGCGATCGCGCCGTCGCTGGCGAAGCGTCGGCAGCGGACGGCTGCGTTGGCGGCGACGACGGCGTGGCCGATGGCGCGGGCGGCGATGAAGGCGTGGGCGCCGTCGTCCGCTCGATCGCGATGCACCGGGATGCCGGCGCGGCGTCGCGCGGTCCGCTCAGGGTCTCGGCTTCCTCGTCGACGGCCCTCGGGCGGTCCGGCGCCGGGAGCCCGTCCAGGGTCTCGTTCCCCATGGCCCTGCGCAGGATGCGGGCCACCTTCCGGCGCGCGGGCTCCGACCCCAGCGGCTCGAGCAGCGTGACCAGCTCGGCGACCGTCTGGGGGCGGCGGGCCGGGTCCTTCTCCAGGCACATCAGGATGACGCACTCGAGCTCGACCGGGATCTCGGGCCGGTGCGCGCGCGGGGGCACGGGAGGGTCCGTCACGATGCTCACGAAGAGCGCCGACACCGACTCGGTCTCGAACGGCAGCCGCCCGGTCAGCAGCTGGTACAGCGTCATGCCGAGCGCCCAGATGTCGCTGCGGGCGTCCACCATCCGGGTGCTGCGGATGTGCTCGGGCGACATGTAGCGGGGAGAGCCGAGCACCACGGACGACGCGGTGAGCTTGGCGTTCGCGCCGAAGACGCCCGCGTCGGACGCCTTGGAGATGCCGAAATCGAGCACCTTGATCAGGGTCGAGCCGTCCTTGCGGCTCGCGAGGAAGAGGTTGCCGGGCTTGAGGTCGCGGTGGACGATCCCGAGCGCGTGCGCCTCGGCGAGCGCGTCGCAGGCCTCGATCACGTGGCTCACCGCCTGCTCGACGGGCAGCGGGCCCCGCGTCTCCAGGAGCGCCTCGAGGTCGATGCCATTCAGGTACTCCATCACGAAGTACGGCAGCTCCTCGTCGGGGGAGCCCACATCGATGACGCGCGCTGTGTGCTCGCTGGTGATGGCCGCCGCGGCCTGCGCCTCCCGGAAGAAGCGCTCGACGGCGTCAGGCGTGGTGCGCCCCTCCGGGAGCAGGAACTTCAGCGCGACCCGGTGGCGCAGCGAGACGTGGTGCGCCGAGACCACGAGGCCCATGCCGCCGCGCCCGAGCACCCGCTCGACGCGGTACTTGCCGCCGATGATGTCCCCGACCCGCGGTATTCTTCGCCACGAAGCCGGTTCCACCGCCTCCCAGCCTGCTTGGGCCATCGACCGATGAGTATACACCAGCACCCCCCGGCATCCGGCACAATCTCGCCCCCGACCACATCCGCGCCAGCGCCGTGTGCGATACGCCCGCTCTCAACCCCACCCGCGCTTGACCTTGGCGCGCGCGCCAGGCGGGTTGTGGCGGCGCCCGCTCACTGCAGGGGTTGCGCGACGAGCGTCGCGAGCTCGGCATTCCCAGGCTCGGTGACGGCCGCGGCAGGCAGCGCGCAAAGATACCACCGCACCGTCCACACCCGACTTCCTCCCGCCGAGATCTCGGCGCATACGCCTTGATTCTCGACCTCGACGCGGGTGTGCGCCGCGCTGGCGAAGATCTGGATCTCGGCCTGTTCCGCCACAGCGTCGTGCCGAAGTGGTGGAGTCGAGGCCGGCTTCTGGATGGTTCTGGATGGACCTCGCCGCGCGTTGCTATGCTGCCAGGCCATCACCCCGAGAGGTCTCATCATGCACGAATTCACCGCGACAGGCCCGCTCGTCGGCGGCGCGCTCATCGGGCTCAGCGCGTCCCTGCTCCTCCTCTTCAACGGGAGAGTCGCCGGCATCAGCGACGTGCTCGGAGGGCTCCTCTTTCGGAGGCCTGGAGAGACCGCCTGGCGCGCGGCGTTCATGGCCGGCCTCCTCCTCGGCGGCCTCGCGCTCGCCGCGGCGCACCCCGGCGCCTTCCCCTCCGGCGGGGGCGGCGGCTCGCTCGGCCTCGTGGTCGTCGCGGGGCTGCTCGTCGGCTACGGCGCGCGGCTCGGCAACGGGTGCACGAGCGGCCACGGCGTCTGCGGGCTCAGCCGCCTGTCGGTCCGCTCGCTCTGCGCCACGATGACGTTCATGGCGACCGCCGCCATCACCGTTTACGTCAGCCTGCACGCGATCGGAGCGGCGCGATGAGGCAGAACGCGCTCGCGCTCCTCGCCGGCGCGCTGTTCGGGGTGGGGCTCGGCGTCTCCGGCATGACCCAGCCGTCCAGGGTGATCGGCTTCCTCGACGTCGCCGGCGACTGGGACCCGAGCCTCGCGTTCGTGATGGGGGGCGCTATCTCGGTGCACTTCCTCGCCTACCGCGCCCTTCGCTGGCAGCAGGGCGCGGCGGCGCGCGGCGGACCCGCCCGCGCGCCGCGCTTTCCCCTCCTCGCCGACCGCCTGGCCGTGCCGACCCGCACCGACCTCGACGCCCGCCTCTTCGCTGGCGCCGCGCTGTTCGGCGTCGGCTGGGGGCTCGCCGGGTACTGCCCCGGGCCGGCGCTCGTCTCGCTGGCGACCGGCTCGCGCGCCGTCCTCGCCTTCGTCGCGGCCATGGCGGCCGGCATGGTGATCGAGCACCTCACCACGGGCACGGCGAGGGCGAGCGCGCGAGCGTCCATGGCGACGGCGACGGCGGCGGGACCGAGCGACGCGTCCGCGCTCGGCGAGCGCGAGCGCGGACACGACAAGGGACACGATCGCGGCGGCACCGTGGGCACCATGTAGGTGGGTCTTGCGGCGCGCAGGTGCGCGGTGTAATGCTCGGCATTTATTGGCGTGGTGCCCAGTCACGGTCATCCGCAGGCTGGTGGACGAGAGGCGTCGGCCTCCGCCCACGCCGGGAGAGCGAGCCATGAAGATGTCACTCGGCCCCTTTCTGGGGGCGACGGTCGGTCTCTGTCTGCTACCCGCCTGTGTCGAGCCGGTCGGCTCCACCGGGCTCGCGGCCAGCGAGGCCGCCACCGACGTCGGATCCGAGGCGGCCAGCGATGAGCCGCCCTTCGAGGTCTGGGCCGTCGATCAGTCCAACACGAACGGGCTGACGTACGGCGGCACGGTGTACATTTACGATGGCCTGAGCCTGATGGGCGGCTCAGGGATCAGGCAGGTCCCCGCGGAGGTCATCGACCTTGGCGGCGCGACAGCGGCGCTGTGCCTCGGGCAGACCGGCGCCAATCCGGTGCGGCCGCACATGCTCTTCTTCAATGGTGCGCGCACGCACGCGGTGCTGTCCTTCGTGGCCAGCGGCCACGTCGCGATCTTCGACGCCACCACGCGCGCCCCGGTCGCGTGCCTCCGCACCTCGGCGGGCGCGGATGGGGCGCGGCAGGCCCACGCCGCGGTGCCGGCGCCGGACGACTCCTACATCCTGGTGGCCAACCAGAACGGCAAGCTGCTCGAGCGGATCGCGACAGACTACGCCGCGGGCTCCTTCGCGTGGGACCCGGACGCGACCCTCAACCTGGCCAGGTGCGTCGCGCCCAGCGGGGATCCGTGCCAGTTCCCGCACATCCGGCCCGACAACGCGCCCATCTGCCCGATCATCGACTCCACGGGCGCTCACGGCTTCATCACGCTGCGCGGAGGCGGCCTGTTCGTCGTCGACCCCGCGGCGACGCCGATACGCATCGTGGGCGAGTACGATGCCCCCACGGTGCACGGGAACGGCTGCGGCGGCGTCGAGGCCGGCGGCTCCATGTTCATCGACTCCGGCGGAGGGACAGCGGCGAACCTGGATCAGTTCGACGTGTACCGGTTCCCGCTCACCGGGTATGCGGCGACCAACACGCCGAATACCCCTCTGCCCGAGGTGGTGTTCACCGACGCTTCCCCGGACCGTGACGCCCACGGCATGCTGCTGACGAAGCACGGCCGCAGCGTGTGGGTTCTGGACCGGATCCGCGGCGTGGCCGAGGTCTTCGACGTCGCGACCAGCGCGCGCGTGGGCACCGTCGACCTGAAGGGGCCTTACTCGAGCGATCCCGCGCCCGATCTCATCGACATCTCGCCCTCGGGCAACCGCGCCTTCGTGACCCTGCGCGGCCCGACCCCGCTGAGCGGCGACCCGCACGCCTCGACGGGCACAACGCCCGGCGTCGGCGTCATCCAGATGATCCAGTCCGGGGACAGCGGCAAGCTCAAGTCCATCGCGCCGATCACCAACAAGGATGCGGGCGGCGTGGAGCGGGCAGATCCGCACGCGGTCCGGGTGCGCCTGCTCTGAGCGCGCGGGGGGAGCGCCGCGCTACTTGCGGTGCTCTCCCTGCTCGACGGCGGCCGCGCCCTCCTTGGTCTCCCAGAGGCGCTCGGCGATCGCTTCCTTGATCCACGCGAGGTGCCGCGCCTCGTCTCCGCGGTTGCGCTCCACCACGGCGCGCGCCTCGTCCGGGAGATCCGTCTTCAGCGCGGCTTCGTACATGTGATTCGAGAGCTCTTCATTGCCGAGCATCGAGAGGAGCGCGCTGCGGTCGCCCCGGCTCGCGATCGCGGTGAAGCCCTCGATAAGGAACCCCTTGAGGTCGCGCTTGATCCTGGGCTCCTCGCCGTTCGCGCGGACGATCTCGGCGAGATCGTTGATGTGCTGCTGGTGATCGTCCTGGAAGCCCTTGAGCTTCCGGCGGATCTCGGAGACCTCGCAGGCGTCGAGCGCCTGCTGGTATGCGAGCACCGCGTCGGCGTCGAGCTGGATGAGATCGTTCAGCTTGCTCACGGCAGTCTTGTTCATGCGGGCGCCTCCGCCGGCAGGATGAAGCATGCAGTCGAGGGGGCCTACCGGGCGATTCCTGAATCTGCGCTGGCGCCGCGGCCCGGAGGCAGCTTGGTGCCGTGAGCCTGAGGAATCCCCTCATTTTGCAGCCCTTTTCAGCGGAGAAAATTCACAGGGAGGCAGGGAGACGGGGAGTATTTTGAGGATTCCCCTCCCCGTCTCCCTGCCTCCCTGTGAATTTTCCGAAGAATCTGAGGGGATGCCTCAGGCCGTGAGCGGGAATCGGAGTTGTTCTGTGCCGGGCGGAAGGAGTCGGAGGGTCGAGGGGAATCGCCAGCTCCCGAGTCGACTGGACGGGATGACCGCGAAGCGGCTATCCGGAGCGCCGGAACAGGTTCAGCAGCCGGCGGAGCAGCCCGGGCTTCTTGGCGGGCTCGTCCGCGGCCGCCTGCTCCTGGCCGCGGCGTGAGGACCTGGGCGCGGCGTCGCCGGGCGCTGATGCGGCGGCGTCACGCGTCCTGGCTGCGGCGCTGCGCGGCCTGGTCGCCGCGTCGCGGGGCTTCGCGGCGGCGTCGCGGGGCTTCGCGGCGGCGTCTCGCGGCCTGGTCGCGGCACCGGCGGTAGGCGAGGCGGACGCCCTGGGCTCCTCGCGGGTGGCCTCGGCGGCGTTGTTCTTGGTGCGCTCCGACGCCCCGTCCGTCGCGGGCTTTGTTGCTGCCTTCTTGCCGGATCGCGCCTGCACCTTGGCCTTCATCGCCTCCTTGGCGGTGAGCGCCGGCTTCTTCTTTCGCGGGAAGGAGGTGCTGGGGGGAGGGACCCATGCGGTCTTCGGGCGCGGCTCGGGAACCGCCGTCGCCTCGGGGGCCGGGGGCGGCGGAACCGGCGTCGCGCCTCGCGCCTCGGCGCGCTCCGGCTGCCGGGACGCCTTGTGGGAGGCGCCGGGCGCTCCGGCGGCGCGAGCGGGCTTCGCCTCGGCAGGCGCGGCGGCCCGTCCCGCGGCGCTCCGCGCGGGCGTCGCCTCGGCAGGCGCGGCGGCCCGTCCCGCGGCGCTCCGCGCGGGCTTCGCCTCGGCGGGCGCGTGGCGCTCGCGCGAGGCGGCGCCCGGCGCGGCACGCGACGCGGCCGAACGGGTCTGCGAGGCACCAGCGGCCCCGTTGGCGCCTGCCCGCTCGTGCTGGGCCGCCCCATCCCGCGGCGCCCTGGTCCTGTCCGTGGAGCGGCGCTCGGCAGCTCCGCCGTCGCGCGCTGCGCTCTCGCGCGCTCTGCCGTCGCTGGCCCCGCCCTCGCGCGCTCTGCCGTCGCTCGCCCCGCGCTCGCGCGCTCCACGGTCGCCAGGTCCACGCTCCCCCGGGCTCGCCGGGCGTCGCGCCGGGGTCTCCTGCGCCGGCGCCGGCGGCCGCGGTCGGCGCATGTCGATGACCCGTCGCGGCCGCGCGGCAACGGGCGCTGCTGCGGTCGCCGCGCCAGCGGACGCTGCGGCTGTGTTCGCCGCGTCACCCGTCGCTGCAGCGGCCGTCGCTGCGCCAGCGGTCGCCGCTTCCGCGGTCGCTGCGCCCGCAACGCCGGCCGCAGCCCCCGCGCCGCCGCCGGTCGAGGCCCCCGCGCCGCCGCCCTCTGCCGCCTGTCCGGCGGCTTCCGGCGCCCTCTGGTCCGGCGCGCGCTCCTCGACGGGCTCCGCGCTCTCCGGCTGCCCGCCCTCGTTTTCCGCTGTGCTTTGCTCGACCATGGGCCTCCTCCATAGCGTTGTCCGGCGCTCCGCGAAACCGGATCTCTCCGCATCCCGCGCGCGGCGGGTTCCCCTCGCGCCGCCCACGCGCCCCCGCGGCGCGGCGCGAACCCGCCGGCAGTCGTCGCCGCCGTGCTGGCGCCATCGCTTCCTTGAACCCGCGGACGGGAATCTGTGAACATGCGTGTTCCCGCCGGGGCGCACGGCCCGGCGCGAGCCACCTGCGACGTCGGACCTCCTGAGGAGTCGACCTCGCGTGCCCATGATCCCCCGCCTCCCTGCCGCGCTCGCGCTCGTGTCGGCCCTCCTCGCGCCGCGCGACCTCCTCGCGCAGCTCCCGTGCTTTCCCGGGACGTGTCCGCCGCCCGCGCCGGCTGCGCCCCCGCGGCCGCCCCCCCTCACGCCGGAGCTCGAGCTCGCGACGCGCGCCCGGCTCGAGGCCGAGGCCCGCGGGCGGCTCGAGCCCGAGGCGCGCGCGGCCGCGGCGCGGCAGGTCGAGGACGAGCGCCGCCGCGCGTGGATCGAGCGCGGCGTGCAGCGCGAGCCGAACCCCGTCCGGCTCCGGCTGCCGCTGCTCGAGGTGTTCGCCGCCGGACGGTGGTTCGGAACGTTCGCCGGGATCGAGTACTCGCAGCAAGCCGTCGGCCTCGGCGCGCGCCTGCGCCCGGGCGAGCCGCTCGCGTTCGAGATCGCCGCCGCGTACGCCTCGATCGACATCGTGGAGGGCGAGCGCATGACCGCCGTGATGCTCGAGCCCTCGGTGGTCTTCATCTGGGGGCGCCGAGAGCGCGTCGACGTCTACCTGCGCTCCGGGCTCGACGTGACGCTCCGGCGCGCACCTCTTCAGCGACTGGGCCGGGGCAGGCGCCGAGGCGCGGCTGCTCGTGCGCCAGGGCGTGGGCCACGGCGGCGACCCGCTCGCCGCCGAGATCGCCGACCTCCGCCTCGGCGCCGAGGTGCGCGCTCACCTCTTCATGATCGGGTTCTGATCGCGCGCCGCGCCGGCGGGATCGCTCGTCGCGCCAGGCGGCTCCGGACCATGGCGAGCCGGCCTGGCGCCGAGCGCGCCGGCCGGCTTGCCTTGTCGTCAGATCACTCGCCCATGTAGGGGACGAGGTTGACTGTCTCGCGATCGAGCTGGTGAATGCCGAAGCGACCGGAGGCGAAGAGGACCTCTTCCCCGCTCGCCACGAACCGCTCGGGCCAGCCCCAGGTGGGGAAGAACGCCTGCGCCTTCGGCGCCTCGGGCTGCTCGAGGGAGATCGCCAGCACGCCGCCCGGCACCTCGAAGAGCGCGCGCAGGTCGGTGGTGTTGCGCAGCGACGCCCACGGCGCGATGCGGACGGTGGAGAGCATGTCGAACTCGGGGGGCGTCGGGTTCTCGTCCTCCGGCGGCGGAGGCGGCGTCTCCCCCTCGGCCAGCGGCGAGAGCGTGGTCAGCTTGTAGTTGGGATCCGAGGTCGAGTACCAGCTGTTGACCGGACGCCAGATGAGGCTGTGGGTCACGACGGGCAGCCCGCGCTCGTCGATGGATATCGCGTGGACCCGGCGGTCCGGGAACCGCTGGTACTCCTGCAGGTACGCGAGCCCCTCGTGCAGCTCGAGCCGCGCGATCGCCGTCTCGATGAACTGATCGCCCCACACCCTGTCGTTCGCGAAGATCGAGTTGCCCTGGATCGCGAGGACCTCGCCGGGCACGTTGATCCCCGGATCGAGCGCGGGCGCCGCCGGGTCGGTCAGGTCGAGGTGCGTGAGGAAGTACTGCGTGTGCGGGCGCGGGTCGTCCGGCGCGCCGACCGAGCGCTTGATGTTGAAGTAGAGCTCCCCGTCGTCATTGAGGACGTCAACGGCCTCGTTGTCGTACGGAAGCGCGAGGGGCGGCGTCAAGGTGGGGTGGTCCGGGTCGGAGAGGTCGACCACGCTGACCTCGACCTGCGCCCAGCTCCGGCGCGGTATGTACTCGTAGCAGTACGTCGAGGTGACCCCCGGGATGTCAGCCCCCTGGCCGATCTCGATCGGGGTGCACGTCGTGTCCGCGTCGGCGTGGTCGGTGCACTCGGCGAACCCGCCGCTGCAGTAGTCGTCGGTGCCGATGTGGCGGCACAAGCGCTCTCCGGCCACGTACGTGCAACCGTCCTGCCCGACGCAGTTCGGGGAGGTCGCCGGGTGCGTCTGGCACGTCCAGCCGACCCCGAGATCCTCGGTGTGGCCGATGACGCGCAGGAAGGCGAGGGCGTCGCGCCCGGCGTGCACGGTCGGGAACGACCTTGCGCCGCCGTAGTAGGTGCCCGTCGTGGGGAGATCGCCCGTGTCGAGCGTGCCCGCGCGCCGCGGCGCGGTCGGATCGGACATGTCGATCACCTCGATGTGGGTCACCTTGCCGACCCAGTTCTCGAAGGTGGTGGTGAGCGACACGAGCAGGTCGCCCACCTGATGGAACTCGGCGTTGAGCGGCAGGTCGAAGGTGGCCACCGGCTGCGCGAGCTGGGCGACCCCCGCGGTCGGGACGACCTCGGCCTTGATCATCCGGTTCGCCGGCGGGTTCCAGTAGAGGTCGTAAGGCACCTTCATGCGCACGCGGTAATCGCCGAACGCGAGGACCTTCACGTAATCCGGGGCGAGCTCGAGCCGCCCGAGCTTTTCGGTCGTGTCGAGCGCTTCCTGATCGTAGAGGGTGAGCTCCTCGTCGGACACGTTCGCCGTGGCCTCGTCGCCCGCGCGGAACGTGCGGCGCACGGGGGTCCCGTGCTCCATCACGCCGCGGCGGGTCAGCGTCGTGTCCGAGAAGGTGAAGATCTGCACGCCGGCGAACGGCCGCCAGTAGTTGTCCACGTTCCGGCTCGCCGAGAACGGGAGCAGCACGAGGCCGGTCTCCGCCTCTCCTGTCGGCGCCACCGCGTCCACGGCGTCGTCGAGCACGGTGAACGCGCGGTGGTCCCAGTCCGCCTCGGACCAGCTCCAGCCCTGGGCGGCGCTGTCGACCGTGGCGCGCGCCACGAGGGGCGTCGGGTTGGTCAGGTCGGTGATGTCGTAGAGGCTGGCCGAGAGCTGTCGGCCGTTCTGATCGTCGACGCCGATCCCGATGATGCGGGTCGCGTCGAGCACGGGGCGGAAGAAGTTGTTCCACCCGGAGACGATGAACTCGCTCTTTTCCTCGACGTTCCCGCCCGGATCGATGGAGAAGGCGTGGAACGGATCCTGGTTCCGGTAGGTCACCGCGAACGCCCTGTCATCCATGAAGATGGCCCCGTAGAGCGACTGCCCGGCGCCGAAGTCCTCGCTGTCGACCGGCACGAGGTTGTCGGGATCGGCCGCGTTCCACGTCTCGAGGTAGCTCGCCGACGTCCCGTCGGCCCACCGCGGGCCGGAGAAGACGCGCAGCATGTTGTCGCGGAAGTCCATGTGGAACTGCGAGCGCACGTAGCCCGCCGCGGTGACGCTGCCGCGCTCCACCATGGACCCGTCGCTGCTCGAGATGTCGATGACCGCGATATCGCTGGGCTCGCCGGACCAGCCGTAGTTGTTGCGGGCCACGAGGAGCACGTCCGCCTCGGCGTGGATGGCGGTCACTGTGTCGCCGAGCTCGATCTCGCTGCGGTCGACCAGCGCCGCGGGGGTGACATCGAAGCTCTTGACCGTCGTCTTGTTGACCCACTGCCACTGGCCGGGGTTGACCTCGACGAGCTCCGAGCCGTTCGAGGCGATGTAGAGCGAGCTCGCGGTGGCGCCGCGCGCGAGGCGGCTCGTGATGATGCGGCCCGTGACAGGGACCTGCGACAGGAGCCTCGGCGCGGTGCGGTCGGCGATGTCGATGAACAGGAGGTTGCCGCCCGTCCGCCGCTCCACGGTGAGGCCGTCGGCCTTGAGCTGGTAGCCGGCCCAGTCGTTGAGGAGCACGACCGCGCGATCGCCGACGACGTACATCTCGACCGGGGTGCCGGCGATCTGCAGCTGGCCGAGGAACTTCGGGTTCGTCGGGTCCGCGATGTCGATGACCTGCAGGCCGCGGTAGGTGTTGAGGTTGAGGAGCTGCCCGCCGCCGAGGACGCGGTAGATGTCGCCCTCCTCGACGTCGCGGCCGGCCTCTTCCTCTTCTTCTTCCTCTTCTTCCTCCTCTTCTTCCTCCTCCTCCTCTTCGCCGAGGTACCCCTCGGTGAAGGGATCGTCGGCCGACACGAACTCGGTGGGCCCCGCTGGCGTCTCGGGATCGGGATCGGGGTCGGGATCGGGGTCGGGGTCGGGGTCGGGATCGGGATCCGGATCGGGATCCGGATCAGGCTGTGGGTTCTCGTTGTCTTCGTCCGGCGGGGTTTGCTCCTGGGGATCGGGTTTGTTCTCGTCGCCCCCGCACCCCTGTCCTCCAGACAGCACGAGGAGCGCGGCCATCACGCTGGCCTGCGCCGACAGCACGCCTCTGAAACGAGCTCTATTCGCCACTGCCTACTCCTCCCTGGTACCTCGCTCGAGGTACGGAGCCTGCGCACATCGATGTGTCCTACACGGTCCAACCGCGGTCTGAACGTCCCGGTCCAGGGGCGGCGGCGCCGCGAGCTTCCGGCGATCGGTCGAGGGTGCGTCCGGCACGGCGCATCCAGCGATCGGGTCGGTCCTCACGGTCTCGCGCTACCGTGGACCGTGAAGTTGCATCGAGCGGATTATCCACCTTCTGGATGCCCTGCTCAACGTGGAATGCGCTGAAGGATGGGAGGGGGAAGCGGTTCTTCGCGCGACACACAGCGGCGCCGGGGCGGAGCGCGGCGCCGGTTGCTCACACAGGAGCCACCTGCCCACACGACAGCGCCGCAGCGCTCGCTTCCGTCTGATGCGGCCCCGAGCGCCCCTCCGGGCCTGCGCCATGCCAGGCGTGATCCTGCCCCGGCCTGCCCTGTTTCGTTGCGCTTGCCAGCCCGTCCGCTGCAAGATGCCCCGGCGCACGAGATCCCGCGCGACCCGGCGTGGCCTCCGCGCAGCGTCCGACTCCAGACGAGCAGCATTCGACTTCACTTCCGGGAACCGCGGCGGCAGCGATGACCAACCAACCGACCTTCATCGAGAACCCCGTCCTCCGGGGCTTTCATCCAGACCCCTCCATCCTCCGGGTGGGCGAGGACTACTACCTTGCCACCTCCACCTTCGAGTGGTTCCCGGGCGTGCGGCTCCACCACAGCCGCGACCTCCGCCACTGGAGGCCCATCGGCCATGTCCTGGACCGACGCTCCCAGCTCGACCTGCTCGGCAATCCGCGCTCAGGGGGTATCTGGGCGCCCTGCCTCACCCACGCGAACGGCGTGTTCTACCTGGTCTTCACCGACGTCAAGACCTGGGGTCACGGCTTCGTTGACGCGCACAACTACTACGTCACCGCGAGCCGCATCGAGGGGCCCTGGTCCGAGCCCGCCGAGCTGAACCGCGGCGGCTTCGATCCCTCGCTGTTCCACGACGACGACGGCAAAGCGTGGCTCGTCAGCATGGTGTGGGACCATCGCCCCGGCAACGATCAGTTCCCCGGCATCGTGCTGCAGGAGCTCGATCTCGAGCGGCGCCGGCTCGTCGGCGAGCGCCGCTGGATCTTCGCCGGCAGCGGCCTGGGCCTCACCGAGGGGCCGCACCTCTACCGGCGCGGGGACTACTACTATCTGCTCGTCGCCGAGGGGGGCACCCTCTACGACCACGCCGCGACGCTGGCGCGCTCCCGCCGCATCGAGGGTCCTTACGAGGTCGCCCCGGGCACCCCGCTCCTGACCTCCCGTCACGACCCGGGCCTCGAGCTGCAGAAGGCCGGGCACGGCAGCCTCGTCGAGACAACGACAGGGGAGTGGTACATCGCCCACCTGTGCGGGAGGCCGCTCCCGAACGAGCGCCGCTGCATCCTCGGCCGCGAGACGGCGCTGCAGCGGGTGCGCTGGACCGACGACGGGTGGCTCGCGCTCGAGGGGACGGAGAGCCCGCGCTCGCCCGCCGTCCGCGTGCCGGCGCCCCGGCTGCCGGCCCACCCCTTCGAGGAGCCGCCGGTGCGGGACCACTTCGACAGGGAGGCGCTCGGCGTCGCGTACCAGACGCTGCGCGACGTGCCCGACGAGAGCTGGGTGTCGCTGCGCGAGCGGCCCGGCTACCTGCGCGTCCGCGGCCGCGAGTCGCCGCAATCGCTGCACCGGCAGAGCGTCGTCGGGCGCCGCATCCAGTCCCTCCGCTGCCGTGTCGAGACCTGCCTCGAGTTCGAGCCGACCTCGTTCCAGCAGATGGCGGGGCTCATGTGCATGTACAGCGACGAGAACTTCTTCTATGCGCTGCTCAGCCACGACGAGCGCTTCGGGCGCTCGCTCGCGCTCCTCGGCAGCGAGCACGGAAAGCTGACCTGGCTCGCGCGCCCGCTCGCCTTCACGTCTCCGCGGCTCCACCTCCGCTTCGAGCTGTCCGGCAAGGACCTCCAGTTCTCTTCCTCGCGGGACGGCGAGCGCTTCGACCCGCTCGGGCCGGTGCTGGACGCGTCGCTCCTGTCGGACGAGCGCCCCTCGCTCGGGCTCGGCTTCACCGGCGCCTTCGCCGCGCTGTGCGCTCACGACCTCACCGGCAAGAGCCTGCCTGCCGATTTCGATTACCTCGATTACGCCGAGCTCCCGCAGGGGCGCTGAGCGCGGGCGCCGGCTCCGGTCGGCTCACGCGGAGCTCCCGCAGGGGCGCTGAGCGCGGCGCCGGCTCCGGCCGGCGCCCGGCGTGCTCCCGGGCACATCGCCAGGCGTCTCCGTCAGGCGGCGGCTTCGGTGGACGGCGACACCGGCAGCGCCACGAAGAACGTCGCGCCCTTCGAGAGCACGCTCTCGACCCAGATGCGCCCGCCGTGCCCCTCGACGATGCGCTGCGCGATGGCGAGCCCGAGGCCGGTGGAGCGCTCTCCGCCGGTGCTGACCGTCCGCGCCCGACCGAAAGGGCGGAACAGCTTGCCGATGTCCTCCGGCGCGATACCGGGCCCCTCGTCCTGGACCGAGACGAGCACCTCGCGGCCCGCCCCGTCGAGGCCTTCAGGCGCGCTGGCGCTCTGGACCCGCACGCGGATGGTCGTGCCTGGAGGGGAGTAGTGGATGGCGTTGCTGATGAGGTTGTTGAGCACCTGCTCCAGCTTGTGCACGTCCACGTCGACCCGCGGGACGTTCTCGTCGCTCTCCACGACGAGCTTCATGCTCTTCTGCCCTGCCAGCACCATGTTGAGCGCCACGTTCGACTCGACC
Source organism: Sorangium sp. So ce1128 (assembly GCA_051717205.1). Lineage (GTDB taxonomy): Bacteria > Myxococcota_A > Polyangia > Polyangiales > Polyangiaceae > Sorangium. The sequence goes on from CP181432.1 coordinate 3,928,609, forward strand.
AGCTGGATGAGATCCGTGCTCTTCCGGTCCAGGTTCAGCTTGCCGAGCTCGATCATCGACACGTCGAGCAGGTCGTTGATGAGCGAGAGCATGAACTTGCTCGAGCTCCTGATCATCTCGATGATCTCGACGCCGCCCTCCCGGAGCAGCGACGACGGCTCGCCGCGCCGGTGGGTCATCAGCATGAAGTCGCTGTAGCCCAGGATGACGCCGAGCGGATTCCTGAGGTCGTGGGCCGCCATGCCGACGAAGCGGTTCTTCTCCTCGTTCAGCCGGACCAGCTCCGCGTTCTTGGCCGCGAGCTCCTCGTGCATCTGGAGGAGCTGCCGGTTGCTCTCCTCGAGCGTGTCGGCGTACTGCTTGAGCTTGAGCTGGCTCCTCTTGTGCTCGATGGCGTAGCGGATCGTGCGCTCGAGGATCTGCGCGTCGAACCGCCCCTTCACCAGGTAATCCGCCGCGCCCGCGCTCATCGCGGCCATGTCGATCGCCTCGTCGCCGACGCCCGTCAGCATGATGATCGGGATCGAGCAGCCGACCTGGTTTGCCTCGTGCACGACGTCGAGCCCGGTGCGGGCGTCGAGCCGGAAGTCGAGGAGGCAGACATCGTAGCCGCCGGCGAGCAGCGCCTCGATCGCCTCGTCCGACGTGCTCAGCCACGTCACGTCGTAGCGGGTCCGGGAAATCTCGCGGAGGAGCCGGCGCGTGACGAGGTGATCTACCTCGTCGTCATCCACCAGCAGGACCTTGATCTCGCTGTCACTCATCAGGAGCCTCGACGCCGCCGACCCCGCGGAGCCCCGGCGCGCTCGCGCCGGCGCACGCCGCGCCGCGCCGCGCCGTCCGATCCAGCGCCGTGGTCGTGGTCGTCGTTCTAGTAATCATTGCCGGCGCTTCTGCTCATCCGCGACGCCCACGAACGCGCGCGCCAGGGTGATGAGCTGCCCCGCGTCGAACGGCTTGACGAGGAACGCCGAGGCGCCGAGCCGCGACAGGCACTGCCAGTCGGCCGCGCCGCCCGTCCCGGTCGCCACGATGATCGGAAAGTCCCCCTTGGGGAGCTTCCTTACCGCCGCCGTGAGCGCGATGCCGTCGAGGCCCGGCATGTCGAGATCGAACACGCCGAGCGACGGGGGGTTCGCCTCGATCGCGGCGAGCGCTGCGGTGCCGTCGGGCGCTGTCTCGATGATCGCGCCCGGCAGCGCCTGCGCGAGGACGCTCACGAGGAACGCGCGGAACGACGGGCTGTCGTCGGCGACCATGACGCGCGTCGAGCTCGCATACATCGGCATGCCGCTGCGCGCGTCGAGGAGCGCCTCGCGCAGCGCCTCGGCGCTCGCCGTGCGCTGGTCTGGCTCCTTGGCCAGCGCCGCGAGCACCGGCGCGTCAAACGACGAAGGGAGATCCAGGCAGAGCTCGCTCGGCGGGATCGGCGGCTGATATGCGTGCTGCATCACCAGATCGACGGTGCTCGTGCTCTGGAAAGGCAGCCGGCCGGCGAGCAGGTAGTACGCCACCACCCCGAGCGCGTAGACGTCGATCCGCGGCAGCAGCGCGGCGTCGAGCTGCCGGCCCAGCGCTACCTCGGGCGCCAGGTACGCCGGGGTGCCCGAGAAGGCGAGCTCGATCCGGTCGCCGCGGGGGATCCGCTTCGCGAGGCCGAGATCGGCCACCACCACGCGGAGGGCGTGGCCGACGAGGATGTTGCTCGGCTTGACGTCGCGGTGGGCGATGCCCGAGGCGTGGATCGCCGAGACGCCGAGGCAGGCCTGGTCGAGGATGCTCAGCGCCTCGTCGAGGCCGAGCCGACCGCCCTTGCTGTGGACGTAGCTGTCGAGCGTGACGCCGGGCACGTACTGCATGACGAAGTACGGCGCGTTCACGTACTCCCCGAAGGCGTAGATCTCGACGACGTTGGGGTGGTGGACCCGCGCCATCGCCCGCGCCTCCGCGAGCAGCCGGGCCTGCATCTGCGCGTTGTCGAGCTGCTCCGGACGCAGCAGCTTGATGGCGACGTCCCGCTGGAGCTGCTCGTCGCGCGCCAGCAGGATGACGCCCATCGCGCCTTCTCCAAGACGCCCGAGGATGCGATAGACGCCGCCCACTAAAGTGCCCTCGGGTGGCACCTGGCCCCCGCCCTCGTGCATGCTCGAGCGCGTGGCGGCCAGCACCAGGTCCTCGTCGCTGAGCGTCGAGCCGTCGGTGTGCTGTTCCACCGGCGGCTCGACCCGCGCGGGGGACCGGTCGCGCACCACCGTGTCCACGCCTTGCAGCGTATCCGCGACGTCGGGCACGAGCGGCGTCGGGGGAGGATCGCCGCCGTTCTCGCTTCCGGAGCTGAAGCCAGGCGGGCCGCCCGCCGCGTCTGCCATGGAGCGCATGATACGTGCCCTGCTCATGCCTATCAATGAAGAGCGACACGTGTCGCAGCTGCGAAGCGCCGTGCACGTGACTGTCGGAGGACGTGTTGCGGGAGCGCCACGGTCTACGTGGTTCTGCTGGGGATGCGTCCGGGCGGCGTCAAGCGCGATGTCGAGATTGTGTCGGGACGCCGCGCTGCTCAGTGCGCCTGGTCCATCGGGCCGCGCTGTGCTCGCCAGCATGGCGAGGCGCCTCGCGTGAGGAGCGGCTCCAGCCGTGGCAGGCTCGGCAGCAGCCGCTCGCCGCTGCGAACCGCGCGGAGCACCTGGGGCCTGCTCAGCTTGACGAAAGGCGCGACGCCGAACCTGGAGAGCCCGGCGCCGATACCCGCGCCGATGCCCGCGCCGATGATCGCGTGCCTGTGCTCGTGGCCGATCACGGCCTCGCTCCAGCGCGCTCCAACGCTCAGGTCACGCCGATCTCGGCGAGGTACGCCCTCGCGAGATGGATGTTGTCGTTCTGGGAAGGGTGGAAGTCGCGGCGTACGTACTCGCGCATCCCGCGGAAGAATACGTTTTTCAGGATCGACCGGGGCCCGGGGACGGGGGAGCTGTCTCTCGGCGCGCTGCGGCCGGGGAGCTCCTGGACGAGCAGCACGAGCAGGGCGGCGAGCCAGAACATCGAGAGCGTGATCGTGGCGACCGCGAAGCCGAGCAGGCGGAGGGGGTAGCTCGGGTTGACCACCTTCAGCACGTCGAACGCCACGGTCTTGTGCTCGATCTCCTCGGCGGCGTGCCAGAGCAGGAGCGCCCGCGCGGTCGGGTGGGCCAGGTCGAGCGTCCCGGCCTGGAGGGCGTCCTCCGCCATGATCGCGGTGTAGTGCTCGAGCGCCGCGGTGATCGAGAGCCGCAGCTCGGGAGAGCAGATCCGCTCGATCCCGTCGTAGGCGACCCGCTCGTACGCGCGGAGGAACCGGTCGATCTCGTAGCCCTGCCCGCGCAGCAGGTCGAAGAACCGCTCGTGCGCCTTCGCGTGGTGGCCCTCCTGCCCGAAGAACGCCTTCATCTGCGCGCGCAGCGACGGGTCGTCCACCCGGTTGGCGTAGCGCGCGACGCTCCGGATGAAGAAGCGCTCGCCCGCGGGGAACAGCAGGTTGACGGCGTTGACGACGTGGGTCGGCAGCGCCGCGCCCCCGAGCCAGTGGCGCGTGAGGCCCTGCTCGAACGGCACGGGCGGCTTGCGCGGTCTGAGGGGTGACGGGTCGGTGATCATTAAGCTCTCCTTCCTCCGCATGCTCCCGAGGCGTCCTCGCTCCGGCGCCGGTCGCGGGGCCGGAGCGAGGACGCCTCGGGCGCGCCGAAGCGCGGCTCAGGGCACGGGGGCCGGCCCTGTTCATACCAGCTATTGAACGTAAGTCAATAGCGCCGCGGGCGAGGCGTGGGGCGCGCGGGGGGGCGCCGGGCGGGCGGGATCCGGGGTTGTAGCGACGGCCCCCTGCGGTAGCTCGCGATGGCGAGCTCCACCGCGGGGCGCTCTCCAGCACAGCGGGCGGCTGGCTCACGCTGCTCGGGGCATGCCGAAGAAGCGATGGCCTTGATGCGTGTCGCCGGCCTTGATTGTTTCAGCCGTCCAGCAGCGATCGCTCTCGTCAACCATGGCAACTCCGCTGCAAGCGATCCTGACCGTGGCTCCGAGCTACCCGCTCAGTCGCATCCTCGACCTGAGTCCCAAGCACTGGGTCGCGACGCGACAACGCCTCATCGCCGAGGGGCGGCTCAAGTACCTGGACCTGGCTCGGTCTGGTGAGGGCCCCGGAGGAGTCGGCCGGGGCTGCTCGACAGGAACCTCCTGTCACCTGAGGTGAGCGTGGCGATTCGCCCTCGACATCCTCGAATCGTTTTGCTTCGCCTTTCCCCCGCCGAGCATAGCGACGGGCGAGCCAGCACGGCGGCAGGGCCGTCACGATTGCCTCCGTCGTGGGCTTGCAGGCAGAGCCAGGCCGCATGCCTGCCGTCGGACCTGCCTGTCGGCGGAGAAGGCGGTCGCCGAGGGAGTAACCGTCCGGCGATGAGAGGCTCTTTTGAAGGTGGTGCGATCATTTGCCCAGAGAGGTTCCACATGAAGGCGGGAAGGCGGGAAGATCATTCAGGTTTTCTTCTCGCCTTCCCGCCTTCATGTTCAAATGACTGCACCACCCTTTTGAAGGCCGACGTGACTCGGAACGGCTATAGTCAAATGGCCATGAGGATGCTCTCCGTTGAGTCCGTCTGTGCCGGCGCGCCAGGAGGGAGGAATGGCTGTACAGTATCGGAAATGAGTATTGGTGGCTAACGGCTAGCGGATCGATATTGAAGAGAGCTCGATGGAGTCTTCGGGCTCCCGCGCTGAGTGAACGGAAAGGTGGCCTGGGCCCTATCGGTAACTCTGGGCTTCGTGGAGACCAAGGCGATGATAAATATTCTCGTTGCGGAAGATGACGACGACCTGCGCGAGCTCCTGGCAACGATGCTCTCGGTGGAGGGGTTCGATGTGCAGACAGCGCGGCACGGACAAGAGGCTCTGGAGAGGATCGGTGAACACATGCCCGACCTCATCCTGCTCGACATGAAGATGCCGGTCATGGACGGCTGGACCTTCGCGCGGGAGTTTCAGATCCGACACGGCCGGTCGGTGCCCATCATGGTCCTGACCGCGGCCGAGCACGCCGCCCTTCGAGCCCAGGAGATCGGCGCCGCAGGGTGGATCGCAAAGCCCTTTCACTGCGACCAGCTGGTCAGGATGGTACGGTCGCACCTTCGCATGTAAGGGGCAGGCGGACGTGGAAAGTGCTGCCACGGCCTTCCTCACTTTCGAACCACATCTCGCCTCCGTGGCGCACCACGATCGCGCGCGACAGGTACAGCCCCGTCCCCATCCCTCCGTGATCGTGGGGCGTATCGGTGTGGGCGCGATGGAAGCGCTCAAAGATGCACGCGCGCTTGTCCACGGGGATGCCCACCCCCTGATCTCGCACGGATACCAGCGCGTCGCGCGCGTCCTCGATCCGGACGTCCACCTCTACGTCGCGGCCATCGGGCGAGTACCGCAGGGCGTTGTCGAGCAGGTGCGTCACGGCCCGCTCCAGGAGCTCGCGGTCCCCTTGGAGCACCACGGCCTCGGGGCGCGTGACCCGGATGCGGCGCGACGGCGCCGCCTGCTCCAGGCGCGCCGCCATGCGGTCGACGAGCTCCCCGAGATCCACGCGCTCGAGCACCAGGTTCAGCCGGCCGATCTGGATTTGCGAAACGAACAGCAGATCGGCCACGATCCGCTCGATTCGCTCGGTGCCCCGCAGGAGCCCGTCCAATATCCGGCGCTGCCTCGGCGGCAGCTCCATCGCCGTGCGCAGGAGCATCTCGGCATAGCCCATGATCACCGTCACGGGGGTTTTGAGCTCGTGAGCGGCCACGCGGAGAAACTGGTCCTTGAGCCGGTCGAGCTCCACGAGCTCGGTAACGTCGCGCGCGACGGCCACCGCGCCCACCACCTGCCCCGCCGCATCGCGCATGGGCGACGCGCTGGTGTGCACGTAGCGGGTCCGCTCCGCGCCGGGGAGCGAGATCGTCCCCTCATCCAGGGCCACCGTCTCGCCGCCGAGCGCGCGCACGAGCGGGATTTGCTCGGCTTCGTAGGGCGTCCCGTTCGGACGGTCGAAGCGGAGCCTCCGCGCCAGCTCCACGATGGGCACGCGCGCCTCGTCCGGGCTCGCGAGCCCTGCGAGACGCGCCGCCGCATGGTTGGCCAGGGTGACGCGCCCGGTCCGGTCGACGACGAAGACGCTGTCGACCATGTTGTCGAGCACCGCTTTGATCTCCATCTGGCTCCGTTCGAGGTCGGCGTAGAGCATGGCATTGTCGAGCGAGATGGCCGTCTGGGCGCCGAGCAGCTCGAGCACCCGGATCGTGCCGGCCGTGAACGCCCCCGTCGCGAGGTTGTTTTCCAGGTATACAAGGCCGCTCACGCGCGCCTGCCGTACGATGGGGAGGCACAGCAGCGAGTGCGGCCGTCTCCGGGTGAGGTGCTCGTCCGAAGCGAACCGCGTCGCCACGGCGGCCTCGTCCAGGATGACGGGCTCACGCGTCCGCGCGACATAGTGGAGGATCGACATCGGGAACGCCGCCGCCGAGGCCGGGACGCCCTCGTGGCTCGCGACGCGGATCTCCGTCCCGTCGGTCGTGGCCTCGGCGTAGACGGCAAGCTCGCCGTCGCGGACCAGGATCAGCGCCCCTCTCTGCCCGCCCGCCTGCTGGAGCACGATCTGCAGCAGCGTCTCGCTGAGCTTCGGCAAGAGGATCTCGGACGAGATGCTCTGCAAGGCTTTGACCACCGAGAACAGGTCGAGCTGCTCGGGCGCGGCCACGAACGTGGCGGTGGGCGCGACCGATGGTCGCTCGACGAGCTCGGGGTAGCATCGGTCGAGGCTCTGGACTTTGCCGTCGGCGCCCCAGCGGACATAGCAGGAGCGGGCCTCGCGCAAGTAGGTATCGGCGAAGCGCACGAACCCTCGCGCCCGGTAAAACCGAGATGCGAGCTCGTAGGCGAGCGCTTCAACATGGACCAAGCCGCTGTCGCGCGCCGAGCGGATGGCCTCTTCATAGAGGCGCATGGCATCGAGGTCCCGGCCCTCGATGCGGGCGACCTCGGCTGATACCAGGGCGTAGCGGGTCTGGAAGTTCTCGGGGCAGTTGTCGGCCCAGAGCTCCAGCTTCTGCAATTGCTTCTCGAGAGTCTGCGCGAACTGCCGCTGCTGCTCGGCAGGGGCCTGCGCATAGAGCGCCGTCAGCGTGAGCGCGTGGTAGAAGTGATGCGTCGCCTCGATCGCCATAGATGCCACCTGGCGCAGCATCGACGCGGCGCTGGTCGCGGACTGCAGCGCTTCGGCATATCGTTCATGGGTAAATGTCGCGATCTGCTTCATGATATGGTAGTATGTAATTCCAAGGCCGAAGCCCGCCTTCTTGAGGGCCGCGATACAGCTCTCCTCGTCGAAGGTGCCGTCGCTGAAGCTCGTGGGCGCCTGCGTCGCTCCCTTCAGGCTCGCTGCAAACTGCTCTTCGACCCGGAGGACATGGTACACCACGTCATTGTGGGTCTGCCGGGCGAACGCGATGTGCTTCCGCGCGACGTCGATGGCATGAACGAGCGGCTCTCCGCTCTCCAGAACAAGCCATGTCATGTTGTAGGTCAAGTAGCCGGCAAAGACGAGATCTCCGATGTCGAGGCAAGCGAGAAAGGCCTGCTCCATGAGCGGGAGGCTCGCTGCGAAGTGCCCGCACCAGACCTTGATGACGCTTGCATGGTGGAAGAGCAGCTTCCCTTTCAGTGTTGCCGTGGCACTCTTGAATTTTTCATTCAACCTGAGCGCCATCTCGGAGAACTGAAGCGCGCGCGGGATGTCGTGGTAGATCGAGACCAGCACCATGCTGTAATAACTATAGATGAAAGAGGACTCTTCGGCGTGCCCGCACTGCAGGGAAACGTTCACCCCCTTGGCGGTGAGCAGGAGCCAGAGCGCTGGTCGCGAGGTGTATACGATGGGGCTCGATTCGGCGAGCAGGCCGATGAGCGCCCGCACGCTCTCGTCGGTGGCTACAGGCGCATCGACGAGGTCGGCGATGGGGCGCCCGCGCAGGTTGATCGAGACCTGCCGGATCTCGGCCTCCGCGGCCATCTGGATCTCCTCGTCGGACTCCGGGAGCATCACCCGGTAGAGCTGCAGGGCCTGGATCATGACCGTCACGGCATCGCGGTGTCGTCCGGCGATCTGGTAGAACCGCAGGCGCAATCGGTGCGCCCTGGATCGGTCGGGCCTGGAGCGGGCGTTCTGGAGAATCAGGTCGAACAGCTCGTCGGCCCGCTGGAAGCGGCCGACGAGGTACTCGCATTCGGCGAGCTCCAGGTGGAGCGTGAATGCATCCTCGTACCGTGCGCTCCAGGCGTCCGGTGGCAGCAGGGATGTCGCGTGGGCCAGGTAGCTGCGAGCCGACGCGTAGGCCACCGAGGCCTTTGCCTTGGTCCCTGCCAGGAAGTTGAGCCGGCAGAGCGCCTCCTTCTCGCGCGGGTCGGTGAGGAGGTGGGCACCGTGATTGAGCTGGTTTGCGACATCGAAGACCCGCTCTGCGAGCCCCTGCTCTGGCAACCGAGACAAAAGGAGCCGGCCGAGCTGCAGATGCATCTCGGCGCGCAGCTCCGCCGGGATGAGCGAATAGGCGGCTTCCTGGATGCGGTCGTGGAGGAACTTGTATGTGCTGTCCAAGCGGATGACGAGGCCCGCGCGGACGGCCTCCCAGAGGTCCGCGTGTACGTCGTGCTCCACACTGCCGCGAACCATCGCCAGGAGGGCGACCTCGGCGGTATTTCCCAGACAGGCGAGCTGCTTCAGCGCTTCCTGGGTCTTCGCGGGCAGCCGCCTGAGCTTGCCGACCATCAGGTCGACCACGTTGTCGGTGTAGCCCTTTTCGCGGATCTTCGCGACGTCCCACCGAAAGGCTTCCGTGCGCTCGTCGAACTCGATCAGGCGCTCTTCATGGAGCGAGAGGAGGAACTGAATGGCGAAGAAGGGGTTGCCGGCCGTCTTCTCGTAGACGAGATCGGAGAGCGGTGCGGCGTCTTCGAGGCGGCAGCGAAGCGCCTCGCCGACGAATGCGGCGAGGCGCTCGTGCGGTATCGGGCCGAGCACGATGTTCGAGACACGCGCGCCGCCTTTCCGCACCTCGTCCAACGTCAGCACAAGCGGGTGGGTGGGGGACACCTCGTTGTCGCGGTAGGCGCCGATGATGAGGAGATAGCGCATCTCAGGGTGGGCCAAGAGGTCCTTGAGCAGCCCGAGGCTGGCCGCGTCGACCCACTGGAGATCGTCGAGAAAGAGCGCGAGGGGGTGCTCCTTCTGGGCGAACACCCCGATGAAGTGCCGGAACACCATGCGGAAGCGGTTCTGCGCCTCGGTCGGCGGCAGCTCGGGGACCGGCGGTTGCCGTCCGATGACCAGCTCGACCTGCGGGATCACCTCCACGATGAGCTGGGCGTTGACCCCGAGGGCGCCGAGTAGCCGCTGCCTCCAGGCCGCGATCCGCTCCTCGCTCTCGGCGAGGAGCTCGATCACGAGCTCCTGGAAGGCCTGGACGAGCGTGGCGTAGGGGATGTCGCGCTTGTATTGATCGAACTTGCCCGAAAGGAAGAAGGCCCGGTCCCGAATGATCGGTTTATGCAGCTCATGGACGAGCGCGCTCTTGCCGATCCCGGAGTATCCGGAGATGAGCAGGAGCTCCGGCGTCCCCGTGGCGACCACGCGGCCGAAGGCCTGCAGCAGGAGGGCGACCTCCGCCTCCCTGCCATAGAGCTTCTGCGGGATCTGGAGCCGGCCTGTCGTGTCTCGCTCGCCCAGCGCAAACGGCTCCACCCGCCCGCTCGCGCTCCACTCTGCGAGGCACCTCTCCAGATCGCGCTGGAGGCCGCGAGCGCTCTGGTAGCGATCCTCGGGCATCTTGGAGAGGAGCTTCAGGATGATGCGCGAGATCATCTCGGGCACCTCGGGGACGAGCTCCGACGGTGACGTGGGAACGCGGGCCACGTGGCAATGGACCCATTCGACCGGATCGCGCGCCTCGAAGGGGGGCCTCCCGGTGAGCATTTGATAGAACGTCACGCCGAGCGAGTAGAGATCGGTGCGGTTGTCGATGGCCCGGCTCGTCCGCCCTGTCTGCTCCGGCGATAGATAGGGCAACGAGCCCTCGATGAGCCGGGGGGGCTGCGCGCGCTGCTGCTCGCGGGGGAGGCGGGACGCGACCCCGAAGTCGGTGATCCTGACCTCGCCGGAGGCGGGGTTGACGAGGATGTTGTCGGGTTTCAGGTCCTTGTGGATGATGTCCTGCTGGTGCACGTCCGTGACCGCCGCCGCGATGCGGATCGCGAGGGGGAGGAAGCGCTCGACCCCCATGGGCGTCCCGAGCAGGCGATCGAGGGACTGGCCGCCAAAGTCCTCCAGGATGAGGGCCGGCATGCCCTGGTACGTCTCGAGAGCGAGCGGCTTGACGACGGCCCGGGAGTCGAGCAGCTGTCCGAGCTCATACTCGTGCTTCAGCCGCTCGAGGTCCTTCGGGCGGCTGCGCCGCGGATCGAGCACCTTGAGGATTACCGGGCAGCGATCGGCGCTCCTGACCGCACGATAGACGACGGCTCTGCCATCGAGGGAGAGAGGCTTGATGATCGTGTACGGGGAGGCGAGGGGCATGGAGAGGGTTCCTGATGCGCGACACGCTCGGCGAGGACGATGAGGCCGCGTGCGCGGTGCTCCACAGGGCTCGGGCGTCATCGGCCGGGCCGCCGAGCCGGAGCGCAAACGTGGTTGAGCCTGTCACGCGGGCTCGAATCCATACCAGCCGCGCTCGGCGCCCCGTGCCGGCAGGATGGATCCTGTGAAGACCTCGCGGACCGTGATGCCATGCGCTGTCGGCATGAGTGTGGATCTTGTGCCTCACGTCGCAGGTGTCATGAGCCTGCGTTCGATAAAAGGAAAAGCAGCCAAAGGGAAAAGCAGCCAACCAGGCAAGCCGGGTCCGGATACGCTTGCCCGGACGGCGAGCCCGCACCCCGCCTGTACGCCCCGCTATCGTGGCGATCTTTCCGTATTCCCATCCGCCGGCGCATCGAGACGCCCGCGGGGCTTGTTCGGATCCGGCGCGCTCTTGCCTCCGCCGCCCGCGCTGTTACCCCCGCTCCCGCCGCCCGCCCCGTGGCCCCCGGCGCCGCCCCTGCCGCCCGGTCCGCCGCTGCCTCCACCTCCGCCGCCTCCTCCGAGGATGAAGGTGCCGGGGTTCATCCCGGGGATCGCGGGGACGTTCGGCACGGGCGCAGTGCGGGCCATGGCAGCAGCGGTATCTGCGCCTCCAGGGCGCTTCAATCGCCTTTCGCGTCAGGGCACCGAGCAATACCGGAGGGGGGTGGTCCGCGTCATCGAGCGCCGGCCGAGGCTCGCCTGCCGGCGGCGCGGCCCGCGCCGCCGGCGGCGCCGCCGCCGCGCGTCGAGGCCCCGGCGCCGGCGGCCGGGGTCAAGGCGGAGGTGGCGGCGGCGGCGCGAAGGCGGGGCTGTTCTGCCCGGTCGGAGCGGACATCGTCGAGGGCGTCGGGGCCAGCGGCGGAGGCGGCGGAGCCGGCGGCTGCGGGGGCAAGGGAGGCGGCGGAGGGCAGGCGGGCGGCTCGAGCGTGGGGATCGTGAGCCTGGGCAACCGGCTGAAGCTGACCGGGGTGACGGTCGCGGTGGGCAAGGCGGGGAATGGAGGCGCCGGGGCGGCGGGGCAAAATGGAGCCACCGGCGGGCAATGGCGCCGTCGGTGGGGCTGCATCGGCAACACCGCCCAGCAAAGCCGGCTGCGACGGCGGAAAGGGGGGCGCAGGCGGCCCTGGTGGCGCGGGTGATGGCGGGCAAGGCGGCTTTGCCGTAGGCCTTGCGTATGCGGTGGCGCCAGGCGAGGCGCCGGCGTTGCAGTTCGCCGCCGGGACAGCCGGCACCGGCGGCGACGCCGGCCCCGGAGGAGCTCTGGAGAACGCCGGAGCGCCGGGGAGCGAAGGGAGCTGCTGGGACTTCGCGGAGCAGTCGCCGTGTGGAGGCTGAAGCGATGCAGCCTTCCAAGATGGTGGTAGAGCGCGATGCCCCGCTGTCGTTGTTGACGGGCGACGCCGCCGTTCAGAGGGCGGTCGTGCAGATGAGGGCCTGGGCGCAGAAGCTGGCTGCCGCCGAGCAACAGGCTGAGGCAGAGGACGACGAGGCGTGGGCGAGGGCAGTGCCGGCGGAGCGTGAGGCGGACAAGCCCAGATCGCGCCCGGCGTTGCTCGGCACGGTGGTCTTGGTGCTGGCGGTCCTGTGCGGCGTGACGCTCGCGAGTCTGCGGCAGCGCTGATGAAGCGACGTAGCGATGTAACGACGTAGCAACCAGGCCGCGCGCGGCGCGGCCTCACCAACCAGAGAAACGCGCGCCGCGCAGCGCGGCGCGCCTTTGGCTCGGCTCGTCTCATCGACGAGCACGCGAGGAGGACGATCGTGTATCCACAGCTCGCCATCGAGGCGGCGGCGCAGTCGGACGTGGGGCGCCGGCGGAGCCGCAACGAGGACAGCTTCGCGGCGCTGCCGTGCCTGGGGCTCTTCATGGTGGCCGATGGTCTGGGAGGCAACGCGGCCGGCGAGGTGGCGTCGCGGATGGCGATCGAGGTGGTCAAGAGCTGCTTCGAGGAGGGCGATGATCTGGAGGACACGTGGCCCTACGGCGCGGCGAGGCCGCGCGAGCGGGACGAGGTACGGCTGATTCTCAGCGTCCGGCGCGCGAACCGGGCGATCTACGAGGCGAGCCAGCGGCAGGACGAGATGCGCGGGATGGCGACGACCTTCGCGGGCGTGCTGCTCGGGCCGGGGATGGCGTACATCGCGCACGTGGGCGACTCGCGCGTGTACCGGATGCGCGGCGGCCTGCTGGAGCGGCTCACGCGGGACCACACGCTGCTGGAGGAGCTGCTCCGGGACGGCGACGGCGCGCTGGCGGCGCTGGAAGCGCTGAGCGACCGGGCGAACGCGGTGACGCGGGCGCTGGGGTGTGACGAGAGCGTGGCGATCGAGTCGCGGGTGGAAGCGACCCTGCCGGGCGATGTGTTCCTCGTGTGCTCGGACGGGCTGTGGGGCCCGGTGCCCGAGGCGCGCATCGCGGGCGTGCTCCGGGCGCATGGGGAGCTGAGCCTGGCGGCGAGCGTGCTGGTCGACCTCGCGAACGAGCACGGGGGGCCGGACAACGTGACGTGCGTGCTGGCGCGGCTCGGGGGCGGGTGACGTGCGCGGCGGCGATGTGTTGGGGCTTCGCTGTCGCTCGCGAGCGGCGAGGCGCTGCGCGTCGAGCGGGTGGCGATCCGCGAGGGCGTGCCGTAGCTCTTCACAGCGGAGGTGGAGGAGGTGTCGCCGGAGTGCGCCTCTTCAGGACGAGGCCAGGCGTCGGCGCGGAGCGGCGCGCTCCTGCGCATGGCGGGCGGGGTCAGGGGTTGTAGCGGCGGCCGCTGCGGTAGCTCGCGATGGCCAGCTCCACGGGGCGGAACAGGGGCTCGGGGAGCGCGCCGAGCGGGTACCAGGCCCAGCCGGCGATCTTGTGGGGCTCGCGCTCCTCGGGTTCGCCCTCGAACTCCTCTGCGAGGAGCTGGATGTCCACGTAGTGCTTGCCGTAGGCGAGGATGTTGCTGAGGCACAGGAAGGAGAGCTTCTTGACGACAAGGCCGCTCTCCTCGCGCACCTCGCGGATGGCGCAGTCCTCGAACGACTCGCCGAGCTCGAGGTGGCCCCCGCACCAGGAGTAGCTGCCGTCGCCGTGGCTGCCGCGCCGCCGCGCGAGCAGCACGCGGCCCTCGCGCACCAGCATGACGCCCACGCCCACCTGCGGCCGCTCCGCGGCGCTCACCCCGACGATCGCCTCTCCCACAGAACACCTCCCTGCGCGCGACGCAGGCGCGCGAGAGCGCCCTCTAGCACAGCGGCGCCCCCGCCCGCGGTCGGCCCCGCGCGCGGGGTGGCGACGCCGTTCTTCGCCCGGAGAGTGTTTTTCATGAAGGCGGCGAGCCAGGAAGAACATCGGATTTCCTTCCGCCTTCCCGACTTCGTCTTCGAGCGCGCGCGCGCCATTCGCGAGCTGGCTAGCTAGCCAGCTCGCCAGCTCCCGTCGCGCCGAATCGCCTCTCGTCCCAGCCATGAGCGCGGGAACCGGTTGACTTTTGAGTGAACGCGCGTACCGTGCCAGTCCGATGGATCCGTCCTTGCCCTGGGAGCTGAATCCCGTCCTTCACCAGAGCCGGCTTGTCCTCCTGGCGCAGACCGCGGTCGACGTCCGCAACAAGGCGTTCAGCGAGGCGAACCGCGAAGAGGGCGATACAAGCTGGGGAATCGGCTGCAAGGCGCACGAGCGGTTCGGCCACGCGCTCTGCCGGCTCTCGGAGAGCGGCAAGCACCCCTGGCTCTCGGTCTATCGCGACGGGCTTTACCTGATGCCGCACATCGAAGGGGTGGCGGTGCGCGTGTACCGCGGCCCGGCCGACAAACCCTCGCAGCGGCACCTCGAGGCGGCCCGATCCGAGCACAACCGCCGCACGGAGCCGCGCCAGATAACGTTCTCGTTCATGGGGCAAGAGGCCGAGCCGGGGGGCCCTTGGTTCTGGATGATGGCCGTCGAGACGGACGTCGAGGGGAGGGCGCTCCGCGCCGTCTTCTTCCAGGCCAACGAGGCCGGCGGGACCCGGAACGCATGGGAGGCTCCGGTCGAGCGCCTGCCCGCCGAGGCGGCGCCCGCGCCCGCCATCGCGCCCGAGCCCCGCGACAAGCCCGCTCGCCCCGCTCGCCCGCGCGCGGCGTCGGGCCCTGCGGCGAAGGGCGCGCTCGGGTCGCGCGAGGGACGGCCGCTGTTCCAGGCGCAGACCGTGTCCCTGCCGTTCGTATCGCAGCCGAGCTGACAGGCTAGAGCACCGATCAGCTTGAAACGCCCGGGAATGAAGAGATTTGAACCACAGAGGCACGGAGGACACAGAGGAACAACAAAAAAACTCTGTGCCCTCTGTGCCTCTGTGGTTCATTTTCTCGGGGTTTCAACCTGTTCGGTGTCCTAGCGGGCAGGCGGGCTGTCGGAGGGCGGCGAGCTCTCGCCCCGGATGTTCGGCTCGGCGCGGAGCTCGCCCTCCAGGATGGTGACGGCCTGGCCGCCAAGATCGACGCGGTCGCCGCGCAGGCGCACGCGCACCACGCCGCCGCGCGCCGAGGCCTGATAGGCGAGCATCTCCGCCTTTCCGAGGCGCGCCGCCCAGAACGGCGTCAGGCAGCAATGGGCGGAGCCGGTGACCGGATCCTCGTTGATGCCCGTGGCGGGGGCGAAGAAGCGCGAGACGAAGTCGAAGTCCCTGGACGAGCTCCGGCTCGTGATCGTGACGCCCCGCGCGGGCACCGTCGCGAGCAGGCCGAAGTCGGGGCTCGCGGCGCGCACCTCGTCCTCCGAGCCCACAAGGACGAGGTAGTCGGACGCGTGCCTGCCGACGTAGATCGGCTGCACGCGCAGCGCCTGCTCCAGGCCCGGGGGCGGCTCCGCCCTCTCCTGGCGCCTCGCCGGGAAGTCGAGCTCTATCCACCCGCCGTCGCGGCGAGATGCGGTGAGCAGGCCGCTCTGCGTGGAGAAGCGGGCCTTCTCGTCGGGCGCGAGCAGGCTTGTCTCCCAGAGCACGTGGGCGCTCGCGAGCGTGGCGTGCCCGCAGAGCGCGACCTCCACCGCCGGCGTGAACCAGCGGAGGCCGTGGCCGCCGTCGCCGCGGCCGACCAGGAAGGCCGTCTCCGAGAGGTTCATCTCGCGCGCCACGGCCTGCATCCACGCCGCGGGGCGCGCCTCGGGCAGGATGCAGACCGCCGCCGGGTTGCCGCGGTACGGCTTGCCCGTGAAGGCGTCCACCTGGGTGATCCGAAGGCTCATCGCGCACGACTACCGCGGTCGTGCTGCGCAGTCCACGCCCAAGCGGCCGGCCCAGGGTGGGTATGCTGGAGATTACCGAGATCCGTAGTGCGCGGAGCAGGCGTTAGACAGGCATTCCCATCGTCCGGCGGAGCGCGTCGAACTCCTCCGTGAAGCGTCCGTTGCGGCCGCGCAGCACGAGCGGCGGCTCGTCGGCGCGCGGCGTCACCTCCGCGGCGCGGCGCAGGGCGTACACCGAGAACAGCGCCGCCTTGCCCTCCTTCGGGACGACATCGCGCCACGCCTCGAGCGCGAGCCCCGCGGCCGCCGCGGCCGCCTCGACCCGCCCCCGCTGCCGCGCCGCCGCGCAGGCCACGAACGGCGCGCCGGGCGCGAGCAGCCGCGCCGCCGCGAGGCAGTAGTCCTCCACGCCGCCGCGGTGCTCGAACCGGCACGGCCCGCACTGGGCCCGATCGGACTCGATGCCCGTGCCGACCGGCAGGTACGGCGGCGTGCCCGTCACGAGGTCCGCGGGCCCGAGCCCCTCGACCGACGCCGCATCGCGCAGGTCCCCCCACCGCACCTCGCAGCGCCCGTCGACGCCGTTCCAGGCGACCGAGCGCCGCGCCATCGCCGCGCTCATCTCCTGCGCCTCCACGCCCGCGCAGCGCGCGTCCGGGAAGCGCCACGCGGTGAACAGGAGCACCGTGCCGATGCCGCACCCGAGGTCCACCGCGCGGCGCGGGGGCGCGTGCCCGACCCGCTCCGCCGCGAACCACGCCGTCACGAGGTCGTCGGCCGACCAGCGGTGCCCGTCGAGCCGCTGCAGGATGCGGAAATCGCCCGAGAGATAGCAGAGGTCCTCGCCGGGGCCGGGCCAGACCTCCGGGCGATCCGGCGTCAAGGGCCTGGGCCCGGGGGCGACCCACCCGGGCGGCCGGCGCGCGGGCCGGACGACCCCGCCGCGCGGCGGCGGCGCGGAAGAGGGCTGGACGTCAGGCGGAGCGATCATCGGCCCCATGTACCACGCCGCCGCGGCGTCAGGGGCGGCTGCAGGCGTCATGGAACTCGGGCGTATCGCAGAAGAGACACTCGGCGGCGTCGCTGCCGCCGCAGTCCAGCGCGGGACACGCCGCGGGGCAGCCCGACTCGTTGGCGTCGCAGTTGATGACCTGCCAGGTGAGCGAGCTCATGTCGTCCGTGTCGGCCGGGCAAATGCAGCGGTTGAAGGCGTGCGATGCCATGAGCGTGATGGTGTGGCACTCCTTCGCTGGCGTCATGCCGTCTGTCGGGAGGGGCGCATCGTCGAGGACCCACGGGACCGTGAAGGGGCGCTGTCCGTCGGCGATGGTCCCCGCCCTGATCGGCGTCGGAGGCACGGGCCTCCGGAACGGGCGTCCGGCGGCGCTGCGCCGCCCATAATCGATGTAGATGGCGACCTGCACGGGATCGCCGTTGTCCTCGGACAGCACCGTCGCGCCGAAATCCTTGACGACGTCCTGCCCGACGATGTGGATGGGTATGTGCTGAGGCGGGAAGACCGCCGTGAGCACCGGCGCTGTCTTCGAGGGCTCGTCGTACTCCGGCGGCGAGATCACGAGGCATCCCGTGGCCGACGCGGCGAGCGCCGCCGCCGCGAGCGAGCGCGCGAGCGCGGCGGAGGAGCGGGGGCGCGCCGCGGAGGCGGCAGCGCGGCGGAGGGGCAGACAGGGCGGAGCGATCATGGTGGCGCGGTGCGGGGGCCGAGGACGTGGAGCCGGGGGCCGAGCGCGTGGGACCCGGGCCGGACGCTGGAACTCTATCTACTCGGGCGGCGCGCGGCGCATGTAGCTGCATTCGGACGGCCTCGGCGGAGCCGGGGAGGCGCGGCCGGCGCGCTCCCCTCGGGCCGCGAGGTCACTTGCGCGGGCTCGTCGCCGGCGCGCTCTCCAGCGCGTAGACGACCTTCACCTGGGTGCCGAACTGGACCTCGCCGGGCGAGACGGGCGTGCCGCCGCCCCCGTACGCGGCGGATTCGAGGCCGGCGGGGGCCGCGTAGATATGGCCCTGCTCGACGACCTCGCTGATCGCGACGACGCGGCCGAGCGAGACGCCCTGGAGCCGGGCGAGCGCCTCGGCGCGCGCCCGCGCGTCCGCGATCGCCTTCTCCCGCGCCTGCGCCTCGAGCGGGTCCGTCTTGTCCACGCCGAACGAGACGCCCCACACGTTGTTCGCGCCGGCGGCCGCGACGGCGTCGATCACCGGCCCTACCTGATCGAGGTTGCGGATGACGGCCGTCACCGTGTTGCTCACCCGGTAGAAGTGCGCCGGCGGAGGCGGCTGGGGCAGCGCCAGGTCAGCGGTCGGCGGGGGCTTCGGCGCAGGCGGCTGCGCCGGCTTCGGCTGCGCCGGCTTCGGCCCGCGCGCAGCAGGTGCAGCGGGCAAGGCGGGCGCGGTCGCCGCTGCGGGCGCGGCCGCCGCGGCGGTCGTCGCGGCCTGCGCAGGCTGCACCGCCGCGGGCTGCGCGTAGGGGACGGGCATCCAGGGCGGCAGCTCGGACTGCCGCACGAGCTGGATGGAGTAGTTGCTGGTCTGGATGTCCTTCTCGGCGATGCCCGCCTTCCTGAGCGCCCCGAGGATCTCGGTCATGCGCGCGGCGGCGGTCTTCGTCGCCTCGTCGACGGTGGGCGCCATGACCTCGATGCCCAGCTGGGTGCGGGCGACGTCGGGCTTCGCGCTGACCTCGCCGCGGCCGACGACCGTGATGGTGTTGACGTCCGGCGTGGCGGCCTGGGGCGGCGTGGCCTGCGCCGCGCAGGCGGCGAGCAGGGGCGCGGTCGACAGCAGGAAGCCGGCGAGACACAACCGGCGCGAGAGAGAGCTCTGGATCTTCATGCCCTTGCAACGCGCGACGCCCGCGCCGCCTTACAGGGCGCGCCGCGCGCCCCTCGCAGCGACGCCAGGCCCGCGCCTCGCAGGGCGCGCCGCGCGCCCCTCGCAGCGACGCCAGGCCCGCGCCTCGCAGGGCGCGCCGCGCGCCCCTCGCAGCGACGTCAGCAGGCCGGCGGGCCGCCTCCCCGAGGAGCTCCCGCGACGCGCGGGCGACGCCCGCGGGGGCGGCATTGGCCCCCCGCGGCAAGTTGTTCCACGGCGCGCCGGGTGCGCTATGGTCGTCCACGTGCTCACAATACCCAGCGACGAAGAGGCCCTCGGAGGTCTGCAGGGTGCAACGATCCCCAGCGACCTCTCGCCAAGCATCGGCTACCGGATCGTGTCGCGCGCCGGGGCCGGGGCGATGTTCGTCTCGTATTACGCGGTCCGCACCGCGCCCGAGGGCGAGACCCCCGTGGTCGTCAAGATGCTGCGGCCGTCGCTCTTCAGGCAGCTGGGCCCGTCCGCGGCGGTGATCGTGAAGAAGGAGGCGGTTTCCCTCGGCCGCCTCAACGAGCAGGTCCCCCCGACGCCCTTCGTCGTCCGGCTGATCGACACCGGGACGTTCGAGGTGCGGCGCGGCACGAAGACCCTCGACCTGCCCTGGATCACGATCGAGTACGTGCACGGCGGCATCCAGGGCGTGACGCTCCGCCAGCGGGTGCAGGGGACGATCCAGGCGACGGGCTACGCGTTCGATCCGGCGCGCGCGACGCGCGCGATCGAGTGCATCTCGAGCGGGCTGTCGGCGGTGCACGACGTGGGCGTCATCCACCGGCAGCTCACGCCGGAGAGCATCCTCTGCTGCGGCTCCGGCGACGAGGAGCTGTTCAAGATCAGCGACTTCGGCATGGCGCGGCCGCGGGGCATCCGCGAGACGATCATGGCCGGCGTCGTCGGCAATACAGGGGTCGCGCCGCCGGAGATGTTGTCGGCCGATCCGAGCACCATCGGCCCCTGGACCGACATCTTCAACCTCGCGTCCGTCATCTTCTTCGTGCTCACGGGCGAGCAGTACATCGTCGCGGAGTCGCAGGCGCAGGCGCTCATGGCCGCGATGGCGCGCTCGCGCCGGAGCATCCTCGAGACGCGGTGGCTCCACCCCGCGCTGCGCGGGAACGACCAGGCGTGCAAGTCGATCGACTTCGCGCTCCGCTGGGCGTCGGCGGGCGAGGCGCAGGAGCGCCTCCAGGAGGCCGTGGCCGTGGCCGCGATGCTGTCGCCGTACCTCCGCCCCGCCTCGCCGGTCTCCGCGCTGGAGCAGCGGCTCGTGGCGGGCGCGAGCGAGCAGCGCGCGCGCGCCTCGGAGGAGATGGCGCCGATGACGGTCCCGTCCACGCACCTGAAGGAGCCGGTGCAGCTCAAGGGGGAGCTCGGCCAGACGATGCTGTCGCGGCGCCAGCCGAAGGCCGCCGATCGACCGAGCCCGGACCGCGCCATCGAGGCCGAGCTCATCAGCGCGCAGCCGCCGCGCGCCCTGCGGGAGGCCCCGTCGCGGGTGACGGTCATCGAGCGGTGGCAGTGGAGCGTGCTCCACCACCCGAGCCTCGACTCGGTGATCCGGAGCGTGGCCTGGGACGGCTACGGCCGGTGCCTCGCCGCGGCCACGGGCGGACTGCTCTTCTGGAACGGGACCGGGTGGAGCGAGGCGTCGTCCGGCGGCCTCCCGAGCCCGCAGGGCGTGCGCTTCGTGCACCGGATCGGGCCCGGCCGCTGGCTGCTCGGCGGCGACGCCTCGACGCTCGCTGTGTACACGACGGGCGGCGTCACGGGCGTCTTCCAGCTGCCGGGCGAGCCGCAGAGCCACGTCGCGCTGAGCGGCGACCTCGAGGACATGGGCATCCTCGTCTCGACGACGCCGAACGATCCGCGGCCGCTGCTGCACGCGTTCATCGCCAAGCGCTGGCTGCGGCCGATGCCGGCCGAGGGCGTCGCGCTCCTCGCCGCTGTCGCGCGCGTCGAGGACGAGCGGTGGATGCTTGTCGGCCGGTCGACCACGGGCGAGGGGCTCGTCGCGCTCTACGCCCCGCTCGACTGGCACCTGGAGCGCATCCCCGCGCCGCCGGCCCGGGCGTTCGTCGCCTGCGCCGGGCGTCCCGACCTCGGCGTGGGCATCGCGGTCGGCGCGGAGGGGAGCGTCGTCTGGCGGTACGGGCAGAGCGTCTTCACGGAGAACATCGAGCCGCGGCGCGCCCTTTCCACGGCGACGGTCGACGCGGAGGGCCGCGCCTGGGCGGGCAGCGCGGGGCGCATCTGGGTGCGGCGCGGCGGCATCCCGCCCATGGCGGGGACGTGGGAGTGCGTCTGGGAGAACGACGCCTGGGTCGGCCCCGTCGTGTCGCTGTTCGTCGACTCGGAGGTGGTCGTCGCCATCACGGCGGACGGCGGTATCATCGAGGGGCGCGTCACCGGCTGACGGGCTCTGCCGCCCGCCGCTCCGCGCGCTCCGATGGCAGGACACCCTCTCAACCCAGAAGCCGGCTCGATCCCGTTCCCCGACGACCCGCGCGAGATCGCCGCGGCGGTGCGCGCCGGCGAGCTCTCCCTGGAGCTGACGCCCTACTACGGGTTTCGCTACGGCGAGCGGGGGCGGCGCTTCACCCGGAGCGACAGCGCGTTCCTCGTGACGCTCGCCACCCATCCGCGCCCCGTCGTCGAGCGCCAGATCCGCTGGCTCGCGGGCCTGCTCGCGAACCGCGGCATGCCCAGCGTGCTGCTGGAGCAACACCTCCGGGTGCTCCACCGCGCGCTGTGCCGCGCGATCCCGAGGCGCGCCGCTTCCTACGGCCGCCTCCTGGAGGCCGCCGAGCTGCTGCGCGACACCCGGCGTGCGCTCCTGCCGGACGAGGCCTGCGGCGCGCTCGCCCTGTCGTTCGTGCGCGAGGCGGGCTTGCCGCCGACGCGGCTCGCCCTCGGCGTCGGGCGGTTGCTGGCCGGGGCCGTGGCGGACGAGCGCTCCGGGAGCGGCAGCGCCGTGAGCAGCGTGGCGTCGTGGTTCACCGACCCCGAGATCTTTCCGCCGCGCTTCATCGCCGCGGTGCACAGCACCCTCGCGGGGGCGCGGGCCGCCGCGCGCCCGGCGCCTCCCCTCCACGGCGAGCCCGCCACCTCGAGCAGCCGCCGGTCCTGAAGCGCAAGTCGCTGAAATTGTTCATAAAGCCCAGGCGGAACGTGGAGCTCCACTGGAAGCTCGAGGACGGGTCCGAGGGCCGGGCTACGGGGCGACCGGGGGCGCGCGGTACCTCGCCACGACGATCGTGACGTCGTCGTCCGGGCTCGGGCACCAGCTCTCCACGTCCCTGAGGATCCTGTCGCGGATGGCGTCCACCGGCTCGGCCTGGGCGGCCTCGATCGTGGAGCAGAGCCGCTCCAGCCCGAACTGCTCCTGGTGGGCGTTGCGCGCCTCGGTCACCCCGTCGCTGTAGAGCACGAGGACGTCTCACCGAGGCGCGTGTGAGCGCCAGCCTGGGCAGCTCCGTCGCCAGCGTGCGCCTGAGCAAGGGCAGGCTCAGGCACGTCGACAGGCACCGCCCCGTCCAGCTGAGGTTGACCGAGGCGAGCGTCAGGTAGAGCCGCCTCTCGCCTTCCGCGCCGGCGAGCATGCGGACGACCTTGTGGAGCGCGAGCGCCCCGAGCTGCTTGATCGGCTGGCGGATGGTCGTGAGCGACGGCTTCGTGACGCGCGAGACGGCGACGTCGTCGAACCCGCACACGAGGACGTCGTTCGGGATGTCGAGGCCGCGCTGGATGCCCAGGTGATTGGTCAGCGCCGACGAGACGATCACCAGGCCGTCGACCGTCTCCGCGCTGATGAGCGGGTAGATGGTGTTCGACGGGACCATCGTGTAGCCCGGGCGGGCGTGCGTCTCCCCGAAGACGACGAGGAGGTTGACGTCGTGCTCCTCGGCGGCGCGCTCGACCCCGAAGCGCACCTCGGCCTGGTACTCGCCCGTGAGATAGTCCGTCAGGAGAGCGATCGTCGGGCGCTTCGCCGCCATGGCCCGTCGCTCTCAGTTCACCTTCTCGGCGATCGATACAGTGCTCGGCGACATGCGCTCGAGGGCCGCGAGGCTCCGCTTTTGCCACGCGAGCCTCGCGTCCGTCACGAACCTCACCTCGCACTGGAGCCCCTGGGCGGCGAGCCCGCAGATGAAGGCGATGAACGCCTTCAGGCAGCTCGAGTTCAGGAAGTAGAGGGCCCTTATATCGAACTCGACGGCGGCCAGCGAGAGGCGCTTCACCTCGTTCTGGAGCTCCTTGCAATAGCTGCCGAGCGGCGCGGCCGCCGCCATATCGCCCGTCCCGGTGAGCTTGACGCTGAGCTGGTCGCGCCGATCGCCGACGAGCGCCGGCTCGACGCCGAAGCTGTCCATGACGACGGGCTCAACCCTTAAGCTGCTCATTCACCCTCCACCGCTCGAGCGGGGCGTGCGCGATGATCGTGAGCTCGTTGCCCTCGATCTTGTAATCGACGTCGAGCCCGCCCTCGGCGCGGACGCGCGCCAGGCCGAGGCCAGAGACGCCCTCGACCATCGCGGTCTCGGTGATGAGCTCATCGTAGTGCTTCAGCGGGTCGCTCGCGGTCTTGAGGTCGAGCAGCCGCTTCTCGACCTCCCTCAGGCGCTCCGGCGACGCCTCGTTCCGCGCGCGGATCTTCATGATGTGTGACCTTTCGTCCTCCTCCAGCGCGAGCTCGAGGCTGACGCGGGGGCCGGTGGAGTACTTGGTGATGTTCTCGGCGAGCTCGTGCGCGGCCATGTAGAACCGCGAGCTCACATTCGCGTCGTCCAGCACCGCGCCGCAGAAGCTGGACACCAGCCTTAGCACCGCTGTCGCCAGACGCTCGCTCGGAAAGAAGGTGATGCAGAGGAACAGCGAGGCGCTCTGCGTTGGTTCGGTGGATGACACAACCTGTCATGTTACGCCGCCCTCGCGCTGGATCCAACCTCTACTTCGGCGCGCGGCGTGATCTCGGGCGCTCATGTAGGATGGTGTCCAGCGGCAAAGCAGGAGCGCTCCAGCTCCATGCGTCGCGCGCCGCGCGCACTGCCATGGTTCCTCGTTCACGTTTCGCGCGTCTCGCGCGTCTCGCCTGCGGTGTGTCGCGCTGCGCTCCGCTCATCGTTGCGTGTGACGCGTCGCGTTGTGATGAGCTCGCTGGCACGCTCGTTGATGTGATGATGGCGCCCCTCGACGGTGAGGTGTGCCCGTGGATCCCGCTCGGCCACCGAGCGCCTCGCGCACGCACGCCGTCACCCGCGGGTGAAGAGCCCCCGCGGCAACCCCACAAGGAGGTTCTTGCTGTATGAAACCACGGTCCCTCGCGCCCGGCCGCTCGCGCCGCGGCCCCCGCCGCTCGACGGCGATCTCAGCCGTTCATCCCCTCGTGAGGCGCGGCTTCCTCGCCGGCGCCGCCGCGGCGACCCTCGGCTGCAGCGCCGGGCCCGACGCCGACCGAGACCAGGAGCAAGGCGCCGGCGGCAACAGCGATGTCGCAGCGGGCGACTCGCTCGCGCTCGGGACCTCCGCTGCGGCGCTCTCGACCGACGGCGTTGTGTGCGTCTCGATCCGGCGCGGCACGCTCGGCACGGTGAGAGATGCGACACTGTGGCAAAACGCGGCGGGGTGGAACGACTCCACCTCTCCGAACCTCTCGACTGGCTCCGTCGCGAGCGCCGGCTCGCGCCGGTCGGTGGTGCGATTCGACCTCTCTCCCGTGCCCACCGGCGCCACGGTCACCTCTGCCACGCTGAGCTTCCATCAGACTCACAAAATCGATAGCAGCTCGATCGGCGTCTACCGCGTCACCGCGCCCTGGGAGGAGCGGACCGTCACCTGGAGGAGCCTCGGCGACAGCGGCTTCGACGCGGAGAGCGTGGCGACGATCGCGGCCGAGGCGGGCGTCGGCGCCCGCACGGCGGACGTGTCGTCGCTCGTCCAGTCATGGGTGCTCGGGACCGCGCAGAACCACGGCGTGCTCCTCGACGAGGCATCGTCGCACCACACCGACCTGAGGAGCAGCGAGATCGAGAGCGTGGAGCAGCGCCCCCGGCTCGACGTCTGCTACGTGACCTGCTCGGACGGCCGGATGAACGGCCTGGAGGCGGGCATCGACTGCGGGGGGCCGCACTGCGCTCCTTGCGTCGGCGCGACGACGGGCGCGTCGAGCACCGCGAGCGCCACGACCGCGAGCGCCGCCACGTCGAGCGCCACCACGTCGAGCTCGACGGGCACCTCGAGCTCGACGGTCGACCCGTGCGCAGATCCGGCCGCGCTGCCGCCCGATCCGACGCCGCCCGCGCGGCTGTCCGAGACCGGGCTCTACGTGGATATCGCGACCCGGTCGCGCGCGGCGAACACGCTCGAGTTCCGCCCCGCGTACGAGCTCTGGTCGGACGGGGCGAGCAAGCGGCGCTTCGTGTACCTGCCCCGCTGCTCGACCATCGACACGAGCGACATGGACCACTGGTCGCTGCCGGTGGGGACGCGCTTCTGGAAGGAGTTCCGCGCCGAGGGCGTGGCCGTGGAGACGCGGCTCATTCACCGGTTCGGGCCCGGGATCGACGACTGGGTGTTCGCCGCGTACGCGTGGGACCCGTCGAGGAACGACGCGTTCCTCGTCGAGGAAGGCGTCGAGGACGCGCGCGGGACCTCGCACGATATCCCGCGGACCGCGGACTGCTGGGAGTGCCACGGCAAGCTGCCGGAGCGGATCCTCGGCTTCAGCGCGCTGCAGCTGAGCCACGACGGGCCCGGCGAGACCATCAGGTCGCTGAGCAACGCCGGGTGGCTCACCGTGCCGATGCCGCGGGGGTTCCGCCCGCCGGGCGACGCGAAGGCGGCCGCCGCGCTCGGCTACCTGCACGCGAACTGCGGCAACTGCCACAACAGCACCGGCGTCGCGACCCTGCGGACACGCCTGCTCGCCGCGAACACCACGGTGGAGAGCACCGACACGTACGCGACCGGCGTGGGCGTGACGCCCAGCTTCCGGGAGCCCGGCGTGGTCCACCGGATCACGGCGGGAGATCCCGATTCGAGCGCGGTGGTGCGCCGCATGGCGCACCGCGGCACCCGGGCGCAGATGCCGCCGATCGCATCGGAGGTCGTCGACGCGGCGGGGCTGGCGGCGGTCCGCGCCTGGATCGCGGGCGTGCGGCCGCCGGCGGGCGCCGGGAGCGGCGGCGCGGCCAGCGGCAGCGCGAGCGCCAGCAGCGCGGGCGCCGGCGCGAGCAGCGCGAGCGCCAGCAGCGCGGGCGCCGGCGCGAGCAGCGCGAGCGCGACCACCACGAGCGCGAGCAGCGGCGCCGGCGCGGGCGGCGCGAGCCCTGCCGCCGGCAGCGCGGGCGCCGGCGGCGGTGGTCCCTCCGGTAGCGCTAGCGCGGGCAGCGGCGGCGGCTCCGGCGCCGCGTGCGCCGGGGTGCCCCGCCTGAAGCTCACCCCGGTCGCGTCCGGCCTGGCGGCGCCTCTCCTCCTCACGAGCCCGCCGGGCGACACATCGAGGATGTTCGTGCTCGAGAAGGACGGGGTCGTCCGCCTCATCAAGGACGGTGTCCTCCGGTCCACGCCGTTCCTCGATATCCGGGGGGGGACCTCGTGCCCGCCGTCGCGTCCGGCGAGCGCGAACCCGCTCGTGTGCACGCCCAGCCCGACCGCGGAAGGCGGGCTGCTCGGGATGGCGTTCCACCCCAATTACGCGAGCAACGGCCGGTTCTGGCTCTTCTACACCGCCGCGCCCAGGGGCAACGTCACGATCGCCGAGTTCCGCCGCTCCGCCGCGAACCACGATATCGCCGACACGTCGGCGGGGAGCTTGCCTGTCCGGAAGCTCCTCGACACGAAGCACGGCGGCTGGAACCACGCCGGCGGCACGCTCGCCTTCGGACCGGACGGCTATCTCTATGCGTCCGTCGGCGACTCGGCTGTCACGCCCTACTCGACCTCTCCGGCGAAGGATCTCGCATCGCCCCTCGGTAAGATCCTGCGGATCGACGTGGACACCGGGTTCGGTCCGTCCGGCAATCTCTCCGGCGCAGGCGTGAACCCGCTCGTCTGGGACCACGGCCTGCGCAATCCGTGGCGCATCAGCTTCGACCGGCGCACGGGAGATCTCTACATCGCCGACGTGGGACAGAACGCGTGGGAGGAGCTCAACATCGAGCCGGCCCGCACCGGGCGCCGCAACTACGGCTGGCCGACGATGGAGGGAGATCACTGCGTCTCGGCCGGGTGCTCCCGGGTCGGCGTCGCGCCCGCCGTGGAGCACAGCCATTCGAGCGGAGAGGGCGGCTCGATCACGGGCGGCTACGTCTATCGCGGCTCCGCGATTCCGTGCCTCCAGGGCCGGTACGTTTACGGAGACTACGGGACGCACCGCTTCTGGACGCTGCGGTGGGACGGATCGAGGGTCCGGGATCATGTGGAGATCACGGCGGACCTCGCGTCGAGCCTGCCGGCAGCCTCCTTCGGCGAGGACGCCGCCGGCGAGCTCTACGTCGTCATGATCACCGGGGAGGTGTTCCGCATCGACCCGAGGTGACGAGCCGCCTCGCCCCGCGAGCTGCCCAGTACCTCGTCACCCGGGTTCGGCCATGTTGCACGGGAGGTCCTGCAGAGCGGCGCGGCGCGAGGAGCCCCTTCTGGTCTCGCGACGCGGGCAGGCACCGTCCTCGAGCCCAGGCGCCCTCGCTTCAGGGGGGTCATTCTGGAACGATCATTCTGGAACGATCGGTCCAGAATGAGCCGCTGAAGCGAGGGTCAGGTGAGCCCGGCGGGATCCCGCGCCACGAACAGCTTCCTTCGCGCAGAACCAGGGACGAGCCATTCTGGAACGATCGGTCCAGAATGAGCCGCTGAAGCGAGGGTCAGGTGAGCCCGGCGGGATCCCCGCGCCACGGACAGCTTCCTTCGCGCAGAACCAGGGAAGCGGTCGGGCGGCGAGGTACTAGCCCGCGAGCTGCCCGTAGCCCGACCGGAGCTTCGCGAAGCGCGGACGCCACGCCCTGCTCTCGGCGAGCAGCGGCGCGGTGCGCGACAGCAGCAGCGCAACGTCGTCGGGTCGGCCGGCATCGAGCAGCGCGCGCGCCCGCCAGTAAAGGAGCTCGACGCGCTGGTCGGCGCTCAGCCCGCTTCCGAGATCGCCGGCCGGCTCCCCGTCCTCCCGCAGCGCCGCCCGCGTGCGCGCGCTCTCCAGGCTCTGCCTCGGGTCCTTCACGGCGAGCTGCATCACGCCGAGGAGGGCCTGGGCATAGTGCGGGAGGTCCGCGACCGCCCCCTGCGCCCGGAGCCACCGGAGCTGCCGGCTCGCCTCCGCGTGCTCGTCGCGCATCGCGTGGATCCGCGCGAGCAGGAGCGCGCTGCTGTAGACCGGCCGGTCCTTGAACTGCTCGTCGAGCAAGCGCACCTGCCGCACGAGAGGCAGCGCCTCGTCCTCGCGACCCCAGAGGTACAAGAGCTCTGCGAGCTTGATGGTCGCCTCGCGCTCCGCCCAGGCGTTGGTCTCCTCCCGGGCGAGCTGCACCGCGCGCCGGAGGTCGGCGATCCCGCGGTCCGGAGCGTCGAGCGCCGGCCAGAGCTCCGCGCGGCGGACGAGCGCCGCGCAGAGGTGGCCCCGGTCGCCGCGCTCCTCGCAGCCGCGCACGGCCTCGTCGAAGCGCTGCTCCGCCTCGTCGAGGTGGCCGCACCGCACGAGGACGCAGGCGAGGAGCGTCAGGCCGATCACGTGCGTGTCGTGGTCGGCCTCGCGGACGATCTCCACGCCGCGCGTGAGCCGCTCGAGGGCGTCGTCCAGGTTGCCCTTGCGGAACGACGAGCGGCCGGCGGCGACCTCGAAGCGCGCCGCGAGCGCGGCGTCCGCGCGGCCCTCGCGGACGTCGAGCAGCGGGATCACCTCCTCGACGCGCGCCGCCGACTCCTCCCAGGCGCCGGCCCAGTCGAGCGCCGTCGCCTCCTCGAGGAGCGCCTCCGCTATCATCTGCGGGTCCTTCATCGTCCGGGCGAGCGCGCCCGCGGACCGGAGATCGTCGAGCGCCTCGCCGGTGCGCAGGACGCGGTAGCGCACGCGCGCGCGGCCGAGGAGCGCGCGGTAGCGCTGGCGCTGATCGTCGCCGTCGGCCCAGAGGAGGGCGGACGAGTAATGGCCGTCCGCCACCGCGTTGTTGTGCCGGTCGCGCTGGAGATCGCCGAGCATCAGGTACGCGTCCGCCGCCCGGGCGCGCGCCCCGGACGCCGCGGCGTGGCGCGCGATCGGCTCGAGCAGGTCCGGCGCCCTCGGCCGCGCCTCGGCCAGCGACTCCCAGACGGCGAGCGCGTGCCGGTGCATGCGCGCGCGCTGCTCCTCCGTGAGGAGCGCGTAGATCGCCTCCTGCAGGAGCGCGCTCCGGAACGCATAGCGGGCGCCGCCGCACGGCGTGTCCTCGCCCGGGGCGGCGTCGCGCGGCGCGAGGATCCCCCGCGCGACGAGCGCGCGCAGGCTGGCCAGGACGTCGACGCGCGGCGCCGACGCGTCCTCGCGCTCCAGCGAGCGCTGCGCGCCGGCCGCCACGTCGTCGGAGAGCTCGAAGCCGAGCACGGCGCAGAGCTTCGCGCACGCGTTGAGCTCCGGCGGGAGCGCCTCGAGCTGCCGCGCCGCGAACCACTGCCACGCGGGCGACGGCGGGAGCTTGTCGAGGTCGGCGGTCGCGAGCTGGTAGCTGTTCGACCTCGCCCGCAGCCGCACGAAGCCCCCGCGCTTCAGCGCCCGGGTGAGCTCCACGAGGCAGCGGGGGTTGTAGCCGGCCCAGGCGCAGATGCGGCGGAGCGCGGCGCTCGGCGGGGGCTCCGCGGGCCGGAGCAGCTCCGCGCAGAGCAGGAGCCCGGCGGCGTCGTCGAGCGGCGGGAGCGCTATGTGATCGCGCGCGCTCTTCCGGGCGCTCAGCGCGTGGCGCCGCGCCGCGAGCTCCGGCCCGCCGGCGAGGAGCACCCAGAGCGCGAGCGGCGCCTCGCGGCGCGTCGCGAGCTCGAGCGCGTCGAGCGTGAAGCTGTCGGCGAGGTGCGCGTCGTCGAGGATCACGACGACCGGCCGCTCCGTCGCGCGGCGGCGCAGCCCCTCGGCGAGCGCGCGGATCACGCTGCCGCGGCGCGCCGGCGGCGGCCGGTCGGGGGAGCCGCCAGTCGTCCAACCGAGGCAGGCGGACACGGCGGGCCACACCTCACCGCCGAGCGGCTGGCCGAGCCGCTCGACGCAGAGCGCGCGCGGGTCGCGGGGCACCGCGCGCGCGCCGTCTCCCGCGCCGTTCTCGGCGCCTTCATCAGCCCAGAGCACCTGGGCGAGCAGGGCGGCCGCGGTGTGCCCGGGTCGGTTGCTGCCCTGGCGCGCGGCGCGCACGGGCAGCTCTGGCTCGGCGCGCAGGGAGATCACGAGCGCGCCGGGGTGAGCGCGGCGGCTGCCCTCGGCGATCTCCTCGACGAGCCGCGACTTGCCGGCGCCGCGCTCGCCGACGAGCGTGCAGAGGCCCGGCCCGAGGCCCGCGAGCGCGCGCTCGCGGCTCTCCTCGACGGCGCTCTGGGCATCGGCGCGCCCGACGAGCGGCGGCGCGGCGCGCGCGGCGTCGCGATCGATCGAGGGCGGCGGGGCCTCCTGCGCGAAGAAGTAGCGGCCGTCCTCGCTCGCCGCGGCGACGTCGAAGCCGGGGTGGGCGATGACGAGCTCGGCGCTGAGCGCGATCCCGCGCCACGGCTCCGCGGGGAGCCACGACTCGGGCCGCTCGACGGCCAGCCCGGCGACGACCTGGACGCCCTCCGCCTCGCGCCGGAGCTTCAGCGGCGCGACGTGGATCGCGAGGGGCGCGCCCACGGACGCGACGATCTCCCGCCCGGCGAGCAGCGCGCGCTCCGCGGCCGCCTCCTTCGGTCCGGGGAAAATTGCGACGAAGCGGTAGCCGCGCTGCCGCGCGAGGTGCCCCTCGTGCCGGGCCACGGCGGCGCGGACCTCGTCCTCGGCGCCGCGGGCCTCGAGGGCGAGCACGACGGTGTCGTGCCGGTCCGTCGAGATCGAGGCGGCGTCGTCGCCTCCGGCGCTCGCTGCGGGCGCGGCGGCGTCGTCGCCGTCGTCGTCCGGCGCCAGCGCCGCGGCGCCCGCCGCCGCGAGCGCCGCCCGGAGGCCAGCGGCATCGCGCGGGCGGAGCGCCCGCTCCTTGGCGAGGCAGGCGAGGACGAGGTCCTCGATGGGCGGCGGGACCTGTGCGAGCTCGCCCGGTCGCGGGGGCTGCCGGCTCAGGTGGCCGTGCGCGACGCTCGCGCGGTCGCCCGTGAACGGCGGGCGCAGCGTGAGCAGCTCGAAGAGGAGCGCGCCGAAGGCGTAGAGGTCCGCGCGCCCGTCGATCGGCTCGGCCCGGAGCCGCTCGGGCGACGCGTACTCGGGCGCCCCGAGCATGGCGCCCAGCGTGGTGAGCGCGCTGTCCGCCGGGTGGCAGACGACGCCACGCTCGCGCTGCGAGAGGCCGAAGTCGAGGAGCCGCACGCCGCCGCCGGGCTCGAGGAAGACGTTCTCGGGCGCGAGGTCGACGTGGACGAGGCCACGCTCGTGCACCACCTGGAGACAGCCGAGCACGGCGAGCGCGACGTAGAGGGCGGAGCGCAGGTCGAGCGCGGCGGGCATGCCCTCGAGGCGGGCGGCGAGCGTCTCGCCCTGGAGCCGCTCCATCGCGATGTACGCGCGGCCGTCCTCGAGGACGCCGTTCTGGAGCAAGCGCGGCGAGACCGGCGGGCCGAGCTGCTCGAGCGCCCACGTCTCGCAGCGGAAGCGCTCGCGCGCGAGCAGCGGGTGGGCCCTGCTGACCTTGAGTACGGCGGGGGCGCCGTCGTCCAGCCGCGTCGCGTCCCAGATCACCGAGAACGCGCCCGCCGCGAGCGGCAGGCCGACGCGGTAGCCCGCGAGCGACGGCGGGATCTCGGCGTCGAGATCGACGGGCGCGGCGTGGCGCGGCGCCATGGCGCCGTCCGCGGGGCAGGCGGCGAGGGCTGCGAGTCGGCGATGACAGATTGGGCAGCGCGGCAAGAAGACCTCTGATGACCTCGGATGGACCAGGCGCGAGAGGTGGCCGATATTACCGGGTATCCGGTCATCATGAATGGGAAAAGCCGCCGTCGTCCCGCGTCGACTTATGCCCATGTCAAAAGCGCAGCGCGCAGGCCGCGCGACACGTGGGCGCTGCGTCGACACAGGAGGACAGCGGCGGCGCTGTCGTGTCGTGCGCGAGCCGCGGCAGGGCTTGCTTGCCGGTGGTCCTGGGCAGCGCCGCCGGTGGGCCGGGTATCCGTGGATCACCCACCTGGGAGAGGCGGAGTCCGCCCTCATGCTACAGCCGCGTCCGGCCGTCGGTGGGCGCCGCTGGGCCACACGGGGCCGGGAGCTGTGGTGTATGCTGCGCCGAGCGGCCGGAGGATTGGATGATCCATCGACAGACGGGCGAGATCGAGCTCTCATCCGGGGTTCGCATCGGCCCCTTGTATTCGGAAGCGGAGTTCCTTTCGTCGCCCCTGGCGCGGACGGCCAATGCCCTGAGCCAGACGCAGCCGTGGAGCGGATACCGGACGTCGCGCCAGCGCATCGGCTTCCGGACCTTCCGGATGACGCTCCACTTCTGCAGCGGGAAGCTCTCGTCGGTCGAGCTCTTCGAGGTGGGCGCGGAGTCGAAGGCGTTCTGGAACGACTGGTCCGAGAAGGAGGAGGCGGAGCGCAAGGCGAGCCATGATGCCTGGCTCGAGTCGATCCTTGGCCCGCCGCCGTACGAGTATCCCTGGGGGAAGATCACCTCCCAGTACGATCCGCGGGGCGGCTACAGCAGCATCGTTGTGCGCTTCGGCCCTGGCGCCGAGGTCCACGCCACCCGCTGACGGCTGCCCTGGCACCGAGGTCCACGCCACCCGCTGACGGGGCTCCCGTGGCGCCGAGGTTCACGCCACCCTGATGGCTCCCCTGGCGCCGAGGCCGCCGCCGGAGGGCCTCCTGGGCGCTACAGCGCGCGGCGGTAGCGGACCTCTGGGAGGCTGCCGGCGCCGACGCGCGCCCGCCGCCGCGCGCCGTCGGGGGTGAAGCCGGAGAGCTCGTAGAAGCGGCGCGCCCGCGTGTTCCCTTCGAGGACCCAGATAGTCATGGACCGGTGGCGGCGCCGGGCGATGTCGGCCTGGGCGGTGTCGAGGAGCGCGGCGCCGAGCCCGCGGCCCCAGGCGGCGGGCAGGAGGTAGATGGTGTAGAGCTCGCCGACGTTGCACGGATCGTCGTCCTCGTCGCGCGTCGGCCCGGCGCTCGCGAAGCCGAGCACGGCGCTCTCGGCAGAGAGCGTCCAGGCCCGCGTGCCTGTCGCGGCGCCGTGGCTCAGGATGCGCCGCCAGCTCGCCTCGCGCGCCTGCGTGGAGAGGGTGTTGAGATCGGCGGCCGGCACGAGGCCGAGGTAGGCCGCCCGCCACGAGTCGACCTCGACGCGCGCGATGGCGGCCGCGTCCGCGGGTTGGGCCCGGCGGATGACCGCCCTTGTGATCCGCTCCGACATGGTGCCTCGCGTCCCAGTATGCATGGCGCCGCGGCGCCGTGCGCTGCCGTTGTGTCGTCCGGCGCGCTCGCCGGCCGGAACCGGCGTGACCAGCGCGACGACGTGACCAGCGTCATCGACGTCCAGCGCGGCCCGACGCCTCATTCATCCTGCTGCTCCATCCTCTGCCGGCGCCGGCCCCCTAAGGTCCACACATGCGTGGCGACGCAACCGGACGCCGCGACCGGGTCCGGAGGAGGAAATCATGCTGTGCGGGGAGATCATGAAGAGAGAGGTCCAGTGCATCATGGCCGAGGACACGATCCAGACGGCCGCGCGCAAGATGCGAGACGCCAACGTCGGGTTCCTCCCTGTCTGCGACGATGCGTGGAGGGTGCTCGGGACGCTGACGGATCGCGATCTCGCCATCCGGGTGTTGGCCGACAACCGCCCGCTGAGCACGAAGGCGGGCGAGGTCATGAGCCGCGAGGTGATCGCGTGCCGGCCCGACGACGACGTGCTGCGCGCGGAGCAGCTGATGGGGCAGCACCACAAGTCGCGCGTCCTGTGCACCGAGGCGGACGGCCGGCTGGTCGGCGTGATCAGCCTGTCGGACATCGCGCAGCGCGAGGACGACAAGAACACCGCGCAGACCGTCCGCCGGGTGACCGAGCGGAGGCAGCCCACGGGGCCCGGGCCGAGCAACGGAGTCGCGGAGTGACGGAGTAGCGGAGTGGCGGAGTGGCGGAGTGGCGGAGTGATGAAACGAGATCCGTCGGGCCGAGATCAGCCGATCGCCTCGGCCGTGAGCAGGCGAGTCCTCCGGCCCGACGCGAGCGTGAGGTGCTGTCCCCAGCTCGTCTGGTGGGGCATGTCCCCTTCCACGATCTCGCTCCCTCGGATCTCGAACCCCGCGGCGCGGTAGGCGGGGCGCAGCGCGTCTTCCACCCGCGCGTCCGAGAGCTCCGGCAGCCCGAGCCGCGCCGCGTAGGGCCGATCGTCGAAGACGCTCTGGTTCAGCAGGGCGATGAGCTCGCCGCCCGGCCGGACGAGCCGGCGCAGCGCCTCGAGCACCGGCGCCTCCGGCAGCACGAGCGCCGAGAGCAGCGAGGCCCAGGGGAAGTTCACCGTGAGGGTGTGGGCCAGCCCGGTGAGCTCCTCCGGCAGCGCCTGCACCGACGCGACGACGAAGAGCGCGTTCGGCCGGCCGCCCCGGGCTACCTTGCGGCCGGCGCGCCACGACACCTCGCGCATCCGCTCGCCCGCAGGGTCGACGCCGATGCAGTAGGTGTCGGGGTGCGCGCCGGCCGAGCGGTACACGAAGCGGCCGTCGCCCGTGCCGACGTCGATGAGGACGCGCGCGTGGCCCTCGATCTTCGCCTCGAGGTCCGCGCGCGTCCACGCGACGGACGCCTTGCCGAGCTGCACGATCATCGCCGCCTCGACCGCCGTTTTCCTGCCGTCCCGCGCCGTCCCGCGCCGTCCCGCGCCGCCCCGCTCGGGTCAGCGCGCCCCCGGCGCCCCCGGCGGGGACGCCGCGGCGGCCTGGCTGCTCTCCGCCGCGAGCTCCCGGCAGGCGATCGCCCGCGCGAGGTCGTCGCTCGCCTCGCGGAGCATCCGGACCAGCATGGGCAGCCGCGGCGCGCCGTCGGGGGTTTGCTGGAGGAGCGCCGCGAGCCGCGCCTCGGCGCGCCCGAGGATGTCCCTGTCGACGCGGTACGAGGGGAACAGGTGGGTGAAATACGCGGACGCGAGCTCGTGCGTCCGCGTCTCGAAGACCTGCTGCACCCGCTCGAAGAACGCCTGCACGTAGGGCTCGAGCAGCGCGCGCTGGAACGACCAGTTGAAGCCCGACATCGCCGCGCTCGTGAGGTGCAGCGACCCGTAACCGCCCTCGTGGAAGCGCTCCCACGCGGCCTCCTTCGCCGCGGCGTCCGGCTGCGCTGTCTCGGCGCGCAGCGCGGCGCGCTGGCCGCGATCGGAAGGGTCGCGCCGGCGCTCGGCCTCGAGCCGCTCGGCCGCGCCCGCCATGTCGCGCGCGACCCACTTCACGGCGACCGTCCAGCGCATCTCCTGGTCGATCTCGAGCCCCTCTACCTCGAGCTCGCCGTCCACGAGGCGGGCGGCCAGGGCGAGATCCGGCGCCGAGTAGGCCGCGTTGAGCAGCGCCCGCGCCCAGACGATCTGCGCGTCGCCGCGCGGCGCCGCCCGGAGGGCCGAGAGGGCGAGGCCCGTGAACGCGCTCGCCTCGGCGTCGCGCAGCGAGTCCGGCACGTAGCGCGCGAGCGCGGTCACCGCGTTCGTGAGCACCGGCTCGAGCAGCGACAGGTCCGGCTCGGCGGGCAGCTTGTCGCGCACGAGCGCGAGGTATGCGGGGGAGGCGAGCTTCTGGTCGCGCACCATGCTCCAGAGCGACGACCACAGGAGCTGGCGCAGGAGCGGGTCCTCGACGCGGCCCATGTGCTCGCGCACGAACGCGAGCGAGCCCGGGTCGAGCGCGATCTTCGCGAACGTGAGGTCGTTGTGGTTCGGGAACACGAAGAGCGGCGCCCGCTGCCCCCGCGCCGCGGCGACGTCGGTCGTCGCGCCGTCGATCTCGGCGGGCACCGTGTCGACCACGAGCGCGCCGGCCTCCTCGCGCGCGAGCGCCACGTCGATGCGGTGCGGCCGCAGGGTCGGGTAGTCCACGGGGGCCGTCTGCACGACGCGGAGCCGGCCGATGCGGTCGCCCTCGGGCTCCCACTCGGCCGTCAGCGTGTTGAGCGACGCCTGCTCCAGCCAGACGCGCGACCAGGCGCCGAGGTCGCGGCCGGAGCCCTCCTCCAGCGCGGAGAGGAACTCGCGCAAGGTCGCGTTGCCGTACTGGTAGCGCTTGAAGTACCGGCGCATCCCGTCGCGGAAGGCCGGGAGGCCGATCGCCGCGACGAGCTGCTTCATCGCGGCCGCGCCCTTGCCGTACGTGATGCCGTCGAAGTTCAGGAAGGTGTGCTCCGTGTCCGCGAGCTCCCCGGCGATGGGGTGCGTCGTCACGAGCTGGTCCTGCCGGTAGGCCCAGCTCTTCATGACGTTGAACGCCTTCCACACGGCCGGCTGGAACCGGGTCGCCTGCTCCATGGCGAGGAAGGCCATGTACGTGGCGAAGCTCTCGTTCAGCCAGAGATCGTTCCACCACCGCATGGTCACGAGGTTGCCGAACCACATGTGGGCCATCTCGTGGAGGAGCACCTCGGCGCGCGTGAGGCGCTGGTGGTCCGTCGGCGGGTCCCGGAAGATCATCCGCTCGCTGTGGGTCACGGCGCCGACGTTCTCCATGGCGCCGGCGTTGAACTCCGGGACGAAGATCTGATCGTACTTGGTGAACGGATAGGGGTAGTCGAAGAAGTCGGGGTAGAAGTCGAAGCCCTGCTTCGTGATGGTGAAGAGCTCCTCGGGGTCGAGGTGCCGCGCGAGCGACCTGCGACAGTAGAGCCCGAGCGGGATGCCGCGGTGCTCGTCGCGGACGCCGCTGTAGGGCCCGGCGATCAGCGCGAAGATGTAGGTGCTGAACCGGGTGGTCTCCTCGAACACCCGCGTCGAGCGGCCCGGGCCGGCGGCGAACGTGCGGGTGACGCGGGCGTTGCCGATGATCTCCCAGTCCTCGGGCGCGGTCACGGACAGCCTGTAGCTCGCCTTGATGTCCGGCTGGTCGAAGCAGGGGAAGAGGCGGTGCGCGCTGAACGGCTCGAGGTCCGTGTAGAGGTAGTCCTCGCCGTCCTCCGGGTCGCGGAAGTGGTGGAAGCCGTCGCCTGTATGGTCGTAGTCGTTCTCGTAGACGACGCGCACGCGCGTCTCCGGGTCGAGCAGCTTCCCCGGCAGGCGGAGGCGGCAGTCGGACCACTCGGGCTCTACCTCGACGCCGTTGATCTCGAGCCGCTCGATGCGCCGGCCGCGGAAGTCGATGAAGGTGTCGCCGCGGCCGCGGACGTCGAAGTAGGCGATCGCCTCGCCGCGGTAGCCGCTGCCGCCGCGCGAGAGGTCGAGCGAGAGCTCGTAGCGCGCGCTGCCGATGCGCGCGGCGCGCTCCTCGGCCTCCTGCTGGGTGAGCACGTCCCGTCCGGGGCCACCGGTCTTTTCCGCCATCATGAAGTTCACACCCTAGGACGAACCGCCAGAGGGTGGCCAGCGCATCCGCGTCATGGCCGGGATCGCCGCCTCGGCGCGAGGGGCCGGAGGGGTGGCCTGCGGGCGGGCGGACGAGGGACGAACGAAGGACGGGACGGCTCCCTCGACGGTGGCCGGGGGAGCGCCCGGGTGCGCCCCGGAGAGCAGCACGCCCTGCTTCTGTGCCAGGATCGCGCGGTTCTGTGCCAGGGGAGGGGGGTCCGGCACTGGCTCAAGCGCAATGCATTGCGACACACCGGGGTCCGGACCCCTCGAGAACGCTCGGCGGAGCGATCTTCGGGGCAAAATTGTGCCAGAACACGCGTTCTTGGGCGAAATTCTGTGCCAACGACCCCGCGCATACCCTCCTCGTTGTGCCAAAAGGTAGGTCCGGACCCCTCCGAACCGCAAGGCAGAGCGCTTGCGGGGGTGCGGGACCCCTCCGGACCGCAAAGAAGAGCGCTCACAAGGGGCAGTACCCTTCCTGGGACGCACCGCAGAGCGCGCGCGGAGGGGGACCGGCCTTCAGGACGCCAGGGCTCGCCCTGGTGCGCCGGCTTGACGTTGTGTCCGACCGGCGCCATGGCCGCTCATGGTCACGAGGCTGGACGTCTTCAGGCGAGGTGGCACGTGACTCCCGGCGCGGTGGTGGCGCTCGGTCGGCCACTTGCACACCGCCTTTGTCGTGGAGAGCGTGGTCGACGAGCTCGCCCATGCCGCCGGGCAGGACCCCCTCGCGTACCGCCTCGCGCTGCTCAAGGGCAAGCCGCGGCACGCGCACGCGCTGAAGCTCGCCGCAGACAAGGCCGGCTGGGGCGCGGCTCCCGCAGCGGGGCGCGCGCGCGGGCTCGCCGTGCACGAGTCGTACGGGACCATCGTCGCCGAGGTCGCCGAGGTCTCGATCGAGCAGGGGAGCATCCGCGTCCACGCGGTCACCTGCGCCGTCGACTGCGGCACGGCGGTGAACCCGCTCGCCATCGAGGCGCAGATCCAGGGCGGCGTCGTCTTCGGCCTAACGGCTGCGCTGTACGGCAAGCTCACCCTCACCGAGGGCAAGGTCCAGGAGAGCAACTTCCACGACTACCCGATGCTCCGGATGTTCGAGATGCCGCGCGTCGCGGTCCACATCATCCCGAGCAACGCCGAGATGGGCGGCGTCGGGGAGCCGGGCACCCCGCCGATCGCGCCCGCGGTCGCAAACGCGGTGTTCTCGTTGACCAGGCAGCGGTTGCCCTCCCTCCCGCTCCGGCTGGCCTAGAACACCGATCACGTTGAAACCCGGAGAATTTTCACAGGGAGGCGGGGAGGCGGGGAGGAAGAAAAAAAATGAATTTCTCCCTCTTGCCGTCTCTCGCTCCCCGCCTCCCCGCCTCCCTGTGAAATTCCTGCTTTTTCTCGTGGTTTCAACCCGTTTGTCGCTCTAGTAGGGCCTCACGGAAGTCTTGCCAGGGACGGCCGACCATGAGGCCGGGCGGTAGGTCCACCGGAACGGTTCGGCGGCGTGGATCTTGTCGCAGAGCTCGTCCTTCGAGCGGACGGCACCGCGTGCTCCTCGAACCGCTCCATCAGCTCGTCGGTGGTGTGCGCGGACAACAGGTTGTCGACGGCGATGTGGCCGCGACCGGGGCCCAGCCGGTTCCCGTTGTGCGCGCGATGGTCGCGCAGGCCCACAAGCCCGTCGGCGAGAAAGCGCGAGCGGACCCGGCTGATCGTAGAGCGAGCGACCTGGAGCTCCTGCGCGATGCATGCCGGCGTCGCTCCGGCATCCAACCTCAGCAGGATCAGGCAGCGGATTCGGTAGGCCCCGTCCCGTGCTTTTCGGGCTCGCTGCTGGAGCAGCCGCTTGTGACGGGAACGAAGCCGAAGAACATTCTCCCCATCGGCCTCTCCTCCTCGTGGTGGGTTTCTTCACCAAGCGCCCACGAGCGTACGGAGAGGCCGACCTGCAAGCTTTACGTCCAAGTCCTTGGAATTGCTGGCGTTCCCGAATCAGGATCGGCTATTTAGCCCTGCGACCGGGCAAAGGTCGCCCCAACATCACCGCCGCGGAGAGGCATAACGTGCTCTTGATGGGTACACCAGGCTTGGGAGGGGCCGGGGGGCCCGGGCCCATCCGGTTGTGCCTTCCGCTGCTGTCCATGAACCCGGCACAGGGCTCCCTCGAACCACTCGCCGCTCTTTCTGGTATGCGCACATGGGCTGGTGGATGGGCCGGGAGCACGAGTCGACCAATCTCTCGCTCATCCCCGACTTCGCCCGCTACCCGGAGCTCCGCTGGCTCGATCGGTGGCACGCGCTCTCGATCGTCGTGATGGTCGCGGCGCTCCTGATCTTCGGGGGCCTGGGCGTGGGGCTCTGGGGCTACTGCGTATCGACCTGCGTGATGCACCACGTCATCTATGCGATCAACTCGGTCGCGCACGTCAGCGGCTCGCGCCGCTACGCGACCTCGGAAGCGAGCCGCAACAACCCGCTCCTCGGCGTGCTCTGCCTCGGCGAGGGCTGGCACAACAACCATCATCATTACCAGAGCAGCGCGCGCCAGGGCTTCCTCTGGTGGGAGATCGACATCACCTATTACGGGCTGAAGGCGCTCGAGAAGGTCGGCCTCGTGTGGGACGTGCGCGGCGTCCCCGAGCACGTGCTGCGGCGCAACCGCGTCGACGCAGCCGGCGAGCTCATCCGTGAAGAGGAGCCCGCGATTGGCGTGGAGCCCGCGATCGCCCCAAAGCTGGATTGAGCGGGGTCGTGCCGTGGCGTTCTCTCGTCGCCCCCGACGCTCGACGACGGAGATCCCACGCCCGATGCGCCGCTGAACGGAACCCGCGGTACCTTCTCGGCGGGCCAGCGATCTCGATGTCGGGGTAGCGGACGCGTCTCGCCCGAGGAGAGAGGGGTCGCGGCGTACGACTACGAGTTCAGCAAGATGCCCAGTCCGCCGGTGAACCCGAAGTTGAGCGAGCTGTTCTCCTGGAACGTGCCGCTCGCTCCCTTCATGCTGGACACCCGGAGCACGACCTCCGGGGCGACGTGCAGGTACACGTGCTTCGTGGGGCGGTAGACGAGCCCGAGATCGACGACGCCGATCCACGCGTTCATCGCAATCCGGCCCGCCTGCTCGGCGCGGGTGGCGCTGTACCCGAACCCCGCGCGAGGCCAGAGCGCGAGCGGCTCGTTCAGCGCGAACGCGTACCCCACGCGCGGCACCGCCGAGAACGTGGTGGAGTGTGCATCCGGCGATGTCCCCATGCCGTCGGTCGCGCCGCGGGCATCGTCGTAAGCGCTGTACGAGAAGCCGACGGTGGCGCCGATCGAGAGCCCGTCTGCCACGAACACATCGACCGATGGCGAGACC
The DNA here is from genome assembly GCA_051717205.1 of Sorangium sp. So ce1128. GTDB lineage: Bacteria > Myxococcota_A > Polyangia > Polyangiales > Polyangiaceae > Sorangium. The sequence continues at coordinate 3,969,372 of CP181432.1, forward strand.
CACGCCGTGTGCGACTCCATCGCGTAGATCGAGGCCGTGCCCGGCATGCCTCCGCGGACGTTCGAGTGCGTGTAGCCGATCGCGCCCGTGTACCCCGTGGCTCCCCAGGTGCTGTCGTAGGGAATGCCGGCGATCATGTCGGGCCCCAGATAGCCGCCTCCGGCCGTCAGCCCGATGAGGTTGTCGAGCGCGACCTGCCCGCGCCCCCCGAAGCGCGCCGGCGCGGGCTCGCTCGCGCCCGCGTCGCCCTCCGCGGCGAGGGCCGCGCGCGCTGAAGAGAGCACGGCGAACGCGAGCGTGGAGACGAGGCGTCGAAGATGACGGGTTCGTTGATCTATAGCCATGGATCCCCTCTCGATATCGCGGTCAGCCCCCGCTGATCCGCCCTGTAGCTGAGCGCAGCGCCGCGCGCTCCACCGGTGACCGACGGCGCGACGACTCCGCGCCTCGCCGTCGGTCCGAGACAGGCAACGCCCGGGGTCCACCCTGCCTTTCTGCCATGTTGTCAATCGATCTGGCTGGCTCGAATCCGACGCGCGCCCGCGGACACCGCTCCTGCCCGAGCCCCTTCGCCGTCTCGCAGGGGCGCATTGTCGACCGCCTCGTCCCCGCCGAGCGAGGGGCCGCGGGCGCCGCCCCCTCGCTCGGCGGGGCTCGCCGGAGAGCGCCGGAGGGGCGCGGAGATCATGTGGTGGAGGACGACGTCGACGGCGTAGAGGCGAGGGCACAGCGGATCAGGGTCGTCCGGTAGCTCGCGGTGAGCGCGTCGCGGGCGAGCGCGAGGGCAACGACGAGGACGGCGACGGCGCTGCCCTCGTCGTCGCCGCGCCGCGCGTCCTCCTCGGCCAGGGGGGCGGCGTTCATCCGGCCTCCTCGGCGTCCAGTCGCAGGATGCGGCTCAGGACGTCGCGCTCGACGAGCTTGCGCTCAGCGTGGTGTAGACAATATACCACAGCCGAGTGAACTCATTGGATCTGTTGGTTTTTGTAGGCGGATCAGTGGATCGTACTTTTTTGTAGAGCGGAGAGGTAGCCGCTCCGCAGACCGCGTCTTTTCCCTGGCCAGCTTCGGTTGCACGCTACGCGACGTCCGATGAGGGCCGTGCCCTCGCCGAGCGAAGAGGAGCGTGCGATGCCAGGAAGCAGGGAGCTGGTGCAGCTGCGTGCGGAGCTGTCGAGGTATCGAGAGCAGAAGAGCCGTGGGAAGTACCCGAGCGAGCTGCGAGAGCGAGCCGAGGCGTACGCCAGGGAGCGTTCCCGGGCGGGGGCGACGCCGACCGAGATCGCCACGGAGCTCGGTGTCCACAAGATGACTGCCGACCGATGGGTGGCTGGCGGTGAGCGCGCAGATGAGGGTGCGTTGCCAGCGACCACCAAGGCGGCTCAACATGTTCCGTTCCTGCCCGTCGTGGTGCGCCCGGAGCGCCGAGAGGCGCCGCCTTTGCGGCTCAACGTCGCATTTACCGATGGGACGCGGATGCAGGTATGTGGGATAGGCGCGCGCGACCTCGTGGAAGCGATCGAAGCGTTGCGGAGGGGGCAGTGATCCCCGCGACGATAGCCGTGTATCTGGCGGTCGGTCCAGTGGACTTGCGTGGCGCGTTCGACCGGCTCGCCGCGATCACCCGGCAGGTGCTGTGCCTGGACCCAGCCAGCGGCGCGCTGTTCTTGTTCCTTAACAAGAGGCGCAACCGGCTGAAGGCACTTTGGTGGGACGTCATGGGCGACAACTATTACCGCGGCGGTATGATTCACTGGGTGAGCTACGGTCGGGCCGAAGGCCGCTCCGGCGCACCTGCGATGTAACTGGGAATGGGCGTTCCGAATGCCGGTGGGGTTTATTACCCAAGCTCAACGTTCGTTCACCTGGACGTTCGCACCACCAAGGTCTATCGGGTGGACTACTCTCGACCCGGAGAGCCCCCGCGCTACAACACACCGAAGGCCCACATCAACGCCGACGAGTCCGTGAGCGAGGTGGTCCCGAACGAGGCCGGGTGTAGACGGCCACTCCGACGCCGTGTGCGCCCGCGCTGTCCACGGCGTTGACGCTGTCCGGCGGATAGCGAGTATACCGAGAGGTATGGAGGCGGCGGCAGGGGCTTTGAGCGACGGGGCGGCCGAGGGTACGAGCAAGGGCTTCGTCCGGTGGGAGGAGCCGGACATCCTCTTCACGAGGTATATCGGCACCGTCTCCGGCGTCGACATGCGCGAGCTGATCGATGAAGGGCGGAAGATCTACGCGGACAAGCCCGTTCTTCTTCTCGATCCTCGACGTGTCGGGGCTGCGCACGCTGTCGGGCGAGGCGCGCGCGCTCGCGAGGGACGAGACGCGCAATCTGAAGATGCGCGCCGCCGCCGTCTTCGGCGCGAGCTATCACATCCGGGTGCTCTCGGCGCTCATCCAGAAGGCGGCGAAGCTCCTCTACGGCGATCGCGCGGGCTACACGGTAGCGTTCTTCGGGACCGAGGCGGAGGCGCGCGCGTTCGTCGACGAGCAGCGCCTCCTGCTCTCTCCCAGGGCGTGACGGGCTCCTGCTCGACGGCGCGTGGGGTCAGGGGGCCGGGACGTAGACGAGCGCGAGCTGGAAGTCGCCCGCGTCATCCTGCCGTCGCTCGGCCGCGCGTCGGGGAGCGGGCCCGGGCTACGCCGCCGCGCAGACCGACGGCAGGCCGCGCCACTCATGCTCGACGCCGCGCATGAGGAAGGCCGAGTCATAGCGGACGGACCCCTCGGGGAAGAGGGATCGATCGTCGAAGAAGCTCGACGACACGCGCTCGACGTCGAGCGGCGTGAGGCGGAACGTCGGGCAGCGCAGCCTGAGCGCGTCGTACTCGCCGGGGCGCCGCGCGTCGGAGAGGCCGACGGATCCCGCCTCAAAGAAGCTCGTGGCCTCCTCGAGCGAGGCGAACACCGACGCCTTTGGGACGGCGCGGGCGACGCGCGCCTCGACGCTCACGCAAGAGAGCCCGTCGTCCGAGGCCATTGCGACGGAGAAATGGTCGCCCTGCTCCGAGACGTGAAACGTCGCGCCGCGGTGGACGCCCGGGAAGAGCCGGCCGCCGGCGGCCCTGTTCATCCAGGACGACGTGTGGCGGCGCGGGATGTAGACGCCCTCGCGCCGCTCGTTCTCGTTGGCGGAGCCCCACTCGACCGCGAAGCGGTGCGCGGCGTTCTCGGAGCGGACGCCGATGGCGGCCCGGCGGCTGGCGAAGGAGCCGGCTTGGATGTGCATGCCGCAAGCACGACGTTTGGTGGTCGGGGAGAGCGGCAAGCGGCTGGGGTCACACGTGGTCGAGACGAACGGCCAAGCGTTGGTGGAGCAACTCAAGGCGATCACCGGCAAGAGGCACGTGGTGCTCGAGGAGGGGACGCAGAGCGGGTGGCTCTACGAGATCCTCTCGCCCCACGCGGAGGAGATCGTGGTGGCGATGGTCTCGGAGAGCCGAGGCCAGAAGAGCGACGAGAGCGACGCGTTCCACCTGGCCGAGCAGCTGCGCACGGGAGCGCTCAAGCAGCGCGTGTTCAAGGAGGTGGGCGAGTACAAGAGGCTGGGCGAGCTGGGCCGCACCCACGCGATGATCGTGCAGGACGTGGTGCGGGTGCAGAACCGGATCAAAGCGTTGCTTCGGTCGCGCGGCGTGGCCGTAGAGGGCAAGAGCGTGTACTCGGACAAGGGCCGCGAGGAGTTTTTGGAGCAGCTGCCCGACGCGAGCCGCGGGGCGGCGACGATGCTCTACGCGCAGTACGATGCGGTGGAAGCCATCCGGCGGCGAGCGGAGAAGGATCTCGTCGCCGAAGCGCACCGACACGCGATGAGCCGGGTGCTGGAGTCGTGCCCAGGGCTGGGTCCGATCCGGGTGGCGCAGCTGATGCCGATCGTGGTGTCGCCGGCGCGGTTCCGGACCAAGCGGCAGTTCTGGTCGTATTGCGGCCTGGGGATCGTGATGCGCTCGACCTCGGACTGGGCCCGGAAGCCGGACGGCGGCTGGGTGCGGGCCGAGGTCCAGAAGACGCGCGGACTGAACCTGAATCACAATCACACGCTGAAGCACGTCTTCAAGGGTGCGGCGACGACGGTGATCACGCAGCTCGCCACCGAGCCGTTGCATCAGGACTACCAGCGGCTGATCACAGCGGGCACGAAGCCGAACCTGGCGAAGCTGACGCTCGCCCGCAAGATCGCCGCGATCGCTCTTTCGATGTGGAAGAGCAAGGAGAAGTACGACCCGACGAAGCATCGCAAGCAAGGCGAAAGACTCGTCTCACGTGTGGAGGTATCAATTCCCAAGAGAGGTGTGATCGCCGGCGCAGCAGCTGGAGACGAGCAAGGTTCGAGGGTGAGTATCCATTGCGCGAATGGCACGTGGGCAGTCGCCCCGATGTCCCAAGGATAGCCCGCGCAAAGCCATTCCGACCTGTCAAGGATCTCCCAACGACCGGCGGTTGACATGACGCCGGCAGCTCGAGCGGCGCGGATGCGGCTACCGCGCCGCCGGTCGGCCCGCGTCCGCTTGCATCCGGGTGATGCAGTGCCGCAGCCCTGCCTGCAGGTTGACGAGCGTGAGGATCTCTTCAAGCCTCACGCCGAGCCCCACGATCGTCTGCGCGACGCTCGGCCGGATGCCGGTGACGATCCCCTCGGCGCCGAGCAGACGGATGGCGCGGATCAGGCTGAGCAGGTACGCGGCGGTCGCTGTGTCGATCGCGTCGATGCCAGTGAGATCGAGGATTGCGAAGCGGGAGCGCGTGCGCGCCACCGCCTCCAGGAGATCGTCCATCACCGCGGCGGCCCTGGTGCTGTCGAGTATGCCGACCATGGGCAGCGCCAGCACCCCCTCCCACACCTGGATGACCGGCGTGGACAGCTCCCGGAGGGCCACCTGCTGCCGCTCGATGAGCTCGAGCTTGGTCTGCAGCTCCTGCTCGGCGCGGCGCAGCGCCGTCACGTTGAGCGCGAAGCCCATGGTCCCGGCGATCTCGCCATCGGGACCGCGCAGCGGGAGCACCCAGCCCTCCCAGTACGAGCCGTGCGCGTTGTCGATCACCTCCGAGCAGGCCTTCCCGGCGAGCGCATCGCGAACGGACGCGCTGATCTCCGGCGGGTACACGTCGAAGACGTTGGTCCCCTCCATCTGCCCCTCTGCGAGCCCTGTCTCGGCGACGCCCCTGCCCCGGTGGTAGGTGAACACACCCTGCGCGTCGGTCCGCCACACCGCGAGCGGCAGGCGGTCATGGATGGCCTTGAGCAGCGTGGAGCTGACCCGCTCTTCCTCGATCTGCCTCGCCAGCCGCGTCACGTCTTGACCGAAAAGGCAGAACGAGCCGGGCGCGTCCGGGCTCGGCTGGTGGGACCAGCCGCACACAACCATCCCGCCGCCCTTGCGCTTGTGCCGCAAGGTCTCGGGCTCCTCGCCCACGCCGCGCAGGAGGCGCGTCCAGCCGTCCGCCTCGTCGAGGGGCGGGATGATCTCCCCGAGGCGGAGGCCCATGGCCTCCTCCGCGGTGTGGCCGAAGAGCTTCTCGGCGCGCTCGTTCCAGCGCTCCACCCGCTCCGACGCGTCACACTCGATGACGACGAGCGGCGCGCGCCGGAGCTGGTCGCTTTGTACGCGATGCATCATGGGGTTGCTGGATGATAGATCAGCTTGCCTGCGACTCCTCTGATCGGATGGCCCTGCAGCCAAAAGAGAGGGGGAGAGCAGGGGACATCCTGCCAGAGGACCGGGCCTGAGCCTACAGTTCGCGCGCCGCGGCGGATGCTTCAACTGGGGCGCAATAGAGCCTGGATGAATGTAGGACAGCGCTCTCGCGGCCCTCTTTGGGAGGGGACCCGAGGCGATGGCGTGACCTGCGATCCGACCCGGGTTGGCAGCGCAGCGCGGGTTGCGTGACGGCGGCTACCCCGGCGGCTGCTATCTCGGTATTTCAACCTGGGTCGGGTCGCGCCGTGCCCCCTCCAGGCGCCCCCGGCCCCCTGGAAAGGCGGCGACTGCCGCCGGTGTTGGACGGATCTACCCTATGACGCTGGACAGCATCTGGGCCTTGCGGCGCAGAGCCGATCCATGAGACTTCTTGTGGAGGAGGTCACAAAAGGCCACGATCTAGACAGACCTGGTCCGGCGGCTTCGGTTGACCAATCGACTGATAGTTGGGCGGAGAGGAAGATGGAGAGGGAGAGATTCACAGGGAGGCGGGGAGGCGGGGAGGCGAGAGCCGGGATCAGTCGTTCGGACCAGCAGCCCCAGCGCCGGCTGTTTCGGGTTGCGTCGATGCGGGGCGGCTGGTGGTGCAGGAGTGATCGTCTTCGATGCGACACCGGGCGAGCCGGACAGCCTCCGCGCCGCGGTGTACCAGGCGGCGGATCCCGCGGCGGAGCACCGGCGTGTTGAAGTTGACGAGCAGTCCGACATCCAGATCCGTCAGCTCCGTATGTCGACGCGGGACCAGATCCAGTTGCGCAGAATTGACGTCCCCGGCACCCGCCCTACAAAACGAGCGACCTGGAGGCGGCCGGCCCCGAGCGAGCTCCAACGATGGTCCATCTCTCGCCTCCCACCCTTGTCTGTATTCTCTCTCTCCTCCCCGCCTCCCCGCCTCCCTGTGTACTCTCTCTTTCTCTGTCTCCAGCCCAACAAGCCGCTGCTGCCGGCGGCGCTGCGCGCCGCGGCAGACCGGCAGGACGTTGCGCGGGAAAATGAGAAGCGAAGAGCTCACTAAAGACGAGTGCCCTGCCACGATGACTGCCAAGATGCGTTTCGTCGAGGCGGAAGACTCATCGTGTGTGCTCTTCCCAGTCGGGGACTACGTGGAAGATCTAGTCAAGCGGCTCCAGCTTCCGACAACGAGAAAGAAGATTGGCGTGCGTGCTGTGTACATGAATGATGAGAAACATTTATGTTATGTCTTGCTCAACTGGCGTCGCAAGAATGTGTTCTTGGTCGTGGTAGCGCGGTCGGCAGATAAAGATGTCTATGGTTGTCGAATGCTCGACCTGAGCCGCGAGTACGGTATTGGTGGGCCGGATGCATAACAAGCCCTTGAGCGCGACGTGCGAAACGCACGTGCGTGAAGGGCGGCGTTGGGCGAACTCACGCATGTTCTGAATATTCTAGTGAAGTGTCTTGATCTTGGTGTGCGTCACCGGGTTAGACGGGAGGCTGTCATGAATGCGAAGCAGCTCGTGGCTTTCGTCGACGTCGATGATACGCTCGTCCGTTCCTTCGGTTCGAAACGTATCCCGATGTCGGCGGTCGTCGAACACGTCCGCCAGCTTCACGAACAGGGAGTAATGCTGTATTGCTGGAGCACTGGTGGCGCCGACTACGCCGAAAACTCCGCACGCGAACTTGGCATCGAGCGTTGCTTCACGGGTTTCCTGCCTAAGCCCAACATCCTCATCGACGATCAGCCGCCCGCCGACTGGCGCGGGCTCGTATACGTGCATCCGAACGAAGCGGTATCGAAGAGCGCCCGCGACTACGCCGTCACCGTTGCCGCCGGGAGAGGCGTATAACACGGCGATGAAGGCGGACGGGCTTCGCCCGTCGCTTATCGCCTGGCCGTTGGGCCGGCAGAGTGCGGGGACGCGGGCACGATCCCGAAACAGTCGGCAGCGCATCGAAGGGCCCGGCAACGGGGCGGCGAGCGAAGGAGAATCCCTCGGCGCCACGCAAGGGGCGCGGCCTCTGCCCAAGCTGCGGTGCGCGGCGGATGTAGAGCACGGCGGCGCACCTCGTCGATCGCGTGCTACCAGCGGTACCGGCGAGACAATGGGTGCTTTCGCTGCCATTCGAGATCCGGCGCCTAGCTGCATTTCGCGCGGAGGTCGCGACGGCGATGGGGAGGAGCTTCATCGAGGAGATCGCGCGGGCCCAGGATCGCGAGCGCTTGAGCGACCTGCTCGCGCGGCTTCTCGATCAGGTTCCGGACCGTTGAACCAGCTGCGCGATGGCGCGCGCGCTTGCCTCGTTCGCGGGCGAGAACACGAACATCGAGAGGCCGTCGCTGCCTTCGACGTAGAACACCGACGACTCGAGCACGATCTCGCCGACATCGGGACGGACGAGCCGCTTCTGGAACCCGCCGTGCGACCGGATCTCACCTTCGTCCCACAGGCGGCGAAAGTCGGGGCTCGTCTCCATCAATTCGTCGATCAGCGCCGTCGCCTCGTCAGATTGGCCGGCACGCGCGATGTCGACGCGAAACGACGCGAGGCAGGTACGGCGAACGTCTTCGACGTGGTGCACCTTGTTTTCTGAACCCGGTTGGAAGACCCGGCGCAGCAAGTTGCGGTCGCGCTCCGGTACCGCCGCGTAATCGCCGAGCACCGCGACCGCCGCGCGATTCCACGCGACGATCTGGAACGTCGGCGTCTTCACGAACGCGGGGACGGAGAGGTTGTCGAGCACCAGCTGGAGTGACGGCGTGACCGCTGCGGGCGGCGCGGGCTTGCGCGGGGGCGGACGGTCGTGCGCGAGCAGGAACAGCATCTCGCGATTCGTGTCGTCGAGATCGAGGGCGCGGGCAAGGCGTTCGAGCACGTCGTCCGACGGCACGCCGCCGCGACCTTGTTCGAGCCACGTGTACCAGGTGACGCTCACGCCGGCTCGGGCGGCGACTTCCTCGCGGCGCAATCCGGGAGTGCGTCGGCGCGCGGTGGTTGCGGGATGGACGCGCTCGCGGCGGTCGCGCAGGAACGTGGGGAGGGTGGTAGCCGCCATACCAGTATAGCTGCCCGTCTTTTCGGACGAGCGCTCCGAGGTTACAGTCCTCGCATGACCAAGTCAATGCGAGTGTTCGTCACCGGCGCGACTGGCTGGATCGGCACGGCGGTGCTGAAGGAGCTACGCGGGGCCGGCCACAGCGTCCTCGGCATGGCGCACAGCGATGCGGGCGCCGACAAGTTGAAGGCGCAGGGCGTGGAGGTTTATCGTGGCGACATCAGGGACCCGAAATGCCTCGTCGAGGGCGTCCGTGCGACCGATGCGACGATCCACCTGGCGTTCCACATGGACTTTTCGGACTTCCCGAAGATCAACCAGATCGATCGCGACGCGATCAGCGCGATGCTCGATGCGATGGCGGGCACGGACAAGGCGTTCGTCGGCACGAACGGCACGCTGGTGGTTTCGAAGCCCGGCAAGGTCGCGTTCGAGACGGACGAGTCGCCGGCGAACTCGCCGCTCACGGTCCGGTTGCAGGCCGAACGTCTCGTGGTCGATGCTGCGAAGCGCGGAGTGCGTGGCAGTGTCATCCGGCTGGCTCCGACGGTACACGGCGCTGGCGACAAAGGCTTCATCGCAATGCTGATCAATATCGCGCGCGAGAAGAAAACCGCTGGTTACGTCGACGATGGCTACCATCACTGGCCCGCGGTGCATCGCGACGATGCGGCGCGGTTGTACCGGCTTGCCGTCGAGAGCGCACCGCCGGGATCCGTGTTGCACGGCACCGCCGAGGAAGGCATCACGATGCGCGCGATCGCGGAGACGATCAGCAAAGGCACCGGTGTGCCGACGAAGAGCGTGCCGGCCGCGGAGGCAGGCGCTCACTTCGGATGGATGTCGATGGTCGTCGGGCTCGATAACCGGGCCTCGAGCAAGGCGACGCGTGAGCTACTCGGCTGGAAGCCGGAGCAGCCGGGCCTGCTCGACGACATGCGCGCTCACTACTTCTGATCTGCCGTGCAGCCATAAACGGCTTGTTCGTACCTGCCGTTATCCATCATCGGCCCATCCGTGATCGGGGCCGAAACTCCGGACCCGCTGGAGGTGCTCCGAGCGGCAGGAGGTCCGGATGGCGAAGCGACGGAGCTACACGAAGGAGGAGCGCGAGGCGGTGTTGGCGGACGTGCCAGCGCTTGGGGTCGTGGAGGCGTCGCGGAAGCACGGCGTTCCGCAGACGACCGTGACCCAGTGGGCCAAGGCCGCGGGCGTTCATCGCGAGGCGGAGCGCTCGCGGTCGTCCGCGCCCACACCGACAGCGGCGCGCAAGTTGGAACGTGAGGCGAAAGGGGTGCCGGCGGACGTCGTGATCTTCGAGGCCAAGGACCGCGTCGGCACGTTGCCGCTCGGCGCCGACGCGCGCTGCCTGCTCTGCATCGTCAAGAACCTCGGCGACGAGCGCGCGGGCACCGGAGCCGCCTTCGGCGGCGAAATAGGTGGAAGCTATGGAAATCGCTACTGCTTTCGGCGACCGCTCGTCATTGACCGGTTTTTCTGGCGGGATTTCTGACGCGCGGCACACAGTTCCTCGACGGCTGTCTCCACACCCTGCGAGGGGCGGCTCACGGCGCCGGAGGCCTGCGGCGCCACGCGAGCGTGGCGGCGATGCCCGCGAGCGCGAAGGCCGCCTGGAGGAGGTGGACGAGCACCGACACGGCGATCGCGGACCCCGCGGTGAGCCCGAGCAACGGGGCGGCGAGCGTGAAGGCGCCGTCGGTGGCTCCGACCTGGCCCGGGATGAGGTCGCCGACCGCCGTGCCGGCCGCTCCCACGCCGTACGCGGCGAGCGCGCGGATAGGGCCGCTCGCGGCGCCGACGGCGGCGAGGAGCACGGCGTACTGCGCCGCCTGGATCGCGCGGCCGGCGACGCAGGCGGCGAACGGCCGTGCCGGGACGGGCGGGCGCTCGCGGACGGCCTCCTGGAAGGCGGCCGCGGCGTGGCCGGCGCTGGCGAACCGCCGGGCGAGCCAGGCGAAGGCGGCGCGCTGCCGCGCCGCGAAAGCGACGCCGAGGCCGCTCGCGACAAGGAGCGCGGCGTGCGCGAGCACTCCCAGCGCGAGCGCGGAGGCGCCGCCGCCGATGCGCCAGATGGCCAGGGCGGCGAGGAGCGACAGCGGGGCCGCCGAGAGAAGCGCGAGCGACTGGTTCGCCGTGGCGATCGCGGCCGCGCGCGGGGCGCCGACGTGCGGAGAGAGGAGCGCCGCCTTGACCGCCTCGCCCGCGGCGCGGCCGGCCGGCATCAGCGCCATGACGGGGTAGGAGACGACGTGGATGCGAAGGAGCTCCGCGGGCGGGACGCTCCGTCGCGGGCAGAGCGCGCCCGTCGCAAGCGCCTCGCAGCCGATGCGCGCGGCCTCCAGCGCGACGAGGATGGGCAGGAACGGCGCGGCGCGCGTCACCGCCTCGAGCGTCTCCGACGCGCCGACGTACCGGATGAGCGCGGCGAGCGCGGCGAGGCCGAAGGCGCCGAGCGCCGCGTGGAGCAGCGCCCGGCGGCGCGCGCTGCGGGCGGCGGCGCTGCGGGCGGGCAACGCGGGCAGCGGGGCGGCGGAGAGGGCCGCTTCCTCGCCGCCGCCCGCGCGCCCGGCGCCGCTGCCGGGACATTCCTCTGCCGCTCGGGCGGGAGGCAAGGGAGCCATGGAAAGGGCGTGCGCTGCGAGGCGCGTGCCGGCGCCGTGTGCGCGTGGCGTGCGCACGCCGCGGCGGGGCGCAGGCGCCCTGGGCGCGCCTCGCGTCGTGCGTGACGCCCGGGATCAAGGCCGGACGAAGCCTCCGGCGGGCGGGGCCGGGCGCGGCTTCCGGCGAGCCGGGCCGGGCGCGGCTTCCGGCGGGCGAGGCCGGGCGAAGCCTCCGGCGGGCGGGGCCGGGCGCGGCTTCCGGCGGGCGAGGCCGGGCGAATCCTCCGGCGGGCGAGGCCGGGCGAAGCCTCCGGCGGGCAAGGCCGGGCGAAGCCTCCGGAACTCGAATGCTCCGCGCGTCGCGGCAGGGAGAGCGAGAAGGGAGCAGAAGTCAGGCGCGGATCTTCCTCATCCCTCGATGGGAGTCCGTGAGAGACTGCACTCCATTCCCATGACTTTCTTGAATCGTGGATCGATGCGTAGTGGGAGATTCGCGGCCCTCGGGCTCGGCGCCGCAGCCGCGCTTCTGGCCACCACCTCCGCGGGCGGCCTGGTGGCGTGCGGCTCGTCCCCGAACGACGAGGCGCCGATCAACGCCGGAGCGGGCGTCGGGGGCTCTGGCGGAGCCGGGGGCTCGGGTGGCGTCGGGGGCTCGGGCGGCGCGGGCGAGGACATCGTTCCTCCCGAGCTCCCCGACATTCCGCCGGCCACCCCGGACGTCATCGCGCCGCGCCTCACCAGGTTCCTGTGGAACGACGCAGCGCTCGCCGGCGAGATCAGCGGGCGCCTCGTCGCCCCCGTGGAGGCGCAGGCCGTCCAGGCGCTGGCGCGCGAGATGCTCGAGGATCCGCGCGCCAGGGACGGCGTGGGGCGCTTCTTCGGCTGGTGGCTACGCTCGAAGCTGCTCAGGGCCTTCACCCCCGAGGGCGAGCCCGTCGACGACCCGCTGCTCGCGTCGATGCGCAAGGAGGTCGCGGCCTACGGGAGCGCGGTCGTCCTCGACGAGGACGGCACCCTCGATACGCTGATGCTCGCGCCGTATACCTTCGTCGACGCGCGGCTCGCGGAGCATTACGGGATGAGCGGCGTCGAGGGCGAGGAGCCGACGCGCGTGCCGTACGGCTCGCCGAACCGGATGGGGCTCTTCACCAGCGCCTCGATCATGAGGACGTTCCGCAGCGCGTTCCCCATCACCTGGCCCGTCAAGCGGGGCTGGCTCGTCCGCTCCGCATTGCTCTGCACCGAGCTCCCCGATGGGTCGCCGGCCGAGGAGCTCAAGCTCGACCGCTCGATCCGCGAGCAGATGATCGAGGCGACCGCTCCGGACGAGTGCAGGCCCTGCCACAGCCAACTGAACCCGCCGGGGTTCGCCTTTCTCCGGTTCGACAGCATGGGCCGCGAGCTCGCGGACGACGGCGGCCAGCCGTTCGACACCTCCGGCTGGGTGACCGGCGTGCCAGGCGAGCCCAGATACAGCGATGTCCGCGAGCTGCTCGAGATCTTGAAGGAGCTCCCGGAGGTCCACCGCTGCATCGCGCAGATGGCGCTGCACTACGCAACCGATCCCCTCTCGCGTCCCAACGACAGCGTCCCGGCGGCGGTGGCGCCGCGCATCGTGGCGCTGTCGACGGCCTTTGCCCGCTCGGGGCGCAGCCTGCGCGAGCTGATCATCGAGGTGGTCGGGACCCCCGAGTTCCTCGGCGAGCCGGAGCTCACGTGGGGAGTTCCGGACCCAGACCGGCTGCCGTGAGCGCCGGCGGCCCTCGCGCGCCTGACCCGGCGGTCACGCCGGGTCGAGCGGAGCTTGGAGGCGCGCGCCGGGCACGACGATGCCCCCGCGGTCGCCCGGCGTCAGCGCGCCGTAGCGCTCCCGGAACACCGGCGGCAGCGGCCGCGCGCCGGGCGGGGCGAGCGCCGCGCTGGCGGGGGAGCCGGGCGCGCTCGACGGTCCGATGCGCGGACGGCTCGCGTCGGGCGCGCGGCGCGCCCGCGCGCGGTCACCCCTTCGGCTTGCCGTTCGCGTCCCACTCGGCCCAGAAGCGCTCGAGGCCGAGGTCCTTGAGCGCCCGGTTGAGGAAGCGCCGGTCGATCCACGGCTCGACGTCGTAGGCGTTCCTGATCAGGCCGAACTTCTTCGAGTCGGCGACCGCCGCCTTGTAGCGGGCGACCACGTACTCGTCGAGCAGGGGGCTCGCGTTCTGCTTCATGTCCTCGCCCTGCTGGGCTTCCTTGTAGTTCGCGAAGGGCGTGCCCGACTTCGACCACAGCTGGAAGACCTGCGTGCGGTTCTTCTCGTCGGCGACCCACGCCGCGGACTTGACCGCGAGCGTGATGATCCGCTGCACGACCTCGGGGTGATCGTTGATGAAGCCCTCCCGCGCGACGATGCCCGAGTTGCTCGGGTAGGTCGGCGAGTCGCCCTTCGTCGAATAGACGATCTTCGCGATCCCTTGGTCGCGCAGGGAGAGATAGTCGGTGCCGCCGAAGACAGCGTCGATGTCCTTCGTGGCGATCGCCGCCTTGGCCGTGGACGCGTCCATGCTGATGGCGCGGATGTCACGCTCGGTGAGCCCGTGGCCCTCGAGGATCCGGTTTGCGGAGAGCTGCGTGGCCGTGCCCTTCTGGAAGGCGACCCTCTTGCCGCGCAGGTCGCGGACGCCGTTGATGGGCGAGTCGGAGGGCACCACGAGGTACGCGTGGCCGCGCCGGCTGGCGCTCGCCAGGAGCCGCGTCTTGAGGCCGCTCGCCCGGCCGACCACCGAGGGCAGGTGTCCGTGGGTCCAGATGTCGAGCAGGTCGTTCGCGACCGCCTCGTTCACGGCCGGACCGGCGCCGCGGAAGAAGTTCCACTTCACCTCGATGCCGTCCTTCTTGAACTCCTCGGCGAGGCTGCCCTGGAGATGCAGCAAGGAGAAGAAGCTGCCTCCCGTGACGGGGCGGTTGCCCACGCCGACGCCGGGCACGCCGACACGGATGACACTCGGCCCAGCAGCGTGGGCTTTGCCTGCGAGGAGCGCTCCGGATACCGCGGCCGCAGCGCCTCCCAAGAACTGGCGTCTATGCATGGCGCGCTTGATATGCAGCGGGTGTGCCGGCATCTCGGGAGCCTTGATTTCACGGGGTGATCGCCGCGCGGTGCTGCTCCGGGAGCACTGGATCCGCAGGCGATGCTGCTGGCGCCGCACGGTGAGCTGCGCGCCGCTTTCGGCTGGAGGGGGCGGCGCCAGGGGAAGTAGGGCGGTGACAAGCAGGGGCCAGGTGACGGTCATCGCCCGGAGCCGCGGTATCGCCGGCCGGATCAGGCGGGTGCTGGCCGCCGGAGACGATCCCTAGAGTACCCCGTCACCCGGAGAGTACCCGGGTGTACAGGAGTCTTGCCGGGTTGCCGAGCCCGGAAGCCCCTTCTCATCGCGCGGCGCGGGATCCTGCGGGGATGCCGTTACCCTTGCGCAGCGGGCATTCTGGAACGATCAGTCCAGAATGAGCTGCAGGAGCGCAGCTGGGCTCGAGCGTGATCGTCAGCGCAGCGGGTATTCTGGACTGATCATTCTGGAACGATCAGTCCAGAATGAGCCGCAGAGGCGCAGCTGGGCTCGAGCATAGTCGTCAGCGCAGCGGGCATTCTGGACTGATCATTCTGGAACGATCAGTCCAGAATGAGCCGCAGGAGCACAGCTGGGCTCGAGCATGGTCGTCAGCCCGCACCGCGCGACCGACAGGGCCCCTCGGGCCGGGCACGCTCAGCAGACCTCCCGTGCAACCGCTGGCCGAACGTCAGCGTGTCCGGCACGTCGTCCGGCGGGACGACGCCCACGGGTGCTCAGAGGGAGCTCGTCCTTCGCGCACGGCGCGCGCGCAGCACGGCGTCCGCGCTGAACACCGCGAGCCCGGCCCAGATGCAGGCGAAGCTCACGGCCTGGGTGGTCGTGAACGGCTCACCATAGACCAGCACGGCCAGCAGGAACTGGCCGCTCGGCGCGAGGTACTGAAGGAAACCGAGGGTGGTCAGGGACAGGCGGCGCGCCGCGTTCGTGAACCAGACGAGCGGCAGGGCAGTGATGATGCCCGTCGCCGCGAGCAGGACGTGAGTCCGCAGGTCGGCGCGGCCCATGGCGCCGGCGCCCTGGGCATGGAGGGTGGCCAGGTAGGCCGCGCCGAGCGGGGCGATGAACAGGGTCTCCAGGGTGGAGCCAGGGAGCGAGTTGACGGCGACGACCTTGCGCAGCAGGCCATAGACACCGAACGTCCCGGCCAGGGCCAGCGCGATCCAGGGGACCGAGCCCGCGCGCACCGCGAGGTGAACGACGCCCGCGGCGGCGAGGCCGAGCGCGAGCCACTGCGTCGGGCGCAGCCGCTCGCGCAGGAAGACCATGCCGAGGAGCACGCTGAGCAGCGGGTTGATGAAGTAGCCGAGGCTCGCGTCGAGCACGCGCCCCACGGCGACGGCGTAGATGAAGAGGACCCAGTTCGCCGAGACGAGCGCGCCGGTCGCGGCCATGGCCCCGACGACGCGCCGGTCGCGCAGCGCCGCGCCGAGCGCGCTGAGCTGTCCCGTGGCCAGCGTGAGGGCCGCGAACGCGAGCAGGCTCCACACCGTGCGATGGGCCAGGATCTCGACCGCGCCGACGTGGCGGAGCTGCTTCCAGAAGACGGGGACGATGCCCCAGGAGCTGTAGGCCGCGACGCCGTAGACGACGCCGAGGGCGGCTTCTCGGCGGCTGTCGCGGGGGGTCTCGGGCGCGGGCATCGGCGGTCGTGTCTTCGGGGAGCGGGCTTGCGGCTCGAAGCGACGGGCAGGAGGTGACGGATCGCGTTCGACCGCAGCGGCAACATGGCGAAGCTACCCCCGCGTTTCAAGCAGCTTCTGCGAGCTGATTCGCCTCTCGCCCGGAAGGTCCGGCGTCATGCGAGGTCGGCCGACGCCGTTCGTCATCGCATCGGCTGGCATCCCGCCGCGCTCGAGGGGCGGGGTCAGCTCGACCCCTCCTGATCGAGCAATCCTTCGCGCAGCTTCTTGAGCGTCTCCTCGAGGTGCTTGACCTCTGTCTTCGACAGGCTGGATCCGACATGAACCGGATTGAACACTGCCACGCCGTGACTCTCCGGTACGTCGTCTTCTATGCGCAGCTTCTCGAACGTCTCGTCGAGGGGCGAGGGATCCTCCTCCGAGCTCTCTTTCTTCTTCTCAAGATTCCACTCGATCTTGATCTTGTCCACGCGGTGCTTCGCTGGACCGTGCTGGCCTTCGACCGAAAATGTCACCTCCAGAGGCTGGTAGATGCCCTTTTGGGCCGCCGATCTAGCGAGCGTCGCGACGTGTGACTCGAAGGGCATCATATGCGTATTGGCGTCTCTGGTACCCACGACGAGGTTCGTGCTGTCCGTGGCGCCACCGAGGGAGGCAGCGCGGACGTGGAGCCACTCCCACCTGGAGCTCTTCCAACCTTCGATGCCCGCCAGCCAGGCGTAACCAGTGGCGTTGGTGTGGCCCATGGCTTGTGCTTGCGTCTGCCCTCGTGGCTTTCCAGTGGGCGGGCCGGAGTACTTCGTCTTCTGGGGGCTACTCACATCACCGAGTTGGCTCTCCAGATCATTGAGCGCGACCTCTCGATCGTCCGGGAGCGATGTGCGGCCCATGACCAGAACGTGGGTGCCGGCGACAGCGTTTTTCGCCAGCACCTCCCCTGTTTTCTTGAACACCTTATTCTGCTCGCTCAGCAGGGTGCCGCCCAGCGTGATGCCACCGGTGAAGGCAATATCCTCCGTGTAGCCTTCGGGCGCTGGTTCGCCTTGCTTCTGGATCTTGACGTCCAGCTCGGATGCTCGTCCGAGTGCGCTGAAACCACCTGTTGTGCTCGGAAATGTTCTCTTGATCGTGTTGAGTAGGTTGTTCAGTCTGCTTGTGATGGTATCCAGCTCTTGGCCCAGTGGCATGCGCGACTGCCTGTTAAGAGCCTCCGCGTACTGTCGCTCCAGCTTTTCCCCCTCATTTTTTAGCTGGTCCGCATCTTTGCTCCACTGTTCTACCAGCTCGATATCGTCGTCGTCCTCCAGCATCGGGCGCACTTGCTTCAGGTAGTCGATGATGTCGGTGTATGCCTTGCGCCGAATCTCGACGCCCTCGGGGGCGGGCTTCGGCCGGCTGCGCTTGGTCGAGCTCTCGGTATCGGCATCGGCGTCGCTCCGCTTTCGCTTCGCGCGTTGCACCGTCACCCGGTCGGCGGCGCAGGGCAGCTGAGCCGGCGACCGGGCGACCGCGCCAAGTGCCTGCTCGCCGCCGTGGTGTGACGGCTGGCCCCGGTGCGCCGCCCGCGCCCCCATCGCATCCGCCTCGCGCTCCAGCGCCGGATCGTCGTTGAGCGCCACGCCCTTCATCTGAGCCGTCGCCCGAACGCGCCCCTCACGCTGCTGTACCACGTGCGCGAGCTCGTGCCCGAGCAGCTCCTGCCCCCGCCCCGTCTCCGGCGCCCAGTGCCCCGGCGCCACGTGGATGTCGCTCCCCTGCGTGTACGCCAGCGCCCCCAGCGCGGTCGCGCGCGCCGAGCCCGCGTGCACCCGCACGTCCGAGAAATCGGCTGAGAACGCGTTCTCCATCCGCTGTTGCACCGCCGCCGGCATCGCGCGCCCCGCGGTCGATGCGGGCACGCCGGTCCCGGCCTGTTGCCCCGGTTCGCCCCGGTCGTGTCCTGCCCCGGCGCGGCCGGGCGGGGACGCCGCGCGCCGCTGCAGCGCGACCCCCGCGGCCTCCTTCGCCGTCATCCGCTCCGGCGCGAGGGACGCCGCCTCCTTCACGGTCATCCGCCCGCCCGGGACTCCCGCTCTCCAGCCTTCCGGGACAGCGGAGTCCTCGCTCCGCGCCGGCCCGAGCGCGCCGCCCGCGCCGGGCTCCCGGCGAGCTCCGTGCGATTTCACGTCCGACCCGCTGCGGAACTCCGCGACCATGTGAATCCCTCCGGCGCGAGCTCTTTCAAGAAGCAGGCCTCTTGCATCCTCGACATCCGGCGACGCCGGCCCCGCGCGGCGATGCGCCGTGCAACGTCGCCTGTTGCACGGCGCATCGCCGCGGCGGCGCGCGGCCCGATGTCGCGCGCGTTTCGCGGCTCATCCCCCGGCACGACTCGTGATGGCTACGTTGCCGAGGTTGAGCTCGCGCACGCGAGCCGGAGGTGAGCTGTGGCCGAGAAGTCGATGCAACGAGCTGTGGCCGAGATGTCGGTGCAACGTGAGGGGACCACGAACAGAGAAGAACACGCCAGGCTGGCGCGAGAGGCGGAAGACCGGCTCAAGAAGGCAGAGGCACAGCGAGAAGAGGCGCAGATGCGAGCAGAAACGGACGAGCTGAAGGCGCGGATCGAGCAGCTCGAGGCCGAGATCAACAAGGCGGAGGCGGAGGAGATCAGGCGGCGCCAGACCGCCGAGAAGGCCCTGGAGGACGCCAGGAAGCCCTTCGACGACGCGAAGAAGAAGTGGGAAGCGGCGAAGCGGCCGCGCGAGGAAGCCGAGATCAAGGAGCGGGAGGCGCAGAGCGCCTATCGCCTGGCCGCGGCGGAGTTCGAGCGGGTGAACGCGCGGATCCACCGCGAGATGACCGAGGCCGAGCTCGCCAGGGCGAAGGCCGTCGCCGAGGCGAGGAAGGAACAGCAGCGCCTCGCCGACGAGATCGAGGAGCGCGAGACCAGCGAATCGGGTGCAAGGAATAAAGGAATCTGCTAGCGCCTGGCGCTCGTCGCGCGAAGCGCGGCAGCGTCATGCGGCCGTCAGGCTGGCGCGAGGCACGGAGGGGGCAGCGCCCGAGGCCACTCGCCTCGGTTCCGCGCGTGGTCAGTCCGACGACACACACCTCGGTGCCGCGCGCGGCCTCCGCGGCGCAGCGGAGATGGACGCGGCAGGGCTCCGGGCATGCGCCGCCCGGGCGGGCTCCAGCGGTGCGCCAGCGCCGGCGCGGACGCGCCCGGCGCGGCCCGGTCTCAGAGTGATGGCGAGCTCGGGACGGTCGCGGCGGCCTCGAGATCCTCCAGCCGGTTGAGCCACCCGCCGAGGAAGACGCCGAGCGAGGGCTTCCTCGCCACGAGGGCGCGGTAGTACCCGCCCCGGCGGGCCAGGTAGTCCGAGACCAGCGCCGGCAAGGCGGCCCGCTGCGCCTCCAGAGCCCCGAGCGCCTGCGGCCCGAGGATGCCGTCCACCGCGACGCCCAGCGAGGCCTGCAGGAGCTTGACGGCCCTGGATGTCCCCATGTTCACGCCCGTGTCGAAGACCACGAGATCGAGCGGCGGCGACACACGATCGCACTGGAGCGGCGCCCAGAAGCGCTCGGCGTAGATCTCGATCGCCTCGTCTCGCGTGATGCCGCGCACGCTCCTCCGCGCGCGACCGCGCCGCGCGCAGTGGCCGTCGTACGTCTTCTGGGTGATGCCCATGCACGTCGCTCTGCCCGGGTCGGCGGGATGATCCGAGAAGCCTCCCTCCCACTTCAACAGGAACTCGAGGCAGGTGTCGAATCTGGGATTGCTCGTCATGTACATTCCCCCGGTCGGCGCCCGCGCCGGCCGCGCACGGCCGCGTCCGCCAGGTCGAGCCCGCGGCAGGCGAGGGCGCCCTCGTGTGCCCAGCGGCCTTGCAGGTGTCCCCGTTCGTGAAGCCAGCTTCCCTCGGGGCGCTCCGCGCCACAGCGCCCCGGGCGACGCGGCGTGCTCGCGGGCGAACCACAAGATAGCACGGCACATGAAGCGGGCACGAGCGCGGCTCGGCAGCTCAGGGCATCTCCCCGCCAGCCACGCAGGCGCATATGCCAGCGTGACCGTGCCGGTCGGCACCGAATCCACAGGCGCTGCTCTTGCGCTCAGGGCCTCGAGGAGAGCGCCTGCCACACGGCCGACGCGCGCTGAGGCCGAGGCTCCACTCAAGCGTTCTGCGGAGACCGCCGGCCGTCTGTCGGAGACACCGTGTTTGTGAAGATTCTCTCCCATCGCCGTTCGGACTTCACTGCTGGACTCGCTTGCGATTCCAGGTAGAGAGAGCTAGAACCGGCTCTCGCGGTTGGTGAGTCGTGGGTCGAAGGGGGAAAGCCACGATGCCCGCTATCAGGGGTGGATCTGCGCGCTCGGACGTCGCGCCCGAGCAGCCCGCGCATCGCGCTGCCCTGCGAGCAGCGCGGGCGTCGAGCGTCCTTGTCGCCGTCCCGGGGGAGCTCGGCCGGACCGTGGCGCGCGCGCTGCGCGCGCTCCGCTCGCTGGAGGACGGGCAGCCGCCGCTCGACGTCGATCTCATCGAGCCCGGCGAGCTCGCGGCGCCGCGGCCCGCCGCGGACCTCGTCATCGTCGACGACTCTCTGCCCGAGGAGGCGAGGAGCTCGCTCGGGGACGGGACGCCGGTGCTGACGCTCGGCCACGATCTGAAGGAGCCATTCGCCCCCGGGCCGCTGCGCGACGCCGTGCTGGCCGCGCTGGAGTACGCGGGGTACGGGGGGATCGTCGCCGTCGATCCGCCCCTGCGCGCGGCCCTGCGGGTGATCGAGATCGCGGCGCCGCGCCGCGCCGGCGTGCTGGTCACCGGCCCCACCGGCGTGGGCAAGGAGCTGCTCGCGCAGCGGCTCCACCGGCGGTCCGGGCGCCCGGGCGCGTTCGTCGCGATCAACTGCGCCGCGCTCTCGGACGGGCTCGTCGAGAGCACGCTCTTCGGGCACGTGCGCGGCGCCTTCACCGGCGCTGTGTCGACCCTGCCCGGGGCGTTCGTGGAGGCGCAGCAGGGCACGCTGTTCCTCGACGAGTTCGGCGAGCTGGCCCCCGGGATCCAGGCCAAGCTCCTGCGCGCGCTCGAGCACGGGGAGGTGCGGCCCGTGGGGGGCGCGCGCGCGACGACCATCGACGTGCGCGTCGTGGCGGCCACGAACCGGGACCTGAAGCGCGAGGTGGAGCGGTCGCGCTTCCGGGCCGACCTCTACTTCCGCATGGCGACCTTCGTGATCGACGTCCCCCCGCTGTGCGAGCGGCCGCGGGACCTGGCCGCGCTCGCGCGCAAGCTGTCCGCCGAGCACGAGCGCAGCGGCGCCGTGACGCTCTCGGCGGAGGCGGAGCAGGCGTTCCTCGCCTACACGTGGCCGGGGAACGTGCGCGAGCTGCGCAACGTGATCGAGCGGGTGCTGTCGCTGGCCAGCGACGGAGAGGTCGGGGTCGACGAGCTCCTGCGGCTCGCGCCGGAGCTGTCCGCGGCGCGCCGGCGCGACGCGGCCGACGGGACGCTGGCCGACGTCGAGCGCCGGCGGATCCTCGAGGTGCTGCGGGACGGGGGTGCGCGCGGGCAGGCGGCCGAGGCCCTCGGCATCCACCGCACCACGCTGTGGCGGCGGCTGAAGCGGATGAGCGCCCCCGGCGAGGGCGCGCCGCCCGCTCCCGGCGGGCAGGCCGACCGCGACAGCTCGCCGGACGCGCCCCCGCCGCGGAGCCGGCGGCGTCTCGCCTGAGCGCGCCGCGGAGCCGGCGGCGGCCTCACCTGACCCGGCTGCCGGCGGGCGCGTCGACGGCGACGAGCGCGTCGAGGTCCGCGCGCGGGCAGAGCCGATCCAGCTTCGTGTACTCGGCAAGGAGCGCCGCGGCGAGGTGCGCACGCCGGATCGGCGCGCCCTCCGCGGCGGCCCGGTGCGCCGCGGACAGCGCGGCGTTGCGGATCGCGCCCCCGGGCAGCTCGAACCGGCGGGCGAGCGCCCCGAGGTCCACGCCAGCGTCGACCGGCGCGCGCGGCGGGATCGAGAGCCGCCAGATCCGCTCCCGCGCGGCGGCGTCGGGCTCCGGGATCTCGATGACGTGGTGGAGCCGGCGCGCGAACGCCTCGTCCATGTTGCCCTTCAGGTTGGTGGCGAGCAGGACGACGCCCTCGTGCTCCTCGATGCGCTGGAGCAGGTAGTTCGTCTCCAGGTTGGCGTAGCGGTCCGTGGCCGTGCTGACGGCGGTGCGCCGGCCGAAAAGGCCGTCGGCCTCGTCGAAGAACAGGACGGCGTGGGCGCGGTCCGCCTCGTCGAAAAGGCGCGCGAGGTGCTGCTCCGTCTCGCCGATCCACTTGGAGAGGATCCGCGACGCGTCGATCCGGAAGAGCGGCATGGCGAGCTCGCCGGCGAGCACCTCGGCCGCGAGCGTCTTGCCGGTGCCGGGCCTGCCGAACAGCAGCACCTTGACGCCCCGCCCGAGCGCGTGGTGCTGCGCGAAGCCCCAGCCCTCGTCGACGAGCGCGCGGTGCGCAACGTGGGCCGCGACCGCGCGCAGCGCGTCGAGCACGGGCGTCGGCAGGACCAGCCGATCCCAGCCCGGCCGCGCCGGCCGCAGGGCGGCGAGGTCGCGCAGGCGGCTCTGGGTCGCGAGGCGGCACGCCGCCTCGACCCCGAGGGAGCGCGCCTGCGCGGCGGCGCGGTGGATGCGGCCCGGCGTGAAGGCGTACCGCTCGGCGGCCTGCTGGAGCTCGGCGTCCGGCAGCGCGCCTCCGGCCGCCGCGCGCCAGAGGGCCGAGCGCTCGGCGGCCGGGGGCGTGACCAGCTCCAGCAGGGCGAGGGGCCGCGCGAGAAGGGGCTCGGGGAGCAGGGCGCCCGCGTCGAGCAGGAGGGCGAGGGGCACGTCGTCGGCGGCGGCGAGCTCGGCGGCGGCGCCGTCATCGAGCGGGCCGCGGATCCCGAGGCGCGCCCCGAGGATGCGCGCCTCGCGGAGCGCGAGGGCCAGGAGCTGCGAGGCGTCGCCGGAGCGCGTCGAGGCGCCGCCGGGACGCACCTCGAGCAGGAGCAGGGGGCGCTGCTCGCGCGCGGCGAGCGCGCGCGCGGCCGTCCGGCGGCCAGAGCCGGCGGGGCCGCTGGCGACGAGGGTGGTGTCGGGGCCGACCCCCGCGACGCGCGCGGCGAGGGCGGGCGGCGCCTCGCCAGGCGGGACGAGGGCGCACTCGCCGGCGGCGGTCGAGAGGGGCGACCAGCGGGCGGAGGCGGCGAACGTCGCGACCCGCGGGTCGAGCGAGAGCGCGCCGTCGGGCCCGGCTCGATCGATCTCGACGACGAGCCCGCGGCGGAGCGGGCGCGACGCGTCGAGGGCGAGGGCGACGCCGGTCGGGTCGTTGAGGATCTCGGCGGCGGCGGCGTGGGTGGGCCGCGTGCGCTGGAGCGCGTCGTGCACGTGGCCGACGAGCGCGCCGACGCGCGGCTCGATCGCCCAGGCGACGAGCAGGCGCAGGAGGTCGCGCTCGGCGCGGCCGAGGCCGAGGCCGCGCTCGACGCGCCCGAGCGGCTCGCCTGGCTCGTCGTCGAGGAGGCGATCGAGGGCGGCGCGCGTGCGCGCCGCGGCGCCGCCGGGGTCGAGGCCGGCGGGCGGAGGGCACGGCGCGGCGAGCTCCGCGAGCTGGGCGACGGTGCGGGCGATCTCCACCGCGGGCGAGTAGGAGGCGTCGCTGGAGGAGGCGCCGCGGCGACGGGCGAGGGCCTCGGCGATCGCGTGCGCGGTGAAGGCAATGGCGAGGGCGAGCGCGGGGCGCGCGAGCGGGGAGGTGGGCGTGCCGGGGTCCGGGGGCGCGGCGGCGTCGCTGTCGATGCGGTGCGGGGCAGGGGGCATGGCGGGGTCTCCTCCTCGGTCCTGCGCTCAGCCCTGCTCGCCGAACACGAAGCGGAGCTGGCCCTCTTCGAGCCAGGGGACGCGCGCGATGTCGAAGGAAAGTCCAGCGCGCAGGAGCGCCTCGTAGCTCCGCGTGAACGGCAGGCGCACCTCGAACGCCGTCTCGGTGCGCCGGAGGACGCCGGGGATGGCGATGACGTCCCGCGCGAGGTCCTCGGCGCCAGCGGGGAAGTCCGCGAGCTGCAGGCGCGCCTGCTCGACGGTGGCGCGCGCCCAGGCGGCGCAGGCGGCGTCGTGAGTCCGCGCGGCGTCGTGGGGCGCGGCGTCGGCGAGGGCGGCGCGGGGGAGGGCCGCGCGGGCGAGGGCGGCGCAGCGGTCCGGAGGCCACGAGGCGGCGTCGGCCTCGAGCTCGTCGGGGGCGGGGGCGTCGAGGAGACCGGCGAGCACCCAGGCGGCCGGGTCGTCGGCCCACTCCTCACCGAGCTCGGCGGCGAGGACGCGGCGAAGGACGGCGTGAAGGGCGAAGGTGGGCTCCGGCTGGATGGCCTCGATCGCGTGGGCCCAGCCGAGATCGAGCAGCGGGCGGACGAGGAACGCGAGGCCGGCAGCCCGGGAAAAGAGCGCCGCGCCCTCGGGCGGGAGGTCCGGGAGCACGAGCGAGACGCCGGAGGGGTCCGCGAGCGGCGAGGGCACAGACGGGTCAGCGGCTGCCGAGAGCGCTGCGAGGGCGGCGGGCGGGCGGACTGGCGAAGGCGTCGCGTCGGATGGGGGGGAGGGCGGGGGGGTCGAGGCGGTTTGCGAGGGTGCTGAGGCGGTTTGCGAGGGTGCTGAGGCGGTTTGCGAGGGTGCTGAGGCGGTTTGCGAGGGTGCTGAGGCGGTTTGCGAGGGTGCTGAGGCGGTTTGCGAGGGTGCTGAGGCGGTTTGCGAGGGTGCTGAGGCGGTTTGCGAGGGTGCTGAGGCGGTTTTCTGGGGTGCTGAGGCGGTTTTCTGGGGTGCTGAGGCGGTTTTCTGGGGTGCTGAGGCGGTTTTCTGGGGTGCTGAGGCGGTTTTCTGGGGTGCTGAGGCGGTTTTCTGGGGTGCTGAGGCGGTTTTCTGGGGTGCTGAGTCGATCTGTGAGGGAGCTGAGGCAGCCGGCAGGGCGGGCGAGGCGACCGGCGAGGGCGTCAAGGTGGCGGCGCCGGCGAGCTGCTCGATCGTGGCCAGCGCCTGCTCACGGAGCGACGGCGCATTGAGCAGGGCCGCGGGCGTGGCGCGGCACAGCTCGGCGAAGGCCAGGACCAGCTTCACGGCCGGCGGCAAGTGCGCGGGACCGGCGCCACCAGCCGCGGACCGGGCGAGGTCGCCGATCGCCTCGACCGCGGGGTCGTCGGTCGCGTCGACCTCACCGGCGTCGACCAGGGCGTGGAGCGCGCGCGCTTCCGCAGCGCGGAGCGCGCTGGCAGCCTGCGGTTGCGCGGCGAGGCGCGGACCCGCCGCGAGCAGCTCGGCATGAATGGCGCCGAGCAACGCTCGCGCCGTGGGCTCATCGAGCTGCCCAACCAGCTCGGGCAGGCGACCGCCGCGCGCCAGCCGGCCAAGACCGGCAAGAGGGCGCGCAGCCATCGTTGAAGGGAGCGGCCCGTCCGCCCTGGCCTCGGCCGGCGGGGCGCTTCGGCCCGGCGGAGCCTCCAGGCCTGTCTCGGCAGGCGTGAGGCTGCCGGCAGTGCCCCCGGCAGCGCCTCCGGCGCCGGGCACGGCCGCCCGGACGCCAGCATCGGCCGCCGCGTCGATGGCGTCGATGACCGTGGAGTCCGTCAGACCGACCTCCTCGATCCCATGGCGCGCGATGGCGGCGACCACGGCAGCGCACCAGGCGCGCGATCGGGCGAGCGCGCCTCGACCTGTCCGGCTCAGCTCGGCCAGGGCGAGCACCAGCTGCACCGGCACGGCGAGGGCCTCGCCGGCCCACGCTATCGCGCGGAGGGCTCGCGTCCTGGCCGCCTCGATCCGCGCCATGGCAGCCTCGTGGAGCGACGGGACCTCCGGGAGCGCGCCGCCGTCGCAGCCGGCGAGCTCCTCGACGACGCGCCTCAGCAGGGACAGCGCTGCCCCGGCGCCCGTCGCCAGCACGAGCGCCTCGGCGAGACAGCCGAGGAGACGCGCCCGGGCCAGACGTCCGAGCAGCGCCAGCGGGCGAGGCACGCGGAGCGCCGCGGCGACGAGGGCGCGAGGGGAGGAGCGCGCGACGTCCGGCGACGCCTGCATCGCCGCGGCCCACCGCGGCTCGGAAGCCCACCCTCCGCCGGGGACCAGGGCCAAGCCCGGCGCTGCCGCGTGCAGCTCCGGACGGCGATCCCCGCCCTCGAGCGGCGCCGTCGCCCGCCCGAGCAGGGCCGCGACCGCGCCGGGGGGCTGTCCGGCGCGGGCCGCCTGCGCGGCGGCGTGGAGCTGGCGCGCGCGGGCGGCAGGGACGCGCGCCGGGGCGGGCGAGCGATCGACGGCGGCGCGCACCGGGGCCGGGACGGGGGTGCAGAACGCCGCCTGCACGATCGCGTCCGCCAGCGCGCGGGCGATCGCGTCTGCCGGCGAGACGCCCGCCGGGACGGCGACGCGGAGGTCGACCGACAGGCGCGGAAGGACCACCACCTCCGGGAGATCGGGCAGGCCGTCGAGCAGGCGCTCCAGCGCCGTGAGCACGGCCTCGACGAACGCGCCCGCGGAGGACGGCGGCTCGGGCACGCCGCGGACGCGCAGGGACAGGCGGGCGATCGCGACCTCGGCCGTCATGCCCCCCGCCCTGCGGTCCCTCGGGCCGGCACGGCGCTCTCCGAAGCCAGCCGCACCGCGGCGACCCTCCCCCCCGGCACCGTCGCCCCGAGCCCCGTCACCCGAGGCACACCAGCACGCGGATCTCTCCGCCCCCCTCGACGGCCTCGAGCGCCTTCGCCACCAGCGCGCCGGCCCTCGGCTCCTCCGTGCGCGACAGCGCGCCCTCCTCCTCGCCGACCGAGAGCCAGTCCCCCGGCCGCACCGCGCCCGTGACCCGCGCCCGCGTCGCGCCCGATACGACCACCCTGGCCCTCGCCCCCTCGGCGCTCGCCACCACCCCGAGCACCCTGGCCTGCTCCTTCCTGCTGGCCGGCCGCACGCCCGTGTCCCCCCACGTCACCGCCCGGCGCGGCAGCGACGCGGCGTCGCCCTCGGCCTGCAGCTCGCAGGCGAGCCCCTCCTGCGCCACGATCGCGCTGGCGAAGAAGGCCTGGGCGTGGTGCACCGCCTCGTGGTGGAAGTGCACGCCGCGCACCGGGTCGAGCTCGATCGCGACGGCGAGCTCGCCGCCCTGCGCCGCCCTCCACGCGCGCGGGTGCGAGAGCGCCGCGCCGACAAGGCCGGCGTGCTGCACGCCCGCCGCCGGCTCAGGCTCCGCGCGCGCCCCGGGCTCCGCCGCCGGCGCGGCGCGATGCTGGGGGCGCGCCGCGGCGCGCACGCTGGCCCGGCCCTCGCCGTCGAAGTCCACGTACCCGAGGCGCACCCGGCCGTGCCCGGAGCCGCGCTGCTCCCCGAGCGCCGCCTGCGGCGCGAGGCGCGGCCCCTCGCGGCGACCCGCGGGCTCCGGCGGCCGGGGCTCCGCCTCGAGCTCGAACCGGTGCCCCTCCACGATCCAGCGCTCGGACGGCAGATCGCTGAACACCCCGCGGAGCTCCTCGTCCTCGCGCTCCGCGTACGCGAGGTGCACCGCGTAGCTCGCGTCGCGCGCGCTCCGGCCGCGGAGCAGATCGGAGAGGTCCGCCGGGCCCAGGACGACGATCGCCCGGCCGTCGGCGCCGAAGGCGACCCCGGGCTCGACGCGGACGATCTCGCCCCGCCCCTCGGCGCGCACGACCCCGAGCTCGAGGCCGAACGCCACGCCGAACATGTCGCGGGCGAGCGAGCGCCGCTCGAGCGCCGCGCGGAAATAGGCCTGATCGGCCGACAGGTGCTCGGCGCCGAGCACCTGCCCGTTCTCGTAGGCGACGCGGATGCGGTCGGCCATGGCTCAGCACCCCCCCCGCGACCGCAGCTCGGCCTCGAGCTGGTTCACGCGCCGCCGCAGCGCCTCGACCTCGTCATCCCCCGCGCCCGGGGCGCGCGCCCCGTCCCGGCCGAGCTCCGGCGCGGCGCACGGCGCGGAAGCGGGCGGCGGCGCCTGCTCCAGCTCCGCGCGCACGTCCCCGGGCCCGCCCCGGAGGAGGCGCTCGAGAACCCACGCGACGAGGTACGTCAGGTCGGCGTTCGACAGCACCGGCCGCCGCAGCGGCCGGATCTCGACGGTCGATCGGCCGGCGGCCCGCGCGAACCGCACCTCCCCGAGCGCGACGATCGCCTCGCCGCGGGCCGGCGGGAACGCCACGCCGGCGATCACGTCGAGGATCGCCCCCACCCCGGCGTCGGGCGGGCCGTGGTCCACCGCCGCGCCGATGCCCGCGATCGCGGCCGCGTTGCGCGGCAGGTTCCAGCGCCGCGCCAGCCAGTCGGCGTACGCCTGCGCCCCGGCCCCGCCCCGCACGCCGACGGGGGGCGTGCAGACGTCGAGCCGCGGCTCGCGGCGCCGGGACGGCGCAGCGCCGCAGGGGTCGTGGGGCGGCCCCGACTCGGGCGTCCGCGCCGCGGGCGCCGAGCTTCCGGTCTCGCCGGGCGCCCGCGCCTCGTGGGGCCGCGCCCCGGGCTCGTCCGCGCAGGGATCGGGGAGGCAGCCCGACACCCAGTACGCGTCGGGCAGGCGGGCGAGCCACACGAACCGCACGCGCTCCTCGACGCGCGCATGGTCGCCGCCAGGCTCCGCGCCCGGCCCGCACCCCGCGCCGTACCGGGGCTGGAGCGCCGCGAGGTGGTCGTCGTAGACCGCGGCCAGCACGAAGGTCTCGTCGTCCGGCGAGCCCGGGGGCTCGGCGCCCGCGGCGCGGCGCGCGTCCCCGACGTGCGCGCGCTCCGGCCGGACGAGGCGCGCGGTGCCGCCGTGGACCAGCGCCCGTCCCCGCGCGTCGAGCGCGACCCCGGGGCCCACGCGGACCGCGCACGCGTCGGCGTCGGGCGAGAGCGCATAGCCGCCGTAGACACCCCAGCCCCCGGTCACCGCGGCCGCGAGGCGCTGGGTCAGGCGGGCATGGTCGACGATCGCGCGCAGGTCGGCGTCGGTCACGAGCTGCCCCGGAAAGAAGCGGGGCCGCGGGGGCAGGCAGGGCGCGGCCGGGGTGCCGGGGCGCCGCGTCGCCTCCCCGGTGCCCGATGGGCACGCGGCGCCGGGCAGCGCGCAGCGCGAGCAACCCTCGCAGCCGCAGGCGCACGAGCCCCGGGACCAGGGGTGGCGCTCCTCGGCGACCGCGCCGGCGCAGCCGCAGGGGTAAGAGAGCGGCGGCGCGGTCATCGGCCCCTCCGCGCGAGGTGGAGCGCGTGCCGCGCGAGCCCCGCGATGAGCGCCGTGGGCAGGACCAGGGCGCGGATCGCGCAGTTGTCGATGTCGATCACCTCGCCGCCGGGCACCACGCGGACGCGGGCCAGGCCCACGCAGCCGTGGCGCTCGCGGCAGCCCTCCACGGGCTGCGACGGCGCCTCGTCGAGGATGAAGTCGCAGAGCAGCGTGTCGAGCCGCTCCCGCTCGCACTGGTACAGGCGGTCCAGGAAGCGGCCCAGCGCCCACGGCCCTGGCTCTGGCGGATCGACCGAGACGTCGACCCGGAACCCGTGGCGCGCGCGCGACGACGCGCACACCGGCGCGCACCCGGCGTCGGCGCTCCCGAGCGCCTGGACCGGTCGCTCCGGCGCCTCGTCGTAGCAGAGCGACAGGTAGACCTCGACCGGCTCGGGGTCGCAGCGGCCCGGGCGCGGAGGCGTCCGCGCGTCGTCCGCGCCGAGCCGCTCCCTGCGCCGCGAGAGCGCCCTGGCCGCGGCCTCGCGCACCGGGACGCGCACGTCCTTCTCCACCCGGATCTCCCGGCCCATGCAGTCGACGGCGACGCCCCGGCGGACGAGCACCGCCTCGCAGCCGTCGGCCGCGTCGACCCGGAGGCCGGCGGCGGTGCCGCAGCCGTGCAGCTCGGCGAGGTGGCGGCGGACGTTCCCGAGGTGGAACTGCTGCTCCTCGGTCATGTCCTGCGCCTCCAGGAGCATGCCGTAGAAGTACCGGTTGCGCGCGATGGGGCTCGGGTGGAACGCGGGCCCGGGAGGCTCATGTTCGTGCGGGCGAGACCTGTCGGTGTGTTCGTGCGTGGGCATGCGCTCTCCTTGCGTGGCTGCGTGGCTGCGTGGCTGCGTGGCTGCGTGGCTGCGTGGCTGCGTGGCTGCGTGGCTGCGTGGCTGCGTGGCTGCGTGGCTGCGTGGCTGCGTGGCTGCGTGGCTGCGTGGCTGCGTGGCTGCGTGGCTGCGTGGCTGCGTGGCTGCGTGGCTGGCGTTGCGATCAGAGCTTCGAGTCCATTCCAAGCCGGGGACCGATGCCGAGCGCGAGCTCGGCGCGCCCGCCAGGCCCGCGCGGGATCAGGGCGAGGCCGGGCAGCGCGGGGCCGGGGGCCGGCGGCTCCCCGGCGTCCGGCAGGCGAAAGGGCGGCCGGCGGCCGAGCGCCGCGTCCACACCGAGGCGGCCGAGGCCGACCGCGGCGCGCGGCGAGGCGGCGAGGACGCGCACCCGCGTCCCGGCGGGCGCCTCCCGCTCCGCCGCGCGCTGCACGCGGGCGAGCCGCTCGGGCGAGGCGCCCGCGGCAGGGGGCACGTAGACGACGATCTCGCCGCGGTCCGGGAGCAGCGGCTCCGCCGCCGCGCCCTCGCGCCGGTCGAGGCGCGCTGCGCCGAGCGCCGCCCCCCGGCCGAGCGAGATCCGCGGCGGACCGCCCGCGTGGGGGAGCACCGTGGCGCAGCCGAGGGGGAGCGCCCCGCCGAGCAGGAGCGCGGCGCGGCCCCGCCCCGCCTCGACGACGCGGACGCCCGGCCCTGCGTACCACCCGAGCACCTCTTCCAGCGCCGCGCGCGTGCCGCGGCGGCGGTGGACGTGGACCGCCGCCGCCAGCACCGCCCGCTGCTGCGGGACGGGCCACGCGGGGTCGAGCTCCACGCCGAGGCGCTCGGCCAGCCACGGGAGCCAGCCAGGGTCGGCCGAGAGCGGCGCGAACAGCCGACCGAGGCGCGCGATCGACGCGCCGAGATCCACCTCTGCGGCCTCGAACAGCGACAGGAGCCGCGCGGTGAGGTCCCGGCCGGCCGGATCCTCGCCGTAGATCGCGGGCAGGTAGCGCAGGTACGACGCGCGCGGGTGCTCGACGCGGACCCACCGGACGTACGGCGTGCGCCGCCCGTCGCCGTGGAGCGTCAGCCGCACCCAGGCGCACCGGCCCAGCGCGCCCCGCAGCGCCAGCTCGGCCGGGCGCCCCGGCGCGGGCACGACGAGCTCCGCGGCCGGCGTCCAGCGCGGATCGTCGTCCGCGGCGATCGGGTCCCAGGCCTCGCGCGCGTCGGGCTCGTCGACGGCGAGGACCTCCACCCGCACGCCGGCCGCGGCCGACGGCGGCGGATCCACGAGCGCCGTCACCCGGTGCCACTCGGTCTCGGGCAGCCCGGCGTCGAGCGGCCCGAGCACGACGCGGCCCTCGCGCGCGTGAAACCCCTCCGCCTCCATCGTCACCGGGCGCACCGCGCAGCCCGCCCCGAGCCCGAACAGCGCGCCGCCGCGGTACGCGAGCGCGCTCCACGCGTCGGCGGCGGCGCTCCAGCCCGTGGGCACGGCCTTGCCTCCGCGCACGTGCCACCGCACGACGCGGCCCGAGCGCTGGTCGCCGACGAACAGGAACACCTCGTCCCCTGCCGCCGGCTGGGCCCGATCGAAGGCGACGGCGGGCAGCGCCGGGCGGCCCAGGTCGATCTCGGCGAGCGGCGCGCCGGCGCGGCCGAGCCGGAGCCGCGCGTCGCCGGCCCGGACCACCGCGATGAGGCCGTCGCCCGCGGCGGCGATCGCGTCGCCCTCCGCGCCGCGCACCGCGACGAGCTCGACGCCGGCGTCGCTCCCCGCGCGCGCGGGGCCGCCCGCGAGGTCGAGCACGAAGAGCCTGCCCCGCTCGTCGAGGGCGAGCCCGCCGGGCCGGCCCACCGGGACGCGCGCGATCTCGCCCGATGGGGACAGGCGCACGACCCGCACCTCGCCCTCGTCCGGCAGCGCCAGGAACATCCGCCCCCGGGCGTCGACGGCGATCCCGCCGATCCGGCGCTGCTCGCCGTGCGGCAGCGCCCAGCAGGGCGGCGGCGGCTCCGCGCGCCCGGCGACGAGGCAGAGGCCCCGCCCGCCCTCCGCCGCGGCGCTCGGCGCCCCGGCCGCGTCGAAGGCGAGCCCGCGCGCCTCGACGCGCCCGAGCCGCGCCAGCCCGCCGGGCGGCAGCCCCGCGGGCGGCAGGTGGAGGCCGCGGCGGTCGAACACGACCTCCCGCGGGGACGCGCTGCGGGCGAAGCGCCACCCATTCCAGCCGTCGAGGTGGAAGAAGCGCGCCGCGGAGACGCCGGACGATCCCATGGCCTACCTCCGCCGCTCCGGCGCGCGGACGCGCACCGCGTGCTCGCCCGACACCGCCACGTCGAGCGGCGATCCAAGGGGGATGTCCTCGCACGTCGGCTGCGGGACGCCGTCGAGCGCCACGGAGAGGCACCGGATCGCGGCGACCCCCGGCGCGCCGTGGATGATCTCGCGCAGCTCGCCCTGCGCGATCGGGGCGCCGAGGGGCCAGCCCGTGGCCTCGTACCCGCCGGTGAGCGGGTCGAGGTAGCGCCGCAGCCGCGCCGCCACGGCCTCGCGCGCCGGCGCCGCGTCCGCCTCGCGCGCCACCTCGACCTCCACGGTCACGTCGACGCGGCGGTAGCGCGGCCCCACGACGAACAGCTCGGTGGTGAGCACGCGGTAGGGCTCGAGCGCGGCGGCGACCCGGTCGAGGACGTCCTGGGTCAGCGCGGGCGCGGGCTCGTCGCCCGCGCGGGGCGGCACGACCACCAGCGTGAGCGCCCCGGTGACCGGCGCGCGCGGGTACAGCGGGTGCCGCCGGTTCAGCGCGACGGCCCGGGCCACGCCCGCGCGATCCACGGCGAGCGCCTCGAAATCGGCCGGCGTGACCGCGCGCTCCAGGGCGCGGAGCCGCCCCGGGGCCCGCGCGCGCGCCTCGGCCGCCGGCTCCTCGTCCGCCCCGCCCCAGGCTGGCTCGCGCTGCTCCGGCTCGCGCGCCTCGAGCCCCGGCAGATCGACGCCCGGCGCGAGCTGCAGCCGCGCCCCGTTGCCGGCCGCCCCGCCTCCCGACCGGTAGGTGATGCGCAGGTTGCTCTGCCCGCGCGGCGGGATCAGCCCGTCGATCCCGTCGCCGAACGCGACCCCGGTGCGGTCCTCGAGCACGCGGAAGACCCGCAGCGGGTGGCCGTCCGGCGCGACGTCGCCGCGCCGGCCCTCCGGCGCGACGTCGCCGCGCCGGCCGTCCGGCGCGACGTCCCCGCGGCCCGGCCGCCGCGTGGCCAGGTCGTCCACGAGGCGCCAGGGCCGGAAGGCGCGCGCGTCGCCCGCGCCGCCGTCGCCGTCGACCTCCTCCACCTCGACGACGGGCGGGCGCTCCGGGTCGAGCAGGATCGGCGGGTCGAGCACGGCGCGGACCTGGTTCGGCGTCCCATCGCTCCCCGGCTGGAGCAGCTCGCGGACGACCGTGCGCCACTGCCGTACGCGCAGCGCGTTGATCGCGAGCCAGCGGATCCGCCGCGGCGCGGGGGCGCCCGGCGCCGCGGGGACCGCGCGGATCCAGATCTGCGCGCCGCCCTCGCGGTCGCCCACCTCGGCGCCGGCCGCGAGCCGGCGGGTCAACACCACGCGCACGAGCCCGCTGCGGCGCAGGCCGCGCGTCTCGTCGCCGGCCACCTCGAGCCGCTCCCACTCTCCCGGGCCGACCCGGCCTTCCCACGCCACGCCGCCCTCGATCAGCTCGGGGGGCGCGCAGCTCGGCGGTGTCGGGCTCGTCGACCGGGGCGACGTCGTACCGTGGAGGTTCCCGGCCTCTTCCTCGACGCGGACGAACAGGTGCAGCTCTGCCCTGTCGAACCGCCCGGTGATCTCGGGCGCGCGCCCCGGGGCCGCCGCGTCGAGCCCGAGGTAGAGCGCGCGCCCTGAGCCCTCGGCCTCCCCGAACGGCGCGTAGGGCGCGTCGCCCCGACGGTTCGCCTCGGTCACGTCGGTCCGCGCCTGGCTCATCCCGTCGTCGACGAGGACCGCCCCGAGCGCCGCGCCGATCAGCGACACGTCGGCCTCGGCCTCGAACGGGATGTCCTCGTCGCCGTCGCCCGCGCCCTCCGCGACGAAGCCGACCTCGTGGGCCGCGCGCAGGGCCGGCGCGGCGCCGGGGCGCATCTTCAGGGCCACGATCGCCTCGGCCGGGCGCGCCGGCGCGGGGCCGAGGCCGACGAGGTCGAGGAACGCGGCGTACA
Source organism: Sorangium sp. So ce1128 (assembly GCA_051717205.1). Lineage (GTDB taxonomy): Bacteria > Myxococcota_A > Polyangia > Polyangiales > Polyangiaceae > Sorangium. Next base: position 4,003,734 of record CP181432.1, read on the forward strand.
TCCGCTCGTCGGGCGCCTGGTTCAGCCGGAAGATCGCCGTCTCCATGAGCCAGGCGAAGAGCTGGAGCAGGGTGATGCCCGGGTCGCTCTCGTTGTGGTCGGTCCACTCCGGCAGGTAGGCGGGGATCCGTCGGCGGAGCTCGGCGAAGAGGTCCTCGTACGAGCGGTCGTCGAGGTTCTTGAGGGTGAAGGGCATATCAGGGCTCCTCCGGGCCTTCACGCAGGTAGAGCGGATAGACCATGTTCATCACGGCGTTGACCTCGCGGAGCCGGTACGACAGCGACGCGATGAGCCGCGTCTCCACCTCGGGGTCGGGCTCCACGGCGACGTCCAGCACATCGATGCGCGGCTCCCAGCGAGCGAGCGCGTCCCGGATGGCGGATTGGATGCGCGCCGCGGTCGCCGCGGTGCTCGGCTCGAAGAGGAGCGCCGGCACCTCGGAGCCGAACGGCGCGAGCATGACGCGCTCGCCGAGCCGCGTGCCCAGGATGATGCGGATCGCCTCCTCCACGTCCTCTTGCCCCTCGACCATCGCGAACCGCCCCCGCCGGTCCAGCCGGATCGGGAAGGCCCACCCGCGCCCGAGCTCTCTGCGCAGCATCGCGTCAGCCCTCGATCTTCACGATGCGGGAGAGGAGGGACGCGAGCCGGGCCTGTAGAGGCAAGAAGACAGGGGGGACCGGCGGCGACGTCGGACCCCCGGTCGGCAAGGACGTATGCGTGTGCGAGCTGAGGCTCGTGAGGAGCTGCGCCAGGAACTGCTGCAGCGCGTCGCCCAGGACCGCCGGGTGTATCGAGTTCTCGCCCCCGAGGCGGACATCGCCGCTCTCCAGCGTGATCTTCCCGCCCGGCCGAGGCGCGTCGGACAGGGTGATCCGATGGTTCCCGGGCGACTCCAGGACGCGCACGTCGTTGTCCTGGCGCAGGGGCGGCGCGTTCTTCTCGGAGTAGAGCGAGCCAAGGATGATCGGGAGCTTGGGGTCGCCCTCGATGAAGCCGACGACCACCTCGTCTCCCACCTCCGGGATCGCCTTGAACCCGTGCCCGGCGCCCCCGTAGGGGACCAGCACGCGCGCCCACTCGCTCTCGATGTCTCCGAGCGTCGGATACCTGACCTTCACGCGGCCGAGCCTCAGCTTGTCGTTCCGCGCGGTGACAACGCCGATCATCGTCCCGAATTGCTTGCCGGCCTGCATCACACGTATGCCTTTCTCACCTGGATCGAGGTCTGATAGCCGCCCTCGTCGATCGTGTGGGTCGACTCGGTGATGTAGTACTTGCCGTCGAAGACCTTCCCGAGCCCCGTGAGCTCCACGTTCTCGCCGGCGCGGAGCAGCGGGACGCCGACGGTCTGCGCGGTCCCGGTCACGAACGGGTCGCTCGAGCGCGCCAGCACGGAGTGCGCCAGCGCCCTCGCGTCGGCCTCGCTCAGCACACCCTCGGACGTGATGATCTCCTGCTTCTCCTTGCGAAAGAGCTGCTGAATGAGGTCGTCGGCCGGCCTCTTGCCTGGAGGCACCTCGTCCGGATCGAGCCGCCTCTCGGTGACCTGGATGAGAGCCCCCGAGTACGGGTGCCACGCGCGCACGGTCACCTCGGAGACCTGCCTGGCGAAGCTGAGGGTGGGCGAGAACGACACGAGCGACGTGCCCCACTGAAGCCGCAGCACGGGGGGCTGCCCCTCGCGCGATCGGACGAAATGCAGCGTGTCGCCGCGCGCGTAGACCTCGAAGTTGATGCGCCTGGCTCGCTCGAACAAGAACGCGATATCATCCATATTCTGCTGCGGGACGACCCCGTCGGGCTCCGGCAACGGAGCGTTGTTGTCGAGCCTCGCGTCCACCTGCGCCTTCATGCCGTAGCTCCGGGCGATGTCCCTCGCGATCCGGGCGTCGTTCACTGACCAGGACTTGCTCTTCGGCTGGTTGCGCATCTCGTACAGCCGATCGAACCCGCGCACGGTGATGGTGGGGGCGCCCGACGCGGGGAAGCTCGGGTCCAGCGCGGTGATCACCCCCGTCAGCATGAGCTCCATCGGGGGCGCGTCCTCGTACCCCATCTCGATCTCGACGCGGCTCCCAGGGGCGATCGCGGAGAAATCCTCCGTGTACTTGAAGCCTGGCCGCCTCCGCCCGTCGCCGTCGTCCCAGTTGTTGAGCACGAGCGTGAAGCCGGAGAGCTCCGAGATGCTGTCGGACACCTCGACGCTCAGGAAGTCCGAGCCGCGCTCGTGCAGCTCCCGGCCGTTGATCCGCACCCGGTAGCGGGGCACGTAGAACGAGGTGCGCGTCCTCGGGTTCCGCCCGAGATCGGGGACGGTCCGCGGCACGTCAGCCTCCCCCCGGCCCGGCCGGCCGCGCCGCGGGCGGGGCTATCGGGGGCACCTCGAGCACCCGGCCCGGCGTGAGCCGCGCGGGATCGGCGATGCGGTTGTGCTCCGCGATCGGCCGCCACAGCGTCGGGTCGCCGTAGGCGTGGGCCGCGATCGCCGGCAGCGTGTCGCCCTCGCGCACGAGCACCGTCCGCGTCCGGTCGGGCGACCGCCGGCTCATGTCCCCGATCTGCTCCTGGAGGCTCCGGTAGCGCTTCACGCCGAGCGTGACCCGGATCCGGCGCGGTACGCCGTCCGGATCGAAGAGGACGAACTGCCGGTTCGCCGACGCGACAACCCCCCTCAGGATCTCGCCGCCCCACGAGAACGTGCACACCGGCGGCGCGTGCAGCTCCGGGGCGACGCGCGCGAGCTCCATGAGCCGCTCCGCGGGCACGCGCGCGTCCCGCGGCGCCCGCGGAGCGGTCGTGTCGACGAGCAGCTCCAGCGAGAGATCCTCGCTGTTGCCGCGGACGAACTGGATGATCGGCGCCTCGAGCCCCGGGACGCCGATCTCGGCGTACTGGTTCGACTGCGCGATCGTGTACTCCGTCGGGTTGAAGAGCACGTCGATGGGCCCGCCCCCGGAGCTCGGCGTGATGCGCATCTTCGTGAGGCTCCGCGCGGCGGGCATCAGTCCCCTCCGAGGCGGCGCGGGTCGCGCTGGTTGATCTTCCGCTCGCGCGCGAAGCGCTCCGCCGACAGCCGCCGCACCCGGGCGGCGTCTTCGTCGGCCGTGGGCGTGGCGTGGCCGGGGCGGGGCGGCGCCCCGGCCTCGCCGTCGAGCTCGATGCGCGCGTCGATGTCCCCGATGATGAGCGGCACGGTTCCCCCTCCCTCGTCGCGCGTCAGCCCGCGCGCTGCAGCCCCTCGTGGGCGATGGTGAGCGACTCCATGGCCACCGCGCTCTGGGTCGCGGACAGCTCGGGCCCGGACCACCGGACCGGCAGCCCGCGGTCGAAGCGCCACGCCTGCGTCCTCGCCCCGTCGACCGAGTACACCCGGATCTCCCCGCCGCGGCGCTGGTAGGTCCCGGTGCCGATCGCCTCGATCCAGGCCCAGAGCTCGCTCGGGACCACCATGAGGCCCCGGCGCAGGACGAGGTCGGCGGGGCGCAGGCGCGTGGGCAGCCGGTGCACGAAGCGGTTCTCGCCGCCCTCGGCGTACTCGAAGAGCTCGTGCTCCACCTCGAGGCCCGAGCACTCGGCGAAGCCGGCGGCGGCGCCGCCGCCGCCCTCGAGCACCACCCGGAAACGGAACCCTGTGAGCAGGATCGGCTCAGGCATCGCGGCCTCCCGGCGCCCCGACGTCGTCGAGGATCGCTGTCCCGTCGCGCGACAGCGCGACGCGGATGGTCAAGAACTCGAGCGGCACGGCCAGCGCCACGTCCACCTCGGCGACGAGCCGCCCCGCCGCCATCGACGCGGGCGGGTTGAGCCGCGCGTCGCAGCGGACCGCGTAGGCCTCGGCCGGCGACGCGCCCGCGAAGGCACCCTGCGCCAGGAGGTCGCGCAGGACGGCGTTGATCGCGATCCGCGCCCGCGCCCGGAGCAGCTCGTCGTTCGGCTCGAACGCGAGCTGCTCGCCCGCCACCCGCAGCACGCGCCGCAGGAACGCGAGCACGCGCGCGCCGGGCACGTGACGATCGGGCCCGGGGCTCCTGCGCACCGTGCGCTCGCCGAAGACGACGACCCCGCGGCCGGCGATGGCCCGGATCGCCGTGACCCCGAGGTCGTTGAGGTCGGCCCGATCGCCCTCCCGGAGCGGCCGCTCGACCGCGATCGCGCCCTCGAGGCGCTCGTCGGCGAAGCGGGTCGATGGGCCTCGCTGGCGCGTCTTCCGCGCGAGCAGCCCGGCGACGTGCCCCGACGGCGGCACGAGCGCGCTGCGCAGCCCCGGCGCGACCGGATCCAGGATGCGGATCCACGGGTAGAGCAAGGTCCCGAGCCCGCCGGTGCGCGCGACCTCCTCGTGCTCGAGCAGCGTCTCCTCGAGCGCCTCGGCCCGGTCGATCGCCTGGAACACCGTCATGCCGGGCTCCGGATCGAGCAGGGCGATGCGCTCGCGGCCATCCGCGGTGCTGGCCAGCGCGGCCACGAGGGCCCGCTGGAGCTCGCCCACGGCGTGGCCGTAGCCGGGCAGCCCCGAGGCGGGCGCCGGCGCCAGGCCCGAGGCGAGCGCTGGTGCCCCGGGCTGTCCGGCGTGCGAGGCGCCCTGTCTCACCGCTGGCGGGCGCCGCGGCGGCGGCGGCGCCGGGCGCGGCGCGCAAGGAGGGGGCGGCGGCGGCTCGGGCTCGAGCCGCACGTCGGGCCGGTCGTCGGCGCACGCCGGCTCGTCTGGCGCGAGCGGCAGCATCAGCTCGGGCGCGCAGACGATGCTCGGCGCCGGGTGGCGCGCGAGCGCCTCGAACGCCGCGAGGAACGCGGGCACGTCGACGCCGCGGAGGTCGTCGGCCCCACCGGAGAGCTCCGCGACGAGCTCGGAGCGCCCCGCGCCGTCTGGCGGCGCCTCGCCCGCGTCCGCCGCGGCGGCGGGGATCGCCGCCGGGTCCGCGGGCTCGCTGCGGACGAGCGCCGACGCGGCGGGGCCCTGGAACTCGAGCGCCCGCGCGAGGTCGGGGGCGAGCGGCGCCCACGTCGGCGGGACGGCCGGCGTCCAGAGGACGGACCGCGGCCGGCTCACCGCGAGGAAGCGCCAGAGGTAACGCGGGTGCGCCGGCAGGAGCGAGAGGTTCCGGAAGCGCTCGCGCGCGCCCGCGCCCTCGACGGTGACATCGACGAGGTCGTCCAGGCGCTCGACGAGGAGCGGCGGCCGCGGCGGGCGCGCGGCCGGGAGGTGGAGGCCCTGCCCGTACGGCGCGTGGGCGAGCAGGCCGAGCGCGGAGCGCCCGTCGGCGCCCGTGATGCGGACGAGATCTCCCGCGTAGAAGCCGCTGGACGATGGAAGCGGCAGCGCCCCGAGCAGGCGTACGCGCCGCCGCACCGCGAGCGGCACGCGCACGGTCACGCCGTTGGCCCACGCGCCCGGCGACGACGCCGCGAGCTCGATCCGGCGGCCGGTCGCAGGATCGGCGAGCGCGGCGCTCGCCGACCGCATCCGCGGGGAGGCGAGGCGGAACAGCACGCACGGCCCGCCGCCGTTCTGGAAGAAGCCGTGCAGGGCGAGCGGGGAGAGGGCCTGGCGCCCCGGGGCACCGGGGATCGGGACGAACCCGCCGTACGTCGCGCGGTACTCTCCCCAGTCCTCGACGCGGAGGGGCACGAGCACCGGGCCGCGCTCGAAGATCCCGGCGAAGCCGGCGATATCGGCCCTCAGCGCGAGCGCCAGGTCTGGCCTCCGAGCGGGTCCAACGAACTCGATCCCCGGGGCGCGCATACGTCAGGTGGCGATCTCTTCGTAGGCGATCTCGATGGATTCCACGGCCGTCTCGCTGCGGCTCGCCGCGAGGGTCGGCCCTGTCCATTTCACCGGCCAGGCCCGCCGGAGGGTCCAGGTCATCACGGGGGAAGCGCCCTTCTCGTCCATGAGCTGGATCGTCACCGACGCCGCCTGGCGGTTCGCGTCGGTGAGGCCCTCGATCACCTGCTTGCGCCAGGTGAAGAGGTCGGGTGTCCCGATGATCCCGCGCCGGAGCACCAGGTTCGGCTTCTTCGAGAGCCCTGGTATCTTCATGGTCTCGTCGGGCTTCTGATCTCCACTCCTGTACTCGACGACGTCTTGCTCGGACTCGAGCCCGCTCACCTCCGTGAAGCCTCCCTGGACGCTCGGCGCGCCGCCGCCCTGGAACTGGACCTTGAAATTGAACGCGTTGTACGGAGCCCTCGGCATATGTCCTTCCTCTCGTGGCTAGGTGGCGGGCGCGTCGGCCGTGAACTGGCCGATGCGGAAGATCACGAACTCCGCGGGGCGGCTCGGGGAGATCCCGACCTCGCAGACGAGCCGCCCGTTCGCGAGGTCGTCCTCCGACATGGTGGAGCGGTCGACCTTCACGTAATAAGCCTCTTCCGCCCTCGCGCCGACCAGCGCGCCCGCGCGCCACTGGCCGTCGAGGAAGGTCTCCACGGTGCGCTTCACCTGCCCCCAGAGATCGGGCCCGTTCGGCTCGAAGACCACCCACTGCGTCCCTCGATCGATCGAGCGCTCGATGAAGACGAACAGGCGGCGCACGTTGAGGTACTTCCATTGCGGATCGCTCGAGAGCGTGCGCGCGCCCCAGATCCGGATACCGCGCTCCTGGGCGCGGAAGTCGCGCAGCGCGTTGATGCCCTCGGGGTTCAAGATCTCCTGATCTCCGTGGCTGACCTGGGTGGTGAGGCCGAGCGCGCCGCGGGCGACCTCGTTGGCGGGCGCCTTGTGTACCCCTCGCTCCGCGTCGTTGCGGGCGTAGACGCCGAGGGCGATCCCGCTCGGCGGCGCGGGGATGGTCGCGCCGGTGCGGGGGTCGAGCACCTCCACCCAGGGGTAGTAGAGGGCCGCGTAGCTCGAGTCGAAGTTGCTCCGGTGCCCGCGGATCTCCGCGATGTCGGCGTCCGCCGGGCCATCGAGCACGGCGACGCGGTATTTCGAGGACTCGGCGTGCTGGATGAGCGCTGCCTGCACGCTCGGGCTGGAGACGCCGGGCACGACGACGAGCGAGATGTCCTCCTCCAGGGCGAGCGCGGCGATTCCGGTCCGCTGCGGCCCGCCGGGCTCGCCGACGTAATCGAGGACCCCCGGGGTCGGGTCGGCCTGACCGGGCGGGCCCGCGGCCGGCTTGAGGGGCTCGGGGGCGCCGGTCGGCGTGGTCGGGTGCGACGCGAGCGGGTCCGCGGGGGTGTAGGCCGGCCTCGTGGGCGCCGCGGCGTCGGCGCGGCCTGCCGGCGGAAGCGCGAGGGACACGAGCCGCGAGCGCTTCTCCAGCGCCCACCACGCCGAGCGCGTCGTGTTGAACTCGTCGCGCTGGACCGGGGTCATCCCGAGCGGCGGATTGGGATCGTCTGGATCCATGTACCACCACGAGCCGCGGAATCGCTCGACCTCGGTCCGCCACGACACGAGGATCTCGATCTCCGCGACCGCCGCCGAGATCTCGGCCCCTTCTGCGATATCGAGGGGCGCGCCGGGGGGCTCGAGGACGAGCGTGTCGCCGACGACCTGGCGCACGGTCGCGTAGGCGAGGCGCGAGAGCGGCGGCCGGGCTCCGGCTGTCCCCGGGGAGCCCTTCACGGCGATCTCGACCGTGGCGCCTGGATAGAAGGTCGCCGCGGACGCCACCCGCAGCCGGAGGTCGCGCTCGCCCCGCTCGAGCGGGCCTGCCCCGACGTGCGCCCCGCCGGCGGGGCGGATCTGCACGCGCACCTCCTCACCCCAGACGCCGGGCTCGCGCGCGTAAAGGGTGGCGTCGCCGGCGCCGACCGTCTCCGTGAGGCGGACGAAGGCGGTGTCGGCCCGCAGATCCCTCTCCAGCGCGCTCGCGAGCCGGACGACGCCCGCCGCCTCGTCGACGACCTCCGCGACCGCGACGGGGGCCTCGCCGGTCCGAGCCGGGTCGGTCGGCAAGAGGGTCGCCGTCCCTGCCGCGTAGCCGCGCAGCGAGGTCAGGTGGACCCGGTCGGTGCCGCTCGGCGCGTTGCCCCGGAGCCGGGCGACGGCCCCGGTGCTGATCCTGAGCCGCCGGTAATCGGCCCCTCTGTCCGCACCGCTCTGGCGGAAGCTCCGCACCACGAAGGCGCGCTTGCCGCCGTTGTCGAAGAAATGGCGGATGGCCATCGGCAGATAGCCGTGCTCGCCCTTCGGGGTCAGATAGCCGCCGAACTTGCGTTGAAACTCCCCGAAGCTCGTGACCAGGATCGGCGGGCCGCCGACCGGGCCGCGCTCCGTCATGCCGACGAAGCCCGCGGTGCTCGTGGACACGCCCTCGATGACGCGCGGGCCAGGCCGCTCCTCGATATAGACACCAGGCGCGAGATATTCAGGCATATTGCTCCTTCAGGGCACCACGATGCGTGGCGCCACGTGGATCCTGCGTGGGACGACGTCCGGCACCTCGATCTGCGCGACGCCCGACGCGTGGCGGACAGCGAGCGTCACCGCGCTCCGGGACCGCTTCTCCGGGACGTAGATGACGTATCGCCCGCGGTCGTCGGTCGGCGCCCGGTGGCCCGGCACCGCGGGGTCCGGGTCGACGAGCTTTACATGAAAGCCTGCGCCCGGCACCCCCGCGCTGCGGGCGACGGTGCCGAAGATGAGCGTGTCGCCCGCGGCGAAATGGTAGTCGACGCTCCGGTGCAGGCGCACGCAGACTGGCCACGATCCCGGAGAGCGCGCGCGGCCGCGGCGGGGCACGTAGCCGTCGGCGCGGATCTCGACCGCGTGCGTGCCCGCGGGCACGTCGAGCACCACGACATCGCCGCTCAGGTTGCGCGTCGTCGCGAAGAACCTCGCGTCGGCCGCCGGCCAGGGCAGCGGCGCCTCGCCGGGGGGCGAGGGCGCGCGGTCCGGCCTGGGCACGAGCACAGCGACGTACGGAGCGCTCCCGAGCGGCGCATCGGTCGAGTGATCGCGCACCCGGAACCCCAGGTACGGCATCACTTGACCTCCACGGTGAGGTGCCGCTCGCGCACGAGCGTCTCGCGGGTCGTCCGGCGCGACGCGATGGGCACGCTGCGGGCGCGGTAGTAGAGCGCCAGCTTGAAGCGCTTGAAGCCGAACGCGGACCAGAGCTGGACCTGCTCCCCGATGGGCGGGTTCACGAGCTCGATCTGCACCGACTCGCCCTTCTCCCACGCCGGGCCGAGCTGAGGTGCCGTGAGCGCCGGGCTGTCGTTCAGCGCGCGCAGGACGTCTCCGAGGAGCTGCTGCTCCTCGTCCACCGTCGCCGCCCAGGCGCAGATCATGTAATCGAGATCGATCGCCAGGGGCGGTTGCACGATCTCCGCCTGCCCTGCCGGCCGTGCGCGCGTCACGGACGGCTGGTTCATGAGGTAGGGGTTCTCGTGGAGGTTGAAGAGGAAGATGGTGATCCGCGGCGGCGGAACCGGGTCCGGGAGCAGGTCGAGCGACTCGATGCGGATCTGGCTGGCCAGGATGGGCAGCACGGAGAGCTCCTCCTGGAGGAGCCGCTGCAGTGCCCGGCTTGTCTCGAAGATCGCGCGCGCGTCCGCCATGGGTAGAGAGCCCAGGTTCAAGCGCCGGGCCAGCGCCCGGGCCGCCGCCAGGCCGGGTTTCGCGCGTCGCCGGGGGAGCCGTCGTTGCGCCGCGCAACCGGTGTTGCGTTGCAGCGAGGAGCTCGCCGTTCCAGGCGCTCCCGGGACCTCGCGCGCGGCGCCCTACCTCATGCTGCTGGTCCTGGCGCTCCGGCCTGCACAACAGGCGCTGTCATGCACCTGAAGACCCGCTGTTCCGGGCCTCGTCCCTCACACGAACAGCCGCGACCGCCAGTGGCTGCGCCGCGCGCGTCCTGCAGCGCCGCGCGAGAAACGGGTAGCGCGCCAGCCCTGTGTGTCAGTAGAATGACGAGAGCTTGAATTGTTGATGAGGTTCACGGTGAAAAATAGCAACACGGACAAACGCACGCGCTTTGCCTGGCGTCACCGTTCCATCTCGCTCGCCCTCGTGGCGCTGTGCGTTGCCTGTGGCCAGGCACCGGACGGCGCCGGGAGCTCTGGCGATGACAACACGTCGGTGAACCCGTCTCTGCTCGGGGATGTAGCGTTTTCCACGCCGAGCCAGGCGTTCAGGGACCAGATCCAGGTCGGGATGACCACGACCGTCGAGGGGGCCGAGATCCGCTACACGGTGGACGGGCAGCCGCCGACCGCGGCCTCCACCTTGTACACGGGCGAGCCCGTGACCCTCACGTCCACGACGCAGGTTCGCGCGCAGGCGTTCGTGGGGGGCGCCGCGAGCGGCTCGGTGAGCACGGGCCTCTACATCGCGCGCACCATCGACGCGACCTCCGATATTCCGATCATGGTCGTGGACGGTTACGGCATGGGCAAGCCGACCGATAAAGAAGTCTACCTCGACGCGGCGGTGATGATCTGGGAGCCGGTCAACGGCGTGGCCTCGATCGCCTCGCTGCCCACGATGGCGATGCGCGCGGGTTATCACGTGCGCGGTCAGTCATCGATGAATTTTCCGCAGACGCCGTACAAGCTCGAGCTGTGGGACAACGACGGCAAGGACCTCGACTACTCGGTGCTGGGCATGCCCGCCGACTCGGACTGGGCGCTGATCCCACCCTTTTACGACCGCACGTTGATCCGCAATCCGTTCACCTACTCCCTCGGCCAGGAGATGGGGCTAGAGGCGCCACGCAGCGAGTTCGCCGAGGTCTACCTGAACTACGACGCGCGCCCCCTCGGCGACGCCGATTACCAGGGCATCTACTGGGTCTCGGAGACGATCAAGAACAACAAGGTCCGCACCGATCTCGCGCAGCTCGAGGAGGAGGACCGGGGGCTGCCCGACATCAGCGGTGGCTACATCTTCAAGTTCGATCAGGCTGCCGCCGAGGAGCCGCAGCTCACCTGCACGGGCTCGGATCCTCTCCCGGGGTTCGGAGGCTTCGGCGGCCCGCGCCCCGACGGCGGCGGCACGTGCTGGGTCGATCTCGAGGTGGTGGACCCCGACCCCCTGAACGACGAGCAGAAGACCTGGCTGACGCAGTATATCCAGCAGTTCCACGACACCGTTCATCAGACGCCCATTGGCGATTACGCGGCGTACATCGACGTGCCGTCGTTCATCGATTACCTGATCATCAGCGAGCTGACGCTCAACGTCGACGCTTACGTGCGGAGCGCCTATTATCACAAGGATCGCGATCAGAAGCTCAAGGCCGGCCCGCTGTGGGACTACAACTTCGCGCTCGGCGGCGTCGGCGCCCAGAGCGCGACGCCGGAGTCGGGGCGAGACACCGGCTGGCGCTTCAGCGGCCAGAGGAACGTCAACAACTGGTATCAGAAGCTCACCGCGGACCCGAATTTCATGGCGCAGGTGAGGGCGCGCTACACGGAGCTCCGCGCGACGCTCCTTTCCGAGGCCGCGCTCGAGCAGCGCATGAACAGCCTGAGCGCGCCGCTTTCGCAGGCCGTGGTCCGCGATTACGAGAAGTGGCCGGTGTCGAGCGTCATCGAGTCGGAGACCGGCTTCGTGGGCGGCCCCACCGTGCCCACGTGGGAGGGCCAGCTGCAGGTCATGCGCGACTTCCTTCGGGACCGACTCGCCTGGATGGACGCCAACTTGCCGTGACACAGCGCGAGCCGGCCGGGTCGCCAGCGAGCGATTCGCCGTCTGCGCCGCCGGCCAACCCCGGCGTGAACCTCACCGCGGGGGACGCTCGCGAGGAAGCCCGGCCGATTCCGGCCGTCGCCGGATACCCCTGCTCGTGCGCTCGCCGGAGGCCCGCCGCGCGCTCGCCCCGCGCCACCGCGCAGCGCGTGCCCGTCGCTCAAACCTCGCGCTCGCTGGCTCGATGAAGGTGCCCCGCGCGCCGCGGCGCTGGAGCACGGGCGATCCCGCACGTCCCTCCCTGCCGGCGCGCGCGCCGAGCTCGCCGCCGCGCCGTGATGTCCGTGTGGCACTTGCGTTGCTGGCGCGGAGCGCGGCGCCGGAGTTGCGCCGAGCACAGCGAGGTAGGAATGCGAAGTATCTACTCTGTGGCAGCGGTCTGTGCAGCGACGCTGGTCGCGTGCATGGATCATGCGGAAGACGGGACACAGCCTGGAGAAAGACAGCCTGGAGAAGCACAGCCCGAGGAGATGGGGTTCGTGACCGTCCACTGGGCGATCGAGGACAGGACCGAAGCCGAACAGTGCAAAGCATACGGCGCTCAGGCCGTCGAGCTGATGCTCATCAACACGGAGAACAACCACGTCACGAGGCAGGTGGTCCCGTGCGAGCGGTTCGACGCGAGCGTGCAGGTCACCGCGGATGACTACGTCGGGACGATCACGCTCCTCGACGAGAACCGCAGGCCGGTCAGCGACCCGCTCCCGCTGGGGCCGTTCGAGGTCTCCGGGACCGAGGAGACGACGCGCAGGGTCAGCTTCCCCGCCGCCGATCAGCAGCGCGATACGCAGCGGGATCGCGGCTCGCAGCGGGATCGCGGCTCGCAGCGGGATCGCGACAGGCAACGACGGTAGGGCGCGGGCGGGCCGTGCCGCCCGCGCGATCCCCCTGAGCGAACCCGATCAGGCTCGCCCGCCGCCAGCCTCACCAGGCGAGGCAGAGCGGCCGTGACGCCCTCAGCCGGCGCGGTCGCCCGGTCGCGCCCTCACGCCGGCGCGGTCGCCCGGTCGCGCCCTCACGCCGGCGCGGTCGCCCGGTCGCGCCCTCACGCCGGCGCGGTCGCCCGGTCGCGCCCTCACGCCGGCGCGGTCGCCCGCTCCCCCCGCGACGCCCCGGGGAGCCCCCGCCCTTCGACAAGCTTCAGGAGCTTCTCTTTCGTGGTCAGCCCCACGTGGCGCGCCACCTCCTTGCCCGCTTCCAGCGCGACGACCGTCGGGAACGCGCGGACGTTGAAGCGGCGGGCGAGCGCCGGGCAGCGGTCGCCGTCGACCGCCACAACCTTCAGGCGCCCGGCGCCTTCCTCCGCCAGCCTGTGCAGGATCGGCGCGAGCGCGCGGCACGGCGGGCACCACGTCGCGGTGAACTCGACCAGGACAGGCACCCCGGCCTCCAGCACCTCGGCGTCGAAATTCAGATCGTCGATCTCGTGGACAGCATTCGTGGACATTGCGCGAGCCTCCATGCCTGCCCAGGTCTCGACATCGACAACCATTACAGCGCTCGACCCTGTAATGTGGGCGCGGCTCGAGACCTGACCTCCGTAGACCATGGACGCCCTCAAGCACGCGGACGACATCCTGGGCCATGTATCGCACCTTGTGCGCTCGGAGCGCTCGGCGCTCGCCGCGCTCGCGCGCGGGGAGGGGGTGACGCCCGAGGACGCTGTCGACTGCGTGCAGGAGGGGCTCTGCACGCTGCTCACCCTCGCGCATCGGGGCGAGCTCCCGGAGGACGCCGGCGCGTGGGGCGGTCTGCTCGCCGGCATGGTGCGCAACGCCGCGCGCAACCGGCGCCGCCGTCACTTCCGCGCGCGGCCGCACGAGGACGTGGACGCGCACCCGGAGGCCGCGGGGGAAGCGCTGGCGACCGACGAGGCGATCGCGCGCGCCGAGGAGCACGTCCGCCTCCGCGCGTGCGTCGAGGAGCTCTGCGAGATCCAGAAGGCGGTCGTGACGCTGCGCATGCTCGAGGAGCAGCCGGGAGAGGACGTAGCGCGCGCGCTCGGCATCTCCGCCGGCCATGTCGCGGTCCTCCTGCACCGCGCGAAGCTCGCGCTGCGCGCCTGCATGACGGCGCCTTCCTGATCGCGCGCGGCGCGCGGTCGCCCGGGTCTGCTATGTCTCGGGCGAGACGCCATGAGCTCCCCTCCGCCTGCCTTGCGCATCCTTGCGCCCGACGAGCCGCCTGCGTTCGAGGTGGTGAACCCTGACGGCCGCTCCAGCGCGGTCTTGCTCTGCGATCACGCCTCCAACGCGGTCCCGCGGAGCCTCCCCGAGCTCGCCATGCAGAAGGAAGCGCTCTCCCAGCACACCGGCTGGGACATCGGCGCGGCGCACCTCTCGCGCCGCCTTTCCGCGCTCCTCGATGCCCCGCTCGTGCTCTCCGGCTACTCGCGCCTTGTCATCGACTGCAACCGGCCGCTGGGCTCGCCGACCTCGATCCCCGAGATCAGCTGCGGCGTGCCCATCCCCGGCAACACAATCGGTGCCGACGAGGCCAGGGCGCGGGCCGAAGCGTGCTTCTGGCCCTACCACAACGCGATCACCGCGCTCCTCGACGCGCGGCGGGACCGCCAGGAGGCCACGGCGATCCTCAGCGTCCACAGCTTCACGCCGTCGATGCCCGGCCAGGACCGGCCCTGGCACGCGGCCGTCCTCTACGGGCGCGACAGGCGGCTCGCCGCGCTGTTCCTCGAGGCGCTCCGGCGCGAGCCCGGGCTCTGCGTCGGCGACAACGAGCCGTACTACGTGAGCGACGGCGGGGACTACGGGATCCCCGTGTACGGCGAGGCCCGCGGCCTGCCGGCCGTGCTCCTCGAGATCCGCCAGGACGGCCTGCTCAGCGCCGAGGGCGTGGAGGCCTGGGCGCAGCGCCTGGCTGCGACCTACCGGGAGATCGAGGCGGGGAAGCTCTGGGGTGCGGCCGGCGCGTGACGCCTGCGACGGCGACCTGCGCCGGGCTGCGCGGCGCGGCGAGAGCTCTCTGCATCCCTGGATCGTCGAAATTTCTCCGGAATGTGGTGATGATGCCGACGACCCGGAGCTCGATTTCGCGGTTCACGGCCGCTTCCAGGGAAGTGGTCGTCTTCTGGACCTGGCCGTCGATCACGTCGTCGGCGGGTCGCTCATCGCGCGCTTCCGCGGGGAATGCCGAGGCGGTCTTCGTAGGAGTTCAGGACTTTCACGAACGCGGGCCGCTCTTCGCAGCGACGGCGGTGGTTCTCGACGTTCGGATACCTGGCTAGGCTGACGCATCCCTCAAATTACGCCGGCAATTTCGCGGACAAACGCATGCTCTTGGAGGACCTCCGCGTAGGCATTGATAAGCACGACAAGCCGTTCCTCCCTCATCCGGGGGATGGCCATGTACCAGTAGCAGCCCTGGTTGTAGAGCGACATGGTGCGATGTTTCGCGGTATTCGCTTTCAGGAGGCGATCAAGGCCAGCCCGCTCTCCGGCCTCGCCGAGGAGCGTGAGCAGCACATAGGCGAATGCCGCGATCAGCAGGAGGCGATCGCGACGAGCCGTGTCGCCGATGTGGGTGGCGGACAACCCCATACCGAAGTGGATGTCCATCGTGTCGCGGAAGGTTTCTTCAATACTGAAGCGCCGACCGTAGAGCTTGACCACTTGGCTGGCGGCCAGATCGTCTCGATTGGTCGCAAGGCACCAGGGGTCTTTCATCTTCTTGTCATGAACGAGCACGAGAGCAGCGATGGCGGTCTCGTCCTGCGTCACCCGGACGTTCCTGATCATCTTGGCGCGGCCCGTCGAAGCAAGCCACTCGGTCGCGGCAGCTGCCTTGCCAGCGGCGTCCTTGATGGTGACACACTCGCGGAATCGAATGACGTAATCCCAGCCGAGCGCTTGGAGATGCTCGTAGCGCTTCTGGTCGCCGAACCCACGATCAGCGAGCAGCGTCACGCGAACGGTCTCGGGCAAAATCTCGTGCAGTCGTTCGATTATCTCATCCTCGTAAAGGTTACGGTTGCCAGCAAGGGAGGACTTCTCGACAGTCTTCCAGAGCAACGGGGTCGCTCGTCCGTGGCGAGTGATGAGGTACAGCGCCAACGTGGCTTGGTCATCGGGATCGAAGTCTGTCCAGTCGAGGGCAACGAGGATCTCCTCCCGTGGGCCCACGACGAAGCGCACCCACGAATCGAACAGCTGCCACGGAGAGACATGCTCGTTGCTGAGCAGGCGGTCGACCTGCTTGATGGCATGTTTCGGATGGCCATCTCGGGCCCACGCCAGGGCTCGCCCAATCACGTGGATGCAGAGCGAGACAGCATGCAGTACACCGAGCGTTGCCAGCGACAGCGACAGGACCGTCTTGACGTGCAGGTCCACCTTTACCGTCTCGTTCAGGAAACGCTCCACGCTGTCCGCGCTGAGGCCAACGCGCGCGAGCTGCTTTCGAACCTTGATAGAATGCGAGCGCTCCTGCGCGCTTACGTTAGGGAGTGCATCCGACGCCGTCGTGGACCTTGTACCGATGCGCGCTGACTGGGCCATACTAATCTGTTCCGATCAGCGACGAGATTTTCTCACGCCCGCGCCATTGCGTCCCCTCAAGACGTGGTCGCCCGAACACGGCGACAGCCTCGGCGCGGCGAACGAGAACGTGCCCTGGGGCACGACCGCGGAGTTCACGAGCGATGGGCAATCCCTGGTGTTCACCCCGGTCGACTTCGACGACCTGCTCGGCGTCTACGCATGGAACCTCGCCGAGGACACGCTCGCCGCGCTGAAGCTCGGCCAGCCGATGCTCGACTCGTTCGTGCTGGAGCCGAGCAAGGCGTCGTGCTCGTGCCGGGGGCGCCGTTCATGCGACATCACCGACAGCCACGTCTATTTCATGGCTCCGGACGGCCTGTGCGCGGGCCCCTTGTAGAACACCACCAACTGACGATTCGACGGATTACCCCCATGTTCCGTGTGGCAGAATACGTCGCACGGCGGGGCTCAAGGCGCGAGCCCTGTCCGCGCTGCATGGGACATCGTATGAGGTCTTCCATGACAAACACGAGATCACAAGGAACGTCCGGGGCTACCGCGATGTCGGCGGACTTGTATGCGACCGTCTTGCAGCGAGCGCCGCTTGGGATCATCGTGCTCTCCCGCGACCTCGACGTCGTCGCCTGGAACGACGCCGCGGAGCGCCTGCTGGGCTTCCCGTCGGGGGAGGCCATCGGCCGGAAGATCGACGCGCTGGTGGCCGCGCGGGGCGACGCCGAGGCGTGGCGGCGGCTGCTCCAGGAGGACGCCGGCGCGCCCCGGATCTGGGCCCATGCCCGGAAGGACGGGGGCGACGTGCATTGCGAGTGGCTCCACGAGCGCATCGTCGACGAGCAGGGCGGGGTGACCGGCGTCGTGTGCTTCGGGCGGGACGTGACGGCGCGGATCGAGAAAGAGGCGCGCCATGCGCTCGAGGAGCACCTGCTCCGCGCCATCGTGGAGAACCTCCCGCTCGCATGCTGGGCAGTCGACATGGAGGGCACCTTCCTGTACTTCGATGGCGCGGCGCTGAGGGCGCTCGGCCTGACGCCGGGGCATGCCATCGGGAAGAGCGTGTTCGAGCTCTACGCCAACCAGGACATGACCGCGCTGAGGCGAGCCCTGGGCGGTGAGGCGTCACACAACTCCGCCGAGGCGGCCGGCCGCATCTGGGAGACCTGGTTCATGCCCGTCCGCTCCGGCGGCGCGACGGCCATCGTGGCCGCGTGCGTCACGATGGACATCACCGAGAACCGCCGCCGAGAGCAGGAGCTCCGGAGCAAGCTGGAGCTCATCGAGCGGCAGCAGTGCGTCATTCGCGAGCTGTCGACGCCCATCATCCAGGTCTGGGACGGGGTGCTGGCGCTGCCGATGATCGGAGTCATCGACAGCGCGAGGACCGCAGAGGTGATGGACAGCTTGCTCGAGGCGGTCGTCCGCACGCAAGCGCGCTGCACCATCCTGGATCTCACCGGCGTCGAGATCGTGGACACCCAGACGGCGAGCTACATCATCAAGCTCATCCGGGCCATCCAGCTGCTCGGCGCCGAGGGCATCATCACCGGGATCCGGCCGACCGTCGCCCAGACGGTCGTGAACCTCGGGCTCGATCTGGCCAACATCACCACGCTGTCGAACCTCCAGGCCGGGCTCAAGCACTCCATCCTGCGCCAGCAGCGAAGCGCCCCGCAGGCAAGCGCGCCGGCGCCGCCCACGAGGCCGGGGTAGATGGAAATCAAAACGTTTCGGAAAGGTCAAGCCCCAACTGCGGGACCTGCCCCGGGTTGACAGAGCATTCTTCTATGCGATCCGACACCCTCCTGTAAAAGCGGCGCTGGGCCTGTCCCTACATTCGTCCGTGCTCGGGCCATCGGGCGGAGTGTATATCACCCGCGCCCGTATCCTCGCCGGAGCGATCGTTCACGCGCCGGCGCGCGCCGCGCTCTCGACCGCCACGCGGGGCGCCCGCCGGTCCAGGGTCATGGGCGCCCCGCCCGCCGGACGCGACAGGACGTGGAACTCCGGCTTCGGCGCGTACCCCTCGGCGAGCCTGGGCCTGAACCGCTGGGCAAGCGTGGCGAGCACGAGCACCGCCTCCATCAGCGCGAAGCCGTTGCCGATGCACTGGCGCGGCCCGCCGCCGAACGGGATGTAGGCGAAGCGTGGCCGCTTCTTCTCCGCCTCCGCGTCCGCCCAGCGCTCCGGGAGGAAGTCGTCCGGCCTCTCCCAGTAGGCCGGGTGCCGGTGGAGGACGATGGGGCTGATCACGACGGAGCCGCCCTTGTGGACGCGGTAGCCGCAGACGACATCGTCCTCGCGGACGTGCCGGGGGATGATGTACGCGGGCGGGTAGAGGCGCATCGCCTCCTCGATGACGCCCTTCGTGTACGGGAGATCGGGCACGTCCGCCGCGGTGGGCGCGCGGCCCGCGAGCGCCCGATCGAGCTCCGCGTGGAGCTTCTCCGCCGCGCTCGGGTGCTGATCGAGCAGCACCCAGACCCAGGCCAGGGCGACCGCGGTCGTCTCGTGCCCGGCGAGCAACATCGTGACCACCTCGTCGCGGAGCTGCCCGTCATTCATCCGCTCACCGGTGTCCTCGTCGCGGGCGTGCATGAACATCGAGAGGAGGTCGTCGGACTCCCGGCCCTGCGCGCGCCGCTGGGCGATGATCTCGTCCACGACGCCGAACATCGTCCGCCGCGCCCTCCGGAAGTCGCGGTCGTACTTCGTGGGCAGGATCGGCGGCAGGAGGCGCATCTTGCTGTGCCGCTCGGTGAGCTGCGCGCTCAGCACGTCCCACGCCTCGGCCACGACCGCCGCCCTGGCCGAGAGCGCGGCCCCGAACAGCGCGTCGCCGACCACCTTGAGCGTGATCTTCGCCATCTCGGCCACCATCGAGACGCGCGCCCCCGCCGCCTCCGCTTCCCAGCGCTCCGCCGCCTCGACCGCCGCGGCGGCCATGAGCTTGCTCATCGCCGCGATGCGCTGGCGGTGGAACGCCGGCTGCGCGAGCCGCCGCTGGCGCCGCCAGAAGCTCCCCTCGCTCGTGAAGAGCCCGTCGCCGAACAGGCGCCGCAGCATCGCGAACGAGGCGTGCTCCTTGGAGTAGTTCGACGCGTTGTCCAGGAGGGCGCGCTTCACGCCCTCCGCGCTCGAGATGAAGTACGAGTCGGACAGGGCGTAGCGGTAGCGCGCCACGTCGCCGTGCTCTCGCCGGATCCTCGTCCAGCGCTCGTAAGGGTCGACCCGGTGGCCGCGCAGCACCGTGAGCAGGGAGACGGGCTCCGGCCCGGTGGCCTCCTTCGATGCGAGGAACTCGGCCTTCGATGCGTTCGCGCTCTCCATCGGTGCTCCTCCACTCGCTGCCATGTCCGCTACTTCGCGCGCGCGCCCGCCGGGGCGGCGGGCGGCGAGAGGTCCTCGTCGAAGGCGCCCGCGAGGATCTTGCGCATCTCGCGGGCGCCCTTCGGCGTGCAGTAAGGCTCGAGGAGGGCGGTCCCGACCTTGGCGTAGTGCAGGATGATCGCCTGGTCGTCGTGCCAGCCCCGGAGCTCGGCGGCGCGGAGCCAGCCGCTCGAGATCATCTGCCCCTGCTCGTCGAGGTATCTGGCGCGCGAGACCGCGCGCCGGTCGAGGTAACCGCCGCGGACCAGGCCGTCGATCAGGGCGTCGTGCCGGCGCCGCCGCTTGATCCGGAGCGCGGCCTCGAGCTCGAGGAGCTTCGGCGACGCCATCACCGCGTCGACGTAGCTGAGCAGCACGAACCGGTAGCGCAGGATGTTCCGCATCGTCGCCACCGCGGACCGGTAGAGGACGGAGAGCGAGATGGCGGGGGGCAGCTCCGTGAAGATGTCGCGCGCGTTCCGCTCGTGTAGCTCGAGGATGAGCGCAGAGACCAGATCGTCCTTGGTCCGGAAGTGGTAGGCGAGGTTGCCGGGGCTCATGTCGGTCGCGCGCGCGATGTCGCGCACGCCGACGCGGTGGAGCCCGCGCTCGTTGAACAGCGCGCGCGCGGTGTCGAGGATCCTCTGCCTCGTCTCGGACACGGCGCCGAGATTAGGACATTGTTCTAATTCCGGCAAGCCGCGCGACGGCCGGCCGATCGTTTTGCCCGATCGTTCGTCCGAGTCGCTCGCGACCGCTTCGCCTAGCGGCGGGCGTTCGCCGCGCGGATTGCCGGGCGCGGCTCCCCCGCCTCCCGCTCGAGCAGCGCCCGCTTGCGGGCCACGCCCCAGCGATAGCCCGACAGGTTGCCGTCGCGCCGCACCACGCGGTGGCAGGGGATCGCCACCGCCACCGGGTTCGCGGCGCACGCCTGCGCCACCGCGCGCGCGGACCGCGGCGCGCCGATGCGCTGGGCCAGGTCGGCGTACGTCACGGTGGCGCCCGGCGGCACCTCGCGCAGCGCGCGCCAGACCCGCTGCTGGAATGCGGTGCCGCGCAGATCGAGCGGCGGCGCGTAGGTAAAAGAAGCCGGATCGTAGCGCGAAGAAGTGTAGCGCAGCAAACCGAAAGGGTGGGACCGCGAGCGGAAAGCCGGCAGAGCCCGCGGCCGCTGGCGAGTGGCAAGGCGCCGGCAGCGAGTCGACGCGAGGCGCGTAGGTAAAAGAAGCCCGAGTGCTCCGGGCCCTTCCGCTCGACTACGCGCAACGGAATGGCAGGCACTCCCGTCTGTTCATAGGCAGGGTGCTCTGACGAGGAGATGCGCACGCGGAGCAGAGGGTGACGTCCCTGCACGACGTCAAGCGCGCGCTGCACGATGGAGGGCTCCAGCGGACCCGCGATCCGCCCTACGGTCGTGAAGTTGAAGCTGTGGACCTGATCGTACCGCCAGAGAGTGCGCTCGTTCCCGCCGAGGAGTCGCATCGTAATAGCCTCTGTCATGGATACCTCAACTCGCTATTCCGCGGTGGCGGACAGGTTCTCGTCCGAGATATTGCATGCGAATACCGCGGCGCCGGGAGCAGTGCTCCCGGAAAGCCTTTTCGAGACGTCGTTCAAAGACCCCGCTCGGAGCACCACGACCGCGCTGACCAGGAGCGCGCAATACCAGTAGGTGTAGAACATGTACGTCGCGTGGGCGGCGCGCGGCGACCGATCGCAAAGGATACGCGCCGCGATGGCGAGGCTCCACGCCCCGAGAGCGACGTCGCACGCGAGCACCTTCGCGCTGCCGTCCCCGGACATCAGGCCGACATGGACGGCGATCGGCGCGAGCGCGAACAGCGTGGCCATGGCCCACCGAGCGGCGTTCTCGCCGATAGTGACCGGCAGCGTCCGGCGGCCAACCGCCCGGTCACCGGCCACGTCGCGCATATCCTGAAGAATGGATGTGACGCCGATCGTACCGCTCAGCACCAGCACCCAGCGCCACCCTGAGGGTGTCAGCGGCGTGACCAGCTCCCACGTCGCTGCGAGCTCGACGAGGACGCCGAGCGTCATGACGACCACGTTCTTGGTGAACCAGTGCCGGTCCCAGCCGCAGAAGCAAACCAGGACCGTGAGAATCGCCCAGGCGAGCGCCCAGACGAAGACCCCGAACCAGGCGCCGACCGCCAGGAAGACGGCAGTCAGAACGGTCCAGCGCGCGAGCGCGCCGCGGTGCGAGACGAGGCCTCTGGGGATGGGCCGGTCAGGCTTGTTGACGCTGTCCTCGTTCACCCCAGCGATCTGATTGGCGAGGCAGAAGGTGTAAATGTAGAGCGCGAAGTAGACGAGGCACCGGCCGAGCGAGAGGGCCGCCGCGTTCATGGAGACTGGCCAGCGCGTCTTGAGCGCCGCCAGCGCGAAGATAGCGGTAGGAATGATCGTCGTCGACCAGTCGCGCCAGGTGAACTCCCAGAACAGGCGCGCTTCGCGGAGCGGCAGTCGAAGGAGCGCTCCAATGCTCAATGCTGACGCGGATGCGTTCGATTGCATGGGTCACCGTCCTGTCATACCGCGGTCACGTCGTCGCCCGTCGCTCCGGCGCGGCGCGTAGGTAAAAGAAAGCCGGATCGTAGCGCGAAGAAGTGTAGCGCAGCAAACCGAAAGGGTGGGACCGCGAGCGTCGTGATGGCTCGGTCCTGGGTCGAAAGAGCGTGGTCCGGGCGGCGCCGAGCGCGCTACGGGGCGCATCGGCGTGCCGTGGGCACACGTGTCCGTCCGGGCGTTGGTTTGGCCCGGGAGGCGCGTCGCGAGACGCTATGCGGCGTCACCGGGCGCCTTGCGGCGCAGAACGGTGCTCTTCCAGTACGGCGGCCCTCGGTTGGGAGAGCGTGCTGGAACATCGGTCGGCTCGCCGAGCGCGGAGAGAAAGCGGGCGATGTTCCTTGGCTCGGTCACCACGGCGACGAGCTTCATCCGCCCCTTGCAAGCTGGGCACTCGAGGACATCGATCGCAAATGTGCGGCGCAAGAGCTCGGCCCACGGTCGATAGCCCCCACGCTTGCGTTTCTGAGCGGCGTCATCGTCCGCCTTCGTAGGCTCTTCTGGCTTCACAGGGCGCGGTCCGATGCGCTTGCGCGCCAATGTGGGCGACTTGCCGAGGCGAGCACGCCGGCGTACTTGACGGTGTGAAAGCGCGGCGGCGGGACGCTGGCCGCGAGGCGGCACAGGAGCGAGAGCGGATCCATGTCCACCGCGACAGTCCCGTCAGCGAAGGCGCGCTTGAGCGAGAGCCGCACCAGGCCGTCCTGCTGCGGCTCGACGCGCTCCTTTGCGATCGGGGGTCGCAGCACGTAACGCAGCAGCGCCTCCCTCGCCGCGGCATGGTGCGCACCGGCGCGCGTCGCTGCGTGCAAGGTGAAGCCATCGAGCGCAGCGCACAGCAGCTTGTCGTACGCGAGCGCGCTCGGAGAAGACGGCGAGAGCCCGCGGAGCCATTGCGGGCCGGCGGGCGGCTCTCGTCCCGAGACGGCGGAGGCACAGAGCGCTGCCTCGGGCTCGTCGTCCTCCTCGACGTCGTGCTCGATCTCGAGATGCCCGTGCTCCACACGAGCTCGGTGCCGTCTTCGTGATAAGCCCCGTCGAGGAAGACCACGTGCAGATGCGGATTGAGCCGCATGTCGCCGGACGTGCGTTGCACGACGGTCACCGCGCCGCTCTTGACCGCGCCGCACGCGCCTCGGCGCGCACCGCGCTCTTCGTAGAACCGCTCCACGCTCTCGACGAAGATGCGGGTCAGCACGCCGAACAACACCCCGTCCTGGGCGAGCCTGCGCCGCCACGGAAACGGAAACGTCAACACCCACGGACGGTGCGCCACCTCGGGCAGGACGTCCTCGATCAGGTTCGCCGCTGTGGAACATATGCGTCGGCCCAGACACGACGGGCAGAAACCGCGTCCTTATACAGCTGAAGGCCACCAGCCGACTCTCTTCGCAGCGCTCGCACCGGAGCCGCGCGAACCCGCGGCAGAGCAGCCCGCAGTCGAGGTAGGCTTCGAGCTCCTTCTTCGCGTGCTTGGGTATCCGGACGGCGATGGCGCCGTCGTCGATGGCCCCGTACAGCGTCTCCACGTTGTCGCGCACGATCTCGTAGAGCGTCGTCTTCTCGGGGCGACGGCGCTCGTAGACGACGCCCGTGGTGCGAGCCGCGCTGGCCACACGGCGCCGACACCGCACGCCGCACGCCACGCGGTGAGGGCGCGTTTTCGCCGCGAATTTCGACAACCCGCCGGGCTATCGCCCATGGCGGCGCCATGGCGGAGCAGCGGGCCGGGGGGCGGCGGGCCGCGACGCTCGCTGCCGCGGCGGCGGAGGCGCTCGCCGGGCACCCGGCTCGCGCTCGATATGTCGGCTCGACGATCACCGCGATGTCGTGCTGGAACTTCGCGCCGTCGGTCGTGTGCAGGTCGACCTGGACCACCGGGTCCCAGGCGTCGAGGAGCGCCAGCATTGCCCGCATCTCGGGCGCCTCGGCCTTCATGTAATCGCGGTTCAGGTTGAGGTTCTGGCCGGTGGTGCGGAAGCCCATCTCCTCGGGGCCGCGCTGGTTGGGCCGCTGGTTGCGACGGAAGCGCTCGTGGCCGTCGACGTTGAACACCGGCACGAAGAGCGCCGTGGTTGCGGCGAGGGCGCCGGGCGCCATGGCGCCGTCGAGCAGCTCGCGGAGCGCCCAGAAGCCGCCGTCCTTGCCATCGATCTCGCCGGCGTGGATGCCGCCCTGGAACAGGATCACCGGGCGTCGCTTCGCCCGCGCCGCAGCGGGATCGAGCGCGCCGTCGTCGGAGGCGGCGATCGCGAGCATGGGCGTGCCCTCGGGCGTCGTGCCGAAGCGGACGCAGCGGGCGCGGCCCGGATAGGCCTGCTCGAAGCCGCGGCAGAGCCGCTCGACCTCGGCGTAACGGCCGGTGCGCTGGAAGCCCGTCCGCTCGGCCTCGGTGACGAGCGAGGGCGGCGGCGCGGCCAGCGCAGGCTGCGCCGCCCCCGCAGGCCGCGCGGGCCCACCGCCGGCCGGAGAGCCGGGCGCCGGCGCGTGGCAGGCCGCGATCAGGGCAACCGGTGCGATTCCAGCTCCTCGCCTGCGCCGATCAGGGCGGGTGTCACGCCGGGACCGCGGCGTTCAGGTGCTGCATCGAGGAGTGCGCCGGCGACGAGGACTGCATTGCGGCGCGCTGCTCGGGGGAAGAGCAGGCGTTGGGGGTCTGCGTGTACTACACGGCGGCCCAATGCCTGAATTACCTTGATGGGCCCATGGCGGAGTGCTTCGCCGATACGGCGCAGTGATCCGAGCCAGAGCCAGACGTCTGGCCAAGGACAGCCAGGCGTCTGGCTCCGCGTGGCCAGACGTCTGGCCGCGCCGGCCCCGCGCCGCCTGTCACCCCCCGCGCCCGAGGAACCAGCGTCGCAACCCTGCCCTGAATACCCCGGGCGAACCGCGCTGACGACGTGCGGGTCGGCGGGGCTGGAGCCTCAGGCGAGCGCGGCGGTCACGATCTTGCCCTTGGTGATGCTCTGGTCGAGCACCGCCTGCGGCACGCCCACCATGGCGCCGAGCGTCTTGCCAAAGGCGCTCAGCGTCTCATGCATAGGTACATCCCCGCCGGCGATACCGAGCCCGCTCTGGGACTCGATGGGCAGCGCCGTGTAGTCCCCCGTCGCTGCCGACGCGGTCACCCCGCCGATCACGCCGGCCCGCGCCGGCTTGCCGATCACCACCGAGACGTGGTGGTCGGCCCAGTGGTTCCGCCCCTCCGTCCCGCGCTGCTTCAGCGTCCGCCCGAACACGTTCAGCGAGGCGAAGGTCACCCGGTCCGCGAGCCCGTACTCCTCCAGCTTGCTCATCATCGCGCCTATCGCCTGCACCCCGGCCACCGTCTGCTCGCTCTCCAGCGCGAGCTCCGGGTCGAAGTGGTTGTCTCCGCCGAACGGGATCCGGACGACCACCACCGGCGTGACGTTCATCGCCACCAGGGTCGCCGCCCCGATGATCTGCCCGGCGGCGTCGTCGTCCGCGATCGCCGCGAGGTCGTTCACGAGCTTGTCGGAGATCGCGCGCGCCTCATCGCGTGACCGCGCCAGGCTGTCGACGTAGGCCTTCTGCGCCGGCGACGCCGTCCCCGCGGCCTTGATGCGCGCAAAGATGCGATCCATGCTCTGGTCGCGCAGCTTCGCGAGCTGGCCCAGCGGCCCCTCCGGGCGCGCGAGGATGTCGCGCAGCGCGGTGGCGTTCAGGTTCGGTATCACCTGGCCCCCGTACATCACGTACTCCGGCCTGGTCGTCCCCAGGAGCGACACCGGCGAGGCGCGCACGGTCCCGAGGCAGCCCGAGAGGTAGCGCGAGAAGATCGAGGGCAGCATCTCGCTCCCCGCGGTCTCGCCCATGAGCTGCAGCACGTTGGGCAGGTCGGGGTGGATGGTCGTCCTCGTGGCCATGTGGAAGAAGCAGGCGCGGTCCAGCACCCACCGCGGCAGCGTCGACCACGGCTGCGCGGCCACGGTCTCTGTCGTGCCCAGGTGGATCGGCGTCGGGGCCATCCCGGGGGCGACCGCGGGATCCGGGTGCACGATCCCCGGGTCCTCGTAGGTCCCCGGCGCGTTGGCGTTGATCGGGTCCCCGTCCTGGTTGATGCTCAAGATCAGGAATTGGGCATCCTGTGGGCCGGCGCAGGCCGGCGTGTCGGTCTCCGCCCTGGCCGCGCCGGCGCGCAGCAGGAATGAGGGCGGGAGCCCGGTCGCGAGGGCGCGCAGCCCCAGCCAGCCCGCCCCGACCAGCCCACCAAGTAGCACATCTCTTCGCGTCGCGTTCATGATTCATCCTCCCTTCTACAATCCGATCGAGCTGCTCAGCGGCGACGAGCAGGCCAGGACGAACGTGGACTTCAGCGCGTCGCTATCGCCCACGCCCGCCTCCCTGGCGTCCTCGTGGTGCTCGAGAAGGATCTGCTCCATGTCCGCGGCCCGCGGATCGCTCGCCGGGAGGGCCATGACGACGCGCGTGAAATCGCGGATAGCCTCGTCGGCCTCCTCGCTCTGCCAGCAGCGCCGCCCGGGGGGGCAGTCCGCCGGATCGATGACCAGACCCGCAACCTGGCCGCACAGGTTCTCCACCGCGGAGGCGAAGAAGAGGTCCGGATCGTGCGGCAGGAGCGGGCTCACGGTGCCGCGGCTGTAGCTGCTGCCCGGGACGCCGACGGCCAGGTTCTGGTTCGTGGTCGGCTCGGCGGAGAGGAGCATGCACGGGTCGGGGAGCCCGAGCCGGTTTTGCAGCGCAGCGCAGAAGTGATCGCGGCGCGACACGCTGATCACCGTGCCCAGCTCGCGCGAGGTCTGCGTCTCCGCGGCCTGGGTGACCAGCGGGGAGCTCAGGAGCTCGCGCACGAGGACCTTGAACTCGAGGTCGCTCTGCCGGAACACCTCGACCACGCGCTGAAACTCGGGGTCACCCTCGGCGCACGGCGAGGAGTTGGCATAGTGGCAGAGCTTCTGCGTCCAGGCGGCGGCGAAGCCCGGGTGCTGCGCCATGGCCGCGGCCAGGTCGCGCACCCCGCCGCCGGTCCCCTTGACGACCACAGAATCCAGGACGAACTCGGCGTCGGCCTGCTCCGGCGGCAGGGGCGACGTCTGGGCGTGGTAGGACACGGAGAAGCTCTGCCGGAAGAAGTTGCGCATCGGGTCGAGCGTCTGGTGGCAGCCAAAGCAGGTCGTGCCCGGCTGCGCGTGCTCGGCGTCGGGCTTCCCGGTCTCGCCCATGGGGATGATGACGTCGGGCGTGAAGCTGCGCCCGAGCCCGACGATGAGCGCCTGGTTGACGGTGACACGCGCGAGGTTGCTGAGGTTGGTCGGCCAGTTGGCCAGGAACGCCGGCGTGGTCATGAAGCCCACGCGCGGCGTGTTCAGCACGAGCTCCTGCGCGCTACGGAGGCCAGGCAGGTCCCAGAAAATCGCGCGCTCCTCCCCGGCCTCGGGCGGGCGGATGCGGACCATACGCCAGTCGTCCCAGTCCGCGTCCGTGAACCTGCTGCTTGTTGGGCCGCAGAGGATCCGCTGGCCGTACAGCGTGTCCATGATGTGGAAGAGCGCCCTGTGCATTGGCCCCCTCAGCGAGTGGTCCGTCACCCCCGTGGGGTCGATGACCATGGGGCTCTCCACGCAGATGGGATGCTGCGATAGCGGTGGGGTCGGATCGTAGAACGTCAGGAAGTTGGGGCTGTTCGGATCGATCGACTCCTCGAAAGGGATCGGCGTGTCGCGCACCCGTACGAACTTGAACTTGGCGCCGAACTTCTGCGGGATGAAGCTCGCGACCTCGCCCTGATCGTCGAGGACTACGCCGTCGAGGTAGGCCAGCAGAGCCATGAGCGGCGGGTTGAGCACGAAGCGCTCGGTGGTCAGCACCTCGGTGAAGGGCCTGCCCTCGTC
The DNA here is from genome assembly GCA_051717205.1 of Sorangium sp. So ce1128. Taxonomy (GTDB): domain Bacteria; phylum Myxococcota_A; class Polyangia; order Polyangiales; family Polyangiaceae; genus Sorangium. Next base: position 4,031,718 of record CP181432.1, read on the forward strand.
GATGAGCTCGAGCGCGGTGAGGGCGAAGCTGATCTCGGCGCTGTGGGTCATGCGCGCCCTCACGGTCGGGTTCATGAAGCGCATGGTGTGCCCGACCTGCTCGTCGAACCGGTCCCATGTGATCTGGGTTTGCTGAAAGGCCTGCTTGAAGAATTCGATCATCTTGCCGCGGTACTCGGGCTGGCCCATCCAGCCGTCGATGAGGCCGCGGAGGGCGCTCGGGTCCCTCGTTACGGCCTCCACCTCCTCGTTGGTGGGCGCCTCTCCTGTGAGGAGATTCTTCACCTTGGCCGTGTAGGCGCTCGGAGCAGCGAAGCTCGCCGGGGGCGGCTCCGCCTCCGGGCCGCCGCACGAGAGGGCCATGAGGAAAGTGCCAGCCAGCAAGGGCGGACGCGAGAGCGCCATCGCCCCCGCGCGTGTCCTCGTCCTCTTCGCATTCATCGTGGTGCCTCCTTTGGTCAAGGGAGGCTAGCCAGCGATCATTTCATGCACCCTGCGACCGTGTTTTGAACTGTTTCGAACCGCCCCCTGCCTGCGCAGCGGCCGGCCGCGTCGGCAAGTCGAGCGTGACGGTCGTCCCTCGGTTGGGCGTGCTCTGGATCTCAATCGTCCCGCCATGCGCCTCCACGATGCGCCGCGAGAGCCCGAGCCCCAGCCCCACGCCGCCGGTCGCTCGCGAGCGGCTCCTGTCGCTCCGGAAGAACGGCGTGAAGACGTGCTGGAGGTCTGCCTCGTCAATGCCGATGCCGCTATCGGTGATCGCGATGGTCACGCCTGCCGCGCTCCCGGCGGCGGATACACGGATCGTGCTCCCGGGCTCCGAGTACTTGCGCGCGTTCTCGAGCAGGTTATCGAGGACACGCCGGACGAGCATGGCGTCGGCCCATAGCGCGGGCAACCCGGGCGGCACTTCGACGACGAGCTCGTGGGTCGGGTGCTGCCCGCGGAACCGCGAGGCCGCCTTCTGGACCAGCTCCTCGGCGGAGGTGCTCTCGAGCCGCAGCGGGGCCCCCACGGCGCGCCCCTGGGAGCGCGAGAGATCGAGCCTCGCCACCATCATGACATCGTCGATCAGGCGCTCGAGCTCGGCGAGATCGTGCGCGATCTCCGGGAGCAGCTCCTTGGCCTGATCCGAGCTGCCGTCCGCCATGAGATCCACGGCGATGTGGATACGGGTGAGGGGCGTCTGGAGCTCGTGCGAGACGTTCGCCAAAAGCTCTTGCTGCGCCGTCATGAGCCGCGTGACGCGGTCCGCCATGTCGTCGAAGGCCCTGCCGACCTCGCCTATCTCGTCGCTCCTCTGGATCCCGGCGCGCGCGGTGAGCTCGCCCTGGCCGAACCTCGTGGCGGCGCTCGCGATGCGCTGAAGCGGCCTGACCAGGTGCCGGGCGAAGATGACGGCGACCACCATCAGGAGGATCGGAACAGCGCTGAGCCGCAGGATGATCCGCCGCAACGGACTCGCGCGGAGGCGCGCCACACGGGCGGCGACGGGGCGGCCATCGTCGTCGATGAGGTGCGCGTCGGGACGGGTCAGCCCGACGGTGGCCACGGCCACGACGAACAGCGCGGCGGCGGTCAGGATGCTGCCGAGGTAGATCTTGAGGAGGAGCCGGCCCGTGCGCATGCGGGGCCTACGCATCCTCGCCCGCCACGAGCATGTAGCCGGAGCCGCGGATGGTCTTGAGGTAGCGCGGGTGCCTGGCGTCGTCGCCCAGCTTCTGCCGCAGCCTCGAGACGTGGATGTCGATCGAGCGCTCGAACGCCTCCTCCGCGCTGCCCTTCGCCAGCTCGAGCAGCTGCTCGCGGCTGAGCACGCGGCCGGCGCGCTCCGCGAGCGCCCTGAGGACGGCGAACTCGTACCCGGTCAAGGAGACGTCGCGGCCCGAGACGGTCACCCGCATGCTCGACGGGTCGATCATGATCGCACCGACCCGGAGCGACCTCCGCGGCGGACCCATCCTGCCGCGCGCTCGCCTCACCATGGCGTGGATCCGCGAGACGATCTCGCGCGACGAGAACGGCTTCCTGACGTAGTCGTCGGCGCCGGCGTCGAGCCCCAGCACCAGGTCGGCCTCGTCTCTGCGGGCCGTGACCATGATGATGGGGATGTCGAGCCGGGTGCGCAGATCACGGCACACCGCCACGCCGTCGCGCCCCGGCAACATCAGGTCGAGGAGGATGACGTCGAACGGCTGCCGGGTCGCCTCGGCGATCGCTTGCGGGCCGGTTGCGGCCCAGGTGACGAGGAGCTCGTTCTCCTCGAGGTAGCGCACCAGGAGCTTCGCGAGCCGCTCGTCGTCCTCGACGAGCAGAACCTTGATGGGCGCTGTATGCGGGTCGTGCTCCCACGTTTGCATCCCGCCGAGGCTAGCGCGTCCGCCGCCGGAGCGGCGGGTGGCTCCACACTTCTAAACATCCGCGAAGCGTCGTGGTTCGACGCAACCCTCAGCTCCTCGGTCGAGACCTTCTGGCTCTTGCGGCCGCACAGCTCGCGAAGCGCGCTCGCGAACCTCGCCGATAGCGCAGTGTTCTTGTCGCGCAGCTGGACCAGAAGCCCGATCAACAGCTCGATCAGCGCCGGGATCTGCCCGGTACTGGTGCTGTGCGCGGTGCTGCTGGTCTCGCGCAGCGGCTACGACGCGTGTGCCAAGCGCTCAGAGTCCGCGCGGGCCAAGGCCGACGCTCCATTCAGCGTGCAGATCAGGGCCGTGCACAACAAGAGCCGAGGCCGCTACGGCAGTCCGCGCATCCACGCGGAGCTGCGTGCTCGCGGCATGCGTGTCGGCAAGAAACGGGTCGAGCGGCCGATGCGAGCGCAGAGGCTCGCGGCCCGCAGCAGGCGGCGCTTCCGCCGCACCACCGACTCGCGGCACAAGGGCCCGATCGCGCCGAACGTGATCGAGCGGCAGTTCGACGCTCAAGCGCCCAACCAAGTGTGGGTGACGGACGTGACGTACATCCCCACCGGCGAGGGCTGGCTGTACCTGGCCATGATCCTGGACCGGTTCTCGCGCCGCGTGGTCGGCTGGGCCGCGAGCGCGTTCAACGATCGCGCCCTTGCGCTCACCGCGCTCGCGTTCGCCTTGGGAGCACGGCGCCCGGCGCCTGGGCTGGTGCAGCGCGTAGGTAAAAGAAGCCGGATCGTAGCGGCGCGTAGGTAAAAGAAGCCGGATCGTAGCGGCGCGTAGGTAAAAGAAGCCGGATCGTAGCGCGAAGAAATGTAGCGCAGCAAACCGAAAGGGTGGGATCGCGGCGCGTAGGTAAAAGAAGCCGGATCGTAGCGCGAAGAAGTGTAGCGCAGCAAACCGAAAGGGTGGGACCGCGAGCGTCGTGATGGCTCGGTCCTGGGTCGAAAGAGCGTGGTCCGGGCGGCGCCGAGCGCGCTACGGGGCGCATCGGCGTGCCGTGGGCACACGTGTCCGTCGGGGTTGGTCTGGCCCGGGAGGCGCGACGCGAGACGCTATACGGCGTCACCGAGCGCCTTGCGGCGCAGAACGGTGCTCTTCCAGTACGGCGGCCCTCGGTTGGGAGAGCGTGCTGGAACATCGGTCGGCTCGCCGAGCGCGGAGAGAAAGCGGGCGATGTTCCTTGGCTCGGTCACCACGGCGACGAGCTTCATCCGCCCCTTGCAAGCTGGGCACTCGAGGACATCGATCCTGCGAACGTAAAGCCGAAAACCGGCCGGAGAGCGGGATCGCGTGCTCGATAGCGACGTGGTCGCCTGTCACGACGACACGCTCGATCAGCAGCCGGACGAGGCGTTGCCGCCCTGCAAAGTCCAGCTTATCCGGTCCTTCCCGCAACGTCGCCGCAAAGGCCGTCAGGTCGTCGGCCAGCTGATTGAGCCGAGTTCGGTTTTGATCCTGGGCCGCGATCTCCTCGATGCGAACGCGCATCGCGCGCTGCTCGGCATCGAGGCGATCGCGCCGCGCCTTGAGCTCCTCGACGGATATCGCGCCGGCCTGATAGGCGTCGACCAGCCGTTCGACTTGAGTCTGGAGCTTGCGCTCGGCGCTCTTGAGACGGGCACGGTCACGGCGACTCTGGTCCTCTCCTGCGCGGCTCGAACGCCATGCCTCAGCCTCTTGCAGCAGCATCTCCGGGGACTGAATCCACGATACCAGCGCGTCCCATACCACCGCATCGAGCTCGTCGCGACGGATGTACTTGGCTTTGCACCGCTTGTCATGGCCGCGCACTTCGGCGAGGCGGCGTCGGCATCCATAATAGAAGTACTCATAGGGCACGCCGGACCGCGGGGCCTGTCGATGGCCCTCCATGCGCCACCCGCATTCACCGCAGACGACGAGCGACCGGAGAAGGTAGTCGTACTTGAGGTGCCGCGGCGCCTGCCACCGGTGCTTCGCGAGGATCGCGCGGACCTCGGCTTGCTCCTTTTCGTCAACGATCGGAGGGACCGGAATGATGAGCCACTCCTGCTTGGGACGGAAGCGGCTGGAGCTCTTGAGGTGCTTTCGGTAGGAACCCGGCTTTTTCGGTCGTGCCGGTTCGACCGACATCCGACGACCGTAGGTTGCCATGCCAGTATAGGTGGGGTCGGTCAGCACCCCATAGACGCGGCCCTCGGTCCACCGCGCCGCCCTGCGAGGACGTATCCCCTGTGCGTTCAGTCGCCTGGCGACGGCGCGTGAGCTGAGATCCTCCTCGCGCACCCACCGGTACATCGCCCGTACATGCTGGGCTTCGACCTCGTCGATGACGACCGTGCGCCGCAGCCCATCGGCAGAGCGTTCGATGGCATAGCCATAGCGTGCGACAGAGCTGTAAGGCAGCATCTGCCCGGCGGCACCGCGCTCTGTCTCGGCACGTCTGTGCCCAACGTCGTGGCGGTGGGATGCACCCCGCGTGCGAGCCCCGCCGAGCCTGCCCTCTGCTGCCTTCTCGGGCAGGAGCTCCATAGGTCTCGCGACCGCCCCGCCCGGCCGCGAACCGGCCAGGTCCAACCCGACGTTTGCGGGACTGCGCCGGGACCTCGCCGCCGCTGCGGCTCAGGCGCAGTCCCGCAAACGCCTATTCGTTGGGCCGGGGTTGGGTCCATGCCTCCTGAGGGGGTGCGATCCGTCGCCACGCTCTCCCGAAATCCCCGCGGAAGCGACGGATCGCGACGGTTCGCCCCCGTGGCGGAATCCTGGCGGGATCTCTGACACGCGACACGAGCTGTTCGCTGCGCGTCTCGAAATTCTCGCCCGGGATCCCTGATACGCGGCACGCGCGTCGTCTAGAGTCATGGCGTCGCGTACAGTCACGGAGGAGCCCATCCCATGAACGCCGAAGCCATGCCCTTGCGCCTGGGAACGCCGCCCGGCGCGCCGTTCGCCTTCGAGATCGTGATCGACCCTCGGGGGCCGCGCCGCTTCCGGGTGACCGAGCCGGGGCGGGACGCCCGGAGCTACGAGCTCGCCCGGGCGGAGCAGCCGGACTACCTTGACCTGTTCGAGGCGCTGGCGCGTGACCTCGGGACCCGCGTGCCGCTCGCCCGCACCCCGCCGCCGCCACGGAAGGGCGGACCGCCGCTGCGGGCGCTGCTGACCGAGGCGGTCGCGCCGGAGATCCTCTACGGCTATGGCGACCCCTGCGTGGTGCGCGTGGGCGAGCGCGAATGGCGCTTGCTGGTGACCTCGAACGACGCGCCGAATGCCTTCCCCATCCTCGCATCCAGCGACCTGACCACCTGGCAGCTCACCGGCTTCGTCTTCCCAGAGGGGCAGACGCCGGCGTGGGCGCTGACAGGCCTGAACCGGGCGGACTTCTGGGCGCCGGAGATGCACCGGGTCGGCGACGAGTACTGGGTCTGCTTCACGGCCCGCGCGCAGGACCGCTCGCTGGCGATCGGCCTCGCCCGGTCCGGGAGCCCGGATGGCCCGTTCAAGGCCGACGAAGCCCCGATCGTCACCGGCGACGTGATCGACGCGCACATCCTCGTGGACGCTGGCGGCGCGCCCTGGCTGATCTGGAAGAAGGACGACAACGGCGTGTGGCCCGGCAGGCTGGCGGCCTTGCTCCACCGGGAGCCCGCCCGGGTGAGCGGGCTCTTCGCTGCCCGCGAGGACCAGCGCACCGCGGTCCTGGCGCTGACGTTGTGGCCGTGGGTGGAGACGCTCGAGCCCATGGAGCAGTTCTTCGTGCTGCAGCCGCTGATCGAGGCGGCGACCGCGGACTTCACCGGGTTCGCGGCGCGACTTTCGGGCCTCGGGGCGCGAGCGAGCGGCGCGGAGGCGGAGGACATCGCCGCGATATCGCGGGCGCTCAGGACGCGCATCCACGCCCAGCGGCTGTCGGCGGACGGCCGCAGGCTGGAGGGGGAGCCCGCCGTCATCCTCGAGAACGACCAGCCCTGGGAGGCGCACCTCATCGAGGGCGTCTGGATCACCCAGGAGGGCGGGCGTTATCACCTGCTCTACGCCGGCAACGACTTCTCGACCGCCCATTACGGCATCGGCGCGGCCGTGGCGGACGCGCCCACGGGCCCGTACCGCAAGTCATCGGAGGTGCTGCTGAGCTCCAGCGCGGAATGGTGGGGGCCAGGGCACCCCTCGGTGGCCATCGGCGCCGACGGGCGCCATCACGTCTTCCTGCACGCCTTCCGGGCGGGCGTGGCCGGATACAAGGCCTTCCGCGCCTTGCTCACCGCGCCGATCCGCTTCGAGGGCGGCGTCGTCTCGCTGGACGGGTCCGTCTGGTACAGCGTGCCCTGAGTTGGTCCCCGCTTCGCCGGTTCTCTCCCCGGAGCAGCTCCATGACGAGGAAGGCTGGCCGGTAAGCTGGCGGCCTCATCTACACGGGTGAAGAGGGGCCGCTACGCCAGCAGCAGCGGCCAGACATCGGCCTCGGCGCGCCGGCCGAAGACCGGATCGGCGTGCCCGTACCCGGGGACCACGCGGAAGCGGACGTCCGCGTTCCCGGCCTCCGCGATGAGCTGCGCGCCCCGCGGGTGATCGCCTCTGCCGAGCTCGGTGTTGACCCAGACCACCTTCGCCTGGATGTTGCTCCAGTCGATGACGTAGGCCGGAGCGCCGGACCAGACGGCGAGGAGATCGCGCATCGCCGCGGTGGTGACGAGCCCGCTCCCGAGCTCGGCGAGCGCGTCCTCGAACACGGCCAAGGGGGTGTGGGTCAGCTCGAACCGATCCTGCTGCGGGTCGGCCGCGAAGGTGTACTGGCCGGCGAGGTGGCCCTGCTCGTAGAACCAGTTCTGCGGCAGCCCCGTGAGCGGCGTGGTGGGCCCCGGGAGCCGATTCGTGTGGATGAGCCCGTAGTGCACGAGCCCGGCCCGCGTGAAGCTCCCGGTGAAGCTGCCACCGGCCGCGCGGGGCACGCCGGAATCGCCCAGCGGGTCGCTGGCCGCCGCGGCGATGAGCGCTCTCAGCCCGCCGGCCGCGTCGATGGTGAACCGGCCCTGAGCGAGCAGCTGCTCATAGGCACCCAGCGTCGCCAGCGCGTTCGCCGCGTACGTCGGCTCGCGCTCGCGGACCGCGCCGGAGCGCCCGAACGCCTCGCTCGCCTGAGCAGCCAGATCACTCATCAAGGCTCCCTGCGCATCCGACCGCAGCGCTCGGCGCAGCCTCGGGCGCGCACGCAGAGCGGAGGACCGTCGGCACGAGCACTATCACGGATCCGAGCCGTTCGCGCGGCGCAGCGGGGGCGTCGGCCAGCGAGCCGCGCCGGGGCAGGGTGGGCGACCCTTGACAAGAAAAGTTGTCAAGGGTAGGTACAGTCGTGTGCTCGACGTCGACGTCATCGAGGATCCGGCCGCGGCCGCGGCGGCGCTCGAGCCTGTCAGGAGCCGGCTGCTCTCCGAGCTGGCGGCGCCGGCCTCCGCGGCGACGCTCGCCGCGCGGCTCGGGATCGCGCGCCAGAAGATCAACTACCACCTGCGCGCCCTCGAGGCGCACGGGCTCGTGCGCGTGGCCGAGACGCGCCGGTGGGGCGGACTGACGGAGCGCCTGCTGGTCGCGAGCGCGGCTTCCTATGTCGTGTCGCCCGGCGCGCTCGGGCCTGCCGCTGCGGATCCGGCGCGCACTGCGGACCGCCTCTCCGCGAGCTACCTCATCGCGCTGGGCGCCCGCGTCGTGCGCGAGGTCAGCGATCTCCTGCGGAGGGCGCGGGAGGCCGACAAGCACCTGGCCACCCTGGCGATCGACACCGAGGTTCGTTTCCGGTCTCCGGCGGAGCGCGCCGCCTTCAGCCACGAGCTCACCCGGGCCGTGACGACGCTCGTCGCGCGCTACCACGATGAGTCGGCGCCCGGCGGGCGGCCGCACCGCCTTGTGATCGTCGCGCACCCCACACCCACACCGAACGAGACATCTCGAAAGGAGCCAACATGCCAGTGAGAAAAGAAGCGTCTGGACGCCGGTCCGTGCAAGCCGAGGTCGAGGTCCCCGGCAGTCCCGAAGAGGTGTGGCAAGCCATCGCGACCGGGCCCGGGATCTCGTCGTGGTTCGTGCCGAGCGAGCTGGAGGAGCGCGAAGGCGGCACCACCGTGTCTCACTTTGGCCCGGGCTCGAGCATGGATGCGGTCGCGAAGATCACCGCCTGGGATCCGCCTCGCCGGTTCACCGCCCAGAGCCCGGAAGACATGGGGCCCGGCAGCCCGACTGTGGGGACGGAGTGGATCGTCGAGGCGCAGTCCGGCGGGACGTGCGTCGTGCGCGTGGTTCACAGCTGGTTCGCGAGCACCGATGACTGGGACAAGCAGTTCGAGGGCCACGCGCACGGCTGGGTGGCTTTCTTCCGCATCCTGCGGCTGTATCTGTCGCATTTCCGCGGTCAACCTTGCGTGGCATTCCAGCTGATGGGCGCCGCCCCCGGGCCCCACGCCGCGGCATGGGACGCGCTGGTCGGTCCGCTCGGGCTCGCGGGCGCCGCCGAGGGACAGCGGGTGAGCACAGCCGCCGGCGCGCCGCCTCTCGCCGGCGTGGCCGAGAGCGTCGGTCCGAGCGAGTTCCCGGAGCTGCTGCTCCGGCTCGAGGAGCCGGCGCCGGGGATAGCCCACATGTTCGCGCTGCCCATGGGCGGACAGATCATCCTGCCGATCCGCGTCTACCTCTACGGCGACCAGGCCAAGGCCGCAGCCGCGCGCGATGAGCCGTTGTGGCAGGCGTGGATGGCCGAGCGCTTCCCAGGTCCACAGGCCGGTTGAGCCGCGAGGACGACAGGAGCACCCGGATCCTGAAGATGCTCATCGAGACCGCGTTCTCGCCGCTCCGCCTGGGCCGCAAACACCTCGCGGACGCGCTTGAGCTCTGGCATCGCTTGCGGTAGACCCCGCCCTCCCGGCCTCTCAGGCGACGGGAGATTCTCTCTGCGATCTGGCACCCCCCCTTGAAAAAGCGAAGTTATTTCAATAACTTATCCATGCATTGAAGGAGCCGCCTTCGCTCCACAGGCTGCGGGGCGCTGAGCTCGTCGGCGCCCATGGCGCGCGCTGGATCGCGCAGGCAGCGAGCGTGGTTCGTCTGCTCGGCGCCGAGTTCGTCCTGAGCGGGATCCCCCCGCAGGCGGCGCGGCACTACGTCGATGCGCTCCAGGGCTCGGCCGACGTCCGGAGCCACGGGACCCTGGAGGCCGCCGTCGGCGCCGCGCTCCGCCGCCGAAGGTGACCGCTCGGGCGACAGGTCGCGGCCGGCTTGTCGCACGCGCGGCGCGTCCATCGCACGAACACGGCAAACATAGCGGTGATCCTGCGTGGTATGATCCGTTGCTGTGCATCGCGACGAAACGGCCAGCACTGAAGCGGTGAAGCCGCGTCTTTCTCCAGGGCGGGCATGTGGTCGTGTCGAGCCGCTCTACGACGGAGGCGAGCGTCGATCCGTCGTTACGGACCCGGCTGGAAGGTCTCTCACAGGGCTGTCGGCCCCACGCAGGAGCGACCCAGGCGTCAGCGCTGACGAGATCTGGAGTCGGCAGGCCGCAGCCGTGAATCTGCCCATTGACCTCTTCATCGAAATGTCAAGCGGAGGGAATCATGTTGCGACCGAGCGAGACGACGGCATTCGGCTATTGGGGCGCGATGGCGGCGCGTTACGACGCGCATATTCGACATGTCTGCCCCAACTACACGGAGCTGGTCACGCGACTGCTCGACGGCCTGCCCGACGAGGCCGGCCGCATCGTCGAGCTCGGCTGTGGGAGCGGCGGGCTCTCGCTGGAGCTCGCCGCGCGTTATCCGCGCGCGAGCATCACCTTCGTCGACGCCGCGGTGGAGATGGTGGACCTCACGAAGGTCCGGCTTGCTGCAGCTCATCCCTCGTCGGCAGCGCGCTTCCGCTTCATCGTGTCGCGCTTCGAGGACGTTCAGTTCAACGAGGGCAGCTTCGATCTCGTGATATCCAACATCAGCTTGCATCATGTGCAGGATCAGCTCTCTCTCTTCCGGCGCATCTGGCAGGGCCTGGCCCTCGATGGCAGGATCCGTATCGGGGATCATTTCCTCTTCTCGAACCCGACAGAGCAGACCATCCATTGGGCGAACTGGCTGACCTACTGTCGTGAGAACTGCAGCGACGCGGAGCTGGACGAGCTCCTGGATCACGTGATGGCTCACGACCGCTATACGACGCTCGGCGAGCAGTTCACCATGCTCCTCGCCGCCGGTTTCGCTAACCCCGACTGTGTCTGGCGCTCCGGGCTCGCCGCCGTGGTCACCGCGGATCGCGCTCCCATGTTCTAGGGCAGACCGGGCTCCCTCGAGAGTCCTGTCTGCAGCTCACCGCTCGATCGCGGTGCCGCCTCGCACGGGATCGGCGCCGCAGTCGCGGAGCAGCCAGAGGGGCCCCCAGATCCCGTGGGCGAAGCCGCCCGTGTCCGCGACGCGACGGATACCGGGACACGCGCCCGCCTGCTCCGGGCTCGCGCCGGGATCGTGTGCCAGACCGGGCCAGCTCTTTCGCCCGATGTCAGGGTCCGGGCGCGCGCGGTCTGCGGCGCCTCGGGCGCGCCGCGCGTGCCGTCTCGGAACCGCAGGAGCCCGCGCTCGAGGGCCGGCGCGGCACGGCGAATGCTCGGCGGGGCGGCATGCTAAGAACCATTCGAACCTGCGCTCCGCTGTTCGTCCTGTCTCTGGCCGCGATCCTCGGCTGCGAGACGTCCACCGACCCGAACGAGGACCCGAACCCCGACTCGGGGGGCGAGGCGTGCCACGACAAGCCCGGATGTGTGGTCGCCTCGGACAAACAACGCATCTCGACCCCGGACGTGCCTGCGGAGGACAGGGCCGCGCTCGTCTCGGGCAACTCGGCGTTCTCGCTCGACCTCTACCAGCAGCTCCGCCAGGAGCCGGGCAACGTCTTCTACTCGCCCTACAGCATCTCGACGGCGCTCGCGATGACGTGGGCCGGCGCGAAGGGCGAGACCGAGACGGCCATGGCCGACACGATGCACTTCGACCTCGGGCAGGACAGGCTCCACCCGGCGTTCAACTGGATCGACCAGGAGCTCGAGAGCCGCGGTCAGGGCGCCCAGGGCGCCGACGGAAAGGGCTTCCGCCTCAACGTCGTGAACGCGCTCTGGGGGCAGATCGGCTACCCGTTCGAGGCCGCCTTCCTGGACGCGCTCGGGCTGAACTACGGCGCAGGAATGCACGTCGTGGACTTCCTGGGCCAACGGCAGGCGTCGGTCGATCTCATCAACGGCTGGGTCAGCGAACAGACCGAGGGCAAGATCGAGAAGCTGGTGCCCGTCGAGGCGATCACCGTCGAGACGGTGCTGGTCCTCACGAACGCCATCTACTTCAACGCGGCGTGGCGCACCCCGTTCGAGCCCACCGCGACGGAGGACGGCGAGTTCGTTACGGCTGACGGGAGCGAGGTGACCGTGCCCCTGATGCACCGCAGCCTGGAGATGCCGTACGCCGAGGGCGACGGCTACCAGGCGGTCGCGATGCCCTACGACGGGGACGAGCTGTCGATGGTGATCGTCCTGCCGGAGAAGGGCACGCTCGACGCGTTCGAGGCGTCGCTCGACGCGGCGAAGATCGACGGCATCGTCGGCGCGATGAGCGAGCACCTGGTCGACACAACGATGCCCAGGTTCAAGTTCGAATACCAGCTCAGCCTCAAGGACACGCTGAAGGCGATGGGGATGGAGATCGCGTTCACGCCCGGCGCTGCGGACTTCACCGGGATCAACGCCCAGGGAGAGCCGTACATCCAGGACGTCATCCACAAGGCGTTCGTCGGCGTGAACGAGGCCGGCACCGAGGCGGCGGCCGCGACAGCGGTCATCGTCGGCGACGAGTCGGCGCCCGTGCCGGCGTCGCTCGCGCTGGTGAATCCCTTCCTGTTCTTCATCCGCGACAACGCGACCGGCAGCATCCTGTTCGTCGGCCGCATCGCCGACCCCAGCGCGAGCTGATCACCGCGTCCCGCTCCGCGACGGGGGCGCACGCGTCGCGATGAAGCGGGGTCGGGTCGCCCTGGGTCGGGTCGCCGACCTGGGGCGGGTGCTCCGGCTCCCCGCGGGCGCAGTCGGAGCAGCCGCGGGGCTCAGGAGCCGTTGGTGGCGAGGAGCTCCCCGGCGTCGCTGACAACGGCGGCCCGGCGGATCCAGCGATCCAGCTCGGCGAGGTCGGTGCTCGCGAGGACGCGCTCCCGCACCTCGGCGGGGACCTCCAGCGCGCGGGCCTCGAGGAAGGTGAGCACGTCCTGCGCCTTGGCCTTGATCTCCCCCTTCGCCACGTAGCTGCGCGCGAATTCACTCTGAAACTCGTATCCGGCCTTCATCATCGCCTCCAATGTCCGCCTCGCCGCTGCCAAGCGCGAGCTCGAGGCGCTGGTCGCCGCGCGGGATCATCAAGGCGAGCCGCGACGCCTACGCCAGGCAGCAGAACGTCGACGGCGCGGCCGGCAGCAGCTCGCCGATCGGCTCGCCGCCGCTCGGGGCGCAGGCGCCGGGATCCACGGCGACGACCTCCGCGGACTTGCTGCCGAGGCCGACGCCGGGCGGCGTGACCCCGCAGAACGGCGTCGTCGAGCTCACGATGTTCGACGCGAGCAGATTCGCGCAGGCGCCGTCGCTGTAGACCGAGGCCATGATCGTGCACGAGGCGCCCTCGGGCTCCCCGCAGGCGCACTCGGAGCAGCCGCGCGTGTCTTCGGCGCCGCCATAAAAGACGTGCCGGTCGAGATAAGGCTCCTCGCACGTGACGTCGCCCTCGTGGAAGACGCACGTCAGGAAGCCGCCGGGCGGCGGCACCCCGGGCTGGCCCGGCGACGGCATGCAGGTGCTCCGGTCGCCCGGGCACTCGGTGTAGGCGCCGGGCACGCAGGCGAGCGCCCGGGTCTGCCACGGATCGAGGCGCTCCGGCGGCGGCGGCTCGTCCACCCTGGCCGTGCAGGCGGCGGTCACCGTCACGGCGGGCGCGTCGATCGAGAGCGACTGCACGCACGGCTGCCCGCCGCAGTCCTGGCCGGCGGGGATGGCGTTCTCGGCGGTGCAGGCGCCGTCCCAGGCCTCGGGCGCCGCGAAGGCGGTCTCGACGGTGTCGGGGACCGTAGCGGCACACGTCGCAGCGTGCGCCGACCAGCCCACCGGGAGCTGGCACGAGGCCGCTGCCGCATCGGGCGGGTCGCACAGGCAGGCGGCGCAGGCGAACGGCGCGGGGGCCAGGTCGGCGAACCCCTCATAGCTGGCGTTCGGCGCGGCGGCGGGGCAGTCCGGCGCCTGGTCCGGCGGTCCGTACCAGAGGAGCGCCGGGCCGAACCATCCGAGCGGCGCCGGCGGGATGCAGTCGCCGGCGCAGGCGGTCTCGTCGCCGCCGGCCCCGCCGCTGCCGCCGCCTCCGCCATCGCCACCGGCCCCACCGTCGCCGCCGGCCCCGCCCTCGCCGCCTCCCCCGCCGCCGCCCTCCTCGGGCCACGGGCAGCCTGGGTTGCCGTATTCCTGCGGCTGACAGGGACCGTAGACGGTCGGATCTCCGGGACAGCCAGGCAACAAGACGATTCCGGCGAGCAGCAACGGGACGATTCGCATGCCGAGCAAGGTACTCAAGCAGCCCTTGCGCTGACAACGGGCGCTTTGCGCGAAATAGCCGGTTACGCAGAGCATTGTGGTTTCGTTTCAAAAAATGAAGTCGTCTTTGTCTTCTGGCGAGGACGGTACGATCTGGACGAGGTCGTTCAGTAAGTCGCCGTGATACCGAGTCCGAGCGCCGCGCCGATCGGAGGGGATGACCACGTGAGGGATCCAGCGGTGTCGCGCCGCCCGCCCTGACGCCGGAGCACCGCGTCCGCCACGATCGCGGTGGCCTCGGCGTATACGCGCGCGCTCCACGTGTCCGAGAGGGGCCAGTCGCTGCCGAGCCGCGCTCCGGCGCTGAACAGCGCGTCGTCGCGCAACGTCATGTCCCACGGATGCCCGGGGACGAACCGGACGAAGCCGACTGTTGCGACCCCGCAGCCGAACAGGTGGTGGCCGTGCAGGCAGCCCACACCCGTTGCCGTGAAGGCCCTCGTGCTGATGGCCATCTCTTTCACCTCCTGCGCCAGGGCCACGAGCCCTCGCCCCTCGATCGCGACCGACCATCCGGACCGGCGAACGCCGACGGAGAGCGTCATCCCGGCCGCGGCCCCCGGCGTGATCCCCAGGCCCAGCGTCGCCCCGAGCCCCGCTTCGAGCCGCGGCCGCTCCGCGGGCGCCGGCGCCGCTTCCTGCCGCGATCGCGCCTGCGGCAGCCCGGCCCGGCGAGGTGGCTCCGGCGCGGCGCGCCGCGCCTGCGGAGGCGGCGGCGAGGGCTCGGGCCGCGAGGGGTCGGCTGGCGGCGGCTCGGGCGGTGGTGAGCGCTCGGGCGGCGGGGGAGCCGGCTCCGGCGCGCCGAGCAGCTGCGCCACGATCGCGAGGGCCACGCCGGAGAGCAGCTCGTCGCAGGGGCTCCGGGTGCCGAAGCCATCCGCCCACCGGGTCACTCCCTCGCTGTCGCGCAGCGCCAGCGAGGCCGCGAGCTCCGGTCCCTCCCGGGCGATGCGGACCGTGAGCACCTGCGGGGCGTCGTCCTGGAACGGGTCGGCGCCGAGCCCGCGCGCCACCTCTGCGCGCAGGAACGTCGTGTCGGGGCAGCTTTCGGTGCCGGGCCCGCGCACGACCTCGAGCCGTATCGCCGCCCGGGGCGGCTCCGGCGCGGCGTGCGCGTCCGCGACGCGGAGCAGGCATATGGCCGCAGCCACCGCGGCGCGCGCCGGGAGGCGAGCGCCCCGCAGCGGTCCGGGGGCGCAGCGGTCCGGGCGTGCGCCGAGCGCGTGTTCGATCCTGGGCTTGCTCATCGCGAGGGCTCGCTTCCTGACGGGCTCTGCGCCGCGTGGGCGAGGCGCGTGCGGGCGACGGCGCGCAGCCGTTCCCGTACGGACTTCAGCCGGCCGGCGGGAAACCGCGCGTCGTGCACGGCGAGCTGCCCGAGGGCCCCGGCGGGATCGCCGGCGGCGAGCGCCTCGCGCGCCGCGGCGAGCTGCCGGCGTTCCTCCTCGAACATGTCGTCCGGGGCCTCCTGCTCGCTGGCCGGCGGCGCTGCCCGCGGCGTGGCGGGGCACGGGCGATGGAGCGCCTCGGTCGCGGGAGGGGTCGCGGGAGGGACGGGCGGCGGCTCCGGCGCGTGCGGTGGCGGGGTCGCTGCAACGCAGGCGCTGCGCGCGGGCAGCGTCTCGGGCAGCAGCGTCCCGAATCGGCTGGCCCAGAGGAGCGGCGGCGGGGCGAGGGCGACCAGCAGGGCGACGGTCCCGACGCCGCCCGCCGCGGCCGAGCCGAGGGAAAGGCCGAGCTGGGCGAGCGTCCGTCGCAGGGTCGAGGTCGCAGGCGAGCGGGGTGGGGGCGCCGGCAGCACAGGGACGCCCGGGGGAGCAGGCGAGCGGGGTGGGGGAGCCGGCGGCACGGGCGGCGCAGGCGCCTGCGGCAAGGGCGCGTGCGGTACGGTCGCCGCGGGCGTTCCCGACGCGGGCGCGGGCGGTGCGGAGGAGCTCGCGCCGTCCTCGTGCGCCAGGAAGCCCGACGCGAGCGGGAACGCGAGCCAGCAGGCGCGCAGCGCCTGTCGCTGCTCCGGGCGGAGCCGTTTGACGGCGGTGCGGTAGTCCTCGCGGGCGAGGCGCAGCCGGCTGCAGGCGGTGTTGTAGTTGATGGCGAGCTCGCGCGCGATCTCGACGATCGGCACCTCGTACGCCTCGTGCAGGACGAGGACGATCCGCCGCTCCGGGGCGATCGTGCCGAGCACCTCGATCGCGAGCGCGAGCCGCTCTCGCTCCGCGATGCGCTGCTCGCTGCTCGGCACGGGATCGACGGGCTGGCCGTACGGCGCGGGGTGCAAGCCGTTCGGGAACTCGCGGCGGCGGTGGGCGCGGTCCAGGTAGTGGCTGACCTTCCGCCACGCGATCCCGTACACCCATCGGGCCTCCGCGCTGCTGCCGTTCTGGTGCCGTCCCTCCCGCGGCGGCGGATTGCCGGCGAAGGCGGCCTCGAGCGGCGGCGATGGCGAGGCGGACGCGGGGTAGGCGGGATCGAACCGATCCAGGCTCTCGTACGCCGCGAGCAGGACCTCCTGGCACAGGTCGTCGATGTCGGGCTCGTCGACCCCCAGCAGCCGAAGCGTGCGGGGGAGGACGCTCAGGGCGGCAGTGTGAACGGAATTCCAGGTGGGATCGCTGGAGGTGTCCTCGGAGACTGCGAAGCGTGTGCGCATATCTAGAATTGCGCGGAGCCTTCCGGGTCCGTCTGGAAAACGCACCGCCCGGTGCACGCGACGAAGACGCTCCCGGTCCTCGCCTGCGGTCGACCGGGGCCGGCGGAGTTGCCGTCGGAGACTGGAAGCGGCCTCGGGGGGAGCTGGGCTATCCTCCGGCCTGGGTCGAGGACCGCGCCCGCACCGTGCGTCAGGCCTTCGAGCGCAGCGTGCTGCTGCGACACCCCGACACGCCGTTTCCGGCCCATGAGCGCGTCGAGGTCGAGGTGGGAGAGACCCCCTACGCGCGCTTCGATCCCAACGACTACTCGGTCCGCACGACCGGATGCTCGTCGTCCTCGCTGACCTCGACCAGGTGCGCATCGCCGATGGCAACGAGATCGTCGCGACCCACGTCCGCTCGTGAGACCGCGGCCAGCAGATCGAGCAGCCCGAGCACCTCCAGCGCCTCGTCGAGGAGAAGCGCCGCGCCCGTGAGCACCGCGGCCTCGATCGTCTCGCCCGCGCGGCCCGTAGCAGCCAGGCCTTCCTCCACATCATGGCCGAGCGCGGCGATAACGTCGGCAGCGCGATCGCGCGGCTTCTGCGACTGCTCGACGCCGTTGGCGCCGCCGAGCTCGAAGAGGCCTCCTTGCCTCAGCCCCTCGGGGATGAATGCACGTGCGCATCGCGGCATCTAGCACCTCGTGGCCTGAGGAATCCCCTCATTTTGCAGCCCTTTTCAGCGGGGAAATTGAACAGGGAGGCGGGGAGACAGGGAGTATTTTGAAGATTTCCCTCCCCGCCTCCCCGCCTCCCTGTGAATTTTCCGAGGAATTTGAGGGGATGCCTCAGCCTCGTGGCCTGAGATCCGCCCGGGTCCAGGTAGAGCTCGGGATACCTGCTGCCAGTCGATGAAAGAAAGGCGGAGCACATGAGATACGGACGGACCAGGGTATGGCAGGGGTTCAGAGGGGCCGCGATGCTGGGGGCGACCCTGGTCATCGGCTGCACGACCCGAGGTGACGGCGGTGGCCAGGGGGGCGCCGGGGGAGAGCCGGCGACCGGCGGTGGCCAGGGGGGCGCCGGGGGAGAGCCGGCGACCGGCGGTGGCCAGGGGGGCGCCGGGGGAGAACCCGCGACCGGCGGCGGCGGCCAGGGGGGCGCCGGGGGAGAGCCGGCGACCGGCGGCGGCGGTGCCACAGCGACTTGCGTGCCGGGGTCGCAAATGAGCTGCTATTCGGGGCGCCCGGGGACGCAAGGGGTAGGACTCTGCACTTCCGGCGCTCGAACCTGCCTCCCAGACGGAGCTGGCTACGGCCCGTGCACCGGTGAGGTCACGCCATCTGCTGAAGACTGCGCCACGGACGCCGACGAGGACTGCGACGGCATGGGGCAATGCTCGCCTCTGCCGCTGTGGTCCGCCGGTCTGGGCGGCGCTGACTATGACGCTGCCCACGACGTCGCGACAGACGCCGCGGGCAACCTCTATGTGACGGGCTCTTTCCGGGGGACGGTCGATTTCGGAGCGGGGCCTCTCGTGAGCGCAGGATCTGATGACGTGTTTGTGCTCAAGCTCGACCCGGCAGGCCATGCGATATGGAGCAGGCAATTCGGCAGTCCAGTCACGGAAGTAGGAACCAATATTGCGCTCGACGCGAGCGGCAACATCCTCCTCGGTGGGGTCTATTCCCGCACACGGTTCGGAGAGCTGGGGCCTGTCGACTTCGGAGGCGGCCCGCTCCCCTGGTTTGGTGATTTCACCACCCTCGCCGCCTTCGTGGTCAAGCTCGATCCGGACGGGAATCACCTCTGGAGCCACGGATACACCCCCGGGATCGACGGGCAAGTCGTCCGCGTACGAGACCTCGCGACCGATACCACGGGGAATTCCGCCGCGATGTTGGTCTACCCGGCCAACATCTACCCGGACTCCGTCGACATCGGCGTGAACGTGTTCAGATTCAATGCGGAGGGCGGACGCTCGGCGTTTTTCTCTCATCGAACGTACGAGAGCGCTCCAGGCGGGGTCGCGATGGACAGCGCCGGCAACGTCCTGATCGCCCTGGGGCACGCGGAGGCCATGGGACGGCGATGTCCCTGCGACTACTACTTCCACGTCGAGAAGCGAGACCCTGCGGGCACCGTGCTCTGGCGAAAGCTCCTGTCCGGACCGGACGTCTCGGGTGACGGCGGAGAGGCAAAGGATATCGCCCTCGACCCCGAGGGCAACATCCTCGTCGTGGGCCGCAGTCTGGGGAACCTCGATCTCGGCGGTGGGCCCATCGCAAACGGAACGCACTTCGTGGTGAAGATGAGCCCGCTCGGCGACTATATCTGGCACCGAGAGTCCCCGAGCGACGCCGTGGTCACGGACTCCGTCGGGAACGTCATCGTCCTGGGAGAACAGTCCCTCGTCAAGTTCGATGCTTCCGGCACGGCGCTCTGGCGCCGCACGTTCACGGACATGTCCGCCACCATAACAGACCTGACGAGCTGTCGCGACGACCATATCGCGCTCGTCGGCGATTTCACGGGTACAGCCGACTTCGGCACCGGCCCGCTCACCGCCGCGGGCCAGGACGGCTTTGTCGCGGTCCTGGCTCCCTGACACGGGGGTAGCGCTTGCCGGGCGCCACGCGCGGTCGGGGGGCGTCACAGGTCCTCGAGGACGACGATCAGCCGCTCTCCGTCGACGGGGGCCACATGGCTGATGAACCCCCATCGATTCCGCTCCTCGTCCCACACGATCACGTCGGCGTCGTACTCGGCCGAGGTGTCCTTGTCCTCGTAGATGGGCCAGAAGGTGCCGTCCGGGCGCGGCAAGGTGGCTTACCCATCATGAGATTTGCCGCCGGCCGTCGTGACTTGGTAGGTTCAATGGGTTCGGGGGTCCGGAGCGCGCCGCGCGAGTGACACGCGCCACCCGTTTTGCATCCGTGGAAAACCGCTTGCCACCGCTGCGCGTTGACGGTGCTCGCCGCGCCCCGCATGTTGCGCTCCATGCAGATCGCCATCCTCGGACCCGGCGCCATCGGGAGCACGTTTGCCTTCCAGCTCGCCCGCGCGGGACACGACGTCACCGTCGTCGCGCGCAACGCGCGGCTCGCGCAGCTCCAGCGCGACGGCGCCGTGGTGCTCGCCTCGGGCGACCGCGCGCCGGTGCGGGTGACCGCGGCGCTCGACGAGGGCGTCCCCTACGACCTGGTGCTCGTCACGGTGCTCGCGCCGCAGGTCGCGGAGATCCTCCCCGCGCTCGCCCGCAGCGCCGCGCGCACGGTGATGTTCATGTTCAACACGTTCGAGCCGCTCGATCCGCTGCGCGACGCGGTCGGCGCGGCGCGGTTCGCGTTCGGGTTCCCGGGTGGCGTCTTCGCGCTCCTCCGCGACGGCGTGCTCACGCCGCAGATCCGCGCCGGCACCACCGTGGGCGAGGCGTCGTGGGCGCGCGTCTTCACGGACGCGGGGATCCCGACGGTCGTCGACGCCGACATGCACAGCTGGCTGCGCACGCACGCGGCGCTCGTGGTGCCGCTGATGGCCGCGAGCGTGCTCGTGGTCCGGCGCGGCGCGGGCCTCACCTGGCGCGAGGCGACGCGACACGCGGACGCGCTGGCGGCGGGCCTGCGCCTGGTGCGCGACCTCGGGAACACGCTCCGTCCGCCGGTGATCGCCGCGCTGACCCGCCTGTCCAGCTTCGTCGTCGCCGCGCTCCTGTGGAGCCTGAGTCGCACGAAGGTGCTGCGCGACCTGGGCGCCCTCGGGCCCGCCGAGGCGCGCATGCTGATCGACATGATGTCTGCCGCCGCGCCGGGTCGCACCGCCGCGCTGCAGGCCATCCGCCCCTGACCCCTGCCGCATCACGGCGCTGACCAGGTCAGCGCGCTCATCATAAAAATGCAGCTCGATGCGAACAGCGGGATGGCGCGTTGTTCCACGCTTCGAACACGGCCGTTCCAGATCGCTGTCTGGCGTCGCTCCAGATAACGCGGCATGCTCCGGACGTGATTCTTGAGCGGTCGCGGGCGGTTTCGTACGCCCGCCTCCGGGCCTCCCGCGCCGGTGGCCCCTCCACCGTATTCGGCCCGATGCGCCCATGGGTCTGCCCGGAGACGCCGGCGCCGAGCCGGCGCATGCCGTGATCACAGGCCCCGTCGATCTGATCGCTGACGAACGCTGGCTTGACCTCGATGGCGCTGGCGGCCGCCTGGCGGAGGCGGACTCCTCGGCGCGAATGATCGTCTGAACAGAATCATGATGTGGAGGCAGAATGAAGAAGAGAGAACTTGGTCATAAGCTTGGTCTCGCGGTGTGCGCAGGCGCCGCGCTCGGCCTCGCCTCGGCCTGCTCGGGCGACGAAGCGTCGGACGAGCCGCTTGATCTACTCGAGCCGGTCGAGTCGCACTCGTCCGAGATCGTCGGCGGCGAGGTCGCCGAGGCGAGCCCCTGGGCCGTCCAGGTATTCGACGTGCGCGGGAGCACGGGCGACTTCTACCAGTGCACTGGCACCCTCGTCGCGCCGCGCTGGGTGCTCACCGCGCAGCACTGCATCGCGGACGAGGGCGAGACGTCGGCGGTGCGCGTCGGCAGCAACACGTACCGCGAGGGCCGGCGCATCGCGGTCGACGCCGTCGAGGTGCCCTCGGCCAGCGCCGACATCGCGCTGCTCCACCTGACCGAGGACGCCGATGGACCGTTCGTCCAGCTGGCCGAGGCGACGTCGGTCGCGACCGGCAGGGACGCGACGGCCTACGGCTGGGGGAGCGAGGGCACGCCGCTGGTGATGGCGCCGTCGCTCAAGAAGGCGAGCATCCACATCGACGGCTGGTACTCCGACGAGGAGCTCCTGGCGACCGGCGTGACGGGCTCGGGCTGGAGCGGCGACTCCGGCGGCCCGTGGTTCGTCGACGGGCGTCAGGTCGCCGTGTTCTCGGCCTCGAACGGGCAGGACGGCACGAACCTGCACGCGAGGAACCTCGGCGTCGACGTCGTGCGCCACCGCGCGTGGATCGACGCGACGATCGCCGGCGGCCCCACCGTCCACCCCAGCGACCAGGTCGTGCTCCACGATCTCTCGAACTTCTCCGGGATCTCGCAGGGCTTCGGGATCGGCCGCCACAACCTTCCGAACACCACGATCATGGGCGACAACCGCGCGAGCGCCATCAGGGTCCCCGCTGGGCTCCGGGTCACGGTCTTCATCGACCACGACTTCGGGCGCGAGGCGCGCGTCTTCACCTCGGACACGGATCTCGTGGCCGCGGGCTTCGACAACACCATCTCGAGCCTCGTCGTCGCGCACGC
Source organism: Sorangium sp. So ce1128 (assembly GCA_051717205.1). Classification (GTDB taxonomy): domain Bacteria; phylum Myxococcota_A; class Polyangia; order Polyangiales; family Polyangiaceae; genus Sorangium. The sequence continues at coordinate 4,053,685 of CP181432.1, forward strand.
CTCGGACCCGCAGCTGGACGCGGTCACCTTGTACGAGCACGCCAACTTCTCGGGCGACTCGGTCGTGTACGGCGTCGGCTCCTCCCTCTTTTACAGCAGCCCATGGGACCAGAGGGTCAGCTCCGTCCGCGTCCCCCCCGGCTTCAAGCTGACGCTCTACAACGGGCTCTGGCGATACTCGTCCGAGTCGCGCGTCTTCACGACAGACGCGAACCTCGCCCCCCACAACTTCGACGACAAGACCCGAAGCTTCATGATCGAGCGCTTGTAGGAGCGAGCGCGCGGGGCGGCCAGCGCGCCTCACCCCGAGCGATGGCGTGAAATCCGCGCGGTGCAGCAGAGCTGATCCGCAAGGTCGACGCGGATCGTGGCCTACGGGTTCCTCGCGCACCGGACCCCGACGTAACCGTTGGGGGCCATTGGGTCGTGTTCGCGGCGGAAGGCAGAGCGCAGGTACGACTCACTGCTGCCGAAGCTCCCACCCCGGACCACACGGCCCGAGGCAGCGGTCAGATTGGCACAGTCGTCGCACGGCAGATCGGCGGTGTAATCGGCGTACCAATCCAGGGCCCACTCCAACATATTCCCGGCGAGGTCCGCCTGTCTCCACCTCCCATCTCCCATCGTCGATCTGGAGCCCACTGGCCGTATGTCCTCGAACGCACACGATTCGGTGTCGGGCCCGTCCCCGGTGCAGTCATACGCCGCGTGGTCGCCGTCGATCGTCGTATCCTCGGGAGGGGTCGACCACGGATACTCCCGCTGCTCATCTCCGCCCGCCGCCGCATAGTTCCACTCCGCCTCTGTAGGCAACCGCCCACCATCCCATGCGCAGAACGCGAAGGCGATGTACCAGCTCAGGCAGTTCATCGGCAGATGCTCGTTCTCGCCAGCCTCCTCCGTCCATGTCTGGTAGGTCGCATCGCACTTCGCAGCTTCCTTCAGCGCTGCCGCGCTCGGAGGCATCTCCGCGTTCCAGGTCGGATCCCAGCCGCTCGCGTCGATCCGCGGGTGCGCTCCCTCTCCCGCCTCGGGGAAGCTCCCCGGATACGCCGCCACGAACGCACGGAATCGCCCCACCGTCACCTCGAACCGATCCAGCAGGAAATCGCTCACCATCGCTGGATACTTCTCGTCATTGCTCCGGCTGAACCTTCCCCCCGGCAGCACCGTCGTCGCGCAGCAGCTCTCGTCGCCCGCTGGCCCGCACGTCGGCACGAGCCCGGCGCAACTCGGAGGCGTCGTGCACGTTCCTCCGCTGCATACAGGCGCCCTTGCAGGGCACGGTGCCTCGTCCTTCCACTCGCCACGCTCATCACAGCGCTGTGGTTTGTTGTCCGCGCACTGTCGTTCGTCCGTCACGCACACGCCGGCAGAATGGCCACCGGCGCCTCCGCCCGCGCCGCCACTGCCCTGCGTCGAGCCGCCGCTGCCCCCGCCGGCAACCCCGGCCCCCTGCCCAGCGCCGCCGACGCCCGCACCGCCCGTGCCTCCACCCTGGAAGTCGCGGCTCCTGGGCGAGCAGCCCGCGAGCGCCGCGAGGAGGCCGAGCTGTAGAGCAGCCGTTCCCAGCACGCGCGTGCAGAGGGAGGAATGAAATGCGGAGGCGAGCGAGCGCAACATGCACCGCAGGGTACGACAGGCGCCGCTTGCGCGTAAATTGAGGCGGCGGCCCGCAATCTCAGGCCGCCTGATCCTCCATCACGGCACGCTCGCTGGATCGGCCGGGTCGCTCCCCGCGTCCCGCTCGTCCCCGTCCCGGAAGCCGTCGCCGTCGCGATCGATGCCGATCCGCTCCCCCGAGCCGGGCGGCACGCACGTATACGTCAGCTCGCCGCGGCGCCCCCTGGCGAGCAGGCGGAGCTCGGCGTTCGACCGCTGCGGCTCGCACGCGCGGTCTGGCTCGAATCGGCCACTGCCGGTGTACAGGAAGCCCAGCTCGTCGCCGTCGGACCAGCCCTTGACCACGAGATCGCAATCGCCCGCATCCGCGCGCGCCACGAGCAGATCGATCCGCGGACCGGCCACCGCCGCGTTCGATGACGTCAGCGTGATCTGCTGGCCCACGATCGGCTTCAGGTTCGACTCCAGCGCCAGCATGTACGCCGCCACCTGGTGCTTCAGGAGGTCCCCCTCGGGGCTGACGGGGAAGCCGCCGGGGTTCTCCGGGATCTGGACGAAATCGGAGAACGAATTGAATCGGAACAGCGTATCGACCGCGCCGTCGTGCAGGAACCCGAAGCCGCGGACCTGGTCGCCCATGTGCGCGTTGGAGCCGCCGAACGGGAACACGAACGACTCGGCCATGCCGAACATCCCGACCTTCTGGTACTGATTGCGCAGGTGCGGGACCTTGAAGATCTGCGACTCGTTGGCGTTGGCCGAGCCGCCGTCGCTGCCGAAGAAGCCCGGCGCGAAGTCGTCGGGGTTGGCGTCCGGGTCGACTGTGTGACACCCGATGCACGAGGCCCCGAGGATGCTCGAGACAGGCCCCCCGAAGAAGTCGCGCCCCGCGAGCTGATCGGGCGTCAGTGAGTCGTCGAGCGCCCGGATGGGGTTCGGCGGATAGGTGACCTGGAGGATGAAGTCCGCGAACGCGTCCATGTCCTCCTCCGAGATCGTCTCGTCTCGCCCCAGCAGGTCGACGAACGACACGCTGAACTTCTTGAACGCCGCCCGCTCGTCGAACACCCCGCTGTCCGGCTGGGCGGTGGGCGCGTCATGGCCGCCGGTCCGGTCGCCGCGCCAGTGCATCGGCCCGTGGTTGGCCATGCCGCGCAGGCTCTGGGTCGTCATCGGCCCCTTCATCGGATGGAGTCTCGGATCCAGGCCGAAGAGATCGGTGCAGAACGGTCCCGGGTTCGCCACCACGGAGCCGTCCGGGTTCAGCATGGATCCGTCCGGGTTCCCGAGATCCCACGCGAGGCTGTCGAAATCGCCGAAGATATGGCAGCTCGCGCAGGACGAGTCGCCGTGGCTCGAGCTCAGCGACGCGTCGTAGAGGAAGCGGCGTCCCCGGACGACGCTCGGAGGCTCCGGGTTGTGCATCGGCACGTGCGCTACCTCGTGGCGGGTCCGCGTGTCGATGACCGAGATCGCATTGTCGAAGCGCGCGAGCACATAGAGCCGATGCCTTTCCTCATCGAGGACGAGCCCGGTCGGGCCGCCCCCGGGGACGTGGATCTGGTTCGCCGTGCTGGGCATGAACGTGCCCTTCTCGAGCTTCGCCGTGTCGAAGACGCCGATCTTGTCCGAGCCGAGCGCCGCGACATACAGGGTCTTGCCGTCGCTCGTCACGGCCATCTCCGTCGGCTGCGCCAGGCTCTTCGCGTTCTCGCCGCTCGAGACAGGCGCGCAGCAGCTGCTGTAGTCGATGTGCTTGTTGAGGTGCCTCGGGACGACGCCGTTCGGGCCGAGGACGGTGATCCGGCTCTCGTGCAGGTGGCCCCGCACGCTGTGGCCAGCGAAGAGGCCCGGCCCCTCGAAGCGCTCCTCGTTGCGGGCGTCGGTGTTGGACACGTAGACTTTCCCGTTCACCGGGTTCACGACCATGTTGAACAGGATGGTCCCCACGCCCGTGAAGAAGCCGCCTGGCCCGGCCACCTGGCGCGGCGGGTTGGCCGTCGCGTCGATGACGAAGACGTCCTTGTCGGGCAGCGAGAAGCGCACCGCGTCGTCCCAGGGACGACCGAGCTCGTCGACCCAGTGCGCCCCGTCGAACTTGAGAATGAGCCCGACCTCCGGCTGGGGGATGCCCTCGAAGTTGGTGTTGGGCCACGGCAGTCCGCCCTCGGCCTCTCCGCCGTTCGGCACGAGGCTCTCGTCGATGCTCGTCGTACGGTTCCCCGAGTGGAAGGCGGCGGCGTAGACACGCTTGCCGTCCGGCGTCACCGCGAGCGCGCGCGGCGTGTCGCTGAAGAGCGTCACGATGGAGAGCGGCGCGCCGCCGAGCGACGTCCCGAGCTGGTCGGCGTCGAACACCCAGACGTCCGCGCGCCCCACGCCGGGCGTCGTGATCTGCGGATCGAAGGGGATGTTCTGCCCGCGGTGGGCCGTGGTGATGAAGGCCCGCGAGCGCCGCGGCCCGGCGAACACTATATCGCGCGGCTCATCGCCCACGAGCAGCGTGCGAACGACGCGCGCCTTCTCGGCGTCGCGAACATCGACAACGCTCACGCTGTCGGACAGGTGGTTCACCACCCAGACCTCGTCGTCACCCCGGGCAGCGACGGCGACCGGCTCGAGGCCCACGGGCACAGACGCTTTGAGCCGCAAACGATCCGCGTGGACGCGGAAGATCTCCAGCCGGTTGTCGGGCGTGTTCACGGCGAAGAGCAGCTTGCCGTCCCTCGACAGAGCCATGGGGCGGACCTGGCCCGATTCGAAGGTCGTGAACGGCGTTGCGGCCGCCGCGGGAGCGGCGGCGAGAAGTGTGGCCGTAGCACCGGTGCATACAGCCAGGAAGCGGCGCAGACAGCAATAGGGCAGCATTTCTTCAACGTACGTGAAGTGGATTCTTTCACAATATAAAACGTGTTTGTGTGATCGCGCCGTCATTGCGGGATCCATGGCGGCGGTCCGGCTACACGCTCACACACAGGGCAGGTCAGGCCGGGGACGAAGCCCCGTCGGTGCGCCAGCGGCGCATTGGCTCGGCGCATGGTGCTCGAGGGCTCAATGCCATCGAGCGACGCTCACGGGGCAGCGCTGTCGAGGTGCCGGCCGACGAATTCTTCTATGGCTTCAAGCCGGAAGTCCCTGGAGAGCTGGCGCACATGCCTGGTGAACGGCGCGAGCGCCGGGTTGGACTGATCGAGCTTGTCTGCGTACTTCTGGATCTGGTTGACGAGCCCTCTGTGCGCGAGATCGCGCAAGGCCCTGAGATCCTCGGCCGGCGGCAGGGGGACGTCCTGGGTGCCGAACGCAGGGGTCACCCCCGAGCTGGGGCTGGGCTCCGCCTCCGCCCTCGCGCCTTCCTTCCGCTCGTGGATCCACTCCAGCCCGAGGTGCCGCTGCATCTTCTCGAGGAGCTCATCCATCTGCAGCGGCTTGGCGACGAAGTCGTCCGCGCCTGCTTCCAGGCTCTTGTCCTGGTCGCTGAGGAAGGCGCTGGCGGACGAAGCGATGAGGATCGTGCCCGCGCGCTCCGGCATCTTGCGGATGCGGCGCATCATCTCCCAGCCGTCGAGCACGGGCATCGCTATATCGGTGATGATCAGGTCGAACCCCTCCTTCGCCGTCCTGTCCAGGCCCTCCTGGCCGTCGCTCGCCTCCGTCACCTCGAACCCGAGGGGCTCCAGCATGTTGACGATGACGGCGCGGTTCTCCCGCTTGTCGTCCACCACGAGGAGCTTCCGCCGCGCGCCCTTGTAGCCGACGATCTGCCCGTGCTCGGTCTGCCTCGCCGCCTCGGTCCAGTTCGGCGCCTCGGCGAGCGTCAGCTCCAACCGGAAGACGCTGCCCTTGTCGAGCTCGCTCCTGACCTGGATGGAGCTGCCCATCAGCGCGACGATCCGCTGGCTGATGGCCAGCCCGAGCCCGGTGCCCTCGCTGTGGCGCTTCTTGTCCCCGACCTGCTTGAAGGGCAGGAAGATCTGGTCCAGGTGCTCGGCGCTGATCCCGCTGCCCGTGTCCTCGATCTCGAAGCGTATCGTGCGCTTCCCGGCCCGCGCTCCGCGGCCCTCGCCGTCCTCCGGGAGGTCGTCGCGCGTGTCCTGCTCTCCGCCCTGCGCCTCCGTGACAGCGAAGGTGACGCGGCCCTTCTCGGTGAACTTGATGGCGTTGCCGAGCAGGTTGAGCAGGACCTGCCGCAGGCGCCGCTGGTCGGCGCGCACGCCCCCGGGCAGCGCGGGGCCGGGCCTGTAAACGAACTCGATCCCCTTCTGCTCCGCGCGGATCCGGCAGATCTCGACCGTCGCGCGCAGGAAGGAAGGGAAGTCGAAATCGTTGGGGTGGAGCTCCATCGTCCGCGACTCGATCTTCGCCAGGTCGAGGACGTCGTTGATGAGGGTCAGCAGATGGGCGCCTGACTCGGAGATGACCTCGACGCCGCGCAGCTCCTGCTCGCCGAGGCGCGTGGAGCGCTTCAGGATCTGGGCGTACCCCAGGATGCCGTTCAGCGGCGTGCGCAGCTCGTGGCTCATGTTGGCGAGGAAGTCGCTCTTCGCCCGGTTGGCCGCGTCCGCGGCGGTCTTGGCCTCCTGGAGCTCGGCGGTGCGCTGCTCGACGCGCTGCTCGAGCTCCTCGTTCGTCTTCTCCAGGGCAGCGAACGACTCCCGGAGCTGCTGCGCCATGGCGTTGAGCGCGCCGCCGATGTGCACGAACTCCCGGGTGCCCGACGCCTCGAAGCGCTGCTCGAGGTCGCCGCCCCGGATGCGCTCCGCCGCGGTGACAAGCTGCCGCACGGAAGGCAAGGTCACGCGCATGATCACGAGCACGGGCAGCGCCACGACCGCCAGGATCGAGATCGCCGCGATCAGCAGGTAATCCCAGTACAGCCCCTTCACCGACGAGAGCATCGCCGCGCGGGGCACGTCGGTGAGCAGGTACCAGTCCGGCGCCGCGATGCGCGCCGCCACGAACACGCGCTGGTCGGTGTCGCCGACGACGCGCGCCGCCTGGCCGCCCGCGCGCTTCGCCTCCTCGAAGGCCCGCTTCAGCCCCGCGTCCCCCACGGAGTCGACCGTCAGCGTCCCTTTGCTCTCGTGGATCTCGCTCTGGTGCAGGCTCGACACGAGCAGCGTTCCATCGCCCCTCACGAGGGCGTTCTCCGTCCCCGGGTACAGCGAGAGCTCCCGGAAGCTGCTCATCACCGCGTCGACCGTTACATCGTGCCCGCAGCTGCCCTCGAACGCCCCGGCGCGGAAGAACGGCGCCACGACGCTCACCATCCACTGGCGCGCCGCCGGGTCGTAGCTCGTCGGCGTCCAGCGCGGCTTCCCCTCGGGGTTGTTCGCCGGGAGCACCAGCGTCATCCACTCCGAGTTGACGAAGTCCACGGTCGTGTCGACCTGGTCGATGTAGCTCGTGTAGCTGGGCCAGTACATCACGAGCCCGTTCCGGCCGGGGATGAGCCATGTATTGATGGGCTCACCCGGAGCTCCCGCCGAATACAGCTCGGTCACGCGCTTCACCTCCAGGAGAAAGAGCTTCTCCTTGTCGTCGAGCGGGTAGCCCGCAGGCAGCCAGACGACGGCGTCGCGCCCGGGGGTGAAGCCCGCCTTGCGCGACACCATCCCACCATCGCGCGCGGGCCCGACCAGGGCGTCAAACCTCTCCGGCGAGCCCACCTGGTCTTCCTGGAGCGCCATGGTGAGGATACGGCCATACCTGGCGACGCTCGCCTCCGCCTCCATCAGGCGGTCGTTCATGCGGCGGGTCCACTCGTCGTGCGTCCGCGTGTGAACCCCCAGCTCGTTCGTCAGGATCGCGCGCTCGATGGCCCACGCCGCGATCCAGATCCCCGGGACCACGAACACGAGCAACGCGACGACCAGCGGTCCTGCAACCCAGAAGGACAAGCTAGGTGCTGCGCGAAGCCTCTGCCCACCCCGCTCCGCCTGTTTGGTCATGACCGGCCATCGTACACGGATCGTCGACGTGGCCTATTCCGAAACACCGCGCCTCAGGGCCGGGCGCCGCGCTCCGCTCCGCGTCTACCTGGGCGAGGAGGGGAGCAGCTGTCGCAGCGCGTCCTGCAGGCGGCGATACGTCACGATGGCGCGCCACTCCTCGCCCTCCTGCGCGAGGTCCCGGGCTACCTCGGGGCCGATGCCGGCCAGCACGCAGGCGCTGCCGAGGAGCCTCACCGCCGTCGCCACGCGCAGGAAGAGCGCGAGCGCGCTCGCCTCCATCCGATCGAGCCCGGTGACGTCGATGATCACCGCGCGCGCCCTGGTGGCCTTCACGGCGACGAGGAGCTTCTCCATCAGGTACGCGCAGCGCTCCTCGTCGACGGAGCCGATCACCGGGACGCAGAGGATCCGGCTCCACACCTGGAGGATCGGCATGGACAGCGCGCGCATCGCGGCGCGCTGGTGCTCGATGAGCGTGAGCTTCTCGGTGATCTCCCGCTCGTGGGCGAGCTCGCGCGCCCGGGCGAGCTCCTCCTCGGCGCGGGCGCGCGCGAGGGCCTGCGCCGCCGCGGGCAGGAGGCGGCGGACGAGGCTGATGTGGCGCGCGCTGAAGAAGGCGCGCGCGGGGTGGGCGAGCACGAGCAGCGCCCGCAGGCCTCCGGCCTGGAGGGGCGCGTGGAGCGCGGAGCCGTAGCGCTTCAGGACGGCTTCCGGCTGGCGCTGCCACTCGGCGAGCTGGGTGACGTCGAAGCTGACGACCGGCCGGCCCGCGAGGGCGCGGGTGAACGCCGGCCCGCTCTGCCACGCGGTCGCCGACAGCTCCGGATCGGTGGCGACGATGACCTCGCCGTCTGCTCCCTCGGCGAAATCGACCACGAGACCGGCCGCGGCGTCGAGCCGCTGCGCGATCACCTCGACGGCGCGCGCCAGCGTCTCCGCGAAGGTGCCCGGCTCCGTGAAGAGCAGGAGCGCCTCTGCCAGCCCCTCTGCCTCCAGCCGGAGCGCCCGCTCCTCTTCACGTGCGCGCTGCAGCTCGGCGATCGTCTCGCGGGCGGCCTCGTCTTCCATCGCGCGTCACTGTCCGAGGAGGATCACGGAGATGGAGAGGTTCGCGTGCTGGTTCCTGCCTCGCGCGAAGCACCCTTGTTCCCCGAAGGTGAACCTGCCGAGGAACGGCGTCGCGCCGAGCGACGCGACGATGCCCTGGACCACGCGGTCGATCTCGTCGCGCAAGGCGAGCATGCACCCCGCGCAGAAGATCACGAGCGCGCCCTGCGCGCGGAACGAGGGCGGCGCGGACTCCCGCGCGGCGTCGATGACGGAGCGGACGCGGCCGATCAGGCTCTCCCGGGACCCGCTCATGAGCACGAGCTCGTCCCCCTCGTTGATGTTCGCGCTGAACGTCATCGAGTTGTCCTTCTCCACGGTGCTCGGGTGAATCAGCAGGAACTGAGGCACCTTGCCGATCCAGCCCGAGGGCCGCCCGAGGGGGTGGAGCGCTGTGTGCTCCAGGATGGAACCGCCGCCGAGCTGCCCCGAGATAAGGCCGCCGGTCCAGCGGTTGTACACCTCGGCGGCCGGGAGCCCGTCGATCTCGGGCAGGCGCCTGCCCTCGGCGCGGGTCACGCGACAGCGGTGCTCGGTGGGGACGTAGCCGCTGCTGAATGCATGGCTGATCTCCCCGGACGGGTAGAGGGCTGTCAGGAGCACGGCGTCCCTGTGGGCCTGGCCGCGCTCCAGCTGCGATTGCGCTCCGCCGAGGGAGTCGGCCGCCGAGGAGCCGCCGAACACGGGCACGTCGGGGCCGACGACGTCCTCGATGCCGAGCAGGACCTGCTCCTCCGCGCCTGTCTGCGAGGTGAGCCAGAAAAGGGCCGGGGGCTCGCCGGCGCGCCCGGCGTCCTCGATGGCGCGCTGCGCCGCGCGGGCGCCGGCCGCGCGCGGCGCGCCGCCGATCCGCTCGGCGGCGACGCCGTAGGCGCCCTGGGCGTCGGCGATCCCGAGCAGGGCGAGGCCAGGGCCGGGCGCGCCGTGGACCCCGGCGGCGGTCATGACGGAGAGGCATGAGCTCGAGCCGTGGACGCGGACCGAGGCCGGCAGCGCCGCGGTGGCGCGCGCGAGCTCGTCGACGTCGTAGGGCTCTGTGTAGCTCAGGAAGATGTGGTCGGGCGCTGTGCCCAGGCTGGCCCGGAGCGCGGAGACGGCCTCGTCGAACGCCGCGCCCGCCGCCGCCGCGGTGGAGGCTGAGGTAGCAATCTTCATCGGCACCGCTCTCCCTTGCTCACTTGAGCATCTGCTCACGATTCGATCGACGTACCTGGCGCCCTGCGAGTTGATCCAGAGAGGCCGCTCGCCGTGGTCATGACATTCCTCTGTCCACCAGCGCCCCGTGCACCCGCTGACCAGGAGCGGGGCGATGACCACGGTACCTATACACGAACTCGCGCCCGCCCTGCTGCGTTTTGGCGGCGACCTCGATGCCCGTGAGCCGGCGGATGCGTTGTGGCATCTCGTCTCAGCTGTGACTGCCTGCCGCATGCCACAGGCCTCCAGAAGCGTGCGAGCGTGCAGGGCCGTGGCGCGCACGTCCGGCGCTGCGCTGCAAGTGCCTGTATGTCCATCAGATTTCCGGAAGGCGGTCGCGGCGGCACCGTTCGTGTATCGCCGTGCCCTACCGCGGCGCGCTCGGCGCTCGAGCCAGCGCGCGTTCAACGGAATCGATGGAGGTACGAATGGCCCAGGCAAGTTATCCGAGGTGGTGGGATGAGCACAAGACGTCCGGCTGGGAGCGCGTGAAGGAAGCGCTGCGGCGCGACTGGGAGCAGACCAAGGCGGACTTCACCAACAACAAGGGACAGGAGCTCAACCAGGACGTCGACGACACGGTGAAGCAGGCGCTCGGCAAGCAGCCGATCCCCCCGCGGCACGTGCCGAACAGCGACTGGGACGATGTCGAGCCGGGGCTGCGCTACGGCTGGGGCGCGGCGGGCCAGTACACAGAGCACCACGACTGGGACGACCGGGTCGAGAGCAAGCTCAAGGAGGAGTGGACCGACCTCAAGAGCGGGCGCACCTGGGACGAGGCCAAGGGCGCCGTGCGGCGCGGGTGGGACTCGGCGCGCCGCAAGGCGTCCTGAGCTGCGCTGCTGGCGAGCCGGCTCGCCCTCCCGGGATGAGCCATGGCTCGCCGAGCAGCCCGGGGTCGCGCCGGAGGCGCTGGACGGGCCGGCAAAGCCAGGGCACGGCGAGAATCTCCCTCTCGACTGGCGCCCGCTCCGCTTGACGCAGCGCTCCAGAGTCGACCGCCCATCTTGTCGTCCCTCGACCATCGAGGATGGCCGAGCGCCAGCCGATTGTGGTTGACGCCCGGACGTGTGAACGTTCACAATCGGCCAGGACCGTATCCTTTTGCTTCGCCCTGGAGGGGCCCTGGTGAACATGCATACCTCACGAAGATCGGCGAGATCGGTTTGCTGCGGGGGCGCGCTCGTCCTGGTCGGGCTCTTCGCGAGCCCTTCCGCGCTGGCCGATTACCCCATTGCCTCCCACCGCTACCTCGCCGACCCGGCCTCGCTGGTGCACGACGGGCGCGTCTATCTCTACTGCTCGAACGACGACGACAACGTCAAGGCGGACGGTTCGGACGACGGCTACAAGATGGCTTCGATCGTGGCCGTCTCGAGCAGCGACCTGAAGAACTGGACCGATCACGGGGAAGTGCTGCGCGTGCCCCGTGCCGTCTCCTGGGCGAACAACTCGTGGGCCCCGGCGGTCGTGGAGCGCGACGGCACCATCTACATGTACTTCGGCAACAGCGGGTCAGGGATCGGCGTTGCTTCGAGCGACAGCCCGACCGGACCGTTCACCGACGCGAAGGGCAGCGCCCTGGTGACCTCGAGCACGCCCGGCGCCTCGGGCCCCAACATGTGGCTCTTCGACCCGGGAGTCTTCGTCGACGACGACGGCCAAGCGTACCTCTACTTCGGCGGCAACGGCGAGCAGAACGCGCGCGTCATCAAGCTGAATGACGACATGGTGAGCGTCTCGGGCTCGGCCATCGCGATGACGGTCCCGTACTTCTTCGAGGCCTCCTGGATGCACAAGCGCGACGGCGTTTACTACCTGTCGTACTCGACGAATCCCGACAATGGCCTGCGGATCGACTACCTCACGAGCACGAGCCCGACGTCCGGCTTCAAGTACGGTGGCACGGCGGGGCCCCAGCCGCCGAGCAACAACAACAACAACCACGCCGCGATCTTCGAGTTTGGCGGCTCCTGGTACCACGCCTACCACAATCGCATCGTCGCCACCGAGGCCGGAGAGCCCACAGGCTATCGCCGCAACATCGCGCTCGAGTCGCTCACCTACAAGGAGGACGGCTCGATCGTGCCAGTGACCTACACGACGGACGGGCTCAAGCAGGTCGGGCACCTCGACCCCTACGCACGCGTCGAAGCCGAGACCTTCAACGCACAGCGCGGCATCGAGACCGAGCCCTGCGAGGAGGGCGGGATGGCCCTCGCTGATATCAACGACGGAGACTGGGTGCGTCTCCGTGGAGTCGACTTCGGCGCAGGGGCGGAGAGCTTCAGTGCGCGCGTCGCCAGCGGCGCGGAGGGAGGCAGCATCGAGCTCCACCTGGATGCACCCGACGGCATGCTCGTGGGTACCTGCGCTGTCGAAGCGACGGGGGGCTGGCAGGCGTGGAGCGATACGTCGTGCGTGGTCACCGGCGCCACCGGCGTGCACGACCTGGTTCTGGTCTTCACCGGGGGCGAGTCGTACCTCTTCAACGTGAACTCCTGGCAGTTCTCGCCCGTCGGGGGCGGGGGAGCCGGCGGGGGTGGTACGGGTGGAAGCACGAGCGGCAGCGGCAGCGGCGGCAGTGGCGGTGGAGTCGTCGCCAGCGCCGGCTCCGGCGGGGCGTCCACGGTTGGCACGGGTGGGGCTTCTTCAGGCTCGATGCCGCCCGCCCAGACGTCGGGGGGGACCTCCGGCGAGGAGACGAGCGACGCAGCAGGAGGTTGTGGCTGCCGTTTGGCGAGTCGCGCTCCGTCCGGAAATACCCTCGTGCTGACAGCGCTGCTCGCGGCGTCCTTGGGGCTCCGGCGGCGCGGCCGAAGGGTGCATGGCCCCGGCACGTCGACCCCTTGAATTTCCGCTGGTGCAGGCCGACTGCCCGACGCCGTATGGCGGGACCTAGACGACCGGTCTACTAGGCGCTACAGTACGGCTCCATGAACGCGAGCGCCGCCACCACCGACGTCCGCCAGCACATCCTCGAGGTGGCCAAGCCGCTGCTGCTGCGCAAGGGCTTCACCGCGGTCGGGTTGGCCGAGGTGCTGGCGGCTGCGCAGGTGCCGAAAGGCTCGTTCTATCACTACTTCGGTTCCAAGGAGGCCTTCGGCGAGGCGGTGCTCGAGGCCTACTTCGCCGACTACCTGGCGCGGATGGACGCGCTGCTGGCGCAGCCGGGTACGGGCGCGCAGCGGCTGATGGTCTATTTCCGGGACTGGATCGACTCGCAGACCGGCGACGAGGCGCAGGGCCGCTGCCTCGCGGTCAAGCTCGGCGCCGAGGTCAGCGATCTGTCCGAGAGCATGCGCGCGGCGCTGGAGCGCGGCACCCGCGGCGTGATCGAGCGCCTGGCGCGCTGCATCGAAGCGGGCAGGGCGGACGGCTCGGTGCCGGCAGCGCCGGACGCGCAGGCCATCGCCGCCACGCTCTACCAGACCTGGCTCGGCGCCAGCCTGCTGGCCAAGATCGCCCGCCACCGCGCGCCGCTGGACACCGCCATGGCCAGCACGCGGCAGCTGCTCGGCCTGGCGCAAGACGCCTGAGGCGGGAGGTGCGCATGCATCCCCGCCTTTTTCGCACCCCGTTTCTAGACGACCGGTCTACTTGTGAGGTTTTCCGCTGCTCTGGCTGGTCCGCGCTCGCCCTTGCCTTCCGGCGCGCGGGGGCGGTCAGCCGGAGCTTTTCCACCCATGCCACAGGAGCAAGCCCATGCCGCAAAGCGAACCCGTCAACCGTCGTATCGTCCTCGCCGCGCGCCCGCGCGGTCTGCCGACACCGCAGGACTTCCGCCTCGAAGAGACCGCCGTGCCCACGCCGGGCGAAGGGCAGGTGTTGCTGCGCACGCTGTACCTCTCGCTCGATCCGTACATGCGCGAGGTGATGAACGAGATCGGGCCGGTCTACGCGCCGTCGGTGCGGCTGGGCGAGCCCATGGCGGGCGGCACGGTCAACCGCGTCGTCGCCTCCAGGCATCCGCAGTTCCGCGCCGGCGATCTGGTGCTCGGCAGGGCGGGCTGGCAGGACTACGCGCTGTCGGACGGTCAGGATCTGGTCCCGCTCGGCGAGATGGCGCAGCCGTCGCTGGCGCTGGGCGGGCTCGGCATGCCTGCGTTCACCGCCTACGTCGGCCTGCTCGATATAGGCCGGCCCAGGCCGGGCGAGACAGTGGTCGTGGCCGCGGCCACCGGCGCTGTCGGCGCGGTGGTCGGGCAGATCGCGAGGCTCGAGGGCGCGCGCGTGGTCGGCATCGCCGGCGGCGCCGACAAGTGCCGCTGCGCCGTCGAGGAGCTCGGCTTCGACGTCTGCCTCGACCGGCGCGATCCGCAGCTGGCGCAGCGGCTCGCCGCCGCCTGCCCCGACGGCATCGACGTCTATTTCGAGAACGTCGGCGGCGCGGTGTTCGACGCGGTGCTGCCGCTGCTCAACATCGGCGCGCGCGTGCCGGTGTGCGGTGTGATCGCCCATTACAACGACGACGCTCCGCCGCCCGGCCCGGACCGCTTGCCGAAGACGATGTCGACGGTGCTGCAGAAGCGCATCCGCATGCAGGGCCTTGTCATCCTGGACCACTACGCCGACCGCTTCGACGCCTTCCGCCGCGACATGGGCGCGTGGGTCGACGCCGGCCGCGTGAAGCTGCGCGAGGACCGGGTCGACGGGCTGGAGAGCGCGCCGGCGGCGTTCATCGGCCTGCTCGAGGGGCGCAACTTCGGCAAGCTCGTGGTGCGCGTCGCCGACGCTTGATCCGCCGCCGCCGTCGAGCGGCTCTCCGGCACGTTCCGTCGCTGCGAAACCGGACTGTGCAGCGAAACGGCCGAGCATGGCCCGCGTAGCTGGGATGCCTGGACGAGATGGAGCTGTCCAGACGACATCAAGGAGAGGGTCATGTCATCGACACGAGACGTCGGGGTGACGAGGGTTTCTGCGTCTGCCGTGCTGTTCTTCGCCGTGGGGGCGTTCGCCGCCTGCGCCGTCCCCGAGGGCGCCGAGCCCTCTGGCGATCAAGAGGGAGCCGAGCCCTCCGGCGATCCAGGCGAGTCGCGAGCCGCGGACGAAGCGACGGCGGAGGCCGACGGCGCGCTCAAGGTGAACGACTGCGTGAACCCACACCCCTTTGCCGGCTGCAACGACGCGCCTGTCCAGAGCTGTGTGTGCGCCGTGGACGCGTTCTGCTGCGACACCCAGTGGGACTCGCTCTGCGTCGCAGAGGTGACGAGCCTCCACTGCGTCCCCGCGTCCGCTTCCGTCATCGGGCACCTGCAGTGCACCGCGCCGGACGGCGCGGGGACCGTCACGAGCGCGCTCGCTTTCGTCCCGCTCAGCATTCCCGGCCTCGGGAGCGGCGTGACGGACGCGAACGGCGATTTCAGGATACCCATCTCGTCGACCGCGAGCGCGAGCGTGCACCTCGACGTGACGTACGACGGCGTCGTGAGCTCGGGCGGGGTGACGACGCCGCTCACGATCATGGACGAGCTGCACGCCCCGCGCGGCCAGGGGGTCGACGTCGCGGGCAGCCCTCGCTCGAGCGGCGATCTCGACGTCGATGTGGTCACGCTGAGCGGCGTCGACTGCGAGCTCTGGCGGCTCGGCGTCGATACCCTGCGCGACTTCCACGCTGTCCGCGAGGCCCAGCCGCCCGCGCACGCGCTGCGCATGCTGCGCTGGAGCGGTGTTTACGGGGGCGCGCCCTACACGTTCTACGATCACATCAACATCCGCACCGACTTCCTCACGAGCACCTGGGGGAGCACGGCCGCGGAGCGCCGGAGGGGCATCACCCACGAGTTCGGGCACAGCGTGCGGCACGTCGCCGACGGGGATCTGAACCACTGGAACGGGGACGACGTGGCCTATGTCTACGGGCGCTCGCACGACGGCTCCGAGATCGCCAACCAGCAATACGCCTTCAACGAGGGATTCGCGAACTACTGGGAGCGAGCCCGGGTCCAGGCGCGCAGCCGCCTCTGCGGCAGCGTGAACGAGTGCCCGCCGAGCCAGTTCCGCGACTGGAACGAGAAGCTCATCGCCAACGCGCTGCTCGATCTGGCCGACGTCGCCGGCGACAAGGCGATGATCGAGGTGCTGGAGGCGAACCCCGGGACGATCCACAGCCTGTACGAGTTCCAGTCGCGCCTCCACGTGCAGGACCCGGACATTCCGGCGCCCGCCGCGGTGCCGGCCTGTCCGCCCGGCTTCAGCGACGACGGGGCGACGTGCTCGTCCACGGTGAGCAAACCGAGCTACGGGCGCGGCGTCGGCACGGCGCCGACGCTCTGCGGCGCGGGCCAGCAGTACGATGCGGGGCTCTGCTATCCGCTCTGCGCGTCGGGCTACCGCGGGGTAGGGCCGGTGTGCTGGCAGATCTGCCCGTCCGGGTACGCGGATGACGGCCTCACGTGCCGGCGCGACGCGCGCATCATCAACGCCGACAACTCCTCGTGCCCCTGGTATGACGCCTGCGGCCTGACCTTCGCCAAGGGCTGCTCCACCTGCCCGGCGGGCTACTCCAACGACGGCTGCACGTGCCGCATCGACGCCCACATCTTCGCCAAGAGCTCCTACGGTCGCGGCGTCGGCTCCGTGCCGACGAGCTGCGGCGCGGGCCAGCAGTACGACGCGGGGCTCTGCTATCCTTCCTGCGCCTCCGGCTACAGCGGCGCGGGCCCCGTGTGCTGGGGGAGCTGCCCGGTCGGCTACATCGATTTCGGCGCGACGTGCACGAAGGTCATTTCGGAATGATCGACGAGCCCTCGTGATGACATCGGCAGCGTCGGAGTCACCCCTTCTTCACCCCGTTCTCGACGGGCTCCGAAGGCCCATGACCGCCGCGGCCGAGCGCGTCGCCGAGCGCATCGAGGAAGACGCGCACGCGCGGGACGGAGGCCCGGCGCGCCGGCGTGACCGCGTGCAGCGGTGGCCCGTCGGTCGCGAACGGCGCCAGGACCTCCACGAGGAGCCCCGCCTCGAGCAGCGGCGCGGCCATGAAATCGAGGACCTGCGCCACCCCGACCGCGTGCACTACCGCGTCGATGAGCAGATCGCCCTGGTCGAGCAGGATGCGCGAGGGCGTCGCGACATCGACGGCGCCGTGGCCAGCGCGGAAGCTCCACTCGACGACCTTGCCGCGCAGCACGAACTTGATGCACTCGTGCCGCGCGAGGTCAGCCGGCGAGGTCGGCGCCCCCCGGCTCGCGAGGTAAGCCGGGGCGGCGACGGTGATCCAGCGCGGAGTCCGCAGAGCGCGCGCGATGAGCGATGAGCCCGCGAGCGGCCCCAGGCGCAGCGCTACATCGATCTCCTCCTCCGCGAGCCGCAGGAGGCGGTTGGTGACGACGAGCCGGATCGACAGCCGCGGGTAACGCGCCGACAGCCGCGCGACGACCGGCAGGACGCTGCGACCGAGCACCGGCGGCAACGTCACGCGCAGCGTGCCGTGCGGCTCCCGCTGCGCGCCGGCGGCCTGCTCGCGCCCCGCCTGGAGCTGCGCCATCGCCGCGCGACAGCGCTCGAGAAACATCGCGCCCTCTGGCGTGAGCGCAACGTGGCGCGACGTGCGCTCGAGGAGCACGACCCCGAGCTCGGCTTCCAGCTTGGCCACCGACTTGCTCACCGCGGCGGCCGTGACGCCGAGGCGCGCGGCCGCGGCGCGGAAGCCCCCCGCCTCCGCCACGCAGACGAACGGGATCACACCGGAGAAGAGATCCACGGCGGCGAGGGTAGGTCGTTAACCTGTGGTTGACAATGCTTTGCCCGCGCTCCCCATGGTCATCTGCGCGCGCGCAGGTATCTTGTCCCCCGAGGAACGGAGGGCGCGCGATCGATGTGCTTCAACAGAAAAAGAAGATCGTTTCTCGCGAGATCGGCGTTCAAGGCCTCGTCGGTCCTGTGGCTGGCGTGGCTGTCCAGCTGCACCCCTTTACCGAGCACATCACCGCGAGGAGGACTGGATCCCATGAGCACGGTCACCGTCCGCTACATGATCGACGATGTCGACGCCGCCATTGCCTTCTATACGACGTACCTCGGCTTCACGCTCGAAACCGACGCCCGTCCCGCGTTCGCGTCCGTCACCCGCAGCGACCTGCGGCTCCTGCTCAGCGGGAAGGCCAGCTCCGGCGCGCGGCCCATGCCCGACGGGCGCCAGCCTGTCCCCGGTGGCTGGAACCGCATCCAGCTGCCAGTGGCCGATCTGAGCGCCGAGGTAGCCCGGCTCCGCGCGGCCGGACTGCAGTTCCGCAACGACATCGTGAGAGGAGTCGGCGGCTCCCAGATCCTGCTCGATGACCCGTCCGGCAACCCCGTCGAGCTCTGGCAGCCGGCGCATTGAGGGCTGACCCGCCAGGCACGTCGCCTGGCGGCGGCAATCGGGTCGCTCGGCAATGAGGGCTGAAATATTCAATATCAATGAATCGACCGAGATCCCGGCTGCTCGTCGAGGAACCTGGGTGACCGGAGGACATCGCGTCAGTAAGCTACCTCCCTGATCATCTCCTCGTTTCGGGCCTTGTCCGAGGCGGCGAGATCGAAAGGAGCTCACGATGACGAGGATGATTCGACGAGCCTTTGCCTCCGTGCTTCTGCTTTCCGGAGTGGGCCTCTGGGTATGCGCCGCCGGCGCCCCCGCGGCGGCGGCCACGGAGACCCCCGCGGCGGCGGCCACGGAGGCGGAGCCCGCGGCATGCTGGGAGTGCGTCAAGAACAGCGACTGCGACGCAAAATGCGACGGCCCCGGCAGCGGCGTCTGTCGGTGGGCCGGCTGTACGACCTGCCTTTGCACGCGGTAGCCGAGCGCAGGCCCCCCGCCGGGCCTCGAGAGCTGCGCTTCGATCCCCTGTTTCGAGAGGCTCTGTCGCGTACTCCGCACTCTCCCGCGGAGCTCCGGGAGCCCACTCTCGATGATGCTCCTGTCCGACGTATCCGGTGCCCGACGTTGTTGTTCAAGAAGATGCCATCCGATCGGCCCCTGTCCCCTCGGCGCACCCGGGCCGGGGGAGCGGGTCATCCGCCGATCAGGTGCCGCGCGTAGCCGTACACATAAGCTGTGATGAGCAGGGCGGCGGCGACGTCGAGGACGAAGCCCGTCTTGATCATGACCGGGAGCCGCACGTAGCCGCTGCCGAACACGATGGCGTTGGGCGGCGTGCCGGCGGGCAGCATGAAGTCGCAGGAAGCAGCGATCGTGGCCGCGAACAGCACGCCGAGGTCCTGAGGGAGCACGTTGAGGGCGACGTTCACGGTCGCGGTGTTGGAGGCCAGCGCCGACAGCGCGACCGTGGCGGCGCTGGCGAGCCCGATCTGCGCGAGCAGCGGCGCCTCCGCGACGACCGCGAGCTTCGCGGCCATCCACGCGGAGAGCCCGCCCGCCTCGATGCCGGCCGCCATCGCGAAGCTGCCGCCGAGCAGGACCAGCGTGCCCCATGGCATCCGCCGCAGCGAGGCGAGCGAGAGCGCGCGCAGGGCGAGCAGGCTGAACGCCGCCAGGATCGCCACCGTCGCCTCGTAGTGCTTGCCCTGCACCTTGAAGGCGGCCGCGGAGCCCGACCCCAGCGCGGCGTCGAGGCCCCGGAGCGCGGCCTGGAGCTGCGGCGCGATCGCGGCGCGCAGCGGGTCGCCGAGGATCCAGAGCGCGCTGGCCAGGGCGAAGACGGCGGCGACCTTCTTCTCGCCGCCGCTCATCGGGCCCATCGCCGCGAGCTCGCGGTCGAGCACGTCGCGCGCGTGGCCGGCGCTTAGCCCGTCCCGCTTGCCCACGCGCCAGAGCGCGAGCCAGAGCAGCGGGACGAAGAGGACCACGAACGGCGAGGCGAGCGCCATGTACCGCAGAAAGCTGATGTCGTGGTGGAGCTTGTCGGCGAGAAAGCCGCAGAAGATGGAGTTCACGCCGGTGCCGATCTTGGTGCCGATGCCCCCGACATTGGAGGCGTAGGCCACCCCCAGCATGATCGCCGTCCCGAAGTGCGAGAGCCGGCGCCCTCCAGCGGCCGACTCCAGCTGCGCGAGCAGGGCGAGCCCGATCGGGAGCATCATGACGGCGGTCGCGGTGTTGGAGATCCAGAGCGAGATCGAGGCCGTCGCGACCAGCATCCCGAGCAGGAGCCGCTTCGGATCGGTGCCGACGGCCCGCATGATGTGGAGCGCCACCCGCCGGTGCAGGTTCCACTGCTCCATGGCGGCGCCGATCGCCATCCCGCCGAGGAACAGGAGGATGTAGGCGTCGAGGAACGGCGCGACCGCGCGGGCCGCGTCGCCCGCGAGCCCGCGGCCGAAGACGCCGAGCAGCGGAAAGAGCACGAGCGGCAGGCACGCGGTGTACGCGATGGGGAGCACCTCGAAGAGCCACCACAGCGCCATCCACGCCGCGACGGCGGCCGCGTACGCGGGGCGGTGGCCGTGGCCGGGGACGGCGTGGAGGCCGCTCGGGATGAGCGCGATGGCGAGGGCGGCGGCCGGACCCGACGCGATGCCGAGCCAGCGCAGCGGGCTCACCCGCCGAGCGGGCGCGCGGCCGGGGCGCGGCGCTCCCGGCGGCGTGGCGGAAAGGTCGGGCTGGCCCTGCACGGGTCGACTCTATGGCACGGGCGCCTGCCCTCGAAGAAGTTCGTCGTACCAGCGCGCGTAGCCCGTCGACGCGACCAGGCGACGGTTCTCGTCGGGCGCGCCGTCGCTCCACCACGGCGGACCCCGTTCGCCCAGGGCGATCTTCGCCTCGTTCACGCGGCAGCGGGCCGCCCGCAGCGCCCGCTCGTCGCCCGCGCGCAGCGCGCGCCCTACCTCGCGCCGCGCCGCCATGAGCTCGGCGACGAGGCGCTTCCGCGCTTCCTCGGGCAGCGAGGGGTTGGCCCGGCGCCACAGGCGCCCGCGCACGATCAGGTAGCGGCCATCGGGCGTCACGAGCGGCCCCTGCGCGGCGGCCGCGGGGCGCTTCCCATCGGCCGCCGGTCGCTGCGGGGCGGCCGGGGGGCGCTTCGCATCGGTCGCGGATCGCGGCGCGGCGGTCGCGCGGGGGCTCATGCGCTCCGCTCAGGCAAATGCCGGGCACACCGCAGGTGGCGGCCTGGCACAGCCTTCGCCTGTCGTCGGCCACCTGATGGGTGCAAAGGAGAACGGGCGATGAAGGTTCTGGTGACCGGCGGCACGGGGGTGGTGGGCCCGGAGGTGGTGCGACGGCTCCTGAGGAGAGGGCACAGCGTCCGGCTCCTGTCGCGCCACGCGAGCGACGATCGCAAGGCGTTCGAGGGCGACGTCGAGGCGTTCGACGGCAACATCGGCGACGCCGCGTCGATGCACGGCGCCGCCGAGGGGTGCGACGCTGTCATTCACCTCGCGGCCGTGGTCGCGGAGCGGCCGCCGGAGGTCACGTTCGAGCGCGTCAACGTCGAGGGCACACGCAACATCGTCGCCGAGGCCGAGCGGGCGCGCGTGCTGCGCTTCGTCTACGTCTCATCGCTCGGCGCCGACAGGGGCGAGTCGGACTACCACCGCTCGAAGAAGAAGGGCGAGGACATCGCCCGCACCTTCTCGCGCGAGTGGATCATCCTCCGCCCCGGCAACGTCTTCGGCCCCGGCGACGAGCAGATCTCGCTCCTGCTCAAGATGGTGCGCACGCTGCCTGTCGTGCCCCTCGTCGGCAAGGGCGACGATCCGTTCCAGCCGGTCTGGTGCGAGGACTGCGGCGAGGCGCTCGCCATCGCGGCCGAGCGCGCCGATCTCGCGGGGCGCGAGCTCGACCTGGCGGGCCCCGAGGTGACGTCGATGAACAAGCTGCTCGACCGCTTCGAGGCGATGACCGACAGGCACCCGACCCGGGTCCCGCTGCCGGCGTGGATCGAGTCGACCGGGGCGAAGCTCGCGGCGAAGTTCGGCATCGAGACGCCGGTCGGCGCCGACCAGATCACGATGGTGATCGAGGGCAACGTCATCCCCGAGGGGCGCGAGAACGCCCTCGACGTGCTCGGCGTCAAACCGATGCCCCTCGACGAGAGCCTGGGCAAGCTCGGCGACTCGCTGCCCGAGCGGCTGCCTTCCGAAGGCATCGGCCCGATGCACCGCAAGCTCTACCGCGCCTTGATCCGCGGCTCGCGCCTCGACGCCGAGGGGCTCATCGCGCTGCTGCGCGACAGGTTCCCGGAGCTCGCCCCCCGCGAGACCGTCTTCGTCGGCGCCGAGCCCGAGAGCCCGACGCGCATCGAGCCGGGCGCGACCCTCACGATGGCCCTGCCGCTGCGCGGCCACGTCCAGGTGCGCGTCGAGGAGGTCTCGCCCCGCGCGATCACCCTCGCCACGCTCGAGGGCCACCCGCTCGCCGGCGCCGTGCGCTTCCTGGCCGAGCCCGCTGGCGACGGGGCGGTCCGCTTCGAGGTGCAGACATGGAACCGCGCCTCGACCCTCGCCGACCTCCTGGTCATGGAGACCGTGGGCGGAGCGATCCAGACGTACACGTGGATCTCGCTCGTCGAGACGATCATCGAGTGCAGCGGCGGCCGCGCCGAGAAGGGCGTCGAGGTGACGCGCGACGACCCGGACGAGCGCGAGGCCAGGACCTTCGAGCGCTGGCTGGAGGACCTCATCCTCCGCCGCGTGCGGCGCGACGACGCCCCGGCCCCCGCGATGGCCGCCGGCTGAGGCCACGCGCGCCGCCCGGCCCGGGTGCTCGGTGCGGCGGCAGCTCGGCCGTCTCCGCGCTCGCGAGGGACGTGTCGCTTCGTGCCCCGATCGCGGCGCGGACAGGGGCAACCCGCCACGCCGCGGCGCGCGCTTGTGGACGGCAGCGGCGCCTCGCTGTCCGCGCTCGACCTGGAGGGCGCGAGCCTGCGCGGGTGCAAGCTCGCGGGTGGCGGCTCGCCAGGGCGAAGCTCGCGCGCGCGGAGCTGGGCGGGGCAGACCTCTCGGGCGCCGACCTCTCGGGCGCCGACCTGTCGCGCGCCGTGCTGGAGGGCGCGCGGCTCGACGGCGCCGACCTGACGGGCGCCAGCCTGCAACGCGCGCAGGCGGGCGGCGCCGATCTCCGGGGCGCCCGGCTGACCGGCGCGGATCTGCGGCACGCGCGGCTCGCGGAGGCCTGCTTCGAGGGCGCGTCGCTCGAGCGGGCGATCGTGCACCGCGCGGACCTTGGCGGCTGCCGGCTCGTACGCGCAGATCTCTCGGGCGCGAACCTGCGCGCCAGCCGGCTTCGCGGGGCAGAGCTCTCCTTCGCCCGGCTCGACGGGGCGGACCTGCGCGACGCGGAGCTCGACGGCGCGAACGTCTACGGGGCGGATTGGCGGAGCGCGAAGCTGAGCAAGCGCGACGAGCCGCGGCTCGTCGAGGTCCCGCCCCGGCCGGGAGGCCCCGACGGCGAGGCCGCAGGCGGGTGACGGCCCGCGCGCCGCGTGCGCCGCGTGCGCCGCGCCGATCGCCCGCCGTCCGGCGCCGCGGAGAAGAGCCCGAGGACCCGCCGTCCGGCAGGCGCATCGCGGCGCGGCGGCGGGAGCGCGCCGGGGCGCCGGTCCCGCCCGCCGCGTGTGCTAGTGCACGGCGCCCCGCCCGCGCGTCGCGCGCGGCGCCCGCGGGGCAGAGCGAGCCGCCGTGTCACACCCCCTCGTCGTCAACGATGCGTTGATCGTCCCCGCCGCCCTCCTCACTTGGAGCGCCGTCCGCGCGTCGGGCCCCGGCGGCCAGAACGTCAACAAGGTCGCCTCGAAGGTCGAGCTGCGCTTCGACTTCGCCCCCTGGCCCGAGCTCGACGAGGGCGCCAAGGCGAGGCTGCGCGAGCTCGGCCGCGGACGGCTCGACGCCGAGGGGCGGCTGCTGATTGTAAGTCAGCTCACGCGCGATCAGCAGCGCAACCTCGACGACGCGCGAGAGAAGCTGCGCGCGCTGCTGCTGCGGGCGCTCGAGCCGCCGGCGCTGCGGCGGCCGACGCGGCCGACGCGCGCCTCGAAGGCGAGGCGGCTCGACGACAAGCGGCGCACGGGCGAGAAGAAGCAGGTGCGCCGCGGCGGGGACAGCGACTGACGCGGCGCGCGGGACGCGCCGGGGGCATGCGCTCAGCGCCTGCGCCGGGATCCCGCGACCACATCGGCCGCCGTCACCGCGGTGGCCGCGCTCTTCAGCCAGCGCCGCAGCTTGCTCACGTCGTCGCAGTCGGCGATCGCGCGCGCCACCTCGGCCGGGATCTCGACCCGGCGCGACCGCAGCACGGTGGTGATGGCCTCCTGCGCCATCCTGATCTCGCCGAGCGCCGCGCCGCGCGCCTCCCCGAGCGCCTGGCCGAGCGCCTCGCCGCGCGCCTGGCCGAGCGCCTCGCCGCGCGCTTCGCCCTCTGCGAGCGCCGCCTCGAGCGCCGGCACGCGCTTGTCCAGCAGCGCGCGGGCCACGGCGTCGTTCGAGCTTGCGGCGTCGAGCAACGCCTGGATCGGCAGCGGCCGCACGAGGCACGGGTCCTCGATGAGCGCATCCTTCGGGAGCGGCTGCCAGCCGTCGGTCGCGCGCGACCATTCCAGCACCCGGCGCTGTTTCACCAGGATGCAGAACACCCGCCGCACGCCGCGGTCGATGAGCCGGCGCGCCTTGCTGGTCGGGACGGCCAGCGCCTGCTTGTCGCAGACCTCGAACGCGAGCTCCTCCAGCCGCCGGCGGCCGCCGCGGTCGGGCTTGACGGGAAAGACGCTGGCGTCGGGCGCGTAATCGCTGCCCTCGTCGACCCGGGTGAGCATGTCGACCGCGCCCCGGTAGCCCTTCGCGACGTGGGCGCCGAGGACGTACGTCAGATCGAAGTGCTGGGTCGCGTGCGGCGGATCGGCCGGGGCGGCGAAGAGCTCGGCGCCGTCGAGGTACTCCACCCGCGTCTCGGGCGGCGCCAGCCGGTCGTCCACGTGCGGCGCGCGCTGTCGCGCCCCGCCCTGCGGGGGCGCGTGGAGCGTGCGACCGGATGCATCGACGCCGGGTGCCAGGAGGGCGTGATCGCGCTTGCGCATCGCCCGCAGCATAGCGCGGTGAGCGCTCGGCGGCGATCGATGTGCGGGCGCGCGCCCGGCGTCCAGCCCGCGCCGAGGCGGGCTGGATCATGCCGGCACGTTCAGATGACCCAGCTCGTAAAGCCCCATCCAGCCGACCTCCGGGTCCGTGCAGGCGCCCTCCCTGAGCTGCGCGACGAAGGCCTCGATCGGCTTCTCGATCACGTCGATGAACTCGGCCTCATCCAGCGACTGCGCCGCGCGGCGCTCGCACTCCACGGCCAGGAACGCGTGCCGCTCGATCGTCGAGTAGGCGCACTCGAGCGGGCGGCCGAGCGGCAGGAGCCGCCCGGCGACATACCCCGTTTCCTCGAGCAGCTCGCGCGCGGCGGCGTCCTCGGGCGTCTCGCCCGGCTCCACGCCGCCGCCGGGGAGCTCGTCGAGGATCCGGTCCGGCCCCGGACGGTACTGGCGCGCCAGGATCACCCTGTTCTCGCGGGAAATGGGGAGGATACAGACGACCCGCCCCTCCTTCTTGAGCGAGAACGTGCGGACTTGCCCGTCCGGGAGCTCGAAGGTGACGTCCTCGATCCTCCGCCACGGCGAGTGCTGGATCACGCGCCGCTCCAGTGCCTTCCATCGCACGACCGTCATGAAGAACCACCTCCGAACCCGGGCGCTCCGGATCTTCCGCGAGGAGGCCGGAGGGGCATGGGTAGCCCATGGCGACCAAGGCCACCAGGTCCCGCGCGCCGGTCCCGCGCGGCCGCGCGCCGCTCCCGGGCAGCGGCGCGCGCCCGTGATGGCGGGCGCGAGATCGGATACGACAGCGAGCGGAGCGCCATGGGCCCCACCGGCTGCATCAAGTCGATCCGACTCTGCGTGCTCACCGCGTCGCGCGCGGGCGTCGATCCGCGCGAGGCCCTGGCGGCCGCCGAGGTCGACCCGGCGCTGCTCGAGGACCCGACCGCCCGCGTCCCGCACGACACGGTCGCCCGCGCGTGGACCCGCATCCCCGAGCTCGCGCGCGACCCCGCGTTCGGCCTGCGCGCGGCCGAGCTGCTGATTGGCCACCTGTTCGACGTCGTCGATTTCGTCACCGCCCAGTGCGCCACGATGCGCGCGGTGATCGGCTGCGTGCTGCGGTATCAGCGCCTCACCCACGACGCCGTGGACGTGCGGCTCACGGTCGACGGGGCGCGCGCCCGCGTCTCGCAGCGCTTCGCCGGCGCCGTCGCGCCGCCGCAGCTCTCGAGCGCAGCGCCCTCGAGCGCCATCTCATCGAGGAGCTCGGGCGCGGTGTCCCCGACGTCGTCGCTGCGGCGCGCGCGCTCGGCATGAGCGCGCGGACCTTGCAACGGAGGCTCGGCGACGAGGGCGAGAGCTACAAGAGCGTCCTCGACGAGGCGCGCCGCAAGCTCGCGGTCGCCCACATGCGCGAGCGCGGCCGCACCGTCTCCGAGGTCGCGTTCCTGCTGGGCTTCTCCGAGGTGAGCGCCTTCTCGCGCGCCTTCCGTCGCTGGACCGGGTACAGCCCGGCCGCGTATCGGCGCTCCGGCTGACGGAGCCAGAGGGGGATGTCGAATACGATCGGGAACGGAGGCATGATGTTCGACGCTCCGCACGGCTGCCGCGACGGCGGGGCTGATCGACGAGTCCGCGGCGGCGAGCGTGGCCGGGGGCTCGGCACAGAGGGGTGCCGGTAGCCCAAGCTGGCGCAGGTCGTGGCCTCGACGCACGGAGAGCGGGAGGCGGTTCGATTGCCCAGGAGGACCGAGAGCGGTGGTGCGGGGGCGGTTCAACCGCCCATCCAGGACCGAGAGCGGTGGTGCGGGGGCGGTTCAACCGTCCATCCACTGTGATGCCCGGAGGTCCTCGCGCCAGCTTTACCTCGAAGCGAAGGGGCTCGAGCTGCTGGCCGTAATGGTGGACTGCCTCGAGGAGGGCGAGCGCGCGGCATCGTCGGTGCTCTCGGCGTGCGACATCGACCGCCTGGAGCGCGCCCGACAGATCGTGCTCGCCCGCATGGCCGACCCGCCGCGCCTGCCCGACCTGGCTCGTCTGGCGGGATTGAACGAAGCCAAGCTCAAGGCCGGGTTCCGCACGCTCTTTGGAGACACCGTGTACGGGTACCTTCGCCACCGGCGTCTGGACGAAGCCCATCGCCTCTTGCGGCAGCGACGATACAGCGTCAGCGAGGTGGGCGCGCGCGTGGGCTACACCAACCCGAGCAAGTTCGCGGCCGCGTTTCGCGAGCGGTTCGGCACCCCGCCGTCGCAGGTCGGCTAGCGCTGCTCGGCGGAGGCCTCGAGCCCTCTGCGCGCCGTCCCACCGCCTGTGCCGTACCGGAGCCGCCGGCTCGGAGCAGAGATGCTCCGTCCTGGAGCGGCCGCATGCGCCAGCGGGCGCTAGCGTGGGGAGGAGCGGCGCACCGGCATGGCGCACGACCGGCTCGACCGCGGTGCATCCGCGCCCAGCCGCGCCCCCCCAACCGAAAGACACCCCGATGAAAGCAGTCGTATTCACCGCGTACGGTCCCCCGGAGGTCCTCCAGCTCGCCGAGGTGGACAAGCCCGTTTCCGGGAACCGTGAAGTGCTCGTCCGCATCCACGCGACCACGGTGACCGCCGAGGACCCGAAGATGAGGGGGTCCAAGCATCCGCCCCAGACGGCGCGGCACTTCCGTTATTCCCTGACGGTCTGGCGGGCCTTATGTGCGAGATAATGCCACGCCGCCATCCGTCGTCGACTCTGCGCTTCCAGCTCCTCGTGCGCCCGCCGGCGTCGCTTCCTCAGCCTGTCAGCAGCGCCGGAGAGGCGAGCAAGCTCGGGCCGATGATCGAGCCCTGGAGCGTGGTGGAGCGCGATATCCCATCCACTTGCAGCGAGTCGATCCGCGTGGATGGGTTTGGGATTTCTGGTCGGTGATGGCGGTGGACCTCGAGGAGCTGCGCCACCGTCACGGTGTCCGCCCCTGGGCGGCCGCTGCCTGACGGGCCTTATCCGCCGAAGCCCCCCGCCGCCGTCTTCGAGAACGACGCGCCGCCCTGGCTGGCGCGCACCGCGGACTGGGAGAACAGCGCGAACGCCTTGCGGATGTCCGCCGCGTCGCTCTTCGGCGTCAGGATCCAGCGCTCCTCGATCCCCATGTCGCGGAACACGGCGCGGAAATCGGTGTTCCCGTCGTCGATGCCGATCGCCGCCACGATATGGGCCTCGGCCCTCCGCATGTCGCGGACGAGCGCGCACACGTCCTTGGCCTTGGCCCACGTCGACCCCGCGTCGGCGCCGTCCGAGATGATCAGCGTGACCGTGCGCGCCGGGACGCCGCTCAGCGCGAACTCCTGCGCCTTCGCGATCACCGTGCCGAGGAGCACCACGGTCTGGTCGTAGAGCGGCGTGCCGAGCTGGGGGTCATAGTTCTTCGTATCCATCTTCACGGCCTGGGCGATCGGGCAGTACGGATACAGCACGGTCCCGTTCAGGTAGCGGTTGTGCGCCAGGATGGAGTCGCGCTGCCTCGAGTCGGCGAGCGCGCCCACCACCAGGTTGTGCCCGTCCCGCACCGACCGGGCGTTGCCGGCGAACTTGATGGACCCGGAGTCGTCGGGCATCACCGTGACAAGCACCACCTCCGACGACGCGACGTCGTCCACCTGCACGCCGAAGCCGGCCTGGATCTGGGCGCCCAGATCGGTGATGTGCAGCGCCTGCATCGCCTCGTTCGAGAGCGCGCCCTCGTCCCGCGCAGCCTCGAAGAGCTGCTCGATATCGAGCGAACCATTCCGATCCGGCCTGTTTCCGTCGTCTTTGCTCATGTTCATCGAAACCTCCACGGTCACACGTTCAAGCGCGCGAATCAGGGGCTGGCCGGCGCTGGTCGCGCGTTCGCCGGCGCCCTACCATCGGTTGAATGAGAGAAAGGGAATAAAATTGAATCACAGAGGCACAGAGGGCGCAGAGGATAAAAAGATGAATGGTTGAGATCTCTATCTCTATATCTATATATCTCTCTCCTCTGTGCCCTCTGTGCCTCTGTGGTTCAAATTCTCTTTTCTCTTCTTCGCCTCACCGGGCCGGTCAGCGCCGCGCTAGACGAGCCACCGCGCGATCGGGTCGGTGCTCTTCACCAGGTTCATCCCCGCTGCAGCGAAGCGGCTCAGCGCCTTGTCCGCCTCTGCGGTGAAGTCGGCGACGAAGCCCCCCTTGCCGTCGGGCACCGTGACCGGCGACATGCAGTCAGTCATGACATAGATCTTCTTCGCGAGCGCCCGGTCGGTCAGCGCGATCTCCGTCAGGATGTCCTCGATCGAGCTGCGCACGCAGTGGCTCGCCGCCTGGCCGGCGATGATCACCGCGTCGGCGTGGAGCAGCGTCTTCAGGAAGAGCGTGCTCCGCTGCGCCAGCGGCTGGCCGTCGTGCCGCGTGAGCACCTCGGGCTGCATCACCGAGTAGTTCTCGGTGAGCGGGTTGCCGCCCTTGACCTCCACCCACGACTGCACCCCGCGCGCGAACGCGTGGAACATCCGCGCCTCGTGCACGACGCCCGCGAGCGCGTGCCCGTCGCTCCCGAGGATGCAGTGCGGCGGCCACAGATAGAGCCTGTATTTGCCCGCCTTCTCGAGCTCCTCGCAGTAGTACCGGACCTGCTTCATGAGCCACGGGTAGCTCCCGCCGCAAAGCCACCTCGCCACCGCCGGGTTCGGACGCACCTCGCCCGCGTCGATCTGCGCGGTCGTGATCTCGCGGTGCGCAGAGAGCGGCCGATCCTCGCGATCCACCCAGAACGCCGGGAAGAAGATCTGGTAAGCAAAGTGGGTGTCCATCGTGACGGTGACGTTCGTGATGGACGCGAGGTTCCTGTAGATGAACTCGGCGACGCGGCGGCTGTCGTCGACCGCGCCCGTGCCGCTCCTGCCGGCGACGTACAACGACCCCTGCGGGAAGCAGAAGTCCTTCTGCACGTCGATGAGCAGGAGGTGGACGTTCTGCGCGTCCGCCGCCGACGGCTTCACGCCGTGCGCCTTCCGCCACGCCGCGGCCGCGCCGTGGAGCGCCGTCTCATCGGGGTGGTAACCCCACCGCTCGGCGTTCTTCGGATCGTAGAAGGTGGGCAGCGGGAGCTCTGTCGTTTTCATGATCTCTCTCTCCTCTCGGGCGGTCCGCGACGGCGGGCCGCCAGCTCAGCCGTGAATTCACGAGATGCGAAGCAAGGTGATCGCCTGCGCGTCGACGACGAACAGCCCCTCGGGGCCGACGAGCAGCCGGGAAGCCTGGTTGACGAACGGCTCGGTGCCGGGGAACTGCCGCGTCTCGACGAGCGCTCCGCCTCGGACCTCGACGCGGACGATGCCGCTGTCGGTCGCCGAGAGCAGGAACCCCGAGGCCGCGCACTTGCCCGAGAGCGACCCGAGCCATGAGCCGCCGTCCCCGTCGGCGTCGGCCGTCGCCTCCACCGCGCCGTCCTCGCGCACGACGACGCACCGGTGCACGGTCCGCCCGGCCTGCTCGGCGGCAAGGAACAGCCAGGCGCGCCCGCGGCCGGCGCTGGGCGCAGCGCCCGCGCCCGCGCCCGCGTCGAACACGCACGTGGCCGCGGTGAGCTTGCCGCCGGGGAAAGGCAGCTTGACCGTGTCCTTGAGGCCGGGCCGCTCGGCGTCGAAAACGAACGCGATCGAGACGCTCCCGGCGCGGTAAAACCCGAGCCCGAACCGGGGACCCACCCAGAACACCGTTTGCCCGGCGAGGACGTCGCCCACTGGGACGGCGCCCGCCTCGACCGAGAGCGCGCCGGCGCCCGGCCTGCCGCTGCGCAGGAGCTGCCCGCCGCGCGTCCAGTAGCGGGCCCGCTCATTGACGTCGAAGATCGGCC
This sequence comes from Sorangium sp. So ce1128, assembly GCA_051717205.1. Taxonomy (GTDB): domain Bacteria; phylum Myxococcota_A; class Polyangia; order Polyangiales; family Polyangiaceae; genus Sorangium. Next base: position 4,084,368 of record CP181432.1, read on the forward strand.
TCGTCCCCAGGCAATCCACCTGGATCCGCTCGGGCGAGGCGCCCGGCGCGAGGACCACGAGCTCGCCGCCCCGGCCGATCAGCGTCGCGCTGCCCTGCACCGCGAAGCGCATCGCGGGGTGAGGGGCGCCGGACATGACGACGGCGCCGTCTTCCCGCAGGAAGCGCCCGCCCTCGTGCACCAGGGCGCAGAGCCCGCCCGGCCCGACGGACGCGGCGAGGATCACCCCGCGCGTGCTCAGGACCCGCGTCGCGAGCACCTCGCCATGGACAACGGTCGATGCCTTCACCGCGGCCGGCGCGGCGCCCGCGCAGGTCGGGCAGACGGCGCGCGCGTGCTCCACGCCGCACCCCGGGCACCTCGTCCAGGCGAGCGCGTCGAGCAGCCGGCGCGGGAACACGCCGCGCTGGTCCTTGACGAAGACGCGGTACAGCGCGTCGAGGAGATCGTCCGGCAGGACGTGATAGGGAATCGCCGGCTTCGGATACCGCACCTCGCGGTCGAACACGGTGATGCGGCGGAGCGGCCTCGCGCTCTCGGGCACCCGCGCCGACGCGGATCGCGGCCGGAAGACGCCGCCATGGGGCCCGACGCAGAGCAGGCTCTGCATGACCATCACGGCGAACGCGTACCAGTCGGAGTCGCGCGAGTACGGCCGCGCCAGCACCGGCCGGGGGAGGGAAGGGTCGCAGAGCAGCGGGTCGACGAAGCGCTCGGTGAACACCTGACAGAGGAACGGCCCGAACTGGAAGCTGTCGGCGTCGATGACGAACGCCTCGCCGCCGAGGACAAGGACGTTGAGATCGTTGAAGTCGCCGATCACCACGCCCCGGTCGTGGATCGCCGCCACCGTCCGGTGGAGCCGCGCGAGCACCCCGGAGACCGCGGCCGCCTGGAGCCCGCCGTGGCGCATCGACGGCTCGCCGTAGCGCAGGAGCGGCTCCGCGCCGCGCACGAGGCGCATGGCATAGCCCACGAGGCGCTTCCTCGCCTTGTCGGTCGCGAGCTCGACGGGCGCGATCACCTGGTCTGGCAGCGCCGGCGGGAACGCGCGCAGCTTGTCCTGGTGGCGCTCGATGCGGCGCTCCGCGGCGCGCTGCTCGGCGTCCTGCCCCGCGTAATCGGGGTGATCCGGCGTCTTCCACACCTTGAGCGCCCGGCCGTCGCCGAGGTCGAAGACGTCCGCCTCGCCGCCCTTGCCGATCGACGCCCGAGGGTCGAGCCGAACCCGCTTTGCACCAAGATACACGTCCACCTTCGCCTCCTTCGGGCGCAATCCAGCGCAACTCCAGATCAACCGGCCGCGATGCAGCGCCAGGAGCGCCGCGCCGGCCTCGCGAAGTGCCCGCGTCAGGCGCGCGTCGGGCGCGCCCTTCGCACGATGACGAGCGTCGTGTCGTCGCGGAGCAGCCCGCCCTCGCGCTCCATCCGCTCTTCCCTCCACACGGGCCGCGCCACCTGTCGGTTGATGAGCGCGAGCCGCCTCCTCACCGCGTCGGGGTTCCGGAAATAACGGTCGTCCTCCCAGAAGCGCGAGAGCGGGCCGACCTCGCCGCCGCCGCCCGGGAGCTGCCGCGACGAGGACTCCAGCAGATCGAGCGCGCCGTCCGTCCCGAGCAGGGCAGTCCGCAGCGCGCTCGACGGGAAGGCGCGGTGCACGGTGAAGCGCGGCGCCTCGCCGCCCGGCGGGCGATCGAGCAGGCCATACGCGAGGTAGGGGGGCTCGTTCCTCGGGAAAGGACCGAGCCGCAGGAGCTCGTCGCCGAGCGCGATGAGGCCGTCTCCGAGGGAGAAGACGCACGCCGTGTCCCCGGAGATCGCGAGGCCGACCACCGTGAAGAGGAAGAAGGTCGACACCACCTCGGCGAGGCTCCCGCCCATGCCGCCGGCGACCGCCCGGAGCGGCGCGAGCGCCCCGCGCCGCACCTCCTCCCAGGTCTCCGGCGACTCGACATCTCCGCCGCGCCGGAGCGCGCCGAGCACCTGGTCGGTCACGAGCCGCGCCCCGAGCGCCGCGCCCACCTCGCTGCGCGCGCCGCTGCCGCAACCGTCGCAGACCACCGCGGCCAGACAGCCGCCCTCGGCCCGGAACGCATAGGCGTCCTGGTTGGGCCGCCCCACCACGAGGTGGTCGGTCCCGGTCACGGTGCCGCCAGCGACCTCGAACGGCGGGGCTCCCCCCACGTCCGTCAAGAAAGCGACCTCACGAGACATGGACATCCCTTCTGCGCCCGGCGCGGGGCGCTGCGGCCGGACACCGGCCCAAGCGACCGCGAGACGCGCGGCGCTCCCGGCGTCAGAGCTCCACCATCGAGCCCGCCGTGGGGCTCGAACGCGGCGAGCATCCGACCATTCGTGTTCCCTCTACACCAAGCTTAGTGTTCGTTGTACACCTTGTCAACCGCCGGGGGGGCGAGCTGCGGCCGCGGCTCGCGCGGGTGGTGAACCCTTGCGCTCCTCTTCCCTCGGTTGCCGCTGGTCGCGTTGACGTGGCGCGCACGCTGGCGACAAGATCAAGGCTGCGAAAAAGTTCTATGTAGATGGATCCTGTCGCTCTGTATTCATATCAACATGAAATAACAATTCTTAACCCTTGCACACATACGAGCCGATCGTGGGTCAAGTGTGCCTCGTACATCTTGGTGGAGCCCCGCTGGCCGCGGCGTGAGGGCGGCCCCGCGGATTCGTGGATAACTCGTTGATATAGCGTCGCTTTCCCATGGAGCATCGGATCGCATCGAAGAATGTTCCGCCAGCCCGGGACAAATCCCGCGGTTGAGGCTTGACGTCCCCGAGACGTTTGGGTCTCCTTCTCCCCGGCGAGGGTGCGGCACCGCACCGCAGTGGCCGTTGACCCGCGTCCGCGGCGCGCCCTGCACGTTCGGGCCCCGGAGGGGGAATGCACAGGTCGGTCCCCTAGAAGAAACGAGTGGCTCAGGATGGTATCGAGCGCAGGCCCGCAGCGGATCCTCGGCCTCGGGACGATCTTCGCGAAGAAATACCGGATCGAGCACATCCTCGGCGAGGGCGGGATGGGGATCGTGCTGGCCGCGACCCACCTCCACCTCGATCAGCTCGTCGCCATCAAGCTCCTCCGCCCCGAGGTCGCCGATAACGCGGAGATCGTCGGGCGCTTCCTCCGGGAAGCGCGCGCGTGCTCCAGGGTGCGAAGCGAGCACGTGACCCAGGTCTTCGACGTGGGCACCGGCGACGACGGCACGCCCTACATGGTCATGGAGCTGCTCCGCGGCTTCGATCTGGCGCAGCTCCTCAGGCAGCGCGGTCCCATGCCGATCGCGAGCGCCGTCGACTGCTTGCTGCAGACCTGCGAGGCGCTGGCCTTCGCGCACGCGGTCGGGATCGTGCATCGCGACCTCAAGCCATCCAACCTGTTCCTGGCGACCGACGCCGACGGCAACGCGCGCGTGAAGGTGCTCGACTTCGGCATCTCCAAGCTGCAGGAAGACGAGCTCGGGGGCCCGCATCGATCGCAATCCTCGCTCACCAGGACGACCAGCATGCTCGGCTCGCCGCTGTACATGTCGCCGGAGCAGACGCGGTCGTCCCGCAATGTCGACCCGCGCTCGGACATCTGGTCGCTCGGCGTCACCGCGTTCGAGCTGTTGACGGGGCACATGCCGTTCAACGGCGAGACGGCGGGCGGGGTCATCGCGGCCATCCTCCAGGATCCGGCGCCGCCGCTCCGGTCGCTCCGGCCGGACGCGCCCGAGGAGATCGAGTGGGTCATCGCGCGATGTCTGGAGAAAGACCCGCGACGGCGGTTCGGCAGCATCGGAGAGCTGGCGCCGCTCCTCGCGCGCTTCGGCACCGGCGGGGCCCACGGCGCTCTCGCCCGCATCGCGCGCGTGTCGCCGCCCGCGCACACGAGCACGAGCGTCCTGCCGCCCGGCGCGCCGCCCGCCGGCACGAGCAGCGCGAGCAACCACATCGAGGCGCCGAGCGTCCAGGGAGCCACCGGCGGATCGCAGGGGCGGACGGGGGCGCGCCGAGGGGCTCAGCTCCTCGTGTGGGCGACCGCGGCGTTCGCCCTCGTCGCGGCCGGCGCGGGGGGAGCGATCGCGGTGCTGAGGTCGCCGCGCTCCGCCGAGCCGCCGTCCATCGCCGTTCCCGTCGATGCGACGAGCGACGGGACGAGACCCGCGCCGCCCTCCGAGACCTCCGCGCCGCCGGACATCGCGCCCGCCAGCGCCGATCCGGCGGGCGAAGCCGGGGCGACGGCCGCGCTCTCCGCCGCGGCGAGCGCATGGCCCTCCCCGAGCTCGTCGCAATCGGGGCCTGCGACGGCTCCGCCACGCGCGACGACCGTTCAGCCCGCGGAGACGTCGAACCCCACCGCGGCGCCGAGGCCCGCGGCCACCCCCAGGCCCGCGGCGCCGAGGCCCGCGGCCACCCCCAGGCCCGCGGCGCCGAGGCCCGCGGCCACCCCCAAACCCGCACCCAAACCCGACATCGGAGCTGCCAGTGATCGCCACGGTTGACGTCGCCCGCGCTCGGTTCTCTCGTGCCCGCGCCGTCGCGTGCGCCGCGCTGGCGGGCGCGCTGCTCTGCGCGGCCTCCGCTCGAGCGCAGGAGAGCGCCGTGCGAGAGGCCGATCGCCTGTTCCGAGAGGGCACCGCGGCGCTCGATGCAGGCCGCCACGACGAGGCGTGCGCGAAGCTCGCGCGGAGCCAGAAGCTCGACCCCGCGCTCGGAACCCAGTTCAATCTCGCGCTCTGCCACCAGCACTCGGGCCGCCCGGCGCTCGCTTACGGTCTCTTCGCCGAGGTCGCGACGGCCGCTCGCGCCGCGGGCAAGGCCGAGCGCGAACGCGCATCGCGCGAGAAGATGGCCGCGCTCGAACCAAAGATCGGCCGCATCGCGCTGGACACGTCGGCGATCTCGGCGGTGCCCGGCGCGGAGTTGAAGGTCGCCGGCGCGATCGTCCCGCGCGAGCGATGGCCGGAGCCGCAGGTCGTCGAGCCCGGCCGCGTGCCGGTGGAGGTCGCGGCGCCGGGGCGCGCGACCTGGCGCGCCGAGGTGGACGCTCGCGCCGGAGCGAGCGTGAGGCTCGAGGCCGGGGTGGGGCGCGGCGCCGGCGCCGCCGCGTCCGGCGCCGGTGTGGCCTCCGGGGCGCCCGACGCGGCGGCCCCCGGCGCGGGCTCCGGGCAGCGCGTGCTCGGCGCGGCCGTCGGCGGCGCCGGCCTGGTCGGCGTCGGCGTGGGCGCGGTGTTCGGCATCCTCTCGATGTCGCGACGGGGCGAGGCGAGCGACGTGTGCCCCGAGCCCGATCCTTGCGGCGATCGGCGCGCAGCGCAGCGGTGGACCGATGCGACGGCGGCGGGCAACGTCTCGACCGTCGCGTTCATCGGCGGCGGCGTGGCGCTCGCGGCGGGTGCGGTGCTCTGGCTCACGGCGCCGTCGCCGGGGACGCGCGCCGTACGCTGGGCGCCGCACGTCGGGCCGCGCGCGGCGGGCGTCGTCCTGCGAGGGGATTTTCTATGAGGCTCTTCCGCGTTCGCAGCATCGGGTGGCTCGGCGCGCCGCTCCTCCTGGCCGCCGCGTGCAACGCCATCCTCGGCAACGAAGAAGGCGTCTACGTCCCGGGAGGCGCGGGCGGCGGCGCCGCCACCGGCGGAGGCGGCGGGGAAGGTGGCGCGCTCCTCGATGCCTACACGCTGACCGTCGTCTCGGGCGAAGGCCAATCGGGCGAGGTGGGCGATCAGCTCGCCGCGCCCTTCGTCGTCGAAGCGCGCGACCCCGAGGGGAAGCCCGCCGCTGGCCTCGTGGTCCGCTTTGTCGCGACCCAGGGCGGCGGCTACTTCGTGGACCCCACCGCGCCGGTGGCGGACGAGCGCGGCCGCGCGCAGGTGCGCTTCGTGCTCGGCCCCGCCGAGAAGAACGTGATCGAAGCGGCGCTGGCGGGAACGACGGCGAAGGCGACGGTCGAGGCGACCAGCAAGAACCCGTGGCAGCTCACGATCCACGCCGGCCAGCGCGTCGGCAGGATGTTCGAGGACGGCAAGGGGGCCGACGCCCGCTTCGTCGAGCCGCGCGGCCTCTCGGTCGGCGGCGACGGCAAGGTCTACGTCGCCGACGAGTTCGGGAACGCGATTCGCCGCTTCGATCCGGTCTCGCGGAGCGTCACGACCTTCGCGGGCACGCTCAACGCGTCGGGGCGCGTGGAGGGCGTCGGGCTCGAGGCGCGGTTCAACGGCGTGCAATCGGTGGTGCCCGAAGGGCCGGGCCGCCTGCTCGCCGGCGGATGGTCGACGCACACGATCCACCGCATCGAGCTCGACACCGCAAAGGTCACCTTCCTCGCGGGCTCGGGCACGCCGGGAACGAAGGACGACCTGGGCACCAAGGCGCAATTCGAGTACCCGCGGGGCGTCGCGGTCGACGAGGCGGGCGGGCGCGCGTTCGTCGCGGACCAGTACAACAACACGATCCGGCAGATCGATCTCGCGACCGGCGAGGTCACGACGCTGGCGGGAGCGCCGGACGAGCCCGGCGCCGTCGACGGCGTCGGGCTCGACGCGCGCTTCCACCATCCCATCGACGTCGCCTTCGCGGGCGGCACGCTCTTCATCGCCGATCACGGAAACTTCGCGATCCGCGCCATGAGCCTCGCGACGAGGTCGGTGACCACCTTCGCGGGAAAGCTCGGCGTGCAAGGGTACGCTGACGGCCACGCGACGGACGCGGCGCGGTTCATGGGGCCGCACTACATCACCTATGATCCGACGCGGGACGTCCTCTACATGAGCGACCTCCACGCGCACGCGATACGCAGGATCACCCTCGATGTGCCGGAGGTCTCGACGATCGTCGGCGCGCCGCCTCCGCTGGTCGAGAAGGGGACGATCGACGGCATCGGCACGGCCGCGCGCCTGTTCTTCCCTTCCGGCCTGGCGGTGACGCCGAGCGGGGACGCCCTCTACATGACCGAGAAGAGCCTGGTGATGCGGCGGGTGGACCTCGCGACGCACGCCGTCGAGGTCGTGGCGGGCACCTTCGCCGTCCCGAAGAACGGCGACGCCACGACCGAAGCGATCTTCGATTGGCCGCTGGGGATCGCCGGAGGGCCGGAGGGCTCCCTCCTCGTGGCGGAGTACTTCGGCAGCGCGGTCCGCGAGATCGACGCGCGCGGCTCGGTCACTACGCTGGCAGGGCCCCCCGACGGGCTGTCGGGCCACGCCGACGGGCCAGCGTCCGACGCCCGCTTCCGGACGCCCTACGCGGCCGTCGCGGACGACACGTACGTCTACGTCTCGGAGCACACTCACACCGTGCGCCGCGTCGCCCTGAGCGACGGCGCCACGACGACGATCGCGGGCCTGAACGGCGAGCCCGGCTCCACCGACGGGCCCGGCGACAAGGCGCGCTTCTCGCAGCCCACCGGGCTCGCGTTGAACCCGGCGACCGGCGAGCTCTACGTGGCCGACTACGGGAATCACCGCATACGGGTCGTCGACCTCGAGGAGCCCTGGGTCGTGGGGACGCTGGCAGGCGGGTCCGCGGGCGCGGCCGACGGCATCGGCTCGGCCGCCAAGTTCACGCGCCCGTCGGGGCTCGTGCTCGCCGGGACCGATCTCTACGTCGCCGACGCGGGGAACCACGCGATACGGCGGATCGACCTCGCGACGGGCAGCGTCACCACGCTCGCCGGCGCGCTCGGCGAGGCCGGCTTCAGGGACGGTCCCGCCGCCGACGCGCGCTTCCAACGGCCGTTCCACCTTCAGCTGGTCGGCGACCTGCTCTACGTCGCGGATAGCTGGAACAACGCCATCCGGCGAATCCATCTCCCGTCGGGCACCGTCTCAACGCTCCTCGGCGGATCCGAGCCCGGCTTCCGGACGGGCACGCTGCCGGTGCCGATCGCGCAGCCCATCTTCCTCCAGGCGCGCGAGACCGGAGAGGTGTTCTTCACGGAGTACGGCGAGAACGTGATCCTCCGGCTCGGGCCGGGTTGATGCTCGAGGATCATCCGCGCTTGGCGCTAGTCTCGACTTGGGCACTTTTTGTGCCTTGCGCCGGCCCTTATTTGCGGGCCTTCCCGTGCATCCGCAGGGTTTCGGGGGTCCGTGGCGCCCCGGCGACCCGTATGAAAGTGCGCGGGGCCTTCAGATCCAGGCCGTTCCGCGCCGCCCGGGCGCGACGACGACCTTCACGTACGATCCCGGCGGCAACCTGCGGCACGTCGAGTTGCCGGATGGCACTAAGCTCGATTACCTGATCGACGGCGAGGGACATCGCGTCTGGAAGCAGCGGAACGGGGTCAACGTCCAGGGCTTCCTCTACCGGAGCGCGCTCCAGCCTGTGGCGGAGCTCGACGGCGCGGGGACCGTGGTTGCGCGCTTCGTCTACGCGCACGGGCGGAATGTGCCGGATCTGGTGATCAAGGGCGGTGCCACCTACCGCATCCTCACGGACCACCTCGGGAGTCCGAGGCTCGTCGTGGACGCGGCGAACGGCCAGGTCGCCCAGCGGCTCGACTACGACGAGTGGGGCAATGTCACGCTCGACACGAACCCGGGATTCCAGCCGTTCGGATTCGCGGGCGGGCTGTACGATCGGGATACGAAGCTCGTGCGGTTCGGGGCGCGAGACTACGACCCGAGCGTGGGGCGGTGGACGTCGAAGGACGCGAGCGGCTTCGCCGGCGGGCTGAACTTCTATGCCTACGGCCACAATGACCCGGTCAACTACGTCGACCCCGAAGGGAGGCTCGGGATCCTCGCGACCGGATTCATCGGAGCCGTGGGGGGCGGCGTGGGCTCGATCATCATGCAGGGGCTGACGAAGGGCTTCGGCTGCGTGGACTACGGAGAGGCAGCCATCGCGGCGGCGGCTGGAGGGCTCGCCGGACTCGGCGTTGGCTGGCTCGGAACGGGCGTGTGGGGCAGCGCCATGATCGGCGGTATTGCCAGCGAAGGCCAGTACCTTACCACCGCCGCCTACTATGGGCAGGATACGACGGGGGAGGGGATCGCCGGTGCCGCGCTCCTCGGCGCCGTCGGCGGAGGGTTCGCCGCCTGGGCGTCTCCCGCGCCCGTCGCGACCATGCAGTTCGTCGAGTCCTCCGCCATCAGCGGTGCTGTCAACTCAGGGCTCGCCAGGGCTCTGAACGATGCGCCTCAGGTGTTCGCGGCGACGTCCTTGCGGAGCATCGGCGCGAACGTGGCGGCCGGGATCTACTCAAGCGGGCCGTCGAAGTGAACGATCTGATCAGGCGGCGGTGGGCGGTTGTTGCCGTGGTGAGCCTTGTTCCTCCGGGGCTTGCATTGCTGGATCTCGCGTGGTGCATGTCCCGATGGCACAGCCCGCAACCGCTCAAGGTGGTGGTCATGTTTCTTGGCTCCGCGCTGGCCGTGTCTGCGATGATACTGTGGCAGGCGCTCGTGAAGATCACCGACGAGGGCGTCGCCTACCCGCTATCACGACCGATCCCATGGACCGAGATCGTCTCCATTCGCGGCAATGACAGGAAGATCGAGCTGAGATCCGCGTCCAGGCGTGTCGTCATCGCGCTGTGGCCCTTCCGCTCTCGTCAGGAGCTCATGCAGTACATCGCGGAGCGGCTTCGCCGGGCAGGCCGCGACGATCTCGTCCGGTAGACACGACGCGCCCGAGGGGTCGCACAGAAGATCAACGCCGGTACCCTCGTCCCGGACGGCGCGTGTCCGCCGTATTGAAGATCAGCACTCGCCGGGGCCCCGCGCTCCGGCGAGCGCTCGCCGCGCACCCAGCGTCGGCCGGCGGACCTCGCTGCGCGCCGCCCGCCCCGCCTCAGATCTCGAAGCTGAACCCGTCCTTCTCGAGCCGCTCGTACTTCCGCCGGTCGAACCGGTAGAGCCGCGCCGCGCGGTGCGCGACGTCCTGCTCGACCTCGTCGAGCTCCACGAGCAGCCCGGTGCCGAGCACCTTCTTGCGGAAGTTGCGCTTGTCGAGCGGGCGCTCGAGGATCTTCTCGTAGAGCCGCTGGAGCTGCGACAGCGTGAACTTCGGCGGCAAGAGCTCGAACCCGATCGGCCGATACCGCACCTTGCCCTTGAGCCTCTCCAGCGCGACCGAGAGGATCTCCTCGTGATCGAAGGCGAGCGACGGCGTGTCGTCCACCGAGAACCACGCCGCCTCGCGCGCGTCGGTCGCCGCCTTGACCCGGTGGTCCCCCAGCTTGACCAGCGCGTAGTACGCCACCGAGACGACGCGCTCGCGCGGGTCGCGCCCGGGGGCGCCAAACGTGTAGAGCTGCTCCAGGAACACGCCCGAGAGCCCCGTCTCCTCCGCGAGCTCCCGACGCGCGGCGTCGTCCAGCGCCTCGTCGACGTGCACGAAGCCGCCCGGGAGCGCCCACCTGCCGCGGAACGGCTCGAGCTCCCGCCGGATGAGCAGGACCTTGAGGTCCTCCTCGTCGAGGCCGAACACGACGCAATCCACCGTGAGCGCCGGCCGCGGGTGCTCGTATGAGACAGACATTCGATCCTCCGTGTATCTTACACACGAATCTTAGTGTCGATCGTACACCATGTCAAGCCGCGCCGCGCAGAGCCCGGCTCCTCCGCGCGAGGGCGGGTGCGCAGCGCGGGGGACCTCGACCCTCCACGCCAGCTCCCACGGCGGAGATGTCCCGCGTCGGCGGATCAGCGAAACAGCAGTCTCGACGGGGCAGTGGATGGTGGGCGTTGTGGACAGCCTGCGGATCTCCGAGGTGATGGATAACCTGCTGTCGGCGATCGTGAACAAGGACGCTCGGTTCGCGATCCTCGACCTCACCGGCGTCGAGGCGGTCGACACGCGGACGGCCGGGGACCTCATCGAGATGATCAAGGCCATCCGGCTGCTGGGTGCGGAGGGGATCATCACGGGGATCCGGTCGAACGTGGCGCAGACGATGATCGCGCTCGGGCTCGACCTGTCCGGCGTCACGACGGTGGGGAACCTGCGCGCCGGCCTCAAGCTGTGCATGCGGCGCATGGCCGCGGCGGGCGAGGCGGGCAGCGCGCCGGTGAAACAAGCGCTCGTACAGGCGCTCTGGCGAGCACATAGGGCGGCGGACGCGGGAAGTGGCGAGTGCGCCACCCGCGCAAGGCAAGCGCCAGGCGTGCTCAGCCGGGCTGTGCGATATTCCCCCGGCTGGTTCACGAAACGCTCCGGTGATGGTCGATAAACCCTCGACGAGCCGCGCGCGAGCGCGGTAGAAGACTCTCATGACGGGGGCTGAGGGGGCGACGAGCGGGCCGGATGCTCAGGGCGAGAGCGAGGAGAAGCTCGAGGAGGCGCAGCTGCTGCTCCGCGCCATCCTGGAGAACCTTCCGATCAGCGTGGCCAGGTACGACCGCGAGGGCGTCTTCACCTTCCAGGACGGCAGGGGGCTCGGGGCCGTCGGCATGAAGCCGGGGCAGCTCGTCGGCGCGAGCGTGCTCGAGCTCTACAGGGAGCATGAGGAGGCCACGGAGGGCCTGCGTCGTGGGCTCGCGGGGGAGGCCACGCACCATGTCTACGAGGCGCACGGCGCCGTCTTCGAGACATGGCAAGTCCCCGTGCGCGACGGCCGCGGGGAGCCCGATGGGCTCATCAGCGTCACCCTGGACGCCGCGACGTCGAGGCAGCGAGAGATCGAGCTGCAGAACAAGCTGGAGCTGATCGAGAAGCAGCAGAAGGTCATCCGCGATCTCTCGACGCCGATCATCGAGGTCTGGGACAAGGTGCTGACCTTGCCCATGGTGGGCGTCGTGGACAGCCTGCGGATCTCCGAGGTGATGGATAACCTGCTGTCGGCGATCGTGAACAAGGATGCTCGGTACGCGATCCTCGACCTCACCGGGGTGGATGCTGTCGACACGCAGACAGCCGGGTACCTCATCGAGATGATCAAGGCCATCCGGCTGCTGGGTGCGGAGGGGATCATCACGGGGATCCGGTCGAACGTGGCGCAGACGATGATCGCGCTCGGGCTCGATCTGTCCGGCGTGACGACGGTGGGGAACTTGCGCGCCGGCCTGAAGCTGTGCATGCGGCGCATGGCCGCGGCGGGCGAGGCGAGCAGCGCGCCGGTGAAATAAGAGCTCGTAAAGGCCCTCTGGCGATCTCGAACGGACGCGGACGCGGGAAGTGGCGAGTGCACCACCCGCGCAAGGCAGGTGTCAGGCGGGCTCAGCAGGCCTGTGCGATATTCCCCCCTGCTGGTTCACGAAACTCTCCGCGAAGGTCGACAAGCCCTCGACGAGCCGCGCGCAAGCGCGGTAGAAGACTCTCATGACGGGGGCCGAGACGTCGACGACGGGGGCGGAGAGCCGGAATGAGGCCGAGGCGAAGCTCGGAGAGGCAGCGCTGCTCCTCCGGACGATCCTCGACAATCTGCCGGTCGTCGTGTGCAGGTTCGATCGCGAGGGCATCTTCAGGTTCCACGACGGCAAGGGGCTGGAGGCCTCCGGCATCCAGCCGGGGGAGCACCTCGGCAAGAGCGTCTACGAGCTCTATGCTGGCGCTCCGGGGGCCGTGGAATCCATCCAGCAGGCGCTCGCGGGGAAGGCCTCGCACAGCGTCACCGAGGCGCACGGCCTGACCTGGGAGACATGGTTCGTCCCCGTGCGCGACGAGCGCGGGGAGCCCGGCGTGGTCAGCATCACCATGGACACCACCACGGCGGCGAAGCAGCGAGAGATCGAGCTGCGGAACAAGCTGGAGCTGATCGAGAAGCAGCAGGACGTCATCCGCGATCTGTCGACGCCGATCATCGAGGTCTGGGACAAGGTGCTGACCTTGCCGATGGTGGGCGTGGTGGACAGCCTGCGGATCTCCGAGGTGATGGATAACCTGCTGTCGGCGATCGTGAACAAGGACGCTCGGTATGCGATCCTCGACCTCACCGGGGTGGACGCTGTCGACACGCAGACAGCCGGGTACCTCATCGAGATGATCAAGGCCATCCGGCTCCTCGGGGCGGAGGGGATCATCACGGGGATCCGGTCGAACGTGGCGCAGACGATGATCGCGCTCGGGCTCGATCTCTCCGGGGTCACGACGGTGGGCAACCTGCGGGCCGGCCTCAAGCTGTGCATGCGGCGCATGGCCGCGGCGGGCGAGGCGGGCAGCGCGCCGGTGAAGTAAAGCGCGTACAGAAGACCGCCGGCTCAGCGGTGGATCACGACGCGCGTCGAGGGGTCCTTGCGCGTGGCCTGGACCGCGTACCACCCCTCCGGCACGGGCGGCTCGGTCCAGTGAAAGAGCCACTTCGCGTCGACAGGCGAGAGGTTCACGCAGCCGCCGCTCTGCCCGTCACCCCAGTTGTTGTGCCAGTACGCCGCGTGCAGGAGGTACTTGCTGAAGAAGTGCTGGCTCCACGGCACCTCCGCCTCGATCCAGTCGTCCTCGTCGACGTGGGGGGTGATGAGCGTCTTCGTCACCCATTTGCGGTTGATGCGGTACTGGCCGAGCGGGGTCGTGGAAGGCGGCACGAACGGCTCGGTCCGCTCCGGCTCCTCGGCCCCGTTGCGCCCGGCGGAGATGAGCGTCGCGAAGACGGGCCGGTCGTCCTCGTAGGCGATGAGCCAGCCGTCGAGGGCCGCGATCTCGACCCACGTGTTCCTCGGCCCGTCGCCCTGCGCCGCGGGCGGCCCGCCGCTCAGCCGGATGGGGCGCCCCCACGGGTTCCGCCCTTTCCGCGGCCGGACGACCACCGCATCTCGCTCCAGCACCCAGTTCTCGTCGTCGCGCGTCTCCAGGTACGTCAGCTCGCCGACCTGCTTCGATTTGCCCGTCAGCTCGACCCGGTCGAGGCGCTCCCACACGGCGTCCGTCTTCGCGAGCTGGTTCCCCTCCGTGAGGCGGTACTTGGGGCGCGGCTTGCGGCGAAAGAACGCGATGGGCAGGCGCACCTCGGAGGTGAGGTGTACCCCCTGGAAGGTGGCGCCCTCGTACGGCTTGACCTTGTCCTTCGGCACGAACGTGAGATCGGAGGCCCAGAGCCACGTCGCCCCGCCGGCCTCGACCTCCCTCGTCCACGCGACCGACGACCGGGGGCGGACCTGCATGTGACGCAGATCGTGCATCCCGGAGGGCCACGCCGGGGTGGTGATGCCCTCCACGCCGAGGAGGCGCTTGAGCCCGAGCGACTCGCCGTAGCGGTACGGCAGCGGCTGCTCGACGAGCGGGGCATGGGCGGCCAGGGTCTGGAGCATCGGATCGGCCGCGTCGAGGGTGGCGCGCTCGCCGTCGACGCAGACGTAGCCGCGCGGCTCCACAGCGTAGAACGCCGGGCAGTCGCCGGCGCCCCGCAGCGGGTCGGCGCTCTTCAGCCGGACCGAGCCGCCGAGCGAGAGCTGGCCGATCCACTGGGCCTTGGGCCTCGGCGCGGACCGGATCAGCACCTCGCGGCTCCGCGCGTACACGCGGGTCGGGGCCGGCGGCGGCGCCTTCGCCGGCTCCCCCGCGGCCGGGACGGGCGGCGCCGCGGCGGCCGGCGCCGCGAGCGAGGGATCCGGGGCGATCGCGGGCACGGTGGCGCCCAGGGCACCCGCGGTGCGGCCGTCGGCGGGCTCCGCGACCGCCACGCCGGCGCTCCCCGCCGGACCGGCGCCCGGGCCGGCCTCGTGCCGCGACGACGTGCACCCGAGCCACAGGACGCCAAGGGCAGCACTACAGAAGCGGCCGGGCATAGGCGCGACACCCTAGCACGTCGAGCCTGTCCGGCGGAATGACCTGCAAAGCTGGAACAAGGGGCTCGCGGCGCGAGCGCCGCTGGCGCGGCGGCATGGCCGATGGGCATACCGGCGACGAAATGCCCGGCGCCAGATTTCGATCGCGCGGGTGTCACGCTCGGCCCTGCTCGCGCCTAGAGCCGGGGAAGGCCGGCGACGACAGCCGGCCGTAACATCGAAGGAGAGCGCCCATGCGTCGTTGGCTCAAGGTGACCCTGATCGCGGCCGTCCTCGGAATCCCGGCGGTGGCCTATGCTGGTACGCAGCTCGCGGGCGGCTGTCCGTGCGCGGATTGCCCGTGCCCGGACTGCCCCTGCGGCTGAGGACGTAGCCCTTGGAATCCCGCGCGCGATCGCTGCTCAACGCGTCGATGAGACGCCTGGCTGACGGCGATCGCGCGGCGTTCGATCCTGTCTATGCCGCCCTCTGGCCGGCGATCAGCGCGTTCTGCCGCCGCATGCTCGGGGGCGAGGCGGACGCGGAGGACGCGTCGCAGCAGGCGCTCCTCAAGATCTTCGACCGCGCCAGCACGTTCGACCCCGAGGCCGACGCCCTCACCTGGGCGCTCGCGATCGCGGCGTGGGAGTGCCGCACGGCGCGGCGGCGGCGGGCCCGGTCCAGGGAGGCGCCGGACGAGCTCGTCCCGTCGATCGCGGCCGACGGGCCCACGCCGGAGGACGCGGCGATCGCCCGGGATCTGGACGACGCGGCGCGCGAGGTGCTCGGCACGCTCGCCGAGGCAGATCGCGAGACATTGCGGGCGACAGTGCTGGAGGGCGACCGGGATCCGTCGATATCGGGAGCGGCGTTCCGCAAGCGCCGCGAGCGCGCATTTGCTCGCCTCCGGGAGGCGTGGAGGAGGATCTATGGAACCTGAGGCGCTCGCTGGCCTGAAGGAGAGGGCCTATCGTGCGTACGAGCGCGGGAGGGCCCGACGGGCGGCCTGGGCGGCGACCCCGACGATCGCGGTGGCGCTCGTGGCCGCGCTGATGAGCGACCGCCCGCTCACCACCGCGATCATCGGCGCGGCGCTCTACGTCACCGCGGCGCTGCTGTCGTGGCGAGGGCGGCAGCTCGGCCGGGGCGTGCTCCCGGGCGTCGCGGCGGGGCTCGTGCCCTTCACGGTAGCGCACGCGGCGCGCGTCCACGGTCACCTGTGCACGCCGGAAGGGTGCGTGTCGATCTGCGTCCCCGCGTGCCTGGCGGGCGGGGTCGCCGCCGGCGCGCTGCTCTCGCGCGCGCTGCGTCGGTCCGACCGGCTCGGGGCCTCGTGGGCCTCGGCGTGCGGCGTCGCCGCCCTGACCGGCGCGCTCGGGTGCGCCTGCGTCGGCTTCGGCGGCGTGCTCGCGCTCGCGGCGGGGCTGCTCGCCGGCACCGCGCCGCTCGCGCTCCGCCCCGCGCGCGACGGCGCGTGAAGCCGCAGCGCGGGCCGGCGGCGCAGCAGCTCAGTCCGGCAGCAGCGGTGTATGCTGGGCGCCATGGACGAGGCCACGCACCCCCGGGACGCCGCGTTCGAGGAGGCCCTGGCCGCGCTCGGCGCGGGGCCCGCTGCGCTCTCCGCCGGCGAGGGGCGCGCGCTGGACGACGCGGGTTACGTCCTGTTCCGCTCGGTGGTCGAGCCCGCGTGGCTCGAGGCGCTGCGCGCGGACTGCGACGGGTGGGGCGCCGGGGGTGACGGCGACTCGGCCCAGGGCGGCAACCAGCAGCTGGCTCGCCTCGGCGAGCACCAGGGCGCCGTCCTCCGCGCCCTCCGGTGGCCCCGGCTGCTGGCGGCTGCCTGGCACGTGCTGCGCCGGCCCTTCGCGCTCGGGGCGGTGGCGTGGCGCTGCCCGCGTCCGGGTCTGGGGCAGCAGGGGCTCCACATGGACTGGAGCGGGGCGGGCGATCCGGGCGCGTTCCACGTCGTCACCGCGCTGTGGTACCTGGACGAGGTCACGCCGGACAACGGCGCGACGCGGCTCGTGCCCGGGTCTCACAAGCTGCGGCGCAGGCCGCCGAAGGATCTCGCGGATCCAGCCCGCCATCACCCGCAGGAGGTGACGGTCCAGGCGGAGGCGGGCTCGGTGCTCGTCTTCAACGGCCATCTCTGGCACTCCGGGACGCGCAACCGGAGCGGCGCCCCGCGGCGCGCGCTGCAGTGCGGCTTCGTCGCGCGGGAGCACCGCGGCGTGTCGATGACCGTGGTGGACGAGACCGAGTCCATGCCCCCGGCGGCGCGCCACGTGCTGGGGTTGATGGGTTGAGCGGCTGGCGCCGTGGTGGTTCAATGAATTGAAGAGAAGATTGAACCGCCAAGAGCGCCAGGGACGCCAGGAGAGAGAAAGATAAATTATAAATTGTATCTATAAATCTCTCTCCTGGCGTCCTTGGCGCTCTTGGCGATTCAATCCTCTCGTCTCTCCAGCCCCTGCCCATGCCGGAAACCGCTCGCAAGCGCATCGCCCTCGCCTTTCTCATCGTCGCGGTCATCCCCGTCGGCCTCATCGCCCGTTTTCACGGCGGCCCGGCCTGGCTGCGCAACAGCGCCGGCGCGGTGCTCTATGAAGTCGTGTGGATCGCCGCCGCGCAGCTCGTGTGGATCTTCGCCCGCACCCATCGGCTGGCGCTCGCGGTCTTCGCCGGGACGTGCGCGATCGAGCTGCTCCAGCTGAGCGAGCAGCCCTGGCTCTGGGCGGCGCGCAGCACCACCCCGGGGCGGCTCCTGCTCGGCGGCAACGGCGGGTTCGATCCCGTGGACTTCGCGCTCTACGGCCTCGGCTGCGCCCTGGGCTACGCGCTCTGCCGGCCGTTCCGGGCCTCCGTATGAGGCCAGCGCCGCGGCCCCGCGCGCGGTTGCGGCGCGCCTCGGGAAGGGCCAGGCTGGCGCTCGCACCATCCAGGAACGGAGGCGACGACCATGTCCGAGGCTCACCACACCGGCGGCTGCCTGTGCGGCGCGATCCGCTACCGCGCGCGCGGCGCGCCGTCGAGCACCAATGTCTGCTACTGCAGCCAGTGCCGGCGACAGAGCGGCGCGCCCATGCCGGCGTTCGCCACCTTCCCGGAAGAGCGCTTCGAGCTGCTCTCCGGCTCCCCCGCCACCTACCGGTCCTCCAGCGTCGCTGTCCGCCAGTTCTGCTCGACGTGCGGCTCGTCGCTGTTCTGGCGCCGCGACGGGGCCCGGGAGCTCGATATCTTCCTGGGCACGATGGACCGGCCCAGCGACCTGCCGCCGCCGTCCTTCCAGCTCTGGACCGTGCACCGCGTGCCCTGGCTGCCCGTCATCCCAGGGGCCACCGACTACCGCGGGGACAAGACTGGCAGCCAGAGCTAGCCTGACCGCGCCAGTCACCAGCGCCACGGAGCAGCCCCCCCGCGGCCCGGCCGCCGCGCGCCTCAGGCCCCTTCGCTGGCCTCGCCGCCGCCGGCCTCGCCGCCGCCGGCCGTCCTCTTGGCCTCTTCCTCGGCGATCTTCGCATGCACCTCGTTCATGTCGAGCGAGCGCACCTTCTCGATCACCTGATCGAGCGCCGACGCGGGCAGGGAGCCCGCCTGCGCGAAGAGGAGGACCTTCTCGCGGAAGATGAAGAGCGTCGGGATCGAGCGGATGTTGAAGGCCTGGGCCAGGTCCTGCTGCTCGTCGGTGTTGATCTTCGCGAACACGATGTCCGTGTGCTTCTCGGACGCCTTCTCGAAGACGGGCGCGAAGACCCGGCAGGGGCCGCACCAGGGCGCCCACCAGTCGATGAGGACGATGTCGTTCGAGTCGACCGTCTGTTCGAAGTTCGCCGCGCTGAGCTCTGTGGTACTCATCCGCGGAGCATAGCCCCGAAACCCACACCTGTCCCCGGGCCGCCGGCCAGGCGCCCCAGGGCTGAGCCCGCATCACCTCCGGCGGACTCATCGAAGCGGACGTACAGCGCGAGGCGCGGCGTCGTCTTGCGCTGCTTCCTCTGCTTCCTCTGCTTCCGCGCGCTCAGGGCGCGTTGCAGACCATGATCTGCTCGACAGCGTCGACGAGGAGCTGCTCGACGCGATCGGCCCCGATGTCCGCGGCGCTGGCGAACCGCTCCAGATCGAACGGCGTGGGGTTGACCTCGAGATAGGCGAGGATCTGGAGCGGGTAGCCGGACCAGCGGATGACGCAGAACCCGACCACGTTGCGGGTCGCCCTGGCCTCGCGCAGGCCGAGGGCGAGCTCGATGCTCGGCGTGTCGTGCCCCTCGTCGATCACGATGCGCGGCGCGTGCCCCGCCTTCCGGAGCTCGGCGGCGAGCTCCTCCATCTGCGGGCGGAGCACGCGCTCGCGCAGCCCGTCGAACTCGCGAAGGAAATCGGCCTCCGCAGGGGCGCGCGCCGCCTCGATGCGCCGCGCGTAGCGCGCCGTGAGGCGCTCGATGCGGAGCCGGTTGTGCTCTTTCATGGGCCGCCTAGGGGGCGAGGACGAGCACTTTGACCTGGCTCGGGACGATGCTGAGCCCCGGCGCGTTGAGGGAGTTCTGCATCGTGATGCTCGTCATGCGTGTGACGGGCGCGCCGCCTATGAGCACCGTGAACGCGCCCGTGACGTGGCGCGAGGGGCCCATCACCGTGTGCGAGACGACGCCGGTCTCCAGGCCGGCGTTGTCGCCGTTCGTCAGCGGCACCTGCGTCCTCATGTTGTGCGCAGGCGCGCACGTGAGCAGGACGTTGTAGACCGCCGGTACCCCCATCGGCTGCGCCGCCAGGTTGGGATAGGGCACCGGCAGGTGCGCCGGAGGCGTCAGGCACACGTCCGGCCCCCCGAGGGCCATGCCTCCCATCTGCGAATTCGCGAACATCGGTGCCTCCTGTCAGCCGAGGTGGATCTGCCCACCGTCAATCTTGGTGAGCTCGCCGCTGGAGACGAGCGTCGCCTCCGCCTTGATGTTCACCGCCGCCTTGGCCTTGACCTCATAGTACTGCGTCCGCACCTGCTCCGACTCGGCGATGAAGCGGTACGCCCGGTCGAGCCGCTGCACCCAGCGGTCTGCGATCGACTCCACCGACCGCGCGACCGTCTTCACGCGGTCGACCTGCGCGACGAGCCGCTCGCCCACGTACGTCATCGCCCCGACGGCGAGCGACCCCTCGCCCGCGGCGACGCGCACCTTGCCCGCGGCCACGGCCACCTCGGCCGGCGTGACGATCCTCACGCCCTCCTCCGCGGTGACCGTGAACCGCCCGCCCGGGGTGCTCACCTGCAGATCCCCGTCGGCCACGAGGCGCGTCGGCGCGTCGCGCTCACGGTCGAGCACGGCGAGCACGTGGCACCCTCCGTCGTGCAGCGCGACGAGGACGCGATCGCCGAGCTCCGGCTCGACGAGGCAGCTCACCGCGCGCTTCGCCGCGTAGTCGCCCGACCCGACGCGCACCTGGAACGTCCGGCCCATCGCCCCTATGACCGCGCCGACCTCCTGGGTCGCGAGGGTCTCCATCCGTTGTCTCGCCAGATTGTCTCGCATCGTCTGTCTCCTGCTGTCGAAAGGAGGGTCCCCTCACGGCGTCCAGCGCTCGGCTTCCAGGAGCTCCTGGTCATCGCCGAGCGCCGCGGCTCGGCTCGTGAAGATCGCGCCCGCGTCCCGCGCCTGGTGGAAGCGAGCGCGAAAGAGCTTCGCGTGCGAAAAATCGGCCTTCTCGACGCTCGCGTGCGAGAAGTCCGCGTAGGTGAGATCCGCGCCGCGGAGGCTCGCGAGCGGGCAGGTCGCCCGGTGGAAGATGGCCTGGTAAAGGTCGGCGCCCGCGAGGTTCGCCGCCTCGAGGTCGGCCTCGGAGAAGAGCGCCTGCCGCGCCTTGAGGCCCGTGGCCGACACGCCGGCGAGCCGCGCGCCGATGAAGAGGCCGCGCTCGGCGTCCGCGCCGTCGAGCTTCGCCGCCGTGAGATCTGCGCCCTTGAAGTTCGCCTGGACCAGCGTCGCGCTCCGCAGATCGCACCCGGCGAGATCGGCGTCGACGAGCTGCGCCATCGTCAGGTTCATGCCCGAGAGGTCCTGCCCGCGCAGGTGCGCCCCGACGAGCACCGTCATGTGCATCGAGGCGCCGCGCAGGCGCGCCGTGGACAGGTCGGCGTTGAGCAGGCACACCTGATGGAGCCTCGCCTCCTCGAGCACGATCCCTGCCACCTCCGTGTCCACAAACGCGAAGCGGTCGAGGTTCGCCGCGCGGAAGCTCGCCTGGTCGGCACGCCCCTTCACCATGTTCCCGAGCGTCAGCCCGGCGCCGTCGAACGAGGCGCCCGACGCGTCGCATTCCACGAAGTCGGCGGACTGGAGATCGGCGCGGGAAAACGAGGCGCCGAGCAGCGCGCACCGCGTCCATGCGCTGTGGCGCGCCCTGGCGCCGGCGAGGTCGACGCCGGCGAGGTCGCACGCGCTGAGCACCGATTCCTCCAGGTTGGCCTCCGCGAGCGTCGCGCCCCGGAACGAGACCTTCTCGAAGAGGACCCCCGACAGGTCCAGCCCGGAGAGATCGAGCCCGGCGAGGCTCTCCTCGATGATCGGCTCGCCTGCCTCGACTCTCGCGGTCAATTCGTCGCGGTTCATCCGTCCTGCCTCGTGAAGAGCACGCGCTTGATGTGGGCGTCGACGAAGGTCGTCCGCTCGTCCCCCCTGGCCTGGAGCAGGTTCGCGGCGAAGAGGTTCGTCCGCGTGAGGTTCGCCCCGGCGAGCTTGGCCTTCTGCAGCATGGCGTCCATGAGGTTGGCGCTCGAGAGGTCCGCGTCGGTCAGATCGGTCCGGATGAACCGCGCTCCCTTGCCGCGGAGCGACGCGAGGCGCGCGCCGCGCAGGTTGGCCTCGCTGAAATCCGCCTCGTCGGCCGTGGCCCCCTCGAAGCTCGCGCCCGCGAGGTCGGCGCCGCGCAGGTGCGCCGCGACGAGCTCGGCCCCCGAGAAGTCCGCGCCCGGCAGCGAGGAGGCGGGCACGAGCCGCAGGTTCGCCGCGCGGGCCCGCCGGAAAGACGCGCCTTCCACGTGCATCTGCACGAAGGTCGCCTGCTCGAGCAGCGCGTCGCTGAAATCGATCGTCTGGCCCGTGCACTGGAAGAAGGTCGCTTTCCGGAGCTTCGCTCCCGCGAAGCGCGCCTCCGAGAGATCGACCCGGAAGAAGAGCACGTCGTCCGCGTCCACGCCGCGGAGATCCGCGCCCGAGAGGGCCGTCTCGTAGAGATCTGCGCCCTCAAGGTCGGCGTTCGACAAAAGCGCCCCCGCGAGCCGGGCCTTGTGGAGGTTGGCCCTGGACAGCCTGGCGCCCTCGAAGATCGCGCCGGCCAGCTCGGCCTCACCGAGGTTCGCCTCGACGAGCCGGGCGCCGGTCAGCACCGCGCGCTCGAGCCGCGCGCGCGCGAGCACCGCACCTGACAGCTCGGCCCCTGCGAGATCGCACGCCGTGAGATCTGCCCCCTCGAGCAGCGCCTCGCGGAGGTCCGCGCCCGCGAGGCGCAGGCCCCGCAGATCGGCGCCGGTCAGATCGCGCCGCGCCAGCGACGCGCCCTCGGCGAGAGCGCGCTCGATGTCCGCGCGGAGGACGGACTGGGCCGCCTCGTCCCGCGGCGCGGCGGGCACAAGCAGGTGGGCGGAGGCGCGGTACGACGTGAGCAGCGCTGCCTCGGTCCGGTGCAGGCCGTCGAGGAAGGCCGGATCCGCGAGCTTCGCC
The DNA here is from genome assembly GCA_051717205.1 of Sorangium sp. So ce1128. Classification (GTDB taxonomy): domain Bacteria; phylum Myxococcota_A; class Polyangia; order Polyangiales; family Polyangiaceae; genus Sorangium. The sequence continues at coordinate 4,106,719 of CP181432.1, forward strand.
TCGAGGTCCTCCATCGGAACGCCCCCTACGCGGCCTGCTTCCGCGAGCTCGCGGAGGCGCGCGATCTCTTCCGCTGCGCGGAACTTCGGCGGGCCGCCCCCTTCGCGCCGGCCCTTCTCGACCATCGCGTCGAAGTCGATGCCCTGGTCGGCGCAAGCCCTCCGCGCCTCCTCCTCGGCCGAGAGCCTCTCCGTCTCCGCCTCCTTCGCGAGCGCGCCCGCCTCAGCCTCCATGCGCTCCACGAACTCGGCCATCTCGTCGAGCCCGGGCGGCTCCGGGGCGGCTGGCAGCTCCCGCGGCAGCGCCTCGTCCGGCTCCTGGCCGAGCAACGCGGCTGCCGCGCGCGCTCGATCGAGCTCGCGCTGCGCGCGCGCGCGCGATCGCCGCTCCATGTGCCCGCGCCGCGCGAGCAGCTCGTCCATGTCGCTCAGGCGGTCGTCCGGGAAGGAAACGGCCGGCGCCCCCGGATCGGCCTGCGGCAGCAGATCCTTGTCGCGCAGGGAGTGGACATGTCCCTTCTCCTTGTCGAGCCGCTGCGCGAGCACGGTGCGGTAGTGCTCGACCGGCCTCGGGGCGTCGGCGCGATCGAGGGCAATGAGGAGCACGGCCAGGTCCGCCGCGTCGTCCTCGGCAACGTCGATCATGCCACGGAAGATCGCGACGCCCCGCTCCGCGTTGGGGAGGAGGATCACGGTCTCCAGGCGCGTCGCGACCTCCTCCAGGGGCGCATTCCCGCGCGCCGCGGCGTCCCCTTCGCGCTGGATGAAGCACCGCGCGCGGACCCTGGGCACCCTGGACTCCAGGCGCGCCTTCGTGGGGTGCATGTTCTCCAGCACGAGAGGCTCGCCCCCCTCGAAGTAGCCGGGCAGCCGCTGATCCTCGGGGGCCACCTGGAAGTACTCGGGATCGAGGTCCCGAGCGAAGCCGGGGAACTCCTGCTCGACCCATTTCGGTCCGTACGTCCCCATCTTGGCCATGCGCTCTGCGAGCGTCGGGTCGAGCGCTCCGAAGCACGCGGGCGGCGGCCGATCGCCGGGCGACGTCACGAGGTGCTGCGGGTGCTCCAGGCGCGGGAGCAGGTGCACCCGCGCCCCGTCTTCGTCGACGGGAGCGAGCCCCATGCCCTTCGGGTTGGGCGGGTAGTCGGGCCCGCCAAAGGCGTTTTCCCAGGCGACGTCCATCTCGGTGATGGGCTCGGGCTCGGTCGGGCCGCCGCGCTGCCAGCGCCGCTTGCCGATGACATAGAGGCTCTTGTTGACGAGGGAGGCTTCGTCGCGACCCACCTGGAGCCGCGCCGAGAACGCCGGCTGCGGTCTCCCGCCGGGGGCGTACGCCCGGCCGAAGACGAGGACCTCGCCCCGCGGCTTGGGCAACCCCTCGTCGAGGATCGCGTCCTTGCCCAGCGCCTTGGCGACCTGCTGCCACATCCCAACCTCGGGCAAGGCCACCTCGGGCGCCTCGAGGGGGAAGTACATGAGCAGGCCCACGCTGAGGTGGTGCGCGCGCCGGACCGTGACGACGCGCTGGTTGAGAGAGAGGCGAATGGGCCGCACGACGCGCGTCACGGTCGGCCTCCATCCAGGCTCGCGTGGCCGACGAGGCCGGTGAGGCGCGCGTCGCGCAGGCGCGATCCCCGCAGGTCAGCGCCGTCCGCCGAGGCCCCGTCGAGGCGCGCGCCTTCCAGATCGATCCCGCGGAGGCGCGCCCCATCGAGCGCCGCCTCGGAGAGGTCGGCGCCGCGAAGCGTGGACGCCGGATCCACCCGGAGCGCGCGCGCCCGGACCTTGCGAAAGGAGGCGCGCTCGGCGCGGACGCCGGTGAGCGTGGCGCCCTCGAGCAGCGACTCGGCGAAGTCCGCCCCCGCCGCCTCACACCGGAAGAAGACCGCTCTTTCGAGGCTCGCGCGCGTGAAGCGCGCCCCGGTGAGGTCGACGTGCGAGAAGAGCACCGCGTCCGCGCGGGCGCCGTCGAGATCGGCGCCCCGTGCGATCGCGCCGAAGAGATCGGCGCCGCGCAGATCGACGCCGGACAGGCGCGCCCCCTCGAGCCACGCTCTCTGGAGTACCGCGCCCCGGAGATCGGCGCCGGTCAGCACCGCGCCGCTGGCCTGGGCCTCCGCGAGCCGCGCTCCACGCAGGCTGGCGTTCGGGAGCCGGGCGCCCTCCAGCCGGGCGCGGGTGAGATCGGCCCCGGCGAGGTTCGCCTCCGAGAGATCACAGCCGGACAGGTTCGCGCCCTCGAGAGATGCCTCGCTCAGGTCGACCCCCGACAGCACCAACCCGCGCAGATCGGCGCCCTGGAGCTCCCGGCGAGCGAGCGACTCGCCAGCGGCGACGGCCCCCTCCACCGCGGCGCGCAGGGACGGCTCGGCCCGCGGCGCGCGCCTCCCCAGCACCTCTGCGGGGACGAGCCGCTCCGTCAGGGCGGGCGCGGCCGAGAGGGCCGCCTGTGCGCGGCGCCCCCTGGCCACGCTCTCTGGATCTGACGGCTCATCGGTCGCCCGGTGCGCCGCCGCGAGCGCCGCGCCTGCGGCGATCTCGCGCAGGAGGGCGCTGCTGGCGCCGGCCGCGGGCGCGCCGCCGTCCCGGCGCGGGGGCCCGTCCTGCGCCGGGATCGCGGCCTGTCGCAGCGCCCGGACGGCGTCCGCGAACGCCGCGCGGGGATCGGCCGGCCCTTCGGCCAGGGCCTTCTGGAGCGTTCCTTCCAGCTCCACGTCGGCGCCGCGCAGCGCCTCCCGCGCGCCTGCCAGGTCGGGCATCGCTCCCGCCGACGGGCCGTCACCGGCGCCGGATCGCTTTCTCATCATGTCACGTGTCGCTCCCTGTTCCGCCCTCGACGCCCGTCACCGGCCGTCAGATGACAGTGAATCCGGATTTTTGCAGCGACAGTGCCCGCGATCGAATGGATGTGGGCAGAGACTCGATGGTGATGTTCCGCTTGATGAGCCGCGCGTTCTCCATCACGAGCTCTGCCCCCGCCTTGGCCGTCACCGTGGTGCCGTACTTCATGTCGAGCGTCACGCCCGCGTTCGTCGATACCTTGGTTCCGAGGGTGTTCTCGTTCGAGCCCGCGGCGTTCACCGTCAGCTTGAAGCCGAGCGTCGTCTCCATGTTCCACGCCGCCTTCAGCTCGAACGCCCCGCCGAGGGACATGTTGATGTTCGCGGTGGCCTTCATATCGAAGACGAAGCCGGCCGCGACCGAGATGAACATGCCGAGCTTGGTGTCGACCGTCGAGCCGACGGTCTGCGAGACGACGGAGCCCTTCGTGGTCGTCTTGAAATCGCCGTTCTTCTCGTCGTTCGTGTTCCCGTGGACGACGCTCTTGAAATTGCCCTGCTTGATATCCTCGGTGTTGGAGTAGTTGAACGACTTCACGTTGCCGACCGTGTAGGTCGTGCTGTCGCCGTACGTCGCCGTGGTCACCGTTCCGCCGGTCCAGACCATGAACTCGCCCATGCGCAGGATGGTGTGGTTGCCCTTGATCAGATCGGTCTTGTCTCCCAGGATGGCCTTGCCCTCGCCGGCGCTCTCCCAGGTCACCTTCTGCGCCGCGTAGAACTCCATTCCCCCCGCGTTCGCCTTCGCCTTGTAGTTGCCGGCCTCGATGTCCATCGTGACGTGGTCGCGGACGTTGACCGACCAGTTGCCGCCGCCCTGCTTGCCGACGTTCACGTCGAAGTTGCTCCCGGAGTCCCACACGCTGTTGGCGTCGGTCTTGGCGATGAGCTCGTGGCTGTCGTTGGGGGCGCCCATCCGCAGGTACGTGTTCGAGTAAGGCGTCGACAGCGTGATGCGCTGCGCCCCGGCCTGATCCTCCAGCTCCAGGCGGTTCCTGCCGCCGGTCTGGATCACGTTCTTCGTGTGGTTGCCGCTCGTCACCGGGCTCGGCGTGAGCACGTTGGGCACCACGCCGGAGATCACGGGCCGATCCGGGTCGCCGCCGAGGAAGCTCAGCACCACCTCGGTCCCCCGGCGCAGCGGGAAGTGGAACCCTTCGACGCCGCCGCCGTGCGGCTGCATCATGCGCACGTACGTGGAGCCGCTGCCGTCGCGCGGGCTCGCCTCGTCGAACTTGAGCTTGACGAGGTAGCGCCCGTGATCGTCGATCTGCGCGTACTCGCTCGACGCGGAGCCGTCGACCGTGCCGTTCTCGTAGCCGTAGATGCGCGGCCACGCCGTCCGCGACTCCGCCCGGAACTGCGTCGCGGCCGGGATGGCCGAGACCTCGACGAGATAGACCTCCTCGTGCGTGAGGCCGACGAGCTCCTCGAAGTCGGCGTGCCCCGCGGACTGGTTGCCGTGGTGGCGCAGCTCGACGGCGAGGTACTTCGCGTTGAACCGCGCGCGCGGGTGGTCCTCGAGGTCGAACGTGTACCCCGAGCGCAGGTGGAGCCGCGCGCCGGTGGCCTGATAGACCGCCTCCCGGGCGAGGTACTCCTCCGCGCGCAGCTGGGCGAGCCGCTTGCCGGCGTCGGCGCTGAAGAAGCGCTCGCCGTAGAGGCTGATCTCCCCGGCGCCGTACTGGGACACGGGCGCCGTGCCGGCGAGCGGGAAGTGCGGCCGGACATAGTCGTAGTCCTTGAGCTTCACCCGCGACGGCAGCGCCCCGTGCTGGCAGGAGAAGGTGCGGAACGACGCGGCGGCGCTCCGGTCCTGCCCGGTCTGCGGGTGGTAGCGGACCGGCGCGCCGAGCGCCTCGGCGGGGTAGCTCTTGTTGTCGCGGAGGATGAGCTTCTCGCCGTCCTCGGTGTGCTCGAAGTAGTAAAAGATGCCTTCCCGCTCCATCCAGCGCGAGATGAAGTCGAAGTCGCTCTCACGGTACTGGCAGATGTGCTCCTCGGTCTCGTAGCTGCCGAGGTTGAGCTCGATATCGGCGCTCGTGATGCCGTTCTCCTCGAGCACGAGCTTGATCACGTCGGGCACGCTCTTCTTCGTGAAGATGCGGCTGTGCTTCGACAGCGTGAGCCCCCAGAGCCGCGGCACGAGCACCGCCCGCAGCAGCGCGCGGCCGCCGAACTCGTGCAAGAGGTCGACCCCGGCGAGCACGCCGGTGAACACGTAGGGCGGATTGATATCGTCCTGACGGTCAATCGAGAGCCGCGCCCGGGCCCCGACCATCTCCGCGAAGTTCGTGTCGTCCTCTCCCTCGCTCGGGATGGACAGGAAGATCTCGAACCTGTACGGGCGCGAGATCGCCTCCACGCCGCGGAAGCCGACGACGCGCGTCGGGACCTGCAGGATGCTCGAGGAAAACGTGATGAGGTCGCTCATGGCCGTGTCTCTTCCGGGGTGCGAGGTGGTAAGTGCTCCGCCTTGTTCGTCCCGAGGGAGGGCGTTCTATGGAGCTAGACGAAAAGGAGTCAGGGAGTCAACCTTGTGAAGAAACGTTAATGTCTTCTTCCGGCGGCGCGATCTCGACTAAGGAGCGCAATATTGCACCGCTCGACTTCGCGTTTGCGAGCTTGACTCCATAGACGTTGGCGCCGGCGAGATCCGCTTCGCGCAGATCGGCGCCATCGACGTTGGCGCAGGGGAGGCTCGCTTCCTTGAGCTTCGCCGCGCGCAGGATGGCGCCGGCGAGGTTGGCGTGCGCGAAGCTCGAACGCGAGATGTCCGCCTTGCTCCCGTTGATGTCGGCGAGGCTCGCCCGGTCGAATACCGCCTCGGTCAGGCGCGCCTGCCGCAGATCGGCGCCGTCCAGCGACGCGCCCTCGAAGCTCGCCTTCGAGCCCCTGGCCGAGGTGAGATCCGCGTTCTTGAGGATCGCCGAGCAGAGCTGCGCGCCGTCCAGCGTCGCGCGCGAGAGATCGGCGCGCGTGAGGTCGGCCGCGTGCATGCGGGCGTCGGTCAGATCGGCGCCGCTCAGGTTGGTCCTGGCGAGGCGCGCCGAGGCGAAGTTGCATCGGGCGAGCGTCGCGCCGGCGAGGTTCAGGCGCTCGAGCGAGGCGCCGCTCCAGTCGATGCCCTCGAGCTCGGCGCCCGCGAGCTCGAGGTCGTAGAGCGGCTGGCCGTTCCTCAGGCGGGCGAGCACCGTCGCACGCAGGCCCCGGGCCTCGAGCTCGGGCGGAGGCGGCTCGGCAGGCGCGGCGTCGGGGAGGGCGGCGTCGGCGAGCGGGGCGTCGGGGAGGGCGGCGTCGGGCGGCGCAGCGTCGGGGAGGAGGGCAGCGTTGGCGGGCGCAGCGTCGGGGAGGGCGGCGTCGGCGGGCGCAGCGTCGGGGAGGGCGGCGTCGGCGGGGGCGAGGTCATCCGCAGGCGACGCCGCTTCAGCGGGCGCGGCGGCGCTCGCGAACGCGGGGGGCTCCGGCTGAAGCGCGGGCGCGGCAACGGCCGGCGAGCGCGGGGCCTCGACAACCGGGTTCGTCTCATCGGTGGTCGCGAGCGCCGGCTGCGCCGGACAAGGCGGCTGTTCCGCGACAGGACCCGTCTCATCGAGCGCTGCGGGCGCCGGCTGCCCCGGCGAAGGAGGCTGCTCCGCGACAGCGCCCCCCTCATCGCGCGTCGCGGCCGCCGGCTGCCCCTGCTGCGAATGCGGCTGGTCGATGACAGGGTGCGTCTCGTCGAGCCCGGCGAGCGGCGGCAGAACCGGAGGAGGCGGCTCGGGCGGCGAGGCGTGCGGCCCGGAGCGGGCGAAGGGCATCGCGAACGGCACGGACCCCGGGGGAGGCCCGGGGCGTGGCGGCGGCTCGGGCGCGGGCAAGAAGGGCAGGGGAGGCGGCGAGCCCAGCGGCGGTACCTGCTGCGTTACAGCGCTCCAGTGCGCCTCCTTTTGCTGCGAGAAGGGCAGAGGAGGTATCGAGTTCAACAGCGGCACCTGCTGCGTTACAGCGCTCCAGTGCGCCTCCTTTCGCTGTGAGAAGGGCAGGGGAGGCACCGCGCCCAACCGCGTCACCTGCTGCGTGACAACGCTCCAGTGCCCCGCCGGGATCTCCGTCGCGGCGGCCGCCGGCCCGCCCGCTCCCTCGGCGATCGCGACGGGCGCGAGCGGCCGAGCAATGCCCGCCAGGGCCAGGCCGCCGTCGCCGCCGGCCCTGCGCTCGCCCTCGATACCGGGGCTCCCCCCGGCTCCTGGCTCGTCCCCGGCAACGCCAGGCGCCGGAGGCCAAGGACGCGACGAAGCGGGGCCCGCCGCCGCCGAGGGCCACAGGAGGGGCCGTCCCGGCACCTCGACGCCCGCGACGACGCGCATCCGGGCCGGCGCGTCGCCGGGCGGCAGCGCGACGTTCCCCCGCCAGATCACCGAGCAGAGCAGGCGATCCGCGTCGATGGTCAGCGTGTCGGCGACGAGCTCGATCGGCTGTCCACCCTCGTCGTTCCCCGCCCCGGTCCGGTAGAGCCGCGCCAGCCCGCGCGCCGAGGGCAGCCTGGACCGCAGCCACGGACAGCGCGGGTGCAGCCCCTGGAGGAAGATCCACTCGTCGCCCCGCAAAGGCTCGATCTGCTGGTCCGCCGGGGCGGCTTGAAAATAGCGGAAGTCGAAGCTGCCATCGAGATCCGGGACCGGGAGGAAGTCGAAGCTGCCATCGAGATCCGGGACCGGGTGATCGAGCGCCCGGTCGCGCGCGAGCAGGCCTCTCCTCGGCGCCCAGTGCCTCGCGATCGGCCCGAGTCCCGCTGGCCTCAGCGGATCGGCCGGATCGACGATGTTCGGCAGCGCCATCCCCGAGCCCACGCCGCCCACGCCGCCCACGCCGCCCACGCCGACAGGGTTCGCGTCGATGTGCGGACCGCCGTACGCGCGCTCGTACACGAGCGGCATGAGGCTGAACGGCAGCGGGCTCGGGGCCTCGCGCGTCCAGTCGCCGTACACGTGGAGCACCTTGTCGAGGAGCCAGCGATCCTCGCGAAAGAGCGCGACCCGCACCGAGAGCCCCGTCGCCGTCGTCCCCGCCGGCGCGGCCGCGTGCCCGCGCACGAGGACCCCTGCGCCCGGCAGGTAAGGCGCTGTCTCACACGCCTCCTCCAGGCTGCCCCGCCCGTCTCGCAGCCGGTCGGAGCGGACCAGCTCCGCCGGGGCGGCGAGCTCCGCGCTCCTGTCGTGGACGAGGGCGAACGTCGCCTTGACGATGACCGTCAGCCGCTCCGCGCCCTGCATGCGCCACCGCACGGCCCCGCAAGAGGCCGGCGTCAGGGCGACGATCGGGAGAGGCCAGGGCGATTGCACGGCGTGATCTCGGCTGGCCTGCGCGCCTTCATCGCCGCGGAGGGCAGGCAACCGACGATACGCGGCGCGTCTCTCGGACGCAAGCGCGGGAGTCGACGTGAAGACACCTCGTATCGCGCGACGTTTTGCGAGGCTTTGCTCACAGGACCATGTCGCTGTGAAGATCTTCCGTCGCCCGCCTCATGTGGGGCGCCCGCGTGCACGGTGTGAGGACACGATGGCTCTTCTTTCTCGGCGCAGGCGCGGAGAAGAGCGGCATCGCTGGCCGACGGCAGCGACGGACGCCTCGAATCGCCACGGCACCAGGGACGGGAGGAGAGACAACATGGCTGCTCCCAGGGGCGGTGGGCTCGCGCTCCGGCGAGCGCGTGGCGGCCAGTCGATCTGCCGGGGCGCGAGCCGCTCCCGGCAACGCGATCTGCTGGCCTGCATCGATGATCTGCTGGCCTGCGCCTGCATCGATGATCTGCTGGCCTGTATGGATGAGCGAAGAGCGCGGGCGCCGAGCGAGCGAAGAGGGCGAAGCGGAAGAGAGGAGATCTCCTGTGCTCACCTCGCCGCGATGGACGTCGGAGCCGCAGGCCGACGTCGGCGGCGATCGCGCGGCGGCGATCGTGGGCTCCGCGGCTCCGCCGCCATCGACGCCGTGGACGCGCGCCGTGCGCTGCGCGAGCCTCGCCGCCCACCGCTCAAGCGCCTTCGCGCTCGCCCACCCACGCGCGGGCGAGCGCGAGCGTGCGCGCGTGCTCGGGCACGTTCTCCAGGAAGCCCGCCCGCCACGCGGGGTTCGCGATCCGCGACGTGCGCTCCAGCAGCCGGTCGCGGGCGGTCGCGATCGCGGCGCGGGCCTCCCCGTGCGCGCCGCACGCCTCGAGGGCCTCCGCCCGCACCAGGTAGATCTGCGACTCGCCCTCCTCGAGGTGGCCCTGCGCGGCGATGATCGGGGCGGCGAGCTCCGCGGCCCGGTTCGCTACCTCGAGCGCCTCGGCGGCGCGCCCCGCGGCGAGCAGCACCCCCGCCAGGATGCCCAGGGCGCACGGGATGAGCGGCGGGACGTCGGCGAGCAGCTTGCAGCCGCGGCGCGCCTCCGCCTCGGCGCGTTCGAGGTCCCCCGCGAGCCGGAACACCTCCGCGAGGTAGACGTAGGTGCCGCCCTCCATGCGCCGGTCGCCTGCCGCCACGAACGACCGGAGCGCGTCGTCGAGCAGCGCGCGCGCCTCGTCGAGATCGCCGAGCTGGAGGAGCGTGCGGCCGAGGTTCTCCTTCGCGAACGCCGCCATGAACAGCAGGCCGAGCCGCCCCGTGTCGGCCAGCGCGGCGCGGAGCTGGCGCGCGGCGTCGGCGTATGCGCCGAGCTCGTTGCAGAAATGACCGGCGTTGATGCGCGCCCCGCAGGCGCCGCGCACGTCGCCCGCCGCCTCGAAGCAGCGCACCGACGCCGCGCAGAGCTCCCAGGCGCTGCCGACGTCCCCGGCCAGGATCGCGCGGTGCGTGCGCAGCCGCAGGATGGGCGCGCTGACGGTCGGGTCGTGCTGGAAGCGCCCGAACGACGCCTCGATGCGCGACGAAAGCGCCTCCGTCTCCTCGCACTGGCCCCGCATGTAGAGCAGGATCAACGCCGCCTGCGCCATGGCGATGAGCTCGGGCCCGGTCACCGCCTCGGCCGACCACCGCGCGCACAGCGTCCTGGCGAGCGCGACGACGGCGTCCCCGCGCCCCACGAGGTGGGAGGCCCAGAGCGCAACGCCCGCCGCGCGGCACCACAACGCGCTCCCCTCGGGCAGCGCCAGCATCGCCATCGTCGCGTGCAGCTCGGCCGCCGCGCTCTCGCCCCGGAACCGGTACGCCTCCGCCTGGACCGTCTCGATCTCGCCGAGCGCCTCGCCGGCCGCGCCGCACGCCACCGCGCGCTCGGCGCGCTCGATCGCCGCGGCGTAGTCGTTGCCGCCGAGCGCCTGCTCGGCCGCCCGCCGGTAGCAGCCGAGCGCGCGCTCGAGCTCGCCGCCGCGCTCGAAGTGCGTGGCGAGGACCATGGCGTCTGTCTCGCCGGCGTCGGCGAGCCACGCGCCCGCGAGGCGGTGGCCGAGCAGCCGGTCCTCCTCGGTCAGCATCCCGTAGGCCGCGTCGCGCACGAGCGCGTGCCGGAAGGCGTACTCCACCTCGCCCTGGAACGTCGACTCGTGCACGCGCGTGATGAGCTCGCTCCGTGCGAGCTCCGCCAGGCAGGCGTCGAGGTGCGCCTCGCTCGCCTCGGCCCCGAGCAGCGCGCCCGCCGCGCCGCGCCAGAACACGCTCCCGAACACGCTGCCCGCGCGCAGCACCCGCCGCGCATCCGGCGCCAGCCCCTCCAGGCGCGACTGCATCATCGCGAGCACCGTCTCGGGGACGCCGCCGCCGTGGCCCTCCGCCGCGGCGCGCACGAGCTCCTCGAGGAAGAACGCGTTGCCCCCCGAGCGATCGACGATCCGCGCGACGCCCTCGGCGTCGAGCCCCCCGAGCGCCTCGCCGACGAGCTTCTCGCACGTCCTCCGCGAGAGCGCCGTGAGCCGCAGGTCCGTCAGCGCCCGCTTGCTCCACAGATCCGGGAAGGCCTCGCGCACCTCGGGGCGCGCGAGCGCCAGTACCACCAGCCGCTCGCCCTCGAGGACCCGGAGCGCCGCGTCGACGTACTCGACCGTGGGCCGGTCGCCCCAGTGCAGGTCCTCCAGCACGAGCAGGAGCGGCCGCGCGCTGCACTCGGCGCGCGCGAGCTCCACCCACGCCGCCTGCATCTGGTCGCCCATGAGCTTCGCGTCCTGCCGCGCCGCCCGGAGCAGGACGCTGTCGTCTCCCGGGAAGGGCGTGCCCACCATCTCGCCCAGGAACTCGGCGACCTGCCGCCGCAGCGGCTCGGCGACGTTCACCGCCACGCGCGCGGCGAGCTTCTGCCGCCGCGCGTCGAGCGGCTCGCCGTCGAGCAGCCGCGCGGCGCGGCGGACGAGCTGGCCCAGCATGCCGAACGGCGCGCCAAGCCGCATCGGATCGCCGCGCGCGATCCACAGCTCGAAGGGCTCGCCGCGGCCGGCGAGGCGCCGCACGAGCTCGTGGCGCAGGCGCGACTTGCCCACCCCGGCCTCCGCCGTGACCAGCACCGCGCGGGCCTCGGACTCGGCGACGCACTCGTCGAACGTCGCCTGCAGGAGGAGCAGCTCGCGCTCGCGCCCCGCGCAACGCGTCGGCTTGCCGAGCAGCTTGCGCGCCTCGTCCGCGGGCTCGAGCTCGCCGACGAGCGCCAGCCCCGTGCCGTCGAGGGACACCTCGAAGCGGTCGCCCAGGAGATCCGCGGTCATCCGGTCGAGGAGGATGGGCGGCCCGCTCCCCGCGTTGTGGAGCGCGCGATCGGCCGTGCTCCCCGTGAGCAGCGCGCTCGCGCGATCGATGACCTGCCCCATGGGCTGCGTCCTCTCGAGCTCGTCCCACCCGGTCGAGAGCGCCACGCGCGCGCCGGCGAGCAGCTCGCGGAGGGCGATGGCGCAGCGCGCGGCGCTCACGGCCAGGTCCGTCGGCGATCCCGCGCCGGTGATGACGGCCGCGAGGGAGCCGTCCCGCAAGAGCTCGAGGTGCGCGCCGTGCCGCGCCGCCACCTGCCGGAGCGACTGCGACGTGCTGTAGAGCGAGCTCAGCAGCGGGGCGTCGCTGAGCGAGGCGGTGGGGGCGCGCGAGTCGGCGGAGGCGTGCCCCCCGGCGGCCGCGTCGGGCGCGAGCGCGAGGATGACGCTGACGAGGCGCCGCTCGCGGCGCGTCAGGCCGACCGACGCGGGCGCGGTCACCGACGACTCCGCGACGAGCGCGTCGAGCGCCCGCAGCTCCGCGAGGACCACCCTCGCGTCGGGGCGCCCCTCTGGCCGCTTGGCGAGCAGCCGCACCACGAGGGCGTCGAGCTCCGGCGGCAGGCCGGGCGCGAGCCCGCTCGGGCGCGGCGCCTCCTCGAAGAGCACCCTGGCCAGCACGGCGAACGGGTGCGCCGCGGCGAAGGGCGGCCGGCCGGTCAGGCAGGCGAACAGGACGCACCCGAGCGAGTAGATGTCCGCGCGGGCGTCGACAGCGCCCTCGCCGGCCACCTGCTCCGGCGCCATGAACGACGGCGTGCCCACCGTCGCCCCTGTGTGCGTCAGCGACGACGTCGCGTCTCCGAGGCGCGCGAGGCCGAGGTCGACGATCGTCGCCCGCTCGAGCGCGCCGCCCGGGAGGAAGATGTTCTGCGGCTTGATGTCGCGGTGGATGATGCCCTGCGCGTGCGCGAAAGCGAGCCCCTCGGACACCCGGGTCAGGACCTTGAGCGCGGCGGCGGGCTCCAGACGGCCGCGGGCGATCCGCGCCCCGAGGTCCTCGCCATCGAGCCACTCCATGGCGAGGAAGAGCTCGCCGTCCGGCGTCAGCCCGTGGTCGACGTAGCGCACGATGCAGGGGTGCGAGAGGGCGGCCAGCGCGCGCGCCTCGCGGGCGAACCGGCTGCGCTTGTCGGGGGTCGGGTCGCGCAGGACCTTGATCGCCACCGGCGCGCCGCTCGTGGCGTCGCGCGCGCGGTAGACCGTGCCGAGCCCGCCCTTCCCCGCCTGCCGCTCGATGGTGTAGCGGTCCCCCAGACGCTCTCCCGGTATCATCGGGTATCGAGTATCTCACGGAACACCGGCGCATTCGCCAGCGCCGAGCCGCGCCGGGGCCAGGAGGCGAGCCGCAGCGCGCATCGGTCTGGAGAAAGCGTCGATCATGGCGGGAAGATCACTGGGCATTTCTGCCCATTTCCCCGTCGGAGTCCGACCACCGCCGGAGGCCAGTCGCCGCCGGATCCTCGAAGAGGCCTGAGCGAGGGTGACAACGTTTTTGTCGTTCAGCGACACCGCACCGCGACGCCCCTCCGCGCGGGATCTCGCGGGAGCCGCGCGCGACCGGCTCCGCGCGGACACTGTGCTACAACGTGGGTGACGCCTGGCCCTGGAAGGAGCATCGCATTGATGGAAGCGCACGCGTCTGTCCAAGCCCTCGCCGATGCCATGGATCTCGGCTCGCTGCTGCAGGAGGTCCGGGATCGACATGGCGAGTTCGATCTTCTGGCCCACTGGAAGCAGGGCGAGTTTCACCACGACGTGGTCATCCGGGTCCATCGCGCCGCGCCGCTGCCGGGGCCGGTGCTCGTCGTGAGCACGAACTGCAACGGCGGCGTGAAGGAGGTGCTTTGCTTCGGCGAGGTCCCGGACCGCCACGCGCTCTGGCACCATCGCTGCCCCGGCGTGCCCGAGTTCTCCGGCGATCTGCCGCCCATCGCCGCGCAGGCGCGGACGACGCATTATTTCGACCCCTGCGAGCTGCTCGCGCCCGACGCGCGCAGCGAGCTGCGCCCCGAGTTCCGCGAGCGCGACGTGGGGGGCGGCTGGCGCCCGCGGTGCGGGTGAGGGCGTCGCTCACGGCCGACGCGTGCGAGCGGGCGTTCGGGCGGCGGCGGGCGGACCTCTTGATCCTGCTCGGCAACGGGAGCCTCTCCACGGCCGAGCGGGCCGCTGAGGCGTACCGGAGCGGGCTGGCCGAACGCCTCATGATCGCGGGCGGGATCGGCCACTCCACGGCTCATCTGGTGCGCTCCATGCGCCCATGGCAGGCGCCTTACCGTGGCCGCCGGGCGCGCAATTCGTGCCGGCGCCGCGAGGCGCCGCCGGCGAGCGAGGTAGCTAGCGGCGCTCCGCGTCTGCGCCCATTGCGCGCTGCCCCGCGGCGCGGGCGGCGCGGAAATCCGCGTCCAGCCGCCACGCCTCGCGCGTTGCCTCGCCTGCCGTGAGGCCGTGCGCCACCCCGGCCTCGGCGATCGCGCTCCGGAACCGCGCGCCGGCCCGGCGGTGCTCGAGCGCGACGAGCATCAGGCAGAGCGCGACGAACAGCACGCCGTGGGCGCTCGGCACCGGCTGCGACCAGGCGAGCCAGCCGACGCCCACCGCCAGCAGCGCGCTGCAGAGCTCCCACGACTCGCCGCGCTCACCGCGCTCGGCCTCCGCGGCGCGCGCCAGCGCGCCGGCGACCGCGGGTGGCGGTTCGGCTGCTTTCTCAGAGGGGGCCGGCGCCCGCGCGCCAGGAGTGACCGTCGCGCCGCCCTGTGTCATGCGCGGCGCCGACGAAGCGCGCCTACAGCTCGTTGCCATGCCGAGATGCGTTGAGCTCATCCAGATCCCTCCTCGTTTTGCCAGCCGACCTCCGTACACCCGCCGGACTTGCATCTCGCACGCCACGGCTCAATACGGAGAGTTGGACGTCATTCGGAGGGGCACGGCAGAATCGCTTGCGCCCAGGTCGCGCCGGGCACGCAATAGGTGCGCTCGAGGTGCACTCGAGTCGTGTTCCCGGCTACACGGAGGGGCTGCCGTCGAGGCGCTCGGTGCACGGCGGCGGGCCTGCGGGCGCATCGTTATCCGTCACCGTGGCCGCATGTCGCATGTCCACGCCATGAGGGGCGGACACCCCGGCTGAAGCGAGGGCGCGGGCGGAGCGGCCGGCGCACCGCCTGCGCCGGGGCGCGGGCGGTGCGCCTCTCTGCGAGGCCCCGGCGCCCTCGCTTCAGCCGGACGGCTTCAGGCCGCCTTGCGGGCGACGCCTTCTCGCTCGTCGAGTACGTGCCGATGAGCCCTCGTCGCGCCGGCCTGAGCCACCGCTCCTTCTGATCGTCGTTGCCGTACAGCGCGATCGTCTGCGCCGCGCCGATGTGCATGACATAGACGAGCGCCGTCGACGCGCAGGCGCGCCCGATCTCCTCGGTGGCTATGGCGAACGCCCCGTGGCCCAGCCCGAGCCCGCCGAGCTCCTCGGGCAGGAGCACTCCATTCCACCCCTCGCGCGCGAGGGCCTCGAGGTTCTCGCGCGGGAAGACCCCTTCTCGGTCGACCCGCTCGGCGTTCGGCGCGATCACGGCGGCGACAATCGCCCTCACGCTCTCGCGGATCACAGCATCATCTCGTCTCGCCATCTCTCTCTCCTCGTGACGGCGCAGGTGCGCCGATGGCTCTCCCCTCGTCCCGGTCAGGCGAGCCCCTGTCCGGCCGATACCCTGCGGCGCGCGCGCCGCGTTTCGACGCCGCGCACCGCACATCGCCCTCCGGGAAGGGCGCTGTCCGGGTGTGCGGTGTCGACCCGCGGCGCGCGGTCGCATGACCTCGCTCTTCTCAGGAGTAGAAGCTCGGCTCCGGGATCGCCCCGTTCAGCGCGTAGGCGCCGAGCTCGCGCGACTTGTAATCGACCGGGGCGTGCAGCGTGTGCGTCCGCAGGTTCCGCCAGAACCGGTCCATCCCGGCGCTCGCGGTCGTCACGCTCGCCCCCATGACCTCGAACATCCCGTTCGTGATCTCGAGCCCCGCGCGCGACGTCGCCACCTTCGCCGCGGCGATCGCGATCGCGATCGCGCACGCGCCGCGCTGCTCGGGGCTCAGCCGGTCGCCCTGCTCCCAGGCCGCCTGGAGCGCCGCCCCGGCGCGGTCCGTGAGCAGCCGCGCCGACTCGACGCCGCCGCTGTCGGTCTGCCGCTGCCCCATGTTGTCCCAGTCGCCGAGCACCCGGATCCCCGGCCGCCCGGTCGGCACGGCGGCGACGACGAGCTTCGACGTGGCGTCGTCGATCGCCGAAAGGATGAGCATGTCCGAGTCGCCCGCCCCGGAGCAGAAGCTCTTCGCGCCGCGCACGAGCCGTCGCGCAGCCCGCGCCCACCTCGCCAGCGAAGCCATCCACCTCGCCAGCGAAGCCATCGAGTTCATCCGCTCGCTGCTGCTCCAGCAGCAGGGGTGCTCGCGAGCGGTTGCTGGAGCAGCAGCGGCGGCCACCCGGCGCCCGCGCGCCTGCGGGGCGGCGGCCACCCGGCGCCCGCGCGCCTGCGGGGCGGCGGCCAGCGCTCGCGCGGGGCGCGCTTGTTTCACGGTCGCGGCGTGAAACGTGCTTTCGGGCCTCCGGCCCGGCGATGGACGGGCGAGGAGCCCAACCCTTCGATGAACATCTTCTGGTTTCTTCCGACGCACGGCGACGGCCGGTATCTCGGCACCGCCGAGGGGGCGCGCCCTGTCTCGCTCTCCTACCTGCGCCAGATCGCGCAGGCCGCCGACGACCTCGGTTATCACGGCGTGCTGCTCCCCACGGGGCGGTCCTGCGAGGACGCGTGGGCGGTCGCGTCGGCCATGATCCCGCTCACGCAGCGGCTCCGGTTCCTTGTCGCGCTGCGCCCGGGCATCGTCTCGCCCACGTGGGCGGCCCGCATGGCGTCCACTGTCGATCGCCTCTCGGGCGGCCGCCTGCTGCTCAACGTGGTGACCGGCGGCGACCCCGCCGAGGCCGAGGGCGACGGCGTCTTCCTCGGGCACGACGAGCGGTATGCCGTGACCGATGAGTTCCTCACGATCTGGCGCCGCGTCATGGCCGGCGAGACGGTCGACTTCGAGGGCAAGCACCTGCGCGTCAAGGGCGCGAAGCTCCTCTATCCGCCCATCCAGGCGCCGCACCCGCCGCTCTACCTCGGCGGGTCATCGCCCGCGGCGCACGCCCTGGCGGCGCGCCACCTCGACGTGTATCTGACCTGGGGCGAGCCGCCGGCCGCCGTGGCCGAGAAGATCGCCGACGTGCGCCGCCGCGCGGCCGCCGAGCAGCGCGAGGTGCGGTTCGGGATCCGGCTGCACGTCATCGTGCGCGAGACCGCCGAGGCGGCCTGGGCGGCGGCGAACGACCTCATTCGCCACCTCGACGACCGCGCCATCGCCGCGGCGCAGCAGGCCTTCGCGCGCTTCGACTCCGAGGGGCAGCGGCGCATGGCGGCGCTGCACAACGGCCGGCGCGAGGCGCTCGAGATCAGCCCGAACCTCTGGGCCGGGGTCGGGCTCGTCCGCGGCGGCGCCGGCACGGCGCTCGTGGGCGATCCCGAGACGGTCGCGCGCCGCATGCGCGAGTACGCGGACCTCGGCATCGAGACGTTCATCCTGTCCGGCTATCCGCACCTCGAAGAGGCCTATCGCTTCGCCGAGCTGCTCTTTCCGCTGCTCTCCATCGAGCGGAAGGGGCCTGACGTCCGCCCGAACCTCACGGGCCCGTTCGGCGAGGTGATCGCCAACGACATCCTCCCCGCGCGGTCGCAGAGCTGATCAGGAAGGGGAGTCCAGGCGCTCCCTCACCGCCGCCCGCACCTCTCCGGCCCTCCTCGACAGCGGGGCTGGGGGCTCTGACGTGGGCGGCGCCCCGAGCTCGCCCGACGGCAGCCGGCGCGGACCCGAGGCGGCGCCCGTACAGCCCGACGAAATAGCGCGCGAGCGGCAGGATGTCCCGCGGCCGCTCGCGCAGGGGCGGCACGGCGATGGGCGCGCCGCTCAGCCTGGCGAGCAGGTCCTCGCGGAACCTGCCGACGGTGGCCACGCTCTCGAGCGGCACGCTCGTCGCGGCGATGACGCGCACGTCGACCGGCGCCGCCTTCCGCGCGCCGACCCGGACCGCCTCGCGCTCCTGGAGCACGCGCGCCAGCCTGGCCTGCGCCCCGATCGGCAGGTCCCCGATCTCGTCGAGATCGAAGGGCGCGCGCGCCGCCCTCCTCCCCGGCCGGACCTCAGGCGGCGACCTCGCGTGCCGGGAGCGCGAGGCCTTCGCGGAGCACGCTGTCGATGAAGGGCCTCACGATCTCTTCCAGCTTGTTCCCGAGCTCGTCGTCGATCTCGAGCTGCCCGTCCTCGCCGAGCCGTAGCGCCTTGTCGAGGAGGAACAGCCCTGCGAGCACGTGCCGCGCGCCGAGCGACTGGAGGACCGGGCGCAGCCCGTAGTCGATGGCGAGCACGTGCGCGAGCGTCCCGCCCGTCGCGAGCGGCAGCACGGCCTTCCCCGCGAGCCCGAACTGCGGGAGGAGGTCGAGCAGCGCCTTGAGCGCGCCGGTGTACGAGGCCTTGTAGATGGGCGTCGCGATGACGACCCCGGCCGCCTCGGCGATGATCCGCGTCGCCTCCGCGACAGCGGGGGTCGCCGACGGCCCTTTTCAGGGGGCGGCGCTGACGGCCCGGTGCACGCGGTCGGCGTAGGAGGTCGACGGGTACCGCGCGAGGAATGCATCGGCGCGCGCTCTCGCTTCGTCGACGCGCCCGAGGCGCATCAGCGCGCGGATCGCGACGTACTCCCGCTCCTCGACGAGCCGCCCGGCCGGGAACTCGCGCCTGTGCTCGTCCACCGCCGCCAGGGCGGCGTCGGGGTTCTGCGTTGCCGCCGCCCTGGCCCGGTCGATGAGGTTGGACTCCCGGAGCAGCTCGTCGCTGTCGATCGGGGCCGCCGGCGGCGCGGCCGGCCGGGTGTTCCGCGGCGCGTCGCGTCGCGGGGCGGGCGCGGCCGGGCGCGGCGCCTCTGCCTCTCGCGCGGCCTCCGGCGCCGGATCCACCTGCGCCGGCGCCGCGACGGGCACGCCGCCGTGCGCGCGCGAGAGCAGCTGCTCGAGCGGCAGGTCCGTCAGCACCGGCGGGGCCGCCGTCGAGGCGGCGCCACCCGGGCCGCCGTCGAGGGCGGCGTAGAGCCCGGCCCCGCCGAGCCCGAGCCCCACCGCGACGAAGAGCCCCTTGACCCACATCGGCAGCGTCGTCCCCGCGCCCGCGGCCGTCCCGAGCGGCGCCACCCGGGCCGCGGTGCGCGCGAACTCGGCGGACGTCATCGGCCGCGGGCGCGACGCGGCGAGGAGAAGATCGCGCGCCCCCTGCGGGGCACCTCCACCGTCCTGGATCCATCGCTTCGGATCGCTCATGTCGCCCCCCTGCGCGTGCGCTCGTTCTCGACCTTCTTTAACAGAATCGCGAACTCTTTGCGCGCTGCATGGAGCCGCGAGTAGACGGTCCCGACGGGGACGCCGATCAGGCTCGCGATCTCGTTGCACGGCATCTCTTCGATCTCGAACATGACGAACACGGCCCTGCGGTCGAGATCCATGGCCTCGAGGATCGCCTCGAGCCGCAATCTCGCCTGTTGTTGGGAGGTGACCTCTTCGGGGCTTCTCGCGGAGTCGGGCACGTCGTCGACCACCTCGCCGAGCCGCTCCCGCCGCGTGTGCGCGCGGCGGCGGTGCGATGCGGCGACCCGCCGGCAGATGGCGAAGAGCCACGTCGTGACGGGGCACGCCCAGTCGAACGAGGGGAGGCGCCGCTGGACGACGATGAAGACGTCCTGGAAGGCGTCTTCCAGGTCGGGCTGCTGGATGCCGAACCTTTGCAGGGTGGCCCAGACGAAGCCGCCGTGCTCGGCGTGCAAGGCGACGAGGCTCTGGGGCGGCTGCTTGGCGTCGCCCAGGACCTCGGCTTGTAAGCATTGCTCCACGTCCTGGTGAATGCCGGTACCCCGGGGAACCTTCATCAAAAGGTGACCCCGACGCCTCCGAACGCCGCGCCGGCGACGACCGGCTGCTCGAAGGGCACCGGCCGCTCTCCCTCTAGCTGGAAGCTGTACCGCGTCATGGGGACGAAGAGGTCGATCCCGGTCTCGATCTGCAGCGGCCCGAAGACGCGGAGGCCGAGGCGCGCGCCCGCGCCGGCGCTGGCCCACGCCCGCGCGCCGGGATCGGTCGGGACGTACTGCTCGTCCTCGTCGATGACGGCGTAGACGGCGCCCCCGAGGAGCCGGCCGCAGAGCCCGAGGACGACCGCTGGGCTCCGGATCGCCTCCGCGCACGCGCCGAGCCAGCCCGCGGTGAGGCCGAAGGCGAACGTCGGGTCGGTCGCGTGCTGCTCCGGGAGCCACATCGTCCCCGTCTCGAGGGTGAGCCGCGGCAGGATCGCCCACTCGCCTGCGAGCGCGAGGCCGGCGCCCGGCGAGGGGACGAGGCCCACCGAGGCGAGCCCGCGCCAGGTGATCGAGAGCCCTGCGGGCTGCGGGCGCGGGGCCGGCGGCGGGGGCGCTGGCCTGGTCTCCGCTGGCCAGGGGAACGGCGGCTCCGGGGGCTTTGCGGTCGACGGAGGGGGCGGGGGGCGCGCCGGCGGGGCGGGGGGCGCGCCGGCGGCTCGGGGAGCGGCGGCGTGGGGGGAGCGGCAGGGGTGGCGAGGTCGGCGTCGGGATCGATCGCGAGGACGATGATCTGGGTCACCGCGGCCACGATCCCGTCGCAGCTCATGCCGTGGTCGGAGATGGCGCGGACGGTCGGGGGGGCGCCGTCGCACCCCTCGGTCCGGACCTGGGCCGACCAGGCCCCGGGCTGGCCCTGCACGACGGCCTCGATCGAGGTGACCTTGCCCGACGTGACGAGCTCCCGCCCGAGCCGCCGTGAGACCTCGGCGCGGATCTGCGATGCCGAGGGGCACTTCCCCTCCGCGCCCTCGAGGCGCACCCACGACACGTCCGCGGCGGCGCGGTCGCACTCCTCTGCCGACGCCGCCGCGGGCGCGATCGCAGCGCATACGGAGACGACGGCCACCGCCAGCGCGCGCATGGCCCGCGCGCTCACCATCGCGTCGCACCTCGCCAGCTGCGCGGGGATCTGGGGGCGGCGGAGCCACTTCTTACGGTGCGGCGCGTCATCACGGAGAGGATGGTAGCTCACTCGAAGAGAGCGGCGCCCCTGTAACACCCAGGGCATTCCCAGGTCACATCCATTTACGGCGCCACTGCGGCCTTGCTTCCATGGCGTGTACACGAGAAGCACCGCGTGGAGAAGGCTCGGCACCTGCGCGCTTCAGGTCGTCTCGGCGTGCGGTTCGCGCGCGACAGGCGGCCGCGAGCGTTCCTCCGGTGCGACCCTGTCCCTGGGTCCATTAGGATGGGGCGCCGACGATGCTGACCTCCGGACCGCGCCGCACCCGTTTATTGCTCCATTGCTGGATTTTTACCGTCATATCGTTCTCGGGGGTCGCCTGCGCTGTGGTCCGGCCTTGCCCTCCGGCGCCGGTCCCGGCGGCCCGAGCCGTTGCCCCGCCGCCTCCGGCGCCAGCCGCGGCGCCGGCACCGGCGCCGGCAGCGGCGCCGGAGGACGGCGAGAGGCCGGAGCTCGCGGTGCTGCCCGTGCTCGACGATGAGCTGTTCCGCGACGAGCGCGCCGCCCTGCGGCAGACGCTCGCGAACGTGCTCGCGCAGCGGGCGCCGGACCACGCGGTGGTCCCGCTGGACGAGGTCGACGCGAAGCTCCGTCCGGTGTCGGCGACCACGGGGGCGCGGTGCGCGTTCGACGAGGTCCCGCTCGAGCGGCGCGCCGAGGACGCGGGGTGGCGCTGGACCGAGATCCTGCATGTCGGCGCCCTCCCCGGGAGCTCCGGCGAGGAGCTGTGGGTCGAGCTCGTGGGCGGGGGCAACACGGCGCTGGTGACGTTCGGCGGCGCGCTGGACCCGAAAGCCGCGCCGCTCGCGCGCTACCTGAAGGCGTTCGCGGCGCTCCAACGGAAGCCGGACCGCGCCGCGCTCGTCGGCGGCCTCGCGGGCGGCGGCGGGGCCGGCGCCGTGACGGAGGGCGCCGTCACCCTGTGCGAGCAGGCGTCCTTCGCCGCGTGCCGGCCGGAGACGAGCGGCTGGCGCGATCGGGCCGCCGCGCTCGCCGCCTGCTACGCGGGCGAGGACGCGGCGGCGGACGAGCTCCTGATCGACGCGCCCGCCGCGCGCTGCGAGATCGCCGATGTCGACGATGTCGAGGGGCGGCGGGGGAAGCGCGAGGCCTGCCTGTGCGCGGCCGTCCGGAGCTCGGCGGGGCTGCAGGCGGCGGGCGGACGGCGCGTGCTGCGCGTCGACTACGCCGCTCCCGAGATCGCGGGCCGGCCGCGCCCCGAGCTGCGCGTCATCGACGCGACAACGAACCTGCACACCGCGGAGGAGTGGCACGCCACGCGCTCGGCGGGCGCCATGCGCTCGGTCCACCGGCTCGGCATCGATAACCTGGACGCGCTCGCCCCGGCGATCGCGCGCTGCGACGCGGCGCCGGGTGGGCTGGTCGTGGCGCAGCTCGACGTCCGCGAGGAAGGCTCGGTCGAGCGCGCCCGGGTGCTGTCCGGCGCGCCGCGGCCCGCGCTCGCGGCGTGCATGGAGAAGGCCCTGTCGCGAGGCCGCCTGGCATGCTCCCGCGACGGCAAGCCCGCGATCGTGCGCGTCGCGGTGGAGTGGCCGGCGGCCGCGCGGTGAGCGAGACGGAGGCCGGCCTCACAGCCGAGCGAGCCGTCCGTCTTCGAGCAGCACCCAGGGGGCTGAGGTCGAGTACGCCTCGGTGCCAGCCATGGACAAGCTTGGCGCATCCGCGAGCTGCTCGAGTCCCCGGTCTCGGAGTCGCGCCCCATGTTCGGTGAGGCGGTAGACCTTCGAGAGCAGCGGGTAGCCAGAGCCCGGCGGCTTCGGGCCGGGTGCGCGTTCGACAGCACCGCTCAGAGCGTGGTTCGCCCACTGATCCAGACGATCTACCAGGAACAGGTCACCTGTGCAGGAGAGGAGATCCCACAGATCCATTCTCGCCTGCGATTCATGAACGGCCACGGCCAAGGGCGTTTGCCACTCCGCCGACAGGATGGTCAAGATGAGCTCGTCGAACCGGCTGAGGCGCAGGGCGCCGCTCGTCGTCCTTCTCGGAAAGAAGCAAGAGAGAAGTGCCCATAGCGGGGCAAGCTCCGGAAAATCAGCGACGCCCCGCGCGCAGCTCTCCACGAATGGTAAGGGGTTCTCATCGACGTAGCTGTCCCAGAGGCGAACGGCCCGATCGTAGCGTTCAGGTGGCCAGGGACGCGCTCCGTCGAGGCGCTCCAGAAGAACGCTATCAGGTTGATCTGACACGGATGTGGAGCAGTCGAACGGCCGCGTCGGTTGCTCGTGGCTCCTTGGCTTTGCGGGCGGCACCGAATCAAATTCGAGGACGATGACGTCGCTGGAAGGGATCCCGAGGCAACGCAACCAGCTGCAGGTCCGCCAGAGGTTCACCCGATCGTGGAGGTTCGATGATGCCCACACCGCGACGGGGAGATCCCAGCGGACATCCGATGAATACAGTCGATCCCACTTCTCGCCCAATTCATCCGTATCCGAGGGATCTTCGGATATAGAAAACCACGCCTCGCGCGTGCGGGTATGCTCCATGGCGTCCCGGCGGCTCGGTCCGATGAGGAGGCAGTCGGATGCGCGCACGACGTTGAGCGCACCGATCTGCAACAGCCGCTCTGTCGTCGGCGTGTCAAAGGCGACGTGCGTCGCCGTGCCGGGGACGGTGATGCCTGCCATTTCAATAGAACCCACAGTCGTAACATTGTCTGAACTTGTACGGCTCGTCGTTCCAGCAATTGTCCTGGCAGATGGCGCACATGGTCTTTTTCCCTTGAACCCGACGCGTGCAAGGGTCGCCCCTCTGCTGGCACTTCTCGAACATCTCAGTACATTTGTTGACCGGCGTGCACCCCGCCATCAGCTCGAACGACTCGCGCCCCACGTCTTCTTCTTCGCCACCTCTGAGATAATCCCCTGCCCCACGGATTCTGTCGGATAGCCAGCTCCCGCGCCTCCCGACTCCACCGTCTCGCAGGTATATTGCAAGTCGCACGCCGACGCGAGCGTCGTTCCGAGCCCACCGCCTAGGACGAGCGCGCTCGCCTTCACCGCCAACCTGTGCCGCATTGCTGCCTCCCCACCCCAATGTGCATCCGTTCTCTCACCAGGAGGGCGGCGTCAACCGATGTTCCAGATCGCAACCATGTCCCTGATGGGGATCGTCCGCCTGCTCGGCCGGTCCCGCAGGCGGCGCCGCACGCGGCCGGCCGGGGACGCGGGCGAGGACGGGGCGGCCGAGGACCGCGCCGAGGCGTTCCTGGAGCAACTGCGCGTCTCGCTCACCCTCGCCCGGCTCGACGCCGAGCGGGAGTTCGTCGCGGAGCTCGGGAAGCTCGTCCGGTCCGATCACGAGGTGAGCCTCGCGCTGCTCGGCGGCACCCAGGAAGAGGCGCGCTCGCTCTCCTGGCTCGGCTCCACCTCGCCGGTCTGGAGCTGCCTCGGGCTCTGGGAAGACCCGGAGACCCGCGCGCGCCTCGTCGTCACCGGCGCTTACAGCCGCGATGGCAGCCCGACTCCCCCCTCGGCAGCGTGCATCCGCTCGAGGCCTTCCCGCCCGCAGCGCTGCTGCCGCCCTCGACCGCCGGCGGTCCCTTCATGGTGACGCTCCTGCCGATCCGCACGCTCCAGCGCGACTGGGGTGTCCTGGCGACCGTCGGCCCGGGATCGCTCGAGATCGCCGGCGACGGGGGCACGGTCGCCATCTGGGGCGCGCTCCTCAGCGCGGTCCTCGAGCGCAACGCGCTGGTGCAGTCGCTCTCCGAGCAGCACGAGAGCCTGCACGGCGTCGTCCACGGCCAGCCTGCCAAGTACTTCGTGTTTTCTGGAAGAAAGGCTTGCGTCGATACTTCGACATTGTTAGAAGTAGGGCGTGCCGTCGAAGCTCGACCACCACGCCGAGCAACTCGCCGCGCTCGGTCACCCGGTGCGGCTTGCGGTCCTGCGCTTCGTGGTGCAGGCCGGCGCGGAGGGCGCCTCTGCTGGCGACATCCAGGCGCACGTCGGACTGGCTGCCTCGACGCTGAGCCACCACCTGAAGCGGCTCGTCGACGCGGGCATCCTGAGGACGCGCGCGGAAGGGACGTTTCACTACTACAGCGCCGCCTACGACGCGCTGCGTGCCCTCACGGAGTACCTCTGGGAGGACTGCTGCAAGCGCGGCAAGTCGTGCTGCTGACTGTTTTTTTTACCCCTCTATTTCGATATTTTTGGAAGGAAGGTGCGCGATGAACATCCTCAAGCCTCACGTCTCGCTCAACGTCTCCAGCATCGACGCCTCGGTCGCTTTCTACGAGAAGGCGTTTGGCGTACGGGCCACCAAGCGTCGTCCTGGCTACGCGAAGTTCGACCTCGCGTCGCCTTCCTTGAACCTCACGATGCAGGAGGCGCCGCGGACCGGCGTCAATGCGAGCCACTTCGGCGTCCAGGTAGCGAGCACGGAGGACGTGCTCGAGGCCAAGAGCCGCTTCGAGGCCGCGGAGCTCAAGACCTTCACGGAGGAGGACACGGCCTGCTGCTACGCGGTGCAGGACAAGGTCTGGATCGAGGACCCCGACGGCAACTCGTGGGAGGTGTTCGTGGTCAAGGGCGACGCGGCCGTGATGGGGAGCCAGCCCGCGATGCCCTCGAAGAGCGACGCAGCGTGCTGCGCGCCCGGGTGCTGCGTCCCCTCCAAGCTCGACGATGCCGCCGCGCGCTGACCTCATTCGCAGGGCCGTCGCCGAGGCGCTCGGGACGGCCCTGCTGCTCGCGACCGTGGTCGGGTCCGGGATCATGGCCGAGCGCCTCGCCGGCGGGAACGTGGCGATCGCCCTGCTCGCGAACACGATCGCGACGGGGGCCGCCCTGGTGGCGCTCATCCTGACCTTCGGGTCCATCTCCGGCGCGCACTTCAACCCCGCCGTCACGCTCGCCGATGCGAGCCAGGGCGGGCTCCCCTGGCGCGAGGTGCCCGCGTACCTCCTGGCCCAGGTCGCCGGCGCCTTCGCGGGCGTCGCGGTGGCCCACGTCATGTTCGGCGAGGCCCTCTTCTCGGCGTCGCAACACGAGCGCTCGGGGCTCGCCCAGATGATGAGCGAGTTCGTCGCGACGTTCGGGTTGCTCGCCGTCATCTGGGGCGGCGTCCGGAGGCGGGCCGAGGCGGTTCCTTTCGCCGTCGGCGCGTACATCACGGCCGCCTACTGGTTCACCTCGTCCACGTCGTTCGCCAACCCGGCCGTGACGCTCGCCAGGGCCGCAAGCGACACGTTCGCCGGCATCCGCCCGGCCGACGCGCCGGGGTTCATCGTCGCACAACTCGCAGGGGCAGCGGCGGCAACGCTCGCGTTTCGCTGGCTCGTCCCCGCCCTGCCCAAGGTCGCCGATCGCGTCGTCGATCGCGCGCTTCCGGAGGATGCTCCATGAAAAACGTGCTCTTCGCCTGCGTTCACAACGCGGGCCGCTCCCAGATGGCCGCAGCGTGGTTCAACGCTCTATCCGACCCCTCCAGGGCGCGCGCCATCTCGGCCGGCACCGAGCCCGGACCGCGCGTCCATCCCGAGGTGCTCGCCGCGATGGCGGAGGAGGGGATCGACCTCTCGGCCGTGAAGCCTCAGCGGCTCACCGATGAGCTGGCGAGCCAGGCGGCGCTGCTCGTCACCATGGGATGCGGGGAAGCGTGCCCCGCAGTTCCGGGGCTTCGCCGTGAAGACTGGCCCCTCGAAGATCCCAAGGGCAAGCCGGTGGAGCGCGTGCGGGAGATCCGCGACGAGGTCCGTGCGCGTGTGGCAGAGCTCATCTCTCGCGAGGGGTGGGCTGTCGCTCGCACGGCCGCAGGGGGCCGAGGATAGCCTTCGAGCCGGCTTGGTCCCCCGGGACGCGCGCTTGATCGGCCCGCGGGGCCGTGGCTGCGCGCGGCGCTGATCTGCTCAGCGCCGCGGGCACAGAGGTATGAAGATGAAATTCTGAGCGCTCTCCGAGCTCTCTTTCAGGGCTCTCTGAGCTCTCTCTTCCTCTGTGCCTCTGTGCCTCTGTGATTCACTCTCTCGGGCTCACACGCCCACGCCCGTTGCTCCAGGCTCGGCCCCACGCTCCGCTCCTCGCGCCCGCGGCGCGGCCTCTTCGCGAGGCGCCGCTCGTGGACCGCGGCACGCTCTTCCGCGGTCGAGCGCCGTCGCGGGCGAAGTGCAGGGGGACAAAGCGGCGAAGGCCGCCCGGCACATGCCAGGCGGCCTCCGCGAGCGAGCGTCCGCTGCGCTGGATCAGGCGCCTTCGCGCGCGAGGACCGGCGCCGCAGAGGGCAGCGAGGAAGGGGGCACCGACTCGGCGGTGTGAACGCCGCCCTCGCCGAGCGCGTAGGCCTCCTCGCCGTGGAGGACGCCGTCGAGGCCCTCGTCTTCGGTCTCGTCGTTGACCCGGAAGCCCATCACCGCGTTGATCGCCTTCACGAGCACGAAGGTGACCACCGCCGCGTAGCCTGCCGCGACAACGGCCGCGATCGCCTGCTCCGTGAGCAGCGCCGTGTTGCCCTTGATGAGGCCGTCCTGGCCGGCCGAATTCCACACCTTGGAGGCGAACACGCCGGTGAGGAGCGCGCCGAGGAGGCCGCCCACGCCGTGGATGCCGAACGCGTCCAGGCTGTCGTCATAGCCCAGCTTGCCCTTCATCATCACGGCGCCGTAGCACACAGCGCCTGCCGCGAGCCCGATCGCGATGGAGGCCATCGGCCCGACGAAGCCCGCGGCCGGCGTGATGGCGACGAGGCCCGCGACGAGCCCCGACGCCACGCCGAGGAGCGACGGCTTGCCGAAGCGCACGGCCTCGATGAGCGCCCAGGCGAGCGCGCCGATGGCGGCCGCTATGTGCGTGTTCACGAACGCCACCGTCGCGAGCCCGTTCGCCGCGAGCGAGGAGCCGCCGTTGAAGCCGAACCAGCCGAACCACAGCATGCCGGCGCCGAGCAGCGTCATGGTGAGGTTGTGCGGCACGATCTTGCGCGCCGGGTAGCCCTTGCGCTTGCCGATCATGATCGCGATCACGAGCGCGCTCACGCCCGAGGCGAGGTGCACGACGGTGCCGCCGGCGAAGTCGAGCGCGCCGCGCGAAAGGAGCCACCCGCCCGGGTTCCACACCCAGTGGCAGATGGGGCTGTAGACCGCGAGCGACCAGAGCAGCGTGAACACGACATACGACGAGAACTTGATGCGCTCCGCGTACGCGCCGGAGATCAGCGCCGGCGTGATGATCGCGAACATCATCTGGAACGCCATGAACAGGAGGTGAGGCACCGTCGTCCCGGCGCGCGGGTCCGTGCCAACACCGTTCAGGAACGCGTAGTCCAGGCCGCCAATGAACCCGCCCTTGGTTTCGGCGAACGCCAACGAGTAACCGAGGGTTACCCACGCCAGGGTCACGATCCCCATGGCGAAGAAGCTGTGCATGAATGTGCTGAGCGTGTTTTTCGTTCGGACCATGCCCCCGTAAAACAGGGCCAGCGCTGGCGTCATCAGCAGAACCATTGCCGACGAGACCAGGAGCCAGGTGGTGTCCGAGGCGTTGATTTCGTTCACTGGTGGCCTCCTCGACGGCGAAGGTAAGAGAAGGCAGTTTTCAGGAATGTTTCGCCGGCATGTACTTCACGAGCGCGTGAAGCATGCCACTGCGACGCAGCGAGTCAGTCCCGTGTGCTGCCCAACCGCCCGGGCGCGTCACAGACTGGAGCTTACAGCGGGTCGATGGATTTGCAGCACGGCTACATGGCGGCGCGGCGCTCCTCGGGTCAGCGCCACTCCGGGTAGAGGGCCTTCCCTGTCTCGAGGAGGCTCTTCATGCTCGACAGGATCGCCGGCCACCCGTTGCTGATGGCCGGGAGCACCTTGCTGTCCTCCGCGAACCCGTCGTGGGTGAGCGTGAGCTTCACGTGCGGGCCCAGCAGGGTCAGCTCGAACGTGACGCGCGACGGGCGCTCGCCGTGCTTGTTACCGAAGGTGTAGGAGAGGAGCCTCGGCGGGTCGGCCTTCAGGATCTCGCCCTCCCAGTCGAAGGAGCCGTCTTCCTTGACGTGCCTCACGGACGACCCGGGCCTCCAGTCGGACTGGATGGTCCTGCCGCCCCAGTATTGCCGGGTGAACTCCCCGGTGGTCAGCGCCTCCCACACCTTCTCCAGCGTCGAGGCGATGTACGTCACGTAGACGAACTCGGGCTTACTCATCGTTGCTCTCTCCCTCCAGCGTGCGCTTGAGCGCGCCGAGCGCGCGCACGCGCTGCCGCTCGTATTTGCCTATCCATCGCTCGTAGATCTCGCCGATGGGCGCGGGGTTCAGGTAGTGGAGCTTCTCCCGGCCGTGCCAGACGACGACGACGAGGTTCGCTCCCTCGAGTACGGCCAGGTGCTTGCTCACCGCCTGGCGCGTCATCTCCAGCCCCTCGCAGAGCTGCCCGAGGGTCCGGCCGTTCTCGGCGTGCAACCGGTCGAGCAGCTGCCTGCGGCTCCGGTCGGCGAGCGCCTTGAAGACCTTGTCCATCGAGCCGGCGCTCACCGGACCATCATGCAACCTTTTGGTTGCATGTCAAGCGCCGGCGCGCCGGCGCGCGGCGTGGGTGGCCGGCGCGCCGGCGCGGGGCGCGTCAGAGCTCGACGCGGAGGGACCGCAGCCCGCGGAAGCCGAGGTTGGCGTTCCAGTCGAGCTCCTGCGGAGGCAGCCGCATGGTGGGCATGCGCTCGAGCAGCACGTTGAACGCCATCTGCACCTGCACGCGGACGATGGTGGCGCCGATGCAGAGGTGGGGGCCCTGCCCGAAGGCCAGGTGCTTGCTCTCGGTGCGGGCGATGTCCAGCCGGTCGGGGTGGGAGAACTGCGCTGGGTCCCTGTTGGCGGCGCCGACCACCGGCAGGACGACCGACCCGCGCTGGATCGCGTGGCCGTGGAGCTCGAAGTCCTCCTTCGCCGTGCGCGCGATGAACTGGATCGGGTTATCGTACCGGAGGAACTCCTCGACCGCCGACGCGACGACCGACGGGTTCTCCTTCAGCTTGCGCATCTGGTCCGGGTGCTCGAACAGCGCCAGGAACCCGTTGCCGATCAGGTACCGCGCGGACTCCAGCCCGGCGAAAAGGAGCAGGATGCACTGCGCGGCGATGTCGTCCTCCGAGAACCGGAGGTCGCCGTCGCGCGCGAGCAGCAGCCGGCCGATGATGGTGTCGCCCGGGCGGCTCTTCGTCTCCTCGACAAGGCGCCGGAGGTAGTCGAACAGCTCGAAGGCGCTCTTTCGCGTGCGCCTGACCATCTCCAGCGTGACCTCGCTGGACCCGAACAGGTGGGCGATGTCGTCGGCCCACACGATGAGCTGCCGGTAATCCTCCCTGGGCGCGCCGAGCAGCTCCGCGATCAGCAGCGCGGGCAGGGGGTAGGCGACGTCCTTCACGATGTCGATCGACCCGCTGCCCGCGAGGGGCTCGAGCAGGCCGTCGAGGATCGACGCGACGCGCGGGCGCAGGGCGTCCGCGGTGAACGGCGTGATGCCCTTGCCGAGCAGCTTTCGCTTCGGCGCGTGGTGGGGCGCGTCGAAGAACGCCACCCACATGGAGAAGACCTCGATCATGGACGCGAACTCCCGCTTCTCCTCGGCGGAGAGCTTGCTCACGGGGACCGCGGCCCGCTGGGACGAGAGGCGCTTGTCGGTGAGCAGCGGGGCCACGTCCGCGTAGCGCGTCACGATCCACGCGCCCCCGTACATCTCCGTGAAGAAGATGGGCCGCTCCGCGAGCAGCTCCCTGTAGAGGGGGTAGGGATCCGAGATGATCTCCGGGTTGTTGAAGTGGAAACGTCTGAGATCAAACTTCAGCATACTGCCTCGCTTCCGAAAGAAAGAGCGACCCTTCTCCCCCCGAGCGACCCCGGCGCCGGCGCGCCCGTCCGGGCGTGCGCGCGCTCCCGGGCGTGCCTGGCGCGAGCTCCGATCGCGGCGCCGCTCCCCTCGGGTCCCGGGTGGCGCACCGCCGACCGACGCGCGGAACGTGTGCTAGTCGCCTGCCGCCATCCTGCCTGGATCGGGCGCGCCCTCCTCGATGGGGAGCGCTGGATTGCGCGACCATTCGAACCACGAGGCGAGGTACACCTTCACGTGCTCGAAGCCGGCCTCTTTCAGGGCAATGTACGTGTTCGAGGCCCTGACCCCGCCGAGACAGTAGACGAGGATCGTCGAGCCTTCATGGATGCCCACCTGGCGGCAGATGGCGCGCACCTCTTCCCGGGGCCTGATCCGTGTGGACTCCCCGGCTTGCGCCATCATGCGGCGCCAGTCGATCCACACGGCGCCCGGGATGCGGCCCTTGCGGGGGCAGGGGACGACGTCCTGCGGTGAAGCGGTGATCCCCATCCACTCATCGTGCTCTCTCACGTCCAGCTTGACGATCGTGGGGTCGCTCAGCGCGGCGTGCACGTCGCTGGTGGTGGCCAGGATGGACGGGTCTACCCTGAGCGGGAATGTCGTGCGTGCCGGCGAGGCGACGTCTGTTGTCGTCGGGAGGCCGGCTGCGTCCCAGGCCTTCTTGCCCCCATGGAGCACTGCGGCCCTGGGGTAGCCCAGGTGCTTGAGCAGGACGTACCCCCTGCAGGAGCGGCCGAAGCCGCTGTCCATGGCTTCCTCGTAGACGACGGCGAGCTCCTCCCCCGAGAGCCCCGCGGCGCCGAAGCGGTCCGAGAACACGGCCTCCAGATCCGCCTGTCCCTCGCGCGACGAGAGGGCGAAGTGCGTGAAGATCTCCGGGACGTGCACCGCGCCGGGGAGATGCGAGCGCGCGTAGTCGTCGGAAGAGCGGGTATCGATGAGCACGACTGGCCTTGCACCGAGCAGGAACGCGAGCTCCTGGGGCTCGATGAGCACCTGAGTTTGCATTGCTGACCTCCGCTGGACGTGGTTTCGGACGTGGATGTCCCGTGCCGGCGGTCACGCGCAGGGCGTGGAGACCGGGAGACAGACCACGGGCATCGAGCGCGTCTACGTTGCTGCCCGACCTCCGAGCAGCGCGGGATCAGCAGGATGCCTCTTTACGTACAGGACGTGTGTATTCTCTACCAGAAAGGCGAACGCGAATAAATATCCGTCCCGACGTCTTCTTGCTCATGCTCTGGAGCTGAGCGATCCGAACTCCATGGGCTCGCGCATGGCCGGGGTGTCTGTGGGCCGATGTGAGTCGATGTCAGGGCATCGGCTGGCCCAGGACGGGAGTGTTGGCGGTGCGGGGGTCGATGTCAGAGCGTCGGCAGATGGGCCGATGTCGGAACGTCGGTAGGCCCAGGGCGGGAGTGTTGGTGGGGCGGTGCGGGGGATGGGCCGATGTCTGAGCCCATTGGCCATGGGTTATCCGGCGAAGCCGGGTAACCCATGGCTCAGGCGAGTTCGGCGGGGCCCCCGCACCGCCCCACCAACACTCCCGCCCTGGGCCGGGCAGCTCAGCTCACCCGCCCCCGATCACGTCACCCGCGCCCGCTCGCCTGGATGCTCTCCCGCACCCGATCGAGCGCCGCCCGCACCTCGGGATCCCGATCCAGCTCCGCCGGCGGCGCCGCCAGCCGCAGCGACCAGTTCTCCGGCCCCACGGTCCCCGGCGTGTTGATCCGGTCCCGCGTCGCGAGCACATCCTGGATGAGCAGCAGCACGAGCTCGCTCTTCGCCCCGTGGATCAGGTCGAGCAGCGCCCGGTGCGTCTCCTTCGTGAACTCCCGACCGAACTCCTGCCGCCGCGGCGCGAGCTGCGGCAGGTCGAGCACCCCCGCGCGCTCCCGGTCGTCCCGCGACTCCCACCACACCACCACCGAATCGGTGTCGTGCGTCCCGAAGCACGACACAGACAGCGGCGGATACTCCGCCGGATTGCGGAACACCACGTCGTCCTTCTCCCAGATCAGCACCTTGTAGCCAGGCACGCCGAGCTCCGTCAGCGACGCCCGCACCCATGGCGGCACCGCGCCCAGATCCTCCGCCACGAGCTGCGCCCCGGTCTCCGCCGCCCCCTCGATCATCGCCCGCACGACGCGCTCGCCGTGCTCGCGCTGCTCCGGCTCCTCCGCCGGATCGAACGTCGCCTTGGGCCGCTCGCCCCCCTGGCCCTGGCCCTTCTGCTCCGGGAAGATGTACGTCCGGTAGAAGCCGACCAGGTGATCGATCCGGAACCGGTCGTAGAGCAGCCCCGTGTAGCGGCACCGCCGCCGGAGCCACGCGAAATCGTTCTCCCGCATCCGGGCCCAGAAGTACGGCGGGAGCCCCCAGTTCTGCCCCTCCGTGTTGAACTGGTCGGGCGGCGCGCCGACCGACATGTCGTGCCGGAACTCGTCCTGGTGCGCCCACACGTCGGCGCTGTCGCGCGACACCATGAACGGGAGATCGCCCATGATCTCCGTCCCCTTATCCCGGAGATCCGCGCGCGCCGCCTCCCACTGCGTGTGCGCGAGCCACTGGACGTACTCGTAATAGAGGACGTCCCGCGCGCGCTCGCGCCGCAGCTTCTCGAGCGCCTCCGGCTTGCGCTGCCGGATCTCCTCGGGCCAGTCCCACCACGCGATGCCCCCGAAGCCGTCCTTGAACGCGCGGAACTGCGCGTAGTCCGGCAGCCAGTCCGACTGCCGCTTCACGAACGCGGCCAGCTCGGCCGCGCGCGGCGTCTGCTTCGCCTGGTGCTCGCGCTCGAACCGATCGAAGGCGAAGCGGAGCGCCCGCCCCTTCACGCGGCGCACGAGATCGTAGTCGACGCGCGGGCTCTTCTTCGCGCGCTCGAGCGCCTCCCTGTCCTCGCCGAGCGCCTCGCCGACCGCCTCCGCCGGGAGCTCCGGCACGGCCGAGAGCGAGATGTACATCGGATCGATCCCGAAGGCGGAGAGCGCCATGTAGGGCGACGTCTCGCCGCCCGACACCTCGCCGAGCGGCAAGAGCTGCACGAGGCGCAGCCCCACGGGCTGCACCCACGCGGCGAACTCGGGGAGGTCGCCGATCTCGCCGATGCCCCACGAGCGATCGCTGCGCAGCGAGAAGAGCGGCACCGTCACGCCGGAGATGCGACGGCGCGCGCCGGAGGAAGAGGGTGAGCTCTGGGACGAGCCCTGGGACTGGTTTTCAGCGGAGGGGGAAGACATGTGCGTTCTTGGCTTGGCTCCAGGCGTTCGGGGGCGGAGTCTATCCCGGGTCGCGCGGCTCCGCGATGCTCCTTCCGCGCGCCGAGCGCTCGTTCGCGCTGCCGCCGGAGCGCGCGCAGGCACCACCCGACCGGCTGCCGGGCGGCGCCCGATCCGGCGGGGTGGCCCCAGGAGCCCCGGCGCGTCAAAAAAGTCGAGCTGCGCGCGCTTGTGTCTCGACAGCGGCGCTGATCTCGCGAATAGGGCGACTCCACAGGTTTTTCGATGACCAGACGCATATGGCCCGGCACACAGGCCCCCCTCGGCGCTGTCTATGACGGCGAGGGGGTGAACTTCACGCTGTTTTCACAGTCCGCCACGAAGGTAGAGCTCTGCCTCTTCGAGGCCGTCGACGACGTCGTGGAGCGCGAGCGCATCGAGCTCTCCGAGCGCACGGCGCACGTCTTCCATGGGTACGTGCCGGGGCTCAAGCCCGGCCAGCTCTACGGCTACCGGGTGCATGGGCCGTACGACCCGCGCTCCGGGCACCGCTTCAACCCGGCGAAGCTCCTCGTCGACCCGTACGCGTACGCGCTCTCCAGCGAGCCGAACTGGAAAGCGCCGCTCTACGCCTACGACCGCGGCGAGCACCCCGAGCGCGAAGGCAACCCGAGCAAGCCGCCCCCGAAGCCCGGCCGCGACGGCGCGGCGGAGAAGGGCGAGGGCGGGCGCGCGGTCAAGGCGGCGAGCGAGCGCCGCGCCTCGGAGCTGCCGCCGAAGCCGAAGGAGTGCCCGGTCCCCCCGGCGCCGCTCGACGACCTCGAGATCTGCCACCGCGACAGCGCCTGGGGCGCGCCGAAGTCCGTGGTCGTCGACCACCGCTTCGCGTGGGACGGCGACAGGCCGCCGGCGACGCGGTGGCAGGACACGATCATCTACGAGGTGCACGTCAAGGGCTTCACGCAGCGGCACCCCGGCGTCCCCGCGCACCTGCGCGGCACCTACGCGGGGCTCGCCTCCGAGGCGGCGATCGCGCACTTCAAGAAGCTCGGCGTCACGGCGCTGGAGCTGCTCCCCGTGCACGAGATGGCGAGCGAGCGCGAGATCTGGGAGCGCGGGCACATCAACTACTGGGGCTACAACACGCTCTCGTACTTCGCGCCCGCCGGCCGCTACGCGTCGAGCGGGCGGCTCGGCCAGCAGGTGGCCGAGTTCAAGGCGATGGTGAAGGCGCTCCACGCCGCCGGCATCGAGGTGATCCTCGACGTGGTCTACAACCACACCGCGGAGGGGAACCACCTCGGCCCGACGCTCTCCCTGAAGGGGATCGACAACTGGAGCTACTACCGGCTCGTCCCGCACAACCCGCGCTACTACATGGACTTCACCGGCTGCGGGAACACGGTGAACACGCGCCACTACCAGACGCTGCAGCTCGTGATGGACAGCCTGCGGTACTGGGTGACCGAGATGCACGTCGACGGCTTCCGCTTCGACCTCGCGTCGGCGCTCGCCCGCGGGCACCACGACTTCGATCGCCTGAGCTCGTTCTTCGACATCATCCACCAGGACCCGGTCCTCTCGCGCACGAAGCTCATCGCGGAGCCGTGGGACGTGGGCGAGGGCGGCTATCAGGTAGCGAACTTCCCCGTCCTCTGGACGGAGTGGAACGATCGCTACCGCGACTCGGTGCGCCGCTTCTGGAAGGGGGATCTGCTCGCCGCCGACCTCGGCTACCGGCTCACCGGGTCGAGCGATCTGTACGCGACGAGCGGGCGGCGGCCGTACGCGAGCGTCAACTTCGTGACGGCGCACGACGGCTTCACGCTGAACGACCTCGTCTCGTACAACGACAAGCACAACGAGGCGAACGGCGAGGGCAACCGGGACGGCACGAACAACAACCACAGCTACAACCACGGCGTCGAGGGCCCCTCCAGCGACCCCGCGGTCGTCGAGCTGCGCGAGCGGCAGAAGCGCAACCTCCTCGCGACGCTGCTGCTGTCGCAGGGGGTGCCGATGATCAACGCCGGCGACGAGATCGGCAAGACGCAGCTCGGCAACAACAACGCCTACTGCCAGGACAACGAGCTCTCCTGGCACGACTGGGATCTCGACGAGCGGCGCAAGCAGCTCTTCGAGTTCACCTGCCGCCTCATCGCGCTCCGGCGCAGCCAGCCCGTGCTGCGCCGGCGGACGTTCTTCTCGGGCGGCTCGGTCCACGGCAGCGGGATGAAGGACATCGTGTGGTTCCGGCCCGACGGCGCCGAGATGAACGCGGAGGACTGGACCCACCCGAACGCGCGCGCGATCGGCTACTTGCTCGGGGGTGACGCCATCTGCACGCCCGACCAGCGCGGCGAGCCGATCACCGGCGACACGCTGCTCGTCCTCATCAACGCGAACCACTCGCCGCTCGAGTTCGTGCTGCCCGCGGTCGAGCTCGGCGAGCGCTGGGAGGTGCTCGTCGACACCCGCACCGCCGCGGAGCCGGCGCGCACCGTGCCGGCGAGGGCAGGGGGAGAGCGCTACCTCCTCGTCGACCGGTCCGTGGCGGTGCTGCGGCTCCTGGATCGGAAGGGCACGAACACGAAGAAGAAGGTCAGGGCCCCGAAGTCGCGGAAGGCGTAGCGGGTAGAGCGGTCAGAAGAGAAGAGATGAACCGCCAAGAGCGCCAAGAGCGCCAGGACGAGAGAGGGAGTTCAATATCTCTTCTCTCTCCTGGCGTCCTTGGCGTCTTGGCGGTTCAGAATCTCGGTCTTCCAGTTCCGCTGCTCGGGAGAACCGCCGCTCACACCGACGCGTGCTCTCCCTCCCGGGGCGCCGCCGCGGCGGTCAGGCGGTCGACCACGGCGCGGTTCGAGTCGGCCGTGTGCCGGCAGTTGTCGCACCGCTCGCAGGCCGGCACGCTCACGCCGTCTTCGAGGTCGACCGCCTCCTCGAAGTACGCCTTCAGGACCGCCATCCTGCACTCCGGGGTCTCGGCGTAACGCATCACCGCATCGAGCCGCTCGCGGTCGCCCACCCGCCGCTCCTCGTACGCCCGGAGGAACGCGTCGAGCTCCGCCTCGTCGGCGAAGTCGCGCAGCCTGCGCACGCCGCGGCTCCGGTCGATGATCCCGGCCGCCTCGAGCAGCGCCACGACGACCTTCACCTTGCGCTCGGGCAGGTCCGCGACCTCCGCCAGGGTCTTCACCGGAATGCCCACGCTCCTCCGCTTGCCCTCGGACCGCTGCGCCTCGAGGCGGCCGATGGTCTCGTAGATTCGGTAGCTCTCGTCGGGCCGCGGGTACTTGCCGCCCAGGAAGAACGCCTGGATGCGCCGGTCCTCCACGCGGTAGAGGAGGATGCCGCGCGCCGGGCGGCCGTCGCGCCCGGCGCGCCCGGCCTCCTGGTAATAGCTCTCCAGCGAGTCGGGGAAGTTGTAGTGGACGACGAACCGGATATCGGGCTTGTCGATGCCGAGGCCAAACGCCTTCGTGGCGACGATGATGCGGTACTCGTCGTTCATGAACCGCTGCTGGGTCTCCTCCCGCTCCCTGGCGCGCATCTGCCCGTTGTAGCGTCCCACCCGCACGCCGCGCCTCTCGAGCCACCTGTACAGGTCGTTCGCGACCCGGACCGTCGCCGCGTACGCGATCCCGACGCCGCTCTCCTCCTCGAGGACTTGCAGGAGGCGCTCGCGCTTCTTCTCCTCGTTCGGGGTGCGGATCACCTCCAGCGAGAGCTGAGGGCGGTCGATGCCGGTGTTCACGACCGCCGCGGACCGCATGCCGAGCTGCTCCACGATGTCGTTCGCCACCTCCGGCGTCGCGGTCGCCGTGAGCGCCAGGACCGGCGGCCGCCCGAGCGCGGCGATCGCGTCGCGGAGCGCGAGGTACGCAGGGCGGAAGTCGTGGCCCCACTGCGAGACGCAGTGCGCCTCGTCCACCACGAAGAGCGACACGCCCGAGCGCCGGAGCAGCTCGATGTACTCCGGGTTCTCGAGCCGCTCGGGCGTCACGTAGATGAGCGGGAGATCGCCGTGACGGATCCCGTCGACGGTCTCCCGCTCCTCGGTCGTGCTCAGCGTGGAGTTGAGCCTGGCCGCAGGAATGTCCGCATCGGCCAGCTTCTCCTGCTGATCTTGCATCAACGAGATGAGCGGTGAGACGACCACAGCGGGGCTCGGCAGGAGGAGCGCCGGGAGCTGATAACAGAGCGACTTGCCCGCTCCGGTGGGAAGGAGCCCCAGGGCGTCTCGCCCGGAGAGCACCGCCTCGATGAGCTCACGCTGGCCCGGCCGGAAGGTCTTCACGCCGAACCGCTCGCGCGCCATCTGCCGGATCTCTGGCCAGCTCGGCGCGCCCCTCTGTTGTTCCATGCGCGCGAGCATGGCGCGCGCATGGAGGGCGCGCCATGCTCGCGCGCTGGAACTCGTGCCCTCGCAGCGCGGCTCCGCCGTGGCGAGTCAGGGAGTTCGTTGAGACGAAAAGCCACACTCTGCCGGCGCGCTCCGCGCTGGCAAACCCATGTGAAGGTTTGTAATGAGTTCCATGTGCAGCGGCGAATCGCGCGCGGCCCGGGAACGAGCCCGTTTCACGGCCGCTTCTCTCGAGGGTGACCGGCGCGGCCGCGCGGCCGCCGCCCGGGCGCCGCGGCGCCGCGCCAGGCGACGAGGCTTTGCGTTCAGCGCGTGTCCGGGCGGTGCTGGGCACACTTCTGCCGCGATTCCCTATATGCCTCAGGTTATTCCTTCGTATGTGGAGTCGGAGCGACAGAGGCCCGCCGCGATCCCGGCAAATCCCCTCCTGCACGAAGCCTCATTCGAAGTAGATTCTGCCGCGGAGGCACACGAGGAATGACGGAAGCGTCGGACGATCAGAAGTTGAGCGGCCAGGCAGACGGCGCCGCGCAGCAAGCGATGGTGGCGCGGCTCGTCGCGGCAGCGTGCGAGGGCGTGGCGCCGCGGCTGCCGCGCGCCACGTACCGCGTGCAGCTCAACAAGGACTTCACCTTCGAGCAGGCGCGGCGCATCGTCGCCTACCTCGACGCGCTCGGCGTCAGCGACCTTTACTCATCGCCCTTCTTCAAGGCCCACCCCGAGAGCCTGCACGGCTACGACCTCGTCGATCACAATGCGCTGAATCCCGCGATCGGCGAGCGCGCCGATCTCGATCGCCTCACGGGCGAGCTCGCGGAGCACGGCATGGGCCTGCTCCTCGACTTCGTGCCCAACCACATGGGCGTCGGCACCTCCGACAACGCCTGGTGGAACGACGTCCTCGAGAACGGCCCGAGCTCGCTCCACGCGCCGTTCTTCGACATCGACTGGGCGCCGCTCAAGACGGAGCTCAAGCACAAGGTGCTGCTCCCCGTGCTCGGCGACCACTACGGGCGCGTGCTCGAGCGCGGCGAGCTCAAGATCGCGTTCGATCACGGCGCGTTCGTCCTCCGCTATTTCGATCACGTCTTCCCGGTGAACCCGCGGACGTTCGGGATGGTCATCGGGCCGCTCGTGCCCGGGCTCACCGCCGCGCTCGGCGAGGAGCACGAAGCGCTCCTCGAGCTGCAGAGCATCCTGACCGGGCTCCGCAACCTGCCGCCGCGGACCGAGACGCAGCGGGCCAAGGTGATCGAGCGGCGGCGCGAGAAGGAGGTCCTCAAGCGGCGGCTCGCGACGCTCGTGGCGGACTCGCCCGACGTCGCGGCGGCGGTGGACGAGGGGATCGAGCGCATCAACGGCAAGGTCGGCGAGCCGCGGAGCTTCGACACGCTCGAGGCGCTGCTCGAGGAGCAAGCCTACCGGCTGAGCTTCTGGCGCACCGCCGCCGAGGAGATCAACTACCGCCGGTTCTTCGACATCAACGAGCTCGCGGCGATCAGGATGGAGCACCGGCCGGTGTTCACCGAGGCGCACCGGCTCGTCTTCGAGCTCTGCGAGCGGGGCCAGGTGACGGGGCTGCGCATCGACCACCCCGACGGCCTCTGGGACCCGATCGGCTACTTCGAGGAGCTGCAACAAGGCTACCTGATCGAGCGGTGCCGCCGCCGCTTCCTCGCCGAGGCCGCGAGCGAGCCGGAGCCGCAGAGCCGCCAGGACCCGCGCCGCCGCGCCTCGGCCAGCGCCCGCTTCGCCCGGCTGGAGCCGGCGCTCCGCGCGGCGCTGGCGGAGCGCGCGCGGGCGGACGGGGCGGGCTCCTCGCTCGCCGCGCGGCCGATGTACGTCGTCGTCGAGAAGATCCTCGCCCGCGGCGAGACGCTGCCCGAGGCCTGGCCCATCCACGGGACGAGCGGCTACGACTTCACCGAGGCCGTGGGCGAGCTCTTCGTCGACGCCTCGAGCGAGGCGCCGATGACCGCGATCTACGAGCGGTTCATCGGCGACCAGCTGGAGTTCGAGACGCTCGTCTACGACAAGAAGAAGGTGATCCTGCGGACGGCGCTCGCGAGCGAGCTCAACGTGCTCACCCACGCCCTGAACCGGCTCACCGAGCGCGACCGCCGCTTCCGCGACTTCACCCTGGGCTCGCTCAACGAGGCCCTGCGCGAGGTGATTGCGTGCTTCCCGGTGTACCGCACGTACGTCAACGAGCGGACGCCGGCGATCTCCGATCACGACCGGGTCGCGATCGGCCGCGCCGTCGCCCTCGCGCGCAGGCGCAACCCGACGATGGAGGCCTCGATCTTCACGTTCGTCCGCTCGGTCCTGATGCTCGACACCACGGATCTCTACCGCGAGGAGGACCGGCGCCCCTTCTGCGAGTTCGTGATGAAGTTCCAGCAGCTCACCGGGCCAGTGATGGCCAAGGGGCTCGAGGACACGTCGTTCTACATCTACAACCGGCTCGTGTCGCTGAACGAGGTCGGGGGCGAGCCCGAGCGCTACGGCGCGAGCGTCCTCGCGTTCCACCGCGGCAACGTGCAGCGGCAAAGGACGTGGCCCTACTCGATGCTCGCGACCTCGACGCACGACACGAAGCGGAGCGAGGACGTGCGGGCGCGCATCAGCGTGCTCTCGGAGCTGCCGTCGGCCTGGGAAGAGGCGCTCCACCGCGCCGCCGCCGCCGCCGCGCCGCTCAAGGCCGAGATCGAGGGCCGCCTCGCGCCGGACAGCAACGAGGAGTACCTGTTCTACCAGACGCTCCTCGGGAGCCTGCCG
Organism: Sorangium sp. So ce1128; assembly: GCA_051717205.1. Lineage (GTDB taxonomy): Bacteria > Myxococcota_A > Polyangia > Polyangiales > Polyangiaceae > Sorangium. The sequence goes on from CP181432.1 coordinate 4,147,618, forward strand.
ATCGAGCCGCTGCTCGGCGCCTCCGGGGATCCGCGGGACCCGCGCGCGCCCGAGGGCGACGCGCTCTCGGCCTACGCGGATCGCCTCGTGGACTACATGCGCAAGGCCACGAAGGAGGCGAAGGTCAACACGTCCTGGATCGACGCGCAGCCCGAGTACGACGCCGCCGTCGAGGCGTTCGTGCGCAAGGCGGTCGCTTCCCCGGAGGTCGTGGGCGCGCTCCTGCCGCTCGCGCGCGTGGTCGCGTACCACGGCATGTGGGGCTCGCTCTCGCAGACGCTGCTGAAGCTCACGTCGCCGGGCGTGCCCGACATCTACCAGGGTAACGAGATGTGGGACTTCAGCCTCGTCGACCCCGATAACCGCCGCGCGGTCGACTACGCGACGCGCGAGAAGGCGCTCGCGGAGCTCCGCGCGCGGTGGAACGGCGGGGACGTCGCGCTCGCGCGCGAGCTCTGCGCCGAGGCGCGCGACGGCCGCATCAAGCTCTTCGTCACGCACGTCGCGCTCGAGCTGCGCCGGCGGCACCCGGCGCTCTTCGGGGCCGACGGGGCCTACGCGCCGCGCGCCGTGAGCGGCGACCGCGAGGCCCACGTCGTCGCCTTCGCGCGCCGCGGCGGGGCGGACGCGTCGAGCGCGCGCTCGCTCGTCGTCGTCGCGCCCCGGTTCAGCGCGCGGCTCGTCGGCGGCGCCTGCGCCCCGCCGATCGGCAAGGTGTGGGCGGGCACCTCCGTCGACGTGGAGCCCGGCCTCTACACGGATCTCTTCACCGGCGCCGAGATCGAGGCGTCGCCTTCCGCTTCCTTGCCGCGCGACGCGGCCGCGACGTCCGACCAGAAGGAAGGCGCGTCGCTGCCGCTCGACCGCGTGCTCTCCGATTTCCCCGTCGCCCTGCTGCTGAGGGCGGCTCAGCGAGGTCAGTGACATGAAGGCGATTCGCACCATGGGCGCATGGATCGAGGGCGGCGCGGTGCGCTTCCGCGTCTGGGCGCCCGAGCACGATCGGATCGAGATCGTCACGTACGGAAAGGACGGCAAGGAGGTCACGGGCACGCTGCCGGCGAGCTCCACTGGCGACGGCTACTTCGAGGCCGCGGCGCCGGGCCTCGGCGCCGGCGCGCTCTACAAGGTGAAGATCGACGGCGAGGGGCCGTTCCCGGATCCGTACGCCCGCGCGCAGCCGTTCGGCGTGCACGGCCCGTCCGCGGTCGACGATCCGTCGTTCGCGTGGACCGACGCGGCGTGGAAGGGCGTCGCGCTCGAGGACCTCGTCCTCTACGAGGTGCACGTCGGCACGGCGACCCCGGAGGGCACGTTCGACGGGCTCATCTCCCGGCTGCCGGACCTCCGGGAGCTCGGCGTCACGGCGATCGAGATCATGCCCGTCGCGAGCTTCCCGGGCGAGCGCGGGTGGGGGTACGACGGCGTCGATCTCTTCGCGCCGGCCGCGGCCTACGGCGGCCCGGAGGGCCTGCGCCGCCTCGTCGACGCGGCGCACGCCGCGGGGCTCGGGGTGATCCTCGACTGCGTCTACAACCACTTCGGCCCTGACGGGAACTACCTGCGCGCCTACACGAAGCGCTACTTCACCGAGCGGCACAAGACGCCCTGGGGCGACGCGGTGAACTACGACGGCGAGGGCGCCGAGCAGGTGCGCGCGCTCGCGATAACGAACGCCGAGATGTGGATCCGCGACTACCACATCGACGGCCTCCGCCTCGACGCGACCCACGCGATCCTGGACGACACCGAGCCCCACATCCTCCAGGTCATCGCCGAGCGCGCGCGCGCGGCCGGCGGGGGGCGGCGCGTCGTGGTGATCGCCGAGGACAGCCAGAACGACACGCGCCTGGTGACGCCCGTGGAGCAGGGCGGCTACGGCCTCGATGGCGTGTGGGCCGACGACTTCCACCACGAGCTCCGCGTCCTCTTCGCCGGGGATCGCGACGGCTACTTCGAGGACCACCGGGGCACGGCGGAGGACATCGCGGCGACGATCCGCAAGGGGTGGCTCTACGAGGGGCAGGTCTCGAAGCACGCGGGGAGGCCGCGGGGGACGCCCGCCGAGCCGGTGCCGCCGCCGCGCTTCGTGCACTGCATCCAGAACCACGACCAGATCGGCAACCGCGCGCTCGGCGACCGGCTCGGCGCCACGGTGAGCCCGGCGGCCTTCCGGACCATGTCGGCGCTCCTCCTGGTCACGCCGTACACGCCGCTCCTGTTCATGGGCCAGGAGTGGAACGCGCGGACGCCGTTCCAGTACTTCACCGATCACAACGTTGAGCTCGGCCGGCTCGTGACCGAGGGCCGACGGCGCGAGTTCCAGTACTTCACGTCGTTCAGCGGCGCGGAGGTGCCGGATCCGCAAGATCCGCGGACGTTCGAGCGCTCGAAGCTCGACTGGAGCGAGCGGCATCGGCCGGAGCACGCCGGCGTGCTCGCCTGGTACCGCGAGCTCCTCGGCCTCCGCGCCTCGCACCCCGCGCTGCGGAGCCGCGCGCGCGGCGCCTTCTCGGTCGAGGCGCTCTCGCCGGACGCGATCCGCATCGAGCGCCGCGGCGCCGAGACCGCGGTGATAGCGCTGATCGCGCTCCGCGGCGCGCTCTCCCTCGACCTCGGCCGCCCGGAGGCGCGGGTGATCGCGTTCAGCGAGGAGCCGCGGTTCGGCGGCGCGGCGCAGCGGGCGCCGATCGAGCGCGGCCGGGTGGCGATCGAGGGCCCGGCGGTCCTGCTCGTCGAGGTGCCGCGGTCGTGACGTCGACGGCGCAGATCGCGCCGTGCACGTCGATGACGCCTGTCGCCGCGATCACGTAGATTCCCGCGCGATGCTGAAGCCTGTCACGTTCACACCCATCGGCGTGGTGCGCACCCCGTTCCCCGATCGGGTGAGCGCGCCGCGGCAGCCGCACGCCGCGGCCGGCGCGGAGGGGACGATCGAGCTCGTGCCCGGCCGCGGGCTGGAGCACGCGCTCTGCGACATCGAGGGGTGGGACTACCTCTGGGTGGTCTTCTGGTTCCACCTCAACGAGGGTTGGCGCCCGAAGGTCCTGCCGCCCCGGAGCGCCGGCAAGCGGCGCGGCGTGCTGTCGACGCGCTCGCCGCACCGCCCGAACCCGATCGGCCTCAGCGTGGTCAAGCTCCTCGCGGTGGACGGGCTCTGCCTGCGCGTCAGCGGGGTGGACATGATCGACGGCACGCCGGTGCTCGATCTGAAGCCGTACGTGCCGTACGCGGACGCGTACCCCCACGCGCGCACGGGCTGGGTCGCGCCGCTCGCGGGCGATCCGTGCGCCGAGGCGCCGGCCGACCCGGAGCCGGGCTTCGAGGTGGTCTGGACCGAGCGGGCCGCCGAGCAGGCCGCGTGGCTCGACGCGGCGCACGGCGTCGCGCTGCGGGAGCGGGTGGACCGGGTGCTCGCGCTGGGCCCGCAGCCGCACCCCTACCGGCGGATCCGCGCCGACGGGGACGCAATGCGCCTCGCCGTGACCTCGTGGCGCGTGCGGTTCAGGGCGGAGGGGCGCCGCATCGAGGTGCTGTCCGTGGCGACCGGCTACCGGGAGAAGGAGCTCTGGGGCGGGGACGCCCCCGAGCTCGCGGCGCACCGGCAGTTCGTGGAGCGGTTCGGGCGCGGCTAGCGACGCGCGGGGGAGTAATCGTTCCTTCCGGATTGCTGTAATTCTCATATTTCGAAGCGGCTTCGGTGCTCGCTGCGACGGCGCGGCGCGCTTGCAGCGCGAGGCGAAGCAGACGAGAACGCTCGGCGCGTGCAGGTCGCCCCGGTGAAGAAAACTCGACGGACACGGCGCCGTCGCGTCCCGGTGATGCTCCATGAGCCACACTCACCGACCCAGGCGATCCGCCGGGCAGCCGGCGACAGCGCAGCGCGTGAGGAAGGCGTCCGTGCCGGCCGTCGCCGCCGCAGCCGGCCCGGCGAGCCCTGCTGTGCGACCGTGGAGTATTCGTGATAACTGAAATGGACGTGACGTCGTCGATCTGCGGATGCGGCGCCGGGTGGCCCGGGATGGAGCCGCAGTTCCGCCTGCTCGCCGAGGCCCTCCCGCAGCTCGTCTGGGGCGCGCGCGGCGACGGCGCGTGCGATTACGTCAACGGTCGCTTTCGCGAGTACACCGGGCTGGCGGCGGAGCAGGCGATGGGTGCGGGCCTCGACGCCGTGGTCCACCCGGACGACGCCGCGCGCAGCGCCGCCGTGCGGCGCGCCGCGATCGAGGCGGGCGCGGCGTTCGAGCTGGAGGTCCGGCTGCGGCGCCATGACGGCGTGTACCGCTGGTTCATCGACCGGGCGGAGCCCATCAAGGACGCTGGCGGCCGGGTGGTCCGCTGGTTCGGCACGTCCACCGATATCGACGAGCGCAAGCGCTCCGAGGAGAGCCTGCGCGCGAGCGAGGAGCGGCTCCGGCTGGCCCTGGCCGGCGGCCAGCTCGGCGTCTGGGAGTGGGAGTTCCCGAGCGGGCGAGTCTTCTGGTCCCGCGAGACGCTCGCGCTGCTCGGCGTCGAGGAGGCGGATTTCCGCGGCACGCTGGACGATTTCACGAAGCTCATCCACCCGGACGACAAGCCCGCGGTCTGGGCGCGGGTCGAGAGCGCGCTGCGCGGGGAGGCGGATTACTCGAGCGAGTTCCGCATCGTCGGCGCCGGCGGCGAGGTGCGCTGGCTCTACAACCGCGCGCTGGTGCTGCGGGACCGGGAGGGGCGGCCGCTCCGGATGGCGGGCGTGGTCGGCGACATCACCGCGCGGAAGCTCTCGGAGCTTTCGCTGCGCGAGAGCGAGGCGCGCTTCCGCAACATGGCGGATCACGCGCCGGTGATGATCTGGGTCACGGCCGCGGACGCGTCGTGCACGTACCTCAACCGGCGGTGGTACGAGTTCACGGGCCAGACGGAGGCGACGGGGCTCGGCTTCGGCTGGCTCGAGGCGGTGCACCCCGCGGATCAGGCGGCCGCGGCGGAGACGTTCCGGCGCGCCCACGACCGGCGGGAGCCCTTCCGGCTCGATTACCGCCTGCGCCGCGCCGATGGCGTCCACCGCTGGTGCATCGACACGGCCTCCCCGCGGCTCGGCCCGGACGGCGAGTTCCTCGGCTACGTCGGCTCGATCATCGACATCACCGAGCGCAAGGAGGCGGAGCTCCTCATGCGGGAGAGCGAGGAGCGGTTTCGCCGCAGTGTGATGGCGACCCCGTTCCCCATCATGATCCACGCCGACGACGGCCAGGTCATCACCATCAACCGCGCGTGGACGGAGACCAGCGGCTACACCCTCGAGCAGATCCCCACCATCGCCGAGTGGACGGAGCGGGCGTACGGGGCGCGGAAGGGCGCCGTGCGCTCCGTGATCGACTCGCTGTACACCATGCAGGGCAAGTCGACCGAGGGCGATTACACGATCACCACGGCGAGCGGCGAGCGGCGCACGTGGGTGTTCAGCTCCGCGCCGCTCGGGAAGGACGCGTCGGGCCGGCGCCTCGTGATCAGCATCGCCCACGACATCACCGAGCGGGAGCGGATCGGCGGCGCGCTCCGCGAGAGCGAGGCGAAGTTCCGGCAGCTCGCCGACGCGATGCCGCAGATCGTCTGGACCGCGCGCCCGGATGGCGACATCGATTACTATAACCGCAGGTGGCACGAGCTGGCCGGCATCGACGAGGCCAGTGCGAAGGGCGAGAGCTGGCACTCGTTCCTGCACGAGGACGATCACGAGCGGGTCCTCGGCGCCTGGGTTCACTCGGTCGCGACCGGCGCGCCCTACGAGATCGAGCATCGCCTCGGGTTCCCCACCGCGCGCGAGCACCGCTGGTACCTGTGCCGCGCCTTGCCGGTGCGGGGGCCGTCGGGCGACATCGTGCGGTGGTACGGCACCTGCACGGACATCCACGATCAGAAGTGCGCCGAGGCGGCGCTCAAGGAGACGGACCAGCGCAAGGACGACTTCCTGGCGATGCTCGCGCACGAGCTGCGCAACCCGCTCGGGCCCATCCGCAATGCGGTCGAGGTCCTGCAGCGCATCGCGGCGCAGCAGCCGTCGCTGGTCCGCGCGTGCGGCGTGATCGACAGGCAGGTGTCTCACATGGCCCGGCTCGTGGACGATCTGCTCGACGTCTCGCGCGTCGGGCGCGGCAAGGTCCAGCTGCGCAAGGAGCGCTGCGAGCTCTCGCAGCTGCTCCGGCAGATGGTCGAGGATTACCGCAGCACGCTCGAGGCGAGCGGGCTGCGGCTCGAGCTGGAGCTGCCCGAAGAGCCGCTCTGGGTCTACGGCGATCCGACGCGCCTGGCGCAGGTGTTCAGCAACGTGCTGCACAACGCGTGCAAGTTCACCGACGCCGGCGGGCGGGTGACGGTGGCGCTCTCGGCGACGTCGGAGGGCTCCGCCGTGGTCCGCGTCCGCGACACGGGCATCGGCATGGATCCGGTGATGCTGGCGCGCGTGTTCGAGCCGTTCAGCCAGGTCGAGCGCAGCCTGGAGCGCAGCCGCGGCGGGCTCGGGCTGGGCCTCGCCCTCGTCAAGGGCCTCGTCACGCTCCACGGCGGGACGGTCTCCGCCGAGAGTCAGGGGATCGGCCACGGGACGGAGATGGTCGTCCACCTGCCGCTGGAGCGCACGCCCGAGCCGTCGTCCGGGCGCCCGGTGCCTTCCTCGCGCCGCCAGTCGAGGTCGCTGCGCATCCTGATCATCGAGGACAACGAGGACGCCGCGCAGAGCCTGCAGGCGCTCCTCACGATGAACGGCTACCGGGTCGAGGTCGCCCTGTCCGGCCCCGCCGGCGTGGAAGCGGCGCGGTCGTTCCGGCCGGAGGTCATCCTGTGTGACATAGGTCTCCCCGGCGGGATGGATGGCTACGGGGTGGCGAGGGCGCTGAAGGGGGGCCTGGGCGTCCCTCCATCGCTGATGATCGCGCTGACCGGCTATGGCCAGGAGGAGGACCAGCGCCGGGTCCGGGAGGCTGGCTTCGACATGCACTTCATCAAGCCGATCGATCCGGGCTCGCTGCAGAAGCTCCTGGCCTCGTTCACGCCGCAGGCGTGAGGGGCTCGCCCGGGTGGGCGATCGCGCCGGGCGGTCCACGCGCCGCCCCCGCCGTCGGGGGGTCGGTGTCCCACGCGGGCCGGCGAGCCGGCGCGTCTACCGGGCCCGGAGGCCGAGCCCCGGGACGAAGCGCCCCACGCGGGCGCAGTAGTCCGCGTAGGTGTCGCCGTGGGTGCGCAGGAGATACGGCTCTTCCACGAAGCGGACGTGCAGCTCGATGGCCACCACGAGCGCCACGAGCGACGCGATCGCGAGCGGGTCGGGAACGACGAGCAGCATCCCCGAGGCGGTCAGCACCATGAAGCTGTAGATCGGGTTGCGGACCGCCGTGAACGGCCCTCGCGTCACGAGGGGCGTGCGCTCGTCCGCGCTGACGCCGATGCGCCAGGAGTCGCCCATCGCGACCTGCGACCAGAGCGTGCCGGCGATCCCCGCGAGCACCGTCGCGGCCCCGAGCCCCACGGCGGCCGCGCCGGGCGCGACGAGCGGCGCGACCCACCCCGCGATCTCCGCGACCGGCGCCGCCACCGCGAGGGCGATCGCGACGACGAAGAGCACGCCGCCCGTCCACTCCACCGATCCGGGCGGGCCCGAGATGCCGCGGAACCCGGTGGAGCCGGTCGCCCGGCGCTGGCGCAGCGAGCGCCACCCGAAGGCGAGCGCGCAGTAGACGGTGAACAGGACCAGGGCAATCCAGGGACGGGCCATCGTACCTCCAGCTGTCATGGCGATCGCTCGTGCAGGCGCGAGCCTCGGACCCTCGCGCTCATGGGCTCCTCTCCCCCTCCGGGGGCGCCGGCTCGCGCTGCCGGTGGAACAGCCGGTAGAGCACCGGCAGGACGAGCAGCGTGAGCAGGGTGGACGAGAGGACTCCGCCGATGATGACCGTCGCCAGGGGGCGCTGCACCTCGGAGCCGGTGCCCGTGGCGAACGCCATCGGGACGAAGCCGAGCGCGGCCACGAGCGCGGTCATCAGCACGGGGCGGAGCCGCGACACCGAGCCCTCGAAGACGGCGTCGTCGAGCGAGGCGCCGCCGTGGCGCAGGTTCTCGATGAACGTGACCATCACGAGCCCGTTCAGCACGGCGACGCCCGAGAGGGCGATGAACCCGATCGCCGCGGAGATCGAGACCGGGAGCCCGCGGAGCCACAGGGCCGCGATCCCGCCGGTCAGCGCGAGCGGGACGCCCGTGAAGATGAGCGCGGCGTTCCGGAGCGTGCCGAACGAGAGGAAGAGCAGGCCGAAGATCAGCCCGAGCGCGGCCGGCACCACCAGCGCGAGGCGCTCCCGCGCCGCGAGCATGTTCTCGAACTGGCCGCCCCACGACAGCCAGTAGCCCGACGGGAGCCTCACCTCCGCGTCGATCCGCGCCTGCGCGTCCGCGACGAAGCCGCCGAGATCCCGCCCGCGCACGTTGCACTGCATGGCCAGGCAACCCCGAGCGCACAGCGCTCGTGCAAGAGCCGCGTCGATCCCGGTCATCAGTCGAGGCGAGGCGACGTGCGCCCGCCGCGCGGCGGGCGCGGCGCGTGAAGCACGCGGACGCGTTCCGGCGCGGTGCGCCTCTCCTGACGCGGGGCCCTCAGGCGCGCGGGGGGCGGGGTGGTCTCTCGAGGCGGCAGAGCGGAGCGCGCCCTGGCATCTCCAGCGGCGCCAGCTCCTCGAGCTCGTAGGCCGCGAGCAGGACGCATAGGGCGGGCGGCTCCACGAGCGGCAGCGTCATGGGGACGTGACCGCAGGCGCAATCGTGGCAGTCGGGGGGCAGTCGCTGTGCGAGCCGTCGTCGCCCCCGCCTTCCTCGTCTCCATCGACGAGGGGGGACGTCGCCGGGTGCGCACAGGCGACCGCGATGCCGAACGTCTGGAAGGTGTGCCCCTGGCCGAGCAGGCCGATGACGACCACGAGCGACAAAGCCGCGCCGAGCCAGCGGAGGAGCGGGCCACGCCGTCGTTGCGCGTGCCGGACGCGGAGCATGCTCGATGAGGATGCGGCGCGCCCTCGCGGGGCGTCAAGGCGGAAGCGCGGCGCGCTGCTGCCGCGGCTGCCATGCTCTGCCTCGGGAACGTCTCGCTCGCTGCTCCCGGCGCGTACGTCGCGCACGGCACGTCGCGCACGGCCTCAGCGCGGCCCTGGCGCTCCTCGACCAGGCGATGGATGCTGCGCGCGTGGTCATCGGAACGCGACGGAGTCGAGCGCGACGCGGGCGCAGCGCCGTGTCACCCGGTCTGCCGGAGAGCAGCGGATCCATGAGCGAGCCGCGGTCGCGCCTCGCTCCGGCGCCCCTGCTCCTCGGCGAGCACCCCGCCGGCGGGCGACAGGTGAAGAAGGGCTCCACCCCCGAAGCGCAGCTGCGCGACACGCCCCTCACCCGCGCGCTGAAGCGGGCGCTCGGCGCGGCGCCCGGCGCGCTCCCCGCGGCGCTGCCGGAGGAGCTGTGGGGCAAGGCGCTGGCCGGGCCGGCGCGGGACTTCTTGCAGCGCCCTGGCAAGCACTTCCGCGCCCGGCTCGTGGCGCTCTGCTGGGCGCTCGGCGGCGGCGAGGCAGAGGAGCTGCCCGACGAGCTGCCGCTCCTCGTGGAGATCCTCCACGCCGGCTCGCTCATCGTGGACGATGTCCAGGACGACTCCGCCGCGCGGCGCGGCGCGCCGGCGCTGCACCGCGTCTGCGGGGTGCCGCTCGCCATCAACACCGGCAACTGGATGTATTTCTGGGCGTTCGACCTGCTCGGCCGCGCGCGCCTCGGCACCGCGACCCGCTTCGCGATCTACCGCCGCCTCAGCCGCACCCTCATGCGCTGCCACGAGGGGCAGGCGCTCGATCTCACCGCGCGCGTCGGGGAGCTCGAGCAGCCGCTCGTGCCCCGGGTGGTGGCGAGCATCACGCGGCTCAAGACCGGCAGCCTGATGGGCTTCTGCGGCTACGTCGGCGCGCGCGCGGCCAGCGCGCGGGCGCTGCTCGTGCGGAGCGTCGCGCGCTGCTGCCGCGACGTCGGCGTGGGGCTGCAGATGCTCGACGATCTCGGCGGCATCACCTCCAAGGCGCGCGCGGACAAGGGGCTCGAGGACCTGCGCCACCGCCGCTCGACGTGGCCCTGGGCGTGGCTCTCCGAGGTCGCCGATCCGGGGACCTTCGCCGACGCCCAGCGGCGGCTCTGCCTCGCCGACGACGAGCGCGACCTCCGGAGCGTCGCCGAGCTGCTCCGCGAGCAGGTCGAGGCGATCGGCCGGAGCCGCGTCGCGGACCACCTCGGCGGCGCCCTCGCCAGGCTCCGCGCCGCGGTCGGGGGCGCGCCGCCGGTGGTCGAGCTCGAGCGCGAGATCGAGCAGCTCAAGCAGAGCTACGGCTGACGCGGCCCGGGTCCCTGGCGCGCCGCCGCGCTGGCGCGGCGGGTCGCTGTGGTCCGCTCGCACACAGGCGCTGGCTCGAGCTTTGAAAAGGGCTCCGCGAGGGCTCCGGCCCGGCGCGGAGGATCATGGAGCGTTCGGGCACGGGCTGGATCGGGCACGCTGGGAGGGATCGGAGCCGCGCCGGCGATCGCGCGCGGCGGCTGCGCGCCGCGCCTGGGCGCGATCTGCACGGGCGCACGGAGGCCGCGCGGGTGCGCGCGGAGGTCGCCGGCCTCTTCGGGGACCCTGCGCGCGTCGCGCGCATCGAGCGGGACCTCGCCGCGATCCCCGGCGTCCTGTCCGCGCGGGCGAGCGCGCGGACAGGACGGGTGCTCGTGCGGGTGCGGGAGGGCGCAGCAGAGGCGGCGGCCGCCGTGCTCGACGCGCACGCCGTGCCGGGCGCCCCGCCGCCTCCGTCCGGGCGCCGCGCGGTGCGCGCCATGCTCGAGGGCGTGGGCGCGCTCGTCCGCGCGGCGCGCCGCCGCGCGCGGCGCGAGGAAGGCGCGGCGGGCGAGGTCGCTCGCGGCGCGCCCCCGGCGCCGGCCAGGGGCCAGCCACCCGACGCGCCGGCCAGGGGCCAGGTGGAGGTGCCGGCCGGCGGCCAGGAGCACGCGGCGGCCGGGCGGCGCGAAGGGGAGGGCGCTTGTCGCTTCGCCGCCGCCTCCCGCGCCCACGCCGACGACGCGAGCGAAGTCGCCCGCGACCTCGGCGTGGACCCGCGCGCGGGGCTCGACGCGGCCGAGGCGCAGCGCCGCCTCCGCGCGGTCGGCCCGAACGAGCTCGCGGGCGTCGCGACCCGCTCGCCGCTCGAGATCCTCGCCGGCCAGATCTTCACCGTCCCCACCGCGCTGCTCCTCGGCGCGGCGGGCCTCTCGCTCGCGCTCGGCGACGTGTTCGACGCGGGCGCCGTCCTCCTCGTCGTCGGCGCCAACGCCGCGGTGGGCACGTACTCCGAGTCGCGCGCCGAGGAGCTCCTGCACGCCTGGGGCGACCTCAGGGTCGGGTGGGCGCGCGTCGTGCGCGACGGGCGCGAGCACCGGCTCGCCGCGTCGGAGCTCGTCCCCGGCGACGTGCTCGCGCTGCGCGCCGGCGAGCCGGTCGCGGCGGACGCGCGCGTCGTCCGCGCGCGCGACCTCGCCGCCGACGAGAGCACGCTGACCGGCGAGAGCGAGCCCGCCGAGAAGGGCCCGGCGAGGGTCGAGGAGGGCGCGCCGCTCGCCGATCGCCGCAGCATGGTGTACGCGGGCACCACGATCGCCTCGGGCGAGGGCGCGGCGGTGGTCGTCGCGACGGGCCGGCGGACCGCGCTCGGCGACATCCAGCGCGCGCTGTCCCGCGAGGGCGAGCGCACCCCGCCGCTCGAGCAGGAGCTCGCCTGGATCGGCCGGCGCCTCGCGGCCTTCGCGCTCGCGAGCTCGTCGGCGGTGGTGGCGGTCGGCCTCGCGCGCCGGAGGCCGCTGCGCGCGCTTTCGCGGAGCGCCGTCGCCCTCGGCGTCGCCGCCATCCCCGAGGGGTTCCCCGCCGTGGGCACCACCGCGCTCGCGCTCGCGAGCCGCCGCCTGCGCGGCCGCGGCATCGTGATCCGCCGCCTCGCCGCGGCCGAGACGCTCGGCGCGGTGAGCGTCGTCTGCGCGGACAAGACCGGCACGCTCACCGAGAACCGGATGCGGGTCGCCGAGATCTTCCTCCCCGGCGAGGGCGCGCTGCGGGTCGCCGCGCGCGTGGAGGCCGAGCGCGCCGCGCACGGCGACGGCGCCGGGTCGCCGCGCGGCATCGCGCTCTTCGGCGAGGACGGGCGCGAGATCGCCCCGAGCGCCGCGCCCGTGCACGCGCTCGCGCGCATCGCCGCGCTCAACGCCGACGTCGAGCTGAGCGAGGTGGGCAAGGTCGTCCAGGGCAGCGGCACCGAGCGCGCCCTTGTCGAGTTCGCGCTCGCCGCCGGCTACCCCGTGTGCGCGCGGCGCCTCGCGGCGCGGCGCGTGAGCGAGGAGCGCCGCTCGGCCGAGCGCGCGTTCATGGTGACGGTCCACGACCACCCGGAGCTCGGGCACATCGAGCTCGTGAAGGGCGCGCCCGAGCAGGTCGTCGCGCGCTGCGACGCCCTCGGCGAGGCGCGCGCCGAGGTGCTCCGGCGCAACGAGGCGATGGCCTCGCGCGGGCTGCGCGTGCTCGCCCTCGCGTGGCGGCAGAACGGCCGGCCCGACAACGACGCCCCGCTGGTGCTCGCCGGCCTCGTCGGGCTCCGCGACCCTTCGCGCGCCGGGGTCAAGGAGGCGCTCGCGGCCCTCTCCGGCGCGGGCATCCGCGCGCTGATGCTCACGGGCGACCAGGAGCGGACCGCGCGCGCGATAGGCGCCGAGCTCGGCATCCCGGAGGACGCGGTGCACAGCCGGGTCACGCCCGAGGCCAAGCTCGACATCGTGAGGGCGCTCCAGCGGCGCGGCGAGATCGTGGCGATGACGGGCGACGGCGTGAACGACGGGCCCGCGCTCAAGGCGGCCGACGTCGGCGTGGCCATGGGCAAGCGCGGGACGGACATCGCGCGGGCCGTGGCCGACGTGGTCCTCGCCGAGGACGACCTGCCGAGCCTCACCGAGGCGGTCTGCGAGGGCCGGCGGCTGCACGACAACGTCCGCCGCGCGATCGCGTACTTCGTCGCGACGAACGCGAGCGAGGTCCTCGCGATGCTCGCCGGCGCCCTGGCCGGCGCCTCGCCGCTCACGCCGCTGCAGCTCCTCTGGATCAACCTCCTCACCGACGTGGCGCCCGCGCTCGCGCTCGCGCTGGAGCCGGCCGAGCCCGGCGTCATGCAGCGCCCCCCGCGCGATCCTCGCGCCCGCCTGTTCGGCCCGCGCGACGTCCGCGCGCTCGCCGCGGACGCCGCCCGGATGTCCGGCGCCTCGCTCGCGGCGTACGCGCTCGGCGGCCGCGCCGCCGCGGGGACGAGGGCGTTCACCGCGCTCGTGACCGCGCAGCTGCTCCACATCCTCGCCTGCCGCGCCGGCGTCGGCTCCGTGGAGCGCGCCCCGGAGCCCTCGCCCCGCCCGGACAACCCGCACGTCGCCCGCGCGCTCGCCGCGACCTCCGCGCTCCAGGCGCTCGCGCTCGGCTCCCCCTCTCTCCGCCGCCTGCTCGGGGCGCAGCGCCTCCGCGCCGGGGAGCTCGCGCTGGCCGTCGCCGCGGGCGCGCTGCCCACGCTGCTCCGCGGCCCCTCGGGGCTCTCCGCGGGCGCCGGCCGCGAGATCGCGATCGTCAACACCGTCAACGCCGCGCGCGCAGATCAGGCCGCGGGCGGCGCGCGCGCGCGGAGCGCGCGCGAGGGAGACACTGCATGATGAGGTTCCATCCACCGTCGTTCGCCCTGGGGGTCGGCAGCGCTGTCCTCCTGATGAGCAAGAAGCAGCACCTCCGGCCCGTGGTCGTCGAGATCGCGGCGCTCGGGCTCCACGTGGGCCGGCTCGGCCTGGCCCTGGTCGAGCGCCAGCGGGAGCACGCCGAGGATCTCTGGGCCGAGGTCGTCGAGCGCGCGCGGCACCGGGCCGGGGGCGCGGCGCGCCGCGAGCGCGCGCCGCGGAAGACCAACGGCGCCTCCACGCTCCACGGCGAGCCGTCGTCATGAAGGCGCCGGTGCTCATCGCCCACGCCCTCGAGCGGCGCGTCCGCCTGCGCGCGCCCGCGCTGGCCGGCCACCGCCGCGCGTGCGAGCGCGTCGCGGAGCAGCTCGCGGCCGATCCCGGCTGCGAGGTCGTCACGGTCCGCCCGGCGACCGGCTCCGTGATCGTCGAGCGCCTCGATGGCGCGCTCGATCCGGAGCGGCTCCGCGGCCGGCTCGCCGAGCTGGTGAACGACGCGCGCGACGACGAGGGCCACCTGCTGGTCGCGCCGCCGCCTGACGCGCACCCTGGCCCGACGCGCGTCGCCCGCGCCGTCGCGCACGCCGTTGCCGCGATCAACGCGGACGTGCGCGAGGCGATGGACTACCGCGCGGACCTCGGCACCCTCTTGCCTGTCGTGTTCGCGACGGCGGGGCTCGCCGAGGTCGGCGTGACGCGCAGGCTGCCTGCGCCGGCGTGGTTCAACCTGCTCTGGTGGTCGCTCCGGTCGTTCATGACGTTCAACCCGGGGGCGGTGTCGGAGGAGCTGCGCACCTCCCTCGGCGGCGACGCGCCGTCCGACCCGGCCTTCGCGGGCGGCGGCCGTGGTGCGGCGGGCCCGCCTCGCGGCGAGCGCTAGCTGTGCGCGGGCGGGGGCGCGGCGCCAGGCCTCAGCCCGCGCCTGGCCGGAGCGCGCCAACCAGGTAGATGCCGCCCATCACGATGAGCAGGGCGCCCGCGAGCCCCTGAGTCCAGCGCGGGTTGATGCGCGAGTTGACCGCCTCGGCCAGCGCGACGGCGATGAGCGTGCTCAGCACCAGGGCGGCGGACGCGCCGATGAACACGGATACGCGGCTCTTTCCGGCCGCGCCCAGCGTGAACACCGCGATCTGCGTCTTGTCGCCGAGCTCGGCCAGGAACACCGTCCAGAAGGTCGCCAGAAGGACTTTCAGATCCATGTCCTAGAAAAGCACGCCCCGTCGGCCAGGGCTCCTCGCGTCGGACCGAGCCGGAGCGCGGCCGTGGGTCGAGCCATCGACTCGGCTCGCGGGGTCGCGCCTGACGGCGCCCGAGGGCAGGAAAGGACGGCGGGAGAGCGTTCCGCCGTAGAGATGTTGATTCTCATCCCGTGCCTCGCCGCTGGACATCGCTTCGTCGCGCGGGTGTTGCGGCGCGTCTTCGTCCTGGTGGCGCGCCTGTTGACCCCGACGTAAAGCGGTCAGGCCTCGCGATAACTCGGGAATTGATTGAACCTTGACGCCGGGCCGCGTACCTTCCTGCTGCGGATCGTAAGCCCCGGAAGCAGAGGGGGACACGTTGATGACGCGATTGCAATTTTCTGCGTGGTTTGGCCTGGCTGTTGCGTCATTCGCCGTGTCGCCCGGCTGCAGCTGCGGCACAGAGGACGCGAGGGTGGCGGCGGGCGCGACGGGCGTTGGGGGATCCGGCGGCGCTGGCGGCGAGGGGGGCTCGCAGGTGGCCGTGGACGGCGGGGGTGGCACGGGCGGGAAGCCCGAGGTCGCGGACCGGGGCGTCGCCGCGAGCGATGTGGTCAGCGCGGGTGAGGTCGTGCGGAGTCCGAGCTATCGCATGGTCTTCACGCTCGGCCAGCCGACTCAGAATCAGGGAAAGACGACCTCACCGAGCTACCGCATGCAGGGCGGTCTGGTCGGGGCCAACGGGAGCTTGCCATGAACGGGATAGGACGGCGTGTCCTCGCGGTGTGTGTCCTCCTCGCCGCCTCGGCCTTCGTCGTGCGCGGCGCGGCCGCCGCGGTGCCAACGCAGATCACGCACCAGGGCCGGCTCTTCTCGGCCAACGGCGATCCGGTGAGTGACGCGCTCCCGGTGACGTTCGCCATCTACGCCGCCGAGGACGACGAGGCGCCCGTCTGGAGCGAGTCGATCGCGATCTCGTTCGAGGACGGCTACTTCTCCACGGTGCTCGAGCTCGACGAGGAGCAGGCGGCGAAGGTCTTCAACGGCTCGGTCCGCTACCTCGGCATCACGGTCGGGGACGATCCGGAGATGGAGCCACGCTCTCCGATCGGGAGCGTTCCTTACGCGATGGTCGCGAACAACGCTGTCGGTGAGATCACGCCGAAGCTGGTGAAGATCGGCGACAAGGTCATCATCGACGAGAACGGCAACTGGGTGGGCAACCCGAGCGGCATCGCGGGGCCAGCGGGGCCCGTGGGCCCTGCGGGTCCGACGGGCCCTGCGGGGCCGGCGGGTCTGCCTGGCGAGAGGGGTCCTGAAGGGCCGACCGGGCCGGCGGGTCCTCCCGGGCTCGAGGGGCCGATCGGCCTCCCGGGCGCGGCTGGCCCGCCTGGCGAGAGGGGGCCTGAAGGGCCGGCGGGCCCGCGTGGGCCCGAGGGGCCGGTGGGCGCCCAGGGCCCGGTCGGGCCGTCCGGCATCCTCGCGACCTTCGCGCTGGCGGGCAATGTGGGGGGCAACTTCACCGCCAACAGCGCCATCTACAACTTCGTCGGTCCTCCGGGGTCGGTGACGATCACGGGGAGGAGCCAGCGCGTGACCGGCTCGGCTTCCGTGGCGCTGGGCCTTGCAGCGGGCGCTTCCCCGCAGATCTCCATGGTGGGCCTCTGCTACCAGCAGGTCGGGGGCACCGGCGAGATCGTCAACTTCTTCGGGCCCGGCTTCGCGCACCACCCGTTCTCGGCGACGCGCGCCACCTACTCGGTCTCCGCCACGACGGCGCTCGGGGAGGGCACGTGGAACATCGGCATGTGCCTCCGCAACGACGGCGCCAGCACGATCCAGGGCTCCGGCTCGATCGTGAACGGCTGGTTCATCGTCACGAACGACTGAGTCCACGGCTCCGGCCCCATCGTGAACGGCTGGTTCATCGTCACGAACGACTGAGCGCGCCGTCCGCGGCGATGCCGCGGGGCGCTCTCGCCGTCAGGCGCGCGTTCCCGCCGTCAGGCGTCGCGGAAGCCCCCGCCGCCGGCTGATGGTTCCTGGAGAGACGCCGCGCGCCCCTGTCGAGGGGCGCGCGGCCGCGCGTCAGCGCAGCGCCACCGGGCTGCGCGCGATGTACTCGTCGTAGGCGAGGGTGCGCAGGTCCCCGATCCGCTTGGCGCGCATCGCCCCGATGACCGCGCGCGCCAGCTGGAGGTCCGTGATCAGCGGGATGTTCGCGTCGACCGCGCGCCGGCGGATCAGGTAGCCGTCGGGCCGACCGAGCTGGTCGTACTCGCGGGGGATGTTGATCACGAGATCGACCTTCCCCTGCTCGATCGCGCTCATCGCCGTCTCCCCCTCGTCGGGCTGCTTCGCGAGGCTCGTGCACGCGAGCCCGAGCGCCCGCAGCGCCTCGGCCGTACCCGGCGTCGCGAAGATGGGGAGCTTGAGGTGCTCGGCGATGACGCGCGCCTCGTCGGCGAACCAGTATTTGTCCTCGAGCGGGCCGAGCGAGAGCAGCACGCCCTTCTTGGGGAACCGGAAGCCGGTCGCGAGCAGCGCGTGGAGCAGCGCCTCGTGCATGTCGTCCCCGAAGCAGCCGACCTCGCCCGTGCTCGCCATCTCGACGCCGAGCATCGGATCGGCCCCGACGAGGCGCGAGAACGAGAACATCGGCGCCTTCACGCCCACGTAATCGAGGTCGAGCCCGCGGTTCTCGACCGGCTGCGACACGCCGAGCATCCTGCGCATCGCCTCCCGGACGAAGTTGTTCCCCGTCACCTTGGACACGAAGGGGAAGCTCCGCGACGCGCGCAGGTTGCACTCGATCACCTTCACGGTGTTGTGCTTGGCGAGGAACTGCATGTTGAACGGGCCGGTGATCGAGAGCGACCGCGCCACCTGCTGGGCGATCTGCTTGATCCTGCGGATCGTCGCGATGTAGAGCGACTGCGGGGGCAGCACGAGCGTCGCGTCGCCGCTGTGGACGCCGGCGTTCTCCACGTGCTCGCTGATCGCCCAGAGGATGATCTCCCCGCGGTCGGCGACCGCGTCGATCTCCACCTCGCGCGCGTGGGTCTCGAACTTCGAGACGACCACGGGGTAGGTGGGGGAGACGGCCTTGGCCCGGGCGAGGATGCGATCGAGCTCGTTGGGCTCGTGCGCCACGCTCATGGCCGCGCCGCTCAGCACGTAGCTCGGGCGTACGAGGACGGGGAAGCCGCCGAGCTTGTTCACGATCTCGCCCGCCTCGGCCGCGTCGGTGACGTGGGCCCAGCGCGGCTGGTCGATCTCCAGCCGGTCGAGCAGGTCGCTGAACTTCTTCCGGTCCTCGGCCGCGTCGATGCTCCCCGCGCTCGTGCCGAGGATACGCGCCCCCGCCTGGTGCAGCCGGAGCGCCAGGTTGTTCGGGACCTGCCCGCCCATGCTGACCACGATGCCGTAGGGCTGCTCCCGCTCGTAGATGTCGAGCACCGTCTCGAAGCTGATCTCGTCGAAGACCAGCTTGTCGCACGTGTCGTAGTCGGTGCTGACCGTCTCCGGGTTGTAGTTCAGCATCATGGTCTCGTAGCCGAGCTCCGAGGCCGCGCGGATCGCGTTGACGCAACACCAGTCGAACTCGACGCTCGATCCGATGCGGTAGGCGCCGGAGCCGAGCACCATGATCTTCTTCCGCCAGGACGGCGCGACGTCCGTGGCCGAGGCGTGGTAGCTCGAATAGAGGTAGTTCGTCTCGGCGGGGAACTCGGCCGCGAGCGTGTCGATCTGGGCGAGGTGCGGCACGACGCCGTGCCGCTTCCTGAGCTCCCGGATCGAGCCGCGCGCCGCGCCCGTCAGCGTGCCGATCATCCGATCGCTGAAGCCGAGCTGCTTGGCCTCCCTGAGGATCGCCTCATCGATCGCGGGCTCCTGCACCGGCGCTGCCCTGTCGGCCTGCGCCGGGACGGCGACCTTGAGCGCCTTCAGATCCCGGTGCATCCGCACCACGGGCTCGATCTGGTGCAAGAACCACCGATCGATCTTGGTGAGATCGTGGATCTCGTCGACCGACATCCCCTCCTGGAGCGCGCGGGCGACGGCGAAGATCCGGAGCGGCGTCGCGTTCTGCAGGGAGTCGCGGAGGTCGTTGAAGGTGAACGCGTCGGGGTCGAGCCCCTTCACCCCGATGTCGAGCATCCGGAGCGCCTTCTGGATGACCTCGGGGAACGTCCTGCCGATGGCCATGACCTCGCCGACGCTCTTCATCTCGCTGCCGATGCGCATCGAGGCGCCGCGGAACTTGCCGAGGTCCCAGCGCGGGACCTTGCAGACGAGGTAGTCGAGCGCCGGCTCGAAGAAGGCGGTCGTCCTGCGGGTGATCGCGTTGGCGATCTCCGGCATCGTGTAGCCGACGGCGATCTTCGCGGCGACGTAGGCGAGCGGGTAGCCCGTCGCCTTGCTGGCCAGGGCGCTCGACCGGGAGAGGCGCGCGTTCACCTCGATGACCCGGTAATCGGTGCTGTGCGGGTCGAGCGCATACTGGATGTTGCACTCGCCCACGATGCCGAGGTGGCGGATGGTCTTCAGCGCCACGGAGCGGAGGAGCTGGTACTCCTCGTCGTTCAGCGTCTGCGACGGGGCGACGACGATCGACTCCCCGGTGTGGATCCCCATCGGGTCGAGGTTCTCCATGTTGCAGACGGTGATGCAGTTGTCGCGCCCGTCGCGGACGACCTCGTACTCGATCTCCTTCCAGCCGCGGAGGCACTCCTCGACGAGCACCTGGGGCACGCCGCCGGCGAAGCCGCGCCGCACGGCGTCGTCGAGGTCGCGCTCGCTCTCGACGATGCCGCTGCCCTTGCCGCCGAGCGCGTAGCCGCCGCGGAGCATCACGGGGAAGCCGATCTCGCGCGCCGCGGCCGCGGCCTCGGCGGGCGTGCGGCAGGCGCGGCTCCGGGCCGTCTTCACGCCGATCTCGTCGAGGCGGTCGATGAAGAGCCGCCGGTCCTCGGTGTCGCGGATCGCCTTGATCGGCGTCCCGAGCACCCGCACGCCGTACTTGTCGAGGATCCCGGCGTCGTGGAGCTCGAGCCCGCAGTTGAGCGCCGTCTGCCCGCCGAAGGAGAGGGCGATCGCGTCGACCTCCTCCTTGACGATGATCCGCTCGACGAACTCCGGGGTGACCGCGCAGAGGTGGATGCGGTCGGCGAGCCCCTCGCTCGTCTGGATGGTGGCGATGTTGGGGTTCACGAGGACGGTGGCGATCCCCTCTTCCTTGAGGGCCTTGATCGCCTGCGACCCCGAGTAGTCGAACTCGCCGGCCTGACCGATCTGGAGCGCGCCGGAGCCGAGCACGAGGACGCGCCGGGGTTTCTTGGGGAGATAGGCGCCGTACATGGCTCAGCTCCTTCCTGCGGTGGGGCGGGGCTCCGCGCTGGCGGTCCCTGCGTTCTTGAATCGCGAATCGGCGGACCCCTTCATCGCGCCGCAGAGGCGCAGGAAGTCGTCGAAGAGGTACCCCGCGTCCTCGGGCCCGGGCGTCGCCTCGGGGTGGAACTGGACGCTGAAGAAGGGGCGCAGCCGCGAGCGGATGCCCTCGTTGGTGCCGTCGTTGATGTTGACGAACCAGGGCTCCCACTCCGCGGGGAGCGACTCGTGCTTCACCGCGTACCCGTGGTTCTGGCTCGTGACGTAACAGCGGCGGCTCAGGAGGTCCTGCACCGGCTGGTTCACCCCGCGGTGCCCGTACGGCAGCTTGTAGGTGTCGCCCCCGGCGGCGAGCGCGAGGATCTGGTTACCGAGGCAGATGCCGAAGATCGGCTTGGTGTACGTGCCGAGCAGGCCGCGCACCGCGGCGACCAGCTGGCCGAGGTCCTTCGGGTCGCCGGGGCCGTTGCCGATGAGGATGCCGTCGGCGCTCTCGGCGAGCTCGGCGATCTTCGCGTGGTAGGGGGCGCGGATGACGGTGACCCCGCGCTTCAGGAGCGAGCGGACGATGTTGTCCTTCGCGCCCGCGTCGATCAGCAGCACCTTCATGGGGCCGCCCTCGTACGTGATCGGCTCGCGGGGCGAGACGGCGCGGAACACCTCCTCGCGCATGTCCACGGCCTCGGCCGAGCGCTTCACCCGCTCCAGGTCCATCTCGGCCGGGAACAGCCATCCCTTCATGGTGCCGGCCTCCCGGAGCCGCCGCGTGAGCGTGCGCGTGTCGATCCCCGTGATCGCCGGGATGCCCTCGCTCGCGAGCCAGGCGCCGAGGGAGCGGACCGCAGCGTGGTGGCTGTAGCGCTCCACGTAGTTCTGGACCACGAGCCCCTGCACCTGGATCCGGTCGGCCTCGTAGGGCCCGTCGACGCTGCCGGCCTGCCGCGGCGCGGGCACGCCGTAGCTGCCGACGAGCGGGTACGTGATCGCGAGGATCTGGCCCTTGTACGACGGATCCGTGAGCGTCTCGACGTACCCCGTCATGCCGGTGTTGAAGACGACCTCGCCGCTCACCGCGCGCGGGGCGCCGAAGCACCGGCCCGTCATCGTCGTGCCGTCTTCGAGTACGAGCTTCATCCGATTCGCATCCATCCTCTTTGACCGCCTGGGCCGCCGCGGCGCGGACCCTTACGCAGGAGGGGCCGAGAGCGCGTGCCGCGCCGTGGGCCCATGGGGTACCAGGTCCGCGCGCACGCCGCGCGACGGGCCGGCATCATGCTCGAGGCTGGGCGTCCAAGCACCTCCGGTCGCCAGAGCCTCTCGCTCCGGCATTCCGTCGAGGTGGGCATGGCACCCGCCGTCCCGTTCTTCCACATGCCGGGGACGCCCATTTGCCGTCCCCTCGCTCCACGTCAACAGGAACTTTTTCCTGAGCTTTCCCGGCCGTTTCCAGCGCGCTTTTCGCGAGCCCTTCACGAGCCCGCCGGGGGCGCGCGGGCCTGCCTACGACGCGGGCGCGCGCTCCAGGTACGCCCTCTCGAGGACGAGCACGTCCATCTTCGTCCGGAGGAAGCAGTCGAGCGCTTCCTTGGGGGTGCAAACGATCGGCTCGCTCGCGTTGAACGATGTGTTCAGGAGCACGGGCGTGCCGGTGAGCCGGCCGAACTCGTGGAGGAGCGCGTGGTAGCGCGGGTTCTCCTGGGCGGTGACCGTCTGGAGGCGGCCCGTGCCGTCGACGTGGGTCACGGCGGGGAGCTCCGCGCGGCGCTCGGGCCTGATCCTGGAGACCCTGACCATGAACGGGTCGGGCGAGGTCTGCTCGAAGTAGTCGCCCACGCGCTCGAGGGGGAGCGCCGGCGCGAACGGGCGGAACACCTCGCGGCGCTTGATCCGCTCGTTCATGATGTCCTTCATGTCCTTGCGCCGCGGGTCGCAGAGGATGCTGCGGTTGCCGAGCGCGCGGGGTCCGTACTCCATCCGCCCCTGGAACCAGCCGACCACCTTGCCCTCGGCGATGGCCCTGGCGACGCGGTGGATCAGGTCGTCGTCCGGGAGCGTCTCGAACTCGACCTGCTCCTTCCGGAGCAGCTCCTCGATCGCCTCCTGCGAGAAGGCCGGGCCGAAGTAGCTGTGCGTCTGGTGGAAGCGGCGGGGGTTGTCGAGCGTGTGGTGATAGACGTAGAGCGCCGCGCCGAACGACGTGCCGGCGTCGCCGGCCGCGGGCTGGATGAAGACGTCCTCGAACAGCGCCTTCGGCCGGATCTTCCCGGCGGCCACGGAGTTGAACGCGCAGCCGCCCGCGAGCGCGAGGCGCGGCGAGCCGGTGAGGTGCTTCGCCGTCGCGAGCAGCTCGAAGTAGACCTCCTCGAACACCGCCTGCGTCGAGGCGGCGACCGCCTTGAAGCGGTCCTCCATCCGGCTCTTCGGGCTGCGGGCGGGGCCGAGCAGATCGACGAGGCGCTCGGAGTGGATGGTCCCGTAGCGGGGTTCCCCCTCCCAGGTCATCGCGATGCCCTTCGTGTGGTGCTGGAAGTACTCGAGCCCGAGCTCGAAGGCCCCCTCCTTGACGCGCACCACCTGCCGGAGCTTGTCGAGCAGCTCTGGCTGGCCGTGGGCCGAAAGCCCCATGACCTTGTACTCGTCGCCGAACTTGGGGAACCCGAGGTACTGCGTCAGGCCCGAGTAGAACAGCCCGAGCGAGTGCGGGAAGCCGACGCGCCGGAGGATCTCGAGCTTGTTGCCGCGGCCGCGCGCCCACATCGTGCTGACGAAGTCGCCGAAGCCGTCGATCGACACGACGGCCGCGTCGTCGAAGCCCGAGGGGAAGAACGCGGAGGCGAGGTGCGCGCGGTGGTGCTCGACGCTGTGCGACGCGGCGCGGATGCGCTTCGGGTCGATGCCGAGCGCGGCGCCGAGGTGCACCTTCGGGTCGCTCGCGCTGAACGAGCCCTTGAGGAGCCCGGCCGGAGAGCGCCGCGTCAGCGCGTAGAGGAGCTTGTCGCCGAGGTGCGCCCTCGGGTCGCGCCCGATCGCGATGTGATCGATGTCCTCGACGCGCGCGCCGGCGGCGCCGAGGCAGTACTCGACCGCGAGCCGCGGGAAGCCCGCGCAGTGCTTGATCCTGCTGAACCGCTCTTCCTCCGCTGCCGCGACGAGCTGTCCGTCGACGAGCAGCGCGGCCGACGCGTCACCGTGGTAGGCATTGATGCCGAGGATGAGCATGCGAAGGCCATCTTCTGGTGCCCGCGCGCGACGGTCAAGGTGAGCGCTCCGCGCGAGCCCGCGGTCGTCATCGCGCATCATCCCGCTCGTTTCCCGCTCGTTTCCCGCTCGCTTCCCGCTCGCGGGACGTCAGGGCGCGGCGATCGTGAGGCAAAAACGCGCGCTGCCCTGCAAGTCGACGACGCGGCCGCGCGTGGCCGTTCGCGGCCGTGTGAACGCGCGTGCGCAGGCCCGCCGCGCGCTCAGATCTCGGAACGCGCTTGCGCAGGCCCGCCGCGCGCTCAGATCTCGGCGAGGCGGATGGCCTGGAGCCGGTCGCCGTCATCGATGCGGTCCTGATCGGCCGGCACCACGATGAGCGCGTCGGCCTCGGCGAAGCTCGTCACCGCGCCGGACGCCTGGTTCGAGGCGACGCGCGCGACGAGCTCGCCGCCCGAGACCTCGAGGTGCGCGCGGAGGAACTCGGCGCGCCCGGTCTGGCGCTGCAGGCCGCCGGCCGCGCGGACGATCACGCGGGGCGGCAGCGGCGCCGCGTCGTCCTGGAGGGCGCGGATCAGCGGCACGCCGAAGAGGACGAACGTGAGCGAGGCGGAGGCCGGGTTGCCCGGCAACCCGAGCACGTGCACGACGCCGCCGCGCGAGAGCTCGGCGCGGCCCACCGCGAGCGGCTTGCCCGGCTTGATGGCGACGCGCCAGAAGTCGAGCGTCACCCCTGCCGCCTCGAGGGCGGGCCGGACCACGTCGTGGTCGCCGACGCTCACGCCCCCGACGGTCACCACGAGATCCGACCCGCGCAGCGCCGTCGACACCGCCTGGGCGGCGCGCGCCGCGTCGTCGGGGACGAAGGGCGCGACACGGACCGCCGCGCCCGCCGCGCGCGCTGTCGCGGCGACGAAGTAGCTGTTCGACTCCGGCACCATGCCGGCGGGGCCGGGCGAGCCGGGCCCGCGCAGCTCGTCGCCGGAGCACAGCACCGTGACCACGGGGCGGCGCGCGACGAGGACGCTCGGTCGATCGAGCGCCGCCGCGAGCGCGACCTTCCCCGGCGTGAGGCGCGCTCCCCGGCGCAGCGCGACGGCGCCCTCCGCGAGATCCGCGCCACGGCGCCGCACCCAGGCGCCCGCGCGCGGCGCCTCCCGCAGGGTGATCTCGTCGCCGGTCCGCGCCACGTCCTCCTGCGGCACGATCGTGTCCGAGCCGGGCGGCAGCCGCGCGCCGGTGAAGATCCGGCACGCCGTGCCCGGGTCGAGCACCGGCAGCGGCCGGCCGGCCGCGCTTTCGCCGCGCACGGGGAGCTTCCAGGGCCCGCTGCCCGCGAGGTCGGCTGACGCCACGGCGTAGCCGTCCATCGAGCTGTAATCGAAGGCCGGCATCGCGTCGGCCGCCGCGATGTCCTCGGCGAGCACGCGCCCGACCGCGTCGTCGAGCGAGACCCGCTCCGGGCCGACCGGGACCGCGGTCGCGAGCAGCCGCGCGAGCGCCTCGTCGAAGGGGATCATCCACGCTGCTCCTTGTCCTGCGCTTGCCGGTGGTGGTGGCCGCCCTTGCCGGACGCGAGCGCTACCGCGTGCGCGAGGACCGGGCCGATGAGCTGCGCGACCGCGAGCTCCACCGCCTTCGGGCTGCCCGGGAGCGCGATCACGACGAGCCCGCGCACGACGCCCGCGGCGGCGCGCGACAGGATCGCGTTCGGCCCGATCGCGTCCCAGCTGAGGCGCCGGAACGCCTCGCCGAACCCGTCGAGCGTCTTCTCGAAGAGCGGCACCAGCGCCTCGAACGTCCGGTCCCGCGGCGCGATCCCGGTCCCGCCGGTGGTGACGATCGCGTCGGCCGTTCCTGCGCTCGCGATCTGCTCGACCGCCGCGCGCAGGAGCTCGGGCTCTTCGCGGAGGACGGCGTGGGACGTCACGGAGAACCCGGCGCTCGTCAGGAGCTCGCCGAGGAGCTTTCCGCCCTCGTCATCGTCGAGGGTGCGGGTGTCACTGAGCGTCAGCGTGGCGACGCGCACGGGGGAGCGGCTCATGCGGCGAGATCTACGCCTGTCGACGGCGGTTGGCGAACACTTGATGATGACGCTGTCGCGGCCGCCCCGGGCCTTCTCGCGGCCGCCCGGGCGCGGGCGGGCTCGCGGCCTCTCGTCCGCGCGGGCGCGCCGTCGGCGCTGGCGCGCGCGCCACGGGCTTGTATCGCGACGGTGTCCTCGACGGCCGATGGCTTTCGCATCGCCGCTGCGCTAGGGGAGCGGCGTGTCCGGCCCCCTGATCCCTTACATCCAGCTCCCCGAGATCCCGCTCTCGTTCCTGGAGCACATCCCGATCGTGGGTCAGTTCATCGATCCGGCCAAGCCGCCCTCGATCAAGCCGTTCGGCACGCTGGTGGCGCTCGGCGTCTACATCGGCGCCGTGGTCGCGACGCGGCACGCGCGCGAGCGGCGGCTCGACGAGAAGAAGATGAGCGAGTTCATCTTCTGGGTCGTGGCAGCCGGCTTCATCGGCGGGCACGTCTTCGATGCGATCCTCTATCACCCGCAGCGGGTCGCGCGCGATCCGCTCTACCTCTTCGCGCTCTGGGACGGCCTGTCGAGCTTCGGCGGCTTCACCGGCGCGTTGATCGGCGCCGCCTCGTGGCGCTTCTATCGCCGCGAGAAGATCTTGCCCTACTGCGAGGTCGTCAACAGCGCATTCCCGCTCGCGTGGGTGTTCGGGCGCGCTGGCTGCGCGTCGGTCCACGATCACCCGGGCCGCCTCTCCGACGCGTGGTTCGCGGTCCGTTACCCGCTCGGCACGGGTTACGTGGGCCGGTTCGATCTCGGCCTCTACGAGTGTCTGCTCACGATCCCGCTCGCGATCGCGTTCGCGGTGCTCTGGCGCAGGAACCCCCATCGCCCCCTCGGGTTCTACACCGGGGTCATGTGCACCGCGTACGCTCCGGTGCGGTTCGGGCTCGACTTCCTCCGCGAGCGCGAGGGCACGCTCCTCGGCGGCGATCCTCGGTACGGCGGCCTCACGCCGGCGCAGTGGGCCTGCTTCGGGCTGCTCGCGCTGGGCATTTACTTCCTGCGCATGGCCGCCCGAGGCGAGCCTTCGAGCGTCGGGACGGGCCCGCTCGGCGGCGATCCTCGCGTCGCGGACGACGATCCGTCCGACGATGAGGGCGAGGAAGACGAGAAAGACGACGAGGCCGAGGAGCCCCGGGCGCCTCGCGCCCGCGCCGGCCGGTAATCCTCCGGGGGCCGCTGTCCCGCGGGCCCCCATGGGCCCCGGCCGTCGGGCAACTCCTTCGTCGATTCAGGCGGACAGGAGGGGCGACTGGCGCTCTCGCGCGGGCCACTGGCCCGGAGGAGACGTCGGCGTGCTGGGCAGGCGCGCCGAGCTCCCGCGCGCTGGGCGCGGTGCGATACCCTCGCTTCCCCCAGGTTTTCTGGGATCAAGGCGCCGCCGCCCGGTCGTGGTGGACAGCGCGACGTCGGGTGATGCCCTCATGAGCTGGTCAGCGCTGGACCACTCGATCCTCCCGAACGGCGCTCCTGCACCGCCCGCCTGTGACGGAGGCGGGAGGCGGCGGAGCCGCGTGCGCTGCCGCCCTGCCCATCCGGTCCGGGCCTGGGGCGCCGGGTCGGGAGTGCTCCTTGCGGGCTTGCATTTGGCTCGCTCGCCCGCGGCGGGTCCCTTGACGCGCCTGGGGCACTAGATATCGTGGGGTGGAGTTTGCACCAGAGGGTCGGCCCGCCGACCTTCGCTCGATTGAGCTCGGTTGCTCCTTCCGCCGAAGGAGGGGTCGATCGAGGCGCGCTCGCGAGAGGCTCCGCATCATCGACATCGATCACGGAGCGAGTGGACCAAAAAAGAGGGAACGCAGGGGCCAACCCCAGGTTTTTCTACAATGGCTGAAGATTCGCGTAAGTTGTTCGTGGCGGGCTTGCCCGATTCCATCACCGAAGACGTTTTGCGGCAGCTCTTCGAGGCCACCGGCGGCAACGTCGTCGAGGTCAGTCTTCCGAAAGATCGCGCGACAGGTCGTCCGCGCGGGTTCGGTTTCGTCACGCTCTCGACGACCGGCGAAGCCAACGCCGCGCGCGAGTCGCTCGACGGCTCATTTCAGGGCGGGAAGTCGATCTCGGTCCGGCCCTTCCAGGCCGAGCCGCCGCGGCGCGAGGGGCGCCCGATGGGCCCTGGCGGGGGTCCTGGCGGCGGTCCAGGCGGCCCCGGCGGCGGTATGGGCGGCGGGGCAGCCGCGGCGCCGGATCGCACCCTCTACGTCGGCAACCTCCCCTACGACGCGAGCGTCGAGGAGGTCGAGGGGCTCATCGGAGCGACGGGCGCCGGTCCGGTGGTGCGGGTCCACCTCCCCATGGATCCTGATGGTCGCAAGCGCGGGTTCGGCTTCGTGACGATGGCCAGCGCCGAGGCGGCACGCGCCGCGATCGATGCGCTGCGCGGCGCCGACGTGCGCGGCCGGCGGCTGGTCGTCAACCTCGCTCACCCGAAGGGCGAGCGACCGGCGCGCGAGGAGCGCCCGGGTGGCTTCGGTGGCGGCTTCGGCGGTGGCGGCGGCTTCAGCGGCGGCGGCGGCGGCGGCTTCGGCGGTGGCGGCGGCGGCTTCGCCGGCGGCGGTGGCGGCTTCGGTGGTGGTGGGGCTGGCGGCGGCGCGCCTCCACCCCCGGCGCGCAAGACCTTCGACGATCGCCGGCGGCGCGGCGCTCACGACGGCGACGGCCCTCCCGGCGGTGGTGGTGGTGCCGGAGGCGGCGGCCGTCGCAGCAACAACAAGAAATGGGATACCGGCCGCACCGGTGACGACTGGGATGACGAATGAGCTCTCCCGGTTGACAACTGCACCGTTTCCCGTAGGGTAGGCGCCCTCCGGACGGGCGGTCGGGCGTCGCTGACCCCGAACACGTCCTCTGGGGCCCCTTCGGTTGCGGTGTCAGCGCTTCCCGTGCTGCCCGCGCCCAGGTTCAACCAGGGCCGTCTGTGGAAACAGGCCGGCCCTGTCCTCGGAGACCTCCGATGCGCGACATCATCAAGCTCACGTGCGGCACCTGCGGCCGCGCGAACTACCACACGACGAAGAACAAGCGGACGATGACGGACAAGTTCGTCATCAAGAAGTTCTGCCCGACCGAGCGCAAGCACACCGAGCACAAAGAGGGCAAGATCTCGAAGGGCTAGGCCACGCTGCACCGCTGGCTGCCGCCGGGGCCCGCGCATGCGGGCCTCAGGCCAGGCGCCTGCGCCCTCGCGGTGCTCGGCTTAACCTTGTTCATCTCTAGGACGAAGCGATGATCTTCGACTGGCTCTACGGCCTGTTCTCGAACGATCTCGCGATCGATCTCGGCACCGCCACCACCCTCATCTACGTGAAGGGCAAGGGGATCGTGTCGTGCGAGCCCTCGGTGGTCGCCGTCCAGCGCGATGCTCGCGGCGGCAAGAAGGTGCTCGCCGTCGGCCGCGAGGCGAAGGAGATGCTCGGGCGCACCCCGGGCAACATCCAGGCGGTCCGCCCGCTGCGCGACGGTGTCATCGCCGACTTCGAGATCACGGAGGCGATGCTCCGTTACTTCATCGCGCGCGCGCACAACCGCCGCACGCTCGTCAAGCCGCGCATCATCATCTGCGTCCCGTTCGGCATCACCGAGGTCGAGAAGCGGGCCGTGAAGGAGAGCGCCGAGGGCGCCGGCGCGCGCGAGGTCTACCTCATCGAGGAGCCCATGGCGGCCGCCATCGGTGCCGGGCTGCCGATCACCGAGCCGAGCGGCAACATGGTCGTCGACATCGGCGGCGGCACGACCGAGGTCGCCGTGATCTCCCTCGCTGGCATCGTCTACTCGCAGAGCGTGCGCGTCGGCGGCGACAAGATGGACGAGTCGATCATGGCCTACATGAAGCGCAAGTACAACATGGCCATCGGCGAGCAGACCGCGGAGCGCATCAAGATCACGATCGGCAACGCGTACCCGCTCGAGCAGCAGCTCACGATGGAGGTCAAGGGGCGCGACATGGTCGCGGGCATCCCCAAGACGGTCGTGGTCAACTCCGACGAGATCCGCGACTCCCTGAGCGAGCCGACGAACGCGATCGTGGACGCGGTGCTCATCGCCCTGGAGCGCACGCCGCCGGAGCTCGCGGCCGACATCGTCGACAAGGGCATCGTGCTCACCGGCGGCGGCTCGCTCCTCAAGAACCTCGACGTGCTCCTCCGTGAGGAGACGGGGCTGCCCGTGATGGTGTGCGACGACCCGATCAGCGCCGTGGTGCTCGGCAGCGGCAAGGCGCTGGATCACCTCGAGCTCTTGAAAGAGGTCACGATCAGCTGAGCTTTCGTTGTATTCCCCGCCCGTGAGCATGCCGGCGGGCTCTCTTTGACGGGGCACGGCGCGCGGCGCGCGCCCCCTTCCGCGGGCGCCGCGCAATGCGTTGACAGGGGTGGCCTCGCGGGGCGCCTCGTACTACCTGGGTCCGGGAGCCACGGTGAACCTGAAACGCTACCGCGACTTCGTGATCGTGCTGCTGGCGCTCGCGGTGCCGTTCTGGTTCCTGCGCGCCAGCATGCGCGACCCCAAGCAGAACACGGGGGCCGACCGGATCATCATCGGCATCGCCGCGCCGATCCAGTACGCGGCCGCGACGCTGGCGCGCGGCATCTCGAACCTCTGGGGCGACTACATCTACCTGGTCGACGTCAAGGAGGACAACGCCAGGCAGGCCTCCCAGATCGCTCGCCTGCGCGAGCGCGTGCGCAAGCTCGAGGCGCTCGAGGACGAGAACCGGCGCCTGCGCCGGCTGCTCGATCTGCGCCAGAGCCTCCGCACCGACGTGGTGAGCGCCCAGGTCGTCGGCAAGAGCACCAACGACTTCTTCCGCGTGGTGCGCGTCACGCTGGACCGCGAGGCGCGGGACATCGGCTCGAACCTGCCTGTCCTCTCCGCGGACGGCGTGGTCGGCACGACGCTGAAGAGCGCCGGTGACACCGTGGACGTGCGGCTCGTCGTCGACGGGGGCAGCGGCGTCGACGTGGTCGTCGAGCGCACGGGCGCGCGCGGCTTCGTGCGCGGCACGGGCGACGAGAGCAAGTACTCGTGCAGCGTGGAGTACGTGCAGCGCACCGACGAGATCGAGGTCGGCGACCTCCTCGTGACGAGCGGCGTCGGCCGGCGCTTCCCGAAGGGGATCCCGGTCGGGACCGTGACGCAGGTCGTCCGCCGCGACTTCGGCATCTACCAGCAGGTGTACGTCGCGCCGGCCGTCGACTTCTCCCGGCTGGAGGAGGTGCTCATCGTGACGACGACGCCGCCAGAGGAGACGCCGCCGCAGGCGCAGCGCAGGTGACGCGATGAGAAACTCCGCGTTCCTGGCCATGGGGGCCGCCCTGCTGATCCTGCAGTCGAACCTGTTCCGGCTCATCGGCAAGCTGAACATCCCGGGCTCCACGCCGAGCCTGCTCCTGCCGCTCGTCGTGTTCATGGGGGTGCACGAGTACTCGATCGCGCGCGGCGCGGCGCTCGCGTTCCTGCTCGGGTACCTGCTCGATCTCTTCGCCGGCGCGCCGGTCGGCCTGTTCACCTTCATCACCGTCGCGACCTTCGTGGTGTCGCGGGCGGCGGGCGTGCGGCTCGCCGCGCAGACGCTGCTCACGAAGATCGCGCTGGCCTTCGTCTTCGGCCTCGTCGAGGGGGTGCTCATCGTGATCCTCACCGCCATCTTCGGGGGCGACGCGGCGCGCCCCCGCGCGCTCGCCCTGCTCGTCGCGCCGCACGCGGTCTCGACGGCGATCTTCGCGCCGTTCGTCTTCCGGCTGGCCGAGCGCGTCCACCAGGCGACGATCAACGTCCCGCGGCCAGGGGAGAGCCCGCGGTGAGCCTGCTCGTCCAGCGCTCCGACGTGAGCGAGTTCCGCCGGCGCTTCCGGTGGATCGCGCTCGGCATGGTCGTCGGCTTCATGGTGCTGATCGGGCGCCTGTTCTACCTCCAGATCCTCGAGGCCGACGAGAACAAGGCCATCGCCCGCGAGAACATCGTGCGGCGGGTGACGCTCGCGACCACGCGCGGCATCATCCGGGACAAGAACGGCAAGGTGCTCGCGGCGAGCCGGCCCTCGTACAACGTGTACGTCGTCCCGCGGCGCCTCGACATGGAGACGACCTGGCCGAAGCTCGTCGAGTACCTCGGCGTCGGCATCGAGGAGCGCGCCAGGCTGGAGGCGCTCATCACGGCGATCCGCGCTGACGAAGGCCCGCGCAAGAGCCAGCAGATCCTGCTGAAGGAGGACATCTCGCGCGACGCGGTGGCGACGCTGGCGACGCACGACGCCGAGCTGCCGGGGGTCGACGTGGTGCCGGTCCCGGTGCGCTACTACCCCTACGAGGAGGTCGGCTCGCATGTCCTCGGCTACATGGCCGAGGTGGACGCCGAGCGGCTCGCGTCGCTCCGGAGCGTCGGCTACATCGAGGGCGACCGCATCGGCGTCACCGGCATCGAGCGCGCCTGGGAGAGCTACCTCCGCGGCACGCGCGGCTGGGAGAAGGTGCTCGTCGACGCCAAGGGGAGGCGCCGGACAGGCGGCGATGGGATCATCGAGGAGCCGCGGCGCGTCGACCCGATCCCCGGGCGCGATCTCCGGCTGACGCTCGACGCCGACATCCAGAAGGCGATCGACAAGGCCATGCGCGGCGAGCTCGCCGGCGGCGTCGCGGTCATCGACGTGCGCACCGGGCGGATCCTCGGGCTCTACTCGAAGCCCGGCTACAACCCGAACGCCCTCTCGGGCGGCTCGGGCAAGCAGGTCATTCGCGACGCGTTCCGGCGGCTCTACTCCGATCCGCTGAAGCCCGCGCTCGACAAGACGCTCTCCGGGGCGTACCCGCCCGGCTCGACGTTCAAGCCGTTCACCGCGCTGGCGGCGCTCGAGAAGGGGCTCATCGATCCGCGCCAGTCCTCGCGGTGCCGGGGCGCCCTGACGTTCGGCAAGCGCACCTTCCGGTGCACGCACGTGCACGGGCCGGTCGCGATGCAGAAGGCGATCGCCGAGTCGTGCAACGTCTACTTCTACCGGCTCGCGGCGGAGTACGGAGTCGGCATGGACGTCATCGCCGAGATGGGCCAGCGCTACGGGCTCGGCGCGCGGACGGGGCTCGGCATCAACGCCGAGGCGGGCGGCAGGATGCCGACCAGGGCGTGGATGACGCTCCGGAACAAGGGCCAGTTCCGCCTCGGCTTCGGCCTGAACGCGGCGATCGGCCAGGGCGCGACGACGGTCACCGTGCTCCAGCTGGCGCTCGCGTACGCGGCGCTCGCGAACGGGGGCACGCTGTACCAGCCGCAGATCGTGCGGGCCGTCGAGACGAGCGCCGGCACGGTCGTGCAGGAGTTCACGCCGCGCGTGCGCCGCCAGATCGACATCCGCCCGGAGAACCTCACCCTCGTGCACAAGGCGATGGTCGCCGGCGTGAACGAGGAGGGCGGCACGGCGTTCAGGGCGCGCGTCGCCGGCGTCGAGATGGCCGGCAAGACGGGGACCGCGCAGGTCTCGCACCGGCTCACCCGCGGCGTCGAGGCCGAGCGGGTCTGGTACTTCAACCGCGAGCACGCGTGGTTCGCCGGCTACGCGCCGACGCGCTCGCCCGAGGTCGCCGTGGTCGTGCTGGTCGAGCACGGCGGCACCGGCGGCAAGCACGCGGCGCCGGTCGCCTTCGAGGTCGTCCGCGCGTACCAGGAGCTCGCGAAGGAGCGGCGCGGCGGCCCGAACGAGGGGCCGCGCGCGGGCAAGAGCAGCGCGGGCCGCGCGCCCGCCGCGTCGGGGCGCACGCCATGATCCGGGGCGACTCTCTCTCATCACGCGATCGCGACCATTTCGACTGGCCGCTCTTCATCGCCGCGGTGTCGATCGCGGTGCTCGGCGTCGTCAACCTTTACAGCGCGACGAGCGTCTACTCCGGGACGCGCGCGGAGCTCTACATCAGCCAGGTCTACTGGCTCTTCATGGGCGGCATCATCGGCGGCGTGCTGATCGCGCTCGACTACCGGCACCTGGAGCGCCTCGGCTACGTGCTCTACACGTTCGGCGTCTTCTCGCTGGCGCTCGTCTTCGTGCTCGCGCGCGACGTGCGCGGCTCCGCGCGGTGGATCGAGTTCGGCGCGTTCCGCTTCCAGCCCAGCGAGTTCATGAAGGTGTTCCTGGTCATCGCGCTGGCGAAGTACCTGCACGACGACCCGCGCAACGAGGGCCGCACCCTGCGCGACCTGGCGATCCCCGCCGCGCTGACCGCGGTGCCTGCGCTCCTCGTGCTCAAGCAGCCCGATCTCGGGACGGCGCTCATCCTCGTGTTCGTCTTTCTGACGATCGCGGCCGTGACGCGGGTGCGCTGGCGGAGCGCCGCGCTGTTCGTCGTGTCGATCGTCATCGCGGTGCCGATCATCTGGGAGTACGTGCTGCTCGATTACCAGCGCGCCCGCGTGCTCGTGTTCCTCCACCCCGAGGAGGACCTCCTGCACCGCGGCTGGCACGCCCACCACTCGCGCGTGGCGATCGGCAACGGCGGTCTGCTCGGCAACGGGTACCTGAGGGGCACCCAGAACCAGTTCCTCTTCTTGCCGGACCAGTTCACGGACTTCCCGTTCCCCGTCTTCGCCGAGGAGTGGGGGTTCATCGGGTGCGTGGTCCTCGTGTGCCTGTACGCGTTCCTTGTCGTGTGGGGGATCCGCATCGCGTCGATGGCCAAGGACCGCTTCGGCGCGGTGCTCGGCGTGGGCTGCGCGGCGATCATCTTCTGGCATGCGGTCATCAACCTCGGGATGACGTCGGGCGTGCTCCCGGTCGTCGGGGTCACGCTGCCCCTGTTCTCCTACGGCGGATCGAGCGTGACCACGGTGATGGTCGCGATCGCGCTCCTCATGAGCGTGTCGATGCGCCGCTACTCCGGCGTGGCCTCGCTCGAGCGGCTGTGACCGCGGGGGGCGCGTGCCTTGCCTCTCGTGCCCTGATGCGGCGCGCGTCAGGCCCGAAGCGGCGACACGTACCGGGAGGCGTGAGTGGATCGCGGGGTGGTGGGGCCCCGCCGAGCTTCGCTCGGCGGGGCGGCGGGGGCGCGTGCCCCCGCCGTGTCAAACAGCGCTCTCTGCGAGGCGCGCGTCGATGACGAAGGCGAACGCCTTGAGCGCGTCGCGCTCGGTGACCTCGCCGCCGGCGTGGGCTCGCCGGACCGCGGCGCGAAACCCGAGGTAACGGCGCCCGTCCAGGCCGAGCAGCGCCGGCACCGTCGCGGGGTCGCGCGACGCCTCCCTCGCGCCCGCGAGCTCCGCGGCCCGCTCGAAGATCCCCGTGACGAGCGCGCCGCAGCGCTCGACCGCCACGGCGTACCGCTCCGCGGCGATGGCCGCCTCGATCTCCGCGACCGCCTCGCGCTCTGCGGTCGGCCAGAGCGCGACGAACGACAGGCCCGGCTGGGCGAGGTGCCTCGTCGCCGCGGACGGCCCGTCCGCGCGCGCGGTCGCCGGGGCCTCCGCCGACGCCGCCAGCCTCCGGGCGGCGAGCCGCAGCGACGACGGGATGTCGCGGCTCGCCGGATCCCGGACGCCAGCGCTGCGCGGCCCGCCGGCGCTGCGCTGCGCGGCCTCGCGGCTCGGCGGCGCGGTCGCGCCGGCGTCGCCCTCGCTCGGGTCGCCGATCGTCGAGTTGGGCGGCATCGTCGACCACGGCCTGCTGGGCGGAGCGACGCGCGAGATCACCGCCTCGAGAGACGCCGACGGCGGCGGCGATGCGTCGCGCAGGGCGGTGACGAGCCCGCCCTCGATGGCGTCGAACCCGCCGAGCCCGCTGCCCATCGCGTCGGGCAGGCGACTCTCGAAGGCGCGCAGGACGGCGGCGCTGATCTCCTCCAGCCCCTCGTAGATGCCGAGCCCCGTCTTCGCCGAGGTGGCCAGCGAGGAGGCGCGGAACGGGTTCAGCATCGTGTCGAGGTCCTCCAGCGGGAGGAGATCGGGCAGATCGCGCTTGTTGTGCTGGAAAACGAGCGGGATCTGCTGCAGCTGCCGCCCCTGCTCGGCGAGGTTCTCGCGCAGGTTCTCCAGGCTTTCCATGTTCGCGTCGGCGCGCACGGCCTGCGAGTCGCTCACGAACACGATGCCGTCGGCGCCCGTGAGCACCAGCTTGCGGGTCGCGTTGAAGTAGACCTGCCCCGGCACCGTGAAGAGCTGGAGCCGCACGTTCATCCCGCGCAGCTGCGGGAGGCGTACCGGCAGGAAGTCGAAGTAGAGCGTTCGGTCGACCGGCGTCGCGAGGGAGACGAGCTTGCCGCGGTACTCCGGCTTGGCCGTGGCGTGCAGGTATTCCAGCGTCGTCGTCTTGCCGCCCAGACCGGGCCCGTAATAGACGATCTTGAAGACGAGCTCGCGCGACAGTGGGTTCACCGACGCCATGGGCGGCGGCGACGATACACGAAAAGGGGATCGGGGGCGCCGGAGCGTGCGCGGGCTCGCGCGGGCTCGTCAGGGGCGCACCGCGCCGGACGGCCCGACCCGGGCTGCGGGCGGCGCGCGGCGGGCGGCGCGCGCCGCCGCCCCTCGTCAGCGGGTCCCGACGAGCGGCTCAAACTTGTCCTTCTGGCCGATCTGAAGCATCAGCGCGACCTGGCCCCGCTGCGCCTGGAAGTAGTCGAGCCGCAGCCGGTGCGTCCCCTCGGTGAGCCGGGTCTCGCCGTCGGCGGTCTTCGCGCTGTGGACGCCGTCGTTCGCGACCACGCGCTTGTCGTCGACGTAGAGGATCGCGCCGTCGTCCGAGGTGAGCCGGAGCTGGTACACGCCCTCCTTCGGCACCTTGAACTCGCCCTCGAAGCGGATGGCGAACCACTCGTTCTGCGTGAGCGCGCCGGGGAAGCCGCCGGAGAAGTCCTGCGACTTCACCTCGAACTTGTCCGTGAACAGCATCGCGAAAGGCACGAGCCCGTCGAAGCTCGGGAGCTTCTTGCTGTTCTCGGGGATCACGTACGCGAGCCCCCGGAAGGCGCCGGCCTCCCCGTTGCCGAACACGTTCGGGGCGGTGATGCGCGGCGCATTGCTCGCCGGCAGGCGCCACTTCGGGGGCTTGCGGCGCGTCGGCTCGGGATCGGGCTTCGCCGGCTTGCGCGATTTCGAGGCCCTCTTGGCGGGGGGCGGGGGCGGCGGCGAGGTCTCGGCCGGCTTGTCGCCGCTCTGGATGGTGACATGGCAGCCGCCGAGGAGGGACGCGGCGAGCACGCACGAGGCGATGCGCGATGAGGTTCGGACCATGACGTCTCCTGAGAGGGAACGGACGGACGGGCCCGCCCCCACGTGAATGCGAGGATGGCGCTTAGACGTTCGAGCAGGGCGCGGCAATCAGCGTCGCGTCACCCTGCGAGCCCGCCGGGGTGCGAGCCCGCCGGCCCCGGCCTCAGCGCGGCTCGAGGCGCCCCTCGCGCCCCTGGATCTCGAGCTGCGAGAGCCCCTCGAGCGACGCGGCAGCGCGCCAGACCGGCGAGCGCTGGGCGAGGGCGAGCGCGGCCACGCAGGCGATCACGCAGGCGAGCGCGCCCGCGTTCACCACACCCTCGTACCGGCGCCGCCCCGGGCCCGCGTAGCTCAGCCCGAGCAGCGCGCCGCTGATCAGGCCGCCGATGTGCGCGGCGTTGTTGATGCGGATGCCGGTGCTCGACGCGTTCACCACGAAGCCGAAGAGGACGATGTAGAAGACGGCCTGGAGCGCGAGGTCCTTCCAGCGCGGGTCGCGGCGGCGGACCAGCCAGCCGAGCAGGAGGCCCATCACGCCGAAGATCGCGCCGCTCGCGCCCGCGGTGCACACGACCTCGGGCTGCACGAGGAGGTTCCAGGCCATGCTGGCGCCGAAGCCGACCAGGCCCGTGACGACGTAGGCGAGCGCGAACCGCGCCGAGCCGACGGCGGGCTCGGCGGCGCGGGCAAGCATGCCCAGCGTCATCATGTTCATGCCGAAGTGGAGGACGCCCATGTGGACGAAGACCGCGGAGAGCAGCCGGAAGGGCTCGAACGAGGCGCCCGGCACGAGGAAGAGCGCGCCGAAGCGGAGGTAGTTCGACGTGTCCCACGCCGAGAGCAGGCCGAAACCGCGGCTGTGAGCCGCCATCAGCTGCCCCACGAACACGAAGGAGGTGAGCCCGGCCAGGATCTTGGTCGCGATCAGGTTTCGTCCGTCGAGGCGCCCTCGTGCGGGCGGCGCGTGGGGAGAGGGCAGGAGGAGCGGCGCGCCGCAGCGGATGCAGCGGTCGAAGTCGCTGCCGTTGAGGGCGCCGCAGCGCGCGCAGTGCAGCGAGCGCCCCCGCTCGCCGGGCGGTCCCGCCGTCACAGGGCGAGCCCGACCCGCCGCCCAGCAGCGAGGCGCGCGCGGTGCCTGATGGTTGTATCGACGGTCACGAGGGCTCCTTTCACGGCGGACTCACGGCGCACGCCGTCGAGACCGGCACAATGTGGCGGCTCATGGCCGTAAGGTCCACGGCTTTGGGCCGTTGTCGAGGTGTGAATGCGGCAGCCCTCCCGTGCCCGGTCCTCGCCGCCCCGTGGCGCGCTCGCGGCGGCGCGCCACGGCACCTCGGCGGCGCGCCCGCGCTCCCGGGTCGCCGGGCGTGCTGCCCCGCCGCGGTCGCGAGGCGGACATCGGTGCGATTCTCTCCACGTCCGGGTATCGTCGCGGCCGTGACGGCGGTGGCAGCAGCGAGGCCGGACCTGGAGGCGGAGCGCCTGCAGTGCGATCGCGCCGCGCAGGGCGATCGCGCCGCGCTCGGCCAGCTGCTCCGCCGGTACGGGCCCGCGCTGTACCGCTCGGTGCTGCTGCCCCGCCTCGGCTCCGACGCGGCCGCGCAGGACGCTCTGGCCGAGACGTACGCGCGCGTGGTCGAGCGGTTCTCCCAGTTCCAGTGGCAGAGCTGCGGCATCTACCCCTGGCTCCGCGTGATCGCGCTGCGCATCGCGCTCGACATGCTCCGAGCGCGCCGCCGCGAGGCGCTCTTCGAGCCCGAGGATCTGCAGCGCGAGATCGACGCCGCCGAGACCGACCTCACCGCGCGCGGCGAGGTAGAGCTCTGCGAGAAGCGCGATCTCGCCGACGCGCGGGCGCGCGTCGAGGACGCGCTCGGGCGCCTCAACCCGCGCTACGCGGAGGCGATCCGGCTCCGGGTCCTCGAGGAGCGGCCCCGCGACGAGGTGGCCGTCGCGCTCGGGGTGAGCGTGGCGACGTTCGACGTCGTCCTGCACCGCGCCATGACCGCGCTGAAGAAGGCGCTTGCCGCAGGGGTTGCCGCGCCGCGCGCAGAGCCCAAGGAAAGGTCGCGATGAAGCCGCGGCTGCCCCCGGAACCGCGCCCCTCGCCGACCGCAGACGAGGCCCCGGATCGCCGCGCCGGCGCCGATCGCGGCCGGCGACTCGCGCTCGTCGCGTCGGAGGCGGACCCGTTCGCGCCCGCGTCCGACGACGAGCTGCGCGCCGCGCGAGAGCTCGCCGAGGCGCTCGAGCAGGGCGAGGTCCCGCTCGCCGCCGCGCTCAGGGCGGCGACCCGGCCTGACGGGCTCGACCGGGTGGATCACGAGGCGCTGCTCGCGCGCGCGCTCGGTGACGAGGACGCGCCGCCGACCAGGGCCGAGCAGCGCGCCGCCGAGCGTCTGCGGGACGCTCTCCAGCCGGGGGGTCTCGGCGGGGTCGAGCCGGGGCGGGGCGGCGGTCCGGGAGGCGAGGGGGCGCGCGACGGGGACGGCGCGCGCGACGACCTCGCGGAGCTCGCCGCCGCGCTCCGGGCCGCGTGGCGCCCGGCGCCGCTCCCGGAGCTCCGGAGCCGCGCGCTCATCGAGGCGGCGCTCCGCGCCGCGCCCGCGCCGCGCGCCCGGCGCATCGCACCGGTCACGATGGCGGCGCTGTCGACCCTCGCCGCTGCCGCGGCGGCCGCGGCGCTGATCTTCGGTGAGCTCAGGGAAGAGCGCGCCTCCGTCGCGCGCGCGCCCGCGACGCCGGCCGCGGCGGCCGTCGCGGGCGCGCCGTTGCCCCCGCTGATCGAGGCGCGCTCGACCGCGGCGCTCTTCGACCCGGCCGCGCCGTTCCCCAGGGAGGGCGGGCAGACGGCGCGGATCGATCGCATCGCCGCCGCGCGCGCTTCCGATCTGCGCCAGAACCGCTATGCGGCGTGGGGGGTGCGCTGATGCCGCGAGCGCGCGTCGCCGCCGCCTGCCTGGGGCTCCTCGCGGCGGCGCACCTCGGGTGCGCGCGCGGCGACGATGAGCCGGTGCGCGCCGCCGGCGCCCCGGGCGACGCGGCGTGCGCGTGCGCCCCGGCGCAGGTCGTCGATCCGACGCTGCTCGCCTTTCTGTCGAGGTCGCGCGCGGCGCACCACGCCGCCGACGTGGCGCTCGGCGCGGGCGATCGCGCCGCCGCGATCCGCGCCCTCGAGGGGATCATCGCCGCGCCGCGGCCGCCGGGCGCGCCGCCGGAGGTCGCCGAGGTGACGGCGGACACCTACGCCCGGCTGGCGGAGCTCCGGAGCGAGGCAGGCGAGTTCGACGCCGCGGCGCGCGACGTCGAGGCGGGGCTCAAGCTGGCGCCCGCGCCGTCTCACTACGAGGGCCACCTCTACGAGGTCGCGGGCGTGGTCGAGGAGCGCCGCGCGAAGGCGCTGGAAGGGCGGGGCGATCGCGAGGCGGCGGCGCAGGCCCGGAAGCGCGCGCTCGGGCTCCTGGAGCAGGCGATCTCGGTCCAGGACCAGGTTATCACCGAGGCCCTCAAGGGCGCCCCGGAAAAGCCGCGCTGAAACGCGCGCCCGCAGAGGCGCGCGCCCGCCGTGGTCTCGAGTCTTTGCTTGCGTCTCTCTTGCGTCTCTCTTGCGTCTCCAATTGCGACGGGCGCGCGTTCCTCGTTAGACTCGTCGCGAGGGGCCGCTGCCCGACCCGATGACTTTGCGCGTTCCAAGGCCGATACCCGGGTATGATCTCAAATCGCTCCCGCTGAAACCGGCGGAGGCGTTCCTCCTTTCCCGGATCGATGGCACCCTGACCGATCGGGATCTGTCCTTGATCACGGGCATGTCGCACGGCGACACGGTGGAGGCGCTGCGGCGCCTGCGCGACTTCGGCGCGATTGTTCTGGACGGCGATGGTCCTGGCCAGGGGCCGCCGCGCGGCGCCGCCGAGGCGGGGCGGCGCGGGGCCGCGGCCGATCCGGAGAAGTCGATGGCGTCCGGGGGCGAGTCGATCCCGCTCGGCCGGGATGCGCTCCAGCAGGTCGAGTCGCCGCCGCTCTACGATCCTGCCGAGCTCGACGAGCCGGTCGAGCTCACCTCCGAGCGGAAGCGGCGGATCCTCGATCTCTACTATCGGCTCGAGGACCTCAGCTATTACGCGCTGCTCGGCGTCTCGGATCAGGCGGACAAGAAGCAGATCAAGAGCGCCTATTACCTGCTCGCGCCGGAGTTCCACCCGGACACCTACTTCCGCAAGCAGCTCGGCTCGTACAAGCAGAAGATCGAGGCGATCTTCACGCGCATCACGCTGGCGCACGACACGCTGACGTCGAGGCAGCGACGCGCCGAGTACGACGCGTACCTCGAGCAGACCCACAAGAACCGGGCGATGGCGGCGCTGATCGAGCAGACGCCGCGCGACATCGCCACGATCACCACCGCCGTCGACGCCACGGTGCGCGCCGCCTTCGCCGATCCGCGCGACGTGGCCGCGTCGCCCGGGCGTTACTCGTCCGAGCGACCGCCCGAAGCCCAGGTGGCGGCCGCTTCCTCCGCCCGCGCAGCGGCGCCGGCGCCGCCGTCCCACGAGCGGAGCGCGGTGGACGGCGGTGCCGCGGCGGCGCGGCCCGCGGCGGCCTCGCCGGTCGCGCCTGCGGCGGCGCGGCCCGCGGCGGCCTCGCCGGTCGCGCCTGCGGCGGCGCGGCCCGCGGCGGCGGCCTCGCCGGTCACGCCTGCGGCGGCGCGGGCCGCGGCGGCGGCCTCGCCGGTCGCGCCTGCGGCGGCGCGGCCCGCAGCGGCGGCCTCGCCGGTCGCGCCTGCGCCGAGCGCGCCGATTGCCAAGGACCGGCGGGAGACGTTCGCGCGCAAGCTCACCGCGGGCCTGCGGCGCGCCCCGGCGGGCGCTCCCTCCGCAGCGCCGGTCTCGGCGTCCCCCGCGGCGCCCGCGGCGCCCGCGGTGGCGGTGCCGAAGGGCTCGGGCGCGGTCCGCTCCCCCGAGTCGATGCGCGCCGTCGAGGTGCTCAAGGCACGGTACGACAACGCGCGCAGCGAGGCGCTCCGGAACCAGATTGCCCGGCACTCCGAGGCGGCCCGGGTCGCGCTGGAGCGGAACGACTATGCGGGCGCGGCCAACGCCTACCGCATCGCCGCGTCGCTCGCGCCGGATGACCCCGAGCTCCAGAAGGTGTCGGCCGACGTCCAGCGCCTCGCCGCGGTGACGCTCGCGGAAGGCTACCTCAAGCAGGCCAACTACGAGGCGCAGAACGGGCGCTGGTTCGACGCGGCGCTGAGCTACGCGAAGGTGTGCAACGGTCGTCCCGACGACGCCGGAGCGCACGAGCGGGCCGCGCATGCGACTCTCCAGTCCGGAGAGAACACGCGGCGCGCGGTGGAGTTCGCGCGGCGGGCGGTCGAGCTCGTGCCTGCCTCCGTGGAGTACCGGCTCACGCTCGCGCTGGCGTACTCCGCCGCTGGGCTCGCGAAGAGCGCGAGCGGCGAGCTCGATCGCGCCGCCGAGCTGGCAGGCAACGACGACAGGCTGCGCGGCCTCGTCGCACAGGCGCGCGAGCAGGCCAAGCGATACGGGAAGCAAGTCTAGTGCCGTTCGCCAGGCATCCTGCCTGGTTTCTGGCGGCCCTCTAGACTGGTCGCGCAGATCCACGCGGGACGAAGCCTTGCCGCCGTGAGGCATCGCGCCGGCGCCCAGCGCCCGTGCTTCGCGGCCGCTCGTCCCACCGGGGGCGATGCCGCGCCGGACAGGGCAGGCCGCAGGCGTCGACTTCCGCAAGGGCCGCGCACGATTGGCCCGCTCGGCTCCGCGAAACGTTCTAGCATCGTGACCTCGGCGGCCGTTCGGGCCGAAGATCACAAGAGGAGCAGCGGCATCGATGGAGCGTGTCATCGGCATTGACCTTGGCACCACGAACTCGTGCGTTGCCATCGTCGAGGAGGGCGTCCCGACCGTCATCCCGAATCGCGGTGGGTACAAGACGACGCCGTCCATGGTCGCGATCACCGAGGCCGGCAAGCGGCTCTGCGGGCACATCGCGAAGCGGCAGGCGATCACCAACGCCGAGAACACGGTCTACGCCGCGAAGCGGCTGATCGGCCGCAAGTGGTCGTCCCCGCAGGTGAAGAACGCGATCCTGACCGCCTCGTACAAGATCGTCGAGGGGCCGCACGGGGACGTCCGCATCCAGCTGCGCGACAAGACGTACTCGGTCCCCGAGATCAGCGCGATGGTCCTCCAGGAGATGAAGCTGTTCGCCGAGGACTACCTCAACGAGCCGATCTCGAAGGCAGTGATCACCGTCCCCGCCTATTTCAACGACAACCAGCGGCAGGCGACGAAGGACGCGGGGCAGATCGCAGGGCTCGACGTCATCCGCATCGTCAACGAGCCGACGGCGGCGGCGCTCGCCTACGGGTTCGGCAAGAACGTCGAGAAGACGATCGCCGTGTTCGATCTCGGCGGCGGCACGTTCGACATCTCGGTGCTCGAGATCGGCGCGGGGGGCGTCTTCAAGGTCATCGCCACCGCGGGCGACACGTTCCTCGGCGGCGAGGACTTCGACGCGCGCGTCATCGACTGGCTGGTGCAGGGCTTCAAGGAGCAGCACGACGTCGACCTGCGGCAGGACAGGATGGCGCTCCAGCGGCTCAAGGACGCTGCCGAGAAGGCGAAGTGCGAGCTGTCCAGCGTGCTGGAGACCGAGATCAACCTGCCGT
Organism: Sorangium sp. So ce1128; assembly: GCA_051717205.1. Lineage (GTDB taxonomy): Bacteria > Myxococcota_A > Polyangia > Polyangiales > Polyangiaceae > Sorangium. Next base: position 4,191,119 of record CP181432.1, read on the forward strand.
TCATCATCTCGAGCGCGCGGAACGAGGCGCTCCACCTCCAGCGCACGCTCTCGCGGGCCGAGCTCGAGGGGCTGTGCGAGGACCTCGTCGAGCGGTGCATCGAGATCTGTAGCCAGACGCTCGAGGACGCGCGGCTCGAGCGCGACGAGATCGAGGACGTCGTGCTCGTCGGCGGCATGACGCGCATGCCGCGGGTGCAGGAGGCCGTGCGCGACTTCTTCGAGCGCGAGCCGTGCAAGGGGGTGCACCCTGACGAGGTGGTCGCGCTCGGCGCGGCGGTGCAGGGGGCCGCGCTCGTCGACGAGACGAAGCAGATGATCCTGCTCGACGTCACGCCGCACGCGCTCGGCATCATGACCTTCGGGTCGAACTTCGAGGAGCTCATCCCCCAGAACACGACCGTGCCCACGAGCCGGTCGAAGATCTTCACGACGAGCCGCGACAACCAGACCGCGGTGAAGATCCTGGTCATGCAGGGCGAGCACCAGAAGGCCACGGACAACGAGCTGCTCGGCGAGTTCATCCTCACGGGCCTGCGCCGCGCCCCGAAGGGCCAGGTCGAGATCGAGGTGACGTTCGAGATCAACAGCGACGGCATCGTCTCCGTGAGCGCGAAGGATCTGGAGACGGGCCAGCAGCAGTCGATCCAGGTCACCGCCTCGAGCGGCCTCACGAAGGAGGAGGTCGGCGAGATGATGGAGGCGGCGAAGGAGTACCTCGTCGATCGCCGCGCGAGCGACCAGTTCGAGGGCGTCCGGCAGGAGGCCGAGAAGCTCATCGCCGAGATCGAGCGCATGTTCCCGCAGGTCGAGCAGATCGTGGCCTCGAGCGACTTCGGCCGCGACGCCATCGGCAAGGCGCGCGGGATCGTGGACCGCTCGCGCCAGGCGATCGGCCGGCGCGACGCGGCCGCCGTGAAGGAGCAGATGGAGGCGCTCTCGCGCACCCACCGGATGTTCAAGGGTGTCGTAGCCCGGCCGCAGGGGTGAAGCGTGGCCGCGATGAGGGAAGACAATGCGGTCGGTGCCGCCTGACTCCAAGACCCTGGACGCCTCCTGGGGGCACGACGAGGTGGACGAGCTCGAGGACACCCAGCCGGTCGCCTCGAAGGAGCTCCTCGCGCGCGTCGGGCTCGCGCGCGACGAGCAGAGCTCATCCCGCATGGCAACCCCGCCTTCCGGTATGCCCTTGCCGCCGGACGACGATGGCAAGATCACCCTCCCGCCGCCGATCCCGGTCAGCGAGTACGTGGCAAAGATGATGACCCGTCGCTCTCATTCGAGCTCCGAGATCACCGCCCAGCGGGCGCGCCCACCCGAGGGCCCTCCGGAGGGGTACCCGCCCCCGCCGGCGCGCCGGACCATCCCCTGGGAGCCGCCGCCCGGCAGCAGCTTCTCCGGCAAGCACGGCTCGCCCCTACGGGACGCATCACAGCTCGGGCTGGAGTGCGACGAGCCGGGGGTGCCGTCGCGGCCAGGCGGGCCGATGGGGTTCGGGTCGCTCGCCAACGCCGAGCGCGAATTCGGGTCGGACCTCGACGACGATCTCCTGCGCGAGCCGGGCGAGCCTTACCCGCACGGCTTCGGCGAGATCGACGTCTTCGGCGGCGCTCCGGTCGACACGCGCGTCGACACGCGCGACCTCCGCGTGCCCCCCGCCGCGCGTGGCCGCGCGCTCGGTCCGGACGACGGCGATCCGGTCGGCATCGATTTCCGCCTCGACCTCGGGCTCGGCTTCGAGGAGCCGGGCCTCCCCCTGGACGAGCAGCCGATCACGCCGCCGCCCGGCACGCTCCGCTACGGCCTGATCGTGGAGGACGACGAGCCCGCGTTCCGCGGCGGGACGGGCGCGCTCGCCGGCTCCACGTCCTACCGGGTCTCGGGCGACACGCAGGGCGGGCCGCGCGCTCCGCGCCCCTTCGAGACGCAGCGCGCGCCGGCGTCCGCCGCGAGGGTCGACAGGAGCGTTCACTCCCGCACGACCGAGCCCCAGCTGAGCGCCCCGGGGCCTCGGGAGCAGATGCAGCACCGGTTCGACCAGGGCGACTTCGGCGGCGCGCTCGTCCTCGCGGAGGGCCTGCTCGAGGAGAACCCGAAGGACTGGATGGCGCGGCAGTACGCCGACAGCTGCGTCGAGATGCTGCGGCAGATGTACCGGTCGCGCCTCGGCGACGGCTCGCGCGTGCTCCGCCTCGCTGTGTCGCCGGACCAGCTCCGCTCGCTGAACCTCGATCACCGGGCGGGCTTCCTGCTCTCGTGCATCGACGGCTACAGTTCGATCGACGAGATCCTCGACGTGTCGGGCATGCAGACGCTCGAGGCCCTGCGGATCCTGTACGAGCTCGTGCAGGAGGGGGTGGTCTGCGGCGTCTAGTTCCGCGCGTCAGAAACGTCAGAAATCCCGTCAGGGATTGCTGACGCGCGGAACTAGGGCGGCCGCAAAGCGGACGCCGGGGTGCGGAGCGGGGCGGAGCCCCGAGGAAACAAAGCTAGGGCCGCCCGCGCGAAGCCGCCGCGAAGCGGCGCAGAAGTCCGGCCATCCATGGCCGGACTTCTGGCGGGCGGAACTAGCCGCTGGCATGGCCTGAGCCAGCGGCGATCGCCGCGCGAGCCGCGCCGATCGCCGCGAATCGTGCCGGCCGGGCCGCCGCGCCGCCGGACGTGGCTTTCCGCGATGGCCCTGGCTCGCTAGGTTGCACGGGTGCGCACGGCTCTCCAGGCCGCTGTCGGTCTCCTGCTCGCGCTGCTCGCCGGCCGCACGGGCGCTTCGCTCCTCTCGACGATCGAGCTCGCCGCCCTGGCGCAGCCGCCGCCGGCCGCCCGCGCAGGGGCTGGCGACGCTGCGGACGCCGGCGATGCCTCCCGCGCAGCGCTGGCGCCCGCGGCGCCCGCGCTCTCTCCCGACGCCGGGCTGGCGGCGCGCGCCGACCCGATCGCGAGCTACACGCTGCGAGCGAGCCTCGATCCGGCGCAGCACACGATGCGCGGCGAGGGGACGCTCGTCTGGCGTAACGCCTCGCGCGCGCCGCAACGCGAGCTGTTCGTCCACCTCTACCTGAACGGCTTCAAGGACCAGCGCACCGCCTTCCTCCGCGCGTCGGTCGACGGCTTTCGCGGGAGCGAGATCCTTCATGATAACGGCCACATCCAGGTGAAGCGCTTCGCGGTGCGCGAGATGGGAGGCGCGGACGTGTGGCCCCAGGGGAAGCCCACGACGCCCGGCGATCCCGACGACGAGACCGACATCCGCGTGGAGCTGCCGCAGCCGGTCGCGCCCGGCGACGCGATCACGATCGACCTCGCGTGGGACGCGCACCTCCCCTCGCTCGCGCTCAGGACCGGCCACTACGGTAGCTTCCACATGGTGGGGCAGTGGTTCCCGAAGATCGCTCGCCTCGAACCCGACGGGACCTGGGCCCACTTCCCCTACCTCCGGCTCTCGGAGTTCTACGCGGACTTCGGGGCGTACGACGTCACCGTCGACGTCCCGGAGGGCTTCGCGGTCGGGGCCACCGGCCGGCTCGTGGAGGAGCAGCGGCGCGACGGGCGGGCGGTCCGCCGGTTCGTGCAGGAGGACGTGCACGACTTCGCTTTCGCGGCATGGGACCGCTTCCGCGAGGTGCGCGCGACGACCGACGACGGCGTCGCGATCCGGTGCTTGTTTCCCGCGGGAAACGAGCGCGAGGCGGCGCTCGAGGTCGACCTGGTCCGGTTCGGCCTGTCGCACCTAGGCGCCGCGTTCGGGCGCTACCCGTACGGCACGCTCACGATCGTGCACCCGCCCGAGGGCGCCGAGGAGGCTGGCGGGATGGAGTACCCGACGCTGATCACGACCGGCGGCAGCTGGCTGTGGCCCGCGCTGGGCCTGCGCTTCGTCGAGTCGGTCACGATGCACGAGCTCGCGCACCAGTGGTTCTACGGCCTCGTCGCGACCGACGAGCACCGCCACCCGTTCCTCGACGAGGGCCTCACCACCTACGCCGAGGCCGACGCCCTGCGCGCGCGCTACGGCGACAGCTCGGGGGCGCGGCTGCTCGGGCTCGAGATCGACCTCATGGCGCAGTACCGCGCCGGCGCGATCGCGTCGGGCCACAACGGCGCCATCGCGCAGCCGGCGTCGGAGTTCATCGACGGGGGGGACTACGCCGCGCTCGTGTACACGAGGCCAGCGGTGCTCCTCGCGAGCCTCGGGGGCGTGTACGGCGAGGATCTCGTGCGCCGCGCCGTCGGCCGCTACGCGCGCGAGAACCGCTTCCGGCACCCTGGCCCCGAGGCGCTGCTCGACGCGGTGCGCCGCGAGGTGGGCAACGAGGCGGCCGAGGCGCTCCGCGCCGGCCTCTTCGAGCGCGCGTGGGTCGACTACACGGTCGATGCGTTCCAGTCATGGCCCGCGGACGGCGCGGCGGCCGCCCCCGGCGAGGGCGGGCGCGAGGCGGCGGCCTACCGCGGCCACGCCGTCGTGCGGCGCCGCGGCTCGCTCGTGCTCCCCGTCGACGTCGCGCTGCACGGCGAGGACGGCAGCGTGCAGCGGGCGCGGTGGCAGGCGCACGAGAGCGTCGCCAGGATCCCTTACGCCGGCGCCTCGCCCCTCGCCGCCGTCGTGATCGATCCCGACCACCGGGTCCTGCTCGACGAGGACCTCGCGAACAACGCGCGCCGCGCGAGCCCCGACCTCCTCGCGCCCACCGTGCTGTCGCGCGCGAGCTTCGGCGTGGGGCTCGCGCTCACGCTCCTCGGGCCATGAGCGAGCCGGCAGAGCGGGGCGCGATGGCTGAAGGCCCGCCGGCGTCGGCCGCGGAGGCCGATCCGCCGCGCGCCTGGCCTGCCGCGCGGCGCCCCGCCGCGCACGAGCGGCTCGGCGCTGTCGCGCTCTACTTCGGCCACCGGGCGCTCGCCTCGGTGGTCATCGCCACCCCGCTGTCCGTCCTCGCGGCCCAGGTCGTCGGCGACCACCCGCGCGGTGACGCGATCCTCTTCGAGCCCGGCGGGTTGATGCTCACCGAGCTCGGGCGCCTCGCCGCGATCGCCGCCGCGGCACTCACGGCGCAGCTCGGCGCCGGCGCCCTGATCGCCGCCGCGCTCGGTCTGGTGCCGCTCGCGGTGCTCCTCGCCGCGCTGAGCCAGGAGGCGCCGCTCTCGGCGCAGGCCGTGGGGGGCCGCGCGGCGCGCGCCCTCGGCCCGCTGGTGCTGCTCTGGGGCGCCGCGCTCGCGGCGCAGGTCGCCGCCGCCGGGCTCGTCCTGCTCTCCGGGATGAAGCTCTGCGCAGAGCTCCTGGTCCTGCCGCGCAGCCGCGATCTCGCGGCGGTCGTCGTCGCCGGGGCCGCGCTGGTGCCTGTCGCGGCCATCGGTCTGCTCCAGGACCTCGCCCGGGTCGCTCTCGTGGACGAGCAGCGGGGCTTCTACGCCGCCGCGTCGAGGGGGCTCGCCACGTTCCAGGCCGCGCCGCTCGCGGCGGCCTGGGCCTGGGCTTTACGGGGCGCTCTCGCGGCCGCTGCGCTCGCCTGCGGGGCGTGGGGCGTGCACCTCGCCGGCGCCGGCGCGGGCCCGCGCGTGGCCGGCGCGTTCGCCGCGCAGCTCGCGGCGCTCGCCGCCGCCGCCTACCTGCGTGCCTCGTGGCTGGCCGCCGCCCTGCGGCTGTCCGACCGCGCCGCGCCCCGGCAGGAGCACGAGCAGCGCGCGACGCCGGACGGTCCCGCCGCCGCTGACGTCCACTGACAGCTCCCCGCCGGCGCCGGACGCGCAGCGGAGGAGGCGAGGGGGCCCGGGGCGCCGAGCGCCCGAGAGGCCGAGGTCCCCGGCAGCCGCGGCCTACTGAGCCCGGAAGCAGGGTACGTGGCGGGCGCGATGCAGAATCGCTTGACATGGCGCCGCATCCGCGTAACGTAGCCCGCCCGTGACCGACGCTCCGGCGTAAGCGCGGGGCCCGCAGCAAGCCCAGGTAGCTCAGTTGGTAGAGCAGAGGATTGAAAATCCTCGTGTGGGCGGTTCGATTCCGTCCCTGGGCACTACCCTCCTTTCTTGTACCGGCGAGCAGACGCAGCCGCTCCGCCCTCGCGTTTGTGCGTGAGCTTCCGTCTGGTCCGGTCCTGAGCTCGTTGTGCGCTCCAGGGCGACTCCGCCTTTCGTCAGGCGGTCTCGGCGGCTGGCGCGGCGGCGAGGGCGGCGGGGGCGGCGAGGACGCGACGGTCTGTTCAGGAGTACTTTCGCGGGTTTGGCCACATCGGGTGACAGTGGAACTTGGTTCCGGTGCGGTAGCGATCCTGGTAAGGTGACGGGGGGACCACTCGTTGCAACCTGAACACTCCGGAGGCGCCCTAGGGAACGGCGCCTCCTCATGGAGGCTCCCTCATGGCCGATCGTCGTGTCGACTCCTCGCGAAAGAGCTCTCCGGAAACGGCCTCCGCTTCCGACTCGGCGCCGCGGAGCCGGCCGTCCGCGCCAAATAGCCAGCCCAGCGAGGCAGCTCGAAAGAAGAAGATCCTCGTCGTCGACGATTCGCTGACTTCGCTGCTGTCGCAACAGCTGACGCTCGGCGTGGACGACTACGACATCGTCATCGCGCGCAACGGCAAGGAGGCCATCGCCAAGGCGGTGGCGGAGCGCCCCGATCTCATCCTGATGGACGTCGTCATGCCGGCGATGGACGGCTTCCAGGCCTGTCGGTGGCTCCGCGCGTTCGACGCGACGAAGACCGTGCCGATCATCATGATGACGACGAGGAGCGATCAGACGAGCATCAAGATCGGCTTCGCCAACGGGTGCACCGACTACCTGATCAAGCCTTTTGACAGCGATACGCTGCTCATGAAGGTCCGCACCCACCTCGGCGAATAGCCCCTCTGGGCCGCCCCCGCGCGACCGGGGCCTCTCCGCCGACCCTTTTCGACTGGACAGGACCTCCCACAGGCAGGAGCAGATCTCTCGCCCGCAGGGGCTGGACAGACGGGACTGCAGGCGCTGCGAGGACGCATCCGCGTGCGCCGAGCGGTGTGCGCGGCTCATCCGGCAGGACGCGCGCCCGGCAAGGTAGTCCACCTCGGACGAGGAGCCGTGTCACGGGGGCCCGAAGGGAGCTACGCGGACTGCCCTGCGCGCCGCGCAGGGCACGCACGGCGCCGGCGATGGACCGTCAGAACTGGAACTGGGTGTAAACGGCGGCGCTCACGTCCAGTCCGGCGCACTCACGCAGGTTCTCCAGCGGCCGGCTACATCCGGTGATATCGACGTTGTCTCCGTCGCACACGAACTCGTCGTCGATGCAGGAGATGGCCTCGTCGAACTGGTCCTCGCAGCCTTCGTACTCCGCGGACCTCTCGGCGTCCTCGAGGTTGTCGATACAATCCACCTCGTCTCTCTCGCTGCAAGATCCCGTGCATTCGCACTTGTCTTCGCACAGACCCGAGAGCGAGGGCCCACAGCCCGCGAGCAGGGCGAGCGCGAGGGCGATCGTGAACGAGGGGACGAGCTTCAAGGGCGGTATCCTCCAACCTGGACGCGCGGCGCGCGAGCTACGATGACGCTGCCCCTCTTATCGCGTTCGCGGAGGAGGTACAAGCCGCACGTGGGTTGCCAGCGGCGCGCCAGTGGCGTGCCAGCGAGCGCGCGCGAGCCCGCGATAGCACCTCAGTTCCGTCAGTTCCGCGGGGCGCCTTCGGCCTGCGCCGGCCAGAGCCGGCGAAACCCGACGCCGACGATGACCCCGTCGTCGCGCTGCACGAGGCCCCCGAAGCGGCACTTCTCGACCAGCGTGCCTTCGGCCAGATCGCCGCCGTCCTGAAACCGGATGCGCTGGCCCTCGCTCAGCGCGGCAAAGACGCGCGCGTCCGCGGCGACGGCCACGAGCGACTCCGGCGCCGGGACGCGCAGCGGCGCGATGTCCGCAGGGCGAGCGCGGTGAACCAGGCCCCGGTGGCTCGTGGAGCGCATCGAAAGCGAGGGCTTGCTTTTGTTCTGGACGGATGACGCTGCTTCGGGGGCGTCAATCCACACGTCGACCGTGGCGCCGCGCCTGAAGAGGACCACCCCGGGCAGCGCCTTGCCCGCGGCGGTGGTCAGCAGGACCACCTCGCCCACGCCCGGCTCGGTCGACGCGCGCCCGCCGAGGCGCTCGCGCACCGCGTCGACCGTGGGCTTCGCGGAGGCAGGCGCCGCGGCACGCGCGGGGAACCCCAGGTTGAGCAGGGGGAGCGAGAGCTTGCGCGTCATCGGACCCGACCATTCTACGCGAACCCATGCGCGACAGCGCGCGCGTGGTTCAGGAATCGCGGCGCCCGAAGGCGAGCGCTGCCCGGCGCCCGTCAGGGCAGCGAGCGGATGAACCGGTGGACCTCGTCGTTGAACCGGTCCGGCTCCTCGAGGAAGGGGCAGTGGCCGCTCCCCTCGAAGACGAGGAGCCGCGCGTCGGGGAGGTGGCGAACGAGGTGCTCGCCGGCCGCCACCGGGACCAGCTTCTCGTCCCGGCCCATGATCACGAGCGACGGGACCGCGAGCGACCCGAGGATCGGACGGTAATCCCGCAGGGTCTGATCGAAGAGGATCGACCCGGCGATCGACTCGTGCAGGCGGGTGATCTCGTCGAACATCCACCGGCGGTCGGACTCGGCGGGAGGGTCCTTGAACATGAGAGAGATGAACTCGTGCGCGAAGGCGTCGCGGTCCGTCTGGAGCTGCTCCATGGCCTCCGTCAGCCCCGCGAGGTCGAACGCGCCGAGCGGCCAGTCTGGCCACTTGAAGTCGGAGGGAGACTGCTCGACGAGGACGGTCGCCGCGAGGCGCGCGGTCCCGAACAGCCTCACGTACTCCCAGATCACGAGGCAGCCCATCGACCAGCCGACGAGCACCACCTCGTCGAGCGCGAGCCGCTCCAGGAACGCGCGCAGGTCGCGCGCGTACGTGGGGAGGGTGTGGCCCGACGGCACCTGGGTCGAGCGGCCGTGCGCCCGCAGGTCGGGCACGACGGCGCGGTAGCCGGCGGAGAAGTACGGGAGCTGGCGGTGGAAGAAACGCCCGCTCATGCAGACGCCGTGCAGAAACACGACCGGGCGGCCCTGCCCGAGCTCCTCGTAGTAGAGCGCAAAACCCCCGAGGTCGAACCGTGCCATCGAGCACCTCCTGGAGGACCGATGCCAGGCTGGTCAGGCGCGGCGACCCCGGCGCCCCGGCGCAGCGCCCGCAGAGGCCGCCGTGTCGGCTAGAGCCCGATCGCGCCGCGGTACATCCAACCCGTCTTCCCCCGGTGCTCGATCTTGTACCAATCGTTCTGCCGGCCAACGAGCTTGACGCGCGTCCCGCGCACGAGGCGCATGACCACGTCGCCCTCCTTGGGCGCCCCGCGAACGAGCGCGGTATCCCAGCTGACCGTGGCGAGACCGCTCACGGCGGCCTCGCTCGTTGTCGTGCCGGCCGCCTGCTCCTGCTCCTCGCCGCCCGCCTCGGCCTTCGTGACTTCAGCCTGCGCGCCCGGAGGAACGAAGGTGGCAGTGTAGACGAGGGAGTACCGGCGGTACTTGTGAGGGACCTCCTCGAGCGAGACGTTCGAGAACTCGCGCGCGGCGCACTGGAGAATGCCGCTGGCCGTCGCGGCGGGCAGGGTCGTCTTCTTGCCCTTGACGACCTGCACCTCCTTCTTCTCGAAGTTGAGCTCGAAGCCGATCGGAAGCTTGCCGTCGACCCCGAGCGCCGCCGGGCACTGGGCCAGCTCCTTCAGCCGGGGCAGCGCGATCGGGTCGAACTGGAGCTCCCCGCAGTCCTCGATCTTCTTGTTCTTCTTGTCGGAGCAGCGCGTGATCCTGCCGGGGCCGACGACCACCTGCTGCTGGTCCTTCGCGGCGGCCTCCGGCGGCCTGGCCTCGGGCTCCGCGGTCCCGGGCGCGGCGGCCGCAGGGGAGGGCGCCGCGGTCGCCGCGGCGGTCTCGGCGGTCGCCTTGAGGTCGCCGGGGACGCTCGGGCCGATGCGGACGCCGGCGAGCCTGGGCCAGGCGATGCCGACGACGAACCCCACGAGCGCGATCACCCCGACCCGCGACCAGACCGGCTGCTCATCGCCGGGACGGGGGATGTCGACCGTCAGCGGGCGCTGCCGCTTCGCCATGTCCGCCTTCGCCATGCCAGCACGTCGCCTAGCACAGGTGGGCTGCCAGAACGAAATAGTCCGTTCGAGCAGGGCCGCTCACCGCACCCCCGCGACGCCCGCCGCCTCGAGGAGCGGCCGCACCCTCGATTGCGCGATGGCGTAGACAGCGTCCACGCCGTCGCGCCGCGCGTAGAAGACGTTCGTGCCGCGGAAAGCGTCGCCCGCGCCGATCGCGATGGTGATGGACCCCGGCGCGGAGCGCGGCAGGGGCGCGCCGCCCTCGCCCGCCGGCGCGGCTTGCGGCCGGGCGAGATCGACGGTGATCCGGAGCCGCGGCGGGCTCAGCCCGTGGTGCTTCTCCGGCTTACCGAGGGCGACGGCGCCCTCGGCGTGCAGGTCGGCGAGGGCGTCGCGCACGCCCGCGGCGGTCGCGGTGGCGCTGGCCTGGTCGGCCGCCCCCGCGACGGTGAAGCCGCCCGGCGAGACCTCGACCACCACCCGCTTGCCGTCGCCGGAGACGAGCGTCACCCGCGCGATCTCCTGAGGCGCGACGACGAAGACGTCGCGGCGGAGGAGCAGTCGCCCGGCCGCGGCCTCGAGCGCCGGGGGCGCCACGAACACCGGACCGCCCTTGCCGGCCCGCGCGAAGGAGCCAGCGCCGGCGAGGGCGCCGAGCTCGACCCGGGCCGCGCGCGCCGCAGCGTCGCCCGCGGCGCCGCCGCCGGGCTCCGGCGCGGACGCCAGCTCGGCCTCGACCGCGAGCCGAGGCGCGCCGAGCCCGTAGCCCTGGCCGGCGTCCGCGGCGACCCATCGCTCGGCCTTGAGGCCGCCGAGCAGCTCGGCGAGCTCGTCCGCGAGCGCGTCGTCAGCCGCGAGGCCCTCGCCGCGCGGCTCGAGGAGCTGCCAGGCGCCGTCGCCCGTCCGGCGGAGCCGCTGGACCAGGCCGGGGCGCTCGATGCGCAGCGCGCTCACCTGCTCCCGCGCGAAATCGAGCACCTGCATGGAGCGCAGCGACACCTCGGAGGGGAGGAGCGCTCCGGCGGCCGGGGTCGGGATCTCGGCGACCGCGCCGTCCTCGAGCCGCCGGACGTGGACCACGCCGCCCTGCTCGGCGCCGATCTCGAGCGTCTCGATGCGCTCCCGCGGCTCGCCCTCGCCCGGAGACTCCGGCGGCGTCGAGAGGACGCGGAGCGTGGCCCGCGGCGGGACGAGGCCGAGCGCCCCGGGATCGCTCGCCGAGGGGAGGAGGCGCGTCGCGCGGACGTCGAGGATCGCCTGCACGAGGGCGCGGCCCGTCTCGGTCGGGACAGGCCGGTCCTCCGGGGCGCGCAGGTGCCACTCGCTGCCGGTGCGCGCGAGCTCCAGCGAGCGCTCGCCGGCAGCGAGCTTCACCTCGGCGACCTCGTCGAGCGGCGCGCCCACGAGGGCCAGGTCGACGAAGCGCGACGCGTCCTCGGTCAGCGGATCGAGCACGCTCGCGGGCACGCAGGCGGCCGCGCGCGTGGGCTCGCGCCGCACCGCGACGACGTGGTCGGGCCTGTCCGGGCAGTCGCCGCCGAGGTCGATCACGCCGGGCCTCGCCGAGGGATCGCTCGGCAGGAGCGTCAGCGTGACCCGGGGGCCGCCGGAGGCGAGCGCCTGCTGCGCCTCCTCCGCGGAGAGGAACTCCTCGGCCTGCAGGCGGCCGAGCGCCGAGAGCACGCCGTCGATCGCCGGCGCGCTGACCCGGACGCCGCTGCCCTCGGGCGAGCCCTCGGCGAAGCGGAAGCCGGCGCCACGGCCGCCGCCCCAGGGGGCGCGCGAGAACCGCCGCGCGCCGCCCTCGCCCTCGAGCGTGAGCCCCGCGAGCTCCGCCGCGAGGTAGGGGACGAAGCTCCGGGAGCGGAGGCGATCCGGCGGCACGTCGAGCGCCGCGGCGAGCTGCTTGGTGATGACGAAGACGCCCCGGCCGGCGACCTCGGCATAGACGGCGCCGGGCGGCGTCGGGGCGCTGCCGCCGAGCAGCAGCCGCTCGCGGCGCGGGCCCATCGCGAGCGCGATCGAGAGCCTGGGGGAGGCCAGGCCGAGGGCGGCCGGGTCGCTCGCCTCCGCGGGGACGCGGCGCTCCGCCGTCGCGAACTCCAGGGTGCCGAGGAGCTGGTCGACCGCGGGCTCGTCGGCAGGGTAGCGCTGGCCGTCGATCTCGACGCTCCAGGGGCGCTGGCCCGCGTCGTTGACCTCGCCGCGGGTGAGCCGCGCTGTCTGCGGCGCACCGGGCGAGGCCAACGTCACGGTGAGCTCGGTGATCTCGTCAGGTCGCCACGCCTCGAACAGGTGCTTCTTGCGGCGCTCGGCCTCGTCCGTGGACACCGAGCCCCGGTCGAGCACGAGCAGCACGACGGCCGCCGTGGCGGCGAGCGCGACCAGGATCAGCGTCGTCGCGTGGCGGCGGAGGGGCCGCATCACGGCGCCCCCTCGCGCTCGGCCCCGCCCGGCGATCCGCGGCCGGCGGGCGCGCCGGGGCCGCGCCTGTCGTCGGGGCCGCCGCGGCGGCGCTCGGAGCCGCGCCGCGACAGGTGCACGGCGAGGCCGAGGAACGCCGCCGCGAGCGGCATGTACACGATGACGTAGCGGAAGATCCCCGCGAGCGAGTCCTCGCTGAGCCGGAGGCCGGCGGTGACCGCGGGCTTGTCGGGGATGTCGAGCATGGGCGGGCTCGCGGCGAGCCACGACAGCGCGCTCTCGACGAACACGGCCGTCCCGCGGAGCTCGGGGCTCTGCCAGTTCGCGCCGTAGAGCACGCCGGGCGAGCTGACCACCACGACCCGCGGCCCGTGCGCAGCGCTGGACCCCGCGGGCTTCGGCAGCTCGGCGGCGTAGGCGACCGTGAGCGGCCCCGGGTGATCGCCGTCGCGCGGCTTCGGCTCGGACGGGTCCCTGGCCCAGCCGAAGAAATCGACCATGCCGAAGGCCCTGTCGCTCGTGACGAGCAGCGGCGCCGGGGCCACCGGCCCGCTCTTCGTGGGCGCGAGCGAGCTCGCCACCGTGAGCACCGGGCCGAGCCCCAGATCGGCCGCCTTGACGAGCGCCTCGGTGATCGGGTGCGGCTTCACGATGGGCGAGAAGGTCTCGCCGAAGCCCTGCGTCGAGCGGAGCTTCGGGTCGAGCTCGAACACGAAGTCCGACCGGAGCTCGACCCCCGCCGCGGCGAGCAGGCCCGAGAGCCCGAGGTCCACGTACCGCTGGTCGCTCTCGTCCGGCACGGGGCCGAGCGCGAGCAGCGCGCTGCCGCCGCGCTCGACGAACGCGCGGTAGCGGGCCACGTCGCGCGGGGGCACGGGCTGGCTCGGCTCGGCGAGGACGAGCACCCGGCAGCGGTCGAGATCGACCTCCGGCGCGGGCTCCTTCGGCGCGGCGCCGGCCTCCTCGTCGTCGCCGTGGTCGTGGTCGCCGCGGCCGCCGCCGAGCTCCACGACCTCGTAGTTGTTCTTGTTGAGCCGGTCCTTGAGCGCCGCGAGCCCGCCGGCGCCGCCGACGTCGATCGACTTCTCGCCGTGGCCGCTCGCGAAGCAGACCATCGGCCGCTCGCTGCGCAGGACGCTCCGGATCGCGCCCGTCAGCGCCTGCTCGAGGCGCGGGCGCGCCCGCAGGTCGTCCTCGTCCTCCACCTCGACCAGGTCGCTCGCGGTCAGGAAGTGAGGCCGGTCCCCGCGCGCGACGATGATCGCCGCGTCCGTGACGATCCGCCCGTCCTCGGTCTTGCCCGCCACGACGCCGTAGCGCTGCTGCACGGCCAGGAACTCCGCGGGGCGCCGGTCCGGGTCGGTCACCTCGACCTCGATCCGCGATGTCTCGGCGCGGTAGGCGTCGAGCAGGTGCCGCACCGAGAGCGTCAGGGGGTCGCCCTCGGAGAGCAGGACGTAGACGCGGATCGGCTCCTCGAGCGCGCGCAACGTCGAGACCGTCGCGTCGCTCAGCGTGTACAGGCCGCCCTGCGTCCAGTCCCAGCGCCTGTAGTGGCGGGCGACGAGCAGGTTGACCAGCACCGCGAGCACCATCGCCGCGATGATCCCGACGCTCGCCGAGAGCTTCTCGCCGAGCGAGGTGCCCGGCGGAACCGGCGCAGGCGGGGTCCCGACCTGCGCGGACGGAGGGACCCGCGAAGGCGGGGTCCCGACCTGCGCGGACGGAGGGACCCGCGAAGGCGGGGTCCCGACCTGCGCGGACGGAGGAACCGTGCGGGGCTGCCCTCCGGCCATCAGCCCCATCTCCACGCGTCGACCGCGCGCACGGTCACGAACAGCGGCAGCGCGATCACCGTGCCGTCGAACACGAGCCGGCGCAGGTCGACGATCCCGCGCGAGAAGTCGTTCATCTGCGTCCACACAGAGACGTAGGCGCAGAGGTCGTGCGCCGGGCCGTCCGGGAAGATGAACTCCCCGATACCGAGGATGAACAGGCCCATCACCGCCATCGTGCTGAGCACCGCGGCCATGAGCTGGCTCGTCGTCAGCGCGCTCGTCATCGTCCCGATCGCGAGGTAGCCGGCGCCGACCGCGACCACGGCGAGGTAGCTCGACCCCACGACGCGCCAGTCGAGCTCGCCCGTCTTGCCGATGAGGACCACGTAGAGCAGCGTCGGCGCCCACATCGCGACGTACGTCACGAGCGCCGCGGCGTACTTCGCCAGCACGACGCCGGTGGACCCCACGGGCGCCGTGAGGAGCGCCTCGATGGTGCCGCTCCTGCGCTCCTCCGCGAAGAGCCGCATCGTGAGCAGCGGGCAGACGAAGAGCAGCGGCAGGTAGATCAGGATCGTCTGGCCGAAGAAGACCTGCACCGGGCCCGTGTCGGCCGAGAGCTCCACCTCGCCGGCGAACTGGGTCGCGATCAGGAAGAAGTGCACGCCTTGCACGAGCAGGAACGTGGTGATCAGCACCCACGCGAGCGGCGTGACGAACAGCGAGAAGAGCTCGCGCTTGAAGATCGGCCAGAAGCCCCTCACCGCCGCTCCTTCACTGCGCCGGCCGCGCCACGGCGCCCCGCGCTGCCCTTCTTCGGGGCCGCGCGCCGGGGCGCCGCGCCCTCGCCGCCCGGCGCGGGCGCGGCCGGCTCGCCGGCGGCGCCTTGCTCGCCGTCTTCGTCGCTCGCGGTCAGCTCGGAGAAGACCTGCTCCAGCGACGGGGCGCGCGGGACGAGCTCGCGCACCCCGAGGCCCGCGCCGACCAGCGCGCCCACGAGCTGCTCGGTGGCCGCGCCGGCGTCGGCGCTGGCGTCGAACTCGACCGTGAGCCGCGCCGCGTCGCCGGCCGGCTCCGCCTCGGCGGACCGGACCTCCGCCGCGCCGCGCGCCACCGCGAGCGCCGCGTCCGTCGCGCCGCGCACGACAACGCGCACGCCCGACGCGCGGCGCATCGCGCGGAGCTCGTCGATCGACCCCTCCGCGACGAGCCGACCGCGGGCGATCACGAGCGCCCGCGTGCAGGTCGCCTCGACCTCGGAGAGGATGTGCGTCGAGAGGAGCACGGTACGGTCGCGCCCGAGCCGGCGCACGAGCGCGCGCACCTCGCGGATCTGGTTCGGATCGAGGCCCGCCGTGGGCTCGTCGAGGATGAGCAGCGGCGGGTCGCTGACGAGCGCGTCCGCGAGCCCGACCCGCTGCCGGTAGCCCTTCGAGAGGTGGCCGATCATCACGCTCGCCACGTCCTCGATGCGCGCGTCGGAGAGGGCCCGCGCGACCGCCTCGCGGCGCGCGCGCCGGGGCACGAGCTTCAGCTCGGCGCGGAAGGCGAGGTACTCCGAGACGCGCATCTCCGGGTAGAGCGGCGAGGTCTCGGGCATGTACCCGAGCGAGGCCCGCGCGCGCATCGGCTCCTCGGCGATGTCGTACCCGGCGACCCGCACCCGGCCGGAGGTCGCGCCGAGGAACCCCGCGAGGATGCGCAGGGTCGTGCTCTTGCCTGCCCCGTTCGGCCCGAGGAACCCGACGATCTCGCCCTGGCTCACCCGGAAGGAGAGATCGCTCACCGCCTGGTGGGGACCGTAGGACTTGGAGAGGTGCTCGACCTCGATCATCGGGACATCGGGGCGCGGGGGTTCGGGGCCGTCGGCGCGGCGCGGGCAGGCGCGCGGACACCACGCTGGACGAACGCGCGGAACGCTTAGCGCACCGGGCGGGGCAGGGGAAGCGCGCGCCGGGCTTCCACGCGCCGCGGCGATGCGCGGCGCGCCGATCGCCGTCGAGTAGCCAGAGCCGCGCGTCTCTGGTAACCCTCCGCCGTCGCGCCCGGCGGCCCGGGCGCTCAGGTCACAGGCCCCTCCGCCGTGCGACGCACCCGGTGCGCCGAGCGCCGCGGCCACCTCACACCCACCGCTTCACGATGGATCAGACCCTCCTCCGGTCGTATTTCTCGACCATTTACGAGTTCCCCACGGCGGCGGGCACGCTGCGCGTCTCGCTCGACGGCGAGATCGTCCAGGATCAGGCCGGGCTCCCCGACCTCCTGACCCGCAAGTTCGCCGTGCTCACCGCCTACAACCCGCGCTCGATGCTCATCCCCCGCCGGGTCAACGATCAGCGCCACCACGTCCTCCGCGATCTCTTGATCCTCGGGTGTTACCGGGTGGAGCCGTGCGTCGGATCCGAGGCAGAGCCGGAGGGCATCTGGCGCGAGCCGGCCTGGCTCGTCCACGGCATGGACCGCGACGAGGCGATCTCCTTCGGCCGCGTCTTCCGGCAGAACACGATCGTGTTCGCGCAAGGCGGCCGGCCGGAGCTCATCATCACGGACCCGACAGCAGACGACATCGGCCGAACTTTCCAGGGCAACTGGCGGGTTCGGTCGTGACGCTGCGGGCGCCCGCGACCGCGGATCGCCGATTCCATGTTGAAACATACCCGCAAAATGTGGGTTCATGCCTTGGCATTTCAGGGATGGGCGGACCGGCCTCGCTCACCACATGAGGAGACACAGGAGAATGCGCACCCAGGTCACCCTCGCGGCGCTCGTCGCCGCGCTCGGGCTCGTCGCCGGCGCTGGCGGCTGCGGCCAGAACAAGGTCTCGGAGTGCAACGCGCTCATCGAGGTCATCAACAAGGGCGTTCAGAGCATCGAGAAGGGCACCAAGGCTGGCTCCGACCAGGGCGGGTCGAGCGAGCTGAAGGCGATGGCCGATGCGATGGACAAGGTGGCGGCCGACGCGGCGCAGGTGAAGCTGACCACCCCGGAGCTGCAGAAGTTCTCGGGCGAGTACCAGGCCATGGCCAAGGACGTCGCCAAGGCGGCGCGCGACCTGGCGACGGCGGCCGACGCGAACGACGCGGAGAAGAGCAACACCGCCCAGGCCGCGATCGAGAAGGCGATCAAGCAGGAAGATCCCCTCGTCGACAACATCAACAAGTTCTGTCAGGCGCCCTGAAGGGGCCGCCCCCGCCGGGGCCGGACCCCTCAGGGCTCCCGCGCTGACCGCCGGCTGGCGCAGGCAGGCGCGCGCTGGCGGCGCGTGAAGCGCAGCCAGCCGCGGCCAGCGCGCGCGGCGCTCAGGGCACGAAGCGGTAGCCGACCCCGCGCACCGTGACCAGGTGGCGCGGGGCGGCCGCGTCGTCCTCCAGCTTGTTGCGGAGCTGGAGGATGAAGTTGTCGATCGTGCGCGGGGTCCCGTGGTGCGTCGGGCCCCACACCTTGGCCTGGATCTGCTCCCGGGACAGGACCCGGCCGCCCGCCTCGGCGAGGCAGAGCAGCACGTCGAACTCGGTCGCTGTGAGATCGATCAGCGCGTCGCCGCGGCGGACCTCGCGCGTCGCCGCGTTGATCACGATGTCGCCGGCGCGCAGCTGCTCGGCGTCCGCGCGCGCGATCGCGTCGCGCCGGAGCACCGCCTTCACCCGGGCGAGCAGCTCGGCCAGGCTGAACGGCTTCGTGATGTAGTCCTCGGCGCCGAGCTCGAGGCCCATCACCTTGTCCATCTCGGCGCCGCGCGCGGACAGCATGATCACCGGGAGCGTGCGCCGCTCGCTCCGGAGGATACGGAGCAGCTCGAAGCCGTTCAGGCGGGGGAGCATCACGTCGATGATGATGAGGTCGACCCCGCCGGCGCGGGCGAGCGTGAGCCCGCGCTCGCCGTCCTCGGCCACGAGGACGCGGTAGCCCTCCGCGGTCAGGTTCATCTCGAGACCCATCGCGATGCTGGGATCATCCTCCACGAGCAGGACGGTCCGCGCTGGTGCTTGAGGGTTCCGGGTCATGCTGAGCACGTCCTCTAGCATGTTCATGTCCGGACCGGAGGCGCCGCGCCTACCGCGGCGCGTCCGCTCCGGCGGCGTGTTCCGTGCGCTCGGGGCCCGCGGCTGCGACGTCGGGCGCGCGCGCCCCAGCGGCGCTCGTCTTCGGTGCGTTCCGGATCGGCAGGACGAGCGTGAACGTGCTGCCCTTCCCGGGCTCGCTGTCGACGAGGATCCTGCCCCCGTGCGCGCGGATGACGTGCTTGACGATCGACAGCCCGAGCCCGGAGCCCTCCTGCTGCCGGGCCAGGAGGTCGTCGACCCGGTAGAACTTCTCGAAGATCCGCTTGTGCTCCTGGCGGGCGATGCCCTTGCCATTGTCGCGTACCGTGATCAGCGCCGACCGGTTCGTGACATGGGCGGAGACGCGGATCTGCCTCGGCTGACCGCCGTACTTGTAGGCGTTCGAGAGCAGGTTCACGGTCGCGTCGACGAGCGCGCTGCGATCGCAGAGCACGGGCGGGAGGTTCGCGTCGACGGCGACGTCGAGCTCGACATTGCGCTTCTCGCGGGTCGGCTCGAAGGCGTGGATCGCCTCGTTGACGACGTCCTCGAGGTGGTACTCCGACAGCTCGTAGACGCGCCGGCCGCTCTCCATGCGCCCCCAGTCGAGCAGCCGATCGATGAGCTGCTGGAGGCGGGCGCTCTCCTTGGTGAGCGCGTCGATGCAGCGATCCTCGCTGCTCGTGTCGCCGCGCCTGAGCTTGAGGGTCTCGGTGAACATCCGGATCGACGTGAGCGGCGTGCGCAGCTCGTGCGAGACCTTGGACACGAAGTCGGCCTGGAGCTCGGACAGGTTGCGCTCGCGCCGGAGGAAGACCCACACGAGGATGACCCCGGTCGCGAGCGTCCCGCAGAACGTGAGGACCAGGATCCCCACGATGAGGTTGTACTGGGCCTCGCCGAGCACGAGGAGGAGGAAGCCGACGCCCGACAGGAGCACGCCGGGGACGATGACCAGGTAGACGAGGAGCTGGATGATCCGCCGGTAGCCGAGCGTGGTGAGGTCGCGCCTCGGGGTCCGCATGCCAGCAGCTTAGTGGGACCGCGCGCCGGCCGCGAGCGGCCTCGGGCGCGGCGCTACGGCTCGATCCGCTCCAGCACGAGCGCGGGCGCCTCGGCCGGCGCCGGGCCGAGCTGGAAGGCCGCGCGGACGCGATCGGCCGCGGCCCGCGCGTCGTCTGCGCGGCGGGCGTGGATGCGGGCGAGGGGCGCCCCGCGGTCCACGCGGTCGCCGCGCACGGCGGCGAGCTCGATCCCCACGGCGGGGTCCACGCGCTGGTCGGCGCGCGTCCGCCCGGCGCCGAGCGCCACCGCCGAGAGCCCGATCTCCAGCGGATCGACGGCGACGACGTAGCCCGCGTCCTCGGCCGCTACCTCGACCGCGACGGGGGCGACGGGCAGCTGGCCGGGGTCCTGCACCACGGCCGGGTCACCCTTCTGCGCGGCGATCATCCGCGCGAGGACCTCGGCCGCCGCGCCGCTCGCGATGGCGGCCTCGAGCTTCACGCGCGCCTCGGCGGCGCTCGCCGCGGCGCCGCCTGCGATCAGCATCTCCTCGGCGAGCGCGAGCGTGCACGCGACGAGGTCGCCCGGGCCCCGGCCGTGCAGCACCTCGATCGCCTCGCGGGTCTCGATCGCGTTGCCGACGGTGCGCCCGAGCGGGGCGCTCATGTCGGTCAGCAGCGCGGAGACGCGCTTGCCGGCCGCGGTCCCGACGCGCACGAGCGCGGTCCCGAGCGCGCGGGCGTCGTCCAGGGTCTTCATGAACGCGCCCCGCCCGACCTTGACGTCGAGCACGAGCGCGTCGATGCCCTCCGCGAGCTTCTTCGAGAGGATGCTGGCGACGATGAGCGGGATCGACTCGACCGTGGCGGTGACGTCGCGCAGCGCGTAGATGCGCTTGTCCGCGGGCGCGATCCGCGCGGTCTGCCCGATCATGCACGTGCCCACCTCGCGGACGATGCGCGCGAACGCGGCGGTGTCGAGCGCGACGTCGAACCCCGGGATCGCCTCGAGCTTGTCGAGCGTGCCGCCCGTGTGGCCGAGGCCGCGGCCGGACACCATCGGCACCGGGACGCCGCAGGCGGCGACGAGGGGGGCGAGGCAGATCGAGACCTTGTCGCCGACGCCGCCGGTCGAGTGCTTGTCGACCTTGCGCCCTGGCACGCTCGACAGGTCGAGGACGTCGCCCGAGTGGAGCATCGCCCGCGTGAGCGCGACGGTCTCGGCGTCGTCCATGCCGCGGAAGAAGACCGCCATGAGCAGCGCGCTCATCTGGTAGTCGGCGAGCTCGCCGTCGCCGTGGGCGCGGATGAGCCGCGCGATCTCGTCATCGGACAGCCGCCCGCCGTCGCGCTTCCTGGCGACGAGCTCGACAAGGGTCTGCATCGGCGTCGAGCTTACCCGGGTTCGACCCTATTTGTACCTGGCGCGGTCATCCCTATTGTCCGTGGGAGCGCGCGGGCCGCCCCCGCAGGACAGCGGATCCGGTGCCGGTCGCGTTCGCACGGTGGAAGGGAGCCGCACGGCGCCTCATGAACAGCCTCCTCTACGCCAGGGCCCAGATGGGCCTGTCGCTGGCATTTCACATGATCTTCGCCGCCGCCGGGGTGGCGTTGCCGCTGATCATGGTCATCGCGGACGCGCTCTGGCATCGGACGGGCGATCGCGATTACCTCGAGTTCTCGAAGCGCATGGCGAAGGGGACGGCGATCCTGTTCGCGGTGGGCGCCGTGTCGGGGACGGTCCTCTCGTTCGAGCTCGGCCTCCTGTGGCCGAGCTTCATGGGGACGTTCGGCGAGGTGGTCGGGCTGCCGTTCTCGCTCGAGGGATTCGCGTTCTTCACCGAGGCGATCTTCCTCGGCATCTATCTCTACGGCCGCGGCAAGCTCCCGCCGAAGCTGCACCTGCTCTCCGGGGCGCTCGTGGCGCTGAGCGGCGCGCTCTCGGCGTTCTTCGTGATCCTGGTGAACGCGTGCATGAACGATCCGGCCGGCTTCACGATGGTGTCCGGGCGCCCGGTGGACATCGACCCGATCGCGGCGATGTTCAGCCCGCCGTGGAAGCACGAGACGCTGCACGGCATCCTCGCGTGCTATCAGGCGACCGCGTTCGTGATGACGGGGATCCACGCGCTGGTGCTGCTGCGGCACCCGGGCAGCCCGCTGTTCCGGAAGGCGTTCGCGGTGACGCTCGCGATCGCCGGGGTGACGGCGCTGGCTCAGCCGTTCGTCGGCCACTTCGCGGCGGTGGAGGTCGGGGCCGGGCAGCCCGCCAAGCTCGCGGCGATGGAGGCGCACTTCGAGACCTCGGCCCGCGCGCCGCTCCTGATCGGCGGCCTGCCCGACGTGGAGCGCCGCGAGGTCGACCATGCGATCGAGATCCCGGGGGGGCTGTCGATGCTCCTGCACGCCGATCCCGACGCGGTGGTGCCGGGGCTCGACGCCGTTCCGCGCGACGAGTGGCCGCCGGTCGCGGCGACGCACCTCTCGTTCCAGGTGATGGTGGCCGCGGGCTCCGCGATGGCGCTGCTCGCGGTGGTCGCGGCGGTGCTGGCGTGGCGCCGCCGGGGGATCCCGGATCAGCGCCCGTTCCTCTGGGCGTCCGTCCTGGCGAGCCCGCTCGGCATCGTGGCGATGGAGGCGGGCTGGCTGGTGACGGAGTTCGGGCGCCAGCCCTGGATCGTGCGGGGAGCGATGCGCACGCGCGACGCGGTGACCCCGTTCCCGCACCTCGCGGCGCCCTTCTGGACGTTCACGGCGCTCTATGTCTTCCTCGGCGTTGTGGTGATCTACCTGCTCGTGCGCCAGCTCCGCGCGGCGCCGCTCGGGGTGACGGGCGGCGGGCCGCGCGCGCCCGGCTCGGGGGGCGCGGGGGACGGCGGCGAGCGCGCGCTCGGCGCGGGGGGCACGGCGGGCGGCGAGCGCGCGCTCGGCGCGGGGGGCACGGCGGGCGGCGAGCGCGCGCTCGGCGCGGAGGGCGCGGGGGACGGCGGCGAGCCGCGCGTGCTCGGGGGAGGCGCGGCCGATGCTCGTTGAGTGGGTCCTTGGCGGGGTGATGGTGGCGGCGCTCGTGCTGTACGCGCTCCTCGGCGGGGCCGACTTCGGCGGCGGCGTCTGGGATCTGCTCGCCTCCGGCCCGCGGAAGCGGGAGCAGCGCGCGCTCATCGAGAAGGTCATCGGCCCGATCTGGGAGGCCAACCACGTGTGGCTGATCCTGGTCGTGGTCGTGCTCTTCAGCGCGTTTCCTCCGGCTTTCGCGGCGATCTCGATCGCGCTGCACGTTCCCCTCACGCTGTTCCTCGTGGGCGTCGTGTTCCGCGGCTCGGCGTTCAGCTTCCGCAGCTACGACTCGCGGGGGGATCGGCAGCAGAAGCGCTGGGGCTTCGTCTTCTCGCTGGCGAGCGTGATCGCGCCGGTGCTGCTCGGCATGATCGTCGGCGCGATCGCGTCGGGCCGGATCCGGGTTGCGTCGGGGGTGGTGACGAGCGGCTTCTTCGCCCCCTGGCTCTCGCTCTTTCCGCTCGTGGTCGGGCTGTTCGCGCTGGCGCTGTTCGCGTTCCTCGCGGCGGTCTACCTGACGAACGAGGCGACGGAGCCGGCGCTGGTCGACGATTTCCGGCGGCGCGCGCTCGTCTCTGGCTGCGTTGTCGCGGCGCTCGCGCTCGCGTCGTTCGCGGCCTCGTTCCGGGGCGCTCCGCTCATCCGAGAGGGTCTGACGGATCATCCGATCACCTGGCCGCTGCACGTCACGACGGGCCTCGCGGCCACGACGGCGTTCTTCGCGCTGTGGATCCGCCGTTTCCGTCTGGCGCGCCTCGCGGCGGCGGCGCAGGTCACGCTGATCTTGCTGGGCTGGGCGGCCTCGCAGTACCCGTTCCTGGTCGTGCCTGACGTGACGCTCGCGGGGGCTGCGGCGAACCCGAAGACCCTCCGATTGCTTGTCTGGGTGCTCGCCGTCGGATTCGTGCTGCTGTTCCCTTCGCTGTACGTCCTTTTCCGCATTTTCGGGAGCGGCCGGGCCGGTGCTGCGTCGGACGGTGATGACGGTCATGAGGGGGAGTAGGGTCGGGGTACGTGGAAGTCGCGAGCGGGCGTAGGGTCGAGGTGCGTGGAAGTCGCAATCGGCCGCGATCGGCCGTGATCGGCCGCAATCGCTGCCCGTCGGTCGCCGTAGGCCGCAATCGCTGGACCACCTCGACCTACCCGCTGGAGAGGCGTGAGGTCGGCTCGCTCAACAGGGCCTCTGTCCGTCCGGGCGCTAGAGGGTGGCGCGTCAGGTCGGGCGCGCATTGCATTCCTGAAAGCCGCAACCCTCTCTCATGAGACCGGTGAAAAAACGCGAGCGCTTTCGCGGGCCTCCCCAGGGCGTGGGAACCGTGTTAGGCTCGCAGTCAAGAAGTTTCAGGATGCTTGTGGGGGAAGGAGCCCTGTAGAGATGGCGAACATGGCTAGATACCGTCGACACGCGATAGTGGGTTTCCTTGCAGCGACAGCCGGTGTGACGGGCTCGTTCGCCGCCTGCTCGGATTCGTACCGTGGCGAGCTCACCGGCAGCGGCACGGGTCCCGGCGGCACGGGCGGCAGCGGAGGCGAGGGCGGCAGCGCCACGGAGAGCACGGGGACCTTCGGGGAGGGGGGGCGGTGCGAGCCGACGTGCTCCAACGATCTGAAGAGGATCATCAGTTGCAACGGAGTGACGCTGGACACGTGCGGGCCGGAAGAGGGATGCGTCAACGCGGAGTGTGTGCCCGACCCGTGTGAGGCGGCGAGGAGGTCGAAGAGCTCGTATGGATGCGATTACTGGGCGCTGAAGACGGTGCAACGGAGCCAGGCGCAGGGCGCCTGCTTCGCGGCGTTCATAGCGAATACGTGGGAGAAGGAAGTCCACATCGCAGTGGAGCGAAACGGCACAGCGTTGCCGGTCGAGAATTTCGCCTTCATCCCGCAAGGTCAGGGGTTGGACGTCACCTACAGGCCCTACATTGAAAACGAAGGGCTGGCGGTGGGCGAGGTCGCTGTACTGTTCCTGTCGCGCAGTAGCGGAGGGCTGCTCGCGTGCCCAAAGAGCCCTGCAGTGCGAGAGGAGACCGGCGTTCCTAAGACAAGTGGACTCGAAGCCACAGGCCGTGGCTCAGCATTTCATATAACCACTGATTACCCTGTAGTGGCGTACCAGATCGCTCCTTACGGCGGAGGTGCGACCAGCTACACGTCGGCCACCTTGTTGCTGCCTACGAGCTCGTGGGATACGAACTATCTCGCCATTAACGCATATCCTGTGTCCCCATTGAACCCCGATGGGCTCCCTGCGCTGGAGATCGTCGCTCGCGAAGACGATACCAATGTGACAATACTTCCCAAGGAAGATATTCTAGGTGCTGGGGCGCCCGATGACCCGATTGTCGCTCCGGCTCAGAAAGGGGTGCCAGTAACGTACACGCTGAACGCTGGGGAATTTCTTCAGATAGCTCAGCCCAAGGAGCTCACTGGTAGCCCCATCTTGTCGGACAAGCCGATCGGGGTGTTCGGCGCGTCCTCCTGCATGAACGTTCCGCTTGACGTGGTTGATTGTGACTCCGCGCATCAGCAGATTGCACCTGTGCGAGCAACGGGGAGCGAGTATGTGGCTGTGCGTCACGAGGGGCGGATGGGCGGGGCCAATGAAGCTCCCCCGTGGCGTTTTGTGGGGATGGTAGATGGTACGGAGCTGGAATGGGAGCCCTCCAAACCCGATGGCGCTCCTGAGACGCTCAATCTCGGCGAGGTTGTCGAGTTTAGCGCGTCCGATTCCTTCGTGGTGCGAAGCCAAGGTGGGGAGTATCCGTTCTATCTTGGCGGATACATGACAGGAGGCGAGAATTACGGAGGGGAAGGTGATCCGGAGTGGGTCAACACGATCCCGCCTTCGCAGTTCTTGAATTATTATGTTCTGTTTACTGATCCTACATATCCGCAGACAAGTCTGAACGTGGTTCGGACTCGTTCAAAGATTGATGGAAAATTTGCTGATGTGACGTTGGAATGCTTGGGGGCGCTCACGGGCTGGAAGGCGATTGGAGATTATGAATATACACGGGTTCAGCTTGTGAGCGGGGATTTTGAAGGAAATGGGAACTGCGTCAATGGTCGTCATGTGATGTCGAGCGACCTTCCCTTCGGTGTGACCGTCTGGGGATGGGGTACGACGAGCGCCACTCTCGAGGTGTCGTATGCCTACCCGGCTGGCGCTGGCTTTCAACCGATTAATGAGATTCAGATTCCACCGGTAGCCAAATGATGTAGACAAATGATGTAGACAAGTGTGCCCAGCGCGCCGAGGCTTAGGCCTTGTGGGTCGAGTTCCGCGCAGGGCTAGCGCAAGTCGCACGAAACGCGCCCAGCACTAGCCGATCGCGAATGAATGGGCGCGGGGTTCAATGCAAAGGACCGAGAAACATGTCCAGCGTCGGCCGCACGAAATGCGGCCGACGCTGGTTAGTCACGCAGCGGACACGGCGTTCGGACGCAGCTCCGATCGAGCAAACCTAGTGTCGCGTATCTTTGCGAAGCTTGCGCGAGGCGGCGGTTCTATGGCCGGCAGGATTCTTGGTGCATCGCGCTGGTGGTAGGCTCCTGGTATGGAAGAATGCTCACCCACGAACTCTCTGAAAGCTCTCCTGGTATCAGCGGCGCTTCTCAACTCGTCTGCCGGTTGCGGCATGATTCTTGGCCTCGATGAATTTGCTGATGCTGCGGATGCACCAGGCTCTGGCGGCGGTGGGTCGATGGCTGCAAGCGGCGCCGTCCCAGGTCGAGCCCCTACAGTGCCCATTCCGAGGCTTCCAATGAACGGTGCAGATGTCGGCACCATGCGAAAAATCGGCTCGCGGCGTCCTATGTTGATGTGGGAAGCTTCGACGGTGGAGTCAAATCTTCCTATCGAATATGAGCTCCAGTACAGCACGAACGCAGGTATGCTTGGTGCAGAGTCGATTACGACGGAGCGAGAAGAGTACCAGTTCGAGTCGGAGCTGGATGCGGAAGTCCTGCCGCCGGTAGGGAAACGCTATTATTGGCGAGTGCGGGCCTGTTCGCGGGAAAACTGCTCCTCTTTTTCTCCTGTGTGGTGGTTCAATGTCGGTCGGGTAAAGTGTGATTTTAATGCGGACGGTTATGATGATGTCGCTGTGAGCGCTACCGCCATAACTATGTCGCGGTACAATACGATCTACTTCTACTACGGATCCTTCGGATCGATGTTCGATGCAATGCCCAATGGCATGAAATCAACCTCGGACAGTACGGTCCATGGCTTCGGTACCGCGCTTTCTTGCGCGGGTGATGTCAACGGAGACGGTCTGGCCGACGTGTTGGTTGGAGCGCCGTTCAGTGACGACTTGAGGGGAGAGGCCCAGGTTCTCTTTGGTCATGCTGGCGAAATTTTTTCTGCCAGTTCTGTTGATGCGATTCATGGAGCACACGATGGGGGGCAGTTGGGCGGGTCCGTTGCGGCAGCCGGAGACGTTAATGGAGATGGTTTCGACGATGTGATAGCGGGAGAGTGGGACGGGCCTCGCGCGCACCTCTGCATGGGAGGGCCCTCGGGAAGGCTCTCGCCTCCTGTGGAGCTCTCCATGGATACAAGCGCCTCTGGCGTGCTTACGATGGTGTCGTCGGCCGGCGATGTTGACGGCGATGGGTTCTCTGATGTGATTGTGTCGTTTCTGCCCGGTTCTCCTTCTGGGCCTCAGGCGATTCGTCTTTACTTAGGAGGTTCAGGGGCGAAATTTGATGCTACTCCAGACGCAGAGCTTGTTGTGCCCATGGAGGACCAGAACTTCGGTGCCTCGATCGCGTCGGCAGGCGATGTGAATGGGGACGGGTTCGGGGACGTGATAGTTGGCTCGTCGGGGGTCAACCGTGCGTATGTGTACCTCGGCGGACCTGAAGGGCTGGCTTCTGCGCCGGATTTGACGCTTGAGGGTCAGGAGCGCACCAATTTTGGTCTGGTGGTCGCGTCGGCGGGGGATATGAATGGGGATGGGTTTAGCGATGTCGCTGTGGGAACCAGCGATTACAACAGCAGTCCTGCTGCGGTGTACATTTATATGGGCGGAGCGGGGGCAACGCTTGATGACCGTCCCGATGTGGCTATCCATAGGCCTGCTCAGGGTGATGGTTTCGGGCTCGCTCTGGCGTCGCCGGGCGATGTGAATGGCGATGGTTATTCGGATCTCATGGTAGCTGCCCCGTCGAATGATGCTGTCTACGTGTTTTTTGGCGCGTCAGAGGCGGCGGCTATAGCTACCGGAGGTGGTTCTGTGTCGCAGTCATTGCCTGATCTGGCGTTCGGTACTGCGGTGTCGAGACGGTGATGCAGCGCTTTTCGGTGTGCTCTGGGACAATCGTCGAGGTGCGGAGAGGCGATGTAAGCGGAGTGGCTCTCGTCGCGGCTCAAGGCGTTGGTCGAACAGTCATGCATATGTGGATACGCACGGAGCGAAGCTCCGAGGCTTAGCCCAGAACTGGAATCGGTCGCTCGCCGTAGGCGGCTCCTGGAGCACGACACGTACGGCACTACGCGACAGCCATCCTTCCGGCAGAAGGGGACCGGGTTAGACGTTGGGCCAAGCTCGCCAGGCCAGGCCAGGCACGGCGTTCACCTCGGCGCACATGGCGCCGTCTCAGGCGCGCCGCCAGCTCGCCGTCTGGAAGCGCCTTCCGCTTTCCCTCGCGCCGCCACGCCGCAGTAGGCTCCCATCGCGATGCGCAGCACGCTGCACCGGCTTCGCCACCCCCGCCCGCCATGCACGCCCCGGACGCTGCCTCCCGACTCGCGGCGCTTTCTCACCCCCCTCGCGGCGTTCCTCCCACCCCCCTCGCGGCGCTCCTCGCACCTCCTGGCTCGACCCAGGAGACATCCTCCCCCGGGCCGAGTAATCTCCCGCCCGGACGCCGGCCCGCATGCGGCGGAACGCTCGCGTCAACCTCGTTTTTCGAGCGTTGCTTGGAGGACAGCTCACCGTGATGGATCGACGACACCTGCCGGGCGGGAAGCCGCGACACCGGTCGCGCTTGCGCTGCGCGCTGACCGCAGCGGCCCTGGCCGCCCCGGCCCTCGCCGCGCTTGCGCCCTCCACCGCGCGCGCGCAGGACCGGACCTTCTACCTCGATCGCCTCAGGATGGCCGGCGCCCCCGACGACGGGATCGGCGTCTGGCGCCCCCACATGGGCGAGCGGACGCGCCTCTTCGGGCAGCTCGGGCTCGGCGTGTCGGTCCACCCGCTCCGCAACGACAACTACGTTGACGACCTCGCCATCGAGGAGCAACTCGAAGGCGACGGGCCCGTCACGTCGCAGCTCATCACGTACCTGAACGCGGGCGTGGAGATCCTCGGCCGCGGCGCCCTCCAGGTCTCGTTCCCCATCATCCTCTTCCAGGACGGCAACCAGACGTACTACCGCGAGCTCGGCCTCGACCAGAGCGTCGACCTCAAGACCGCCTCCCCCATGGACCTCCGGATCGACGCGCGCGTCGTCCCGCTGGAGCTCGACGAGCGCCGCTTCCGGCTCGGGCTCACCGGCGCGGTCTTCGTGCCGATCGGCAACGTGTACTCGTTCGCCGGCGACAGGACCGTGAGCAGCGCGTTCGGCATCGGCGCCGAGTACGACTTCAAGGACTTCCTCGTCACGCTCAACACCGGCGTCGCGATCCGGCCGCACGTGCGGCTCCACGAGCTCCATGTCGGCAGCGAGCTCACGTACGGCGTCGGCGGCTACGTCCCGCTGCGCGACGGCACCATCCGCCTCGGGGCCGAGGTCTTCGGCTCGTTCGGCCTCATCAAGGAGACGCGCGGCGAGCTCGATGCCTCGCCGATCGAGTGGCAGCTCAACAGCAAGATGTTCTTCACCAAGGACAAGGCGCTCTACGCCGGCGCCGGCGTCGGCACCCGGCTGAGCGGCGGCTACGCCCCCGATTTCCGCGGCGTCGCCGTCTTCGGCGGCTCGTTCAGCATCGAAGAGTCCGACGTCCGCTCGCCCGGCTTCAACTTCGTGATCGAGCAGGAGAAGGACGCCGACGGCGACGGCTACCCCGACGTCATCGACCTCTGTCCGGAGGATCCCGAGGACGGTAAGCAGCCGAAGCCGAGCGACGGCTGCCCGGACATGCCCGATCGCGACGGCGACGGCATCCCCGACGTCGTCGACAAGTGCCCGGACGACCCCGAGGACAAGGACGGCATCGACGATCGCGACGGCTGCCCCGAGGAGGATGCGGACCAGGACGGCATCCCCGACGCCGTCGACAAGTGCCCGAAGGAGCCGGGACAGGTCGTGGTCGACGACCCGGAGAAGAACGGCTGCCCGTACTACATCCGCAGGATCCAGGGCTCCGCCGAGATCGAGATCATGAAGCAGGTCGAGTTCGAGTTCGACAGCTCCAGGATCCTCCCGCAGAGCTATCCGATCCTCGACGAGGTCGTGCGGCTGCTCAAGGCGAACCCTGAGATCAAGCTGCTCAGCATCGAGGGGCACACCGACAACCAGGGCACCGTCGACTACAACGACAGGCTCGCTCAGAACCGCGCCACCGCGGTCAGGATCTACATCATCAACAAGGGCGTCCAGTCGGAGCGGCTCACCTCCGCGGGCTACGGCTCCCGCCGGCCGCTCGTGTCCAACGACACGCCGGAAGGCCGGCAGCGCAACCGGCGCGTCGAGTTCCACATCAAGTCGCAGGCGATCGAGGGCCGGTAAGCTCCGCGCGGAGCGGCCCTCCGGCTCACCCCCCGGAGATCCAGCGAGGTTTGCGTGCGCGTGCCCGCCGCGCGCGCGCAAACCTCGTATCCCGGAGCCGGCGAGGCTCGGTCGTCGCCGCGCGGGCGCACCCTTCGCGGGGTGCGCTGCGCGCGAGCGCTCTCCACGCGAGCGCTCTCCACGCGAGCGCTCTCCACGCGAGCGCTCTCCACGCGAGCGCTCTCCACGCGAGCGCTCTCCACGCGAGCGCTCTCCACGCTCTTGCGCGGCGCCTCCCTCCGCGGCCGCCCGTCAGTCGTCGTGATGGCCGAGCGCCGGACGGCGATGATCGCACTTGCCCGGGATGGGAAAGCCGCAGACCTTCTCTTCCGTCAGGCAGTCCTGCTTCGCGGGACACTGCTCGGGATCGAGGACGTCCGGGTCGCACGGACGAGAGCAGAAGTCAGGCCTCGGCAGCGGAGCGTCGTAACGGCCGTTGCCGTCGACATCGAGGTAGATCGGATTCGTGACCGCATAAGGCGGGATCGGCGACCAGTCAGGCACCGTCGGCGTGGGCGCGAACAGGGCGTTGATCGCGGGGATCCTGCCGAACGCGTCGCTCGCCAGCCGCGAGAGCTGGATCTCTCCGAACGGGACGTCCAGGGACACAGGGCTCATGAGGTTCCTGTCCTCGAGCCCCATCGCGATGATCACCACCCAGGAGTCGCGGTCCGGCACCGTGAACGTGACCTTGCCGCGCACGTCCACGAGCGCGGTTGGCGGCATCGTCGGCTCCAGCAGACGAATCATTCTGCCGTTGAGGTAAATTTCCACCCGGTCGACGCCGAACCAGCTCGCCGTCTGGACATCGAAGAGGAGCTCGTGCGGCTTGCCAGCGCTCGCCGCCGCCACCTCGCCGTACGTCTTGCCGCCGATCGTCGCCCGGATGAACGGGCCATACGTCGTGAAGGCGTGCGCGCCCCGCAGGCTCTCGACCGCAGCCGGCGTCTCGAGGGCAGCAGGGGAGTCGGTCGCGCTCCGGAAATAGGTCCGCGGGAAGCCCGGCTCCTTCGAGCCGTCGTGGCCGTCGCTGCTGGCGACCTGCGCCGGGAGGAGCCCCCGCTCGAGGTAGCGGAAATAATCATCGACCTGGCCCGCCCGGTAGGTGCACGGCTCGTCGCGCGCCTCTTCAGCGACCGGCCCGTCGCCGAGCGCGACGGGACCGCAGAGCTCCTGGCTATCAGGGCTCGTTCCGGAGAAGCTCCAGTTCTTCTCCTGCTCGTCGGGCGTCCGGGCGAGCACGCGCTTCATGAGCGCCCACGCGAGCTCCGTGCGAGCGCGGCGCTTGCAATCGGCTGTCGCGACGAGGACCGCGGCGGAGCCGGGTTCGCCGCCCGGTCCGGACGTCGCCCCGCCGGGCGCCGCGCACGGCGCGCGCAGCCAGCCCGCCACCTCGGGGCACGCCGCCTCGATCTCCGCGGCGCTCCCGGCGGCGTTCAGCCGCGCGAGGCAGCGGTTCCAGTCGACGACCTCGGCCAGGCTCGGCGTGCGCACCAGATCGAACCGCTTGCCATTGATGATCTCCATGGCGTCGAACTCGCAGCTCGCGGTCCGGAAGACAGGGTTGTTCTCCTCGAGGAACGTCGGTGTCCGGTCCATCGTGTAGGTGTCGACGCCGAGCTGGTCGATGTAGCCGAAGAAGCCGTCGCGCGGGTGGGCGACGATCGTCAGCGGCGCCACCGTGCCGTCGCCCGAGGCGCGGATCGCGTCGAGGATCGTCCCGCCGGGCTCGCAGGTCCAGTCGTGGGCGCCGTGGCTCGGCACGTCGAGCTCGTCGTACCTGAGCGGGAAGCCGATGAAATGCCCCTGCTCCAGCGTCGTGATCTCCGCCCCGATCGCCGTGGCGAGGTGGGGCTCGAGCCCGAGCGCGCGCAAGGTCGGCCGGTAATCGGTCTCCACGTCGTGATCGGTCGACACAGCGAACTCCACGCCCTCCGCCGCCACGGTGGAGACCCGCCGCGGCAGCGGCATGCCGCTGTCGAAGCTCGGCCTGGAGTGGAGGTGCATGTCGGCCGACATCCACCCGGTCGTGTCGACCTCGCGCACGAGCGTGGCGTCGAGCTGGAACGCTCGGCCCGGCGCGAGCGTCACGTCGCGCTCCACGTGGATCCCGTACTCGATGCCTCGCGACACAGTGATCTGGTATCGCCCCGGCTCGATCTCCACCTCTCCCTCGCCGGTGGCCGTGACCTCGATGGCGCGGTTGCCGTTCCCGAGCCGCCCGTCGCCGAGGTAGACCCTGCGCCGGCCGTCGCCCGCGAGCCGCCGCCCGGCCGCGTCGAGCGAGGCGAAGGCGATCTTGGCCGGTAACCGCTGGCCGGCCCCGTCGGCGACGCGGTAGCGCACCCGCGCCGGCGCGGGCAGGCGCGGCGAGATGGCGACCTGCTCCCCGGCCCGCAGGCTCACCCGGACGGGCGCCGAGATCGATGTCCCCGCGGCGTTCCGCGCCACGAGCACGTAGCTGCCGGGCGGCAGGGCGCCGCGGAAGTCGCCGTCCTCGGACGGGTCGAGGCCGACGTCCGCGTCGATCTCGTTGACGAGGCCGACGTCCCCGCGCGCCTCCCGGTTGGCCTCCACGAGCTCGTCCAGCGAGCCGAAGGGCCGCGACGGATCCGGATCGGAGAAGACGAACACCCGCGCGTTCGGCGCGCCCTCCAGGGTGTCCTGCCACAGCACGTGGCCGCT
Source organism: Sorangium sp. So ce1128 (assembly GCA_051717205.1). GTDB lineage: Bacteria > Myxococcota_A > Polyangia > Polyangiales > Polyangiaceae > Sorangium. The sequence goes on from CP181432.1 coordinate 4,223,915, forward strand.
GACCGTGCCCGTCGCGGTCCCGCGGAGCCGGTGCATCACGTCCGTCACGCTCGCTATGTCGCCCTCGCCCACGGCCAGGTAGCGCTCGTAGCTGAACGCGCGATGGACGTCGCACGCCGCGTCGTCGTCCTCGCTGAACAGGCACGATCGGCTGGCGGACAGGAACGCTGTCGCCGCGCTCGCGAAGAGGGGCACATTGACCACCGAGGCCGCCGCGCCCTCCTCAGCCTTCGTGAAGTAACCATAGCTGACGTCCCCGCCGGCCGCGGCCACGAAATCGAAGGTGAGCGGCTCCTGGAACGAGTTGCGCCCGGCGTTCCAGGCGTCCTGGACCGCCGTGTCCTCGTCGAAGCCTGCCCCGGGTGCGAAGACGTCGTTCTGGTTGCCGAAGAACACGAAATCTCCGGCGACGATGCCGGCGCGGCGCGACGCCGCTTGCTGCGCGTCGTCCGGCGGATCCCCGAGGATGTTGCCGAACACCGAGACGGGGGCGGTGGCGTTGTCCAGCGGGAGGACGTCGCTGCACTCGCACGTCGGGCAGCCGCCCGGGTCCTGCTTGTACCCGTTCGGGCACTCCTCGCAGCTCCGCTGCGGCGCGCAGCTGGGCGGCGGCTTGTCGTCGAGCAGGAGCGTCGTGCGCACCGTCACGAACCGATCGCCCGGGTGAAGGAGGTAGTCTGTCCGGAAGCGGATCCTGGAGCGCACGTTGGGGAAGAAGAGGCCGAGCAGGTCCTCCTGCGCCCGGAGCAGGCCTATCGCCTCGAACAGGAACTCGCCGTCTCCCTCGACGCGGATCCCGGCCTCTGCCCCGTCGGAGCCGTCCGCGAGCACCGAGACGTCGGTCGCCGTCGGGTCGGGCACGATGAGGTTGGCGAGCGAGAACATCTCGGCGAACCTGTCTCGCCCCTGGCCGCCCTCCTCGCCGATCCGGCCGCGCCGCCGGTCGACGTCGACGATCGCGCCGCCGAAGATCCCGGGACCGGGCGAGTCCCGCCCGCCCAGGATCGCCACGCGGATCTGGTCGTTCTCGAGCAGGAAGTCGCCTACGTCGGCCATCGCCACCGGGCCGCCGACGAGCTCGGCGCGCTGCTCGATCTGCTTGGCGCGGAGCAGCCGGTCGACGCGGCAGCTCGGGAGCGCGGGCGCGGCGAGCGCGGCGGCGGCGAGCGGGAGGAGCGCGATCCTCGTGAACCAGCGGTGTGTTCGCCGCACAGAGATCTCCCCTAGAGCGAGAGCTGAAGTTGCAGGATGAGGGCGTCGTTCGCGAGCGAGAGCCCGCCGAGCTCTTCACGGTGCGTGTAGTCGAGCTGGGCCTTCACCAGATCGTCGTACGCGTGGTAGCTCACGCCGCCCGTGAGCACGAGGTTGTCCCCTTCGTCATCGACATCCATGTTGGGGTCGATCCACTCCACCCGACCCGAGACGCCGAGCTTCCGGGCGACGATCATGTAGCCTGCCTCGAAGACGAGCGCGAGCGACGAGACCGACGTGACCTGCGCGATCGGCTGGGTGGGCACCGACTTGGGGCTCGCGCCGGTCCACAGCACCTCGCCGAGCGCGTGCAGCCCCGAGGCGTGCACAAGGACATCGGCGCTCGCGCCGTACAGCGTGCGCGCGCCGCCGTTGCTGAAGAAGCCGTCTGCGCCGGCCCCGACGCGGAAGGGCGAGTGCGCGACGTCCTGGAGGGTGCGGCCGAGCGGGCCCTGCGGCTCGGTGGCGAGCCTGCCGGCGACGGCGATCCCCTCGAATCGGTTGCCGAGGGGAGCGAGGCTCTCGGACTGGCCTGCGTAGAACTGATCGGCGCGCTTGAAGGCGTTGTAGACGCCCGCGTAATAGCTGAAGGCGCGGTCCTGGAAGTGACCCTCGGCCTGGATCCCGACCTGCGTGAACGGCGCGATCGCGCGGACGGCGAGCGGCCGCTCGGTCAGGGCCCCTTCGCCGGCGCCGAGCATCGCCGAGCGCGAGAAAGGGACGGTCCGCGCGCCCGCATAGACCTCCAGCGCGCGCACCGCCGTGACGCCGCCCCACGCCTCGTGGATGCGCGCTGTTCCGTCGTCGCCCCCGGCGAGCTCCGTGGAGATGGCGAACCGGACGAGCCCCGCGACGTCGCCGTACAGCCCGGCGCGGACGCGGCGCAGCCGGAAGCCGGGCTGCTCGGCGCTGTCCCCGGCCTGGCTCAGCGCGTCGTCGCCGACGTACGGCGCGGCCTGCAGCGCGAGCAGCGCGATCGGCCTGAGCTCCAGCGGCCCGATCGAGAACCGCACCCGCTCCCGGAAGCCGGGCTCGATCGGGTCGCGGCCGCCTGCGCGACCGGCCGCCTGCGCGACCGGCGCCTGCGCGACCGGCGCCTGCGAGGCCGGCGCCGGCCTCGCAGCCGCCGGTCGCGGGCTCTCCGGCGCGTCCGGGCGAGCGTCCGGCGCCCCCGCGCCCTCCGGCTCACCGGTCAGCTCGCGGCCTTCTCCCTGCGCTTCCTGCGGATCGGCCGGCCTCGCGCCCGCGGGCTCCTCGGCCGCGGGCTCGGGCTCCTGCGCGCGCGGCGAGGAGAGGGCGAGCAGGACGGCGGCGCCGCCTGCGACGCAAGCAAGATGCCTCATGGATTCAGGTCTCCTGGAGGGCTGCGTGGAGCGCCCCGTGCCGCTCCGGATGGCCAGTGGGTGTCATCTCGTGCCGTGTCCGCGCCTGACGAGGTGCCGGTGAAACTAGAGGAAGACGCGTCGCGCTGCAATCGGCGCCGCGTCCTGTGCTAAGGCTCGCAGCGCCTCGAGCGGCCCGCCCGCAGCTCGCGCCGCAGGCGGAGGGCAGGGAGGGCCACCCTTCTCATGCAAACGCCCGGATCGAGCCCGCCCGATAGCGCCGACAGCGAGGACACGCCCGGGGCCAGCGCGCCCGCCGCCGGCGCGCCGGGCCGCCCCGCCGGCGCCACGGCTCCCCCCGCGCCGGGGGCAGGGCCGCGCTGGGCGACCGACAGGGTGTCTCTCGCGACCTTCGCGCTCCTCGCCGTCGCGGCGATCGTGCCGATATGGCGCGTGCGGTTCCTGCCCTTGCTCGATCTGCCGAACCACCTCGCGGCGGTCCATATCTGGCACAACTTCGATGAGCCGTGGACTCGCTTCCGTGACTTCTACGAGCTCAGCCTCCGTCCGGCCCCCTATGGCGCATATCACCTCCTGACGCACGTCCTCGCGTACGTCTTCCGCCTCGAGGACGCGAATCGGCTCGTGCTCTCCGGGTATGTGCTCTCCATCCCGGCGGCGGCGCTCGGCTGGGCGCACCGGACGCGGCGCAGCCCGTGGCTCTCGGTCCTCACGTTCCCGCTGGCGTTCAGCCTCTCGTGGGCGTGCGGCTTCCTCCCGTTCCTCGTCGGTACTTCCCTGCTGCTCGCCGGCGTTGTCGCGCTCGACGCCCACCTCGAGCGGCCGAGCTGGGGGCGCGCCGCCGCCGTGGCGCTGCTCAGCGTCGGCTGCGGCCTCAGCCATCCGCTCATCCTCTTCGGTTATTACGTCTGCGTCGCCGTGCTGATGGTCTGCTACCTGCCCCGATGGCGGCGGATCGCCGGCGCGCTGCCGCTCTTCGCGCCCGCCGCCGCGCTCCTCGCCTGGCAGCTCGTCGCCTTCAAGAGCCCCATGGTCGACCTGCGGAGCGGCCCGCGGTTCCAGGGCGCCTGGGTGCCCTGGCACGAGATGCTCCGGTCGTTCCCCGAGTACACGCTCAACTCGGTATCAGGCGAGCTCGACACCCACGTGTTCTGGGTGCTGCTCGCGGTCGCGACGGTGCTGGCCGTCTGGAGCGTCGCCCGGCGCTTCCGGGTCTTGTGCGCGCGCGGGCAGGAGCCGGGCCCGCCGCCCGGCTCGCTGCTCGACCGGCTGCACCGCCATCGCTCCCTCGCCCTATGCGCGGCGATGGTGGCGTGTTATTTTCTCGTGCCGCTGCACCTGGCCCGCCCTTTCGACTGGTGGTTCGTGAGCGGGCGCTTCTCGCCGCTCATCTGCTTCTTCGGCTTTCTGGCCGTCACCGCGCCGCTCCGGGGGCTCTCTCGCCTCCTGATCGCCCCTGCCGTGGTGGCCGCGCTCGTGCTGCCGCTGCACCTCTCGCAGAAGTACGAGAGCTTCGACGAGCGTCTCCAGCCGTTCGCCCGCATCGTGGCGCGGATCCCGCCCCGCGCCGAGGTGCTCTTCGTGTCGCTGCCGCCGCGGACAGACGAGGCCCTGATCATCGAGGGAACGAACCACTTCTCCTCGTGGGTGCAGATCATGCGCGGAGGCTTCAGCGCGGACGGGTGGCACAACGTGGGTTTTCCCTTCACGCTGAAGCGTCGTCTCCCCGCGCCGCCGTCGAACCGTGGCGAGTGGTTCAACCCGGATGTGCACGGCGTCGCCTACGACTATGTGATCCTCCGGAACGAGCGGCCGGACAGGCCGGTGTTCACCGCGGCGCACACCCGCTTTCGCCGCGTCGATCGAGAAGGCGCCTTCACGCTGTACGAGCGCACGCGCTGATCGCCGTCTCGGTCGCACCTCCGCCGCGGCGTCCCGGCGCGGCCGATCGCGCCCCGCGGCGCGCGTCCCGGCGCGGCCGATCGCGCCCCGCGGCGCGCGCGTCATCACGGGGCGGGGCGGCGTCCGCCTCCGTCGGGGCGCGCGCGCGTGGTCGAGTGTCCAGCGAGGCACCTCATCTCCGCGGATCCTCCGTCGCCCGTGCCGCCGGCAGGGTATCCTACGATCCTTGCGGTCGAGCGCCCCTCGGGGGCGCCGCCCCGCGGAGGGGAGCAGCTCGCCGATGTCGACCAGAACCCGCGCTGTCCGTCGCCGCCCGCTGGCCTGGACCGGAGGGCTGGCGGCCCTGGCGGCGCTCGCGCTCGCGTCCGGGGTGGTGCCTTCCTGCGCCGGCGCGGAAGCTCCCGACAGGCCCCTGGGCGGTGGAGGCGAGGACGCCGCCGACTGCCCGACCGATTGCTCCGCGGATCCGAGCGCGCCGCTGTGCGACCCGGAGACGGGCAGCTGCGTGGCCTGTCTCCCTGGCGCGGCCGCGTGCCCGGCCGGCCATCGCTGCGCGCCCGACACGAAGCGGTGCGTGCCCGGGTGTGAATCCCAGTCCGACTGCCCTGCTCCGCTCACCTGCGATCTCGAGGAGCGCGCCTGTGTCGGCTGCGCCGCGAGCGACGAGTGCCCGCCTGGCACCTCGTGCACGGAAGACGGCGAGTGCGTTCAGGGCTGCTCGGCGGCGCGCCCGTGCCAGGGCGGGGCGGCGTGCTGCGATGGCGTCTGCCGGGATCTCGAGACGGACGCGCGGAGCTGCGGCGTGTGCGATCGCGCTTGTCCGGAGCTGGCCCATGCCGGGAGCGCCTGCGTCTCGGGCGCGTGCGCGCTCAGCGCCTGCGAGAGCGGGTTCATCGACTGCAACAGGGACCCGGCGGACGGGTGCGAGCACGACGTCGCGGCGCGCGGGCCCTGCTCGTGCACGCCGGGCGAGACCAGGGCTTGTTACCAGGGGCCGCCAGGCACCGAGGGGGTCTCTCCCTGCGCTCCCGGTGTCTCCACCTGCAGGGCGAGCGGCCTCACGTGGGGGCCGTGCCTCGACCAGGTGTTGCCGGAGCTCGACGCGTGCGGCGACGGCATCGACAACGACTGCGACGGCGTGACCGACAACACCCCCGACCAGGACGGCGACGGGTGGACGATCTGCGAGGGCGATTGCTGCGACTCCCTGTCGGACGGGTGCAGCGCCCCGGCGTACGTGAACCGCGGCGCCTTCGACGTGCCGGACAACGGCGTCGACGATGACTGCGACGGCGCGGTCGACAACACCTCGCCTTGCGACGCGGGGCTCGCGAGCGACCCGGCTTCCGCGCTCACCTACGCGAAGGCGATGGATCTCTGCGTCACCACGACGGCGACCCCGCCGTCGCCCTCGGACCGCACGTGGGGGGTCGTCTCCGCGAGCTTCGAGCGCGCCGACGGCACCGGCGCGCCGGCGGCGGCCCAGCGGTCGATCCGCCAGGGCTTCGGCTCCGGCATCTCGCCGCTCCGGGGCGCGCGGCTCGCGGTGCTCTCGACCGGCGTGGCCGCGGCCCAGGCGGCCCCGAACAACACGAGGCCGAGCTTCGCCCCGTTCCAGGGCGGCCGGGACATGGGGACGTCGAGCGGCATGCCTGCGGACTGGCTCGACGAGAACGGCGACAACCTGCCGAACGCGCCCGGCTGTCCGGAGCCGCAGGGCGGCACGACGGCCCACGATCCCGTGATGTTGCGGCTGCGCGTGCGCGTGCCGACGAACGCGAGCTCGTTCAGCGTCTCGACCTTCTTCCTCTCGTCCGAATACCCGGAGTGGGTGTGCAGCCGGTTCAACGACTTCTTCCTCGCGCTGCTCGACTCGAGGTTCGAGCCCTTCCCGGGCGAGACGCCGAACCCCGCGGACAAGAACCTCGCTTTCTACGACCCTCCGCCCGCCGGGGCGCCGGTCTACCCGCTGGGCGTCAACCTCGCTTTCGGCGGCACCGGGCTGTTCACCCAGTGCGTCAGCGGGCCGACCGGGTGCGGGGGCGGCGCCACCCCCGGCACGACGAGCACCTGCGCGGGCACCGACCAGCTCCGCGGGACGGGGTTCGACATCGCGAGGCCGGCCGCGCAGTTCGACGGCGAGCCCGGCTGGTGCGGCGCGAGCGAGCTCGCCGGCGGCGGGACGGGGTGGCTGGTCATGCACGGCAACGTCAGCCCGGGGGAGATCATGGAGCTGCGGTTCGTGCTCTGGGATACCGGTGATCCCTGGAACGACTCTGTCGCCCTCCTCGACAACTTCCAGTGGTCGAGCTTCGCATCGACGCCAGGCACGCGTAACTGAGGCGCTGACGCGCCGAGCGCGGGATCGTGGCCGGCGGCGAGCTGGCGCGCCTCGGGCTGCGCTCTCCGGGCGGCGGTCTGCGGCTACGGTCGCCGGGCGGCGGCGCCGTGAACGCGTGGCGCATTGGGCGGTCGTCGTCGGATTTTCCCGGTCGGAGAAGAGTCCACACCAGGGTGAAGGAGCATTGATCTTTTCTTCCCGTGTTCCTGCCTTCCTGGTCACATTGGACCACCATCTGCTGATAAGGGCGCCCGGGAGGGCGCTTCTGGGCGCACCCCCGCCAGCGAGCCTGAGGGGCGCGCGAACGCAGCGGACGGACGGCGACCCGATTACACTGCGCGGCGGACCCGGGGTCCGCGGCACGCACCCCCCGGCCTCGCGCTCGAAGGAGCGCTTCTGTTCATCACCCAAGGAGACTGCATGAGGAGAACGATCACCCCGCTTGCGCTGTTGCTCGCGAGCCTGTCTTTCGCCACGCTCGGCTGCGACAGCAAGGGGAACGACGCGACGACCCCGGGGGCAGTGGCCGAGGTCAAGCCGGCTGACAGCGCCGCGCCTGCCGCGACGACGGCCGTGCCCGCGGAGACGGCAGCCGTGCCGGCTGCCACCACCGCCGCGCCGACGGCCGCGCCCGCGGGGTCGGCCGCCGCGGCCGCCGAGCCGGCGGAGACGGCCGCCGCGGCGGCGCCGAAGGCGACCGCTGCCGCGTCGGCCGCCGCGGCAGCCGGACCGGCGGCGACCGGCGCCGCGCAGGCGGGCGAGAAGAAGTTCGAGTGCGGCGCAAAGGGCCAGAAGCTCTGTCCGATGCAGGCCTGGATGAAGAGCACGATGGCCTCGGCGACCTCGAGCGGCGACGGCGCGAAGATCGCGGCGGCGCTGCAGTACGTGGCCGGCAAGCCGCCGCCCGGCATGGGCAGCTGGGCGTCGATCTCGAAGGCCGGCGCCGCCAAGGCGAAGGCCGGCGATATCGACGGCGCCAAGGCGAGCTGCAAGCAGTGCCATGACCTCTACAAGGAGCGATACAAGAAGACGATGCGCGATCGCCCCTGGTGATCCGCGCGCCGCGCGCGCGGCGGACGCGCACCCGCTCGCCCTGTTCGCCGCTGCGTCCGCCGCGGCTCACACGCAGAGAAGTTACCGTAATTCAACGATAATTTGCCGGATCCGGGCGCACTCGCGATCGCTCCCCGTCCTCCTCGGAGCCCGCGCGCGGCGCGCGCTGGTCTCGCGCGCTCGGGCGGCAATCTCCGCTCCATCGGCGCAAGCGCGGGAGCGCGGGACAAACATCTTGGACGGGAAGGGGTGATGCGATAGAGCGCTGAGCTGATGGCGCGCGCTGTTCGCACAGGCCCTGGGGGTGCCCAAGTGCCGGCCACCTCGCCGGCTCGCGCGCGGGGTACCGGCGGGTCGAGCGGGGCCGCGGGCGCGTCCCGCGCGCGCGTCGGCCAGGCGGCCGACCCGTTCTCGAGCAGCGCGCTGCCGCCCTCGAAGCCGCGTACGGGCGCGCCGCCGCGGCTGACGGCGGACGGGGGGCCGGGCGCGACGGCGGCGCCGCCTCCGCCGAGCGTGCGCCCTCCTGCGGCCCCTGCGCGCGCGGAGGCGAGCCCGCCTGCGGCCGCCTCGAAGCGCCCTCCTCCGCCGGAGGACGACGACGACGACCCGAGGGGCGGCTCGCAACGCGGCCGGCCGCGCGGCCCGTTCACGCAGCACCGGCGGCTCGACTCGCTGCGCAGCCTGCTGCAGAAGCACCCTGCTGGCCTCACGATCTACGACCTCGCGCGCGAGCTCAACGTCACGCCGCGCTCGCTCCGGCGTTACCTCGTCGAGGTCAAGCGCGAGCTCGATCTCGTGTCGGTCGCCACGCGCCCTGGCGGCCCTCGCCTCTGGCGGCTGTCCCCGAGCGAGGCGCCCCGGCGCGTCGAGGTGCGGCGGACGCAGGCGTACGCCCTGCTCGCCGCCCGCCGCCTCTTCGAGCCGATGCGCGGCTCGACCCTCTTCGAGGAGATCGACCTCGCCGCGCAGCGCCTGCTCGGCGTCGCGCGCCGGCCGGGGCGCGGCCCGAACGCCGGCGTCGCCGACGCGCGGCTGGAGGAGCGGTTCCTCTACCTCCCGTTCGCGCCGAAGGATTACGCCGCGCGGACCGAGGAGCTCGACGACCTGTTCCAGTCCGTCGCCGATCTGCGCCCGCTCCGGTGCCGCTATCGCCGCGCGCGGGACGGGCGCGAGGAGCGGGTGCTCATCCACCCGTACGCGCTCGTCCTCTACAAGGACGCGATCTACTGCGTGGGCCTCCACGTCGGCCGGGGCGAGGTGCGCACGTTCCTGCTCGATCGCATGCGCGACACGGAGTGCGCGGTCACCGAGCGGTTCGAGCTGCCGCCTGATTTCTCCATCGACGACTATTTCCAGGGCCACTTCGGCATCTGGCGCGGCGGCGAGCCCCGCCGCGTCGTGATCGACTTCGACGAGCGCGTTACCGAGTTCGTGAGGACGCGCAAGGTGCACCCTTCCCAGGAGATCACGCCGCTGCCCAGCGGCGGCGTGCGGCTCACGATGCACATCGGTGATATGACGGAGCTCGCGACGTGGGTGCTCGGCTTCGGCGAGACCGCCCGCGTGGTCGAGCCGCCCGATCTCGTCGATCGCGTGAAGCGCGAGCTGACCGGCGCGCTCGCGCGCTACGCAGAGGCGCCGCCGGCCGACGGGCAATAAGGCGAGCGCGGCCGGCCGGCGTCCTGGCCGCGCGGGCGCGGGGGGTAGGGGAGGGCAGCGCCGCTCTCCTCCGCGCTGCCCCCCGGACCGCCTCTGCTCCGCGCCGCCTCCCGGGCCGCGTCAGCGCGAGGCGCGCAGCGCCTCGTCGATCATCTTCTGGTGCTCCGCCGGATCCGCCCAGCGGGCGCGCCCCTCGGGCGGGAGCTGATCGATCGGATCGAAGTACGTGTACCGCTGCCCCGGCTTGACGCTCGGCGCCTCGAACACGGAGATCCCGGTCGTGCGGTCGTAGTGCTCGAACGAGTGCGCGTCGCGCTTGCCGCCGCCGCCGGGCGCGTCGACGACGAACGTCGGCGTGTTGAACCCGGCGGTCGAGCCGCGCACGTGCTTCTCGATCATGAGCCCGGTCGCGAGCGTGGTCCGGAGGTCCTCCACGCCCCGGACGAGGTCGTGGATGTAGACGTAATAGGGGTGCACATGCAGGTGCCCGAGGCGCTTCACGAGCAGCTTCATCGTCTCGGGCGTGTCGTTCACCCCGCGCTGCAGCACCGACTGATTCCTGACCGTGATCCCGCGCTCGAACAGCTTGTTCATCGCGTCGCGCGTGATGCCCGTGATCTCGTTCGGGTGGTTGAAGTGCGTGTGGATCACGACCTCCTTGTGCAGCTTGCGGCCGAGCTCCACGGTCCGCGTGACCGCGTCGATCCACTCGTCGTCGGTGAGGATCTTCTGCGGCATCACGGCCGGGCCCTTGGTGGCGAGGCGGATGCGCTGGATGTTCGGCATCCTGAGGAGCGTCTCGCCGATCGCGCCGAGCTGCTCCGGCCGCAGGTTGTACGCGTCGCCCCCGGAGACGACGATGTCCTCCAGCTCCGGGCGCGACGCGATGTACGCGTACGCGCGCTTCCACCGCTCCTCGTCGACCTTGAAGTGGGTCTTCTCGACCTCCTCCGTGTCGATGCCCACCGCGTAGCTGCGCGTGCAGAAGCGGCAGTACACGGGGCAGGTGTCGAGCGGGAGGAAGAGCGCCTTGTCGGCGTACCGGTGCGTCAGCCCGGGGACGGGCGCGTCCGCGCGCTCGTGCAGCGAGTCGAGCCCGAGCTTCGGATGATCCGGCAGGAAGCGCGAGGCGACCGGGATGAACTGCGTCCGGAGCGGATCGTGGTACGGATCGTTCCAGTCGATCAGCGAGAGCATGTACGGCGAGACCCGGACGCTCATCGGCGCGTGCGCGAAGCCCTCGGTCGCGTCCTGGATGAAGTCGTCCGACACCATGCCGCGGAGCGTGTCGAGCAGCTTGTCCGGGCGGGTGATCGATTTCTTCGCCTGCCACCGGTGGTCCATGAACTGCTCGTCGGTGACGTCGGCGTACGCCGGGATCCTCCGGAAGTCGGGCATCTCGAGCAGCTTCGCGTGCTGGAGCGACGCCGGATCCACCGGCGGCTTGAGGGGCGCGATGTCGTGGCTTCGCTTGGTGAGGTCGATGAGGCTCGAGGTGGTCGTCATGTCGTGGACCCTTGTCCGCCGGAGAGAAGAGGGCGTCAGCGGATGGCCGCCTGCCTTGCGCCTGCGCTTCTCAGGGCCCGCCCGAGAGAGGCAGAGGCAGCGGTTTATCGGATCGTAGCATCGCGGTACACCCGTCGGGGGCGGTGTGCGCTGCGTCTTTGGCTGGCGGGTGGCGGTGCTCGGGGGCGGGCGAGCCGATCAGGGCTCGATCGAAGCCACCGTAATGTCCCGGGTGGTGCGGTAGCGCGCATAGTAGGTCCGCACGCGCGTCACGTAGGCCTGGGTCTCCTCGTAGGGCGGGATGCCGCCGTACCGCATGACGGCCCCTTCGCCAGCGTTGTACCCGGCGATGGTGAGATCGAGATCTCCGTTGAAGAGGTTGGCCAGGACGCGCAGGTACCGCGTCCCGCCGAAGATGTTCTCGCGCGCGTCGAACGCGTCGCGCACCTGCATCCGGAGGGCGGTCTCGGGCATCAGCTGCATCAGCCCCTGCGCGCCGACGGGTGAGACGGCCCGCGGGTCGTAGTCGCTCTCGCACTTGATGACGGCGCGGACGAGCTCCTCGGGGATCTGGTAGAGCGTCGCGGCCTGCCGGATCCACGCGTCGTAGCGGCTGAAGCGCTCGAGGGATTTGTCGCTCGGGGCGACCGGGGTCACGCCGGCGCGCGTCGAGGAGCGGCGCCCGTCGCCCTTGATGTACAGCTTGAAGCGCGCGTCGCCGGCGGAGCGGTTCGAGAAGTGCACCGTCCCGTCGGCGTCGGTGTAGGTGAAGATGTCGGCGAGCGCGCTGCCCGGGTGGAGCGCGAGGGCGGCGAGCCCGAGCGCGGCGGCGAGGGCCCGCAGCGGCGCGCGACGCCAGGAGCTGGAGATCGATGTGACGGGCATCTCTGACCGCAGCATAGGTTGTGATCGTCCGCTCGTGCAAACCGCACCGTGACGGCGGAACGAGACGGCGGAACGGAGACAACGGAACCGGAGACAACGGAACGGAGACAAGGGGACCGAGACGGCGGCAAGGAACACCGCGGCCCGCGGCAACGAACGCCGCGCGCCGCGGCTGCATTCCGGGGACGCCTCCCGGGTCGTCCAGCGGGTCGCGGCGTCCCCGTGAAACGTCTGTCTGGTGAGCACGTTCCGGGCGCTGTACTAAGGCGGGCGCCATGGAGATCGGCTGGAGACACGTGCTCGTGGGGGTTGCGGCCCTCTTCCTCCTGTTCCTGATCGTCAAGATGCGCCCCGCCCGGCGGCGCCGGGACGCGCTGAGCGCCGAGGTGCAGGCCGCGCGCGAGCGCGCGCGGCGCGCCGCGACCCCGCGCGAGCGGGCCGAGGCCCTGTGCGACGCGGGGGTGCAGGCGCTGCGCGGCGGCCGCCGCGTCACCGCTGCCGTGGGCTTCTTCGTGCGCGCCATGCGCGCCGACCCCACATCCGCCCGCGTCATCGAGCTCGCGAGCGGGGCGCTGGCCAGGCGCAGGCCCCGGCTCCTGGAGAAGATCCTCTGGCGACGGCTGGCGGTGCTCCCGTGGGACGGCGAGCACCGCGACGCGGCGCGCGCGGCCGCGGTCGGGCTGCAGGCGCTCTACCGGCGCGAGATCCGGGACCGGAGCCGCGCCGAGATCATGCGCAAGCTGGCCCAGACGTTCGGCTGATCCGCGGCGCGAGCGCCGCCGCGGGCGTCACGTCCCCCAGAACGTCCGTGGCAGCGCGCCGCGGTTCGACAGCGCGACGAGGTCCATGAGCAGCGCGATCGTCACGTGGACCAGGAAGCCCGAGTAGATGCTCTTCGTGCGCATCGCGAGCGAGCCGAGCGCGATCCCCGCGACCACGGCGCCGGCCGCCTCCAGGTACGGCTTGCCGAAGTGGATCATGCAGTAGGGGACGACCATCGCGAAGATCGCGCCGGAGCCCAGGGTGTGCCGCAGGCCGGCGAGCCAGAAGCCGCGGAAGAAGATCTCCAGCGCGAAGAACTGCGCGAAGTACATCGCCTCCCAGGCGAGGAGGTCGAACCAGGAGCGCGAAGACTGCTTGTAAAATGGGTAGTAATTCCCGAAGTCGGGCGCGCTCGCGACGATGAACACGGCCGGCACCACGACCGCGAGGCAGAGTAGGTAGATCCACGCGTGCTGCGCGAGCCCCCGGACGCGCAGCCCCATGTCGAGCAGGCTGTCCTTGGGGAAGCAGAGCTTCCACCCGATCATCGGGATCGCCACGTAGCCGAAGACGCGGGTGAACGACCACCAGACATAGCTGTAGAGCTCGTCGTAGCGGCGGAGCGAGACGGGCAGCAGCGCCCCGGCCGGCGAGAGCGCCTGCGCGAGCTCGACCTCGCGCAGCCAGGGCCGGATGTGCTCGTCGTAGACGGCCCGGCCGCCGTAGTACTGCTGCAACATCAGCACGAGCGCGGTGATCGTGAACAGGACGGCGGGGCGGCGGTCGTAGCCCCCGGCCGCGAGGGTGCGCCGCTGGTGCTCGTGGGCCTCGACGTCGAGCTCCCGCCAGGTGCGCCGGAAGAAGAGCCAGAGGACGGGCGCGAGCGCGACGAACGCGGCGACCGGGAAAAGGGCCTTGAGGAGCGTGCTCGCCACGGCGGAGGACGGCTCGGCGAGGCGGGGGCTCGCGTCCGATAGCGGCCGGAGCGGTCGGAGCCAGTCGACGTGCGCCACGAGCCAGCTCCCCAGGTTGAGCATCGGCGCGCCGTGTACCATGATCCGCGGCCCCGCACAGCGCCGACGCGACACCTCCCGCCGCTTCCGCCGCGAGCTCCCGCAGCGCGGCCTTGCGGTGACCCCGGCCGCTCTGCTAGATCGCGCTCCCTCTTTAATGCCGCGCGAGTCATCTCGCGCATGTCCGGCGCAGGCCTCGCCTGCCCGTGGGAGTTTCAGCAATGGCCAGCAAAAATCCGCTTGCGATCGTGAAGGAGCGCTTCGGCGACAAGGCGAAGCTCGTCGAGGCTGTCAAGGGGTTCGCGACCGAGGACCTCTGGCTCGGGCGCGTCAGCTCGGATCGGGGCGGCACGAAGGGCCTGGACCACGTCTCGAACGCCAAGCTCCTCCGCCTCCACGCGACCTTCAGCGCGGTGAAGGAGAAGTTCGGGACGCGGGCGCGGCTCATCGAGGAGACGCTGACCGTCCTGAACCGGTCGAAGGACCAGGGGTACAAGAAGCGCCTCGAGGCGTACCCCGTCCCGCGCCTCTACGACCTCTACCAGTCGGCCTCGAAGCGGGCGAAGGCCGCCTCGGCTACCCCGAAGACCCAGGCCTGAGCGCCTGCTCGACGAGCGCGCCCGTCCATGCCGGACCAGACCGGGCTGCCTGCCCTTGAAGGTCCGGCGTTCCTATCGTAATTGAGCCGCGTCGCCAGCGCGCGGTGTCCCGCCGTCCAGCGTCGGACCGACGATCTGACGTCCCCCTGTTGAGCCTGATGCCCCTCTTGGGCCCTCCCAGAAAGGTGGGTGTCGCCCGCCGCGAGCCCCGCCAAGGAGAACGACTGTGAGCAGCGCGCACGAGACCGAGACCGGCGACTGGACCACGGAAGACGCCAAGTCGCTCTACATGATCGACCGCTGGGGTCGCGGCTACTTCGACGTGAGCCCCGACGGCAACCTCACCGTCGCGCCGCTCCAGGAGCGCGGCAGCAAGATCGCGATCCGCGACGTCGTGGACGCGGCGCTCGAGCAGGGGCTCCGCACGCCGCTCCTGATCCGCTTCCAGGACCTGCTCCATCACCGGGTGCGGGCCCTCAACGAGGCCTTCAACAAGGCGATCGGCGAGAGCAAATTCCGCGGGACGTACCGCGGCGTGTTCCCGATCAAGGTGAACCAGCTCCGCGAGGTCGTGGAAGAGATCCTCGACGCGGGCAAGACCTACCACTACGGCATCGAGGTCGGCTCCAAGCCCGAGGTCTTCGCCGGCCTGTCGGTCCACACCGACCCCGAGTCGCTGATCGTCTGCAACGGCTACAAGGACGAGAACTTCATCCGGACGGCGCTGATCGGGCGCAAGCTCGGCAAGAAGGTGATCCTGATCGCGGAGAAGCTCTCCGAGGTGCGGATGATCACCCGCGTAGCGAAGGACATGAACGTCGAGCCCATGATCGGGCTGCGGGTGCGGCTGCTCACCGAGGGGGCGGGCAAGTGGAAGACCTCCGGCGGCGAGAACGCGAAATTCGGGCTCTCCACCGCCGAGATCCTCGCGGCGATCAGGATCATGGACGAGGCCGGGATGAGCTCCTCGTTCAAGCTGATCCACTTTCACATCGGCTCGCAGGTGCCGGACATCCTGATCATCAAGCGCGCGGTGCGCGAGGCGACGCGCTACTACGCGAAGCTCCGCAAGATGGGGCAACGCGTCGAGTACATCGACGTCGGCGGCGGCCTCGCCATCGACTACGACGGCTCGCGCTCGACCTTCCACTCGTCGATGAACTACTCGGTCGAGGAGTACGCGCGCGACATAGTGCACAACATCGCCGACATCTGCGATGAGGAGCGGGTGCCCCACCCGAACATCGTCTCGGAGTCCGGGCGCGCGATCGTCGCGCACCACTCGGTGCTGGTCGTCCAGGCCTTCGGCTCGATCGAGAAGACGCCGATGTCGCCGATCGACATCCAGACCGAGGAGCACAAGCTCATCCAGAACCTCCTCTACATCAAGGACAACATCTCCGGGCCCAACCTCGGCGAGTCGTGGCACGACCTGCTCCAGATCAAGGAGGAGGCGCAGAAGATGTTCGAGCTCGGCCTGCTCAACCTCGACGTGAAGGCCCGGGTCGAGATCCTCTTCTGGGAGATCGCCGAGAACATGCAGAAGATCGCGTCGGAGCTCGATCCGGAGGAGGTGCCGGACGATCTCGGCGAGCTCCGCAAGCAGCTCGCCGACCAGTACATCTGCAACTTCTCGGTGTTCCAGTCGCTGCTCGATCACTGGGCGCTCGGCGCGCTCTTCCCGATCGTGCCGATCCACCGGCTGAACGAGCGCCCCTCGGCGGACAGCACGCTCGTCGACATCACCTGCGACTCCGACGGCAAGGTCAGCAAGTTCATCGATCTCAACGATGTGAAGGACACGCTGCCGCTGCACCCGATCTCGGGCGACAAGCCATACTACGTCGGCATCTTCCTGACCGGCGCGTACCAGGACATCATGGGCGACATCCACAACCTCTTCGGCCGCGTCAACGAGGTCCACGTCTTCCTCGATGAGGACGAGGACAGCGGGTACTACATCGAGGAGACGCTCGCCGGGAACAAGATCCAGGAGGTGCTGGCGCTGACCCAGTACGACAACCGGGATCTCGTCGGGAAGGTGAAGGCCCAGGTCGACGGCGCGATCAAGCAGGACCTCCTCAAGCCGACCGAGGGGATGCGGCTGCTCGCCGACTACGAGCGCGGGCTCAAGGACCAGACGTACCTGAGCCTCTGAGCCGCGCCGTGCTCTCTGACACCACGGCGCCCGCGGACCGCGCGTCGCTGCCCCGGCGCCGCCCGCCCGGCTGGGCGCGCCAGGCGCTGCTCGTCGCGGGCAAGGACCTCTCGATCGAGCTCGCCACCGGCGAGATCGTCACGACGAGCGGGTTCTTCGCGGTGCTCGTGGCCGTGATCGCGTCGCTCGCCTTCTACGCAGGGCAGGACGCGGCCGAGCGCGTCGCGCCCGGCGTCATCTGGGTGAGCGTGGCGTTCGCGTCGGTGCTCGCGCTGAGCCGCACCTGGCAGCGGGAGCGCGAGGACGGAGCGCTCGCGGGCCTGCTCGTGCTGCCGATCGCGAGGAGCGCCCTCTTCGCCGGCAAGGCGCTCGGCCTCTGCCTGTTCATCGCCGCGGTCGAGGCCATCATCATCCCGGCGGCGGCGCTCCTCTTCGCGGTGGATCTCGCGAAGACGGGCCCGGGGCTCGCGCTCTTCTGCCTCGCGGCGACGCCCGGCATCGCCGCGAGCGGCACCCTCTTCGGGGCCATGACCGTGCGCACGCGCGCCCGCGACCTCGTGCTCGCGAGCGTGCTCTTCCCGCTCCTTGCGCCCACCCTGCTCGCCGCGGTCGCGGGGACGCGGGAGCTCTTCGGCGGCGCGGCGATCGGCGAGCTCACCGACTACATGGCGCTCATGGGCGTGTTCGACGTCGTGTTCATCGCGGGCGGGGTCGGCCTCTTCGATCTGATGATCGAGGGATGACTCGCCGTGAGCGCCTGCGAAGGGCGCGCGGTAAGTGTGCGTAGACGCTCGGTGGACGAGCGGTAGACGCGCGGCGAACGCCGGCCTCGCCGCGGGCTCACATGGCCGCGCTGCGCGCCAGCACGTCGTCGGCGAGGATCGCCGCCGCCTGCTCGATGGCGGTGAGGTCGAGCGCGGCGCCGGTGCACTCGCCGAGCGCCCACACGCCCTCGCCGGCTCGACCGCGCGCGTCGACCCGCACGGCGTACCCCGCGCGCGCATCGACCTCGACGCGCGCGCCCGCCTGCGCGGCGACCTCGAACGAGGGCGCGGCCGGCGCGTCCACGGCGATGGCCACGACCTTCAGCTCGGCGGTCGGGCTGTCGGGGCCGAAGGGCGCCTCGCGCACGGTCACGCTCTTCACCTGCGAGATCCCGTTCACGGCGGCGAGCGCGGCGAGCGGCACCCGCGCCGCGATGCCGCTGCCGAGGGCGCCGGCGAGCTCGTCGGCCCAGAAGCCCTCGCCCGCGAGCGCGATGGGGCCGGTCGGCTCGACGCCGTGGGCGAGGAGGCGGCAGAGCGCGCGCGCCGAGAAGACGCCTGGCAGGTCGTTGTTCGGGAACGCCGCGACGCCGTCGTGCGCCCCGGTGGCGAAGATCTTGGCGGGCGCCCGGATCACGATCGCGCCTGCGTCGCCGGCGACCAGGAGCTCGCCGAGGTAGACGCCGGCGGCCACGTGCCTGGAGAGCACGCGCACGCCATCGAGCGGGTGCCGCGCGAGGAGCTCCGCCGCGCGGCGCGGCGCTCCGGCGAGCGACCCGCACGGGGCGAGCCCATCGTCGATCAGCGCGACGCAGAGGCCCCGCGCCGACAGCGTCGAGGCCGCCGCCACGCCGGCGGGCCCCGCGCCGACCACCGCCGCGTCCACGTCGAGCCGCGCCGCGGGCTCGGGCGGGAGCGCTGCGCTCGGCAGCCGCCCGAGCCCCGCGAGCTTGCGCGCGATCGACTGCATGACCGTGGACAGGCCGGGGACGCCGGCCATCAGGTGGTGGTGGTCGATCCCCTGCGGGAAGAACCAGTCGGTCACCTGCAGCAGGTCCGCCTGCCGCGACCCCACGACGTTCTGCACCTCGATGCGCTCGCCGCCGGCGGCCGGGCGCAGGCAGGTCATCACATTGGGAACCCCGTCGACCCGCGCGAGGCAGCCGTCGCACCCGCCGCGAAGGCAGGTCGGCGCCCGGGGGCGGTGCAGCTTCGGGCTCCGCGCGAGCGTCACGCGCCCGGAGGCGACCAGCGCGACCGCGAGGGGCTCCCCCCGTTCCGCCGGGACGGCCGCTCCGTCGAGGGTGATGGTGACCGGATCCTGGAGCGCGCGACCTCGCCGAAACATGGGCGGACGCTAGCAGACGCGCGCGATGGAGGCGCTCGCGCGATCGCGCGAGGCGGGCGACGCGTAGAAGATGTCCCCCGCTTGGCGCGCTGATCTATGCTGTCGCCGATGCGCCTCGGCGTCCTCGGCCCTGCACAGGGTGATCTGCCCGCGCTCGCTCGCGGCGCGCAGCATCTGCTCGATGAAGGCCACGCCGAGCGGGTCATCTACGTCGCCGAGGACGACGCCCTCGACCGCGTCGTCGAGGGCTGGGCGCAGAGCCTGGTCGGCGCGAACCCCACCGAGGGAGCTCTCTTCGATCGGGCCGCGCGGTGCGCGGCCGCGACGCCGGAGGAGATCGACGCGTTCGTGGCGTCCGAGCGAGCCCGGCTGCGCCTCAAGGTGCTGATGAGCCTCCCGCTGGGCCAGCGCACGATCGAGATCCTCGACGGGCGCGTCGCGCTCTTCGTGTTCGACAAGGCGGCGCTCGACGAGGAGGACATCGTGGCCGCGTCGCTGCTCGTCTTCGGCAAGAGCTCGGAGCCGCTCATCAAGAAGGTCGGCCCGCGGACGTTCTTCTCGCCCGGGCCGATCGGCTCCGAGGGCGGCACGGCGCTCCTCGACGACGGGCAGGGCGGGGTGCGGATCGAGGTGATGAACGCGAGCGGCGCGGTGACAGCGCGCGAGATCGTGGGGCCGTCCGCGGCCAGCCCCAGGCTGAGGGTTCAAGGTGGCTCGCACGGCTGAGGCGCTCGCGGGCGCGCCGGCCTCGCGTGCGCCCGAGGCGCGCCGCGTCGCCATCTTCGGGGGCAGCTTCAACCCGCCCCACGTGGCGCACGTGCTCGCGGCGACCTACGCGATCTCCGTCGCGCCGGTCGATGAGGTGCTCGTCGTCCCCGTCTACCGGCACCCGTTCTCGAAGGAGCTCGCGCCGTTCGAGCACCGCCTGGCCATGTGCCACCTCGCCCTCGGCTGGCTCCCGCGCGTGTCGGTGTCGGCGGTCGAGCGCGATCTGGGCGGCGAGAGCCTCACGCTCCGCACGCTCGAGCACCTCGCCGCGGCGCACCCGGGCTGGTCGATGCGCCTGCTCGTCGGCGCCGACGTGCTCCCCGATCTCCCGAAGTGGCACCGCTTCGATCGCATCGAGCAGATCGCGCCGCCGATCGTCCTCGGCCGCACCGGCTTCGTCGCGTCCGTCGCGGCGCACCCAGACGAGGCCGCCGCCGTCGCCCGGCCCCCCCTGCGCGCCGCGGACGTGCTGCTCCCGCAGATCTCGAGCAGCGACGTCCGCAGGGCGTTCGCCGCGGGCGACCTGGAGGCCGTCCGCCAGCGCGTGCCGAGCGCGGTGCTGGAATATGCGCTCGCCCACGGTCTTTATGGGAGCGACCCATGAGCGAGATGGAGAGCACGCGCCCGTCACCGATGCACCGCGACGACAGCCCCCTGCCGGAGGTGTTCATCTACGGCGGCGGCAAGGTGGGCCGCGGGCTCTCGCGCGCCATCCGCGACGCGGGGCTGCCGGTCACCCTCAGGCCTGCCCGGGATGGGCTGCCGGTGGAGCGCATCGAGGCGGACCTCGTGATCCTCGCCGTGCGCGATCGGGACATCGCGCCCTGCGCCGAGGCGCTGCGCGACCGGCGGCTCGTCGGCCACCGCCACGTCGCGGTGGTGCACTGCGCCGGCGCGCTCGGCCCGGAGGCGCTCGCCGCGGTGCGCGGCGGCCGCGTCTTGGTCGCGCAGATGCACCCGATGATCTCGTTCGCCTCGCCCTCGTTCGCGCCCTTCCTCGAGCGCGGCCAGCTCCACGTCGACGGCGACCCTGGCGCCGTGCGCGCCGCGCGCTCGCTCGGCGTGCGCCTCGGCATGACCCCGCGCACGTTCCCTGGCCTCGACCGCGTCGCCTACCACGCCGCGGCGGGCCTCGTCGCCAACGGCGCCGCCGCGCTCGCCGCCGCCGGGGTCGACCTGCTCGAGCGCGCGGGCATCGAGCGAAAGACCGCCGCCGAGATGCTCGGCCCGCTGCTCCGCACGGTAGCGGACAACGTCGAGGTGCTCGGCGTGCCCGACGCGCTGACGGGGCCGGTGCGGCGCGGCGACGCGGCCGGCGTCGCGCGGCACCTCGAGACGCTCCGCCGGCTCGCCCCGCACCTCGTGCCCTTCTATGTCGCCGCCGCCGCGACGCAGCTGCCGCTGGCTCGCGCCCTCGGCGAAGCACCTCCTGATGCGTTCGACGCAATCCAGCAGGCGCTGGACGGAACCGAGCAATCGCGCTGAAATTTTCTTTTGACACCGCAGTAGCTTATTGATGCCTGACGGCGGGATCCGTTGATGCGAGGTCCAGCGCGGAGGTACGCTTCTGGTGCCTTGGGATCCGTAGCTGCAGCCTGCGTTCCTTCTGCCATCACGAGCGAAGCCGGAGGGTTTCGGGCGCTCGATGAGCGCGTCCGTGAAGCCGCGTCGCGTGGGGTGCTCCACGTCCATGGACAGCGGCCGGTCCTGGACGCTGTTTGCTCCCACCTCGCGCGTCGCGCTCGAGGGGTGGGGCGCTCGCTGATCTCGGCCGCGCACGCCACGGACCGGGAGCCCTGGCGCGATCTCGCGCTTCGCTGCGGGGTCACCGCCGCGGATCCGGCGGCGGCCGCGCAGGAGATCAGCGCCGCCGCGCAGGGCGCGATCCTGCTCGTCGCGGAGGGTGAGCCGACGAGCTGGGGGAGCCTCGTGCTCGACGAGATCTCGCGCCTCATCGCGGAGGGGTCGAGCTCCGCGCTGGTCATCGTGTGCAGCGACGCCGCGATGCGGCCCTGGACCAGCGCGCTCACGATCGACGCCATCGCGTCGCCGGAGGATCTGCACCTCTTCTGGGAGGCGTTCGCGGCCGAAGCGGAGCGCCGGGTGGTCGCGAAGGTCGAGCGGCTCGACGCGCTCGATGGATGGTGCTCCGCCGTGCTGGCCACGCCGCCCGAGCAGCGCCCCGCGCCGCCGCCGCCGAGCCGCGAGGCCAGGCGCCTGCTCGATCGGCTCGCGCTGAGCCAGCGGCCCTGGCCGTCCGCGCAGCTCGGCGTGCTCGCGGCGCGACGCGCGGCGCCGGACGGCGTGGCCGCCGCGCGCCCCCTCGCCGGCGAGGAGCTCTTGGGGCTGGGGCTGATCGAGGTCAACGAGCGCGGGTGGGTGTCGGCGCGGCGCGCTGTCGTCGATCCGGCCAGCGTCGATCCCGAGGACGCGCTCGCGGTCGCGGAGGCGCTCGAGGAGCAGTCGTCCGACCCGTGGAGCCTCTCGCGTGCGAGCGAGCTCTTCGCCTCGCTGGGCCGGGACGACCGCGCCGAGGCGGCGGCGGTGCTCGCGATCTCCTCGGTCGGTGAGCCGTCAGCCCGCGTCGATTTCTGGCAGCGCTGGTCCCGATCGATGCGGGCGCTCTCCGGGGATCGCGCCGCCTCGGGCGATCGGCTGCTGCGGGCCGCGGAGCTCGCGCTCCGGCTCGGCGACACCGAGTTCGCGATCGACTTCTCCTCGGCGGCCCTGCGCGAGCGGGAGTCGTTCGCCGCGCTGCTCGTGCACGGCCGCGCGACGAGCGCGCGCGGCGACCTGACGACGGCGGCGATGGTGCTCTCGCGCGCGCTCGAGCGCGCGACAACGCCCGCGGAGCGGTCGCGCGGCGCCGTGGAGATGGCGGAGCTCTGCTGCAAGACGGGCGACCTCGCGGCGGCCAAGGGGCACGCCGAGGAGGGGCTCGCTGGCGCGGGCGAGCTCGCGACGCGCCTCCAGGCGCGCAACATCCTCGGCAAGCTGCTCCTCACGCAGCAGGACTGGTGCGAGGCCGACCGGCACTTCGCGGCCGACGCGTGGGAGGCGGCGTGCGCCGGCGAGCACGTGAGCGAGCTGCGCGCCCGGCTGAACCGCGCGATCGCGCTGCTCTCCAGCGGCCGGCTGGAGGAGGCGCGCTCGATGCTCGCGGCCGTGCTCGACGACGGCGAGCTGCGCGGCGAGCGCATGGCGACCGGCTACGCGCTCACGAACCTCGCGGTCATCGCCCACCTGAAGCACGAGTATCCGGAGGCCTTGCGCCTCTTCGAGCGCGCGATCGACATCTTCCGCAAGATCGGCGACAAGGTCGCGCTCGTTAACCTCATCGCGAACCTCGCGGACATCCGGCTCCAGCTCGGGCTGATCGAGGAGGCCGAGCAGGCGCTCGCGTTCGCGCGGAAGGTCTGCGGCCCCGTCATCCCCGGCGTGTGGCTCACGCACGTCGCTTGCGTCGCGGCGCAGATCCACCTGGAGCGCGGCCGCACCCTGGACGCCTGGTCCGAGCTGAGCGCCGCCTTCGCGTACGGCGCCGGCCCGAAGCTCGGCGAGTGCTACGCCATTGCCGCGCGCATAGCGCTCGACGACGGCGACCTCCTGCAGGCGGCGCAGATGATCAAGACCGCGCGCGCCGAGGCGAAGTCCGACCGGCACCTCGCCGAGGTCGCGCTGCTCGACGCGATGCGCGCGCGCGCCGCCGGCGAGCCGTTCGGGCAGATCGCCGCCGAGGCGCTCGTCCTCTCGCGGAAGGCCCACGGCCGCGAGCGCGCCCTCGAGGCGCACGTGCTGCTCCATCACGCGGCGTCGTCCGGGGATCGGCCGTCGCGCGCCCCGGACCACGACCCCGCGGCCGCGAGGTCGCACCTCGAGGCGGCGATCGCGCTCCGCGATCGCATCGCCGCGTCGCTCCCGCCCGAGATCGCGCGGAGATTCCTCGCGCGCCGGAGCTTCGCAGAGCTCGCCCGGCTGGAGGCGTGCGCGCGCAGCGCCGCCGAGGCGGAGCCGAGGGGCTGCGAGCTCTGCGGCTCGAGCGCGTGCGCGGGGTGCGCGCGGGTGCCTGCGCGCGCCCTGCGGCCGTCGCCCGCCGTCCCGGCGCTCAAGCGGATGGTGGGCACGACGCCCGCGCTGCTCAGCCTCATCCACCAGATCGAGAAGGTCGGCGCCAGCGACGCGACCGTGCTGATCCACGGCGAGAGCGGCACCGGCAAGGAGCTCGTCGCCGAGGCGATCCACGAGGTGAGCGCGCGGCGGATGGGCCCGCTGGTGAAGGTGAACTGCGCCGCCCTGGTCGAGACGCTGCTGCTGTCGGAGCTGTTCGGCCACGAGAAGGGGTCGTTCACCGGGGCGGCGTCGCGCCGTCGCGGGCGGTTCGAGCTCGCCGAGGGCGGGACGCTCTTCCTCGACGAGATCGGGGACATCTCGCCGCGCACGCAGGTCGCGCTGCTCCGCGTCCTCCAGGACAAGACTTTCGAGCGGGTCGGGGGTGTCACCCCGCTGCGCGCCAACGTCAGGATCGTTTGCGCCACCCACCGCGATCTGCGCGCGATGGTCTCCCGCGGCGAATTCCGGGAGGATCTCTATTATCGCCTCCGGCAGCTCGTCCTGGAGGTCCCCGCGCTCCGGCAGCGCCCGCGCGACTTGCCGGTGATCGCGGCGGCGATCCTGGAGAGGATCGCGGCCGAGCGCGGCACGGCGCCGAAGCGCCTCTCCAGCAGGGCCATCTCGGCCCTGTCGCGGCACTCCTGGCCGGGCAACGTGCGCGAGCTCGAGAACGCCCTGCGCGCCGCTGCGATCTTCGCGGACGGCGAGGTGATCGAGCTCGAGGATTTCACGATGAACGTCGAGGGGCTGCGGGACCTCGACGCCCTGGAGCCGGCGAGCTCTCCGATGACATCGAGACCTGGCACGCCGTCTGCGATCCCTGCGGTCGAGCCCTCCGGTGGGCCACGCTCATCGGTGCCGGAGCGGGCGGAAGTGGAGCTTCATTCCCCGTCGATACCCGTCGATCGCACACCGCTGGAGCTCGCGTACGCGCATGTCCGAGGAGGGGTCAGCCTGAGCGACATGAAGCGCGAGATAGAGCGCGAGTGCATCGCCAGGGCGCTCGACGAAAGTCGCGGGAACATCACCCGCGCCGCCGCGCTCTTGGGTATGAAGAGACCGCGTCTTTCCCAGCTTGTGAAACAGTATGGCTTTGGCGGTACGTCGGAGGATTGAAGTGATGCGAGCTTGCAGGAGGGGTTGGCTGTTCAGGGGCCTCGCGCTTGCGCTTTCCGCCCCTGCGTTGCTTGCTGGATGCGCGATCGCGCCTGGAGAGAGCGACCAGCAAATCGGCGACGCGTGGAGCGAGCTCGATCCGATGACCTCCGAAGAGGTGCCTGGATGGGACGAGGAGGCGGACGGCGTCGACCACGGGATCGACACCCCTGTCCGCGACCTCGCCGCCCCGCCGCAGCTCCGCGTTCGCGACCTCGCGCATCCATCGCTCGACGACGAGCTCTCGACGACGCGCACGTACGCGCGGTCGCAGAAGCAGGCGCCGGAGCCGCTGCCCTGGCAGCCCCAGGGGAGCACGGACGGCCGCGACAAGGGTTCGTCCGAGAGCGACGGGACGCGCTGAGCCGAGGCCGTCCAGCCCGGGGCTGGCGCGGCCGCTCCTGACGCGTTTTCGCGTTGCGCGGCCGCGCTCCGCGGTAGCCTTCCGCCGTGGCGCCGCTCGGGTTCGATCTCCGCACACGGACGACCCTGGTCTGCGGGGCCCTGGCCCTCGCCATCGCGGCCTCGACGTTGCTGCGAGGTCGCGTCCGCCGCGTTCACCTCTTCTTCGCCGCGTTCGCCGCCGACGTCGGCCTCTGGTACCTGTCCCAGTCGCTCTTTGGCTTCTTCCAGGCATCGATCTGGGAGCGCTTCACCGCCATCCTCGCCGTGCTGCTCCCGCAGTTCGCGCTGCAGCTCTTCGAGGCGATGATCCCCCACGATGGGGACCGGCGATCGCGGCTGCTCCGGTTCGCGGGGGTGCTCGTCATCCCGCTGTTCGTCCTCGTGCTGGTGAGCCGGGAGCCGGGATCGTGGCTCGACTGGCTCACGCGCGGCTGCATCTTCACGTACGTCTTCGCGCTGCTCACCGCGGGGCTGTACACGCTCGGGCAGCGCGGCAAACAAAGCTCCTCGCGCGCGACGCAGCGGCGCGTGCGGTTCCTCGTGGTGATCGGCGCGCTCGCAGGGCTCGCCAGCGTCGCCGACTTCGCCTGGTTCCTCGGCGCGGAGCCGCCGCCGGTCGGCGCGGCGCTCTCGATCGTCTTCCTGTTCGTCCTCGCCCAGGCCCTCCGGCACGAGCGGCTCCTCGACGCCTACGAGATGCTCGCGCGCCTGCTCGTCGCCACGGCGGTCGCGTTCCTGATCGCGCTGATCTTCTATCTCCTGCTCACGTTCATCGGCGGCTTCAACACGATGTACCTGAACGCCGTGCTCGCCGCGATCGTGATCCTGGTTCTCTTCGATCCGCTGCGGGAGCGGGTCGAGGAGCAGATCCAGCGCCTCTTTCTTCGGGAGCGCTTCGATCTCGATCGCTCGCTCGCGGAGGCCCGGCGGCGCCTCGTGCACACGCTCGAGGTCGAGGAGATGGGCTCGATCGTGATGAGCGCGCTCGAGCAGTCGCGCCGGGTCACGGCGGCGGCGCTCTACCTGCGCGATCAGGACGGCACCGGCTTCGACCGGCTCGCCTCGCTCGGGCCGCGGGTACCCGAGCGGATCGAGGTGGCGACCGCGAGGGCGATGCTCGAGCGCCTCGAGCGAGGGCCGCTCGCGATGGAGGAGCTCGAGCGTGAGGCCCGCGAGCGGCGCGCGCGCCGCAGCCACAGCGATGCGGAGGACGACGGAAACTTCGCGCGGCGGACGGAGGTGCGGCCGCAGGTCCCCGAGGACGCGGTGCTCGCGGCGGCCGAGGTGCTCGGCAGCCTCTGCTCGGGCGTGGTGCTCTGCGCGCGCGACGAGCAGGGTGAGCCCATCGGGCTGCTCGTCGTGGCGGACACGCGCGTGCGCGACGCGTTCTCGCCCGAGGAGCTGACGCTGCTGGAGACGCTCGCGGCGCAGATCGGCGTCGTCCTCGAGAACTCGCGCCTCTACGCGCAGATGAAGGAGCGGGACCGGCTCGCGCTCCTCGGCCAGATGGCGGCCGGGCTCGCGCACGAGATCAGGAACCCGCTCGGCGCGATCAAGGGCGCGGCGCAGCTGCTCGCCGACCCCGTGCCGGAGGCGCAGCTCGATCCGGCCTCGCGCGAGTTCCTCGGGATCATCCTCGAGGAGGTCGATCGGCTCGACCGAGTCGTGGGCTCGGTGCTCGATCTCGCGCGGCCCGCGCAGGGCTCGGTCGTCCCGACCGACGTGAACGCGATCGTCCGCCGCACCTTGCAGGTGCTCTCGATCGAGCGCCGGAACGATGTGCTCGAGGTCGAGGTCACGCTGGATCCCGATCTCCCCCGGGTCGCCATCGATCCCGAGCAGCTCCGGCAGGTGCTGATGAACCTGTTCCGCAACGCCGTTCAGGCGATGAAGGGCAGGGGCAAGGTGGTGATCTCCACGCGCGTCCGCTTCGGCCGCGGCACGCGGCCCGGCTCCGGCTCGGACGAGCCGTTCGTCGAGCTCAACGTCACCGACAACGGCCCGGGCATCTCGCAGAAGGTGCTCGCGAACATCTTCCTGCCGTTCTTCACCACGAAGGACAAGGGGACGGGGCTCGGGCTGGCGATCAGCCAGCGCATCGCGCAGAGCGCGGGCGGCCGCATCGAGGTCCGCTCGTACGAAGGGAAGGGGAGCACCTTCGCCGTGATCCTTCCCGCCGCCGTCGACAAGCTGGGTACGCCAGCGCCTGCGCCAGCGGCGCTGCCGCAGGTCGAGCCGGCGCCTCAGGATCGGCCTGGCTGACGCCGGCGAGCGCGCGCCGTACCCGCGCGATCCGCTCGCGCTGCGCCGCGCGCTCAGCCGTAGCGTGAGGTCATGAGGCGCTCGAGTGCGGCGTGCTCGCGCACGAGCGCGAGCGTGTGCTCGGCGTGGCCATGCGCGTAGCCGTTGCCGATGTAGAGGTCCACGTCCTTGCCGATGCCCTCGGCGCCGAGCGCGGCGGCGGTGAAGCTCGTGCTCATCGCGAAGAAGTACGTCTTGCCGCGGTCGCGCGTCGCGACGATCGCGCTGAGCTCCACCCCGGGGACGTTCACGCACGACAGCGTGAGGTCGGCGCCCGCGTCGCCCGTGAGCGGCAGCACGGCGTCGCGCACCGCGATGGGGTCGCGCGCGTCGACGACCGCGACGTGGTCGCAGAGCGCGAGCGCGCGCAGATCGGCGGCGAACTCGGGCGACGCCTCGATCCCGATCACGCGCCCGGAGCGGCCGACGCAGCGCCGCGCCTCGGCAGCGCAAAGGAGGCCCGACTTCCCGCCCGCACCGAGCACCACCACGCTGTCGCGCGGGCCGGCGAGGCGCGCCACCTGAGGCGCCGCGCCGGCGACGTCGAGCAGCGCGAGGGCGAGCCGCTCGGGCATGTCGCTCGGCATGCGGGCCAGCGGCGCCGACGCGAAGAGGATCGCGGTGCCCTCGACGTCGATCTGCGCGGAGGCGGGGCGCACGGCGACGATCCGGCGGAGCGAGAGCGGCGTGAGCGAGAGCGACGCGAGCGTCGCGATACGATCGCCGGCGGCGACGCCGCGGTGCTCCGCGAGCGAGCCGACCCGGCGCACGACGCCGAGCAGCATGCCGCCCGAGCCGGTGACCGGGTTGTGCTGCTTGCCCCGGCGCGCCACCGTCTCGATGACGAGCCGCGCGATGCCGTCCGGATCGCCGCCGGAGGCCTCCTCCATCTGACGGAAGCTCGCGGCGTCGATGTTCAGCGTCTCCACGTCGACGACGATCTCCGTCTCGAAGTGGCGCGAGGCGTCGGCGTCCAGCCGCTCTGCCGGCTGCGGGAGGGCCCCCGGGGGTTCGAGCACGCGGTGCGTGCCCAGCGGATCGCCTGCGGCGAGGGTGCGTTGCGTCGCTTCGGAGCTCACTCCGAGGCCGTTCAACATGCCGGGCCTGAAAGCAAGGGCAATGAACCGAGCGGCCGCGATCTCGCCGGCGGAGGGTGCCCGTCGGCGCGCCGCTCGGGCCGCCCCGACCGGGCTGCGTTGGTCTGTTTCCCGCGGATTAGGCGCACTTGCGCGGGCCGAGCGGGGTCTGACGGCGCGCTCCGGACGGGCCTCCAGGGGGGGCGAAGGAGGGCGGCCAGCGCGTTGCGTCACGGCGGGCGGGGAAACTCATTTGAAAGAACAGACCGGATCTCTTGACCAGCTTTGCTCGGTGAAACTAGACTTTGCCCCCTGCTGGCGCTCGCGTAGCGCTCGAAGGTTTTTACTCCCTGCGATGGATAACCACGCTCCCAAGGTGTCGGCAACGCGGCAACTGGCGTTGCGCTTCATCTCCGGGAAGTACCAAGGCGGCGAATTCCCCCTCGGGGAGCAGCAGGAGATCGTCGTGGGTCGCTCCAGCGACCTCGACATGGTCCTCGTCGAGGACATGGTCTCCCGGCGCCATGCCCGGATTGCCTGTACCGATCAGCAGATCGTGATCGAGGATCTCGGCTCGACGAACGGCACGTTCGTCAACGGCGAGAAGATCAAGAAGACGACCCTGAAGGAGGGTGACCGGGTGCTCATCGGCACCAGCATCCTCAAGGTCGTCTCCACCGACCCCGGCGCGCCTCCGGCGCGCCGTCGGATGGACGAGCCCTCGCTGCGGAGTGGTCAGACCCGGTCGATGTCCGGGTCGATCGACGAGATCCCGCTCCCCGATCTGCTTCAGCTCTTCGGCACATCGAAGAAGAGCGGAGTCCTCGTCGTCCGTTCCGACGACGACGTCGGCAAGATCTACCTGCGCAAGGGCATCGTGACCTTTGCGACGATCAACGACCTTACCGACGTCCCGCCGCTCAAGAGCGTCTACCGGATCCTCACGTGGGCCGGCGGCACGTTCGACCTGGAGCCGGCCGAGGAGCGGGTCATGACCGGCGAGATCAGCGCGACGGTGCAGGAGCTCCTCATGGAGGGGCTCCGGCAGATCGACGAGCTGAACAACATTCGCCACCAGCTCCCGGATCTGTCGGCGCGCCTGGTCATGCCCCAGCCGCTCAAGCCGCTGCTCCGCGATCTCTCGCCCGTCGATCTGGATGTCCTCCAGATCGTCTACAACCACGGGCACCTCGCGATGGTCCTCAACAAGAGCCCCGCGACGGATCTCGAGACCGCGCAGTCCGTGCTGAAGCTGCTCAACGCGGGCTACCTGCGCGTCGAGTGAAGCCGCGCTTCGCGCGGGCCTTCATGGCGCCGCGCGAAGCGTCGTGAGACGTCGCAAGGCGCCGGCTTCACGCAGCCGTGCGCGACCTCGTCATGCAAGCGCTGGCGTGCTTGCCATCGTGAGGAATGGAGCGCGCGAGGCCTCGTCGGGCAGGCGCCGGCGCTGGCGCGCTTGCCGTCGAGGGGAACGGAGCGCGCGCGGCCTCGCCGCGCAGGCGCTCGCGCGCTCGTCGCCGAGGGGAACGGAGCGCGCGCGCTCGGAGCATCGGGGGCCGCCCATCCGGCGCCGCGCTCGTGGAGGGCGCGGCGCGCTCGGCGGGGCGGCGCGAGGCCGTCAGGACTTCGCGGGATCGCGCTTCGCCGCCGGATCGAGCGCCGTGCTCGCAAGGCGGAGCGTCACGGCGCGGGCGTGCGCCTGGAGGCCCTCCGCCAGCGCCAGCTTCTCGATGATCGGGCCCTGCGCCCGCAGCGCCGCGCCGGAGTAACGGATGAGGCTCGCGCGGGTCACGAAGTCGTAGACGCCGAGCGGCGCTCCGAAGCGCGCCGAGCCGCCGGTCGGGAGCACGTGGGAGGGCCCCGCGAGGTAGTCGCCCGCGGCGACCGGGGTGAGGCTGCCGAGCAGCGCGGCGCCGAGCGTGCCGATCTCCGAGAACATCCCCTCGGCGTCGGCGACGTGGAAGGCCACGTGCTCGACCCCGAGCTGATCGGCAACCTCGGCGAGGCGAGCGCGCGAGCCGACGACCAGCGCCGCCGCATGATGGGAGAGGGACTCCTGGACGATCGCGCGCCGCGTGAGCTCGGGAAGCGCGGCGTCGAGCTCGCGCGCGACCGCCTCCGCCAGCTTCGCCGACGTCGTCGCGAGCAGCGCGTAGGACGCCTCGTCGTGCTCGGCCTGCGAGAGCAGGTCGGCCGCGACGAGCCGCGGGTCCGCGGAGTCGTCGGCGAGCACCAGGATCTCGCTCGGCCCGGTGATGCCGTCGATCGACACGTCGCCGAAGACGAGCCGCTTCGCGCAGGCGACGTAGGCGTTGCCGGGCCCGACGATCTTGTCGACCGGCGCGAGCTCCGGGAGCCCGTAGGCCATGGCCGCGATCGCCTGCGCGCCGCCCGAGTCGAGCAGGGTCGTCACGCCGGAGAGGTGCGCTGCGGCGAGCGTGACGTCGTCCGCCGACGGGCTCGCGAGCACGATCTCTCGCACGCCGGCGATGCGCGCGGGGATGGCCGACATCAGCACGCTCGAGGGATAGCGGGCCTTGCCGCCCGGCGCGTAGACGCCGACGCGACGCAGGGGGCGCACGCGCATGCCGAGGAGGACGCCCTCCTCCTCGTAGCTGAAGCCGGCCTGCAGCGCGGGCCCGCTCGGCGCTGCGTCCGCCGGCCCGAGGTCGCCCGCGTCGCGCTGCCGCTCGTGGTACCGCGCGATCCTGGCGGCCGCGGTCTCGAGCGAGGCGCGGATGTCCGCGGGGAGCCGGGCGAGCGCCTCGGCCCCGCCGAAGCCGCCCTCGGCTTCGGGGCCAGCGTGGCGGACGAGCGCCTTCGGCGTCCTCCGCTCGAACTTCTCGATGTAGCGGAGCACGGCGGACGTGCCGCCGCGCCGCACGTTGTCGATGATCTCGGTCACCGCGGGCGTGACGTTCGCGAGATCGCCCGTGCCGCGGGTGCGCAGGGCAGACAGGGTGGACTCGAACTCGGGCGAACCTTCGATGTAGATGGGCAGCATGGCTTGACGTAGGACCGGCGCGGCGGGGTCCCCGCGCGGACGGCGAGACCCCGTACCACAGCACCCCGGCCGCCGGTATGTCCGGCGGCGCTCGCCGCGCTCGCCGTCCACTGCCGCGCGTCGCTCCGCGAGTTCCCCGGCCCGAGCGGATGGAGTAGGGTCGCCCCCATGCGGCCCGGCTCGTTCGGCCTCGCGTCCACCGCGATATCGCTCGCGCTCCTCGCGCTCGCGCCCGCGGTCCTCGTGGGGTGCCCGGAGAACTCCTGCTTTCTCAAGATCTGCCAGGGCAGCAGCTGCCGCTGCTCGATCTCGTCGTGCAGCGACGGCGCCGGCTTCGATACGACGCAGAACCGCTGCCGCTGCTTGAAGGGCTACCTCTCGGTCGCGGGCCAGTGCCTCACGCCGCAGGCGGCGAACGCGTACTGCGGCGTGGGTCGCCATTACGAGGCCGGCGGGTGCGCCCCCGACCGCTGCAAGCCTGGTGACGAGATCGACCAGAGCACCGGATACTGCGTGTCGCGCGAGCAGGTGGCGACCAACATCGGGGTCGCGGTCGGCGCCGGGCAGAAGCTCGGGTGCCCGCCCGGCCAGGAGCTCGTCGTCGACGGACCGACCGCCGCGTGCGTGCCGCTCTCGCAGACCTGCGCGCGCGACGAGGTATGGACCGGTCAGGCTTGCGCCAAGGTGGGGCGATGCCCGACGGGCGCGATGTGGGATCCCGCGCTCGGCCAGTGCGTCCAGTACGCGCAGGGCTCGGGCGAGAGCGGGCTCACGGTCAACGTCGCGCAGTGGGCGGCGGCGAACTACGGCCCGGACGGCGGCATGGGCACGAGCGGCTTCTGCGGCGCCTTCGCCAAGAAGCCGTACAGCTTCGGGGTCGTCGAGGGGGCGTCGGCCTACATCCGCATCGCGGTGATGATGTCCTTCCCGGAGAGCGAGATCGCCCGTGGCGTCGTGCAGGCCGTGACGGTGTTCGACGCGAGCGGGAACCCGGTCCCCCCGCGCGGCGCCGCGGAGGTCGACACGGCGGCGCGCAACATCTTCGGCACGCTCGTCCTCGGCGGCGGGCGCGCGAGCGCGCCGACGTCGTCGACCACTGTCCGGTGCGCGATCATCCACGCCGGAAAACCGCAGCCGGTCCCCGCCGTCGGCGGCCTCTGAGCGGGGCTCACCCGCTTCGGAGACGGGCCCACCTCGACGTTTTCGGTGCTCGGCGTACTGGAGTACGCCTGCGCGCCGAAAACGCCGATCTGGGCCCGTCTCCTGTGCGGGTGAACCCCGCTCGGCAACGCGGGTGGCAGGGTCGGGCGAGGGAATGCGCTTGCGCGCTGAGATTGCCGATCTGGGCCCGTCTCCTGTGCGGGTGAGCCCCGCTCTGGCGGCGGTAGCTGGCTCGGACGACGGGGCGTTGAGCGGTGCTGCTGAGGGGCGGCGGCGGCCGTGACCGCGCGCCGAGGATCACGGCCGCGAGAGCGTGCTCACCACGCGCGTGGCGGGGAGGGCGCTGAGGCCGACGCAGCTGACGACCTTGTTGCGCTCGAGCACGAAGTTGCTCGCAGATGGCTCGATCTTCGCGAACTCGACGCTCAGGCGGGTGCCGTCGAAGCTCGCGCGCAGGGGGCGACCCTCCACGTCGCTGCGGACGTCCTGGCAGGTGCCGCGCGAGCGCGCCGGATCGAACTGGCGTGAGCCGGGCGCGATGAAACGGAGCCGGTCCTCCACGGCGAACACCCCGGCCTCTCCGGGGAGCTCGCGCAGCGAGAAGCGGGCCTCGCCCTCCGCATAGTCCTGGGGCGCGAACTGCTCTGGGTGGCGGACCCGGAACTCGAGCGCCTCGCCGGCGAGCACGGCCTCGAGCTCGCGCCCATTGCCCACCCACAAGCCGGTCAGCCC
The DNA here is from genome assembly GCA_051717205.1 of Sorangium sp. So ce1128. Taxonomy (GTDB): domain Bacteria; phylum Myxococcota_A; class Polyangia; order Polyangiales; family Polyangiaceae; genus Sorangium. The sequence continues at coordinate 4,257,211 of CP181432.1, forward strand.
GGAGAGCGGCGACGGCTCCGGCTGCGTCGCGCTCGCCTCGACGTCGGCGGTGCTCGCGCTGGAGACCGGGCTCGACGGCAGCGAGGCGCCCCGCCGGCGACCATCGCGCGGCTTGTCGAGCACGCCCAGCCCGAGCAGCGCGGCGGCCCCGCCGAACATCACGAGCGCCCCGGCGCCGATCGCGAGCCACGAGCCCCGCGCGCGCTGCGGCCTCGCAGGCCGGCTCGCCAGCGCCCCCCCCGGCGGCGACGGCGCCGCGTCGCGGAGCTCATCGACTGTCGTGGCCGCAGGCGGCGGCGGTCGGCTCGAGATACCGAGCGGCGCCGAGGTCGCGGCCGGCGCGGGGCGAGCGATCGCGTCGAGCGCCGCGAGCATCTCCTCGCAGCTGGCGAAGCGATCGGCCCTGTCCTTCGCGCACGCCTTGTGGAGGAACACGTCGAGCTCCGGAGGAACGTCGCGCCGCACGGCGCTGACGCTCGGGAGCGGCACCTCCGCGTGCAAGCGCATGATCTCGACGTCGCTCTCGGCGTCGAACGGCACCTGCCCGATCAGCATCTCGTAGAGCACGACGCCAAGGGCGTAGATGTCCACCCGCTTGTCGAGGTCGCGGCGACCGAGGACCTGCTCCGGCGACATGTAATAGAGCGAGCCGATGATCCCCTTGGTCAGCCCGCGCCCCGCGAGCGCGTCCGCCTCGGCCTTGGCGATGCCGAAGTCGGTGACCTTCGCGACGCCATCCTTGCCGCGGATCAGGACATTCGCCGGCTTGAGGTCGCGGTGGATCACCCCCTCGCGGTGCGCGGCCGCGATGCCGGAGGCGATCTGGCGGAAGATCGAGAGCGCCTCGGGCAGCGGCATCGGCCGGCGCTCCTCGGCGTACCTGGCGAGCGTCTGCTCCAGGCTCTCGCCGTCGATGTACTGCATCACCAGCCACAGATCGTCCCGCTCCGCGACCACCGCCTTCAGGTGCACGACATTCGGGTGATCGATCTGCGCCAGCGCGCGGCCCTCGGCGAGCGTCCGCGCGCGCACGTCGGGCCGGTGCCCGAGCTCCTGCCGCACCGCCTTCAGGACCACGTGCAGCCCGGTGTGGACGTCCCGCGCGAGGTAGACGACCCCCATGCCGCCCTCGCCGAGCACCCGCTCGACCACGTATTTCTGGTCGACGAGCGTCCCCGCCGGCAGGTGGCCCCCCGGGACGCGCCGCGGGAGCGAGCCCGCCAGCGGCGCCGGGACGACGTGCGGCCCGGCCGCGGGCCCGTTCGCGCCGCCGGCCCCGAAGGCCGGCTGGCTGACCCGGCGCGCCGGAGCCTCGGGCAGCAGCGCCTCGGGCAGCGGCTGCCCAGGGACGGTCGTCTGCGGGCCGGGCGCAGGGGGCGCCGAGGGCGTCGCGGCGACCCCGGCGCTCCTCGCGACCATCGACGCGCCGCACGTCACACAGAACCGGGCGGCGCCCGGGTTCTCTGCATTGCAAGCCGGGCACCTGGCCATGGCACGGTCAGCTCGATCCACGGAGCGCCTTTCGGGCGGCGCGCCGCGGATGCCACGTCACGTCCAGTGGCCTGCGCGGAGGGCCGCGGAGTCGATCGTCTTGATCTTCGGCGCGAGCGTCTCGCGGAAGATCGCCTCGTCGTCGTCGTCGAGGCCGCTCTCACCGAAGCCGGACGCGACCTCCATCGAGGTAGCGAGGATGCGAAGGAACTGCTGGAAGCTAGAGGCGCAGAGCTCCGGCTTGAGCGAGTCGGTCCCCGTCATGCAGGTGAACACGGGACAGTCTCCCTCGGCGTCCAGCTTCGAGATGTCGAGAAAGTAGGGATCTCCGAGCAGAGCGCTGCGGGCGATGAGGATCCAGCTCTTGCGCCAGCCCGCGAGGGAGCTGTCGCCGCCGCTCGCCTGCTGCTCGGCCGCGAGCTTCTCGGAAGGGATGAGGCGAACTCGCTCGACCGGAGTCACCGTCTCGACGTCGAGCGGGTCTGCCTCCTGCAGGAAAGCGCGGTACCTGGCGGGCACCCGCAGCGTCCTGCGCAGCTCTTCCACCACCGCTGGAGCCGCCTTTCCGAACCTCGCAGGGATACCTCTTCGGGCAAAGGCATCCTTGAGCGCCGTAACCGACTCGGCAAGGTCGCTATCCACCGAACATCCCTTCCTTTGCAAGTCCACCGGGCGACCCGCTGGGGCGGGCGCCCTCATCGCTTCGAAACCGCTCCGCTCCCGGGGAGAGCACCGGCGCGCACCCGGAGGAATACCCCGCGCCGGGCGAGGTAGTGTAACAGAAAAACGATGGTCGACGTTGCGTACGCTGAGAGCCGATTCCGGCCCCCCGAAATCGCCCACCGGTACGGGCCGGGCGTGCACCTCCTCGATGATCCACTCGCATGGACGCTGCTGGCTCGAGCCTGCTCCCCGGAGACGGTTCAGCCGGACGTCGGCCGCCTCGTCGGCGTTCTCTACCAGATCCTGGCGCGCGCGGTCCTCGCCGCGGAGCTCGGGCGCGCGCGCGTGGACGTCCCGACCCGGATGATCTCCTCCCATCCGGAGGCGATATACCGTGGCACTGCGCTGTCGCGCGCGACCAAGGCGGTCACCGTCGGCATCGCGCGCGCCGGGACGATGCCATCTCAGGTCGTCTACGAGCTCCTGAACGAGGTGCTCGACCCCGCGCTGGTCCGGCAAGATCACCTGTTCATGAGCCGGCAGACCAACGAGCAAGGCGAGGTCATCGGCGCGACGTGGCACGACGCCAAGATCGGCCGCGACGTCGAGGGGCGCCACGTGCTCTTCCCCGATCCGATGGGCGCCACGGGCTCATCCATGGTCAGCGCGCTCTCGTATTACAAGACCGCGCTCGAGGGGCGGCCGGCCAAGTGCATCACCATGCACCTCATCGTCACGCCCGAGTACATCCGCCGCGTCACGGACGCCCACCCGGACGTCATCATCTACGCGCTCCGGCTCGATCGCGGCCTCTCGCCGGCGCGCGTGCTCAAGACCGAGCCAGGCACGCACTGGGACGAGGAGCGCGGCCTGAACAATATCCAGTACATCGTCCCGGGCGCCGGAGGCGTCGGCGAGATCCTGAACAACGCCTGGCTGTAGGCGCGCGGCCGGGGCTGGATCGGCGGCCGCGCGCCCGCGCTCGAAGCGCAGCCGGGGCCAGGTCAGCGGCCGCGCTTCGAGCGGCGGTTGTGGCCGACGGCGAGCGCGCGGTAGTCGATGGCCACGTGCTGCCGGCTCATGGCGGGGCGCAGGTCGGCGCAGAGCCGCGTGAGCTCCGCGATCATCGCGCCGAGGTCGCTCGCGCCCGCGGCCCGGCGCTGCGCGAGCTCGCCGTAGGCGGCCTCGAGCGAGGCGATGCCCTTGCCGGAGACGTGCCCGCGGCGGGACAGATCGACGTAGCTCCGCGCGAGCGCGGCGCTGTCGAAGTTGTGCGCGACGACGAGATCCTGGGCGACGCGGAGCACGGCGTGCGCGCCGATCCGGCCGTCCTCGTGGAGCACGAAGGCCGCCTGCAGGTAGTTGTAGAAGGGGACGACGCGGTCGCCGAAGATCCGGAAATCCGAGGGGGAGGACTGCCGGTCGAGGTGGATGAGGATCCGCTCGACGACCGGGCCTTTCTCGACGTAGCTCGCGAACCGGATCGCGTCGGCGATGGTGTCGTCGTAGGCGTGCCCGAGCCGCATCACCTCGCCGAGCTCCAGCGGGCTGACCCTGCCCTCGCAGATGTCGGCGTACAGCGAGTAGACGAAGGCGTCGGCCTCGGCGTCGTCCCCGAGGAGCACCTCGCGGATCAGCGCGCCGCTCGGGTCGCGCTGGCTCGGGAGCTCGCAGCGCCGCTGGAGCAGCGCGGGCAGCTTGTAGCCGAGCTGGCCGCGCAGCGCGCGGAAGCGCAGCCGGAGGATGTTCTGCAGGTTGGGCTTCAGCGTGAGCGACGCCCAGCGCGCGCCGTCGAGCCGCAGCTTCTGCTCGATGCGGGAGCGGAGCTGCTCCGGGCTGCCCGAGAGGATGTGGGTCTCGACGCCCGCGCGGCCGAGCTCGCGCAGGAGCGACCCCGCGCCCGGCACGGTGCGCTTCTGATCCGGCCGCTCGATCGCGGTCCGCACGAGGTCGCGCAGCGTGTCGAAGTCCGTCCGGAGGTAGGTCTTGTCGAGATCCCACCGCGCGATGAACGGCGCACGCGCCGGCGCCGCCGCTGCGTTCGCCGGAGATCGGGGTTCTTGCGCTCGTTCCTCGCCGTTCACGGTGTCCCGCTCAGCGCGACATCCACTCGCGCCGCATCTTGTCGAGCGACTGCACCACGTCGCTGTCGGCGCTCTGCCGGGCGAGGTCTATCGCCTCACGGAGGTACATCGACGCCTCGCTCGTGCGCTCGCGCTCGTGCGCCACGTACGCGAGCGAGCCGAGGACGAGCGCGCGATCGGGGCCGCCCGGGCCGGCGAGGTCGAGCGCCTCGCGCAGCACGCCGTCGGCGTCGGTCAGATCGCCGGCGCGCGCGAGCGCGTCGCCGAGCTTGCGGCTGAAGATCAGGACGGCGCGCACCGGGTCATCGAGCTCGCCGCGGAAGATCTCCCGCCGCGCCAGATCGAGGCCGCGGCGCAGCGCCAGCACGCTGCCGGCGTTATCCCCGCGCGCGGCGGAGCGATCCGCCGTCTGCTCGAGCAGCATCAGCGCGACGAACGCGTTCTGCGCGTGGTAGGCGTGGATCGCCTGCACCTCGAGCGGCAGCGCGAGCGGGTCACCGGCGCTGTCGAACGTCGCCTTGGCGTGCAGGTCGCGCCGGACGCCGGCCGGGATCGTCGCGAGCGTCACGTCGCGCAGCAGCGGGTGCGTCGTGCGGATGCCGCTCGCGTGCTCCTCGATCATGCCCGCCGCGACGAGCTTGCCGAGCAGATCGTCGAAGGCGCGGATGTCCGGGAGCAGGCGCTGCAGCGTGGGCCGATCCGCCGCGTCGCCGATGACCGCGAGCGCCTGCAGCGTGCGGCGCGCGTCCTGCGGCAGCCGCTCGATCCGCGCGGCGACCAGGTCGGCCATCCGCGCGGGCGGATCGCTGCCGCCCTCGAGCGTGTAGCGGACCAGCTGGTCGATGTAGAGCGGCGGCACCGTCGCGCCATCGCCGCCGGGCCCGACCGGGGTCGCCGCGCTCGGCGGCAACCCCAGCGCTGCCGGGTCGGCGGCGCCGTCCGCGCCGTCTCGCCGCGGCGACAGCCGCGCACCGCCTGTGCTCGGCGGCGTCTTGCGGGCGGCGCGGTGATCCAGGCTCACGCTGCTCCGGAGGAGCGAGAGCGCGATGTCCTTCGGCAGTCCGCCGAGCGTGCGCACGGCGCCACCCCACTCCGGCTCGAAGCCCGGCGTGTGGCTGCCGACGATGAGCAGCGCCGCGAGCGGCGGCTCCGCGATCACGTCGGCGAACGCGTTCCGGCTCGCGCCGTCGACGGCATGCAGATCGTCGATCGCGAGCAGGACCCGGTGCGGGAAGGCGGCCTGCTGCGCGCGCGAGAGCGCCCAGCGCAGCGCCTCCGCGGCGATGAAGCGGCGATCGTCGGGCGACAGGCCCCCCGCCGCCGGTTTGTTCCATGCGTGCCGGCGCACGTCGCTCCCGCGGTCGCCCTTGCCGAAGATCTCGAGCAGCCCGCGGCGGGCCTCCGGCGTCGCGCCGCTCCAGTTCGAGGCGTTGCCGCCGTCGGGCGGGAGCTCCGCGAGCCCGGCGATCGCCCAGCGGAGCGCGTAGTAGCCGACCTCGGCGCCCCAGGGATCCGGGCCGGTCTGGATCACGTTGTCGCCGCGGCTCGCGGCGACGTCGAGGAACTCGCGGAGCAGCCGGGTCTTGCCGACGCCCTGCTCGCCGACGATGCGCGCGGCGACGACCGAACCCTCGACGTCGGCGAGGCAGGCGTCGAGCCACGCGAGGTCCTCCTCGCGCGCCGCGAACGGGAGCGGGAGCGAGGGCGCCGAGGACGCGCGATCGCGCCGCGCGGTGGGGGGCGCGGCGCGCGGCGCCGGGGCGGGGGCGTGCGGCTGCGCGATCCTGGCGCCGCACTCGCCGCAGAACTTCTGGCCGCGCGGCACGATGGCGCGGCACGCGCCGCAGATGACCGTCGCCTCGGCGAACGAGAAGCGGCCCGAGGGCGTGTCGAACGTGCCGACCGACGCGCGCAGCGCGGCCGCGAACTCGTCCGCGGACTGGTAGCGCCGCGCGGCGTCCTTCTCGAGCGCCCGGAGCGTGACCTCGACGAGCGGCTCGGGGATCTCGCGCTCCGGCGCGATCAGGGCGGGATCGGGCGGAGGCAGGGAGAGGTGCATCAGCACGACCTGCGTCGGCGACTCCGCCTCGAAGGGGAGCCGGCCGGTGAGCAGCTGGAACAGGATGACGCCGCACGCGTAGAGATCGCTCCGCGCGTCGATCGGATCGCCGCGCCCCTGCTCCGGGGCCATGTAGTCCGGGGTCCCGCAGACGATGCCCGGGCTCGTGATGTTCGTCGTCGCGACCTCCGCCTTCATCTTCGCGAGGCCGAAGTCGACGACCTTCACGAAGTCGCCGCCCGAGCGCATCGGCTCGAGCACGATGTTCTCTGGCTTGAGATCGCGGTGGATGATGCCGAGGTGGTGCGCCTCGGCGAGCGCAGCGAGCACCTGGCAGAGGATGTCGGCGATGCGGCGGAAGGGGAGCGGGCCGTCCTCGTAGACGACGCGGGCGAGGTCGCGCCCGCGCAGGAACTCCATGACGAGGTAGAGCTGCCCGCCGTTCTTGCCGAAGTCGATGACCCCGACCGAGTTCGGGTGGTTGAGGCGGCTCGCGGCGCGCGCCTCGGTGATGAACCGGACCGACGCGCTCTCGTCCCCGAGCAGGTGGGGGTGGATGATCTTGACGGCCACGGTGCGCCCCAGGGCCTTCTGCTCGGCCCTGTACACGCGGCCCATGCCGCCCACGCCGACGAGCTCCAGGATCACGTAGTTGCCCGGGAGCGTCGTCCCGATCAGCGCGTCGTCGGACGTCCGGTTGAACTCGGAGATCGGGAAGCCGCAGACCGGGCAGAATTTGTGCGCCTGCTCGCACGGATTCGCGCATTGCGGGCAGACCACTGTGGACACGCGCGGGACCTTACCACGTTCGGGATAGCGATTGGAGTCGAGGTCTCCCGGGGGCCGCCAGGGCGCCGCCGGGAGGGGGGCGGGGGGGCTCGTCCAGCCGTCTGTTAGGTCCTGGATCCCACTTGGGGTAACCTCGGGCGCGATGGTTACGCCTCGCCTACGTCTCGGTCAGCTCCTGGTCGACGCGCGGATGATCACCCAGGAGGCCCTCGAGAGCACTCTGGAGCTGCAGCGCACGGACGGCCGGCGGCTCGGGACGCTCCTCGTCGAGCAGGGTCTGATCAACGAAACCCAGCTGACGCAGATCCTCTCGCACCAGCTCGCCGTGCCATGGGTGTCGCTGCTGCACATCGAGTTCTCGCGGCAGCTGCTCAACCTCGTACCGCACGACGTGGCCGAGCGGTACTGCCTCGTCCCGATCTACGTGCGCCACGTCCGCAACCAGGGCGAGACGCTCTACGTCGCGATGGACGATCCGACGAACGAGGACGGCATGAAGGAGTGCATGGCGTTCTCCGGTCTGCCCGTGCGCGCGATGATCGCTCCGCCGAGCGACATCCGGAACGCGATCCGGGTCTACTACGGAGCGCGCGCGCGCTCGGCCCCGCCGCCCGCGCCCGTGCAGCGGGCGCAGGCGAGCGAGCCGCAGTCGCGGGCGCGCCCGGTCGACCCGCCGCCTTCCTCCGAGCTCCCCAGGGCGCCGGAGACCGCGCGGCACTCGGAGGAGCCCCCGGCCGCGTCCACGCCGGAGCCCTTGCTGCTGACGAGGCCCGCCCTCCGCTCCGGGGCCCGGCTGGTCGAGGACGCGCTGCCGGCGATCGAGACCTCCGAGGTCGACCCCGCCGAGGTGGGCGTCCTGGACGACGAGATGGGATGGGAGGCGCCGCGCGCCGCTCAGCGGCCCGTGGAGCGGGAAGCTCGCAGCCGCCCCGAGGAGCGCGAGATCCGCGGTCGTCCCGAGGAGCGCGAGATCCGCGGCCGCCCCGAGGAGCGCGAGATCCGCGGCCGCCCCGAGGAGCGCGAGATCCGCGGCCGCCCCGAGGAGCGCGAGATCCGCGGCCGCCCTGACGAGCAGCGCTCGCGGCCGACGTTGAAAGTCGCGCCGTCGCCCGAGCTGCTCGCGGCCGCGCAGGCGGCGCAATCCGCGCAGGCGGCACAATCCGCGCCGGCCGCCCCGTCGGAGCGCCGGAAGACGCTGCGCCCCAGCGCCGCGCCGGGGCCCTTGGTTCCGCCCGCCAGCGAGGCCGCGCCGAGCGTGGACGCGACGCCCGCGCCCAGCACGCCGGCCTCGGCGCTCCTCGGCGCCGTGCTCGGGCGCGCGAGCGCCGCGGCGCGTAGCGTCCCGGAGAGCGTCCCCGACCACGGCGACGAGCCCCCGAGCGAGCGCGAGGTGCGCAACATCCCCGCCCCGCAAGGCCGCGGCCGCCGCCGCATGGTCTCGCTCACGCTGCTCGACGGCACGACGATCACGCTCCCGGCGCGCGGGTCCAAGCCGCAGCCGCAGCAGCGGCAAGCGGCCCCGGCCCCCCGGGCCGCTGCTCAGTCCGAGCCGCCCCCGCCGGTGGCCGCGGACGATCCGGGCCTCACCGCGCGCGATCTCGTCTCCGCGCTCCGCGCCGTCTCCCACGGCGCCGACGCGAGCGAGATCCTCGGCAACAACGTGCGCTGGGAGGCGATGTTTGCCGCGCTCCTGTCGCTGCTGCTGAAGAAGCACCTCATCGCCGACTGGGAGTTCGTCGACGAGCTGAAGAAGATCTGACGCGCGCGCCGGCGCTCAGCGCGCCTCGCGCGCGGCGCCGGCGCGGATCAGTGCGTCGATGTCGCCTTCCGAGAAGCCCGCGTCGCGGAGCACGGCGCGCGTGTGCTCGCCGGCGCGGGGCGCCGGCGCGAACGCGACCCCCCGCGGCGTGACGGGCGTCCGGAGCTGGGGCACCAGGCCGCGCGGCGAGGCGATCTCGAACAGGAGATCGCGCGACGCGAGGTGGGGATCGGCGGCGGCGCTCCGCGGATCGAGGACCGGCTCGAGACAGCAGTCGCGCTCGGCCGCGAGCGCCTCCCACTCGGCGCGCGTCCGCTCCCGGAAGAGGGCGGCGAGCCTGCGCTTGAGCTCGACCTGGTGCGGCCCTGGGATCAGCGCGCTCAGGTCGGGATCGAGGCCTGCCCCCTCGCAGAACGAGACCCAGAACTTCGGCTCCAGCGCGGCGAGGGCCATCGCGTGCCCGTCCTTCGAGAGGTAGGTGTTGTACGGCGCGAGCCCGCCGGTGAGCAGCTCGTCGCCCGCTGCGCGCGCGCGCTCGTCTCCCTCTCCTCGACCTTCTCCCTCCACCGCGCGCGCGCCGCCCGCAAGCGCAGCGGCGAGCGTGGGGAGGGCGAAGCCGAGCACGCCGTCGGTCATGGCGATGTCGAGCACCGCGCCCAGCCCGGTCCGCTCGCGCTCCTTCAGCGCGGCGAGGACCGCGATCGCGCACCACATGCCGCCGCTCACGTCGGCGACCTGGAAGCCCGGCACCTGCGGCGGGCCCTCCGTCGGCCCCTGCGCGCCGAGGACCCCCGCGCGCGCGACGTAGTTCAGATCGTGCCCCGCGCGCGCCGCCAGGCCGCCTGTCTGGCCGTAGCCGGTCAGCGCGCAGACGATGAGCCGCGGGTTGTCCGCGCGCAGCGCCTCGTGGCCGAGCCCGAGCCGCTCGAGCACCCCCGGGCGGAACTGGTCGAACAGCACGTCGTACGTGGCGACGAGCCGGCGGAAAGCGTCGTGCCCCTCGGGTTTCTTCAGATCGAGCAGGGCGCTGCGCTTGCCGCGGTTCAGGAGCTGGAAGGCCGCCGACTCCCCGGCGATCTGCGGCGAGATGTGGCGCAGGAGGTCGCCGCCGGCGACATCCTCGATCTTGTCCACCGTGGCGCCGAGATCGGCGAGCACGAGGGTCGCGAAGGGCCCCGGCAGGAGCCGCGAGAGATCGAGGACGCGCGTGTCGGTGAGCGGGCGCATGGCGCCGCCGGCGCCCGGATCAGCCCACGCCGAGCTGGAACAGCTTCGGGAGCTTCATCGCGAGCATCTGGTTGCCCGTGACCTTGAGCTTGCCCGCGAAGTAGAGCTGCATCGAATTGGCCTGCGGGTTCTCGTGCAGCTTCTGGAAATCCTCGCTGCTGAGCGTGATCGTGACATCCGCGCCGCCCGTGCTGCCCGAAGCGATCTTGGGCCCGGTGTCGGACAGGTCGATCAGCCACTCGCCGCCGCCCTCGCCCGTCACGTTGATCTGGTACTTCCCACCGATCTGCTTGGCCGCATCGGTGTTCTTCACCAGGGCAGCAGGGAGCTCCTCGTTGAATAGCTTCTGGATATCGACGGCCATGGATCGCCTCCGGATGTCGTGTGGGACGTGCTGAACTTCTATCGCCCGAGTACCGGGCGCGGTTTACCCGCGCCCGGACGCGGGCGTCAAGCGAAGCCCGCCGCCGGAGCACGCTCGGGCCGCCCTGTCAGGACATCCCTGGCGCGCGCGCGCGCCGTACCCGTACGTCATGCGCGCGCGCGCGGCGCCTGCGCGGCGGGCCGAGGCGCCTTGTCCAGCGCGGAACGGATCGGGACCATCAGCAAGCGATCGATGGCGACGCGCTGATCGGTGGGCGGCGGGCTCTCCGGTGGGCCCTGCATCAGCCGGAGGTCGCGGAGCGCGCCGCGATCGAGCGGGCCGAGCGATGGGCTCAGCCCGTCGAGCGCCGGCGTCATCGCGGGGAGCAGGCAGACCAGGACGATCTCGCTCGTGCCCTGGCGCACCCACGTCCCCTGGTACACCGCGATCGCCTGCCCGAGCGCCTCCTGGAACACGAACGCGCGCCACTCGAGCGGCGCGCTCAGATCAAAGACGCGGCCGCCGGCGCGGAGCTCACGGCCGTCGAGGCTGAGCGCCGCGCCGCGCGCGTCGGTGACGAAGAACCGCTCGAGGCACCCGGGAGAGCGCAGCGTGAGCTCGTCGAGGAGCGCCGCGAGCGCCGCGGGGCCGAGCGAGATCGGCTCGCCGTCCGGGCCGATCGCCTCGAGCCCGACCTCGTCGGAGCCGACGACGGACGCGCGGTCGAGCAGCGCGGCGAAGGTGCGGCGCGAGGGGCCGTCGAAGCTGGCGCCGATCGAGGACATCCCGGCGCCGGAGCTGAGCAGGGCGACGAGGCGATCGCGGCGCGGGGTCGCGAGGAGCGTCACGCCGAACCGCTCGCGGAGCGGGAGCAGAAGGTGCTGCGCAGCGCCGCCCTTGCCCTGCAGGAGCAGCTGGTCGCCATCGAGGCTCAGCCCGCGCCGGCTCGCCTGCGCGGGCGGCAGGAGGGGCCGCCGCCGCCCTCGCGCGAGGAGCGCCACCGCCGCCGCGACGAGGGCGATCGGCAAGAGCGCGCGGACCATCAGGCTGCGCGCTGTCGCGACCAGCACGAGCGCGGCCACGAACAGCGGGACCGACCAGATCCGCCGCGAGCCGGCGCCCCGCACCGGCGTCACCTCGGGCGCGGTCGCGTCGAACCACCGGGGCACCGGGGAAGGTGTGGCGGCCGCATCGCTCGCCGGCTCGTCCGTGCGCTGCGCGGCCGGCCAGCCCGTCGCAGGCGGAGGCTCGTGCGCGCGTGCCTCGAGCGGTGGGAGCGTGGCGACGGCCTCAAGAGGGTCCTTCTGGCCCTTCGCCTCGCGTCCCATCACACCTCCACCCCAGCCGAAAGTTCCGCGTAGGATAGCATCGAGGGAGCCTCGTGCGCGAGGAGACTTTGGCGCGACGCGATGCGTAGGCGGCGCGCTGTCGGTTGCCGTCGGTTGCCGTCGGTTGCCGTCGGTTGCCGTCGGTTGCCGTCGGTTGCCGCCGAAGGCGCCGCGCGTCGCGGCGTGCTGCATCGTGTCGCGGCGGCGCCGGGGAGCGACGCAGGGCCGTGCGAGGAGGGGCTTACCGGAAGGCCCGGTGGTGGAGGACCCAGGGCGAGAGGCGCGAGGAGCCCGCCTCGGCGGCGCTGGAGACGGCCGGCCGCCGGTCCGCCCGCGCGGCCGCGATGGCCAGGGCGGCGGCGAGCGAGGCCTCTTCCTCGGGGGGAACCGCGGCCGGGCCGCAGAGCTCCGCCGTGTGCTCGGCGATGAAGCCGGTGTCGTAGCGGCCGGCCTGGAACTCAGGGTGCGCGAGGAGGTTCTCGTGAAAGGCGAGGTTCGTCCGGATGCCCGCGACGGCGTACTCGGCCAGGGCGCGCCGCATGCGCGCGATGGCCGCGCGCCGATCCGGGGCCCATACGGAGAGCTTCGAGATCAGCGGGTCGTAGTGGCTCGGGACCACGGAGCCCTCGTAGAAGCCGCTGTCGTCGCGCACCCAGGGGCCGGCCGGCGGGCGGAGCGTCGCGAGGGTGCCGGGGCTGGGCAGGAAGCCGGAGCTCGGATCCTCCGCGTAGATGCGGCACTCGATCGACGCGCCGCGCCGCGCGATCGTCTGCTGCTGCAGGGAGAGCCGCTCGCCGTCGGCGATCTTCACCATCTCGGCGACGAGGTCGACGCCGGTCGTCCACTCGGTGATGGGGTGCTCCACCTGGAGCCTCGTGTTCATCTCGAGGAAGTAGAACGAGCCGTCCTCGGCGAGCAGGAACTCGAACGTGCCCGCCGAGTGGTAGCCGACCGCGAGCGCGCCGCGCACGGCGACCTCGCCCATGCGCTGCACGAGCTCGGGGCTGGCCACGGGGCAGGGCGACTCCTCGACGACCTTCTGGTGGCGCCGCTGGATCGAGCAGTCGCGCTCGAAGAGGTGAACGAGGTTGCCCTCGCGATCGCCGAGCACCTGGATCTCGACGTGGCGCGGCCGGAGGATCGCCTTCTCGAGGTAGACCGTGGCGTTGCCGAACGCCCGCAGGGCCTCGCTCTGCGCCCGCTCGTAGGCCGCGGGCAGGTCCTCCGGGCGGTGTACGAGCCGCATGCCCTTGCCGCCGCCCCCGAACGCGGCCTTGAGCATCACCGGGTAGCCGAGCCGCTCGGCGAGCGCCTGCGCCTCCGCGGCGGTCGCGGGCTCGCCGCCGGGCACGATGGGCACCCCGGCCGCCGCCATCCTGGCGCGCGCCGCCGGCTTCGACCCCATCGCCGCCATCGCGCTCGAGGGCGGGCCGATGAAGGTGATGCCAGCCCGCTCGCATGCTTCCGCGAACTCACGGTTTTCCGAGAGGAACCCGTACCCCGGATGGATGGCGTCCGCCCCCGAGCGCCGGGCGACGTCGAGGATGCGATCGATGCGGAGGTAGCTCTCCGCCGCAGGAGCGGGGCCGATGGGGTACGACTCGTCCGCGAGGCGGACATGGAGGCTGCCGCGGTCCACGTCGCTGTAGACGGCGACGCCCTGGATGCCGGCCTCATGCAGCGACCGGAGGATTCGGACGGCGATCTCGCCGCGGTTGGCGATGAGGACCTTGCGGATCACGAGCCGGCCCTATCACACGAAAGCGCCTGCGCGAATGGCCCCGTCGCGGAGCCGCCCTGATCCAAGCCCCGCCGCGAGCCCGCCGGCGGGCTCGCCTGACGCGGGATCAGGCCCGCGAGAGTCTTTCCCCAGGCCGAGCAAAAGGGTAGGTCTGCCCTGTGCAGCGCCGCGATATCCCGCCCGAGCTCTCGTTCGCGGCCATCCCCGCCGCCGAGCCGCGCGAGCTCACGAGCCCGCCACCCTCGCGCCGCCCCAGGGGCGCCGAGCCGGAGGTGGTCTCGGTCGCGGAGCTGGATCGCCGGCTGAAGCGGATCCTCGAAGGGTCGACCGCGGACGTGCGCGTCGAGGGCGAGATCTCCGGCCTGCGCGTCGTGGGCAGCGGGCACGCCTACTTCACGCTGAAGGACGAGAGCGAGGAGGCGGCGATCGACTGCGTGATGTACCGGACCGCGGCGCCCCGCGCGCGCAAGCTGCTCGCCGACGGCGCGCGCGTCGTGCTCACGGGCCGCGCCACGGTCTACGTGCCGCGGGGACGGCTCCAGTTCTGCGCGGACGACGCGCGCCTCGCCGGCCGCGGCGCGCTCCTCGAGGCGCTCTTCCGCCTCAAGGAAAAGCTCGCCGCCGAGGGGCTCTTCGCGCCGGAGCGCAAGCGCAAGCTGCCGGTCGATCCGCAGATCATCGGCGTCGTCACGAGCGGCGACGGCGCGGCGATCCACGACATCGTGACCGTCGCGTTCCGCCGCGGCGGCGCCCGGCTGATCCTCGCGCGCACGCCGGTGCAGGGCGCCGGCGCGGGGCAGCGCATCGTGCGCGCGATAGCGCTGCTCGAGGAGTTCCCGGGCATCGAGGTGATCATCGTGGGGCGCGGGGGCGGCTCGGCCGACGACCTCAGCGCGTTCAACGAGGAGATCGTCGTCCGGAAGGTCGCCGCCGCGCGCGTGCCGATAGTGAGCGCGGTCGGGCACGAGATCGACGTCGCGCTGACCGACCTCGCCGCCGACGCGCGCGCCGCCACGCCCTCGCAGGCGGCGGAGATGCTCGTCGCGGACGCGGCCGCGCGCCACGCGGCGCTGGAGCACCTCGAGGCGCGCATGCGCCGCGCGATCGCCCACCGGCTCAGGGCCGCGCGGGCCGATCTCGACCGGCAGCGCGCCCGCCTCGGCTCGCCCGCGCAGATCCTGGCCGAGCCGCAGCAGCGGATCGACGACGCCGTGGCGAGGCTCCGGCGCCGCATGGAGCGCATCCTCGTCGAGGACCGCGCCGGGCTCCAGCGCCTCGACCGTCGGCTCGCCGCGCGCCACCCGCGCGCGGTGATCGCGGGCGCACGCGGCGCGCTCAGGCCGCTGTCGGTGCGCCTCGCCGCGGCCGCTCACCGCCACGTCGCCCTGCTTCGGGAGGGCTTCGCGAACGACGTCGCCCGGCTCGAGGCGATGTCGCCGCTGCGCGTGCTCGCGCGCGGCTACGCCATCGCGACGGACGCGTCGGGCCGCGCGGTCCGCGATCACCGCGAGGTCGCGCCGGGCGCTCCGATCGCAGTCCGCGTGCACCACGGCGCGCTGCTCGCGCGGGTCGTGGCCACCGCGGGGCCGGGCGAGCCGCTCGTCGAGGGCAGCGCGCCCGCGTCGGCCGCGCCGCCGGCGGCGGCCGCCGCGGCCGGGCCGGGCGCCGCCGGGGCAGGCGCCGCCGCCGGGGCAGGCGCCCTGGCGCGCGGGCCGCGCGCCCCGGGGGCCGGCCGCGCGCCGAGGCGCAGCCGGGCGCAGCCGGGCGCGCCCGCGTGCGAGCAGCTCGGGCTCGGCTTCGTGGCCGACGAGCGCGCCCCGACGTTCGGTCGCGCGGGCGCCTCCGGTCAGGTCTCGGCGGGGCAAGGCGGAGCAGAGGCCGGCCTGGAAGAAAGGCATCATGTCGAACCCTGAGCGGCGAATGTTCGGTCTGGTCGGGCACCCGGTGGGCCACTCGGTCTCGCCGGCGATGCACTCGGCCGCGTTTCGGGTCCACCACCTGCCCCACATCTACAGCGCGTTCGACGTTCCCACCGGCGCGGAGCTCGCGCGCTTCGTGAGCGACATCCGGAACGGCCTCATCGCGGGCGCGAACGTCACGATCCCGCACAAGCGCGCGATCATCTCGATGGTCGACGACGTGGACTCGAGCGCGGCCGAGGTCGGCGTCGCCAACGTCCTCTGCGGGACGGAGTCGCGGCGCGTGACCGCGCACAACACCGACGTGCTCGCGCTCCGCGACGAGCTCGCGCAGCTCCTCGGGTCCGCACCGCCCGGCGGGGACGACCCGGCAGGGGGGCACGGCGCGCTCTCGAGCCCGCGGCAGCGCGCGGTGATCATCGGGGCCGGCGGCGCAGCATTCGCGGCGATCGCGGCGTGCAAGATACTCGGCTACCACCTCATCAGCGTGACCACCCGATCGTGGACCAGCACCGAGGCCATGCTGGAGTCGCCCGCGGGGCAGCGCGCGTCCGAGCTCGGCGCGCTCACCGCGCCGTGGCCGATCCCGACCGAGCGGTCGATCAGCAGCAAGTCCTCGGTGGCGCTGCGGCTCAACTGGAGCGAGTTCGCCGTCGCGGCCGACCTGATCATCCAGGCCACGAGCGCCGGCATGCTCGGCGGGCCGCCGGGCGACGAGGTCACGAGCATCATCCCGTGGGACTCGCTCTCGCCGAACGCGTGCCTCTACGACGTGGTCTACAACCCGCCGGTGACGCCCTTCCTCCGGATCGCGCGCGAGCGGGGGCTCCGCGCCTCCGGCGGGCTCGGCATGCTGGTCGGCCAGGCGGCGCAGTCCTTCACGCTCTGGACGGGCCTCCCGGCCCCGGTCGACGTGATGCGCGCCGCGGCCGAGGACTCTCTCAGGAAGGCCACCGGCGGTCGATGAGCTCAGACGGATCCCGGAGGAGCGCTCCGGCTCACGACGCCCTCTCGACCACGCCGGCGGCCTCGCGCGCCCAGGCCGCCGCGCTGGAGCACGCGTCGCCCTGGCCGCACGTCGAGGTGCGCGGCCAGCTCGCGATCGCGCGCAAGGAGTGGCTGCACACGAACGGGGCCGGCGCCTACGCGAGCTCGACGATCGCCTGCATGCACACGCGCCGCTACCACGGCCTGCTCGTCGCGGCCCTGGATCCGCCGCGGCGCCGGCACGTCATGCTCTCGCATGTCGACGCCAGCGTCCGCCCCATCCGGCCGCAGGGCGCGCAGCACGGCGCGCCGCCAGAGCGCCGGGCGTCGTGGCCGCGGTGGGATCTCTCCAAGCATCAGTTCCCGGGCATCGACCCCGAGGTCGGCTCCTTCTACCTGGAGCGATTCGATCAGGACCCGCTCCCGCGCTGGGCGTACGCGCTCCCGGGCGGCGAGCTCGAGGTGACGCTCGGCCTCGTGCGCGGCGAGAACGCGGCCGTCCTGCGCTATGCCTGGAGCGGGGCGGACCCGGTGATGCTGACCTTGCGCCCGCTCCTCGCCGCGCGCCACATGCACCAGCTGCTCCGCGAGAACGGCGGCATCTCCCAGAAGGTCGAGCTGCGCGCCGGCGCGGCGCGCGGGGAGCCCGGTTCGGGGAAGGAGCGCCCGACGAGCGGCGAGGTCCGCGTGCAGCCGAACCGCGCGCTGCCGCGGATCTGCTTCCGCTACCAGGGCACGTTCGTCGGGTCACAGGACTGGTGGCGGCGCTTCGAGTACCTCGGCGAGCAGGATCGGGGCCTCGACTTCCTCGAGGATCTCTGGACGCCGGGCCACTTCGAGACGGTGATCGGCGCCGAGCCGGTCCACCTGCTCGTGGCCGTTGGCGCGCTGCCCGAGGACGAGCCGGAGAACCTGCTCGCGGCGGCGAGCGCGGCGATCCGCGCCGAGGACCCGGGGCCCCGGCGGCCACTGATAGAACGGCGCCTCTGCATCGCCGCCGAGACGTTCCGCGCCGACGCGGCCGCGCGGCCCGGCGTCATCGCGGGCTACCCCTGGTTCGAGGTGTGGGGCCGCGACGCGCTCATCTCCCTGCCGGGCCTCTACCTCGTGCCGCGCAAGACCGAGGGGGTGATCCGCGTCCTCCGCGCGCTGATCGACGCCATGCAGGATGGTCTCGTGCCGAACCGGCTCCCCGACGCGGGAGAGCCCGCCGAGTTCCACACGGCGGACGCGACCCTGTGGCTGTTCGAGGCGGCGCGCCTGCTCGCCGACGCGATCGGCGACACGCACCCGTTCGTCACGGGCGAGCTCCTCGGCGCGCTCCGCGACGCCTTCGAGGCCGCCCTGCGCGGGACCAGGAACGGGATCCACATCACGGCCGACGGCCTCTTCGCCGCGGGCCGCCGCGGCGAGGGCGCGATCGACGGGCTCACGTGGATGGACGCGCGCGTCGGAGGCCGCGCGGTCACCCCGCGCGCCGGCTGCCCGATCGAGCTCACGGCGTTGTGGGCGAAGGGGTCGGAGACGCTCGCGCGCCTCGCGCGGGCCGCCGGCGACGAGCGCCTCGCGGAGCGCGCGGGGGCGGCCGCGAGCGCGGCGCGTCGGGCCTTCGCGGCCCGCTTCTGGTGCGAGGAGACCGGCTATCCCTACGACGTGATCTCGGAGGAAGCGGACGGGGCAAACGCGTTCCGCGACGCGTCGATCCGCCCCAATGCGGTGATCGCCGTCGCCGTGGATCCCGCCTGCTTCACGCCGGAGCAGGCCGCGTCGCTGCTCGAGCGTGCCCGTCTGGAGCTCGTGACCCCCGTCGGCCTGCGCTCGCTCTCGCCGGCCGATCCGGCCTACGTGCCCCGGTACCAGGGGGGGCCGGAGGCGCGCGACAGCGCCTACCACCAGGGCACGGTCTGGCCATTCCTGCTCGGGTTCTACGCGCGCGCCGCCCGGCACTTCTCCACGCTCGGCGAGCACGTGATCCCGCTGCTGCACCGGCTCGTGGCCTCCGCGGCCGCGAACGAGATCGCGCTCGGCCACGTGCCCGAGGTCGCGTCCGGGGAGCCGCCGCACCACCCCGGCGGCTGCTTCGCGCAGGCCTCCAGCGTGGCGGAGCTCCTGCGCGTGATCGCCTGGGACCTGCCCTCCCAGGACCCGAGCGGGGCCGCGGGCGCGCCGCCGCGCTGAGCCGCGGGCGCGCCGCCGCGCTGAGCCGCGGGCGCGCCGCCGTGCTGAGCCGCGGGCGCGCCGCCGGCGCCGGGCGGGACGCCTCAGCCTTCGCGCTCGAGCGCCGACTCCTCGCGGATCGCCTTGCCGCCCTGGGCGGTGAAGCGCAGGAGCTTGCCGGGATCCTCGGCCTCCATCGCGAAGGACTCGATCTCCTCGAACAGCGCCTCGAGCTTCCGCGGACCGCATGTGGGCAGGAAGCTGCGGAGTACGCGCGGGTCGTAGAACCGGAAATACTGCTGCTTGCCCGCCCCGCCCTCGACCAGGAGAAACCGGCGGAGGTGCTTCCGCACGTCGCCGAACGGGCGGCCGCTCGTCAGGAAGACGCCCCAGCTGTCGCCCCAGCCGCTGTCGATCAGCGCGTCGAGCAGGCTGGACCCCTGCGGGAGCTGCACGAGCGTGGGACCGACATCCGCGAGGATCTCGCCCTGGAAGCCGGTGTAGAGCGACGCCGACTGCTCGCTCGCCTCCAGAAGGAGCAGCCGGATGCGGGGATCGCGCGCCGCGTCGAGCACCGCGAAGAGCGGCGAGCGCTCCTGCCGGAGCCGAGCCCGCGCCGACGCCGTGAACGGCGCGCCCGTCGCGACGACCGCGGTCCGCCGCGACCGCCGCGAGGGCGGGGCAGGCCTTGTCGGCGCGCATCTGCCGTGCGCGCCGTTCGCCTCGCGGCGCACCACCGCGAACAGGGTCGCCCCCGCGCGGATCTCGTCGCCGTCCCGGAGCGACACCTCGCGCGCGCGCTCGCGGTTCACCTGCGTGCCGTTGCGGCTGCCCAGATCGCGCAGCAGATAGCTGCCGTCGATCTCCTCCACCGAGAAGTGCAGGGCAGAGAGCTCACCGTCGCTCGCGATCGAGAGATCCGACTCAGGCGCGCGGCCGACGAGCAGCGGGCGGTCGCCCGGGATGCGCGCGGTCTGCCCGGTCAGGGGGCCCGAGATGACCCGGAGGAGGAATCCTAGTTCCTGGTCTTCGCTCATGGTCGTCTCCATCGCACAAGGCGCCGATGAGGCCGGCGAGTAAGCCTAGAACACTGATCGGCGTGAAATCCACACGAAGGCGGGAACCATGAGAGAGACGAACGGAAGACTACCAATCTTTCCAGCTTACCCGACCTTTCAAGCAGCTTGCGCAGAATCCACGTCGGGGCGCGTTGTCGTGCCGCTCTGGCCGCCCGAGACAGTGACGGTGGGCGGCTGTGGTCCGAGCGGCCGGGGCGATCGGGCATTGTCCGACCGCCTGACTGCGGGCGTCGCTGTCGTCGCGCGCGCGCAGGCGACGGCGCTGTGCCGAGGTCGTGGATGAGGCTGGCGGCGGTGGCGCCGAGCGCGTTCGGGGTTGCCGGTGGCACCGTGGATGATGGTGGCCGGGGCGTCCGGACTCAAGGCCGCGGCGGGCGGGAGCCGCGCGCCTCGGTGGAGGTGCGGTGTGAGCGGGTATGTCAACCATGGCGGCCGCGCAGCGGCTCGAGGCGGAGCCAGCGCGCGACGAACGCCCGGTCCTCGGGGGCGAGCACGCCGGTGACCCACGCGGCGACGAGGTAGAGCCCCACGTAGAGCGGGGCGCCGAGCGTGAGGCAGAGCGCGGGGCGCCTGTCGACCGCGCCCGTGGCCAGGAACGCGGTGAGCGGCGCCGCGGCGACGAGGGCGGTGGCCGCGACGCGCCCGTAGTGGCCCCACGGGAAGACGCCGCGCAGGCCGACGCCGGAGAAGCGCGCGATGAAGGCCACCGTCAAGACGATCCCGATGACCTGGGTCAGGACGGCCGAGAGCGGCGCGCCGATCATGCCGAGCGTGGGCAGGAGGATCAGGTTCGCCGCTGTGTTGAACACCATGCCCAGCACCTGGATCCGCAGGATCATCGACGTCTTGCCGAACGCCATCAGCATGATGGCGTACGCCGTCACGCGCAGCGGCAGGAGCGCGGAGTAGATGCGGAACGGGACGGCGGCGCCGGCGTAGGCGTCGCCGTAGACGGTGCGCATGAGCGGCTCGGCGAAGAGCAGGAGGAACACCGCGATCGGTAGCATCATCAGCGTCGTCTTGCGGATGCCGGAGTGCCACAGGTCGATCGCCGCCCTCGCGCCCTCCGCCGGGGTGCGCCCGTTCTCGACGCGGGCGACGAGGTCCGGGAGCATCGTCGAGGCCACGGAGTAGGCGAGGACGCCGACGAGCGGGAGCTCCTGCGAGCCGACGGCAAACTCGGCGTACAGCCCCGCGCTGAAGAAGAGGCCGATGACGAACTTGTCGAGCTTCTGGTTGAAGAGGCCGGCGAAGCGGGTGACCGAGAGCGGGAGCGCATAGGAGAGCTGCGCCCTGACGCCGCCCGGGAACGGGGCGACCGCGACGCCCTGGAACAGCCGCGCGTAGAGCCGGTACGACAGCCAGAGCCGGAGCGCCTGCGCCGCGCACTGGGCGGCCACGATCCAGGCGATCGAGCACCCGAGCGCGGCGGGGACGATCGCGCCCGCGGCGCTCGAGATCGTGACGAGCAGCGCGACGCCGGCCGACTTGCGGTGGTTGTTCGTGGCGATGAAGAGCGGGCCGAAGATGCTCGCCGGGTAGGCGATCATGCTCATGAGGCCCGTGAGCAGGAGCAGCTGCGTGACGTCCGCGCGACCGTCGAGGAAGAGGCCGGGGACGAAGGCGAAGATCGAGAAGGCGAGCGCCGAGAGGGTCCCGAGGCCGAGCAGGAGGAGCATGCTCTGCCGCACCAGCCCCTTGAGCTCGGGGCGCGTCATCTTCGGCGCGAAGTAGAGGAACGACTCCGGCAGGTAGAGCTGCGCGAGATCGCGCCCCGTCATGAACAGCATCGTCACGAACGCGAGCACGCCGTACTCGGCCTTGCCGAGCAGCCGCACCACCACGATGCCCTGCACGAGGATGATGAGGGTGTTGACGAACTGCCCTCCGACGACCATCCCGATCCGGTCGGCGAGCGACGTGCCCTGCGCCTCGCCGGGGGCCGGCGCTGCCCTCGCGGCCTCTGGCGCGCGCGAGGGCGCGCTCGGATCGACCGGGGTCGGCTGCTCGTCCCGCATGGCGCCTCGGTAGCACATGCGCGGGCCGGAGCCGCGCCCGGCGGCGGGCGCGCGGCGCTCGGCCCGGCCGTGATATAGGCGCGGCGATGAGGCGCGCGCTCCTCGTGAGCTACTACTTTCCCCCGCGGTTCAGCGTCGGCGGTAAGCGCGCGTACCGCTTCGCGAAATTCCTGCCGGAGCACGGCTGGGCGGCGACGGTGCTCACGGCGAGGCCGCCCCCCGGCGAGCGGCTGGATCCGTCGTTCGGGGAGGCCGACCTGGCGGGGTGCGACGTGCGCCGCGACTACCTCTCGGACGCCGAGCTCGCGCGCATGCCGCGCCGCGCGCTCGGCTCCGACGGCACCGTCGAGGCGCCGACCGAGGCCCCGGTGCCGGTCGCGCGCCGGCGGGGCCTCGCGCGCCTCGCCGCCGAGGTCCGCTACGTCCCGGTGATCGGCCCCGACGCGGGCCGCATCCCGGTCCTCGCGGCGCGCGTCGCGCGCCTAGCCCGCGAGGTCGGCGCCGAGGTGATCTTCGCGAGCGGGGCGCCCTGGGAGGCGGTGCTCGCGGGCGCGCTGGCCGGCAGGGCCACCGGCAGGCCGGTCGTGGTCGACTTCCGCGATCCGTGGTCGTTCGGCCCGGTGATGGCGACGCGGCCCGCGTGGGTCCGCGCCGCGGCGGCGCTCGTGGAGCGGGCGGCGGTCGGCGCCGCCGCCGCGTTCACGGTGACGTCCGAGATGACGCGCGACGCCTACGTCGAGCGGGGCATCGCGCGCCGCGTCGCGTGCATCCGGACGGGCTTCGACCCCGACGCGGCGGTCGCGCCGCGGCGCGACCAGGCGGTGACGCTCGTCCACTTCGGCAACTGCTACAGCGAGCGCACGCTCGCGCCGTTCGTCCGCGCGCTCGCCGCCGTCGCGCGCCGCAGGTCGCTCGGCCCGGGCGCGATCCGGCTGCTCAACCTCGGGCGCGTCGCGAAGAGCGACCTCCGCCTGGCCGAGGAGCTCGGGGTGTCGCGGCTCTTCGAGCACCGCGCGGTCCTGCCCTACGCCGAGGGGCTCGGCCTCGTCGCGGGCGCCGACCTCGCGCTGCTCACCGGCTTCGGCGATGAGCCGTACCTCCTGCCTGGCAAGCTCTACGACTACCTGCTCTCGCGCGCGCCCATCCTCGCGGCGTCGCCTTCCCCCGAGGTCGCGCGCATCCTCGACGCGACGCGCCTCGGCTGGACGCACGCGGGCGGCGACGCCGCGGCGATCGAGCGCCGCATCGAGGACGCGGTCGACGCGCGCGCCGCCGGGCGGCCGCTCGTCGAGCCAGACCTGGCGGCGCTCTCCGGGCTCAGCGCCCGCGCCACGGCGGGCGCGCTCGCGCGCCTCTTCGAGGACGTCGCGGCGGGCATCGGGCACGCCGCGCGCTGACGTCGGGCGGGTCGGGCATGCCGCGCGCGTCGGGCATGCCGCGCGCGTCGGGCATGCCGCGCGCGTCGGGCATGCCGCGCGCGTCGGGCACGCCGCGCGCGTCGCCCGGCGGCTTCCTGCTTCGCGCGGAGCCCGACCGACATGCTTGCCTGCGCGGCGGCCCCCGTGGCATGCGAGCCGCGATGCCTGACCATCATCTCCAGGACCGAGCGGGGCTCCCCGAGGGCGAGCGCGCCCTCCAAGAGGCGTGGCGCGCGAAGTACGCGCCCGAGGTGAAGGAGCTCATCGTACGGCGCGAGGTCCCGTCGCCGAAGCTCACGCTGATCATCATCTCCTACAAGGCGAAGGACTACCTCATCGAGTGCCTCCAGCACGCGCGCGGGCAGACGGCGGCGCTCGACGTGCCGTTCGAGATCCTGCTCGCGGACAGCGGCGGCATCGAGCACCTGCGCCCGCGCTCCGCCCCGCTCGTCGACGTCGAGCTCCGGCTGACCGACGGCATCCCGCTGAACGCCGCGCGCAACGCGGCCATCGCCTGGGCGCGGGGCGAGTACGTCGCGTTCATCGACGACGACGGCCTGATCGCGCCGACGTTCGTGGAGGTCGTCTGCCGCGTCTTCCAGGACGCGCGCATCGCCGCGATGCGCGGCCGGATCATCCCCAAGGAGCACCCCTACTTCTGCACGCTCGCGGGGCACTACGACCGCGGCGACGACGTGGTCGACGACGTCCTCGCGACCGAGGGGCACATGGCGATCCGGCGCGGCATCTACCTGGAGACCGGGGGCTTTCCGGATCAGTTCTACGGCGCCGAGGGGGTCTACCTGGTGTACCGGATCGCCAAGGCGTTCCCCGATCTGCGCGTCGTCTACGTGCCTGACCTCCTGATGCGACACGACTACTTCGACAGCTGGGAGAACTTCATCTGGAAGACGCGCAAGTACCGGGGCATCCGGCGCGAGGTGGGCGGTATGGAGCCGGATCCCGACTTCCTGCGCTACCTCGACGCGTACCTGGCGCGGCGGAAGCCGCACCGCCGGCTGACGGCGGAGCAGACCGTGGCGCTCGGGCTGCTCAAGGCGGTGCGCTGGGGGGTCCTGCGCCTGCCGGACTGGGCGGTGGGCCGGCCTTGACGGCTCAGATCGCGCGGGACGCCGCGCGGGGCGCGCGGCTGAAGAGGGAGGTGGGCTGATGGGCGAGGGCAGCGGCTTCGAGCGGGATCTCGAGGCGATCAACCGGCACTACACCGAGCGCTTCCTGCCGTCGAACCCCTGGGCGAGCCTGCTCAACGCCCACCCGTACCTCGTCGCGCGGCAGCGCCAGCGCCGCCTGCGCGAGGCGCTCGTCGAGTGCGGCGTGCGCACGCCGGAGGCGCTGCGCGAGATGTCGGTGCTCGACGTGGGCTGCGGATCGGGCTCCAACCTGGCGTGGCTGGTCGAGCTCGGCGCGGACCCCGCGCGCCTCACCGGCGTCGATCTCGTCGCGCAGCGCGCCGAGCTCGCGCGCTCGCGCTTCGCCGGGATCCGCTTCATCGCCGGCGACTTCCTGAAGGCCGACGTCGGCGGCCCGTTCGACATGGTGATGATGTTCGCCGTCCTGTCGTCGGTGACGAACGCGGAGCTCAAGCGGGGCCTCATGGACAGGGCGCTCGGCCTGCTCCGGCCGGGCGGCATCTTCTTCTTCTACGACCTCGTCTCGCGGCGGCCCGTCCCCGGCACCGCCGACTACCAGCGCCTGACGTTCGCGGAGCTCGAGGGGTACTTCGCCCCGCGCCCGCTGCGCATCTTCAGCAGGGACATCCTCCGCCGCGACGTCGCCGACCAGCTGGTGCAGCGGTTCGGTGTGACCGCGGCCGAGATCGTCCAGGCGACCCGGCTGCTCAACATCGACGGCACCTTCGCCTACGCGCGCGGTTAGCCGCGGGACCTGGGGGGTGGGGCGAAATACCCCACCGGGGAGAAAAGGTCCTGCGCGGCCCGAGAGCGGGTAGCGCGCGGGACGCTGAACAGCCCGGTCCTGCGCTGGCACGAGACGTGCCAACAACGGCGAACCACGCGCGAGCGACGTGCGAAGCACGTAGCGACGAGCTGCCACCACCGGTGAGCGCAGCGCGCACAGCGCCGCTGGCCGCCGCAGGAGAACACTCCATCATGTCCCAACCCGTCCTCCCCCCATCGGCCGGGATCGCCTGGCATAGCCTGCCGGCCAGCGAGGCGCTCTCCAGGACAGAGAGCGCCGCGTCCGGTCTCGCGATCGACGAGGCCGCCCGGCGGCTCAAGGACGTCGGGCCCAACGTGATCCAGCGCGCGAAGGGCGACAGCGCGCTCAAGCTGCTCTTCCGTCAGATCAACGACCCGCTCATCTACGTGCTGCTCGCGTCGGCGGCCCTCGCGATGATCATGGGCGAGGCGATCGACGGCTCGGTCGTGCTGGCCGTCGTGGTGCTCAACACGGCGATCGGCTTCGTGCAGGAGCTCCGCGCGGGCAAGGCGATCGAGGCGCTCGCCGGCATGGTGCCCCAGTCGGCCACGGTCGTGCGCGGCGGAGAGCGGAGCGTGATCCCGGCGGCGGACGTCGTCCCCGGCGACGTGGTGGTGCTCGAGGCCGGCGACAAGGTCCCCGCGGACGCGCGGCTGCTCTCGGTGAAGAACCTCCACGTGGACGAGTCGGCGCTCACCGGCGAGTCGGTGCCGTCCGACAAGCACATCGACGTGGTCCCGGAGGACGCGGGGGTCGGCGACCGCAAGAACCTCGCCTTCGGCGGGACGCTCGTGACGAGCGGCACGGCCACCGCCGTGGTCATCGCCACGGGCGGCGCGACCGAGCTCGGCCGCATCTCGTCGATGCTCCGCGAGGCGACCGAGATCGAGACGCCGCTCACGCGCTCGATGGCCAAGGTGGGCCGCGTGCTGACCATCGCGATCGTGGCGGTCGCGCTGCTCATCGTCGGGGTCGCGCTGCTGCGGGGCTACCCGCCGGTCGACGCGATGCTCGCGGGGATCTCGCTCGCGGTCGCCGCCATCCCCGAGGGGCTGCCGGCGATCATCACCATCTCGCTGGCCATCGGCGTGCAGCGCATGGCGCGGCGCCGCGCGGTGATCCGGAAGCTGCCCGCGGTCGAGACGCTGGGCAGCACGGGCGTCATCTGCTCGGACAAGACCGGCACGCTGACGCGCAACGAGATGACGGTCCGCGCCCTGTGGACGCCCTCCGGCGGGGCCGGCGGGGAGGAGGACGGGGAGCCGCTCGAGGTGACCGGCGTCGGCTACGCGCCGGTCGGCGAGCTCCGCCGCGGCGGCGCGCCGGCGGGCGAGGTGCCCGAGGCGGTGCGCGCGCTGCTGCGCGCGGGGCTGCTCTGCAACGACGCGCGCATGAAGCGCGAGGGCGACGCGTGCGGCGTCGAGGGCGACCCGACCGAGGGCGCGCTCGTCGTCGCGGCGCAGAAGCTCGGCGTGGACTCCGAGGCGACGCGGCGGGAGTACCCCCGGCTCGACGCGGTCCCGTTCTCGTCGGAGCGGCAGCTCATGGCGACGCTCCACGAGGCGCCCGGCGGGGACCGGGTGATCTTCATGAAGGGGGCGCCCGAGGCGGTGCTCGGACGCGCCGCGCTCGGCGACGCGGAGCGGGCCCGGGCGATGGCGCAGGTGGAGCAGATGGCGGCGCAGGGGATGCGGGTGCTCGCCGCGGCGGCGCGGCCCCTCGGGCGCGACGCGGCGTCGCTCGACGAGGCGCACCTCGCGGAGGGGTTCGAGCTGCTCGGCCTCGAGGGGATGATCGACCCGCCGCGGCCGGAGGCGATCGACGCGATCAAGGCGTGCCATGAGGCCGGGATCACGGTGAAGATGATCACGGGCGATCACCTGGCGACCGCGCGGGCGATCGGCGAGCAGCTCGGGCTCGTGCGCGACGGCGCGAGGGCGATGAACGGCACCGAGCTCGCGCGGCTCTCGGACGAGGAGCTGCGCGCGGCAGCGAGGTCCACCAACGTGTTCGCGCGCGTGGCGCCGGAGCACAAGCTCCGCCTGGTCAGGGCGCTCCAGGCCGAGGGGAAGGTCGTCGCCATGACGGGCGACGGCGTGAACGACGCGCCGGCGCTGAAGCAGGCGGACATCGGCGTGGCCATGGGGATCACGGGGACGGCGGTGTCGAAGGAGTCGGCCGACGTCGTGCTGACGGACGACAACTTTGCGAGCATCCGCGCGGCGGTCGAGGAGGGGCGCCGGGTCTACGACAACCTGGTCAAGGCCCTCGCGTTCGTGCTGCCGACGAACCTGGGCGAGGCGCTGATCCTGCTCGTGGCGGTGATGACCTTCCCGATCCTCGGGGGCGCGCCGCTCATGCCGATCACGGCCGTCCAGATCCTCTGGGTCAACCTGGTGGCCACGGTGGCGCTCTCCCTGCCGCTCGCGTTCGAGGCGATGGAGAAGGACGTGATGAGCCGCCCGCCGCGCGACCCGAGCGAGCCGATCCTGAGCCGGTTCGTCCTCGTGCGCACGGCGATCGTCGCGGTGCTGATGACGGCGGGCGCGATCGGGCTCTTCCTGTACGAGTACTTCACGGAGGTGCGCGGCGGCATCGTCTCGGAGGTCGCCTACCGCGAGGCCCAGACCGCGGCGGTCACGACGGTCGTGCTGTTCCAGATCTTCTACGTGCTCGACTGCCGGTCGCTGCGCGACTCGATCGTGAAGATCGGGATCTTCTCGAACCCCTGGATCTACGTCGGGATCGGCGCGCTCCTCGCCCTGCAGCTCTGCTTCGTCTATGCGCCGTTCATGCACACGCTGTTCGGCTCGGCGCCGCTGTCGCTGGGCGCGTGGATCAACTCGACCCTGGTGGCGCTGACGATCCTGCCGGTGATGAGCGTCGAGCGGTGGTGGCGCCTGCGCCGGGCGCGCCGCGCGACCGAGCGCGAGCGCCGTTCCGCTGCGTCCGATGTGGGCGCGATCGTGAACCGCGGCGGCGCCTCGCCGAGCCATCCGTGACCGCAGGGCCGCGCGCCGAGCGCAGGCGGGTCGGCCATCGAGGAGCGGATGCGCGCCCGGAGGACCGCGGGGCGCCGCTCGCTCAGTCGTAGGGGAACGCGGTCCAGCCCTCGAAATCCGGGCACGCCTCGCCGCAGGCACCGACGAAGCGCGCATCGCCGTCGAAGAACGGATCGTCCTCCGGGGGCTGCAGGGCGTCCGTCAGCCCCGCGGAGCCCGGCTCGAGCGACAGGTCGGGCGCGCGCCACAGGCGCGACCGGATGCCGAGGGTGCGTGAGGTCTCCTGCCGGTTCTGCCGCGCAGGCGCCGTGAGCCACACCTCCTCGTCGCACGCCTCGGGATCGCCCGCGTCCGGGTCGCAGAAATCGTTCACGTTGGCGAAGATGGAATGGGTCATCTCGAGCTGGCCCGACACGGTGTTGTCGAGGGTCGCCTGATCGACGACCTCGATGCCCGCGCTCTTGAAGTCGGCCACGAGCACGTTGTGCAGCCGTCCGCGCGTCCCGCTCCCGAGCTCGATGCCCGCCCCGTCGGCCTCGGCGTCGAGGCTGCCGAGGAGGGTGACGTTGTACAGCGTGGGGCTCGACGCGAGCGCCGGGTCTTCGTCCCCATCCTCTCCATCGTCCCCCTCGATCCCGCTCCCGTGAAAGGGCGACGTCGTCCTGAGCGCGGCGAGGAACTGCCCCTTGCCGCGCCAGCCCTTCTCCCAGTCGAAGCTGTCGTCGTTTCCGCCGACCGCGAGCACGTGCTTGAGCCCCACGGTGCCGCCGAGCAGGTAGACGCCGTCGTCCACGAAGTGGAGAACCTCCACGTGGTGGATCGACGTGCGGCGACCGACCCCGATGAGCTCGAGGCCGGCGATGTTCTCGTCGATGCGGATGTCCTGGCCGGCGAACTCGATCCGCGCGTAGCTCAGCTCGCCGCTGTCGTCGTCGTCGTCGTCCCCTCCGCAGACCAGGTTGAGCGCGCTGGGCGCCGAGGTGGGTGTCATCGTGCCCCCTGGCCCTGACCGGCTGATGCGGGCGTTGCCGCAGAGCACGAGGCCCCCCCAGTCGCCGGGGCTCCGCGGCGACTGGGCGCTCGTGAGCACGATCGGCGCCTCCGGCGTGCCGTTCGCCACGAGCCGCGCCCCGGGCCTGACGGCGAGGAGGGTGCCCCTCTCGGCGACGACGGTCGTGCCAGGCTCGATGGTGAGGGTCGCGCCGGCCTCCACGACGACCGGCGCGCGCAGCCGGGGAGGCCGGCTGCGCGTCCAGGTGGTGTCCAACGCGATGCTCCCCGCGACGTCGAGGGTGTCGCGGCCCCCGCCGCTCCCGTCGGCGCCGTGGCCGCCGCTGCCGCCGTCGGCCCCGCCGCCGCCGTCGCCGCCCGGCCGCGGTCGTCCGGCCCTGATGCCGAAGACCACGTCGCACCCCGCTGCGCCGAGGAGGGCCGCGACAGCCACGAGCAGCCGCGCCGAGCTGGCAGGGCCCATCAGAATCGTCCTCCGAGGGAGAGGCCGGTCGGTCCCAGGCCGATCTGGACCGCCGGGCGCGCTCCGGCGCTCGCGCGGGGCGACGGGGAGGTGAGCCAGAGGACGCCGCCCGCCGCCACCGCGGCCGTCCCCGCGATGAAGACGACGGTGCCGGCCCGCGCGATCCCGAGGGCGTCCTCGCGGATCGTGAGCCCGTCGCCGTCGCAGAGATCGCCCTCGCAGTGCGGCCCCGCGTCCTCGAAGCGCGCGCGGGCCACGAAGCCCACGCCGATCGACACGCCGATGCCGACCACGCCGGCGCTGGCCGCGACGAGCGCGGCGACCCGGGCCGCAGGCATGCCCGCCGCGTCCGGGGGCGCCGGGCGCGCAGCCGCCGCCGTCGAGGCGCGCGGGGCGACCGCGGGCGCGGCGGGCAGCAGCGGAGGCGGCGGCGCCTCCACGAGGGGCGGCACCGCGACGGTCGCGGTGCCGCTGGCCGGATCGACCGCGACGGTCGCCGACCACGGGCGCCTGCCCGGCGCGCTCGCCTCGATCGTATAAGCGCCCGGATCCACCGGCATGGGCGTCCCCCAGAGCACGGGGGCGAGCTCCTGGCCGTTGCGCCGCACGGACAGCCCCGGGGCAGCGCTCCCCGAGGGGACCTCGACGAGCAGACGCGAGAGCCGCGCCTCGAGCGCCGCGGCGCCCTCGCGGGCTTGCTGCTCGCGGTCTGTCTGGCCCTGGCGGCGAGCCGCGTCCGCCGCCTCGCGGTAGGTGGCCCACGCGCTGGCGGTCTTGCCGAGCCGCTCGTAGCAGGCGGCGAGGTACATCAGCGTCCCCACGCCGGCGTCGAGCCGCTGGCTCTCCGCGAGCCGCGGGCACGCCTCCGCGTACTTGCCCTCCCGCATGAGCCCGATCGCCTGATCGAAGAGGACCTCCGCCGCCGCGGCGTCTCCGCCCGCCTGTGCGCGCGACGGCCTGGGGACGGCGGCGAGCGCGGCGATGCTCGCGAGCGCGGCGGCGCCCAGCCTCGCCGCGCGGCGCCGGCTCACTTGCGTCCTCCGTAATTGGGGACGCCGAGGGCGCCCGCCGGCGCGCCTGTCGCGGGGGCCGAGGCGGCGGGCCCGGGCGCAGCGGCTGGCGCACCAGGGCGGGGCGCCGCAGCGGGAGCCGGAGCGCTGCGCGGCGGCGCAGCCGTGGCGGACCTTGCGGCAGGCCGGGCGGCCGGATCCACGGCGATCGATCCGGCAGGCCGGTCGATCGGAGCGGCGGCGGCCGTTTCCGCTGCGCGATCGGCGGCGGGCGCGGTCCCCTCGGGATCGCGCGGCGCCTGGAGCGGAGCCGGCGCGGGCAGCCCGGGAGGCAGCGATGGCGCGGGCAGCGCCTGGAGCGGATCGGGCGCGGGCAGCGAGGCCGCGGCAGCGGGCGCACCCTCGGCCTCCGCGGCCGGCTGCTGGCGCGCCCAGAGCAGGGCCGCGACGATCAGGCCCACGATCGCCGCAGCGCCGCAGGTCAGCCGCAGCCAGCGCGGGAGCGCTCGCCCCGCCGGCGGCCGGCCCCCCGACCACGGCGCGGCCGTCTGCGTCATGGTCGTCCCGGATGCGCTCAGCGGGCCCGGGTGGGCGGCCAGCTCGGTGGCGCTGCCGTTCTCGAGCGGCCGGCTGGAGCCCGCTGCCGGCGCGCCGGCAGCGACGCCCGCCGGCTGGATGGAGGAGATGGGCGGCGTGACCGCGGAGCAGACCAGCTCGGCCGCGGGCAGCGTGGCCGAGATCGCCGGCGTGTCCGCGGCGCCGGCGAGGGGGGCCGCCGGGGCCTGCCCTGGCAGCGCCGACGGGCGCGAGCCGCGCCCGCTCGCCGCGAGCGTCGCCTGGGCGCGCTCCGCCAGCGGGCGGGCCCGCTCCGGGGCGAACGGCGCCAGCGCGGCCGCGAGCTGCGCGACGTCCTGCCATCGCTCCTCCGGGCTGCGCTCCAGGCACCTCATGATCGCCTGGCTCAGCGCCTCGGGCACCTCCGCGCGCAGGGACGACAGCGGCGCGGGGCGCTCCTGCATCACCTGGAGGATCAGCTCGCCGAACGTCTCGGCCTCGAACGGCAGCTTGCCGGCGAGGGCCTGGTACAGCGCGACGCCGAGCGACCAGAGATCGCTGCGCGTGTCCACGGCGCGGGACGCGCGCATCTGCTCGGGCGACATGTAGAGCGGCGAGCCCACCATCGCGTTCTGGCTGGTCAGGCTGTCCACGCCGAGCTCGTCCACCGGCCCGAGCAGCTTGGCGATGCCGAAATCGAGCACCTTGACGAGCGGGCTGCCGTCGGTGCGCCGCACGATGAAGAGGTTCCCGGGCTTGATGTCCCGGTGCACGATCCCGCGCGCGTGGGCCTCCGACAGCGCCTCGCAGATCTGCACGCCTATCTCGCAGGCCTCCTCGATCGGCAGCCGTCCCTCCGACCGGAGGCGGACCGAGAGATCGGTGCCCTCGAGGAGATCCATCACGAGGTAGGGGAGGCCCCCGTCGAGCGTGTCGACGTCGAGCACGCGGGCCACGTGCTCGCTCCGCAGGCTGCTCGCCGCGCGCGCCTCCCGCAGGAAGCGCGGCACGCTCCCGTCGCGTTTCGCCGCCTCGGGGAGCACGAGCTTGATCGCGACACGCTGGTCGAGGACGAGGTGGTGCGCCTCCAGGACAGCGCCCATGCCCCCGGCGCCGAGCACCCGGACGATGCGGTACTTCTCCTTGAGGACGTCGCCTACCTGAAGGGGAAGATCTCCTGGCATGCTCATGGCGCTGCCTTGTGGGCGACTGTCTCAGCAGCGGCAGGCTATCGACGCGGTGACGTGGGTGCAAGCGAAGGGGAGCTCGGCGTCGATCTGCCGGCGATCGTGATCCGCGGCGCGGTCGGGATCGCGGCCCCCGCCCCCGGATCGCGCCGCGCGAGGGCCACGCGCGAGGGCGCATCCCCTGGATGCTCGGCGTCCGGGTCGCGTGAGTGGCGATCCGGAGCTTCCATGGCGCCGTTCGACCGGGGTTCCTGCTCGACCGGCGTGACAGGCCCGCTCGCGACCCCGGGCAACATCGATGCTTTCGCCGTGCAATCGCCCCGGATGACGGGCCGATGGTGCTCGACGTGCGCATCGATCCGACCGCGCGCTTGCCCATGGACGGACGGTCCGCGGCGGACTGCGCTGGGGTCGATGAGCCGCTCACGCCGCGCGGTGCAGGTGCGCTGCTGATCGATGGCAATCGAGGTGTATGAAGCGGCTCGCGACGACCTCGCGCCCCGCGGCGGCTCCGTCAAAACGCTGGTGCCCCGCCGCGGACCACGGCATGCTCCTCGGTCGACATGATCTACCTCGTCGCCGCGACGCGCCCGAACTTCATGAAGCTCGCCCCCATCTGCCGCGCCCTCAAGGCGCGCGGCCTCCCGATGCGGCTCATCCACACAGGCCAGCACTTCGACCCGACGATGAGCGACGTGTTCTTCCGGGACCTCGGCCTGCCCACGCCCGATCACACGCTCAAGGCAGGCGGCGGCTCGCACGCCCAGCAGACGGCCGCCGTCCTCGTCGGCGTCGAGGCCGACCTGATCGAGAACCGGCCCAAGGTGGTTGTCGTCGTCGGAGACGTGACGAGCACCCTCGCCGGCGCGCTCGCGGCGTCGAAGCTCGGCATCCCCGTCGTGCACGTCGAGGCCGGGCTGCGCTCGCGCGACTGGACCATGCCCGAGGAGATCAACCGCGTCCTCACCGACCAGCTCTCCGATCTCCTGCTCACGCCCTCTCACGACGCCCACCCCAACCTGCTCGCCGAGGGCGTCCCCCCCGAGCGCGTCCGGTTCGTGGGCAACGTCATGATCGACTCGGTCCACTACGCCCTCAAGCGGCAGACCGACGCGCTCTCGCGCTTCGGCCTCGAGCCGAAGAAGTACGCGATCGCGACGCTCCACCGCCCGGCCAACGTCGACAGCGCCGAGCGGCTCGCCGCGACGCTCGACGCGCTCACCGCGATCGCCGAGCGCCTGCCGACGGTGTTCCCCGTCCACCCGCGCACGGTCGCGCGCGCCGAGTCGTTCGGCCTGTCGGCGCGCCTCCGCGAGACGAAGGGGCTCCGGATCATGGAGCCGCTCGGGTACGACGATTTCGTCACCGTGATGGGCAATGCGCTGCTCGTCGCCACCGACTCCGGCGGCATCCAGGAAGAGACGACCGCGCTCGGGATCCCGTGCCTCACGATGCGCCAGGGCACCGAGCGGCCCATCACCGTGACGCAGGGGACCAACACCGTCGTCGCGCTCGACGCCGCGCTCATCGCGCGCGAGGTCGACGCGATCCTCGACGGCCGCGGCAAGCGAGGCTCCGTGCCCGAAGGGTGGGACGGCAAGACCGGCGAGCGCATCGCCGACGCGCTGGAGGCCTTCCTCGCGGGCGACCCGCCGCCCAAGACGGCCGGCCCGCGCGCCTGAGCGCCAGCACACCACGCGGGCTCACCGCCGCTCCCCATCGCCTCTCGCGTGGCCGCGTGCCTCCCACGTGCCTCCCACGTGCCTCCCACGTGCCTCCCACGTGCCTCCCACGTGCCTCCCACGTGCCTCCCACGTGGTAGACGCGCCGCCAGCGCGGCCACGCTCCCCACAACACCCGACCAACCAACGCCCCGTGGACGGGGTACCCGGTTTCCGCCTGTTCATCGATGAACGGTCCGGTTATACATGTATCGTGGTAAGGGAATTCCGGCCTGGAGTCGACCAGGCATCTCGGGAGCGGGCTCGACGAGGCTTCACGCTCGTCGAGGTGATGCTCGCCGCGGGAATCGTGGCGGTCCTGGCCGCCCTGGCCACCCAGGGAGTGACCAAGTACCTGGTGCTCGCCAAGTCGGCCGAGGCCAAACACACGATCGGGGCGATCGCGAGGGCCGTGGTCGTGTCGGCCGACCGGCTCCAGGCGAGAGCGGACGGCCCGGCAGCGCAGCCGCTGTGCAGCGACGCGGTCACGGTGCCCAACGCGTTCTATCGAGTCCAGGGGCACAAGTACCAGCCCGACCCCAGCCCGGGTGTGGATTACAACACAGGGAGCCCGACCGTGGGCTGGAAGTGCCTTGGATTCGAGATCACCCACGCTCAGTCGTACCAGTATAGGTATCGGATCGGCGGCTCTCCGATGCCCGTCTCGGCCTCTCACTGGCCGGCGGACGTACCGGTGGAGCGCAGGTGGGCCGCGTACGCGCGGGGCGACCTCGACGGGGACGGGACGCACGCGTGGTTCGCGCTGGACGGCTACATGAGGGACGGGCAGGTGGTGTTCGCGAGCGCGATCGGCACCATCGACCCGGACGAGTAGGCGGCGCCGTGGATCCCGCCGCGCTCCACAGGCTGTTCGGCGCGCTCTCGTCGCGCCGCGGCGGTGAAAGCACCGCGATCGAGCTCCCGGGCGCGGACCTCGCGGCCGCGCACCTGCTCTGCGCCGATCTCCAGGGCGCGAACCTCGCCGGCGCGCGCCTCGACGGGGCGAAGCTCGGCGGCGCGAACCTCGCGGGGGCGCGGCTCGACGCCGCGTCGCTCGTCGACGCGGACCTCACCGGCGCCGATCTGCGCTGGGCCGACCTGTCCGGGGCGCTGCTCGGCGGGGCGCTGCTCACGGCCGCCGACCTGCGCGGGGCCAGGCTCCCGCGCTCGTTCTCCTCGGCGAGCTCGCTGTCGGGCGCGCGCGTCGACGCGTCGGCGTGCGCGCGCTCCGGCCTCGACGAGGAGGCCATCCTGGCGCTGGCGGGCGCGGGCGCCTCGTTCGACGACATCGCGTCGTTCACCTCGCCGCTGCGCGACGCGCTCGCGAGCGCCGGCGCGGCCCTCGCGAGCGCCGGCGCGGCCCCCGAGAGCGCGGAGCGGAGCCGTCGCCTGGCGCCGCCTGATTCGCGGCGGGTGAGCGCGCCGCCCGACCCGCAGCGGGTGAGCGCGCCGCCCGATTCGCGGCGGCTCGGGGCCGGGCCGGACTCGCGGCGGCTCGGGGCCGGGCCCGATTCGCTGCGGGTGAGCGCGC
The DNA here is from genome assembly GCA_051717205.1 of Sorangium sp. So ce1128. Lineage (GTDB taxonomy): Bacteria > Myxococcota_A > Polyangia > Polyangiales > Polyangiaceae > Sorangium. The sequence continues at coordinate 4,292,733 of CP181432.1, forward strand.
CGCCCGATTCGCGGCGGCTCGGGGCCGGGCCCGATTCGCTGCGGGTGAGCGCGCCGCCTGATTCGCGGCGGCTCGGGGCCGGGCCGGACTCGCGGCGGATGACCGCGGCGCCTTCCTCGCAACCGATCCCCGAGGCACCCTCCTCGCAGCGGTTCGGGGCGGCGCCCGAGTCGCAGCGGATCCCCGCCCCGCCCGAGTCGCGCCGCCACGGCGCGGCCGCGGGGGCGTCGCGCCGCGCCGCCGAGCTGGCAGGTCGCCGCGCCGCCGCGGCCGGCGCCTCGCGCCTGCTGGCGGAGGAGCCCCTGCTCACGCGGCCGGTCGAGTTGCGCCTCGCGCTTGCCGGCGGCGCGCTGCTCCTCGTCCTCGCGACGGCTGTCGCCCTCGCGAAGATCCCGCCGCCCGGGCTCCTCTGGGCCGCGCACGCCGGCGGCGCGCTCGGCGCGGCGCTCCTGACCTTCGCGCTGCCGCCGTTCGGCGCCGAGCGCGGAGCCGCTCGCGCCCTCGGCGCCCGCCTCGTGCTCGCCGCGCTCGTCGCGACGCTCGTCCACGGCCTCGACCCGTCCCGCCTCGCCGTCTTCCGGCTGCGCGCCACGCTCGCGTCGGGCGACGCCGCGGGCCGAGCCGCCGCCGTGCGCCTGCTTGCGCGGAGCGGTCACCGCCAGTTCGACGGGCTGGACCTTTCAGGGCTCGAGCTCGCCAGCGCCGATCTCACCCAGACGAGCTTCCGGAACGCGCACCTCGCCGGGGCCGACCTGTCGGGCGCCGCGCTGATGGAGTCGACCTTCGAGGGAGCCGACCTGAGCGGCGCGAACCTGCGGGGCGCCGACCTCTCGGGGACGGACGCCGACGAGGCGCGCGGCTGGGAGCTCGCCGAGTGCGATGCGGCGACGGAGCTGCCGGGCGATGGTGCGTGCGTGCTCGGACACCCGGTCCGCGCGCCGCAGCCAGCGCAGGACGCCACCGCGCGCTCCGCGCGCGAGGGCGCGCCGCCGGCCGGGGCGTTCTAGCGAACGGCGCGTCCGCGGCCGCGGCGCAGAGCGCTCCGACGGCGTCGCCGGCCTGGTCAGGCGTCCGGCGGTGCTTGGGCAGGGACCCGGCGGTGCTTGGGCAGGGACCCGGCGGTGCTTGGGCAGGGACCCGGCGGTGCTTGGGCAGAGACCCGGCGGTGCTTGGGCAGGGACCCGGCGGTGCTTGGGCAGGGACCCGGCGGTGCTTGGGCAGGGACCCGGCGGTGCTTGGGCAGGGACCCGGCGGTGCTTGGGCAGGGACCCGGCGGTGCTTGGCCATCTTCGCACCGCCCGCGGTCAGCCCGGCCGCCGCGCCCGCGGTCAGCCCGGCCGCCGCGCCGCCGCGCGGACAGCGCGGGCCGCCGACGCCTCGTCGACCGCGAGCGCCTCCTCGGCGGCGGCGGCGAGCTCCGCGAACGTGGCCCCGGCCAGCGCGTCCTCCACCGCCTCGACCGCGGAGACGCACATGCTGAGCTGCGTGACGCCGAGGCCGACCAGGAGCGGCGCGACGTCGGGATCGCCCGCGGCCTCGCCGCACACCGAGACCGGCCGCCCCGCGGCGTGGCCCGCCTCCACCACCGCGCGCACGAGCCGCAGCACCGCCGGGTGCGCCGGATCGGCGAGCGCGTGCAGCCGCGCGTGACCGCGCTCGGCCGCGAGCGTGTGCTGCGTCAGGTCGTTCGTCCCGATGCTGAAGAAGGCGGCCTGCCGCGCGAGGCGATCGGCCATCAGCGCCGCCGACGGCACCTCGACCATGATGCCCGTGGCCACGGGCCAGAGGTGCGAGCTGCCGGCGGCCACCAGCGCCTCGTGCGCGCGATCGAGCGCGGCGCGCACCGCGCTCACCTCGGCGGCGGTCGAGACCATCGGGATCAGGATGCGCACGTCGTGGCCGCGCCCCGCGACGAGGATCGCGCGGAGCTGCGCCTCGAGCAGCGCCGGCCGCTCGAGGGAGAGGCGCACGCCGCGGACGCCCAGGCTGGGGTTCGTCTCGGCCGCCAGCGCGAGGTAGGGCAGCGCCTTGTCGCCGCCGGCATCGAGCGTGCGGACCACGATCGGCGCGCCGGCGAACACGGCGAAGATCTCGGCGAGCAGCGCGGTCTGCTCGTCCTCGCCGGGCTCGTCGACGCGGCCGAGGAACGGCATCTCGGTGCGCAGGAGCCCGATCCCGATGACGCCGGCCTCGCGCGCGGCGCGCGCGTCCGACGGCCCGGCCACGTTCGCCCAGAGCTCGATCTCGCGGCCGCACGCGAGGCGCAGGCGGCCGTCGCGCGCGCTCGCCGGCCGCCGCGAGGCGCGCAGGGCCGTCTGCCGCCGCTCGATCTCGAGCGTCGTCTCGGGATCGGGATCGAGCCAGACCTCGCCTGTCGCGCCGTCGAGGCCGGCGATCGCGCCGCCCGCCTCGGGCACGAGCGCCGCGGCCCCGGCGACCGCCGGGATGCCGGCGCCGCGCAGCAGGATGGCCGCGTGCGAGGTGGGGCCGCCACGGCGGTCGATGACGCCGAGCACCCGCGCCGCGTCGAGCCGCGCCGCCTCCGACGGCGTGAGGTCGTCCGCCACGACGACCGCCGGCGGCCCGTCGGGCAGCGTGCCCGGGGCGCCGCCGAGCAGGGCGCGCACCACGGCGTTGCCCACGTCGTGGACGTCCGCCTCGCGCGCCCGCAGGTAGGGGTCCTCGAGCTGCCGGTAGATCGCGGCCGCGGCCTCGATCGCCTGGAGGAAGGCCCAGGCCGCATTGCAGCGCTCCCGCGCGATGCGCGCGAGGGCCTCGTCAACGAGGGCCGGGTCGCAAAGCAGCGCCTGGTGGGCGTCGAGGATGTCGCTGCCGCGGAGCGCGCTGGCGAGGTCCTGCGCCGCGAGGTCGAGCGCCCGCCGGAGCCGCTCGGCCTCCGCCGCGGGATCGTCGATCGCGGTCTCGGGGACCTGCGGGGTCGATCGCAAAAGCCGGACGAGCGGGCCGAGCGCGACGCCCGGCGCGACAGGGATCGCGAGGCCGGAGACGGCGGCCTCCGCCGGCGCGCCCGCCGGCGTCTCGCGCTGCACGAGCGCCGCGAGCGCCTCGACCGCATCGGCCGCCTGCCGCCCGGTCGCGCGCAGGCGCAGCACGTCGCCGCGGCGCGCGCCGAGCGAGGCGAGCGCGATCAGGCTCGAGGTAGGCACCGGGCCGCGGCCGTTGGTCACGTTCTCCAGGGTGATCGCCGCGTCGAAGGCCGCCGCGCGCGCGATGAGGTGCGCCGCCGGGCGGGCGTGCAGGCCGCTCGGATCGGCGATCACGACGTCCGCGGTCGCGGCCGACGTCGTGACGACGGCGGTCGTCACCGCAGCGACGGCGGTGGTCGCGGCCGTCGTCATCGTGGCGACGGCGGTGGTCGTCGCCGCGGCGGCGGCCGTCTCTCCCGCGGCGGTCGCCTCGGCGGGGCGCTCGGGCTCGCCGAGCTGCGCGGCCTTGGGCGCGAGCGCCTGCCGCGCTTCCGCGGCGACCTGATCGAGCGTGCCGCCCGCCGCCGCCCGCACCGCGGCGGCGACCGCGCCTTCCACGAGCGGCCCGCCGGTGAGGCGCGTGCGCGCGCCGAGCTCCGGATCGACGAGCTCGAGCGCCGTCTCGGCGCTCAGGATCGCGCTGCCGAGGTCCATCAGCACGACGGCGCCGGCCGGCCCGCAGACGCGCTCGATCGCGGCGGCGATGGCGGTCGCATCGGTGCCTAGCTCGGCGCCGCCCGCGCCCGCGCCCGCCGCGCACGCGATAGCGACCGACTCGCCGGTCATCTGGCGGGCCAGCGTCTCGGTGGCCTCGGCGAGCGCGCGGCTGTGCGAGACCAGGACGAGCCCGACGCGGCCCGCCGCCCCGCTCATGCGCCTGCCGTGGCGGCCAGGCTCCGCAGCAAGAGCCAGCACGACGTGGCGCCGGGGTCCTGGTGCCCAGCGCTGCGCTCGCCGAGGTAGCTCGCCCGGCCCTTGCGGGCGATGAGCGGCACCGTCGCCTCCGCCCCGGCCCGCGCGGCCTCGGCGGCGCGGGCGAGCGCGTCCGCCATCGTGGCGCCTCCGCCGTCGGAGCGCGCGCCCGCGGGCTGCGGCGCGCCCTGGGCGGCCTTGAGCGCGTCGACCGCGGGGACGAGCGCGTCGACCATCGTCTTCTCGCCGGGCGCCGCCTTGCCGCGGCGCCTCACGCCCTCGAGGCCCGCCTCGAGGCAGGCCGTCAGGGCCGCGAGGTCGAGCGCCGCGGCGCCGGCCGCCTTCTGGCCCGCGTCCCGGAACAGCGTGCCGTAGAGCGGCCCGCTCGCCCCGCCGACGGTCGACAGCAAGATCATCCCGACGTCCCTGAGGAGCGCGCCGATGTCGCCGCGGTCGAGCGTGTCGAGCCGGCCGCGCACCGCCGTGAAGCCGCGCGCCATGTTCACCCCGTGGTCGCTGTCGCCGATCGGCGCGTCGAGCTCGGTCAGGAACATCTTCTCGCGCTCCAGATCGTCGGCCGCGCGCTCGAGCCACGCCGCGATGTGGTCGCCGCTCAGCGTCTGCATGGGCGTCTGCATGGATCAGACTCCCCAGCGAAGCGCCGGCGTGTGCACCGGCGCGTCCCACCAGCGGATCATCTCGTCGTCGAGCCGGAGCAGGGTCGCCGACACGCCGGCCATCTCGAGCGACGTGATGTACGGCCCGACGAGGCTGCGCGCGACCCTGAGGCCGCGCTCGCGCGCGATCGCCTGCGCCTTGCGGTAGATGACGTAGAGCTCGATGAGCGGCGTCCCGCCCATGCCGTTCACGAACAGGAGCACGTCGTCGCCGGGCTTGAACGGCAGGTCGTCGAGGATCGGCTGCATCAGGAGCTCGGCCACCCGGTCCGCGGGCTCCAGCTGGGCGCGGCGCCGGCCGGGCTCGCCGTGGATGCCGATGCCGACCTCCATCTCGCCCGGGCCGAGCTCGAACGAGGGCTTGCCGGCGTGCGGCACGGTGCACGCGGAGAGCGCGATGCCCATGCTGCGGCCGTGCGCGTTGACCCGCCGGCACAGCGCCGCCACCTCGTCGAGCGGCCGCCCCGCCTCGGCGGCCCCGCCGCAGATCTTCTCGGCGAGGACGGTGGTCCCCACGCCGCGCCTTCCGGCCGTGTAGAGGCTGTCCTCGACCGCCACATCGTCGTTCACGAGCACGCCCTCGACCGAGGTGCCCGCCTCGCGCGCGAGCTCGGCGGCCATCTCGAAGTTCATGACGTCGCCGGTGTAGTTCTTGATGATGTGGAGCACGCCGGCGCCGCCGTCGACCGCCCGCGTCGCCTCGGCGATCTGGTCCGGCGTGGGGCTCGTGAACACGGCCCCCGGGCAGGCGGCGTCGAGCATGCCCCGCCCGACGTACCCGGCGTGCAGCGGCTCGTGCCCGCTGCCGCCGCCCGAGACGAGGGCAACCTTGCCCTTGCCCTTCGCCTCCGCGCGCGTGACGAAGAGCGGCGCGGCGTTCACCCGGAGGAGATCGGCGTGGGCCAGCGCCATGCCCTCGAGCGCCTCGCCGACAAGGTCTTCCGGCGCGTTGATGAGCTTCTTCATCCTGCCCTCCGCTCCGTCTCCGTCGTTGCCGTCGGTTGCCGTCGATTGCCGTCCGTCTCCGTCCGCTGCCGCGGGCAGGATATCCCCATGCCGTCGTCCGCCGCGAGGGGAGATCTTCGCGCCGCGCTGTCCTATCCTGCGGTCACCGTGGATCGACTCGCTCCCACGCTCCGTCCTTCCGGCCGCCCGGCGGGCTTTCAACGGTGGAGAGAGCTGCTCTTCCTCCACTGGGAGACGCCGGCCTCCGCGCTCCGCGCCGTGGTGCCGTCCGGCCTCGAACTCGACACCTTCGAGGGCAGGGCCTACGTCGGCGTCGTCGCCTTCACCATGCGCGACGTCAGCCCCTGGTGGTCGCCGAGCGTGCCGGGGATCTCGAACTTCCACGAGCTCAACGTCCGCACCTACGTGCACCGGGAGGGGCGGGACCCGGGCGTGTGGTTCTTCAGCCTGGACGCGGCCAAGGCTCTCGCGGTCCTGGTGGCCCGGGCCGGCTGGCACCTGCCCTATCACTTTGCCTCGATGGCGCTCGAGTCGCGGGACGGCGAGGTCCACTATCGCAGCGAGCGGCGCTGGCCCGGCCCCATACCCGCGCGCTTCGAGGCGCGCTATCGCGTCGGCGCGGCGATCGACGGGGGCGTGGCGGCGCCGGGGACGTTCGAGCACTTCCTGGTCGAGCGTTACCTGCTGTTCGCCGGGCGCGAAGGCGAGCTCAAGATCGGACAGGTGCACCACGTGCCCTATCCGCTCCACCGCGCCGAGGTGAGCCATGTCGAGGAGAGCGTCGTCGCCGCGGCCGGCTTGCCCGCGCCCGAGGGGGCGCCGCACGTGCTCTACAGCCCGGGCGTGGACGTCGACGTCTACGCGCTCGCACCCGTCGCGCGGCCGGCGTGACGCTGTCGCCGCGCGCGGCCTCCCGCACGCCGCGCTCGCGCCTCAGTGCCGCTCCAGCCAGTGAAGGACCTGGGACTCCAGGCCTGGCACGGCCCCGAACCCGAGGCTCAGCGTCTGCGGGAAGCCCACGTGCCCGCCGAGCTGGAGCCACTGGACGTCGAGCAGCGGCGAGCGCGGGTGAGCCTCGAGCGCCGGCCGCACCGTGTCGAGCGGCACCATCGGGTCGGCCTCTGTCGCGACGATCAGCGACGGGACGGCCAGGTCACGGAGGCGCGGGGCCGCGCTCTCGCTCGCGTAATACGCCTCGGGGCTCTCGAAGCCGAACCAGCGCGTCATGATGCGGAGATCCCACTCGCGGATCGTGCGGATCGCGAGCGCTTCCCGGAGGGGCAGGGGCACGGCGCGCCGGGACGCGACGGCGGTGTACATCTCCTTCAACCCTGACAGCACATGCCGGCGGTACAGCCAGCGCTCCGGCTGGTCGATGGCGGTGACGGACCGCTCGAGATCGAGCGGCGGGCAGATGGCGGCCACGGCGCGGACGCGCGGGTCGTGCGCGCCGGAGGCGGCGTAGCGGAGCGCTATGTGCCCGCCGATCGAGTAGCCGACGAGGAGCACGCGCTCGTACCGGTCGAGCTCGGGGGAGGCGACGGCGGCGTGCAGATCGGAGAACAGGCCGGCGTGGTAGATGCCGGCCCCGTCGCCCGCGGCGCCGCGCAGGTTGAGGCGCAGGGACGCGAGCCCGGCGCGCTCGGCCTGCGCAGCGGCCGTCACCACATAGTAGCTCTCGGCCGTGCCGCCGAGGCCGTGGACGATGACGAGGATGGCTCTCGCCCCCTCCCGGTGGCGGATCCTGCCCAGCAGCCGGACAGGCCCGGCAGCAGGATCGTCGACATGGGCCGAGAAGGGGGAGGAAGGCGGGAGCGGCGTGGCGCGAATCTGATGCTTGAGCCAGGGAGCGATCGTCCAGAAATGGCCGTGGAGGATGCGCTGCATCCGCGCGCACCTACCACGGCCGGCGCCCCGCTTCTAACGCGCCCCGCGGCTCACGGGCACGTGAAGTCCTCTCCGGCGCAGTCGACCGGGCACTCCGTGCAGTAGAGGCAGGCGCTGATCGCGTCGTACATCGCGGCGGCGGTCGGGTCGCCCGCCCTGCAGGATTCCCGGCAGGTCCCCGTGTCGCACGTGCGATAGCAGCTCACGAAATTGACGCAGGCCTCGCTGTCGGTGCACGCGGAGAGCTCGTCGGCGCAGTTGCCTTCGAGCGCGCACGCGACGCACCCCGCGTCCGCGTCGCCGCACACGCCCGAGCCGTCGCACGTGGGCGGCGGGACGGCCCGCTGGACGTTGAGCGTGAACGCGCCCACCGATTCGTCGCGCGACCCGTCGACAACGATCACGACGGTCTGGCCCGCCTCGAGCGTCACCGTGACCTCGGACTGCTCGACCTCCGTGTCGTCGTTGCACGCGAGCTGCGCCCCACGGCAGGTCGCGTTGCGCACATGGAGCATCGTGTCGAACGCGGATCCGAACGTGTCGAATACGTAGTCGCCGGCGACCGGCGCCGTGAACGCGTACCCCGCGTCAGGGCTGTCCGAGTCGCCGCACGCCGTCGTCACGCTGGGGCTCACGCTGTTGGGCCGGCCGACCGTGCTGCCGGTGATCGTCTGCGGCACCGAGGGCTCGAGCGTGCCCGCCGGGCAGGTGGAGGCGCCCCGGCGCGTCACGTTCAGCTCGAAGGTGCCCGTCTCGCCGCTGGCCCCGTCGACCACGATGTAGACGGTCTGGTCCGTCGCCATATCGATCGTGACGACCGCGGCGCCCGGGTCGGCGCTGCAGGCGAGCTCGGCGCAGCCCGCCGCGTCGAGCACGGCGAGCACGACGTTGTACTGGGAGTTGCTGCTGTCGAAGGAGTAGACGCCCGCGGTCGCGGCGGTGAACGCGTAGATGCGCTCGCTCGAGCTCGTGGCCACGCACGAGGGGGCGTACGTGTTCGACCCGCCGGCGGTCGTGCCGTTCACGATCCGCGGCACGGTGCTGCCGAGGTCCTGTCCCGGGCCCACCGTGCACGCGCACATCCCGGCCTGGCAGACCTGCGAGTCGTTGCACGCATTGCCGCAGCTGCCGCAGTTCGCGGAGTCGGTCTCGACGTCGACGCACGCCTCGCCGCAGGCCGTGAGCCCCGAGCCGCAGCCGTCCTCGCACGCGCCGTCCACGCAGGTCTGGTCCTCGCCGCACGCGGTCTCGCAGTCGCCGCAGTGCTCCTCGTCCGTCCCGGTGCTGACGCAGGCGCCGTCGCAGTCGGTGAGCCCTTCGGAGCAGTCCGCGTCCTGGCACGCGCCGGCCTCGCAGGTCTGGTCCTCGTCGCACGCGACGTCGCAGCCGCCGCAGTGGTCCGGATTGGACGTCGTGTCGACGCACGAGCCGCCGCAGTCGGCGCGCCCCGCGGGGCAGCCTTCCTGGCAGGCGCCTTCCTCGCAGGTCTGGCCGTCCTCGCAGGCGCTGTTACAGCTCCCGCAGTGCTCCTCGTCCTCCTCGAGATCGAAGCAGCCGTCGCCGCACGCCGTCTCGCCGTCCCGGCAGGTCGGGCCGCCCACGCAGACGCCCGCCCCGCAGATCTGGCCCGCCCCGCAGGTGACGCCGCACGCGCCGCAGTTGCTCGAGTCCATGTTCGTGTTGACGCAGACGCCATCGCAGTCGGTGTCCGGAGCGACACACGACGGCGTCGTGGTGCCGCCGTCCGAGCACGACGCCACGGCGGCGAGCACCGCCGCGGCGAGCCAGAGCAGGGTATACGTCGGCGCGAGCCTGGAGCGCGATCTGAGCTTTTGCATGAGCCTTCCCTCGGCAGAGATGCCGGCGACGGGGGTCGTGACGAGGAGCCGAGGGGGGAGGATACGCTGATGGCCTTCCAGGCTGTCAATGCTTGCGCCGCGGCCTGACGAGGGCTAGCGCGCGGGTCTCGCTGGCGCGTGTCACGTCGTCCTCTCCACTCCACTCCACTCCACTCCACGCCGCGCGTGCCGCGCGGGTCACGTCCACTGCGCGCGCGGCGCCGCCTGTGACGCGGCGCCGCCCTGCCGCGACGCCGGCAAGAACTGGAGCAGCGTGAGCGCCTCGGCCACATCTTCGTGGCTGATGAGGCCCAGGTATCTTTCACCGTCGTACACCGCGACCACAGGGGTGCTCTTCTCGGACATGAGGCGCGCGACCTCGTCGAGCGAGCGATCCGCGCTCGCGCGGACGACGTCGCGCCGCATGATCCCGGCGACGTAGGCGCTGCCCGCGCCCTCGGCGAGCGCGCGGATCACGTCGGCCCGCGTCAGCACGCCGATCGGCTCTCCCTCGAGCATGACCGCGAAGTCGGTCTGGTACGTCGTGAGGATGTGCTCGGCGGCGTCGTTCACGCGGTCGCAGGGCGACAGGGCGATCGCGCGGCGGTTGTAGGCGCGCCCGACGGGGACGTCGCCGAGGATCGAGCGCGCGCGCTCCGTCGCCCGTTCCTGCGAGGCGCCGAGGAACACGAGCACCGAGATGAACGCGAGCACGAGGTGGCCGGAGAGCAGGGCGAAGGCGAACAGCGCGACGGCGATGACCTGGCCGACCGCGGCGGCCGCGGACGTCGCGCGCGCCGGGCCGACGGCCATCGACAGGCCCGCCCGGAGCACGCGCCCGCCGTCGAGGGGCAGGGCGGGGATCATGTTGAAGACCGCGAGCGCCACGTTGGCGCCGAGCAGCCAGAGGAGCGCCGTCTGCAGCGAGGGGCCCGACGCCGCCCCGAGCTCGGAGAGCCCCGGGAGGAATCCGAGCACGCCATTCACGAGGAGGAGCACGGCGGCGAGCGCCACGTTCACGGCGGGGCCGGCGAGCGCGATGAGCAGCTCGTGGAGCGGCCTCTCTGGGCGGCCCACGAGCATGGCGACGCCGCCGATCGGCAGCAGCAGGATCTCGCGCACCGTGAGCCCGAAGCGCCTGGCCACCAGGCTGTGACCGAGCTCGTGCAGGGCCACGCAGGCGAAGAGCGCCAGCATCAGCGCGGCGCCGAACAGCGCCCCCTGGGCGCCGTGGCGGGCGCTCCACTGGAGCGCTCCGACGGCGATGATGAGACCGAACGTCGCGTGCACATTGACGTCGATGCCGGCGACCCGGGCGACCCTGAATGACCACTTCATGCTGTCTGGCTCCTGCTGGATGCGCGCGAGCGGCGCGTCATGGAGGGGGAGACGCCGACGACCGCGCGCCGGGCGGTGCTGCCGCGTCGCACGGTCATGAAATCTCTCGATGCCTGCTCGACGATCCTTTTGCAGTCAAAGCAATGCGCGTACCGTGTTTCACGGCGGCAGCGGGCGGGTGGAGGGGCGTTCTTCCGCGGCGTCGCGCCGCAGCGGGGCATTTCGCACCGGGCCGGGAGGCGCGTTGTTCGCGCGGAAACAACGCGGAACCCTCGGAGAGCGCGCCCGGGCGGGGAGCAGCAGGGCAGGCGGCGAGCGCTCGTGACGCCCCGCGCCGGCCGCGCGCGGCGTCCGTCAGCGCGTCTTTTCGGGACGGCCGGGAGCCGCGGATTGCCGGGGCGGTGGAGGCGGTCTACGAAGGCCTGGGCGCGCGATCGAGGGCCTGCCATGACGCAAACCGCTTCGAGCACGGACACGTTCCCCCCGCAGATCAAGTACATCATCGGCAACGAGGGGTGCGAGCGCTTCAGCTTCTATGGCATGAAGAACATCCTCACGTTCTTCATGATCAACTACATGTTGATCCACGAGCACGTGGCGAAGGCGAATTATCACCTGTTCGTGAGCGCCTGCTATTTCTTCCCGCTCCTCGGCGGCTTCCTGTCCGATCGCTTCTTCGGAAAGTACCGGACGATCCTCTGGCTCTCGCTCGTCTACTGCGCCGGGCACGCCTGCCTCGCGGTCTTCGAGAGCAGCCCGACCGGCTTCTACGCGGGGCTCGCGCTCATCGCCCTCGGCTCGGGCGGGATCAAGCCCTGTGTCTCGGCGCACGTCGGCGACCAGTTCTCCGAGGAGAACAAGCACCTCGTCAAGCACGTGTTCGCCCTCTTCTACTGGATCATCAACTTCGGCTCGTTCTTCGCGTCGGCGCTGATCCCGAAGACGCTCGAGTGGTTCGGGCCCAGGGTCGCGTTCGGGATCCCCGGCGTCCTGATGCTGATCGCGACGCTCGTGTTCTGGCTGGGGCGCGACAGGTACGTGCATGTGCCCCCGACCGGCAAGAACCCCCACTCGTTCCTTCGCGTCCTCTGGGACGCCGTCCGGGGCGGGCGCGACGCGCGTGGCGGCACCGCGCGCGGGCACTTCCTCGAGGCGGCGCGCGGGAGGCACCCCGAGGGCGCGATCGACGGCGCCAAGGCCGTCCTGCGGGTGATGACGATCTTCGCCCCCATCCCGGTGTTCTGGGCGCTGTTCGACCAGAAGGGGTCGACGTGGGTGGTCCAGGCGACCCGCATGGATCTCGACGTCCTCGGCTACAGGCTCGCCCCGTCGCAGCTCATGGCGCTGAACCCGCTCATGGTGATGCTGATCATCCCGTTCAACGCGATGATCCTCTACCCCGCCCTCGAGCGGCGCGGCTTCCGCCTCTCGGCGCTCGGCCGCATGACGGCAGGCATGGCGATCACCGGGCTCTCGTTCGTCGCGGTCGCCGCCATCGAGCTCGCGATGACCTCGGGCAGCCGGCCCAGCGCGCTCTGGCAGGCCGCGCCCTACCTGCTCATCACCTTCGCCGAGGTGCTCGTGTCCACCACGGGCCTCGAGTTCGCCTATTCCCAGGCGCCGCGCGAGATGAAGAGCACCATCATGAGCTTCTGGAATCTCACCGTCACGGTCGGCAACCTGATCACCGCCGGCGTCGCGGCGCTCAACGTGTTCACGGGCGCGATGCAGTACCTGTTCTTCGCGGCGCTCATCTTCATCGCCGCCGTCGTCTTCGGGCTCCTCGCGCGGCGCTACGTGGCGGTCGACTACTTCCAGCGGAGGTCCGCCGGCGCCGCGCCCGCCCCGCCATCGTGACGCGCGCTCAGCCCTCGCTGCGCTGCTCCTCGTCGTCGAGGTCGGCCGGCGGCGGCGGCGGCACGCGGACCCGCACCGTGCGGATCTGCCGGGGGCTCGCGTCGACGATGTGGAGCTCCGCCCCCTCCGGGGTCGTCACGACGTCGCCGGGCGCGGGGATGCGCCGGGCGAGCCCCATGCAGAGGCCGGCGACCGTGGACCAGCGGACGTCGTCCGGCAGCGCGATCGCGAGCTGCCGGCTCAGCTCGTGGACCGGCATGTCGCCGGGCACGAGCGCCGACCCGTCCGGCTCGCGCTGGATCGTCTCGGCGGAGCGCGCGTGCGCCTCGTTCTCGCCGAAGATCTCGCCGACGAGCTCCTCGACAAGGTCCTCCATCGTGACGATGCCGATCATGCCGCCCTGCTCGTCGACCACGACGGCGAGCTGGATCCGGCGCCGCTTCATCTCGGCGAGGAGGTCGACGGCCGGCATCGACCCGACCACGAAGTACGCCGGGCGGAGGATGCTCTCGAGCGAGAACTGCCCGTCTCCCCAGAGGAGCGCGAGCACATCCGGCATCGTGACATAGCCGATCACGTTGTCGTTCGACCCTTCGTGGACAGGCATCCGCGTGTGGCCGTGCTCCAGCACGATGCGCTGGACCTCCGGGGCGGTCGCCGCGCGCGGGAGCGCCGCGACGCGGACGCGGGGGAGCATCACCTGGAGCGCGGTGAGCCCGGCGAAATCGAGGGCGCGGGAGGCGATCTCGCCGGCGCGCTTGTCGACCGAGCCGGCCTGGGCGGCGTCGCCGACGATCTGCTGGATCTCCTCGGGCGAGATGCGCGCCTCGACGAAGTTCGTGCGGTCGCCGAAGAGGCGCAGCACCAGGTTCGAGCTCGCCGTGAGCAGCCAGACGAGCGGCCGGGCGAGCGATGAGAGCCCGCGGAGCGGCGGGCCGACGAGCAGCGCGTAACGCTCGGCGGTGCGGAGGGCGAGCGACTTCGGGACGAGCTCGCCGAGGACGAGCGAGAGGAAGGAGACGAGCGCGACCACCGCGGCGAGCGCGAGCTCCTCGGCCGCGTCCCCGACCCACGGCACGGCGTGGAGCACCGGCGTGAGTTTCTGCGCCAGGGTCGACCCGCCGAAGGCGCTCGCTGTCGCGCCGACGACGGTGATGCCGATCTGCACGGTGGCGAGGAAGCGCTCCGGGTTGTCCCGGAGGCGCTTGACCGCGCGCGCCCGGCGGCTCCCTGACTGCACGAGCTGGTCGAGCCGCGTCTTGCGGATCGTGACGACCGCGATCTCGGCGCCCGAGAAGATGCCATTCACGAGCACGAGGGCGAGGATGACGAGGATCTCCGTGAGAATAACGGCTCCTTCCGCGGCGCTCCGGGTGCATAGCGCGTCGCCCGCCGGCGCGGCAGAGGCGTCGCGCGCCAGCGCGAGAGGCGCAGCGGGCGAACATGGCCGCGCCGCGCCGGCCGCGCCGGCCGCGTCGGCCGCGTCGGCGGGCGACGTGCCGGCCGCACCGCGCCGGCCGCACGCGCCGGCCGCGCCGCGAACGCCGCGGTCCGTCCGCACAGCAGCGACACCCGGCGAATCCTGCGCGAGCCGCCCGGCTCCCTCGGTTTGCTCGGTCGAGGGCGCTCCACCGGCGCATCGCCTCCGGCCTGGCGGCTCAGGCGCTCTGCCGGTGGTGCGGGGAGTCGTGGGGGATCAGGGCAGGCGAGCCGGAGCTCTCCACGTCGCGAAAGGCCTGTTGGGCCGCGTCGGCGGGGGGCCGATCGTCGTCAGCCCCCGCCGAGGCGGCCGCGGGCGCGCCCGGTGGGACGAGGGCGCGCCCCGGTGGGGTCACGCCGCCTTGCTGGCCCGCCGGTCCCGCACCGCCTGCGCGAGGAGCTCGAGCACCGGCACCGTGTCGTTCCAGCCGAGGCAGGCGTCGGTGATGCTCTGGCCGTAGATGGGGAGCTTGCCGGGCGCGAGATCCTGGCGGCCGCCGACGAGGTGGCTCTCGATCATCACGCCGAGGATGTCCCGCGAGCCGGAGCGCAGCTGGTCGGCCAGGTTCTCGGCCACTGCCCGCTGGCGCGACGGATCCTTCTGGCTGTTGCCGTGGCTGCAGTCGACCATCAGCCGGCGCGGCAGGCCCGCCTTGGTCAGGCGGTCGGCGGCCTCGCGGACGTGCTCGGCAGCGTAGTTGGGCCCGCGCTGCGAGCCGCGCAGGATGACGTGGCACGCCGAGTTGCCGCGCGTCGCCACGATCGCCGAGATCCCCTGCTTGGTCACGGACAGGAAATGGTGCGCCTCGCGCGCCGCCCGCACGGCGTCGACCGCGATCTGGACGTCGCCCTCGGTGCTGTTCTTGAAGCCCACGGGGCACGACAGCCCCGAGGCGAGCTCGCGGTGGACCTGGCTCTCCGTCGTGCGCGCGCCGATCGCGCCCCAGGAGATGAAGTCGGCGATGAACTGCGGCGAGATCGTGTCCAGGAACTCGCTCCCGCTCGCGAGGCCGAGCTCGGCGATGTCGCGGAGCAGCCCGCGGGCGACGCGGAGCCCCTTGTTGATCGAGAAGCTCCCGTCGAGGTCGGGGTCGTTGATGAGCCCCTTCCAGCCGACCGTGGTGCGCGGCTTCTCGAAGTACACGCGCATGATCACGAGCAGGTCGTCGCTCAGCCGGTCGCGCGCCTCGCGGAGCCGCGCGGCGTACTCCAGGGCGGCCTTGGGGTCATGGATGGAGCAGGGGCCCACCACCACGATGATCCGGTCATCATCGCCCGAGATCACGCGCTCGGCGGCCTTGCGCGCCAGCGCCACCGTCTCGGAGGCCGCGGGGCTGACGGGGATCTCTTCGATAAGGATCGCGGGGGGGATCAAGGGCCTGAGCCCTGCAATACGAAGGTCGTCGGTCGAGTAGTACATCGTTGAGGTTCCAGCATAGCGCGATGCGATATGCCCCGACTACTCGTGCGTGGGACGGAGGCGCTTTCTCTTTTCGATCGGCCTGAAGATTTTCTCGCAGGCGCTCGCGCGTGGGCTGCCGAGGGCGTCCGGGGCGCGCGGTTTCTGGCCGGAGCGGGCGAGCGCGCAAGCGCGCGTCACCGCGACCGCGCCGCCCGCGTCACGGCCACGCGCCGCCCGCGTCACGGCCACGCGCCGCCCGCGTCACGGCCACGCGCCGCCCGCGTCACGGCCACGCGCCGCCCGCGTCACGGCCACGCGCCGCCCGCGTCACGGCCACGCGCCGCCCGCGTCACGGCCACGCGCCGCCCGCGTCACGGCTACGCGCCCGCCGGCGCTTGCGCCTGCTCTGCGCCGATCTTCCGGCGAAACGGGGCCACGCTCGGGGGCGGCCGGCGGGCCGCCGCGGGCAGCCTGGCGGCCGCGCCGGCGGGTCGCTCCGCGGGCAGCCTGGCGGCCGCGCCGGCGGGTCGCTCCGCGGGCGCTGCCGGTCGCGCTGGTCGCGCAGTCTGCTCCCCGGCGCCGCTCGCTGCGGCTCGCGACGGCCGCCGGCGCCGGGGCGCTGCCCGGGGCTCCTCCAGCGACGCGCGCAGCGAGGCGATCGCGCGCGTGCGCCACTTGTACGCCGTCGACAGGGGGATCCCGTGCTGCTCAGCGACCGTCGCCATCGGCACGCCTTCGATGTCGTGCTCGATGAGGATCCGCTGCTCTTCCGCCGCCAGCGAGCTGAGCTGCGTCAGAACGAGCGATCGCGTCTGCTCCGCGTCCATCTGCTCCTCGGCGTTCGGGCGCTCGTCGGCGACGCTCGGAGCGTCACCGGACGACAGCTCTTCGCGCCGATGGTGCGCCCGGTCGCGGTAGTGGGCGGCCACGTGGACGGTGATCCTGTTGAGCCACCGCTCCGGCCGCGCGCGGAGCGGGTCGTACGTGGGGAAGCTCTGGTATCCAGCGAGAAAGACATCCTGGAGGATGTCTCGCCGGTCGCGGCGTGGGACCCCGAGCCGCTTGAGCCAGTTCCATACGGAGTCGTAGGTCTTCCCCCGAAAGAGCCGGATGAAGGCGCGCTGTCGATCCATCGGCATCAGCGGAGGAGAGATGCGGTGCGGTTGTCCCATGCTCGCTTAATTAGGAGGAGCCGACCTCCCATCTCAAAAAAAGGAATCGCCCCCCGAAAAAGGTTCTTCTGTGCGCACTCCATTGCCGCGAGACCCCCCCCCCAATCGCCACGGACGGGAGCGGGGCTCACCCGCTGCGGAGACGGGCCCACCTCGACGTTTTCGGTGCTCGGCGTGCTGGAGCACGCCTGCGCGCCGAAAACGCCGATCTGGGCCCGTCTCCTGTGCGGGTGAGCCCCGCTCGGCAACGCCGCGGCAGGGGAGGGAGCGGGAGAGGGTGGATGGACGGTCGACCGGGAGATCGCTAGAGCGGCGGGGGGGGCGGACTGGCGAACGCTCTGGCGCGGAGCGCGCGCAACGCGGCGTTTCGCTCGGCCGTGAGGCGGCCCGCGGGGAACCGCCGGCGGTGCTCGATGAGGAGGCTGCTCGCCTCCGCGCGACGGCCGCTCGATAGCGCCGTGATCGCGCTGTCGATGAGCGCGCGCTCCGCGGCGATCTCCTGATCCCGCGACGCGACAGCGCGCGCTGCGGCGGCGGGCGAAGACGCGGCGGCGGCAGGACGGGGTGTCGAGCGCCCGGGCAGCGCCGCGCCGGGCGCGATCCCGATACCCGCGCCCGCAGCGCTCGCGGCGCTGACGTCCCGCGGGACGGCCGCCGCGGCAGCCGCGCTCGGCGGCGGCGCTGCGCCCGTGGACAGCGGCGGCGCGAGCGCCTCGGGCGGCGGCGCCGTGTTCGCGGGCGGCGGCGCCGGGGGCGGCGGCGAGAGCTCGACGGCGGCCAGGGCGAGCGGGGGCGCGGCGTGCTGTCCAGCGGGGGTCCGGGGCAAGGCGGCGGCCAGCGCGCCCAGCGCGATCGCGAAGGCCACCGCGGCGCCTGCGAGCGGGACGGCCACGATAGCGGCGGCGTGAAGCGCGCCGGCGACGCCGGCCCTCGAGGTAGCGCCGCCGGTCAAGGCGAACCGTCGCCGCGACAGGGCGCCGCGGGCGCCGCGGCAGAGCCTCACGAGCAACGTGCGCCCGACCTCGCGATCCGCGCGCGCCTCCTCGACCAGTGCGCCGGCGCCGAACGGGATGAGCGCAAGCCCGCGGCCGCGCTGCCGCGCCTGCCACCGCCGCATCGCCGCCTCGATGTCGACCCAGGCGAGCCGGTGCCGGCTCCACGCGGTGCTCAGGGGGATCGAGAGCTGCTCGGCGATCTCGGCCATGTCGATCTCCTCGATCTCGTGGGCGATGAACACGCAGCGGCGCTCCATCGGCATCTCCTCGAGCAGCTTGTCGAGCACGCTGCGCCGGTCCCTCGCGATGACGCGCTGCTCTGAGTCGGGGGTGGCGTCGGGCAGCGCCGCGAGATCGTCGAGCGGCCGGAGGCGCTCGCGCCGGCGGTGAGCCCGCCGGAAGTGGTTCGACGCCTGGTGCGTGGCGATGCCCATGAGCCACGACCGCACGCTGCCCCGGCTCGGATCGAACCGCGGCAGCGCGCGGTAGGCGCCGGCCAGCACCTCCTGGGCGACATCCTCGATGTCCTGCGCGCGCACCCCGAGGCGGGCCAGGTAGCGGGCGATGAACGAGAAATGCTCGTCGGTGATGGCCGCCATGAAGGCGTGGGAAGGTTCCACGGACGTGCTTTTGCGTGAAGGTGACCCCATCTCTTTCCCCCCTCGAGCGCGGCGACGTCGCCGCCGCGAAGCTGGTCAATGCGGCGCCCCCGTACCCCGCGCGAGCGCAGCGCGCGGCGCGGGCGCCTCGCGCCGCCCCGCGAGGCGGAAGTCCACCCGGAGGCCGACGAGCCCGCCGACGGAGGGCGGGACCCAGAGCACGGCGTCCGGCGTCTCGATACGGAGCTCCGAGAGGCGGAGCACGATATCCCCGTAGAGCTGGATGGCGATCCGGTCGGAGAAGGGCATCTCGATGCCAGCGCGAGGCCCCGTGGCGAGCCAGAGCGACGACGTATCGATGAGCTCGACGCCGGCGCTGGAGGTCGTCGCGACCCCGAGCGACACGAACGCGCAGGCGAAGAGATAACGAATCTGCGAGCACGGGACCGCGTTCGCCGCCGCGATCCAGGTCGAGACGGCCTGCCTGTCGACGCTCATCGCGGCGGGCCACTGGACGTGGCCCTCGAGGCCGATCGAGAAGGAAGGATAACGGAGCGCGACGTGGAGCGCCGTGCCAGGGGTCGTGTCCTGCAGAACGCCGAACACCGCGGCCGCCGCCACCCCGAGCCTGAGCTCGGGCCCCGCCAGGCGCACCGGCGCCTCGGCCGCCGCCTCGAGGGGGGGCGCGGGCTCGGGCGTCCACGCCGCGACCGGGGCGGGCGCGGGTTGCACGCGCAGGCTCGGATCGAGGGCGACGCGGAGCGAGAGCGCCATGTTCATGACGAGCTCCCGGCAGTCGTCGTTGTAGGCGACCAGGTGCCGCGACCAGGTGACCGCGCCCTCCGCGTCGTGGAGCTCCATGGTGGCGTGCACCTCCCTGCCCGGCCCGCGGAACACGAGGGCGCTGGCCTGCAGGTCCGCCGCGGGATCCACCGGGTCATAGCCGAGCTGTCTGGCCATCTCGTCGCGCAGGAGCGCCTCGCCAGGGCAGCGCTCGGCCCCTGGCGCGCGCCGGTACTCGAGCTGCACCGCGGCCCGTTGCGGCGCCGCGCCGGCGCGCCAGGGCGAGAGCAGGGCCGCGGCCGCCGCGACGAGGCACGCCGGCGCCCGGCTCCTCGGCCAACCCGGCGTCGCCGCGCCGGCTCCGGTGTTCCTTGCTGACGTTGCTGACATGGTGCTCACCGCGGCGTCATGACCCGCTCGTTCAGGCCAGGTGGTGGAGAAAGTGTCGGCCGCGCCTCCTCCGAGCGCGGCCAAGGGGCCTCCGTCAAAAGGCGTCCACGGGGAGCACGAGCCCCACGCCGACCGCCGCGGAGAGCGGCGGGACCTGCCATATCTCCCGGTTGTTCACCCAGATGGAGGGGCGGCTATGGTTCGTGTGCAGCTCGGCGAACCCGCGCAGCGACAGGTGCTCGGAGAAGCGCCAGTCCCCGGCCGCCCGGAGGCCCACCGAGCTGACCCAGGGCTTGCGCGCGTGGATGCTGACCTCCGGCTCGCTCGTGATCCGCAGCTCGCCGGCGTCGAAGACGGCGCACAGCGACAGGGCCCCGCGATGACCGCAGACGTCGAGCGCCGGCATCGCGAGGCTCGCATGGACCAGGACGCCGTCGGCGAAGGTGTCCGCCAGGGAGGTGAACATGCGCGCCTCGACGGCGATCGACAGGCTCTGCCAGCGGAACGCCGTGGCGAAGGCGGTCCCGCCGGCGAGCGCGGGGAGGAGGCCCACCGCGAGCAGCGGGGACGCGGAGATCTCGCCGCGCAACATGTCGTCTTCCTCCTGCGTCTCCGGTCGCGCTTCCTGCGGCTCACGTTGCGATTCAGACCGAGGCGTATCCGCGTGCGCCGGGGCCGTTGTCACGGTGACAACGAGCATGACGGCGCAGCCGGCGCGTAGCATCGGCGTCCCGGCTAGGGCGGGATCTCTGCCGCACCGAGCGGAGTGAACGCCTCCACCCGAAGCACCTCGCTGCCTCCCCTCCAGCCGGTACACCCCATCATGTGGCCCCCCTCCTCAACACCGCTGGCGCCCGTGGGACACTGCACCTCCGCCTTGCGGCGGGGGTGGGCTCGGCGTCATCGCCCCCACGTCCTGATCCTGTAGATACTGACTTTGGAGCGCACGTAAAGCCTTTTGTGCGTGCGTCCGAGCGCAGAAGGAACGCATTGTGTTTTGGTCTGTTAATTTCTCTTCAGTGAGAGATTTTTGTCGTTCGAACGTTCCCTGCGTCGAAGACCTTTCCCCCGCCTGCGCTGGTCTGGTCGTGCCTGACCTGGTTCAGGGAGCCCCGCATGCGGCACATCCGGACGGCGCGCATGCGGGTCTCTGCGACAGCGTGCGACCGTCAGTGGCTGTTCCTGCCCGGACGTGTCTGGCAGCAGAAGGTGCTGGGCCCGGTGAGGACGATCTTTCCTTTCAGCTCCCCGCCGCTCGGCTCGCAGCTGCCGGGCTCGTTGACGTTCCAGATCGCCTTCATGCTCTTGGGCTGGACTCCGGGTGTCGGGGCGATGCAGCCCGGGTCTTTGCCGGACACGCCGGCGGTGAGCAGATCGCTGCATGCCCCGTCTCGATAGGAGAGGAGCATCAGAGAGCACTCGCTCCCTTTGGGGGGGCCACACTCGCACGGCGTGCAGCGGCGCTCGTCCTTCATGCCGTCGTAGAGCACGACCTGCTCCGGGTAGTCCTGCGGGCACGTCACCTCGCCCTCTCCGAGGTGCATGATGCACTGGGAGAAGTCCCGCATTTGCTCGGCGGGCACGCACGTCTTCGACGGAGAGGCACAGGCCTTCTCCCGGGCCACGCCGGCGCACGCCTTCCCGGAGCGATACCACCTCGAGAAGAGGAGGATGCGCGGCACGGGGGAGAGCTCGATCATGGGCTCGCAGGGCGTGACCGTCGGCGAGCCGAGCAGCAGCGACTTGCGATCGCTCACCAGGGCCTCGCTGGCTGGCACGCAGGCGCCGTTCAGGATGTCCCGGGCGTCGAGCGGCACGGGCATCGAGCCATTGCACCTCATCGAGGTGGCCTCCCTGATGGCGTCAGGCAACGCGCACGCTGGCTCGCCGCACCGGCACGGGCTGCACTCGATGGGATCGTCGGGGGTCTCGTACCCCGTGTACACCGTGGTGGGAGCGCTGTCAGGGCACTGGGGCTCATCCACCGTCCTGCCGACCCAGAGCAGGGCAGGGCCGTCGAAGCCCTCCGGAGTCGGATTGACACACTGCCCGGGGCACGTGCCGCACCGAGCGATGCACGCGTCGGGGTCGAGCTCTGTGCTGCACTGTTCCGCGCACGTCTCGTAAACCACAGTGCTGGTCAACTCGCAACCTCCGAGGTACGCGGCGAACACCAGCGCAAGCGCGAGGCAAGTCCTGTTCATGAGACCTCCTTTGGGGCAGAGCTCACGGTCCTCGACTTACTACAGATCCAGGCGTTCAAGGCGAAATCGCGCCGCAAAACCACAGGAAAGACGCCGCTCGGCGCATTACGGTTCGAGCTGGCGAATTCTAAGAGATCGTGGGAAGTGGCGGCTTTTTCGTCGCGGCGCGGGGGTGGGCGCAGTTTTTCATTTACCGAAATGGAAACTCGCTGCGTCCGGTATACCTTCTGTGACGGGACGCGCCCGAGCGCAACGGCACCTCATCGCTTCGTTCGCCGTCGGGGCGCGGGCCGGTCCGGCCTGCCGTTCCTGTATCCGCGCCGCGCGGCGGAGCCGCGCGCAGCTGCGCGGCGTGCAGGCGAGCGGCGCGCAGGCGAGCCGCTCAACTCCCACCTCCGTGCGCGCGAGCGCTGCTTGATCGTCGCGGAAAGCGCTCGCGATGCGCGCGCTCGCTGCGTTACGCTCGGCATCTCGATGACTGGAGATCCATCCGTCTCCGAGCGCGCGCTGCAGCAGCCGGCGTCCGGTCCTGAGGAAACCATCGACTCGCGGGGGACGGAGAGCGACACGCTCGTCCCTTCCGCGACCGTCTCGCTCTCGTCCGGGCGTCGCTACATGATCGAGGCGACCCCGTCGGGCGATCGGCTCGTCGTCCGCGGAAGGGACGGCGAGCTCGTCCTGCAGATGGAGATCACCGACGCCGGTCCGGTGCTGTCGTTCTCCGCGCCGAATGGCGAGCGCGCCGGCTCGCGGTGGGGCGTCTGGGGGGCCGAGTCCTCGGTGCCCCCGCGGCGCGCGACCTGCGCGCCGCGGTCCGGGATACTCCCGCTGGCGAGCGCCAAGGGCCACCCGTCGGAGGGCGACGCCGACGACACGATCCAGGTGCCGCGGGCCATGCCGCTGCCCACGATCAAGCTGCCGCCCGACGCCGAGCTGCTGGAGCTCGACGGCGGCAGCGCGCGGTCGGGGGTGACCCTCCGGCGGTCGCGCGGCGAGCTCGGCGAGGGCGGTGCCGCTCCGGCCCCAGCGGCGCCGTCGGGCTCCACGGCGCCCGAGCCGGCGTCGCAGCGGGACGCTCCCGACGAGCGGCGCGAGCGGCGCGCGCTGCCCTCGCTCAACCTGCAGCAGTACGCGGCCCTCTGTGCCGAGTCGTCGGTCGGGGCGGCCTCGTCGTTCGACCAGGTGCTCCTGCGCCACGGCATCGCGGACCGGGACCTGTGGAAGGCGGTCGATACAAGCTGGCAGGACCGGCTCGAGCGCGAGCCGATCCTCACGCTGCGCTGGATGGAGCTCACCGCCCGCTACCGGGAGCACATCACGCGCAGGTAGCGCTCGCCTCGTCAGCGCGCGGCGCGCGGATTCCTGCTAGAGCAGCGCCCCGCGCTCGCCGGGCGAGCTCCGGGGATCTGGAACACGAGGCGGTGGGACAGGACGCCTGATAGTCTTCCCGTTCTCTCCATCTTCCTGTGAACATGGTCAAGGATGGCGCCGGTCCCCGGGGGAGCGCGCGAGCGCGCCGAGGGGGCTCGGCGTCGGCGTCTGGAGTCGCTGTGCAGGGTCTTCTCGAAGCCATCAGAAAAGCCTGTCTTCCGGGCCTCTGGTCCCAGGGCGTGAAGCTCGCCCGCGAGGGCGCCGCCTTCGGCCGGGAGGACCGCGGCGAAGCCGTCGTGATCCGCGTCAAGGCGGCGGGCCAGCCCGTCGCGCCCACCGTGACCCTCTACCCCGCGGATGCCGAGTGGACGTGCGACTGCGGCGGCAAGGTCGACCCCTGCGCCCATGCCGTCGCGGCGGCCATCTCGCTCTCGCAGCCGGCCGCGCAAGGCCAGCCGGCCGCGGCGCCGCAGCCGGCCGCGCAAGGCCAGCCGGCCGCGGGGCAGCCTGCTGCGCCGATCCAGCCGGCCCGGCTGCGGTACCGGCTCCGGCGCAAGGGCCTCGTGCTCTCGCTCGAGCGGATGATCGTGCACCCGAGCGGCGCCGAGGAGCCGCTCCGGATCTCGCTCGCGAGCCTCACCGGCCGCGCCGCGCGGGGCCCGGCGAGCGCCGAGCGGCCCGGACCGAAGCTGCCCGAGCTCTACCCGACGCACGAGGACCTCGCGGTCGACAGGCTCGTGGGCACCAAGCAGCACGGCTATTTCCCCTCGGATCGCCAGCCCGAGCTGTTCGCCGCGCTGGCCGGCGTCGCCGACGTGGAGCTCGACGGCGCGCCCGTGCGCGTCTCCAGCGAGGCGATCGGCCCCCGCGCGACGGTGCGCGATCACGACGACGGCGTGGCGCTCGTCGTGGAGCGGGACCCGCGCATCGACGAGGTGATCGCGTCGGGCGTCGTCCGCAGCGGCGGCACGCTGCACCTGCTCCGCGAGGTGGACCTCACGGGCCCGAAGCTCGAGCGGCTGCCGCTCCGGCGGGTGTTTCCGCGGGGGGATCTCGGCAAGCTCGTGACCGACGTCCTGCCGGAGCTGACGAAGCGCGTCCCGGTCACGGTCCAGAGCCAGCGCCTGCCCCGCGCGGGCGGCGCGTCCCGGCCGCGGATCCTCCTCGAGCTCAGCCAGAAGGACCACACGCTCTCGGTCGTGCCCAGCCTCGTCTACGGCGATCCGCCCGAGGCGCGCATCGAGAACGGCCGGCTCGTGCACCTGTCCGGCCCCGTGCCCGTCCGCGACGAGGCCGCCGAGCGCGTGCTGCTCGTCCGGCTGCGCGACGAGCTGCACCTCATCCCCGGTCGCCGGGTCGACTTCGACGGCGCCGAGGCGATCCGCTTCGCCTCGCGCCTCGAGGCGTGGGACACCCGCGCCTTCGCCGACGCGCGGGGCGAGATCTTCGGCCGGGCCGAGCTCTCGCCGCGCTTCGTCATCAACGACCGCACCTTCGACGTCGAGTTCGAGCTCTCGACCGGGCAGGAGGAGGGCGCTGGCGACGAGGGCGCCGGCGCGTCGCCGAAGCGCGCGGACGCCGCGGCCGTGATCCGGGCGTGGCAGGACGGCCTGCCGCTCGTGCCGCTGCTCGGCGGCGGGTGGGCGCCGCTGCCCGCGGCGTGGCTCGAGAAGTTCGGCGCGCGCGTCGCCGACCTGCTCGCGGCGCGGCGCGACGACAAGGAGGTGCCGCCCGCGGCGCTCCCGGCGCTGGCTGCGCTGTGCGACGAGATCGAGCACCCGCGCCCTTCCGGCTTCGACAAGCTGACGCCGCTGCTCGACGGCTTCGCGTCGCTCCCCGAGGCGCCGCTGCCCGACGATCTCACCGCGACGCTGCGCCCGTACCAGCGCCGCGGCGTCGACTGGCTGTCGTTCCTGCGCGACGCCGGCCTCGGGGCGGTGCTCGCCGACGACATGGGGCTCGGCAAGACGTTGCAGACGCTCTGCGCGGTGCGCGGGCGGACGCTCGTCGTGTGCCCGCGCAGCGTCGTCCACAACTGGGCCGACGAGATCCGGCGGTTCCGCCCCGGCCTCCGGTTCGCCATCTACCACGGCGCGCGGCGCGCGCTCGACCCCGCGGCCGACATCACGCTGACGACCTACGCCGTGCTCCGCAACGACGTCGAGCTGCTCGCGGCGCAGGCGTGGGACGTGGTGGTGCTGGACGAGGCGCAGGCGATCAAGAACCCCGACAGCCAGGCGGCGCGGGCCGCGTTCGCGCTCCGCGCCGAGCTGCGGGTGGCGCTGAGCGGCACGCCGGTCGAGAACCGCCTCGAGGAGCTCTGGAGCCTGCTCCACTTCACGAACCGCGGCCTGCTCGGCGGGCGCAGCGCCTTCCAGGACCGCTACGGCCGGCCGATCGCCGACGGCGTGCAGGGCGCCGCGGCCGAGCTGCGGCAGAAGATCCGCCCCTTCGTGCTGCGGCGCATGAAGCGCGAGGTCGCGCCCGAGCTGCCGCCGCGCTCGGAGACGGTGCTCTACTGCGAGCTCGAGGAGGCCGAGCGCGAGCTCTACGAGGCGGTGCGCGCGGCCACGCGCAAGGACGTGGTGGCGAAGCTCGCGGAGGGGGCGAGCGTCATGGCGGCGCTGGAGGCGCTGCTCCGCCTGCGCCAGGCGGCCTGCCATCCGGCGCTGATCCCCGGATCGAGCGTCGGCGTTGCGGACGCGGCGCCAGCGTCGCGGCTCACGCCGTCTTCCAAGGTGATGCGGCTGCTCGAGGCGCTGGAGGAGTGCGTGGCGGACGGCCACAAGGCGCTCGTGTTCTCGCAGTGGACCTCGCTGCTCGACCTCGTCGAGCCGCACCTCACGGAGGCGGGGATCCCGTTCAACCGCCTGGACGGCGCCACGCGCGATCGCGGCGGGGTGGTCGCGGCGTTCCAGTCGGCGGGCGGCCCGCCGGTGATGCTCATCTCGCTCAAGGCGGGCGGCACCGGCCTCAACCTGACCGCGGCGGACCACGTGTTCCTGCTCGACCCCTGGTGGAACCCTGCGGTCGAGGATCAGGCGGCCGATCGGGCCCATCGCATCGGGCAGCACCGTCCGGTGATGGTCCACCGGCTGGTCGCGAAGGACACGGTGGAGGAGGGGATCCTCGCGCTGCAGGAGCGGAAGCGCGCGATCGCGGGCGCCGCGCTGGGCGAGGCGGACAGGGCGGTGTCGCTGACGCGGGAGGACCTGCTCGCGCTGCTGCAGTAGCGCGGGCCGGGGGCTCCTCAGGGCGCGGCCGTCATGAGCCCGGCGTCACTTGCAGCTCACGTCGACCGAGCCGGGCGGCTGCACGATCTTCTCGGCCGTGAGCTGCGCGTCCGGGACGCCGAGCTGCCCGTGGTCGTTGCTCCCGAAGCAGGAGATCGAGCCGTCGTCGTACACGGCGCAGAGAGAGTCGGTGTAGAAGTTGCCGGCGATCGCCAGCGCCGGTCGCTGCGTGAAGAGCGGCGCCAGGGGCTGCCTCCCACGGCGATCGCGACGAGCCCTTCGCACGGCTCGCCGGCGTCGTCGAGGAACGCCGTCTGGGACCCTTGCCACATGAAGCGATCCGGGCCTGGCGGCGCCGGCAGAGCGGCCGTGGGCGCCGGGCTTCCCCCCTCTCCGCCGCTCCCGTCACCGCCGCCGCTCGACGAGCTCGTCGAGCTCGCGCCGGTGCCCGATGACGTCGACGTCGTCGCCGCCGCTTCCTCCGGCGCCGGAGCTGAAGTCGCGTACCCTCGTGGAGCACCCGAGGCTCAACGTGGCGACGAGGATCCCGATCGAGCGACAGCACGTCGAAAAGAGCACTTCAGCCTCCAGGTGGGCGGTCAAACGGCTGCCCAGCATTGCATCGGCCCGTGCGCGCGCGTCAACGCCGTCGCAGCCTGGCGCCGGCCGTCGCGCGTCGTCATTCCGGTGGGGCGCGCTCCACGTCGCATGCCGCAGGCGCGGCGGCCCGCGGTTGCGGGCGTTGAGCCGACATGGGATGAGCGCGTGTGATGCGAACCTCCACGCTGCCCCTCGTCGCGCTGCTCACGTCGCTCGCTGCGTGCACCGGAAACGGGCCGCGAGAGCCAGCGCCCGAGCCGACACCGCCGGCCTCGTCCGTGGAGCCCTCCGGGCCGCCGGCGACGCAGGCGCCGACCGCCTCTGCGCCCGCGCAGGCGCCGACCGCCTCTGCGCCCGCGCAGGCGCCGACCGCCTCTGCGCCCGCGCAGGCGCCGACCGGCTCCGCGTCGACGACGCCGGGGCCGACAACGACCCCGGGGCCCGGCGAGGAGGCGCTGCTCGGCACCTGGAGATCCGCCGCGTGCGCCCCGCGCAAATACCAGCGCGTGCTCTCCTTCGCGAAGGGCGGCAGCTTCGCCGCGGAGGATCTCGTCTCCCCCTGTCCGCCGCGGGTGGCGTGCATCTGGTCGGGCATCATCCACCGCAAGGGGGCGTTCAAGCGCTCCGGCGACACCGTCTCGCTGTCGGTCGCCGAGGCGTCGCAGGGGCCGGGCGGCCAGCCGTTCCCGACCACGCTGACCGTCGATGCCTCGGGCGCGCCCGCCGAGACGGGCGCGGACGGCAAGCCCTGCCCGTACCAGCGCTGATCGTCCGCGCGCCTCGCCGCTTCGCGGACTCGCGGGCCCTTCGCGCCTTCGCGGGCCGCCGTGGCCGCTCGCGGCGCCCGCGTTCGCTCCCGCGCGCCCACGTGCTATGCACCGCCGCTTCGATGAGCTCCGAGAGCGAAGCTGCCGGTCCAGGCCGGCCGTTCACCCCCGCCGATCTCGACACCTGCCTGAGAGTGCTCGAGTCCCTGGTCGACGACCGCGCGCAGCTCGCCTCGATCAGCGCCGAGAATCGCCGCCGGCTGCTCCTCGCCGCCGGCCGCGTCTCGCGCCCCGAGCGCGCGGAGCAGCGGGAGCTCGCCAGGGCGTTCCGCAAGAGCGACAGGCGCGCGCAGAAGTCCGCTGACACCGCGCTCCTCGACGCGGTCGGCATCCGCGTCGCCCGCCGTGAGCCCGTGTTCCGCACGCCGGACGCCCCCGCGCTGGCTCCCCCGCGCGCGCTCGGCTCGCCCTGGGCCCCCGCGCTGGGCTCCCCGTCCGAGCCCGCCGCCTCCTGGCCCGCCGCCTCCGGGCCCGCTGACCGAGAGCCCGCGCCGCCGAGCGAGCGCGGCGCGCCCGCCGCCTCCGGGCCCGCTGACCGAGAGCCCGCGCCGCCGAGCGAGCGCGGCGCGCCGGAGCTCGCGAAGCCGCGCAAGTGCTATGTCTGCAAGGCCGAGTTCCGCAGGTTGCACTTCTTCTATGATGCGATGTGCGGCCCCTGCGGCGACTTCAACTTTGCGAAGCGCAGCCAGACGGCGCCGCTCGGCGGCCGCGTCGCGCTGGTCACCGGCGCCCGCGTCAAGATCGGCTATCAGGCCGCGATCATGCTGCTCCGCGCCGGCGCGCGGGTGATCGTCACGACCCGCTTCCCGCACGACGCCTCCAGCCGCTTCTCGGCCGAGCGCGACTTCGACGTCTGGGGCTCACGCCTCTCCATCTATGGCCTCGACCTCCGCCACACGCCGAGCGTCGAGCGCTTCACGCGCCACCTCCTCCGCACGCTCGACCGGCTCGATTTCATCATCAACAACGCCTGCCAGACCGTGCGGCGCCCGCCGGGCTTCTACGCTCACCTGATCGAGGGCGAGACCGCGCCCGTCCACGCGCTCCCGGAGGCCGCGCGGCCGCTGCTGAGGGAGTATGACGCGCTCCGCGAGCGCGGCGCGCTCCCCCTCGTCGCCGGCGGCGACCCCTCCGCCGGCCTCCGCGAGCCCGCGCTGCTCTCCCAGATCCCCGGCCCCGGGGACGAGCCCCTCGACGACGTGCTCTTCCCCAGGGGCCGTTACGACCCCGACCTCCAGCAGGTCGATCTCCGGGCGATCAACAGCTGGCGATTGACCCTCGCCGAGGTCCCGACCGCCGAGATGCTCGAGGTCCAGCTCGTCAACGCGGTCGCCCCCTTTGTGCTCAATTCCCGGCTGAAGCCGCTCATGCTGCGACAGCCCACCTTCGACAGGCACATCGTCAACGTGTCGGCGATGGAGGGGCAGTTCTACCGCCGGTACAAGACGGACAGGCACCCTCACACCAACATGGCGAAGGCCGCCCTCAACATGATGACGCGCACCTCCGCGCCCGACTACGCGAAGGAAGGCATCTTCATGAACAGCGTCGACACCGGGTGGGTCACGGACGAGGACCCCGCGGCGCTCGCCGCCCGCAAGCTGGAGGAGCACGGCTTCCACCCGCCGCTCGACATCGTCGACGGCGCCGCCCGCATCTGCGACCCGATCTTCTCCGGGCTGCTGAGCGGCCAGCACGTGCACGGCCAGTTCCTCAAAGACTACATGCCGACCGACTGGTAAGCGCCGCCGCCCGCGCGAGGGCGCCGCCCCAGCTTCAGGGACGTCGTGCGCTACGTCAGGGACGCTCGTGCATCAGCGTCTAGAGCAGAGTCCGTCCGGTTGCGAGATTGATGCCGCGGCTGGACGGCCGCGCGTGTGCGGCTGACGCGCCTTCACCAGCCGCGCGCTTCCGCGGCGTGCGCGCCTCCACCACACCAGCTCCCGCGCTTCCGCCGGCCGCCCCCACCGGTGCGCCCGCTCGCTTTGACGCTACGCATCCTTTTCTTGACAGTCGAGACGGGCTGCTGATAAGCGATAACTTAACACTTACCAGGAGGGAGCGCGCTCCATGGAGACCCTGATCCACAATCCGCTGACCCGCTTCCTCATCCAGGCTTTTTTGATCATCGCCTGCGCGCGCCTCGTGGGCCTGGTCGCCCGCAGGCTGGAGCAGCCGATGGTCATCGCCGAGGTCACGGCGGGCATCCTGCTCGGCCCGTCGCTGTTCGGCTGGCTCTTCCCGGAGACGTCTGGGGTCGTGTTCGCCCAGGACTCGCTGCCGCTCCTGAAGCTGGTGAGCGAGGTAGGGCTCATCGTCTTCATGTTCCTCATCGGGCTGGAGCTCGACCCGAAGCTCCTGCGCGGGCGCGGCCACGCCTCGGTCATCATCAGCCACACGAGCATCATCGTGCCGTTCGCGCTGGGCGGCCTCCTCGCGCTCTACCTGTACCCCCGGCTCTCGGACAGCTCCGTGCCTTTCATGTCGTTCACGCTCTTCATGGGCGTGGCCATGAGCATCACGGCCTTCCCGGTGCTCGCGCGCATCCTCACCGAGAAGCGCCTGCTGGGCACGAAGGTCGGCGCCCTCACGATCACGTGCGCCGCCGTCGACGACGTGACCGCCTGGTGCGTCCTCGCCTTCGTCGTCTCGATCGCGCGCGCCACCGGGCTCGTGGGCGCCGTGTGGACCACCGTCTTCGCCCTCGTCTACATCGGCGGCATGCTGTTCGTGGTTCGGCCCTTCCTGGCCCGGCTCGGCGAGCGCGGCGCCAGCAAGGAAGGGCTCTCGCAGGACCTCGTCGCGATCACGCTGCTCCTGCTCATCGTGTCGAGCTGGACGACCGAGATGATCGGCATCCACCCGCTGTTCGGGGCCTTCATGCTGGGCGCGATCATGCCGAAGGGCACCGGCTTCGCGCAGAGCCTCGCCGAGAAGCTCGAGGACTTCGCCGTGGTCTTCATGCTCCCGCTGTTCTTCGCCTACAGCGGCCTGCGCACCCACATCGGGCTGCTCAACTCGGCCGACGGTTGGGTGATGTGCGGCCTCATCATCGTGGTCGCCTGCGCAGGCAAGTTCGGCGGCAGCGCCGTGGCCGCCCGCTTCACGGGCCTGCGGTGGCGCGAGGCCAGCGCTGTCGGCATCCTCATGAACACCCGCGGGCTGATGGAGCTCATCGTCCTCAACCTCGGGCTCGACCTGGGCATCATCTCGCCCAAGCTGTTCACGATGATGGTGCTCATGGCGCTGGTCACCACCTTCATGACCTCGCCCCTCCTGCGCTGGATCTACCCGCCGGAGGAGCTGGCCAAGGAGCTCGCCGACGTCCCCGACCGGACGCCCCTCCCGGCCGCGGCGGACGTGTTCACGGTGCTCATGTGCGTCTCCTACGACCGCTCCGGCCCCGGCATGGTGACGCTCGCGAGCGCGCTCGCCGGACGCGGCCCCGAGGCGAGGAAGCTCTACGCGCTGCGCCTCATCCCGCCCACCGACCGCGGCTCGTTCCACATGGACCAAGGGCCCGAGCGGCAGGGGGCGGCCGCGCTCTCGCCGATCCTGTCGCGGGCCAAGGAGCTCGACGTCGAGGTCCGCCCGCTGTCCTTCGTCTCGCCCAAGCCGAGCCACGACATCTGCAACGTCGCGGACGTCAAGCAGGCCGACCTCGTGCTGGTCGGCTGGCACAAGCCGCTGCTCAGCCAGACAGTGCTCGGCGGCACTGTCTACGAGGTCATGCGCTCCGCCCGCACCGACGTCGGCGTGTTCATCGATCGCGGGCTCACCGCGGTCCGCAAGCTGCTCGTGCCGTTCCACGGCACGGCGCACGACAGGGCGGCGCTCGCGCTGGCGCGCCGGCTGGCGCAGCAGGTAGGCGCCGACGTCACCATCCTCCACGTGGTCAACCCGAAGCGCCGGGCCGACGACGCGCTCGGCGCGCAGGAGACGGTCGACGAGGTGTTCGAGGGCGAGGAGGGCGGCGCGCTGCGCAAGGCCAGGGTGACGCTCAAGGTGGTCGAGCACGACTCGCCCGCCGACGCGGCGCTGGAGGAGGCGGGGCGCGGCTACGATCTCGTCCTCGTCGGCGTCGGGTCCGAGTGGGGCCTCACGCAGCGCCGGTTCGGCATCCGCGCCGAGCACATCATCCAGGGGTGCCCGACGTCGCTGCTCGTCGTGCGCCGCTACGAGCGCGCGGCGGTGCCCGCCCAGGCGGCAGCGCCTTCCCAGCCGATGCTCTCGACCGCCCTCACGGCTGAGCCCGATCGCACCTGACTTCCATGCCAGCGCTCTACGACGCCGACAGCGCCGCGCGCGCGCGCGCGCTGGCCGAGTTCGGGGCCGCGCTGCGGCTCCTCCGCGTCGAGGCGGGTCTGAGCCTGCGCGCCCTCGCGCACCGCATCGGCGTCTCCAGCGCCTACCTGAGCCGCGTCGAGCACGGGCACGACGCCATCCCCACGCCCGACCGTCTCACGGCGATCGCGAGCGCGCTCGATCTCCCCCCGGCGGTGCTCCTGGAGCTCGGCCACCAGGTCGAGCCGCTCGTCTCCCGCTACCTCGAGCGCGTCCCGGCGGCGAACGCGCTCTTCCTCGAGCTCGCGCGCCGCGACCTGAGCGGCCCGCAGCTCGCGCGCGTCAAGGCGTTCATCGACGCGGAGTTCCCGGTGAGCGCGCCCTTCGGCGTGGCGCCCGCGCGGCGGCTCAGCGAGCTGCTCACGCCCGAGCGCATCGTCCTGCACCTCTCGTGCGCGCACATCGAGGACGTCATCGACGTCGCCGCCTCCCGGCTCGTCCCCAAGTGCGGCGCGCTGTCCGCGAGCGCGCTCGCCCAGGAGCTCCTGCGGCGCGAGCGCGAGTCGCCCACCGCGCTCGGCAACGGCGTCGCGGTCCCGCACGCGATCGTCCCCGGCTGCTGCCAGGCGGCCGTGCTCGCGACGCTCGCCGAGCCGCTCGTGGTGCCGACGCCGGGCGGCGCCCCGCTCCGGCTGCTCGTCGTCATCATCTGCGGC
The DNA here is from genome assembly GCA_051717205.1 of Sorangium sp. So ce1128. GTDB lineage: Bacteria > Myxococcota_A > Polyangia > Polyangiales > Polyangiaceae > Sorangium. The sequence goes on from CP181432.1 coordinate 4,325,250, forward strand.
GAGGGCGGCCGCGGGCACCTCGAGCTGCTCGCGCAGGTGGCCAGGCTCGCCAGCCACAACGCCGCCGACGCCCTCTGCGCCGCGCGCGACCCGGGCCAGCTCATCGAGCAGCTCGCGCAGATGGAAGCCGGCTGCGGCTGACGCTGCGGCTGGCGCGGGCGGCCTCCGCGTCCGCGGCGGTGTCCGCAGCTGCGGCGGCGTCGGCGTCCGCGGCTGCGGCGCGCCCGGGGGCCGCCGTCACTCGACGCGCACGCGGCGCTGCACCACCGACGAGCCGCCGCGCGTGTCGCGCAGGACCGCGGTGAGCGTGGCGACGCCGGGCTCCGCCGGCGGGATCCACTTCACCGCGTGGTCGCCGAGGTACCCCTTGGCCGCGTCGCTCACGAGCTTGATGCCCCGGTCGAGATCCCCGAGATCGGCGAAGTAGTCGATCCAGACGATCTCCTTCAGCGCCTGCTGCTGCGCGTCCGGATCGGGCTCCGCCACCCCTGCGTCGATGAGCGCGTCGACGTCGTACGCGGGGCACTCGACGAACGGGTCCTCCGCGCTGCACCCGACCTCGCGCCGCTCCTCCTTGCCCACGGGGCAAGGGGGGACGGTGGGGATGTCGGCGAAATCCTCCGGCAGCCGCGCGCCATCGAGCGTGAGCCCCTGCATCTCGGGGTTCGCGTTCACGCGCTCGTCGCCGAAGACGTAGACCTGCGTGTAGCCGGGGACGAAGCTGTCCGGGCCGAGCCGGCGCCCGTCGGCGTCGAAGCAGCCGACGGGGAAGTTCCCGGCGCGCCCGGTGCCCTGGTCCTCCACCGCGCCGAGCGTCCCGGTGCAGGCGACGAAGAAGACGTACGCGCTCCCGTACGCCGGGCCCGAGACCGGGGGCTTTCGGCCGACGAGGATGTCGTCCCCGATCGTCACCGTGTACGTGTCGCCGAAGCCTGGGGGCACGCCGTTGAGCTCGGGCAGCGGGTCCCCGGGCTGCCAGCCCTCGAGCTGTGCGGCGAGCTCGGCGAACTGCGGGTAACAGCCGTAGTAATCGTCCCCGACCGGGTTCTCGCACCCGCCGAACCAGTAGACAGACACCGGCCGCGACCCGCCCTCCGCGCCGCCGAGCCCGTCCTGGTAGTGGATCCGGAAGGTGACCTGCTCGCCGGGGTTGGCGTACGGCTTGTCGGCGACCACCGCGAAGACGCGCAGCCCGTTCACGAGGCTCGGCGGGTCGAAGCCGGCCACGCACCCGGAGGAGATCGCCGGCGCGGCGACCGCGCCCAGCGCGAGCGTCGCGAGCAGCGCGCGCCGCAACCTGCGCCCGCCACCTGCGCCGGCGCGCTTCACCGCGCCGCTCATCGCCCGCGTGGATCGCATCTCAGAACTCTCCTCGCAGCCCGAAGCTCGGCAAGATGGGCAGCCCTGTGACGTACTGACGGGCTGTATAATTGTAGTTGTACTGAATCGCCTCGCTGTTCGCGTTGTTGTAGACGTTCTGCACGTCGAGGTAGGCCGACATCCGCCAGCGCGGGAACCTCCACGTCTTGTCCAGGCGCAGATCCAGCTGATGGAACGGCGGGAGCCGCTCGCTGTTCGGCGTGGAGAACGGGATGGGCGTATAGGTCCCGGTGGGCGCGTAGAAGAGCGCGTTGGCGCGGTACGGATCGCAGCTCAGCTCGTTCACGTTGCACACGTTGGGCGTGACCAGGTTGCCGGAGACGAGGCGGAACCGGGCGCCGAACTCCCAGCCGTCGCCCAGGCGGTAGCTGCCGAGCACCGTCAGGATGTGGGTCTGGTCGAACGAGACGAGCCGCTCCGCCTCGCCGGGCTCGGGCACCCGCGTGCTGCGGGACAGCGTGTACGCGGCCCAGCCGAAGAAGCGGTCGTCGGGCTTGTACTTGAGCAGGAACTCTCCCCCGATGACCCTGCCGGAGCCGACGTTCTGGTAGTCGAGCTGGATCGAGCCGGGCCGGTTCACGCCGGCAACGAGCTCGTCGAGCTGCTTGTAGAACCCCTCGGCCGACGCCTCGATGTTCCGGGTCACCTCCTGCTCGACGCCGACCGCGTAGTGCAGCGCGCGGGTCGACTTCAGGCCCGGGTTGCCGAGCGGCGGGATCACCTCCTGGAACTGCGGCGGCTGGTGGAACACGCCGACGCCGCCCTTCACGGTCGTCCGCGGGAACCCCTGGACCACGTCGACGCGCCCGTTGACGCGCGGGCTCACGGTCGCCTGCTGGTTCAGGTCCTGGTAGTCGAGGCGCAGGCCCGGGACGATCTTCGCGCGGGCGCTCGGGGCGAGCTCGAGCTCGGCGTACGCCGCGGGGTAGAAGAAGTCGCCGTCGCGCGAGACCTCCTGGAGGGTGCGCGTCGAGAACGGCTGGTTCGGCGGCTCGCCAGGGCGGTTCGGCCCGGGGGCGCGGAGGTTCACCTCGTAGAGGCCGGCGAAGACGTCGAGCCCGGCGTTGAAGACGACGCCCTTCGCCACCCGACGCGCGTACTCGAGGCGGCCGGAGAGCGTCTTCAGATCAACCTGGAAGTAGATCGGTCCGATCCCGAAGTCGAAGTCGTCGCGCGCGATCGCGAGCACGCCCTCGAGCCGGTCTCTGTCGGTGAGCTCGTGGTCGTAGCGGAGCTGCAGCCGCTGAAAGGCGGTGTGCAGCCCGAAGTTGCCGGAGAGCGCCGGCTCGTTCGGCTGCGGATCGCTGAGGAGCAGCTCGAGCGCGTCGTCCGAGCCGAAGAACGTGAGGCGGACGCGCGACGAGGGCGTCGGCTCCGTCTCGAGGAGGACCTGGTAGTCGTAGTAGACGGGCGCCTGGGTGACCCCCGCGCCCGCGGCCTCGAGCACCGGGCCGAACGACTCGCCGATGTAGCTCCGCCGGCCCGCGACCATGAAGCGGGTGTTCTCGAGGAACGGCACTGGCCCCTCGAGGAGCAAGCGCGCGTCGATGAGGTCCATCTGCGCGAGGCCGTGGAGCTTGCCGTCCTCCTTGGGCGAGCGCAGGGCGACGTCGACGATGCCGCCCTGCACGCGGCCGTACTTGGCGCTGAAGTTGCCGGGGTAGAAGTCGATCTTCTCCAGCATCTCGGTTGGCACGACCGAGGAGAGGCCGAGGAAGTGGTAGATGAGCGGCACCTGCGTGCCGTCGACGAAGACCTGCGTGTCCTGCGGGCCGGAGCCGCGGATGAGCAGCAGGCCGGCGATGCTGGGCGGGCGCGCCACGCCCGGCAGGTTCTGGAGCGAGCGCAGCGCGTCGCCGTTCGTGCCGGGGATGCGGTTGATCTCGCGCTGCTCGAGCGTGCGCTTCGTGACCTCGCGCGGCGGGCGATCGCCGTGGACCGTGACCTCCAGGCCCTCGCCGCTCGGCAGGAGCCGGTACTTCACCTCGATCTGCTCGCCCGCGGCGACCTCCTCCTCGACGGAGAGCGGCTCGAACCCGGGCGCCGCGACGGTGACCTGGTAGCGCCCCGGCGCCAGGTTGAGGAAGACGAAGCCGCCGCTCTCGTCGGTGGTGACCTCCGGCGCTGCGGCGGGCGCCGCGCGGCCGCCGCCGGAGAGCGCCGCGCCGCCGCCGGCGACGGGCGCGATGGAGACCGTGGCGCCCGCGAGCGGGACGTCGCCGCCGCTCGCGAGCACGGTGCCGCGGAGGTTGTCGGCGATCGGCGCCAGCTTGCCCGGGGCCGCGGGCGGCGCGGCGGTCTTCAGCGTGAACGTGTAGCGGTACAGGATGCGCGCCGCGGCCGGGGTGCCGTCGGCGCGGCGCGCGGGCTCGAACTCGAGCTTCTGGGCCGCGGCGACCGCGGACTCGTCGAACCCGTTGCCGGCGCTCTCGACGACGACGGCCTGCTTCACGCGCCCGTTGCGGTCGATGTCGAGCTGCAAGGTCACCGCCCCCTCGAGCCCCTTCTTCTCGGCCTCGGGCGGGTACTCCGGCGGCGTGTAGTTGAGCGCCCGCGGCGGCGTGGCCCGCCCTGCGGGCGCGGCCGTGGGGGCGGCGGGCGTGACGATCGCGCCGCCCTCGCCCCGCGGCACGCTCGGCGGCTCCGCGGGCGCCTGCGGCTCCCCCTGGCCTTGCTGCTGCTGCTGCGCGCGCGCCGGGGAGGGCGGGAGCGCGGCGAGCAGCAGGGCTGCCAGCGCGGCGGCGCGCGGCCTCCGGGAGCGGCGCGGGAGCGGGCCTCCGACGCGCATGGGGGCGGGCTCCTGCGTCATCTCGAGGTCACACCGGGTCGCGCCGCTTCAGGACCGCGCAGAGCGTGACGAGGATGATGAGCGTCATCCCGGAGAGCACCGCGTACGGGACCCAGGTCTGGTCGTACGTGGTGAAGCCCCACGCGCCCGCGTAGTTGTCGGCCGCCATCTGCGCGATGGCGCACTTGAACTTGCCGCCCTCGATGAACTCCGCAGGGAGCGTGTCGGTGCGGTGCAGATCGATGACCCAGGCCGGGTCCTCCGCGGTCGCGAGCCGCTCCGGCGCGATCGCCCCCTCGAAGCCCCAGCGCGCGGGGATGATGTACATGAGCGGCCGGAGGTGCGGCACGGTCGTCATCGGCACCATGAGCCCGCCGAGGACGACCTGGGGGATGAGCGCGATCGGCGTGAGCGCCATCGCCGCCTCGGACGAGGCGACCACCGTGGAGAGGAGGAGCCCCAGCGCGACGGCGCTGAGCGAGGTCGCGGTCAGCGCGGCGAGCTGCATGGCGAACGCCTGCGCGCCGCCGTGGAAGCCGAGGGCGAAGAACACGATCGCGAGCAGGATCGTGCACTGGACGAGGCAGAACCCGGCGAGCAGCAGGTACTTGGAGAGCACGTAGTTGACGAGCCCCAGGTTGACCATGCGCTCGCGGAGGTAGATGGCCCGCTCGCTGACGATCTCGCGCGCCGCGTTCGAGGTGCCGAACCAGACCGCGGCGACGACGAGGAAGAAGATCGCCGCAGTGTGATCGGTGGTGACCTGCATGCCTTTGAGGATGTCGGTGCTCTGGTCCGCGCCCTGGGCGCGGCGGCCGAGCTCCTGGAGGGCGCCGAGGCACCAGGCCGGGATCGCCTTCTCCTGCCCGCCGAAGACGATCGCGAGCAGGATGCCGATGATCGGGGCCTGGAGGAGCATGATCAGGGTGCCGGCGATGTCGCGCTTCTTCACCTTGAAGTAGCGCGACAGGAGCAGGCGGAGCTGCCCCTTGGTCGTGGCGCGCCCGGCCGGGATGCCGCGCTGTCCCTGCCCGGTGCCGATCTCCCGCCGGCCGGAGTACATGCGCCGGTACGTCGGGTTGGCGTCGATGAAGAACTCCTTGCGCCACTCGATGGCCGCGAGCCTCCGGGCCTCGCCGCGCGACACGTTCGGGTTCCGCGCGCGGAGCTGGTCGAAGATGGGCCGCTCCCGGAGCGCGAGCATCTCGAACATGTCGCGCGGGTTGTCGACGTCGTTGGGCTGGCCGTGCCGCTCCTTCCAGCTGCCGAAGAAGCGGTAGGCGTCGGGCCGGGTCGGCCCGAAGAACGTCGGGATGCCGCCGTAGCCGAGGATGAGCGCGTGGCTGAACTTCTCGAACTCGTCCTTCGCCGGCTGGTGGATCGTCATGATGATCGTCTTGCCGGTCGCCTTCGTGAGGTCGTGCAGCAAGGTGATCAGCGCGGTCGTGTCGTCGGCGGCGAGGCCCGAGGTCGGCTCGTCGAGGAAGAGGATGACGGGGTCGGTGACGAGCTCGAGCGCGATGTTGACGCGCTTGCGCTGCCCGCCCGAGAGGATCTTGTTCTCGGGCTTGCCGATCTGGAGGTTCTTGACGCCCTCGAGGCCGAGATCCTTGATGGTCTGCTCGACGCGCGCGTCGATCTCGGCCTCGGTGTAGTCGGGCGGCAGGCGGAACTTCGCGCTGTAGCGGACGGCCTCGAAGACGGTGAGCTCCGGGTGGACGAGATCGTCCTGCGGCACGTAGCCGATGGAGCCGCGGAGCGTGTCGTAGATGTTGTAGAGGTCCTCGCCGTTGATGCGGACGACGCCGCTCGTGGGCGGCAGGTAGCCGTTCAGGGTGAGCAGGAGCGTCGTCTTGCCGGCGCCCGACGGCCCCATGAGCGCGATCATGTCGCCCGGCAGCGCCTTGAACGACACGTTGTCGAGGAGCGTCTTCTGCTCCTGGGGGTTGTCCCGGTCGGGGACCTGGAGGGAGAGGCTCCACGCCTCGATCTCGTAGAGCGGGCGCCCTGCCCACCGATCGGCGGAGTACTCTTCCTGGATGACCTCGACGGCGCCCGCGCCCCCCATCTCGATCTGGAGGGGCATGGGCCCGATGTAGATCTTCTCCCCGCTCTGGACGGCGATCTTCTGGCCGGGCGCGATGCGGTTGCCGCGGACGTAGGTGCCGTTGGCGCTGCCGCGGTCCTCGACGTAGAGCTGCCCGCTGATCGAGTGCAGGAGGGCGTGGTGGCTCGACACCTGCGGGTGCGCGAGCACGATGTCGTTGTCGGGCGTGCGCCCGATCTTCTTGACGTTCGACCCGCCGCCGGAGAAATCGAGCTGGCCGAGGACCGTCTTGTTCTTCTTGCCGGGCGCGCCGGCGGCGGGCAGCGACGACGCGGCGTGCGCGGGCTGCGGCGGGGCGTAGCCGCCAGCAGCGTGCGCGGGCTGCGGCGGGGCGTAGCCGCCAGCAGCGTGCGCGGGCTGCGGCGGCGGCGCGTAGCCGCCGGCAGCGTGCGCGGGCTGCGGCGGCGGCGCGTAGCCGCCGGCAGCGTGCGCGGGCTGCGGCGGCGGGGCGTAGCTGCCGGCAGGCTGCGGCGGCAGGGCGCTCCCGGCGGGCATGGCGCCTGGCGCGGGCAGCGCCGACATGCGAGACGCCTGGGCGAGCTGGGCAAGCAGGCTGACCTGGACCGGGACGGGCCCGAAGGCGACGGCGCCTTGCGGATCGATGGGCGTCGGCGTGCCGGGCGCGATGCGCTGCGCGCTCACGTACGTGCCGCTCGTCGAGTTGTGGTCGATGACCATCATGCGATCGAGCGTGACGGTCGCGTGCTGGCTGGAGACGCTCGGGTGCTGGAGCACCAGGGAGGCGCGCGCGGGGTCTCGCCCGATGACGACCTGGCCGGGCGCGGGCGCGAGCGTGCCGGGCGACGCGAGCATCAGCGTGATGGCCGGATGGTTGAGCGGGACCGGCGCCTGCGCGACGACGAACTGGGTGCGGAAGTCAAACGGGAGCTGCTCTCCCGGCGCGAGCGCTCGCCCGTTCGCCGCCGCGGGCCCCTGTCCGCAGGCGAAGATCAGCTTGCCGCCACCCTGGTTGATGATGCGCGCGTGCTCGGGCAGGACGCCGGGAGCGACGAGCACCACATCGCAGGTGGGGGCGCTGCCGATCGTGATGCTTTGTTTACCTAGCCCCGGGATCATGCGGGCCGCGTTTCACCACAGGCGGTGGGGGAGAGCAAGGAAAGAGGCGCGCCGTGCGCGCGCCGCGATGGCGCCGCGCCGTTCTCGCGCGCGGGACGGGTAGGGGAGGAGCGCCTGCCTCGTTGCGCGCAGCGCGCGGAGCGCGCGTCGGCGGAAGGCTTTCGCCTGCTGGTCGAAGAGAGCGTCAGAGCGGAGCTTGGTGACGGGTGAGAGCCGGGCGGCTCAGCGCATCAGAGATCGAGGAGCATGAAGCCGGCGCGGGTCTCCTCGAGGGAGGGCCTGCGGAGCGACTCGGGCTCGTCTTCCATGTCAGCGGGTGTGCCGTCCATGTCGTTTCCGTACTCGAGCTCTTGGTCTCCAGGCATGGAGGAACCTCCGGAGAGCTAGGCTAATCCGGAATCTGGTCTTTCTTCAATTGCATTCTACGGCCAAGATCGTCGCGCGGCGCTCATCCTGAGTCGTCGGACGCGCGGATGTGCGTGGGGACGTTTCTCTGCCTTCGCGCTCAGTCGCCGGTGAGCTTCCAGATCAGGAGAGCGAGCAGCACGACGATCACGGCCGAGATCGCGGCGACGGCGGCGATGTAGACGCCGCGCGGGGCGCGCACGGTGGTGGGGACGCTCGACGCCGCGGGCGACGACATCGGGCCAGAGAAGCCCGGCGCGGCCGCGGCGTAGCCGTGAGCGTTCGGCGGGGCGGGCGCGAGGTGGTGCTGCGGGGCACCGCCCGGGGCAGCGGCGAGGGCGCCGCCCGGCGCTGCCGCACGGTGCTCCGCGAAGGCGACCGAGGCCGGGGGAGCGTCCTGGGCGTTCGGGTGAGGCGGCGGGCCGAAGGCGGCGCCAGGGGGAGGCGGTGCGCCGAAGGAACCTGGGTGAGGTGGCGCGCCAAAGGAACCTGGGTGAGGTGGCGCGCCAAAGGAGCCCGGGTGAGGCGGCGCGCTGTAGGGCGTACCGGCGTGCGGCGGTGCGCCGAAGGAGCCCGGGTGAGGTGGCGGCGGCGCGCCGAAGGAACCCGGGTGAGGCGGCGCGCCGTGGGGGGCGCCGGCGTGAGGCGACGCGCTGAAGGCGGCGCCTGGAGAGGGCGGCGCGCCGTGCCCAGCGCCCGGGTGAGGCGGCATGCCGTAGGCGGCGCCCGGAGGAGGCGGCGCACCGAAGGGACCCGGGTGAGGCGGCACGCCGTAGGCGGCGCCCGGAGGAGGCGGTGCGCCGAACGAACCCGGGTGAGGCGGCGCGCCCGGTGGCGCGCCCTGGGCCATTGGCGGCGTGGGGGCGGGGACGCTCAGAGGAAGGGGGGACAGCACCGCGGACGCGTCGGGCGCGCTCCGGCGAGGCGCCGGCACAGGGGCTCCCGGCACGGTCGGGGGCAGCGCCGAGGCGGTGTCCATGGCTGTCGGGCTCACGGCAGGCGCGCTGCCGGCTGCTGTCGGGGGCACGGCGGGCGCGCTATCGATGGCCGTCGGGCGCAGCGGCGGCGCGCCGCTGGGAGCCGCGGGGGCCACGGGGGGCAGGTTGTCGGTGACCGTCGGCACGACGGCGGATTCGCTGTCGATGGTCGTCGGACGTGGCAGCGGCGTGCTGCCGGCGGCCGCCGGGGCCACGCGGGGCAGGTTGTCGGTGACCGTCGGCACGACGGCGGATTCGCTGTCGATGGTCGTCGGACGTGGCAGCGGCGTGCTGCCGGCGGCCGCCGGGGCCACGCGGGGCAGGTTGTCGGTGACCGTCTGGACCACGCCAGACAGGCTGTCGGTGACCGTCTGGACCACGCCGGGCGCGCCGTCGGTGACGGTCGGGCGCTGGAGCGGCGCGCTGCCGCCGACTGCCGGGGCCGCGGCGGATGCGCCGTCGGTGACGGTCGGGCGCTGGAGCGGCGCGCTGCCGCCGACTGCCGGGGCCGCGGCGGATGCGCCGTCGGTGACGGTCGGGCGCTGGAGCGGCGCGCTGCTGCCGACTGCCGGGGCCGCGGCGAGCGCGCTGTCGACGCCGGTCGGGACCACGGTGGTCGCGTTGCTGGTGGGCGCCGGACGCAGCGCCGGCGCGCTGTCGATGCCGGTCGGGACCACGGTGGTCGCGCTGCTGGCGGGCGCCGGGCGCAGCGCCGGCGCGCTGCTGGCGGGCGGCGCGTCCGCGGGGCTCTGCTGGCCGCTCGACGCCTCCTCGGGCCGGGTCATCGCCACGGTCCCCTGCGGATTCGAGGCGCGCGGCTCGTCGACACCCGCGCCGCCGGCTCCGGGCGGCCCCTGCGCGATCGTGAGCGAGCGGCTGCCCGTCTCGAGCACCCGGGCCATCTGGACGGTGATGTTGTCGTGACCGCCGCGGTGGTTCGCGAGCTGCACGAGCATCCTGCACGCGTGCTCGACCGAGCCCGACGCGAGCGCCTGCCGCGTGCACCCGAGGATGTCCCCGCTGAGCACGAGGTCGGTGAGGCCGTCGCTCGACTGGATCAGCACGTCCCCCGGGTACAGCTCCATCGGCTCGGGGCGGACCTCGACCTCGACCTCCGGCTTCATCCCGAGGGCGCGCGTGATCTTGTTCGCGTCGGGGTGGCCGATCGCCTGGGCCTCCGTGATCATGCCCGCGTCGACCATCCCCTGGACCATCGAGTGGTCGCGCGTGAGGGGATAGATCTGCTGGCTCCGGATCACGTACGCGCGGCTGTCGCCGACGTGCGCGATGTCGACGCCGGCGTCGTGGAGGATCATCGCGACGACGGTCGAGCCGGGCCGGACGCGGTTGTCCGCCGGCCCGCCCAGCTGGTAGACGCGGCGCCCCGCTTCCTCGATCGCGGCCTTGAGCGCCGCCCTCGGGTCCACGGTGGCCGGCGTCTGCTCGATCGCCTCGAAGATGGTCTTGATGGCGGTGCGGCTCGCCTCGCTGCCCCCGTAGTGTCCGCCCATGCCGTCGCACAGGACGCAGAGGTGACCGAACTTGGTCTCGGCGTAACCGCACGCATCCTCGTTGACCTGCTTGTTCGGATCCCGACCCGCATCGCTGGCCTGGGCGAACTCGATCTTGAGGTGCAGGGAGGACTCGGTCGGGGGCATCATGGGGGAGCGTCGCTCGGGGCGTGAGGCCAAGCCTCGGACACGCTACTCCAAACGGACGCTGAACTCGACGGGGCCGAACCGCAAGGACGCCCCGGGCGGCACCGGCGTCCACACGGCTGTCGCGATGCGCTGGCCGTTCACGTAGGTCCCGTTGTTGGACCCCTCGTCCCGCACGAACAGCTGGCCGGCCTCGAGCTTCAGGCTCGCGTGGGTGCCGGACACGCGCGGCTCCGAGAGCGCGATCAGGCACGTGGCGCCGTCGCGGCCGGCGCGCACCTCGGCGCCCGGGTGCACGGTGTAGATGCCCGCCGGGCCCGAGAGCGTCGCCCGGCTGGCCCCGCCCGGTGGAGCCCCCATCATCGGCCCGCCGCCGTACCCGAAGTCGCCCGGGGGAGGAGGCGCCGGCGCGTAGGGCGGCGCAGGTGGCCCGCCGCCCGCCACGATGGGCCTCGGAGGCGCCGCCGCGACCGCGCCGCGGCGCCGGCCGCCGCCGCCGCGGAAGATGGACACGAGCAGCAGCACGATGACGACCCCGCCGAAGGTCACGCCGCCGATGAGCAGGTACGGCAGCGGCGCCTCCTTCGCCTTCAGCGTGAGGATCTTGTCGGCCGTGACCGCGCTCGTTCGCCGCGCATGGTTGTCGTAGACGATGAGGCGCGCCGTCATCTGGTCGCCCTTGCCCACGAGGAACTTGTCCGTGTCCGGGAGCTCGAACTCGACGACGCTGTCCCCGGCAGTGACCGCCTTGCCGCGCATCCCGCTGTCGATCAGCGTCCGCTGGGCCTTCTTCGCGTCCTCGATGTTCCCGCCCTGCAGCGACTGCGGCGCCGCCTGGTTCTTCGGGATCATGTAGATCTCGGCCCGCTGCGCGTTGCCGCCCCAGCAGAAGTTGCCGAAGATCTTGACCGTGCTTCCGGGGTAGATCGGCGACTTCTTCGCCGCGCGGTCGGTCGCGTCCCGGTCGATGTCGAGCGGCCACGCGGTGGGATCGATGCCCACGGGGACGTTCTGGAACGTGGCGTCGCCGGCGATCGGCGGATCCGTGTTGATGAAGGCGAGCTTGAACGTCTGCGTGATGCTCGGCGCTACGCACGACACCCGCCACTTCACGATGTGCATCTTGTTGAAGCGGGTGCGGATCGCGTTGACGATGTTGGCCGCGCGCCGCTGCTGGCCGTCGCGCACCACGCTGAAGAAGCCGCCGATCTCGGTGTTCGCCATCCCCTCCATGAACTCGCGCGCGTTCGCCGAGAACTCCTCGACGAGCCGGCTCGGGAACCAGATCGAGATGACGGGCACCGGCGTCTTCGGCAGGACGTCGTTGTTCTCGGGGAACCGCCCCTTCGTCAGGTAGTCGCGGAGGAGGTTCGACGCCGCGGCGGTCGAGCTCGGGTCCGCGCCGGCGGAGCCGTTCGAGAGGACCACCATGGCCTGGTGCATCGGCACCTGGACCCCCTGGCCGGCGTTGCCGAGCTCCTTGAACGCGTCGGTCGCGGCGTTCTTGATGATCGTGAAGAGCGGGCGGGTGCGGCCCTGCGTCGGGTAGGTGCGCGCGGCGCCGGCGATGGTCTGCGCTGCCGTCTGCTTGTTGCTCACCCACTTCGAGTCCTCGACGACGCCGCGGTCGTTGAAGAACATCACGTCGACGATGTCGTTCGGCTGCATCGCGTTCACGAACGCGCTCGCGACCGCCTTCGCCTCGTCGAACCGGGTGCCCATGCTCGACGCGGCGTCGATCAGGATGAGCCACGCCGTCCCGACGCCCGGCTGGCCGGCGCTGTCGCCCCACCGCGCCTTCGACTCGAACTTCGCCGGCAGGTCCGACCCGTCGACAGTGACGGAGAAGACCGCGTTCTTGTCCGGGAAATCGAAGGACGAGTAGAGCGCCGACGGCTGCTCGATGGCGTCCGCGATGCAGTCGAGGTTCGCGTCGCCCGTGAGCGCGGCGCATGTGCGGGTGATGTCGCTGAGGCGCTTGTTCTGCACCACCTCGAGCACGGTCGTGAGCACGGGCGAGCCGTCCACGGTGCTCGCGCGTGGGTCGATGCGGAGCAGGTGCGCTTCGGGGGCGGCCTCGGCGCGGGGCTGTCCGGCGACGAGCGCGAGGACGGCGGCCGCGAGCGCGAGGAGCGGGGCGCAGAGCCGGGCTCTGCCCCCGCGCCTCCCGGAACATGCGGAGGCGCTCATGGAGTGGATCGGGCGGGTCGCGTCATGAGAGGGAGTCATGCGTGGGGATCTCCAGCGAGCGCGAGGGAGCAGAGGAGCGCTCCCCGCGCGAGCGGGGCGGCCGCCGCGCGCTGGCGGCGGCTATCCGGTTGGTTTTCACGCAGCCTGGCCGGGGCGCCAGGTGCCGGTCGAACGTCGCGGGGGAAGGGGGGCGGGCTTGGCAACGCCTCTCCTCGTGCGCTGGGCACGTCAGGCCCGCGCGGCCACGCTGAACAGGATGACGCTGAAGCCGCCGAAGCGGATCTTGTCGCCATCGCGCAGCTCGCGCCGGCCCTGGAAGCCGATCGCCTCTTCGTTGTGGAACGTGCCGTTGGTGGAGCCGAGGTCGGCGAGGACGAGCCGCCCGTTGTCGATCTCGATCGTCGCGTGGTGCGTCGAGGTCGTCCCGTGAGCGATCTCGATGTCGACCTTCTGCCCTGTCTCGGCGCGGCCGACGACGTTCTTGCCCTGCCAGAGCGGCCAGAACCTGCCGAGGGCGTCGTCCTGGAAGCTCACGAGGAAGCCCGCCAGGGTGCGGCGGCCCTCCTGCGCCCGCGGCGGCGCCGGTGTCGGCGGGCGCTGGACCGGGGGTGCGGAGATGTACTGCGGCGGCGGCGGCGGCGGCACCGGCAGGGGCATGCCCTGGTGGGGCGGCGGGGGCTCGCCGTAAGTGCCCATCCCGCCCATCTGCCCACCCATCTGGCCGACGGGCGGGGGCGCTGACGGGCCCGCCTGGTTGGGCGGGTAGGCCGTCTGGTTGAACGGGTCCCCGCTCATCTGGATGCCGTCGAGGGCGATCGGATGACCCCCCTCCATGCAGAACGAGCCGCCCGCCGGGATCGCGTGCCCCTGCACGCAGCGCGCACCCTGCTGCTGCGGAGGCGGCCCGAAGCCCGGCCGCGGGGGGCCGGGATAGCCGCCCTGCTGCTGCTCGGGGTAGCTTGGCGCCGGGCCATAGCCGCCCCCGGGCCCGCCGAACACCTGCGGCTCCGGCGGGAAGGGCGGCGGCTTCAGCGGCAGCGGAGGGGGCGGCTGGGGCGCTCCGTAGCCGCCGGGCTGCGACCCGAAGGGCGGCGGCGGACCGAAGCCGGAGGCGCCGCCCTCGGGCGGCGGCCCGAAGCCGGGAGGCGCAGGCGGAGGAGCCCCGAAGGGCGCCGGCGGGGGCGGACCAAAACCGCCGCTCGGCGAGCCATAGTTCGGAGGAGGCTCAGGGGGCGAGCCGAAGCCCGGGGCAGGAAACGGAGGCGGCGGAGGCGGAGGCGGCGCTCCGAACGCTCCAGGCCCGGACGGGGCGAGCGGCGAGGCGCACACAGCGCAGAATTTATCGGCGGGGGTCGCGGGCGCACCGCAACGCGGACAGAGCATGGTGATCCTTCTCGGGTTTCGCGGCGCTGGGGCGCCGCCGCCGCGAGCATACCGTGGGCGCTCGGCCGAGGATCAAGAAGAAGTATGCGGGAATCCTTGCTGTCGGTTGACAAGGCCGCTCGCGCGCGCGTGCGCGCGTCGCCGTCTGGCGCGCAGAGGCTCCTGCGGTGCGCCAGAGACGCTGAGCGCCCGCTCGACACGAGAGCACGGCTGCCCAGCTGGCGGCCTGATCTGCGGGCGCTCTGGGTGCGGCCGGGGATGCCCGACCGGGCGTGTATCAGTCCTTCGCGTCGCGAACGCGGGCGGCCTTGCCTGCGAGGTTGCGCAGGTAGAACAGCCGCGAGCGGCGGACGACGCCACGCGAGACGATCTCGACCTTGTCGATGCGGGGGCTGTGGAGGAGGAAGATGCGCTCGACACCGACCGTGAAGCTCACCTTGCGCACGGTGAAGGTGCTCCGGACCCCGGCGCGGTGCCGCTTCAGCACGACGCCCTGGAACACCTGGATGCGCTCCTTCTCACCCTCGACGATCCGGTAGTGGACGCGCACCGTGTCGCCGACCCGGAAATCCGGGATCCCCTCGCGGAACAGGGGGGCTTCGATCTTCGCGAGGATGTTCGAGGTCTGCATGGTCGGTCAATCCTTCAAAGGGTCGGGGATCCGTCTTCGCGGTCCCCTGCTCAAGGGGCAGGGCCGCCGCCGTTCGTGGACTGCGTCCGGCGGAGCGGAGGCCGCGCGCGGCCCGGTGCTTCACGCCGTGAACGCAGATGCTGCCCGGTTGCGGTTCCGGGAGCATGGACGCGAGCGCAGGCTCGCGCACCTCCCCGGGGGGTACCGGAGAGGTGCGGCATTATGCATGCGGGCGATCGGGTGTCAACGCCGGCAACGGCGCGCGGACGCGCGCTCGGCTCAGCGACGGACGGGGATGATCTGGACGCGGCGGGCCTCTCCCTCGCCGTCGCTCTTCGTGACGACGCCGGGGAACTTCGCCAGGGCCAGGTGGACGACGCGGCGGTCCTGCGGGTTCATCGGCTCGAAGGTGATGATCTTGCCCTCCTCGACCGCCTGCTTGCCCAGCCTGCGGGCCATGGAAGAGAGCGTGTCCTCGCGGCGCTGCCGGTAACCCTCGGCGTCGATGAGCACGTGGCGCCGCTTCTTGCCCGGCCGGTTGATCACGCGATTGGCGAGGAACTGCAGCGCCGAGAGCGTCTGCCCCTTCTTGCCGATCACGCGACCCGCGTCCTTCCCCTCGATCTCGAGGCGGATCTCCTCGGGCGGATCCTCCTCTTCGTTCTCGAGGAGATCGACGGTGCAGTCCATGCCCATCGCCGCGAGCACGTCGATGACGAAGTCGAGCGCGATGTCGGCGCGCCCGTCCTCCTCGAACTCGGCCGCATCGCCGGCGCCCTGCGCCTCTGCATCGACATCGACGTCCGCCGCGTCGATTCCCCTTTCGGCAGCTTCACTATCCACGGACACGTGCTTTTCCCTTTCCGAGAGCAGGCGCCGACTTGTCGTCGTCGCCGGGAGTCTTCTTCATCGCGGATTGGGGCTCCGCGCTCGCGACCTCTCGCACCTGGATGCCGGCGGCCCGGTCGTTCTTCGCCTTCAGGTACCGCTCGACGAGCACCTGCTGCCCGATGCCGAGCCAGGTGTTCGTCAGCATGTAAACGCCGAGGCCGGCCGGGAGGAAGAGCATCATCGCGGTGAAGATGCCGGGCATCAGGTACAGCATCATCTTTTGCTGCGCCGGGTCGCCCTGAGGGGGCATGAGCTTCTGCTGGATGAAGCTCGACGCGCCGAGCACGACGGGGATGATGAAGTACTTCCCCGGGGCCGACAGGTCCGGGATCACGGGGCCGAACGGGGTGTGGTAGAGCTCCACCGCGGTCTGGAGCGCGGTGTAGAGGGCGAACCACACCGGCATCTGGAGCAGCATCGGGAAGCAGCCGATGACCGGGTTCGCGACCTTGTTCTTGCGCCAGAGCTCCTGCATCGCGAGGCCGCGCTGGGTGGCGTCGTCCTTGTACCTCGCGTTGATCTCATCCATCTCCGGCTTGAGCTTGCGCATCGCCGCGGCGCTCTTGATCTGCTGGATGCTCAGCGGGAAGAGCAGGAGCCGGACGGTGATGGTGAGCAGGACGATCGCCCAGCCCCAGCTGCCCACGGCGCGGTGGAGCACGTAGAGGTACGAGACGAGGAGCTTCGCGATCGGCGAGAACCAGCCGAGGTTGATGACCTCGCTCGCCCCGTGGTCCACGGCGGCGAGCAGGTCGCGCTCCTTCGGGCCGCTGAAGGAGAGGACCTTGTAGGTCACCGCGCCGCCGGGCGCGAGCTCGTGCTCCGGATAGGCGAGCCGCGCGCGGTAGACGTGCCCGTAGGTCGGGTCCTTGGACTTCTGCGGGAACCGCGACGTGTCCCAGATCTCCTCGATCTGCGTCTCGGCCACCGGCTGCCCGGGCCCTTCCAGCGGGATCGCGATCTTGCTGAAGTAGCTGCTGGAGACCGCGGCGAACCGCGCGTTGCCCGGCGTGCGCCGCCAGCGCTCGGGGGTGAACTCCTTGTCCTTGAAGTCGCCCGGCTCGAAGGCGTCCGGGAGCTGGCGCTCGGTCTTCTGGTCGGTCGCGGCGACCGTCTCGGTGATCCACTCCGAGATGAGGCCGAGGTGGCCCTCGGTTTCCTTCTGCGTTCGCCACGCGGTCTGCTCGACGGCGAGCCGGTGCTTGCGCGGATCCTGGGCGAGGTTCTCGACCGTCACCTGCAGCGAGAGCTCGAAGGGGCGCCCGGTCGCGGCGACGACCTTGGTGAGCCTCGTCGCCTCGTCGGTGTAAGTGAAGGTGCAGCTCTTGCCGTCCTGCGCCGAGAGTTTCCAGTCCAGGTCATCGAACGGCACCTGCGGCGCGTTGCCGCCGGGCAGGCGCAGGTCCGTCCTGAGGGGCATCCGCGACTCGAGCGAGGTCGTGACCAGATCCATCGGCCTGCGCTCGCCGTCCCCGGTCGTGTACTTCGGGTCGGTCATCCAGAGGTGCCGCAGCGACCCGCCCCGCGTTGACAGCTCCGCCTTGAAGCGGGGTCCGTCGATCACGCACGCCTCCGGGGCGGCGCGCTCCGCGGGGGCCGTGCTGTCGTTGACGTCGAGCGGCTGGAACTGCTCCGCGGCGTTGCCGAAGAGGAGCGGCTTGCCGTACTGGATGAACAGGATGATGGCGAGGCCGAGGAACAGCCATTTGGCGATATTGCTGCGTTCCATGAAGTCCTTCGTCGGTCCCAGGATCTCGACCCGCGCCCTTCGCTGCTGGAGCCTCGTGACACCTCATGAGGCTGCCCAGGGTCGCTCCGGTGGGCTTCGCTCCGTGACGTGTCGGGCGTCGCGCCGCCGGGGCCGTGTCGACGGTCGAGCGGGATCAGTCCATGAGATTGACCTGGCCGCTGAAGCCCGCTCGCCGGGGAGGCGAGGCGTGCGAGGCGAGCTCCGTGCCAGCAGACGAACAGCGTGCCGCATCCCGCCGATCAGCGTCCCGTTGCGGCGGCATTTGAGCCGCCGCACCACGGCGAAGACGAGGAGGAGGAGGAGGGTCGAACCCGCCCGGATGAAACGGGTGACACCTACACAGTCGCTTGAGCGAAAGCAAGCTCCCCCGGAGCGCTCCATGCCCCTGGATGCAGGCAGCTGCGTAGCGCGAGCAGGAGGGCTCGAACCGACAGACCGGTCCCATCAACGCCACGATGAGCCTGGAGAGCGTCACCTGATAGACGCGGATCAGCGCGAGGAGGAGCTTCGCCAGCATGCGGTGACCCGTGGGAGAGCAGGGAGCTTGGGGCTCGGCGCTCCACGGCGCAAGGCCACGCCGTATCATCGAGCCGGCGGATCTTCCGCGGCGCCGCTCGCCGCCGCGGGGGCGAGCGCTGCGGCGTGCGGCGGCGCGACGGCGAGCGCGTCCCGCGCCCGGCGGCGGAGCACCGGGACCACGCTGCGCAGCTCCGCGAGGACATCCTCGAGGCCGAGCGCGCCGGCGCCGGTGCGCAGGATCACCACGACGTCGACGCGCTCCGGGAAGAGCTCCGGAAACCTCCGGAACGCCTCCCTGAGCAGGCGCTTCGCGCGGTTGCGCGCCACCGCGCCGCCGACCTTGCGCGAGGCGACGAGGCCCAGCCGAGGCGCCCTCGGCGGGGCGAGCGCCACGCTTGTCTCGCCGCAGCGCGCGGCCCCGCCACGAGAGGTCGCGGCGGCGGGGGCGGCGACGAGGATCAGCAGATGGCGGGTGGAGACACGGTGCCCGCCGTTCTGGATGCGGACGAAATCGGCCCGCTTGCGGATGCGGCTCGCGCGCGGGAAAAAAGAGGACGCCGACGAGCGCGGGCGCGCTGGCGTCGTCACGCCGCGTTACTTCTTGTAGATGGTGGGCGCGAGCCGGGCGCGGCCCTTGCGGCGGCGGTTGTTGATGACCTTGCGACCGCCGGCGGTCGCCATACGCGCACGGAAGCCGTGGGTCCGGGCGCGGCGGGTGTTGTGGGGCTGGTAGGTGCGCTTCATGGCTGGTGGTCCCTTGGCGTTCTGGACCGCGAACGGCGGCGACCTGGCCGCACGTCAAGCGGGCGCGCAAGAAAGCACGGCATTCGGCCCAGGTCAACACCAGACGACGCGGCGCGGTCCCGGTTTGCCGTTCTCTGTCACCTTTCTAGGTGCATGGGTTAGCGTGTAGCCTCCGATCGACCGCGACGGCCGTTCTAGACGGGTCACAGGAGGGAATTTGGCGCGCACCGGAGCACAAAAGGGGGAGAAGCAGCAAGTGACTGCGCGGAGCGTCAAGCGACGCGCGCTGAGCGCTGCTGCGGCGGGGGCGTTGTTCCTTGGCGCGCTCCCTGCGAGCGCGCAGATCAGAACGTTCTACCTGGACCGGCTCTACATGGCCGGCGCGCCCGAGGACTCGATCGCGCTCTGGCGGCCGCAGGTGGCGCCTCAGACGCGCTTCTTCGGGCAGTTCGGGCTCGGCTTCGGCCTGAATCCCTTCCGGGTCGAGAACATGTTGAACGACGAGCGCGCCGCGGAGCGGTTCAGCCGGGAGCACGGCGCGCCGGTGTCGTCGCAGTTCATCGGGTACCTCAACGGAGGCGTCGAGTTCCTCGACCGCTTCAGCGTGCAGGTGGGGCTGCCGTTCGTCGCCTTCCAGACGAGCAACCAGACGAACGACTCGAGCGTCTCCGGCGCGCAGGACGCGGCGAGCCCGTCGTCCTTCGCGGTCATGGACCTGCGGCTCGACGCGCGGGCGATCCTGGTGCGCTCGGACGACGGCTTCTTCAAGCTGGGCGTCAACGCGGCCGCCTGGGTGCCGACGGGCAGCAAGATCTCGTTCTCCGGTGACAAGGCGACGAGCGCGATGGTCGGGCTCTCTGGCGAGATCGACCTCAAGTCCATGTTCTTCGTCCTCAACACCGGGGTGCAGTTCCGCCCGTTCGCCTCGCTCAACGACTTCAACGTGTCGAACGAGTGGCGCTGGGGGCTCGGCGGCTTCGTGCCGCTGCGGAACGGGACATTGCGGCTCGGCGCGCAGATCTTCGGATCGACCGGCCTCGGCCGGAGCACGACGTTCACCGGCGACAACACCCCGCTCGAGTGGATGGCCGAGGGGCGGCTCGCGCTCGACGAGAAGAAGAAGGGGTGGCTCGGCGTCGGCGGCGGGACGCGGCTCACCGGCGGCTATGCGCCGGATTTCCGCCTGGTCGGGGTGATCGGCTACTCGTTCGGCATCGCGGATGTCGAGCCCAAGTCTCCCGGCAGGCGCTTCCTGGCGGTGCCGCCGCGCGCCGCGGACACGGACAAGGACGGCCTCCCGGACGACATCGACCTCTGCCCGACGGACCCCGAGGACGGCAAGCCGCCGAACGCCGACGACGGCTGCCCGGCGCTGCCCGATCGCGACGGCGACGGCATCCCCGACATAAGCGACAAGTGCCCGGATCAGCCCGAGGACTTCGACAAGATCAACGACAAGGACGGCTGCCCGGAGGACGACGCCGACGAGGACAAGATCGCGGACGCGAAGGACGCCTGCCCGAAGGAGCCTGGCGAGCCGAGCCCCGAGCCGGCGAAGAACGGCTGCCCGCAGTTCATCCGCCGCATCACGGGCTCGAGCGAGATCCAGATCCTGAAGCAGGTGCAGTTTGCGACCGGCAGCGCGAGGATCCTGCAGAACAGCTACGGCATCCTCGACGAGGTCGTCCGGCTCCTCAAGGTGAACCCGGAGATCACGCTCGTCGCGATCGAGGGCCACACGGACAACCGCGGCCCGGATCAGCTGAACGAGAAGCTCTCGAACGACCGCGCCCACTCGGTGAGGACCTACCTGATCGATCGGGGCGGCATCGACCCTGCCCGGCTCACGGCGGCGGGCTTCGGGCCGAGGCGTCCGATCGATACCAACGACACGGAGGCCGGGCGCCAGAAGAACCGCCGCGTCGAGTTCCACATCCGGGAGAGCAACACGGCTGGCAACAAGGCTGGCGACAACAACGCCGGCGGCAACAGTGGCGGTACGGTCACGCCGTAGGTGCCCGAGCCAGGCGGCCCGCGCGGGAGCGCTGCTTTGCGCGCTCCTCTCCTGCGCGTGCCGCCCCGAGCAGGGCACGCCGTACCAGTGCAGCTGCACCTTCGTCACGGACTTCGACGACGACGCGAAGCTGGAGGTGGAGATCTGCGCGCCCAGCGAGGACCGCGCCGAGGGCGTGGGGCGCGGGTGCGCTCAGACCCACGCGCCCGGCCCGGTGTCCGGCTGCGCGTGCAGGAGCTCCCCGGGCCGCGGCCCGTGCGAGCTCCGCGCGTGCCGCACTACGCCAGCAGAGCCATGAGCTCGGCCGGCTCCATGACCGGGGCCGAGCACGCTCGCCCGCGGCAGACATAGGCCACGGCCGAGCCGGGGCGCGCTGGCTTGCCCTCGGCGACGATCTTCACCGCCGCGGCGCTCTCCGGGCGCGCCGGATCCACGACGACGACCGCCCGAGCCGGCAGGTAGGCCTGGAACGCCTCGCGCGCGAGGTCGCCAGTTGCGGCCGAGCTCGCCTCGCCGACCACGACCACCGTCACGCTCCCGCGCGCCAGGCGATCGAGCACGCACACGGTCTGGCCGAGACCGAAGGGGTTCTCGAGCGCCGTAGGCGCGAGGGCCTCGAGCTGCTTCTCTGCCGGCGCGAGGTAGCGCTCGTCGGCGATCTCGGAGAGGCGCAGGCAGAGCAGCGCCGCCATCGAGACCGCCGACGGCACGGCCTGGTCGTAGATGTCCTGCGTGCGCGCGATCAGCGCGTCGCCGTCGTCCGGGGTGAAGAAGAACCCGGGCGCTGCCTCGTCCCAGTGGTGCGCGATCATCGCGTCCGCGATCGCGCGGGCGACGCCGACGTAGCGCGGCTCGGAGGTGGCCTCGTACAGGTCGAGCGCCGCGTTCCCGAGATACGCCTGGTCGTCGAGGAAACCGGGCCGCATGTCGCCCGCGCCGGCGCCGGCGCGCTCGGCCTTGGCGCCGACGGGCGCGCC
This sequence comes from Sorangium sp. So ce1128, assembly GCA_051717205.1. Taxonomy (GTDB): domain Bacteria; phylum Myxococcota_A; class Polyangia; order Polyangiales; family Polyangiaceae; genus Sorangium. Next base: position 4,346,741 of record CP181432.1, read on the forward strand.
GTCCTTGAGGTAACGACCGACGCGGCCGCCGCGCATGAGCTTGCGCTCGAACACCGCGAAGGCGCGCGCCGCGGCGTCGACCCAGGCGGGCTCATCCAGCGCGCGGCCCGCGTCGGCGAGCGCGCCGATGAGCAGCCCGTTCCAGCTCGCGAGCACCTTGTCGTCGCGCGCCGGCCGGGGCCGCTCCTCGCGCGCGGCGAGCATCCTGGCCCGGGCGCGCGCGAGCGCCTCGCGGCACCGCCCGAGGTGCGCCGCGGAGCCTCCGCCCGCGCCGCTGTCGAGGACGGCCGCGGCCTGCTCGACCGTGCGGTGCTGCGAGAGCACCGTCGCGCCGGTGTGCTCGAAGTTGCCCTCCTCGGTGATGCCGAAGACGAGCCGGGCCATGTCGTACGCGATCTGATCCTCGCCGACGGCCGCGCGCAGCTGGTCGAGCGTCCACACGAAGAACTTGCCCTCGCTCCCCTCGGAGTCGGCGTCCTGCGACGCGTAGAACCCGCCCTCCGGGTCGCGCATCTCGGCGAACAGGTAGCCGACGAGCTCGCGCGCCGTCTCGGCGTAGATCGGCTTCTTGAACGCGCGGAACCCGTCGGCGTACAGGCGCAGGAGGAGCGCGTTGTCGTAGAGCATCTTCTCGAAGTGGGGCACGAGCCAGCGCTCGTCCGTGGAGTAGCGGTGGAAGCCGCCGCGCAGGTGGTCCCAGATGCCGCCGTCGCGCATCCTGTCGAGCGCGAGCTCCACGCTGTCCGCCGCGACGCGATCGCCCTCCAGCACGCCGCGGCGAAGCAGCACGTCGAGCGACATCGTGTTCGGGAACTTCGGCCGCGAGCCGATGCCGCCGTGGCGGTTGTCGAAGCGCGCCAGCAGCTGCCGCGACGCGCGCCGGAGCAGGTCCGACGAGGCGGGCTCGCCGGCGCCCGCCGCCCCCGCGGCGCGCGCCGGCGCGCGCTGCGTGCGCTCGATGGCCTCGGTGATCTCCTGCGCCTGGAGCTCGACCTCGGCGCGCCGGTTCCTGTAGGCGTCCGCGACAGCGTCGAGCACCTTCGGGAAGCCGGGCATGCCGAACTTGTCCTTCGGCGGGAAGTACGTGCCCGCGAAGAAGGGGCGCTGGTCGGGGGTGAGGAACACGGTGAGCGGCCAGCCGCCGCTCCGGCCCATGAGCTGCACGACGAGCTGGTAGATGTGATCGAGGTCGGGCCGCTCTTCGCGGTCGACCTTGATGTTCACGAAGAGCTCGTTCATGTGCCTGGCGATCGCCTCGTCCTCGAACGACTCGCGCTCCATCACGTGGCACCAGTGGCAGGCGGCGTAGCCGATGGACAGGAGGATGGGCCTGTCCTCCCTCCGGGCGAGGTCGAGCGCCTCGGCCCCCCACGGGTACCACTCGACCGGGTTGTGCGCGTGCTGCAGGAGGTACGGCGAGGGCTCGCTCGCGAGCCGGTTCGTGTGCGCTGCCATGGAGCCCACCTAGCGCCGGGCGAGGGGGACCGCCAGCCGCCGGGGGCGGGCTCCCGGGCGCTTACGCCCGCTCGAGCACCAGCGCGCAGTTGTGCCCGCCGAAGCCCGCCGAGCACTTCACCGCGTAGCGCAGGTCGACCCGCCGCCGCTCTCGCACGACGTCCAGGGAGCACTCCGGATCGAGCTCGTCCACGTTGATCGACGGGTGCAGCAGCTGATCGCGGAGAGAGCACACGACCGCGATCGTCTCCACGGCGCCGGCGCCGCCGAGCAGGTGCCCCATCATCGACTTGGTCGCCGAGATCGGGATGCGCGCGAGGCGCTCGCCGAAGACGCGCCGCAGCGCGAGCACCTCCGCGGCGTCGCCCTGCGGCGTCGAGGTCGCGTGCGGGTTGATGTACCCGATCACCTCCGGCGCGGCGCCCGCCCTGGCGAGGGCGCGCTCCAGCGCGAGCGCGAGCCCGAGCCCGCCCGAGTGCGGCCGCGTGAGGTGCTCCGCGTCCGTGGTCATCCCGAAGCCGGCCACGTAGGCGAGCGGCGTCGCGCCGCGCGCGCGCGCGTGCTGCTCCTCCTCGAGCACGAGCGCGCCCGCGCCCTCGCCCATCACGAAGCCCTGGCGGCGCCTGTCGAACGGGCGGCTCGCGCGCGTAGGATCGCCGTCGACGGCCCTGGCGAGCGCCTTGGCGTTGCCGAACCCAGCGACGGTGTTGAGCCGCGTCGCGGCCTCGGCGCCGCCCGCGACCATCACGTCGGCCTCGCCCGCCTCGATCATGAGGACCGAGGTCGCGATCGAGTGCGTGCCCGTCGCGCACGCGCTCGCGAGGTTGTACGACGGCCCCATGAGCCCGTAGCGGATGGAGATGAGCGCCGCCGCGCCGTTCGGCATGACGCCCGGGATGAAGTACGGCGACACGGCCCGCGGGCCCCGCGCCGCGCTGCGGGCGACCTGCTCCTCGAAGATGTCGACGGAGCCCATGCCGGTCGACATAAGGCACCCGACGCGGGTCCGGTCGAGGCCGCCACCCGCTGGCGCCGTGGAGCTGCCCGCTGGCGCGCCATGCCCCGCGCCAGCGCCCTCGGCCGCCTCGTCGGCCGCGGGGGCGCGCTGGATCGGCGCGATGCCTGCCTGGCGCAGCGCCTCCACCGCCGCCGCGAGGCTCAGGTGGGTCACCCGGCCGTAGATGTCCGCCTCCTTGGGCGACAGGTACTGTCCGACGTCGAACCCCTTCACGCTGGCGGCGATGTCGCTGCGGAGCTTGTCGACGGGGAAATCGCGGATGTAGTCCACGCCGGACCGGCCGGCGAGGAGGTTCTGCCAGGTGGTCACGGCGTCGTTGCCCAGCGGGCAAACGGCGCCGATCCCGGTCACGACGACGCGCCTTCGCATCGGGGGTTCGTTCTCGTCAGGGGGGGTTAGGCGGACAGCGCCTGGGGCGCGTCGTTCACGGTGGGAGCGGGGGCGAGGGCCTCGATCGACGTGTCGCGGCGGCGCTCGCCGCCGCGGCGCAGGTCGAGCGCGGCGCGCTGGGCGGAGAGCATCTCGTGCCGGCCCACGCCGAGGTACTTCAGGATCGGCATGTAGACCTTCTGGATGAACACGTTCCGATCGATGCCGGCCTCGCGCATCTTCAGGATGCGGGAGTCGTAATCGGGGACGATCCCGACGCCCGGCATCTCGAAATTCGCGAACACGTGCGCCATGTCCGCGAGCGTCCCCTGGCGGTCCTCCTCGAGCAGGACCTTGATGACGCTCTGGTAGAAGCGGCAGTGGGCGATCTCGTCGCGGGCGATGTAGTCGTAGATCGCCCGCAGGCACTCGTCGTTCTCCGCCGCCGCCCGCTCCCTGTGCTTCACGTAGATGACGAACGTCGCCATCTCCTGCACGCAGCCGTAGAAGGTCATCTGCCGCGGCGTGTGGAACGGGAGGTTCCACTGCTTCGCGAAGATCTTGTGCTGCAGGTCGGTGAGCTGCTCCTCGGTGCGCTTGCCGGAGCGCAGTAGGTACTGCATCAGCGTGAGCGAGTGCTTCGACTCCTCGTACGCCCAGTTCGCCTGGAACCACGCCTGGCCGAAGTAGCTCCGCACGATGTTGATGCCGTTCGACACGTAGTCGGGCAGGTACATCTCGACCGAGCAGAAGGTCTCCGCGCAGAGCGCGAGCTCCTCGCTCGCGTCCTTGTTCACGCGATCCCAGGGGATGTCCTGGAAGACGTTCCAGCGGCGCTCGCGCTCCGCCTTCTCGAAGAACGTCATGTACTCCCGGAAGATCTTCTCCTCGAGCCCGCTCATGCGCTCGCCTCCAGCCGCTCTCCGACCTTCTTGCAGAGGTCGCCCACGGTGATGAGCTCGACCAGATCCTCGTCCGGAATCATGATCCCGAGCTCTGTCTCCATCTCTCCGACGATCTGCATCATCGACAGCGAGTCGATGCCGAGCTCCGTGATCACCGACGTCGCGGTGACGTTGGGGAACTCGCGCTTGTCCACGCGGGCGGCAACCGTCTTGAACATCTCGAGCAGATTGGTCATGTCCGTCATGGTTCAGTCGATCCTGCGAAGCTCGTATTGAGCGAGGGAGCTGTAGTGCTTGTCGAACGCGTTCACGCACGTCGACAGGTAACGATCGTAGTCGTCGAAGACCTTGTCCCCCCACGTCGACCGGATGGTCTTCTCGTTCAGCCTGAGCCGGCGGAGCCACTCGGCGGTGGTGCGCTGGTAGTGCTCGCGCCGCGTGTTCACCTGCATCACCTCCCAGTAGGGGTTCGCCGCCTGGATGATGTCCTCGAGCCGCGGGTTCAGGCCGCCGGGGAAGATCTCCTTGGTGACAAAGTAGATGTCCTCCAGCTCCTTCCGCGTGCCGGCGGGGAGCCCGCCCCAGGGCGTCATCCGCGGCGTCCGGTTGCGGAGGATGGTCTGGAGGCCGAACCAGGCGCCCTTGTTCGTGAGCTCCCAGGCCTTCTTGAAGTAAGCCCGGTAGATGTCGATCGCCTTGCCCTGGCGCGCCTCCTCCGGCGAGCACAGGTGGTCGATCATGCAGATCGAGATCAGGCTGTCGAACCGCTCGGCCGTCGAGAAGGTCCGGAAGTCGCCGCCGATCACCTCGACGCCGGGGATCTTGCGGGCGTTCACCTCCGCGGCCTGCGCCGTGGACAGGGTGACGCCGACCGCGCGCTTCACGCCGCGCGACGTGGCCACGTACTCGAGCGCCGCGCCCCAGCCGCAGCCGATGTCGAGCACCTTCTTCTCGGGCGCCACCTTGGCGAAGTCCGACAGGATCCGGAGCTTGTTCAGCTGCGCGGCCTCGAGCGACTGCTCGGGGGACTCGTAGACGGCGCACGTGTAGTTCATGCGCTCGTCGAGCCACAGCCTGAAGAACTCGTTCGAGACGTCGTAGCTGACCTCGACCTCGGCCTTACTGGATCCCATCGATGACTCCTTCGACAACAACACGTGCCGGGGCGCCGCCCGCGCGGCCCCCTTCGGTTCGCGCCGCCGCTCCGCTCGCGCGGTCCGCGTCGACATGGGGGGAGGGCAGGGCGCCCTCGTCGAACTCCGAGGCGACCTCGAGCTCGCCGTCCTCGTAACGCCGCTTCATCTCGCGGCGGCGCACCTTGCCGCTCGACGTCTTCGCCAGCGTCCCTCGCTTGATGAGCGCTACCTCGGAGAGCTGCACGCCGAGCTCGGCGCGCACGGCCTGGGTGATCGCCTGCGCGACGCCGGCCACGGTCCGCTTGACCTCGGCGACGACGACGGCCCGCTCGGCCCCCGAGGCGCTGAGGCATGAGAACGCGACGCAGTGGCCGTCGCGCACCCCCCCGACGGAGGACGCGACGCGCTCGATGTCCTGGGGGAAGTAGTTCTTGCCGCCGAGGATGATGAGGTCCTTGGAGCGGCCGCAGAGGTACACCTCGCCGCCGGCGGTATAGCCGAGATCGCCCGTCCGCAGCCAGCCCTCACCGAAGGCGGCCTCCGTCGCCTCCGGCTCGTTGAAGTACCCGGCCGCGACGCTCGGACCGCGCACCCAGATCTCGCCCACCTCGCGCTCGCCGAGCGGCGCCCCGTCCGGACCCGCGATGATGAGCTCGTGGCAGGGGAGGGGGCGACCGCAGGAGACGAGCTCCAGCGACGCTCCGCCGTTCGCGGGCCGCGCCCGCCCTGCCTGCATCGCCTTCGCGTCCACGCGGTCGGTGGTGAGCGGGGCCTCGAGGTCGCTGAAGGTGATCGCCAGCGTGGCCTCGGCCATGCCGTACGAGGGCAGGATGCTCTCCGGGCGGAGCCCTCGCTTGCTGAAGCGGTCCAGGAACGCGCGGAGCACGTCGGCCTGGATCGGCTCGGCGCCGCACCCGAGCGCGCGCAAGCACGAGAGATCCCAGCTGCCCGCCTGCGCGTCGGTCACGGCGCGCGTCGCGAGGGCAAAGGCGAAGTTCGGGGCGAAGGTGATCGTGCCGCGGAACCTGTGGATCGCGTCCAGCCAGAGCGACGGGCGGCGGATGAACGCCGTCGTCGGCAGGAACATCACCGGCACGAGCGCGTAGAGCGGCGCGATGACGAAGCCGATGAGCCCCATGTCGTGGTAGAGCGGCAGCCAGCTGACGCCGCGGTCCTCCGGGGTGGAGCGCAGCCCGTCGAACATGATCGCGTGGCTGTTCACCGAGAGGTTGCGGTGGGTCACCATCACGCCCTTCGGCCGCGAGGTGCTCCCCGACGTGAACTGCAGGAACGCGAGGTCGTCGAGGGACACCTGCCAGGGCCCCGCCGCCGACGCGTCGAACCCCTCGGGCTCGCGCAGGTCGCGCTCGAGGACGATGCGCAGCCCTGGCAGGCTGGCCTCGCCCCCGTGGCCGTTCGCGGCCAGGTACGCGTCGATCATCTCCTTCAGCTGCTCGTTCGTGACGAGCACGCTCGCGCCGGACGCCGCGAGGATGTGCTGCACCGTCTCGCTGTACGCCTCGAGCTTCGCCAGCGACTGCGGCGGGTACATCGGGACGGCGACGATGCCGGCCGTGAGCGCCCCCACGAAGGTCAGGACGAACTCGTCGGCCTCGGTCAGGATCAGCGCGACCCTGTCGCCCTTGCGCAGCCCGAGCTGGCGGAGCGCGTGGGCCCTGCGCTGCGCCTCGATCCAGAGCTCGGCGTAGCTGATCGAGCGCTCCTCGCCCGAGCTGCGAACGAACTTGACCGCTCGATCGGCGTGCGCCGCGTTTTGCTGGAGAACTTCGACGAACGTTCGCATGGGCTGTCTGGCGGCTCAGACCGATCGGGCCTAGGGATCCGTCCGACAGGGACGCCCCGAGTCTGAGTGAGCGCAGCCATAAGCGAAATCCGGGCCAGGGCAAACAGAAAACAATGGAATCCAGGGTTTGAGCCTGATTCCGCTGTCCTGGGCCGTCCAGGGTGACGAAAAACCGTGCGCAGAGTGCGTCGAATATTCGTCACATGGCCCCGTGGATGCGAAGTCGACTTCGCGCGGCGCGGGTGATGGGCCACCTGGCGCGGTCGCGTCGACCGTGGCCTGGGCGGCGGCGCTGGCTGGTCCGATTATCACGGCTGCCGGGGCGCTGCCTCGGTTCCTCGCGCCGCGCACCGCGCTGCAGCGCGCGGGCAACCCGGCGCACAAAACGCGAAGAGGCGCCGGTCGCCCGGCGCCTCCCCGACCTCATGCGCGCTGTCGCCGACTACTCGACGTCGTCGCCGCCCATGGGCATGCCGCCCATGGGCATGCCCATGTGGCCCGCGGCCTCGTCGTCATGGGCGTCCTCGCCCTTCTTGTCGTCCTTCTTCTCGGTCTTCTCGAACCGCTTCTGGTCCGCGAGGGCCCAGTCGGCCGACCAGGACGAGATCACGTAGATCGTGCCGTCTCCGCCCTCCTTCGTGGCGTAGCGGCTCTGCCCCTTCGCGGTCTTGCCGACGTTGATGGTGAAGTCGCCGGCGTTGTCCTTCAGCTTGATCTTGACCGTGCCGCCGCTCGTGACCGGCGCGTCGAGCCCCGTGTCGGAGGCGGACTTGCCGTCGCCGAAGTCCTCCGCGCCGAGGCCCTTGTAGGCGCGGAGCAGGTCCTTCACCTTGGCCTCGTCGAACTTCTCCCACTTGGCCTGGGCCGCGCCGATCTTGCCGGCCTTGTCGCGCGGCGCGAACGTGCCGGCCCACTTGTCGCCGTTCTTCGAGAAGCTGAACAGGCCGTTCTTGTTCTCGACCGACGCCTGGATCGCGTTCTCGTCCTCGAACTTGAGGATCGAGTTCTCGCGCCAGTTCTTCGCCTCGCGCGTGTACAGGTAGCTCGAGTAGCCACCCGCGACGTACACGCCGTCCGTGCCCTCGACGCGCGCCATCTGCCCGCGCGAGCCGCTCTTGCCGAAGTACACGTCGAGCGCCTTCTCGTCGCCCTTGTACGCGACCACGTGGACCGCCTTCTCGTCCGTGAGCTCGTACTGCCCGTAGGTGGCGCTCGTCCGGTCGATCGCCTCCTTCAGCTTGAGCTCCTTCAGGTTGTCGAGGAGGCTCCGCACGTTCGACGCGTGCGCCTTCGCGTTCACGGGCTTCGTGATCTCCCACGTGTCGCCCTTCTTCTCGAGCGTCACGTCGGACTTGTCGGCGTTCTTGATCGAGATCTTCGTGACCTTCTCGACGTCGTCCTTCGAGACGCCGACCTTCGGCAGGTCCGCCGTAGCGGCGGTCACCGAGTGCGCCTCGAGCTGCGCCTTCTGCTTCCTCTGCGTGAGGTACACGCCGACGCCGAGGAGCGCGAGGACGACGAGGGCGATGTAGATTCTGTGCTCGGTCTTCATGGCTCTTTCACCCCATGGGGCTCTGGCTCAGTCGAGCGTGATGTTCCCGCGGGCGCTCTCGCGCCGCCGCCACCGCACCAGGCCGAACACGGCGAAGAGGGCCGCCGGCAGGAGCGTGAGCGTCCACTGCACGCGCTGCTGCACGGTCTTGCGCTCCGCCCTGTACTCCTCGGCCTTCTTGGCCAGGGTGGCCTCGTCGTCCGTGGCCTCCTGCTTCGGCTTCTCGATGCCCGCGTAGGTCAGGTTCGTCTCGCTGAACATCTTCGCGGTCGCAGCGAGCAGCGTGCTGTCCCCGGCCATCCAGTCGAGGGTGTTCTTGAACGTGAGGATGGTCGCGGTCAGGTACTTCTGCGCGTAGGGCTGCGAGAGCATCAGGAGATCCTCGTCGCCGCCCATCCCGCCCATCATCTGCATCTGCGGCGGCATCGGGGGCGGGTTGCCGGAGCGGGCGAACGGGTTCGCGAGGAACTGCGACGACGAGAGGACGAGGATCCGGCCCCGGTCCGCGCTCTCCGCGGGCGCCGAGATGCCGAGCCCCTCCTGGCCGCCGAAGGCGCTCTTGAGCTTGCCCTCGACCGTCACCGCGATGGCGCGCTGCGCGTACTCGCCCTTCGGCTTCCACTCGGCCGAGAACTTCATGTCGATGTTCTCGGACGTGTCGACCGTGGTCTTCGGGGTCGAGCGGGCGACGACCTTCATCGTCGCCTCCGGCTGCTTCTCCGGGTGCGGCACGAGCGTCGACGGGAAGGGGAAGGCGAGCTCGGGGAGGCGGAAGAAGCCGGGGAACGACGCGTCGAGGATCTGCTCGTTCTCGTCGAAGCGGCTGTCCTCCTGGAGCTGGAGGATGCCCGGCGCGCGGAACCACATCATCTGGCCCGACTGCGTCTGCACCGGGATGGCCATCGAGCGGCTCCAGTCGAGGATCGCCTCCTTCTTCATCTCGACGCCGTAGCCGTCGAGCAGCTTCTCGAGGCCCCACGTGTTGAGCGTCGCCTTCATCGAGGGGTCGGACGCCTTGAGGTTCACCGCGCCGGCGAACACGGCCAGCGCCTTGTTGCCGAGCATCAGGAACTGGTCGATGCGGCGCAGCTCCTTCTCGGTGAACTCCTTGCCCGGCTGCGTGATGACGAGGCCGGCGAGCTCCTTGTTGATCTCGGTGTCGCCGCCCTTCAGGTCGACGTCCTCGAACTTGTAGAACGGGAAGTGGTGCTCGAGCAGCTGGCGCATCGACGGGCCGCCGCGGCCGCCCTGCGACGGGACGAGGTTCGGGTCGGTGAGCTTGATCTCGTCCTTGCCGGTCACGATCCCGATCTTCGTATCGATGCCGTCCGCCTTGTCGCGGATCTCGCGGATCGTGTTCGTGATCCAGAACTCGAGGCCCTGCGCCTGGTCGGGCGAGAGCATCGGGATCGCCTCCTTCTCGCTGCCGTACTTGAAGGCCATGCCCATGAAGCCGCGGGTGATCGTGGCCTGGTCCTGGCCGGTCTCGCTCCCCTCGCCGAACGCGGCCTCCTGGAGGCCCGCCTCCTTCGCGGCGGCGCGCTGCTCGTCCGTCTTCGGCTCGATGATCGCGTAGTGGAGCTTGCCGTTCGAGGCCTGCTCGTACTCGTTCATCAGGTCGGTGAGGTCCTGGATGAATGCCTCGTGCTTCGGGAGCCCGCGGGTGACGTAGACGTCGATCTGGAGCTCCTGCTTGAGCCCCTCGCGGACGAGGTGCGCCGAGCCCTTCGAGAGGGTGAACCTCTCGTTCTTCGTCATGTCGAGGCGCTTGTAGGCGCTGAGCGAGATGACGTTGGCCACCACGAGGATGGCGGCCACGATGGCCAGATAGAAGCCTGTTTGCGTCGCGGCTTTGGCTTTCCGTTCCATGGGTAGTCCTTACGCCCACTTCCTGCGCTCGAGCGCCCTGAACGCGGCCATGAGGCAGCCCGCGGTGACCGAGAGGAAGAAGACGATGTCTCGTGTGGACACCATGCCGCGCGCGAACGGTGCGAGGCGGGTGTCGAAGCTGATGAAGGAGAGGACGTCGCGGATGAACGACGGGGCGTAGTCGGCGAAGTTGTCCACGCCGTGCAGGAAGCCCAGCAGCAGGAAGGTGATGAAGAACGCGATCACCTGGCTGTCGGTCAGCGACGAGATGAGGAGGCCGATCGAGACCGCCGCCGCGCTGTAGAGCACGAGGCCGATGTAGCCCGAGACCACCGGCCCGGTGTCGAGCGCGCCGAGGTGCCAGGGCCACGTGAACATCAGGATCGGGTAGAGGATCGTCGAGAAGACGAGCACGAGCACGAGCCCCCACGCGCCGAGGAACTTGCCGAGGACGACCTCGTGGTCCTGCACGGGGAGGGTGATCAGCATCTCGAGCGTGCCGCTGCGCTTCTCCTCGGCGAGGAGCCTCATCGTGATGACGGGGACGATGAGGAAGGAGAGCCCGATGGGCGCCCACGTGAACAGCTGCACGAGCGAGGCGCGGTCCGCCTGCCAGAAGCCGCCGTTCATGAAGAAGAAGATGACGCCGAGCGCGATCAGCCCGAAGCAGATCACGACATAGGCCAGGGGAGAATCGAAGTTGGAGCGGAACTCCCGCTTCGCGATGGTCAGGGTGGTGCTCATACCGTTCAGCCCTTCTTCTTGGCCGGCGCTTCGTCCTCCGCGCCTTCGTCGTCGCCGTCGTCCTTGGCCGCCTCGTCGTCGGCGCCTTCCTCGTCCTCGTCGTCGTCCTCGTCGTCCTCGTCGTCGGCCGCGGCGCTCGCCTCGTCCTCGTCGTCGAGATCGTCGGTGATCAGCTTGCGGCCGCGGTCCTTCCGCTCGTCGCCGCGCGTGAGCGCCTTGAACACGTCCTCGAGGCTCTGCGAGTCGCGCCGCATCTCGAGGAGGAGCCAGCCCTTCTGCACGATGAGCTGGAAGAGCTCGGGCCGGATGTCGCCGCCGAGCGCGCCGAGGATCTGGAAGCTGTGCGCGCTGTCGTCGGTCGGCAGCTCGGTGACGCTGGTGACGCCGGGCAGCCCGGCGAGCGCCGTCTGGACCTCCTGGGCGGTCGGCGGCTTGCGCGAGCCCGATCGGTAGCCTTCGCCGCCCTCGAAGACCTTCTTCTCGTGGACGGTGACGACGTACCGGACCTTCCCGCTCTTGGCGCGGATCTCGTCGAGCGGGCCGTCGGCGACGACGCGCCCCTTGGAGACGATGATGGCGCGCGCGCAGGCGGCCTCGACCTCGGAGAGGTTGTGGGTGGAGAGCAGGATGGTCCGCTCCTTGCCGATCTCCTTGATGTAACGGATGACCTCCGCCTTCTCGTTCGGGTCGAGGTCGCTCGTCGGCTCATCGAGGATGAGGATCGGGGGGTCGTGGACCAGCGCCTGCCCGAGGCCGACGCGCTGGCGGTAACCGTGGGAGAGGGTGCCGATGTCCTTGCCGAGCACCTGGGCCAGGCCGCACACCTCGACGATCCCCTTCATGCGCTTCCTGAACACCGACTGATCGAGCCCGCGCATGTCGGCGACGAAGGACAGGTATTCCCAGACGTTCATCTCGCCGTAGAGCGGGGCGCGCTGGGGCAGGTACCCGAGCTTGCGCCGCACATCGAGCGGGTCGTCGAAGACGTCGTAGCCGTGGACCCGCGCCGTCCCGGCCGAAGCCGAGATGAAGCAGGTGAGGATGCGCATGGTCGTCGACTTGCCGGCCCCGTTGGGTCCGAGGAAGCCGACGACCTCGCCGCGATGGACCTCGAAGCTCACCTTGTCGAGCGCGCGCAGCGACCCATAGCGCTTGGTCAGCGAGCTCGCCTCGATCATCACATCGCTAGCCAAAATGACCTCCTTCGATGGTTCCGTGAACGCGGAGCGCCCTGCTCCGCGGCTCGCCCTTCGCGATCCCCCGCCCTAGTCGACGGGCGCGCCGTCGGGGCGCCCTGGATCGCCTATTACCCAGGCGAAAGGCGGCGCCATCGTAGCGGCGGGGGGATCTCTGTCAACAGCGCCGACCCGAAGCGGCCGGGTCGGGTGTTTATTCCCGGCGATCGGGCCTGCACCGGGCCGGGTTGTTCGGGGCTATCCCCGATCCCGGCGTGGGGTGACGTGGCGGTTCATCCCGGGCGTGCTGCGCTCGTCTGCTCCAAGGCGCGCTGCGCCCGTCTGCTTGAAGGCGTGCTGGTCTGCTCGAAGGCGTGCTGGACGGAGCCGTCGAATTTCCTCTTGACCCGGGCGTCCGCGTTGGACTAGTTGGCCACACCTCGCGTGAGCCTTATCGTCCAGAAGTTCGGCGGCACGTCCGTCGGGTCCATCGAGCGCATCCAGCGGGCGGCCGCGCGCGCGCTCGCCACACAGCAGGCCGGTCATGACGTCGTGGTCATCGTGAGCGCGATGGCCGGCGAGACGAACCGGCTGCTCAAGCTGGCGTCGGACATCGCGCCCGTGCCTGACGCGCGGGAGATGGACGCGCTGGCGGCGACCGGCGAGCAGGTCTCGGCGGCGCTGATGGCGATCGCGATCCAGGCGCAGGGCGGCAAGGCGCGGAGCTTCCTTGGCCACCAGCTGAAGATCCTGACGGACAGCGCCTACACGAAGGCGCGGATCAAGGCGATCGACGCCCAGCGGCTGCACGAGGCGCTGGCGGGCGGGAAGATCGCGGTGGTCGCTGGCTTCCAGGGCGTCGACGACGCGGGCAACATCACCACGCTCGGCCGGGGCGGCAGCGACACGAGCGCCGTGGCGATCGCGGCGGCGGTGGGCGCAGCGTGCGAGATCTACACGGACGTCGACGGCGTTTACACGACGGATCCGAACATCTGCAAGACGGCGCGGAAGATCGAGCGGATCAGCTACGAAGAGATGCTGGAGCTCGCGTCGCTGGGCGCGAAGGTCCTTCAGATACGGAGCGTGGAGGTTGCGATGAAGTATGGTGTCCCGGTGCACGTGCGGTCGTCGTTCTCGGACGTGCCGGGCACGTGGGTTGTCGGCGAGGAGCAGTCGCTTGAGAGCGTGACGGTGACGGGCGTGGCCCTGGACCGGAACGAGGCGCGGGTGATGCTCGTCGGCGTCAACGACAAGCCGGGCGTTGTGGCGCAGATCTTCGGTGCGCTGGCCGAAGAGAACATCAGCGTCGACATGATCATCCAGAACGCGCCGAGCTATGGCCAGGAGGCGCGCGGCGCCTCCGGCGAGGTGAAGGCGGACGTGACGTTCACTGTCGGCAAGGCGGATCTGCCGCGGGCGAAGCTCGTGATGGAGAAGATCGCTGGCGGCGTGGGCGCGGTGGGCATCCGTTACGAAGAGGACATCGTGAAGGTGTCGATCGTCGGCCTCGGGATGCGCACGCACGCGGGCGTGGCGGCGCGGATGTTCCAGCTGCTCGCGGCGGAGGGGATCAACATCCAGGCGATCTCCACGAGCGAGATCAAGATCTCGTGCCTGGTCTCGACGAAGTATGCTGAGCTCGCCGTCCGTGCGCTGCACGATGGCTTCGGGCTCGGCGCCAAAGCGTAACGAAAACTGTGCTACGGTCGTAATGCGCTCGCTGTGAGCGGCCGCCGACACTGTCGGGAAGGCTGCTCGCGGCGCGTTGCGTTATGGCGTCGCGATCGCTCCATGAGGGGCGCACGGCGTTGCTTTTTGTCGTCGTGGAGGTTCGCATGCGTAGCAGGGATGTTGGGCTGCTGGGGCTAGGCGCGCTCTGCGCCGTGGCGCTTTCCATGGGCGCTGTCGGGTGTCAGCCGGAGGGGAACAGCAGCCTGCCGACGGGGCCGAGCGGGTCGGGAGGGACCACCGGGGAGGGCGGCAGCGGGGCGGAGACGAGCTCGGGAGACGGCGCCGGGGGCGGCGGGGGCGAGGCGGGGACGGCGACGACGGGGAGCGCTGGTGGGGGCGAGGGCGGGGGAGGGACGGGAGACCCGCCGCCGCCGCCGGCTCGGGTGGCGACGATCGAGGAGATCACCACGGGGACCGTGGGGGAGGGGGTCGACGTCGAGGTCAAGGGCGTCGTGGCGATGAGCCACAAATTCTTCGTTTCCAAGGGTGGCTCCGGGTCCTGTTTGTGGGGCGTATTCCTCTCCAGCCCTGGTGACGGTGAGACGGAGCCTTACTCCGGCGTTCTGGCTCTGAGCTATGGTACGATGGCGGTCACTCAGGACAACGACGAATCCTACTGCCCCAAGCTGGGTCAGGAGCCCGTCGGCGATGCGTTCCCGGACGACATCAAACCTGGTGATGTGCTCGACGTTGCCGGAAGAACGTCGTCCTTCCTCCTGGACCAGTGCGCGACGCAGCCCGCGGAAGTAAATCCCAGCGAGGTGAAACAACGCCAGCTCGCGAATGTCGCGCGAGCTACCAAGATTGGTGAAACGACGCCCAGGTCTCCGCACCTCCTTACGGCGGCTGACGCTGCCAAGCTGTCCTCACCGACGGACGTTGAATTTCACGATATGTGGGGAGGCGTGAAGGTCAGGCTCGAGAATGTGTCACCGTTGGCGACTATGCCTGTTGTCGATACGTACGGCACCCTTCGCCTGGATATGGGGGATTCCCCGATTCTCGAAGTGCGTAGAAATATATACTATCGTCCGTACTCACAGAATTTTTGTCACGAGCACGCGCAGTTTGAGTCTGGCGTGACTTTCGAGTCGATCAAGGGGTTCAGCTCGATCTCATTCTGTACGTGGAGCTTGCTGCCACACGACAAGTGCGCCGACTTCTCACCATCTAGCACCGATTGTGGTGGTGCCACGACTTGTCCTCCGGACACGATCCAATAAACCGGATCCTGGCTACGTTGAGAGATACCGGGCTCCGCCTGGTGAACATTTCGAGCGGTCTGAGGGCGGGGCAAGCGAGTGAGGAACACTCGCAGCGCCTCACGCGAGCTCGACGTACGGGGCGGCAGGACGCGACGCTCGATGAGCTGCATATCGACCGCGCCTTCATCCACAGCCGGCTGGTTGGCGAGTTGGTTGCACTGTACGGCGAGGTGGTGTGCATGTCCTGGGACGCAAACAACACAAACGGCGACATCTGCTCCAAGCGCGACTTCCACATCAACCATGCGCGAACAGACCATCACGTGCCCGGCAGGCCAGGTCCAGCCGTTTCGTCTGGGCATGGTGATCGAATTCGATGCGACCGTCTGCTCGCCTCGGAGCCACCTGCCAGCGCGGAGGACGTTCGCCCTGCAGAGCGACGGTTTATCGCGTTGCATCTCCGGCGACATCGAAGCGCTCGTGTTCTCGCGCAAAAAGCGGGGACCATCCGACCATCCTTCTATCAGGACCTCTGGCGGCCATCGCTTCATTCGGAGCTCCAACGGGGGATAGCCTTATCCTGGCACATCCAGAAACATGCTCCGATGCTATGAAAGCAATAGATGCTCACCCTCGAGCCATGCCTGTCTCCGGGGACTGCGGGGGCGTCGGATCGGAGCACGACGTTGATGCGTCGGATCGCGCCGTCGGGGCGAAGCCATGGACATGTCAGCGTCCAAACCTGGCTAGCAATATGTCGCTCCCGCCCATGGAGTAAACATTGCCTGTACCTGTGTCGATACTACCGGTTACATCGCCTGCTAAAATGGGCTCTCCATTGGACAGCATCCCGACGCTCTTGGCGATCTGATCCCGGTCGTCTCCGAATCTCTTGCTCCAAACATGCGAGCCGTCTGGGGCAAGCTTGATCACCGGCAAGTCCGTGCCACCAACTCCCGTCAAGATACCTCCGCCAAAGTCTACGTCCTCCTGGACCTTTCCCGTGACAACGATAGTTCCATCATTTGCAACCGCCAACGCAACCGCAACCTCATCGTAGGCGCCTCCTAGAGGTCGGTTCCAGTAGCTAGACAGCTGGTTGCTGAACTTCGCAAGAAGCATGTCGTTCATGCCGGCCGATGGCACGCTGTAGATTCCGACATGTGCTACATTCTCGAAATTGGCTAGCACTACAACGTTGTCGGATTTGTCTGTTGCGATTCCGACGCCTGACTGCTCTCCAGGGCCGTCGATGACCTGATGATTCTTGTAATTGCCGTCATCGTCCAGCCTGACGACGAATCCGTCGAGGTCATTCCCGACTGCAAGCTCGCGACCGCCGAAGTCGGCAACATCAGCTCCGTCATCGCCGCCGAAGGAGCCTGTGATCAAGACGTCATTCGCCGAATCCACTGCAATATCGCCGGCCAAACGTTCGCCGTGAGAGTCTGAGCCGGCGAAATGATGGCACCAAACTCGTTGTCCGTCGGCGTTGTATTTGCAGAGCCAGAGCTCTTCGGAAGCGAGGCCACAGACGGTTCCGCAGCTGTCACTTCCGTAGATGAAAATATTGTTTGACCCGTCTGCCGCGAGCCCGGCGACGCTCACGTCCTCCTCGGCAACATCCTCCGTGATGACCCATCGAAGTTTTCCAAAAGGATCCCATTTGATTGCATATACTGTAAATCTGCCTCGATCGCTAGCTTCGATGGTTTGGCCTGCGACGCTTATTGTATAGTTGAAGTCCCCGCTAACGATCGCGTTCCCATTGATGTCCACGGCAATGTTGCTGGCGCTGATGCTTCCTCCGTCGAATTGCTTGGCCCATATTGGAACACCGTCTGGAGCAAGCTTCGCTATATAGGCGGCTTGATTGTCGGTTACGAGAGATTCTGATTTGAAAAATTGTAGTGTTCCGCTGAATTTGCCGGTGATGAAAATATTGCCGTCTTTGTCCGTGGCGATGTCGGTTACGGTCTGATTGTTTGCGTCTCCGAAAATTTGTGACCATATTACGCAGTCGTGGCTGTCACAATTTTCGTCGGCCGGGTTTGCACATATCTCCGCTTCGGGTATTTGCTGATCTTCGCATGTGCTGTACGCTGTGCCGTCGTTGTTGCATGCTTTTTTGCCGGTTTTGCAGATTCCTATGTTGGCAGTATCGTTGGGTCCCTCGTAGCAAATCACGGTCGTCCCGGGCTCACAGAGGCCGTTGTCGTCATGTTCACCAGTTCCGGTGGACTCCGTTGTACTGTCCTCGAACTCGTTTAGGCCCAGTATCAGTCCACAGCCAGAGCTTGCTGTCGCGAGGGTGATAGATAAAGTCAAATTGTAATTGCGAATCAGGCGGCTTGCCATGTGCACATCCCTCTATGCTCCTGGTAAGATATGTGGAATGGACTCAGTGTTGTCGAGGCTGTGTGTTTATGTCGCCATCTCTCGGGTTCGTCCGACGCCTTGGTGTCGCCGGCTGCTTCTGCTCGTCGGGGTGAGCGTCTGCGTCCCTGCTGGTACCGACCTTGGGGAACCGCGTTCGTCGGGGGACGCGTCGTTCTTTCCAACGACTTCGTCTCCACGCGGTGAAGCCGTCGTTCGTCGGCGGAGAACAGCACCTCGCATGCTCCCAGGGAACTGCGCTGACATGCCCCCTCTCACGGCGCCAGCATCAGCACCTTCACCTGGCTCGGCACGACGCGCATCCCCGGGCAGTTCGTGCTGTTCTGGAGCGACATGCTCGTCAGCCTGCTCGCCGGCATCCCGCGGATCAGCACCGAGAACGCCCCGGTCAGGTGCCGGCTCGGCCCCATCACCGTCCCCGACGCGACCCCCATCGCCACGCCGGCGTTGTCCCCGTTGGTCAGCGGGATCGTCGTCGCCAGGTTGTGCGCCGGCGCGGCCATGAAGAGCACGTTGTAGACCGCCGGCACGCCCATCGGCCCGGCGGCGATGTTCGGATAGGGCACGGGCACCGGCGCAGGCAATGGCGTCAAGCACACGTCCGGGAGCCCCAGATCCATGCCCATCATCTGCGAGTTGGCAAACATCGCTTCGGTCCTTCCCTTCAGCTCAGCCGAGGTGGATCTGCGCGCCGTCGAGCTTGACCAGCTCCTCGGCCGTCACGAGCGTGTTCTCGCCGCGCAGGCTCATGTTCTTCTTCGCCACATATTCGACGCGCTCCGCGCGGAGCTGCTCGAACTCCTCGACGAAGCGGTACACCCGCTTCGCTCGCAGGACCACCCGCTCGACCGAGGCGTCGAACGCCGCAGCCTTCACCTTGGCCTTCTCGATCTCGGCCTGCACCGCCGTCCCGAGGTACGACAGGCTCTCCACGAAGACGCTGCCGCGGCGGGCGTTGACCTTCACCTCGCCGGCCACCACCGCGACCTCCTTGCCGGACGCGAAGGTGACGCCCTCGGCGGCCCCGAGCATGAACCGTCCGCCCGGCAGCTTCACGTGCAGATCCCCTTCGAGCACCACGCTCACGTCGGTCCGCTGGCGCTCCAGAACAGCCAGGATGTACGCGCCGCGCTCCGGCAGCACCGAGACGAGCACCACGTCGTCAGCCATGGGCTCGACCATGCAGCTCACGGCGCGACGTGCCTCGATCTCGGTAGCTCCGGAGGCCACCACGAACGCGCCGCCCGCGGCGCGCACCACGCGCCCCGCCTCCTGGTAGGCGGCCTCGGGCTCGATCTTCCTCGCAATGTTGTTTCGCATCACGCCTCCCTCGCCGGCTCAGCCGGCCCTGCCTCGAAGCTTGTCCTGCCAGGTCTCCGCCTCGGCGAGCGGCTCGTCATCGCCCAGCGCGAGCGCGCGGCTCGTGAAGATGGCCCGCTCCTCCCGCGTCCGGTGAAAGCGCGCCCGAAGGAGCGTGGCCCCGGTGAAATCCCCATGCCGGACATCTGCATGGGAGAAGTCGGCGTACGTGAGATCGGCGCCCGGAAAGCGGGCGCGCTCGCAGCGAGCGCGGTGCCAGATGCTCTGGTCGAGCGTGGCCCCCGACAGATCGGCGCCGCCGAGCTCGGCATCGACAAAGATCGCCTGCCGGAGCAGCGCGTCCCGGAGGCTCGCGTCGGTCAGGTTGGCCTCGACGAAGATCGCGTTCGCCGCCTTGGCGCCGTCTAGCCGAGCGCCGGTGAGGTTCGCGCCCTTGAAGCCGCACTGCGTGAGGTGCGCGCCGGTCAGGTTCACCCCGGTGAGATCCGCCTCGGTGAACTGGCTCAGCGTGAGATCGAGGCCCGAGAGGTCCATGCCCGCGAACCGGCCGCCGATGAAGACGACGCTCCGGCAGCGCGCCCGGGCCAGCGCGACCGTCGTCATGTCCGCCTTGATCAGATGTGTGAACTCCAGCCGAGCGCCGGAGAGATCGAGATGCGTCACGTCCGCATCGACGAGCACCGTGCGATCCAGGTTCGCGCGCGCGAGCCTCGCGGCTGCAAAGCTCGAGTTCGCGAACGTGGCGATGATCAGATCCGCCTCGGAGAGATCGGCGAACGACAGATCGGACTCGGCGACCTGCGCCGCCGCCCAGTAGCTCCGGGCCAGCTTCGCCCGTCCGAGCATGCACCGGTGCATCGCCACGTGGTGCAGGTTCGCGCCGGTCAGATCCGCCTCCGTGAAGTCGCACGCGGTGAGGATCGACTCCTTGAACGAGGCGCCCGCAAGGCGCGCCCCCTTGAAGCTCACCTGCTCGAAAAGCCCGCCAGAGAGGTCGGCTCCGCCCAGGTCCTCCCCGTCGAGGCATGCGCCCGCGATCGTCTCGCCGCCCTGGATCAGAGCGATGAGCTCAGCCCTGTCCACGCGGCCTCCGCGGCACGAACCGCACCTCGCGGAGGTTCGCCTCTTCGAAGCTCGTCCGCTCGTCGCCGAACACCTTCGCGAGATCGGCGCGGAAGAGGTTGGCCCTGGTGAAATCTGCCCCCATGAGCCTCGCCTTCTGGAGGACGCCGAGCATCAGATCGGCGCACGTCAGATCGGCGTCCGACAGGTCGGCGCGGATCAACCGCGCCTCTCGGGCCGCGATCCAGGCCATCCTGGCGCCGCGCAGGTCGCACTCGCTGAGATCGCTGCCGTTCAGCCGCGCCTCCCTGAAATCAGCGCCGGCGAGGCTCGCCCCCCGGAGGTTCGCGCCGGTGAGCGTGGCGCCGTGGAAGTCGGCGCCGTCGAACGCGCACTCCTTGACCATGCGCAGGTTCTCCGCATGGGCGCCCCGGAACACGGCGCCTCGGCCTTCCGACGAGAAGAAGGCCGTCGAGACCAGCCGGGCGCCCGAGAGATCGACGCCGCCGAGCTTGCACTCGATGAAGGTGGACCTCGAGAGATCCGCGCCGGCGAGCTTCGATCCCGCGAGATCGACCCGGAGCAACGTGAGGAGCTGCGCCAGCGCGTCGGCGAGGTCGTTGTCGCCCAGCGTGGCCTCGGAGAGGTCCGCCAGGGTGAGCTCGGCGCCTCGGAACGATGCTCCCGTGAGATCCGCCTGGTAGAGCACCGCGCCCGACAGGTCCGCGCCGGAGAAGTCGGCCCCCCTGAGCTTCGCCAGCCCCAGGTTCGCCTCTTCGAGCTTCGTGCCCCGGAGCGTGGCCTGGCAAAGGTCGGCGCGGGCGAGGACGGCCCGCTCGAAGTTCGCTTCCTGGAGGTCAGCCTCCGCGAGGGTTGCGCCCTCGAGCAGCGCGCCGGTGAAGATCGCGCCGTGGAGATCGAGGCCGGAGAGATCCGCGCCGGTCAGGTCGCGCCCGGCAAGCGAGCGACCCGCGCGGTGCGCCTCGACGACCTCTTCGCGGAGGCGTCGCGCGGCCTCGCCGGCGAGCCGACCGGCCGCCGGGCCGAAGTGCGCGGTCTGCCGGTATCCCTCGAGCACCTGCGCCTCCATCTCCGCGAGCTTCCGGTCAAACGCGGGATCCGCGAGCGTCGCCTCGAGCTCGGTGTTCGGGTAACCGGCGTTCTCGAGCAGCGTCGCGAGATCCTCCAGCCGCTCGCGCTCGGCCTTCGCCCAGAACTTCGGCGGACCGGCGGCCTGCCTCGTCGCCTCTTCCTGGAGCGCGTCGTAGTCCATCCCGGCCGCTGCATAGGCCGCGCGCGCCTCGGCCTCGGCGTTCGCCCGGCGGCTCTCCGCCTCGACCCGCTCGCGCTCCGCGCGCGCCTCCAGCGCCTCGACGAAGGGTCCCAGATCCTCGATGTCAGGGAGGGCCTCCTCCACGGGCTCCTCGGCTCCCTCGAGGCCGAACTGCGCCGGGTCGAGCCCGAGCTCCACGACGGTCGCGCGCGCCTGCCGGCGGTTCGCCTCCGCCCTGCGCCGGGCCCCGCCCTGGAGGTTTCTCCGGAGGAGATCGTCGCTCTCCAGCAGCCTCTCGACGTCGGACCTGTCGCGCGGCGGCCGCGCTCCCGACGGGAGCAGGGGGAGGAGATCGCTGTCGCGCAGCGAGGCCAGGTGCCCTGTGTCCGGGTCGAGCCGCTGCCTCAGCACGTCGCGGTAGTGCGCCTCCGGCCTGGGATCGCCGAGCGCCTCTGCGCCGATCACGATCTGCAGCACGTCGGCTGCGTCGTCCTCGTCAACGAGCGCGATGCCCCGGAACAGGAGGACCCCGCGCTCGGCGTGTGGAAAGAGGTGCACGGTGTCGATGTGCATCGCCACCTCGCTGAAGCTCTCTCCGTCTCCGCCCTTCCGGTTGATGAACGCCCGCGCCGCGAGTCCCGGCAGAGCCGTCTCGATCACCGGCTTCTCCGGGTGCATGTTCTCCAGCACCATCGGCTCGTCGCCCCGGAAGAACCCCTGGATCTGCTGGTCGTCCGGCGCCGCGTTGAACATGCCGAGATCGGTGTCCTCGGCGAAGCCCGGGAACCGCTCCTTGAGCCATTTCTGGTCGTAGGTGCCTATCTTGGCGAACCGCTGGGGCCACATGAGGTCGATCGGACCGAAGCCCGCGGGCGCAGGCCGGTCGCCCGGCGACGTGATCAGCGGCTCAGGCAGCTCGATGTTCGGAAGCGGGTGGATCTCTCCCGTGTCGGTCTCGACTGGATGGGCTCCCTTGCCGACCGGGTTCAGCGCGAATCGCGGCCCGCCGAAGGCGCGGTCCCAGGCGATCGGCATCTCCGCGAACGGCTCAGGCTCGGTGGGCACCCCGCGCTGCCAGGTCCGGTCGCCGATGACGTAGAGCGTCTTGTCCACCGCTCCGAGCCTCGCCCGCACCGCACAGGCCGGCGCACGTCCCCCGCGCGGGTAAGCTCGGCCGGAGATCAAGAGCTCTCCTCTCGGCTTGGGCATCCCCATGTCGAGCACGGCGTCCTTGCCGAGCTCGGCCGCGGTGAACTTCCAGAGATCGACCTCCGAGAGCAGGGCAGCAGGCGGGCCGAACGAGAAGAAGGCGAGGATCGTGACCGACAGATAGCAGTCGCTGCCGTCCTCGAAGACCCTGTGGAGGAGGCCGAGCTTCTGGGGTTTGATCGTCTTCATGCGGGAGGGGAGGCGCGCCGCGAGCGAGCAGGTCTACGGCCTCGGTGCTGGTGTGAGGCGAGGCCGTGGAGCTGACCGTGGATCATGGTTGCCGCGGGCCACGCCGCGGCGCCACTGTCATCGAGCCGTGCGCATCCGTCAATGCGGCGGCCAGGAATCCGGCGGGGTTTCTGGCGCGCGCCGCTACTCCCGCGCCATCGCCGCGGCGAAGCGCAGGAGCCCCTCGCCCCAGCCGCCGAGGATGTACGTGCGATCGTAGAACTCGGGCACGAGCGTGTCCTGGTACCCGGCGACCTGCACCAGGAACACGCGCACGTCGCGGTGCACGCGCGCGCGGTACGCCGCGACGAGCTTCGCCACGTCGATGTAGTGCCCGTTCCACGCGAAGTCCGCGTAGTCCTTCGGACGCTTACCGTAGAGGCCGCCGTGGCCGGCCTGCATGTCGCTCAGCACGAACACCGCATCCCAGCGCTGCCGCTCGCGGATCGCGCGATCCCAGAAGAGCCACACGCCGTTCTCCGTCTCCATGCCGATCGTGCGGGCGATCTGCTCCGCCCGGTCGAGCTGCGAGAACACGCTCTCCTGCTTGCGCACCGCGAAGGTCTCCAGCCGGTCACCGAACACGCCGAGGTGCCCGTCGTCCGCGCGCATCCCGGCCACGACCCCCGTGAGGATCGCGATCGTGGAGACGCGCATCGTCCCGAGGCTGCTCGTCGTCGTGCCCTGCGCAGATCCGCTGTTGTCGCAGAGCACCATCACCCGGCCGGGGAAGCGCGGCGCCTGGCCGAGCGACAGGTGCAGGCACTGCTCCACGGCGTCCAGCACCGGGCCCGGCGCGCAGCCCTTCACCGCCTGATACGCGCTGTAGTACCGGAAGGGCAGCTGCTTGCCCTCCGCGGCCGTCGCGACGAGCTTCGGCAGGAACACGTCGACCGGCACGCCCGCCTCGATGAGGTTGCGCAGGTTGCGCAGCAGGGCCATGTGGCCCATCGCCGGCAGCGCCTTGCGCCACGCGCACCGGTTCGAGCCGCGGGCCGAGACGATCGCCTCCCAGGTGCGGCCGGTCGTGCGGAGCGCGCCCTTCGCGAGGCGGTCGACGCTGGGGCTCTTCGGGTGCACGAGGTTCACGACGTCCACGGTCTTGCTCCCTTTGCCCTCGAGCCGGTACTTCGCGAGGGCGTGGTCGTCGAAGCGCTCGAGCGCGTCGCGCAGCGCGCGCTTCAGCGCGTTCGGCAACGGCTTGCCGAAGCGGTAGAGCTGGTACGCGAGGGCGACCGCCGGCTCGTCCGCGCGCTGCAGGATGCGCGGGGCGAAGCGGCGCACGAGGCCCGTTCCGCGCACCGACGCGGTGTTCGCCGCGCGCACCAGGATGACCTGGGGCGTCGTGCGCAGGTGCTCCTCCTCGCGCAGGCGCGCCGCCTCGGCGAGCGTCGCCTCCGGATCGGCCGCGAGCGCCTCGTCGATGGCCTTCTCGATCAGCGCCGCCGGCGAGAGCGCGCGCCACGCGGCCGGATCCACGGCGCCGAGCGTCTCGCGCAGGCGCTTGACCTCCGCGTCGGAGAGGCGCGGGCGGTCGGCGGCCTTCTTCTTCGCCTTCACCGGGCGCGGGTCCGAAGGCTCGCGGTGGTAGTACATGGGCTCGCCGAAGAAGCACGACGACGCCGCGAGGCGGAGGCGCTTCAGCGGATCGGCGATGTCGTAGGAGCGCCCGCCCATCCAGTTCAGGTGCGACGCGCTGTCACGCTGAACCTGACGCTTGAGATGCTGAAAGAAAGCCATGATGACACCTCCTTCCTCGACGCACGGGCGGCGAGGGGCCGAGAGGGGGCGCAGCGCGGAGGATGGTGGTCACGGGGTTGGTCGTATCGAAACGAAGGAACCGTGACGCTCACTGCCGCGCTGCGCCCTTGTGCCAGAGACGGGACTCGAACCCGCGACCTCGTCCTTAGAAGGGAAGTAACCCCGGAGCTCACTGCCGGCGCTCATCGCGCCGGAGAACATCGTCCGGAGTGGTTTGCGCGCTCTACCGCTGAGCTACTCTGGCGTGGACGCTGGGGGATATTGCAGGGAGGATGCCAGCCGGTCTCGGCGGGCGGGAACCGCGGAAACTGCCAGAGAACCGAGTTTGCCTGCGTCGGGATCTATCCTGTAGGATAAATTTGTAGAGCATGAGATAAAAGGCGCGTTCCGCGCGTCCTCCGCAAGGACAGCGCAGCCGGACATCATCGCCCTGCCACCAGTGAACCTGGCGCGCGGTGGATCACGTGAGGGCGGACGGTCCCCGCAGCGGGTGCGGCCCACAAAATTCCCTCCCTCCGCTCGCGCGCGTCATGTAGAGAGCTCCGGCTGTGGCCGCCTGCTCCGCGCGCCCACCGCGCTCTCGGCGGCGCGGCTGGCCGGGCGGTCATGGCCGCCTGCGATATGCCCTGAACGCGCCCGCGCGCGGTGGAGTTGCCCCCATGTCCGATCCCTACATCTACCAGCGCGACATCGAGGTGTACGGCCGCTTCACCGCGTCGCAGATCCAGAAGCTCGTCGTGCCGGTCGACGCGGGCTTCAAGCAGGCCCTGCGCGCCGTCGCGGCGCGCCTCAACGCCGCGACCGACGCCCTGCGCAAGGCGAAGCTGAACGCGACCGCCGCGGCTGTGGCCACCTCCGCGTCCGGCGCTGCGAGCAGGGGCCGGGTTGATCCGGTGGCGGCGGGCCGCGAGCTGATGCGCCGCCTCGTGGAGCACGCCGCGTCGCGGCCCAACGGGGTCGCGCTGGCCCGCGACCTCCTCCAGGGCCAGACCCTCACCACGGTGCTCCGCCGCCGCCCCGCGAAGCTCGCGGCGGCGATGGAGCACGCGCTCGAGGTGATCGAGCAGCAAAGGCGTCAGCTGCCCGATCACGAGGCCTGGGCGGCCGAGATCGAGCGCGCGCGCGACGCCCTCGATCCGCTCACGAGGAGCGTGCGCAAGAGCCGCCTCGCCCGGCGCACCATGACCCCCGAGGTGAAGGCCGCGCGCGACGAGTGGCTCAACGTCTACGGCGCCGCGAAGCTCCTCGTGGAGTGCGTGCTCCGGCTCCACGGCAAGGTGTCCCTGATGTCGGAGATCTTCGACGACCTCCCGAAGGCCACCCGCGCCGCCAGCGAGCCGATCAACCCTGCTCCGCGCTCAACCAACGACGCGCCAGCGCCCGCGCCCTCGTGAGGCCGCGCCGGTCGGAACACCCCGCCTCGGCCCGCCCGACGATCCCGCCCACCGCCACGAACGCGGCGCCTACCGCGCCCCGAGGTGCGCCCGGAAGAACCGCACGAGGTGCCCGTACTGGAGCACCTGGTTGTCCCGCTTCTGCGCCCCATGCCCCTCGTCGGGGAACAAGATGAGCTCGGACGGGATCTTCTTCGCCTCCAGCGCCCGCTGGATCTGCACCGACTCCCCGGCGGGCACGCGCGGATCCGTCACTCCCTGGATGATCAGCAACGGCGCCTTCACCTGATCCAGGTACGTGATCGGCGAGAGCTTCATCAACGCCTCCCGGTCCTTCTCGGGATCACCGTACTCCGAGATCCGGAGGATGCGCCGATAAGGCGCCGTGTTCTCGAGGAACGTGACCAGGTTGCTCATGCCCACAACCGCGGCCCCCGCGTCGTAGGCGCCAGCGAACATCGTCATGCCGATCAGCGCGGAATACCCGCCGTAGCTGCCGCCGAAGATGCCGACCCTGGGCGGCCGGCCCTCGTGGCCGAAGCTCGCACGGACGAACCGCGCCGCGTCCTCGATGTCCGTGATCACGCCGAGCCGCTTCGCGCCGTCATCGGCGTGCAGCCACGTCTTGCCGTAACCGTCGCTCCCGCGGACGTTCGGCTCGACGAACACGAACCCCGCGTCGACGAAGATCTGCGCCCGCGCGCTGAACCCCGCCCTGACC
Source organism: Sorangium sp. So ce1128 (assembly GCA_051717205.1). Lineage (GTDB taxonomy): Bacteria > Myxococcota_A > Polyangia > Polyangiales > Polyangiaceae > Sorangium. Next base: position 4,373,072 of record CP181432.1, read on the forward strand.
TGGCTCTCCGGGCCGCCGTGGAAATGCACGATCACCGGACACGGCCGCTCGCACCGCGCCGGGCGGCGCACGAACATCGGGATCTGCGTCCCGTCGCGGGCCGGATAGGACTCCAGCGTGGCCGCCGCGAACGCGTCCGGCGCGACCTCGGGCATGCTCGGGGTATGCCATTGCGTCAGCTTGCCAGTCGTCCAGTCGAGCACATGGCTCGTCGCCGGCGCCCTCGAGCTCTCCAGGAGCAGCGTCGTGTACCGGCCGTCCCGCGTCGTCGAGACCGGCACCACGTGATCGGCCGCGGGAAGCGCGGGCAGCTTCACCTCGCGGTGCGTCCTCGCGTCGAGCGCGCGGAGCCTCGTATAGCCACGCTCGTTCACCGTGTAGAGGATCCGCTTCCGCGCCCGATCGATGACAAAAGCGCTGACGTCGAACGGGATCTCCGGCGTGATCGGCGTGAGCTTCCCCGCCTTCCAGCTGTAGAGCCGGCGATACTCCCCGAGCCTCGGCGTGAGGACGAGGACCTCGCCGGGCGCCGCGCCGTACATGGCCCTGTAGTCCTCGCGCTCGCCCTGCCCGAACAGCGGAGTCAGCGTCCCTGCCGCCGGATCCGCCTTCGCGGCGCCCTTCGCGGCCGGGACCCACTCGAAGAGCTCGCTCATGTTGGAGCCCACGTCCCTCGCGAGCAGCAGGCGGCCGTCGCCCGCGGCGTCCACGGCGCGCCAGATGCCCTCGCGATCGAACACGAGCTCGCGCTGCTTCGACGCGATGTCATACCGGTAGATGGCATACGCGTCCTTCTTGACGTCGTTGGCGCGATAATAGGCGTGCCGCCCGTCGTCGGAGACGAACTGCAGCTGTGTCTGCACTCCGGGCTTGTGCTGGATGGCGAGGAGCGGGCCGCCCTTCGCGTCCTGCAGGTAGAGCCCGGGGTTCTCCTCGCCCTTGCGATCGCGCGACAGGACGAGGCGCGCGCCGTCCGGCGTGACGTCCTCCACCACCGTCGGATCCTCGCCGCCCGTCAGCTGCAGCGGGAAGCGCTGCGGCCCGTCGAGCCGGAAGACCTGCCTCGTCCCCGTGATCGTCCAGGTGAAGTAGAGCGCCTTGCCATCCGGCCCCAGGACGCCGCCCCCGGGGGCGCGCACGTCGAGCAGCCCCTGGATCCGGCGCGACACGTCGTCCGGGAGCGGGGGCGCCGCGTACCGCGCCAGGATCTCGGGGGATACGCTCGCCGCGCCGTGCCCCTCGTACCCCGGCCGCTCCGGCGTGGGCGCAGGCCGCGGCGCCTCGGCAGGGGCCGCCGGCGCCGGCCGCGCGGACGCGACAGGGCCGGGCGCGGCCACGGGCGCCGACGGGGCAGGCGCGCACGCCGCGGAGAGGGCGAGGAGGGAGAGCAGCGCGCCGCCGCGGCGCCGCTGCTGCTTCGAGGAAGACGACATGTGGGACATTTCGCCGGAGCTGCCGCGCCCCGGCAAGGCCAAAGGCCGCGCGGCGCGGGCGCCGGGCTCAGTCGGGCTCGCCTGGGAGCTTCAGGCGGCCGAGGACCGCCTCCGCCGCCGCGAGCTGCGCCGCGATCTTCCGCAGCATCTCGGCTTCGTCCCCCTGGAGCGAGATGTTGGGGACGAGCGCGTTCAGCGCCCGGCGGTTGTACGCGAGCCCGAGCGGCGAGCCCTTCTCCAGGTTCATCGCCATGGACTCGGCCAGCACCGCCAGCGCCTCCCGGTGCAGCCCCTTCGCCGAGAGCACCTCCGCGAGCGCGGCCGTCGAGCGCGCCAGGCCGATGAGGTCGCCGAGCCCCTCCTCGGCCTCGATCGCCGCCGTCAGGCGCTGCGTCGCGCGATCGAGGCGGCCCTTGCGGAGCTCCAGCCGGCCGATCGTTTCCCAGACCCGGGCGAGCTCCCGGGTGTCCCCGAGCTGCTTGTAGGTGCGCTCCGCGGCGAGCGCGTGATCGATCCCCATCGACAGCGCGTCGGACTCGCGCCCGGGGCGGGCGACGACGTGGAGCGGGATGCGCGCGAAGAGGTGATCCGTCTCCGCGAGCTCGATGCGCGCCACCGGATCGACCCGGGCCCGCTCCTCGAAGACCCGGCGCGACTCGGTCAAGAGGTGCGTCGCCCGGACGGGATCGCCCATGCGCACGTAGACCGCCGCCTGATCGTTGAGCAGCCGCGCCGAGCCGAGCGCGTCGCCGGCGTCGAGCAGCAGGCGGCTCGCCGTCGTCAGCTCCTCCAGCGCGCGCTCCAGCGAGCGCATGTCGCCGATGTCGTAACAGACGCTCGCGATGAGCGCGGCGACCTCGGCGTGCAGCTCAGTCGGGTCGCCCGGCGCGAGGAGCGCGCGCGCGGCGTCGAGCACCTCGAGCGCCCCCGCCAGCGTGAAGGCCGGATCCGGCCCGGCGGCCTGCCACTGCACCCGGGCGATCCCCGCGAGCGCGCCGACGCGGAGCCGCCGGCGCGCGGGGGTGGGCGGCATGCCGTCGAGCAGCGAGAGCGCCTTCTGCCCGTAGCTCAGCGCCTGGACGTACGCGCCCATGGCCGCCGCCTCCGCCGCGGCCGCGCGGTAGCGCCGCGCCGCCTCTTCGAGCTCGCCCGCCTCGGTCAGGTGAGCCGCCGCGCGCGCGTCGTGGGCCCGGCGTCCGGCGCTGTGCAGCGCCGCGCCGGTGGCGCTCGCGCCCTCGGCGCGGTCGGGCGCAGCCGGGGGCAACGACACGCCGAGCGGCGCCGCGACGCGCAGGGACTCGGCCGCGGCGCGCCCCGGATCGACGGGGCGCGCCGGGCCCGCGGGGTCGGCCGGCGCGGGCCACGACAGGGACGGGCGGGACGCGCCGGGGGACGACCGCTCGGACAGCGCGGCGGGGACGCGTAGCGAGCCGCCGCGCACCGAGCGGCTCGGCTCGTCGGCCGAGGAGCCTGCTCCGGCGGGCGCGAGATCGCGGGGTACCCGGACCGGTCCCGGGATGGGCGCGTCCAGCGAGTCGGGCGGGGCGTCGAACAGGACCGACTCGGGCGGCTCCGCGAGGCGGCGGCTCTCCGGGCTCCGGTGGAACAGCTCGGCGTAAGGCCACGGCGGGTTGCCGGGCCCGGCGGGCGCGATCGGCGTGGGCCGCTCCTGGGCGACGCGCGACGACGTGCGGCGCGGGCTGCTCAGGTGCGCGCCGCCGCCGCCGGCGTAGGCCATGGCCGGCGGCGGCCGCAGCGTGTCGGCTGCCCGCGGCACCCCGCCGCGCGCCCCCGCGAGGCCAGGCTCGGCGCCCTTGTCGCGCTGGTCGGCGGCGGCCGCGCCGCTGCCCTCCGGGAACGGTCCGGCGGCGGTTGCCGCGCCGGGCGATGCTGCCGGCGAAGCGGCTGCCGGCGATGCGGCCGCGGGCGGGGGCGCGAGGCCGGTCGTGCGTGGCGTCGCGATCGCAGGCGCCGAGGTGGACGAGGGCGCGGTCGGGCTCGGCGCCGCGCCGGCCCTCGCCAGCGCGGCGGCGGCTCGCGCGGCCGCTTCGTCGCCGCGCGGGGCGCTCAGGCTCGCGCCGCCGAGCAGGTGCCGCTCGACGGGCGACGCCAGGACGGCCGCGCTCTGGGTCGGCGGCGCGGCGGCAGGGGCCGGCGGCGCGACGCTCTGCCCGGGCGGCGTGGCGGCCGGGGCCGGCGGCGCGACGCTCTGCCCCGGCGGCGCGGCGCCAGGGCTCTTCTTCTGATCGGCCGCGGCGGGCTCCGCCGCGGCGCGCGAGCCGCGCGCCGGCGCGTCCGACTCGAGCAGATCCTCGCTGAGGAGCGTCGCGAGCCGCCGGTGCCACACACGCGCGAGCGACGGGAGGATCGACCTGCGGAGCGCCTCGACGGTCTCCTGCGGCAGGTGAAAGCGCCCCTCGCCGCGGTCCTCGACCGGGACGCCCGTGTCCGCGGCGCGCTGGAGCGCCTCGAGCACGTCGAGCGCATCGACGCGGAGGAGCGCCGCGACGAGCTCGCTCTCGAACCCCGAGCCGATGATCGCGCCGGCCCGGAGCACCCGGAGCACCTCGCCAGGGAGCTCGCGCAGCGCGACCTGCGGCGGCGGCGGGGGCGCGGTCACGCTCGTCAGCGTGGTCGTGCCGTCCGGCGGCCGGAGGACCGCATCGGCGCCGAACGACGCGCGCACCGCGCCGAGCAGGTCGCCCGCGGGGCCCGTGGGCGCGTGCAGGCGGAAGGACAGGACGAGCGCGACCCGGAGCGCCTCGTGGCGGGACACCACCCGCCGCAGCACCTCGAGCGTGGCGTGGTCGGCGAGCTCCACCGCGTCGAAGATGACGGCCCACCTGCGATCGGTCTGCTGCGCCAGGCGGTTGATTGTCTCGATGAACTCGGCGTCGGCCATTCGCTCGTGCACGTCGCCGAGGAGCCGGCGCCGGAGCCCCGAGACCACACGGCTCCGCGCCTGATCGAGCAGCGGCGGCGCCCCGCCGACGAGCCGCTCGACCCTGGCCCGCACGTCGTGCAGCGGCCCCAGCGCCGCCTCGGGCACATCGCAGCGCACGCGCAGGACGCGCAGCCCGAGGTGGGACGGAGGCTCGCCGGGGACGATGTCCAGCAGGGCCGTGTGCCGGCCCTCAGAAACGCGCTGCCAAAGCTGTTCCACGGTCCGCTCCTTCCGTTGGGTCTGTCGGAGGCCTCGCAAGACTGCGCCGCTCTTTGTAGACGCTTCCCCCGCCGGACGTCATGGGAATGACAGAGGTTTTCCGTTGAAAGCCTGCCGCGCCGCGCCCGCCCGCGGCGGCGCGCCGGGCCCGGATCACGGCCGCCGGGCGAACCTGTAGATCTCGCCGTCCTGCGAGAGCACGTAGAGCTCGCCGCGCGCGTCCTCCCCGAACGAGGTCACGCGCGAGAGGGCATTGTCGGGATCGAGGATCGGCTTCCAGTCGGTCGGCTCCGTCGCGCGCCCGTCCTTCCAGCGGAAGCTGCGGAGCAGGGCGGTGCAGTAGTCGGCGTAGAAGTAGAGGCCGTCGAGCTCCGGCAGCTCCGCGCCCCGGTAGACGAAGCCGCCCGTGATCGAGCAGCCGTCCTCGTGGGGGTATTCCATCACCGGCGGCGTCAGCCCCTCGCGGCTGCAGGAGAGGCCGCGGAGGCAGTGTCCGTCGCCCTCCACCACGTTCCACCCGAAGTTGTGGCCCGCGATCCGGTCGACCGGCACGACGTGGACCTCCTCGAAGCGGTCCTGCCCGACGTCGGCGATGTACAGGTCGCCGGTCTTGCGGTCGAAGCTGTATCGCCACGGGTTCCTGAGCCCGATCTGCACGATCTCCGGCGCCGGCCGCTCCTGCCCGGGGCCGTTCACGTCGAGCACCAGCATCTTGCCGAGCAGCGAGCGCCGGTTCTGCCCGTGTGCGTGAGGGTCGTCGCGCTTGCCGCCGTCGCCGGTGCCCACGTAAAGCTTGCCGTCCGGGCCGAAGGCGAGGTGGCCGCCGTTGTGGTTCGAGTACGGCTGCTCGATGTGGAGCAGCTCGCGCGCCGTCGCCGGATCCGCGCGATCGGGGTCGCCCTGCGCCAAGCGGTACTCGACGACGCGGGTGTCGCCGCGCCGATCGGTGTAGTTGACGAAGAAGCGCCCGTTCTCGGCGTAGCGCGGGTGGAACGCGAGCCCGAGGAGGCCTTGCTCGTCTCCCGTCGAGACGAGCGCGGACACGTCGAGGAACGGCGCGCCCTGCGCGCGTCCGCCCGCGAGGACGCGGATCCGCCCCGGCTTCTCGACGACGAAGAGGCGCTCCCGGGTGTCGCCGGGCGCGAAGGTGAGCGCGACCGGCGCGTCGAGCCCGCGGGCGAACACGGCGAGCGTCACGCCGCTGGCCGCTTCCTGGCTCGGCGGCGGCGGCGGCGCGGGCGAGCCGCACGTGCAGCCAGGGGCGAGCGCCGCAGCGACCGCAGCGACGGCCGCGAGCGGGCGCCGAAAAGCGCGGAGGTCGAGGCCGCGCGGCGCAGGGTCGCGCGGCACAGGCGGCGCGGCGCGCTCGCTGTAGCTCTCGACGTCCGCGGCGCCCCTGCGGCTCACCGCTGCTCCCGGCTCGCGCGCATCTAGTAGCCCCGGAGGGGCTCCTAGTAGCCCCAGAGGAACTCCGCGCGAGCGAACGCCGTGAAATAGCTGCCCGGACCGTCGCCTGCGCCGGGGAGGAGCAGCGTGTACTTGCCGGCGAAGCCGGCGGCGAACTGGCGGTTGAAGGCGTAGTCGATGCCGAACGGGATCGAGACCCCGAACTGGCCGCGGTGGCATTCTGGCCGGCCATACGAGCCGCAGGGCGCGAGGCGCACGTTGTCGTACGCGCCGGTCATGAGGCCGACGTAAGGGACCCACTGCAGGATGTCGATGACGTACGCGGCGCCGGCCGACGCGCCGAGGAACATGAGATCCCCGCCCGGGTGCGACGCGGTGTTGAGCTCGACGAGCGCGTTGAAGGCGTCCGTGAGCCCGTAGGAGGCGTGCAGGCTGCCGCCGATCCCCGGGTACGTCCCGCCGTCCGCGAGGAGCGCGTACCCGACGCTGGCGCCGGCGTGCCATTGCCGTTCAAAGGCGTCTGCCTGCGAGGGGGCGAGGAGGGCGACGAGCGCGAGCGCGGCGGCGGTCAGCGGGGCGGCGAGGGAGCGTTTCATGGTCGGGTGGCGGCGAGCAGCCCGGGGCGCCCCCGCGCCGAACCACGGCTCGAGGGCGACGACAGCGCGCGCCGGGCTCTCGATGTGCGCGCGCGGCGCGAGGCTAGCATGCGCGCCGCGGGAATCCTCAGCGGAGCTGCTCGCGGCGCGGGGAGGCGCGGGACGCGCCGGCGTCCTCTTCCTCGAACTCCTCCGAGAAGATCCGCGCCGCAGGGTCGGCCGCGCCGTCGCTCGGATCGATGCGCAGCGAGGGCTGGGGGAAGCGGACGCCGGCCTGCCCCGAGATCCCGGGAAAGGTGTAGAGGATGTCGCCGCGGTCGCCGATCTCGACGCCCACCTCCTCGGGGCGCTCCTTGGCGAGCTCGGTGAGCAGGGCGTCTGCCTCCGAGGCCGGCAGGTCGAGCACGACGCCGACCTCCTGCGCTGTGAGCGGGCGGCGCCGGTGCGACGCGAGCGAGAAGATCGCCTGGACCTGCGCGTCGCGCGACGCCTTCACGCCGGAGCGCGAGAGCTTCCGCCCGCCGACGAGCAGGAGCAGGCCGAGCGTGAGGGCGACGAACCCGATCGGCAGGCCGATCGCGAGGCCGGCGATCGAGCCCGGGAAAAGCGCCGCCGCGCCCAGCCCGAGGAGCAGCGCCAGCGCGGTGCCGCCGATGAGGACCAGCCAGCCGAGCGCGCCGGCGACAGCCCCGCCGAACCGGGACGGCTTCCCCGCCAGGCTGACCGACTTGCCCGCGAAGGGCAGGCGCTCCCGGCCGCACGCGGTGCAATACGCCGCGAGCCCGCGGTGAATGACGGGCGCGTTCTTTCCGCAATGAGGACACATGAGGACTCTCCCCGCGAGCGATCCCTCGCGAGCCAGGCTGTAGCGTAGGAACCGAGCACCTCCACCGCCAGCCGTACGAGGACGCGATCTCCAGGTTTCTGGGGGCATGGGACGAAACGCCACGCCGTGGGGTCCGTCCCGGATGCGCTGCTCATCGTGCGGCTCAGATGCCGAGGTAATGCGCGATCTCGGCACGGGTCGGATCGGTGGCCACCGCGCGCAGGGCTTCGTACCGGCGTTGCCAGGCGGCCGCGCTGCCGTCGTCTCCGCGCCACCGCGCCGCCTCGGCCCTGGCGAAGGTGTAGTGGCGGAGCGAGAAGCGCGCGGCGTCGAGGGCGAGGAAGGCGTCGAGCCACACCTCGGGGTCACCCTCGCTGTCGCCGAGCAGCTGGGCCGCGAGCGCGGCGTACGGGACGAGCGCGGGCGGCGCGTCGCCGCGCCGGCGGAGGGCGGCGTAGCGGAGCGCGCGGCGCGTGGACGGGGGGGCGTCGCGCGCGGCGCTCCAGGTGGCGAGCGCGCGCGAGAACGCCGGCTGGCCTTCGCGCGCCCACGGCGCGTCGAGGCTCGCGAAGCCGACCCACGGCCAGGCGGCGGAGAGATCCGCCGGCAGCAGCGCGGGCGGGCCGCCCTGGCGGAGCGGTGAGGCGTCCGGAGGTCGGGCGAGGGCGAGCCGCGTCCATCGCGTCCGGACGTCGAGCAGGTCGAGCCCGGCGCGCGCGCCGGGGGCGCCGCCGAGGCGCGCCGCGCGCGCGGCGGCCTCCTCGTCGGCGAGGACGGCGGCGCGCGCGGCGTCGAGCCGGCGCCCGCGCGAGGCGAGGAGCCCGGCGCGCTGCAGGAGCACGGCCGCGCGGAGGGCCGGCGGCGCCGCGGCGAGATCGACGCGCTCGACGAGATCGAGCGCGCGCTCGCGGTCGCCCGCGAGGAGCCACGCGCTCGATCGCGCGAGCGCGCGGGCCGCCTCCGGCGCGAGCTCCGGGGTGAGCGCCGCGGCGCGTTCCAGCGCGTCGATCGCCCGGGGCGCGTCGCCCTCGAGGGCGAGCTCGCGGGCGGCGTGCAGCGCGACGGCCCAGGCGACCTCGCGCAGGGTGTCGCGCTCGGGCGGCGGGAGCTGCGGGGCAGCGGCCAGCTCGGCGGCGCGCGCGGCGGCGCGCGCGCGGAGCGACCCGGAGAGCACCGGCCGCGCGAGCCCGCGCCCCGGGAGCCAGTCGGCCGCGAGCGGCGAGCCCGCCCGCAGCGCCGGCGCGGCGCCGGGCGCGCTGCGCGCCGGCGCGCCCTCCGCTCCGGCCGCAGGCTCGTCCTCCCCGTCCAGCTCGTCGTCCGGCCGCGCGAGCGCGGCGGCTCCGGCCGCGTCGATCGCTTCGTCCTCCGCCAGCACGACGGCGAGCAGGTCCCCGCGGGCCTCCGGATCGAGCGCGGCGGCGGAGCCGAGCAGGTCGCGGATCGCTCGCAGCGCGCGCTGCTTCGCCTCCGCGGCGCCCTGTCCGGCGGCGGCAGCGAGGCGGGCGCGCTGCGCGAGCCGCGCCTCGACGGCGTCGGCCACGCCGGCCTCGGGGGCCTCGGGCATCGCCGGAGGCTCGACGCCAGCCCGGGCAGCGCAGGCGACGAGGACGGCGCGGAGCTCGCCCCAGTTGCGCGACATGCCCGCGTGGCGCTTCGACGCCCGGTCGTTCTGGTTCAAGGTCAGGAGCTCGACGCCGCGCTTCGCCTCGGCGCCGGTGCCCAGGCAGAGGATCGAGCCGACGGTCGTGCGCAGATCCTCGTCGCGCGGGTCCATCCCCGCGTAGCTGCTCGCGATCGCGAGCGCGCGCGGCAGGTCGCCCTCGGTGAGCGCCGCGCGCAGGGTCTGCACGCGCACGTGCCAGTCGGGCCAGCGATCCGGCCGCTCCAGGAGCGTGCGGCGATCGCCGAGCCTCACCGCCTCGCGCGCGAGGCTCGGCGCGCCGCAGGCGGGCCCCAGCTCATCGAAGGTGATGCGCCCGGAGCCTGCGGCGACCATGGCCTGGGCCGTCTCCATCGCCTCGGTCGCGCCGGCGAGCGCCGCGCGATCCGGCCGGCCGACGGCGGCGTCGATGTACTCGGCGACGGCGGCGCGCACGCCGAGCTCCTCGGCGAGCGCGCTCGCCGCCCGGTAGGTCCACGGCAGCCGGGACGGCGTCGCGAACCACCGGATCTCGGGCCGGCAGTCGGGCAGCGCGGGGCCGCGCGGCGCCTCGATCGACGCGAGGCACGCGGCGGCGCGGCGCACGCCGGCGCGGATCACCGCGACAGGGCCGAGGAGCGCGACGGCGAGCAGCGCCGCGGCCGCCACGGCGAGCGAGGCGACGAGGGGTCGCAGCCACGGCGGCCGCGCCGCCGAAGCACCGCCGCGGCGAGGGGAGCTCCCGTCGCTTTCACGAGACGTGGGCTGCGCGCGCACGCGACGGCTTTTAACCCACGGCACGGCCGAACGTCACCGTTTGCCGAGCGGCGCCGCGCGCCGAACGCCGGCCGCGGGGCGCCGCGCCGCTAGGGCGCGCTCCGGCCCTCGCCGGCGCTTGCCTCCGGGGTGAGCAGCGCGGTCGCGAGATCCTCGACCCCCGACAGGTCCTCGACGCGGGGGATCTCGAGATCGAGCCCGCGGGCGAGCTGCGGGGCGCTGGCGAGGGCGACGTCAGCGACGGTGAGGCTGCGTCCGGTCAGCTCATGGAGCGACGTCACCCCGTGCTCGCGGATGCCGCAGGGCACGATCAGCTCGAACGCCTTGAGGTCGACCGCGATGTTGAAGGCGAAGCCGTGCATCGTGAGCCAGCGCGACAGGCGCACGCCGATCGCGCCGAGCTTCGCGATCTCGCGCGCCCACTCCGGGCCGCCCCACTCCTCCGGGGCCGCGCGGTCGACCCAGACGCCGATCATCCCGTCCACGACGCCGCCCTCGACGTGGTGCTCGCGCGCGAGCAGGATCATCACCTCCGCGAGCGACCGCACGTACCTGCGGACGTCGCACCGGTCGGGCCGGAGATCGAGCAGCGGGTAGCACACGAGCTGGCCGGGGCCGTGGTAGGTGACGTCGCCCCCGCGGCCGGTCGCGACCAGATCGATGTCGCGCTTGTTCAGCGTGCGCGAGTCGAGCAGCACGTGCTCCGGGTTCGCGCGCGGGCCGAGCGTGATCACGGGATCGTGCTCCAGGAGCAGGATCGTGTCGCCGATCCGGCCCTGCGCGCGCGCCTCGACGAGCTGCTTCTGCAGATCGTGGATCGGGGCGTAGCGGCGCCGGCCGATCCATACGGCGCGCGCCCGCCGCGGCTGGGGCACGCCGAGCGCGACGACCGGGTCCTTCGCGGGCTGGAGGAGATCGCGGAGCGAGGTGGTCGGCATGGCTACTCGGGGATCTTCTCGCCCTGCGCCCGCCGCTCGTCGCGGTAGGCCTCGATGTGCGTCGTGAAGCTGGCCGCTACCTCGGGGTCGAACTGCGAGCCCGAGCACCGCTCGATCTCGGCGACGGCGACCTCGTGGGGGAGCGCCCTGCGGTACGAGCGGTCGCTCGTCATCGCGTCGTAGGTGTCGGCCACGGAGATGATGCGCGCGATGATCGGGATCTCGTTGCCCCGCATCCGGAGCGGGTAGCCGCGCCCGTCCCAGCGCTCGTGGTGCAGGTGAACGCCGGGGACGAGCGGGTGCAGGAACTTGATCGGCTCGAGGATGTCGCGCCCGTAGACGGGGTGCCGCTTGAACACCTCGTACTCGTCGCTCGTGAGCTTGCCCGGCTTGTTCAGGTTGAGCACGCACCCGATCTTGCCGATGTCGTGCATGAGCGCGCTCTGCCGCACGATCTCGATCTCGTGCGGGCCGAGGCCGAGCCGCTCGGCGAGCATGACCGCGTAGACGGCGACCCGATCCGAGTGCCCCGCAGTGTAGCGATCCATCTTGTCGATCGCCTTGGCGAGCCCCTCGATCGTCTGCTGGAAGGTCGCCTGGAGGTCCTGGTACAGCCGCGCGTTCTCGATCGCCGCCGCGGCGCGCGACCCGATGATGCTGAGCAGCTTGCGCTGCCCCTCGTCGAAGCGCTTCGTCCGCGTGAAGGACGCGACGGCGATGAAACCCATGAGCCGCTTCTGGATGCGGAGCGGCACGGCGACGAGCGACCGGAGCGGCAGCCCCGGCTCCTGCGCGAAGAACCTGAGCCCCTTCATGCCCTGCTCGAGGAGCAGCGCCTCGGGGCGGAAGTGCTCGAGCACGACCGTCGGGTCGAGCCGGCCGAGGTCCGCGTCCGCCGGCACCGACGCGCCGCGGAGGTGCTGCCGCTCGAAGAAGCTCCCCTCGCCGTCGTCGAGCCACGTGGAGATGAGGTCGCCGCGGACCTCGTGGAGGCAGCTGTCCGCGACGGTCTCGAGCACCTGGTCGAGCGAGAGGCTCGCCGCGATGGCCTCGCTCACCTTGTAGAGCGACACGGCCTCGCGCAGCCGGATGTTCTCCGCGGCCATCCGCTGCTTCTCGATCCCGCGCTGGACCACGTGCACGACCTCGTCCAGCTTGAACGGCTTGAGCACGTAGTCGTAGGCGCCGCGCTTCATCGCGTCGATCGCTGTCTCGACGGTGCCGAAGCCCGTCATGATGACCGTGAGCGCGTTCGGCGCCGTCTTGCCGATCTCGTCCAGCAGCGCGATGCCCCCCATGCGCGGCATCTTGAGGTCGCTGATCACGAGGTCGTAATGGCCCTTCGTGAGCTCGTTCAGCGCGCTGGTGCCGTCCTCGGCAGTGCGGACGTAGTAGCCCTCCATGCCGAGGAAGTCGGCCAGCATGTCGCGGATCACCTTCTCGTCGTCCACGACGAGGATGCGAGGGCGGTCTTCTGGAAACGTGGACATGCCGCCGGCAAGCCTACCAGATCCGCTCGCGGCTCATCGGTACAAGGTGGGGTCAGGTCGGGCACGCGAGCGGACCCGCGCCCGGACGCGCCGCGAGGCGCCTCACACCCCTGCGTCCGGGAGCAAGGCGGCGGCGCGGGCCGGGTGAAGCGGACGCGGCCGCAGCGAGCCCGCCGCCGTGCGCAGCGGCGCGGGCGGTCAGTCCTCGTCGCCGGTCGAGACGATCGGGTGCCGGATGGTCCGGGGGGACTCGTCCAGGTCCGGGACGCGGATCGAGATCGGCCCGGGGCTGCGGATCGAGGGGGGTGGCGCGGACTCGGAGTCGTCCGTGCGCAGCGGGATCATCCTGCTGCTCGGCGCGGGCTCGTCCGCGGCGGTGCTCAGCACGGCCACCGCCCGCTGCTCGCCGAGCGCGTGCTTCTGCTCGAGGAAGCGGAGGACCGAGGGGCCGGCCGAGCGCTCGAGCGCGGATCGCAGGTCGCCGGGCAGCGTCGACTCGATGATCATCTTCACCCCGGTGCGGGGGTGCTCGATCTCGATGCGGACGAGGTGCACGAACGAGCGATCGAGCCCGTGCTTCTCCTCGAAGTACCGGTTCGTCGGCACGTGGCCGTAGCGCTCGTCGCCCAGGATCGGGTGCCCGATCGCGGCGAGGTGCCGCCGGATCTGGTGCGTGCGCCCGCCGTCCGGGATGACGCGGAGGATGGAGTGACCCGAGGCGACCGCGAGGCGGCGGTACCGCGTGCGCGCCGTGTACGTGCGCGTGCCTTCCCGGAGATCGCGCGTGATCGCGCCCTTGCCCGGGGTGACGCCCTTGGCCGCCGCCAGGTAGATGAGGCGACCGGTCTTCGTGAGCGCCTCGCTCCAGCGCGCGGCCGCCTCCTCGTTGCGCGCGAGCATGACCAGGCCGCTCGTGCCCGGATCGAGCGCGTGCACGATGACCGGCGTCGAGGTGACGCCCGGGATGCGCGCGCAGCGGGCGAGCAGCGAGCCGAGGTACTCCGCCTGCGTGGCGACCGGCTCGTGCGGGCCCTTCTCGACGACCAGCACGCCGTCGTCGTCGTAGATGACCTTCGGCGCCGGGGGAGGCGTGCGGCGCAGGGCGGCGATCGTCTCGATCTCCTCGGTCAGCGGGATCATGTCGAGCGGCGTGAGCTCCGTCGACGAGTACCCGAGCCGGCAGAAGTGATCGAGGTCGCGCGCGAGCGTGTCGGGATCGCACGAGACGTAGACGAGCAGCGGCGCGCCGAGGCGCGCGATCGCCTCGCGCGCCGTCGGGGAGACGCCGCGCCGCGGCGGGTTCACCACGATGCCGTCGAACTTCTCCGAGCTGTTGACCAGCGAGCCGACGATCTCCGAGACGTCGCCGGTGCGCACCTCCACGCGCTGGCTCAGCCCCTGGGCATCCGCCGCCGCGCGCGCGTTCGCCGCCGCGGGCGCGAAGGACTCGACCATCAGGACGCGGTTGCCTCCCTGCGCCAGCGCGAGCGAGATCGCGCCCGAGCCGCCGTACAGGTCGAGGATGCGCGGCGGCTCCTTGCGCCGGGAGGCGGGGCCCATCGCGGCCTCGCCCTCGATCACGGGGCCGTCGTTCTCGAGCGACGCGATCTCGCGGAGCAGGAGGGCGTGCACGCGCGCGGCCTGCGACCTGTGCGCCTGCACGAACGAGCCGAACGCGGCGATGTGGTAGGTCTGCCCGATGCGGTCTTCCGCGTGCGAGACGCCGTCGAGCACGATCGTCTCGGGCCCGAGGATCTGCGGCGCCTCCGCGTCGTGGAAGTTCGCGGCGATGCCGATGACGCGCGGGAGCATCGGGCGGATGGCGCGGCCGGCCTCCCGCAGCTCGTCGCGCGTGCACGCGCGCTCGCGCTGGAGGACGAACGTGATCAGCACGAACGCCGGGTTGTCCTCGGTCGCGCCCATCTCCGCGAAGAGCTGGGTGCCGGGCGCGAGGTGGACCTCGCGCAGATCGAGGGCGCGGAGCACGCCGCCCCTCGCCGGATCGTACGGCAGCAGCAGCGGCCGGACCTCCGGGGGCGGCGACGCGATCAGCTCGCGGAGCCGCGAGGTCACCGCGGCGAGCGCCGGGGCGAGGACCCGGCAGCCCGGGATGTCGACGACCTCGTGGTGCCCTGTGCGGCCGTACAGCCCGATCGCGCCGGAGGGGGCGACGATGAGCTTCGCTCGCCCGCGGTAGCCGGTGATCGGATCGGCCGGGATGACCGGGCTCGTCTGGAGCAGCTCGAGCGACGGGTAGTGCGCGGCTGCGGAGACGACCCGCGCGCGCTTCGTGCTGAGCTGCTCAGCGTAATCGCCCGCGATGAGCGGACAGCCCGCGCACTCGACCGAGTGCGTGCACTCGATCAGCGTGTTCGGGATCTCGCCTGCCTTCAATGTGCGCCGCACGGGCCCGGACAAAACGCCGCCGCCCGATCCCTCAGCGCTGGTGCTCTCGCCCAGCCCGTGCGGTTCTTCGATACCTGCGCCGGAAGCCATTCCGGGGGAGCTTACAGGGGCTCTCGTCCAGCGTCGAAGGTGTAAAGCGGAGCGTGTCGAGCTTTTCGTCTGCCGTGCTTCTGCGTTCCGGGCGCGTTGCGGAGGAGGCGCAGTCAGCCCTGGCAATTCCCGCGTTTTCGAGGCGGCCGGCGCGAACGGCCCGGGCGGCGGGCCGTCCAGGACCCGCTCGCTCCGTCGAGCCGGCCATCGGGCGAACCAGGAGCCAATGTGGGCAGCGCCCCGCGGTGCGCCGCGGGTGGTGCCGTTCGCGACATCCGGCCGCGATCGCGCGTGCGGCCCGCGCGCTCAGCGGACGGGGTGGTAGACTGACCGCCTCTTGCGTCTTCCGCTCGCTTCTCTCGTGGGCATCCTGGCCGTGCTGCTCGTCCATCCGGCGCTCGCAGCGCCGGGGGACAAGGAAGCGAACCAGGGTATCAACGCGGCCAGAGGCGGCTTCTGCAAGCGGGCGATCCCGCTCCTCGAATCCGCCGAGAGCCAGCGCCATCGCCCGAGCTCAGCGGTTCCACTCGCCGACTGCTACGTGAAGCAGGGCGACTTGCTGAAGGCCAGTGAGATCTATCACACGGTCGCCAGCGAGAAGAAGGAGCCCGGTTACAACGCGCGAGATGTCGCGGCGATCACATCCGCCAAGAAGAAGGCGGCGCAGCTCGAGGCGCGCATCCCGACGCTCGTCGTCACGCCGGTGGAGCCGTACGAGGGGCTCGTGGTCGAGGTCAACGGGGAGGAGATCAGCGATCCATCGTCGCCGCACCCGTTCGACCCGGGCGTGCAGCTGGTCGTCGTCGCCAGGGCCGACGGGTACGAGCAGACGTCGCAGAAGATTGCGCTGAAGGAGAAGCAGCGGCGCGAGATCAAGCTGCGCCTGAAGCCGAAGCCCGGCGCGCAGAAGCCGCCAGCGACGAAGCCGCCGGAGAAGCCCGTCGCAACGAAGCCGCCGGCGACGAAACCGCCGGAGAAGCCGGTCGCGACGAAGCCGCCGGCGACGAAACCGCCCGGGAAGAAGCCGCCGGAGAAGCCGGTGGCAACGAAACCGCCGGGGAAGAAGCCGCCGGCGACGAAACCGCCGGGGAAGAAGCCGCCGGCGACGAAACCGCCGGGGAAGAAGCCGCCGGCGACGAAACCGCCTGCCGAGCCGCCGCGCCGCGCCGAGGCCACGCCGGGCGGCGCGCCGGGCCCTGGTCAGACGGCGAAGCCTCCGGCGGAGATGCCCGAGCCCACGCCCCCCGGCCCGCGCAAGCAGCGCAAGGTGTGGCTCGGCGCCGGCTTCCGGGGCTTCTTCGTCCCGCAGGTCATGTTCAAGCTCCTCGGGGAAGGGGGGCGGGATGTCCTTGTTCCCGGCGGAGAGCTCGCGCTCTCCACCAGGCTCGGGACGTTCGACCTCGTGTTCTCGGTCGCCTACGCGCGCTTCTGGATGCAAGACACGCCCTTCAAGCCGAACGGGCACCCCGACACGGACTACGAGATCGTCGCGAGCGATCTCCAGGCGCTCCAGGCGGACGCCCGCCTGGTCTGGAACATCCCGCTCGATCGGGACGAGCTGTTCGCCTTCCGCATCGGGGCGGGCATCGGCGTGGGCTGGACGTTCATGGGCGATCTCTACCGGACCCAGGCGTACCCGGCGGACGCCGTCCCCGGCGACCAGAGCACCTTCGTGCCGGGGGACCCGTACCGCTACGTGAAATGCCGCGGCCCGAACAACCCGGCAGGGAGCTTCCGGTACTGTAACCAGCTCGACTACGACGCGGATCACTACCCCGGCTACGTCGAGCCGAGCTGGTTCACCCGCCCCAAGGGCAGGCCCCAGGGCCTGCGGCCGCTCGTCTACCCGTGGCTCGTACTGCCCGAGATCGGCCTCGCGTTTCGCCCATGGAATCGCGTCGCCTTCGACCTCAGGGCCGGCGCCTCGGTCACGGGCGTGCTCGGGGGCTTCGGCATGCGCATCGCGCTGTGAGCCGGGGGCTCAGCGCTCGAGCTTCACCGCGCGGCCGAGCTTCCGGGACAGCACGGCCTCGACCGTGCTCCAGAGCTCCTCGCCAGTCCGCTGCGCCACCCAGCGGCCCTCGGACGGCTGGTAGTCGAAGTGCCACGCAGCCCGCTCGGCCGCCATCCAGATCTGCCGCGCCGCGCGGTGGCTGTTGACGACGTACTTGACGCCGTCCTCGAACTCCAGGGTGAGGATGCCGCTCTGCAGATCGGCCTCCACGCCGTCGGGGATCTCGTTGATCCCTCGATCCAGGGCGCGCAGCGACCGATCCGCCACGGCGTCGAACTCTCGCTCTGACAGGGGCTCTCCGCTCATACCGATCCGATTACACCCGCGCGCGCCCAGGCGGTATGGGGAAGCGCCGGCGCCCGCTCACTCCCAGGGGACCGTGTAGAGCTTGACGTTGCTCATCGCCTTCATCGCCTCGACGACGCCCTCCTTGACGCCGATGCCGCTGTCCTTGATGCCGCCGAACGGCGACAGCTCGGAGCGGTACCCTGGCACCTCGCGCACGTTGACCGTGCCGCAGCGGAGCTCTCGGACGAGCCGGTGCACGTGCCGCATGTCGTTCGTGCACACGCCGGCGGAGAGGCCGTAGCTCGTCCCGTTCGCCACCTCGATCGCCTCGTCAATGTCCCTCACCCGGATGATCGGCGCGTGCGGGCCGAAGGTCTCGCGTTGCACCGAGGGGGCGTCACGCGGCACGCGATCCATCACCGTGGGGCCGTACAGGGCCCCGCGGCGCTCGTTCCCGAACAGCAGCCGGGCGCCCCGCGCGAGCGTTTCCTCGGCAGCCGCCTCGAGCTGCCGCGCCGCGGCCTCGGAGATCACGGTCCCCATCTCCGTCGCCGGGTCGCGCGGATCGCCCACCTTGACCTGCGCCGACGCGGCGGCGAGCCGCGCGGCGAACTCGTCGGCGACGCGCTCGCTCACGATGAGCCGCTTCACCGCGGTGCAGCGCTGCCCCGAGTTCCTGTAGCAGCCGTACGCCGCGAGCCGGACCGCCTCGTCCAGATCCGCGTCCTCGAGCACGATGAGCGGATCGTTGCCGCCGAGCTCGAGCACCGCCCGCCGGTAGCCGAGCATGCCCGCGATGCGCTTGCCGATCTCGACCCCGCCCGTGAAGCTGACGAGCTCCACTGCCGGGTGGGTCACGAGCGCCCTCCCGATCTCGGACGGATCGCCGGTGACGACGCTGAGCATGCCGGGCGGCAGCCCCGACGCGTGCAGCACGGCCGCGAGGTAGATCGCGGAGAGCGGCGTCTTCTCCGACGGCTTGAGCACCATGGAGCTGCCGCTCGCGACGCTCGGGGCGACCTTGTGGGCGACCTGGTTCAGCGGGTGGTTGAACGGGGTGATCGCCGTCACCAGCCGGAGCGGCTCGCGCAGCGTGTAGCCCCGCCGGGGCTTGCCGTTCGCCGAGATGTCGAACGCGAGGCACTGTCCGTCGTCGCGGAGCGCCTCGTACGCGGAGAACCGGAGCACATCGAGCGCGCGCCGCACCTCGTACGCCGTGTCCCTGAGGCAGAGCCCGCTCTCCCACGTGATGAGCCGCGCGACCGCCTCGGCCTGCGCCTCGACGTGCGCCGCGGCGCGCAGGAGGATCTGGCTGCGCTCGTGGCGCGAGAGCCGCGGCGGGTCTGCTGAAGCCCTCGACAGCGCCTGCAGCACGTCCTCCTCGCGGAGCTTCGGTACGCTGCCGATCACCTCGCCCGTGAACGGGTAGCGCACGAGGATGCGCTCCTCCCGGGTCACGGGCTCGCCGTCGATCAGGCACGGAAAATCGAACGCTGGTCCTTCGAGTGAGAGCATCGAGCCCATCCCTGTCCCCCCTTCAGGCGCTCGAACGATGGCGCTAGCCCGTTGCGATCGAGAGTCGGTTCAGCACGAGATCGAAGACGTCCGCGTTCGACAGCCCGCTCTCCTGGCCGCGCGCTCCGTCCCCGGCGGCCGTCGCGCTCGCGCCGAGGAGCCGGGCCTGCTCGTCGGGCCGGAGCGGGTGGCTCACGAGGATCGGCACCTCCGCCTCGTGCAGGCCCCCGTGGGACCTGAGCCCGCGCTGCACGGCGGAGAGGTCGTGGTAGGCCGCGCTCTTGCCGAGCACCGTGCTCCGGTCGCCGAGGACGACGAGGTCGCCGATCCGGTCTTTCGGGAGCGCGAAGCGTCGCGCGGCCTCCTCGCGCGGCAGGACGAGCTCCACGCCCGGGAGCCGCGCGAGGACCGCCGCGGCGCGCTCCAGCGCGCCCCCCTGCGCCGCGTCGACGTACACGGTCGCGTACGAGCCGAGCGCGCCGTGGTGCACCACGTACGGGTCGGTGATCGGCAGGAGCACCCGGAACCCCGGGACGCCGGCCTCGCAGAGCGCGTCCTCGAGGTAGCGCACGTTCGGCGAGCCGTCGGGCGCCGTCTTGTCGTTCATGCCGTGATCCGCGGTGATCCCGCAGACGAAGCCGGCGTCGAGGTACGCTCCGTAGAGCGCGTCGAAGCGGGCGTAGAACCGATCCGACATCGGCCCGCGCGGCGGCTCCTTGTGCTGCACGTAGTCGGTCAGCGACACGTAGAGCAGCGTGGCCGACACCCGCTCGTGCAGCGCGAGGCCCATCTCCATCGCGTAGTGGGAGATGTCCCAGTCGTAGATCGACGGGCCCTCGCGGCCGACGGCGGCGGTGATCGACGCGATCCCGTGCTCCGGGATCGCCTGCTCGTGCGCCTTCTCCGCCGAGAGCGAGATCGGGCGAGGGCCGCCCTCGCGGCACGCGCCGAGGAGCGCGCGGAGCTTGTCCTTGGCCGTGATGCAGAGGGTCCTGACGCCCGCCTGCTCCATCTTCTCGAAGAGCGTCGGCACGCGCAGGAACCGCGGGTCGTTCATCGGCACCTCGTCCCCCGAGGCGGCGTCGAGGTAGTAGTTGCCCGAGATGCCGTGCACGCGCGCCGGCTGGCCGGTCGCGATGGACACGTTGTTCGGGTTCGTGAAGCTAGGGATCTGACCGCGGCCGCGCACGTACAGGCCGCCCGCGGCGAGCGAGCCCGCGAGCCGCGGCATCAGCCCGTCCGCGAGCGCCTGGTCGAGGTACTCCGGCGCGCAGCCGTCGACGCAGAACACCACCGTCTTGCGCGCGGGCGGCGCGTAGCGCCGATCGCAGAGATCGATCATGCAGAACGCTGACACGCAGCGCGCAGGGCGAGAAGCGCAGCGGTGCGGCGCTACCCGGGCCGCTCTGCCTCGAACGGAGAGCCAGAGGCGCCGCGCGCTGCGTGGCTCAATCCATCAGTCCGTCAGTAGCCAGGCCAGGGCTCGGCCGGCTTCGGCGGCGCCGGGGCCGGCCGCTTGAAGCACATCACGCCGGCGTCGAGCGCCACGAGCTCCCAGCCGCCCTCGCCGCGAGCCTTCGCGACGGCGCGGGCCTCGTCCACGCCGTGCGTCTGCTCGCAATCCTGCTCCCACCGCGGCGTCGGGACGCTCTGGGCGGCCCCCTGGGCGCGCACCCGTCCCGTCGCGAGCGCGAAGGCCGCGCCCAGCACCAGACCGCCCAGCACGAGCGCGACCTTCCTGTCCATGCGTCAGTGACATGGTGGTCTGCGGCAGGCCGGACCGTCAAGCGACGCACCGAGGACGTTCGGCACGCCCGGCAGGATTCGAACCTGCGACCCGCGGCTTAGAAGGCCGCTGCTCTATCCAGCTGAGCTACGGGCGCTCACACGACAAGCGCGTCTCTCGTACTGCATCGCGGCCCCGGAATCGAGTGCTGATCGAGCCGGGTTCGGGCGCTGGATCGCGCCTCACGAGCGCCGCGGCCCCGGGCGCCGCGGCCGCGATGGCCGTTCAGGTCGACGCTGTCAGCCGCCGGACCTGCTCGCCGGTCCGACCGTAACGCCGCTGCCGCCGGCTGTACGTGGCGATCGCCTCGTCGAAGGTCGCCTCGGTGAAATCGGGCCAGAGCGTGTCCGTGAAGAACAGCTCGGCGTAGGCGGCCTCGAAGAGCAGGAAGTCGCTGAGGCGCTTCTCGCCGCCGGTGCGGATGATGAGGTCCGGATCCGGCATCGAGCTGGTCGTCAGGAAGTTCCGGAGCGAGTGCTCGTTGATCTCCTCCGGGATGACCAGACCGGCCCGCGCGCGGACCGCGAGCGCGCGCATCGCGTTCGCCATGTCGCGGCGGCCGCCGTAGCTCAGCGCGAGGGCCAGGGTCATCTCGGTGCCCCCCGCGGTGTCCTCCACGAGCTTTTCCATCGCGCGCCGCGTCGGGGTGGGGATCTCCTCGAGGTCGCCGACCACCTGCACCGCGATGCCGCGCCGGATCAGCTCGTCGTGCTCTCCCTCGGCGAACTCCTGGCAGATGCGCATCAGGGCATCGATCTCATCCTTGGGGCGCGACCAGTTCGCCACGCTGAAGGCGTACAGCGTGAGGTACGGGATGCCGCGATCGCGGCACGCGCGCACCGAGAGGCGCACGGCCTTCGCGCCGTGCTGGTGCCCCTGCATGCGGGCGAGGCCCCGCGCCGCTGCCCAGCGGCCATTGCCATCGAGGATGATCGCGACGTGCTTGGGGAGATTGCTGGACGTCATGGGGTTTCCTGGGGGGGACGACGCACTTTGCGATGAGCATGGGCGCGGTAGGGGGGCCGACGGTGATGCGATTGTGGAGGTTCTGTGGAGGATGGCGCCGGAGAGCTCAAGGGGCTCGGCTCGAGACGTCGGCGCGAGCGTCACGGTTCGCCTCGCCCGACCGTCGCCGGCGCCTTCGCACCACCGAGTTTGCGCGCTGTCAAATGGGGGAAACTCCCCGGAAACCTGGATGAGCGCCGGGACCGCGGGGAGGGGCAGGGGAGCTCACGGGGGGATCAGGCACCCGGCAGCGAGATCCTGAACTCGACCTCCGGCGGCCCGCGGTGGGTGCACTCGGCCGAGCCGCTGTGGGCCTCGGCGATCGCCTTGACGATCGCGAGGCCGAGCCCGGTGCCGCCCCGGTCGGCGCGGGTCGTCACGAACCGGCGGAACAGCCGGCCAGCGACGTGCCGCCCGATCTCGCCGCGGTTGCGGATCGAGATCGTGACCTGTCCGCCCCGGCGGGACAGCGCGATCCGGACCGGGGCCGCGGCGTCGCCGTGCGTGCGCGCGTTGTCGAGGAGGTTGTCGAGCGCGCGCGACAGCCACTGCTCGTCGCCGCGCACGGCCGCCGAGCCCGGCGCGTCGAGCTCGACGCGGGAGCCGCGCTCTCGCGCCCGCGCCGCGGCGCTCTGCGCGATCGCGACGAGGTCGACGACGGCGGCCTGCTCCACGCCGCGCGCCTCGAGGCGCGCGAGCGACAGGAGCTCCCCGAGGAGCGCCTCGATGCGCTTGATCGCCTCGCGGATGCGCGCGACGAAGCGGGCCGCCTCCTCGGGATCGTCGAGCGCCCCCTCGGAGAGCACCTCGGCGCTCGCGCGGATCGCGGCGACCGGGTTCTTCAGCTCATGCGAGAGATCCGCGGCGAAGGTCTCGACGAACGGGCGGCCCTCGATCTGGCGCCGCATCGAGTCGATGGCGCGCGTCAGCCGCTGGACCTCGCGGCCCTGGGCGGGCGGCGGCGCGGCGCGCACCTCCCCCTCGCTCACGCGCACCGCGAACTCGGTGAGCGCCTCGATCGGGGTCGCGATGGTGCGGCCGATCAGGAACGACGAGAGCGCCGCCGCGGCGCCGAGCACCGTGCTGATCACGAGGATCGGCGGGGCGAAGTCGGCGACCATGCGCTGCACCACGATGGTCGGCTTGACGACCTGCACGCTCCCGACGCGCCGGCCGCGGACCTCGATGGGCGCGGTCACGAAGACGGTTCCGGGCTCGCCCGGCGAGGCGCCGCGCGCCCGGAGCACGCGGCCCTCCGGGTCGAGCAGCGCGATGTTCTGGGCGGCGGGGCCCTCGGCCTCGCCGTCGAGCGCGCGCACCGCCGCGAGATCGACGCCGCGGACCTCCATCTCCATCGCGGCGACGGCGGCGAACGCGGCCGCCTCGTCGCGCGCGCTGCCCTCGGCGAGCAGCGTCGCGCGCGCCTCGATGCGATCGATGACGAGCAGCCCGAGCCCGAACGCGAACGCGCCGACGATGCCGCCGAGCGCGATGAAGATCTGCATCCGGATGCTCATCCCGGCCGTCCGGGCGCGGACGAGGCGCGAGGCGAACAGCGCGACGAGCAGGATGATCGAGACCGCCGCCGCCGCGGTGACGACGAGGCGCAGCATGCTTCAGTCGCCGCCTTCCGTGGGGCTCGGCTTGTCCGTGACGCGGTAGCCGACGCCGCGCACCGTCTCGATGAGGTCCGCGTCGCCCCCGGCCTCGACGACCTTCTTCCGGAGCCCCTTCACGTGCGAGTCGATGGTCCGGTCGGTGATCGCGAACCCGTCGCCCCAGACGCGGTCGATGAGCTGCGCGCGCGTGAAGACCCTGCCCGGCGCGGCGAGCATGCAGGCGAGCAGATCGAACTCGACGCGGGTGAGGTCGACCTTCTGGCCGTTGACGTGCGCCCGCCGCGTGGCCTCGTCGACCATGAGCGGCAGCGGCGCTGGGGCGGCGCTCGGCAGCGCGGGCCGCGCGGCGCGGCGCAGGACGGCGCGCACCCGGGCCACGATCTCCCGGGGCGAGAACGGCTTGGTCACGTAGTCGTCGGCGCCTGTCTCGAGCGCGGCGACGCGGTCGGCCTCGCTGTCGCGGCTCGACAGGACGATGATCGCGGCGCGCGCCTCGCTCCGCCGCACCTGGCCGATGAGGTCGAAGCCGCTGCCGTCGGGGAGCATCAGGTCGAGGATGATGAGGTCCGCCTTGTCGATCTCCCGCTCCGCGGTCGCGAGCGTGGTGGCGACGGTGGCCGCGAACCCGTCGCGCCGCAGGAAGTAGGCGATGGACTCGGCGATCGCGGGCTCATCCTCGACGACCAGAACCTTGGCCATGATCGGGGAGCCTAGACCGGCGCGGCGGACGCGTCGACAGGGCAGCCCGGCGGGGGCGGCCGGCGCCGCAGTAGCTACGCCAGCGCCGCGTTGACGATCTCGCGCACCACCCCGAGCAGCCGGTCGTAGTGCTCCGGGACGGGCCGCAGGCCGGCGCAGTGAACCACGAGCCCGCCGGGGCGCAGCTCGAGGTGCCCCTGGAAGCCGCGGCGGGCGAGGAGCTTGCGCAGGCGCGGGTGGAACGCGGCGGCGGCGTCGCGCTCGGAGGCGGCGAAGGTCGTCACGTGGGCGTCCCAGAGCGCGTCGCCGAGGACGACCCGGGGCGGGGGAGGGCTCTCGATGAAGGCGACGCGCGTCAGGAAGTGCTCGCCGACGCGCATCGCGGCGCGGCGCCGGAGCCCCGGGTGCGTCGCGAAGCCGAGCAGCGATCGCTCGAGCGGCTCGGCGTCGCCGTCCGCGTACCAGGGCTCCGCGATCACCGCGTGCCCGGGGTTCGCCGTCCACGTGCACGCGGAGAGGTAGGCGGAGGGGGGCGCGATCGTGTCGTACGGCTCCCAGCGGCGGAACCAGGCATCGTCGGGGCGCGGGGTGAAGGCGAGGCCTCGCCGGGCAGCCCACGCGGCGATGAGCTCGGAGCCGAGCGAAGGCGGCATGATCGTCGAGGTTAGTCCGCGCGGCGACGCCCCGGAAGCCTCCGCCGCCACGCCACGGCGAGCGCTCCGGCCGCGAGCGCCAGCCAGGAAGCCGCGCCGGCGGCGGCGCCGCTCCCGGGCACATCGCAGGCGCACCGGCCGTAGATGCCCACCGTCGTCGAGGTGGTCTCGTCTTCCTCGCCGTTCCCCTCGTCGTCTGGGGAGGCTCCCGCGCCCCCCTGGCCCGCTGTGACGGGCGTGCCGCCCGCGCTCCCGTCCAGTCCCCCGGCGCCACCGACGCCGCTCGCGCCGCCGCTGCCGGCCACGCCGCCATCGCCGCCGGCGCCGGCCACGCCGCCCGAGCCGCCGACGCCGCCCGAGCCGTCGCCGCCGCCGCCCGTCTCGCCGCCGCTGTCCGCGCAGCGCGTCACGTGGAGGGGGCGCGTGCGCGTGCAGTCCGTCGGCGACGCGCAGCGCGGATCGGTGAGCGCGGCCGGCGCGCTGTTGCCGCCGATCTCACCCGGGTCCGGGTACGCGACCTCGGTCCCCTCCCAGCGCCCCCCGGTGTGCTCCAGCCGGCCGAGCACCCGCTCCTGGTACGGCGCGGCGCCGCCGATCGCCGGGTCGTAGACGCCGCGGCCCGCGTCGTAATTGGGGTTGTTCGGGTTGTTGACGTACGAGAGGCCGTTGTAGGCCCACAGGGCGCTGTACCAGTGCTCGACGATCGCCGGCTGCCGGTCGCCGACGCAGCGGGTGGCCTTCCACTTCATGGCCAGGATGCGCGCGCCGGTCGCCGCGTTGTAGGTCGGGTCCGCGGCCACGCGGCGCGGATCGAAATCCGGGCTGTCGCCGCTCCGCATGCCGCTCGTGATCTGGGCGGCGCCGTAGCCGCAGTCGAACGAGATGATCGTCCGCGAGCTCCCCCCTGCCTGATCCATGGGCCGGTCCGGCTCGCAGAACTGCTGCCACCCCGACTCCTGCATGGCGATCGCCTTCAGCAGCTCGCAGGGGAAGGTGGCGGGGACGTCGCGCCGCGCCTCGGGCAGGTCGCAGCCCTGGCCGAGGACGAAGGCGGCAGGGCCGTCGTCTCCCCAGGCCTCGGGGCCCCGCGAGACGCGATCGAAGATGACGTTCCACTCCGCGACGGAGGGGTTGGTCCCGGGCACGGCGTCGATGGCGCAGCCGCGCTCGTTGTAGGCGCTCGACGCGGTGAAGCAGGGGCAGTACGCCGCGCGGGCGGCGGGCGCGACCAGCGCGGCCGCGGCGAGCGCGGCCGGGATGACGAGGCGGCGGCTCATCGCTGCTCCTCCTTCGCCGTCGTGAAGCCGGCGACGGCGATGCGCGCTCCGGGCGGCGCGGGGATCGCGGCGACCTCGCCGCTCGCCGCGTGGATCGCGAAGGGCACCGCGAACGCGGACGGGTTCGTGTGCAGCGCCGCCACCCACGACGCGTCCGGCGAGACCGCCTGGACGGCGTCCACGCCGGCGCCGAGCGGGCCGCGGACCGCGGCGCGGGCGCCGACCACGAGGAGCCCGGTGGCGCGATCCGGCGTGTACGCGAGCCCGCCGCCCGGCCAGGCGTGCGGGGCGAGGCCGTTGCTCGCGCTCGTCTCGAGCCGGGCGCGCTTGCCGCTCCGGAGGTCGAGCCGGTCGATCACCCACGTGCCGAGGTCGATCTCGTGCCGGTCCTGGAACACGAGCGCGCCCGCCGCCGCGTCGATCGAGAAATCGCGCGCGAAAGGCGGGATCGACGGGGCGATCACGCGCGTCGCGCCGGAGTCGGGGTTCACGAGGACGATGTCGGCGGACCCGGGCGCCACGCGATAGATCACGAGCTCGCCTCTCCACTCGCCGGCGAGGAAGGCGAGGTGGCCCGCGACGCTGTGCACGGTGCGGCTCGCGCCGTTGGCGAGGTCGATCTCGTCGATGGTCAGCGTGTCGACCCGCAGCCGCGCGAGGTCGCCGTCGAGCGGCGGCTCCGAGCCGGCGGCGCCGCGCGAGACGAAGACGCGCCCCTCGGCCGTGACCAGCGGCCGGCTCGCGTGCACCACGCCGTCGCAGAGCGCGACCGGCTCCGCGTGCGGCTCGATCCGGAAGAGGCTCGCGTTGAACGAGCGGTCGCGGGACGGGCTCGTGTCGGCGGTCGCGACGACGATCGCCGTCCGCGGCACGACGCGGGCGCGGACGACCGCATCGCTCAGGTGCCGGAGCGTGGCGAGCGCGGGGCCGGCCTTTTTGCCGCCGACAGCGGCGATGTGGAGCGTGGTCTGGGCTGCCCCCGGGGTGGTCGCGAGGATCGCCACCTTGGCCGGGGCCGAGCGCGCGCCCGGAGCCGCGAGGGCCGCCGGCACGAGGAGGCGGCCGACCCGCGAGATCGCGGGCGCAGGGCTCTCGCCGGCGCTGGCGAGCACCGCCGCCGCGGCGATCGCGAACGCGCCGGGGAGCGCAATTCTGTTCAGACAGCACCGTGTCAGGAAGGAGCGGGCGGAGGAGCTGAGACGCACGCTAGAAGAGTAAACGATGCGGCAGCGAGCGCTCGCCTGCTCGCCACCCTCCTCGCAGCGGCGCGGTTCGGCCGGCCGGGGCGCCAGCTCACAGCGCTCCCGTGCCCCCCAGGATCAGCGCCTCGCCGGGGCGTCTCTACGGCTGGACCGGCGTCACGGCGCGTCTCGGAAGCGGCCGGATACATCGATCCCGGCCGCACCCGGGCCGGCGACCGGGGTCAGCCGTAGCTTGGCGCCGGGCGCGAGCAGGCCAGATCAGAAGCGGCCAGATACGCCGATTCCGGCTGCGCCCGGGCCGGCGACCGGGGTCAGCCGGAGCTTGGCTCCGGGCGCGAGCAGGCCGGAGGGCGTCCGGGGCTGGTTGAACCCGAGCTCCCAGATCAGGCCACCCGCGACGCCGGCAGCGCCCAGCCCGAGGAGCACGCCGCCGACCGTCGCGTATGTGCGGCCCTGGTTGCCCTGGTCGGCGACGTCCGACTCGCAGTTGATGCGCGACGGACAGCTCTCCTCGGCGGCGCTTATATCGGCGAAGCCGCTCGAGGTCAGGATCCCGCCGACCAGCAGCGTGACGACGCCGGCGCCCGTGAGGATCCACGGCGTGTAGCCGTGAGGAGGCTGCGGCGGAGGCGCCTCCACGGAGCGGCTCGGGGCCGCCGAGGCGGTGAGGAGGGGCGGAGGCGGCACGGGCGCCGACGCGGACTCGCTCGCGGTCGGCGTCGGCGTCGGCCGGATCGAGTTCCTGAGGTTCTGGATCTTGTCCTGGATCGTCTGCGCGTCGCTCGCGTCCGGCGTGCGGGCCAGGTACGTCTCCAGCGCGGTCACCGCCTCGGCGCGGTCGCCCATCTTCTCGTACGCGTTGGCGATGTTGATGAGCGCCCCGTGCGCCGTGCAGTCGAGCTTGTAGACGTCCTTCCAGTACTGGATGGCGCGGTCGTAGTCAGCCCGCTCGTAGAACTGGGTGGCGGCCTTGTGCGCGCCCTTGGCGCCTTCCAGGTCAGCCGCCGTCGGCGTGCGGTTGCACTCGGGGTACTCGATGGCCGGATCTCCTGCTACGGCCAACCCCGCAGCGAGGAACATCCCCGCACCGAGACCGACCAGCCAAGTCCGAAGCACACGCATCCGAGCCGCCCTCCACGAGAAGTGGGCGCAGCATACTGATCCGTCTCGCTGGCAGCGAGAAAAAGGAATCACGGCGGACTCCGAGGCAATGCGTTCGGCCTGCCGGACCGGCAAGCCGAGCGGCCGAGCCAGGCGACCCGCCAGGGGCGGCCCGCCCGCGCGCCGGCGCGGCGTACGGCGTGCGGCGTCACCGCGCGCGCGCCCCGGGCCCCGGCGCGGGCGCATGGAGCCGCCTGGGGGCGGTCCCGGCGCTTGCCCGGTTGCCGGTTCTGCTAGTCTCGCCCGGTGATGCTCCCCGAAAAGAAGCAGATCCTCGTCGTCGATGACGAGGCGAACCTCCGGCGCGTCCTCAGCGCCCAGCTCGGCCGGGATGGCTACGAGGTCCACACCGCGGAAGACGGCGAGGAAGGTCTGGCCTTCCTGAAGGAGCACCACATCGATCTGGTCATCACCGATCTCCGGATGCCCAAGGTCGACGGCATGGACCTGCTCCGGGCCGCGCTCCGCGATGACCCCTCGCGGCCTGTCGTGCTCCTCACGGCGCACGGGACCGTCGACAACGCCGTCGAGGCGCTGAAGACGGGCGCGTTCGACTACATCACGAAGCCTTTCGATCAGAACGAGGTGCGCGTCGTCGTGAAGAAGGCGCTCCGCACCCGCGACCTCGCGAGCGCGGACGCCACGCGGGACGTCTCCGCCGCGCCGCCCCGGGGGGGCTCTGACCGGTTCGGCATCATCGGCGAGAGCCCGCCCATCCAGGAGCTCTACGCGATCCTCGAGCGGGTCGCCGACACGCCGACGACGGTGCTCATCAGCGGCGAGAGCGGCACCGGGAAGGAGCTCGTCGCGCGCGCGCTGCACGAGAACTCCAGCCGGCGCGACCGGCCGTTCATCAAGGTCAACTGCGCGGCGATCCCGAAGGATCTCATGGAGTCCGAGCTCTTCGGCTACGAGCGCGGGGCCTTCACCGGCGCGGTCGCCTCCAAGCCGGGGCGCTTCGAGCTCGCCTCGGGCGGCACGCTCTTCCTCGACGAGATCGGCGAGATCCCGACCGAGATGCAGGTCAAGCTCCTGCGCGTGCTCCAGGAGAGCGAGTTCGAGCGGGTCGGGGGCATCAAGACCATCCACGTCGACGTCCGGCTCGTCGCCGCCACGAACCGCGACCTCAAGCGCGAGATCGCGGCGGGCACGTTCCGCGAAGACCTCTTCTACCGGCTCAACGTCGTCCCGATCGCGCTCCCGGCGCTGCGCGACCGGCGGAGCGACATCCCCCACCTCTGCGCGCACTTCGTCGCCAAGTTCAACGCGCGCCTCAAGAAGAGCATCGAGGGCATCGAGCCCGAGGCGCTCGAGCGCCTGTCGTCGCACGGGTGGCCGGGGAACATCCGAGAGCTCGAGAACGTCGTCGAGCGCGCGCTGCTCTTCGCCGACGGCTCGCGCATCCGCCTCGACGACCTGCCGGAGGAGATCCGCAGCGGCGCCCCGTCGACGCCCGGCGCGTCGCTGCCGCTCGTGGCGGCGGCCGCGGACACCTCCCTCGCCCCGTCGACGCCCGACGGCCTCAAGGAGCAGGTCAAGGCGGCGATGAGCAAGCTCGAGCGCGACCTCATCGAGCGCGCCCTCAAGCAGACTCACGGCAACGTCACGCACGCCGCGCGGCTGCTCAAGATCTCGCGCAAGGGGCTCCAGCTCAAGATGAAGGAGCTGAACCTCCGCGAGCGCGACCCCGAGTGAGCCCGTGGATCCTGGCGAGCCGCGCTCCGTCCGCACGCCGAGGGGGAAGGCCCTCGCGGCCGCCGTGTCGCTCGCCGGGCTGATCGCGGCCTCCCTCGGCTGCGATCGCGGCGGCGGCCCGCCGGGCACGGACGCCGATCTCGACGCCGCGCCGCCCTGGGACGTGGACCAGACCGAGCCGGAGCCGCGCCCTGGCATGGCGTGGATCCCGAAGGGCGTGCTCATCGCGGGCACGCCGCCGGACCGCCTGCCGCGCATCGCCGACGAGGAGATGGAGGGCGCGCAGGTCGTGATGCACGGCTTCTACATCGACATGTTCTCGTACCCCAACGAGGTCGGCGCCATCCCGACCACGAACGTCACGCAGGACGAGGCGCGCGCGCTCTGCGAGGCGCAGGGCAAGCGCCTCTGCACAGAGCTCGAGATCGAGCGGGCCTGCAAGGGGCCGGCGAACACCACGTACGAGTATGGCGACACGTACAAGGCCTCGGTGTGCGCGACCGGGCAGAGCCGGGTGCTGACGCCCAACGGGGTGAACGCCGGGTGCGTGAGCGGGTTCGGGGTGCACGATCTCCACGGCGGCGTGTGGACCTGGACCTCGAGCCAGTGGCTGCGGGACAGCAGCAAGCCGGGGCTGGTCACGCTGCGCGGGGGCAACGGGCCGACGGGCGATCTCGTGGGGCGCTGCGCTCACGGGCGCGGCGTCAAGCCCGACACGCGCCGCCCCGAGGTCGGCGTGCGCTGCTGCGCCGGAGAGGTGAACAGCTTCGAGGTGGTGCTCGAGGTGACGCGCGATCGCCCGCTCCGGCTGGAGCCGCTCTTCGACGCGCGCGCGGCGGCGCAGCTCTCGCAGCTCGCGCCGGAGGAGGTGCGCGCCGCGGCCGGGCCCGGGGCGGCCGAGGACGCGTTCAAGGTGGAGCGCACCTGGACCTGGCATCCCCGCGGCAACGAGGAGCTCGTGCTCGGCGGCGGCTGCGCGCGCCCGGGCGGCGCGAAGGCGGACCCGCGCGGGCGCGGCAAGCGCGCGAAGCGCGCGCGCCCCGGCGACAAGGCGACGTGTGGGCTCCTCGTCGCCCGGATGCGCTTCAGCGCGCCCGTGCTGCTCGCGTTCGTCCCGTCGGACCTCTGGGAGCCGACGCTCGGAGAGACGGACTCCCCGCGCGAGCTCTTTCTCTACGGCGGCGATGCGCTGGGCGCCTTCCGGCGCCGCGTCACCTACGAGTGGGGGAAGATCGGCGTTGCCGACAAGGAGCGCAAGCGCAAGCACAAGGGCCGCCGCGGGCTCTCGTACGACTAGCCCGGGCACGGGCCCCGGGCGTCGCGAGGCGCGCGCGCACCTCGCTCCTGGAGCCAGGGCTGCCGAGGCGCCACGGTCGCGGAGGGGTGGCGCCGTCGCGCGGCGGCGACCACATTCCAGCGGCGCGCTCCGGGCCGTGGCACATTGGCCTTGCGCCCGCGCGCCTGGAAGGGCAGCGCTAGCAGCGCGCGTCGCTGCCGCTCTGTCCGCACGCTCCCCGATGACCAGCCCGCACGACCCCGAACCGCGCGACGCGCCGAGCAGGCGTCCGGACGACCTCGCGCGGCGGCGCGCGGCGGTCCGGAGGGCGCTGCGCGGCGCCGTCGCGCTGGCCTCTGCGCGGCTCCGCGGCGCGGGCGGCGGGCGGCTCGGCCTCGCCGTGGCCGCGCTGATCTCGCTCGGATACGGCGCCATGGCGCTCGTGCTCCGGCTGGACGACGGGACGACCTCGCTGGAGGGGCTGCTCGGGTCCGCGGCGCGCTGGCTCGCGTGGGCGGCGGCTGGCCCCATCGCCCTCGCCGCGGCGCACGATCGGCCCGCGGCCGACCGCCGCGACGGCATCGAGGCGCTCGCCGCGGCGCGGGGGATCTCGCGAGCGTCGCTCCACGGCGCGCGCAGCCTCGCCGCGATGCTCGAGGTAGCGCGGGTCATCGCGCTCCCGCTGGCCGCGCTCTCCGTGCTCGCGGCGCTCCTCTCCGGCTCGGCGCTGCTCGCCTTGCAGCACCTCGCCTTCGGCGCCGCGCTCGCCCTCTTCGGCGCGGTCTCCGGCGTGACGCTCGGCGGCATCGCCGCGGCGAGCGGCCGCATCGCCGGAGCGCGAGGGCGCGCCCTGTTCCTGACGCTGACCCTCGTCCCCTGGGCCCTTGCCGACCTGGCCGGCGACTCGAGGTGGTCGATCCCTGGCGCGCTCGGCGCGTTCCTCTCCTTCGCGGCCCGCGCGGCGGGGGGCCCGGCCTGATGATCGCGGGCGCGCCCGTCGTGGTGCTCGAGGCGGTGCG
Organism: Sorangium sp. So ce1128; assembly: GCA_051717205.1. Taxonomy (GTDB): domain Bacteria; phylum Myxococcota_A; class Polyangia; order Polyangiales; family Polyangiaceae; genus Sorangium. Next base: position 4,405,046 of record CP181432.1, read on the forward strand.
CGCGCGCGACGGCGCCGGCGAGGCGGGGCGCCCCCGCGGCAGCCTCGTCGGCGCGACGGCGGCGCTCGGCCCGGGCGTGCACGCTGTCCTCGGCGCGCCGGAGGATGGGACGCTGGCCCTCGCCGAGCTGCTCGCGGGGCGCGCCGCGCCTCTCGCCGGCCGCGTCCTCGTGGCCGGGCGCGAGCCGTTCCGGAGCGCCGCGACGCGGGCGCGGATCGGCGTGCTCGCCGTCGCCCCGGAGCTGCCCGACGGCGCGTCGGTGGCGTCGTCGATGTCCGTGGCGCTCCGGGCCCGCGGCGCGCCCTCGAGCGACGCGGCGGCGCTGCTCGAGCCGCTCGGCGTCGCGGCGCTCCTCGGCCGTCGCAAGGCGTCGCTGAGCTTCGCCGAGGCCCGGGCCGTCGAGCTGTCGCTCGCCCTCGGCGTGCCGCGACCGCTCCTGATCTGCCTCGTCGAGCCGTTCGCCGATGTGGCCGTGCCGTCGCCGGAGCCGGTCCGGGAGCGCCTCCGCGCGCTCGCGGCCGGCGGCGCCTGCGTCGTGCTGATCACTTCCTCGACCGCCGACGCGAGGGCCCTCGCCGATCGCATCCACGTGCTCGATCGCGGCGTCGTCGCCCGGACCGAGCCCGGCGACGGCGACCGCCTCGCCGGCGCACCGAGCGCGGCCACGCCGGGGGCGGCGAGGCCCGAGGTCGAGCTCCACGTGCTCCTCCACGAGCGGGCGCCCGAGGCGCCCGGGGCCCGCGCGCTCGCCGCGGCGCTCGCGAGCGCTCCCGCCGTGCGCGCGTGCGCGTGGGAGCAGGGGCCGCTGGACGCCTCCTCGACGCTGCGGATCCGGGCCGCGGACCGGGAGGCGGCGGCGCTCGCGATCCTGGATGCGGCCGCCCGGGAGGACGTCACGCTCGCCGCGATCGCTTCTCCCGCGCCGTCGATGCACGACGTGAGGGCGGCGACCGCGCTCCACCTCTCGGCCGTTCGCCCGCGCCGGCCGTTCGGCGCCCCCGTGGCCGGCGCCGCGCCGCTGCCCGGCGCGCCGCCCCAGGGGCCGGTCGCCGTGGCGGCGTTCGGCGCCCCGGCGCCGCCCGGCCCGGCGCCGTCTGATTTGCCGCCCGGCCCGGCGCCGTCTGATTTGCCGCCCGGCCCGGCGCCGTCCGATCCGCTGCCGCCCGGCCCGGCGCCCGTCGGCATGCTGCCGCTGCCGCCCGGCGACGCCGCTTCCAGCGGACCGACCGGGGCCGATCCGTCGCTCTCCGACGGCGCGCCGCGCACCCCGGAGACAGGACGCCACGATGCTCGGTGAACGTGCTCCGGCCCCCGCCGTGCCGCCGCTGCCGCCCGCGGAGGCGGCCTCCGAGCGGAGGACGCCCGCGCTGCTCGCCGTCCGGCTCGGGATGGAAGTGGCCCTCGGCCGCCTCCGGGCGCGGCGCCCGCTGCTGGCGCTCGGCCTCGGCGTCGCGCTCGCGGCCGCGGCCGCGGTCATCGAGGTCGCGTTCGGCTCCTCCGGGGCCGTGGACCGGGCGCTGCTCGCCACGTTCCGTCTCGTCACGCCGCTCACTATCTTCGCCCTCGCCGCCGACGCCGCCGACCGGACCGCGCTGCGCGAAGCGGCCTGGCCGGCGGCGCGCTTCGGCGCCTCGTCCCACCATGTCGCGCTGGGCATCGCCCTTTCCGCAGCCCTTTCGGCCGCCCTCGTCGGCGCGCTGCTCGCAGTCGTCGTCGTCGCCATCGCCCACGGCCCCGGCGCTGCGCCGTTCGTCGGAGACGTGTTCACCAGTGGGTGGATCGGCGCGCTCACCGGAGCCGCCTACGCTGGCTGGTTCTCGCTCGGTGCGACGTTCCTCGGGCGCGGCCACGGTCGCTTCGTGCCGCTCGCCGCCGACTTCCTGCTCGGGGGCTCGGCCGGGGTCGTCGGCGCGCTGATGCCGCGGGGCAACGCCGTCAACCTCCTCGGCGGCCCTCCGCCGCTCGGCCTCGGGCAGCCGGCGAGCGCCGGCCTGCTCGCGCTCAGCGCGCTCCTCCTTGCGCTCGCCGCGGCGGCTCGGTGCAGGGAGTAGCGCTGCGGATCAGGGCGGCGGGGGTGGTCGGTCCCGCTCGGTCCCGACCGGCCGCTTGACCACCTTGCCCGTGCCGCCGCCGGCGCAAGGGGGATGGCTTCATCCGCTCGTTCACGTACTCTTCGAGGAATGACTGACAACGACGACGAGGCCACCAAGGCGGTCAACACGCCTCGTTCGGTCCTGCTCGTCGGCTCGGCGGAGGAACTGGCGTCGCGGTGCAGGGGGATGTGCCTGCGGGCCCGCGTCATGCTCATCGTCGAGAGCGACCTCGCGGCGCTGACGAACACGGCGGTGGAGCGCAAGCCGCTCGCGCTCCTGTTCCCCGACGACATCTATGCCTTCGACAGCGCGGAGTTCGACGCCCTGGCGCGCGATATCCAGGCCGCGGTGGTGACCCTGGAGCCGGGCGTCACCGACGAGGTCATCGAGGCGCGCCTTGCGGAGGCGCTGCTCCGCGCCGAGCTCCTCCGGCAGCCCGAGCCCGCGTCGAGCCGGTACGTGCTCGTCCCAGACGGACCGCGACGCTCGAAGCGCCGCTGAGGGAGCGCGCTTCGCCCTCGATTCCCGCACGTTCCCGCATGATGCCGACAAGGAGTTTCGTCCCTTGAACGAGCTGCACCTCGACCCCGCCGCGTCCCGCCTGACGATCCGCACCCGCGCCGTCGGGATGCTCGCGCGCCTGGCGCACGACCTGGAGATCACCGCGTCCGAGCTGAGCGGCCGAGCGCGGCTCGACGGCGACGCGTGGACGGCCGAGCTCGCGGTCCGCGCGGCCGCGCTCCGCGTCGCGGGGGTGCTGCGCGGCGACCGCCTCGACCCGGAGGCGCTCTCGCCCGGGGATCGCCGCGACATAGAGCGGCGCCTCCGGGACGAGGTGCTCGGGGGCACCGAGCTCGTGGACGTCCGCGCCTCGGGGACCGCGCGGGATCGCGCCGAGGTGCGCGTCCAGATCGCCTCGGGCAGCGCCGCGCTCGCGGCGCGCCTGTCCTCGCGCGACCGCGGCGAGGGGGCCATCGGGGTGACGGGGAGCTGTCAGCTCTCGCTGGCTGCGCTCGGCGTGCGCGAGGTCAAGGGGCCGCTCGGGGCCTTCAAGGTGCGGGACGAGATCGAGGTCCTCTTCGATCTCACTCTGCGGCCGGCGGGCTAGGCGGCTCCGACGGGAGTTCGGGGGCCGCCGCGCCGCGCGAGCACGCCCCGTGGACCTGGTAGGGCTTGCCGGAGAGCCGCTTCGCGAGCGAGGCCCCGCGCCACGCGACGTACGCCTTGTTGAACTCGAGCACCTGGTCGGCGGCGAAGTAGGGGTTCTTCGTCTTGCCCAGCGTGACCAGCGTGAGCACCTGCTCCGCCACGCTCACGGGGCAGCCCTCGAGCCGGATGACGGTCTCGTTCCGGGCCATCGCGAGCTTGGTCGTCACCTTGACCATCTTCGCGATGACGTCGTCGTGCTTCGCTGTGTACGGGTCCCGCGCGCTCCGCTCGCGGTACAGGCTGTCGATGCTGATCAGCTGATCTCCGATCTTGCCCTTGTACGTCGCGCAGTCGCCGATGAAGACGACCTTCTCGCCCGGCTTCGCGTCGATCGGGCCCTCGTAGGCGCCGAACACCACGTGCATCCGCGGCATCTTCGCGTCGCACTCCTTGTCGTACTCGCGCAGGATCTCGATCGCCTCCTCGATCGCCCCAGGACAGCCGCCCCAGCAGTAGTCGGTGTGCTCGGGCTCGGGCGGCGAGCCGGCGTAGGCCGTGATGTTGGTGCCCTCGAAGTACTTCTCGACGCGGACGAGGCCGACCTTGAACCCCCTGGCCTTCTGCTGCGCCTCCGCGAGCGTCACGTCCCCCGTGATCTCGATGTCGCCGAGGTCCATCGGGCCGAAGCCGCGCTCCGAGGCCAGGCGGATGTGCTCGACGCTCCGCGGATCGACGCCGATGATCTGGCAGCAGACCGCGTCGAAGGCGACCTGGTTGTTCCCCATGATGATGAGGCCCAGGTCGAACGGCGACGGCGTGAGCATCCGGCCCTCGCCCGCGGTGATCGCGTCGATCGCGATGAACTGCGGCTGCACGATGTACTGGAGGTCGGCGACCTTCTCGTTCAGCCGGTGATCGTGATCGATGAGGCGGTGACGATCGTCCTGGATCCCGATGTAGTTCTTCATCGAGAAGGTCACGGTGGTCCAGGGGTGCGACTTGAACTTGGGGCAGTTCACGAAGAAGTCAGCCTTGGCGACCGGCTCCGGCGTGAACACGTAGTCGCGCAGCCGGCCCTCGTGCTTGAGCGGGATCTCGACCTGCTGCTCCTCCTCGAAGTGGTAGTGCTTGACCCCTGTCCTCCGGAACATGGGGTAGTAGCCGGCGCCCTCGTACGTCATGCGGGTCGGCAGCGTGATGCCGCACCGCTCGCCGACGGCGACCTCGGTGACGCGCCCGTCGTCGCGATCCTTGAGCGCGCCGATCACCCCCTCGATGAACTCGGGCCGCGTATAGGCGTGCGGGAAGTGCGCGCCGGACGCGACGACGTTCGGCTTGATGAGCGTCCGGCCGTGCGGGCGGAGCGAGAGCTCCTCGAGACCGCTGCGCACGATGTCGCGGATCTTCGCCACATCATACGTCGAGCAGCGCCGCAGAATTACACGAGGGCGCGACGTAATTTTCATGAAAACCAGCGTAGATGTCGCCGTGGGTCACCGCAACATCCGCTGTCCCGTGAGCCGCTCCGCGCCGCCGATCAGCTCGGATGCTCGGCGTCGACGAGGCGCGCGAGCTCGGTGCGGACTTCACGCGTTGCGTCGATGAGCCGGCCTTCGAGCTCGTAGATGCGCTCGGCCGGTGTCGGGTCGTCTGGCCCCTGCGGGCCGCGCAGGCGACAGCGGGCGACCTTCAGCCGGATGGCCGTCCCGGTCGACCGGAGCGAGCCCTCCACGCGCGCTCCCGGAGCGGAGGAAGCGGTCGAGCGGAGCCGCACACGGTCGCCGTCGATCTCGACGAGCTCGGCCTTGCCGCCCCTGGACCAGGTGAGGTGCGCGATCATTCCGGCCTCCGCGGGCGGGCGCGGTTCTCGGTGCGCTCCGCGCGCGGCGGGGAGCCGCGCCCGCGGTCGCCTCCGCCGCGGGCACGCTCGATCGCGGTGCGCGCTTCCCGCGCGGCGTCCTTCTCCTTCAGGCTCTCGCGCTTGTCGACGGTCTTCTTCCCCTTGGCGAGGGCGATCTCCACCTTCACGCGGCCGTTCTTGAAGTAGAGGCGGGTCGCGATCACGGTCATGCCCTCCCGCTCCACGCCCTTGCGGATCGCCTCGATCTCGCTCTCGTGGAGCAGCAGCTTGCGCGAGCGCTTCGGCTCGTGCCCGAAGGCCGCCTGGGGCATCACGGGGATGTTGACGCCCTTCAGGAACACCTCGCCGTTCTCGATGGCGCACCAGCTGTCCGTCAGCTCGGCCGCGCCGTCGCGGAGCATCTTCACCTCGCTGCCGAGCAGCACCAGCCCCGCCTCGAACCGATCTTCCAGGGTGTAGTCGAAGGTCGCGCGCTTGTTGCGCACGATGAGCTTCTCTCCCTCTCGTTCCTTCTCTTTGTCAGCGCGGCTCACGCGGCCGCATAGCGCGCGCGCCGCCGCCTGTCCACCGTGTCACCGCGTCACCGTGTCACCGCGCGGCGCCGGCGGAGCGCGCGGCTCCCGCAGGGCGGCTGCGCGGCGGCGGGGTCGTCGCTTGACGCCGATCGCCGCCGCTCGTCCAATGCATCTTGAGCACGACCAACCGTCGGGCCGGAGGACTCAGTGAATCGCGGACTGCGCTTTTCCGCCTGGCTCGGAGCGGTGGTGGTGATCGCTGCGCTGACCCCCGCGTGCAGCTGCGCCGCTGACTCGATGGTCGATGAGCCCCCGACGGCGAGCGGCGTCGGGGTCTGGGGCGCTGGCGGCCACGGCGCGGCCGTGGGCTCGAGCGGCGGCGGGGAGGGCGGCCACGGGGGCGGCGGGGGCGCGCAGGCTGGCGCGCGCGCCGGGGCGAGCGAGATGGTGAGCGCCGGTGAGGTCGCGAAGAGCTCGCGCTACCGGATGGTGTTCACGCTCGGCCAGCCGACGCAGAACCAGGAGAAGACGACCTCCCCCGGGTACCGGATGCAGGGCGGGCTCGTCGGAGCGAACGCGAGCTTGCCATGAAGAGGACGTGCCGATGAGGACATCGATGATCGCGCGGTGCGTGACGGCTTCCACCCTGGCGGCGGGCGCGATCGCGAGCGCCGGGGCCGCGGAAGCGGCGGTGCCGGCGACGATCACCCATCAAGGCCGGCTCTACGACGCGAACGAAGCGCCCATCAACGAGACCCTCGAGGTCGCCTTCGCCCTCTACGACGATCGCGATGCGTCGACGCCGCTCTGGAGCGAGGTCCACGCGATCACGTTCGAGGACGGCTTCTTCTCGGTGCGCCTCGGCTCGATCGTCCCGTTCCAGGGTGAGATCTTCGATGGCGCCGAGCGGTACCTCGGCATCACGGTCGGCGACGATGTCGAGCTGAAGCCGCGCGCGGCGGTCGCGAGCGTGCCGTACGCGCTCCTCGCCGGCAACGTGAGCGGCGACATCACGCCGAGCTCGGTCACGGTGAACACCACGAATGGCAGCAAGGTGCTGATCGACGCGAGCGGGATCGCGGTGAACGGCACCCAGGTCATCGATGAGAACGGGCACTGGGTCGGCTCGCCGGCGGGGCTTCAGGGGCCAGATGGCCCCGCTGGTCCGGCAGGGCCCGCCGGTCCAGCGGGCCCGGCTGGCTCGACAGGTCCGGCCGGCGCCACCGGTCCTGCGGGAGCTGCTGGACCGACCGGTCCTGCGGGTCCTGGTGGGCCGGCGGGCCCTGCGGGGCCGACGGGCCCTGCCGGGCCAGAAGGTCCAGTGGGTCCTGCTGGGCCCGCGGGAGTCGTCGGGCCTGCGGGTGCGGTGGGTCCAACCGGGCCCACAGGGCCGGAGGGCGCGATCGGTCCCAGGGGCCCGGAGGGCGCTGTCGGGCCCGCGGGTGCGGTGGGGCCGATGGGCCCAGAAGGCCCGATGGGCCCTGTCGGACCGGAGGGGCCGATGGGCCCCATGGGACTGGAGGGCCCCGTCGGCCCCATGGGGCCAGAAGGCCCGATCGGACCTGCTGGGCCTCGGGGGCTCGACGGCCCGGTCGGTCCGACGGGGCCCATCGGGCCGCAGGGGCCGCGCGGCTTCACGGGCCCTGCTGGCCCGACGGGGCCACAGGGCGTCGTGCTGTCGCTGATGGTCCACGGCGTCGGCCCGCACGACACGCTGCCGTCCGGGATGCCCGTCGACTTCTTCGGACCGACGGCCTCGGTCGAGGTCTCGTCGGCGAGCCAGTCGATTTACGCGACCGCGCACCGGTACCTGGGGGCGGATCTATTACCGGCGGACAGCCTCAACCTCTACATGTGCTACCAGCGGTCTCGCCCCGGGCCGTCCGGCCCCGTGCTCGAGGACGTACGGGTGGTCGGCCTCGGCATGACAGGAGGCCGGGTCCCCGCGCGCACGCGCGTGTCCTTCGGGCTCAGCGCCGTCATCACCGGCCTCCCCGCGGGCACCTACAACATCGGGATGTGCGGCCAGACCTTCAGCGAGCACTGGACCAGCAACGACTACGGCTACCTCTCGCTTCTCCTCGTCAACGGCTAGCCGCCCACGTCGGGCAGGCGTGCGCTGGCCGTGCCGGGCAGACACGGCAGATCGCGTGTGCGCGCCTCTCGCCGGCGCTGCCAGAGCGCGCTCTCTCTCGACACGACACCGATAATTTTGCGCGGAAGAACGCAAAGCCGCGATGTGCATGAGTCGGCACGCTGCTCACGCATGATCGTCCGCGACGCTTGGACGCTCGGCTGAAAGGGGGCTAAACACTCGCGGTTTCACGCGGGCCTGTCCGCTCCGGACGCCATCCCCGCGGGGCACACCCTTCGCGCCTCCTATGCAATCGATCTGTCTCCGCGGCGCCCGCACGCACAACCTCCAGGGCATTGACCTCGATTTCCGGCCGGGCGAGCTCGTGGCCATCGCCGGCGTGTCCGGCGCCGGGAAATCATCGCTCGCGCTCGACACGCTCTACTCCGAAGGACAGCGGCGGTTCGTCGAGAGCTTCAGCCCCTACGCTCGCCAGTTCCTCGAGCGGCTCGAGCGGCCTCCGATCGACGCGCTCGAGCCCGTGGCGGCCGGCGTCGCCGTTGATCGCCGCGCGCCGGTCAAGAGCTCGCGGTCGACCGTCGCCACGATGGCCGATCTCGAGCCGTACTTCTGCGCGCTCTTCGCGCGCGAGGCGGTGCCCGTCTGCCCGTCCTGCGGGGTGCCGGCCGCGCGGACCGATCCCGCGCGCGCCGCCGATCTCGCCGCGAGCGCGCACGAGGGGGCGACCGCGCTCGTCACGTACCCCATCCCCGTCGCGGGCACCGAGCGCTTTCTCGACGTGCGCGAGTCGCTGCTCGCCGCCGGCTACCGGCGCCTGCTCGTCCGCGGGGAGGCGCGCGACCTCGACAGCATGGCGCCCTCCGAGGCGCTGAGCGGCACGGACAAGGTCGAGGTCATCGTCGATCGCGTCCGGGTCGCTCCGCGGGAGCGCCGGCGCCTCGGCGCCGCCATCGAGGAGGCGTGGAAGGGCGGCGGGGGCGACGCGTCGCTCCACCTGCACCGCAAGGCCGAGGAGCCGGGCAGCAACGGGACCGGGGCGACGCGGCTCCGGCTCGTGCGCGGGCTCGCGTGCCCCTCGTGCGCGCGCGCCTTCGATCCGCCGCGCCCGGGGCTGTTCTCGTACCAGTCCCCGACCGGCGCGTGCACCTCGTGCCGCGGCTTCGGCCGCACCCTCGGCATCGATTACGACAAGGTGATCCCGGACCCGGCGAAGTCGATCGCCGGCGGCGCGATCCGCCCCTGGAACGGCCGCTCGACCACGTGGGAGCGGAAGGTGCTCCGCGCGTACTGCGAGCGGAACGGGATCCGCACGGACCGGCCGTGGCGCGACCTCTCCGAGGCGCAGCGCACGCTCGTGCTGGAGGGCGAGGGCACGTGGAACCAGGGGAAGTACCCCGGCGTGAAGGCCTGGTTCCGCTGGCTCGAGACGCGCACCTACAAGATGCACGTCCGCGTGCTGCTCGCGCGCTACCGCACCTACGACGTGTGCGGCGCGTGCGAAGGCAAGCGGCTCTCCCCCGAGTCGCTCCTCTACCGCGTCGGCGGCCTCGATCTCGCGGCGTGGCACGAGCTCGAGCTCCGCGACGCCCGCGCGCGGCTCGAGGCCGAGCGCCCCCAGACGGGCCAGGGGGAGATGGCGCGCCGCGAGCTCATCGCGCGCCTCGGCTACCTCGAGCGGGTCGGGCTCGGCTACCTCTCGCTCGCGCGCCAGGCGCGCACGCTCTCGGGCGGCGAGGCGCAGCGCGTCGCGCTCACGGCGGCGCTCGGCACCTCGCTGACCGGCGCGCTCTTCGTGCTCGACGAGCCGACCGTCGGCCTGCACCCGACGGACATCCCGCCGCTCATCGCGGCCATGCGCGAGCTCGCCGATCGCGGCAACGCCGTGCTCGTGATCGAGCACGAGCCGCTCGTCATCCGGGCGAGCGATCGCGTCGTCGAGCTGGGCCCCGGCGCGGGCAAGCAGGGCGGGCGCGTCACCTTCGACGGCCCGCCCGAGGGGCTCGCCGCGCGCGCGCCGTTGCCCCCGGCGCGCGCGGAGCGCCGGACGCCGAGCGGGAAGATCGCGATCCACGGCGCCCGCGAGAACAACCTCCGCGACGTCACGGTCGACGTCCCGCTCGGCGTCGTCGTGGCGATCACGGGGCCGAGCGGCTCGGGCAAGAGCACGCTGGTGAACGACGTGCTCTACCGGCACGTCGCGCGGGCGCGCGGCTACAAGGACATCGAGGCGCCCGGCCTGTACCGGCGCATCGAGGGCACGGCGGACATCCGCACCGTCACGCTCGTCGACCAGGCGCCGCTCGGGCGCACGTCGCGGGGCAACCCCGCGACCTACACCGGCGCGTGGAACCGCATCCGCGCGCTCTTCGCCGAGCGGCCGGAGGCGGCGGCGCGGGACCTCGGGCCCGGCCACTTCTCGTTCAACGTCGCGCTCGGGCGCTGCGAGGCTTGCTCGGGCGAGGGGAGCGAGACGATCGAGATGCAGTTCCTGGCGGACGTGTCGCTGACCTGCCCCACCTGCAAGGGCAAGCGGTTCCGCGACGAGGTGCTCGAGGTGAAGCTCGACGGCCGCTCGGTCGCCGACGTGCTCGACCTCTCGATCGACGAGGCGTTCGAGGCCTTCGAGCGGGAGCCCGCGGTCCGGCGGGCGCTCGCGCCGCTCAAGCAGCTCGGCCTCGGCTACTTAACGCTCGGCCAGCCGCTCTCGACGCTCTCCGGCGGCGAGGCCCAGCGGCTCAAGATCGCGCGCGCGCTCGGCGAGCCCTGCGCGGGCGCGCTCTTCCTCCTCGATGAGCCTAGCGCCGGCCTGCATCCGGAGGAGGTGAAGCACCTCAACGCCGCGCTCTCCGTGCTCGTGGCCGAGGGCGCCTCCGTGCTCGTCGTCGATCACGACCTCGACGTCATCGCGGCGGCGGACTGGGTCATCGATCTTGGGCCGGGCGCGGGCAGCGAGGGCGGGCGCGTCGTCGCGGAAGGGACGCCCGAGGAGGTCGCCAGGACGACGTCGCGGACCGGCAGCTCGCTGGCCGAGTGGTTCGCGGCGCGGGGCGACGGCTCGTCGCGGCGACCCCGGCGCGGCGCTGCGGCCGCCGCGCCCGCTGCCTCGCGATCCGGCAAGCGCGGCGGCAACGGCGCCGCGCGCGCCTCGCTCGACCGGGGGCGGATCGAGGTGGAGGGCGCCCGCGAGCACAACCTCGCCGAGGTCTCGACCGTGATCCCGCACGGCCAGATCGTCGTCGTCACCGGCCCGAGCGGCTCTGGCAAGAGCACGCTCGCCTTCGACGTCGTCTTCGCTGAGGGCCAGCGGCGGTTCCTCGAGACGCTGACCCCCTACGCGCGCCAGTTCCTCCCCACGCTGCCGCGGCCGGACGTCGACCGCGTCACCGGCGTCCCCCCGTCGATCGCGCTCGAGCAGCGCACCACGCGCTCGGGCGCCAACTCGACCGTCGCGACCGTGACCGAGATCGCGCACTACCTGCGGCTGCTCTACGCGAAGGTCGGCGAGGCGCGCTGCCCGGACTGCGACGTCCCCATCGAGGCGCGCTCGCCGGACGAGGTCTACCGCGCCCTGCTCTCGACGCGCGGCGCGCGGACGCTCCTCGCCCCCGCCGTCGTGGCGCGCAAGGGCACGTACCTCGACGTCTTCACCGCCGCCGCCCGCGCCGGCATCACCCGCGCGCTCGCCGATGGCGAGCCGTGCGCGACCGACAGCCCCCCTCGCCTCGACAAGCGCCGCGAGCACTCGATCGACCTCGTGATGTACGAGGGCCGCATGGACGGCCTCGATCGCGCGCTCTTCGATCGCGCCCTCTCGTTCGGTCGGGGGGCGGTGAAGCTCGCCGGCGGCCGCGGCGGCGAGCAGCTGCTCTCCACGACGCGCACCTGCCCGCGCTGCGGCGTTGGCGTCCCGGAGCTCGATCCCCGCTGGTTCTCGTTCAACACGAAGCAGGGCCGCTGCGAGTCGTGCGAGGGGACGGGGGCCTCGGACTTCGACGACGACGCGCTCGCGACGCCCGACCCGTGCGAGGCCTGCGGGGGCTCGCGCCTCGCGCCGGTCCCCCGGGCTGTCCGGCTGGCCGGCGAGCGCTACCACCAGGCGTCCGGCAGGTCGGTCGCGGCGGCCGCCGCGTGGGCGAGGGGGCTGCGCTTCACGGGCGATCGCGCGCTGATCGCCGAGGCGCCGCACAAGGAGCTCTGCCGCCGGCTCGACTTCGTCTGCGAGGTCGGCCTCGGCTACCTCACGCTCGACCGGCGCGCGTCCACCCTCTCGGGCGGCGAGATGCAGCGCCTGCGGCTCGCGGCGCAGCTCGGCAGCGGCCTCACCGGCGCGCTGTACGTGCTCGACGAGCCGACCATCGGCCTGCACCCGCGCGACACCGATCGGCTGCTCGACAACCTGCGGAGGCTCGCCAGCATGGGGAGCACCGTGCTCATGGTGGAGCACGACGCCGACACGATCCGCGCCGCGGATCATCTGATCGACCTCGGCCCGTCGGGCGGACGCAAGGGCGGCAGGATCGTCGCGGCGGGCGCGTCGCGCGAGGTGCTCGCGAACCCCGACTCGCCGACCGCCCGCGCGCTCGCCGGCGAGGACGCCCTGCTCAGCGCGCGCCCGGCGCGCCCGCCCGCGCGCGAGCACATCGAGCTGCTCGGCGCCCGCGCGCACAACCTCCAGGGGGACGCGCTCCGGATCCCTGCGGGCCGTATGACGGTGGTCGCCGGGGTGTCCGGCTCCGGGAAGAGCACGCTCATCCAGAAGGTGCTCTACCCCGCCGCGCGCCGCGCCCTGAAGCTGGAGGCGCCCGAGCCGGGCCCGCACAAGGCGCTGAAGCTGCCGAAGAGCATCCTGCGGGCGGTGGCCGTCGATCAGTCGCCCATCGGGCGGACGCCGCGCTCGGTCCCGGCGACGTTCCTCGGCGTCTGGGATGAGGTCCGCAAGCTCTACGCCGCCTGCCCCGACGCGCAGGTGCGCGGCTACGGCCCCGCGCGGTTCTCCTTCAACACAGCGTCCGGCGGGCGGTGCCCCGCGTGCGAGGGCCAGGGCGTCATCGCGCACGAGATGTCGTTCTTGCCCGACGTGACCACGCCCTGCGAGGCGTGCGGCGGCGCGCGCTTCGAGCCGGCGACGCTCGACGTGCGCTACCTGGGCCTGTCCGTCGGCGAGATCCTCGACCTCACGGCCGAGGAGGCGGTCGAGGTCTTCGCGGCTCACCCCCGGATCCGCGCGCCGCTCGCGACCATGTGCGATCTCGGCGTGGGCTACCTCCACATCGGCCAGGGTTCGCACACGCTCTCGGGCGGCGAGGCCCAGCGGCTCAAGCTCGCGGCGGAGCTGACCGCCGGCGCGCGGCCCAAGCCGACGCTCTACGTGCTCGACGAGCCCACGACCGGCCTGCACCTGGCCGACGTGACGCGCCTGGTCCGCGTGCTCGATCGCCTGGTCGAGCGCGGCGACACGCTGGTGATCATCGAGCACCACCCGGCGGTCATCGCGTGCGCGGATCACGTGGTCGAGCTGGGACCGGAGGGCGGCGCGGGCGGTGGGCGCATCGTGGCGGAGGGCACCCCGCGCGAGGTGGCGCGTCAGCCGACGGCGACGGGCGAGGTGCTGAAGAGGATCTTCGCGAAGGCCACCTGAGCGAGCGCGCCGCCGTGAGGGGCGCGACGTCGGGCGAGGGGCGCGCCGCCTTCCGGTGGCGCACCGCCTTCCGGTGGCGCGCCGCCCCGGGGAGCGCGGTTCAGTCGCCGGAGCGCTTCGCGTACTGGTACGCGGTGTACGCGGAGATCAGATGGCAGATCCAGCCGAGCCAGCCGCCCGAGCCGATCCACAGGCCGGGCGTGACGATCAGCCAGAAGATGCAGCGCAGAAACGCGCCGTTATAGAGCTGCCCGACGCCCGGAACAAGGAACGAGAGGACTGCGGCGATCCCGGATTTGCTCATCACGTCGGAACCTGATCACCCCGACCGCTCTGTCAAGCGGGCTCAGGAGGAGCCCTCGGGCAAGCGGGCTCAGGAGGAGCCCTCGGGGCGTGCCCGCCCCGCCCGCTGTCAGGGCGACGCGGGCAGCGCGGATCAGCTCAGTTCCTGCCCGGCAGGACGATCCTCTTGCGCCCCGTCGAGGACGTGGAGGGGGTGGGCGTGGAGCTCGTCGCTGAGGGCGTCGTCGGGGTCGAGGGCGTGGTCGCCGGAGGCGTGGTGGTCGGCGACGTCTGCGTGCCGGTGGCGCCCGCGCTGGGCGTCGATGCCGGCTTGGGTTGCGTCCGCGGAGGCGGCTTTGGGGCCGCCGCGGGCACCGGCTCCGGCGGGGGCGGCTCGGGTGTAGTGGCCGCGGGCGGGGGCGGGGGCGGGTCGCCGGCGACGGACGCAGGGGCCGGGGGCGTATCGACCGCCGGCAGCGTCGCGGCGTCGTCGGACGAACCTCCGCTGCGCATCACGAAGAAGGCGGTCGTGATGCCCCCGATGACCACGAAGGCGCCGACCCCGATCAGCGCGAGCGTCGGGCCGGAGCTCTTCGGGCGAGGCCGTGCGGCCATCGGCGCCCCGTACATCGGCGCGCTACCCGGCGCCTGGGGAGCGCCGTATGCCGGCGGGCCGGCCGCCCCGGGCCCGACCGGGGCGCCGAATGGCGAGCCGCCGTACGGGCTGGCGGGCGGCTGCGCCGGCTGCCCGTAGGCGCCCCCGGGTCCGGGGGGACCGCCGTACGTCGCTGTCGCGCCAGGGCCATAGGGGCCAGGCCCCGCCGGAGGCGCGCCGTAGGCGCCGGCCGGCGGCGCACCGTAGGCGCCCGCGGGAGGGCCGTAGAGCCCGGGCGCTCCGGGCGGGGGCGCGCTGTTGCTCCCGTCCTCGACGATGGTCCGCGGGACACCAGCGCCGCCTGCGTCCTGCGGTGCGGCGCCCGGAGGCACGGGGAAGGCGCCCTGTGGCGAGTCGAGCCCTGCGAGCGGAGGCTCGCCGGGCACGGTCTTGCCAGGGCCGTACATGCCGCTCGGGTTCGCAGGCCATCCGGGCGGGGGACCGCTATTCTGGTTGCTCATCGAGATCGCATCCTACCCTGAGCGCCGGGCGAGTCAGTTGTTGGGTACGATGATCACGCGTCGCGGCCTGCCGGACGGCGTGGCGGGCGGGGTCGACGTGGTGCTGGGCTGAGGGCCGGCCGGAGGCTGCGCGCTGGTCGGCGCGGGGAACGGGAACGGGAACGTCGAGGGGATGACCAGGGGCGGCAGCTGAGGGATGACTGTCGTCCCGCTGGTGCGCGTCGACGGCGTGGTCGGCGGCGTCCCCGTCGCGCTCGGCGTCGTCGTCGGCGGCTTCGAGGTCGTGGGCGGCCGGGGCTGGGGCTGGGGCTGAGGCTTGGCGACCACCGGCGGCGGATCGGCCGGGGGCGGCGTCACGGCGGGGGGCGTCGTCGCCGGGGGGCTGGTGTCTGCAGGGACCGAGATGGTCGGCTGGAGCGTCGGCATCGCCGGCGGCAGCTCTGCCTGATCTCTGCGGTTGAGCTCGCTGGCGACGTAGATGCCACCCACGACGGCACCCGTGATCCCCGTGGCGAGCAGCAGGATCGTGAACAGCGACGTCCCGCGTCGAGCAGGCGGCTGTGCTCCGGGGCCGCCTTGCGAGATCCTCGGCAGCGGCTCCATCGGCGCCGTCCCGGGGATGTATCCCTGCACACCGCCGCCGTAGGGCCCGCCGTATCCGGGGGCTTGGCCGCCGTTGAACGCGCCGGGAGGACCCGAGTTCCGGCCCATGAAGGGCGGCGCGTTGCCGACCGCAGTCCCGCCCGGGCGCGGCGACACATCGAACGGCCCCGGCTCGTGGCTCGTCGCCGGCACGCCCGGCATTCCATGCGGCGGCATGTAGGGCGCGGCGCTCACGGTCGCCGGCTGCCCGACCGGAGGATAGCCCCCGGGGGCGAAGTACGGGCCCGAGGAGGGCTCGGGCCTGGGCGTGAACCCTGAACCCGACGCGGAGGGGGCTCGGGCGTCCGAGGAGAAGCCTCCCATGGGGGTCGAGGGCACTCCCGGCGGCCCGCTCGAGGCGTGCTGCGCGCCGTTGTCCTCCGGCGGTATCGTCTTGGGAACGGAGCTGATGCGACCGTCGCCCATCGCGTTGGGCGCGGGGGACATCGCGGGCGCCGCGATCATCCCCGGCGCCGCGAGGGCTGCCGGCAGGGCGGCCGCGGACGACCGCGCCAGGCTGACGTCGGACGGCGAGGGGGTGAGCGCCGACGGCGCGCGGGCGGCCCGGGCGAACGGCTCGAGGGCGCTGCGGAACTCGGCGGTGGTCGCGAAGCGGTCGGGCGGCGACGCCGCCATCGCGCGGTGGACGGCGGCGCAGAGGGCGGGCGCGAGCTCGGGCGCGAGGTCCGAGAGCCGCGAGATCTGGCCCGACAGGTAGGCGCCCGCGATCTGCTGGGGCTCGTCGCCGCCCACCGGCCGCCGGCCGGCCAGCATCTCGAAGATGATGACGCCGAGCGAAAAGATGTCGGCGCGCGCGTCCACGGAGTCCGCCGAGTACGCCTGTTCGGGGGCCATGTACTCGGGCGTGCCCATGATCACGCCCGGGCGCGTGAGCCCGCGATCGAGCTCCCCCGTGACCTTCAGCTTGGCGATGCCGAAATCGAGCAGCTTGATGAGCGGGTCACCCTTGGACGTCTTCGTGATGATGACGTTGTCCGGCTTGAGGTCCCGGTGGACGACGCCCGCGCGGTGGGCGGCCTCGACGCCCTCGAGCATCTGCATCGCGTACTCGAGCGCGTCGGCGTACGCGAGCCGGACGCCTGCCCGGTAGAGCTCCTCGTAGAGGGCCTGGAGCGTCTTCCCCTCCAGGTACTCCATCACGATGAACGCGAGGCCGGAGGCCGTCTGGTCCACGTCGACGACGCGCACCACGTGCGCGCTCTGGATCTGCGCGGAGACGCGCGCCTCCTGCAGGAAGCGCTGCACCAGGCCGGAGCGGCGGGACAGCTCGGGGTGGAGAAACTTGAGGGCGACCGTCGTCCCCAGCACCTCGTGGCGAGCTTCGTAGACGCTCCCCATGCCGCCGTCCCCGATGAGGCGCACGAGTCGGTACTTGTTGTGGATGACCTGGCCTGCCTGCGGACGCATCGATCTCCGTTGAGGGCGCTGGAGTTGCTCGGAGAGTCTCACAGGCTGGTAGACGAACGTCAGCCCCATTTGTGCGACACAGCGTCGCGATGGTCGCAATCCGCACCGTTTTTTTCGGCGCCGCGCGGCCCACAGTCCCGTCCGGGTCCCGTCCCGGGCAGCCGCACCGTCGAGCCCGTAAGCTCCGGCCCTTTAGCGCTATGACGCGTTGCGTTGTGGTGGGCGAGGGGGATGCAACGGCGCTGATGCGCGCGCGGGGAGCGAGTATACGTGGGGCGCCGCCGGGGTGCGGCGCTCGAGGAGATGCCTGTGCTGGCTGCGCCGTTGCTCGATGCCTTGATCGATCGCGCTCTGGAAGAAGACCTCGCGGGAGGCGATCTCACCACCGAAGCCTGTGTCGAGGCCTCCGCGCGCGCGATCGCGAAGGCGGTCGCGCGCAAGCCGCTCGTCCCGTGCGGGGGGGCCGTGTTCCTTCGCGTCTTTCAGCGCCTGGATCCGGAGGTGGAGGGCGAGGTGCTGGTCCCGGACGGCACCGCCGTCGACACCGGCGCGGTGCTGTGGACGGTGCGCGGGTCCGCGCGCACGCTCCTCAGCGCGGAGCGCACTGCGCTCAACCTCGCGCAGCGGATGAGCGGCGTGGCCTCGGAGGCGCGCCGCTACGCCGCGGCGATCCCGGCCGGGTCCGGCGTGCGCATCACCGACACCCGCAAGACGACGCCCGGCCTCCGCGCCCTGGAGCGCTACGCGGTGCGGGTCGGCGGCGCGCACAACCACCGCGACAACCTGGGGAGCGCCGTGATGATCAAGGACAACCACATCATCGCGGCGGGCGGCATCACGACGGCCATCGCCCGCGCGCGGGCGCGCGCCCCGCACACGACGAAGATCGAGGTCGAGGTCGCCTCGCTCCAGGAGCTCGACGAGGCGCTGGCCGCGGGCGCGGACATCATCATGCTCGACAACTTCACGCTCGCCGACGTCAAGACCGCCTCCGCGCGCGCGCGGTCGTTGCAGCACGGCCGGCCCCTCCTGGAGGTCTCCGGCGGCATCACGCTGGAGCGCATCCCCGAGCTCGCGGCGGCGGGCATCGACATCATCAGCGTCGGAGCGCTGACGCACTCGGCGCGCGCGGCCGACATCGCGCTGGATCTCGCGCTGTGAGGCGGCTCGACGCGGAGGCCATCGAGCGCGAGCTCTGGCGCCTCGGCGCGTCGCTCGGCAGGCCGCTCGCGGTCGCGGCGGAGACGACGTCGACGAACGACGACGCGCGGAGCGCGGCCGCCGCCGGCGCGCCGCACGGGGCTGCGTTCCTCGCCGACGCGCAGACGCAGGGGCGAGGGCGCGGCGGCCGTTCCTGGCACTCCCCGCCCGGAGAGAACCTCTACCTATCGGTGGTGCTGCGCCCAGGTCTGCCGGCGAGCAGCGTCGCCCCCATCGCCCTCGTCATGGGCCTCGCGGTGGCGTCCGTCGTCGAGCGACGGCTCGCGCCCGCCGCGCGCCGCGGCGCGCCCGGCGACGGCGCCGCCGCCGAGGTGCGGCTCAAGTGGCCGAACGACGTGCTGGTCGGGGGCCGCAAGCTGGCGGGGATCCTCGTCGAGGCTCAGCTGCGCGGCGACGCCGTGAGCAGCGTGATCGTCGGCGTCGGGCTCAACGTCCACGCGTCGAGCTTCCCGCCGGAGCTCTCGGCGCGGGCCACGTCGCTCGCGCTGCTCGGGATCGACGACGTCCCGCGCGAGCGCCTCGCCGCGGAGCTGCTCCAGGCGCTCGGCGACGCGGCGGCGCGGTTCGAGGCGGGGAGGCTCGCCCCCTTCGCGGAGGATCTCGCCCGGATGGACTGGCTACGCGGCCGCCGCGTCGACGTGGCCGGCGTGACCGGCGTCGCGGCGGGCATCGATCCGGAGGGCCACCTCCTGATCCAGGGCGCGGAAGGCGTCCTCCGGGCGGTCGCGGCGGGCGAGGTCAGCGTGATCGCTGGCTGAGCGCCTCGCGCTGCTTGCGTTGCGCGCTCCGCGCGGCCAAAGCTTGCGCCCCACCGCGGGTCGCCGGCGGCGCGGAGCCGCCCGGGCCGACCTGGCTCCTCAGGAGGCGCCGCTTCCTTGAAAGAAGACACCCTCGTCGTCCACGAAATCTACGCCAGCGTGCAGGGCGAATCGACGTTCGCCGGGCTGCCGTGCACGTTTGTCCGGCTCACCGGGTGCAACCTGCGCTGCTCCTGGTGCGACACGACGCAGGCCTTCTACGGCGGCAAGCGCCTCCGCCGCGGCGATGTCCTCGAGCGCGCGCTGGCCTTCGGCACGCCGCTCGTCGAGCTCACGGGAGGGGAGCCCCTCCTCCAGCCCGGGTCGTTCCCGCTCATGGCGGAGCTCTGCGACGCGGGCCGCACGGTCCTCGTCGAGACCAGCGGCGAGGCCGACGTGTCGCGCGTGGACCCGCGCGTACACAAGATCATGGATCTGAAGGCCCCCGGCTCGGGGGAGTCCCACCGGAACCGCTGGTCGAACCTGGAGCACCTCACGCCGCGCGACGAGATCAAGTTCGTGCTCGCCGACCGGGCGGACTACGAGTGGATGCGGGGCGCCATCCGCGAGCGGCGCCTCGACGCGCGCGGTGTGACGCTGCTCGCCTCGTGCGTCTGGGGCAAGCTGGCGCCGCGGGACCTCGTCCAGTGGGTGCTCGACGACGGCCTCCTCGTCCGGGTGCAGGTCCAGCTCCACAAGGTCATCTGGGGCGCGGACGCGCAGGGGGTCTGACCTGCGGGCCGCCCCCTCCGCGGCGCGTCTCGGCGGAGCGATGGAGAGGGGCGGCGCCGGCTGACCGCGGCCTCAGCGCTCTCCGCGCAGAAACTGCTCGTAGTCGTCCACGTCGCGGGGCGAGCCGATGACGAGGGGCACGCGCTCGTGGAGCGACTTCGGGACGAGATCGAGGATGCGATCGGACCCCGTGCTCGCCTTGCCACCGGCCGCCTCGAAGATGAACGCGAACGGGTTCGCCTCGTAGAGCAGCCGCAGCTTGCCCTGGCCGCCACGGTCGGCGGGGTAGGCGAAGACGCCGCCCTTGAGGAGTGTCCGGTGCGCGTCTGCGACCAGCGATCCCACGTACCGCGCGCCGTACGGCCGCCCCTCGTGCTTGTTCTCCTCCTTGATCCAGGCGTTCCAGCGGCGCACCGCCTCGGGCCACCGCGCGCTGTGGCCCTCGTTGATCGAGTACGTCGCGCCGCGCTCCGGGATGCGGATGTTCTCGTGGGAGAGGAAAAATTCGCCAACAGTCGGGTCGTACGTGAACCCGTGCACGCCGCCGAGGCCGGTCGTGAGGACGAGCAGCGTCGATGACCCGTAGAGTACGTAGCCCGCCGCGAGCAGATCGCGGCCGGGGCGCAGGAAATCCGAGGGATCGGCGCCCATCTTGGCGTCGCTCTTGCGGAGCACGCCGAAGATCGTGCCGATCGAGATGTTCACGTCGATGTTGGACGAGCCGTCGAGCGGGTCCACGACGACGAGGTACTTGGCTCGCGGGTCCGTGGAGAGGAGCCTCAGCTCGCCGAGCTCCTCGCTCACGACAGCCGCGCAGTGCCCGCGCCTCCCGAGCACGCTGAGCAGCGTCTCGTTGGCGACCTCGTCGAGCTTCTGCACGACCTCGCCCTGCACGTTCGTCTGTCCCGTGTACCCGAGGACGTTGGCGAGGCCGGCCCGTCGGACCTTGGACGTCACGAGCTTCGCCGCCAGGCTCAGCTGATTCAGGAGGGAGGTGAACGCCCCCGTCGCTGCGGGAAACCCGAGCATTCCCTCAAGAATGTACGTCTCCAGCGTGATCCCGATGCGCGACTGCGCGTCCGGCGGGTTCCAGCTCAGGTTCCGTTGATCCGATGAGAGCGACATGATCCCTCCGCGTTGTTGGCCAGGGACATCGCCGCCCCGCCACCTGCTCGCGCCTGCGCTGGCCGTCGCTGTCTCGAGAGCCGACCGGCGTAACGTCGAGAATTGCGTATCCCATGCCTGCGCACAACATCCTCCAGCGCCGGGCCTCCGGGGCGTGCGGCCGGATACGTTCGTCCACCTCCCGACGACACACCGCGAGCCCGCCCGCCCGCCCATCGCGCGGACGTCGGGCATCGAGGTTCGGGCTCACGCTCCGGCAGGCCACGCGTTTCCCGCACCGCAACACCCTTGACGGAGTGATTCATGGCGCTGACTACCCGTGTAGAGCAGATCCTCTCTTGGTACGCCTCCGAGAACCCCGGCACGCTGACGAACCTCGTCCGGCTGTTCAACCACGGCGCGCTCGCGGGCACTGGCAAGCTGGTGATCCTGCCGGTGGACCAGGGCTTCGAGCACGGTCCGGTGCGATCGTTCGCTCCGAACCCGGAGGCTTACGACCCCGACTACCACTTTCAGCTCGCGATCGACTCCGGGTGCAGCGCGTACGCGGCGCCGCTCGGGTCGCTGCAGGCGGGCGCGGCCGGGTTCGCGGGGCAAGTGCCGCTGATCCTGAAGCTCAACAACAGCGACACGCTGGCTCGCGTGGAGCAGCCCATCTCGGCGGTGACCGGCTCGGTCGAGGACGCGCTCCGCCTCGGTTGCGTCGCGGTCGGTTACACGATCTACCCCGGGTCCGGTGCGAGAAACCGGATGTACGAGGACCTCCGTGAGATCACCCTCGAGGCCAGGCGCAAGGGCCTGGTCGTCATCGTCTGGAGCTACCCGCGTGGCGCCGGGCTGTCCAGGCAGGGCGAGACGGCCATCGACGTCTGCACCTACGCCGCGACGATCGCGGCCCAGCTCGGCGCGCACATCATCAAGGTCAAGCCGCCGACGGCCCATATCGAGCAGGAAGAGGCGAAGAAGTTGTACGAGAAGTACAGTATCCCTCTCCAGACGCTTGCCGATCGGACCCGACACGTCGTGCAGGCGACCTTCAACGGCAAGCGCATCGTGATCTTCTCCGGTGGCGAGTCCAGGTCGACCGAGGCCGTGCTCGCCGACGTACGCGAGATGGCCGCGGGCGGCTCCTTCGGCTCGATCATGGGCCGCAACGCGTTCCAGCGCCCGCGCGCCGAGGCGCTGAGGCTCCTCGCCGACGTGATCCAGATCTACAAGTCGGCGCGCTGACGCCCCTCGATCCGGCGCTCGGGGCGGGGGCGCTTGGCCGCGGTCCGGCCAGGCGCACCGCCGGCGGGGCGCCACGGCGCCGGCCCGTTTGCAGCGACTGCCGAACACCCGGCACGCGCGGCGTGGCGAGCGCGCCGGCCGCCCGCCCTCGGGAGCGCGGTCCCGCCCGCCCCTCGGGCCGACCGCCCGCGGGCATCGTCCACGTCGACGGGATTAGCCCTTCGTGATTAGATGCCGCGCTGGAAACCCTCCACGTCCGCGCTCAGGAGACCGCATGCCGATCAAAGTGAACCTCGCCTCGTCAGACCCGCTGAGCATCGCCGTCGACGTCGTTGTCATCGGCGTGCCCGAAGGCGCTTCGACGGGTGAGGGCGTGCTCGCGAGGCTCGCGGAGGCGCTGGGCGAGTCCGTGACCCACCAGGTCAAGCGCGACGACTTCACGGGGAAGAAGGATCAGAGCATCGACTT
The DNA here is from genome assembly GCA_051717205.1 of Sorangium sp. So ce1128. Lineage (GTDB taxonomy): Bacteria > Myxococcota_A > Polyangia > Polyangiales > Polyangiaceae > Sorangium. The sequence goes on from CP181432.1 coordinate 4,427,438, forward strand.
CGTGACGAACGGCGCGCTGAAGCCCGGCCGCGTGCTGCTGCTCGGCCTCGGGTCGGGCAAGGTCACCGACGTCGAGTGCCGGGTGCTCGCCGCGAAGGGAGCGCGCTTCGCGAACGGCGTGCGTGCCGAGAGCGTCGCGGTCGTGGTGCCGCCGGGGGTCGAGCGCGGCGAGCGCGCCGCTGCGGAGGGGCTCGTGCTCGGGGCCTACCGGTTCACCCGCTACTTCACGGGCGATCGCGTGCCCAAGTTCGGGCTCTCGCGCGGCACCGTGGTCATCGAGGGCAAGGCGGGCAAGGCCGCGCGCGACGCGGTCGCCCTTGGCCAGCAGGTCGGCGACGCCATCTGCGTCGCGCGCGATCTGGTCAACGAGCCGCCGAACGAGCTCTACCCGGAGGCCCTGGCGCGCGTCGCGGCGGACGTGGGCAAGCAGCACGGGCTCAAGGTGACCGTTTTCGACAAGGCCGCGCTGATCAAGCGGGGCATGAAGCTCATCATGGCGGTGGGGCAGGGGAGCGCGCGTGAGCCCCGGCTGATCCACATGGTCTACGCTCCCTCCGGGAAGCCGAAGGGGAAGCTCGCCTTCGTGGGCAAGGGGCTCACCTTCGACAGCGGCGGTCTCTGCATCAAGCCGGCTCCGGGCATGGAGGAGATGAAGGGCGACATGGGCGGGGCCGCGAACGTGGTCGCGCTGATGGCCGCCGTAGCGGCCGCCAAGCCGAACGTCGAGGTGCACGGCATCATCGGCTCCGCGGAGAACATGCCCGACGGCGCGGCGTACCGCCCCGGAGACATCTTCGGCTCGCTGGACGGCAGGACGGTCGAGATCATCAACACAGACGCGGAGGGGCGCCTCGTCCTCGCCGACTGCCTCGCCTACGCGCGCGCGCTGAAGCCGGACCTCATCGTCGACAACGCGACCCTCACCGGCGCCTGCGTCGTGGCCCTCGGGCCGACGGTGTCGGGCTTCTTCTCGAACCGCGAGGAGCTCGCGGAGCGCATGCGGAGCGCCGCGAAGGCCGCGGGCGAGTCGATGTGGCAGCTGCCGCTGGCCGAGGAGCTCCGCGAGGGCCTGAAGAGCGACTGGGCCGACATCAAGCACACGGCCGACCGCTGGGGAGGGGCCATCACCGCGGCCTTGTTCCTGCGCGAGTTCGTGGGGGATGTCCCCTGGGTCCATGTGGACATCGCCGGCCCGTCGATGGCGAGCAAGCCCTACGGCATCGTCTCCAAGGGCGGGACGGGCCACGGCGTGCTTACCTTCCTCCGCCTAATCGAAGGCTTCACCGGCTAAACCGTGCAACTCCGCCGCAAGCTCGCGCGCGCCATGGGCCGCGCCATCACCGACTTCGACATGATCGCCGACGGCGATCGGATCCTCTGCGCCGTCTCGGGGGGCAAGGACAGCTACGCGATGCACGCGCTCCTCGTCGACCTCGCGCGGCGCGCGCCGGTCCGGTTCAGCGTGATCGCGGTCAACATCGACCAGGGGCACCCTGGCTACCCCGGACACCTCCTGGCCGACTACATGGCTGCGGGCGGCCACGAGTTCCGGATGATCTCCGAGGACACGTACTCGATCGTCATCGAGAAGATCCCCGAGAACAAGACGTACTGCTCGCTCTGCTCCCGCCTGCGGCGTGGCATCCTCTACCGCGTCGCGCGCGAGCTCGGCTGCTCGAAGATCGCCCTCGGTCACCACCGCGACGACGCCGTGACGACGCTGCTCTTGAACCTGATCTTCGCCGGCCAGCTGAAGTCTATGCCTCCGAAGCTCATCTCCGACGATGGCGATAACGTCGTGATCCGCCCGCTCATCTACTGCGCCGAGGACGAGCTCACGGCGTTCGCGGCGGAGGAGCGCTTCCCCGTCATCCCCTGCGATCTGTGCGGGTCCCAGGACAACCTCCAGCGCAAGGCGGTGAGCCGTCTCCTGGCGGAGCTCGACGCGCGCCACCCCGGCGCGAGGCAGAACATGCTCGCCGCCCTCGGCAACGTGCGCCCGAGCCACCTTCTGGACACGGGTCTATGGAAGCGGCTCGGGCTCGAGGTCGCCCGGGAAGAGGGAAGCGCGACCGGCGCGGGGGGAGCCGACGCGCCAGCGCCGGACGTCCTGCCCGTGGGCAACCTGCTGCGGAACCTGGCCTAGCGCCCGCCCATGAGCACGGATGCCCCCGGCGCGATCTCGATCGGCGATCCGCGTGACGCGGAGTCGGCTGCAGCCAGCGCTGGCGGGCGCGGCGGGGCGCCTCCGCGCGAGGCCGACGGGCCGTCCGGCGCCGAGGGCCCCGACGCCGCGCAGCCCGGGGCAGCGCGCTTCGATCTCGGCCTCGGTGACGGGCGCGCCCCTCAGGCGCTGCTCGCTGCGATCGTGGCCTGGATGATCACGGTCGCGCCGGCCGCCTTCGGCCGCGGCGCGCCGGTATCTGCCAGCGTCGCCGCCACGCTCGCCTTCCTGTGCGGCATCGCCGCGCCGCTGCTCTCTGCCACCCACCGCCGGCTCGCGCGGCACCTCGGCATATCGGTCTTCCTGGCGCTCGTCACGCTGACCTGGCTGCTCGCTTCTCCTTCGCTCCAGCCGTCCCGCCTCGATCCCGTCCGCGCCGCGATCGGCGCGATCGCCTGGGGAATCTTCGCGCTCTCCTGGCGCGACCGGTGGGATGCGCGGCGCCAGCCAGAGCCGGACCCGGACGCCCCCCTCCTTCAGGCCCGAGGCCATCTGCTCCCGCTCGCGACGGCGGTCGTCGCGTTCGGCGCGCTCGTGAGCCTCGCGATCCTGGTGCTCGCGTGGCGCGTCCGGGACCTGGACCGGGCCCTCCTGGCCCAGGCCGTCGCCGTGGCCTGCGCCGTCGCGCTGATCACCGGGGCGTCGGGCGTCGCGGTCGCCCGTGGCCGCCGGCACACGGCTGGCGCACGGCGGCTCACCCACCGCGCCGTCCGGCACCTGCTGGTCTTGATCGTCTTCGCCGTCCTGGGGGCGGTCGTGATGATGCTGCGCTGAGCGGCGGCTCGGCCGTGACCCTCGGCCGCTGCTCGTCCCTCACCATCCCCGCATCCCCGCCGGTTCCGCGTCAAATCGCGTTACACTCACGCGCGTGTCCCGCGCCGTCGATGTATTCGCGATTCTGCTCCTCGCCGCCGCCGCGTTCTCGTTCGCCTTCGGGGTCCACGCGCTCGGCGATCGCCAGGATTTCAAGGCGATCTATCTCCTGGTGATCGGCGGTCTCTCGCTCAGGGCGTCCACGGAGATCCTTCGCCCCCGCGGGGGGAGCGCGTGAGCCCTGGGCGCCGAGCGGTCGCGGCTGCCGCGTGCCTGTGCGCGTGCGCCGCGTGGGCTGCCCTCTCGACGGCCGCGAAGGGGGCGCTGCCGCTGCCGCCCGACCTCGCGGCCCGCGTGGGCGCGATCGACATCCCCGTCGACTCCGTGGCCCGCATCGCGGCTGCGCAGCACATCGCGCCGGTTCACGCCGCAGATGCAGCGATCCGCGACGCGCTCTTCGCCGCGGAGGCACGAGACCGCGGCCTCGAGCAGGACCCCGAGGTGCAGCGCGAGATCAGCGCGGTCCTGGCCCGTCGCCTGCTTCATCGACTGAAAGAGGAGGCGGAGAGCGCCGGACCGGTGACCGACGACGAGCTGCGCATCGCCACCGAGCGCCACTGGCTCGAGCTCGATCGTCCCGAGGGATACCGCACCGTGCACGCCGTCGTGAGGCTCTCCGCGGACGCCGGCGAGGCCACGCGCGCGAAGGCGAGGGGGCTCGCCGACGCGATCCGTGCGGCGGTGGTCTCCGCACGCGATGTGGCCCTGCGCTCCGAGCCGCCGCGCGCCGCCGGGACGGGACAAACGCCGTCCGATCCGGCCGCCGATGCGTTCATCAGCGCAGCGAAGGGCGTCGCTGCCGACGGCCTCGAGGTCGTCGCGCAGCCGCTCCCGCCCGTCACGGCCGCGGGCCGTACGCTCACCCCGGAGCTGCAGCAGTTCGACGTCGATTTCTCACGCGCGGCGGCGTCCCTCGTCGCTCGCGGAGATCTCAGCGCGCCGGTCGCGTCGTCGTTCGGAGTGCATATCATCATGCTCCTCGAGCGCATCCCGGCGCAGGTGGTGCCTGTCGAGGAGCGACGGGGCCTGGTGCGCGACGAGGTCGTGACGGAGCGCGCGCGCGCCGCGCAGGCGAAGCTCATCGAGGTGCTGCGGCGCGAGCCGCGGGTCGTGGGCGGCGTCGATGCTCTGCTCGAGCTTGTGCGGATCGAGCCATGACGACCTCGCGCAACGGAGCTCGCAAGCGGAGCGGGAGCCGACTCCCACGGGATCAGGCGCCCTCCTCGTTCACGGCCATCCTCGAGGATCTCCTATGCGCGATCCCGGGCGCGCGCGCTGCCGCGCTCGTGGACTTCGAGGGCGAGACCATCGACTACGCAGGCCGCCTCGATCCATTTGACGTGAAGGTCACGGCGGCCCACTGGCAGATCGTCCTGGCAGAGATCGCGAGCTCGCCGCTCGGTATGCCGCGCCAGATCACGGTGCGCGCCCACCGCAGGAGCTACATCGTTCGCCAGCTGCAACCGGGCTACGCGCTGGTCCTCGTGCTGCATCCGCGGGCTGCCTTCGCTGCGTCTCATCGCGCGCTGCAGGAGGCGGACGTGCGGCTCTGCGCCGAGGCCGGCTGGACCACGTCCCGCACCACGCGGTGGTACTGCGTCGACGTCGAGACCGAGGCCTCGGACCGAGGGCGCCCCGCTCGCCTCCGAGGCGCCGGCGGCTGGCAACCCGTCGAGGTGATGGGCTCGATGGTGGGCCTCGGGCCGCGTGAGAAAGGCTTCCGGATCCGTCTCCCGAGCGGAGCGGAGATGCTCCTCATTCGCGAGCGGATGGGCCGCTGGTTCGCAGACGAGCACCCGGAGACCTGAGGCGCCGCGGCAGAGCTCGCCTTGCCAGCCACGGCGGCGTGCCCGTGTACCGAAAAACCCTAAAAACCCGGCCGATTTCGTCCCAAGGAACTGGTCGGAAAAAATACCGTTGACCTGGCGGTATCCCTGAGTATCTTCCGCCCTCCTTGGTTGCCCCG